>NZ_JAODUA010000007.1 GCF_025399895.1 Streptomyces sp. ASQP_92 | reverse complement strand
TTCTTCAACGCTGGTCCCTGAACTTCGGTTCGGGGGCCAGCGTTTTTTTGTGTCCGCTCACCCGGCGTTCATGTGGCACGAGGACGATCCGCAGTCATGGGACTGACAGGAGCGCTCAAGGCCGCCGGAGTCGCGACCGGTGACGAAGTGATCGTGCCGGCCTACGACAACGGTGAGTTGGCACGGGCCGTCGTAGCCGCCGGAGCCACCCCGGTGTTCGCCGACATCGATCCGCTCACCTACTGTCTGGCCCCCGCGGCGACTGGCCGGGCCGTCACGTCCAGGACCGCCGCCGTCGTACTCGTACACCGCTTCGGACATCCGGCCGACAGTGCCGCGTTCGCCGAACTGGCCGCCGAGCACGGGGTGTTGCTCCTCGAAGAGGAGGAGGACGGCGCGGAGCTCGGTGGTGATATCGCTCAACGGCTGGAGCGGGCGCGGCACCTGGACCGGCGGCTCGTCGGGGTGCGGACACCCGTGCCCGTCGAGGGGCATCGCTATCAGCGGTATGTGGTGCGGGTGCCCGGCAACGGTCGGCCGGACCGGGACGCGCTCGCGCGGTGGTTGCGGCGGCGCGGGGTCGCGTGCGAGGTGCCCGTGCCGATTCCCGTACACAGGATGCGGGAGTTCCGGCGGGACGGGTTTGTGCTGGCCGAGACCGAGCGGGCCGCGGACGAGACGCTCGCGCTGCCCCCGCTCGACGGGCTTTCCCCGGCGGAATTGCGGCGGTTGGTCTCCGTCTGCGACGAACTGGGCGGGCTGCTGCAACCCGCATAGCCGGAACTCGTGACCGTGGTTCGGAACGCCGTCTGGTTCGGGGTATGCTTTATCTCGTTGGTCAGGGGGAAACCTCGAAACAACAACCGGCCCCTATAGCTCAGTCGGTAGAGCGTCTCCATGGTAAGGAGAAGGTCTGCGGTTCGATTCCGCATGGGGGCTCCATCATTGAAAGGCCCCGCCCATTGGGCGGGGCCTTTCACGTATCCCCTCGGGGTTATCGCTTGTCCTGCTCGGGGATGCGCATGGTCAGGATGGCCATGTCGTCGGAGGCCGGTTCGGCGGCGAAGCGCTCGACCGCCCGCAGGACACGGGCCGCGACCGCGCCCGCCGTCAGACCCGTACAGGTGGCAAGGACATCGGCGAGGCCGTCGTCGCCGAGCATGCGCGTGCCCTCGCGGCGCTCGGTGATGCCGTCCGTGACGCACAGCAGGACATCGCCCGGGTCGAGGGTGATCGTCTGCTCGTACAGCTCCAGGTCGTCCATCACGCCAAGGAGGGGCTGCGGGTCCGCGGCCGGCTCGACCGAGCCGTCCTGGCGCAGGCGCAGCGGGAGCGGATGCCCGGCACACACGATCTTCAGGATGGCGCTGCCGTCCTCCTGGGGCCACAACTCCCCGTACAGGAGCGTCAGGAAGCGGCTGCGGGCGCCCTCGTCGAGGATCGCCGCGTTCAGGCGCTCCAGGACGGCAGGGCCGCCGAAGCCCTCGCGGGCGAGCAGGCGCAGGGCGTGCCGGGCGAGGCCGGTGACCGCCGCCGCCTCGGGGCCCGTACCGCAGACGTCACCGATGGCGAAGCCGTACGCCCCGTCCCGGATGGGGAAGAGGTCGTAGAAGTCGCCGCCCACCTCGTTGCCCTCGCCTGCGGCGCGGTAGATGACCTCCACCTCGACGCCCGGGATCTGCGGCAGGCCGGGCGGCAGCAGGGAGCGCTGGAGCGAGCGGCTGATGGCCATGCGTTCGGAGTACAGCCGCGCGTTGTCCAGGGCGAGGGCGGCCCGGCGGGAGAGGTCCTCGGCGAGTTCGAGGATCTCCTGACGGAAGTGGTCGTCGGAGGGTTTGCCCAGGGTCAGCATGCCGATGACGCGGTTGCGGGCGACGAGCGGCAGGACGACCGTCTCGCCGCCGACCGCGGCCGCCGTCGACAGCGTCGTGCCGAGGCCGCCGCCGGTGTGGGGGCTGCCGGAGCGGCCGAGGTCGCGCCTGGAGATGTGCAGCGCCGCCTGGTGCGCGGCTTCGCCCGGCGCGGACCAGACGCGCGCTCCGGGTGTGGGAACGGGTTCCGGGGGATTGATCTTGGAGAGCAGGGCCTTGAGGCCGTCGATGCGTTCCTCGTCCTCGTGGAGCACGTAGGAGAGGTACGGGTCCGATGCCTGGTCGGCGATGGTGTAGACGGCGCACCAGGTGGCCAGGGTGGGGACGGTCATCTGGGCCATGAGGGCGAGCGTCTGGTCGCGGTCCAGGGTGCCGGCGAGCAGGTCGGAGGCCTCGACGAGGAAGCTCAACGAGCCCCTGCGCAGGCGTTCCAGCTCGCCGAGCCGGGCCGATTCGACGGCGAGCGCGATGCGGTCGGCGGCGAACTGGAGGCGCAGGGCCTCCTCGTTGGAGTAGCGCCCCGGGGATTCGGCGGCGACGCCGAGCGAGCCGGTGAGTCGGCCCTCGACCTTGAGCGGGACGGTGATGACGGAGCGCATGCCGGTGCTGTCCAGGAGCGGTACGGCTCCTGGGACCGCCGCGAGATCCTCGTGGACGGCGGGCATCCGCGCCGAGCCGTAGCGGCCGGTGCCGGCTTCGACGGGGACGCGGGCGAAGCGCTGGCGGGCGGAGGGCAGGCCCGTGGTGGCCCGCACCTCCAGCTCGGTCTCGTCGTCGGTGGCGAGCAGCAGGAAGGCGGAGTCGCCGTCCAGCATGTCGCGGGCGCGCTCCACGGTGCGTTGCAGCAGGCCGTCGAGGTCGTCGGGGGCGGGGGAGCCGATGAAGACCTCGAACGGGTCGGCGCTGCGGTTCTCGCCCAGGGAGCCCGGGTCGGCGGCGGGCGGGCGCACCGGGGTCTGGAGGACCGCCCGCTCGTCGTCGCGTACCAGCAGACAGACCGTGGAGGGCTCGCCCTCGGTGTCACGGACGCGCAGGTGCGAGGCGTACACCGGGACCACGCGGCCGTCGGCGCCCCTTATCCCGTATGTGCCTTGCCAGCGCGAGAGTTGGAGGGCCTCGACGATGCCGGTGGAGGTGCCGGGGGTGTGCGGCCAGGCCGCGAAGTCGGTGAGCGCCTTGCCGGTGACCTGCTCGGCGGCGTAACCGAAGAGCTCCTCGGCGTCCTCGTTCCAGGCGCGGACCGCGCCGGCCCGGTCGATCTGCACGACCGCGACGCGGACCCTGCCGTCGGTGACGGGCAGCAGTGCGGTCGGCAGGGCCGGGCCGGCCGAGCGGGTGCCCACCGGGCGGTTGGGCAGGTCGAGTTGGAACCAGACGTTCTTTCTGGTGGGGGTGTACTCGACGCCCCAGCGGGAGGCGAGGGCGGCGCAGAGCAGCAGGCCGCGGCCGTTCTCGCGGTCGGGTCCGGCGATGTCGGCGGGGGAGCCGAGGAGCGGAACCTCACGTTCGGGGTAGCGGTCGGCGACCTCGACGCGTACGCCGTCGTCCGCGCGCAGGCACAGGACGTCCGCCTTGGTGCCGGCGTGGACCACCGCGTTGGTGACGAGCTCGCTGGTCAGGACCACGGCGTCGTCGACGACGTCCGCGTACCCCCAGCCCTGGAGGGTGTCCCGGACGAAGGCGCGGGCGGTCGCGACCGACCGCCCGACAGGGTCGAAGCTGGCTGCCGCCCGCGCGGTGATCACAGAACTCCTCGTACGCGTCTCGACGCCCGGATTTCCTTGCCGGGGCTCCGGAACGTGCCCTCCGGGAATCAACAGTCCCATGTCGGCCCGCCCCCTCCGGTGTCCCGTGGTCGTCCTCTGTGCCGCCCTCCCCGAGCCATACCGGGCATAGGGGTACGAACCGCCCTCTTGCCGGGCGGACCAGGGCGGCTGGACAGCCGGAAGCCAGGTTACTTACCTTCACCGTCCGAGCGGATGCCGGTCACCAGTGTTTCCGCCCTCCGTGGGCGGGGACGGATATGCGAAGCTGCCGAACTGTTATGGCCTGGTTCGGCCATGGTGAAACACTGGGCATGCTTCCGGAGACAGCCCGGGTGCGGTCAACCCTTGCGGGAGGGACACGGTGGAGTCTGGCGCAGCGGCGCGGGGCGTAAGCACGCGCGCGAAAGACGATCAGACCCGGACTCAACGGGCTCGGAGCCACAGGCAACGTGGGGGCAACGGAACGACCGAGGTGGACACCGCGGCCCTGCAACGGCTGCTCGCGGCGCTCGCCTCGATGCGGGACGGAAACTTCCGCAAGCGCCTGACGGTCTCGGGTGACGGGGTCATGGCGGAGATCTCCGCCGTCTTCAACGAGGTCGCGGACCGCAATCTCCATCTGACCGGCGAGATCGCCCGCGTACGCAGGATGGTGGGGCGCGAGGGCAAGCTGACCGAGCGCCTGGAGAACGGCGCCTGCGAGGGTTCCTGGGCGGCTGCGATCGACGCGTCCAACGCCCTGGTGGACGATCTCGCACGGCCGGTCTCCGAGGTCGGGCGGGTCCTTTCGGCGGTGGCCGACGGCGACCTGGAACAGCGGATGGATCTGCGCTCGCACGGCAGCGACGGCGCCGAGCGGCCGCTGCGCGGCGAGTTCCTCAAGGTCGGGCGGACCGTCAACAACCTGGTCGACCAGCTCTCGGCCTTCACCGACGAGGTGACCCGGGTCGCCCTCGAAGTCGGCACGGAGGGCAAGCTCGGCGGTCAGGCCCAGGTGCGCGGTATGTCCGGTTCCTGGAAGGATCTGACGGATTCGGTCAACACGATGGCGTACCGGCTGACGGCCCAGGTACGTGACATTGCTCTCGTCACCACGGCGGTCGCCAAGGGCGATCTGTCGCGCAAGGTCACGGTGCATGTGGCCGGCGAGATGCTCCAGCTCAAGAACACCGTCAACACGATGGTCGACCAGCTCTCCTCCTTCTCCTCCGAGGTGACCCGCGTCGCGCGTGAGGTGGGCACCGAGGGCGAGCTGGGTGGTCAGGCGCAGGTCCCGGGCGTGGCCGGGGTGTGGAAGGACCTCACCGACTCCGTCAACGTGATGGCGACGAACCTCACCGCCCAGGTGCGCGGGATCGCGCAGGTGACCACGGCCGTGGCCAGTGGTGACCTCTCGCAGAAGGTCACCGTCAACGCGCGCGGCGAGGTGGCGCAGCTCGCGGAGACCATCAACCAGATGACCGAGACGCTGCGTACGTTCGCGGACGAGGTCACCCGCGTCGCCAACGAGGTCGGCGCCGAGGGGCTCCTCGGGGGCCAGGCGCAGGTGCCCGGCGCCGCGGGGACGTGGAAGGACCTGACGGACTCCGTCAACACCGTCTTCCGCAACCTGACGACACAGGTGCGGGACATCGCCCAGGTGACGACGGCCGTCGCCAGCGGCGACATGAGCCAAAAGGTCACCGTGGACGTGGCCGGCGAGATGCTGGAGCTGAAGAACACCGTCAACACGATGGTCGACCAGCTCCAGTCGTTCGGCTCCGAGGTGACCCGCGTCGCCCGGGAGGTCGGCATCGAGGGCCGGCTCGGCGGTCAGGCCGAGGTGCCGGGCGCGGCGGGGACGTGGAAGGACCTGACGGACTCCGTCAACACCGCGTTCCGCAACCTCACCGGACAGGTGCGCGACATCGCCCAGGTGACGACGGCGGTGGCCAACGGCGATCTGTCGCAGAAGGTCACCGTCGATGTCGCGGGCGAGATGCTGGAGTTGAAGAACACCGTCAACACGATGGTGGCGCAGCTCTCCAACTTCGCCGACCAGGTCACGCGGATGGCCCGGGACGTGGGCACCGAGGGCCGCCTCGGCGGCCAGGCGCGCGTCGACGGTGTCTCCGGGACCTGGAAGGAACTCACCGACTCCGTCAACTTCATGGCGGGGAACCTGACGTCGCAGGTACGCCAGATCGCCCAGGTGACGACGGCGGTGGCCCGGGGTGACCTGTCGCAGAAGATCGACGTGGACGCGCGCGGCGAGATGCTGGAGCTGAAGAACACCATCAACACGATGGTCGACCAGCTCTCCGCCTTCGCCGAGCAGGTCACACGCGTGGCCCGGGAGGTCGGCACCGACGGCCGGCTGGGCGGCCAGGCGCAGGTGCCCGGCGTCGCCGGGGTGTGGCGCGACCTGACGGACTCCGTGAACGGCATGGCCGGCAACCTCACGGCCCAGGTGCGCAACATCGCTCAGGTCGCCACGGCGGTGGCCCGGGGTGACCTGTCGCAGAAGATCGACGTGGACGCGCGGGGCGAGATCCTCGAACTCAAGAACACGCTCAACACGATGGTCGACCAGCTCTCCAACTTCGCCGAGCAGGTCACCCGGGTGGCGCGCGAGGTGGGCACCGAGGGCATTCTGGGCGGCCAGGCCGAGGTGCAGGGTGTGTCCGGCACCTGGAAGGACCTCACCCAGTCCGTCAACTTCATGGCCAACAACCTGACGTCCCAGGTGCGCAACATCGCCGAGGTGACGACGGCCGTCGCCGAGGGCGACCTGTCCAAGAAGATCACCGTCGACTCCAAGGGCGAGATCCTGGAGCTGGTCACGACCGTCAACACGATGGTCGACCAGCTCTCCAACTTCGCCGACGAGGTGACGCGCGTCGCCCGTGAGGTCGGCACCGAGGGCATCCTGGGCGGCCAGGCCCGGGTGCGCGGGGTCACCGGCATCTGGAAGGACCTCAGCGACAACGTCAACCTGATGGCCGCGAACCTGACGACCCAGGTGCGCAACATCTCCCGGGTCTCGGCGGCGGTCGCCAACGGAGACCTCACCAAGAAGGTGACGGTCGAGGCGCGCGGCGAGGTCGCCGAACTCGCCGACACCGTCAACACGATGGTGACGACGCTGTCGTCCTTCGCCGAGCAGGTCACCAAGGTGGCCCGCGAGGTGGGCACCGACGGCATCCTGGGTGGCCAGGCCCGGGTTCCCGGCGTCTCGGGGACATGGAAGGACCTCACCGAGTCGGTGAACTCCATGGCCGACAACCTCACCGGACAGGTGCGCCAGATCGCCACCGTCACCACCGCCATCGCCCAGGGCGATCTCACCAAGAAGATCGACATCGATGCGCGCGGCGAGATCCAGGAGCTGAAGAACACCATCAACACGATGGTCGACCAGCTCTCCTCGTTCGGCCAGGAGGTCACCCGGGTGGCCCGGGAAGTGGGCACCGAGGGCCAGTTGGGCGGCCACGCCCGGGTGCGGGACGTGGACGGGACCTGGCGCGACCTCACCGAGTCGGTGAACGAGATGGCCGGCAACCTCACCCGCCAGGTCCGCGCGATCGCGGCCGTGGCGACCGCGGTGACGCGCGGTGACCTCAACCTGAAGATCGACGTGGACGCGGCGGGCGAGATCCAGGCCCTCCAGGACAACATCAACACGATGATCGCCAACCTGCGGGACACCACCGTCGCCAACAAGGAGCAGGACTGGCTCAAGGGCAACCTGGCCCGCATCTCCGGCCTGATGCAGGGCCGCCGCGACCTCGACGACGTGGCCTCGCTGATCATGACCGAGCTCACGCCGGTCGTCTCCGCGCAGCACGGCGCGTTCTTCCTGGCCATGCCCACGGGTGGCTCCTCGGAGGTCAGCGCGGAGGGGGACGGCTCGTACGAGCTGCGGATGCGCGGGAGTTACGGGTACTCGGCGGGCTCCATGCCGACCTCGTTCCGCCCGGGCGAGACGTTGATCGGCACGGCCGCCGAGGAGAAGCGGACGATCCTGGTGGAGAACGTGCCGCCGGGCTACCTCAAGATCTCCTCCGGGCTCGGCGAGGCGCCGCCCGCGCATGTGATCGTGCTGCCGGTGCTCTTCGAGGGCAAGGTGCTCGGAGTGATCGAGCTGGCCTCGTTCCAGCCGTTCACCCACATCCAGAAGGACTTCCTCAACCAGATCGCCGAGATGATCGCGACCAGCGTCAACACCATCTCGGTCAACTCCAAGACCGAGGTGCTGCTCAAGCAGTCGCAGGAGCTCACCGAGCAACTGCGCGAGCGCTCCGCCGAGTTGGAGAACCGGCAGCGGGCCCTCCAGGCCTCCAACGCCGAACTGGAGGAGAAGGCCGAGCTGTTGGCCCAGCAGAACCGCGACATCGAGGTGAAGAACACCGAGATCGAAGAAGCCCGGCAGGTCCTGGAGGAGCGCGCCGAACAACTCGCCGTCTCCATGCGCTACAAGTCCGAGTTCCTCGCCAACATGTCGCACGAGCTGCGGACGCCGCTCAACTCCCTGCTCATCCTGGCCAAGTTGCTCGCCGACAACGCGGAGGGCAACCTCTCGCCCAAGCAGGTCGAGTTCGCCGAGACGATCCACGGGGCGGGCTCCGACCTGCTCCAGCTGATCAACGACATCCTCGACCTGTCCAAGGTGGAGGCCGGCAAGATGGACGTCTCGCCGACCCGGATCGCGCTGGTGCAGCTCGTCGACTACGTGGAGGCCACCTTCCGTCCGCTCACCGCGGAGAAGGGCCTCGACTTCTCGGTGCGGGTCTCGCCCGAACTGCCCGCGACCCTGCACACCGACGAGCAGCGCCTGCTCCAGGTGCTGCGCAACCTGCTGTCCAACGCGGTGAAGTTCACCGACAGCGGCGCCGTGGAGCTCGTCATCCGCCCGGCCGGAACCGATGTGCCGCACGCCATCCGCGAGCAGCTCCTGGAGGCCGGCTCGCTGCGCGACGCCGACGCCGACCTGATCGCCTTCTCCGTCACCGACACCGGCATCGGGATCGCGGCCGGCAAGATGCGGGTGATCTTCGAGGCGTTCAAGCAGGCGGACGGCACCACCAGCCGCAAGTACGGCGGCACCGGCCTGGGCCTGTCCATCAGCCGTGAGATCGCGCGGCTGCTCGGCGGCGAGATCCACGCGGCGAGCGAGCCGGGCCGCGGGTCCACCTTCACCCTGTATCTCCCGCTCCACCTCAGCGAGTTGGCGCCCCAGGGCTATCCGCAGCTCGCCCCCGGCGGCATGGAGAGCACCGGCGGGCTCGCCATCGAGGCGTCCCGCCCCGAGCACCCCCCGTACGACGGCGGCCCCGAGGGCGCCCCCCAGGCGTCGCAGCCGGGCACCGCCGGACTGTTCCGGCGCCGGCGCAAGGCGCTGAGCGCCGAGGGCCAGAAGGAGACCGTGCCCGGGCAGTCGGCCGGAGCGGGCGAAAGCTGGGAGGAGCCGGAGCGGGCGCCCGCGCGGACGTTCCACTTCGCGGGCGAGAAGGTGCTGATCGTCGACGACGACGTACGCAACGTCTTCGCGCTGACCAGCGTCCTGGAACAGCACGGGCTTTCGGTGCTGTACGCGGAGAACGGGCGGGAGGGCATCGAGGTCCTCGAACAGCACGAGGACACCGCGGTCGTCCTGATGGACATCATGATGCCCGAGATGGACGGCTATGCGACGACCTCGGCGATCCGCAGGATGCCGCAGTTCGCCGGGTTGCCGATCGTCGCGCTCACCGCGAAGGCGATGAAGGGGGACCGGGAGAAGGCCATCGAGTCGGGCGCCTCCGACTATGTGACCAAGCCGGTCGACCCCGATCACCTGCTCTCGGTGATGGAGCAGTGGATGCGGGGGAAGTGATCGCCGCGCGGAGCGGCCGCCGCGGTGCTGACTGACCGTGGCCGAAGGCGTGTGAGCCGAAGGGATTCGGGGAACCTTCTGGTCTCCCACTACGTTTCTGCTACGTGCACAGTGACATCGCGGTGACAGGGTGTGGCGACCGGCGGGGTGCGGCTACCATGACCGGCACAAGGGCGGGCGGCGCAAGGGAGTCGTCCCCTGGGGCGGCGCCCGGTGCACTGCCGGGACGAGGAGGGCGGGCCATGGTGCAGAAGGCCAAGATCCTCCTGGTCGATGACCGGCCGGAGAATCTGCTGGCGCTGGAGGCCATCCTCTCTGCGCTCGATCAGACACTGGTGCGGGCATCGTCAGGGGAGGAAGCGCTCAAAGCGCTGCTTACGGACGATTTCGCGGTCATTCTGCTGGACGTCCAGATGCCGGGGATGGACGGGTTCGAGACCGCCGCGCACATCAAGCGGCGCGAGCGCACGCGGGACATCCCGATCATCTTCCTCACGGCCATCAACCACGGCCCCCACCACACCTTCCGCGGGTACGCGGCGGGCGCCGTGGACTACATCTCGAAGCCGTTCGACCCCTGGGTGCTGCGCGCCAAGGTGTCCGTCTTCGTCGAGCTGTACATGAAGAACTGCCAACTGCGCGAGCAGGCGGCCCTGCTGCGGCTCCAGTTGGAGGGCGGCGCCCAGGGTGGCGCGGCCAAGGAGTCGGCGGGGCTGCTCGCCGAACTGTCCGCGCGGCTCGCGGCAGTTGAGGAACAGGCCGAGGCGCTGTCCAAGCAGCTCGACGACGACTCGGCGGACGCCGCGGCGGTCGCCACCGCCGCCCACCTGGAGCGCAAGCTCACCGGTCTGCGGCGGGCGTTGGACGCCCTGGAGCCCGGCACCGGCGGCGCGCCCACGCTCCCCTCGCAGAACTGACGCCCCAGGACCTGACGCCGCGTCCACCTGACGTGGCGTCAGCACCCTTGGCGCGCACGGCACCCAACCCCCGGGATGGACGACACGGACGGGTGAAGCCGTAGGCACACGTGTCCACCGGCGCCGACCCAGGTAACCTCAGCACCATGGCCTCACGTACGTCCGGCAAGGGTTCCCAGGGCACGGCGGGCACCGCGAAGCGCACCGGCCGTACCCCGGCGAAGAAGGTCGCGCCCGCGAAGGCCGCGGCCCCCAAGGCACCCGCCAAGAAGACCGCCCCCAGGAGAGCGCCCGCGAAGAAGGCGGCCGCTCCCAGGCCCGCGCCCAAGGCGGCGGCGTCCCCGACCGGAGGCGTGTACCGGCTCGCCCGCGCCGTCTGGCTCGGCGCGGCCCACGCGGTCGGCGCGCTGTTCCGCGGAATAGGACGCGGCGCCAAGGGACTCGACCCCGCCCACCGCAAGGACGGCGTCGCGCTGCTGCTGCTCGGCCTCGCGCTGATCGTCGCCGCCGGCACCTGGTCGAATCTGCGCGGCCCGGTCGGCGAGCTCGTACAGATGCTGGTGACCGGCGCCTTCGGCCGGCTCGACGTGGTGGTGCCGCTGCTCCTCGGCGCCATCGCGATCCGGCTCATCCTCTATCCCGAGAAGCCCGAGGCCAACGGGCGGATCGTCATCGGCCTGTCCGCGCTCGTGCTCGGCGTGCTCGGCCAGGTCCACATCGCGTGCGGCTCGCCGGGCCGCAACGCCGGCACCGACGCCCTGCAGGACGCGGGCGGCCTGATCGGCTGGACCGCGTCCAAGCCGCTCGAATTCACCCTGGGCGATGTGCTCGCCGTGCCCATGCTGGTCCTGCTCACCGTCTTCGGGCTGCTCGTGGTCACCGCGACACCCGTCAACGCCATCCCGCAACGCCTGCGGCTGCTCGGCGTTCGCCTCGGCGTCCTGGAACCCCTCCCGCAGGAGTTCGCCGAGGAGGAGCTGTACGACGACGAGTGGCGCGAGGCCGAGCCCGTCCAGCGCACCCGGCGCCGCCCGGTGGTCCCCGTCGAGGACGACCCGGCGCACGCCGAGGAAGAGGCGCTCTCGCGGCGCCGCAAGCCCCGGAGGGCCTCCGTGCAGCCCGCGTTCGAAAACGGGCTCGACCCCGTGGACGTGGCCGCCGCCGCGGCCGCGGCGCTCGACGGCGCCGTGCTCAACGGCCTGCCCCCCTCGCCCGTCGTCGCCGACCTCACGCAGGGCGTCACCGGCGAACGGGAGAAGGAGCCCACCCCGCTGCCGACCGCCCGGGCCGCCGGGACCGCGCAGCCCAGGGCGCCGAAGGCCACCCCGGGCGCGCCCCCCGTCGTACCGGACCTGACGAAGCCGGCGCGCGAGGCCACCGAGCCGCTGCCGCCGCGCGCCGAACAGCTCCGGCTCGCCGGGGACATCACCTACGCGCTGCCCTCCCTCGACCTCCTGGAGAAGGGCGGCCCCGGCAAGACGCGCAGCGCCGCCAACGACGCGGTCGTCGCCTCGCTGCAGAACGTCTTCATGGAGTTCAAGGTCGACGCGAGCGTCACCGGCTTCACCCGCGGACCGACGGTCACGCGCTACGAGGTCGAGCTCGGGCCCGCCGTCAAGGTCGAACGCATCACCGCCCTCGCCAAGAACATCGCGTACGCCGTCGCCAGCCCCGACGTGCGGATCATCTCCCCGATCCCGGGGAAGTCGGCCGTGGGCATCGAGATTCCCAACACCGACCGCGAGATGGTCAACCTCGGCGACGTACTGCGCCTGGCGGACGCGGCCGAGGACGACCATCCGATGCTGGTGGCGCTCGGCAAGGACGTCGAGGGCGGCTACGTCATGGCCAACCTGGCCAAGATGCCGCACGTCCTGGTCGCCGGAGCCACCGGTTCCGGAAAGTCCTCGTGCATCAACTGCCTCATCACCTCGGTGATGGTGCGGGCGACCCCCGAGGACGTCCGCATGGTGCTCGTCGACCCCAAGCGGGTGGAGCTGACGGCGTACGAGGGCATTCCGCACCTCATCACGCCGATCATCACCAACCCGAAGCGGGCCGCCGAGGCGCTCCAGTGGGTCGTGCGCGAGATGGACCTGCGCTACGACGACCTCGCGGCGTTCGGCTTCCGCCACATCGACGACTTCAACGAGGCCATCCGCAACGGCAAGGTGAAGCTGCCCGAGGGCAGCGAGCGCGAGCTGACGCCGTACCCGTACCTCCTGGTCATCGTCGACGAGCTCGCCGACCTGATGATGGTCGCGCCGCGTGACGTGGAGGACGCGATCGTCCGCATCACGCAGCTCGCCCGTGCCGCCGGCATCCACCTGGTCCTTGCCACCCAGCGGCCCTCGGTCGACGTCGTCACCGGCCTGATCAAGGCGAACGTGCCCTCGCGGCTCGCGTTCGCCACCTCCTCGCTCGCCGACAGCCGGGTCATCCTCGACCAGCCCGGCGCCGAGAAGCTGATCGGCAAGGGCGACGGTCTTTTCCTGCCGATGGGCGCCAACAAGCCGGTCCGCCTCCAGGGCGCCTTCGTCACCGAGGACGAGATCCAGGCCGTGGTCCAGCACTGCAAGGACCAGATGGCGCCGGTCTTCCGGGACGACGTCACCGTGGGGACCAAGCAGAAGAAGGAGATCGACGAGGAGATCGGCGACGACCTCGACCTGCTGTGCCAGGCCGCCGAGCTGGTGGTCTCCACCCAGTTCGGCTCGACGTCGATGCTCCAGCGCAAGCTGCGGGTCGGTTTCGCCAAGGCGGGCCGGCTGATGGACCTGATGGAGTCGCGCAACATCGTCGGCCCCAGCGAGGGCTCCAAGGCCCGCGATGTCCTGGTCAAACCGGACGAACTCGATGGAGTGCTCGCGGTGATCCGCGGGGAGGCTCCCTGAGGGCGCCGGGGAGCCGGCCGTGAGGCGGGCGGGGCTGTTGGGCCCGACTGACCGCCATCCGGCCCAAACAGCACTCGTACGGGATCCCCGAGCAACCGTTTCCCTTGGTCGTACGTCAAGTTGAGGGAGAGGTGGAAGCAAGTGTGGTCCGTTGTCCGGGGTACGGCCATACCGATGGCGTACAAACTCCGCCCCACCGGTTGCCCCACGCTTTCGTACCCCCCCTAGACTGAACATCCAGCAGGTGGCTCACGCTCGAAAGGCGCCCCCGTGTCCATCGGCAACTCTCCCGAAGACGACCGGCCTTCGATCGCAGACGACGGGCCATCGATCGGCCGTGTACTTCAGCAGGCCCGTATCGCCGCCGGACTGACGGTCGACGAGGTCAGTTCCACCACCCGGGTGCGCATCCCCATCGTGCACGCGATCGAGCAGGACGACTTCTCGCGCTGCGGCGGCGACGTATACGCGCGCGGCCACGTCCGCATCTTCGCCCAGGCGGTGGGCCTCGACCCCGCTCCCTTGGTCGAGCAGTACGACGCCGACCACGGCGGCCGTCCCGCACCCACCCCCGCGGCCCCCCTGTTCGAGGCGGAACGTATCCGCCCCGAGGCGCGCCGGCCCAACTGGACCGCCGCGATGGTGGCCGCGATCGTCGTGGTCGTCGGCTTCGTCGGCTTCACCATGTTCAGCGGCGGCAGCGAGAAGAAGAACACCTCCGTCGCCGAGGGCCCCGCCCAGCAGAAGCCCCCGTCGCAGCCCCCGGCCAGCCCCCCTCCGTCCAAGCCCGCCGAACCCAAGCCCACCCCCAGCCCCTCGGACAGCGCCATCGCCGCCGTCCCCGCCGACAAGGTCACCGTCAAGGTCACCGCGGTCAACGACAAGAGCTGGATCTCCGCCAAGGACCACAACGGCAAGATGCTCTTCGACGGCCTGCTCCAGAAGGGCGAGGCCCAGACCTTCCAGGACGGCCAGCAGGTCGACCTGATCCTCGGCAATGCCGGGGCCATCGAGCTCTACGTCAACGGCAAGAAGATCGACAGCAAATTCGAGGACGGCCAGGTGGAGCGCCTGAGCTACACCAAGGGCGACCCTCAGGTCGGCTGAGCCGCAGGCGCCGGGCCCACGCCCACGACCCTCGCGGCGGGGGCGTGGGCCAGGACAAAGTAGTCTTGAGTCCATGCCCGAACGCCGCACCGTCGCCCTTGTCACTCTTGGCTGCGCCCGTAACGAGGTGGACTCGGAGGAGCTCGCAGGCCGCTTGGCAGCGGACGGCTGGGAGCTCGTCGAGGACGCATCGGACGCGGACGTCGCCGTCGTCAACACCTGTGGATTCGTCGAAGCCGCCAAGAAGGACTCCGTCGACGCCCTCCTCGAAGCCAACGATCTGAAGGATCACGGCAGGACCCAGGCCGTCGTCGCGGTCGGCTGCATGGCCGAGCGCTACGGCAAGGACCTCGCCGAGGCGCTGCCCGAGGCCGACGGCGTCCTCGGCTTCGACGACTACGCCGACATCTCCGACCGCCTCCAGACCATCCTCAACGGCGGCATCCACGCCTCGCACACCCCGCGCGACCGGCGCAAGCTGCTGCCGATCAGCCCGGCCGAGCGCCAGGCCGCCCCCGATGTGGCGCTGCCCGGCCACGCCCAGGACACCCCGCCCGAGGACCTCCCCGAAGGCCTCGCGCCCGCCTCCGGGCCGCGCGCCCCGCTGCGGCGCAGGCTCGACACCAGCCCGGTCGCCTCCGTGAAGCTGGCCTCCGGCTGCGACCGCCGCTGCTCGTTCTGCGCCATCCCCTCCTTCCGCGGCTCCTTCATCTCGCGCCGTCCCAGCGACGTGCTCGGCGAGACCCGCTGGCTGGCCGAGCAGGGCGTCAAGGAGGTCATGCTGGTCTCCGAGAACAACACCTCCTACGGCAAGGACCTGGGCGACATCCGGCTGCTCGAAACGCTCCTCCCCGAGCTCGCCGAGGTCGAGGGCATCGAGCGGGTCCGGGTCAGCTACCTCCAGCCCGCCGAGATGCGGCCCGGCCTCATCGACGTCCTGACGTCGACCGACAAGGTCGTGCCCTACTTCGACCTCTCCTTCCAGCACTCGGCGCCCGGCGTGCTGCGCGCGATGCGGCGCTTCGGTGACACCGAGCGGTTCCTCGAACTGCTCGACACCATCCGCGCCAAGGCCCCGACGGCCGGGGTGCGGTCCAACTTCATCGTCGGCTTCCCGGGCGAGACCGAGGAGGACTTCAAGGAGCTGGAACGCTTCCTCACCGCGGCCCGCCTCGACGCCATCGGCGTTTTCGGCTACTCCGACGAGGAGGGCACCGAAGCGGTCGGCTACGAGGGCAAGCTGGACGAGGACACCATCGCCGAGCGCCTCGCCCACCTCTCGCGCCTCGCCGAGGAGCTCACCGCGCAGCGCGCCGAGGAGCGCATCGGCGACACCGTGCGCGTCCTGGTCGAGAGCGTCGACGACGAGGACGGGGCGGTCGGCCGCGCCGAGCACCAGGCGCCCGAGACCGACGGCCAGGTCGTCTTCACCGAGAGCGCCGGACTTGCGCCCGGCCTTATGGTCGAGGCCAAGGTCGTCGCCACCGAAGGCGTCGACCTCGTGGTCGAGTTGGTTGGCGGGGTTGAGGAGGCGGGCAGATGACCGGAGTCCCGGCATCGGCGGCGGGCGGTACCGGCCGGACGCCGGCGCCCGGCGGCAAGCTGGGTGCTGCGGCCGTCAATCAGGCCAGCCTCTGGAACATCGCCAACATCCTCACCATGATCCGGCTCGTGCTCGTGCCGGGCTTCGTCATGCTGCTGCTCGCGGACGGCGGCTACGACCCTGCGATGCGGGCCTGGGCCTGGGCGGCCTTCGCCGTCGCCATGATCACCGACATCTTCGACGGGCATCTGGCCCGCACGTACAACCTGGTCACTGACTTCGGCAAGATCGCCGACCCGATCGCCGACAAGGCGATCATGGGGGCCGCGCTGATCTGTCTCTCGCTGCTCGGCGACCTGCCGTGGTGGGTCACCGGCGTCATCCTGTTCCGCGAACTGGGCATCACGCTCCTGCGTTTCTGGGTCATCCGGCACGGTGTGATTCCGGCCAGCCGCGGCGGCAAGCTGAAGACCCTCGCCCAGGGCACCGCGACCGGGATGTACGTGCTCGCCCTGACGGGGCCGCTGGCCACCCTGAGGTTCTGGGTGATGGCGCTCGCCGTGGTGCTGACCGTCGTCACGGGGCTCGACTATGTGCGCCAGGCGATCGTGCTGAGGCGCCAGGGGCTCGCCGCGCAGCGGGCCGGCGGGGGACCGGCGTTGTGAACGAGGCGGCCCGGCTCCTGCGCCTGCTCACGGAGCGTGACCAGACGCTGGCGGTGGCGGAGTCCCTGACGGGCGGCCTGGTGGCCGCGGAGCTGACGTCGGTGCCCGGCGCCTCGCGCGTCTTCCGGGGCTCGGTGACCGCGTACGCGACCGAGCTCAAGCGGGTCGTCCTGGGCGTGGACGGGACCCTTCTGGCCGAGCGCGGAGCCGTCGATCCCGAGGTCGCGCAGCAGATGGCGGCGGGGGTGCGCGAGCTGCTCGGCGCGAGCTGGGGGATCGCCACCACCGGCGTCGCGGGGCCCGATCCCCAGGACGGAAAGCCGGTGGGAACGGTATACGTTTCGGCCGTTGGCCCCTCGGGATCCAACAAAACGGTCGCGTTGCGGTTGAACGGCGACCGGGCGGAAATCCGTAAGAAGAGTGTACGCAGCGTGCTCGAACTGCTCTCCAGTGAACTGCGCAAGGATGAGCGGGCACAGGATACGGAACAGAACGGGGGGATTTGATGTTTGCAGCCCTGAGTGAACACGACATCGCTCCCCGCACGGCCGCGTCGCGAGGCGGTACGGTGGGGCGAGAAGGATGCGGCTACGCGGTCCGAGGAGGGAGCCACCGATGATTCTGCTCCGTCGCCTGCTGGGTGACGTGCTGCGTCGGCAGCGCCAGCGCCAGGGCCGTACTCTGCGCGAAGTCTCCTCGTCCGCCCGAGTCTCACTCGGCTATCTCTCCGAGGTGGAGCGGGGGCAGAAGGAGGCATCCTCCGAGCTGCTCTCCGCGATCTGCGACGCGCTTGACGTACGGATGTCCGAGCTCATGCGGGAAGTGAGCGACGAGCTGGCACTGGCCGAGCTCGCCGCGTCTGCGGCAGCGAGCGACCCGGTGCGTGCGCCGGTACGTCCGATGCTCAATTCGATCTCCGTGACGTCGGTGACCGGCGTCCCGACGGAACGAGTGACGATCAAGGCGCCCGCCGAAGCGGTGGACGTCGTCGCGGCCTGACACTCGGGCGCGCACCCAGGCTTGTACTGAGCCCCGGCCGGTCACCAGATGACCGGCCGGGGCTCAGCCCTTTTCCGCCGCGCCCGATTCGGGGCTTCTGTGGCAGGGTGGTAGGAGATCGCGCATACGTCCGCATTCGCCGCACGGGTGTTCCTCTCGTGGGTGACGTCGCGGGCGTTCCGTCCGAGTGGAGGAACCGCATGTCCTACATCAAGAGCCCGCTGTCCGACACCGACCTCAAGGTGGTCGGCGACGCTCTGCAGGGCGCGCTCGTCGACCTCGTGGACCTCTCCCTGGTGTCCAAGCAGGTGCACTGGAACGTGGTCGGCCCGCGCTTCCGGTCCGTACACCTCCAGCTCGACGAGGTCGTCGACACCGCGCGGCTGCATTCGGACACGGTCGCCGAGCGGGCCTCCGCCGTCGGCGTCAGCGCGGACGGGCGCGCCGCCACCGTGGCGAAGTCCAGCGCGATCGGCTCCGTCCCGGAAGGCTGGATCAAGGACACCGACGCGGTGAAGATCCTGGTGGACGCCCTCGGTGCGGTCGTGGCCCGGATGCGGGAGCGCATCGAGGCCACCGCGGACCCGGACCCCATCAGCCAGGACATCCTCATCGGACTCACCGCCGACCTCGAGAAGCACGCCTGGATGTTCCAGGCCGAGACGGTCTGAGTCCGGTGTACGCGCCCTCCTCGCGCCGCGTGCGAATACCCCGTGAACGGGCCGGGTCGTACGCGATGACGCGCACGGGGCTCGGAGCGCGCCGGGGTCGTCCCCGGTGCGCCCTCCCGGCGGGTTTTCCGGCGGTCTAGCGTCGGCCCGAGGAGGCGGCCATGACGGTGGCGGTGCGTTGGGTGCCCGCGCTGGTGGTAGCGGCGCTGTGGTGGTGGGCCGTGCTGCGCCTGGTGCTGGTGCCGGCCCATACGGGATTCGTCGAGGGGGCCGTGGTCGCGGGCGGCTGGGGGCTGAGCCTGCTGCCGGTGCACGTGGCGTCCGTGTCGAGCGCGCGGCCGCGGGCCGGGCGCGCTACCAGGGCATGGAGACGCCGCCGTTCGGACGGAGAATCTGGCCCGTCGTGAACTCCGAGGAGTCCGCGGCGAGATACAGCACCGCCTGGGCGACGTCCTCGGGCCGGCCGAGTCGGCCGAGCGGCGAGAGCCGGAGCATCATCGACTCGATCTGCTCCTGCTCCCGGGCGGCGTGCTGGTCGGTCATGGGGGTGCGGATCCATCCGGGGGCGACGGCATTGACGCGGATCCCGTGCGGGCCCAGCTCGCAGGCGAGCGTCCTGGTGAGCTGGACGACCGCGACCTTCGAGACGCTGTAGCAGAACAGGCCCGGCCGCCCGGTGTCCACGGCGCCCGAGGCCATGGTGACGAGGGAGCCCCGGATGCCGTGGGCGATCATCGAGCGCGCGGCATCCTGGCAGGCGTGGAGCACGCCCCGGAAGTTGACCGCGAGCACCCGGTCGAGGTCGGCGTCCTCGGTGTCCAGGACCGAGCCGGTGTGCATGATTCCCGCGATCGCGGCCAGGATGTGCACCGGTCCCGCGGCGTCCAGAGCCGCCTTGACCTGCGCGCGGTCCGAGACGTCCAGCGGATGGAGATGGGCGGTGCCGCCCGCCTTGGCGATCAGCGCCCGGGTCTCGTCCAGGCCCGCCTCGTCGCGGTCCGCGCAGTGCACCGTGGCACCGGCCTCCGCGAGCAGCAGGGCGCTGGCCCGGCCGATCCCGCCGGCCGCGCCTGTGACGAAGGCCGTGCGCTCACTGAGGTCGTACGCCGTGAGGGGCATGCCGGGACGGTACGACCACATCTGACGGGCCGTCAATAACCGTGGGCGGCATTCGTGCGGCGCCTCCAAGTGCTCAAAGAGCGGGCGCCGGCTGGCACTTGGGGCACCAGTACGTGGGCCGCTCCCGGCCCGAGGGGTCGCGCTGCGCGGCGGTGCGGATGGTGGTCCGGCAGCGCGGACACGGCCGGCCGGCCCGGCCGTAGATGTACGCCTGGCGGATCGGGCGGTCCCTGTTGGCTTCCAGGAGCCGCTTCGCGGTGGCCACCAGGCGCTCGGGGGCGGGGAATTCACCGATCGCCAGCCAGGGGACGACCCGGACGGCGAAGCAGATCTCCGACTTGAACACGTTGCCGACCCCGGCGAGGTTGCGCTGGTCGAGCAGGGCTTCGCCGATGGGACGCGCGGGGTCCCGCAGGAGGTTGCGCAGGGCCACCTCCGCGTCCCAGTCCGGGCCCAGCAGATCGGGGCCCAGATGGCCGACCACCGTGGACTCGTCCTGGGTGCGGACCAGTTCGAGCACGGGCAGCCGATACCCGACGGCCGTGTGCGAGGCGTTGCCGAGGATCGCCCGGATCTGGTGGGAGGGGCCCCCGTTCCAGCGCTGCCCGGGCTCGAAGATCCGCCAGGACCCGTCCATCCGCAGATGGGAGTGCAGGGTGAGGCCGCCCTCGATACGGGTCAGGAGGTGCTTTCCGCGCGGGGTCACCTCCAGCACCGACGACCCGGTCAGGTCGGCCGTGGCGAAGCGCGGCACCCGCAGATCGGACCGGGTGAGGACCTGACCGGCCAGCGCCGTGTGCAGCCGCCGCGCGGCCTGGTAGACGGTGTCACCTTCGGGCATGGGCCAATTGTGCCGGGCTGGGCGTCGGATTGCCGCCGGGAGGGCGGACGGGCGGGTCGAGGTGGAGCGGGGCGGGCTGGGGCCCGGGCGGCCGCGTCACGGTCTCAGGCGCAGCCCCCTCGGGGTGGGGACGAAGCCCGCTGTCTCCAGGGCGCGGGCGAGCGGCGAGGTCAGGGCGGGGTCGCCGTTGGCGCGCTCCACGGTG
This sequence comes from Streptomyces sp. ASQP_92, assembly GCF_025399895.1. Lineage (GTDB taxonomy): Bacteria > Actinomycetota > Actinomycetes > Streptomycetales > Streptomycetaceae > Streptomyces. The sequence continues at coordinate 277,488 of NZ_JAODUA010000007.1, read as the reverse complement.
ATCGAGCCGAGCCGGCCGGCCCGCGCGGCGCCCGCGAGGGCCCCCGAGGCGGCCGTCAGCGCAGGATCGTCGGGCTCGGCGGCCCAGGCGAGCAGGGACTTGCCGCCGCGCTCCAGATACAGGACGAGCTCGCCGTCGACCAGCACCACCACGGAGCCCGCCTTGCGGCCCGGCTTGTGCCCCGCGCCGTTGGGCGGCTCCGGCCACGGCAGCGCCGCGCCGTAGGCATTGGCGGGGTCGGCGGCCGCCAGGACGATCGCCTGCGGGGCGCTGTTCGCGTCGGCCCCCCGGTCCCGGGCGGTGGCGGCCGCCCGCAGCCGGTCGACCGCGCCGTCCATCGCGAACTGGGCCGCACCGAGCCCCTCGACCACATAGCCGCGCCGGGCCTGCCCGCTGTCCTCGAACGCGGCGAGGATCCGGTACGTCGCCGAGAAGCCGCCCTCGACGCCCTCGGCCTGCACCGCGCCCCGGGTGACCACGCCGTGCCGGTCCAAAAGGGTGCGGGCCAGGGCGTGGGCGCGGTGGGTCGGGTCGGGCTCGTGGGCGGGCAGCAGGGACCAACGGCCCGAGACGGTGGGCGGGCCGGTACGCGAGACCGGGCGGGCCCCGCCGGTCAGCGTGCCGTACCGGCCGCGCGGCACGGCCCGCTTGGCGCGGTGCGCGGTGGAACCCGCGGTGCGGCCCGACCCGAGCAGGGCGCGCAGCGGCGCCAGGGTGTCGTTGGTGAGCCGTCCCGACCACGCCAAGTCCCATACGGCGTCGGCGAGTTGGGGGTCGGTGGCCGCGGGGTGGGTGGTGGCCCGGACCTGATCGGCGAGCTGACGGAAGAACAGGCCGTAGCCGGGGGCCAGTGCGGTGAGCACCGACTCGTGGAGCGCGGTCAGTTCCAGCGGGTGCGGCGGCGGCAAGAGCAGCGGGGCCGCGTCGGCGACATACAGGGAGACCCAGCCGTCCTTGCCGGGCAGCGCCCCGGCCCCCGCCCAGATGACCTCGCCGGTCGTGGTGAGCTCGTCCAGGAACGCGGCGCCGTAGTCCGACACCCGGGACGGCAGGACCAGCCGCTCCAGGGCCGAGGCGGGCACGGCGGCTCCCTGCAACTGCTCGACGGCGCGGGCCAGTCCGTCGATACCGCGCAGTTTGTTGGACCCCAGGTGCTGCCACTGGGGGAGGAAGGTGGCGAGCGCGGCCGGCGGCACCGGCTCCAGCTCCTGGCGCAGCGCGGCGAGCGAACGCCGCCGCAGCCTGCGCAGGATCGTCGCGTCGCACCACTCCTGGCCGATGCCCGCCGGATGGAACTCGCCCTGGACGACCCGCCCCGAGGCCGCCAGGCGCTGAAGCGCCCCGTCCGTGACCGAGGCGCCCAGGCCGAAGCGGGCCGCGGCGGTCGCCGACGTGAACGGGCCGTGGGTGCGCGCGAACCGGGACAGCAGATCCCCGAGCGGGTCCTTGACCGGCTCGGTGAAGGCTTCGGGCACCCCGACCGGCAGGGCGGTGCCGAGCGCGTCGCGCAGTCGTCCCGCGTCCTCGATCGCCGCCCAGTGGTCGGCTCCGGCGATACGGACCCGGATGGCGCGGCGCGCCGTTTCCAGCTCGGCGGCCCAGCCCGGCTCGGCACCGCGCAGCGCCAACTCGGCCCCGGTGAGCGGCCCGAGGACCCGCAGCAGGTCGGCGACGCCCTCGACGTCCTTGATGCGGCGGTCCTCGGTGAGCCACTGGAGCTCCTGCTCCAGCTCGCTCAGGACCTCCGCGTCGAGCAGTTCGCGCAGCTCGGCCTGGCCCAGCAGCTCCGCCAGCAGACGCGAGTCGAGGGAGAGCGCCGCGGCCCGCCGCTCGGCGAGCGGCGAATCACCCTCATAGAGGAACTGGGCGACATAGCCGAACAGAAGAGAGCGGGCGAACGGGGACGGCTCCGCCGTGGTGACCTCCACCAGGCGCACCCGGCGCGCTTCGAGGTCGCCCATCAACTCCGTCAGGCCGGGGACGTCGAACACGTCCTGAAGGCACTCGCGGACCGCTTCGAGGACGATCGGGAAGGACCCGAACTCGCTGGCCACCTGGAGCAGTTGGGCCGCCCGCTGGCGCTGCTGCCACAGCGGTGTGCGCTTGCCCGGGGTGCGCCGGGGCAGCAGCAGGGCGCGCGCGGCGCACTCGCGAAAACGCGAGGCGAACAGCGCGGAGCTGCCGACCTGGTCGGTGACGATCTGCTCGATCTCGCCCTTGTCGAAGACCGCGTCCGCGGCCCCCACCGGCGCCTGTTCGCTGTCGTACGTCGAGTCGAGATGCGCGGGGTCCTGGTCCAGCAGGTCCAGACCCATCAGATCCGCGTCGGGCAGCCGCAGCACGATGCCGTCGTCGGCATGCATGACCTGGGCGTCCATGCCGTACCGCTCGGCCAGGCGGGCGCCAAGAGCCAGCGCCCACGGGGCGTGCACCTGGGCACCGAAGGGGGAGTGGATGACCACGCGCCAGTCGCCCAGCTCGTCCCGGAACCGCTCGACCAGGATCGTGCGGTCGTCCGGCAGATGGCCGCAGGCCTGGCGCTGCTCGTCGAGATAGCCGATCACATTGTCGGCCGCCCAGGCGTCGAGGCCCGCGGCGCGCAGACGCAGCCGGGCGTCGTCGGGCGAGAGCGCGCCGACCTCGCGCAGGAACGCGCCGAGCGCGCGGCCCAGTTCGAGGGGACGGCCCAGCTGGTCGCCCTTCCAGAACGGCAGCCGGCCCGGCACCCCGGGCGCGGGCGAGACGAGGACCCGGTCGCGGGTGATGTCCTCGATCCGCCACGAGGTGGTGCCCAGGGTGAAGACATCACCCACGCGCGACTCGTACACCATCTCCTCGTCGAGCTCACCGACCCGGCCGCCGCCCTTCTTCGGGTCGGCCCCCGCCAGGAAGACACCGAACAGGCCGCGGTCGGGGATGGTGCCGCCCGAGGTGACGGCGAGCCGCTGGGCGCCGGGCCGGCCGGTGACGGTGCCCGCGATCCGGTCCCACACCACGCGCGGGCGCAGCTCGGCGAAGGCGTCCGAGGGATAGCGGCCCGCCAGCATGTCCAGGACCGCGGTGAACGCCGACTCCGGGAGCGCGGCGAACGGCGCGGCCCGCCGCACCAGCGCCATCAGGTCGTCGACCTGCCAGGTGTCGAGCGCGGTCATCGCGACCAGCTGCTGCGCCAGCACGTCCAGCGGGTTGGAGGGAATGCGCAGCGCTTCGATCGCCCCCGTACGCATCCGCTCGGTGACCACCGCCGACTGCACCAGATCCCCGCGGTACTTGGGGAAGACGACGCCGGTGGAGACCGCGCCCACCTGATGCCCCGCGCGGCCCACGCGCTGGAGCCCGGAGGCGACGGACGGCGGCGACTCGACCTGGACCACCAGGTCCACCGCGCCCATGTCGATGCCCAGTTCAAGGCTGGAGGTGGCCACCACCGCCGGAAGCCGGCCCGCCTTCAGGTCCTCCTCCACGATGGCCCGCTGCTCCTTGGACACCGAACCGTGGTGCGCCTTGGCGAGCAGCGCGGGGGCGCCCGCGGCCGCTCCCGAACCGCCCATCAGATCCGCCGGCGTGTGTGTCTCGGGCAGCGGCTCACCCATTGCGCGCTCGTACGCGATCTCGTTGAGCCGGTTGCACAACCGCTCGGCCAGGCGGCGGGAGTTGGCGAACACGATCGTCGAACGGTGCGCCTGCACCAGGTCGACGATGCGCTCCTCGACATGCGGCCAGATCGACGGCTTCTCGGCCCCCTCCTGCGCGTCGGCCGCGGGGGAGCCGGCCAGCTCGCCCATGTCCTCCACCGGCACGACCACCGACAGGTCGAACTCCTTGGCGGAGGGCGGCTGAACGATCTCGACCTTGCGCTGCGGGGAGAGATAGCGCGCCACCTCGTCCACCGGGCGGACCGTCGCCGACAGGCCGATCCGGCGGGCCGGCCTCGGAAGCAGTTCGTCCAACCGCTCCAGGGACAGCGCCAGATGGGCGCCCCGCTTGGTGCCGGCCACCGCGTGCACCTCGTCCAGGATCACCGTCTCGATGCCCGCGAGCGCCTCACGCGCGGCGGAGGTCAGCATCAGGAACAGCGACTCGGGTGTGGTGATCAAAATGTCCGGCGGGCGTGTGGTCAGCGCCCGGCGCTCGGCGGGCGGGGTGTCACCGGAACGGATGCCGACGCGGACCTCCGGCTCGGGCAGCCCGAGCCGCACCGACTCCTGACGGATCCCGGTCAGCGGAGAGCGCAGATTGCGCTCCACATCGACCGCGAGAGCCTTGAGCGGCGACACGTACAGGACCCGGCAGCGCTTCTTCGCCTCGGCGGGCGGAGGCGTGGCGGCCAGCCGGTCGAGCGCGGCGAGGAAGGCGGCGAGTGTCTTGCCCGAGCCGGTCGGCGCGACGACCAGGACGTCGGAGCCCTCCGCGATCGCCCGCCAGGCACCCTCCTGCGCGGCGGTGGGCGCGGTGAAGGCCCCCGTGAACCAGCCGCGCGTCGCGGGCGAGAAGGAATCCAGCGCTGTCCGTGCCATGGTCCCCATCGTGCACCCACCCACTGACAATGGCCCGGAGCTGCGAGAATGGGAGGGTGGCAGGAGTCGAGGAATGGGCACGGCACTGGCAGTATCCCGAGCTGCCCGGCCTCGACCTGCTCCGCGCCCGGTACGTCAGCCACTCCTTTCCGCGCCACGCCCATGAAGGGTTCGTGTTCGGCGCGGTGCGCACCGGGATCGAGGACGTGGTCCTGCCCGGCGGGACCATCCGGGCGCGCCCCGGCACCGTCGTCATGATCAACCCCGAGGTGCCGCACGCCGCCCACGCCGGAGTCCCCGAGGGCTGGACCTACGCCACGCTCTACCCCTCGGCGCACCTGGTCGCCGACATCGCGGCGGACACCACCACACTGCGCGGTACCGCCGGATTCGCCGAAACCATCGTCGAGGACCCCGACACCGCCCTGCTCATCCAGGACGTCCACCGCGCGGCCGAACAGGGCAACGCGCTCGCCGCCGACACCGTGTTCCGGATCGCCGTCGCCCGGCTGCTGCGCCGGCACGGCCACGCCCTGCCCGAACGCACCCCGAGGTCGGCGGGCGCCCGCGCCGCGGCCGCCGCACGCCTCCTTCTGACCGAGCGCCTGGCGGAGCCGCCGTCCCTGGAAGCGCTGGCCAAGGAGCTGGACACCAGCCCGTTCGCGCTGCTGCGCGCCTTCAAAGCGGAATACGGGCTGCCGCCGCACGCCTGGCTGACCGGCGAACGCGTCCGCCGGGCCTGCCGCCTCCTGGACGGCGGAACACCCCCCGCCGACGCGGCCGTCGCGGTGGGCTTCAGCGACCAGCCGCACCTCAACCGCCACTTCACCCGCATCGTCGGCGTCACCCCCGGCGCCTACCGCCGCGAGCGCGCCGGGACGTAACCGCCGGGCGCCGGGCCGGTGAGACGCAGCACAGGCGCGGCAGCAGGAGCGCGTCCGGGAGCGCGGGCGCGGGCGCGCAAGAACGTACAAGAACCGGCGCGCGGCCCGCACCTACCGTGCACGGCGTGGCAACGGAACAGACAGCACCCCCAGACATACGCCCCGACGCCGGGGACAGGCCCGACGCGGCCGTCGTCCGCGACGCCCTGGGCGTCGGCGTCGCCGTGGGGCTCTCCGGGTTCGCCTTCGGAGTGACCTCCGCCGGATCGGGACTCGGCCTCCTCCAGACGTGCGCGCTCAGCCTGCTCGTGTTCACCGGGGCGTCGCAGTTCGCGCTCGTCGGCGCGCTCGCGGCCGGCGGAAACCCCTTCACCGCGGCGGCCGGCGCCTTCTTCCTCGGCGTCCGCAACGCCTTCTACGGGCTGCGCCTGTCCCAACTGCTCGCGCTGCCGCGGGCGGTGCGCCCCTTCGCCGCCCAGTGGGTCATCGACGAGACGACCGCCGTCACCCTGGCCCAGCCGACCCGGCGGGCCGCACGCATCGGCTTCACCGTCACCGGACTCACCCTGTACGTGCTGTGGAACCTGACCACGCTCGCCGGGGCGCTCGGAGCGCGCGCCCTGGGCGACACCGACGCCTGGGGACTCGACGCCGCCAGCCCCGCCGTCTTCCTCGCCCTTCTCGCCCCCATGCTCACGACCGCCACCGAGCGCGTCACCGCCGCCCTCGCCGTCCTCCTAGTCCTGGCGCTGCTCCCGGTGCTGCCCGCCGGCGTACCCGTCCTCGTCGCGGCGCTGGCCGCGCCCGTCGTCCTGTTCCTCAAGGGCCGCGGCGGGCGCGGAGGGGACAAGGACGATGGGCCGGGGCCGGGCCGCCCCCACGGCATCACCGATCCGGGGCCGGCCGGCCGGACCGGGAACTCCCCGAAGGGACAAGCACGTTGAACGTCTGGATCGCCATCGCGGCCACCGCCCTCGGCTGCTACCTCGTCAAACTCCTGGGCCTGCTCGTCCCCGCCGGCGCCCTGGAACGCCCCCTCGTCAAGCGACTCTCGGCGCTGCTGCCGGTGGCCCTGCTGGCCGCGCTCACCGCGCAGCAGACCTTCAGCACCGGCCACCAGGTGCTGCTCGACGCCCGGGGCGCGGGGCTCGCGGCGGCCGCCGTCGCCCTGGTGCTGCGCGCCCCGCTCCTGGTGATCGTGGCGGCCGCCGTCCTCGTCACGGCCGCCGTACGCGCCCTGGGCGGCTGACAGGGCGCCCGCCGTCGCGTTCGCGTCACCCGATGGCACGGCCATGGGCGCGCAGCGTACGCAGCGCCTCGATCGTCACCATCGGGCGGCACTCCAGGGCCGTGCCGGGCGCCCACGCCCGCCAGCGGATCGGCCAGCCGCCGTCCTCCCGCTGCTCCGCCTCCAGGTGATCCAGCGAGCGCCGCATCTCCTCGTCGGTGAACCAGCGCCGCGCCAGGGACTCGGGAGCGGGCGCGTAGTCGTGCGGGAAGTGGTGCTCGCCCGGGGCGTACCCCTCGGCGACGGGAAAGTCGTCGATCCGCGCCGGGTCGAGCACCGCGAGCCCCTGCTCCCTGACCAGCCGGCCCAGCCGGTCCGCGGCCGCCTGCGCCCGCGGACGGTCCGGGGCGCCGTTCAGGAAGGCGACCGCGGCCTCGACCTCGTACGGATGCGACGTCTCCAGCGCGTCCACCGCCGCCCAGCAGAAGTCGGTGGCCCTGAACAGCCACGCATGCCACACCTGGTTGCGGTGGAGCAGCCCGACCACGGGACCGGTGGCCAGCAGGGCGCTGGGCGGGTCGTCCACCACGGGGACGAACGGTGCCGCCGGATAGCCGCGCTGTGAGGAGTGCAGCGCGGGCAGCGCGCCGTCCTTGGTGGAGACGTCCGTCAGATAGCGGCACACCCGCTCCACCCGCTGCCCGCCGAGCCGCCCCACCGAGTCCAGGACCCGCAGCGCGTGCGCGGTGTGCAGGGGCTGGCTGACGGGGCCGCGCAGATCGGGTTCCAGGGCGTGGCCGTACCCGCCGTCGTCGCCCTGATAGGCGCGGAGCGCCGCCTCGACGGCGTCGGCGTCCCCGCCGAGGAAGTGGTAGGCGAACCGGCGCTGCTCCAGCACCCTGGCCGTCAGCCAGATGAAGTGCTCGGCGCGCGCCAGCGGGGAGTCGGGGGAGTGGGGGGATGCTCCTGAACCAGCCATGTTTCAGACGGTAGGGCCCACAGAGCCGTGGACAAGCCCGACGGACGGGGCTGCACTCTCAGGGGCGGGATACTCGAGTCATGCGGTTGACGATTTTCTGGGAGCGGATGGCCGACCACTTCGGCGCCGCCTACGCGGACTCCTTCGCGCGCGACCATGTGATGACGGAACTGGGCGGGCGCACCGTGCACGAGGCCCTCGACGCGGGCTGGGAGGCGAGGGACGTCTGGCGGGCGGTCTGCGCGGCCATGGACGTGCCCGCCGACCGGCGGTGACGACAGCCCGCCCCGCACGCACGACGACCGCACCCCGCACGCACGACGACCGCACCCCGCACGCACGACGACCGCACCCCGCACGTACGACGACCGCACGACACGGAACGGCCCGGCCGCCCACCGAGCGGGTCACCGGGGCACCGGCGGGTCCTCCCCGGAGCAAAGAACACGGCCGGCCCTGATGTTCCGGTCCTTCGGTCGGCGGCCGGGACGGGTTGGGCGCTCACGGCCGGACGCATGGGCGAGACTTGCCCCGTGGCCCCGACTGATGAGATCAACACCGACGACCGCGAAGCAGACGGGGCGGACGGCCCGCGCGGCGCTTCGCCCGGCTCCGGGCGGCCCCCGGCACACCCCCTGGGGACCGGCGGCCCCGCCCGCATGCCCCGCTGGCTGCCGCGCGCCGTGGTGCTCGTGCTCGCCCTGTACGCCTGCTTCCAACTGGGCAGCTGGGCCTTCCACCAGCTCATCGGGCTGCTGATCAACATCCTGATCGCCTTCTTCGTCGCGCTCGCCATGGAGCCCGCCGTCGGCCGGATGGCGGCTCGCGGCATGCGCCGGGGCCTGGCGACCTTCCTGGTCTTCCTCGCCCTGATGATCGCGACGGTCGGCTTCGTGGTGCTGCTCGGCTCGATGCTGGCGGGCCAGATCGTCGACATGGTCGAGCAGTTCCCCAAGTACCTCGACTCAGTGATCAACTGGGTCAACCACAGCTTCCACACCGAACTCTCCCGGGTCGAGGTGCAGGACAGCCTGCTCCACTCCGACTGGCTGCAGAAGTACGTGCAGAACAGCGCCACCGGCGTCCTCGACGTCTCCACGACCGTGCTGGGCGGCCTCTTCCGGCTGCTGACGATCTTCCTGTTCGCGTTCTACTTCGCCGCCGACGGACCCCGGCTGCGCCGGACCATCTGCTCCGTGCTGCCGCCCGCCCGCCAGGCGGAGGTGCTGCGGGCCTGGGAGATCGCCGTCGACAAGACGGGCGGCTACCTCTACTCGCGCGGCCTCATGGCGCTCATCTCCGGCGTCGCCCACTACGTCCTGCTCCAGATCCTGGGCGTGCCCTACGCGCCGGCGCTGGCCGTCTGGGTGGGCCTGGTCTCCCAGTTCATCCCCACCATCGGCACGTACCTGGCGGGCGCGCTGCCCATGCTGCTCGCGTTCACCGTGGACCCCTGGTACGCGGTGTGGGTGCTCGGATTCGTGGTGATCTACCAGCAGTTCGAGAACTACATGCTCCAGCCCAAGCTCACCGCGAAGACCGTGGACATCCACCCGGCCGTCGCCTTCGGCTCGGTGATCGCCGGCACCGCCCTCATGGGCGCGGTCGGCGCCCTCATCGCCATCCCGGCCGTCGCCACCCTCCAGGCGTTCCTCGGCGCCTATGTGAAGCGGTACGACGTGACCGACGACCCCAGGGTGCACGGCAGGCACCAGCCGCGCGGCCAGGACTCCACCGACGCCGCCTGACCCCGCGTGGTGCGCTTGACACCAAAATCGAACATCCATTCTGATGGGACTCCGGCCCTGTGTTCCCAAGGGTTCCACCGCGTTTCCGGTGGAGTTATCCACAGGCTGGAAGGACGCCGGGGCCCATTGTCAGTGGCAGGGGTTAGCGTCTTTCACGTGAAGCGATCGACTCAAGCAAATCGGGTGGAACCCATGGCAGGTACTGACCGCGAGAAGGCGCTCGACGCCGCGCTCGCACAGATTGAACGGCAATTCGGAAAGGGCGCGGTGATGCGCCTGGGCGAGCGGCCGAATGAGCCCATCGAGGTCATCCCCACCGGGTCGACCGCGCTCGACGTGGCGCTCGGCGTCGGCGGCCTGCCGCGCGGCCGCGTCGTGGAGGTGTACGGCCCGGAGTCCTCCGGCAAGACGACCCTGACCCTGCACGCGGTGGCCAACGCGCAGAAGCTCGGCGGCTCGGTGGCCTTCATCGACGCCGAACACGCCCTCGACCCCGAGTACGCGAAGAAGCTCGGCGTCGACATCGACAACCTGATCCTGTCGCAGCCGGACAACGGCGAGCAGGCGCTGGAAATCGTCGACATGCTGGTCCGCTCCGGCGCCCTCGACCTGATCGTCATCGACTCCGTGGCGGCCCTGGTGCCGCGCGCGGAAATCGAGGGCGAGATGGGTGACTCGCACGTCGGCCTCCAGGCCCGTCTGATGAGCCAGGCGCTCCGGAAGATCACCAGCGCGCTCAACCAGTCCAAGACCACCGCGATCTTCATCAACCAGCTCCGCGAGAAGATCGGCGTGATGTTCGGCTCCCCCGAGACCACCACCGGTGGCCGGGCGCTGAAGTTCTACGCCTCCGTGCGCCTCGACATCCGCCGCATCGAGACGCTCAAGGACGGCACCGACGCGGTCGGCAACCGCACCCGCGTCAAGGTCGTCAAGAACAAGGTCGCGCCGCCCTTCAAGCAGGCCGAGTTCGACATCCTCTACGGCCAGGGCATCAGCCGCGAGGGCGGCCTGATCGACATGGGCGTCGAGCACGGCTTCGTCCGCAAGGCCGGCGCCTGGTACACGTACGAAGGCGACCAGCTCGGCCAGGGCAAGGAGAACGCCCGCAACTTCCTCAAGGACAATCCGGACCTCGCCAACGAGATCGAGAAGAAGATCCTCGAAAAGCTCGGCGTCGGAGTCCGTCCCGAGGCCCCGGCCGCCGAGCCCGCCAAGGACGCCGCGGGCGAGACGGCCCCGGCGGCCGACACGGCCGCGGTGCCCGCCCCGGCCACCAAGGCCAAGACGGCCAAGGCCGCCGCCGCCAAGAGCTAGCGGTGACCCGCAGGACCGAATGGGCCGACCCCGAGGAGCCGAGCCCCCAGCGGGCCCGCTCCCGGCGGGGCGGCCCGGACCGACCGGGCGACGGCACCGACTCGTCGAGGGCCGAGAAGGAGCCGCCGCCGCAGGACCCGGCTGAGCGGGCGCGGGCGATCTGCCTGCGCCTGCTCACCGGGACCCCCCGAACCCGCAAACAACTCGCCGACGCCCTCAAGAAGCGGGAGATCCCCGACGAGATCTCCGAAGAAGTCCTGTCCCGCTTCGAGGAAGTCGGCCTGATCAACGACGCGGCCTTCGCCGACGCCTGGGTGGAGTCCCGCCACCACGGACGCGGACTGGCCCGCCGCGCCCTGGCACGCGAACTGCGCACCAAGGGCGTGGACTCCACGGTCATCGACGAGGCCGTCGGCCGGCTCGACTCCGACCGGGAGGAGGAGACCGCGCGCGAACTGGTGGCCCGCAAACTCCGCACCACCCGCGGCCTCGACCGCGACCGCCGGATCCGCCGCCTCGCCGGCATGCTCGCCCGCAAGGGCTACCCGGAAGGCCTCGCCCTGAGGGTCGTCCGGCAGGCATTGGAGCAGGAAGGCGAGAACGCGGACGACCTGTACGAGACGTGAGCCGTACGCGGCCCCGCCCGCCGCCGGCCCGCCAGGCAACAGCGGCGTCCGGGGCCGGCAGCGACGGCGACCGTCACTCCACCGCGGCCGAGACCGGCAGGCCCTCCGCACGCCACGCCTGGAAACCGCCCACCAGATCCGTCGCCCGGTACAGCCCCAACTGCCGCAGCGACACCGCCGCGAGCGACGACGCGTAGCCCTCGTTGCAGACGACCACCACACGCAGGTCGTGGCTGGTCGCCTCCGCGGCGCGGTGACTGCCCAACGGGTCGAGCCGCCACTCCAGTTCATTGCGCTCGACGACCAGGGCGCCAGGAATCACACCATCCCGCTCGCGCAGCGCGGCGTACCGGATGTCCACCAGCAGCGCCCCCTCGCAGACCTCGGCGAACGCCTCCTTCGCCGTCACCCGGTCCAGACCGGCCCGGACCCGGTCAAGAAGTTCGTCGATCCCCACCGGTCGCGTACGGTCCGTGCTCACTGCCAGTCCTCCGGACGCTCGACCTGCTCGACACGGAGCACCGCGCCCGTCCGGCTGTAACGCCGAATGAGCGGAAGCGGCGGCCAGTAGGCATGCACCGAGATCGCGTGCTCGGTCTCCGACTCGTTCCTCACCTCATGCACATGGTGCGGCCCGAAAGCGCGACCATCCCCGGGCCCCAACTGCCGTGAACGGTCGACCCCTTCGGCGAGCTCCAGGGTCTTCCAGCCCTCGGTGGGCAGCCGTGCCGCGAGGGAATCCTCGCGCAGCACCCCGGACGCGGTGGCGAACGCGCCGTGCGAGCCACCATGGTCGTGCCAGCCCGTACCGGTGCCGGGCGGCCACCCGATCAACCAGGCCTCACTGCCGCCCGGGCCGTCCAGCCGGACCCAGGTACGCCCCTGCGCGTCCAGCGGCAACGACGCGACCAGCGGGGCGTCCTCGGCGATCCGGCGGGCGAAGTCGAGAAGCTCGGCCTGGCTGGGCCCAACCTCGTTTCTCTGCACGGGAGTTGAGGCCGGGGCGGGCGCGGCCGAAGGGACAGAAATGCTTGCGGAGAGCGACACGGCAGACCATCCTGAGGAAGTTCGCGAATGCGCGCGTACGGCCGGCGGCGACACAAGGGCGCGGCGGCACGGCGCGAAGGAAAAGGCGAATCAGCAGGACGGGCGACACACGCAGCCCGCATAGCGGACGAGGTCCATATGGACCCTCCGCCACAGGCGCACATCGGTGTCGGTCACGTTCCGGAGTAGACCATGCGCGCCTGCGTCGGTCAACCGTCACTTAACGTCAGCTGTCCGCTCCTCCACCGCCGCCTCCGCAACCCCACCCGTACCGCCCACACCCTCGGCGCCACCATCGCCCCCCGCACCACGACCGCCCCCGTCGCCGACCCCGCCACCCGCCCCGCTCCGGCTCGTCCCTCCCCGTACCGACTCCGCCGCCGCGCGCATGTCCACGGGATGGACACCGTTGAACGCCGCGACCAGATGGCCATCGGGGCGAACGAGCAGGACGGCATGGGCCGGGGCACCCGGGTAGGCCTCGGCGACCAAAAGCTCCGCCTCCAGCGGCAGAGCACTCACCGCGGCGTCCAAGCTGGGCATGACACCCGCCGTCAGCCAGTGCCGGCGGTCCCAGACACCGGTACCCGGAGCGACCAGGACCACCAGCAGACGCCCCCTGCCCAGACGGCCCCGCAACGCCACGACCGAACCGTCGGGGGCCGTGACGGGCACATCGGCGACCGGAGCGCCCGGCTCCGTACCCACCGGGATGTGCGAGGCCGCCGGCTCGGGAGCCAGCGGCGACAGCGGGTAGGCCGGCGGCGCACCGAGCGGGCCGCGGCCCAGGTGGCCGTCGGTCACCAGCGCGTCGTGACCGCGCACCGCACCCGGAACCCAGCCGCGCAGACCCGCCCCGCCCCGCAGGACCGGCAACGACTGGTCGGCCGCCCGCAACCGGGTCGCGACCGCCGAGCGCCGCTCCGTCTGATAGCTGTCCAGAAGCACCTCACCACCACCGTGGTGCCACGCCCGCGCGAGCTTCCAGGACAGGTTCTGGGCGTCCCGCAAACCCTCGTCCAGAGCCTGGGTGCCGAGCGCGCCCAGCAGATGCGCCGCATCCCCGGCGAGAAAGGCGCGGCGCACCCGCCAGCGCCGCGCCAGCCGATGGTGCACGGTGTGCACACCGGTGTCGAGGAGCTCGTACGGCGGCGTCGCACCGCACCAGCCCGCGAGCGTGTCCCGGATGCGCCCCACCAGGGCGTCCGGCGTCACCAGATCGGCGCGCGGCGGAAGCAACCAGTCCAGGCGCCACACACCGTCCCGGAGCGGACGCGCCGTCACCTCGTCGCCACCGGCCCGCCACGGAGGCAACCGATGCAGCAACCCCTCACCCGGCCACGGCAGTTCAGTACGCAGAGCCACCACCGCCTGGCGCTCCACCGCCGTACGACCCGTGAAGCGGACATCGAGGAGCTTGCGGACCGTCGAGCGCGCCCCGTCGCACCCCACCGCGTAACTGCCCCGCCACCACGTCCCACCGGGCCCCGACGTATGCAGGGAGACGCCCTTCGCGTCCTGCTCCAGCGTGTCGACCCGGCTGTGCGCCACGATCCGCACGAGACCGGAGGCGGCCAGCGCGTCACGCAACCCGCGCGACAGGGCGTGCTGCGCCAGATGCACCGGCGACGGCCCGCCCTCCGCGTCCTCGCCGAACTCGACGCGACGCAGCAGACGGCCCCGCCTCATGGACCGCCAGCCGACCCAGCGGGCACCGTCGTCGCGCACCGTCGCACAGCCGAGATCACTCACGAACGAGGCGATGTCCGGACGCAGGACCACCGTGCGCACCGGACGCGGCTCGTCCTTGCCGGGCCCCTCGTCGAGGACCACGGACGGCACGCCCTGGGACGCCAGCGAGAGGGCCAGCGCCAGCCCCACCGGACCGGCGCCGACGACGATCACCGGGTCCACGACGTGGCCCCCCAGGCGCGTCGGGACGGCTGGCAGGTGGCGCGAGGAACCCGGTGCACGATCACAGAACGTATGCAACCCACTGCGCGTGCTTGCGTCAAGTGACGGAGGCAGCGACGCGAACGCCACTGCCTCATATGCCGTCAGATCGTCGTGCTGGACGCCCCATCGGCACCGTCGGAGCCGGTGACGGCCACGACGGACGCGGGCCCGTCGGCCGTGATGGGAGCGACGGCCGTCCCCATGGCGATCCCCGTCTTCGCCCGGCGACCGCGCTTCTCGATCCACGTGGCGAGGGCGGACAGCACCAGACACATCGCCACATAGATGCTGCCGATGACCACGATGGTCGACACATACGGATACTCGCCGTTGACCTGGGTGTTGCTCGCGATCAGACGGGCCGTCTGGAGCAGCTCCGGGTACAGGATGATGAAACCGAGCGAGGTGTCCTTCAGGGTGACGACGAGCTGGCTGATGATCGTCGGCAGCATCGCCCGGACGGCCTGCGGCATCAGGACACTGACCATCACCTGCGTCTTGCTCATCCCGAGGGCGTACGCCGCCTCACGCTGGCCCTTGGGAACCGAGTTGACGCCGGCGCGCAGCACCTCGGCCTGGACGCAGCCGTTGTAGATCGACAGGCCGAGCGCCAGCGCCCACATCGAGTAGTCGGTGAGGAAGCCGACCCAGACCGCGTAGATCGTGATGAGCAGCGGGATGGAACGGAACAGCTCGATGAACGTGGTCGCCGCCCAGCGGACCGGCTTGTGGTCGGAGAGCCGGGCGACCGCCAACAGCACGCCCAGCACCAGCGAGCCGACGGCCGCGAGGCCGAACGCCTTGAGGGTGGCCAGCACGGCATCCGCGATGTTCTGCCGGATGCCCGAGTAGTTGAAGATGTCCCACATCGCGTAGTCGAGGTGCCCCTTGTCCGCGAGCCGGACGATCGCGAGGGCGATCAGGGCGAGCAGCGCGAGGGAACCGGCCACGGCGTAGATCCGGTTGCGTACGACAGCCTTCGGGCCGGGGGCGTCGTAGAGAACGCTGGCGCTCATCGGGCGACCTCCATGCGGCGCTCGAGAAGGCGGAAGAGACCGCTCATCGCGAAGGTGACGATCAGATAGCCGAGGGCGACCCAGAGGAAGACGGGGACGATGTCATATCCCTGGTCACTCATCAGTTTCTGCCAGCCGAACAGTTCGGTGACGCTGAAGGCTCCGGCGATCGCCGAGTTCTTGGTGAGCGCGATGAAGATCGAGCTCAGCGGCGGAATGACGGTCCGGGTGGCCTGCGGCAGCACGATCATGCGCAGGGTCTGCGTGAAGCTCATGCCGATCGAGCGGGCGGCCTCGGCCTGACCCAGCGGCACCGTGCTGATACCCGACCTGACGGCCTCGCAGACGAACGACGCCGTGTAGAAGCCGAGCGCGAGCGAACCGAGCAGGAACGGGCTCATCCCGGGAAAGAGGATCTCCGGCACGACGAAGAAGAAGACCAGGAACAGCAGGGTCAGCGGCGTGTTGCGCAGCAGCGTCACCCAGGCGGTGCCGAAGAAGCGCAGCGGCGGCACGGGGGAGACCCGGAAACCGGCGAGCAGCAGTCCGAGGACCAGGGCGATGACCGAACTGACGGCGGTGATCTCCACAGTGCCTATGAAGCCGTCGCGGAACTCCGCGAAATGGTCGAGCAGTACGTTCATGAGGTCTCCGCGTCGGCGGGCAGCGGCTGGGGGATCGGGCAGGCGGGGCCGTGGCGCCCCGTACTCGGTACGGGGCGCCACCAGCGGGGTCGATCAGTAGCGGGCGACGGCCGGCGGAGCCTGGTAGGTGGAGCCGGACAGGCCGAGCGTGGCGTCGTAGATCTTCTTGTAGGTGCCGTCCTGCTCGTGCTTCTCGAGCGAGGAGTTGACGAAGTCGCGCAGCGCCTTGTCGTCCTTGTTCATGCCGATGCCGTACGGCTCCTGGGTGAACGGCTTGCCGACGACGCGGAGCTTGCCGGAGTTCTTGGCGGCGTAGCCCTTGAGGATCGCGTCGTCCGTGGTGACGGCGTCGACCTGCTTGGACAGCAGCTGCTGCACGCAGTCCGAGTACTTGGACAGCTCGACGACGGACGCGCCGTACTCGGGCTTCTTGATCTCCTGGAGCGGCGTGGACCCGACGATCGAGCAGACCTTCTTGCCCTTGACGGCGTCCTTGCCGGTGATGGAGGTGTCGTCCTTGCGGACGAGCAGGTCGGCACCGGCCTTGTAGTACGGGCCGGCGAAGCCGACGAGCTTCTTGCGCTTGTCGTTGATCGTGTAGGTGCCGACGTAGTAGTCGACCTGGCCCTTGGAGATCGCCGTCTCACGGACGCCGGAGTCGACGGTCTTCCACTCGATCTGGTCGGGCTTGAAGCCCAGGTCGGCGGCGATCATCTTGGCGATCTCGACGTCGAAGCCGGAGCGCTCCTTGGTCGACTGGTCCTCGAAGCCGAGGTAGGGCTGGTCGGCCTTGGAGCCGATGATCAGCTTGCCGCGCTCCTTGGCCGCCTTGAAGGTCGGCGAGTCCAGGGTGACGTTCGAGGCGACGGTGTACGACGGCAGCTTCGGCGCGTCGGCGGCGCCCGGCTGGGCGGACTGCTTGTCACCTGCGGAGCCGGACTTGCCGCCACAGGCGGTCGCGGTCAGGGCGAGCACAGCGATCGCCGCGACGGCGGCGGACTTGCGGAGCATCATGGCGAAGGTTCCTTGCGTCGTTGGTCTGTGGTCGTCATCGGTCGGCCGACAACTGCCGGGCGCTGATGGTCAGTTGACAAGAGCCAGTTGACATCGGATCTCTGTCATCTGTCAGCCGATATCCACCGGCCGTCCACCACCGGCAGCCCCGGCGGTCCGGAACGGCGGCCGGGCGCCCGTCGGGCGGCAGTCGGGCGGCAGTCGTCAGTGGTGCAGGATCTTCGACAGGAAGTCCTTGGCCCGGTCGCTGCGCGGGTTGCTGAAGAACTGGTCCGGCGTTGCCTCTTCGACGATCTTGCCGTCGGCCATGAAGACGACGCGGTTGGCCGCCGAGCGGGCGAAGCCCATCTCGTGGGTGACCACGACCATGGTCATCCCGTCCCGCGCCAACTGCTGCATGACTTCGAGGACCTCGTTGATCATCTCGGGGTCGAGCGCCGAGGTGGGCTCGTCGAAGAGCATCACCTTCGGGTCCATCGCCAACGCCCGTGCGATCGCCACGCGTTGCTGCTGGCCACCGGAGAGCTGTGCCGGGTACTTGTCGGCCTGGGTGCCGACGCCGACCCGGTCGAGCAGCGTACGGGCCTTCTGCTCGGCGGTCTGCTTGTCGGCCTTGCGGACCTTCACCTGGCCCAGCATGACGTTCTCCAGCACCGTCTTGTGCGCGAAGAGGTTGAACGACTGGAAGACCATGCCGACATCGGCACGCAGCCGCGCCAGCTCCCTTCCCTCCTGGGGCAGCGGTTTGCCGTCGATCGAGATCGCTCCGGAATCGATCGTCTCCAGGCGGTTGATGGTGCGGCACAGCGTGGACTTCCCGGACCCTGAGGGCCCGATGACGACGACGACCTCGCCACGGGCGATGGTCAGGTCGATGTCCTGGAGCACATGCAGCGCGCCGAAGTGCTTGTTGACGTTGTTCAGCACGACCAGGTCACCCGACGCGGGTACGGCGTCCTCGGTCCCCTTGGCCACTGATACTCCGCTCATCGGCTTCTTGCTCCGTCCTCCTCGGTTGGGGAGGACCGTAGTGGTCGGTTGTGACCAGCGTCATTACATCTGAGCGGAACTTGAGCATAACGATCCGGTTGCGTGGAAGCACGCTGGGTGAGCGCGTAGCTCCACCCAATACCGGCTCCGTAACGGATGATGCGCAGGGGCGGGCGCCCCCTTGACCGAAGTGGCGCCCATGGGCGTGGATTCGGGGGTACGTGCCGTGATGCGGCCGATGAACATCGTGTGCCAGGGCCCTGAAGGGCCGGCGGCCATTCAGGGAGGGGGCTCGTGAGACTGCTGCTCGTCGAGGACGACGACCATGTCGCCGCAGCCCTGTCCGCCGTGCTCGCCAAGCACGGCTTCGAGGTGAAGCACGCCCGCAGCGGGGAAGAGGCGCTCCAGGCCCTCCTTCCTGACGAGCGCTGCGCCAAACCGCCCTTCGGGGTGGTCCTGCTCGACCTCGGGCTGCCCGACCAGGACGGCTACGAGGTCTGCGGCAAGATCCGCAAGCGCACCGCCACCCCGGTGATCATGGTGACGGCCCGTGCGGACGTCCGCTCGCGCATCCACGGGCTGAACCTGGGCGCCGACGACTACGTGGTCAAGCCGTACGACACCGGTGAACTCATCGCCCGTATCCACGCGGTCATCCGGCGTCCGCCTCCGGGTGCGCGGCCGGAGTCGGCCGACACCGAACTGCGGCTCGGGCGGCTGGGGATCGAGCTTTTGACCCGCCGGGTCAGCGTCGACGGCAAGGACGTGCAGCTCACCCGCAAGGAGTTCGACCTGCTCGCCCTGCTGGCCCAGCGCCCCGGCGTCGTCTTCCGCCGGGAGCAGATCATCAGCGAGGTGTGGCGCACCAGTTGGGAAGGGACCGGCCGCACCCTCGAAGTGCATGTGGCCTCCCTGCGCTCGAAGTTGGGGATGCCCGCGCTGATCGAGACCGTACGCGGCGTCGGCTACCGGCTCGTCGCGCCGGCCGCCCTCTGAGGTCCGCGAAGCCCGGTGCGCACCCGACTCCTCCCGCTCCTGATCTTCCTGCTCGCGCTCGTCCTGGTCGCGTTCGGGTTCCCGCTGGCGCTGAGCGTGGCCCACGCCCAGCAGCAGCGGGTGGTCGTGGACCGCATCGACGACACGGCCCGCTTCGCCGCGCTGGCCCAGTTCGTCACAGCAACCGACGGCAACGACACCAACAGCGCGGAGCGGCTCACCACCCTGGAGGAGGAGCTGGCGCGCTACTCCTCCTTGTACGGGATCGAGGCGGGCGTCTTCTTCCGCAACGGCAGCGCCATGGCGAGCGCCCCCAAGGGGTGGCAGGTGCCCGCCAAGGGGCAGGGGTATCTGGCCTTCCACGAGGCGCTCGCCGGTCGCCGCAGCCACGACCCGGCGCAGGTCTGGCCGTGGCAGCGGGGCCGTCTGGTGGTGGCCTCGCCGGTCGTGCGCGAGGGCGATGTGATCGCGGTCGTGGTCACCGACTCGCCCACCGGGGGCATGCGCTCCAACACCCTGCGCGGCTGGCTGCTCATCGCGGCGGGCGAGCTGGCGGCGATGCTGCTCGCGGTCGGCGCGGCGTTCCGGCTGACCGGCTGGGTGCTCAGGCCCGTGCGCGTCCTGGACGCCGTCACCCACGACATCGCGACCGGGCGCATGAACTCGCGGGTCGCGGCCGCCGGAGGGCCCCCGGAACTCCAGAGGCTGGCCCGCTCGTTCAACGAGATGGCGGACAACGTCGAGGAGGTCCTGGACCAGCAGCGTGCCTTCGTCGCGGACGCCTCGCACCAGTTGCGCAATCCGCTGTCCGCCCTGCTGCTGCGCATCGAACTCCTCGCTCTCGAACTCCCCGAGGGCAACGAGGAGATCGCCTCGGTGCGTACCGAGGGCAAGCGCCTGGCCCAGGTGCTCGACGACCTTCTGGGTCTGGCGCTGGCCGAACACGCCGCGGCCGACCTCCAGCTCACCGACATCGGGGCGCTGGCGGGGGAGCGCGTCGCCGCCTGGCGGCCGCTCGCCGAGGACAAGGGCGTGCGGCTGCTCGCGGACGGGGCCGGCGCCGCCACCGGCTGGGCGGACCCGGTGGCGCTGTCCAGCGCGCTGGACGCCGTCATCGACAACGCGCTGAAGTTCACCCCGGCGGGCGAGGAGGTGCGGGTCACCGTCGGAGTGGAGGGTTCCAGGACCTGCGTCACGGTGACCGACCGCGGCCCGGGCCTCTCCGACGAGGAACTGGGCCGGGTCGGCGACCGCTTCTGGCGCGCGGGCCGTCACCAGAACGTCAAGGGTTCCGGCCTCGGCCTCTCCATCTCCCGCGCCCTGCTCGCGGCCGGCGGGGGCACCATCGCCTTCGGCCACCACGAGCCGCGCGGTCTGCGCGTGACCGTCACGGTGCCGCGTACGCAGCCGGAGCCGTGAGCGGCCCCGGAGCTCCCGCGCGTCGCCGGGTCTCCTTCGTCAGGGCTTGACCGACCGGTAGTAGTCGCGCGCCCCGTCGTGCAGCGGCAAGGGGTCCGTGTAGATCGCGGTCCGCAGGTCCACGAGCTGGGCCGCGTGGACTTCCCGGCCGATCCGGTCGCGGCTGTTTATCACCGTGCGGGTGAAGCCCTCGGTCAGGTTCGCGTCGGTACGGTCCGTGGTGACCAGCAGGTTCGCCACGGCGATGGTCGGCACCGGCACACCCCGCTGGGCCTTGGGGTAGGCGTCGGCGGGCATGGTCGCCGCCCGGTAGTAGCCGGTGCTGCCGTCCGCCCTGTGCAGGGCGGACACCAGGCCGGCGAGCGGCACGAGCCGGATCGGGTAGGACTCCGACAGCCTGAGGACCGCGGTGGTGGGCAGCCCCCCGGACCAGAAGAACGCGTCGATCTGCTTGTTCCGCAGCAGGTCGGGCATGGTGTCGATGCCCGCGGACACGGACGTGATGTCGTTGTGCGGATCCAGCCCGGCGGCCGGGAGCAGCCGGCTCGCGAGCAGCCGTACCCCGGAGCCCTCCTGCCCGACGGCGACCCGCTTGCCCCGCAGATCGGCGACCGAGCGCACGGTCGAGTCCTGGGGCACCACCAGTTGGACGTAGTCGTCGTACAGCCGGGCGCAGCCGCGCAGCCGGTCCGCGCCGGGGCTGTTGTCCTTGCGGAACTTGTCGACGGAGTCGGCCGTGGCGATGGTGAAGTCGGAGATGCCGTCGGCCAGGCGCTGGAGGTTCTGCTGGGAGCCCTGGCTGGTGCGGAGGTTGACGTGGACGTCCGGCAGATCACTGGCCAGCGCCTGTTGCAGCAGTTCGCCGTAGCGCTGGTAGACCCCGGTGCGTACGCCCGTACTGAAGTCGATCTTCCCGGCGGGGGCCCGGCCGCCGAACGGCGTCAGCCACCACAGGAGCAGCCCGAGGACCACCGCGAGGGCCGCGGCGGCCGTGAGGGCGCGGCGGCGGCCGGGCCGGGACAGGGCGGGGAGCATGGCTGGATCCTGCCAGTTCATCGCCCGCGAGGACCAGGGGGTGGCGGGCCCCGTACCCTGGTGTGCGAGATGAGTGCGAAGACCTACGAGGTGCGCACCTACGGGTGCCAGATGAACGTCCACGACTCCGAGCGGCTGTCCGGCCTCCTTGAGGGAGCCGGTTATGTCCGCGCGCCCGAGGGCGCCGACGGGGATGCCGACGTCGTCGTCTTCAACACCTGCGCGGTGCGGGAGAACGCCGACAACAAGCTGTACGGCAACCTCGGCAGGCTCGCCCCGATGAAGACGAAGCGGCCCGGCATGCAGATCGCCGTCGGCGGCTGTCTCGCGCAGAAGGACCGCGACACCATCGTGCGGCGGGCCCCCTGGGTGGATGTCGTGTTCGGCACGCACAACATCGGCAAGCTGCCGGTGCTGCTGGAGCGCGCCCGCGTCCAGGAGGAGGCGCAGGTCGAGATCGCCGAGTCCCTGGAGGCGTTCCCCTCCACGCTGCCGACCCGGCGGGAGTCCGCGTACGCGGCCTGGGTGTCTATTTCGGTGGGCTGCAACAACACGTGCACCTTCTGCATCGTTCCGGCGCTGCGCGGCAAGGAGAAGGACCGCCGGCCCGGCGACATCCTGGCCGAGATCGAGGCGCTCGTCGGCGAGGGCGTCAGCGAGATCACGCTGCTTGGGCAGAACGTCAACGCCTACGGCTCGGACATCGGGGACCGCGAGGCCTTCAGCAAGCTGCTGCGCGCCTGCGGGAGCATCGAGGGTCTGGAGCGGGTCCGCTTCACCTCGCCGCACCCGCGCGACTTCACGGACGACGTGATCGCCGCCATGGCCGAGACCCCGAACGTGATGCCGCAGCTCCACATGCCGTTGCAGTCCGGTTCGGACACGGTCCTCAAGGCGATGCGCCGCTCCTACCGGCAGGAGCGTTTCCTCGGGATCATCGAGAAGGTGCGCGCCGCCATTCCGCACGCGGCGATCTCCACCGACATCATCGTGGGCTTCCCCGGCGAGACCGAGGAGGACTTCGAGCAGACGATGCACACGGTCCGCGAGGCCCGCTTCGCGAACGCGTTCACCTTCCAGTACTCCAAGCGCCCCGGAACGCCGGCGGCGACCATGGAGGGGCAGATCCCCAAGGAGGTCGTGCAGGACCGCTACATGCGCCTATCCGCCCTTCAGGAGGAGATCTCCTGGGAGGAGAACAAGAAGCAGGTCGGCCGGGTCCTGGAGGTCATGGTCGCCGAGGGCGAGGGCCGCAAGGACGGCTCCACGCAGCGCCTGTCCGGCCGGGCCCCCGACAACCGTCTGGTCCACTTCAGCAAGCCGGACCAGGAGGTGCGCCCGGGCGACGTGGTGACCGTGGAGATCACCTACGCGGCCCCGCACCACCTCCTCGCCGAGGGCCCGACGAACGGCGTGCGTCGCACGCGCGCGGGAGACGCCTGGGAGAAGCGCAACGCCGAGCCCGCGAAGAAGCCCGCCGGTGTGCTGCTCGGCCTGCCCTCGATCGGCGTCCCGGCGCCGCTGCCGGAGCCCACGGGCGGCTGCTCGGTCCTCTGAGTCCGTCTCCCCGCCGCCGCACCGGGCGGCGGGGCCGGGCCGCCGGAACGCGGCTAGGCTGCGGATCATGCTCGTAGCCGCCGCCTTCTGTCCCTGTCCGCCGCTTCTCGTGCCCGAGGTGGCCGCCGGTGCCGCGCCGGAACTCGACGCGGCACGCGACGCCTGCGCCGATGCCGTCGGTGTGCTCGCCGCGTCCCGGCCCGACCTCCTCGTCGTGGTCGGCCCCGCCGAGGAGGGCGGCTCCTACCGGCAGGGCGCGGTCGGCTCGTTCGCCGCGTTCGGCGTGGACGTCTCGGTACGCCTGGGCCCGGGCCGGCCGGTGGCGCAGCGGCTTCCGCTGTCCCTGACGGTCGGCGCCTGGCTTCTGGAGCGGGCCGGGTGGGCGGACGCGCCCGTCGAGGGGCTCGCCGTCGCCGAGCGGCTGGAACCCTCGCTCTGCGCCGCTGCGGGGGAGGAACTCGCCGCCCGGGCCGACCGGGTCGCCCTGCTCGTCCTGGGCGACGGCAGCGCCTGCCGCACCCTCAAGGCGCCCGGTTACCTGGACGAGCGGGCCGCGGGCTTCGACGAGGTCGCCTCGGCCGCTCTCGGCTCCGCCGACATCCCCACCCTGCTGGGCCTCGACGACGGCTTGGCGTACGAGCTGAAGGCGGCGGGACGCGCGGCCTGGCAGGTGCTGGCCGGCGCGGGCCGGGGCGCCGGCCTCGCGGGACGGCTGCTCCATGAGGAAGCGCCTTACGGAGTCGGCTACTTCGTCGGCGTCTGGTCCTGAAACGCGGCGGGGGCGCTTTTTCCCCGCCTCTCGCCGGAACACGCCGGAGGGCCGTGGAACAGAAGCTGTTCCACGGCCCTCCGGCGCGCGTGGTTCACGACGCGGACGCGAGCGGGGCGCCGCCCCTGTGTCCCCGGTGGGACGAGAGGTCCGGGGAACGTGTGGGGCGCCTTGCCCGCGCGACTACTTGCGCGCGCCTTCGCCGGCCTCGCTGTCCGCCGCCGCCTCGGCCGACTGCTGCTTGGGGATGTCGACCCCCTCGGCAGCGGAGGGCTCGGCACCCTGGGCCGTCGCTCCGCTCTCCGTCACGCCCTCGGACGCCTCCTGGGCCGCGGCCGCCGGGGCCTCGGCCGCGGTCCCGCCTTCGCCCCCGGCCTCGGGCTCGGCCGTCGGCGTCTCAGCCTTCGCGCCCTCGGACGACTCCGCGACGGCCTGCTCGGCCTTACGGCGAAACATTGAAAAAACGCCCATATCTACTCCATAGCGTGCTCGTGTGGGCGAAATCCCGTGCCGACCGGAGCGCCTCATTGCGTCGCCCGGCGGCACCGGTCGGCAAACCGGCGTTCGGAACCTCGCAACAGGCAACGAAGCCGGCCGTGCCCCGTCACGTAGCTCGTTCGAGGACGAGCCCCGAGGTTTGCGAGACTGTGAACGTGAGAAGTGCAGCTCCCGCACCGCGGGTCATCGCCGTCGTCGGTCCGACAGCGGCCGGAAAGTCCGATCTGGGCGTCTTCCTCGCCCAGCAGCTCGGCGGCGAGGTCGTCAACGCCGACTCCATGCAGCTCTACCGGGGGATGGACATCGGCACCGCCAAGCTGACGCCCGACGAGCGCGGCGGCGTCCCGCACCATCTCCTCGACATCTGGGACGTCACGGAACCGGCCAACGTGGCGACCTATCAGAAACTCGCCCGCGCCGAGATCGACCGCCTGCTCGCCCAGGGGCGTACCCCCGTCCTCGTCGGCGGATCCGGACTCTATGTGCGCGGCGCGCTCGACGTCCTCGACTTTCCCGGCACCGACCCCGAGGTGCGCGCCCGCCTGGAGGGCGAGTTGGAGGAGAGCGGCCCCGGTGCGCTGCACGCCCGCCTCGCGGCCGCCGACCCCGAGGCGGCCCGTGCGATCCTGCCCGGCAACGGCCGCCGCATCGTCCGCGCCCTCGAAGTGATCGAGATCACCGGCCGCCCCTTCACCGCCAACCTCCCCACCCACGAATCGGTGTACGACACCGTGCAGATCGGCGTCGATGTCGGCCGCCCGGAGCTCGACGAACGCATCACCGTGCGCGTCGACCGGATGTGGGAAGCGGGACTCATCGACGAAGTGCGAGCTCTGGAGGAGCACGGACTGCGCGAGGGGCGCACCGCTTCCCGCGCCCTCGGCTACCAGCAGATCCTCGACGCGTTCGCCGGTGAGTGCACCGAGGACGAGGCGCGCGCCGAAACGGTGCGCGCCACCAAGCGCTTCGCGCGCCGCCAGGACTCCTGGTTTCGACGCGATCCCCGCGTCCACTGGTTGAGCGGCGCGATGGAGGACCGGGCGGAACTCCCGCGCCAGGCGCTGGCGTTGGTCGAACGAGCGGTCACAGCCTGATCACGTGATGGCATCGGGACGCTCCGCGGGTCATTGCGGCACCGCTGCCCGTGCCATCATCAAACGTCGATCGACCAGTGGAGTCCGAGTTGGGAGGGCGCGTGGCGATGGAGGCCGGCCCTCGAGACAGAGAGCAAGGATCGCGCGAGCACACCGCGCGTCCCGGCTCGACGGACCCCGGTTGCGTGGTGCCGCACCCCGCACAAGCGGAATCCGCCGAGAGCGCCGCCGACGGCGTGCGCGCCGCGGATTCGCCGCCCTCGGCGCTCGGTTCCGCGGCGCTCGGCGCCTCGGGGCTGAGCCCGGACGGGCCGGAGGACGGCTCCGTCGGGGCGGTCGCCGACGGCGGTGAGGTCGAGGTCGAACTGCGCCCGCAGCGCCGCCTCAGGATCTGGCAGCTCGCCCCCATCGTGATGCTCGCCGCGCTCGGCTCGCTCATGTTCGCCTTCCCCCTCGCCTTCGAATTCGGCGACGGAGGGCCGGTCGTGGCCATGCTCGGGCTCCTCATCAGCTGCTGCGCCGCGGGCTGGGGCATGATGGCCGCGCGCCGCGTCGGCCACACCTGGCCCGGGCTGCCCGGCAGGGGCTCGGGGGAACGCCCGGACTGGCGGGTGCTGGCCCTGTATGTGGGCGTCGCCGGGGTGCTGGTCGCGCTCGCCGTCTGGCGGGTGGCCCGGCTCCGCTGAGCGGGGCCGACCGTGCGGGGTGTCCCGTCCGGCTGTCGGTGTGCCCCCGTACGATTGACGCGTGAACACTTCGCCGATCGCCTTCCTCAAGGGTCACGGGACCCAGAACGACTTCGTGATCCTTCCCGACCCGGACAACGCCCTCGACCTGCCGGCGTCCGCGGTCGCCAGGCTCTGTGACCGCCGGGCCGGGATCGGCGGCGACGGGGTGCTCCACGTGGTGCGCAGCGCGGCGCACCCGGAGGCGAAGGCCATGGCCGGCGAGGCCGAATGGTTCATGGACTACCGCAACGGCGACGGCAGCATCGCCGAGATGTGCGGCAACGGCGTACGCGTCTTCGCCGGCTACCTGGTGCGCGCCGGGCTCGCCGAAGAGGGCGACCTGGCCGTCGCCACCCGCGGCGGCGTCAAGAAGGTGCACATCGCCAAGGGCGGCGACATCACCGTTTCGATGGGGCGTGCCGCGCTTCCCGAGGCCGGGGTCACCGTGAGCGTGGACGGCAGGAGCTGGCCCGCGCGCAACGTGAACATGGGCAACCCGCACGCCGTCGCCTTCGTGGACGACCTGGCGCACGCCGGGGAACTGCGCTCGGCGCCCCCGTTCAGCCCCGAGGCCGTCTATCCGGACGGGGTGAACATCGAGTTCGTCGTGGACCGCGGCCCCGGCCATGTGGCGATGCGGGTCCACGAGCGGGGCGCGGGCGAGACCCTGTCCTGCGGCACCGGCGCCTGCGCGGTCGCCGTCGCCGCCGCCCGCCGCGACGGCGTGGACCCCGCGGTCACCGGCACCCCGGCCACGTACACCGTCGACCTTCCCGGCGGGACCCTGGTCATCACCGAGTACCCGGACGGCGAGATCGAGATGACCGGGCCCGCGGTGATCGTCGCCGAAGGTGTCGTCGACCCGGCCCTCCTGGCCGGCTGACGGAGGCCGCCCGGCTCTGACCGAAACGGCCGGGGCCGAAACGCTCATGGCCAAAACCTTCGCTCGAATGGGTGATCCGGTTCACGCTGGGCGAGAGCGGGACTGCGCCACGTGGTGGGGTCGGTAGCATCAAGCACCGGTCCAAGGGGGCACGCCAGTCCCTCCACCGCCGGTCGATGCCGCCGGAGGTACCCCATGAGTGCAGAGGCCACGAATCCTGGTGCTCAGAGCCGCCGTCGCGGCCGCCCCCGGATCGACCTCCGCCGACTGGGCCGCGCGGCACTGCTCGGCCCGGTCTCCCGGGACCGGCTGCCCGACGCCATCGGCCACGTCGCCGACGCCCACCGGGCCCACCACCCCGACGCCGACCTGGCCGTGCTGCACCGGGCGTACGTCCTGGCCGAGGCCTCCCATCGCGGCCAGTTCCGCAAGAGCGGCGAGCCGTACATCACGCACCCCCTCGCGGTGACCCTGATCCTGGCCGAACTGGGCGCCGAGACAACGACGTTGACCGCCTCCCTCCTCCACGACACGGTCGAGGACACCGAGGTGACGCTCGATCAGGTGCGGGCCGAGTTCGGCGCGGAAGTCACCTATCTGGTGGACGGCGTCACGAAATTGGAGAAGGTCGACTACGGCGCCGCCGCCGAACCCGAGACCTTCCGCAAGATGCTGGTGGCCACCGGCGACGACGTACGCGTGATGTCGATCAAACTCGCCGACCGGCTGCACAACATGCGCACCCTCGGCGTGATGCGCCCCGAGAAGCAGGCCCGGATCGCCAAGGTGACCCGGGACGTGCTGATCCCGCTCGCCGAACGCCTGGGCGTGCAGGCCCTCAAGTCCGAACTGGAGGACCTGGTCTTCGCGATCCTGCACCCCGAGGAGTACGAACGCACCAGGATCCTCATCGCCGCCAACTCCGGCACCGTCGACCCCCTCACCGGCATCGCCGACGGCGTGCGCGGGGTGCTCCGGGAGGCCGGGATCAGCGCCGAAGTCCTCATCAGGCCGCGCCACTTCGTGTCGGTGCACCGGGTGCAGCTCAAGCGGGGCGAGCTGCGCGGGAGCGACTTCGGGCGGCTGCTCGTGCTGGTCGCCGAGGACGCCGACTGCTACGCGGTCCTGGGCGAACTGCACACCTGCTTCACGCCCGTCGTCTCCGAGTTCAAGGACTTCATCGCCTCACCCAAGTTCAACCTGTACCAGTCGCTCCACACGGCCGTCGTCGGCCCGGGCGGCGAGGTCGCCGAAGTCCTCATCCGCACGCACCAGATGCACAAGGTCGCCGAGGCCGGGGTCATCGCGCTGGGCAACCCCTATGCGGGAGGAATCGGCGACGGAACGCAGCAGACGGGCGACGAGCGCGAGGACCCCACCCGGCCCGGCTGGCTCTCCCGGCTCCTGGACTGGCAGCAGAACGCCCCCGACCCCGACACCTTCTGGTCGTCCCTGCGCGAGGAACTCGCCGGGGACAGCGAGATCACCGTCTTCTGCGCCGACGGCCACACCCTGGTCCTGCCGGCCGGGGCGAGCTGTGTGGACGCCGCGTACGCGCAGTACGGCGAGGTCGCCCACGGCTGTATCGGCGCCCGCGTCAACGGCCGCCTCGCGACGCTCAGTACGGTCCTGAACGACGGCGACACGGTGCAGCTCCTGCTGGCCCAGGACGCCACCTCGGGGCCCTCGAGCGACTGGCTCGACCACGCCAGGACCCCGGCCGCCCGGATCGCGATCAGCGGCTGGCTCGCGGCCAACCCCGAGGGCGGCAAGGTGCCGGCGGCCGCGCCGCGCCCCCAGGTCAACGTGCCGGCCGACCGGCGCAGCGCCACCAACGCGGTGACCGACCTGCCCGATGTGACCGTACGGCTCGCCGGCTGCTGCACCCCGGTTCCGCCCGACGCGGTGACCGGCTTCCCGGTCCGCGGGGCCGCGGTGACCGTCCACCGTCACGAATGCCCCGCCGTCGCCCGCATGAAGGCCGTCGGGCGAGCACCCGTCGAGGTGCGCTGGGGGGACACGGCCGCCTGCCGGGTCACCCTGGTCGCCGAGGCCTTCGGCCGGCCCCGCCTCCTCGCCGACCTCACGGAAGCCATCGCCGGCGCGGACGCGGCCGTCATCTCGGCCACCGTGGAGCCCCCCAGCGAACAGCGCGTGCGGCACACCTACACCCTCCAACTCCCCGACGCCGCCGGGCTGCCCGCCCTCATGCGGGCCATGCGGGACGTCGCGGGCGTCTACGACGTCAGCCGGGCCCAGCATCCGGCGGCCGCGGGCTGACGCCGGACCGCCCCGCTCACCACCCCCGTTCGAGTGGCCCCCACGCGAGTCGGCCCGGTGGTGCCCCGTCCCGCTGATAGCGGTAGTCCATGCCGCTCACCCCCCGCCGCCCCCGCCCCCGCCATCTGCGTGCCGTGCTGCTGGTCGCAGCCG
Source organism: Streptomyces sp. ASQP_92 (assembly GCF_025399895.1). GTDB lineage: Bacteria > Actinomycetota > Actinomycetes > Streptomycetales > Streptomycetaceae > Streptomyces. The sequence continues at coordinate 248,110 of NZ_JAODUA010000007.1, read as the reverse complement.
CGGCCTCCGTGGTCGCCGCGGCCCTGCCCGCCCCGGTGCCGCTGGGCATCGGGGACCCGTTGTTCCCGCAGTTGGGCAACCCCGGGTACGACGTCCTCTCGTACGACATCGGATTCTCCTACTCGGGGAACAACAGCAAGCCGATGGAGGCCGTCACCACCATCGACGCCGTCTCGACCGACGCCCTGGAGCGGATCAACCTCGACTTCGCGCGGGGCACGGTGCACGGCGTCGAGGTCAACGGCCGGGCGGCGCGATTCGCCAGTGCCGAGGAGGACCTGGTGATCACCCCGGAGAGCCCCGTCCACGCCGGTGAGGCGCTGCGGATCACGGTGCGGCACACCAGCGACCCGAACGCGGCACTCGACGGCGGCTGGGTGCGCACCACCGACGGCCTGGTGATGGCCAACCAGGCCGACGCCGCCCATCGCGTGTTCCCCTGCAACGACCATCCCTCGGACAAGGCGTTCTTCACCTTCCACGTGGCCGCCCCCGAGAACGTGACGGTCGTCGCCAACGGGGTCCCGGTCGCGCGCGAACGCCAGGGCACCCGGATCGTCTCCACGTACCGCAGCAGCCACCCCATGGCGACCGAGCTGGCCCAGGTGTCCATCGGGCGCTCGGCGGTGGTGCACCGGGAGGGGCCGCACGGGCTGCCGATCCGCGATGTGGTCCCGGCGGTCGACAAGGACAAGCTGGAACCGTGGCTGGCGAAGACACCCGGGCACATCGAGTGGATGGAGCGGCAGGTCGGGCGCTACCCGTTCGAGACGTACGGGGTGCTCATCGCGGGAGCCGAGACCGGCTTCGAGCTGGAGACGCAGACCCTGTCCCTGTTCGAGCGGTCCCTGTTCGTGCGGCCGGAGTTCCCCGCCTGGTACATCGACTCGGTCATGGTCCACGAGCTGGCGCACCACTGGTTCGGCGACAGCGTCTCGCCCCGCGCGTGGTCGGACCTGTGGCTGAACGAGGGACACGCCACCTGGTACGAGGCCCGGTACGCGGAGGAGTTCGGCAAGCGGTCCCTGGAGCAGCGGATGCGCGCCGCCTACGCCCTCTCCGACGGCTGGCGCGCCGCCGGCGGACCGCCGGCCGCGCCCCGGGCGGCCGGGCCCGGACAGAAGATCGGCATCTTCCGGCCGATCGTCTACGACGGCAGCGCCCTCGTCCTGTACGCCCTGCGCGAGGAGATCGGCACGAAGGCCTTCGAGCGCCTGGAACGGCGCTGGGTGCGCGACCACCGCGACTCCACCGCCACGACCGCCGACTTCGCCGCGCTGGCGTCCCGGGTCTCCGGCCGCGACCTGTCCGCCTTCTTCAAGGCGTGGCTGTACGGAGAGAAGACGCCGCCGATGCCCGGACACCCCGACTGGCACACCCAGGCACCCAAGCGCGGCTGACCGCTCCCCTTGGCGGGGCCGGAAAACCGGGATGACGGCCCCGGAGGCACCGTGCGACCATCGGGGATGTCGGCGGCGCCGCCGGGCCGATTCCGTCCGGGAATCATTGGGGCCCATAACGCGTTGTGACCGACACAGCCGGAATTCCCTCGGGGACTCCGGTCCGGAATTCCAACGACGTAAAGGATCCAATGACCTCCTCTTCATCCCCTTCCCAGGACGAGCAGAGCTTCGCGGACACGCCCCGCACCGAGAGCCTTCGGGCCGATGCCCTGATGGAAGAGGACGTCGCCTGGAGCCACGACATCGATGGAGCGCGGGACGGCGATCAGCTCGACCGCTCCGAGCGTGCCGCGCTGCGGCGCGTGGCGGGCCTGTCCACCGAGCTCGAGGACGTCACCGAGGTCGAGTACCGGCAGCTGCGCCTGGAGCGCGTGGTGCTGGTCGGCGTATGGACCACGGGGACGCTCCAGGACGCGGAGAACTCGCTCGCGGAGCTCGCGGCCCTCGCCGAGACGGCGGGCGCCCTGGTGCTCGACGGCGTCTACCAGCGCCGTGACAAGCCCGACCCGGCCACCTACATCGGCTCGGGCAAGGCGCAGGAGCTGCGGGACATCGTCCTGGAGACCGGCGCGGACACGGTGGTGTGCGACGGTGAGCTCAGCCCCGGCCAGCTCATCCACCTCGAAGACGTCGTCAAGGTCAAGGTGGTCGACCGGACCGCGCTGATCCTCGACATCTTCGCCCAGCACGCCAAGTCCCGTGAGGGCAAGGCGCAGGTCTCGCTCGCGCAGATGCAGTACATGCTGCCGCGCCTGCGGGGCTGGGGTCAGTCCCTGTCCCGTCAGATGGGCGGCGGCGGGTCCAGCGGTGGCGGCGGCATGGCCACCCGCGGTCCCGGTGAGACCAAGATCGAGACGGACCGCCGGCGGATCCGCGAGAAGATGGCGAAGATGCGCCGGGAGATCGCGGAGATGAAGACGGGCCGCGAGATCAAGCGCCAGGAACGGCGCCGCAACAAGGTGCCCTCGGTCGCCATCGCCGGCTACACCAACGCCGGAAAGTCCTCGCTGCTCAACCGCCTCACGGGCGCGGGCGTCCTGGTGGAGAACTCCCTGTTCGCCACCCTGGACCCGACGGTGCGCCGGGCCGAGACGCCCAGCGGTCGGCTGTACACGCTGGCCGACACCGTCGGATTCGTACGGCATCTGCCGCACCACCTCGTCGAGGCGTTTCGCTCCACGATGGAGGAGGTCGGCGACTCCGACCTGATCCTGCACGTGGTGGACGGATCGCACCCGGCGCCGGAGGAGCAGCTCGCCGCCGTGCGCGAGGTGATCCGTGACGTGGGCGCGGTCGACGTGCCGGAGATCGTGATCATCAACAAGGCGGACGCGGCGGACCCGGTCGTCCTGCAGCGCCTGCTGCGGATCGAGCGGCACTCCATCGCGGTCTCGGCCCGCACCGGTGAAGGCATCGAGGAGCTGCTCGCGCTCATCGACACCGAACTGCCGCGCCCCGCGATCGAGATCGAAGCGCTGGTGCCCTACACCCACGGGCAGTTGGTGGCGCGGGCGCACGCCGAGGGCGAGGTGATCTCCGAGGAGCACGTCGCGGAGGGCACCGTGCTCAAGGCCCGGGTGCACGAGGCGCTCGCCGCCGAGCTGGCGCCCTATGTGCCGGCCGCGCACTGACGCCGGCGTCAAGTACCGCCGCTGAACGGGCAGTTCACGCGGCCGCACGGTGAAAGGCCCGCTCCCCTCGCAGAAGGGGGGCGGGCCTTTCGCCATGCCGGGCGGGCCGGTTACCGGCCGCCGTACTTCGCGCTCATCGAGTCGAAGAGCGCCTTGGCGCCCGCGCCGAGCTGCGGGCCGGCCAGCCAGCCCGAAGTGACCGGGCCGATCGAGGTGTTGGAGACGAGCTGGGACTTGCCGTCGGGGCCGTTCATGAACCAGCCGCCACCGGAGGAGCCGCCCGTCATGGTGCAGCCGATGCGGTACATCGGGGGAGTGCCGGGGCTGATGGAGAGCTGGCCCGGGCGGTCGACGCACTTGAACATCTGAAGGCCGTCATAGGGCGGCGCCGCCGGGTAGCCCCAGGCGCCCATCGCGCCGACGGAGTGGGCGCTCGGCGCGGAGAAGTTGACGGTCAGCGCGTTGCCGACGGTCTCTTCGAGGGACTTGGTGCCGTTCTCCGGCTTCACGTGCAGCACCGCGTAGTCGTAGGGCGCGCCGGTGCCTCCGGTCGGGCCGCCGTCCTGGATCCACTCGCCCGACGTCGAGGCCCAGTCGGCCCAGAACACGCCGTAGGGGGCGATCTCCTGCGGCCGCGCGTTGTTGAGCGCCGCCGACGACTTGCCCTTGTCGTTGTAGGAGGGGACGAAGGCGATGTTGCGGTACCAGCCGCCGGAGCCGCCCTGGTGCACACAGTGGCCCGCGGTCCACACCATGTTGGACCTGCCGGGGTGGGCCGGGTCCTTCACGACGGTGCCCGAGCACACCATGGAGCCCTTGGGGGAGTCGAAGAACACCTTGCCGACGGGCGCCGCGTAGTTGTGGTACGGCAGCCTCTCCTGGACGGCCTTGACGGGCGCGGGCTCCGGGTCGGAGACGCCGGTGCCGCCGTTGAGGTCGCCCGTCGCCATGGTCTTCTGAGGGTCCTTGGCGGACTTCATCCGGTCCGGCTTCCACAGGCCGTCGATCACCGGGTTGACGAAGTCCTTGGCCTCACGCAGCCAGGTGTCCTTGTCCCAGTTCTGCCAGCCGCCGTTCTTGTACTTGTCCAGGTCCACCCCGTGCTTCTTGAGGGTGTCGGCCACGTCGGCGGGGGCGGTGGAACCGCCCTTGGCGGAGGCGGAGTTCGAGGCGGACGGCTTGCTGTCGGCCTCGTCCCCGCCCGGGCCGCACGCGGTGGCGGTCAGTGCGAGAGCCGCGGCCAGGCCGGTGACGGCAAGCAGCGGACGTATGGATCGCATGAGAAACGATTCCCCCTGATGAGCCTGCCCGCACCGGGCAGGTTTTGCCATGTACTTGTCATTGCGGTGGGCTGTCGTGCACTCGGCCGCCCACTGTGCGGCCCCCCACTATGCCTGTGTGGCGCGGGGGGCGATCACGGGGGTCCCGGCGTTCACAGGACCCCCGCAAGCCACTTACCGCCCGGCGTACTTGGTGCTCACCGAGTCGAAGACGCCCTTGGCCTCCGGGCCCAGGCGCGGCCCGGCCAGCCAGCCCGCGGTGACCGGGCCGATGGAGGTGTTGGAGACCAGCGACGGCTTGCCGTCCGAACCCGTGGCGATCCAGCCGCCGCCCGAGGAGCCCCCGGTCATGGTGCAGCCGATGCGGTACATCGTCGGCATGCTCGTGGCGAGCGAGAGCCGCCCCGGCTTGTCCTTGCACTGGTACAGCTTCTGGCCGTCGTACGGCGGCGCGGCCGGGTAGCCGTTGGCCGTCATCGCGCTGATCTTCGGCACGGCCGGCGCGTTGAAGTCCACCGGGAGCGCCCCGCCGACCGTCTCCTCCAGGGACTTGCCGTTCGAGCCCTTCTCCGGCGTCATGTGCAGCACCGCGAAGTCATAGGGCGCGCCCTTGCCGCCGGTCGGGCCGCCGCCCTCGATCCACTGCTGCGAGGTCTGTGCCCAGTCCGCCCAGTAGACGCCGTAGGGCGCGATCTGCGGCTTGGTGGCCTTCTGCAACTGGGCCGTCGGCAGGTTGGTGTTGTTGTACGAGGGCACGAAGGCGATGTTGCGGTACCAGCCGCCCTTGGCGCCCGCGTGCACACAGTGGCCCGCGGTCCACACCAGGTTGGACTTGCCGGGGTGCGCCGGGTCCTTGACCACGGTCGCGGAGCACACCATGGAGCCCTCGGGGCCGTCGAAGAACAACTTGCCCAGCTCCGGCAGGCTCTGGTGGTACGGGGCCTTCACCGCGGCGGCCTTCACGGGCGCCGGCACCGGGTCCGTGACGCCCTTGTCGCCGGAGATGTCATTGGGAACGGTCTTCTCCGGGGGCTTGTCCGCCTTGCGCATCCGATCCGGGTCCCACAGGTCCTGGATGATCGGGTTGACGTACTCCCTGGCCTCACGGAGCCATGTGGCCCGGTCCCAGTTCCGCCACTCGCCGTTCTTCCACTTGTCCAGGTCGAACCCGTGCTTCTTGAGCCGCTCCTTGACGTCGTCCGGTATCTGGAGCTGGTCGGCGCCGCTCGCGGTCGCCGAGGCCGTCGGCTTGCTGTCGGCACTGGAATCGCCGGGACCGCAGGCGGTGGCGGTCAGCGCGAGCGCGGCCGTCAGGCCGAGGGCCGCGACCACGGGCCGAACCCCGCGCCGCGCTCCCCTCCCCGTGCGCTCGGCGCTGGACGGGCGTGTCGGTCGCATGTCGAATTCCCCCTGGAACTTCGTCTTCACAGCGTCTTCGTCTTCTGAACTCGTAGAACTCGTAGAACTCGTGTGGCGCGTGCAACGCGTCGAACTCGCACCGCGACTCCGAGGACCGGTGTCGCGGTGCGGCCCCCACTATGCCGGTGACGCCGTGGGCGGTACGCGGCAGGGCCGCGGTCGCGCCCCGCCGGGACCCGTCGACCAGCCCGGGTAAGGCGAACCTTGCTTTCGGGCAAGGAACTTCCGGGCAGGCCGTGATCCCGCGGTGCCGGCGTCGTTGGTACGTACGGGGGACATCAGGACAGCGTTCAGCGTGGGCGTACGCGCCGCGCAACGGACGCGATACGGAACCGTCACAGCGGGAGGACCAGCAGTAGTGGCCGTGACCGAACCAGCTCCGACGGCCCTGTCCGGCGCCCACGAGGGGATCCTGCGCAGGCAGTCCCTCCGGGAGTCGGCGGCCCGCACCTACGCCCGTTCGCTGCCCATCGTGCCCGTGCGGGCGCGCGGGCTGACGATCGAGGGCGCGGACGGACGGCGCTATCTCGACTGCCTCTCGGGCGCCGGGACGCTGGCCCTCGGCCACAACCACCCCGTCGTCCTCGAAGCTATCCGCAAGGTCCTCGACTCGGGGGCCCCGCTGCACGTCCTCGACCTCGCCACCCCGGTCAAGGACGCCTTCACCACGGAGCTCTTCGCCACCCTGCCGCGCCAACTCGCCGACCACGCGCGGATCCAGTTCTGCGGCCCGGCCGGCACGGACGCCGTGGAGGCCGCTCTGAAGCTGGTGCGCACGGCCACCGGACGCACCGGCATGCTCGCCTTCACCGGCGCCTACCACGGCATGACCGCGGGCGCCCTCGCCGTCTCCGGCGGCGCGCGCGACGTCGAGGTGACCCGGCTGCCCTACCCGCACAACTACCGCTGCCCCTACGGAGTCGGCGGCGAACGCGGGGCGGAGCTCGCCGCCCGCTGGACCGAGAACCTCCTCGACGACCCCAAGGGCGGTGTGCCCGCCCCGGCCGGGATGATCCTCGAACCGGTGCAGGGCGAGGGCGGGGTGAACCCGGCGCCCGACACCTGGATGCGCCGCATGCGCGAGATCACCGCGAGCCGCTCCATCCCGCTGATCGCCGACGAGGTGCAGACGGGCGTCGGCCGCACCGGCACCTTCTGGGCCGTCGAGCACAGCGGTGTGGTGCCCGATGTGATGGTGCTCTCCAAGGCCATCGGCGGCTCGCTGCCGCTGGCCGTGATCGTGTACCGGGACGACCTCGACACCTGGAAACCCGGCGCGCACGCCGGCACGTTCCGCGGCAACCAGCTCGCCATGGCGGCCGGCGCCGCCACCCTCGCCCATGTCCGGGAGAACCGGCTCGCCGACCGCGCGGCCGTCCTCGGGGCCCGCATGCTCGGCCAGTTGCAGGGGCTCGCCGCCGAGCACCCCTGCGTCGGCGACGTACGCGGCCGGGGCCTGATGATCGGCGTGGAGCTCGTCGACCCCGAGCGCGAGGACCTCGGCTCCGGCAGCCCGCCGCCGCCCGCCCCCGCGCTCGCCGCCGTCGTCCAGCAGGAGTGCCTGCGACGCGGCCTCATCGTCGAACTCGGCGGCCGCCACTCCAGCGTCGTACGCCTGCTGCCCCCGCTCACCCTCACCGACGAACAGGCCGTGGCCGTCCTCGACCGGCTCGCCGACGCGGTGGCCGCCGCCGCCCGCGCCCCGCATCCGCGAGCCGACCCGGGGGCCGGTGTGCGCCACCGGGCCGGGACCGGACCGGCCCACTGATCCCGGACCACCCCCAGCCCCCAAGGAAGACCGCCGTGAACCCCACCCCCGCCCCTGAAGCGCACGAGGCCGACGGCCCCGTCGGCGCCCACCGCGGCCCGGCCGCCGAGCCGACGACGGTGCCGCGCCAGAAGGCCGGGATCCACGGCGAACGCCTGACCCCCCGCGACGAACGGGACCCGCTCGACGCCGCCGACCCCGGGGCGGCCGCCGAAGCGGCCGCCGTAGAGAACCTGCTGCGCTGCTGGGTGCGCGAGAACGACCTGCCCGCGCCCGACGGCCCGCTCCTGCGCATCGCGCTGCCCGCCAGCGGCACCGCCCTGCTCGTGCCCGTCCGGTACTGGTCGCCCACCGGCTGGCACCGGTTCGCCCGGCCCGCCCTGCACGGCGCCCGCGCCGACGCCCCGCCCGCCGACGCCGTCACCGTCGCCGCCCTCCTCGGCCGCGAGGCGGGCCTGAGCGAGAGCGCCGACCTGGTGGGGCGCGTCGCGGACTCGGTACGCCGCACCGCGGACTTCATCGCCGACCGGCGCGAACGCCCCGGCCCGCGCGAAAGCGCCGACCTCTTCCTCACCGCCGAGCAGTCCCTCCTCCTCGGCCACCCGCTGCACCCCACCCCGAAGAGCCGCGAAGGGCTCTCCGAAGCGGAAGTGCGCAGCTACTCGCCCGAGTTGTACGGCTCCTTCCCCCTGCACTGGATGGCCGTCGACCCCTCCGTCCTCGCCACCGACTCCGCCTGGACCGAGAACGGCCGCACCGTCCCCGCCGCGGAACTGATGCTCCGCTTCGCGAACGGCCTCCAACTCCCGCCCGGGGCGGCCCTGTTGCCCCTGCACCCCTGGCAGGCCCGCGACATCGTCCAGCGCCCCGCCGTCGCCGCGCTGCTCGACGCCGGCCTGCTGCACGATCTGGGCCCGCACGGTGAGCACTGGCACCCCACGTCGTCCGTGCGCACCGTGCACCGCCCCGGCGCCGACGCCATGCTCAAGCTGTCCCTCGGCGTACGCATCACCAACTCCCGCCGGGAGAACCTCCGCAAGGAACTCCATCGGGGCGTCGAGGTCCACCGCCTGCTGCGCTCCGGGCTCGGCGACGAGTGGCGGGCCGCCCACCCCTGCTTCGACATCGTCCGCGACCCCGCCTGGCTCGCCGTCGACACCCCGGGCGGCGAGGCGGTGCCCGGGCTCGACGTCATGGTCCGCCACAATCCGTTCGCCCCCGGCGACGACGCGGTCTGCATCGCCGCCCTCACCGCACCCCGGCCCATGCCGGGCCGCGCCGGAACGCACTCGCGCCTCGCCGACGTGGTGTTCCGGCTCGCCGCCCGCACCGGCCGGCCCGCCCCCGCCGTCTGTGCCGAGTGGTTCCTGCGCTACCTCGACCAGGTCGTAGGCCCACTGCTCTGGCTGGACGGCACGGCGGGCATCGCCCTGGAGGCCCACCAGCAGAACACCCTGGTCCTGCTCGACCCCGACGGCTGGCCCGTCGGCGGCCGCTACCGCGACAACCAGGGCTACTACTTCCGCGACTCCCACCGTGCAGCCCTGGAGCGCCGGCTGCCGGGCATCGGCGCCACCAGCGACACCTTCGTGCCGGACGCCGTCACCGACGAACGCTTCGCCTACTACCTCGGCATCAACAACATCCTCGGCCTCATCGGAGCGTTCGGCGCCCAGCACCTCGCCGACGAGCGGGTCCTGCTCGCCGCCCTGCGCCGGTTCCTCGCCCGGGCCACCGACCTCGGCTCGCCGCTGCCCGCCCACCTGCTGGACAGCGCGACGCTGCGCTGCAAGGCCAATCTGCTGACCCGGCTGCACGGCCTCGACGAACTCGTCGGCCCGGTCGACACCCAGTCCGTCTACGTCACCATCACCAACCCCCTTCACATCCACGGAACGTGACCCGTACGAACTGTTGAGAGGAGCGTCGCCGTGCCTCCCACCGATGCGAGCACCGACGCCGGCGCAGGCCCCGCCGCCCCCCGGGGGGAGGCGGCCGAGGACACCCTCGACCTCCAGCTGCCCGAGGAACTGGTCGCCCTGCTCGACGAGCCGGGCGCCGCCGGGCCCGGCGGGCCGGGGCCGCACGAGGCGCGGTCCGACGAGGCGGGGCGGCCGGGCGGCCCGAACTCCCGCTCCGGCGAGCCGAGTTCGGACAGCCCCGGCCCGGGCCGCCCCGCAGTGCCTGCCGTGCCCCCGGCCCCGGGCAGCCCGGACGTCACCCGTGCCCCCGCGGCCGGCCCACTGCCGGGGCCGGGCACGGGCGGGGGCTCCCGAAGGGCCCGTCCCGTCGGGGAGGCCCTGCTCGACTCCCCCAGGGACTGGGCGCCCGCCGCGACGCCGCTCGGCGCGTTCGACCTCGTACCCGTGCGTCTCGAACGTGACCTCGCCCTCCTGGCGCAGTGGATGAACGACCCCGCCGTGGCCGCCTTCTGGGACCTGGCGGGACCCGACTCGGTCACCGCCGCCCATGTCCGCGAACAGCTGGACGGCGACGGCCGCAGCGTGCCCTGTCTGGGCGTCCTCGACGGCACCCCCATGAGCTACTGGGAGATCTACCGGGCGGACCTGGACCCGCTGGCCCGGCACTATCCGGCCCGCCCCCACGACACCGGTGTCCATCTGCTCATCGGGGGCGTCGCCGACCGCGGCCGGGGCCTCGGCACCACCCTGCTCAGGGCCGTCGCCGACCTGATCCTCGACAACCGTCCGCACTGCCCCCGTGTGATCGCCGAACCCGACCTGCGCAACACCCCCTCCGTCTCCGCGTTCCTCAGCGCGGGCTTCCGCTTCCACGCGGAGGTCGACCTGGACGACAAGCGGGCCGCCCTGATGGTCCGCGACCGCGCGCTCAGGAACGTGCTGTGAACGCCCCGCTCCGCATACCCCACCAGCCCCGAATCGGTTCCACCCCGAGGAGTCTTTGTGCCGAACCCTCCTTCCCCCCGTGACTCCCGCGGCCTGCTCGACACCGAAGCCCCGTCCCGGCTCCTGGCGCCGCCCGAGCTGAACCGCGAGGCCTGGGACCGTGCGGGACGCCTCCTCCTCGCGAAGATGATCGGCGCCTTCGCGTACGAGGAGATCGTGCGTCCCAGTGTGGAACCCACCACTGACAATGCCGGTCGGCCCGGAAAAACCCCAGGTCAGTACGGTTTCACCGGCCACTACGGGTTCGCCCTGGATGACGGCAGCACCCTCACCTTCCTGGCCCGGCGCGGTGCGTACGGCGGCTGGCAGGTCGACCCCGACTCCCTCCGGCGGACCGAGCGGGCCGGGGGCGTCCGCGGGGCTAAGGGAGTCGAAGGGGCGGAGGGAGTCAAGGGCCCGCACGCGTCCGGCTCCCCGCTCACGCGGCCCGAACCGTTCGGCGACCCCATCCGCTTCCTCGCGCTCGCCCGCCGCACCCTCGGCGTCGACGGCGCGACCTTCGGCCACCTCGTACGGGAACTCACCGCCACCCTCGCCGCGGACACCCGTCTGCACTCCACCGCCCTGCCCGCGGCCCGCCTCGCGGACCTCGGCTACGCCGACCTCGAGGGCCACCAGAGCGGTCACCCCTGGCTCGTCCTCAACAAGGGACGACTGGGCTTCTCCGCCGACGACGCCGCGCGCTGGAACCCGGAGGCCCGCACTCCGGCCGCGCTGCCCTGGATCGCGGTCCGCACAGACCTCGCCGCCTACCGCGGCGTCGCCTCGCTCGCCACCCCGGACCGGCTCTACGCGCGCGAACTCGACGCCACCGTCCGTGCGGCGTTCGCCGCCGCGCTGCGGGCCCGGGGCCTCGATCCGGCGGCCTACCTCTATCTGCCCGTCCACCCCTGGCAGTGGACGGAAATGATCCTTCCGCTCTTCGCCCCCGCCGTCGCCGACAACGCCATCGTGCCGCTCCCCACCGACGGCGACGTACGGCTGCCCCAGCAGTCCATCCGCACCTTCCTGAACCTCACGAGGCCCGAGCGGCACACGGTGAAACTGCCGCTGTCCATCCTCAACACCCTGGTCTGGCGCGGTCTGCCGACCGAACGCACCGTCGCCGCGCCGGCCGTCACGGCCTGGGTGCAGGGCCTGTGCGCGAAGGACCCCTTCCTGCGGGACGAATGCCGGGTGATCCTCCTCGGCGAGGTCGCCTCCGTCGCGGTGGAACACCCGGTGTACGACCAGATCGGTGAAGTCCCCTACCAGTACAAGGAGTTGCTCGGAGCGATCTGGCGCGAGCCGCTGCCGCCGAAGCTCGCGCCGGGCGAACGGGCCCGCACCCTGGCCGCGCTCCTGCACACCGACCCCGAGGGCCGCGCCTTCACGGCCGAACTCGTCGCCCGCTCGGGCCTTGCGCCCCAGGTGTGGCTGCGCCGGCTCTTCGGCGCCCTGCTGCCGCCGCTGCTGCGCTTCCTGTACCGCTACGGCACGGTGTTCTCGCCGCACGGGGAGAACGCCATCGTCGTCTTCGACGACCGGGACGTGCCCGTACGTCTCGCGATCAAGGACTTCGTCGACGACATCAACGTGAGTGCCGAGCACCTCCCCGAGCACGACTCGATGCCCGAGGACGTGCGGAACATCCTGCTCACCGAGCGGCCCTCCTTCCTCACCCAGTTCATTCATTCGGGGCTCTTCGTCGGTGTCTTCCGCTTCCTGGCCCCACTGTGCGAGGACCAACTGGGCGTTCCCGAGGCCGACTTCTGGGCCCTGGTGCGCGACGAGATCCTGCGCCACCAGACCCGCTTCCCCGACGACAAGGACCGCTACGAGACGTTCGACCTGCTCACGCCCGTCGTCGACCGGCTCTGTCTGAACCGGAACCGCTTGCACACCGACGGCTACCGGGACCGCCCCGAGCGGCCGCACGCCACCGTGCACGGCACCGTGGCGAACCCGCTCGCACCGATGGAGTGAATCGGATTGTCAGTGGCGCGCCGTAGGGTGGTCTGGCTATGACAAAGCCTTCACTCCCCGAGCTCCTGCACGCCGCCGTGACCGCCGTCGGCGGCGTGGAGCGGCCTGGCCAGGTCACCATGGCCACCGCTGTCGCCGACGCCGTCGACGACAGCTCCCACCTGCTGGTCCAGGCCGGAACGGGCACCGGAAAGTCCCTGGGCTATCTGGTGCCGGCCCTGGCGCACGGGGAGCGCGTCGTGATCGCCACCGCGACGCTGGCGCTCCAGCGCCAGCTCGTGGAGCGCGACCTGCCGCGCACCGTGGAGGCGCTGCACCCGCTGCTGCGGCGCCGCCCGCAGTTCGCCATGCTCAAGGGCCGCTCCAACTACCTGTGTCTGCACCGCCTCCACGAGGGCGCTCCCCAGGACGAGGACGAGGGCCTCTTCGACCAGTTCGAGTCGGCCGCGCCCACCAGCAAGCTGGGCCAGGACCTCCTCAGGATGCGGGACTGGGCCGACGAGACGGAGACGGGTGACCGGGACGACCTGACCCCGGGCGTCTCGGACAAGGCGTGGAGCCAGGTCTCGGTGTCCTCCCGCGAGTGCCTGGGCGCCTCGAAGTGCGCGTACGGGGCGGAGTGCTTCGCGGAGACGGCTCGCGAGCGCGCCAAGCTCGCCGATGTCGTCGTCACCAACCACGCCCTGCTCGCCATCGACGCGATCGAGGGCGCCCCGGTCCTGCCGCAGCACGAGGTGCTGATCGTCGACGAGGCGCACGAGCTGGTCTCCCGGGTCACCGGCGTCGCCACCGGCGAGCTCACTCCCGGCCAGGTCAACCGGGCGGTGCGGCGCAGCGCCAAGCTGGTCAACGAGAAGGTGGCCGACGGCCTCCAGACCGCCGCCGAAGGCTTCGAGCGGATCATGGAGCTGGCGCTGCCGGGACGTCTCGAGGAGGTCCCGGAGGACCTCGGTTACGCACTCATGGCGCTGCGCGACGCCGCCCGCGAGGTCATCTCGGCGCTCGGCTCCACCCGCGACAAGTCCGTCCAGGACGAGGACGCCGTGCGCAAGCAGGCGCTCGCCATGGTCGAGACGGTGCACGGCGTGGCGGAGCGCATCACCAACGGCTCCGAATGGGACGTCGTCTGGTACGAGCGCCACGACCGCTTCGGCGCGTCGCTGCGGGTCGCCCCGCTGTCGGTGTCGGGCCTGCTCAGAGAGAAGCTCTTCACGGACCGCTCGGTCGTCCTGACCTCGGCCACGCTCAAGCTGGGCGGGGACTTCAACGGGGTGGGCGCCTCCCTCGGCCTCTCCCCGGAGGGCACCGCCGGCGAGGACGTCCCGCAGTGGAAGGGCCTGGACGTGGGCTCGCCCTTCGACTACCCCAAGCAGGGCATCCTGTACGTCGCGAAGCACCTGGCCACGCCCGGCCGCGAGGGTTCGCGGGGCGACATGATGGACGAGCTGGCCGAGCTGGTGGAGGCGGCCGGGGGCCGCACCCTCGGTCTCTTCTCCTCGATGCGAGCCGCCCAGGCCGCCGCCGAGGAACTGCGCGGGCGCCTCGACAACCCGATCCTGCTCCAGGGCGAGGAGACGCTGGGCGAGCTGATCAGGAACTTCGCCGCCGACCCGAAGACCTGTCTGTTCGGCACGCTGTCGCTGTGGCAGGGCGTGGACGTGCCGGGTCCGAGCTGTCAGCTGGTGGTCATGGACCGCATCCCGTTCCCGCGCCCCGACGACCCGCTGATGAGCGCCCGCCAGAAGGCGGTCGAGGAGGGCGGTGGCAACGGCTTCATGGCCGTGGCCGCGACCCATGCGGCACTGCTGATGGCCCAGGGCGCGGGCCGGCTCGTGCGGGCGACGGGCGACCGGGGCGTCGTCGCGGTGCTCGACCCCCGGCTGGCCAACGCCCGCTACGGCAGCTATCTGCGGGCCTCGCTGCCCAACTTCTGGTACACCACGGACCGCAACCAGGCGCGCCGCTCGCTGGCGGCCATCGACGCTGCGGCCACGGCCGAGGGCAAGTAGCGCGCTCGGGCCGCTTGTGGGGCTGGGTGGGGACACAGCAGGGCCCCGGGACCGGCGCAGAGGGTCCCGGGGCCCGGTCAGGGCCGGCGGAGGGGTCAGACTCGCCGGAGTACCGCCACGACCTTGCCCAGGATGGTCGCTTCGTCGCCGGGAATCGGCTGGTAGGCGGCGTTGTGCGGGAGCAGCCAGATGTGGTTGTCCTCGCGCTTGAAGCGCTTGACGGTGGCCTCGCCGTCCAGCATCGCGGCGACGATGTCGCCGTTCTCGGCCACCGGCTGGCGGCGGACGGTGACCCAGTCCCCGTCACAGATGGCGGCTTCGATCATCGAATCGCCGACGACCTTGAGAACGAACAGCTCGCCGTCGCCCACCAGCTGGCGGGGGAGCGGGAAGACGTCCTCGACCGACTCCTCCGCCAGGATCGGGCCACCGGCGGCGATCCGGCCGACCAGCGGCACATAGGAGGCGGCGGGCTTGCCCGCGGTGTCGGTGGCCTGGCTGCTCGGCTGGTCGGAGCCGCGGACCTCGTAGGCGCGCGGCCGGTGCGGGTCGCGGCGCAGGAAGCCCTTGCGCTCCAGGGCCATGAGCTGGTGGGCGACGGACGAGGTGCTGGAGAGGCCGACGGCCTGACCGATCTCCCGCATGGACGGCGGGTAGCCGCGCCGCTGCACGGAGTCCCGGATGACTTCGATGACCCTCCGCTGACGGTCGGTGAGGCCGGAACTGTCCGCCCTGATCCCTGGGGGCCGGCCTGGCAGCGAGCGGGCGGGCCGCGTGGCGTCCGCCCCCTGGTTCGCGACTGCGTCGTTCATGGCATGCACCGGCTCACGTCGGGTCTGGGAGCGATCCTGGGCAGTGATGGTGGCACTGTCTGCGGTGGTGGTCACGTCGGCCCCTCTCGAATTGGTCTCCCTAGCTGGACAACGGTAGTGGCTTTCGAAAGGTTGCGCCAAACACACGTTCGAGTGAAAAATCGAGGAACGCGCTACGCGGCCTTATCGGCGGGTGTATGTGCGAGTCCCGATTGGGGGCCCGTCGAACGGCAATTCGGGCCATTACGGTACCCTTCACCGCTGAGGCGGGCGCCCGGCGGACTCCTCCCGGGGTCCCTTCGAGGTGGCCACCGCGTGTCGCGTGCGACGGCGGCGTACCGGCGCCAGTCTGTCACCCGGCACCCCGCGATCCACCACCGCGACGCGCTTCCCGTAAGGTCTTGGGCGGCCGGAAATCGCCGGGCCCGAGCGGGGAGCCGCCGACACGCGGTAGGGGCCGGATAAGCGGCAAAACCCTAGATCTAGTGGTTGGATTGGTACAGCCACCCAGAAGTTGTGGTCCATGGTCCATCAAGACCCCGGCCATCGCCTATGCTTGTGGTCGCTTCGCGGGCGGATTCCAGGCCTGGTGAGGCTATTCAGTCGTGCTTGTGAAGGAGGGTTGGGAATCCATGCACTGCCCCTTCTGCAGGCACCCCGACAGCCGTGTCGTCGACAGTCGTACGACCGACGACGGCACGTCGATCCGGCGGCGCCGCCAGTGCCCCGACTGCTCCCGTCGCTTCACGACGGTGGAGACGGCCTCGCTGATGGTCATCAAGCGCTCCGGCGTGACCGAGCCCTTCAGCCGCACCAAGGTCATCTCCGGCGTCCGCAAGGCGTGCCAGGGCCGGCCGGTCACCGAGGACGCCCTCGCCCAGCTCGGCCAGCGCGTCGAGGAAGCGGTGCGGGCCACCGGCAGTGCCGAGCTGACCACCCATGACGTGGGCCTGGCCATACTGGGCCCGTTGCAGGAGCTCGACCTCGTCGCGTACCTGCGCTTCGCGTCCGTGTACCGGGCGTTCGACACGCTCGAAGACTTCGAGGCGGCCATCGTGGAACTCCGCGAGCGGCAGCCTCTCGGGAATCCATCAGACGAGTGCGTGGCCGGCGCGACCCCCGAGGTCCCCGTGCCCGCCACCGCCGCCGACTGACCGAAGGGCCCGAGAGGGCCCGCGGTCGCCGATCGGCGGCAATCCAGACCTGTCAGGGGTGCGCTTCGGCTGCGCCCATGGCAACAGACAAACACCGTGCCTTGGGAACATTCAGGCACTTTTGGGCGTTTTTGCCCGCGTATGGGAGGCGGCAATGACAGAGACGGCGAGCGGCCCGGCACGAGGCTCCCGAGCCAAGGGATCCAAGGCCACCAAGGGTCTGCGCATCGAGCGCATCCACACCACCCCCGGCGTGCATCCGTACGACGAGGTGGCGTGGGAGCGCCGTGACGTCGTCATGACCAACTGGCGCGACGGCTCGGTCAACTTCGAGCAGCGTGGCGTCGAGTTCCCCGACTTCTGGTCGGTGAACGCGGTCAACATCGTCACCAGCAAGTACTTCCGCGGGGCCGTCGGCACCCCGCAGCGCGAGACCGGTCTCAAGCAGCTCATCGACCGGATCGTGAAGACCTACACGAAGGCCGGCGAGGAGTACGGGTACTTCGCCTCGCCCGCCGACGCCGAGATCTTCGAGCACGAGCTGGCGTACGCCCTCCTGCACCAGATCTTCAGCTTCAACTCACCGGTGTGGTTCAACGTCGGCACGCCCCAGCCGCAGCAGGTCTCGGCCTGCTTCATCCTGTCCGTCGACGACTCCATGGAGTCGATCCTCGACTGGTACAAGGAAGAGGGCATGATCTTCAAGGGCGGCTCCGGCGCCGGCCTGAACCTCTCCCGCATCCGCTCCTCCAAGGAGCTCCTCTCCTCCGGCGGCAACGCCTCGGGCCCCGTCTCCTTCATGCGCGGCGCCGACGCCTCGGCCGGCACCATCAAGTCCGGTGGCG
Source organism: Streptomyces sp. ASQP_92 (assembly GCF_025399895.1). GTDB lineage: Bacteria > Actinomycetota > Actinomycetes > Streptomycetales > Streptomycetaceae > Streptomyces. The sequence continues at coordinate 230,837 of NZ_JAODUA010000007.1, read as the reverse complement.
CGACCCGCCGCGCGGCCAAGATGGTCATCCTCGACGTCGACCACCCCGACATCGAGAACTTCATCGAGACCAAGGTGAAGGAGGAGGAGAAGATCCGCGCGCTGCGCGACGCGGGCTTCGACATGGACCTGGGCGGCGACGACATCACGTCCGTCCAGTACCAGAACGCCAACAACTCGGTCCGCGTGAACGACGCGTTCATGACGGCGGTCGAGCAGGGCGGCAAGTTCGGCCTCACGTCCCGTATGACGGGCGACGTCATCGAGGAGGTCGACGCCAAGTCCCTCTTCCGCAAGATGGCCGAGGCCGCCTGGGCCTGCGCCGACCCGGGCATCCAGTACGACGACACCATCAACCACTGGCACACCTGCCCGGAGTCGGGCCGCATCAACGGCTCGAACCCGTGCAGCGAGTACATGCACCTGGACAACACGTCCTGCAACCTCGCGTCCCTGAACCTGATGAAGTTCCTCAAGGACGACGGCAAGGGCCACCAGTCCTTCGAGGTCGAGCGCTTCGCCAAGGTCGTCGAGCTGGTCATCACCGCGATGGACATCTCCATCTGCTTCGCGGACTTCCCGACCCAGAAGATCGGCGAGAACACCCGCGCCTACCGCCAGCTCGGCATCGGCTACGCCAACCTCGGCGCCCTGCTGATGGCCACGGGTCACGCGTACGACTCCGACGGCGGCCGCGCGCTCGCCGGTGCCATCACCTCCCTGATGACCGGCACCTCCTACAAGCGCTCCGCCGAACTCGCCGCGGTCGTCGGCCCGTACGACGGCTACGCCCGCAACGCCGAGCCGCACCAGCGCGTCATGAAGCAGCACGCCGACGCCAACGCCGTGGCCGTGCACGTGGACGACCTGGACAACCCGATCTGGGCCGCCGCCACGGAGGCCTGGCAGGACGTGATCCGGCTCGGCGCGAAGAACGGTTTCCGCAACGCGCAGGCCTCGGTCATCGCGCCCACCGGCACTATCGGTCTCGCCATGTCGTGCGACACCACCGGCCTGGAGCCCGACCTCGCCCTGGTCAAGTTCAAGAAGCTGGTCGGCGGCGGCTCGATGCAGATCGTCAACGGCACGGTGCCGCAGGCGCTGCGCCGGCTCGGCTACCAGGAGGAGGCGATCGAGGCGATCGTCGCCCACATCGCCGAGAACGGGAACGTCATCGACGCCCCGGGCCTGAAGACCGAGCACTACGAGGTCTTCGACTGCGCCATGGGTGAGCGCTCCATCTCCGCGATGGGCCACGTCCGCATGATGGCGGCCATCCAGCCGTGGATCTCGGGCGCGCTCTCCAAGACGGTCAACCTGCCGGAGACGGCGACCGTCGAGGACGTCGAGGAGGTCTACTTCGAGGCCTGGAAGATGGGCGTCAAGGCGCTCGCCATCTACCGCGACAACTGCAAGGTCGGCCAGCCCCTCTCCGCGAAGACCAAGTCCGTCAAGGACGGGGAGAAGGAGGCGGTCACCGCCAAGGCCGAGGAGACCATCCGTACCGCGGTCGAGAAGGTCGTCGAGTACCGCCCGGTCCGCAAGCGCCTGCCCAAGGGCCGCCCGGGGATCACCACCTCCTTCACGGTCGGTGGCGCCGAGGGCTACATGACGGCCAACTCCTACCCGGACGACGGCCTGGGCGAGGTCTTCCTGAAGATGTCCAAGCAGGGCTCGACCCTCGCGGGCATGATGGACGCCTTCTCCATCGCCGTCTCCGTCGGCCTCCAGTACGGCGTGCCGCTGGAGACCTACGTCTCGAAGTTCACCAACATGCGCTTCGAGCCGGCCGGCATGACGGACGACCCGGACGTGCGGATGGCGCAGTCGATCGTCGACTACATCTTCCGCCGCCTGGCGCTGGACTTCCTGCCCTTCGAGACGCGCTCCGCGCTCGGCATCCACTCCGCCGAGGAGCGCCAGCGCCACCTGGACACCGGCTCGTACGAGCCGACCCTTCAGGACGACGAGCTGGACGTCGAGAGCCTGGCCCAGTCGGCCCCGCGCCAGACCGAGCCCCTGAAGGCCGTCGCCGCCCCGAAGGCCGTCGAGACCCCGGCCCCCAAGGTCGCGCACAACTCGGCCGAACTCGTCGAGATGCAGCTCGGCGTCAGCGCCGACGCGCCGCTCTGCTTCTCCTGCGGCACCAAGATGCAGCGGGCCGGCTCCTGCTACATCTGCGAGGGCTGCGGCTCGACCAGCGGTTGCAGCTGACATCTGACGCGCATGTTTAGCTGAGCGACAACGCACTGAGGGGACCGGCACACGCCGGTCCCCTCAGTCGTGTGTGCGGCCGGTCCGACGTACCGCGCGATCAGGTGCGGGCCGCGCCCATGGCGGCGATGAACGCGTCCGGGGCGAGGTCGAAGCCGCGGACGGCGTCGAGGAACTCCCAGGCGCCGGACGGGTCGCGGACGAACTCGGCGACCGTCGCCGCCCGGGCGTCGGCCACGGCGGTGAAGTCGTGGTTCGACAGCTCGGTGTACCCCGCGCGGACCCGTACGCCGGGGGCGGCCACCTCGCCGAAGACGAGCCCCGGGCCCTGCTGCTGGATGACCACGCCCACCACCACCCGTCCGTACTCCGTGGACATGCGGCCGAGCTCCAGCGTCATGACCTCGTCGTAGCCGAGGCCCTGGCCGGTGCGGCTGTCGCGGTCGAGGGAGATGGTGCCGTCCGGGGAGCGGCGGTCGAAGTACACCCAGTGGGCGGGCGGTCCGCAGGGGTCCGCCGCCGGATAGACCCCGGCGACGATGTCCAGGTCGTGGGCGGGGGAGCCGAGGGGGCTCGGATCCCACCGCAGCGCCACCTCGACCGTGCCGAGCCCTTTGCCGATACCGCTCATCGCGAAACCCTCCCCAGGTCCGTCTCCCCGCGTCCGCCTCCCATGCTGTCACGGTCCGAGCGGGCAACGGGTCCCGATGAGTTGACCATGTGCGCGTCGCGCGGCGGTCGCGAGGCGCCGCCCGGGCCGTCCCCGGGACCCGGCCCGGTGTTCGGTAGTGAACGACGGTTCGGGGGGCGCGGCATATTCGAGGGGGCGTACTCGCTCGGAGCCCGGTCGGGGCGCGGTGGCGCGCCGTACGATGGCGCGGTGCTGGTCAAGTGGATTCGCTGCACCGTGGTGGACCGCCGCGGTTTCGAGCGGGGGCAGCGGAAATGGGCGGGGTTACTGGGCGAGCCCGGTTTCCGGGGACAGGGCGGCGGCTGGAGCAGGAGCCGGCCGGACGTGGCCCATGTCTTCGGCTTCTGGGAGAGCCGCGCGTTCTACGACTCCTTCATGGCGCGAGCGCACGACCGTCTCGCCGGCGCCCAGTCCGGCACGTACAAGGACATCGAGGTCAAGCTCTTCGACCACCGCTTCGACGTGAAGACCGGTTTCGAGCCGCGCTTCACCGACGCGGACGTGGTGCGCGTGGCGCACTGCACGGTGCACGAGGAGCGGGTCGAGCACTTCGCCCTGATGCAGCAGCGGATCTGGAACCCGGCGATGGCGGGCTCTCCCGGCATGCTGCGCGGTGTGTTCGCCGAGGCGCCCGGCCACGAGTTCCTGGTGCTCTCCATGTGGCGGTCGTCCGCCGAGCACGGCAAGTACCGGGCCGACCGCCTGGAACGGCTCTCCCTGCGCGCCCAGACCGAGACCGATGTCGCGGCCCTGAGCGGCGACGTGGTCCGGCTCGACGAGGGCTGGACGGTCTGATCCACGGGGCCCGTTTCGCCGTGGCGTTCCGGGGGCTACGCCGGATGGGGGCCGGACAGGTGCTCGATCGCGGCGCGGGCGATCTAGGGTTTGGGCATGGCAAGACCACGGCGCATCGTCCTCGTCCGGCATGGCGAGTCGGAGGGCAATGCCGACGACACCGTGTACGAGCGTGAGCCCGACCATGCGCTGGGGCTCACCGAAGCGGGGCTGCGCCAGGCCGAGGCGACCGGGGAGCGGCTGCGCGAGACGTTCCAGGACGAGCGGGTCAGCGTCTACGTCTCGCCCTACCGCAGGACGCACCAGACCTTCCGTGCCTTCGGCCTCGACCCCGCGCGGGTACGGATCCGCGAGGAGCCGCGGCTGCGCGAGCAGGACTGGGGAAACTGGCAGGACCGGGACGACGTCAAGCTCCAGAAGGCCTACCGGGACGCGTACGGGCACTTCTTCTACCGCTTCGCCCAGGGCGAGTCCGGGGCCGACGTCTACGACCGGGTGGGGGCGTTCCTGGAGAGCCTGTACCGGAGTTTCGAGGCGCCCGACCACCCGCCCAATGTGCTCCTCGTGACGCACGGGCTCACCATGAGGCTGTTCTGCATGCGCTGGTTCCACTGGAGCGTCGCCGACTTCGAGTCGCTGTCCAACCCGGGGAACGCCGAGACCAGGACGCTGCTGCTCGGCGCGGACGGGCGGTACTCGCTCGACCGGCCGTTTCAGCGGTGGCGTGCCCCCGAGCCGTACGGGATCACCGGATAGAGTGGCCGTGAGATGACCGCTGACTCCTCCACCGAATCACTCGACACGCGCTTCGCACGCGCCCTGGGCAGCCTGCGCGGCCTGTCCGTCGGAGACGCGCTGGGTTCCCAGTTCTTCGTCCCCGTCAACTATCCCCTCCTCAAGCGCCGGGAACTGCCCGCAGGCCACTGGCAGTGGACCGACGACACCGAGATGGCCTGCTCGGTCCTGGCCGTCCTCGCCTCCCACCACCGGATCGACCAGGACGCGCTCGCGCTGTCCTTCGCGCACCACCACGACTTCGACCGGGGCTACGGCCCGGCGGTCAACCGGATGCTGCGCCTGGTCAGGGAGGGCGGGGACTGGCGGGAGCTGGCCTCCGCGCTGTTCAACGGCCAGGGCTCCTGGGGCAATGGCTCGGCCATGCGGATCGCCCCGCTCGGCGCCTGGTACGCGGACGACCCCGAGCAGGCCACCCACCAGGCCGAGATCTCCTCGTACACCACCCACCAGCACCGCGAGGCCGTCGTGGGTGCCATGGCCGTCGCGGCGGCCGCCGCCCTGGTCGCCGCGCCCGCGGGCCCGCCCTCGCCGGGCGACCTGCTGGACGGGGTGATCGCGCTCGTGCCGCGCAGCGCGGTGGGCGCGGGGCTGCGGCGGGCCCGGGACATGCTCGACTACGACGACGCGGCGACCGTGGCCGCGGTGCTCGGGTCCGGGCGGCGCACCAGCGCCCACGACACGGTGCCGTTCGCCCTGTGGTCGGCGGCGCGCGGGCTCGGTGCCTACGAGCGGGCGTTCTGGACCACCGCGCAGGTCGGCGGTGACGTCGACACGACCTGCGCGATCGTCGGCGGAGTCATCGCTTCCGCCCCGGCGGGTGCGCCTCCCGCCGAGTGGCTGGAGCGCACCGAGGACCTGCCGGACTGGGTGGCGACGAGCCCGGCGCGCTGACGTACCCGCCCCCGCCCGCGTAGGCATGGCCGGACCCGTGCCGCCTGCGGACTCCAACGCCGAGGAGTCGCCCCCGAGTTGGGGCGGCTCCTTCGGGTTCGGGCCCTACAGTCCGGCTCCGGTGGGTGCGCCGCTCAGCGCCTCCAGGTCGCTCTTGCGGACCTGGATGACGAACACGGCGGTCAGGATCGCCAGGGCGACCAGGGCGATGGCGGCCATGAACGCGACGCCGATGCCGTGGGCGAGCACCTCGTCGCTCCAAGGGGCGGGCAGCTGGTGGGACGTGAGGAACGCTTCCCTCTGCCCGGGCGAGGCGTGGGCCATGAAGTCCTTCACCTGGGCGGTGGCCTCATGGCGGCTCGCGGTGCCGAACACGGTCGTCAGGATGGACAGGCCGAGCGCGCCGCCGACCTGCTGGGTGGTGTTCAACAGGCCCGAGGCGGCGCCGGATTCCCTGTCGGCGACACCGGAGACGGCGGTCAGGGTCAGGGTGACGAAGTTGAGTCCCATGCCGAAGCCGAACAGCAGCATCGGGCCCAGGATCCCGCCCGCGTAGGAGCTGTCCGGATCGATCCGGGTCAGCCAGGCCATGCCGAGACCGGTGAGCACGGTTCCGGTCACCATGAAGGGCTTGGGACCGAGCTTCGGCAGCAGGTTGGAGGAGAGGCCGGCGCCCGTGACGATCGCGACCGTCACCGGAAGGAAGGCCAGGCCCGCCTTGATGGGGCTGTAGTGCAGCACGTTCTGCACGAACAGGACGATGAAGAAGAACATCCCGAACATGGCGGCGGCCAGGCTGAGCATCATCACGTACGTGCCCGACCGGTTGCGGTCGGCGAACATCCGAAGCGGCGTGATCGGCTGGGCCGAGCGCCGCTCCACGGCGACGAACGCGAGCAGCAGCACCACGGCCGCCGCGAACGAGCCCAGCGTGAGCGAGTCGCTCCAGCCGTCCGACGAGGCCCGGATGAACCCGTACACCAGCGCCGCCATGCCCAGGGTGGAGGTCAGCGCGCCGGTGATGTCGAAGCGGCCCGGATGGCGCTCGGACTCCCTGATGTAGCGGGGTGCGAGGAAGGCGATGAAGACGCCGATGGGGACGTTGACGAACAGCACCCAGCGCCAGTTCAGCCAGTCGGTGAGCATGCCGCCCGCCAGCAGCCCGATGGCGCCGCCACCGGCCGACACGGCGGCGAACACGCCGAAGGCCCGGTTGCGTTCCGGGCCTTCGGGAAACGTCGTCGCGATCAGCGCGAGGGAGGTCGGCGAGGCTATCGCGCCGCCGATGCCCTGCAAGGCACGCGCGGCGAGCAACTGCCAGGGCTCCTGGGCGAATCCGCCGAGCAGCGAGGCGAGCGTGAAGGCGAGGATGCCGGTGATGAACATGCGGCGCCGGCCGAGCAGATCGCCGGCCCGGCCGCCGAGCAGCAGCAGCCCGCCGAAGGTGAGCGCATAGGCGTTGATGACCCAGGTGAGGTCATTGGTGGAGAAGCCGAGCGCGATCTGGATGTGCGGCAGTGCGATGTTGACGATGGTGGCGTCGAGCACGACCATCAGCTGGCACGCCGCGATGACGGTCAGGGCTATGCCGGGCCGTGCCGAGCGGCCCGCGGGGCCCGGCCGGGCCTTCGTGGGCGGGGCCGCGCCGATCTGGTTGGACGTCACTGGATTCCCCCTAAAAACTGTAGTGAACGCCGCCGTTCACTAACGACCGACGATAGTGAGTGGCCGGGAGCGAACACAAGCCTTTTCCAAGGGAGTTGGTGACGTGTCGGCTCGGCTGTGGGCCGCGCGTCGAGCGGGTGAAGAGGCGTGCGCGGTATGGAACATCGGGGCGGCGGCGGGCCACCATGGGAGCGGCCCCACCCCGCCCGCGTACGCTGCGCATCGAGTCCCCGGCGGGGGAACACCCGTCCCCAACAGGGGGTTTCCGTCCCCGCGGAGAATCCCCAACGGAGAGAAGAAGATGGCTACTTCGCGCTGGGCCGCCACCGGTGCGCCGCCCGTCTCGCCGCGCCGCCGAGGCCCCGTCCTGGAGCGGGCGATCCTCGACGCCGCTCTGGAGCAGTTGAGCACGGTCGGCTGGGGCGGCCTCACCATGGAGGGGGTCGCCGCCGGCGCGGGGACCGGCAAGGCCGCCGTCTACCGCCGCTGGCCGTCCAAGGCCGAGCTGGTCGCGGACGCGCTGCGCTCCGGCTTCGCCGCCCTCGACGACGCCCCCGACCACGGCTCGGTGCGCGAGGACCTCTACCAGCTGTGCCTGCGCATCCGGGACACGATGTACTCCCGCTCCGGTCACGCACTGCGTTCGGTCCTCTACGAGTGTGACCAGGCGGCGGCCGACCGCTTCCAGGAGCTGATCCTGCACCGGGTGATCGAGCCCGCCAACCGGCTGCTGCGCGAGGTGGTGCGGCGGGGCGTCGAGCGCGGCGACGTGCGCCCCGACGCCACCGGCGAGCTCGTCTTCGACGTGATCCCGGGGCTGATGATGTACCGCTCCAAGCTGTGCGGCAGCACCTGGGAGGAAGAGGACATCGCCGCGATGATCGACCAGGTCATGGTGCCGCTGCTCCGCCCTCACCACGGCTGACCGCCCGCCGGGCAACCGGCTACCGGCGGTAGCGGGAGGCCTGGGTGTCGCGGGCCGTGCCCGGCGGCGTAACCTTGCAGGCGCCATGCCGTACGAACCACCCACCCACAGCGTCGAGCGCTCGATTCGTGCCACCACCGGGGCCAAGATCGTCGCCGGTGTCGACGAAGTCGGACGCGGGGCGTGGGCCGGTCCCGTCACGGTCTGCGCGGCCGTCACCGGACTGCGCCGCCCGCCCGCCGGGCTCACCGACTCCAAGCTGATCAGCCCCAAGCGCCGCACCGAGCTCGCCGCGGTCCTGGAGGGCTGGGTCACCGCCTACGCGCTCGGCGACTCCTCGCCCGAGGAGATCGACGAGCTCGGCATGACCGCGGCTCTGCGGCTCGCCGCCATACGCGCCCTGGAGGCGCTGCCGGTGCGGCCCGACGCGGTGATCCTCGACGGGAAGCACGACTACCTCGGGATCCCCTGGCAGGTCCGTACGGTGATCAAGGGCGACCAGTCCTGCATCGCGGTCTCGGCCGCCTCGGTGATCGCCAAGGTGCGCCGCGACGCGATGATGGCCGAACTGGTGGGCGCCCAGGGGGAGTACGCCGGGTTCGGCTTCGCCGAGAACGCCGGCTATCCCTCGCCCGTGCACAAGGCGGCGCTGGAGGACCAGGGGCCCACCCCCTACCACCGGCTCTCCTGGGCGTATCTGGACGCGCTGCCCCGCTGGCGGCACCTCAAGAAGACGCGGCTCTCCGCGGAGGCGGTCGCTCTCGAAAGCGGGGGACAGCTCGGCTTCGACTTCTGACCCGGAGGAACGGGTTCCGCCGGTTTCCGGTCCGTTCTCCGCGCGGTGCGGCCCCGTTCCCGGAGCCTTCCGGTCCGTTTGACGGGACGGCGAAAGTCCGGGGCCGCGTCCTGAAATCCCTGGACTTTCCCGCCCAGTTGCGGGGAGACTCCGCCCCGATCGCACCTTTGTGCCCACCCGCCGGTGAGGCTTTCACCGGCATTTGATAGACATCCCTTCATGCCTCTCATCCCCGAGGAGCCTCAGATTCACGAGAGTGCCCAGGGTCCCCGCGTCACCCCGGCCGCCGGCCGCGCCGCGCAGACCCCTCATCCCGTACCCGGTCCGCGTTCCGCGGCCACACCGCGCCCCGGACGTCCGGTCCCCGGCCCGGCCCGGCCCACGCCCCCCGCGCAGCGGTCGCACACGTCCGCCGCGCAGACCCCGCCGCCCCGGCCGCCGAGCCCGGCCGGCCCCCAGATCCAGCTCATTCCGGCCCCGGCCGACGGCGCGCTCGACGCCGCGGGCGAGGCGGTGGACCTGCTGCTCGACACGGGCCGCGCGCCCGGCGACATCCTGGTCCTCACCACCGGCGACCCGCACCCCTGGGCCGCCCACGAGCTGTCCTTCGGCGAGGACGCCTATTGGGCCCAGCACGACGCCCGCGATGACGTCTTCTACGCCGCCGCGGCCGCCGCGGAGCGGGCCTCGGCCCGTCCCGTGGTCGTCGTCGCCGTCAACGCGGCCGGTGAGGGTGGCGACGGGGCCGGCGACCCGGCCGCCCGTGCTCTGCCGCTCGCCCTGGCCCGCGCCGAGGCGCTGCTCATCGTGTGCGGCGACCCGCAGCGCATCAACGCGGCGCTCGGCGCGGGAGTCTGAGCGCGGGCGGTTGTCAGGGTGGTCGGGCCGATGCCGTTCTGGCGCGGGCGGTTCAGCGTGCGGCGGTGCGCCACGGCCTGTCCGCCGCGCCGGTGGCGCGGCGCAACGGCAGCGGCGCGGCCAGCTCGTGCGCGGCGTCGGCCAGGGAGCCGGCTCCCGCGATCGTGCTGGGCCGGCGGCCGCCGCGCCCTTCGCCGAGCACCTGCCAACCGCCACGCGTCAGCGTGATGTACGCCCCGCAACGCAGCCCGTGCAGGGTGCAGGCGTCACGGAGACCCCACATCCACGCGCCGTCCTCCGGCGTCCAACGCTCGTCTCCCTCACGGCAGTAGAGCAGGACGGCGGTACGCACCGGCGTCCTGCGGCGCAGATCGTGCGGGATGATCCGGCGCAACTGCGCGAGCAGCGCGTTGCGGAACTCCCAGCCGTCGGCCGGTGCCGGGCGGCGGGTGAACGACGCGCTGGCCGTGAGCCGTTCGTCGTGGTCGAGGACCGCGACGACGGCGGTCGAAAGGGCGGGCCGGTGCCGGGCGTGCAGCCCGCTGACGACCTCGCGGGGGTTGCGCAGCAGGGGAATGCCGGCCGCGGCCCACTCGGCGGGCTCCAGGACCCGCCCGAAGCGGTTCGAGGAGTCGGCCGGTATCGGAGTGGGTACCGCTGCCGGGGTCGCGGACGGAGCGAATCCGAACGTCATGGTCCTCCCTTCCGGATACACGCTCGTAGGGCGGGCAGGGACGGGTGGGCGCACCACGGCACACCTTGCGGGGGCGCCCCTGTGGGGGCCATGGGGTCACCGCGCCGGTGCGGTGACCCCATGCTCGCCGCCGCCGGGCAGGGCGGCAACGAGCAGATGTCGCCGTCGGCGCGAAGTGATGGGTAGGGCACTCATATCCCTGCCCCGCCGCACCCCCGATCACCCCTGCTCTCCCGCCAGAACGGCGAGCACCAGTGGGGCTGGTCCTTCGGCTTTTCCTCGGGCTCCGCGGCGGTGCGGCTCTCCTCGGGCTCTGCGGCGGTGCGGCTCTCCTGGCAAGAGGGATGGTGCGGCTCTCCTGGCACTGGGTGGTGCGGTTTCACGCCTGCACGGCGAGGGCCGGCGAGATGGTCCCCGGCTCCGGAGCGGTGGTGCGGCTTCACGCCTGAACGGCGAGGACCAGGGGGAACACCCCCTTGGCTCCGGAGCGGCGCAGCAGCCTGGTCGCCACGGCCAGCGTCCAGCCCGTGTCGGAGGCGTCGTCGACCAGCAGCACCGGGCCCTGGGCTTCGGCCAGCGCGGACGCGAGCGCCTCGGGGACCACGAAGGCGTGGTGCAGCGCGCGGACCCGCTGCGCGCTGTTGGACTGCGCGATCCGTTCGCCCGCCGGTCCATCGGCGTACGCGAGGGAGCCCAGCAACGGCATCCGCCCGATCTCCGCGATCCGCGCGCCGAGCGAGCCGACCAGCGCGGGACGGGTGCGCGAGGGGACCGTCACCACACCGACCGGCCGGGGCGGCGCGTCCGGGCTGCCGCAGGCCCAGCCGCCGGAGCCCTTCGCCCAGTCGGCGAGGACGCTCACCGCCGCCTGCACGACATCGTCGGGCACCGGGCCGTCCGGGGCTCCCGGCGCCAGCATCGGACGCAGTCGATTGCCCCAGCCGATGTCCGAAAGGCGACCCAACGCCCTTCCGGGGAAGGCGAGTTCACCGGCCGGGATGCGTCCCTTCAAGTCGATGCCGATGGCGGCGAGCCCGGTGGGCCACATCTTGCGGGGCTCGACCTCCACGCCGGGTCGCGTCAGCTCGCCGCGCGCCTCGTCCAGCGCCTTGCCGGACACATCGGCCGTGAAACGGGCGCCCGCGCAGTTGTCGCAACGCCCGCACGGCGCCGCCTGCTCGTCGTCGAGCTGGCGGCGCAGGAACTCCATCCGGCACCCCGTCGTCGAGGCGTAGTCACGCATCGCCTGCTGCTCGACCGAACGCTGACGGGCCACCCACGCGTACCGCTCGGTGTCGTACACCCACGGCTCGCCCGTGGTCGTCCAGCCGCCCTTCACCCGCCGCACCGCGCCGTCCACGTCCAGCACCTTGAGCATCGTCTCCAGACGCGTGCGGCGCAGTTCCACCAGTGGTTCCAGGGCGGGCAGCGACATGGGGCGGTCGCTGTGCGCCAGCACATCCAGGGTGCGGCGGACCTGCTCCTCCGGAGGGAAGGCCACCGACGCGAAGTACTTCCAGATCGCCTCGTCCTCGCGCCCCGGCAGCAGCAGGACCTCCGCGTGGGCCACCCCACGGCCCGCGCGGCCGACCTGCTGGTAGTAGGCGATGGGAGAGGAGGGCGAGCCGAGGTGGACCACGAAACCGAGGTCCGGCTTGTCGAAGCCCATGCCGAGCGCCGAGGTGGCGACCAGCGCCTTGACCCGGTTGGCCAATAGATCGTCCTCGGCCTGCTGGCGGTCCGCGTTCTCCGTCTTGCCGGTGTACGAGGCGACGGTATGCCCGCGCCGGCGCAGATACGTGGTGATCTCCTCGGCCGCCGCGACCGTCAGCGTGTAGATGATCCCCGAGCCGGGCAGCTCGTCGAGGTGGTCGGCGAGCCAGCCCAGGCGGTGGGCCGCGTCGGGCAGCGCCAGCACGTTGAGGCTGAGGCTCTCGCGGTCCAGGGGGCCGCGGAGCACCAGCGCGTCCGAGCCGCCGCCGGTGCCGAGCTGCTCGGCCACGTCCGCCGTCACCCGGGCGTTCGCGGTGGCGGTGGTCGCCAACACCGGGACGCCCGGCGGGAGTTCGACCAGCATGGTGCGCAGCCGGCGGTAGTCGGGACGGAAGTCGTGGCCCCAGTCGGAGATGCAGTGCGCCTCGTCCACCACGAGCAGACCGGTGGCCGCGGACAGCTTCGGCAGGACGTTGTCCCGGAAGTCCGGATTGTTGAGGCGCTCGGGCGACACCAGCAGCACGTCCACGGCGCCCGCCGCGACCTCCTCCTGAATGGTGTCCCACTCCTCGGGATTGGCCGAGTTGATCGTCCGGGCGCTGATGCCCGCCCGGGCCGCGGCCTCGACCTGGTTGCGCATCAGGGCGAGCAGCGGCGAGACGATCACCGTGGGACCCGCCCCCATACCGCGCAGCAGGGCGGTCGCCACGAAGTACACCGCGGACTTGCCCCACCCCGTGCGCTGCACGACGAGCGCCCGCCGCTTGTCGGCGACCAGCGCCTCGATGGCCCGCCACTGGTCCTCGCGCAGCCGCGCGGTGCCGGTGGCGTCCCCGACGAGACGGGCGAGGACCGTGTCGGCCTCGGTGCGCAGTTCCGCGTTGCTCGTGTGCTCCATGCCTCCATACAACAGGACGGGTCCGACAATCGCGGACCGAACCGTTCCCGATCGGCCGTCCTCGCTGGTCACGGGCTGTTTCCGGTTGCGGTGGCCATGCGGACGCCCTGGCCGGGAGCAGGGGGGAGGGGACGTGCCGGTCGCTGTGGTCGGGCCGGGCCTGCGCCGCGCGGGCCGTATGAGCCGCGGGTCGTATGGGCTGTATGAGCCGCATGAGCCGAGCGGGTCGTGCGAGCTTTATGACCTGAGCGGGTCGTGCGAGCCGTATGAGCTGTACGACCCGCGCCGGTGCGCAGCGCCTCATCGGGGGCCCGACCGCTTCTGGACCCTCGCGCGCGGGCGACTTCGATGCCCGGCCCGCCGCCCCGTGTCGCAGACGACCCTCAACTCAGCCCGCAGCGGCGGTAGTTGCGGTACCCGCCGGGCCGGCCGTCACTTGTATGACCAGCACCTTCGCCCTGTGGACAAGGTTATCCACAGGGGTGGTGGGAAGTCGGTGATCGCGAAACCCTCGGAACATGCGAGACACGAACGAACACCACGAATCCGGCTCTTACGACTCCCACTCCCGTGGGTCCGAGGCCCACAGGGCCCATGAGGCCGCATCCCGTACATCCGCGTCGCACGGTTCGCCGGCCGAGCCCCGGATCACCCTGCGCGGCCCGGCCGAACTGGCCGACGCGCTGCCGTACTTGCTGGGGTTCCACCCGACCGACTCCGTCGTGCTGGTCGCCCTGCACGGTGAGAGCGGCAGGTTCGGCGGCCGCGTCCGGGTGGGCCTGCCCGCTTCGCCCCAGGAGTGGCCCGACATCGCCGACCAGCTCGCCGAGTGCCTGGTGTCGGGAAGCGAACGACGTGGACCCCGGCCGGACGGGATCGTCGTCTTCCTCTGCCAGGACCCGTCGCTGGACGGCACCGGGCGCGCGGTGATGGAGCGGCTGCGGCCACTGGCCCAACGGCTCCGCACCGCGTGCGGCACCCTCGACGTACCCGTGCGCGAAGCACTGTGCATTTCCGACGGGCGGTACTGGTCGTACTGCTGCCCCGACAACCGCTGCTGCCCGCCGGAGGGCAACACACTCGCCCTGCCCGGCACCTCCGTGATGGCGGCCGCGGCGACCTACGCGGGGATCCAAGTCCGAGGATCCTTGCGGGAGATGGAGGAGCGGTTCGCGCCGTGGCGATCCGCCGCGGCGGCCGACCAGGAACGGGCCCTCGACGCGGCGGCCGCGGAGATGTTCCCCCGCGTCCTCGAACGGGGGGACCGGCGCAGCGTCGCCGACGAGACGCTCGACCTGGCGGCCCGGCTCATGCGTCGCATCGCGGACGCCCCGGAGCCGGCACCCGGCACGGGCTCGCTCTCGTCGGCCGGCCGCGGGGCGGGCACCCTGCTCCTGGGCGGGAACGCGTCGGACGACCTGGACGACAGTCTCATCGCCCACGACGAGGCGGCGGCCGTGATCCTCGGCCTCCAGGACCGCACGACCCGCGACTGGGCCGCCGAATGGATGGAGGGGGCCGACGCGGGGCCCGCCCTGCGCCTGTGGCGAGCGCTGGCCCGCCGATGCGTCGGACCGTACGCGGACCACGCCGCCGCGCTGCTCACGCTGGCGGGCTGGGTCTCCTGGTCGACGGGCGACGAACCCCACGCCCGGGTGGCCTTCAACCTGGCCCTGCGGGCCGACCCCGACTACCGCTTCGCCCGCCTCCTCCACCAGGCCTGCAACCAGGGCCTCGACCCCGAAGAACTGCGCGTCTGCCTCCGCGAGGAACGCGCCGCGAGGCTCGCGGAACAGGATGCGGCGATGCGCGGGACCGAGCGATCGACGGCCCCCGAGGGCGCGTTCCCCGCTCAGGACCTCCTCGAAGGGGAGCCTCCTGCGGCACCCGTCGATTCACCCGTACTCATCGACCCCGCCGGGGAGGCCCCGACTGCTCCCGCCGGCCTCACCTCGCAGGTCCCTCCCACACCCGAGACCGCCGAGACGCTCACGGCGCCCATTCCTCGCCGGGCGCCTCGCCCCAAGACGCCTCGCAAGTCCACGCCGTCGCACGCGAAGAAGAGCCCCAATTCGCACCGGCAGAGGGGGAGTTCGGCCCGTACGGGACGCGTCAGCCATGAATCGACGCGCCCCGAATCCACCCGCCCCGAATCCACCCGCCCTGAATCGAGCCGCTCCGAATCCGCGCGCGCCGAATCCGCGCGGTCCGGATCCAACCGCCCCGGATCGAGTTGCTCCGAATCCACCCGACCCGAATCCACCCGGCCCGGTCTCGACCGCCCTGACGGGAGCGCCGGCCGTTCCGAGCCCCGGGCCGGGACGCAGGGTGAGCCCCGGCCCGAGCCGCGGAAGGTGCGCGACCGGGTCCGCAGCCGGGGCGGGGTGAGGGTGAACGGGGAGGAGTGATGGCGCGGGAGAGGGTGGCTGCGCCCCCGCCCCGGAGTGCGGCGGTCAAGGATGGCGCTCGGGGGGCGTCGGAGGGAGAGGGGCGCGGGGGGTACGGCCGGTCGGGCCCGGGGAGGGGGCCGGCGGGGCGATCCGTCCGTGACCCGGTCGAGGCCCGCGGCGTTCACGTGGGTGGCGGCGCGGCACCGGGCACCGCGTCGCACGGGCGGCGGCAGCCGCGCCCGGACCGCCGCCGTCGTCGCAGCCCGGATCGCGCAGAAGGGTACGCAATGGCGCCCACCGCACCGTCCCGCCCCGGCACCGGGAGCACGCCGGGACCGGTCCCGCCGAGGCCCGCCGGGCCGCTCGGCGAACTCCCGGCCGTGCACGCATCCGTGATCTGCGTGGCCCTGCCCGGCCTCGCGGTGTCGCCGGAACACGGACAGCTCACCGGGCACGGCCTCGAAGGCTTCTACCAGCACGGCCGCCGGGTGCTCTCCCGTTGCCAGTTGAGGGTGGCGGGGCGGGATCCGATCGCTGTGCAGGGCAGGTCGATATCGGCCGACCGCGCCCGGTTCCTGGCCGTGGTGCGCACAGCGGCGGACAGCGGACCCGACCCCGGGATCGCCGTCGAACGACTCCGGCAGGCGGACGGCACCGAACGGATCACCCTGACCAGTTCCTCGGCCAGGGCGCTGAGGATCCCGGTGGAGATCGCGCTCGGTACCGACCTCGCCGACCTCGGCGCGGTCGCCTCCGGCCGCACCGGACCCGAACTGCCCGCCAGCGTCCATGACTCGGGAATGCGCTGGAGTTCGGGCGGCGCGTACTGCGCCGTGACGGCCAAGCCCCCGCCGACCGACGCGCTCGCCTCCGCCGGAGTGCTGCGCTGGGCCGTGGAGCTGCCGCCGGGCGGCTCGTGCACCATCGAGCTGACCATCAGGACGGGCCGGCCCGTGCGGCCGCCCGGTCATGGGGCGAGCCCCCTGCCCACCACCGGGGAGACCAGGGCGGAGAGCGACGATCCGAGGGTGGCGGGCCTGTTGCACCGCAGCCTCGACGACCTGCGGGCCCTGCTGATCCGCGACCCGGCCCACCCGGCCGACCTCTACGCGGCGGCCGGTGTCCCCTGGCGGTGCGGGGCGGCGCCCGCCGAGGCGCTCTGGGCGGCGCGGATGGCGCTGCCCCTGTCCACGCGCCTTGCGGCGGCCACCCTGCGCACCCTGGCCAGAAGCCAACTCGCCGGCCGTGGACCGGAGTTGGGGCTCATTCCGGGCCCCTTCAGGGATGCCGGGCCCTATCTGCCGCCCGGCTGCACGGGAGTGGAGGCCACCCTCGCGTTTCCCGTGGTGCTCGCGGAGGCGCGGAGGTGGGGCCTGCCCGAGGCGGAGGTGGCCGAGCTGCTGCCCGCGGCCGAGCGGTGCCTGCGCTGGCTGGCCACTGCCCTGGACGACGGCGGCGGCGGTGACGGCTATCTCGCCGAGCGGGGTCCCGGGGCCGCCGGGCTCGTCCGCGCCGAGACCCAGGCCCACGTCCACCGGGCGGCGCTGCTCGGCGCGGAACTGCTGCGCGAGTGCGACCGTCCCGGCGCGGACGCCTGGCTCGCGCGGGCCGCGGCGCTCAGGGAACGGTTCCGGGCGGACTTCTGGCTGGACGACCTCGGCGGCGGCCGGCCCGCCGCGGCCCGTACCGGCGACGGACGGCCGGTACCGCTGCTCGGCGCGGGCGCCGCCCACCTGCTCGACACGGGGCTGCTCGGCGGCGGACGCCTCGCCCCCGGGCTCCTGGACAAGGTGCAGACCGAGCAGCTGGCCCGGCTGCTCGGTGGCCCCGCCATGGACTCCGGCTGGGGACTGCGCGGGCTCGCCGTCAAGGAGCCCGGGTACAACCCGTTCGGGCACCGGGCCGGCGCGGTACGGGTCCACGAGAGCGCCGTCGCCGTCGCGGGCCTGGCCGCCGCCGGGTACGAGAAGGAGGCCGTCGCCCTGCTGCGGGGAGTCCTGGCCGCCTCGGAGGCGTTCGGCCACCGGCTGCCCGAGATGTACGCGGGGGAGCAGCGCACCGCGGACAGCGTGCCCGTGCCCCATCCGGCCGCCTGTCGTCCGGCGGCGGTGGCGGCCGCTGCCGGGGTCCAGTTGCTGACCGCCCTGGCCGGCATCCGCCCGGACGCCCCGGCCAGGACGGTCGTCCTCGACCCGATGCGGTCGGCCCCGCTCGGCGCGGTCCGCCTCGCGGGCCTGAGCGTCGCGGGGGAGCCGTTCACCGTACGGATCAGCAGGCTCGGGGTGGGCATGGTCGAGGAGGCCGCCCCATGGCTCCAGTTGGGAGGCTGAGCGCGACCGGTGGCCCGCGAGGTGCGCCCGGGAGAAGAAGTGCCGGACGATGTCGAAGGGAGTGTTTATCGTCAGGCAGACGACTATGATCGCCGCATGTCGCCCTACGACCCGTCGGCCTTTCCGCCCTTCGCCGTGACCGTCGATCTGGTCGTGCTGACCGTGCGTCGCCACGCGCTCTGCGCGCTCGTGGTGCGGCGCGGGGAATCACCGTTCCAGGGGCGCTGGGCGCTGCCCGGCGGATTCGTCCGCGAGGACGAGGACCTGTCCACCGCGGCGGCCAGGGAGCTCGGTGAGGAGACGGGGCTGTGCGCCTCGGACCCGTCGGCCCCCGCGCTCGCCAACGGTGCCCACCTCGAACAGCTCGCCACCTACGGCGACCCCCGGCGCGACCCCCGGATGCGCGTGGTCAGCGTGGCGCACCTCGCCCTCGCCCCCGACCTGCCCGCCCCGCGCGCCGGCGGCGACGCGCACAGCGCCCGGTGGGCCCCCGTCGAGGACCTGCTCGGCCAGGAGGGCGGCTTCGGGCGCGACGGCGAACAGCCCGCGCCGCTCGCCTTCGACCACGCGCGGATCCTGGCGGACGGGGTCGAGCGCGCCCGGTCGAAGATCGAGTACTCCTCGCTGGCCACAGCCTTCTGCCCGGCCGAGTTCACCGTCGGCGAGCTGCGCCGGGTGTACGAGGCGGTGTGGGGCGTCGCCCTCGACCCGCGCAACTTCCACCGCAAGGTGACCGGCACCCCGGGCTTCCTGGTCCCGGCCGGCGGCACCACGACCCGACAGGGCGGTCGCCCCGCCCAACTGTTCCGCGCCGGCGGGGCGACCCTGCTCAACCCCCCGATGCTGCGCCCCGAGGTCTGACCCCGCCGCGGCGAACCGGGATGGGCCCGCGCCGCCGGGTCCTGGGGTTGCGGAGGGGGGACGCCTCGCCGGGCGCCCCGGCGCTCTGCACCCCGACGCCCCGTACTCAGCGCTCTGCACACCCGGCGCTTCGCGCGTAAAGGCCTGACGCCCGGGGGCGCCTCCCCCAACGCTGCACGAAAAGTCCTAAATGTCGCGTTATCTTGCTGCGGTACCCGCCCAGCCGCCGAGCGGTCTCACCTACCGCGAGAGAAGCGATGCTCCAGGCAATCGGACTGACCAGCGCGCCCCGCCGAGACCTCCCGCCCGCCGTGGACGACCTCACCTTCGAGGCGAGACCCGGCCAGCTCACCGCCCTGCTCGGCGTTCCCGGATCGGGCCGTACGACGGCTCTGCGCCTGATGCTCGAACTCGAACCCGGCCGGGGCGTGACCTACTTCCGCGGCCGCCCGCTGCATCAACTCGCCCATCCCGCCCGCGAGGTGGGCACGCTCCTCGGCGATGTGCCCGGCCACCCGGCCCGCACCGTCCGGGGACAGCTCAAGCTCATGTGCACGGTCGCCGGAGTCCCGGTCTCGCGTGCGGAGGAGATGCTCGACGTCGTCGGCCTCCGCGGCCTCGCCGACCAGCGCCTGGGCACCCTCTCGCTCGGCATGGACCGCCGCCTGGGCCTCGCCGCCGCCCTGCTCGGCGACCCGCACACCCTCCTCCTCGACGAGCCCGCCGAGGGCCTCTCGCCCCGCGAGAACGCCTGGCTGCATGGACTGCTGCGCGGCCACGCCGATCACGGCGGCACCGTCCTGTGCACCTTCGCCGACCCCAAGGAGGCGGCCCGGCTCGCCGACCGGGTGGTCACCATCGACGGCGGCCGCCTCGTCGCCGACCAGGACGCCACCGAGTTCGCCCGCACCCGGCTGCGCCCGCGCGTCGCCGTCGCCACCCCGCACGCCGCCCGCCTCGGCGCCCTGGTCAGCCGCGAGGCGCGCGCGGCCCACCGCTCCGTCGAAGTGGTCGCCGAGGACGGGAACCACCTGTCCGTGTACGGCAGTAGCTGCGCGGAGGTCGGGGAGACCGCCTTCCGCAACGGCGTGCTGCTCCACCAACTCGCCGACGAGATCGGCGAAACCGGGCCGAGCGTCACCGTCCCACCCCGGGAACGGACGGGCCCGCCCCCGGGTTCCCACTCGCCGCCCCTCGCCCGCCACCCGGCCCGAACCCCGCTGCGCCCCCTGCGCTACGAACTGCGCAGGTTCCTCGGCGTACGGACAACTTTCCTTCTGGCGGCGGGAGTTCTGGCCCTCTCGGCGGTCCTCGCCGTGCTGCTCGCGCGGTCCGGGCACACCCCGCAGCCCCGCCTCCTCGCCGCCTGGCCCGGCCTGCTGCCCCTGCCGCCCGCGGCGCTCGGCGCGGGCCTGTTCGGCGCCCTCGCCTTCGGTGACGAGTACCGCTATCCCGCACTCGCCGCCGACCGCGGCACCGTCCCGCGCCGGCTGGGCCTGCTCGCCGCCAAGCTCCTGGTGACCGCGGCCGCGGCCCTGGTGCTCGCGGCCCTCGCGGTGGCGGTCGACCACGAGGCCCTGCGCCTGGTCTACGGAGCCGGTGTAACCGGGCGGCCGCAGGAATGGCTGGGCCTGGGCGCGGGCTGGGCCGGTCTCACCGTCGGCTGCGCTTGGGCCGGACTGCTCGCCGCCGGGATCTTCCGGGCCACCACCGCGGGTCTCGCGGCGGTGCTCGCGGTGCCCGTCGTCGTCGTACCGCTGCTCAAGAAGGCCGTGGACGGGCGTTCGGTGCGCTCCGTCGCCGGGCTTCCCGACCGGCTGCGCGACCTGGCGTGGGTGCGGTGGCCGCACGCGCTGGACCACTGGCTCATCGCCGCCCTGCACTTGGTGGCCGAACCCGTCGGAGCCGCGCTCGCCCTCTCGCTCACCGTTCTGATCTGCGCCTATCTCTTCACGGGGCTGCGCGCGAGGGCCCGTTGGTGAGCCGGAGGCGACCGGCGAGGAGGGTTCTGTCCGCAACTCCCTTGGGAATGCCCGCTTCTTTCCGATAAAGCGTCAATTGCGGGGGTGGCGGTGATCACCCTTTCGTGTGCTTTTCACCAAAGACCTCAAGGGCCGCCGGAGTCCCGCCGACAAAGGGTGCATGAGCACCCTTGCGCACACCATGATGACCGCCCGCACCGCCGACACCGGCCTCTCGGCCCAGGGCGAACTCGACCGCTACGCCTACGGGGAGGCGCGCCCCGCAGGCCGGATCGGCGCCCCCTCCTGGGACGGCGGGGACACGGAACTCGGCCGGGTGGGACGGCGTGCGGCGGGCAGTCGCGGCCGCGGCCTGCACGGCCAACTCGTCCAGCAGCTCGGTCAGATGATCGTCTCCGGCGACCTCGGCTCGGACCGCCCGCTGGTGCCCGAGGAGATCGGCCAGCGCTTCGAGGTCTCCCGCACGGTGGTCCGCGAGTCCCTGCGTGTGCTCGAGGCCAAGGGCCTGGTCAGCGCCCGTCCCAATGTCGGCACCCGGGTCCGCCCGGTCAGCGACTGGAACCTGCTCGACCCCGACATCATCGAGTGGCGCGCCTTCGGCCCGCAGCGTGAGGACCAGCGCCGCGAGCTGGCCGAGCTGCGCTGGACCATCGAGCCGCTGGCCGCCCGACTGGCCGCCGGCCACGGCCGCGAGGACATTCAGCAGCGTCTCGCCGACATGGTGGAGATCATGGGCCACGCCCTCACCCAGGGCGACTCGCTCACCTTCTCGCGGGCCGACGCCGAGTTCCACTCCCTGCTGATCCAGCTCGCCGGCAACCGGATGCTGGAGCACCTCTCCGGCATCGTCTCGGCCGCGCTCCAGGTCTCCGGCTCCCCGGTCACCGGCTGTGACCGCCCCTCGGAAGGCTCCCTCGCGCACCACGGGCGGATCGTCGACGCGCTCGCCAACGGGGACCCCATCGCCGCCGAGACGGCCGTGCGCCAACTGCTCACCGTCCACCCGGAGGTGGAGCGGGTCGTCCCCGCCCCGCGCGAGCACTGACCGCAGCCCAGCCACCGGGCCGTGCCGCCGGACTCCACAGGGGTCCGGCGCACCCCGATACGGTGGCGCATACGGGGTATCTGCCCCTTATGGGCCCCTGGTCGCCTTTGGGGTGTGACTCGGGCCACGAAGATTGCGCGTAACACTCCTCGGAACCATGCGATGACTTAAGAGGTAACAGCCGAGGAGGAATACAGCCGCCATGCGTGGCGCTGTGCAGCTCCGAGGTTCAGCCCGCGCCCCCGGCACATCCCCAGCCGGTGGTCGTCGGCTCCGGCCCGATCCTGGGCGGGGCCGGAAGCCGTTTTCCATCGTTTCGAGAGGTTGTTCGTGTCGGCCAGCACATCCCGTACGCTCCCGCCGGAGATCGCCGAGTCCGAGTCTGTGATGGCGCTCATCGAGCGAGGAAAGGCTGATGGACAGATCGCCGGCGATGACGTGCGTCGGGCCTTCGAAGCCGACCAGATTCCGCCGACCCAGTGGAAGAATGTTCTGCGCAGCCTCAACCAGATCCTCGAGGAAGAGGGTGTGACGCTGATGGTCAGTGCCGCGGAATCACCGAAGCGCACCCGCAAGAGCGTCGCAGCGAAGAGCCCGGCGAAGCGCACCGCCACCAAGACGGTCGCGGCCAAGACGACCGTGACCACCACCAGGACCGTCGCCGCCTCCGCGGCCCCGGCCGAGGACGTGGACGTGCCGGCCGACGAGGCCGAGGACGCCCCCAAGAAGGCCGTCGCCAAGAAGGCGGCCGTGAAGAAGACCGCCGCCAAGAAGACGGTCGCCAAGAAGACCGCGGCGAAGAAGACCGCCGCCAAGAAGGGCGACGACGACGAGGCCGCCGACGGCGAGGAGCTCCTCGACGAAGCCGCGCCCGGCAAGGGTGACGACGAGGAGCCCGAGGGCGAGAGCAAGGGCTTCGTCCTGTCCGACGAGGACGAGGACGACGCGCCGGCCCAGCAGGTCGCCGTCGCCGGCGCCACCGCCGACCCGGTCAAGGACTACCTGAAGCAGATCGGCAAGGTCCCGCTGCTCAACGCCGAGCAGGAGGTCGAGCTCGCCAAGCGCATCGAGGCGGGCCTGTTCGCCGAGGACAAGCTGGCGAACGCGGACAAGCTGGCGCCGAAGCTCAAGCGCGAGCTGGAGATCATCGCCGAGGACGGCCGCCGCGCCAAGAACCACCTCCTGGAGGCCAACCTCCGTCTGGTGGTCTCGCTGGCCAAGCGCTACACCGGCCGCGGCATGCTCTTCCTGGACCTCATCCAGGAGGGCAACCTCGGTCTGATCCGCGCGGTCGAGAAGTTCGACTACACCAAGGGCTACAAGTTCTCCACGTACGCCACCTGGTGGATCCGTCAGGCGATCACCCGCGCCATGGCCGACCAGGCCCGCACCATCCGTATCCCGGTGCACATGGTCGAGGTCATCAACAAGCTCGCGCGCGTCCAGCGCCAGATGCTCCAGGACCTGGGCCGCGAGCCCACCCCGGAGGAGCTGGCCAAGGAACTCGACATGACCCCCGAGAAGGTCATCGAGGTCCAGAAGTACGGCCGTGAGCCGATCTCGCTGCACACCCCCCTCGGTGAGGACGGCGACAGCGAGTTCGGAGACCTCATCGAGGACTCCGAGGCGGTCGTGCCGGCCGACGCGGTCAGCTTCACGCTCCTCCAGGAGCAGCTGCACTCGGTGCTCGACACCCTCTCCGAGCGTGAGGCGGGCGTGGTCTCCATGCGCTTCGGCCTCACCGACGGCCAGCCCAAGACCCTGGACGAGATCGGCAAGGTCTACGGCGTGACCCGCGAGCGGATCCGCCAGATCGAGTCCAAGACCATGTCGAAGCTGCGCCACCCCTCGCGTTCGCAGGTGCTGCGCGACTACCTCGACTAAGTCGCGGTCGTACGTCCGCCAGGGCCCGGTCTCTCTCAAGAGACCGGGCCCTGGCGCGTGTCCGCGCGTGCGGCGGACGGTGTGCTGAATGACGCTGGGTGTGCCTGTGTCACCCGAGAGTCAGGAGACCGTATGCGCCGCTTCATCGCCCGAGCCGCCTCCGGGGCGGCCGCCCTTGCGGTCACCGCCCTGGCGGCGCCGCCGCCCGCGGCCGCCGATGAGATCGTCATCGGCGGCAAGCCGGTCCAGGTCGCGGACAGCCCCTGGGTGGTGGCGCTGTCCAGCCGTGCCCGGTTCGGAGGTACGCGGGCGGGCCAGTTCTGCGGGGGAGTGGTGGTCTCGACCACCCAGGTGCTGACGGCGGCGCACTGTCTGCGCCCCGAGGTGCTGGGCATGGACGTGGCGAAGGTGTCCGATCTCAAGGTGATCGCGGGCCGCACCGAGCTGCGGACCGCCACCGAGGGCCAGGAGATCGCGGTGAAGAGCACCTGGACCAATCCCGGCTACACCCCGGCCACCAACGCGGGCGATCTGGCCGTGCTGACGCTGGCCAGTCCGCTGCCCGCCTCCTACGCGATCCCGGTGGCCACGAAGGACGACCCCGGGTACCGGGCGGGCGCCGGGGCCACGGTCTTCGGCTGGGGCGACATCTCGGGCAAGGGGAACTATCCGACGACGCTGTACGCGGGTCCGGTCACGGTGCTGTCCGAAGCGTCCTGTGCGCGCGCCTACCCGCCGAACTCGGACGAGCCGTACGACGCCGCCACCATGCTGTGCGCAGGCGATCCCAAGGGCGGCCACGACGCCTGTCAGGGCGACAGCGGGGGGCCGCTGGTGGCCGGGGGGCGGCTCATCGGGCTGGTGTCCTGGGGGAACGGCTGCGCGCTGCCGGACTACCCCGGCGTCTACACCCGGGTCGCGGCCGTGCCGTGGCCCGCGGCGGCGGCCGGCTGACGCGGGCATGAGAACGGGCGGTCACTCCCCCTGCACGGGGAGTGGCCGCCCGTCGCCGGTCCTGGACCGGCCCTGGCTCGTCGGATGCGAGGTCTCAGTGGTCCTCGTCGCCTGCGGACTCGGGCACCGCGGTGAGGCGGTCCGTCTCGTCCTGTATGTCAGCGGCGATCTTCTTCAGTTCCGGCTCGAACTTGCGTCCGTGATGAGCGCAGAAGAGCAGTTCGCCGCCGCTGGTGAGGACTACGCGAAGGTAGGCCTGTGCGCCGCAGCGGTCGCAACGGTCGGCGGCCGTCAGGGGGCTCGCGGGGGTCAGAACAGTAGTCACGTCGCCTCTTCTCTAGCTCGACGAGCTGTCGTACCAGGGTCAACATCCAACCAGGCCGAAAACGTTCCCGCTCGTGGCTTTTCCTCGAAAGTTCTTGGTCAAGGTGGCTGTCTGCTGCCGGTTGGCGGCGAATGAGCCGTATTGCGGAGCTTTACGGGTTTCGCGTTGCTTGTCTCGTTTGGCCCTCCCGGCGGGGTTGCCGGTTGTTCATGAGGACGTGCCCGGAGCCTAAATGGTTCATGCCTGAATGGGAACGTGACATCCGCATCACCCCTGCGGGGGATCGAACATGTTTGCGACGCTGGACTAGCATGAGGATTCGCGAGGGTGGCGTTACAACGGCTCTACCAGGCCTCGGTACCCTCTGACCGGCGACCGACGCCGACCCCTTACCCACCTGGGGCGCAATTGAAATTCAGCGAGGAGCGAACTGCGTGACCGCCGAGACGTCCGTTCCGTCCACTGCGCTGCTGAGCGGGGCAGACCGCGACGGCTCCAACTACACCGCTCGGCATCTGCTCGTACTCGAAGGCCTCGAAGCGGTCCGCAAGCGACCCGGCATGTACATCGGGTCCACGGACAGCCGCGGCCTGATGCACTGCCTCTGGGAGATCATCGACAACTCCGTCGACGAGGCCCTGGGCGGCCACTGTGACCACATCGAGGTGATCCTGCACGACGACGCCTCCGTCGAGGTGCGGGACAACGGCCGTGGCATCCCCGTCGACGTGGAGCCCAAGACGGGGCTCTCCGGCGTCGAGGTCGTCATGACCAAGCTGCACGCAGGCGGCAAGTTCGGCGGCGGCTCCTACGCCGCCTCCGGCGGCCTGCACGGCGTGGGCGCCTCCGTGGTGAACGCGCTCTCCGCCCGCCTGGACGTCGAGGTGGACCGCGGCACCACGCACGCGATCAGCTTCCGCCGAGGCGTGCCCGGCATCTTCACCGAGCAGGGCCCCGACGCGCCCTTCGACCCGGGCAACGGGCTGCTCAAGGGCAAGCGCGTCCCCAAGGGCCGCACCGGCACGCGCATCCGCTACTGGGCCGACCGCCAGATCTTCCTCAAGGACGCCAAGCTCTCCCTGGAGACGCTCTACCAGCGGGCCCGCCAGACGGCGTTCCTGGTGCCCGGCCTGACGATCGTCGTGCGCGACGAGCGGGGCCTGGACGGGGAGGGCAAGACCGAGGAGACGTTCCGCTTCGACGGCGGCATCAGCGAGTTCTGCGAGTACCTGGCGCAGGACAAGGCCGTCAACGACGTACTGCGCCTCACCGGGTCGGGCACGTTCAAGGAGACCGTGCCGGTGCTGGACGACCGCGGCCACATGACGCCCACCGAGGTCACCCGCGAGCTGGGCGTGGACATCGCGCTGCGCTGGGGAACCGGGTACGACACCAACCTCAAGTCGTTCGTGAACATCATCGCCACCCCCAAGGGCGGCACCCACGTCAGCGGCTTCGAGCGGTCGGTCACCAAGACCGTCAACGAGGTGCTCCGCTCCGCGAAGATGCTGCGGGTCGCCGAGGACGACGTGGTCAAGGACGACGCCCTCGAAGGCCTCACCGCGGTCGTCACGGTCCGCCTCGCCGAGCCGCAGTTCGAGGGCCAGACCAAGGAGGTCCTCGGCACCTCGGCGGCCAACCGGATCGTCGCGCATGTGGTCGCCAAGGAGCTCAAGGAGTTCCTGACGTCCACCAAGCGGGACGCGAAGGCGCAGGCCAGAGCCGTCCTCGAAAAGATCGTCGCGGCTGCGCGGACGCGGATCGCGGCCCGCCAGCACAAGGAGGCGCAGCGCCGCAAAACGGCGCTGGAGTCCTCCTCGCTGCCGGCGAAGCTGGCCGACTGCCGCAGCGACGACGTGGAGCGCAGCGAACTGTTCATCGTCGAGGGCGACTCGGCGCTGGGCACCGCCAAACTGGCCCGGAACTCCGAGTTCCAGGCGCTCCTGCCGATCCGCGGCAAGATCCTCAACGTTCAGAAGGCGTCGGTCTCCGACATGCTGAAGAACGCCGAGTGCGGCGCGATCATCCAGGTCATAGGGGCCGGATCGGGCCGCACCTTCGACATCGACGCGGCCCGCTACGGCAAGATCGTGCTGCTCGTCGACGCCGATGTCGACGGCGCGCACATCCGGATCCTGCTGCTGACGCTGTTCCAGCGGTACATGCGTCCGATGGTCGAGGCGGGGCGGGTCTTCGCGGCGGTGCCTCCGTTGCACCGCATCGAGCTGGTCCAGCCCAAGAAGGGCCAGGACAAGTACGTCTACACCTACTCGGACAACGAACTGCGCAGCACCCTGCTGGAGTTCCAGCGCAAGAACATCCGCTACAAGGACACCATCCAGCGCTACAAGGGCCTCGGCGAGATGGATGCCGACCAGCTCGCGGAAACCACGATGGATCCGCGCTTCCGTACCCTGCGCCGGATCAACATCGGTGATCTGGAAGCCTCCGAGCAGGTCTTCGACCTGCTGATGGGCAACGAGGTGGCGCCCCGCAAGGAGTTCATCACCAGCTCCGCGGCCACCCTGGACCGCTCACGCATCGACGCGTGATCCCGGCCTGACGAACGCCGGCCCCGCGCTCGCGGGGGGCCGGCGTTCGTCGTCTCCACCCCAGGGTGGAGAGGGAATTTCCACCCTCGCTCCACCCCTGCGCCGATGTCTCTGACCAGGCCGTTTCCGTAGCGTCTTGGACGTACAGACCTTTCCGTCCCGTCGTCCGGAGGCTTCGATGTCCGCGCTTTTCAACGTGCTGGTGGCCGTCGCGGTGGTGGTCCTGATCCTGGTCCGCCAGATGAAGCCGCAGCAGGTGAACGGGGGCGGCCGCTGGTGGCTGGTGCCCGCGCTGCTGGTGTTCTTCTCGGTGCGCGACGGCGGCCTGGTGGACCAGCACCACCAGGTCGCGTCGATCGTCCTGCTCGGTACGGAAGTCCTGATCGGCCTGCTCATGGGCGTCGGCTGGGCCTGGACGTCGAAGATATGGACCGAACCCGACGGCACCACGTGGTCGCGCGGCACCAGGGCCACCGCCGGCATCTGGGTCCTGGGCATCGTCCTTCGGGTGGGGCTCGCGGGGCTCGGCGCCCTGGCCGGGATCCACCTGGGCACCGGCGCCATCCTGCTCGCCCTCGCCGCCTCCCTGCTCGTCCGCGGTGCCATCCTGATGTGGCGGGCCGGCCCGGCCCCGGCGTCGTACGGTGTGGCCGGCGAAAGCCCTGCCCGGCAGGTGTGGAGGGACCGCGTGTGACCCAGGAGAACTGGCTCGGCTGGCCCTCGCGGGAGGCACTCTCCCGCGTCGGCCTCAGCCGCGCCCGACGCAATCTCGCCTGGGGCATCAGGGCCCTGGTGTTCGGTGCCCTGCTCTGGTCCACCTTCACCAACGATCGCGCGGCCGGCGGCTGGGCGTGGGTGGCGGGGCTCGGTCTCGTGGCGGGGTGCGCCCTGCTGGCCCGGCTGTTCTTCCGCCTCACCTACGAGCACCGGCTGTGGCCGTCGTTGGTCTCCCTGCTCCTGATGATGGGGGCGGCGGCCGGTGCCCGGGCGGCGGGCTGGCCGGTGCCGGCGCTCGTGCTGTGGTGCGGGTGCGCGGTGACGGCACTGGAGCGGCTCCCCCTGGCGGCCGCCGTGCCGTGCACGGCCGTCGCGCTGGGCGCGTACACGGTGGCCGGGGACGACAACTGGCTCACCGCCGCGGTCACCGTGGCCGGGCTGGGGCTCGCGGGCTATGTACTGCGGCTCGACGCCGAGGCGCGCGGCACAGCCCAGCGGCTCCTCGCCCAGGAGCGGGCCGCGCGGGTCGCCGAAGCGGAGTCGGCGGCGCTGGACGAGCGGGCCAGGATCGCCCGCGAGATCCACGACGTACTGGCGCACAGCCTCTCGGCGCAGCTGGTGCACCTGGAGGCAGCGCGGCTGCTGATCGAGCGGGAGCCGCCGGGGGAGTTCCGGGACGCCGTCCTGGAACGGGTGGTGGCCGCCCGGGGCATGGCCCGCGAAGGGCTCGCCGAGACCCGCCAGGCGCTGTCCGCGCTGCGCGGCGAGATGAGCCCGGTGGAGGATTTCCTGCACACCCTGCTCGAGGGACCCGACGTGGGGAACGGGCGCGCCGCGGGTGCCCGGGTCCATGTGGAGGGCGAGCGCAGGCCCCTGCGGGCGGAGGCCTCGCAAACCGTACGGCGGGTGGTGCAGGAGGCCCTGACCAATGTGCGCAAACACGCGCCGGGCGCGGCCGTCGCCGTCCGGCTGGAATATCTCGCGGACGAAGTGGCCCTGGAAATACGGGACTCGGGGGGTCGCGGGCGGGCGGGGGAGCTCGCTGTCAGTGGCTGCGGATACGGTCTGCTGGGAATGAGGGAACGCGCCGAACTGCTCGGCGGGACGCTGGAGGCCGGGCCGGAGGAGGAGGGCTTCGTGGTGAGACTGAGGGTGCCCGCATGAGCGGGAGCGCGGCCGCGGCGCGGGGGACGATCAAGGTGGTCGTGGCCGACGACCAGTCCGTGGTGCGCGAGGGCATCGTGATGCTGCTCGGGCTGCTGCCCGGCGTCGAGGTCGTCGGCTCGGCGCGGGACGGCGAGGAGGCGGTCGCCCTCACGGCCCAACTGGCCCCCGATGTCGTCCTGATGGACCTGCGGATGCCACGCTGCGACGGCGTCGAGGCGACCCGCCGCATCCGCTCCGAGCACCCGGGTACGGAGGTGGTGATCCTCACGACGTACGCGGACGACGACTCGCTCTTCCCGGCGCTGCGGGCCGGGGCCCGCGGCTATCTCACCAAGGACGCCGGCGGCGACGAGATCGTCCGGTCGATACAGGACGTGCTCGCCGGGCAGGCCGGGCTCGCCCCCTCCGTCCAGCGCCGCCTCCTGGAGCGGGTGACGGCGCCCGAGCCCGCGCCCGTCGCGCCGGCCGAGCTCCCGGACGGGCTGACCGCCCGTGAGGGCGAGGTGCTCGGCCTGGTCGCCGAGGGGATGTCCAACCCCGAGATCTCCCGGGCCCTGCACATCTCGACGGCCACCGTGAAGACCCACATCAACAACATCTTCGGCAAGACGGGGGCGCGGGACCGGGTGCAGGCCATGCGGTACGCCTACCGGCACGGGCTGTCCCGGCCTCCCGGCAACTCCACTGCGTAACGATGCCCCCATCACCTAATGGGGTGAAGTCGGGGGCATGGCGGGCCCAGGGCCTGTCCGTTATGCACATCCTTGGGCACGCGGCCGAACGCGGTCGTGGGCAAGGAGAGTTGTTCGGTGGAGAAGCAGGAGGGGTGCGATCCCGCGGCGGCGCGGATCGACGACCCCTGGTATGACGCCCTGGCCTCCGGCTGGGGCGAAGTGGACGGCGAGCCGGGGCCCGTGACCGTGCCCGCACAGCACCGCGCGGACGAGGACGAGCGCCTCAGTCCGGCCGAGATCTACCTCGAAGTGCATCGCAGCGCGGCGTTCCAGGAGGTGCGCCGCCGTTACCGCCGCTTCGTCGTCCCGGCGGCCATCGCCTTCTTCGGCTGGTATCTCGCCTATGTGATCACCGCGGTCTGCGCGCCCGGTTTCATGTCCCGCCCGGTCGCCGGCGCGGTGAATGTGGCGATGGTCGCCGGACTGGCCCAGTTCCTGTCCACCTTCCTGTTGACCTGGGCGTACGCGCGGCATGCGCGGCTGCGGCGGGACCGGGCCGCACTGGAGCTGCGCTGGGTCGTCTTCGAGCAGAACCAGCAGCACCGGCAGCACCAGAGGAGCGGGAGCACCCCGGACCACCGTCCCGGCCTGAACGGCCGGCCCGGCTGGAACGTTCAGCCCGGCCCGAACGCTCAGCCCGGCCCGAACGACCGCCGCAGCCAGGGCAGTTACGGGAATCACAGTGGTCGCGGCAGTGACAGCAGCCAGTACGACCGGTCGGTTGATCCGGGGCGCGGGGCCCGGCAAAACGACGGACAGGGAACGACACGGGAGACCAACAGGTGATCGTCGGCGGGGACCATCAGACTCTGGCGCTGCTGCTGTTCAGCGCGTTCGTGGCGGCGACGCTCGCCATCACCACCTGGGTGAGCCGCAACCGGCACGGCTCCGCCGAGGAGTTCTACACCGGCGGCCGTCTCTTCTCGCCCATGGAGAATGGTTTTGCCATCGCGGGCGACTACATGTCGGCCGCCTCCTTCCTCGGCATCTCCGGTCTCATCGCGCTGTTCGGCTACGACGGCATGCTGTACTCGGTGGGCTTCCTGGTCGCCTGGCTCGTGGTGCTGCTCCTGGTCGCCGAACTGGTGCGTAACTGCGGCAAGTTCACCCTGGCCGATGTGGTCGCAGCCCGTATGAACGAGCGCCCGGTGCGGATCGCGGCGGGAACTTCCTCGGTCACCGTGTCCGTTCTCTATCTGGTGGCGCAGATGGTCGGCGCGGGCAGCCTGGTCGCCCTGCTGCTCGGCGGCACCAGCGACGCCGCGCGCAACTGGACGGTCATCGGGGTCGGCGCCCTGATGGTGGTCTATGTGTCGCTCGGCGGGATGCGGGCCACCACCTGGATCCAGATCGTGAAGGCCGTCCTGCTCATGGCGGGCACCATCACCCTCACCGTGCTGGTGCTGCTGCGCTTCCACGGCGACATCAACCTTCTGCTCAACTCGGCGGCTGAACACAGCGGCCACGGAAAGGAGTTCCTGGCGCCGGGCCTCAAATACGGCGGGGACTGGACGGCGCGGTTCGACTTCATCAGCCTGGGGCTCGCCCTGGTCCTCGGCACGGCCGGGCTGCCGCACATCCTGTCGCGCTTCTACACGGTGCCGACCGCGCGGGCGGCCCGGCGCTCGGTGGTGTGGTCCATCGGCCTCATCGGCGGCTTCTATCTGATGACGATCGTGCTCGGCTTCGGTGCGGCCGCGCTGGTGGGATCGGGCGCGGTCAAGGCGTCCAACCCCGCCGGGAACACCGCCGTCGCGCTGCTGGCCTACGACCTGGGCGGCGGTGCGGGGTCCACCGGTGGAACGGTTCTCTTCGCCGTGGTCGCCGCCGTCGCCTTCGCCACGATCCTCGCGGTGGTCGCGGGCATCACCCTCGCGTCCTCGGCGTCCGTCGCGCACGACCTGTACGCCTCGCTCCGGCGCAGGCACGCGAAGCAGCGCAGTGAGGTGACGGTGGCGCGGTTCGCCTCGGTGGGGATCGGCGCGGTGGCCATCGCGCTCGGGCTGCTGGCGCGGGACCTCAACGTGGCCTTCCTGGTCGGTCTGGCCTTCGCGGTGGCCGCGTCCGCGAACCTTCCGGTGCTGCTGTACTCGCTGTTCTGGCGGAACTTCACCACGCGGGGCGCCGTGTGGTCGGTGTACGGCGGTCTGGTGCCGGCGCTGGTGCTGGTGCTGGTCTCGCCGGTGGTGTCGGGCAGCCCCGAATCGCTCTTCCCCGGCGCGGACTTCCAGTTCTTCCCGCTCCAGAACCCGGGCCTCATCTCCATCCCGCTGGGCTTCCTCGCGGGCTGGCTCGGCACGGTGACCTCCCCGGACGTGCCGGACGAGGCGAAGCACGCGGAGGCGGAGGTGCGGGCCCTCACGGGAGCGGGGGCGGTGTGATCCGGGCCGCCCTACAACGAGGCGGCCCACTCATACCGGTGCTCCGGCCGGCCCGTTTCGCCGTAGCGCAGGCTTAGCCGTACGCGGCCGGCCCGTTCCAGGAGTTTCAGATAGCGCTGGGCCGTCTGGCGGCTCACGCCGGCGCGCTCGGCGATCTCCTGGGCCGAGAGCGGGCCCTCGGCCTCCTTCAGGACGCGGCGCAACAGGTCGGCCGTGGTGGGGGAGTGGCCCTTGGGGAGGTCGGGTTCGGCGGGGACGGACAGCGCGCCGAAGATCCGGTCCACCTCGGCCTGTTCGGCTTCGCCGCCGCCGTCCAGAGTGCGGCGCAGCGCCGCGTACGCCTCCAACTTGGCGCGCAGACCGGCGAAGTTGAAGGGTTTCACCAGGTACTGGAGGGCGCCCTGACGCATCGCCGCCTGCACCGTGGCGACGTCCCGGGCCGCCGTCACCATGATCACGTCGGTCTGGTGGCCCAGCCTGCGCAGCTCCCGTACGAAGGTCAGACCGTTCTCATCCGGGAGGTGGTGGTCGAGCAGCACCAGGTCCACCGGATGCTCGGCGATCCTCGCGAGCGCCTCCGCGGCAGAATGCGCCTGCGCGACCACCCGGAAACCGGGAACTTTCCGGGTGTACGCGGCATTGATGTCGGCGACCCGAGGGTCGTCGTCCACGACCAGTACATCGATCATGGTGTCCCCTCCCTGTTCGTGCTCCGGTCCGGACCGGTCCCGCCGCCGCTCACGGGCTCGCTCGCGGCCCCGGTTCCCGGCTCGCCCGGAGCCTGACTCGTCGGGTCGCCGCCCAGTGCCTCACTCAACGCGTCGGGCAGCACCACGGTGAACTCCGCCCCGCCCAGCGGCCCCGTACCGACCCGTGCGCTGCCGCCCATCCGCTCCGCGAACCGGCCGACCAGGGCGAGGCCGAGGCCGCGTCTGCCGTGGGCGGGGGGCTCCTTGGTCGTCCAGCCCTCGGTGAAGACCAGCTCGTGGCGGTCGGCGGGGATGCCCGGCCCGTTGTCGGTGACCCGCACCACCACGGTGCGTCCCTGTGCCCGGAGCTCCACCTCGACCGCGGCGCCGGGCGAGCCGGCCGTCGCGTCCAGCGCGTTGTCGATGAGGTTGCCGACGACCGTGACCAGGCCGCGCGGATCGACGAGCCGGTCGGGCAGCCAGGTGGCGGGGGACAGGCTCAGGGTCACCGCGCGTTCCGCGGCGACCGTCGCCTTGCCGACCAGGACGGCGGCGAGCAGCGGGTCCCTGACCTTCTCGGTGAGCTGCTCGGCGGTGGTCCGGTGCACCCCGACGACCTCGGTGACGTACTCGACGGCCTCCTCGTACAGCTCCAGTTCGAGCAGCCCCAGCAGGGTGTGCAGCCGGTTGGCGTGCTCGTGGTCCTGGGCGCGCAGGGCGTCGATCAATCCGCGCGTCGAATCCAGCTCGCGTCCCAGGCGCTCCAGCTCGGTGCGGTCGCGCAGGGTGGCGACGGCACCCCCGTCCTGCGTCGGCATCCGGTTGGCGACCAGGACGCGCTGACCGCGCACGGTCAAGAGGTCGGTGCCCTCGACCCGGCCGCCGAGCACCTCGGTCGTCCGTCCCGCGCCGAGCACCTCCTCCAGGGCCCGGCCGCCCGCCTCGGGACCGACGCCCAGCAGGCGCTGCGCCTCGTCGTTGAGGAGCCTGATCCGGCCGTCGGGGTCGAGGGCCACCACGCCTTCGCGGATGGAGTGCAGCATCGCCTCGCGCTCCGCCAGCAGCCCGGAGATGTCGGAGAAGGCCAGGTCGCGGGTTTGTTGGTGGATGCGCCGGGCGATCAGACAGGCGGCGAGCGCGCCGACCGCCAGCGCCCCGCCCGCATAGGCGAGCAGCCCGGGGATCGCGCTGAGGAGCCTGGCCCGCACGCTGTCGTACTCGATGCCCACCGACACGGCGCCGACGATCGTCCCGTCCGGTTTCCGCAGCGGGACCTTGCCCCGAGCGGAGCGGCCGAGCGTGCCGCTGTCGATCTCCATGACGTCGTGGCCCGCGAGCACGTCGCCCGGGTCGGTGGAGACCACCTGCCCCAGCTGCCGGGGGTCGGGGTGCGACCAACGCACTCCGCGCGTGTCCATGACCACCACATACTCGGCGCCCGTCGCCCGCCGGATCCGCTCCGCCTCGCCCTGTACCGGGCCCGCGGCGGACGGCCGGGAGGACAGCAGGTCGTCGACGACGCGCGGCTGGGCGGCGGTGGCCGAGGCGATGGCGAGCGCGCGCCGCATGGCCTGGTCGTCGAGCTGGGCACTGAGCGGGGCCAGGAAGAGTCCGGTGGCGAGCACGGCGACTCCGGCCGCGACCGCCAGTTGCATGAGCAGGACCTGGGAGAACACGCGCCGCGGCCAGCCCAGACGGCGCCGTCGCGCGGCGGTGCTGGTCGGTGGGGCGGTCATGGACAGGCACGTTAGACGGCCCGCTACCCATCCCGAAATCCCCGAAGGATCACGGCTCGGTTTCCGTGACGCGCGCCCGGACCCCTCACCCGCGACCCGCACGTCCCGCACTCCGCGCCCTCACCCGCCCGAGGCGGGGTGCCCAGGAGAGGAGTCCACACGGGCCGACGGCCCGATGAAAACCGCTTGCGTAAATTGCGGATATCTTGCGGGCGCCTGTCGTGCCGCCGGGAAAGCCCCAGCATGCGCCTACGACAGGGGGGAAAGCGATCGTTCCGGTTCGCCCGGGAACCCCGTGACCGGGGTTTTCCGGCTGTGTCGCAGGGATGGACGCGTGGACACAACTCTGCAACTCTCTCACCGCTCAGCGCAAAATACTTAGCTCTTTCCTGCAGAAACCCTAGTCGCGCAGATCGGGGACACATGAGAACGCACCGTTGGAGATGGCGTACGCGGATGAGAGTGCTCGCCGCGGTTGTCGCCACCAGCCTGTTCGTGATCGGTTGGCCGGCGCTCAGCGCCTCGGCGGCGGGCGGCCCGGACCTCGCCGCCGGAAAGCCCGCGTCGGCGTCCGGCGCGAACGGCACCTACCTCGCCAGGAACGTCACCGACGGCGACCAGTCCACCTACTGGGAGAGCGCCGGCACCGCCTTCCCCCAGTGGGTCCAGGCCGACCTCACCACCACGAGCACCATCGACGAGGTCGTCCTGAAACTCCCCGCCTCCTGGGGCGACCGCAAGGAGACCCTGTCCGTGCAGGGCAGCGCGGACGGCACGAGCTTCAGCACCCTGGTGGGGTCCGCCGCGTACAGCTTCACGCAGGCCTCGGGCAACACGGTGAAGATAGGGTTCGCCGCCTCAAGGGCCCGGTTCGTACGGATCGACATCACGGCGAACACCGGCTGGCAGGCGGCCCAGCTCTCCACCCTCGAAGTGCACGCGGCCGACGGGCCGAGCAGCACCAACCTCGCCCTCGGCAAGACGCTCACCGCGAGCAGCACCACCCAGACCTATGTCGCCGCCAACGCCAACGACGGCAACAAGGCGACCTACTGGGAGAGCGCCAACAAGGCCTTCCCGCAGTGGATCCAGGCCGACCTGGGTGCCACCGTGCCGGTCGACAAGGTGGTCCTCAAGCTGCCGGACGGCTGGGGAGCCCGCACCCAGACCCTCAAGATCCAGGGCAGCGCCAACGGCACCGACTTCTCCGATCTGACCGCCTCGCAGGGCTATGACTTCACCCCGGCGGGCGGCCTCACGGTGCCGATCACGTTCACCGCGGCCACCACCCGCCATGTCCGGGTGCTGATCTCCAACAACACCGCGCAGCCCGGCGGTCAGCTCTCCGAGCTGGAGATCTACGGTCCGACGAGCGGGGACACCCAGCCTCCGTCCGCGCCCAGGAACCTCGCCTACACCGAGCCCGCCACCGGCCAGATCCGGCTGACCTGGGACGTGGCCACCGACAACACCGGCGTCACCGGGTACGACGTCTACGCCAACGGCGAGCTGCGCACCAGCGTCGCGGGCACGGTCACCACGTACACCGACGCCCAGCCCGCGAGCGCCACGGTCGCCTACTACGTGCGGGCCAAGGACGCGGCGGGCAACCAGTCGGCCAACAGCAACACCGTGACCCGCAAGGGGAGTTCGGGCGACACCCAGGCGCCGACCGCGCCCTCGGGCCTCGCCTTCACGGAGCCCGCCGCCGGACAGATCAAGCTCACCTGGGGCGCCTCCAGCGACAACGTGGGCGTCAGCGGCTATGACATCTACGCCGACAACCAGCTGCTCAAGAGCGTGGCGGGCGATGTCACCACGTACACCGACAGCAGGCCGGTCACGGTCACCGTCTCCTACTACGTGCGGGCCAAGGACGCGGCGGGCAACCAGTCCGCCAACAGCAACACCGTGACCCGCAACGGCTCCTCGACCGGGGACGGTTCCAACCTCGCGGTGGGCAAGGCGATCACGGCGTCCTCGTCCACGTTCACCTTCGTCGCGGCGAACGCCAACGACAACGACACGGCGACCTACTGGGAGAGCGCGCCGGGCGGCTACCCGAGCACCCTCACCGTCAAGCTCGGCGCCAACGCGGACACCAACACCGTGGTCCTCAAGCTCAACCCGGACAGCGGCTGGGGCCGGCGCACCCAGAACATCGAGGTGCTCGGCCGCGAGCAGAGCGCCTCCGGGTTCACCTCCCTGGTCGCGGCCAAGGACTACGCCTTCGACCCGTCGAGCGGGAACACGGTGGGCATCCCGGTGGCTGCCCGGGTCGCCGACGTGCAGCTCAAGTTCACCTCCAACACCGGTGCGACGGGCGGGCAGATCGCCGAGTTCCAGGTCGTCGGGGTGCCCTCGCCCAACCCGGACCTGGAGGTCACCGCGCTGACGGCCATCCCGTCCGCCCCCGTCGAATCGGACGCCGTGACCCTGGCGGCGACCGTGCACAACAAGGGGACCAGCGCCTCGCCCACCACCACCGTCGCCTTCCAGCTCGGCGGCTCCAAGGCGGCCACCGCGAACGTCGGGGCCCTGGCGGCCGGCGCCTCGCAGACGGTGAGCGCCTCCATCGGCACGCACGACGCGGGAACCTATCCGCTGAGCGCGGTCGTTGATCCGGACAACACCGTCATCGAACAGAACGACACCAACAACAGCTTCACGGGCAGCCCCCTGGTCATCAAGCCGGTCGACTCCAGCGACCTGATCGCCTCCGGGGTCAACTGGTCGCCGAGCGCCCCCTCGGCCGGCCAGACCGTCACCTTCTCCGTGACGCTGAAGAACCAGGGCACGCTCGCCTCGACCGGCGGCAGCCACGGCATCACCCTGACCCTGCTCGACGACAAGGGCGCCACGGTGAAGACCCTCACCGGCGCCTACAGCGGGACGCTCAACCCGGGCGCCACCGCGCCCCCCGTGAGTCTCGGTGGCTGGACGGCCGCCAACGGCAAGTACACCGCGAAGGTGGTGATCGCCGACGACGGCAACGAGCTCCCGGTCAAGCGCGCCAACAACACC
This sequence comes from Streptomyces sp. ASQP_92, assembly GCF_025399895.1. Classification (GTDB taxonomy): domain Bacteria; phylum Actinomycetota; class Actinomycetes; order Streptomycetales; family Streptomycetaceae; genus Streptomyces. The sequence continues at coordinate 193,129 of NZ_JAODUA010000007.1, read as the reverse complement.
AGCGCGCAGGCGTTCTTCGTGGGGCGCGGCGCCAACATGCCCTACGACACCTATGAGGCGGAGGACGGTGTGACGGGCGGCGGCGCCCAGGTCGTGGGGCCCAACCGGACCATCGGCGACCTCGCGGGCGAGGCCTCCGGGCGCAGGGCCGTCACTCTCAACTCCACTGGAAACTATGTGGAGTTCACCACCCGGGCCGACACCAACAGCCTGGTGACACGCTTCTCCATCCCCGATTCGGCAGGCGGCGGCGGCATCAACGCGAGCCTGGACGTCTACGTCAACGGCGCCTTCCGCAAGGCCATCGATCTGAGCTCCAAGTACATGTGGCAGTACGGCGCCGAGGCCAGCCCCAACAACTCGCCGGGTTCCGGCGGCCCGCGCCACATCTACGACGAGGCCAACATCCTGCTCGGTGACACCGTGAAGGCGGGCAGCACCATCCGCCTCCAGAAGGACGCCGCGAACTCCTCCACCTACGCGATCGACTTCATCAACCTGGAGCAGGTCAGCCAGGTTCCCAACCCCGACCCGGCCGCCTATGCGGTGCCCGCCGGCACCGCGCAGCAGGACGTGCAGAACGCCCTGGACAAGGTGCGGATGGACACCAGCGGCAAGCTCGTCGGCGTCTATCTGCCGCCCGGCACCTACGCCACGAGCAACAAGTTCCAGGTCTACGGCAAGGCCGTGAAGCTGGTCGGCGCGGGCCCCTGGTTCACGCGCTTCGCCACCCCGCCCGACCAGGAGAACACCGACGCGGGCTTCGACGTCCAGTCCTCCGCCAACGGCTCCTCGTTCACCGGGTTCGGCTTCTTCGGCAACTACACCTCGCGCAACGACGGCCCCGGCAAGGTGTTCAACTTCGCCAACGTCGCCAACATGACGATCGACAATGTGTGGGTCGAGCACATGATGTGCCTGTACTGGGGCACCAACACCGACCACATCACCATCAAGAACTCCCGGGTCCGCGATCTGTACGCGGACGGGATCAACCTGACCAACGGCAGCAGCGACAACACCATCAGCAACGTGGAGGCCCGCTCCACCGGCGACGACAGCTTCGCGCTGTTCCCGGCGACCGACATCACCAACGCGGACGAGACCGGCAACGTCTTCGAGAACCTCAGCGCCCTGCTGACCTGGCGGGCCGCCGGATTCGCCGTCTACGGAGGCTCCGCCAACACCTTCCGCAACCTGTACGCCGCCGACATGCTGACGTATCCCGGGCTGACCATCGGCACGCTGAAGTTCGGCTCCATCCCCGCCCTCGGCTTCGGGACGGATCCGACGAACTTCCAGGGCATCTCCCTGGTGCGCTCCGGCGGCCACTTCTGGGGCGCCCAGGCCTTCGGCGCGCTGTGGATGTACTCGGCGGAGTACGTGTTCCAGGGGATCCGGATCAGTGACCTCGACATCACCGATCCGACGTACTCCGGGATCATGTTCCAGACGAAGTACAACGGCAGCACGCCGCTGAATCCGATCAAGGACAGTGTGCTGACCCATGTCAGCATCAGCGGCGCGAAGAAGAGCGGGGACGCCTTCGACGCCAAGTCCGGCTTCGGGATCTGGGCCAATGAGCTGCCCGAGCCCGGACAGGGGCCGGCCGTCGGCGAGGTGACGTTCACCGACCTCAAGCTGAGCGGCAACGCCCAGGACATCCGCAACACCACCTCCACCTTCAAGATCAACATCAATCCGTGACGGAGGCCATCGCCGCCCTTCGCCGACCGCCCCGGTGCTCCCGGGGCGGTCGGCGCGCGCCCCGGGAGGGGCCCGCCCTCCGCCAGACAACCCGGCCCGCCATCAACGCAAACGGCTTGCATGGCTTGCGCTAGTCTTGCGCTCATGACGCGACGACTTGCTCAGGTGGCGAAGAAGGTGGGAGTCAGCGAGGCCACGGTCAGCCGGGTGCTCAACGGCAAACCGGGAGTCTCCGAATCCACCCGGCAGGCCGTGCTCACGGCGCTCGACGTGCTCGGCTACGAGCGCCCGACCCAGCTCCGCGGCGAACGCGCCCGCCTGGTCGGCCTGGTCCTGCCCGAGTTGCAGAACCCCATCTTCCCCGCGTTCGCCGAGGTCATCGGCGGGGCCCTCGCCCAGCAGGGGCTCACCCCCGTGCTGTGCACCCAGACCAAGGGCGGTGTCTCCGAGGCCGACTACGTCGACCTGCTCCTCCAGCAGCAGGTCTCCGGCGTCGTCTTCGCGGGCGGCCTCTTCGCGCAGCGGGACGCCCCGCACGGCCACTACCAGCAGCTCGCCGACCGCAAGGTCCCGGTCGTGCTCATCAACGCCGCCATCGAGCACCTCGACTTTCCCGTGGTCGCCTGCGACGACGCGGTGGCGATGGAACAGGCCTGGCGCCACTTGGCCTCCCTGGGCCATCAGCGCATCGGCCTGGTGCTCGGGCCGCCCGACCACGTCCCCTCGCGGCGCAAGCTGGACGCGGCCCGGGCGCTCGCCGAGGCGGCCGGCGCCGCGTTCCCCGAGGACCGCGTCGAGCGCGCGATGTTCTCCCTGGAGGGAGGCCAGGCCGCCACCTCGCGCCTCCTGGAGCGCGGCGTCACCGGCATCATCTGCGCCAGTGACCCGCTGGCGCTCGGAGCCGTGCGGGCCGCCCGCCGGCGCGGGCTCGACGTGCCCCGGGACGTCTCCGTGGTCGGCTACGACGACTCCGCCTTCATGAACTGCACCGAGCCCCCGCTGACCACCGTGCGCCAGCCCATCGAGGCGATGGGCCGGGCCGCCGTCGAGCTGCTCTCCGCGCAGATCCAGGGCGGGGTGGTGCCCCCGGGCGAGCTCCTCTTCGAGCCCGAGCTGGTCGTGCGCGGCTCGACGGCGCAGGTGCCGCGCTAGCCGTTTGCGTTCCGTTGTTCCCAGCGCGTCGGGCCTGCCGCCCGGCGCGCTGTGGTGTGTCCGGGTCCTGCCGACCGCGTACAACGGACTGTCGAAGTTTTACGAAATCAGCGCGAGATATTGCGTAGTTGTGGCCCCGGTGGTTGAGTGTGCCGCGCCCCGCTGTCGTCAGCGACGGGCCTTCCACGCTCCTCCCTAAGGGGTCCTCCCGATGAGACGCACCTGGTTCAGCCCCGCACCACAGCTCCGCCGCACCGCCGCCACGGCCCTGGTCGGCGCCCTCGCCCTCACCGCGCTCGCCGCCTGCGGAACCAGCAGCGACACCGGGAGCGGTGACAGCAAGCCCGGCACCGGATCGAGTGACCCCGCGGCTCCGCTCGACCCGAAGACCACGGTGGACCTCACCATCGACTGCATGCCGCCGGCCGCCAAGGCCGCCGAGCTCAAGGAGTGGAAGCAGGACGTCGCGACGTTCAACAAGACGTATCCGAACGTCCACATCAACGGCAGGTCCACCCCCGGGCAGTGCGAGGAGCCGCCCCGCTTCACCGCGGCCCTCAAGGCGAAGTCCCAACCCGACGTCTTCTACGCGTACTTCACCGATCTCCAGCAGGTCCTGGACAACAACGGGGCCGCCGACATCTCGGCCTACGTCACCGGCACGTCCGTCCCCGCCCTGAACAGCATCGACCCGGCCGTGATGGGGGTGTTCAAGAAGGACGGCAAGATGTACGGCCTGCCCACCAGCAATTACCAGATGGGCATCATGATCAACCGGAAGCTGTTCAAGGAGGCCGGGCTCGACCCCGACAAGCCGCCGGCCACCTGGGACGAGGTCCGCCACGACTCGCAGGCGATCGCCAAGCTCGGGGGCGGCGTGTACGGCTACGGCGAGTACAGCGCCGAGAACACCGGCGGCTGGCACTTCACCGCCGCGATGTACAGCCTCGGCGGCGACGTGGTGGGCGCCGACGGCAAGGCAGCCTTCGACAACGCCACCGGCAAGCAGGTCCTCCAGCAGCTGCACGACATGCGCTGGAGCGACCGGAGCATGAGCCCCACCCAGCTCTTGAAGTGGGGCGATCTCCAGAAGCAGATCACCGCCGACAAGCTGGGCATGTTCCTGGCGGCGCCCGACGACATCGCGTACATGGTCCAGCAACTCGGCGCCCACTACGAGAACTTCGGCATGGGACCGATCCCCGGCGCGAAGGCCACGCTCACCGGTGGCAACGGCTACCTGATCAAGCAGGGCAGTTCGCCCGACAAGATCAAGGCCGCGATCGCCTGGCTCAACTTCAAGAACCTCTCGCCGGGCAAGGGCCAGTTCGACTGGGCCCGCACCAAGGCCGACCAGCTTCCGGTCGGCGTGCCGCAGCCCAACTTCTTCACCGGTGACGTCAAGGCCGCCGACCTCAAGTCCCGTACCGACAACGCCACCATGCCGGTCGCCAACTTCGCGCCCTACCTGGCCAACCCGGTCCCCGGCAAGGCGGAGCCGCCCAAGGCGCAGGAGGTCTACAAGGTCCTCGACAACGCCATGTCGGGGGTCCTCACCAACAAGGACGCCGACATCGCCAAGCTGCTCTCGACCGCCCAGGCGCAGGTCGACCAGGTCCTGGCGAACCAGTAGCGCGTACGGCGGCAGGGGCCGGAGCCCGGCCTCCGGCCCTGCCCGCCCCGGACTCAGGAGTGACGATGTCGGCCTCCACACTGCCCGCACGGCGGGAAACGACCCTCCCGCGCCAGGGCGCCGAACCGCCCGGGCAGAGCGGATTCGCCCGGGCGCTGCGGCGCAACCTCACCGCGCACGGCTTCCTGATCGGCGCCGTGCTCTGCTTCGCGTTCTTCTCCTGGTACCCGATGGTCAGGGAGTTCGTGCTGGCCTTCCAGAAGACGAAGGACGGCAGAACCACCTGGGCCGGCTGGTCCAACCTCAGCTACGTCTTCCACGACCCGGCCTTCTGGCAGGCCTGGCGCAACACCCTGCTCTTCACCGGCCTCGCCCTGGTCCTCGGCTTCGTGCTGCCGTTCCTGGTCGCCGTGCTGCTCAATGAATTCCGGCACGGGCAGGGTTACTTGAGGCTGCTCGTCTATCTGCCCGTGATGATGCCGCCGGTCGCCTCGGTGCTGCTCTTCAAATACTTCTACGACCCCGGATACGGCCTGTTCAACCGGATCTTCGACCTGTTCGGCCTGCCCGCGCAGCAGTGGCTCCAGTCCACCGACACCGCCATGCTCTCGGTGGTGATCGCGGCGACCTGGATGAACATGGGCAGCGCCACCCTCGTCTACCTCGCCGCGCTCCAGGCCATCCCCGGGGAGCTGTACGAGGCGGCCGAGCTCGACGGCGCGGGGCTGCTGCGCAAGATCTGGCACGTCACCGTGCCGCAGACCCGGCTGGTGCTGTCGCTGATGTTCCTGATGCAGATCATCGCGACGATGCAGGTGTTCACCGAACCGTTCCTGCTCACCAACGGCGCGGGACCGGAGGGCTCCACGACGACCGTGGTCTACCTCATCTACCAGTACGCCTTCAACTTCAACAACTACGGCGGCGCCGCCGCGCTCGGCCTGTGCCTGCTGGTGCTGCTCGCGGGCTTCTCGGCGCTGTACGTACGCCTCAGCCGCGACAGCGGCGACTAGCTCCGGACGGTGGGGGGACCCATGTCGACACGCACACTCATCTCACCGGCCACCCTCGGCCGCACCCGGGGCAAGGTCGTCTACTGGAGCGTCCTCACCCTGGTGATGCTCCTGTTCACCCTCGTCTTCATCGGGCCGCTGTACTGGATGGCCGTCAACGGGCTCAAGTCCACGGAGGAGTTCACCAGGATTCCGCCGACGCTCTTTCCGCACGGCCTGCACACCGACAACCTCGCCCAGGCCTGGCGCGTGATGGACTTCGCGAAGCTCCTGCTCAACACGGTCTGGTACGCCTTCGGGGCGCTCGCCTTCCAACTCGTCCTGGATGTGGCCGCCGCCTACTCGCTGTCCAAGCTCAGGCCCGTGTTCGGCAGGGCCATCCTCGCGATGATGCTGGCCACCCTCATGATCCCGGCCGCCGTTCTCGTCGTACCGCAGTATCTGACCGTCCTCGACGTGCCGATCTTCAAGCGGAACCTGCTCAACACGCCCTGGGCGATCTGGCTGCCGTCCGTCACCAACGCCTTCAACATCTTCCTGCTCAAGCGGTTCTTCGACTCGATCCCGCGCGAGCTCCTGGACGCCGCGTCCATCGACGGGGCATCCCCGCTGCGAACGCTGCGCTCGGTGGTGCTGCCCATCTCCCGGCCGATCCTCGGCGTCGTCTCCATCTTCGCGGTGGTCGGCGTCTGGAAGGACTTCCTCTGGCCGATGCTCACCCTGCCCGACCCCACCAGACAGACCCTCAACGTGGGCATCTACTCGCTCGCCCAGGGCGTCCCCGAGAACTGGCTCACGGCCGCCCTCGCCATGGCGTCGATCCCCACCCTGCTCATCTTCGTCGTGTTCCAGCGCAACATCATGAGCGGTCTCACCGCGGGCGGCCTCAAGGGCTGACACCCCGGTCCCGCCCTCCCCGCACTCCGCCGCCGGCCCCACCCACCCCGCCCCCGCTGAAACAACGGGGCCGACGGCGGGATCCGACCTGCCCGAAAGGACCGTCCCGTGGCAGCCCACGAAAGCGACGACTGGTGGCGCTCGGCCGCCATCTACCAGGTGTACGTACGCAGCTTCGCCGACGGTGACGGCGACGGCACCGGCGACCTCGCGGGCGTCCGGGCGAAACTGCCCTACCTCGCCGAACTGGGCGTCGACGCCCTGTGGTTCACCCCCTGGTATCTGTCCCCGCTCGCCGACGGCGGCTACGACGTGGCCGACTACCGCGCCATCGACCCCGCCTTCGGCACCATGTCCGAAGCCGAGAAACTCATCGTCGAGGCCCGCGAGCTCAACATACGGACCATCGTCGACATAGTGCCGAACCACATATCGGACCAGCACATCTGGTTCCAGGCGGCCCTGGCGGCCGGCCCCGGCAGCCCCGAGCGGGAGCTCTTCCACTTCCGGCCCGGGCGCGGCGAGCACGGCGAACTCCCGCCCAACGCCTGGCCCTCGCAGTTCGCGGGCGAGACCTGGACCCGGGTCGGGGACGGCGAGTGGTACCTCCATCTGTTCACTCCCCAGCAGCCCGACCTCAACTGGGCTCACCCCGCGGTGCGCCAGGAACACGAGGACGTGCTGCGGTTCTGGTTCGAACGCGGCGTGGCCGGTGTACGCATCGACTCGGCGGCGCTGCTCGCCAAGGACCCCGAACTGCCCGAATTCGCCGAGGGTGTCGACCGGCACCCCTATATCGACCGCGACGAGCTCCACGACATCTACCGCTCCTGGCGCACGATCGCCGACGAGTACGGGGCGGTCTTCGTCGGCGAGGTGTGGCTGCCCGACAGCGAGCGCTTCGCCCGCTATCTGCGGCCCGACGAACTGCACACCGCCTTCAACTTCACCTTCCTCACCTGCCCCTGGGACGCCGCGCTGCTGCGCGCCTCCATCGACGACACGCTCGCCGAGCACGCCCCGGTCGGCGCGCCCGCGACCTGGGTGCTGTGCAACCACGACGTGACCCGCACGGTCACCCGCTACGGCCGCCAGGACACCGGCTTCGACTTCGCGGCCAAGCGCTTCGGCACCCCCACCGACCTGGCGCTCGGCACCCGCCGGGCGCGCGCCGCCACCCTGCTGTCGCTGGCCCTGCCCGGCTCGGTCTACCTCTACCAGGGCGAGGAACTGGGCCTGCCCGAGGCGGACATCGCCCTCGACCGCATCCAGGACCCCATGCACTTCCGCTCCGGCGGGGTGGACCCCGGCCGCGACGGCTGCCGTGTCCCGCTGCCCTGGACGGCCGAACCGTGGGCCACGCCCTGGCTGCCGCAGCCTCCCGACTGGGCCCGCTACGCCGCCGACCGCCAGGCCGGCGACCCCTCCTCGATGCTCGCCCTCTATCGACGGGCCCTGCTGCTGCGCCGCACCCAACCCGGCTTCGGCGACGGGGAGTTGACCTGGCTCGACGCCCCGGACGGTGTGCTCGCCTTCGCCCGCGAGGACGGTCTGCGCTGCCTGGTCAACCTCGGCGACGCGCCGGCCCCGCTCCCCGCTCACCGCTCGCTCCTGCTCGCGAGCGGCCCCCTCACCGACGGGCTGCTCCCCAAGGACACGGCGGTCTGGCTGCGCGCCTGACCCCGTCCGCCCATCCCCGCTCCTTCCCCCACGAAAGAGGGTGTGTCATGCGCATGATCCGAGCCGCGATCGACGCCGTACGCCAGGAGCCACCACCCCCACCGCCCACCGGGGGAACCCCCGGGCGCACCGCCTCCGCCACCCGGGCCGGCGCGGTCGTCGCCGCGCTCGCCTGCGCGGTGGCCCTGGGCGCGGCCGGGCTCGGCGGCGGCGCTCCGGCGTCGGCCGCCGAATCCGCACCGCTGTCCCCGCTGGCCGTCGCGGGCCGGGGCGCCACCGTGCCGTTCACCGAACTGGAGGCGGAGGCCGCCGCCACCACCGGCACGGTCATCGGCCCCGACCGCACCTACACCACGCTGCCCTCGGAGGCCTCCGGCCGCAGCGCGGTGAGGCTCGACGCGGCGGGCCAGTACGTCGAGTTCACGCTCACCAAACCGGCCAACGCCGTCGACATCCGCTACAGCGTCCCGGACAACGCGGCGGGCACCGGCATCAGCGCGCCCATGGAGCTCTCCTCCGGCGGAGCCAAGCTGAAGGACCTCACCTTCACCTCCAAGTACGGCTGGTTCTACGGCAGTTACCCCTTCCAGAACCAGCCGGGCGACAAGCCCCACCACTTCTACGACGAGACCCGGGCGCTGCTGGGCAAGACCCTGCCCCAGGGCGCGAAGGTCAGGGTGACGCTGCCGTCGACGACCGCGACCCCCTGGGCCGTCGTCGACCTGGCCGACTTCGAACTCGTACCGGACCCGGTGGGCCGGCCGGCGGGCTCGCTGTCCGTGGCGGACTACGGGGCCGACGCGAGCGGCGCGGCCGACTCCACCGCCGCCTTCCAGCGGGCGGTCGACGCCGGGAAAGCCCAGGCCAAGACGGTCTACATCCCGACGGGCACCTTCAAACTCACCGACCATGTGGTGGTGGACCAGGTGACCCTGGCCGGGGCGGGACCCTGGTACTCGGTGCTGACCGGCCGCAGCGCCACCGATCGCACCCGCGCCGCGGGGATCTACGGCAAGTACGCCGTCGGCGGCGGTTACAAGGGCGGGATACGCCCCTACGAGGCGGGCGGACCCAGCCGCGACGTCGTCCTGAAGGACTTCGCGCTGATCGGCGAGATCACCGAGCGGATCGACGAGGACCAGGTCAACGGGATCGGCGGCGCCCTCAGCAACTCCACCGTCGACGATGTATGGCTCCAGCACACCAAGGTGGGCGCCTGGATGGACGGCCCCATGGATGGCTTCCACATCAAGAACAGCCGGATCCTGGACCAGACGGCCGACGGCGTCAACTTCCACTGGGGGGTGACCCATTCCTCGGTCGAGAACACCTTTCTGCGCAACACCGGCGACGACGGTCTGGCCATGTGGTCGGACACCGTGACCGATGCCAACAACACGTTCCAGAACAACACCGTGGTCGCACCCGTCCTCGCCAACAACATCGCGCTGTACGGGGGCAGGGACAACGCGGTCACCGACAACGTCGTCGCCGACACGGTCACCAACGGCGGCGGGCTGCACGTCGGCAACCGGTTCGACGGCGTCAACCCGGGCAGCGGCACCGACGTCCAGGGCACCATCACACTGGCCCGCAACACCACCATCCGGGCGGGCAACGCGGACCTCGGGTGGCCGTTCCCGATCGGCGCGGTGTGGTTCGACTCCCGCAACAGCACCATGGACAAGGCGACGGTCAACGTCACCGACACCGACATCCTGGACAGCTCCTACGCCGCCATCCATTTCGTGTCCGGCACCACCAAGGGCGTCACCTTCTCCCATGTGAACATCGACGGCACCGGCACCTTCGCCCTCCAGTTCAACGACCCCGCCCAGCTCGGCATGAGCGGGGTCACGGCGAAGAACCTCGGCTTCTCCGAGCCGGTCTACAGCTGCCTCGGCGGCAACCTCGCCCTGACCCAGGGCGCCGGAAACTCGGGCTGGAACGGCAAGCTGCCCGCCACCTACTGCGGCGAGTGGCCCAAGCCCAACTACGACCACGGCGGTACCACCACGCCCCCGAGCAGCCCCCCGCCCACCGGGCCGACCTCGCCGCCGCCCAGCAGCCCGCCCGCCGACCCCGACCTCGCCAAGGGCCGCCCGGTCACCGAGACCTCGCACACCCAGGTCTACGACGCGGCCAAGGCCGTCGACGGCGACGCCACCACCTACTGGGAGAGCGCCAACAACGCCTTCCCGCAGTCGATCACCGTCGATCTCGGTTCGGTACGGAGCGTGGGACGGCTGGTCCTGAAGCTGCCGCCCGCGACCGCGTGGGGCGCCCGCACCCAGACGCTGTCCGTGCTCGGCAGCGGCGACAACGGCTCCTACGGGCAGCTCGTCGCGAGCCGCGGCTACACCTTCGACCCGGCCACCGGCAACCGGGTCACCCTCGCCCTGCCCGCGAACACCGCCACCCGCTATCTGCGGCTCACGGTGACCGCCAACACCGGCTGGCCGGCCGCCCAGGTCAGCGAGTTCGAGGCGTACGCCCCCTGACGGAGCGGCACATCGCCACCCCGGGATCGCCGCGCACACCCGCGCGGCGGCCCCGGGGCCCTCGCGTTCCCGGCCGCCTCAGCGGGGCAGCGGGCGCGGCGGGCGGGGGCCGATGTAGTGGCCACTGGGACGCATCCGCAGGGGGCGTTCCGCGTACTCCTCCAGGGCGTGGGCGATCCAGCCGGCCGTGCGGGCCACCGCGAACACCGTCTCACCGGCCTCGGCGGGCATGCCGAACGCGACGCTCATGACGGCGAGCGCCAGGTCCACGTTGGCGTGCAGCGCGGTGTGCCGGGCCGTTGTGTCGATCACGTCGCGCGCCGCGGCGAGCGCCTCGCGGGCCTGGGGCATCGCGTCGAGGAGGGCGAACAGGGCCTGGGCGCGCGGGTCCTCACCCGGGTAGAGGCGGTGGCCGAGGCCCGGCACCCGCCGCCCCGAGCGCAGATGGTCGGCGACGACGGGCGCCGCGCCGCCGCGTTCGAGCACCTCGGCCAGGGCGCGGTGGGCCAGACCGCTGGCGGCTCCGTGCAGCGGGCCCTCCAGGGCGCCGAGCCCCGCCGAGACCACGGCGTAGGGGTGGGCGCGGGCGGAGGCCGCGACCCGGACGGCGAGCGTGGAGGCGGCCAGATCGTGGTCGATGAGCAGCGCGAGTGCCGTGTCCAGCAAGCGAATTGACTGTTCGTCAGGGGTCTGTGGGGTCAGGCGCCGCCAGAGCTGCCAGGCGAGCCGGCCCTCGCCCCGGTGTTCCTCGCCCACCGTCGGCAGCGCCCCGACAAGGGTGGGGATCAGCATGCGGCCACACCCCAGGACGGCCGGGGGATCGAGGTCGAAGCGCAGTGGATCGGCCGCCGAGACCGCGACCGCCGCGGCCCGTAGCCGGTCCATGGGGCCGCTGTGCTCGGGCAGCGCGCCGACCGCGCGCCGGGCCGCGTCCAGGAACCGCGGCGGCGCGGTGAAGCGCGGGCCGTGCGTCAGCTCCCCGGTCCACACCCACTCCGCGACCTCCTCGAAGCCATAGGCGGTGGCGAGCTCGACCGCGTCGACGCCGCGGAAGTAGTAGCGGTCCTTGTCGATCAGGGTGAGCGCGGTGCGGAACGTCAGCTCGACGCCCGGGCCGGCCGGGCCGGGCTCCCGGCGGCCGCCGCGCCGGGCGAGGGCGTCGACCTCCCTGGCGTCGAAGGTGGAACCCCGCCCCCCGGGGGCCCGCTCACTGCTCAACTGTCCCCGGCTCACATACGCGTAGACCGTCTCGGGTTTCACTCCGAGCCGCTGCGCGGCCTCGCGGGTGGTGAGCCGTGCCTGATCCGTCATGGGGCCACCGTATCCATAGCGACATTCCCCTCGACTCAACATTGATTCAATCAACATTGACATTCATTGAGTCAATCATGGACAGTCGAATCAATATGGAGAACCAAGGAGGCAGCCACATGGCCGGCACCATCACCGCCCCCGCCGCGGTACCCCGCGGGCTCGCGGGCGTCGTCGTCACGGACACCGAACTCGGTGACGTCCGCGGCCGGGAGGGCTTCTACCACTACCGCCAGTACTCCGCCGTCGAGCTCGCGGGGACCCGTACCTTCGAGGACGTCTGGCATCTGATGTTCCACGGCGAGCTGCCCGACGCCGAGGGCCGCGCCGCCTTCACCGCCCGTACCGCGCGCCTGCGCCACCTGCCCGAGGGTGTCCGCAGGGCGCTGCCCGACCTCGCGCGCACCGGCGCCCCGGCCGGACCGCTCGCCGGGCTGCGCACCGCGCTCTCCCTGCTCGGCGCGGCCAAGAACTTCCGGCCCGTCTACGACCTGGACGCCGCCCAGCGCGCCGAGGACGCGCTGGCCGCCTGCGCCGCCGTGCCCACGCTGCTGACCGCCCTGCACCGGCTCGGCCAGGGCCTTGAACCGGTCGAGCCCCGCGACGACCTGCCGTACGCGGCCAACTACCTCTACATGCTGACCGGTTCACTGCCCGGGCCCGAGCACGTGCGGGCCATCGAGCAGTACCTCATCTCCACCATCGACCACGGCTTCAACGCCTCCACCTTCACCGCCCGCGTCGTCGCCTCCACCGGCGCCGATGTCGCCGCGAGCCTGGTCGCCGCGGTCGGCGCGCTCTCCGGGCCCCTGCACGGCGGCGCCCCCAGCCGGGCCCTGGACACCCTGGACGCGATCGGCACCCCCGACCGCATCGACGGCTGGATCCGCGAACGCGTTCTGGCCGGCGAGCGGATCATGGGCTTCGGGCACCCCGTCTACCGCACCGAGGACCCCCGCTCCCGCATGCTGCGCGGCATCGCTCAGGGCTTCGGCTCCCCGCTCGTGGAGTTCGCCGTCGAGGTGGAGCGCCGGGTCGAGGCGATCCTGGCCGAGCTCAAGCCGGGCCGGGAACTGCACACCAACGTGGAGTTCTATGCCGGCGTGGTCATGGAGCTGTGCGGGCTGCCCCGCGCCATGTTCACCCCCACCTTCTGTGCCGCGCGCGTGGTCGGCTGGAGCGCCAATATCCTGGAGCAGTCGGCGGACTCGAAGATCATTCGTCCGGCGGCCCGCTATGTGGGCCCGCCCCCGCCGCAGCCGGTCCCCGCAGTCTGAAAGGCCCCAGGTGAGCAGCGCGAGCAAGCAGATCCCCGTCCTCGTCCTCGCGGGCTTCCTCGGCTCGGGCAAGACCACCCTGCTCAACCATCTGCTCCGGGCCTCCCGGGGCACCCGGATCGGCGCCGTCGTCAACGACTTCGGCTCCATCGAGATCGACGCCATGACGGTGGCGGGCCAACTCGGCGACTCCACCGTCTCGCTCGGCAACGGCTGTCTGTGCTGCGCCGTGGACAGCAGCGAACTCGACCTCTACCTGGACCGGCTCACCCGGCCCGCCGCCCGCCTCGACGTCATCGTCATCGAGGCGAGCGGCCTCGCCGAACCCCAGGAACTCGTGAAGATGCTGCTGGCCAGCGAGAACCCGCGCGTCATGTACGGGGGTCTTGTCGAGGTCGTCGACGCGGCGGAGTACGACGCCACCCGGGACAAGCACCCCGAGATCGAGCGGCATCTGGCCATCGCCGACCTGGTGGTGCTCAACAAGACCGACCGGGTCGACGCGGGCGACCTGGCGCGGCTGCGCGCCTCACTGGCCACCGGCGCCGCGGTGGTGGAGTCCTCCTACGGGCGGGTCGACCCGGAGCTCTTCTTCGACCCGAGGCCGGTCACCGAGCGGGTCGGACAGCTCGCCTTCGACGACCTCCTCGACGACGAGGAGCCGGACGGCTGCGCCGAGGACCACGAGCACCACGCCGGATGCCAGGGACACCGGGCGCATCTGCACGCCGGGTACGAGTCCGTCGCCTTCACCTCGGACGTACCGCTCGATCCCCGCCGTCTGATGGCCTTCCTCGATACCCGGCCCGAGGGTCTGTACCGCATCAAGGGCTTCGTCGACTTCGGCGCCGCCGACCCGCGCAACCGCTACGGGGTGCACGCGGTCGGCCGGTTCCTGCGCTTCCACCCCGAGCCGTGGACGGGCGAGCGCGAACGCCGCACCGAGCTCGTCCTCATCGGGGCCGGGATCGACGCGCCCGCCCTGGAGGGCCGGCTCGCCGCATGCGTCGCGAACGACGTGGACCAGACCCCCGAGGAACACGCGATGTGGGGCGTCCTGCGCTATGTGCCCGAGCCCGAACAGCCGGGCGGGGACGGCCAGGAGCCGGAAGGGGCCGAAGAGGCCGGGGAGTTCGCTGAACTCCCCGGCCCCGTCGGCTAGTTGACCCCCGTGCGTTAAGCGAACGGGCCCGCGAGCACCGCCACCGGCGAGACCAGCGGCGTACCCGAACCGTCGCGGCGCGGGTCGAGCTCCGGGAGCTGGGCCGGGGCGCCGTTGGTCTGCGCGGCGCGGGCCGGCGCCGGACCGGCCCAGGCCAGCACCAGCTTGTCCTCGCCCTTGAGGAACCGCTGGCAGCGCACCCCGCCGGTGGCCCGGCCCTTGCGCGGATACTGGTCGAAGGGCGTCAGCTTCGCGGACACCGCCGCGTCACCGAGCAGGGTGGCGCCCGAGCCCGCCACCGAGAACACCACCGCGTCCCCCGCGGGGTCGACCACCGTGAACGAGATGACCTTCGCGCCGTCGGTCAGCTTGATGCCGGCCATGCCGCCCGCGGGCCGGCCCTGGGGGCGCACCTGGCTCGCCTGGTAGCGCAGCAACTGGGCGTCGTCGGTGATGAAGACCAGGTCCTCCTCGCCGGTGCGCAGCTCGGCCGCGCCCACGATCCGGTCACCGTCCTTGAGGGTGATGACCTCCAACTCGTCCTTGTTGGCGGGGTAGTCGGGCACCACCCGCTTGACGACGCCCTGCTCGGTGCCGATGGCCAGGCCCGGCGAGGACTCGTCGAGCGTGGTGAGGCACACCACCGTCTCGTCGGGCTCCAGGGAGGAGAGGAACTCCGCGAGGGGCGCGCCGCCCGACAGGTTCGGCGCGGACGCCGTGTCGGGGAGCTGGGGCAGGTCGATCACCGCGAGCCGCAACAGGCGCCCGCTGGAGGTCACCACCCCCACGTCGCCCCGCTGGGTGGCGGGCACCGCCGAGACGATCACATCGTGCTTGACGCGCTTGTCGTCCTCGCCCGCCGTGAACAACTCGCCGTTGGCCGTGCGGGCCAGCAGGCCCGTCGAGGAGAGCAGCACCCGGCACGGGTCGTCCGCGACTTCGAGGGGCACGGCCGCGACGGACGAGCCCGCCGACTCCAGCAGCACCGTGCGCCGGTCGGTGCTGAACTTCTTGGCGACCGCGGCCAGTTCGGCCGAGACCAGCTTGCGCAGCTCGCCGTCCGAGTCCAGGATCCCGGTCAGCTCGTCGATCTCGCCGGCCAGCCGGTCGCGCTCGCTCTCCAGCTCGATCCGGTCGAAGCGGGTGAGCCGGCGCAGCGGGGTGTCCAGGATGTACTGCGTCTGGATCTCGCTCAGCGAGAAGTGCTCGATGAGCCGCTCCTTCGCCTGCGCCGAGTTGTCACTCGACCGAATGATCCTGATGACCTCGTCGATGTCGACCAGGGCGACGAGCAGGCCCTCGACCAGGTGCAGCCGGTCCCTGCGCTTGGTGCGGCGGAACTCGCTGCGCCGGCGCACCACGTCGAAGCGGTGGTCGAGATAGACCTCCAGGAGCTCCTTGAGACCCAGGGTCAGCGGCTGGCCGTCCACCAGGGCCACGTTGTTGATGCCGAAGGACTCCTCCATCGGCGTCAGCTTGTAGAGCTGCTCCAGGACGGCCTCCGGGACGAAGCCGTTCTTGATCTCGATGACGAGACGCAGGCCGTGCGAACGGTCGGTCAGGTCCTTCACATCGGCGATGCCCTGGAGCTTCTTCGAACCGACCAGGTCCTTGATCTTGGAGATGACCTTCTCCGGGCCGACCGTGAAGGGCAGTTCGGTGACGACGAGCCCCTTGCGGCGCGCCGTCACGTTCTCCACCGATGCGGTGGCGCGGATCTTGAAGGTGCCGCGGCCCGACTCGTAGGCGTCCTTGATGCCCTGAAGGCCCACGATCCGCCCGCCGGTCGGCAGGTCGGGACCCGGCACGAAGCGCATCAGCGCCTCCAGGTCCGCCTCCGGGTGGCGGATCAGATGGCGGGCGGCGGCGATGACCTCGCCCAGGTTGTGCGGCGGCATATTGGTCGCCATGCCGACCGCGATGCCGGACGAGCCGTTGACCAGCAGGTTCGGATACGCGGCGGGCAGCGCGACCGGCTCCCGCTCCTGGCCGTCGTAGTTCGAGGCGAAGTCGACGGTGTCCTCGTCGATGGACTCCGTCATCAGCGAGGTGGCGTCCGCCATCTTGCACTCGGTGTACCGCATGGCGGCCGGCGGGTCGTCGTTGCCGAGCGAGCCGAAGTTGCCGTGCCCGTTGACCAGCGGCAGCCGCATGGAGAACGGCTGCGCCATGCGCACCAGGGCGTCGTAGATCGACGCGTCGCCGTGCGGGTGCAGCTTGCCCATCACCTCGCCGACGACGCGGGCGCACTTCACATAGCCGCGGTCGGGGCGCAGGCCCATCTCGTTCATCTGGTAGACGATGCGGCGCTGGACGGGCTTCATGCCGTCCCGCGCGTCCGGCAGGGCCCGCGAGTAGATCACGGAGTACGCGTACTCGAGGAAGGAGCCCTGCATCTCGTCGACGACGTCGATGTCGAGGATCCGCTCCTCGAAGTCATCGGGCGGCGGCGGGGTCTTCGTGCTGCGGCGGGCCATCGAGGCTGCTGCTCCTTCACGTACCGGAACGGATCTGGATCCGACCATTGTGGACCGTCCCACTGACAACGCCGACCGCGACCCGGGAACTTCGCCAGGTGCCCGCGCGCTTGCATACAGTGGCAGGACTTCTCCACGCAGGACTTCCCCGCCGGTAGGTCACACGGCGGTACCGCACATCGCGAACGAAGGGACGTACATGCCCATGGGTCACACGGCCACAGCGCAGGCCGGCTCCGGCGGTCTGACAGCGACTGAGCACCGACTGGCCAACGGCCTGCGCGTGGTGCTCTCGGAGGACCACCTGACCCCGGTCGCGGCGGTGTGCCTCTGGTACGACGTCGGCTCGCGCCACGAGGTCGAGGGGCGGACCGGCCTCGCCCACCTCTTCGAGCACCTCATGTTCCAGGGCTCCCACCAGGTGCACGGCAACGGCCACTTCGAGCTGGTGCAGGGGGCGGGCGGCTCCCTGAACGGCACCACCAGCTTCGAGCGCACCAACTACTTCGAGACCATGCCCGCCCACCAGGTCGAGCTCGCGCTCTGGCTGGAGGCCGACCGCATGGGCTCGCTGCTCGCCGCGCTCGACGAGCAGTCCATGGAGAACCAGCGCGACGTCGTCAAGAACGAGCGCCGCCAGCGCTACGACAACGTGCCCTACGGCACCGCCTTCGAGAAGCTGACCGCCCTCGCCTATCCCGAGGGCCACCCCTACCACCACACCCCGATCGGCTCGATGGCCGACCTGGACGCGGCGACCCTCGAAGACGCCCGGCACTTCTTCCGCACGTACTACGCGCCCAACAACGCGGTGCTCTCCGTGGTCGGCGACATCGATCCCGACCGGACGCTCGCCTGGGTGGAGAAGTACTTCGGCTCCATCCCCGCCCACGACGGCAAGCAGCCGCCCCGCGACGGCTCGCTGCCCGGCACCATCGGCGGCCAGCTCCGCGAGGTCGTCGAGGAGGACGTCCCGGCGCGCGCCCTGATGGCCGCCTACCGGCTGCCCCACGACGGCACCCGTGAGGCCGACGCGGCCGACCTGGCGCTGACCGTGCTCGGCGGCGGCGAGTCCTCCCGGCTCCACAACCGCCTGGTCCGCCGCGACCGCAGCGCGGTGGCCGCGGGGTTCGGCCTGCTGCGCCTGGCCGGCGCGCCCTCGCTCGGCTGGCTCGACGTGAAGACGTCCACCGGCGTGGAGGTCCACGACATCGAGGCCGCGGTCGACGAGGAGCTCGCGCGGTTCGCCGCCGAGGGCCCCACCGCGGAGGAAATGGAGCGCGCCCAGGCCCAGTTGGAGCGCGAGTGGCTCGACCGGCTCGGCACCGTGGCCGGCCGCGCCGACGAACTGTGCCGGTACGCCGTCCTGTTCGGCGACCCGCAGCTCGCCCTGACCGCCGTGGACCGCGTCCTGGACATCACCGCCGAGGAGGTCCAGGCGGTCGCCGCGGCCACGCTGCGCCCCGACAACCGGGCGGTCCTGGTGTACGAGCCCACCGGGGCACCCGAGGCAGGCAACGACGAGGAAGAAGAGGCGGGCCAGTGACGGACGCTGTCGTGACCATGGAGTTCCACCCCCGGCCGACCGCCGGCACCCCCACGCCGTGGGCGTTCCCGGCCCCCGAGCGCGGCACGCTGCCCAACGGCATGACCGTGCTGCGCTGCCACCGGCCCGGCCAGCAGGTCGTCGCCGTCGAGATCTTCCTCGCGGCCCCCCTGGAAGCCGAGCCCGAGGGCCTCGACGGCGTCGCCACGATCATGGCGCGCGCCCTGACCGAGGGCACCGACAAGCACTCGGCCGAGGAGTTCGCGGCCGAGCTGGAGCGCTGCGGCGCCACCATCGACGCGCACGCCGACCACCCCGGCGTCCGGGTCTCCCTCGAAGTGCCGGTCTCGCGGCTGCCCAAGGCGCTCGCGCTGCTCGCCGAGGCGCTGCGGGCACCCGCGTTCGCCGACACCGAGATCGAGCGTCTGGTGCGCAACCGGCTCGACGAGATCCCGCACGAGCAGGCCAACCCGGCCCGCCGCGCCGCCAAGCAGCTCTCCAAGGAGCTCTTCCCGGCCTCCGCCCGCATCTCCCGCCCCCGCCAGGGCACGGAGGAGACCGTCGCCGCCATCGACGCGGCCGCGGTGCGCTCCTTCTACGAGGCGTATGTGCGGCCCGCGACGACCGTCACCGTCGTCGTCGGCGACCTGTCGGGCACCGACCTCGACGCGATCCTCGCGGACACCCTGGGGGACTGGACCGGCGACCTGGCCGAGCCGCGCCCGGTCCCGCCGATCACCGCCGACGACACCGGCCGGGTCGTCATCGTGGACCGCCCCGGCGCCGTCCAGACCCAGTTGCTCATCGGCCGCATCGGCGCCGACCGCCACGACCGCGTGTGGGCGGCCCAGGTGCTCGGCACGTACTGCCTGGGCGGCACCCTCACCTCCCGCCTGGACCGCGTGCTGCGCGAGGAGAAGGGCTACACCTACGGGGTGCGCGCCTTCGGCCAGGTGCTGCGCTCGGGGCCGGACGGCGGCGCCGCGATGCTCGCCATCAGCGGCTCGGTCGACACCCCGAACACCGGGCCCGCCCTCGACGACCTGTGGAAGGTGCTGCGCACCCTGGCCGCCGAGGGCCTCACGGACGCCGAGCGCGAGAGTGCCGTGCAGAACCTCGTCGGGGTCGCGCCGCTCAAGTACGAGACCGCGTCGGCCGTCGCCGGGACGCTGGCCGACCAGGTCGAGCAGTTCCTGCCGGACGACTACCAGGCCCGCCTGTACGCGCAGCTCGCCGAGACCGGCACCGTGGAGGCGACGGCGGCCGTCGTCAACGCCTTCCCCGCCGACCGCCTCGTCACGATCCTCGTCGGCGACGCCGGGCAGATCGCCGAGCCGGTCAGGGCGCTCGGCATCGGTGAAGTGACCGTTGTCACGGGCTGATTGAGACCCCGGTCGACCGGATACGAGAGGGACCCCGGAGGTGGATGCGCCTGCGGGGTCCCCCTTTATGTCCTGTTTGTTGGAGAGGTTGCCCGTCTGTCATGTGGCGTGCGCAACAAAATCCGGCGTCTGTTTGGTGATTGAAAGATCAGACGTCTAGCGTCAGTCCCGCTGTCCGTCACCACCCGTCGCAGCCGCGGCACCGGACAGTGATCGCCGAGTCCCCGTACGGCGCGAGCCAGGGGAGCCGGGGACCCATTCAGTCCCTGGGGTGAATCGGACGCCTCCGCCCGCGGAGGAGCCCGTAGGAGACCTTCCTGCTCCGAACCCGTCAGCTAACCCGGTAGGCGAGATGGAAGGAAAGGACACCGCCGCTTCATGGCGTTCACCCGTGCCACCGGGAAGCATCGCGCGCCCAGCCGAATGACGCGCCGCAGCGCGAACATCGCGGGCATCGCCACCCTCGCCACCGCCGGAGTCGTGGGCACCCTCGCCTCGCCGGCCGTCGCCGCCCCGAGCGCGACCGTCGACACGGGCCTGACCCAGGCCATCGTCATCGGCGACTCCCTCGCCGACCAGCTCGGCGCCCAGGCCGACGCGCAGAAGCAGGCCGCGGTGAAGGCCCAGGCGAAGGCCGCGGCCGAGGCCGCCGCCAAGCGCGCGGCCGAGCTGCGCGCCAAGGAGGCCCGCGAGGCCAAGGAGCGCGCCGCCCGCGAGGCCGAGCGCAAGCGTCTCAACTCGTTCGTGGCCCCCATATCGGGCAGTTATGTGTCCACCGGCTACAAGACCGGGGGATCCCTGTGGTCCTCCGGCAGCCACACCGGCATCGACTTCCATGCGGGGATCGGTACTTCGGTCCACGCCGTGGGTCTGGGCACCGTCGTCGAGGCCGGTGACGGTGGCGCCTACGGCAACAACATCGTGATCCGGATGCACGACGGCACGTACACCCAGTACGGCCACCTCTCGGTCATCCAGGTCTCCGTCGGCCAGAGCGTCGAGCCGGGCCAGCAGATCGCGCTGTCGGGCAACACCGGCAACACCACGGGCCCGCATCTTCACTTCGAGGCCCGCACCGGCCCGGAGTACGGATCGGACATCGACCCGATCGCCTATCTGCGCTCGCACGGCGTCACCGTCTGAGGCGTCCCGCGCCCGCGAAGCACCCCGCGCACCCCGAAGGCCCCCGGCAATCACCGCCGGGGGCCTTCGCGTTGGCCGGAAGATATCCATCGGTTCCCCCGTGGCACCGGGAATTAACAAAGCCTGGAATAGAGTCGCCGAACAGGCGTCGATCGACCGCGTTTTCGCGGGAATCCAGGCGGAGGTCCGGTCATGAGTATTCCGGCGCATTCGATAAGCACGGCACTGCGCGACGACATCGTCTCGGGTGTCCTGGCGCGCGGCACCCGGCTCACCGAGGACGTCCTCGCGCGCCGTTACGGCGTCTCCCGCGTCCCGGTGCGCGAAGCCCTGCGCACCCTGGAGGCCGAGGGGTTCGTCACCACCCGCAGACATGCCGGCGCCTGGGTGGCCGAGCCCACCGAGGTGGAGGCCGCGGATCTGCTTGAACTGCGCGCCCTGGTCGAGCCGTTGGCCGCCGCACGCGCCGCGCGGCGCCGCACCGAGGCCCATCTCAAGGTGCTCCGGGGCCTGGTGAGGCTGGGTCAGGACCGGGCCAGGCGCGATCAGGGCGATGACCTGCGCTCGCTCGGCGGCTGGTTCCACGAGACGCTCACCCAGGCCTGCGCGAGCCCGGGACTGATCGCGACGCTCACGCAGCTGCGGCACAAGATCGCCTGGATGTACGTGGTCGAGACGCCGCCCCGGCCCGCCGAGGCCTGGGCCGAACTCGGCGCGATCACCGACGCGGTGGCCCGGGGGGACGCCGAACGCGCCCGCTCGCTCACGGCCCTGCACGCCGAGCGGTCCTTTTCCGCCCATCGGCTGCGCACGGCCGTGGCCGTGAGGAATCCGCAATCTGCCGTCAACACGAAGAGCGCCCGCGCTTAACAGCGACGTCGTATACAAGGAATGCGCCGACGGGCGCCGCACGCTGCTGCCCGGAATTCGCTTTTCCCGTACAGGGCCGTGCCGGAAAAGCGAAAGGACCGCCGAGCCCTCTGCGGGCTCCGCGGTCCTTTCGCTGTGACGCCGACCGGATCAGACGGTCTCGGGAAGCTCGTCGAGGCCCTCGGCGACCAGCTTGGCCAGTCGGTCGAGCGCGGCGTCCGCGCCCTCGGCGTCGGAGGCCAGCACGATCTCCTCGCCGCCCTGGGCGCCGAGGCCGAGCACCGCGAGCATGGACGCGGCGTTGACCGGGTTGCCGTCGGCCTTGGCGATCGTCATGGGGACTCCGGCAGCCGTGGCGGCACGGACGAAGATGGACGCGGGGCGGGCGTGCAGGCCCTCGGCCCAGCCGACGTTGACGCGGCGCTCAGCCATGGTGTTGCCCTTCGAAATCTCTGACGGTTGTCTAGACCAGTCTCTCATGGGGTGTGCGGTGCTCGTACCGACCTTGGACCCGGATGTGCCGCCGATCGGCCTTCCCCACCTTGCCCCGACCCGTACCGGCCCGCGACCCGTACGCTTTCGGTATGACGACGGCGTCCGACCCCGCGTACCCCGCTCACTGGGAGGCCGACGTGGTGCTCCGCGACGGCGGCACCGCGCGCATCAGGCCCATCACCACCGAGGACGCCGAGCGGCTCGTCTCCTTCTACGAGCTGGTCTCGGACGAGTCGAAGTACTACCGCTTCTTCGCGCCCTACCCGCGGCTCTCCGCGAAGGACGTCCACCGCTTCACCCATCACGACTACGTCGACCGGGTCGGCCTTGCCGCCACCATCGGCGGCGAGTTCATC
Source organism: Streptomyces sp. ASQP_92 (assembly GCF_025399895.1). GTDB lineage: Bacteria > Actinomycetota > Actinomycetes > Streptomycetales > Streptomycetaceae > Streptomyces. The sequence continues at coordinate 170,527 of NZ_JAODUA010000007.1, read as the reverse complement.
GCGACCGTCCGCTACGACCGGATCAACGCCCAGGGCCGGCCGGCCTCCGCCCCCGCCGACGAGGCCGAGGTCGCCTTCCTGGTCCAGGACGCGCACCAGGGCCGGGGCGTCGCCTCCACCCTGCTCGAACACATCGCGGCGGTCGCCCGTGAGCGCGGGATCAGGCGCTTCGCCGCCGAGGTGCTGCCCGCCAACAACAAGATGATCAAGGTGTTCACGGACGCCGGCTACCAGCAGAAGCGGTCCTTCGAGGACGGGTCGGTCCACCTCACCCTCGATCTGGAACCCACCATCGAGTCGCTCGCCGTACAGCGCGCCCGCGAGCACCGCGCCGAGGCGCGATCCGTGCGGCGCCTGCTCGCGCCCGGCTCGGTCGCGGTCATCGGCGCGGGCCGGGCCCCCGGCGGCGTCGGGCGCGCGGTCCTGCGCAACCTCCTGGACGCCGGGTTCACCGGGCGCGTCCACGCCGTGAACACGGCGCTCGGCCCCGGCCGGCACGAGATCGAGGGCGTCCCGGCGTACGCGGGCCTCGGCGCGATCGGCGAGCCGGTGGACCTCGCGATCCTCGCGGTGCCCGCCGAGCGGGTTCCCGAGGCGGTCACCGACTGCGGCGAACACGGCGTCCAGGGACTCGTCGTCCTGTCGGCCGCGTACGCGGAGAGCGGCGCGCCGGGCCGGGAGCGCCAGCGCGCCCTGGTCCGCCAGGCCCGCTCCTACGGGATGCGCCTGATCGGCCCCAACGCCTTCGGGATCATCAACACCGCGGCCGCGGTGCGCCTGAACGCCTCGCTGGCCCCCGAGGCGCCGCCTGCGGGCCGCATCGGCCTGTTCACCCAGTCCGGCGCCATCGGCATCGCCCTCCTGTCGGGCCTGTACCGGCGCGGCGCGGGCCTGTCCACGTTCATCTCCAGCGGCAACCGCGCGGACCTCTCCGGCAACGACTTCCTCCAGTACTGGTACGAGGACCCGGACACCGATGTGGTGCTGCTCTACCTCGAATCCATCGGCAACCCGAGGAAGTTCACCCGCCTCGCCCGCCGCACCGCCGCCGCCAAGCCCGTCGTGGTGGTCAAGGGTGCCCGGCACAGCGGCGCGACCCCGCCGGGCCACGCCGTCCCGGTGACCCGGGTGCCGGACGCCACCGTCTCGGCGCTGCTGCGCCAGGCGGGAGTGATCCTGGTCGACACGGTCACCGAACTCGTCGACGCGGGCCTGCTGCTCGCGGGCCAGCCGCTGCCCGCCGGGCCGCGCGTGGCGATCCTCGGCAACTCCGAATCGCTCGGCCTGCTCACCTACGACGCCTGTCTGACCGAGGGGCTGCGTCCGCTCAAGCCCCTCGACCTGACGACCGGGGCGACCCCCGCGGACTTCCGCGCGGCGCTCGTGGCCGCCCTGGCGGACGAGGCCTGCGACGCGGTCGTGGTCACCGCGATCCCCTGGGTGGGCGAGCACGGCGCCATGGAGACCGGCGACGGCCAGGTCCTCGCGGACGCCCTGCGCGAGGCCGCCGCGACCGCCCCCGCGAAGCCGGTCGCGGTCGTCCACGTGGAGATCGGCGGCCTGGCGGAGGCCCTGTCCGCGGCGGCCAGAACGGCTCCCCGCGCGGCCGGCCCGATCACGCCGCCGACCCCGCAGATCACCCCGCCGGCCCCGCCCACCGCACAGCCGGCCCCTTTGGCGTCCGAGGAGCGGGGAACCGGAGGCAGCGCCCCCGGAGGACAGCCGGACGCGGGCCCGGGACCCGGCCCCGGCGCCTCCACCCCCCGACGCGAGGCGGCCCGCATCCCCGCCTACCCCGCCGCCGAGCGCGCCGTACGCGCCCTCGCCGAAGCCGTGCGCTACGCGCGGTGGCGCCGGGAGGCGGCCGAGCCCGGCAAGGCGGGGGAGTACGACGACATCGACGAGGCGGGCGCCGCCGCGCTGATCGAGCGTCTGCTCGGCCCGGACCCCGACCCCCGAGGGCTGACCCTGTCCGCCCCGAAGGCGCAGGAGCTGCTCGCCCGGTACGGCATCGCGGTGCACCCCACGCTGCCCGCGCCCGACCCGGAGCGCGCCGTCGAGGCCGCCCGGCGCCTGGGCTACCCCGTCGCCCTGAAGACCACCGCCCCGCACCTGCGCCACCGCCCCGACCTCGGCGGCGTACGCCTCGACCTGGCGGACGAGCACCAACTCACGCGCGCCTACGCGGAGTTGACCGCTTCCCTCGGCAAGCCCGAGGAGCTGATGCCGGTCGTGCAGGCGATGGTCCCGCGCGGCGTGGACACCGTCGTGCGCGCCTCCATCGACTCGGCGATCGGCGCGGTGCTGTCCTTCGGACTCGCGGGCGCCGCCTCCGAACTGCTCGGCGACACCGCGCACCGGCTGATCCCGGCCACCGACCGCGACGCCCATGAGCTGCTCCGTTCCATCAGGACCGCGCCGCTCCTGTTCGGCTGGCGCGGCTCCGCGCCCGTCGACACCCCCGCCCTCGAAGAGCTGCTGCTGCGGGTGTCGCGCTTGGTCGACGACCATCCCGAGGTCGTCGCGGTGGGCCTCGAGCCCGTCATCGTCGCCCAGCACGGCCTGTCGGTGCTCGGCGCGAGCGTCCGCCTCGCCCCCGCGCCGCCCCGCACGGACCTGGGCCCCAGGCGCCTGCCCAGCTACTGAGAGCCCGCCCGCGGGCCCTCGTCGCGGGCGCCAGGGCGGTCCGCCCCCGGCGGGCGCTTAAGATGGACCCCATGGCGAAGACCGGTACGACGACTCAGGGGCTCCGCGCGGCGATCGAGCGCAGCGGCTACTACCCGGCCCTTGTGGCCGAGGCGGTGGAGGCCGCGGTCGGCGGCGAGCCGATCGCGTCGTTCCTGGTGCACCAGGAGACCACCTTCGACGCCAACGAGGTACGCCGCCATGTGACGGTCCTCGTGCTCACCGACAACCGCTTCATCGTCAGCCACACCGACGAGCAGAACGCGGACACCAGCTCCCCGACGCCGTACGCGACCACCTCCACCGAGTCCGTGAAGCTCGGCCGGATCTCCTCGGTCGTGGTGAGCCGCGTCGTCGCCAACCCCGAGTCGTACACGCCGGGCACGCTGCCCCGCGAGGTCGTCCTGACCATCGGCTGGGGCGCGGTCGCGCGGATCGACCTGGAGCCCGCCGCCTGCGGCGACCCCAACTGCGACGCCGATCACGGCTACACCGGCAACTCCACCGCCGACGACCTGAGCCTGCGCGTCAGCGAGGCCGGCGACGGCCCCGACACGGTCCGCCAGACCCTGGCCTTCGCCCAGGCGCTGTCCGAGGCGACCGCGGCGACCGGCCGCTGATGGCCCAGCCGGCCTGGCAGGATCCAGAACCCCTCGCCCTTGACACCGCCCCCGTCCCCGAGTACGGCACCGGCTCGCTCGCCGATCTGCTGCCCACCCTCGTGGCGGGCCAGGGCGTACCCGGCTTCGAGCAGCGCATCGCCGGGCTGACCCCCGCCGACCGCAACTGCGTCTTCCTGATCGACGGCCTCGGCTGGGAGCAGATCAGGGCCCACCCGGACGAGGCCCCGTATCTGCACTCGCTGCTCGCCACCTCGCGCGGCGGCAGCGGCCGGCCCATGACCGCCGGGTTCCCCGCCACCACCGCGACCTCGCTCGCCTCCGTCGGCACGGGCCTGCCCCCCGGCGAGCACGGGCTTCCCGGCTACACCGTGCGCGACCCGGACAGCGGCGAGCTGATGAACCAGCTCCGCTGGAAGCCCTGGACCGACCCGCACGTCTGGCAGCCCCACCCCACCGTCTTCCAGCTCGCCGACCGGGCCGGCGTGCACACCGCGCAGGTGTCCTCGCCGACCTTCGAGCACACCCCGCTCACCAAGGTCGCGCTCAGCGGCGGCACCTTCCGCGGCAAGCTCTCCGGCGAGGAGCGCATGGACCTGGCGGCGGCCCAACTCGCCGCGGGGGACCGGTCGTTGGTCTACACGTACTACTCCGAGGTGGACGGCAAGGGCCACCGCTTCGGGGTCGACTCGGACGCCTGGCGCGGCCAGTTGATGTACGTCGACCGGCTCGCCCAGCGCCTGGCCGAACAACTGCCGCCCCGCGCGGCCCTGTACATCACCGCCGACCACGGCATGATCGACATCCCCTTCGACGAGCAGTCGCGCATCGACTTCGACGAGGACTGGGAGCTGCGGGCCGGGGTCGCCCTGCTCGGCGGCGAGGGCCGGGCCCGCCATGTGTACGCGGTGCCGGGCGCCCAGGCGGACGTGCTGACCTGCTGGCGCGAGGTGCTCGGCGAGCAGTTCTGGGTGGCGAGCCGCGACGAGGCGATCGCGGCGGGCTGGTTCGGCCCCCGCATCGACGAGCGGGTGTACGGCCGGATCGGGGACGTGGTCGCGGCCGCCCACGACGACGTCGTCATCACCGCCTCGCGGCGCGAGCCCCACGAGTCCCTGATGGTCGGCAACCACGGCTCGATGACGCCGGTGGAACAGTTCGTACCGCTCCTCGAAGTACGCTCGTAGACACCCCTCTCCCCAGATCTGAAAGGCCGTCAACTTCCCATGCCCGAGCTGGTGTTCTTCTCCGGAACCATGGACTGCGGAAAGAGCACCCTCGCTCTTCAGATCGAGCACAACCGCTCCGCGCGGGGCCTCCAGGGCATGATCTTCACGCGGGACGACCGGGCCGGCGAGGGCAAGCTGTCGTCCCGGCTCGGCCTGGTGACCGACGCGGTGGAGGCCGCCGACGGCTTCGACTTCTACGCCTACCTCGTCGCGCACCTCTCCAAGGGCGGCCGCTGCGACTACGTCATCGCGGACGAGGCCCAGTTCCTGGCGCCCGAGCAGATCGACCAGCTCGCCAGGGTCGTCGACGACCTCGAACTCGACGTCTTCGCCTTCGGCATCACCACCGACTTCCGCTCCAAGCTGTTCCCTGGCTCCCAGCGGCTGGTCGAACTCGCCGACCGGGTCGAGGTGCTCCAGGTCGAGGCGCTGTGCTGGTGCGGCGCCCGCGCCACGCACAACGCCCGCACCACGGGCGGGCAGATGGTCGTGGAGGGCGCCCAGGTCGTCGTCGGCGACGTCAACCAGGCCGCCGACGAGATCGGCTACGAGGTGCTGTGCCGACGCCACCACCGCCGCCGCATGACGGCCGCCGCGGCCCGCGCCGCTGCCCTCTCCCCGGACGTGCTGCCGGTCGACGCCGTCGACACCGAGACCGCCGGCGCCTGACGGGCCGGTCGAGCCGCGCCGCGACATCCGGGGCGCAGGGGGCCCGGTGCGCCCGCGCGGGCGCACCCGGCGGATCCTGGCCGGACTCGGACTCGGACTCGGACTCGGACTCGGACTCGAGCGCGCTGCGCGCCCGCGGCTCGGTGGGCCGTCCTCAACAGCCGTACGGGACGGGGGAGTTGGGGTCAGGCGCGCGCGTGCAGGAGCGAGAAGACGGCGCCCTCGGGGTCGGCGACCGTCGCCACCCGCCCGCTCTCCTCCTCGCGCGTCTGGTGGATCAGCCGCCCGCCGAGGTCGACGGCCCGTACGGCCGCCTCGTCGACGTCGGCGACCTCGAAGTACGTCATCCAGTGCGCGCCCTTGTCGCGCGCCAGGGCGTTGCCCGCCCCGTGCAGCGAGGCGACCGGCCGGCCGTCGAGCTGGAGCGTCACATGGTCGCACTCGGCCGGGGCGACCGCCTGGACGTCGTAGCCGAAGAGCGCCTGGTAGAACTTGGCGACCGCCGAGGTCTCGCGCGTGATCAGCTCGTTCCAGGCCGGGGTGCCGGGCGCGCCCGCGACGGCCGCGCCGATGTGCTCACCGCCCTGCCAGATCCCGAAGACCGCGCCGGCCGGGTCCGAGGCGATCGCCATCCGGCCGGCCTCGCCCGCGTCCAGCGGCCCCACGCCCACGGTGCCGCCGCAGCTCCGGATCGTCTCGGCCGTCACGTCCGCGTCGTCGGTCGCCAGATAGGTGGTCCAGGCGATCGGCAGATGCCGGTCGGGCGGCAACTGCCCGATGCCGGCCACCTCCTCGCCGTCCAGGAGCGCGCGGACGTACGGCCCGAGCTGCTGCGGGCCGGGGCTGAACTCCCAGCCGAACAGTGCCCCGTAGAACTCCTGGGTCGCGGCCAGACCGTGCACCATGAGACTCACCCAGCAGGGCGTGCCTGGTGTGCGCCGGGTCTCCGACTGGGTCATCGTCACTCTCTCCTCGGCCGTCGCCATACTGCTCTGCCTCAACGGCGCGGTCCACAAAGCCCGCGCACCGGGCCGATGGTTCCACCACCGGCGCCGCCAAGCGCCCCGGCCGCGCCGCATTGGCGCGTTCCGGCGGCAGGATGCTCGTTTTGCCGCCTCCCGTCCTTTCGGCGGCGTTCCATTGGCGGCGGACTCTGCGCGAGGATGACCCCATGAATGCCATCATCACCGCATCCGAACTGGCCGCCGAGACGGCGGGCCCGCGCCCGCCGGTACTGCTCGACATCCGCTGGCAGTTGAGCATGGCGAAGGCGACCGGCGCAGCCGCTTTCGATGGCCGGGCCGCGTACGAGGCGGGACATCTGCCCGGCGCGGTCTTCGTCGACCTGGACGCGGAACTGGCCGGTTCGCCCGGCTCCGGCGGCCGCCACCCGCTGCCGGACGTGGCCGAATTCGGACGGGTGATGCGCCGGGCCGGCGTGTCGGCCCGGACCCCGGTCGTCGTCTACGACGGCGGGCAGGGCTGGGCCGCCGCCCGCGCCTGGTGGCTGCTGCGCTGGACGGGCCACGAGGACGTCCGGGTCCTGGACGGGGGCCTTGCCGCCTGGACGGGCGAGCTCTCCACCGAGATCCCCACCCCCGACGAGGGCGATTTCCGGCCCGAGCCGGGCGCGCTGAAGCTGCTCGACGCGGACGGGGCGGCGGAACTCGCCCGTACCGGAGTGCTCCTGGACGCCCGCGCGGGGGAGCGCTACCGCGGGGAGGTGGAGCCGATCGACCGGGTGGGGGGCCACATCCCGGGCGCCCTCTCGGCGCCGACCACCGAGAACGTGGGCCCGGACGGCAGGCTGCTGCCCGTCGACGACCTGGTCGCCCGCTTCAAGGAGCTGGGCGCCTTCGACGCCGAGGTCGGCGTGTACTGCGGCTCCGGCGTCTCGGGCGCCCACGAGGTCCTGGCGCTCGCCGTCGCGGGCATCCCGGCGGCGCTGTACGCCGGTTCGTGGTCGCAGTGGTCCTCGGACGAGTCCCGCCCGGTCGCCACGGGGGCGGATCCGCAGTAGCGGCAGGGCGCGCGGCCCGCGCGGGTTCCTCGGCAGGCGCGGGCCGACGCGCCCGCGCGCGGCGGGGAACGGCCTGGCGGTCGCCGGGACACGGCCGGGCGCTCACGGGGGCACGGCCGCCCGGCCGAGCGACCGGCGCGCGCCGTACCCGTTGTTTCCGTCCGTCCCGCCGACTGGAGCCGGAGGCCTAGTCCTGCTTCTTGCGCCGCGTGCCGAACACGATCTCGTCCCAACTGGGCACCGCGGCACGCCGGCCCGGACGGACCCCGTCCGCCTCGGCCTGACGGTCGGTGGTGCCGGTGAGCCGGTCGCGATGGCCGGCCACGGTGCGGGGCATCAGGACGTCCGCGTACGCCGCGCCCGCTCCCGCCGAAGCGGCCGGCGCGGGCGGTTCCTCGACCTCCGGCTCGGCGGCAGGATCGGTCTCGGTCGGCTCGGGCGGCAGCGACGGCCGCTCGGGCACGACCATGTCGCCACGGAAGCTCGGCACCGCTTCGAGCAGACTGGTCAGCGAGTCGCTCTCGTCCACCGCCGGCTCGGGCGGGGGCGGCGGCGCCGGGCGCTCCAACTGCCGGTCCAGGGCCCGGTCCAGCGGCCGGTCCCGGGGCAGCCGGGCGATCCGCGGCACGAACGGGAAGCTCGGCTCGGGAACCGTGGTGATGGTGTCGTCGGACTCGCCGATCAGCGAGCGGGCCTCGTCGTCGACGGCCTGCACGAGCCGGCGCGGCGGGTCGTAGGTCCAGCTCGCGGAGTGCGGCTCACCCGCGACCAGGTACACGAGCAGGACTTCCCAGGTGCCGTCGTCGCGGCGCCAGGAGTCCCACTGGACGCTCTCCTTGTCGGCGCCGCGCAGCAGCAGCCGCTCCTGCACGGCCTCGCCGAGCTGGGGCCCGGTGTTCTCGCCGGGACGCCGCACGGGGGTCTTGCGCGCCCGCTCGGCCATGAAGGCGCGCTCCGCGAGCACGGGGCCTTCGAAGCGGCGTACGCGGTCGACCGGGATGCCGGCGAACTGGGCGACCTCCTCGGCGGAGGCACCGGCTCGTATCCGCGCCTGGATGTCGCGAGGCCGGAGGTGGCTCTCCACCTCGATCTCGATCTGACCGAGGCGGGCTCGGTCGTTGCGCACAGCGGCCCGGAGCCGCTCGTCGATCGGAAGCGTGTACTCCGTGCTGTCCGCAGCCTTGAGCACCAGTCGTGTGCCGTCGTTGGAGACGGCCACGACACGCAGTTCGGGCATGGGGACCTCCCGGGTGGTGCCTGCCGACGTCACGTGCGTCGCTGCTTCCGCTAGTCGAGTGTGGCCTGCCCGGGTGCAGCCTGCCACAACATTGCCGAGTTGCCCGGCGTGTCGGGCATGGGCCCTGGAACGCCGTTATGGCACGGTTACCTCTTCGCAACGCAGAGTGACCGACGTGCTCACTCTGTGCAGCAGGCCCCCGTGCGGTGCCGCGGCGCCGCCGGTTCGAGTGCCGCTTTCGGCCCCCTCCCGCAGTCCCGGATACCCGTGTGGGACCCGGGGCCCAGGGCTCGCCACAGTACTCCATTCGGGCCACCTGGGTGGACCGGCACGCCGCCGAAGTTCTCGCGGAGTACGGGAGTTGAGCCCGGCGTGGCGCGTCCCCACATGGCCTCCACGTGTCCTGCTTCACACAATCCCCGGAAACGGAACTAATCCTTTCGCTCAAATGTCCTTTCTCAGTGCAAGACGGAACAGAAAGGCGAACAGAGGCTGGGGATGGGTGACAAGCCGGACACCGGGACCGAAGACAAGAAGCGCATAGACCTGAGCGTGCCCCAAGTCGCGGGAAGTGCACTCGCCGCCGTCACCGCGGCGGTGCTCGCCTCCACGCTGGGCGTGTACGGAACGTTCCTCGGCGCCGGTGTCGTGAGCGTGGTCGCCACCTGCGGGAGCACCGTCTTCCAGCACGTCTTCAAACGGACCGGCGAGCAGCTGCGCGAGGTGACGGTCCACGCGAAGGTGGGCTCGCGCCAGGTGCCGGTGGTCTCCCCCTTCAAGGGAGCCGAGGACGAGACCCCGGAGCCGCCGGGGGCCGACGCCGAGAGCACCCAACTGCTCGGTCCGGTCGAGGCGGACCGCACGCGGCTCCTTCCGCGGGCGTCCGCCGACCGCACCCGTCCGCTGCCGCGGGCCGGCGCCGACCGCACCCAGTTGCTCAAGGCGGTCGACGGGGCCTCGCTGCCGCCCGGCGCCGGACCCGCCAAGGAGTTCAACGAGGCGACCGTGCACGGCACCCGGCTGCGCGGGTGGAAGCGGCCGTTGCTCGCCGCGGCCGTCGTCTTCGGGGTGTCGATGGGCGGCATCACCGCCTACGAACTGATCTCCGGCGGCGAGGTCGGCGGCCATGGCCACGGGACCACCTTGCAGTCCGTGTTCACCGGCGGCTCCACGAAGCAGAAGCCCTCGACGCCCGAGGGGCCGGGGAAGCGGCACGAGCCCTCGCCCGGCACCGGCGGTTCGCCGGCGCCCAGTACCGGCCAGGGCACGGGGTCGACCGGAACGGACCCCGCGACGAAGGACCCCTCGCCCACGCCGTCCCCCTCCAAGTCGGCGGATTCGGGCTCCGGTTCGGGCTCCGGGTCCGGCTCGGGCGGCACGACGCCGACCCCGACTCCGACGCCCACGCCGTCCGCCTCCGGTTCGAAGGGGTCCGGCACGGGCAGCGGCTCCGCCGATCCGGACGGCCCCGATGCCCCCCGGTCCGGCGTGACCCCGACCCCGTAGGGCCGGACTCGGTGCCCCGGGTGTGCGGGCCCCGGCCCGCGTGGGCCGGGGCCCGCTTCAGTCGCCCAGCACGCGCCGCAGATAGGGGTTGGCGAAGCGGCGCTCGGGGTCCAGGCGGTCGCGTACCGCGGTGAACTCGGCGAAGCGCGGGTAGGCCTCCGCGAAGTAGGCCGCGTCGCGGGTGTGCAGCTTGCCCCAGTGCGGGCGGCCCCCGTGCGCGGTCATGATCCGCTCCACCGCGGTGAAGTACGCCTGGTGCGGCGTGCCCCGGTACATGTGCACCGCTATGTAGGCGGTCTCGCGGCCCGAGGCGGTGGAGAGCGCGATGTCGTCGGCCGGGGCGGTACGGACCTCGACCGGGAAGCTCACGCGCAGCGGTGAGCGCTCCACGAGCGCCTTCACCTCGCGCAGCGCGCCGACCGCCGCCTCGCGGGGCAGGGCGTACTCCATCTCGACGAACCGCACCCGGCGCGGACTTGTGAAGACCTTGTACGGAATGTCGGTGTAGGTACGGGCCGAGAGCGCCCGGCTGGAGACCTTGGCGACGGCCGGGATGGTGGCCGGCGCCGCGCGGCCGAGCGAACACACCACCTGGAAGAGCCCGTTGGACATGAACTCGTCGTCGATCCACCCGCGCACCCGGCCGGGCGGCGCGGCGGGACCCGCGCTGCGGTTGTTGCGCTTGGTGTTGCAGTTGCCGGTGTGCGGGAACCAGTAGAACTCGAAGTGCTCGTTCTCCGCGAAGAGTTCCTCGAACCCGGCGGTGACCCGGTCGAAGGTCATCGGCTCCTCGCGCGCGGTGAGCAGGAAGATCGGCTCCACGGCGAAGGTGATCGCGGTGACCACGCCGAGCGCACCGAGCCCGATCCGGGCCGCCGCGAAGACGTCGGCGTTCTCCTTCGCCGAGCAGGTCATCAGGGAGCCGTCGGCCGTCACCAGCTCAAGTGCCGTGATCTGGGCGGCGATCGAGGCCGAGTCCCGCCCGGTGCCGTGGGTTCCGGTGCTGGTGGCGCCCGCCACCGTCTGCTCCATGATGTCGCCCATGTTGGTGAGCGACAGGCCCTCCCTGGCCAGCACGGCGTTCAGCCGCTTCAGAGGGGTGCCGGCCTCGACGGTGACGGTCATCGCGGCGCGGTCGAGCTCGCGGATGCCGGTCAGCAGATCGGGGCGTATGAGCACGCCGTCGGTGGCGGCGGCGGCCGTGAAGGAGTGGCCGGTGCCGACCGCCTTCACCGTCAGGCCCTGCTCCGCGGCCCGGCGTACGACGTCGGCCAGTTCGGCCGTGGAGGCCGGGGTCACCGCCCTCGCCGGCCGCGCGGTGACGTTCCCCGCCCAGTTACGCCAGGTGCTGCTGTTCGCTCCGCTCATCTGCTTCGAGCCCCTCCCGATGCGGCACCGGCCTGCGAAGCCGGCGGTACCCCAGGAACGCCACCGCCGCCGCCAGCGTTCCCGACACGCCGGACACCAGGTACCCCGCCTGCGCGCCCGCCGCGTCCACCACCCAACCGGCGGCGGAGGAGCCGAGCGCCACACCGACCGCGAGCCCGGTACTGGTCCAGGTCATGCCCTCGGTGAGCTTGCTGCGCGGTACGTGCTGTTCGACGAGGGCCATCGTCGTCACCATCGTCGGCGCGATGAACAGGCCCGCGACAAAGAGCGCCACGGCAAGGAACGGCAGGCTCCCGGCCAGTTGGAGCGGGATCATACTCACCGCCATCGCGCAGACACCCACCAGCCACCTGGTGGACGCCGCCCCCTTGAGGCGCAGCAGCCCGAACACCGCTCCCGCGAGGCAGGAGCCGAGCGCGTACACGGCGAGCACCAGGCTGGCCATCGCCTTGTGGCCGCGCTCGTCGGCGAAGGCCACGGTGACCACGTCGACCGAGCCGAAGACGGCCCCGGTGGCGACGAAGGTGGCGACCAGCACCTGGAGTCCGCGCGAGCCCAGCGCGGAGCGGCCGGTGTGGTGCTCGCGCGGATGCGGTACGGGTTCGGTGCCGCGCTGGGCGGTCAGCCAGCAGACCCCGGCGACGAGGAAACAGCCGGCGATCAATGGGCCGGCCTCGGGGAACCAGGCCGTGGAGAGCCCGATGGACAGGATCGGCCCCAGGATGAAGCACAGCTCGTCGACGATCGACTCCCACGAGTACGCCGTGTGCAGGCTCTGGGAGTCGCCGCGGTAGATCGCGGCCCAGCGGGCCCGCACCATCGAGCCCACGCTCGGCACGCAGCCCGCGCCCGCCGCGAAGACGAACAGGGTCCAGTCCGGGGCGTTCTGCTGGGCGCAGACCAGGAGCCCGGCGACCGCCGCGACGGCGACGGCGGTGGCCGGGCGCAGCACCCGGCGCTGGCCGTGCCGGTCGACGAGCCGGGATATCTGCGGACCGACCACGGCGGCCGCCATGGCGAGCGTCGCCGAGAGCGCCCCGGCCAGGCCGTAGCGACCGGTGAGCTGGGACACCATGGTCACGACGCCGATGCCCATCATCGACAGCGGCATCCGGCCGAGCAGTCCGGCGGCGGAGAACCCCTTGGTGCCGGGGGCGGCGAAGATCGCGCGGTAGGGACTGGGCAACGGGGGCTCCCGGATCCGGCGTGACGCGTGTAATTGACCTCTAAAGCTTACGATGCTGAATTGGCCCACCGCACCGCCTTTTCCGACCCGATCCGCCGCTTCCCCCGGCTCGGCACCGCGCCTGTCCGAGGCGGGTGGCAGGATCGAGGCATGTCCGAACTGCGTGATCCAGCTCCCGGAGCGGCCGCGGCCGCCGCCCCGTACGACGCCCTGTTGCTGCTCTCCTTCGGCGGCCCCGAGGGCCCCGACGACGTGGTCCCGTTCCTGGAGAACGTGACGCGCGGCCGCGGCATCCCCAGGGAGCGGCTCAAGGAGGTGGGGCAGCACTACTTCCTGTTCGGCGGGGTGAGCCCCATCAACGAGCAGAACCGTGCGCTGCTGGACGCGCTGCGCAAGGACTTCGCCGAGAACAGCCTGGACCTGCCGGTCCACTGGGGCAACCGGAACTGGGCGCCCTACCTCACCGACACCCTGCGCGAGATGGCCGCCGACGGCCACCGCCGCATCGCGGTCCTCACCACCAGCGCGTACGCCTCGTACTCGGGCTGCCGGCAGTACCGCGAAAACCTCGCGGAGGCCCTGGCCACCCTGGAGGCCGAGGGTCTGGAGGTGCCCAGGGTCGACAAGCTGCGGCACTACTTCAACCACCCCGGCTTCGTGCGCCCCATGGTCGACGGCGTCCTCGCCTCGCTCGCCGAGCTGCCCGAGGACGTCCGCGCGGGCGCCCACCTCGCCTTCACCACGCACTCCATCCCCACGGCGGCCGCGGACACCTCGGGCCCCGTCGATGAGCACGGCGACGGCGGCGCCTACGTACGCGAGCACCTCGACGTGGCGCGCGTGATCGCGAACGCGGTCCACGCCGAGACCGGCGTCGAGCGGCCCTGGGAGCTCGTCTACCAGTCCCGCTCGGGCGCCCCGCACATCCCCTGGCTGGAACCCGACATCTGCGACCACCTGGAGGTGCTGCACGGCGCGGGCGCCCCGGCCGTCGTGATGGTCCCCATCGGCTTCGTCTCCGACCACATGGAGGTCCTCTACGACCTCGACACGGAGGCCACCGCCAAGGCCGCCGGACTGGGCCTGCCCGTCGCCCGTTCGGCGACCGTCGGCGCCGATCCCCGCTTCGCCGCGGCCGTGCGCGAGCTGGTCGTCGAGCGGGCCGCGGCCGAGCGGGGGCTGCCCGCCGAGCGGTGTGCGCTCGGAGCGCTCGGCCCCTCGCACGACCTGTGCCCCATCGGCTGCTGCCCGGCCGCCCGCGGCGCCGCCAAGCCCGCGGCCGCCGGCGCCGACAGCCCGTACGCCTGAGGGAGCCCCCATGACCGACCCCCTGCACCGCGAACTGCTCGGCCTCGCCCTGGAGGCCGCGCGGCGCGCCGGTGAGCTGCTGCGTGACGGCCGTCCGGCCGATCTCGCCGTCGCCGCCACCAAGTCCAGCCCCATCGACGTGGTGACCGAGATGGACATCGCCGCCGAGAAGCTGATCACCGGCTACCTCGCCGAGCACCGCCCGCACGACGGCTTCCTCGGCGAGGAGGGCGCGTCCAGCGAGGGCTCCAGCGGCATCCGCTGGGTCATCGACCCGCTCGACGGAACCGTCAACTACCTGTACGGGCTGCCCACTTGGGCCGTCTCCATCGCCGCCGAACAGGACGGCGAGCGGGTCGCGGGCGTGGTCGCCGCCCCGATGCGCGGCGAGACCTACCAAGCGGTCCTCGGCGGCGGCGCCTTCGAGGGCGAGCGCCCGCTGTGCTGCCGGCCGCCGGCCCCGCTGTCCCAGTCCCTGGTGGGGACGGGCTTCGCCTACGTCCAGTCCGTACGCGCCCATCAGGCCGAGGTGGCCCAGCGGCTGATCCCGCGCTTCCGTGACATCCGCCGGAGCGGCTCGGCGGCGATCGACCTGTGCGACGTGGCGGCCGGGCGGCTCGACGCGTACTACGAGCGCGGCCTCAACCCCTGGGACCTGGCGGCCGGCGACCTGATCGCCCGTGAGGCCGGCGCACTGACCGGCGGCCGGCCCGGGGCGCCCCCCTCCCGGGAGCTGACGGTCGCCGCCTCCCCGGAGCTCTTCGGCCCGCTCCAGGGCCTCCTGGAGGAGTACGGGGCCTGGCACGACTGAGGCCGGATGCGGCCCCAGGCATGACGAAACCCCGGCGCCGTCCCATGGCGCCGGGGTTTGCCGGTGGGTGGGGTCGCAGCGCTACGCGGCTACCTCCACGCCGTGCTCGGCGGCCAGACGACGCAGGTCGTCCAGCTCAGCCTGCTCGACGTCGGCGAGGAAGTCGTCGCCGGTCTCGCGTGCCCGTGTGAGGTCGGTTTCCGTGGTCCTTATGCGCTGCAGCAGTCCTGCGGTGAAAGCGTCCATGGTGCGCCCCCTCGTCGTGGGTCGGTGGCACAGGACTGTGCCGACGGTGGGTCGCGACCACGACGTGAGGATGTGGCATGCCACATACAGGGCGTGATCGCGGGGTGTGCAATCGTCCTCCCCAAGCCCACTCTCAAAGAAACCTCAACTGCCGCGCCAATCCTGTTCATTCCCGCGACGCCCGGATCGTTCGGCCGGAAATCGCAGGTGAGCGGCGGACCGGGGCCCCGCACCGCCTTACCGCCGGTTTATGGCCGTAAGGGGCAGGATGGAAGCTCACAGTCACTGGTTCAGTGCACCGATCCGCCCGCGCCGACGCGGGTGACTAGGGAAGGAAATGCGCCGTGCGCGTACTCGTCGTCGAGGACGAGCAACTGCTCGCCGATGCGGTGGCCACCGGACTGCGCCGGGAGGCCATGGCCGTCGACGTCGTGTACGACGGCGCCGCGGCCCTGGAGCGGATCGGGGTGAACGACTACGACGTGGTGGTGCTCGACCGGGACCTGCCGAACGTCCACGGCGACGACGTCTGCCGCAAGATCGTGGAGCTGGGCATGCCCACCCGGGTCCTGATGCTGACCGCGGCCGGTGACGTCAGCGACCGCGTCGAGGGCCTGGAGATCGGCGCGGACGACTACTTGCCCAAGCCCTTCGCCTTCACCGAGCTGACCGCCCGCGTCCGCGCGCTCGGCCGGCGCACCACGGTGCCGCTGCCGCCCATCCTGGAGCGGGCCGGCATCAAGCTGGACCCCAACCGCCGGGAGGTCTTCCGCGAGGGCAGGGAGATCCAGCTCGCGCCCAAGGAGTTCGCCGTCCTGGAAGTCCTCATGCGCAGTGAGGGCGCCGTGGTGTCGGCCGAGCAGCTCCTGGAGAAGGCCTGGGACGAGAACACCGACCCGTTCACCAACGTCGTGCGGGTCACCGTCATGACCCTGCGCCGCAAGCTCGGCGAGCCCCCGGTGATCGTCACCGTGCCGGGCTCCGGTTACCGGATCTGACGGCGATGGCCGCCACCCCCGCGCCGCCCACGGCGCCCCCGAAGCCGGCCTGGGCCCCGAAGTCGGCCGAACCGCCCTTTCCCTGGCTCAGGCCCACCATCCGGATACGCCTGACGCTGCTCTACGGCGGCATGTTCATGATCGCGGGGATACTGCTCCTCTCGATCATCTATCTGCTCGCCGCCCAGGCCCTGCACGCGGGCAGTGCCCCCTTCAAGATCATGGGGGGCCAGAACATCACGTTGTCCAGCGGCAGTTGTCAGCTCCCCGCGTCGGGCACCTTCCAGGAGATCAACGACGCGATCGGCGTCTGCATGGCCCAGCAGCGCCAGCACGCCCTGGACAACCTCCTCAGCCGCTCCCTGCTCGCGCTGGTCGGCCTCAGCGTCATCGCCTTCGCGTTCGGGTACGCGATGGCCGGCCGCGTCCTGTCGCCGCTCGGCAGGATCACCCGCACCGCCCGCCGGGTGGCCGGTACGGACCTGACCCGGCGCATCGAACTCGACGGCCCCGACGACGAGCTCAAGGAGCTCTCCGACACCTTCGACGAGATGCTGGACCGCCTGGAGCGGGCCTTCACCGCCCAGCAGCGCTTCGTCGCCAACGCCTCGCACGAGCTGCGCACCCCGCTGGCGATCAACCGCACGCTCCTGGAGGTGCACCTGTCCGACCCGGGCGCCCCGGTGGAGCTCCAGCAGCTCGGCAAGACGCTGCTCGCCACCAACGAGCGCAGCGAGCAGCTCGTGGAGGGTCTGCTGCTGCTCGCCCGCAGCGACAACGAGATCATCGACCGCAAGCCCGTGGACCTGGCCGAGGTCGCCTCCCGCGCCATCGACCAGGCCAGGACCGAGGCCGAGGCCAAGAGCGTCGAGATCCGCGGCGAGCGGGCCGTGGCCGTGGTCCAGGGCAACGGCGTGCTCCTGGAGCGCATCGCCCTGAACCTGGTCCAGAACGCGGTCCGCTACAACATCCCCGAGGACGGCTGGGTCGAGGTGGTCACCGGGCTCAAGGACGGCCAGGCGACGCTGGTCGTGACCAATACGGGGCCGGTGGTCCCGGCGTACGAGATCGACAACATCTTCGAGCCGTTCCGGCGGCTGCGCACCGAGCGCACCGGCAGCGACAAGGGCGTCGGGCTCGGCCTGTCCATCGCCCGGTCGGTCGCGCGGGCTCATGGAGGCCGTATCATCGCGGAGCCCCGCGAAGGCGGCGGCCTCGTGATGCGTGTCACCCTGCCGGTCTGAGACGCTGCTCGAAGCTGTGGTGACAGTTCGCTTTGCGCGGAATTTTCGGGACCTTTCCCTGTGAGTTTCGTGTGTGATCAGTCACAAAGGCAAACTTCCGGTCACCTACTCTCCGTGATCGCCGAATCCCCTGGAATCCCGGGAAAAGTACGGGTTTCCGGGGGGTGAGATAACGGGAAGTACACGAGGTGGCACCGGTGAAGTGCGACATTAGGACCGTGTACGGTCCCGATCGCCATCCAAGACGATCACTCTTGAGGAGTGCGGTTGGGTGTCGATTGAGTAACAGACCTTGATGTGAGGCAAAATCTCCGCCTCAGGTCGGGCACAAGTCCGGCCTCTCACGCGTTACGTGCGCTGAGACACCGCAACCACCCAGAGGGGGAGAGCGACATGGCAACGGACTACGACACCCCACGCAAGACCGACGACGACGTCGATTCCGACAGCCTTGAAGAGCTGAAGGCCCGGCGCAACGACAAGTCCACCTCGACCGTCGACGTCGACGAGTACGAGGCCGCCGAAGGCATGGAACTGCCCGGCGCGGACCTGTCCAACGAAGAGCTCGCCGTCCGCGTCCTGCCCAAGCAGGCCGACGAGTTCACCTGCATGAGCTGTTTCCTCGTGCACCACCGCAGCCAGCTGGCCCGGGAGAAGAACGGCCAGCCGATCTGCCGCGACTGCGACTGAGCAGGCCTGCCGTGACAAGCGCGAAACCGCCCCGGAAGCGACCGTTCCGGAGGAAGGGTGCCCCGGGTTCCACCGAGGCACCCCAGGGCGGCACAGGCCCGGTGGAAGGCGTGGCAGCCCCCGCCGAGCCGGACGGCCTCCCTGTGGTGCGCGCGGTCGAGGGTGCACGTGACGCCGAGCGGGGCCCCCAGGCCTCGCTCGAAGCAGCGCTCACGGCACCGGAGACGGAGGACGAGGCGGGGCCCGCGGCCGGGGCCCGACGCCTGGACGCCCTGCGCAGGGGCGCTCTGGAGAAGGGTGTTCCCGCCCTGAAGAAGAGCGTTCCGGTGCTCAAGAAGGGCGTACGCAAGGGCGGCGAGGGCATGAAGGCCTCGCTCGGCCACCTTGCCGACCGGATCATCGACGTCGCCCCCCGCGTTCCCGTGCGGGACCTGGCGACGTTGCGCACGCATTTCCCCGGCCTCGGCCCGGAGGAGATCGCCGACAAGCTGATCGCGGGTGCCGCGAACGGCACCTCCACGGTCGGCGCGGGGATCGGCGCGGCCGCGATGCTGCCCGTCCCGCCGGCGATGCCCGCCGAGCTGGCCGCGGAGATCATCGGGGTCGCGGCCATCGAGCTGAAGCTCATCGCCGAGCTGCACGAGGTCTACGGCATGCGGCCGCCCGGCACGCTCAAGGAGCGGTCGCTGGCCTATGTCACCTCGTGGACCGAGGAGCGGGGCATCGACGTCACCAAGCCGACGTCGCTCAACTTCGCGCTCGGCGGTCAGATGAAGCGCGAACTGCGCCAGCAGATCATGAAGCGCATGGTCCGCAATCTGCCGAACCTGACACCGTTCATGGTCGGCGCGGCCGTCGGAGCCGTGCTCAACCGGCGGGACACCAAGAAGCTCGCCGCGCACATCAGGAAGGACCTGCGCGAACGCCAGGTTCCCTGGGACGCGCTGAGCGACCTGCCCGCCCTGGAACAGCCCGACAACCCGCTGCCGCAGGGCAACCCCCGCAAGGAGCTCGGCCGCTGAGCGGCGAGGGCCTCAGGCGGTACGGACCGCGTTCAGGGCCGCCTTGAGCGCCTCGGGGTCGCGGGTCGAGAGGTAGGCGTAGGGGGTCGGGTCCGAGGGATCCGTGATCTCCACCTTCACCGCCGTCGGGATGTAGGCCCGCAGCAGCATGAACGCGCGCGGATCGGCCTTGTGCAGCCGCCAGGCCCGCGCCTCCTCGGCGTCCAGGATCATGGGTTCGCCGAGCGCCTTCACCGGGATCCGGGCCTCCCCGGCGACCAGCGTGTCCGCGAGCACCCGGATCCGCACCGAGCCGTACGAGCTCACCACCACCCAGGACACCGCCGTGCCGCCCCCGAAACCGGCCAGCAGCGCGAGCGTGCCCACGGGCAGCAGCATCAGCGCGCACGCGACGCCGACCAGGACGGAGATGAACCACCACGAGCGGGGCACGGTCAGGCGTTCTGCGTACTGCGGGGCATTGGGCTGCATGAAAGCTAGCTTGGCACGGCGCGACCTGCGCCTTGACCGCGGGTAAGGTCTGCGGCTGTGACTGCTACATCTGCGTCCCTGACGCCCCCGACCGACGCCATGGCGCCGGTGCGGCACCCCGAAGCGCCCGCACCCGGCGAGCTGCTCGGTGCGCACTACGGGCACTGCTTCGGCTGCGGCGACGGACAGCCCCATGGACTGCATCTGGCCGCCCGGGCCGGCCAGGGCGTGACCGTCACCGCCGAGTTCACCGTACGAGAGGCCCACCAGGGCGCCCCGGGTCTCGCCCACGGCGGGGTGCTGGCCACCGCGCTCGACGAGACGCTCGGCTCGCTGAACTGGCTGCTGCGGGTGATCGCGGTGACCGGCCGGCTGGAGACGGACTTCGCCCGCCCGGTGCCGGTCGGCACGGTGCTGCATCTGGAGGCCGAGGTCACCGCGGTGG
This sequence comes from Streptomyces sp. ASQP_92, assembly GCF_025399895.1. Lineage (GTDB taxonomy): Bacteria > Actinomycetota > Actinomycetes > Streptomycetales > Streptomycetaceae > Streptomyces. The sequence continues at coordinate 150,751 of NZ_JAODUA010000007.1, read as the reverse complement.
CCGGCCGCAAGATCTACTCCCGGGCCGCCGGCCGCATCGGAGGCCCCGAGGGGCCCGTCGCGGTCCGCGCCCAGGCCCTCTTCATCGAGGTGAAGGTGGACCACTTCATCGACAACGGACGACCGGCCGAGATCCAGGCCGCGATGTCCGACCCCGACCAGGTCAGGCGCGCCCGCGCCTTCGAGGTGAACCCGTGACGCGTGAACCCGTAGATGTCCTCATCCGCCGTGTCGACCCGGAGGTGCCGCTCCCGGCGTACGGGCACCCGGGCGACGCCGGCGCCGATCTGGTCACCACCGAGGCCGCCGAACTCGCGCCGGGGGAACGCGCGGTCCTGGCGACCGGTGTCTCCATCGCGCTGCCCGACGGGTACGCGGCCTTCGTGCACCCCCGTTCCGGGCTCGCCGCCCGGTGCGGTGTCGCCCTGGTGAATGCCCCGGGGACGGTGGATGCCGGGTACCGTGGAGAGATCAAGGTGATCGTGGTCAACCTCGACCCGCGCGAGAGCGTGCGGTTCGAGCGCTTCGACCGCATTGCCCAACTGGTCGTCCAGCAGGTTGAGAAGGTGCGCTTCCACGAGGTGGCGGAACTTCCCGGCTCGGCGCGGGCCGAGGGGGGCTTCGGGTCCACCGGCGGGCATGTGGCCGTGGACGGTTCGGCCGCCACTGGCGGCACAACGGGTGGGAATCGATACGCTTCGGTCGTATCCGACCGGGAAGGACAGTGACGTGTTCGGACGTCGCAAGAAGAGCGGTACCGCCGAGGACTCGGCGGGCGAGGCCGAGCAGGTTGTCGAGGGCACCGCGTCCGCTGAGAACGACGCGGCCGGAGCCGATGGCGAGGCCCAGGTGCGCAGGGTGAACCTGCCGCCGGCGCCCCGTCCGGACGGACCCTGGGACGTTTCCGAGGTGAGCGAGCCCGGCGAGGGCCGGGTGGACCTCGGTGGACTGTTCGTCCCCGGGGTCGAGGGCATGGAGCTGCGGGTCGAGGTCGCGGGCGACGCGATCGTGGCGGCCACGGTCGTCCTGAACGACAGCGCGGTCCAGCTCCAGGCCTTCGCGGCCCCCAAGAAGGAAGGCATCTGGGGCGAGGTCCGCGAGGAGATCGCCTCCGGCATCACCCAGCAGGGCGGCATCATCGACGAGGTCGAGGGCCCGCTGGGCTGGGAGCTGCGTGCGCAGGTCCCGGTGCAACTGCCCGACGGCACCAATGGTGTCCAGCTGGTCCGCTTCGTGGGCGTGGACGGCCCGCGCTGGTTCCTGCGCGGTGTCATCTCCGGCCAGGGCGCGGTGCAGCCGCAGGCCGCCGGGCTCCTGGAGACGATCTTCCGTGACACCGTCGTGGTGCGCGGCGAGGGCCCGATGGCGCCCCGCGACCCGATCGTCCTGAAGCTCCCCAACGACGCGCAGATGGTCCCCGAGGGCGTCCAGCAGGAGGACCAGGAGGGCTCGCGCTTCTCCGGCGGCATGGGCCAGCTCCAGCGTGGCCCCGAGGTCACCGAGATTCGCTGACGCTCCGTCAGGTATCGGATGGGCCGCTTCCCCGGACCGGGGGCGCGGCCCATCGGCGTGTGGGGGGCCGGCGGTCCGTCGCCGCGGCCGGCCCCAACTGCCGCCGCGCGCACGGCGGATGAGGAGGGCCGGGCCGCCCGTCCGCCCGGCCCGCCCCGGTTGCCCGGGAGGCCACCGCCCACCCGGACCGCCCGGGCCGATCCCCTCGTGACGCATTGCCCGGCCGGGTGCGATCTGCCCATACTGGCGCCGGCCGCGCACAGTCACGTACGGGGGAGACACGCATGACGCAGAGCACCAGCGGGCAGGGCGGCGGGACGGCCGTCGCGGGCAGACCGGGCGGCCCGATGGTCCGGGTCGACAACCTGCACCGCTCCTACGGAAGCGGGGCCGCCGCCGTGCACGCGCTGCGCGGCGTCTCCTTCGAGGTGCCGCGCGGCGAGCTCGTCGCCCTCAAGGGGCGTTCGGGCTCCGGCAAGACCACCCTGCTCAACCTCCTGGGCGGCCTCGACCGGCCCGATCAGGGCACGGTCACCGTGGACGGCACCGAGGTGGTCGGTCTGGGCGAGGAGGGGCTCCTGGAGCTGCGCCGCGACCGGATCGGCTTCATCTTCCAGTCCTTCGGCCTCATCCCCATCCTCAGTGCCGCCGAGAACGTCGGGGTCCCGATGCGGCTCAAGAAGGTCGCCCCGCGCGAGCGCGAGGAACGCGTCGCGCTGCTGCTCTCCCTGGTGGGCCTCGGTGACCACGCCGCCCAGCGCCCCGGCGAGCTGTCCGGCGGCCAGCAGCAGCGCGTCGCCATCGCCCGCGCGCTCGCCAACCGGCCCGCCCTGCTCATCGCGGACGAGCCCACCGGCCAGCTCGACGCCGAGACCGGGCTCGCGGTGATGGAGCTGCTGCGCGCGGTCGTCCGCAGCGAGGGCGTCACCGCCCTGGTGGCCACCCACGACAGCCAGCTCCTCGGCTTCGCCGACCGCGTCCTCGAACTGGGCGACGGGCAGATCACCGACCACGGCTGAGCGGCGCCCCCTCGGGGGCGGGGCGTCAGAACCGCCGCGCCCCTCGAAGGCGTGGCGTCAGAATCGCGTCAATACGCGGCCCCCGCCCCACCCCCACCCCATTTGCCGGAATTGTTGGCCGTAAGGTCGACGCAGCGTACGTAGCTGACTTCTGAAAGACAATGGGGCCATGGCACGCGGCAAGCTTCGGATCTACCTCGGCGCGGCGCCGGGCGTCGGCAAGACCTACGCCATGCTCTCCGAGGCGCACCGCCGGGTGGAGCGAGGCACGGACTGTGTCGTCGCGTTCGTCGAGCACCACGGGCGGCCGCGCACCGAGGTCATGCTGCACGGCCTGGAGCAGATCCAGCGGCGCCCGATCGAATACCGGGGGAGCCTCTTCACCGAGATGGACGTCGACGCGGTCCTGGAGCGCCGCCCCGCCGTCGCCGTGGTGGACGAACTCGCGCACACCAACGTGCCCGGCGCCCGCAACACCAAGCGCTGGCAGGACATCGAGGAGCTGCTCGCCGCCGGCATCGACGTCGTGTCCACCGTCAACATCCAGCACCTGGAGTCCCTCGGCGACGTCGTCGAGTCGATCACCGGCGTACGCCAGCGCGAGACGGTGCCCGACGAAGTGGTGCGACGGGCCGACCAGATCGAGCTCGTCGACATGTCGCCCCAGGCGCTGCGCCGCCGCATGGCGCACGGCAACATCTACACCTCCGACAAGGTCGACGCGGCCCTGTCCAACTACTTCCGGCCCGGCAACCTCACCGCGCTGCGTGAACTCGCCCTGCTGTGGGTCGCCGACCGGGTCGACGAGTACCTCCAGCAGTACCGCGGCGAACACGACATCAAGTCCACCTGGCAGGCCCGCGAGCGCATCGTCGTCGGACTGACCGGCGGCCCCGAGGGCCGCACCCTCATCCGCCGGGCCGCCCGCATGGCCGCCAAGGGCTCCGGCAGCGAGATCCTCGCCGTGTACGTGGCCAGGAGCGACGGGCTGACCTCGGCCTCGCCCAAGGAACTCACCGTCCAGCGCACCCTCGTCGAGGACCTCGGCGGCAGCTTCCACCACGTCATAGGCGACGACATCCCGGCCTCGCTGCTCGCCTTCGCACGCGGCGTCAACGCCACCCAGATCGTCCTCGGATCCAGCCGCCGCAAGGCCTGGCAGTACATCCTGGGCCCCGGCGTCGGGCAGACCGTGGCCCGCGACTCCGGGCCAGACCTCGACGTCCACATCGTCACCCACGACGAGGTCGCCAAGGGCCGCGGCCTTCCCGTGGCCCGCGGCGCACGGCTCGGACGGGCCCGCATCGTGTGGGGCTGGGCGGCCGGCGTGATCGGCCCGGCCCTGCTCACCGTGCTGCTCACCAATGTCGAGGCGGACCTCGGGCTCGCCAACGACATGCTGCTGTTCCTGACGCTGACCGTCGCCGCGGCCCTGCTCGGCGGCCTCTTCCCGGCCCTCGCCTCGGCCGCGTTCGGCTCGTTTCTGCTGAACTACTTCTTCACCCCGCCCGTCCACCGGATCACGATCGCCGACCCGAAGAACATCGTCGCCATCGTCATCTTCGTCCTGGTCGCCCTCTCGGTCGCCTCCGTCGTCGACGTCGCCGCCCGCCGCACCCACCAGGCGGCCCGGCTGCGCGCCGAATCCGAGATCCTCTCCTTCCTCGCGGGCAGCGTCCTGCGCGGCGAGACCAGCCTGGACGCCCTCCTGGAGCGGGTCCGCGAGACCTTCGCCATGGAATCGGTGGCCCTCCTGGAGCGCGCCGGAGACGTGGAGCCCTGGACGTGTGCGGGCAGCGTCGGGCCGCGCCCGGTCGCCCGCCCCGAGGACGCCGACGTCGACATGCCCGTCGGCGACCACATGGCGCTCGCCCTGTCCGGGCGGGTGCTGCCCGCCGAGGACCGACGGGTGCTCGGCGCCTTCGCCGCCCAGGCCGCCGTCGTCCTGGACCGCAGGCGCCTGGTGGGGGAGGCCGACCAGGCCCGCAAGCTCGCCGAGGGCAACCGCATCCGCACCGCGCTGCTCGCCGCCGTCAGCCACGACCTGCGCACCCCGCTCGCCTCCATCAAGGCCGCGGTCAGCTCACTGCGCTCCGACGACGTCGAATGGTCCGAGGAGGACCGCGCCGAACTCCTCGAAGGCATCGAGGACGGCGCCGACCGCCTCGACCACCTCGTGGGGAACCTCCTCGACATGTCCCGCCTCCAGACCGGCACGGTGACCCCGCTGATTCGCGAGATCGACCTCGACGAGGTCGTGCCCATGGCGCTCGGCGGCGTCCTGGAGGACAGCGTCGTCCTGGACATCCCCGAGACCCTGCCCATGGTCGAGGTCGACCCGGGCCTGCTGGAGCGGGCCGTGGCCAATGTCGTCGAGAACGCCGTCAAGTACAGCCCGCCGCACCAGGCCGTCACGGTCGCCGCCAGCGCCCTCGCCGACCGCGTCGAGATACGCGTCACCGACCGCGGCCCGGGCGTCCCCGACGCCGCCAAGGACCGCATCTTCGCCCCCTTCCAGCGCTACGGGGACGCACCGCGCGGCGCCGGTGTGGGCCTCGGCCTCGCCGTCGCCCGGGGTTTCGCCGAGGCCATGGGAGGCACCCTGGCCGCCGAGGACACCCCCGGCGGCGGCCTCACCATGGTCCTCACCGTCCGCGCCGCCCCCGGCCGGACCGCACATCCCCCGGACCCCGACCCCCTCATGGACCGAACCGCTCAGCCCGCAACCGCAGAAGGCAGGGACCCCAGATGACCCGGGTGCTCGTGGTCGAGGACGAGCCGCAGATCGTGCGCGCGCTCGTGATCAACCTCAAGGCACGGAAGTACGAGGTGGACGCGGCCCCCGACGGCGCGAGCGCCCTCCGGCTCGCCGCCGCCCGCCACCCCGACGTGGTCGTCCTCGACCTGGGGCTGCCGGACATGGACGGCGTCGAGGTCATCCGGGGGCTGCGCGGCTGGACCCGGGTCCCCATCCTGGTGCTCTCCGCCCGCCACACCTCCGACGAGAAGGTTGAGGCGCTCGACGCGGGCGCCGACGACTACGTCACCAAGCCCTTCGGCATGGACGAGCTGCTCGCCCGGCTGCGCGCCGCGGTGCGCCGGGCCGAGCCGGTGGGCGGCGCGGACGGCGCCGACGACGTGGTGATGGTGGAGACCGAGGGCTTCACCGTCGACCTGGCCGCCAAGAAGGTCAACCGCGAGGGCCGCGACGTACGCCTCACGCCGACCGAGTGGCACCTGCTCGAAGTGCTGGTCCGCAACACCGGCCGCCTGGTCAGCCAGAAACAGCTCCTCCAGGAGGTCTGGGGGCCTTCCTACGGCACCGAGACCAACTATCTGCGGGTCTACATGGCCCAGCTCCGCCGCAAGCTGGAACTCGACCCCTCGCACCCGCGCCACTTCATCACCGAACCGGGCATGGGCTACCGCTTCGAACGCTGACGGCGCCCGGCTCGCGGGGCCCCGCCTCCCCCCGCGTCAACACCGCACCGTGGGCCGACCCGTTTCACACCGGCGCTGTACGGCAGCCGTATCCGTGCTGACCACATGCTTTGATCCGGAGGCCGTGTCCACCGGTACGCTTTCTGTATGAGTGCTGACCTTCGTACCGAGAAGCCCGCGGGCCGGTTCCGCCGGATGCTCGACCGGCTGTCCACCTCGCAGGAGGACCTGCACTCCGCGGAACTGCAGGAGGACACGCAGGCCACGGGGTGCACCCGCATCTCCGAGTGCAGCGACCGCCAGATAGTCAAAGTGACTGGTACCTTGCGGACCGTCACCCTGCGCCCCCGGGCGGGAGTGCCGGCGCTGGAGGCCGAGCTCTTCGACGGCACCGCCCCACTGGACGTGGTGTGGCTGGGACGGCGCTCGATCGTGGGCATCGAGCCGGGCCGCAAGCTCATCGCTTCGGGCCGGATCTCCTTGAGCCACGGCCGGCGGGTCCTGTTCAACCCCAAATACGAACTCCGACCGCTCGGACAGGAGTAGCCGGTGACGTCAGTCGACAAGCCGACCACCACCCCCGCCCCGCCCGCCGACGCGAAGGCCGTCACCGAGGCCGCGCTCTTCGAGGCGTTCGGCGGGGTGCGCGGCATGGTGGAGACGGTCCTTCCGGGACTGCTCTTCGTCACGATCTTCACGGTCAACAAGGACCTGCACGTCTCGGCGATCGCCGCCCTCGCGGTGTCGCTGCTGCTCGTCGTGGTCCGCCTGGTCCGCAAGGACACCATGAAGCACGCCTTCAGCGGTGTCTTCGGCGTCGCCTTCGGCGTGGTCTTCGCGATGATGACGGGCAACGCCAAGGACTTCTATCTGCCGGGCATGCTCTACACCCTGGGCCTGGCGCTGGCGTACATCGTCACCACCCTGTGCGGGGTGCCCCTGATCGGGCTCATCCTCGGCCCGGTCTTCAAGGAGAACCTGTCCTGGCGCACCCGCAACCCGGGCCGCAAGAAGGCGTACGCGAAGGCCAGTTGGGCGTGGGGGCTGATCCTGCTCGCCAAGTGCGCGATCCTCTTCCCGCTGTACTGGTGGGCCAACACCTCCCAGCTCGGCTGGGTCCTGATCGCCCTGAAGATCCCGCCGTTCCTGCTCGCGGTCTGGCTCACCTGGGTCTTCCTCGCCAAGGCGCCGGCGCCGATCGACGTCTTCGCCGAGATGGAGGCGGAGGAAGCGGCCGAGAAGGCCCGCAAGGCCGCCGCCCACGGGGAAGCCGGGGCGTAACGCTCCTTTCACGAACAGAGCGAGGGCCCGCGACCGTCACGGTCGCGGGCCCTCGGCCGTGTGATGCGGTCGATCAGCTCTCGCGGCGGACCGAGAGCAGGTCCTCCAGCTGTTCCTCGCGGGCCTGCGCCGCCACGAACAGGAGCTCGTCGCCCGCCTCGAGGGTCTCCTCCTGGCTCGGCGTGAGCACCCGCGTCCCGCGGATGATCGTGACGAGCGAGGTGTCCTCCGGCCACGCCACGTCCCCGACCTGCGTGCCCGCCAGCGCCGACTCCGGCGGCAGCGTCAGCTCGACCAGGTTGGCGTCGCCATGGCTGAAGCGCAGCAGGCGTACGAGATCACCGACGCTCACCGCCTCCTCGACCAGGGCCGACATCAGACGCGGCGTCGAGACGGCGACGTCCACGCCCCACGACTCGTTGAACAGCCACTCGTTCTTCGGGTTGTTGACCCGGGCCACCACCCGCGGCACCCCGTACTCGGTCTTCGCGAGCAGCGAGACGACCAGGTTCACCTTGTCGTCGCCGGTGGCCGCGATGACCACGTTGCAGCGCTGGAGCGCCGCCTCGTCGAGTGAGGTGATCTCACAGGCGTCCGCGAGCAGCCACTCCGCGAGCGGCACCCGCTCCACCGAGATGGCCGTGGGCGCCTTGTCGACGAGGAGCACCTCGTGCCCGTTCTCCAGGAGCTCGCCCGCGATGGAACGGCCCACCGCGCCGGCCCCGGCAATCGCCACACGCATCAGTGACCGCCTTCCTCGGGGCCCTGGGCGAACGCCGCCTCGACCTTGTCGACCTCGTCGGTACGCATCATCACGTGCACCAGATCGCCCTCCTGCAGCACCGTCTGGGACGACGGCAGCACCGCTTCGCCCAGCCGGGTGAGGAACGCGACGCGCACGCCGGTCTCCTCCTGGAGGGTGCTGACCTTGTGGCCGATCCACGCCGTGGAGGTGTGCACCTCGGCGAGCTGTACGCCACCGCTCGGGTCGCGCCACAGGGGCTCCGAACCGGACGGCAGCAGCCGCCGCAGCATCTGGTCGGCGGTCCAGCTGACCGTGGCGACCGTCGGGATGCCCAGGCGCTGGTAGACCTCGGCGCGCCGCGGGTCGTAGATCCGCGCCGCCACGTTCTCGATGCCGAACATCTCGCGCGCCACCCGGGCCGCGATGATGTTGGAGTTGTCGCCGCTGGAGACCGCCGCGAACGCGCCGGCCTCCTCGATGCCCGCTTCGCGCAGGGTGTCCTGGTCGAAGCCGACGCCGGTCACCCGGCGCCCGCCGAAGCCCGACCCCAGCCGACGGAAAGCCGTCGGGTCCTGGTCGACCACCGCGACGGTGTGACCCTGTAGTTCCAGGGCTTGCGCGAGAGCGGCTCCCACTCGCCCGCAGCCCATGATGACGATGTGCACGTCCCCTTACCCCGCACTCCTGGTCGCCCCGATGACCTGCGCAAACACCCTGCTCACTACTTCCTTCTCGGCTAGCCGGGCAACAGCGTGGCAACAGAAATCCACGTTGCCGCGTGCTGAGCTTATGCGGCATGCCCGAGGTTGTACTCACTCAGTGCCCCTATGGCGCACACCGCCCCGGGGGAGGCGGGTGGGCCTTATCCGGACACAGCGCTTACGATCCTCTGCGTGTCCAAACTGACCGACGTGCCCAAACGGATCCTGATCGGCCGGGCGTTGCGCAGCGACAAGCTGGGAGAAACGCTCCTCCCCAAGCGCATCGCACTTCCCGTCTTTGCCTCCGACCCGCTCTCGTCCGTTGCGTACGCACCCGGAGAAGTCCTCCTGGTGCTGTCCGTGGCGGGTGTGTCGGCGTACCACTTCAGCCCCTGGATCGCGCTCGCGGTCGTGGTGCTCATGTTCACGGTGGTCGCCTCCTACCGGCAGAACGTGCACGCCTACCCGAGCGGCGGCGGCGACTACGAGGTCGCCAACACCAACCTCGGGCCGAAGGCCGGACTCACCGTGGCGAGCGCCCTGCTCGTCGACTACGTGCTGACCGTGGCCGTCTCCATCGCCTCCGGCATCGAGAACCTCGGCTCGGCCATCCCCTTCATCGTCGAGCACAAGGTGCTCTGCGCGGTCGCCGTCATCGTGCTCCTGACGCTGCTGAACCTGCGCGGCATGAAGGAGTCGGGCAAGCTCTTCGCCATCCCGACCTATGTCTTCGTCGCCGGCGTCTTCCTCATGATCGCCTGGGGCGCGTTCCGCGGGATCGTGCTCGGCGACACCATGAAGGCGCCGACCGCGGACTACACGATCAAGGCCGAACACCAGGGACTGGCCGGCTTCGCCCTGGTCTTCCTGCTGCTGCGCGCCTTCTCCTCCGGCTGTGCCGCGCTCACGGGTGTCGAGGCGATCAGCAACGGCGTCCCCGCCTTCCGCAAGCCGAAGTCGAAGAACGCCGCGACCACGCTCGCCCTCATGGGCGGCCTCGCCGTCACCATGTTCTGCGGCATCATCGCGCTGGCCATGAGCACCCATGTGCGGATGGCCGAGAAGCCCGGCGAGGACCTGCTGCACAACGGCTCGCCGCTCGGCTCGGGATACGTGCAGAACCCGGTGATCTCGCAGGTCGCCGAGGCCGTCTTCGGCCACGGCAGCTTCCTGTTCGTCGTGCTCGCCGCGGCCACCGCGCTGGTCCTGTTCCTCGCCGCGAACACCGCCTACAACGGGTTCCCGCTGCTCGGCTCGATCCTCGCCCAGGACCGCTACCTGCCCCGCCAGCTCCACACCCGCGGCGACCGCCTCGCGTTCTCCAACGGCATCGTGCTGCTCGCCGGCGCCGCCGTCCTGCTCGTGGTGATCTACGGCGCGGACTCGACCCGGCTGATCCAGCTCTACATCGTCGGCGTCTTCGTCTCGTTCACGCTCAGCCAGACCGGCATGGTCCGCCACTGGAACCGCCACCTGGCCGACGAGACCGACCCGGCCAAGCGCCGGCGCATGGTCCGCTCCCGCGCGATCAACGCCTTCGGCGCCTTCTTCACCGGTCTCGTCCTGGTCGTCGTCCTGGCCACCAAGTTCACCCACGGCGCGTGGGTCGCGCTGCTCGGCATGGTGATCTTCTACGGAACGATGACCGCGATCCGCAAGCACTACGACCGCGTCGCCGCCGAGATCGCCGCCCCCGACGAGCCCTCCGACGACAGCCTGCGGCCCTCCCGGGTGCACTCGATCGTCCTGGTCTCCAAGGTCCACCGCCCCACCCTGCGCGCCCTGGCCTACGCCAAGCTGATGCGCTCCGACCAGCTGGAAGCGCTGTCGATCTCGGTCGACCCGGCCGAGACCAAGGCGCTCAAGGAGGAGTGGGAGCGGCGCGGCATCAACGTGCCCCTGAAGATCCTCGACTCGCCCTACCGCGAGATCACCCGGCCGATCATCGAGTACGTACGGGGCCTGCGCCGCGAGAGCCCGCGCGACGCGATCAGCGTGTTCATTCCCGAGTACGTCGTCGGCCACTGGTACGAGCACCTGCTGCACAACCAGAGCGCGCTGCGGCTCAAGGGCCGCCTCCTGTTCACCCCCGGCGTCATGGTGACCTCCGTCCCCTACCAGCTCGAATCCTCCGAGGCCGCCAAGAAGCGGGCCCGCAGGCGGGCGGACTGGAACGCCCCGGGTTCCGTGCGCCGCGGCCCCGTGGCACACCGGCCCAAGGAGCCCAGCAACAAGGGCTGAGCCGTGCCGAGCCGCAGGGGGCGGAGGGCACACGTACGGTGGCGGACGGCCGGGCGACACCCACGTAGACTGGTGGGCTGATCGCCCGGCCGTCCGCCGTTCCCCCCGGCCGTTTCCTTCCCTCACCCCTGGAGTCACCCACCCATGCAGCAGAACGCATCCGAGCCCTCGCAGGCGTCGCTGGTCGGGGAGGAGTACGAGGTCGAGGTCGGCCCCGTCGCGCACGGTGGCCACTGCATCGCCCGCACCGCCGAGGGCCGCGTCCTGTTCGTACGCCACGCCCTGCCCGGCGAGAAGGTCGTCGCCCGCGTCACCGAGGGCGAGGCCGACGCCCGCTTCCTGCGCGCGGACGCCGTACGGATCGTCGAGGCGTCCAAGGACCGCGTCGAGGCGCCCTGCCCCTTCGCGGGCCCCGGCAAGTGCGGCGGCTGCGACTGGCAGCACGCGAAGCCGGGCGCCCAGCGCCGCCTCAAGGGCGAGGTCATCACCGAGCAGCTCCAGCGCCTTGCGGGCCTCACCCCCGAGGAGGCCGGCTGGGACGGCACGGTCGTACCCGCCGAGGGCGACAAGCTCCCCGCGGGCCAGGTCCCGGCGTGGCGCAGCCGCGTCCAGTACGCCATCGACGAGGAGGGCCGCGCGGGCCTGCGCAAGCACCGCTCGCACGACGTCGAGGTCATCGACCACTGCCTGATCGCCGCGCCGGGCGTCTCGGAGCTGGGCATCGAGAAGCGCGAGTGGCCGCAGCTCGCGTCGGTCGAGGCGATCGCGGCGTCGGGCTCGCACGACCGCCAGGTCGTTCTCACCCCCACCCCCGGCGGCCGCCTGCCCCTGGTCGAACTCGACAAGCCGGTCTCGGTGCTGCGCGTGGAGGAGAAGGACGGCGGCGTCCACCGCGTCCACGGCCGCGCCTTCGTCCGCGAGCGCGCCGACGGCCGCACCTACCGCGTGGGCATGGGCGGCTTCTGGCAGGTCCACCCGCAGGCGCCGGACACCCTGGTGAAGGCCGTGATGCAGGGCCTGATGCCGCGCAAGGGCGAGATGGCGCTCGACCTGTACTGCGGCGTCGGCCTGTTCGCCGGTGCGATCGCGGAGCGGGTCGGCGAGACCGGCGCGGTCCTGGGCATCGAGACCTCCAAGCGCGCCGTGGAGGACGCCCGCCACAACCTGGCCGACCTGCCCCGCGTCCGCATCGAGCAGGGCAAGGTCGAGCAGGTCCTGCCCCGCACGAAGATCACCGAAGCGGACCTGATCGTCCTGGACCCGCCCCGCGCGGGCGCCGGCAAGCAGACGGTCAAGCAACTCGCGGCCCTGGGCGCCCGCCGCATCGCCTACGTAGCCTGCGACCCCGCGGCCCTGGCCCGCGACCTGGCGTACTTCGCGGAGGCGGGCTACAAGCCGCGCACGCTGCGGGCGTTCGATCTGTTTCCTATGACGCATCATGTGGAGTGCGTGGCGATTCTTGAGCCGGTCACAAAGGGCGCCTGACCTGCGGGTTCGGGGGGCGTGTGTGATGCGCGGTGTGGGCGTTACGGGCGATATCTTGAGGCTGAGATGACGCTCCCCGAGGCGTCCTGACGCTCATTTCCGGCGGGTCGAACCCTTGGGCAAGCCTCCGTCCTGCACCTCCCGCGGTGTCGACACAGAGAGCTGTCAGGCATGGGTGTCTGAGACCCGGCTCGATGTCGCCATGGTCCACTCGCTTGCCCCGCAGGCCCGCATCCTGGTCGCCGCCTCGCCCGTGGACGAGACGCAGGGCGAGAGCGGCATGCCTGAGATGATGCGCGTCCTGGACCACCTCACACGGCACCGCCTGGCGGACGTGGTGTCCATGAGTTTCGGCTCCGTCGAGCAGAACTTCGCCAACCCCGCGTCCATACCGGCCTACGGTGCGGCCTTGGACCGGGCCCGCGCGGCGGGCACGACCCTGGTCGCCTCCTCGGGAGACCTGGGGGCCAGCGGCCCGCTGGGCGACCACCCCGACCGGCACTACCCCCGGCGCGTAGTGGCCTGGCCTGCGTCCGACCCCCGGGTGACCGCCGTCGGCGGGAGCCTGCTGCACGTCGACCCCCGGGGCCACCGCAGCTCTCGCGACACACTGTGGCCCAAGTCGGGGGCCGGACACTCGTCGCGCTTTGCGCGCCCGGCATGGCAACGCCCGGCCACCGCCGGTGACGCCGTACCCGGCCGTTCGGTTCCGGACATCGTGATGCAGGGGTCTTCCGGCACCTCCCAGTCGGCACCGCTCTTCGCCGGTGTGCTCGCCCTTGCGGCGCAGGTGCACCACGGCCCGCTCGGCGACATCAACCCCGTCCTCTACCGGCTGGGAGCAGCCGGCCTCGCCGCCGGGATCGTCGACGTCACCCAGGGCTCCAACACCTACGCCGAAGTCCCCGGGTTCACGGCGGGGCCGGGCTTCGACACGGCCAGCGGCTGGGGCACGGTCGACGTGCCCCGGTTCGTCCGGGCCTTGGCCCGTGCCGTGACGTGAACCGTCCGGTGGACCGCGCAGGGCCTCCCGTTGGGCATGACCGCGTGATGGTGGCCGTGTTATGACGAGCGGAGTCGTGCCCGGGCGGCCAAAGGCCCCCGGGCAGTACATACGGAAGCGAGAGTGCACGTGAGCGAGCACGCAGGCGCCCGAGCCGGCCATCACTTAGGCCAGGCCGCACAGGGCCGGCCGCGAGGCGGCGCCGAGCCGCCCTCCGCAGAGGGCGCATGGGCGGTGCGCCTCGCCGGCGTGCGTAAGGTGCACGGAAGCGGCAGGTCCGCGGTGACGGCACTCGACGGGGTCACCACGCAACTTCCGTACGGGACGTTCACCGCCGTGATGGGCCCCTCCGGATCCGGCAAGAGCACCTTCCTGCACTGCGCGTCGGGTCTGGACCGCCCCGACCACGGCACCGTTGAAATCGGCGGCCGGGATCTGGGACCGCTGACGGAGCGAGAGTTGACCAGGCTTCGGCGCGAGCGGATCGGGTTCGTCTTTCAGGGGTTCAATCTTCTGCCCTCGCTGACCGCTGAACAGAACATCACGCTTCCGGTGCGGCTGGCCGGCCGGCACACCCGACTCGACCGGCCTTGGCTGGAGCGGCTGCTGGACCACACCGGGCTCGGTGAGCGGCGCCGACACCGGCCGGCCGAACTCTCCGGCGGCCAGCAGCAGCGGGTGGCCATTGCCCGCGCGCTCATCACCCGCCCCGACGTGGTTTTCGCCGACGAGCCCACCGGCGCCCTGGACACAGCCTCCGCCCGCAAGGTCCTCGAACTGCTTCGCCGTCTCGTGGACGAGGTCGGCCAGACGGTCCTGATGGTCACCCACGACCCGGCGGCGGCCTCGTACGCCGACGCCGTCCTGATCCTGGTCGACGGCGCGGTCACGGAAGTCCTGCACGGGGCATCCGCCCGCGCCATCGCCGAGCACATGGCACGACTGGGAGCCTGACCTATGTTGTTCCTCCTGGCGTGGTGGTCCATCCGCGCCCGCAAGGTCTCGTTCGCCGGATCCTTCGTGGCCATGCTCTGCGCGCAGACACTGATCACGGCCTGTGCGGTGCTGCTCGACGCCGGCCGCCGGGCGACGCCGGGGCAGGGGGGCGCCGACGTGGTGTCCTTCGTCGCGCCCTTCGGCTTCATCTGCCTGTTCGTCATGGCCTTCGCGGTCTCGGGCGCCTTCGCCCTCTCCGTGCAGCAGCGAACCAGGGAGGTGGCCCTGTTACGAGCCGTCGCCGCGACGCCCGGCCAGGTCCGTCGGCTCATCGCGTACGAGGCGCTGGTCGTGACCGCGGTCGCCGCCGTCCCGGGCTGCGGGCTGGGCCTGCTGCTCGCCGTGGAACTGCGCGCCTGGCTGGTGGCCCAGGGCCTGATCCCTGGTGCTTTCCCCCTCGACTTCGGCCCGCTGAGCGTCCTGTGCGCCGTACTGATCTGCTGGGTGACCGCCGAGGCGTCGGTGTGGAGCAGCGGCCGACGTGCCTCTCGGGTGCGCGCCGTCCAGGCACTGGGCGAGGCATCGGTGCCGCGCCGCCGGGTGGGTGTGGCTCGCGCCTGCTCAGGTCTCGCTGTTCTGGCCGGGGGCGTGTGGGGGCTCAGGGCGATCGGAAGGGCGGGGGGCTCCGACGCGGCCAACACGGCGGGAGTCATGGTCCTGGTGCTGATGACCGCTGTCGGACTGCTCGCCCCCTGGATCGGCAAACTGGCCGGTGCCGCGCTCGGCCTGCTCTGCCAGGCACTGTTCCCGGTGGTGGGGCTGCTGGTGAAGAGCAACCTCACCACCAGCTACCGACGGCTCGGCACCGCCGCCACCCCGCTCGCCCTCACGGTCGCATTCGCCGCTGTGGCCCTGTTCGTACCGCAGATGAAGTGGCACGAGCAGTCCCAGCAGGACCGGCAGCGCATGGTGGCGGACCGGATCGTGCAGAGGGTCGGCGACGGGCTTCCGGCCTCGGCCGTCTCAAGGGTCCGCAGCTCGCCAGGGGTTGGCACTGCGGTGGCCACCACGGGCACCTCCGTGACGGTCGTCGACGATCCCGAGTCCGGGCGACTGGGCCCCGGCGGCGTCGCGCAGGCAGTCTCGGACGGACCGCTGGAGGACGTTCTCGATCTCGGCGTCATCGAGGGCCGGATGAGCCCGTGGGGAGCGCGCGACGTCGCGTTGAGCCAGGACCTGGCCCGGCGCGCCCATATCCGGGCGGGAGACGAAGTGCGCCTCGCCCTGGAGGACTCGCGGGTGGAGAAGGTCAGGGTCGCAGCCGTCTACAGCCGCTCCCGCGGCTTCGGCGACGCCGTCCTGCCCCAGAGCCTTGCAGCCGGGCACCTGTACGGCAGGCCGCTGCTCCTGGACGCCGTGTACGTACGCGCGCAGTCCGGCCGGGAGGGGCAACTGGACGGGGCCCTCGCGGCACTGCACCGGAACGAGCCGTCGTGGCAGGTGCTCGACCGCGCCGCCTACCGGGCCGAGGCGCTGCGCCGGCAGGACGCCTCCATGGCCGCCACCTATCTGCTCCTCGTGGTGGTGACCGTCTTCACCTCGATCTCCGTCGTGAACACCCTGGTGATGACCACAATGGAACGTTCCGGCGAGTTCGCGCTGCTGCGTCTCGTGGGCGCCTCGCGCAGACAGGTCGCCCGCATGATGCGCCTGGAGAACGCGGTGATCGTGCTGGCTGCGCTCCTGGTCGGATCACTGGTCGCGGGCACCGTTTTGTCGGTGACCAGCCACGCCCTGACCGGCTCGTCGCGCCTTCGTCTCGACGGTGCCACGCTCGCTCTCATCCTGGGCGGCGCGGGCATCCTCGCCCTTGCCACAGGCGTGTCCACCACGCGCATCGCTCTGCGCCAGCGCCCGTCAACCGCACTGCGAGGAGCCGAGTAGAAGGCCGGTGTCGCGGCCGGCCGGGCAGGACCGGGGCCTCTGGCCCGTGCGGCGTGATCCGTTCGGGCCGGGGGCCTTTGCGCTGCCTGGAATTCACCGCGACAGAC
The DNA here is from genome assembly GCF_025399895.1 of Streptomyces sp. ASQP_92. Taxonomy (GTDB): domain Bacteria; phylum Actinomycetota; class Actinomycetes; order Streptomycetales; family Streptomycetaceae; genus Streptomyces. The sequence continues at coordinate 134,337 of NZ_JAODUA010000007.1, read as the reverse complement.
GTGTGAACCCGTTTCGCTCACCTCATGTGAAATCCATGTGTACAACCATGAGGAACACGCTTGTTCGGCATCCCTCGCCGACTGAAGATATCCATGTCACACCGAACCGGCTCACTGCTCGCTGATCACAGCTGCAGCACGGCACAGCCGCAGTGCCGAGCGCGCGTCACCGGGCGGGAGCGGGCGGCGCCGTGCTGCGGGGGCGGGGGAACGGCGGGCGGCGCGGTGCGTCGGCGTCCGTAGCGTGGGCGGCCCCTGGGCAGCACCCTCCCGGTTTGCTAGCTTCGGGCCATGGTCCCGCAGGCTGAGAACTTCGCGTCGCGTCGCTATGTCGACCTGCGACGCCAGGGCACGGCCACCTGTCGCCCCAGCTGAGGCGGCCGGGAGCAGCACGTCCGGTTCCGCCGAGTACGAGACGGCGCGGTGTCGGACCAGCTCCCCGAGGAAGTACCCCATGTCCCCTTCAGCGGCCCCCCTTTCCCTGCTCGACCCACCCACCGTCCCGGCAGCGCGCCGGGCCGCCGACGGCGCCCGGCGCCGGACCAGCGCCAGCGCCGTCCTGCGCTCCGTCCTTGAGCACGGCCCCGTGGCCCGCAGCACCATCGCCCGTCTGACCGGCCTCTCCCCGGCATCGGTGACCGACCACTGCGCGCGCCTGGACGCGCTCGGCCTGATCCGGGAGACCGCCGCGCCCCGGCGGTCGAAGGGGGCCGGGCGGCCGCATGTGCCGGTCGATCTGGACGCCGACCGGTTCGTGGTCGGCGGGGTGCACGTGGCCGTGCCGCACACCAGCGTCGCCCTGCTCGACCTGCGCGGGCGCGTGGTCGCGGAGCGCCGCCTGGGCCATGACGCGGGCACCGGGCCCGACCGCGTCCTCGCCAACGCCGCAGACGGGCTGGGCGCGCTGCTCCGCGCGGCCGAGGGCCGCGTCCCGCTGGGTGTCGGGGTGGCGGCCGGCGGCTGGGTGGACCGGGATTCCGGGACCGTCGTGGAGCACGCCCTCCTCGGCTGGCGGGACGTCGCCGTACGCGACACGATCGGTGAACGCACCGGTCTGCCGGTCCAAGTCGACGGTCACGCACGGGCGTTGGTGAACGGGGAGCGACTGTTCGGGCGGGCGCGGGGGAGCCGGAGCATGCTGCACCTCTTCGTCGGCAACGTGGTGGACGCCGCCTTCGCCACCCACGACGAGGTGCACCACGGCCCCCGCTCGCAAGCCGGCGCCATCGCCCATCTGCCGCTCGCGGGCGGCACCGAACCGTGCGAGTGCGGCCGAATCGGCTGCCTCCAGGCCGAGTTGAGCGAACGCACCCTGTGCCGCCGGGCCCGCGAACACCACGTCATCCGCACGGCCAACCCCGTGCACGTGGTGCGGGCGGCGGCCGCCGGCGACCCGGTCGCCATACGCCTGCTCGTGGAGCGGGCCGGGATGATCGGACGCGCGACCCGGTTGCTGCTCGACGTCCTCAACCCGGAGACCGTCGTCGTCACCGAGGTCGGCGTGATGTACCGGCAGGACTGCCTCGACGCGCTGCGGGAGGCGGTGGGGCGGCATGACGTGCTGGTCGTGCCGAGCAGCTTCCCGGACTCGGTCCTCGCGGTGGCGGGCGGTTCGGTGGCGCTCGACGTGCTGTACCGGGATCCACTGGCCGTGCCGACGGGGCCGGCGACAGGACCGCGGAATCGAATTAATTCAGAAACTCCGAATGTTGACAGGGAATGCGCGCGGACGTGAGGATTCTGCGTATGAGCAGCGCGCAGGAATTCTCCCCGGTAGCCATCCGGTCGCGGCAGGTCCGCGACCGGAGCGCCGGTGTCGCGCCGAGGCCCTCGCGACCGGTTCTCCTGACCAGGTGCCGGGTCATCGACCTCATGCGGATCGGCCGCACCCAGTGTTGCTGACGCGCCGTCGTCGCCGCGATCGTGCTCGTTGTCGCTGACGCACCGATGAGCCGGTGAACTGACGCGCGCCGAAAGGCCGATGACCGCGCGGGCGACCTTCACGCGCATCCAGGTGCGGCCGCCGGTCCGTGCACCGATCCGGCGCGGTCCTGCTGCCTCGGCCCCGGCCGTCCGGTGAATCTCCGGAAATCCCTGCGAATCCCATCCCCTGCGAATCACCTGCGAATTCCCTGTAAACGTCTGACGGCGCGCGAAACGTCTGACGGCGCGTGCCTGAATTCGCTTTCGCTTCACGCCCGGCCGCTGCGGGCCCGCCTTCTCCTTCGTCTTTTCGGTGCCGACCTGCCCGTCCGCACTTCCGCGCGCCTTCTTCCTGCTGCCCTCACGGAGTCCTGCCATGCCACCAGTGTCCCCAGCCGTACCCGGAGTCGACCGGCGGCTGTTCCTGTCCTCTCTGCTCGGTGTCGCCGCCGCTGCCGGCCTCAGTGGCTGCGCGGGGGCCCGGGCCGCCGACACCGTGACCAAGGGGGCCGCGTCCGCCCCGCTGTCCACCACCGTCCCGGCCGGCACCGCTCTGAAGATCGCCTCGTACCAGGGCGTCCAGCAACTCCAGTTCAAGCTCGCCGGGTTGGGTGATCTGCCGTTCACCGTGTCGGACTGGGTGAACATCGGCGCCGGTCCCGACGTCATCAACGCCTTCCGCGCCAAGTCCCTCGATGTAGCCAACAACGCGGGGATCCCACCGATCCAGGCGCACTTCCAGGGATACGACGCGAAGATCGTCGCGATCGGTGTCACCCGCAAGCCGACGTACGTGTTCGCCACCAGGCCCGGGAGCGACATCAGGGATGTCCAGGGCTTCAAGGGCAAGAAGCTGGCCTTCTCGCAGGGACAGGCGCAGGGCGTCGTACTGCTGCGCGCCCTGAAGCAGGCGGGGTTGACGCAGGACGACGTGAAGCTCGTGCCGCTGACCAGCAATCAGTTCTTCACCGCGCTCCAGGCCGGGCAGGTCGACATCGCCCCGCTCGCCAACAGCCAGGCCCCCGCCTACCTCAAGCAGTACGGGCCCAAGGGCGCCCACACCATCACCACCGGGGTGGTCGACCTGCTCAACCTGCTGTGGGCGCCGGCCTCCGTGCTCGCCGACCCGGCTAAGGCGGCGGCGGTCGCCGCGTACGTCCCGCGCTGGGCCAAGGGCCAGGTGTGGGCGTACGAACACCCCGACGTGTGGAACGAGGAGTTCTACGTCAAGACCCAGAACCTCACGCTCGCACAGGCCCGGTCCATCACCGCGCCCGCCAACAAGCCGCTTTTCCCGCCGAGTTGGGACGAGGCGGTCCGCTGGGAGCAGGAGACGGCGGATCTCCTCGCCGAGGGCGGCTTCGTGAAGAGGTTCCAGGTCGACTCGCTCTTCGACTGCCGCTTCGAGGGCCTCGCGGCCCAGGCCGTCGCGGCCCAGTACCAGAGGTGACGGCCATGACCACCACCGCGACCACCCCCCTCGTGCCCCCGCCATCCGCTGCGGCGGCGCATGCCGCCCGGCGGCCGAAGCGGCGCGCGCTCGCGCCCGGCAAGCGGCTGCCCGCCGCGCGGCTGATCGGGCCGAGCCTCGTCCTCGTCCTGTGGGCCGCGGCGTCCGCCGCCGGACAGCTGGACCCCGCCGCGATCCCGGCGCCCTGGACGGTGCTGCGCACCGCCGGGCAGTTGTGGAGCGACGGCACCTTGTCCACCGATGTGCTCACCTCGCTGGAGCGCGCCGCATACGGCTTCGCCCTCGGGCTCACCGCCGGAGTGGTCCTCGCGCTCGCGGCCGGGCTCAGCCGGGTCGGCGAGGCGCTGATCGACGGGACGGTCCAGCTCAACCGGGCCATCCCCACCCTCGGTCTCATCCCGCTGTTCATCCTGTGGCTCGGCATCGGCGAGACCTTCAAGATCGCGATCATCGCCATCGTCGTCTACATCCCGATCTATCTGAACCTGCATGCCGCGCTGGCCGGCATCGACCACCGCTATGTCGAACTCGCCGAAGTGCAGGGCCTGTCCAGGCTCCGCTTCATCCGGCAGATCGTCGTCCCCGGCGCCCTGCCCGGCTTCTTCGTGGGACTCCGGCTCGGCGTGACCGGGTCCTGGCTCTCGCTGGTCGTCCTGGAGCAGATCAACGCCACCAGCGGCCTCGGCTATCTGATGTTCCAGGCCCAGAACTACGGGCGCACCGACATCATCCTCGTCGGTCTGCTGATCTACGGCGTCTTCGGACTGGTCTCCGACAGCGCGGTCCGCCTCGTCGAACGGAGGGTGCTGTCATGGCGACGCACACTGGGCAACTGATCCCCGTCCGGGCCCCGGCGGTCCGGCTCGCCGGGCTGACCCGGTCCTTCGACGGACGCACCGTCCTCGACGCCATCGACCTCGACATCCCGGCCGGCCAGTTCACGGCCCTGCTCGGCCACAGCGGCTCCGGCAAGAGCACCCTGCTGCGCGCCATCGCCGGACTCGACCACCAGGTCACCGGCAGCGGTGAACTGGACGCCCCCGAGCGGGTGTCGGTGGTCTTCCAGGACTCCCGGCTGCTGCCCTGGCGCCGCGTCCTCGACAACGTCCTCCTCGGCGCGGACGGCAAGGAGGACGCCGAGCGCGGCCGCGCCGCCCTCGCCGAGGTGGGGCTCGCGGGGCGCGAGCGGGCCTGGCCCAACGAACTGTCCGGCGGCGAGGCCCAACGCGCCGCGCTGGCCCGCTCGTTGGTGCGCCAGCCCGAACTGCTCCTGGCCGACGAGCCGTTCGGCGCGCTGGACGCGCTCACCCGGATCCGTATGCACGTACTCCTGCGCGAGCTGTGGCAGCGCCACCGGCCCTCCGTCCTGCTCGTCACGCACGACGTGGACGAGGCCATCGTCCTGGCCGACCGCATCCTGGTGCTCGACCGGGGCCGCATCGGCGTCGACCTCACCATCGACCGCCCGCACCCGCGCTCGTACCGCGATCCGCTCCTCGGTGAGTACCGCGAACGCCTGCTCGCCGCGCTCGGCGTGACCGCGCACGAGGAGCGGCACCAAGACCACGCCCACCCGCAGGCCCCCCACCGGGCCCAGGACCAGGAGGCCCCCCAGTGACCCGGCGCCAACTCCACCTCAACGCCTTCCTCATGAGCACCGGGCACCACGAGGCGTCCTGGCGGCTGCCCGAGAGCGACCCGCATGCGAGCGTCGACCTCGACCACTACCGCGAACTCGCCCGCATCGCCGAGCGCGGCACCTTCGACTCGCTCTTCCTCGCCGACGGGCCGGTCCTGTTCAGCCATGTCGGTCAGCGCCCCGCCGGTGTCCTGGAACCGCTGACCCTGCTCACCGCCCTGGCGGTGGCGACCGAGCACATCGGCCTGATCGCCACGGCCTCCACCTCGTACAACTCGCCCTACAACCTGGCCCGCCGGTTCGCCTCGCTCGACCACATCAGCGGTGGCCGGGCCGGCTGGAACATCGTCACCACCGCGGGCGCCGAGGCCGCCCGCAACTTCGGACTCGACGACGAACCCACCCACGCCACGCGCTACGAGCGCGCCGCCGAATTCCTCGACGTGGCACTGCGGCTCTGGGACAGCTGGGAGGACGACGTCGTCGTCGCGGACAAGGCCGCCGGTGTCTGGGGCGACGACACCAAGATCCACCCGCCGCGCCACAAAGGGACGTACTTCAGTGTCGAGGGCGCGCTGAACATCCCCCGCAGTCCCCAGGGTTACCCCCTGCTCGTGCAGGCCGGCTCCTCGCGGGACGGCAAGGAGTTCGCGGCCCGCTCCGCGGAGGCCGTCTTCACCGCCCAGCAGACCCTGGGCGACGCACAGGCCTTCTACACGGACCTCAAGTCCCGGGCGCGCGCGGCAGGACGGGACCCCGAGCACCTCAAGATCCTGCCGGGCATCGTGCCGGTCATCGGCTCCACCGAGGCCGAGGCACGCGCCCACGAGCGGCTTCTGGAGGACCACATCGTGTACGAGCACGGACTCCACCGCCTCGAACGGCTGCTGCACGTGGAGCCCGGCATCCTCCAGCTGGATGCCCACCTGCCCGCTGATCTGCCTCCGGAGAGCGCCATCGAGGGCGCCAAGAGCCGTTACACGCTGGTCGTGGAACTCGCCCGCCGCGAGCGGCTCACCGTCCGCGAACTGATCGGTCGCCTCGGCGGCGGCCGCGGCCACCTCACCTTCGCCGGCACGCCCGAGCAGGTGGCCGACGCGATCGAGAGCTGGTTCGGCCTGGGCGCCGCCGACGGCTTCAACATCATGCCCGCCGTGCTGCCGTCCGGCCTCGAACTCTTCGTCGACCACGTCGTGCCGATCCTGCGCGCCCGTGGCCTGTTCCGCACGGAGTACGGCCCCCGGGGCACCCTGCGCGACCGCTACGGCCTGCCTCGCCCCGCCAACCAGCACACCGTCCCGGCCGACAGCCGGGTCTGACCGACGACCGAAAGGCCCCACCCATGTCCGGCATCGAGATCCGCAAGGTCACCGCGCACATCGGCGCCCAGGTGTCCGGCGTCGACATAGCCAAGCCGCTCGACGAGGAGAGCGTCGCCGCCCTGCGGGCCGCCCTCAACGAGCACAAGGCCCTGGTGTTCGACGACGTCGACCTCGACGACGAGGGCCAGCAGGCCTTCGCCCGCCACTTCGGCGACCTCACCACCGCCCACCCCACCGTCACCGCCGTCGCCGGCGCGCCCAACGTGCTCCCCGTCGACAGCGAGCGCGGCCGCGCCAACCACTGGCACACCGACGTCACCTTCGTCCTCAACCCCCCGCAGGCCAGCACCCTGCGCAGCATCACGATCCCGCCGTACGGAGGCGAGACCCTGATCGCGAACGCGGCCGCCGCCTACCGCGGTCTGCCCCAGCCGCTGCGGCAGTTCGCCGACACCCTGTGGGCCGAGCACACCAACGACTACGACTACGCGGTCCCGGAGGAGGACGTCGACGCCCAGAAGGCCGAGCAGCGCGCCCAGTTCACGTCCATCGACTTCCGTACCGTCCATCCGGTGGTCCGCGTCCACCCGCTGACGGGTGAACGCGGCCTGTTCATCGGCGGGTTCGCGCAGCGCGTCGTCGGACTGTCGGTGGCCGAGTCCCGCAAGGTCCTCGACCTGCTCCAGGCGTACGTCGTCCGCCCGGAGAACATCCTGCGCTGGCGCTGGTCCCCCAACCAGCTCGTCCTCTTCGACAACCGGATCACCCAGCACTACGCCATCGACAACTACGACGGGCTGCCGCGCCGCCTGAACCGGGTGACGGTCGCCGGAGACGTACCGGTCGGCATCGAGGGCAAGCAGAGCTACTCGATCGCGGGGGACGCCTCGCACTACACGACCGTCGCCCCGGTGCCATCGGCGTAGCGGGCGGCGTCACCGCATGGCCGGCGGCCGAGAACGCCGCATCAGGCCGCCGGCTCCTGGGGTGAGGTGAGCAGCACCACGCGGAGCTCGCCGTTTCCGTGCGGGGTCAGGATGTGCGACACCACCTCCACCGGTTCCGGAGTGAGGTGGGGGAGGTGGAGGGTGTAGTGGTGGCCCTCGCGCGTCGCGACGTCCACCGTCTGGTCCCGGACGGTGGTGGGGAGCGAGTCGGCCCCCGACAGACCAGCCCTGAGCGACCGCAGGGTGGCGTCGTCGGGGTTCTCTCGCAGCGCGCGGTCGATCATGCCGAGATAGACCGCCGCGTGGTCTTCCCAGTCACCCAGCACGCGTCTCGCGGACGGGTCGGTGAGGGCCCATCTCATGAGGTTCGCGTCGGGGCCCTGAAGCCATGGGAACCAGCGGTTCATCGCCTGATTGCGATGAATGATGTTCCAGTACTTGTCCGACACGTAGGCGGGATTCGGTTCCTGACCGCGCAGAAGTTCTTTGATCCACACAGGTATCTTCGGAGTGTGCTGGGGGGCGGTCGTGCGCTCGGTCGGCTGGTGGGGAACCGGCCGCGCCGACTCCCCGTTCACCATCTGCTCCAGTTTCCGATAGGTGTCCTGAAGCCGTTGGGACGGCGGTACGCCCAGGGACTGGGCCAGGACCTTGCGCAAGTTGCTGTATTCATTGAGGGCTTCGAGAGGGCGGCCGTTGTCGGCGAGCAGCCGCATCAACGTGTCCCACAGGCGTTCCTGCAAAGGGTGTTGGGAGATCTCTCTTCGGATCTTCGCTATCACCGTGGAAATGGGCAGCTCTTTCATGGCGAGGCGGCACCACGTTTCCAGTGCGTTGAGGCGCTCCTCGTGCAGCGCGACGGCCTCATTCGCGAAGGGCTGGCCGTCGAGGCCGTCGAGAGCCGGTCCGCGCCAGAGGTCGAGCGCGCCGGACAGTTTCTCGAAAGCGGCGTGATGGTCACCCGCTTCGATGAGTTGATGGACATCCTGGATCGAGTTCGTCCACACGGTGAGGTCGAGCTGCTGCGGGGCCAACGTGATGCGGTAGCCGCCGAGTTCCGTCGTGATGAGATCGCGCCCCCCGGGCAGGTCCCGCCGTAACTTCGACACGATCTTCCGGATCTGCTCCATGGCGCTGTCAGGTTCTTCTCCGCCCCAGACCGACTCTATGAGGCGGTGGTTGGGGATCGCGCGCGGTGAGGCCAGAAGGAGGTGGCACAGGACCCTGCGTGCCGTTTCGCCGCGGAGCGGGACCGGTTGGTCGTCCACCAGGATTTCCGGGACGCCGAGAAGTTTCACCTGGATGTCGTGCGATGTGAGTGGTGCCGGTGCGCTTTTTTCGAGAACGGTTTCGATCATGTGTCTTCAGCCTTCCAGGAAGTGTGGCGAGGCGAGCAACGCTGGTCCCCCGACATTCCAGCTCTCTGATCGGTATCAGTGCGAAAAAGATCGAATTGCTACGTGGCGAAGTGGCGCCGCGGCAGCCGTCGAGGGTGGGAACAGCGAATTCGTCGCGTTCCCACCCTCACGACTTGTTAGAGCTGAGCCGCGAACACCGCCCGGTTGAAGTACGCCTTGGCCTCGGCGATCAGACCGTTCTCGTCGATTTCGTAGACGTTGATTCCGGACCAGTTGACGGGCTTGCCGTCGACGGAGACCGCGGCACCGCGCCAGGAGACGGCGACGGAGTTTCCGACGGTGTGCGCCTCCAGCGGCGTAAGCCCGAGGAAGGGGTCGAAGTTCGGGATGACGGACTTGATGAAGGCGCGGATGGCCTCGCGTCCCTCGATCGGGTCCGTGCCGACCGGGTCGTGGAAGGTGGCGGTCTCGGCGAAGGAGTCGGCCCACGCGTCGGCGTCACCGGCCTGGGAAGCGGTGAAGAACTGAAGGACGGACTTGGGCATGGCCGGGAAGGTCACGGTTGTCTCTTTCTCTCTTGTCTTTCTTCGGACGCGGCGGGAGGCCTGACGGATGTCAGGCGGTGGCTCCCGCGTGGCGGAGGTCGTAGCGGCGCATGGCCGGAAGGGCGAGGAGCCCGCACAGGGCGAGCAGGGCCTGTACGGCGCAGACACCGGTCCAGCCGTACGAGCCGTAGCAGGCGCTGGCCAGGGCCGCCGCGATGGCGCCGCTGAGGAAGACGGCGACCATGTAGACGGTGTTGGCCCGGCTGCGGGCCTCGGGCAGATAGCTGAAGATGCGGGCCTGGTTGGCGATCTGGCTCCACTGCACGGCGACGTTGACCAGGAGCACCGCCGCGATCATGAAGGCGAGGGTGCTGCCGCCGAGGGCGTAGGCGCCGGCCGAGACGAGCGCGAGGACGAGCGCGGCGGTGATGATGGGGCCCGCGCCGCGGCGGTCGATGAAGCGGCCGGCCCAGGGAGCGGCGAACGCGCCGGACAGGCCGAGCAGTCCGAAGAGTCCGGCGGTCGCGCTGCTGTAGCCGTACGGCTCCTGGGTGAGGACCAGCACCAGCGTGGTCCAGGTCGCGCTGTAGGCCCCGAAGAGGGTGCCGTGCAGGACGCAGGCGTGCCGCAGTGCGGGCTCCTGGCGCAGCAGGCGGGGCAGGGAGGCGAGGAGCTGCCCGTACGGCATGCCGGTGCGGGGGCCCTCCTTGGGCAGCAGGAGCAGCGTGACCAGACCGGTCAGCGCGGTCAGTACGGCGGCCAGGATGTACACCGCGCGCCAGCCCAGTGCCTCGCCGACCAGACCGCCGATGACACGGGAGCCGATGATGCCGGTCATGAGGCCGATCTGGACGTTCCCGACGACGGAGGCGCGGCGCTCGGGCGGGGCGAGTTCGGAGGCCAGCGGCACCAGGACCTGCGGGATGACGGTGACGCCGCCGATCAGTGCGGCGGCGGCGGCCAGCACGGACAGCCCGGGCGCCGCGGCCGCGAGGAGCAGCAGGACCGTGGTGACCGCGATCATGGCGCTCAGCAGGGGCCGGCGACGGCGGACGTCCCCGAGCGGCACCAGGAAGAGGATGCCCGCGGCGTAGCCGAACTGGGCGCAGGTGACGACGACTCCGGCGGACGCGGAGGAGATGCCGAGCCCCCGGGCGAAGAGTTCGAGCAGCGGCTGGGCGAGATAGACGTTGGCGACCGTGGCACCGCTGCAGATCGCCATCACGAGGAAGAGGAGCGGGCGCACGGGCGGGGTGGCGGGCGGGCCGACTGACGTCTTGGCCTGCGCGGAGGCGGTGTCCGAATGCGACATGGGGAGTCCTTGGAGGCGAGGGGACGGTCAGGCAGAGGGGCCGAGCCCCCTGTCCTGGTTCTCAGCGGTAGAGCGCGGCGATCGCGGTGCGCTGCTCCTCGTCGAGCAGGGGCGCGGAGCCCGCGGCGGTGTTCGCGATCAGATGCGCGAGGTCGAGGGTCGCGGGCACGGTGACATCGACGCGCGGGTCCGAGAGCCCCCAGCGCAGCAGGGCCTCGGAGGCCGTAGTACAGCCGGTCTCCTTCGGCGGCACGGCGCGCCGCGAGGAGGACAGGAGGCTTCCCTCGGCGAAGGGCCGCATCACCATCACGCCGATGCCGAGCTCATCGGCGAGGGGCAGGATGCGCTCCTCCATGTCGCGCTCGACCGGGTTGAGCGGAATCTGGATGACGTCGAAGACGCCGGTGCGCATGGCTTCCTCCAGCTCGGCCGCCGTGCCGCCGCCGAAGGCGCGGTCGCGCCAGTAGGTGAGGCCGAGCTGGCCGATCTGGCCGCGCTCCCGCTCCTGCTGCATCCACTCGGCGTGGGTCCGCCAGCCGATGAGGTGGTGGAGCTGGAGCAGATCGACGCGCCCCTGGAAGAGGTGGAGCTGACGCTCGAACTGCCGTCGTCCGGTGTGCCGTTCACCCGCCCAGATCTTCGTCGCCACATAGGCGCGGTCACGATGGTCGCTCAGTGCCCGGCTGAGGACCTCCTCGGCCCGGCCGTACACCGGCGCGGTGTCGAAGACCCGGACACCGTTTTCGAGCGCCAGCTCCACGACCTGACGGGCGAGGTACTCCTGTGGCCGCGGGAGATCGAATCGACGCCATGTACCTAGGCCGACACAGGGGACCTGGGGTCCGATATGGCCAAGTCGACGCATGTCCATAGCCGTTGACCTCACTTCCGGGTGCTCGGGAGGGCTACGCTCCTGTTCTACATCAACCAGTTGGTTTAAATCAACTGGATGGTTTAGTTCCGGGCCGCGTCCGCTCGTCGCCGCTGGTGGGCGGGGGGAGGGGGTGGCTCGCATGTGACACTTGCCGGACGAGGAAGGAGCTGCCGGGTGAGCTCGCGATCAGAACAGACGAGGAACCGGATCTACCAAGCGGCACTGGAGGAATTCGCCCAGTACGGGGTCTCCGGTGCCAGGGTCGACCGCATCGCACGTGAGGCCAAGGCCAACAAGCAGGCCATCTACCTCTACTACGACGACAAGGAGAAGCTGTTCACGCTCGTCCTGGGCCGGGCCCTGGAAGAGCTGGCGGAGGCCGTGCCGGCGCCCGCCGAGTCGGACGACATCGCCACCTACATCGACCGGCTGTTCACCTATCACAAGGAACACCCGGCCATCCTGCGACTGCTGCTCTGGGAGGCCCTGGAGCATCCCGGCGTGCCCGTCCCGGACGAGGCCGCCCGCACCGAGCACTACCAGCACAAGGCGCACGCGCTCGGGAAGGCCAGCGGTATCGGTGGCAGCACCCTGCCGGAGCTCGACCCACAGGCCCTGCTCCTGGTCTTCACCGCGCTGGTCGGATGGCCGCTGGCCATTCCTCAGGTCACTCGCATGATCATGGGCGGTGGCCCGGAGGCGATGGACCGCATCAAGGCCGCCTCGATCGCCGTCGCCCAGGCCGTCACCGGCACCGCGCAGGAGCCGGGCCCGGCCTAGAGGCCGGTATTCGCCCCCGGGAAGGACGCCTCCGGGCGGCCCGAGGGCCCCGTGTGCCGGGCCCGGTCGCCGATCGCGCCGCTCACGATGTCGCCGATTCAGGCCATCCTCCACGCGCTCGCCCGCCACACCCCTCCGTGGCAGGAAGCGTGGAGTTCCGGTACGGCACAGCCGCCCGGCGCCGTAACCGGGCGGCCGTGGCGACGCGGCAGGGCCGCCCGGCGCCTCCACCGCGACCGGATCCGAGGGAACAGAACCGGACGCCGGCCGACCCGACGGGAGCGCGGGGTCTTGACGCCCTTGGCGTCGGTGTCAACCCCTTGAGGTATTTCGGCGGTAGGAGAAAGGAAGGAGCCTTTGCTGTCATGAGGTGGCCGGTGAGCGACTACCTCTGGAGCTAGGGCAATGGCGGATCTGTCACGGATCTTCAAGGCGTATGACGTACGCGGTGTCGTCCCCGACGAGTGGGACGACACCGTGGCGGAACTGCTCGGCGCCGCCTTCGCCGAACTCACCGGAGCCACCTGTGTCGTGGTGGGACACGACATGCGCCCCACCTCTCCGGCGCTCTCCCGGGCCTTCGCCCGGGGCGCGGTCTCCCGTGGCACCGATGTGGTGTTCATCGGGCTGTGCTCCACGGACGGGCTCTACTTCGCCTCCGGGTCCCTGTGCATGCCGGGTGCGATGTTCACCGCGTCGCACAACCCGGCGCGCTACAACGGAGTGAAGTTCTGTCTGGAAGAGGCCGCTCCGCTCAGTGGGAACCTGTCGCTGGAGACGGTCCGGGCGCTCGCGGAGCAGTGGGCCGAGAGCGAACCGCCCGTGTCCACGCGCCGGTTGGGCACCGTCGTCGAGCGTGAAGTGCTGTCCGACTACGCCGACTTCCTGCGGGCCACGGTCGACCTGTCGGGCATCCGCCCGCTGAAGGTGGTCGTGGACGCGGGGAACGGCATGGCCGGCCTGACCGTGCCCGCCGTGCTTCAGGGGCTGCCCCTGGACGTGGTGCCGCTCTACTTCGAGCTCGACGGGACCTTCCCCAACCATCCCGCGAACCCCCTCGACCCCAAGAACCTCCTCGACCTCGTCCAGAGGGTGCGGGAGGAGGGCGCGGACCTCGGGGTGGCCTTCGACGGGGACGCCGACCGCTGCTTCGTCGTGGACGAACGCGGTGAGGCCGTCCCGCCGTCCGCCCTGTGCGCCCTGATCGCCGACCGCACGCTGAAGCAGTCGCCCGGCGCCACGGTGATCTACAACCTGATCACCTCCAAGGCCGTACCGGAGATCGTCGCCGAAGCGGGCGGCATCCCCGTGCGGACCCGGGTCGGCCACTCCTTCGTCAAGGCCGAGATGGCCCGTACGGGAGCGGCCTTCGGCGGCGAGCACTCCGCCCACTACTACTTCCGCGAATTCTGGAACGCCGACACCGGCATGCTCGCGGCGCTGCACGTCCTGCGCGCGCTCGGAGAGCAGAGCGAACCGCTCTCCGCGGTGAGGTCGCGCTACTCGCGCTACCACGCGCTCGACGAGACCAACTACCGCGTCGAGGACCCGGCCGCCGTCATCGCCCTGATCAAGGAGCACGCGGCCGGCCTCTTCGAGGACCCGGTCACCTTCGAGGAGGTCGACGGCCTCACCGTCACCTCCGCCCACGGGTGGTTCAACCTCCGCCCCTCCAACACCGAACCGCTGCTGCGCCTCAACGTCGAGGCCGACACGCAGGAACGCTGTGTGCGGGTCCGAAGCGCCATCGAGGGCCTTCTCCTGCCGCACCCCGCGTAACACCCCTCATCGCGTCCCGTCTTCGCCCTGCCGGACTTCGCGGCCCTTGGGGTCCGCCCGCGGGGTCACGCCCTCCTGAGGAATCGAGGAGCTCAACCATGCACATCCTGGTAACAGGCGGCGCCGGATTCATCGGCAGCAACTACGTACGCAACCTGCTCGGCGGCCAGTACGGCACGGACATCACCGGCGTCACGGTCCTGGACAAGCTGACCTACGCCGGCAACCTCGCGAACCTCGCCCCCGTGTCGAACGATGCGCGACTGCGCTTCGTGCAGGGCGACATCGCCGACGAGGTCCTCGTCCCCAAGCTGCTCACCGGCGTCGACGCCGTGGTGAACTTCGCGGCCGAGACGCATGTGGACCGCTCCATCGGCAACGCGTCGGAGTTCGTCAGAACCAACGTGCTCGGCACGCACACCCTGCTGGAAGCGGCGCTCCGGGCCAACACCCCGCGCTTCGTCCACATCTCCACCGACGAGGTGTACGGCTCCATCGCCGAGGGGTCGTGGACCGAGGAGCGCCCCCTGGAGCCCAACTCGCCGTACTCGGCGGCCAAGGCCGGGGCCGATCTGCTGGTGCGGTCCTACGCCCGCACCCACGGCATGAACGTGAGCATCACCCGGTGCAGCAACAACTACGGGCCCTACCAGTTCCCGGAGAAGGTCATCCCGCTCTTCGTGACGACGCTGATGCGCGGCGGGACGATCCCGCTGTACGGCGACGGCCTCAACATCCGGGACTGGCTGCACGTCGACGACCACTGCCGGGGCATCCAGCTGGTCCTGGAGAAGGGGCAGCCCGGCGAGGTCTACAACATCGGCGGCGGCCGGGAACTCACCAACCGGCAGCTCACCGAGATCCTCCTTGCGGCCGCCGGGGCCGACTGGAGCTCCGTACGGCAGGTGCCCGACCGCAAGGGCCACGACCGCCGCTACTCGGTGGACCACAGCAAGCTCCACGCCCTCGGCTACGAACCCCTCGTCACCTTCGAAGAGGGCATCGCGGCGACCATCGCCTGGTACCGCGAGAACACCTCCTGGTGGCAGCCGCTCCTGGACAACGCCGCCTGAGCACAGGCGCTCCGCACCGTTCCACTCCCACGGCCCGGCCCACCGAAGCCGGCCGTCACTTCCAGAGGAAGGACCGAACATGCGCGGCATCATCCTCGCCGGCGGGTCGGGCACCCGTCTGCGACCGCTGACCAGCGTGCACTCCAAACAGCTCCTCCCCGTCTACGACAAGCCGATGGTGTACTACCCGCTCGCGGTGCTCATGCAGTCGGGCGTCCGGGAGATCCTCATCATCTCCACCCCGGCCCACCTGGAGATCTACCGCGAACTCCTGGGCGACGGGCACAAGTTGGGCATCTCGCTGGAGTACGCCGTCCAGGACGAGCCCAAGGGACTGGCCCAGGCGCTCATCATCGGCCAGGAGTTCATCGGCGACGAACAGGTCTGCCTGGTCCTCGGCGACAACATCTTCTACGGCCACCGGCTCCCCGACATGCTGCGCGAGGAGGCCTTCCGCCTCGACGGCTGCACCCTGTTCGGCTACCCGGTCGGTGACCCCGAGCGCTACGGCGTCGCGGAGATGGACGAGGACGGCAACATCGTCTCCCTGGAGGAGAAGCCGCTCCACCCCAAGTCCAACCTGGCCGTGACCGGGCTCTACATGTACGACAACGAGGCGGTCCGCCGCGCGATCGCCCTTGAGCCCTCGGCGCGGGGCGAGTTGGAGATCACCGACCTCAACCGCACCTTCGTCGACGAGGGCCGGGCCCGTCTGGTCAACCTCGGCCGCGGCTCCGCCTGGTTCGACACCGGCACCCACGACAGCCTCCTGGAGGCGGCCACCTTCGTCCAGATCCTGGAGAAGCGGCAGGGCATCCGCATCTCCTGCCTGGAGGAGGTCGCGTACCGCATGGGGTACATCGACCACGAGCAGCTCGCCCTCATCGGCAAGGAACTCTCCGGCTCGTCGAGTTACGGGCAGTACGTGATAGATCTCGCGAGACAGGAGGCCGCGGAGCCCCTCTCGCTGACCCCGCGCGCCGCCGCATGAGCACCTCGCTCGGGCATCCGGCACGCACCGACGTGCCCGCCTTCGTCGAAACCGGCGCGGCCACACTCAACTCCCGTTTTGGCAACGGCAGTTGGGTGCGGTACGGCGCCGAGATCATCGACAGCACCCTGGAACAGGGCGTCTTCGTCGGCTTTCGTTCCCGTGTCCTGTCCGCCTCCATCGGGCCCGGCACCATGGTCGCCTCCCTGGCCACCATCGGAGAGCGCGGCGGCGACCGCGTCACCATCGGCGCCGGTGCCTGGATCGCGGCGCGGGCCGTCGTCGCCCCCGGAGTCACCGTGGGCGACGGGGCCGTGGTCGCGGCGGGAGCCCAGGTCACGGCCGACGTTCCCGCCGACGCCATCGTGGTGGGCCGCCCCGCCCGGATCCTGCGCCACCGGCAGGTGACGGAGGACGGGCTCCCCGACATCAGCCCGATCGTGTCCATCGTCCGGGCCCGCACCAACAGCGGTGCGGCGACGCTTCCGGACGGCTGGCGGGTGGGGCCGGGCAGTCTGCTCGACGCCGCGTTCACAGGCGGCTCGGACGTCGTCATCGGCGGCGGGCTGATCGCGCTGGGCCGCCCCGACGGGCCTTCCCCCGCGGGAGGGGTGCGCGCGGCCGACGGCGTACGCATCGGTGAGCGGGCGACGCTGGAGGGCGGCGGCGGCATCGACATCGGTGCGGGCACCGAGGCCGGCGCACGGTTGCAGATCCTCTCCAGCGGCCACGACCTGAACCGCCGTTCACTGCCCTGGGAGGCCGGAGCCGTCTCCATCGGGTCCCGGGTCCGCATCGGCCACGACGTGACGATCGTCGGCCCCTGCCACATCGGGGACGGCGCCCACCTCACCGACGGGGCCGTAGTCCTGGGCCATGTGCCCGCCCACAGCACCACCTCCGGAGTCCTGGAAGGAAACCGCCCATGAAGATCGTCCTGGCCCCCAACGCGACCGGCTCCGGCCACAACATGCGCACCCTGGCCCTGGCCCGGGAGATCCGCGCCCAGCGGCCCGACGCCGATCTGACGGTGCTCCTGGCCTCGCTCCAGTCCACGTTCGCCCCGCTGTTCACCGAGGCGGGCGTGACGGTCGTCGACCTCGCCGGCCGGCAGGTGAACTACGCGACCAAGAGCAACCTCACCCGGCGGATGGACTGGGCGGGCTACATCGGCGGCTATCTCGCGCCCGCCTTCGTCAACGGCGAGCGCATCCTGCACTATCTGGCGCTGTACCAGGAGCTCGCTCCCGACCTGGTGGTCAGCGACTACAACATGTCCGCCAGCATCGCGGCCGGCATGTCCGGCGTCCCGCACGCCCTGGTCACCGAGCGGTACGACTTCACGCTGTGCCAGCTCGACGACGAGACCCTCGTCGCGGGCGGCTTCGACATCGACTCCGAGGACCTGCGGCGGGGCCGCAACGCCCTGCACATGGTGTTCGACTGGATCGTCAACAGCGCCGAAGTGGTGCTCACCGACAAGCCGTTGGTCGAGGAGCTCGACAAGGGAACCCCCGTGGCGGAGGCGCTCGAAGCCGGGCACGCCGTCTTCACCGGCCCCATGGTCCGCGACATGCCCTCGCTGCACGACGGCGCCAAGGTCCGCGCGGACCTCGGGATCCCCGAGGGGCCCATCATGGTGGGCTCGGTCGGCGGCACCACCATGTTCCTGGAGAACAAGCAGCGGGTGATCGAGGGCTACCTCCAGGCGTACGAGGTGCTGAAGCGGGTCCAGCCCGACCTTCAGTTCGTCCTGCTGGGACGCGAGCGCGTCGACGCCCCGGAGTCGGTGATCCAGCTCGACTACCTGCCCGACTGGATGCCGCTCCTGCGGGAGGCGAACGTCCTGCTGTCCGCCCCCGGCTGGATCACCGTCACCGAGATCGCGGCCATGCGCATCCCCACCGTCTTCGTCCTGGGCAGCCTCGGCGAGTACCACGAGGTGGAAGCGGCGCGCCGTCTGGAGCTGCTCGGCTTCCCGACGCTCATCTCCCCGACGGCGGAGGGCCTGGTCGAGACCCTGACGCCGATGGTCACCGGGCGCCCCGACGGCGGCCTGCCCACGCCGGGCCAGCTCGCCATCGCGCCGAACGGATCGGGCACCGCCGCCGCCGCCGGCCACCTGATAGCCGCGGCGTCCCGAGCCGCCGGCGGCCGCCGGCCGGTCCCGGGGCGAAGGTGAGCGCGGGCACCATGACCACGCTCGGCTCGGCGGCGACCCGCATGCTCCTGGCGAGCGACGGGTCGACCACCCTCCTGCTGGAATCCCTGCTCGACCAGCCGCTGTCCGTCCGGGTCACCCGCCAGCGCACCGTCGTGGCGGGCGACGCTCCCGAACGGGCCGCGACAGCCCTCGGCATGGGGCCCTGCGCCCCGGTCGTGCACCGCTCCTCGGAGCTCGTGACCGACGACGACGAGGTCGTCAGCCTCAACACGGTGGTCTTCGCCCGGCCCCCGGCCGGCTGGTCGGGCTCCTCGGACGACTCCGTCCCGCTGGGCCGCCGGCTGCGGAGCAACCAGACCCTGCAGTACCGCAGCCTGCTCTCCTCGGGCGGCGAGGTGTGGCCGGGCGAGGGGCGCGGCCTGCCGTGCGCGTTCAAGGAGTACCTCATCCACTGCGAGGACGGCAGCCGCCTCTACGTCCACGAACGCTTCAACCCGTCGTATGTCGCGGCCCCCGGATCGCTGCCGGCCGGTACCCCGGCGCACGCCGCCCGCTTCCCCGGCAGGCGACGCGACGCCGCCTGAGCCGTACCGGTCGTCGCCCCCGCTCTTTCTTGTTCCTCTCTCACCGCATGGAGACTTGTTGTGACCAGACCTCCCACGCTGCGTACGTTCATCGTCCAGAACTTCCTCGACGACGCCGCCCACATACCCGCGGTCCTCGGCCGGGACAGGAGTGACTCCGTCACGCCGGACCGTACGCTCGGCGACGCGGCCCTCGCGCTGCTCGTGCTGCCGGAGACCGGCGGGGACGAGGCGCTCACCCGGAGCCTTGTGACGTCGCTGCGCGGTTTCGAGGACGGGGACTTCGCGGGCTTCCACGAGCTCCTCGACATCACCGGCACCCCGCACCCGGTGGGCGATGTGCGCACCCCCTCGACGCAGGCGCTCGCCCTGTGGGCGTACCACCACGCGGGCGAGATCCTCAAGGACACCGCGCTCGTCCAGGAGGCGCGTTCCCGCTTCCGGACGCTCTTCTCCTCGGTGAGCGAGGGGCAGTGGCCCGCGCTCCTGCACCGGGACGGCAGCACGGTGATCGACGGGTCCGGCTCGCTGGAGCAGGTCGCCGTCCTCACCCTCGCCGCGGACGCGCTGCATGACGGATCCGAGGAGTGGGACGCCCAAGTCACCGCTGCCGCATGCCAGTTGGAGAAGTTCCGCTCCGCCGACGGCTCCTGGGCGTATCTCACGGCGCGCGGCGCGAGCGACACCCTGCAGGGATACCGGCTGCGCGCCAGTTCCCTCGCGGTGCTCGCCTGGTGCCGGCTCCACGAGCGGGGTCTTGCGACGGCGCTCGACCACGCCCGGGCCACCCTGCACCACACCCAGGCCCATCTGCACACCCGCGGCCGCGGCTTCTGGGACCGTGCCGACGCGGCGTCCCAGCCCAAGGTCGACGCCCTGGTGTCGCGGTACGGCAAGCCGGACTCCCCGTTCCCCGCCAAGCTCATGGGCGACCACGCGCTGCTCGCCCTCGCGGCGGACCGCCTGTTCGCGATCGACGGTGACGAGCAGGCCAAGAACCTGTCCGCGCTCGCCCACGACGAGCTGTCCCGGTACACCGACGGGGAGCGCGGCGGGGTCTTCCACGGGCAGGGGAGCTGGTTCTCCACGCCGGTCGACCCCACCGTGCCCCTCGCCCGCCACGTCATGGTTCCGCCGCGCACCGCCGGCGCGTTCTCCGTGGGCAACACGGCCTACGTCCCCTTCCACGAGAAGCACGCCGAGACCCAGCTCCTGGCGCTCGCGGCCCAGGGCGACCGGCGGCCCGCCGCGGTCCCCGCGCCCCCGGCCGCGCCCGCCCTGGAGCACTGGCCCCTGGAACGGGACCTCAGCTATGTGTCCCGGGCCCCGCTGTCCGACTCCGACATCGACATCCCGGCCTATCTGGACTGGCTGCACTCCACGTCCTCGGGCCTGGGCTACGGCCTGACCCCCTACCGGGCCCCGATGGGACTGAGGTCGGACCGCACCGCCCAGACGTTCTCCGTCCTGCACGTGGTGTCCGACCTGATGGCCCTCGACGTGCCGATCCCGCACAGCGACAAGCTCCTGGCGGGCGTGTACGCCACCCAGAACCCGGACGGCGGCTTCGGTGAGCAACCCGGCCTGCTGTCCGAGTCGTTCACGACGTACTGCGCGGTCCTGACCGCCACGGTCCTGGGCGGCACGGACTACGACACGCAGAAGTGCGCCGAGTTCCTCACCGCCTGCCAGCACCCCGAGGGCGCCTTCGGCAACGCCCCCGGATACCCCGGGGACGCCTGGCACTCCAACCTCGCCACGCTCGCGCTGCTGGCACTCGGTCACCGCCCCGCCCGCGAGGACGACCTGGTCGCCTACTTCGTGAACTGCCAGAACGCGGACGGCGGGTACGGCAACCAGCCCGGCCACCCCTCCGACACCTTCGCCACGTTCCGGGTCGTGGACACCCTCATCGCGCTCGGCCACCGCCCGCCGCGCGTGGAGGAGACCATCGCCTGGCTGCGCGGTCTCCAGACCGAGGCGGGCGGCTTCCGCTACCGCGAGTCGGGTCCCGAGAGCTTCGTCGGCTCCTACCACGCCATCGCCTCGCTGTACGTGATGGGTTCGGAGCCCGCCGACACCGCGGCCTGCCGCGCCTGGATCGCCGCCCGCCAGACCGCCGACGGCGGGTTCGGGCGCCTGCCCGGCGGCCCTTCGGAGACGACCGACGAAGGGTTCATCGCCATCCAGGCCCTCCACATGCTGGAAGGCAAGCTGAACCCGTACTGGGCCGTGATCATGACCTGATCCCCCCCCCGAACGGCCGGCGGCGAGGGCCCCCCTTCCCTCTCCGCCGGCCCCCCGCGCCCGACCCCAGGTGGCCCCGCCGCGCCGGCGAGGCCGCCGTCATCAGACCCAGCACGAGGAGAGACACACGATGATCATCGACTGCCACCAGCACGTGGTGCTGCCGACCGAGACCCAGCTCCAGTCGATGGACGAGGCCGGCATCCACCGCACCGTTCTGCTCTCGACGCTTCCGCACATCGAGCGGGCCACCGACCTCGCCTCGTTCAAGCAGGAGATGTCCGTCCTCGGCAAGGTGCTCCAGGGCGACGCCGACGGACGCGAGCGTCCCTCGCAGGAACTGCGCGAGGCCCTCGCCATCGGCGGGGACCGGTTCCTGCCCTTCGGAAAGGTCCCGGTCGGGCTCGGCTACGAGGACACCGTCAAGGCGCTCCAGCAGGAGGTGCTCGACCCCGGCTATGTCGGCGTGGGCGAGCTGACCTTCGGCTCCGACCAGGCGGCGGCCGTCGAACCCGTCCTGCGCGCCGTGAGCGAGGCGGCCGACGGCGGCCGCGCCCTGCCCGTGCTCGTGCACGGCTTCGCCCCGCAGACGGCCGGGGACATCCGCACCACCGCGGAACTCGCGCGCACGTACTCCTCGGTGCCGGTGATCATCGGCGTGCTCGGCGGACTCAACTGGCTGGAGACCATCGAACTCGTCAAGGAGATCCCCAACCTCTATCTGGACCTGGCCTCGTCCTTCGTCTCCTGGGCGCCGCGACTCGCGGCCGCCGAGGTGCCGGAGCGCTGCCTGTTCGGCTCCAACACGCCGTTCGCCGACATGTACACCAACCGTGTGCTGATCGAGCGCCTGGTTCCGGACGCCTCGGTCCGCGACCGCGTCATGGGCGGAAACCTCGCGGAACTGCTCGGCCTGGAGGGCTGACGGCTCCGGCCGCCGCCCGGCGGGCAAGTCCCGTCGGGCGGTGGCCGGTTGCGTAGAACATGGCCAACTCCCTTGCCCTGCACGGGAGTTCGGTCGGTGGATTCCATGCGGACGCGCAGGCCGAGCCGCTCGGCAGGCGGTGCCGGAGAACGCGCCACCCTCGACGGGGGCGCTGACGCGACAAGGACTCACGGTGATGGACAGGGCTGATCTCGGCGCGGGTGACCACACGTCCCACGCGGTCGCGGTCGTCGGGATCGGCTGCCGCTTTCCGCGGGCGGACGGGCCGGACGCGTACTGGCACCTGCTGCACGACGGCATCGACGCGGTCGCCGACGCGCCCGGCGGGCGGGGCCCGGCGCGCGGCGGATTCCTCGACGGGGTGGACGGCTTCGACCCCGCGTTCTTCGGCATCTCCGAGCGCGAGGCCGTGGCTATGGACCCGCAGCAGCGCCTCGCCCTCGAACTGGCCTGGGAAGCCGTCGAAAACGCCAGGACCGTGCCGGGTGACCTCAAGGGCAGCCGGACGGGCGTGTTCCTGGGCGTGATGGCCGACGACTACGCCAAGCTGCTGCGCGATCTCGGGCCGGACGCGGTGACCGGGCACACCCTGACCGGCTCGCAGCGCGGGGTGATCGCCAACCGGATCTCGTACACGCTGGGCCTCAACGGGCCGAGCCTGGTGGTGGACACCGGGCAGTCCTCGTCGCTCGCGGCCGTCCATCTGGCGTGCGCGAGCCTGCGGGCCGGCGAGTGCGACCTGGCCCTGGCCGGGGGGGTACACCTGATCCTGGCGCCGGAGGGAACCCTGGCCCTGGAGCGGGCCGGGGCGCTGTCGGCGGACGGGCGCTGCTTCACCTTCGACGCCCGTGCCAACGGCTACGTCCGGGGCGAGGGCGGCGGGATCGTCGTCCTCAAACCCCTCGAAGCCGCCGTGCGCGACGGCGACCGGGTGCACGCCGTCATCCGCGGCAGCGCCCTGAACAGCGACGGCGCCACCGATACGCTGCCGACGCCGGGCCGCGCCGCGCAGGAGCGCCTGCTGCTCGCGGCCTGTGCCGACGCGGCCGTGGAGCCGGGCGACGTCGGGTACGTGGAGCTGCACGGATCGGGCACCCGCGTCGGCGACCCGATCGAGGCCGCCGCGCTCGGCGCGGCCCTCGGGGCGGCCCGCCCCGAGAGCCGTCCCCTGCTGGTCGGTTCGGTGAAGACGAACATCGGCCATCTGGAGGGCGCGGCCGGAATCGCCGGGTTCATCAAGGCCGTCCTGTGCGTCGGGCGACGCGAACTCGTCCCGAGCCTGAACTTCCGCGAGCCGGGCGAACGGATCCCGCTGGATAAGTTGCGGCTGCGCGTGAACACCGAGACCCGGGCCTGGCCGGGGCCGCAGGGCCCGCTGATCGCGGGGGTCAGCTCGTTCGGGATCGGCGGCACCAACTGCCATGTGGTCCTCGCGGATTGGGCGGGCGCCGACCCTGTCCGCGCCCATGACGACGACGCCGCGGTGACGCTGCCCTGGGTCCTGTCCGGGCGCGACGAACCCGCCCTGCGTGCCCAGGCCGAACGGCTGCTGGCCCATGTGCGGGCGCGCCCCGGGCTCGGTGCGGCCTCGGTGGGCCGTTCCCTGGCCGTCACCCGCACCACGTTCGAGCACCGCGCCGTCGTCGTCGCCGACGACCGGGACGCCCTCTTCGCCCAGCTGGAGGCGCGGGCGGCCGGGCGGCCCTCTGCCGCCGTGGTCGAGGGCCGCCACGAGGGACCGCCGGTCCGGCCGGTCTTCGTCTTCCCCGGCCAGGGCTCCCAATGGGCGGGCATGGCAGCCGAGTTGTACGACGGCTTCCCGGTCTTCGCCGAGCGGATCGACGCGTGCGCCGACGCCCTGCGCCCCCATGTGGACCGGCCCCTCCTCGACGTCCTGCGCGCCGCCCCCGGTGCCGCACCCCTGGAGGGTGACGAGGTGATCCAGCCCGCGCTGTGGGCGGTGATGGTGTCCCTGGCCGCGCTGTGGAACTCGGTCGGTGTGCGGCCCGCCGCCGTGGTGGGCCACTCCCAGGGCGAGATCGCCGCCGCCACCGCCCTGGGCGCCCTCTCGCTCCAGGACGGCGCGCGGATCGTGGCGCTGCGCGGCCGGGCGCTGAAGCGGATCGCGGGGCGGGGCGGCCTGCTCTCGGTGGAACGCGCGGCCCCCGAGGTGGAGCGGGACTGCGCCCGGGTGGCCGCCTCGCTGTCGATCGCGGCGGTCAACGGCCCCGTCCACACCGTGGTCGCCGGACCCGTCGCCGCCCTCGACGCGCTTCGCGCCCACTACGGGCCCGGGGTCCGCACCCGCAGGCTCGCCGTGGACTACGCCTCGCACAGCGCGGACGTCGACGAGCTGCGGGAAGCGCTGCGCACCGCCTTCGCCGGCGTCACCCCGCGCACCACCGAGGTGCCGTTCCACTCCACCGTCACCGCCGAACCGATGGACACCGCCGCCCTCGACGCCGCGTACTGGTTCCGCAACCTGCGCGAGCCGGTGCGCTTCGCACCGGCCGTCGAGAAACTGCTGCGCGCGGGCCACTCGACGTTCCTCGAAATCAGCCCCCACCCGGTGCTGACGCCCGGCATCCGGCACACGATCGACACCCACGGCGGGGACGGCGCGGCCCTGAGCACACTGCGCCGGGGCGAAGGGGGCCGCCCCCGGTTCCTCACGGCCGCGGCCGAGGCCTTCGTGCACGGCGTCGCGGTGGACTGGGCGGCGCTGCTGCCCCGTTCGGCGCCGCCGGCCGACCTGCCGACGTACGCCTTCCAACGCCGTCCCCACTGGCCCGCCACGATGCCCGGGGCCACCGGGCGGGCGCCCGAGGCGGCGCCCGCCCCCGCCGCCGCCGTCACCGACGGGCGACCCACGCTGGAGCTGGTCCGGAGCCTCACGGCCCTCGTGCTGGGGGCCGACGCGACCGACGCCGTTCAACCCGCCCTGACCTTCAGGGAGTTGGGTCTCGACTCGGTCATGACGCTGGAACTGCGCGAACGTCTCGCGACCGCGACGGGCCTGCGCCTGGAGAGCACCCTCCTGTACGACCACCCGAGCCCGGCCGCCCTGGCCGCCGCCGTCGACCGGGTGCAGTCCGGTGCCGAAACCGGGAGTTCACCGGCGGCGGCCGCGCCGGAGCGGGCCGACGACGAGGATCCGGTGGTCATCGTCGGCATGGCCTGCCGCTACCCGGGCGGCGTGCGCTCGCCCGACGACCTGTGGAAACTGGTCGCGTCCGCGACCGACGCCATCGGCGACTTCCCCGCCGACCGCGGCTGGGACCTCGCGCGCCTGCACCACCCGGATCCCCACCGCACGGGAACCACCTCCGTCCGCCAGGGCGGATTCGTGCCCGGCGTGACGGACTTCGACGCCGAGTTCTTCGGGATCAGCCCACGGGAAGCCCTCGCCATGGACCCGCAGCAGCGCCTCTTCCTGGAAGTGGCCTGGGAGGCGCTGGAACACGCCGGGATCGACCCGGCCACGCTCCGCGGCAGCCGGACGGGCGTGTTCGCCGGGGCGATGCACGCCCCCTACGGGCCCGGCATGGAAACCGCCGGACAGGGCGTCGCCGGGCATCTGCTGACCGGCACCGGCGCGAGCGTGATCTCCGGCAGGATCGCCTACGTCCTCGGCCTGAACGGGCCCGCGCTCACCGTGGACACCGCCTGCTCCGCGTCGCTGGTCGCCCTGCACCAGGCGGTGCGCTCGGTACGGTCCGGCGAGTGCTCCCTCGCGCTGGCCGGAGGAGTCACGGTCCTGGCGGGCCCCGGTGTCTTCGTGGAGCTCGCCCGGCAGCGGGTGCTGGCCCGCGACGGCCGCTGCAAGGCGTTCTCCGCCCGCGCGGACGGCACGGGGTGGGCCGAGGGCGCGGGCATGCTCGTCGTGGAACGGCTCTCGGACGCCCGCCGCCACGGCCACCGGGTGCTGGCCGTCGTCGCCGGCAGCGCCATCAACTCCGACGGCGCCTCCAACGGCCTGTCCGCGCCCAACGGCGTCGCCCAGCAGCGGGTCATCGCGGACGCCCTGGCCGACGCCGGCCTCACGCCGGACCAGGTCGACGCCGTCGAGGCGCACGGCACCGGCACCGCACTCGGCGACCCCATCGAGGCCAACGCCCTGCTGGCCGCCTACGGGCGCGACCGGGAGCGGCCGCTGTGGCTGGGCTCCCTCAAGTCCAACATCGGGCACACACAGGCCGCGGCGGGCGTCGGCGGCGTCATCAAAATGGTGCAGGCCATCCGCAACGCGACCCTGCCCCCCACCCTGCACGTCGACGAGCCGTCCCCGCACGTGGACTGGGCGGCCGGACCGGTGGCGCTGCTCGACCGGGCCCGCCCCTGGCCGGCCACCGGCGCACCCCGGCGCGCCGGGGTCTCCTCGTTCGGCATCAGCGGCACCAACGCCCACGTCATCCTGGCGCAGCCGCCCCCCGAGGGCGGCCCCGCCGAGGAGCCGGTGCGGCCGCCGGTGGTGCCGCTCGTCCTGTCGGCCCGCACGCCCCAGGCACTGGGGGAGCGGGCCCGGGCCCTGGCCGGCGCGCCGCTGGACCTGATCGGCGCGGCGCCCGCCCTGACCGCCAGGACCTCGTTCGGCGAGCGCGCCGTCGTGATCGCCGGCGACCACCAGGAGGCGGCCCGGGGCCTTCAGGCGCTGGCCCGCGCCGAGGAGAGCCCGGGCGTCGTCACCGGCCGGGCGGGCGAAGTCGGCCGCACCGTCCTCGTCTTCCCCGGACAGGGCGGCCAGTGGCGGGGCATGGCGGCGCGGCTCGCCGCCGAGAACCCCGTCTTCGCCGCCCGCCTGGCCGACTGCGAACGCGCGCTGGCCCCGTACGCGGACTGGTCGCTGACCGAGGTCATCCATGGCGCGTCGCCGCTCGACCGGATCGATGTCGTCCAACCCGCCCTGTGGGCCGTGATGGTGTCGCTGGCCGAACTGTGGCGCGCGGCCGGGGTCGTCCCGGACGCCGTGGTCGGCCACTCCCAGGGCGAGATCGCCGCGGCCGTCGTCGCCGGGGCGCTCTCGCTCGAAGACGGGGCCCGCGCCATCGCGTTGCGCAGCACTCTCGCCGTCGAGCTGATGGGCAAGGGCGCGATGGCCGTGATCCCGCTGCCCGCCGAGCGCGTACGCGAACGCCTGGGCACGCTGAGCATCGCCGCGATCAGCGGCCCGGCCTCCACCGCCGTCGCCGGAGCCCCCGACGCGATCGCCGCCCTGGTCGACACCTACCGGGCCGAGGGCGTCGACGCCCGCGTCATCCCCGCCGCCTTCGCCTCCCACTGCGCCGCGGTCGAACCGATCCGCGAGAAGATCCTCGCCGGCCTCGACCCGCTCACCCCGCGCACCGGCGCGATCCCCCTGATGTCCTCGGTCACCGCCGACTGGCAGGAGGGCCGCGAACTCGACGCGTCGTACTGGTACCGGAACCTGCGCCACACGGTGCGCTTCCAGGAGGCGATCCAGGCGCTCGTCGCGTCCGGGCACACCACCTTCGTCGAGGTCGGCCCGCACCCCGTGCTGGTGGGCAGCATCGGCCAGATCCTGGAGGGGGCCGGGGCGCACGGGATCGTGACGGGTTCGCTGCGCCGGGACGACGGCGGTCTGCGCCGCTTCCTCACTTCCGCGGCCGAGGCCCACGTGCAGGGGCTGCCCCTCGCGTGGCACCACCTCACCGGCACGTCCGCCGGCCATGTCGAGCTGCCCACCTACCCCTTCCAGCGTCGCCGCTACTGGCTCACACCCACGGGCGGGCCGACCGACACGGCCGGCCTCGGCCAGACGCCGGCCGGCCACCCCCTGCTCGGCGCGGCCGTCGAACTCGGCGACGGCGAGACGGTGTTCACCGGCCGTCTCTCCGCCCACAGCCACCCCTGGCCGGCCGACCACGCCCTTGCGGGGACGCCTGTCCTGCCGAGCACCGCCTTCCTGGAGCTGGCCCTGCACGCGGCCGCGAAGGCGGGCGCGGCACGGATCGAGGAACTGACGGTCTCCACGCCGCTGGAACTGCCGGCGAACGGCACGGTGGACCTGCGCGTGAGGGTGGCGGCCGCGGACGCCAACGGGCGCAGAACCTGCGGCATTTCGAGCCGGGCGCCCGACGGGGAGTGGTCCACCCACGCCACGGGAGCCCTCGGCCCGGCGCCCGAAGACGGCGCCGGTACGGTCGTGGCGCCGCTCTCCTCCGACTGGCCGCCGGCCGCCGCGACGCCCGTATCGCCGGACCGTATCCACGAGGACCTCCGCCTGCGGGGATACGACCACGGACCGCATTTCCAGGGTCTTGAGGCGTCCTGGCGACGCGGCGCCGACCACTTCTCCGAGGCCGCCCTGCCCGAGCCGGAGGCCACCGGCTCGGAGGCCTACCACCTGCACCCCGCGCTGCTCGACGCCGCGCTGCACGGCCTGTACGCGGCGGCCCCGGCCCGCGGGGGACAGTGCGTCCAGCCCCTGCGCTGGCGCGGAGTCTCCGTGTCCGGGGCGGGAGATCGTGCGGCCCTGCGCATGCACGCGGAGCCCACCGCGGACGGAGGGTGGTCCCTGGCCCTGTTCGACGCGTCCGGAGCCCCGGCGGGACGGGTCGAGTCGCTGGAACTGGGACCGGTCGCATCCGGCCGCCCGGCCGACCCCGCCGCGGTGGCCCGAGGCTCCCTGTTCGCGATCGACTGGGAACCGCTCCCCGAGCCGACGACGCAATCGCCCACCCGGCGGGTGCCGGTCCCGTGGGACGCCCTCGACCTGGACGCACTGCTCGCGGCGGGCGACCCACCCGAGCACGTGGTCGTGGCCTGTCCGTCCGGAGAGGAGACGACGGACGCGGTCGAGTCGTCACCGGACACGACCGCCCGGACGCCGGAGGCCGACGCGACCAAGTCAGCTCAAGATAGGGCCAGTTGGGCCCAAGAGGCCGAGGCGGCTTCGGCGATGCGGATCGCGGCCGACTCGACCGGGGGGCCCGGGGAGTCCGACGTGACCGACGCGGCGTGGATCGAGTCCGGCCGGGCGCGGAAGGAAAAGCAGGTCAAGTCGGGGCGTAGTGACGTCAGTTGGGGTCCGGAGGTCACCGTTGCGGCCCCGTCGGGACGGATCGCGGCCGACCCCATCGCGGAGGCCAACGCGGCCAACGCGGCGCGGATCGCGGTTCACCGCGTCCGGGAGCTGCTCTGTCGATGGCTCGCCGAGGACCGGCTCGCCGGAGCCCGGCTCGTGCTGGTCACGAGGGGAGCCGTTGCCGTGCGGCCCGGGGAGACCGTCCGTGATCTCGCCCAGGCGGCCGTCTGGGGCCTGGTGCGGACCGCGCAGGTCGAGCATCCGGGCCGGTTCGCTCTCGTCGACCTCGCCCCCGACACCGCCGAACCGCCGACCGGAGCCCTCGCCGAGCACCAGGCCGCCGTTCGTGACGGCGCCGTCCTGGTGCCCCGGCTCGTGTCCGCGGTGGGCGATCCCGCGCTGCCGCTCCCCGAGGGCGAGGGAGCCTGGCGGCTCGGTCTCCGCGAGCGCGGCACCCTCACGGGCCTGGCGGCCCTGCCCTGCCCCGAGTCGGCCGCCGCGCCGGGCCCCGGCCAGGTGCGGATCGCGGTCCGCGCCGCCGGGCTCAACTTCCACGACGTCCTTGGCGCGCTCGACATGCATCCCGGCGACCCCGGCCCCCTCGGCCTCGAAGGCGCCGGTGTGGTCACCTCGACCGGGCCCGGCGTCACTGAATTCGCCCCGGGCGACCGGGTGTTGGGCCTGTTCCCCGGCGCCTTCGCCACCGTCGCCCACGCCGACCACCGCACCCTCGTCAAGATCCCCGACGGCTGGTCCTTCACCCGGGCCGCCGCCGTGCCCATCGCCCATATGACCGCCCTGCACGCACTGGTCGACCAAGGAGGCGTGGGCGAGGGCGACCCCGTCCTGATCCACGCAGGCGCGGGCGGCGTCGGCATGGCCGCCGTCCAGCTGGCCCGGCACCTGGGCGCCGACGTCCACGCGACCGCCGGCCGCACCAAGTGGCCCGCCCTGCGTGCCCTGGGCGTCGACGCCGACCATCTCGCCTCCTCCCGCGAGCCCGGATTCGGTGAGCGTTTCGGCGCGGGCGGCCGGCGCATGGCCCTCGTCCTGAACTCGCTGACCGGCACGCTCGTCGAGGAGTCGCTGGGCCTGCTGCGCCCCGGCGGGGTCCTGGTCGAACTGGGCAGGACCGATCCGCGCGACCCCGCCGAAGTCGCCGCCGCGTACCCCGGTGTGCGCTACCGGGCGTTCAACCTCCTCGAACTGCCTCCGGAGCACCTCGGGCGACTCCTGCGCCAGGTCGTGGAGCTGTTCGCGCAAGGGATGTTCGGCTGGCCCGCGGTGACCGACATGGACGTACGGCGTGCCCCCGAAGCCTTCGGGCTACTGCGTCAGGGCGCCCATGTCGGCAAGGTCGTGCTCACCCTTCCGCCGCTCCTCGAACCGGAGGGAACCGTCCTGATCACGGGCGGGTCCGGGGCCGTCGGGCGGGCCATCGCCCGGCATCTGGTCACTCAACACGGCGCACGGCGGCTCCTGTTGGCGTCCCGCCGCGGCGGTGACGCGCCAGGAGCGGCCGAGCTCGCGTCCGACCTGTCGGAGCTCGGCGCCGAGGTGCGGTTCGCGGCCGTGGACGTCGCCGACCGGGACGCCGTCGCGGCCATGATCGAAGCCGTCCCCGGCCGACACCCGCTGACCGCCGTGGTCCACGCCGCGGGGGTGGTGGACGACGCCCCCATCACCTCGCTCACGCCCGGACAGATCGACCGCGTCATGGCCGTGAAGGCCGACGGGGCGTGGCATCTGCACGAGTTGACCGCCGGCCACCCGCTGAGCGCGTTCGTGCTGGTCTCCTCGGTCATGGGAACGCTCGGAGGTGCCGGGCAGGGCGGCTACACCGCCGCCAACGCCTTCCTCGACGCGCTCGCGCACCACCGCCGTACGCGGGGCCTGCCCGCGCTCGCACTGGCGTGGGGACTGTGGGACGACCCGGACGGCATGATGGGCGCCCTCACCGACGCCGACCGCGCCCGCTTCGCCCGGGCCGGGCTCGTGGAGATGGCCCCCGCCCACGGCCTGGCCCTGCTGGAGGCGGCGCTGCTGTCACCGCGCCCCGTCCTGGTGCCCGCCCGGCTCGACCGCGAGGTCCTGCGGGACCTCGGATCCGACCTTCCGCCGGTGCTGCGCCGCGTCGCGGCGGAGGCCGGGGCGGGAGGGGTCCCGAACACCGGGGCACAGCGCGTGCGCCGCCCGTTGCGGGACGAGCTGGCCGGCCTGTCCACCGCTGAACGAGGCGCACTGCTGGCCGGGTTGGTCCGTACGCACATGGCCGCCGTCCTCGGCGCCCGCCCCGAAACGATCGTGGACGACCGGCCGTTCGGCGAGCTCGGGCTCGACTCGCTCACCTCGGTCGAGTTCCGCAATCGTCTCAACGCGGCGACCCACCTGAAGCTGCCCCCCACCCTGCTCTTCGAGGCGCCGACACTCCCCGAGCTCGTCGCCGTTCTGGACGCCGGACTCGCCCCGCCCGAGGAGCCACCGACCGGCGACCCGGAACACGCCGTCGGGGACGACACGGCGGCGGACGCGGCGAGGGATGTGACGGCCGATGTGCCGCGGAGCATGCCCGGAGACGGGCCGAGGGACGCGGCGAAGAACACGGCAAAGGACGCGGCAAAGGACGTGACGGAGGACGTGACGGAGGACGTGACGGCGCTCGTCGAAGCCGCCACCGCCGACGAGTTGCTCGCCTTCATCGACCGCGAACTCTCCGGCCACTGACACCCCCACGGAGGACGATCCACCATGCCATCGGAAGCGGACGACAAGCTGCTCGGCTACCTCAAGCGCCTCACCCTCGACCTGCACCGGACGCGCGAGCGTCTGCGCGATCTTGAGGAGCGGGAGCGGGAACCGATCGCGATCGTCGGCATGGCGTGCCGGTACCCGGGCGGGATCGACTCGCCCGACGCCCTGTGGCGGCTGCTCGCGTCGGGCGGGGAGACCGTCGGCGCGTTCCCCCGCGACCGGGGCTGGGACGAGGCCCTGCACGACCCGGCGGGCGGTGGCCGGAGCGCCACCGGTTCGGGCGGCTTCCTCCTGGACGCCGCCCACTTCGACGCGGAGTTCTTCGGTATCAGCCCGCGCGAAGCCCTGGCCATGGACCCCCAGCAACGGCTGCTCCTGGAAACCGCCTGGCAGACGTTCGAGGACGCCGGCATCGACCCGGAGTCGGTGCGCGGCACCGAGACCGGCGTGTTCGCCGGGCTGTCCTGCAACGATTACGGGTCGGGCCTCGATGTCGTACCCGAAGAGGTCGAGGGCTTCCTGGCGACCGGTACGGCGGGCGGCGTCGCCTCCGGCCGGATCGCGTACACACTGGGCCTGCACGGCCCGGCGCTCACCGTGGAGACCGCCTGCTCGTCCTCCTTGGTCGCGCTGCATCTGGCCGTCCAGTCGCTGCGGCGGGGCGAGTGCGCGATGGCGCTGGCCGGCGGTGCGACGATCATGGCGACGCCGCGGTTGTTCACCGAGTTCACCCGCATGCGGGGCCTGTCGCCGGACGGCAGGAGCCGCCCGTTCTCGGCCGCCGCCGACGGCAGCGGGTTCTCCGAGGGCGTGGGCATGCTGCTGGTGGAGCGGCTCTCCGAAGCCCGGCGGCTCGGCCACCGCGTGCTGGCCGTGATCCGCGGCAGCGCGGTCAACCAGGACGGCACCAGCAACGGCTTCACCGCACCGAGTGGCTCCGCCCAACAGCGGGTCGTACGGCGGGCGTTGGAGGACGCGCGCCTCGCACCCGGCGACGTCCAGGTGGTGGAGGCGAGCAGCACCGGCACCCCGCTCGGCGACCCGATCGAGGCGCGCGCCCTGATGGCCGTCTACGGACGCGACCGGGAGACCCCGCTGCGGCTCGGCTCACTGAAGTCGAACATCGGGCACACCCAGGCGGCGGCGGGTGTCGCCGGCGTCATCAAGACGGTCCTGTCCCTGCGGCACGGCAGGCTCCCCGCCACGCTGCACGTCGGCGATCCCACGCCCCACGTCGACTGGTCGGCGGGCGCGATCGAACTCGTCGCCGAGGAGACGGCGTGGCCGAGCACGCGGGGCCCCAGGCGGGCGGCGGTGTCCTCGCAGGGCATCAGCGGCACCAACGCGCACGTGATCATCGAGGAGGCGCCGGTCGCGGTCGAGGCGCCATTGGGCGCCGTCGGTGAGGCCCCGGCCGCTGCCGACGAGACCCCGGTCACCCTTGCGCGGGAGGCGGCTTATGCGGGAGAGGCCCCGGTCACCCTTGCGCGAGAGGCGGCCTCCGCGGGAGAGGCGGCGGGCGCTGTCGCAGAGGTACAGGGTGACTCCCAAGTAGCCGTTGCGGCACGGCAGTTGGAGGCCGGGCCGCAGGGCGGACCGCGCCTGCTCACCCTCTCCGCGAAGACATCGACCGCCCTCGCCGGCCTCACCGCACGTTACGCCGACCTCCTGGCCAACGGCGCCGACGCCGATTCACTCGCGTCGATCTGCCGGACCACGAGCCTCGGGCGGGCGCACTTCACCCAC
Source organism: Streptomyces sp. ASQP_92 (assembly GCF_025399895.1). Lineage (GTDB taxonomy): Bacteria > Actinomycetota > Actinomycetes > Streptomycetales > Streptomycetaceae > Streptomyces. The sequence goes on along the minus strand of NZ_JAODUA010000007.1, from coordinate 100,840 downwards.
CGGCTGACCGCGGTGGCGTCCTCGCGCGCCGAGCTGCGCGGCCTGCTGACGCGGACGCACCGGGGCGAGGCGCCCCCGCCCGGCGTACGCGTCGGTGTGCGCGGCCCGGAGACGGGCCGGGGCGCGGTGTTCCTCTTCAGTGGACGGGTGGACGCCCGATACGACGACGCCGCCGCCGAACTGGCCGCGGCGGAGCCGGTGTTCGGGCTTGCCCTGGACCGGTGCGCGGAAGCGACCGGTGACCGCAACCCCTCGCCGTTCGCCGTCGCGTACGGGCTCGCCGAGCTGTGGCGGTCCTGGGGCGTCGAGTTCGCCGCGGTCGCGGGGCACGGCGTCGGCGAGCTGGTGGCCGCCCATCTCACGGGCGCGTCGAGCCTTGAGGACGCGGCGCGCGCGGCGGCCCTCGCCCCGTCGGGCGCCGCCGACCCGCGACGGTTCACCGAACGCGTCGCCGCGCTGCTGCGCGAGGGGCACCGGACCTTCGTGGAGATCGGGCCCGCCTCGCCGCACCTCGACCGGGTCCGCACGGCCGAACACGCCCTGTTCCTGGCCTCGTTGAGCCCGGGGGAGGAGGCCAGGCGCACGCTCCTGGACAGCCTGGGCGCGCTGTACACCCGGGGCGTCGGGATCGACTGGACGCGCGTGCACGGTGAACCCAGCGGGCCGCCCGCGCGGCTGCCCGGATACCCCTTCCAGCGCGAGCGCTACTGGCTTGAGGCGGGTCCGGTCCGTGACCCGCGAGCCGAGCCGCTCGCGCGTCAACCGGTCGCACAGGTACGGCTCGTCGAACCCGCACCCACATTCACTCCCGCACCCGCACCCACACCCGCACCCGCCTCCGCGACCCCCGCCGAGCAGGTCCTCACCATCGTCGGCCGGGCGCGCGGCGCGGCCGTCGGTGGCGACCAGTTGCACCTGCCGCTGCGGAGCCTCGGCATCGACTCGCTGATCGCGATGGACATCAGGCAGAGCCTCGCCCGGCACCTCGGGGTCGACATCACGCTGCCCGATCTGCTGGACGGCCGGAGCGTCAGCGAGATCGCGCGGACCGTCCGTGCCGCCCACGACGCCGGCACCGGCCGGGTGGCGGGCCTCGCCGTCCCGGGTCCGGCCACGGCCCCCGCCCACACCCCCGCAACGCCCGCCGCCCCGCTGATCGCCGACCCCGCGCGCCGCCACGAACCGTTCGGCCTGACCGATCTCCAGCAGGCCTACCTGGTCGGCCGCACCGATGCCTTCGAGCTCGGGAACGTCTCCACTTCCTTCCTGATCGAGGTCGACCTCGACGGGACCGACCTCGACCGGCTCGCCTCCTCGTTCCGGCACCTCGTCGAGCGGCACGACATGCTGCGCGCCGTCGTGTCCAGGGACGGATACCAGCGGGTGCTCGCCGAGGTTCCCGAGTATCGGATCGCCACCGTCGATCTGCGAGGGTGCGGCCCGGCCGAACGGGCCGCCCGCCTCGCCCAGATCCACGACGAGATGCGGCACCAGGTCTTCGACACCGAACGCTGGCCACTGTTCGACGTCCGGGCGAGCCTGCTGGACGCGCACACCACCCGGCTGCACCTCGGCATGGACGCGCTGATCATCGACGGCCGCAGCGCCGCCGTCCTGTTCCGGGAGTGGGCGCAGGCCTACCGCCGGGGCACGCCCTCGGCGCCTGCCCCGGCCCTCACCTACCGCGACTACCTGCGCGCCATCGCCGCCGAGACGGATGCCGAACCGGCCGAGCCGGGCGGACCGCGCGAGAAGTCGCTCGCCTACTGGCGGGCCCGCCTCGCCTCCCTTCCGCCCGCGCCCCGGCTGCCGCTGCGGCCCGGATCCGCGCCGCGGCGGCCGGAGTTCACTCATCACACGGCCCGGGTCGAGGCCGACTCCTGGCAGCGTTTCAAGGACCACGCCGCCGCGGCCGGCCTTTCGCCGTCGGCGGCGCTGTGCGCCGCGTACGCGCAGGTGATCGCCGCCTGGAGCGCCTCCCCGCGCTTCACGCTCAATGTGCTGGCGTTCAACCGGCGGCCGCTGCACGAGGACGTCGCCAGGCTCGTCGGCAACCTCAGCACGACCACCCTGCTGGAGGTCGACACGAGCCCCGTCGAGGACTTCGCCTCGGGCGCCGTACGCCTCCAGAGGCAGTTGCTGACCGATCTCGAACACGGGCACGTCAGCGGCGTCGAGGTGCTGCGCGAACTCAACCGCGCGCGGGGCGGCGCGGGCCTGGCGACGATGCCCGTGGTGTTCACCAGCACCATCGGCTTCGCGGGCCGGGGCGACGACGAGGGTGGCGCCCTCAAGGCCCTGACCCTGCTCGGCACCGGCGGCAGACTGGCGTCCAGCTCGGTACGGACCCCGCAGGTGTGGCTGGATCACCAGGCGCTGGAAGAGGACGGGGAACTGGTCCTCAACTGGGACGCGGTGCGGGAGGTCTTCCCGGACGGGGTCCTCGACGGGATGTGGGAGGCCTATCTGGAGCTGGTGCGGGACCTGTGCGGCGAGGAGGCCTGGCGCCGCCGGCCGTCCGTGCTCCCCCCGGCCGCCGACCTGGAGATCCACCGTGCGGTCAACGCCACCGACGCCCCCGTCCCCACCGAGCTGCTGCACGACGCGTTCCTGCGCCGGGCCAGGAACCGGCCGCACGCGCCCGCCGTCATCACCTCGGACCGCACCCTCGACTACGGCGAAGTGGACCGCCGCTCGGACGGTGTCGCCCGGTGGCTGACCGGCCGGGGCGCGGGACCGGGCACCCTCGTGGCCGTCGTGATGGACAAGGGCTGGGAGCAGGTCGTCGCGGCCCTGGGCGTCCTGAAGACCGGGGCCGCCTACGTCCCGCTCGACGCCGCGATGCCCGGGCCCCGACTTCGGACGATCCTGGAGAGCGGCGGCATCGAGCTGGTACTGACCCGCTCCGCCGTCGCGGACCGGCTCGAACTGCCCGCCGGGACCCAGGCGTTGAGCGTCGACGCCGAGCCGGAGCGGGACCCGTCGGCCGGTCCCGTGCCGCCCTCCCCGGCCGGCCCCGACGATCTGGCGTACGTCATCTTCACCTCGGGCTCCACCGGGGTCCCCAAGGGCGTGATGATCGAGCACGCCGCCGCGCTCAACACGATCCAGGACATCAACGAACGGTTCGGCGTGACCGCGCACGACCGTGTCCTGGCCCTGTCCGCGCTCCACTTCGACCTCTCGGTCTACGACGTCTTCGGGCTGCTCGGGGCGGGCGGAGCCGTGGTCCTGCCCGACGAGTCGGCGCTGCGGGAGCCGTCCGCCTGGCTGGAACTGATGAACCGTCACCAGGTGACGATCTGGAACAGCGTCCCCGCCCTGATGGACATGTTCGTCACCCACGCCCGTGCCGCCGGCGCCCCCTCGTCGCTGCGCGTGGTGATGATGAGCGGCGACTGGATCCCCGTCACCCTGCCCGCGGCCATCGCCGCGCTCCTGCCCGACGCGCACCTGTGGAGCCTGGGCGGCGCGACCGAGGCGTCCATCTGGTCCATCCTGTACCCCATCACCGGCACGGAGACGGACCGCGCGAGCATCCCGTACGGCAGGCCCCTGCGCAACCAGCGCTTCCATGTGCTGGACGAGGCGCTGCGACCGCGCCCCACCTGGGTCCCCGGCGACCTGTACATCGCCGGTACCGGCCTGGCCCGCGGCTACCTGGGCGACGACGCCAAGACCCGCGCGGCGTTCCGGCGCCACCCGATGACGGGGGAGCGGCTCTACCGGACCGGTGACGTCGGCCGCCGGCTGCCGGACGGTGACATCGAGTTCCTGGGCCGCGCCGACTCCCAGGTGAAGATCCAGGGCCACCGGATCGAACTCGGCGAGGTCGAGGCCGCGTTGCTGCGACGCACCGACGTCCACGCGGCGGTCGGCGTGGTCGACGGCGAGCGGGGCACCTCCAGAAGGATCGTGGTGTACGCCGTGTCCACCGCCTCCGAGGACGAGCTGCGCCGGGCGCTCGGCGAGCGACTGCCCGCCTCCATGGTGCCCGCCCGCATCGTTGTCCTCGACGAGCTTCCGCTGACCGCCAACGGCAAGGTGGACCGCGCCCTCCTGCCGCCGCCCGAGCCGAGGGCGCCCCGTTCCGGCGAGGCGGTCGCGCCGCGCGACGCGAGCGAACGGCTTCTCGCCGGGATCTGGGCCGAGTTCTTCGGCCCCCTGGCGGCACCCGCCGCGGGGACGGACAGGGGTTCCGCCGGTGCGGCCACCGAGAATCCGACCGGCGCGCCCACCGGCGCCCCCGCCCGGGAACCCGTCGACGTCACCGCCAACTTCTTCGACCTCGGCGGGGATTCGATGCTCGCGGTGCGGATGATGGCCCGGATCCGGCAGCTCACCGGCCGGTCGCTGCCGGTGGCCACCCTGCTCGCCCGGCCCACCGTCGCCGCGCTCGCCGAGGTCTTGCGCGAGGGCGCGGACGACGAGGGCAGGGCGGCCCTGGTCGCGATCCAAGGGGCCGGAACGAGGCCCCCCTTGATCCTGGTCCACCCGGTCGGCGGGGATGTGCTCTGCTACGCCGGACTCGGGCCCCTTCTGGGCGACGACCAGCCGCTGTACGCCCTCCAGTACCCCGACCTCGACCCCGCGCCCCGGACCCTGGCCGCGCTGGCCGGGCACTACGCCGACGCGATCACCGAACGCTTCCCGGACGGTCCCTACCGGCTCGGCGGCTGGTCCCTGGGCGGCGTGATCGCCCTGGAGACCGCCCGGCTGCTCACCGACCGGGGCGCCACGGTCGAACTCGTCGCGGCCGTGGACCTCCTGGAGCCGCCCGGCCGGGTCGAACCCGCTCCCGAAGAAGCCCTGTTGGCGCGCTTCGCCCGTGATCTGGCCGGCCTCGCGGGAAGCGGCTGGAACCCCGGACCGGCCGCGTTCGCGCCCACCGGCGGCGGGTCCCCGATCGCCGAACTCCTCACGCGGGCCCGGCAGGCAGGTGTGCTGCCGGGCGAGATCGACGCCGCCACCCTGGAAAGGCTCGCGGGCCGGTTCCTGCGGCTCAGCCGCGCCCTGGCCGGCCACGAACCGTCGGCGTACCGGGGCAGGGTCCGCCTGTTGCGGGCCATCGACGGGGCCAGTGCGGCCGTCACCCGGCAGTGGCTGGACCTCCTGGGCGAGCGGGCCGACAGCGTCGACGTACCCGGCGACCACTACGGGGTCCTGCGCTCCCCGAACCTCCAGACCCTGGCGGACGAACTGAACAAGGCGCTGGAGGACCTGTGATCCGAGCCGGCCGAACCGACCCGAGCAGCCGAGCCAGGAGGACCGCATGACCGCCACCGACCTGCCACCCGGGGCCGCGGCGAGCCGGACCGCCACCGAGCCGCCCCCACGAGGCACCACGGTTCGGCCTTCCGGGGCGGGCGCGGGCCCGCCCACCGTCGATGTGCCTTCCGGGGCGGGCGGGGCCCCGACCGCCGCGGCCGTCATGGACCGCGTACGGGAGTACGCCTCGGGCCTCCCGGCGCGTGCCTCGGAGATCGAACGGCTGGGCCGTGTTCCGGGTGACGTCCTGGACGGGCTGAAGGCCACCGGGCTGCTGCGCGCCGCGCTGCCGCCGTCGCGAGGCGGGGTGGAACTGACGGTTCCTCACATCACGCGCGCAATCGACGAGTTGGCGACGGGGGACGCCTCGGTCGGCTGGTGCGCGGCCGTCGCCCTGAATGCCTCACTGGCCGTGGTCCGCCTGCGTGCCCACGCGTACACCGAACTGTTCCCGGACCCGGACCTGATCACCGCGACCGTTCTTCCGCCCACTGGGCAGGGCACGCCGAGGGACGGCGGCTACCTGCTGTCCGGGCGCTGGACCCACGCCAGCGGCATCACCCACGCCGACCGGGTGATGGCCGGCTTCCTGACGCCGCAGGGCGTCCCGAGGGTCGCCGTCTTCGATGCCGCGCACGTGCGCGTCATGGACACCTGGAACACCACGGGGCTGCGCGGGACCGGATCGCACGACATCGAGGTGGCCGGTCTGTTCGTCCCGGAGCGGCACACGTTCGGGCTCGCTCCGTCCGCCGGCCGGCAGGACCCGCCGCATCTGCGCGCCGACAACCTCGCCCTGAAGATGGCGGGCGTGCCACTCGGCATCGCCCGGTCCGCCCTGAGCGCGGCCCGGGAGATCCTCGCCGCCCGGCGTCCGGCGCTGCCCCGGCCCGCGTCCCCGGCCGACCTCGCCCGTGCCGAGTCGCTGATCGGCGCGGCCGACGCCTATGTGTACAACACGCTGGAGGACGTCTGGGCGGCCCAGGAGGCCGGCCGGACGCCCGAGCGGGGCACGGCCGCGCTGGCCCGCCAGTTCGCGCACCGGGCCTGTCGTGAAGCGGTGCAACTCCTGTACGACGCCGTGGGATCGGCCGCGGTCTACACCGAGCGCACCCCGCTCGACCGGTGCCTGCGCGACGTGATCACCGCGAGCCGCCATGTCGCGTCCGCGGAGGGCGTCCTCGACGCGGTGGGCGATCTGCGGCTCGGGGGTGACCCCGCCTCGCCCCACCTGTGAACCCCGGAAACGGCCGTGGTTCCGGCGGGACCCCCCGACCGGAACCACTCGACCCGTAGGTCTTACGGTGACCTACGACGGCTCAACTCCCATAGCCCACAAGGGGATTCATGAGTCCAGCTGCACCTTGAACGCCGCGTAGTTGAAATAGGCCCAGGCTTCCTTGATGAGGCCCTTGTCGTCGAGCTGGAAGATATTGATCCCGGACCAGTTGACCGGGCGGTTCTTGAGGGTCACCGCCGCGCCGCGCCAGGAGACCGCCACGAAGTCGGCGGTCATATGGGCCTCGTTGGGGGTGATGCCGAGGAAGGGCCGGAAGCTCGGCAGGATGGAGTGGATGCGCTTCCTGATGGCCTCGCGGCCCACCAGCGGCGGCTGGCCCACCGGGTCGTGGAACACGCCCTGCGGGGTGAACGTCGCGGCCCAGGCGTCGGCGTCGGCGCGCTGGGACGCGAGGAAGAATTCCAGGACCGCGCGCGGCATGGCGGGAAAGCCCGCGTGGCCCTGCTCCAGCGCGATGCCCGGCGCGTGACCGGACGTCGCGGACGGATCCGCCGCGTTTCTCGGCGCGGCTGCCTCGGCGCGGGCACCGGGCACGGTGAGGACGGCGGCGGCCGCCCCCAGCGCGGCACCCATGCCGAGTATGTGGCGGCGGGCGGGGCGGGTGTCGGGTGCGTTGGTGGTCATCCTGAGGTCTCCTCCGAAGGCATGTGCGGTGACGTGAGTACGACGACGCGTACACCCCTGTTCCCTTCGGGCCGCAGCGCATGGGAGATCACGTTGATGGGCTCCGGCGTGATCTGCGGAAGGTTCAGGGTGAAATGGTGGCCGGATCGCGAGGAGACGTCGATGACGTCGTCGCGGGCCAGCATCTCGCGGAGCGTCGGGTCCTTGTGGGTGGCGGCGTTGATGGCACGGAAGAACGGGTCCTCCGGGCGCTCGCGTAACGCGTTGCGGACGATGCCCAGATAGACCATCGCGTGCTCGTCCCAGGCGTGCAGGACGGTGCGCGCGGACGGGGCGAACAGGGCCCAGCTCAGCAGGTTGGAGCCCTCCGCCCGCAGCCAGGGGAACCAGCGCTCCATGGCCTGGTTGCGGTGCAGGACGTTCCAGTGCGCGTCCAGGACGTAGGCGGGCAGCGGCTCGTGGCCCCGGAGCAGCTCCTGGATCCACGGCGGGACCCGGCGGTGGACCGAACCCCTGGACGGCGCGGGGCGGCCCGGATCGGATTCCGGGGACGGCGTGCCGGGTCTGCCGCTCACCGTCTCCTTCAGATCGCGGTAGAAGTCCCGGAGGGCCTTCGAGGGCGTCGGCTGGGGGGTGCCGGCCAGGACCTTGCGCAGCCGGTTGTACTCCTCGATCGCCTCCAGGCGGCGGCCCGACGCCGCGAGGGTGCGGATGAGGATGCCCCAGACCTTCTCCTGGACCGGATCGAGGCGGATCTCCCGGCGCAGCCGCGCGACGACCGCGCGGGTGTCCAGGTGCTCCAGGCCGAGCCGGCACCAGGTCTCCAGCGCCGAGCTGCGCTCCTCGTGCAGGGCCACGGCCTCCCCGGTGAAGGGACGGCCCGCCATGCCCGCGAGGGCTCGCCCGCGCCACAGGTCGAGGCCCTGGGTCAGGGTTTCGAGGGCCTCGCGGCGCTTGCCCTCCTGGATGAGCAGCGAGGAGCGCTGGATCGCCTCGCGCCACAGCCCGAGGTCGATCTGCTCGGAGGGAAGGAAGATGCGGTAGCCGCCGGGCTCGGTCCTGATGAGGTCGCTGCCGCCCGGGAGTTCGCGGCGCAGGCGGGAAACGGTCTTGCGGATCTGGTCGATGGCGCTCTCCGGTTCGTCGCCCTCCCAAACCGCCTCGATCAGACGGTGGTTGGGGGTGACATGAGGGGCGGCGAGCAGGAGATGGGCCAGTACGCGGCGGGCGACGTCGCCGCGGATGTCCACGAGTTTGCCACGGGAGTCGTGGACTTCGAACCGGCCCAGCAGCTTCACCGAGATGACCGGCGGGAGGGACCGGCGGGGTATCAGGGGGATCCCAGACGTTCTCAACACGGTTGTCTGTACCTTCCGTTGCGCGGCGCGTGGCGGCACCATGGTGTCCGGCTGACGGTGCGAACACCGAGGGCGGATGCACAGTGTCCCGGGCGAACATTGCATGCCGGATTCGAGCGTGTGTCCCCCGGCCGGGGGGGGGTGGTGGCCGGGGGGCACACGCCGATCTGGGGAACCGCGTGGAGATCGGCACAGGAGCTGACGGGACGGATTCGGTGGCCGGATCCGTCCCTTCGCCGTGCTCAGGGCGTCGCCGGCGGATCAGGCGCGTACACCTGCCGGGTGACCGGCGGGCGCGGGCCGTGGGGGGACCGCGACGGGCCGTCGGCCGGGTGTCAGAGCTGGGCCTCGAAGACGGCGTGGTTGAAGTACGCCTTCGCCTCGCGGATGAGGCCGGTCTCGCCGAGCTCGTACACGTTGATGCCCGACCAGTTCACGGGCTTGCCGTTCTTGGCGACGGCCGCGCCGTGCCAGGAGACGGCGACCGACGTGCCCACGGTGTGGACCTCCAGCGGCGTCAGGCCGAGGAAGGGGTCGAAGTTGGGGATGACGGACTTGATGAACGCGCGGATCGCCTCGCGGCCCTCGATGGGCTTGGAGCCGACCGGGTCGTGGAAGACGGCGCCCTCTTCGAAGGCGTCGGCCCAGGCGTCCGCGTCACCCTTCTGGGAGGCGCTGAAGAACTGGAGCACGGACTTGGGCATGGCGGGAAACGTCATGGCCTGTTTCTCTCTTTCGCTCTGGTCGGACGTGCGGAGGGTGGTTCGGTCGGGAAGAGGGGTGTGGGGGCAGGGCGGGCCGGGTCAGGCCGTGGCGCTCGCGGCGCCGCGGCCGTCGTAGCGCCGCATGGTGGGCACCGCGAGGAGCCCGGCGATCGCGAGGACCGCCTGGAGGGCGCAGACGGCGCCCCAGCCGTGCCAGGAGAAGCACGCGCTGGCCAGGGCCGCGGCGATGGCACCGCTGAGGAACGCGGCGACCATGTACACGGTGTTGGCGCGACTGCGGGATTCGGGCAGGTAGGAGAAGATCCGCGCCTGGTTGGCGATCTGGCTCCACTGCACGGCCACATTGGCCAGGAGCACCGCGAGGAGCATGAACACCAGGGTGTTGCCGCCGAGCGCGTAGGCGCCGGCCGACAGGAGGGTCATCGCCAGGGACACCGCGATGATCGGCGCGGCTCCCTTGCGGTCGATGTACCGGCCGGCCCAGGGAGCCACGAAGGCCCCGGCGAGCCCGACCAGTCCGAACAGGCCGGCGGTCGCGCTGCTGTAGTGGTACGGCTCCTGGGCGAGGGCGAAGACGAGGGTGGTCCAGGTGGTGGTGTACGCCCCGAACAGCGCGCCGTGCATCAGACAGGAGTGGCGCAGCGCCGGTTCCTGGCGCAGCAGCGCGGGCAGCGAGGCGAGGAGCCTGCCGTACGGCATGGCCTGTCGGGCACCCTCGCGGGGCAGCAGGGCCAGCGTGACGAGACCGCTCAGGGCGGTCAGGACGGCGGCGAGCAGATAGACCGCCCGCCAGCCGAGCGCCTCGCCCACCAGACCGCCGATGACGCGGGAGCCGATGATGCCGCTCATGAGGCCGATCTGCACATTGGCCACGACGGAGGCACGCCGCTCGGGCGGTGCGAGTTCGGCGGCGAGCGGCACGAGCACCTGGGGGATCACGGTGACGCCGCCGATGAGGGCGGCGGCCGCGGCCAGGACGGAGAGGGCGGGTGCGGCGGCGGCCATCAGCAGGGCCAGGACCGTGCCGCTCAGCATGACGGTGAGCAGCGGGCGCCGGCTGCGGATGTCGCCGAGCGGTACGAGGAAGAGGATGCCGGCGGCGTAACCGAGCTGGGCGCAGGTGACGACGATGCCCGCCGAGGACGAGGACACGCCGAGGCCGTGTGCGAACAGGGTGAGCAGGGGCTGGGCCAGATAGACGTTCGCGACCGTCGCGCCGGCGCACACCGCCATGGCGAGGAAGAGGACGGGCCGCACCGGCGCGGTCGCGCTCGGTACGGGCTTGGGCGGCGCCGGGATGGTGTCTGAATCCGACATGGGAGCAATCCCTGGGGTCGAGGGGTCGACGGAGAGAGATGGGCCGTGGTGCGAACCGGGCCCGTGGGGCACCCGGGGTTCGTCACCGGCCCGTTCCATGGGGCGTACAGGGAGCGCCGAGAAAGCAGCGCCGCCGGTGGGTGGAGCGGAGCTGCGCCGCTCGCCGCATTGGCTATGCTCCATGAATACATCAACCAGTTGGTTTAAGTCAACTGGTTGGTTTAGTTGATTGTCGCGCGGCCCCGCCCCGGGCCGGCACGCTCGCGGCCCCCGGTCGGAACGCGCTGCGCAGGGGCCGGTATGCGCCGCGCGGCGCACTCCCGACTCGCCCGCCTGCCAGGCCCGTTGGGCACATTCACGCCACGGCCGGGCGGGCCGTTCGCGGCGCCGGCAACCCCCTGAGGTATTTCGGGGGTAGGTGAAAGGAACGCGCCCTTGCTGTCATGAGGCCCCCGGTGAGCGACTACCTCTTGGAGCAAGGGCATGGCCGATCTGCCACGGATACGCAAGGCGTCCGGCGACGCCGGACGCGCGGCGGGGGAGGCCGGCCGTGGCTGACCAACTCCGGCCGTTTTACGTGCTGTTGGGTCCGGACGGCGCGGGCAAGTCCTCCGTCATGGCCGAGGTCGCCGCCCGGCTGCCCGGCCTGCGCACCCTGTCCACCGACCACGGCCTCGTCGGCCCCGGACACGCCCTCGTCGGCGCGCTGCGCCGCAACGTCGTCGAGGACGTCCTGCCGCACCTGGGCACGTACTACTCCACCGACTTCCTGGCCAGCGTCCTGCAGACCGCGGTGGTGCATCTCAGGGACGAGCTGGAGCGGCACCAGGACGACGTGCCGCTGCTCATGGACTCCTACTACTACAAGATCCTCGCCAAGTGCCGGCTGGCCGGGATCCGGCACAACCCCATGTACACCTGGTGGCGGTCCTTCCCGCAGCCCCGCGTGGTCGTCTACCTCGACGTCTCTCCCGCGTCCGCCTGGGCGCGCTCGGGTGAGGGTGCGCGGCTCAACCCGCTGGAGTACTTCGGCGACCGCCCCGAGTGGCTGGGGTTCGAGAGCTACCAGAGGAGTCTTCGCAAACTGATGCTGGAAGAGGTGCGGGACGTGCCCGTGACGATCATCGAGGAACAGCCGAGCGCGGCCAGGGCCGCCGAAGCCGTGGTGGAGGTGCTCTCCCTGTGACCACCGACAGCGCGGCCGTCCGGCCCCCCTCGCCAGAAGTGAACTCCCGCGCCACCGTGGACGGTTGGGTGGCGCCCGGGCACGCCGAGCGCTACCGCGAGCGGGTCTTCGCCGAACGCGCCCGGCTGACCGAGGCCCTCGGCGACCTGCGCGGGCACCAGCAGGCCGTACTCGGTGACCTGCTCGACTTCAACTCCGGCACCGAGTTCGGCAAGCGGCACGGCTTCGGCCGGATCCGTGACATCGACGACTTCCGCAAGGCCGTCCCCGTACAGGACTACGCCGCCCATGCCCCGCTCATCGAACGGATGGCGGCGGGCGAGCCCAACCTGCTCTCGGCCGATCAGCCCGTCGTCTACTTCACCAGTAGCGGAAGCACCGGCGCCCACAAGAAGATCCCGGTCACCCCGCGCTTCATGCGCACCACCTTCTTCCCCTTCTACTACGCGGCCTGGGCCCCCCTCATCGAGAACCACCCCGATGTCATGCGCCGGCCCGACGCCGTTCTCAACCTCAAGCACGACCCGCTGAGCGCCCCGCCCACCACCTCCGGCGGCCGGCCCCATGTCGGCGCCAGCCAGGTCGACTTCGGCGGGAAGTTCGGCGAGCCGCTCTCCGCCGAACTCGGCACCGCCGCGCCCTGGGGCACCCTCCCCGTGGACGTCGCTCCCGACGACCACCTGGAGAAGATGTATCTGCGGCTGCGGCTTGCCGTGCAGAGCGATGTGCGCTGCCTCATCGGCATTAATCCGGCCATGATCGCGGCCGTGCCGTACCAGCTCGGCCTGTGGTGGGAACGGATCGTCAAAGAGGTGCGGGACGGAACCCTGAATGGTGTGCCCCATGGAAGTCCGGACCCGGCACGCGCCGCCGAACTGGCGCGGCTCGCCGACTACTTCGGGACGGTGACCCCGGCCCAGGTGTGGCCGCGGATGAGCGCCCTGTTCGGCTGGACCACCGGCGTCGCCTCCCTCTATCTGCCCTCGCTGTGCGAGCGCTTCGGCTCCGGCGTCGCCGCACTGCCGGCGCCGGTCGCCGCCTCCGAGGGGCCGGTCGGGGTGCCGCTGGACCGGCACGGCTCGGCGGGCAGCCTGGTCGTCACCGCCTCCGTGTACGAGTTCGTGGACGCCGACGCCGACCTCACCCCCGACGCCGAGACGCTGCTGCCCCACGAACTGGAGGCGGGACGCGAATACCACGTGATCTTCAGCCATGTCGGAGGTCTCTACCGCTACGCCGTGGGCGATGTCGTACGGGTCGTGGACATGCCCGGCGGCGTGCCCCGGGTCGCCTACGCGGGCCGCGCCAACCGGTCCGACGCGGTGGGGGAGCGGCTGCGCGAATCCCAGGTGATCCGGGCCGTACGCACCGCACTGGACGCCACCGGTCTCGGCCTCGTCAACATCGCCTGCCGCACCGAGCGCACCTCCCGCGAGAGCGCCCCGCACTACGTCTTCGCCGTCGCCCCGCGATCCCCCTGGCAGCGGGCCGAGGCGGACCGCTTCACCTCCCTGGTGGACGCGGCCCTCGCGCGGGAGTCCGCCGACTACGCCCGGGCCCGCACCGACCACCGCCTGGCGGCCCCCACCCTGCGCCTCCTGGACCGGGACGCCTTCCAGCGCGACTGGCACGCCGCGGTCGCCACCGGCATCCGCCCCACCCAGGTCAAGGACCGCCTGTTCCGGCAGGACACCACGCTCTGGCACCGCCTGACGGGAACCGCCTGACCCACCCGCCCCAACAGCCGCCCCCCACCGGCCGGTTGGGCGTCCAGGTGCCCCGGCCCGCGCCCGTTCCCACCCCCGAACACGCCGATCACCCACGCACAAGGAGAGCCCCGATGACCGAACTGCTCAACCCGGTGGAGCGGACCGCCCTGCTCACCGCGGCACTGCGGGGCGCCGAGACCCAGCGCGCGGACCGGCTCTACGAGGACCCGTACGCCGCCCGGCTGTGCGGCGACGCCGGGCCCGAGCTGCTGGCCGAGGTGCGCGCCGCCACCTTCCCGCCCGACCGGCCGCGTTCGCTGCCCAGCACCCCCGACTACAACGCCATCCGCACCCGGTTCTTCGACGACTTCCTGCGGGACGCCGCGCGGGACCCGCGGATGACGCAGATCGTGCTGGCCCCCTCCGGCATGGACTCCCGTGCCTACCGGATGACATGGCCCGACCACATCCGCTACTTCGAGATCGACCGGCCCGCCGTCCTGGAGTTCAAGGCCGACCGCCTCCAGGGCGTCACCCCCCGCGTGGCGCACCACTCCGTCGCCGTCGACCTCACCGCCGACGACTGGGAGGACCGGCTCGTCGCCGCCGGCTACGACCCGGCGCTGCCCTCGACCTGGCTCCTGGAAGGGCTGCTCTACTACATCCCCGAACCCGACACGCGCCGCATGCTGGAGCGCGTCGCCGCGATCTCCGCGCCCGGCAGCCGCATAGCGGCCGACCTCGTGAACGCGGCCGCGCTGACGCTCCCTCAGATGCGCGGCCTGCTCGACGTGTTCGCGAACTGGGGCTGCCCCTGGCTGTTCGGCAGCGACGAGCCCGAAGCGCTCTTCGACGCGTACGGATTCGACGTCGCCGCCGTCCAGCCCGGCGAGCCCGGCGCCGACTTCGGCCGCTGGCCCGACCCCGTACCGGAGCGTTCCGTCAAGGACGTGCGCCGGGTGTTCTTCGTCCACGGGCGGCGGCGTTGACCACGCCCGGCGCCACCCCCGTCGTCGTGGTGGGCGGCAGCATCGCCGGGCTCGCCACCGCCCTGGCCCTGGCCGAACGCGGCCTGCCCGTACGGGTCCTGGAACGCTCCGCCCCGCCCCCGGAAGGACCCGCCGCCAAGGCCGCCGAACTGTGGGAGCGCCCCACCGTCCCCCAGAGCGGCCACTCCCACATCCTCACCTCGCTCGGGGTGCGCGTGCTGCGCCGGCGGGCGCCGTGGCTCCTCGAAAGCGCCCTGGCGGACGGCGCCCAGCTCCTCGACCTCACCGCGGCCGCGCCCGCCGGGCCCCGCGAACCGGCCGACGACGACCTGGTGGCCCTCGCGGTGCGCCGCACCTTCCTCGAACTGCTCCTGTACCGGGGGGTGCGGAACCTGCCGGGCGTCACCCTGGAGCACGGCACGACCGTGCGGGGCCTGCTCCTGGACCCGTCCCGGACCCGCGTCACCGGTGTCGTGACCGGCCTCGGTGCCCCCGTGCCGGCCCGCTACGTGGTGGACGCCACGGGCCGGCGCGCCGCCTCCCTCTCCTGGCTGGCGGACGTCGGTCTGCCGGTGGGCGTCGACCTGACGGGCCCCACCGAGCTGCGCTGCTTCACCCGCTTCTACCGCCTGGACACACCCGGCCAGACCTTCCCCGGGCCGCTCAACCGGGGCAACGCCGCCGGAGGCATCTGGGACCACTGGGCGGCCGTCGTGCACCCCGCCGACAACGGCACCTTCGCCATCGCGCTCGGGGCGCCGACCGCCGACCCGGCCACCGACGCCCTGCGCACCCCGGCCGGTTTCACCGCCGCCGCCCGGCTGTCGCCGCATGTGGCGCCGTGGACGGACGAGCGCGTCGCGACGCCCCTGTCCGAGGTGCGGGCCATCACCACGCCCCCGAACGTGCTGCGCTCCACCGCGCGGCCCGGACCGCGCCAGGCCACCGCCCTGTTCCCCGTCGGGGACGCCGCCTGCGTCACCGACCCGCTGTACGGGCGCGGCATGTCGCTGGCCCTCCAACACGCCTTCGAACTGGCCGAGTTGCTCACCGCGCACCCCGAGCCGGGCAGGGAGCAGAGCGAACGCGCCGTGCGTCTCGCCGACGACCTCTACCGCCCCTGGTTCGACCAGGCCACCCACGACAGCGGGGCGCGCGCCGCGCTGTGGCGCTCCCGCGCCGAGGGCGCCCCGCCGCCGCCCGCCCCACCCGCCCCGCGCGGCCGCCCCCATCTCGCGGAGATCGCCGGGGCCGCCGCCGGCGACGCCGCGGTCTGGCGCGGACTCGTCCGCGTCTTGATGGGTCTGAACACGCCCGAGGACGTCTTCGACGCGGCCGGCTTCACGCAGCGGGTGCGCCGCGCCCCCGCCGCCCCGGCCGGGCAGCGGCCCCCCACCCGTGCGGAACTGCTCGCCGCCCTCGGCGCCGGGGAGCGGAGATGAGGGCCGGCGCGGCGACGGCCACCGCCCGGCCGGTCGAGGAGCCGGCCCCCGGCACCCGGCGCAAGGTGCTGCTCGCTCCCGTCACCGTCACCCCGTCCAAACCCCTGACGCCCAGTCACCTCAAGGGGCTGCTGTGGGCGGACGTCATGTACCGGGCCACCCGGCCCTCCGCCGACGTCACGTTCCGCTACAGCCACACCACCTACCACCTCACCGAACAGACCCTGGGTTTCTGGGAGTTCCTCGACCGCACCCAGGGCGACACCCACTACGCGGACCTGACCGAGACGGACATCGGTGAGCTGTACGTCCGCTACCGGGCCGAGGGCCGGCCCCCCACCGCCGGCGACCTGCGCCCCTACGCCGAGGCCGTCGAGAGCAACGGCTTCGTACACCCGGCCGCGGCCCAGGTGCTGCGGCTGTGGCAGGGCCACTACGAACGGCTCGGTCTGCACGACCCCGGACTGCTCTCCCACCAGCCCCCCGGGTTCGCCCTGGAGGAGATGATCGAGGACCTGCTGGCCGCGGGCCTCGGGCTGGACCAGCGGGACGTGGGCGGCCCGGTCTACCTGGACGCCACCCGGTACGGCCTGCCGCTGCGGCAGATCGTCACCGCCGACGGCCGCCCCAACTACCTCGCCTGCGCCCTGCGCGAACTCCTGCCGCTGGCACCCCACTACGACGAGATCGCCGTCCTGTACGACCGTGAACTCGACCCCGACTACCGCCTGTTGGAGCGCGTACTGGCCCACAAGGGGCCCACCGTGCACCGGGTGCCGATCGGCCGCGTCCCCATCGACGGCCGGATCACCTCGGCCCGGCACGGCGGCTGGCACGACCACACCGTGGACACCCTGCTGCGCTCCCTCACCGACGCCGCCGACCCCGCCGCTCTCCGGCTCGGCATGCGGCTCTACTTCATCGCCACCCTCGGACCGGGCCAGCGGGAATCCTTCCGGCACGACCTGCTCCGCAAAAGCCTGCTGCGCGCCGAACACCTCCTGGACCGCGCCGAACAGGCCCCCGAGCCGGGCCCCGACGCGCTGCCCGCGCTGCTCCAGCGCCACCGCCGCGGCCACACCCACATCGACCCCTACCGGCTCACCTCGTCCCTGCTCAGCCGGCGCGGCCCCGCCCCGGCCCGCTCCCTGCTCACCACGGTGTCACCATGAACCCTCACGTCCTCGACTCCCCGCGCGCACCCGGCGTCCCCCTCGAGGAACCGACGCGCCTGGGGCCCGAGCTGCTGCTCAGTGTCGCGGCCGGTCGGCTGCGCGCGGCCCGCCCCGAACTGGCCGCGCGGTGCGACCTGACCACCCCCCAGGGCCTGCTCGGCGCGCGGGCCGCCCTGGCCGCCGAGGCGGAGAGCGACCCGGGCGGCCCGCATCTGGTCGTCGCCGTCGTGGACCGCTTCCACCTCCCGCGATGGGTGGCCGAGACCTGCCGGTTCGCGCTGTCCGTGCCGCGGGAGCGCGCCGCGTCATGGCGGCGGGACTTCACCCGGACCGTGTTCCTCGCGGGCCGCCCGGACAACCTCGCCGAACGCTTCGCCTTCGACCACGTGGCCGACGACGGCTCCGCCGCGTGGGCGGGGCCCGCCCCGCAGGAGACCACCACCGCCCTGCGCCGCCTGCTCAAGACGCTCGACGCTTCCCGGGAGCTGTCCGCGTGGAGCCCCCTCACCATCGAGGTCCCCGGGCCGGCCCACGGCGGCGCCAGCCGCCCGCCCCTCCACCGGGACCTCTACATCGCCACCGCCCAGGTCACCATCTCCCAGCTCCTGGTTCAGGTGAACCACCTCCTCGTCGAGGCGGTCCTGGACCAGCTGATCGCCCCCGGGGACCGGCTCACCCTGCGCTCCGTGCCCCGCCTGACCGGGCTGGCCCTCCCCTTCGCCGCCCTGCGCGTCGACGCCGACCCCCGGCGCACCGACGCACTCCGCGCCTACGCCGCACTGACCGAGGAGACCTGAGATGCCCCCCACCCCGCCCGCACCCACGACCGGGAAGCAGGCTCCGCCCCGCCGCGTCCGCCTGGGCATCCACGGCGCCTCCCACCTCGCCACCCGCATCATCACGGGCGCGGGACACCGCCCGCAGGACGTGGACTTCGTCCCGTACGACGTCGCCGAGCCGTTCCGTCCGCTGCGCGAACACACCGTGGACGTCATGATCGTCAAATACGGGCTCCAGGAACCGGACGTCGCCGTCAGCGGGCCGGTGGCCCACGACGGGCGCGCGCTGATCGTCGGCGCCGGCCACCCCCTCGCGGACCGCGCCTCGGTGTCGATCGAGGAAGCGGCCCTCTACGACGCGTTCTCCTGCCCCGGTCAATTCCCGCCCTACGTCTGGGACTTGGTGGTGCCGCCCCGCACCCCCACCGGCGTTCCGCTCCGGCGCGTCCATCCGATGACCACCGTCGAGGGCATGGCCGAGATCCTCGCCACCACCCACGCCGTCCATGTGTCCTTCCAGTCGCTCGACGCGGTGCTGCCACCCCACATCAGGGCCGTACCCATCCACGACCTGCCCCCCGCCCCCGTGACCCTGGCCTGGCTGCGCGACACCCCCCTCACCCCGCGCGCCGCAGCCCTGGTCGCCGACGCCGAACGGAACGCCCCCTGATGCCCGACACCCCCCGCCCCGCGCCCCTGCCGGTCGTCCTGCTGCACGCCCTGCCGCTCGCCTCCCCCATGTGGGACGCCCCGGCACGCGCCCTGCGCGCCCGCGGCCACACCGTCCTCACACCCGACCAGCGCGGCTTCGGTGCCACCCCCCTGGGCGCCGAACCACCCTCCCTGGAGACGGTCGCCGACGACCTCGCCGCCCTCCTCGACGAGCACGGCATCCGCGAAGTGGCCCTCGCCGGATGCTCGATGGGCGGATACGTGGCCATGACGTTCCTGCGCCGCCACCCCGGCCGGGTCCGCGCCCTGGCCCTGTTCGCGGCCCGCGCCGCCCCGGACACCCCCCAAGCGGCCGCCGAACGCCGCAGGTTCGCCGACCTGATGCTCGACGACACCCTCCGCGACCAACTGGTCGCACGCACCACCCCGCTGCTCCTGGGCGCGGGCACCCGGGAGCGCCGCCCCGACCTGGTCGAGGAGGTCCTGACCATGGCGAAGGGGGCCGCTCCCGAGGCGGTGGCCTGGGCGCAGCGCGCCATCGCGGAGCGCCCCGGCTCGCTGCCCGTGCTGCGCGTCACCGACATCCCCGCCCTCGTCGTCACGGGCGCCGAGGACGAACTCGTCACCGCGCAGGACGCCGCCACCACGGCCGAGGCCCTGCCCCGCGGCCGGCTCGTCACCCTGCCCGGCGCCGGCCACCTCCAGCCCCTGGAGGCACCGGACCAGGTCACCGACCTCCTCACCGCCCTGCTCGACGACGCCACCACACCGGATCGGAACGGGTACAGCACATGCTGACGACAGACCACGCGTCCTGGGGGCACACGGCCTCCACCGGCCTCGGCTTCACCCACGAGGAGATCGTCGACGCGCACTTCGCGGCCTGCGCGCCGCACTACCGGGCCGCGCTCGACCAGGTGGGCCTGCGCCCCGGCCTGCACGTCCTGGACGCCGGTTGCGGCAGCGGCGCGTTCCTGCCCTGGCTGTCCGACCTGGTCGGCCCCGACGGCGGCGTATCGGCGATCGACCTGGCCGAGGAGAACGCGGCGCTCGCCGCCGAGCGCCTGGGCCGCCACCGCGCGCCCGGCACCTTCGAGGTCCGCCAGGGCGACGTGGGCGACCTTCCCTACGTGGACGACTCCTTCGACGCCGTGTGGTGCGCCAACACCACCCAATACCTCGACGACGACGAACTCGCCCGCGCCCTGGGGGAGTTCAGGCGGGTCGTGCGGCCGGGCGGACTCGTCGCCGTCAAGGACCTGGACGCCTCCCTCATCAGCGCGGGCCCCGGCGACCCCTTCCAGTTCACCGACTTCCTCCGGCACGCCGCCCACACCCCCGGCTACGCACGCCAGTTGCTGCGCACCCGCCGACTGCACCGCGCGCTCGACGAGGCGGGCCTGGTGTCGGTGCACCAACGGACGACGCTGATCGAGCACCACGCCCCGCTGGAACCGGCGGCCCTCGCCTTCTACACGCAGGCGTGCGCCAGCATCGCCCGCCAGGCCACCGAGGCCGGATTTCCCGGCGACTGGACGCCGTTCCTCGACGCGGACGGCGCGGAGCACCCGCTGCGCGGACCGCACGGCTACATCAGCGAGGGCAACACGCTCGCCGTCGGCACGGTCCCGGCCCCCTGAACACCGGGGCGGTCGGGGCGGGCACAGCCGCGCGCCGCCACCTCACAGCGCGGGGAGCTCCCACGGCGCCGGGCCCGTCCCGTTGTTCCAGGCGCGCAGGAACGTACCGTCGAAGCAGAGGATGGCGCACTGCTCGGCATAGCCGAGGGCCGGGTCCGTGAACTCGCTGGTGGTGACGACCACGGCCAGCTCGGCGTCGTGCACCGCGTAACAGGTGCCGCCGAAGCGCTGGAGGTCCTGCGAGCCCACCTTGTGGCCCGGCGCGTAGCACTTGCACTGGATGACGAGCCTGCGGCCGTCCGGCGTGGTGGCCAGGACGTCCGCGCCGAGGTCGCCCGCTCCGCCCACCACCCGCACGTCCGAGCAGCCGTCGCGCTCACACAGCCGTGAGACCGCGTCCTCGAAGGCCAGCGGGTCGATGTCGGCGCAGTCGGCGGCCTGCGGTGCGCCGACGGTGGGCGGCAGCACGGGCGCCGGAGGCTCCGGGGCGACGGCCGCTTCCAGCGCCGCTCTGCGGGCCGCGCGGCGCAGCCAGTTGCTGCGTATCGCCGCGGTGGACAGCAACAGCAGGGCGAGCAGCGCCAGGACGGCGCCCAGCGGATGGGAGTCCGGCTGCACGGCCGTCCGGAACGTCAGTGCCACTCCCCACAGGACGAGAGCGACCAGGCCGAACCCCAGCGAGGTGGTGCGCAGACTGAACGCCTGGCGCCGACGCTGCGCGAGGGCGGGGTGGCGGCGGACCGGCATCGTCATCGGTGGGCTCCTTCGAACTGCGGACTCGGGACCGGGAGGGCGGGCGGGCAGCGAAGCGACCCCGCGCCCAGCAAGATCACTCCCGTCTCCGTCTGCCCGCCCCCACCCCATCCACGCGGCCCGGAACGAGGACGCCCAACTGCCGCGCCCCCCACGCCTGTTGGCGTGAGGGGCGCGGCGGCACGTCCGGGCCGGCCCCGCAGGACGGCCCGGGCGGGTGGGTCAGACCAGATCGAAGCGGTCCAGGTTCATGACCTTGGTCCACGCCGCCACGAAGTCGTGCGTGAACTTCTCCTTCGCGTCGTCGCTCGCGTACACCTCGGCGACCGCGCGCAGTTCCGAGTTGGAGCCGAACACCAGGTCGGCGCGGGTGCCCGTCCAGCGGACGCGGTCCGTGGCACTGTCGCGGCCCTCGAAGGTGTTCTGGTCCTCGGACGTCGCCTTCCACGTCGTCCCCATGTCGAGCAGGTTCACGAAGAAGTCGTTGGTGAGCGTCCCCGGGGTGTCGGTGAACACGCCGTGCGCGGACTGCTGGTAGGTGGCGCCCAGGACCCGCAGGCCACCGACGAGGACCGTCAGCTCGGGGGCGCTCAGCGTCAGCAGGTTCGCCTTGTCGAGCAGCAGGTACTCGGCCGGCAGCCGGTTGCCCTTGCCCAGGTAGTTGCGGAACCCGTCGGCCGCCGGCTCCAGGGCGGCGAAGGACTCCACGTCCGTCTGCTCCTGCGAGGCGTCCACGCGGCCCGCCGCGAACGGCACCTCGACGGCGACGCCGCCGTCCTTCGCGGCCTTCTCCACCGCCGCCGCTCCGGCCAGCACGACCAGATCGGCCAGCGAGATCTGCTTGTCGCCGGACTGCGCCGAGTTGAACGCCGAACGGATGCCTTCGAGGGTGCGCAGCACCGCCGCCAGCTCGTCGGGCTCGTTGACCTCCCAGCCGGCCTGCGGCTGGAGCCGGATGCGCCCGCCGTTGGCGCCGCCGCGCTTGTCACTGCCGCGGAACGAGGACGCCGCAGCCCACGCCGTCGACACGAGCTGCGACACCGTGAGCCCCGAGGCGAGGACCTGCTCCTTGAGGGAGGCGATGTCCTGGGCGTCGACGAGGTCGTACGTCCGGGCCGGCAGCGGGTCCTGCCACAGCAGCTCCTCGGAGGGGACCTCCGGCCCGAGGTAGCGCACGACCGGGCCCATGTCGCGGTGCGTCAGCTTGTACCAGGCGCGGGCGAAGGCGTCCGCGAACGCCTGCGGGTCCGCCAGGAAGCGCCGCGAGATCTGCTCGTACGCCGGGTCGAAGCGCAGCGACAGGTCGGTCGTCAGCATCGTGGGGGCGTGCTTCTTCGACGCGTCGAAGGCGTCCGGCACGGTGTCCGAACCGGCGCCGTCCTTCGGCCGCCACTGGTGGGCGCCGGCCGGGCTCTTGAACAGCTCCCACTCGTAGCCGAAGAGGATCTCGAAGAAGCTGTTGTCCCAGGCGGTCGGCGTGTTCGTCCAGATGCCCTCCAGACCGCTGGTGATCGCGTCGGGACCCACACCGGTGCCGTGGGTGTTCCGCCAGCCCAGGCCCTGCTGTTCGAGCGAAGCGGCCTCGGGGTCGTCACCGACCGCCTCGGACGGGCCCGCGCCGTGCGTCTTGCCGAAGGTGTGGCCACCGGCGATCAGCGCGACGGTCTCCTCGTCGTTCATCGCCATCCGGTGGAACGTCTCACGGATGTCGCGCGCCGCCGCGATCGGGTCCGGATTGCCGTTGGGGCCCTCCGGGTTGACGTAGATCAGACCCATCTGGACCGCGCCGAGCGGGTTCTCCAGCTCACGGTCGCCGGTGTAGCGCTGGTCGTCGAGCCAGTTGGTCTCGGGACCCCAGTACACGTCCTCGTCGGGCTCCCACACATCGGCACGGCCACCGCCGAAGCCGAAGGTCTTGAAGCCCATCGTCTCCAGCGCCACATTGCCGGTGAGGACCATCAGGTCGGCCCACGAGATGCTCTTGCCGTACTTCTTCTTGACCGGCCACAGCAGCCGGCGCGCCTTGTCGAGGCTCACGTTGTCCGGCCAGCTGTTGAGCGGCGCGAAACGCTGCTGCCCGGCCCCGGCACCGCCCCGGCCGTCGCTGATCCGGTACGTGCCCGCGCTGTGCCACGCCATACGGATCATCAGCGGACCGTAGTTGCCGAAGTCGGCGGGCCACCAGTCCTGGGACGTCGTCAGGACCTCGGCGATGTCGCGCTTGACCGCCGGCAGGTCGAGGGCGTTGAACGCCTCGGCGTAGTCGAAGTCCTCACCGAGCGGGTTGGCCACGGCGGGGTTCTTGGCGAGGATCTTCAGATTGAGCCGCTCCGGCCACCACTGGCGGTTGCCGCCGCCCTGCGTCGGGTGCGGGGCGCGCTGGTGCGCCACCGGGCAGCCGCCGGTGCCCTCCGTCTTGGCATCGGTGACGATTGCATCGGGATTCTCGGACATGGCAATCCTTCTTGACTCGGTGGATCACATTGCTCAGGAACTGCGGGCGGTGAAGAAGCCGGAGCACGGGCCCCGGGTGTCGCGGGCGCCGGCCGGGGTACCTGCCCGATGGGCGGGCCCACCGGCCGGATCATCGACCCCGGACGACGGAGGCGGCATCGTTACGGTCACGAGGCCGGGGCGGCCGACCGCGCGCGTGGTCATCGGCCGCGCGGCGCACACCCGTGGGCCGGCACCCCGCGTCCTCGCGGCGGTGATCCCCATGACGTCCCTGTCTGGTGGGTGGGTTGGGTCGTTGAGTCCTGTTGCGGGTGGGGCGAAGTCTTCCTGTCCCTAGGCTAGCGGCGCCATCGATCCTACGATGGACCAAATCCAAGTCAAGAAGAACACCAAACCCATATTCCTTCGGCCCCACCTCGGCCCCCCACCCCGGGGCCACCGGCTCCCGGGCCCGGAGGCCCCGGAGATCCCGGAAACCCCGGGAGGCCCTGGGGACCCCGGAAGATCCTGGGTACCCGTACCGGGACCTACCGCCGGGGCCCCGACAAACCCTCCCCATCCCTACGGGTCCCTTCGGAACGCGAACGCCGCCTGGCACACTTCGCGTATCGCGATCGACCCCCGAACCGTGGACAGGTGAACCGGAATGAGTGACCTGCTCGAACGGCTGCGAGGGCGCGGCTGGCGCATGACCTCCCAGCGACGCGTCGTCGCGGAGGTCCTGAACGGCGAACACGTGCACCTGACCGCCGACGAGGTCCACGTCCGCGCGGCCCGACTGCTCCCCGAGATCTCCCGCGCGACCGTCTACAACACCCTGGGCGAACTGGTCTGCCTCGGCGAGGTCCTCGAGGTCTCCACCGACGGCCGCGCCAAGCGCTACGACCCCAACGCCCACCAGCCGCACCAGCACTTGGTGTGCTCGCGCTGCGGCACCATCCGCGACGTCCACCCCACCGGCGACCCGCTGTCCGACCTCCCCGCCGGGGAACGCTTCGGCTTCACCCTGTCCGGCGCCGAGGTCACCTACCGCGGACTGTGCCCGTCCTGCGCCTAGCCCCGCTTTCGCCCCGGCGCCGGCGGAATGAGGCGCAGCCGACACCCCCGCAAGCCGTGTCGAAGTTGGGCTGAACGGGTGAGCGGCGTCATCATGGCCGGATGCAGATACAGCACGTGGGCGAGGTGGTCCGGTGAGCAGGTACGACGTCACCGACGAACAGTGGGAGGGGCTCGCCCAGGTCGTTCCGCTGCGCGGTCGCAACGAATGGCCGTCCAGAGCCGACCACACCACGATCCCCGGCGACTACGCGACCGTCGAACAGAGGCGCTTCGTCGTCCTGCGGGTCCAGATCTTCGCGGACGCCCGTGAAGTGGCGGAATACCTCATCGCCCAGATCCCGGTCCTGCTCGACCTGACCGGTGCCGATCCCGAAGTCGCCAAGCGCATCCTCGACTTCAGCACCGGCGTCGTCTTCGGCCTGGGCAGCGGCATGCACCGCGTCGACCGCAACGTCTTCCTGCTCGCCCCGGCGGGCACCGAAGTGGAAGGCATCGCGGCGGCGGCGGTACCGCACCCCTGAACCACCCGCACCCCTGAACCACCCGCACGACGTCCCCCGCACGACCTCCCCCCGGCCACCTCCCGTTCCACCGCCCCGCCCAGGACCGTCCCGCAGCGCTGTACCGTCCCTCATTCGTAGGAAGGTCAACGAGGCGGAACGGTTCGTCAGTTTTGCGGCTGCGTACGGTCCCGGTCATGACCACCGCGACCACTGCCAGTGACCGAACCGGCCGCCCGGATCGACCCACCGTCACCCAACTCCGGCTCTCCGCCTTCCGGACCCACCGCGGCGCCACCATCCCGCTCGGACCCCTCACCCTGATCACCGGGCCCAGCGGCAGCGGCAAGACCAGCGTCCTGGAAGCCTTCGAAGCCCTCGCCAGACTCGGCTCCGGCGCCGCCCTGGGATCCGTCTTCCGCGACCCCTCGGGCTGCGTGCCCGAACGCGCGGGCGCCGACGCCCAGGGCCGCCGCGGCTTCCGCATCGGCTGCACCGTCGACGGCCCCGCCGGCCCCGTCCGCCTCGACCTCGCCGTCCAGGCCGAACCGGAACTCCGCATCGTCGGCGAACGTTTGACCAGCGAAGGACAGACCCTCCTCAGCACCGCCCTGCGCGACCCGGGCCGCTCCACCGTCCAGGCGGCCTGGCACACCGCGGGCGCGGTGCCCGTCACCCGCGCCCCCCTGCCCGACGACCTGCTCGGCACCGCGCTGCTTCCGCTGCGGGTGGCCGGCAAGACCGAAGGACAACTGCGCGTCCTGGCCGCCGCCGAGCAAGTCGTCGTCGCCCTGCGCTCGGTGTTCCCCTGCGACCCCCAGCCCCAGCACATGCGCGAACCCGTCGTCCCCGGCCAGGGCGGCGGCGGCCGGCTCCGGCGCGGCTGCGACAACCTCGCCGAAATCCTGCGTCGCACCCGCACCGAATGCGGCATCCGCCACGGCCGGCTCGTCAGCGCGGCCCGCGCCGGGTGCGTCGGCCCCGTCACGGGCCTCACCACCGAAGAACGCGCCGACGGCACCTTACGAGCCGTCCTCGCCCGCGGCGCCACCCTGCACGGCACCCCCGTCGACCGGCTCGGCGAGGGCGAACTGCGCTACCTCGCCCTCGCCCTCGTCCTGCTCACCGGGCCCGGCGTGCTGGCCGTGGACACCGTCGCCGAAGTGCCACCCGCCATGCAGACCCTCACCGTCGTCGCCGACGGACTCGACCGCGCCCTCGATCCCCGCCAGAGCCGCGAACTCATCGCGCTGGCCGCCGAGATGTGCGCCCGCGGCCACATCCGCCTCCTCGCCGCCGTCGGCGACGCGGGTGCCCGGGAAACCCATGGGGCCACGGTGGTAGACCTGGGGCCGTGAACCACCAACTCGACCTACCGGCCCTGCAGAACAGGCTCGCCGCCTTCGCCGCCGCCCGCCACTGGCAGCCCTACCACACCCCGAAGAACCTCGCCGCGGCCCTCAGCGTCGAGGCCTCGGAACTGCTCGAAATCTTCCAATGGCTGACCCCGGACGAGTCGGACCGCGTGATGGCCGACCCGGACCGGGCCCACCGCGTCACCGACGAAGTCGCCGATGTCCTCGCCTATCTGCTCCAGTTCTGCGGCGTGCTCGGCATCGACCCGCTCACCGCCCTCGCGGCCAAGATCGACCGCAATGAACTCCGCTTCCCCGCACCGGGACCCCGCAAGGACCCGAACAACCCGCCGACGAACACGGAGAGTCACTCTCCCGAGTGACCGAGATACTCACAACGGCCTTGCTGTGCACAGATTTCCGATTTCCTCTGGCTTTCCGGCCCGCAGACGCTCACGCTAGGTAGTGGACACCAACCTCGGGTCCGCCCTACGAACGGGGACATCGGATGGACGCCGTACGGCTCCTCAAAGCCAGCCAACACGCCCTGGCCCAAAGCCGGGCCGTGCTCGACATCGTGGCCGAGGCCTGGCAGGCACAAGCCCTCGCCCAGGCCATCGGCGGCCACCTCGCGGCCACCGGCCCCCCAGAACTGAGGGGCGAGGCCCGGGGCCTCAGCGAAGCGGGCAGCCGGGGCTGCGCCGTACTCGACCACCCGGGCCTGCGACGCGACGGAATCCGCGCCGCCCAGCTCTCCGAAGTGACCGACGCCGCAAGCGTGTTGACCTCCCTGGGCGGCCTGCTCGGCGACGTCGCCATGGCCCTGGTCTCCGTCGCCTGCGCCACGGACGAGGAGGGCCTGTACTGGCAGTGCATAGAGGCCATCGACGCCGCCGACGAATCGGGCGACCGGGTCCGCGGCATGCTGCGCCGGCTCACCTTACGAGAGCGGGACAGATCGGCCGAGATCCTGCGGGACTCGACGACGGGCCCGCCATGACCGGCGCGGACGAAAGCCCCGACGACACCCGTGCTGCCCGTGCTGCCCGTGCCACCCGTGCGGTCAGTGGTGCTCGCGCGGCTCGTGCCCAAGGTTCTGCCGGGGCTCCTCCGGGTCGCCGGCGGGCGACGTGCGGTCGGCCGTGGACTGAAGCTCCGCGTCGAGCTGCGTCAGATCCGCGTTCAGCGCTGCCATCAACTCCTCCATCTGCTGCAACAGCCCCTTCGGCGCACCCTTCCGCTCGGCTGCGGACTGCGGCGGCGACTGCTGCGGCACAGCCTGTTCGGGTACGGCTTCCTGGGACATGGCGGCCTCCTCGGCCCGAGCCCTCCCGCACGGCGGGCAGGGCGCAGAGTCGGTCGACGCCCCGGTCAAGGCCGCCGACACGCGGGCCGGGCGGTCCGGCTCCGCCCGAGCCAACGACCGCTCGACGCCAACGTCACTGGTCAGAGGGGGCGCGCCGGGGTCGTTCGACGAACTTTCACCCGACCGGGCACTCCTGCGCCGGATGGCACAGACGGGGTTGACGAGGGCCCCACGGTGCAGGATGGGGGCATGGATCTTCGCATCTTCACCGAGCCCCAGCAGGGCGCCGGCTACGACACCCTCCTGACCGTCGCCAAGGCCACCGAAGACCTCGGCTTCGACGCCTTCTTCCGCTCCGACCACTATCTGCGCATGGGATCCGCCGACGGCCTCCCGGGCCCGACCGACGCATGGATCACCCTGGCCGGCCTCGCCCGGGAAACCAAGCGGATCCGGCTCGGCACCCTCATGACGGCCGGCACCTTCCGGCTGCCGGGCGTACTCGCCATCCAGGTCGCCCAGGTCGACCAGATGTCGGGCGGCCGGGTCGAACTCGGCCTGGGAGCAGGCTGGTTCGAGGAGGAACACAAGGCGTACGGCATCCCCTTCCCGAAGGAGAAATTCGCCAGGCTGGAGGAGCAGCTGGCCATCGTCACCGGCCTCTGGGCCACCGAGGTCGGCCACACCTTCGACTTCCACGCCACCTACTACCAGCTCAGCGACTCGCCCGCACTGCCCAAGCCCGCCCAGACCAAGGTGCCCGTCCTGATCGGCGGACACGGGGCGACCCGCACACCACGACTCGCGGCCCAGTACGCCGACGAATTCAACATCCCGTTCGCCTCCATCGAGGACAGCGAGCGGCAGTTCACCCGGGTGAAGGCGGCCGCCGAAGCCGCCGGACGCCGGGCAGACGACCTCGTGTACTCCAACGCGCTGGTCGTCTGCGTGGGGAAGGACGACGCAGAGGTGGCCCGCAGGGCCGCCGCCATCGGAAGGGAGGTGGAGGAACTCAAGGCCAACGGACTCGCGGGCTCGCCCGCCGAGGTCGTGGAGAAGATCGGCAAGTACGAGGCGACCGGATCGTCCCGCATCTACCTCCAGCTGCTCGACCTCGACGACCTCGACCACCTCGAACTGATCTCCTCGAAGGTGCTGCCGCAACTGAACCGGGCATGAGCGTGCGCCCCGCCCGGACACTCGCAGCGGCCCTCGCGCAGGGACCGGTGGTCCTCGACGGCGGCCTGTCCAACCAACTGGAGTCCCAGGGCTGCGACTTGAGCGACGAACTGTGGTCGGCCCGGCTGCTCGCCGACGACCCGCGGCAGATCCAGGAGGCGCACACCGCCTATGCCCGGGCGGGCGCCCAGGTGCTGACCACCGCCTCCTATCAGGCCACCTTCGAGGGCTTCGCCCGTCGAGGACTGAGCCACCAGGAGGCGGAGCTGCTCTTGGCCCGCAGCGTTCAACTGGCGCGCACGGCAGGGGCGTTGTGCCCGGCGGCCGACCCTGCCGGGGAGGATCCGCATGGGGTGGGTGGGGGCGCGGGGGGAGGGGTGGGGCGGGGGAGGGGGGAGGGGGAGGCCCCCCAGAACCCCGCCCCACCCCCCACCCCCTGGGTGGCCGCCTCCGTCGGCCCCTACGGCGCCTTCCTGGCCGATGGCAGTGAGTACCGGGGCCGTTATGGGCTGAGCGTGCGGGAGCTGGAGCGGTTCCACCGGCCTCGCATCGAGGCGCTGGTGGCGGCCGGTCCTGATGTCCTGGCGTTGGAGACGGTGCCGGATGTCGATGAGGCGGAGGCACTGTTGCGGGCGGTGGAGGGGTGCGGAGTGCCGGTGTGGCTCTCGTACAGCATCGCGGGTGGGCGCACCCGGGCCGGTCAGGATCTGGCGGCGGCGTTCGCCCTGGCGGCGGGGTGGGACCAGGTGATCGCGGTCGGGGTGAACTGCTGTGACCCCGCGGACGCGGACCGGGCGGTGCCGCTCGCGGCGTCGGTGACCGGAAAGCCGGTGGTGGTCTACCCGAACAGTGGCGAGCGCTGGGACGCGGTGGGGCGGCGCTGGACGGGCGGGGCGAGGTTCGAGGCGGCGCGGGTGGCGGAGTGGACGGCGGCGGGGGCGCGGCTCGTCGGCGGGTGCTGCCGGGTGGGCCCGGCCGAGATCGCGCGGTTGGCGGCCCGGGTGGGGGAGGGGCCGGGGTAGGCGCGCCGGCCCGTCCGTCGAGCGGGTGTGGGCAGTCCCACCCGCTCACCCGGCGCGAGGCACTGCCCGGCCCGGGACAACCACGGCCCGCCGCCCCGCCGCCCCGGGTCAACGTCGGCCCGCCACCCCGCCACCCCGCCGCCCCGGGGGTCAACCCTCGACGGCCGCCCCTCGTCCCCCACCCCCGCCACCCCGACGCCCTGCCCGCCTGCCGTCGCCGCGACGACCCGCCCCCCGCCGCCCCGGGCCAACGGCGGCCCGCCACCCTGCCCCCCCGCCACCCCGACCTCCCCCACCCCCCCCAAATCCGGCAGTCGGCGCCGTGTTCGCCGGGTGAGCGGGGTCGGTGCGGGACAGGATGGGGGCATGGGATTCCATGTCGATTCCGAGACCGGGCGGCTGCGCCGCGTCATACTGCACCGGCCAGATCTGGAGCTGAAGCGCCTCACGCCCAGCAACAAGGACGCGCTGCTCTTCGACGACGTGCTGTGGGTGCGTCGGGCCAGACAGGAGCACGACGGGTTCGCGGACGTGCTGCGCGACCGGGGGGTGGAGGTGCATCTCTTCGGGGATCTGCTGTGTGAGTCGTTGCGGATCCCCGAGGCCCGGGCGCTCGTGCTGGACCGGGTCTTCGACGAGAAGGAGTACGGGCCGCTGGCGACGGGGCATCTGCGGGCGGCGTTCGAGGACTTGGCGGCGGCCGATCTGGCGGAGGCCCTGGTCGGCGGGATGACCAAGCGGGAGTTTCTGGAGGGGCATCCCGAGCCGACGTCGGTGCGCTTCCACGCGATGGATCTGGACGACTTCCTGCTGGGCCCGCTGCCGAACCATCTGTTCACGCGTGACACCTCGGCCTGGATCTATGACGGTGTCTCCATCAACGCGATGCGCTGGCCGGCCCGGCAGCGCGAGACCGTGCACTTCGAGGCGATCTACCATCACCATCCGCTGTTCAAGGGCGCGCAGGCGGGTCCGTTCAACATCTGGTCGCAGGGGCAGAGCGACTATCCGTCCACCATCGAGGGCGGCGACGTCCTGGTGATCGGGAACGGCGCGGTGCTGATCGGGATGAGTGAGCGGACCACCCCGCAGGCGGTGGAGATGCTCGCGCGCGGTCTGTTCGCGGCGGGCTCGGCGCGGACCATCGTGGCGCTCGACATGCCGAAGCGGCGGGCGTTCATGCATCTCGACACGGTGATGACGATGGTGGACGGAGAAACCTTCACTCAGTACGCGGGCCTGGGCATGTTGCGCTCGTACACGATCGAGCCGGGCGCGGGCGAGCAGGAGCTGAAGGTCACCGATCATCCGCCCGAGCACATGCACCGTGCGATCGCGGCGGCTCTGGGTCTGGACCGGATCCGGGTGCTGACCGCCACCCAGGACGTGCATTCCGCCGAGCGTGAGCAGTGGGACGACGGCTGCAATGTACTGGCGGTGGAGCCGGGGGTGGTGGTCGCGTACGAGCGCAATGTCACGACCAATACGCATCTGCGCAAGGAGGGCATCGAGGTGATCGAGATCCGGGGCAACGAGCTGGGACGGGGGAGGGGCGGCCCGCGCTGCATGAGCTGTCCGGTCGAACGCGATGCCGTATAGTGATGCGCTCCTACGTATAGAATTCCAGTACTGACTGGACGTCGCCGTCGCCGCCGTCCCCTATCCGCCCCCAGGAGCCGCCACCATGGCGATAGATCTCGCAGGCCGCCACTTCCTCAAGGAGCTGGACTTCACGGCCGAGGAGTTCCTCGGGCTCGTCACCCTTGCCGCCGAACTCAAGGCCGCGAAGAAGGCGGGCACCGAGGTGCAGCGGTTGCGCGGCCGCAATGTCGCGTTGATCTTCGAGAAGCCCTCGACGAGGACGCGCTGCTCCTTCGAGGTGGCCGCGGCCGACCAGGGCGCGTCGACGACGTACATCGACCCGGCCGGCTCGCACATCGGCAAGAAGGAGTCGGCGCGCGACTCGGCCCGGGTCCTTGGCCGGATGTTCGACGCGATCGAGTTCCGGGGCGATGCGCAGGAGACCGTCGAGACCCTCGCCGCCCACGCGGGAGTGCCGGTCTACAACGGTCTGACCGACGACTGGCACCCCACCCAGATGCTCGCCGACATCCTCACCGTCACCGAGCACACCGACAAGCCGCTCGGCGAGGTCGTGTTCGCCTATCTGGGGGACGCCCGCTTCAACATGGGCAATTCCTACCTGGTCACCGGCGCCCTGCTCGGCATGGACATCCGGATCGTGGCCCCGAGGGCCTACTGGCCGGCCGAGGACGTCATCGCGCAGGCGCGCGAGGCGGCCGCGGTCAGCGGCGCTCGCGTGACCCTGACGGAGTCCGTCGAGGAGGGCGTTGCCGGCGCGGACTTCGTCGCCACCGACGTCTGGGTCTCCATGGGCGAGCCCCAGGAGATCTGGGACGAGCGGATCAAGGCGCTCACCCCGTACGCGGTGACCATGGACGTGCTGCGCGCCACCGGCAACGCGGGCGTCAAGTTCCTGCACTGCCTGCCCGCCTTCCACGACCTCGGCACCCAGGTCGGCCGCGACATTCACGAGCGGTACGGGCTGAGCGAACTCGAAGTGAGCGACGAGGTCTTCGAGTCGGCGGCGCACTCGGTCGTCTTCGACGAGGCGGAGAACCGGCTGCACACCATCAAGGCGGTCATGGTCGCCACCCTGGGATGAGCCCGAGGAGCGCGGCCGCCCGCAGGGCATGCGCCCGGACGGGGCCCCGATGGGTGCGGCCCGTCAGTCGCGGCGGCTCGGCAGGGTGAACCACACCGCCTTGCCGTGCGCGGTGGGGCGGTGGCCGCAGGCCGAACTCAGGGTGCGGATGAGCAGCAGGCCGCGGCCGTGCTCCTGCCAGGGGTCAGGATGGTGGATGGCCCCCGGGGCGGACAGGTCGCCCGGTGGCAGCGGCGAGTCGTCGTGCACCTCGACCTGACAGCCCGAGGACAGCAACTCCACCACCAGCTCGATCGGGGTGTCGCCCGGGGTGTGCTCGACGGCGTTGGTAACGAGTTCCGCGGTGAGCAGTTCGGCGGTGTCGCTGTCGGCGGGCGCGTCGATGTCCGCGAGCGCGGTACGCACCAGGGCGCGGGCGATCGGCACGGCGGCCGGGGTGTGGGGGAGCGAGATGCGCCACGCGGACGGGGTGGCGTCGTCGCGTTCGGGTCCGTGGGGCTCGGGCAAAGGGACGGGTCCGTTCGGGGTGTGGGGTGCGGGGACGCGCGGGTCGGGTGGTGCGCCCTGCTCTCCACGGTACGGAGCCGGTGCGCGGCCCCCTAGAGGCCCCCGGCGCTCGCCCTGGGGCCGTGGGGCACCGGGGGCTCGGGACCTTGGACCCTGGTCGCTCCGATCCGCGTATCGCGTACTCGTGACGACGGTCACGTACGAGTGATACGTTCGTCGGGAAGGCAGCAGAAGCAGTGGCGGCACTCTGCCGTCCCGCCGAAGGAGGCCGCCCGGATGAGCCCCTTTCCCAGCTCCGCACCGCCCACCGAGGACTGGCGCCATCTGCGGCTCTCGGTGGACGATGGGGTCGCGACCGTCACCCTGGCCCGGCCGGAGAAGCTCAACGCGCTCACCTTCGGCGCCTACGCCGACCTGCGCGACCTGCTCGCCCAGCTGTCCCGGGAACGCTCGGTGCGCGCCCTGGTGCTGGCCGGGCAGGGGCGCGGTTTCTGCTCGGGCGGCGACGTCGACGAGATCATCGGCGCCACCCTGTCGATGAACACCGCCGAACTCCTCGACTTCAACCGCATGACCGGTCAGGTCGTGCGTGCCATCCGCGAATGCCCCTTCCCCGTGATCGCCGCGCTGCACGGAGTGGCCGCCGGCGCGGGCGCGGTGCTCGCCCTCGCCGCCGACTTCCGCGTCGCCGACCCCACGGCACGGTTCGCCTTCCTGTTCACCAAGGTGGGCCTGTCCGGAGGTGACATGGGGGCCGCCTATCTGCTGCCCCGCGTCGTCGGCCTCGGCCACGCCACCCGTCTGCTCATGCTCGGCGAACCCGTACGTGCCCCCGAGGCCGAACGGATCGGCCTGCTCAGCGAGTTGACGGCCGAAGGCGCCGCGGACACCCGCGCCGCCGAACTCGCCCGCCACCTCGCGGACGGCCCCGCACTCGCCCACGCGCAGACCAAGGCGCTGCTCACCGCGGAACTCGACATGCCGCTCGCCGCCGCCGTGGAACTGGACGCGGCGACGCAGGCCCTGCTGATGAACGGCGAGGACTACGCCGAGTTCCACGCGGCCTTCACCGAGAAGCGCCCCCCGAAATGGCAGGGACGCTAGCGATGCCGACTCCGGGCGCCGGGCGCGCCCCGCTGCGCATCGCCGTCATCGGCGGCGGCCCCGGCGGCCTCTACGCGGCGGCCCTGCTCAAACGGCTCGACCCGGCCCGCTCCATCACCCTGTGGGAGCGCAACGCGCCCGATGACACCTTCGGCTTCGGGGTGGTGCTCTCCGACGAGACACTCGGCGGGATCGAGCACGCGGACCCGGCCGTCTACCAGGCGCTGCGCGCCGAGTTCGTCCGCTGGGACGACATCGACATCGTGCACCGGGGCCGCACCCTCACCTCCGGCGGCCACGGCTTCGCCGCTCTCGGACGGCGCAGGCTCCTGGAGCTCCTGCACGAGCGCTGCCGGTCGCTCGGCGTCGATCTGCGCTTTCGCGCCGAGGCGCCGCCCGCCGCCGAACTCGCCGCCTCCTACGACCTGGTGGTCGCCGCCGACGGGGTGCACAGCCTCACCCGCCAGGCGCACGCCGCCCACTTCGCGCCGCGCATCACCACGCACCGCTGCCGCTACATCTGGCTCGCCGCCGACTTCGCCTTCGACGCCTTCCGCTTCGAGATCGCCGAGACCGAACACGGGGTGATGCAGCTCCACGGCTACCCCTACGCGGCCGGCTCCTCCACGGTCATCGTCGAGATGCGGGAGGAGGTGTGGTCGGCCGCCGGATTCGACGCGCTCGGCGAACAGGCCTCCGCCGACCAGTGCGCCAAGATCTTCACGGACGCCCTCGGCGGACGCCCCTTGCGCGGCAACAACTCCTCATGGACCGCCTTTCGCACCGTCGTCAACGAGCGCTGGTCGTACGGCAATACGGTGCTGATCGGCGACGCGGCCCACACCGCCCACTTCTCGATCGGCTCCGGCACCAAGCTCGCCGTCGAGGACGCCCTGGCCCTGGCCGCCTGCATCGAGGAGCAGCGCGACCTGCCCGCCGCCCTCGGCGCGTACGAGAGCGAACGCCGGCCCGTCGTCGCCTCCACCCAGCGCGCCGCCGCCGCGAGCCTGCGCTGGTTCGAGGAGCTGGCGCACCATCTCGGCCAACCCGCCCGGCAGTTCGCCTTCAACCTCCTCACCCGCAGCCGGCGGGTCACCCACGACAACCTCCGGCTGCGCGACCCCGCCTTCACCGACACCGTCGAGGCGGAGTTCGGCTGCCCACCGGGCACCCCTCCCATGTTCACCCCCCTGCGCCTGCGCGGTCTCGAACTGAAGAACCGCGTAGTGGTCTCGCCCATGGACATGTACTCCGCGGTCGACGGCGTACCCGGCGACTTCCACCTCGTCCACCTCGGCGCCCGCGCGCTGGGCGGCGCCGGCCTGGTCATGACCGAGATGGTGTGCGTCAGCCCCGAAGGCCGGATCACCCCGGGCTGCGCCGGCCTCTACACCCCCGAACAGGCCGCCGCCTGGCGGCGGATCGCGGACTTCGTCCACCAGCAGGCGCCCGGCACCGCCTTCGGCGTCCAGCTCGGCCACTCCGGGCGCAAGGGCTCGACCAAGCTGATGTGGGACGGCATGGACCAGCCGCTGGACACCGGCAACTGGCCCGTCACCGCCGCCTCCCCGCTTCCGTACCGGCCGGGCGTCAACCAGGTCCCGCACGCGCTGGACCGCGCGGGGCTCACCGCCATCCGCGAGCAGTTCGCGGCCGCGGCCCGGCGGGCCGCCCAGTGCGGATTCGACCTGCTCGAACTGCACTGCGCGCACGGCTACTTGCTCTCCGGGTTCCTCTCCCCTCTCACCAATCAACGGACGGACAGCTACGGCGGTTCCCTCACCGCCCGGCTGCGCTACCCCCTCGAAGTCTTCGACGCGGTACGCGAGATCTGGCCCGCGGACCGGCCCATGACGGTCCGCGTCTCCGCCACTGACTGGGCCGAGGGCGGCACCACCGCCGAGGACGCCGTCGAGATCGCGCGGGCCTTCGCCGCGCACGGTGCCGACGCCATCGACGTGTCCACCGGCCAGGTCGTCCCCGACGAGCGCCCCGAGTTCGGCCGCTCCTACCAGACCCCGTACGCCGACCGGATCCGCAACGCCCTCGGCGTTCCCGTCGTCGCGGTGGGCGCCATCTCGTCCTGGGACGACGTCAACTCCCTGCTCCTGGCGGGCCGCGCCGACCTGTGCGCGCTGGGCCGCCCCCACCTGTACGACCCGCACTGGACCCTGCACGCGGCCGCCGAGCAGGGCTATGCCGGCCCCGGCGCGAACTGGCCCCTGCCCTACCGCGCGGGCAGCCGCACACCGCCGGCGGGCCGCACGGACGCCCCGAGGCCACGACTGCGCCTGAAGTGACGGTTCGGAGAACTCCGGGAACCGAAGAAACCCCCGAAACCCCCGAAACCGAAGAAACCGGGAACCATTGGCGCGGCTCGTCAGTTTCTACAGTGCTGTAGAAGTTCGACGACACGCATGGAGAAGCACCATGGCCCTCTGGGACCGCCTGAAGGAATCCGCCACCACGATGCAGACGCAGCTCGTGGCCAAGAAGAACGACTTGAAGAGCGGCGCCTTCCGCGACGCCAGTATGGCGATGTGCGCCCTGGTCGCCGCCGCCGACGGTTCCATCGACCCCGCCGAGCGGCGCCGAGTGGCCCAACTCATCGGCTCCAACGAGGTGTTGCAGAACTTCCCGGCCGCCGATCTGCAGCGCCGCTTCGACGACGGCCTCGACAAGCTGGCCGCCGACTTCGACTTCGGCAAGGTGAGCCTGTTGCAGGAGGTCGCCAAGGCGAAGAAGAAGCCGGCCGAGGCGCGTGCCGTCATTCAGATAGGCATCGTGATCGGCGGCGCGGACGGCGACTTCGACAAGACGGAGCAGGCCGTCGTCCGCGAGGCCTGCTATGCGCTCGGCCTCGCGCCGGCGGAGTTCGACCTGTAGAGCCGCGGCGCGGTAACCGCACACAAAGGGCGAGCGCTCCGAGCCCCGACGCGCGCGACGGGCGACACACCGCCGTCCGGCCCCCGGCGCCGCCGCATCAGCGCGAGGCCTCGCCGAGCACGGCCCGCAGCAGCCTCTCGTCGTCCGGTGAGAGGCCGCTGACGAAGCGGGCGAGCACCGCTTCGTGGCCGGGCTCGGCGTCGAGGGCCTCGCGCATGCGGCGGGCGGCGACGCCTGCTCCGTCACGTCGTCATCGTACGAGGCGGCCCTTACGGCCCGCCGTGCCGCGCACCGCGCACGAACGCGGCGCCCGCGTCACGCAGCAGCCCGTGCAGGCGGCCGAACACCTCGGCGGAGCGGCCGCCGGGCCAGTCCTCGGGGAGGAGTTCGGCGGGCAGGCCCGGGTCGGCGTACGGAAGCCGGCGCCAGGAGTCCAGGGCGAGGAGGTAGTCACGGTAGGCGGCCTCCGCGTCCGGCCCCGCGTCGGGCCCCGCGTCGGGCCCCGCGTCCTCGCGCGCCGCGGACGGCCGGGACTCCCAGGCGCGCAGCACCGGTTCGTGCCGGTCGAGGAAGTCCTCGTGCTGCTTGGCGATGGCGGGCAGGTCCCACCAGCGGGCGACGGCCTCGGCGGTGGGAGCGAAGCCGAGGTGCTCCCCCCTGAACAACTCGACGTACGGGGCGAGTTGGAGGCGCTCCAAGGTGTGCCGGGCCTCGTCGTGGAGCCGGGCCGGGGCGAGCCACACGCCGGGCGCCGCCGTGCCGAAGCCGAGCCCGGCCAGGCGCGAGCGCAGCACATGCCGTTTGCTGCGCTCCGACTCCGGGACGGAGAACACCGCGAGCACCCAGCCGTCCTGGGACCGGGGCGCGGGGTGGGCGTAGATGCGCCGGTCGCCGTCGTCCAGGAGCTGGCGGGCGTCGGCCGAGAGGGCGTAGCCCGCGGCCCCCGCCGCGGTGGGACGTGCCTCCAGCAGCCCGCGCCGTTTGAGCCGCGACACCGACGAGCGCACGGAGGGCGCGTCCACAC
This sequence comes from Streptomyces sp. ASQP_92, assembly GCF_025399895.1. Taxonomy (GTDB): domain Bacteria; phylum Actinomycetota; class Actinomycetes; order Streptomycetales; family Streptomycetaceae; genus Streptomyces. Next base: position 62,821 of record NZ_JAODUA010000007.1, on the reverse strand, counting down.
CGACCGCCGCGAGCAGCCGGATCAGTTCGGCGACCGCGAGGGAGCCGGAGGTCTCACGCCCATAGGCGCCGTACAGGGTGACGATCAGGGATCGGGGGGTGTGCGACTCGGCCACGCGATCACTCTAGTTCCCGCAGCCGGAAGCGCTGGAGCTTGCCGGTGGGCGTGCGCGGGAGTGCGTCGAGGAAGACGATCTCGCGCGGGCACTTGTAGGGAACGAGCTGCGCCTTCACGAAGTCGCGCAGCAGCGCCGCCGTCTCCTCGTCGCGCGCCACCCCCGGCCTCACCACGCAGTAGGCGACGGCGACATGGCCGCGCCGTTCGTCGGGCCGGCCCACCACCGCCGCCTCGGTGACGTCGGGGTGGCGCAGGAGCGCGTCCTCCACCTCGGGGCCCGCGATGTTGAATCCCGCGGAGATGATCATGTCGTCGGCGCGGGCCACGTACCGGAACCAGCCGTCGCTCTCCCGCACATAGGTGTCACCGGTGATGTTCCAGCCGTCGCGTACGTAGGCGCGCTGGCGTTCGTCGGCGAGATAGCGGCAGCCGACCGGCCCGCGCACCGCGAGCAGCCCGGGCTCACCGTCGGGGACGGGTCGCCCTTCGCCGTCGACGACGCGTGCCTGCCAGCCGGGGACGGGCCGGCCGGTGGTGCCGGGCCGGATGTCCTCGTCCGCCGCCGAGATGAAGATGTGCAGGAGTTCGGTGGCGCCGATCCCGTTGATGATGCTCAGGCCCGTGCGCTCCCGCCAGGCCCGCCAGATCGTCTCGGGAAGGTTCTCGCCGGCCGACACACAGCGCCGCAGGGCGCCCAGATCATGGCCGTCGAGCTCCTCCAGCATCGTCCGGTAGGCGGTCGGCGCGGTGAACAGGACCGTCACGCGGTGCCCGGCGAGTGCGGGCAACAACCGGCGCGGGCCCGCCTGTTCGAGGAGCAGGGCCGAGGCGCCGGCCCGCAGCGGGAAGATGACGAGACCGCCGAGCCCGAACGTGAAGCCGAGCGGGGGGCTGCCCGCGAAGAGGTCGTCGGGTGTCGGCTTCAGCACCTGCCGGGCGAAGGTGTCGGCGATGGCGAGCACATCGCGGTGGAAGTGCATACAGCCCTTGGGGCGGCCCGTGGTGCCCGAGGTGAAGGCGATCAGGGCGACGTCGTCCGCCGAGGTGTCCACGGCCGCGTACCGCCCGGCGGGCGCCCGTTTGATCAGGCTCAGGAGGTCGCCGGGCCCGTCCCCGCCGTACGCCGTGATGCGCAGGCCCGGCGCCTGGGCCCGCTCCAGGTCGTCCAGGACCCGGGCGTCGCACAGGGCGTGGCTGATCCGCGCGAGGGAGCACATGACGCCCAGCTCGCGGGCGCGCTGCTGGGCCAGAACGGTGACGGCGACCGCGCCCGCCTTCATCACGGCCAGCCAGCAGGCGGCCAGCCACGGTGTGGTCGGGCCGCGCAGCAGCACACGGTTGCCGGGCACGACCCCGAGCTCCCCCGTCAGGACATGCGCGATCTTGTCGACCCGGTCGCGGAGCTCCCGGTAGGACCAGACCTCGCCTTCGCCGGTGCGGAACGCGGGGCGGTCCGGGCCGAAGCGCTCGATGGTGGCGTCCAGGAGTTCGGCTCCGCAGTTGAGCCGGTCCGGGTAGTGCGGCCCCGGCGGTCCGAGCACCAGGTGCGGCCACTGGTCGGTGGGCGGCAGGTGGTCGCGGGGAAAGGTGTCGGCGTGCGCTGAGGTCTTCAGCTCCATACGGGATCGCCCCCTTGTCGCCTCTGGAGCGTATCGTTTGGGTGACGACAGTCAACAGTTCGCGATAGGGCGGTCGCTGCCGTCGCCCGAGCCGAGTGGGAAGGGGTGGCCATGCCCGGATTCGCGCTGGAGCCGGACCAACGGGAGTGGTGCGCCGAGCTGAGGACGCTCGCCGGTCAGCGGCTGCGTCCCCTTGCGGAGAAGGGTGAGCCCGCAAGGGTCAACCGGCCACTCGTCGAGGCGCTCGGGGCCCACGGGCTGCTCGCCCGCCTCTTCGACTCCGGGGCGCTCGATCTGTGCCTGATGCGGGAATCGCTGGCATACGCGTGCACCGAGGCGGAGACCGCGCTCGCCCTCCAGGGCCTGGGCGCCCACCCGGTCGCCGCGTACGGGAGCCCGGCCCAGCGCGAGCGCTGGCTGCCCGAGGTGACGGCGGGCCGCGCCATCGCCGCCTTCGCACTGAGCGAACCGGACGCGGGATCGGACGCGGCGGCCCTGAGCCTCAACGCCGTTGCGGACCAAGGGGGTTGGCGCCTGACCGGCCGGAAGTGCTGGATCTCCAACGCCCCCGAGGCCGACTTCTACACCGTCTTCGCCCGCACCACGGCGGACGCCGGCGCGCGCGGAGTGACCGCCTTCCTGGTCCCCGCCGACCGGCCAGGGCTCACCGGCGCCGCGCTCGACATGCTCTCCCCGCACGCCATCGGCAGCCTCGACTTCGACGGCGTGCCCGTCGGCGCGGACGACATCCTGGGCGAACGCGACCGGGGCTTTCGCGTGGCGATGAACACGCTCAACCTGTTCCGGCCCAGCGTCGGCGCGTTCGCCGTGGGCATGGCACAGGCGGCCCTCGACGCCACCCTCGCCCACACGGCGACCCGCACCGCGTTCGGCGGCCCCCTCAAGGACCTCCAGGCCGTCGCCCACCAGGTCGCCGACATGGCCACCCGCACCGAGGCCGCGCGCCTGTTGGTGTACGCGGCGGCCGCGGCCCACGACCGGGGCGATCCGGGCATCGCGCGCGGCTCGGCCATGGCGAAGCTATTCGCCACGGAGACCGCGCAGTACGTCGTCGACACGGCCGTCCAGCTGCACGGCGCCCGCGCGCTGCAACGCGGGCATCTCCTGGAACACCTCTACCGTGACGTTCGCGCGCCCCGCATCTATGAAGGGGCGAGCGAAGTGCAGCGCACGATCATCGCGAAGGAGCTCTACCGGTGAGCCTGGATCGAGTGAACCCCGCCGGGCTGTCCCCGGCGAGCGGCTTCAGCCACGCCGTCGTCGCCACCGGGTCGCGCCTGGTGTTCCTCGCCGGGCAGACCGCGCTCGACGGTGACGGCACGGTGGTGGGCGCCACCCTGCCCGAGCAGTTCCGTACCGCGCTGACCAATCTCCTCGCGGCGCTGGACGCGGCGGGGGGTTCCCCGCGCGATCTGGCCCGGGTCACGGTGTACGCGACCGACGTCGGGGACTACCGGGACAAGGCCCGCGAACTGGGCGCGATCTGGCGGGAGTTGGCCGGACGCGACTATCCGGCGATGGCGGTGATCGGAGCGGTGCGGCTGTGGGACAGCCAGGCCCTGGTCGAACTGGACGGGTTCGCGGTCCTGGACTGACCACCGTTGCCGACCGCCCCCGGGCAACAACTGGCCGCCCCGCGCAAACGGGCCGACGTCAGGCCAGCAGCTCGCCCATCCACTCCTCCACCCCGGCCACCGACCTCGGCAGCGCGCCCGACATCAGCCGCGCGCCGGTCTCCGTGATCACCAGGTCGTCCTCGATGCGGACGCCTATGCCGCGCAGCTCGGGCGGCAGGGTCTCGTCGTCCGGCTGGAGGTAGAGGCCCGGCTCGACCGTCAGGACCTGGCCCGCTTCCAGGACGCCGTCCAGATAGGTCTCGGCCCGGGCCTTCGCGCAGTCGTGCACGTCGAGGCCGAGCATGTGCCCGCTGCCGCACAGGGTGTAGCGCCGGTGCAGCTCGCCCGACGCGCTCTTGAGGACGCCCCACTCGGCGAGCCCCTCCGCGATCACCGCCATCGCGGCCCGGTGGAAGTCGCGGAAGGCGGCCCCCGGCCGCAGCGCCGCGATGCCCGCGTCCTGGGCGGCGAGGACCAGTTCGTACACCTGGCGCTGGACGGGGGAGAAGCGGCCGGTCAGCGGGAGCGTGCGGGTGATGTCCGCCGTGTACAGGGTGTCCGTCTCGACACCCGCGTCCAGGAGCAGCAGGTTCTCGGGGTCGAGCCGGCCGTCGTTGCGGATCCAGTGCAGCACGCAGGCGTGGGCCCCCGACGCGGCGATCGTCTCGTACCCGGTGCCGTTGCCCTCGGCCCGCGCCCGCGCCCCGAAGACGCCTTCGAGCAGGCGCTCGCCCCGCGCGTGGGCCAGTGCGCGTGGCAGAGCGCGGACGACGTCCTCGAAACCGGCGGTGGTGTGGTCGATCGCCAACTGGAGCTGGGCCACCTCCCATGCGTCCTTGACCAGCCTCAACTCGCTGAGCGCGGCGGCGAGTTCGGGGTCGTCGGCGGCGTTGCGGCCGGGCGGCAGCGCCTTCAGGCCGTCCACATGGGCGCAGCGCAGGCCCGTCAGGCGCTCGGTCTCGGCGAGGTCGGGGCGCCGGCCCACCCAGAACTCGCCGTACCGGCGGTCGCGGTAGAACTCGTCGTCGCCGCCGGCCCGTGGCGAGCGGGGCCGCACATACAGCACCGCCTCGTGGCCCGAGCCGGACGGTTCCAGGACCAGCACATGGCCGGGCTGGTCCTCGCCGGTGAGGCCGGTCAGCCAGGCGTAGGCGCTGTGCGGCCGGAAGCGGTGGTCGCAGTCGTTGGAGCGGACCCGCAACTCGCCCGCGGGCACGATCAGTCGCTCGCCCGGAAAACGGGCGGACAGCCGTGCCCGCCGGTGCGGAGTGACCTCGAAGCCGGGCACCCGGGTGTCCCCGGGCAGCGGGGTGGGGTCCCAGCCATCGCTCATGAAGGCGGCGAGTTCGGGCCCGACGGGAAGGTCGTGGCTGCCGGTGTTGGGGCGTGCGGGGTGCTCGGCCATCGGGACTCCTGTCCATGCCAGTGCAATTTCACATTACTATGTCACAGCTCGGGCGGCCGGGATGGGTGAACAAGTGGCGCCCCGCGCAAGCGGTTTGAGGTGATCGGCGTCGGGGCTCTTGTGGGCGGCGCCCATGGCTCAGTAAAATGTCACACACCACACTAGGGAGTTCGACCATGACCTCTGCAACACCCCGGCGCATCCGGCCCTGGCACGGAATCCTCGTCGCGACCGCGCTACCCCTGCGCGAGGACCTTTCCGTCGACTTCACCTCCTACGCCCAGCACGTGCGCCGGCTCATCGACAGCGGCTGTGACGGTGTCGTGCCCAACGGCTCGCTCGGCGAGTACCAGACCCTGTCCGACGAGGAGCGCGCCCGCGTCGTGCACACCGCCGTCGAGGCGGCGGGCGACGGCGAGCGCGTGATGGTCGGCGTCGCCGCCTACGGCAGCACCGAATCCCGCCGCTGGGCCGAGCAGGCCGCCGACGCGGGCGCGGGCTCCGTGCTGCTGCTGCCCCCGAACGCCTACCGCGCCGACGAGCGCTCGGTGCGGGCCCACTACGCGGAGGTCGCCAAGGCGGGCCTGCCCGTCGTCGCCTACAACAACCCGTACGACACCAAGGTCGACCTCACCCCCGACCTGCTCGCCCGGCTGTACGCGGACGGCAGCATCGTCGCCGTCAAGGAGTTCAGCGGTGACGTCCGCCGGGCCTACGAGATCGCCGAACTCGCCCCGGAACTCGACTTGTTGGCGGGCGCGGACGACGTGCTGCTGGAGCTGGCGCTGGCCGGGGCGGTCGGCTGGATCGCCGGCTACCCCAACGCGCTGCCCGCCTCCTGCGCCGAGCTCTACCACGCCGCCGTCGCGGGCGACCTGGCCACCGCCCGCCCCCTGTACCGCGCTCTGCACCCGCTCCTGCGCTGGGACTCCAAGACCGAGTTCATCCAGGCCATCAAGCTCTCCATGGACCTGGCGGGCCGGCCCGGCGGTCCCGTGCGGCCGCCCCGCCATCCGCTGACGCCGGAACGGGACGCCGTGGTGCGCGCCGCCACCGAGAAGGCGCTCGCCGAAGGCCACAAGTAGCCCTGGAGGAAGGCGAATTCATGCGGACCCGACACGTCTACCACGCGGTCGACTCGCACACCGAGGGCATGCCGACCCGCGTCATCACCGGCGGACTCGGCGTCATCCCCGGCGCCACCATGGCCGAGCGCCGGCTGTACTTCCTGGAGCACCTCGACCACATCCGTACGCTCCTGATGTACGAGCCGCGCGGCCACGCCGCGATGAGCGGGGCGATCCTCCAGCCGCCGACCCGGCCCGACGCCGACTACGGGGTCCTCTACATCGAGGTCTCCGGACTGCTCCCGATGTGCGGCCACGGCACGATCGGGGTGGCCACGGTGCTGGTGGAGACCGGCATGGTGGCGGTCACCGAGCCCGTCACCACCGTCCGCCTCGACACCCCGGCCGGCCTGGTGAGCGTGGACGTACGGGTCGAGGACGGCGAGGCCCGCTCGGTCACCCTGACCAACGTCCCCTCCTTCTGCCTCGCCCTGGACCGCAAGGTGACCGTGCCCGGCCTCGGCACGGTCACCTACGACCTGGCCTACGGGGGCAACTTCTACGCCTTCGTCGAACTCGACGCGCTGGGCCTGCCGTTCGCGCGCGACCACAAGGAGGAGCTGCTCGGCGCGGGGCTCGCCATCATGAACGCCATCAACGCCGCCGAACCGCCGGTGCACCCCGAGAACCCGCAGATCGCGGGGGTCAAGCACGTCTACCTCGCGGCCCCGGGCTCCGACGCCACCCGCTCGCGCCACGCCATGGCGATCCACCCGGGCTGGTTCGACCGCTCCCCGTGCGGCACCGGCACCTCCGCGCGCATGGCCCAGCTGCACGCCCGCGGCGAACTCCCCCTCCACCGCGACTTCGTCAACGAGTCGTTCATCGGCACGGAGTTCACCGGCCGGCTCGTCGAGGAGACCACGGTCGGCCCGCTCCCCGCGGTCGTGCCCACGGTCACCGGGCGGGCCTGGATCACGGGGACCGCCCAGTACTTCCTGGACCCCACGGACCCCTTCCCCGAAGGCTTCCTGCTGTGATCCACCTGGGCGCCGACGACCTCGCGGCGCTGCTGACTCCTGCGGCGGCGGCCGAGGCGCTGGCCGGGGCCCTGCGGGCGGGCCTCGACCCGGAAGGATGCCCCGAGCGCTCCAACACCCCCGTTCCAGCAGGCGAGTTGCTGGTCATGCCGGCCGCCTCCGCGACGTACGCGGGAGTGAAGGTGGCCGGCGTCGTGCCCGCCAACCCGGCCCGCGGGCTGCCCCGCATCACCGGCAGCTATCTACTCCTGGACGGGCCGACGCTGCTCCCGCTCGCCGTGCTCGACGGGGCCGCGCTGACCACGCTGCGCACTGCGGCTGTCTCGGCCCTGGCGATCGACGCGCTCGCGGAGGCGGACGCGGCCCGCCTGGTCCTGTTCGGCGCGGGCCCCCAGGCGTACGCCCACCTCGAATCCGCCCTGACCACAAGGGAGTTGACCCAGGTGACGGTGGTGTCACGGACGTCCGCCCGGGCCGAGCGGCTGGTGGCGTACGCCCGCGAGCTGGGCCTGGAAGCCCGCACCGGTAGCCCCGCCGATGTGGCGTTCGCCGATCTCGTCATCTGCTGCACCACCGCCCACGAGCCGCTCTTCGACGGCCGCCGGATCCCCGCCCATGCCACGGTCGTCGCGGTCGGCTCACACCGGAGCGCCGTCCGCGAAACGGACTCGGAACTGGTGCGCCGCTCCTCGCTCTGGGTGGAGGCCCGCACGGCCGCCCTGCGCGAGGCGGGCGACCTGCTGATCCCGCTGGCCGAAGGCGTGATCACCGAGACCGACATCACGGGCACCCTCGCCACGCTGGTGGGCGAAGGAGTGCGACCCCCCACCGACCGGCCGCGGCTCTTCAAGAGCGTGGGCATGGGGTGGGAGGACCTGGTCGTGGCGGGGGCGGCGCACGGGGCTCTCGCCGGCGCCCGGGACGCCCTCCCGGACCTGTCGGTGCCGGGGGAGGCGGGCCGGGCGCGGCGCGAGTTCTAGATGTCCCGGAAGATCTCGATCTGCGCCCCCACCGAGTTGAGCCGCTCGGCGAGATCCTCGTAACCCCGGTTGATGACATACACATTGCGCAGCACCGACGTGCCCTCCGCCGCCATCATGGCGAGCAGGACCACCACGGCGGGGCGCAGGGCCGGGGGGCACATCATTTCGGCGGCGCGCCAGCGGGTGGGGCCCTCCACCAGGACCCGGTGCGGGTCGAGGAGTTGGAGGCGGCCGCCGAGGCGGTTGAGGTCGGTGAGGTAGATCGCGCGGTTGTCGTACACCCAGTCGTGGATGAGCGTCTTGCCCTGGGCCACCGCCGCGATCGCCGCGAAGAACGGCACGTTGTCGATGTTCAGGCCGGGGAACGGCATCGGGTGGATCTTGTCGATGGGCGCCTCCAGCTTGGAGGGGCGCACCGTGAGGTCGATCAGCCGGGTGCGCCCGTTGTCGGCGGGGTACTCGGCGGTGCGGTCGTGGTCCAGGCCCATCTCCTCCAGGACCGCGAGCTCGATCTCCAGGAACTCCACCGGGACCCGACGAATCGTCAGCTCGGACTCGGTGACGACGGCCGCGGCCAGCAGGCTCATCGCCTCGACCGGGTCCTCGGAGGGGGAGTAGTCGACGTCGACGTCGATGTCGGCGATGCCGTGCACGGTCAGGGTGGTGGTGCCGATGCCCTCGACCCGGACGCCCAGCGCCTCCAGGAAGAAGCACAGGTCCTGGACCATGTAGTTGGAGGAGGCGTTGCGGATGACGGTGACGCCGTCGTTGCGGGCGGCGGCCAGCAGCGCGTTCTCGGTCACGGTGTCGCCGCGCTCGGTCAGCACGATCGGGCGGTCGGGCGCGGTGCGCGCCACCTCGGCGTGGTAGATCCCCTCGGTGGCCGTGATGTCCAGGCCGAACCGGCGCAGCGCGATCATGTGCGGCTCGATGGTGCGGGTGCCGAGGTCGCAGCCTCCGGCGTAGGGGAGCCGGAAGCGGTCCATGCGGTGCAGCAGCGGGCCGAGGAACATGATGATGGAGCGGGTGCGGCGGGCGGCGGCCGCGTCCATCGCGTCGAGGTCGAGTTCGGCCGGCGGGACGATCTCCAGGTCGGTGCCCTCGTTGATCCAACGGGTGCGCACACCAATGGAGTTGAGGACCTCCAGGAGCCGGTAGACCTCTTCGATGCGGGCCACCCGGCGCAGCACGGTGCGGCCCTTGTTGAGCAGCGAGCCGCAGAGCAGCGCGACACAGGCGTTCTTGCTCGTCTTGACGTCGATCGAGCCCGAGAGCCGGCGGCCGCCGACGACCCGCAGATGCATGGGGCCCGCGTAGCCGAGCGAGACGATTTCGCTGTCGAGCGCTTCCCCGATGCGCGCGATCATCTCAAGGCTGATGTTCTGGTTCCCGCGCTCGATGCGGTTCACGGCGCTCTGGCTGGTGCCCAGAGCCTCGGCCAACTGCGTCTGTGTCCAGCCCCGGTGCTGCCGGGCGTCACGGATGAGCTTGCCGATGCGTACGAGGTAGTCGTCTGCCATAGGGGCAGGTTATCTCAGATATGAGATGACGCTCGCGCCCAAGGGGGCCAACGGGGTGAGGGACCGTCAATTCCGATCGTGCGACTTCCGTACGGGAGCCGCAAACGGAACGAGTCCATCCGAGTCGTGCATTCTCCGCATGCCGGGCGTGTCGGATGCCTCCACAGTGGGACCCGGAGGTGAACGTGGCGTGCGCCACGAAGGGCGTGCCGGGCGGCCCGGCGGCGCCGCCCGCGCATGACCTACCGGCGGCCATGTACTAGAGTTATCTCGACATCGAGATATCTACCGAGGCGCACCGCAGCCGACGCTCGGTAAGGGTTACCTAACTTAGCCTTACCTCAGCGGATCGACAACACGTCGTGGCGGCAGGATTGTGGTGGAACGCGCACATCAATGAAGGAGACTGTCGTGTCGGCGAACAGCTTCGACGCCCGCAGCACGCTGCGCGTGGGCGACGAGTCGTACGAGATCTTCAAGCTGGACAAGGTCGAGGGCTCCGCGCGCCTCCCCTACAGCCTGAAGGTTCTCCTGGAGAACCTGCTCCGCACCGAGGACGGCGCGAACATCACCGCCGACCACATCCGGTCGCTCGGCACCTGGGACTCCCAGGCCCAGCCCAGCGAGGAGATCCAGTTCACGCCGGCCCGCGTGATCATGCAGGACTTCACCGGTGTGCCCTGCGTCGTGGACCTCGCCACCATGCGTGAGGCCGTCAAGGAGCTCGGCGGCGACCCGGCGAAGGTCAACCCGCTCTCCCCGGCCGAGCTGGTCATCGACCACTCCGTCATCGCCGACAAGTTCGGCACCAAGGAGGCGTTCGCGCAGAACGTCGAGCTGGAGTACGGCCGCAACAAGGAGCGCTACCAGTTCCTGCGCTGGGGCCAGACCGCCTTCGACGACTTCAAGGTCGTCCCGCCGGGCACCGGCATCGTCCACCAGGTCAACATCGAGCACCTGGCCCGTACGGTCATGGTCCGCAATGGCCAGGCCTACCCGGACACCCTCGTCGGCACCGACTCGCACACCACCATGGTCAACGGCCTCGGCGTGCTCGGCTGGGGCGTCGGCGGCATCGAGGCCGAGGCCGCGATGCTGGGCCAGCCGGTCTCGATGCTCATCCCGCGCGTCGTCGGCTTCAAGCTCACCGGTGAGCTGAACGCGGGCACCACCGCCACCGACCTCGTCCTCACCATCACCGAGATGCTGCGCAAGCACGGCGTCGTCGGCAAGTTCGTCGAGTTCTACGGCGAGGGTGTGGCGGCCACGAGCCTCGCCAACCGCGCCACCATCGGCAACATGTCGCCGGAGTTCGGCTCCACCGCCGCGATCTTCCCGATCGACGACGAGACCCTCAAGTACCTGCGCCTGACCGGCCGCGACGCCCAGCAGGTCGCGCTCGTCGAGGCGTATGCCAAGGAGCAGGGCCTCTGGCTCGACCCGGCCGCCGAGCCCGACTTCTCCGAGAAGCTGGAGCTCGACCTCTCCACGGTCGTCCCCTCCATCGCCGGTCCCAAGCGCCCCCAGGACCGCATCGTCCTCGCGAACGCCGCCGAGCAGTTCGCCAAGGACGTCCTCAACTACGTCGAGGTGCCCACCGTCCAGGCCGGCACCGCCGCCTCCCCGGTGGACGAGGCGAGCGACGAGTCCTTCCCGGCCTCCGACGCCCCGGCCTACGGCAGCCAGGAGAACGGCGCGGGCGCCCCGCAGCACGCCGAGGGCACCGGCGCCACCGTCCCGGCGAACCCGGTCACGGTCACCGCCGCCGACGGCACCACCTTCGAGATCGACCACGGCGCGGTCACCGTCGCGGCCATCACGTCGTGCACCAACACCTCGAACCCCTACGTCATGGTCGCCGCGGCCCTCGTCGCGAAGAAGGCCGTCGACAAGGGCCTGACCCGCAAGCCGTGGGTCAAGACCACCCTCGCCCCGGGCTCGAAGGTCGTCACCGACTACTTCGACAAGGCCGGTCTCACCCCGTACCTCGACAAGATGGGCTTCAACCTCGTCGGGTACGGCTGCACCACCTGCATCGGCAACTCCGGTCCGCTGGACGAGGAGATCTCGAAGGCGATCAACGAGCACGACCTCGCGGTCACCTCGGTGCTCTCCGGCAACCGCAACTTCGAGGGCCGGATCAACCCCGACGTCAAGATGAACTACCTGGCGTCCCCGCCGCTGGTCGTCGCGTACGCCATCGCCGGTTCGATGAAGGTCGACATCACCACCGAGGCGATCGGCACCGACACCGAGGGCAACCCGGTCTACCTCAAGGACATCTGGCCCACCGAGGCCGAGGTCAACGACGTGGTGGCCAACGCCATCGGCGAGGACATGTTCAACAAGTCCTACCAGGACGTCTTCGCGGGTGACGCGCAGTGGCAGTCGCTGCCGATCCCGACCGGCAACACCTTCGAGTGGGACACCGAGTCCACCTACGTCCGCAAGCCCCCCTACTTCGAGGGCATGACGATGGAGACCACCCCGGTCTCCGACATCGAGGGCGCCCGCGTCCTCGCGAAGCTGGGCGACTCGGTCACCACCGACCACATCTCCCCGGCCGGTGCGATCAAGGCCGACACCCCGGCCGGCAAGTACCTCACCGAGCACGGCGTCGAGCGTCGCGACTTCAACTCCTACGGCTCGCGCCGAGGCAACCACGAGGTCATGATCCGCGGCACCTTCGCCAACATCCGCCTGCGCAACCAGATCGCGCCGGGCACCGAGGGCGGCTTCACCCGCGACTTCACCCAGGCCGACGGTCCGGTCTCCTTCATCTACGACGCGTCGCAGAACTACCAGGCCGCCGGCATCCCGCTGGTCATCCTGGCGGGCAAGGAGTACGGCTCGGGCTCGTCCCGCGACTGGGCCGCCAAGGGCACCGCGCTGCTCGGCGTCAAGGCCGTCATCGCCGAGTCCTACGAGCGCATCCACCGCTCGAACCTCATCGGCATGGGCGTCCTCCCGCTCCAGTTCCCCGAGGGCGCGACCGCGGCCTCGCTCGGCCTGACCGGCGAGGAGACCTTCTCCTTCACCGGCGTCGAGGAGCTGAACAACGGCACGACCCCGCGCACCGTCAAGGTCACCACCGACACGGGCGTCGAGTTCGACGCGGTCGTCCGCATCGACACCCCCGGCGAGGCGGACTACTACCGCAACGGCGGCATCATGCAGTACGTGCTGCGCAGCCTGATCCGCAAGTAGGAACGGGCCCGGCAGCGGGAACGAACGACAGGGCCGCACTCCCCGGAAGGGGGGTGCGGCCCTGCCGCTTTCGCGCGCCGGGACCCCGGGACGTCGCCGAGGTCTCACAGCTGCCGTCGACGCCTCAGGACGTCATCAGGCGGTAGATGGTGTAGTCGGTGCCGATCTGTACGCGCGGCTGGTACGGGGCGGCGGCCTGACCCGTGCCCCGGTACAGCCACAGGCCGCCGCCCGTGTCCCGGGCGATGAGGTCGGTCTTGCCGTCCAGGTCCACGTCTCCGCTGGAGAGCAGCTTGTTGAACATGTTCCAGCCGGAGCCGATCTTCGTGCGGGGTGCGAAGGGGGCCGTGTAGCTGCCCGTGCCCTTGTAGAACCACAGCACGCCCGCGGTGTCCCGGGCCACGATGTCGGCCTTGCCGTCGCCGTCCAGGTCGCCCTTGCCGGCGAGCTGGGTGTAGGCCTCCCAGCCGGCGCCGACCTTGATGCGGCCGGTCATGGTGCCGTCCCCGTAGCCGAGGTACAGCCACAGCACGCCCGTCTTGTCGCGGGCGATGAGGTCGTAGCCCTGTGCGCCGCCGAGGTTGCCCGGCGAGAGCACCGTGTCGTAGATGTTCCAGCCGCCGCCGATCGCCTTGCCGGTGGCGGGGGCGGCGGTGGGGTAGAACTCCAGGTTCCCGCCGGCGTCCCACTGCCACTCGCCGTCGATGTAGCCGTCGGCGTCGTTGTCGACGAAGGCGTCGTTGGCCAGGTTCGGGAAGGTGCCGTCCACCTCCTCACGAGCGGTCAGGCCGCCGCTGCCGTTCGGGCCGTAGATCCAGCCGGTGTTGGCGCTGTCCACGCCCAGCAGCGGGAAGACCGGGTTCGCGGCGTTGGCTGCCGCGGGGGCCGCCGCGGCGAGGGCCGCGGCCTTCGGCGCGTTGCGCGGGGCCGCTGGCATATGGCCCGGGTAGGCGGCGCCGGCCGAGGCCGCTGCGGCGCTCGCGCCGACGAGAGCTGCGGCTATCGCCGCCACGGCGAGGCGGGACAACGCCTTGCCGCTCCTACCGCCGTTGTGATTGGCCACGTAGTGCTCCTGGACTTCGGTGAGCGAAAGCGCGGACGGGGCGCCGTACGACCCATGAGCCGTACGACACCCCACCGCGCTGCTTCACCGCATCCTTACATCTCAACTCGTCCGAATACCGGGAAAGATGAGCTTTGCCCGGGTGAAATCCCCCGGAATTCCCGGCCGTTCAGGAGAGCAGCTCGACCTCCGCCAGCGTCGCCCCGCCTCCGTTCCCGCTCACCAACCGGTAGTGCGCGTACGCGCCGGGGGCCCGCAGGGAGAACACCCGGGTCTGGTGATCCCAGGTGAAACGCTCGTCGGCCCGGCGGTCGACGTCCTTCCATGTCGTGCCGTCGGCGGAGGCCTGAAGTGTCCAGGACGTCGGCGCCTTGGTGCGGTCCGCGGAGGTGAGGGTGTACTGGAGCGCGCGGGGGGCGCCCGCCACCGGCAGTTCCACCGTCGTGAACTCCGCCGACGTCGCCGAGGAGTTGTCGAACAGCGGGCCGGAACCGGTGAGCGCGTCGGCCGGGGGAGCGGGCACCTTGTCGTCCTGGGCGATGGAGACCGGCGCCGCGTTCTTCCCGGTGCCCCACGACGAGGGCCTGGCGCCCATGGCGAAGTCGAGCGTGCCGCCCCGCGCCAGCAGGTCGTGCGGCAGCGCCGTGGAGTTCCACGCCTTCCCGTCGACCTTCAGGGACTGCACATAGACGTTGGTCGCGCTGTTCTTCGGCGCCTTCACCACCAGATCGCGGCCGTTCTCCAGATGGACGGTCGCCTTGGTGAACAGGGGCGAGCCGACGGCGTACTCTCCGCTGCCCATGACCAGCGGATAGAAGCCGAGCGCCGAGAACACGAACCAGGCCGACTGCTCGCCGTTGTCCTCGTCACCGTGGTAGCCCTGCCCGATCTCGCTGCCGTTGTACAGGCGCCGCAGCACCTCCCGGATCTTCTCCTGCGCCTTGTCCGGCCGGCCCGCCGCGTCGTACATGTAGGTGACGTGGTGGGCGACCTGGTTGGAGTGGCCGTACTGGCCCATCCGCACATCACGCGCCTCGGTCATCTCGTGGATGACGCTGCCGTACGATCCGGCGAACTCCGGTGAGGCGGTCTCCGGCGTCGCGAAGTAGGCGTCCAGCTTCTGGGCGAGGCCGGCTCGGCCGCCGTACAGGTTGGCCAGGCCCCGCGAGTCCTGCGGGGCCGTGAAGGCATAGCCCCAGCCGTTGGTCTCGGTGTAGTCGTAGCCCCAGACGCGGGGGTCGAACTTCGCGCTGTCCACGCGCCATTGGCCGTTCGCGTCCTTGCCCTGGAAGAAGCCGGCCTTGCCGTCGAAGAGCTTCACGTAGTTCTGGGCCCGGCCCATGAAGTACGCCGACTCCTCCTTGTAGCGGGGCTTCTTGGTCTTCGCGTACAGCGCCTGGCCCATCTTCGCGAGGCCGTAGTCGTTGACGTATCCCTCCATCGACCAGGACAGGCCCTCGGGCGTGGAGGTCGGCGCGTAGCCGAGGAAGGGGGAGGTGTCCATGCCCTTGCGGCCGACCCCCGAGGACGGCGGGGCGACCGTCGCGTTCTTCAGGGCCGCCTCGTAGGCGGCCTCCGCGTCGAACGTCACGCCCTTCACATAGGCGTCCGCGAAGGCGACGTCGGAGCTGGTGCCGGTCATCAGGTCCGCGTAGCCGGGCGAGGACCACCGCGAGATCCAGCCACCGTCCTTGTACTGCTGGACGAAGCCGTCGACCATCTCGCCGGCCTTCTTCGGGGTGAGCAGCGAGTACGCCGGCCAGGTCGTGCGATAGGTGTCCCAGAACCCGTTGTTGACGTAGACCGTGCCGTCGACGACCTTCGACCCGGTGTGCGTGGGGGTGTCCTCGCCGGTCTTCGGGGAGAACGGGCTGGCGTACCGGTTCTTCGAACCGACCTTCTCGAAGCCGGAGTTGGGATACAGGTACAGCCGGTACAGCGAGGAGTACAAGGTGGTCAGCTGCTCCTGCGAGGCGCCCTCCACCTCGATGCGGCCGAGGATCCTGTCCCAGGCCTGGCGGGCCCGGTCCTTGACCGTGTCGAAGCCGGCCCGGGCGGGAATCTCGGCGGCGAGGTTCGCCCGGGCCTGGTCCACGCTGATGAGGGAGGTCGCGAGCCGCAGGGTGACCGTGCGGTCCTTGCCGGGCTTGAAGCGCGCGTAGCCGGTGACGTCGGCGCCCCCGCCGCCGGGCAGCTTGCCGCTCGCGGTGACCGGCGCGTCGAAGACGCCGTACACGAAGAGCCGTCCGGCGCCGGCCGACAGACCGCTCTTGACGTCGGAGTAGCCGGTGAAGGAGCGCGTGGCCGCGTCCAGGGTGAGGCCGCCCTGGTTGGTGACGTTGTCGAGGATCAGGCTCGCGTCGTCACCGGGATAGGTGAACCGCATCATCGCCGCGTGGTCGGTGGGCGTGATCTCCGTGGTGAGGCCGTTCTCGAAGGTGACCCCGTAGTAGTACGGCCTGGCGGTCTCCCGCTCGTGGCGGAAGGGCAGCGCGCGGGCGGTGCGGGAGGCGTCGGGGGTGCCGGCCGCAGCGGACGGCATCACCTGGAAGGTCTGCCGGTCGCCCATCCACGGGCTCGGTTCGTGGCTGGCGCTGAAGGCCTGGAGGGTGGGCAGGTTGTCGGCGTTGTTGCGCCGCGCGTAGTCGTACAGCCAGTCCTGCGATCCGGCGTTGGTGACCGGGGTCCAGAAGTTGAACCCGTTGGGCACCGCCGTGGCGGGAAAGTTGTTGCCGCGCGAGAAGGAGCCGCTGGAGTTGGTGCCGCGGGTGGTGAGCGCGTAGTCGGAGAGGTGCGCGAGCGGCTTGGCGGGCTTCTTCGGCGCGATGGTGAGGTCGTCGATCCAGCCCTGGAACGCGGCGGGGCCCTGGGGGGAGTCGTACGCCACCAGGATCCGGTCCACCGTCCGGCCGGCGGCGACCGTGCCGATCACCGAGGAGACCTGGTTCCACTGGTTGACGTAGAGCGTCTTGGCGGCGCCCTGGCCCTGGGGAGTGAGCAGCCCCCCGTGCGAGTCGACGGCCTTGAGGTCACTCAGATAGGTGCCGTCGGTGAAGGCGAGGTCCACGGCCACGTGGGTGGCGGGGTAGGTGAGGTCGGTCTCCGTCATCGACGGGAAGATCTTGTAGTCGAGCTCGGTGTCCCGGGCCACCGGCACATCGACGTCGAAGACCTTGTTGTACGAGTAGCCCGGGCCCTTGGCCTTGTGGGTGCCGGCGTAGCGCAGCGCCCGCTTCCCGGTGAAGCCCGCGTTCGCCTTGGCGGTGGGGGAGCCGCCGGGGCCGCGGTCGGGCACGGTCAGCATGTCCGGCGGAGTGGGCGTGCTTGTGTCGCCGTTGGAGAACTGGACATCACCGAGCTGGGTGATCGAGGCGCCGCCGTTGGCGGTGATCTCCAGGCGGTAGTGCGCGTAGGCGGTGGTGTTGGTGAAGTCGTAGGTCGTGGTCTGGAAGCGGCTCTTGAAGCTCTGCCCCGAGCGGCTGTCCAGACTCTTCCACTCCTTGCCGTCCACCGACCCCTTCAGCGTCCAGTCCCTGGGGTCGCGTTCGGGCGCGTCATTGGCCGACGTCAACGCGTAGGCGAGGATCTTCACCGGTTCGGAGAGATCGAATTCCAGCCAAGCCGTCGGCTGGAAAGCGAGCCATTTGGTGCTCGGCTGGCCGTCGACGAGGTTCTCCTTCACCTCCCCGCCGTCGGTGTTCTCGGCGCTGGCCCGGACGTTGGTGACCCGGTCGGTCACGTTGCCCGGTATCCCACTGGCGAAGGCGCCGTCGACCCCC
This sequence comes from Streptomyces sp. ASQP_92, assembly GCF_025399895.1. Lineage (GTDB taxonomy): Bacteria > Actinomycetota > Actinomycetes > Streptomycetales > Streptomycetaceae > Streptomyces. Next base: position 45,384 of record NZ_JAODUA010000007.1, on the reverse strand, counting down.
GAGGACCGCTTGGTTCCGGCCCGGTCCGTCTCTACGGTATTGGCCCAGTCCGGCTGGGGCTCGCCGGTCTCGAAGGAGGTGCCGAACCGGCCGCCGTGCGTGGCCGGTTGGGCGGTCGCGGACGGCGTCCCGACGGCCCACTGGGCCGTCACGACGAGCAGGAACGAGGCGGCGGCCAGGGCGGCCGCCGGTCCTCGTCGGTACCGGGATCTGGGCAGCATGCTGGCCCTTTCCTTCGGCGCGCGCCGGTCGTGACCGGCAGATGCGAGGTGGACAACGTTGTCAGAGAGAAAACGCAGGATCCAGTAGCGCGGCAAGTACGGGGTGGTGTCAAGGGTGTTGGGAAGGAATGCGTGGCTTGAATCGGCGCGGCAATGCAGTCGTCAAGGTGTGTAATGCGCGTCAAAAGGAGCGGCCTGTCCTCATTGGTACGTACCAATGAAATACATCTCCGAGGTCTCAACTCGGGAAAGACTGTCGGCCAACCGTGCTTTCGATCTTGCTCAGTTGACGGGAAGTGGACTATACCTGTCGGCGTCCGGGCAACCCGCTGAACGCGGGCGGGGGAACCGCGTGCGGGCCGGTCGGCCCGGGGCCGGGCAGCCTCCGCGATGGATGTACGGCATCACTCACGCTTCAACTGTTCGCGGGCGTCGGCGGATTCCGCTGCACCGCATGAGTCCTGGAGAAGGCGAGGACTTGAGCATGGGATCCGAGATCAACCGTCGTGACGCACTCAAGCGGGCCATGGCAATCGGCCTGCTGGCAGTGCCGGCGACGTCGCTTCTGAGCGCGTGTGCCAGTTCCGACAGCGGTGACACCACCAAGAAGCCCAGTTCTCAGGGCACCAAGTCGGCGGACAATCCGCTGGGCGTCAACAAGGGAACCGCCCTTGAGGCGTTCGTCTTCAAGGGCGGTTTCGGCGACGACTACATCAAGTCCGCCGAGGCCGACTACAACGCCAAGTACGGCATCACGATCAAGCACACCGGCACCCAGGCCATCGGCCCCAAGCTCCAGCCCCGGTTCGCCAGCAGCAGCCCGCCGGACTTCATGGACAACTCCGGCGCCGACAACCTCGACACCGCGGCCCTCGCCAAGACCGGCAAGCTCCAGGACCTCACCCCGCTCCTGGACGCGCCGACCATCGACGACCCCTCGAAGAAGGTCCGCGACGTCCTGATCGCCGGCACCGTCGAGCAGGGCCAGTTCGGTTCCAAGGAGATGTACGCGTTCAACTACGCGTTCACCGTCTACGGCACCTTCTACTCCAACAAGCTGTTCAAGGAGAAGGGCTGGACCTACCCCCAGACCTTCTCGGACATGCTGGCGCTCTGCAAGAAGATCAAGGCCGCGGGCATCGCGCCGTTCACGTACCCGGGCAAGTACCCGTACTACGTGCACTTCGACCTGCTGCACCAGATCGGCAAGGTCGGCGGCAAGGAGGCCCTCAACGCGATCGACAACCTCGACGACGGCGCCTTCAAGACCGACGCGGTCAAGGAGGTCATCGCGTACTACGAGGAACTGGCCGGCCAGGGCTACTTCCTCCAGGGCTCCGAGGGCATGACCCACATCCAGATGCAGACCGCCTGGACCCAGGGCCGCGCGGCGATGGTCTCCGACGGCTCCTGGGTGGAGAACGAGGCCGCGCCCACCATGCCGAAGGACTTCGACCTCGCGGTCGGCTCCCTCATCGGCTCCGGCCCGAACGACAAGCTGCCCTTCGGCGCCCTGTACGCGGCGGCCGGCGAGCCCTTCATCGTGGCCAAGGACGGCAAGAACCCCACGGGTGGCATGGAGCTGCTGCGCATCATGCTCAGCAAGAAGCAGACCTCCAACTTCACCAACGCCATCAAGTCGTTGACCTGTGTCCAGGGCGCCGCCGACGGCCTCTCCCTGACCCCGGGCCTCACCTCGGCGAACGCCGCCCTGAAGGCGGCGGGTCCCAACGTGCTCAACTCCCGGCTCCAGGACTGGTACAAGAAGCTGAACAACGAGACCATCGGCAACCTCACCCTGGACCTGCTCTCCGGCAAGATCAAGGCGACCGAATGGATCGACCGCGCCCAGAAGGCGGCGGACGACACCAAGAAGGACTCCTCCGTCCCGAAGTTCAAGCACCTCTGACGAGGCCGCTTAACCCCACTGGCTGAGACGAGAGCGACCGGCGACATGCGACACGGCAAGTACCGGTTCATCATCGGATTCCTGGCAATTCCCCTGGCGCTGTACGGGGTCCTCGTGATCTCGCCCTTCCTCCAGGACTTCCAGATTTCGCTGACGAGCTGGAGCGGACTGACCCCCGAGAAGAATTTCATCGGGTTGGACAACTATCAGAAGCTGATCCACAACGACCTGTTCTGGAAGGCGTTGTGGCACAACGTTCTTCTGCTGCTCTTCGTGCCGGTCGTCACGCTGGCCTTCGGTCTCTTCTTCGCCTTCATGCTGAATGTCGGCGGCCGTCGCAGGGGTTCTGCGGGGGTCGCCGGCGTGCGGGGCTCGGGCCTCTACAAGGTGGTCTTCTTCTTCCCGCAGGTTCTCTCGATCACGATCATCGCGATCCTGTGGCAGCAGATCTACAATCCCGATCCGCAGAACGGAATGCTCAACTCCCTGCTGTCGAGCGTCGGTCTGAGTTCGCTCCAGCAGTCCTGGCTCGGCGATTCCAGCATCGCGCTGATCTGCATCATGGTCGTGATGGTGTGGGCGAACGTCGGTTTCTACGTCGTCCTGTTCTCGGCCGGCATGGCCTCCATCCCGGGCGAGATCTACGAGGCGGCCCTCCTGGACGGCGCCTCGCGGGTCAAGACGTTCTTCCGGATCACCCTGCCGCTGCTGCGGGACACCGTGGCCACCGCCTGGGTCTACATGGGCATCATCGCGATGGACGCGTTCATCTACGTACAGCTCATGTCCGTGAACGTCGGCGGTCCCGACGAATCCACCGACGTGGTCCCGCTGCTCCTGTACAAGACGGCGTTCCGGGACAACAGCCAGTACGGAATGGCAGCCGCCATGGGTGTCGCGATGCTGATCGTGACCCTCGTGTTCGCCATTCTCAGCATGCGGCTCTCGCGCCGTGAGCGCATCGAATTCTAGGGATGGCGCGATGACCACCGAAACCATGCAGGTGGACGGCGAGCAGTCGTCCGCACCCGCCGCCAGCGCCGCCCGCTGGAAGTGGCGCAGCAGCGAGGGGGGCGTGCTCAACGCCTTCTCCCACGTGTTCCTCCTGGTCTGGGCGCTCATGGTGGGCGTACCCCTGCTGTGGGCGCTGTGGAGCTCGTTCAAGACCTCCGGCGACATCCTCACCCACCCCTGGGCGCTGCCCACCGAGTTCCACTTCGAGAACTGGTCGCGGGCCTGGAGCAAGGCCAACATCGGGCAGTACTTCCTCAACACGGCGTTCGTGGTGGGGGTTTCGACCGCCGGCACGATGCTGCTCGGCTCGATGGCGGCCTATGTGCTGGCCCGCTTCGAGTTCCCCGGCAACAGGTTCATCTACTTCCTGTTCGTCGGCGGCATGGCGTTCCCCGTGGTGATGGTCCTCGTGCCGCTCTTCTTCGTCACCAAGAACCTGGGCATCCTCAACACGCTGCCCGGCCTGATCCTCATCTACATCGCGTACTCGCTGCCGTTCACGGTCTTCTTCATGACGGCGTTCTTCCGGACGCTGCCGACCACCGTCGCCGAGGCCGCGCTCATCGACGGGGCCTCGCACACCCGCACGTTCTTCCAGATCATGCTGCCGATGGCCAAGCCGGGCATCATCAGCATCGGCATCTTCAACGTGCTCGGCCAGTGGAACCAGTACCTGCTGCCGCTGGTGCTCAACCAGGGCGACACCAAGAACTGGGTGCTCACCCAGGGGCTCGCGGACCTCGCCGTGCAGCAGGGCTACCAGGGCGACTGGGGGGCGCTCTTCGCGGGGCTCTCGATCGCGATGCTGCCCGTGCTCGCCGTCTACATCGTCTTCCAGAAGCAGGTCCAGGCTGGCCTGACGGCGGGCGCCATCAAGTAGCCGACGCCCGTGTGAGCCTTCTTCCCCCGACCGCCCGTGGGCCCCGTGCCCACGGGCGGTCGTGTGTGCCCCGATCCGCTCCGCGTCTGCTCAGGTCTTGACGGGAGACCACCCAGAAGGCTGAGCTTAGGGTTCACATGTTGGAGATAAGACGGGGCCTCATTGCTGCGGCTCCGTGCGGGGGCGGCCGTCGTGCCGTCCGCCTACGGCGGGAGTGGATGAGTCGATGGAGACTCCGGGGTCGCAGACATCACTGCACCGGGCCAACCTGGAGCGGGTCGTACGCGCCGTGCGCATGGCGGGCTCGCTCACCCAGGCCGAGATCGCCAGAACGACGGGTCTGTCCGCGGCCACCGTCTCCAACATCGTCCGCGAGCTGAAGGACGGCGGGACCGTCGAGGTCACCCCCACCTCGGCCGGCGGGCGCCGGGCCCGCAGCGTCTCGCTCAGCGGCTCGGCCGGCATCGTGATCGGCGTCGATTTCGGCCATACGCACCTGAGGGTCGCGGTCGGCAACCTGGCCCACCAGGTGCTCGCCGAGGAGTCCGAGCCGCTCGATGTCGACGCCTCCTCCGCGCAGGGCTTCGGCCGGGCGGAAGAGCTGGTCAAACGCCTGATCGCGGCCACCGGCATCGGCCAGGACAAGATCATCGGCGTGGGCCTCGGCGTGCCCGGTCCCATCGACGTGGAGTCCGGCACGCTCGGCTCCACCTCGATCCTGCCGGGCTGGACCGGCATCAACCCCAGCGAGGAGCTCTCCGGGCGCCTGGGCGTGCCGGTGTACGTCGACAACGACGCCAACCTGGGCGCCCTCGGCGAATTGGTGTGGGGCGCCGGGCGCGGGGTGCGCGACCTCGCGTACATCAAGGTCGCCAGCGGTGTGGGCGCCGGTCTGGTGATAGACGGGCAGATCTACCGCGGGCCCGGCGGCACCGCGGGCGAGATCGGGCACATCACCCTGGACGAGTCGGGCCCGGTGTGCCGCTGCGGCAACCGCGGCTGCCTGGAGACGTTCACGGCGGCCCGCTATGTGCTGCCGCTGCTGCAATCCAGCCACGGCGCCGATCTCACGATGGAGCGTGTGGTCCAAATGGCCCGCGCGGGTGACCCGGGGTGCCGGCGGGTGATCGCGGACGTCGGGCGCCACATCGGCAGCGGCGTCGCCAACCTGTGCAACCTGCTCAACCCGAGCCGGGTGGTCCTCGGCGGCGACCTCGCGGAGGCCGGGGAACTCGTTCTGGGACCCATCAGGGACTCGGTGTCGCGGTACGCGATCCCCAGCGCCGCACGGCAGTTGTCGGTTCTTCCCGGAGCGCTCGGCGGCCGGGCGGAAGTGCTGGGCGCGCTCGCTCTCGCGCTGAGTGAAATGGGCGATTCGACCCTGTTGGACAGTGCGATCCCGGCCTCGGCTCCTGCCTTCACTTAGATAACGGATGGCACCGTTGTCATCTCGTTAAGGATTTACTCCTTGACGGTGGGCTTAACGCCGAGTTGACTTCCAGCCACCTCGGCCGCAACGTCGCGGCCTCGTCAGGGAGGTTTCTGAAGTGAACACGAACATGCGTCGTGCCGCTGTAGCCGTTGCCGCCACCGCGATGGCCGTCTCGCTCGCCGCCTGTGGCAGCGCCAAGGAGTCGGGCGGCGGCACCAAGTCGTCCGACGGCGCGAAGAAGGGCGACGACCTCAAGATCGGTCTGCTGCTCCCGGAGAACCAGACCGCGCGCTACGAGAAGTTCGACAAGCCGCTGATCGAGGCCAAGGTCAAGGAACTGACCAACGGCAAGGGCCAGATCGTCTACGCGAACGCCAAGCAGGACGCGACGACGCAGAACCAGCAGGCCGACACGATGATCACCAACAAGGTGGACGCGCTCATCGTGGACGCGGTCGACTCCAAGGCCATCGCCGGCTCGGTCAAGAAGGCCAAGGACGCCGGCATCCCGGTCGTCGCCTTCGACCGCCTCGCCGAGGGCCCCATCGACTCCTACGTGTCGTTCGACAACGAGGAAGTCGGTCACGTGCAGGGCAAGGCCCTCCTGGAGGCCCTGGGCGACAAGGCGAAGTCCGGCGACATCGTCATGATGAACGGCGCCGTCACCGACCCGAACGCCAAGCTCTTCAAGAAGGGCGCCCACGCCGAGCTCGACGGCAAGGTGAACATCGGGAAGGAGTACGACACCAAGGAGTGGAAGCCCGAGAACGCCAACGCCAACATGGAGGGCGCGCTCTCCGCCCTGGGCAAGGACAAGGTCATCGGCGTCTACTCCGCCAACGACGGCATGGCGGGCGGCATCATCACCGCCCTCAAGGCCGCCGGCCTCGCCAAGCTCCCCCCGGTCACCGGCCAGGACGCCGAGCTCGCGGGTGTGCAGCGGATCCTCTCGGGCGAGCAGTACATGAGCGTCTACAAGTCCTACCCGCAGGAGGACGCGATCGCCGCCGAGATGGCGGTCAAGCTCGCCAAGGGCCAGGACCTCGGCTCGCTCGCCCCCAAGAAGCTCGACTCGCCGACCACCAAGGGCGTGCCGTCGAACATCGTCCCGGTCGTGTCGCTGACCAAGGCCAACATCAACGACACGGTCATCAAGGACAAGATCTACACGGTCGCCGAGCTCTGCACGGCCACCTACAAGGCCGCCTGCGACGCGGCCGGCGTCAAGTAGCTCCTCCTGTCAAGTCCCTTGCGGCGCAAGGGACTTGAGGGATCGCACCGCCCCTCCGGCGCCCCGCGCCCGCCCATGTCCCGCTGCGGCGGGGGCGCCGGACGAAACGTTCTTCCCCTTTCTGTTCTCTTCTGCTCGACCTCCGCGCCCCCACCCCTACGGGCGCGGCATCCCCGCCGGTCAGGCGGCGAAGGAGATGGTTCACGTGTCCGCTACGCCCGTGTTGGCGTTGCGCGGGGTCTCCAAGCGGTTCGGTGCCGTTCAGGCGCTCACCGACGTAGAGCTTGAGGTCCACGCCGGTGAAGTGGTCGCCCTGGTGGGCGACAACGGCGCCGGAAAGTCCACGCTGGTCAAGACGATCGCCGGCGTGCACCCCATCGATGACGGCGTCATCGAGTGGGAGGGCAAGGCCGTCCAGATCGGCAAGCCGCACGACGCCCAGACCCTCGGCATCGCGACCGTCTACCAGGACCTCGCGCTGTGCGACAACATCGACGTCGTCGGCAACCTCTACCTCGGGCGCGAGCTGAAGAAGCGCGGTGTCCTCGACGAGGTCGAGATGGAGCGCCGCTCGCGCGAGCTGCTCACCACGCTGTCGATCCGCATCCCGAGCGTGCGCATCCCGATCGCCTCGCTCTCCGGCGGTCAGCGCCAGACGGTGGCCATCGCCCGCTCGATGCTCGGCGAGCCCAAGCTCGTCATCCTCGACGAGCCGACCGCGGCGCTCGGCGTCGAGCAGACCGCGCAGGTCCTCGACCTCGTGGAGCGGCTGCGCGAGCGCGGCCACGCCGTCGTCCTCATCAGCCACAACATGGCCGATGTGAAGGCCGTGGCCGACAAGGTCGCGGTGCTCCGGCTCGGCCGGAACAACGGTGTCTTCGATGTGAAGACCACCTCGCAGGAAGAGATCATCTCCGCCATCACCGGGGCCACGGACAACGCCGTGACCCGCCGTGCGGCGCGCAACGCGGAGGTTCAGAAGTGAGCACCGACAAGACCTCCCCGGCCGACCTCGGCAAGCCCGCCGCGGCCCCCGTGGACGCGCCGCCCGCGGCCGAGGCCGCCTCCACCGTGGTGGACCCCCGCCTGCTCGTGCGCGAGCAGGGCCTCACCGGCTACCTCGGCGAGTTCAAGCGCAAGGTGCGCGCCGGTGACCTGGGCGCGCTGCCCGTCATCATCGGCCTGGTCATCATCTGCATCGTCTTCCAGAGCCTGAACTCGAACTTCCTCACCGCCGGCAACCTCTCGGACATCTCCGTCGCCATGGTCGGCACGGGCATGATCGCGGTCGGCATCGTGTTCGTGCTGCTGCTCGGCGAGATCGACCTGTCGGTCGGCTCGGTCAGCGGTGTGGCGGGCGCGTCCTTCGCCGTGCTCAACATCATCCACGGCACGCCCGAGTGGCTGGCGCTGATCCTGGCCATCCTGACGGGCACGGTCGCGGGCGCCCTGCACGGCTTCATCTTCGCGCGGATCGGCGTCCCCGCCTTCGCCGTCACGCTGGCCGGTCTGCTGTTCTGGAACGGCTTCATGCTGAAGATCCTGGGCGACAACGGCACGATCAACACCAACGGCTCCGGCGTCTTCTACAACCTGTCGAACTACTTCTTCAGCGATGTCGCGGTGGCCTACGGCGCCGCAGCCGTCGCCGTCGCCGTGTTCTTCCTGTCCGCGTTCTTCGACAGCCGCCGCCGCGAGGCCGCGGGCGTCCCCTCGCGGCCGCTGAACGAGATCGTGCTGCGCACCGTGCTGCTCGCCGTGGTGGCCTTCGCCGCGGCCTTCATGTTCAACCAGTACAAGGGCCTGCCGCTGGCCGTGGTGATCTTCCTCGCGGTGCTGATCGTCACCGACTTCGTGCTCCGGCGCACCGCGTACGGCCGCATGATCTTCGCGCTCGGCGGCAGCGTCGAGGCCTCCCGCCGTGCCGGTATCAACATCGTGATGGTCCGCACCTCGGTCTTCGCGATCTCCGGCACCTTCGCGGCCGTCGGCGGCCTCTTCATCGCGTCCAAGATCAGCGCGGCCAACCAGGGCGCGGGCAGCGGTGAGCTCCTGATGAACGCCATCGCGGCGGCCGTCATCGGCGGTACCAGCCTCTTCGGTGGCCGCGGCCGCACCTGGAACGCGCTCCTGGGCGTCCTGGTCATCGTCTCGATCCAGTACGGCCTGGCGCTCGAAGGCGTCGCCTCGGCGATCCAGCAGATGATCACCGGTGGTGTGCTTCTGCTCACCGTGATCATCGACGCCGTCACCCGCAAGACCCAGAAGTCCGCGGGCCGCGCCTGACCTGCCCCGTTCCCGACGTGCCCGGCGCCCCTGAGGCGCCGGGCACGTCTGCGCGTGGTGTCCCGGGTGTGCAACACGGGTGACACAGAACGCACCGCCCCGCGACCGCGGTCGCGGCCGGAACATTAGACTCAACGGATCGGCATGCTCGACCAGCACGGATGCAAGGAGGCACGGGTGCCGCTGCTTACCCGTATCAGGGGACCGCGCGATCTTGACCGGCTCAGCCCGGAGCAGCTCGACCAGCTGGCGGCAGAGATCCGGACCTTCCTGGTGGACGCGGTCTCCAAGACCGGCGGACACCTCGGTCCGAACCTCGGTGTGGTGGAACTGACCATCGCACTGCACCGCGTTTTCGAATCCCCCCGGGACCGGGTCCTGTGGGACACCGGGCACCAGAGCTACGTCCACAAACTGCTCACCGGGCGGCAGGACTTCTCCCGGCTGAAGATGAAGGGCGGCCTGTCCGGTTACCCGGCGCGCGCCGAGTCGGACCACGACGTCATCGAGAACAGCCACGCCTCGACGGTCCTCGGCTGGGCCGACGGCCTCGCCAAGGCGAACGAGGTGCTCGGCAAGGACGACCACGTCGTCGCGGTCATCGGCGACGGCGCGCTGACCGGCGGCATGGCCTGGGAGGCGCTGAACAACATCGCCGCCGCCAAGGACCGCCCCCTGGTGATCGTGGTCAACGACAACGAGCGCTCGTACGCGCCGACCATCGGGGGCCTCGCCAACCACCTCGCCACCCTGCGCACCACGGACGGCTACGAGCGCTTCCTGGCCAAGGGCAAGGACCTCCTGGAGCGCACGCCGGTCGTCGGCAAGCCGCTGTACGAGACCCTGCACGGCGCCAAGAAGGGCCTCAAGGACTTCATCGCCCCGCAGGGCATGTTCGAGGACCTGGGCCTGAAGTACGTCGGCCCCATCGACGGCCACGACATCGAGGCCCTGGAGTCGGCGCTCCAGCGCGCCAAGCGCTTCGGCGGCCCGGTCATCGTGCACTGCCTCACCGAGAAGGGCCGCGGCTACCAGCCGGCGCTCGCGGACGAGGCCGACCGCTTCCACGCGGTCGGCAAGATCCACCCGGACACCGGCCTTCCCGTGTCGACCTCCGGCCTCGACTGGACCTCGGTGTTCGGCGAGGAGATGGTCGAGATCGGCAAGGAGCGCGAGGACATCGTCGCGATCACCGCGGCCATGCTCCAGCCGGTCGGCCTCGACAAGTTCGCCAAGGCCTTCCCCGAGCGGGTCTACGACGTGGGCATCGCCGAGCAGCACGCCGCGGTCTCCGCGGCGGGCCTCGCCACCGGCGGGGTGCACCCCGTCTTCGCGGTGTACGCCACCTTCCTCAACCGCGCCTTCGACCAGGTCCTGATGGATGTCGCGCTGCACAAGTGCGGCGTGACCTTCGTGCTCGACCGGGCCGGCGTCACCGGCACCGACGGCGCCTCGCACAACGGCATGTGGGACATGTCGATCCTCCAGGTCGTGCCCGGCCTCAGGATCGCCGCCCCGCGCGACGCCGACCAGGTACGCGCCCAACTGCGCGAGGCCGTCGCGGTGGAGGACGCCCCCACCGTGGTGCGCTTCTCCAAGGGCGCGGTCGGCCCCGCCGTCCAGGCCGTGGGCCGCGTCGGTGGCATGGACGTGCTGCGCGAGCCCGCCTCGTCCGGGGCGCGCCCCGACGTGCTCCTGGTCTCGGTCGGCGCGCTCGCGCCGATGTGCCTGGAGATCGCCGACCTCCTGGACGCCCAGGGCATCTCGACGACCGTGGTCGACCCGCGCTGGGTCAAGCCGGTCGACGAGGCCATGGCGCCGCTCGCCGAGAAGCACCGCGTCGTGGTGACCGTCGAGGACAACAGCCGCGTGGGCGGCGTCGGTTCGGCGATCAGCCAGGCGCTGCGCGACGCGGGCGTCGACGTGCCGCTGCGCGACTTCGGCATTCCGCCCCGCTTCCTCGACCACGCCTCGCGCGGCGAGGTGATGACGGAGATCGGTCTGACCGCGCCCGACATCGCCCGTCAGGTGACCGGTCTGGTCTCCAAGCTGGACGGACGGTTCGAGGAGAGCCGCGCGGCGGCGGAGCCCGTGCGCGACTGATCATGTGAGCGCAGGTCAATGGGCCGGACCGATCTCCCGTACGGGTGATGGGTCCGGCCCGTTCGCGTGAAAAACGCGCTCAGCCCGGTACCCGTACCTCCTCTCCTCCCGATCATGGCGAGGACGTTGAGCTAGCGGAGGTGCACGGGTGGCCAGTAAAGGTCTGTTCCGGACCAAATCGATCGAACAATCCATCAGAGACACGGAGGAGCCAGAACACGCACTCAGGAAGTCGTTGTCCGCTCTCGACCTCACCGTCTTCGGGGTCGGAGTCATCATCGGCACCGGCATCTTCGTCCTCACGGGCAAGGTCGCCAAGGAGAACGCCGGGCCGGGCGTCTCGCTCGCGTTCGTGGTCGCGGGCGTCGTGTGCGCGCTCGCCGCGCTCTGCTACGCCGAGTTCGCCTCGACAGTGCCGGTGGCCGGATCCGCGTACACCTTCTCCTACGCCTCGCTCGGCGAACTGCCCGCGTGGATCATCGGCTGGGACCTGGTGCTCGAATTCGCGCTCGGCACGGCGGTGGTGGCGGTCGGCTGGTCCGGTTACGTCCGCTCGCTCCTGGACAACGCCGGCTGGCATCTGCCCGAGGCCCTCAGCGGCCGCGACGGCGCCCACGGCTTCGGCTTCGACATCCTCGCGGCCGCCCTGGTCCTGGTGCTCACCGGCATCCTCGTCCTCGGCATGAAGCTGTCGGCCCGGGTCACCTCGGTCGTCGTCGCCATCAAGGTCACGGTCGTCCTCATCGTGATCATCGCGGGCGCGTTCTTCATCAACTCCGACAACTACTCGCCGTTCATCCCCAAGGCGCAGGCACAGAGCGCGGGCAGCGACCTCAAGGCCCCGCTCATCCAGCTCATGTCCGGCTACGCCCCCACCAACTTCGGTGTGATGGGCATCTTCACCGCCGCCTCGGTCGTCTTCTTCGCCTTCATCGGCTTCGACATCGTGGCGACCGCCGCCGAGGAGACCAAGAACCCGCAGCGGGACATGCCCCGCGGCATCCTCGGCTCGCTGCTCATCTGCACCCTGCTGTACGTGGCCGTCTCGATCGTGGTGACGGGTATGCAGCACTACTCCAAGCTGTCGGTGGACGCGCCGCTCGCCGACGCGTTCAAGGCCACCGGCCACCCCTTCTTCGCCGGCATCATCAGCTTCGGCGCCGCGGTGGGCCTGACCACGGTGTGCATGATCCTGCTGCTCGGCCAGACCCGGGTGTTCTTCGCGATGAGCCGGGACGGGCTGCTGCCCCGGTTCTTCTCGCACGTCCACCCGCGCTTTCGCACCCCGCACCGGCCGACCATCCTGCTCGGCGTGATCATCGCGATCGTCGCGGGCTTCACCAGCCTCAGCGAACTGGCCGACCTGGTGAACATCGGGACGCTGTTCGCGTTCGTCGTCGTCGCGATCGGCGTCGTCATCCTGCGCCACACCCGGCCCGAACTGCCCCGCGCCTTCCGCACCCCGCTGGTGCCCTGGGTGCCCGCGCTCGCGGTGGCCGCCTCGCTGTGGCTGATGCTCAACCTGCCCGCCGAGACCTGGATCCGGTTCGGCGTGTGGATGGCGATCGGCGTGGTCATCTACTTCGTCTACGGCCGCCGGCACAGCCGCGTCGAGGAGACCGCCACCCCCACCACCCGGTAACCGGCGCGCGATTCCGCAGGCGGCCCCGTATGTCCCCGTGATCGGGGCCTACGGGGCCGCATAGGGTGGCCCGCATGCTCGCCGAGCCACCACCGTCGCTCCGATCCGTGACCACGAGCACGCTGCCGGGCCAGCGCCGTCGCCCCACCGGCCCCACCGACCCGAACTCCCGGACGCCCGGGGGCTACTGGCGGCGCCTGCTGCCGGTCCTCGCCGTGCTCGCCCTGCTCACCCGCCTGCCGTCCTTCCGTCACCCCCTGTGGAGCCCCGACGAGGGCTATCTCGCCGTCCAGGCACGCCTCCTGGCGAGCGGCGGCACCCTGTACGCCACCGTCGTCGACCGCAAACCACCCCTGCTGCCCTGGCTGTACGAGGCCGCGTTCGCCCTGTGCGGGGACGGCTCGCTCGGCCCGCTGCGCCTCGCCGCGATCGCCGCCCAGCTCCTGACCGCGCTCGCGCTCGCCTCCACCGCCCGCCGCCGCTGGGGCGACCGCGCGGGGCGCGCCGCGGGTGTCCTGTACCTGCTGGTCTCGGTGGGGCTCAACCCGGAGGACGCCCAGGCCGCCACCTTCGAGGTGTTCATGCTGCCCTTCACGGCGTTCGCCGTCCGCTGCGCCGACCGGGGGCACTTCGCCCGGGCCGGCCTCGCGGTCGCCGGGGCCTGCCTCACCAAACAGACCGGCGGCGCCGCCCTCGTCCCCGTCCTGTGGCTGGCGTGGCAACACCCCCGGTCCTGGCGAACCTCCCTGCCCCGTACGGGAGTTGGGCTTGTCGTGCCGATCCTCGCGGTGGCCCTGCTCACCGGGCCCTCCCGCTTCCTGTTCTGGACGGTGACCGGTTCGGCGGCCTACGCCTCCTTCACCGGCTCCGAACTGCACGTCCTGACCAGGGGGTTGACCAACACCCTCATCCTGGGCGCGGGCTGCGCCGGGCTCCTGCCACCGGTCGTGCGGGTGCTGCGCATCGCCCGGACCGGTGCCGGAGATCTGTGGCTCTGGCTGATCGCCTCGGCGGGGGCGGTCCTGCTCGGCCTCCACTTCTTCGGCCACTACTACCTCCAGCTCATCCCGCCCCTGGTGCTGCTCGCCACCGGCGCGCTCCAGATCCTGCCCGCCCCCCGGCTCACCAGCGCGCTGTCCACCTGCGCCTGCGCGTGCGCCCTGTTCCTGGTGTGGGGCGTGCTCGCCCCGCGCCCGGACCTCGCCCACACCGAGCGCCTCGCCGCGGCCGTCGAGGCCCGCACCGCGCCCGCCGAACGGGTCCTGGTCTGGGGCATACACCCGGAGACGTACTGGCTGGCCCGGCGCGCCCCCGCGAGCCGCTATCTGACCGCGGGGCTGCTCACCAACTACAGCGGCGGCCGGGACGGCCCCCAGGTGGGGGAGAAGTACGGGGTGGACGGTGCGTGGCCGGTCTTCCGCGCCGAGCTCGCCGACCGTCCGCCGGCACTCGTCGTGGACGACTCCCGTGGCAAGCCCTTCGCCCCCGACCGCCTCCCCACCCTGCGCCGCTTCCTCGCCGCACGGTACGAGCGCAGCGCCGTCGTGGACGGGGCCGTCTTCTACGTGCGGGCGGACCGGCCCTCACCCGGGCGGACGTAGTCCATGGACGGGACCGCCGCTCCGGACCCTGCGGCGAGCGGTGAAAAGCCCCACGTGGGGACGGAAATCCCGGGGAAAACAGGGGCCGCGACCAGTGTTAAGGTCGCTCAAAGTCGCTGTTTTGCTGGACCCGGACGCTCAAGCGGATCCGGTGGGGAAAGGTGGTCGTGGACCATGGCACTGAGGTCTCGACGGACAGCGGGCGGTGAGCCCCCGCGGGCCGGTGGCATCGTCACCGCACCCGTCCCCGCGACCCCCCGCGTGGCGACCGAGGACGGCCGCCCCACGGTCACCGGCTGGCTCCGGCTCGGCAAGGACGGCCGGCTCTCCGCGTACGCGCCCGCCACCGGCGGCGTGGCCCGCTGGACCGAGACACGGCCGGGCGGCGCCTGGACGGGCCCCGAACTCGTGGCGCCGGGCAAGGGACTCCAGTCGCACCTCTCGGTCGCCCAGGGCCCCGACGGCTATGTGCACCTCACCGCGCTGCGCCAGACCCCCATCGAGGACGGCGGCACCTGGACCGAGCTCGTCCACGCCATCCAGTACCAGACGGGCCGCCCGGTCAAGAACTGGGCCGTCGTGGGCTCCCCCTATCCTCGGCGGGACTGGAAGCTCGGGCTGCGGATGGGCCACCCCTCGGTGGGCGTCGACTCGCTGGGCAACGCCCAGATCGTCGTGCGCAACGCCTTCGGCGGGGTCTCCGCGCGCGGCCAGGAGCCGTCCGGCAAGTGGGCCGGCTGGGCCGACCTCAACGGCAACGGCGCCGACCGCTCGATATCCGTCGTGGCGTCCGAGGGTGGCCGGATGTTCATCCACGCCCCGTCCGACGACGGCATCATGCGCTTCCGACGGGCCGCCGCCGACGCCAAGTTCGAGCGCATCGACAAGCTGCCCGGAGACCCGGAGACGGCCACCGTCAACGGCCTGGAGACCGGCGCGGAAGGCAGTGTCACCTTCTTCCTGCGCGACGCCAAGTCCGGCGAGCTGCGCGCCTGGCGCGGGGACGGCCCCATGGAGTCGCTCGGTGGCCGTGGTTCGGGTCCGGTCGCGGTACTGCGCACGGAGATCGACGGTGTCGACTGCACGGTGCTGGCCCAGCGCGACCGCGACGGCCGCCCGGCGATAGCGGCCTACCCCACCGAGCGGGAGGACGCCGGGGTCACCTGGACCCCGACTGGTGACGTCTGCGTGGGCGCCCCCGCGTTGACGGTGGACGCCGACGGCCGGGTCGTGCTCGGCGTGTTCACGGCCGACGGCGGCCTGCGGATCACCCGCCAGCGCACCGACGAGCCGGGCCTGGCCCTGGAGGCCTGGCAGCAGGTCTGACACCCACGCGCACCAAGGCCCGGGACCACGACGGTCCCGGGCCTTCGCGTATCGCCTGACGCCCCGTCAAGGGCCGTGGCGGGCACGGCACTTGGACGTGACAGCGGCCCCGCACCGAAGTGCGGGGCCGCTGTCGTGGAACGGGTTACGCCGGGACGCTCGCGACGCCCTGCGCCAGGAACTTCTTGCCGTTCACGCGCTCCGAGACGCCTTCGCGGTCCAGGTACGGCGTGATGCCGCCCAGGTGGAAGGGCCAGCCGGCGCCCGTGATCAGGCAGAGGTCGATGTCCTGGGCCTCGGCGACGACGCCCTCGTCCAGCATCAGACCGATCTCCTGCGCCACCGCGTCCAGGACGCGGTCGCGGGTCTGCTCCTCGGTCAGGGCCACGTCGCCCTGCTTGAGGAGGGCGGCGACCTCCGGGTCCAGCTCCGGCTTGAAACCGTTCTCGGCGGAGTAGACGTAGAAGCCGCGCTTGCCGGCCTTCACGACCGCGGCCAGGTTCTCGGAGACCGTGAAGCGGTCCGGGAAGGCGCGGTTGAGGGTCTCGGACACGTGCAGACCGATGGCCGGGCCGACCAGTTCGAGCAGGACCAGGGGCGACATCGGCAGACCGAGCGGCTCGACGGCCTTCTCGGCGACGGCGACCGGGGTGCCCTCGTCGATGACGTTCTGGATCTCGCCCATGAAGCGGGTCAGGATGCGGTTGACGACGAACGCCGGGGCGTCCTTCACCAGGACCGCGGTCTTCTTCAGCTTGCGCGCCACCCCGAAGGCCGTGGCCAGCGAGACGTCGTCGGTCTGCTCGCCGCGGACGATCTCCAGGAGCGGCAGGATCGCGACCGGGTTGAAGAAGTGGAAGCCGACGACCCGCTCGGGGTGCTTCAGCTTCGACGCCATCTCGGTGACCGACAGCGAGGAGGTGTTGGTGGCGAGGATCGCGTGCGCCGGGGCGACCGCCTCGACCTCCGCGAACACCTGCTGCTTGACGCCGATCTCCTCGAAGACCGCCTCGATGATGAAGTCGGCGTCCGAGAAGCCCTCCGCCTTGTCCAGGACACCGGAGACCAGGCCCTTGAGACGGTTGGCCTTGTCCTGGTTGATCCGGGACTTGGCGAGCAGCTTGTCGATCTCGGCGTGGACGTAGCCCACACCCTTGTCGACGCGCTCCTGGTCGATGTCGGTCAGCACGACCGGCACCTCCAGGCGGCGCAGGAACAGCAGGGCGAGCTGCGAGGCCATCAGGCCCGCGCCGACCACGCCGACCTTGGTGACCGGACGCGCCAGGTTCTTGTCCGGGGCGCCGGCCGGGCGCTTGGCGCGCTTCTGGACCAGGTTGAACGCGTAGATGCCGGACCGCAGTTCGCCACCCATGATCAGGTCGGCGAGCGCGCTGTCCTCGGCGTCGAAACCGGCCTGGAGGTCGCCGTCCTTGGACGCCGCGATGATGTCGAGGGCGCGGTAGGCGGCCGGGGCGGCGCCGTGCACCTTCGAGTCGGCGATGGAGCGGCCCTTGGCGACGGCCTGGTCCCAGGCCTCGCCGCGGTCGATCGCGGGACGCTCGACGGTGACGTCGCCCTTGAGGACGTTCGCCGTCCAGATGAGGGACTGCTCCAGGAAGTCGGCTCCCTCGAACAGGGCGTCCGCGATGCCGAGTTCGAAGACCTGCTTGCCCTTGAGCTGACGGTTCTGGTTCAGCGAGTTCTCGATGATGACCGAGACGGCCTTCTCGGCGCCGATCAGGTTGGGAAGCAGCGTGCAGCCGCCCCAGCCCGGGACCAGGCCGAGGAAGACCTCGGGCAGCGAGAACGCGGGCAGCGCCTTGGAGACGGTGCGGTAGGTGCAGTGCAGACCGACCTCGACACCGCCGCCCATGGCCGCGCCGTTGTAGTACGCGAAGGTGGGGACCGCGAGGCCCGCCAGGCGCTTGAAGACCTCGTGGCCGCCCTTGCCGATGGCCAGCGCGTCCTCGTGCTTCTTCAGCAGCTCGACGCCCTTGAGGTCGGCGCCGACCGCGAAGATGAACGGCTTGCCGGTGACACCGACGCCGACGATGGAGCCCTCGGCGGCCTCCTTCTCGACCTGGTCGATGGCGGCGTTCAGGTTCGCCAGCGAGCCGGGGCCGAAGGTGGTCGGCTTGGTGTGGTCGAAGCCGTTGTCGAGCGTGATGAGCGCGAAGCGCCCGGCGCCGTAAGGCAGTTCGAGGTGGCGTACGTGCGCGGACGTCACGACCTCGTCCGGGAACAGCTCGGCCGCGCCCTTGAGAAGCTCAGCGGTGGTGGTGCTCACTTGCTGCCTCCGGCGTCCTTGTGGTGCGGGTTCTCCCAGATGACCGTGGCGCCCATGCCGAAGCCGACGCACATGGTGGTGAGGCCGTAGCGGACCTCCGGCTGCTCCTCGAACTGCCGGGCCAGCTGCGTCATCAGGCGTACGCCCGAGGAGGCGAGCGGGTGGCCGTAGGCGATGGCGCCGCCGTACTGGTTGACGCGCGCGTCGTCGTCGGCGATGCCGTAGTGGTCCAGGAACGCGAGGACCTGGACGGCGAACGCCTCGTTGATCTCGAAGAGGTTGATGTCCTCGATCGACAGACCAGCCTTGGCGAGGGCCTTCTCGGTCGCCGGGATCGGGCCGTAGCCCATGACCTCGGGCTCCACACCGGCGAAGGCGTAGGAGACGAGGCGCATCTTCACGGGGAGGTTGTTCTCCCGCGCGAACTCCTCGGACGCGATGATCGACGCGGTGGCGCCGTCGTTGAGGCCGGCCGCGTTGCCCGCGGTGACGTTGCCGTGGACGCGGAACGGCGTCTTCAGGTTCGCCAGGCTCTCCAGGGTGGTGCCCGGACGCATCGGCTCGTCGGCGGTGACCAGACCCCAGCCGGTCTCGCCCACCTCGGCGTTGGTGTTGCGCACCGAGATCGGGACCAGGTCCTGCTGGATCTTGCCGTCGGCGTAGGCCTTGGCGGCCTTCTCCTGCGAGCGCACGGCGTACTCGTCGGCGCGCCGCTTGGTGATCTGGGGGTAGCGGTCGTGCAGGTTCTCGGCGGTCATGCCCATGAACAGGGCGGACTCGTCGACCAGCTTCTCGCTGACGAACCGCGGGTTCGGGTCGACGCCCTCGCCCATGGGGTGACGGCCCATGTGCTCGACGCCACCGGCGATGACGGCGTCGTACGCGCCGAACGCGATGGAGCCGGCGACCGAGGTCACCGCGGTCAGGGCGCCCGCGCACATACGGTCGATGGAGTAGCCCGGCACGGACTGCGGCAGACCCGCGAGGATGCCGGCCGTGCGGCCCAGGGTCAGACCCTGGTCACCGATCTGCGTGGTCGCGGCGATGGCGACCTCGTCGATCTTCTTGGGGTCGAGGGCCGGGTTGCGGCGCAGCAGCTCCCGGATCGCCTTGACGACGAGATCGTCGGCCCGGGTCTCGTGGTAGATGCCCTTCGGGCCCGCCTTGCCGAACGGGGTGCGGACGCCGTCGACGAAGACGACGTCCCTGACGGTACGAGGCACGATGGCTCTCCTCCAGGTGCGGGATGGCACTGCTGCGCTTGGCTTGCGCGCCGGCTGAGCGCGCGCTCACCTGCCCCATGCTACTTGCGGGTAACCAAACTGCCCAGTCCCCTGGGCGGGAGCGGCGAAGGTCACACTGCGGGGTCACCCCCCTGGGGCTTCGCCCCAGACCCCGGGGGTGGGCCGGCCTGCGGGCCGGGGCCGCGTGCCGCGCAGTTCCCCGCGCCCCTGACCCCGTCTTCGGCTGCGGGCCGTGCGTGGCCGGCCGCGCAGTTCCCCGCGCCCCTCAACCCCCTTTCCGCCCGCGGACCGTGCCCGCTTTTCGCGCAGTTCCCCGCGCCCCTGAAACCCGCTTTCGTCCGCGGGCCGTGCGTGGCCGGTCGCGCAGTTCCCCGCGCCCCTTAACTGCTCGGTGCTGGGGCAACTTCAGCCCGTCCGGCGATTGAGGACGAGCGCCCTTGAGGCGCGAACGGGGTCTGGGGCGGAGCCCCAGGGAGGGGACGGTCAGGGCTTGGCCGGGGTGGCGGTGAGGGCCGCCGAGAGCAGCGGCGTCACCTGCTCGATCTGCCAGCGCCGCGCACCGTACGACGCCAGCGCCTCGCCCACCGCCGCCTCCGACCGGTCACCCGGCGGCTCCCAGCAGACCCGCCGCACCGTGTCCGGAGTGATCAGGTTCTCCTGCGGCATGTTCAGCCGCTCGGCGAGCTCGGAGACGGCCGCGCGGGCCGCCGAGAGCCGGGCCGCGGCGGCCGGGTCCTTGTCCGCCCAGGAACGCGGCGGAGGGGGCCCCTGCAACGGCTGGCCGGGCTGCGGGAGTTCCGCCTCCGACAGCGCCTTCGCGCGGTCGACGGCGGCCTGCCACTGCTCCAGTTGCCGCCGGCCCATCCGGTGCCCGAACCCGGGCAGCGCGGTCAGCGCGGTCACATGGGCGGGCAGTGCCAGCGAGGCCTCGATGATCGCGGAGTCGCTGAGCACCTTGCCCGGCGAGACGTCACGCCGCTGCGCCACCTTGTCCCGGGCCGTCCACAGTTCGCGTACGGCCGCCATCTGACGGCGCCTGCGCACCTTGTGCATGCCGGAGGTACGGCGCCAGGGGTCCTTGCGCGGCGGGGCCGGCGGCGCGGAGGCGATGGCGTCGAACTCCTCGCGGGCCCACTCCAGCTTGCCCTGCCGGTCGAGCTCCTTCTCCAGGGCGTCGCGCAGATCGACCAGGAGCTCCACGTCGAGCGCCGCGTAACGCAGCCAGGGCTCGGGCAGCGGCCGGGTCGACCAGTCGACCGCCGAGTGGCCCTTCTCCAGAGCGAACCCGAGCACGCTCTCGACCATCGCGCCGAGGCCCACCCGCGGGAACCCCGCGAGCCGGCCCGCGAGCTCGGTGTCGAAGATCCGGGAGGGAACCATGCCTATTTCGCGCAGGCAGGGCAGATCCTGGGTGGCGGCGTGCAGAATCCACTCCGTGTCCGAAAGTGCCTCCCCCAAAGCGGAGAGATCCGGACAACCGACCGGGTCGATGAGCGCGCTGCCCGCGCCCTCCCGGCGCAGCTGCACGAGGTAGGCGCGCTGCCCGTAGCGGTAGCCGGACGCGCGCTCGGCGTCGACGGCGACGGGGCCGGTGCCCGCCGCGAAGGCGGCCACCACGTCGGCCAGGGCCTCGTCGGTGGCGACGACGGGCGGAATGCCCTCTCGGGGCTCCAGCAAGGGAATCGGCGCCTTGTCGACGTCGTCCGGGGGAGCGCCCCCGGTGGTTCGCAGTGCTGTCTCGGCTGCGGTCTTATGGGCGTCGGTCACCTGTCAAGGGTATCCGTGTATGCACGGCGCCCGTCGACGGAACGTTCCGTCGACGGGCGCGTGAGGGTCGTAAACCGGTCAGTGAATGATTCCGGTCCGCAGGGCCACGGCCACCATCCCGGCGCGGTCACCCGTGCCGAGCTTGCGTGCGATCCGGGCGAGGTGGGACTTGACGGTCAGAGCGGACAGGCCCATCGAGACGCCGATCGCCTTGTTGGACTGGCCCTCCGCGACGAGCCGGAGCACCTCGACCTCACGGCCGGAGAGCTCGCGGTAGCCGCCCGGGTGGCTCGGGGCACCCGGGGGGCGGCGGTGCATACGGGCGGCCGCGGCGCCGATGGGGGCGGCGCCGGGGCGGCCGGGGTGGCCGACGTTGGTGCGGGTACCGGTGACGACATAGCCCTTCACGCCGCCCGCGAGGGCGTTGCGCACGGCACCGATGTCGTCGGCGGCGGACAGGGCCAGGCCGTTGGGCCAGCCCGCGGCTCGGGTCTCGGACAGCAGGGTCAGCCCGGAACCGTCGGGCAGGTGGACGTCGGCAACGCAGATGTCGCGCGGGTTGCCGACGCGGGGACGGGCCTCCGCGATGGACGACGCCTCGATGACGTCACGTACTCCGAGCGCCCACAGGTGCCGGGTGACGGTGGAGCGGACTCGGGGGTCGGCAACGACGACCATGGCCGTCGGCTTGTTCGGGCGGTAGGCGACCAGGCTTGCGGGCTGCTCAAGAAGAACGGACACCAGGCCTCCTGGAAAGGTGCGGGACGAAGCCGGCTCGGGGATGAAGCCGGGGCGAACCGTGCAGTTAGGGTCACAAACCTCTTCGGCACCAAACCCCTCGGCCTTTAGAGAATGATCACGATTTGGTGAGAAACATTTAGGGCAATTCAGACAGGTGCTCGATCGTCGAGTGACCGCCGGGGCGCACGGACCCGCGCGGGGGCCCGCGAAAACGCCCCGCGCCCCACCGAAAGGCGGGCGCGGGGCGCGGGAAAAGGTGGGGCCGGTCCTCAGCGGGGGTCGCGGCGCTGAGGCAGGGTGACCACGCCACCGCCCCCCTCGGCCTGGCCGGAGGCCGGCGGCAGGCCCGCGATCTGGCACAGCAGATCGCACCAGGCCGCCAGATGACCCGCCGTGTCCGGCACTCCGCCCAGCCCTTCGCGCGGCGTCCAGGACGCCCGGATCTCGATCTGGGTGGCCGGCAGGCGTTCCGCGAGCCCGCCGAAATAGTGCGAGCCGGCCCGGGTGACCGTGCCGCCGGCCTCGCCGTACGCCAGACCGCGGGCTTCCAGGGCGCCGGTCAGCCAGGACCAGCACACCTCGGGCAGCAACGGGTCGGCCGCCATCTCCGGCTCCAGCTCGGCCCGCACCAGGGTGACCAGGCGGAAGGTCCCCTTCCAGGCGTCGTGCCCGGCCGGGTCGTGCAGCAGGACGAGCCGGCCGTCGGCCAGGTCCTCCTCGCCCTCCACGACCGCCGCCTCCACGGCGTAGGCGTACGGCGCGAGGCGCTGGGGCGGTCGGGTCTCGTCCAGCTCGATCTCGGGGCGCGGTCGCGCCGTGCGCAGTGCGTCGACGGCCTGACGGAAGGGGATCGGAACGGAGGTTCCGTCCCCGGCGTCCCTGCCGTCAGCGCCATCCGAAGTTCGTCCCTGAGCGGCAGCCATGCGGGGAAGACTAGGCGGAACGGGCGCCCGGCGCCGGTAGGGACACCCGGCCCGGGGCAGCCGCTTGTGGCACATGCGAAGATTCTGGGCGTGAGCGCCAACGACCGCCCTGTGGGCCAGCCGAACAGCACGACGCACGACTCCGCGTTCCTCAGGGCGTGCCGGCGGGAAGCCGTCCCGCACACGCCGGTCTGGTTCATGCGCCAGGCCGGGCGCTCGCTGCCGGAGTACCTGAAGGTGCGCGAGGGCATCCCCATGCTGGAGTCCTGCATGCGGCCCGACCTGGTCACCGAGATCACGCTCCAGCCCGTCCGCCGGCACAAGGTCGACGCGGCCATCTACTTCAGCGACATCGTGGTCCCGCTCAAGGCCATCGGCATCGACCTGGACATCAAGCCCGGTGTCGGCCCGGTCGTCGCCGACCCGATCCGCACCCGGGCCGACCTCGCCCGGCTGCGCGATCTCACCCCGGACGACGTCCACTACGTCACCGAGGCGATCGGCATGCTGACCGGCGAGCTCGGCTCCACGCCGCTCATCGGCTTCGCGGGCGCCCCGTTCACGCTGGCCAGCTACCTCGTGGAGGGCGGCCCGTCCCGCAACCACGAGAACACCAAGGCCATGATGTACGGCGACCCGGAGCTGTGGGCCGACCTGCTGGACCGCCTCGCGGAGATCACCGGCGCCTTCCTCAAGGTGCAGATCGAGGCGGGCGCCTCCGCGGTGCAGCTCTTCGACTCCTGGGTGGGCGCGCTCGCCCCGGCCGACTACCGCCGCTCGATCCTGCCCGCCTCGGCGAAGGTCTTCGACGCCGTCGCCTCCTACGGCGTGCCCCGCATCCACTTCGGCGTCGGCACCGGCGAGCTGCTCGGCCTCATGGGCGAGGCGGGCGCGGACGTCGTCGGCGTCGACTGGCGCGTTCCGCTGGACGAGGCGGCCCGCCGGGTCGGCCCCGGCAAGGCGCTCCAGGGCAACCTCGACCCGGCGGTCCTGTTCGCCCCGACCGCGGCCGTCGAGGCCAAGACCCGCGAGGTCCTGGACGCGGCCGCGGGCCTGGAGGGCCACATCTTCAACCTCGGCCACGGGGTGCTGCCCTCGATGGACCCGGACGCGCTGACCCGCCTCGTCGCGTACGTCCACGAGCAGACCGCCAAGTAGCGGCTAGCCGGCGGCGCGCAGCTTCGACACCGCCTTGCGCGCCGCCACCAGGACCGGGTCCCACACCGACGAGAACGGCGGGGCGTAGGCCAGGTCCAGGCCGGTGAGCTGATCCACCGTCATACGGGCGGTCAGGGCCACCGCCGCGATGTCGATCCGCTTGGCCGCGCCCGCGCCGCCCACGATCTGCACGCCGAGCAGCCGCCCCGTCCGCCGCTCGGCCAGCATCTTCACCGTCATCGGGGCCGCGCCCGGGTAGTACCCGGCGACGGTGGTGGACTCGATGGTCGCCGTGACGTACTGGAGGCCCTCCTCGCGGGCCTCCCGCTCCGACAGACCGGTGCGGGCCACCTCCGTGTCGCAGACCTTGGTGACGGCCGTGCCGACGACGCCCGGGAACGTGCCGTAGCCGCCGCCCACGTTGGAGCCGATGATCTGGCCGTGCTTGTTGGCATGGGTGCCGAGCGCGATGTGGCGGTGCCGGCCCGACACCAGGTCCAGCACCTCGATGCAGTCGCCGCCCGCCCAGATGTTCTCGTGCCCGCGCACCCGCATCGAGGCATCGGTGAGCAGCGCGCCCGAGTCGCCGAGCGGCAGCCCGGCTGCGCGGGCCAGCTCCGTACGGGGGGTGACACCGAGGCCGAGCACCGCCACGTCCGCCGGGTACTCGGCCCGGTCGGTCGCCACCGCGCGCACCCGGCCCGACTCATGGGTGAGCACCTTGGTGACCTCGGCGTCCGTGACGACCTTGATCCCGGAGCGCTCCATCGCCTCGGTGAGGCGGTGGCCCATGTCGGGGTCGAGCGAGTGCATCGGCTCGGCGCCCCGGGTCAGCAGCGTCACCTCGAAGCCGCGGGCGAGCATCGCCTCGGCCATCTCGATGCCGATGTAGCCGCCGCCCACCACCACCGCGCGCCGCTCACCGGCCGACTCCAGGCTCTCAAGCAGGGCCCGCCCGTCGTCGATGGTGTGCACCCCGTGCACTCCGGGGGCGTCGATCCCCGGCAGCGCGGGCCGCACGGGGCACGCCCCGGTCGCGATGACGAGCTTGTCGTAGGAGGTCCACTCCTCGCCGCCCGAGGCGAGATCGCGCGAGCGCACCCGCCGGCCCGCCACGTCCAGCTCCGTCACCTCGGTGCGCATCCGCAGATCGATCCCGCGGGCCCGGTGCTCCTCGGGGCCGCGCGCGATCAGGTCCTCGTGGCTCGGCACGTCGCCGGCCACCCAGTACGGGATGCCGCACGCGGAGTACGAGGTGAAGCCCGACCGCTCGAAGGCGACGATCTCCAGCTCCTCGGCACTTTTCAGCCTGCGTGCCTGCGATGCCGCGGACATGCCCGCCGCGTCACCGCCGATGACCACCAGTCGCTCCGCCGCCATGGGTGTTGCCTCCGCTCCTGAGGGTCCGCCTTCGACGATCACGATACGGAGGGCCGGCCCGCGGTGTTCCCCGGGCGTCCGGAGGCGGCCCGGGTGTTGGCTGCTCCCCCCTCTCAACTCGCTTATAGGAAAGCCGAGTTGAGGTGCCGCTGGTGCCGTGTCGGGGCGCGTTTCCGGTGGTCGGCGCCGGTCTGAGACAGTGGAGCCATGGACAACGCCCCCGCCCGCGCCCCGCACATCGTCGTTGTCGGAGGCGGCATCTCCGGCCTCGCCGCCGCTCACCGGCTGCTCGCGTCCGGCGCCCGGGTGACCGTGCTCGAAGGCAGTGCGGTGCTCGGCGGCAAGCTGCTCGCCGGGGAGATCGAGGGGGCGCCCGTCGACCTCGGCGCCGAGTCGATGCTGGCCCGCCGCCCCGAGGCGGTGGAGCTGGCCCGCGCGGTCGGCCTCGGCGACCGGATCCAGGCGCCCGCCGCGGCCGGCGCCGCCATCTGGACGCGGGGCGCCCTGCGGCCCATGCCCACGAGCCATGTCATGGGCGTGCCCGCGCGGCCCGACACCCTCCACGGCATCCTGTCCGCCGAGGGCCTGGCCCGCGTCGCCCAGGACCGCGAACTGCCCCCCACCGAGCTCGGCGAGGACATCGGCGTCGGCGAGTTCGTCGCCAAGCGGGTGGGCCGCGAGGTCGTCGACCGCCTGGTGGAACCGCTTCTGGGCGGGGTCTACGCGGGCGACGCCTACCGGATCTCGATGCGGGCCGCGGTGCCCCAGCTCTTCGAGGCGGCCCGCACCCACCCCTCGCTCCTCGACGGCGTCCAGGACATCCAGGCCGCCGCCGCGGCCAAGCAACGGGGCGGCCCCGTCTTCGCGGGCCTGGACGGCGGCATCGGCACCCTGCCCCTCGCGGTCGCCGACGCCGTACGCGCCCAGGGCGGCGAGATCCGCACCGAGACCCCGGTACTCGCCCTCACCCGGACCGCGGACGGCTGGCGGATCCGTACCGACAGTGAACTGATCGACGCCGACGGGGTGATCCTGTCCACCCCCGCCTGGTCGGCCTCCGCGCTGCTCGCCGCCGAGTCGCCGGTCGCGGCCGCCGAGCTGTCCGAGGTGGAGTACGCCTCGATGGTCCTGGTCACGCTCGCCTTCCGGCGGGCCGATCTGGCCGGCCTGGAGACGCGCTCGGGATTTCTGGTGCCGCCGGTGGACGGGCGCACCATCAAGGCCTCCACCTTCTCCACGCACAAGTGGAGTTGGGTCAACGAGCGAGGCCCGGACCTGTTCGTGCTGCGGACCTCGATCGGGCGCTACGGCGAGGAACGCCATCTGGACTGGGACGACGCCGACCTCGTGGACGTCTCGCTCGGTGATCTCGGCGAGGCCGTCGCGCTGTCCGCGAAGCCCGTCGCGAGCAGGGTCAACCGCTGGATCGGGGGACTTCCGCAGTACCCCGTGGGCCATCTCGCCAAGGTCGCCCGCGTCCGCGCCGAGGTGGCCAAGCTGCCCGGACTGCGGGTCTGCGGCGCCGCGTACGACGGCGTGGGCATCCCCGCGTGCGTCGCGAGCGCACGGCGCGCCGCCGACGAGATCATCGCCACGTCGACCCTGGCGCGGAACACCCAGAGTGACGCGGGACAATAGCCACATGAGTGCTGCTCCGGAAAAGATTCCCAACGCGGGGAAGAAGGCGAAGGACCTCAACGAGGTCATCCGCTACACCCTGTGGTCTGTCTTCAAGCTGCGCGACGTTCTGCCCGAGGACCGCGCCGGCTACGCCGACGAGGTCCAGGAGCTGTTCGACCAGCTCGCCGCCAAGGACGTCACCGTCCGCGGCACCTACGACCTGTCGGGTCTGCGCGCCGACGCCGACATCATGATCTGGTGGCACGCGGAGACCTCCGACGAGCTCCAGGGCGCCTACAACCTGTTCCGCCGCACCAAGCTGGGCCGCGCGCTCGAACCGGTGTGGTCGAACATGGCGCTGCACCGCCCCGCCGAGTTCAACAAGGCGCACATCCCGGCGTTCCTCGCCGACGAGAACCCGCGCGACTACGTGTCGGTGTACCCGTTCGTGCGCAGTTACGACTGGTACCTGCTGCCCGACGAGGACCGCCGCCGCATGCTCGCCGACCACGGCAAGATGGCCCGCGGCTACCCCGACGTGCGGGCCAACACGGTCGCCTCGTTCTCGCTCGGCGACTACGAGTGGCTGCTCGCCTTCGAGGCCGACGAACTGCACCGCATCGTCGACCTGATGCGCCATCTGCGCGCCTCCGAGGCCCGGATGCATGTGCGCGAAGAGGTGCCGTTCTACACCGGCCGGCGGAAGTCCGTCGCGGATCTCGTCGCCGGACTCGCCTGACGGCCTCCGCCTTCACCGGCCTCACCGCCTTCACCGGCCTCACCGGCCGAGCAAGACCAGGTGACCGGCCCGCGCCACGCGAGCGGGCCGGTCACCCCTGACCCGGAAGATCAGAGAGCGGGCACCGTACGCCCCGGCCTGTGGGCCGTCCGCTCGTCCAGCGACACCGGGTTCGGCTCCCGGTGCGGCGCGCACGCAGCGCGCCGCACCGGCGTCCGGCCGTTGAGCAGGTAGTCCTCCACATAGCCGTTCACACACGCGTTGGCGCCGCCCGCGATGCCGTGCGTGCCCGCGTCCTTCTCCGTGATCAGCGCGGAGCCGGGCAGCCGCCGCTGGAGTTCCAGAGCGCCCGGGTACGGCGTCGCCGCGTCCCGCTCCGCTGCCAGGATCAGCGTGGGCGGCAGCGCCCCCGGCCGCACGCCGACGTCCACCGGCTTCTGCCGCGGGGCCGGCCAGTAGGCGCACGGCAGGTTCATCCACACGTTGTCCCACGTCTCGAACGGCGCGGTCCGCGCCAGTTCGCTGTTGTCGCGGTCCCAGGTGGCGAAGTCCGTCGGCCAGGGGGCGTCGTTGCACTCGACGGCCGTGTAGACCGCGTTCCCGTTCTCGTCGTCGCTCGCCGACTCCGGCCTGGGGGCGGCCTGTTGGACCAGCGGACGCTCATTGCCCTTGAGGTACTCCGACAGGGCGCTCGCCCGGCTCGACCAGTAGTCGTCGTAATACCCGGCCTTGAGGAACGCGGCCTGCAACTGCGCGGGCCCGACGGTGCCGCCGGCCGGCCGCCGGGTCAGGGCGGCCCGCACCCTCTCGTAGCTCTCCAGGACCTCTTGGGCCGTGCTGCCCAGGTGGTAGACCGCGTCGTGCTTGGCGACCCAGGTGCGGAAGTCCTCCCAGCGGCCCTCGAACGCGCGGGACTGGGCGAGGTTGTTGCGGTACCAGATCTGGTCGGGGTCCGGGTCGACCGCCGAGTCGAAGACCATCCGGCGGACGTGGGAGGGGAACAGCGTCGCGTACACGGCCCCGAAGTAGGTGCCGTACGAGGAGCCCATGAAGGTCAGCTTCTTCTCGCCGAGCGCGGCCCGCAGCACGTCCAGATCGCGGGTGTTGTTGAGGGTCGTGTAGAAGCGCAGCGCCTGGCCCGCGTTGCGCTCACAGCCCGCGGCGTACGCCTGGGCCTGCGCGATGCGCTCCATCTTGTACGGCTCGGAGGGGTGCCTCGGCGCGTCGGTGGGGGCCTTGGCGAAGTCCGCCGGGTCCTGGCAGGACAGCGGGGCCGAACGGGCCACTCCGCGCGGGGAGTAGCCGACGAGGTCGTACGCGCCCGCGAGCCGCTTCCACGTGGGGAGGCCGGCCACCATCGGGAAGTACATGCTGGAGGCGCCGGGTCCGCCCGGGTTGAAGACGAGGGCGCCCTGGCGCTGGGCGGGCTTGCCCGTGGCCTTGACCCGGCTGACGGTCAGCGCGATCTGACGGCCCGTCGGATGGCTGTAGTCGAGCGGGACCTCGACGGTGCCGCACTGGACGGAGGGGGGCAGCGCCTCCACCTCGGGGCAGCGGCCGAAGGCGATCGGGGTGGCGGCCGCGTGCCGGGCGGCCGCCGCCGCGCCCCGGGCCTCGACGGTGAGCGGGTCGGCGCTGCCCGCGGGAGCGGCGACGAGGGCGGAAAGGACGAGGGAACCGAGGGTTCCGTACAGCGCTACAGCTCTCATCGCCGGAACATCCCTTTCGTGCTGCGGTACTACGGAAGTACATACAGGTCAAAAGGGGATACGTCGTGCGAGGGGAAGTAAAGCAGCGGGGCCGCGCCGGACGCGGTCATTGACTCCGATGCGCGAAGCGGCCGCTCGTCAGGGCGCTGCGCACCTGGGGATCGTCCACGGCCCGCAGTCCGCGCACGGCGACCGCGGTGAGCGGATCGCCCGCCGCGTCGAGCCCGCCGAGCAGCGCCTGCCCGTCGGGCGAGGCCCAGCGGGTGTACGGGTGGATCTCCATGCGGGCGATGGCGAGGCAGCCAAGGGTGAGGACGAGGGGGAGCGAGAACCAGGCGGCCATCTCGGCCCGCCCGATGGACGCCTCACCGGGCATGAACAGCGCGGTGGCGGCGAGCGCGGTGATCAGCAGGGCGGCGCCCCGGACCGCCCGCACCGAGGCGCTGACGCCGTTGCGCACCACGTCCGGGACGGCCAGGCCCGCTCCCGCGAGCCGCTCGGCGAGTTCGCGCACCGCGTCGGCGGCGGCCGCGTCGGAGCGTATCGCCGCTATCCGCTCCTGCCCGCCGGGGCCGATCGCGGTGAGGACGGACCGCTCCAGGTCGTCGCGGCCCTCGGGGTCCACGACGGTGGCCCACCCGGTGTGGGCGAGCAGCAGCCGACGGGCCCGGTGCATGGAGATCAGGGTGAGGTCGGCGACCCGATAGGGGCCGCCCGCCAGGAACGCGGCCTCGTAGCAGGACAGGTCCCGCTCCTCCTGCGGACGCGGCCCGGGGCGCGCGGCGGCGACGGCCGCGAGGCAGAGCCGACCGCAGGACAGCCCGGCGGCGACGATCGCCGGCAGAAGGAAGAGCACCCAGAACATGGCCGAGTTGTATGCGAAGTTGGCGGTTCACCGCCACAGTCTGTCCACGATTTGGACGTGGAGTTATTCCTTCGTTACGGAGTGTGGGTGTCGGGCTCCGCCGATGCCTCGTCCTTGGGGCGGGACACGGCGGGCGGCAGCGGGAACGAGGGCCCGGCGCTGCCGGACGGCCCCGGGGCGAGGGGCCGTGGACTCGCGGGCGTCGTCCCCGGCGTGGGCGGTGGCGGCCCGGTGGGGCTCGCGGTCGCCGCCGCGGCGCCGTCCCGTGCGAGCGCGTCGAAGTCGACGAGCCCGGTCGCCTCCAGCACGCGGATGTGGTCGAGGACGGTGGTGTTGGCGTCGTCGGCGAGCTCGCGCACGAGCGAGTTGCGGGTGGTCGCGCGCACCTGGGCGACGAGCGAGAACACCTTTCCGTGCGCGGCGCGCAGCAGGTTGGCGAAGTCCCGCTCGTAGGCGGTGCCGGTGTCCGCCGTCAACTGGCTGAGCCAGCCCCGCTGTTGGTCGTTGGGCTGGTTCGGCAGCTCCATGTCGAGCCGCGCGGCGACCTCGCGTGCCCGGGCGTCGAGGAAGGCGTGCCCCGCCATCAGGTGCCGCCCGGCCGCCTCGATCGCGGCGCTGGGTTTGCGCTCGATGGCCTGCTGCCCGGCCGGCCCCTCCCAGAGCCCGGCCAGCCGCACCCGGACCACGAAGTCCCGGTCGGCCGCGGACAGCGGGCCCGAGGGGGTCGGCACCGTGGCGCCGTCGAGGTCGGCGAGGGGCGTGCCGGAGCGGTCGGCGTACGACCAGATCGGGAACAGCAGCGCGAGCAGGGTCGCGGCCAGCGCGACGAGGACGAGCCCGGTACCGGACAGCAAGCGACGCATGGATGCCTCCTGGTGCGTGCCGCACGGTAGTGCGGATGCCGCTGATCCGGGAGGCGGTTCGGTGAAATGGGTGGCCGGGTGGTGTGGGAGTCGTCACGTGAGGGAGGAGTTCGTCTCAACTCCCTTGCCCACGAGGTACGTTGACGGGTTGCGCCGCCCTCGGGCCGCTCGGCTCACGGTGCTCAGAAGCCGTGCCGCGCGGCCCGGGGGCCGGGCGCCGGCCCGCTCCTTCCACCAACGGCCCAGGGCGCGCCGGGTGTCGGCGTCGCCGGGCCGTCCCGCGTCGAGCAGCCAGCGCGCGAAGTCGAGGGCGTCCTGGCGGTAACCGCCGCGCATCGGGCGGCACGTGGCGTAGGCGAGGAACGCCTCGCGAAAGCCGTCGCCGAGGAGCGTCTCCAGCTCCGGCGCCACCTTGGCCACCACGTCGGCCCGCTTGGCCGCGAGCGCTCGGGCCTGCACCCGCAGCCGCGGCCCGTCGAACCCGGCGGGCACGGGCGTCCCGGCGGTGAGCGAGGAGAGCAGAGCGGCCTGCGCCAGCGCGAGCCGCTCACGCGAACGGTGGCTCTCTTCGAGAGGCGGGACGCTGGTGGGGACCGCCGTGCCGGGAGGCGCCGCCGAGCCGGTACGGGCCGACACGCGGCCCGCCGCGCCGACCGGGGTCACCGGTCCGTCCGAGGTCACCGGTCCGTCCGGGGCCGCGAGGACGCTCGGGGTCTCGGGACGGCCCGGGCGCCGGGTGGCGGACCGGAGCGTGGAGCGGATCGCGTCGAGTTCGCCCGCGAGTTCGGCCGTCGGTGGGAACGCCTCGTCCCGCTCCAGGAGCACGCCGGGCGGGGTCACCCGTGCGGCCAGCTCGGCAAGGACGTCCAGGACCGGGCGGGGCACGGGGTGGGCGTGCGTGTCGTGCCAGACGCCGTCCCGCTCCACGCCGCCCGCTACATGGACGTACGCGATGGCCTCCAGGGGCAGCGCGTCGAGCACCTTCGCGGGGTCCTCGCCCCGGTTGACCCGATTGGTGTGGAGGTTGGCCACGTCGATGAGAAGCCCCACCCCGGTGCGCTCGACGAGCTCGGCCAGGAACTGGCCCTCCGTCAACTCATCCTCGGGCCAGTCGATCAGGGCCGCGATGTTCTCCAGGGCGAGCGGCACGGGCAGCGCGTCCTGGGCGATGCGGACGTTCTCGCACAGCACCCGCAGGGCGTCGCGGGTGCGCGGCACCGGCAGGAGGTGGCCCGCCTCAAGGCGCGGCGAGGCGGTCAGCGCGCCGCCCGCGCGCACGAACGCGATGTGCTCGGTGACCAGCGGGGAGCCGAGCGCCTCGGCCCGGGCCGCCAGCTCGGCGAGGCGCCGCGCGTCCGGGCGCTCGGCCCCGCCGAGTCCGAGCGAGACCCCGTGCGGCACCACGGTGACGCCGCGCCCGCGCAGCCGTACCAGCGAGTCGGGGAGGTGGCCGGGGCAGAGGTTCTCCGCGACCGCCTCGACCCAGTCGATGCCGTCGAGCCCCTCCACGGCCGTGGCGATCTCAGGCCGCCAGCCGATGCCGATGCCCAGTTGCTTCATGGACAGGTCATGGCCCCCGGCTCCGGCGGCGAACCCTCGCGGGTCACCTTCAGAGCTTGATTTGAGGTTGCCGCGCCCGGCCGCGAAGGCCTCCCTGTGCGAGCCTCAGCTCGGGGTGGCCAGCGCGTCGAAGTCCACCAGGCCGGTGGCCTCCAGCATCGTCATGTGGTCGAGCACGGTGGTGTTGGCGTCATTCGCCAGATCGCGCACGAGCGAGTTGCGGGTGGTCGCGCGCACCTGCGCGACCAGGGCGAACACCTTGCCGTGCGCGGCGCGCAGCAGGTTGGCGAAGTCCCGCTCGTAGGCGGTGCCGGTGTCCGCCGTCAACTGCCGCAACCATCCCTGCTGTTGAGGGTTGGGCTGGCTCGGCAGCTCGATGCCGAGCTTCGCGGCCACGTCGCGGTCGTGCCGGTCGAGCGCGGCGTGGCCCATGACGAGGTGGTCCCCGGCCGCCTTGATCGCGGCGCTGGGGGCTCGCTGCTGCGCCTGCTGCCCGGCCGGCCCCTCCCAGAGCCCGGCGAGCCGCACCTTGGTGACGAATTCCCGGTCCGTCGCCGACAGCGGGCCCCAGGGGGTCGGCGTGGAGGCCGCGTCGAGATTCGCCTGCGGCGTCCCACCGCGATCGGCATACGACCACACGGGAAAGGCCAGCGCGCCGATGGTGGCCACGAGCACCGCGATCAGCAGCCCCGTACCGTTCACGCGGCGCAGGGCAAAACGACTGGAGCGAACTATGCCACGCGACAAGATGCCTCCCGGGCCGGTCGATCGAGAGCGCCGAACGCTACTCGGTGGTACCGCGGGATACGCATGAGACCCCCGATGCGTTCAACGCCGCGAGGGTGGGGCTGGGTGCGAGGGGCCCCTGTGCGAGGGGCCGGGTGCGGCGCGGGCATTGGGCGCGAGGGGCTGGGCCCGGCGCTGGCATTTGGGGGCGCGGGGAACTGCGCGAGCAGCGACCACGACCCGAGGACGAAGGCGGGGTTAGGGGTGCGGGGCCCCCTGTGCGAGGGGCCCCGGGCCCGGCGCTGGCATTTGGGGGCGCGGGGAACTGCGCGAGCAGCGACCACGACCCGAGGACGAAGGCGGGGTTAGGGGTGCGGGGTCCCGCGCGAGGGGCCGAACCCGGCGCTGGCATTCGGGGGCGCGGGGAACTGCGCGAACGGCCCGTACGGGCGCGAGGCCGAGGGGCGCTGGGGGCCCCAACCAGGGCGGCCCAGGGGCGCGGGGCCCCACCACCCCCTCACCGACCCAGCCGCCCCCACAACCCCGAATGCTCCGCCACCACCGTGCAAGACCCCGGCGCAATCTCGGTGAACCCGGCATCCCGAACCACCGGCAACCCGCTCAGCGTCAGCTCGCGCCACGCGGCGCGCTCCGCGACCCGTACCGAGAGCGCGAAGCCCGCCCCCCGCCAAGCCTTGCGCTCGGCGTCCGACAGCTCCCACCAGGCGAGTTGGGCACCGTGGCCGGCCTGCGCCATGGCCTTGCCCGCGGACATGTCGAGGTCCGGGTTGAGCCAGAGCACCGGCGCGAGCGGATCGGGGGGACCCGGTTCCGCCGGGTCGTCCAGATCCGTGCCGGACACCTGGAGCTTGGCCAGCTCCTTGGGCCAGCCGTCGAGCGGCACCGGCGGGAAGACGCGTACCTCCGCAGCCTTCCCGGTCACCGTGATCCCGGGCAGCGCCGAGGCCTTGCGCCACTCGGCACCGCGGGCCCGACGCACCACCTTGCGGATCCGCGCGTCCTGCCAGTCGCGCATGGCCCGCGCCCACTCGCCCTCGTCGTCGCCCTCGCCCAGCGACCGGTCGTCGTCGAGGATGACGAGCACCGCGCGGGCCGCCGTCTCCAGCGCGTCGGTCCGCGCCGGGGGCTCGGCCTTCTCGATGCGGACGACGAGCGGCAGCACGAACTGCGGTGCCTCGTCGCGAGGGGACTCGTCGGGGAATGGGTCGGCGGAAGAGGTGTCCTGGGTGCTCACCCCACCAGTCTGCCAGCCGCCGAACCGGTGATTCTTGGCGGAACGAATCGTTCCGGGACAGGATGCGCGCATGAAGAGCGACCTTTTTGCCACCGAGAACATGGCCCAGCCGGCGGCCGCCGCCGGAATGACGCTGGAGAACGCCAAGTCGATCAAGTACGCCGTCAACGGGGAGATGCTGGCGCGCCAGGGCGCGATGATCGCCTACCGCGGCAACCTGCAGTTCGAGCGGCGCGGCCAGGGCATCGGCGGCATGCTGAAGCGCGCGGTCACCGGCGAGGGCCTGCCCCTGATGGCGGTCACCGGCCAGGGCGAGGCGTGGTTCGCGCACGAGGCGCAGAACTGTTTCATTGTCGACATCGAGCAGGGCGATGCCCTCACCATCAACGGCCGCAACGTGCTGTGCTTCGATTCCACGCTCAGCTACGAGATCAAGACGGTCAAGGGCTCCGGCATCGCCGGCGGCGGCCTGTTCAACAGCGTCTTCACGGGGTACGGCCGGCTCGGCGTGGTCTGCGAGGGCAACCCGCTGGTCATCCCGGTCTCCCCGCAGCTCCCGGTGTACGTCGACACGGACGCGGTGGTCGGCTGGACCGCCAACCTCCAGACCTCCCTGCACCGTTCGCAGTCCATCGGCTCGATGCTGCGCGGTGGCTCCGGCGAGGCTGTGCAGCTGATGCTCCAGGGCGAGGGCTACGTCATCGTCCGGCCGAGCGAGGCGACGCCGCAGAAGGCGCAGCAGCACTGAGCACCACCCGCGCACTGAGGGGTGTGGGCCGCCGGTACTCCATCGGCGGCCCCTGGGTCCTGCGCGACATCGACCTGGAGCTGCCCGCGGGCGCCCTGGTCCGCGTCACGGGCACCAACGGCACCGGTAAATCAACCCTGTTGAGGCTGGTGACCGGAACGGACGCGCCGACCGAGGGCCGGGTCACCGGCCGGCCCCGCACCGCCTACGTCCCCGAACGCTTCCCGGCGGCGCTCCCCTTCACGGCGGCCGGTTACCTCACGCACCTGGGCCGGATCCACGGGCTGTCGCGCCGCGCGGCCAAGGAGCGGGCCGGGCACTGGCTCGAACGGTTCGGCGCGGCCGCGTACGCCGGCACTCCGCTCGCCGAGCTCTCCAAGGGCACCAGCCAGAAGGTCGCCGTGGCCCAGGCGCTGCTCGCCGAACCCGAACTCCTGGTCCTGGACGAGGCGTGGACCGGCCTCGACACCGCGGCCCGCGCCGAGTTGGACCGCGCGGTGCGCGAGCGTGTGACGGCGGGCGCGACGGTCGTGTTCGTCGACCACGACCCCGCGCGCCTCGCCGGCCACCAGGACGCGCGGTACACCGTGGCGGACGCCGGGCTGCACCGCGCGCCCCTGGCCGGCACCCCGAACCCCTCCGGCGCGCCGGTCCTCGTCGACATCACCGGAACGGGCCCCCTGCCATCCCAACTGCCGGGCAGCCCACAGGAGTTGAGGACGGCAGACGGCTCCCGCACCCTGCGCGTCGCGGCCGAGCACTCCGACGACCTGCTGCGCGCCCTGCTCGCGGCCCGCCCGCCCTGGCACATCCGAGGAGTGCGCGGCACATGAGCCCACTCGTCCCCCTCGTGCGCTACCAGAGCACCCTGCTCCTGCGCTCCCAGCGCTGGCTCGCGCCGGTCCTGCTGTACGTCGCCTTCCTGGCCGTCGGCGTCCAGGCGGGGGAGCCGGTCCTGGGCGCGCTGGGGTTCGCGGCCGCCGGGCTGCTACCGGTGACGGCCTGGCTCGTACGGATCTGCGTCACCCAGGAACCGGAGGCCGCCCGCACCTGCGCGGCCGCCGCCGCGGGTCCGCCCCGCGTCCATCTCGCGTCGCTCCTGGCGGCGGTCGGCTGTGCGTCCGTGCTCGGCCTGCTGGGCACGGCGTACGTGACCGCGGTGGGCGATCCGGCGAGCGCGGACCACAAGGTGGCGGTGCCGCTGGGTTCCGCGCTCGGGGCGGGGCTGTCGGCGGCCGGGGTCTGCGTGCTGACGGGGGCGGCGGTCGGCGCGCTGGGCAGCCGTCCGGTGCTGCACACGCGGGGCTGGTCCCTCACGCTCACCGCACTGGGCGCGCTGCTCGCCCTGGTCCTCACGCCGTCGCCCGCCAAGTACGCGGTGTCCGCCCTGGTCACCGGCTCGCGCACGGGCTCCGTACCGCTCGCGGTAGTGCCGCCGGCCGCCGCTCTGGTGTGCGCGGGGGTGGTCGCCGCCGGGGTCTGCGCGCTCAGCTCACGACGCCGCTGAGCCGAGCCGGGCCCGTCCCCTCGCAGATTCCGTACGACGATTCCGTACGACGCCGGGCCCACACCTCCGTCCCGGCCGGGGCGACCGCTTGGCCCCATACCCGATTACGCTCGGGTCCATGGACGAGACGCGGCCGCACGACGAGACGACGTACTGCGACGCGGGACCGGAGCGAGGACCGGGGCCCGCCGCCGGGGCCCCCGCGCCCGGCTCCGCGGACGGCCCCTTCGCCGAGTGCGTGCTGTGCCGTGCGCCGACCGAGTACCCGGAGTCGACGAAGGGCAGCACCCTCTGTCCGGTGTGCGAGTGGCAGGAGGCGCAGCGCACCGCCTGCTCCGGCTGATGGCTCAGTGCTGGGTGGCGCCCCGGATCAGGTCGGAGACCTTCACGAAGCGATAGCCGCGCTTGCGCAGCTCCGGCACGATGCGCTGGAGCGCGGTGTCGGTGACCGGCGCCGCGCTGCGCGTGCAGTGCATGACCACCAGCGACCCCGGCCGTACCCCGGCGAGCACCTGGTCGGCCACCGCGTTCGCGTCCGTCGCGAAGGCGTCCCCGCTCACCACGTCCCACTGGACGGCGGTCATCTTCAGCGGGGCGAGGGTGCGCAGGACCTCGTCGTCGTAGCAGCCGCCGGGAAAGCGGAAGTAGGGCACGGCGTTGGTCACCCCGGCCTTCTTGAACTGGGCCGTCGCCTTCTCGACGTCGGCCCGCACCGCGTCCTTGGGGACCACGGGCAGGCCGTAGCAGTCGGACTTGAACGCGTAATGGCTGTAGGAGTGGTTGCCCACCTCGAAGGCGGGGTCCGTCCCGATCGCGCGGGCCTCGGCCGGGTACTCCTCGGCCCACCGGCCGGTCATGAACACCGTCGCCGGAACCTTCATCCGCCGTAGATCGGCGATGAGCCCGGGGTTGTCGAAGTGCTCGCCGCGCGCGGCGCGCGGTCCCTGGTCGGCCGTCATGTCGGCGTCGAAGGTCAGCGCGACGACCTTCTCGCCCTTGGGGGTCTCGGGAGCCCGCTTGAAGACGGGGGTGATTCCGCCGGGGCCGGGCGCCAGCGTCGGGGCGCTCGCCGTCTTGGGGGCGCCCGCCCCCTGCGGGGCCGGGGCCGAGGGGGAGGGCCGGTCCGCCGAGTGGCGCGGGGCGGAGGCGGGGTCGGAGCCGCAGCCGGCGAGCGCGGCACCGAGCAGGGCACCGGCGATCATTTTGCGTGCAGTAAGGGTCACGAACGGAAAGTATCCGATCGTATAGGCATATTTGCCGAGGCTGCCCTCGGCGTCCCTGAGATTCCGGCCAATGCCGCACAACGCGCCCTCCGTCCCCCGGCGGACTGGGCTCGTCACATACGGAACACCCGCCCGAACAGCCCCTTGACACCCGAGGCGCCGTGCATGCTCCAGGGAGGCGCCGTGTCCGGATCCCGTACGGGCGCGTGCACCGCGGCGCTCTGCTCCACTGCCCACTGCCCACCGCCCACCGCCCTCGGCCCACCGCCCTCGGCCTCGCCGGCGCGGCCACCGCTCACGCGGACGGCATCGGCTCGCTCTCCGCCGAGCAGATCTCCCGGCGCCCGCGCGCGGCCCTCGCCCCAACTGGCCCTCGCTCACCCGTCGTTGAGCAACCGGCGCCTGCACTCCTCGACATCGAAGTCGCCCGGCGGGTACTGCGGATCGAGCGCTTCCAGCCGCTCCAGGAGCAGCGTGCTGACCGCCCAGTCGCGGTACCACTTGCGGTCGGCCGGCACGAGGTACCAGGGGGCGGCGTCGGTGGAGCAGCGCTTCAGGGCGATCTCGTACGCCTTCTGGTAGGCGGGCCACAGCGCCCGCTCGTCGATGTCCCCCGGGTTGAACTTCCAGTGCTTGTCGGGGTTGTCGAGGCGCGCGAGCAGACGGCGGCGCTGCTGCTCGTAACTGATGTGCAGGAACACCTTGACGATGCTCACCCCGTCGTCGGCGAGGGAGCGTTCGAAGTCGTTGATCTGCTCGTAGCGGCGGTTGAGCCGGGTGCGGGAGACCAGCTCCCGCACCCGGGCGATCAATACGTCCTCGTAGTGCGAGCGGTCGAAGATGCCGATCTCGCCGGGCCGGGGGAGCGCCTTGGTGATGCGCCACAAGAAGGGGTGGCCGAGCTCCTCGCGGGTCGGCGCCTTGAACGCCTGGACGCGGCAGCCCGACGGGTTGAAGAGCCCGATGACGTGCTTGACCGTGCCGCCCTTGCCGCTGGTGTCCATGCCCTGGAGCACCAGCAGGATCCGCCGCCGGTCGCCCGAGGTGCTCGCCGCGTAAAGGCGCTCCTGGAGATCGGCGAGACGTTCACCCATCCGGGCGGTGGCGGCCAGGCCCGCGGCCTTGTCCGGCGGCCCGGCGGGGGTCGCGTCGGCGGCGTACGCGGAGAGGCGCACGCGTTCGCCGCCGGGGATGCGCAGCAGTTCACCAAGGCCGGGCCCGGGTTTCTTCCCGCCCTGCCCGGCCCTGTCCCTTCTGGCCACCGCGCACCCCTTCCGGACGCCCCGCGTTCCCTCGATCGTGCGATGGAACGGCGCCCGGCGCTACCGCTGGCGGCAGCCTCAGACGAGCTCGGCGGAGAGCGTGATGGTGGTCCCCGAAAGGGCCTGGCTCACCGGGCAGTTCTTCTTGGCGTCCTCGGCGGCCGCCTGGAAGCCGTCCGCGTCGAGGCCGGGGACCTCGCCGCGCACGGTGAGGTGGATGCCGGTGATGCCCTCGCCGGGCTGGAAGCTCACGTCGGCCTTGGTCTCCAGACGGGTGGGCGGGGTGCCCGCGCCCGTCAGGCCGTGCGAGAGGGCCATCGAGAAGCAGCTCGAGTGGGCGCCCGCGATGAGCTCCTCCGGGCTGGTCTTGCCATTGGCCTGCTCGGCGCGGGACGGCCAGGAGACCGCCTGCGAGGCGATGCCCGAGGAGTCGAAGGTGACGGTGCCGGAGCCCTTGAGGAGCTCGCCTTCCCAGACCGTGTGCGCCGTGCGCGTGGTGGCCATGATGTTTCCCTTCTGTGGCCGAGGGGGCGATGGACGGATGCTGCGGAGCCCCCTCGGCCCCAAACCTACTGCCCCACAAGGCCCTTCGCGTCGCGGGCCAGCGCGGTCAGACGGGAGATCGCCCGGAAGTACTTCTTGCGGTATCCGCCGTTCAGCATCTCGTCACTGAACAGCCGGTCGAAGGGGACGCCCGAGGCGAGCACCGGCACCTCGCGGTCGTACAGCCGGTCGGCGAGCACCACCAGACGCAGCGCGGTCGACTGGTCGGGCACCGGCCGCACATCGGTCAGACACACCGCGCGGACCCCGTCCGTGAGCGCCCCGTACCGGCTGGGGTGGACCCGCGAGAGGTGGTCCAGCAACTGCGGGAAGTCGTCGAGGGCGGCGCCCTCGGTGGCGTACGCGGCCCGGGTGACCTGCTCGTCGGAGTAAGGGGCGGGAGCCTCGGGCAGCCCGCGGTGCCGGTAGTCCTCGCCGTCGATCCGCAGCGGGCGGAAGTGCGCGGAGAGGCCCTGGATCTCCCGCAGGAAGTCGGCGGCCGCGAACCGGCCCTCACCGAGCTTGCCGGGCAGCGTGTTGGAGGTCGCGGCCAGCGCCACGCCCTGCTCGACGAGCCTGCGCAGCAGCGAGGACACCAGGACCGTGTCGCCCGGGTCGTCGAGCTCGAACTCGTCGATGCACAGCAGCCGGTGGCCGCTCAGCGTCTGCACGGTCTGCTGGAAGCCGAGCGCGCCGACCAGATTCGTCAGCTCGACGAACGTGCCGAAGGCCTTGAGC
This sequence comes from Streptomyces sp. ASQP_92, assembly GCF_025399895.1. GTDB lineage: Bacteria > Actinomycetota > Actinomycetes > Streptomycetales > Streptomycetaceae > Streptomyces. The sequence goes on along the minus strand of NZ_JAODUA010000007.1, from coordinate 4,881 downwards.
GCCGGCTCGGCCGGAGTGGCGTGCCACAGCGAGGCGAGCAGATGGGTCTTGCCGACGCCGTACCCGCCGTCGAGATACACCCCGCGCGGCCCGGGGGCCGCGGCCGGCTTCTTCGCGAACCAGCGCCGCTTGGCCCCGACCGCGTGCGCCCCGCCGAGCCCCGCCGCGAAGGAGGACAGCACGGTGACCGCCTCGGACTGGCTCGGCTGGTTCGGGTCCGGCACATACGTCTCGAAACGGACCGAGTCGAACCGCGGCGGCGGCACCATCTCGGCGACCAGTCGATCGGCGGGGACATGGGGAGCGCGGGCGCACAGGGACGCCGGGGCCGCTTCGGTTATGGGGCTGGTCGACACAGTTCCCCACTGTAAGGGTCGTGCCAGACTGCACGGCATGCGACAACTGTTCCCTGTGACCGACCAGACACCGGCCGCCGAGAGCGCCGAGAGCGTCCAGAGCGCCGAACAGACCGGGCCCCCCGGACACCCCTGGACCGCGGACCCGGCCGCGGACACGGAGTGGTCGCTCGACCGGCTGGCCGACGCCTACGCCTACCCCCGCACGGACGGCCCCTGGCTGCGGGCCAACATGGTGTCCTCGCTCGACGGCGCGGGCCAGCACGAGGGCCGCTCGCAGCCGCTGTCGTCCGACACCGACATGCGGATCTTCGGCACGCTGCGCGCCCTGGCGGACGTCGTCGTGGTGGGTGCGGAAACGGTACGCCTGGAGGGGTACCGGCCGGCCAGGGCGCGGGCCGAGTTCGCCGAGCGGCGCAAGGCGGCCGGGCAGGGTCCCGCCCCCGCGATCGCCGTCGTCACCGCGGGCCTGGACCTCGACTTCTCGCTGCCCCTGTTCACCTCGCCGCTGGTCCCCACCCTGATCCTGACCGGCGCGGCCGCCGACCCCGACCGGGTGCGGGAGGCCGAGCGGGCGGGCGCCGAGGTGGTGGTCGCGGGCGACGGTCCCGGAGTCGAGCCCCGGCGGGCCGTGCGGGCGCTGGCCGACCGGGGCCTGCCGAGGATGCTCACCGAGGGCGGGCCGCGCCTGCTCGGCCAGTTCGTGGCCGCCGAAGTCCTTGACGAGCTGTGTCTGACGGTGGCGCCGCTGCTGACCGCCGGGGACGCCCAGCGCATCGCCGGAGGGCCCCCGGTGACGGTTCCCCAGCGGTTCGCGCCGACGTCGGTCCTGGAGGACGCCGGGTTCCTCTTCACGCGTTACCGTCGGATCTGACGAACGGCGGAATTTACCGTTCCGCTTAGCTCACGCTGGGCACACTTATTCAGGCAGACCCCGTGCGGGCACGGGGAAGGATGGTTTCCGCAGGGGCCGGGCCCACCGCTCACGGTGGCGAAGGCCATGGAGAGATTAGAAGGGCGCCTGTCGTGTTCACGAGCGTATTGATGATCGAGAAGCCCCTGACCTCCGTAGACGTGGAATTCGTCACCACTCTGCACGGGGACGAGCCGATGTCGTTCGTCGTGCTCATGCAGCCCAGGGGCGACCAGGACCGGCTGCTGCGCGCGATCGACGACGTGGCGCTCGGCGAACTCGACGAGGCCGTCCGCGAAGGCGACGAACCCGAGGGCACGGCGGCCCAGGGCCCCGCCGAACTGGCGCTCCAGCACTCCCTGCAATCCCTGCGGGACGCGGGCAGCACGGCGGTGGGCCAGGTGGTCGACGACCACCCCCTGGACAAGCTGAAGGGCGTGGTCGACGAGGTGGGCGCCGACGAGGTCATCGTCCTGACGGCCCCGCACTACGTGGAGGAGTTCTTCCACCGCGACTGGGCCTCGCGCGCCCGTCACAAGGTCGGCGTACCGGTCCTCAAGCTCTTCGCCCACAGCGAGTAGCCCCCGCACGGAGCCGTGTCGCGGCCGGAGCCCCCACAGGAATTAGGGTGGGGGCTCCTTCTGTACGTACGTCGCACCCCGGGAGAGAACCGCATGGCATCCGCCATTCCCACCGCCATGGAACGGCCGCACTTCATCGGCATCGGCGGTGCCGGCATGTCGGGCATCGCGAAGATCCTGGCCCAGCGCGGGGCCCAGGTCGCGGGCAGCGACGCGAAGGAGTCCGCCACCGCCGAGGCGCTGCGGGCCCTCGGCGCCACCGTGCACATCGGCCACGCGGCCGGCCACCTCGCCTCCGACGCCACCTGCGTCGTCGTCTCCAGCGCGATCCGCGCCGACAACCCCGAGCTGGCCCGCGCCGCCGAGCTGTCCGTGCCCGTCGTGCACCGCTCGGACGCGCTCGCCTCCCTCATGGGCGGCCTGCGCTCCATCGCGGTGGCCGGCACCCACGGCAAGACCACCACCACCTCGATGCTGGCCGTCGCCCTGACCGAGCTGGGCCTCGACCCCTCGTACGCGATCGGCGGCGACCTCGAAGGGCCCGGCACCAACGCCCGGCACGGCGAGGGCGACATCTTCGTGGCGGAGGCAGACGAGAGCGACCGCAGCTTCCAGAAGTACGACCCCGAGGTCGCCATCGTCCTCAACGTCGAACTCGACCACCACGCCAACTACGCCTCGATGGACGAGATCTACGACTCCTTCGAGACCTTCGTCGGCAAGATCAGGCCCGGTGGCACCCTCGTGATCGCCGCCGACCAGCCGGGCGCCGTGGAGCTCACCCAGCGCGTCCGCGACCTGTCCTCGCTCAAGGTGGTCACCTACGGCGAGTCCGAGACGGCGGACGTACGCGTCCACAAGGTCACCCCGCGCGGCCTCACCTCCGAGGTGACGGTCCTGCTGAACGGCAAGTTCCTGACCTTCACCGTCTCGGTCCCCGGGCGCCACTACGCCCACAACGCGGTCGCCGCGCTCGCCGCGGGCGTCGCCCTCGGCATCCCGGCGCACAACCTGGCCTCCGCGCTCGGCAAGTACACCGGCGTCAAGCGCCGCCTCCAGCTCAAGGGCGAGGCCAAGGGCGTCCAGGTCATCGACTCCTACGCGCACCACCCGACCGAGATGACCGCGGACCTGGAGGCGATGCGGGGCGCGTCCGACTCCCGCCTCCTGGTGGTCTTCCAGCCCCACCTCTTCTCCCGCACCCAGGAGCTCGGCAAGGAGATGGGCGAGGCCCTCGCGCTCGCCGACCTCTCCGTCGTCCTCGACATCTACCCGGCCCGCGAGGACCCGGTCCCCGGCGTCACCAGCGAGCTGATCATCGACGCGGCCAAGGCGGCCGGCGCCACGGTCACCGCCGTCCACGACAAGTCCACCGTCCCGGACGTCGTCGCGGGAATGGCCGCCCCCGGCGATCTCGTTCTCACCATGGGCGCGGGCGACGTGACGGACCTCGGTCCGGCCATCCTGGCCCGCCTGTCCGACTGACCCGCCCCGATCCGACCCGAGCGAGGAGCACCCCATGGCGTACGACGTCGAGAAGCCCGACGAGCAGTGGCGCGCGGAGCTGACTCCCGCCGAGTATCAGGTCCTGCGCCAGGCCGGCACGGAGCCCGCGTTCGTCGGCGAGTACACCGACACCAAGACCGAGGGCGTGTACTCGTGCCGCGCCTGCGGGGCCGAACTGTTCACCTCCGCCGAGAAGTTCGAGTCCCACTGCGGCTGGCCGAGCTTCTTCGACCCGAAGGACACCGAGGCCGTCGAACTCATCGAGGACCGCTCCCACGGCATGTCCCGCACCGAAGTCCGCTGCGCCCGCTGCGGCTCCCACCTGGGCCACGTCTTCGAGGGCGAGGGCTACCCGACCCCGACGGACCAGCGGTACTGCATCAACAGCATTTCGCTGCGGCTGGTGGAGAAGTAAGGGCGAGACCGACGGCGAAGGGCCGGCACGGACGCAGCGCGTCCTGCCGGCCCTTCGCCATGTCGGCGCCCGGGGGCGGCGACGCTCACCTGTGTTCGTGGAGACGTACTTCGGGGTGGCTGCCGTCGGTCTGCGCGGGAACGGAGAGGGCCGCGGCCCAGGTGCCGGGCATGTCGAGGTCCGCCACGGTCCAGGACCCGGGCGTACCGGGGACCCCGGTGGCGACGGTCACCGGGCGCGAGCTCTCCGGACACGTCTCGACGGTACGGAGATCGGTGGTGATCCCGACGCCGACCGCCTTGAGCACGGCTTCCTTACGGGTCCAGCACCGCAGGAACGCGCGGGTCCGGGCATCCCCTTCCTCCGCCCGCAGCACGATCTGCCGCTCGGACTCGGTCAGGGTGGACGGCGCGAGCTCCTCGACCGGGAAGTCGCGTACGAACTCGACGTCCACTCCCACCGGAACGCGGGCCACGGCGAGCATTCCGCAGCCGCCGGTGTGGGAGATGCTGATCCACAGAGGGGTGTCCGGACGCAGCACGGTGGGAGGTCCGTGCAGCGGATCGCCGCACCCCGGGCAGGGTCTGCGGCCGAGCCCTATCTCCTCCGGCGCCACATCGAGCAGGGTGGAGAGGATCCGACGGGTCGACGCTCGCGCGGCGGCATACCCCACGGCCGCCCCCGGGTGGACGAACCGCGCGGCCCGGTCGCGCTCATCCTTGCTCAGCAGGGCCAGGTCGGACGGGGCTATGGGTCCGTCTCCGGTACGCCACCACCAGGCGTGGGCGACGGCTGTGTCGGTGTCGAGGATCAAGGTCACGAGGGCACGCTACCGCCCAGGACGGCGCCGAGCCGACGCTCAAGTTGACGCAGGATGAGCAGATCCGTAAGGTTCTTCGGGTTGCCACGGAGCCGGAACGGTTCTGCGGCAACCGTCCGCCGCAGACTCTGCGGCACCCAACTCAGCACGATCTCCCGACCGGGATGAATTTCGGCATGCCGAATTCTCTTTTTCGGTCGGACCGGCAGACTCGATTGTGAATCGGCCGGGGAAATCCGCTAGAGTTCGGGACGTCGGAACGGCCCAAAAGCCGGGACGGCAACCCCGCC
>NZ_JAODUA010000006.1 GCF_025399895.1 Streptomyces sp. ASQP_92 | reverse complement strand
CCCGACTCTATCAGACGCTTTCGTGTCCGATTTCCTCGGCGCCTTTCCGGTTCTCCCTCGCGGGTTTCCCTTTCCGGCGGTTCCGACTCTATCAGATCCTTTCGGGCCTGATTCCCGGTCTCCCGGGGCCAAGTCGGTTTGTCTTCACGGCTGTTGGGCCGTTGGGACTCCCGAACCCTAGCGGATTTTCTCGGCAACCCGTAATCGGGGTCACCGGGCCCGATCGAAATGAATTCGGCATGCCGAAAACAATCCCGGTCGGGAGATCGTGCTGAGTTGGGTGGCCGCAGAGTCTGCGGCGGACGGTCGTTGCAGAACCGTATCGGCTCCGCGACAACTCGAAGAACCTTACGGATCGGGGCGGGCTGTGTCAACCCCGGGCCACGCGGTCCTGTCCAGTGGTTTTTCTGTCCACCGGTTTTCTCGGCGCGCGTCCTCCGTCGGGTCCGGTGCCGTCAGTCGAGGTCGGTGAGGCGGCCGCCCGCGTCCGGCTGGGCGTGCTCCACCCTGCGCAGCAGACGGATCAGCATCTCGCCGAGGACGCCCCGCTCCTGGGGGGAGAGGTCCTGGAGGAGGTCCTCCTCGAAGTCGCTGGCCATGCGCATGGCCTCCAGCCACTTCGTACGGCCCTCGTCGGTCAGCTCGACGATGACGCGGACGCGGTTGTTCTCGTCGCGGTCGCGCGTCACCAGGCCTTCGCCGGCCATGCGGTCGATGCGGTGGGTCATGGCGGCGGGTGTGAGGCCGAGGCGCTTGGCGAGTTCGCCGGGGCCGAGCCGGTAGGGCTCGCCCGCGAGCAGCAGGGTCTTGAGGACCTCCCACTCGGCGTTGCTGATGCCGAGCGCGGCGACCTGCCGGCCGTACGCCACGTTCATCCGGCGGTTCAGGCGGCCGAGGGCCGACACCACCTTCTCCACCTGGGGGTCGAGGTCGCGGTACTCCCGCTGGTACGCGGCGATCTGCTCGTCGAGGGTCGGCTCCTGGGGGCCGTCGGACTCGGTGGGCTCGGTGGTCTCAGCCATGTCGCGAGTATGGCACGCGGGTCGTTGGCGTCTAAGTCCTTGAGTGTGTATTGTTAAGAATCTAATTTTAGCGTTGAAGTCTTCAGATCTGAGCCCTACACGTTCGAGCCCTTCGCTCACGTCCCAGGGCGTCGGGTTCTCCAAGCTTCCAGACCCCCAAGGTGGTGAGTGTGACCAAGGCGATGGGTGCAGCGATGCGCCGGATCCAGGCAGGCAACGCGCTGAGCGCGTTTGGACTCGGGTTCACCGTTCCGTACCTCTATGTCTATGTGGCCCAGGTGCGAGACCTGGGTGCGACCACGGCCGGTGTCGTGCTCGCCGTCTTCGCGATGGCCGCGCTCGTGGTGCTGCCGTTCACCGGTCGTGTCATCGACCGGCGCGGGCCGCTTCCGGTCCTGGTGGGCGCCGCGGTGCTGGCCTCCGTCGGCGCGCTGAGCATGGGCTTCGCCTCCAGCGTGCCCGCCGCCGTGGCCTCGGCCGCGCTGCTCGGCGCCGGGACCGCCGTGATGCAGCCGGCGCTCGCGACGATGATCGTCTGGTGTTCCGGGCCCGCGACCCGCACCCGCGCCTTCGCCCTCCAGTTCTTCCTGCAGAACCTCGGCCTCGGCATCGGCGGGCTCATCGGCGGTCAGCTCGTCGACCTGAGCCGCCCTTCCAGCTTCACGCTTCTCTTCTCCATCGAAGCGGTGATGTTCCTGGTGCTCGCGGGCGTCGCGGGTTCCGCGAAGATGCCGCGCTCGATGGTCCTGTCGGACGCGCGTCCCACGGGTGAGCGGAGCGCGGGCGGCGGCATGCGGGGGATCCTCGGGCACCGCGCGATGGTGCAGCTCTGCGTGCTCGGATTCGTGGTCTTCTTCGCCTGCTACGGGCAGTTCGAGTCCGGTCTCGCGGCGTACGGCACCGAGGCCGCCGGGATCCAGCCCTCGACGCTGGGGATCGCGCTGGCCGCCAACACGGCCGTCATCGTGGCCGCGCAGTTCCTGGTGCTCAAGTTCGTGGAGCGCCGCCGTCGCAGCCGTGTCATCGCGGCCGTCGGTCTGATCTGGGCGTTCGCGTGGATCGTCGCCGGGTACGCCGGGCTCGGGCACGGCAGCCAGGCCATGGCGACCGCCGCCTTCGTGTCGACGTACGCGCTGTTCGGGCTCGGCGAGGCCATGCTGTCGCCGACCGTGGCTCCGCTGGTCGCCGATCTCGCCCCCGAGTCGATGGTCGGCCAGTACAACTCGGCGTTCGCGCTGGTCAAGCAGCTCGCGCTGGCGGTCGGGCCGGCCGTCGGCGGGCCCATGGGGGCCGCGCTGCACGGCCCGTACATCGTGACGTTCGTGCTGTTCTCGCTCGGGATCACCGGGCTCGCGCTGCGGCTCGGCAAGGGGCTGACGCCCGCGCAGGACCAGCCGGTGCTCGCGGCCGGCTCGCGGGTGGTCGCGGTGCACAAGCCCGAGCCGACGCCCGCCAACGCGTAGGGCACGCGCCTAGTCGGGCAGCGCGAACTCGCACCACACCGCTTTGCCGCCGCCCGGTGTGCGGCGCGAACCCCAGGACGAGGCGATCGTCGCGACGATCGAGATGCCTCGTCCTGCTTCGTCTCCGGGGTCGGCGCGGCGGCGGCGCGGCAGATGGTCGTCGCCGTCCGTCACCTCGATGATCAGCCGGCGGTCGGTGCGGCGCAGTCTCAGACGCATCGGCGGGGTGCCGTGCTGGAGCGAGTTGGCGACCAGCTCGCTCACGGCCAGGACGCCCAGGTCGCGCAGCTCCACCGGGAAGCGCCAGGAGGACAGGACCCCGGAGGCGAACGCCCGGGCGCGGGGCGCGGCTTCGATGCCGCCCAGCAGATCGAGGGCGGCGTTGTGGAACAGCTCCGCGGCGTGGCCCGTGCGGGCGGGGTGCTGGCAGACCAGGACCGCGACGTCGTCGTCGTGTTCGGCGGTGACTCCGAGGGCGCGCAGCAGCCGGTCGCACACCACCTGCGGGGTGCCGACCGCGCCGGACAGGGCGCGCTCCAGGGCGGCCACGCCCTCGTCGATGTCCTCCCTGCGGCGCTCGACCAGGCCGTCCGTGTACAGGACGGCGGTGGCGCCGGGGGGCAGGGCGATCGAGCCGGAGGTGTGCAGCCAGCCGCCGGTGCCGAGCGGGGGGCCCGTCGGGTCCTCGGCGCGGTGGACGGTGCCGTCCTCGTGGCGTACGAGCACGGGCAGGTGGCCCGCCGACGCGTACACCAGGCGGCCCTCGTTGGGGTCGTGCACGGCGTAGACGCAGGTGGCGATCTGGCTGGCGTCGATCTCGGCGGCCAGCCCGTCCAGGAGCTGGAGCACCTCGTGCGGGGGCAGGTCCAGGCGCGCGTACGCCCTTACCGCGGTGCGGAGTTGACCCATGACGGCGGCCGCGCGGACGCCCCGGCCCATCACGTCGCCGATGACCAGCGCGGTGCGTCCGGCGCCGAGGGTGATCACGTCGTACCAGTCGCCGCCGACCGCCGCGTCGGTGCCGCCGGGCTGGTAGGTGGCGGCCACCCGCAGGTCGTCGGGCTGTTCCAGTTCCTGGGGGAGCAGGGAGCGCTGGAGGGTGACGGCGGTCTCGCGGTGCCGGCGCTCGCTGGTGCGCAGCCGCTCGGCGGCCTCGGCGTGGTCGGTGACGTCGACCGCGTAGACGAGCACACCGCCCTCGGCGTGGCCGGGGACGGTCACCGGGGTGCACGTCACCGTGAACGAACCCCCGCTCCGGGTCTTGCGGGACTTGACCGTGCGGGACGTTCCGCTGCGGAGCACCTGGTCCATCAGCGGGAGCAGCCCGAGCTCGTCGAGTTCGGGCAGCGCCTTGGCGGCGGGGGCGCCGAGAGCGCGGGCGCCGAAGGCCGCGGCGTAGGCGTCGTTGACGTACGCGACGCGGTGTTCGGGGCCGTGCAGGAGCGCGACCAGGGCGGGGAGCTGGCCCAGGACGTCGCGCACCGAGAGGTCGTCGAGGACCGGGGGCTCGGCCGCGTCGTCGGTCCAGGGCTCCGGACGCGATCCGGATTCGCCGCGGGCCGCGGGCACGGAGCCGCGGTCGGTCCGTGCTGCGGCGCGGCGCTGCGTACCGGGGAGCCGGGCGCTCCAACGCGTGAAGTTCACGGTGTTCCAAGCCTCGTGTGTTGCTGCGGGTGCTGTGCTGCCGGTGCTGGTGCGGTGCTGGGCCGCTGGATCACTCTGTGCAGGTGTGGGTCCACCTATGGTCACACGCCCAGTGTGACGGACCGCACTGACAGCGTCAGTTGTCGTGGGGGGCGGGGCCCTTGGCGGGCGGCCCGCCGCCCGCGGCGATCTCGAACTCGGCGCGCGGATGTTCCAGCGAGCCGAGCGAGACGATCTCGCGTTTGAACAGTCCGGCCAGGGTCCATTCGGCGAGCACCCGGGCCTTGCGGTTGAAGGTCGGCACGCGGCTCAGATGGTAGGCGCGGTGCATGAACCAGGCCGGGTAGCCCTTGAGTTTGCGGCCGTAGACGTGGGCGACGCCCTTGTGCAGTCCGAGGGAGGCGACCGAGCCGGCGTACGTGTGCCGGTACTCCGCCGGTTCTCCGCCCCGTACGGCGGCGGCGACGTTCTCGGCGAGGACCTTGGCCTGGCGCACGGCGTGCTGCGCGTTGGGCGCGCACTCCTTGCCCTTCTCCGGCGAGGTCAGGTCGGGGACGGCGGCCGCGTCGCCGGCCGCCCACGCGTGCTCGGTGCCGGCCACGCGGAGCTGGGCGGTGCACTCGATGCGGCCGCGCGCGGTCAGGGGCAGGTCGGTGGCGGCGAGGATCGGCGCGGGCTTGACGCCGGCGGTCCACACGACGGTACGGGTGGGGAAGCGGGCGCCGTCGCTGAGGACGGCGACCCGGTTCTCGCAGCTCTCCAGGCGCGTCTCCAGGCGTACGTCGATGTTGCGGGAGCGCAGCTCGCGGATCGCGTACCGGCCCATCTCCTCGCCGACCTCGGGCAGGATGCGGTCGCTCGCCTCGACGAGGATCCACTTCAGGTCCTCGGGACGGATGTTGTGGTAGTAGCGGGCGGTGTAGCGCGCCATGTCCTCCAGCTCCGCGAGCGCCTCGACGCCCGCGTAGCCACCGCCGACGACGACGAAGGTGAGGGCGGCGTCGCGGACCGCCGGGTCGCGTGTCGAGGAGGCGATGTCCATCTGCTCGATGACGTGGTTGCGCAGGCCGATGGCCTCCTCGACGGTCTTGAAGCCGATCGCGTGGTCGGCGAGGCCGGGCACCGGCAGGGTGCGCGAGACCGATCCGGGCGCGAGGACGAGTTCGTCGTACGTCAGGCGGATGGCGCCGGTGCCGTCCTCGGGCGAGGCGAGCGTGGTGACGGTGGCGGTGCGGGTCGCGTGGTCGATGCGGTCGGCCTCGCCGATGACGATCCGGCACTTGTCCAGGACGCGGCGCAGCGGCACCACGACATGGCGCGGCGAGATGTTCCCGGCCGCCGCTTCGGGCAGAAAGGGCTGGTACGTCATATACGGGTCCGGCGCCACCACGGTGATCTCCGCCGTACCACCGCGCAGCTCGGCCTTGAGCTTCCGTTGCAGGCGCAGCGCCGTGTACATCCCGACGTATCCGCCGCCGACCACGAGAATGCGCACAGGTTCTGTCACCTCCCCATGACGCAACGGGCCTCGGGCTTTGTCCACAGGCTCGACAAATTGTGTGACTGGAGGGAGCCGACGCCACGGGCGGCGCCCCTTTCCTGCCGTGCGGCGATTTCCGCAGGTCAAGGGGTGAGTGACACGTGATCGGACAGGTCCGATTCAGTTGGGTTTCGGTCGGGTTTCGGTCCTTGGTCCGATCGAGGGGCACGCCGTGCGGAAGAACCTCTTCTGAATTGAGCCGGGCTCAACTATGTTCGTATCCCGTCGGGGTGTCGGATCAGGGACCGGTCCCCGGCTGTCAGGGCGGGGAGTCTCCGGGGGGAGACGTCATAACCGGGGGATAAATGCACATTCAGGACTCTCATTGGCAGACCGCCGTCGCGGCGTCGTCCGACGGCCATGGCCGCGTGGGCACGGCTCCGGGCGCGGGCGGACCGCGTTCCGCGCCGCTGCGGGTGGACGCCCAGCGCAACCTCGAACACGTACTGCGCGCGGCGCGCGAGGTGTTCGGCGAGCTCGGTTACGGGGCGCCGATGGAGGACGTGGCGCGCCGGGCCCGGGTCGGGGTGGGCACCGTCTACCGGCGCTTCCCCAGCAAGGACGTGCTGGTGCGCCGGATAGCCGAGGAGGAGACCTCCCGGCTGACCGACCAGGCGCGCACGGCGCTCGGCCAGGAGGATGAGCCCTGGTCCGCCCTCTCCCGCTTCCTGCGCACCTCGGTGGCGTCGGGCGCCGGCCGGCTGCTTCCGCCGCAGGTGCTGCGGGTCGGCGTGGACGGCGAGGAGTCCGAGGGCGTACGGCCCGAGGCGGCGCGGGGCGAGTCCCCGCGGCCCGACGGCGCCCGGGACGGGTTCGACGAGGCGCGGGTGCCGCAGCAGCGCCAGGTCGGCTCGGCCGAGCAGGGTTCGGCGTGGGGCCGGGTCATCGAGCAGCGGAGCGCGCCGGAGCAGGAGCTGGACGACGCGGGAGCGGCCGAGCTGCTCGACGTGGTGGGGCAGTTGGTGGACCGGGCGCGTGCCGCGGGCGAGCTGCGCGGTGATGTGACCGTCGCCGATGTGCTCCTGGTGATAGCCACGGCGGCGCCGTCGCTGCCCGACGCCAACCAGCAGGCGGCGGCCTCGTCACGACTGCTCGACATCCTCCTGGAAGGACTGCGCTCGCGCCCGTCCTGACCCTCAACGCCCGCAGAGAACAAGCGAGTTGAGCCCCGGGCCGGTCCCTCCTCAGCCGTCGAGCCTTCCCCGAAAGAGTGACGGCTAGTGCTCGGGTGCGGTAAGTCTCCCCGGATGAGTGGTTGCCGGGCCTGAGGCTCGGCTCCGCTTGCGCTCTGTGGCACGCTTGCCCGGTGGTCGGGTCTGAGCGTGCTTACGGGAGCTTCCGCTATGGGCGTTGAAGAGCGGGACGAGTCGCTCTCCGGCGGCGGTGGACCGGAATCGGGCGGCTCCGGCGGGGGGTCCTTGCCGCGGCAGGTGCCGAGTCAGGGCGGGTTCACGCCGGGCACTCCGGCCGGCCCGGCGCCGGTTCCGGGACAGGCCGCCAAGGGTTCCGGTTACGAGCATGCGGGTGATTCCGGGCCCGCGGACGACGCCGGTCTCGGCGGGACCGTACTGCCCGGGCCCTGGGGTCCCATGGACGGCATCGGCGACCCCGGCGCGAGCGTTCCCACCCAGCGCGAGGGCGGCCTGCGCGACGGCATGACGCTCGAGCTGCCCGAGGTGGGCCAGTCCGACGCCGACCTCATCCACGCGATGCGGACCGGCGACGACAGCGCGTACGAGGAACTGTTCCGCCGCCACTCCGAGGCGGTCCGGCGCTACGCCCGCACCTGCTGCCGGGACGCGCACACCGCCGACGACCTGACGGCGGAGGTCTTCGCGCGCACGCTCCAGGCGGTGCGCGGCGGGGCCGGGCCCGAACACGCCGTGCGCGCCTATCTGATGACCACCGTGCGCCGTGTCGCGGCCACCTGGACGCGGACCGCCAAGCGGGAGCAGTTGGTCGACGACTTCGCGGTCTTCGCCCAGCAGTCCGCGCGCTCCACGGAGGCCTTCGACGACGACACCATCGACCTGGGCGCCGAGGTGCGGGCCATGCACGAGGCCGAGCAGACGCTCGCCATGCAGGCGTTCCGCTCGCTTCCCGAGCGCTGGCAGGCGGTGCTGTGGCACACCACCGTCGAGGAGGAGTCGCCCAGCGAGATCGCGCCGCTGTTCGGGCTGACCGCCAACGCCACGGCGGTGCTGGCGAGCCGGGCCCGCGAGGGGCTCAAGCAGGCCTACCTCCAGGCCCATGTGTCCAGCGCGCTGACCTCCGGCGGGGACTGCGCCCGCTACGCCGACCGGCTCGGGGCGTACGCGCGCGGAGGGCTGCGGATGCGGGCCGAGCGCGGGCTCAGCAAGCACCTGGAGGAGTGCGCGAAGTGCCGGGTCGCGGTCATCGAGCTCAAGGACGTCAACGCCGGGATTCCCGCGCTGCTTCCGGTCGCGGTCATCGGCTGGTTCGCCGCCGGGTTCTCGCTCAAGGCGGCCGGAGTGGTGGCGGGTGGCGCCGCCGGAGCGGCGGGCGCTGGCGCCGCGGCCGCCGCCACGGGCAGCGGCACGTCCGGCGGGGCGGCGGGGGGTGCCGCCGTCTCGGAAGGGCTCGGCGCTCCGGCCAAGGCGGGCATCGCGGCGGCCGTCGCCGTCGCCGTCGCGGCGGGGATCGTGTTCGCGCTGACCGGCAACGACGCTCCGGCGACCAAGCCCGACGCGAAGCCGCCCGCGGTCGTGCCCGCCGTTCCGCGCAAGCCCCCGCCCGCCCCCGAGCCGCCCGCCGCCCACGCGCCCGCGCCCGCGCCGCCGCCTCGCCCCGCACCCAAGAAGCCGGCCGCGCGTCCCCTTCCGCCGACGCCGCCCACGCCCACGCCCACGCGTCCCGCGCCCACCCCGCCCCGGCCGACGCCCCCGAGGCCGACCCCGCCCAGGCCCACGCCTCCCCCGCCGCCACCGCCGCCCGCGCCGAGCGTGTTCCAGGTGAACCGCCTGGAATACGGCCTGCTCGGCGACGGCACCAAGCCCGAAGTCCGGCTCGGCGGCTCCAGTTGGCTGTGGCAGCGCTCCGGCATGAGCATCGACGGCCACCGCTATCCGCACGGGGTGACCGTGCACGGCCGGTCCTCGGTGACCATCGACCTCAACCGCCGGTGCCGTACGTACGACGCGTACGCGGGTGTGGACGATCTGATGGCGGGGCTCGGGGCGGTGCGGTTCTCGCTGTACGGGGACGGGACCAGGCTCTGGCAGTCGCCGGTGGTGCGCGGCGGGGATCCGGCGGTGCCGGTGCACGCCGACATCTCGGGCCGCAGGACGATCCGGCTGGTCGTCGAACCGGCGGGCCCGTTCGGCGGGGCGGCGCTCGCGGACTGGGCGCAGTCGCGGATCGGTTGCGGCTAGCGGTACGCCGCCGGGGACGCCGGGCCGGGCTGGGTTGACCTGGCCTGGGCTGGACTGAGCGGGCGTCGCGTCCTTGGGGCGCCCCTGGTGCGCACGCCCGTCCGTCAGGCGTCCGGCGCCGGGTCCGCCTCTGCCCGCGCCCCGGTCCGCGCCTCGGCCGCCCCCTCGCACCCCGTGACCTCGTCCAGGATCGGCGGGATCTCGGCCGGGGCCAGGTGTGCTCCGGCGGCGTATTCGGCCTCGTACCGCTCGGGGGTGAGCGCCTCGCGTGCCCGCAGCCGGATGGACTCCTCGATCGCCCGCTCCGGCACGGAGCGCGGGATGTCGGAGCGCCAGGCACTCGCGGCGGCCAGGATCCGCAGCGCGCGACCGTGCTCGCCGAGATCGCCCAGGAACTGGGCGGACCGCTCGGCGAGATGAGCCAGGACGTGCTCGGTGCACCGGCCGCCGGCCGCCGTGCGCAGCGCGTTCGCCATGCCCCGCAGCCCCGGCAGGGTGCCCGATTCGATGGCGGTGGTCCGGGCGTCCAGGGCATCGAGCAGTGCCACGAAGTGCGGGGGCGCGCCCGGTGGCCCGGTGGCGGCGAACTCCAGGGCCTGGTCGCGCAGGGCCAGAGCGGCGACGGTGTCGCCCCGGTCGAGGGCGATGGTGGCGAGCAGCGAGTGGACGTACGGCAGGGCCTCGGACACCCGGTAGCGGGCCGCGTCCGCCGCGGCTTCGGTCAGCGACTTCTCGGCGGCGTCCAAGTCGCCCTGGCGGTAGGCGAGTTCACCGACGCGGGCGGTGAGGAACGGCGTCTCCTGGTGGGCGCCGACCTCGCGGGCCAGTTGCAGCGCCTCCTCGTAGGCGGGGCGGGCCACTTCGGACAGGCCGCGTGTCATCGCGGCTTCGGCCGCCGCGCCGGCGACCTGGGCGCGCATCCAGCGGTCCCCCACGCGGCGGCCCAGCTCGCGCAGTTCGGCGAGGTCCTCGTCGACGCCCTCCATGCCGCCGGGCATGTCGATGGCCATGTGGGTACGGAACATCAGGCTCACCGCGGTGGCCCAGTCGTCGCCGTGGCGGCGGCAGTTGTCGACGACGGCGTCGATCGACTCGCGCACCATGCCCGGCGGGTCGGTGTGGAAGGTCGCGAACGGCCACAGCAGCCCCGGGAAGCGGGCCGCCTGGGGGCCGCCCCCCTCGAAGGCCTTGCGGAGTTCGGCCAGCCGGGCCGGGACGGTGCTGTCGTCTTCGAGCCCGTGGCCGCGTTCGACGTCGGAGAGCAGGAAGTAGCGGAGCAGGTCGAGGTGGAGCCTCGGCCAGTACCGCGGGTCGGACTCGTCGTCGGGGAGCGGCGTGAGCTCGGCGGCGGCCCGGCCCCAGTCGGCGCCCTCGGTGCGGTAGTTGCGCAGCCACCAGAACCAGCCCATGTTCAGGACGAGTTCGGTGGCGGCCTCCTCGTCGGCGGTGGGCCCGGTCGTGGTGCGGCGCAGCACGGCCCGGATGTTGTCGAGTTCGGTCTCCAGACGGCGGATCCAGGGGAGTTGCTCGTGGGAGCGGATGAGGGGTTCCGCCTCGGCGACCAGCGCGCGGTAGTACGCGGTGTGGGCGTCGGCCGCCTCGCGCAGCAGCCCGGGCGTTTCGGCGGCCCGCTCGGTGGCGTACTCGTGGATGGTCTCCAGCATGCGGTAGCGCATGCCGCTGCCGTCGGGTGCGGGGACCGCGATGACCAGGGACTTCTCGACGAGGGCAGCGAGATCGTCGGTGGTTTTGCACACCGCCTGGGCGGCGGCGAGGTCCCAGCCGCCGGCGAAGACGGAGGCGCGGCGCAGCACGGTCCGTTCGGATTCCTCCAGCAGGTCCCAGGACCAGTCGACGACGGCCCGCAGGGTCTGCTGCCGGGGCAGTACGGTGCGGCTGCCGCTGGTCAGCAGGCGGAAGCGGTCGTCGAGGCGGTCGGCGATCTGGCGCGGGGTGAGCAACCGCAGCCGGGCCGCGGCCAGTTCGATCGCGAGCGGGAGCCCGTCCAGGCGGCGGCAGATCTCGGCCACGTCCTCGGCGCCGGCTCCGGGGTCGAAGTCGGGGCGTACGGCGCGGGCGCGCTCGGCGAACAGGCGGTGGGCCGGGACCGGCGGCAGCGGTTCGACCGGGCGGACCGCCTCGCCGGGCACGCCGAGCGGCTCCCGGCTGGTGGCGAGGATGCGCAGGCGGGGGCAGCGGGTCAGGAGCGTCTCGGCGAGGCGCGCAGCGGCGTCGATGACGTGCTCGCAGTTGTCAAGGACGAGCAGGGTGTCGGGGCGGCGGGAGAGATCGTCGGCGAGGCGGGTGGTGGGGTCGTCGTGGCCGGGCTGGCCCTCGCGCGCCAGCAGCGTCGTCTCGCGCAGGCCGAGCGCGGAGACCACGGCGCCGGGGACGGCACCGGGGTCGTCCAGCGGGGCGAGCTCGACGAGCCAGGCGTCGACGGACGCCGCCGAGGCGGCCTGTTCCGCGAGGCGGGTCTTGCCGGTGCCGCCGGGGCCGGTGAGCGTGACGAGCCGTGATGCCGCCAAGTCGCCCTGGATGGAGGCCAGTTCGGGCTCACGACCGACGAAGGAGGTCAGCCGGGGCCGGAGGTTGCCCTCGGGACGGCGCGGCGGTGGCGCGGCGGGCCGCTCGGGGGCGGGAGCGCCTGCCAGCAACTCGGCGTGCAGGGCGACGAGTTCGGGCCCCGGGTCGGTGCCGAGCGCGTCGGCCAGGGTGCGGCGCGTCGTCTCGTAGGCGGCCAGCGCGTCGGCCCTGCGGCCCTCGGCGATCAGGGTGCGGATCATCTGGGCGTGCAGCGTCTCGTCGTACGGGTACGAGGCGAGCAGCTCCGTCAGCTCGGGGAGCAACCCGTCGGTGGCGCCGCGCCGCAGGTCCGCCTCGATGCGGTTGCGCCGGGCGCTCAGGCGCTGGGCCTCGGCGCGGACGGCGCCGTCGCGTTCGGGGAGGTCGGACAGGGCGGGTCCGCGCCACAGCGCGAGGGCGGCGCGCAGGGTGGTGGCGGCGTGTTCGGGCTCGCCCGCGGCGAGTTGGGCCGCGCCCCGCGCGGCACCCTCCTCGAAGGCGAACAGGTCGACGGCCTGGCGCGGAACGGTCAGCCGGTATCCGGCCGGGCCGGACTCCACGGCCTCCCTGCCCAGCGCCCGGCGCACTCGGCCCACCAGGGCCTGGAGGGCGGCCGGGGCGTCCTGGGGCGGATCGCCCGCCCAGACGTCGTCGATGAGGGTGGCCACGGGGACGGCACGGGGAACCCGCAGCGCGAGCGCGGTCACCAGGGCGCGCACCCGGCGACCGCCCAGGGGTATGGGTGTGCCATCGGGCTCGTGCGCCTCGGTGGCGCCCAGGATCAGGTACCGCACGGGTTCATTATGCGGGGGTGGGGTGAGGGGGCGGCCCTTCGGGCGGGGCCCCTCGGCCGGTGGGGCGTCGCCTTTCGGCCGGTCGGCGAAGAGCGGCCCCCCGCGGCGTCGGGGCGCGCGGCCGGGTTCTGTGCGGCGGCAAGGATGACGGCGGCCGGCTCGGCAGCGTGACCGGGCCCGCAGCGGGGACCCGGCGCGGGCCCGCAGCGGCGGAGGCCGGACACCACGGGCCCCGGCCCGCCCCTCAAGACCTCGCGGTCGGGCGACGCGGCGCGGTCCGGCCACACCCCGAAGTCGGACGGACACCGCAACCCCGCCCCGCCCCACCCCGCCCACTCAGGACCTCAGGCTCGGGCAGCGCGACCCCGCCCCGCCCGCTCAGGACCTCAAGGTCGGGCGGCGCGGCCGGACACCGCGGGCCCCGCCCCACCCCGCCCACTCAGGACCTCAAGCTCGGGCAGCGCGGCCCCGCCCCGCCCGCTCAGGACCTCAAGGTCGGGCGGCGCGGCCCCGCCCCGCCCGCTCAGGACCTCAAGGTCGGGCGGCGCGGCGGGACCACCCCGCCCGCCACCGCGCGTTGGCGTGGTGCGGCCGTGCCGGTCCAGCAGGTGCCTCTGCGGGAGAGCAGGCGGCGCAGCCACAGTTCGGTGGAGATCAGGTCGGCCAGGCCGTCCAGCGGGAGCGGCTCGCCCGCCGCCGCCGCGCGGACCGCCTTGCGCACCGTTCGCGCCTCTATGAGGCCCGCGTCCGCGAGCAGCGGGGCCTCGAAGAGGGAGATCAGCGGGTCCACGGACTGGCGCAGACCGGCCCGGGCGGTCGCCGTGGGGCCGGGCGAGGGGGCGCCCCAGCCGGGGGGCAGGTCACGGACCCCGGACGCCGACAGGACCGTACGCAGGATGGTGGCCCGGGCGCCGGGCTGGACCCGCAGGGATTCGGGCAGGGCGCGGCAGGCCCGGACGACCTGGTTGTCCAGGAACGGGGCGTGCAGGCGCTGGCTGCGTACCTCCGCGGCCTGTTCCAGGATGCGGTGGTCGGCCGCGTACCGGGCCAGCGCGGCCGATGCGCGGGCCTGGCCGGGGCGCTGCGAGGGGGCCGGGCGGGTCGCCGAGGCCATCAGGCGGACCGAGACCTCGGCGAGCGCCTCCCCGGTCAGCCAGCGGGCGGCCGGCCCCGGCCGGGTCCACGACAGGGCGGCCAGGGAGATGGACAGCGGGCTCGTCGCGTCGTCGAAACGGGGCTCGCGCAGGGCGTCCGCCGCCGACTCGATGCCGGTGCGGTAGGGGGTGCGGGCGAGGCGGCGGGCCGCGCGGTAGACGGTGAGCGGGACGAACAGGGAGTTCGCCGAGGGGCCTCCGGCCTTCGCCAGAGCGGTCGCGGGGCGGAGCAGATGGCGTCGCTGACGGTCCATCAGGAGGTCGGCCAGGCGCGCCGGATGGGCGTCCAGGACCTGGCGGGCGCCGCTTCCGGTGAAGTGGTCGGCGCTGCCCGAGAGCAGGCGCCGGCGGTGGCGGGGGGCGGCGATCAGGGACGGTCCCGGCTCGTCGGTGAGGGGGCCCTCCAGGTCGGCGTAGGGCAGGGACTCCTCGCCGCCGGTCACCACGACGTGGTGCAGGCGCGGGTTGGCGGCCATCGCGCCGGCCCGCTCCAGCTCGGCCTGGCGTCCCGCGCCGGGGACGGTGAGGTCGTTGAAGGTGACGGCGAGCAGCCGCTCGCCCGCGCCGGTGCCGTGGCCGAGCACGGTGCCGGGCACGCCCGGAAGACCGGCCGCGAGCAGGGCCAGGGTGGCGGAGGCCGGGCCCCCGGAGAGGTCGGCCCCTATGCCGGGCGCCGGGCCCCCGCGGGCCGCGCGCCGCTCGGCGGGGCCCATGCCGGGGACCGGGCCGGGGTCGGGCGGCAGGGTCTCGGGGGCGTGCCGGGGGGCGGTGAGGCGGGCCCGTACCGCGGCCACCAGGGCGTCGCGGACGCCCTCCACCGCGGCCACGGGCGCCAGTTGGGGCGCGGCCACCGCGAGCGAGGCGACCGGCTCGTACCCGGTGATCTCGCGCGAGCCCTCGCGCAGGACCAGCGCATGGCCGGGCGGGATGCGCCGTACGCCCGCGTAGGGCGTGGAGTCGCCGAGCGCCTCGGGTACGTCGGGGCAGGCGAGGAGGGCGGCGAGGTGGCCGATGTCGAGCTGGGCCTCGATGAGGTCGGCCAGCGGAAGTGCCGCCGTGCCGTAGGCCGTTCCGCCCGCCCAGGGGGTGTAGAAGACGGGGCGCGCGCCGGCCAGGTCGCCGACGACCGTCACCCGGCGGGCGACCTGGGCGACGGCCGTGTAGCTGCCGGGCCAGGCGGTGAGGTGGCGCAGTGCGCCCCCGCGCGCGGCGAAGAGGCCGACGCGCAGCTCCTCGTCGGTGGCGGCGCAGCAGCCCAGTACGGCGAGGCGGGTGTCGGCCCCGACGCTGACGATGCGGATCTCGTCGGGCCGCCAGTCGCCCACCGCCCACAGCGGATCCGGGTCGCCCCACAGGAGTTGGGCCCCCACGGGGTGGACGGTGCGGCCCTCGTCGGGCTCACCGACGGCGCCCGCCGTGCCGTACCCGCCGGGCCCGTGGGCGCCCGCGCGGAAGCTTGCGGCGACGCTGCTCCACCCCACCAACCATCGCATCGCGCCTCCACAGGCTGTGGACAACTCGTGGACAACCCCGGCCCGGCCTGGATATGACGCACCGTCAGAACATGCCGTGACGGCATCCCGTCAGTACGCTCCGTACGGCCCGAAGGTGGCCGGGCCCCCATGCTGCCACGACAACGGCCCCCCGGAGGGGCTGCGGGAAGCGGGCGCACCCAGTGAATTCGGCCCGGGCGATGGCCGATTGGCGACGTTCTAGGGACGTACGGGACGGGTCGCACGAGACCCTTGACCCACTCCGGAACCTTCGGCCGAGGGGCGATATCCGGCCATTCTCCGTCGGTCGAGCCGTCGTCACACCCGCCTCAGGAGGCCCTCAACACACAGTCCGGGAGGCGCTGTTCGCCTCCCGGACCGGTCCGCCGCCCGCGGGGATTGAGGCGGCGGTGTCCCCCAGCCCGCCGCGTCCACGCAGCGGGCCGACCCACGCACCACACATGGAAGCGCTCCCCTGGGGGACCGGCGAGAGCGCACGGCCGGGCGCACGGCCACACGTCGGGAGCGCGGCTGCGACCGGTCCCGCCGCCCCCCGGCGCAACGGCTCCGCGGCCGGGCCGCGCCCCCCGGTGTCCGCAACCGGCCGTACGGAAAACAATCTCGCCATACGGAAGACCGCCTCTTAACGGTCGGGATGCGGCGAACTACGCTGTGTTTACTGCTGTTCCTCACGGCTGGCATATTCCCGAGGGCTCGGCCACGTGCTTGTGCGGCCGACGAATCGGACACCAGGCCGCTCGGGGGAACGCCGTCTGTGTCGAGGGGTGGCGCATGTCCAGGGAGCAACGCGGGCCGAACGAGAAGCTCGGCACCGTTCTCGCCCTCGCGGGAATCAGCAATGCCGGTCTGGCGCGACGGGTCAACGACCTCGGCGCGCAAAGAGGCCTGACCCTTCGCTACGACAAGACCTCCGTGGCGCGGTGGGTCTCCAAGGGCATGGTGCCGCAGGGCGCCGCGCCCCATCTCATAGCGGCGGCGATCGGCGCCAAGCTCGGCCGGCCCGTGCCCCTGCACGAAATCGGCCTCGCGGACGCCGACCCGGCCCCCGAGGTCGGGCTCGCCTTCCCGCGCGACGTGTCGGAGGCGGTGCGCTCGGCGACCGATCTGTACCGGCTGGATCTGGCCGGGCGGCGGGCCGGCGGCGGCATCTGGCAGTCCCTGGCGGGCTCCTTCGCGGTCAGCGCGTACGCGACGCCCGCCTCCCGCTGGCTCATCACGCCCGCCGACTCCTCGGTGGCCCGCAGCATCGAACTGACCGACCTGCCGCCGCTGAAGGTCGGCCACAGCGATGTCGCCAAACTGCGCGAGGCGGCCGAGGACGCCCGTCGCTGGGACTCCAAGTACGGCGGCGGCGACTGGCGTTCGTCGATGGTCCCCGAGTGCTTACGGGTCGACGCGGCCCCGCTGCTGCTCGGCTCCTACAGCGACGAGGTGGGCCGCGCCCTGTTCGGCGCGACCGCGGAGCTGACCCGGCTCGCCGGCTGGATGGCCTTCGACACCGGCCAGCAGGAGGCCGCCCAGCGCTACTACATCCAGGCCCTGCGGCTCGCGCGCGCCGCGGCCGACGTGCCGCTCGGCGGTTACGTCCTGGCCTCGATGTCGCTCCAGGCCACCTACCGGGGCTTCGCCGACGAGGGCGTCGACCTCGCGCAGGCCGCCGTCGAGCGCAACCGCGGGCTCGCCACCGCCCGCACCATGTCGTTCTTCCGCCTCGTGGAGGCGCGCGCCCACGCCAAGGCGGGCGACGGGCACCCCGCCGAAGCCGCCCTGAAGGCCGCCGAGGCCTGGCTGGAGCGCTCCCGCGACGGCGACTGCGACCCCTCCTGGCTCGGCTTCTACTCCTACGACCGCTTCGCGGCGGACGCGGCCGAGTGCTACCGCGACCTGAAGGCGCCCCGGCAGGTGCGCCGCTTCACCGAGCAGGCCCTGTCGCGGCCCACCGAGGAGTTCGTCCGCTCGCACGGGCTGCGTCTGGTGGTGAGCGCGGTGGCCGAGCTGGAGTCGGGCAACCTGGACGCGGCGTGCGCGGCCGGCACCCGGGCCGTCGAGGTCGCGGGCCGGATCTCCTCGGCCCGCACCACCGAGTACGTACGCGATCTGCTGCACCGCCTGGAGCCCTACGGGGACGAGCCGCGCGTCGCCGAGCTGCGTGAACGTGCGAGGCCGCTTCTGGTGACCCCAGCGTAACGGTCTCCACCGGACGTTTACCGGGACTGTCAGTGGGTCAGTGCAGTATGGGGTGAGGGGGTCCGGGGCCGTCCTCCGGCAAGACGCGACCGGGGTGGGAGGTGCCTGGGTGACGACGTACGACTGCGATGTGCTGGTGGTCGGCGGCGGGATCGTGGGCCTGTCGACGGCGTACGCGCTGACGCGGGCGGCACCCGGGACACGCGTGATCGTCCTGGAGAAGGAGAACGGCCCCGCCCGGCACCAGACCGGGCGCAACAGCGGGGTCATCCACAGCGGCATCTACTACAAGCCCGGCTCCCTGAAGGCCCGCTTCGCGGTGCGCGGGGCGGCCGAGATGGTCGAGTTCTGCGCGCGGCACGGCATCCCGCACGAGGTCACCGGCAAGCTGATCGTGGCCACCGAGCGCGACGAGCTGCCCCGGCTGCACGCCCTGGTCCAGCGCGGCCGCGAGAACGGCATCCCGGTGCGCGAGCTCGGCCCCGCGCAGATAGCGGCGTACGAGCCGGAGGTGCGCGGGCTCGCGGCGATCCACGTCGGCACGACGGGGGTGTGCGACTACGGGGCGGTGGCGGCACGCCTCGCCGAGCTGTCCGGCGCGCGGGTGCGCTACGGCGCGGAGGTCGTCCGCATCGACCGGCGGCCCTCCCTCGGCGTCGCCGTCCGCACGACCGACGGTACGGTGCTGCGCGCCCGGGCCCTGGTCAACTGCGCCGGCCTGCACTGCGACCGGGTGGCGCGGCTCGCGGGCGACGACCCCGGGGTGCGGATCGTGCCGTTCCGCGGCGAGTACTACGAGCTGGCCCGGCCCGGCCTGGTCAAGGGCCTGGTCTACCCCGTGCCCGACCCCGCGTTCCCCTTCCTCGGCGTCCATCTCACCCGGGGCATCGACGGCACGGTGCACGTCGGCCCCAACGCGGTGCCGGCGGGGGCCCGCGAGGGGTATGACTGGCGCACGGTACGGCCGCGCGAGCTGGCCGGCACCCTGGCCTGGCCCGGCTCCTGGCACATAGCCCGGCGCCACTGGCGCTACGGCGCGGGCGAGCTGCACCGCTCCTGGTCGAAGCGGGCCTTCGCGGAGGCGGTCCGCCGCCTGCTCCCCTCGGTACGCGAGGCGGACCTCCGCCCTTCCCCGGCGGGGGTCCGCGCCCAGGCGGTCCTGCGCGACGGCACCCTCGTGGACGACTTCCTCATCCGCTCGGCCCCGCGGACGATCCACGTCCTGAACGCGCCGAGCCCTGCGGCGACGGCGTCCCTGCCGATCGGAAGAGAGGTAGCCAGAAGGGCCCTGGCGGCCCTGCCCGACTGACCCCGCCCCCTGGGGGTTTTCCCACCCACCCGCCCGTGCGGCGGGACTGGAGGGTTCCGGCCCCCCTGGGGCTCCGCCCCAGACCCCGGGCGCCTTTGCCCACCCACCCGCCCGTAAGCGCAGGGTTGGAGGGTTCCGGCCCCCCTGGGGCTCCGCCCCAGACCCCGTTCGCGCCTGAACGGCGCTCGTCCTCAAACGCCGGACGGGCTGAGGTTGCCCGATGCGGACCAGCACCGAGCAGCCAAGGGGCGCGAGGAACTGCGCGACCAGCCACCCGCGGCCCGCAGTCCGAACGGCCCTCAGGGGCGCGGGGAACTGCGCGAGAAGCGACCACGACCCGCAGGATCGAGAGGGCTCAGGGGGCGCGAGGAACTGCGCGAGAAGCGAGCACGGTCCGCGGGTGGAGGCGGTTTCCGGGGCGCGGGGAACTGCGCAAGACGCGATCACGGTCCGCAGGATCGAGAGGATTAGGGGCGCGAGGAACTGCGCGAAAAGCGACCACGACCCGCAGGATCGAGAGGGTCTAGGGGCGCGAGGAACTGCGCAAGAAGCGACCACGACCCGCAGGGCCGAGAGGGTTAGGGGGGCGCGGGGAACAGCGCGAGACACCGGCACCGTCCGCGGCGGCGGGGTCGGGGGCCGGCCCCCGGGGAAGGAGCGGGCCGCACCCGCACCCCGCCGCACTCCACCCCGTAGAATCACGGCATTGTGTCTGAGCAGCCCCGAACCCCCCACCCCCCCGCCCCGCGGAGCGACAACGTCCTGCCCCGGGACAAGGCGCCCCGCTTCCCCGGCGGCCCCGCCGCCGACCCAGCCGGCTCGCACCACGAGCGCCGCATCCGCAGCTTCCAGCCCCGCCGAAGCCGCGTCACCACCGGCCAGGGCGAGTACCTGGAGCGCCTGTGGCCGGTGTGGGGCTTCGACATCGACGGGCTGCGCAAGATCGACCTGGCCGAGATGTTCGAGGGGCTGCCCGTCGTCCTGGAGATCGGCTTCGGCATGGGCGAGGCCACCGCGCAGATGGCCGCCGACGACCCCGGTACCGGAATCCTCGCCGTCGACGTCCACACCCCCGGCCAGGGCAATCTGCTCGGGCTCGCCGAACGCGGCGGCCTGAACAACGTCCGTGTGGCCAACGGCGACGCAATCATCCTGCTGCGCGAAATGCTGGAGCCGGACGCCCTGGACGGCCTGCGCGTGTACTTCCCGGACCCGTGGCCCAAGAAGCGGCACCACAAACGCCGCCTGATCCAGCCCGAGTTCCTCTCCCTCGCCGCGACCCGTATGAAGCCCGGCGCCGTCCTGCACTGCGCGACGGACTGGGAGGACTACGCCGAGCAGATGCTGGAAGTCCTCGACGCGCACCCCGGCTTCGAGAACACCGTGGACGGCGGCGGCTACGCCCCCCGCCCCGCGTTCCGGCCGCTGACCCGGTTCGAGGGCCAGGGCCTCGACAAGGGCCATGTCGTCCACGACCTGCTGTTCCGACGCGTCGGGCACAGCGGCTGACGCGAGCAGCGCCGGTAGCGCGAGTGGGAGCAGTGCGCAGGGTCGAAGGGCCGGGCACCGTCGCGCATTGTCAGTGACCCTCGTTAGGGTCGTCGGGTGTCCTTCGAGTCGCTTCCGCATCGCCCGCACCCCGGGCAGGCGCCCCACCCGGCCGGGTCGGCCCTTCCGGCCCAGCCGGTTCCGGCGTGCGTGGACGAGCCCCGCTTCGACGCGGTCCCCCCGGACCGTACGAAGTGGCGCTACCGGCCGCGTCGCGACTTCTGGCGTTCCCGGGCGGTCCGCGCGGGCGCGCTGATCACCCTGCTCGCCCTGTGCGGCCTGGTCATCTTCGCGCTCGTACGGGACGAGACGGGCACCGAGGGGTTCCTGGTCGGGCTCGGCCTCGCGGTCCTTCCGGTGCCGCTGCTCGGCGCCGCGTTCCGCTGGCTGGACCGGGTGGACCCGGGCCCCTGGCGCAACCTCTTCTTTGCCCTGGCCTGGGGCGCCTGCGCCGCCGCGCTGGTGGCGATCATCGCCAACTCGTTCGCGACGCGGTGGATAGCCACCGCCACCGCCGACCCCTCCTCGGCCGACCATCTGGGCGCCAGTGTCATAGCGCCGATAGTCGAGGAGAGCGCGAAGGCGGCGGCCGTCCTGCTCCTTTTCCTGTTCCGCAGACGCGACTTCAAGGGTCTCGTCGACGGCGTCGTCTTCGCCGGCTTCACCGCGACCGGCTTCGCCTTCACCGAGAACATCCTGTACCTGGGCAACGCGTTCGGCGAGGACCAGGCCAGCCACCACGGCGGCCTCGCCTCGACCACCGCCGCGACCTTCTTCGTACGGGTCGTCATGTCGCCGTTCGCCCACCCGCTGTTCACGGTGATGACGGGCATCGGGTTCGGCGCGGCCGCGCTCGCACAGCCCGGCAGGCGGCTGCGCCGGGTGATGTTCCCGCTGCTCGGCCTGGTGTGCGCGATGGGCATGCACGCCCTGTGGAACAGCTCGACGCTGTTCGGGGCGTACGGCTTCCTCATCGTGTACGGGGGGTTCATGGTGCCGGCGTTCGGGCTGGTCACCTGGCTCGCGATCTGGAGCCGCCAGCGGGAGCTGCGCACGATCGCCGCCGAGCTGCCCGCGTACGCCGCGGCCGGCTGGCTGGGCCCCGTCGAGCCGCTCGCGCTGTCCTCGATGCGGGCCCGCGCCACGGCACGCGACTTCGCGCAGCACCGGTTCGGGGGCAAGCCGGCGGCGCGGGCGGTCGCCGAGTACGAGGCGTTCGCGACCGCGCTCGCCTTCCTGCGCCACCGGGCGTACCGCAGCGCGGGAGCGACCGGGCCCGGTCCCGACTTCGCGGCGCGCGAGCAGGAGCTGCTCCACCATCTGTGGGAGCGCAAGCCGGTCGCAGGGCCGGCGCTGCTGTACGCGGCGGGGGCCACGGGCCGCATCTGGATCCCCCCGCACCCGGCCCCACCGCACCCCTACACCCAGTACAACCCCTACCTGAACTAGCCGGCCCCCCCCCCGGGGCTAGGTGCCCTGCGCCGGCCCGCACCGAGTAACTAGGGGCGCGGGGAACTGCGCGAGAAGCGACCACGGCCCGCAGCCGAAAGCGGGTTTCAGGGGCGCGGGGAACTGCGCGACCAGCCACCCACGGCGCGCAGGCCGAAAGCGGGTTTCAGCAGGGGCGCGGGGAACTGCGCAAAAGGGCATCGGCCGCACGCCACAAGGGAGTTCAGGCCGCGGGGAACCCGATGTCAGGGGGCGGGGTCAGGGCGTGAGGCCCTTGGACTGGAGCCAGGCCATGGGGTCGATGCCCGGACCGGACGGCGTGTGCACCTCCAGGTGCAAGTGCGGCCCCGTGACGTTCCCCGTCGCCCCCACCCGCCCGATGACGTCCCCCGTCGCCACCCGCTGCCCCGCACTGACCGCGATCGACGACTGATGGCAGTACCAGAGCTCACTGCCGTCGTCGAGCTTGACGACCGTCCGGTACCCGTACGCCCCCGCCCACCCCGCCGACACGATCGTGCCGGAGTGGACCGCCTTGAGGGGCGTCCCCGTGGGCGCCGCGAAGTCGAGGCCGGTGTGGTGGCCGGAGGACCACATCGAGCCGGCCTCGCCGAACGTCGAGGTGAGCGTGTACGAGCCGACCGGCAGCGAGTAGCTCGCGGCCAGCTTCGCCAGCCGCTCCTCCTCCGCCTTCTTCGCCGCCGCTTCCTCCGCCGCCTTCTTCTCCGCGGCGGCCTTCGCCTTCGCCGCTTCCTGCTGGGCCGCCGCCTCCTGCGCCGCCTTCTCCGCCGCGGCCTTCTGCGCGGCCGCCTTCGCCTCGGCGGCGGCACCGGCCTTCTGCTGTTCGGCCTGCTGGAGGATGCGGGCGCGCAGCGCCTCGCCCGCGTCGGTGGCGCCCTGCTCGGCTTCGCCGGTGGACAGGCCCGTCATGGTCAGCGGCGCCGCGGCGATCTTCTGGTCGGCCTGGTCGGCGGTGGACTTGGGGCTCGGGGCGTCGTGCGAGACCAGCTCACCGACGCCGGGCAGCGACCCGAGGTCGGGCAGGCTCGCGCTGATGGAGTCGGGCAGCGATATGGAGACCGGCGGCTTGCTCTGCGCGGTGGCCATCCCGCCCGCGCCGACCGCCGCGATGACACCGACGCCGAGAACGGTGGAGCTCCGGGCGAGCCCGCCACCGCGCTGCTTGACCACCCGGTGCCGGCCACGGACCGGGCGTACGGACTCCTCGGTCGGGTCCCACTCCTCCCAGGTCTCCGTCGCGCCGGGCGCGTCGCCGTACACCGGCTGGGGTCTCGCCGGGTCGAGCGTCGCGGAGGGGAACGGGGGGAGGGGGGTGTCGAGGGCAGGCTCGTTGGAGGCCACGAGGGCGCGCTCCTTTCCTTCCTTGTCGCCTACCGGTTGGCGGTGGGGTCCACCCGGGCCGTCAAGTCCTCGGGTGGGGCCCCCTGGCCCTTGAGGCCTCGGGGGAGTTCGGAGCAGGAAGGACTCCTACGAGCGCCCATGACGGACGTCCGATTCACCCCAAGTTGGTGGTTCCCCGGTTCCCTGGCGGGATTCGGCGCAGGCGCGCGGTGCCACCGTGGCGGCGGCTGGGACGGCCGCGCTGCGTTATCGAACGTTAATAGACACCGGGGCCGGATTCCAAGCCGTTCCCACTGATCGTTAACGGTTCTGGCCTGGACTTAGTGCCCATTGCCGGGGCAATTCGGGCGAGTTGATGACTTCCCGGAGTCACCCTTGCCACCGCCGCATTCTGACGGTGTGTCAATTGTTATGCGCAGGGACACCTTTCGGGCACGCATCGTGACGCCTCGCCTCCCACACCGCGACACCCCGCGCGCCGCCGCATCGGACTCCCCTACTTCACGATCGGCACCGTGCGCCGCCGCTCCGGCTGCCCCTCGGCCGGGCGGGCCACCGCGAGCAGCGCCATGTCGTCGCTGGAGCCGCCTCCCGTATAGCGGCGTACGTCGTCGACGAGCGCGTCCAGGACCTCGTCCGGGCCCGGGAAGATCGCACCGCTCAGCCGGACGCCGGGCTGATAGAAGACGCCCGCCGCGTCACGCGCCTCGGACAGGCCGTCGGTGTAGAGCAGCAGCGTCGAGCCGGCCGGGAAGGGCCGCACGTCCGCGCGGTCCGGCCACACCCCGAGGTCGGACATGCCGAGCGGCAGCGCGGGCTCGCTCGGCACCAGGGCGTCGAGCGAGCCGTCCGCGTGCAGCAGGAAGGGCTCGGGATGGCCCCGGTTCACCAGGCGTACGGTGCTCTCGCCGCGCGGGATCTCGGCGAGCAGCGCCGTGGTGAACCCCTCGACCGCGTCGAGCCGGTCGCGCCGGGTCCCCTCGCGGGCCAGCGCCCTCTCCAGCCGCTGGGTCACCGCCTCCAGGGACGACTCCTGCTCGGCGGCCTCCCGGAACGCGCCGATCACCACGGCGACGGCCTCCACCGCCTGGAGCCCCTTGCCGCGTACGTCACCCACGATGAGCCGGACCCCGTACGGGGTGTCCTGCACGGCGAAGAGGTCCCCGCCGATGAAGGCGTCCGCCTGCGCCGCCTCGTACCGCGCGGCGACATGCAGTCCGCCGATGCGGGAGGCGGGGGTGGGCAGTACGGCGCGTTGCGCGGTCTCGGCGATGACGCGGGCGGAGGCGAGCTGTTCGCCACTGCGGCGCAGGATGCGGTTGATGACCAGGGCCAGGGCGCTCACCGTGAGCACGGTGAACAGCTCGCTGGCGCCTTCGCCGAGGTTGGGGAGGTCGTGTATGAACCAGAGCGCCACGACCGCGGCCAGCGAACCCGCCCCGACGGCCGCGGTGCCGCGGTCCGAGTAGAACGGGGCCGCGGCCACCGGCGCGCCCGCGAACAAGGCGGCGGCCGTCAGGTCGGGCGGGGTGGAGGCGTCGAAGACGAAGCCGACCACGATGAGAAGTACGGGTAGCGCCCGTACCAGGCGCCTGTCGCCCTCTGCTCGCTGCCGCACCCGTCCAGCCTGCCGCCTTTCGACCTCTGCGGCTACTCGACGCACCCATGCGGGTCGGCGGCGGAGGATCACGCTCCGGGAGGCGGCGTCAGTGGCGTCGGCATCGGTGCGGGCCGGGGCGCCCCCGTACACAGCTCCCCCGCGTGTGGCGATGGTTGGCCGCCCGCTCGGGCACACAGGGCAGCTCGGCCCAGCCGTCCCGGTTGAGACGGCAACCGTGGGCAGGCACCGCGGACCCGGTGGCGGGCCCCCGCACGACGACGGGCACGGGACCACCGGCCTCCTGGCAACCGCCCAGCACGACCCCGAGCCCGACGAGCAACAGCACCCCGGCCACCACCCTGCGGCGCACCACCCCCACCTCCCACCCCGCACACACCACCGTTCACTGACTCTCCGCGCACGAGAGACTACTCGCCGAATCGGCACCGCGAACGCGAAGAGGCCCGGCACTTTTTCAAGTGCCGGGCCTCTTCGTTCAGTAGCGGGGACAGGATTTGAACCTGCGACCTCTGGGTTATGAGCCCAGCGAGCTACCGAGCTGCTCCACCCCGCGTCGGTAAACACAACTGTACGCCACTCGCGGGGGTGCTCCGAACCATTTACCGCGCGGCCCCCCGCAGCGAGCGCGCCAGCTCCAGCCAGTTCTTCAGGGTTCGCGCGGCGGCGCCGGAGTCGATGGCGTTGCGGGCCTCGTCGAGGGCGGCGGCGAACGCGTCGGGCAGATCGCGGTCCGCGAGGCCCCGGTACGCGGCCAGCGCCCCCGCGGCGTTGGCGAGCACGGCGTCGCGCACCGGCCCGGTCTCACCGTCCATCACCCGGTGGACGGCGCGCGCGTTGTAGGCGGCGTCGCCCCCGCGCAGCGCGTCGGGCGCGCAGCGGAGGAGGCCGAACTCGGCCATATCCAGGCGCACTTGACGTACCTGCCCGGCCGCGGCGACCCACACCTCGGTGGGCGCGGCCGTCGTGATCTCGTCGAGGCCGTCGTCGCCGCGCACCACCAGCGCGCTCGCCCCGCGCGCCGCGAGCACGTCCGCGAGGACGGGGGCGAGCGAGGTGTTGGAGCAGCCGACCACGGCGGTACGGGGACGGGCCGGGTTGGTCAGCGGGGCCAGGTAGTTGATGACGGTGGGCACGCCGAGCGATTTGCGGACCGGGCCCGCGTGCCGCAGCCCGTGGTGGAAGCGGGGCGCGAAGGTGAAGCCGATGCCGGTCTCGCGTACGCAGCGGGCGACGGCTTCCGGGGTGAGGTCGAGAGGGAGCCCGAGGGCCTCCAGTACATCGGCGGCCCCGGCCTTGCTGGAGACCGAGCGGCCGCCGTGCTTGACCACCGGGGCGCCGGCTCCGGCGACCACGACGGCGGCCATGGTGGACACGTTCACGGTGTGCGCGCCGTCGCCGCCGGTCCCCACGATGTCGACGACGTCGGCGCCGTCCACGGGGAGCGGGACGACCCGCTCCATCAGGGCGTCGAGCAGCCCGTGGATCTCCTCGGCGCTCTCGCCCTTGGCCCGGAGCGCGACCAGGAACCCGGCGAGCTGCGCCGGCTCCGCCGCGTCGTCCATCACCTGCCGCATGGCCCACCGGGCGTCGTCCGCACCGAGATCCTCGCCACGCAGCAGTACGGCCAGCAGGTGCCGCCAGGTGCGGCCGGACTCGATCACGTGACTCCCTCTGCCGCGACCGCGGCCCGAGAACCCGGCCCGCGCACTGTCCCCCGCAGAATATCCACCGTCCCATCCCACCCCTGGCGCGCGGGCGCTTCGGAGGTGAGGGCGCTTCGGGGGTGAGGGCGCCTCGGGGGTGAGGGCGCTTCGGGGGTGAGGGCGCTTCGGGGGTGAGGGCGCCTCGGGGGTGAGGGCGCCTCGGGGGTGAGGGCGCTTCGGGGGTGAGGGCGCTTCGGGGGTGAGGGCGCTTCGGGGGTGAGGGCGCTTCGAGGGTGAGGGCGCACCGCCTCCGCCTGTCCTCCCTCCCCCGCGCCGGCCTGCCGCAGCCCGGCCGTGTCCGGCCCGCCGAAGCACTCCGCCACAGCGCCTGGCGCGTATATCGCAGCCGATGTACCTTGATATACGAACCGATATACATGCGAGGGGGAGCCGCTCATGAGCCGCACAGTCATCGATCTCGACGACGAAGCCCTGGAGGCAGCCGCCAAGGAGCTGGGCACCACGACCAAGCGGGACACCATCAATACCGCTCTGCGCGAGATCGTCGACCGCAACCGACGCCTGCGCGCCCTGCGGGAGTTGCAGGACCTCGCTGCCGACGGCGCCTTGGACGCCGAGCTCCTGCTCGACAAGCGCAACTACCGACGCGGCACCGCCCGGTGAGCGTTGCCGATTACCTGATCGACACCTCCGCGCTCGCCCGTATCCTGCTGCGCCAGGCGACCGACGACTGGGAACGGCGCATCGGCGCCGGCCTCGTCGCCCTGTGCGACCTCACCGAGCTGGAACTGCTCTACTCCGCTCGCTCGGCCAAGGACCGTGACAGCATTCGCCTGCGGTTGAGCCGGTTCACCTGGTGCCCCATGCCGGATGGCGTCTACCGGCGCGCCCGGGTGGTCCAGGAGCAGCTCACCGCGAAGGGCGAGCACCGCAGCGCCGGAGCCGTGGACCTGCTCCTGGCCGCAGTCGCCGAGGAAGCCGGTCTGACGCTGCTCCACTACGACCAGGACTTCGAGACGATCGCCCGGACGACGTCCCAGCCCACCCGCCGGATCGACCTCAAGGCGTAGGGATCTCACGGCGCCGACCTCGACACCCTGCAAACGCTCCGAGCTGAACTCCCGACCCACCTCGCCACGCAGCGCACCAAGCCGACGGGCACGGCGGCACTGGACTGGCCCGAGACCGACCCCGCCCTCGTGCTCCGCACCCTCGACCGCGCGCTCTCCGAGAAGCTGCCCAAGGAGCAGGGCGCCGCCCTCCGTATCCGCCTCGATCTCGACCAGACCGAGCCCGGCCTACACGAAACCCTCGCCGGGCTCCGCCGCCAGACCGATGGCACCGCCGACCCCAGCGACGGCCTACGCTCCGCCATCGCCGCCCGCCTCGCCGACCACAACGCAGCACGACAGGCCGCGTAGTCAGCCAACTGCGCCCCTCGTACGGTCCCGCCAACCAGCGGGGCCGTCCTCATACCACTGTCAGCGCGCGATGGTCGGCCCAGGCCCGCGCCGCAGCGATCAGCGCACCCCTGTGCGGAAGAGGGTCGGCCTTCTCCCTGCTCTCCCACACAGCGAGCAGCGCGTGAGCGAAGGTGCTCACTGCTTCCGGCGAGGCACTGCGATAGGCCGGGACTTGGTGGGCGACAGCTTCGGCCTGCTCGACCGTGTGTCCGGCGTGGATGAGGCGCGGCACAGTGAATGCGGAATCGGCCCAGTCGGGCGCCGGGCAGGCGAGGGCCCAGTCGACCAGGCGGATGCCGTCGGGGGTGGCCAGCATGTTCAACGGCGACATGTCGGTGTGCGCAAGGCTCCGACCGTCGAGGTGGCGCGCCCGGCCGTCAGGGATGAGGGAGCCCCATCGAATGGGCAGCGGCTTCTTTCCAACTCCCCTGGGCCACGAGATAGTTGACATGGCAGTGAGCGCGCCGACCAGCGGCACGAGGTCGGCAGATCCGGGGGCGAGGTCGGGGTGTCGGCCAGGAACGTGCTCGTACCCGACGAGCAGCCACCCGCCCCCCTCGGCCTCCCACAGCAGGCGCGGTCCGATCGGCGCGTACGCCGTGACCTTCGCTTCTGTGCGGTACATCCATGCCGAGGCGTCATCCGCGCGGGTGCCCTTGATGAATACGAGCCCCGAAGCAGTACACAGGGTGCAGGCCAAGCGCGACATCACGCCTTTGTCTGCGCTCTCCGCCCCCTCGACCGCACCCGTGTGCGCCTCGACGGCGCGCCGCGCTGCGGGCGGAAGTTCCTGCCACGGTGTGCGCTCCACCCGCGTCTCTCCTCGCACAGAACGGAAGCCGGCCCCCGGCTCGGCCACAGCGTGGCACAAGTCGGGGGCCGGCACAGCGAACTGTCAGACCAGCCGAGCAGCGTTGTGCTTGGGGCTGTTGTGGCAGTTCGCATGGCACTGCGAGCAGTCGGCGATGTCCAGCTCGGGCCAGAAGTCCATGTCGACCACGAACCCGGCCGAGGCGATGGCGTCCACTGTGCGGGCGCGCAGCGCCTTGCCGCCGCCGTGCTCCTCCTTGTCGAGGAAGCCCGGCTGATGGTGGACGAACTTCCCGAGCGTCCGCTCGCAGAAGTCCTGATACGCCTTGGTGTGCAGCAGGAATGCGTGCCAGAAATCGTCCACCAACGGGGACGGACTCAACGGGATGGGGCTGTGCGCGCCGGCGGCGAGGAAGGCGAGCATCTGCCCGATGCCCCGGTGCGCCTGCTCCTCGGTCAGGTTCTCGAACTTGGCGCGCATGTTGGCTGCGAGGGTCGCCCGCAGCTCGGAGTCGATCAGGGTCCGCGCGTCGGTCGCGGGGTGTTCCTGTACTACGGTCACGGTCCTTTGCCTCCTTGGTGGGGTGGTGCGTCGGACGTGCGTGGTGCGGCACCCGGCCAGATTCGCGCGGTGCGTTCCGAGCCGAGGCGAGACCCCGCCCACCCGGTGGGTTGTGTCAGGCACCACCGGGCGGGTGGGGAGATTCAGAGGTCCGGAACGGGCGCGATCGGGCGTTGTCAGGGGCGGCGCGAGAGCGCCTCGGTTGGCGATCCTGCTGTCGACAGCAGTTGCCAGAGCGACGAGCCCGATGACCGCTCCCAGTACCCACAGCCGGCCGAGGAAGCGGCCGAGCGGATCATGCGTGGTGGTGACGGGGCGCGTGGCGGGCGCTCATAAGGCGCCGCCGCGGGCCCGGTCGCGGAGTTCGATGATCCGTCCAACTTGGCAGTAGAGGAGCTCAAGTTGATCCGGGTCGAGAACGAGCAGTGACTCGACGTTGCCTCCATCCTCGAAGTACACGAGGACAGGTAGCGCGCCCTGCTGGGCGCGATGGTCATACGCCACGTCGCGCCTTCCCGGAGCGACGTAGGTGACCTGGGCCGGAACGGGACGCAGGGTGGTGCCGTCGGCCGGCGCCGTCCACTTTTCACCGCCGCCGGGCGGACGCAGGTGGTAGGTCGCCGCGTCCGCACCCGGCAGGGCGAGCACGACGCCGATCTCGCCGCCGTGGGCGGTGTCACGGGCGAGATCGCCGAGCCGGGGGAAGTAAGGGGCCGCAGTGCCCAACTCGGCGCCCTGGGAGGGGAGATGAGGGGCTGCTCGTCCTGTCATGCTCCGAAGCTAGGAGCGCGCCAGGGGCCGAATATGAATCGGAGGAATACTGCCCTCACCCGTCGAGGTGAAAGCGGTCCGACATGCGGCGCAGCTTCTCGCGGGTGGCCATTCGCTCGGCGTAGACGATGCTGCGCAGGGTCGAGCGGGCCACAGGGTGGTTGCGTACAAGCTGCGGGGCGATCCGCTCGGCGGTCTCCAGTTCGCCGAGGGCCCGGTCGCGACTGCCATCCCAGAGCCAGGCCCGGGCGAGGTCCATGTGGTGGTGTCCCTGGCGGGAGTGGGGCAGCGCGGCGACCACCTCGGGGCCGGTACGGCGGTTTATGGCAAGGGCCTTGGTCTGGTCGCCCATCTCAAGCGCCACGCTGATGGCGTGGATCTGCACGTTGCCGGGCGAGAACGTCACGGAGTGCCGGTCGTACACCGGCGGGCCCTGGTAGCCGCTCAGACGGTCGGCAGCGGCCTTGGCATGGCCGATGCGCTCCTCGGTCTCGGCGGCCCGTCCACCTCTCGCGGCGGACACAGCGGCACGCAGTTGCAGGGTCCCCCACATGCGGACGGCGAGCGGGTCACCGCGTTCATAGTCGCGCTGTACACCGGCGATGGCCTTGTCGGAGAGCGTGAGGGAGTCGCCCCAATCGGCTGTTGCCCACATGTCCCAGACCCGCATCCAGTCGGCGAGGGCAGGCATGACGGGGTCGCCGGACAGGCGGGCGGACCATGCGGCGCGCTCAGCCGCCATGGCGATGAGCTCCGGGTGCCCCAGCGAATGCGCAGCGGTGTGGGCGAACTTGCAGGCAACCGCGTAGATCGCGTACGCCTCCTCGCGCTCGTGCCCGGCGGAGACCTCGGCCAGAGCGCGGGCCTCGCGCAGCAGGTCGGGCAGAACGCGCAGGATCGCGACGTTGGCCGCCGCGTCCCGCAGCCGGTGCAGCCTGGTCATCTCGCGCCACAACTCCCCCGAGCCGCGCGGGGTGCCGTCGTAGACCGGAGCCAGGTCGTACCGTCGCAACTCGCGCAGGATCGAGCTCGCGGACACCTGCCACTGATTCTCGGCCGGGCTACTGGCGTACGGGCGGCCGATCAGGTCGTTGGGGTGAACGTGCAGCTCGGCGGCGACCCGGTTGAGCAAGCCGACACGGTCGAGCTCGATGAGCCCGCGCTCCATCTTGGACACCCAGCCCTGCGTCTTGCCGAGCGCGGTGGCGAGATCAGCCTGTGGCATCCCCAGCCGGAGCCTGGCACGACGGACGCGCCGGCCGATCTCCTCGGCTTCCTCCAACATCACAACCCCCAAGCAGTCGCGGGCCTGCTGTGCTCACCCGTTCGGCAGGGCATCGCGCCTCCGTCCGTTCAAGCTCACACACCTGCACGGTACCCACGCGGGCGGTTGGGTGCGGAGCGCTCACGGCTGTTCGGCTACGCCGCTCAAGCGGTCGGCTCCCGTTGTGCGCCGGGCCGTCGAGGCGGCCCCTCTCTTCCTTCGGCGTCCGCCCCCGCCGCTTGCAGCACGGCGACCGCCGCGTCGGCCGCCTCTCGGGCCACGTCGCCGAAGATCACCACCGGCAGGTGAAGGGTGAGTTCCTTGCTGCGCCACAGGCTGAGCCCGGTCAGCCTGCGCAGCGCCTGCAAGACATCGACCCTGCGCACCCCCATGGCGGTGAGCACGACCGAGTAAGGGGGATCGTCACAGATCAGCTCGAAGTACTGGGCTTCCACCGCTCCCCCTGTCGTGGTGACACCGCAGCGCCTCGTCGACCATGATCATCTTCACTCGGACCGGCAGCGGACCAGCAATTGATCTTGAAAAGCGGATCGGCCCCTTCCCGGCGAACCAAGTCGCAGGTCAGGAGCCGATCGAACGGTAGGCCATGTCGGACTCGAACCGACAACCAACGGATTAAAAGTCCGGAGGGGGATGTGTTGGGGGGTGACGTTCCATGACGCTGCATGACGTTTATGCAGGTCAACGGGAGTAGCTCCCGCTCGCACTGTCGCCGAGTGACGCCCCGTACAAGGGAGTCCGGTCTCACACCGGTCTCACCAGGGGCTCACCACGGTCTCACCTAGCGCACGGCTTGACCTGCGCGAATGGACCATCGGAGAACAGCGGTAGAGCTTCACCCGAACACAGGAAAGGGCCGTACGGCGACTCGCCGTGCGGCCCTTCGGCACAGTGGGACAGAGACGTTCCGGTGTGCGCTACCCCCGCGATAGCGCGTTACGGGGAGCCGTCTCCTCGCTGCTGTGGTGGGTAAACCTTCAGAAGATCCGGGCCCCCGTGCCCGAGACCGAGGCGGTACGCCTTGTCGGCCGCGCTCTCGGCGCGGCGCCGCAGTGTGAGGACGAGGGCGGGTACGGCGCCCGTCGCCAGGACGATGCCGGCCCACAGGAGCAGGTTCTGCTCGCCGGGCACAACCACCGTGACTACCGCCATGATCCAGGCCACGCAGAGGGACACGACCGCCGTTACCGTCGCTGCCCCTTGCCGAGTCTTCATACCGTTGTCCTCCCCTGGTGCTGATCTCTCACCGTTAAGTACGACCAGAGATCGAATTCCGTTACAGAGCAGGGGCGGCACCCGTGGGGGGCGCGGTCCGAGCCGTGACGGAACCGGTGGGGCGGCGGCGCGAGACGGGTTGTCCGTCGGGGGCCTTGTGGCGGCTTCTCTGCTCCTACTAGTGGCGCTCCGGGGCCCGTGTGGCCGTGGTTCGCGCGCGTTGTTGGGCTTGCATCTGTTGCGCCATGGTGACGAACAACTGAGTCAAGTCCTGGTCGTCAATGCCTAGTTGGCGGGCTGCTTCTTCGGGGGTAAGACGGCGACCGGACACAGAAGGTTCTGCGGCTCGGTTGACCTCGTCTGCCGTGGCCTTGCCTCCCAAAACCAAGAGGTAGCCAAGGGATACGCCGAGGTGCGGCGCCATGGTGGCGAGCACGTCGGGGGTGGGTACGGACGTGCGGGTAAGGATGCGGGAGACGGTCGCGTGAGATACGCCGGCGTCCTTGGCGAACTTCCCACGCCCCCCGGACCTAGGTCGCGAGATGTCGTAGCCAAGTTCTGTGAGCCTCTGCTCGAACCAAGCACCGAACTCCGCGACGTGATCCCCTCCCCCTTGCGTTCTTTCCTGTTCGTTCCTTCGCATGGTCGCAATGTACCTGCGCAGAACGCTACGTGCCCACCCTTCACGTCTTGATCACATACCTGCGGCATATGCGTGACCACAGTACCCCCGTCACCTCGTTGCGTCACTGCACTATACAGACCGTAGTCGAACACGCACTCGATTAAGCGGAATCACACCGTCCCTCTAATTTTCTTGCCAGAAAGAAAGCTGCGTGCGTAGGTTCGTACCTGACGGAACAGCAACCGCTCGACCATCAGGGGGCACAGTCATGCACTACAACCACAGGCGCCTAGTCGACGCGATGGCCAAGGTCGGCGACACCAAGAGCCCGCAGGTCGCGCAGCGGCTCGACGTCCACCCCGCCACCGCATGGCGCCTGATCAAGGGGCGCAGCAAACCGGCCGGCGAGACCCTCGCCGCCATCGAGCGCGAGTACGGGCTCACCGCCGCAGACCTGTACGGGGGTGCGCAGTGAACACCGCCGCCCCAGCGATCGTGACGCCAACCGGTGTCGTCGTCGCCCCGCCGAACCTCGACCGCGAGCAATGGCTCGCCGCTCGCCGTACGGGCGTCGGGGGTTCGGACATCGCCGCCGTCCTCGGCATGAGCAAGTACACGAGCCCGGTTGAGCTGTACCTCGACAAGGTCGGCGAGCTCGGCGACGTGCCGCGCTCCCCCGAGCTCGTCGAGGCGGCGTTCTGGGGGCACCAGCACGAGCCGACGATCGCGAGCGTGTTCGCCGAGCGGACCGGCCTCGGCGTCGTCGAGGGGCCGGGGATGCTCGCGCACGTCGAGCGACCGTGGATGCTCGCCAACGTCGACCGCTACGTGATCGAGCAGAGCGAGGCGACGCCGTCGAGCCTGTTGGAGATCAAGACCCGCAGTGCCTATCAGCTCGACGACTGGCTGCTCGGCGTGCCGGACGGTCCGGCCCTGCAAACGCACTGGTACCTCGCCGTCACCGGCTACTCGCACGCGCACGTCGCCGCGCTGCTCGGCGGTAACCGGCTGATCATTCACCGCGTCGAGCGCGACGAGAGCCTCGTCGAGCACCTCGTCGACATCGTCGGCCGCTTCTGGCAGAGCGTGCTCGACCGCGTCCCGCCGGCGGTCGACGGGTCCGAGGCGACCGAGGAACTGCTCGGCCACCTCTACAAGGTGACCCCGGACCGTGTGACGGTCGTCGATCCGGCCGAGGTGCTGCCGCTTCTTGACCGGCGCCGCGAGCTCAAGGCGCGCGAGCAGCGCACCGCCGACGAGCTGCGCGAGGTCGACAACCGTCTGAAAGCCGTTGCCGGCGAGGCCGAGGTCGTCAAGACGCAGGGCGCCGTCGCCTTTACGTGGAAGCAGAACGGCCCGCTCTCGACGAAACGATTCGCCGCCGCGCACCCCGACCTCGCCGCCAAGTACACGCACCGCGTCGACGCGCTCGACACCAAGAGCATCGCCGCTGAACTCCCCGACGAATACCGGGTGTTCCGCGCCCGACGCCTCGTCGTACCGAAGGAGATCACCACAGCGTGAGTACCAACCTCGCCGAGCGCGTCGCCGCCCGCCGCAACACCCCCGCCCGCCAGACCACCCGAGGCGCCGCCGCACCGCAGCCCAACCTCGTGCAGTTCGTGCAGTCCATGCGTGGCGAGATCGCCCGCGCGCTGCCCGCGCACGTCGCCAACCCCGAGCGCATCGCGCGCATTGCTCTGACCGAGCTGCGCAGGGTCGAGCACCTCGCCGAGTGCACGCAAGAGTCGTTCGGCGGTGCCCTGATGACCTGCGCGCAGCTCGGCCTCGAACCGGGCGGCGCGCTCGGCGAGGCGTACCTGCTGCCGTTCTGGTCCAAGAAGGCACGCGCCTACGAGGTGCAGCTCGTCATCGGCTATCAGGGCATGATCCGCCTGTTCTGGCAGCACCCTGCCGCCGCAGGGCTCGCCGCGCACACGGTGCACGAGAACGACGATTTCGAGTTCGAGTACGGCCTCGCCCCGGTCCTTCGGCACAAGCCGGCCCGCTCCAACCGTGGGCGCCCCACCGACTATTACGCCGTTGCGACCATGGCGAACGGCGGCTCGGCGTTCGTCGTGATGAGCGTCGAGGACGTCGAGGCAATCCGGCAGCGCAGCAAGGCGCGCGACTCGGGCCCGTGGTCGACGGACTACGACGCGATGGCCCGTAAGACCGTGATCCGGCAGCTTTTCAAGATCCTGCCGAAGTCGAGCGAGCTCGCCCGTGCGGTCGCCCATGACGAGGGTGTGCGCCGCGATACGACGCCCGAGGGGCTCGACGTGCCGCCGGATTACATCGAGGGCGAGGTCGTCGAGCAGCAGTCCGAGGGCAGCGTCGAGGACGTGCCCGCGGAGTTCGCCGGATGGCCCGAGGCCACCGAGCCGGGTAGCACTGCGGACGGTTCCTGATGGGCGCCGACGGCCCGAGGATCGGGTCTCTGTGCTCGGGTTACGGCGGTCTCGACATAGCCGTGCAGGAGGTGCTCGGGGGTTCGGTTGCCTGGCACGTCGAGAACGACGCGAACGCCTCGAAGATCCTCGCCCATCACTGGCCCGAGGTGCCGAACCTCGGTGATCTGACCGCCGCAGACTTCGCCCTGGTCGAGCCCGTCGACGTGCTCACCGCCGGTTTCCCCTGTCAGGACGTGTCCGAGGCCGGCCTCGGCGCGGGCATCGCGGCCGGTACCCGCTCGGGTCTGTGGCTGCATGTCGCCCGCGCAATCCAAGCCCTACGGCCCTCTTTGGTGGTGATCGAGAATGTCCGTGGACTCCTCTCGGCGTCGGCCCATAGCGACATGGAACCGTGCCCGTGGTGCATGGGAGACGGAAGCGGTCAGCCTGCTGTGCGCGCACTCGGCGCTGTACTCGGCGACTTGGCCCGCCTCGGGTTCGATGCGGAGTGGTGCTGTGTACGCGCGTCGGAGATCGGCGCTCCCCACCGCCGCGAGCGCGTGTTCATCCTCGCGTGGCCCGCTGCTGAAAACCCCAACGTCGAACCTCGGCTCGAACGGTGGCTCGCAGCACCCGGACAAGAGGCGCGCGGGCGGGCACGGACCGACGTTGGCGGACGAGGTCGAGCATCTGCTGCCGACGCCGTCGGCCTCGGGGCACGACGACGGGAAGGCGCCGGAAGTCTGGCGGGCGCGACGCGAGCGGATGCGGGCGAAGCACGGGAACGGGATCGGGGCGCCTCCCCTGCCGGTTCTGGTGGCACTGCTGCCGACCCCTCGGGCCTCGCACAACGAGGAGGGGACCGAGGCAGCCGAGCTGTGGCTGCGGCGCCGCAGCAAGCAACGCAGGGACGGGAAGGCGGCCGACACGAGTCTGCCGCTCGGTCTGGCCGTGCAGTGCCGTCCGGATCTCGCGCAGTACGCGATCGGGACTGGGGCATCTACACAGCAGCAGTCGATCGGTGGGGGTCCCTCACCCGCACCGCTCCCGGGGCAGTTGACGATCGGGGACGACTGAACTCGGCGTTCGTCGAGTGGATGCAGGGCATCCCCGACGGTCATGTGACCGGCGTCGGCCTCGGTCGTAACGCCGAGCTGCGCGCCCTCGGTAACGGCGTCATCCCGCAACAGGCCGAGGCCGCGCTGCGGCTGCTACTCGCCCGCGCCGGCCTGCTGCTCGCCGCATGATCTGCCGCCATTGGATCGGGTCCGAACGCCGCCACTGCAATGCCGTCGACGACGTCCGCCACTACCTCACCGGGCACCGCTGCCCGCTCCATACTCCCGCCGCCCTCGCCGGACGGCCCGAAGCCCCCGGATCACCAACACCTGTAAGGAGAAGGACCGTTGAGCCTCGACGCCATGGATTGGGTGTGGACCAAGTCCGCAGCCAAGGGCACCGCCCGCATGGTGTTGATCGCCATCGCCGACAAGTGCCCCGATGACCAGTGCACTGCCTACGCCGGTACGACCATGCTCGTGCAGCGCACCAACGCCGCCCGCTCGTCGGTTGTACGGGCCGTCGACCGGCTGCTCGCGTCGCGCGAGTTGAAGGTCGTCAAGGAGGCTCGGGGGCCGCGCGGCGAGACCGTGTACTGCCTTCCGCACGCCATCGGGCACGTGCGGACCGTGCCCGAGGTGTCCGCCTTTGGTGGTCCGCAATCGCGACCGGTAGCAAATCCGGACCGGTCCGAAAACGAGACCCCCGGGGGTAGCGAAATGCGACCGGAGGGGTCGCAAAACGAGACCCCCAGGGGTAGCGATTTGAGACCCCAGAACGCATATGAACGCAAGCACCAAGCAGAACAGCAGCCGCGCGCGACCCGGTCCCCGCTGATACCCGAGCTGCACCCGCTCGGCGACGCCCTCGCCGCCGCAGGCGTCGCCGTCCGCTGGACGCTCGGCCTCGGCGAGCAGCGCGACGTCTTCCAGCTCGTGAAGGCGCACGGCGTCGAGGCCCTCGTCGGCCTCGCCGCCCGCCGCACCACCCTCGGCACCGAGGCCAAGCCCGCCCGCTACTGGCTCAAGGTCTGGTCCGACCTCGACCGCGCACCGTCCGCCCAACCGGGCCCGAACGTCGTCCCGTTGCGTGCCGCGCCCGCTGCCTACACGGACAACCTCGCCGCCGGCCTCGCCCTGCTGCAAGCCCAGAAGGAAGGCACCGCCCCGTGATCGACAACCACATCGCCGCCCTGTTGGCGTTCGCCGGCCGCCTCGACTCCCGCGTGCGCCGAGCCCTCGCCGACCCGCAGCAGTCCGCCCGCACCATAGCCGATTGGACCGCCGCCCTCGCCGACGTCCCCGCCACCCTGCCCAACACCGGTTGGGACGCCTCGCAGGCCGTGCGCCGCTACTACGAGCAGCGCGCCGGCGACCGCTCCGCACAGTTCCGCCCAGTCGAGCCGCACGACGTGCTCGCCGCATGGGCGCCGCACCGCGCCGAGCTCATGAACCGCCACACCGACCCCGTGCCCACCGCGGACCCGGACGACCCGCAGGCATGGCGCGAGGAACTGCTCGGTACCCGGGCTGCGGTCGCCCACGGGCACACCCCGCCCGCCCAGTACCGCGCCGAGATCGACCAAGGCGGGCAGAAACGTCTCGCCGCCCTGATGTCCGGCGTCGGCCACGGTCCGCGCCGCTACATGCCCGCCGAGGTCGCCGCACAGCTCGCCGACTTCCGCCCGACCCGCGCCGCACGCGAGGCCGCCGTCGCCGCCGGACACCCCGACGCCTACGCCCATAAATGCGGATGGTGCGGCGCCGCCGTCGACGAGCCGTGCCGCACCGGCTACCGGCGCAACGGCAAGGGCCGAGGCCACCGCGCCACCCCGCACCCGTGCCGCATCGACACCGCCGCCCGCGCCGCCGAGCA
This sequence comes from Streptomyces sp. ASQP_92, assembly GCF_025399895.1. Lineage (GTDB taxonomy): Bacteria > Actinomycetota > Actinomycetes > Streptomycetales > Streptomycetaceae > Streptomyces. The sequence continues at coordinate 281,072 of NZ_JAODUA010000006.1, read as the reverse complement.
GGCCGAGGACGAGCACAACCGCCTCGCCCGCCTCATGTCCACCCCGCCCGCCCCGCGCGAGACCCGCGCCCGCCACATATCCGGAGGACAGCACCAGTGACCCCGGCCGCTGCGCGCGCATCCATCGCCGCAACCCTGACCGACGAGCTCGGCGTGCACCCCCACCTCGCCGCCCTCACCGCACAGTCCCTGACCGACCGCCTCGCCGTCGACGGATGGGAGATCAACACCAGCAGGCACGCGCGACCGGTCGCGCCTCGCGCGCGGGAGACCCGCGCAGCTCGGCGCCTGCTCGCTCGCCTCACCCGCAACACCCGCACGAAGGGGGACGCACGATGAACCACACCCGTACCCGCACCGACTCGCGCCGAGGCCGGATCGCCGCCCGCGAGGACGAGCGCGAGCAGCGCCGTACCCGCCTGCGCCTGTTCCTCGCCCGCGCCGACCGGGGCGTGCTCTCCCCCGAGGACTGCACGGCCCTGCGCGGCGACGTCGAGGCCGAGGTCGCCGAGAGCGACACCCACCGCCGCAGCGCCGGCGGACAGCAGGCAGCAGCCATGCGTCTGCACCGCCGGATTGCTGCTGCCGAGCAGTGCCTCGTCGAGACCGAGACCGAGCGCGACCAGTACGCCACCGAGGCCGAGGCACTGCGGCAGCAGCTCGGCGAGCAGCACGCCGTCGAGGAGGGGCGCCGATGAACTACGCCACCGCCGTGCACGAGACGGTCGCAGCCCTGCGCACCATCCGCGAGCAGTGGGCCGAACTGCTGCTCGCCATCGAGGAGCCCCCGGCCAACGTCTGGCCCCCTCGGCAGCTCACACACACTCTGCGCGCCACGAGCGACGAGCAGCTCGTCGTCGAGGACCGGGCGCCACTCGTGCTGCGCGAGCATCCCGCGCCGGCCAACCTCGACGCGCTCGACGCCGGGATCGCCATCGAGCGGCAGGTGTTCGGGTTGGCTGACACGCTCGCCGCCGCCGTCCAGCACACAGGGCACGGCGACCTGCGTCGGTGGGTGTTTCAGAACCCGAGCGCACCGAACACGCGGGGCGCGGCCGGATCGCGGGCGCACGGGCTGCACTTCGCCTGTGTGTGGGTCGAGGGGCGCCTGCTCGACGAGGACACCACCCCCGAGGAGCAGCTCGACGGCACCCTCGCCGCCCCGCCGTTCGCTCCCCTGCCCCCGTACCTGCTGCACGAGGCACGGCGTACCGCGCGCATCGCCGAGGGCCGCCTGCTGCGGACCCTCGGTCTCGACCAGCGCACCACGCCCGTGCCCGACCGGCCGTGCCCGTGGTGCGGCGGCGAGCTCACCCTGCACACCGACCCGGACGAGGCGCCGAGGGTGACCTGCTCGACCGGCGAGGACTGCACCGCGCCCGTACCGCTCGACGAACGAGGGCGGCGCGTGTGGGGGTGGACCGATCTCGTCGCCCTGGTCGGCGCGCTCGCCGCCGCCGAGGAAGTACCCGAACAGGCTTGCGCCGTTACCTGTTCGTGACCTAATGTTGGGAGCGCCTCCGGCGTGCCCGGAAACTTCGGACCACTCTTGACCCGTACGCCCCGCCACCTCCCCCCCCCGTGGCGGGGCGTACGCATGTCCGCCGGGAGGTGAGCGCCGCCTATGGCCGAGCCGATCACCGACCGGGACCGAGACGCAGTTCGCCGCCTGCACGCCGAGGGCAAGAGCCGGAACCACATCGCGCGAACCACCGGGCGCGGCGCCGCCACCGTCTCAAAGATCGCCGGCGAGCTCGGCCTCACGTTCTCCGGCGGCGCCCGCGTCGCAGCAGCCACCGAGGCACACCGCCAAGACTCCGCCGCACGGCGCGAGCAGCTCGCCGACGAGGCCCTCGACGGCGCCCTCGGGCAGGTCACCAAGACCACCGCAGCCGAGAACGCACGCGATGCCCGCGACCACGCCACCGCCGCCCGCGCCCTTACCGAGGTTCACGCCCGCGTCGCCGAGCTCGCCCGTACCAGCGGCACCGGAAGCAAGGGCGGCGCCATGCTCGACCGCCTCGCCGACGCCCTGCTCGGGCCTACGGGTGGTGACACCGAGGGGGAGTGATGGCCGCGCCCCTCCCTCTCTCCGACAAACAGCTCGCCTCGATCCGGCAGGCACGCGCGCGCATCAACCTGTGGCATGGCAGCGTCCGCTCGGGTAAGACGATCGCGAGTCTCGTGTGCTTCCTGCTCCTGGTTCGCCGCGCGCCCGCCTCGGGCCTGATCCTGATCTGCGGGCGCAGCTTGCAGACCATCGAGCGGAACATCATCGAGCCGCTTCAAGATCCGGGACTTTTCGGAGACGTCGCCGACGAGGTGCACCACACCCGGGGCGCGACAACGGCCGTGATCCTGGGGCGCGTTGTCCACCTGATCGGCGCGAGCGATGCTCGGGCTGAGGGCCGGCTGCGCGGACTGACGGCGTCACTGGCGTACGTCGACGAGATAACCCTGCTGCCCGAAGCGTTCTTCGTGCAGTTGCTCGCCCGCTTGTCGGTGCCTGGTGCGAAGCTGCTCGGCTCGACGAACCCCGACTCGCCCCGGCACTGGCTGCGCACGGACTACCTCGACCGCGCGGGCGAACTCGACCTCGCCGCCTGGCACTTCCGCCTCGCTGACAACCCCTCGCTTGCCCCCGCGTACGTCGCCGCCCTCACTGCGGAGTACACCGGTCTGTGGCGCCGCCGCATGATCGACGGCGCATGGGTGGTCGCCGAGGGTGCGATCTACGACATGTACGACGAGCAGCAGCACGTCGTCGACACCCTGCCCGCGATGCGCCGCTACTGGCTCGGCGTCGACTACGGCACCGCGAACCCATTCTCGGCGATCCTGCTCGGCCTCGGCGACGACGACCGCCTGTACGCCGCCGCCGAGTGGCGCCACGACTCCCGCGCCGTCCGCCGGCAAATGACCGACGCGCAGTACAGCCGCGCCGTCCGGGAATGGCTCGCCGAGCTGGACGTCGTACCCGAGTGGACGTTCATCGACCCGAGCGCCGCCTCGTACTCCACCCAGCTATGGGCCGACGGGCACCCCGGAATCGCGCGCGCCGACAACACCGTGCTTGACGGCATCCGCAGCGTGGCGAGCGCCCTCGACTCCGGTCTGCTGCGCCTGCACCGCTCCTGTACCGGCCTGCTCGACGAACTGCCCGGCTACGTATGGAGCGACCAGGCCGCCGCCCGGGGTGAGGACAAGCCCGTCAAGGCGAACGATCACAGCGTCGACGCGCTGCGCTACGCCGTCCACTCCACCGCGCACGAGTGGCGCCACCTGCTCACCCGCGCCGCCTGACTCGCACTGCCAACTGCCGCCCTGGTCGCCGCTGTTGGCACCCCGGGCTCTGCCATGCCCAAGGGGGGCCGCCATGCGCCGTGACTGGACCGACCGTTTCCTCGCCCGCCTGACTGACACCGAGCGTGGTTGCTGGGAGTGGATCGGCACCCGCGACCGCTACGGGTACGGGCAGATGTGGGTCGACGGGCGGTACCGCTCGACGCACCGCCTCGCGTACGAGCGGCTGCGCGGCCCGATTCCTGACGGCCTGGAAATAGACCACCTGTGCCGTAACCGGGCGTGCGCCAACCCCGACCACCTCGAACCGGTCACGCACCGGACCAACATCCTGCGCGGCGTCTCCTTCGCTGCTTGCAAGGCACGGCAGACGCATTGCATTCACGGCCACGCCTTCACCTCGGCCACCGTCTACCGGGCGCCGAACGGCACCCGGAAATGCCGCCCCTGCCGCACGACGGCGAACCAGCGATACCGGCGACGTCGAGCGGGGGTGAGCTGTGCCGCTGCCTGACAACAACGCCCCGTGGCCGCCGCCCCAACTCGCCCCGCTGTACGGCGAGATGCGTTTCGATGACGCGTGGTACTCCGGCGACCGGCACCGGCTCGCCGAGGTCTACCAGGGGCAGCAGCGGCGCGAGGACGGACGGCGTCGCCTGTGGGCACGCCATCGTCAGCAGCAGCCCGGCAAGCGCGACGGACGCCTGCACATTCCGCTCGCCGGCGACATCGCCACCGCTTCCGCCGATCTGTTGTTCTCCGAGCCGCCGACGTTCGCCGTCGAGGACTCCGCCACGCAGGACCGGCTCGCCGACCTCGTCGAGACCGGCGGCATCACCAACACCCTGTTGGAAGGGGCCGAGGTCGCCGCCGCGCTCGGCGGCGTGTACCTGCGCATCACCTGGGATGCGTCGCTTGCCGCGCGTCCGCTGCTCACCGTCGTGCACGCCGACTGTGGCGTGCCCGAGTTCCGGTTCGGGCAGCTCGCCGCCGTCACCTTCTGGCACGAGCTCGCCTCGGACTCCGCCACGGTGTGGCGCCACCTCGAACGGCACGAGCCGGGGCGCATTCTGCACGGCCTTTACCAGGGAAGCCCGGACCGGCTCGGCACTCGTCTGCCGCTCACCGAGCACCCCGAGGTCGCCGCACTCGCCGACTCGCTCGGCCCCGAGGGCGACGCGATCGAGACCGGCATAGCCGAGCTCACCGCCGCGTACGTCCCCAACATCCGCCCCAACCGAAGGCACCGCGGATCACCGTTCGGACGGTCCGACTACGCCGCACCTCTCCATGACCTGATGGACGCGCTCGACGAGACATGGTCGAGTTGGCTGCGCGACATCCGTCTCGCCCGCGCCCGCCTGCTCGTGCCCGACGGGTACCTGCGCGACCACGGACCGGGCAGGGGCGCCTCGTTCGACGACGACCGGGAAATCTGGCAGACGCTGAACATCCCGCCCACCGAGCAGGGCGCCGGCATCACCCTGTCGCAGTTCGCGATCAGGGTCGCCGAGCACTCCTCGACGGCCGACGCGATCGTGCAGCAGGCCGTACGGTCCGCCGGCTACTCGGCGCAGACGTTCGGGCTCGGCGACCAGGGCGGCGCCGTCACCGCGACCGAGGTCAAGTCGCGCGAGCGCCGCTCGATGATCACCCGTGACAAGAAGTCGCGTTACTGGCTTCCTGCCCTCGCCGACATGCTGCTCGTGATGCTCCGGCTCGACCGGGAATTCTTCACCCCGGGCCTCGTGCCGGAGCGCCCACGGGTGACGTTCGGCGACTCGGTCAGCGAGGACCCGGCAAGCACCGCGCAGACCCTTTCCCTTCTGCAACAGGCGCAGGCAGTGAGTACCGATACCAAGGTGCGCACCCTGCACCCCGATTGGGACGACACCGCAGTGCAGGCCGAGGTCGACCGCATCCTGACCGAGACCGGCCAGGCAGTACCCGACCCCATGCAGGCCGGTGCCCTCGTCTGATCACGCGATAGGGGGCGCCGTGCCGATCCACCCCGGAATGGTCGAGGATCTCTCGGCCGGCGTCCGCGACCTGTACGCGGACGCCGAGCAGCGGCTGCTCGGCATCGTCGCGCGGCAGCTCGCCGACGGGTTCGAGGCCCCAGGGTGGGCCACGGCCAAGCTGCGCGACATTCAGGCCCTGCGCCGAGGCGCTCAGGGAGTCGTCGACGCCCTCGGTTCGGCCGTGCAGTTGGAAGTCTTCGACGCGGTCGCCGAGGCGTACACCACCGGAGCCCGAGCCGGTCTCGCCGAGCTCGGCGCACTGCACGACGACGACCTGCGCCGCATCGCCGAGTCGACGCCCAACACGAGGGCGGTCGACCGGCTCGCCGCCGAGACCGCCGAGCTCGTCACGCAGACGCACCGGGGAATTCTGCGCGGCGTCGAGGACGGATACCGGCAGGTGATCAGCGAGGTATCGGCGACGCCGCTCCTCGGCATCGACACCCGCCGCCAGGCCACACAGCGCGCGATGGAACGGTTTTCCGACCGGGGTCTGCGCACGTTCGTCGACAAGGGCGGGCGCGCCTGGCAGATGACGTCTTACGCCGAGATGGCCACGCGTACGGCAACCGGCAGGGCTGCGGTCGAGGGGCACGGCGACCGCCTGCGCGCGGCCGGCCTCGACCTCGTCATCGTTTCCAACGCTCCTCATAACTGCCCGCTGTGCGACCCGTTCGAGGGCAAGGTGCTGAGCCTGTCCGGGCCCGACGGCGCCCGCTCGGTCGAGGTCGAGCACGCCACCGTCGACGACGAGCTCGTGCGCGTGCACATCCTCGGCAGCGTCGACGAGGCACGGCGCCGAGGCTTCCAACACCCCAACTGCCGCCACAGTTTGAGCGCCTACCTGCCCGGGGTCACCCGGGCGCCGGTCGAGCACTCCGAGGACCCCGACGGCTACGACGCATCACAGAAGCAGCGGGCGATCGAGCGCGGCATACGCAAGTGGAAGAACCGCGCCGCCGCCTCGCCGACGCCCGAGGGCAAGCGCGCGGCCGAGGCCAAGGTGCGCGCCTGGCAGAAGAAGCAGCGCGACCACCTCGCCAACCATCCTGAACTCATCCGGCGGCGCGAGCGCGAGCAGCCCGGCGCCGGCAACCTTCCCCCGAGCGGCGGCACGGCCGGACGCCCCGGTTCGCCGTCCGGTCCGGGCTCCGATCCGTTCGAGGCCGCGCGCGTCCGCTCCGGCGACGCGCGCACGCTGCCGGAGATGAGCGACGAGCAGCTCGGCGCCGCGATGCGCCCCGGGGTGCTCGATCAGCGCGACCTCGACCGCATCCGTACCGAGGGCGACCGCCGCGACGAGCAGATGCTGCTCGACCGCATCCGCCCGAACAGCCAACTCGCAGGCAACCTTGCCGAGTTCAGCGATGACGAGCTCGCCCGCGTCTCCACTCACCTTGGCGACGGCGACATGCTGCGCGTCATGGCGGAGATGGACCGCCGCGACGTCGACGCCGCCCTGCCCGGCGCCCGCCGGGACCTCGTCGGCATGTCCGAACGCGAGCTCGCCGCCCGCGCCCGCAACCTCCAGGACGACCGAAGCGCGATCGGCGCCGAGATCCACCGCCGCCGCCTGCTCGCCGACGTCTTCCCCTCCGGGCGCCTCGCCGGCGACCTGTCCGGCGTCGGCGACGACGTGCTCGGGTGGGCCGTGCGCTACGCCTCCCCCACGGATGCGACGCGCATCGTCGACGAGATCGACCGCCGGTACCCGCCCGCCCAACTCCCCGACGCAGCAGGGGCGCACCGAGTCGAGGGGCAGCTCGCCGACCGGGCCACCGTCGACGAGGTGCTCGCCCCGGCCGCCGACGCGGACGCGTGGAACGGCCTTTCCGTCGACTGGTACGCGGGCATGTCCGCCACCGAGCGATGGATCGCCGAGCGCGAGTACGCCGACATGCAGCAGCGCACCGCCTACACCCGCGCACAGATACGCGAGATGTACCAAGAGCACCTGTACGCGCAGGTACTCGACGCGGAGGACGCGACCAACGGCTACATGCTCACCAAGGCCGCGCAGCTCGCCGGCGTCGACCCGATCTCTCTGTTCTCCGGACCCGCGCACGTCGCCTACGCCCGCGCCTCGGAAGAACTCAAACGCTGGTGGGCGGACAACCCCCGCACCACGTTGGCGGAGTACGAGGAGATGGTCACCGGGCAGCGCAGCAGCGCCGCCGAGACCGCCCGCCGCTCCGGCAACACGCAGCAGAACCGGCTCTAGGGGGTGATCGCGATCGGCCCCCGAGGCGCCCTCGTGCGCGCGCTGCTCGCCGGCATCGAGGCCGGACGAGGCGCCGCCCCCATCACCTCGTGTCCCTACCCGTCCGGCGACCTGCGCCGCTCGGCATGGGTCCGCGGATTCGCCAAGGCGCGCGCCCTGCCCACCGGCTAGGCCGCCGCCGCCATTCCCTCTCTTCGGGCCCGTCATCGGCGGGCCCTTTTCCATGCCCCGGAGGTACGCCCCGACATGCCCGAGCACACCCTCGACGACGCGCTGCCGACCCATCCGCGCACGGGCGAGGCCGCCCTCGGTTTCCGCCGCGACGGCCGCCCGATCTGGCCCATCAAGGGCGGCTCGGGCGAGGGCGGCGACCCCGCTCCGGCCGGCGACCCGAACCCCGCGCCGAACGCCGACCCGGGCACGCCGCCCGCACCGCCGGCACGTGATCCGGCCGCCGAGCAGCAGCTCGCCGAGGCCACCGCCCGCGCCGACGAAATGAGCGCCGAGCGCGACGAGCTGCGCGCCGCCCTGGACGCGGTGAACAAGGCGCTCAACCCCGACGCCGACGGCTCCGAGCAGGACCCCGCCAAGCTCGCCGCCTCCGTCGCAGAGCGCGACAAGCAGCTCGCCGACGCTGCCGCGCAGCTCCGTACGGCGCAGGTCGAGCTCGCCGCACACAAGACGGCGACCGAGCAGGGCGCGCGGGCCGACCGGCTGCTGAACTCCCGCGCCTTCCTGTCTGCGGTCGCCGATCTCGACCCGGCCGACAAGGGGTTCGCCGATGCCCTCGCCGCCGCGATCAAGAGCGCGGTTGATGGCGACCCCGACCTCTACCGCGCCGCCCCCACGGGGCCCGCGCGTGGCGGCGCCGAGTTCAACGGCGCCCCGACCGGTGACCGCAAGCCCGCCACGTTGCACGACGCCATCGCCGCCCGCCTCGGCGGCTGACCCCAAGGAGCCCTGTACTTATGGCGATCACTCTCGCCGACGCCAAGCTGAACACGCAGGACGACCTCGATCTGACCGTGATCGACGAGTTCCGCAAGTCGTCTTGGCTGCTCGACAACATGACCTTCGACGACGCCGTCTCGCCTGCGGGCGGGGGCGCGACCCTCACCTACGGATACACGCGCCTGATCACCGAGCGGCCGGCGCAGTTCCGTGCGCTGAACACCGAGTACCCCAAGGCGCAGGCCAAGCGGCAGCGCTACACCGTCGACCTCGCCCCGCTCGGCGGCGCGTTCGAGATCGACCGTGTCCTCGCCAACCTCGGCGCGGCGGCGACCAACGAGGCCACGTTTCAGATGGGCCAGACGATCAAGAGCGCGAACGCGTTCTTTAGCGATCAGGTCATCAACGGCAAGCGCGTGACGACCCCCGGGGCCGAGGCCGGTTTCGACGGTCTCGACAAGGCCCTCGTCGGCTCCACCACGGAGATGGGCGCGGGCGCCTCGCTCGACTGGACCGGCGCGACGATCGGCTCGGACGCGGGCAAGGCGAACGATGCGTTGGACATCCTCGACGAGTTCCTCGCGCTGCTCGACGGCACCCCGTCGGCCCTCTTCGGCAACAAGAAGACCATTGCCCGCGTACGCTCCCTCGCGCGTCGGGCCGGCTACTACGACCGCTCGCCCAACGCTTTCGGCGTGAACGTCGAGACGTACAACGGCATCGCCCTGGTGGACCTCGGCGACAAGGCCGGCGCCACCACGCCCGTGATTCCGATCGAGTCCCGCGACGTCGACGGCGCAGGCGCGGGTACCGCGATATCGGGCCTGTCCGACCTGTACGCCGTGCGGCTCGGTCTCGACGGTTTCCACGGAGTATCCACAGTCGGTGGACAACTCGTGCGGCAGTGGCTGCCCGACTTCACCACTGCGGGCGCCGTGAAGACCGGCGAGGTCGAGCTCGGCCCGGCCGCCGTTGCGCTCAAGGCCACCAAAGCGGCGGCTGTGCTGCGGAACATCAAGGTGCAGTGATGGCCGGTTACTTGATCCTTGCGCCGCACGAGGGCGACGAGCAGATCGCCGGCGTCCACTTCACCGATGGGCGCGCGAGTGCCGACGAGCTCGGCGAGGGCGTGCTGCTGTACTTCCGCCGCCACGGCTACGAGGTCGAACCGGTCGACGACAAGCCGGCCGGCCGCACTGCTGCCCGGTCCAAGTCGAGGGGGTGAGCGTGCGGCGCCCGTACGCCACCCCCGAGCAGCTCGCCGCATGGACCGGCACCCCCGCCCCGACCGGTGCCGAGCGGCTGCTCGCCCGAGCGTCCGAGGACATCGACTCGGCACTGCTGACCGCCGTCTACCCGGTCGACGAGGACGGCGACCCGACCGAGCCGGCGATCGTTGCCGCGCTTGCCGACGCCACGTGTGCGCAGGCCGAGTATTGGCTCGCCACCGGGGACGACGGCACCGGGGCGGCCGGCCGGTGGGACTCCGTTTCGATCGGGCCTGTCTCCCTGTCCGGGCGCAGCAGCTCGCCGCCCGCCGCGTCCGGGGTCGAGCTCGCGCCCCGTGCCGACCGCACGCTGCGCCGTGCCGGACTTACCCCGGGGCGGGTGATCGCGTGGTGAGCGTCCCCTCGTTCCTGTTGCGTCACCGCGTCACCGTCGAGCCGTACCTCGGCGACTCCGCGTACGGGCCCCGGTACGGCGATTCGGTCGCCGACGTGCCCGCGCTCGTCGCCGAAACGGTGCGCATGGTCCGCGCCCCGGACGGGCGCGAGGTCACCTCGACCGCGCAGGTCATCGCCGCCCCCGACCTCGTCTGTCCGGCCGGCTCGCGCCTCACCCTGCCCGATGGACGCGTGACGACCGCACTCTCGGTCGCCCACCACACCGCGCCCGGTCTCCCGGTTCCGGCGTGTACGGAGGTGAGTTGCGAATGAGTCCGCAGCGCGCCCGCCTGCACTGGCATGGCCAGGCAGCAACCGACGCGATCCGGCAGGCCGCCGCCCGTGGTCTGCTGCTCGCCGCCGAGCACACCCTCGCCGCCTCTCGGCAGCGTGTGCCGATCAACGAGGGCACCCTCGAACGCTCCGGCGCCGCCTCGGTCGACGAGCAGAACCTGACGGCTGCGGTTTCCTACGACACCCCGTACGCCGTGCGCGTGCACGAGGACATGACCGCGCGCCATCTGCCCGGCCGCCGTGCGAAGTACCTGGAAAGCGTGCTGCCGGAAGTCGCCGACGATGTGCAGGCGTTGATCGCCGCACAGGTCCGGCGGGCGCTGCGCTGATGACCTACACCGTCGATCTCCTCGACGGTCTCGCCCGCCTGCTCGACGAGCACGGCGTCGGCATCTACCGGCCCGACGGCGTATACGCCCCGGGCGAGACCGCGATCACCATCGCCGCTCTTCCGCCCGCCCCCGACCGCGTCGTCTGCCTCTCCGCGTATCCGGTCGCCGAGTCGTCGCTGCTGACCGACACCACAACAGGCGTTCAGGTGCGCACCCGCGCGAGCTCCGACCCCCGCGAGGTCGACGCGCTCGACGACCAGGCGCACGCCGTGCTGCACGGCTCCGGCCCTCACCGCTTCGGCGCCGTTCCCGTGCAGCTCGTCTATCGCGTCTCGGCCGCGCCGCTCGGTGCGGATGGCTCGGGGCGCTGGGAGCGGACCAGCAACTACTACGCCCGCGCCCACCGGGCGCACCCCAACCTCGAATAGGAGGCGCCCCGTTGAGCACCCCGACGCCGCCGGCCGAGACGATAACCGCCCTCGCCCGCCGCTACCGCCTCGAACTCGACACCGGCACCACCGGCACCCCGGCTTGGAGCTTGGTCCCCGGAATCACGGAGTTCACGCCGAAGGTTGAGCCGACGCAGCAGGACGTCAGCACGTATGACACCGATGGATGGGTCGAGCAGGCCGTGACCATGCTCGCGTGGTCCATCGAGACCACACTCGCCCACCGCGCGCACCCCACGACCGGCGCGTTCAACGCCGCCCAAGAGGCGCTGCGCAAGGCGGCGATGTCTTTCGGTGCGGCCTCGTACGTGCGGATTCGCTACTACGACCGCAACGGCGCCGCCGACGCGCAGGAGGGCACGGCCCTGGTCACCTGGGAGCCGGACGGGGGCGGGCCGGACGAGGTCGACACGATCAAGGTCACCTTTACCGGCTCCGGTCCCTTGAAGGAGATCACCAACCCCAGCGCCGGCGGGGGCACGTTCGCCGCCGAGACCAAGTCGCTCAAGACCGCCGGGGGTGATGCGTAGTGGCGTTCGAGGCACTCGACGAGCTGCTCGTCGAATCCCTGCCCCTGCCGATCGGCGGCACCCTCTACACCGTGCCCGCCCCGACAGCCGAGGTCGGACTGCGTACGCAGGCACTGATCAATGCCGCCGCCGTGGCGGCCGATGGCGGGAAGGTCGACGAGCAGGTGCTCGGCGACGCTGCCGAGCGCGATCTGTACCGGGACGTCCTCGGTACCGCGCACGATCAGATGGTCGCCGACGGCGTGCCGTGGCCCGCGCTCAAGCACGCCGCCCTCACGTCCATGGTGTGGATCGCGCAGGACAAGGGCGCGGCCGAACGCTTCTGGAACGCGGCCGGCGACCCTTCTCGACTGGCCCCGAACCGAGCAGCACGTCGCCAGTCGGACGCGGCGAGTACGACGAGGTCTCGGGGCTCTTCGAGTGGTACGAGTACCCGCCCGGCGCCCACCCGCGCCAAGCCAAAGGGCAAACGCAAGACCTGACTTGGGCCCGGATTCTGTCCGAGTGGCCGCTCGTCGAGGCTGATCTGCACGAGGTCTACGGCATCGACCTCGGCGACCCCGTAGTGCTGCGCACCCGCTCTTGGCGATGGCTCCGGCTGCGCATCCTCGCTCTTCTCTCCGCTGAGTCCCGCCTCGCCCGCGTGCTCACACCTCCGCCCGCCGCTCCCGCACCCCCGGGAGGCACGACCCCCGGGAGGTGACGAGCCGTGGCGCTCATGGTCGGCGAGCTCGCCGCAACCGTCACCGTCGACGACTCCGGCGCCGGCGCTGGAATGCAGCGCGCCCGTGCTGCTGTGCAGGCGGGCGGCGACCAGATCGCCGCCGCTGCCAACCGGGCCGGACAGCAGGCCGGCGACAACCTCGGCGACGGTCTCGCCGACGGCGCCGCCGATGGGGGCGAGCGGGCCTCGCGCGGCATGGGCACCGCGCTGAAAGGATTCGCCGCCGCCGCGATCGGCGCGACGATCGGCGGCGCCCTGATGGCCGGCCTCGGCCAGGCCATGGAGCAGGGCAAGATCGCCGGGAAGTTGCAGGCGCAGCTCGGGACGAGCGGCCCGGTCGCCAAGGAATACGGCAAGGTCGCCGGACAGCTCTACTCGGGCGCGATCGTCGACTCGGTCGAGGACGGCGCCGAGATCCTCAAGGGCGTTGCCCAACAGGGCCTGTTGCCGCCCGAGGCGACGCAGGGGCAAATCAAGGCCATGGCGACGCAGGTCGCCGATACGGCCTCGGTCATGGGCGAGGACGTGTCCGCCGTGTCCCGCGCGGTCGGCACGATGCTGAAAACCGGCGTCGCCAAGAGCGCCGAGGAGGCAATGAACGTCCTCGTCAAGGGGACACAGAACGGCACCAATAGCGCCGAGGACTTGCTCGACACGTTCTCGGAATACAGCACGCAATTCCGCGACTTGGGGCTCGACGCGTCCACCGCGATGGGCCTTATGCAGCAGGGCTTGCAGGGTGGCGCGCGCGACGCCGACACGGTCGCCGACGCCTTGAAGGAATTCGCGATCCGGTCGAAAGACATGTCGACCACAAGTGTCGGTGCGTTCAAGGACATTGGCCTGAACGCCGGCACGATGGCGAAGGTCTTCACCAAGGGCGGACCTGAGGCCAGTAAGGCACTTGGCGACGTTCTGCAACGCATCAAGGCCATTGAAGATCCGGCCAAGCGCAATGCGACCGCCGTCGCACTTTTCGGCACCAAGGCCGAGGATCTACAGGGCGCACTCTTCAAGCTCGACCCGTCGACGGCGGTAAAGAAGCTCGGCGATGTGAAGGGCGCCACCGACGCGGCCGGCGACGCCATGCGCGACAACGCTGCAACCAAGTTCGAGGCTTTCAAGCGCGGCGCGATGCAGAAGGTCGTCGACGTCCTCGGTACGTACGTGGTGCCCGCGCTGACCACGGGCGCCGACTACCTCGGCAGGTTCGGCGGCGCCTTCCAGGCGGCTGCGGGATTCGTCAGCGAGCACTCGACCTCTTTCTCGGTCGCCGCCGGCGTGATCACGCTGATTATGTTGCCGACCCTGGTCGGCCTCGCTGTTCAGGCCGGTACGACTACGGTCGCCGTGGTCACCGGATGGGCCACACAGAGCGCCGCCGGGGTCACCGCGGGGGCTCGGTTCCTCGCGACGAACGCCGTCATCCTCGCCGGATGGATCGCGCAGAGCGCGGGCGCCGCCGCCACCGCAATACGCGTCGTCGCCGCCTGGCTGCTCATGGGCACGCAGTCCCTGATCCAGGGCGCCCGCATGGCTGCTGCCTGGCTGCTCGCGATGGGCCCAATTGCCCTTGTGATCGCGGCAGTTATCGGCATCGTTGCGTTGATCGTCGCCAACTGGGACACGATTGTTTCCGCGACAAAGACCGCGTGGGAATGGGTCTGGAACAAGATCAAGGGCATCGGTCAGCTACTGCTCGACCTGTTCCTGAATTTCACGCTCGTCGGAATCATCATCAAGCATTGGGACTCGATCAAGGCCGGAACGCTCCGCGTCTGGACCGCCATTGTCGATTGGGTCAAGGGCATCCCCGGACGGCTCGTCTCGTTCTTCCTCAACTGGACGTTGCCCGGCTTGATTATCAAGCATTGGCAGAGCATCAAGGACGGCACCGCGCGCAAGGCGGGCGAGCTGCTCGACTACGTGCGCGGACTGCCCGGCCGGATCGTCGGCTACTTCGGCAGCTTCGGCACGATGCTGGTCGACAAGGGCAAGGATCTGATCCGGGGCTTGTGGGCGGGTATCAAGTCCATGGGTTCATGGCTTAAGTCGACCCTGATCTCGTGGGCGAAAGACTTGATTCCGGGGCCGATCGCAAAGGCGCTCGGTATCCATTCGCCCTCGCGCCTGATGCGCGACAAGATCGGCAAGTTCATTCCCGCCGGCATCGTCGAGGGCATCCGTGCGGGCGCCCCCGCCATCGACCGCACGATGCGCAGCCTCGTACCCGTTCCCGCCGCACCGCAGTTCAGTGTCGGCGGTATCCCGTCGGCCAACTCCGCGTATGGCTCGGGCGGTTACGGGCCTGCTCTCCATATTGAGAACTGGCACGCAGGCAGCGCGGGCGCGGACGAGACCGCCGCCGCGCTCGCCTGGCACGCCAAGGGCAGGGGGTGACGATGGCCGCCGGCGACCTCGTCACCGCCCCCGGGCATGTCCAGTTCGGCGACCTGCTGCTCGGTCCGTCCACTGCCTACGGGTGGAAGACGCTTGCCGGATGGGAGGACACCCCGGGCCTCGACTCGGGCAACGTCAACCGCAGTGATGCGCACGGCAGTTACCTCGGCCGGCTGCTCGCGCAGTCCCGCATAGTCACGCTCGACGGCGTCGTGATCCGTACCGATCCGGGCCGGATGGGGGCTGCTGTACGGGAGTTGTCCGCCGCAACGGCGCTGCGCGATGACGAGCTGCCGCTCGTGATTCTCCTCGACGACTCCCCGCCCCTGCTCGCGTTCGCCCGCTGCCTGCGCCGTGCCGTGCCCGTGGGCACGGGCGGGTACGGGGTCGGTGTCGTCACCGGGGCGGCGCTCCAGTTCGAGGCGACCGACCCGCGCCGCTACGGCCTGACCGAGCAGCAGGTCGACACCCGTCTGCCGATGCCCGAGCCGGGCCTCGACTGGCACCTCGACCCCGGGCCCGAGCACCTCGACACCCCGCTCGACTTCGGCACCCCGGGCAGCACGGGCACGGTGGTCACGGTCAACGAGGGCGACGCCCCCGCGCACCCTGTGATCACCTTCCGGGGCCCGGTCGCGCTGCCCTCGTTGACCAACCTCGCCACGGGCGACGTGATCGAGTACGACATCGAGCTCGCCGCCGACGACGTGCTGCTCGTCGACACCCGCGAGGGCACGGTCACCCTCAACCGGACCGCATCGCGGCTCTACACCGTGACCGCCCGCAGCGTCCCCGAGAACACGTTCACCCTCACCCCCGGCACGGCCTCGCTGTCCTTTCGCGCCGCCCCGGGGTCCGTCGACCCGCGCGCCTCGTGTTCGCTCCGGTGGCGCTCGGCCTACTGGTAAGGAGGACTGCCTACCGTGACCGTGCGCGCCGCATGGCTGCTGCCCACCGGGCAGACCAGAGAAGACACCCGCCTCGCCCCGCTCGGCACGATGGCGCCCGAGACGGCGATGACGTCGCGCGACGGCGTGATCGCCGGCGGAAGCGCGCTGAACGCGACCGGCGCGGGAATGCAGGTACAGATCGCCACCGGCCGCGCCCTCGTACAAGGGACGGCGGCGCAGGGCGCCTATCCGGTCGCCGTGACCTCGCCCGAAACGTTGACCGTCGCCGACGGGAACGCGCAGTTCACCCGTATCGACTCGGTCGTGCTGCGCGTCCTCGACGGCCTGTACGACACGAGCGAGCAGACCCTCGCCCGCGTCGAGCTCGTCCAGGGCGACGCCACCGCGACCCCCACCGCGCCGACCCTTCCGCCCGCCTGTCTGCGCCTGTGGGACGTGACCGTACCGGCGGGCGCCTCGGCCGGTACCGGGGGCCTCACGTGGGCGAGCGCGCTCGCCGACCGGCGCCGCTACACCGCCTCGTACGGCGGGATCATCCCGCGCGGCTGGGGCCTGTCCTTCGCCGGCGCCTATGTAGGGCAGTACCGCGACAACGGGACCGGCCTTGACCGGTGGGACGGCACGGCCTGGCAGGCGCTCGAACCGTCCGTCGGCTGGACGGCGGTAACCCTCGCGTCCGGCTACACCAACAACGGCAACGCGCAGGGCCCCGTCAGATACCGGCGGATCGACATCGCCGGCGTGCCTCACATGCAGTGGCGCGGCGGCGTCTCGTGGGCGACGTCCGGCACGCCACCGAACAACGCGTACCCGCTCGCCGCCGCCGTTCCCGCCGCCGCACGTCCGGCGAACCTCGTGTCGGTCCCGATCGCGGCCGGCGGCGTCGACATCAAGGCCGACTTTCAGACCGGCGGACTGCTGCGCCTGATTCCCTCGACCGGCCTCACGGTCTGGGCCTCGCTCACCGGAGTGCAGTACCCACTCGACGCATGACAGGGGGTGGCCCTTGACCGCCCCGGTCATCTATCGCGCCCTGTTCTGCGATCTGCGGTCCGATCAGGTCCTCGACGCGCTGCCGCTCACCGACGTCTCACTCGACGACTACATCGGCAAGACCGGCGCTGCGAACGTGACCGTGCCACTGCCGAACCGGCAGCTCGCCGCCCGCGCCCGCGCCGCCGTCACCCCCGGACGAACCGCCCTGTGGATCGAGCGCGGTCGCGAAATCTGGTGGGGCGGCGTCGTGTGGACCGCCAACATCACCAGCGACGCCCGAGGGTTCCTCGGTCTCCAGGTACAGGGCGCCGGATGGGCGAGCTACCTCGATCACCGCGTCGTCTTCCACACCCAAGAGGCCACCACGACCGATCAGTTCGACATCGTCCGTGGCCTGCTCGACTACGCGCAGAACATGCCCGGCGGCGACATCGGCATCGAGTACGGCGCCGAGACTTCCGGCGTACTGCGCGACCGCACGTACCGCAGATACGACCAGCCGCGTATACGCGAGCTCGTCGACCAACTCGGCGCCGTCGAGGGCGGGTTCGAGTGGAGGATCGCGAGCTTCCGCGATCCGGGCAGCGGACGACGCGTCAAGCGGCTGCAACTCGGCTCGCCCACCATCAAGACCGGCACGAGCGAGATCGTCCTCGACCACCCCGGGCCCGTCACGTCCTACGGGTGGCCCATCGACGCGAGCGTGCAGGCCAACGCGTGGCAGGCGCGCGGCGCGTCCGACAACAGAAACCAGACGCAAGAGTCCCTGCCGCTCATGTCCGAGCTGCTCGTCGCCGACGAGGATCTCGCCGCCGGCTGGCCGCGCCTCGACGGCACGAGCGATTACTCGACCGTGGCCGAGCAGCCCACCCTCGACGCGCACGCCCGCGCCGACTGGGCCGCCGCACGGCGCCCGCTCACCATCCCCGAGGTGACCGTCGCCCTCGACCGCGTCGCCCTCTCGCCCGCGCTGCTCGGCGCGACTATCCGCCTGCGCATCCGCGACGACTGGTTCGCCGAGGGCCTCGACGCCCGGTATCGCGTCGTCGGCCTCGCTATCTCCCCACCGGTCCGGGGCCGCCCCGAGACCGCCCGCCTGTTTCTGGAGGCTCCCTAAGTGGCCGCGATTCCGCAGGACTTGCTCGACCGCATCCGTGCCCTTGAGCGTGAGGTGCGCACCCTGACCGGCCGCGCCAACATCCGGCCCGCCTTGAACGAGATCACCAACGGGAAAGTCAAGATCGCCGAGGGCGGCTCGCTAGAGGTCTACTCGCCAAGCGGGGTCGGTCTGTTCGGCGTCGGTCAGTTCGGCCCGTTCTACAACCACCCCGACGGCACCCCGCAGCAGGGCATCGCTATGCAGCGCGAGGACGGCACAACGGCGTTCACCATCCGCGCGAATCCAACCGCGCAGACCGGCGGCGCCATGACGCAGGCCATCAGCCTTTGGGACCGCAACGGGCACATCGTCATCGGCGACGACACCACCTCGGGCCGAGGTATCGGCTCGCCCGCGCTACCGCTGCCCTTCCAGCGGCTGAACACCGACATCGTCATTACGAGCTCGTCGTTCGTCGGCTGCTGGTTCGCCGGAGTGCAGGCGCACAATCCCGTCGCCTCCATTCAACTGGAGTTCGGCGCCGGCGGGGGCAGCACCTGCGAGGTACAGGTGCAGTACCGCCTCAGCAGTGAAGCCAACTGGTCGAACATGGGCACCGGCAGCGTGACCGCCCCCGCCAACGACGTTGCATGGAAGTCGCAATGGTGGTCGTTCCCCCTCGACCGCGCCGACTTTGAGCAGCTCGTGTACTTCCGCGTGCAGGCACGCCAGAAGTCCGGCACAAGCGGCGTGATCTGCAACTGCCTCGGCGGCTTCACCCGCCGCACCTACGGCCCCAACGAGACCCCCGACCCGCCGGCGACCACCCTCGCCGCCCGCGCGTTCGCCGCCGAGGCCGCGCCCGAGGTCGGCCCCGGGTACGGCCTCGACTACCCATTCCAGCCCCCGCCGCACGAGCCGGCCGCCGGACAGTTCGAGCGGGAACCGACGGCGCCGGACACCAAGCCGGCCGAGCCGGGACTGCGCACCCTCGACGAGTAAGGAGCCGCGTACCCCGTGCTGCCCGAAGACATCCCCACCGTCACCGTGACGGGCCGTTTCCTCACCCCCGACGGGCGCCCGCTGTCCGGCACCGTGACGTTCCGTGCCCCCGCACAGATCACCTTCCCCGCGTCCGACGTCATCCTCGGCGGACCCGTGATCGCGAGCCTTGACGCGCAGGGGCAGATATCGGCGACCCTGCCCGCCACCGACGCCCCCAACATGGACCCGAGCGGCTGGTCGTACACCGTGACCGAGCAGCTCGCCGGCATCCCCGCGGGCCGCTCGTACAACGTTCTGCTACCTCGCGAGCGGCCCGAGGTCGACCTCGCCGACATCGCCCCGACCGATCCGGCGAAACCCAACTACGTTGCCGTACGCGGAGATTCGGCGTACGAGGTCGCCGTCGCGCACGGCTACGTCGGCACTCCCGTGCAGTGGCTTGCGAGCCTCGTCGGTCCACGCGGAGCGACCGGCGCGACGGGCGCCACCGGAGCGCAAGGCGCCGCCGGAGCAACCGGCGCGCAGGGCGTGCAGGGGGTGCCCGGCAAGGACGGCGCCCCCGGAGCCCCGGGCGTCGTGCAGTCCGTGAACGGCAAGAGCGCCGCCTCGGTTACCCTGACCGCCGGCGACGTCGGCGCACTCGCCACTGCTGCGGCAGGTTCGGCGAACGGCGTCGCCACCCTCGGGGCCGACGGGAAGGTGCCCGCCGCGCAGCTTCCGACAGGCGGGGGCGGGGGCGCCGTCGACTCGGTCAACGGCAAGACCGGCACCGTCGTACTCACCGCCGCAGACCTCGGTGCGCTCGACCAGGGCGCCGCCGACGCGCGGTACGTCCAGCCGTTCGGCATCCCCGTGCAGTCCGTTGCGGGCAAGACCGGCGCCGTATCCCTCGTCGCCGGCGACGTCGGCGCCGAGGCCGCCGGTACTGCGGTACTGCTCACCGGCACGCAGACAGTCGCCGGAGCGAAGACGTTCAGCAGCGCGCCCTCGTCGAGCGCCGCCCCGACCGCCGACAACCACCTCGCCCGCAAGAGCTACGTTGACGCGCTCGGCGGGGGCGAATGGCGCGCGTCCGACCTCGGTCTGCTCACCTGGGCATTCGATCCGGCCGTCGGCAACTCGACGCCTCTCTACCCCGGTTCGGGCCCGATCCGGGTCACCGCGGTCTATCTCCGCTCGGCCGCGTCCGTGACAAAGATCGTGTGGCACTTCGGCGGATACGCCGGCGGACTCACCACGGGATCATGGGCCGCGCTCTACAACTCCGCCGGAACCAGGGTTGCGCAGACCGCCGACCTGTCGACCGCCGGCGCCGAACCGGCCGAGGCACACAGCGCCGGCGGCGCGACGGTCTCGGTCCCGCTCACCGCCGCCTACTCCGCCCCCGCCGGCCTGTACTACGTCGCCTGGCGGATGCAGTACAACACCACGACCGGCGACGGCCCGATGATGCTCGTCGCCGAGTCGGGTTTCGGCTCGCCGCCCAACTTCTTCGGCCTTACCACCGTGCGCCGCTTCGGTTCCTACGCGACCGGCGCCGCGACCGCCCCCGCCACCATCGCGCTCGCCTCGATGGAGAACGGATCTAACCGTTTCTGGGCCGCGCTCGCATAGGACGCCGCCCCGCTTCCGCCCCTCGCCCCGTGCCTCTGGCCGGGGCTTTTCGCATGTCTGGAGACACCTTGGCTACCCCGTTCACCCCTGACCGCCTCGTCTCGATCCTCCGGGCCGAGGGCGTACGCGTCGTCGAGTACGGCTCGTGGCGCACCCACAACCGCAACCACAAGGGCGCCTTTGGCCCGATCAACGGCGTCATGGTCCACCACACCGTTTCGAGCGGCACCGACGCCTCGGTGCGTCTTTGCTACGACGGATACGCAGACCTGCCCGGTCCGCTGTGCCATGGCGTGATCGCGAAGGATGGCACGGTCTACCTGATCAGTTCGGGCCGTGCGAACCATGCCGGGGGCGGCGACCCGGGCGTGCTCGCCGCCGTGGTCGACGAGCGGTCGCTGCCTGCGACCCACAAGCACGAGGGCAGCGCAGGCGCGGCCGATGGCAACAGCCACTTCTACGGGTTCGAGTGCGTGAACCTCGGCGATGGCAAGGACCCGTGGCCAGCCGCCCAGCTCGACGCGATCGAGCGCGTCTCGGCGGCGATCTGCCGTGCGTACGGCTGGTCGGCCGCGTCCGTGATCGGCCACAAGGAGTGGAGCGACTGGAAGTCGGACCCGAAGGGGTTCGCCATGGCGGACATGCGCGCCCGGATCGGCCGCCGCCTCGGTTCCAAGCCGACCAACCCGACGCCCCCGGCAAAGCAGTACGAGCCGTTCCCCGGGGTGGCGTGGTTCAAGAAGAACCCCCGCTCGCCGGTCGTGACCGCCATGGGGCGGCGCCTGGTCGCCGTCGGCTGCTCGGCCTACTCGCAGGGGCCCGGTCCGCAGTGGACCGAGTCGGACCGGCAGAGCTACGCACGGTGGCAGCGCCACCTCGGCCACAGCGGCGACGACGCCGACGGGTGGCCCGGCGCCGCCTCGTGGGCCGCGCTCAAGGTCCCCAAGGTCTGACCGCCCCGCGCCCGCCCGCACCTGCGGGCGGGCGCCGTCAACTCCCCGCTACAGAAAGAGGAATCACCCATGACTGACGCTGCCCGCCGCACCGTTCGCACCGTCGTGCAGACCGTGCTCGGCATCGCCGCCGGCCTCCCGCTCATCATCGACGCCTCGGGCATCCCGCAGACCGCGACCGGCGTCGGCCTCGCGCTCGCCGTCGCAGGTGGACTCACGCGCGTGATGGCGCTGCCGGTCGTCGACAACCTGCTGCCCCAGTGGCTGAGTGCTGCCCCGAGCGTTGACGACGAGCTGCGCGCCCTCGACCGCAAGAGCGGGGGCAGTGTGTGAGTCTGCCCGAGCCATCGTCCGACTTGGCTGCGGTCGCCATTGAACGGCTCCGTGGCACGGTCGAGGTCGGGTTCGCTCGCATCGACGGATCGCTCGCCCTGCTCGTGCAGCGATCCGACCAGACCGACGAGCGGCTCGACGACTACGAGAACCGCCTCGAAGCCCTTGAAACCCGCCGTTGGCCACTCCCCAGTATTGGGACCCTGACCGGGCTGGCCGGCGTCACCGTGGCTGCGGTCTCCCTGCTCGCCCGATAAGGAGGTGCGCACCATGACGCAGCCGGATGTCATATGGGGCGCCGTGCTCGCCGTCGGCGCCCTGGTCGAACTCTGGGCGCTCCGCAACGCGCAACCGGGCGACACGCTCTCGGAACGCGTCCGAGTGTGGTTCCGCACCCATACCCGCCCCGGGCGCGCGGCGTTCGCCGTCGCGTGGCTCGGATTTTCCGCCTGGTTCCTGGTCCACATCCTCAGCTGACACAGCACTGCGCCCCTGCTACCGGCCTCGTGCCGGTAGCGGGGGCGCTCTTTGTCGTTGTGCAGGCAGGAGAGAGGGCCCTCGACGGGGAGCCACCAAGTCGAGGGCCCTCTCTGGGGGTCACCACACGCACGTACCTACACGGTCGCGGGTATGGGAACTGCACCCCCCTCTCGATCGCCGTCCGCCCCCGCGTGGGAGACGTTCGGGCGGATACGGCGAATTGGCTGTGTGGGTGGATCAGTTGACGGCGTCGACAGGCGCGCGTGCCGTGCCGACCTCGTGTCTTGAGCGGGTTGCGCGGGCAGCAGGACCGGCCCTCGCCTCTTGCGTTTGGGCCCGATGACCTTGACGCGAATCGGACGGTCGTAGCAGTAGCAGCGCACGACGCTGCCCTCGGCCGGCGGAGGTTCGGACCACCTACGGGTGTTCGGCATCGAGACATAGATGACGACGAGCGCGAGCACGCCGAGGCCGACCCCGACGGCGACAACACCCCATAAGGCGCGGTCGACCGTTGTCGCGAGCATCACTCGACCTCCTCGTTCGCTACCGTGGCGGACATGACCAACAGGCCGCAGTGTTCAGCGAGTTGGTACACCGTGTCGCGGGCGACCTCGGGGGCGAGCTCGACCAGAACAGCCGAATCGAAGTAGAGCCACAGCGGGCCCCGCCCGTCCTTCCCCGCGATTCGGGAAACGTTGACGCGAGTCGGCGTGATCATGCGACCCCCCGTCCACCCTCGTCGAGGCGGAACCAAACGGACTTGGTTTTGGCGATCAGTCCGCCGCGCAGGGTCACGCCCCAGGCGTCGGAACACGTACAGATCAGGTACAGGCCGAGGCCGCGCTCTTGGTCGGTAAAGCGCTCTTGTGGCTCGGGCAGCAGGTGCGGCTCGTCATCGACCACGCACACCGTGACCCCCTTGGAGCCGACCGACACCTCGACGTGGACGAGCCTTGTACGGGGAGCGTGGCGGTGCACATTCGTCATGGCCTCGCTCGTGCAGAGCCGAGCAGCCTCGACGAGCTGCGGGTGCCCGGTCGAGCGCAGCAGAGCAGCGACCAGGTCCCGAGCAACCCCGGGGGCGGTCGCGCCGTTCGGGACGGTCAGACGGTAGCTCGTAGGGGGTTCAGCGGGAGGTGCGGGAGGTGCTAAGGCAGGTGCAGTCTTCATGTCGTCGTCTCCCAACGCGGTAGGCGCTCGCGTTGCTCGCCATGCGTGGCAATGGCCGCCCCCGGGCGGCACGTCAACTGACGTACCAGCGGCTGCACTTCGGTCTTACTGACATAGCGACGCGGTGCTGCCAGGACCATAGGGGGCATGTATGCCACGTGGCAAGTGCCAGTCCGATGGTGGTGCTAACAGGTGGACCAGCCGTACGGTTACGCGGGACACTCTGAGCAGACAGGGGAAGGGACTCATGCCGCCGAGGGACAACCCGACCGCACGGCAGGCTCGTTTGGGCGCTGAGCTGCGGAAGCTCCGCGAGAGTGCAGGCAAGGCCGCCCGAGAGTCCGCCGGTTTGCTCTCAATCGACCAAGCGAAGATCAGCCACATGGAGGCTGGCCGTATCGGCGTGAGCGAGGAGCGGATTCGCAGGCTTGCGACCTTCTACTCGTGCGACGACACCGAACTGATCGAGGCTCTGTGTGCCATCGCGCGGGAGCACCGGGGCCAACATTGGTTTGACGAATATCGGGGCATCCTTGCCCCCGGATTCCTCGACATCGCCGAACTTGAGCACCACGCCCTCGCCCTGCGTTCGATGCAGAGCGTCACCCTGCCAGGACTGTTCCAGACGGAGAACTACGCTCGCGCCCTGTTCGCCGGCACCACACCAAAACTCCCCGCCGACGAGGTCGACGCCCGTGTCGAGCACCGCATGAGGCGGGTCAAGATTTTCGACCGGCCGAGCCCTCCCGAGTTCGAGGCGATCATTCACGAGGCAGCACTGCGGATGCGCTTCGGCGGGCGGAAGGTTGCCCGCGAGCAGCTCGACAACCTGATGGAGGTGTCCAAGTTGCCCACCGTCACCGTGCGAGTGATTCCCTTCACGAGCGAGGATTTCATCGAAGTCACTCAGCCAGTGCTATACGCGACCGGTGTCGTTTCACAGCTCGACACTGTCCAGATCGACAGCGCTTTCGGAGGTCGATTCCTGGACGCAGATGCCGACCTCAAGAAGTACCGAACGTTGCTCGACATCGCCGAGCACGCCTCGCTCGACCCCGAAGAATCCCGGCAACTCATCCACCACATCGCACGAGAACTGTGAGTAATAGAGGCATGAGCGCACCCATTAACTGGCAAAAGTCGTCGTTCTCCGGGGGCGGAGGAGAGAACTGCGTCGAGGCCGCACCACACGAGGGCAACATCGTGCTTCGCGAGAGTGACATCCCCGGCGTTGTTGTCACCACCACCCCCACGAAGTTCCTGGCGTTCGTCCTGGGAGTCAAGGCCGGCGAGTACGACCACCTGATCGAGGGCGTCGACCTGTAGCACCTCGGAGCACGCCAACTGTGCCCCCCGCTCTGACCAGGGCGGGGGGCATCGGCATATGCCAATCGGCATGTATGCCCCGTTGCACACTTGCCTGCCTTCTCTCCGTGCCGCTACCTTCACAGTGTGTCGCCGCATCGGGTCGATTCCTCGGCAGGACTGTGCCCCACGCGGCGTAACTCTCCCTGCTTCTACGGGTGTTAGGGAGATCCCCCGAGGGTTGCCCCCTGCCTGTCCGTCCCTGCGCCATCAGGGAGGGGGCAACCATGCCGCTGCAACAGGAGGGCAGGCCATGCAGTTACGGCAGCCGCAAGCGGCCGGTACGGGGGCAACATTGCCCGCTCGCCTCGCCCTGACCGAGGCCCACGTCGATCATGGTTTCTGGTTCACGGTGCTGCGCTACCGCTCGACGAACGACGTACGACCCGAGCCGGTTGAGCTCCGGATGATGGACAACGCGCACGCCGCAATTCGCTATCTGCGCATTGAAGTACGCAATAGCCACGTACTCGGCATGACGCCGCGCGAGGTCGAGCGCGCCGTCGAATGGACCAACACCGGTTGGATTCATGCCCTCGCATCCTTGGCCACCGGTACCGATTGCGGATTCACCGTCATAACCCACAGTGGCGCGCGCGTCGAGTGGTCTGTGCGTCCGCTGCAATACGTCGAGCTCACGGTCGACGGTTCCTGTGTTCACCCCCCACAACTGTCCGCCAGGCGACCGGAATTGAGCTCATGAGCACTACCAGCATCGTCACGGAACACCCTGCATGGCATGAGACCCCCGAGGGAGTTGTGCGCGTCGTCGAGCACAACGGCGTCGCATGGGTTGCGCACTGGCAAGGCGACGCGCTCCTGCTGCGATCTGTCGGCACTACCGACGTCGAGCTACCCCCCGTGGCCTACGTCTCTCCGATCAACCTGCCTCACCACACCGAAGCGCAGCCCCTCGTACGCGAGTTGGCACGCCTCGGCACAGTGCAGAGGCTCACCAATCCGTCACTGTGGGACGCGATCACCACCGCTCTACTTCGGCAAGTCGTACGGGCCCGCACAGCGAAGGAACGGCACCGTGCCTACTACGCCGCGTACGGGCGGAGCGTCGAGACGATCGCCGGCCCGCTCGCCCTCGCCCCCACCCCCGAGACCGTCCTCGCCCTGAACGACGAGCAGTTCGCCACCATCGGCGCGGCGTTCAACCGCACGGCCCTACGCTCCGCCGCACGGGCCTACCTCGACCGTGGCGAGCACTGGTCCACCCTCGACGCCGACCGCCTCGTGAAAGAGCTCGTAGAGGTCCCGTACATCGGCCCGTGGACCGCCGCCGCAGCAACTGCGGACTACACAGGCGACCACGCCGTCTACCCGCACGGCGACCTCGCCGTGCGCACCTGGGCAGGCAGGGCCGCGCCGAGTCTCCAACTTCCGTCAAGGGAAAACGAGTTCGCCGCCATGTGGCGCCGCTGGGCACCCAACCGAAGCGCACTGCACACCTTGACTCTCCTCACTCTTGCCTACGGCTCCCACACGCCGTAGGGGATTCCGTAGCAGTTCCGTACGCCTCCAACAGACCTCCGCCCGTGCCACCGCGCGAGGGCGGACTGCACCACCCGAGCGACATCGACCTCGAAGGAGAAACATGTCCACTTCCACGGCGGCACCCTGGGGCGTACAGCGATTGGCGCTGTACCCGGACGTCACTCCGGTGCCCTATGCCCGGACGGAGATAGATCCCGAGACGCAAGTGACCCGATACCTCGACGCGGACGGGAACCGCATTGAGATGGCCGGGCATGGCACGGGAACGACGACCGCCAACCAGACCTCCACATCGTCCGACGGTGGCGGTCCCAACCCGCCCCCGCCCTCGGACGAAGACCTCACGGACGACAGCGACTCGGACTGACATGCTCGATTCACCGGTTCTCGTCGTCACCTCGCTTGGTGACGTTACGGCGGATCTGGTGGTGGAAGAGTTGTACGACCGGGGCGTTCCGGTCGTACGGCTCGACCCCTCCGCCGACTTCCCTCACATCGCCAACATGAGTGCCCGGATCGAACGAGGCGTCTTCACCGGAGACGTCACCACGTCGACCCGACACCTTGAACTGTCCGGCGTGCGCTCCGTTTACTGGCGACGGCCGACCCCTTTCGGTAACCCGCAGGAGGCAGAGACCGCCGAGCAGCAGTTCGCGATCGAGCAGTCGCGCCGTGGCTACATGGGAGTTCTGCACGCGCTTCCGGGGGCCCTCTACGTCAACCACCCTGCGCGGAACCGTGATGCCGAGAACAAGGTGCTCCAGCTCGCCACTGCGGCACGCTTGGGGTTCACGCTTCCCGACACCCTGATTACGGACGTGCCGGCGGACGCGGTCAAGTTCGCGGCCGAGCACGGGACAGTGATCTACAAACCCGTACACCGGGTACACCTCGCGTGCGACGACGGCCGGAACCGAACCGTCTGGGTGCGCACGGTCCAGGCGGACGAACTCGACGACTCGATCGCACTGTGCCCGCATCTCTTCCAAGCCTGCGTGCCGAAGGTCGCCGACATCCGCCTCGCCATGGTCGGGGGTGAAGCGTTCGCGAGCCGTATCGACACCGACGGCGATCATCTCGACTGGCGCCAGGACCAAAGCCTGATCACCTGCTCACCCATCCCCGTGCCCGACCCTGTGCGCGACGCCGCGCGCGCCTTCCTTCATACGTTCGGGCTCCACTACGGCGCTTTCGACTTCGCCCTCGACGCGGACGGCCGATGGTGGTTCCTCGAATGCAACCCCAACGGGCAATGGGCGTTCGTCGACGAGGGCACCACCCGCGCCATCGCGAGCGCGCTCGCCGACACCCTCCAGAAGGGCGACACCGCATGACCCAGGTAACCGCCTCCGAGCTACGCCGCCGGCTCGTCGAGCAGCTCGTCGACGAGGACGTGCTGCACGACCCCGAAGTACGCCGCGCGGCTGAAACCGTCCCCCGCGAGGTGTTTCTCGGCAGCGCGATCTACAGGCCGAGCAAGCCCCCCGGCGTCACGGTCTGGACACCCACCCGCCGCGACGACACTCCGGCCGACGAGTGGCTGCACCTCACGTACCAGAATCAGACTTGGGTAACTCAGATCGACGGCGTGCTCGCCGAAGACGCAGCCGGCCCCGTCACCGGGGGCAGCCCGACCTCGTCCTCGACCCTGCCCGGGGTCGTGCTGTGGATGCTCGAACAGGCAGGCGTCGCCCGCGGTAAGCGCGTCCTCATCATCGGCACAGGAACGGGCCTCTCGACCGCCTACGCCTGCGAGATCGCCGGCGAGGAGAACGTGACATCGGTCGAGACAGATACCGATGCGGCAGAGCGTGCTCGTAAGGCTCTCGGGGAAGCCGGCTACGCGCCGACCCTCGTCACCGCCGACGGACTGCGCGGCTACCCCGACCGAGCCCCGTACGACATCGTGATCGCGTTCTGTTCGATGCGGCACGTCCCGTACGGGCTGCTACAGCAGCTCGCCCCCGGGGGCACGCTGCTCGTCACCCTCTCGGGCTGGGGCGCCGCGTACGGACTCGTCCGCCTCACGGTCAAGGAGAACGGCGCCGCACGGGGTCGCTTCCTGCCCGGCTACACCTCGTTCATGATCGCCCGCCCTCACAACCACCCACCGCACGGGCCGTTCGAGCTGCTCCCCGGGGACGAGCGTCCAAGCCGGATCGACCCCGCCCTGCTCGACGACTGGACCGGCCGGTTCGTCGCCCAGCTCGCCGCGCCCTCGGCTGAACACCTCGGCGCGGGTGCCGAGCAGGTGCTGCTCGATGTGGCCACCGGGTCGCAGGCACGGGTCCGTGTGGCCGACGATGGCGAGGGGTGGACCGTGGTCCAGCGCGGACCGTTCAGGCTGTGGGACAAGGTCGAGGATTCGGTCGCCACGTGGCAGAGCCACGGCTCGCCGCATGTGTCTGAGTTCGGGATGACCATCACGCCGGATGCGCAAACGGTCTGGCTCCGTGTGCCGCACGGGCCTAGCTGGGCACTGCCGATCTAGGGCGCCCCGCGCAGGTTCCTGTCGACGCGCGGGGGCCTGCGTAGGTCGCATCCCGAACCGATGGGAACTAGAGTTCGATTATTCCGCTTGCCGTTCCTTCGCATGAACCAGCAAGCCGGAACGCAGCGGCCCCGGTCTGCCTTGCGGCAGAATCCGGGGCCGTTGTGCGCCACACATGGGCCGAGCCCCGCTCTCTGATCGAGAACGGGGCTCGGCATTGGTAGGCCGTGCGGGACTTGAACCCGCAACCGTCAGATTAAAAGTCTGCTGCTCTGCCAATTGAGCTAACGGCCCGCCGCGCCCAGCATAGCGGGCGCATCCCCGGGCTGTGATCGGGTATCTCCGGCCGCGTCACGTCGGGGAACACGACGACCTTACGCGGCGTCAGCTCGGCCGTGCGCGTCTCCCTCACGCACGACGCCGAGGTGCCTGTGCAGGTCGTAGCGCGACACGGTGTAGCGCCGGCCGTGCCGCAGGACCCGAACCGGGTACGCCTCCCGCTTGGCCATGTCATATCCACGGGTTCGGCCGATGCCGAGTGCCCGGTTCGCCGTCTCCAGTGGGACGACTACCGGAAGGGTCATGAGTTCCTCGTGGGTCATCTCCTGGTCGGTCTGCGTCATGGTCCACCCCTTTATGTCAGCGGAGATCCAACGTACCCAGACCACGTGACACGGTGCAATATGAATTGCTACTGTGTCGATATGCATCATCACGGAACGCAGAGCGACGTCGTCGCCGAGCAGATGCGCAAGCACCGCGCACGGCTCGGGCTCACCCGCGAGCAGCTCGCCGAGGAATGCGCACGCCTCGGCGCACCTGATCTGACCTATGCAGCGATCACCAACATTGAGACCGGGCGGCGAAACAAGGAAGGCAAACGCCGCCGCGAGGTCAGCGTCGACGAGCTGCTCGTGCTCGGCCTCGCCCTTGCGGTCCCCCCGCTTCTCCTGGCTCTTCCCCTGGGGGGCGAAGACACCGTTCCCACGGTTCCCGCAGCCGAGCCGCGCGACCCGTACACGGTGTGGAAGTGGTTCACCGGGGAAGAGACTCCGACGCTGGCCGGCCCTGTCGACGGGCGCCACTACGCCGACCCCCGCCCCATCGGTGGCCATGGGCCGAAGTGGTCTGCCGCGTGGGGCGCCGCTGCCTATCCGGCATCGCTGTACCCCGAGTTTGACCGGCGCCGTCTCGCCGTCACCAAGGCGCACCGCCTCACGGAGAACGCCAAGACCGATCCGCGAGCCGACCCCAAGGGCGTGCCCGAGTACCACCGCGAGTACGTCGAACGACTCGACGACCTCGCCCACGTCATCAACGACATGACCCGCGCGGGTCTCGCCGTCCCCACCCTGCAACGCGAGTGGATCGGCGACATGACCGCACTCGACATGGTCCACGCCCCCGAGGCGCTCACCACGAACCAGGAGGGGGACGAGTGAAAGGCTCTACCTACAGACGCTGCGCTTGCCGCATCCCCGGTACTCGCCAGCAGTACGGCGCGTCGTGCCCCAAGTTGAAGAACAAGCGCCACGGCTCTTGGAACGTCAAGCAGGAGCTACCGACCGACGCAGAGGGCACCCGTCGATCTTTCCGCCGTGGTAGCTACTCCGCACAGAAGGAAGCGCAGGGCGACCTCGACAAGGTGCGCGCTCTGCTCGCCATCCCGGGGGAGAACGACGCCCGCGCGCAGCAGGCGCTCGGCGACCTGCTCGCCAAGGTTTCCGCCGACAAGTCCGAGATCCCGACCGCCGACGAGGTCAAGCGGCGTATCCGGTCCAAGCGGAGCATGACCGAAGAGCTCACCCTCGGGGACATGCTCGACGAGTTCATGCGCGCGCGTAAGGCACTCCGCGCGACCACCCGCAACGGGTACGGCTCGCACATACGCGCTCACCTCAAGCCGCACGGTGGGCACCTTGTCGTCGACGACCGGCTCGGCGTCGGCGACATGACCGAGCTGTTCGACGCGATCGAGGATCACGCCGAGGTCGCCGTCGCCGAGAACCAGGCACGGCGCGAGCAGGTAGCGCGCTGCAAGGCGAGCCGCCCTGGTCGACCGACCGAGGCCGAGCGAGCCCGCATCGCCGTCGAGAAAGCGAAGCTCGCCGAGATGCCACCGTTCCGGAAGGTGACCGGCGCCGGCGGAGTCCAGAGCATTCGCCGGACGCTCCGCGCTGCCCTGAACTGGGCGATCGTGCAACAGATCATCACCTTTAATCCGGCGAAGTATGTCGAGCTCACCGCAGCGCCGCGCCCTAAGCCCCTGCTCTGGACAGAGGCTCGCGTCAGGCAGTGGCGCGAGACCGGGCTCGTCCCGGGCCCCGTCATGGTGTGGACCCCGGACCAGTACGGCGAGTTCCTCGACGCCGCCGAGGCGTACGACGCTGCCCACGAAGACGACGAGCTGTACCACTCGATCTTTCACGTCATGGGCCACCGTGGGTTGCGGCGCGGCGAGGGGGTCGGGCAGGACTGGACGAACCTCGACCTCGACGAGGCCACGATCACGCCCGCGTCGGAACTCGTCGTCGATGGCTGGACGCCCTACGAGAGCCCGCCCAAGACCGAGGGCAGCGCGGACACGATCTCGCTCGACTATGCGAGCGTGGCCGTACTGCGGCGCCGTCAGGCACGGCAGCAGGCGCAGAAAGAGGCACACCTCGCACAGGGGAAGGTGTGGCACGAGACCGGGAAGGTCTGGACAGAACTCGACGGTTCATGGCTGCACCCGCAGAAGGTGAGCAACACGTTCGAGCGCATCCTCGGGCAGACCGATCTACCGCCGATCAACCTTCGGGACCTGCGGCACGTTGCGGCCTCGCTCGTCTACCACGAGGCCCGCGATATCTTCGCCGTGAAGGTCACCCTTCGGCACTCCACGATCAAGCTCGCCGGCGACACGTACACCTCGCTGTTTGTGGAGCTCGACCGGGAACTCGCCGACAAGGTCGCGGACTTGGTCCCCCGCCACCGCGCCCGCCCCTCCGGTCTCACCTCGGTCTCACCAGCCGCTCGGCGGCACGGCAAAACCCGACCGGGTATTACCAGTCGGGTCACCGAACATGCAGGTCAGAGCGATACGGGCGGGACTTCCTCAACTCGGCTTGGCCGAGGGGCAATTCGACAGAATGAGATTAAAAGTCCGCTGCTCTGCCAATTGAGCTAATGGCCCTTGGCGAGTCACCCCCGAGCATAGCCGGACGGCGCCCGGCAGCCGATCGGGTATCGGGTGTCGGGCCCGTCGCGGGTCGGGCGGGTGGCCGTCCGGTCCCGCCAGAGCCGGATATATCGGGGCGAAATTCCCATGCCGCTCCGAGGCCGCACAAGCGGAGCCCAAGCCGCCCCCTACTCCCCCCGAGCCCCCCGCAGGAACCAGTGGCGGGCCGACGCCAGCCACCACGTCGTGGCGAAGCCGAGGACCGCCAGGACTGCCAGGGGGGCGTAGTTGAAGGTTTCCCAGGTGACCGGGGAGAGTTGGGGCAGCATGAACAGGACCGTGATGACCGCCACCCAGGCCACCGCGACGACGCCCACCGGGCGGGACCAGCGGCCCAGGTGCCAGGGGCCCCGGGGGAAGTCGTCGCCGCGGAACAGGCGCAGCAGGGTCGGGATGACGTACGCGATGTAGAGGCCGATCACCGCGATCGACGTCACGGCCGCGTACGCCGTCACGTTGATGAGGTACGGCAGACCGAGGACGAGCGCTGCGATCGCGGCCAGCCAGACCGCCGCGACCGGGGTGCGGGTGCGCGGGCTCACGGTGTGCCAGAGGCGGGAGAACGGCAGGGCCCCGTCGCGCGAAAAGGCGTAGATCATGCGGGAGTTGGCCGTCACGGAGGCCATCCCGCAGAAGAGCTGGGCGCCGATCACCACCAGCAGGAGCAGCTTCCCGCCGGTCTCGCCGAGGGAGTCCAGGAGGATCTGGGCCGGCGGCGCGCCCGTGTCCGAGTTGAGCTGGGTGTCGTACGAGCCGATCGCGTACGTGAAGCCGAGCAGGAGGACGAAGCCCGCTATCCAGGAGGTCCAGATGGAGCGGACGATGCCGCGCGGGCCGGCCGTCGACGCGTCGTGCGTCTCCTCCGTCATGTGCGCGGAGGCGTCGTACCCGGTGAAGGTGTACTGCGCCATCAACAGGCCGATCAGGACCACGTACACGCTGTTGGTGAAGCCGGTCTCGTTCACGAAGCGCGTGAAGACGAACGACGTCGACTGATGCGTGTCCGGTACGAGCATGAGCGCCGCCACGATCGCCACGACCCCGAGCACGTGCCACCACACGCTCACGCTGTTCAGCAGCGCCACGATCCGCACGCCGAAGGTGTTCAGGAGGCCGTGCAGCAGCAGGATCGCGGCGAAGAGCAGGATCGTGCGGGGCGCGGTCACCTCGAAGCCGAACTGGAGGTTCAGATACGCCCCGAGGAACGACGCCGCGCCGAAGTCCACGCCCGCCGTCACCGCGATCTGACCCAGCACGTTGAACCAGCCCGTGAACCACGCCCAGGCCGCGGCGCTGCGCGGCGGGGCCAGCCGGTGGGCCCAGAAGTAGAGGCCGGCCGAGGTGGGGTAGGCCGAGCAGATCTCGGCCATCGCGAGGCCGACGACCAGCGTCATGAGACCCACCGCCACCCAGCCCCAGGTGATGAGGGCGGGGCCGCCGGTCTTCATGCCGTACGCGTACATCGTCAGGCAGCCGGACAGCACCGAGATGATCGTGAACGAGACGGCGTAGTTGGAGAACGCCGACATCCGGCGGGCCAGGACCTGCTTGTAGCCGAGCCGCGCCAGGAGTTCCTCGTCGCTCGTGGCCACACCGGCGGATCCTTGTTTCTCCGGGGAGTTGGTGCTGGCGTCGTTTGTCATGCCCCCAGCGATTCCCTCACCGGAGGCCGACCATGCGCCACCCGGTGGCCGAAATCTGACGGGTCGTCGGATGCGTGGGCCCGGGCTCATGGGCGTACGCCCCATACGTACGCCTCGGCCATGGGGCGAGGCCCACGCAAGAGCCATGCAAAAGGGCCCGCACCACACCGAGCAGGTGTCGTACGGGCCCTGATGAGCCGTCAGGCAGCGGGATCAGCCGTTGCGCTTCCAGCGGGGCTTGTCGTCACGGCGACCGAAGGTGCCGGTGCTGGTGCCGGTACCGCGGTGCTCGTCACGGCGGCCCTGCGGGCGGTCGTGGCCCCCGGTGCGGAAGCCGCCGCCGGCGGGACGGTCGTCACGACGGTCACGGTTGAACGGACGGTCGCTGCCACCGCGGTTGAAGCCGCCCGACGAGGGACGCTCGTCACGACGGTCGCGGTTGAAGCCGCCGCGCTCGCCACCGCGGTCGTCACGGTTGAAGCCACCGGAGGGACGGTCGTCGCGGCGGAAGCCGCCACGGTCGCCA
Source organism: Streptomyces sp. ASQP_92 (assembly GCF_025399895.1). Lineage (GTDB taxonomy): Bacteria > Actinomycetota > Actinomycetes > Streptomycetales > Streptomycetaceae > Streptomyces. The sequence continues at coordinate 246,871 of NZ_JAODUA010000006.1, read as the reverse complement.
CCGCGGTCGTCACGGTTGAAACCGCCCGAGGGGCGCTCGTCGCGGCGGAAGCCACCGGAGGGACGGTCGTCGCGGCGGAAGCCGCCACGGTCGCCACCGCGGTCGTCACGGTTGAAGCCACCCGAGGGACGCTCGTCGCGACGGAAACCACCCGAGGGGCGGTCGTCGCGGCGGAAGCCGCCACCGGCCGGACGCTCGTCACGGCGGTCACGGTTGAACGGACGGTCGCCGCCACCGCGGTTGAAGCCGCCCGAGGGACGCTCGTCACGACGGTCGCGGTTGAAGCCACCACGGTCGCCACGGTCGCCGCCACGGTTGTCGCGGCGCTCGAAGTTGCCCCGGTCGTCACGGCGCTGGAAGCCACCGCGCTCCTCGCGGGACTCCTCCTTGACCTGCACGGCAGCGGCGGCAGCAGCAGCCGCGACCTCGGCCTCGGCCTCGGCGGCGACCTCGGCGACCGCGGCCTCCGGGTCCTCGCCACGCTCACGGGCGGCACGCGCCACCAGGCGGTCGGCCTCCTCGCGGAGCTCACCGGCCCGACGGGTCAGGCGCTCCAGCTGCTTGGTGAGGTCGGCGACCTCGCGCTCGGCCTGCTTGGCCGAGTTGTTCGCCGAGTCGGCCTGGACCTCGGTCAGCGAACGGGCGCCGGTGATCTCGGCGACCTCCGGGTCGAACGCGCCGGCGCTCTGGATGATGTGGCGCGAGGCGTCGACGCCCGCGTCCTCCATCAGCCGGAAGATCTGGCGGCGCTGGTGCGGCAGCGACAGCGACACGACGACACCGGACTTGCCGGCGCGGGCGGTACGGCCCGAGCGGTGCAGGTAGTCCTTGTGGTCACCGGCCGGGTCCACGTTGAGGACCAGGTCGATGCCGTCGACGTGGATGCCGCGCGCGGCGACGTCGGTCGCGACGAGCGCGTTGACGTAGCCCTTCTTGAAGTCCTCGAGGACGCGGGTGCGCGCGCCCTGGGTCATGCCACCGTGCAGCGCGTCGGCCTTCACGCCCGACTCGCAGAGCTGCTCGGCGATGCGGTCCGCGCCGAGCTGGGTGCGGACGAAGATGATCGTGCGGCCCTTGCGGGCGGCGATGGCGGCCGTGACCGGCGCCTTGTCCTTCGGCTTCACGACCAGGACGTGGTGGGTCATCGTCGAGACGTTGCCCTGCGCGCTGTCAACCTCGTGCGTGACGGGGTTCGTCAGGTAGCGCTTGACCAGCGTGCTGATCTCGTTCTCCATGGTGGCGGAGAAGAGCATGCGCTGGCCGCCGCCGGGGATCTGGTCGAGCAGCTCGGTGACCTCGGGCAGGAAGCCCAGGTCGGACATCTGGTCGGCCTCGTCGAGGACGGCGACCTGGACGTTGGCGAGCGAGCAGGCGCCGCGGTTGATGAGGTCGCGCAGACGGCCCGGGGTGGCGACGAGGACGTCGACACCGCGCTCAAGGGCGTAGATCTGGTTGCTCATCGACGTACCGCCGCAGACGACCTTCATCTTCAGGCCGAGCACGTCGCCGTACGGCTGGAGCGCGTCCGCGACCTGCATCGCGAGCTCACGCGTCGGCGTGAGGATGATCGCGCGGGGCTTCTTCTTCTCGGTGTGGCCGCCGGTCAGCTGGGCCAGGGTCGGCAGACCGAAGGAGAGGGTCTTGCCGGAGCCGGTGCGGCCACGGCCGAGGATGTCCTTGCCGGCCAGGGCGTCCGGGATGGTCGCGGCCTGGATCGGGAAGGGGGAGGTCACGCCGTTCTGCGCGAGCTTGCGCACGACACCCTCGGGCAGACCGAGGTCCGCGAAGGTGACGGTGGGCTCGGTGTTCTCGTCCGCCTCGGACTCGACGATCTCGACGACCTCGATGACGTCGGAGGCCGCTACGGCCTCGACGACGTCGTTCTCGGGAGCCTCGACGGCCTCAAGGGCGACGAGGGAGTCGTTGTTGTCGTTCTCGGGCAGGACGGAGTGATCAGTGCTGGAAATGGACATGCGAAATGCGAAACCTTCCGGAGTCTCGGCACGCGCCCGTCAACTCCGTGAATTCGCAATTCGACCGCCTCAATGCGGTCAGCCACGGCTAGGGAATACGCGCCACACGGCGCTCTTCTGTGTCGGCGCCGGGCAATGGGATCAAACGATCTACTACCATACGCACCCTCACCCCCTTAAGGCAAACCCAGTCCTCCTAAACCGGTCCGACCTGCGGTGATGCGGTCGGCTCCGGATCGGTCGGGGGCTGGTTCCGATGGAGCGCGGTGTTGTGCGTGTCGGCCCCCGGGGTCGTCGAAGGGGAGGCCGGCGGAGGCGGCGGCGACGAGGGCGGCGGGGGCGGCGAGACGGGCGGCGGGGCCGGGACCGAGTGGGTCGGCGACGGGGCCGGCTGCGAGGGGGCACCCGGCGACGGCTTGGCCGGACCGGGACCGCCGGGCTTCGGGTTGGCCCCCGCCGACGGCGCGGCCGGGCCCGACGCCCCCGGCGACCCGCCCGCACTGGGCTTCCCGGACGATCCGCCCGGCGCCTTCGGATCCCGCTTGCCGCCGTGCTCCCGGCCCGTACCGGCCCCGCCCTTGCCCTCGTCGGACTTGGCCGCCCCACCGCGCTGCCCCGCGGACACCGAGGGCTTCGGCTTCCCCTCGTCCTCGCTCACGCTCATGCAGCCCGCCGACGCCGCGAGCACCACGACGGTCACGGCCAGCTCGGCCAGGCGGACAGGGGTGGTCAACTGGCGCACGGGGGCACCTCCGGAACACGGGAGCGGCGGGGTCATACGTTCCAACTCCCGCGCCCCCACGGGGGACACGCCCGGGGCACACCCGGCTTGCGATCCGACATCCGTCCGAGCGGCGCGGACGGGGCCGCGTGGGCCGGTGCCGGGTTCTGCCGGCCGGGGTGGGCCGTGACGGGTGCTACTTGGTCGGGGCGGGTCGTGCCGGGGTGGGTCGTGACGGATCAGTTCTGCCTGACGCTGCCGGGCGCGTTCAGCCGCGCGGGTTCACCCGCGCCCGCTCACCCGCGCCCGCTCACCCGCGCCCGTTCACCCGTATCCGAGTGCGTGGAGGCGTTCGTCGTCGATGCCGAAGTGGTGGGCGATCTCGTGGACCACCGTCACCTCCGTCTCGGCGACCACGTCCTCGCGCGTCTCGCACATCCGCAGCGTGGGGCCCCGGTAGATGGTGATCCGGTCCGGGAGCACACCGGCGTACCACTCGCCCCGGTCGGTGAGCGGGGTTCCCTCGTAGAGGCCGAGCAGTTCGGGGTCGTCCGGGGCGGGCTCGTCCTCGACGAACACCGCGACGTTGTCCATCAGCCGTGTCAGCTCGGGCGGGATCCGGTCGAGCGCCTCGCCGACCAGTTCCTCGAACTCCTCGCGCGTCATCTCCAGCACCCGGCCATTGTGGGTCACCCGGGCGCGGGGCGCCGAGTGCGGGGACGGCGGTGCGGCTCGCCGAGGGTTCGGGGTTGCCCCGACGCACCTCGGCTCGGCTCCGCGCGCCCCGGCTCGTACCCGTCCGGTGCCGGTCTCCGGCGGCGCCGGCGGGCCCCGTCGGAAACCGTTTTGGCGATACCTCCCCGCATCCCATATGCTTCTCACGTCCCCGACGCGCTGCAAAGCGCCCAGGCGGGCCAATTAGCCCTCATCGTCTAGTGGCCCAGGACGCCGCCCTTTCAAGGCGGTAGCACGGGTTCGAATCCCGTTGGGGGCACGCACAATCCTGTGCGAGACTTGTTCTCGCGCAAGCTTGGTCCTGTGGAGCAGTTTGGAGTGCTCGCCACCCTGTCAAGGTGGAGGCCGCGGGTTCAAATCCCGTCAGGACCGCTGTAGTTCACTTCGGTGGACTACGTGGCTGGGTAGCTCAGTTGGTACGAGCGATCGCCTGAAAAGCGATAGGTCGCCGGTTCGACCCCGGCCCCAGCCACCACCCCGAAAGCCCTGGCCCATCCGGCCGGGGCTTTCGCCGTTGCCGGGGCCGCGCTCCGTGCGGGCGGCGATCGCCTCTCGCGCAGTTCCCCGCGCCCCTAGCCCCCTCTCGGCTGCGGACCGTGCCCGCTTCTCGCGCAGTTCCCCGCGCCCCTGGCAGTACTGATGCCGGCCCGCACAGGCCACCTCGGCCCCCTGGGCCCCAAAACCCCCTTCTCGGCTGCGGACCGTGCCCGCTTGCTCGCGCAGTTCCCCGCGCCCCTGGCAGTACTGATGCCGCCCGCACAGGCCACCTCGGCCCCCTGGGCCCGGGCCCCGAAACCCCCTCTTAGCTGCGGACCGTGCCCCGCTTGTCGCGCAGTTCCCCGCGCCCCTAACCACTCGGTGCCGGCCCGCACTGGCCGCCTCGGCCCCTGGGCCCCGAAACCCTCTCTCGGTTGCGGACCGTGCCCGCTTCTCGCGCAGTTCCCCGCGCCCCTGGCAGTACTGGTGCTGGCCTGCACAGGCATACCCAGCCCGTCCGGCGATTGAGGACGAGCGCCCTTAAGGCGCGAACGGGGTCTGGGGCGGAGCCCCAGGAGGGCCGGAACCAGCCAACCCCGCTGCACGGGCGGGTGGGTGGGAAAACCCCCCGGGGTCGGGGGCGGAGCCCAGGGGTCCCGGCGGGGTCAGGGGAGGTCGGAGGGCTCGGGGGGCCGGGGGCGGCGGGCTCGTAGGCCCAGCACCACCCCCACCCCCGCCACAACCCCCACCAGCAACGCCCAGTTCGGCACCGCGTCACCGACCGACCTCGCCCACTCCTCCACCGCGTACGACTCGTCGACATCGAGCAGACCGGGCAACCCCGTCGCCCCGTCGTACGCGAGGAACAGCGCGCCCAGAGCGATGAAGAAGAGGCCCGACAGGAGGGAGGTGGTGTGGAGTTCGAAGCGGCCCACCCGCACCACCCTGCCCCGCAGCCACCCTCGGCCGCCGAGTTCGAAGCGTTCCCAGAGCAGGGCCAGGAGGAAGAGCGGGACCGCCATGCCCAGGGCGTACACCGCGAGCAGCAGGCCGCCGTAGAGCGGGCTGCCGCTCACCGCCGCCACCGTCAGGACGCTGCCCAGGATCGGTCCCGCGCAGAACCCGGCGAGGCCGTACACCGCACCGAGGGCGTACACCGACAGGGCGGTCGTGGGGCGGATCCTGCCCGACAGCTCCGTCATGCGGCGGCTCGCGAAGCCCATGCCCACGATCTGGGCGACGCCGAGCACGATGATCAGCCAGCCACCGGCCAGCACCAGCGCGTCGCGGTGGCCGTAGAAGAGCCGGCCCGCGTACGAGCCCGCCGCGCCCAGCGGCACCAACGTGGTGGCCAGGCCCGCGTAGAAGATGCCGGTGCGGGCGAGCAGCTTGGTGCGACTGGAGATCGAGTACGCGAAGAACGCGGGCAGGAGCAGCGCGCTGCACGGGCTGAGCAGGGCGAGCAGACCGCCCAGGAACGCCGCGAAGTAACCGATGTTCGGGGTCACTTCTTCGCCGTCCTCGCCGCCGCGTCGTCGATGATCCGCGCGAACGAGTCCAGAGGCTGGGCCCCCGCGAGAGGGGTGCCGTTGATGAGGAAGGAGGGGGTGGAGCTGGCGCCGAGGGCGTACGCCTCGTCCTGGTCCTTCTTCACCGCCGCCTTCGCCGCGTCACCGTCCAGGTCCGCCGCGAAACGCACCGTGTCCGGCACGCCCGCCTCCTTGGCCAGCTCCTTCAGGCGGTCCGCGCCGAACCCCTTCTCCTTGGCGCCCCGCGCGTACGCCGCCGCGTGGAACTGCCAGAACCGGCCCTGCTGCCCGGCCGCCCACGCCCCCCGCGCCGCGGCCTCCGACTCCGCGCCGAAGATCGGGAAGTTGCGCCACTCGATGCGCAGGATGCCGTTGTCGACATACTTCTTCACCAGCTCGGGCTCGGTGTCACGGGCGAACTTCCCGCAGTACGAGCACTTGAAGTCGGCGTACTCGATCATCACGACGGGCGCGTCGGCGCGGCCCTGGGCCAGCGGGTCCTTGGCGTCGCGGCGGGCTAGCTTGGTCAGCTCGGGACGAGCGTCGTCCGGGGCCGCGTTCGAGGCGGCGGACGCACCGGACTCGTCGACCGTCGGCCGCGGATCGGGCGTGCTCACCTGGTACGACGCCATCCCGAGCAATCCGGCCGCGACCAGCACGGCCGCGCCGATGAGATACGGCCGCTTCCTGGCCTTGGCGGGCGTGCGAGTGGGCGTGGGCTTGGGAGTGGGCTTCGGCTTGGGAGTGGACATGCGGGGACTCCTGGTGCGTATGCGTACGCGTACGCGCAGCCGCGCAAGACGAGCGCGGACACGCGGACACGTACGAGAAGAGCGGGAAGAGAGAACGGGAAGAGAGGGGGACGGGCGGGGCCGAAGGCGGCACCGTCCCCCTCTAGACCCTGAGCACCGAGAGTTCTACGGGGGTGGGCGCGCCGGGCGCCGGGCCCCGCACGGGCGGGCTGCCGTGGGCCGCGTCCAGGCCGGACAGCGAGGCCGGGGCGAGCCGGTCCTCCAGGACGGGGGCCTGATCGTGGGCGGTGCGGACGCGGACCGGCGCGGCCGGGTCGGAGCCGTGGTGCGAACCGCCCTGCCGGCACCCGGGCGTCGAGCCACCGCTGGTGAAGGCGGATGTCGAGCCACCGTCGCTCGTGGAGACCGACGCCGAACCACCACCGCCGACGACGCGCGCCGGACCACCACCCGTGAAGACCGACGCCGAGCCCTTCACGGCGGGCGCCGCCAACCCGGCCGTCACGGCGGCCGGCACCACAGGCGCGGCCGACACCACAGGCCCGGCCGACACCACAGGCGCGGCCGACACCACAGGCCCCGCCGACACCACAGCCACCGCCGACACCCCCCGCGTCGGCGCCGCCGAAGCCGTGGGAAGCGGCCCGCACAGCGCCACCGCCAGCACCCCGAGCACCGTCAGCAGCACCGCGGTGAGGCGGCGGCGCGGGGCAGGGGAGCGGGGCATGCCCGAAATGGTACGGGGTGGGCACGGAACGGCACCGAAATGCGTTCGCCACTCGTCCTCGGCGGGTGAGATCCTGAATCAGGTATGTCTACTTCCTTCGCCGATCTCCAGCCGCTGCTCGACGGGGCCTCGCTGCGCGACGCCCACCGCCTGGGCCGCCGTCTCGAAGGCGCCCGCCGCATCCGTAAGCCCGAGGCCCGGCAGGCCGTGCTCGACGAGATCGCCGCCGAGGCCCAGAAGTCCGCCGAGCGGGTCGCCCGGCGGTCCGCCCGTGTGCCCGCGATCACCTATCCCGAGCAGCTTCCGGTCAGCCAGAAGAAGGACGAGATCCTGGAGGCGATACGCGACCACCAGGTCGTGATCGTCGCGGGAGAGACGGGTTCGGGCAAGACCACCCAGATCCCCAAGATCTGCCTGGAGCTCGGCCGTGGTGTGCGCGGCATGATCGGGCACACCCAGCCCCGCAGGATCGCGGCCCGTACGGTCGCGGACCGCATCGCCGAGGAGCTGAACACCCCGCTGGGTGAAGCGGTCGGCTGGAAGGTCCGCTTCACCGACCAGGTCGACCCGAACGCGACGTTCGTGAAGCTGATGACCGACGGCATCCTGCTCGCCGAGATCCAGACCGACCGCGAGCTGCGCGGCTACGACACGATCATCATCGACGAGGCCCACGAACGGTCCCTCAACATCGACTTCCTGCTCGGCTATCTGGCCCAGCTGCTGCCCAGGCGCCCCGACCTGAAGGTCGTCATCACCTCGGCGACCATCGACCCCCAGCGGTTCTCGCGGCACTTCGACAACGCCCCGATCGTCGAGGTCAGCGGCCGTACGTACCCGGTCGAGGTGCGCTACCGCCCGCTCCTCGAAGAGGACAGCGAGGATTCCGACCGCGACCAGATCACCGCGATCTGCGACGCCGTCGACGAGCTCCAGTCCGAGGGCCCCGGCGACATCCTGGTCTTCCTGTCCGGTGAGCGCGAGATCCGCGACACCGCGGACGCGCTCAACAAGAAGAACCTCCGCTCGACCGAGGTGCTCCCCCTCTACGCGCGCCTCTCCCACGCCGAGCAGCACCGCGTCTTCCAGCAGCACAGCGGCCGCCGGATCGTGCTCGCGACCAACGTCGCCGAGACCTCCCTGACCGTCCCGGGCATCAAGTACGTCATCGACCCGGGCACCGCCCGCATCTCGCGCTACAGCCACCGCACCAAGGTGCAGCGCCTGCCGATCGAGCCGGTCTCGCAGGCCAGCGCCAACCAGCGCAAGGGCCGCTGCGGCCGTACGTCCGACGGCATCTGCATCCGGCTGTACAGCGAGGACGACTTCGTCACCCGCCCCGAGTTCACCGACGCGGAGATCCTCCGCACGAACCTGGCGTCCGTCATCCTCCAGATGACCGCGGCCGGCCTCGGCGACATCGAGAAGTTCCCCTTCATCGACCCGCCGGACCACCGCAACATCCGCGACGGCGTCCAACTCCTGCAAGAACTGGGCGCGTTGGACCCTTCGGAGAAGGATCCGAAGAAACGCCTCACCGAGCAGGGCCGCAAACTCTCGCAGCTCCCGGTGGACCCGCGGCTGGCCCGGATGGTCCTGGAGGCCGACCGCAACGGCTGCGTGCGCGAGGTCATGGTCATCGCGGCCGCGCTCTCCATCCAGGACCCGCGCGAGCGCCCCAGCGACAAGCAGACGCAGGCCGACCAGCAGCACGCCCGCTTCAAGGACGAGACCAGCGACTTCCTGGCCTTCCTCAACCTGTGGCGGTACGTACGCGAGCAGCAGAAGGAGCGCGGCTCCTCCAGCTTCCGCCGGATGTGCAAGCAGGAGTACCTGAACTTCCTGCGCATCCGCGAGTGGCAGGACATTTACTCGCAGCTGCGCACGGTCGCCAAGACCATGGGCATCCACCTCAACGAGGAGGACGCGCCCGAGCAGTCCGTGCACACCTCGCTGCTCGCGGGGCTGCTCTCGCACATCGGGCTCAAGGACACCGACAAGAACGAGTATCTGGGCGCCCGCAGCGCCAAGTTCGCGATCTTCCCGGGCTCCGCCCTCTTCAAGAAGCAGCCCAAGCTCGTGATGTCCGCGGAGCTCGTGGAGACCTCGCGGCTGTGGGCCCGGGTGAACGCGAAGATCGAGCCCGAGTGGATCGAGCCGCTCGCCCAGCACCTGCTCAAGCGCACCTACAGCGAGCCGCACTGGGAGAAGGACCAGGCCGCGGTGATGGCGTACGAGCGCGTCACGCTGTACGGCGTGCCGATCGTGGCCAACCGCAAGGTCAACTACGGCCGGATCGACCCCGAGGCGTCGCGGGAGCTGTTCATCCGCAACGCCCTGGTCGAGGGCGACTGGCGCACGCACCACAAGTTCTTCGCGGACAACCGCAAACTCCTCACCGAGGTCGAGGAGCTGGAGCACCGGGCGCGGCGCCGCGACATCCTCGTCGACGACGAGACGCTGTACGACTTCTACGACCGGCGGGTGCCCGACCACGTCGTGTCCGGGGCGCACTTCGACTCCTGGTGGAAACACAAGAAGCGCGAGGAGCCCGAACTCCTCGACTTCGAGCGCGAGATGCTCATCAACGAGAAGGCCGGCGCCGTCACCAAGGACGACTATCCGGACTCGTGGCGCCAGGGCCCGCTCAAGCTGCGGGTGACCTACCAGTTCGAGCCGGGCGCGGACGCGGACGGCGTGACCGTGCACGTGCCGCTCCAGGTCCTCAACCAGGTCACCGACGAGGGCTTCGACTGGCAGATCCCGGGTCTGCGCGAGGAGGTCGTCACGGAGCTCATCCGCTCCCTGCCCAAGCCGATCCGCCGCCATTACGTGCCCGCGCCCAACTACGCCGCGAAGTTCCTCGACCGGGCGGTCCCGTTGCAGGAGCCCCTGCCGGTCACTCTCGCCCGCGAACTCCAGCGGATGGTGGGCGTCCCGGTCACGGCCGACGACTTCGACCTGACCCGCGTCCCGGACCACCTCAAGATCACGTTCCGGATCGTCGACGAGCGGCGCCGCAAGCTCGCCGAGGACAAGGACCTGGAGGCGCTCAAGCTCCAGCTCCGCCCCAAGGCCCGCAAGGCCCTCTCCCAGGCCGCCGCGGCGACCGCGGGCCCCTCGGGCGAGTCCATCGAGCGCTCGGGCCTCACCGACTGGACGATCGGCACCCTGACGAAGGTCTTCGAGACGCGCAGGGCCGGCCAGCCGGTGAAGGCGTTCCCCGCGCTCGTGGACGCGGGCGAGTCCGTCGCGGTACGCCTCTTCGACACCGAGGCCGAGCAGCGGCAGGCGATGTGGCGCGGCACCCGGAAGCTGATCCTGCTCAACATCCCGGTGAACCCGGCCAAGTTCGCCTCGGACAAGCTCACCAACCAACAGAAGCTCGCCCTGTCACGCAATCCGCACGGCTCGATCCAGGCGCTCTTCGACGACTGCGCGACGGCCGCCGCGGACAAGCTGATCGCGGACCACGGGGGCCCGGCCTGGGACGAGGAATCGTTCCGCGCGCTGTACGACAAGGTCCGCGCGGACCTGGTGGACGCGACCGTGCACACGGTCAACCAGGTCCAGCAGATCCTGGCCGCCTGGCAGGCCTGCGAGCGCCGTCTGAAGGCGACGAACAGCCTGACCCTGGTCAACAACGTCACGGACGTACGCAACCAGCTCGCGGCGCTCGTGCCGCCGGGCTTCGTCACCCTCACCGGTCTCAAGCGGCTGCCCGACCTGATGCGCTACCTGGTCGCGGTGGACCGCCGGCTCCAGCAGATGCCGACGGCCGTCCAGCGCGACACCACGCGCATGGAGAAGGTCCACGAGATGCAGGACGAGTACGCGTGGCTGCTCGAACAGCTGCCGCGGGGGCGGCCCGTGCCGCAGCAGGTCCTGGACATCCGCTGGATGATCGAGGAGCTGCGGGTCAGCTACTTCGCGCACGCGCTCGGCACGGCGTTCCCGGTCTCCGACAAGCGGATCGTGAAGGCGATCGACGCGGCGGCCCCGTAGCGCGGGCATCGCTGTGAGTGAGTTCGACCTGACCCGCTGACCTGCTGTAGAGTCTCACTCGCAGCCAAGCACCAACGGGCTGCGAAACAAGGTCCTGTGGAGCAGTTTGGAGTGCTCGCCACCCTGTCAAGGTGGAGGCCGCGGGTTCAAATCCCGTCAGGACCGCAGCAGATCGAGGCCCGCATCCCGCCCGGATGCGGGCTTCGGTGCTTGTCGGCGCACCTTGCTTGTCGGCGCACCCCCGGAGGCCGCGCCCCGCGGCGGAGCCGCGCACAGACACAGCAAATCCCGTCAGGACCGCCCCAAATCGAAGCCCGCATCCCACCCGGATGCGGGCCTCGGCGCTTGTCAGCGCACCCCCAGAGGCCGCGCCCCGCGGCGGAGCCGCGCACAGACACAGCAAATCCCGTCAGGACCGCAGCAGATCGAGGCCCGCACCCCACCCGGATGCGGGCCTCGGCGTTTGTCTGCGTCGACAGGCGCCCGCCGTGTCGTGGAAGGCCCGGATCCCCAGGACCGAGGCCTTCTTGCCGTCTTGACGGGGCCACCCGCCGCCGGTACCCCTGCAAGGGGAGGAGCGCGGGCCCCGGGAGGTGCGCATGGCGGACACGGCGAGGCACGAGACGCGGGCGCTGCTGCGCGCCCATCTGTCGGCCGCTCTGGGCTACCGACACCTCACCCGGCACTGCGCGGTCTGCCACCGGCTCCTGCGGCTCGCCATGGAGGTCGCCGAGCCGGCCGGGCCCGAGGACGAAAGACCCCCCAACCGGTGACCTATGGCGGGCCGGTGGCGGCTTCGGCGGTGAAAGGCTCGGAGACGGAGCCTCCTTGGGGGTGTGACGGGAGTCACGGAACGAGTTTCTGGAAGGGGTGCACTTACACCCCCCATACAACACCCCGATTTAATATGTGCAATTGCACCACCCTCGACGGTGGTGCCCCGAAGGCGGTGAAAGGCACCCCACGGAAGCGGCCACCGGGACGGCGGGAGGACGGCGCGGGGAGTGCCGGACGTGCCGGACAAGGCCGGACATAAAAAGATCGCGCTGGACCCGGCGGAGTCCAGCGCGATCGATGACACCGCCCGTTGGGGCGGACAGGTGTCATGTGGAGCTATAGGCGGGCTCGGCCGGGGTGGGGGCCCCGGAACGCCCGGTTCAGTGGGGTGTTGTTCAGGCCTCGCTGCGCTGCTGCGGAATACCCGCCAGCAGTGCGCGGACCTCTGCCTCGCGGTACCGGCGATGCCCACCCAGCGTGCGGATGGACGTGAGCTTGCCGGCCTTGGCCCAGCGGGTCACCGTCTTCGGGTCCACGCGGAACATCGTGGCAACCTCAGCCGGGGTCAGCAGCGGCTCGGCATCAGGGGTGCGAGCGGTCATGAGCGGCCTCCTCGGGAGAACCGAACCTTCTCGGTTCTTTCCTCTAAATTCTGCACCTTGACCCGCGTTGCCCGAAATGGCGGACGCGAGCCGAGTCGGTTATAGGACGAACGGCTTGTCCTCGGCACTACAACTACACCATCCGTCCAGCCACGTCGGCCAAACCGATGGAATTGCCCTCCCAGGTGTTCATCAGCGACGGAAGCCGATGGACCATGCCATAGCGGACAGTCACGCCACAGTGACGATCAGTCACAGAGCGATCAGGAGTCGTCAGACCCCCCATAGCGAGCAATACCGAGCAATCCGCCCTTAGTTGGGCGGAAGGGATCCTCCCCGGACCCCTTGTCCTATTTTGGCACGACGGTGGGGTCTGGGCGCAAGGGTGAGATAAGTGCGGTCCGTCACCCTTGGGGCATAGGCCCGGATCAGGACCTACGTCCCGGGCCTCGTCCGCGAAGGCGTCCGAAGACCCCTCAGAAGCGGCCCGGAGACCTCAGTTGGCCATCCGGCGTTCCTTGACGGCCCGCCATCGCTCCGTGAAGCGTCCGTACGCCTCCTCCGCGCCGGCGTCGTCGCCCGCCCGCAGCGCCGCGATCCCCTCGGCCACGTCGGCCGCCGAGCGGTCCGCCGCCATCGCCTCCGGGGAGAGCGCGTGCACCAGGCCCCCGTAGTCCAGCTCGACCAGCGAGCTCGGATGGAATTCCTCCAGCCAGCGCCCGATGTCCACCAGGCCCTCGGTCAGCGGCCCCTCGTCGATCCGGTCCCGCAGCGTGCGCAGCGCCCTCGCGAGGCGCCGCCGGGCCTGGACCATCGGGGTGCGGTAGCGCAGCACGGGTGCCTCGGCGCCCGCACCCGGTGCATACTCTCGCTCTTCGTCCGAAAAGACCGTGAACCAGCTCACAGGGACATGCCAGACGCTGGTCAGGATCCACGGCCGGGCGTCCGGGTTCCGCTCCCGCCAGCGCTCGTAGTCCGCCTCGGCCTGCCGGCGCACCACCGGCGGCAGCAGGGCGTCCAGGACCGGCTCGGGGAACTGGCCCGCGAGGCCTTCCAGGGCCTGCCAGCCGCGCAGCCGGGTCCGCCAGGGGCAGACGCACACGACCCCGTCGATCTCGGCCACGAACGCGTCGGCGCTCTCGTGCACCGGCACCGGGACGGGCGGGGTGGGCACCAAGTCGGCCAGCGCGCGCCGGAGTTCGTCCTGGGCACCGGGGGTGCGCCCGCGCTCGGCGTAGCGCTCCCAGTGGCCGCGCTCGGGCTCGGCGAAGGCGGCAAGGGGCTCGTACACCCGCAGGTAGGACGCGTACGGAACGATCACCGAGGACACCACCGCCATGCCCCGCATCGTCCCACGGGAGGGTGCCCGAACGCCCCCGCGGGGGGTGATCCTGAGCACTGCGCCTGATCTACGGGCGCGTAGGACTTAACCTGCTCCCGAACCAGGCCTGCCCCACCCACAGGCGGGCCGTCAACCGCCGCTTCGTACTTGGGAGTCACCACCGTGACCGATGTGACCGGAGCCGATGACGTACTGCACACCCTCTTCCGCTCCGACCAGGGCGGACATGAGCAGGTCGTGCTGTGCCAGGACCGAGCCACCGGGCTCAAGGCCGTCATCGCCATCCACTCCACCGCCCTGGGCCCCGCCCTGGGCGGCACCCGCTTCTACCCGTACGCGACCGAGGCGGAGGCCGTCGCCGACGCCCTCAACCTGTCGCGCGGCATGTCGTACAAGAACGCCATGGCCGGGCTCGACCACGGTGGCGGCAAGGCCGTGATCATCGGTGACCCCGAGACGATCAAGACCGAAGACCTCCTGCTCGCCTACGGCCGGTTCGTGGCCTCGCTCGGCGGGCGCTATGTGACGGCGTGCGACGTCGGCACCTATGTCGCCGACATGGACGTCGTCGCGCGGTCCTGCCAGTGGACCACCGGCCGCTCCCCCGAGAACGGCGGCGCGGGCGACTCCTCCGTGCTGACCGCGTTCGGCGTCTTCCAGGGCATGCGGGCCTCGGCCCAGCACCTGTGGGGCGACCCGACGCTGCGCGGCCGCAAGGTCGGCGTCGCGGGCGTCGGCAAGGTCGGCCGCCACCTCGTGGAGCACCTGCTCTCCGACGGCGCCGAGGTCGTGATCACCGATGTCCGCACGGAGTCGGTGGACGCCATCACCGCCCTGCACCCCGAGGTCGCCGTCGCCGCCGACACCGAGGCGCTGATCCGCACCGAGGGCCTGGACATCTACGCCCCCTGCGCGCTCGGCGGCGCGCTCAACGACGAGTCGGTACCGGTGCTCACCGCGAAGGTGGTGTGCGGCGCGGCCAACAACCAGCTCGCGCACCCGGGGGTGGAGAAGGACCTCGCGGACCGCGCGATCCTCTACGCACCCGACTACGTCGTGAACGCGGGCGGCGTGATCCAGGTGGCCGACGAGCTCCACGGCTTCGACTTCGACCGCTGCAAGGCCAAGGCCTCGAAGATCTTCGACACCACGCTCGCGATATTCGCTCGTGCGAAGGAGGACGGCATTCCGCCGGCCGCCGCGGCCGACCGGATCGCCGAGCAGCGCATGGCGGAGGCACGTCAACACTGAGCCCCTGAGGGACCCGCCGACCACACTGAGAGACATGACTCACGCCGGTCGGCGGGTCGGGCGCCCAGAAGAGGTTAAAATCGCGGTTGACCAGCGAGGACAGGGCGCTTTGTTGGTTCTGCCAAGTGGCGCGTCATGCGGGCGGCGTACCGTATGGCCGCGGAAGCAGGTACCGTTGAAGCCCTACGGACGCGGTCTCTCCATGGAGAGTCCGTTCCGGATCATGAACGCGTGTCAAGACTCTGGGGCCGTCGAGCCCCGTCACCGAGGGGGTCGAGCCATGGGGCGCGGCCGGGCAAAGGCCAAGCAGACTAAGGTCGCCCGCCAGCTGAAGTACAGCAGCGGCGGGACTGACCTGTCGCGTCTGGCCAACGAGCTGGGCGCATCTACTCCGAGCCCGACAGTGAGCCAACCGCCGAACGCGGAGCCACTGGAGGACGACGAGGACGACCCGTATGCCCGCTATGCGGAGCTGTACGGAAATGACGACGAGGACGAGGACGAAGAGTCCGGCCCGTCGTCGCAGCGCCGCGGCGCTTGACTTCGCTGATCCCGCTTTCGCAGCGCACGTTTCCGCTGCTCTGAGCACACCGACCCGGTCCGGGGCCCTGGCCCCCGACCGGGTTTCGTGCTGCCTCGGGGTGCCCGTGCCCGGCCGGTGCGGCCCCACCCGGTCCGGGCGGGGCCGACAGGGCCTCGACTGCTACTTGGCGTAGTCGCCGGTGAGCGCGGCGCCTTCGCGGTGCTCACCGCGCTCGACGACGGCGCCCGCGACCCAGGCGTCCACGCCCCGGTCGGCGAGGGTCTGGAGCGCGACGTCGACCGAGACCTCGGGGACGATCGCCATCATGCCGACGCCCATGTTGAGCGTCTTCTCCAGTTCGAGCCGCTCGACGTCGCCCGCCTTGCCGACGAGGTCGAAGACCGCGCCCGGCGTCCAGGTCGACCGGTCGACGGTGGCGTGCAGGTGGTCCGGGATCACCCGGGCCAGGTTGTTGGCAAGACCGCCGCCGGTGATGTGGCTGAAACCGTGCACCTCGGCGGTGCGGGTCAGCGCCAGACAGTCGAGCGAGTAGATCTTGGTCGGCTCCAGGAGCTCCTCGCCGAGGGTGCGGCCGAACTCCTCGACATGCTGGTCCAGGGTCATCCCGGCCCGGTCGAACACCACATGCCGGACGAGTGAGTACCCGTTCGAGTGAAGACCGGAGGACGCCATCGCGATGACCGCGTCGCCCTCGCGGATGCGGTCCGCGCCGAGCAGCTGGTCGTACTCGACGACACCCGTACCGGCGCCGGCGACATCGAAGTCGTCGGGGCCGAGCAGTCCCGGGTGCTCGGCGGTCTCGCCGCCGACCAGGGCGCAGCCGGCGAGGACACAGCCCTCGGCGATGCCCTTCACGATGGCCGCGACCCGCTCGGGGTGGACCTTGCCGACACAGATGTAGTCGGTCATGAACAGGGGCTCGGCACCGCACACGACCAGGTCGTCGACGACCATGCCGACGAGGTCGTGCCCGATGGTGTCGTACACGCCCATCCTACGGGCGAGGTCGACCTTGGTGCCGACGCCGTCGGTGGCGGAGGCGAGCAGCGGGCGCTCGTAGCGCTTGAGCGCCGAGGCGTCGAAGAGTCCGGCGAATCCGCCGAGGCCGCCCAGGACCTCGGGCCGCTTCGTCTTCCTCACCCACTCCTTCATCAGCTCGACGGCGCGGTCGCCCGCCTCGATGTCGACACCCGCGGCTGCGTAGCTGGCACCGGTGCCCGGGTGCGGAGCACGCTGATCGAATTCAGCAGACATGTGACTGGAGAACTTTCGTGTCGTACTGCGGGGTCTTACGGGCGGCGCAGGGCGTCGGCGGCCGCGGTCGCGGCGGGGCCGGACGCCAGCTCGGACTCCAGGAGCTGCTTGCCGAGCAGCTCCGGGTCGGGGAGCTCCATCGGGTACACGCCGTCGAAGCAGGCGCGGCAGAGGTTGTCCTTGGGGATCGTCGTCGCCTCGATCATCGCGTCCGTCGTGATGTACGAGAGCGAGTCGGCGCCCAGGGACGTGCCGATCTCCTCGATGGTCATGCCGTTGGCGATCAGCTCCGCGCGGGTCGCGAAGTCGATGCCGAAGAAGCAGGGCCACTTGACCGGCGGCGACGAGATCCGGATGTGGACCTCGGCGGCGCCCGCCTCGCGGAGCATCTTCACCAGCGCGCGCTGGGTGTTGCCGCGCACGATCGAGTCGTCGACGACCACCAGGCGCTTGCCGCGGATGACTTCCTTCAGCGGGTTCAGCTTGAGCCGGATACCGAGCTGGCGGATGGTCTGCGAGGGCTGGATGAACGTACGGCCGACGTAGGCGTTCTTGACCAGACCCGAGCCGTACGGGATGCCGCTGGCTTCGGCGTAACCGATCGCGGCGGGGGTGCCGGACTCCGGAGTCGCTATCACCAGGTCGGCCTCGACGGGCGCTTCCTTGGCGAGTTTCCGTCCCATCTCCACTCGGGAGAGGTACACGTTGCGGCCCGCGATGTCGGTGTCCGGGCGCGCCAGGTAGACGTACTCGAAGACACAGCCCTTGGGCTTCGCTTCTGCGAATCGAGAGGTGCGCAGGCCGTTCTCGTCGATGGCGACGAGCTCGCCCGGCTCGATCTCGCGGACGAAGCTGGCGCCGCAGATGTCGAGAGCGGCGCTCTCGGACGCGACGACCCAGCCGCGCTCCAGGCGGCCGAGCACCAGCGGGCGGATGCCCTGCGGGTCACGGGCGCAGTAGAGCGTCTGCTCGTCCATGAAGACCAGCGAGAAGGCGCCCTGCACCTGCGGAAGGACCTTGGCGGCCGCCTCCTCGACGGTGAGCGGCTTGCCGTCCTCGTCCGTCTGGCCCGCGAGCAGCGCGGTGACCAGGTCGGTGTCGTTGGTGGCGGCGAGCTGGGTGGCCCGGCCGTTCTCCTTGGGCAGCTCGGCGACCATCTCCGCCAACTGCGCGGTGTTCACCAGGTTGCCGTTGTGGCCGAGCGCGATCGAGCCGTGGGCGGTCGCCCGGAAGGTCGGCTGAGCGTTCTCCCACACGGAGGCACCGGTGGTCGAGTAGCGGGCGTGACCGACCGCGATATGACCTTGGAGGGAACCGAGAGAGGTCTCGTCGAAGACCTGGGAGACAAGTCCCATGTCCTTGAAGACGAGGATCTGGGAGCCGTTGCTGACCGCGATGCCCGCGGATTCCTGGCCCCGATGTTGGAGGGCGTAGAGCCCGAAGTAAGTGAGCTTCGCGACCTCTTCACCCGGAGCCCAGACACCGAAGACGCCGCAAGCGTCCTGGGGGCCCTTCTCACCGGGGAGCAGGTCGTGGTTGAGTCGTCCGTCACCACGTGGCACGCCACCGAGTGTAGGCGAGATCGACCACTGGTCCGAATTGGGGATACGGACAGGCGGGCACCCTGCCCGCTTTTGTAGGTTTCGCGCCTCGCCGGTCCGCGCGGGCTCCCCTCCGGCTCCTCGCTCACGTCCCCGCAGGTGAGCCGGGGTGCGCCCGAGACGTTCGCGGGCTTCGCGCTTGCTCACGACGAGGGATGCGCGGGCGTCGTGGATGTGACGGAGTTCGCTTCCCGCGCGGAGTCGTGGAGGGCGGCCGGTAGGGGCGCGTGTGCGCTGCGTGAGGGCGCCCGGCGCTCAGCCGGCCGTCGCCGACAGGCCCTTGGCGCCCGACGCGGCGGTCAGGGTCAGGGTGCGGTGGTCGACGCGGTAGCCGACGGTGCCCCGGAGGATGCCGAGGACTTCCCGCTCCAGACGCATCTCCGGATCCGTGCACATCATCCGGGTCGTGCCGAGCAGCCCGAAGGCGATGGTGTGCGCGGAGGTGGAGATCCGGGCGCTGCCGTGGAAGAGGTTGCACCCGGCCCTGCCCTGGACCTTCCCGTCGGCGTCGAAGGTCAGATACGCCCTGCCCGCCGTGGCCTCGGGGAGGGGCCCGGCCTTCCCCCGGTCGAGCAGCGCGCTCACGGTCCACTTGGTGGCGGCCACGGGGGTCCCCGACTCGGCGTCCGGCGACACGGCGCCCCCCTTGCCGTCCCCGCCGCCGGCGCCACAGGCGGCGAGTACGAACAGCGCGACGAGGACGGCGGCGGCGCCACCCACCCTCCGGCCGGACTTTCCGCTGGGCTTTCGCATACGGATGGGACGGGACGGGCGGCCGAGCGGTTCCGGTCCCGGCGGACGGGGTGGGCAGGACGGCCCCGCCGGCCCGTACCGCCTACGCCATCACCGGCAGCACCGCCGACAGATCCGCCCGCTCTCCGCTCGCCGCGACCGCCGCCGCGTCGAGCGCCTCGGCCCAGCCCGTGCGGCCGGTGGCGAGCCGGATCCAGGTGAGGGGGTCGGTCTCCACGACGTTCGGCGGGGTGCCCCGGGTGTGCTTGGGGCCCGCCACGCACTGCACCACCGCGTACGGCGGGATCCGCACCTCGACCGAGCCGCCCGGCGCCTTGAGGGCGAGCGCGTCGGCGAGCAGCCGGGTGCAGGCGGCGAGCGCCTGGCGGTCGTGGGGGACGCCGAGTTCGGGCAGGGCGTCGTTCAAGTCGTCGGTGTGGACGGTGAGTTCGACGGTGCGGGTCACCAGCACGTCGGCGAAGGTCATCGCGCCGAACCGGGTCGGCATGAGGCGGCCGTCCTCGGTGGTGGCCAGGAGTTCGGCCGTGCGGGTGGACCGCTGCTGGAAGAGGGCGTCCAGATCGGGGGTCGAGGCCGCCAACTCCCGTGTCTGGTCGTCGACTTGACCGGACACGGCAGCCGTGCGGAACGGCCAGTCGAGCAGCGCGACCTCCTGCTTGAGCGGCTCCGCCTCGGCGAGGTAGCGGTCCAGCATGCCGAGCGCCATGGTGTGGTGCGCGACGAGTTCGCGTACCGTCCAGTCGCCGAGCCGGGTGGGCCGGGCGAGCTGCTCGGGCGTCAGCGTGCGGACGGCCTCGTGCACATGGGCGAACTGGGCGAGGACGGCGGCCCGGATCTTCGCCGGGTCGTACCTGCGGGTGCGCTTCTTGGCCGGGGGCATGAAACCGAGCCTACGCCGGGCCCGGGTAGCCCCGCAGACCGTTCTCGACCTGGTCGAATGCCCGCTCCGCGCGCTCGGCCGCATCCCTGATCACCCACTGCACGGACTCCCCGGCGAGGATGCGGCGGTGGTGCTCGAAGATCAGCGCGTTGCGGGCGCCGATGAGCTGGGCGGCCGCGACCGCGGCGAGCATCGGGTCGCCGCCCTCCTCGGCGAGCAGCTCGGCGAGTTCCTGCTGCGAGGTGCGGAACGCGACGGAGGCGCGCTGGAGCAACACCGGGGTGTTCTGGATGAGTTGGCGGGCCTGGAGGGAGCGCGGGTCGTCGTTGAGGCCGATCGACGGGTCCCGCGCCTCGATCATGTCGAGGAACTGGCGGCGCACCGCGTCGACCGCCGACTCCCCGGGCGCGCGTTCGCGCACGGCCCGTACGACATCGCCGACGTGGTCCATCATCGGGGCGGTGACCAGTTCTTCCTTCGTGCCGAAGTAGTTGAAGACGGTCATCTTCGAGACGTCGGCGGCGGCGGCGATCTCCGCGACGGAGACATGGTCGAAGCCCCGCTCGGTGAAGAGATCCAGCGCCGTGCGCCAGATCCGCATCCCGGTCTCCCGCTTCTTGCGCTCGCGCAGGCCCTCACCAGCAGTCATGACATCACTGTACCAGGATGAAAATTAAGCCCGGATGAAAAGTAAGCCGAGTTGAAAGATTGACTGGGTACATCTTCTGGTTCATGGTGGTGCCCATGACCAAGACCCAGACCGTCCTCGGTTTCCTCATCTGCCTCGCCACGGTCCTGCTGGCCGTCCTCGACATGAACATCGTCTCGTCGGCGACCGTGCCCATCGCCCATGACCTCGACCCCGCCCATGGAGTCGACAAGATCCCCTGGCTGATCAGCGCGTTCGCGCTCGCCTCGGCCGCGGCGCTGCCCCTGTACGGAAAGCTCTGCGACAGCCTGGGCGCGAAGAAGGTCTTCGTCGGCGCGGTCGTCACCTTCCTGCTCGGCTCGGCGCTGTGCGGCGCGGCCCAGTCCATGACCGAACTGATCGCGGCCCGCGCCCTCCAGGGCCTCGGCGGCGGCGGCCTCATGAGCGTCACCATGGTCGTACTCGCCCAGCTCAGGACGCCGGGCGCAGGCGGCACCAAGGGCAGCGGGATCGGCGGGATCGTCGCCGGCCTCGGCATGGCGATCGGCCCCTGGATCGGCGGCACCCTCGCCGACCACGCCAACTGGCGCTGGATCTTCTACATCAACCTGCCGCTCGGCATCGCCGCCCTGATCGGCGCCGTCCTCGTCCTGAAGCTGCCGCTCTCCCCGGTCCGCCACCGCATCGACTACCTCGGCGCCGCGCTCGCCGCCGCCTTCACCAGCACCCTGCTCCTGGCCACGAGCTGGGGCGGCAAGCAGTACGCCTGGGGCTCACCCCAGATCATCGGCCTGGCCGTGGCCTGCGCCCTGTCGCTCGCCCTGTTCCTGCGCCGCCAGGCCACCGCCGCCGAACCCGTCCTCCCGCTGACCCTGTTCAAGGTGCCCCAACTGCGGTACGGCTTCGCGATCCAGGGGCTGCTCGGCGCCGCGATGATGGGCGCGCTCGTCTACGTCATGGTCTACCTCCAGGCGGTGCGCGGCATCGGGCCCGCGGCGGCCGGGCTCTACCTCGTTCCCATGGCGCTCGGCATGACCGCCGTCGGCCTGGGCGCCGGCCGGCTCTCCGAGCGCGGCTGGCGGATGAAGACCTTCGTCCTGACCGGCACCCTCGCCTCCGCCCTCGGCCTCGCCGCGCTCGCCACCCTCGACGCCGACACGTCGCTCTGGCTGATCCGGGGCGCGCTGCTGCTCATGGGCTGCGGGTTCGGCCTGCTGATAGGCCAGCTCGTCCCCTACGTCCAGAACGCCGCCCCCGCCCACCAGCTGGGCATCGCCACCACCAGCATCCGGTTCTTCCAGACCCTGGGGAACGCGCTCGGCGCCGCCGTCTTCGGCACGCTGCTCAGCCGGGTCTACGAGGCGAAGGTGCCGGGCGGCTCGACCAGCGCCATCGCCCATCTCACCGGCGCGGCCCACGACAGCGCGATCCGGGGATTCGTCGGCGCCATGGATGTGGTCTTCGCGGTGGCGGCCTGCGTCATGGCGGTCGCCGCGCTGCTCGCCACCTGGCTCCCCGCCGAGACGGGCCCGGCCGCGGCACCGGTCGAGGACCGCGAACTCGTCGCCGCCTGAACACACTTCGGCCCCGTATCCCTCAACAGGGTTACGGGGCCGAGGAGTTGGCGCGTACGCCCGGACCTCAGTGGGCGAGCAGCGCCGGGATGGTCGCCTCGTGGGCGGTGCGCAGCTCGGCGAGGGAGAGGCTGAACTCGCCCTGGACCTCGATGGCTTCGCCGTCCACGACGCCGATCCGGGTGGCCGGGAGGCCGCGCGCGCCGCACATGTCGGTGAAGCGCAGCTCCTCCGAGCGCGGCACGGACACGACCGCGCGGCCCGCCGACTCGCTGAACAGGAAGGTGAACGCGTCCAGACCGTCCGGGACGACCAGGCGCGCGCCGTTGCCGCCCTTGAGGCAGGACTCGGTCACGGCCTGGATCAGACCGCCGTCGGACAGGTCGTGCGCGGCGTCGATCATGCCGTCGCGCGAGCCCGAGATGAGGATCTCGCCGAGCAGCTTCTCGCGGTCCAGGTCGACCCGGGGCGGCAGCCCGCCGAGGTGGCCGTGGATGACCTCGGACCAGGCCGAGCCGCCGAACTCCTCGCGGGTGTCCCCGAGGAGGTAGAGCAGCTGGCCCTGCTCGGCGAACGCGATCGGGGTGCGCCGGTTCACGTCGTCGATCACACCGAGCACCGCGACCACCGGGGTCGGGTGGATGGCCGTCTCGCCGGTCTGGTTGTAGAGCGAGACGTTGCCGCCGGTCACCGGGGTGCCGAGCTGGAGGCAGCCGTCCGCGAGACCACGAGTGGCCTCCGCGAACTGCCACATCACGTCCGGATCCTCGGGGGAGCCGAAGTTGAGGCAGTCCGAGATCGCCAGCGGCTTGGCGCCGGAGGCCGCCACATTGCGGTACGCCTCGGCGAGCGCGAGCTGGGCGCCGGTGTAGGGGTCGAGCTTGGCGTAGCGGCCGTTGCCGTCGGTCGCCATGGCCACCCCGAGATTGGTCTCCTCGTCGATGCGGACCATGCCGGCGTCCTCGGGCATCGCGAGCACCGTGTTGCCCTGCACGAAACGGTCGTACTGGTCGGTGATCCACGCCTTGGAGGCCTGGTTCGGGGAGGCCACCAGCTTCAGGACCTGGTCCTTCAGCTCCTCGCCCGACTGCGGGCGGGCCAGCTTGCCGGCGTCGTCCGCCTGGAGCGCGTCCTGCCAGGAGGGGCGGGCGAACGGGCGGTTGTACACCGGGCCCTCGTGGGCGACGGTGCGTGGCGGCACGTCCACGATCTTCTCGCCGTGCCAGAAGATCTCCAGCTGGGAGCCCTCGGTCACCTCACCGATGACGGTGGCGATGACGTCCCACTTCTCGCAGATCTCCATGAAGCGGTCCACGTGCTGCGGCTCGACCACCGCGCACATGCGCTCCTGCGACTCGCTCATGAGGATCTCCTCCGGCGAGAGCGAGGAGTCACGCAGCGGCACGGTGTCCAGCTCGACGCGCATACCGCCCGAACCGGCGCTGGCCAGCTCGGAGGTCGCGCACGACAGGCCCGCGCCACCGAGGTCCTGGATGCCCGCGACGAGCTTCTCCTTGAAGATCTCCAGGGTGCACTCGATGAGGAGCTTCTCCTGGAAGGGGTCGCCGACCTGGACGGCGGGGCGCTTGGCCGGGCCGGTCGACTCGAAGGTCTCCGAGGCCAGCACCGAGACGCCGCCGATGCCGTCGCCGCCCGTACGAGCGCCGTACAGGATGACCTTGTTGCCGGGGCCGGAGGCCTGGGCGAGGTGGATGTCCTCGTGCTTCATCACGCCGATGCAGCCGGCGTTGACCAGCGGGTTGCCCTGGTAGCAGGCGTCGAAGACGACCTCGCCGCCGATGTTCGGCAGCCCCAGGCAGTTGCCGTAGCCGCCGATGCCCGCGACGACGCCCGGCAGCACACGCCTGGTGTCGGGGTGGTCGGCCGCGCCGAAGCGCAGCGGGTCGACGACCGCGACCGGGCGGGCGCCCATGGCGAGGATGTCGCGGACGATGCCGCCGATGCCGGTGGCCGCACCCTGGTAGGGCTCGATGTAGCTGGGGTGGTTGTGCGACTCGACCTTGAAGGTGACCGCGTACCCCTGGCCGACGTCGACGACGCCCGCGTTCTCACCGATGCCGACCAGCATCGCGTCGTTCTCGGGGACCTTGTCGCCGAACTGCTTCAGATGGACCTTGCTGCTCTTGTACGAGCAGTGCTCGGACCACATGACGGAGTACATGGCGAGCTCGGCGCCGGTCGGGCGGCGGCCGAGGATCTCCCGGATGCGCGCGTACTCGTCCTCCTTGAGGCCGAGCTCCTTCCAGGGCTGCTCGACGTCCGGGGTCTCGGCGGCGTGCAGAACAGTGTCGAGAGTCATCAGGCGTTGACCAGCTTCTTCAGGATCGAGGTGAAGAATCCGAGGCCGTCGGTACGGCCCGTACCGATCAAGGGCTCCACGGCGTGCTCGGGGTGCGGCATCAGGCCGACGACGTTGCCGGCGGCGTTGGTGATGCCGGCGATGTCACGGAGCGAGCCGTTCGGATTGCCATCCAGGTAGCGGAACGCGACCCTGCCCTCGGCCTCCAGCTCGTCCAGCGTGCGCTCGTCGGCGACGTAGCGGCCGTCCATGTTCTTGAGCGGGACCCGGATCTCCTGGCCCGCCTCGTAGTCGGCGGTCCAGGCGGTCTCCGCGTTCTCCACCCGCAGCTTCTGCTCGCGGCAGATGAAGTGCAGGTGGTTGTTGCGGAGCATGGCGCCCGGCAGCAGGTGCGACTCGGTGAGGATCTGGAAGCCGTTGCAGATGCCGAGGACCGGCATACCGGCCCTGGCCTGCTCGATGACCGTCTCCATCACCGGCGAGAACCGGGAGATGGCCCCGGCCCGCAGATAGTCGCCGTAGGAGAACCCGCCGGCCAGGACGATCGCGTCGACCTGCTTGAGGTCCTTGTCGCGGTGCCACAGGGAGACCGGCTCGGCCCCCGCGATGCGCACGGCCCGCAGACTGTCCCGGTCGTCGAGCGTGCCGGGGAAGGTCACAACGCCGATACGCGCAGTCACTTGGACTGCTCCTCGACCTTGACGGTGAAGTCTTCGATGACGGTGTTGGCGAGGAAGGTCTCGGCCATCTCGTGGATACGGGCGAGAGCGGCCTCATCGACCGGCCCGTCCACTTCCAGCTCGAAACGCTTTCCCTGACGTACGTCGCCGATCCCCTCGAAGCCGAGACGGGGCAGTGCGCGCTGCACCGCCTGTCCCTGCGGGTCGAGGATTTCCGGCTTGAGCATGACGTCGACTACGACGCGTGCCACTGGCACTCCCGGTGTGGTGTGGTGCGAAGGCGGTTCCCTCAGAGTACCCGCCCGAAAAATCTACGCGGGTAGATATCGGTAACGCCTGATCACGTTCCGGTTTCGGCGGCGACAACACGTGGGAAAAATCCCGAGAAAAAGTCGACGAAGTCATTGCGTGGAGACACGCTGATGCAATTGGCTGGGCTTCACATTGCAATGGGTACCGCTGTACAAAGGAATCCCAGCGAAAACAACATTGCTCCATAACAGCCGCAAGGCCGGTATCGCCGCACGTCAGGCATGCGAGGGCGGCGACACCTCAGGAAGGAACCGATATCCGTGGCTCAGCGCGTAGTGGTCACACTCTCCGATGACATCGACGGCGGAGAAGCGGCGGAAACGGTCACGTTCGGCCTGGACGGAAAGGTCTACGAGATCGACCTCAATCCCGCCAATGCAAAGAAACTGCGCAAGGCGCTCGCGCCTTACGTGACGGCGGGCCGCAAGCACACGAAGTCCGGCAGGACCTACCGGCACACCGCCGTCGCCCCCGACCCGGCGGCCGTCCGCGCCTGGGCACGCTCCAACAAGATGGACGTACCCGCCCGGGGCCGGATCCCGAAGAAGGTCTACGAGGCCTTCGCCGAGGCGAGCTGACCCGGTGTCCGGGGCGGCCCTGCGCCCGCCCCGGACACCGGAGTTGCACGACCCCCCCGCTGATCAGCTAGAGTCTGGAGCACGCCGAGGGGCAAGGCCGAAAGGCCCGGTCCACCGGAGCGTGCGGGTGTAGTTCAGTAGTAGAACACCCCCCTTCCAGGGGGGAGGCGCAGTGTGCAATTCCTGTCACCCGCTCCGCATCGCCTACCAGTCCCTCTTGTGGATCAGGTAGAGTGATGCTCGCGCCGCCCAGTGAGAGCTGGTCGGAGGCATGCGGACGTGGCTCAGTTGGTAGAGCATCACCTTGCCAAGGTGAGGGTCGCGAGTTCGAATCTCGTCGTCCGCTCAGGAAGCACGAAAGGCCCCGGTTCATCGAACCGGGGCCTTCGTCATGTGCCCGGCCGCTCCTGACATTTGTCATGGGCGGCGATGACACCGCGCACTGCCCCGGCCGCCGTTCCCGCGGAACGCTGACGTCATGGCAGGAACAGCAGATGTGATCGAGGTCGAGGAGCTGCGGCGTACCTACGCCGGAGGCTTCGAGGCCGTTTCCGGTATCTCCTTCTCCGTGGCGCGCGGCGAACTCTTCGCGCTGCTCGGCACCAACGGCGCGGGCAAGACCTCCACCGTCGAACTCCTCGAAGGCCTCGCCCCGCCCAGCGGCGGCACCGTCCGGGTCCTCGGGCACGACCCGTACACCGAGCGGGCCGCCGTCCGTCCCCGTACCGGCGTGATGCTCCAGGAGGGCGGCTTTCCCGCCGAGCTGACCGTCGCCGAGACGGTGCGGATGTGGGCGGGGTGCACCAGTGGAGCCCGCCCCGTGGCCGAGGCGCTCGAACTGGTCGATCTCGCCCGGCGCTCCCAGGTGCGCGTCAAGCAGCTCTCCGGGGGCGAGAAGCGCCGGCTCGACCTGGCGCTCGCCCTGCTCGCGCGGCCCGAGGTGCTCTTCCTCGACGAGCCGACGACCGGCCTGGACCCCGAAGGGCGGCGCGCCACCTGGGAGTTGGTGCGGGCGCTGCGCGACGGCGGCACCACCGTCCTGTTGACCACCCACTACCTGGAGGAGGCCGAGGCGCTCGCCGAGCGGCTCGCGATCCTGCACGACGGACGGATCGCGGCGAGCGGCCGGCTCGACGAAGTGGTCGCCGCCCAGCCCTCGCACATCTCCTTCGACCTGCCCGACGGCTACCACCTGGGTGATCTGCCGCCGCTCGACCGGCTCGGCGTCGTCGGCCACGAGACGGCCGGGCGCACCGTACGGCTGAAGACCACACAGCTCCAACTGGCCGCCACCGGGCTGCTGTTGTGGGCCAGGGACAGCGACGTCGAGCTGCGGGGGCTCGATGTGCGCTCGGCCTCGCTCGAAGAGGCGTTCTTGAAGATCGCGCGGGAGCAGCGCCAGGAAACGGAGGCGGTTCGATGAGCACCACCCTGGACGCGGTACGGAGCCCGGCCCTGGAGCCCGCCCGGAACCGGAGGAGCGCCGTGGAGCGCATGACGGCGCTGGGACGCGCCGAACTGACCCTGCTCGGGCGCAACAAGTCCGCCCTGTTCACCATGTTCGTGCTGCCGAGCATGCTCACCTTCTCCATGCGCCCCGCCGTGCGGGGCATGGACCTGGAGCACACCGGGCTCACCGTCGGAACGCTCCTGCTGCCCGGCGCGCTCGGCTATGTGCTGCTGTTCGCGGTGTACTCGACGCTGAGCGGCGTCTACGTCGTACGCCGTGAGGAACTCGTCCTCAAGCGGCTGCGCACCGGGGAGCTGCGGGACCTGGAGATCCTGGCGGGGGCCGCGCTGCCCGCGGTCCTCATCGGGCTCGCCCAGTCCCTGCTGCTCGCGGCGGGCTGCTCGGTCCTCCTGGATGTCGCGGTACCGGGCTCGGTGTGGCTCGCGGCCGTCGGGCTGCTGCTCGGCATGGGCCTGATGGGCGCGCTCGCCGCGGCGACCGCGGCGCTGACCAGGTCCGCGGAGGCCGCCCAGGTCGCGGTGCTGCCGCTGATGATGCTGTCCCTGTTCGGCTCGGGCATGGTCGTGCCGCTCGCCGTGATGCCCGACCGGCTGGCCTCCGTCTGTGAACTGCTGCCGCTGACACCGGTCATCGCCCTGATCAGGGACGGCTGGACCGGGGGCGCGGACATCGGGGAGGTGCTGCGCCAGCTGCTCGTCATGGTTGTCTGGACGTTCATCGCGGTGCTGGTCGTGCGCAAGCGCTTCCGGTGGGAACCGCGACGCTGAGACGAGGGGGACGACGCGGTGGTGGGGCGGATACGGGCGTGGCATCAGCGCCACTGGCGGGACCGCAGCAGGGTCGAGAAGGTCGAAGTGCAGAGCCGGCTGATCTGGCGGTGCACGACCTGGTTCTTCTTCCTCAGCTGGCACGTGCCGTTCGTGCTGACCGGCCTGCGGCACGAACCCCTGCCGCTCGCCCTGGCCGTCGCGGCGCTCGCCCTGGGCGCGGCACAGGCCTTCCAGGGCGTCCGCTCGCACCGGGGCGCGCTGGACCAGTACCTGGGGCGCGGTGACGCGCCGCGCCGCCCGCTCCTGGTGTCCTGCGCGCTGTGCCTGGCCTCCCTCGCCCTGGTCGGCGCGCTGTACGCGGCGCACGGCCTCAAGGAGACCGACCTCGTCCTGATCGTGCTCTACGTCGTGCTGCCGTTCGGGATGACGTACAGCACCCTCACCCCGCCGTGGCCCTTCCTGTGGCGGTTCGCCCTGCTCGCGCTGCCGACCGTGGCCGTGTTCGCGGCGGTCGGGGTGCGGGGCGGGCGTCTGCTCGCCCTGGGGCTCGTGGTCGCCCTGTCCGGCACGTACATCCTGCTGATGGCGCGCTGCGGGGCCTGGACGCTGTCGGTGATGTGGGAGTCCGACCGGGCCCGTGAGACCGAGGCGCGCCTGGCCGTCGCCGAGGAACGGCTGCGCTTCGGGCGGGACATGCACGACGTGCTCGGCCGCAACCTCGCGGTCATCGCGCTCAAGGCCGAACTCGCCGTCCAGCTCGCCCAGCGCGGCCGGCCCGAGGCGGTGGCCCAGATGGTGGAGGTGCAGCGCATCGCCCAGGAATCGCAGAAAGAGGTACGGGACGTGGTGCGCGGTTATCGCGAGGTGGACCTCGGCGTCGAGATAGAGGGCGCCCGGGGGGTGTTGCGGGCGGCCGGGATCGGCTGCCGGTACGCGGGACCGGACGAGGCGCTCGCCATCGAGGCGCAGTCGGCGCTCGGCTGGGTGGTGCGCGAGGCCACCACCAATGTGCTGCGGCACGGGGACGCCCGCAGCGTGGCGATCACCCTCGCCGTCGCCGAGGGCACCGCGACCCTGGTCGTCGAGAACGACGGCGCACCGGACCGGCCCCACGGCACCCCCGGCTCCGGCCTCGCGGGCCTGCGCGAGCGGCTGTCCGCGCTCGGCGGGACGCTGGAGGCCGGCCCGGTCGGGGACGGACTGTTCCGGCTGACCGCGGAGGTGCCCCGGTGAACCGCGTACGGGTGCTGCTCGCCGACGACGAGCATCTGATCCGGGGCGCGCTCGCCGCGCTGCTCGGCCTGGAGGACGACCTGGAGGTGGTCGCCGAGGCCGCTTCAGGACCCGAGGCGCTCGCCATGGCGCGCGCCCACCGGCCCGATGTGGCGGTCCTCGATCTGGAGATGCCGGGCGCGGACGGTGTGACAGTGGCCACAACGCTGCGGACCGAACTGCCCTCCTGCCGGACCATGATCGTGACCGGGCACGGCCGCCCCGGACACCTCAAGCGGGCGCTCTCGGCGGGGGTGCGCGGCTTCGTACCGAAGACGGTGAGCGCCCAGCGGCTCGCCGAGATCATCCGCTCCGTACACGCCGGAAACCGTTATGTGGACCCGGAGTTGGCGGCCGACGCGATCTCGGCGGGGGACTCGCCGCTGACCGCGCGCGAGGCCGAGGTGCTCGGGTTCGCGGCCGACGGGGCGCCCGTCGCGGAGATCGCCGAGCGGGCCGCGCTGTCGCAGGGGACGGTGCGCAACTACCTCTCGTCGGCCGCCACGAAGCTGGGTGCGGAGAACCGTCATACGGCCGTGCGTCTCGCGCGCGAGCGAGGTTGGGTATAGTGGTCTCCGCGCCACGGCGCATGCGAACGTAGCTCAGCTGGTAGAGCACCACCTTGCCAAGGTGGATGTCGCGAGTTCGAACCTCGTCGTTCGCTCAGAAGAGGAAGCCCCCGGTCATCGGCCGGGGGCTTCTTCGTGTGGTCGGGCCCGGCCGGGGTCCGCGCGGCCCCGGGGGCGGTGCGCGGCCCCCGGACCGGGCCGACGGGGTGGCTAGGACCAGCTCGTGCCGGTGAGCTGCTCGTACGCCTCGATGTACTTGGCCCGGGTCGCGTCCACCACGTGCTGCGGCAGCGCCGGCGGGGGCCGCTCGCTCGTGCGGTCCCAGCCGGAGTCGGGCGAGGTCAGCCAGTCGCGGACGTACTGCTTGTCGTAGGACGGCTGGTCGCGGCCCGGCTCCCAGCTCTCGGCCGGCCAGAAGCGCGAGGAGTCGGGGGTGAGCACCTCGTCGGCGATGACGAGCTCCTCGCCCGCGAAGCCGAACTCGAACTTGGTGTCCGCGAGGATGATGCCCCGCTCGCGCGCGATGTCGCGGGCCCTGCCGTACACGGCGAGGGTGGTCTGGCGCAGCAGGGCGGCGGTCTCCGCGCCGGTCTGACGGGCCACCTCCTCGTAGCTGACGTTCTCGTCGTGGTCGCCGACGGCGGCCTTGGTGGCGGGGGTGAAGATCGGCGCGGGCAGCTCGGAGCCGTTGACCAGGCCCTCGGGCAGCGCGAGGCCGCACACCGTACGGGAGGCCTTGTACTCGACGAGGCCGGAGCCCGCGAGGTAGCCACGGGCCACGCACTCCACCGGGACCATCGCCAGGGACTTGCACACCAGGGTGCGGCCCGCCCAGTCGGCGGGGGCGCCGGCCGGGACCTCGCTGGAGATGACGTGGTGGGGGACGAGATCGGCGAGCAGGTCGAACCACCACAGCGAGAGCTGGGTCAGCACCCGGCCCTTGTCGGGGATCTCGGTGGGCAGCACCCAGTCGTACGCGGACAGCCGGTCGCTGGCGACCATGACCAGGTCGCCCGCCTCGTTCTGATAGAGGTCACGCACCTTGCCCGTGTGGAGGTGGGTCAGGCCCGGCACCTTGAGCGGCTCGGGCTTTTCTACGAATCCGGACACGGTTCCTCCGCGTAGGTTGATCCAGGAGCGTTCCGATTCTCTCGCATGCGACCGGGTACGGCGGTCGCGGGTCGGACCCGCGCCTGTCGGGCCGGACGCGGCCGGGGTCGAGCGCGGCCCGGCCGGGTGCGGGGCGGTCTGGTGCGGGGCGGTCTGGTGCGGCCCGGCGGGTGCGGCCCGGCCGAGCGCGGCACCGGAGGTGGGCGCGGGGTCAGTCGCGTTTGCAGATGCGGTCGAGGAGGTTGGCCGTGGCCCGCTGGATGCGGGGGTCCACATGGCCGGGCCGGTCCAGCGCGGGGGACCAGGCGAAGGTGCCCGAGGCGAAGACGAGGGCTCCCGAGGGCGCCCGGTACAGGGACGTCTCCTGGTGGCGGAGGTTCTGCTCGCCGTCCCGGTACGGGGAGTGGGCGAGCAGGATGCGGTCCTGGTGCTCGGGCAGGGCGGTGCGCGGGTAGTAGCGGTCCGCCTCGCCCGCGACCAGGCCCTCGATCTCCTCGCCGTCACCGGCCCCGGTCGCCTCCCACAGCCAGTGGTCCGCGTTGCGGACGACCATGGGGTGCGGCTCGGGGACGCGGCCCGCGTACTGGATGCCCAGGAGCTGCTGCTCGGGCCGGGCCACCTCGCGCCACAGGGCGGGCCGACCGGGGCCGCGCCGCTTGCGGCAGGTCAGCAGGCGGTCGGGCACACCGGACGGTGAGGGCCCCAACTCCACTTGCCAGTAAAGGGAGTTGGCGGACAGGAAGACCAGCGAGGTGCCGCCGTCACGGGCCCGCTCGACGGCCCGGCGCATGGGGGCCGACCAGTACTCGTCGTGGCCGGGGAAGACCAGGCCCCGGTAGCGGGTGGGGTCGACGCGGCCGGCGTGCAGATCGCGGGCGTCCGCATAGGCGAGGTCGTAGCCGTAGCGCTCGGCCCAGCGGATGAAGTCGTAGGCGTGGCCCACGTGCAGCGGCAGGCCCGCGCCCGCGTACGGCCGGTCGAAGGAGACGGTGATCGCCGCGTCCTCCTCGCCGAGCAGCCGGCCCTCCTCGTCCCAGGCGTGGTAGAGGCTCGCGCCGGTGCGGCCGTCCTCCGGGTAGAGGTTGTAGGCCTGCCAGGTGATGTCGGGCAGCAGCAGGAGCAGATCGGCCGGCTGGTCGTCGCGGACCGTGAAGGGAATGTGCGAGCGGTAGCCGTCGGCGGTGGTCAGCACGGCGACATGGGCGCCGATCGAGGCGTGCGCGGGGACCTGGTAGCGCCAGGACTGCCACCAGTGGTGGCAGGAGACGGTCCGGTCGGCGGTCAGCGGCGGAGGCTGGACGATGCCGGAGAGCCGGGGACTGGTGGCGATCTTCGCCGCTCCGTCGCCGCCGTAGTGCCCGATCCGGTAGACGTCGACGGTGAACTGCTGCGGGGGGTCCACGGTGATGTGGAAGTCGATGGCCTCGCCGGGCGCGACGGCCCCGCCGGAGGCGAACCCCTTGATCTGCCGGCGTACGTCGTCGGCGGTGCGCGGCCCCGTGACGCGTGCGGTGCCGCGCGGGGTATCCCGCTGGGCCGGGACGTGGTCGACGTACCAGGGCACCACATGGCCGGTGTCGTCGAAGTAGTGCTCGCTGCCGCGCAGCCAGGGCAGCGGGCCCTGGCCGAAGGGGTCCGAGACGGCGTGCGCGAGGGCACCGGACTCCCAGCGCCGGATGTGTTCCGACCGATCCACCCCCATGTCACTTTCCTCTCTCGATCCCCCGTGACAACAGTTGACGCGACTGTGGTGCGCGGTCTGTCCGCGACCGGTCCCCAGCACATCACATAACGCACGCACTCCGTCACCGTTCGTCGCGAATTGACGTCAACGGGAACTCGACATTCCGGATGGGTGGGGTCAACTCGGCGGTGTGGGAGCGGTGTTGGGGGCCCGGTGCGGTCCTGGCCTGTGGCCGGGGCGGGCGGCCGAGGCGGCGCCGGGCCGGGTGGCCGGGGCGGTCCTGGCCGGGTCAGACCAGGCGTACCGGCTTCTCGGGGCGGACGCCGACCGAGGCCAGCCAGCCGCGCAGATCGTCCGCGTCGCCGTCCTCGACCAGGGCGAGCACCGGAGACGCCAGGTCCGAGCGGCGGACCTCGTCGATGAGCAGCGAGGGACCGTCCAGCCAGTCGAGCCCGGGCAGGGCGCCCGCCGTGTCGACCGCGGCGCAGCACACCATCGCCGTCACATGGTCGGCGAGCAACTCCCTTCCGGTGCGCGGCGGTTGGAGCGGGAAGAGCGGCACCGCGTCCCCCCAGGCCTCGGGCCCGGGCGGGGGCGGCGCGGACGCGGCCTCCTCGTCGGCCACCGCCGCCGCGATCCTGGCGGACAGCCGATCCGCGGCCTCGCCGTCCGACGCGGCGAGGTGGTCGATGACACGGGACAGGGTGGGCGCCGCGGACTCCGCCTCGCCCCGCTCGTCCAGCGCGTCCAGGACCCGGTGCAGCCGGGCCGCCTCGGTGCGCCACTTGCGGTCGACGACTTCCTCCGGATACGCGGCCCAGTCCACCGGCGCCCAGTCGGGGCCGGGGTCGGCGGGGCCGCCGTGGAACAGCCGGGCGGCCAGCAGCGAGGTCGCCTCGTCGGCGATCCCGGGCTCCTCCAGGAGGTCGCAGGCCGGCCGCTCGCCGAGCCGGGAGGTGAAGCCCTCGGCCAGGCGGTCGCGCCGGGACAGCTCGGTGAGCGCCGAGACCACTCCCGCGTCCAGCCGGGAGGGCCAGCGCCCCATCCGCCAGGCGGGCAGCGCGACCCGGGTCAGCAGCCGGTCCCAGCCCGCGTAGGCGAGCCCGACCTGCTCCTGGGCGACGATGCGCACCCCGTAGTCCACCGCCTGGGCGCGCTCGGACGCGGCGACCGCGACCCCGCGCTCCATCTCGGCGGCGTGCACCCGGCACCCGCGAAGCAGCAGCCGGGCGATGGATCCGACGAAGCCGAGCGCGAGGCGCCGCACCGGGTCGAGCCCGGGCCGCGCGGCCACGCCGACCGCCGCGTCCAGACCCCGTACGAAGCGGCGGGCGGCCGCTATGTCCGGGTGCGCGGAGGGGCCCGTACCGGCGACGACCGGGGCGAGGATCGCGCGCAGCTCTCCGACGCGCATCCACCACATGAAGGGCGAGCCGATGACGAGCACCGGCGCGGCCGGCACCCGCCGGGCGCGAGCGGCCCGCGCACCCGCGTCGCGTATGAAGCGCGCGGGCAGCACCCCCCGGCCGGCGGTGTGCGCCGGATGCGTACGGTCCTCCAGCCAGCTGTCGCAGTCGGGAGTGAGGGCTATCGCCGAGGGCGGGGGCACATCGAGCCGCTCCGCCAGGTCCCTGACCAGGCGGTACAGATCGGGGGCGGACGACTCGGCGAGGTCCACCGTCGGAGAGAGGGCCGGTCTGGCCCGGGCGATGACGGCCGCGACGACGGCCGCGAGCAACAGGACGAGCAGCGCGGCGGCGGTGACCGCCCAGCGCGCGGTGTGCCAGGCGCTGCCTTCGATGCGGCCCTGCGCGGCGGCGACGATCAGCACGACGGCGACAGCCGCCGGCAGCAGAGCCACGGCCAGCGCCCTGCTGCGGACGCGCAGCACGGCGAGAGCCCGCGAGCGCGCGTGCAGCGCGCCCACCTCTCCACTCATTCCGGTACCGGACACGGCCGGACTTCACCCCCTCTGCCCTGCGGCGGCGTTGCTCACTCCCCCACTGTGGCACCCGCCACTGACACCGCAATGCCGGTGGGCCAAGTGCCGGAACGCCTTCGCCGCACCCTAGTTGGGGCATGGGCAGGAGTCATCCGGATGGGCCAGCCGTCACTCGATGGAATGGCTTTGGGCAAAGGTGCGGATGTTCCGGGGCGGCTTGCGGGGTGGGGCCGCGGGACGGCACGGGCGCAACGCGAGGGCCCCGGCGCGCGGCCGGGGCCCGGGAAGGCGTGGCGCGGGTCAGCCCTGCGCGCGGGCCGCCTCGCGTGCGATGTCGGTGCGGTGCTGCGAGCCGTCGAGCCGGATGCGGCCGACCGCCTTGTAGGCGCGTTCCCGGGCCTGGGCGAGGTTCTCGCCGGTCGCGGTGACCGACAGGACCCGGCCGCCCGCGCTGACCACGGCGTCGCCGTCCCGCCGGGTCCCGGCGTGCAGGACGTACGCGGTGGGCTCGTCCTGCGCCGCGACGTCCGCCAGGCCCTCGATGGGGTCGCCGGTGCGCGGGGTCGCGGGGTAGTTGTGCGAGGCGATGACCACGGTGACGGCCGCGTCGTCCCGCCAGGCGAGCGGCGGCTGCACGTCGAGGGTGCCCTTGGCCGAGTGGAACAGGACGCCCGCGAGCGGGGTCCTGAGCCGGGCGAGCACGACCTGGGTCTCGGGGTCGCCGAACCGGGCGTTGAACTCGATGACCCGCACCCCGCGCGAGGTGATGGCGAGGCCCGCGTACAGCAGTCCGGAGAACGGCGTGCCACGGCGGCGCAGTTCGTCGACGGTCGGCTGGAGCACACTCTCCATGACCTCGTCGACCAGCTTCGGGTCGGCCCACGGAAGAGGCGAATAGGCGCCCATACCACCGGTGTTGGGGCCCTCGTCGCCGTCGAGCGCGCGCTTGAAGTCCTGCGCGGGCTGGAGCGGAAGGACGGTGACGCCGTCGGTGATCGCGAACAGCGAGACCTCGGGGCCGTCGAGGAACTCCTCGATGACGACGCGGTCGCAGGCCAGCGCGTGCTCCCGGGCGGCGGCGAGGTCGTCCGTCACGACGACGCCCTTGCCGGCCGCGAGACCGTCGTCCTTCACCACGTACGGAGCGCCGAAGGCGTCAAGGGCGGTGTCGATCTCCTCGGGGGTGGTGCAGACGTAGGAGCGGGCGGTCGGCACGTTCGCCGCCGCCATCACGTCCTTGGCGAACGCCTTGGAGCCCTCCAGCAGGGCGGCCTCCCGGGAGGGGCCGAAGCAGGGGATCCCCTCGGCCCGTACGGCGTCGGCGACCCCGGCGACCAGCGGCGCCTCGGGTCCGACGACCACCAGGTCGCTGCCGAGCTCGACGGCGAGGCGGGCGACCGCTCCACCGTCCAGCTGGTCGACCGGGTGGAGCTCGGCGACCTCCGCGATCCCGGCGTTGCCGGGGGCGCAGTGCAGCGCCGTCACGTCGGGGTCGAGGGACAGGGAACGGCACAGGGCGTGCTCACGGGCACCGCCGCCGATGACAAGGACCTTCACGGCAGCCAGCCTAGCCGCCGCGATGGCCTGATCTTTGTGCGGGCCACCCAGTGGACCGTCAGCCCTCGTTCGTATATTCCTCCACCACGGTCGCCCCGAGCTCGCGCACGATCAGGTCGTGCCCGGACAGCGCGTTGTCCACCAGATCCGGGTCGTCGTCCTCCGGAACGTCGTCCTCCGGCCGGACCGGGGGCGGCGGGGGCTCCTCGTGGCGTACGGGAGCGGCGGCCTGCGGCGGCTGCCGTACGTGTGGGGCGGGGGCGGACGGGGTCTCCGGGCGGGGGGCCTGCGCGGAGGGCGGGGCCTGGTGCTGCTGCTGGTACTGCTGGACGGGAGGCGCGGGGGGGCTGGGGGCGGTGCCCCCGAAGTTGCCTGCGGCGGGCGGAGGTTGGACACCGCCCGACGGGTCGATGATCGCCTCGACCTTCCACTGCACCCCGAACCGCTCCGAGAGCACGGAGCGCAGCACGTCCTCGCTGCCGCTGCTCGCGAAGTTGTCGCGGGCCCCGGCGTTGATGAACCCGAGCTGCACGGTGGTGCCGTCGAATCCGGCCACCTGCGCGTTCTGACTGAGCAGGATCCAGGTGAAGCGCCGCTTGTTCTTGACGGCCTCCAGAATGTCCGGCCACATGGCGCGCACCTGCATGGCGTTGCCCTGAGCGCCGCCGGGAGCGGGCGCCTGCGCGGCCGGGGCGGCCGTGGGTGCGGGCGCCGGGGCCGGAGCGGAGGCGGGCGCGGCCGAGGGCCAGGCACCGGCGGAGGGGGCCGGGGCGGGGGCGGCCGCACCGGGCCAGGCACCGGGCCGCTGGCCACCCCCCTGCCCGGGCGAGGCAGCCGAGGGCCAGGCTCCGGCGGGACTCTGCTGAGCGGACTGCGCGGGCTGGGCCGCCCGAGCCGGAGCGGGTTCCGGCTGAACCGCCCGGGTCGGCGCGACCGGCGCCTGCTGAGCGGGCTGCTGCGCGGCGGGTTGCGGCGCGGGCGGCTGCTGCGCCGGGGGCTGCTGCCCGGCCGGACCGGACGGCGCGGCCGCCCCCGAATGGGCGGGCCCGGCAACCGGCGCCACCCCTCCGCCCCCGCCACCCCGCGCCGCGGCCCGAGCCGCCTCGGGCCCACCGGGACCGCCCTGCGCCGGCGCATGCGCCTCGGGCCCGGGCACGTACCCCATGGCGGGCCCGCCGGCGGGCGCCGACTGGAAGTGGGCACCACGCTCAAGGCGGTCGATGCGGGCCTGGAGCGAGCGCTCGTCGTCGTACGCGGCGGGCAGCAGCACCCGTGCACAGATCAGTTCGAGCTGGAGCCGGGGCGAGGTGGCCCCGCGCATCTCGGTGAGCCCGGCGTTGACGAGGTCGGCGGCGCGGCTCAGCTCGGCCGCGCCGAACACGGAGGCCTGCGCCTGCATCCGCTCGACGACGTCCGCGGGCGCGTCGATGAGCCCCTTCTCGCCCGCGTCGGGGACGGCGGCCAGGATGACGAGGTCCCGCAGCCGCTCCAGGAGGTCGGCGACGAAGCGGCGCGGGTCGTTGCCGCCCTCGATGACGCGGTCGACCACCTCGAAGGCGGCGGCCCCGTCCCCCGCGGCGAACGCGTCCACCACCGAGTCGAGCAGCGACCCGTCGG
Organism: Streptomyces sp. ASQP_92; assembly: GCF_025399895.1. Taxonomy (GTDB): domain Bacteria; phylum Actinomycetota; class Actinomycetes; order Streptomycetales; family Streptomycetaceae; genus Streptomyces. The sequence continues at coordinate 208,843 of NZ_JAODUA010000006.1, read as the reverse complement.
TGTATCCGAGCAGGGCCGTGGCCATGGCGTACGTCACACCGTCTTCGGCGGCACCGGCGAGCAGCTGGTCCATGACGGACATCGAGTCACGCACGGATCCGGCACCCGACCGCACCACCAGCGGCAGCACGCCGTCCTCGATGGGGATGCCCTCCTGCCCGCAGACCTCGCCCAGGTATTCCCGCAGCGTCCCGGGCGGGACGAGCCGGAACGGATAGTGGTGCGTACGCGACCGGATCGTCCCGATGACCTTCTCGGGTTCGGTGGTGGCGAAGATGAACTTGAGGTGCTCCGGCGGCTCTTCGACGACCTTCAGGAGGGCGTTGAAGCCGGCCGAGGTCACCATGTGCGCCTCGTCGATGATGTAGATCTTGTACCGGCTGGAGGCGGGCCCGAAGAAGGCCTTCTCGCGCAGCTCACGGGCGTCGTCCACGCCACCGTGCGACGCGGCGTCGATCTCGATCACGTCGATGGAACCCGGCCCGTTGCGCGCGAGATCCCGGCAGGACTGGCACTCCCCGCACGGGGTGGGCGTCGGCCCCTGCTCGCAGTTCAGACAGCGGGCGAGGATGCGGGCGCTGGTCGTCTTGCCGCAGCCCCGCGGCCCGCTGAACAGGTACGCGTGATTGACCCGGTTGTTCCGCAGCGCCTGCTGCAGCGGGTCGGTGACATGCTCCTGCCCGATGACCTCGGCGAACGACTCGGGGCGGTAGCGGCGGTACAGCGCAAGGGACGACACGCATACGAGGTTATCGGGGCCCACTGACAACCGGCCCCGCCGACGGCCCGCCCACCCCGCCCGGAACCCGGCCCGCCCCCGCCGCACAGGGGATCGGGGCCCTCGGCCCCACAAAATCAAGCGCCCCTCACGCACCCGCCAGAGCCGACCTACCCTTGCTGCCTTCCGGCCCTGGGGGAGTTCAGTCAGATAGCGCCACGTGAGGGGCTCCGCACAGGGTACCCGATCCCTGACGTGGGAACGAGTTCGCGAGCACCCCCCAACGTCTTGTATTGTTTGCCGCGGAGGATTCGCCTAGTGGCCTAGGGCGCACGCTTGGAAAGCGTGTTGGGGGCAACCCCTCACGAGTTCGAATCTCGTATCCTCCGCCATTGCTCTCACCGGGCAATACGTCGAAGGGCCCCGCAGTTCGCTGCGGGGCCCTTCGGCGTTCGTGGTCTCATCTACAGTCTCAACGCGCTCCGGCGGAACCGTTCGGATCGTCGTCGTCGGGCTGGGCCGGCGGCGAGGAGGACGAGGAGGGACGAGGAGGAGCCCCAGGCTCTGTCTTCGTACGGCATCCACGGATCATGGAACTGAGCCATCCTTGACCTCGGCGCCGAAGCGGCTTCGGCCCGCCTGTGACGTTCCCTGTCTACCGAGGTGCACCCTCATGAAGTCCCGATCGACGCTTGCGACTTGGCTGAGCGGACTCGACGGTCCTCGCCTGGCACGCGTACTCACCCTGCGGAAGGACGCGGCTTCCTCCCCGGAACCACGCTCGGTGGGGGAGCTGGCCGACCGTCTCCAGCGTCCGGGGTCCGTGGCACTCGTCCTGCCGCACCTCACGCTGCCGTGCTTGCAGGCCGCCGAGGCGCTGGCGGCCCTGGGAGCACGAGCGACCCGGGACAGCCTCGCCGAGTTGCTCGGCTCGACATCCCCTGCGGCGGTACAGGCGCTGGACGCGACCCTGGAGGCGCTGTCGGACCGGGCGCTCGTGTGGCACGACGGCAACGAGGCACTCCACATGCCTACGCCCTTGCGGCAGGCGTGGGGCACGCCCCTGGGACTTGACGCCCCGCTGGAAGAGTTGCTGGTCGGCACCACCTCGGAGGAACTGCGCGGCATGCTGGCGGTCCTGGGCATCAAGCCACCCGGCACCAGGCAGCAGCGGCTCGCGGCTCTGGTGGAGCATCACAGGGACGCGGAACGGGTCGCCGCGTTGGTGGCGGGGGCACCGGCCGCCACACGGAAGTTGCTCGAGCAGAGCGCCGGGGCCACGCCGCGTCAGTCGCTGTCCGCCGTGTTCGGGGCTCCTGGCCGCGACCTCCCGCCAGGCGCCCGATGGGCTCTCGACCGCGGGCTTCTGCTCCAGGACCGTCACCGGTACGAGCCCGTCCGGATCCCGGCCGAGGTGGCCCTGGCTCTGCGGGGCCCCGGTTGGCATGCTCCGTTCGAACCTCTGCCGCCCGTCCCTCAGTTGGTGCCCCTCACCTCCTCGGAGGTGGAGCAGGAGGCCGCGGCAGCCGCCACCGCGTTCGTGGCCCATGCCGCCTCCGTCCTTTCGGCGTGCGCGACCGCTCCACCGACCCGGCTGAAGTCGGGCGGGATCGGCGCGCGTGAACTGGCCCGGCTCGGCAAGGCCGCCCAGGCGGACGACGCCGTCGTACGCCTCGCCCTGGAGACCGCGTACGCCGCCGGACTGCTGGCCCGCGATGGCGATCACGTACCTCCCACCGAGGCGTACGACGCCTGGTCCGAGCAGGAGCCCGCAGAACGACTCGCCGTACTGCTCCGGGCTTGGCGGGACCTGCCGCTCACCCCCACCCGGGCGCGCGACGAAGACAACAAGGCGCTCCCCGCGCTCGCCGGTGCGCCCTGCTGCGGCGGCTGTCTTCACGCCCGCCACGGGCTGCTCACCGCGGCCGCGGGGCTCCCGGCGGGACAGGGGGTGAAGGTCGCTTCGGAGTTGGGGCCGCTCGTGGCCTGGCACCGTCCGCTCGCCGACGACGCCTCGCCCCAGGACGCGGCACCGTTCAGCACGGTGATCCGTGAAGGCGAACTGCTGGGCGTGCTGGCCCGGGGTGCGCTGTCCCCGCTAGGCGCCCACCTGGCGGCCCGCGCCGACGAAGAGCTCGGCAACACGGCCCGGCGGCTGCTGCCCCCCGCGACCACGACGGCCCGGATCGGCGCCGACCTCACCGCCGTCGTCACCGGCACCCCGTCCGCGCGACTCGCGGCGCTGCTGGATTCGCTGGCCGACCGGGAGACCAGTGGCACGGCGTCGGTATGGCGCTTCAGTGCCGCCAGTATCCGCCGGGCCCTGGACGCCGGCCGCACCCCCGACGACATCACCGCCGACCTGGCGGCCGCCTCCGCCACGGCCCTGCCACAGCCGCTGACCTATCTCGTCGCCGACACCGCACGAGGTCACGGACGGGTGCGCGTCGCGCCCGCGGCCTGTGTCATCCACAGCGACGAACCCGCGCTCCTGGCCGAACTCGCCGCACACCGCGCCCTGTCCGAGCTCGCCCTGCGGCAGCTCGCCCCGACGGTCCTGGTCAGCGCCGGCCCACCCGGGACGACTCTCGCCGCGCTCCGCGCCGCGGGCTACGCCCCGGTCGCCGAGACCGCCGAGGGAACGGTACGCATCGAGAAGCTCCTGCCGCAGAGGGCCGCCGCTGCCATCCCGCCGCCGCGAAGGAACGTCGGGCGGCGCGGGCCCCGAACCACCGCGGCCCACGCCCCCGACCTGCCCGCCGACGCCGGGATGGACGCCCTGGCCGACCGGCTGCTCAAGGCCCCGCCGACCGCACCGGAACCCGACCCGTTCGGCAGCGGGCTGCCCTTCGCGACGGACACCGAGGAGATCGTCGCCGGATACGCGAAACACCTGTCGTACACCGACGTCCGCCAGGTCGCCCATGCCATCGACACCGGTGCGGCCATCACCGTCGAGTACATCGCCACCTCGGGCAACCGGACCGTACGCACCCTCAGCGACCTGGCACTGGACCCGCCCTACCTCGACGCCTGGTGCCACCTGCGCGAAGCGGAACGCGTCTTCACTCTCTCCCGCATCCATGGCGTGATGCCCGCGTAGGGCTCGGCGGCCGGGTCCGGGCGCCCGGGGTGCGCGACGGCCGAGCTGCAAAGGAGAGCGATGGCGGCGCCCTTCATCGCCGTCGTCCGGGGCGGCGATCCGGGGCGGCGATCCGGGCCGGCGCCGTCGGTCAGCGGGTCGGCCAGCGGGGCCGGTCAGCGGGGTGGATCCTCCGACTGGTGGGGGATGCGGACGGTTTCCGTGGGGCGCAACTGGCGGCGCCTTGATGGGAGTTGGGGCGGTTCGCCGGGGTGGGTGCGGGGGCCGCGCTGGCGGGGGGCGGGGCCGGTCAGGAGGGCGCTCGTGCGGTACAGGTACTGCACCTTGATCCGCAGGGCCCAGGGATCGATCGGTTTGATCAAGTAGTCGGCCACGCCCAAGCGCAGGGCCTGGGTGGCGATTTCGTTGTCGTGGCCACGGCCGGTCACCAGGATGACGGGGATCAACCGGGTCTGTGTCAGGCGGCTCAGATAGCGGGCGACGTCCAGGCCGCTCACGCCGGGCATCACGACGTCGAGGACCGCGACTCCTATCCCCCCGTGCAGCGCGGCCTTGAGGGCGGCATCCCCACTGGTCGCGAGCTCCAGGGGATAGCCGAGCGGCGCGAGGATGCTCTCCATGGCGAACAGGTTGTCCTCGTGGTCGTCGACCAGTAGCACCTTCATGTCCGCGGACATGGCCCCATCACCTTCATTCGGGAGCACCGGACAGGCATATGCCCGTTCGCGGCCGCTCGTACGCAGTCGGGGAGCACCACTGGGGTGTCACTGTGGCGTGCATGTGGGGGATGCACATGTGGCATGCATGGGCCGGTATCGGTCCGCACATGGTCGTCGGCTGGCTTGTGTGGACCGAATTCTCGCACCGGGCGGGCCGGAACATCAGGGTGCCGACGATGTCTGTTGGCTCCACCCCGGCCGCTCCGCGCGTGGCACTGGGTGCCGTCACGCAAGTGCCACTGGCCCATGTCTCCACCCGCTCACACCTATGGGTGAACCCTCGCAGGTGGGCCAGACGGTCCCGGTCGGCTCGAGACGGAACCGCGACAGGTGCAAGATCGGTTCCGCCGGTCCGGACCCGGGTGTCCCGAGAGGTCTGAACCACCTTGGCCCGTAAGCGACATGGCCCCGCACAGGCTTCAGAATGACCGGATGATGATCCAGTCATCCCCTTTCGTGCGGTACGTGCCCCGGAGCGGCGAGCGGTGAACACAGCCCCCGCCACGGTCCGCGACCGCTCGGCCGTCCTGGCTCCCGCGGTGATCGGCGTCGCGCTCCTGCTCGTCGCCGGCTGGCTGCTCCTGGCGACCGCGCCCCGGGCGCTCGACGAGGAGCGGGCGTTCGCGTCGGCGGCCGGATGCCCGGTGGCCGAGGTCTCGACGGAGTGCAGACACACCATCACGGCCACGGTGACCACCGCCGCGGCCGACCACAAACACCGCTCGACCTCCTACTGGCTGGGGCTCGGCCACGTACAGGAGGGGTCGGGGCCGCTGCCGGGGCGGCTGAAGGCCAGTCCCGCGAGGAGCCCGGCGGGCACGGCCGCGCCGCCGCACCGCGTGAAGATGGACGGCCGGGCGCCGGTGTTCGCCGCGGTACGGCCCGGGGCCACACTCCATCTCACGTACTGGCGTGGGGAGATCAGATACGTGGAGTTCCACAACCTGCGCCAGTACACGACGGCGGACCCGCGAGGCGGCTACCGGCTGCCGCTGGCCGGGGCGCTCGTCTCGCTCTCCGTGGGGGTGGCCTGCCTGCGCGCCGCCTACTGCTCGGCACGGAGTGCCACCAAGCCGCCGGTGTACGAGCCCTGGCGGTTCACCCTGCCCCTGGGTTCGGTCCTGCTGATCGCGTGCTTCGCGTTCGGCACCCCCTGGATCACCGGAGGCGTGCCCACCGCCCTGCTGCTCACGGCGGTCGGGGCCGTGCCCGTTCTGTCCGGCGCCGCCTGGCTGACGCACCGACACCGCCGGCGCACCCCGGACACCATCAGGGTGAACCCCCTGGTCCCGCCCGCCGAGGAGTGCTTCCCGGGCACGGTCCTCGGCGAAGTCCCGTACTGCCACGAGGGGTTCGGGTACCTGGTCGCCGCGCCGGGGCTGCTCGCCGCCACCCCGGACCCGTCCGGCCGGATCGCCCGCCGCCCGGTGCCGCGCACCCTCACGGCCGTCCGGGTCCGCCCGCCGTACTGGACCGACCCGGGCCCCCGGCCCGCACCCGGATGCCAGGTCGTGGAGTGCCGGGACGGAGCGACCCCGGTGTATGTGGTGACCCAACAGGATTACGTCCCTTGGGTGTTGGGCGCCCTGAACCGCCGCCCCTGAAACGCCCTGAACCGCCCTGAACCGCCCCTGAAACGCCCCTCGGGCCCCCGCACATCAGAGGATCACGAGGCGTGGCCTCCCGCCACGGTGGAGAGAGGGAGGACGGGCGGGGGCGGCCCGGCCGGAACGGAGTACGCGGCCCTGGCCGGGGGCGCCGCCGTTTCCGAGACCGACGCCGGCACCTCCGGCAGCCGTACCCGGTCCGCCGAGGTCCCCGGGCCCGTGGGCCGCATCCACCAGGGGGCCACACTGCCCCGGGCCGCACTCTCGGGGGAGCTCCCGTGCGGCAGAGCGTCCGGGAGGTCGGCGGCCCCATAACGGCGCGTCGATACATGCCAGTTCAGAATGCCCGCGATCCAGTCCTGGAGCTCGGCCACATGGGCGTCGAGCACATGGCGACCGGCCTCGTCGAGCTCGAAGTCCTCGCACAGGACGGGAAGTTCATGCGTGATGACGTGCTGGAACTGCCGCAGCCGCGAGCGCATTAGGTCATCGACGATGCGCAGCGCCGTCGGGTAGTCGCAGTCGAAGAAGTTCTGGACGACCAGGACGCCGTTGTGCAGCTCGCCCTCGTACTCGATCTCCTTCTGGTACGAGAAGACGTCGTTGAGGAGCGTGCAGTAGTCGGCGGCCGCGTTCTCCATGCTGCGCATGGGGCCGCTCTCCTGGAGCCCGGGCGGGAGCTGGCCCGCGTGCCGCAGGCGCGACAGGCTCATGGTGAGGTCGGCGCCGAAGGTGTAGCGGCGCATCTCCATGTAGTCGACGGGGTCGGGGATGCGGTGCTGGGCCTGGTTGTGGAGCTCCCAGAGCCAGCTCTCCAGCATGGTGTCGACGGCTCGGCGGAAGGCCGCGCGGGCCTCGCGGGTCATCGGTTCCGCGGTGCGCGCCCACAGGTCGGCGAGGCCGCGCTCCAGGGGCGCCCTCGCCACCAGGCGCCCGGCACCGGGCTCGTCGAGGGGCATACAGGCCAAGAACCGTTCATGGGCGGCCCGCGCGCCGGCCAGGTCGCGCGGCCGTCCGTACGCCAGCGGGTAGTAGTCGTCGCCGTAGGTTCCCCAGGTCAGCCACTGGGTGCTGAGTTCGAGCTCCTCCGGCGTCGCGTCGGGGTCGAGGCCGGCCGCGCAGGTCGCGAAGTCGTACCCCGCCAGTTTCTCCGCGTCCCAGATGTCGTCGAGCAGCCCCATCCGGTCCGCCCAGTCGATGGACGCCACACGTGCGCCGGCCACATGTGGGCTGAGCGTCAAGGGGTACGGCATGTCGAAGTCGGGCAGCAGCGATGGGCCGACCCGCTGCATCGGTACATGGGCGAAGCTGCGCCGGCGGGCCTCGGCGGGGCGCCCGAACAGCGTGCTGACATGGCGGGCCGAGGTGCCGAGCGTCCCGTCGAAGGGCGAGGCGGAGAGTGTGGCGCCCTCGTTCATGTAGCGGCTGGAGCGCATGTGCCACTCATGGCCGCCGGACTGCCAGTCCTGGAGGCCCTTGACGTACGCGCCGACGGCAGCGCATTGGTCGGGGGTGAGGCCCTTCTCCGCGCACAGGCGCGGCATCTCGGTGAGCGCGGTGTTCTCGAACTGCTGGAGCCGCGAGGTCAGCAGATCGTTGACGGCTTCGGCGGCCTCCTGCGTCGTACAGCCGAGGAACGTCTCAAGTACCAGGACTCCATTGCTGAGTTCGCCCTCGTCCTCGACCTCGCGCTGGTAGGAGAAGAGGTCGTTGCGCAGGTGGACGGCGTCGGCGAAGGCGTCGGTGAGGACCCGCGCCGGCCTCGACTCGGCGATGGAGGCGGGGAGTTCGGCGTTCGCCGCGTACTCGATGAGGCCGGCCGACCAGGGCGCGCCCCCCACCTTGCGGCGCATCTCGATGTACTCGACGGGGTTGGCGATACGCCCCTCGTTGATGTTGGCGAGCTCCCAGAGCGACTCGTTGAGCAGGTTGCGGGTGCTGATCGCGAAGCGCTCGCGCCACTCGGGCGTCATCGACGGCACGGTGCGCGCCCACAGGTCGGCGAGGCCCGCCTCGACGGGATTGGTCGCCTCGGGGAACCCGTCGGCGAGGTCCATCGGCATGAAGGCGGGCAGCCGGTCGAGGTAGTCCTTGCCGCCCTTGCGGTCGAGGGTGCGTTTGAACATCTCCAGGAAGTGGTCGTCGAAGAAGAACACCCACACATACCAGTCGGTCACCAGGGCGAGCTGGTCCGCGTCGCAGTCCGGATGGGTGTAGGAGCAGAGCAGGGCGTAGTCGTGGGCGTCGAGATCCTTCAGCTCCCAGATCCCGGACCCCTCCAGCATGCCCATGTCCCGGGCCCAGACGCGGGAGTGCTCGCGCGCGGACTCCACATGGGGATTGAGCCGGGCCGGATACGGCAGATAGAAATCCGGCAGGACGAAAGGCTGGCTCACTGCGGTTGCCCCTCTTGCTGCGCACGGGCGGTACGCGCGTGCGGATACGGCCTTGCTGGTCTGTCCGGGCGGTATGGGTTCGCGGTATGGGTTCGCGGTACGGGTTCGCTGTACGGGTTCGCTGTACGGCCTTGTGGATATGTCCGTATCCGGTGCGTACGCCTTGGGTACGTGCGTGCCCGGTACGCACGGGGTGGTCCGAGCCGAGCTACCCCACCGGGCCTGCGCCATTCCGCGGGCGGGTGTGTGTCATGCGAAAGCGTGAGGCGGTTCGAAAAGAAAGGGGTCGGAAAGGGACGGTTCGAGAGGGCGCGATTCGAAAGGGGGCGGTTCGGAAGAGGGGCGGTCCGGAAGGGGGCGGTCCGGAAGGGGCGCGGGAAAAGAGGCGCTCGCGCCGCCGCGGACACGCGGGCGCGGGTCCGCGTGCGCCGTGGTCGTCGCCCGCCGATCATCGAGGCATGGACACAACCCTTCGGCTCGCCCAGCAGCCCGAGGCCGACGAACTGCTCGGCCGCAGTCCGCTGGCCGCGCTGGTCGGCATGCTGCTCGATCAGCAGATCCCCATGGAGTGGGCGTTCTGCGGCCCGTACACGATCGCCCAGCGCATGGGGGTGGACGATCTCGACGCGGGGGCGATCGCCGCGTACGACCCCGAGGCGTTCGCGGAACTCCTCAGGGAGAAGCCCGCCGTACACCGCTACCCGGGTTCCATGGCCAAGCGGATCCAGCAACTGTGCGGGTTCCTCGTGGAGGAGTACGGGGGTGACGCGGCCGGGGTCTGGACGGGGGTGGCGTCCGGGGCGGAGCTGCTCTCCCGGCTCAAGGCGCTGCCGGGCTTCGGGGAGCAGAAGGCGAAGATCTTCCTCGCGCTCCTGGGCAAGCAGCTCGGGGTCCGGCCGTCGGGGTGGCGGGAGGCGGCGGGGGCGTACGGGGAGGCGGGGTGTTTCCGGTCGGTGGCGGACATCACGGGGGCGGAGTCGTTGGCGAAGGTACGGGTCCACAAGCGGGAGGCGAAGGGGGCCGCGCGGGGTGCCTCCGGCGGGGTCGGGGGCCGGCCGCGCCCCGATGCGGGGTGACCCCTGGGGCTCCGCCCCAGCCCCCGGGCCGTTTTCCCACCCGCCCGCCCGTGCAGGGGGTTGGTTGGCCCCGCCCTCCCTGGGGCTCCGCCCCAAACCCCGGGGGTTCCCACCCACCCGCCCGTGCGGCGGGACTGGAGGGTTCCGGCCCACCTGGGGCTCCGCCCCAGACCCCGGGCACCTCGCCCACCCACCCGCCCGTAAGCACAGGGTTGGAGAGTGCCGGGACCTCTGGGGCTCCGCCCCAGACCCCGTTCGCGCCTGAACGGCGCTCGTCCTCAAACGCCGGACGGGCTGAAGGTGCCCCAGCACCGAGCAGTTAAGGGGCGCGGGGAACTGCGCGAGAAGCGACCACGATCCACGGACGGAGGCGGGTTTTGGGGGCGCGGGGAACTGCGCGACCAGCCACGCACGACCCGCAGGATCGAGCGGGTTCAGGGGCGCGGGGAACTGCGCAAAAGGGGGCACGGTCTGCGGGGGGGGGCCGGGTCCCCCGGAGGGGCTCGGGGAGGGGCGGGGTGGGGAGGGGAAAAGGCCCCCTACCTCCTCCGCGTCCCGAACAACGACCGCGTGATCTCCCGCCCCAACTGCGTCCCCACCGACCGCGCCAGGGACCGGAAGATCCCACTCCCCACCACCTGCTCCGCCAGCGACGCGTCCTGCTTCTTCGGGCGGGGCGACGGGGCGGACGCGGGGGTGTCCAGGGCCTCGGTCACCGCCGTTTCCGCGCGCTCGCGTTCCGCCTCCGACAGCTTCTCGAAGGCCGATTCACGGTCGACCGCTTGGGCGTAACGGCCGTACAGGGACGAGGAGTTGACCGCCTGGTTCAGGGCGGCCGGGTCGAGGGGGGCCATCAGGGAGCGGGGGGCCCGCAGCCGGGTCGCCGCGACGGGGGTGGGCGCGCCGTTCTCGCTCAGTACGGTGATGACCGCCTCCCCCGTACCGAGCCCGGTGAGGAGTTCTTCGAGGTCGTAGGGGGACTTCGGGAAGGTCCGTACAGTCGCCTTCAGGGCCTTCGCGTCGTCCGGGGTGAAGGCCCGCAGCGCGTGCTGGACGCGGTTGCCGAGCTGGGCCAGGACATCGCCGGGGACGTCCTTGGGGGTCTGGGTGACGAAGAAGATGCCGACGCCCTTGGAGCGGATCAGCCGCACCGTCTGGGTGATCGATTCCAGGAAGGCCTTCGACGCGCCGTTGAACAAGAGGTGCGCCTCGTCGAAGAAGAAGACGAGCTTGGGCCGGTCGACGTCGCCGACCTCGGGGAGCCGGTGGAAGAGGTCGGCCAGCAGCCACATCAGGAAGGTGGAGAAGAGCTGGGGCTTGTCCTGGACCGCCGGGAGTTCAAGGACGGACACCAGGCCGCGGCCGTCCGGGGCCAGGCGCAGCAGCTCGCTCGTGTCGAACTCCGGCTCCCCGAAGAACGGCGCGGCGCCCTGCTGCTCGAACGCGGTGATCGCCCGCAGGATGACCCCGGCCGTGGCGGACGACAGGCCGCCGATTCCCTTCAGTTCCGCCTTGCCGACGTCCGAGACGAGGAAGCCGGCGACCGCTTTGAGGTCCTTCAGGTCGTACAGCTCCAGGCCCTTGCTGTCCGCGTAATGGAAGATCAGGCCCAGCGACTGCTCCTGCGTCTGGTTGAGCTGGAGCACCTTCGACAGCAGGACGGGGCCGAAGCTGGTGACCGTGGCGCGCAGCGGGATGCCGGGGCCGATGCCGCCGAGGCCGTAGAACTCGCAGGGGAATCCGGCCGCTTCCCAGTCCTGGCCGACCTGCGCGGCCCGTTCGGCCACCTTGGCGCCGGGCGTGCCGGGGGCCGAGATGCCGGACACGTCGCCCTTCACGTCGGCGAGGAACACCGGGACGCCATTGGCGGAGAGCTGCTCGGCGATGAGCTGGAGGGTCTTGGTCTTGCCGGTGCCGGTCGCCCCGGCGACCAGGCCGTGCCGGTTGAGCATGGACAGCGGGATGCGGATGGGCGCGTCCGCCAGGCACTGGCCGTCCCAGAGCAGGGCGCCCAGCTCCATCGCGGGCCCCGTGAAGGCGTACCCGGCGGCGATGTCCGCCGCGACCTGCGGCAGGGCCTGGGGCTCGGTGCCCGCTGTCGTCCCCTCTGCGGGGGAGGGAGGTGGAGCGGGCGCGGGGGGCGCGGGCTCGGCGGCGGGCGCCGTTGCGGGATCCCGCACTCCGGTTTCGTGGGGTTCCTGGTCCCTGGGCGCCGTCCCGGCCGGCGTCCCCGCCGACGGCGCGGCGCCGGCGGGCTCGCGCGCGGCCGCCGTCTGGTCGCTGTCGGTCATGGCGGGCCCCCTGCGTCGGGTTTCAGGCGTTTTGCCCAGGATCGCACTCGCGCTCCATGGCTGCGCCCGGAGCCGCTCGCCCGGTAGGCTTTCCGTGTGATCTTCAAGCGCATCGGAAGCGGGCGGCCCTACCCCGACCACGGCCGGGAAAGCACCCGGCAGTGGGCGGATGTCGCGCCGCGCCCGGTCCGGCTCGATCAGCTCGTGACCACCAAGGGCCAGCTCGACCTGGAGACCCTCCTCGCCGAGGACTCCACGTTCTACGGGGACCTCTTCGCGCACGTCGTGAAGTGGCAGGGCGACCTCTACCTGGAGGACGGGCTGCACCGGGCGGTACGGGCGGCGCTCCAGCAGCGCCAGGTCCTGCACGCCCGCGTCCTCGAAATGGACTGAGTCCGACAGCGCGTACCCGAAAAGGATCGAACCCGACAGCCGGGTGAGCCTTTCGGACCCTTTCGGACGCATACGGGCGCAGATGTACGCCACCCGTTGATCGTTTAGTAGGCATCGTCCCGGGTCGGCACTACCCTGCGCCTATGAGCATGCTCACTCCCCCCGGCATGGGCGGAAAGTACCGCATCAAGGGTGACGCGTACCCACGGATGCGACGTCCCCGCAAGCGCGGCCGACTGGTCCTCGCGCTGGTCGGCGCGGTCGTGGCCCTCGGCCTGATCGGCTGGGGGACGATCCAGCTCATCGACGTGTTCGGGGGCGGGGGCAAGTCCAGGGCCGCCGCCCACCAGAAGCCCTGCCCGGCACCCTCGGCGTCGACCGCCGCCGCCCCCCAGGCGCTGCCGAAGCCCGCGCAGATCACCGTCAACGTCTACAACGCGACCCCGCGCGGCGGCCTCGCCAAGTCGGTCGCCGACGAGCTGAAGAAGCGCGGCTTCGCGATCGGCAAGGTCGGCAACGCGCCCTCCGAGTACGACAAGAAGGTCCCCGGCAACGGAGTGCTGCTCGGCGCCCCGGCGGCGGCCCGCGGGCCCTTCTCCGTACTGGGGGCGCAGCTCAAGGGCGCCACGCAGAAGACCGACACGCGCGACACGCAGGACGTCGACCTCATCCTGGGAACGACGTTCGCCAACCTGAACACGCCGAAGGACGCGGACACGACCCTGGCCGCCCTGGCCAAGCCCGCACCCGCGCCCTCCGGGAAGTGCTGACAGCACGCCGTCCGACGGCGTGAGCGGGGCCGCCGGTCGGGCGGCCCCCCTTGGCCGACGGCTAGTCGGCCGTCCCGTACATGCGGTCGCCCGCGTCGCCAAGGCCCGGCACGATGTAGCCGTGCTCGTTGAGGCGCTCGTCGACCGAGGCGGTCACCACGGTCACCGGCGTGCCCGCCAGCTCCCGCTCCATGATCTCGACGCCCTCGGGGGCGGCCAGCAGCACCACAGCGGTGACGTCGTCCGCGCCGCGCTTGATCAGCTCACGGATGGCCGCGACGAGCGTGCCGCCGGTCGCCAGCATCGGGTCCAGGACGTACACCTGACGGCCCGAGAGGTCCTCGGGCATCCGGGTCGCGTACGTGGAGGCCTCCAGGGTCTCCTCGTTGCGGATCATGCCGAGGAAGCCCACCTCGGCGGTCGGCAGCAGCCGCACCATGCCGTCGAGCATGCCGAGGCCGGCCCGCAGGATCGGGACCACCAGCGGACGCGGGTACGAGAGCTTCACGCCCGTCGTCGGCGTCACCGGGGTCTCGATGTCCACCTGCTCGGTGCGCACGTCCCGGGTGGCCTCGTAGGCGAGCAGGGTGACCAGCTCGTCGGCGAGCCGCCGGAAGGTCGGGGAGTCGGTGCGCTTGTCGCGCAGCGTGGTGAGCTTGTGCGCCACGAGAGGGTGGTCGACGACATGGATCCGCATGACGACCACAGTAACCGGGGCGTGGCGGCCCCGCGTCCCACCTGGTGACGGTTCACGCTGGCGTCAAGAGCCCGAACGGGGGGAAGGTGAGAGAGACGAACCGACCCGGGGCGGTGTGAGCCAATGCCGGACCAGCACGGCGCAGAGCGACAACCCGAGAGCGACACGGAGCGCAGGCGGCGGCGCGCCCAGTTCCTGCGCGAACTGCACGAGGCGAAAGCGCTGCGCGACCGGGTCCAGCCGCGCCGCGCCCGCGCGGCCCGTATGCGCCAGGCCATGCGCATGCGAACCTTCCGCTGGTGACCCGCGAAACCGGTGCTCCGGCGCCCGCGGTCGCGGCCGTCGGCACCCCGTGACCGGGGTGGCCCGGAACCCGTGATCACGGCGTGCCGGAACCCGTGATCGCGGCGACCGGAAAAACGCAACCGCGGAAGAACTCTCGCAACCGCCGGGTTTTCTGCCACGATTCCGAAGGAAGCACAGCCGGGGGGACCCCCAACCGGCACGCCTATGACCAGTGGGAGAGTCACGGTGTACTTCGCCGCACTGCTCGCGCGCACCGAAGACGGGTGGGAAGCGAGCGACACAGAGCTCGACGATGTGGAGACGCTGTCCGATCTGGCCGATCTGGCCCGGGAAGCAGCAACCGACGGGGCCGACGACACGGTGCTCGTCTTCATCGAGCAGGAGGACGCCTGGTTCGGCGTCGTCCGCGTCGACGGCGAGGAGGACCCGCGTGTCTTCGTCTCCAACGCCGCCGTCGCAGCCCGCTCCTCGTACGGGGCCATGCTCACCGACGAACTGCTCGGCCACGACCAGGACGACGAGGAGGACGAGCTGGAGACCCTTGACCTCGACGGCACGGAGGACGGCTACGAGGACGGGACGACCGCTGCCGAGGACGAGCCGGACGTCATCGACGACCCGTCGGACGGCATCGGCAGCGCCCCCGCAGGCCCGCTCGGCGAGAGTGCGATCCTCGCCGACCTCGGAGTGAGCGAGCGCCGTCTGCTCGCCCTCGACGGCGACGCCCTCGTGACGATCGCGGACGCGCTGGGCGCGGCCGAGGTCCTGGAGGCCGTCCGCTAGTGCTCCATCCGCACGACCCCGTACGCGAACGGTGGGCGGAGCCGATGCGCTCCGCCCTGGCCGGGGCCGCACAGGCCGAGTCGGCCGGCGATGTGCCGGTCGGCGCGGTCGTGCTCGCCCCGGACGGCACGTTCCTGGCGTCCGGGTACAACGAACGCGAGGCGACCGGCGATCCGACCGCGCACGCGGAGGTCCTCGCGATCCGGCGTGCGGCACACCGCACCGGCCAGTGGCGGCTGACCGGCTGCACGCTCGTCGTCACCCTGGAGCCGTGTGTGATGTGCGCGGGCGCCCTGGTGCAGGCGCGGTTCGAGCGGGTCGTCTACGGGGCCCGCGACGAGAAGGCCGGAGCGGCCGGATCGCTCTGGGACCTCGTACGCGACCAGCGGCTCAACCACCGCCCCGAAGTCGTCGCGGGCGTCCTCGAGGAGGAGTGCTCGGCGCAGCTCACGGCCTTCTTCCGGCAGCGGTGACCCAGCTCTCCCCGAACCGATTTCAAACCACGGGCCACCTTGGGCTAAGCTCTCTCTCGGTAGCGTGTCCGAGCGGCCGAAGGAGCTCGCCTCGAAAGCGAGTGTGGGGAAACTCACCGAGGGTTCAAATCCCTCCGCTACCGCTTCTGAAGGGCCCCGACAGTGTCGGGGCCCTTCTTGCATGCCCGTTCGCCGGCGCGGGAGAGCCCCCGTCGTGGCCGGTCATCAACGTTCCTGAAGCCCCCGTCGTGCCCGGCCGCGTACGCGACGAAGCCCCGGTCGGGGGGCGACCGGGGCTTCGACGTGGGGACGGGGGGAGCGGCATCGGGGGGACAAGCCGCTCCCCCCGATGAGAACAGAACCTGCAAGCCCTGCGCCGCAGTCAGGGGGAAGCGCGCGGCGCGGACCCCGCAGTGAGGTCCTGTTCCTGAGCCCTCCGCATTCCTGCCAGACGTGGCGGGCTCAAGAACCATCCTGCTCTCCCGTCACTTCCGTACTGCCGGGCAAACGGCCCCGATCGCCGGGCCCTTGGTCCTTAAAGGCCGGGTGAGGACCGGGCGGACGGCGGTTAGACTCACCCGACCGCACAGGGGTGGCGCCGGGGAGGGGCTCGACACAGTGGACATCAAGAAGGTCCTGCTCTACATCGCCGTGGTCTTCGTGCTGTACACGATCATCACGTCGCCGGTGCAGGCCGCCGGGATGGTCCAGACCGGGTTCGAGGGCATATCGAGTGCGGCCAAGGGCGTCGGCGAGTTCATGACCAACCTGGTCCGCTGAGCCGACCCGTCCACCATCCCCTCGTCACAGCCGCGTTCGTAGGAGACGTCATGATCCGCCACCTGGTCCTGTTCAAGCTCAACGAGGGCGTCCGGCGCGACGACGAGCGCGTGGTCGCCGGTGTGAAGGCCTTCCAGGAGCTCGACGGGATCGTTCCCGAGATCGAGTTCTGGGAGTGCGCCTGGAACATCACCGACCGGCCGATCGCGTACGACTTCGCCATCAACTCCACCGTCGCCGACGCGGACGCCCTGAAGCGCTACATCGAGCACCCCGCCCATCAGGCGGCAGCGGGACAGTGGCGCGCGTTCGCCACCTGGGTGATCGCCGACTACCCGTTCTGACCGGCGTCCCCTTCCCGGCCGGTCCGTCGGCCGAACCGGTACGCGGCCCGGCCCCGCACCTGAGAGGTGCGGGGCTTTTTCGTGGCCCGGCACACCGCCGACCGGGGCATCTGTCCCAACTTGCCCTCAACACGTGGTTATACGGTGCTTGCACACAGTGGACATGTCTTGTGATGCTATGACCGCTTTTGACGGATGAGTGGACCGAAGACTAAGGGGTGGCGTGACCGTGCCGGCCAGTACTACGCCTCAAGTGCCGCCCCAGAACGAGCCCCAGGACACCCCCGACGTGCCCGCACAGGACACCGCGGAGGGCCCCAGGGGTCCCGTCAGAACCTCCACCAGGGGAGCGGACACCCGTGCCCTCACCCAGGTGCTGTTCGGCCAGCTCAAGAACCTCGAACCGGGCACCCCGGAACACGACCGCGTGCGCGGGGCGCTCATCGAGGCCAACCTGCCGCTGGTGCGGTACGCGGCCGCCCGGTTCCGCAGCCGCAACGAGCCCATGGAGGACGTCGTCCAGGTCGGCACCATCGGCCTGATCAACGCGATCGACCGCTTCGACCCGGACCGCGGCGTCCAGTTCCCCACCTTCGCGATGCCCACCGTCGTCGGCGAGATCAAGCGCTACTTCCGCGACAACGTCCGCACCGTGCACGTCCCGCGCCGGCTGCACGAGCTGTGGGTGCAGGTGAACGGCGCCACCGAGGACCTGACGACCCTGCACGGCCGCTCCCCCACCACCGGCGAGATCGCCGAGCGCCTCCGGATCGGCGAGGACGAGGTGCTCGCCTGCATCGAGGCGGGCCGCTCCTACCACGCGACCTCCCTGGAGGCGGCCCAGGAAGGTGACGGGCTGCCCGGTCTGCTCGACCGGCTCGGTTACGAGGACCCCGCGCTCGCCGGCGTCGAACACCGCGACCTCGTCCGTCATCTGCTCGTACAACTGCCCGAACGCGAGCAGCGGATCCTGATGCTCCGTTATTACAGCAATCTGACGCAGTCCCAGATCAGTCAGGAATTGGGAGTGTCACAGATGCATGTGTCAAGGCTTCTGGCCAGGAGCTTCGCCCGACTTCGATCCGCAAATCGAATCGAGGCATAACCGGTTCGAGTGAGCCGGGCCGCTGTTCGCCCTTGCGTGCCATTGTTTTTGGCTCGGTAAAAAGATTCCCGCCCCAAAAGGCTCACACCCCCTGCTTCCTGCACGTACTCCGACTTGCCTTGTCGACAAGTCACTACAGCGTGTTGCCGACATGTGACATTCTGCGGAAACCGCGTTTGCCGCAGCCCCCCGTCCGGTATTCAGGTGGAGGCTGCTTCCTCCGATGGTCGTGGCCCACACGACCGTCCGCGACCGCCGCAACTTCAAGGGGGTTGGCATGTCCGTAGAACAGGGCAGCTCGAAGGTGCTCACGCTCACCAAGAGCGCACCCGCACCCGCCGTGCACCGACACGCCGCAAACACCGCAGCCATCGACACCCGCACGTTGTCCCGCTCCCTGTTCCTGCGCCTTGCCACGCTGGACACCGACAGCCCGGAGCGTACGTACGTACGCGACACCCTCATCGAGCTGAACCTGCCGCTGGTGCGGTACGCGGCCGCGCGGTTCCGCAGCCGCAACGAGCCGATGGAGGACATCGTCCAGGTCGGAACGATCGGCCTGATCAAGGCGATCGACCGCTTCGACTGCGAACGCGGCGTGGAGTTCCCCACGTTCGCGATGCCGACCGTGGTCGGCGAGATCAAGCGCTTCTTCCGCGACACCTCCTGGTCGGTGCGGGTGCCGCGCCGCCTCCAAGAGCTGCGCCTGGCCCTCACCAAGGCCAGTGACGAACTCGCGCAGAAGCTCGACCGCTCGCCCACCGTCCCCGAACTGGCCGTCGTGCTCGGGGTGTCCGAGGAGGACGTGGTCGACGGGCTCGCGGTGGGCAACGCCTACACCGCCTCCTCGCTCGACTCGCCCGCCACCGAGGACGACGGCGGCGAGGGCTCGCTCGCGGACCGGCTCGGCTACGAGGACACGGCGCTCGAAGGCGTCGAGTACCGCGAGTCCCTGAAGCCGCTGCTCGCCAAACTGCCGCCCAGAGAACGGCAGATCATCATGCTCCGCTTCTTCGCGAACATGACGCAGTCGCAGATTGGCGAGGAGGTCGGCATCTCCCAGATGCACGTCTCCCGTCTCCTGACCCGCACGCTGGCCCAGCTCCGCGAGGGCCTGATCTCCGACTGAGTGGGCGGGTGAACCCGCCTCGCCCTCTGGTTAATTGACGCATCGTCAGACACACTGGCGCGATGCGACGACGTGCTGCGCTGATCGGGATCCCGGTGGCGGTGGTGCTGGGCCTGGGCGGCGCCCTCGCGGCCTGCGCCGGGGGCGGGGACGGAGCCGGCTATGTGGCGGTCGGCGCCGCCGGCACCGGCCCCGACGCCCCAGGCCGCGCGCTGCCGCCCCACGGCGAGGTGAAGCTGGTCCCCCTGGACGGTTCGGGGTCGCCGGGGCCGGGATCGGGGTCCCCCGGCGCTCCTGGCGCATCCGGAGCCCCGGGGGCGTCCAGTGCTTCCGGTACGTCCGGTGCTTCCGGGGCGCCCGGTGGTTCCGGTACGTCCGGTGGTTCCGCTACGTCCGGTGGTTCCGGGGCGCCTTCCACCCCGGCCGGGAGCGGCTCTCCGGCGGGGCGGACGACCGCGACCCCAGGGACTCCGGGCGGACCCAACCCGCCTGCCGGGTCCGGGAGTTCGAGCGCGGGCGGAGACTCGGGGGTGCCCGGCGGCTCCGCCACGGGGGGTACGGGTGGTCACCCCGGTGGTACCGGCGGGCCCGGCACGCCGTCCGCCCCGGCCGGTACGCCGTCCGACCCCGGCAGACCCCGCCCGCCCGCCGGGCCGGCCGTGCTCGCGCTCGGGGCGCCGAGCCGGTCGGCGGGGGATCACCGGTGGTGCGAGAACGTGACGGTGCAGTTCCGCAACACCGGGGGTACGGCGGTGACGTCGGGCAGCGTCGTGTTCGCGACGCACATCATCGGGCTGCTCGGGGTGGATTGGGCCACCATCACGTCCCGTCAGGACCTGCCCGTGCCGATCCCCGCGGGGGCGGTGCGGTCACGCACGTACGGGGTGTGTGTGGACGCGTGGCGGGTGCCGCTGGGGATGCATGTGGAAACGCGGTCCGTGACGGCCAGTTGGGGGTAGGGGCCGCTCTCTCGCCCCCCCCACCCCCTGCCCGCTCACCCGGAAGAGAGGCGGAGAACGCCTCAGCCCAGGGCCAGCCAGGCCACCGCCGCAAGGACCACGATCACGGCGACGACGCCGACGATCAGGCCTACTCGTGGGCCCGCCGGGGCCGCGGCCGGGGTAGCCGGACGGCCGCCCTGGGGCGCGCCCTCGTCGACGAAGGCGCGGAACATCTGCGTGGAGCCCGCCGGGTCGTAGTTGCCCTCGGGACCCTGGGGCGCGTGGGGGTTGTGTGCCATGGGGCAGGACCCTAGCGAAGTTGGGGGTTCCACCCAACCCCCGCCCCCGCGCGAACGCGCCCGCGAGAACCTCCCCGGGCACCCGGCGAGTCCTCCGCCGAACCGGCCCGCAAGGCCTTGACCTGCACCTTGGGTTTTCACTTGCGAAGCCTTTGCGCTTCCTTTGCTCCAGCACCCCGGATTTAGTTTGCCTTCGGCAACCAACAATCTTATGGTTGCCCGAAGCAACAACATTTTCCGGGAGGTGTCCATGGCCGCGCAGAGCCTCTACGAGGAGCTGGCCCGCCAGCTCAGCGCCATCGGCGCGGTCAAGCGCGGGCTCGCGCGGATCCTGCCGCCCGAGTGCCCGGGCGGCTCGGCCGCGGTGCTGACCCTCCTGGAGCGCCACGGCGAGATGCGGATCAGCAGACTCGCCGAACTCCTCGCGGTGGACATGTCGGTGACGAGCCGTCATGTCGCGCACGTCGCCCAGCGGGGCTGGATCGAGAGGTCCGCCGACCCCGCGGACAAGCGCTCACGGATCCTGCGGCTCACCCCCGCGGGCCAGGCCATGATCGACGACCTGGGGACGCGCACCACGGAGATGTTCGCGCACACCCTCAAGGACTGGTCGGACGACGAGGTCGGGCAGCTCAACACGATGCTGGCCCGCCTGCGTGATTCCTTCGGAGATTGCCGGGCACCCCACGTCCGGGCCCCCCATGTGGGCGGAGCCCATGGAGAAGGACCCGATGTGGGCGGAGCCCATGGGGGAGCACCCCACCTCAAGGCGCCCGAGACCCGTCCGCCGACCCGTACACCCGCTTAGCACCACAACCCGTACACCTGCCCAACAGACGCACAAGACAAGGAACTTCATGGCTACGACCACACCAGCCGGTGTGCGGGGCGGCCACGCCAAGCACGGAGGGCACGCGCCGTCCGACAGTGGCGCGCCGATGACTCACCGGCAGATCATGGAGGCGCTCTCCGGGCTGCTGCTCGGCATGTTCGTCGCCATCCTGTCCTCGACGATCGTCTCCAACGCACTGCCGCACATCATCAGCGACCTGGGCGGCGGCCAGTCCGCCTACACCTGGGTCGTCACCGCCTCGCTGCTCGCGATGACCGCGACCACCCCGCTGTGGGGCAAGCTCTCGGACCTCTTCAGCAAGAAGCTGCTGGTCCAGATAGCCCTGATCATCTACGTCTCCGGCTCGATCGTGGCCGGTCTGTCCCAGAGCTCGGGCATGCTCATCGCCTGCCGCGTGGTCCAGGGCATCGGCGTCGGCGGTCTCTCCGCGCTCGCCCAGATCATCATGGCCGCCATGATCTCGCCGCGTGAGCGCGGCCGTTACAGCGGTTACCTGGGTGCCACGTTCGCGGTCGCGACGGTCGGCGGGCCGCTGCTCGGCGGTCTGATCACGGACACCGACTGGCTCGGCTGGCGCTGGTGCTTCTACGTCGGCGTGCCCTTCGCCGTCATCGCGCTCATCGTGCTCCAGAAGACCCTGAAGCTCCCCGTCGTCAAGCGGGACGTCAAGGTCGACTGGACCGGCGCCTTCCTGATCAGCGCCGCCGTCTCGCTGCTCCTGGTGTGGGTGACGTTCGCGGGCGACAAGTACGACTGGATCTCGTGGCAGACGTACGCCATGGTCGGCGGCTCGATCGTGCTTGGCGCGCTGTTCGTGCTGGCCGAGTCGAAGGCCAGCGAGCCGATCATCCCGCTGCGCCTGTTCCGCAACCGCACCATCACGCTGGCCTCGCTCGCCTCGCTCTTCGTGGGTGTCGCGATGTTCGCCGGCACGGTCTTCTTCTCCCAGTACTTCCAGCTGGCGCGCGGCCGGACGCCGACGATGTCCGGTGTCATGACGATCCCCATGATCAGCGGACTCTTCATCTCGTCCACCGTCTCGGGCCAGATCATCACCAAGACCGGCAAGTGGAAGGCGTGGCTGGTCAGCGGTGGTGTGCTGGTGACGGCGGGCCTCGGTCTGCTCGGCACGATGCGCTACGACACCCCGTACTGGCACCTCGCGATCTACATGGCGCTGATGGGCCTCGGCATCGGCATGATGATGCAGAACCTGGTCCTGTGCACCCAGAACCAGGTCTCCCCCGCCGACCTCGGCTCGGCCTCCTCCGTCGTCGTCTTCTTCCGCTCCCTCGGTGGTGCGGTCGGCGTCTCGGCGCTCGGCGCGGTCATGGCCAACCGGGTCACCCACTACGTCACGGACGGGCTCACCGCGCTCGGCCCGCAGGGCGCGGCCGCGGCCAAGAGCGGCGGCGGCTCCGGTGCCATCCCGGACCTGGCCACGCTGCCCGCGCCGATCCGTACCGTCATCGAGAGCGCCTACGGGCACGGTGTCGGCGATGTGTTCCTGTACGCGGCGCCGTGCGCGCTGCTCGCCTTCCTGATCACCCTCTTCATCAAGGAGATCCCGCTGCGTTCCCACGCCGTGGGCGCCACCGCCGCCGAGAAGGCGCCGGGCGCCGAAACCCCCGCCCCGGCGGCGGCGGTCGAGGCCGCCCCGGCCGCGGCGGACGTCACCACCCCGGCTCCGGTCGTGGACGGCATCCCGGTGCGCGGCACGGTCCGCGGCGCCGAAGGGGCGCCCGTCGCCTCGGCGGCCGTCACCCTGATCTCGCTCGGCGGCAGCCAGCTCGGCCGCGCGGTGGCGGGCCCCGACGGCGGGTACGCGCTCGCCGCGCCCGGCGCCGGCAGCTACGTCCTGATCGCGGCCGCCGACGGCTTCCAGCCGCAGGCCTCGACGATCGTGGTGGGCGCCGAGCCGCTCGCGTACGACATCCTCCTGGCCGGCACCAGTGGCCTGGTCGGCACGGTGAAGGCGGCCGAGACCGGGGCGCCCGTGGAGGGCGCGATGGTGATCGTGACCGATGTACGCGGCGACCTGCTGGCCACCGGCAAGTCCGGCACCACGGGCGAGTTCACCTTCGGCGAGCTCGTTCCGGGCCAGGTCACCGTCGCGGTCAACGCGGACGGCTTCCGCCCGCTGGCCCTCCCGGTGGAGATCGCGGGCCACGGCGTGACCCGCGTCGAGGCCGCGCTCCAGGCCGGGGCGCTGGTCCAGGGCACGATCCGCGGCGGCGCCGACCGGCGACCGCTGGCCGACGCCCGGGTCACCCTCCTGGACGCGGCGGGCAACGTCGTGGCCAACGCGACGACGGGCGAGGACGGCGCGTACGCCTTCGCCGACCTCACCTCCGGCGAGTACACGCTGATCGCGACGGGCTACCCGCCGGTGGCCGGCTCGCTGACCGTGGCCGGGCGCGGCGTCGACGGCCACGACGTCGAACTCGCCCACCCCGGCGAGTAGTCGAGGTAATCCAGACCCCCCGGGTGCGGCCCGCTTCGAGCGGAGGCGGCCGCCGCACCCGGTGTGGAAATGGGCCCCGGGGCAGGGGCGGCGGGCAGGGGACGGCCGGCCGCCCCGCCCCCGGGGCCCGACTTTTTTACGAGGAGAGAAGAGAGAACGGGATGGGACTGCGGGCACAGGTCAGGACGCGCGACGGCTGGGCACTCTCGCACGCCGTGGTGACGATGACCGACATGACGGGCACGCAGGTGCTGCGCGCTGCGGCGGCCGAGGACGGATCGGTCACGGCCGACGCGGACCTCGCGCCCGGCCCGTACACGGTGATCGTGACGGCCGTCGGTTACGCGCCGGCCGCCTCCACGGCACTGGTGACGGCGAGCGGCCGGGCCTCGGTCGGCACGGTGGTACTGGCCCGCCAGGGCGGCGTCGAGCTGCCGCCGCCGGGGCCCTGGACGATCGACCCGGCGCATTCCTCGGTCGGCGCGGTCGCCCAGCACCTGGGGATCTCCAGCGTGCACGGCCGCTTCGGGGAGTTCGGCGGACGCATCGAGATCGCGGAGGACCTGGAGAAGTCGCGGGTCGAGGCGGTCATCGGGGCGGCCTCCATCGACACGGGCAACGCGATGCGCGACGGGCATCTGAAGTCGCCGGACTTCCTCGACGTCGAGCGCTTCCCGGAGATCACCTACCGCAGCCACGGCCTGACCCCGGCGGGCCCCGACCGCTGGACGGTCCACGGCGAACTCGCCCTGCACGGCGTACTCCGCGAGGTCGACCTCGACCTCTCCTACCTCGGTACGGGTCCCGACCCGTGGGGCGGGGTGCGGGCGGCGTACCGGGCGACGGCGGAGCTGCGGCGCGAGGATTTCGCGATGAATTACAACCAGGTGGTGCGGGCGGGGGTTTCGGCGATCGGAACGACGTTGCGGGTCGCTCTGGACGTCCAGACGGTGCGGGGGGATTCCCTGCCCCCGGGGGTCTGACCCTCCGGGTCGGGGGGCGGGGTGGCTGCGGCCCCGTGCCGTTCGCGCAGTTCCTCGCGCCCCTTAAGTGCTCCTGTGCTGGGGCACCTTCAGCCCGTCCGGCGATTGAGGACGAGCGCCGTTCAGGCGCGATACGGGGTCCGGGGCGGAGCCCCGGGCAACCCCGCTTTCGACTGCGGGCCGTGGTCGCTTCTCGCGCAGTTCCCCGCGCCCCTGGCAGCGCCGGTGCTGGCCCGCGTCGAGCAACCTCAGCCTGTCCGGCGATTGAGGACGAGCGCCGTTCAGGCGCGATACGGGGTCCGGGGCGGAGCCCCGGGCAACCCCGCTTTCGGCTGCGGACCGTGGTCGCTTCTCGCGCAGTTCCCCGCGCCCCTGGCAGCGCCGGTGCCGGCCCGCGTCGAGCAGCCTCAGCCTGTCATGGGGGTCCCCCCTGGCCCTTAAGGCCTTGGGGGAGATTGAGGACGAGCGGGCTCAAGGCGCGCGCGGGGGCTGGGGTGGAGCCCCGGGGGGTGGGGTCAGGGCCTCGATGCCGGCGATCAGGAGGGACAGCGCGAAGTCGAAGTCCCGCTGACGCATGTCCACCACCGTCTCCCCACCCCGCGCCGCCATCAACTCCGCCGCATCCGCGAACTGCTCCCGATACTCCGGCCGCTCCACCAAGGCCCCCATCGCCGAGGCGAAGTACTCGTCCTGGGTGAGCCCCGCATCCGCGCACCGCTTCACGAACGTGCCCTCGATCGTGCCGAACCCGTACACGAACTGGAACACCGCCGCGAGCCCGCCCATCTGCCCGTGGGGCGGAAGCCCGGTGCGCGCCATGATGCGCTGGGCGGTGCGCGAGAAGGCCATGGAGTGCGGCCCGATGTTGAGGTAGCGCCCGATCAGCGCGGACGCCCAGGGGTGGCGGACGAAGGCCGCGCGATAGCCCACGGCGACCGCGCGGAGCTGATCGCGCCAGTCGGCCGCCTCGTCCGCCGCGTCGGGCAGGGCGACCTCCGCGAACACCGCGTCGAGGGCGAGTTCGAGGAGGTCGTCCTTGGTGTCGACGTACCAGTACAGGGACATCGCGGTGACGCCGAGCTCGCCCGCCAGGCGCCGCATGGAGAACTTGGCGGCGCCCTCGGCGTCGAGCAGCCGTACGGCCTCGGCGGTGATCCGGTCCCGGTCGAGCGCGGGCCCGCCCTCGGCCGGCTCCGTGCGGCGCACCCGGTGGCCCGCCTTGCTGCCGAGCCACACGCTGGTACGCGCCGCGTCCTTCGAACGGTCCGCCGCCGACACCATCGCCGCCCTCCTTTGGCCTGGGTTCTGGTAACCCGTCAAGGCGTCAAGAACCGGCCCATCACAGGTCATGTCCGGAATTCGGTCCGGAATTCGGGGCTTCCACCCCCGACGATGCTATGCGGCGGGAGCCGCTCCGGCGGGTGCGGGCGCCGATCGTTCGGCGCGGTGCAGCAGGACCGCCGCGAGCAGCCCGCCCGCGAGGACCGCGACCGCGCCCACGAGCTGGCTGGTCTCCAGGCCGGAGGCGAACGCGTCGGCGATCCTGCCCCGCTCGGCGTCGTCCCGGGCGGCGCCGAGCGCCGCCGGCAGCGAGGCCGCGGCCACCGGCACGAGCGCCGCGAACCGGGAGTTCAGCACCGCGCCGAGCACCGCCACGCCGAGCCCGTTGCCGAACTCGCCCAGCGTGCCGTTGACGCCCGCGCCCACCCCCGCCTTCTCCGGCGGGATCGCGCTCATGATGGCGTTGGCCATGGCGGGCATGGACAGCGCGATGCCCGCGCCCATGACGACCAGGCCGAGCAGCGTGCCGCCGTAGCTGTGCCCACCGAGCAGCGCGATCGAGGCGAGCCCGGCCGCGTTCGCCGTCATGCCGATCGCGATGGCGCGCGGGGTGCCGACCTTGGCGACCAGCTTCGCCCCGACGCCCGTCATGTTCAGCGCGACGACGCTGAGCGCGAGCGGCGCGGTCCGCACCCCCGCCTCCAACGGGCCGTATCCGAGGACGAATTGGAGGTGCTGGGTGAGCAGGAACAGCGAGCCGCCCATGCCGAAGGCGACCAGGATCGATCCGGCGACGGCGCCGATGAACTTCTGGTTGCGGAAGAAGTGCATGTCCAGCATGGGGTGCTCGATGGACAGCTCCCAGCGTACGAAGGCCGCGAGGAAGACCGCGCCGACGCCCGCGGAGACCAGCACATGGCCGGAGAGCCAGCCGTGGCCCGGCCCGGAGATGATCGCGTAGACCACCCCGGTCATGCCGATCGTGGAGAGCAGCGCCCCGAGCAGGTCGGGCCGGTCGCCCTGCGGGTTCTTCGACTCCGGTACGAGGACGACGACGGCGATCAGACCGAGCACCGCCACCGGGATGTTCACCAGGAAGATCGCGCCCCACCAGAAGTGGTCGAGCATGACCCCGCCGATGAGCGGACCGGCCGCGAAACCAAGGGAGTTGACGGTGGCCCAGATGCCGATGGCCTTGATCCGGGACTCGTCGTCGAAGATCTGCACGACGACGGCGAGCGTGGTGGTCATGAGGAGCGCCCCGCCGATGCCCATGCCCGCGCGCGCCGCGATGAGCTGCCCCGAGTTCTGCGCGAGGCCGGCCGCCAGGGAACCGATGCCGAAGAGGGCGAGCCCCGCCGCGAGCATCTTCTTGCGCCCGTAGCGGTCGGACGCGCTGCCCGCGGTGAGGAGCAGCCCCGACTGGACGAGCGAGTACGCGTTGATCATCCACTGGATGTCGGCGGTGGACGCGCCGAGCGAGGTGGTGAGGGAGGGGATGGCGACGTTGAGGACGGTGTTGTCGAGCAGCACCGTGAGCTGGGCCACGCAGATGACGCCGAGGATCAACCAGCGCTGCGGATGCCCGGTGGGGGTGGTGGAGTTCTCGGCTGTCGTGGCCGTCATGGCGGCTCCTGGCTCCTTGTACGGCGTAAGGGAAGGTGTCGTTGTACACCGTAAGGCTGTTCTTCTACGCCGTAAAGTGAATTACGCGGCCGTTCCTTTCGCCATCGGCCACGGGACGCGGAGCACCCGACGCGGCGGCGGCCGGGACGCCTTCGCGCCTCGGACCACCGCCGCACCGTCGCCGCGGGTGGGGCCGTCAGTCCGCCGCCTTCACCGGTGAGGTCAGGTCGTAGAAGGTGGCCGTACCGACCGTCACCTTCTTGAACGACGACTCCACCCAGCCACTGAGGGAGCTGCCACCGGCCTGAGCGCCCTGACCGCCGCCCGCCGTCATCCCGCCGCCACTGGCGATGAAGTAGTGGATCCTGCCTTCGGCGACGTACCGCTGGAACTGGGCCAGGGTCGGCGAGGGATCACTGCCGTTGAAGCCGCCGATCGCCATCACGGGCTGCCCGGTGGCGAGTTGATAGCTCGCGGCGTTCTGCGAGCCGATGGCGGCCGCGGCCCAGGTGTAGTGCTCCGCGTTCCTCTTCAGGAGCGCCTGGGCGTCGGCGCCGACCTTGGCACCGTCCAGCAGACCGCCCATCCCGCCGCGCCCTCCCTGGCCGTTCTGGCCGTTCTGGCCGTTCTGGCCGGGTGCGGTGGGTGCGGTGGGTGCGGTGGGCGGGCGGCCCAGGGCGCCGCCACCCGGCAGCCCGCCGTTCTGGCCGGTCCCGCCGTTCCGACCCGCGCCCGGCGCCCCGCCGAACCGCATCCGCCCGCCACCGGGCCCACCGCCCCCGGGGCCGCCGCCCGCCCCGGCCGGGCCGGCCGTGACGATCGAGCCGGTGTGCCCGGTGTCCAGGGTGCTCACCGCGTACGCGGCGGGCCCGGCCAGCGAGGCCGCGAGGCCGAACCCCGCGACACCGAGGGCGAGCCGGCGGTTCAGGCGGCCCATGACCGCGAGGCCGACCGCCGCCACGAGGCCGCCGATCAGGACCGCCCACCGCAGCCAGGGCAGATGGTCCGGGGTGCGCCCGAGCAGCACATACGACCAGAGGGCCGTGCCCGCCACCGTCACCCCGAGCGCGAGGGCCGCGCCGATCCGCGACCGCTCCTCCCACAGCACCGTGACGCCCATGCCGACGAGCGCCGCGATGTAGGGCGCCAGGGCCACCGTGTAGTACTGGTGGAAGATCCCGGCCATGAAACTGAAGACCACGCCGGTCGTCAGGAGCGCCCCGCCCCAGGCGAGGAACGCGGCCCGCGCGGTGTCGGCGCGCCCGGCCCTCCACGTGACGACGAGGCCCGCGATCAGCAGGAACAGGGCTGCGGGCAGCAGCCACGAGATCTGGCCGCCGATCTCGGAGTTGAACATCCGGCCGATGCCGGTCTCACCCCAGCCACCCCCGCCCCCGCCTGCGCCGCCCGCCCGCATCCCGGCCGGGAGTTCCACGCCCGCCGGGAGGTCCATGCCGCGTGGCCGGACGCCCCCGCCACCGACGCTGCCCGTCTCGTCGCCGCTGAGCCGCCCCAGCCCGTTGTAGCCGAAGGTGAGCTCCAGGAACGAGTTGTGCTGCGACCCTCCGATGTACGGGCGGGACGACTTCGGCCACAGCTCCACGGCCGCCACCCACCACCCGCCGGAGACCACCAACACCCCTGTGGCGAGAGCGAGTTGAGCGAGCCTGCGCCGCACCGAGGTGGGCGCGCACACCGCGTACAGGAGCGCGAGCGGCGGCAGGATCAGGAACGCCTGGAGCGTCTTGGTCAAGAACGCGAAGCCGATCGCGACCCCCGCCCACACCAGCCACCGGGTACGGGCCCCTTCCAGGGCGCGCAGCACGCAGTACACGGTGACCGTCATCAGGAACGCGAGCAGCGCGTCCGGGTTGTTGAAGCGGAACATGAGCGCGGCGACGGGCGTCAGGGCCAGCACCGCGCCGGAGATCAGCCCCGCCGCCGCACTGAACCGGCGCCGCACCGCCGCGTACAGGACGGCGACCGTGCCCACGCCCATCAGCACCTCGGGCAGCAGGATCTGCCAGGAGCCGAGCCCGAAGAGGCGTACGGACAGGGCCATCGGCCACAGCGCGGCCGGGGGCTTGTCCACGGTGATCGCGTTGGCGGCGTCCAGCGAACCGAAGAAGAACGCCTTCCAGCTCTCGCTGCCCGCCTGAACGGCCGCCGAGTAGAAGGAGTTGGCGTAGCCGGAGGCGGTGAGGTTCGTCAGGTACGCGGCGAAGGTGGCGGCGAGCAGCGCGAGGAACGCGGGCCGCGCCCAGGCCGGATCGTCGGCCCGGCCACGCCACCACCGGCTCGGGGCGCCCCGACGGCGCCGGACCGCCCCGGCCCCCTCGCGCGGACCGGCCTGGGGGGAGGAGGTCGTGGTCATCGTGCGTCGCCCTTCGGGTGGGGGTGGTGGAAGGCCGCCGCCTCCGGCGCGATGGTGGCGGCGGTGGCGGGCGCGGACGGCTCGGGCGGGGCGGCGGGGGAGGCCGCCTCGCCCGGGGCCGGCGCACGGTCGGGGAAGACCCAGGCGCGGAACAGCAGGAAGCGCAGGACCGTCGCCGCGAGGTTCGCCGCGACCAGGACGGCCACCTCGGTGGAGTGCGCGGCGCTCGCGTGCGCGGCGTCGAGGGCGGCGAGCGAGCCGCTCGTCAGGGCGAGCCCGATCGCGAACACCGCGAGGCCCTGCGCCTGGTGGCGCACCGCCCGGTCCCGGCCGCGCACCCCGAAGGTGAGCCTCCGGTTGGCCGAGGTGTTGGCGACCGCTGACACCAACAGGGCGGCGGCGTTGGCGAGTTGAGGGCTCATGGCGGTGCGCGCGAGTGAGTACAGGACGAGGTAGAAGAGGGTGGAGAGCGCGCCCACGACACAGAACCCGACGAGCTGGCGGGCCAGACCCCCCGGCACTCCGGGGAGCTGCCGGTCCCTGGGGTCGTCGCCGAACGGCCGCGCGAGCCGGTCCAGCGGCAGCGCCCCCACCGCCAGCGCCCGCCCGACGCGCCACACTCCCTTGAGGTCGTCCACCGCCGTGCTGACGATGTGCACGGTGCTCGCCGGATCGTCGACCCAGTCCACCGGCACCTCGTGGATCCTCAGCCCCGCCCGCTCGGCGAGCACCAGCATCTCGGTGTCGAAGAACCACCCGGTGTCCTCGACCATCGGCAGCAGCCGCTGTGCCACATCGCGCCGGATCGCCTTGAACCCGCACTGGGCGTCGGAGAACCGCGCCGCCAGCGAGCCGCGCAGGATCAGGTTGTACGTCCGCGAGACGAACTCCCGCTTGGCGCCGCGCACCACCCGCGAGGACCGCGCGAGCCGCGAGCCGATGGCGAGGTCCGAGTGGCCCGAGATGAGCGGCGCGACCAGCGGCAGCAGGGCGTTGAGGTCCGTGGACAGGTCCACGTCCATGTACGCGAGCACGGGCGCGTCGGAGGCCGACCACACGGTCCGCAGGGCCCGCCCGCGCCCCTTCTCCTCCAGCCGGAACGCCCGCACCTCGGGCAACGCGCCCTCAAGTCCGGCTGATATCAGGGGAGTTGAGTCGGTGCTGGCATTGTCGGCGATGGTGATCCGGAAGCCGTACGGGAAGGTCCGCGCGAGGTGCTCGTGCAGCCGCCGCACACACGGCTCAAGGTCCCGCTCCTCGTTGTAGACGGGGATCACCACATCGAGCACGGGGACGTCGGCCGCCTGGACGGGCAGGTGCTGCCGGGCGGGCAGGGCCATCGGCGGTGCCGGCGGGGTTGCCGGCGGAGCTGCCGGCGGGGTTGCCGGCGGGGTTGCCGGCGGGGTTGCCGGCGGGGTTGCCGGCGGGGTTGCCGGCGGGTTTGACGGCGGGGTTGCCGGATGCGTCGGGTCGGCCGCGCGGGGCGGGGGATGCGGCAGGTCAGCCGCGCGGGGCGCCACATGGGGCGCGGGATGCGCCGGGTCGGCCGCGCGGGGCGCGGTCGCGGCGCCCGTAGCGCCGGTGGCGCCCGCAGAGGGTTCGGTTCGCATACGTCCGACCCTCGCGAGCCCCCCTGTCACACCTGTGTGGTCGCCCTGTGCTCAGCCTGTGAGGTGGGGGCCGGGGTGGCGGGGCCGGGCATGCCGGGGCCGGGTGCGCCGGGGAGGTGCACCGTGAACACCGTCCGCCCGGGCCGACTCCGTACCTCCACCCGGCCGCCGTGCGCGACGACGACGGCCTGCACGATCGCGAGCCCGAGGCCGGTGGATCCGGCGTTGCGGGATCGGGAGGCGTCCCCGCGCGCGAACCGCTCGAAGACGTGCGGCAGCAGCGCGGACGGGATCCCCGGCCCGGTGTCCTCGATCGCGACGACGACGGCGTCCGGCCCGCGCACCTCGACCCGGGCGGTGACGGTCGTCCCCGGCGGGGTGTGCGTACGGGCGTTGGCGAGCAGATTGACCAGCACCTGCTGGAGCCGCTCCGCGTCCCCGTGCACGGCGACGGGTTCCTGGGGCAGTTCGAGCCGCCAGCAGTGGCCCTGCCCGGCGGCGTGCGCGTCCCCGACCGCGTCCACCACGAGTGCGGAGAGATCAGTGCTCTCGTACGAGAGCGGGCGTCCGGCATCGAGCCGGGCGAGCAGCAGCAGATCCTGGACCAGGCCGGTCATCCGGGCCGCCTCCGACTCGATGCGGCCGAGGGAGTGCCGGGTGTCGGGTCCGACGTCCTCGCGACCGCGCCGGGTCAGCTCGGCGTAACCGCGGATCGAGGCGAGCGGGGTCCTGAGTTCGTGACTGGCGTCGGCGACGAACTGCCGCACCCGCGTCTCGCTCTCCTGGCGCGCGCTGAGCGCCTCGTGGACGTGGTCCAGCATCCGGTTGAGCGCGGCACCCACCTGGCCGACCTCGGTCCTGGCGTCCGCCTCGGCCGCCGGAACCCGCTCATGCAGGGCCACCTCGCCGCTGTGCAGGGGGAGTTCGGAGACCCGGGTGGCCGTCGACGCGACCCGGCGCAGCGGCCGCAGGGCCACCCCGACGATGGCCGCGCCCGCGATCCCAGCGGCGACGAGCCCCGCGGCGGTCACGCAAATGACCACGACCACAAGGGTGTTGACGGTCGAGTCGACGGCGGTCGTGGGGAAGCCGAGCACGAAGTCGTTCTCGCGGTCCCACACGGCCCGGTAGTCGCCGAGGCCGGGCAGCGCCACGGAGTGCACCCGGCCGTCCTTGGGCACGGCGGCGAGGGCCCGGGTCTGCGCCGCGGTCAGCGCGGCGCTGCGGGCCTCGCCCTGGCGCTCGGGCCGGACGGCCTGCGCACCCGCGACCCGTCCGTCGGCGCCCGCGCCGGCCGCCACCGCGTGCAGCGGCTGCCCGGGCCGCGACACGACGAAGTCGATCCGCCCGGCGCTTCTGCCGGTACTGGTGCCGGGGGTGGCTTTGCCGGTACCGGGGTCGGCGGCTTTGCCCGTACCGGGGTCGGCGGCTTTGCCCGTACCGGGGTCCGCACCCGTGCCGGTGGTGGTGTCGCCGGTCCCGCCGGCCGGGGCGCCGGTCGGCGGACCCGAGCCCGGCGACTCGTGGCCGACCATCCGGCCCGGCACGAGGGCGCCGCGCAGTTGGGCGTCGAGCTGGCTCTGGAGGTTGGCGCCCATCGCGAGCACGGTCACGGTGCCGATGACGGCCCCCACCACCGCGAGCAGCGCCACCGCCGACACGACGAGCCGGGTACGGAGCGACCAGGGCCCCCGGAGCCTGCCCACGCGGTCCTACTCCCCGGGCTTGATCAGATATCCCGCGCCGCGCCGGGTGTGGATCATCGGGGAGCGCCCGGCGTCGATCTTCCGCCGCAGGTAGGAGATGTACAGCTCGACGACATTGGCCTGTCCGCCGAAGTCGTACGACCACACCCGGTCGAGGATCTGCGCCTTGCTGAGCACCCGGCGCGGGTTGCGCATCAGGAAGCGGAGCAGCTCGAACTCGGTCGCGGTGAGATGGATGTTGACCCCGCCCCGGGTCACGTCGTGACTGTCCTCGTCGAGGGTGAGGTCGCCGACGGTCAGGACGGACTCGCTGCGCAGCGCCGCCGTGCCCGAGCGGCGGATGAGACCACGCAGCCGGGCCACGACCTCCTCCAGGCTGAACGGCTTGGTGACGTAGTCGTCGCCGCCCGCCGTGAGCCCGGCGATCCGGTCCTCGACGGAGTCCTTGGCGGTGAGGAAGAGCACCGGCACGTCGGGGAGCTCGCGACGCAGCCGGCCGAGCACGGCGAGGCCGTCCATGTCGGGCAGCATGATGTCCAGGATCACGGCGTCGGGCCGGAAGGCCCGGGCGTCGCGCACCGCCCCGGCCCCGTCACCGGCGCTGCGCACTTCCCAGCCCTCGTAGCGCAGCGCCATGGAGAGCAGCTCGCTGAGCGGCGCCTCGTCGTCCACGACGAGCACCCGGACGGGACTGCCGTCCGGCCTGAGCATTTCGGTCCGCCCCTGGGGCGAGGAGGTAACGGTCATGCGCCCACCCTGTGAGGGGGCCGTGAGAACAGCCTTGGCCGATCCTGTGATTTCCCTGAGAAAGTGCGGCGACGATGGGGCGGTACGGCGGTACGGCAGCCGTATGGGCCGGACGGACGCGGGGCCGCCCGGCGCGGGACGGATCTACTCACCCGGAGGCCGCCCGGCGCGGAGCGGGCCTAATCACCCGGAGGCCGCCCGGGGACCGGCCCGAAGAGACGGGCCGCGTTGTCGTGACAGACGGCCCGCAGCCACGCGTCCCCGAGCCCGAGCCGCTCCAGCGACTCCAGCTGATGGAGGTAGGGATAGGGGAGGTTGGGAAAGTCCGAACCGAACAGCACCCGATCCCCTAGGTCGCGCAACCGGCCGAGCTCGTCGGCGGGGAACGGCGCGAGGCGCTCACTGAAGTCGGTGAAGGCCATGGTCGTGTCGAGCATGACGGAGTCGTACGCCTCGGCGAGGTCGAGGAAGTCGGCGTACTCCGGCATCCCC
The DNA here is from genome assembly GCF_025399895.1 of Streptomyces sp. ASQP_92. GTDB lineage: Bacteria > Actinomycetota > Actinomycetes > Streptomycetales > Streptomycetaceae > Streptomyces. The sequence continues at coordinate 174,777 of NZ_JAODUA010000006.1, read as the reverse complement.
ATGTGCGCGACGATCAGCCGCAGCCGGGGGTGGCGCGCGAGCACCCGCCCGACCGGCCCCGGCCCCGTGTACTTCCCCGGCGCGGGCCCGGACCCGCAGTGCATCACCACAGGCACGCCCGCCTCGGCGAGCAGCCCCCATACGGGGTCGAGGAGCGGGTCGCCAGGATCGTAACTCCCCACCTGCACATGGGACTTGAACACCCGGGCCCCCGCTTCGAGGGCATCCCGCACATAGGCGGCGGCCCCCGGCTCGGGAAAGAGAGTGGAGGTGTGCAGACACCCGTCCGTCCGCGCGGCGAACCCGGCACTCCACCCGTTGAGCCAGGCAGCCATCCCGGGCTTGTGCGGGTAGATCATCGAGGTGAAGGCGAGCACCCCCAACTCCTCCCGCAACAGCCGCACCCGCTCGGCCTCCTCCTCCCGATAGGTGATGGGCCACTCGACCCCGCCCACCAACTCCCCCGCGGAGTCGAAATACCGCCACACCTTGTCGAGCACGCGCCGGGGCATGAAGTGCGTATGGACATCAATGCCCCCAGGCACCCCGATCCGCCCCCAGAACCCCCGAACCCGGCCCCCCTCACCAGGCTCGACGCGGCCGGGGGATGCGGGGTGGGTGGGCGATGCGGGGTGGGCGCCGGCGCCGCTGGAGCGGGCCGATTCGGGGTGGCCTACCGATGCGGGGCGGCCGGGGGACGCGGAGTGGCCGGGCGCTGCGGGGTGACCGGGCGACGCGGGGCGGCCGGTCCCTGACGCGTGGCCGGTCCTTGACGCGTGGCCGCCGCCCAGAACCCCACCGCTGCCGCCGCCGCTGCCGCTGCCGCTGCCCAGCACCTCGTCGTCGCCGCCGCTCAATGCCGCGCTTCCGGCCGACGCCGAGTCACCGACCGATCCCCGCCACCCCACCCGATCACTCATGCCCCCACCCTCGGCCGCCCCGCGAACCCTGTCCAGCGATCACGGGAACCTGGAACGCGGCACACTCCCATTCCGACGACCCAGCAGCCCTGCCGAACGGCCGCCCGGCCGAACGGGCGCCCAGCCGAACGGGCCCCGCAGGACAACCCACAACCCACAAACCTCAACCCGCAACCCGCAACCCGCGCAGATCCCCTCAAAACAACAAATCCTGGACCCCACCCTCCTTGGGAACATCCCGAACCGGCACGGTCACACCCTCCGCCTCACTGGGACCGACCGCCGCGAGATCCCACCCGCTCATGAGCCGCGCGTCCAGCACCAGGACACCGCGCCCGCCCCCGGCCTCCAGGTGGAGGTCGGGCCCCGCAGCGGCGACGAGCCGACCGCTCACCACGCCCTGGTCCACGAGCTCGGTGACCACCCCCGAGGCGGGCGGAAGCCCGTCGAGCCCGAACTCCCCTGCGTGGTCGACGACTTGGCACTCCAGCCGCTGCAATGACTCGGGCCAGCCGGGCAGGGCGACCGCCCGCGCGTGCAGGGCGGCGACCTCGGCCGCGCGCTCGGCCACCCCGGGAAGCCGGGCCCGTACCGCACGTTTTGCCGCGTAGGGAATCCGGTCCGGCACCGCGAGGGCAGCCCGGAGCAGCTCTTCGCAGCGGCGGGCCGCCATCAGGGGCCCGCGCCCGAGCCAGCCGAACGCCACCGCCCCCTGTTCGAGCAGCCGGGCCGACCCGCGCTCCTCCGCGGTGATCCCGACCTTGACCATCCCGCTCCCGAACCAGGCGAGGTAGACGCGATAGGTGCGCGGGTCATCGACGTAGGTGTCGGCGGCCACGGAGTGCGCCCGATCGAGCCGAGCACATTCAGCGCACCGCGCCTGCGTACCCCGCCCCGGCACCGGCGCCGTCACCGGACAGGGATTCCCCCGCGCCCCCACACAGCTCCGCACCCCGACGGCCCGGAACGCCACATCCCGCCCGTAGCCGAGCGCACTGACCCGCCCCCCTTCCCACCGCAGCCCGGGCCCGTCGGCCCCCCACCGAACCCCAACACACCGCCACAACCCAGCCACCCCTCGAAGCTACCGCCCCCTACTGACAACCCAGCCGCTCTCGCGAAGCGGGAGCGGACAGGAATGGGCGCCGGACAGCAACCTCGGAAGCAAGCAGCACAAGGTGATCTGGATCGCCGCGGTCGTGCTGTCAGCCGGCCTGCTGGCGCCGCCGCTGTTCTTCATCGCCGCCAAGAAGCGCCTCGTCACGATGGCCATGCCGGCCATCTACGGAGCACTCGTCTATGGCTCCGCCTTCGGGGGCTCGATCTTCGGCAACCCCAAGAACTGGGTGTGGGGCGTCCTCACCATCACCCTGATCGTCGCGACCGTCCACGCCGCAACCCTGGACACGGACTGGAAGGCGGACCAGTAGTCCGCACGCGCCCACCCCTGTCGCCGCACGGTCCGACCCTCGCGGGGCGCGTCGTCACCAAACCTTGTCGTCGCGCTCCAGAATCAGGTTGATGGACCCCTCTTCAAGGTTGATACCCGCATCAAGGTGCTGGTGGTAGCCGTCCCGAAGTTCGGGATCCGCAAGTCCCAGGAGTCGCTCGGCAAGTTCCCTCAACCCGGCAGCATTGGCCGCGATGGTGACTTCGTCCGCCGAGCCGTAGAGCCTGATCCGGGGTTCATCCATGGCGCCACGTTATCGCCCGGGCCAGAAACCATCACTTAGATGCGGCTCACTCCTCGTGCGCAGCAGTGCAACTGCGCGTCCACCGCGCCCAGTTGACGCCAAACGACTTGCACGTACGTCTCCTCTTGGCTTGGTCTGAGACTCTGGAAGCCGATCGGGAGGGGCCGCAGCGATGCAGTGGAAGATCCACGGGAACGTCCGATCTACGAGAACAGCCGGGTGAACCTGTGGCTCACCGACGTCGAGACGCCGGACGGGAACCGCTGGGAGCACCACGTCGTCAAGCTCCGGCACCTGGCGTTGGCTGCCGTGGTCAACGAGCGGCGCGAGGTCCTGATGATGTGGCGGCACCGCGTTGCCGTACTTCGCTGCTGTACGACCACGACCCAACGCAAGAGGCCCCGGACGCGATGTCCGGGGCCTCTCACCTGCTGTGCACTCGGCAGGATTCGAACCTGCAACCTTCTGATCCGTAGGCGCGTGCGCCCCTATTAGGCGCCAGTCGCACGCCGGGAGGAGACCGGGTTGAGAGGCCAGCTCAAGCCGTGCCGTATCCGTGGATGTCTCCCGGTGTACGCCCACGTTGATGTCAGCCGTTGATGTCACACAGCGGTAATTGATGTCGGCGCCGAAGTCGTGTCGTCCAGCCCGTGACCTGCGTCGCGTCGCGCTGGCCGCTGTGCAAGCCAACCCGAGACGCGAGGCCCGCCATTCACCGCCCCGCCCTCCGTGACCGTACGAACGTGCTCGAATCCGTGGTTGAGGTAGTAGCGCTGGAGCGGCTCGTTCGTGGTCCAGGCATCCAAGCGGAGCCATACGGCGCCGGACCGGAACGCCCGGTCACCTGCCCAATCGAGCAAACGGCCGCCGAGGTCCTGTCCGGCGTGTGTCCGCGCCACCGTCAGTTTGTTCACGAACATCGACGGCTCGGATAGTTCCGCGTCCGACCAGAGGCCGTCTTCCGCATCCGGGGTCAGCGTTATGGTCGCGGCCGTGGCTTCCCCGTCGCGAACCATGAAGACCACACCGGCCTCGATCGTGGCAAGCAATCGGTCCGCCGGGTACGGGCGGCGCCACTGGTCTGTGCCTAGCTCACCGAGCCAAGCCGCCGCCTCCTCTCGGAAGGCGAGCAGCTTGGGCAGATCGGCCGGCACGGCGTTGGCGATTCTCACTGAGGCTCGTTCTCACTCCGGGCGGACAGGTCGCCGATCTCGTAGTTCATCCGGTTCAGGTCGCCCCGGAAGGTCGTGACTGTGCACCGGATCGGACGCTCATTGGAGTACCCAGTGCGTGTCCACAGAAGCACCGGGACCCCCGCGCCGATCTCCAGAAGACGAGCCTCTTCGGGCGTCGGCATACGAGCGGCGATTTCGTCGAAGTAGCCGATCTGCTCGACTCCCAGACTCGCCAGGTAGCGCGTCGTGCCCTCCGCGATGTCCCCGGGGTCGGTCAGTCGCGGCCCCTGCTTGACGAGCCACTCCGGGTAATGGGTGGCCTGTGTCGACCACGGAACGTCATCCACGAACCGGTGGCAGAACCTCAGTACGGCCGTGGAACCCTCCTCAACCTTCAAGCGCTCAGCCACGTATCCCGGGGCGGGAGTCAGCTCGACTCGGAAGGTTTGGTGCGGTCGGCGCCCCGCGTTCGTGACGTCCGTGCTGTACGCGTCACCGTTCTGCGGGAACTCCAGGTTCTCGAAGCGTGAGGCGTTCAGCTCGAACACCTCGTGCTTGGCGACCTCGTATCCAAGTCCCTGGCTGGACGAGATGAGTCCCTGCGTCACCAGGAGACTCAGGCCGTTGCGGACGGTGTTGCGAGACGCCTCGAAGCGGGCGGAAAGCTCGCTCTCTGAGGGCAGCCGCGACCCCGGCGGGTACGTGCCGTTGTCGATCTCTCGGCGGAGCGCGTCGGCCACCTGCCGGTACTTCGGCTGCTTGTTCATGCCCTCATCATGACGCACTCGCGCAACTTGTTGGTACATGTAGGCCCCAATCCCTTGACGACTCACTGTCCGTGGGTGCAGCATCACTGCATCAGCTTGTACCAACAAGCTGAGCAAGCGGTTCAATTCCTTCGAGTTGCTCCGGTTGCGCTGAACCTGCATGACCAGGGGCCCGGGACAGAGCGGGCCGAGGTTTCCCGGCGCCTTGTCAGCCGGAGGGCTTGAGACCGAAAGGTCACGTCCCCATACGCCTTCAACGGGAGCTCCGCTCCCAAAGGGGACTCGCACAACTCAGCTATTCGCCGCTTCTGCGGCGGCCGGTTGCCTCCTCTGCCCGTCCGGCCCGTGTGGTCGTACGGGCGGGGCTGAGGGGAGCCGGATTGACCGACTTCAACGGCGCGCGCCCCCGGAGCTGGCACTCCGGGGGCGCTGTTCGAGCCGTTTCACCTGCTAGGGAGACCACGACTCATGAAGAACATCGCTGCACTTCAGACGGGTGTTACCGGCGTACTGCCGGACATCGAGCCGACGCCGGCCGAACTGGACGCGATCGAGGCTGAGATGCCGCTGATCCTGGCGCGGGTCGAGTTGCTGGACGCGCAGATCATCACGCTCGACCGCACCCCGAACGACCTGGACGCCCGCCGCATCCGGCGGGCACGCCGCAAGATCCTCGCGGCCCACCGCACGCTCGCCAACCAGAACACCACGCCCGGCACGTCGGAGGTGGGGGCATGAGCGCGCTGCCGGACAACTGGGACCGGGACAACCAGGGCAACCCCAAGAAGCGCGCGTCCTGGGGTTCGCGGCTGGACGTCGATCAGGTCGCCTACCTGACGGCCGTGCACGAAGCGGCCCATGTATTGGTCGGGTGGCAGCACGGTATGCGGGTCCGGCGGGTGTGGAGCCGCGAAGTGCCCGCCGAAGTGGGGCGGTCGTGGACTGGCTGCGTGTCCTGGGACCTGAGCGACACCACCCTCCTGGGCTACGCCACGATGTGCGCGGCCGGTGAGCGGGCCGCTGCTCGCTACGTGAAGGAACTGGGCGTGTGGGAGCCCGAGGACATCGAGCTGGTCCGCGCCGACCATGACCGTCTGTCGGCCGTCGAGGGCTGCGGACGGTCCGGCTTCCACATCGCTGTGGACGGCCCGGTCCCCAAAGGCGCGTGGGGTATGCGCTGGTCGCAAGTCATCGAGTACGCCGACGTAGACGTGGACGCCCAGTGGGCGGACATCACGACCCTGACCCGCGCTCTGATGCAGCGCGAGGACATGACCGGGCCGGACGTGGCCGCTCTGTTCAGCCGTCCCCTCCCGCCCATGTCAGTCGCAGAGCAGGGGGCGGGAGCATGAACCGCACCCCCAAAGCCCTGCTCGTGCTCGCACTGGTCGCCGTGGTCGGCATGGCGTTCCGGGTCTCCTGGAACGCACTGCGGGACGTGGCTCGGGCGATCGGCGCGGACCATACCGCCGCCACGCTCTACCCGTTCGTTGTCGACGGACTCATGGCGCTGGCACTGGTCGCAACGCTCGTGCTGACCGCCGACGCCCGGCGCTTCGCCCTGCGGGTGCTGGGCACCTACACCGCCGCCTCCCTCGTCCTCAACTACGTCCACGGTCTGGTCCCGGCGCTGCATCAAGGGTCGGTCGACTGGGGACGGCTTGCCGACTGGGACCCCGCTAACTGGGCGCTCGTACTGCTCGCCACATCGCTTCCGGTCGGCTCGATCTACTTCGGGTCCGACCTGGTCGCCAAGGTCCTCCACCACCAGCCCACCCCGACCGTAAATGTGGATGAAACGGCCGAGAGCGTGAGGAATCGGTCGATGGCTGACCAGGCCGAACCCGCCCCGGAGCCTCGCATCGTGAACGCCGTGCCGATCCCGCGTCCGGTTCAGGTCGGCTTCCTGAAGCCGACTGTCGCGCTCAAGCCGGTACCTGCGATCGCACCCGTTCCGGTCGGCTCCGTCTCAACGGTGGCGGCGGACTCGACCAGGCCCCGCCGGGCGACTGGTCGAGTCCCCGACGTCGCCCGGTCTGCCCGACCCAAGCGCACCCCGGCCGAACTCCTCGCTGAGGCGCGGTCGGCGTCGGCCGACTGGCCCGACAACCATCTGACGGCCGAACGGCTCCGCAAGGCGGTTCATACGTCTGCGGAGAAGGCGCGCGGTCTGCGGGACACGCTGCTCGCTGAGCGGGCCGCGTGATGGGCGCCGCGTACGCAAAGTGCTTCGACCCGTCCGGCGCGCGCTACGGGATACCGACGTTTCCGTGGAAGTTCGCCCCCGACGGCTACGCGACCCGCCGACAGTTACGGGCCCTGGGGCTCCGTCCCGGTGGTCAGCCGGTTGCGGGACAGGTCATGCGCCGCTCTCGCCGCCGACAGGCGGGGGTGAGTGTGGCGTTCCTGTACCGGGTCGAACTGGCCCTGCCGGTACGCCCGATGACGTCGCGCAAGTGGGGTGCGCTCGCTTTGGCGATGCTCGCCCGCCGCACCTGCCCCGAGTGCCAACGGGATGCCGGGTACGTCATCCCGCCCTCGCTCGGCATGTGCGTGTCCTGCGCTTATCCCGCTGATGCCGCCGCTTGAGATGCGGCGATGAACGGAGATGCTGTGAAGCTCACCGTCACCACCCACAAGGTGTTCGGCCACCGTGCCACTCAGCGCACCGCCCAGTACCTGGCCGACCAGGCCGGACGGCTGGTAGCGCGTTCGGTGCCGGGCCGCATGCCCGACGTTCAGATCGTCCTGACCAACGCCCGGGGCCTGGCTGAGCTGGCGACCGCCGCCGAAGCCGAATTGGCGGGCGGGGTCGACAGGCGCGCCCTGGATCGCGTGATGCGCCACGCCGTGCGCGAGGCCCGTAACGCGGCCGGACGCGCGGTGGCGCGCGCGGACGGGTCGGTGCTGGTGCTGGTCAACATCGACCAGCACCGCACCCCCGAGGACTTCGCCGTAACCCTCGTGCATGAGCTGGTCCACGCGATGCAGTTCAGCCGCAAGGGGGTGCGCGAACGCATCATCCGTGACCGCCGCCACTGCTTCGGCGTCGAGCGCCAGACCCGCCGCCAGGCCCGCGAACACGAACGCCTGATGGATCAGGAAGAGAACGAGGCCTACGGCCGCGAATTCCTCGCCAAGCAGCTCACCGCTGCCGCTGCCTGACCGGGGCAGCACCTTCCCGTTGCCGCCCCGGTCAGGGGCAGTCAGGAGTCAACTCCCGTGACATTCAACGCCGTTCACCTCACGAAGAACCCCACCGGCGCCTCTGTGGAGCCGTCCGGTGCGCCGGGCGTTGCTGTAGCAGCGCTGGACGCTGAAAAGCCGCCTGTGCCCCTGTGGGTGCGCTCCGGGCGGGCCGTACGCGGCATCGTCACCCACGAACACACCCGCACCGCCGGACGGTTGGCGGTACGGCACAGCATGTACGCGGTCGGTGGCGCCCGCATCGTGGCCCGCCGCACGTGGGAGGGCCGCACCGCCACCCGCTACGAACGTATGCTCCGCGCCGCCGAAGCCGCCGGGAACTACGAGGTCGCGGCCGAGTGGGAGGAGCGCGGCCAGCGGTTCCGCGAGGCCCGCCACCGCCGCCGCATGGACCTGCTCGCCGCTCCCGTCGACGCCGCCAAGAGCGTGCTGGTCGGTACCGGGATGGGCATCGGGTCGCTGGTCGCGCTCGGGGTCGTGCTGGCCATCGCCAACAAGGACGCCGCCGACGTGGTCACCCCGCTGATGGCCGTGGTCGAACTGGTCCGGCTGCTCATCGTCATCGTCACCGTCGTGTGGGGTCCGGCCATCACGATCGGCCCGTTCCTCGCGCTGCTCGCCCTGTGGGCGGTCGGCCGGCACCAGCAAGCCGCCCCGAACTGGGCACTCCCGGCAGCGGTCCGCAACGGTGAGGGTGAGCCGATTACTCCGTCCATCGTCGTCAAGGCCCTGCGCGACCTCGGCGTGCCCGCACTGGGCAGGGCCATCAAGGAGATGGGCGACGCAGGGGCGTCGATGCTCGGACCGATCCGCATCGCCGGATGCGGCGTCGAAGTCGACGTGACCTTGCCGTCCGGCGTCTCGACCATCGAGGTTCAGAACCGGCGCCGCAAGCTCGCCGAAAACCTCTCCCGTCACGAGCACGAGGTGTTCATCACCATCCCGCAAGCCGCCCGCACCGTCCGCCTGTGGGTGGCCGACAGTGGCGCGCTGGACGAGCCGATCGGCCCGTCCCCGCTGGTCACGGACGAGACGATGACCGCCGACTACGCCAAGGGCCGCGCCCCCTGGGGTCAGGACCTGCGCGGGGACGCTGCGGCCATCAGCCTGTATCAGCGCCACCTGCTGATCACGGGTCTCTCGAACCAGGGCAAGACCGTGGCGCTGCGCTCGCTCGCCTTGTGGGTGGCGTTGGACCGGTCGGTGCAGTTCCTGATGGGTGACCTGAAGGGCGTGGGTGACTGGGCGATGTTCGAGGGTCTGGCCAAGGTCCTGATCCAGGGCCCGACCGATGACCACGTCATCCAGGTCACGGAGATGGTCGAGAGTGCGGTGGATGAGATGAACCGCCGACTCCAGGCCCCGCCCGGCACCGTGTTCCCCGCTCTGATCGTGCTGGTGGATGAGGCGCAGGTGGCGTTCATGTGCCCGGTCAAGGATGACGAGAAGCGCCCGTATGGCGGCTCGAAGGCCAACTCCCGGTACTTCATGGCGGTCCGCAAGATTCACAATCAGGGGCGTGCGGTCAACGTGCTGATGTGGCAGGGCACCCAGGACCCCACCGACCAGAATCTTCCCAAGCTGGTCCGCGAAGGCGCCCACACCCGGGCCTCGCTCGCGCTTGGCACGGAGTCCCAAGCCCGCATGGCGCTCGGAGACAAGGCCGTTGACGGTGGCGCCGCCCCGAACCTGCTCCGTCCGGGCCTCGACCGGGGAACGCTGGTCGTCGCGTCCGACGGCATCGCCATTCCCGCGGGGCAGGCCTCGATCACGGTGCGCACGCACTACATCGATGACGACGCGGCCGTGGCCATCACTGACCGCGCGAAGGCTCTGCGCGATGGCGTCACCACGGTGACCGTGATCGAGCGGGGTGAGGAGCGTGACCCGCTCGCCGACATCGCTTCCGTGGTCGGGACAGCCGAGCGGGTCCGCACGAAGGACGTCCTTGCCCGGCTCGCCGCCCGCAACGCGGACGCCTACGGCAAGTGGTCCTTCCTCGACCTCAAGCGCGTTCTCGATGGGACCGGGGCTGAGCCCTACAAGTCCGACGGCGTCATGGTCGTCGCCCGGGACCGCGTCGCCCGGGCGCTCGCCAACCGCGACGCAGATGGTTCCGCTTCCGCCGCATAGATCAGGGAGCGAACCCCTGGCGGGTCAGGGATGCAGGGAGAACTCCCTGACCCCCTCCCTGACCCGCCTCCCTCCCCCTCACCTGCACAAATGATCTGCCAGGGAGTCAGGGAGGCCCGCAGGTCAACACCCCCGAAGCCCCCTCCACACGCCACCCGGCAGGGGGTGCCCCTGCCTCCCTGAACCTCCCCGGAAGGGATTCCGCATGTACCCCGAACACCCCCGGCACGCGCCTGTTGAGCGGGTCATAGAAGTCCACCACCCCGCCCCGATCCAGCCGGTTGCGGCGCCGCTCGTACCGGTCCAGCCGGGCACTGTCCCGGCGGTCGCGAGCATCGTCTTGCCGGACGGGCGCGTCGTCACCGGCTACGCCATCGAGCCCGCCAAGCCCGAACCCATCGCCACCAAACCGGCCGTGTCCCGCACCGCCGTGAACGTCGCGCTCGGCGGGATCGGCTTCGCCGCCGCGTGCGGCGGGCTGCTCCTGCTCACCACGTTCATCGCCGCACTCGCCGCGCTGATCCAGCAGCTCATCATCCTGGCGGCCGTCATCCTCGGCGGTTTCATCGCCGTGCAGGTCCTCGGGCCCCGCCACGGCCAGGGCGGCACGGTCGTCAACATCCGCCGCGCTGTCTTCAAGCGCAACCACTTCAACGGCTGACAGGGAGGCCCGTCTCATGCGACTGCGCATTGAACGAACGGACTGGCCCCGCCCGGGCCTGTACCTGACCGACACCCCCCGCCCCGACTGCCCGCAGTGCCAGGGAGAGGGCGGGATCGAAGAGGACTACGGCGACGAGACCGGCGACTACGCGGGCACCAACTGGTGGCCGTGCACCTGCTGGCACGACAACGCCCGCTGGCTCCTCCTCGCCCTGCCTCGTCGCCGCCCCTGGGGCCAGCCCCGCGACCCGTGGGCCACCGATGAACCCCCGTTCTGACCTCAGCCGAGAGGACACCCATGCCGACCCATCTGACCCCCGGGGCCCTGGCGAACAAGGCCGCTGAGGCGGTGCGCAGCCTCAACCACGCCACACAAAGCGCCAAGGGAGAGCTGACCTACCCGGGCGACGCATACGACGTGGTCGCCTCGCTCAAGACGCTCACGCAGCGCCTGCCACAGACCTTCCAGCAACTCGCCTTCTTCCTGGAGGCGCTCGGCGAAACGGACGCGGTCACCGCCGATCACGGCGCCCCGGACGAACACCTCGCAGAGGCCCGTTCCGCCCTCGCCTCGTGCTCGCTCATCGCCCAGACCCTCACCGAGCACCTGGACCGCGCACACAACGCGCTCTCCCCGCTCGGCTGGTCCGGGCCCCTACCCGACACCGCCGACGACCTGTAGCTACGCCAAGGGCGGCCCCCTCGTCTCGCCAAAGTCGCGGGGCCGCCCTTGTCCACCTGCCATCAACAGACCTGTGGAGGTCTCCAGCATGACCCAACACGACCCCGACGTGAAGCAAGCGTTACTCGATGCGGCCCTCCGGGCTGCCGAACGCGGCTGGCACGTCTTCCCGCTGCGTCCCGCCACCAAGCGCCCGGCCCTGCACGGCGAAGCCGCGTGCCCCGGCACGGGCCCGTGCGGGGGCGGGCACCGCAAGTGGGAGCAGCGCGCGACCACCGACGGCGACCGTATCCGGGTGACGTGGGAGCGGGCACCGTTCAACATCGGTATCGCCACCGGTCCTTCCGGGCTGGTCGTCGTCGACCTGGACGTGCCCAAGCAGAACGACAACAGCAGTGCGGACACGCCTTGCGGCGTGACGACCTTTAAGGCGCTCTGCGAGCGCACCGGCCACGCCGTCCCCGACACCTACCGGGTGCGGACTGCGAGCGGCGGACAGCACCTCTACTTCGCCGCGCCGGTAGCTGTCCGGCTGGCCAACACGGCGGGCTCACTGGCCCCGTTGGTCGACACCCGGGCGTGGGGTGGGTACGTCGTCGCTCCGGGCAGCATCACGCCGACCGGCCCGTACGAGGCGGTGGGCGACGCTCCGGTAGCTCCGCTGCCCGCATGGCTGGTGCAGCAGCTCCAACCGGCGCCCGCAAGCACGGTCGGGCCGTTGCGGCTGCCCGTGGTGAGTGGAAGCCGCGCGGCACGGGCCGCTCTGACGGCGGAGTGCGCCGTGGTTACCGCGTCGCCGGACAAGCAGCGCAACATCACGCTCAACCGGTGCGCGTTCAAGGTGGGGCGGTTCGTCGCGTGGGGCGACATCCCCCGGCACGTGGTGGAAGAAGCCTTCCAAGCGGTCGGGGAGGCGCGGGGACTCACCGCTGCGGAGTGCCGCTCCACCATCGCGAGCGCCCTCAACAGCTCCCTGCGCAAAGCCCGTTCCCGGGATGCGGCATGAGCCCGCGACTGCATCTCCCCTTGGAAGGCCAACCGGCCACCACCAGCCCGCACGCCGCCGAACCCGCCCCACCCCGGCCGGTCGTGGGTGCCCAGCGGGACGTCGCCCGCAGGGCGTCCGCTTCATCGGTTCGCTTTGGCCGGCACAACTACGACGACGGGCGCCGCCCCGTGGCCTGGCTCCACATCGGCGCCCCGCGCGGCGCCGTGCCCACGGCGACCTCTAAGTGCCTGTGCGGCCGGGACCGCAGCGCCGTCGGCCACCGCCGGGTGCTCGCACTCATCGACGACCACACCGCCCACCTTGACCGCTGCCCGCTCTGTGCTCCCCGGGAAGGCAGGACCGCCGCATGACCACCACCCCGCCCGCGCCGTCCATCGACGGCGCGGCCCTGCTCGATGAGGTCGAAGCGTTCCACCGCCGCTTCAACATCTTCCCCAGTGAAGCCGCCTACGTCGCCGTCGCGTTGTGGGACGCACACGCCCACCTGCTCGACTGCTTCGACTCCACCCCGCGTCTGGCGTTCCTGTCCCCGGAGCCCGGGTCGGGCAAGTCGCGGGCGCTGGAAATCGTGGAAACCCTCGTCCCGCGCCCCATGGTCGCGGTGAACGCGTCCGCCGCCGCGCTCTTCCGGGCGGTGTCCGGTGCCGAGGGTCGGCCCACGATCCTGTTCGACGAGATCGACACCGTCTTTGGTCCAAAGGCCGGGGACAACGAGGAACTGCGCGGGTTCCTCAACGCCGGACACCGCCGGACCGGGGTCACCTACCGGTGCGTGGGCGACAGCCAGACCGTCACCCCGTTCCCGTCCTACGCCGCCGTCGCGGTCGCCGGTCTCGGCTCGTTGCCGGACACGATCCTGACCCGCGCCGTCATCATCCGCATGCGGCGCAGGGCCCGCAACGAGAAGGTGGAACCCTTCCGCGCCCGCCTCCACGAGAAGGAAGGCCACGCGCTGCGGGACCGCCTTGCCGAGTGGGCCGAGCAGGCACGCGGCTGGGTCATGGGCGCGTGGCCCGAGATGCCCGACGGGGTCAGCGACCGGCCCGCCGACGTGTGGGAAGGACTGCTGTCCATCGCGGACGCGGCCGGGGGCGACTGGCCCAAGCGCGCCCGCCAAGCCTGCCTGACCCTCGTGGAAGCCTCCCGCGCCAACGACAAAGGCAGTCTCGGCATCCGGCTGCTCACCGATCTGCGCGACCACGTCCTGATCGGCATCGACCGCCTGCCCACCGTCGCCATCCTGGACCGCCTCAACGCCCTGGACGACGCGCCGTGGGCCGACCTCAACGGGCGGCCGCTCGACAACCGGCGCTTGTCCAAGATGCTCGGCGAGTACGTGACCGCCGACGGCGACCCCATCGCCTCGCGCAACATCCGCACGAGTGGCGGAATCCTCAAAGGCTTCTTCGCCGAAGACCTCACCGACGCGTGGGCCCGCTACTGCCCCGCCCCCACGTCCGCTACAAGCGCTACGCCGCTACATCCCAGCTCAGAGCCCCTGAATCTGTAGCGGCAAACCCAGATGTAGCGGCTACGGCCCCCACCCCCTGAGACGGCCGTAGCCGCTACATTCCACCCCTCCGCTACAAAAATCATGCCGCTGACCTGCGATGTAGCGGCGTAGCGGATGTAGCGGACCCCAGAGAAGGGGTCCGCCCCCCCCCTCTCCCCCTCGCAGACACGAGGAGACACCCGTGAGCACCGCGCTGCCCGCGTCACACGAAGTCGTCACCGTTCCCGAAGCGATGACGGCCCTGCGCCTGAGCCGCAGCAAGATCTACGACCTCATCCGTTCGGGAGTGCTCCGCAGCTACACCGAAGGCCGTGCACGCCGCATCCCCGCCGAGGCGCTTCAGACCTACATCCACAACAAGCTTGAGGAGGCAGCCTGATGGCCAAGCGCCGCGCAAACGGTGAGGGAACGATCACCAAGCGGAAGGACGGCCGCTATCACGCGGCGGCCTACGTCTACCGGCCCGACGGCACCCGGGTCCGGAAGTTCGTCTACGGCAAGACCCGCGACGAAGTTGCGGACAAGCTCACCGAGATCCAGGAGAAGACCCGGCAGGGCATCCCGGCTGCCACGTCCGCGATGTCCTTCGGGGACTACCTGACGTACTGGCTGAGTGCCGTTGCCCCGGCACGGCTGAAGCCCGCGACGCTCAACAGCTACGAGGGGCTGACCCGCCTCTACATTCGGCCGGCACTCGGCAAGAAGAAGCTCAACCGGCTCTCTCCGGCCGATGTCCGGCTGTTCCTGCTGGAGTTCAAGTCCGGCTGCCTGTGCTGTCTTCGGGGCGTTGACGCCGCACGCCCCGAAGGTGAGCGGACGTGCTGCGCGGTCCGGCAGTGCTGCAAGCGGCGGCCCTCGGCCCGCACGGTCCAGTACACGCACGCCGTACTGCGCTCCGCGCTCCAACAGGCTGTCCGGGAAGAGCTGATCGCGCGCAACGTCGCCCGGATCGTCGAGACCCCCACCATCGAACGCCAGGAGGTACACCCCTTGGACGCAGGAGAAGCCCGACTGCTCCTCAAGACCGCCCGGCCGCACCGCCTCTACGCCCTATGGCTACTGCTGATCAGCACGGGCCTGCGGCGCGGTGAGGCACTGGCCCTCACGTGGTCGGACATCAACCTTGAGAACGGGCAACTCCGCGTCCGCCGGAACCTTCAGCGGATCAAGCGCGAGTTGCTGTTCGGCACGCCCAAGACCGCGCGGTCTATCCGCACTGTCTCTCTGCCCAAGCACTGCGTGGCCGCGTTGCGCGCCCATGCGGCTCAGCAGACGCGCGAGCGGGCGGTAGCGGGCGAGAAGTGGAAGCCCCCGGCCGAGCAGCCCAACGGCTTGGTATTCACCACGGCCACCGGCCGGGCGACGGACCCGCGCAGCCTGAACCGGATGCTCACGATCCTGTGCCGGGACGCCAAGGTGCGGCGGGTGCGGGTGCACGATCTTCGGCACACGTGCGCATCGCTGCTCCTGGCTCAGGGAGTCGACGCGCGCACGATCATGGAGACGCTCGGCCACAGCACCATCACCATGACGCTGGACACCTACGCGCACGTCATGCAGACGACCTTGCGCGCGGCTGCTGACCGTATGGACGACGCGTTGGGTCTGGCCGAGGAGAAAGAAGCGGACGGGGACGACACCGAGCCCGACGCCGCAGCCTGAGGCCACCCAACGGGGACGTTGATGTCAGCCGTTGATGTCAGAAGCCCCCTGGACAATGTCCAGGGGGCTTCTGACCTGTGTGCACTCGGCAGGATTCGAACCTGCAACCTTCTGATCCGTAGTCAGATGCTCTATCCGTTAAGCTACGAGTGCTTGTGCTTCCGGGGTTTTTTCTGCCCCGTCGGCGTTGCGAGAACAACATTACATGACCTGCGCCGTGACGCGAAATCCATTGCCCTCACCCCCTCCGACCTGCGGAAATGCCTCTGCGTGAGCAGGGTGGGAGGGGATCCGGCCGGGCGTGGGAGCCGGTGGAGTGGGGGTGGAACGGGCGAAGCCCCGGCCGTGGGGCCGGGGCTTCGGGTGATGCTGGCGGAGGCGGAGGGATTTGAACCCTCGATGGGCTTTAAGACCCAAACCGCATTAGCAGTGCGGCGCCATAGACCGGACTAGGCGACGCCTCCAGCACACCGTCGCGTGTGCGAGTGGTGCGTGCAGATGATGACACAGCCTTGCGGGCCGTCACCAATCGCACCCCACGGTACTAGGCAGGTGGCCGCCAGGGCAAAGGCGTTACGCGGCGCAACGCCGGGCGTTGACGCGCGTTAGACCCCGCGGAGACCGAAGTCCGCGAAAGTCCGCCCGACCGCCCTGGAGTACGAGACTCATGCTGCGTCGCCTCGCCGTCACCGCCGCCGCCTCCCTGGCCGCGCTCGCCACCGCCCCCACCGCCCTGGCCGGCCCCCTGCCCGTCCCGCTCCCGCTGCTCGGGGACGGCCAGACCGAGGACCGGCTCACCGTCACCGTCACGGACGTCCCCGGCGTGGAGGGGACGTACACCCTCGAGTGCCACCCCGCCGCCGGCAACCACCCCCGCGCTCAGCAGGCCTGCGACAAGCTGGACTCGGTGACGACCTGGGGCAAGGACCCCTTCGCGCCGACACCGGCGGGCGCGATGTGCACGTTCGTCTACGGCGGTCCCGCCACCGCCCACATCACCGGTAGCTGGGCCGGGCGGCCCGTGGACGCGACGTACAGCCGTGCCAATGGGTGCGAGATCTCGCGGTGGGACAAGCTGGAGCCGGTGCTGCCGAGCGCCAGGTAGGGCACCTTGTGGGGCCCCCTCACCTACGTCGTGATCACACAACCTTGGTGAGAGCTCCCCCTCATCCGCCGCCGCTCGCGCATCCCCAGCCTTTAGACTCCCTCCCAGTGACAGGCCGCAAGGTGCAGTGGTTCAGGGAGGAAGCGTCGTCGTGAGCAGCAGGCCATCCCGAGGCGCTGCTCGCCTCGCAGCCATACTTGACGCTCTTCCGGACGGGCTCCTGCTCGTCAACTGCAACGGCACGGTCGTCAACGCCAACACCGTCGCGCTGGAAATGCTGGAGGCGCCGGGTACCGGGCTCGTGGGGCGGGGAGTTCTCGATCTGCTGCCCTCCTTCGACTCCCGGCTCATCCCTGGCTCCATGCGCCGGCCCGAGAGCGAGGACGACCAGGGCCGCACCAAGCCGACCCGGATGGTCGCGCGCCGCACCGACGGCACCGAGTTCCCCGTCGAGGTGACCAGCGCCAACCTGGAGGACGGGCGGGACGCGTACGCCTCCTACGGAAGCGGCGGCGGACCCGGCTCGTACTCCGGGGACGAACTCCTCATGCTGGTCGTACGGGACCTTTCCGGCACCGTCGACACCGAGGCCGAACTCGCCCGTTCGCAACGGCAGACCGAGATGATCCTGCGCGCGGCGTCCGAAGGCGTGGTCGGCACCGACACCGACGGCCGGGTCGTCCTGGTCAATCCCGCGGCCGCGCAGATCCTCGGCTACCGGGCCAGCGACCTCGGCGGGCAGGAACTCCATCCGCTGGTGCTGCACTCCCGCGAGGACGGCGAGCCGTTCCCGTACGAGGGCAGCCCGCTCGCCGACACCCTCAAGTCCGGGCGCAAGCACCGGGTGCGCGGGCAGGTCATCTGGACGAAGTCCGGCGCCAAGGTGCCGGTCGACCTGACCACCGCTCCGGTGCGCGACGGCGATCTGCTCGTCGGCGCCGTCATGACGTTCACCGACCGCCGCCCCTACGAGGAGCAGGCCGCCAAGCACGCCGAGGTCCTGGAGCGGGAGACCGCGCGCTACGACGCGCTCGCCGCCCGGCACCAGCAGCTCCTGTCGGTGCTGGCCGGTTCGCTGCGCGGGCCGCTCGACGAACTGCGCCACGAACTCGCCGCGCTCGCCGCCGACGACGCGGGCCAGCTGTGGCCCGAGGCCAACCAGGTCCTGCACCATCTGGCCGCCGGGTACTCGCGCATCACCACGCTCGTCGACAACGTCCTCGGCTACCAGCGGCTCGACGCGGGCGGCGAGGAGCTCAAGAAGGCCAAGGTGCTGGTCGATTCGGTGGTCGGCGCCGGTGTCGAGGGCGCCGTCGAGCTGATCGGGCCCGGGCGCGCCCAGTTCGCCGTGCACACCCCGCCCATCGAGGCCGAGGTCGACGCCCCGCGCCTGGCGACCGCGCTCGCCCACCTCATCGCGGACGTGGCCGGAGTCGACGCCACGGGCAAGGCGCCGGTCGCCGCCGGCGGCTACATGGACTCCACCGTCGTCGTCGCGGCCGCGGTGCGCGGCACGGTCGTACGCATCGAGGTGCGCGGCCCCTACCCCGGCGGCGACCCCGTCCACGGGCCCATCGTCCGCGGCATCGTGCGGGCGCACGGCGGTGTGCTGCAAACCGTCGCGGTGCCGGGCATGAGCGGCTCGGCGTACGTCCTGGAAGTGCCGCTCGGCGCGGGCGCCGGAACGGTCGAGGCGCCCCCGGCCCCGCAGGCCGACGAGGCGCTGCTCCCCGCCCAGCAGGACGGCGGCGGCCGCAGGCGCGGTCGCCGGGCTTCCATGGACGCCTTCCTCGAAAGCCCGGTCAGCGAGGAGACATCCCCGACCGGCCGCCGCCGGGCCCGCACGGATTCCGGTTCCGGGTCTGGTGCCGGTTCCGGTTCTGGGTCTGGGTCTGGGTCTGGGTCTGAAGGTGGTTCCGGGTCTGGGTCGGCGTCCGGTTCTGGGTCCGGGGCTGCTGAGGCTGGGGCGCCGGGCGGTGCCGGTGCCGGTACGCGTGTGGGCGAGGGCGGGCCGGACGGGGAGCGGGCCCGGATTCCGGCCCAGCAGAACGCGGGGAGCGGTCAGGTCTCCGGGGGCGCGGCCGGGGGTGCTTCCTCGGGCGAGGGTGCCGGTCCGGGGGGCGCGTCCGGTTCCGGGCGGCGTCGTGGGCGGCCCAGCCCCGCCGAGCAGGCTGCCGAGGGATCGGTGGGGTCCGTCGTGACCGGTGCGGAGAGCGCACGCGAGTCGTCCGGCATGGGGCGGGCCGCGCTGGGCGAGACCGTGCCGCCGCAGGGCGTACCGACCGAGACGACCGGGCGCCGCGCCCGCCGCGCCCTGCCTGCGCCCGCCTCCGCCGACGCGTCCACCGCCTCCACCGCCTCCGCCTCCACCGAGAACGCGGCCGAGCCGACGGGCCGCCGGGCGAGGCGTGCCCTGGGTGCCGCCCCGGGCGGGGGCAGTGGTGGTGCGGGCGGCCAGGAGGGGTCGGTGCGGACCGCGTTCGCGCTGCCGCCCGCCGACGCGGACCGCGCGCCGTATCCCGCGCCCACCCCGGTACCGCCCACTCCGGACACCTCCGCCGCTTCCACACCGGGCCGCCCCGAGGCCGTACTTCCTGACTCCGCGCGTCCCGAGGCTGCACGTCCCGACGCCGTACTTCCTGACTCCGGACGTCCCGAGGCTGCACGTCCCGACGCCGTACTTCCTGACTCCGCGCGTCCCGACGCTGTACGTCCCGAAGCTGTACATCCCGGCCCCGTACGTCCCGGCTCCGCACGTCCCGAAGGGCCCGCGCGTGTTGCGGATGCGGCGGGTTCTGTGGGTGCGCAGCACGTAGGTGTGGGCACCACGGCTCCCGGAACCATGGGCTCTGCGCCCACACCGTCCGCCGCCCCCGCCGCAGCCGCACCCATCGAAGGCGCCCCCATCGCTCCGGGGAACGCCCCGGGCCGGCCCACCCCCGACCCTCGCGCCCTGAACCCCAACGGCCCGAACCCGAACGGCCCGAACCCGAACGGCCCGAACCCGAACGGCCTGAACCCGGGTGGCCCGAACCCGGCTGGCGCGCACCCGGGTGGGCCCGCTCGGGACAACGCCGCCCCCGGCGACCCCCTGGCCGATCACACCCCGCCCCAGCCGCACCCCGCCGAGCGGCCCGAGTGGGCGGCCCGCGCGATGCCGGTGCCGGGTGCCGTCGGCCCCGTACCCCCGCAGAGCCAGAACCAGAACCCCGGCCAGAACCCGACCCCGGCCCAGGGGCGGGGTGCGGCCGCGTCCCAGCCCGCTCGGCAGCCGTTGCCCGCCGAGACGCCGCCCGGAGGTATCCCGGCCGCCGGCGGGGACACCCAGGGTCGGGCGTTCAGCGTGCGGACGCTCGGGCAGGGCGCCCCGTTCAGCCAGACGCAGACGCAGACCCAGCCGCAGACGCAGACGCCTGGCCAGGGTCGGGCCCCCGCGGCCCCGGCAACCCAGACGTCCGGCGGATCGCTCGGCTCGGGGCGGCGGCGCAAGCTCGGCACGCCCCCGGAGGGGGTCGAGCGCCCCACCGAACCGGCCGCCCGGCCGCACCCCGTACTGCCGTCGCCTCCTTCGGAGGGTCAGGGTCGCGCGTACGCCATCGGGCTGCCCGACGAGGGCGCCGAGGGGCCCGAGCCGTTGGACGGGCCCGGCGGCGCCGTCGAGGTGGCCAACCGGCCGCAGCCGCAGCCCGTCGACGACGAGCTGCCCCCCGAGCCGCTCGACAACCCGCGTCGGCTGCTCGTGTGGCCCGCGCCCGACGTCTCCACCCAGCAGGCGCTGAGCGAGCGGGGTTACCGCCCCGTGGTCGTGCATTCCCGCGAGGAGGTCGACGCGCAGATCGCCGCGTTCCCCGCCGCGCTCTTCGTCGACCCGCTGACCGGCCCCATCACCCGTACCGCGCTCCAGGCCCTGCGTCAGGCGGCGGTCGCGGCCGAGGTTCCCGTGCTGGTCACGGCGGGTCTCGGGCAGGCCACCCGGGAGGCGGCGTACGGCGCGGACCCGGCCATCCTGCTCAAGGCGCTCGCTCCGCGCGACAGCGAGCAGCACCCGCCCCGGGTCCTGCTGATCGAGGAGCACGAGGAGATCGCGCTCGCGCTCACCGCGACGCTCGAACGGCGTGCCATGCAGGTGGCCCGGGCGGCCACCGACTCCGAGGCGGTCACGCTGGCCGCCCAGATGCGGCCGAACCTGGTGGTCATGGACCTCATGCAGGTACGCCGCCGACGCGCCGGAATCGTCGACTGGCTGCGCGCCAACGGGCAGTTGAACCACACCCCGCTGGTCGTCTACACCTCGGCCGGCATCAACCAGGCGGACCTCCCGAAACTGTCGTCGGGCGAGACGGTCCTGTTCCTGGCGGAACGGTCCACCAGCACCGAGGTGCAGGGCCGCATCGTGGATCTCCTGGCGAAGATCGGCACGAACTAGCCCGATTCCGGGGCGAGTTGACGCCCTGGGTGCGCCCCGCTATCGCGTCCGCCCCGCCGTCGCGTCGTCCGTCCCGCCGTCGGGCCCGCCTCGCCGTCGCGTCCGTCCCGCCGTCGCGTCCGCGCCGCCGGCGCCTCGTCCGTCCCGCCGTCGGGCCCGCGCCCAACGGCGGGACGGACCGGAACCCGCGAGCCGTGGCAGAACGCGGTCCGAACCAGGGAACGCGCGCGCCCCTGACCCAGTCCGACGCCCACCCAACCCGCGCCCCCGACCCGGCCCGCCGCGCGGCCCGCGTCCCTGGGCCGGTCCGGGGCCCCGGCGAGGGACCCCGGACGGCCGGCACAGGATCGGGCCGGGTCAGCGCACCTCCGTCACGTCCAGCTCGCCGTCCGCGTACTGCCTGCGGACGACCTTCTTGTCGAACTTGCCGACGCTGGTCTTCGGCACCGCCTCGACCAGCGCCCACCGCTCCGGGAGCTGCCACTTGGCGATCCTCGTGGCGAGGAAGGCCTTCAGGGCGGCGTAGTCGGCGGTGGCGCCGGGCTTCAACACGACCGTGGCGAGCGGGCGTTCGCCCCATTTGGCGTCCGGGACGGCGACGACGGCCGCCTCGGCGACCTCGGGGTGGGCCATCAGCGCGTTCTCCAGCTCCTGGCTGGAGATCCATTCGCCGCCGGACTTGATGACGTCCTTGGCGCGGTCGGTGAGCGTCAGGTAGCCGTCCGGGCTGATGACACCGACGTCGCCGGTCCGCAGCCAGCCGTCCGGGCTGAACTTGTCGTCGGGGCGGAAGTCCTCGCCGCCCGCGCCGCCGAAGTAGGCGCCCGCGATCCAGGGGCCCCTGACCTCCAGCTCGCCGGCCGACACCCCGTCCCAGGGCAGGAACGCGCCGCCGGCCCCCGCGAGCCGCGCCTCGACGCCGGCCGGGAAGCGGCCCTGGGTGATGCGGTAGGGCCACTCCTCCTCCGCGCTGAGCCCGGCGGGCGGGTTGGACATGGTGCCCAGCGGTGACGTCTCCGTCATGCCCCAGGCGTGGCAGAGCCGCACACCGAGCTTGTCGTACGCCTCCATCAGCGAGGGCGGACAGGCCGCGCCGCCGATCGTGACGTTCCGCATCGAGGTGAGGTCGCGGGGGCGGGCGGTGACCTCGGCGAGCAGGCCCTGCCAGATGGTGGGGACGGCGGCGGCGTGCGTGGGCCGCTCCCGCTCGATCATGTCGGCGAGCGGCGCGGGCTGGAGGAAGCGGTCGGGCATGAGCATGCTCACCCCGGACATGAACGTGGCGTGCGGCAGTCCCCAGGCGTTCACATGGAACTGCGGCACCACCACCAGCGTCGTGTCCCGGTCCGTGAGCGCCATCGACTCCGACATGTTGACCTGCATGGAGTGCAGGTAGATCGAGCGGTGGGAGTAGACGATGCCCTTGGGGTCGCCCGTGGTGCCCGAGGTGTAGCACATGGCGGCGGCGCTGCGCTCGTCCAGCTGCGGCCAGTCGTAAGTGGTCGGCCGCCCGGCGATCAGCTCCTCGTACTCGTGCACCTGAGGGCCGCCGCCGTCGATGTCGTCGAGCAGGGAGCGGTCGCCCGGGCCGGACACGACGAGGTGCTCCAGTGTCGGCAGGTGGGGGAGCAGCGGCGCGAGCAGCGGCAGCAGCGAACCATTGACGATCACCACGCGGTCGGCGGCGTGGTTGACGATCCAGATCAACTGCTCGGCGGGCAGCCGCAGATTGAGGGTGTGCAGCACGGCGCCCATGGAGGGGATCGCGAGGTACGCCTCGACGTGCTCGGCGTTGTTCCACATCAGCGTGCCGATGGCACTCGCGTCCGTGACGCCGAACTCGTCACGGAGCGCGTGAGCGAGCTGGGCGGCCCGGGCACCGACCTCGGCGAAGCTGCGGCGGTGCGGTTCGGCCTCGCCGGTCCAGGTCGTGACCTGGGACTTGCCGTGGATCGTCGACCCGTGGGTCAGGATCCGCGAGATCAGCAGCGGTACGTCCTGCATGGTGCTCAGCACGGCGTCCTCCCGGTGAGCGCTACGGCGCGCTCCATGGCGATAGGGTCTGCCGATTCTGCTCACGTACCGCGCGGTATGTCACTACCCGAGAGTAGTTTCGGTCGCGGTTCCGTGAAGTTACCTGGAGGAACCCGCGCCAGGACGACCGATGGAGCCCCGGCCGTCACCACCCGTCACCGGATGGGCTCCAGCTCCGGGTCCTCGCGGAGCTTGCCGAGCGCGCGCGACACCGCGCTCTTGACCGTGCCCACCGAGACCCCGAGCACCTCGGCGGTCTGCGCCTCGCTCAGGTCCTCGTAATACCTGAGGACGACCATGGCCCGCTGACGGTCGGGGAGCTTCATGACCGCCCGCCACATCGCGTCGTGCAGCACCTGCTGGTCGGCCGGGTCGGGACCGGGCACGATCTCTGGCTCGGGCAGCTCGTCGCAGGCGAACTCGTCGACCTTGCGCTTGCGCCACTGCGAGGTGCGCGTGTTGAGCAGGGCGCGGCGCACATAGCCGTCGAGGGCCCGATGGTCCTCGATCCGGTCCCAGGCGACATAGGTCTTGGTGAGGGCCGTCTGCAACAGGTCCTCCGCATCGCTCGCGTTCGCGGTCAGCGAGCGCGCGGTGCGCAGCAGCACGGGGCCCCTGGCGCGGACGTACGACGAGAACGACGAGTACGCGTGGTAGGGCGTCGCCGCTCGGGAGGCGCTGGTGCAGACGGGCGTTGTCATGGCTCCACGCTATGAGCGCGAAGAGCCCCCGGGATCGGCCCCAGGTCCCGAAGCGATGTCCGCCTCAGGTTGTAGGGGTAGGGCTGGCTGCACCTCCTGAAGGTGGAGGACGCATCCCCGGGCCTCAGGGTTCAGCCGGCGCTCAGCCGATGTACGCGACCGGCGCGTCGACGTCGTTGCGGTCCACGACCAGGCGCTTCCCGCCGTGCGTCTCGGCGGAGTTCCCCGCGTACTGGTGGATCCGGCGGTGCTGCCAGGCGTCCCTGTGCAGCGCCGCCTCCTGGTAGAGGGCGGGGCCGGAGCGCCAGCGGGCGAACCAGATCGCCGCCGGAAGGTCGCTCTTGCCCGCGACCCTGGCCTGCTCGATCTGTCGTACGCCCGATTCGGCGCTGCTATAGAACCCGGGCAGATAGCCGAGCTCGCGCACCTCCCGGTTCCAGGCCCGCACGAAGTCCAGCACGGTCCTGGCGCACGCCGCGTTGTTCGCGTTGTACGCCTCCAGGTCCAGGTAGAGGGCGCTGCCCTCCCGCATGCCGAGGTGCGCCGCCTCCTGGACCGCCTGCTCCGCCTCGGACCTGCCCTGCTTGGCGGGCTGATTGCCGATCTTCACCTTCTTCTTGTTCTCGGCGTACACGCACGGTGCCTGCGATCCGACGAAAATGGGCAGCACCTGCCAGCCCATGTCGTGCACCTGGCCCACCCAGCTCTCGTTCAGGTTCTTCTGGACCGGACAGTGCCGACCGCGCCCCGCGAAGTAGACGCCGACGCCGCGGTACGGCGAACTCTTCCTCCAGGCTCGCATCGTGTCCAGCGGGGGCGTGTTGCAGGTGTCGAAGGCGGCACCCCTGAACGACACCGCGTCCGCGTCCGCCACCCTGTCCTCCCACTCCCACCCGTCGTCCGCGGAGGCGGAGGGGGCGAGCAGGGTGGCGAGGGCGAGGAGGGCGGTGACGAGGGCGAGGAAGGCCGTGGTGAGGGGGGCGGCGGTCTTGGCCGGAGGGGCCGAGGTCGCGGTCAGAGGGGCCGAGGTCGTGGTCAGAGGAGCCGAGGTCTTGGCCAGACGGGCGGGGGTCGTGGTCAGAAGGGCGGAGGTCAGCTTGAAGCGGCGCATGGCCCGAGTGAACGGGCCCCCGCCCCCACCGGCCACCGCTCGGCCCACGCCCTGCGCCGTACGGGCGCAGGATCAGCCGTCCGACCCAGCGCCACCACCGATTGCCCCACCCCGCCTGCGCGGAGCGCCCTTTGACGACACCTCAGCCGCCGCGGCCGACCACGAGGCCCGAGGTTTGACGGCGCCTCAGTCATCGAGGCCGACCACGAGGCCCGAGGTTTGTCGACACCTCTCAGCCGTCCCAGCCCGAGGTTTGACGGGGCCTCGGCCTCCCCGGCCCAGCACAAGACCCGAGGTTCGACGGCACCTCAGCCATCCCGGCCCAGCACAAAGCCCAAGGTCTGACAACACCTCAACCGTCCCGGCCCAGCACAAAGCCCAAGGTCTGACAACACCTCAGCCATCCCGGCCCAGCACAAGACCCGAGGTCGGCACGCCCGTGCCGGCCGTGACCAGGACGTGCGCCGCGCCCTCCGTCTGGTTCACCGAGGTGCCCCGGAGCTGGCGGACCGCCTCGGCCACGCCGTTCATTCCGTGCAGATACGCCTCCCCCAGCTGCCCCCCATGGGTGTTGAGCGGCACCGCGTCCGCCGCCACGAAAGCGGCCGCCTCGCCCGGCGCGCAGAACCCGAACTCCTCCAACTGCATCAGCACGAACGGCGTGAAGTGGTCGTACAGGATCGCCACGTCGATCTCGGCGGGGGTGAGCCCCGAGGTGCGCCAGAGCTGCCGGGCGACCACCCCCATTTCGGGGAGGCCGGTCAGGTCGTCCCGGTAGAAACTGGTCATCGCCTCCTGTCTGCGCCCGGCCCCCTGCGCGGCCGCGGTGATCACGGCGGGCCGCTGCCGCAGGTCCCTGGCCCGCTCGGTGGTGGTGACGACGAGGGCCTGCCCGCCGTCGGTCTCCTGGCAGCAGTCCAGGAGCCGCAGCGGCTCGACGATCCACCGCGACGCGGCATGGTCGGCCAGGGTGATCGGCTTGCCGTAAAAGTAGGCCGCCGGGTTCTTCGCTGCATGGCGCCGGTCGGTGACGGCGACATGGCCGAAGGCCTCGGGCGTCAGACCGTAGGTGTGCAGATAGCGCTGGGCGGCCATGGCGACCCAAGAGGCGGGCGTGAGCAGCCCGAACGGAAGGGACCAGCCGAGCGCTGCGCCCTCCGCCGACGGCTCGCGGTGCTGCACCCCGGAGCCGAAGCGCCGGCCCGATCGCTCGTTGAACGCCCGGTAGCAGACGACCACTTCGGCGACGCCCGTCGCGACGGCGAGGGCGGCCTGCTGCACGGTGGCGCACGCCGCACCGCCCCCGTAGTGGACGCGCGAAAAGAAGGAGAGCTCGCCCATGCCGGTCGCCTGCGCGACGGTGATCTCGGGGCTGGTGTCCATGGTGAAGGTGACCAGGCCGTCCACGTCCGAGGGCGTGAGCCCCGCGTCGTCGAGCGCCGCGTGCACCGCCTCGACGGCCAGCTTCAGCTCGCTGCGCCCCGAGTCCTTGGAGAACTCGGTCGCGCCGATCCCCGCGATCGCCGCCCTCTTGCCGAGCGAGTCGGCCCCCCGCACGCTCATGCCACCACCCCGCCGGTGCCGCGCGCATCGGGGACGGCCACCCGCACCGTGCCCGTCACATGGTGGCCGAGCCGGTTGGCCCCGACCACCCGCACCTCGGCCACCTCCCCGTCCACCGCCGTGACCGTACCGGTCAACGTCATGGTGTCGCCCGGGTAGTTGGGCGCACCGAGCCGTATCCGCACGGACCGCAGCCGGGCTGCCGGGCCGAAGTGGTCGGTGATGTATCTGCCGACCAGGCCGTTGGTGGTCAGGATGTTCATGAAGATGTCCGGGGACCCCTTCTCCCTCGCCAGCACCGCGTCGTGGTGGACGTCCTGGTAGTCGCGGGACGCCACGGCCCCGGCCACGATCAGCGTCCGCGTGATCGGGATCTCCAGGGGCGCCAGCTCGTCTCCGGCCTTCATGCCCGCACTCCCTCGTGCCCCGACGCGCCCTCAAGGGGGCCCCGCTCGGCCACCCTCTCGGCGACGATCGCCTCACCCAGCTCCGCCAGGAGCCGCGCCCCGCAGCCCAGATAGGCATCCAGCTGCCGGCCCCACAGGAAGTGCCGGTGGACGGGATGTTCCAGGTCCGCGCCGAGGCCGCCGTGCAGATGTTGGCCCGCGTGCACGACACGGGTGCCCGCCTCGGACGCCCACCAGGCCGCCGTCAGCGCGTGCGTTCCGTACCGCAGCCCCTCGTCCCGCCGCCAGGCCGCCTCGTAGGACGTGACCCGTATCGCCTCGGTGTCCATGTACGCGTCGGCGGCGCGCATCAGCACGGCCTGGTTGGTGGAGAGGGGGCGCCCGAACTGCTCGCGGGTCGTGGTGTGGTGGACCGCCCTGGCCAGTGAGCCCGCGCAGACCCCGGCCTGCAACCCCGCGAACGCGGTGCGGGCCGTCGCCAGCACGTCCGCGTACGCCTCCGCCCCGCCCACCCGCTCGGCCGGGGTCGCCGCCAGGGTGAGCCGCCCCGCCGACCAGGGCGCGGTCGTCTCCACCGGCTCGGCCCGCGCGTCGGCGACCCGCACGAGCCACAGGCCGCCCGCCGCGTCCGGGACCAGCACATGGGTGGCGTCCCGCAGCCAGGGCACGAGCGGCACGCAACCGCTCAACTCCCCTTTCCCCGTGGCCCGTACACCGCCTTCCCACGCGGGAAAGGCGCCGGTCACCACGGTCTCGCCCGCCCGCAGGTCCGGCAGCAGCCGCTCGCGCTGTTCGGCCGTGCCGTGGGCGGTGAGCGCGAGGATTCCGTAGACGCAGTGGGCCGCGAACGGGACCTGCGCCGTGGTTCTGCCCTGCTCCTCCAGGGCGAGCACCAGGCCGAGAAGGCCGACTTCCTCGATCGCCGCCACCAGGCCCGCGCCGCACAGCGCCTTCCACAGCGCGGCATCGCTCCCCGTACCGGCCGCCGCTAGGCGCTCGTGCGTCGAGAGGTCGCCAAAGATCTGCCCGGCGAGCCGGCGCACGGCCCCCTGCTCCTCAGTGGGCGTGAAGTCCATCAGGCCGCCTCCGCCCGGAACACGGGAAGCTCCAACTCATGGTCCGCGCGCAGGAATTCGAGACGCACGGGCATGCCGATCCGTACCGCGTCAGGCGCCACCCCCACCACATTGCTGATGATCCGCACCCCCTCGGCGAGCTCGATCAGGCCCACCGCGTAGGGCGGATCGAAGGCGGGGAAGGGCGGGTGGTGCATCACCACGTACGAGTAGACCCTCCCGTCCCCACTCGCCTCGACCGTGTCCCACCGGCCCGATCCGCAGGCGTGGCAGCCGGGCAGCCAGGGAAAACGCAGCTCGGCGCAGTCGTCGCAGCGCTGGATGAGCAGCCGGTGCTCGGCGACCCCCGCCCAGAACCCGGCGTTGTCCCGGTTGACGACGGGCCTCGGACGCAGCACCCGGGCCGCCGTCCCACCCGCCCCCGGCTCGGGCGCCGCCCGCCCCCGCGAGGAGGAGGGTTGTCCCTGGCTGCTCGAACCCACCCGTACGATGTCCGCAGCGTCTGAACTCGCTTGTGCGGGCGCGTACTTGAGGATGCGGAACCGATGCATGCCCGCCAGTACCCCATTGGCGTGCACATCCATCCGCGTGGTGACGAAGTGCCCGGTCCCCAGCTTGGTGGTCTTGCGCTCCGACACCGTCTCGATCACCGCGTCATAGGTGACGCGGTCTCCCGGCCGCAGATCACGCAGGTACTCCTGCTCGCAGTCCGTGGCCACCACCGAGGTGAACCCGGCGCCGTCGAGCAGCTCGAACAGCTCGTCGTAGCCGGTGGCGCGGCCCGTGCCGTCGCCGTGACCGGAGAGCCCGCCCATCGTCCAGGCCTGGAGCATCGTCGGCGGCGCTATGGCGTCGGGCCCGGTGTAGGCGGGGTGGGTGTCGCCCATCGCCTCGCACCAGTGCCTGATCATGGGCGCGTTGACGAGGTCCTTGCCGACACCGCCGGTCGCCGCCGGCCGCCCCTCGAACTTCTTCAACCGGCCCGCGAACTCGGCCTCTTCCACCTTCTCCACCCCCCTCACCGCTTCCCCCGCTTCATGCCGAGCCGCATCGTCGCGACGATCTCCCGCTGCACCTCGCTCACCCCGCCCCCGAACGTGTTGATCTGCGCCGCCCTGTTCATCCGCTCCAGCTCCCCGTCCCCGAAGGCGCCGGGCGAACCACCCCGGATCAGGCCCGCGTCCCCCACGATCTCCTGACACATTCGATACGTTTCGACCGCGGACTCCGTTCCCGTGAACTTCACGCCGCTGGCGTCGCCGGGGGCCAGGACCCCGGCCCCCACATCCCCCACCAAACGCCAGCTGAGCAGGCGATTCACCGCCAGCCGGGCATGCACGGCGGCCAGTTTTGCCTTCACCCATTCGTGGTCAACAGGACGCCGCGCACTCACCGGATCGGGCGTACACGCATGGGCGAGGGCAGCCTCGTAGAAATCCTCGGCCTGCATGCCGATGGCGGCGAGCGCGACCCGCTCGTGGTTGAGCTGGTTGGTGATCAGGCCCCAGCCCTCGTTCTCCGCCCCGACCAGGTTCCCGAGCGGCACCCGGATGCCGTCGTAGTAGGTCGCCGTGGTGGTCAGGCCGCCGACGGTCTCGATCGGGGTCCAGGAGAAGCCGGGCGCGTCGGTGGGCACGAGGACGATCGAGATCCCCCGGTGCTTGGGCGCGTCGGGGTCGGTGCGGCAGGCCAGCCAGATCCAGTCGGCGTGCTGGGCGTTGGAGGTGAACACCTTCTGCCCGTCGATCACCCAGGAGTCCTCGTCCCGTACGGCCCTGGTGCGGAGGGAGGCGAGGTCGGTGCCGGCCTCAGGCTCGCTGTAGCCGATCGCGAAGACGAGTTCCCCGCGCAGGATCCTGGGCAGGAAGTAGGCCTTCTGCTGGGCGGTCCCGTACTTCATCAGGGTCGGCCCGACCGTGTTCAGGGTGACCATGGAGACGGGCGCGCCCGCGCGGTAGGCCTCGTCGAAGAAGACGAACTGCTCGTCGGCGCCCCGCCCTTGACCGCCGTACTCGACGGGCCAGCCGAGCCCGAGCAGCCCGTCCGCGCCGATTCGTCGCAGCACCGCCCGTTGCCCGTCCGGGTCCGTCCCGGGGGGCGGCCCTTCGGGCATCAAAGCGGTGAAGTACGACCGGAGTTCGGCGCGCAGATGCTCCTGGCGCTGGGTCGGGGCGAGGTGCACGACGGCGGCCTTCCGTGCGTACGGACACGTCGGCGGGCCCGCCCGTAGGTGCGGACCGGCCCCCGAGTCGGGTTTCTGACTGTCCGTCAGATACGGTCTCGCTGTCAATGCCCCTGGAGCACGGGGTCCCGCCGGTGCCCCCGCACGCATGCCGGCGGCCCGGGTGGCCGTGCCGAAGCACGGGCACCCGGGCCGCCGTTCACGCTATGGACCCGTCCCCGAGGCAGGGAAGCCGGCGGATCACCACAGGTGGGTGAAGTTCACGGCGACGTTTCCGTTGCCCTGGTTGATCGAGGTGAAGGCGGAGCCGTTCACCTGGGCGGTATTGCTCTGGTTGGTGGCGCCGGAACCCACCGCCTGCTGCTGCGTGGTGGACGAGTTGCCGCGGTTGTCGTGGCCGACCCCGCTGCCGCTGACGGTCGCCACCGCCGCGTTCGATCCGTGACCCGCGATGGAGCCGTTGTCGGCGGAGGCGACACCCGAGCAGAGGGCGGCGGCCAGGGGCAGCGCGGCAACGGCGGCGAGGATGCGGGCGGTACGGATGCGTGCCATGTGAATTCCTCCAGGAACCAGAAGTGGCGAGTGATGCGAGTGGTTCACGTAGTGCGGGTGATGCGGGTGATGCGGGTGATGCCGGTAGTGCCGGCAGTTCGGTTGGTACGAGTGGTTCGGTTGGTGCGAGCGGTACGGGCGATCCGAAGTGGTTCCGGCTCGCTCCGAGTCGTACTCGCGTGACTCAAGTACGGCCTGTTCCAAGGCAGTTGGCCAACCGCCCCGGACGCTCGGTGACGACGTCGCGAGATCAGAGTTGCCCACCGAATCCCCGGCGAACCAGGCATTGGGGAACCTTTCGCCCGCAAGCGTGAGGACATGTCGATAAACCCCCAAGGCGCCCTCAATGCTCTGGCCAGGGCTGGGCGGTGGCCGAGAGAGCCGCTCTCCCCCAAGGGGAGAACCGTTTCGGCTCGGATTCGGCCAACCTTGGCGGGCGTACCGGCCACCGTCTCGACCGACCGTCCCGGCCCACCACTCAGACCCGCCCTCGCGCTCGACCCCAGGACCCCAAGGCGTCATCCGGACGCCACCTGCCCGCCACCCGCCCGTCGCCCAGCGGGGATGGGGTCGGTACCGGGGAGGGGGGTGGGACAGAAGGGACGGAGGGGGTCCGCCGGGAGGGGGGCCGGGAGTGACGGCAGAGGAGGCGGAATCGGCACCCTCACCTGAGCGCGCGGCACCCGCACCGGGCCCGGCGGCGCTCACATCCGGTCAATCCACGCCCCCGAACCCGGCCGGGTCCCGCCGGTCACCACCGAAAGGGATTCCCTTTCTCGAACATTCGTACGAACATGGAGCCATGGCCACCATCGACCGGCAGGCCGCCACCCTGGCCCTCGCCCACGCCCTGTCCGCCGCCGAACGCGGCCTGCCCGTCATCCCGCTCTCCCGCACCAAGCTCCCGGCCCTGCCCTCGCCCCACCGGAACGACCCCCGGCCCGCGATCTGCCGAGGGGAGTGCGGGCTGCCGGGGCACGGCGTGCACGACGCCAGCACCGACCCAGCGGCGGTACGCGCGCTGTTCGCCGCCGCACCCTGGGCGACCGGTTACGGGATCGCCTGCGGCCGGCCGCCGCACCGCCTCATAGGGATCGACCTCGACACCAAACCCCCGGAGGCCGATGCCACGGCCGCGCTCCAACACCTGGCGCTGCGCCACCTGTTCACCATCCCGGAGACCGTGGTGGTGATCACCCCGAGCGGGGGCCGGCACATCTGGCTGACCGGACCGCCCGGCACGGTGGTACCGAACTCCGCGAGCCGGCTCGCCCCCGGCATCGACATCCGGGGCGCCGGGGGCTATCTGGTCGGCCCCGGCTCGCTGAGCAGTCGAGGCGTCTACCGGCTGGCCCCCGGCACCGCCCACCTCGGCCCGGCCCCCTGCCCCCGCGCCCTGCTCGACCTCCTCACCCCGCCGAGCCGGCCCAGCCACGCCCAGCCGCACGGAGACCACCAGGGGCACGGCCTCGTCCAGTTCGTCCTGGCCGCCCACGAGGGGCAGCGCAACACCCGCCTGTTCTGGGCGGCGTGCCGCGCGTACGAGAACGGCATCGGCGAGGAACTGACGGCCGCGCTCACCTCCGCCGCGATCCGCACCGGCCTCACCGAACACGAGGCCCGAGCGACGATCGCCTCCGCGGCCCGCATGAACGCGGCCCGCTGACCGGGGGCCGCCACCGCGGCGCCCGCTGACCGGGGGCCGCCACCGCGGCCTTCGCCGGGCGGCATGCGAAAGGGGCGCCTCGCGATGCGGGGCGCCCCTTTTGATCAGCGCGTTCACTGAGCCTGCGGTGGGTGTGGGATTTGAACCCACGGTGACATCGCTGCCACGACGGTTTTCAAGACCGGCACGGATCCGGTACTAACGTGCTGGTCATCCGCGCTTCCGGCGGTCACCAAGCTCCCCTTGGCCCATGTATGGCCCATAGGCTCCACACCAGGTCTCCCGTTCCGTCGCATGCGCGGCAGATTCCTACTGCTTCCTTCGAGCGGATCCGCTGTGCCGAGCCAGGCGGCATTCTGTCGTTATGGATGCGGAGATAGCTGCGCTCGCGGCCGCTGGGCTCGGGCTAGCTGGGGCGATTGGCGGTGCCGCCATCGGCGGCTTGGCAGCAATGCGCGGAACGCGTCTCGGGGCCAACACGGCCGCGCTGACCGCAGCGAGACAGGTAAGGGATCAGGCGCAAAACGAGCACGCCCACTGGCTGCGTCAGCAACGACTGGAGACCTACAGAGAACTGATCGTTGCTTACAACCATTGGGCGACTGCATCCACGCAGATGAGCCGCATGCTCGACTACGCGCGGACGGACGCTGATCCGAGTCCTGTCGACATTGGTGCGCCAGTGAACGAGGTCACGAGAGCCTACGTCGTCGTTGAGTTGCTTGGACCGGAGGATGTCCGCCTGGCTGCCACGAACCTCTGGGAAGGGGTACACGACAGGTATCAGTGCTTATCAAAATGGAGAAAGGCCTTCCTTCGCCATGACGCGGGGGCGGTGGACCAGGCTCGAACCAACTGGCTACGGCTTGGAGGTAGCGGTGCTCTGTACACAGCCTTCGCTCGGGCAGCAGCCCAGGCTGTAGCCCACGCTGAACCGCTGTAAGAGGGGGCGCGTACGCGGCCTCCGTACCGGCTGAAGGGATCACGCCCTGCCACTCTCCTATGCTTTCGATCGACCTCGACACTTCCGGCACTGGCCGCCAGACCGTCGCGCAGACAGCCCGTACCTGCTGGTCAGAGGCTGTCCCAGCCCCCTGCCGAGGATGCCTGGCCCACACATGGTCCACGCACATCCGAAACGGTGGGACATCGAGCGGGAGCTGAATGGCGGAAGCAGATTGGAGAATCGGATGTGGAACCGACCCTGCCGTCGCTCCCGGTGGCCGTGGGACCCTGGGCATCGAGCAACGGAGCAAGGTGAGAGGAGCCGAAGTGTCGGAGGCCAGTCCGCGAGGAACCTATCTGGTCATTTCGGAGGCACTGCGGAAGAGAATCGAGGCAGGCGAGATCACCGGCACCCTGCCGTCCGAGGCTGATCTCATGCGAGCGCACGACGTCGCTCGCAATACGATCCGTCGAGCTCTCAAGGTGCTCGAAGCCGCGGGTGTACTTGAGTCTGCGCCTGGAGTGGGCTGGCGCGTGATCCGAACCGGCGACCGTCGCTCTCTAGCGGAGCGGATGACTGACGTGATCGCTGAAGACTCCCTCGCGGTTGGTGACACCTACCCGTCCGAATCGAAGCTCTGCGAGCGGTTCGGCGTATCGCGTACGGCGGTGCGTCGTGTACTCGCCAACATGGAGGGAACCGGCTTGCTTGCCACCGTGCACGGCAAGGGGCGCACGGTACGCGCCCTCCCGCCGGACCGCGGCCGGTCGTAGCCTTGGCACCCATGGGACTTAACGAGTGGGCTTACGCGACCTCCGACTCTCTGCTGGCCGAACCGCTGCCGCGAAGGTGGGCGCACTCCCTCGGGGTCGCTAAGTGTGCTCGCTCGCTGAGCCCGATCCTGGGCGACGATGCCGAGCTGCTGGAAGCGGCGGCAGTCTTGCATGACATCGGATACTCGCCGCGCATCGCCACCACCGGCTTTCACCCGCTGGATGGGGCGCGCTTTCTTCGTGACGAGGAAGGGGCCGACGAACGGGTCGTGCGGCTCGTGGCCCACCACTCCTGCGCTCTCCTGGAGGCTGAGGAGCGAGGGATCCGGCATGAGCTTGAGAGCGAGTTCGAGCTGGAGCGTCCCGACCTGGTTGACGCGCTGGTGTTCTGCGATATGACGACCACGCCGGACGGGGGGCAGACCACGCCTGCCGATCGGGTTGGTGAGATCGTGCAGCGTTACGGCCCCGACACGATCGTTGGCCGTTTCATCAAACGGGCGGCGCCTGAGATCTACGCCGCCGCCGACAGGGTGGAGAATCGCCTAGCCGCGGCGGCTGCTGGACTTCAGCCGATGTAGGGCTGCTGCCGGGAGTCGTCCAGGCCATGCCGGATGCGCAAACGCATCGACGGATGGATGTTCAGGTCATCGAGGTCCGCTGGGTCAACCCAACGGACCTCTTTCGACTCGCTGCTGGTGCGCAAAGCCCCGCCGGTCGGGTGCGCCCGGAAGCAGATCGAGAACTGTTGCCGCACCTCTCCGTCGTCATAGGCCAGGACGTGCTCAGGGTTGGTGTAGAGCCCCACGACGCTGTCGATCTCTACGGTTATCCCGGTTTCCTCCAGCACCTCCCGAACGACCGTGTCGCTGATGCTCTCACCGATGTCATGGCCGCCGCCCGGGAGCGCCCACAGGTCGTTGTCCGTCTTGTGGATGATCAGAAGCCGTCCGTCATCGTCGCGGACGACTGCCGTGACCGACGGCACGACGGAGTTGGCCTTGGGGGCGTTCGGGTCGCGGAAATAGTCGATTCGACTCACGCGTGGAGACCTCCGCAATCGGCGGGTGAAGAGATGGGCCTGGCCGACTCCCAGACCCGTTCAATGCTCTCAGCGTAAGCATCGAATAGCTCGCCCCCTGGCACGCGTTGGAGGTGCAGCACGGGGGCCATGTACGCCCCGACCCCGTACAGGTGGCCATTGGCCAGCATCTCCTCATCGGCCCGGTAGATCGAGTTGTAGAGCGTCGTGCTGTGCAGCCGGAACTCGACTCCGGGGAGCCCGAAGAGCGAGCCGTAGTTGATGAGGGCGTTTCGAATCTTGCTGGCCATGGCGGGGCCGATGCCCTCATCCTCACCCCGCACGGCCACGGCGGGACTACCCGGGTCACCGAGCATGAAGCGGACGCGGACGCCGGCCGCTGACTTCTCCTTGACGATCCTGTGGAAGGCGGGGTCCTCAGTGAGCCAGAAGCCCGAGTAGACGAGCACGTCGAAGTGCTCGCGCGCTTGCGCGTAAAGCTGCGACCACAGCCTGTTCGGCACGACCGACCTGTGGGGATATAGCTTGATCAGCTCCGCGTTGCCCGCCTCGGTGACCTCTG
The DNA here is from genome assembly GCF_025399895.1 of Streptomyces sp. ASQP_92. Lineage (GTDB taxonomy): Bacteria > Actinomycetota > Actinomycetes > Streptomycetales > Streptomycetaceae > Streptomyces. The sequence goes on along the minus strand of NZ_JAODUA010000006.1, from coordinate 139,206 downwards.
CTGATGTCCGTTCCTCCGGCCACAGGTAAGACACTTCGCATTGCAGCAGCGAGGCTGCGGCGTACTGGAAGCGCCGGTAGGGCTTGCGCTTCGGGTCTCCGATCCAGCGCTCAACTGTCTTCGCGGACACCCCTAATCGCGCGCCTACTTGATCGAGCGTCATGCCGTTTTCGACGATCGCGCCGCGAAGCCTTTCGTTCGCCATGTCGAACTCTCTCCGGACTGGGACGACTTGGGACGACTTCAAGTTAGCCAAGTCGTGCACAGGTCGTACAGGTGCGGGGTCGATCGTCTTCGCCGCCGAGGACAAGCTGGAAGCACATCGACAGTAAGGGACTCGCAGAACCGAAGAGCCGAAGGGCTTGACGGGGCGAACTCGTCACTACATGATGAGGAACACGTAATACATGTCCCTCATTGGGGTGGCGTCCCGCTGGGCGCTTGATCAACGTGCTTGACCTGCACAAACGCCCGGAGAGGTCCGTATCGGCGGATCGCCTCGAAGGAAGCGACTGCGTTGCTTGAGAACTCAACAGTGAAGTGTCGACGGGGCTTCGGGCTCCGTCCCCGCAACGGCCCGGGTGATGGCCGCCGGCGGCCACTTCGTGGCAGGTGAACCTGTCCTGTCCTGCGTGCCAGCTCTGGAGAACGGCCCTGGGGATCATCCCTTCCTTGCGGGAGGTCAGCCCCTTGGTTGCCACCTGGTGCGCGCCGCCCTGCTGGCGTCAGAGCAGTGACGATGACGCACCCGGATTTCCCGGCTCGGGGCCGGTACTCCGCAGCAACGGACTACCGGCGAAGCCGCATCCGCCCTCTCTCAGGGAGCCGGCGTGAAACGACAACTGTGGGCGCCGCCGTGACCGACCGGCACGGCGGCGCCGTTCCACCCCAGGTTCGCGAGCGTGAGCAAGCGCCGCGGCCAACCGGTCGCCTTCTACCGATTCGCGGCGGCCATCGCCGCGCCGGTTGCCTCCCCCGCCCGTCCGGGCGCCCTGCGGGGCGGTCGTACGGGCGGGGAAGAGGGGAGCCGGGCCCATCCGACTTCAACGGTGCGCGCCCCCGGAGCGGCTACTCCGGGGGCGCTGTTCGGGCCGTACCTACTGCTAGGGAGACACGACCCATGAACCACATTGTCACAGTTCAGGACGCTGTCATCGCGTTCGATCCGGACATCGAGCCCACGGACGCGGAGCTGGACGCCATCGTCCGCGAGGAGACGCTGATTCTCGCCGAACAGGAACTGCTGGACGTGCAGATCGCACTCCTGGATCGGCCGGTCACGCGGCTCGGGCAGCGCCGGCTGCGCAGGGCCGCGAATAAGGTGCTCGCCGCACGGGCAGAGGTCGCCAACCGCACGAGCGCTGTCCGGGCCGGTGAGGCGGCATGAAGGCCTCGACTGTGGACGATCTGCGGGCGCCGCTGAAGACGCTGCGGTTCCTCGTGGACGAATTCCCGGACCTTCCGGCCGCAGATGTGCACGTCTCCACGCTCTTCCCGGACCGGGTGGAACTGGCCTTCCACGACGACCTGGGAGCGTTCGAGCAGTGGCGGGCCGCCCTGGCCATCCGTCCGGACGCGGTGCGCTTCGGCACGCAGGGTGTGGACGACAGCACGATGAACCTGCGAGCGGAGGGCCCTTACGGGGCCTGCACCCTCAGCTTGGTCGCCTACGGCCCGGCCCCGGCCGGTCTGTGCGAGACGGAGGTGGCGGCATGATTCGCATCGTCACCCGCAAGCGCCTCGCGCTCCTCGAAGCCGACACCCACGCCGCGTTCGAGCGCGCCCGCCTGGCGAAGGCGGACGCCGCCGCGGCATCCGATCGGCACGCGCTGGAGCTGAGCGAGGCCACCGACCGTTCTGAGCGCGCGGAGACGACCGGCCAGGAGCTGGGCGTGCTCCTGATCGAGGCCGTGCGCGAGTCGGCCGCGGCGCAGGAGCAGCTCCTGCTGCTGAGCCGCGAACTGCGCTGTGCGAGGGCGGAGTTGGTGCAGGGGCCGAAGAGTGGGGACACGCTCACGGTCCTGCTGCACTTCGGCGAGCCCCACACCGTCTACCGCACGCTCCGGGACGCCCACGCCGATACCGCCACCCACGGCGCCTCCCCGGATGCGGTGTGGAAGCCGTGCGGTGAGCGCCCCGCGTCCGCGTTCAGGTGGCGCTGCGAGGCGTTCGTCTATGACGCGGCTTCTAACGGTTTCCGCCGGGCGTTCCCGCCCGTGGCGGTGCCGGTGAGGGGTGCGGCGTGAACAGTGTTCAGACGCGTTCAGCGGAGCGGGCACTGTCGGGCGGCACGTGGCTGATCGTGTGCGGGGCGATGCTCTATTCGATCCTCACGGTCACGCCGTTGATGGCCGACCACACCGCCCCGAAGTGGGCGTGGACCGCGCCGATTCTGCCGCTGGTGGTCGATGCGGCGGTGGTCATCGTGGTCAAGCTCGATGACGTCCTGGCCCGGCTTGGTGGGCACGGGGGCACGTGGCCGGTCCTGCTGCGCTGGATGACCGGACTCATGACGTGGGCCCTGAACATCGGGGACTCCGCGTTGAGGAAAGACCTGGTGGGAGTGGCGGTCCACTCCGTGGCGCCGCTCCTTTTGATCGTCACTGCGGAGACCAGCCTCGCCTACCGGCGCGCTCTTGCAGCGGCTCAAGCTGCTCTGCAAGCTGAGCGTCAGGCCGAGCGCGACCGGGCCGAGCAGAAGGCGCGGGAGCGGGCCGAGCAGGCCCGCGCCGACGCCCGCGAGGCACGCGAGTACGCCGCCGCGCAGGAGCGTGAACGCCGCGACCACGAGGCCCGCCTGGCCCGTGAACAGGGCGAGCGGGAAGAGCGTCAGCGCCGCGCGGAACGCGAAGAGCGCGAGCGCAGGGAAGCGGCTGAGCGGGAGAGCCGTGAACGCCTTGAACGCGAGCGTGAACAGCGTGAACAAGAGCGTCTGGGCCGTGAACGGCAGGCGCGTGAGCGGGCCGAAGCCGAACGGCGGGAGCGGGCTGAGAAGGCGGAGCGTGAACGGCGTGAACGCCAGGAGCGCGCGGCCCGTGAACGCGATGAACTGCTTGAACGCGGTCCCGCGCAAACCAAGCTCGAAGAGGATGAAGCCCGCCGGATCGTGACTGCGGCCTACGAGGCATCCCTGCCGGTGCGGCAGGCGGCGGAGCTGTGCGGCTGGTCGGTCGGCTGGGTCTCCACCCGCTACGCCGAACACCGCGACCCCAGCACCGGCGGCGCTGAACTCGCGATCGCGAGCCGCTGATGGGCACCGCCGCGTACGCGCGCTGCTACGACCCGTCCGGAGCCCGCTACGGCATACCGACCTTCCCGTGGAAGTTCGCCCCGGACGGCTACGCCACCCGCCGACAGCTCCGGGCCCGGGGGCTGCGGCCCGGCGGGCAGGAAGTCGCGGCCCAGCTCATGCGCACGTCCCGCCGTCGGAGGGCGGGGGTGAGTGTGGCGTTCCTCTACCGCGTCGACCAGGCGAAGCCGGTCCGGCCGATGACGTCGCGCAAGTGGGGCGCTCTCGCGCTGGCGATGCTCGCCCGCCGCACCTGCCCCGCGTGCGGCGTGGTCTACGACTACTGCATCCCTGTCTCGCTCGGCATGTGCGTGCTCTGCGCCGACACCGACCGCCCGCGCACCTTCTGAACTCCCCGTCGATTGAAGGAGTGATCGTGCACAGCACCGCCAAACACACCATCATTCGCGTTGCCACGACCGGCGTCATGCTGGCCGCCGCCGCGCTGGTCGAACTGCGCCTGATGAACGCCTACAGCGTCCCGATGCTGCTCGCTCTGCCGTGCGGTCTGGCCGTGGGTTTCGGCGTCGGAAGCCTGGTAGAGGCCGTGACGTCCCGGTTCACCACCACCGTCTACCGCTGCACGGCCGACGGCTGCACCTACAAGGTCCGTGTCACCCACGTCGATCCGGTCGAGCGGCGCCGCTGGCAGGAAGCCGCGGCATCCCACCCCAGTCACGAACTGAACTACCGGCCCTGACCTGCATGTTCCGCTGCCAGGACCCGGACGCAAGCTTTGGCCGGCGGCGTCCGGGTCCTGCTTACTCCCGCGAAGGAGTGCGTTCAGCATGACTGACTTGAGTACCGAACCGGTAGTGGCCCCCGCCGCTCCCGACACTCCGCCCGGCCCCGCACCGGCCCCCGACGCAGCCGCCAAGTCCACATCGGACATCGAGCACACCCCTGGCGGCTGGCCCGTGGTGCCGCTGGCCTTGTCCGGGGCGAACACGACCGTGAGCATGGTCGCCGCCGCCGGGCTCGCTGGTGGTCCCATCGCCGCGGCGGTCGCCGCAACCGGCGCCGCCGTGCTGGGCACCATTGCCTCCTACCGCAGCCGCAACCCCCGGCCCAAGCAGGCCGCACGCCGCACTGCGGCCCGCACCGCCGCCGCCCGAAGCCGCACGGCCGGCATCAACACTGCCGGTCGCGGGCCCGGTTCGGCTGGGCGTCGTACGGCAGCCGGCGCCGGCCGCGTGCCGAGTCAGAAGCGCGGCAGCTACAGCGCCGGTGGGCTGGGGCGTTCCGGAGCGGGTAAGCACCGCGGTCCGGTGTCCCTGAACAAGACCGCCGGACTGAAGAACAGGCCTGGGGCGGACGGTGGCGCGCTACGGAAGGCGTCGCAGGTCAAGGCGCTGCGCGGAACCCAGAAGGCGGCCGGTGGGTCGCGGGGCGAGAGGCGGGCGCAGACCACTGCGGCCCGCCGCGCCGTCGCGGATGCCCGCCGCAACGCTCCGAAGCCCAACGCTCGCCACACCGGCGGAAACACCCGCCCCGGCGCGGGTACTTCGCGTGGTCGGGGTGGCAGTCTGGCGGGCCGGATGCTCGGTGGCGCGGGCCGTAAGGCGCGTGCGGTCCGGGATACGGCGATCGCGAAGCAGCGCGCCCGCCGCGACGCCAGCACCGGCAAGACCGTGGCAGGTCAGCGCTCCGCTGTCCGTAAAGCGCCGGCACGTCAGGCGGCCAGGAAGGCGCTGCGCCGCTCGGCGGCCCGCTTCAACGGGCGCCGCATCCTGGCCGCGCTTCTGGCCCTGCCCCTGGGCCTGTTGGGGTGCCTGACCAGCCCGATCGGCCGGAAGTTGGGCCTGCCCTGGCTCATCCACCCCGGACGCCGCCTCTACCGGCGGATGACCGAGGAAGCCGCCGCGCGGCGCTTCCTGCGCGACGACATCATCCGCGACGACCTGGCAGTCGCCGAAGCGGAGGCCGACGAAGAGGCCGCCAAGGACGTGACCGATGGCCTCGGGGACCAGGTCGAGCGCCCAGCCGGTCCCGTCCCGGACAACACCGACAGCCCGTCGACGAACAGTGGAGGAGAGATCGTGTCTGGATTCCGGTTCGAAGAGCACGCGGCCGAGATGGAGCAGGCCGCCCAGTCCTACGACCCCGAGAACGCCATGGAGATCCTGGCCATGGTCGAGAGCCTGCCCGCTGCCATCACGTCGGTGGCGAACGTGATGAAGATCCTCGCGGAGCGCTCCGACAGTGAGTTTCCGCTGGAGAAGGAAGTCGCGGACGGCTTCAACGACATCTTCGGCGCCCTTATGGCCGCCGTCGCAGTCGCCGAGGACATGGGTCCGCTGTTCCGCCAGGCCCACGAACAGGACATCGCCCGCCACGAAGACCCCCGCAACGGCCCCGAAGCCGAGAAGGGCTGGAACGTCTGACATGAGCGCCACCACTGCCGTGAACAAGAAGAGGAAGCAGGCGGACAGTGGCCCGGTGCTGGACTGGAGCGCCGGTCACGGACCCGTGACCGGCGCCCTGTCCGCCACCACCGGAGCCCTCGCCATCGCCACCACCGGCGCCGCAACCGGCATGCCGCCCGCCTGGGCCCTCGCAGTCGGCGCGGCCGGCGCGCTCGGCCACACCGTCGCCGGGCTCAAGGTCCGCAACGCCGGCCGCACTCTCGCCTTCAAAGCCTCGTCCTGGCTTGTCGGCGCAGGCTGGACCACCTGGGCCATGACCACCGGCCCTCTGTCCTGGGCCGCACTCGGGTCGCTCGCCACCATCGGGGTGGGGATCGGCGCCGGTGCCCGCTCTGTCGCCCTGTACGAGGAAGCCCGCGAAGACGAAGCCATCGCCGCCGCCGAACGGCAGATCGCCCTCGAACTGTCAGCGGAGCGCCGAGCGATCGCTGCGGAATGGATCGAGCGGATCCAGCGGATTGCCAGCGTCACCGTGCGCGTACTCGCGGTCGAGTTGTGGGAGACGGGCAACGGCTACTCCCTCGACCTGGAGCCCCGCGGCGGCGTGACCTACGACCGGATCGCCCAGTTCGGCCCGCAGCTCTCCGCAGATGCGAAGCTGCCGCACGGCTGCACCGCAGCGCTTGGCCCCGGCATCCACCAGGGCCGCGCCATCCTGGACGTGACCACCACCAACGTCCTCGCGGAACCGCGCACCTACCCCGACGACTACAGCCCCCTCTCCGTCCACACCGGCATCCCGTGGGGCTTTCGCACCAACGGCGAAGAAGTCCGCGCCTACCTGCGCGAGCAGTGTGCGCTGGTGGTCGGGCCCACAGGGTCGGGCAAGACGAACATGCTCCACACCATCCTCGGCGGGTTCGCCCGCGCCGAGGACATGCTGACGTTCGTCATCGACCTGAACGCCGGATCCGCGGGCCTGCCCTGGGTGCTGCCCGCCCTGAACGGGGAGTTGACCGGCCAGGACGGGAAGCCGGTCCGGCCCGGTATCGACTGGCTGGCGGGGACGTTCGAGGAAGCGATGCTGATGCTCAACGCGGCCATCGCGATCGGGCTGCACCGCAAGCGCGCCTACCAGGACCTCATGGCCCGCGAGGACACCGACCTTTTGCCGGTCAGCGCGAAAATTCCTCAGATCATGCTGGTCATCGACGAAGGCGCAGAAATCCTGGTCAGCACCGACCGGCAGTTGAAGGAACTCGCCAAGAAGATCTACGAGTTCATCCGGATGCAGCGTGCCATGGGCGGCCGCACCGTCATCACAGCACTCGGGGCAACCGGCAGCGTGCTCGGCAACCTCCTTATCCGCCGCGAGGCCAAGGTCCGCGTCGCCCTGACTGGTGGCGAGACCGAGGGTATGGACCTCTCCAAGATGTTCCCCGGCCGCAAGGGTCTGCGCGTGGACCAGGCCCCGTTCAAGGGCGCCGGCTTCATGGGCACCCCCGAATCACCGGGAGCGCTGTTCAAGGCATGGCGGATCAAGCCCTCCCAGATCCGCGATATCACCGTGGCCACTTCCGACCGCCACCCGCGCCTGGATGACGTGTCCGCGAGGGCGGCAGGCGCTGCGTATGCCCGGCGCTGGGATGCGGAGCGCACTGCGTGGATGCGGTCCCTGCCCGCCGACGCCGGAATCCTGTCCGATCCGACTGCGGAGCCGGGCGGCGAGGGTGGTGGGCTGAACCTGTCCGCGCTGCGCGGCGTCCGGAAGCCCGGACAAGCCGGGGCGGCGCGCGAGGATGAGCTGTTGCGGCGCTTCCGCGAGGAGATCGACGCCCAGTTCGCCACCGCACCCGACCCGTCCGCATCCCCGGCCACGTCGGGGCTGAACCTGTCCGCGCTGCGCGGCGAGTCGGAGCAGGACAGCCCCGCCCAGCGGGCCGCGCTCGCGGCCCTGTTCGCCGCCGGGCCGGACGGTACGGGAGCTTCCGCCATCGCCCGCGCACTCGCCGATGAGTACGGCACGACCCGGCAGACCGTCGTCGGCTGGCTCAAGGCATGGACCGAGGACGGCACCGCGGTACGCGTCGGCGAGGGCACCAAAGCCCGCTACGTCCACCGCGACCACGCCCCCGAACCCCCCATCCCGAGCTAGCGCTTGTCGCTTGTCTCCCGCCCAGCACGAACCCCACCAGTGGGGTTGTCGCGGGGGCCGGAAACGGCTTGTGACCTGGGAGGCGACAAGCGACAAGACAAGCGAGACGACAAGACAAGCGACAAGCCAGACGACAAGCAACACGACAAGCCATCGGCGGGCAGCACCCCGGTTCACGTGCCGCCCGCCGGCCATTCCCTGGGAGGCCGTTCGTGATCGTCACCCTGTCCGCCGTTGCCCTCTTCGGCGTACTCACCTTCGTGTTCCTGCGCGACCGCACGGTCGGCCCGTTCGCCGCGGTCGTGCTGTTCCTGTTCGGGTTCTTCACCGCCGCCACCGGCGCCGCCGGACCCATCCGCTCGATGTGCGAAGCCGTCGTCACCGCCCTCAACCACGCGGCTTGACCGCTGTTGAAGGGAGCACCTTGTGCCCTATGACCGTGCGTACGAGATCACCACCGCCGCGCTGAACCCCGACCCGCTCGCCTACCAGCCCGGCCCCGCGCGGGCGGTGATGCTGCCGGGCGAGATTCCGCCCGGGGTGCAGCTCGTAACCCTGCCCGGCGGGCAGCGCACCCTCGCCTACGTCCAGCCCCCCGCGCACACCCCGCCGCCCGCCCCGGCTGCATCGCAACCGGTTCCGGCGTGGGCCAAGACCACCGCCCTGCTCGCCCCGACCGTCGGCTTCGGTATCGCCGCGGGCGGGATCGGGCTTTCCTACGCAGCCCCGGGACTGATCGCCATGAGCCACGCCCTGTGGGCGGCCGGCGCCTTCCTTGTCGCCGCCGTCATCGGCGTCCCTGCCCTGATCGGCGGCGCGCGGCGCCGCGGTACGGGACCCACGCAGATCACGCAGAACGTCACCGCGACCGGCCTGTTCAGCCGCGCCAACGGCACCATCAACCACCACTGAGGAGCATGCGATGTCGTTTGGAGAGACCCCGATCACCGTGATCGGCAACCTGACCGCCGACCCGGAACTGAAGTTCACGCCGTCCGGTGCGGCGCTCGCGAAGTTCACCATCGCCGCCACCCCGCGCACGTACGACAAGGAGTCGGGGAAGTGGACGGACGGCACCGCCACGTTCTTCCGCTGCGCCGCCTGGCGTCAGCTCGCCGAACATGCAGCGGAGTCGCTGGCCAAGGGATCGCGGGTCGTGGCCAACGGCCGGATCCGTCAGCACGACTGGACGACGGATCAGGGCGAGAAGCGGTCGATGCTCGTGCTGGAAGTCGACGAGATCGGCGCGAGCATCCGGTTTACCACCGTGACCATCAACGCCAAGCGCCCCGCGCAGAGCGCCCCCGCCGTGGGTGACGACGCGTGGAACACCGCCGCGTCGGGCGCCAAGCAGGAGAGCGACGAACCCCCCTTCTAGCTGCGCCAAGGGCGGCCCCCGTCTCGCCAAAGTCACGGGCCGCCCTTGCCAACCAGTCCACAACAGACCTGTTGGAGGCACTCCCGCATGACCCAACACCATGTCCTGCCGATCGAGGGCGGCAATGTCAGCTTGTGCACCGGCTCCAGTGCGCTGGACCTGGCCGTGGAAGCCGTTACGGGCCTTCCCACGGCCGTGGTCGGCGAGAAGGACCCGGCGGCCTCCCGGCTGCTGGCCGCCCGCCTGCCTCGCACCCGCAAACTGGGTGACATCACGACCGTCGACTGGGCCGCGCTGTCGGCCTCGATGGGACGTCCGGCGGCGCTGACCGCCGGGTTTCCCTGCCAGGACATCTCCAATGCCGGACCTCGCGGAGGGATCGCCGGTGACCGCTCAGGACTGTGGAAAACCATCGCCCACGGAGCCATTCGCTACCTACGACCCCGACTCGTCTTCTTGGAAAACGTCGCCGCCCTGCGCAGCCGGGGACTCGACGTCGTTGCCGCGGACCTGGCCGCGCTCGGGTATGACGCACGGTGGATGTGCCTACGCGCTGGAGATCCCGAAGTCGGCGCCTGCCACCGCCGCGACCGCTGGTTCGCGGTCGCCTATCCCGCTGCTGAAGACCCCCACCTCACAGTTGGGGCGCAACGGCGGCCCGCAGCACCCGGACAAGCGCAAGGCCGGCGGGCACGGGCCCACGCTGGAGGACGAAGTGGTGTTCTTGCTGCCCCCGACGGCCGCATGACCCTGCTGCCCACCCCGGCCGCAGCCGACGGCACCGGCGGCCCCGGCACCTCCCCCAAACGCCGGGGCGGCATGAACCTGCGCACCGCCGTCACGCTGCTGCCCACCCCCGCAGCCCGCGACTGGAAATCCGGCGCCTCCAACCTCCTGGGCCGCAACTCCCGCCCGCTGAACGAGGTGGTGGTGAACCTGCTGCCGACCCCGAAGGCGTCGGACGGGCCGCACGGCGGCCCGAACCAGCGAGACCGGGCCGGAACCTACTACCTGCCCGGCCAAGCCGTCCGTCTGGACGGGCAGTGGGTGGCGACCAACGGCACCGACTACGGGCCCGCCATCCGCCGCTGGGAGGCAGTGCTGGGGCGCCCCGCGCCCGAGCCGACCGAAGCGGGAACCAAGGGCAACCGGCGCCTGTCCCCGGCCTTCGTGGAATGGATGATGGGCGCCGAACCCGGCTGGGTCACCGGCCCTGACCTGGGCCTGTCCCGCGCCGACCAGCTCAAAATCCTCGGCAACGGCGTCGTCATCCACCAAGCCGCACTCGCCTACCGCGCCCTGCTCGCCACCCTCACGCCCGTCGCGGGCGAACCCGCCATGTCCCAACTCGCCCTGGACATCGCCTAGACACGCCAAGGGCGGCCCCCGTCTCGCCAAAGTCACGGGCCGCCCTTGCCAACCAGTCCACAACAGACCTGTTGGAGGCATCCAGCATGACGCAACCCACCCTCAATCCGCGAGAGTGCAATCTCGCTCTCCTCGCCTGGGCCCTGGAAACGGCCCGCCGCGGCTGGCCGGTGTTCCCCCTCCGCCCCGGCGATAAGCGGCCCGCCGGGCACGCCGAACGATCCTGCCCCGGCACCGGCCGGTGCGCCGGCGGGCACCGTAAGCCCGAACAGCGCGCCACCACCGACCCCGACCTGATCACCGCTGCGTGGACAACGCAGCCGTACAACATCGGAATCGCGACCGGCCCGGCTGGGCTTCTGGTCGTCGACCTCGACATGCTCAAGGCGGAAGAGCAAGAAGGAGCGCCTGGCGGCGCCGAAAGCCTTTTGGCGCTCTGCGAGCGCGCCGGTCAGACCCTGCCTGCCACCTACCAGGTGCGGACCCCCAGCGGGGGCCACCACCTGTACTTCACCGCCCCTGAAGGGGTCCGGCTGGGCTGCTCGGTGAACCGGCTGGGGCGCCACGTCGACACCCGCGGCTGGGGCGGCTACGTCGTCGCCCCCAGCAGTGCCACCGCCCACGGCGACTACACCGTCACCGACGAATCGCCCGTCGCCCCGCTGCCCGGCTGGCTGGCAGACGAGTTGCGCGAGCGGGCCAAGCCCGGCCCCCATACCGTCATGACGCAGGTGTGTGACGGAACGAAGGCCGCGCAGACCGCTCTGGAGCGCGAGTGCGCGGTCATCCGTGCGGCGGGAGACCACTCGCGCAACAGCACTTTGCACAAGAGCGCGTGCAAGGTGGCGCGGTTTGTGGCCTGGGGGAACATCAGCCGGGCCACCGTGGAAGAGGCAATCCAGGCGGCGGGGGAGTCCACGGGACTGCCGGCTGCCGAGTGCGCCACCACGATCCGCAGCGCCATGGACTGGATCCTCACCCACGCCACCCCCAGGGAGGCGGCATGACCACCCCCTGCTCCCCTGGATTGCCTCTCCCGGCCACGACCGGCCGCGAGCCCGCCGCCACCGCTCCCGCGCCCGGACCGATCGTGCGGCCGAAGGACGACGCCGAAGGCGTCCTTTCAGTCCTTCCCTTCACCGTCCTCGCCGAGCAGGAGGCCAGCCCCGCGGCCACGGCGTGGGCGGGCGACGTCCTCGATGTGAAGATGCCCTTCCGCCACACCCCCGCTGCGCGTTCCACCTGCGCGTGCGGACGCGACCGCACTGCACACGGCGCGCAGGAAGTTCGAGCGCTGATCGAGGACCACGCCCACCACCGCACCGTGTGCTCCCTGCGCGACACCTCGGAAAGGCGGACCGCCGCATGAACGACACCACGCCGGCCGCGCCCATCGACGGGGCCGCCCTGCTCGATGAGGTCGAAGCGTTCCATCGGCGCTTCAACGTCTTCCCCACTGAACACGCCTACACCGCCGTCACGTTGTGGGACGCGCACGCGCACCTCATGGACGCGCTGGACGGCACCGCCCGCCTCGCCTTCCTCTCCCCGGAACCCGGGTCGGGCAAGTCCCGCGCGTTGGAAATCGTGGAAACCCTCACCCCGCGCGCCGCGACCACCGTCAACGCCTCAGCCAATGCCCTGTTCCGGCTCGTGTCTGCCGACGAGGGAACGCCCACGCTCCTCTTCGACGAGATCGACACCGTTTTCGGCCCCAAGGCGGGTGGGAACGAAGAGGTCCGAGGGTTCCTCAACTCTGGCTACCGGCGCGGCGCGAAGTCACTGCGCTGCATCGGCGACGGAAACGACCAGAAGGCAGGGTTCTTCCCTTCGTTCTGCGCCGTGGCCATGGCCGGACTCGGCTCGCTCCCGGACACGATCCTCACGCGCTCAGTCATCATCCGCATGCGCAAGAAGGCGCCCAACGAGAAATGCGAGCCCTACCGGCGCCGCATCCACGAGAAGGAAGGCCACGCGCTGCGTGACCGGCTCGCGGAATGGACCGCAACCCTGCAAAAGCAAGTCGCCGAAGCCTGGCCGGAGATGCCCGAAGGCGTCACCGACCGGCCCGCCGACGTGTGGGAGCCCCTCCTGGCGGTCGCCGACGCGGCCGGCGGGCACTGGCCCGACCGGGGCCGCGCCGCGTGCCTCGCCCTCGTCAAAGCCGCGAGCGAAGGTGATGAAGCCTCGCTTGGGGTGAAGCTGTTGACCGACTTGCGCGACCGCGTGTTCTGCGGCGTGGACCGGATGCCGACCGCGGCCATCCTCGAAGTCCTGCTCTCCCTGGACGACGCGCCGTGGTCCGACATGAGCGAGGACGGACAGAGCACCAAGCCCCTCACGGCCCGTGGACTGTCCAGGCTCTTGAGCCAGTACGTGAAGCCCGACGACACCCGGATCAAGCCCCGGGGCATCCGGGTCGGCAGCACCACCCCCAAGGGGTACTACGCGGAAGACCTGGAAGACGCCTGGAGCCGCTACTGCTCCCGGCCCCAGGAAATCCGCAACATCCGCCACGCCGCAACATCCCAGGTCGCGGGGAGTGAATCTGTGGCGGATACGTGTCGTGTGGCGGATACGCCCGACACGGACGCCCCCGCGCCCCTCATGCGGATCGTCGGCTGACCTCGGCCGCGCACCGATGCCGCCGCGCCGCCCGCGCGGCGGCATCTATCCGCCACACATTCGCTATCCGCCACAGATTCAAGCCGCTGACCAGCAATGTTGCGGCGTGGCGGATGTTGCGGATCCCCCAGAAGGAAGAGAACGAGGAGAAGCAACGATGGCTCGCTCCAAGATGCTCAAACTCGCTGAAGTCCTCGAAGAGATCGACATGAGCCGCGCCGCCTTCTACCGGATGCGCACCCGCGGCCAAGCCCCCCGCCTCCGCAAGCTCCCCAACGGCCAACTGCGCGTCAGCCGTGCCGACCTGGACGCATGGTGGGAGGCCTGCGAGCAGAACGCCGCCTGATCCCGCCGCCTCCCCTAGCCCGCCCCGCAATCCGCCGGGGCGGGCTCCGTGTTGCCCTGGAGAGCCATGCTCACGTACGACGTCATCTTTTGGTCCATCCGTCGCCGCTCCGGGCGTCCGAAACCATGGGAACTGCGATGGAAGGTCGGGACCAAATCGCAGTCCAAGAGCTACCAAACAAAGCCGCAAGCCGACGGACGGCGATCCGAACTCATGGCTGCGCTGCGGGAAGGCCAACGGTTCGACGAAGAGACCGGCCTCCCCGAGAAGGAACTTGCCGCACTCGCGATGCCGACCTGGTACGAGCACGCAAAGGCGTACGCCCTGATGAAGTGGCCGGGGGCAGCAGGAAAACACCGCGCGAGCATCGCCGAATCACTGGCAGTCGTGACGCCCGTATTCGTCCGTACTACCGCCGGGCAGCCGGATCCTCGAACTCTGCGCGCTGCGCTCTACCAGTGGGCGTTCCGGGCCGTGAAGCCCGATGGAGGTGACTGGTTGCCGCGCTGCGAGACCGACGCTCTGCCCGAAGACATGCGGAAGGCTCTCGACTGGGTCGCGACCAACTCCCTGAAGGTCAGCGAGGCGGCTAAGCCGGAGCACATCCGTTCCGCGTTCGCCGCTCTGTCGAAGAAGCTCAATGGCGCGCCGGCCGCTGAGAACACGGCCAACCGCAAGCGGATGGTCCTCAGCAACGCCTTTCGGTACGCGGTCGAGGAACGCGCGCTGCTCAACCGCCACCCATTCCTCGCAGTCGACTGGACCGCTCCGGCCACGTCCGACGAGGTCGACTTCCGGTACGTCCCGGGTCCACAGCTCACGCGTCGGCTGCTCAACTCCATCGCGGAGCAGGGCCCGCGCGGCAAGCACCTGGAGACGTTCTTCGGCGCGATCTACTATCTGGCCACCCGCCCCGGCGAGGCCGTGTCGCTCCGGATGGACGACTTCACGCTACCTGCCGAGAACGAGCCGGATGCTTGGGGCGAAGTGCTGGTCTCCGAGAGCCATCCAGAAGTCGGCGCCGGATGGACGGACTGCGGGAAGTCCCACGATGAGCGCGGGCTCAAGCACCGTGCTCGCAACGCAGTCCGGGCCGTCCCGATCCCCCCGGTCTACGTCCGGATGGTCCGAGCGCACGTCGCGCGCGGCGTCGCCCCGGACGGGAGGCTGTTCTGGGCGGCGCGCGGCGGCCGAGTCACCTCGAACGAGTATTGCGCCGTCTGGGACGTCGCTCGGGAGGCGGCGCTCACCCCTGCCGAGGTGAAGTCAGAGATGGCCGCCGTGCCGTACTGCCTTCGGCATGCCGCCGTCTCTCTATGGATCAAACAGGGCGTGGACCCGGTGGAGGTCGCCTACCGCGCCGGCCACAGCGTCGCAGTGCTCTACCGCTTCTACGCCAAGCTCCTGAAGGGCAGTTCCGCCCATGCCAACAGCCTGATTCAGAAGGGTCTGGAGGAGGCGGAAGGAGTGTGATCCTGGCCCACGCATGGCCCACACGCGCTGGTCAGAGGCGGTACACCCCCGAATCAGGGTGAGACAGGCCAAGAGAAGAGGGCGGGACCCCGGACCGGGATCACGCCCTCTGACCAGCGCTAACGCTGACCTGGCGGTGGGTGTGGGATTTGAACCCACGGTGACATCGCTGCCACGACGGTTTTCAAGACCGTTCCCTTAGGCCGCTCGGGCAACCCACCCACGCCCCGCCGACCAGCGGCGGAAGCGGCTACAGCCTACCGGCAACCGGTCAGTTGCTGTCGCCCTTGCGTTCGCCCAGGGTGATCGTGACCGTGGACTCCTTGCCGTCGCGCTTGAAGGTGAGGGGGACCTGGTCGCCCGGCTTGTGCGTCCAGATCTCGCTGATCAGCGTCGGGCCGCTGTCGATCGGCATGTCCCCGAACTTGGTGATGACGTCGCCCGGCTTCAGGCCGGCCTTGTCCGCCGGGCCGCCCGGGGTGATCGGCTGCTGGCTCGCGTTGCCCTGCTGGGAGATCTGCGCGCCGTCGATCGCGCCGGCGCCACCGCCTCCGGGGCCGCCGCCCCCCGGCCCGCCCTGCTGGATGCCGACGGAGGCGCCGATCACCGGGTAGACCGGCTGGCCGGTCTTGATGAGCTGCTCCGCGACGTTCTTCGCCTGGTTGATCGGGATGGCGAAGCCGAGGCCGATCGAGCCCGCCTGGGACTGGCCCATGCCACCGGTGCCCGCCGACTGGATCGCCGAGTTGATACCGATGACCGCGCCGGCCGAATTGATCAGCGGGCCACCCGAGTTGCCCGGGTTGATGGAGGCGTCGGTCTGGAGGGCGCTCATGTACGAGGCCTTGGAGTTCTGGCCGTCGCTGGAGGCCACCGGGCGGTTCTTGGCGCTGATGATGCCGGTGGTGACGGTGTTGGAGAGGCCGAAGGGGGCGCCGATCGCGATGGTCGAGTCGCCGACCGCCACCTTGTCGGAGTCCCCGAGCGCGAGCGGCTTCAGGTTCGCCGGGGCGTTCTTCAGCTTGATGACCGCCACGTCGTAACCCTGCGCGCGGCCCACCACCTCGGCGTCGTACTTCTTGCCGTTGGAGAACGTCGCGGACAGCTTGCCGCCGCCGCTCGCCGCGGAGGCCACCACGTGGTTGTTCGTGAGGATGTGGCCTTCCTTGTCGTAGATGAAGCCGGTGCCCGTGCCGCCCTCGCCGTCGTTGCCCTGGGCCTCGATCGTCACCACGCTGGGCAGCGAGTTGGCGGCCACGCCCGCCACCGTGCCCGGGTCGCGCTTGAAGTCCTTGGGGGTGTTGGAGGAGGCGACGGTGGTGGAGCCCGAGCCGTTGTCCTCGCGGTCCGCGGCGAAGTAACCGATGGCGCCGCCGATCCCGCCGGCCACCAGGGCGGCCGCGACCACGGCGGCGATCAGTCCGCCGGCCCGCTTGCGCGGGGCCGGGGGCTGCGGGGCGCCCCACGGCTCGCCTCCGTGTCCCGCGCCGCCGCCTCCGTAGGAGGGGAGCGTGGGCGGGGGAGGCGGCCAGCCCGCGCCGCCCTGCGAGGGCGTCGACTCGTGCGCCCCGTACGCCTGCTGAGCCGGGGGCGAAGCCGGGGCCGGGGTGCCCGGGGTCGCGGGCATCGGCTCGGTGGCCGGGTCGGGGCCGGGGTGCGGAGCCGAGCCTTCAGGGTGCGGGACGGCACCGTGGGCCTGGGTCTGCTCCGCCTCGGCGGGCGCGGGGGCGGGGGGTGCGGCGGGCGCGGGAGGTGCAGCAGGTGCAGACGACGGGGCAGGCGGGACGGCCGGGACCGCGGTGCCCTCGTTCTCGGTGCTCACAGCTTGCTCTCCTCGGTTTCCAGTCGGTCTTGGGGACGGTCTTGCGGGCGGGGTGTCGGCGGTGCGGGCGGTGCTCGGCGTCGCCACCGGGTACCGGCGCGGGACTCGGTGACCACCATGGTGCGCCTGGGGTCCGACATCGGACCCCGCACGTGTGGATGACTCCGCTCAGCTTTTCCCACCGCACGTCAGGCCACTGTAAGCAGGAGCTGTGTATTCGTGCGCCAACCTGTGCACCGGCGGTGGCACGATGGCGCGGTGACCCAAGCACGGCAGCACAGCCCGCACAGCCCAGACCGCGCCCCCGTCCAGGTGGTGGCCCACCGAGGAGCCTCCGAGGACGCCCCCGAGCACACGCTCGCCGCGTATGTGAAGGCGATCGAGGACGGGGCCGACGCCCTGGAATGCGATGTCCGCCTCACCGCCGACGGACAGCTCGTCTGCGTCCACGACCGGCGGGTGAACCGCACCTCCAACGGACGCGGCGCCGTGTCCACCCTGGAACTCTCCGACCTCGCCGCGCTCGACTTCGGCTCGTGGAAGGACAGCGAGGAGAGCCCGGACTGGGGGGACCGCGAGTTCACGTCCGTACTGACCCTGGAGCGGCTGCTCGAACTCGTCGCGGACGCGGGGCGGCGGGTCGAGCTGGCCATCGAGACCAAGCACCCCACCCGCTGGGCCGGCCAGGTCGAGGAGCGTCTGCTGCACCTCCTCAAGAGGTTCGGCCTCACTGAGCCGCCGCCGGCCGGTGAAACCTCCCCGGTGCGCATCATGAGTTTCTCCGCGCGCTCCCTGCACCGGGTGGCGGCGGCCGCACCCGACATCCCGACCGTCTACCTGATGCAGTTCCTCTCGCCGCGCCTGCGCGACGGCCGGCTGCCCGCGGGGGCGCGGATCGCGGGCCCGGGCATGCGGATCGTGCGCAACCACCCCGCGTACATCGAGCGGTTGCACCGTGCGGGACACCGTGTGCACGTCTGGACGGTGAACGAACCCGAGGACGTGGACCTGTGCGTAAGCCTCGGAGTGGAGGCAATCATCACCAACCGCCCGAAACAGGTGTTGTCCCAACTGGGCCGCATTTAACGGCCGTTACAGGGAGTGCACCGGCGCGTTCGCTCCGTATTCGACCGTGACGAATGCGTCTCCCGTCCATGGTTGGCCGGTTTCCGGTCCAGTCCATTGGGGCATCCACACCGTGGCGTGGGGCGAAGGAGGTCTCGGGGGTGGCGTTGGTGGTGGCACAGGAGGTGCCCACGTCGTCGAGCATGGCCGTACCCCATGGCCCTGCGGGCGTGGGCAAGGCAAGACACCGGATGCGCGAGCAGTTGCTCGGCAGCGGGGTGTCCGAGCCGGTCGTGGACGATGCCGTTCTGATCCTGTCCGAACTGCTCAGCAATGCCTGCCGGCACGGCAGGCCGCTGGGGCGGTCCGACATAGGCGATGGCGACATCCGGGCGGCCTGGCGCGTCGACAAGGCAGGACGACTGACGGTCGAGGTGACCGACGGAGGCGGCCCGACCAGGCCCGTCCCCGCGACACCTTCGGTGACCGCGCGCGGCGGCCGGGGGCTGAACATCATCAGCGCCCTCGCCCAGGACTGGGGCGTCCGGGACAGCGCGTCCGGCGAGGTCACCGTGTGGGTGATCCTCATCGCGGGGCCCCGTCGCGACGATTTCGCTACGCGCGTTGCGGGCCCGGCGGCCGGCCTGGAGTTCGCGGACGCGTTCGACGACATGGACTGAGGAGCCGCGGGCCCGCCCCGGACGGACGCGGCCCGCACCGAGGATTCGGGCGCACGTCCCGGGCCCGGGAGAACAGTGGAGCCGCCCCGGGCCGGTCCGTGCGGCTAGGCTCGCGCCCGACACAGCGACACCGCACCACCGCAGTCGGGAGTGAGCCCCACCATGGCCAAGAAGCGTCCCCAGGCGAAGGCCGCCAAGCCGCAGATCAGCGACGGGGAAATCCCGGTCGTCGGGGCTCGTGAGCCCTGCCCCTGCGGCTCCGGCCGCCGTTACAAGGCCTGTCACGGCCGTGCCGCCTCGCACGCCGTGACCGAGCTGGTCCAGCGCCCCTTCGAGGGCCTGGCCGGCGAGTGCGACTGGGTCGCGCTGCGCGAACTGGTCCCGGCCGCGACCGTCCCGCTGACCCTGAAGGACGGGCTGCCCGAGGGCGTGCCGTCCGTGACGCTGGCGACCGTGCTGCCGATGGCGTGGCCCGCGCTGCGCCGCGAGGACGGGTCCGTGCTGCTCGGCCTCCAGAACGACACGCCCTCCGGCGACCTCAGCCGCGACCTCGCCGACACTTTGCGGCGCGCCCTGGTCGCCGAGCCCGGCTCGCCGGTCGCGGCCCAGCGCGCCGAGTCCGACGGCGTACGCCTTCAGGACCTGCTCGACCCGGACGCCGCGTTCGAGCCCGAGGTGCACAGCGGCTTCGAGTTCTGGGTGCCGGACGCGGAGAGCGCCGCGACCGAGGTGGCAGCCTCCCTGGAGCGCGCCAACGCGGCCGCGATCCCGACCGTGCGGCTGACGTCGGTCGACTCCTCGTACTGGTGCGAGACCCCGGAGAAGAACCACCTGCGGTGGGTCATGCCGCACCCCGAGGAGAAGCTGCTCGACGCGCTGGCGCGGCTGCACGCGGCCGGTACGTCCTCGCTCGGCGAGGGCACCCGTCTCGTCGGCTCCTTCCGGGCCCACGGCCTGACCGTGCCGGTGTGGGACCTGCCGGCCGGGATGGGCGCCGAGGAGTGCGAGAAGCCGGCCGCCGAGTTCGCCGAGCGACTCGCCGCGGCGCTCGCCGTCGAGGAGCCCCTCACGGCGGAGGAGCGCCGGGCGCGCGGCGGCCTCACCAACCGCCAAGTGACCCTCAGCTGAGAGTGACGGCGGGTGCGACGGGGGGCCGCCGCCAGGTGACTCCTGTCACAACTCCCCGTACTCACAGGTAAATCGGTGTCCGAATTACCGAGATCGAATTTGCGAACGACCGATCTCTTGTTACGGTTCTAAGAGCCCGGTCGCTGGTGCATCCCCCGTCGCCAGCGACCGGGCCCTTCCATGTGCGGGCTCGGTCAACGAGCCGCCGGTTCCGTCGAGTTGCTTCCGGAACGCAGGAGCAGCGGTGAGTCCTCTCCCGCCTCCGAGAACTCCGACACCGCCGAATACGCCCCCGCCTCCGTGGGCCGGCCCGGGAAAGCCTCGCGCGGGGTCTCACAGGAATTGGGCTGGTCGTCGGCCTCGACCTGGCAGTTCGTCTCGATGGTCCGCCCGCCCGGGCCCATCAGCGTCAGCACCGCGCGCAGCTCCTGCCCGGTGGCGTTGCGGTAGTAGGTACGCGCCCAGGTGTCGCGCCCCCGGCCCAGCACACAGGTCTGCGCCTCGACCCCTTCGGGGGAGACCAGTTCGGGGCCGCACTGTGCGGCCGCGTCCTGCACGGACCGGCCCAGTGGCTTGTTCACCCGTACGGGGGCTTGCGCGAGGGGGCTTTTTGCGTCATCCGTGGCGCCGTTCTTCTCGGGCCCCCCGGCGACTCCGGCGGAGGCGGCCAGCGGCAGCAGAACGGTGCCCACGACGACGGCGGTGAGCCCGGCCATGCGGAGGTGCTGGAGATTCATGGAGGGACCCGCCTGCCCTGGAATTCCTGATGGTGGGCCGAAGATATCCACGGAAACCGGGCGCCCCGCGATGCGCGCGCCCAATTCCCGTACAACCAGGGCCCGCTCGCACCCGAAAGAGTGAAGGCGGCCCGGGAACCGGACCGCCTTCTCGCTCATTGGGCGTCCCGGCTCACACGCCTCCCGGGCCCGCCCCGCTCTCAGTACGCCAGCCGGCTCCCGCCGTCCGGTGCGCTGGTGCTCGCCTCGACCAGCGCGTCCACCACCGCCTCCACATCCGGCAGCCAGGGCCCGGCGGCCCCCAGCGGGGGACGCTCCCAGCGGAGCTTCCCCTTGCCGGTCCGCGACGGGGGCAGCACCAGATATCCGCCCTCGCTGTGGAAACGCAGCGAACTGGGCACCCAGTCCTTGGAGTAGAGCAGCTCGCCCAGGCGCTCCATCGAGTACGGAGCCACCAGGAGCGACCACCGGGTGGGGCTCGCCACGACCGGGCCGAGCCGTACGCCCATGGAGTCGAGGGCGGCGAGCGCCCGGGCTCCGGCGGCGGCCGGAAGGCTGATCGCGCAGGGCGCGCCGGCACCGGTGGCGAGCAGGACCGGCGCGGTGGGCCGGTTCGTCCACCACCAGCGGATCATGCGCTCGTCGGTGGTCGCCGCGAGCAGGACGGGGTCGAAGGGGTGCGCCCCGGGCACCACACATTCAGGGTCGGGACAGGCACAGCCGCGGCCGTCCGCGGCCAGTCCCACACCGGGGAGCACGGGCCATTTCCATCGGGTCGCACAGGTCAGCGCGGCGCCGAGCTGAGCAGCCCTTTCACTGCGCCGGAGCCGGAACCTGCGTCGCCTTCCGAGGATCTCGCGCATGGGCGCTCGTTCCTTTCCGTTGAACGCCGAGTCCACATCACAACAGGTGTGCATCTCTTCACTGCGCGTACGTGCTCTGTGGGCCTGCGGGAGGAGAAATCCGCCAGGCCCGAACATGGGCGGTCACCACGAGTTGCGACGGCCACTGCCCGTAACCATTTAAAGCATGGCGAAGGGTGGCGCGTACGTGGCGCTTGCCGTCCTGTGTGCAAAAACCCCGCCGCTCGGGGGCGCGGCCTGGTCGCTCGGCTCCTAAGACGCTGAGCCCGGCCACAAGGTTCCGGGGCATCCTCAACTGCCCCGGACCACACCGATTACGTACCCAACGCGGTTGAAACGACGCGCAGTTGAACGGCTTCAGTCGACCCCAGTCCTGCGTCACCAGGGCCATTTTTCGGCCAAGTTGGAAGCCCCACGGACACCAATAGTCCCGCTATGACAATGCTGGACATCCCCTCACTTGTGCGTGTACATGTGGATGCATTGATGGCGGCGCAGAATGACATGGGGGTTTGCGATGCTATTGAGCAGAATCGTCCAGTCGGAAAGCCGGCTGCTATGAGCGCCCCTCACCTGCCGAAAGTGGCTGGAATCGATCCAGCCGTTCCGTCTCCCGCGCACACTCATGCGCCTCTGCCCTCACCCAGCGCCCACACCCCGCCCGGAGCAGTGCTCCAGGACCGCCTCGCCGGTTGGGTCTCCGACCTCACCACGCTGCACGAACTCACCGAACGCCTCGCCCGCACCACCGCCCTCGAAGCGGCCCTGAACGAGCTCCTCAAGGCGGGCGCCGCCCTGGTCGGGGCCCGCAGGGGCCTGGTCGTCCTGGAACCCGCCGACGGCCTGGGCCCCGCCAACACCACCGGCCTGGGGCTCGCCCACGCCGACCTCGGCCACATCGAGACCGTGCCGCGCAGCGCCACCGCGTACGGCAGGATCCTGGACGGCCTGCCCGACGGGGACGGCGGCCCCGACCTCATGGCCGACCCGGACGGAATCGACCCCCGCCACCGCGAGGTCGCCGCCCGCCTCGGCTACGCCGCCAGCTACGCGCTGCCCCTGACCACCGAGGGCGCCGGTCGACTGGGCGCCGCCGTCTGGCTCTACGACGAGAGCGCGGAACCCGTCGAACGCCAGCGGCACCTGGTCGGTCTCTACATGCGGTACGCGAGCGAACACCTGGCGCGCCTGGTCGAACTGGACCGGGCCCGTACCCATGTGGCCACCGTCGCCGAGGAACTGCTGCCCAGCCGGCTGCCCCGGGTCGCCCGGGTCCAGCTCGCCGCCCGCCACCGCACGACACCGCGCGGCGGCGGCGACTGGTACGACGCGCTGCCCCTGCCCGAGGGGGCGCTCGGACTCGCGGTCGGCTCCGTCACCGGCGCGGGGCCGAGCGCCGTGGCCGCGATGGGCCGGCTGCGCGCGAGCCTGCGGGCGTACGCCGTCATGGAGGGCGAGGACCCCGTCGCCGTCCTCTCCGACCTCGAACTGCTGCTGCGCCTGACCGAGCCCGCCCGCTCGGCCACCGCCCTGTTCGCCTACTGCGAGCCCGCCCGGCGCACCATCGTGC
This sequence comes from Streptomyces sp. ASQP_92, assembly GCF_025399895.1. Taxonomy (GTDB): domain Bacteria; phylum Actinomycetota; class Actinomycetes; order Streptomycetales; family Streptomycetaceae; genus Streptomyces. The sequence continues at coordinate 116,341 of NZ_JAODUA010000006.1, read as the reverse complement.
TCGCCGGCGCCGGGCACGCCCCGCCACTGATCATCGGGGACCGGCGCACCGAGTTCGTGGAGACCTCGCTCTCGGCGCCGCTGGGCATGCTGGCCTGCTGGGAGGCGCCGAGCGTGGAGATCGCGCCCGAGCCAGGAGAAACGGTGCTGCTGTACACGGACGGCCTGCTGCACCGCACCGGCGACCCCATGGACCGCGCCTTCGCCCGGCTGCACGCGGCGGCCGCGAGCGTGCCGAGGTCGCTGCGGGACGACCCGGACGCCGTGCTCGACCATGTGCTGCGCACCGTGCTGCCCGACGGCCTCGACGCGGCGGACGGCGCCGAGGACGTGGTGATGCTCGCCGCCCGCTTCGCCTAGCCGAGGTAAGAGGCACTACGACCCTGGACCCCCTTCCGTACGCCCGTACGATGGAGGACGGCCCAGTGTCGTATCAAGGAGCAGACGTGTCTGAGGAGCTCAGCCCGGCGACCCCGGAAGAGACCACCGACGAGAAGCCGATCCAGCAGCGGAAGAACGGCCTGTACCCGGGCGTCTCCGACGAGCTGGCGGAGAACATGAAGACCGGCTGGGCCGACACCGAGCTGCGCGGCCTGGAGCCGATCGCGCAGGCCGGCCACACCGCCGACCGCCGCGCCGCGCTCTCCAGGCGCTTCCCGGGCGAGCGTCTGGTGATCCCCGCGGGCAACCTCAGGACCCGCTCCAACGACACCGAGTACAGCTTCCGCGCGTCCACCGAGTACGCGTATCTGACCGGCGACCAGACGGAGGACGGCGTACTCGTCCTGGAGCCCACGGGCGAGGGCCACGAGGCGACGCTCTATCTGCTGCCGCGCTCCAACCGCGAGAACGGCGAGTTCTGGCTGTCCGGCACCGGCGAGCTGTGGGTCGGCCGCCGCCACTCCCTGGCCGAGGCCGAGCAGCTGCTCGGACTGCCCGCCAAGGACGTCCGCGAGCTGGCCGCGGCCCTCACGGAGGCCACCGGCCCGGTCCGGTGCGTACGGGGCCACGACGCCTCCATCGAGGCCGCGCTGACCGACAAGGTCACCGCCGAGCGCGACGAAGAGCTGCGGGTGTACCTCTCCGAGGCGCGCCTGGTGAAGGACGCGTTCGAGATCGCCGAGCTCCAGAAGGCGTGCGACGCGACCGCGCGCGGCTTCGAGGACGTCGTCAAGGTGCTCGACAAGGCCGAGGCGACCAGCGAGCGCTACATCGAAGGAACGTTCTTCCTGCGCGCCCGCGTCGAGGGCAACGACATCGGCTACGGCTCGATCTGCGCCGCGGGCCCGCACGCCACCACGCTGCACTGGGTCCGCAACAACGGCGAGGTCCGCTCCGGCGACCTGCTGCTCCTGGACGCCGGCGTGGAGACCAACGAGCTCTACACCGCCGACATCACCCGCACCCTGCCGATCAACGGCACCTTCTCGCCGCTCCAGCGCAAGATCTACGACGCGGTGTACGAGGCCCAGGAAGCCGGCATCGCGGCGGTGAAGCCGGGCGCGCCCTACCGCGACTTCCACGACGCCGCCCAGCGCGTGCTCGCCGAGAAGCTCGTCTCGTGGGGCCTGCTCGGCGACCTGGACGTCGACAAGGTCCTGGAGCTCGGCCTCCAGCGCCGCTGGACCCTGCACGGCACCGGTCACATGCTCGGCATGGACGTCCACGACTGCGCGGCCGCGCGCACCGAGACGTACGTCGGCGGCGACCTGGAGCCCGGCATGTGCCTGACCGTCGAGCCCGGCCTGTACTTCCAGGCGGACGACCTCACCGTGCCCGAGGAGTACCGGGGCATCGGCGTGCGGATCGAGGACGACATCCTCGTCACCGAGGACGGCCATGTGAACCTGTCCGCCGCGCTGCCGCGCCGCTCCGACGAGGTCGAGGCGTGGATGGCCCAGGTCAAGCAGGCCTGATCAGGCGCCTGCCGCACCACGACGTGTCAGCGCCCCAGGGCGCGCCGCTCAGGACACCTTGAGCAGCGCGCCCTCGCGCCATTTCAGCATCTTGTCGAAGCTGACCACCGCGCCCCGGCCGGGCCGGTTTCTGAAGTGCACATGGTCGGCGAGCTGCTCGATCAGGCCGAGGCCCCTGCCGTGTTCGGCCAGGGCGGACCTGGCAGGGGCGGGGGCGCGCCGGCCGCACCGCGCCGGGAAGCCCGGACCCGAGTCGGCGACCTCGATGCGGCACTTCTCGCCGTCGAGATAGGCGGTCACCCGGTAGTCCGCCGACGCGCTGCCCGAGCCCGTGTCCCCGCCGTGCTCCACCGCGTTGGCGCAGGCCTCGCTGAGGGCGACCGACAGGTCGTAGGAGATGTCGGGATCGACCCCGGCGGTTTCCATCGTGCCGAGCAGAAGACGGCGGGCGAGCGGAACGCTCGCCGCCTCGCGCCTCAAGTGGAGAGACCACCAGATGCTCATGCTCCAGCCTCCTGGCTGCGGCGCTGCGGCTCGACAGAGTTCCTTCTCCCTACGGCCGCAGTATTGCCGCAAGACACCCTCCGTAAGCGCCCACTTGACGTGATGGCGCCCATTCGGCGGATGTACGCGCCCCGCACGCCGGTGTAAAGCCCCCGGAACCTTCTCCTCCGACGTGTCGCGGCCCCGCCTCCTACCAAAGGGTGACCTTCCGGACCTGCCGTATGGGGCGGGTAAGCGCAGTGCGATGATGGCCCCGCCATGTCTCCCCTCCACGCCCCAGCAGGCGCCGGTCTCCGGCTGCTCCGGGCCGCGGTGTTCGCCGCGGTCTGCGTCGTGCTGTCCGCGATGGGGCACGTCATGGCGGCCTGTGCGAGCGTCCCCTGGTGGACGCTGCTCGCCGGTTTCCTCGGGGTCTTCGCCGTGGTGGCCCCGCTCGCCGGACGGGAGCGGTCGCTGGCGTCCATCTCGGGCGCACTCGCGGCCGGACAGCTGGGCCTGCACACGCTCTTCGGCATCGGCCAGCACACGGCGGCCGCTTCCGGCACCGGATCCACCGGCGACCTGCCGCTGATCCACTTCGCCGCCAAGCTGATCTGCGGAAGCGGCGCCGCATCCCTCACCGCGGCCGACGCCCAGCGCATCGTCACGGACGCGGGCATCGACCCGGCCAGGATCAGCGGCGCCGGGCACGCCTCGATGGCCGGCATGTCCCACATGGCCGGCATGGGTCCGATGGCGCGGGGCGCCTCGGGCACCGGCATGGAGTCGGCGTCGCTCGCCGCCTCGCTGCTGCCCACCCTGCCGATGCTGCTCTGCCACCTGCTCGCGGCGCTCGCCACCGGCTGGCTGCTGCGGCGCGGCGAGATCGCCCTGTTCGGGGCGGTACGGCTGGCCGCCCAGTCCGTCACCGCGGTGGCCGAGGCCGCCTCCGTACGCTCCCTGCGCCGGGCCCTGTCCTTCGTGGGGGCCCTGTGCGCCGGGCTCTCGGCGACCGCCGGAAACGGCCCCCGCCTCACCCCCGGGGACCCCGGCGACACGGCCCCGCTGCCCGGGGCCGCACTCCAGCACTCGGTGATCAGGCGCGGGCCGCCCGCCGCGTACGCCCTCGCTGCCTGAACGCGGCCCACTCCCCTCACGTACCGCAGGAGTGGTGTCGCGGGTCCCCGCGCACCCGTGCGCGGTGGACGTACCCCACCCTTCCTGCTCACTGGAGTGTCTCTGCCATGAACGCTGCCCGTTCGCGCACCCGTACCGCCCTCGTCGGCTCCGTCGCCGCCGGTTCCGTCCTGCTGCTCTCGGGAACGGCCTTCGCCCACGTCACCGTGCAGCCCGAGGGGGCGGCCGCCAAGGGCGGTTACGCCGTCGTCGACTTCAAGGTCCCCAACGAGCGCGACAACGCCAAGACGGTCAAGGTCGAGGTCAACCTGCCGGCCGACCACCCGCTGGCGTCCGTCATGCCGCAGCCGGTGCCGGGCTGGAACGTCGAGGTCACCAAGTCCAAGCTCGACAAGCCGCTGACCGTGCACGGCAAGCAGATCAACGAGGCCGTCACCAAGGTGACGTGGAGCGGCGGAACCATCGAGGCCGGCCAGTTCCAGAAGTTCCCGCTCTCCATCGGCTCGCTGCCCAGCGACACCGACCAGCTCGTCTTCAAGGCGCTCCAGACCTACGACAACAACGAGGTCGTGCGCTGGATCCAGGAGCCACAGCAGGGCGCGGCCGAGCCCGCGAACCCGGCGCCGACCCTCAAGCTGAGCGCCGCCGCCGCGGGCCACGGCGGCGCGGCGCCCGCCGCCGACAAGGACGCGGCCGCCGCGAAGCCCGAAGCCTCCTCCTCGGACACCGACACCACCGCCCGTGTCCTGGGCGCCGTGGGCATCGCCGTCGGCGTCGCCGGAGTGGCCTTCGGCGTGTTCGCCGGGCGCCGACGCTCCGCCTGATCCGTCACCTGCACCCCTTCCACCGGAAAAGACCGGAAAATCACCCCATGCGCACCAAGACCGCGCTGACTGCCGCCGCTCTGGCGGCGGCAGCGGCGCTCACCCTGACCGCGTGCGGCGACAGCGGCGACAAGGGCTCCAACAGCCCCGTCGCCGATGTCTCCGCCCCGGCGAAGACCCAGGCCGCGACGTTGCTCGACCGGCCGTTCGCCAAGCCCGACTTCGTCCTCACCGACACTGACGGCAAGAAGTTCGACTTCCGCGCCGAGACCAAGGGCAGGCCGACGCTCATCTACTTCGGCTACACCAACTGCCCGGACGTCTGCCCGCTCACCATGGGCAACATCGCCGTCGCCAAGAAGGCGCTGCCCAAGGCCGACCAGGACAGGCTCCGGGTCGTCTTCGTGACGACCGACCCCGAGCGCGACACCCCCGCCTCGCTCGGCAAGTGGCTCAAGGGCCAGGACCCGTCCTTCATCGGGCTGACCGGCGACTTCGCCACCATCCAGAAGGGCGCCCGGCAGATCGGCATCGGCATCGACCCGCCCAGCAAGGACAAGGACGGCAAGGTCGTCTCCATGCATGGGGCCCAGGTCATCGCCTTCTCCCCCAAGACCGACCAGGGCTACGTCCTGTACGGCCAGGACGCGAAGGTCGCCGACTACATGAAGGACCTGCCGAAGATCATCAAGGGGGAGAACCCGTGAACCGCCGCACCACCCACGCCGCCCGCTCGTCCGTCGCCGCCGTCATAGCCCTGTCCGCGGGCCTGGCCCTCGCGGGCTGCTCGGACAGCGCCGACGCCAAGCCGAAGCTCCAGGTGAGCGACGCGTTCATGCCGGTGCCGACCAGCGACATGGCCGGCGGCTTCCTGATCGTCAAGAACGATGGCAAGACCGCCGACAAGCTCACCAAGGTCACCAGCGAGCTCTCGGACAACATCACCATCCACGAGACGAAGAACCAGAAGATGCGGGAGGTGACGTCCTTCGACATCCCGGCGGGCGGCGAGCTGGACCTCGAACGCGGCGGCAACCACATCATGTTCATGGGCCTCAAGAAGAAGCCCCAGCAGGGCGAAAAGGTCACCGTCGAGCTGCACTTCGAGAAGGCCGACCCGGTCAAGGTCGACCTCGCGGTGAAGGAAGCCACCTACAACCCGAAGCACCACTGAGGCATCCAGAGGGACTTGAGGGACTGACATGACGGCCATCGCCCCACGCCTTCGAACCACCGCGAGCAGGCCCCTGACCAGGCTGGCGCTCATCACGGTGGCGCTGCTCGGCGCGCTGTTCGCCGGCGCCGCACCCGCGTCCGCGCACGCCGCGCTGACCGGCAGCGACCCGAAGGAAGGGGCGGTGGTCGCCACCGCGCCCGCCCAGGTCGCCCTCACCTTCTCCGAGGGCGTCGCCCTGGACGCCAACTCCATCCGGGTCCTCGACCCCACCGGTAAGCGCTCGGACACCGCCGAACTCGTCAACCTGTGCAGCGGCGACGTCGTCAAGTACGGCGTCCGGCTGCGCACCGGCATCCCCAACGGCACCTACACGGTGGCCTGGCAGGCGATCTCCGTCGACAGCCACCCCGTCTCCGGCGCCTTCACCTTCTCCATCGGCGCCCCCTCCGCGACCACCGCGGTCCTGCCCACCCAGGAGGCCGGCGGCGGCCTCGTCGGCGCCCTCTACGGCATCGCCCGGTACGCGGCGTACGGCGGTTTCGTGCTCCTGGTCGGCGGCGCCGCGTTCGTGCTGGCCTGCTGGCGGCGCGGGGCGGGCGTGGGTCCCGTGCAGCGCGTCGTGGTCGGCGGCTGGCTCACGATGACCGCCGCCACCCTCGCGATGCTGCTGCTCCGCACGCCCTACACCGGCTCGGGGAACCTCTCCGACGCCTTCGACCTGAACGGGCTGCGGGCCGTCCTGGAGACCAAGCCGGGCGCCGCGCTCATCTCCCGGCTCCTGCTGCTCGGCGCCGCCGCCCTGTTCGTCTCCGTCCTGTTCGGCGCGTACGCCAAGAGGGACGACGAGGCCGAGAAGCAGGACCTCACCTTCGGGCTCGCCATCGGCGGCACCGTCGTCGCCGCAGGGCTCGCCGCGACCTGGGCGCTCGCCGAGCACGCCTCGACGGGGCTGCAACCGGGCATCGCCATGCCCGTCGACGTGCTGCACCTGCTGGCGGTGGCGGCCTGGCTGGGCGGCCTCGTCACCTTGCTCGTCGTCCTGTACCGCGTGCCAGGCATCGAGCGCGCGGCCGTGCTGCGGTTCTCCCGCGTCGCGTTCGTGAGCGTGGCCGTCCTCGCGGCGACCGGCGTCTACCAGTCCTGGCGACAGGTCGGCACCTGGTCGGCGCTCATCGACACCACCTATGGGCAACTCCTGCTCGTCAAGGTCGCCCTGGTGGCCGTTCTCGTCGCGACCGCCTCCTTCTCGCGACGCTGGACCGCGCGCCTGTCCGAGCGGAGCGCGCCCACGGCCGAGGCCGACGTGATCGTCGAGCAGCGCCCGAGCGAGCCGGAGCCCGTCACCGTCCCCGACGACGGCAAGGACGCCCAGCGCGCCGCCCAACTCGCGCGCCAGCGGGCCGCGATGAGCACCGCCCGCGAGAAGCGGATCCGCGACGCCGACCCCGAGCGGACTGGGCTGCGCCGCACCGTCCTGGCCGAGGCCGGCATCGCCGTGGTGCTGCTCGCCGTCACCACGGTGCTGACCCAGACCGAGCCGGGCCGCACCCAGCAGGCCGTGGACCGGGCCAGGGCCGGCTCCCAGGTCGCCGTCGCGGACCGGCCCGTCGACATCCGGCTGCCCTTCGACACCGGCGGCAAGACCGGCAAGGGCACCGTCAAGATCACCCTCGACCCCGGCCGCACCGGCTCCAACGATCTGCACGTCTATCTCGAGGACCCGGCGGGCGCGCCGAAGGACGCCCCCGAGGTCAAGGTCGCCTTCACGCTCGCCGCCAAGTCGGTCGGACCGCTGCCCGTCGTGCCCGACCGCGTCACCGCCGGACACTGGAGCGCGAGCGGAGTGCAGATCCCGATGGCGGGCGACTGGCAGATCTCGGTGACCGTGCGCACCTCCGAGATCGACGAGACCACCGTGGACAAGAACGTCAAGATCGGCTGAGTAGAACTGACATGAGCGAGACCAAGAACTCCGAGCGCGCCCCGGCCGCCTCCGCCGAGCCCGTCGTCGACCTCTCCCGGCGCAAGCTGCTCACCACCGTGGGCGCCGTGGGCGCGGCCGGTCTGGCGCTGGGCGCGGCGGCCGGCGCCGGCGGATACGCGGCCGTCGCGGCGCCCGACGACACCAGCCCGTTGGCGTCGGTCGGTTCCACGGAGGTGATGTTTCACGGGAAACATCAAGCGGGGATCACCACTCCGCTTCAGTCCACCGGCCATCTGATCGCCTTCGACCTGGCCCCCGGCGCCGGACGCAAGGAGGCGGCCGCACTGATGCGGCGCTGGTCGGCGACGGCCAAGGCGCTGATGGCGGGAGAGCCCGCGAGCGACGGCGACACCGGCGTCGCCCTGGACGCCGGCCCCTCCTCGCTGACCGTCACCTTCGGCTTCGGCCACAGCTTCTTCGACCGCACGGGCCTGGCCGACCGGCGTCCCGCACAGCTGGACCCGCTGCCCGACTTCTCCTCCGACCAGCTCGACCCCCGGCGTTCGAACGGCGACCTGTGGGTGCAGATCGGCGCCGACGACGCGCTGGTCGCCTTCCACGCGCTGCGCGCCCTCCAGCGCGACGCCGGTTCCGCCGCGCGCCCGCGCTGGCAGATGAACGGCTTCAACCGCACCCCGGGCGCCACCGAGAAGCCGATGACCGCCCGCAATCTGATGGGCCAGCTCGACGGCACCAACAACCCCAAGACCTCGGACGCCGACTTCGAGCAGCGCGTCTTCGTCCCCGACACCGGACAGCCGGCCTGGATGGCGGGCGGTTCCTACGCCGTCGTACGCCGGATCCGGATGCTCCTGGACACCTGGGAGAAGCTGCCGCTCACCGAGCAGGAGCAGGTGATCGGCCGCAAGAAGTCGAACGGCGCCCCTCTCTCGGGGGGTACGGAGACCACGAAGATGCGGCTCGACGCGTTCGGCCCGGACGGCAAGCCGGTCATCCCGGCCAACGCCCACGCCCGGATCGCCGCCCCCGAACAGAACGGCGGCGCTGCCATGCTGCGGCGCGCCTTCTCCTTCCACGACGGCATCGCCGCCGACGGCACCCCTGACGCGGGTCTGCTCTTCGTCTGCTGGCAGGCCGATCCGCTCCAGGGCTTCGTGCCGGTGCAGCGCAAGCTGGACCGGGGGGACGCGCTCTCCCCGTTCCTGCGGCACGAGTCGAGCGGCCTGTTCGCGGTGCCGGGCGGTCCCCGGGCGGGCGAATACGTGGGCCAGCGGCTGCTGGAGTCCTGAGGCGGGCCCGCCCCGGGGAAGGGTCCCTCCGATCGGTGGGTGCCCGTCACGTCGGGCCATTAGTGTGACGTCCATGTCCGCCACGCGATACACCTATCTGGGTCCCGAGGGCACGTTCACCGAGGCCGCCCTGCGCACCCTGCCCGAGGCCGCGACCCGCGAACTGGTCCCGATGGTCTCCGTGCCGGCCGCCCTGGACGCGGTGCGCAACGGGGACGCGGCGGCGGCCCTGGTCCCGATCGAGAACTCGGTGGAGGGCGGCATCACCACCACCCTGGACCAGCTGGTCTCGGGCGAGCCACTGATGATCTACCGCGAGGTGCTGCTCTCCATCAAGTTCGCGCTGCTCGTCCGTCCGGGCACGACGCTGGCCGACATCAAGACGATCACCGCGCATCCGGCCGCCCAGCCCCAGGTCCGCAACTGGCTGAAGACGAACCTGCCCGAGGCGCTGTGGGAGTCCTCGGCGTCCAACGCGGACGGCGCCCGCCTGGTCCAGGAGGGGCGGTACGACGCGGCGTTCGCGGGGGAGTTCGCGGCGGCGACGTACGGCCTCGAACCGCTGATCACCGACATTCACGACGCGGTGAACGCGCAGACCCGCTTCGTCCTGGTCGGCCGCCCGGCCCGCCCTGCGGCGCCCACCGGCGCGGACAAGACCTCGGTCGTCCTGTGGCAGCGCGAGGACCACCCCGGCGCCCTGCTCGAACTGCTCCAGGAGTTCTCGGTGCGCGGGGTCAACCTGATGCTGCTCCAGTCCCGGCCCACCGGTCAGGGCATCGGCAACTACTGCTTCGCCATCGACGCCGAGGGCCACATCTCGGAGCGCCGGGTGGGGGAGGCGCTGATGGGGCTGCGGCGGATCTGCCCCGAGGTGCGCTTCCTCGGCTCGTACCCGAGGGCCGAGGTGACGCTCGACGACGTACGCGCGCTGCGTGCGGGGACCTCGGACGCGGAGTTCGTCGAGGCGGCCGAGTGGCTGGCCCGCTGCCAGGACGGGCGCGTCTAGGTCTGCAGACGGCTTCGCGATTCGGTCGCGACCGGTCTTACCTGCTGATTTTCCTTGTCCACAAAGTTATCCACAGGCCTGCTTCTCGACCTGTGGGTAAGTCGACAACACAACCGGACACAGTCGACAAATCCCTCTAGCGACGACACATCGGTCCACAGGCCGCCAGGGCATCCTCTGTCACCCCAATTCCATTGATCAACTCTTTAGAGCGAGCAATTCCCACCCGAATGAGTGTGTGGCACGGGTTTGGAAGGGGAATCCTCGGTCCCTCATGCGGCTTTCGGAACGATCTCTTCCGTAGTCCACAGATTCTCCACACAGGCTGTGGATAAGTATCCGGCGGCGTGCACTTCTGTGGACAAGTCCGGGGCGCGGCAAGGGAGTCGGTCAACGGCGGTCCGGTCAGCGCCCCTTTTCGGGGAATAGCGGCGCTTTCCTTGACATCCGCCGGATGCCCCACCGGACGAACCGTCAGGAATTCCACCCCCACTTTCCCTAATTCGGTCAATCCGGACAAAGTGCCGCGCGGGACGACGCCGCGCGGGATATCCGGTGGGGGGCCACGAGTCCGCACCGGTAGCCTGGAGGGGTGATTGACCTTCGCCTGCTCCGTGAGGACCCCGACCGTGTTCGCGCCTCCCAGCGCGCCCGTGGAGAGGACGTCGCGCTCGTCGACGCCCTGCTCTCCGCCGACGAGCTGCGCAGGTCCTCGGGCCTCCGCTTCGACGAACTGCGCTCCGAGCAGAAGTCGCTCGGCAAGCTCATCCCCAAGGCCACGCCGGACGAGCGCGCCGAGCTCCTGAAGAAGGCCGAGCAGCTCAAGACCGACGTCAAGGCCGCCGAGGCCGCGCAGAACGACGCCGACGAGCAGGCCAAGCAGCTCCTCCTCCAGCTCGGCAACATCGTCCACACGGACGTCCCCGTCGGTGGCGAGGAGGACTTCGTCGTCCTGGAGACGCACGGCACCATCCGCGACTTCGGCGCCGAGGGCTTCGAGCCCAAGGACCACCTGGAGCTCGGCGAGGCGCTGGGCGCCATCGACGTCGAGCGCGGCGCCAAGGTGTCGGGCTCGCGCTTCTACTACCTGACCGGCGTCGGCGCGCTCCTGGAGCTCGCCCTGGTCAACGCCGCGATCGCCCAGGCCACCGAGGCCGGCTTCATCCCGATGCTCACCCCGGCCCTGGTCCGCCCGCGCGCCATGGAGGGCACCGGCTTCCTCGGCCAGGCCGCCGAGAACGTGTACCACCTGGAGAAGGACGACTACTACCTGGTCGGCACCTCCGAGGTCCCGCTCGCGGCCTATCACATGGACGAGATCCTGGACGCGGACAAGCTGCCGATGCGCTACGCCGGCTTCTCGCCGTGCTTCCGCCGCGAGGCCGGCACCTACGGCAAGGACACCCGGGGCATCTTCCGGGTCCACCAGTTCGACAAGGTCGAGATGTTCTCCTACGTCCACCCGGACGAGGCCGAGAACGAGCACAAGCGCCTCCTGGACTGGGAGAAGCAGTGGCTGACCGCCCTCGAACTGCCCTTCCAGGTCATCGACGTCGCCACGGGCGACCTCGGCGCCTCCGCCTCGCGCAAGTTCGACTGCGAGGCGTGGATCCCGACCCAGGGCAAGTACCGCGAGCTGACCTCGGCCTCCAACTGCGACGGCTTCCAGGCCCGGCGCCTGTCGGTCCGCATGCGCGAGACCACCGACGGCAAGAGCAGGGTCGCCCCGCTGGCCACCCTGAACGGCACGCTGTGCGCCGTTCCGCGCACCATCGTCGCGATCCTGGAGAACCACCAGCAGGCCGACGGCACCGTACGGGTCCCGCCCGTGCTGCGGCCCTACCTGGGCGGGCGCGAGGTCCTGGAGCCGATCGCCAAGTGAGCACCGCCGTGGGCCGACCCTTCCCGTACAAGCTGGTCGCGACCGACCTGGACGGGACGCTGCTGCGCTCCGACGGGTCGGTCTCGCAGCGCACCCGCGAGGCGCTCGACGCCGCCACCGCCGCCGGCGCCGCGCACATCGTGGTGACCGGCCGGGCGGTGCCCTGGACCCGCCACATCCTCGACGACCTCGGCTACGAGGGCCTCGCGGTGTGCGGCCAGGGCGCGCAGGTCTACCACGCCGGCGAGCACCGCCTGCTGACGTCGGTGACGCTCGACCGCCAGCTCGCCGGGCTCGCCCTGTCCAAGGTGGAGGCGGAGATCGGCCCTCTGGCGCTCGCCGCGGGCCGCGACGGCATCGACGGCGAAGTCCTGGTCGGCCCCGGCTACCAGGTCCAGGAGGGGCCCCTTCCGGTACGCCATTTCGAGGACCCGGCCGAGCTCTGGTCGGCCCCGCTGAACAAGGTCTACGTCCAGCATCCCGGGTACGACGACGACGCGCTGGCGCAGATCACGCGCCAGGTGGTCGGCAACCTGGTCGGCGTCGTCATGGCGGGCCCGGGCGTCGTGGAGATCCTTCCGCTGGGGCTCAGCAAGGCGACCGGCCTCTCCCTCGCCGCACGCCGGCTCGGCCGCAAGGCGGCGGACACGATCGCCTTCGGGGACATGCCGAACGACATCCCGATGTTCGGCTGGGCCGAGCACGGGGTGGCGATGGCCAACGCCCACGACGAACTCAAGGCCGTGGCCCACGAGATCACCGCCTCCAACGACGACGACGGCATCGCCGTGGTCCTCGAGCGGTTGCTTCAGGCAGACGCGTAGGTATGCGTAAGGGGGCGTCCGCAATGGCGGGCGCCCCCTTACGCAGACGCGTAGGTATGCGTAAGGGGCGTCCGCAATGGCGGGCGCCCCTTACCCATGGAGAAGGGGCGGCCTCGCGCTGACGCGCGCTCGAAGCGGCCGCCCCGGCAACCGTTCACGGGCGGCGGCCCGTCGGAGTCGCCGGTGCCACTCCGATGCCTGCCCCGCGAAGCCCCGTTACGAGCGCGACGCGACCCTGCGTACGGCCGTCGTCCGGCGCGTACCCGCGGGTGCTCGTCGCGCCCTGTCCCCCGTGCCGAGGCCCGCTTCCCCCGTGCCCGGCTGCCTCAACCACTGTGCCCCGCACGGTCGTTGGGCGCCACCGGTTTTCGCGGGGGTACGTCCCGGGTCAGCGGCCAGCAGGCGAGCCCGATGACCAGCGCGGTCACATGGCCGAGGTCGGTGAACGTGCCGCCGCCGGCGAGTGGGATGCCGAAGAACGCGGCGAGACCCGCGAGATAGAGCCAGCGCCAGGGATGGGGCAGCCGGTGGACGAGGATGCCCGCCGAGGCGGCGAGCCCGTAACTGACCCCGATGTCCACGACATGGGACATGGCGTGCGCGAGCCGTTTGGGCAGATGCTGGTTCTGGATCGACCACAGGACGTACTCCTGGCTGATCAGCGTCGCCACCACATGCCCCACGACGACGGTGCACAGCCACCGCAGCGTGCCGAGCCAGCGCTCCACCGTGCCGTGGACGATCTCGAAGAGCACCAGGTAGAGCAGGAGCGAGGACGGGTTCTCGATCCAGAACGCGCTGGTGAACAGGGCCTGCACCGGGTGTTTGGTCAGCTCGTGGATGTTGCTGCTGTTGCGGTGCAGCAGAAAGTGCTCCATGTCCCGCGTGGAGAGCTGGATGACGAGGCTGGTGATGGCGATGACCAGCAGCCAGATGTGCGTCCCGGGCGTGGAACGCACCCAGGAACGGACCGGCCGCGAGCGCTCGGCGCCACGAGGGAGCAGGGTCGTCATCCCTCGATGATGGCCCGGAACCCTGTGCGGCACGCGAGAGCCACGGGCGTACGGCGGATCGAGGGAGCGGCGGATCGAGGGAGCGGCGGAACACCGGAACGGCGGGGGAACGCCGGGATGGCCCCGGAGCCCGTCCCGGACCAGTTGTAGGATGACTGGGCAACCGGGTGAATGGAGTGGGTGGCGTGGCCCTCAGAACGGCGGGACGACAGTCCCTGGTGGACACCGTGGTCGACGAGCTGAAGGCCCAGCTCACCGACGGCGAATGGGCGGTCGGCGACCGCATCCCCACCGAGCACGAGCTGGCCGAGCAGCTGGCCGTCGGCCGCAACACCGTCCGCGAGGCGATTCGCGTCCTGGTCCACGCGGGCCTGCTCGAATCCCGCCAGGGCAACGGCACCTTCGTACGCTCCACGGCCGACCCCTCCGCCGTCCTCCAGGGGATCCGCGCCGCCGGCGCTCTTGACGTCCTCGAACTCCGCGTCGCTCTGGAGGCCGAAGCCGCCCGGCTCGCCGCCGAACGCCGCGACACCGCCGACATGGTGGCCCTGCGCGGCGCCCTTCAGACCCTGCGGGAACACGGCGACCGCGCCGCCGACGCCGACATGGCGTTCCACCTGGGCGTGGTGCAGGCCACCCACAACCCGGCCTTCATCGAGGTGTACCGGTTCTTCTCGACGCAGGTGCACGAAAGCCTGATCACGTCCCTGCGCGACCAGGAAATGCCCGCGATCGACCTCGACACGCACGAGGCGCTGGTCGACGCGATCGAGAGCGGCGACCCCGCGGCGGCGGAGCGCGCGGTACGCGAACTCCTCCGCGAGCCGCTGGCCGCGGTACGGGCGCTGGCGGTGCGGGGGTAACACCCGAAGCCGGCCCGCACCCGGTCGCACCCCACCCCCCACGCCCCCTCCCCTCCAACTCCCCCTCAAGGAAAGGTGCTTGTTTTGTCACGCCCGGATGTTGATCGTCTGCTGCTGCCCGACGCCGAGGCCGACGTACGGCCATCGCCTCAGGGCATCGCCGCGCGTTGGGCTCTGCTCGCGCATCCGGTGGTGCTGATGGTCGGGATCGTGCTGGCGTCGGTGAACATGCGGGCGGCGCTGGCCAGCGTCTCGCCGCTGGTGAGCGACATCAGCGCCTCGTTCGGGCTGTCGTCGACGGCGAGCAGCCTGGTGACCTCCGTGCCCGTGCTCTTCCTCGGACTCGGCGCCCTGGTGGCCCCGTGGCTGGCGAGACGCTTCGGGACCGAGCCGGTGCTCCTGTTCGCCCTGCTGCTCCTGGCCGTCGGCATCCTGGTGCGCGTGGCGCCCTCGGCCGTGGCGCTGTACGGCGGCGGCGTACTGGTCGGCACGGCGATAGCCCTGCTCAACGTGTTGATGCCCGGTCTGATCAAGCGGGACTTCCCGGACCGGGCGGCGTCGATGACGTCGGTCTACACCGGCGCGATGATCGCGGGCGCCACTGTGGTCGCGGCGTCGTCGGTGCCGCTGGAGAAGGCGTTCGGGGACAGCTGGGAGGCCTCGCTGGCGGTGTGGTCGCTGCTCGCGGTCCTCGCGGCGGTGGCGTGGCTGCCGCAGGTGCTGATCGCCCGTGGCCGTACGGGTCACGAGGTGCGGGCGGCGAGCGGGGCGGCGGCTTCCGGCTCGACCGGCAAGGGCGGGGCGGCGGCTTCCGGCTCCCCCGGAAGGAGCGTGTGGCGCTCGGCGCTCGCCTGGCAGGTCACCTTCTTCATGGGGCTCCAGTCGCTCTGGTCGTACGTGCTGATCGCCTGGATGCCGACGATCTTCACGGACCACGGGATGAGCCGCTCCACGGCGGGCGTGATCTTCGCGTTCAACAACTTGATCCAGGTGGCGGGCGCCTTCGCCGTACCGCTGCTGGCCGGCCGGATGCGCAGCCAGCGCCCGCTGATCGTCCTGGTCACCTCGCTGGTGGCGGCCGGTTACGTGGGCCTGATGGTCGCCCCGGTGAGCGGCGCCTGGCTGTGGGCGGGGGTCCTCGGAATCGGGCAGGGCGGCGCGGTCGGCCTGGCCCTGACACTGATCGTGCTGCGCTCGGGCGACGCCCGCACGGCGGCCAGGCTCTCCGGCATGGCCCAGACGGTGGGCTATCTCCTTGCGGCCATCGGCCCCTTCGCGGCGGGCGCCGTCCACCAGGCCACGGGCGGCTGGACCGTACCGATCGCCCTCGTACTCGGCGTGTGCGCGGCCGCCCTGGCCGTGGGCCTCTTCGCGGCCCGGGACCGCACGGTCTAGCCCGTCGAAGGGTCCGAAGGGCCCGAAGGGTCTGTTCCCAACACGTGTTCCCCGGATGCGTGACTTGTACGAAAGTCCGCTCGTTGACCACCGTGCGTGGAGGCAACTGGGGTTAGTGGCGTCGTACCTTTCGTGAATTTGGGGATTGCCGGTCGCGGTACAAGAACCGGTCATTGAGTCAGTGGCGTAGATGAGCGGACCTCCACCCCTGCTGCCCGGGGTTGGGGCGTCCAAGTCATCCAGCAAACCGACCATGAACGGAAGGCCCGACCATGCCGTCCGAAGTCGCCCTACTCGAATCGCGCACCCTGCGCGCCGACCACCTGGGACGTGTCGACGTCCTGGAGAAGGTCAAGGCGTTGCGGTTGCTACCTGATGGCGTCCACTTGTCCACAGATGCTGTGGCCCTGTACTTCGCTGTCCCCACAGAGGCCGTCAACAGCGTCGTCAAGCGGTACCGGGATGAGCTGCACGCCAACGGGATGCGCACCCTGAAGGGCCCTGAGCTGCAAGTCTTTGAAATGGCCAACTTGGCCATTTCAAACGACGGACAGCCGACAAGTTATCCACAGGGCAGGGCCCACCTCCGCCTCTTCACCCGCCGAACCGTCCTGAACATAGCCATGCTTCTTCGCGACAGCGAAGTCGCCCGCTGTGTACGGACCTATCTCCTCGACACCGAGGAGTCCACCCGGACCGTCGTCGCGAGCGACCCCCGCTACGACGGGCTGGACCGTCGGGTCGCCGATCTGGAGGGCTCCATGGCCCGGATCGGGCCCGCGCTCCAGGAACTGGGTCCCGTGCTGAGCCGGATGTCGGCGCGGCTGGAGTCGATGGACCAGCGCATGGCCTCGATGGACCGCCGGATGACGGCGATGGACCACCGCATGGAGCAGATGGACCACCGCATCGAGCGGATGGACGGTCGTCTGGAGCAGGTCGACCGTCGGCTGGAGCACGTCGACCGACGGCTCGACGCCACCAACCGCGTGGTCGGAGCCATGAGCGTGAGGCTCACGGATCTCTCCGGGGAGGTCGCCGACATCCAGCGGCGTCTACCCCCTCCCCCGTGCCCGCGCCGCAAGCGCCGCAGGTAGCGAAGTAGGCCCGGGCGGGCCGGACCGCCGCCGGAGTCAGCGGCTCACCGCTCTCCGGCGCACCAGGGCGCCCGGACGCACAACAGGCGGTGCCCCGCGGCGAGTTGACGCCGCGGGGCACCGCCCTCGACCGGGGAAGCCCCCGGTTACTCCTCCCCGGCCAGCTTGAGGGTGCGCAGTTTGAGGCCCGCGTACCAGGTGGCCACGGTGGTCACTCCCACCAGCAGGACCACCGCGAGCGGCAGCCCCACGTCGGAGGAGATCACGCCGTTCTCGCCGATGCGCTGGGCGAGCGCGAGGGACCACTGCTGGACGCTGAGGGTGCGCGCGCCGGGCACCAGGTTGCCGAACAGCGACTCCCAGACCAGCGCGTACACCAGGCCGAAGACCACCGCGTGCCGGGTGACGGTGCCGAGCAGCAGGAAGACGGCGGCGTACGCGATGGAGGCGACCAGTGCCGCCACGGTGTAGGCGATCGCGATCTGCTGGCCGTTGCCGTTGAGGATGAGGCCCGCGATCAGCGTGGGGATCGCGGAGAACGCCATCGTCACGGCGATCGCGACGATCAGCTTGGTGAAGATGATCGTCGACCGTTTCACCGGTTTGGCCAGCAGATAGACGATCGAGCCGTCGTCGATCTCCGGGCCGATGGCGCCGGTGCCGGCGATGACACCGATCAGCGGCACCATCGTGGCCAGGGCGAAACCGCCGAGCAGATCGGCGGTGACCTGGTCGTCGGCTCCGCTGAAGGAACGGACGGCCGCGGCGATCACGATCAGCAGTGCGGGAAGGACGAAGAGAATGGCGGCCCGGCGGCGGCCGAGCAGGGCTCGGTAGGTGAGCCGGGCGACGGTCGGGTTGTACATGGGAACGTCACCGCTCCTTTCTGGAGGCGCTCAGGCCGCTACGAGGTAGGAGAAGACGGATTCGAGGGACTCGTCGGAGGGCGAGACCGTCAGCAGGCGGATGCCGTTCGCCTTGGCCACCTGCGGGAGCAGCGTGGTGAACCGGCCGAAGTCGACGGCCTGGACGCGCAGCGCGCCTTCCTTGAGGTCCACCTCGATCCCGGCGGTCGAGGGGTCGGCGATCAGCGCCGCCGCCAGTGCGCGGTCGTCGCTGGAGCGGATCAGATAGCGGTGCGGGCGGTCCGTCATGAGGCGGCGAATCTTGCGGAAGTCGCCGCTGGCCGCGTGCCGTCCGGCCACGATGACCTCGATGTGCGAGGCCAACTGCTCGACCTCTTCGAGGATGTGGGAGGAGAACAGGACCGTCCGGCCCTCGGCCCCCATCCGCCGCAGCAGCTCCATGAGTTGCATGCGCTGGCGCGGGTCCATGCCGTTGAACGGCTCGTCGAGGAGCAGCACCGAGGGATCGTGGACGAGGGCGGACGCCATCTTGACGCGCTGGCGCATGCCCTTGCTGTAGGTCTGGATCTTCCGGTCCTGGGCGTACTCCATCTCGACCGTCGCCAGGGCCCGGCCGGCTTCGCGGGCGCCGAGGCCGTGCAACTCGGCGTTGGCGACGACGAATTCGCGGCCCGTCAGGAAGTCGTACATGGCCTCCCGCTCGGGGACGATGCCGACCTTGCGGTAGATGGACTCGTTGCGCCAGATCTGCTCGCCGTCGAGCGTGACGGTTCCCGTGGAGGGGGCGAGGAAACCACCCATCATGTTGATGAGCGTGGACTTTCCGGCGCCGTTGGGGCCGAGCAGTCCGGTCACGCCGGGGCCGATCGTCATGGTGACGTCGTTGACGGCCACCACGTTGCCGAACCAGCGTGAGGCGTGGTCGATGTCGATGGTGGTCACAGCCCGACCTTCCGGTAGCGGCGCATCAGCACGGCGTACGAGCCGAGGATGAGCGCGAGGACGACGAGCAGGTAGACCGCTCCGGTGCCCGATCCCGGGCCGTGGCCCCCGGGGAAGTTGGAATGCGCCCCGAGGAACGCGGTCTGTACGCCGTCGATGAGCGTGATGGGGGAGAACAGGCCGAGCCACTGGACCGCGCCGGGCGAGCCCTGGTTGAAGGCGATGGCCTGGACCGCGGAGACCGCCCCGAAGGACACGGTCAGTACGGCGATGACGGCGGCGACTCCGAAGCCGCGGCGCGGCGTCAGCGCGGCGATGACCAGGCCGAGGCCCGCGAAGAGGAGGGAGAGCAGTGCCACCGAGACCAGCCCCTGGGCGAACCCCTTGGTCTGGTCCGCGAAGTCGAGTTTGGCGAGCAGGGCGCCGATGTAGAGGACCACCAGCGGCGCGCCCGTGAGGATGAACAGCGCCGACGCCATGGCGGCGACCTTGGCCAGGACGTAGTCGACGTGCTCGATCGGCCGCGAGAAGTACAGCGGCACCGTCTTGAAGCGCAGGTCGCGCGAGACCGTCTGGGGCGCCTGGGCCGCGATGAACAGCCCGATGACGGCCTGGAGGAAGATCGCATACCGCGTGTACTGCACGGGAAGGTCGGTGAGCTTCGTGGCGACGGTGACCGCGACCATGATGGCGGCGGGCACGCACATCACCGCGAACAGCACCATGGGCAGCACCTTGGACTTGGCGCTGCGGCCCAGTCCGTAGGCGCCGCGCAGCGACTGCGAGAAGAGCGAGCGGCGGGCGTAGGCCCGGCCCAGGCGCGGCCCCTCGTAGGTGCGGTAGCCGATGTTGTGGATCTGGGTCTGGGCGCTGTCAGTTGCCATCGCGGCCGTCTCCCTTCTGCTCGGCGGTGGCCGCGGTGGCCGCCCGGGCGGCGGCGTGTTCGGAGACCGGCTCCCCGGCCGGGGTCTGGAACACCTCGATGATGTGGTGGCGGCGCTGTTCCATCCGTACGAGCCCGAGGCCCAGGTGGGCCACGGTGTCGCGGACCGTGTCGTAGGTGTCCTCGCCGGTGGCCTCGACGAGCAGGATGTGACCGGCGCCGGGCAGGCCGTCCTCGACCCCCGCGTGCAGCGTGATCCCGGCCTCGGTGAGCGCCTTGCGCACCGCTTCCGTGCCGTCGGTGTGGGTTTCGGAGTCGGTGACCTCGACGGCCAGAGTGGTGGTGGTCTGGGTGAAGTCGCTGGTGGAGCTGGAGCGCAGCAACTGGCCGCCGTCGATGACCACGACGTGGTCACAGGTGCGTTCCAGCTCGCCCAGCAAGTGTGAGGTGACCAGGACCGAGATGCCGAAGTCGGTGTGGATACGGCGGATCAGGCCGAGCATCTCGTCGCGGCCGACCGGGTCGAGGCCGTTGGTCGGCTCGTCGAGCAGGACCAACTGGGGGTCGTGGACGAGGGCTTGGGCCAGCTTGACCCGCTGTTTCATACCGGTCGAGTAGCCGCCGATGGGGCGGTACCGCTCTTCGTAGAGGCCCACGTGGCGCAGCGTGTCGGCGGTGCGCTCGCGGGCGGCGGTGGCCGGCAGGCCGGACATGCGCGCCATGTGCACGACGAACTCGGTGGCCGAGACGTCGGGCGGCAGGCAGTCGTGTTCCGGCATGTAACCCACCCGCTCGCGGATGGCGCCGCCTCTGGTGGCCACGTCGAGGCCGAGCACGGCGGCGGTGCCCTCCGTGGCGGGCGAGAGACCAAGAAGAATCTTGATCAACGTGGACTTGCCGGCTCCGTTGGCGCCCACCAGCCCGGTCACTCCGGGGCCGATGTCCAACGAGAGCCGGTCAAGCGCGGTCACCCGGGGGAACCGCTTGCTCAGGCTTTCGGTCGCGATCACAGTCACGTCATCGACGGTAGTGGCGCAGGACACAGCAATCATCAGCCCAGACGGCTGGATCGATGTCCGACTCCAGAGGTACGGCCCCGTAGGGGAACCCGTACGTGAGGCTGACCGCTCACCGTCCCGGGCGACGGGGTTGTCCACAACCGGCCGGTTGTCCACAGGCCGACGCAGGCCCCTTGACGCAGCCGCTGAGCATTGTCACATTCATCAGTGTCAAGTTACGCACGCGTAGGGCGACAGGGGTGGACGGATGCCAACGGCAGTGAAGGCTGGACCCGATCCGCGGCTCCGCGGGTTCCGGGAAGTACAGAGCCTGGCGTACGAATGCGCCGAGGCGGTGGCCGGCCAGCTCAAGCCGGGGGTGACCGAGCGGGAGGCCGCGCGGATGCAGCGGGAGTGGCTGCGCGAGCGGGGTGTGCGGGACTGGTTCCATCTGCCGTTCGCCTGGTTCGGTGACCGCACGGCGTTCGTGAACTTCCGCGTCCCGCTGCAGTTCTTCCCCACCAACCGGCGCCTGGAGGCGGGGATGCCGTTCATCCTCGACATGGCCCCGGTCTACAAGGGCTACACCGCGGACATCGGCTATTCCGGCTGCCTGGGTCTCAACCCGGTGCACGACCGGCTGCTCGCCGACCTGGAGGCACACCGCGCCCTCATCCTGCGGGAGGTGCGCGAGATGCGGCCGCTGCGCGAGATCTACGAGAGCGTGGACCGGCTCATGGTCCGCCAGGGCTACGCCAACCGGCACCGCGCCTATCCGTTCGGCGTGATCGCCCACAAGATCGACCGGGTGAAGGAGCGCCGCTGGTCGCCGAACCTCTTCGGCTTCGGCACCCAGGCGCTCAAGGGTCTGGCAAGCGACGCGGTGCGCGGACACCGGGACGGCTGGTCGCCGCTCTGGTCCCCGTACAGGTTCTCCGACCACCCGCCGCGGCCCGGGCTGTGGGCGGTCGAACCGCACCTCGGGTTCCGGGGTACCGGCGCGAAGTTCGAGGAGATCCTGGTCGTCACCGACTCCCGGGACCCCGAGCAGAGCGCGTTCTGGCTGGACGACGACCTGCCGCATGTGCGGCGCTGGGCCGAGGAGAAGGCGGCGTGAGCGTGACGAGCGTGAACATCGAGGGAGCGCGCGAGCGCTGGGTGCGGACCGGCGGCGTGGAGCTGTGCGTGGCGGAGCTGGGCGACGCGTCCCAGCCCACCGTGCTCCTGGTGCACGGCTATCCGGACAGCAAGGAGGTGTGGTCCGAGGTCGCCAAGCGCCTGGCCGACCGCTTCCATGTGGTGCTGTACGACGTCCGCGGGCACGGCCGCTCCACGGCGCCGTCCCCGCTGCGCGGCGGCTTCACCCTGGAGAAGCTGACGGACGACTTCCTGGCGGTCGCGGACGCGGTGAGCCCGGACCGGCCGGTCCATGTGGTCGGCCACGACTGGGGTTCGGTCCAGGGCTGGGAGTTCGCGACGGTCGAGCGCACCGAGGGCCGCATAGCGTCCTTCACCTCCATGTCGGGGCCCTCCCTCGACCACTTCGGCCACTGGATCAAGCAGCGGATGAGCCGCCCCACCCCGCGCAAGGCGGCCCAGTTGTTGGGGCAGGGCGCCAAGTCCTGGTACGTCTATCTGCTGCACACACCGGTCCTGCCGGAGCTGGCGTGGCGCGGGCCGCTCGGCAAGCGGTGGCCGAAGATCCTCCAGCGGGTGGAGAAGGTGCCCGCCGACGGCTATCCCACGGCGTCCCTCCCGCAGGACGCGGCACACGGCGCCTGGCTCTACCGGGACAACGTCCGCGCCCGGCTGCGCCGCCCCCGGACCGACGCCTACGCCCATGTGCCGGTCCAGCTCATCACTCCACTCGACGACGCGTTCCTCTCGCCGAAGCTGTATGCCGAACTGGAGCAGTGGGCGCCCCACCTGATCCGCCGGACCCTGCCCGCCAAGCACTGGGTGCCGCGTACCAGGCCGGACCAACTGGCCGCCTGGATCACCGAGTTCGTACGCTCCAACGAGGACGGCACCCCGGCCAAGGACGTCGTCGCCACGGGCCCCCACGCCGACCGGTTCGGCGGGCAGCTGGTTCTGGTGACGGGCGCCGCGAGCGGCATCGGGCGGGCCACGGCCTTCGCGTTCGCCGAGGCCGGGGCGCGGATCATCGCCGTGGACCGGGACGCGGAGGGCGCGAACAGGACCGCGGAGATGTCCCGGCTCATCGGCGCGCCCGAAGCCTGGGGCGAGACCGTCGACGTCAGCGACGAGCAGGCCATGGAGAAGCTCGCCGAGAAGGTCGCCCTGGAGTACGGCGTCGTCGACGTCCTGGTCAACAACGCGGGCATCGGCCTCTCGGGCTCCTTCTTCGACACCACGGCGGAGGACTGGAAGAAGGTCCTCGACGTCAATCTGTGGGGCGTCATCCACGGCTGCCGCGTCTTCGGCAGGCAGATGGCCGAGCGCGGCCAGGGCGGCCACATCGTCAACACCGCCTCGGCGGCGGCCTACCAGCCCTCCCGGGCGCTGCCCGCCTACAGCACGTCGAAGGCGGCGGTGCTGATGCTCAGCGAATGTCTGCGGGCCGAACTGGCCGGGCAGGGCATCGGCGTCTCGGCGATCTGTCCCGGCCTCGTCAACACCAACATCACCTCGACCACGCACTTCGCCGGCACGGACGCCAAGGAGGAGAAGCGCCTCCAGAAGAAGACCTCCCGCCTGTACGGGCTGCGCAACTTCCCGCCGGAGAAGGTCGCTTCGGCGATCCTGCGGGCGGTGGTGAAGAACCAGGCGGTGGTGCCAGTGACGCCGGAGGCGCGCGGCGCCCACCTCATGTCCCGCTTCGCGCCGAGGACGCTGCGCGCGATCGCCCGATTGGATCCGCCGCTGTGAGCACGGAGCGCCGAGACGGCACACGGGACGTCGAGCACTACCGCATATCCCCGCGCCGCGTCTCGTTCGACTGGGACACGACGCCGCTGCACTGGATACCGGACGAGCCCACCGCCACCCATGTCATCAATGTGCTGCACCTGCTGCTCCCTGCGGGCGAGCGCTGGTTCGTGAAGGTGTTCAAGGAGGCCCTGCCGCTGGTCCAGGACCCGGTCCTGCTCAAGGACGTCAAAGGGTTCATGGGCCAGGAAGCCACCCACAGCGTCCAACACGCTTACGTTCTGGATCACTTGGCGCAGCAGCGCCTGGACACCGCGCCCTATACCCGGCACGTCGACTTCCTCTTCGAGAAGCTCCTCGGTGAGGCGCCCCCCTTCGGTGCGCCGATACCGGCCCAGGAGTGGCTGCGTTTCCGCCTCTCGCTGATCGCCGCGATAGAGCAGTTCACGGCGGTACTGGGCAACTGGGTGCTGCACGCCGGGGGTCTCGACCGAGCCGGTTCCGACGCGATCATGCTGGATCTGCTGCGCTGGCACGGCGCGGAGGAGGTCGAGCACCGGGCGGTGGCCTTCGACATGTACCAGCACTGCGGTGGCACGGGCCTGCCCCGGTACGCGCGCCGTGTCGAGGGCATGGCGGTCGTGGCCCCGGTGCTGCTGTGGCTGTGGGCGTGGGGCGCCTCCTATCTGATCCGGCACGACCCCCAACTGGCGGGCCGGGCGCGCTACTCGCTGCGCGAGCACAACCGGGCCGTGCGCCGGGGCCTGCTGCCCACCTGGAAGGAACTGGGCTCGGCCATACCCCGCTACCTGCGCCGGTCGTACCATCCCTCGCAGGAGGGCTCCCTGCGCAAGGCCGTCGACTATCTCGCGACCTCGCCGGCGGCCCGAGCGGCGGCGGGCGCGGTGGGCCGCGCCGCCCTGGGTTAGAGGGAGTGGGTTTGTCCGGGCAGTCAGCACTTCAGCAGGGGGCGCCGCAGCCGGCGGCACCGGCCGAGTACCGGATCGAGGACCTGGCGCACGCGAGCGGCGCCACGGTCCGCACCATCCGCGCCTACCAGGACCGGGGCCTGCTGCCCCGGCCCGAGCGGCGTGGGCGGTCCAATGTGTACGGCGACACCCATCTGGCCCGGCTGCACCAGATCGCCGATCTCCTGGACCGGGGCTACACCCTGGCCTCCATCAAGGAACTCCTGGAGGCCTGGGACGCGGGCAGAGGGCTCGGCGGCGTGCTCGGTCTGGTCGCCGAGGTGAACGGGCCCTGGACCGACGAAGAGGCCGCCCGCATCTCCCGTGCCGATCTCGACGAGACCTTCGGCGGCAATCCCGACGACGGGGCCGTCGCCGACGCGGTGGAGCTCGGCATCCTGGAACGCATCCCGGACAACGAGTCCGAGTTCCTCGTGCCCAGCCCCCAAGAGCTGGCGGTGGCCGCCGAGTTGCACGCGGCGGGCGTGCCGCTCGACGCCATCTCCGGGCATCTGCGCGAGCTGCGCGGCCAGGTCGAACACATCGCGGCCCGCTTCCTGGACTTCACCACGGAACACGTCTTCGCCCGCTATCTGGGCCACCGCCCCCCGACCGACGCGGAGGCGGTCGAGGCGGCCGACCTCGTGCGTCGGCTGCGCCCCCTGGCCCAGCAGACCGTGGACGCCGAACTGGCCCGCGCCATGCGCCTGTTGGCGACCCGGCACCTCCAGCGCCACCTGGGCGCCCCGGCGGCCGAACCCGCCGCCCCGGACCCCGGACCGGTGACGCTCCCGAGCACCACCGTCCGCGCCGTTCAGGAGCTGGTGGGCCCGGAGAACGTTGCCGCGTTCATCGCGGCGGCCGCGGAACGCGAGGTGCAGGCGCGTACCTTGGATGCTTTGGCAGCCCCAACTCGTATCGGTACATAAGGGTCGTGTGCGGCAAATCCCTTATATGCGTGTCAAATTCGCCAACACATGGCAACGGGGCGGTAGTTGTCCACAGCGCTGTCAATTTGCCTGTGGATAACCGGCCTTCATTGTGGATCAAACCCAACTCGGCTTATCCATAGGGTGATTGGGGTCACCCTGCCCTGCTACTGATCGGCGAGCCAGTTGCCGTGGAAGCCGAACGGGACGCGCTGCGGAAGGTGGACCGTCGCGACGGGTGCGGCCGCGAGGTCGTCCGCGTCCAGGATGACGAGATCGCTGGCGTCCCGAGCGGCGTCGTACACATAGCTGAGCAGCCACCCCGGGCCCCCCGGCCGGCCGTCCGCCGGAGCGAACGCCGCCTCCGCCGGAGCCCGCCCCGCCCCGAACTCGTGCCGTGCCACCGCCCCCGTCCGCAGGTCGTAGCGGAGCAGCGCCCCCGATATCGGCCCCGAGGACGGCGTCTGCGCCACCGTGACATGCCCGAACCGGGACTCCATCCCCGCCAGCCGGTCATCGACCCGGGGGAACTCGCAGGCCTGGTCGTCGAGCTGCTCCTCCCGGACCGTCCCGGCCACCAGGTCCAGTGTCCACTTCCACAGCGTGGGGCCGCCCGCCCCGAGACGCTCGTACCGCACCACGTGCAGCACGATCCGCTCACTGCGCCCGGCACCGTCACCGGGCTCGTCATGGGCGTTCAGGGCGTGGAAGACGTAACAGGGGTCGATCGTCAGCCACCGCACCTCGCCGTAGGGATCGTCCCGGCGCAGCACACCGAGCCGTGCCCCGTACTCCGCGTCCCAGCGGTAGGGGAGCCCGCCGCCGGGCCGCATCGCCGTCTCCAGGTCGAAGACGGCCGGGAGGTCCATGAACACCACATGGGAGGCGGTGAGATGGAAGTCGTGCATCATCGTGGCCGCCGGCACCTCCACCGGCCTGCTCACCACCAACTCGCCGGTGGCGTCGGCACGGTGATAGGTGAGATAGGGCTCGCTGAGCATCCCGTATCCGAAGAAGTGCAGTTCCCCGGTGACCGGGCAGGTCTTGGGGTGCGCGGTCATGGCGGTGGTGAGCCGGCCCCCGAAGTCGTACGCCCCCAGCGTCTCCAGCTCGCGGCCCGGCCTGCCGTCCAGTTCGTACGGATAGGACGACTCGACCAGGGCCAGGGTGCGGCCGGCGTGCCGCACCACATGGGTGTTGGCGGCCCCGGCGCTGAGGTCGGTGTTCCCCTGCCGGTCGTGAACCCGCGCCCCGTCGGTGAAGGTCGAGGTGCGCACCCAGCGGTTGCGGTAGGAGCGGGCCCGGCCCCCTTCGAGGCGGACGCCGTGGACCATGCCGTCCCCGAAGAACCAGTGGGGCGAGGCCGCGTCCTGCGGGTTGGGCCCGTTGCGTACGTACCAGCCGGTCAGCTCGGGCGGTATGGCACCGGTCACCGTCAGCTCATGAGTGGTCAGCTCCTGGGCGACGGGGGCGAAGTTGCCCGCGAGGTGCGGGGCGGACGGTGTGGGCACCGCGGAGGTGCTGGGCGTGGCCGTCATCGTCAGGCGCCCTTCTGGACGGCGGCGCGGCGGGCGCGCTCCGGGTACTGGGCGGTGACGATCGCGGGGAGGGCGAAGCCCGCGACCTGGACGGCGATCGAGGCGGTGCTGCCCAGCGACTGCGCGTCGATGAGCGTGAGCCCCGCGGCGGTCAAGGTGAAGGCGAGGGCCCAGACGGCGGTCAGCACCACGTTGATCCGGAGGAACACCGGATTGGTCCACACCTCGCGCGGCGCCTGCCGCTTGGCTATGCCCGTGGTGAAGGGCTTGCGGACGGCCAGCGTGGCCCACGCGGTGAGCGCCAGCCAGCCGGTGGCCAGCGCGCCGCCGTACTCGCGCAGCCCGCTGTCGGGAGCGAGGAACGCTATGACGCTCAGCACGGCGAAGAAGGCCATCGTGGACTGCTCCAGGATCAGGGAGTCGGCGCTCATCCCGCGCCTGCGGTCCATGGCGAAGAGGTAGACACCCGCGGCGAGTGCGGCGAGCGCGCCCCACTGCCAGTGCGCACTGCCGACGGCGGCGAAGACGATCCACGGGATGAATCCGCGCAGGTAGTTCATGGGAGTCCCCTCTGTTCCGAGCGCTTGGCTCAGCTCCACATTCCAACTTCGACATGTCGAATGTAGAGCTTCCATCTTTGACGTGTCAAGGGTGGAATGTAGAGTGGAGGACATGAGCCTCCGTCACGCAGTCTTGGGCCTGCTCGCCGACCGGCGGGCCAGCGGCTACGACCTGATGAAGCTTTTCGAGACCTCGCTCGCCCACGTCTGGTCGGCGACGCAGAGCCAGGTCTACGGAGAGCTGGGCAAACTCGCCGACGCCGGTCTGGTCGAGGTGTCCGCGGAAGGGCCGCGCGGCCGCAAAGAGTACGGGATCACCGCCGCCGGCAGGGCCGAACTGCACCGCTGGCTGACCGAGGTCGAGCCGGTCCGTACGCGCCGCAGTGACTCCCTGCTCCGGGTGTTCTTCCTCGGCGAGCTCACCCCGCTCGAAGCGCGGACCTATCTGCTCGGCGAGGCCGAGCGCTCGGCCCGCCAGCTCGCGGGCCTCCAACAGGCGGAGGCCGCCATCGACTGGGACGAGGATCCGCTCTCGGCACATGGCCGCCTGGCCCTGGAGTACGGCAAGCGGCTCAGTGCGATGCACGAGGAGTGGGCGCGATGGGCGGTGGAGCAGCTCAAGCCCTGACCGGGCGCGCCCTCACTAAATGGGGTGCCGGGCCCCCGCACGGACCGGCACCCTGGCGGTATGAACACACCGCACCAGCCGCCGGGGGAGGGACCGCCGTTCCTCGACGACAGACGCACCGTCAAGGTGTCCAAGTACCTGTCCAAACACCTGCGCCACCAGCCCGAACGGATCGGCCTCGTCCTCGATGCCCAGGGCTGGGTGGAGATCGAGGAGCTGCTGCGGTGCGCGGCCGCGCACCGCTTCCCCCTCACCCGTGCCGAGCTCGACCATGTGGTCGCCACCAACGACAAGCAGCGCTTCGCCGTCGAGGACGGCCGGATCCGCGCCAGCCAGGGCCACACGGTGGCCGTCGACCTGGCTCTGCCGCCCGCCGAACCGCCCGCCTACCTCCACCACGGCACCGTGGCCCGCACCCTGGACGCGATCCGCGCCGAGGGACTGCGTCCGATGAACCGCCACCATGTGCATCTCTCGGCCGACCGGGAGACCGCCGCCCGGGTCGGCGCCCGCCGCGGCCGGCCGGTGATTCTGAGCGTGGACGCCGGGGCCATGCACCGGGACGGTCATGTCTTCCACATCAGCGCCAACGGGGTCTGGCTCACCGCCTCCGTCCCGCCCGATTACCTGCGCCTGCCCGGCTGATCCCGGCGTTTGGCATGATCGGCATCATGCGCCATCCCCACCTGCCCACCACCGAGTCCGCGGTCACCGCGATCCGTGCGATCGCCGACGAATACCGGCTCGCGGTGGAGGTCACCGACGACATCGGCGCCGACCACACCTCCCGCCGTACCTCCGCCGGGGTGTTCGCGGTGGTCGATCCGGACGGGTCGCTGCCGCACGAGGCATACGTCGAACTCGGCGGCTCGCCCTCCGTTTCCGTACGGCTCTATCCGGAGGACGACGCCCAAGTCACGGTCGACGGCGTGCAGTTCGACGATGTGCCGCGCGACGACGTGCCCGCCTTCCTGCGCTCCGTCTACGGCGGCCTAGCCCACGTCCGAGGCCGTTTCTTCCCGCCCGGCTGGTGGCTGGTCGTGCCGCTGCCCGGCGACCGGACGTCCAAGGAGCTGGTGCTGCTCGGTGCGCTCACCCCGTGGATGAGCGCACACGTGCGCGACCGGAAGGGCTAGCGGCCGAGCTGCGCGAGTCCCTCCGTCGCGATCTGTTCGAAGACCTTCGGGTCGACGGCGAAGTCGGAGTCGGGGATCGGCGTGTGCAGCACGATCTCGGTGATGCCGAGCTCGAAGTGGCGACCGGCGAAGTCCACGAACGCGTCGAGGGACTCCAGGTGCCGGCGGGGCTGCGGGGTGAAACCGGTGAGCAGGATCTTGTCCAGCTCCGCCACGTCCCGCCCGATCTCCTCGCAGGCGACGCCCAGCTTCTCGATCTGCCCGCGAATCGCCTGGACGGACTCCTCGGGCGTCCCGGACTCGAACAGCTTCGGGTCGCCGGTGGTGACCCACGCCTGACCGTGCTTCGCCGCCAGCTTCAGCCCGCGCGGGCCGGTCGCGGCCACCGCGAAGGGGATCCTGGGCCGCTGGACGCAGCCCGGCAGGTTACGCGCCTCGACCGCCGAGTAGAAGGTGCCGTCACTGGTCACCGAGTCCTCGGTCAGGAGCCGGTCGAGCAGCGGCACGAACTCGCCGAACCTGTCGGCCCGTTGGCGCGGAGTCCAGGCCTCCTGGCCCAGCACGGTGGCGTCGAATCCGTTGCCGCCCGCCCCGATGCCCAGGGTGATCCGGCCGTTCGACACGTCGTCGAGGGTGATCAGGTCCTTGGCCAGGGTCACCGGATGCCGGAAGTTCGGGGAGGTGACCAGGGTGCCCAGGCGCATCCGGGTAGTGGCGGCAGCGGCGGCCGTGAGCGTGGGAACCGCGCCGAACCACGGGCCGTCGCGGAAGGTGCGCCAGGACAGGTGGTCATAGGTGTAGGCGGCGTGGAAGCCCAGCGCCTCGGCGCGCAGCCAGGCCTCACGGCCACCTTCGTGCCAGCGGTCGATCGGCAGAATCACAGTGCTCAGTCGCATGGGTCGACCCTACGAGAGGCCGAGCAGCTGTCGCATCGCCTGGGCGGCGCGCACCGCAGCGTCACCGCAGCAGTTGTTGAACAGAACATGCACCTCTTGGGCCCGCTCGGCCATCTCGCGGACGCGCGGTGCCCACTCGGAGAGTTCCTCGGGTGTGTATCCGTGGCGGAACCTCTCCTCCTTGGTGCCGGTCCCCCAGGCGCTGTTGCGGCCGTGGAACCGCACCAGGGCGAGGTCCTTGTTGGTGACCCGTATGACGGGCGGTACGGAATCGGGCAGGGTCTGCACCATGTCCACGGCCACGGCGGCCGCGTCCAGCTCCGTCAGCAGCGCGGTCGTGGCGTCGATGTGCTCCGCACGCCACCAGCCGGGGTGACGGAACTCCACGGCCATCGGCCAACCCGCGGCACGCTCACGGCACCGGCGCAGGAACTCCACCGCGGGCCTGCCCGGTACGAGCCGGCGCGGGAACTGGAAGACCAGCGTTCCCAGCCGGCCTGAGGCACGCAGCGGTTCCAGGGCCGCGCTGTAGCGTTCCCACACCTCGTCGAGCAGCCCGGGATCGACACCTGACCCCCGGCGTGCGAGGGCCGGGCGCAGATCGGCGGGCAGCGCTTCCGGCCGTGTCGGGTGTCCGGTGAGCAGGGAGAACGCCTTCACGTCGAACCGGAAGCCGGCGGGGGTGCGTTCGCTCCACAGCAGGCTGTTGCGGGTGCTGGGCAGCCCGTAGTAGGTGGAGTCGACCTCCGCCACCGGGAACTGCGTGGCGTAGTGCCGCAGTCTGCCCTCGGCGTCCCGCCACCCCTTGGGATACCAGCCGCTGGACACCAGCGCCTTGTCCGTCCACGAGCAGGTTCCGACCCGAATCCGTCCCATCCCGGCCGTCTTCCCCCGGACGCCGCGCCGGATTCGCGCGGCGCGCCGGGACATCCGGCGGCGTTCCGCGCGAACCCGTGCCGATGACGTCAGGTGGGCCCACCGCTCATCCCGCCGGGGAGGCCCGACGCTCCGGTGCGCATCGGCCTCGTGTCCGGAGCATCCCCCCGTGCCGCGTACGCCCCCTCGTGCCCCGGGCGCACCGCCGATCGCTCTCATCTGTGCGGTCCTTCGCACGTCCGTGCGCTCCCATACGGGACAATGGGCCGGTGACCTCTGCTACGGATCCAGCCCCGGCCATTCGCCCCGTGCCCACCGCACCGCGGCTCATCGCGACCGACCTGGACGGCACGCTGCTGCGTGACGACAAGACGGTCTCGGACCGTACCGTCGCGGCCCTGGCGGCCGCCGAGGAGGCGGGCATCGAGGTCTTCTTCGTCACCGGCCGCCCGGCTCGCTGGATGGACGTCGTGAGCGCCCATGTCCACGGCCACGGCCTGGCGATCTGCGGCAACGGCGCGGCCGTCGTCGATCTGCACGGCGGTCCCGAGGGGCCCCGCTTCGTGAAGGTGCGGCCGCTGGAGCAGGCCGCCGCCCTCGATGTCGTCACCTTGCTGCGGTCGGCCGTTCCCGGTACGTCTTTCGCCGTCGAACGCACCGGCGGCTTCCACCATGAACTCGCCTATCCGCCGCTGCACATGGACCCGGCGGCGAGCGTCGCGCCCGTCGAGAAGCTGCTGGCCGAGGACGCGGCCCCGGCGAACCAGCCGCTGCTCAAGGTGCTCGCGTTCCACCCCGAACTGTCCCCCGACGACTTTCTGGCGCTGGCCCGCGCGGCGGTCGGGGCACACGCCGAAATCACCCGGTCCAGCCCCACGGCGCTCCTTGAGATCAGCGGCGCGGGCGTCTCGAAGGCGTCCACGCTGGCGCTGTGCTGCGCCGAGCGCGGCATTTCACCCGCCGAGGTGGTGGCCTTCGGCGACATGCCGAACGACATGGAGATGCTGAGCTGGGCAGGCACGTCGTACGCCATGGGCAACGCCCACCCCGACGTCCTGGCCACTGCCTCCGGGCGCACCGTCGCCAACAACGAGGACGGCGTGGCCGTCGTGATCGAGCAGATCCTCAAGGCCCTCTGAGAGCCCGGCTCAATCGGACTGCCACCGCTCCGGGGCTGCCCGTGGCTCGGCAGCGTTTCACGTGAAACACGGCTGCGATGTTTCACGTGAAACGCGACTCCCCTCCGGCCCACCGACCCGCTCCCACACGTCACATGGGGCGGCCGGTCAGAGCGGTGCCTCCCACACGACGGTCGTGCCTCCGCCGCCGTCTCCGAGCCCGGGGCCGTACGAACTCGATCCGCCCAGCGCCTCGGCGCGCCGCCGGAGGTTGCGCAGGCCGCTGCGGCGACCGTCCGCCGGGATGCCGACCCCGTTGTCGGCGACCGTCAGCCGCACCCCCGCGCTGCCGTCCGGGAGTTGCGCCGTGGCGTCGACGACGACTTCGATCCGGGATGCCTCGGCGTGCCGGAAGGCGTTCGAGAGGGCTTCGCGCAGCGCCGCGATCAGGTTCTTTCCGGTCAGCTCGCCGACCAGGGTGTCGACCGCACCGAGGAAGCGGTGGGCCGGTTTGAAGCCGAGCGGCACGGCGGCCATGTTGATCTCCCGCAGGACGCGGGTGCGCAGCCCGGAGGGCGCCTCGGCCGGGCCCTGCTGGAGCGCGAAGATCGCCGTGCGGATCTCCTGGATGGTGACGTCGAGTTCGTCGACCGCCTTACCGATGCCGGTCTGCACCTCGGGGACGACGGACTTGCGCTGGGCACCCTCCAACATCATTCCGGTGGCAAAGAGGCGCTGGATGACCAGGTCGTGCAGATCGCGGGCGATGCGGTCGCGGTCCTCGTACACGGCGAGCCGTTCCCGGTCGCGCTGGGCCTCCGCCATCATCAGGGCGAGCGCGGCCTGAGAGGCGAACTGGCCGGCCAGGGTCCGCTCGGCCTCCGTGAAGGGCCGGCCACCGCGTGCCCGGGGCGTGGCGAGGGCGCCCAGGACCCGGCCGCCGCTCTGCAGGGGGAGCATCATGCTCGGCCCGTAGCGCTCGGCCAGTTTGGTGATCATCTGCGGGTCGGTCGCCGCGTCGTCGACGAAGACCGCTTCGCCTTCCAGCAGCGTCGACACGACCGGGCTCTCGGGCGGGATCACCACGCCGAGCGAGACGCGCGGGTTGTCGGCGGAGACCGCGACGATCTCCAGGCCGCCCTCCTCGGCGGGCAGGAGCACTATGCCCGCGTCGGAGATCGCGAGATGGCGGGCCTGCTCGGCGACGACCTCCAGGGCATCGTCAGCGTCGCCGCCCGACAGCAGCGCCGTGGTGACCGCGACCGAGCCGTCGATCCACCGCTCGCGCTGGCGCGCCGCCTCGTAGAGCCGGGCGTTGCCGATCGCGATCCCGGCCTCGGTGGCGAGCACGCGCACCATGTGCAGGTCGTAGTCGTTGAACTCGCCCCCACCGTGCTTCTCGGTCAGATAGAGGTTGCCGAAGATCTCGCCCTGGACGCGGATGGGGACACCGAGGAAGGTGCTCATCGGCGGATGGTTCGGGGGGAGTCCCGCCGAACGGGGGTCGGCGGCGATCTCGGCGAGCCGCAGCGGCTCGGGGTGGTGGATGAGCCAGCCGAGCAGTCCCCGGTGGCCGTCGGGCCGATGCCCGATGGCCCGGGCCTCGGTGTCGCTGACGCCGTACGTCACGAAGTCGGACAGCCCCCGGCCGTCCTCGTTGACGACGCCGATCGCCGCATACCGTGCGTCGGCGAGTTCGGCCGCCGTCTCGCAGATCCGGTCCAGTGTGGAGTGCAGTTCGAGGCCCGTGCCCACCGAGCGCATCGCCTCCAGCAGTTGCGGAACGCGCGCCGTGAGCTCGGTGGAGAGCCCCTGGAGGCTGCGGGTGGCGCGGGTCGCCGCTTCGAGCGGGTCGTGGTCCTGGTGGTCCACGCCCGTGGCGTCCTGGCGGCCCCTGGGCCTCTTCGGATCTGGCGGCATGCCTTGAGACTAGTTAGTCCTATTTGGCGAGGAAAGTCGGGTACTGCCGCGCCTCCGTCTCGCGCTCCCGTTCCAGCATGCCCCGCAGGGGCCCGTCGACCGTGGCGAGGTCCTCGTAGGCGCCCCGCTGCACGGTCCGCCCCTCGGCCAGCACGATCACCTCGTCGACCGCCTCCAGGCCGCGCAGCCGGTGCGTGATCAGCACGGTGGTGCGGCCTTCGGTGGCCGCCAGCAGATCGGCGGTGAGTGCGTCGGCGGTCGCCAGGTCCAGGTGCTCGGCGGGCTCGTCCAGGACCAGTACGGGGAAGTCGGCGAGGAGCGCCCGCGCCAGCGCGAGCCGCTGACGCTGGCCGCCGGACAGCCGGGCACCGTGTTCGCCCACCAGGGTGTCGAGGCCTTCGGGCAGCCCGTCGACCCAGTCGAGCAGCCGGGCCCGGCCCAGGGCCGAGCGCATTTCGTCGTCGGTGGCGCCCGTGCGGGCGAGCCGCAGGTTCTCCCGTACGGAACTGTCGAAGAGGTGGGCATCCTGGGCGCACAGCCCGACGAGCCGGCGTACGTCGTCGCCGCTGAGCCGGCCGGCGTCGCTCCCGCCGATCTCGTAGGTGCCGGTCCGGGCGTCCAGGAAGCGGAGCAGGACCTGGGCGAGGGTGGTCTTGCCGGAGCCGGAGGCGCCGACGACGGCGACCCGCCTGCCCGGGGTGAGAACCAGCCCGAAGTCGTGCAGGGCATCCCGTTCCTGCCCGGCGTGCCGGGCGTGCAGACCGCGCAGCTCCAACGGGAACGGCGAGGCCGGCGCGGCGAGGGGCGTTTCGGGCTCCCGCACGGGAACGGGCGCGTCCAGGACCTCGTAGACACGCTCGGCGCTGCGCCGCACCCGGCGACGGGCCCGCACGGCGAGCGGCAGCCCGGTCACCGCCTCGAAGGCGGCGAGCGGCACCAGCACGACCACCGCGAGCAACACCCCGTCCAGGCGCCCGGCCGCCACGGCCCGTACGCCGACCAGCGCGGCGGCCGCCACGGTGAGCCCGCAGGTCAGCGCGGAGAGCCCACCGCCGAGCGCGGTGGCGGCGGCGCCCCGCGAGGCGATCCGGGTCAGTGCCGTGTCGGCGTCCCGCACCTCACGGACCCGGCGTCCGAGGGCGCCCGCCACCGTGAGCTCGCCGGTGCCGGTGAGCAGATCGGCCACCCGGGTGGCGAGTGCTCCTCGGGCCGGGGCCAGTTGACGTTCGGCGCGCTGTGCCAGGGCGCCGCTGAGGAACGGAACGAGGACGCCCGCGACGAGGAGCCCGGCGGCGAGCACGGCCCCGGCCTCGGGCAGCAGCCATGCGGTGAACCCGGCGCTCAGCACGGACACGACGACGGCGACCCCGGCGGGCAGGACCCAGCGCAGCCAGTAGTCCTGGAGTTCGTCCACATCGGCGACCAGGCGGGACAGCAGATCGCCCCGCCGTGTCTCGCGCAGTCCGGCGGGCGCGATCCGCTCCAGTCGCCGGTACACCGCGACCCGCAGTTCGGCGAGCATGCGCAGTACGGCGTCGTGGGAGACGAGCCGCTCGGCGTAGCGGAATACCGCGCGGCCGATCCCGAAGGCCCGGGTCGCGGTGACGGCCACCATCAGATAGAGCACCGGCGGCTGCTGCGAGGCCCGCGAGATGAGCCAGCCCGAGGTGGCCATGAGGCCGACGGCCGAACCGAGCGCCAACGCACCCAGCAGCAGCGCGAGCGCGATACGGCCGCGCAGACCGCGCGCGGCGAAGCGCACCCGGGCCAGCGGGTTCCGCGCGACGGGGGATACCGCTGCGCCCGTCACCGCGTCCAGGGTCTCAACAGGGGCCTTAATGACGGGAGTTGGGGAGGCTGCCGCCCCCGGGGCCGGGACGCGGGGCCGCGTCTCGGCACGGCGCAGCTCCACCACGCGGTCCGCGACCGCGAGCAGCGCCGGGCGGTGCACGACGAGCAGAACCGTACGGCCCACCGCGAGCCTGCGGACCGCGTCGACGATCCCGGCCTCCGTCTCGCCGTCGAGCGCGGCCGTCGGCTCGTCCAGCAGCAGCACCGGCCGGTCGGCCAGGAAGGCGCGGGCGAGGGCGAGACGCTGGCGCTGGCCGGCCGAGAGCCCGGCGCCGTCCTCGCCCAGGGCGGTTTCCATCCCGTTCGGCAGCGCGTCGACGAAGTCATGGGCGCCCGCGTCGCGCAGTGCGCCGAGCACCGCCGCGTTGTCCGCGTCCGGCCGGGCGAGCCGGACGTTCTGGGCGATCGTCCCCGCGAAGAGGTGCGGCCGCTGCGGCACCCAGGCGATCCGCTCGCGCCACTCCGTCAGGGAGAGCGTCGCGAGGTCCGCCCCGGACACCAGGACCCTGCCGCCGTCCTGCGGCGTCACCAAGCCGAGCAGCACGTGCAGGAGCGTCGACTTGCCGACGCCGCTCGGGCCGGTCAGGGCCACCGTCTCGCCCGGTTCGACCACCAGGGAGGCGTCCGCCAGGGAGGGCTCCGTGCGCCCGGAGTGCCGTACGGTCACACGGTCGAGCTCCAGGCGGACCGGCCCGGCGGGCACGGCGGCCGTGCCGCCCTGGGGCAGCGGCGTCTGGAGGACCTCGAAGATTTCCTCGGCGGCCGACAGCCCCTCCGCCGCGGCGTGGTACTGCGCGCCGACCTGGCGCAGCGGCAGATAGGCCTCGGGGGCCAGGATCAGGATCACCAGGCCGGTGTACAGATCGAGGTCGCCGTGGACCAGGCGCATGCCGACGCCGACCGCGACCAGTGCCACCGAGATCGTCGCGAGCAGTTCGAGGGCGAACGACGAGATGAAGGCGATCCGCAGGGTCTTGAGGGTCACCCTGCGGTAGTCCGCGGTGATCGCCCTGATCGACTCGGCCTGTGCCTTGGCCCGCCCGAACACCTTCAGGGTCGGCAGCCCGGCGACCACGTCGAGGAAGTGTCCCGAGAGGCGGGACAGCAGCCTCCACTGGCGGTCCATCTGCGACTGGGTGGCCCAGCCGATCAGCGCCATGAACAGGGGAATGAGCGGCAGGGTCACGACGATGGTCGCCGCGGAGATCCAGTCCTCGGTGACGATGCGGGCGAGCACCGCCACCGGCACGACGACGGCGAGGCCCAACTGCGGCAGATAGCGCGCGAAGTAGTCGTCGAGGGCGTCGACCCCGCGTGTGGCGAGCGCGACCAGAGACCCGGTGCGCTGACCACTGAGCCACTCCGGGCCCAGGCCGGCCGCCCGCTCCAGGAGCCGGCCCCGCAGCTCCGACTTCACCGCGGCGCTCGCGCTGTTGGCGGCGAGCTCCGTCAGCCAGGAGACGAGGGCCCGTCCGATCGCGACCGCCGCGAGGAGCAGCAGCGGCGCCCTCAGCGCGTTCGCGTCATGGTCGTGCTGGAAGGCTCCCACCACGACCTCGGCGATGAGCATCGCCTGGGCGATGATCAGTCCCGCCCCGACCAGGCCGAGGGCCACCACCGCGGCCAGGAAGAAGCGGGTGGCACGGGCGTACCGCAGCAGTCGTGGGTCGATCGGTTTCACGTGAAACATCCCCCAACAGAAGGATCGGAGCGGGCCGGGGGGTGTGTTTCACGTGAAACACACCCCACCGAACCGTGGGGACCTCAGGGGTCAGTGCGCGTCGGCGATGTTCTTGGTGCCGATCCGCTTGCGGAAGACCCAGTACGTCCAGCCCTGGTAGAGCAGCACCAGCGGGGTCGCGATCCCCGCGCACCAGGTCATGATCTTCAGGGTGTACGGGCTGGACGAGGCGTTGGAGACTGTGAGGTTCCAGGCGCCGTTCAGCGAGGACGGCATGACGTTCGGAAAGAGCGTCAGGAAGAGCATCGCCACCGCGGCCGCGATCGTGATGCCCGAGAGCGCGAACGACCAGCCCTCGCGCCCGATCCTGATGGCCGCGATCGCCCCGACCAGCGCGAGTACGGCAATGGCCATCGCTACCAGGCTCTTGGTGTCCCCCCGTGAGGCCTGGGTCCAGATCAGGAAGCCGAGCGCGAGCACGGCCGTCACCAGACCCAGCTTGAGTGCCAGGACCCTGGCCCGCTCACGGATGTCGCCGAGCGTCTTGAGCGAGGCGAACACCGCCCCGTGGAAGGTGAAGAGGAAGAGCGTGACCAGGCCGCCCAGGATCGAGAACGGGTTGAGCAGATCCCAGAAGGTGCCCACGTACTCCTTGTGCGCGTCGATCTTCACCCCGCGCACGATGTTGGCGAAGGCCACGCCCCACAGGAACGCCGGGATGAGCGAGGTCCAGAAGATGGCCTGCTCCCAGTTGCGCTGCCAGTTCTCCTC
This sequence comes from Streptomyces sp. ASQP_92, assembly GCF_025399895.1. Classification (GTDB taxonomy): domain Bacteria; phylum Actinomycetota; class Actinomycetes; order Streptomycetales; family Streptomycetaceae; genus Streptomyces. The sequence continues at coordinate 78,038 of NZ_JAODUA010000006.1, read as the reverse complement.
GGGCCGCTTCGCCCGGTACTCGAAGGCGACACCTCGGACGATCAGACAGACCAGGATGATCAGCAGCGGCAGGTAGAAGCCGGAGAAGAGCGTGGCGTACCACTCGGGGAAGGCGGCGAAGGTCGCGCCGCCGGCCGTGAGCAGCCACACCTCGTTGCCGTCCCAGACGGGGCCGATGGTGTTGATCAGGACGCGCTTCTCGGTGCGGTCCCTGGCCAGCAGCTTCGTCAGGATGCCGATCCCGAAGTCGAATCCCTCCAGGAAGAAGTAGCCGATCCACAGGACGGCGATGAGTACGAACCAGACGTCGTGGAGTTCCATGCCTCGATCTCCTCAGCCTCAGTACGAGAAGGCCATCGGCCGGTCGGGGTCGCGGTCGTCCCCGCCGATCTTGGTGGGCGGATTGAGGTCGGCCTCGCTGAGTTCGGGCGGTCCGGCCTTGACGTACTTGACGAGCAGCTTGACCTCGACCACCGCGAGCACGGCGTACAGCAGCGTGAAGACGATCATCGAGGTGAGGACCTCGCCCTGCGAGACACTGGGGGAGACCGCGTCCTGGGTGCGCAGTACGCCGTACACGACCCAGGGCTGGCGGCCCATCTCGGTGAAGATCCAGCCCCACGAGTTGGCGATCAGCGGGAAGCCGAGCGTCCAGACCGCGAAGAACCAGTACCACTTGGTCAGGCGCGTGCCGAGGGCCGTGCTCTTGAAGAGCACCAGGTTCGGCACCTCGTCCTCCCCGGTCCGCATCCCCGGCGCCAGCATGAACTTCTTGCGGGTGAGCCAGAGCCCGGCCAGGCCGATGACGAAGGACGTCATGCCGAAGCCGATCATCCAGCGGAAGCCCCAGAAGGCGACCGGAATGTTGGGCCGGTAGTCGCCTGGCCCGAACTTCTGCTGCTCGGCCCTGTTCACGTCGTTGATGCCGGGGACGTACGAGGAGAAGTTGTTGTCGGCGAGGAAGGACAGGACCCCGGGCACCGAGATCTCGACGTCGTTGTGGCCCTTGGCCACGTCGCCGACGGCGAAGATCGAGAACGGTGCGGGCTTCTCGCCGTCCCACAGGGCCTCGGCTGCGGCCATCTTCATCGGCTGCTGCTTGAACATCACCTTGCCGAGCGAGTCGCCGCTCACAGCGGTGAGCAGACCACCGATGACCAGGGTGACCAGGCCGAGGCGCAGCGAGGTGCGCATCACCGGGATGTGCTTCTTGCGGCGCAGATGGATGGCGGCGACGCCGACCATGAACGCGCCACCGGTCAGGAAGGCGGCGGTCAGCGTGTGGAAGACGACGACCAGGGTGGTGTCCTGGGTCAACACCCGCCAGAAGTCGGTGAGTTCCGCGCGCCCGGTGGCCTTGTTGAGCCGGTAGCCGACCGGGTGCTGCATCCAGGAGTTGGCGGCCAGGATGAAGTAGGAGGACAGGATGGTGCCGAGCGAGACCATCCAGATGCAGGCGCAGTGGATCTTCTTGGGCAGCTTGTCCCAGCCGAAGATCCACAGCCCGATGAAGGTGGACTCGAAGAAGAAGGCGATGAGCGCTTCGAAGGCGAGCGGGGCACCGAAGATGTCACCGACGAACCGCGAGTAGTCCGACCAGTTCATGCCGAACTGGAATTCCTGGACGATGCCCGTGACCACACCCATCGCGATGTTGATCAGGAACAGCTTGCCCCAGAACTTGGTCGCCTTGAGGTACTTGTCCTTGCCGGTTCGCACCCAGGCGGTCTCCAGGCCGGCGACGAGCGCGGCGAGAGAGATCGTCAGGGGAACGAAGAGGAAGTGGTAGACGGTGGTGATGCCGAACTGCCATCGCGCCAGGGTCTCCGGCGCCAGAGCCAGGTCCACGTCGGCACTCTCCTTACTTCGCCGTGGTCACAGCCGCAGGCCTGCCCCTTTAATCCCCCCGATCACGGGAGGAAGCGGGACACGCTTGTGAACGCGTTCACATTCACAAGCATTATGTCGTACGGACTGTCGAGTGCGGCAGGGGGGTCCCCCGTAAAGGGGTGTGAACGTGGACACCCTCTTCCCAAGGCTTTCAACATCTTGTTGAATTCGGCGCCATGGAGAACCAGCTGCGCATACGCATCTCATGGCCCGCGGGCAGTGTCACCGCGACGCTCGAGGAAACCCCCACGACCAAGGCGCTCGCAGGGGCGCTCCCCCTCACCTCCACCGCCCACACCTGGGGCGAGGAGGTCTACTTCGACACCCCCGTCTCGACCGCCCGGGAGGCGGACGCCCGCCAGGTGGTGGAGCCGGGCACGGTGGCGTTCTGGACCGACGGCGACGCGCTCGCGCTGCCGTTCGGGCCCACGCCCATCTCGCGCGGCGACGAATGCCGGCTCGCGAGCCCGTGCAACGTCCTCGGCCGCCTCGACGGCGACCCCCGCGAGCTCGCCACGGTCCGCTCCGGCGACCCGATCCGGGTCGACGCCCTCTGAGAACGCGCCGAGCGCCCACCGGGACGAGCCGTAGGCGCCCGGCCCTCCGGATCAGGCCTGCTTGCGGAAGCCCTCCGCGACCTTGAGGAACAGGTCGTTGGCCTCACCCTCGCCGATCGTGACGCGCACGCCCTCGCCCGCGAACGGCCGCACCACGACGCCCGCCGCCTCGCACGCCGCGGCGAAGTCGACCGTGCGCTCCCCGAGGCGCAGCCAGACGAAGTTCGCCTGCGTCTCGGGCACCGTCCAGCCCTGCTGCACCAGGCCCTCGTAGACCCGCTCCCGCTCGCCGACCAGCGCGCCGACGCGGCCCATCAGTTCGTCCTCGGCGCGCAGCGAGGCGACCGCCGCGTCCTGGGCGAGCTGGCTGACGCCGAACGGCACGGCCGTCTTGCGCAGTGCCGCGGCGACCGGCTCGTGCGCCACCGCGAAGCCGACCCGCAGCCCGGCCAGCCCGTACGCCTTGGAGAAGGTGCGCAGGACGGCCACGTTCGGGCGGTCCCGGTAGATCTGGATGCCGTCCGGCACCTCGGTGTCGCGGATGAACTCCCGGTACGCCTCGTCGAGCACCACCAGGACATCCGAGGGCACCCGGTCGAGGAACCGTTCCAGCTCGGCCCGGCGCACCACGGTGCCGGTCGGGTTGTTCGGGTTGCAGACGAAGATCAACCGGGTCCGGTCGGTGATCGCGTCCGCCATGGCGTCGAGGTCGTGCACATCGCCCGGCGTCAGCGGCACGCGGACGGAGGTGGCTCCACTGATCTGGGTGATGATCGGGTACGCCTCGAAGGACCGCCAGGCGTACATGACCTCGTCACCGGGCCCGGAGGTGGACTGGACCAGCGACTGGGCCACCCCCACCGAGCCGGTGCCGGTGGCCAGGTGCCCCAGAGGCACCCCGAACCGCTCGGAGAGCTCGTTCATCAGCCCCGTGCAGGCCATGTCCGGGTACCGGTTGAAGTTCCCCGCGGCCGCGACCGCGCTCTCCATCACACCCGGGAGCGGCGGGTAGGGGTTCTCGTTCGAGGACAGCTTGAAGGCGACGGGCCCGTCGGAGGCCGCCGGCTTGCCGGGCTTGTAGGTGGGGATGCCGTCCAGCTCGGGGCGCAGCTTGGGGCTCGTCTCGCTCACCGCAGGTCCTCCTCGACCGTTCCGTACAGAAACTGGGCACGCCGTCGCGGACAGCTCCGCACACATCCAATACTCCTCACCTTATGAGGATTCGGCTCCCCTGCGAATAGGGGACGGAGACCGGTTCTCGGCGGGCGCGCGAGGAGGGGGGAGCGTTCCTGTACCTGGCGCGCGCCGGTGGCTCGCGCCGTGGCGCGCATCACCCGTGAAGGTGAGTTGAGACCTCTTCGAAACATCGGACAGTTGGCAGCGGCCCACGGCTCGACAAGCGCCACTGCAACGCTGGATCGCCCAACTCCCTTGCATAGCAAGGCAATTGCCGTCTGATGATCATGCAGAATCGTGCCTGTCAACGCGTGCATATGCACCCGGGCCAACCACCCGTCATCGCCCTACTATCGGCTCGCCATGACAGCAGCAGGGAAGCACCAGGTGAGCCGGTCGACCGGTCGCCGGCTGGGGCGGGCGGGCATTCGGGACGTGGCCGCCGCCGCCGGTGTCTCCATCACGACCGTCTCAGACGCGCTCAACGGCAAGGGCCGGCTCCCCGACGCCACCCGCCGCCACGTCCGCGAGGTCGCAGACCGGCTGGGCTACCGCCCATCCGCAGCGGCCCGCACGCTCCGTACCGGCAAGTCCGGCCTCATCGGCCTGACCGTGACGACCTACGGGGATGAACCTTTCACCTTCACCGAATTCGCGTACTTCGCGGAAATGGCCAGAGCCGCGACCTCCGCCGCGCTGGCCCGCGGCTACGCCCTCGTCATCCTGCCCGCCACCTCACGCCGCAGTCCGGCGGACGTCTGGTCGAACGTCGCCCTCGACGGCACCGTCGTCATCGACCCCTCCGACCAGGACCCCGTGGTCACCGAACTCGTACGCCAAGGCATCCCGGTCGTCTCCGACGGCCGCCCGGCGGGCAGCCTGCCCGTCACGGCCTGGGTGGACAACGACCACGAGGCCGCCGTACTCGACCTGCTCGACCACCTCGCCGCGGCCGGCGCCCGCCGGATCGGACTGCTCACCGGAACCACCACCGACACCTACACCCGCCTTTCCACCGAGGCCTATCTGACCTGGTGCGAACGCGTCGGCCAGGACCCCGTGTACGAGTCCTACCCGGCCCACGACCCCTGCGCGGGCGCCGTCGCAGCCGACCGGCTGCTCGCCCGCCCGGACCGGCCCGACGCCGTCTACGGCCTCTTCGACCCCAACGGCACCGACCTGCTCGCGGCCGCCCGGCGCTACGGGATGCGCGTACCCGAGGACCTGCTCCTGGTGTGCTGTAGCGAGTCCACCGTGTACGCCACCACCGAACCGCCCATCACCACGCTCTCGCTCAAACCGCGGCGCATCGGCACGGCCGTCGTCCAGTTGCTCATCGACGCGATCGAAGGGATCGACAACGGCCAGCCGATCGAGCAGGTGATACCGACCGAACTGATCGTGCGCACCTCGTCCCAGCGACGGCCTCCGCGCACCACGGTCAGCCCTCCGCGCTCACCGGCCAAGGGCAACCAGCCGGGCCCCAACAAGGAGTGAACTCCCGCCGGGCGGCCTCCCCGACCGCCCGGCGCTCGACCCGGGCCCACATGAACAGCGGAGTCCGGCCCGGTCTGGAACACCACATTGGGGACATAACCACCCACGAACGTCGCTCGCACCCGGATTGACCACCCCTGGTGCGTCACACAGCATGAGGCGCATTCCTATGATGGGCGCACGACACCACGGATCTCCGCCCGACCTGGCGGCTCCCACGGTGTACGGCGGTGCGACGGTGGTGGAGGGGTCGATGACTCAGGGGGCCGGTCAGGGACCCGTGCGGACGGCGACGTTGCGTGACTTCCGGGTGCCGCCGTACGCGCAACAGACCCCCGTGCCACCGCCGGAGGAACCCGGCGCACCACCGGCGCAGGCGGTGCCGCTGTTCCATCAGGAGCCGCCCTCCGGCCACCCGGAAGCGCCCGCCGCGCCCGCTCCGGCACCCGGCACGACCACCTATTCGGATGATGAGCCCCCCGAGGGCTACACCCCGACGGCACGCGACCTCCCCGTGATCCAGCGCGGTGACACGGTCAGGCTGCCCACGGTCGAGCCCGTCGCCCCCGAGGCGCCCGAGGGCCCCGGCCCGCTGTATGTGGTCGGTGACGTCCACGGCTACCTCGACGAACTCCTGGCCGCCCTGCGCGAGCAGGGCCTCATCGACGAATCCGGGAACTGGGCCGCGGGCACCGCCCGCCTGTGGTTCCTCGGCGACTTCACCGACCGGGGCCCCGACGGCATCGGCGTGATCGACCTGGTCATGCGGCTCTCCGCCGAGGCCGCGGCCGCCGGCGGCTACTGCAAGGCCCTCATGGGCAACCACGAGCTGCTGCTGCTCGGCGCCAAGCGGTTCGCCGACACCCCGGTCAACTCCGGTGCGGGCACCGCCACCTTCCAGGCCGCCTGGCTGCTCAACGGCGGCCAGAAGGCCGACATGGACCGGCTCCAGGACGTACACCTGCAGTGGATGTCGCGGCTCGACGCGATCGAGCGGGAGGACGACCACCTGCTCATGCACTCGGACACGACCGCCTATCTGGAGTACGGCGACTCCATCGAGGCGGTCAACGACACCGTCCACGCCATCCTCAACCGCAATGACGCCGACGAGTGCTGGGACCTGTTCCGCAAGTTCACCAGACGCTTCGCCTTCCGCGACGAATCGGGGCCGCAGGCCGCCCGCGAGCTGCTCTCCGCGTACGGCGGCGGACGGGTGGTGCACGGCCACAGCCCCATTCCGTATCTGCTGGGCGAGGTGGGCACCGAGGACGGCGAGGAGGACGCGCGGCCAGTGGTCGAGGGTCCCCATGTGTACGCCGACGGTCTCGCCATCGCCATGGACGGCGGCGTGACCATGGCCGGAAAGCTGCTGGTCCAGCAACTCCCGCTGCATGGCTGAGGGTTGACCGGGAAAGGCTTCCCCGCAGCGCCGGGTATGCCATTTCCGGAAACACCCTGTCACCGCGTGCCGTAGCGGCTCTACCATCGGCTTATCCGTAGCAGGCTCTCCTCCGTTTCCGCCAACTTCCCGTTCATCAGGCGGGCTTACGGCCCTACGGAGCATCGGGGGATGCACATGAACAGCGCTCCGCACCTGCTCAGCGAGGACCGCCCGGAGTTCGAGCGGATTCTCGACGAGGCACTGCGCACCGCGCATGAACGGCCCGAGCTGTCCGGTATCGGCGAGCGCCTCAACGCCGTGCAGCTCCGCACCATGGTGCTCTCCGCCGGTACGTTCGTGACCGACCGGGCGGCCGCCGAGTACGAGTACTACGTCACGACGCGCGAAGAGCTGCGCGCGCACGCCGCCGCCGGGGCCCACGAATCGGCCCTCATCTCCGGCGGTGCCCTCGAGCCCGCCGGTGCGGGCGCCGGCGCCGTCGTCGCCGTCCTCGCGCCGGTGCTCGCGGGTACCGCGGCCGTGATATTCCTGCTGGTCGGCTACATCCTGAAGATGCTCAAGCCGCAGCCCGCCTTCGCCGACACCATGCTGACCGCCGGCTGGTTCTTCGGCGCGCTGACCGCCGCCGCGATCCTCGCCGCCGCCGTCGGGCTGCTGATCACGGCGGTGCGCAACGGCGCGACGCAGGTGGTGGCCATCGACGAGGCCGACGAGGCGGACGCCCCCGACGAGCGCACCCAGGAGCTCGCCCGCGCCCGCGAGGCCTGGCGCCACGCCCTGTTGGAACGCGGCATCTACCCCTTCCTGCGCGACGCGCTCGCCGATCCGAGCGTCGACCCCGGCGCCCCCGCGCCGCGGCGCCCGATGGGCCGCATGCCCACCCTCGGCTACGACCGGCCGGGCTTCGACAGCCCTGACCAGGGTGGCTCCCCCGCCAACCACCCGAGCTTCACCAGCCCGGACTTCACCAGCCCCGACTTCGGGGGCCCCGAGCACCAGCCGGACTGAGCCGACCCCGGCGGGCGCCGCTCCCGGAGCCATCGGCCCCCGGGGCAGCGCCCGAAGCGCATCGCCTCAGTCGGCGATCGGCAGATAGACCCGGTTGCCCGCGTCCGCGAACTCCCGTGACTTCTCCGCCATTCCGGCCTCGATCTCGTCGGTCTTCAGGTCGCCGCCGTGCTCGCGCCGGATGTCCTGGGAGATCTTCATCGAGCAGAACTTCGGACCGCACATCGAGCAGAAGTGCGCGGTCTTGGCCGGCTCCGCGGGCAGCGTCTCGTCGTGGAACTCCCGGGCGGTGTCCGGGTCGAGGGCCAGGTTGAACTGGTCCTCCCAGCGGAACTCGAACCGGGCGTCCGAGAGCGCGTCGTCCCACTCCTGCGCGCCCGGGTGCCCCTTGGCCAGGTCCGCCGCGTGGGCGGCGATCTTGTACGTGATGACGCCGGTCTTCACGTCGTCACGGTTGGGCAGGCCGAGGTGCTCCTTGGGCGTGACGTAGCAGAGCATCGCGGTGCCCCACCAGGCGATCATCGCCGCACCGATGCCGGAGGTGATGTGGTCGTAGGCGGGCGCCACATCGGTGGTCAGCGGCCCCAGGGTGTAGAACGGGGCCTCTTCGCAGATCTCCTGCTGGAGGTCGATGTTCTCCTTGATCTTGTGCATCGGGACGTGTCCCGGGCCCTCGATCATCGTCTGTACGTTGTGACGCTTGGCGATCGTGTTGAGTTCCCCGAGCGTGCGCAACTCCGCGAACTGCGCCTCGTCGTTGGCGTCCGCGATGGAGCCGGGGCGCAGCCCGTCGCCGAGCGAGTACGTCACGTCGTACGACGCGAGGATCTCGCAGAGCTCCTCGAAGTTCTCGTACAGGAACGATTCCTTGTGGTGCGCCAGGCACCAGGCCGCCATGATCGAGCCGCCGCGCGAGACGATGCCGGTCTTGCGGCGGGCGGTCAGCGGCACATAGCGCAGCAGCACGCCGGCGTGGACCGTCATGTAGTCGACGCCCTGCTCGGCCTGCTCGATGACCGTGTCCTTGTAGATGTCCCAGGTCAGTTCCTCGGCCCGGCCGTCGACCTTCTCCAGCGCCTGGTACAGCGGCACCGTGCCGATCGGGACGGGGGAGTTGCGCAGCACCCACTCGCGGGTGGTGTGGATGTTGCGGCCCGTGGAGAGGTCCATGACCGTGTCGGCGCCCCACTGGGTGGCCCAGGTCATCTTGTCGACCTCCTCCTCAATGGAGGAGGTGACCGCGGAGTTCCCGATGTTGGCGTTGACCTTCACCAGGAACCGCTTGCCGATGATCATCGGCTCGATCTCGGGGTGATTGATGTTGGCAGGCAGCACGGCGCGGCCCGCCGCGATCTCCTCGCGGACGACCTCGGGGGAGACGTTCTCGCGGATCGCGACGTACTCCATCTCCGGGGTGATCTCGCCGCGCCGCGCGTAGGCGAGCTGGCTGACGGCCTGGCCGCCGCGGCCGCGGCGGGGCTGGCGCGGGCGGCCCGGGAAGACCGCGTCGAGGTTCTTCAGACCCCCGCGCGGCGAAGTGTGCTTGATCCCGTCGTCCTCGGGGCGGACCGGGCGGCCCGCGTACTCCTCGGTGTCTCCCCGCCCGATGATCCAGTTCTCCCGGAGCGGGGCGAGACCGCGCCGGACGTCGGTCTCGACGTTCGGATCGGTGTACGGGCCGGACGTGTCGTACAGCGTCACGGCCTTGCCGTTGGTGAGGTGCACCTGGCGGACCGGCACCTTGAGATCGGGGCGCGAACCCTCCACGTACCCCTTGTGCCAGCCGATGGACTTCCCGCTCTCCTCAGTGCTGGAGGCAGGCGTGCGTGCGTCCTGAACGGTCATGAGACCTACTCCCTACGCCGGCATTACCCGGTAACAGGTTCGGCGGTCGGCGCAGCCTTTTCCGTACGGTTCGTACGGTTGTCAGCGCCCTCTCAGCCCGGTGCTCCGAGCTCCCGCGTGTGCAAAGGTGTCACCACGCTAGCGTCATCCCTGGCGCGCTGAACAGAGGGCCCCCTGTGTTCTTGCGATGATCAGGCGGTGACCTCACCAGAACCGCACCCTCCGCACCAGCACGGTGGACACGGCCACGGGCACGGCCACTCGCATGCGCACGGCCCGGCCGCACCCGTCTCCAAGCACCTCCGCAAGGTGATCGCCGCCGTGCTGATTCCTTTCTCCACAGCGGTACTTGTGGGTCTGGTGGTGCTCTGGCCGGGGGGCGCCCCGCCGCACCAGCGCTCGGGCGTCGGCTTCGACCGCCAGACCCAGCAGGCCAGGGTCGTCACGGTGGACAAAGTGGACTGCAAGTCGGTCAATGCCGGTCAGGCCCCGTCGAATGGCGACACCTCCACCGCCGAGAGCCAGCAGGCGAGGAACGCGCCGCGAAAGCCCTGCGGCAAGGCCACGGTCGAGGTCACCTCGGGCAAGGAGAAGGGCCGTACCTTCACCGAGATCGTTCAGCCCGACTCGCCCCGCCAACTCCACGCGGGCCAGGACGTGATCGTCGCGTACGCCCCGGACGCCCCCCATGACCTGCAGTATTCGGTGACCGATGTGAACCGCCGGTTCCCGATGGCGCTGCTCGCCGGGATCTTCGCGCTCGCCGTCGTGGTCGTGGGCCGGCTGCGCGGTGTGATGGCGCTGGTCGCCCTGGTGGTCTCCTTCGCCGTGCTGACCCTCTTCATCCTTCCGGCGGTACTCCAGGGCTCCAACCCGCTGCTTGTGGCGGTGGTCGGGGCGAGCGCCATCATGCTGATCGCGCTCTACATGTGCCACGGTCTGTCCGCGCGCACCTCCGTCGCCGTCCTCGGCACGCTCGTCTCGCTGATGCTGATCGGGCTGCTCGGTTCGCTCTTCATCGGCTGGGCCGCGCTCACCGGCAACACCGACGACAACACCGGTCTCATCCACGGCCTCTACCCGAACATCGACATGTCCGGCCTGCTGCTCGCCGGCGTCATCATCGGTTCGCTCGGCGTGCTCGACGATGTGACGGTGACGCAGACGTCCGCCGTGTGGGAGCTCCACGAGGCGAATCCGACGATGGGCCCGCGCGGCCTGTACCGGGCGGGCATCCGGATCGGCCGCGACCACATCGCCTCGGTGGTGAACACCCTGGTGCTGGCTTACGCGGGCGCCGCCCTGCCCCTGCTGCTGCTGTTCTCGATCGCGCAGAGCAGCGTGGGCACGGTGGCCAACAGCGAGCTGGTCGCCGAGGAGATCGTCCGCACCCTGGTCGGTTCGATCGGCCTGGTCGCCTCGGTGCCGCTGACCACGGCGCTGGCGGCGCTGGTGGTGTCGGCGGACCGGTCGGGCACGGGGAGCCGCCCCGCGTCCCGCGTGGGTGCGGGACGCGGCGGGGGCGGCCGCCGCCGCAAGAAGTAGCGGGCGCCCCCAACAGGCAGCGGATCAGCCCGCGTTCTCCTCGGCGAGGATGCGCCCGAGCGCGTCCTCCAAGTGTTCGTCGAAGTCGCCCAGCGTCCACTCCTGCCCGAGCGGTACGAGCTTGTCGGTCCGGTCGAGGAACGCCACGAGCGGCGCCGCTCCGGACCGGAACAGGGCGCGGTCGTCGCCGACTTGGAGTCTGATGCGTACGTCGCAGAGCTCCTCGGGGTGGGTGGGCTCGATCCGCACATCGCCGTCGCCGGTCGCCACATTGATGCCGTCGAGCAGGAGCTCCCGGCCGAAGGCCCAGGTGACCGGCGCGTCACCGGGCAGATGGAAGGTCATGCGCACCGCATAGGGATCCGTCGCCTCGTACGTCAGCTCCACCGGGATCCGGAAGGAGAGTTCCTCGGAGACGAGGAAGCTCATCATCACTTCTGCCTGAACCGATTCACGCATCGCACGTACCCCGCTTTAGCCGAACTTGGCCAGGAATGATCCCCGTTGGCCTTCTTGACGCCATCGTGCTGTAAGCGCTAGCAGATCACAAGGAGTGATATTTCAGATACTGATAGAGAGCGCCGGGGAGCCGAACAGAACCGCCACCTCGCCACGGAGTCGCTCGATGGTCGGAAGGAGCCGTTCTTGCTGGTGAAGGGGTACGGAAATGGCCACGGTGGCGACGCTGGAGCCAGCTCTGACGGGGATCGCGGCGCAAACCGTTCCCAGGGCGTATTCCTGCCTCTCGACCACCGGTTGCATACGCTGCGTAGTCGCGAGGCGTTCCGTCAGAGCGCGGCGGTCCCGCACCGTGTAAGGCGTGATGGCCTGGACCGGATGCCGGTCCAGATAGTCCTCGCGGGTGCGCTCGTCGAGCTGGCTGAGCAGGCACTGACCGATTGCGTGGGCATGCCCGGTCTCACGGAAGTCGGCCCATTCCTCGACGGCGGGCGCCTCGGGCGTGTCGGCGACCCCGGCGATCTCGATCTCGCCTTCGCGGTAGACGGCGAAGTAGATGGGCACCCCGAGGGAGTCCCGCCAGCGGGCCATTGAGTTGGCGATCTTGCTGCGACGATTCTGCAGTGCCCCGCCAACGGCCAGCCGCTCGACCGCGGGCCCGAAGACGAACACCCCGTGCTCGCGCCGCAGATAGCCCTCGTGGGTCAGGGTCCGCAGCAGGTGGTAGGCGGTGGGCAGCGGCAACCCCGCCTCGCGCGCCAGCTGTTTGGCGGGAGCGCCGTCCATGTGGGACCCCACGGCCTCGAGCAGACGCAGGGCGCGCTGGACCGAGCCGATCAGGGTAGGGACGGCGCCGTTCGAAGCCTTGGCCACAGGTCACCCCCAGGCGTGCTGACGGGCAACGCGCCCGCCCGCGGGGGCCGCCCCCGCGCGCCCGCCGCGACCCCCGGGGGCGGCGGCACGGGCCGGTCGGACCGGCGGTCGGGATCGATCAGGACCCGTGGTTCCCAGGGGGCGGCAGAGACTGGCCACTCTAATGGCGGCTCCGCGGACGAAAGGGGCTCGGCCAGGTCCGTTCCCCCGGCCGGGCTAATGCCCGTACGCCCCTGACGTGGCTCGCCGCACCGGTACGGGCTCGCCGGCGGCTGCCACGACCCCGGGCGGAAGGTCGTGTTCCGCCCGGGTCCGGCTACCAGTCGCCGCGCGAGGAGGACGAGGAGGACATGAACCTCCGCACCAGGTAGATCAGACCGCCGACCAGGGCCACGAAGACCAGGATCTTGAAGAGCAGCCCGAACAGGAACCCGATCACGCTCGCGATCACACCGCCGAACACCACCAGGGCGATGACCGGCACGGCGACCCACTTCACCCACCAGGGCATCCCCGCGAATATCTCCCGAGCCGCCATCGTCCCTACCTCTTTCCGTCAGTTCACCAGTTGTGCGCTTTCGACACCCTCGATGCTAGGCGGGAGAGGGGGCCGGGCGGGGCCCTCGCAGCCCTTGAACTCCCCTGACCGAACCCCTAGGGAGAACCGGGGGCGACCCTCAGCTCTCAGGCGGAGAGAAGACCACCAGAACCCTCAGATCCTCGACGATGTGGTGGAACTTGTGCGCCACCCCGGCCGGCACATAGACCACGCTCCCCCGCGCGACCTGTGTCGTCTCCAGACCCACGGTGATCGACGCGCGGCCGCTGACCACGAAGTAGATCTCGTCCTGGGCGTGCGGGGACTGCGGGTCGTGCGCCCCCGCGTCGAGTGCGTACAACCCCGCCGACATGTTTCGCTCCCGTAGGAACTGCAGATACGCGCCGTCGTTGGCGGCCCGCTCCGCCTCCAGCTCGTCGAGTCGGAAATCTTTCATCGCCGTCTGCCCCTGCGCTCGTGCCGATCCGGTCTGCCACGATCAGACCCATGAAGAATTTCGTAGTCAAGACGATCGCCAACGCGGCCGCCCTGGCCGTGGCCATCTGGCTGGTGAAGAACATCACCCTGACTGGTGAGAGCACCGCCAAGAAGGCGCTGACGCTGATTCTGGTCGCGCTGGTCTTCGGCGTCGTGAACTTCGTCGTGAAGCCCGTGGTCAAGCTCCTGTCGTTCCCCCTTTTCATCCTGACGCTCGGGCTGATCACGCTGGTGGTCAACGCCCTGATGCTGCTGCTGACCTCCTGGCTGGCCGACAAGCTCGATCTCAGCTTCCACGTCGAGGGCTTCTGGACCGCCGTGGTGGGCGCCCTGATCATCTCGGTCGTGTCCTGGGCGATGCACATCGTCCTGCCCGACGACAACGACTGAGCGCCGACCCTTTCTGTGGCGTTTCCCTGGCGAACACGGCGTACCAGGGACGGCTCGACGCCCCCCGCGATGAATGGAGCATGTGGCAATGACAGGTGACGGCACTCGATCCGTACGCGCCGGGATTCCCGCGCCGGTGGCCTACGAACCCACCCTGCCCGGGCCGGTGTTCGCCGCCCACTTCCACCTGCCCGGCGAGGCGACCGGCCCCTACACCTACGGTCGTGACACCAACCCGACATGGACCCATCTGGAACGGGCGATAGCCGAACTCGAGTCCCCCGACGAGAGCGCCGAGGCCGTCGTCTTCGCCTCCGGGATGGCGGCGATCTCGGCGGTCCTGCTCTCCCAGGCGCGCTCCGGGGACACCGTGGTCCTGCCGGACGACGGTTACCAGGCCCTGCCGCTGGTCCGTGAGCAGTTGGAGGCGTACGGCATCGAGGTGCGCACCGCGCCGACCGCGGGGGATGCCCAACTGGCGCACCTCGACGGCGCGCGGCTGCTGTGGATCGAGACACCGTCCAATCCCGGTCTCGATGTGTGCGACGTACGCCGGTTGGCGCGGGCCGCACACGAAGCGGGCGCGCTCGTGGCCGTCGACAACACTCTGGCCACCCCGCTCGGGCAGCGCCCCCTCGAACTCGGCGCGGACTTCGCGGTCGCCAGCGGCACCAAGGGCCTGACCGGCCACGGCGATCTGCTGCTCGGCTATGTGGTGTGCCGCGACCCCCGGCTCGCCGCGCGGGTACGCACGTGGCGCAAGGTCGTGGGGGCGATCCCGGGGCCGATGGAGGCCTGGCTCGCGCACCGCTCCCTCGCGACCCTGCACCTGCGCACGGACCGGCAGGCCGCCAACGCCCTCGCCCTCGCCGAAGCGCTGGCCGAGCGCGACGAGGTGACGGGACTGCGCTACCCGGGCCTGCCCTCGGATCCCTCGCACCGGCTGGCCTCGGCGCAGATGCGCCGCTTCGGCTGCGTGATCTCCTTCGACCTTCCCGACCGCGCCTTCGCCGAACGGTTCCTGGAAGCGCTGCGTCTGGTGGACGACGCCACGAGTTTCGGCGGCGTCCGCTCCACCGCCGAACGGCGGGGCCGCTGGGGAGGCGACGCGGTGGCCGAGGGCTTCATCCGCTTCTCGGTCGGCGCCGAGGACGCCCCCGATCTGATCGCGGACGTGGAACGCGCCCTGGACGAGGCGGGTGCGGCCTCGTGATCTCGACGCGGAGCGCGTCATCTCCGTAGGACGGGCGGTCCGAGCCTCCCCCCTCGTGGCTCGGACCGCCCCGGTTCCCGCGTACGAAGAACCGCCTGGCCAAGGCTAGTTGACTGTGCGTCAGTGTCCAATCACGGTAGCGACAGAGACCTATCGACATATTTATAGTTGTGTCCGGCCGGGGACGTCGCGAGGCAGTTCAGGACGGGAGGGCACCGCATGGACCTTGCCCTGCTGCGTACGTTCGTCACCGTGCACCGGGCCGGCTCGTTCACCCGGGCCGCGGCGCTGCTCGGACTCTCCCAGCCCGCGGTGACCAGCCAGATCCGCACCCTGGAGCGGCAGTTGGGCCATCCCCTCTTCCTGCGCAGGGCGCGCGGCGTGACCCCGACGACGATCGGCGACGAACTGGCCCAGCGGGCCGCGCCGCATCTGGACGCGCTCGTCGAGATCACCGAGCCCGGCCTCCGCGAGGAAGCGGGGGCGCGGACGCTCCACCTGGCGGGCCCCCCGGAGTTCACGGCGGTACGGGCCCTGCCCGCGCTCACCCCGCTCATCCCCCAGGGCCTCGCGCTGCGGGCCTCCTTCGGCAACGCGGAGGAGACGCTGGAGGGCCTGGCCGCCGGCCACCACGATCTGGTCATCACCACCGCCCGACCGCGCGGCGGGCTGCTGACCTCGACCCCGCTGTGCGACGAGGAACATGTACTGGTCGCCGGCGTGCGCTGGGCGGCACGGCTCGGGCCCGGGGCAGTGCGCCACGGCGGCCCCCAGGTGCTGGAGTCCATCCCGGTGGTGGAGGTCCATGAGTCGCTGCCGCTGGTGACGCGGTACTGGGCGGCCGTGTTCGACGCCGGGCCCGCCACCACGGGCACGGTGATCGCCCCCGACCTGCGGGCCGTCCTGGCCGCGGTGGCCGCCGGAGCGGGCTTGGCGGTGCTGCCCCGCTACCTGTGTGCGACGGCCCTGGAGCAGGGCGAAGTGGTGGCGCTCCTCGACCCCCCGGTGCCGCCGCTGCGGACCTATTTCCTCGCGGCCCGCACCGGCACCCTCGGCCTCGCGCACATCGCGCGGGCGCAGGAATGGCTGCTGCGTGCCGCCGCCGACTGGAGCTGAGGAGCGGCCGGTGGGTCCGAAGAGTTTCGCGGCCATCCCTTCGGGCCACATTTCTCCCATGACCGTACGTCCAGTGGTCAAGCGCACCGCACGAGCCGTCCTGCTCGACGGTGACGACCTGATCCTGATCAAGCGCACCAAGCCCGGCACGGATCCGTACTGGGTGACCCCCGGCGGCGGGGTCGAACCCGAGGACTCCACCGTCGTCGAGGCCCTGCACCGCGAGGTGCACGAGGAACTCGGGGCCAAGATCACCGATGTGGTGCCCTGTTTCGTCGACACCGTCGAGCACATCGGAGCCGACGGAGGGGCGACCGGAGTGAAGGTGCAGCACTTCTTCGTCTGCCGCCTCGACTCCATGGACCCCTCACTGCGCCACGGCCCCGAGATCGACGAGCCGTGCGGAGAATACGAGATCGTCCGTATCCCGTTCACCCGGGTCGGGATCGCCTCGGTGCACCTCGTCCCGCTGTCCCTCAGGCACTATCTGGACGGCAACATCGAGGGCGTGCGCGCCATGCACGCACCCGATCTCGGCTGAGCGCCCTCCGCACTCACCCAGCGGCGCGGACGAGCGCATAGGCCTCCCGGAGGTCGTCGCCGGTGTACACATGGGTCGCGAGGCCCGCGAGGTGGTGGTCCGCGTTCACGGCGACCGAGACGGGCACCGCGGCGAAGAGATCCACATCGGACATCGAGTCCCCGTACGCCACACAGCTTCGGGGGCTGACGCCGAACTCCGCACACAGCCGGTTCATGACGGCCACCTTGGCGGCCGGGCTGAGGATCCCGGCCGGATCCACCGGCCGAACGAACGGCACGTCCGGAAAGATCGAGCCGTGCGCGGCGTGGGCACCCCAGGCGAGCAGCCGTCGCACGAAGAAGGACGGGGACAGCGAGATGACGGCGCAGTAGTCACCCTGTTCCCGGATCTCGCGCCACACGTCCTGGATCCCGGTGATCCAGGGAGCTGCCTCGAAGGCGCTGGCCACCTGTGCCTCGGTGAGCCCGGCCCAGAGGGCATGCACCCGGACCGCGTACTCGGCGGGTTCGATCACGCCGGTGGACAGCTCACGCTCCAGCTCCCCGATCTCGTTGAGCAGTCCCAGTTGCCGGGATACCTCGACCGGCGCGGCGGAGCCCCGCATGAGCGTGCCGTCGAGGTCGAAGAGATGAAGTCGCGCCATGTAGGCCGAGGCTAGTACGCGAGGTTGCTCCCCCTGTCGGACGCCTGGCCCAGCCGCCGGAGTTCGGAATGGAGCATGGGCGGCGACGCCCTGTTTCACGTGAAACACCCGCCGCTCCCCTTCTCCGGTCCGCAGCCGGTGGGTCCGACCTCGCTTCCCGCGGCTGTGTTTCACGTGAAACATCTGCGTCGGCGCCCCCGCATACGGCGATCTCGGTGCTCATAGTCCTGGGGGCTGACGAAGGGTGGCCAGAAGCACCCTGTCGGGAGGCGGAAACTGCTGGACGCCGCGCCCGTACGTCGGACAACCTGACCCTCATGCCCTCACCGCTCGCCGAGCTCCCCCTGCGCCGCCTGACCAACGAAGACCTCGTCGCCTGCGCCGACCTCTCCGAAGACCGCGGTTGGCCACGTGAGGAGCACAAATGGGGGCTTCTCCTCGCGGCGGGCACGGGGTACGGAATCGACGCCCCGGACGGCAAGGGCCTGGTCGCCGCCTGTGTGGTCACCTCGTACGGCCCGGGTCTCGCGGCCATCGGCATGGTCCTGGTGGCCGAGCGCTTCGCCCGTCAGGGCGTCGGGCGCCGACTGATGAAGGACGTGCTCCAGACGTGGGAGGGCACTCCGCTCACCCTGCACGCCACGCCGTACGGACGCCCGCTGTACGAGGAGCTGGGCTTCGAGACGACCGGCCGCGCCGAGATGGTCATGGGTCACTTCCAGCCGTCGGGGCCCGCTCCGACGGTGGCCACCCGGCCGGCGGCCGCGGACGACCTGCCGGCGATTCTCCGGCTGGACGCCGAGGTCTTCGGTGAGGACCGCACCCACGTGATCGCCCGCCTCCCGGCCTTCTGCGATCAACTGCGGGTCTCCGAGGACTCGGCCGGGCTCACCGGATTCGCGGCCGCCTGGCCCAATATGAACACCCATGTGGTGGGCCCGCTGATCGCCCGTGACACGGAGACCGCCAGGGCTCTGGTCGCCTCGCTCGCGGCCGGTACGGACCGGCCGCTGCGCACGGACATCGACGTACGTCACGAGGACTTGCTGAGCTGGCTGAGGGCGTCCGGCATGGAGTCGGTCGGCTTCAACGCGGTGATGACCCGAGGCATCCCGGCCCTTCCCGGCGACTGGACCCGCCGCTTCGCGCCGCTGACGGTGGCCGCGGGCTAGCCAGACACTGTCCTGTCCCTACGCATCCGCCCCCATGTGCCGTGCTGTCACGGGCACGTGAGGGCGGACGGTGGGACTCGGGGCGATCAGCGGCCGGCCAGGCTCTCGACCGCGAGGGTCGCGAACCCGTGGTCCTGCTCGGGGGCTCCGCCGCCCACACCTATCGCGCCGACGAGACGGCCGTCGCGGTGCACGGGCACGCCGCCCGCGATGAAGAGCAGCGGACGGTCCAGGGCCGTCGGCAGGGTGTGGAAGGGGCCGCCCGGCTGGACCGCGTCCACCAGGTCCGCGGTCGGTGCGTTCAGCTGAAGCGCCGTGTACGCCTTGCGTGTGCTGGTCTCCCCTGCGATCAGTACGGCCCGGTCGTCCCGGCGGAAGGCGAGCGGATGGCCGCCCGCGTCCAGGACGGTGACCGCGACGGCGACCCCGGCCTCCTCGGCGGCCACGCGGGCCGCTTCGACGAGCGCCTCGGCTTCCGGGGTGCTGAGCGGGGCCGGGGCGATGGTGGTGGTGCTCATGAGGGGTAACTCCTAGGTAATTCCGGGCAGTTGATTCAGCGCTGGGAGGCCGGGACCCGGATCGGATCCGGTACGCCGCCAGCGACGACGGGGCTGTCCGTGGTCGTACGACGCTCCAGCGCGCTGGAGACGAAGGCGAGCACGAGGGCGGAGGCGGCGAGTGCCGCGCCCACCCAGTTCGGGGCGGTGTAGCCGAGGCCGGCCGCGATGACGACGCCGCCGAGCCAGGCGGAGAGCGCGTTGCCGAGGTTGAAGGCGCCGATGTTGACCGCGGACGCCAGGGTGGGCGCCCCGGCGGCCTGGTCGAGGACGCGCTTCTGCAGCGGGGGGACGGTCGCGAAGCCCAGCGCGCCGATGAGGAAGACCATGACGGCGGACGCGGACTTGTCGTGGGCGGCCACGGTGAACAGCGCCAGGACCACGGCGAGCCCGGACAGCGACACATAGAGCATCGGCATCAGAGCGCGGTCGGCGAACCGGCCGCCGACGAGGTTTCCGGCGACCATCCCGAGGCCGAACAGCACGAGCAGCCAGGTCACGGAGGTACCGGCGTATCCGGCGACGTTCGTCATCATCGGGGTGATGTAGGTGATCGCGGCGAAGACGCCGCCGAAGCCGAGCACGGTCATCGCCATGGCGAGCAGCACCTGAACGTTGCGGAACGCGGCGATCTCGTGCCGCAGCCGTACGCCCTGGGCCTTCGGCAAGTCCGGGACCAGCTTGGCCACGCCGAACAGTCCCAGCACCCCGAGGGCGGCGACGACGAAGAACGTCGCGCGCCAGCCGGCCTGCTGGCCGATGAGCGTGCCCGCCGGTACGCCCACGACGTTGGCGACGGTCAGGCCGGTGAACATCATGGCGATGGCCCCGGCCTTCTTCTCGGGGGCGACCAGGTCCGCCGCGACGACGGAGCCGATTCCGAAGAACGCGCCGTGGGCGAGGGAGGCGACGATCCGCCCGGTCAGCATCAGCCCGAAGGCGGGCGCGACCGCGGAGAGCACGTTGCCGACGATGAAGAAGCCCATCAGCAGCATCAGCATCCGCTTGCGGCTGATCTTCGTTCCCAGCAGCGTCATCAGCGGTGCGCCGAGCATCACGCCGACCGCATAACCGCTGACCAGGTATCCGGCCGTGGGGATGGAGACGTCGAAGGTGCCGGCGACCTCGGGGAGCAGCCCCATGATCACGAATTCCGTGGTGCCGATACCGAACGCCCCGATGGCGAGGGCTAGGAGCGCGAGTGGCATGGGATGGCCTTCCAGAAGATTGCTTGAGCTCCTTACGGGCGTCCACAATAATTGCAGACGCGTGTTAATTGCAAACGCGGGCTATTGCACTGGTGGACTATCCTGAGGACAAGCCGCTCCGGACGGAGGACAGACGCATGACCGCGACCGACCCCGCACTCACCGCCCTCGCCCAGGGCTGGTGCGCGCTCTCGCTGCTGCACGGCAAGATCGATGCCCACATCGAGCGCGCCCTTCAGGCGGGCCATGACCTCAGCGTGCGCGAGTACTCCCTGCTCGACGTCCTGAGTCGCCAGCACAGCGGCCCCGGCGGCCATCTCCAGATGAAGCAGGTCGCCGACGCCGTCGTCCTCAGCCAGTCGGCCACGACCCGGCTGGTGACCCGGCTCGAGGACCGCGGCCTGCTGACCCGCTACCTCTGCGACACCGACCGGCGCGGCATCTACACGGACGTCACCGACGCCGGCCTCGCCCTGCTGGCCGAGGCCCGGCCCACCAATGACAGAGCCCTGCGCGAGGCGCTGGACGAAGCGGCCGCGAATCCCCAACTGACGCCCCTGGTCCGCACAGTTGAGGCGCTGCACGTATCGGCCTGACATGGCCCGGCGTACGCTCACACCCATGAACGATCTTGAGATCAGGCCCGCGACGCCCGAGGACATCCCGGCGATCGTGGCGATGCTCGCCGACGACCCGCTGGGCGCCCAGCGCGAATCGCCGGACGACCTCACGCCCTACCGTGCCGCGTTCGACCGGCTGGCGGGCGATCCCCAACAGCGGTTGGTGGTCGCGGACCGTGGCGGTCGGGTCGTCGGCACCCTTCAGCTCACCGTCATTCCCGGCCTCTCCCGGCGCGGAGCATCGCGCTCGATCATCGAGGGCGTCCGCGTGGAGAAGACAGAGCGGGGCAGCGGCCTCGGGACCATTCTGATCGAATGGGCCATCGCCGAATCCGAGCGTCAGGGCTGCCAGTTGGTCCAGCTCACCTCGGACGCCACCCGCATAGACGCCCATCGCTTCTATGAGCGGCTGGGATTCGAGGCCTCGCACGTGGGGTTCAAGAAGCCCCTGTAGGTCCCGTTTCACGTGAAACGGGACCTACAGCATCCCGGAGTGGCCGTTTCACGTGAAACGGCCACTCCGGGATGCCTGTTTCACGTGAAACGTCAGATCCCCCGCCAGCCCTCGGGGTCCACACCACCCGGCACCGCGTCTGCATCGGGGCCATACGGCTCGCGTGTGAAAACGAAGGAGCCGAGGTCGAGATGGCTCACCGAGCCGTCTCCTCGACGCACCACACGGAGCGTCTCACCTTGGTAGTAGCCGTCGAGACCGACCCAGGTCCCGTTCGCGGCGGCCTTGAAATCGGCCGCCCGGCCGGTGCCCCGTAGCGGCGCCAGTGCCACCCCGCGGCCGGCTGTGAGCCGCAGGCCATAGGCATGAGTGCCCCAGTACCAGGGTCCGGTCAGCGCCAGGAGTTGCTCATCCGCCTCGGGGAGAGGGCGCCAGGGCTCCGGGAAGCGCGGCTCGGCCTCTCCCACGATGCGTACGAGATCGGCCGCCAGTGCCCCGCACATCGGGCCCGACGTCGCATTGGCGAGCGCGACGGCTGCCACTCCGTCCGCCACGCTCATCCACAGGCCCGCGACAAAGCCGGGCAACGAGCCGGTGTGTCCGGCGAGCTCGCGGCCATCGCTGCGGGCGAGCTGCATGCCGAACCCGTAGCCGCTGTCCCATCCACCCGCTTCCGGCGCGACGGCGGGAGTACGCATCTCCGCGACCGACTCCGCGCTCAGCACTCGCTCATCTCCCTCCGCGAGGAAGACGGCGAAGCGGCACAGGTCGGCGGCGGTCGACCAGAGCTGCCCGGCCGGGGCCATCAGGCCGAGATCCTCGGACGGTTCGGGCAACAGCACATCGGCCCACGGGTGCACCGCCCAGCCGCCGGCGTGGGGATGCATCGGCTGCGTGCTCGTGCGGTCGAGCCCCAGCGGCTGGAGGACCTCGGTCCGCAGCGCCTGCTCCCAGGACACCCCGCGCACCTCTTCCACCAGAGAACCCAGCAGGGTGTAGCCCGGATTGGAGTAGTGGTGCAGACGTCCCGCCGGATGCAGATCCGGCTCGCTTCCCAGGACGTCGGCGAGTTCGGGACGAAGGTCACCAGGTGTCCGCTCCCACCACGGCGCGGGCGATTCCGCCGCCAACCCGGCCGTGTGGGAAAGGAGTTGAGCGATCGTCGCCCCGCCCGCCGCGGTGCCGGGAAGGTGCTTCTCCAAGGGATCGCCGAGATCGAGCAGTCCCTCGTCGCGCAGCCGCAGAACCAGCACGGCGGTGAAGGTCTTCGTGATGGACCCGATACGGTACTGGACGTCGGCGTCCGGGCCATGGCCGTCCACCGAGGTGCGCGATCCGGACCAGACCATCCGGCCGTCCCGCGCCACGGCCGCGACCAGCGAGGGCGCCCTCCCTTCGGACTGGGCGACCGCGATGCGATGGAGGAGGGCGCGCCGCGTCGACGGCAGCAGCTCTTCGAAGGGAGAGGGCGATACGGGGGGACGGGATGAGGTCATGAGGGAAGGTCTAGCCGCGCACCCGCCTCCAGTCGACCGCTTTTCACCGGAGCCGACCTCTTCGGCCCCTCATCTCTTCGTCACCTCTTCGGCGCGGCAGAGCTGCTGCCCTGTCTGCCGTCCTTCGGCGCGGTCGTGGCGCCCGGGATGCCGTCGGGTCGCCGGCGCGCGAAGAGGATCCCTCCGAGGGCGCTCTCGGCCGAGGTGAGCGTCATCCGCGCCTCGACGGTGAAGCCGGCGTCCTCCAGCCACGTGGCCACATCGGCAGGCTGTCGGCGATGCACCTGGACGTTCATCGCATGACCTCCGTAGCCCCGCGTCTTGAGCCGTGATCCGTCCCCGGCGTGGAAGCTGAGCAGCACCAAACCGCCGGATCGCACGACCCGCCGGAAGTGCGCGAGGACACCACCGATCTCGCGGTCGGGTACGTGGATCAGCGAATACCAGGCCACCAGGCCCGCCACCGAGGCGTCGGCGAGGTCGAGTTCCGTCATGGAGCCCGCCTCGAACCGCAGGCCGGGGTGCTCACGCCGGGCCGTCTCGACCATCATGGGCGACAGATCGACCCCGAACGCGTCCACGCCGAGGCCGCGCAGATGGGCCGTGATCCTGCCGGATCCACACCCGACGTCCACCACCGGTCCTCCGCCGTCGGCCTGCACCAGCTCGGCGAACAGAGACAGGACCGAGCGTTCGTAGGGCGTCCGGTCCAGGAGATCACGCACCTGCTCGGCGTAGGAGGCGGCGACGGTGTCGTAGGACGTGCGGGTCTCCGCCAGCCAGTCTTCGACGCTCATGGCGCAGACGGTAGTTGGCCGTCGCCCCCCGCAGAACCCGCTCGCTCCGGTGAAAGCGACTGAGGAGCCGTGGACGACCTCGGCCGACCGGAGCACGCGGCGCGGACGCACCGCCCGATGTGACGCAGGTCACCGGAACTGGTGGGTGGTCGCGGAGAGGACTGGATGTGAGGGGAAACGGACGGAGAGGTACCTATGCGCGAACGCATACGAGCGGGTGACCAGGCGGCGTTCGCCGAGCTCTACGAGGAGTACGCGCGAGGGGTCTACAACCATGCATTCCGGCTGACGGGCGACTGGTCGACGGCCGAAGAGGTGATGTCCGACACCTTCCTGGAAGCCTGGCGCACCCGGCGGAGGGTCGAACCGTACGGCGGGTCCCTGCGGCCGTGGCTGCTGGGCATCGCCACCAACAAGGCGCGCAACGCCAATCGGCGCCTCCACCGCCGGATCGCCTTCCTGGCCCGTCGGCCGGGGACGGACACGGTCGGGGACTTCGCCGACGAATCGGCGTCGCGTATCGACGACGACCGCGAACTGGACGCCGTACGCCATGCGTTGACGCTGCTGCGCCGTCCCGAGCGGGAGGTGCTGGCCCTGTGCGTGTGGTCGGCCCTGGACTACACCGAGGCCGGACAGGCCCTGGGCATTCCGGTGGGCACCGTGCGATCCCGGCTCTCCCGTGCCCGCGCCCGGCTGCGAAAGCTGACCGATGACCAGCTCAGCGGGCGTTCCGGACACACCGGCCCGAATGCGCCGGCACCACCCACGGCCGGCCCCCCGGCCCTGACCGTTCAGGAGGAGGCCCGATGAACACCGACGACCACCAGGAAATCGCCCGGCTGCTCCCCACCCCCGCCGAGCGGGATCTGCCCACCGGCCGCCACCGTCACCACCGAGAACTGCTCATGCGCACCATCGAGGCCGACCGTTCCCGAGCCCGCCGCCGACTGTTGCGCCCGCCCCTCCTCCTGCCCCTCGCGGCAGCGGCCATGGTCGTGGCCGTGGTGCTCACCGTCATGCCCGGGGCGCGCCCCGAGAGCTCCCCGACGAGGATCACGCCGGCCGCCCCCGGCACCGCACAGGGGGCGGCCGTGCTGCTCGACCGGCTCGCCGCCGGAGCCCTGTCGTCCCACACCGGCCCGGTGCGGGACGACCAGTACGTCTACGTACGCAGCATGGCCACCCGCACGGAACACCTCAAGCCGGTGGTCGCGGGGGCGCTCAAGGAGCGGGAGGACTGGAACCCGCAGGATCCTCGCCCCATCAAGGAGACAGGGCTCTTCCGTGAGGACGGCACCTTCGTGCCCATCCACAGCGAGCCCACGCCTGCGGGCATCAGGCGCCCCACCTACGCGTGGCTGGCTTCCCTGCCCACCGAGCCCGGCGCCCTCTACCAGCGCATACGGCAGGAGACCCATCCGGTCAACGGCCAGGACTTCGACCAGACGGTGTTCGAGTCCTTCGGCAACCTGCTGAGCTACACGGTGATGCCGCCCGCGACGCAGGCCGCCCTCTACCGGGCCGCCGCGAGGATTCCGGGCGTGGTGGAGGTGCCGGCCGGCGCCGACGCCACCGGCCGCACCGGCCTCGCCATCGCGCGCGAGGACCGCCAACTCGGTCAGCGCACGGAATGGGTCTTCGACAAGACGACCCTGGCGTTCCTCGGCCTACGGACCTACCTGACCACGACCAGCGAATGGGGAGAGGCAGGAACCCTGGTCTGGGCGAACGCGATCCTGGAACGCGCGGTGGTCGACCGGCCTCGCCAGGTGCCGTGAGCGGTGGGGGCGGGCGCTCTCCGCCACACCCCCGGCCCCTGGATCAGGTCGCCGCCATGTCCACGAAGCGTGAATAGTGGCCCTGGAAGGCGACGGTGATCGTCGCGGTGGGGCCGTTACGGTGCTTGGCCACGATCAGGTCCGCCTCGCCCGCGCGGGGCGACTCCTTCTCGTAGGCGTCCTCACGGTGCAGCAGGATGACCATGTCCGCGTCCTGCTCGATGGAGCCCGATTCACGAAGGTCGGAGACCATCGGCTTCTTGTCGGTGCGCTGCTCGGGGCCACGGTTCAGCTGCGAGAGCGCGATCACCGGCAGCTGGAGCTCCTTGGCGAGGAGCTTCAGGTTTCGCGACATGTCCGAGACTTCCTGCTGGCGGCTCTCGGCGCGTTTCGAGCCGCCCGACTGCATGAGCTGCAGATAGTCGATGACGACGAGACGGAGGTCGTTGCGCTGCTTGAGGCGGCGGCACTTGGCGCGGATCTCCATCATCGACAGGTTCGGGGAGTCGTCGATGTAGAGCGGCGCCTGGGAGACGTCCGGCATGCGCCGGGCCAGCCGCGTCCAGTCGTCGTCGGTCATCGTGCCGGAGCGCATGTGGTGGAGCGCGACCCGGGCCTCGGCCGACAGCAGACGCATCGCGATCTCGTTGCGCCCCATTTCGAGCGAGAAGATCACGCTCGGCAGGTTGTGCTTGATCGAACAGGCCCGCGCGAAGTCCAGCGCCAGGGTGGACTTACCCATCGCGGGCCGGGCTGCGATGACGACCATCTGGCCGGGGTGCAGACCGTTGGTGAGCGAGTCGAAGTCGGTGAATCCGGTGGGCACTCCGGTCATCTCGCCGCTGCGGGAGCCGATCGCCTCGATCTCGTCGAGCGCGCCCTCCATGATGTCGCCGAGCGGCAGATAGTCCTCGCTGGTGCGCTGCTCGGTGACCGCGTAGATCTCGGCCTGGGCGGAGTTGACGATGTCGTCGACGTCGCCGTCCGCCGCGTATCCCATCTGCGTGATCTTGGTGCCCGCCTCGACGAGCCGGCGGAGCACCGCCCGCTCATGGACGATTTCCGCGTAGTACGAGGCGTTGGCCGCCGTCGGCACCGACTGGACCAGGGTGTGGAGATAGGACGCGCCGCCGACCCGGGTGATCTCGCCGCGCTTGACCAGTTCGGCGGCGACGGTGATGGGGTCGGCGGGCTCGCCCTTGGCATAGAGGTCGAGGATCGCCGTGTAGACGGTCTCGTGGGCGGGCTTGTAGAAGTCGTGGCCCTTGATGATCTCCACGACGTCCGCGATGGCGTCCTTGGAGAGCAGCATGCCGCCGAGCACGGACTGTTCGGCGTCGATGTCCTGAGGCGGCACCCGCTCGAAGCCCGAGGAGCCGCCGTCCCAGTCGTCCTGGCCCCGGTCGTGCTGATCGTCACGGCCTCTGCCGCGGCCGCGACCACGGACCTCGCTGTCGCCTCGCTGGCGGGAAACAGGCAGACGGTCACTTGGACCGGTGTCGGCCCAGGGCTCGTCCAACGGCTCGGGAATGCTCACCGGGCCACCTCCTCCCGTCCGCTCCGCGGACCTAGCCGTGCCACTCTTTCTACGGCACGACACTGACAAAACGAGAAGCCCGACTCCGGTTCTGGCGCGTCGGGCGCCGGACCACGGTAGGCCCGCGAGCGGCGTCAGCCAATCTGGTTATCCACAGGCCTTGTGGACGAAGGACCGGATGCTGTGGAGAAGTCTCCGGAACCTGTGCACGGACCGGGGGACAGCACTGTGGACAAAGTCATAGCACCCCGTCGATGACCCCCATGACCTGCACTTTCTCCGTCCACTGGCTGTGGGGGAGAAAAACTTTCCCGACTGGCTCAAGATCTCGGCAGACAGCGTCCACACGAACCTGACCGCAGCCCTGAAGTAAGGACTCCATGGCCATTGCGTCCATTACCTGTGGAAGATTAGATTGACCCCATGAAACAGGCCCCCACGGCGCCGGAGCACGATCGGCGGACCTCCCGACACCGACACGATCGCGAGATCGTGTCCCTCGCCGTACCCGCCTTCGGCGCCCTCGTCGCCGAGCCGCTCTTCGTGATGGCCGACAGCGCGATCGTGGGCCATCTCGGCACCCCGCAACTGGCCGGTTTGGGTATTGCCGCGCCCCTGCTCACCACCGCCGTGAGCATCTTCGTCTTCCTCGCCTACGCCACCACCGCGGCCGTTTCCCGCCGGGTCGGCGCGGGAGATCTGCGCGCCGCGATCCGCCAAGGCATGGACGGCATCTGGCTGGCGCTGTTCCTGGGCGCCGTAGTCGTCGCCGCCGTAGTCCCCTCGGCCCCCTGGCTGGTCGGCCTGTTCGGCGCATCGGACACAGCGGCGCCCTACGCCGTCACCTATCTGCGCATCTCGGCCCTCGGCATACCCGCCATGCTCGTGGTGCTCGCCTCGACCGGCATCCTGCGCGGCTTGCAGGACACCCGGAAGCCCCTGTACGTCGCCATCGGGGGCTTCACCGCCAACGGAGCACTGAATCTGGGACTCGTGTACGGCGCCGGGCTCGGCATCGCCGGATCGGCCTGGGGCACCGTCATCGCCCAGTTCGGCATGGCCGCCGTCTATCTCACCGTGGTCGTGCGCGGCGCCCGACGCCACGGCGCCTCCCTGCGCCCCGACCTCGCGGGCATCCGGAACAGCGCCCAGGCGGGCGCCCCCCTGCTGATCCGTACGCTCTCACTACGAGCCGTCCTGATGATCGCGACCGCCGTCGCCGCGCGTCTGGGCGACGCCGATATCGCCGCGCACCAGATCATTCTGTCCCTGTGGAGTCTGATGGCCTTCGCCCTCGACGCGATCGCCATCGCCGGCCAAGCCATCATCGGGCGCTATCTGGGGGCCGGTGACGCCAAGGGAGCCAAGCAGGCCTGCCGCCGCATGGTGGAGTGGGGCATCGCCTTCGGTGTCCTGCTCGGCGTGCTCGTGGTGGCGGCCCGGCCGCTCTTCGTCCCGCTCTTCACCAATGACCACACGGTCCAGCAGACCCTGCTGCCCGCTCTGCTCGTGGTCGCCCTGACCCAGCCGATCGCGGGAGTCGTCTTCATCCTCGACGGCGTTCTGATGGGCGCGGGCGACGGCCCCTACCTGGCACGGGCCATGCTGGTGACCCTCGTCGTCTTCGCTCCGGTCGCACTGCTCGTGCCGACCCTCGGCGGCGGCCTCACCGCGCTCTGGTGGGCCATGGCGCTGATGATGGCCGTCCGCATGCTGACGCTGGGCCTGCGGGCCCGCTCGGGGCGGTGGCTGGTCACTGGCGCCACTCGCTGACTGCGAGGCGACCGTACGCCGCCCACCGGGCGGTGTTTCACGTGAAACGCGGAGTCTGCTGCTCTGCTGTGTTTCACGTGAAACACAGCAAAGCAGCAGCGGACGGCACAGCAGAAGGGCCGCACCCCGAGGGGTACGGCCCTTCTTCTGATGCTGTGCGGTGCTTACGCGGCGATGACCTCGACGCCAAGCTTCGCGACAACGTCGGAGTGCAGACGCACGGACACCTGGTGAGCACCAAGGGTCTTGATCGGCGCACCGAGCTCGACGCGGCGCTTGTCCACGTCCGGGCCACCGGCAGCCTTGATCGCCGAAGCGACATCGGCCTGGGTGACGGAGCCGAAGAGACGGCCGGCGTCGCCGGAGCGAACAGCCAGACGCACCTTCACGCCCTCGAGGCGGGCCTTGACCTCGTTGGCCTGCTCGATGGTCGCGATCTCGTGGATCTTGCGCGCACGACGGATCTGCGCGACATCCTTCTCGCCACCCTTGGTCCAGCGGATCGCGAAACCACGCGGGACCAGGTAGTTGCGAGCGTAGCCGTCCTTGACGTCAACGACGTCGCCGGCAGTGCCGAGGCCAGAGACCTCGTGGGTGAGGATGATCTTCATTTTTCGGTCACCCTTCCCTTATCGCGCGGTGGACGTGTAGGGCAGCAGCGCCATCTCACGGCTGTTCTTGACGGCCGTGGCGACGTCACGCTGGTGCTGCGTGCAGTTGCCGGTAACGCGGCGGGCACGGATCTTGCCGCGGTCGGAAATGAACTTCCGCAGCATGTTCGTGTCCTTGTAGTCCACGTAAGCGGTCTTGTCCTTGCAGAAAGCGCAGACCTTCTTCTTAGGCTTGCGCACAGGCGGCTTCGCCATGGTGTTTCTCCTGTGTGATCAAGAAGTGGGGGTTACGAGCTGCCCTAGAAGGGCGGCTCGTCCGAGTAGCCGCCGCCGGAGCTTCCGCCCCAGCTGCCACCGCCGTTGCCACCCTGCTGCGGCTGTCCGCCGCCGGCCGGCGCGCTGGAGGCCCAGGGGTCGTCGGCGGGAGCACCGCCGCCGGCCGGCTGGCCACCGCTGGGAGCTCCGCCCCAGCTGCCGCCGCCCTGCTGCTGACCGCCGCCGCCGTATCCACCCTGACCGCCGCGACCGGTGGTCTTGGTGACCTTGGCCGTGGCGTTCTTGAGGCTGGGGCCGACTTCCTCGACGTCCAGCTCGAAGACCGTGCGCTTGACGCCCTCGCGGTCCTCGTACGACCGCTGCCTCAGCCGGCCCTGCACGACTACGCGCATGCCTCGCTGAAGCGACTCCGCGACGTTCTCCGCCGCCTGACGCCAGACCGAGCAGGTCAGGAACAGGCTTTCGCCGTCCTTCCACTCATTGGTCTGACGGTCGAAGGTGCGGGGAGTGGACGCGACACGGAACTTCGCGACGGCCGCACCGGAGGGGGTGAAGCGCAGCTCGGGGTCGTCGACGAGATTGCCGACGACCGTGATGACGGTCTCGCCTGCCATGGGTGAACCTCTCGGCGGGGATTGCTGCTGGCTGCTGTGTTGCTACTCGGACCCGATTACCTCTGAGCGAAAGCTCAGTGGGTCTCGGGGCGGAGGACCTTGGTCCGGAGGACCGACTCGTTCAGGTTCATCTGACGGTCGAGCTCCTTGACGACCGCAGGCTCGGCCTGCAGGTCGAGGACCGTGTAGATGCCCTCGGGCTTCTTCTTGATCTCGTAGGCGAGACGCCGACGGCCCCAGGTGTCGACCTTCTCGACCTTTCCGTTGCCCTCGCGGACGACGGAGAGGAAGTTCTCGATCAGGGGAGAGACAGCGCGCTCCTCCAGATCGGGGTCGAGGATGACCATCACCTCGTAGTGACGCATGTGGAACCCACCTCCTTTGGACTCAGCGGCCACGGTCGTTCCGTGGCAGGAGGGTCGTGATGCGTAAGCAACGGTATCGGCCCCCACTGACAACCCCCTCCGTGAGGAGCGGGAGGGCATGCGGGCACGGCTGACACCGGTGCAGACCGTCCAGAGTACCTGTTGACCCGCTTCCGGTTGAAATCCAGTGGGCAGGGGACGCAATCTGTACACATCGGTGTGTGCGGCGTCACCCTTCGCCGCTTTCCGCCAGGAGGTGCCCCATGGCACAAGCAGTGCGACCGAACGCCCCCGTCTCCCTCTTCGCCACCGACGGAAGGCCCCATCCGCTCCAGGACACGTTCGCGGCCGTCACGGTCGTCCTGGGCGTGCTGGCCTTCACCACGGCGTGGTTCTACAACCTCCACCTGATCAGCTCGTGGGCCGGCCTGATCGGCATCGTCAGCGGCGCGTACGGGCAGTTCATCTCGGCGACGACGCGCGAGCGGTTCCTGTTGATCCTCGGGCTCGGCGCATCCGCCGTCGGCTTCTTCCTCGGCATGGCCCACGGCGGCCTCTTCGGCGGTGTCGTCGGCGGCTGACGGCCGCGCGACACCCGTCCCCACCGCGGAATCCCGTGCGGCACAGTGCCGTGCGGCCATCCGGGGCGCTCCTGTGGCCCAGTAGGCTTCGGCACGAGAGCCGGAGCCCCTGACCCCATGGGGACACACCTGCCGAGGAGCGCCCCGCATGAGCCTGACCCTGAGGACCATCAGCCGTGAGCAGCATCTGGCGTACATCCAGACACTGCCCGCGGCGAGCCACTGCCAGGTCCCGGCGTGGGCTGACGTCAAGACGGAATGGCGTTCGGAGAGCCTTGGCTGGTTCGACAGGAACGAGCAGCTCGTAGGCGCCGGCCTGGTCCTCTACCGTCAGCTCCCCAAGGTCAAGCGCTACTTGGCGTATCTGCCCGAGGGCCCGGTCATCAACTGGTACGCGCCCAACCTGGACGAGTGGCTGAAGCCGATGCTGGCGCACCTCAAGCAGCAGGGTGCGTTCTCGGTGAAGATGGGCCCGCCGGTCGTCATCCGCCGCTGGGACTCGACGGCCATCAAGTCCGGTATCCAGGACCCCGATGTGAAGCGCCTGCGTGACGTCGAGGCCACGCACATCGAGCCGCGCGCCTTCGAAGTCGCCGACCGGCTGCGCAAGATGGGCTGGCAGCAGGGCGAGGACGGCGGCGCCGGGTTCGGTGACGTCCAGCCGCGCTACGTGTTCCAGGTGCCGCTCGCCAACCGCTCGCTCGACGACGTCCTCAAGGGCTTCAACCAGCTGTGGCGCCGCAACATCAAGAAGGCCGAGAAGGCCGGCGTCGAGGTCGTCCAGGGCGGCTACGAGGACCTCGCCGAGTGGCAGCGCCTGTACGAGATCACCGCGGTGCGCGACCACTTCCGCCCGCGCCCGCTGTCGTACTTCCAGCGCATGTGGACCGTCCTCAACTCCGAGGACCCCAACCGGATGCGGCTCTACTTCGCGCGCCACAACGGCGTGAACCTCTCGGCCGCGACGATGCTCGTCGTCGGTGGGCACGTCTGGTACTCCTACGGCGCCTCCGACAACATCGGCCGCGAGGTGCGGCCCTCCAACGCGATGCAGTGGCGGATGCTCCGCGACGCCTACGCGATGGGCGCCACGGTCTACGACCTGCGCGGCATCTCCGACTCCCTGGACGAGACCGACCACCTCTTCGGTCTCATCCAGTTCAAGGTGGGCACCGGTGGTGAGGCGGCCGAGTACCTCGGCGAGTGGGACTTCCCGCTGAACAAGCTGCTCC
Source organism: Streptomyces sp. ASQP_92 (assembly GCF_025399895.1). Classification (GTDB taxonomy): domain Bacteria; phylum Actinomycetota; class Actinomycetes; order Streptomycetales; family Streptomycetaceae; genus Streptomyces. Next base: position 45,767 of record NZ_JAODUA010000006.1, on the reverse strand, counting down.
ACAAGGCGCTGGACATGTATATGTCGCGCCGCTGACCGGGTGCGTAACCTCGTTCCTCGTACCTCCGACACATCGCAGCCATCAGAAAGGTCCGGACGGCCATGGCGCTCACCCTCTATGTCGACTCCGCTCGCTGGCGGGCGCACCAGAAGTCCGTGATCGACCAGTTCCCGGGCATCGTCCCGGTCTGCAAGGGCAACGGTTACGGCTTCGGCCACGAGCGCCTCGCGGACGAGGTGTCCCGGTTCGGCTCGGACATCCTGGCGGTCGGCACCACTTACGAAGCCGCCAAGATCAAGGACTGGTTCAGCGGTGATCTGCTCGTCCTGACGCCGTTCCGGCGCGGCGAGGAGCCGGTGCCGCTGCCCGACCGGGTGATCCGCTCGGTCTCCTCGGTGGACGGTGTGCACGCCCTGGTGGGCGCCCGCGTGGTCATCGAGTGCATGAGCTCGATGAAGCGCCACGGCGTGAAGGAGGAGGAGCTCGGCATGCTCCGCTCCGCCATCGAGGACGTACGCCTCGAAGGCTTTGCGCTGCACCTTCCGCTGGACCGAACCGACGGCTCGGACGCCGTCGAGGAGGTCATCGCGTGGATGGACCGGCTGCGCGCGGCCCGGTTGCCGCTGCACACCATGTTCGTCAGCCACCTGCGCGCCGAGGAGCAGGCCCGGCTCCAGCAGCAGTTCCCGCAGACCCGCTTCCGGGCGCGCATCGGCACGCGGCTGTGGCTCGGCGACCACGAGGCGACCCAGTACCGGGGCTCCGTCCTCGATGTCACCCGGGTCACCAAGGGCGACAGGTTCGGCTACCGCCAGCAGAAGGTCGCCTCCGACGGTTGGCTGGTCGTGGTCGCCGGAGGCACCTCGCACGGCGTGGGCCTGGAGGCGCCGAAGGCGCTGCACGGGGTGATGCCGCGGGCCAAGGGCGTAGCCCGCGCGGGGCTCGCCACCGTCAACCGCAACCTGTCGCCGTTCGTCTGGGCCGGCAAGCAGCGCTGGTTCGCGGAGCCGCCGCACATGCAGGTGTCGATCCTGTTCGTGCCGTCGGACTCCCAGGAACCGCGCGTGGGCGATGAGTTGGTGGCCCATCTGCGCCACACCACCACCCAGTTCGACCGCTTGGTGGAGCGCTAGCCCCGCCGCCTTCGGACACCCACGACATCGGGCCCCTGACCGACGACAGCCGCCGTCGGTCAGGGGCCCGAGCCTTGCCCCGGAGTCTCCTAGGTGAGAGGGGTACGCGTGCCCCACTCGACCCGGGGCCCCTGTTCGAGCAGGGCCGCGTGACGCGGGGGGTGTGCGGCATGGCCCAGGACGAACACGTCCTCGGCCCGGTCCAGAACGCCACCCGAGGGATCGTCGGAGCCGTCCCGACGGACGACGTCGCGTTCCGGCAGCAGGATGTCGCGCACCACGACGGCGCACAGGTACAGCGTGGTCAACAGATGCGCCGCGATGGCCAGTTGATAGCCCTCGGTCGGCAGCCCCTGGTGCTTCTCACCGCTCATCGTGTAGGCGAGGTACAGCCAGATCCCGAGGAAGTACGCGACCTCTCCGGCCTGCCAGATCAGGAAGTCCCGCCAGCGCGGCCTGGCGAGCGCTGCCAACGGGATCATCCACAGCACGTACTGCGGCGAGTAGACCTTGTTGGTGACGATGAACGCGGCGACCACGAGGAAGGCGAGCTGGGCCAGGCGCGGCCGGCGCGGTGCGGTGAGCGTGAGCACCGTGATTCCGGCGCAGGCGAGCACCATGAGGAGCATGGCCAGGGCGTTCACCATGTCGGTGTCCAGGCCCTTGCCCGTACGCTGCGAGATGATCAGCCAGAACGAACCGAAGTCGACGGAACGCTCCTGGCTGAAGGTGTAGAACTTCTTCCACCCCTCGGGCGCCAGCATCATCACCGGCAGGTTCACCACCAGCCAGCCGCCCGCGGCCCCCAGCGCGGCGGCCCCGAACTCCCGCCATTTGCCCGCCCGCCAGCACAGCACGAGCAGTGGGCCGAGGATCAGTACGGGATAGAGCTTCGCGGCCGTCGCCAGGCCGATCAGAATGCCGAAGGCGAGCGTCCTGCCGCGCGACCACATCAGCAAGGCGGCCGCGGTGAGGGCGACGGCGAACAGGTCCCAGTTGATGGTGGCCGTGAGTGCGAAGGCCGGGGCCAGCGCGACCAGGAGGCCGTCCCAGGGACGTCGGCGGTGCGTCCGCGCGACACACACGGCGATGACGGCCGTGCACGCCATCAGCATCCCCGCGTTGGCCATCCAGTACATCTGCTCCCGGTGCTGCATGTCGCCACTGCCCGGCGTCAGCCAGGAGGCGACCTCCATGAACAGACCGGTGAGCACCGGATACTCGAGGTAGTTCATGTCGCCGTTGAGGCGGTCGAAGTACGGCACCAGGTTGTCCGCGAAGCCGCGCAGCGAATACAGATGGGGGATGTCCGAGTAACAGGCGTGCGTGTACTGCGAATTGGCGCCCCGGAACCATGCCCAGTCGTAGCAGGGCAGCTTCTGCACCATCCCCAGCGCGAACATGCCGATCGCGACGAGCACCACCACTCTGACCGGGGTTAGCCAGTGTCGACCGGGCCTGGCCCAGCGGCCGAGCGGGCCACCGATCAGCTCGCTGCCGGCCGCGGCGACCTCGTCCTGCTCCGTGGGGTGCACGACGGGTTCCGCGGAGTCTCCGCGCCGGTCCCGGTACGCACGGGGGCTCGTCTCGCTCGTCATGCCGGACATCCTGCCGTACAGCGCTGTGGATGCGGGGAGCGCCTGTGTTTCACGTGAAACGAGGACGCCGTTTCACGTGAAACGGGGGGTGACGTTTCACGTGAAACGTCACCCCCCGCCGTCAGTAGTACGCCCAGCTATCCGCCGGTCCCTCCGAACCAGCCGCCGCCGGGGGCACCGCCTCCCGGACCGCCGCCGGGTTTCGTCTTGGTGGGGGACGGGCTCAGGGTCGCCCCACCATCCGTTCCGCCGTTCGTCGGACCCTGGTTGCCGGCGCCTCCGCCCGTGTCGTTGCACGTCCAGTCCCACTTGCTGCACGAGCGGGTCGGAGTCGGCGACGGCGGGGGCATCGACGGAGTGATGGACGGCTTCGGGGTCGGCGTCGGGGAAGGAGGGGCGGAGCTGGGGGTCGGCGTCGGGGTGGGGCTGGGGGCCATGCCGCCGCCGTAGACCTTGTCGCCGATCTTCTGAGGTGCCGGGAAGGATTCGGCGGGGGAGTCGCCGAGCGCCTGCTCCATGTAGTCGTGCCAGATGGTCGACGGGAACGAGGCACCGTGGATCTTGTCCTGGCCACCCGTTCCGAACATGGTCAGGAACTCGCGCTTCTTGCTGGTCTCGTTGTCATCAAGGCGATACATGCCGACGGCCGTCGAATACTGCGGGGTGTAGCCCACGAACCAGGCCGACCGGTTGCCGTCGGTAGTACCCGTCTTGCCAGCGACCTGCCGCCCGCTGAGCTTGGCATGGGTTCCCGTGCCCTTTTCGACCACACCCTTCAGGACGTCCGTGACGTTGTTGGCCACAGCGGCGGGGAAGGCGCTCTTGGTCTGGTCCTCGTGCTTGTAGATGGTCGTGCCGTTCTTCTTCACCTCCGTCACCGAGTACGGATCGCGCTGCGTACCGCTGGCGGCGAACGTGGCGTACGCGCCGGCCATGCGGATCGCGCTGGGCGAGGACGTACCGATGGAGAACGACGGGACGCTGGAGGAGGCCATGCTGGTCTTGCTGTCGCGCAGCCCGGCGGCCATGGCGGCCTGCTTCACCTTGTCGGTGCCGACGTCCATACCGAGCTGGACATAGGGAGTGTTCACCGACTCCTGCATCGCATAGCGCAGGTCGATGGCGTAGCTCGGCGGGTTGTACGACTGGTCACCATCGTTGGTCTGGAGCCATTCCCCGCCCTTCTGGTCCTTCCAGATGGTGCCGTCGTAGTTCTTGATCTTCAGCTTGTTCTTGCCGCTGTAGATGCTGTCCGGGGAGACGGGCGTCCGGGACGAGTCGCTCTGCGAGGCGGGCTTGTCGGGGTCGCGCTTTCCGTACTGCATCGCGGCCGCGAGCACGAACGGCTTGAAGGTCGAGCCGACCTGGGCGCCGGTCTCGTCGGCGTTGTTGGTGAAGTGCTTGGTCGCGTCGTCGCCGCCGTAGATGGCCACGATGGCCCCTGTCTTCACATCCACCGAAGCGGCGCCGAACTGGACGAAGGTGTCCTTGTCGCGCTTCTTGGGGTCGATGTTCTTGTCCCGGACCTTCTTGACCACGCTCTCCATCTCCTGGACCTTCTTCTTGTCGAAGGTCGTGTAGATCTGGTATCCGCCCTTGGCCAGGTCGATGTCGGGGTTGCTGTTCTTCGCGGACGCCTGGGCGAGGGACACCAGGTAGCCGATCTGCCCGCCCAGATTCGCGTTCTTCTTGGGCTTGTCGGGCATCGGGAACGTCTTGTACTTGGCGCGCTCGGCCGCGTCCATGTGCTTGTCCTTGACCTCCTGGTCGAGGATCCAGCCCCAGCGCTCCGTGGCGTTCTTGGTGTTCTGCTCGGCGGTCGCCAACGGGTCGATCTCCGGGGCTCCGGCCGGGTCGAAGTACGTCGCTCCCTTGAGGAGCGAGGCGAGGAAGGCGCACTGGCTCGGGTCGAGGTCCTTGGCGTCCTTGCCGTAGTACGTGCGGGCCGCGGCCTGGAGGCCGTAGGCACCGCGGCCGTAGTACGCGGTGTTCAGGTACCCGGCCATGATCTCGCTCTTGGGCCGGGTCGCGCCGACCTTGATGGAGATGAAGAGCTCTTTGAACTTACGGGTGATCGTCTGCGACTGGTCGTTGAGCTGGGCGTTCTTCACGTACTGCTGCGTGATGGTCGAGCCGCCCTGGGTCTGGCCGCCCTTCGCCATGTTCACCAGGGCGCGGGCGATGCCCTGCGGGTCGACGCCGCTGTCGGTCTCGAAGGTCTTGTTCTCGGCCGAGATGACGGCGTACCGCATCGCCGTCGGGATCTGCTCGTACGGGATGATCTGGCGGTTGACCTCACCGCCGGTGGCGACCATCTGCGTCCTGTCGGACCAGAAGTAGACGTTGTTCTGGGCCTGCGCCGCCCGGGCCACGTCCGGGATGGCGACCATGTAGTAGGCCACCCCGATGACGGCGATCAGCACGCCGAAACACCCGAGTGCGCATGCACTGACGAGCTTCCACGACGGCATCCAGCGCCGCCACCCCTGCTTGCCGAAGCGGGGGTAGTCGATGAATCGCTTCTTGGACGGCCGACCGCCGCCGCCCGCGCCGCCCCGGCCCGCTCGGCGTCCGGGTCCCGAGGGAGGCCCGGCACCGTCGGGAGCGCGTCTGCGTCCGCCGCCACGCTGGGCCCGCCGCGCCTCGGCCCGGCCGCCGTAGGCGGTCTCGTCCGCACCCGGGCCCGAGGGCGATCCGTGTGAGGCGGCCGGCGAGGGGCCCGGAGTTCCGGCCGCCGGCCGGGCCGCCCTGCGACCGGAGGGCTGCTGCGCGGCGCGCCGGGCCGCGGCACGCCCACCGCCCTGGGGCTGCGGCGGTTTGCGACGGTGCTCGCTCATCGAACGACTACTCCTCGGGCAGGCGAGAGCGCCTGGGAACGGCAGCTGATTTCCTGTCCCCCCGGTACGCGCGGCGGCCCCGCGAAGGACCTGGCCGCGCTGCGTCCCGTGTGCCGAGGGCGTGGAACACGCCGACGCCCCCCTGGCGTCACTCGGCACACAGTGATCTGCATGGCGCACAGACTACGCACGCTCAAAACCTCCCTAGGGCCGAAGTTCACCCCAAATCAGGCAACTTGCTGCCTATGAATTGAGGATGTGACGCCGTTCACCATGGCCCCTCTTGCCGCAGCTGCCGCACCGCCCTATCGTGCTGATGTATCGAGTCGATACATCAGCACGGCATAAAGGTCCCCGACTGCCGAGGAGGCGAAGGATGAGCAGGCGCTCCGGCATCCTCGAATTCGCCGTACTCGGCCTGCTCCGTGAGGCCCCGATGCACGGTTACGAGCTGCGCAAGCGGCTCAACACCTCGCTGGGGATCTTCCGGGCCTTCAGCTACGGGACCCTCTACCCCTGCCTCAAGACACTGGTCGCCAACGGCTGGTTGATCGAGGAGCCGGGCAGCGCTCCCGAGGACGCGCTCGCCGCTTCACTCGCAGGGCGCCGCGCCAAGATCGTCTACCGGTTGACGGCGGAAGGTAAGGAGCACTTCGAGGAGCTGCTCTCCCACACCGGCCCCGACACCTGGGAGGACGAGCACTTCGCCGCCCGTTTCGCCTTCTTCGGCCAGACGGAGCGAGAGGTGCGGATGCGCGTGCTGGAAGGGCGTCGCAGCCGGCTGGAGGAGCGCCTCGAGAAGATGAGCGCCTCCCTGGCCCGTACGCGCGAGCGCCTGGACGACTACACGCTTGAGCTCCAGCGCCACGGCATGGAGTCCGTGGAGCGCGAAGTGCGCTGGCTGAACGAGCTCATCGAGAGCGAGCGGGCGGGACGGGATCAGCGATCCGGCCCCGCCACCGGCTCCGCTCAGCAGGACCACACATCAGGAGAGACGGGCGGTCTGCCCCGGAACCGGGACAGCACCCGGCCGGATCCGTCCGAGGACACCGCCAACTGAAGAGCCTGCGCACGCAGGACTTCGAAGAGATCGAACAGGGAGCAACCGGAATGGGTTCGGTTCGCGTAGCCATCGTCGGCGTGGGCAACTGCGCCGCCTCGCTGGTGCAGGGCGTCGAGTACTACAAGGACGCCGACCCGGCCGCCAAGGTCCCGGGTCTGATGCACGTCCAGTTCGGCGACTACCACGTCGGTGACGTGGAGTTCGTCGCCGCGTTCGACGTCGACGCCAAGAAGGTCGGCCTCGACCTCTCGGACGCCATCGGCGCCAGCGAGAACAACACCATCAAGATCTGCGACGTCCCGAACAAGGGCGTCACGGTCCAGCGCGGCCACACCCTGGACGGTCTCGGCAAGTACTACCGGATGACCATCGAGGAGTCCGCCGAGGCTCCGGTCGACGTCGTCCAGGTCCTCAAGGACAAGCAGGTCGACGTCCTCATCTGCTACCTGCCGGTCGGCTCCGAGGACGCCGCGAAGTTCTACGCCCAGTGCGCCATCGACGCCAAGGTCGCGTTCGTCAACGCCCTCCCGGTATTCATCGCCGGCACCAAGGAGTGGGCGGACAAGTTCACCGAGGCAGGCGTCCCGATCGTCGGCGACGACATCAAGTCGCAGGTCGGCGCCACCATCACGCACCGCGTGATGGCCAAGCTGTTCGAGGACCGCGGTGTCCGTCTTGAGCGCACCATGCAGCTCAACGTCGGCGGCAACATGGACTTCAAGAACATGCTGGAGCGCGACCGCCTGGAGTCCAAGAAGATCTCCAAGACGCAGGCCGTCACCTCGCAGATCCCCGACCGCGACATGGGCGAGAAGAACGTCCACATCGGTCCCTCGGACTACGTGGCCTGGCTGGACGACCGCAAGTGGGCGTACGTGCGCCTCGAGGGCCGCGCCTTCGGTGACGTCCCGCTGAACCTCGAGTACAAGCTCGAAGTCTGGGACTCCCCGAACTCCGCGGGTGTCATCATCGACGCCCTGCGCGCCGCGAAGATCGCCAAGGACCGCGGCATCGGCGGCCCGATCCTCTCCGCGTCGAGCTACTTCATGAAGTCCCCGCCGGTCCAGTACTTCGACGACGAGGCCTACGCCAACGTCGAGAAGTTCATCAAGGGCGAGGTCGAGCGCTAGAGCTCGCACCTTTGAGAACGGCTGAGGGTCCCCGTGCATGCGGTGTGCACGGGGACTCTTTCCGTATGTGACGCTTGCTCACATGCCTGTCGTACGTGACCTCCGCGTGCTTCTGCGCCTGAAGCACTTCCGGCATCTGCTGGCCGTACGACTGCTGTCCCAGGCCGCGGACGGCGTCTATCAGGTCGCCCTCGCCACATACGTCGTCTTCTCCCCCGAGAAACAGGCATCGCCGGGCGCGATCGCCTCCGCCATGGCCGTGCTGCTCCTGCCGTACTCGCTCGTCGGCCCCTTCGCTGGCGTGCTTCTGGACCGCTGGCGACGCCGACAGGTCTTTCTGTACGGGAACCTTCTGCGGGCCGTCCTCGCCGGCTGCACGGCGCTGCTCGTGCTCGCGTCCGCGCCCGACTGGCTCTTCTACGCCTCCGCGCTCGCCGTGACGGCGGTCAACCGCTTCGTCCTGGCCGGGCTCTCGGCCTCGCTGCCCCGGGTGGTCGACGCCGAGCGGCTCGTGATGGCCAACTCGCTCTCCCCGACCGCCGGAACCCTTGCCGCGACCGCAGGCGGCGGGTTGGCGTTCGCCCTGCGCCTGGTGATCGACGCCGATGCCGCGACCGTCATCCTGGGCGCCGTCCTCTACCTCTGCGCTTCCCTGGCCTCCCTCCGGCTTCCGCCGGGTCTGCTCGGGCCGGATCCCCGGGCCGTCCAGCCCGGCCTCGCCGCGGTGCTCCGTTCCACGGCACGCGGCCTCGCGGACGGCGTACGGCACTTGAACCGGCGCCGGCCCGCGGCCCGGGTTCTCGCCGCGATGACGCTGATGCGGTTCTGCTACGGGGCGCTGACCGTGATGCTGCTGATGCTCTGCCGGTACGCCTGGGCCGGAGGGTCGGACAAGGGTGCCGGGGCGGGTGGACTCGCCCTGCTCGGACTCGCCGTGGGCATCTCCGGGGCGGGCTTCTTCGTCGCGGCGGTCATGACCCCATGGGCGGTGGGTCACCTCGGCCAGTACCGGTGGATCATGGTGTGCTCGGCGACCGCCGCGGTTCTGGAACCGGCGCTGGGTCTGCCCTTCGCCCCCGTGCCGATGCTGATCGCCGCCTTCGTTCTGGGGCTCGTCACCCAGGGCGCGAAGATCACCACGGACACGGTCATCCAGTCCACGGTGGACGACTCCTACCGCGGGCGGATCTTCTCCCTCTATGACGTCCTGTTCAACATGGCCTTCGTCGGCGCCGCCGCCGTCGCCGCGTTGATGCTCCCGCCGGACGGTCGCTCGGCCCCGCTCGTCATCACGGTCTCGCTCATCTACGCAGCGGTAGCGGCAGGTATGACCCGGTTTCCGCACTCCTGAGTGTCACATCGAGGACACAGAGTGGCCTGCGGTGTCGGCGGTGTCGTAGGGGCCCGCTAACTTACGGGCGTCATACATCGCCATCCTTTTGAGGGGGACCTTCTCCGTGACCACGCCGCCCCAGGGCCAGAACCCGTACGCCCAGAACCAGAACGCACCGTACGGGCAGGCCGGGCAGCCCGGCTTCCCGGCGCAGGGAGCGCCCTACCAAGGCGTCCCCATGGCCCCGCAGGGCACCCCGACGCGTGGCGGCGGCAAGAAGGCCATCAAGGCCATCGGCATCGTCGTCGGCCTGGTCGTCATAGCCGGCGGCTGGTACCTCAGCAAGGACAGTGACGACGCCAAGCAGCTGGCCGTCGGCGACTGCCTGTACAACAAGGGCACCGACAACAAGCCCGACATCCAGCAGGTGAGCTGCACGGACGCCAAGGCGACCAACAAGGTGCTCAAGAAGAGCCCCGGCGCCAGCACTCCTCAGCTGACCTGCCAGAACGTCACGGGCACCACCGCGGCGTTCACCTGGGACGAGAAGGGCAACTCCTTCACCCTCTGCCTGGGCGACACCAAGTAGCAGCGCATAAGCGGGGGCGGTGTTTCACGTGAAACACCGCCCCCGCCGTCATGCCGTCACTCGTCGTGTTTCACGTGAAACACGACCTCAGCCCTGCGCCGCCCACCATTCCTTGAGCGCCGCGACCGCCGCGTCGTGGTCCATGGGCCCGTTCTCCAGGCGCAGTTCCAGCAGATGCTTGTACGCCTGCCCGATCGCCGGTCCCGGGCTGATGCCCAGGATCTCCATGATCTGGTTGCCGTCGAGGTCGGGCCGGATCGAGTCCAGCTCCTCCTGCTCCTGGAGCTCCGCGATGCGTTCCTCCAGGCCGTCGTAGGCCCGGGACAGCGCGTTCGCCTTGCGCTTGTTGCGCGTCGTGCAGTCCGAGCGGGTCAGCTTGTGCAACCGCTCAAGCAGCGGCCCCGCGTCGCGGACGTACCGTCGCACCGCCGAGTCGGTCCACTCCCCGGTGCCGTACCCGTGGAAGCGCAAGTGCAGTTCCACGAGCTTCGAGACGTCCTTGACCATGTCGTTCGAGTACTTCAGCTCGGTCATGCGCTTCTTGGTCATCTTCGCGCCGACCACCTCGTGGTGGTGGAAGGAGACCCGTCCGTCCGACTCGAAGCGCCGCGTCCTCGGCTTGCCGATGTCATGCAGCAGCGCCGCCAGCCGCAGCACCAGGTCCGGGCCGTCCTGCTCCAAGTCGATCGCCTGGTCCAGAACGGTCAGCGAGTGCTCGTAGACATCCTTGTGACGGTGGTGTTCGTCACTCTCCAGCCGCAGGGCCGGCAGCTCCGGCAGGACGTGCTCGGCCAGCCCGGTGTCGACCAGGAGCCGCAGCCCCTTCTTCGGATGGGCAGAGATCAGCAGCTTGTTCAGCTCGTCCCGCACACGCTCCGCGGACACGATCTCGATACGGCCCGACATGTCCGTCATGGCGGTGACGACCTCGGGTGCCACCTCGAAGTCCAGCTGGGCTGCGAAGCGCGCGGCGCGCATCATCCGCAGCGGGTCGTCGGAGAAGGACTCCTCGGGGGTGCCGGGCGTGCGGAGCACCCGTGCGGCGAGGTCTTCGAGGCCACCGTGCGGGTCGACGAACTCCTTCTGGGGCAGCGCCACCGCCATCGCATTGACGGTGAAGTCGCGCCGCACGAGGTCCTGTTCGATGGAGTCGCCGTAGGACACCTCGGGCTTGCGCGAGGTCCGGTCGTACGCCTCGGAACGGTAGGTCGTGACCTCGATCTGGTATCCGTCCTTCTGGCAGCCGACCGTGCCGAAGGCGATCCCGACCTCCCAGACCGCGTCCGCCCAGGGCCGAACGATCTTGAGCACGTCCTCGGGGCGGGCGTCCGTGGTGAAGTCCAGGTCGTTGCCGAGCCGCCCGAGCAGAGCGTCCCGGACCGACCCGCCCACGAGGGCGAGGGAGAACCCGGCCTCCTCGAATCGGATGGCGAGGTCGTCCGCGACCGGGGACACCCGCAGCAGTTCGCTCACCGCGCGGCGCTGCACCTGGCTCAGTGCGCTGGGATTGTCTTCATTGGCGTTCGGCACAACAGAAAAGGGTACGTGGCCCGGCCGACCGGGTCGTCACCGTTTATCGGGGCGCTGTCATCGGGGCCCGTAGGGAGCGCCCCTCCTCGGTACGGCGCCCTTCCGATCATGTAGACCAGTCCGCGGCACTTCGCCACAGTCCGCATCGTTACCATGCGTGGACGCAGCAACCGACAGCGAGGGACGGGCGAGCGCGTGGCCGAGGCGGCAGATTCTCAGGGGATGACTCCCTCTCCTGCCCGCCGGTGGTTCCGGCGTACGGCGGCACTGCTCGTCGGCGCCCCTCTGTTCGCGGGCCTGCTGTCCGCCACGGCCGCCCCCACGGCCGATGCGGCCGAGGACGCCGTGAGCGGTCAGAGCGTCCAGGTGTCCCTCGACTCGGTGGCCCCCACGGCCCCCGTCAAGAGCGACACGCTGACAATCTCCGGCACGGTGACCAACAAGGGCAAGCAGGCCATCACCGGCGCCCATGTGGCGCTGCGGGTGGGGCAGAAGCTGTCCGGACGCGCGGCGATCGACGGGGCGGCCGCGCACAGCGCCTCCACCTCGAGCGGTGACGGCGCCGAGCTGAGCGACGGCCCCACCGTCCAGTTCGCCAAGCTGGCCACCGGGATCAGCCAGGACTTCACGCTCTCCGTGCCGGTGGCCAAGCTGGGCCTGGACGAGGGCGGGGTCTATCAGCTCGGTGTCTCCCTGTCGGGCCAGACCGCGAACCAGCGGTACGACCAGGTGCTCGGCATCCAGCACACGTTCCTGCCGTGGCAGCCGGAGGCCGTCGAGGGCAAGAAGAGCCAGCTCACCTTCCTGTGGCCGCTGATCTCCTCGTCCCACCTCACCGCCCAGACCGGCTCGGACGCCCAGCAGACCCCGGTCTTCGCCGACGATTCCCTGGCCAGGGACATCGGCCCCGGCGGGCGGCTCGAGCAGATGGTCTCGCTCGGCAAGCAACTGCCGGTGACCTGGGTGATCGACCCCGATCTGCTGGCCACCGTCGACGCGATGACCCGCAACTACAAGATCAAGGTCGGCGACACCCTGGTGACCGGCACCGGGCAGGACGCGGCCAAGGCATGGCTGAGCGCCTTGGAGGCGGCGGTCCAGGGCGAGAAGGTGGTCGCACTGCCGTTCGCCGATCCCGATCTCGCCTCGCTCGCCCACCACGGCCGGGACGTCCCGGGCTCCCTCGGTCATCTGCAGAGCGCCACCGAGGTCGCCCAGAAGACGATCGACACGATCCTGCACGTGACCCCGTCGGCCGACTACTCCTGGCCCGTCGAGGGGGCTGTCGACCCGTCGATCGTCGACGTGGCCACCTCGGCGGGCGCCCACAACGTGATCGCCCGCAGCGACAGCCTGCGGGACGGCGCGCTGTCCTACACGCCCACGGCGGCCCGGCCCATCGGCGGCGGCGCCAACGCCATCGTCGCCGACGCCCGGCTCTCCACCGCCTTCCAGGCCGATATGTCCATGGCGGGCGGCTCGACGCTGGCCGTGCAGGAATTCCTCGCCCAGAGTCTCGCGATCACGCTCGAGGAGCCCGAGAAGCAGCGCAGCATCGTGGTCGCGCCCCAGCGGATGCCGACGGCCAGCCAGGCCCAGACGATGGCCGCCGCGCTGCACGCACTGGATCCCCAGCGCTGGACGCAGCCCCTGGTCGACCTGTCCGCGGCGGCCGCCGCCAAGCCCGACCCCCTGGCCACCACGCGGACGCCCAGTGCGAACGCGTACCCCGACTCCCTGCGCCAGCAGGAACTGCCGCTCGACGCCTTTCAGGACATGAAGAGCACCCAGGGCACCCTGGACCGGTTCAAGGTCATCCTGAGCGCGCCCGACCGCGTGGTCACCCCCTTCGGGAACGCGATCAACCGGGAGATGTCGACGTCCTGGCGCGGCAATTCGGGCGGCGCGCAGAACTACCGTTCCGGAGTGCAGCTCTACCTGGACGGCCTGGCCGACCAGGTCCACCTCATCCAGAAGTCGACCGCGACCATGTCGGGGCGCAGTGCCACCCTCGCCGTCACCGTGCAGAACAAGCTGGTGCAGGGCGTCGACCACCTGGTGCTGAGACTTCAGCCCAAGAGCCCCACCCGCCTGCTGTTGGGCGAGGACGGCGCCGCGATCGGCGAACAGCCCGTGAAGGTGGACGGCGACCGCAGTCAGTCGGTGAAGTTCACCGCCATCGCGAACGCCAACGGTCCCGTACCGGTCATCGCACGGCTCTACACCGAGGACGGCACGCCGTACGGTGAGCCGATGGAGTTCACCGTCCAGGTCTCCGAGATCACTCCGACGGTGATGCTGGTCATCGCGGGCGGTGTCCTGCTCCTGGTGCTCGCCGGCATCCGGATGTACACCCACCGCAAGCGCTCCATGGCTCGTGACGAGTCCGGCGGCGACGACGATCCGGGGCAGCCGAACGGTTCGGCGGAGGCCGATCCCGGGCAGCCGAGTGACCCGACACCGGACACCGGTCCCGAAAGCGGGGCCTCACCCGGCCCGGGTGAGAAAGTGGACCATTGAGCTATGTCGTGGCCGGTCGGCCGGGGACGATGAGGTGGGGTAACCATGAACGCGCCGTACGACGGTGACCGTGGGCAGGGCGCTGGCAGCGGTGCCGCGCCCTCCGGGGGCATGCCCCCGGCACCCACCCAGGCGGGGCAGATCCCGCCGCCGCAGTCAGCTCCGGACCCGTACGTCCAGGACGCCTATGCCTACGATCCGTACCGGGAACAGGACCTGTCCGCCCAGGATCCGGTGACCGAGGCGCTGTACGACCGCGCCGCGCACCCGCCGCCGCCCCCGGGCACCTATCCCGAGCAGCAGCCGCTCTACCAGCAGCCCGCGGCCCAGCAGTACGCGCCCGATCCGCGGATCTGGGCGCAGACGCCGCCGCCCGAGCCCGAGGGCCCCTCGCGCCATCTGCCCTACGGTGACGACGCGCGAACCACGCAATTCGTGGGCCTCGACGACCTCGTCACCCAGGCGGGTGAGGAACTGCCCGAGCAGGACGCCTTCGCTCACCTATACCGCGACCAGCAGCAGGCGGGCCAGCCCCCGGCTCCCGCCGCGCCGGACCAGGCCCCCGAGCCGCCGCGCAAGCCGGCCGGCCGCGCCTCAGGCCTGCTGAAGTCCAGCGCCGTGATGGCCGCGGGCACCCTGGTGTCCCGGCTCACGGGCTTCGTACGCAGCCTGGTGATCACGGCCGCGCTGGGTGCCGCCCTGCTCGGCGACACCTTCACCATCGCGTACACCCTGCCGACGATGATCTACATCCTGACCGTCGGCGGCGGTCTGAACTCGGTGTTCGTGCCCCAGCTGGTGCGCTCCATGAAGGACGACGAGGACGGTGGCGAGGCGTATGCCAACCGCCTGCTGACCCTCGTCATGGTCGCGCTCGGCACCATCGTGGTGCTCGCGGTCATCGGGGCGCCCCTGCTGATCCAGCTGATGTCGCCCACCATCGGCAATGACGCGGCCGCCAACAGCGTCGCCGTCACGTTCGCCCGCTACTGCCTGCCCACGATCTTCTTCATGGGTGTGCACGTGGTGATGGGCCAGATCCTCAACGCCCGCGGCAAGTTCGGCGCGATGATGTGGACCCCGGTCCTCAACAACATCGTGATGATCTCCACGTTCGGCCTGTTCATCTGGGTCTACGGCACTTCCGCCGAGTCCCACATGGGAGTCCAGACGATCCCGCACGACGGGGTGCGGCTGCTCGGCATCGGCACCCTGCTCGGCCTCGTGGTGCAGGCCCTGGCGATGCTCCCCTACCTCCGAGAGACCGGGTTCCGCTTCCGGCCGCGCTTCGACTGGAAGGGCCACGGCCTCGGCAAGACGGTCAAGCTGGCCAAGTGGACCGTCATGTTCGTGCTCGCCAACCAGGCCGGCGTCATCGTCGTCACCCGGCTCGCCACGGCGGCGGGCAAGGAGTCCGGACGCTCCGGCGCGGGCTTCCTCGCCTACTCCAACGCCCAGCTGATCTGGGGCATGCCGCAGGCCATCATCACCGTCTCGGTCATGGCCGCGCTGCTGCCGCGCATCTCGCGCGCCGCGCACGACAACGACCCCGGCGCGGTCCGCGACGACATCTCGCAGGGTCTGCGGAACTCGGCGGTCGCGATCGTGCCCGTCGCCTTCGCGTTCCTCGCGCTCGGCGTCCCCATGTGCACCCTGCTGTACGCGTCGAGCGGCATTCAGGCCGCCCAGTCCATGGGCTTCATCCTCATGGCGTTCGCGCTCGGCCTGATCCCGTACTCGGTGCAGTACGTCGTGCTGCGCGGTTTCTACGCGTACGAGGACACCCGCACGCCGTTCTACAACACGGTCATCGTGGCCGCCGTCAACGCGGCGGTCTCGGCCGCCTGCTACGTCGTGCTGCCCGCCCGCTGGGCCGTGGTCGGCATGGCCGGTGCCTACGGTCTTGCCTACGCCGTGGGCGTCGGAGTGGCGTGGCGCCGGCTGCGTGACCGGCTGGGCGGCGACCTGGACGGCGCGCACGTCCTGCGCACCTACGCCCGCCTCTGCCTCGCCGCGGTGCCGGCCGCTGTGGTCGCCGGCGCGGTCGGCTTCGGCCTGCTGAAGTTCCTCGGCGAGGGCGCGGGAGGATCGGTGGTGGCACTGGTCGTCGGCGGTGCCGTGCTGATGGGAGTCTTCTTCGTCGCGGCCAAGCGGATGCGCATCGAAGAGCTCAACGCCATGGTCGGAATGGTGCGCGGCCGGCTCGGCCGCTGAGGCCGGAGCCCCGCGCACAACCATCGCCGGCCACCGCGTGTCGTGCATAGTGCTGGACTGTGGGCACAATTGGCATGACTTTGCATGGCTGGCCTACAGCACGCAACGGATGGGGAGGCAGGAGCGACGGTGGCGGAACGTAGCACGGCTGCCGTCGACGTGGCCGACAACAGCGGCGACAACCCGCTGACCGCCAAGGCGGATCAGGCGACGACCGACGGGGTGACGGAGTCCATCGACACGGCAGACACGGCGGAGCAGAGCGCCAACGGCCCCGGCGGTGAGCGCAAGGCCACCGAGCCGTCCATCGCGACGCCCGAACTGCACAGCGGCCACAAGCTGGCCAGACGCTACCGCCTCGAGGAGTGCGTCACCCGTCTGGACGGTTTCAGCAGCTGGCGTGCGGTCGATGAGAAACTCCGCCGAGCCGTCGGCGTCCACCTGCTGCCCGCCGACCACCCCCGGGCACGCTCCGTCCTGGCCGCCGCCCGGTCCTCCGCGCTCCTCGGTGACCCCCGCTTCGTGCAGGTCCTCGACGCCGTCGAGGAGAACGACCTCGTCTACGTCGTCCACGAGTGGCTGCCGGACGCCACCGAGCTCACCGCGCTGCTGGCGCTCGGCCCGCTGGAGGCGCACGACGCCTACCAGATGGTCACCCAGGTCTCGCAGGCCATGGCGGCCGCCCACCGCGAGGGCCTCGCACACCTCAGGCTCACCCCGAGCGCGGTCCTGCGGACCTCGACCGGGCAGTACCGCATCCGCGGCCTGGCGGTCGCCGCGGCGCTGCGCGGCATCAGCTCCGACACCCCGCAGCGCACGGACACCGAGGCCATCGGCGCCCTCCTGTACGCCGTGCTCACCCAGCGCTGGCCGTACGAGAGCGACGCCTACGGGCTGCACGGGCTACCCAAGGGCGTCGGCCTCATCGCGCCCGACCAGGTACGGGCGGGCATCCATCGGGGCCTCTCGGAGCTCGCCATGCGGGCCCTGGTCAACGACGGGGCCACCGCTTCCCGCCAGGAACCGCCGTGCACCACCCCGGACGAGCTGGTGAAGGCCATCGGGGAGATGCCGCGCATCCGCCCGCCGGAGCCCGCGTTCACCGCGCCCCCCGAATACCAGCGCACCACCTACCAGCAGGGGACGTACGCCCGCCCGGCCACCGGCCCCGGCCCCTCCGTCACCCAGCCCCTGCCTCCACCGCCCCCGCCGCTTCAGGGACGCACCGGCAAGGCCCTCAAGTGGGGTGTCTCGGCCCTCCTGATCGCCGCGCTCGGACTGGGCAGCTGGCAGCTCGCCGATGCCCTGCTCAACCACGACAAGGCCGGCACCAACGAGACCGGCAACACCCAGACCACGGACCACAGCGACGGGGACAAACCGCACGCCCCCGTCCCGATCAAGATCCAGGACGCCCAGGAGTACGCGCCGGACGGATCGCCGCAGAACGCCGACGACGTACGGAAGACGTACGACGGCAGCTCCTCCACCTACTGGCGCACCAAGAGCTTCATCGACGGCCCCGACCTGGTGCCCTCCGTGAAGGCCGGCGTCGGCATCGTCTACGACCTCGGCTCGTCCAGGAACGTCTCGACCGCGTCGATACTGTTGCGTTACACCGGAGATCACACCACCATCACGCTGTACGCGACGGACTCACTCACCCCCTCGACGTCGGTGAGCGAGATGAAGACGATCGCCAAGACCCAGACCAGCGGCAAGCGGGCCGACTTCACGGCGGGCTCTCCAGTGAAAACGCGCTACGTGCTCCTGTGGATGACGGCCATGCCTGATTCCCCACGCGATGACTACAGCAAGCCCGGCCACAAGCAGGCCATCACCGATGTGAAGTTCGCCGGCTGACCGAACGGCAGGGGGAGGCTCACCGTTGGACGAAGCCACACTGGGCGACATAAGCGACCAGGATCTTCTGAGGCGGCATGTCGAGGGCGACCCCGACGCCTTCGGTGAGATCGTGCGGCGTCACCGCGATCGGCTCTGGGCGGTGGCACTGCGCACGCTGGGGGACCGCGAGGAGGCCGCCGACGCCGTCCAGGACGCTCTGGTCTCCGCCTATCGAGCCGCCCACACCTTCCGCGGTCAGTCGGCCGTCACCACCTGGCTGCACCGCATCACGGTGAACGCCTGTCTCGACCGGGCGCGCAAGGCGGCCTCCCGCAAGACGTCGCCGGTCGACGACACCGAGCGCCTGGACCAGCTACTGGAGCCGCACGAGTCCGCCGAGGCCCCGGCCGAGCGGGAGGATCTGCACCGCCAGCTCGTCTCGGCGTTGGCCACTCTGCCGCCGGATCAGCGCGCCGCCCTCGTGCTCGTCGACATGCAGGGCTACCCCGTGGCCGAGGCGGCCGCTGTGCTCGACGTCCCCACCGGCACGGTGAAGAGCCGCTGCGCCCGGGGGCGTGCCCGGTTGCTGCCCCTGCTCACTCATCTGCGCGCCGATACGGGGGGTAGCGGAGAGTCCGGTGGGGGAAGGAACCGGACGCCGGGGACATCCGTCCCACCGGGGTCAGGAACGAACAACGCAGGACCGAGCGATTCGGCTGCCGTGAAGGGCGGAGGTGGGCGCGCGTGACATCCACGACCGGAACGACACAACACCCGGACGTCTCGGAGATCTCCGAACTCACCGAAGGGCTCCTCTCGCCGTCCCGTGCGGAGGATGTCCGGCGCCACCTCCAGGGCTGCGCCCTCTGTGCCGATGTACGGACCTCCCTGGACGAGATCCGTGATCTGCTGGGTACCCTGCCCGGGCCCCACCGCATGCCCGTCGATATCGCAGGCCGCATCGACGCGGCGCTCGCCGCCGAAGCACTTCTCAACGCCACGGCCCCCGACAACCCCTCGCGTGAAACCACGCATGTTTCACGTGAAACGGCCGCCGCTGCCAGTGCACCGGCCGCCGAGCCGACCACCGTTCCAGCGGCTCCCCAGACCGACCGCCCCGCAGGCCGCGGCCGGGCCGCGACGGGACCCGGCCGTGGCGCCACGGCACGCCGCCGCCGTACGGCCGTGCTCAGCGCGGTCATCGGCGCCGCGGCCGTGGGGGCGGGAATCTTCTTCGTCCAGAACGGCCAGTCCACGGCGCCTCCTCCCTCGGCACGGCAGGCCTCGTCCCCCGCATCCGTACCCGGCGGCACCGTGTTCTCCTCGGGCACCCTCGAGAACCGCGTCCAGTCGCTGCTGTCCCAGCACGGCGGTCAGGCCTCCGGGAAGGCTCCCTCGGCGGAGATCGCGCCGTCGACGAAGAACGCGCCCAGCGACGAGAACCACTCGGACACCCTGCGATCCGCCGTCAGCGTGCCGCCCTGTGTCCAGGCGGGCACCGGACGCCCCTCCCAGACACCGCTGGCGACCGAACAGGGCACGTACGAGGGAAGCCAGGTGTATCTCGTCGTCCTGCCCGACCAGGCGAACCCCGCGAACGTAGAGGCGTACATCGTCGATGCGACCTGCGAGAACACGGGTTCTCCGGCTGCGGGCAAGCTACTGCTGACCCACTCCTACCCGCGCTCCTGAGCGGTTGCGGAAGCCGCTTCCGCGTGCGGCCCGTCCGGCCCGGGAATGCAACCCCCGTAGGATCCGTTGGGTGGGGTGAGAGTCCTGGACCGGGGCCCCAACAGGCAGTAGGCAGTCCGCAGAGACGAGGAAGAAATCCGTGAGCGACGTCCGTAACGTGATCATCATTGGCTCGGGGCCGGCCGGGTACACGGCCGCGCTGTACACCGCACGTGCGTCGCTGAAGCCGCTGGTGTTCGAGGGCGCCGTCACCGCCGGCGGTGCGCTGATGAACACCACCGAGGTGGAGAACTTCCCCGGCTTCCAGGACGGCATCATGGGCCCGGAGCTCATGGACAACATGCGCGGCCAGGCCGAGCGCTTCGGCGCCGAGCTGGTTCCGGACGACGTCGTCGCCGTGGACCTGACGGGTGACATCAAGACCGTCACGGACACCGCGGGCACCGTCCACCGCGCCAAGGCCGTCATCGTCACCACCGGCTCGCAGCACCGCAAGCTGGGCCTGCCCAACGAGGACAAGCTGTCCGGCCGCGGCGTCTCCTGGTGTGCCACGTGCGACGGCTTCTTCTTCAAGGACCAGGACATCGCCGTGGTCGGTGGTGGCGACACCGCGATGGAGGAGGCGACCTTCCTCTCGCGCTTCGCCAAGTCGGTCACGATCGTCCACCGCCGTGACAGCCTGCGCGCCTCCAAGGCCATGCAGGAGCGCGCCTTCTCCGACGAGAAGATCAAGTTCGCCTGGGACAGCGAGGTGGCCGAGATCCACGGCGACCAGAAGCTCTCCGGTCTGACGCTGCGCAACACCAAGACCGGCGAGACCTCCGAGCTGCCGGTCACGGGCCTGTTCATCGCCGTCGGGCACGACCCGCGCACGGAGCTCTTCAAGGGCCAGCTGGACCTGGACGACGAGGGCTACCTGAAGGTCGACGCCCCGTCGACCCGTACCAACCTCACCGGTGTCTTCGGCGCCGGCGACGTCGTCGACCACACCTACCGCCAGGCCATCACGGCCGCCGGCACCGGCTGCTCCGCCGCCCTCGACGCGGAGCGCTTCCTGGCCGCTCTCTCGGACAGCGAGAAGGCCGCAGCCGGCGTCTGAACCGCCGCTTTCAGCTTCCCCCTCCCCCCCCAACACCCCTTAGGAGACTGCCGTGGCCGGCACCCTGAAGCACGTGACCGACGCCGACTTCGACGAGGTCGTCATCAAGAGCGACAAGCCCGTCCTCGTGGACTTCTGGGCCGAGTGGTGCGGCCCGTGCCGCCAGATCGCCCCGTCTCTGGAGGCCATCGCCGCCGAGCACGGCGGCAAGATCGAGATCGTCAAGCTCAACATCGACCAGAACCCGGAGACCGCCGCGAAGTACGGCGTCATGTCGATCCCGACGCTCAACGTCTACCAGGGCGGCGAGGTCGTCAAGACGATCGTCGGTGCCAAGCCGAAGGCCGCGCTGGAGCGCGACCTCGCCGACTTCATCTCCGAGTAGTAATCCCACGCACTCGTCGTTTCACGTGAAACACCGCTTACAGCGGCCTGAGGGCCGGTTCCTTCTGGACCGCTCCGAGCAGCCGGTCCAGGGCGAGTTCGACGTCTTCCTTCCAGGACAGCGTCGTCCGCAGTTCCAGGCGCATCCGCGGATACCGAGGGTGGGGCCGTACGGTCTTGAAGCCCACGGCCAAGAGATGATCGGCCGGCAGCACACACGCGGGCTCGCGCCACCGGGCGTCCCCGAACGCTTCGATGGCCTTGAAGCCACGGCGCAGCAGATCCTTGGCAACCGTCTGGACCAGCACTCTCCCCAGCCCCTGCCCCTGATACCCCGGCATGATCCAGGCGGTCATGAGCTGGACGGCATCGGCCGCCACCGGGCTGGTGGGAAAGGCGGTGGAGCGGGGCACGTAGGCCGGGGGCGCGTAGAGCACATAGCCGACCGGGATGTCGTCGACGTAGACGACGCGTCCGCAGGATCCCCATTCCAGGAGCACGCCCGAGATCCAGGCCTCTTTCTCCACTTCGGGCCTGCCCGCTTTTACCGCGGCTTCTCCGCTGACCGGGTCGAGCTCCCAGAAGACACAGCCGCGGCAGCGCTGGGGGAGGTCCGGAAGGTTGTCCAGCGTGAGCGGTACGAGCCGTCGCCCCATGGAGGCTGTTCCTCACTTCCCTCGCCTGCCGCACCCTGGGCGGCCGACAGCGCGTTCCGCTCCCGCAGCAGACTGCCGACGAATCCGCCGACCGCCCCGAGACCGAGCCCCGCCGTCACCAGTTGAGTGCGGCTCACCGTTCGCATGGCCCCCGCCTCCCTCAAGGATGGATCAAGGTGGATGTGCCATACCAGACCGCATCGTATCCACCCCTTCGTGGCGGGGGTACCGTCCGCATGCAAAGGGCGGGCCGAGTTCCGGTAAGAACCGGAACTCGGCCCGCCCTGAAGCGGAGCCGAGCGGAGTCAGCTGTCGCCGTCGTCCGAGGCGTCCTCGGCGAGGCCCTTTTCCAGGACCCTGCCCTCGCCCGGGGCGAGGGTGCCGAGAATCCTCTCCAGATCGTCTATCGAAGCGAACTCAACGACGATCTTTCCCTTCTTCTGACCGAGGTCGACCTTCACCCGCGTCTCGAAACGATCCGAGAGCCGGTGCGCCAGATCGGACAGCGCGGGCGACAGACGCGCCCCCGCGCGGGGGCTCTTGGCCTTGGGGGCGGCCTGGGGCTCGGAGGACATCAGGCTGACGATCTCCTCGACCGCCCGCACCGAGAGGCCCTCCGCCACGATGCGGTGGGCGAGCCGGTCCTGTTCGGCGGTGTCCTCCACCGACAGCAGCGCCCTGGCGTGGCCCGCCGAGAGAACACCGGCGGCCACCCGGCGCTGAACCGGGGCCGAAAGACGCAGCAGACGCAGGGTGTTGGAGACCTGCGGACGCGAACGGCCGATGCGGTCCGCCAGCTGGTCATGGGTGCACTTGAAGTCCCTGAGCAACTGGTCGTAGGCCGCGGCCTCCTCCAGCGGGTTCAGCTGGGCCCGGTGGAGGTTCTCCAGGAGGGCGTCGAGAAGGAGCTTCTCGTCATCCGTCTCCCGGACGATCGCGGGGATCCGCTCCAGCCCCGCCTCACGGCAGGACCGCCAGCGCCGCTCGCCCATGATGAGCTCGTAGCGCTCGGGGCCGGTCTGGCGGACGACGACGGGCTGGAGAAGCCCCACTTCCTTGATGGAGGTGACCAGTTCGGACAGCGCGTCCTCGTCGAACACCTCACGCGGCTGGCGCGGGTTCGGCGTGATCGAGTCGATCGGCAGCTCGGCGAAGAACGCACCCGCCGCGCCGACCGGCTCCGGTACCGCCTCCGGCTCGGGCGCCGGAGCTGTTTCACGTGGAACGGAGGCCGCCGGCAGCGTCGTCACCTTCGCGGCCGCCACCCCCCGCTCAGCGGTCAGGACCGGCACCGACGACGGAGACGTGGAAGCCGTCCCCACCGAGGAGCCGGGCTTCTCCTGCGCGGCTGATGGGATCAGCGCACCGAGCCCACGCCCCAGTCCTCTGCGTCGCTCACTCACTGGATCCCCTCCGACATGCTGTGCTGGTTGTTCTGGCTGACCACATGCGCGTGCGTGGGGTCGTACTGCACGCCGACACCGCGCAGGGCGATCTCGCGGGCAGCTTCGAGGTACGACAGCGAGCCACTGGAGCCCGGATCGTAGGTGAGCACCGTCTGCCCGTAACTCGGGGCCTCGGAGATGCGTACCGACCGCGGAATGCTGGTCCGCAGCACCTCCTTGCCGAAGTGGCTGCGTACCTCGTCGGCCACCTGGGAGGCGAGCCGGGTCCTGCCGTCGTACATCGTCAGCAGGATCGTCGACACGTGCAGCGTCGGGTTGAGGTGGCCGCGCACGAGATCGACATTCCTCAGGAGCTGGCCCAGACCCTCCAGCGCGTAGTACTCGCACTGGATCGGGATCAGTACCTCGGCGCCCGCGACCAGGGCGTTCACCGTCAGCAGCCCCAGCGAGGGCGGGCAGTCGATGAGGATGTAGTCCAGCGGCTGCTCGTACGCCTGGATGGCGCGCTGCAGTCGGCTCTCCCGGGCCACCAGGGACACGAGCTCGATCTCCGCACCGGCGAGGTCGATCGTGGCCGGTGCGCAGAAGAGGCCTTCGACGTCCGGGACGGGCTGGACCACTTCGGAGAGCGGCCTGCTCTCGACCAGAACGTCATAGATGGAAGGGACGTCAGCGTGGTGGTCGATACCCAGTGCCGTCGAGGCGTTGCCCTGCGGATCGAGGTCGACCACCAGGACCCGAGCGCCGTGCAGCGCCAGGGAAGCAGCGAGATTGACCGTGGTGGTGGTCTTTCCCACGCCGCCCTTCTGGTTGGCAACGACCATGATGCGGGTCTGCTCCGGCCGGGGCAGACCCTCGCCGGCCCGGCCGAGAGCTTCCACCGCCAGCTGGGCAGCACGACCGATAGGGGTGTCGTCCATCGGGGGCGGTGTTTCACGTGAAACATCCTCCCCCGCCGATTCGGTACGGGGACCGGGGACCGGATCGGTCATCGGTCCCGCGATGTTGGCGTCGGACCGCAAGGATTCACTCTCCTCGACTTCAGGCTCGCAATGAACAGAGCCTCCCATGTCTTCGGGGTCGTGAACCAGCGAGGCCCTGTCTTCTGTGGATGAATCCACCTCTGTGGACAACTCCGTAGCCCTCACGGGGGACTCTGGGCCCCCCGCGAATGGCCTGCGGTCGCGCGGCGAGGAAGCCGCGCGACCGCGGCTGATGATTCCATGCAGCAGTGAGCGACGTTTCACGTGAAACACGATGCATCCGCGCTACCCAACGGCCGTTACGACACTCCGAAATGCGTACGTATACGGCCTTCTATGGACCATTCGCCCACTGAATCTCCGACGAGAGGCCGGATCTCAGCGGCGACGCCGGGTGCGGCTGGTGCGGGCGGCCTTGGCGCGCTTCGCGGCGAACCGCACACCGCCCGGGCTCTCGCCGACCTCGACCCGTACGACCGTGGAGAGCGGGTCCACCAAGCCCTCGCCCACGTGCAGCACCGAGGTCTCCACCACACCGAGCTTGCTCAGCGCGGCACGCGCGCCGACGATCTCCTCCTCCGCCGTGTCGCCCTTGAGCGCCAGCATCTCGCCGTAGGGACGGAGCAGCGGAACACCCCACCCGGCCAGCCGGTCCAGCGGTGCCACCGCGCGGGCCGTCACCACATGCACCGGAGTGACCTTGCCCAGCATCTCCTCGGCGCGACCTCGCACCACGGTCACATGGTCGAGGCCGAGAAGCTCCACGACCTCCTGGAGGAAGTTGGTGCGGCGCAGCAGCGGCTCAAGGAGCGTGATCTTCAGGTCCGGGCGCACCAGCGCCAGCGGGATGCCGGGCAGTCCCGCGCCCGAGCCGACGTCGCAGACCGTGACGCCTTCGGGGACGACCTCGGAGAGCACCGCGCAGTTGAGCAGGTGGCGCTCCCACAGGCGTGGCACCTCACGTGGACCGATCAGACCGCGCTTGACCCCCGCATCCGCGAGCAGCTCCGCATACCGCACGGCCTCGGGGAAGAACTCCCCGAACACCGCCCGCGCCTCCTCGGGCGCCGGGGGAAGCTCCGCTGCTGCCTCTGCCTCCGTCACGGGGACCGTCCTTCCCTAGCTACGCGTTGCCGCACTGTGGTGGCTGACTATCAGGCTGACAAAGATCGGCCCCGCCTGCGAACAGACGGGGCCGACAAGGCAATGACCGCTCAGGCGGGCAGCACGACGACGAAGCGCTGCGGCTCCTCGCCCTCCGATTCGCTGCGCAGCCCCGCGGCGGCGACGGCGTCGTGGACGACCTTGCGCTCGAACGGCGTCATCGGGTCCAGCTTCACCGGCGCCCCGGTGCTCTTGACCTCGTCCGCCGCCTTGGCGCCCAGCTCCGCGAGCTCCGTGCGCTTCTTGGCCCGGTAGCCGCCGATGTCCAGCATCAGCCGGCTGCGGTCCCCGGTCTCGCGGTGCACGGCAAGGCGCGTCAGCTCCTGGAGAGCCTCCAGCACCTCACCGTCGCGTCCGACAAGCTTCTGAAGATCACGGTCGCTGTCGCTGATGATCGAGACCGCGGCCCGGTCCGCCTCGACGTCCATGTCGATGTCGCCGTCCAGGTCGGCGATGTCGAGCAGGCCCTCGAGGTAATCGGCGGCGATCTCCCCTTCCTGCTCCAGGCGGGAGAGGGTGTCGACGCCCTCAGCGGCCGGGGAGGTGGTGCCTTCCGTCACGGATGGACTCCTTCTTACTTCTTGGTCGGGTGCTTGGGCCGCTGCTGACCCTTGCGCTGGCCCGACTTGGCTCGTGCCTGGCCTGCGGTGGGCTTGCCCTGCTTCGGCTTGGCTTCCTGCTTGGGCTTGGCGTCCTGCGGCGCGGCCTTCGTCTCCGCGGGCACCGCGTCCGAGGGCTCGGCGGCGACGGGGCCCTTCGACAGCGAGGTCTTCGCCGCCGCGTCCTCCTGCTGAACCGCGCCGGCCTGGCGCTGCGCCTTGGTCTGCCGCTTGGGCTGCTGACGCCTGGGCGTCGCCCCGCCCTCGGCCTCGGCCACCGCCACGTCGCTCTTCACCACGGAACCGTCGGCCTGGGCCACGAAGCCCTGCTTGGAGAGGCCGGTGACGAACTTGCGCTCGATGTCATTGCGGTCCGGGCCCTTGGCCACGATCGCCTGGACGACGGCGCGCCGGCGCTTGCCGCGCACCTCGCTGTGCAGGGCGACGCTCTTGAGCAGCCGGTCCAGGTAGTGCTCCTGGGCCTTGGAACCCGGCGTCGGGTTCTGGTTGATGACGTACATCTGCTGGCCCATGGTCCACACGTTGGTGGTCAGCCAGTAGACGAGGACACCGACGGGGAAGTTGATGCCCATCACGGCGAACATGACGGGGAAGACGTACATCAGCATCTTCTGCTGCTGCATGAACGGCGTCTTGACCGACAGGTCGACGTTCTTCGTCATCAGCTGGCGCTGGGTGAAGAACTGCGAGGCCGACATCAGCACGATCATGATCGCGGTGACGACGCGGACGTCGGTCAGCGTGGCACCCAGGCCCTCGACCTTGGAGGCGCTGTCCATGAACTTCGCGGCCAGCGGGGCACCGACGATGTGGGCCTTCTGGGCGCTCTCGAGGAGCGGCTGGTTGATGACGCCGATGGTCTTGCCGTTGGCGATGCCCGACAGCACGTGGTAGAGCGCGAAGAAGAAGGGCGACTGAGCGAGGATCGGAAGGCACGAGGAGAGCGGGTTGGTGCCCGTCTCCTTGTACAGCTTCATCATCTCTTCGGACTGACGCTGCTTGTCGCTCTTGTAGCGCTCCTGGATCGCCTTCATCTTCGGCTGGAGCGCCTGCATGTTCCGGGTCGACTTGATCTGCTTCACGAAGAGCGGGATCAGGCAGATACGGATCAGCACCACAAGGGACACGATCGACAGGCCCCAGGCCCAACCCGTGTCCGGCCCGAAGATCGCGCCGTACAACTTGTGGAACTGGACGATGACCCAGGAAACAGGCCAGGTGATGAAGCTGAACAGACTGGCAATCGTGTCCACTAATCAGGCTCCTTGAGCATTGGGCGGGGTCTCTGCGGCCGGGCTTGTCTCGGTCTCAGCGGCGGACTGCCCGCCCTTGTCGCCGCGCCAGGCAGCGCGCAGCGCCTCGTGCCAACGAGGTCGCTTGCGCTCCGGTACGTAGTCCACACCGCCCGGCGTCCACGGATTGCACCGCAGAATGCGCCAGGCGGTCAGGGCTGTGCCTTTGACGGCACCGTGCCGGTCGATCGCCGTATATCCATAGTGGGAACACGACGGGTAGTACCTGCAGACGGGCCCCAGAAGTGGGCTGATCGTCCACTGATACAGCTTGATCAGGGCCAGCAGCGGGTACTTCATCGCGCGCCCCCTCCCAGCAGCCGCGCGAGGGCGGCGTCCAGGTCTCGGGCCAGCTGTGCATGGTCGGCATCGCCCGCACCGGGCAATGCCCGTACGACCACCAGGCTACCGGGGGGCAACTGGGACAGCCGTTCGCGCATGAGATGGCGAAGCCTGCGCTTCACCAGGTTGCGGACGACTGCCACGCCGACGGCCTTGCTGACAACGAAACCCGCACGCGTCGGGGGAGCGCTCTCCCCAGGCGCGTGCGGGTCCGTTGTACCGCTGCGTAGATGGACGACGAGGAGCGGGCGGCCGGCCCGGCGTCCTCGGCGTACCGCGGTCGCGAAGTCCTCGCGCCGCCTCAGCCGATTCTCGGTAGGCAGCACGTCATGACCTGTCGGCTATTACGCGGACAGGCTTGCGCGACCCTTGCCACGGCGGTTCGCGAGAATCGCGCGGCCGGCACGGGTACGCATCCGCAGGCGGAAGCCGTGGGTCTTGGCGCGGCGACGGTTGTTCGGCTGGAAGGTGCGCTTGCTCACTCGGGGGCTCCAGAAATGATTCGTTGGCGGCGGGACATCGCCTGGCTGTCACCGTGCGCCCACGAGTAGCTCGCGTATACGCCCGTGTGCACCGCTTCACGACCACAGATCGTGATCTTTGCCCATCGGAGGCAGGCGGCAGCAGCCATCGACAACTCGACCTGGTTACGGTACGCGCGGCTACGCCATCCGGTCAAACCGGCGTCTCGCCGGGTCCCGGTATGCACAGGCTGTGGAC
Organism: Streptomyces sp. ASQP_92; assembly: GCF_025399895.1. Lineage (GTDB taxonomy): Bacteria > Actinomycetota > Actinomycetes > Streptomycetales > Streptomycetaceae > Streptomyces. Next base: position 17,617 of record NZ_JAODUA010000006.1, on the reverse strand, counting down.
AACAACTTGAACCACGTCAGTAGGCCCGACTACCGTGGCTGAACTCCCAGTCTTTTCCCCATCTGTCCTTGCCTGTCTGTCTGTGCCATCCCATCCCGTCCCGAGAACCACACATTCGTGGGACCTGCGAGAGAGCGTGCCCTGTGGCTGATGTACCTGCCGATCTTGCCGCAGTGTGGCCACGAGTGCTGGAGCATCTCCTCGGAGAGGGGCAGCAGGGCATCGAGCCCAAGGACAAGCAGTGGATCGAGCGCTGCCAGCCGCTCGCCCTGGTGGCCGACACCGCGCTGCTCGCCGTCCCCAACGAATGGGGCAAGCGCGTCCTGGAGGGCCGGCTCGCCCCGCTGATCAGCGAGACCCTCAGCCGGGAGTGTGGTCGCACCATCCGCATCGCGATCACCGTCGACGACTCGGTGGGCGATTCCGCGCCGCCCGCCCCCCAGCAGTCCTCCTCGCAGCAGCCGCGTTACCAGGACGACCCGTACGGCCGCCCCTCCGACGACGGCCTGCCGACCGTGCGCCCCGCCTACCCCGGCGAGTACCAGCAGCGTCCCGAGCCCGGCTCCTGGCCGCGCTCGCAGGAGGACCTCTGGCAGCAGCCGCGCCTGGGCGGCTTCCAGGACCGCGAGTCCTCGGGCGACCAGTGGCGCGAGCCGTACGGCGGCTCCCGCCCCCAGCAGCCCCAGCACGACTACCGCTCGCCGCAGATGCCCGAGCGCGGCCAGTACGACCAGGACCACGGCCAGTACGACCAGGGCCGGGGCTCCTACGAGCAGCCCAAGCCCCAGCCGTACGAGCAGCAGCGCCACGAGCAGCGGTCCGAGCGGCGTGAGCTGCCGGACGGGCAGCCCCCGCAGCGCGGCGGCTCCGGCCACCTCGCGCCGTCCCCGTCGGGCGGGGCCCCGGCGAAGGGCGGTCCGGGCGAGCCGCACGCGCGGCTGAACCCGAAGTACCTCTTCGACACCTTCGTCATCGGCTCGTCGAACCGCTTCGCGCACGCTGCGGCCGTCGCGGTGGCCGAGGCGCCGGCGAAGGCGTACAACCCCCTGTTCATCTATGGGGAGTCGGGCCTCGGCAAGACCCACCTGCTGCACGCGATCGGGCACTACGCGCGCAGCCTGTACCCCGGCACGCGGGTGCGCTACGTGAGCTCCGAGGAGTTCACCAACGAGTTCATCAACTCGATCCGCGACGGCAAGGGCGACACCTTCCGCAAGCGGTACCGCGATGTCGACATCCTCCTGGTCGACGACATCCAGTTCCTGGCGAGCAAGGAGTCGACGCAGGAGGAGTTCTTCCACACCTTCAACACGCTCCACAACGCCAACAAGCAGATCGTGCTCTCCTCGGACCGGCCGCCCAAGCAGCTGATGACCCTGGAGGACCGGCTGCGCAACCGCTTCGAGTGGGGCCTGACCACCGATGTGCAGCCGCCCGAGCTGGAGACGCGTATCGCGATCCTCCGTAAGAAGGCGGTGCAGGAGCAGCTCAACGCCCCGCCGGAGGTGCTGGAGTTCATCGCGTCCCGGATCTCACGCAACATCCGTGAGCTGGAGGGCGCGCTGATCCGGGTCACGGCCTTCGCCTCGCTGAACCGGCAGCCGGTGGACCTCGGGCTCACCGAGATCGTCCTGAAGGACCTGATCCCCGGCGGCGAGGACTCGGCGCCCGAGATCACCGCGAGCGCCATCATGGCAGCGACCGCCGACTACTTCGGCCTGACGGTGGAGGACCTCTGCGGATCCTCACGCAGCCGGGTCCTGGTGACGGCCCGCCAGATCGCCATGTATCTGTGCCGCGAGCTCACCGATCTCTCGCTGCCCAAGATCGGGGCCCAGTTCGGCGGCCGCGACCACACGACGGTGATGCACGCCGACCGCAAGATCCGGGCCCTGATGGCGGAGCGCCGCTCCATCTACAACCAGGTCACCGAGCTCACCAACCGCATCAAGAACGGCTGACGACGCCGGCACGGACCCCTCCAAGGGCGCCCGGGGATCCCTTCCCCGGGTGCCCTTCGGCGTTCCAGACCTTCACCAGGAAGGCCTCAGAGCGCCTCCGAGGGGGCTCCCGGAAGGCCCCGGGACGGCTCCGAGGGGCTCCGGAATCCGTGCGTACGACGTGGAAGGAAGCGTGTGTACGACGTCGACGCGGCCCCCGGTGTTCGAATACCAGCTGGTCAGAGGCGGTTCTCCACAGATCCGGGGACTTTTCTCCGTCCACACCCTGGGGACTGCGAAGTTGTCCAGATTGCTTCCACAGGCACAGCGGCTGATACTCCATCACCCCAGGTCAACCGCCTGTGGATTTGTGGGCATCGCTGCTCCACAGCTTGTGGACGAATCCTCTGTCCACAGCCTGTGGGCAAAGTTTTCCACCGGCGGCCCACAGGCTGCGATCCGTTGTCCCCAGCTTCTCCACAGAGCTGTCCACTGTTCGGCAACGAAACACCCGGAACCACCGGACCGAGTGAAAGCCGTCACACCAAGGAGACGGGTTGGGCTGTGGGGAACCGGGGTAAAGCTGGGGACAGCGTTGGGGAGAACTACCCCTGTCCTGTGCACGGGATGTGCAGAACTTTCGGGCGTCCACAGAAACCCCTGGTTGTCCACCGGCTCCACCCACAGGGGCAGTGGATAAAAAAGCGGGTGTGACCTGCGAAAACGGGGTTATCCACGGTTTCCACAGGCCCTACTACTACTCCCACTTAGAGTTAGCTAGGAATCCGTTTGGAAGTGGGGCCTGTGCACAACTGGCCGCCGGAGCTCCCGACGCCGCTCGACGCGACTTGACCGCGACGCGCACCGACTGTCAGCGGCGTACGTCAGACTGGTCCCCGGCGACACAGCCGACGACGAAAGCCAGCAGGGCGAGCCAGCAACAGCAGGAGGCGGTTCCGGTGAAGATCCGGGTGGAGCGCGATGTACTCGCGGAGGCGGTGGCCTGGGTGGCCCGGAGCCTCCCGGCCCGTCCGCCCGCGCCCGTACTCGCGGGCCTTCTTCTGAAGGCGGAGGACGGCGCGCTCAGCTTCTCCAGCTTCGACTACGAGGTCTCGGCGCGGGTCTCGGTCGACGCCGAGGTGGACGAGGACGGCACGGTGCTCGTCTCCGGCCGCCTCCTCGCCGACATCTGCCGCGCCCTGCCCAACCGGCCGGTGGAGATTTCCACAGACGGTGTACGGGCGACCGTGGTCTGCGGCTCCTCCCGCTTCACCCTCCACACCCTGCCGGTGGAGGAGTACCCGGCCCTGCCGCAGATGCCGACGGCCACGGGCACCGTTCCCGGTGAGGTCTTCGCCTCCGCCGCCGCCCAGGTGGCCATCGCCGCCGGCCGGGACGACACGCTGCCCGTCCTGACCGGTGTGCGCATCGAGATCGAGGGCGACACGGTCACCCTGGCCTCCACCGACCGCTACCGCTTCGCGGTCCGCGAGTTCCTGTGGAAGCCGGAGAACCCGGACGCCTCGGCGGTCGCCCTGGTGCCCGCCAAGACGCTCCTGGACACCGCCAAGGCGCTCACGAGCGGCGACACGGTCACCCTGGCGCTGTCGGGCTCCGGTGCCGGTGAGGGCCTGATCGGCTTCGAGGGCGCGGGCCGTCGTACGACTACCCGGCTGCTCGAGGGCGACCTGCCGAAGTACCGCACGCTCTTCCCCACCGAGTTCAACTCGGTCGCGGTGATCGAGACCGCTCCGTTCGTCGAGGCCGTCAAGCGCGTGTCCCTGGTGGCCGAGCGCAACACCCCGGTGCGCCTCAGCTTCGAGCAGGGCGTCCTCATCCTGGAGGCCGGTTCCAGCGACGACGCACAGGCTGTGGAAAGGGTCGACGCCAGCCTGGAGGGCGACGACATCTCGATCGCCTTCAACCCGACCTTCCTGCTCGACGGCCTGAGCGCGATCGACTCGCCGGTCGCCCAGCTCGCCTTCACCACCTCGACCAAGCCGGCGCTGCTGAGCGGCAAGCCCGCCCCGGACGCCGAGGCGGACGATGCGTACAAGTACCTGATCATGCCGGTGCGTCTCTCCGGCTGAGCGGCTTGAATCCGTACGCCCCGGGCACCCGGGGCGTACGTCTGAGCGGCTGACCCCGCAGGTGTGTACCAGGGCCCCGGCGTAGGCTCGGACGCGGGTACGAAACGCCTCAACGTCAAAGGATTCTGTGATGGAGCTCGGTCTCGTCGGCCTCGGCAAGATGGGCGGCAACATGCGCGAGCGCATCCGCCGCGCAGGCCACACCGTCATCGGTTACGACCGCAACCCGGACGTCGCTGATGTCCACAGCCTCAAGGAGCTTGTGGACAGCCTCAAGGGCCCCCGCGTCGTGTGGGTGATGGTCCCGGCGGGCGCCGCGACGCAGTCCACCATCGACGAGCTCGGCGAGCTCCTGTCGCCCGGTGACATCGTCGTGGACGGCGGCAACTCGCGCTGGACGGACGACGAGAAGCACGCCGTCGAGCTGGGCCTCAAGGACATCGGCTTCGTCGACTGCGGTGTCTCCGGCGGTGTCTGGGGCCTGGAGAACGGCTACGCGCTGATGTACGGCGGCGACGCCGAGAACGTCGCGAAGGTCCAGCCGATCTTCGACGCGCTCAAGCCCGAGGGCGACTTCGGCGCGGTCCACGCGGGCAAGGTCGGCTCCGGCCACTTCTCGAAGATGGTCCACAACGGCATCGAGTACGCCATGATGCAGGCCTACGCCGAGGGCTGGGAGCTCCTGGAGAAGGTCGACTCGGTCACCGACGTGCGCGAGGTGTTCCGCAGCTGGCAGGAGGGCACGGTCATCCGTTCCTGGCTGCTCGACCTCGCGGTCAACGCCCTCGACGACGACGAGCACCTCGACAAGCTCAAGGGCTTCGCGCAGGACTCCGGCGAGGGCCGGTGGACGGTGGAGGCGGCGATCGACAACGCCGTGCCGCTGCCCGCGATCACCGCCTCGCTGTTCGCCCGCTTCGCCTCCCGCCAGGACGACTCCCCGCAGATGAAGATGATCGCCGCGCTGCGCAACCAGTTCGGCGGCCACGCGGTCGAGTCCAAGTAGCAGCACCAGCAGTAGGTCAGCCGGGGGAGGTCGGCGACACCATGCACGTCACGCATCTCTCGCTGGCCGACTTCCGCTCGTACGCCCGGGTCGAGGTTCCGCTCGAGCCGGGCGTCACCGCTTTCGTGGGCGCCAACGGGCAGGGCAAGACCAACCTCGTCGAGGCCGTGGGCTACCTCGCCTCGCTCGGCAGCCACCGCGTCTCCTCGGACGCGCCGCTGGTACGCATGGGCGCCGAGCGCGCCGTGATCCGCGCCGCCGTCACCCAGGGCGAGCGCTCCCAGCTCATCGAGCTGGAGCTGAACCCGGGCCGCGCCAACCGGGCCCGCATCAACCGGTCCTCGCAGGTCAGGCCGCGCGATGTGCTGGGGATCGTACGAACCGTGCTGTTCGCGCCGGAGGATCTGGCGCTGGTCAAGGGCGACCCCGGTGAGCGGCGCCGCTTCCTCGACGAGCTGATCACCGCCCGCTCCCCCCGGATGGCGGCCGTGCGGTCCGACTACGACCGCGTCCTCAAACAGCGCAACACCCTCCTCAAGTCCGCCGCGATGGCCCGCCGGCACGGCGGCCGCGGCATGGACCTGTCCACGCTCGACGTGTGGGACCAGCACCTCGCCCAGGTCGGCGCCGAACTCCTCGCCCAGCGCCTCGACCTGATCGCCGCCCTGCAACCGCTCGCGGACAAGGCATATGAGCAACTCGCCCCGGGTGGCGGCCCGTTGGCCCTGGAGTACAAGCCGTCGGCGCCTGGCGGCGGCCACACCCGCGAGGAGCTGTACGGCCAGCTCATCGCGGCCTTCGCGGACGTCCGCAAGCAGGAGATCGAGCGGGGCGTGACGCTGGCCGGACCGCACCGCGACGATCTGCTGCTGCGCCTGGGCGAGCTGCCCGCCAAGGGGTACGCGAGCCACGGCGAGTCCTGGTCGTACGCGCTGGCGCTGCGGCTCGCCTCGTACGACCTGCTGCGGGCCGAGGGCAATGAGCCGGTGCTGGTGCTCGACGACGTGTTCGCGGAGCTGGACGCCAAGCGGCGCGAGCGCCTGGCGGAACTGGTCGCTCCGGGCGAGCAGGTCCTGGTGACGGCAGCGGTGGACGACGACGTTCCGGGGATTCTCGCGGGCGCCCGGTACGAGGTCTTCGCGGGCGAGGTGGCGCGGGTATGAGCGAGGCGACCGGCCCGGCCGAGCAGTCCAAGGTGCCCGAGGTCTCCGGCATCGACCTGGCGCGGGTCGCGCTGCACGCGGCGAGGGAGCAGGCCAAGGCGCGCGGTGAGGCGGCCCAGCAGCGCAAGCAGGCGCGCAGGGGCGGCGGGCTGCGTTCCGGCGCCCGGGCCGACGGGCGCGACCCGCTGCCGCTGGGCGCCGCGATCAACCGGCTGATCAGGGAGAGCGGCTGGGAGACGCCGACGGCGGTGGCCGGGGTGCTGGGCCGCTGGCCGGAGATCGTCGGCGAGGAACTCGCCAAGCACACGGTGCCCGGCCCGTACGACAAGGAGGACCAGGTCCTCGTCGTGCGGTGCGACTCGACGTCCTGGGCGACCCAGCTGCGGCTGCTCGCGCCCCAGCTGGTGGCGCGCATCAACACCGACCTGGGCCACGGCACCGTACGGCTGATCAAGGTGTACGGGCCGAGCGGGCCGCCGCAGCGCTACGGCAAGCTGCGCGCGCCGGGAAGCACCGGGCCCGGCGACACCTACGGCTGACCGGGCCGGGCCTTCCGCTCCGAGGGCTCCCGCGGCCGGCTTCCGCAGCCCTGCTCGGCACCCCTGTGACATGCGAAAACGGGGCCTGAGAGGGCCCTCGGGACCCCTGTGAGGCATGAGGTGTCCCTCACGGTAGTCGGAGGTTGACAGGCCGAAGCGCTGAATGCCCGTGTGAGGCTCCTGGGGCCCCTCCCCGAATATGGGGAGTCGGTAGGCGCCCGCCCAGGGCGGCACATGCGGACTCAGGTACCGGCAAACCCCCATTCATGTCGGCGCTACCGGTAGACTGGTCAGTAATCCCGCCGTCCTCGCGGGACCCACCGAAAGACGCGGTCGGCCGCCAGCCCCCGGGGGCGGTGTCCGACGCTGACCATCGCTGAACGACGCAGCCGCTCCCGCCCGTGCGGGGGAAGGCCTGTGCTGTGCCAGAAAGGGCGCTTCGTGGCCGATTCCGGCAACCCCAACGAGAACACCCCGTCCACTGCCGTCGGCGAGAACGGCGAGGTCACCGCCTCGTACGACGCCAGCGCGATTACCGTCCTCGAAGGTCTGGACGCGGTCCGCAAGCGACCCGGCATGTACATCGGCTCGACCGGTGAGCGGGGCTTGCACCACCTTGTGTACGAGGTCGTCGACAACTCCGTCGACGAGGCCCTCGCCGGGCACGCGGACACGATCGACGTCACGATCCTGGCCGACGGCGGCGTGCGCGTCGTCGACAACGGCCGCGGCATCCCAGTGGGCATCGTCCCGTCCGAGGGGAAGCCGGCCGTCGAGGTCGTGCTCACCGTGCTGCACGCGGGCGGCAAGTTCGGCGGCGGCGGCTACGCCGTCTCCGGCGGTCTGCACGGCGTGGGTGTGTCCGTGGTGAACGCGCTGTCCACCAAGGTCGCCGTCGAGGTCAAGACCGACGGCTACCGCTGGACGCAGGACTACAAGCTGGGTGTCCCGACGGCGCCGCTCGCCAAGCACGAGGCCATCGAGAAGACCGGCACCTCGGTCACCTTCTGGGCCGACGGGGACATCTTCGAGACCACCGAGTACTCCTTCGAGACGCTGTCGCGGCGCTTCCAGGAGATGGCCTTCCTCAACAAGGGCCTGACCCTGACGCTCACCGACGAGCGCGAGTCGGCGAAGGCGGTCTCCGGCGCGGACTCCGCGGAGGAGGGCGAGGAGGCCAACCCCCTCACGGTGACGTACTTCTACGAGGGCGGCATCGTCGACTTCGTGAAGTACCTCAACTCGCGCAAGGGCGAGCTGATCCACCCGACCGTGATCGACATCGAGGCCGAGGACAAGGAGCGACTCCTCTCGGCCGAGATCGCGATGCAGTGGAACTCTCAGTACAGCGAGGGCGTTTACTCCTTTGCGAACACCATCCACACGCATGAGGGGGGTACGCATGAGGAGGGATTCCGCGCCGCGCTCACGGGCCTGGTCAACCGGTACGCCCGTGACAAGAAGCTGCTGCGCGAGAAGGACGACAACCTCTCGGGCGAGGATATCCGCGAGGGTCTGACGGCGATCATCTCCGTCAAGCTGGGTGAGCCGCAGTTCGAGGGTCAGACCAAGACCAAGCTGGGCAACACCGAGGCGAAGACGTTCGTTCAGAAGGTGGTGCACGAGCACCTCACCGACTGGTTCGACCGCAACCCCGTCGAGGCCGCGGACATCATCCGCAAGTCCATCCAGGCGCAGACGGCCCGCGTCGCCGCCCGCAAGGCGCGTGACCTGACCCGCCGCAAGGGACTGCTGGAGTCGGCTTCGCTGCCCGGCAAGCTCTCGGACTGCCAGTCCAACGACCCCACCAAGTGCGAGATCTTCATCGTCGAGGGTGACTCCGCCGGTGGTTCTGCGAAGTCCGGCCGCAACCCGATGTACCAGGCGATCCTGCCCATCCGAGGCAAGATCCTGAACGTCGAGAAGGCGCGGATCGACAAGATCCTGCAGAACACCGAGGTCCAGGCGCTGATCTCGGCGTTCGGTACCGGGGTCCACGAGGACTTCGACATCGAGAAGCTCCGCTATCACAAGATCATCCTGATGGCGGACGCCGACGTCGACGGCCAGCACATCAACACCCTGCTCCTGACCTTCCTGTTCCGCTTCATGCGGCCGCTGGTCGAGGCCGGGCACGTCTACCTGTCGCGCCCGCCGCTCTACAAGATCAAGTGGGGCCGGGACGACTTCGAGTACGCGTACTCGGACCGTGAGCGCGACGCGCTCGTGGAGCTCGGCAAGCAGAACGGCAAGCGCATCCGCGAGGACTCGATCCAGCGCTTCAAGGGTCTCGGTGAGATGAACGCCGAGGAGCTGCGCATCACCACGATGGACGTCGAGCACCGCGTGCTCGGCCAGGTCACCCTGGACGACGCGGCCCAGGCCGACGACCTGTTCTCGGTGCTGATGGGCGAGGACGTCGAGGCGCGCCGCTCGTTCATCCAGCGCAACGCGCGGGACGTCCGCTTCCTCGACATCTGACTCGGTCTGTCGCTGACCGCTTCGAAAGGACTTGAGAACCAGCAATGGCCGACGAGAACACTCCCGCGACCACTGAAGCCACTGAGGAAGAGCCTGTTCTGCGCATCGAGCCCGTCGGGCTCGAGACGGAGATGCAGCGCTCCTACCTCGACTACGCGATGTCCGTCATCGTCTCGCGTGCGCTGCCCGACGTGCGGGACGGCCTGAAGCCCGTCCACCGCCGCGTCCTGTACGCGATGTACGACGGCGGGTACCGGCCCGAGAAGGGCTTCTACAAGTGCGCCCGCGTCGTCGGTGACGTCATGGGTACGTACCACCCGCACGGCGACTCCTCGATCTACGACGCCCTCGTGCGCCTCGCCCAGCACTGGTCGATGCGCATGCCGCTCGTGGACTCCAACGGCAACTTCGGCTCCCCGGGCAACGACCCGGCCGCCGCCATGCGGTACACCGAGTGCAAGCTGATGCCGCTGGCCATGGAGATGGTGCGTGACATCGACGAGGAGACCGTCGACTTCACGGACAACTACGACGGCCGCAACCAGGAGCCGACGGTCCTGCCGGCGCGCTTCCCCAACCTCCTGGTCAACGGCTCGGCCGGCATCGCGGTGGGCATGGCCACCAACATCCCGCCGCACAACCTGCGCGAGGTCGCCGAGGGCGCCCAGTGGTACCTGGCGAATCCGGAGGCGTCGCACGAGGAGCTCCTGGACGCGCTGATGGAGCGCATCAAGGGCCCCGACTTCCCGACCGGCGCGCTGGTCGTGGGCCGCAAGGGCATCGAGGAGGCGTACCGCACCGGGCGCGGCTCCATCACGATGCGGGCGGTCGTCGCGGTCGAGGAGATCCAGAACCGCCAGTGCCTGGTGGTCACGGAGCTTCCGTACCAGACCAACCCGGACAATCTCGCTCAGAAGATTGCCGACCTGGTCAAGGACGGGAAGGTCGGCGGCATCGCGGACGTCCGCGACGAGACCTCCTCGCGCACCGGACAGCGCCTGGTGATCGTCCTGAAGCGGGACGCGGTCGCCAAGGTCGTCCTGAACAACCTGTACAAGCACACCGACCTCCAGACCAACTTCGGCGCCAACATGCTGGCGCTGGTCGATGGGGTGCCGCGCACGCTCTCGATCGACGCGTTCATCCGCCACTGGGTGACGCACCAGATCGAGGTCATCGTCCGGCGTACGAAGTTCCGGCTGCGCAAGGCCGAGGAGCGCGCCCACATCCTGCGCGGCCTGCTCAAGGCGCTCGACGCGATCGACGAGGTCATCGCGCTGATCCGGCGCAGCGACACGGTCGACGTCGCGCGCGAGGGCCTGATGGGCCTGCTCTCCATCGACGAGATCCAGGCCAACGCCATCCTCGAGATGCAGCTGCGCCGGCTCGCCGCCCTGGAGCGCCAGAAGATCGTCGCCGAGCACGACGAGCTCCAGGCGAAGATCAACGAGTACAACGCGATCCTCGCCTCGCCCGAGAAGCAGCGCGGGATCGTCAGCGACGAACTGGCCGCGATCGTCGACAAGTTCGGCGACGACCGCCGCTCGGCCCTGGTGCCGTTCGACGGCGACATGTCCATCGAGGACCTGATCGCCGAAGAGGACATCGTCGTCACCATCACCAACGGTGGTTACGTCAAGCGCACCAAGACCGAGGACTACCGCTCGCAGAAGCGCGGCGGCAAGGGCGTGCGGGGCACCAAGCTGAAGCAGGACGACATCGTCGACCACTTCTTCGTCTCCACCACCCACCACTGGCTGCTGTTCTTCACCAACAAGGGCCGGGTCTACCGCGCCAAGGCGTACGAACTGCCGGACGCCGGACGGGACGCGCGCGGCCAGCACGTCGCCAACCTCCTGGCGTTCCAGCCGGACGAGAAGATCGCCCAGATCCTCGCGATCCGTGACTACGACGCGGCGCCCTATCTGATCCTCGCCACCAAGGGCGGCCTGGTGAAGAAGACTTCGCTCAAGGACTACGACTCGCCCCGTTCGGGTGGTGTCATCGCCATCAACCTGCGGGAGACCGCGGACGGCGGCGACGACGAACTGATCGGCGCGGAGCTGGTGTCGGCCGAGGACGATCTGCTGCTCGTCAGCAAGAAGGCGCAGTCCATCCGCTTCACCGCGACCGACGACGCGCTGCGCCCCATGGGACGCGCCACGTCCGGTGTCAAGGGCATGAGTTTCCGCGAGGGAGACGAACTGCTCTCGATGAATGTCGTCCGGCCCGGTACGTTCGTGTTCACCGCAACCGATGGCGGGTACGCGAAGCGCACCCCCGTCGACGAGTACCGCGTCCAGGGTCGCGGTGGCCTCGGCATCAAGGCCGCCAAGATCGTGGAGGACCGGGGCTCGCTGGTCGGCGCGCTGGTGGTCGAGGAAACGGACGAGATCCTCGCCATCACGCTCGGCGGCGGTGTGATTCGTACGCGAGTCAACGAGGTCAGGGAGACGGGCCGTGACACCATGGGCGTCCAACTGATCAACCTGGGCAAGCGCGATGCCGTCGTCGGCATCGCCCGTAACGCCGAGGCGGGCAGCGAGGCCGAAGAGGTCGACGGGGCCGACGACGCCGAGGGCGCTACTGCCGAGGCTGCTGCCGAGGGCGTCCAGCCCTCGGCCGGGGAGCACGAGGAGTAAAGCGTGAGTGGAGCCACGGGCGCCGGAGCGGCCGCTTCCGGAGCGAATGGTGCCCGTGGCCCTGCCGCGGACTCCCAGGGGGTAACGGTGACGGAGACCCGGGGCCCACAGGGCCGCGCGGAGTATGAGAGCGGGGCTCTGCCCGGCGAGCGCGACAAGTCCGCGCACGGCGGTCAGCAGCCCTACCACCCGCCGCAGGCGTACCCGGCGCCCCAGCGTGGCGCCGACGGCGTACGCCGGCCGCGCACCGGGGCACGCACGACGCCCCGTACGCGCAAGGCGCGACTGCGGGTGGCCAAGGCCGACCCGTGGTCGGTGATGAAGGTCAGCTTCCTGCTGTCCATCGCGCTCGGCATCTGCACGGTCATCGCGGCCGCCGTGCTGTGGATGGTCATGGACGCGATGGGCGTGTTCTCCACGGTCGGCGGCACGATCAGCGAGGCCACGGGCTCGAACGACTCCAACGGCTTCGACCTCCAGTCGTTCCTGTCGCTGCCGCGGGTGCTGCTGTTCACGTCGGTCATCGCGGTCATCGACGTGGTGCTCGCCACCGCGCTCGCGACGCTGGGCGCGTTCATCTACAACCTCTCGGCCGGTTTCGTGGGCGGCGTCGAGCTCACGCTCGCCGAGGACGAGTAGCCGCCGTTCACGGCCGCGCGGCTATCGATTTTGGGACTGGCCGTCCCGTGCGCTAATCTTCAGAGGTCAGCGCGCGGGACATCCCGCAAAGCGCGGCGGGGCTATAGCTCAGTTGGTTAGAGCGCATCCCTGATAAGGATGAGGCCACAGGTTCAAATCCTGTTAGCCCCACAGAAGCAGTACCAGTGAAGAAGGCGTCTCCCCAGGTGGGAGGCGCCTTCTTCGTGTTTCCGGCTGCGTACGGGTGTCGGTCTGCGTTGGTCTGAGGAGGGATCGGGGCGCCTGACGCCCGATGATCGTCTCCCAGATTTCTCCCAAGCATCCGCTCGGCGGCTCTGTGCGCCTCTAAGGGGCCCATCTGAGGCCGACCCGGACCGAGACTGCCGGAACGGCGTGGCGAGGCTCATCTCTGCTTGCCTGGTGTCCTCCGCAGCCCGTCCTGATGCTGACTTGGAGGGGGCATAGAAATGCCCGACCGCTGGCGACGGGGGATGCACCAGCGGTCGGGCTTGTAGGTAACACTAACAACGCTGCTGTGAGCGGCACTTGACTGCCCGTCTGGAATGACGAATTGTGACTGGTATCACGTTCTCTTCGTCACTGGTCACAAGGCGGCGCGTATGAGAGCCGCGGCAGATTCTCTCGCCACTTCTCCGGTGTGAGGACGCCTCGGGTGGTCGAACAAATGCGGCTCACGGCTTCGCCGGCGTCCAAGTTCCACAGCCGGACGGTGTCGCTGCCGCTTGACACTCCGAGCATGTGATTTTTGGGGCTGAACGACAGGAAGTTGCCCGTCTTGGCATTGGGGCTCATCGATTGGCCGATCGGTGAAGCGGTGGACGGATGGGCGATGTCCCAGAGACGGACCGTGTTGTCGTTACCGCCGCTCGCCAAGGTGCGGCCATCCTGGCTGAACGTCAGCGACACAACCGCTTCGGTGTGACCGGTGAGAGGAGTGCCCAACCGGCTTGCCTTGGAGGGGTGGGAGACATTCCAGAGCCGGACGGTGTCGTCGTCGCTGCCGCTGGCCAAGGTCTTGCCGTCGGGGCTGTAGGAGAGCGCGTTGACGGGGCCGATGTGCCCCGTGAGAGGTGATCCGAGCAGTGCTGCGTGGCTCGGGTCAGCCACGTTCCAGAGTCGGACGGTGTCGTCCGCGCTGCCGCTGGCGAGAGTTCGGCCGTCCGGGCTGAAGACCAGGGAGTTGACGTAGCCCTTGTGGCCGGTGAGCGGCTCGCCGAGTGGACGATGGTGCGACGGGTTGCTGATGTCCCACAGTTGGATGGTGCGGTCGTCGTAGTCGGTTGCAAGCGTCCGCCCGTTCGGGCTGATGGCCAACGCATCGGCGCCTGAGAATCGGGTCCGCAACGCGATGGGCGGCCCGTAGGAAACGGGCCGACTGGGATCGGAGACGTTCCACAGCGCCACTGACTGGTTTCCCATCAGTACTGCGAGCGTGTGGCCGTCGGGGGAGAACACCAGCGAACGAGCGTCGCCCTCCCCGGGTGTGAACGGTTTGCCCAGCGCCACCGGGCGACCCGGAGCATCCACGTCCCACAGTCGAACCCTGTCGTCTCGCGCGGCCGTAGCGAGAATCTGCCCATCCGGCCGAAACGCTCCGACTCGGCCGATCATGTCCGACGTCGGTATCGACCACAGGCGCACCTTGCTGTCACCACTTCCCGTGGCGAGAGTTCGGCCATCGGGGCTGAAGGACAGGGCGTACATTTCGCCACTGCTCCCCGCGAGAGGCTCGCCGACCTGCGACGGGTATGCCGGATCGCTGACGTTCCACAGGCTTGCCGTGCTGTCCGCGCTGCTGGCACCGAGCATTGTCCCGTCGCGGGTGAAGGCCACCGACCAGATGGGACCGGTGTGGCCGGTGAGCGGGGAACCGATCGGCGCAGCGTGACTTGGGTCCGCCACGTTCCACAGGCGAACGCTGTCGTCCTTGCCCCCGCTGGCGAGAGTGCGGCCGTCGGGGCTGAAGGCCACGGAGTGCACCGTGCTGGTGTGGCCGGTCAGCACCGTGTCGAACTGCACCGGACGATCCGGATCGGTCATGTCCCACAGCCTGATTGAGCCGTTGTTGCCACCCGCTGCCAGCGTCCGTCCGTCGGGGCTGAAGGCCACGGAGCGTACGGAGGCGGTATGGCCCGTCAGGACGCCACGCTCCTTTGGCCGGCGGGGGTTGGTCACGTTCCACAGACGAACGATGTGATCTTCCGTCGCGCTGGCCAGAGTTCGTCCGTCCGGGCTGAATGCCAGGAGGTAGATCGTGCCGTCATGACCGGTCATAGGCGCACCGAGCGGTTGCGGGTGGCTGGGGTCCCGTATGTCCCACAGCCGCACCGTGCCATCGTCCGAAGCACTGGCGAGAGTGCTGCCGTCCGGGCTGAAGACGGCGCTGCTCACCCAACTCGTGTGGCCGGTGAGAGGTTCGCCCAATTGCTTGGGGCGCGACGGGTCCGCGACGTCCCACAGGCGAACGGTCCGGTCGTAGCTGGCCGTGGCCAGGATCCGCCCATTCGGACTGAAAGAGGTGAGGTAGACGGCGCCGGTGTGCCCAAGGAGCGGCGTGGCCAGGGGCGCGTTCACTATCGAGATCAGCCGGTTGTTCGTGCCCTCATCGTTCGGCCGCAGGTTGTGGGCCACCAAGGCGAGCTGAGCCGACAGTGACGGGTCGGAGTGCTGGACCCGGTCGGCTTCGGCGACGACCTGCTCGAACACGGCGTCGTCCCGCTGCTGCCATGCGACGACCGCCGCACCGACAGCCAACAGCGCTAGGACGACCAGGGCCGCAATCCCACCGCGCATGATCCAGACCGTGCGCTTGCGCAGTCTGGCCGAAGCACCCAGGAACTCTTTCGCGGCCCGGGTCAGAAATGTGTCGTCGGCAGACTTCGCCCAGGCGCGGGCCTGTTCCAGACGGGACCCCCGGTAGAGCAGAGACGTGTCCCGGTGGGATTCCTCCCACGCCCTCCCGTCCTCCTCCAGGCGCTGGCGCAACAGGTTGCCGGCCCTGTCCTCGTCGATCCAGTCGCGCAGACGCGGCCACGCGTGGAGCAACGCCTCGTGGGTGATCTCCACGGTTTCCGCGTCGAGCGTCACCAATCGGGCGCGAGCCAGCGCTTCGAGCGATTCCTCCGTCTTGTGGGAATCCGCCGACTCCTCGGCGAGTTGGCGTCGTGTCCCTCGCCTGCGGGTCGTCTGGGTGTCTTCGCCCAGTCTGACCAGCCTGAGGAGGAGCAACCTCGCGGCCGTGCGTGCCGCCGGGTCGAGGTCCGACCAGGCCCGCTCGGCGGTCGCCGCCACCGCCCCTTGGATTCCGCCCGCCGCGCGATAGCCGGCCAGCGTCAGCTTTCCTCCCTTCCGCCGTTGCCAGGTGGCAAGCAGGGCGTGGGAGAGGAGCGGCAGTGCACCCGCGTTCTGAGCCCCGCGGGGGCCGCCGGTGCTCACTTCCCGGACGATCAGCTCGGTCAGTCCGGGTTCGAGCTCCATGCCTACGGCCTTGGCCGGGCCGGTGACAGCTTCACGCAGCTCTGCGGCGGTCAGCGGGCCGAGCACCATGTGCCGGTGCTGCAGCGCGTCGGCGAGTTCCGGATAGGCGAGGCACTGCTCGTAGAAGTCGGCGCGTATGCCGAGGACGACAAGCATGGGGGGCGGGTCGCCCACCTCGGCCGGCGTGCAGGCTGCGTGGAGCAGCTTGATGAACTGGCGCCTGTTCGCCTCGTCGGAGCAGAGGGTGAACGCTTCCTCGAACTGGTCGACGATGATGACTGGGGAGGCGGCAGAGGAGGTCTGGCGTTGTACCCAGGCCGACAAGGCCTGCCGCACCGCACCCCCGAACTGCGGAATATCAGGGGTCTCGGATGCTGACGCCCTCACGGCAGAGACCACGGCTGAGAGCTCAGGGATCTGGTGCGTCAACGCCCCGACAGGATCGACTCCCGGTACGAGTTGAAGGACCGCCCGCGACCGACCGTTCTCACCGCTCAGCGTGCCGTCCTGCAACACAGGCACCAAACCGGCGTTCAACAGGGACGACTTTCCTGCCCCCGAGGCTCCCACGAGCATGACCAGGCTCCCCGTCTTCTCCACCGTGCGGAGTTGAGCGACGAGGGCATCCGTGCTCCGCTCGCGGCCGAAGAACCATCGGGCGTCTTGCTCACGGTACGAAGCCAGGCCTCGGTACGGGCATACGCCACCGGGGACGGCCGACGCTTCGACCGGAGGCGGTTCCTTCTCCAGCGACGGTGGTGTGGGGCGGTCACCGATCGGATCAGCGACAGCGCGCTCCCAGAGTCGCTGCCAGTGAGCCAGGTCGTACAGACCCGGGGACACGGGCGCGGCTCGCGAGCGCCGTGCTTCGGGTATCAGGATCTGCAGTACGACAGCGAGGGCCGCGAATTGGGCGGGCACGTTCTTGGCCCGCCGCCAGTCACTGATCCGCTGCGCGGACACCCGCAGCGGACGCCCTCGCTCGTCGACGCGCTGTAGACGGACCACAGCCTCCGCGACGCGCTTGAGGGGAGGGTCGCCGGCCTCCTTGTAGAGCAACGCGAGACGCTCCGCGAAAGCCGTGCGTGCCCCTGAGCCTGGACTCAAGGTCTCCACCTCTCACTGTCTTCCGCACCTGCCATCCGGACCGGAAAACTCACCCTATACGGCTGACCTGCGGAGAAGCCGTCGGCGCGGAATCTGGGCATCCCCACCGGAAGCCCTACCTGGCAGGATCTGGTTGTAGCGGGGCAGCCACGGGATGTAACCCGTCGGGGCCACCAGGTCCATGTCAGAGAGGCCCATCATGACGCCGCGCGTTCTCGGTCGACTTAAGACTGAGTAACGACAGGACGGCAACGGCCTCACCGCGTGGGCCCAAGGACCCGAAGGCAGCCCGATGCGGACCGCTGTGGTGTCGACCACGGATTTGGTCTCTTCTTGGTCCACGTCACGCCGGCGTGGATCGAAGGCGCCCGTGTGGTGCGGTACCGGTCCCAACAGGGGAGGGACCGGCACCGCACCATACGGGCGCTATGTGTGAGCCTTTTCAACGTTGCCGCGCCAGGGTGAGGATGGCTTTGGCGATTGACGTCATTCGATTCGGGCTGCAGCGGGCA
>NZ_JAODUA010000005.1 GCF_025399895.1 Streptomyces sp. ASQP_92 | reverse complement strand
GGCAGCGTCCCCCTCACACCCGGCCGCCGAACGCCTCCCGGAAGGTCCCGGGGTGCCCCCTTCGCGGGTGCGGCCGGTGTCGGTGATGTCCACCGTTCGGCGGGCCATCCCGCGCGGTCGTGCGCGCATGCGTGCAGGGTGGTCGTACGCGAAAGACCGCCGCAGTCGGACAGGTGTCCGGCGAGGCGGTCTTGTGCGCGACGGCGCCGACGACTTAGGTAGGACGGCATGTGTATCCGCACCCCGGAAAGGCGGGCATCCGTCCATGACCGCGCGTGAGTTGACCGAGGCAGAGGCCGACGACCTGCTGCGATGTATCTGTTTCAAGACGGGTCCACCACGCACCGTCGGCGTGGAGCTGGAATGGCTCGTCCACGATCTGCACCAGCCCCGGCTCCCCGTCCCGCACGACCGTCTCAGATCCGCGTACGCGGCCTTGCGTACGCTGCCGCTGCGGTCACCGCTCACCGTCGAACCCGGCGGACAGCTGGAGCTCAGCTCGCTGCCCGCCGCATCCCTGATGGAATGCGTCTCCACCGTCTCCGCCGATCTGACGGCGGTCCGCTCCGCCCTCGCGGAGCGCGGCCTGGCCCTCGTCGGACTCGGCCAGGAACCCTGGCACCCTCCGCGCCGCATGCTGCGCGAGGCGCGGTACGACGCCATGGAAGCCCATTTCGACCGTACGGGCCCGGCCGGCCGGGCCATGATGTGTTCCTCGGCATCCGTACAGGTCTGCCTCGACGCCGGCTACGAGGAGCCGGGCCCCCTCGGCTTCGGGCGGCGCTGGCTGATGGCGCACCTGTTGGGGGCCGTGCTGGTCGCCGCGTTCGCCAACTCGCCGCATCACCTGCGGCAGTCGACGGGCTGGCGTTCGGTCCGCCAGGCGCACTGGAGCGACATCGACCCGGTGCGCGCGCTCGCCCCACCCATCGACGCCCCGCCGCGCGCGGCCTGGGCGGCGCACGTCCTGGACACCCCCGTCATGTGCGTACGGGCCGATGCGGGGCCGTGGTCCGCGCCCCCGGGTCTCACCTTCCGGCAGTGGCTGCGCACCGGAGAGCCGCGGCCCGCCACCCGGGACGATCTCGACTACCACCTGACCACCCTGTTTCCGCCGGTGCGACCGCGCGGCCATCTGGAACTGCGCATGATCGACGCCCAGCCCGGTGACGACGGATGGACCGTGCCGCTCGCCGTCACCCACGCACTGTTCGACGACCCGGAGGCGGCGGAGATCGCCTATCGCACCGTCAAACCCCTTGCCGAGCGCGCCGGTTCACGCCTGGCGCCGCGCAATCCGCTCTGGCATGCCGCCGCCCGGGACGCACTCGCCGACCCGGAACTGCGCGAGGCGGCCACGGTGTGCTTCGCGGCGGCACTCGACGCGCTCCCCCGGCTCGGCGCGACCCGTGACCTCCAGGACCGGGTCGCCGCCTTCACCGACCGCCATGTCGTACGGGGCCGATGTCCGGCCGACGACGTACCCTCGCCCGCCCCACCGAAGGACAGCCGCATATGACCGACCCGGAGCTGCTCA
This sequence comes from Streptomyces sp. ASQP_92, assembly GCF_025399895.1. Classification (GTDB taxonomy): domain Bacteria; phylum Actinomycetota; class Actinomycetes; order Streptomycetales; family Streptomycetaceae; genus Streptomyces. The sequence goes on along the minus strand of NZ_JAODUA010000005.1, from coordinate 416,693 downwards.
GGGCCCGCGCCCTGACGGCACTCACCGCCGCGCGCGCCCGCACCGGCGTGCTCACCTCCAGCGTCGACGACCATGAACTGACCTCACAGCACTCGCCGTTGATGTCCCCCCTCGTGTGGGACCTGGCGCACATCGGCAACCAGGAGGAGCAGTGGCTCCTGCGTGCCGTCGCCGGACAGGACGCGATCCGGCCCGAGATCGACTCCCTGTACGACGCCTTCGAGCACCCCCGCGCCACCCGCCCCAGCCTGCCCCTGCTCGCCCCCGCCGAGGCGCGCCGGTACGCCGCCGATGTGCGGGGCCGCGCCCTGGACGTCCTGGAGCGCACCCCATTGCGCGGCGGCCCGCTGATGGATGCCGCGTTCGCCTTCGGGATGATCGCCCAGCATGAACAACAGCACGACGAAACGATGCTGATCACCCATCAGCTGCGCAGCGGACCAGCCGCCCTGACCGCGCCGCAGCCGCCGCCCGGCACCACCGAGGGCCTGCCCGCCGAGGTTCTGGTGCCCGGCGGCCCGTTCACGATGGGCACCTCCACCGAGCCGTGGGCCCTGGACAACGAGCGCCCCGCGCATCAGCGCATCCTGCCCGCCTTCCACCTCGACACGACCCCGGTGACCTGCGGGGCCTATCTGTCCTTCATCGAGGACGGCGGCTATCGCGAGGAACGCTGGTGGGATCCCGCCGGCTGGGCGATGGTCCGCGAACACGAGCTCACCGCCCCGCTGTTCTGGCGCCAGGAGGGCGGCCAGTGGCTGCGCAGGCGGTTCGGGGTGACGGAGCCGGTGCCGCTGGGCGAGCCCGTCCTGCATGTGAGCTGGTACGAAGCCGACGCGTACGCCCGCTGGGCCGGGCGCCGTCTGCCGACCGAGGCGGAGTGGGAGAAGGCGGCCCGCCACGACCCGGTCTCGGGCCGCTCGCGCCGCTACCCCTGGGGCGACGCCGACCCGAGCCCGGCCCACGCCAACCTCGGCCAGCGCCATCTGCGCCCCGCCGCCGCCGGGGCGTACCCGGAAGGCCGGTCCCCCGCGGGCATACGGCAGTTGATCGGTGACGTGTGGGAGTGGACGGCGAGCGACTTCCTGCCCTACCCGGGGTTCGTCGCCTTCCCCTACCGCGAGTACTCGGAGGTGTTCTTCGGTCCCGAGCACAAGGTGCTGCGCGGCGGGGCGTTCTCCGTGGACGAGGTGGCCTGCCGGGGGACCTTCCGCAACTGGGACCTCCCGGTGCGCCGACAGATCTTCGCGGGCTTCCGCACCGCGCGGGACGCGACTTGATGTGCCGTCATATCGCTTACACGGGAGCTTCGGTAGTCCTCGGCGATCTGCTGGTGCGGCCCTCGCACGGGCTGTACCGGCAGGCGTGGGCGCCGCGCCGGCAGCGCTACGGAACGGTCAACGCCGACGGCTTCGGCGTCGGCTGGTACGCCGACGGCGACGTGGTGCCCGCCCGCTACCGGCGGGCCGGGCCGATGTGGGCCGACCCGAACGTCCTGGACCTGGCCCGGGTGGTGCGCTCGGGGGCGCTGCTCGCGGCGGTCCGGGACGCGACCGAGGCGGGCGCCGACAGCGAGGCCGCGGCGGCCCCGTTCGCGCACGGCCGCTGGCTGTTCAGCCACAACGGCGCCCTGCGGAACTGGCCCGGCAGCGTGGCGGAGCTCGCCGCCGCGCTGCCCCCCGAGGCTCTGCTCCGCCTGGAGGCGCGCTGTGACGCGGCGTTCGTGTGGGCGCTCGTGCTGCACCGTCTGAACAGCGGCGACGACGCGGCCCGTGCCATGTCCGAGACCGTCACCGAGCTGGCCGCCGCGGCGCCCGACTCACGGCTGAATCTGCTGCTCACCGACGGCGTGACGGTCACCGCGACCGCCTGGGGCGACACCCTCTGGTATCTGCACACGCCCGGCCGCTCCACCGTCGTCGCCTCCGAGCCCTATGACGACGATCCGCTCTGGTGCGACGTGCCCGACCGCACGCTGCTCACCGCCACTGACACCGACGTCCTGCTCACCCCCCTCAAGGAGCTCCAGTAGTGCGCCCCTTCCAGCTGACCCGCACCCTGCCCGAGGACGCCACCGGGGCCGCACTGCGCGCCGACGTGCTGCACGGGCTGACCAGCACCCCCAAGTCCCTCCCGCCCAAGTGGTTCTACGACGCGCGCGGCAGCGAGCTGTTCGAGGAGATCACCCGGCTTCCCGACTACTACCCCACCCGCGCCGAGCGTGAGATCCTCACCGACCGCGCCGCCGAGATAGCCGAGGCGACCGGCGCCCACACCCTGGTCGAGCTGGGTTCCGGATCCTCGGAGAAGACCCGGCTCCTCCTGGACGTGCTGCCCGCGCCCCTGACGTACATCCCGGTCGACGTGAGCGAGAGCGCGCTGGCCGGGGCGGCCGAGGGGCTGCTCGCCGACCACCCCGCTCTGCTCGTCCACGCGCTGATAGCGGACTTCACCCGGGTCCTCGAACTGCCCCGTACACCGGGGCCCCGGCTCGTGGCGTTCCTCGGTGGCACCATCGGCAATCTGCTGCCCGCCGAACGCGCCGAATTCCTCACCTCCGTACGCAAGTTGATGGAGCCCGGCGACTCGCTCCTGATCGGAACCGATCTGGTGAAGGAGGAATCGGTCCTGGTCCGGGCGTACGACGATGCCACGGGCGTGACGGCGGCCTTCAACAAGAACGTGCTCAGCGTCATCGACCGGGAGCTCGGCGCGGACTTCGACCTGGACGACTTCGCCCATGTCGCGCTGTGGAACCGCGAGGAGGAGTGGATCGAGATGCGGCTGCGCGCCCGCCGCGACGTGACCGTCAAGATCCCCGAACTGGATCTGGTGGTCTCCTTCACCGAGGGCGAGGAAATGCGCACCGAGGTGTCCGCCAAATTCCGCGAGCAGGGCGTACGGGCCGAGTTGGGCGCCGCCGGGTTCGAGCCGTCGCGCTGGTGGACGGATGCCGCCGGACGGTTCGCGCTCTCACTGGCGACCGCGGGCTGAGCCCCGGGGGTGGGGCCGCGCGGCGCAGTCGTCCGCGCAGCCCCACCCCGCGGTGCGCGGCCGCCGGAGCGTCCCGGGCCAGGGGGCGGCCGGGCGGCCGTGCCCAAGTGGCTGGAGACGAGGAAGGCCGGATTCGAACGCTTGCCCGCAGCAGGGGGCGGGCAGCGGACGGGTGTGCTGTTCCGCGCCGGACGACCTTCCCCCGACTCCTCCCGAGGACGTGCCGCCGATGGCGACTCCATCCCGTACTCCCTCCCCTTCCCGTGCCACCCCGCAGCCGCCGCGCGGTCGTCCGCTGCGGGCCCGTTCGGTCTGGTCGGGCGTGCTCATCGGCGTGGGCATCGCCGCCTTCGTCGATGAGACGGTCTTCCACCAACTCCTGCACTGGCACCACTTCTACGACCGCTCGACACCGGGCGTCGGCCTGGTCTCCGACGGCCTCTTTCACGCGTTTGGCTGGTTCGCCGTCGTCATCGGCCTGTTCATGGTCGCCGATCTGCGGCACCGGGCGGGTCTGGTGGGGCGCGCGCTGGCCGGGGGCATCCTGACAGGTACGGGGGCGTTCCAGCTCTACGACGGCACCGTCCAGCACAAGCTGATGGGTCTGCACCAGATCAGGTACCACGTCGACCTCACCCCGTACGACCTGACGTGGAACATCCTCGCGGTGCTGTTCCTCGGTGTCGGAGCGGTGCTGCTCAGGGGCGCGGGGTCGCCGAAGTCGCCTGGTACACGCGGCAATTGATGATGCATCAGCACGGCATGGGGCAGCCCGGGGCTCTCGCGCTCCTCGCGGCCGGGTCGGCACTGTGCGCGGGGATCGCCTACGGCTGGGCGGCGGCCGGGTTGCGGCGCCGCGGGGACGGGTGGCCGCCCCTGCGGGACCTCTGGTGGGCCGCGGGCTCGGCCGTGGTCGTGGCGACGGCCCTCTTCCCGTTTCCCGGTGGCCCCTTCGCCGCCCATATGGGCCGGCACCTGGCCGAGGGGATGGTGGCGCCGCTGCTGCTCGTCCTCGGCCGTCCGGTCACGCTTGCCCTGCGCTCCCTGCCGCCGGGAGGCCGGCGCCGGCTGCTCGCCGTGGTGCGCTCGCGCCCGCTGGGCGTCCTCGCCCACCCCCTGGTGGCCGCGGCGCTCGACGCGGGCGGGCTGTGGCTGCTGTACCGGACGCCCCTGTTCGCCCTCGCACACGAGCGGGCCTGGGTCGGCCACTTGGTGCACGCGCATGTCCTGGCGGCGGGACTGCTGTTCTCGGCCGCCGTCTGCTCGCTCGACCCGCTGCCGCGCCACGGCATGGTGGTCCGAGCGGCGGCGCTGGTCGGCGCGGGGGCCGCGCACTCCGTCCTCTCCAGGACCCTGTACGCGGCCTCCCCGCCCGGCACCGGCTTCGCCGCAGGCGACCTCTCGGCCGCGGCCGAGCTCATGTACTACGGAGGCGACCTGGTGGAAATCGCCCTCGCGGCCGTCGTGGGGTTCCAGTGGTACGCGGCCTCCGGCCGCCGCCTCGCGCGCGAGAGCCGGCGCGGGGCGATGACCCGGAGGCCGCCCGCCTCAGCCCCGTACCGTCAGTGACGCGGTGTGCGCACGGACCTGATCGGGTGTCAGATAGGCGTCGGTGTACTCGAAGTCCTTGAGCGTGGCGGGCTTTTGGGCCTGGAATCCGGTGCGGACGAAATCGTCGCCCGCGATCGCGTTGAGCATCCAGTTGGTCAGCACCCTGGTCTTGGCGACGTTGGTGCGCAGCGCCGACCAGTGGTAGCCGCGCGCCACCGCCTGGGCGGGCAGGCCGCGCAGTTCGATGCCGAGCGGCTTGGAGACGGCGTCCCGGCCACCGAGGTCCACCACGAGGCCGAGGTCCTTGTGGACGTAGGGCCGCAGCGACTGGCCCCGCAGCGAGGCCACGATGTTGTCGGCGAGCTTGGGGCCCTGGCGCATCGCGTGCTGGGCGGTGGGCGGGCAGAAGGCGCCCTCGCCCTTGGCGAGGTCGGGCACGGCCGCGGCGTCGCCGAGCGCGAACACGCCGTCGAGACCGGGCACGGTCATCTCGGGGGTGACCAGGAGCCGGCCGCGTTCGGTCTCCGCGTCCAGGGTGCCCACCAGCGGGCTCGCGGCGACGCCGGCCGTCCAGATCAGGGTGCGGCAGGGCAGGACGCGGCCGTCGGTGAAGGTGACCTTGTCCGCGCCGGCCTCGGCGATGGAGACGCCTAGCGACACCTCGATGCCGCGCTTCTGGAGGATGTCCAGCGCCGCCTTGCCCAGCTTGTCGCCGAGTTCCGGCATGAGCTTGGGGGCGATGTCGATGAGGTGCCACTTGATCTGGCGCGGGTCCAGACGCGGATACTTCTTGATCGCGTGCTGGGTGATGCGCTGGAGGCAGGCGGCGGTCTCGGTGCCCGCGTAGCCGCCGCCGACCACGACGAAGCGCAGCCGGGAGGCCCGCTCGTCCTCGTCCTGGCTCGCGTCGGCCAGGTCGAGCTGGGAGATGACGTGGTCGCGGATGTACGCGGCCTCCGCGAGGGTCTTCATGCCGCGGGCGTGTTCGACGAGCCCGGGGATGTCGAAGGTGCGGGTCACACTTCCCGGCGCCAGAACGATGTAGTCGTACGGCTGGTCGAGTGTCTCGCCGGTGATCTTGCGGATGACGCAGATCTTCGCCTTGGGGTCCACGCCGATGGCGCCGCCCGGGATGATCCGGGTGCGGTGCTTGGCGCTGCGCCGCAAGGAGACGGCGACGGACTGCGGTGTGAGGACCCCGGCCGCGACCTGGGGAAGCAGGGGCAGATAGAGCTGGTAGGAGAACGGGGTGACCAGGGAGATCTCCGCTTCTCCCGGTTGGAGGCGGCGTTCCAGGCGCCGTACGCATTCGACCCCGGCGAAGCCGGCGCCTACGACGAGAATCCTCGGTCGTGCCACGGTGTGCGTCCTTTCCCTGGGACCTGCGAACGGGGACGAGACTGGGCCGTCCACTGCCCGAGTGCCCCTGACCGGCGTTCGTCAACATCTCCATAGTGATCAACGCTGCGCGGCCGCACCACCGAACGGCGCCGTTCGCGTACGGGCGGGACGACGTCAGGCGACGACGACACCGCTGTCGCTGATGACGATGTCCGCGCTCGGGGCGCCGCTGCGGCTGCCGAGCGACTCGATCTTCTTCACGAGGTCCTGGCCCTCGACGACCTCGCCGAAGACGACGTGCTTGCCGTCCAGCCAGGGGGTGACGACGGTCGTCACGAAGAACTGGGAGCCGTTGGTGTTCGGGCCGCGGTTGGCCATCGACAGCAGGAACGGCCGGTCGTGCTTGAGGGAGAAGTTCTCGTCGGCGAAGCTCTCGCCGAAGATGCTCTTGCCGCCGGTGCCGTTGCCGTCGGTGAAGTCACCGCCCTGGAGCATGAACTCGGGGATGACGCGGTGGAAGGAGGATCCGGCGTAGCCGTAGCCGTTCTGGCCGGTGGCGAGCTCGCGGAAGTTGCGGGCGGTCTCCGGGACGACGTCGTCGAAGAGCCGGAAGACGATGCGGCCGGCCTTCTCGCCGCCGATGGTGATGTCGAAGTAAACGTTCTGCATGGACCCCATCCTGACATCCGTCCCTCCGTGGCCCGACCCCGGCTCGCCTTCCGGGCCCGCCGCCGCGCGAAATGCGGGCACGGCTCAGGGGAAGAGCAGCGTCGTGACCCGGTCGGAGGCGGCCTTGGCGGCCTTCTTCGGATCGGCGCCGTTCAGGACGCTCGTCATGTACGGCTTGATGGGATTGTCCGCCTCGACGGCCGCCCACTGGGGCGAGTTGGGGGTGGCCCGCCCCTGGGCCGCACCCTTGGCCATGGCGGCGGTTCCGGCCTGCCCCTGGACGGCGTGGGCGAGGGTGGACTTGTTGGGTACGTAGTTCATCGTCGCGGCCAGATCGGTCTGCCACTTCTCCCCGGTCAGGGCCGCCACGACCCGGACGGCCTCGGCCCGGTGGGCGGTCTTGCGCGGGATGATCAGGTCCGAACCGCCGGTGAAGACGGCGCCCGGCTTGGCGTCGGTGGGCCCCGGGATCGGGAAGTAGCCCAGCTTGTCGGCGAGCTTCGGATTGGCCTTCTGGATGGCCTTCGCGGCGCCGGGCACCGCGATCATCTGGGCGACCTTCCCGCCGGCGAAGATCCCGGCCTGCGGCGGGGTCTCCTCGTCCGCGTTCCTGGGGCCGTCGCCGAGGGCCTGGAGCTGCTTGTAGAACGCCATGCCGCGCAGGGCGGCCGGGCTGTCGAGGGCGCCCTTCCAGTCGCCGGTGTCCTGCTGGGCGAGCTCGCCGCCCTCGTCCCAGACGAATCCGGCCAGCGTGTACCAGTCCTGGCCGGCCAGGTAAATCCCCTGGTTCTGGCCGGAGTTGAGCTTGGCGGTGTCGGCGAGCCACTCGGCGCGGTCCTTCGGGGGCCTGGTGATCCCGGCCGCCCCGAAGAGGTCCTTGTTGTAGATGACGACGCGGTTGGCGGCGTACCAGGGGATGCCGTACTGCATGCCGTCCACGTTGCCGGGCTGCGCCAGGCCCGGCAGCCAGGCGTCGCTGCCCCAGTCGCGCAGCGACTCCAGGGTCATGTCGAGGAGGCCGCCGCTCGCCGCGTACCGGGGCACCTGGGTGTTGCCGACCTCGACGACGTCGGGCGCGTCGCCGTCCTTGAGCGCCCGGTCGATCTTCTCGCCGATGCCGGTCCACTCCTGGACGCGGACGTCGAGTTCCACGTCCTTGTGCTCCTGCTCGTAGCCGCGCTTGAAACGCTGGACGAAGTCGTCGGAGGCGCTGTTGCGCATCAGCCAGACGGTCACCTTGGTGGTGTCGTCCCCGAAGCCGGGCAGCGCGCCGCATCCGCTGACGGAACAGACCGACACCAGCGCGAGGGAACAGGCAAGAGCACGTCGGATCATCACGAGAGGTCACCTTCTGCGGGTGGGCAAGCAGTCATGGCCCGACGTGGGGGCAAGCGCGATCCGGCTTGTTCGGGTGTGGCTCGTGAGTTTGGTATGGACCAATGGGGCGGTCAAGCCCCGCAGGGGACCGAACTTTTCCGGCCATCCGCGCACGCGGCGCCCGCGGGTGGTCCCCCGCTGCCTCGCGCGGTGCGCCCGGGTGGGGCACGGTGGAGTAACGCGACGAGAGGAGAGCACCTCCATGTCCAACCACACGTACCGCGTCAGCGAGATCGTCGGCACCTCTCATGAGGGCGTCGACCAGGCCATTCGCAATGGTGTCACCCGCGCGGCGCAGACCCTGCGCAACCTGGACTGGTTCGAGGTGACCCAGGTGCGCGGACACATCGAGAACGGTGTGATCGAGCACTATCAGGTCGGACTGAAGGTGGGCTTCCGGCTGGACGACGACGCGGAGGTCTGACCCCATACATGGGGTCCGGGCCCGGTTGGGCCCGGGCCGCGCCCTCAGGTGCGGCCCTCGCGTTCCTGGGCGTGCTTGAGGGCCTCGCCCGTGGCGGCCCAGCGGGCCCGCACGACGCGGAAACCCGCGCGCTCGGCCGCGTCGCACACCAGCTCGTCGTCGTCGACCAGCATCCGGATCTCGCGGTCGCGCCCCAGCTTGCGCAGGATGTCCAGCTTGGTGAGGCGGGCGGGGCGCCGGTCGTCGTTGCGCCGCATGTGCAGGGCGCCGTCGGCGAGCCCCTGGGCGGCGAGCCACTCCACGGTGTCCCGGCGGCAGCGCTCCGGCCGCCCGGTGAGGTAGACGACCTCGCACTCCTCGGCCGCCTCCCGGCACAGCGCCACGCCCTCGGCCAGCGGCGGATCGGCCGGGGCCGCGGCGAAGAACGCGTCCCAGTCGCGGGGCTTGCGGTCGAGGAAGCGCTGACGATGGGAGCTGTCGGCGAGCGTGCCGTCCAGGTCGAAGACGGCCAGGGGCCGGGTTCTGTCGATCACGCCCCCAGGCTAGGGCCCGGCCTGCCGGTCGGGCCGGGTCGGGTCGGGTCGGGTCGGGTCGGGTCGGGTCGGGTCGGGTCGGGTCGGGTCGGGTCGGGTCGGGTCGGGTCGGGTCGCGGGAATCATCGCGCGCGGAGGGCGTTGAAACCGGTGTGAGCTCAGTGATCGCGACGACCCGTTTCTCCGTACTCGACCGCTCGCGCGTCCGCGCCGGGCACGACGGACCGCAGGCCCTGCGGGACACCGTGGCGCTGGCCCGCGAGGCGGAGCGCCTCGGCTACCACCGCTTCTGGGTGTCCGAGCACCACTCCGTGCCCGGTGTCGCGGGCTCCGCGCCCGCCGTCCTGACCGCGGCCATCGCCTCGGCGACCTCCTCGATCCGGGTGGGCACCGGCGGTGTGATGCTGCCCAACCACCAACCCCTGGTCGTGGCCGAGCAGTTCGGGGTCCTCGAGTCGCTCTTTCCCGGCCGGATCGACATGGGGCTCGGCCGCTCCGTGGGCTTCACCGACGGGATCCGCAGGGCGCTGGGCCGGGGCAAGGAGGACGCCGACGACTTCGGCGCCCAACTGGCCGAACTGCTCGGCTACTTCGACGCGAGCCAGCGCGTCCACCCCCAGGTCCACGCCCGCCCCGCCGAGGGCCTCGACGTGCCGGCCTTCGTCCTGGCCACGGGCAGGGGCGCCCGGGTCGCCGCCGAGGCGGGGCTCCCCCTCGTGATCGCGAACGTACGCGGTGAGGACGCGATGCTGCGGGCCATCGAGGGCTACCGGGCGTCCTTCCGCCCCTCCGCGCAGCGCGAGCACCCGTACGTCGTCGTCTCCGGCACGGTCGCCGTCGCGGAGACGACCGAGGAGGCCCGCCGGATCCTGCTGCCGGAAGCGTGGTCGACGGCGTACTCGCGCACCCGCGGCGAGTTCCCGCCCCTGACCCCGGCCGAGGACGTCCTCACCCGGCCCATGACCGACCGCGAACGGGCCCTGTTCGACGAGGCGCTGCGCGGCCAGGTGTACGGGACCGAAGAGGAGGTCGCCGACGCCCTGGAAAAGGTCATCGGACACAGCGGGGCCGACGAGTTCCTGGTCACGACGAGCACCTACGACCGTGCGGCGCTGCTCGACTCCTACGGTCGGCTCGCGCGTCTCGCGGGACTGGGCCGGGGCCGCCGGGTCTGAAGAGCACCGATGCGTCTCCGCCGTAGGATTCCGGTATGCAAAGCCCCACTGATCCGTACGTCCGTGTCCGTGGCGCCCGCGAGCACAATCTGCGCGGGGTGGACGTCGACATTCCGCGCGACTGCCTCGCCGTGTTCACCGGCGTCTCCGGGTCGGGGAAGTCCTCGCTCGCCTTCGGCACGATCTACGCCGAGGCGCAGCGCCGCTACTTCGAGTCGGTCGCGCCGTATGCGCGCCGGCTGATCCACCAGGTGGGGGCGCCCGCGGTCGGTGAGATCACCGGGCTGCCGCCCGCGGTCTCCCTGGAGCAGCGGCGCTCCACGCCCTCCTCGCGTTCGTCGGTCGGCACGGTGACCACGCTCTCCAACTCGCTGCGGATGCTGTTCTCACGGGCCGGCGACTATCCGGCAGGCGCCGAGCGCCTCGACTCGGACTCGTTCTCGCCCAACACGGCGGTCGGCGCCTGCCCCGAGTGCCAGGGGCTCGGCCGCGTCCACCGCACCAGCGAGGAGCTGCTGGTCCCCGATCCCTCGCTGTCGATCCGCGAGGGCGCGATCGCGGCGTGGCCGGGCGCCTGGCAGGGCAAGAACCTCCGGGACGTGCTCGACGCGCTCGGGTACGACGTGGACCGGCCCTGGCGGGAGCTCGACCCGAAGGACCGGGAGTGGATCCTGTTCACGGACGAGCAGCCCGTGGTGACCGTGCACCCGGTGCGCGACGCCGACCGCATCCAACGGCCTTACCAGGGAACGTACTTCAGCGCTCGGCGCTATGTGATGAAGACGTTCGCGGAGAGCCGGAGCCAGACGCTGCGAGCGAAGGCCGAGCGGTTCTTGACCTCGGCCCCCTGCCCGGTCTGCGGCGGCAGCCGGCTGCGCCCGGAGGCGCTCGCCGTCACCTTCTCGGGCCGTACGATCGCCGAGCTCGTCTCCCTTCCGCTCACCGCGCTCGCGGCGCTGCTCGCCGCGGCGGACGGCGGAACGACCGCGGACACCCTCACCGCCGACCTGCTCTCCCGCATCGCCCCGGTCGTCGAGCTGGGTCTCGGCTATCTGAGCCTGGACCGGTCCGCGCCGACCCTCTCGGCGGGCGAGCTCCAACGCCTGCGCCTGGCAACCCAGTTGCGCTCCGGGCTCTTCGGCGTGGTGTACGTCCTGGACGAGCCTTCGGCGGGCCTGCATCCCGCCGACACCGAGGCGCTGCTCACCGTGCTCGACCGGCTGAAGGCGGCGGGCAATTCGGTGTTCGTGGTCGAGCACCAGCTGGAAGTGGTCCGGCGCGCGGACTGGCTGGTCGACGTGGGCCCGCTGGCCGGCGAGCACGGCGGCCGGGTGCTGCACAGCGGACCGCCCGCCGACCTCTCCCGGGTCGAGGACTCGGCGACGCGCCGCTTCCTGTTCGACCGCTCCCCCGCCCCGCGCCGCACCGTCCGCGAGCCGCGCGGATGGCTGGAGCTGACCGGGGTACGGCGGCACAATCTGCGCGGTGTGGACGCGGCGTTCCCGCTCGGCGTGTTCACGGCGGTGACGGGTGTCTCGGGCTCGGGCAAGTCCACCCTCGTGGACGCGCTGACCGACCAACTCCCGGGCGTGGGGCGCCTGGTGAGGGTGGATCAGAAACCGATCGGCCGCACTCCGCGCTCCAACCTGGCGACGTACACCGGCCTCTTCGACGTCGTACGCAAACTGTTCGCCGAGACCGACGAGGCGAAGGCACGCGGCTACAAGGCGGGCCGATTCTCCTTCAACGTGACGGGCGGGCGGTGCGAAACCTGCCAGGGCGAGGGGTTCGTCTCGGTCGAGCTGCTCTTCCTGCCCAGCACCTACGCGCCCTGCCCGGACTGCCACGGCGCGCGCTACAACCCCGAGACGCTGGAGGTGACCCACCGGGGCCGCACCATCGCCGAGGTGCTCGACCTCACGGTGGAGGCGGCGGCCGAGTTCTTCGCGCAGACCCCCGCCGCCGCCCGCAGCCTGGGCACCCTCCTCGACGTGGGCCTCGGCTATCTGCGCCTGGGCCAGCCGGCCACCGAGCTGTCGGGCGGCGAGGCCCAACGCATCAAACTGGCCACGGAGTTGCAGCGCCTTCGCCGCGAGCAAACCCTGTACGTCCTGGACGAGCCGACGACGGGCCTGCACCCGGCCGACGTCGAGATCCTGCTGCGCCAGCTGCACGGCCTGGTCGACGCGGGCCACTCGGTGGTCGTGGTGGAGCACGACATGAGCGTGGTGGCGGGCGCCGACTGGATGCTCGACCTCGGCCCGGGCGGCGGCGACGAGGGCGGCCAGGTGGTGGCCGCGGGCCCGCCGACCGAGATCGCCGCCTCCGGAACGGGCCGCACGGCCCCGTATCTGGCGAAGGTTCTGGCGGGGGGCTGAGCAAGACGAACTCTCCGACTCCCTTGCGCCGCAGGTCAGTTGACCCATAAGGCAAAGCGCGCGGAATGAATTGGCCTAGACCCTTGACCGGTCGTTGGTCCAGACCAATCATGGGGCGTCCGCACCCTTCTCTCACCCCCGTCGGAGAGCCCCGATGAGACGCCCGAGATCCGTCCGCGCCCTGCTCGCCAGCCTCAGTACCGTCGCCGCGTCCGCCGGCCTCGTCATCGGGGCCGGCGGTGCGGCGCACGCCGCGACGCCGCTGCCCGCCCATGTCTTCGCGCCGTACTTCGAGGCGTACTCCTCCGACAGCCCGGCCGATCTCGCGCAGAAGTCGGGCGCCAAGTACCTGACGATGGCGTTCGTGCAGGCCGACACCAAGGGGTCCTGCACCCCGTACTGGAACGGGTCGACCAGCCAGCCCATCGCGTCGTCCGTGTTCGGCGCGGACATCTCCACCATCCGCTCGCGCGGCGGCGACGTCATCCCGTCGTTCGGCGGGTACGCGGCCGACAACGGCGGCACCGAGATCGCCGACAGCTGCACCAGCGTGGACTCGATAGCCGCCGCGTACGAGAAGGTCATCACCACCTATGACCTCTCCCGGCTCGACATGGACATCGAGGACAACTCGCTGACCAACAAGGCGGGCATCGACCGCCGCAACCAGGCGATCAAGAAGGTGCAGGACTGGGCGGCCGCCAACGGCCGGTCGGTGCAGATCTCCTACACCCTGCCCACCACCACGAGCGGCCTCGCCGACAGCGGGCTCGCGGTGCTCAGGAGCGCGGTCAAGTACGGCGCCAAGGTCGACGTCGTGAACCTCATGACCTTCGACTACTACGACGGCGCCACGCACAACATGGCCAACGACACCCAGACCGCGGCCACCGGTCTCTACAACCAGCTCAACTCCCTTTATCCGGGCCGCACTCCGGCGCAGCTGTGGGGCATGGTCGGCATCACCGAGATGCCCGGCATCGACGACTACGGGCCGGCCGAGACGTTCACCACGGCGGACGCCACCGCCGTCTACAACTGGGCCACCGCCAAGGGGATCAACACCCTCTCGTTCTGGGCCCTCCAGCGTGACAACGGAGGCTGCCCCGGCACCGGCGGTCAGGACGGCTGCTCCGGCATCGCCCAGGACCCGTGGTACTTCAGCCACACCTTCGAGCCCTTCACCGGGGGTGGCGGGCCCGTCCAGGACGACTTCTCGGTGGCCGTCACGCCCGGCTCGGCCTCCGTCGCGCCCGGCGGCTCCACGACCGCCACGGTGAACACCGCCGTGACCTCCGGCGCCGCCAAGCCGCTGGCGCTGACCGCCACCGGCGCACCCGCCGGGGTGAGCGCCACGCTCAGCCCGGGCTCGGTCACCGCGGGCGCCTCGGCCCAGCTCACGGTCACCGCGTCGGCCTCGGCCGCGCCCGGAACGTACCCGATCACCGTCACCGGCACCGCGGGCACGCTGACCCATTCGACGACCTTCACGCTCACCGTGTCGGGCCCCGGCGGCAACACCGGCGCGCTGGTCAACGGCGGCTTCGAAAGCGGCTCGCTCTCCCCGTGGACGTGCGACAGCGGCGCCGCCGTGGTGGCGAGCCCGGTGCACGGCGGCTCCCACGCCCTGAAGACCGCGCCCACCTCCGCGCAGACAGGCGAGTGCGCGCAGACGCTCACTCTCACCCCCAACACCCAGTACACGCTCAGCGGTTGGGTGCAGGGCAGCTACGCCTACCTCGGCGTGCGGGGCGGCGCCACCGCCAGCACCTGGGCCAATTCCAGCGGCTGGTCCAAGCTGACCGTGCCGTTCACGACCGGCGCCTCCGGGACCGTCACCGTCTATCTGCACGGCTGGTACGGACAGGGCGCGGTGTACGGGGACGATCTGTCCGTCGCCTGATCCGGTCAACCACCCTGTCCTGCGCGTGAGTTGAGCCTGCGGACGCGCCCCCGGGGACACCGGGGGCGCGTCTTCGCGCCGGGACCCCTCAGCGGCCGGCCTTCCGCGCCTTCCGCGTCGCCCGCAGCCACTCCTTGTTCATGGCCGCGATCGAGGGGAGCGGAATGCCCTTGGGGCAGGCCGTCGCGCACTCCCCGGTCAGGGTGCAGCCGCCGAAGCCCTCGGCGTCCATCTGTCCCACCATGCCCAGGACCCGCGTCTCGCGCTCGGGCGCGCCCTGCGGCAGCACGTTCAGATGGTTGATCTTCGCCGAGGTGAACAGCATCGCCGAGCCGTTGGGGCAGGCCGCCACGCAGGCGCCGCAGCCGATGCACTCGGCGTGCTCGAAGGCGAAGTCCGCGTCGGGCTTGGGCACCGGGGTGGCGTGCGCCTCGGGGGCGGCGCCGGTGGGCACGCTGACGTAGCCGCCGGCCTGGATGATCCGGTCGAAGGCCGAGCGGTCCACCACGAGGTCCTTGACCACCGGGAACGCCGAGGCGCGCCAGGGCTCGACGTCGATGGTGTCGCCGTCGCGGAACGACCGCATGTGCAGTTGGCAGGCGGTGGTCCGCTCGGGGCCGTGGGCGTCGCCGTTGATGACGAGTGAGCAGGCGCCGCAGATGCCCTCGCGGCAGTCGTGGTCGAAGGCGACCGGCTCCTCGCCCCGGAGGGTCAGTTCCTCGTTCAGGGTGTCGAGCATTTCGAGGAAGGACATGTCCGTCGAGATGTCGTCGAGGTCGTAAGTCGCCATCGCGCCGGGCGAGTTGGCGTTCTTCTGGCGCCAGACGCGCAGGGTGAGCCTCATGCGTAGCTCCGCTGGGTGGGGTGGACGTACTCGAAGGCGAGGTCTTCCTTGTGCAGGACGGGCGCGGCGCCGGGGGCAGCGCCCTGGTCCGCCGGCGCACGCCCCTCGGGCGCCCGGAACTCCCAGGCGGCAACGTAGGAGAAGTCCTCGTCGCGGCGTTCGGCCTCGCCGTCCGGGGTCTGGGACTCCTCGCGGAAGTGGCCGCCGCAGGACTCGGCGCGGTGCAGGGCGTCGAGGCACATGAGCTCGGCGAGCTCCAGGTAGTCGACGACGCGATTGGCCTTCTCCAGCGACTGGTTGAACTCCGCGCCGCTGCCCGGGACCTTGATGCGGCGCCAGAACTCCTCGCGGATCCCAGGGATCCGCTCCAGCGCCTTGCGCAGGCCCGACGCGGTGCGGGACATGCCGCAGTACTCCCACATCAGCTCGCCGATCTCGCGGTGGAAGGAGTCGGGGGTGCGGTCGCCGTCGACCGCGAGGAGCAGATGGAGACGGTCCTCGGTCTCGGCGACCGCTTCGGCGACCGCCGGGTGCTCGTCGGTGACCGGCTCCTGGTGCGGGTTGCGGGCGAGGTAGTCGTTGATGGTCGAGGGCAGGACGAAGTAGCCGTCGGCCAGACCCTGCATGAGGGCGGAGGCCCCCAGGCGGTTGGCGCCGTGGTCGGAGAAGTTGGCCTCCCCGATCGCGAACAGGCCGGGCACCGTGGTCTGGAGGTCGTAGTCCACCCACAGGCCGCCCATCGTGTAGTGCACGGCGGGATAGATCCGCATCGGCGTCTCGTACGGGTCCTCGGCGGTGATCCGGGCGTACATGTCGAAGAGGTTGCCGTACTTCGCCTCGACGGCCGGCCGGCCCAGGCGCGCGATGGCGTCGGCGAAGTCGAGATAGACACCCTGTCCGCCCGGACCCACCCCGCGCCCCTCGTCGCAGACGTTCTTGGCGGCGCGCGAAGCGATGTCGCGCGGGACGAGGTTGCCGAAGGAGGGGTAGATCCGCTCCAGGTAGTAGTCGCGCTCGTCCTCGGGGATCTCGGCCGCCGGGCGGGTGTCACCCTGGGCCTTCGGCACCCAGATGCGGCCGTCGTTGCGCAGCGACTCGCTCATCAGGGTCAGCTTGGACTGGTGCTCGCCGGTGCGCGGGATGCAGGTCGGGTGGATCTGGGTGAAGCAGGGGTTGGCGAAGTACGCGCCGCGGCGGTGGGCGCGCCAGATGGCGGTCGCGTTGGAGTTCATCGCGTTGGTGGAGAGGTAGAAGACGTTGCCGTAGCCGCCGGTGGCGAGGACCACGGCGTCGGCGAAGTAGGTGTCGATCTTCCCCGTGACGAGGTCGCGGGCCACGATGCCGCGCGCCCTGCCGTCCACCACGATCAGGTCGAGCATTTCGGTGCGCGCGTGCAACTCCACGTTCCCCGCGGCGATTTGGCGGGAAAGCGCCTGATAGGCGCCGAGCAGGAGCTGCTGGCCCGTCTGGCCCCGGGCGTAGAAGGTGCGCGAGACCTGAACCCCGCCGAAGGAGCGGGTGTCGAGCAGGCCGCCGTATTCGCGGGCGAACGGGACGCCCTGGGCCACGCACTGGTCGATGATCTCGACGGAGATCTGGGCGAGGCGGTGGACGTTGGACTCGCGGGCGCGGAAGTCGCCGCCCTTGACGGTGTCGTAGAAGAGGCGGTGCACGGAGTCGCCGTCGTTGCGGTAGTTCTTCGCGGCGTTGATGCCGCCCTGGGCGGCGATGGAGTGGGCGCGGCGCGGCGAGTCCTGGAAGCAGAACTGGACGACGTGGTAGCCCTGTTCGGCGAGCGTGGCACCGGCCGAGCCGCCCGCGAGCCCGGTGCCGACCACGATGACGGTGTGCTTGCGGCGGTTGGCCGGGTTGACCAGCTTGGCCTCGAAGCGGCGGGTGTCCCAGCGCTCGGCGATCGGGCCCTTGGGCGCTCGGGTGTCGTGGACCGGGTCCCCGAGCGTGTACTGGGTGTACGAGGTCATGTCAGCTCACCACTTCGGTCATCACGGCGACGGGTACGGCGACGAATCCGGCGAACAGCAGCAGCGCGAGGAGGGTGGCGAGCGCCTTCAGCACCCGGTCCCGGGCGGCGTTGCCGACGCCCAGGGTCTGCGCGGCGCTCCAGAACCCGTGCCGGACGTGCAGGGCGAGCGCGGCCATCGCCACGATGTAGATGGTGTTGCCGTACCAGGTGGAGAAGGTGTCCACGACGTTCTGGTAGGGGTGGCCGGGCCGGAAGCCGGAGTGCACGGTGCCGGTCGTCAGGTCCAGGATGTGCCAGACGATGAACAGGGCGAGGATGACACCGCCCCAGCGCATCGTGCGGGTCGCGTAGCTCGCCCGGGCCCGCTTGTGGACGTAGCCGCTGGGCCTGGCCCGCAGGTCGCGGCGGCTGAGCTGGTACGCGCAGACGGCGTGACCCACCACGGCGGCCACCAGCACCACCCGGATCAGCCAGAGCGCCCACTCGTAGTGCAGGAAGGGCTCTCCGATCGTCCGCAGCCAGTGGGCGTAGGAGTCGAACTGGCCGGCCCCGAAGAAGATCTTCAGGTTGCCCATCATGTGGACGACCAGGTAGGACAGCATGATCAGGCCGCTCACGGCCATGACCGTCTTCTTGCCGACGGTCGAGTC
This sequence comes from Streptomyces sp. ASQP_92, assembly GCF_025399895.1. Lineage (GTDB taxonomy): Bacteria > Actinomycetota > Actinomycetes > Streptomycetales > Streptomycetaceae > Streptomyces. Next base: position 398,870 of record NZ_JAODUA010000005.1, on the reverse strand, counting down.
CCAGAGGGTGCGGGTCATGGACGGCCGTTTGTCCGTCCGCGGTGCCAGAGCCATGTTTTCGACGCTAGAGGCGAACGACCCGAGAGGTCCAAGACATGGTTCGGCTCATCTTCATAGCGATGACCTATCGTGCCTTATCGTGGGGGGTATGCAGTTCCAGCAGCTCCTCTACTTCGTGGCGGTCGCCGAGACCCGGCACTTCACCCGGGCCGCCGAGCGCGTCCACGTCTCGCAGCCCTCGCTCTCCCAGCAGATCAAGGCGCTGGAGAACGAGCTGGGCGCCGAGTTGTTCAGCCGCGCCCGGGGCAACATCGCGCTCACCGACGCGGGCGAGGCGCTGCTTCCGCTGGCCCGGCGCATCCTGGCGGACGCGGACACCGCCCGCATCGAGGTCCAGGAGCTGGCCCAGCTCCGGCGCGGCCGGGTGCGGCTCGGGGCCACGCCCAGTCTGTGCACGGGCCTGCTGCCGGATGTGCTGCGCGCCTTCCACGACCGCCACCCCGGCATCCAGCTCCTCATCGAGGAGGGCGGCTCGCACGATCTCGTACGTGAACTGGCGCGCGGGGCACTGGACTTGGCGCTCATCGTGCTGCCGCTCCCGGCCGGCTCCCCCGTCCTCACCACGGTCGAGCTGCTCCAGGAGGACCTGGTGGTGGTCTCCTCGCCCGCCGAGGCGCCGCCCGGCGCGGGCGCCGCGGTGCGGATCGCGGAGCTGCGCGAGGCGCCCCTGGTGATGTTCCGGCACGGCTACGACCTGCGGGAGCTGACGGTGGCCGCGTGCCGGGCCGAGGGCTTCGAGCCCACCTTCACCGTGGAGGGCGGCGAGATGGACGCGGTGCTCGGCTTCGTGCGGGCCGGGCTCGGGATCGCCGTGGTGCCGAGCATGGTGGCGGCGCGGGCCGGGGACCTGCGGGTGACCCCGCTGGCCCGGCCCGGCCTGCGCCGCACGATTGCCCTGGCCCACCGCAGCGACGTCGATCCGCCGCGCGCGGCACGGGAGTTGCAGCAGGTTCTGCTCAACATCGGGACGGGGCGGCGCGCCGGGGGCAGCGCCGCCCCCTGAGGTCACACCGCGTCCACCAGCGCCAGGGAGTGGATGCGGTCGGGGGCGCCGGGGCGGGCGTAGTACCAGCCCTGAGCCGTGTCGCAGCCCAGTTCCTTCAGTTGCTCGGCCTGGGCACCCGTCTCCACGCCCTCCACGGTGACCGCGAGGGAGAGGCTGTGCGCGAGCGACACGATCCCCTCGACGATCTTGATGTCCACCGGGTCGGCGGGGAGCTGCTGCATGGACTGGGTGAAGGACCGGTCCAGCTTGAGCACGCTCACCGGGAGCCGGCGCAGATTGGCGAGGTTGGAATAGCCCGTGCCGAAGTCGTCCAGGGCGATGTCGACGCCCATCTCGGCGAGCTGGCGCAGCGGCTTGAGCAGGTCGTCGTCGGCGCCTATCAGCGCGGACTCGGTGACCTCCAGGCAGAGCGCGCCGGGAGAGAGTCCGGTGCGCTCCAGCATCTCGACGGTGTCGGCGACCAGACCCGGGTGGTAGAGCTGGGTCGGCGACAGGTTCACGTTGATGCGCAGCGGGCCCCCGTCGGTGGCGGCGGGGTGTGCCTCCTGCCAGGCGCGCGCCTGGCGTACGGACTCCTGCATCACCCAGCGCCCGAGCGGCACGATGAGCCCGGTGTGCTCGGCGAGCGGGATGAAGCGGTCGGGCCCGAGCACCCCGTGCTGCGGATGCGACCAGCGCACCAGGGCCTCGGCGCCGTGCACACTGCCGTCGCCGAGATGCACCAGCGGCTGGTACTCGATGAAGAACTCGCCGCGCTCCAGGGCGGCGGGCAGCGCGTTGGTGAGCCCGTGCCGGGTGATGGCGCGCGCGTCCGCCTCGGCGTCCGCGAACTGGAAACGGTTGCCGCCCGCCGACTTGGCCCGGTACATCGTGATGTCGGCGCTGCGCAGCACTTCGGCGGCGCTGCGCTCGCCCGCCGGGCCCTCGACGACACCGATCGAACCGCGCACGGTCAGCTCACGGCCCTCGATGCGGATCGGGGTGGCCAGGGTGTTGAGGATGCGCGCGGCCAGCTCGTCCGCCTCGAACGCGGTGTCCGGTCCGGTGGTGAGCGCCACGAACTCGTCGCCCCCGAGCCGGGCCACCATCTCGCCGGGCCCCGTCGCGCAGCTCTGGAGCCGGTCGGCGACCTCCACCAGGAGCCGGTCGCCCGCCGAGTGGCCGAGGCTGTCGTTGACCGCCTTGAAGCCGTCGAGGTCCAGGTAGCAGAGCCCGAACCGCTTGCCGTCGCCCGGTGCGAGCGCCTTTTCCAGGCGCTCGAAGAACAGGGTGCGATTGGGCAGCCCGGTGAGCGCGTCGTGGGTGGCCTCGTAGCGCAGCCGCAGATTGAGCAGCCGGCGCTCGGTGGTGTCCTCCATCAGCGCGAGCTGGTACTGCGGCCGGCCCTCGGCGTCGCGCAGCAGCGAGACGGTGAGGTTGGTCCACAGCACGGTGCCGTCGCCGCGGTAGTAAGGCTTCTCGACGCGGTAGTGGTCCCGGTCGCCCCGCACGAGCTCCTCGTACAGGCGCCAGACCTGCGGGGCGTCCTCGGGGTGCACCCACTCGCTGACGTTGCGGCTGCGGAGCTGGCCCTCGATGCCGCCGAACATCCGGGTGAGCGTCTCGTTGACCTCCAGGACCCGGCCTTCGAGGTCGGCGATGCCGATCCCGATCGCGGCGCCCTCGAAGACCGCGCGGAACCGGGTCTCGGTGGCGTGCAGGGCGTCCAGGGCCGCGGTGCGCGCCGACATCGCGGAGCGGGCGATGGCCTCCTGCTCTGAACGGGTGCGTTCGCGCAGGGCCGCGGCGAATCCGGCCGCCAGGGCGTGCTGGAGCCGGGCGCAGCGGGCCCGCGCCTCCTCGGGCGCCAGCTCGTCGCCCGCACCGCAGTACAGGACGAGATAGGACTCGACCACGCCGAGGGTGCGGCTCAGGGCGTCCGGGTCGGTGCAGTGCACGGCCACCAGATCGGCGCCGACCTCCTGGGCGGGCGCGGGGTCGAAGTGCCGCCCGTGCAGGGCGTGGATGAGCCGGCGGGCCAGCGGCACCAGGTGCTGTTCGAACTCGGGCCGGGTCAGCGAGGTCGCGGTCACCGGGAAGATGGCCCGGCCCCAGATCGTCGCGAACCGTCTGAGCCGGTCCTCGGGGCTGTCCGGCGCCAGGTCCGGAGCCTGCGGCTCGGGCAGCTTGCTCACGCCTTGCGTCCCACGCCGGCGAAGCCCGAGAAGGCGTACGGGTCTTCCTGGTCGGCCTCGCCCTCCGGACGCCACAGCGGCATCGAGACCAGACCGGGGTCGAGCATCGTGAACCCTTCGAAGAACCCGGCGATCTCCTCGGGCGAGCGCATCACCAGGGGGCTCTTGATGTCGCGGTAGACGCCCACCGTTCGGCCCGCCTCCTCCTCGCTGAGCGGGATGCCTTCGTAGGAGGCGTGGGTGAGGACCAGGAGGCTGCCCGGGGCGAGCGCGTCGCGCAGTTCGGCGACGGCCTGGTAGGGGTCGTCCTGGTCCTCGACGAAGTGCAGCACGGCGATCAGCAGGAGGGCCACCGGCCGGGACAGGTCGAGCAGTTGGGCGGTCTCGGGGGCACTCAGGATGTCCTGCGGCTTGCGCAGGTCGGCCGAGGCGATGCCGGCCAGTTCGTTGCCCTCCAGGACGGCGCGGCTGTGCGCCACGGCCACCGAGTCGTGGTCGACGTACAGGACGCGCGCCTCGGGGTCGGCCGATTGGGCGACCTCATGAACATTTCCGAAAGTCGGGATTCCGGATCCGATGTCCAGGAACTGGGTGATTCCCTCGGACACGGCGAATCGCACCGCGCGCCGCATGAAGGCCCGGTTCGCCTGCATGATCTTGGGCAGCCCCGGCATGAATCGCATGGCCTCGCGGGCCGCTTCCCGGTCGACCTCGAAATTGTGCGAACCGCCCAGGTAGTAGTCGTATATGCGGGACACGCTCGGCACCGAGATGTCGATGCCCTGAGGGGCCCAGGCGGGACGCTCCATCAATGTCTCCAACAAGTCGCCGCAGGACGGCCATGACCATGACCATTGTTTGCGCCTGAGGCTACTGATCGTCCGCCGGGAGAGCGAGTAAAAACGGAAAATGGTCGTCCGTTATTAGTCACACGCCCACGGCATGTGCGCCGGATCGTACGGCTCGGCGCGGGAGCACGCGCCATCGTATCGCTGGGTGGACACACCGTCGGCCCGTCGCCGCGTGGGGGGTGGCGGTGACGGGCCGACGGGGTTGGGGGCGGGGCTACTTGGGTGCGCCGACGAGCTTGCCCTCGGGGGACACCGCGTACCATGTGCCGCCCGCCCCCTGGCCGTTGGTGTCCCCGGGCTTGGAGTCGCCGGTGAAGGTGTAGACGGGCCAGCAGGTGATCGACTGCTGTTTCACCCCATCGGGTCGGTCGAAGGTGACGAAGCCCTTGAGGGCGATGCCCTTGGTGTCGTTCTTCTCGACCGGCGCCACCACCGGCCACTTCTCCAGACAGGCGCCGGTGCAGGCGGACTTCATGGGCCAGGCGGAGTCCTTCTTGAAGCGGTAGACGGTCATGCCCCGCGCGTCCACGATGATGTCGCCGAGCTTGGCGTCCTTGCGGACCGACAGGCCCGGCATGGCGCCGGCGGCGGCCTGAGCGGGGGCCTCGGCCTGAGCCTGGGCCTGGGCCTTCTTGCCGTCGGGCGCGGCGGCGTGCCACGTCCCGCCCACGTTCTGCCCGTTGGTGTCGCCGGGGTTGGTGTCCTTGGCGTAGCGGTACATCGGCCAGCCCCCGATGGTGAGTTGCTTGCTGCCGTCGGCGCGGGTGACCGAGCCGAGCTTCGAGGCGTCGGTGCCCGCGGCCGCGCTCACCCCGTCGGCGGGCACCGCGGGCCAGGCCTTGGCACAGTCGCCCTCGCAGTTCGTCTTGGGCGGGCTGGCGGTGTCCTTGTCGAAGCGGTAGAGCGTGAAGCCGGCGCTGTCGGTGACGACCTTGCCCAGCTCCTTGCTGTCGCTCACCGTCAACTGCCCGGCCGGTTTCGCGGCGGAGTCGGCGCCGCCCGCCTGCCCGTAACCGCCGCCCGCGCCATAGGCGTTGTCGACGGGCTGCTGGGCGGCGCCGGCGTTGCCGACGGGCTGTCCGTTGCCGCCCGCGTAGCTGCTGCCCTTGTCCTGGCCGCAGCCCGTCGCGGTCAGTGCCAGTACCGCTGCCGCCGCTGCCGCGAGCGATGCGCTGCGCCAGGTACTCATGTCAACTCCCGTGTTCGGTAAGGCTGTTGAGACGCCGGATGCGCCGGGTGATGGCCCTATGTACGGGCGGGGGGCGCCGGTGTGTTCAACGCGGGCGCGGATATTTTTCCGAAGGGGCCCGAACAAGCGGTCAACGCGGCGAACACAATGCCGTCCGAAACTCCCCCCTTCAGGCGAATCGATTCGACGCCCCCTCCGGACGCGCCCCCACCGCCCGATGATCATTCAGTGCAAGGACGACACCTCGCCGGGCGGCTGCTCGCCGCCACGGCCTTCACCGTGCTGCTCACGGCGCCGGCACCGGCCGCGCAGGCCGACGCCTGCGCCTACGCCTCCGTAACGCAGGGCAGCGGGGGCGGGCCCTGGGCGGTCGCGGGCACGGGCCACCGGTGCCCCTGGCCGCCGCACCCTCCGCACCCTCCGCACCCCACTCCCCCGCCCACCCGGGTGCCCCCGACTCCGACCCCGCCCTCTCCCCCGCCCGCGCCCAAGCCACCGCCCGCACCCGCCCCGCGCCCGACCCCGCCCACCCGCCCCGCCCCGCATCCGAGGCCGCCCGCCGTCCCGCCCGCTCCGGCGCCTCCGGCACAGCGCCCGCCGGCGCCCCCCGCCGTGCCGGCGCCACCCGTGGCGCCGCCCCCGCCCGCCGCCTCGCCGCACCCGGGGCCGCCGCGTGCTCAGCGGATCGTCCTGCGCAACTACCGGATGCCACCGCGCAAGAAGGCGGCGCCCCGGCTCTCCCCCGTCACCATGACGCTGCTCATCACCGCGCCCGCCGTGATCGGCGCGGCCCTGCTGCGCACCCGTTCCGGCTCCCGCTCCCGCTGAGTCCGCCTTTTCCTGAGAGGTTCCCTTGTCCGACTGGCTCGTCCTGGTCATCGCCATGGCCGCCGCATGCGCGGTCGTGCTCACCATCACCCTGTTCAGCAACCGCCGGGTCGGCCCGGACGACGACCCCTCGGGCACCCCGGACGTCATCGAGTACATGACGATGATGATCGGCGTGGTGTACGCCATCGTGCTCGGTCTCGCCATCGCGGGCGTCTGGGAGGGGCGCGGGGCCGCCCAGGCGGATGTACAGCAGGAGGCCCAGGCCCTGCGCGAGATCTCGCAGCGGGTCCAGGTGTATCCGGCGGAGGTGCGCGAGCGCACCCGGACCGACGTCGAGGCGTACGCCTCCTATGTGGTGCACACCGAGTGGAGCCACATGGCCAAGGAAGGCGATCTCACCGAGGAGAGCGCGCAGAAACTGGAGAAGATCCGCCGCGATGTGACGGACTACCACCCCGCGAACGACTTCGAGGCCCAGGCCTACCAGCCTTTGATCGACCAGGTGGCCGCCGTGGACGCCGCCCGGACCGCCCGCGGTCAGGGGGCGGGCGCCACCATGCCCGGGGTCGTCTGGTTCGGCCTGATCATCGGCGCGCTGGTCACCGTCGGGCTGATCTTCACGCTCCAGATCAGGCGCACCCCGCGGGAGCTGTTGCTGGCGGGCCTCTTCAGCGCGCTCATCGCCTTCCTGCTCTTCCTGATCTGGGACTTCGACGCCCCCTTCGGCCGGGGCATCTCGGCGACGGCCGGGCCGTTCTTCGACCTGTTCCCCACCATCGGCTGACACCCCCGCCGGGCAGACCGCGGCCCCAGGGCTCCGCCGGACCGGCGGAGCCCTCGCTCGGCCGGGTGGGGGACGCCGATGCCCCATTCGCCCGACACGGATCGCGACACGCCGGGTCGCCTCCTAGCGTTTCGGGCATCGAGGTGCATTCACCCCCCAATGTGGAATCGGTTCCGCAGCTGCCCCTCGGGGACCGGAGGATTGACCATGGGCGCGATACGCATCGCATCCGTCGCATTCGTCGGCGCCGCCGCGCTCGGGCTCGCGCCGTCCACCGCGGTGGCCGCCAACGGCAGCGCCAACGCCAGCTCCACCACACCCACCTTCACCGTGACCCCCTCGGTGATCGCGCCAGGCGGGCAGGTCACCCTCAACGCCACCGGCTGCTCCGGCGACGCGACGGCGTCCTCCGGCGTGTTCGACACCGTCACCCTCCCCAAGGACAGTTCGCGCAACGCCACCGTCGACGGGGACGCCAAGCGGGGCGCCTCGTACACCGTGACGTTCAACTGCGACGGTGTGCGGTCGACGACGCAGCTCACCATCGCCGGCGGTGCGCCGACGGCCAGCTCGACCACCCGTCCCTCCGACCGTCCCACCGTCCGTCCCACGGTCCGCCCCACCGTCCGGCCCTCCACGCCGCTTGGCGTCCGCGGCGGGCTCGGCGGCAGCGTGAACGACGGCCTCGACCCCGTCCAGCTCACGGTCGGCGCCACCCTGGTCGCGGTGGCCCTCGGTGGCGGGGTCTACGCCCTGCGCCGGCGCTCCGCGGCCCGCAGGCACTAGGGAACACCCGAGCCCCCACACCCGTCGCCCCCGAGTCCTGGCCAGGACTCGGGGGCGACCGGCCGTTGGGGTCCTGCCCGGGAGGTTCGTCCGGTCAGATCCCTACGCCTTGGCGCCGGCGACGGGCGACGAACAGGGCGCCGCCGATCGCGGCCGTACCGACGAGGGCGCCGCCGACCGCCATCTCGGTGTCGCTCGGACCCGCGGCGCCGCCGAGCCCGCCGTCGGCGCCCCGGCCCTCGAGGACCCGGAAGCTGCGCGTCGCCACTCGGTCGTTGTCGTTGCACTTGACCGCGAGGCTGTACTCGCCCGGCGTCGTGTGGTCGTGGATCCGCGCGGTCGCGAAGTTGGTGTCCCCCGACGACAGGTGGACCTCGTCGAAGGCGTTCGAGCTGACTCGGCCGCCGTTGTGGCAGCCGTGGGCGGTGATGCTCAGGGTGGCGCCTTGGTGGACCCGGGAGGGGTCGACCTCGACTCCGGTCGGCCCGCCGGACGGCGGACCCCCCGCGAGGGCCGCCGGCGCGGCGAACCCGACCGCGGCGCCGACCGCCAGCGCCACCGTTAGAGCGCGTGAAGCACGCATCGTTGAACCTCCATGGGAGGACGCCCCGGAGCCGTGCCCCGGGATGATCGACGAGTACGCCTCCCACGACGAACCCTCACCGCCGCTCATACAAGCCGCATTTCGGTACTCATCCACCCTGGTGAACCGCGGGCCCCCCGTTCGGCCCCCGAAATCTGACGGACCCGCAGGTCACAGACCGTCAGATCATTTTTCGCGGCCGCATGACCCGGATGGCCCAGGCCGGCTGGACCGGCACCCGTTCGCCGCTCTGCGATCGCCGGGCGAGCGCGCCGCCCTTACGGTGCTCGAAGGCGCGCTGAGGGTGGACGGCGAAGGAGTTGACGAGAAGACATGGCGCACGAAGAGAGCGGCATGGAGCGTCGCAGGCGCTCCCCGTGGGGGGCCTTGGCCCTGGTGATGCTGACCGGCCTCGCGCTGATGCGCAACGGCGCGGACGCGACGATGGGACCGCCGCAACCCGCCGCAGCAGCGGCCCCGGCCAGCAGTTCGGGCACCGGCTCCACGCCCGCGCCGGCCGCCGAGGTCGAGCCGCTGCCCTTCGCCCCGGCCTCCCGGGTGCGGATCGAATCGATCAACGTGAACGCGCCAGTCATGGACGTCGGTACCGATGCCCAGGGCTGGGTGCAGGCGCCCCCGCCCCAGGACCCGAACCTGGCCGGCTGGTACCAGAACGGCGTGGCCCCGGGCATGCGCGGCACGGCGGTGGTGGTCGGCCACGTGGACAACATGAAGGGCCCCGCGGTCTTCTACGGGCTCGGCTCGCTCCAGAAGGGCAGCCACATCGAGGTGGACCGCTTCGACGGCCGCACCGCGGTGTTCGAGGTGTACGGCGTCGAGGTCTTCGACAAGGCCACCTTCCCGGGTGCCCGGGTGTACGGCGACACCGGGCACCCGGAACTCCGGGTGATCACCTGCGGCGGCGGCTTCTCCAGGGCCCGCGGCTACGACGGGAACGTGGTGGCCTTCGCGCGCCTCGTGTCCGTCAAGTAGCGCCGCGGCGCCCGCGCGGCCGTGCGGGAGGCGGCCGCCCCGCGGCTCATCTGCGCCGGGGCGGAACCTTCAACTCGTAACCCTGCGCGAGGAGTTCGGGCAGATAGGTGCGCAGGGCCGCGACGCTCTGCGAGCGGTCGCCGCCCGCGTCGTGCGAGAGCACCACGACGCCGGGCGCGGCCCCGTCCAGGACCCGGCGGATGATGCTGGGGGTGCCGGGCGTGGTCCAGTCGAGGGTGTCCACGGTCCAGGCGAGCGGCTCCATGCCCATCTCGGCCTGGATCTCGAACACATTGCGGTTCCACGCCCCGTACGGCGCCCTGAACCACTGCGGCGGTTCGCCCACGGTCTGCTCGATGACCTCGCTGGTGCGGCCGATCTCGGAGCGGATCGCGGCGGGGGCCGTCTTGTTGAGCTGCGGGTGGGTCCAGGTGTGGTTGCCGATGACGTGCCCGTCGTCGCGCATCTCGCGCAGCAGGTCCCGGTTGTCGGTGGCCATCTCGCCGCAGAGGAAGAACACGGCGCGCACGTCGTGATCGCGCAGCGTCTTCAGGATGCCGGGGGTGTAGCGCGGGTCGGGGCCGTCGTCGAAGGTGAGCACCATCGAGCGCTCCCCGAGCTGGGGCATGCTCAGGAACGGTCTGGTCCGCACCGGGGGCAGGGCGGTGTGGTAGCGCGGCGGGGTGTAGGCGGTCATGGGTTCCAGGCGGTACGCGCTGGTGCGCAGCCGGGGCGCGGCGGCCTGGGGGCCCGCGGCCGCGGGGGCCGCGCGGGGTGGCGCCGCGGGGGCGCCGGTGTTCTCGGCGGTGAGCAGGCGCACGGTGGCCGCGGCTCCGATGCAGGCCGTGAGGCGCAACAGCGTCCGCCGACTGGGGACCATCTGATCCCTTTTCATGACATACGGCTTTTGTTCGTCATGGCGGAAGATTAGGACCCCGGGCCGTCGCGGGGCCGGTGAAACGGCAGCGCCGGGACGACACCGGCACGAATGGAGTCACCCGGCGGTACCGGTCCCGGGCCGGTTCAGGTACGGCGGACCAGCGGGAAGGGCAGGGTCTCGCGGATCGTGAGCCCGGTGAGGAACATGACGAGGCGGTCCACGCCGATGCCGAGGCCGCCGGTGGGCGGCATGGCGTATTCGAGCGCGTCCAGGAAGTCCTCGTCGATCTCCATGGCCTCCGGGTCGCCGCCCGCCGCGAGCAGGGACTGCGCGGTGAGTCTGCGGCGCTGCTCGACGGGATCGGTCAACTCCGAATAGGCGGTGCCCAGTTCGGTGCCGAAGGCGACCAGGTCCCAGCGTTCGGCGAGCCGGGCGTCGGCACGGTGGCGGCGGGTCAGCGGGGAGACCTCGGTGGGGAAGTCCTTGTAGAAGGTGGGTTGGCGCGTCTTCTCCTCGACGAGCCGCTCGTACATTTCGAGGACGACGTCGCCCCGGGTGTTCTCGGGGGTGTGCGGCACCCCGGCACGGTCGCAGAGCCGGCGCAGGCGTTGCTCGTCGGTGTCGGCGTCGACCTCCTCGCCGAGCGCCTCGGAGAGCGCCCCGTACACCGTCTTGACGGGCCAGGGCCCGGAGATGTCGTACTCGGCCATGGTGCCGTCCGGGTCCGCCTTGCGGGCGATGGGGGCGCCGAAGGCGGCGGTGGCCGCGTCCTGGATGAGCTCGCGGGTGAGGTCGAGCATCACGTCGTAGTCGGCGTACGCCTGGTACGCCTCCAGCATCGTGAACTCGGGGTTGTGCTTGTAGGAGACGCCCTCGTTGCGGAAGGTGCGGCCCATTTCGAAGACCTTCTCGACGCCTCCGACACAGAGCCGCTTGAGGTACAGCTCGGGGGCGATGCGCAGATACAGGTCGAGGTCGTAGGCGTTGATGTGAGTGGTGAAGGGGCGGGCGTTGGCGCCGCCGTGGATCTGCTGGAGCATCGGCGTCTCGACCTCCAGATAGCCCCGGCGCAGCAGGCCCTGGCGCAGCGCCTGGACGGCGGTGGAGCGGGCCCTGACGACCTCGCGGGCCTCGGGGCTCGCCACGAGGTCGAGATAGCGGCGGCGCACCCGCGCCTCCGGGTCGGCGAGGCCGCGCCGCTTGTCGGGCAGCGGCCGCAGGCACTTGGCGGTGAGCTGCCAGGCGGTCGCGAAGAGCGAGAACTCCCCCTTGTCACTGGTGCCGGTCGCGCCGGAGGCGGTGATGTGGTCGCCGAGGTCGATGTCGCGGGTGAACCGGTCCAGGACGGCGGCGCCGGCTTCTTCGCGGGTGAGGACCAGCTGGAGGTCGCCGGACCAGTCGCGCAGGACGGCGAAGACGACGCCGCCGAAGTCACGCACGGCCATCACGCGTCCCGCGACGGTGGCGTTCGCGCCCTCGCCCGCGGCTCTGAGCCGGGCCAGGGTGTGGGTGCGGACCGCGACGACGACGGGGTAGGGCTCGGTGCCGTCCGCGCGCAGCCGCTCCAGTTTGCGGTGGCGTACCCGTACCTGCTCGGGGAGTTGACGCTCCGTCACCTCGGCCGCACCCGGCCCGGCGAGCCCGAGCGCCTCGATGGAGGGCAGGTTCGCGGTGGTGACGGGCTTGGTGACGCCCTTGGGCCGGCCCTTGCCCCAGAGCTTGCGCAGGCTGGGTACGGAGACGAAGCCCTCGGCGATGGCGGACGCGAGCCCGACCCGGGCGAGCGAGCCCGCGTCGCCGTAGCAGAGGAAGCGGGGGAACCACTGCGGCCGGTACTTCACGTTGGAGCGGTAAAGGGCCTCCAGCTGCCACCACTTGGAGAAGACGAGCAGCAGCTTGCGCCACAGCCGCAGCACCGGTCCCGCGCCGATGCGGGCGCCCTCCTCGAAGGCCGAGCGGAACACCGCGAAGTTGAGCGAGATCCGGCGGACCCCCAACTTCGGTACGGCGGCGCACAGTTGGGCCACCATGAACTCCATGACGCCGTTGGGTGCGCTGCGGTCGCGCCGCATCAGGTCGAGCGAGATGCCGTCGGTGCCCCAGGGCACGAAGGACAGCAGGGCGATCAGGGTGCCTTCGGCGTCGAAGGCCTCGACGAGCAGGCAGTCGCCGTCGGCCGGGTCGCCGAGGCGGTCGAGCGCCATCGAGAAGCCGCGCTCGGTCTCGGTGTCGCGCCAGGCGTCGGCGCGGTCCACGATCTGGCGCATCTCCTCGTCGGTGAGCGCCGAGTGACGGCGGATGCGGGTGGTGGCGCCGGTGCGCGCGACCCGGTGGACGGCCTGCCGGGTGACCCGCATGTCGCGGCCGTCGAGGTCGAACTTGGCGACGTGCAGGATCGCCTCGTCCCCGAGCTGGATGGCGCCGAGGCCGTGCCGGGCGTAGGCGGTCGCGCCCTCCTCGGAGGCGCCCATCACGGCGGGCGCCCAGGCGTACTGGCGGGCGATGTCGAGCCAGGCGTCGATGGCCGGGCCCCAGGCTCCGGCGTCGCCGACCGGGTCGCCGCTGGCCAGCGCCACGCCCGCCTCGACCCGGTAGGTGACGGCGGCCTTGCCGTTGGGCGAGAAGACGACCGCCTTGTCGCGGCGGGTGGCGAAGTAGCCGAGCGAGTCCTGGCGCCCGTAGGCGCCGAGCAGGGCGCGGATGCGCGGCTCCTCGTCGCCGTGCAGGGCCGCTTCCATCCGCTGCGAGCGGAAGAGCGTGGAGGCGGCCGTCAGCAGGGCGATGGCGCCGAACAGGCCGAGGAAGAAGTACAGGGGCCTCGGTGGGCTCCCGTCGAACTGGCCGTTGGAGACCAGGCCGCCGAGGACGCGGTTGGTGGCCCACAGCAGTCGCTGGCCGCGCGGCAGCGTGTTCGGGAACATCTCGACCAGGCCCCAGCCGACCAGGACGCCCGCCGCGAGCCCCAGGCACAGCACGCCCACCGCACGGCGGAAGGCGCCTCTGCGGGTCTGGGCGTAGAACTGTCCGCGGGCCAGGATCAGCACCGCGAGGGCGGCGGCGCACAGCACCCCGTTGGGGATCCACGCCCAATCGCCCACGGTGATCAGCAGCGCGTCGAGCAGGAGGAGCAGCCCGAGGTAGATGACGACCAGCCACCACGCGACCTTCTTGCGGGCGCCGATCGCGGCCGCGAGCAACAGCAGGAAGACGGCGTAGGCGAGGTTGGCGCTGACCGGCACGGTGACCCGGTCCAGGAACCAGGAGATGGGGTGCAGGAGTCTGCGCAGCGGGGGGATGAGCGCGATGACCGCGCAGAAGAGTCCGAGCAGGCCGAAGAACATCGCGAACGCTTCGGGCACCCGCCCCGGAAAACCGGTCCGGGACGGTATGGGCGCCGCCTCGCCGACGGTCGTGCTCCGCTCGTTGCCGACAGTCATGCTCTGCACTTTAGGGAGGCGGGGGCCGGGCCGCCTGTCGGAGGCTCCGCCCGGCCCGTTAGCCTCGGTACGTGACAGAGCAGCGGCCCCAGCCCCACCCCGAGTCCCAGCACTTCGAACGCGGTACCGACGGCCCGAAGGTGATCGTCGCCGGCGTGGACGGTTCGGACTCCTCCCTGCGGGCCGCGGCGTACGCCAGTGGCCTCGCCCGGCGGCAGAACGCCCTGCTCGCCCTCGTCTACGTCCAGCCGGTGCTCTCGGCGGGCGCCGCGCTCGGCGCGCCCGTCGCCGACGCCACCGGGGAGATCGCCGAGGGCCTGGTCGCGGAGATCAGGGCGGCGGCGGAGCGGGTGCGGGGCATCTGGGACGTGCGCTGGGAGTTCCACACCTTCCTCGGCGACCCTTACTCCGGGCTTGTGACCGCCGCCGACGAGCTGAAGGCGGACGCGGTCGTGGTGGGCGTCTCGGAGTCGGCCGGGCACCGCATCGTGGGCTCGGTCGCCGTGCGCCTGGTGAAGGCGGGCCGCTGGCCGGTCACGGTGGTGCCGTAGGCCCTGTCGGGTCACCGCCCGCTCCCCGGAGCGTTCAGCGGGACATCTTCAGGCCGTCCTTCGCGGCGCCCCGGCTGAGGACGGCGTCACGGATGTGGTCCCGCGCCTCGATGTAGTCCTCGCGGTCCGGTGACGCGGCGAGGGCCTCGGGCAGGCTCATCACGCGGCCGCGCTCCACGTCGATCCACTGCGGCACGAACTCGGCCCTGGCGACCTCCCACCGCGCTCCGGGCCGCGTCGGCGGTACGAAGGTGAAGCGGGCGATGGAGCTCATGTTGCCCCGGTCGTCGCGCTCGCCGCTCTCGTTGAACATCTCGCCCGCGATCTGGTCGCCCTCGCCGTAGACGATCCAGGTTCCGTTGACCTTCTCGTACGCCTGCGGGATGTGCGCGTGGGTGCCGAGGATGAGGTCGATGTCGGGCCTGCCGCCGGTCCTGGAGGCGGTGAGGGCCTTGCCGAGGGTGAGTTGGCGCTCGTCGGGCTCCGTCTGCCATTCGGTGCCCCAGTGGATGCTGACGACCACGATGTCGGCGCCCGCGGCTCGGGCCGCCCGGGCATCGGCGACGATCTTCTTCTGGTCGATGAGGTGGACCGCCCACGGCTGTCCGCCGGGCATCGGATACCCGTTGGTGTCGTAGGTGTAGGCGAGCTGCGCGACCTTGGCGCCCTGGGCCGTCATCAGCGCGGGCCGCGCCGACTCCTGTGCGGTACGGCCCGAGCCGGTGTGCGCCAGGCCCACCTTGTCGAAGGCCTTCAGGGTGCGGGCGATGCCGTCGGCGCCGTCGTCCAGGGTGTGGTTGGAGGCCGTCGAGCACGAGTCGTACCCGGCGTCCTTCAGCGCGGCGGCCACCTGGGGCGGGGAGGTGAAGGCCGGGTAGCCGCTGAAGGGGCCCTCGTCGGGGCCGTACACGGTCTCCATGTGACAGATCGCCAGATCGGCGCGCGAGATGATCGGCTTCACCCCGGCCAGCATCGGCCGGAAGTCGTAACTCCCGTCCCTCGCATCGGACTTGGCGCGCTGAATGGTCGAGTCGTGCGGGAGTACGTCGCCGGTCGCGACGAGGGTGAAGGGGCGGCGGACGGACGCGGCGCCCGAGGCCGGGGAGTGCTGGGCGTCCCGCTGGTGCGCGGGGTGCGCGGGCCGCTGCCCGCCGTCGCATCCCGCTGTGGCCGCGAGCACGAGGGCCGCGAGGGCCGCCGCCCCCTGCCGGGCGCACTGGGTCGGCTTCTGCATCGGCGTCGGACTCCGTCGGTCGAAGGCGGGCGTGTGTCCGAAATCCACCCCGCGAGAACCGGCCGGTCAAGCCGAAAAGCCGTTCATACGACCAAAGACCGCTGGATCGGACGCACCCGGCGGGCGGCCCGCGGCCCGTCCTCGACCGCTCGCCGTACCACTCGCCGCTCGGTTCGACCGCTCGTCGCAGCGCCCGGCGCGACCGCTGTCGCCGTCCCGCGGGATGCGCTCGGATACCGCTGATTCACGGGACACGGGGAAAGGGCGTACACGGTGACGACGGTGGTCTCGGACATACGGCGCTACACCCCCGAGCGGGATCTGGCCGAGTTGCAGCGCGCGCACGGCCCCGCCCTGCTCCACTTCCTGCTCGGGCTCACCTACGGGGACCGCCAGCGCGCCGAGGACCTGCTCCAGGAGACGCTGGTACGGGCCTGGCAGCATCCGGAGGCCTTCGAAGCGCCCTACTGCTCGATGCGGCCCTGGCTGTTCACCGTCGCGCGGCGGCTCGCCATCGACGCGCGCCGCGGCCGGCTCGCCCGGCCGGCCGAGGTCGGTGACGAGGTGCTGCTCGCGACGGCGGACTCCGGCGACCACACCGAGCGCTGCGCCGCCGCGCTCGACGTCCGCACCGCCGTGAGGTCGCTCACACCCGAACACCGGGCGGTGCTGGTGCAGTTGTACTTCCGCGGCCTGAGTGTGAACGAAGCGGCCGAAGTGCTCGGTGTGCCGCCAGGGACGGTCAAGTCCCGTTCGTACTACGCCCTGCGGGCTCTGGCCCGTGTGCTGCCCGGCTATTCTGCGTCAGGTCCCGAAGGGCTCTCCTCGGTGGGTTCCAGGTCCGCCTCGGTGAGCAGAGCGAGCAGCGAGGGCGCCTCGGCGACCTCCAGGTAGGCGGTTCGGCACGGTGCGCACCGGCGCAGATGCGCGGCGACGGCATGGTCGTCGCCGGGCTCCAGGGCGCCCAGGACGTACGCGCCCAACAGCTCCCGCACATGCATGAGCACCTCGTGTCGTGTGACGGATCCTGCCCTTCTGGCCACGGCGGGCACGCGCCCCCGGTTCAATGCTCCCTGGAGCTCCCCGGGAGCGCCGGGACGGTCGATGAAAGAGGCGAGACAGGATGCGTCCGGAGGGAAGTAACGGGACCAGCGGTGGCGAGCTGGTGGTGCCGATGGCATGGATGTACGCGGAGTACATCGCCGACGAGTTGCTGCGTACCGGCGATCTGATGCCGCCGACGACGCTGGAGTTCAGGGCCGGTCGCAACGCCCTGGCCCTGACGATCTTCCTGTCCGACGGGGCGGTCGGCGGGGCCCGGGTGGTGGCGCGGCTTGACGAGTGGAGTTCGCTCACCGCGGCCGGGCGGCCCTGGCGGCGCTGGATCCGCTCCCGGCTGAACACGGCGGCCCGCGATCAGGACCAGGGGCCCGATCTGGAGATGGCGCGGGCCGCCTGGCGGTGGCTGGAGGAGACCGAGCTCCTCGCGGCGGACCTGGACGCGGTGGTGCCCGGGGCCGTCGACCCGCGTACCGAGGAGGACGAGCCCCGCGTGTGGACCCCCGCCTGGGAACTGGGCCTGCCACTGGGCCATTTGGCGATCCATCTTTTCTGATGTGCCGTCAACTGTGCACGCCCGCACGGTATTTGGGGATACGTGCCGTCACCTTCATGCCCGCGCCGAGGCCGGTCTCGATGACGAGCCCGTAGGCGTCGCCGTAGACCTGCCTCAGCCGTTCGTCGACGTTGAGCAGACCGATGCCGCCGGAGGCCCCGTCATCGCCGCGCAGGATGCGGCGCAGCCGCTCCGGGTCCATACCCGCGCCGTCGTCCTCGATGACGACCTCGGCCTCGTTGCCCGCGTCCAGGGCGCTGATGGTGATGTGCCCCGCCGTGACCGCGCCCTCGATGCCGTGCTTGACGGCGTTCTCGACCAGCGGCTGGAGACAGAGGAACGGCAGGGCGACCGGCAGCACTTCGGGCGCCACCTGGAGGGTGACGGAGAGCCGGTCGCCGAAGCGGGCCCGCACCAGGGCCAGGTACTGGTCGATGGAGTGGAGTTCGTCGGCGAGCGTGGTGAAGTCGCCGTGGCGGCGGAAGGAGTAGCGGGTGAAGTCGGCGAATTCAAGCAGGAGTTCGCGGGCGCGCTCGGGGTCGGTGCGTACGAACGAGGCGATCGCGGCGAGCGAGTTGAAGATGAAGTGCGGGGAGATCTGGGCGCGCAGGGCCTTGATCTCGGCCTCGATCAACCGGGTACGGGAGCGGTCGAGTTCGGCGAGTTCGAGCTGGACGGAGACCCAGCGTCCGACCTCGCCCGCCGCCCGGGCCAGGACCGCCGACTCACGCGGAGCGTAGGCGATCAGGGTGCCGAGCACCCGGTGGTCCACGGTGAGCGGGACGGCCACCGCCCAGCGCAGCGGGCAGTCCAGGTCGTCACAGGAGAGCGCGAACGCCTTGTCGCGGCCGGTGTCGAACAACGCCGTTGTCTGGTCCATCACCTGGGCGCTGTGGTGCTGCTCCCCCGCGCCGTCCCAGGTCAGGATGGTGTCGCGGTCGGTGAGGCACAGCGCGTCGGTGCCGAGCAGCGAGCGCAGACCCCGGGCCGATTTGCGGGCGGCCTCGGCGGTGAGCCCGGCGCGCAGCGGGGGCGCGGCGAGCGAGGCGGTGTGCAGGGTCTCGAAGGTGGCGTGCTCGACGGGGGTTCCGACATCGCTGATGCGGCCCTGCCGGGCCAAGCGCCGGCCCAGGAGGAACCCGGCGCCGGCGAGCAGCGGGCCCAGGAAGAGCAGCGCGGCCAGGGTCATCGGTTCACGCCTCCCCGGCCGGCCAGCGCCTCGGGCAGATGGAAGCGGGTCATGGCGGCGTTGGTGCCGGGCGGGACGCGGCCCGGGGTCGCAAGCGACACCCCGATCATGGCGAGGAAGCCGACCGGCACCGACCAGACGGCCGGCCAGGCGAGCAGCGCGTGCGCGAGGCCGTGTGGGGCGAGCCCGAGGACGGTGGCGGCGACGGCCACCAGCGCGGAGCCTCCCCCGAGCACCAGTCCGGCGGCCGCGCCCGGCGGGGTCAGTCCCCGCCACCAGATGCCGAGCACCAGCAGCGGGCAGAACGAGGACGCCGACACCGCGAAGGCCATCCCGACCGCGTCGGCCACGGGCACCGCGCTGACCAGGAGCGCGCCGAGCAGCGGCACGGCGATGGCGAGCGGGGTGGCGAGCCGGAAGTGGCGTACGCCGCGCGAGGGCAGGACGTCCTGGGTGAGGACTCCGGCGACCGCCATGGTGAGCCCGGAGGCCGTCGACAGGAAGGCGGCGAACGCGCCCCCGGCGACCAGCGCGCCCAGCAGATCGCCCCCGGCGCCGCCGACCAGGCGCTCGGGCAGCAGCAGAACCGCCGCGTCGGCGTCGCCGGTGAGGGCGAGTTCGGGGGCGTAGAGGCGGCCGAGGGCGCCGTACACCGGAGGCAGCAGATAGAACGCGCCGATGAGGGCGAGGACGACGACGGTGGCGCGGCGCGCCTCGCGGCCGCCGGGGCTGGTGTAGAAGCGGACCACCACATGGGGCAGGCCCATGGTGCCGAGGAACGTCGCCACGATCAGCCCGTAGGTGGCGTACAGCGGGTATTCGGTCCGGGCCGCGCTGCCGGGGACGCGGGTTCGGGCCGCGAGCGCGAGCCGGGTGCCGGCCTCCACCCGGTGCTCCCCCGGCCGCAGTGTCAGGGCTTCGCCGTCGTGACGCCGGCCGTCCACGGTGCCGCTGGCGTGGACGGGCAGGGGCTCGGCCAGACGCAGGGTGAGGGTGTCGGCGAAGCGGACGGTCTGCTGGTGGCGCAGGGCGGCCGGTTCGTCGTAGACGGGGCGCGGCGCGCCGTCGCCCCGCCAGGCCAGGACCAGGAAGAACACCGGTATGAGCAGCGCGGTCAGCTTCAGCCAGTACTGGAAGGCCTGGACGAAGGTGATGGAGCGCATGCCCCCGGCGGCGACCGCCAGGACCACGACGCTCGCCACGAGCACCGGTCCCAGCCAGCCGGGCGCTCCGGTCAGGATCTTCAACGTGAGCCCCGCGCCCTGGAGTTGGGGCACCAGGTACAGCCAGCCCGCGCCGACGACGAACACGCTCACCAGGCGGCGTACGGCCCGCGACTCGAGCCGCCCCTCGGCGAAGTCGGGCAGGGTGTACGCCCCGGAGCGGCGCAGCGGGGCCGCGACGAACAGAAGCAGCACGAGGTAGCCCGCGGTGTAGCCGACCGGGTACCAGAGCATGTCGGGGCCCTGGACCAGGACGAGCCCGGCGACGCCGAGGAAGGAGGCCGCGGAGAGGTATTCGCCGCTGATGGCGGCCGCGTTGAGGCCGGGGCCCACGGTGCGCGAGGCGACGTAGAAGTCCGAGGTGGTGCGCGAGATGCGCAGCCCGAACCCGCCGACGAGGAGGGTGGCGACCACGACGGCGGTCACCGCCACCACCGCGTACGTCTGACTCACGAGGCGCGACTGCCGTGATCGGGGCGGGTGTTCGGGGAGCCGGGCTCCGGTGCGCGGGCTCGCG
Source organism: Streptomyces sp. ASQP_92 (assembly GCF_025399895.1). GTDB lineage: Bacteria > Actinomycetota > Actinomycetes > Streptomycetales > Streptomycetaceae > Streptomyces. The sequence continues at coordinate 378,967 of NZ_JAODUA010000005.1, read as the reverse complement.
TCGGGCCGCCGTGCGGCGGGCGGCCCTCCGTCGGGCGATCGGCGACCAGACGGGCGAAGTCGCGCTCGTTGCGCTCGGCGGTGCGCACATACCACCAGGCGATGAGGCCGAGCGGCCCGTAGACGGCGAAGCCGAGCACGCACCAGGTGACCGCGGGGTCGTCCAGGGCGCGGAAGGCCGGCGGCAGCGTGGCGACGGTGAGCGCGAGCACCGCGAATCCGGTGAGCGCGGCGCGGAGTTGGCCGCGCATCAGCGAGCGCACATAGGCCTCGCCGAGCGCGGTCTGCTCGTCGATCTCGGACTGGGCGCGGTGGCGCGGCAGCGGGCGGGCCGTCCTCGGCTCCCCCGTGACCCTCTCGCGGCGCGCCGCCTGCTCTGCGGACATGGCGCGGAGTGTACGCAGCGCATCACGGTCGGGGAAGGGCCAGGTCAGCGGGGGGTGCGCCGCAGGAGCCGATCGCGGACGGTACGGGCGTGGCGGCGGCTGACGGGAAGTTCGGCGTCGCCGACCCGCACGCTCATGCTGCCCGCGTCCAGGCGGAGTTCGTCGATCCGGTCCAGCGCGACGAGGTGGCTGCGGTGGATCCGCACGAAGCCCCGGCTGCGCCAGCGCTCCTCCAGGGTGGACAGCGGGATCCGTACGAGATGGCTGCCGCGGGCGGTGTGCAGCCGGGCGTAGTCGCCCTGGGCCTCCGCGTACGCGATGTCGCCGATGGGCAGGAAGCGGGTGACGCCGCCGAGTTCGACGGGTATCTGGTCGGGTTCCTGGACGGTGGCGGTGCGGTCGCCGACGAGTTCGGCGACCCGGCGGACCGCCTCGGCGAGCCGCTCCCCGCGCACCGGTTTGAGGACGTAGTCCACGGCCTTGAGGTCGAAGGCCTGGACGGCGAAGCCTTCGTGGGCGGTGACGAAGACGATCAGTGGCGGCCGGGCGAAGTTCGCGAGCAGCCGGGCGATGTCGAGTCCGGTGAGGCCGGCCATGTGGATGTCGAGGAACACCACGTCGACGCCCCGCTCGCCGTCCTCGCCCGCTTCGAGGGCGGCGCCGATGAGCCGCAGCGCCTCGGTGGCGCCGGTCGCGCCCTCGGCGGAGTGGATGCGGGGGTCGGAGCGCAGCAGATACAGGAGCTCTTCGAGGGCGGGGGCTTCGTCGTCGACCGCCAGTACGCGCAGCATGGGGCCGGAGTTTAGGGCCTGGGCCCCGGCGGGGGATGCCGATGGCCTGAGCGTTCCGGCCGGTTCCTCCGTACCTGACGGCATGAGTTCGCCGCAGATCCACCGGGACGCCGGGGCCTACGCCCTCGGCGTGCTCGGCGCCGCCGACGCCTTCCGCTTCGAGGAGCACCTCGCCGGGTGTGCCCCGTGCCGGGCGCTGCTCGTCGAGTTCGGCGGGGTGAGGGCGCTGCTCTCCGCGTACGCGGCGGACCGGCCGGAGCCGGTCGGCCCGGTGTCGCCGGAGGTGCTGCACCGGATGCTGGCCGCGGTGGCGGGGCGGCGCCGGCGCGGCCGGGCGGTGCGGCTCGCTTCGGTGGCCGTCGCCGGGGTGTTGGTGGCGGGCGGGGCCGGCCTCGTCCTGGCGCCGGCGGCGCCGGGGTGGCAGGTGGCCGCGCACGCGCCCGGGGTGACGGCCACGCTGGTGACCGCGCCCAAGGAGTGGGGTACGGATGTGGAGCTCGGGCTCGCGGGCGCGGCACCGGCGTCGTGCACGCTGGTCGCGGTGGGCCGGGACGGCACGCGCCAGACGGTGGCGACCTGGGCGGACCGCGGCGGGCAGCCGGTACGGATGCGGGGCGCCGCGGCTCTGGCGCAGGATTCCATCGCGCGCTTCGAGGTGCGGACGGCGGACGGCACACCGCTGGCGACGATGGCGCGCCGGTGAGGCGGCGCGCCCCGGGCGGCGCTACTTGAGCAGCTTCGACAGGCGCCGGTCCGCGAGGATCTTGCCGCCGGTCTGGCAGGTGGCGCAGTACTGGAGCGAGGAGTCGGCGAACGACACCTCGCGGACGGTGTCGCCGCAGACCGGGCAGGGCTGTCCGGTGCGGCCGTGCACCCGCAGCCCGCTCTTCTTCTCGGCCTTGAGCCGGCCCGCCGCGAGGCCGTGCGAACGCTCGACGGCTTCGGCGAGGGTGGTGCGCATCGCCTCGTACAGCGCGGTGATCTCCTCGTCGGTGAGGTGGGCGACGGGCTTGAACGGGGACATCCGGGCCGCGTGCAGGATTTCGTCGCTGTAGGCGTTCCCGATGCCCGCGATGAGCGACTGGTCGCGCAGCGCGCCCTTGAGTTGCCGCCGCTCCCCCGCGAGCAGCGCGGCGAACGCGTCGCGGCCGAAGCCGGGGGCCATCGGGTCGGGGCCGAGCCGGGCGATGCCGGGGACCTCGGACGGGTCGTGGACGAGGTAGGCGGCGAGGCTCTTGCGGGTGCCCGCCTCGGTGAGGTCGAAGCCCGCCCCGCCGGTGAGCGCGACACGCAGCGCGAGCGGGCCCTTGCCGGGCTTGGGCGGGGCGTCGGGCAGCACGTCGTGCCAGCGCAGCCAGCCCGCGCGCGCGAGGTGGACGCACAGGTGCAGACCGTCGGCGTCGAGGTCGAGGAACTTGCCGTGCCGCGCGACACCGGTGACGGTGCGCCCGGCGAGGGCGGTGTACGGCGGGTCGTAGGTCTTCAGGACGCTGATCGCGACGGGCTGGGCGCCCGCGATCTCCTGCCCGACCAGGTGGTCGGAGAGGAATTCCCGCAGGGCCTCGACTTCGGGAAGCTCCGGCATACGTACCAGGGTGCCCCGGTCGCGTGGACTCAGCGAGCCGCGCGGGCCCAAGGCGCTCAGCGGGGCGGCCCCGGTCCCGGTGTGGACCCGGACGGAGGAGGCGCTGGTCAGCGTTTGGCGCCGCGCTCCGGGACGACGAACTCGCACCACACGCACTTGCCGCTGCCGCGCGACTCCACGCCCCACACGTCCGCGAGCCGGTCCACCAGCATCAGGCCGCGCCCCGACACCCCCGAGGCGCCGGCCTCCCGTCGGCGCGGCAGGGCGCTGGAGCGGTCCTCCACCTCGACCCGCAGCCGGCGCTCGGGCCCGGACAGCACGCGGATGGTGATGATCGCCCCGCCGTCGGTGTGCATCAGGGCGTTGGTGATGAGTTCGTCGGCGGCCAGCTCGATCTCGTCGGACCGCTCGCGGGCGCCCCAGGCGCGGACCGCCGCGCGGATCATGTGCCGCGAGGAGCTGAGCGCCTCGGGATCGTTCTGCGCCACGTGCTGACGGAGTCTGCCGCCGCCCTGCGGGACCTCCATCGTGCGCCGACGCAGGAGCAGCAGGGCCACGTCGTCGTCGCCGGCCCGTTCGTCGACCACGTCGCACAACCGGTCGGCGAGCGCTTCGAGGTCCTCCGGGCCCGATCTGACCAGGGACGCCAGCAGGCGCATGCCGTCGTCGAGGTCGGCGCCCGGCTGCTCCACGAGTCCGTCGGTGTAGAGCAGCAGGGTGTGGCCCGGGTCGAGCTCGATCGTGGAGACCGGGTATTCGAGCCGTCCGAACTCGGCGGAGAGCCCGAGCGGAAGCCCGCCTTCCACCGGAAGCCGGCGGCAGGTGCCGTCGGGCAGGCGGACCAGGGGGTCGACATGTCCCGCGCGCACGATCTGCAGCACTCCCGTGCTCAGGTCGGCCTCGGCGTAGGTGCAGGTCGCGAAGCGCTCGGTGTCCAGCTCGTGCAGGAAGACCGAGGCCCGCGCCATCACGGTGGCCGGCGTGTGCCCCTCGGCGGCGTACGCGCGCAGCACGATGCGCAGCTGGCCCATCACGGCGGCGGCGTGCGTGTCGTGGCCCTGGACGTCGCCGATGGCCACCCCGACCCGGCCGCCGGGCAGCGGGATCACGTCGTACCAGTCGCCGCCGATGTCCCGGCCCAGCCGTGCCGAGCGGTAGCGCACCGCGAGCTGGGCGCCGGGCACCTCGGGGATGCGGCGCGGCAGCATCGCCTGCTGGAGCCCCTCGGCCAGATCGTGCTCCTGCTCGTAGAGCATGGCGCGCTGGAGGGACTGGGCGATCGAACTGCCCAGCGCCACAAGGAGGTTGCGCTCCTCGCTGGTGAACCCCCGCTTGTCGCTGTAGAGCAGGCCGATCGCGCCGATCGGGCGGGCCTGGGCGATCAGCGGCAGATAGGCGGCGGAGGTGATGCCGAGTCCGCTGATGTTCGGCCACAGGCCCGGATAGGACTCCGCGAAGTCCTCCGGCGACTCGATGAAGCGGGGGGCCAGCGTGCGGACGACCTCGCTCATGGGGTACTGCTCGTCGACGCGGGTCCACCGGGTGCCCGGTACGAAGCTGCCCTCGGGGCCCTCGGCGATCAGATGGATGCGGCCGGCCTCCAGGAGGCCCATCACCAGGCTGGTGGCGCCCAGGTACTCGGGGCCGCGCGAGTCCCGCATGACGTCGATGACGTCCTTGACGGTCCTGGCGTGCGCGAGGGCGGCCGTGGTGGCCTCCACGACGCTGGTGGTGCGGCGCCGCTCGGCGTCCAGGCCGACCCGGGCGGTGGACTCGGCGAGTTCCTGGGTGGCGTCGCGGACGACGCCGATGATGCGCAGCGGGCGGCCGGTCTCGTCGCGGCGCACGAAGCCCTGGGTGTGGGTCCAGCGCAGACCGCCGTCACGGCGCCGGATGCGGAAGTACACGCCGTAGTTGACGCTGCCGTTCTTCAGCGCCTGCGAGACGAGCGCGTCGAGCCTGAGCGACTCGGCGGGCGGCACCCGGGCGGCCAGCGTCTCGGGCCGGTTGTCGTACTCGTCGGGCCGCAGGTCGAACACGTCGAGCGCGGCGCCGTCCATGTGCATCAGACCGGTGCCGAGGTCCCAGTCGAAGCTGCCCATCCGCAGGTCTCGGCCGTACGAGTGAAGGAAGCGGCACTCCTCGTCCCCGGCGGGCTCGCCGCAGTGGCACAGTTCGCCCGCCCCTGCGTCCCCTGTACCCGCGTCCATGGGGCCACGCTAGGCGCAGCCCGGAGCGCGCGCATCAGGGAACATCAGGGAACATCGGGGAGAGGGGCTCGGGTGGGGCGCCGGACGGCTCAGTGGGCCGGGGAGGCCTTGCGCAGGGCGGTGATGCAGGTGTCGATGGCCGCCTGGAGGTCTTCGAGGCGCTGGACCATGTCGTCCTCGTAGATGTCGCCGGCGTCGTCGAGCGTGAGCTCCTCGAACACCTTGGTCGCCCGCTGGAGGCTGCTGTAGAACTTGGTGCGGCGTTCCTGGACGCGCAGCTCGGGGTCGGCCTCCACGGCCTGCGCGACGAGGTTCTTGACGGTGTCGTACGCCTCGGTCGCCCATGCGCCGCTCTCTTCGGAGCCGTCGAGCTCGTCGAGCAGGGACAGGTGCCGCTCGGCCTCCGCGCGCAGCTCGGCGGGGGCGTCGACGGTCTGCCCGGCGGGGGTGCGGATCTGGCCGTTCTCGACGATCTGGCGGACATAGCCGATGCGGTCGGCCGCCCGGGTCTCGGAGGCGACCGCCTTCTTCAGCTCGTCGGTGCGGGCGATGTCGCGCGCCAGCTCGGTCTGGAGCGCCGGGTCGTCCTTGAGGCGGTCCAGGAGCGCGGAGCGGGCGGCCTGGGCGGTCCCGGGGTCGGCGAGGATCGCGGCGCGCAGCGCGGTCGGGTTCTCGGCGACCTCCAGGGCCTTGGTCGGCCGGATGCCCTCGGCCTCGGCGGCGGCCGTGATGGCGGTGCCCCGCTCGGAGGTCGCGCTGGAGCGGGAGGCGTAGTAGGTGAGCCAGACATCGGCGTCGGGCAGCTCGATGTCCTGGCCCGGGGCGAGTTCCTCGAAGAGCGGGACCAGGCCGTCGTCGGAGGCCTTGTCCCACGCCTTGTAGTAGCGCATGACGCGCTCCGCCGAGCAGCCGGCGAGCACGCCGAACTCCTTGGCGGAGATCTTCGGCGTCTCACCGGCCGCCTGTCCGCCGGGACGCACGCTGCGCGCCACCTTGAGGGCGAACGCCCAGCCGCCGGTGCGGGCGTAGGCGCCGAACGCGCGGGCGTCGCGCGCCACGTCGGCGTGGACTTCGGCGAGGGAGGGCGCGGACGGTTCGGGCAGGTCGACGGTGACGGTCACGGAGGGCTCTCCCGGCTGCTGGACGAAGGACGACGGCACAAAGAACGCAGCCTATATGCGCCCGTTGGTCCGTCTTTTCGTCGCGGCCCTCATCGCTGTCCCGTGTCGCGCGTGCCGCGGTCACCGGCGTCGCCCGCCGGTGGCCGCGGCCCGTACGCCTCAGACGTTCTCCGACTCCGAAGACGGTCCGAAGGGGTCGGATCCCGGGCCGCTCGGCATGTCGGAAGGCAGCGACGGCATGTCCGACGGCAGCGAGGGGAGGTCGCTGGGCGCGCTCGTGTCGGGCGAGGGCACCGCCGGGGAGGGTGGCGAGGAGCTCGGCGCGGGCTCGGAAGGCGTCGGGGTCACCGTCTTGGTGGCGGTCGGGCAGCCGCTCGGGCTCGACGCGGGCGGGCTCTGCGGGGACGGCGGAGCGGACTGGGGGGACGCCGGGGAGGACTGCGGCGGCGGTGAGGCGGGCGTCTCGGTGACCGTCACGGTCGGCGTCGGGCAGTCGGGGCTCGGCGACGGCGAGGTGCTCGGGCTCGCCGACGGTGACGGTGACGGCGGCTCGGGGACCGGCGGCTTGGTGGGGTCGATGTGGATGTCGGGGCGTCGCTTGTCGTGCTGCCCGTCGTCGCCGCTCCTGCGCTCGATCCAGGTGTTGTTGGTGACGTTGACGATGATCAGGGTGTTGATGACCACCGTGGTGGGCCGCACCACGATGACGCGGTCGCCCCGGTAGCCGGGCCACGGCGTGCCTTTGTCCTTCCAGCCGCCCTGGTGGGCGCTGGGCGGCTTCAGCGGGTTCCCGCAGGCGCACCGCACGCGCGGCGCGCCGTGGTCGTCGACCAGCACGGCGGTGCCGGCCTGGAGCACCGACTGGAAGCTGGTGGCCGAGCCGTCGCGGAAGCCGTGGTTGGTGACGCGGGTGTCGGCGCGCAGCACGACGGGGGTCAGGCCGCGCAGGAAGCCCGGGATGGAGCCCGGGTCGATGCCGGCGGCGTCGGCGAAGGCCCGGGTCTTGGCCCGGTCGCCGCCGAGGAAGCGGATCTGCTTCTCCACGTCGCAGCTCGCCACGGACTGGGTGCCGCCGTACAGACCGGGCGTGGAGCCCGTGACGGTACGGGCCGAACGGAAGCCGGGCGCAGGTGTCGCGCTCCCGGCGCCGGGCGGGAGGGCCGGGGTGGGCGTCGACGTCGACTCGGCCGTGGACTCGGTGAACGGGTCCGGCCCCTGTGCCGCGATCGGCTGGAGGTTGAGGTCCTGCTCGCTGTCCGCGCCGTTGGCGCCGCCGCCGCATCCGGCGGCGAAGGCGCCGACGGACAGGACGGCGGCGGCAGTGGCGATTTTGCGCAGGGTCGAGGGCACGTGGATCTCCCACCTGTACGCCCCGAGTTGCCCCTCATTGTGTGCCGCAGGCGGACACCCCACGCAAACGGACGGGGGCGGAACGGGCGACCCCGGGCCCCCTCACACCATCGCGGGCCGTTCCCACTCCTTGCCCAGTACGTGGTGGTCGAGGAAGTTCAGCAGGGTCGCGTACCAGAGGCGGGCGTGGTTCGGGGCGAGGATCCAGTGGCCCTCGTCGGGGAAGTACAGGAACTTCACGGGGACCTCGTGGCGCTGGAGCTCCTGGAAGAGGGCCCTGCCCTGGCCGACGGGCACCCGGTAGTCCTTGCCTCCGTGCACCACCAGCATCGGGGTGCGGATGCGGTCGGCCGCGAGGGAGGGCGAGTTCTCGTCGTAGCGCTCCGGCCGGGTCAGCGGGTGGCCGAAGATCCGCCGGAAATAGTCCGGGACGTCCGTGTCCGGCTCGAAGGTCCGCAGGTCCCAGATCGAGGCGTGCGACACGATCGCCTTGAAGCGGTTTGTCGAGGTGGCGACCCGGTTGGCCATGTAGCCGCCGTACGAGGCGCCCGCCAGGCCGGTGCGGGTGGCGTCGATGTCGGGGCGCGCCTCGGTGGCGTCGGTCATCCGCATCAGGTCGTCGTAGGGCCGCCCGCCCCACTGCCCCCAGCCGCGCTCGTGCATCCGCTGCCCGTAGCCGGCCGACAGGGCGGGGTCGGGGAGCAGGACCGCGTATCCGCGGGCGGCGAAGGGCCACGGGTTCCAGCGCCAGGTCCAGGCGTTCCAGGAGGTCTCCGGTCCGCCGTGCGGGAAGACGAGCAGCGGCGCGGGCCGCTCGGCGGACGCGCCGTCGGGCAGCACCAGCCAGGACCGCAGCGGGAATCGGTCGCCGCCCACCGTGTGCACCTCGGTCAGGGTGCCCGGCAGCCGGCCCACCGCGCCGGGTGCCTTGAGCGCGACGGGCTCCTGGTCGGGCGCGGCGGCGTCGAGGCGGACCGGGGTGGGCGGGCTCGCGACGGAACTGCGCAGCGCGTACAGCGTCCGCCCGTCGGGCGCGACACACAGCGAGGTGTACGTGCCCGACGCGGTGAGCCGGGTGACGGTGCCGTCGGCGTCGCGGCGGAAGACGGGAGAGTGGCCGAGTTCGTCGGCGGCGAACCAGAGGGTCGCGTCCTGGGCGCGCGGTGAGACCACCGCCCCGATGGGCCAGTTGTCGAAGTCCGGCAGGAGTTCGCTCTGCTCACCGCCGGCCAGGTCCACGTGGACGAGGGTGTAGCGGTACGGGCGCTCATAGGTTTCGAGGACTTGGCGGGTACAGATCAGGCCGGCGCCGTCCGCGGTGAACAGCGGGGTGCTGTAGACGTGGTCGTCGCTTTCGACCACCCGCAGCTCCTCGCCGGTGGTGGCGTCGGCGACCACGACGACGGTGCGGTTCCGGTCGGGCACCGGACCGTGGACGAAGCGGGTGTGGGCGACGCGGGTGCCGTCGGGCGACAGGGCGGTCTCGGCCTCGCTCACGAAGCCCTGCCCGCCGACGTCGACGGGTGACCCCTGGCCGTCGTGGCCCCGGCGCACGAAGGTGTGGGGCTCGTCGGGGCCGAGGTCGCTGTCCCAGTGCCGGGTGAGCCCGGACTCGTAGAGGATGGCGGTGACCTTGGCGTCGGCCCGGTCGGCGCGCAGTTTGGCGTGCGCCTCGGCGTCGGCGGCGCCGGGCAGCAGGCCCCCGGTGTAGGCGAGGGCGGGGATGTCCCGGGCGAGGGTGAACCCGGCGATGCCGCCGGGGTGACGGGCCGTCAGGGCGGCCTCGCCGCTCTCGGGCAGCGCCCAGATCGCGGGGGTCTCGTCGGTGTCCTTCGGTGCCTTCGGGTCGCTGTCCTGGCGGCCGGAGAGGAAGTACAGGGTGCCGTCCGGGCCGAACGCGGGCGCGGACTCGCCCTTGCGGGAGCGGGTCAGCCGGCGGGGTTCGCGTATCGCCTCGGGGTCGATGTCCCACAGGCCGGACACGTATCCGGTGCCCTCGGCGTCGAGGGCCGCCACGGCGGCCACCAGGCGCTTCCCGTCGGGCGAGAGCGCGAGGCCGTTGACGCGCGGGATCGCGAGGAAGGCGGACAGGTCGTGGAAGGCGGTGGTGTCACCGGGTGTCTCGGACATCCGGTCATCGTGCCGTGCGGCGCGCCCCGGGCGACAGGGCCCCACGCGACGAATGCCGCGTCCGACGCACCTGACGCATCGTCATCCGGCGGGCGCGGAGCGGACGTTCGGGCTTCTTCGAGGGGATGACGCGCGAGTCCGTGCCCCCGGATGTCGGGGACACGGACTCGGTGGTGCGGGGCGCGTCAGTCGATGCCGGGCAGGATGTGCGGCTCGGCGAGGTCCTCTTCGTAGCCCGCGAGGCGGATCGGGGCCGAGCGGGCCCACACCTCGATGTTGCGGAGCTTGTCCGGCCGTCCCGCTCGTTCGGCATGGCGTTCCGGTGTTCGGCGTTCGCGTTCTGTGGTCTCTGGTGTCACCGCGCACTCCTCTGGGTCGCGTAACCCTGGGCGTTCCGGCCTGCGTCGATCTTCGACCCGGTGTGCGCCCGAAGGCAGGGGCAAGGGCAGTTCTGACGCGGTGGCGCCGGCACTCTGTCCGCATCACGGCCACAGGTTGTGGGACGGATCCGGAACGGGCCTTGAGGGCTGGTGGACCCGCTGCGGCTACCGTTCGCCCTAGAGTAACCAAATGAGCGCGGTTGCGCTCGATAGGGCCACTTCCTTTGCGTCAACTTTCCTTGGCCGGGCGTTCAGCCCGATGTTCCTTCGCCATGATCTGCCGAGGAACTCGGCCGCCGCGCGCCGGGAGCACGGTCCGGGTACTCCATTGCGGTGACGGGCGCGGCGCGCCGTCCCCGCGGTACGGCCGGCGCCCGGCGGGAACGCCACAGGGGCGGCACGCGGGTGCGCGCCGCCCCTGGGAGCGGATCGGGAACGGGCTCGGGCCTACCAGTTGCCGGGCGCGTAGTCCTTGAGGAAGACGCTGTGCAGGTCCTCGCCCAGCTCGCCGCGCACGATCGGGTCGTAGACGCGGGCCGCGCCGTCGACGAGGTCGAGAGGGGCGTGGAAACCCTCCTCCGCGAGCCGCAGCTTGTCGTGGTGGGGGCGCTCGTCGGTGATCCAGCCGGTGTCGACCGACGTCATCAGGATCTTGTCGCTCTCGAACATCTCCTGGCCGCTGGTGCGGGTGACCATGTTCATGGCGGCCTTGGCGGCGTTGGTGTTGGGGTGCCCCGCCCCCTTGTAGCCGCGGCTGAAGACGCCTTCCATCGCGGACACGTTCACCACGTAGGCGCGCCCGTTCGGTGCCTTGCGGGCCGCGTCCGCCATCACCGGGCGGAGGCTGCTGATCAGGATGAACGGCGCGGTGTAGTTGCAGAGCTGGGTTTCGAGCAGTTCGACCGGCGAGATCTGGTCGATGGACTGCACCCAGGTGTTGGTGTCGACGACGTCCGGGAGCAGCCCGCCCGCGTCGAGGGCGGTGCCGTCGTGGTGCTTGGCGATGCTGGCGTTGCCGGCGACCAGGGCGAGGTCGGCGACCCGCTGGGCGTCGAGGCCCGAGGCGCCGACGGGAAGCGCCGCCAGGCCGTCGACCGCGCCCGAGTTGAAGGCCCCGATGACATGGTGGGCGGGCAGCTCCCCGGCGGGCAGCGGCGCGCTTTCGCCGTCGACCAGGGCGGCGTACGCGGAGGGCAGCCGGCGCACCGTCTGCGTGGCGTTGTTGATCAGGATGTCCAGCGGGCCCCGCGCCGCGGTCTGCTCGGCCAGGGCGACGACCTGCGCGGGGTCGCGCAGGTCGATGCCGACGACTTCGAGGCGGTGCATCCACTCCGCGGAGTCCTCCATCGCCTTGAAACGGCGGATGGCGTCCTTGGGGAAGCGGGTGGTGATGGTGGTGTGCGCGCCGTCGCGCAGCAGCCGCAGCGCGATGTACATGCCGATCTTCGCGCGGCCGCCGGTGAGCAGGGCGCGCTTGCCGGTGAGGTCGGTGCGGGCGTCACGGCGGGCGCGGTTCTCGGCGGCGCACTTCTGGCAGAGCTGGTGGTAGAACGCGTCGACCTCGACGTACCGGGCCTTGCAGATGTAGCAGGAGCGGGGGCGCTGGAGTATGCCCGCGATCTCGCCGGTGACGGACGACTTGGGCAGCAGGCCCTCGGTCTCGTCGTCGATGCGCTCGGCGGAGCCGGTGGCGGTCGCCTCGGTGACGGCCCGGTCGTGGGCCGTCTTCGCCGCGCGGCGCTCCTGGCGGCGGCGCTGCTTCACGGTCCGGTAGACGCCGGCGGTCGCGCGGCGCACGGCGATGGCGTCGGGGTGGTCGACGTCGATCTGATCGAGTTCCGCCAGCACGCTCAGGCAGAGCGCGAGCCGCTCGGGGTCGATGCCGGGGCCGAAGTCCTGGTCAACGCCCTGGCCGGGCCGCTCGTCGACACCGGGACCGTGCTCCTGGTCCTGGAAGTCCTCTGTCACCGTCATCGCCGCCGCGTTCCTCGATCAGTCGTGTTTTTCAAGTTCCCAAAAGCGCCATGGTACGGAGCGACCCCCCTGCGGACCAAACCGCCCGCTGCCGGGGCCCCTGGCGCGGGGCCCCGGCAGCGGGCGGTGGGCGGGCAGCGGCCCGGAGTGGTTACGCGCCGCCGGGGGCGGCCCTGGTCAGCACCTCTTCGCGCAGCCCCACCGGGTCGACCGCGAGCGCCGCGAGGACTTCGGCGCCCCGGCCTCCGCCCCCGGCCGCCAGCAGCCCGAGCAGCATGTGCTCGGTGCCGAACCGCTCGTGGCCGAGCGCCCTGGCCTCGCCGAGGGTGGCCTCCAGGACCTTCTTGGCGCGGGGGGTGTAGGCGGGCCGGGGGTACTGGAAGGCGCCCGGCCCGAAGGAGGTGTCGGCCTGCCGCTTGATCTCCTCGACGTCGATGCCGATCGAGGCGAGGGCGTCCCTGGCGGGCTGCCCGCCGGTGCTCGCGACCCCGGCCGCCTCAAGGATGCGCACGGTCTCCGCGCGGACCCGCTCGACCTCGACCCCTCGCGCCCTCAGGGCCTCCCGGGCGGTGCTGTCCTCGGTTCCGGCGAGTCCGAGCAGGATGTGCTCGGTGCCGATGAAGTCGTGGCCCAGGGCGATCGCCTCGTCCTGGGAGGCCACGATCGCCTGCTTCGCACGGTCGGTGAAAAACTCGAACACCTTCAGTCCTCCTTGCCGGTGGCCTTGCGCCTGCTCGCGTGCTTCTCGTGCACCGACTGCCTGCTGACCCGCAGCGAGGTGGCGATGCTCTGCCAGGACCAGCCCTGTTCCCGGGCGTTGTCGACGTGCACCCGCTCCAACTCCTCCAGGAGGCGGCGCAGCGCGACGACCGCCGCCAGTCCGACGGCGGGGTCCTTGTTGGTGACCTGTCCGGCCAGTGAGGCCGGGGTGTCCTCAGCTCCCATAGCCGTCAGGGTGCCCTGACACCGGAACCCTGTCAAGGAACCCTGACACCCTCGGGGCGGGGTCAGATCGAGTCGCCGGCCCGCCTCGGCGGACGCTCGAAGACGCAGTCGCCGCAGAGCCCGCCGGCCGGGCAGCGGTAGTAGAGGCAGCAGCTGCGCCTGCGGAACGCGGGGCCGGGCGACAGGGTGCCGGTATCGGCCAGACAGGGGTGGGCGAACAGGGCGGAACCCAGGGCCAGGGCCCGCTCCCCCACCTCGGGGCGGCCCAACCTCCGTGCCCAGCCGTGGAGTTCACGCACCGCACCGGCGAGCGCCGAACCGGCGTTGCCGCGCAACAGCGCGGACGAGACCGGGGTGTCGCGGCGGACCGCCTCGCCGAGCGGGACGAGATGGCCTTCCAGTACGGATTTCACCAGGTGCTCGACGGTGGCCTCGCGGGCCTCGCCCCCGGGCGCGAGGAGCAGGTCGTCCGGGCTGGTCCGCCCGCCGTCCCAGGACAGCCGGTCCGCCGCGAGGTCGGGAACGGCTCCATGGAGGGCGGCCGGGCCCAGCGCGATCGACCAGAGCCGCGCCGCGAGCCCCAGGTGGGCGATGGACGCGGCGACCCTGCGCTCGGGGGCGCGCAGGCGGGCGGCGACGGTGTCGATGCGGGAGGTGAGGGGCGCCGTCCGCCCCGCGTACAGGGTGGCGAGCGGCACCCAGGGGTGTTCGGCGCGGCCGGTGCGCAGGGCGAAGAACCCTCCGATCGACGACGCCTGTGCCAGGTCCTGCTGATTCAACGCCCTCGCCCGCCCCATGTCCGGTTCCCGCCCCACGTCCGTTGTCAGTTCGTGTCACTGTGGCACGAAGGCGCCGGCGACCGGTTCCCGCCCTGCGGGCAGGGATGTTCCACGATCGGCCACCACCCCGGACCTTCCCCGGGGAAGGCGATCTTCCGATCCCCTTGACGCCCCTTTTGAGCTGCGGATTTACTGAAAGTCCGAAATCTGGGACGACTTTGGTCGTAGCCCCTACTCCGTCTGGAGTACGCGGCAATCGGTGCTCAGGGACGACGACACAAGGTCCGCAACGAGACATCGTGGTAGCCATGAGCGCCCTTGTCCTGGCCGTGCTGCTGTCCCTGGTCTCCGCCGTCGCGTACGCGGCGGCGGCGATCGTGCAGGAGCGCGTCGCCGCGTCCGCCCCGAGCAGTGCGTACGCCCCCGTGCGCCGCCCGGCGTGGTGGGGCTCGGTGACCCTCAACGGGCTCGGCGCCACCCTCCATGTCGCGGCCCTGGCCTGTGGCCCGCTCACGCTGGTGCAGCCGCTGGGCGCGCTCACCATCGTCTTCGCGCTGCCGATGTCGGCCGTGTTCATCCACCGCGGGGCCGGCGCGGCCGCCTGGCGGGGGGCTGTCATGGCCTCGGCGGGCCTTGCGGGTCTCCTGGCGCTGACAAAAGGGTCGGACGCGAGCGCGGTGGCCATGGGGCCGCGTCTGATCCTGGCCGCGTCCGGCTTCGCCGCGGTGGCCGCGCTGTTCATGGCGTCCAGGGCCCCGCACCGGGCGGCCATCCGCAGCGTGCTGCTCGCCACCGCGGCGGGCGCCGCCTTCGCGCTGGCCTCCGTGTTCACCAAGTCCGTCGCCGAGGACTGGCACTCGGGGCTCCCTCTCGTGGAGCTCCCCATTCTGCTCGCCACGGCCGGGTTCGCGGCCTCGGGGCTGCTGCTCTCGCAGGCCTCCTATCGCGGCGCCGGCCTCGCGGCACCGCTCGCGACGGTCACCGTCGTCAATCCGGTGGTCGCCGCGGCCATCGGACTGACGCTGTTCGGCGAGTCGTTCCGGTACGGGTCGGCCGGCACCGCGATCGCCCTCGCCTTCGGTGTCGTGGCGGCGGGCGGCCTGATCCTGCTCACCGCGGAACGGCCGGCCGGCGCCCGTCGCGGCAACCCGGTCCTGGCCTCGGGCCCGGCGCCCGGTGCCGCCGGGCGCCGCGGGGACGACCGGGATCAGACCTCGACGCCGCCCGCCCTCAGATAGGCCAGCGGGTCCACGTCGGAGCCGTAGGCGGGGCCGGTCCTGATCTCGAAGTGCAGATGCGGCCCGGTGGCGTTGCCGGTCGCGCCCGAACGACCGATCCGCTGACCGGTGTTGACCCGCTGCCCCGCCTTCACATTGACCGCGGACAGGTGGGCGTACTGGCTGTACCGGCCGTCGGGGTGGTGGATCACCACCTGGTACCCGTACGCACCGCCCCACCCGGCCGACACGATCGTGCCGGAGGTGACCGCCTTGACCGAAGTCCCCGTGGCCACCGGGAAGTCGACGCCGGTGTGGTAGCCGCTCGCCCAGGACGCACCGGCCCGGTGGTAGGGGGTACTGGGGTGCGCGTCGACGGGCGCGGTGAACCCGGCCGACGTGGCGGGCGCCTTCGCGACGGGCTTGGCCGCCGGAGGCCTGGCGGCCGGATGCTTGGCCGCCGGGGGCTTGGCGGGCGCCTTCGGCACGGTCTTCGGCGGGGTCGTCGGCTTCGCGGGCGCGGCTCCGGGCAGGGTCAGCTGCTGCCCCGGACGGATGAGGTCGGGGTCGGCGCCGACGACCGTGCGGTTCTCGGCGTACAGATGCGGCCAGCCGCCCTGGACCCGCTGGCGCTCGGCGATCAGCGACAGGGAGTCGCCGTGCATCACGGTGTACGACTCGCGCCGGCCCGGCACCTTGGTCGGGCTCGCCGGCTCGGCGTCGCGCACGGCGGGAGCCTTGGCGGCATGTGGTCCGGCGGCCGGCTTCGCCGCGGGGTGGGCCGACTGGGCGGGGATCTCGGCCCGGTGGTGCGTGGCCGGCTGCGGCGCCGAACCGCCCCGGGTGAGTCCGGCCTGCCCCGAGCACACCGGCCAGGCGCCGGGGCCCTGCCCCTTGAGCACCTTCTCGGCGACCGCGATCTGCTGGTCGCGGGTGGCGAGGTCCGCTCGCGCCGCGTACCGGTGGCCCCCGTACGCCGCCCAGGTGGACTGGGTGAACTGGAGCCCGCCGTAGAAGCCGTTGCCGGTGTTGATGTGCCAGTTGTTGGTCGACTCGCAGGCGGCGACCTTGTTCCACACATCGACGGACGCCGCGTCCGCGGTGCCCGCGCCGATCAGGGGGAGGGCGATGCCCGCCCCGCCGGCCGTGACCGTCAGGGACGCCCGGTTGATCCGGCTCGGCTGGTACCGGCGGTGCCGGCCGCGTAAGGCCATGAGTCCCCCTCGAAGGCATCAAGAGCCGCCAAAATAGGGGCTGGGAACGGGGCATGACAAGGGATCGGACAAGCGGAACGCGGGCCTCGACATGAGGGGGACCTTCGTCGCTCCGTGTCGGGCATCCCGACCATGCCGTGTGACGTGCCCCGTTCCGTAGGGTGGGCGCCAAACGCGCGCCGTGACGGTCGCTCGTGGCGCCGCGAACCCCGAGGATCCAGGAGCACACGCATGAGTGGAACAGCCCAGATCGGCGTCACCGGACTCGCGGTCATGGGCCGCAACCTCGCCCGCAACTTCGCGCGCAACGGGTTCACGGTCGCCGTGCACAACCGGACGGCCGCCAAGACCCGGGCGCTGGTCGAGGAGTTCGGTTCCGAGGGCAGCTTCGTCGCGGCCGAATCACCGGAGGACTTCGTGGCCGCCCTGGAGCGGCCGCGCCGTCTCGTCATCATGGTCAAGGCGGGCGAGCCGACCGACGCGGTGATCCAGGAGTTCGCCCCGCTCCTCGAAGAGGGCGACGTCATCATCGACGGCGGCAACGCCCACTTCGAGGACACCCGCAGGCGCGAGCGCGAACTGCGCGAGCGGGGCATCCACTTCGTGGGTGTGGGCATCTCGGGCGGCGAGGAGGGCGCGCTGCACGGGCCGAGCATCATGCCGGGCGGCTCCGCCGAGTCCTACACGTCCCTGGGTCCGCTCCTGGAGCGGATCGCGGCGAAGGCCCCGGACGGCTCCCCGTGCGTCACCCATGTGGGACCGGACGCCGCCGGTCACTTCGTGAAGATGGTGCACAACGGCATCGAATACGCCGACATGCAGCTCATCGCGGAGGCCTACCACCTGCTGCGTACGGTCGCCGGCTACTCCCCCGCGAAGATCGCCGAGACCTTCCGCGGCTGGAACACCGGACGCCTCGACTCGTATCTGATCGAGATCACCGCCGAGGTGCTCGCCCATGTCGACGCGGCGACCGGCGAGCCGTTCGTGGATGTCGTGCAGGACCAGGCCGAGCAGAAGGGGACCGGCCGCTGGACCGTACAGATCGCGCTCGACCTCGGCGTCCCGGTGTCGGGCATCGCCGAGGCCGTGTTCGCCCGCTCCCTCTCGGGCCACGCCGAGCTGCGCGAGGCGGCCCGCTCCCTGACCGGACCGGAGGTGAACCCGCTGGACGAGAAGGAGGCGGAGGCCTTCGCGGCGCGGGTGGAGCAGGCGCTGTACGCCTCGAAGATCGTGTCGTACACGCAGGGCTTCCACCAGATCCAGGCAGGCAGCGAGAACTACGACTGGAACGTGGACCCGGGCGCGGTCGCGGCGATCTGGCGCGCGGGCTGCATCATCCGGGCCGCGTTCCTCGACCGGATCCGGGCCGCCTATGACGCCCGGCCCGATCTGCCGAGCCTGCTCTCGGACAAGCGGTTCGGCGACGAGATCGGGGCGGCGCAGGACGACTGGCGTGCCGTGATCGTGGAGGCGACCCGCCAAGGCGTGCCGGTCCCGGGCTTCTCGGCGGCGCTCGCGTACTACGACGCGCTGCGCGCCGAGCGCCTCCCGGCAGCGCTCACGCAGGGCCAGCGCGACTTCTTCGGCGCGCACACCTATCGGCGCACCGACCGGGAGGGCTCGTTCCACACGCTGTGGGGCGGGGACCGGAGCGAGGTGAGCACCGGCTGACGGGCGGCGCCCGCGGCCCGTCCCGCCCCCGGCCCCCGTCGCCGAGCCCCGTCCCCATCAGGCTGCTGGTACGGGGTCCGTGGGCCAGGGAGGGGGGCTCGGCGGGGTTCCTCCTCAGCCCGCCGGTTCGGGCTGCGGCGGGCCCGGTACGGGGTCGGGGCCCGGCGGCTGCGGCACGGGGTCCGGCAGGTCCGGGTCCGGGCCCGGCTGCGGGGGCCGCGGGTCGGGGCCGGGGCTCGGCGGCTGCGGGTCGGGGCCGGGGCCGGGCCTCGGCGGCACCGGATCGGGGCCCGGGCCGGGGCCGGGGCCGGGGATGGGACCCGGTTCGGGGTCGGGCAGCGGGGTGGGCCACGGCGGAGTGGGCTCCGGGTGCGGCACGGTCATGGTCGGCCTCCTCAAGGTTCGAGTTCAGCTTCACCTGCGCACGTGCCCGGCGCCCGCCGGTTCAACCCGTCCGGGTCCGGCCCGCCGACGCTGCCGCCGCCCCCGCAACCGCCGCTTCCACCGCCGCTGCCGCCGCGCGAAGGCCGGGCCGGGGGCTGGCCAGGACGGGAACCTTGAGCGTGGTCCGTTCGGCGGCGGGGGCCATCGAGGCCTGGGCCAGAACGACGACGTCGACGTCCGTCAGCGCGTCGACGGTCCGCGCGATCTCCGCCAAGTACGCCTCCGTGTCGCCCGCTTCGAAGTACGGCCAGGCGTGCTCGGCCGGAACCATGCGCAGGGCGAGGGGCCGGTCGCCGGCCTCTTCGCGGATCAGCGCGGCCGTCGGCTCCAGGGTGGAGGCGACGGCGGCCACCACGGCGATGCGCCGCCCCCGCGCCACGGCCGCAGCGGCCATCGGCCGGTCGACCCGCAGCACCGGAACGCCGAGCGACGCCGAGGCCGCCTCGGCGACCGCGCCGATCGTGGAGCAGGTGCACAGCACCGCGTCCGCGCCCTCGGCCACCGCTTCGGCCAGCACGGACCCGACGGCTTCGGACACGACATCAGGCCCCAACTCCCGTGCCCGGGCGAGCAGTTGCTCGTCCACGAGATGGCGCAGTTCGAGGCCCGGGGCGTCCTGGTCGCGCAGGGCGTCGAAGACCGGGACGTGGACGGGCGAGGTGTGCAGGAGCGCGAGTACGGTCACCACAGCTCCGGGCGCGCGGCGAGCCGGGCCCGCGCGGCCTCGACCACGGCCGTCGGCGCGGCGGGCGCCTCGTCCGGATGCCGTTCGGCCCACTTGGCGGCGTACGGGCAGAGCGGCACGACCCACCGGCCCTCGCGCGCGGCCAGGGCGTAGAACTCCCGCACCAGGGCGCCGGCGAGGCCCTGCCCCTCGTGGCCGGGCTCGACCACGGTATGCACGGCCACCAGCGCGGACGGCTCCCGGTCGGGGGCGTCCGAGCCGCCGGAGCCGTCCAGGGTGAAGTAGACGATGCGGCCGACCGTTTGGCCGCCCTCGGAGGCGGTGAGCAGCCCCTGGGCGCGGTCGTCCCGGATCTCGGCCATGGTGCGGGGGTCCTTTCCGGCGGCCGGGCGGGGGCTACGGGGCGGGAATCCTGGCCTGCGGGCTGCGGAGCTGGTCGGTGCCGGGGACCGGCGCCGAGGCGTCGGTGCCGAGCTCGACGATCCGGTTCTCCCCGTCCACGTGCACCACGCTGGGCTTGAAAGCCCGGGCCTCGGCGTCGTCGATCTGGGCGTAGCTGATGAGGATCACCAGATCGCCGGGGTGCACGAGGTGGGCGGCGGCACCGTTGATGCCGATGACCCCCGAGCCGCGCTCGCCCTCGATGACGTACGTCTCCAGGCGGTTGCCGTTGTCGATGTCGACGATGTGGACCAGCTCACCGGGCAGCAGATCGGCCGCCTCCATGAGCTCGACATCCACCGTGACCGAGCCCACGTAGTGCAGGTCGGCCTGGGT
Source organism: Streptomyces sp. ASQP_92 (assembly GCF_025399895.1). GTDB lineage: Bacteria > Actinomycetota > Actinomycetes > Streptomycetales > Streptomycetaceae > Streptomyces. The sequence continues at coordinate 359,306 of NZ_JAODUA010000005.1, read as the reverse complement.
CACGGTGGCCCGGTGGATCTTGGACTTGAACATGGTGCGCAGCATCGAGGCACTCCCGGATCTATGCTCCCTGCCTGCGTTTATGCAGGTCAAGTGCGGTTTCCTTACCTTACAACGAGCCGCGGTCCCGGTCACCGGGCCCCGGGATTCCGAAGACCGACGCCGACCGAGCACGGACCTGTCCGACACGCCGTCGACCGGAATCGGAGGCGACTGATCCCACCCGCCCCCCGGCCCACCGCGACGACGGGGCAAGCCTACGCAACGCCTGTCGTCAGCAGGGCGTGGCCACCGCCACTGTGACCGGCCCCACGGCACGTGGGCGGGCGGCCGTCCGCCCCGGCCGAGCCGAGAGGCGTGGTGGGCGGGGCCTGATGACGACCGCCGGACCGCGCAGTCGACTGTGCCTGGGGCTCGGTTCGCCGCAACCGCGGCCGTCTCGGGGACGAGCGGGACCGAGCACGGCCGAGCACACACGGGCTTTCACCGCGCGACACACGCGTCGCTTTCACCGCGCGGCCGCGTCATGCGGTCGGCCCCCGGCCTCGAGTGCCGCGGCGGCGCGGCCCCGGTAGGCGCGGAAGCGGCGCAGGTACGAACGGGCCATCGGGCCCGGCGGAACCCCCCGGGCGAAGGCCCGCATGTTGCGTTCGCCCGCGTTGTAGCCCAGGGCGAGCAGTTCGTCGCGGGTGTAGCGGCGCGCATGACGCCCGGGGAGGCTTTGGTCCAGGTCCTTCAAGTGCAGGGCGGCGGCCCGGATGGCGAACGCGGGGTCGTCACGAAGGTCCCGCCACCGCTGCGACAGGCCGTGCTTGCGCCGGACCTGCTCGAACGTCGCCCGGTGCATGTTGGCCACCCCGAACGACGCCCCCGGCTTCCACCACTGCCACAGCCGTTCCAGGAGAGGGTGGTGCGGTTTGTACGCCTCGTTGTGCAGCACGGTCATCACCAGCAGGGGCGACACCCCCGCCTCCTCGGCCGAGGAGGCCACATACTCGGCGTAGTCCGCCGGATCGTAGCCACCGGGGCGCAGCGGCGGCGTGCCGACCTCGCCCTGGCCTTCCGGCCGCGGCCCACGTTCCGACTCCGCCGTCGCCAACTCGCCCACCCTCACTCGCCTTTCCTCTGCCGCCGCCCTCACCCGGACCGGCGGTCTCCTCGACCTGCGGCCCGTATGCCCTCGCCGAACGCCCCCAACCCCCGTCGGCTCCGAACGGCTTCAGGATCGCCCGGGCGAGGACGACGGGGCCGGATACCGCAGCCCCCTGGAGGAAGGAGCCGGCACCCCAACCACCCGCGCCCCGCGGTCAGTCGAAGCTTTCGCTCTTGTCGCGGTCCTGCTCCTTGGCTCGGCGGCCGACCACGACCGCGGCCGCCGCGGCGCTGGTGAGGAAGGCGACGGCGACGGTCCAGGGCTGGTCGAGGAGGTGGTCCGTGGCGTGGTCGAGGGAGTAGCGCCCGGCGCCCGCGAGGCCGATGGCGGCGGCGGTGAAGCCGAGGAACGCCGGGTACTCGAAGCCGCCGCCCTGGGCGAAGAAGCCGGCCGGGGCGTGTACGGAGACCGCGCCCGCCATGGCGCCGGCCGCCGCCGCTCCGGCGGCCGGGGTCGCAAGGCCCAGGGTCAGCAGTGCGCCGCCGCCCATCTCGCCGAGCCCGGCGGCGATCGCGCTCTGCTTGCCGGGCTTGAAGCCCATGTGCTCCATGGCGGCGGCGGTGCCGTCCAGGCCGCCCCCGCCGAAGCAGCCGAAGAGCTTCTGGGCGCCGTGCGCCATCAGGACCGCGCCGGTGCCGGCCCGCAGCACGAGCAGTCCGAGGTCGCGTCGGTTGAGGCAGGTCATGGCGTCTCCCGGGAGGCGTGCGGCGATGGGCTCGTCCTCCACTCTCGGGGCCTCCCGGCTCCGACCCGCAGCGTTACTGGGCCGTACGGGTCACGGGCCGCCGACGCCAACGCCGATGCCGACGCCGATGCCGACGCCGACGCCGGGTCACGATCGCCCGTCGGCGCCCGGTACCGCTGGACGCCCCCACGCGCCGTCCGCATCGGCCCGCCCCTCCCCCGTCGGCGGTCTGCGCTGCGCATCGCGGCCGGTCAGCGCGTGGTCTCGCCCTGAGCCGTCTCGATGCCGCCGTGCAGGTCCGCCGCCGCGTCGATCGCCGTGACGGCCGACGCACACAGGCAGCCGAGCAGGAGGGCCGCTATGAGCCGGGCGCCGCGCGAGCGGGGAAGTCGCGCCGCGGCGTCGCGGTCGAGCAGGGCCGCGACCCTGCGCGGCACCGGTCCCGCGGCCGCGGCGAGCACCGCGCGGGGCCGGGCCGCGCCGGGCGCGACGGCGTGGGAGGCGAGCGCGGCCCGGCCGATCGCGCGCGCGGCCAGCTTGCGGTCGCCCACGGCCTCGGCGGCGTACTCGTCGGCGGACCGCTCCAGGGCGAAGGTGAGGGGCGCTCGAAGTGCCCGGAGCGAGGGGTGGCAGTGGGCCGCGAGTTCGGCGGCGGCCAGGAACAGGTGGTGACGGCCCCGGAGATGGGCGCGCTCATGGGCGAAAAGGGCCTCACGCTCGTCGGGCCCGAGCGCGCGCAGCATCCCGGTGGTGACGACGATCCTGCCCGGGCGGCCGGGCAGCGCGTACGCGTCGGGGTCGGGGTCGCGCAGCACGGCGAGCTCACCCGCCCCGGGGCTCAACCGGCCGTGCGCGGTGCGCAGTTCGGCCAGCTGGCGGCGGGCGGAACCGATCAGGGCGACGCCCGAGACGGCGACGACCCCGGCGGCGAGGCCCGCGGCCGGATAGGAGAGCCACGCCGGCAGCGCGTCGAGGGGCGCCACCAGGTGTTCGAGGGAGGCGAAGAAAGGCAGCCGGAGCGCTCCGGCCAGCGCGAGGAGACCCAGCGCGGCGGTCGAGCAGGCGGCGAGCCCGATGGCGGCGGTGGCGAGCAGCCAGGCGGCGGCGCGGGGCGGCAGCACCTCGGCGAGCCTGCGCGCCATGGGGACGGCGAGGAACGGCACGAGAAGCGGGACCCACACCGAGAAGATCATCGCCCGTCGCCCCCGGCCCCCTCCGGATGTCCATCGACTCCGGACCCCTCAAGACCCGGGAGCCCATCACCCCCGGCCTCCCCCAGGAGCGAGCGCAGCAGTTGCTCGTCCTCGTCGGTGAGCTGGGAGACGAAGCGGGCGAGGACCGTGGAGCGGTCCTCCTCCTTGGCCAGTTCGGTGTGCATGCGGCGGGCCGTGAGCCCCGGCGCGTCCTCCGTGGGGGTGTACGCGTACCCGCGCCCGACACGCCGACGGGTGACCGCACCCTTGTCGTGCAGGCGGGTCAGGATGGTGGTCACGGTGGTGCGGGCCAGGCTTCCGCCGAGTTCGGCCTGGACCTCGCCGGGGGTGAGCGGAGCGTCGGCGGCCCAGAGCGCGGCGAGGACCCCGGCCTCCAGTTCGCCCGCGGGGCGTCGCGCGTCCCGGTGCCCGGCGCCTGGCGTGGCAGTCATGGAACACTCCTCCCGCGTCACTCGTCTACAGTGCTGTAGACCGTCCGCATCACTGTCATCAGCCGGGCCGTGCGCGTCCCCCGTGGACGAGCGGCCCGACCACCATTATGGGAGGGCCCACTGACATGGCTGTCGCAACCCTGTTCGCAGCCTCGGCCCCACAGGCCGTGAACGTCCTCGACGCCGGATCGCTGCTGTCCGCGTTCGGCGCCCTGGGCATCGCCGTGGTGCTCTTCGCCGAGACGGGTCTCCTGATCGGCTGCTTCCTCCCCGGCGACTCTCTGCTCTTCACCGCGGGCCTGCTGTGCGTGCCCGGCGGAAACGGGCCGGTGTCGCTCTCGCTGCCGCAGGTGCTCGTCTGCTCCGTGGCCGGCGCGCTGCTCGGGGCGCAGGTGGGCTACTGGATCGGGCGCCGGGGCGGCCGCGCCCTGCTGGCCCGCAGCACGTCCCGCAAGCTCCATGAGGGCGCGGACCGCGCCGAGGAGTTGCTGGCCAAGTACGGGCACGCGAAGGCGATCGTGCTGGCGCGCTTCGTGCCGATCGTCCGCACGGTACTCAACCCGCTCGCGGGCGTGCTCGGCGTACCGGCCCGGGTCTTCGCCCTCTGGCAGGTCATCGGCGGGCTCGTGTGGACCTGCGCGCTGGTCCTCGCCGGCTACGGGCTCGGCTCGTCCGTACCGAACATCGACCGCTATCTGCTGCCGCTCGTGGCCCTCGTCGTGGCCGTCTCCCTCACCCCGGTCGCCCTGGAGATCCTGCGCGCCCGCCGCTCGCGTACGGCCTCCGAGGACGCCGGTTGATGCCCTGCGGCGGGGAGTCCGCGCGGCGGCCCGGCCACGGCCGGCGGCGGCCGGTGACCGCTCGATGACGCCGGGCCGGCGCACGGGCACGGCGGCGGGCGTGCTGCTGTTCCTTTTCGCGCTGCTCACGGTGGTCGTCGCGGTCCGGCACGGGGCTCCGCTGCCCGGCGACCGGACCCTGCACCGCTGGCCGCTCGATCGCCGCCCGCCGGTCGCGGTGGCCACCGCCCTGGCCGTGACGGCCACCGGCACGGGGCTCGTGCCCTATCTCCTGGCGGTCGTCGCGGGCCTGATCGCGGGCCGTGACGGCAGAGAGCGCCGGGGCGCCGCGGCCGGTGCGCTCGCGGTACTCATCCTCGGACAGGCGGTCCGGTACGGCCTGATGGCGGCCGTCGCCCGCCCGCGCCCGGCCGCCTACGACTGGGCGACCACGGCCTCGGGCCACTCCTTCCCGTCCGGGCACACCACCACGAGCGCGCTCACCGCGGGACTGCTCGTCTGGGCGGTGCTGATCCGCTCCCGCGTCTCGGCCGTCCGCTTCACGGTCGCCCTGCTGCTGCTCTGGGCGGTCGCGGTCGGCCTCTCCCGGGTCTACCTCGGGGTGCACTGGGCCAGCGACGTACTGGGCGGCTGGCTGTTCGCCGCGTTCTGGCTCTGCCTCGCCGCCCGGGTCACGGAGCCTCGCGTACGGCCGCTGCGCGCGGAGCCGACAGCGGCGCGCCGACCATGAAGGCGGCCTGAACTCCCCAGGGACTCACGCCGCCTTGAAGAAGGCGTTCCAGCCGCCGGGGGGCGCCTGTCCCACTTCCAGCGAGCGGAGTCTGCCGAGGACCTTGGGGTCCTGCACATCGAGCCAGTCCACGAACTGGCGGAAGGACACCAGCCGTACGTCCGGCTTGCCGGCCATCGCCTTCAGCGCCTCTTCGACGGCGTCCATGTAGATGCCGCCGTTCCACTCCTCGAAGTGGTTGCCGATGTAGAAGGGCGCCCGGTTGGTCTCGTACGCGCGCTTGAAGCCGGCCAGGTACGAGGCGGCGGCCTGCGTCCGCCAGTTGGGATAGCGGTACGCCACGCCCTTGGTGCTGTTCTTGGACTGGTTGGCGAGGATGTTGTAGTCCATCGACAGGACCTCGAAGCCGTGTCCGGGGAACGGGATGCCCTGAAGGGGCAGGTCCCAGACGCCGTGTCGTTTCTCCGGCCACATCTGGCGGCCTCCGGGCGAGGAGGCGTCGTAACGCCAGCCCCGTTCCTTCGCGGTGGGCAGCAGGTTCTCCTGGCCGAGGAGGCACGGCGTGCGGCCGCCGACGAGTTCCTTGTGGTAGTCGAACGGCAGCGGGTCCTCGTCCTTCCAGCCGGTGTTGGTGCGCCATTCCGTCACGAAGGAGACCGCCTGGTCGATCTCGCTGTTCCACTGGGCGGGCGTCCAGCCGGCGACCGAGCCCGAGCCGCCGCAGAAGTGGCCGTTGAAGTGGGTGCCGATCTCGTGACCCTCCGACCAGGCCTGCCGGATGTACTTCAGCGTCTCCTTGACGTGCGTGTCGCTGAGGTAGCCGATGTCGGAGGCGCCGACGGGGTTGTTCGGGGGGCGGTAGAGGCTCTTCTTCGACTCGGGGAGCAGATAGAGGCCGGAGAGGAAGAACGTCATGCCCGCGCCATGGTCCCTGGCCAGTTCGAGGAAGCGCGGGAACAGCCCGTTGCCGACCTCGCCCGCACCGTCCCAGGAGAAGATCACGAACTGCGGCGGGGTCTGGCCGGGTTCGAGCGGGACGGGGCTTTCCGGCTGGTTCGGTTGCTTGCCCGTGTCCGCCGTCGATCCATCACCGATGAGCCTGGCCTGCGACTTTCCCGGCTTCGCGGGGCCCTGGCCCTGTCCGGGGCGGCTCGCGCCTCCCGAGCCCTCACCGTCCGGCGAACCGCACCCGGCGAGTCCCGCCGCCGCGACCGCCCCAAGTCCCGCTCCCAGCAAACCCCTTCGACTGATGCCTGGCATGCCTGCTCCCGTCACTCATCCACGGACCTCAGATGTGTAGACCGGATAGTCATGAATTAACCGATATCCACCGAGATTGCGCCGCCCGCGACCCCGAAATGCGCCTCAGCGTCACCATGCATGACCGCCGTTGACCTTCCTTTGGTCATCCATTGACCCCGCGTCGACCCCAGGGGCGATCGACCTCAACTCGGGCCGCGGGGGCCGCCCTTCCGATCGTTCACGTCATCTTGACGATAAGCGGCGCGGTCTATATCGTCGGTGTGACGAAAAGGAAGGGGTCGTTCCCATGGCCGACATCTCCAGGCGCTTCGGCTGGCGCCATCTGCGCTCCGCGCCCACCTCGCACATCCGCCACCACAGGAACGGTCGCCCGGCCCATGACGGCGCCGGGCTCAGCTTCTGGTTCAGGCCGCTCAGTGCCGCGCTGTCCGAAGTGCCGGTCAACGACCGGGAACTGGCCATGGCCTTCCACGCCCGCACCGCCGACTTCCAGGACGTCACCGTGCAGGCGACCGTGACGTACCGGATCAGCGAGCCGGGCAGCGCCGCCGACCGGCTCGACTTCTCCATCGACCCGGACACCGGCGTCTGGCGCGGCGACCCGCTGGAACAGCTCTCGACCCTGCTCACCGAGACCGCGCAGCAGCACGCCCTCGACGTCCTCGCGCGCACCGCCCTGTCCGACGCCCTCGCCGACGGCGTGGCCGCGGTACGGGAACGGATCGCGACGGGGCTCGCGGCGGAGCCCCGGCTCCCCGCGACCGGCATCGAGGTCGTCGCGGTACGGGTCGTCGCGATCCGCCCCGAGCCCGAGGTGGAGCGGGCGCTGCGGACCCCGGCGCGCGAGCGCATCCAGCAGGAGGCGGACCGGGCGACCTACGAGCGGCGGGCCGTGGCCGTCGAGCGGGAACGCACCATCGCCGAGAACGAGCTGGCCAGCCGCATCGAACTCGCCCGGCGCGAGGAGGAGTTGGTGGAGCAGCGCGGCACCAACACCCGCCGTGAGGCGGAGGAGGCGGCGGCCGCGGACGCGGTGCGCACCGAGGCCGAGGCCGCCCGCACCGTGCGGCTGGCGCGGGCCGAGGCGGAGGCGGCCCGCGCGTCGGGCGAGGCCCGGGCCGGGGCCCAGGCGGCCTGGCTCCAGGTGCACGGCGAGGCCGACCCGGTCACCCTGCACGCCCTGGCCGCGACCCGGCTGGCCGAGAACCTGCCCCGCATCGACAGCCTCACCCTCTCCCCCGACGTGCTCACCACCCTGCTCGACCGGCTCGGCCGGGGTGAACGGCCGTGAGTCTGGCCCCGCGCGCGGTGCTGGTCCATCGCACCTCGGAGTACGAGGAGTTGCTGGCCCGGCACGGCACCCACGGCCAGGCCGACTTCTTCCTGTCCTCGCGCGGCCGGAGCCTGCGCGAGGTCGCGGAGCGGCATCACCGGGCGCTGCGGGCCGTCGCCGACGTGGCCGCGGCGATCCCGCCGCAGTGGCGCCAGGCCCGGGTCGAACGCGCGGACCTGGACCGTTTTCTGTTCGCGCCGGAGGACGTCGTGGTGGTGGTCGGCCAGGACGGTCTGGTCGCCAACGCGGCGAAGTACCTGAGCGGACAGCCGGTCGTCGGCATCGACCCGGAGCCCGGCCGCAACCCCGGAGTGCTGGTACGCCACCGGCCGGCCGCCGCCGCGGGACTCCTGCCGGCGGCCGCCGCACAGGGCTGCGCGGTGGAGGAACTCACCATGGTGGAGGCCCGTACCGACGACCGGCAGCGGCTGCTGGCGCTCAACGAGATCTACCTCGGAGCGTCCGGCCACCAGACGGCGCGCTATCGCATCGGCCCCGACGACCCGGCCGCCACCGGCGAGGCGCAGGCCTCGTCCGGTGTGCTGGTCGGCACCGGCACCGGGGCCACCGGCTGGCTGCGCTCGCTGTGGCGGCAGCGTTCGGACGCCCCGGCGCTGCCGGCCCCGGCCGATGCCCGCCTGGTCTGGTTCGTTCGGGAGGCATGGCCCTCCCCGGTGACCGGGACCTCGCTCGTCGAGGGCGAGTTGTCCGGTTCCCGGCGGCTGCGGATCACCGTCGAGTCCGACCGTCTGGTGGTCTTCGGGGACGGCATGGAGGGCGACGCACTGGACTTGACGTGGGGGCAGTCGGTGAGTGTCGGCGTCTCGGACACGGCGCTGCGGCTGGTGGGTTGAGGCCGATCGGCCGCGCGTCAGCGGGCCGTGGGCCTCGATTGTCAGTGGCGTACGGCATCGTGAACGGTGAGCCCGTACTGCCGAGGGAAGGCTGCCGATGACCGCCACCGTTGTGATGACGTCCCATGAACGCTCCGCCGCCCAGGCCTATCTGCGCCTGCTGAGCACCGTGCGCGCCGCCCTCGACGCCCCTGACGGCCTGCCCCAGGCCCCCGTCGCGCTGGAAGGCGTCATCGCCGAGGCGGACGAGGCGCTGGCCCGGGCGGGGCTCGCCGGCAACGAGGCCGCCCTGTTCGCGCTCGTCGGCGGCCTCACGGGTGGAGCGCCCGCGCCGGGGCGGCCCCGCCGGTGAACGCGGCGGGACCGGCCCACGGCTCAGCGCTTGAGGCCGACGCCCCCGTACATCGCGACCTCGTCGGGCAGCGTGTCGCCCGCCTCCGGGCGCCAGCGTGAGCACGACACCACACCGGGCTCAAGCAGTTCGAGCCCGTCGAAGAACCCGGCCACCCGCTCCGGGGTGCGCTGGGTCAGCTTCGGGGTGCCGTGTTCGTTCCAGAACGCCACGGCGGCGTCCACGTCGGGCATGGCCGGGCTGGTGATGGTGTGCGAGAGCACCAGGTAGCTGCCCGGGGCGAGTTCCTTCATCAGGTCGCGTACGAGCGCGCGGGCCTCGGCCTCGTCGGGGATGAAGATAACGACGCCGAGCAGCATGAGGGCGACCGGCTTGCTCAGGTCGAGGGTCTTCGCCGCGTGTTCCAGGATGCTCGCGGTGTCCCGCAGGTCGGCGTCGAGGTAGTCGGTGCGGCCCTCGGGGGTGCTGGTCAGCAGCGCGCGGGCGTGGGCCAGGACGAGGGGGTCGTTGTCGACGTACACGATCCGGGCCTCGGGCGCCAGGCGCTGGGCGACCTCGTGGGTGTTGTCGGCGGTGGGCAGTCCGGTCCCGACGTCGAGGAACTGGCGCACCCCCCGGTCGGCCACCAGATGGCGCACGGCCCGGCCGAGGAACAGCCGGTCGGCCAGGGCGTAGTCGCCGATGCCCGGGTGCAGCGAGCGGATCTGGTCGCCGACCTCACGGTCGACGGGGTAGTTGTCCTTGCCGCCGAGCCAGTAGTTCCAGATCCGGGCGGTGTGCGGCTGCGCGGTGTTGATGCGGTCGCGCACGTGGTCGGGCGTCGACGAGGGTGCGGGGTTCTCGGTCACGGGTGGGTCTCCTGAGGTGCGTCGCTGCGTCAACGGCCAATCTAGATAATCGCGTTGCGAAGTGTCACAGGGAACGTGCCGTCGCGCACCGGGTATCTCACGGTGAGCTCCGCACCGACGCCTTCGAAGGGGTCCCGCCCTCATGTCCCTTTGTCATCAAGGCCGTTGAAGGACTGGTAGGAAACTTTCCTGTCCGCTACGCTCCCCGGCGGCGGCTCGGCGCGGTGCCCTGACCCCCCCCGTGGGCATGACGCGCTCAGCGAGAGCTCTGACCCGGCCGTCGCGACGCCACCCCCTGCCCGGACGAGGGCCGGGCGCGGCGCCTCGCGCAACGGTGTCCAGCTCTCGCCACCCCCAAGGCAGGGAGTTCCAGGTATGCGCCTGAACGTCTTCGCTCCACCCTTCTCGGCTCCGCGCCGCCCCGCCGTCGGCGTCGCGCTCGCCGCCGTCCTCGTCCTCGTCGCGGGTCTCCTGCTCATCTGGCCCGACCGGGCCGGGGCGGCCACGGACCCGCTCATCTCCCGGGACCGGCCCACGACCGCCTCGTCCTTTGAGAGTTCCGCCCTCGGCCCGAACAACGCCGTCGACGCCTCCCCCACCACCCGCTGGGCCAGCGCCGAGGGCAAGGACCCCCAGTGGATCCAGGTCGACCTCGGCGCGAGCGCCGACGTCACCCGCGTCACGCTCAGCTGGGAGGCCGCGTACGCCAAGGCCTATCGCGTGGAGACATCCGCCGACGGCACCACCTGGACCCGCCTCGCCAACGAGACCGCCGGAAACGGCGGCACCGACGACTGGACCGGTCTGTCCGGCAAGGGCCGCTACGTCCGGGTGTACGGCACGGCCCGCGGCACCTCGTACGGCTACTCGCTCTACGACCTCGCGGTCTACGGCAGCCTCGGCGGCGGCACACCGCCCTCCGGCGCGTTCACCGTGGTCGCCGCCGGCGACATCGCGGCCCAGTGCACCGCGGCCGACAGCTCCTGCGCACACCCCAAGACCGCAGCGCTCGCCCAGAAGATCGACCCGCGGTTCTATCTGACGATGGGCGACAACCAGTACGACGACGCCCGCATCGCCGACTACCGCGCCTACTACGACAAGACGTGGGGCGCCTTCAAGGCCAAGACCCACCCGATCCCCGGCAACCACGAGACGTACGACCCCGCGGGCAGCCTGTCCGGCTACAAGCAGTACTTCGGCGCCATCGCCTACCCGCAGGGCAAGAGCTACTACAGCTACGACGAGGGCAACTGGCACTTCATCGCCCTGGACTCCAACTCCTTCGACCAGTCGGCACAGATCGACTGGCTCAAGTCGGATCTGGCCCGCACCAACAAGGGCTGCATCGCCGCCTACTGGCACCACCCGCTGTACTCCTCGGGCGGCCACGGCAACGACCCGGTCAGCAAGCCCGTCTGGAAGATCCTGTACGGCGCCGGAGCCGACCTCGTCCTCAACGGCCACGACCACCACTACGAGCGCTTCGCCCCGCAGGACCCGGACGGAAAGGCGACCGCCAAGGGCATGGTGGAGATCGTCGGCGGCATGGGCGGCGCCGAGCCGTACCCCATCGAGCAGGTCCAGCCCAACAGCCAGAAGCGCATCAGCGGCGAGTACGGCGTGCTGAAGCTCGACCTCAACGACACGGGATACACCTGGAGTTACGTCGGCACGGACGGCCAGGTCAAGGACTCCGCACCGAACTACACCTGCCACTGATGTACCTGGCGACCACCGGTCGCCGGGACGCGCCGCCCCCGTCCGCCACCGGCGGACCCGGGCGGCGCGTCCCCGCCACCGTCCTCGCGCTCGGCATGGTCAGCCTGGTCACCGACGTCTCGTCGGAGATGGTCACGGCGGTCCTGCCGCTCTATCTCGTGGTGGGCCTCGGCCTGTCCCCCCTCCAATTCGGCTTCCTGGACGGCCTGTTCAACGGAGCGGCCGCCGTCGTACGGCTCGTCGGCGGACACGCCGCCGACCGGGGCGGCCGGCACAAACGCGTCGCCGGCCTCGGCTACGCCCTCTCCGCCTGCTCACGCCTCGGCCTGCTGCTCGCGGGCGGCGCGACCGGCCAGATCGCGGCCGCGCTCGCCGTGGACCGGGTCGGCAAGGGCATCCGCACCGCGCCCCGCGACGCGCTCATCACCCTGAGCAGCCCGCCCCATCTGCTCGGCCGGTCCTTCGGTGTGCACCGCGCCATGGACACCACGGGCGCGCTGCTCGGGCCGCTCGCCGCCTTCGCCCTGCTGTGGGTGACGGCCGACGCCTACGACGCGGTGTTCGTCGTCAGCTTCTGCACCGGACTGCTCGGCGTCCTCCTGCTCGTCCTGTACGTGCCACCCCGGGAAGCAGCCGTCAAGCCGCCAACTCGGCGCACCACCAACCCCTTTGGCGCCCTGCGCAGCGCGGCGTTCCGCCGCATCCTGTGCGCCGCGGCGCTCCTGGGCGCCGCGACCGTCGGGGACTCGTTCGTCTATCTGCTGCTGCAACGCGGGCTCGACATCCCGGTCGGCTGGTTCCCGCTGCTTCCGCTCGGCTCGGCGGCGGCGTACCTCCTGCTCGCGATCCCGGCCGGGCGCATCGCGGACCGCGTCGGGCGCCGCCTTCCGTTCCTCTACGGCCATGTGGCGCTGCTGGGGGTGTACGCGCTGCTGCTCGTCCCGGCCCAAAGCCCTGCGCTCGCCCTCGTGCTGCCGGTGCTGATCCTGCTCGGGGTCTTCTACGCGGCGACCGACGGCGTCCTCATGGCGCTGGCCGCGCCCACCCTGCCGGAGGGCGGCCGGGCCGGCGGGCTCGCCGTGCTCCAGACCGGCCAGGCCCTGACCCGCCTCCTCGGCACGGCCGGCTTCGGCGCCGCCTGGACGGTGTGGGGGCCGAGCCGGGCGCTGTGGGTGGCGGTCGCCGCGCTGATCGTGTCCCTCGCGGGCGGCTGGGCGCTGCTGCCGGGCGCCCCGGTCCCCGACCCCGAAAGGTCCACCGCATGAATCCCCGCGCCAGACTCGCCGTCCTGGTCACCGCCGTCCTGCTGCTCGCCGCCGGCTCACTCGGCTACGTACTGCACTCTGCCCACCAAAAGCCCCAACAGGCCGTCCAGGACGGCTCGTTCACCCTGGACGGCCCCGGCCTGTACTTCCGGGACACGGCCACCGGCCGCATCGCCCACCAGCCGCTCGGCACCCCCCGCGGCGCCCGTGCCGGCGGCGGTCCCGAGTGCGAGCGGTTCTACGCCGCCGGGGACACCGCGGTGTGCCTGCGCAGGGAGCCGGGGGTGCCGCCGCGCGCGTACGCCATCGTGCTCGACCGGCACCTTCGCGAGGTGCGCCGGGTGGCCGTGCCCGGCATCCCCAACCGGGCCCGGGTCTCCGCCTCGGGTCGGATGCTGTCCTGGACGGTGTTCGCGGTCGGCGACTCGTATGCCACCAGCGCCTTCTCGACCCGCACCGCCATCCTGGACCTGCGCAGCGGCTACCTCATCAAGTCCATGGAGGAGATCCCGCTGACCCTCGCGGGAGCCCGCTATCACGCGCCCGACGTCAACTACTGGGGTGTGACGTTCGCGCGCGACGACAACGTGTTCTACGCGACGGTCTCCACGAAGGGGCGCACCCATCTCGTCCGGGGGAACATGGCCGACTGGTCGGCCACGACCCTGAGGGAGAACGCCGAGTGCCCCTCCCTCTCGCCCGACAACACCCGTATCGCCTTCAAGAAGAAGGTCTCGGACGACACCGGCGCGCCCTGGCGCCTGTACGTCCTGGACCTCGCGACGATGCGCGAGCACCCGCTGGCCGAGCCGGGCAGCGTCGACGACCAGGCGGCCTGGCTGGACGACCGTACGGTCGCCTACGCACTGCCCGGGCGGTCGGGGCGGGCGAGCGACATCTGGGCCGTACCGGCCGACGGAAGCGGCGCCCCCGAGCTGCTCGCGGAGGGCGCCTCGTCACCGGTGGCGGTCGGCTGAGGCGTACCGCCTGGGGGCCGGGGACGTGCGGGTTGACCGGTCGGGCCCGGGGTTTCCCGGGCGCGCGGCGCATCGGCCGCTCAGGCTCGGCCCGCCGCCCTCACCCCTCCTCCACCGCGTCCGCCACGGCATCGAAGAAGGCGGCGTGGGAGCGGGCGCTGCACGGGGCCTCGGGGTTCCAGTCCAGGACGCGCGCGCCGCCTTCCAGGGCGCGCCACGCGGGCTCGGACCGCAGGCCGTCCAGGGGCGCGGCATTGGACCTGATGTCCGCGAGGACGATGTCGGGCCGCAGCGCGGCCGCCGTCTCCCAGGGCGCGGTCAGCCAGTTGGCGCCGGGTCCCTTCCCCGGCTCGATCAGGTCCACTCCGTGCTCGCCGAGGTCGCGCAGCTCGGGCCAGGCCCCCGGCCGGGCCAGGTGGACCTGGTCCGGGCCGGCCGGGGAGAGCGCGAGGACGCGCGGCCCGGGCGTCCGTGCCGCGGCCGCGCGCAGCCGCGAACGCGCCGCCGCCAGAGCGGAGTCGTCCTGCTCGGGCGCCCCCAATGACCGTGCCAGGTCCGCGAATCGCTCCCGTATGTGCGCCAGGGTGCGGGCCTGGCCCACCTCAAGGACGACCACCGGAACCCGCTCCTCCAGATGCTTGGCCGTCTCCGCGCCGAGCCCGTAGAGCTGTCCCCCGCCGTAGCTGACGGCGACGACGAGGTCCGGCGCCGGGGAGAGGAGCGCTTCCGCGTCGAGGGTGTCTCCGGCACCCAGGTAGGCGATCTCGGCCAGGGGCAGTGCGCCGGCCTTGGCCGGGTCGGGTTCCGCGCCGTCGTGGAAGGACCCGAACACCGCCACCGGGCGCACCCCGAGGTCCTCCAGCGTCGCCCCGGCCTGTATGTAGGCCACCACGCGGACCGGCGGCACCGGCGCCGTCGCCCTCTGTCCGCGGTCGTCCGAGAATCGCCAGGCAGTCTGCTCCATGACGTCATCCGCCCCCAATGCGGTCGCGTTGCCGACTCGTCACAGCCGTGTCCCCGCTTGCCTGCCCAACGCGCGAGCCCATCACGCCAGTTCCCGGCGCGCCGCCCCAACTGCCGCTCCCCGCACGCCCTCGCGGCCCCTGTGCCGTGCACCGGGGGCCGCGTCACGGGTGGGCCGCAGTAGGGAGTACGCCGTTTCCGTCGCGGCTTCCCGATGGGGCGAACCATCACCCGGCGCCACCGCGGCGCGCCCGCGTCCCCCCTGCTGTGCTGCGAGGACGGGTCGCCGCTCGGGCCGTCGTGCCGGGGCGCCGGGCACCAGCGGTTTCGAGCCGTACCGCGAGGAGAGGGGCGACGGCGGGCCGGGGCGCTTCTAGTCTGCGGGGCCATGAACACGACACGCCTCGCAGGTCTCGGCCTCGCCGCGGTCCTTTCATGCACCGGCGCCCTGCTGTTCTGTGGGGGCACCCCCGCGAACGCCGACACCGCCGATCTCACCTTCGACACGGAGACGGACGCGGTCACTCCCGGCTCCGCCGTGGAGCTGACGATGACGCTCACCAACACCCAGTCGACCGAGATCAGATTCGTCTACCAGTCGATCCGGCCGACCTGGGACACCGAGCGGCAGACGGACCTCAAGTACGCACTGGTCTCCTGTGAAGCGGACGGAGCCGCCTGCGCGGACACCACGAGGCTCGGCCTCGACTACACGCTTCCACTGGCCCCCGGGGCGAGCCGCACGGTGACCCTGACGTACCGCGTCGCCCCGGACTCCGCGTGCGGCCGGACCCTGGGCTTCTCCTCGTACCTCTACTACGAGTACGGCAGCGGTCTGTTCTCCACGAGCGACACGTTCTGGTCGCCGGACATCCGCGTCGACTGCCCGGCCGCGCACTGAGCCGTAACGGGACGTGAGGCGTCCCCGGGGCTTGAGGAGTACCAGCCCCTGAGCCATCAGGACATGACCGTGGCCCCGGCATCCCCACCGGGGCCACGCTTTTCGGCGCACGGCTAGCGCGTGGCGCCCCGGAACCTCCGGTAGAGGACTCCGCCGCCCAGGAGCAGCGCGGCGGACGCCGGGACCGCCAGGCCGAGGCCATCGGCGCCGGTGTGGGCGAGCGCGGCCCGCTGCGGGGCGGCGGCCACCGGGTGCGCCGGCGCGGGAGCGGGCGGCGCGGGCGGCGCCACGGCCGGGGGCGGCGGGGCGGGGTGGTGACGGACCGGCGGCGGGGCGGACTGGTTCGTCGCAGTGTTGCCGAGGGCCGGGTTCAGCACGCCGACGACGCCGATCGAATTCCCCGAGATGTTGACGGGGAGGTCGACGGGCAGCTTGAGGCCGTTGCCCGCGAGCACCCCGGGCGAGCCCTGCTCACCGCCCACCGCGTGTGCGCCGCCGCCAGCCGCGCGCGGGGCGCCCGCCCTGCCCGCGTGGGCGGCGCGCGAGGCGTTGGCGCAGGTGTTGCCGGCGCTCGGGTTGAGCAGTCCGAGCACGTCCACGGTGTTCCCGCACACGTTGACGGGGATGTGGACGGGAAGCTGGACGGCGTTGCCCGCCAGCACCCCCGGGGAGGAATCCGCACTACCGGCGGCGTTCGAGTCCGCGTAGGCGTAGCCGGTCGCGGCCAGTACACCGCCCGTGGCCACCGCCGTGACCAGGCCCTTCATGGCGACCCGTCTCATTGGTTTCCTGCCTTCCGGAGTTCGTCACGGGCGACACGCCCGCACCGCCATCAACGCCCAAGGAGCCGGATGGGTTATGCCTCATACGCCTTTCACCCCATCGAGTGGCCTGATTATCGAGGTGAACCGCAGAAACGATTAATGCCGCGTATCGGCCGGTATCGCGGCGCCCGACAAGGCGCCGCACACCCGGCCGAATGGGGCGGGGGCGGCGCTCGATCCCGGCGGCCCTCGTGGCAAGATCGTGCGGTGGTCGGCGGGGAGTGCCTGGCCAGAGGGGTCTGGGGGGTTGAGGGTGCGCGGGGACACAGAGGCCCGGGAGCGGACGGGCGGGCCGGAACCGGACGTGGCGACCGTCCGGCGGTTCGTAGCCGCGCCGACGGCCCGGGCGCCCGGCGGAGCCGAACACGGACTCGGCCGTTTCGCACGTTTCCTCGGGCGCACCCTGCTGCGCGAGTTCCAGGCGATCATCGTCCAGCCGGCGCGCGCACTCGTGCGGCGCGGCCTGTCCGGCGTCGTCCTCGCGATCATCGCCTCGGTGGCGGTGCTCACCCTGCACGCGGTGGACCAGTCCCCCACCGGCGCGGCGCTGATACGGCTCACCTCGCACGTCCGCGGCGACATCCCCCTCCCGCTGGTGCTGCTGCGTACGCCGCTGTCGCTGTTCGTCCCGGCCCGCGACATGGCCGCGCTGCCGGGCATCCCCGTGCTGTTCCTCGGGATCGCGCTGGCCCAACTGGTGCTCGGCCGCACCCGGACCGTCCTGGTCGCCTACGCCGTCTCGCTGGCGGGCACCCTCAGCGCCCGCGTCATGATCGAGCTGGGACCGCGGTGGTGGGGGCTTCCCCCGGACGCGGCCCAGGTCATCGACACCGGTGCGTCCGCCGCGGTGGTCGGCCTCTTCGCCCATGTCGCCACGGTGAAGCGGGCACCCGTCCTCTTCTTCTTCGCGGTCACGCCGACGGTGCTCCGATCGATCCACAAGCCGAACCTCGCGGGCCGCGAACATCTCGTCGCGATCACCGTCGCCGTACTCCTCGGCCTGCTCGCCACCCGCAGGAACCCCGCGCTGCGCGACGCGGAAGGCCCGGCGTGAGGGGAGCCGGGTATCCGGCCCGAGCAGCCCCGAACGCCCGCCGAGCCGTCCTCACCCGAGGAGGAGCCGTCACTCGTCCTCGTTGCCGCCCCGGGTACACGCCACCACGCCCGCGACATCGGCGAACCGGGCCGTGAGGATGGCGGAATCGGCGCGGCCGACCGCCGAGATCAGGACCTCCGCGGTGTCCCCGACGCCGCCCGTGCCGAGCATCTGGAGCCCGACCACGGTGAATCCGCCGCGCTCGCACTGCTTCATCAGCTCCTGGAGCAGCCCCGGGCGCTGCTCGTAGGCGATCCGGAAGGTGGACGCCACCGCGCGCATCGCGGGCAGGCGGTGGACGAGCGGGCGGACCAGATACGCGGCGAGGAAGTACGCGGCGGTCGCCAGGACCGCGAGCAGCGGGAGCCCCGCCGCGGCGGCGGCGCCGACGGCCGCCGTCAGCCAGATCGTCGCCGCCGTGGTGAGCCCCTGGACGGACCCGCGGTGCACGAAGATGACCCCCGCGCCGATGAAGCCCACGCCCGACACGATCTGCGCGGCGACGCGCGAGGGGTCGAGTTCGACGGTCCCGGCGTGCAGGACGTCACCGAACCCGTACTTGCTGACCAGCGTGAACAGCGCGGCCCCGACGCCGACCGTGGTGTACGTACGCAGCCCGGCGGCCTTCTGCCGGATCTCCCGCTCCAGGCCGATCGCCGCGGAGAGCAGGAACGCCAGACCGAACTCCCCGGCCTGTAGCCAGCCCTGCCCCCTCGGCTCCAGTACCTCGGCCACCACCATCGGGTGCCCCTTCCCACTCAGCCGGCGTTCCCCGCACGAACAGGCTCTCCCTACCCATACAGCCACATTCCATGACGGGCTGCCCGGCCTGCGCCACCGCCCGCTACGGCACGGTGAACGCGCCGGGCCGGAACGGAACGGTGGCGGAGCGCCGGGCGCCCGCGCGGTCCTGCGGGTCACCAGCCCTCCCCGTCGAGCGTCCTGCCGAGGCGCTCGACGATGCGCTCGCGCAGGGGGCCGATGGATCCGCGGGCGTTGCCCGGCTTCTCGCCGATCCGGTCGTATCCCACCGGCGGTTCGGCGATGAGCGGGGACACCAACTCCTGGTGCGGCGGCGGGATTCGACGCACCGCCGCGCGGACGAGATCCCGTTCCTCGCGGCTCACCACGCGCTCCTCGGGACAGCCGGCCGGACCGGGCCGGTCGTCGAACTCCCCGGCGCACACCGGAAGGTCTCGTCGGGCACGGCCGACGTGCCAAAGGGGCTCACCTCTGGCCACCGTGGCCGGCCAGGCGCGACAGCCGGTCCGTCGCCCGCACGGTGTACGGATCCCGGTGGACGCGCGCCCGCACCTGCCGGCACACGTCTCCGCCCGGCCCCGGGGGCCAAGTCGGGCGCGGTGGACGGGTGTTCGCCGACGGCGCCTCAGGAGTGTGATCGTGAGCCGGTGCCCGTGATCGTCCTCGAGCCGGAGCGCGGGGAGGCCGCTCTCCCACAGGACCCCGAAAACGATCAAGGGCCGGTGTCGGATGTCTCCGATACCGGCCCTGATCTGCGACTCTTTCGAGTCGGGACGACAGGATTTGAACCTGCGACCCCTTGACCCCCAGTCAAGTGCGCTACCAAGCTGCGCCACGTCCCGATGCCCGTCTGACCTGGGGTTTCCCCCGGCCGCTCGTGCATGAGAACCATACCGCACTCCGGCACCACGGCAGGAACGGGGGACAATCGGGGCATGGAGAGTTCCGCACGCCGCGATCGTGATGCCGAGGGGCGGGCGCGCAACGCCCGGCCGAGGGACGGGCTCGGGCGGCCGCTGCCCTATGGCGCCGACGGGGTGGCCCGTCAGCCGGAGGGCGTGCGCAGGACGCCCGAGCAGACGCTCCGGGAGGCACAGCGCCTGCTGGACGCGGGGATGCCGTTCCACGCGCACGAGGTGTTCGAGGACGCGTGGAAGGCCGGCCCCGCCCAGGAGGAGCCGCTGTGGCGGGGCTTGGCGCAGCTCGCCGTCGGCCTCACCCATGCCGCACGCGGCAACGCGAGGGGCGGCGCCTCCCTCCTGGAGCGGGGCATGGGCTCACTCGCCCGCTACGCGGCCGAGGAGGGCGTACCGACGTACGGAATCGACCTGGACGGCCTCGCGCGATGGGCACGGGCCCTCGCGGACCGGCTGCCGGACCCGGTGGACGCGGCGACGCGGGCGCCACGACTCACGCACTGAGCGCGATCACCCCCGGCCCCCCGTGGCTCACCCGACGACCAGCACCACTTCCAGGGTGCGGGGGCCGTGTACGCCCTCCACGCGGTCGAGCTCGATGTCGCTGGTGGCGGACGGGCCCGAGATCCAGGTCAGCGGGCGGCGGGGGTCCAGGCGGGACATCGCCTGCGGGACGGACGCGACGAGCTGGTCCGGAACCCGTACGACGCAGATGTGGTGGTCCGGCACGAGGGTGATGCGGCGCCTGCCCTGGTCCGGCCCCGCGTCCAGGACGAGGGTGCCGGTCTCGGCGATGGCGAGGGCGCAGCCGGTGACCACGCTGTCCACGGCGTCGAGTTCGGCCGCGGTGGCGTCCGGGGTGTCCGCCACGCGTACGCGGGAGGTGTGCGCCAGCCACTCGGGCGGCAGCCCGGCCGGGGCCAGCACGCTCATCGCCCCCCGCGCGCCGAGCAGTTGGGCGATCAGGGGACCCACCCCGGCCGGGTCCGTGCGGTGCACGAGGGCGCGGTAGTCGGCGAGGTTCTCGTGCAGCAGGTCGAGGACGGCCGCCGGGTCGTCGGGGGTGTGGCTCGTCAGGTAGTCGCGGACGGTGGGGGCAGCCTCGGGGGCGCCGTCCACCGCGGCCCGGACGCGGGCCAGGATGCGGTCGCGTGAGCTCATGCGCGGTTCTTCCTCCACCAGTCGCGGAAGGGTTCCTCGGGGAGTTCGGGCAGGTCGCGGCTCTCGGTCCAGGCCCGGGCGCCCGGTGGCCGCTTCGGATGCAGCGCGCGGGTCCTGGCCGCCGCCCGCTCCCCCGCCGCCAGGACGGCGGGGTGGTCCATGACCCAACTGGCCGCCTTCATCGCCGCCTTCTCCAGGCGGTGCCCCCGGCCGCCCTGGTCGGCGACCTTCTCGCGGAGGTGGACCAGGACCTCCGGGATGTCGATCGCGACGGGGCACACCTCGTAGCAGGCCCCGCACAGCGAGGAGGCGTACGGCAGCGAGGCGTCGATCTCGCTTGTGGTGCCCCGGAGTTGGGGGGAAAGGATGGCACCGATCGGCCCCGGGTAGACCGAGCCGTAGGCGTGCCCGCCGGCCCGCTCGTACACCGGGCACACATTGAGGCAGGCCGAGCAGCGGATGCAGCGCAGCGCCTGGCGGCCGATGTCGTCGGCGAGTGCGTCGGTGCGGCCGTTGTCGAGCAGCACCAGGTGGAAGGCGCGCGGCCCGTCCCCGTCGGTGGTGCCGGTCCACATGCTGGTGTACGGGTTCATGCGCTCGGCGGTCGAGGAGCGCGGCAGGGTCTGGAGGAACACCTCCAGGTCCTGCCAGGTGGGCACCACCTTCTCGATGCCGACGACCGAGATCAGGGTCTCGGGCAGCGTCAGGCACATGCGGCCGTTGCCCTCGGACTCGAAGACGACCAGGGTTCCCGTCTCGGCGACCATGAAGTTGGCGCCGGAGATGGCGACCTTGGCCCGCAGGAACTTCTCGCGCAGGTGCAGCCGGGCGGCCTCCGCGAGGTCGGCGGGTGTGTCGGTGAGGCCGTCCGGGGCGGGCCTGCCCCAACTCGCCATTCTTTCGCGGAAGATGTCGCGGATCTCGCCCCGGTTGCGGTGGATCGCCGGGACCAGGATGTGCGAGGGGCGGTCGTCGCCGAGCTGGACGATGAGTTCGGCGAGGTCGGTCTCGTAGGCGTGGATGCCTTCGGCGGCCAGCGCCTCGTTGAGCCCGATCTCCTGGGTGGCCATCGACTTGACCTTGACCACCTCGCTCTCCCCGGTGGCTTTGACGAGGTCCCCGACGATGCGGTTGGCCTCGTCCGCGTCGGCCGCCCAGTGCACGATGCCGCCGGCGGCGGTGACCGACTCCTCCAACCGCACGAGATGGCGGTCGAGATGACGCAGGGTGTGGTCCTTGATGCGCCGGCCCGCCTCGCGCAGCTCCTGCCAGTCGGCGAGCTCGGCGACCGCCGCGGCACGCTTGTCGCGGATGGTGTGGGTGGCGTGCCGCAGATTGGCGCGCAACGTCTCGTCGCGGACGGCGTCATGGGCGGCCTCGGGAAACGCCCGGGCGGGGGGCGGGGGGAACGCGGGCATGCCGACGAAGGTGCCGCTCATACGTGGGGCTCCGCTTTCGTGCTGAGGAGGATCTCGGCGATGTGCAGGGCCCGCATCGGGGCGTCCTGGCGGTGGAGGATGCCGCCGAGGTGCATGAGGCACGAGTTGTCCGCGCCGCACAGCACCTCGGCACCGGTGGCGGCGGCGTTGCGCACCTTGTCGGCGCCCATGGCGGTGGAGACGTCCGGGTTCTTGACGGCGAAGGTGCCGCCGAAGCCGCAGCACTCCTCGGCGCCGGGCAGTTCGCGCAGCTCGAGTCCCTCGACGGCCTCAAGGAGCTTGCGCGGCCGGTCGCCGAGGCCCAGCAGGCGCAGGCCGTGGCAGGACGGGTGGTAGGTGACGGTGTGCGGGAAGTACGCGCCGACGTCGGTCACTCCCAGCACGTCGACGAGGAACTCGGTCAGCTCGTACACACGCGGCACCAGCGAGGTCGCGATCGCGCCGAGCCCCGCCTCCCGGCCTTCCTCGGCGGCCCGGCGGGCGATGCGCGGGTAGGTGTCCCTGACCATCGCCGCACAGGAGCCGGAGGGGGTGACGATGTGGTCGTAGCCCTCGAAGACCCGCCCCATCCGGCGCACCAGGGGCTCGGTCTCGTGGCGGTAGCCGGTGTTGAACTGGGGCTGCCCGCAGCACGTCTGCCCGGCGGGGAAGTCGACCTCGACCCCGAGTCGTTCGAGCAGCTTCACCGTCGCGATAGCGGTGGCCGGGTACACCGCGTCGTTGACGCAGGTGACGAAGAGTGCGACTCGCATGGTCGGAGGATATGTCGCGCGAGGGATCCGGAACAGGACCGTGCTCGGCGGAGATTGCTCCCCAATCCGGACAAGGCGGCGACGAAGGGGTCGACAGAGGTCGGACAACTGCCGTGTACGCAAGGGCGGTTGGAGGATCGACGGGGATCGACGGTCGAAGGTCTACTTCTGCTCGGTCTTACTCGGTCTGTGAGAACCGGGATCGACGGGGCGCCTCACCACACCAGCGGAAGTTGCTCCGGCGAGCGGTGGATCATCGTGGGGCGCATGACGACGGGTCTCTCCTCGGCGAGGCGCACCCCCGGCAGGCGGCTCGTCAGGAGCTCCAGGGTGATACGCAGCTGTTCGCGCGCCAGGGTCGAGCCGGGACAGCCGTGCACGCCGTATCCGAAGGCGAGGTGGCGCGCGGGCGGGCGGGTGATGTCGAAGACGTCGGGTCGTTCATGGCGGCTCGGGTCGCGGTTGGCGGATCCGTAGGCGACGAACACCACGGCGCCGGTCGGGAGTTCGGTGCCGGAGAGCACGACCGGGCGGGTGGTGATGCGGCGAAAGCCCTGGATCGGGCTGTCGTAGCGGGCGGCCTCTTCGACGGCGTTGGGGATCAACTCCGGCTTCTCGCAGAGCAGTTCCCACTGGGTGGGGTGGTGCATCAGATGCAGCATCGTCGTGCCGATCAGTGCGCTCGTGGTGAGATGCCCGGCGAGCAGGAAGTTCTGGAGATGGGCGACCATCTCGTGGCGCTCGTCCAGGGTGAGTTCGGCGACGGGCGACTCGCCGCCCGATGCGAGCGCGCCGATCAGGGCGCTGCACAGGTCGTCCTGGGGGCGGGCGTGGCGTTCTCGTACGTAGGTGTCGAGCAGGTGCTGCATCGCTACGACGTCGCGGGCGGCGGCGAGCTGGTCCGCCTCGGGCATCGGGCGGAACAGGAGCTGTTCGGCGCGGTGGCCGCCGTGCACGGCGAGCGGCACGTCCGCGGGGTCCAGGCCGATGAGGCGGCCGATCACCTGGCCGGGCAGCTTGAGGGCGAACTCCGCCATGAGATCGGCCGAGCCGCGCTCGACGAAGGCGTCGATCAGCGCGGTCGCGCGCTCCGCCGCGTACGGCACGATCGCGGCGACGCGCGCGGGTGAGAGGCCCTGCACGACGGGGGCGCGCAGCCGCTGGTGCAGGGCACCGTCGGAGGTGACCACGACGGGGCGGCCGCCGAAGCCCCGGCCCATCTCGGCGAGCACGGTGGGCCCGGGCAGGACGTCGGGGCGCAACGCGTTGGCGGAGGAGAACGCCTCGGGGCGGCGCAGGACTTCGCGCACATCCGCGTCGCGGGCCACCAGCCAGGCGTCGAGCTCGGACACGAAGGTCAGGCCCTCGGCGCGCCGGGCCCGCGCATAGTGCGGATAGGGGTCGCGCTGCAGCGCGTCGAGCCGAGCGTGCTCATGCCTGTCCACAGGCCCATCGTCTATGACGTCCGGCCACATCGGAAGAGCGCCGGACGGGCGGAACGTGGCGCTTTCGCCGCCGGGGCCCCCTCGGGGCTCCGGCGGCGGTCGCGTACGCCTCAGACGGCCCGGTCGAGCACGCCGATGAGGCGGGTGACGGTCTCGGCCATCGCCTGCCGGCCGACCGTCAGATAGGTGCGGGCGTCGACCGCCTCGGGGTGGGCGGCGAGGTAGGCACGGATGGCGTCGGTCATGGCGATGTTCAGCGCGGTGCCGATGTTGACCTTGGCGATGCCGCCGGCGACCGCGGCCGACAGGGCCTCGTCCGGGACGCCGGATGAGCCGTGCAGGACGAGCGGCACCCGCAGGGCGTCGTCGAGCCGGGCGAGCAGCGCGTGGTCCAGTTCGGCGGTGCGCGAGGTCATGGCGTGGCTGCTGCCGATGGCGACGGCGAGCGCGTCGACGCCGGACTCGGCGACGAACTGCCGCGCCTGGCCGGGGTCGGTGCGGGCGCCGGGCGCGTGGGCGTCCAGCGGGGGCTTGCCGCCCTTGCCGCCGACCTCCCCCAACTCGGCCTCGATCCACAGCCCTTGGGTGTGTGCCCAATCGGCGGCGGCTCGCGTCGCGGCCAGGTTCTCCTCGTACGGCAGGTGCGCGGCGTCGTACATGGCGGAGCTGAATCCGGCGTCGGCGGCCTGGCGCAGCAGTTCGTCCTGCTTGACGTGGTCGAGGTGGAGCGCGACCGGCACGCCGGCGGCCTCGGCGGCGGCCGCGGCGGCACGGGCGAGCGGCAGGACCCGGCCGTAGCGGAACTTGACCACGTTCTCGCTGACCTGGAGGACGACCGGGGACTTGGCGGCCTCGGCACCGGCGATCACGGCCTCGGCGTGTTCCAGCGTGATGATGTTGAAGGCCGCGACGGCGCGCCGCTTGACCGCGGCCTCGGCGACGAGCGTCCCGGTTCTGGCGAGTGGCATCAGTGCTTCCCCTTCACCTGTGTCACGTGGTGCGGTGCCGCGTGGTGCGGTGCGGTGCTGCGCGGTTGCGGTGCCGCATGGCTCCGCGTCACGACGTTCGGTGTCACGGTCCGCCCGCTCAGGCGCCGTCGAGGATGACGGAGCGGGTGAGGTGGCGCGGCCGGTCCGGGTCGAGTCCGCGGGCGGCCGCGACGGCGACGGCCAGGCGCTGGGCGCGGACGAGTTCGGCGAGCGGGTCGAGACGCCCCTCGATCCACAGCGCGCCGGTGGCGGCCACCTGCTCGGCGAGGCCCGCGGGCGCCTCGCCGAACATCCAGGTGGCGGTCGTGGTGGTGGAGATGCTGATGGGACCGTGGCGGTACTCCATCGCCGGGTACGCCTCGGTCCAGGACAGCGACGCCTCGCGCATCTTGAGCGCGGCTTCCTGCGCGAGGCCATTGGTCCAGCCCCGGCCGAGGAAGCTGAACTGGGTTGATTTCACGAGCCGTTCGGGCAGCGGCTCGTCGAGCGCGGTCCGGGCGTCGGTGACGGCCTGCTCGGTGTGCAGCCCGAGGTGAGCGCGCAGCAGCGTGAGGGCGGTGGTGGCGAAGCGGGTCTGGACGACCGACTCCTCGTCCGCGAAGTCGAGGACCACGACGTCGTCGGCGGCCCGCATCACGGGGGTGGCGGGGTCGGCCGTGATGGCTGTCGTACGGGTGCGTCCGCGCACCAGCGCCAGGAGGTCGAGCACCTCGGTGGTGGTGCCGGAGCGGGTCAGCGCGACGACCCGGTCGTAGGGGCGGGAGGCGGGGAATTCGGAGGCGGCGAAGGCGTCGGTCTCGCCGAGGCCCGCCCCCTCCCGGAGCGCGGCGACGGCCTGCGCCATGAAGAAGGAGGTGCCGCAGCCGACCACGGCGACGCGCTCGCCCGGGGCGGGCAGGGCGTCCTTGTGCTGGAGGGCCAGTTCGGCCGCCCGCTTCCAGCATTCGGGCTGACTGCTCAGTTCGTTCTCGACATGGCTCATGCCGGGCTCCCACCCTCTGGATGTGACGCGCTGCCGTACGGAGTCGTGCTTGTTTCTGCAAAATATAACGGGATATCGAGCACGATCAAGCATGTGGCCGTGCGCTAAGGTCACTACGGACGGTTACCGGTACGAAGAACGGAGGGCGCGGATGTCGCGCGATGCCCGCTGGCAGGCGCTCCTCGAACTGCTCGTGGAGCAGGGCCGCCTCGATGTCGAGGAGGCGGCGACCGCCCTCGGGGTGTCGGCGGCGACGATCCGCCGCGACTTCGACCAGCTCGCCGAGCAGCAGATGCTGGTGCGCACCCGGGGCGGGGCGCTGCTGCACGGCGTCTCCTACGAGCTGCCGCTGCGCTACAAGACGGCGCGCCAGGCCTCGGAGAAGCAGCGCATCGCGAAGGCGGTGGCGGATCTGGTGGCGCCGGGCGAGGCGGTCGGCCTGACCGGCGGGACCACGACCACGGAGGTGGCCCGTGCGCTGGCGGTGCGGCCCGAACTCGCCCATGGATCACCGGCGTTGACGATCGTGACGAACGCGCTCAACATCGCCAACGAGCTCGCGGTGCGTCCCCAGTTCAAGATCGTGGTGACGGGCGGAGTGGCCCGCCCGCAGTCCTACGAGCTCACCGGGCCGCTGGCGGGCGGCGTTCTGAACCAGATCACGATGGATGTGGCGGTGCTCGGCGTCGGCGCCTTCGACGTGACGCACGGAGCGTCCGCGCACGACGAGGACGAGGCGGGCATCAACCGGCTGCTGTGCGAGCGCGCCGAGCGGGTCGTGGTGGCCGCCGACTCCACGAAGCTGGGCAGGCGCACCTTCGCCCGGATCTGCGCGACGGCCCAGGTCGGCACGCTGGTGACGGACACGGCGGTCTCCGAGGAGACGGTCGCCGCGTTCACCGAGGCCGGGGTGACGGTGGTCGCGGTCTGAGTCACGGACGGCGGAGCCCCGGGCGACGGTGTCGTAGCCCTCGGGGGCTGCGCCCTCGGCGGCGACGACGCGCGCGAGGGACGCCCAACTCCCTTGAGGGCCGGGCCTGTTGGGCCGGTCAGCCGATCCGCAGCGCCGGGAAGACGACCGCTTCCAGCAGCCCCAGCACCGTGTCGTCGCCGTGGAAGCGGTCCTCGAAGAGCCGCTCGACGCGGAGCATGCCCATGATCATGGGGGCGACGTAGCCGATCGCCGGGTTGTCCGCCGCCACCTCGCCGCGTTCGACCCCGCGCCGCAGCATCGCGTCCAGGGCCGCGATCTCGGGGTTCAGCACGGTCTCGCGCAGGGCCTCGCGCAGGTCGGGGTGTTTGATGTAGGCCTGGCCCACGGCCTCCATCAGCGCCGTGTCGGGGCCTTCGCGCCGGCCCACCACCCGGGCCGCCTCCCGCAGGTCCCCGGCGAGCGAGCCGGTGTCGATGCCGGCGAAGAAGGAGCAGCGGTTGCGCCCGAGCGCCGCCGTGACCAGCAGCGGCTTGCTCTTCCACTGGCGGTACAGGGTGGCCTTGCCGCACCTGGTGCGCGCGGCCACACCCTCCATGGTCACGGAGTCGTAGCCGCCTTCTCGGAGCAGGTCGAGCACCGCGTCGTACAGCTCCAGCTCACGCTCGGGGCTGATCTTGCTGCGGCGGGCAGCGGCCGTGGCGGCCTGCGTCGACATCGTTCCCTCCGGAGAAAAACAAGCGGCACTCCTGCACGTACGAGAGTAGGCTCCGCTCGTTCGAGACGCAAACGTATCGAGACGTTTGCGTCTCGATGAGTTTCGATCTAGCCTTCCTACGTTTGCTTGTGTTTTTCCCATCTATCGATCCAGGTTCAAAGGGGCCGGAGAATGTTTGCCGGTATAACCACGGGGGCGCGTCATCAGGCCCGTCCCGCCGGACCGGAGACGACCGCTTCCCGGCCGCCCCTGGTACGCGAGCTGCTGCTCGTGACCGCGCTCTTCCTCGTCTACAAGTTCGGCCGCCAACTGGCCAACGGTCACGAGGCGAGCGCCTTCGACAACGCCGACCGCGTATGGAGCTGGGAGCGCGCGCTGCACCTGCCCGGCGAGGGCTCGGTCCAGCACCTGCTGCTGCACGGCGACACGCTGGTCGAGGCCGCCAACACCTTCTACGCGACGGTGCACTTCCCGGCCACGGTGGCCTTCCTCGTCTATCTCTACCTGCGCCGCCCGGGTCACTACCTGTGGTCGCGCCGGGTGCTGGCCGGGCTCACCGCCGCCGCCCTGGTGCTCCACATCACGGTCCCGCTGGCCCCGCCGCGCATGCTCACCACGGCCGGACTCGTCGACACCGCGCAGGTCTACGGGCCCTCGGTGTACGCGGCGACCCCCGACACCGACACCATGGCGAACCAGTTCGCGGCGATGCCCTCGCTGCACTTCGGCTGGGCGCTGATGGTCGCGATCGGGCTGATCGCGGCGGGCCGGAGCCGCTGGCGCTGGCTGTGGCTCCTGCACCCGCTGCTCACCCTGCTGGTGGTCGTCGGCACCGCGAACCACTACTGGCTCGACGCCATCGTGGCCACCGCACTGCTGGGTGCGGTCCTCTTCTTCGTGCCCGTGCCGCGTCGCGCCACACAGTTGCCTGCGGCACCCAAGCCTGGCCGTCGGGCGTCCGCCCCCAGCGCGTCCGGCTCGCGCACGCCCGCACCCTCCCCGCTGTCCCAGGTCACGCTCGCGCCCCAGCCGGCGCCCGCTCCCCCGCGCACCCCCGCGCCCGAGCTCACCGAGGCCGTGCGATGAACGAATCCGCGTTGCTCGCCATCCTGCTCTCCCTCGCCTCCGCCGCAGGCTACGCGCTCGCCGCCGTCGGCCAGTCCCGGCTCGCCGCCCAAGGGGGCCCGGGCATCGGCCAGTTGCTCACCCGGCCGCTGTGGTGGTGGGCGGTCGGCCTGAACGTCGCGGGCGCCCTCATGCATGTGGCCGCGCTCCACTACGGGCCGCTCACCCTGGTCCAGCCGCTCGGCGCGCTCACCCTGGTGGCCGCGCTGCCGCTCTCCGCGTACTACGCGCGGCGCCGTGTCACCCGGCGTGAGTGGCGCGGCGCGGCCTGGACCCTGGCCGGGCTCACCGGTCTGATCGCGGTCACGGGGCCCGCGAGCCCCGGAGACGCGCTCAGCCTGCCCGAGGCCCTCGCCATCGCCGCGGCCACCGCGCTGCTGCTCGCCTTCCTGGTCCGGGCCGGGGCGCACTCCCCGCACGGCGGCGGCCTCGGGCACGCCACCGCGTCCGGCATCGCCTCCGGCGTGGCGTCCGCGCTGACCCAGACGGTCACCGCCTCGCTCGCGCGCGAGCTCCCCGGCGGCCCGCTGACCTGGTGGCAGACCACGCTGCTCGCGGTGCTGGTGGCGATGTTCGCGGTCGGTGGCCTGCTGCTCTCGCAGACGGCCTACCGCGGTGGCCTCGCCGCCCCGCTGGCCGTGGTGAACCTCGCCAACCCGGCGGCGGCCGCGGTGATCGGAGTGACGCTGCTCGGCGAGAGCTTCCACGGCGGTCCGCTCGGCTGGCTGGTGGCGGCCTCGGCGGCGGGCGTCGCGGCCCGTGGCGTGCTCATGCTGACCGGCGCCGCACCCGCGGACCTGCCCGCCGCGCTTCCCCCGCAGGTGCCGGTACCCGCGGAGCGGCCGGCCCCCGAGCCGGCCGTGCGGATCCCGGCCTGACGCAGCCGGTGCCCTGCCCGGCACTGGCCCGGAGCGCGCCTCACCCGTCAAGGGCGACGGCGTTCTTGGCGCGCTCCACGGATTCCGTACTGGCCGGACCGCCCGGGTTCTCCGTCGCCAGCGCCTGGTTGAGCGTGACGAAGGGGCGCAGCCGCGCCTCGTACCGGGCGAACGCCTCCCGGTGCTCCCCGCCCGCCCGGCCGAGCTCCTGCGCCAGGACGTACGCCCCCACCAGCGCGAGGCCGGTGCCCTGGCCGGAGAGGGGTGAGGCGCAGTACCCGGCGTCCCCGAGCAGCACGGTCCGCCCCCGCGACCACCGGTCGAGCCGGATCTGGGCCATCGCGTCGCTGTACAGGTCGGGCGCGGCCCACAGCGCCTTCACGAGCCGCGCCCTCTCCCAGCGGAGCGCCCCCATCCGGTCGGCGATCGCGCGCTTCAGCGCGTCGGGCTCCCGGGGCACGGCGTCGAGCGGTCCGGACGCGAAGCCGAAGGTGATCCGCAGCTCGCTGTTGTCGCGCACCGGGTAGATCCCGTACCCGGCGTCGCCGTCGCGCTGCCACACCTGCCAGTTGTCCAGGCCGAGGAAGTTCTCCGCGCCGAAGATCGCCAGATGGCTGCCGAGGTGGTGCGTGAACTCCCGCTCGGGGCCGAAGGCGAGCGCGCGTACCGCCGAGTGCGGTCCATCGGCGCCCACCACGAGGTCGAAGGTGCGGGACGGGCCGTGTGCGAAGTCGACGGTCACCCCGTGCTCGCCCTCATCGAGCCCGGTGATGCGATCGCCGTACATGAACTCGGCCTGTCCGTCGGCCAGTTGCTCCAGCATGGCGACGAGGTCCTCGCGCAGCAGCTCGACGTCCCCGCTGTCGAGCCGCCCGCTGCTGAAGGTGGCCTCGGTGGAGCGGTGTACCTCGTTGCCGTCCGCGTCGAGCAGGGACATGCCCCGCATCCGGGTGGCCGCCTCGCGCACCCGGCCGAGCAGCCCCATCCGCTCCACCACGTCGAGCGCCACTCCCCTGATGTCGACCGCCTGCCCGCCCGGTCGCGTTCCCGGGGCGCGCTCCACGACGGTCGGCGCGAAGCCGTGGCGACGCGACCAGTACGCGAGCGCGCAACCGGGCACCCCCCGGCGAGCTCGCCCCGGGCGACCGGGTCCCCTCGACCCGGGGGATCGTCAAGGAGTGGGGCGTCGCGCTCGCGACCGCCACCAAGGTCCTCACCGTGCTGCGCCTGGAGGGGCTCGTGGAGACGCTCCCCCGGGTCGGCACCGTCGTGAGCGCGCGCACCCCGGCACCGCCGCCCCCAGCACGCGTCAGGGCCGAGGGTGAGCTGACCCGCGAGCGGATCGTGGCGGCGGCCATGGAGATCGCGGACGGCGAGGGTCTGGGCGCCCTGTCCATGCGCGGGGTCGCCGCCCGGCTCGGGGTCGCCGCGATGTCGCCGTACCGCCATGTCGGCGGCAAGGACGAGCTGGTGCTCCTGATGGCGGACGCCGCCTTCGGCGAGGCGCGGTATCCAGCCGTGCCACCGGCCGGCTGGCGCGCCCGGCTGGAACTGGGCGGCCGGACGCTGTGGTCACTGTTCCGCAAGCACCCCTGGCTCGCCCAACTCGCGCCGCTCACCCGCCCGTTGCTGCTCCCCAATCTGATGACGCACGCCGAGTGGGCGCTGGCCGCGCTCGACGGACACGGGCTCGACCCGGCCACCCTGCTCGACGTCCATGTGCTCCTGTACGGCTATGTGCAGGGGCTCGCCGCCGGCCTTGAACAGGAGACCCAGGCCGCGGCCGCCACCGGGGTGAGCGAGGAGGGGTGGATGGAGCAGCAGGCCGCGGCCCTGCACGCGCTGGTGGCATCGGGCAGATACCCGGTGTTCAGCCGGGTCACCACGGCCCTCGACGGCGGATACGACCTGCGCCTGGACGAGCTCTTCGAGTTCGGCCTCGGTCCGCTGCTCGACGGATTCGCGGGGATCATCGAGGGCGGCGGGCGCGGGCCCACCGCCCCCGGGCCGGCCGTCAGGCGTTGACGTCCACGACGGTGCGCCCGCGCACCTGCCCGGCGAGGATGCGTTCCGCGACACCGGGCACCTCGTCGAGACCGATGACCGTGGTCATCGTATCCAGGCGGGCCGGATCGAGATCCCGCGCGAGTCGCTCGTACGCCCTCACCCGGCGCTCCATCGGCGCCTGTACGGAGTCGATGCCGACCAGGGTCACCCCGCGCAGGATGAACGGCAGCACGGTGCCCGGCAGATCGACGCCCTGGGCGAGGCCGCAGGCGGTGACGGTGCCGCCGTAGCGGGTGCCCGCGAGGACGTTGACCAGGGTGTGGCTGCCGACCGAGTCGATCGCACCGGCCCAGCGCTCCTTGCCCAACGGGCGTCCGGGGGCGGAGAGTTCGGCACGGTCGACGATCTCGGCGGCGCCCAGCTCGCGCAGATACCCGGCTTCGGCGGGCCGCCCGGTGGAGGCGAGCACCCGGTAGCCGAGCCGGGCCAGGAGGGTGACGGCGACCGAGCCGACACCGCCCGCGGCGCCGGTGACGAGCACATCGCCGCTGTCGGGGGTCAGGCCGGCGTCCTCCAGGGCGAGCACGCTGAGCATCGCGGTGTATCCGGCGGTGCCGATCGCGGCCGCCTGGCGGGTGCTGAGCCCCGCGGGCAGCGGGACCAGCCAGTCGCCGCTGACCCGGGCCTTCTGCGCGAACCCGCCGTCGTGGCCCTCCCCGACGCCGAAGCCGTTGAGCACCACCTTGTCGCCGGGCGCGAACGAGCCGTGCGCGGACGACTCGACGGTGCCCGCGAAGTCGATGCCGGGCACCAGCGGGTACGTACGGACGATGCCCTTGCCGTGGGCGAGCGCGAGGCCGTCCTTGTAGTTGACGGTCGAATAGTCCACGGCGACGGTCACATCGCCCTCGTGGAGGTCGTTCTCCTGCAGCGTGACGGTCTCGACCCGGTGGCCCTGCTCGTCCTTGGTCACACGGATGGCGCGGAATGACATCGAAGCGATCTCCTGGCGGTGGGGTGCCTGTTCGGCCGTACGCCGATCTTGCCCCAGGCACCCCCGCACACATGCGGAGGGGCCGCACCGGACGGCTCACGGTGCGGCCCCCGAACCGGTGGCGGCCCTCAGGTCACGCGATCTCGACGGAGAAGCCGTGCCCGGTCGGCTGCGACGGCGTCCTGACCTCCGTCGCTCCCGTCGCCGAGTCGAAGAACCAGCCGGAGCCGGCCGCCGCGAGCTCGGCCGCGGACCCGTACCGCTGCGACCGCTTCCCGCCGAGCGCGACGATCCCGGGCGCGGACTGCCCGTGGACGGTGAGGCGGTAGGAGCGGGTGGTCGGCTTGCCCTGGTAACTGCCGTCGCTGGCACCGATGGTGACGACCGAGGCGCGTCCGGCCGAGGTCACCTGGACCCGCTGGGTGGCCGAGGCGCCCTGGGCGAACTGCCGGGTGACGCCGTCGTCCTCGTACAGCGTGTAGGAGGAGGTGCCGAGCCGCGGGTAGATGTCGTAGTCCAGTTCGCCCTTGTCCCTGGTCTGCCAGGAGGTCGTGCCCTGGGGCCACATCGGCACGATCGAGCCGCCCTTGACGAACAGCGGGAGGGTGTCGAGCGGGGCGGCGTAGTGGTCGATGGTGGTGGGGCCCTGGTAGGTCTTGCCGCTCCAGTAGTCGGTCCAGGTGCCCTGGGGCAGATAGATGCCGTCGCGGACGCTGGTGTCGCTGTAGACGGGGGCGACGAGGAAGTCCGGCCCGGCGAGGAACTCGTACTTGGCGTTCGCGCCCAGGGTGTTGGGGTCGTCCGGGTACTCCAGGGAGAGCGGGCGGACGGCGCCGACGCCGGTGGTGGTGGCGTCCTTGGACAGCCCGTACATGTACGGGATGAGCCGCTCCTTGAGCTGGAGGTACTTGCGGTTGATGGAGGCGTACGGCTCGCCGTCGAGCCAGGGCTGCTGGTCGGCGGCCTTGCCGGTGGTGAGGTCCTTGGCCCAGCCGTCCATCGTCATGATGGCGGGCAGGAACGCCTTCCACTGGAGGTCACGCGTGTACATCTTGGGGTCGTGACCGAAGATGCTGCCGACGTCGCCCGTGTTGTACGCGATGCCGGAGAGCGTGGCGCCCGCGTAGGTGGGGATCTGCCAGCGCAGATAGTCCCAGCTCAGCTTCTGGTCGCCGCTCCACAGCACGCCGCAGCGCTGTGCTCCGGCCCAGGACACGGGCAGCCAGACGAAGCCGCGGGCGTCGCTGTTGTCCTCGATGCCCGCCTTCGCCTGGTCGCAGGCGTCGAGGGCGAAGCCGTAGCCGTTGCCGACCCAGGCGACGTCGAGCTTCGCGACGCGCTGGCCCGCCTTGACCTGGTCGGCGAGCTTGTCGAGGCCGTCCTGGGTCCACAGGCCGAGCTGGGCGTTGTGCGCCTGGAGCCCATTGCCGGTCTCGGCGAGGTTCTCGTAGCCGCAGCCGTAGCCGTCGTTGACGAGCATCCAGCCGAGCGGCATCTGGTTGTGGGTGTAGCCGTCGGCGACCTTGAGCGCGTCGAGGGTGTGCCGCTCACCTCGGTTGGCGTTGTGGAGGTAGCAGTCCGAGTCGCCCGGTTCGAGCCCGTACACGGGCGGCATGAACGGCTTGCCGACCAGCGCGGTGTACTTGCCGATGACGGACTTCACATCACCTGTGAAGTAGTAGGCGTCCAGGCGCCGTTCCTGCTGCCCGGTGCGGACCCGTGGCCCGAAGTCGTACACCCCCGGCGTGAAGGTGTTGCGGAACACCCCGTATCCGGCGGAGGAGATGTAGAAGGGCTGGGAGTTGTTCCAACCCCCTTCGTTCCAGTTGGTGTTGTTGCCCACGTTCATGATCTGGTCGCGGTGGGAGAAGCTGCCGTTCTGCTCGCCACCGCCGAAGAACTGCTCGTGGGCGCCGCGGGTCAGGCTCTGGCGCATGCCGCCGGAGGTCCACCGCAGCGGGTCGGCCTCGGACCAGATGACGGTGGTGTTGTCGCCCTTGTAGAGCGCGAAGCGCAGCGGCTTCTTGTAGACGCGCAGGACGGCGTCCTTGCTCCGGATGCCGTAATAGGCGCCCGCGTCAAAGGGCTTGGTGTCCTTCCGTGGCTTCGGCCGGGTCCGGATCATGTGACTGTTGGGCGGATCGGTGAAGGTGCCGTCGGGGGCGGCCCGCAGCCGCAGCGTGTCATCGGCGAGGAAGTCCACGCGCGCCTTCAGATCACCGGCGGTTATGTCGTACGTGCCGTCCTTGCCGCCGAAGGCGGTGAGGTTCCCCGCGTCGGTCGGCTCGGGAAGGTACGCCGTGCCGGTGAACGAGTTGTGGTGCACGTCGTAGGGGACGACGACCACGTGGTACGTCCCCGAGGCCTTCGGGATGACGGTGGCCTCGGGGTCGGCGGTGCCCGCGCTGGAAGCGACCTGCTTGCCCGCGTCGTCGTAGACGTACAGGTCGAAGTCGTCGGTGGGCGTGGCCCATTGCACGGAGACGGGCACCCCGCCCTCCGGGTTGTCGTCCCACTCACCGGCCGGCGGCTTCACGGTCAGGTCGAAGCGGGCACACACCGCGCCGTCCGGGTCCTGCGCGGCCGGCGGGCACTTGTCGGGCGAGTCCACGGTGCCCTTCTCGTAGACCGGGCTGTGCCAGGTGAGCGACTTCGTGCCGCCGTCCAGGACGCCACCGGGCGGCGCCCCGGCCTGCGCGTGGGCGGCCGGAACGGCCAGAGTGGTGAGGCCGAGCGCCAGCGCCGACAGGACGGCGACGGCGGGACGTCGGGGCGGGCGTGAGCCATGCCAGGGGGTCCGCAAGGTTTCGTTCTCCGTTCGTACCGAGCAACAGCCGGGCGCGGCATGCGCGTTCATGCTTGGAACCTTGGAGTTTCGAGCATCAAGATTCACCGTGAGCCGGGTACATGTCAACGGCTGAGGCGCATATGGAGCCCAACTGGGTATCCGCAAAAGGAGGTTGTCGCCCGATAGCGGAAAAGGTGGGGACGGAACGGGTCTTGCTACGACTGCGGCGGGTTCCGGGTCCACTGTTAGCCTGCCGATCTGGATCGCCGAAAACACCGAAGCGCCCCGCTGGACGGTGGCCGCGCTGTTCGCCCTCAACGCCGCCTTCTGCGTCCTGACGCAGACCAGGATCGGCTCCCGCATCGAACCCCCGCAGGACGGCGGCAGGGCGTTCCGCACCGCAGGGCTGCTCTTCCTGGTGAGCTGCCCGATGACGGCGCTGGCGGCGTACGCCCCGGTCCGGCGGCCACGGGGCTCGTCCCTCACGACCCTGGGCGCGGCCGGCCCCGCCCTTGCCCGCTGGGGGACGCGGACCCGGCCGCGGCCGGGGGTTCCGGCGGACGTGACGCGATGACCGTGCGGCAGGTGCCGGACGTTCTCCACCTTCCCGGTACGCGAGCACGCTTGCGTTGCGGCGGCGCGGCCGGCCGACCCCGTCGAAGCCGCTACGGCAGCACGAACCAGTCCATGGCGAAAGCGGCGGCGAGCCCCGCCACCAGCAGCCAGGAACCGAGCCGGGTGCGGCCGTTGCGGCTGAGTTCGATGACGACACCGCAGAGGATGAGGGCGATCCCGTACACGCCGACCACGAGCACCGAGGACTGGGTGGCCAGCCGCACGACGAGGATGGCCCCCATCACCGCCATCAGCACCCCGGCGGCGACCATCCGAATCCGCCGGGCCTGCCACGGCGCCATGCCGCGCCGCCGCTCGGGCTCGACGTCGAGTTTCCCCAAGTCGCTTGCTTCTTGCGGGGGTTGAGGCACCGGACGGCCCTCGGGGGGTGTGGGGCGCTCGGCGTGTTCGGGGGTGGTGCGGGCCGCGGAGACTGCCGACTCGGGGGCCTGAGCGGGCTCCGCGGGCTCGGCGGGCTCGGCGGGCTCGGCGGGCTCGGACGACCCGACGGCCGCCGAGTCATCAGCTGCCGAGCCGTCGGCTGCCGAGCCGTCGGCTACCAAGCCGTCGGCTACCAAGCCGTCGATCACCGAGTCATCCGCCACCGAGTCATCGGCCACCGAGCCGTCGGTTCCGGTGGCCTCGGCCTTCCCGGCGGCCTCCGAGCCCTCCCCCTCCACTGCGGCCCCGCCCACTCCCCGCGGTCTCGAAGCCCCGTCCCCCGTAGGCCGGTTAGGGGCCTGGCTCGGTAGCTTCTTCTCGGGCGGGGTCGACGCTCCGCGCGTTTCCGGGGCCGTGCCCACCGCTTGGTCCTGATCCGACGTGCTCATAAGTCCGGATCGTAATCGCTCCCTCGGGACCTTGTTCGACGTCCCTTCCACGACGGGGAGTCCAGGCGTGCGACAGCACTGCGCGCGCAGTGCTGTCGGCGAACCGGACCGGGTCAGCCCGCCAGGCGAGCCAGGGCCAGGGCGTGCGCCTGGTCGAGGGCGTCGGCGGCGGCGCAGGGGACGTCGGGCCGCACGCCGGTACCCTCCCAGTTCGTGCCGGAGACGGGGTTGATGGCACGCCCGACGGGCACGGTGGCTTCCAGATGGGGGTGCACCGTCCAGCCCTGGCAGGGATGGGCGCCTCCGCGGCTGGGCTCGCCGACGACCACCGCGCGACCGAGCTGTTGGAGGTCGTACGCCAACTCCTCGGCGGCGGAGAAGGTGCTGCTGCTGGACAGCACGTACAGCGGCTTGCTGCCGCCGAAGCGCGCGCCGGGAACCTGCGGCAGGCTCCAGGACTGCTCGCTGCGCTCGTCCCGGCGCCAGTACATCGTGTTGAGGTGGGTGCGCTCGTCGAGCAGGTAGCTGCACGCGAAGGCGACCGCGTCCGGGTCGCCGCCCCGGTTGGCGCGGAGGTCCACGATCAGCGCCTGGGCGCGGGAGGCGAGGGAGAGCGCCGCGGTCAGGGGTTCGGCGGCCCACTCCAGCGGGAACAGCATCGGCGCCAACTCCACCACGGCGACCCCTCCGTCGAGCAACTGCACCCGGGGTGCACCGCCCAGCGAGGCGTCGAAGTCCCGCCGCATCGACTCCAGGGTGGCCGCCCCCTGCTGCTGGGGAACCGGGTCGGCGTGGTACTTCAGTCTCAGGTGCCGGTCGCCGTTGACTGATTGTAGGTCCGCGGTGACCAGCCGGGCGAGCTTCTCGGCATTATCGACGTCGTAGGCCCCTTCGGCGAGGCGTCGCCGCAGCAGGGCACCCAATTGTTCGGCTATGTCGGGGAAAACGTAGTGCTCGGAGAGCAGTTGGACTGTCTCGCCGATGACAGGAGCGGGCTCAAGCTTCGTCAGGGTGGTCATGCCAGGAGTAGAGCATTGCCCTGCTCATGCATCAAAGCGTTTGTACACGTCGGGCAGGCGCGACCACGGTTCAGTCCGCGAAGACCTGATTGCGTGGGGAGTCCCAGAAGAGCTGCTTGATGGCGCCGTCCTTGCCCCGGTAGAAGGCGTGTTGCTGGTCGGGCCACAGCAGGCCGGCCGGGGTGTCCGAGACGTCGGCGGCGACATGCGCCTTGGCGGTCCAGTCGTCGGCGAACACCTGGTTGCGCCCGGAGTCCCAGAATAGATGCTTCAGGCTGCCGTCGGCGCCGCGATAGAACACGTGCTGCTGGTTCGGCCAGACCAATGTCGCCGGATCACCGGCCACATCGGATCCCGCATTCGCCTTCGCGGTCCAGTCGTCGGCGAACACCTGATTCTTCCCGGAATCCCAGAACACGTGCTTCAGGCGGCCATCCGTACTGCGGTAAAAAACATGCTGTTGTTTGGGCCACACCATCGTCGCCGGGTCACCAGCGACATCAGCACCCGCACCCGCCTTGGCACTCCAATTGTCCGCGTACACCTGGTTGGTTCCGGAATCCCAGAACAGATGCTTCAGACTCCCGTCCGCACTGCGGTAGAAAACGTGCTGCTGGTTCGGCCACACCAACGTCGCCGGAGCGCCGGTGACATCGGCAGCCACGTGCGCCTTGGCGCTCCAATTGTCCGTGTACACCTGGTTGGTTGCCGCATCCCAGAACAGGTGCTTCAGACTCCCGTCCGTACTGCGGTAGAACACATGCTGCTGATTGCGCCAGACCAACGTCGCCGGATCACCGGCCACATCGGACCCCGTACCCGCCTTCGCAGACCAGTCGTCGGCGAACACCTGATTCTTCCCGGAATCCCAGAACACGTGCTTCAGGCGGCCATCCGTACTGCGGTAGAAAACGTGCTGCTGATGGGGCCACACCATCGTCGCGGGGTCACCAGCGACATCAGCACCCGCACCCGCCTTGGCACTCCAATTGTCCGCGTACACCTGGTTGGTTCCGGAATCCCAGAACAGATGCTTCAGACTCCCGTCCGTACTGCGGTAGAAAACGTGCTGCTGGTTCGGCCACACCAACGTCGCCGGCCTACCCGCGACGTCTGCGGCGGAATGCGCCTTGGCGTTCCAGTCACCCGGCGCCGGCGCGACCTGCCCGCCGCTCGGAATGGCGCGCTGCCCGTCGATGTTGCCGGCGGCCGCGTACCGGCACACCAGAATCCACCCGGTTCCGCCCCCTACCGGCACGCCCTCTTTCACTCCGCAGCCGATCGAGGTGGTGACCGAGGTGGGGGACATCCAGACCATCTGGGAGTAGTGGCCCCACGCGTGGTAATTGGTGCCGTCGGGCGCGTTGTTCTGGACCACCGCGTTGGCATCCGCGTCGAATTTGGCCTTCTCCGCCGTCCAGCTGTAACTCACTGACGGATCCAGCGCCAGAGCGGGACGCGCGGGCACGGGTGTGCTGTTCAGGAGATTTTCGCCCTCGTTGCCGTTCGCCTCACGCTTGCTGTGGTGCAGCCCGCCGCTCGCGCTGGACTCGGGGTCATCGGCCCAAGCCTGCGCGTCACACGCGAGCTTGGGGCTCCAGGTGACGGGGGCGAGGGACAGCCCGGGGTGGTATGTCTTGATGGCTTCCTGGCGCGCCTCGTTGTGGCCACGGACCATGGCATCGGCATCTGCCGCGCTCATCCGCGAACCCGTTCCAGGAGGAGGATCGCCAGAGGGGCACATGGCGGATTTGTCCTGGGCGGCGGGGACAGAACCGGCTTGCGCGTGTGCGACCGAGGCGGCCGACATCGGGCCCATCAGAACAAGACCGCAGACCATGGCGGCCGCCGTTACGAATGAGTTCGGTTTCATCGAGCGCTCCGATGCGGATTGCACGAAAGGCCAAAATGTCGGGGCCGCCCACTCGGGCTCGACCCGTTCTCGCCTGCGGGCCGCAGGCGGCTGGTGGCGCAGTTCCCCGCGCCCCCGAACCCTCTTGAACCTGCGGGTCGTGGGCGCTTCTCACGCAGTTCCCCGCGCCCCCGAAGCACCCGTCCCCGCCCGCGTAGAGCGGTCGGTGGTCGGTGGTCGTCGGGCACATGACGATCACGACCATTGTCGCCCATGTGGCCTACGTCTGCGCGTTCAGCGCTCGACCGGTTGCTCCAGCGCCGCCGTGCGCGCCTTTGATCGACCGGACATGGACGGCGCTGACGGCTCCGACGGCTCGCACCCGAGGCACCGGGAACCTTCAACGTGTCTCAAGAGAAGGGGAGTTGGCCCGCCTCCGCACCACAAGCACGGCCCGGTCGTCGACATGGCCGGTCAGGGAGTCGTCCTGTGCCATCAAAACGTCCGCCAGCTCCCCGAGAGGTGCCTCCCGGAGGCGGTCGGTCGCGGCGCAGACGTCGGCCAAGCCGTCGTCGATGGGCAGCCGGGGGCCCTCAACCAGGCCGTCGGTGACCAGGGCGAGCACATCGCCGGGGGCCAACTCCAGTGCGTGTACGGGGAATTCGCTACGGGCGAGCACCCCCAGGGGCAGGCCGCCCGGGTACTCGCGGACCCGTGCCCCGTCCCGCGCGGCGTGCACCAGGGGGACGTGTCCGGCGCGCGCCGTCAGGGCCCGGCCGTCGGGGGTGAGCAGGACATACAGGCAGGTCGCGAAGACCGGCAGGCGCATCTGGAGCATGAGGTCGTTGGTGCGGGCCAGTACCCGGTCGGGGGTGGGCTCCTGCCACGCGTAGGCGTGCATCGCGGTGCGTATCTGGCCCATCAGGGCGGCGGCCTGCACATTGTGGCCCTGGACGTCGCCGATGATGCACGCCGTGCTCCCGTCGGGCAGCGCGATCACGTCGTACCAGTCACCGCCCACGTCCAGCCCCTGATGGGCGGGGCTGTAGCGGGCCTCGACCTCGTACCCCGTGACGGTCGGCAGCGTGGCGGGCAGCAGGTTGCGCTGTACCGTCGCGGCCAGTTCGGTGCGGGCGGACTGGAGCCGGATGCGCTCCCACGCCTGGCCCGCGACATCGGCCATCACCCCGACCAGGATCCGCTCCTGGGGGGAGAGGTCGTGCGGCCGGTCGAAGGTGACGACCCAGCCTCCGAGCGGGGACGCCCCCTGGCCCCGGAGCGGAATCATGATGAACGAGGTGGCGGACGTGGCGTCCAGCAGGCCGTGCGCCTGCGGCCACGAGCGCCGGTATTCGTCCCGGGTGGCGATGAACAGGGGTCTTCCGGTGCGGATCGCCTCGGTCAGGGGCTTGGGGGCATCCAGCGGGAGTCCATGCAGGGAGCGGGCAAGGGCGGGGTCGATGCCGTCCCCGAACGTCACCCGCAGCCGTCCCTCCTCGACGAACGCCAGCAGCGTGCCGGTGCCCCCGAAGGCCGGGGCGACGCGGTTCAGGATCGCCGCGGTCAGTTCGTCCTCCGTCGCGGCCCCGACGAACGCGGCGGCGAGCTGCTGAACCAGGTCGACGCGCCGCCGGGCGTCCGCGTGCGCCTTGAGCAGCGTCTGATGGCGCTCCACGGCCGCGGTCGTGTTGGCCGTGGTCCCCACGACGCGCCGCCCGCCGTCGAAGCCGAACCGCACGAGGCGGGCGAGGGTGCGCAGCCAGTGCAGCCGGCCGTGCTCGTCCGGCATCCGGAAGTCGACGTCCACCTGCTGGGTCTCGCCTCTGCGCAGTGCCCAGAACGCTTCCTGCACGCGCGCCACGTCCTCGGCGTGCACCCGGTCGAAGAGCTCGGCGAGCGGCATCCGGTCGCCGGGCCCCATGCCGTTGTACAGGCGCTCCCCGTCGAGCCAGCTGAACCGGTCGGCCTCCTCGTCGTAGACCCACAGCGAGTGGTCGGCCAGGACGGTCATGGAGCGCAGCGCTTCCCAGTGCAGCCACTCCCCGTGTTCCTCCTCCTCGATCTCCACCAGGAGCGCGGGCGGACCGGAGCCGCGCGTGTCCAGGCGGCGTGCGGAGGTCATGCAGATGACCGTGCCGTGCGGATGCGCGTACTCGACCGGCTGACGGTAGGCGCGCCCCTCGCCCCGGACCGCGTCCAACAACAACTGGCGCGAGATGGACGCGCTGCTCGGCGCCACCAAGTCGGCGAAGGTCCGGTGCGGCGTGACCTCGTCAAGGAGTACCTTCCGGGCGCGCGGGCTGGCACACATGAGATGCGCCGCTCCGGCGGGCGCGGTGGCGGGTTCGAGCACCATCCACATGCCGTCGAGGGGGAGCGTCTCCTGCGGCGGGCAGGCTCGGGGCGTGGTGTCTGCGCACATGGACATCGATCTCGAGAGCGGGCGGACGGCGGGCCCTGCCTACGGGCGGGTCTTCCATCCCAGCCGACATCCGCCCCCGGCGGCGGGCGCAAAGGTCACGACCTTCGGGCCGAAAGTCCCTCGCGCACGGACCCGGCTCCTCGACGGCGACCCCGAGCCGGAACCATCGACAAGAACCATCGGCCGAAAACGTGAGCCGGAACCGCCGCGGGCGGGGCCTCAAAAGATCGACAACGGCCGGGAAACGAGTCAGGGCCGGTCTAGGATTTCTCCGTAACCGGCCCTGACCTCGACTCTTTCGAGTCGGGACGACAGGATTTGAACCTGCGACCCCTTGACCCCCAGTCAAGTGCGCTACCAAGCTGCGCCACGTCCCGATGCCCGTCTGACCTGGGGTTTCCCCCGGCCGTTCGTGCATGAGAACAATACCGCACTTCCCCGGGTGGTCACGAACCCCTTTCCCGGAGTGGCCGCCATCGGGCTCGGCTCAGCCGCCCGGCGCGGGGTGGGCGTCCAGGAGCTTGCGCGGGGCGGCCTGGCGCCAGGAGTCGGTCAGGATCGCGGACAGCTCGGCGTCTCCGTCGAGCGCGCCGAGCCGGACCCGCAGCCAGTCGTAGTGGTCGTCGTGCCCCTCGCGCAGGAAGAACTTGTCGGGTTCGGCGGCGATCAACTCCTCCCGGTCCTCCTTCGGGCACTTCACGCCCACCCAGGCGTCGTCGTCCCCCAGGGAGGCGAATATCTTGCCCGCGACCCGGAAGGTGGGCTTGCCCCAGGCGAGCTTCTCCGTCGCCCCGGGGAGCGCGAGCGCGATGCGGCGTACGTCGTCGGCGTTGGCCATGCGAGCACCGTACGCCGCACCACCGACAGCCGGCCCCCTGAAGGAAGCCGCACCACCGACAGCCGACCCGCTGAAGGAAGAGGGCGCCGCTCGGAGGGGGAAGGGAGAGGCGGCCCGCACCGGGCCACCCTCCGGCCCGAAGGCCCCGAGCCGCTCTCATCCGGCGTCTTCCCTCTGGCCCCACTCGAAGTACGCCGCGAGGTCCGGGTCGAGCACCGGCACCTTCTGCGGGGTTCCTCCCGCCCTCAGGGAGGCCGTGGCCTGGAAGCCCGCCGCGACCGCCATGCGGGCCGCGACCGGCGAGGTGTCGGTGGGGCCGCCGTCGCGTACGAAGCGCAGGAACTCGTCGATGACCACCGGATCCGCCCCGCCGTGCCCCTGGTCCCCCTCGTCCCGCGCGGAAGCGCCGGCTCCGGGGATGTCGTACGTTTCGTCCGGTTCGGGGCGGTAGCCGGAGCGGCGGGTGTTCCACACCTTCACCTGGCCGCCCGGGCCGTCGCCGAAGTTCTCCAGGCGGCCCGCGTCGCCGATGACCGTGTAGTTGCGCCAGTAGTCCGGGGTGAAATGGCACTGCTGGTAGGAGGCGAGCACCCCGTTGTCCAGGCGCAGGTTGAGCAGCGACACGTCCTCGACGTCGATCACCGGGTTGAGGGCGCGCTGGGTGTGCGGCGGCCAGTGGCCGTCCTCGGTGTACCAGTCCCGCGCCTTGGGTTCGCCGGGCGCCCGGCGGTGCGGGTTGGCTCCGTACACCATCAGGTCGCCCATCGCCTGGACATCGCTCGCGTAGCCGCCGGCCAGCCAGTGCAGTACGTCGATGTCGTGCGCGGCCTTCTGGAGCAGGAGGCCGGTGGTGCAGCGGCGCTCGGCGTGCCAGTCCTTGAAGTACCAGTCGCCGCCGTACCCCACGAAGTGGCGCACCCAGATCGTCTTGACGGTGCCGATGGAGCCGCGGCGGACGAGGTCGCGCATCATCCGGACGACGGGCATGTGCCGCATGTT
Organism: Streptomyces sp. ASQP_92; assembly: GCF_025399895.1. Lineage (GTDB taxonomy): Bacteria > Actinomycetota > Actinomycetes > Streptomycetales > Streptomycetaceae > Streptomyces. Next base: position 315,432 of record NZ_JAODUA010000005.1, on the reverse strand, counting down.
GTGGCCCACGTACAGGCGCGTCCCGGTGTCGCGCGCGGTCCGCAGGATCTCGTCGCAGCCCTCGACCGTGATGTCCAGGGGCTTCTCCACGAAGACCGGCCTTCCGGCGCGCAGGGCGGCACAGGTCAGGTCGGCGTGGGTGTGGTCGGGGGTGAGGACGAGTACGGCGTCGAGGCCGGCCGCCTCGGTCACCGCGCGGGCGTCGGCGCGGACGAGCGCGCCGGGGAAGGCCGCGGCGGCCTCCGTGCGGGCCCGGGGGTCGGGGTCCGCGACGGCGGTCACGGCTGAGCCGCGCCCGGGCCGGTGGGCGACGCGCGCGATGCTGCCGCGCATGCCGTATCCGATGACGCCGATACGGAGGTCGGTCATGTCAACTTCCTTCGCTTGGAGCCGAGTTGTGACCATGGCCAAGGATGCGATCGGTGAACGGGCAGGGCGAGGGCGGCGGCCGGAGGACCCGCTCCCGCCGGCGAACCGGAGCCGACCGGGCACGGTTCCGACCGTCGCCCCGTGGCCGGTCGCTCCCGCCGACGAACCGGAGCCGACCGGGCACGGTCCCGACCCTCGCCCCGTGGCCGGATTCCTCACCACTTCCCCACACCTTCGTGCTCGTTACGGCGCACGCGACGCCGCAGACCCTCGGGCACCTGGCGTCAGGCTTCCGGGTCCCGTGTCCGAATGACGCCGCCTCCGGTTCCCGGCGGGGCCGCTCGCGAGGGCGCGCCGAGGGCAGCGCTCGATTCCGTATCTCGCGCTCCGACGCGCGCCCCGAGCCACCGCAATGCACCGTTCACGCTGGTCCACACCCCAACGCGCCCTCGCCGGACGCAACCAATTCCAGGGGCGGCGACCGTTCACCGACCCTTACATCAGCGTCCGACTCCCTTATGGCGCGCGTCCGTTGTGCAACAGTCGGGCCGGTGACCAACGGCCGTCGGGGCCGGTGCCGAGCCGCGGCAAGGGCGCCACGGCCGGCCCGCCAGGGACCGGAGTCGTTCCACGGACCTCGGGCCCGTGCCCCGGGCGAACCGATCCTCACGGAGAACCACCAGGTCAGCGGCGCGATCCGGGGGCTTCCGTCCGCCTCTCCCCCGCCGTACGACGCCCTTTGCCGGAATGTGACGCGCCCGCCCCATGGCCCGATCCGCCACCCGACGCCACCCCGGGCAGCGGAAAGTGCTGGTCGGCGGGGTGGCGCGGAGCTCTTCCGTTCACTCACACGTATGAAGGACAGGTCGTTTTCGTCGATGTCGAAGCGGAATCGGTTCTGCACCTGTTCTCGGATGTCATGACCGTGTCGATCTGATTCCGCTTCCTGGCCCTCAGTGCCACATGCCCACGAAACTTTTGCCGTTGTCATGTGGCGGAAAGTTGTGTGAAGGGGATGCAATCGACTGGGACCGAACAGGCCGGGGCACACACAACACATCGCCATTACGTCGTCAACACGCCACCTTCTGGCCATAGTTGGCGGAGAGTGGTGTAGCGGAGGGGGGCGTTTCACAGCATGGGGAGGTCGGCCTCTTCGGGACGGGACCACTGCCGATGCACCACCTGCCGGGGCCTCCCGCGGCAGGCGTTTCGCGGAGGAGGGCTCGCGGATGGACGGATACTTCAACAGCCGACTGCACCAACAACTGAGGGAAGACGTACGGCACTTCGCGGAACGTGAGGTACGACCCCGGATAGCCGAGATGGAGGCCGCGCGCACCGTCCAGTACGAGCTGTCGCGGCTCATCGCCCGACAGGGCTGGATAGGCGCCACCGTCAGCCCCGCCTACGGCGGAATGGGCGTGGGTCATCTCGGCAAGACCATCATCATCGAGGAGCTGTCCCGGGTGAGCGGCGCTATGGGGGCCATGGTGCAGGCCTCCCAGCTCGGCGTCGCCAAGATCGTGCACTTCGGGAACGAGGAACAGAAGAAGAGCTGGCTCCCGGCCGTCGCCGCCGGGGAGTGCCTGCCGACGATCGCGGTCACCGAACCCGAGTCGGGCGGCCATGTGCTGGGCATGGCCGCGAGCGCGGTCCGCGACGGTGACGACTACATTCTCAATGGCCGAAAACTCTATGTGGGCAACAGCCATGTGGGCGATCTCCACGGGGTGATCCTGCGCACCGGGCCGGGATCGAAGGGCCTGTCGGCGTTCCTCGTCGAGTCCGACCGGCCGGGCTTCTCGCTGGGCGAGCACCGGGAGTCGATGGGCCTGCACGGCTTCAGCTTCGGCGAGGTGCGCTTCCACAACTGCCGTGTGCCCGTGTCCCATCGGCTCGGCGAGGAGGGGGACGGGCTCGCCGTCGCGTACTCCTCCAGCGTGCTGTACGGGCGGGCCAACCTCACCGCTGTCGCGCTCGGCATCCATCAGGCGATCCTGGAGGAGACCACCCGCTTCTGCACCGAGCGGATCCGCTACGGCAAGCCGCTGCACGAACTCCCCAACATCAAAATCAAGTTGGGGCAGTTGCAGTCCCGGGTCATGACGGCCAGGCTCGTCGCCTACCACGCGGTCCAGTTACTGGACCAGGGGCTGCCCTGCGACGCCGAGCTCATGAACGCCAAGGTCGTCAACGTGGAGTCGGCACTGGACTCGGCGCGCAACGCCATGGAGATCCACGCCGCGGCCGGCCTGTTCACCGACCGGCCCATCGAGCGCTATCTGCGCGACGCCCACCACATCTTCGCCCCGGCCGGCACCTCCGACGTCCAGCTTCTGAGGCTGGCCGAGGTGGCGCTGGGCACCGCGAAGGGCCAGTGGTCGCAGCGCCTGTCCGACCTGGTACGCATGCGGGAACTGGCCACCCTCCACTGACCTCGGCCGCGGCGGGGACGGCTCAGAAGCGGCCGTCCTCGCGCCGGTGGATCTGCTCGACCAGCTCCGCCGCCATCGTCTTGATGGTTTCGAGCCCCGCCCTGCCCCAGGGCCGGGGCTCGGTGTCGACCACACAGATGGTGCCGAGCGCGATGCCGGTGCGGTCGATGAGCGGGGCGCCGAGATAGGAGCGGATGCCGATCTCGTCCACCACCGGGTTGCCGGCGAAACGCGGGTAGTCGCACACGTCCTCCAGGACGAGCGCCTTGCGCCGCACCACGACGTGCGGGCAGTAACCGTGGTCGCGGGCCATGATGCGGCTCACTCCGCCGGAGGCGGCCGCCGCCGCACCCAGGTCCGCACCGTTGTGGGTGCCGTTGGGGGTGTGCAGCCCCGCGAAGAACTGCTGGTTCTCATCGATGAAGTTGACCATCGAGAAGGGCGCTCCGGTTACCGCGGCGAGCTTGCGGGCGAACTCGTCGAAGGCCGGGTCGGGCCGGTCCCCCATGCCGAGCTGGCGCAGCCGCTGGACGCGGACCGGCGCTTCCCGGTCGACGGGGGTGAGCAGCAGATGTCCGGTCGGGTCGTACGTCATAGTCAAGCTCCATGGCTGGTAGCTGCCGGGATGGTGGCGAGCAGATGCTGGACCAGGGTGACCAGCGTGCGGATGCCGGAGCTGCCGATGCGGGCGTCGCAGAGCACGACGGGGACCTCTGGCTTGAGGTCTATGGCGGCCCGCACCTCCTCCGGGTCGTATCGGTACGAACCGTCGAACTCGTTGACCGCGACGAGGAATCCGATTCCCCGCCGCTCGAAGAAGTCGACGGCGGAGAAGCACTCGTCGAGCCTCCGGGTGTCGGCGAGGATCACCGCACCCAGCGCCCCCTCCGACAGCTCGTCCCACATGAACCAGAAGCGCTCCTGGCCGGGGGTGCCGAACAGATAGAGCACATGGCGGTCGTCCAGGGTGATGCGGCCGAAGTCCATGGCGACCGTGGTGGTGGTCTTGGACTCGATGCCTTCGAGGCTGTCGTGGGCCACGCTGACCGTGGTGAGGAGCTCCTCGGTGGAGAGCGGTTCGATCTCGCTGACCGCTCCGACAAAGGTCGTCTTGCCGACCCCGAACCCTCCCGCGACAAGGATCTTCAGCGCGGTCGGGAACAGGTCCACGGCGGCCCCGTCGGGCAGGGCGTCAAAGCCGTCGTCGTAGGCCATCGAGCACTGCCTCCAGCAGAGATCGGTCGGTGGGCGTGTGATGGAAGCGGGGGGCCCGCGCGGTCACCGCCCCGCAGTCCACCAGGTCCGACAGGACCACTTTGGTGACGACGGCGGGCAGTCGTAAGTGCGCCGAGATCTCCGCCACCGAGGTCGGGCCCTTGCACAGGCCGAGGGCCTGGGAGTGCTCGGGCCCCAGGAGCGTCTGGGGCATTGTGCCGGTGGCCATGACCTGCGAGAGCAGATCGAGCGTCGCGGTCGGCCGCGTACGGCCGTTGCTCACCGTGTAGGGGCGGATCAACCGCCCGGCCGCGTCGTCGAGCCACGGCCCGTCCTGTGGGGCCGCCACGGTCAACTCCTCAGGCCGCTCGGTGCCCCGGCGCCCTGCCTGGCCGGGGTGACGAGATACGGCCGTACGCTCTTGACGAGCATTGCCATCTCGTAGCCGAGCACCGCCGCGTCGGCCTCCCGGCCGGCCAGGACGGCGAGACAGGTCCCAGAACCCGCGGTCGACACGAAGAGCAGAGTGGAGTCGAGCTCCACCACGACCTGCCTGACCTCGCCCCCGTCCCCGAAGCGCGCTCCCGCGCTGCGGCCGAGCGAGTAGAGCCCGGAGGCGAGGGCCGCCATGTGGTCGGCGCTGTCGGTGTCCAGGCCGTGAACGGACTTCACCAGGCCGTCGGAGGAGAGCAGAACCGCATTGCGGGTGTAGGGCACCCGCTGGACCAGTCCGCTCAGCAGCCAGTCGAGGTCCGAGACGTGTCCGGTCGGCGCATCGCTCGCCATGGTGCATCTACTCCTTGGAGTGTTCGGCGTCAGTTTCCGACTGGAGCGCCTGGGGGGAGGGGTGGGTCGGCTGTGCTGCGTGGCTCTGCTGCGCTTCGGCGAGGCCGATGCCCCGCTGGAACGCGGCCATCAACCCCGGGTCGTGCAGGGCGTGTTCGTCGTTCCTGCGGGGTTCGGGCGCGTCCCGCAGCTGGGGTACGAGGTGTTCCTGGCTGCGGCGCCGGGGCAGATCGGGGCGGCCCATGGTGCCGCGCACGGCTCCGTTCTGGACTCGGGGGGCGGTGATCAGCCGGGGTTCGGCGGCCTCGGGGGGGGTGCCGTGCTGGACACCGGGGGACGCGGAGGCCGGGTTGGGCCGCTCCTCGTGCGCCGCGCGGACCGGAAGCGGCCCGTTCCCCCGGCCGGCCGTGGTCGGCTCGGCCACGTGCGTCCGGGGCGACGGCAGGTCGATGCCGGGCCGCGCCTGCGGTTCGGGTACCGGCCGCGGAGCCTCCTGGCGTACGGGTTCCTGATACAGGGGCTCCCGGTGTCCGGGCTCCTGGTGCTGGGATTCCTGGTGCAGGAGTTCCGGATGCAGGGGCGCCGGGAGTGCGGGCTCCTGGTGCCGGGGTTCCTGGTGCGGGGGTTCCTGATGCAGGGGCGCCGGGAGTGCGGGCTCTTGGTGCAGAGGAGCGAGGTGGACCGGTTCCTGGTGCACGGGCGCCAGTTCCGGGTGGGGCGGGGCGATGGCGGGCGCGGGGGCCGGGACCGGCTCGCCCGCCCCGGCGAGATGCGGGGAGGCCCCCCTTTCGCCGAGCCGCTCGGCGCCCTCCGGCTCCCCCGCGTGCGCCGCCTGCGACTGGGGTTGGCCCTGGTGGTCGAGGCCGTCCGGCTCGGCGCCCAACAGGCCCTGCGGCAGGACCAGTACGGCCTGGACTCCGCCGTAGATGTTGGTCTGGAGGCGCACCGCGATGCCGTGCCTGCGGGCCAGTGCGGAGACCACGAAGAGGCCGATGCGGCCGTCCTGAAGGAGGTGGGCCACATTGACCTGGTCGGGGTCGGAGAGCAGCGCGTTCATCTTGTTCTGCTCGGTGACCGGCATGCCCAGGCCCCGGTCCTCGACCTCGACGGCGAGGCCCGCCGTCACGAACTGGGCGCGCAGCAGGACCTGGGTGTGCGGGGCGGAGAAGACGGTCGCGTTCTCGACGAGTTCGGCGAGGAGGTGGATGACGTCGGCGACGGCGTGGCCGCGCAGGGTGCCGTCGATCGGCGGGACCAGCTTGACCCGGGGGTACTGCTCGACCTCCGCGATCGAGGAGCGCAGCACCTCGGTCATGGTGACCGGGTGGGACCACTGGCGGCGGGAGATCGCGCCGCCGAGGACGGCGAGGTTCTCGGCGTGCCGGCGGATGCGGGTGGCCAGGTGGTCGACGTGGAAGAGGCCCTTGAGCAGCTCGGGGTCCTCGACCTCGTTCTCCAGCTCGTCCAGGAGCTGGATCTCGCGGTGCACGAGGGACTGGAGCCTGCGGGCGAGGTTGACGAAGACCTCGACCTTCTGTTCGTTGCCGACACTGCTGGAGAGCTGGGAGGCCTGCACCACGGCGACCACGGCCGCGTCGTGCGAGCGGGTCAGCTCGTGCGCGAGCAGCTCGAACTCGTCGGCCCCCGACGGCAGTTGGGCCGGAGTTCCGCGCGCGGGCGGCCCTTCGCCGCGCCGCAGCGCCTCGACGACGGTACGGAGGTCGGCGGCCGAGCGGGCGCTGCCCCGGCGCAGCGCGTTGGCGCGGCCGAGCACGGTCTTGGCCGTCCGGTCGGCGCCGATCCCCGCCGCGACCAGCGCGGCGATCGCGAGCGCGGCGAGACCGGCGAGCGTGGCCCAGAGCCCTACGGAGGGATGGCGGCCGGTGGAGTGGAGGGTGAAGGCGACGGCGGCCGCGCCGCACAGCACCGCCACGGTGGCGGGCAGTACGGCGGCGCGCAGCAGCTGCGGCCGTATGCGGGACTCGGGCGACGGGCGCGGCCCGGGGGGCGCCGGCGCCCGGCTCCCCGGGGCGGAACGGGCGGCGTCGGGGGCGGGCTGCGGCCGGGTGGTGGTGCGGCCGTGCCGCCCGCCCTCGCGGCGGTCCGGCCGCGCTGCGGGTGCGCGGAGATGAGACATCGGCGTCCTCGGTGCGTGGGGTCCCATGGATCACTCTGGTGGGCCCAACTCGTCTGTTGTAGGACCCACTTTGATCGTCGACCACTCACCGTAGTGTTCAATCCATCACCCTCGGTGTGCAGTTGGCAAACTTCCCCACGCAGCGTCCCGCTCTGGTATGAGGCCTCGTACGGAGGGCCGATATCGCGCGGGCGCCGGAGTGTTCCGACACCCGTTCGACGGGCGGTTTCGGAAGGGCCGGCACGACGCCGGTCCCGCCACGGCCGCCCGTCCGCGGTGGTTCAGCGCGTCTTGGGGAAGGCCGCCCGGGGCCCGGATCCGTTCACGACGAAGGCGGTCGCGGCGAGGGTCAGGGCGCAGATCGCCTGCAACCCGATGAACCACACCGGCAGGGTGCCGGGGATCACGTCGACGGCGACGATGGCCACGGGCACGACGAACGAGACGATCCGCACCCGTACATAGGCCCATCGCTTCCCCCGTGCGGCGAGCGCGGTCAGCCAGTAGATCACTGCCGCGCTCGCGAGCACCGCCGCCGATCGGCCCCACATGAACGAGGTCACGGTGTGTCCGGTGAAGGCGCGGACGACGACCGCGATCAGCACCGCGGCGCTCAGCGTTCCGTACGCCTTGATGATCAACTTGGTTGTGGTGAAGGCCTGTTCGGCGTCGTCGCGGAGGGGGTGGGGCGCGGTGCGGCTGGTGGTGTCCATGGTCTTCCTCGGCTTCCTGTTCGGTGTGGTGTCGACGTTAGGAAGCGCGTGGACGGGCCGGTATGGGCCTGGACGCACGGGTGGGTGGGTCCAGACCCACTCCTGGTCCGTGAGGGGTTCTCCTCGGTCGCGGGCGGTGCAGAGTGGAGATCACGAAGAACGGTTCACGAAGTACGGGGAGAGGAAAGCTCATGCGTGGGTTGCGGTCGTGGGTGGCGAGTTTCGGGGTGGGTCTCGCGAGGGCGGCCGCGGTGGTCGCCGTCGCCCTGGTGGTACCCGCCGTGTGGGCCGCCGCGGTGGCGCTCGGCATCGCGTGGGGCGCGTCGAACCCGTGGTCGTGGCTGGCTCCGGCCGTCCTGGTGGGGGCCGGCACGCTCGGGCTCTCCCGTCCGGTCTGCCGGACGGTCCGCTTCCTCGTCGCGCGCTGGACGTCCACCGTCATCGAATCCGGGTACCGGCGCCCCGGCCCGGTGACCCAACTGTCCACCGGGTACTGGTGGAACGGCTTCGGCTACGAGCGCACCGGCCGCGACGCCGTCCTCGACCAGAGGATGCGGCTGCGGTGGAGCGACCCGGCCAACTGGCGCGATCTATGGTTCGTCGCGGTCCTGCCGGTGACCGCGGGCCCGGTGGCGGCCGTCCCCCTGGCCGGGATGGCCGCGGCGGTCCTCGGCTTCGGGGGGTCCGGGTTCATCGCGAACGTGGTCGGGACGGTCGGCGTGGCCGTCGCCCTGGGGTCCGCCCCTTACGCCTGGCGGCCCGTCGAGCCGGTGGCCGTACGGTTTCTGCGGCCGTCGGCGGCGATGGAGCTCGCGGACCGGGTGGACGAACTGACCGCGCAGCGCGCCGACACCACCGTGGCGCAGGCCGCCGAGATCCGCCGGATCGAGCGGGACCTGCACGACGGGGCGCAGGCACGTCTGGTCGCGCTCGGGATGTCGCTGGCGACGGCGGAGAAGCTGATGGAGAAGGATCCCGAGCGGGCCAGGGCGCTCATGCGGGAGGCCCGTGCCGGAGCCGCCACCTCCCTGACGGAGCTGCGCGATCTGGTCCAGGGCATCAACCCGCCCGTCCTCAACGAGCGCGGTCTCCTCGACGCCGTCCGCGCCTTCGCCCTGGACAGCCCGCTGGAGGTACGGGTCGACGCCGAGGTCGAGCTCCGCCTGGACCCGCCCATCGAGTCGGCCCTGTACTTCGGCGTCGTCGAACTGGTCACCAACGCGGTCAAGCACGCCCATGCCTCCCGGGCGCGGATCTCCCTGACGCGCCAGGGCCCCGACCTCGTGGTGGTGGTCGAGGACGACGGGCGGGGCGGGGCCGATCCCCGCCCCGGGGGCGGCCTCGACGGGCTGCGCCGCCGCCTCGCGGTCTTCGACGGCACCCTGGAGATCACCAGCCCTGCGGGTGGCCCGACCCGGGCGAGGATGATGGTGCCATGCGCATCGTGGTAGCCGAGGATCTCTATCTCCTCCGTGATGGAATGGTCCGCCTCATCGAGGCCTATGGGCACGAGGTGGTGGCGACGGCCACCACCGGGCCCGAGACGCTCGCGGCCCTCCTGGAGTGGCGGCCCGACGTCGCCGTCGTCGATGTGCGGATGCCGCCGGCCCAGTCGGACGAGGGGCTGCGCGCGGCTCTGGCCGCCCGCCGCGAGGTGCCGGGCCTGCCGGTCCTGGTCCTTTCCCAGCACGTGGAACAGCTCTACGCGCGCGAGCTGTTGGCCGACGGCGCCGGGGGCATCGGCTACTTCCTCAAGGAGAGCGTGTTCGACGCGGACCAGTTCATGGACGCCCTGGAGCGCGTCGCGGCCGGAGGCACCGCCATGGATCCGGCCGTCATCGCCAAGCTGTTCTCCAGCGGCTCCTCGAACCGGCTCCTGGAAGCGCTCACCGAACGCGAGCACTCGGTGCTCTCCTTGATGGCCGAAGGACTCTCCAACACGGCCATCGGACAGCGCCTGTTCCTCAGTGAGAGCGCGATCAGCAAGTACACGACGTCCATGTTCGGCAAGCTCGGCATCAGCGACGACGACTCCGGCAACCGCCGTGTCCTCGCGGTCCTCACCTACCTCAACAACCCCTGATATGCCCGCGGTTCATCTCATCCGCCCGATCCCGGCAGGGTGGTCGTGGTGAGCGTCCCGGCCGGCTGCCCCTCCAGGGCGCCTTCGATGGAGTCGCGCCATACGGGCCCCGCGAGGGTGCCGCCGAAGGCCTGGCCGACGGTTTCGCCGCCGATGCTCTGGCCGTCGAGATCGCGCGGGGTCCTGGTGTCGCTGACGACGGCGGCGCCCGCCAGTTCGGGGGTGTATCCCGCGAACCAGACCTGCTTGCTCTCATCCGTGGTGCCGGTCTTGCCCGCACTGTCGCGGTCGGTGAGCCCGGCCGGTTTGCCGGTGCCGTCCTGCACCACCCCGAGGAGCATGGTGGTGATGGTGTCGGCGGTCTCGGCGGACATCACCTGGTGGCAGTCGGCGCGGGGCACCGGGACGCTCCCCCCGTCCGGCTTGGTCACGGAGGTGAGGGCCACCGGGGCGCAGTACGTACCGTGGTTGGCGAAGGTGGCGTACACATTGGCCATCTCCAGCGGGGTCAGGTCGTTGCTGCCGAGCGTGAGCGAGGGGACCACCTGCAGCGTGGTGCCGCCCGCCTGCGCGGTGAGGCCGAGCGCGTTGGCCATCTTCGCCACGTCGCACAGGCCGGTGTCGGCCTCCAGTTGGGCGAAGTAGGTGTTGACGGACTGGGCCATGGCGTCCGGCATCCCGAACGGGCCGACCAGGGTGGGGCTGTCGTTGTGGACCTCGCCGTTCTCCGGGTAGGTGTGGCCGGCGCAGTCGGACATGGCGGGCCAGGGCATGGAGTACGGCGCCGGGTACTTCTGGCCCGGGCTCGTGCCCTTCTCCAGGGCCGCGGCCGCCACGATCGGCTTGAACGTGGAGCCGGTCGGAAAGCCGAGGCCGCCGCCCATGCGCGCGCCGACGTTCAGGTTGATCTCCGTCTGGTGCGCGCCCAGGCCGTAGTCACGGCTCTGCCCCATCGCGACGATCTTCCCGGTGCCGGGCTGCACGAGGCTCATCACGGCGGCGGCGTCGTCCGTGGTGTAGGCGTGCGAAGTGACGGACTCCTGAAGGGCCTTCTGCGCCTTGGGCGAGAGCGTGGTGCGGATCTGGAGCCCGCCCCTGCTCCACAGGGCCCGCCGCTCGGCCGCCGTCTTTCCGAACGCCGGGTCGCTCAGCACGATGCGGTGCACGTAGTCGCAGAAGAAGCCCTCGCCGAGGCGGGCCGTGATGCACCCCTGGCGCGGTGCGCTGACCTTGAGCCCGACCGGGGTGGCGATGGCCTGCTGGGCCTGGGTCGCGCTGATCGAGCCGTACTTGGCCATCTGGTTCAGGACGGTGTCGCGGCGCTGCTTGGCCGCCTGGGGGTGGGTGACCGGGTCGTACATGGACGGCGACTGGACGAGGCCCGCGAGCAGCGCGGCCTGCGGCAGGGACAGATCCTTGGCGGGCACGCTGAAGTAGCGTCGCGCGGCGGCCTCGATCCCGTACGCCTGCTCGCCGAAGAACGTGATGTTCAGGTAGTTGGTGAGGATCTGGTCCTTGGAGAGGGTGCGTTCCAGCTCGATGGCGTAGCGCAGTTCCTGGATCTTGCGGCCCAGGGTCTGGCGCTGGGCTTCGAGCACCGCCTTCTGGTCGCTGCCCGCCTGCTCGACGAAGACGTTCTTCACGTACTGCTGGGTGAGGGTGGAGGCGCCCTGGGCGACGCCGCCGGTGGCCGCGTTCTTGTTCAGGGCGCGCAGCACGCCCTGGAGGTCCGCGGCCCCGTGCTGGTAGAACCGGTTGTCCTCGATGTCGATCAGCGCCTTGCGCATCACGGGAGCGATCCGGTCGCCGGGTATGACGGTGCGGTCGCGGTCGTAGACGGTGGCGATGAGACCGCCGTCGGCGTCGTAGATCTGCGACGCCTGGGAGAGCGGGGGCGCCTTGAACTCGTCGGGCAGGCCGTTGAAGCTCTCCGCCGCCGACTTCGCTCCCACACCCAGCCCGCCCGCCACGGGCAGCGCGATCCCGGCGGCCATCACGCCCGCCAGAACGCTCACGCCGAGGAAGCGCAGGGTGCGGGTGAACCAGGAGCCGGACGGGCGGGAACGCGGGGAGTGCATAGGGCGAAACATACGCAGGGGAGCTGTGAATCATGCCTGGCGGGCCTCCCCGGAACACATTTCTGGCCGTCCGGGAGCGGGTGGGGTGCGGCAGGCGGCCATGATCGGGCGCTTGCCCCGGGCCGCCGGTGTCCCGGAGGGCTCAGTCCCCGGTGGGCCGGGGCGGCCGGACGTAGGTCAGCGTGTGGTGGGAGACGAGGCCGCCCGCCGTGTCCCTCGTCTCGGCGGTCCCGTAGACGATGAGTCGCCCGGGCCGCAGGATCGTCGACTCGCAGACGAGGTCCGTGCGGGCCGGCCCGAGGAAGCTCGTGGTCATCTGCTGGGTCACGGACGGGTCGTCCTCGCCGAACAGCGACATGATCGCGATCCAGCACGTCACATCGGCGAGCGCCATCGCACAGCCGCCCTGGAGGACACCCCCGGGGCGGAAGAGTTCCGGCCGCCGCGGAAGCGAGACCCGGGCCCACCCCTCCTTGACGGCATCCACCCTGAACCCCCACCAGGGCCCGAAGGGGCTGTTGTCGAGGACGGCTTGGGCGGCGTCGGCATCCATCATCGACGGAACATAGCACCCGGTTCGACCGGCGGCCACGATCACCCAACTGGGCTCGGGCACAGGGTAGTTCGCGCCCCGGCGCTGGTCCGCGCGAGCCACCCCGGACCGGGGCCCGGGCCAGCCCCAGCAACCCCGCTCCGCCGGGGACGCGCCGGCGTCTTGCGCAGTTCCCCGCGCCCCCACAACCCGACGCCGACCGCAGACCGTGCCCACGTCTCGCGCAGTTCCCCGCGCCCCCAGCGGACCGACGCCGACCCACACAAGCACCCTTCAGCCCATCCGGCGATTGAGGACGAGCGCCCTCAAGGCGCGAAACGGGACCTGAGGCAGAGCCCCAGAAACCCGCTCCCCACCGCGAACCATGCCCACATCTCGCGCAACCCCCCGCGCCCCCAGCGGATCGACACCGACCCACACAAGCACCCTTCACCCCATCCGGCGATTGAGGACGAGCGCCCTCAAGGCGCGAAACGAAGCCTGGCTCAGGAACCCCGCACCTTGCTCAAGCCTCCAGCGCGGAGCCGCAGTTCCAGCAGAACCGCGCGGAGCGTTCCGTGGCGAGGCGGCCGCACTCGGGGCAGACCCGGCCGAGGAGGCAGGCCTCCTCGCCGCCCTCGTCGCGCGGCGGCGCCCCGATGGCGAGCCCCGGCCTGCGCCGGTGCACGGACAGGTATCCCATCCCCTCGGCCCCGGCGGCCAGGGCGCGGCGCGAGCCCTTGGGGAGCCAGAGCGCGGTGACCGGGCGCAGATCCTGGGAGCCCGACTCCGTACGGAGTTCGCCGCTCCCTTCGAGGACGATCAGGAGGACGTCAAGGGCGAGGTCGGTGTGCTCGTCGATGGTGCGGCCGGGCGGCAGCCGGAGCAGGTTGGCGTCCAGACCGCGTCCGCTTTCGGCGAGCCGCCACAACGCGCCGCCCGCCTGCGGCGACGCCGCCGCGAGCTCTCGGCCGAGATCGGCCACCACGCGCGCACCTTGCTGTTCCATCCGTTCTCACCCTCCGCTGCCTGCCCGGTCCCTGTGACGTCCGCCCGCCACCATCCGCATGCGTATGACAAGTATCGCGAAGAGCAAGACGGAGGCGTAGAGCCGCCATCAACGCCGCGGAGTGGCGCCGTCACGCGCCGCACGACGGATGCGGCCCGAATGGAAGCGGGACACCGGCAACCGTAAGCCGGCTCGCGGGAGCCGACGCCGCCGCGATCGCAGGACGAGGAGACGGCGGCGGCCGGGAGGGGGTGACCGCCGGGGATCAGGGCCTCTGCGGCGTGCGGCGGGTGCGGGTCAGCACCCGGGTCGTGCTGCCGTCGTCCTCCTGGATGTCGCGGACGTGCGCGAAGCCGAGCCTGGCCAGCAGCGTGAGCGAGGCGGTGTTCTCCGCCGCCACCGTGGCGTGCACCTCGGTCAGGCCGAGGGTGTCGAAGCCGTGGGCGACGACGGCTCGGGCGAGCTCCGTGCCCAGGCCGGCGCCCCATGCCGCGGGCGCCAGCGCGTAGATGATCTCGTGGCCGCCGGTCGCCTCGGTGGGCTTGATCTCGGCGTGCCCGATCAGCTGCCCGTCCTTGCGCACGGCCCATACGTCGAAGAGGTTCCGCGCGTACACCTGGGTGAAGACCCGCCGGAACAGCGCCCGGTCCGCCGCCTCGGAGGCCGGTCCCTCCCCCATCCAGCGCGACACCCGCCGGTCCTGGAACAGGGCGACGAAGTCCTCTTCGTCGCCGGGGGTGTAGGGGTCGAGGAGCAACCGCTCGGTCACCAGCGTCGGGGTCATGAACGGCGACGCTACGCACCCGTCTCGCGGGCCCGCAAACCCTTTCGGGCGAGGCTGCGCGCGGCCTCCTGACCCGCCCGTTCTCACCCGTCGCGCGACGGGCCCGGCCCGGGCGCCCGGCGTACCGCGCAGGCCGCCGTACCGCCCGGCAGCCGCTGCCGGTTGTCGGCCACGAGCCGGTAGACGGCGTGGGCGAGCCGGCGCACGAGAGGCAGCGTGAGCACGGCACCCAGGGGAGCCCACCCCCGGCCCGCGCTCAGCAGCAGTTCGGCCACGGCCCGCGCACCGCCGTGGACCGCTCCACCGGGCGTGACCCACAACAGCTCGTACCGCGCCCGCGGTTCAGTGACACCGAGCGCGTCCAGATCCGCGAACTGCCACGGGGTGATCGCGCAGCGGGGCCGGATACGGCGCTCAACGAACGCGGCGCAGGAGGTGCAGAACGCGCAGTCTCCGTCGTAGACGAGTACGGGCCGGGTTCGCATCGGACCATCCGCCCCACCCGCTCCGGGGGTGCGCACGGCTACCCGCGCGCCGGGCGGACCCGGGGGCACAGGCCCGCTCCGCTCACCGGTCCCCGGCCAGGTCGAGGTCGGCCGCAGGGGTCGCGGTGGGGCGGATGCTCGCCGGGCGTGGGTGGCGCCAGGGGTGCGCGAGCGGAACGGACAGCGCCTGCCACCAGGGCTCATCCGGCAGCACGCCGCCCGGCTCGAAGGGCTCCCCGGGGCGGGGGAAGGCAGCGGCCTGGCCCGCCTCCTCGGCGGCGTCCTTGGTCCACTCGCCCGGCTCGGCCCACGGGTGCGGCGCGAGATTGAAGGTGCCCCAGTGGATCGGCATGAGCACGCCGTGCGGGGCGCCGCCCTGGAGGTCCAGGTGGGCGCGCAGGCCCTCGGCGGGGGTCATGTGGATGTCGGGCCAGAACTCGCTGTACGCGCCGATCTGGATCATCGTCGCGTCGAACGGCCCGTGCTCCGCGCCGATGGTGCGGAAGCCGTCGAAGTAGCCCGTGTCGCCGCTGTGGTAGATCCGGTGCTCGGGCCCGGCCACCGCCCAGGACGCCCAGAGGGTGTGCTGCTGGTTGCGCAGGCCGCGGCCGCAGAAGTGGCGGGCCGGGGTCGCGGTGAGCGTGAGCCCGTCGACCTTCGCGGTTTCGTTCCAGTCCAGCTCGTGGATCCGGTCGAGCGGTACGCCCCAGTGCTCCAGGTGGGCGCCCACCCCGAGCGGCACCGCGAACACCGTGTCGGTGGCGGCGAGGGCGCGGATCGTGGGCAGGTCGAGATGGTCGTAGTGGTCGTGGGAGATGACGACGACGTCGACGGGGCCGAGGGCGGCAAGCGGCAGGGGGACGGGGTGCAGGCGCTTGGGCCCGGCGAACGCGAAGGGAGAGCAGCGCTCACCCCACACCGGGTCGAACAGCACCCGCCGCCCGTCGATCTCGGCCAGCACGCTCGAATGCCCCATCCAGGTGAGCCGCAGCCCGGAGACGGGCGGCTTCGCGATGTCGGCGAGGGTGGTGGGGTGGACCGGAATGGTGCCGGTCGGAGCGCGACGCACGCGCTGCTCCTTGGCGAAGAACCGCTTCGCGAACTCCAGGGTCGAGCCCGAGGGCCTGATCTGCGTCTCGCCCTCCGGGTTGCGGAAGACACCGTCCGCGAAGTTGGGCGAGCGGCGAATGCGGGCCATCCGCTCCCCCGCCGGATCGGCGCCGAACGCGTCGGTCCGCAGCTCGCGGAGTCTGGAGCGAAGGGGAAGCAGAGAACCAGCGCCGGTCACGGCACCTCCAGGGACTCGGGGTCATTCCATTATGGGCGGCCGGTACGTCCGCGCCGGTGCGGGGGCTTTCGGGGGTGAACGGGTGGGGGTGCTACCGGCGGCAGGGGATGACTCTGGAACGCTGCCCCCCGCCCGCGGATTCCCGGAGTCCGCGGAGCCGCTCTGCCATGATGCGGGGATGATCACTCCGATACCTCCCGTCGTGCCCGCGGGCCGCATGGGCCGGCAGCAGCAGCCCTCGTTCGTCCTTCCCGGGGGGCGGGAACTGCGCCCCTGGCGGGAGTCCGACGCGGACGTCCTGGTGGCCTCCGCCCTGGACCCGGACATCGTGCGGTGGAACCGCGTCGAGCAGCTCTCCCTCGATGCCGCGCGGGAGAAGATCGCGCACTGGGGGCAGCGCTGGACCGAGGAGCAGGCGGCGATCTGGGCGATCTCGCGGCGCGAGGACGACCGGGCCGTGGGCCTCATCGGACTGGCCGACTTCGATCTGCGGGGCGGCAGCGCGGAGATCCTGTACTGGCTGCTTCCGGCCGGTCGTGGTGGCGGCGCCGCGCTGGACGCCACCCTGCGGGTCAGCCGGTGGGCCCTCGACGAGCTGGGCCTGCACCGGATCCGTATCACGCACTCGGTGAGCAACCCCGCCTCGTGCCGGGTGGCGCAGCGGGCGGGGTACACCCTGGAGGGCACGATGCGCAGCGCTCTGCTCCACGCCGACGGCTGGCACGACGAGCATCTGCACGCGCGGGTCGCGGGTGACCGCTGGCCGGACGGGAGTTGAGCCCGAACGCCCTGCCACGAGGGGCCCACCCGGGCCCCGCGCGCCCCTCCACCCCGCTTCCCTCTCTCCCCGCCCCGGGCCCCGCCCGGGCTCCCCGCGCTTCCACCCGGGCCCTCTCGCCCCTCGCTCCGGGCCCACCCCCTCCCACTATGCACTCGATGTATACACCTCACGTATAGTCGGCTGCGCCCCTGATCCCGGGGGCGCCGTGGGCAACTCATCTCCGGGGAGGGCACCGCCATGCTCAAAACCGCCTCACGTTCCGCCCGGTCCCGGGCCGCCGCCGGTATCGCCACGGCCGCCGCCCTGGTGCTGACCCTGGCCGGCTGCGGCCAGGACTCCACGTCTCCCCAGGAGGCACGCGGCCGGGCCGCCAACGAGGTCCGGGTGAAGCCCACCGGCAGCCCGGCAGCCGTGGACTGCGCCAGGGCCAAGTGCATCGCCCTGACCTTCGACGCCGGGCCGGGCCCGCACACGCCCCAACTGCTCGACATCCTCAAGGAGAAGAAGGTCCACGCCACCTTCTTCCTGCTCGGCAGGAAGCACGTGGACACCTATCCGGACACCGTCCGCAGGGCCGCCGCGGAGGGCCACGAGATCGCCAACCACACCTGGACCCACCGCCGCCTCGACCAGTTGAAGCCGGACGAAATCCGCTCCGAGCTCGACCGTACCCAGCAGGCGGTCAAGGCCCTGACCGGCCGCGCGCCCACCCTGATGCGTCCGCCCCAGGGCCGTACCAATGACGAGGTCGCGGCCGCCAGCAAGGAACTCGGCCTCTCCCAGGTGCTGTGGAGCGCCACCGCCAAGGACTACGCCACGACCGACAGCGCCCTGATCCGCAAGCGGATCCTCGACCAGGCGAGCCGCGACGGCATCATCCTGCTGCACGACATCTACGACGGCACCGTGCCCGCCGTCCCCGGCATCATCGACGAACTCACCGAGCGCGGGTACACGTTCGTGACCGTGCCGCAACTGCTCGCGCCCGGCACCCCCGAACCGGGCACCCTCTACCGGCCCTGAGCCCCCGCCCGGTTACGCCCACAGCAAGCAGCGTTCCCGATGAGGGCCGCGCCCGGCAGAGTTGAGGGCATGAGAGTACTGATGCTGGGGGGAACGGAGTTCGTCGGCCGGGCCGTGACCGAGGCGGCGCTCGCGCGCGGCCACGAGGTGACGGTCTTCCATCGCGGGCGCCACGAGCCACCCGCCGACGCGCTGTCACTGCACGGCGATCGCACCGCCGAGGGCGGGCTCGCGGCGCTCGCGGAGGGCTCTTGGGACGTGGTCGTCGACACCTGGTCGGGCGCCCCTGCCGTGGTCCGCGACGCGGCGAGGCTGCTGGCCGGCCGGGTCGGCCGTTACGTGTATGTGTCGAGCCGCTCGGTGTACGCGCACCCGACGCCGCCCGACGCGGGCGAGGACGCCCCGCTGGTGGCCGGCTCACCCGACGACGGTGACGCGGCCGACTATCCACGGGCCAAGCGCGGCGGCGAACTGGCCGTGGTCCGTGAACTCGGCGAACATCGGGCCCTGTTGGTCCGTGCGGGCCTGATTCTCGGCCCCTGGGAGAACATCGGCCGGCTCCCCTGGTGGCTCGCCCGCGCCGCGCGCGGCGGCGACATGCTCGCGCCGGGTCCGCGCGATGCGGGGATCCAGTACATCGACTGCCGCGACCTCGCCCGGTGGACCCTGGATGCCGCCGAGGCCGGGCTCGGCGGGGCGTACGACCTCGTCAGCCCGGTGGGTCACGCCACGATGGGCGCGCTCATCGAAGCGTGCGTGCGGGTCACCGGCGGCCGGGCCGTGCCGCGCTGGACCGATCCGGAGACGATCCTGGCGGCCGGGATCGAGCCCTGGCTGCACCTGCCGGTGTGGATCCCGCCGGGCGAACAGCACGACACCATGCACGGCTCCACGGCGGCCAAGGCGCTCGCGGCCGGGCTGCGGTGCCGCCCCGTCCAGGAGACGGTCGCCGACACCTGGGCCTGGCTCGACTCGATCGGCGGGGCCGCTCCCCAGCGCCCGGACCGGCCCCGGGTCGGCCTCGACCCGGAGGTGGAGCGCAAGGTCCTGGCCGGCCGGCCGCGCGACGGGGAGCCTTCCTGACACCGCGCCGGAGCGCGACAGCAGGGGCGGCCGGGCGCTCTCCTGACGCCCCGTCAGGACGGCATCGGACGGGCACGTCTCGCTGACGTACCGTCAGAGCGGCAGCAGGTCGGGCCGCTTGGGCGAGACCTCGTCGCCCGACGACTCGCCGCGCAGCCGCCGCCCGATCCACGGCACCAGATACTCGCGCGCCCAGTTGATGTCGTCGCGCCGCACCTCGAGGGAGTTGCGCGGCGGCAGCGGCGGCCACGGCTGGTCCGGGTCGGCCGGGACGTCGAGCCCGAGCACCTGGGCGGCCCGCAGCGCGACCCGGGTGTGCCCCTCCGGGGACAGGTGCAGGCGGTCGTTGTCCCAAGCCCGCCTGTCCTGAATGGACTTGAGCGACCAGAGGTCGAGCACCGGGCAGCCATAGCGGTCCGCGATGGCGCGCACATGCCCGTTGTACGTCGCGATCTTGCCCCGCAGATGACGGAGCAGGGTGACGCCCCGGGTGTCGAAGCCCGTGGTCACCATGACGGTGCCGACGGCCGGCTTCAGGTCGGCGAGGGCTCGCTCGAAGCGTTCGGCCACCTCGTCCGGGTCGGTGCCCGGGCGGATGATGTCGTTGCCGCCGGCACAGAAGCTCACCAGGTCGGGGGCGAGCTCCTTGGCCCTCGGCACCTGCTCCTCGACGATCTGGTCGAGGAGCCTCCCCCGGACCGCGAGGTTGGCGTACCGGAAGGTCCCCTCCGGCCGCTGGTCCCCGAGGAGCACGGCGAACCGGTCCGCCCAGCCGACGAACGTCCCGTCCGGGCCAAGATCCCCGACGCCCTCCGTGAAGCTGTCGCCGATGGCCGTGTACGACCCGAACGTGCCGCTGCTGAATGATCTCGAATCGTCTGCCACGAGGGCTTATCCTCCACCCCCGCAAGTGACCTACGCCACCGTAGGGAGGGGTTGACGGGGGGTGATATAGACCACCCGGTCAGTTCGGCGGGTCCGGGAATAGGGGTCGGTTCCGGCCGCAACTGCCCTGCGGCGTCCGCGCGTTCAGGTTGTACGGGCACTCCGGAGACCGCCTCTTGACCTCAAGCGGGGTTCAGGTCGGAGGCTGGGCGGCATGAACAACGACACCGCCAGCAGCGGGCCCGCCTCCCGTGCGAACGCCACCGCGTCCATCCCTTCGACCGTCGTGCCGTCCGCTTCGGGCCGCGGGTCCGAGGTCCCCGCGCAAGGCCTGCCCCTGTCGGGCACCGCGCTCGACGAGCTCGCGGAGCGGGCGGCCGCCACGGCGACGATCGTCGGCGTCGGGGAGTCCACACGGTTCTCCCGCGAGACGTTCGGCGTACGGGACCAGCTCCTGCGCCGACTGGTCCGCGACCACGGCTTCCGGGCGCTCGCCGTCCAGGACAGCGCGGGCGCCGGCGCGGACCTGGACGCCTATGTGAGCGGCGGCCCGGGTTCCGCCGCCGACGCGCTCGCCCACGCCTGGCGGCCGCAGCGCACCGCCGAGATGGCCGCCGCCCTGGAGTGGATCCGCGCGTTCAACCAGGCCCACCCCCACGACCCCGTACGGATCTTCGGCGTCAAGCCGGCGCAGGCGGGGCGCGAGGACTACGACACCGTGCTGGAGCACGTTCGCGCCCGGGCGCCCGAGCTGCTGGCGCGGGCGGCGTCCCATCTGGATCCGATCCGCACCGCCCACGACCTCGACGAACACGTCCAGCGCGCCCGGGGAACACACCCGGGGCGGCCCTTCGCCGAGCACGCCCGCGACGCGCTCGCCCTCGTCGGGTCGCTGCCCGAGGGCGACGGGCGCGAAGCCGCCCTGGACCGGATGCGGCTGATCGTCGACTTCCACGAGCAGAGCGTGGCCGGGCGGGGCGACTACGCGGGCGAGGCCACGGTGTGGTCGGACGTCATCGACGGCTTCCACCGCCGTACCGGGCTGCGCGTGGTCTATTGGGACGGCATCGCGCACACCTCGGCGGCCGGGACGGTGCTGGGGATGGCGCCGGAACAGGACTCGCGGGCGACCGTGGGCAGCGTGCTGCGCGCCCGGTACGGCGACCGGTACGTGTCCGTCGCCATCGGATTCCACCACGGCGACCTGGGGGTCACCGTCGTCCCGGAACCCGTCGCGGGCTCGCTCGACGCGCGGCTCGGCGAGGTGGACGCGGCCGCCCACTGGCTGGACCTGCGGCGCCCCGAGGTACGCCGCCACTGGGACGGCCCGGCGAGGGCCCGGGTCATCAGCGGCGTCTACGACCCCCACGACGACGCGGCCGGATACCTCGCCGTCGACTCGCTCCCCGCAGCCTTCGACGTCCTCGTGCACATCCGGCGGGCCTCCGCCGTGCGATGGCTGTCCTGACCCCGCCACCGCGATGCCCCAACGCGCCGATCCGATCAGGGAATTGGGGTGCCTCGGCCACGCGGCGCTACGCCTCCACCCTGCGCAGCCGGAACACGGCCGCGTCCAGGTCGCCGCGCAGCCCGGTGGCGAGCCCCCGGTGGAGCAGCACCGCGCCGCTGTGAACGGCGCCGGTGTCGCGGCAGGCGTAGGACGCGGCCGGGTCGAGCCCACGCAGCCGTACGGCGGGCGGCGGCTCCCCGTAGTGCTGCGCCTGGAGCCAGGCCAGCACGACGGTGTCGCCGCCCCGGGTGTACTGGACCGCGCCGAGGCCGCCTTCAGGGGCCCGGAGGCGGTACTGGGCGCCGAGTTGCACGACCGGCCTGATCTCCTTGTACAGCGCCACCCAGTCGCGCGCTTCGGCGCGTTCTTCCGGGGTCCAGCGGGAGAGGTCCCCGCCCACGCCGAGGACTCCGGCCATCGCGCTCACGAAACGGAACCGCAGGCTGCTGACGCGCCCGTTGAGCTGGGCGTTGGGGCTGTCGGTCACCCAGGCCGCCATGACCCGTGCGGGGTGGAGCTGGCTGAAGCCGTGCTGGATGGCGAGCCGGTCCAGCGGGTCGGTGTTGTCGGAGGTCCACACCTGGTCGGTGCGGGAGAGCACGCCGAGATCGACGCGTCCGCCCCCTCCCGAGCAGGACTCGAAGGCGACCCGGGGGTGGGCGGCCCGGAGCCGGTCGAGGAGGGCGTAGAAGGCGTGCACGTGCTCGGTCCACAGCTTCTGGGGGTACGCCTGGTCCGGCCAGCCGGCGTCCGTGAAGCACCGGTTGAAGTCCCATTTGACGTAGTCGACGGGAGCGCTGGAGAGCAGCGCGTCCAACTGCTCCCCCACGTACTCCCGTACGTCCTGGCGGGCGAGGTTGAGGACGAGCTGGTTGCGGAACTCGGTGCGCGGGCGGCCGGGCTGGAACTGCACCCAGTCGGGGTGGGCGCGGTAGAGGTCGCTGTCGGGGTTGACCATTTCGGGCTCGACCCAGATCCCGAACTCCATGCCCAGCGCGTGCACTTCGTCGGCGAGCGGCTTCAAACCGGCTGGGAACCGCGTTGAGTTGGGGGTCCAGTCGCCGAGGCCCGCGGCGTC
Source organism: Streptomyces sp. ASQP_92 (assembly GCF_025399895.1). Lineage (GTDB taxonomy): Bacteria > Actinomycetota > Actinomycetes > Streptomycetales > Streptomycetaceae > Streptomyces. Next base: position 293,155 of record NZ_JAODUA010000005.1, on the reverse strand, counting down.
ATGGGTGCGCGCGCCGAACCAGCCGTCGTCGACCACGAACAGTTCGACGCCCATCTCGGCCGCCCGGTGCGCGAGGACGCGCTGCTGGTCCTCGGAGATGTCGAAGAGAGTGGCCTCCCAGGAGTTGTAGAGCACCGGACGCGGCCGCTCGGCCCCGGGAATCACGTGCGCGAGCTGCCAGGCGTGCCACTGCCGGCTCGCCCCGCCGAACCCGCCGGCGCTCCACAGCCCGGCGAACACCGGTGAGGCGTACGAATCGCCCGGCGCGAGCAGCGCCAGGCCCGAATCGTCGTACCCCGCACTGCCGTTGATCTGCACCCGGCCGTCGGGCAGGTGCTGGACGGCGATGCGCCAGGACCCCGACCAGGCGAGCGCGCAGCCGTACACCTCGCCGCTCTCCTCGGTGGCCTCCGCGTCGGCGTCGAGCGCGACCCAGGGCAGGTGCTGATGTCCGGTGTGGCCGCGCCGGCTGCCGAGCAGCTTCTCGCCGGGGGTGAGGGCGCACCGTACGAGACGGGTCTCGGCGGCCCAGCGGCCGTGCAGGTGGGACAGGCGCCAGCCGTCGCGCTCGGGCAGTGCCCAGGACGCCGCGTCCGCCCGCAGCAACTCCAGCTCCCCGTCCGCCCCTTGATGGGTGGCGGTCGTCCAGCGCTCGATGACGTCGAAGTCGTCGCGCATCCGGTAGTGCAGGGTGATCGCGAGCCCGTTCACGGGATCGGTGAAACGCAACCGCAGTTCGTCCGACTCGGCTTCGGCACCGGCGAAGCCCCAGCCGGTGCCGCGCGTGCGCCCGGCGCGCACCGACAGGGCGGGGCGCACGAATCGGGGCCCTCCCTCGACCGGGTACTCCTCGTGTCCATCCAGGCGCGACTCGAAGGGCCGCTGAGGTGCGAGCGGCTCTCGCGCCAGCGCTGTCGCGTCGGCGAGGGCGATCCTGGGGCCCCAGTGGAGGTGCAGCAGTTCGTCGTCGTCCGTGAGGTGCAGCGCATAGCTGCTGCCGCGCCCCGTGAGCAGCCAAAGGCGTCCGTTGCCACCGGTCTCGATCATCGCGACCCCCAGATCCGCACACGTACGCACAGGATCGGGTCTGCCCGGCCGCGGGGGCAACGGTTGTGCGGTTCGCACCGAGATGATTGCCCCAGGAACACATGTCGTATCGTCGACAGACGCGCAGGACGCGCCACCCAGGATCGACGTCAGGAGTCCCCGTGACCCAGCAGATTCCGCAGATCCCCGCGACCGAGCCCGAGCTGGTGGGGGTGCGCAACTTCCGTGACGTGGGCGGGTTGCCGACCGTGGACGGACTGCGGGTGCGTGGCGGGCGGCTCTACCGCAGCGGGCACCTCGCACATGCCACGGCGGCCGACGCGGCCTTTCTCGCCACCCTCGGACTGCACACCGTCTTCGACTTCCGCAACGCCGGGGACCAGAAGCTGGAGGGGCCCGACATCGAGCTGCCGGGGGTCCGCAACGTCAACATTCCGCTGACGGATCCGGCCGACGGGGCCGAGTTCTGGAAGATGGTCCGCGACGGCGACCTCGACGAACTGCGCTCGGCGCTGGCCGGCACCAAGGGCGCGGACCGGATGATCCACTCGTACCGCGAGATCATCACCCAGCGCACCGCCGAACACAGCCGGGTGCTGCACGCCCTGGCCGAGGACAGCGTGCCCGCGCTCATGCACTGCGCGGCGGGCAAGGACCGGGCGGGCCTGTCCATCGCGGTGGCGCTGCTGGCGGTCGGCGTGGAGCGGGACGCCATCGAGGCGGACTACCTCAAGTCCAACGACCCGCACCGCCGTTACAAGGTGCGCCGCACCAGCACCTCCCCGGACGCGATGTCCGACGAGGTGATGGAGCTCCTGAGCCCCCTCTTCGACGCCCGCGCCAGCTATCTGCACGCGGCCTTCGACACCATCGAGGAGACCTGGGGCACCACCGACCGCTACTTCTCCGAGGGCCTCGGCCTGTCCGGCGAGACCCGGGAGCGGCTGCGCGAACGCCTGGTGGAGGGCGCGGCCTGAGACGGGGGCAGCGGGGTCACTTCCCGCGGGTTACCTCCCGCGGGTCACTTCCCGCCGACCGCGAAGAGCAGATACAGGAAGCCCGCGAAGATGTGCCCCGCTACGAGGTAGGCGAAGAGCCGCACGACCAGGCCCCGGGGGAACTTGGTCTCGGCCGTCTCCTCGATGTTCCTGCGGGGCGCCTGCGCGGCGGGCGCGATCTCGTGCTCGGACATGTCTGTTCCCGTCCTCTCAGCTGTGCGGATGGTGCGGATGCGGGTCGGGGCTCTGGAGCAGGGTGTGGACGAAGAGGAACGCGGCGCCTCCGTGCGAGGCGGCGGAGATCCGGTGCGGGGTCAGCGAGTCGAAGTGGGCGCTGTCGCCCGGGTCGAGCTCATGGGTCGCCTCCCCCAGGCTGAGGCGGAGCCGCCCGGTCAGGACGTACAGCCACTCCTCGCCGGGGTGGACCCGCACCAGTTCGCGCTGGGTGCCGTACGGAACCTCGACGCGCAGGGCCTGCATGGCGCGGCCGGAGGCGCCGCTCTGGTGGTAGGTCCAGCCGTCGGCCTCGCGGGGAGCGGCGCGGCCGGCCCGGATGACGGGCTCGCGTTCGGGGGGCATCTCGCCCAGCAGCTCGGAGACCGTCGTACCGTAGATGCGGGCGAGCCCGAGCAGCATGGGCAGCGAGGGCTGGCGGCCCCCCGTTTCGAGGCGGGACAGGTGTGCGGGCGAGAGGGCGGCCCGCTGGGCGGCGGCCTCCAGGGTGAGGCCCCGGCGCCGACGCAGTTCGCGCAGCCGCGGTGCGACGTCCGGGAGCGCCGCGTCGTCGTCGCCAGGAGTGCTCATGCGCTCCATTCAGACAGCCGATTGCCTCAGAGGCAAACTTTTTGCCTCTGAGGCAAATCCGCTCGGTCTGCCGCGCGGGCTAGCGGTTGGCGACCGCCTGCTTCACCAGGGTCCGGCCGAAGTCCCACATCAGCCCACCGCCGGCGTGCGCGTCGTCCATGACGGCGGTGAAGGCGGTGACGAACCGGTCCACCTCGCGCTCGGTGATGGTGAGCGGCGGAATCAGCTTGATCACTTCCAGATGGTCGCCGGAGACCTGGGTCAGGATGCGGTGCTTCTGGAGCAGGGGCACCACGACCATCTGCGCGAACAGGCCCTTGCGGGCGGCCTGGAGCATGGTCCAGCGGCTGCGCAGTTTGAGCGAGGCCGGGCGGCCGAACTCGATGCCGATCATGAGCCCGCGCCCGCGGACGTCCGAGAGGAGCTCATAGCGGTCGATGAGGGCGGCGAGCCGGGTGCGCAGCAGATCGCCCGTGGTGCGCGCGTTCTCGACGACCTTCTCGTTCCGCATCACCGAGAGGACGGCGAGCCCGGCCGCCATCGCCTGGGCGTTGGAGCCGAAGCTCGCCGAGTGGACGAGCACCCGGTCCATCGACGAGTAGACCTTCTTGAAGATCCACTCCTTGCCGAGCGTCGCGCCGACCGGCACATAGCCGCCGGAGAGCGCCTTGGCCACGCACACCAGGTCCGGCTCGACGCCCTCGTCGTGCTGGTAGGCGTAGAAGTCGCCGGTGCGGCCGAGCCCGGTCTGCACCTCGTCGGCGATCAGCAGCGCCTTGTGCCGGCGCAGCAGGTCCTGCGCGGCGCGCAGATAGCCGGGCGGCGCCTCGTGGACGCCCTTGCCCTGGATCGGCTCGACGATGAGCGCCGCCACGTCGCCGCGCCTCAACTCCCTTTCCAGCGCGGCCAGATCACCGAGGGGTACGGCGGTGTCGGGCAGCAGCGGGGCGAAGCCGTCACGGAACCCGGACTCGCCGTTGACGGAGAGCGAGCCGGTCGTCAGGCCGTGGAAGGCGTGCGCGCAGTACAGGATCCTGGGTCTGCCGGTGGCGTACCGGGCGAACTTGAGGGCGGTCTCCACGGCCTCGGTGCCGCTGTTGCCGAAGAACACCCGGTCCAGGTGCGGGCTGTGGGTGAGGAGCTGCTCGGCGAGCAGGCCGGGCAGCGGCTGGCAGTCGAAGCGGGTCAGGTCCGCCAGCGAGGCGTCCAGGACGTCGTGCAGCGCCTTGCGCACGACGGGGTGGTGGCGCCCCAGGCCCATGACGCCGAAGCCGGCCAGCATGTCGAGGTAGTCGTTGCCCTCGGAGTCCCAGAAGTAGGCGCCCTCGGCCCGCTCGTAGACCTTGTCGAAGCCGATGGTGTGCAGCATGCGCGGGAGCTGGTGGTTGAGGTGTTTGGCGTGCAGCTCGTAGCGTTCGGCCCCGCGCTCGGCCAGGAGCCGCGTCAGGTCGAAGTCCTTGTCGCCGGGGGCCTCCGAGCCCGGTGCGGGGAAGCCCTTCGGCTCGCCGTCGGTCATGCGTCGCTCTCCTTCCCGGCCGCCGGGGCGGCTTCCTTGGTCGCCGCGAGCGCGGCGCCGATCCGTCCCGCGATCTCCACCGGGGTGAGCCCGATGTCGGCCAGCACCTCACCGCGCTTGGCGTGCGCGAGGAACTGCTCGGGGATGCCGAAGCCGCGCAGCGGTACGTCCACCCCGGCATCCCGCAGAGCCTGCCCGACGGCCCAACCGACGCCTCCGCTGCGGACGTTGTCCTCCACCACGGCGACCAGACGGTGCCGGGCCGCGAGCGGGGCGAGCTGTTCGTCGACGGGTTTGACCCAGCGCGGGTCGACCACCGTGCAGGTGATGCCGCGCCCGGCGAGCAGCTCGGCCGCCTGGAGGGAGACCGGCGCGAGCACGCCGACCGCCACCAGGAGCACCTCGGCGTCCTCGTCGCGGCGCAGCACGTCCATGCCGCCGAGCCGGGCGAGCGCGGGAATCCCGGGCCCCACGGACTCCTTGGGGAAGCGCAGCACCGTCGGCGCGTCGGTGACGTCCACGGCCTCACGGAGCTGGGCCCGCAGCTGTCCGGCGTCGCGCGGTGCGGCGATCCTGAGCCCGGGGACGACCTGGAGCACCGACAGGTCCCACATGCCGTTGTGGGAGGGCCCGTCGACGCCGGTCACCCCGGCCCGGTCCAGGACGAACGTCACTCCGCACCGGTGCAGGGCCACGTCCATCAGCACCTGGTCGAAGGCGCGGTTGAGGAAGGTCGCGTACACGGCGACCACCGGGTGCAGTCCCCCGGTGGCGAGCCCGGCGGCGCAGACCGCCGCGTGCTGTTCGGCGATGCCCACGTCCCACACCCGCTCCGGGAAGCGCTCGGCGAAGCGGGTCAGCCCGGTGGGGTGCAGCATCGCGGCGGTGAGGGCGACGATGTCCGGCCGCTCGGCGCCGAGTTGGGCGAGCTCGTCCCCGAACACCGCTGTCCAGGAGGGGCCGTTGGCAGGAACCAGGGGTTCACAGGTCAGCGGGTTCATCGCGCCGACGGTGTGGAACCGATCGGCCTCGTCGTCGAGGGCGGCCTGGTAGCCGCGGCCCTTCTCGGTGAGGCAGTGCACAAGTACCGGACCGTGGAAGCGTTTTGCCCGGGCAAGAGCGGACTCGACGGCCTCGGTGTCGTGCCCGTCGATGGGCCCGACGTACTTCAGGCCGAGGTCCTCGAACATGCCCTGGGGCGCGACCGCGTCCTTGAAGCCCTTCTTCGCGCCGTGCAGCGATCCGTACAGCGGCTGTCCCACGACGGGTGTCTGGCGGAGCACGTCCCTGCCCCATGCCAGGACCCGCTCGTAGCCGTCGCTGGTACGCAGCGTGGCCAGGTGCCCGGCGAGGCCGCCGATGGTCGGCCCGTACGAGCGCGCGTTGTCGTTGACCACGATGATCAGCGGGCGCTCACGCACGGCCGCGATGTTGTTGAGCGCCTCCCAGGCCATGCCCCCGGTCAGCGCGCCGTCCCCGATGACGGCGACGACATGGCCGGACCGGCCGAGCACCTCGTTCGCCTTGGCGAGCCCGTCGGCCCAGCCGAGGACGGTGGAGGCGTGCGAGTTCTCTATGACGTCGTGCTCGGACTCGGCACGCGAGGGGTAGCCGGACAGGCCCCCCTTGGTGCGCAGCTTCGAGAAGTCCTGCCGCCCGGTGAGCAGCTTGTGCACGTAGCTCTGGTGGCCGGTGTCCCACAGGATGCGGTCGGCCGGGGAGTCGAAGGCCCGGTGCAGGGCGATGGAGAGCTCGACCACCCCCAGATTGGGGCCGAGGTGTCCGCCGGTGCGGGCCACCGCCTGGATCAGGAACTCCCGGATCTCCCGGGCCAGTTCACCCAGGACCGTCCGCTCCAGCGCTTTCAGGTCGTGCGGCCCCCGGATGCTTTCCAAGATCGTCACGTTCAGGCCCCCTCCTGTCGATCCCGTTCGGTTCACGAGCGACCCCGGGCCCGGCACGGCGCCCTTCGGCCACCCCCCGGCCTCGGTCACCGGGGCCGGGCCGGCGCCGGGGAGCCCCGGAGAGACCCGCTCTCCGGGGCTCTTGGCGTCAGCCGCGGTTTCCCTGGACGGTTTCGCGGACCGCCCGCAGCGACTCCTTCAGCGATCCCATGGTCGCGAGCACCGCGGTCGGCTCGTAGCCGCAGTGCGCCATGCAGTTCGCGCACCGCTCGTCCTTGCCCCGGCCGTACTTGTCCCAGTCGGTCTCCTCGACCAGCTCGCGGTAGGTCGGCACGTACCCGTCGCTCATCAGGTAGCAGGGTCGCTGCCAGCCGAAGAGCGAGTAGTTGGGGATCGCCCACGCCGTGCACGGGAAGTCGGCCTTGCCCTCCAGGAAGTCCAGGAAGAGCGGCGAGTGGTTGAGCCGCCAGCGTGCCCGGTTGCCTCCGGAGAACGCCTTCTTGAAGAGTTCCCTGGTCTGCTCGACGCCCAGGAAGTGCTCCTGGTCGGGGGCCTTCTCGTAGGCGTACGCGGGCGAGATCATCATCTCGTCGACCTTGAGGTCGTCATTGAGGAAGTTGAGCACCTCGATGATGGTCTGGGGGGTGTCGGTGTTGAAGAAGGTCGAGTTGGTGGTGACCCGGAAGCCGCGCCGCTTGGCCTCCTTGATCGCCGCCACCGCCTCGTCGAACACGCCCTCCTTGGCCACCGACTCGTCGTGCCGCTCGCGCAGCCCGTCGATGTGCACGGCGAAGGCGAAGTAGGGCGACGGCGTGAAGTTCTCCAGCTTCTTGCGCATCAGGAGAGCGTTGGTGCACAGGAAGACGTACTTCCTCTTGGCCACCAACTGCCGCACGATCTCATCGATCTGAGGGTGCATCAGCGGCTCGCCGCCGGCGATGGACACCATCGGCGCACCGGATTCCAGCACCGCTCCGACGGCCTGCGCCACCGGCATGCGCTGCTTCAGGATCCCGGCCGGATGCTGGATCTTTCCGCAGCCCTCGCATTTCAGGTTGCAGGCGAAAAGCGGTTCCAGCTCGACGATCAGCGGGAACTTCTCACGCTTGCGCAACTTCTGTTCAAAGAGATAGGTCCCGACCCTGATGGACTGGCGAAGCGGCATGGCCATCTGGCTCACCTCCTGGGGAGCGGCAAAGAACGGTGCCATTCAAAGAAAGCGGGAAGAACGGCACGAAGAACGCGGAAGGCTGATATTCCACCGCGCACCGTGCCGATCCGGACGAGTTCATGTTCTGGAGCGTCCACGACCACCCGTACGGCCGCAACCGGGCGCGATCCGGTCTGCTGGGCGGCCTTCAGCGTTACGGCGGACTCCATGTCCACCGCGATCGCCCCGGTCGCCCGCAGATCGGCCCGCTCGGGGCCCCGTACGACGTGGTCGGACCCGATGAGGGGGCCGGTGTGGACCGTGCGGCCCGGCAGCGCCTCGGCGAGCGCCTTGGCGAGCACCTCGGTGTCGGTGCACACCGTGGTGCCCGCCGGGCCGCGGGTTTCCTCGGCGACGATCAGGTCCCCGGGGTGCATCCCCGGGACCAGGCCGGCGCAGAAGCCTGAGGCGATGACCGCCGCGTCACGCATCGCGGCCGCGTCAAGGGCCCGCGCCATCGCGCGCTCGGCGGCCCGGGGGCCCATGCCGCTGCGCAGCACGGTGACCGGGCCCGCCGCGCCGCGGGCGCCGCGCAGCGCGAGCCGCTCGATGGTGAGCGCACACGCGATCACCAGCGGCACAGGGCGCGGGGCCTGGGGTGTGTCCATCAACTCCCCTTGGTACCACTGGGGGAGAACGGTTCTCCGTGGACATAGCGGCCGAGCGCGGTGAGCGGGAAGACCTGCCGGTAGAGGTGGTAGTTGATCGAGAAGTCCCAGGGGAATCCGGTCCCGGTGAAGTACGGCTCGTCCCAGGAGCCGTCCTCGCGCTGGTTCTCGGCGAGCCAGGCGACCCCGCGCTCGACGGCCTTGCCCTCCCGCTCCCCCGCCGCGAGCAGGGCGAGCAGCGCCCAGGCGGTCTGCGAGGCGGTGGAGGGCCCCCGGCCCACCCACTCCGTCTCGCCGTAGGAGCGCAGGTCCTCGCCCCAGCCGCCGTCGTCGTTCTGTACGCGCTCCAGCCAGCCCACCGCGCGGCGGATCGCGGGGTGCGCCGCGGGGAGCCCGGCGGCCACCAGGGCGGGCACCACCGAACCGGTGCCGTAGACGTAGTTGACGCCCCAGCGCCCGAACCAGGCGCCGTTGGCCTCCTGCTCGGCGAGCAGCCACTCGATGCCGCGCCGGGTGCGCGGATCGTGCGAGCGGCCCTCGTGGGCGAGCATCTCGACCACATGGGCGGTGACGTCGGCCGACGGCGGATCGATGACCTCACCGAAGTCGCAGAACGGCAGCCGGTTGGGGAAGGAGCTGGTGTTGTCCGCGTCGAACGCGGCCCAGGCCCCGTTCTTCGACTGCATGCCGAGGGTCCAGCGCGTCCCGCGGGCGATGGCCGCCTCGACCTTGTCCCTCCGCGGGTGCTCGACCCGGCGCAGCGCGAGGATCACTTCGGCGGTGTCGTCGATGTCGGGGTAGTTGTCGTTGTGGAACTCGAACGCCCAGCCGCCCGGCGGGAGTTGGGGCCTGCGCACCGCCCAGTCGCCGGGCCGGGTGATCTCCTCCTCCAGCATCCAGTCGGCCGCCTTGACGAGCGCCGGGTGGTCGCGGGGCACGCCCGCGTCGGCCAGGGCGATGACGGCGAGACAGGTGTCCCACACCGGGGACTGACAGGCCTCGATCATCCGGGCACCATCCTCGCGCCACACCGCGAACCGGTCGAGCGACTCCAACCCGGCCCGCATCACGGGGTGTTGGAGGCCGTAGCCGAGCAGATGCAGGGCGATCACCGAGTACACGGCGGGGGGCTGGATGCCGCCCCAGCAGCCGTCGTTCTCCTGGCGCTCGACGATCCAGCGGGCGGCGCCGCGCATCGCGGCCCGGCGCAGCGCGCGGGGGGCCACCTTGTGGTAGGCGTGCAGCACCTTGTCGAGCCGCTGGAAGGCCCCGCTCCAACTCCGTACGGGAGCAAGGGGTTTGACCGGGTTGGGGCACCGCGGGTCGGTGTGCAGCTCGTCGAGCGCGAAGGGCGCCGGGCGCACCGGGCGCTTCGCCGAGACCACGGTGAGCGGCACGATGGTCTGCCGGGCCCAGCAGCCGAAGTCATAGATGTTGAGGGGCACCCACGAGGGCAGGAAGATCAGTTCGGGCGGGAGCTCCGGGAGGTCGTCCCACTTCCACCAGCCGAACAGGGCCAGCCAGATCCGGGTGAACACGCGCGCCGAGGCGATCCCGCCCCTCGCCCTGATCCACGCGGAGGCACGCGCCATGTGCGCGTCCTCGGGCCGGTCACCGGCCAGTCTGAGCGCGACATAGGCCTCGACGGTGGTGGAGAGCTCGCCGGGGCCGCCGTAGAAGGTGGCCCAGGTTCCGTCGTCGCGCTGCTCGCCCCGGATGTACAGGGCGGCCGCCTGGAGGGTCTTGTCGTCCTGGATTCCCAGGAACTGACGCAGCAGCAGATCCTCGGCGTCCATGGTGACGTTGGTCTCCAGGTCGCCCTTCCACCAGCCCTGGGCGTCCTGTCTCGCGAGCAGGTGCCCGATCCCGCGCTCGGCAGCATGCCGGGCGGCGTCGCGCACCGCGTTCGCGCCGGGAGGTGTCCCGGTTGTCGCACTGGCCGCGGCGGCCCGGGGCCGCGGGGCCCCGGTGCTTCCGTCGGTCGTCGCTGTCATGGCTTCCCCTTCGTGCAGTAGCTACTTCTGCTGTGCTGGGGTCTCCGTCGGAGGCGGCCCGGTCTCCCGGGCCCTTCCGGCGACTGCGCGTCATATGGGAATGGTGATCATCTCTTTCGGACGACGACGAAGTCCGCGAGCGCGGTGAGCTGCGCGCGGATCTTTTCCGGCATGTCGACCGCGTCGAGTGCCTCGATCGCGATGGTGTGCTGCCTGCGGGCCTCCTGGGAGGTCCACTCGCGGCCGCCGGCCTCCTCGATGAGGGCCGCGCGGGTGGCGAACTCCGCCTCGGAGAAGCTGTCGAAGTCATTGCTCTTGGCGTCGGCGGCGAGCAGCTCGCCCAGGCGCGTCGAGGCCGGGCCGCCCGCGGCGAGCGCGGCGACGACCGGCAGGGACTTCTTGCGCTGGCGCAAATCGCTCCAGGTCTGCTTGCCCGTGGCGTCGGGGTCGCCCCAGATGCCGAGCAGGTCGTCGACGGCCTGGAAGGCGAGGCCGAGGTGGTAGCCGTACGCCTCCAGGGTGTCGGCGGTACGGTCGTCGGCGCCGCCGAGGACCGCGCCGATGGAGACGGCGCAGGCGAGCAGCGCGCCCGTCTTGTTGCCCTCCATCTCCAGGCACTCCTCGACGGTGACCCGCTCGCGGTGTTCGTAGGAGATGTCCTGGGCCTGACCGTCGATCAACTTCCGCGTGGCGGTGGTGAGTCGGCGGGTGGCGCGGCCGGCCTCGACCGTGCCGAGTTCCAGCAGGACCTCGTTGGCGAGGGCGAACAGGGCGTCTCCGACGAGGATCGCCTGGGCCGGGCCGTGCACCTTCCACACGGTGTCGCGGTGGCGGCGCTGCTCGTCTCCGTCCATCAGGTCGTCGTGCAGCAGCGAGAAGTTGTGCACGAGTTCCACGGCGACCGCCCCGGGAACACCGACCTCGGCGGCGGCGCCGGCCGCCTCGGCGGAGAGCAGGGCGAGCGCGGGCCGTACGGCCTTGCCGCCGTCGCCGTCCGCCGGACGCCCCTGGGCGTCGATCCACCCGAAGTGGTAGGCGGCGACGGTGTCCATGGGAGCCGCGAGCCGGTCGACGGCCGCGCGCAGCTCCGGAGTCGACAGCGCGCGCCCCCGCTCCAGCAGGGCGGTGACGTCCACGGCGTCCACAGCCGGATTCGCCGAAGCCGAAGGCACAGTCGGCACAGTCTCTCCTCTTGTTCCAGTACTGCTGACAGTCATGCCGCCTCCTGAAGCGGATGAACGTGGGGGCGGCCGAGGGCTGCGAGCGCGGCACCGGCGGCACTGAATCCGCTGCGTACGGCGCCCTCCATGGTCGCGGGCCAGCCGGTCGCGGTCCACGCGCCGGCCAGGTACAGGCCCGGTGCGCGGGTCCGCGCCGACGGCCGCAGCCGTCCGACGCCGGGGGTGGGTGCGAACGTCGCCGTCCGCTCCCGGGTGACGAAGAAGTCGAGGATCTCCGCGCCGCGCGCCGCGGGCAACAGCTTTTCCAGCTCGGGGAGATAGCGTGCGCGCAGTTCGGCCACGGGCAGCTCGATCTCGTCCCCGGCGTCCGACTGGGAGAGGGCCAGATACTGGCCCCGGCCGGTGAGGCCCGAGGAGTCCGTACGGTCGAAGACCCACTGCACGGGGCTGCCGAGCGCGGCGAAGAAGGGCTGCTTCAGCACCTTGCGGTCGTAGACGACGTGCACGTTGAGGATCGGCGCGGTCCCGATGTCGAGCAGCCTGCCCGGGTCGTCGAGGGCGCCGTCGGGCAGCAGGTCGTGGGTCTCCTTCTGCGGTACGGCGAGCACGACGGTATCGGCGTCCAGCGTCTCGCCGGACACCTGTACCCGCCAACTCCCGTCTCCGGTACGGGAGATGGAATCGGCCTTGGTGCGCGTCTCGACGCGTACGCCCGCCGCGTCCAGGGCCTTGCGGGCCAGCGTGTCGTGCAGATGACCGAGCGGCACGCGGGCCCAGCCGATGTCGGCGGCGCCCGCCTCGGAGAGCAGTCCGGTCTTGAAGACCATGGCGGCCAGGCCCAGCGAGGCGTGCGGCGCGGTGGCGTTCAGGGTCGCCACGCCGACCAGGTCCCACAGCGCCTCGATGGTGCGGCCGGACTGGCCGTGCCGGCCGAGCCAGGTCGCGAAGTCCACGCCGTCCAGGGCCGGATCGGCGGGGTCGAGCTTCTTCAGCGCGAGTGCGGCGCGCCCGACCGAGGCCCGCTCGGCGAGCGAGAGGTGGGGATATGTCGCCAGGCTGCGCGCGAGGTGCAGCGGCACGGGCAGCGCGTCGCGTCGCAGCCTGCCGAGCCGGGGGCCCCGGGGGTGGGCGACATCGAGGACGGGGACGTCCAACCGGTCCTGGACGGGGGCGAGTTCGGCCCCGCCGACCCGGTCCAGGAACCAGCTGTAGGCGGTGCAGCAGCGCAGATAGACGTGCTGGCCGTTGTCGACGGTGAGGTCGCCGCGCCGGAAGGAGAACGCGCGACCGCCGAGGCGCGGGCGGCCCTCGATCAAGGTCACGTCCAGGCCGGCGTCGGCCAGTTCGAGCGCCGCGGTGATGCCGGCGAGTCCGCCGCCGATCACCACCGCGCGTGGGGACTGCGCGTCGTTCATGCGCCCTCTCCTTGAACCGCGCCGGCATGGCGCGCGTGGCACGCCGATGCAGACAGGGACGCCGCGAGACGCCGGGAAGTTGCACGTCGGGCCCGCGTAATGATCCTCGGCCCTTCGTCCAGGTGGGCGTGGTGCATCAGGCGCGCCTCCTGGCGGACTGCCGGGAGACGGTGCGCGTGTCGAGCCCCGACAGACCGCGTACCGCGACGTACGCCTTCTCCCGCCCGGGCAGCGAGACCCGCCCGCGCAGCACGGCCTCGGGGTCGCGTTCGATGCGGTCGAGCAGGCGCCGGTAGATGCCGGCCATGGCCGCCACACAGGCCCCGCTGCGCCGGTCCAGCATGGGAAGCAGCCGGTAGCCCTCGGCGAACAGGGCCCGGGCGCGCCGCACTTCGAAGTGGACGAGCCCCGCGAAGTCCGAACCGGGCGGCGCCACGGGGCTGTTGAAACCCGTGGAGCAGCCGAATTTGGCGAGGTCGTCGGCGGGCAGGTAGGTGCGCCCGTTGCCCGCGTCCTCGCGAACGTCCCTGAGGATGTTGGTGAGTTGGAGTGCGAGCCCCAGCGTGTCGGCGTACTCCCCGGCGCGTTCGCTGCCCTGCGCCCCGGGCTGGGTGCCGAACACGCCCAGGGAGAGCCGGCCGATGGCGCCCGCGACACACCGGCAGTACACCTTCAGGTCGTCCCAGGTCTCGTAGCTCTCGCCGTGGACGTCCATGAGGACGCCGTCGATGAGTTCGTCGAGCCCGTCGAGCGGGATCGGGAAGCGTCGTGCCGCGTCCGTGAGCGCCACCGCGACCGGGTCGGTGTCGTCCTCGTCCACCGCGCCGTCGCGGATCCGCCCGAGCAGCGCCCGGGTCTCCTCCAGGCGCGTCCGCTTGGCGTCCTCGGCGAGCGTGCCGTCACCGATGTCGTCGACCCGGCGCGAGAACGCGTACAGCGCCGACATCGCCTGCCGCTTGTCGGCGGGCAGCAGCCTGATGCCGTACGCGAAATTGCGCGCCTGCTGCCCGGTCACGGCCTCGCAGTAGCTGTATGCGGCCTGTACCGGTGCGGACACGGGTGCCTGTGCCTCCACTGTCCGGCTCACCCCTCTCTACGCGCTCTTCGCAAGACGGCTCCCACCTCGCGCATCAGCCTTGCCTTGGTGGGCTTGGGCGGCCCCGGGAGTACGTCGTGGCCGGCGGCGGCGACCGCGTCGAGCGCGGCGCGGCCTCCGGCCACGAATCCGGCCAGCAGCAGCTTGAGTCTGCCGTGGACGCTACCCACCAGAGGGGTGCCTTCATTCAGCAACGACCCGGCGCGTTCGGCTTCGAACGCGACCAGGGCACGCACCGAGGCGCTCCCTCGGGGGGCGGCCAGATCGGCCTGCGTGACATGGAAACGGGACATGTCCTCGGCCGGCAGATAGATCCGGTCCCGGCCGAGGTCCTCCTTCACGTCCTGGAGGTGTTCGACGATCTGCAACGCCGTGCAGATCGCGTCGGAGCGGCGGACGCGCTCCGGGCTCGTGGTGCCGGTGATGGCGAGGACGAGCCGTCCCACGGGGTTGGCCGAGAGCTCGCAGTAGGCGACCAGGTCCTCGTACGTCTCGTAACGCCGCACGCGCTGGTCCTGGCGGTTCGCCGCGATGAGCCCGAGGAACGGCTCGGGGGTCAGTGAGCAGCGCCGCACGGTGGGCTTCAGGGCCGCGAGGAGCGGGTGGTGCGGGGTGCCGTCGAAGACGCGGCGCAGGTCCGCCTCGAAGGCGTCGAGCATGAGGAGCCGGTCGTCCGCGTGGGCGGGGTCGACGCCCAGGTGGCGGGCGTCGGCGCCGCCGGGGGCGAGGTCGCCGTCGCCGATGTCATCGACGAGCCGGGCGAATCCGTACACGGCCATCAGGTCGTCGCGCCAGGCGCGCGGCAGGAAGAAGGGGGCCACCGGGAAGTTCTCGTCCGTGGCCTTGTCGAGCGTGGCGCGCGCGGGGGATCCGGTGCGCACATCCCGGACAGGGGTCACCGGGTACCGCCCGGGGCGGGAACGGCGGCCGTCCCTTGGAGCTGGAGATCTTCCGTAGCCATGGCCGTCACATCTCCCGTTCTACACCGCCGACCCAATACATCCTATTTCGGACACGCCGCCTGACCTCCCCGGACGGGGCGACCCGTCGTGCGAGGAGCCGGGGGCGTATCACCCCACTTGCCGCGAATCAGCACCGGTACAGCTTACGTTGTACAACGACCGCCTCCGCGCCGGGGTGTTGCGAGCATTACAAGAACACGTCGATCCCGCCCAACCTTCCCCGCACAGCAGCGCATTGACGGGGTCTTGACCGTCCGACCACACCATAGGACGCACAAGCCCCTGCCGGGGTTGATCGACAGGGGCTTCGCATCGCGGTGCGGCGGGTGACCGTGCGTCAGCGGCCGGACTCCTTCTGGTAGGCCTTGACGACCTCGTCGGTCGGGCCGTCCATGAGGAGCTCGCCGCGCTCCAGCCACAGCACGCGGTCGCAGGTGTCCCGGATGGAGCCGATGCTGTGGCTCACCAGGAAGACGGTTCCGGCGTGCTTGCGCAGCTCCCTGATCCGCTCCTCGGAGCGGATCTGGAACTGGCGGTCACCGGTGGCGAGCGCCTCGTCGATCATGAGGACGTCGTGGTCCTTGGCCGCGGCGATGGAGAACCGGAGGCGGGCCGCCATGCCGGAGGAGTACGTCCGCATCGGAAGGGAGATGAAGTCGCCCTTGTCGTTGATGCCGGAGAAGTCGACGATCTCCTCGTAGCGCTCCTTGACCTCCTCGCGCGACATGCCCATGGCGAGGCCGCCGAGGATCACGTTGCGCTCGCCGGTGAGGTCGTTCATCAGCGCCGCGTTCACGCCGAGCAGCGAGGGCTGCCCGTCGGTGTAGACCCGGCCGCTCTCGGGCGGCAGCAGCCCCGCGATGGCGCGCAGCAGGGTCGACTTGCCGGAGCCGTTGGAGCCGATCAGGCCGATCGCCTCGCCGCGGTACGCGGTGAACGACACGCCCTTGACCGCGTGCACCCGCCGCATGCCCCGGCCGGCCCCGCCGGTCTTGTCCCTCTTGACGATGCGCGACAGGGCCGCGGTGGCGCTGCCCCGTCCGCCGCCGCCTCCGTTGACGGTGTACACGATGTGCACGTCGTCGCAGATCACGGTGGGGATGCGCGCGTCCTCGACGGCGACGCGGTCCTTGATGTCCTCAGCCACGGCCATAACGCTCCTCAGCCTTCCAGAAGTACACGAATCCCAGGGCGCCGACGACCACGGCCCAAGCGGTCGCGAGCAACCAGACGTGCGGGGGCAGGGACCCGCCGCCGTAACCGTCCAGCAGGGCGTAGCGCGCCAGGTCCATGTAGATCGCGGCGGGGTTGACCTGGAGGACGTGCTTGAGCCAGCTCGGCTTGTCGTGGAGTACCGCGGTGATGCTGAACATCACGCCGGACGAGTACATCCAGGTCCGCATGATGAACGGCATGAGCTGCGCGAGGTCCGGCGTCTTGGCGCCCAGCCGCGCGAAGATCAGCGCGAGGCCGGTGTTGAAGACGAACTGCAGCGCGAGCACCGGAATGATCAGGGGCCAGGTCATGCCCGGCGTGAAGCCGGAGGCGACCACCACGATCATCAGGACGATCATCGAGAACAGCAGCTGCTGGAGCTGCTGGAGCGCGAAGGAGATGGGCAGCGAGGCGCGCGGGAAGTGCAGCGCCCGCACCAGGCCCAGGTTGCCCGAGATCGCCCGTACGCCGGCCATCAGCGAGTTCTGCGTGAAGGTGAACAGGAACACGCCGGTCACCAGGAACGGGATGAAGACATCGTTGGGGATGCCCTTCCTCGTTCCCATGAGCACGCCGAAGATGAAGTAGTAGACCAGCGCGTTCAGCAGGGGCGTCGCCACCTGCCAGATCTGGCCGAGTTTCGCCTCGCTGTACTGCGCGGTCAGCTTGGCCGACGAGAACGACAGGATGAAGTGGCGCCGGCCCCAGAGCTGCTTGATGTAAGCGGTGAGCCCGGGCCGGGCACCGCTCACCGACAGCCCGTGCTTGGCGGCGAGTTCCGCCGGGGACAGGGTTGTGTCACTCACAAGTGGAAACTTTCGTGTTCAAGAAGTACGCCCGATGGTCGTGGAGCCGAGACTCTCAGATGACGGGAGGACGGCCCAGCCGGGTGAGCTTGAAGACCGTACGCCACTTCATGGGGCGCCGGGGTCCGCAGGGCGTCGCCCAGCCCTCCTTGAAACCGCCGAACCAGGCCTTGAGCGCCGGGCCCGAGGGCTTGCGCGCGAGTGTCAGGAGCAGCCAGACCCCGAGGTAGACCGGGACGAGCGGCGCGGGCAGGTTGCGCCGGGCCAGCCAGACCCGGTTGCGGGCCACCATCCGGTGGTAGACCGCGTGCCGGGACGGGGCGGTCGTCGGGTGGTGCAGCACCATGTCCGCGCGGTAGTCGATCATCCAGCCGGCGTCGAGCGCCCGCCAGGCGAGGTCGGTCTCCTCGTGCGCGTAGAAGAACTCGCCGGGCAGCGCCCCGACCTCCGCGAAGACCCGGGTGCGTACGGCGTTGGCGCCGCCGAGGAAGGTCGTCACGCGCGAGGAGCGCATCGGGTCGGCGGCGCGCAGCCTCGGCACGTGGCGGCGCTGGGTGACGCCGGTGTCCGGGTCGGCGATCCGGAAGCTGATGATGCCGAGCTCCGGGTCGGCCGCGAAGGCCTGGCGGCACAGTTCGGCGGTGTCGGTGTTGGGGAGCAGCCCGTCGTCGTCGAGGAAGAGCAGCACGTCCATCTCGGCGCCCGAGGGTCCGAACGCCTCGATGCCGACGTTGCGACCGCCGGGGATGCCCAGGTTCTCGGGCAGATCCACGGTGCGTACGCCGTCGGGGACCTCGGGGACCGGGGCGCCGTTGCCGACCACGACGACCTCGACCGGGTCACCGTCCTGCTTGGCCACCGAATCAAGCAGGGCGCGCAGCTCGGCGGGGCGGTTGCCCATCGTGATGACGACCGCGCCGACCTTCAGCGGGGCGCTCACTTCAGCCTGCTGGAGGCGAGGATGGACACGAGGTGCAGCAGCGTCTGGAGCAGGGCGATGCCGGCCAGCACCGCGACGCCCAGGCGCGAGAAGTACAGGTCGCCCCGGACCTGGTCCACGACCGCGAGGACGAGGATCAGCAGGGACGCCTCGATGCCGAGGACGAGGCGGTGGAACTTCAGGCCCGCCGCCGCCCGGCGGGCGAGCGCCATGCCGGAGGAGCGCGGGGTGGCCGCCGCGTCCTTGACCAGGGGGAGACCGCCCTGGTGGCGGGCGACGCCCACGAGGTCGGTCTCGGCCTTGATCAGGATCGCGCCGAGCGCGGCGAGCGTACCGAGGAAGGCCCACAGCCAGTCGATGCGGCCGGGGCCCCACAGGTCGGCGGCGCGCAGGCCGAAGCCGACCAGGACCGCCGCGTCGCACAGGTAGGCGCCGACGCGGTCGAGGTAGACCCCGGACAGCGAGAACTGCTTCTTCCAGCGGGCGACTTCACCGTCGACGCAGTCGAGCAGCAGATAGCCCTGGACGGCCACGACACCGAGGACGGCGCCCCAGACGCCCGGGACGAGCAGAGCCGGTGCGGCGAGGACACCGCTGAGCGTCATCAGATAGGTCAGCTGGTTCGGCGTGACCTTGGTGGTGACCAGGACGCGGGTGATGCGCAGCGAGATCTCGCGCATGTACAGGCGGCCGCCCCAGTGTTCGCCGCTGACCCGGTCCTTCACACCCGCCGGGTGCACGACCGGGCGGAGCTCAGCTACGGATGGTCTTGGCATAGTCGGCGTACGCGTCCCTGATCTGGTCGGTGGACAGGTCGAGGTGTTCGAGGATGGTGTAGCGGCCGGGCCGGGTCTGCGGCGCGAACTCGACGGCCCGGACGAACTCCTCGGCGGTGAAGCCGATTTCCTCCGCGGTCACCGGCAGGGCGTGCCTGCGCAGCACCTCGGCCATGAGGGCGGACTGCGCGGCCGCGCCGCGCAGGTGCATCGCGAACGCGGCGCCCAGGCCGCACTGTTCGCCGTGGCTCCCGGCGCGCTGCGGGAAGAGCAGGTCGAAGGCGTGGCTGATCTCGTGGCAGGCGCCCGAGGAGGGCCGGCTGTCACCGCTGATCGACATCGCGATGCCCGACATCACCAGACCCTCGGAGAGGGTGACCAGGAAGTCGTCGTCGCCGACGGTGCCGGGGTGGCGCAGCACCGCCTCGCCGGCGCTGCGCGCCATGGCGGCGGCCAGGCCGTCGACGGGCTCCCCGGTCTCGCGGTGCGAGAGCTCCCAGTCCGCGATCGCGGACAGGTTGGAGATCGCGTCACCGATGCCCGAGCGCACGAAGCGCGCGGGCGCCTCCCGGATCACGTCCAGGTCGATGAGGATCGCGAGCGGGGTGGGCACGCCGTAGGAGCCGCGCCCGTTGTCGTTGTCGAGGGTGGAGATCGGCGAGCAGATGCCGTCGTGCGACAGGTTCGTGGCGACCGCGACCATCGGAAGCCCGACCCGGGCCGCCGCGTACTTGGTCACGTCGATGATCTTGCCGCCGCCGAGCGCCACGACCGCGTCGTAGCGCTTGCCGCGCATCTGGTCGGCGAGCGTGACCGCCGCGTCGATGGTGCCGCCGTCGACCGCGTACCACTCGGCGCCCGGAAGGAGCGGGGAGAACTGCTCGCGCAGCTTCTGCCCCGATCCCCCGCTGACCGCGATCGCCAGATTGCCGTTGGCGGAGATGCGCTGGTCGGCGAGGACGACCGCGAGGTCGTCGAGGGCGCCGCGCCGGATGTCGACGACGACGGGCGAGGGGATCAGCCGCGTCAGTACTGGCACGCGATCTCACGGCCCTTCGCCAGGTCGTCGTGGTTGTCGATCTCGACCCACGACACCTCGCCGATGGGGGCCACGTCGACGGTGAAGCCGCGGTTGACGAGCTCCTGGTAGCCGTCCTCGTAGTAGAGGTCGGGGTCGCGCTCGAAGGTGGTCTTCAGCGCGTCCGCGAGCTCCTCGGCGGCCTCGGCCTCGATGAGCGTGACACCGATGTACTCACCGGTGGCGTCGGCGGGGTCCATCAGCTTGGTGATGCGCTGGACGCCCTTGCCCTCGGCGGTGATGACCTTCATCTCCTCGTCGGCGAGGGACTTCACCGTGTCGAGGGCGAGGATGATCTTCTGGCCCTGGCCGCGCGCGGCCAGCAGGGTCTTCTCGACGGAGACGGGGTGGACCGTGTCGCCGTTGGCGAGGATCACACCGCGCTTGAGGACCTCGCGGGCGCACCACAGGGAGTAGGCGTTGTTCCACTCCTCGGCCTTGTCGTTGTCGATCAGCGTGATCGCGACGCCGTACTTGGCCTCCAGGGCCTCCTTGCGGGCGTACACGGCTTCCTTGCGGTAGCCGACGACGACGGCGACCTCGGTGAGGCCGACTTCCGCGAAGTTCTTCAGCGCGATGTCCAGGACGGTGGTGTCACCGTCGACAGGCACGAGGGCCTTCGGAAGCGTGTCGGTGTAGGGGCGCAGACGGCGTCCGGCACCGGCTGCCAGTACGAGGCCAATCATGCTGTTTCTCCTTCGTCATGTACGGCAGGTGCTCCGGAGGACACCCAGAAGCGGATGGACTCCACGAGCACCACGAGCGCGATGACCGCCGCGAGGGCGGTGAGCGCCAGGGTGAAGTCTGTGCCTCGTGTGGCGAGGACGGCGGCCAGCACCGTCACCACGAGCGTGCGGCCCTCCTGGCCGCCGATCACCCGCACCAGCCACTGCGGCGGCGCGCCGGAGCCGCCCTTGATGCGGTAGACCGTGTCGTAGTGATGGTAGGCGACCGCGGAGACGAGCCCGAAGGCCGCGGGAAGGGCCCCGTCCACGTCCGAGCGGGCCGCCAGGATGAGGACCGTGCCGTACTCGGCCACCCGGAAGAGTGGCGGCACGAGCCAGTCGAGGGCGCCCTTGAGGGGGCCGGCGACGGCGAGGCCGGACAGGATCGCGTAGAGGACGGCGGCCACGATCATCTGGCGGCCGCCGACGGGCTGCGTCAGGGCGGCGGCGATCAAAGCCGCCGCTCCGACGGCCGCGACCACAGGGGCGCCGGGGATCCGCGGGGCCTTCGCGGCGACGAGCTGGGCGAGCGGCCCGCTGTCCGCGAGGTCGGCGAGCGCGCGGGCGGCGCGGTCGGTCCGGGTGGCGCGGCGGGCCACGGAGCGCAGGACGCGGCCGGCGGTGGTGTAGCAGGCGGCGAAGGCGCAGCCGGTGAGCAGGGCGTAGAAGACGACGCGGGGCGTGGTGGCGGCGGTCAGCACGGCGATCATCGCCCAGCGCTCACCGATGGGCAGCACGATCATGCGCCGCACCCACACCGTCCAGCCGACCGAGTCGAGCCTGCCGGAGAGGGCGGCGGTGGGGCTGGTGTTGGCGGACGCGTCAGTGCCTACGACATGCGCCTCGTTGAAGGAGAAGTCCACGACATGGCGACAGGTCTGGAGGACCATCGCGCCGAGCGCGAGCGCCCATACGTCATCGCCGCCCCGGGCCGCACCGAGGGCGAGGCCCGCGTAGTAGGCGTACTCCTTGGCGCGGTCGAACGTGGCGTCGAGCCAGGCGCCCATCGTCGAGTACTGGAGCGAGTAGCGGGCGAGCTGCCCGTCGGTGCAGTCCAGGACGAAGGAGAGGATCAGCAGCACTCCGGCCGCGACATAGCCGCCCCTGGTCCCGGTCGCCGCGCAGCCGGCCGCGATCAGCGCGGTGATCAGCGAGGCGGTGGTGACCTGGTTGGGCGTGAGGCCCCGGCGGGCGCACCAGCGGGCGATGTAGCGGGAGTAGGGGCTGATGAAGTGGGTGGTGAAGAAGCCGTCGCGGGACTTGACGGCGTTGCGCAGCCGTACGGCCTCGTCGTCGACCGCGCTCACGGCCCGGCTCGCGGCGGCCGCGGCGGCCTCGTCGGCGGGGACGGTGGCGACCAGCGAGCCGAGCTCGGGGTGGTGCACCGCGACGCCGTCGGCTTCGAGCGCGGCGGCGACGCCGTCGGTGAGCACGGCGGCGGTACGGACCTGGGCGGCGGGCGCCGCGGGGACCTCGGCCAGGGCGCGGGCCAGCGCGGGGCGGGCCTCGGCCTGGACGGTGAGGGCGCCGGGCACCGAGGCGGCCGGGAAGCGGGGGTCGGTCAGCGCGAGCCGCAGGGCGTGGAGGTGGCCGAGGAAGCGCGGGTCGACCAGCGCGACGCGTTCACCGGCCGGCACCTCGGCGAGCAGGCGGGGCAGGTCGTCGGGGAGCAAGGCGTTCTGTACGTCGAATCCCAGCGCGCGCAGATCGGGTCCGAGCTGCGATCCGGGCACCGGCGGGCCGGTAAGGATGGCGGTGGACAGACGAATTCACTCCTTGCGACGGACACGGCTGACGGCACGGCCCGGCCCGGTACGGGGGCGGGCGGCACGTCGGCAGAGGCTATCGGATGCACGGAACCGGGAATTCACTGGCCGTTCACGCCCGCTGAGGCCCGGGAGCGCCGGTGCGAGGGGCGCCGCGATCATCATGGTGGATCAAGGCCGCAGCCCACAAACCGCCTACCCAGGGGGCTTGTCCACTCGCCGCGCCGGGTCGGCGCCCCTGAGCTTCACATGATCTCCCCAAGGCTCTGACCTGCACGCATTTCCGCAGGTCAGAGCATATGACAACGGTGTTCAGTGCCGTGTTGCGCATACCCCCTACCCGTAGTTCACTTGCCCCTCGTAGAGCCACGGCGCACAGACGTCGGGATTGATCGGCAACGGATCCGGGAGGGCCTTCATGGGGGCTGGGCACGACCACGGGCACACGCACGGCGGCCCGCCGCCGACCGGCACCGCGGCCGCCGCGTACCGGGGACGGCTGCGCATCGCGCTCGGCATCACACTGACCGTGATGGTCGTGGAGATCGTCGGCGGTCTGCTCGCCGATTCCCTGGCGCTGGCCGCGGACGCGGCGCACATGGCGACGGACGGTCTCGGGCTCGCGATGGCGCTGCTCGCCATCCACTTCGCCAACCGCCCGGCCGGAGGCAACCGCACCTATGGGTTCGCCCGCGCCGAGATCCTCGCCGCGCTCGCCAACTGCATGCTGCTGCTGGGCGTGGGCGGATACATCCTGTTCGAGGCGGTGGCGCGGTTCGTCGAGCCGGCCGGCACCGCGGGCGGCACCGCCGTGGTGTTCGGCCTGATCGGTCTGGTCGCCAACTCGATCTCGCTGTCGCTGCTCATGAAGGGCCAGCAGGACAGCCTCAACGTCCGCGGCGCGTTCCTGGAGGTCCTCTCGGACGCGCTCGGCTCGGCGGCGGTCGTGGTGGCCGGCCTGGTGATCATGACCACCGGCTGGCAGGCGGCCGACCCCATCGCCTCCCTGGTGATCGGCCTGATGATCGTGCCCCGGACCGTCAAGCTGCTGCGCGAGACCCTCAACGTTCTTCTGGAATCGGCGCCCAAGGGGGTCGACATGGCCGAGGTGCGGGCCCACATCCTGGAGCTGCCGGGCGTGGACGACGTCCACGATCTGCACGCCTGGACCATCACCTCGGGGATGCCGGTGCTCTCCGCGCACGTGGTGGTCAGCCAGGAGGTCCTGGACAGCGTGGGCCACGAGAAGCTGCTGCACGAGTTGCAGGGCTGTCTGGGCGACCACTTCGACGTCGAGCACTGCACCTTCCAGCTGGAGCCGGGCGGTCACGCCGAGCACGAGGCGAAGCTCTGCCACTGAGACGCGCGGTTCCCGGCACCTCGCGTGGGGCAGGACATGCGGATGCCGGTCAATGGCGGACACGCCGCTTTTGTACGGCAGACTGAGCAGCCGAGGACCGAAGCGAAGGATGGTTATGCCGAGCACACCTGCCACCACGGCGAACAACTCGTCGACCGGGACCACGGGCGCAGCCGCACCGGAGATCATGCTCGAACTCGTCGACGAGAGCGGCAACACCATCGGAACCGCGGAGAAGCTCTCCGCCCACCAGGCGCCCGGGCAGTTGCACCGGGCGTTTTCCGTCTTCCTCTTCGACCCCGCGGGCCGGCTGCTGATCCAGCGGCGGGCGCTCGGCAAGTACCACTCCCCCGGCGTCTGGTCCAACACCTGCTGCGGCCACCCCTACCCCGGCGAGTCGCCGTTCGCGGCGGCCGCCCGGCGCACCCACGAGGAGCTCGGCATCTCGCCGACGCTGCTCGCCGAGGCGGGCACCGTGCGCTACAACCACCCCGACCCCGAGTCGGGGCTCGTCGAGCAGGAGTACAACCACCTCTTCGTGGGCCTGGTGCAGTCGCCGCTGCGGCCGGACCCGGAGGAGGTCGGTGAGACCGCGTTCGTGACGCCCGGGGAACTCACCGAGCGGCACGCCCACGCCCCGTTCTCGGCCTGGTTCATGACGGTCCTGGACGCGGCGAGGCCGGCCGTCAAGGAGCTCACGGGGCCCGCCGCGGGCTGGTGATCCCCGGCAGCGGGGCCAGCGGGAGTGCGGCCCAGACGACCTTTCCGCCCCCGGCGGTCTGCTCGACGTCGCACACCCCGCCGGCCTCCTCGGTGATCTCGCGCACCAGGAGCAGCCCCCTGCCGCCGGTCTGCGCGTAGTCGGCCTCCAGGGCCTTGGGCCGGTAGGGGTGGTTGTCCTCGACGGACACCCGGATCCACTCGGCGCCGATGGCCACCTCGACGGCCACCTCCGGGGAGAGCAGTGCCGCGTGTCTGACCGCGTTGGTGACCAGCTCGGAGACGATCAGGAGCAGGCCCTGAACGAGGTCCTCGTGGGCCGGCACGCCCTGGCGGCGCAACAGGTCGCGCACCGCGTGCCGGGCCTGCGGAACGGAGGCGTCGACCGAGGGGGCGGTGAAGCGCCACACCCCCTCGTACGACTGCTGCCGGGCCGGAGCGGCGGGTTCGGGCGGCAGGCTCCCGCGGATCTCCATTGTTCCGGCACCACCTTCGCGGCTCGACAGCACACCCGACTGCTGAAAAGTGTCGGGAGTGCGCTGGTCCGGACCGGCCGACTGACCATAAGTCAGCATCTACTGCCGCTTTTTGATCCCCATTGACCGAGAAGGTCACTTCTCCATGGTGTTTTGATCTCCCTCTGAGGGCTTTGCCATGGCTTGCGGGGGTGTCGGAGACATCGGAGGTGTGCCGTCTCCGTTCCCCGCGGGGGCCACCGCGTCACTCACGAGAGTGACGATTCTGCGGCCGCCCACCCCGATCGCGATCAGACCGAGTCCGTCGAACAGAAGAGCCAGCGAGAAGAAGCAGCCGATGACGTACCGGCTGCTGCTCGGCCAGCTCGCGAGCACCAGGATGCCCAGGAGCACGTCGAACGCGCCCTGCACCAGCGTCCAGCCGAATTGCGGCCCGCGCACCACCACGCTGCCCGCCAGGCGGAAGACACCGCCGGTCAGGAAGAGCAGGGCGGCGAACATCGTGAGCGCCTCGGCACTGCCCTCGGGGCGACGGATGATCACCACGCCCGCCGCCAGGTTCAGTGCGGCGACCACGACGGCCAGCCAGAAGAACCCGGAGCCGCGCGACTGGATCGCGTGCGCCAGGCCCACGACGCCGCCGACGAGCAGCAGCCAGCCGAAGAGCAGCATCGTGGTGAGGGTGGCGAACCCGGTGTAGGCGAGGCCCACCAGGCCGGCCACGACCAAAATCGCCCCGAGCAGGGCGAGCAGGCCGAAGCCACGGCTCAGTTTCCTGCCCTCGCGTCCGACGTTCTGCTTGGATCCGGCCATCGGCGTCTCCTCATCGATCCGCGTGCGGCCCCCCTTGCGATCATAGGTTTCGGGTGCCCGGATAGCATCCGGCGCATGCAGCTGGAGCAGAGCCTGTGCGAGGGCGTCGCCACCGTCGTCATCAGCCATCCCGCCAAGCGCAACGCGATGACGTCCGCGATGTGGCGGGCCCTTCCACCGCTGCTCGAAACCCTGGCCGCCGACCCGGACGTAGGGGCCCTGGTGCTGACCGGAGCCGGGGACACCTTCTGCGCGGGGGCGGACATCTCGACGCTGCGGGAGCCGGGCGAGGACCCCCGGGCGCTCGCGGTGGCGGCGGAGGAGGCGCTCGCGGCGTTTCCCAAGCCGACGCTCGCGGCGGTGCGCGGTCACTGCGTGGGCGGCGGCAGCCAGCTGGCGGCCGCCTGCGATCTGCGGTTCGCGCAGGAGGGCGCGCTGTTCGGCGTGACGCCCGCGAAGCTCGGCATCGTCTACCCGGCGTCCTCCACCCGGCGGCTAACCTCTCTCGTGGGCCCCGCGACCGCCAAGTACCTTTTGTTCTCGGGGGAGTTGATCGACAGCGCCCGGGCCCTGCGGACCGGCCTGGTGGACGAGGTGCTGCCGGCGGGCGAACTGGACGAGCGGGTGGCCGCGTTCACCCGGACCCTGGTGTCGCGCTCCCGGCTCACCCAGGCGGCGGCCAAGGAGTTCGCGGACGGCAGGACCGACCGGGACGCCCACTGGGCCGAGCAGGAACGGGCCGCCGACGACACCGCCGAGGGCATCGCCGCCTTCCTGGAGCGCCGCACCCCCCGCTTCACCTGGAGCCCTCAGCCCTGAGGGACGCCCTTGGCCCGGAAGTACTCGACCAGTTCGGCGGGCGCCGTGCGCGGCGAGCCCGCGTCATAGGGCAGCTGGGGGTCGTACTCCAGCAGGAGCTGTACGGACTCGGCGTGCCGGTCCCCGGCGATCTCCCCGGCCAGGGTGAGCCCCATGTCGATACCGGCCGAGACACCGGCCGCGGTGACGTACTTGCGGTCCATGACGACCCGCTGGGCCGTGGGTGTCGCGCCGAAACCGCGCAGCTCGTCCAGGGCCAGCCAGTGCGAGGTGGCGCGCCGCCCCCTGAGGAGCCCGGCCGCGCCGAGCAGCAGCGAACCCGTGCACACGGAGGTCGTCCACGTGGTCATGACGTCGACGGCGCGCAGCCAGTCCAGGAGCGGGCCGCCCGCGAGGTGCGGTTCGACGGCCTCGGGCGGGGCTCCCGGCACGACAACGATGTCGGGCCGGGTCACCTCGGCGAAGGACTTCTCGGCGACGAGGGCGAGGCTGCCCCGGTCGTTGCGTACCGGGCCGGCCTGTTCGGCGACGAACACCGTCTCGGCTCCGGGGAGCGGAGCGAGCGTCTCGTACGGTCCGACGGCGTCCAGGGCGGTGAACCGGTCGTAGAGCAGGATCGCGATCTGCATGGGCTGCCTCTCGGGGCTAGGCGGAAGCGGGGCGAAAGCGCCGGCGGTACTCGGCGGGCGCGGTGCCGAGGACTTTGACGAAGGCGCGCCGCATCGCCTCCGGGGTGCCGTATCCGGCCGCGCGGGACACCTCCTGGACGCCGTCGGCGGTCTCCTCCAGCAGGCGGCGGGCGTATTCCAGGCGGACGCGCTCGACGTAGCGGCCCGGCGTGATGCCGGTCTCGGCGTGGAAGGCGCGGGCGAAATGGCGGGGCGAGAGGCTGGCCCGCTGGGCGAGGGCCTCCACCGACAGGTCGGCGTCCGGGTGCTCGGTGATCCACTGCTGGAGTTCGCGCAGCGGCTCGCGCCGGGCGGTCTGCGCGGCGAGCTGGGCGCTGAACTGGGCCTGGTTGCCGGGCCGGCGCAGAAACACCACCAATAAGCGGGCGACGGCCAGGGCGACGTCCCTGCCGTGGTCCTCTTCCACCAGGGCGAGGGAGAGGTCGATGCCCGCGGTGACCCCGGCCGAGGTCGCGATGTTGCCGTCCCGCACGAAGATCGGATCCGGTTCGACCTGGACGGCGGGGTAGCCGTGGGCCAGCCGGGAGCACAGGGCCCAGTGCGTGGTCGCCCGGCGCCCGTCGAGCAGCCCGGCCTCGGCGAGCAGCAGCGAGCCCGTGCACACCGAGACGAGCCGCCGGGCGCGAGGGCCGTGCGCCCGCATCCACGTGACGAGGCGGGGGTCCGGGGCGGCGGCGCCGTCGCCGCCCGGGACGAGCAGGATGTCGGCGCTCGCGGCGTCGGCGAGCGCGCCGTCGGCCATGAGCCGCAGCCCGCTGTGCGACACCACCGGGGCGCCGTCGAGCGAGGCGAAGCGCACCTGGTAGGCGCCCGGATCGCCCAGGACACGGCCCGCTGCCGCGAACACCTCGGCCGGTCCGGTCACATCGAGGCTCTGGACGTGGTCGAAGAGGACCACCAGGACGGAGCGCTGCTTCATGGCCCCATCCTTGGACGCGGTCCCCGATGGCCGCAATGACGAGAAACCCACCTATCCTGCCATCGGCCATCGAGTCGGGCCCACCCCTTCACGACGTACCAACCAGTCGGTAACGTGCTGGCCATGAGTTCTCTTCCGCCGCGCGCCGGACGGCGCTGCCACACTCCGCTCAACTCGCTGCACGCGACCGTCTACTTCTCGCCGGACTACGCCGAGGAACTGGCCGGGCTCGGCGTCGAGAACCCGAGGGCCGCCTACTTCGCGGGGCGGGCGGCCGCGATGGGAGCCGTGGGTCCCGGAGCGGTGGCGGCGTCGTTCTACAACTTCCGCCACGGCCTGATCGCCGAGCATCTGCCCGCCGTGTGGCGCACCGCATCCCCCGAGGCCGTCCTGGCCGCCCGGCTGAGGTCGGTCGACACCACCCTGCGCCGGCTGCTCGGCGAGGAGACCCTGGCCTCGGACGAGATGGCGGAGGCGGCCCGGCTCGCGCTGCGCGCCACCGAGGGCTGCACCCGGCACGCCCGGCCCCTGTACGCCGCCCACGCCGACCTGCCCGTGCCCGAGGAGCCGCACCTGGCCTACTGGCACGCGGCCACGCTGCTGCGCGAACACCGGGGCGACGGCCACCTCGCCGTACTGCTCGACCTGGCACTCGACCCGCTGGAGGCCCTGGTCAGCCACACCGCGACCGGCAAGGGCATGGCGCCGGGCTGGGTGCTGACCACGCGCGGCTGGGAGCAGTCCGACTGGGACGCGGCCGCCGGACGCCTTCGCGAACGCGGACTGCTGGGCGCCGACGGCGAGTTGACGGAGGCGGGCGCCGCGCTGCGCACCGAACTGGAGGACCGCACCGACCGCCTCGACCTCGCCCCCTACGAACTCCTCGGCGAGCGGGACGTGGCGCGGCTCACCGAACTCGCCAAGGGATTCGTGGTCACCGCGGCCCTGGCAGGCGGTTTCCCCGCCGACCTCGTCGGCAAGGGCTGATCGTCGATTGCCGTCGCCGCCTGCCACAATGGCGCCCCAGGCTCAGCGAGAAGGCGGTACGGCAACGTGACGACGTCCATCGAAGGCAGGATCGCCGAGGAACTCGGCGTACGGGAGCGGCAGGTGAAGGCCGCCGTCGAGCTGCTCGACGGCGGATCGACCGTCCCCTTCATCGCGCGCTACCGCAAGGAAGCGACCGAGATGCTGGACGACGCCCAGCTTCGCACCCTTGAGGAGCGGCTGCGCTATCTGCGGGAGCTGGAGGACCGGCGCACCGCGGTCCTCGACTCCGTACGGGAGCAGGGCAAGCTCACCGAGGCCCTGGAGGCGCAGATCCGGGCGGCCGACACCAAGG
The DNA here is from genome assembly GCF_025399895.1 of Streptomyces sp. ASQP_92. GTDB lineage: Bacteria > Actinomycetota > Actinomycetes > Streptomycetales > Streptomycetaceae > Streptomyces. Next base: position 263,976 of record NZ_JAODUA010000005.1, on the reverse strand, counting down.
CGCGCCTGGAGGACATCTACCTGCCGTTCAAGCCGAAGCGGCGCACCAAGGCGCAGATCGCGCGCGAGGCGGGTCTGGAGCCGCTCGCCGACGGCCTGCTCGGCGACCCGTCCCTCGACCCGCTCGCCGCCGCCGCGGCGTTCGTCGACGCGGACAAGGGCGTCGCCGATCCGGCGGCCGCCCTGGACGGCGCCCGCTCCATCCTGGCGGAGCGGTTCTCGGAGGACGCCGACCTGATCGGCGAGCTGCGCGAGCGCATGTGGACGAAGGGCCGGCTGGCGGCGAAGGTCCGTGCGGGCAAGGAGGAGGCGGGCGCCAAGTTCGCCGACTACTTCGACTTCACCGAGCCGTTCACCGCGCTGCCCTCGCACCGGGTCCTCGCGATGCTGCGCGGCGAGAAGGAGGAGGTCCTCGACCTCGTCCTGGAGCCCGAGGAGCCCTCGCCCGAGCCCGGCCCCTCGACGTACGAGAACATGGTGGCGCGCCGCTTCGGCGTGGCCGACCGGGGCCGGCCCGGCGACAAGTGGCTTGCCGACACGGTGCGCTGGGCCTGGCGCACCCGCATCCTGGTGCACCTCGGCATCGATCTGCGACTGCGGCTGCGCACGGCCGCCGAGGACGAGGCGGTCCGTGTCTTCGCCGCCAACCTGCGCGACCTGCTGCTCGCCGCGCCGGCTGGCACCCGCGCCACGCTCGGCCTCGACCCCGGATTCCGTACGGGCGTGAAGGTGGCCGTCGTCGACGCGACCGGCAAGGTCGTGGCCACCGATGTGATCCACCCCCACGTCCCCGCCAACAAGTGGGACCAGGCGCTCGCGAAGCTGGCCGGCCTCTGCAAGGAGCACGCGGTCGAGCTGATCGCCATCGGCAACGGCACGGCCTCCCGCGAGACCGACAAACTCGCCGGTGAACTCATCGAGAGGCACCCGGAGTTGAACCTCGCCAAGGTGATGGTGTCGGAGGCGGGCGCCTCGGTGTACTCGGCCTCGGCGTTCGCCTCGCAGGAGTTCCCGGACATGGACGTGTCGCTGCGCGGCGCGGTCTCCATCGCCCGGCGCCTCCAGGACCCGCTCGCCGAACTCGTCAAGATCGACCCGAAGTCCATCGGCGTGGGCCAGTACCAGCACGACCTGTCCGAGGTGAAGCTGTCACGCTCCCTGGACGCGGTGGTCGAGGACTGTGTGAACGGCGTCGGCGTCGACGTCAACACCGCCTCCGCGCCGCTGCTTTCCCGGGTGTCCGGCATCGGCTCGGGCCTCGCCGAGAACATCGTGGCGCACCGCGACACCAACGGCCCGTTCCGCTCGCGCCGCGCGCTCAAGGACGTGGCACGGCTCGGCCCGAAGGCGTACGAGCAGTGCGCGGGCTTCCTGCGGATCCGCGACGGCGAGGACCCCCTGGACGCCTCCAGCGTGCACCCCGAGGCGTACCCGGTGGTACGGCGGATGGTGAAGACGACGGGCAGCGAGGTCGCCTCGCTGATCGGCAACACGGCGGTGCTGCGGTCCCTGCGCCCCGAGACGTTCGTGGACGACACGTTCGGCCTGCCCACCGTGACGGACATCCTGCGCGAGCTGGAGAAGCCGGGCCGCGACCCGCGTCCGGCGTTCAAGACGGCCACGTTCAAGGAGGGCGTCGAGAAAATCGGCGACCTGGAGTCCGGGATGGTCCTCGAAGGCGTGGTCACCAATGTGGCGGCGTTCGGCGCGTTCATCGACATCGGCGTCCACCAGGACGGGCTCGCCCATGTCTCGGCGCTGTCGAAGACCTTCGTGAAGGACCCCCGGGACGTGGTGAAGCCGGGCGACATCGTCAAGGTGAAGGTGCTCGACGTCGATGTGCCGCGCAAGCGGATCTCGCTGACCCTGCGGCTCGACGACGACGCCTCCACGCCGGGCGGCGCACCCAAGCGGGAGCGCGCCGAGCGCGGCACCCGGGGTCAGGACGGCCGGCCTCCGCAGCAGCGGCAGGGCCAGGGCCAGCCGCGGGACCAGAACCGGCAGCGCCGGGGCAGTGGAACCGTCGCCGAGCCCCGCGGCGGCAACCGCCAGACCGGTGGCCAGGCTCGCGGCTCCGCCCCGGCGCCCGCGAACAGCGCGATGGCGGACGCCCTGCGCAAGGCGGGCCTGCTCGACCCGAAGGGCCGCGGCGGCCGCTGAGCCGACCGCGCGCACCGAGGGGCGGCCGTACGTCAACTGACGTACGGCCGCCCCTCGTTGACGGTGCTTCACCCGTGCAGGGCGACCGGTCCGGCGGTGACGGGCTCGGCGTTGCGCCGGGTCTTGGCCCAGCCGGCACGGGGCGCCGCGGCCTCAGGCGTCCCGGTCCCCCGGTACCGGTGCACCCGGCCACCGTACGCTCCGGCCCCCGCCGATCGCCGTCGCGAAAAGGCGCACCGCCCGTCGCTACGGCGGTGGCGGGCCACCCGTCTCGGCGGCGGTGGCGGGCCGGGCGGTCAGTGTTCGGTGACCTTGCCGCCCGCGACTTCGAGCCGGCGGGTGGTGTGCACGGCGTCGAGCATCCGGCGGTCGTGCGTGACCAGCAGCAGCGTGCCGGTGTACGAGTCCAGCGCGGACTCCAGCTGCTCGATGGCCGGCAGGTCCAGATGGTTGGTCGGCTCGTCGAGGACGAGGAGGTTGACGCCGCGGCCCTGGAGCAGGGCCAGGGCGGCCCGGGTGCGCTCACCCGGCGAGAGCGATCCGGCGGGCCGCAGCACGTGGTGCGCCTTGAGACCGAACTTGGCGAGCAGGGTCCGCACCTCGGCCGGCTCCGTGTCGGGGACGGCCGCGCAGAACGCGTCGAGCAGCGGTTCCCCGCCCAGGAACAGGCCGCGCGCCTGGTCGACCTCGCCGACCACGACGCCGGAGCCGAGCACGGCGTGCCCGGCGTCAAGGGGCAGCCGGCCGAGGAGGGCGGCGAGCAGCGTCGACTTGCCGGAGCCGTTGGCGCCGGTGATGGCGACGCGGTCCGCCCAGTCGATCTGGAGCGAGACGGGTCCGAAGGTGAAGCCCTCCCGGTGCACCTCGGCGCCGTTCAGGGTCGCGACGACCGCGCCCGAGCGGGGCGCCGCGGCGATCTCCATGCGCAGCTCCCACTCCTTGCGGGGCTCCTCCACGACATCGAGGCGTTCGATCATGCGCTGGGTCTGGCGGGCCTTGGCGGCCTGCTTCTCGCTGGACTCGCTGCGGAACTTCTTTCCGAGCTTGTCGCTGTCGGTGGCCTTGCGCCGGGCGTTCTTGACGCCCTTGTCCATCCAGGAGCGCTGCATCTGGGCCCGGCCTTCGAGCGCGGAGCGCTTGTCGGCGTATTCCTCGAAGTCGTCGCGGGCGTGGCGGCGGGCGGTGGCGCGCTCTTCGAGGTAGGCCTCGTAGCCGCCGCCGTACAGGTTGATCTGCTGCTGTACGAGATCGAGTTCGAGGACCTTGGTGACCGTGCGGGCGAGGAACTCGCGGTCGTGGCTGACGACGACGGTGCCGGCCCGCAGCCCCTTCACGAAGGCTTCGAGCCGCTCCAGGCCGTCGAGGTCGAGGTCGTTGGTCGGCTCGTCGAGCAGGAAGACGTCGTAGCGCGACAGAAGCAGTGAGGCGAGTCCCGCGCGGGCGGCCTGGCCGCCGGAGAGCGCGGTCATCGGCTGGTCGAGGCCGATGGTCAGGCCGAGCGACGCGGCGACCTCCTCGGCCCGCTCGTCGAGGTCGGCCCCGCCGAGCGCGAGCCAGCGCTCCAGGCTGTCGGCGTACGCGTCGTCTGAGCCGGGGGCACCGTCGACCAGGGCCTGGGTCGCGACGTCCATCGTCTCCTGGGCGGCGGCGACCCCCGTACGGCGTGCCAGGAAGGCCCGGATCGTCTCGCCGGGGCGCCGGTCGGGCTCCTGCGGAAGGTGGCCGACGCTCGCGCCGGGCGGGGAGAGCCGCAGCTCGCCTTCTTCCGGGGTGTCGAGCCCGGCTAGCAGCCGGAGCAGCGAGGACTTGCCCGCGCCGTTGGGTCCGACGAGGCCGATGACGTCACCGGGGGCGACCACCAGGTCGAGCCCGGCGAACAGGGTGCGGTCGCCGTGGCCGGCGGCGAGGTCCTTGGCGACGAGAGTTGCAGTCATGAGGTGACCGATCCTAAGCCGTCACCGCACCCCGTTCACGCCCGGTCCACCGGGCCCCGCGCGCGGCCCCCGCCTTCGGCCCCGCCCCCGCACCCCTGGCTCGGCCCCCGCCTCTGCCCCGCGTCCGGCCCCGGACCTGACCCTGGCCGAAACAGGACGCCCACCGAGCCCTGCGATGCGAGACTTCCCGCCGAGGGGACCGTACGGGGCGGCGGCCCCTCGACGCACGATTCGGCCACCGGGTGGCGGCCGGGGCCGTGCGCGGAGGCCGCCCCGCCCCTCGGGGGCGCCGGGAGCCGGGCCGGTGGTCGGCACGTGCCCCGAGCGGGCCCCGGACCGCCGTCCCGCACCCCCGGAGGTTCCCGCACCATGAGCCCTGCCGTGTCTTCCCGTTGGCTCCTCGCCGGGCCGCCGCGCCCCGGCGCCCCCACCCTGTACTGCTTCGCGCACGGGGGCGGTTCGGCCGCCGAGTACATCCGCTGGGCCCGCGACACACCGGCCGCCCAGCTCCAGGGCGTCCAGCTCCCGGGGCGCGGCTCGCGGTACGGCGAGCCGATGTTCGCCTCCCTGGAGGCGCTGGTGGCCGCGTTCCTCGACCAAGTCCCGCTCAGCGAACCGCCGTTCGCCTTCTTCGGGCACAGCCTTGGTTCCCTCATCGCGTACGAGGTCACCCGCGCCCTGCGGGACGCGGGCCGGCCCCTGCCGTACCGGTTGATCCTGTCCGGATACCCGGCGCCGCACCACCGCCACGTACGCGCCGGCGACCCGCTGCACCGGCTGCCCGACGACGAACTCATCGAGCGGGTCGCGAAGATCCACGGCGGCATTCCGCAGGAGGTCCTCGACTCGGCCGAGCTGCGGGAGCTGATCGTCGGGCCCCTGCGGGACGACTACCGCGTCCTGGAGACGTACACCTGGCGGGAGGCGGAACCGCTGCCCGTGCCGATCACCCTGCTCGGCGGCAGCGCGGACCACACCCGCGAGGAGCTCGGCGCCTGGCAGAAGCACACCACCGAAGAGTTGACGATACGTCAGTTCTGGGGCGGTCATTTCTACTTGCGCGAGCACCCCGCCCCGGTGCTGCGGGCCCTGGAGGACGCCCTGCGTGCCGACGCGGGGGCGCGGGCAGGCCGTACCGCGCACTGATCCCCCGCGCGCGGCACGGCCATGGCGGCCCTCCCCCGGCTGAGCTACCGTCCCGGCATGAACAGCGATGTGATCGTGGTGGGTGGCGGAGTCATCGGACTGACGACGGCGATCGTCCTGGCGGAGTCCGGCCGTCAGGTCCGGGTGTGGTGCGGGCAGCGCGCGGCGGAGTCGACGTCCGCCGTCGCGGGAGCGCTGTGGTGGCCCTACCGCATCGAACCCGAGGAGCGGGCCGGTGCCTGGTCACTGGTCTCCCTGCGGGTGTACGAGGAACTGGCCACCGACCCCCTGGAGAGCGGCGTGCGGCTGGTCGACGGGCTGCACGCGGGCGCCCGGCTCGACGGCTTCGGCCCGTGGACGGCCCAGGTGACCGGGATCACCGAGGGCCCTGAGGGCGTGCGGGCCCGGCTCCCGCTGATCGACATGCCGGCCCATCTGCGCTGGCTCGAACAGCGCTTGGAGAAGGCGGGCGGCACGATCGAGACACGGCAGGTCGAGCGCCTTCCGGACGCGCCGTACGTCGTCAACTGCACCGGCACGGGAGCCCGCGGCCTCGTACCTGACCCCCAAGTCCGTTCCATACGCGGCCAGTTGGTGGTGGTCGAGAACCCGGGCATCCACGACTGGTACACCTCGGTGGAACACGCCGGCGAGGAGACGACCTACTTCATGCCCCAGCCGTACGGGCTGCTCCTGGGCGGCACCGCCCAGGAGGACGACTGGAACCCGGTCCCCGACCCGGCGACGGCCACGCGGATCATCGAGCGCTGTGCGCGGATCCGGCCCGAGATCGCGAACGCCCGCGTCCTGGCACACCGGGTGGGGCTGCGTCCGGCCAGGGACTCGGGGGTACGGGTCGAGCGTGAACTCACCCCGTCGGGTGGGGTGTTGGTGCACAACTACGGGCACGGCGGGGCCGGTGTGACCGTCGCCTGGGGGTGTGCGGAGGAGGCCGCCGCGCTGGCCGCGCCCTCCTCCGCTCCCCCCTCCCGCTGACAAGGCTCCCCGAGTCGGCGCGGCACCGTCGCATGACACCGCGGTGACGGCGGCCTCCGCTCCGGCCGGTGCCTCAGTTCTGGCCGGCCCCCGGGACCCGCCGCGTCATGCGCGGCACCGGAACACCTTCGGGGGTGGCCGGAGCGCCGAGCCGGGGAGGCGTCCCGGCGGTGGCCCGTGCGAACGCCCGGAAGCCGCCGACGAACGGCACCTCGGCCCTCGTGCGCGCCAGGTCGACGGTGAGGGCCGGCCTGGTCGAGGCCGGCTCGATGAGCCCGTTGTCGGTGCCCGCGACGATCAGCGCGAGCCGGTGGCCGGCCGGGACGACATGGTCGGTGGCGGCCAGGTCGAGGGTGATCGTGTAGGGCCGGCCCGGGGTGAGCGCGACACCGTGGGTGGCGGAGGCGTAGTGGCCGAGGTCGGCCCAGCCGCGGCTGAAGACGGTGTGGCCGACGTCGACCGTGGCGGCCGAGGTCGTCAGATAGCAGGAGCTGTCGGCGGCCGTGCTCGCGCCCCAGCAGGTGCGGTCGGTGCCGGTGCGGATGCCTTCGCCGGACCCGGCGTAGTCGCGGATCGTGTCGGGCCCGAGGTCGACGAGGACCGCCGAGAGGTGGGCGCTGCTGGTGGAGGGGGTCGCGGTGACGGTCACCCGGGACGAGCCGGCCACCCGTAGATCCTGGGACAGCGGCTGGGTGACGAAGCCCGCCTTGTCGGGCGTGGCCGTGTCGATCGCTGCGGCCCAACTCTGCTCGTCCAGGGCCGGGTTGTCGGTGAACGTGGCGGTGGCTCCGGCGGGCGCGGAGGCCAGGGAGAGGCCGCCCACGCCCGGGGCCGGCCCGTTCACGGGGTGGAGGGCGGTCGTCGCGGTGCCGGACGGCGGCCAGACGCGGTCGGTGCTCCACTGGTCGGGGTGGCGCTCGATGTCGGCCATCGGCCTGCGCTCGATGCCATTGTCGTAACCGAGGAGATAGTGGTCGAACCACTGGTGCAGGGTGTCCACCCAGGTGCCGCGCCGGTAGTCGAACGGGTCGACGTGGCCGGTCTGGGACAGCCAGATCTTCCGCTCGACACCGTTCTTGGCGAGCGCGTCCCACCACTGGCCGAAGTTCTTCGTGCGCACGTTCAGGTCCTGCATGCCGTGCACGACGAAGACGCTGGCCTTCACCTTGTCCGCGCCGAGAACGTAGTCCCGCTCGGTCCACAGCTTGGTCCAGTCGCCGGTGCGCGGCGAGCCGTCGACCAGCTTCTGCCGGACCGCGGCGCAGCGGGCCCGCGCGTCCGGGCTCGTGACGTAGTCCCCGAGGTCCGCGGGGCCGCCGTCGTACAGGGCGGCGCCCTTGGCGAAGTAGTAGTCGTACCAGGAGGAGATCGCGCTGATCGGCACGATCGTGCGCAGGCCCTCGACGCCGGTGGCGGCGACCCCGTTGGCGATGGACCCGTCCCAGCTCTTGCCGATCATGCCGGTGCGGCCGTTGGTCCACCCGGCGGTGGCGCGCTCGGTGCCGGTCCGAGTCGTGTAGGCGCGGGCCCGGCCGTTCAGCCAGTCGACGACCGCCTTCGCGGACAGCACGTCGGAGCGTCCGCCGACGTCCTCGCAGCCGTCCGAGCGATTGGTTCCGGTCAGGTCCACGCCGACGAAGGCGTAGCCGCGCGGCACGAAGTAGTTGTCGTAGAACAGCGGCATCTGCTGGATGACACCGTTCGCGTCGTACGTCTTGAGCTGGCTCTCGTTGCCGCGCCCGCAGCACGCGTAGTAGGGGCTGGCATCCATGATGACGGGCACCTTCCGCCCCGCCTGTGCGGGTTCGCGCGGCCGGACGATGTCGACCGCGACCCGGTCGGTCCTGCCGTTCCCGTCGCCGTCGAGGCCGGTGTCCACCCAGACCGCCTCGCGTATGGCGTTCTCGTAGGAGTAGACGGGACGGCTCTCCCGGGCCGGGGCCGCCTGGGCGCCGACCGGGGCCAGGAGCACCGCCGCGAGGGCGGTCACCGCCGCGAGGACGAGGGCTCTGGGGGATCTTGACCTGTGGCGGGTGCCCCGCGCGCGTATCGGCATGGCCGGAAGGTACTCCGGTCAACTCCCGTGCAAAAGAGGGCAGTCCAAGAACCGGGGGCAGGAAGGAGCACACGTCAACATGTCGGCCGAATGGCGATCGTGTGACAGCAGGGGCCATGGACATGACCGGGGCCACGAGGGCTGAATAGGGTCCGAAGAGATCGTTCATCATCGTTCACCCCACGACGACACTGACGACTTGGAGCTCTTTCGTGCACCGCAAAATCATCGCCCCGAGCGTGCTCGCCGCCTCCCTGCTGCTGGTGATCCCGGCGTCGGCCGCGGACTTCACTCCGGGCGCCCCGGGCATCGGCGACCCCTACTACCCGGCCAGCGGCAACGGCGGCTACGACGTCTCGCACTACGACCTGAGGCTCACCTACCAGCCGAAGACGGACCTGCTGGAGGGCACGGCCACCCTGCTCGCCACCACCCAGCAGGATCTTTCCCGCTTCAACCTGGACTTCGGCCTCGCCGTCAGCGAGGTGCGGGTGAACGGCACCAGGGCGAGCTTCGCGAAGTCCGGCAGCCACGAGCTGGAGGTCACCCCGGCCGCGCCGCTGCCCAAGGGGCGGGCGCTCACCGTGGTGGTCAAGTACGCGGGCAAGCCGTCCGAGTTGAAGGTCGACGGCTGGACGGCGTGGCAGCGCACCCCGGACGGCGGAGTGGCGGCCCAGGAGCCGGACTCGGCGGTGTGGTGGTTCCCCTCCAACGACCACCCGCTGGACAAGGCCACGTACGACGTGACGGTGAAGGTGCCCGACGGCACCCAGACCGTCAGCAACGGGGTGTTGCAGAGCCAGAGTTCCAAGCTCGGCTGGACCACCTACCACTGGCGCTCCAACAAGCCGCAGGCCTCCTATCTGACGACGCTCGCGGTGGGCAAGTTCGACATCACCACCGACAAGACCGCGAGCGGGCTTCCGATCCTCAACGCGTACAGCAAGGACCTGGGCGACAACGACGGGGCGGCGCGCGCCAGCATCGAGCGCACCAAGGACGTCGCCGAGTGGCTTGAGAGCGTGTTCGGCAGCTACCCCTTCAACGCGCTCGGCGGCTACGTCCCGAACGTGCCGACCCACTTCGCCCTCGAAACGCAGACGCGCCCGTTCTACAGCCCGGCCCAGTTCGCGGGCGGCGCCAACGTGTCCGTGGTCGTCCACGAGCTGGCGCACCAGTGGTACGGCGACAGCGTCTCGGTCAAGGGCTGGAAGGACATCTGGGACAACGAGGGCTTCGCGTCCTACGCCCAGTGGCTGTGGTCGGAGAAGGAGGGCGAGGGCACCGCGCAGGAGCTGGCGGACTGGGTGTACGCGCAGCACCCCGCGGACGACCCGTTCTGGAAGGTGAAGCCGGGCGACCCGGGCCCGGACAACCAGTTCGACGGGGCCGTCTACGACCGGGGCGCCCTCGCGATCCAGGCGCTGCGCAACACGGTCGGCGACGCCTCCTTCTTCAAGATCCTCAAGGGCTGGCCGACCGAACACGCCTACGGCAACGCGGCGGTCGGGGACTTCGTGAAGTACGCCGAGAAGGTCTCGGGCAAGCCGCTGGCGGAGCTCTTCGACACCTGGCTCTTCCAGCCGTCCAAGCCGTCCGTCTCCGCGGCCGCCAAGGCGAAGGTGGCTCCCCGCGCCGGCCTCGCGGCCTCACCGTCCGCCACGACGGCCACGCCGGTGGAACCCAAGTCGTGGAAGAAGATCACCGAGTCCCACGCGGCCCACGGCGGCCACTGACCGGGCGGACGGCGAGAGCGCTCTCACGCGGTGCACGGGGCGTCGGGCACCGGGGCGCGCGGAGCCGTGGTGAGAGCGCTCTCGCACGGTGGGTCGTCATGGCGGACACCGGGGCGTACGGAGCCGCCGCGAGAGCGCTCTCGCACGGTAGGTGCGTCATGGCGGACACCGGGGCGTACGGAGCCGCCGCGAGAGCGCTCTCGCGCGATGGGCGCGTAGTGGTGGACGCCGGGGCGCACGGAGCTGAAAGCGCTCTCTCCCCGTCGGTTCGGGCAGCCGATACGCTGCCGGGCAACGCGGTCGCGCCAAGGCCACCGCGACTCGCCGCGCCCCGCCGATGAGGAGAACCCGCCGTGACCGAGCAGTACTTCGGGACGCGACCCACGCTGGAAGCCGTCGCGTCGCGCGCCGGTGTCTCCCGGGCCACCGCGTCCCGGGTCGTCAACGGCGGTTCGGGGGTGCGGCCGACGCTGGTCGACCGGGTGCGTCAGGCGGTCGAGGAGTTGGGCTACATCCCCAATCCGGCGGCCCGTTCACTGGTCACCCGGCGCACCGGAGCGGTCGCCGTGATCGTGGCCGAGCCGGAGACCAGGTTCTTCTCCGACCCCTTCTTCTCCCGGCAGATCCGCGGCATCAGCAAGGAACTCGCCGCACACGACAGCCAGTTGGTGCTGCTGCTCGTCGAGGGCCCGGACGACTACGGGCGGATCTCGCGATACCTGACGGGTGGTCACGTCGACGGCGCGCTCGCCTTCTCGCTGCACGACGACGACCCGCTGCCCGCGATCACCCGGGGCGCCGGTGTGCTGACGGTCTTCGGCGGCCGGCCGGGCTTCCCCGCGGCCGTGCCCTACGTCGACGCCGACAACCGGGGCGGCGCACGCGAGGCCGTACGCCATCTGCTCTCGCTCGGCCGCGGGCGGATCGCGCACATCGCGGGCCCCCTGGACCAGACGGCCTCCACCGACCGGCTCGCCGGGTATCGCGACGTACTGCCGGAGGCCGACCCCGCGCTGGTGGTGGAAGGCGCGTTCACCGCCGAGAGCGGGGCCCTCGCCATGACCGAACTCCTCGCGCTGCGGCCGGAGTTGGACGCGGTGTTCGCCGCCAACGACCTGATGGCCTCGGGCGCGTTGCGGGTGCTGCGCGAGCACGGCCGGCGGGTTCCGGAGGATGTCGCGCTGGTCGGCTTCGACGACATGGCCTCGGTCGCGGAGGCCACCGATCCGCCGCTGACGACCGTGCGCCAGGAGATCGAGGAGATGGGCCGCCTGATGGCGCGCCTGCTGCTGCGCGGGCTCGACCAGGGCGGCGCGCAAGCGGCCCCGCCGACCTCGGTGATCACGCCGACCTCGCTCGTTCGACGCGCTTCCGCCTGAATCGGCACGACCGGCCCGGAGATCGCTCTCGCGCGGCCGCGCCCGGCTTCAGCGCAAGCCCGCGCCCCGGGCCGCCGAGTGGCGGAACTCCGCGCGGGCCCGGCGGGCGAGCGGCAGATAGCGCAGCCGCTCGGGCAACAGCGGCACAACCACCCGCACCACGCGCCCCAGGCGGCGCAGCTTGCGCTCCTGTTCGTCGCTCCAGTCGAGGCCGATCGCCTCGCGTGCGTCCGGCGGCATGAACCCGATGGTCACGAAGCGCCGGAACCGGGCGAGCGGCGGAAGCAGCACCGGCCAGAGCGCTCTCAGACACAGCCGAAGCGGCAGCGGGCCCCGGTCGGGGGCAGGGACGGGACGGTCGGTGGCGACGAGCTCCTCGACCACGGCGTTGGTGGCGATCTCGTCGGCGAGCACCTTGCGGTAGTAGGGCCAGAACTCCTCGATGGTCTGCGGCATGTCCCGGTCGTGGATCCCCAGGATCCGGCCGACCTGGAGCCACTCCGCGTACAGCTCGCGGTGCTGGGCGTCCGTGAAGGGGCGGCCGATGTACTGCTGGGCGTGGGCGTAGACCGGGTAGCCGGTGGCGTGCACCCACGCGTAATAGGCGGGGGTGAGCGCGTGATAGGCCCGGCCCGTGGCGTCGGTGCCCCGGATGGTCTTGTGGAGTTCGCGCAGCCTGCGCCCCTCCTCGGCGGCCCGCTCGCCTCCGTAGACCCACAGCTGGAGCGAGCGCAGCGACCGCTCGCCGCGCCCCCAGGGGTCGGTGCGGAACACCGAGTGCTCGTCCACGCCCGCCCCGACCGCGGGGTGCGCGACCTGCATGGTGAGCGCGGCGGGCAGCGTGAGCAACGTGCGGACGTCTCCGGCCAGGCTCCACAGCACGCCCCCGGGCGGTGGAGGCTCGGGCGTGACGTCGCGGCGGCTCATGACGGGGCTCCTGGGGCGGGCGGGTCCGGAGCGCACAGCCGTGACTCCGGGGGATTCCAGTATGCGATCACCCGGCCCCCCGCCGACACGGAGGGTGTCCCACCCGGGCCGGGCCCGGCCCGCCCGGCCACGATCGGACCGCGATCGACCGCCCCGGCTCAACCCACGACCGAGCTCGGCCGCGCCCGACCACGACAGAGGCACTCTCGGGTCATTCCCGACCGCGACCGACTACGACCGAGGCGCCCCCGAGTCACCCCAGGCCGCGGCCGACCCCTACCGAGGCAACCCCGGCCGTGCTCAACCGCCCCCGCGTCACCCCCGGCCACGCCCGGCACTCGCAGGAGGCGGGGTCTCGCGCCCTCCCACACGACCTCCGCGTGGTGCACGGCGGCGAGCACCGCGCCGGCCAGGAAACAGGCCACCAGCGCGACGAGCGACCCAGACCGTGCGTCACCGCGACTACGTCCGGCTCGCCCTCCCCGGCTCAGCTATTGATCGGGGCGGACAGGGGCTCGCCCAGGGTGCGGCCGGCCAGTTCGACGGCCAGGGCGTCGACGTGCGGGCGCAGTTCGGTCTCGGCGGCCGCTCGGGCGGCGGCGATGCTCGCGGTCGCGGCGGCGACGAGCTCGTCGCGCTCGCGTATACCTTCGGCGCGGGCCGCGGCCATCGCCGCGGTGCCCTCCTCCTTGGCCTGCTGGCGGATACGGGCCGCCTCGTGACGCGCGCCGGCGAGCTCGGCCTCGTAGTGGGCGCGCACCTCGGCGGCCTCGGCGAGCGTGGCCTCGGCCTCGTTCGCACGGCCCGTGGTCAGCGCCTCGCGCTCCCGCAGCGTCCGGTTGATACGGGGCAGCAGCAGGCCTGCCATCACCGAGAAGCAGAGCAGGAACAGCACCAGGCCGATCAGAAGATCCGGAACTGTCGGGTTGAGCGGGCCCACATTGATGGGGAGCAGCTTCACGCCTGGCACCTTCCCTCGCGCACATACCCGTGGGTCACGGCAGTCCCGGGTTTCGTACTCCTGATCGTACGACAGGGGTAAGACAGTGGGCGCACAGAGGTTACCTCCAGGTAACCGCAGCTGCTTTGATGTGCGCGCCGGGCCAAAACACCAGTCCTGACACGGGAGTTCATGTGCCGCACCCTTCGCGCCGCCGGGTCCACGGGGTGGTCCTCGCCGCCGCGCTCACCGCGCTCACGCTGGCCGCCGCCACCCCCGCTCCGGCGGCCGCCGCCGAGCCGCCCCGTCTGAAGGTCCTTACGTACAACACCTTCCTGATGAGCCAGAGCCTGTATCCGAACTGGGGCCAGGACCACCGGGCCCAGGCGATCCCGGCCGCGCCCTTCTTCCAGGGCAACGACGTGGTCGTGCTCCAGGAGGCGTTCGACAACTCCGCCTCGGACGCGCTGAAGCGGAACGCCTCGGCCCAGTACCCGTACCAGACGCCCGTCGTGGGCCGCGGCAAGGACGGCTGGGACGCCACCGGTGGCTCCTACTCCTCGACCTCCCCCGAGGACGGCGGCGTCACCCTGCTGAGCAAGTGGCCGATCCTGCGCAAGGAGCAGTACGTCTACAAGGACGCCTGCGGCTCCGACTGGTGGTCCAACAAGGGCTTCGTCTATGCCGTGTTGAACGTGAACGGCACCAGGGTGCACATCGTGGGGACCCACACCCAGTCGACGGACTCCGGGTGCGGCGCGGGCGAGGCGGTCAAGGACCGCGCCCTGCAGTTCAAGGCCATCAAGTCCTTCCTCGACGCCAAGAACATCCCGGCCGGCGAGGAGGTCATGGTGGCGGGCGACCTCAATGTGGACTCGCACGGCTCCGAGTACGCCTCGATGCTCGCCAACGGCGGCCTGGTGGGCGCCGACGTCCGCACGGGGCACGCGTACTCCTTCGACACCGCCGAGAACTCCATCGCCCGCTACCGCTACCCCACGGACCCGAGCGAGGACCTCGACTACGTGCTGCACCTCGCGGGTCACGCCCGCCCGTCGGGCTGGAACAACACCGTGGTGCGGCAGCCCACCGCGCCCTGGACGGTGAGCAGTTGGGGCACCGACTACACCTACACCGACCTCAGCGACCACTACCCGCTCCAGGCGGGACGGACCGCCTAGCCCACCGCGGGAACGGACGACGACACCCGCCCCGGCCGCCCGGCACCCCCGGCCGGCCGGGGTCTGCGCGTCCGGCGCCCGCCGGCCCGTCGATCCTCGGAGCACGGGCATATTGAGCAGTGCTGGTGAGACAGCAATACTGTTGCACCGGATCGGCCGCGCACGAGGCCGACCGGGACAGCGGGGAGGCGAGGCACTGCCATGGCGACGGAGACCGAGGAGCCGACACTCACGGTTGACGAGCTGGCCGCGCGGGCCGGTGTCACCGTGCGCACCATCCGCTTCTACAGCACCCGGGGGCTGCTGCCGCCGCCGGTGATCGGGCCGCGCCGCGTCGGCCACTACGGGCCCGCCCACCTGTCCCGGCTCGCACTGATCGAGGAGTTGCAGCACCACGGGATGACGCTGGCCGCGATCGAGCGCCACCTCCAGCGGTTGCCGGCCGATCTGAGCGCACACGACCTGGCCATCCACCGGGCCGTGGTCGCCTCCTGGGCGCCGGACTCGGCGGACGACGCGAGCCGCGCCGAGCTGGAGCGGCGGGCCGGGCGCGCCCTGTCCGACACCGACATCGACCGGCTCACCGCGATGGACGTCCTGGAGCGGATCCCCGGCTCCCCCGACACCTTCCGCGTCGACGCCGGTCTGCTCGCGCTCGGCGTCCAGCTCCTGGACGTACCGATCGCACACGAGACGATCCTGGCGGCCCGCACGGTGCTGATGGAGCACACGCGCTCGGCCGCGCACGAGCTGACCCGGCTCTTTCGCGACGAGGTCTGGAACCCCTACCGCGAGCGGGAGTCGGACCCTGACCACGTGGAGGCCATGAAATCGCTCTCGGCCCATATGCAGCCGATGGTGCTCCAGGCCCTGGTCACCGCCTTCCAACGCTCCCTGAAGGAAGAACTGAGGGCCGCCTTCGGCCCCACAAACCCCCACGACCCACAGACACCAGAGGGTTAAGGGACGCGAGGAACCGCGCGCCCACCCACACACGCCCCACAGACGAAGACGGGTTTCAGGGGCGCGAGGAACTGCGCGCCCAGCCACACCCACCCCGCAGACGAAGACGGGTTTCAGGGGCGCGAGGAACTGCGCGCCCAGCCACACCCACCCCGCAGACGAAGACGGGTTTTGGGGGCGCGGGGAACTGCGCGAAACAGCCCCCGAGCCAACGGAACCCCGAGCCCCCAGCCCCCCCCCACCCCCCGGAGGGCTTACGCGTCCCCGAACCCCTCCCCCCGCTCCGCCCTCTCCACCAGCAGCGCCGGCGGCTGGAAGCGCTCTCCGTACCGCTCGGCCAGCTCCCGCGCGCGGGCCACGAAGCCGGGCAGACCGCCCTCGTAGCCGTTGATGTACTGGATGACGCCGCCGGTCCACGCGGGGAAGCCGATGCCCATGATCGAGCCGATGTTGGCGTCGGCGACCGAGGTCAGCACGCCCTCCTCGAAGAGGCGGACCGTGTCCAGGGACTCCGAGAAGAGCATCCGCTCCTTCATGTCCTCGAACGGGATCTCGTGCCCCGCCTTGCCGAAGTGCTCGCGCAGTCCGGGCCAGAGCTTGCCGCGCTTGCCGTCCTCGCCGTACTCGTAGAACCCGGCGCCACCGCTGCGGCCGGTGCGGCCGAACTCGTCGACCATGCGGTCGATCACCGCGTCCGAGGGGTGGCCGGGCCAGACGCCGCCCGCCTCCTCCACCGCGCGCTTCGACTCGTTGCGGATCTTGCGGGGCAGGGTCAGGGTCAGCTCGTCCATCAGGGAGAGCACCTTGGCCGGGTAGCCGGCCTGGCCCGCCGCCTGCTCGATGGAGGCGGGTTCGATGCCCTCACCGACCATCGCGACGCCCTCGTTGATGAACTGGCCGATCACGCGCGAGGTGAAGAAGCCCCGCGAGTCGTTCACCACGATCGGCGTCTTCTTGATCTGGCGCACCAGGTCGAAGGCGCGGGCCAGGGCCTCGGCGCCGGTGCGCTCGCCCTTGATGATCTCCACCAGCGGCATCTTGTCGACGGGCGAGAAGAAGTGCAGCCCGATGAAGTCGGCCTGCCGCGAGACGCCCTCGGCGAGCCCGGTGATGGGCAGCGTCGAGGTGTTGGAGCAGAGCAGCGCGTCCGGCTCGACGATGTCCTGGATCTCCTGGAACACCTTGTGCTTGAGAGCGGTGTCCTCGAAGACCGCCTCGATGACGGCGTCACAGCCCGCGAGGTCCTGGGGGTCGGCGGTCGGTGTGATCAGCGCGAGCAGTTCGTCCCGCTGCGCCTCGGTCGTACGCCCCCGTGAGAGCGCTTTCGCGAGGAGCTTCTCGGAGTACGCCTTGCCCTTCTGGGCTGCTTCGAGCGACACGTCCTTCAGGACGACTTCGATGCCGGCGCGGGCGCAGGAGTACGCGATGCCCGCGCCCATCATTCCGGCGCCGAGGACCGCGACCTTGCGGACCGGGCGCGGCTCGATCCCCTGGGGGCGGCTGGCACCGGAGTTGACGGCCTGGAGGTCGAAGAAGAACGCCTGGATCATGTTCTTCGAGGTCTGCCCCGTCACCAGCTCGGTGAAGTACCGGGCCTCAATGGTGAGAGCGCTCTCGAAGTCGACCTGGGAGCCCTCGACGGCCGCCGCCAGGATGTTGCGCGGCGCCGGGTAGGGCGCGCCCTGGAGCTGCTTCTTCAGGTTGGCGGGGAAGGCCGGCAGGTTGGCGGCGAAGCGCGGGTTGGACGGCGTACCGCCCGGGATCTTGTAACCCTTGACGTCCCAGGGCTGCTGGGACTCGGGGTGGGCGTCGATGAACGCGCGCGCCTTGGCGAGCATCTCCTCCGGCGTGGCCGCCACCTCGTGGACGAGGCCGTTTTCGAGAGCGCGCCGCGGGGAGTACTGGGTGCCCTGGAGCAGCACCTTGAGCAGGGCGTCCGCGATGCCCATGAGGCGGACGGTGCGGGTGACGCCGCCGCCCGCGGGAAGCAGGCCGAGGGTGACCTCGGGCAGGCCGATCTTGGAGCCGGGCGCGTCGAGGGCGACGCGGTGGTGGCAGGCGAGAGCGATCTCGTAACCGCCGCCCAGGGCAGCGCCGTTGATGGCGGCGACGACCGGCTTGCCGAGCGTCTCGATGCGGCGCAGCGAGCTCTTGATGGCGGTGCCGGTGTCGAAGGCCTGCTGGGCGAGGTCGGGACCGACCTTGATCATGTCCTTGAGGTCGCCGCCCGCGAAGAACGTCTTCTTGGCGGAGGTGTAGATGATGCCGCGGATGGAGTCCTTCTCGGCCTCGGCGCGCTCGGCGATGGCCGCGATGGAGTCCTTGAAGGCCTGGTTCATCGTGTTGGCGGACTGGTTGGGGTCGTCGAGTACGAGGGTGACGACGCCGGTCTCGTCCTGTTCCCAGCGGATGGTGGTGCTCTTGGTCATTGCTGAAATCTCCGTATGAGGGGTGCCGGGACGGGACGGTCAGAGACGCTCGACGACGGTGGCGACGCCCATGCCGCCGCCGACGCAGAGGGTGGCGAGCCCGTAGCGCAGGTCGCGGCGCTCCAGTTCGTCGACCAGGGTGCCCAGGATCATCGCGCCGGTCGCGCCGAGCGGGTGGCCCATGGCGATGGCGCCGCCGTTGACGTTGACCTTGTCGAGGCTGAGGCCCATGTCGTCGACGAAGCGGAGCACGACCGCGGCGAACGCCTCGTTGATCTCCACGAGGTCGATGTCGTCGATGGTCAGGCCGGCCTTGGCGAGCGCCTTGCGGGTGGCGGGCGCGGGGCCGGTCAGCATGATGGTGGGCTCGGAGCCGGAGACGGCCGCGGAGACGATGCGCGCCCGCGGGATCATCCCGTAGCGCTCTCCGACGGCGCGGGAGCCGACGGCGACGAGGGCCGAACCGTCCACGATGCCGGAGGAGTTGCCCGCGTGGTGGACGTGGTCGATCTCCTCGACCCAGTGGTACTTCTGGAGCGCGACGGCGTCGAAGCCGCCCATGTCGCCGATGCCGGCGAACGAGGGCTTGAGAGCGGCCAGCGAGTCGGCCGTGGTGCCGGGGCGCATGTGCTCGTCGTGGTCGAGGACGGTGAGGCCGTTGCGGTCCTTGACGGGCACGACGGAACGCCCGAACCGGCCGTCCTTCCACGCTTCGGCGGCCCGCTCCTGGGACATCGCCGCGTACTCGTCGACTGCGCGGCGCGAGTAGCCGCCGAGGGTGGCGATGAGGTCGGCGCCGATGCCCTGCGGAACGAAGTTGGTGTCGAAGTTGGTCATCGGGTCGGCGAACCAGGCGCCGCCGTCGGAGGCCATCGGGACGCGCGACATGGACTCGACGCCACCCGCCAGCACCAGGTCCTCCCAGCCCGAACGGACCTTCATCGCGGCCATGTTGACCGCTTCGAGGCCGGAGGCACAGAAGCGGTTCTCCTGTACGCCGGCGACCGTGTCGGGCAGTCCGGCGGCGATCGCCGCGATGCGGGCGATGTCGGAGCCCTGGTCGCCGACCGGGCCGACGACGCCGAGCACGATGTCGTCGATGGCGGCCGGGTCCAGGCCCGGGAAGCGCGTCTGGATCTCGTGGATCAGGCCGACGACGAGGTCGATCGGCTTGGTGGCGTGCAGGGCGCCGTTGGCCTTGCCGCGTCCGCGCGGGGTGCGGATCGCGTCGTACACATACGCTTCGGTGCTCAACGTCGTGCCTTTCGCATGAGGGTGTGGGTGAGCGGGGTCAGCCGAGCAGGGAACGGCCGATGATTTCCTTCATGATCTCGGTCGTGCCGCCGTAGATCGTCTGGATTCGGCCGTCCGTGAAGGCCTTGGCCACCCGGCACTCGGTCATGTAGCCGTATCCGCCGTGCAGTTGGAGACAGCGGTCGGCGACGCGTTTTTGCAGTTCGGTCGCCCACCACTTGGCCATGGAGGCGTGCACGGCGTCGAGTTCGCCGCCCGAGTGGTCGACGATGCAACGGTCGATGAAGGTGCGGGTGACGGCGCACTCGGTGGCCATCTCGGCGATCTCGAACCGGATGTGCTGGAGCTTGGAGAGCGGCCGGCCGAACGCCTCGCGCTCCTTGACGTAACTCGTGGTGATCTCCAGAAGGTGTTCGGCGGCGGCGATCCCGGCGACCGCGATGCCCATCCGCTCCTGGGCCAGGTTGGTCATCAGATGGACGAAGGCGCCGTTGAGCTCGCCGAGGAGATGGTCCTTGGGGACGCGTACGTCATGGAAGAACAACTCGGCGGTGTCCTGCGACTTCTGACCGATCTTGTCGAGGTTGCGACCGCGTTCGAAGCCTTCCGCGCCGCGCTCGACGACGAGCAGCGACAGCCCCTTGGCGCCGCCCTCGGGGGTGGTCCTGGCGACGACGACGACCAGGTCCGCGAGGATGCCGTTGCTGATGAACGTCTTGGAGCCGTTGAGCAGCCAGTGGTCGCCCCGGTCCTCGGCGGTGGTGCGGATGCCCTGGAGGTCGGATCCGGCGCCCGGTTCGGTCATCGCGATGGCGGTGATCAGCGAGCCGTCGCAGAAGCCGGGCAGCCAGCGCCGCTTCTGCTCCTCGGTGGCGAGCCCGGTCAGATAGGGCCCGACGATGTCGTTGTGCAGGCCGAGCGCGAGCCCGGCCGCCCCGGCGCGGGTGAACTCCTCGGCGAGGACGGCGCTGTAGCGGAAGTCGCTCTGGCCGCCGCCTCCGTACTCCTCGGGTACGGCGAGGCCGAGCAGCCCCTGCTTCCCGGCGGCCAGCCACGCCTGCCGCGAGACGATGCCGTCCTTCTCCCACTGCTCGTAGTGCGGCAGAACCTCCTTGGCGAGGAAGGTGCGGACGGTGTCGCGGAACGCCTCGTGCTCGGCACTGAAGATCTGCCGTTTCAACTCAAGCCTCCTGTACGGGAGTTGACGCGTCGCCCGGACAGAGACCCGGCAGGTCCCAGTCGCGGGCCACCTCCGCCGTGTCGGCGCCGGGCAGGGCGGGGGGCCGCCGGATGGATCCGGGGGTGGCGGAGAAGCGGGGGGCGGGCGCGGGCTGGGTGATGCCTCCGTGCCCGGTGAAGGTGGCGCGCGCCGCGAGATGGGGGTGGTGCGGGGCCTCCTTCAGGGACAGGACGGGCGCCACGCAGGCGTCCGAGCCCTCGAAGACGGCCGTCCACTCCTCGCGGGTCCTGGTGCGGAAGCGGTCGGCGATGGTGGTGCGCAGTTCCGGCCAGCGGGCCAGGTCCTTGCGGGCGGGGGCCTGGTCCTGGATGCCGAGCAGGCGGACGAACTCGTCGTAGAACTGCTGCTCCAGGGAGCCGACCGCCATGTACTGGCCGTCGGAGGTCTCGTACGTCCCGTAGAAGGGGCAGCCGCCGTCGAGGAGGTTGGCTTCGCGCCGGTCCTGCCAGCCGCCGGCCGCCATCATGCCGTGGATCATCGTGGCGAGGTGGGCGCTCCCGTCGACGATCGCCGCGTCCACGACCTGGCCCGCTCCCCCGCCCCGCACGTGCTGGAGGGCGGCGAGGACCCCGATGACGAGGTAGAGCGAGCCGCCGGCGTAGTCGCCGACGAGGTTGGCCGGGACGACCGGCCCCCCGTCGGCGCCGCCGATCATGCCGAGGGTGCCGGTGATGGCGATGTACGCGATGTCGTGCCCGGCCCGCTGGGCGAGCGGGCCGTCCTGGCCCCAGCCGGTCATCCGGCCGTAGACGAGGCCGGGGTTGCGGCCGAAGCACTCCTCGGGCCCGACCCCCAGGCGTTCGGCGACGCCGGGCCGGTAGCCCTCGATGAGGATGTCGGCGCGCTCCACGAGATCGAGCACGAGGCCGGGGCCTTCGGCCGCCTTGAGGTCGACGATCACGGAGCGCTTGTTGCGGTTGGTCAGGTCGTACGCCGGGTCGACGGCGAGGCCGGCGCCGCCCGGGCGGTCCACGCGCACCACGTCGGCGCCGAGGTCGGCGAGGAGCATGGCGGCGAACGGGCCGGGTCCGATGCCCGCCAGCTCGACCACGCGCACCCCGGCGAGCGGGCCGGTTCCTGTCGCTGCCATCAAGCCCCCAGCACTGTGACACAACTGATGTAACATCAATGATGCTAAGAACACGTTCCACTGTGCACAAGCCCCCATGAGCAACCGCTCAGCATGTCGCTCCGGCGCCGGGGCGCCGGTTGCCCCGATACGCCGGGCTTGCCCGCCGCCTCCCCGCCGCTCGCTCTTTCCGCCCCCCGCCCCGGGTGCCCCGCGCCGGGGCCGCACGCTAGCCTCACAACCCGGCCCCGGCCGACGGCGTCACCAGGCAGCGGACATACGGAGGCATGCGGTGGAACCCTCGAAGCGCGACTACGACATCGTGCTGTTCGGCGCGACGGGCTTCGTCGGGGCGCTGACCGCCCAATATCTCGCCACGCACGCACCCGCCGGCTGCCGGTGGGCGATCGCCGGGCGCAACCGCACGAAGCTGGAGCGGCTGCGCGAGCGGCTCGCCGAACTCGACCCGGCGTGCGCCACGATCCCGCTGGTCACCGCCGACTCCACGGACCCCGCGTCGCTGCGCTCGCTCGCCGAGTCGGCGCGCGTGGTGGCCACCACCGTCGGCCCCTATGTCTGGTACGGCGAGGGCCTGGTGGAGGCGTGTGCCGAGGCGGGCACCGACTACCTCGACCTGACCGGGGAGCCGGAGTTCGTCGACACCATGTACGTACGCCATGACGCGCGGGCCCGCGAGCGCGGAGCCCGTCTGGTGCACGCCTGCGGTTTCGACTCGGTGCCGCACGACCTCGGGGTCCAGTTCACCGTGCGACAGCTCCCGGCCGGAGTGCCGCTGCGGATCGACGGGTTCGTGCGGACGAACGCGATGTTCTCCGGCGGCACGCTGGCCTCGGCGCTGACCGCGCTGGGCCGTGGCGCGCAGACCGCGCGGGCCGCCCGCGAGCGCCGGCTGCACGAGCCGCGCCTGGTGGGCCGGCGGGCCCGCGCCCCGCTCGGCGCCCCGCGCTTCAGCAAGGAGACCGGCACCTGGGCGCTGCCCATGCCCACCATCGACCCCCAGGTCATCGCCCGCTCGGCGGCGGCCGACGAACGCTACGGGCCGGACTTCCGCTACCGGCACTTCGCCGCGGTCAAGCACCTTCCGGTGGCGATCGGCGGGGTCGCGGCGCTCGGCACCGTCGCCGCCGTCACCCAACTCCCGCCCGCGCGCGACTGGTTGATGAGTCGTTACGAGGCGGGCCTGGGCCCGGACGAGGCGCGGCGCCGGCGCAGCTGGTTCACCGTCCGCTTCGTCGGCGAAGGCGGTGGGCGCCGGGTCTTCACCGAGGTCTCCGGCGGCGACCCGGGCTACGACGAGACGGCGAAGATCCTCGCCGAGGGCGCGCTCAGCCTCGCCTTCGACGAACTCCCCAAGCTGTCGGGCCAGTTGACACCCGCGACCGCGATGGGCTCGGCCCTCACCGAGCGGTTGCGGACCGCGGGGATGCGCTTCCGGGTGGTCGACACGCGCTGATCGTCCGCGTCGCGGTCGACGCCCGACGATCCCGTCCGCGTCGCGGTCCCCTCCCCCGGCCCCACCCGCGTCGCACAGCCCCGACTACGCCCGGGTGGCGGCCTGTTGGACCTCCTTGAGCGCTCGCCGGCACAGCGCGTCGGCGTGCCGGGTGGACTCGGGGAGCCGGTAGCGCCGGGCGAGGGCCAGGGTGTGGGCGCAGGCCCCTTCGAGGCCCACCCGGTGGCCGACCGAGACGAAGACGGGCTTGGTCGCGTCCTGCGTGCGCAGGGCGCGGCCGACCTCGGCGCCGTCGTCGGCGAGCAGCGGCGAGCTGTCACCGCGGTGGGGTCCGGGCTGCTCGTAGGTGAAGGTGAACGGGTTCTTGGCGACACCCATGACCGGCAGCCCGGTGAGCACGCCGAGGTGGCTGGCCAGGCCGAAGCGGCGCGGGTGCGCGAGGCCGTACCCGTCGCAAATGACCATCCCCGGACCGGAGTCGAGCCGTTCCAGGGCGGCGAGCACGGTGGGGATCTCGCGGAACGCGAGCAAGCCGGGGACATAGGGGAAGGCCACCCGCCCCACGGCGGTGGCCTCCTCGACCACCTCCAGGGTGGCCGCGTCGAGCACGACGGCGGCCGCGACGACCAGGTCCCGCTCGTCGTCGTAGGCCACGTCGACGCCCGTGACGAGCCCGGTGCCGGGCGGCGGCCCGGGCTCGTCCAGCACGACCGCGCCCCGCAACTCGTCCTGGACGGCGAGCGCGGCCGCCTCGTCGCCGGGCCAGCCGTCCGGAATCCCCGTGATGATCTCCATGGCGCCCAGCGTAGGGCTCCGCCCGAGCGGGCCCCACCGTGACCGGCGAGGCCCCGGCGGTCACGGGGTGGGCCCACCCCCGAAGAGCTCCGGCGGCCCGAGTAGCCTCACGATCATGTTCATACTCGAACTGACCTACGTCGTCCCCCTCGACCGCGTCGACGCCCTGCTCGGCGAGCACGTCGCCTGGCTGGACACCCACTACGCGGCGGGTGTCTTCATCGCCTCCGGACGCAAGGAGCCCCGGGACGGCGGTGTCATCCTGGCCGTCGGGGACGATCGCGCGGCCATCGAGAAGCTCGTCGCGACCGACCCCTTCGCCGCCAACGGCTGCGCCACGTACCGGATCACTCAGTTCCTGGCGACCAAGGTCGCCCCTCAACTCCGGCCGTATCAGCAGCAGTTGCCCAGTTGAGCGCCTCGGGTCCGGCAGGGGATCAGCGGCCCAGCCGGGCCACCCGCCCCCGCTCCCCCGCGGCCCAACAGCCGCCGTCCGCCGCGCAGTCGACCGTGTCGTAGGAGCCCGTGTCCACGGTGCGCCAGGTGCGGCCGCCGTCCTGGGTCAGGTCCGTGCCGGTCGGCCCGACCGCGAGAGCGGCCGAGCGCGTGTGCGGCAGCCAGGCGACGCCCGAGCGGTAGGCGGCGACCGGGGTCGCCGAGGGGCGCCAGGTGCGGCCGCCGTCGCCGGTGACGGCCGCGGCCCGGGGTGAGGGCTGGTCCGCCCGGTAGTCGCCGCCGACCGCGAGGCCGTGCGTGCGGTCGCGGAAGGCGAGGCCGAACACCCCGCGGGCCGGGTCGCCGGCGGGGATCGTCGACTCGGCGGCCGTCCAGGTCAGCCCCCGGTCCGACGAGTGCAGGACGCGGCCGGTGGCGCCGCCGCCCGTGGCGAGCCAGACGTCCCGGGGCCCGGAGGCGACCAGGCACTGGCCGCTCGCGGCGAAGCCCGCCTCGCCGGGCTCGGCGGCCGGCATCCCCTCGTTCGGCAGGACCCGCCAGGAGCGGCCGCCGTCCGCGGTGGACAGGACGCGGTACTTGCCGTCGACGGGGTCGCTCACCGCCAGGCCGTGGCGCGGGTCGAAGAAGGCCAGGCAGTCGTAGAACGCCTTCGGGTCGGTGTTGCGGAACGACTCGCTCCAGCTCGCTCCGCCGTCCTCGGTGCGATAGACCCGGGACGCCTCGCCCTCGCCGATCGCGAGGACCACCGCGCGCCGCCCGTCGAAGGCCTCGACGTCCCGGAACTCCAGCGCGCCCGCGCCGGGCGGCGACACGTTCTTCCAGGTACGGCCGCCGTCCGAGGTCCGCAGGACCGTTCCCTTCGTGCCGGCCACCCACGCCGTCGACCGGCTGACCGCCGCCAGCCCCCGGAAGCGGGCATCGCTCCCGCTGTCCTTCACCTCCCACGCCACGCTCCCGTGATCACGCTCGGGCTGGTGCGCCTGGGCCGGCACCGCCAGCGCGGTCACCAGGGCCATCCCGCCCAGCCCCACCGACAGCATGCGTCTCGTCTTCCCCATGGACCTCATGGCGTCGGAAGCTAGCCCAGCCCACCCCACCCGTCCAGGGTGCGTACGCCACCGGCCCCGGGCCGCCGAGCCGTTGGGCGTACGGATGGTGCGCCCCGGCAGGGCGACGCGCGCGACGACGTCCTCAAAGGACCGAAAGAAGTGAGTGGGAAGTTACGGGGGTGATGTGGTGTGGTCCGCGCGGGAGGGGGAAGCAGCCGTATTACGAGCAATCCGGACCCGTGCGCCATGTCCCGGCGTTCAGCCGTGACGCAGGTCACGTGAGCCCGCGGTGCACGGAACGCCGAGTTTCGACGTCTTTCCGGACGGCAGGAGAGAACCCCCGAGGTTGAGGGAGCAGGGCTTTGTCCACCGTCATCGAGCAGCCCGTCCAGGTGCGCCTGATCGCGTCCGCGCCCCGCATGGAAACCGTGCCCGCGACGCTGCGCTACGACCCCGATGACCCCTTCGCCGTCCACATGGCGTTCCCCGCACCGGCCACCCTCGAAGGCGCCGAGGTCTCCTGGGAGTTCGCCCGCGAGCTGCTCGAAGCGGGCATCGAGGCGTCGGCCGGCATGGGCGACGTCCGGGTACGGCCGTACGGCTACGACCGCACGGTGCTCGAATTCCACGCCCGCGAAGGCGTCGCCATGGTCCACATCCGCACCTCCGAAGTGCGCCGCTTCCTCGAACGCACCCGGCTCGTGGTGCCGCCCGGCCGCGAGTACCAACACCTCGACCTGGACGGCGACCTCACCGCGCTGCTGCGCGACGCCTGCTGAGGAACCCCGGAGGCGGACGCCTCCCGCACCGCCTCCGCTCCTGCCCGGTCGCGGCGGTGCCCGGCGCCCGCGTCCACCGCGCCCCCGCCGCACCGCGCCCGTCCCCGCGCACCGCCCGTAAATGGTTTGCGGGGCACGGCGCACCCGCGTACGTTCGTGACTGGCCCTGTTGTCGTCGAACGGAGTAGGACGTTGCTCGTCTGAGGCCCCTGAGACACCGTTTCGCGCACTCCCTTCCGTGTCGCGCGCGCCGGTGTGACCTCTGCCTCCGAGCCATGTCCCCCACCACGATCAGGGCCTTTTTCCTGCCCTGAGCGGTGTCTCAGAACCCCCGTTGCCCTCTTTTCCTTCCCCGCAACCGGGAGACCCGTATGTCAGCCTTCCCTCCGCACATCAGCTCCGCCGCGCTGTCCTTCGCGTGGCCGGACGGCACCCCCGTCTTCGAGGACTTCCCGCTCTCCGTCGGCCCCGGCCGCACCGGGCTCGTCGGCCTCAACGGGTCGGGGAAATCAACCCTGTTGAAGCTGATCGCCGGTGTCCTCGCACCCACCGACGGCACCCTCACCGTCGCGGGCGAGGTCGGCTACCTGCCGCAGAACCTGGTCCTCGACACCACGGTGCGGGTGGACCAGGCGCTCGGCATCGACGCGGTACGCGCGGCCCTGCACGCCATCGAGGACGGTGACGCCGACGAGCGCCACTTCGAGACGGTGGGCGACGACTGGGACGTCGAGGAGCGGGCCCGTGCCACCCTCGACCAGCTGGGCCTCGGCTCCATCGGCCTCGACCGTACGATCGGCGAGGTCTCGGGCGGCGAGTCGGTACTGCTCCGGCTGGCCGCGCTGCTCCTGCGGCGCCCGGACGTCCTGCTGCTCGACGAGCCCACGAACAACCTGGACCTGCCCGCCCGACGGCGTCTGTACGACGCGGTCGACGCCTGGAGCGGGGTGCTCGTGGTGGTCAGCCACGACCGCGAGCTCCTCGACCGGGTGGACCGCATCGGCGACCTCCGCGAGGGCCAAATCGCCTGGTACGGAGGCAACTTCACGGCCTATGAGGAAGCGCTGCGGGCCGAGCAGGAGGCGGCCGAACGGATGGTGCGGGTCGCCGAGGCCGACGTACAGCGTCAGAAGCGCGAACTGGCCGACGCCCAGGTCAAGTTGGCCCGGCGCCGGCGCTATGGGCAGAAGAGCTACGACAACAAGGTGGTGCCGAGGATCGTCGCCAACAACCGCCGCCGCGAGGCACAGGTGTCGGCGGGCAAGCACCGCATCCTCCAGACCGAGCGCCTCGGCGAGGCGCGCGAGCGGCTCGACCAGGCCGTGGAGGCGGTACGCGACGACGAGGAGATCCGCATCGAACTCCCCTCCACCAAGGTGCACCCCGGCCGATCCGTCCTGACCCTGCGCGAGCTCCAACTCCCTTACGGCGCACGGGTGGAGGGGGAACTGGAGGTGCGCGGGCCGGAGCGGATCGCACTGGTCGGCCGCAACGGCTCGGGCAAGACGACGCTGCTGCGCACCCTCGCGGGACAGCTGGCACCGGTGGCGGGCGAAGCGGTCGCCCATGTGCCGCTGCGGTTTCTGCCCCAGCGTCTGGATGTGCTCGACGACGCGCTGAGCGTGGTGGAGAACGTGGCCCGCTTCGCGCCGGGGGCGACGGACAACGCCATCCGGGCGCGGCTGGCGCGCTTCCTGTTCAA
Source organism: Streptomyces sp. ASQP_92 (assembly GCF_025399895.1). Taxonomy (GTDB): domain Bacteria; phylum Actinomycetota; class Actinomycetes; order Streptomycetales; family Streptomycetaceae; genus Streptomyces. Next base: position 236,312 of record NZ_JAODUA010000005.1, on the reverse strand, counting down.
GGGAGCCCGGGCCGCCCAGCCGGCCGGGACCCTCTCGGGCGGAGAGCGCTTCCGTGCCGCGCTCGCCGCGCTGCTGCTCGCGGAGCCCGCACCGCAGCTGCTGATGCTGGACGAGCCCACCAACAATCTGGACATGGCCAGCGTGCGCGCCCTGCGAGCCGCGCTCGACGCCTATGAGGGCGCGCTGATCGTGGCGAGCCACGACGTGCCGTTCCTGGAGTCGATCGGCGTCACGCGCTGGCTGCTGCTCGACGGCGAACTCAGCGACACCTCGGCCGAGGAGGTCCGTGGCCCGTCCCGGAGGTGACTTGCCTCTCGTCCCGCCACGGCCACCTGGCCATATAACAGAACGTAACCGGACGAAGGGGAAGGAGGGCTTGGCCTGGGGCTTACGGCCGCCTTAACCTACGGTCTCGTAACCTACGTATGCGTAGGTACGTTTGACGTCCCCCTTTCCCGTCCCCCTGGAGCACACCCGTGACGATCACTTCTCCCCACCTCGGCAGTTCGGACGCGTGGACCGACGCCCGGCTGCTGTTCGCGCTGGAAGAGGTAGTCGAAAAGGAGCTCAACCGGCACCTCAAGGTCGCCAAGGACTGGATGCCGCACGACTACGTGCCGTGGTCGGACGCCCGTAACTTCCCCGGCCTCTTCGAGGACGGCGAGGCATGGGAGCCCCAGCAGTCCAAGGTGACCGACATCGGCAAGATCGCCCTGGTGGTCAATCTGCTCACCGAGGACAATCTGCCGAGCTACCACCACGAGATCGCCTCGCTGTTCGGGCGGGACGGCGCCTGGGGCACCTGGGTGCACCGCTGGACCGCCGAGGAGGGCCGTCACGGCATCGTGATGCGGGACTACCTGCTCGCCTCGCGAGCCGTGGACCCGGACAAGCTGGAACAGTTCCGCATGGCGCACATGAGCGAGGGCTTCGAGTCGGACAACCGGCACTCGATGCTGCACTCGGTGGCCTACGTGGCCTTCCAGGAGCTGGCCACCCGGGTCTCGCACCGCAACACCGGCCACCAGTCGGGCGACCCGGTCTGCGACCGGATGCTGGCGCGGATCGCGACCGACGAGAACCTGCACATGGTCTTCTACCGCAACCTGCTGGGCGCGGCCTTCGAGCTCGCCCCGGACCTGACGATGCAGTCGGTGCGCGATGTCGTCGTGAACTTCCGGATGCCCGGTCACGGCATGCCCGGCTTCGAGCGGGCGGCCGCGCAGATGGCGATCGGCGAGATCTACAACATGCGCATCCACCACGACGACGTGCTCCAGCCGGTGCTCCGCTTCCTCAAGGTCCTGGAGATCGACGGGCTCGGCCCCGAGGGCCTCAAGGCCCAGGAGGAGCTCGGCCTGTACATGGGCGGGCTCGACAGCGAGGCGTCCAAGTTCGACGAGAAGCTCGCCGCGCGCAAGGCGCGGATGGCCGCTCGCCGCTGACCCAGCGCGGCCGGCCCACTGCGGCCTGCCCACCGCGGTCGGGGCCGCGCCCGGGCACGCCGGACTCTCCGGCGTGCCCCGCCCCGGCCGGTGCGGGGCGCTCCTCCTCAGCCCTGGCGCGTGCGTTGCAAGGTGAGCCGTTCCTTCTCGGAGAGGCCGCCCCACACGCCGAATCGCTCGTCGTGGGCCAGCGCGTACTCAAGACATGCCGTGCGTTGTTCGCAGGCTCCGCAGAGCTGCTTGGCCTCCCGCGTCGAGCTGCCGGGGGCGGGGAAGAAGAACTCGGGCCCCGCCTGGGCGCACAACGCGGTCTCCTGCCAAGCGAGTTCCTGGCCGGCGGTCATGGTGTCGTTCAGCATGCGGGCCACGCTGCCGGGCGCTGATCAACGTCCGGTCAACGAATGGTGAACGCGGGCGTCGATCCCCTGCCCACCCGCGCCCGAGGTGCTCCCGGCGGACAGCTAGGACGCGCCCGAGGCGCTCGTGATGAGGGCGATGCGGCCGCCGAACCGGTCGGCGATTGTGCCGAGCCGGCCCACGCCCTCGACGTCCACCGGCCCCATCCTGACCTCGCCGCCCAGCTCCCGCGCCTTGGCGGCGGCCGCATCGGCGTCGGCCACTTCGATGTACGGCATCCAGTAGGCGCCCGCCTCGGCCTCCAGCGGGTCGCTGCCGAGCGGAACGACACCGCCGAACATCGAGTCGGGTCCGGCGGCCGCGGGGTTGACCGTCGTGTACGTACCGCCCGGGAAGCTCACCTCGGTGCTCTCCCAGCCGAAGACCGCGTGGTAGAAGCCGAGGGCCGCCGCGACGTCGGGCGTGCACAGCTCGACCCAGGCGAGCGTGCCGGGCTCGCCGGCCGCCTCCATGCCGCTCATCGCCTTCGGCTGCCAGGCCGAGAAGCCGACGCCCGCCGGGTCTTTGAAGGAGGCGCTGCGGCCGAGCTCCATGACATCGACGGGCTGGATGGTGACGCTGCCGCCGTCCCGCTCGACGGCCTCGGCCGTGGCCTCGACGTCAGGCGTCTGGAAGTACACGTTCCACCCGGGGGCGGCCTGCTCGGGCGGGACGGTCATCGCGCCGGCGATGGTCCTGCCCTCGGCCTGGAAAGTGCCGTATCCGCCGACCTCGGGGCCGCCGGGCGTGTAGGTCCAGCCGAAGACTCCGGTGTAGAAGGCGACCGCCGTGTCGAGATCGGGGGTGCCGAGGTCGAACCAGCTGGGCGAGCCCGTGACGTACTGGGTGGTGAGCATGATGAGCTCCTTGGGGAGTCCCGTTCTCCTGCCATCTTGAGTCTCGCAGCAGGCACTGACAATTCGGGACGGAACCGGGCGCGGGCGCCCGGTGGCCAGGCGCGCGGGGCCCGTCGCGGTGCGGGCCGGACGTCCGGGCCCTTGGAGCCGCGCGGCCCCCTTGAGGACCATCGGCCCCCCGCGTCGCGCCCAACGGCGGGCTCCGGGGCCATGCGCGCCTGTCAGCGTGGTTGGAGTGTGGTGCGCAGCCGATAGCGGTCCCCGCTGTACTCGACGGTCGACAGGAGCACGGGACGCTGGTCCCGCGTGTAGATCGTCTGGTCCAGGGCGAGCACGGGCGAGCCGGGATCGATTCCGAGGTGCTCCGCCAGCGCCCGGTCGGCGCCGCGCGCCTCGATGGTGGTCTCGGAGCGGTCCAACTCGACGCCCCGGGCGTGCAGTTCCTCGAAGAGCGAGGCACCGGTGAAGTCCACCTCGTCGAGGCCGGGCGCGAGCGTGGCCACCAGCAGGGTGCGGTCGACGGCGATGCGTACGCCGTCGAGCAGCCGGACGCGCTCCAGGCGCAGCAGGGGGGCGCCGGCCGGCACGTCCAGGCGGTCGGCGTCGTCCAGGGTCGCGGGGCGCAGCTCCTGGTGCAGCACGAGGGAGCTCGGCCTCATGTGCTTGCGGCGGGCGGTCGTGGTGAACGACTCCAGGTCGTTGGGCCACTCGCGGGGCGCGACGGGGGTCGCCACGAACCAGCCCCGGCCGTGCGAGGCGGTCACCAGGCCCTGGTCGACCAGGTGGGCGAGGGCCTTGCGCAGGGTGACCCGGGAGATGTCGAGCCGCTCGCCGAGTTCGCGCTCGGGAGGCAGCCGGGCGCCGGCGGTCAGCCCGCGGCGCTGGATCTCGTCCTGGATGAGTTCGGCGGTCTGGGCCCACAGCGGGGACGGCCCGCTGCCTCGTTCGGGGAAGCGGACGGGGGGGGCGGGGGTGGCGTGAGGGGTGGCATCGGCGCTCATCGGAACCTCCAGCGGAATCTCCGGAGCATACCACCGCATACCACCATGTCCGGCCCAGCCTGCGGGCCGACCGGACCAGGCCGTTGGTCACCGTTCCAAAAAAGGAACAGACCACTATTGACCACTTGAATACCACTGCATACCTTTGGGTCGCGGCACCCGGTGGGACCGGTGGCCGGCCGGTTCGGTGACCACGCCCCTGGAGGGCAGCGGGACCGCTTGCGCGATGGAGGAAGACGGATGAGTACGGGTCGAGCCAAGACCGCCGGCAAGCGGCGCGGCGGCGGCGGTGTCATGGCGGTCATGCAGCGCATCGGACGCAGCCTGATGCTTCCGGTGGCGACGCTTCCGGCGGCCGCCCTCCTGCTGCGCCTGGGCGCCAAGGACCTGCTGGGCCGCGAGGAGTTCCCCGAGCTGATCCGCAAGCTGGGCATGGTCCTGGCCGCCGGCGGCCAGACCGTCTTCGACAATCTGCCGCTGCTCTTCGCCATCGGCGTGGCCATCGGCTTCGCCAAGAAGGCGGACGGCTCCACCGCGCTCGCCGCCGCCGTCGGCTACCTGGTCTTCAAGGCGGTGCTCGCCAGCGACGCCTTCCCGAAGGGGGTCGACGGCAAGCCGCTGGACGCCAAGGTGCTCGGCGGCATCGTCATGGGCCTGGCCGCGGCGCTGCTCCACCAGCGCTTCAGCCGGACCAAACTCCCCGACTGGCTGGGTTTCTTCGGCGGCCGCAGGCTGGTCCCGATCCTCAGCGCCTTCGCGGGCGTCGCCATCGGCGTGGTGTTCGGCGTCATCTGGCCGATGGTCGGCGGCTGGTTCTACCACTTCGGCGAGTGGCTGGTGGGCACCGGCGCCTGGGGCGCCGGCATCTTCGGCCTGGTGGTCCGCGCGCTGATCCCGATCGGGATGCACCACTTCTTCACGTTCTTCCCCTGGTTCGACGCCGGAACGTTCGTCAGCCCCTCCACCGGCGCCGAGGTCCACGGCGACATCGCGCGCTTCCTCGCGGGCGACCCGAGCGCCGGCCAGTTCATGACCGGTGGCTTCCCGATCTACATGTTCGCGTTGCCCGCCGCCGCCCTCGCGATCGCGCACACCGCGCGGCCCGAGAACCGCACCATGGTCAAGGGCATGATGATCTCGGTCGCGCTCACCTCGTTCGTCACGGGCGTCACCGAGCCCATCGAGTTCAGCTTCATGTTCGTGGCCCCGCTCCTGTACGCCGTCCACGCGGTGCTTTTCGGCGTCTCCATGGCGGTCTGCTACGCGCTGGGCATCCGCGACGGCTTCGGCTTCTCCTCCGGCGCGATCGACTATGTCGTCAACTACGGCATCGCCACCAAGCCCTGGCTCCTGATCCCCATCGGCCTGGCCTTCGCCGCGCTCTACTACGTGATCTTCCGGTTCGCGATCGTGCGGTTCGATCTGCCGACGCCGGGACGCGAACCCGCCGAGGGCGAAGCCCTCCCCGGCGAACCCGGCGAAGGCGAAGCTCTTGCGGGCGAACCCGCCCCGGCGTCCGCCGGCACACCGTCCGGCACTCCCGTGCGCTCCCCCGACGCCGTTCCCCCGGGCGCCGCCCTAAGGGACGATCCGGCGTCCAAGGCCTGACGCTCCATCCGCCACCCCTGTCGCGCTCCCGCCGCCCGCATCCGGCGGGGCCTACGAAAGGACTCCTTCATGTCCGGATCGCGTATCACCTTCCTCGACGGCCAGAGCGGCCAGCCGCAGGCGCTGGAACGCGTGATCGCCCATGTGCGGCGGCAGCTCGACGGGCCGGCCCGGGACCGGCTGCGCTCCAAGCGGCGCCCCCTGCTCGCCGGAATCGGCGCCTCCTACGCGGCGCTCGCCGCCCCGGTCGAGGTGCTCCGCGGCCATGGCGTACCGGCCCAGCGGGTGCTCTCCAGCGAGATCGAGGACGGACTGCGCGGCTTCGACACCGATCTCCTGATCGGTGTCTCGCAGGGCGGCCGCAGCTCCGAGACGATCGCCGCGTTCAGGGCCGCCCAGGACGTGCCGACGCTCGCCGTCCTCAATGTCACGCCCTCGCCGCTCGGTGAACTCGCCGACCTCACCGTCGACTTGGGCAACGAGCCCGACTCGTACGCCTCGACCGTCGGCTTCACCGCCACCGTCGTGGCGCTCGACCTGATCGCCGGGGCCGTCGCCGGACGCACCGGCGATCCCTGGGACGGCGTCGCCTCCCGGGTGGAAACCGTGCGCGCCCGCGCCGCCGAGGTCGTCGGCGCGCTGCGCGCCCGCGCGGCCCGCTGTGTGGCGGCCGACTGCGTGGCCTCCGGCGCCTCCCGGGTCAGCGCCGAAGAGGCGGCCCTGCTGCTGCGCGAGGTGCCGCGGATGCCGGCCGCGGCCTCGGTCACACGCAACTACCTGCACGGCGAGATGGAGTCGGCGGGCAACACCCTGCACCTCGTCTTCGGCGACGGCCGCGAGGTCGAACTGGCCCGCTCGCTCTCCTCGGCCGGGCACTTGACCCTGCTGATCACCACCCAGGACGTCGACCCTGCCGAGCACCTCGGCGTCATATGTCTGCCGAGGACGGCCCCCGGCGTCCGGGTGGTCCTGGAGACGGTCGTGGTGCAGGAGCTCGCGGCCGCGCTCAGCGAGGAACGCGAGGTGCCCATCGAGTCGTTCGTGTTCGCCAACGACGACACCAAGGAGGGCGGCGTGGATGCCGCCGACTTCGAACTGGCCTCGCCCGTCGCGGCCGCCTGACCGCGCTACTTCCCCTTGGCGGCGCGGCTCGGCTGTACCCGCTTGGGCTCCCCCGGCATCTTGGGGTAGTCCGGCGGGTACGGCATGTCGCCGAGTTCGTGGTCGTGCTCGTCCCGGTCGGCGAGTTCGAGGAGCGGCTCCAGACCGAAGGCGTGGTCGTCCATGTCCGCGTGCAGATCGCCGAGTTCGGCGTAGCGCGCGGGCATGGTCCGCAGGTCGAAGTCCTCGGGGTGGACGTCGTCGAGTTCGTCCCAGCGCAGCGGCGCCGAGACCGGGGCGTGCGGCTTGGGGCGCACCGAATAGGCCGAGGCGATGGTGCGGTCGCGGGCGGTCTGGTTGTAGTCCACGAAGATCCGCTCGCCGCGCTCCTCCTTCCACCAGGCGGTGGTGACCTTCCCCGCCATGCGGCGCTCCAGCTCGCGGCCGAGCGCGATGGCGCAGCGGCGCACCTCCGTGAACGTCCAGCGCGGCTCGATCGGCACGAAGACGTGGATCCCCCGGCCGCCGGACGTCTTGGGCCAGCCGGTGATCCCCAACTCGCCCAGCAGCGCGCGCAGTTCGTGTGCGACGGGGACGGCGTCGTCGAAGTCGGTGCCGGGCTGGGGGTCGAGGTCGATCCGGAGCTCGTCGGGATGGTCGGTCGCCTCGCGCCGTACCGGCCAGGGGTGGAAGGTCAGGGTGCCGAGCTGCGCGGCCCACAGGACGGCGGCGGGCTCGGTGGGGCACATCTCGTCGGCATGCCGGCCGCTGGGGAAGGCGATGCGGGCGGTCGGGATCCAGTCGGGGAGGTTCTTGGGCGCCCGCTTCTGGAAGAAGGACTCGCCGTCCACGCCGTCGGGGTAGCGCTCCAGGGTGGTGGGGCGGTCGCGCAGGGCGCGCGTGATGCCGTCCGCGACGGCCAGGTAGTAGCGCGCCACGTCCAGCTTGGTGTAGCCGGACTGCGGAAAGTAGACCTTGTCCGGGTTGGAGAGGCGGACGGTGCGCCCGCCGACCTCCAGCTCGATCGCTTCGCCCTTGCCCATGCAGGCCACGGTAGGCGGAGGGCGACAAAGCCGCATATCGGTGAGAATCGGTTGTATGGATCTCCCGGTGATGCCTCCTGTGAAGCCGATGCTCGCCAAGTCCGTGGCGAAGATCCCGCCCGGGATGCAGTACGAGGCCAAGTGGGACGGGTTCCGGGCCATCGTGCACCGCGACGGCCCCGACATCGTCATCGGCAGCCGCAACGGCAAACCCCTGACCCGCTACTTTCCCGAGCTGGCCCAGGCCCTTGAGGAGCGCCTTCCCGAGCGGTGCGTGGTGGACGGCGAGATCGTCATCGCCCACGACGGCCGGCTCGACTTCGACCGGCTCAGCGAGCGCATCCACCCCGCCGCGTCCCGGGTGAAGCTGCTGGCCGAGCAGACTCCGGCGAGTTTCATCACCTTCGACCTGCTCGCCCTCGGCGACGTCCCGCTCCTGGACACCCCGCTGGCCGAGCGGCGCGCCCTGCTGGTCGAGGCGCTCGAAGGCGTGTCGCCGCCGGTGCATCTCGCGCCGGCCACCACCGACATCGAGGTGGCGCGCCGCTGGTTCGAGGAGTACGAGGGCGCCGGGCTCGACGGGGTCGTCGCCAAGCCCCTCGACCTTCCCTACCGGCCGGACGCCCGCCTCATGTACAAGATCAAGCACGAACGGACGGCGGACGTGGTGATCGCCGGATACCGCCATCACAAGAGCGGCCCGGTGGTGGGCTCGCTCCTGCTCGGTCTGTACGACCCGGCGGGCGCGCTCCAGCACGTCGGGGTGTGCGCCGCCTTCCCGATGAAACGCCGGGCGGAGCTGATCGACGAGCTCGCGCCGCTGCTCATGGCCGACCCGGTCGCCGAGGGGCACCCGTGGGCCGCGTGGGCGCAGGAGGCCGCGCACGAGAGTGCCCGTCTGCCGGGCGCCCCCAGCCGCTGGACCGGAAAGAAGGACCTGTCGTGGGTGGCGGTGCGCCCCGAGCGGGTGGTGGAGGTGGCGTACGACCACATGGAGGGCGACCGGTTCCGGCACACCGCACAGTTCCGCCGCCGGCGCCCGGACCGCTCCCCCGAAAGCTGCACCTACGCGCAGTTGGAGGAGCCGGTCCGGTACGACCTCGCGCAGGTGCTGTCGTCAGGGAGCGGGTGAGGGGCACCCCGGCGCGGGCGGTGTGCCGGCCGGGTCCGGCGTGGGCGATGCCGAGGACGACGGCGCCGGACAGCCCGGTACACCGGGACCGCCCGACGGCGAGGGACTCGTACTGGTACTCGGCGACGGGGACGGCGACGCGGAAGGGCTCGGGTTCGGCGAGGACGAGGGGGAAGGTGACGGGGAGCCCGAGGGAGACGGCGACTGCGGCGGCCGCGAGGCCGACGGGCTGGCGCCGGGATGGGCGGGGGTGGGCGCGGAGGGCCCGCTGCTCGGCTGGGGCCCGATCACGATACCGCCGCCCTGCTTGCGCCCCCGGTCGGCGTGGAGCTGCCCGGCGCTGCCCGCGCCGGGTGTACTCGGCAGCACCCCCGTGCCGTCCGGCACGACATGGGTGCCCCGCCGGTAGAACTCCAGCCACGACAGGACCGTCCGCAGGTAGTCGGCCGAGTGGTTGTAGCCGAGCACCGCGCGGTTCAGGTCCGCCGCGACCGCCAGATCGCGCGCGTCCGCGCACAGATAGGCCCCGGCGGCGAGTGACGCGTCGAAGACGTTGTTGGGATCCTTGCGGCCGTCACCGTTGCCGTCCCTTCCCCAGGTGGCCCAGGTGGCGGGGATGAACTGCATCGGCCCGACCGCCCGGTCGTAGTGGGCGTCCCCGTCCAGCGTTCCGCGGTCGGTGTCGGCGATGTCGGCGAAGCCGGCCCCGTTGAGCACCGGCCCGAGGATCGGTGTGAGGGTCGTGCCGTGCGCGTCGACCCGGCCGCCCCCCGCGTGTCCCGACTCCACTTTGCCGAGGGCCGCGAGGAGTTGCCAGGGCAGATGACAGCGCGGCGCACTCCCCGCAAGCCGTTGTGCCGCCCGCTGGTACGCGGCGAGAACGGTCGCCGGAATGCCCTCCTGCGTCCACACCGGATCGGCCACGCCCACCTGGGGCGGGGCGCTCGGGGGCGTCGGCGGGACCAGCGGCGGAAGCTCGGTGTGGTACGCGCCGTCGGACGGCTGCTCCTCGCGCACGGCGCCCACGGGACCCGCGACGGGCTCGCCCGGGCGCGCCGGCACGGGGCGCAGGAGCCCCGGTGCCTGCGAGGCGGTGAGGGCGGCCATCGCGACGGCCGCGACGGCGGTACCGGTGAACCCGCGGCGTAACCGCCGGTGCCGTGCCGGCGCAAGCCGTCCCAGGTCCAGGAGACGCTCGCGGGCCCTCATGATCCCTGCCCGAAGGTGTCGATGCCGGATATCCGCCAGGTGCCGCCGCCCTGCCGCACCACGTCGACGGCGAACATGGCGGCGGCGTACGTCGTTTCGGGCTTCTTGCCCGCGGTACGCGTGCTGCTCTGGTCGGCGTAGACGAGCACGCGGGCGCGGGAGCCGTCGATCATCTCCACGCCGCTCTCGGTCGCGGTGGTGGTGAGCACCAGTTTCTGCTCCTTGGCCTGGGCCCGCACGGCGGCCAGCATCTCGTGGTGCTGCTGAACCGCCTTGCCGGTCAGCAGAGTTGATGCGGCCTTGTCGGCGGCGGCGGTGTCCGCGTAGTTGTACGAGAACAGCGCGGCGACGGCCTTCTCGGTCTGCCCCTTGACCTCGCTGGTGCGGCCCGGGTCGGTGAGGGCGACATTGCGGGCGGCGGGATCGGAGCGCAGGGAGTCGGCCCGGGTCAGGGCGAGCGCACCGAAGGCGCCGAGCAGCACGACCAGGACACACAGGGCGACGGGAGCCCGCACAGAGAGCAACCGGCGCAGGGCTCCCGAGGACCGCGCCGGGCGCGGAGCCGCCGTGGACCGCACCCCGAACGGCCGGGAGCGGGCCGGCAGTCGGCCTCGGAGCGGACGCGCCCCACCCTGGCCCGGGCCCGCCTCCAACACCGAACTCTCCTCGGCAGGAGCCGAGTTGGCGATCCGCCTGCCACGCCGCGACGGCATCTCGGTGGCCGTTCTGGCGGACTCGGCATGGGCCAGTCGGCGCTGCCGGTTGACCAGGTGACGGGTTGTCGACATGTGCGGCTCCTGTCCGGATGCGAAAGGGGGGTCAGTTGGCCGCGCTGTTGCCGACCGGCGCCTGGCCGAGGGCGCTCAGCTTCCAGCCGGCGGGGGTACGGGTGAGTTCGCCGAGCATCCTGCTGTCCTTGGCGGCGGGCTTCTCCTTCGGCGCCTGCACGGTGATGCGCAGCGCCACCATCACCCTGGCCCGGCCCGCCCGGTCGTCCAGCTCGGTGACCGCGCCGTCGAGCACCTTGGCCGTGGTGACCGTCTGGGCCTGCTGGACCTGCTTCTCGAACGCGCCGCGCCCGTCGGCCAGTTGCTGACGCAGATCACCGGTGGTGGAGTCCTGCCACATGTCCAGGCCGTGGGCCAGGTCCTTGTGATCGAGCGTGGAGAGGTTCTGCACGGCCTGTTCGCCGGCCGCGAGGACCGTGTCCCGGGAGGCGGCGTAGGCGGCCGCGTCGTCGTGTGCGGCGCCGTACCAGGACCAGCCGGCCCACACCGCGAACCCGCCCGCGAGCAGCGTGAGCACCATCGCGGCGATGAGCAGGGGCTGGGTCGTCATGCGTGCCATGTTCTTCGCACTCCCTCTCGCGGGGCCGGGTCGGGCTGGCCCTAGCGGGCTCGGATATCGGTGATCTGCCAGTGCCCGCCGGTGAGTTGGGCGGTGACGGAGAGCTGAGCGGCGGCGGTGGTCGCGGGCCTGGTGTCCCGCTGGGACCGCTGGTCGAGGAAGACGAGCAGCTCCGCCCGGTCACCGGTGAGCCGGACGACTCCGGCCCGGACGACATGGGTGGTCAGACTGAGCTTCTGCTCGGCGGCCCGCTGCCTCAACTCGCCGAACAGGGCCGCGTATTGACCGGCCGCGCGGCCGCCCAGCAACTCCTTGGCCGCCGCCTCGGTGACGGAGGTGTCCTGGGAGGCGTACGAGAAGACCGTGCCGAGCGTGTTGCTGACATCGCCGATGACGCGGGTGGTGGCGGAGGCGTCCGTGAGCGCGTGGTTGCCCAGGGCGGGCGCGGAGGTCAACTGACGCGCCTGGAACAGCAGTCCGGCGCCGGCCAGAACAAGGACGACGACACCGGCGAGCGGGAGGTGACGACGCAGCCCGCGGAAGAGGGCCGGCCCGGCTCCGACGCCCCTCCCGGGCCGGCCCCCCGCACGGGCGGCACTCGACTCGTCGGGCTCGGGCTCGGGCTCGGGCTCGGTCCCCTCCTGGGGCTCGGGCTTGGGCTCGGGGCCGGCCCCGGACGCACGCGCGCGCTCGGGCTCAAGCTGTGGCTCGGAACCGGCCTCAGGCGCAGGCAGGCGCTCGGGCTCGGGCCCGGCCTCAGGCCCAGGCGAGCGCTCGGGCTCGGGCCCGGCCCCGGACTCACGCGCGCGCTCGGGCTCAAGCTGTGGCTCGGAACCGGCCTCAGGCCCAGGCGCGCGCCCAGGCTGAAGCTCAGGCCCAGAACCGGCCTCAGGCGCAAGCGCGCGCTCGGGCTCGGGCCCGGCCTCAGGCGCAGGCGCGCGCCCGGGCTCGGGCCCTGCGGCCGACCTCACCTCTGCTGTGCTCACGCTGTCTCTCCCTATCGGTCGGCTGTCAGGGCGTGGCGACCGGGACCGCGCTGAGTGCCTTCAACTTCCAGCCACCGTCGGTGCGTTCGAGGGCCGCCTCCAACCGCTTGCGGTCGTCGGTGGCCGCGCCCCCCGCCGGAGTGAGGCGAACCCGCACCGTCGCGATGAGCTTCGCCGTGCCCGCGCGGTCGTCGAGTGCGGTGACGGCCGCGTCGGTGACCTCCCCCCGGGCCGAAGTGGTGGGCTTACCCGCCCCCGCGCGGCGGAGCTCGTCATGGAGGGGGCCCGTCGAGGCGTCGAGCCAGCCGCGCAGGGTCGCGTCCGGGTGGGCCGCGTCGAGGGTGGAGAGCGCGGCGATCTGCGTACGGCCGGCCGCCAGGGCGGCATCGCGGGAGGTGGCGTACGCGACCGAGGAGTCCTGGCGCGCCTGGAGATACCTCCACCCGCCGAAAGCGGCGAAGAGGGCCGAGGCCACGAGCGCGGCCGACACCAGGATGCGGCCGGGCCGGCGCGGGCGGGAGAGCGTGATCACGGGCGTACGTCCTTTCCACCGGCGGGGGTGAGGCCGAGCAGCCCGGCCAGGTCCGACGGGCCGCTGCTGGGCAGCGCGGGCAGGGCCAGGGCGCCGGGAAGCGCCGCGGGCCGGGCGGCGGGCGATTCCCCGGCCGCGGCGGGGGGCAGCGCGCCCGGCTGGGCCGGCGGACGCAGCGGCCCGCCGCCCGGAGCGTGCGCCGAGCCGCGGACATCGGTGCCGCTGCTCGCGGGCGCGGCACAGCGCGCCTTGGTGTTGAGTTTGGGGGTGTCGAGGGTTTCGAGGCCGTTGCGGTAGACCGTGCCGCCGTATCCGTCAGTGCAGGGCAGCGGGGCGAAGAAGGTGACCGCCATGCCCAGCTTGGCTCCCTTGGTGTCGATGGCCGTGGCGCCCGCAGCGGTCAACGGCGGTATTTTCACCAGGAGTTCCTCGATTCCGCGCTGCCGGGTCACGGCCACGTCCGCCGTCGTGAGGAGGTTGGCCAGCACCACGCTGAGCTCCGGGTTCAGGTCCCTGAGCAGCCCGCTGAGCTGGCCGGCCGCGTCGGGGGCCGCGGCGATCAACCGGCGCAGGTCGGTGTCGGAGCCCTTCAGGGTGGCGGCCAGGCGCTGCGCGCCCGAGGCGAAGGTCTTGATGGCCGCGCTCTCCTCGGCCTGGGTGCTCAGGACGGTCTGGCCGTCCGTGAGGAGCGCGACCGTGCTCGGCAGCGCCTTGTCGGCGGCCTTCACGAAGTCGTCACCGTTGTCGAGGAGCACCTGAAGGTCGTCGCCACGCCCCTCGAAGGCCTTCCCGAACTCGTCGACGACCGTCCGCAAGGACTCCGGCGGCACTGATGAGGCAAGGCTGTCGACGCTGGTGAGTACGGTGGTGACGGGGGCCGGGGTGCTCGTGTCGTACTGGTCGATCTCGCCGCCGTCGCCCAGATAGGGCGCCCCCGTGGAGGTGGGCCGCAGATCGATGTACTGCTCGCCGACCGCCGACAGGTTGGCCACCACGGCCTTGAGAGCGCTCGGGATGGGCGGGGCCGAGTTGTCGATGCGCAGTTCGGCGACGACGCCCTCGTCGGTGAGCCCGATGGGGCCGACCCGGCCCACCGACACACCCCGGTAGGTGACATTGGAGTGCGTGAACAGGCCTCCCGTCTGGGCGAGATGGACCTTCACCGTGTAGTAGTCGCGGATGCCGATGTAGTGGCCGACGTCGGCGTACCGGAAACCGGTGTAGCCGAGCACGAGCACCCCGATGACGAGGAACGCGAGGTTCTTGAGCCTGGTCGAGAGCGTCAGCATCAGCTCGCCCCTCCGGAGCCGGCGACGGACGGCAGCGCCAGCGGTGCCTTCGTGGTGCTCGGCGCGTTCTTCGCGCTCGGCGGCTTGGACGCCGATGGTGCGGCGAGCGGCGGAATGAGCGTGGTGCCCGGCGCGGCGGTCACCGTGAGGTACACGTTGAGGTAGTCGCCCTTGACTCCGTGCAGCACCTCGTCGGTGAACGGATAGGTGAGCAGCACCTGGAGCGAGTCCGGCAGGTCCTTGCCGGAGTCCGCCAGGGTCTTGAGGATCGGTGCGATCGCCTTCAGATCGGCCACCATGTCGTCCTTGCTCTTGTTGATCGTCGAGACGGCGACCGTGGAGAGGGTGTCGAGCGACTTGAGCATCGTCAGGAGTGAACCCCGTTGGTCCTCAAGGACTTTGAGGCCCGGGGACAGCCCGGTGAGCACGGTGGCGACCTGCTCCTTGCGGGTGGCGAGGGTGGCCGAGAGCCGGTTGACGCCGTCGAGCGCGCCGGTGATGTCGCCGCGGTGGCCGTCCAGGTCGGTGACCAGGGTGTTGACCCGCTGAAGCATCGAGCGGACCTCGGGCTCGCGTCCGCCGATCGCCTTGTTGAGCTCGGTGGTGATGGTCTTGAGCTGGTTGACGCCGCCACCGTTGAGCAGCATGGAGAGCGCTCCCAGAACCTCCTCGACCTCCGGGTTGCGGTTGGTGCGCGAGAGCGGGATCGCCGCGCCGGGACCGAGGCGGCCCTGGGCGTTTTCCCTGGCCTCCTTCGCCGGCGCGGAGAGCTGGACGAACTTCTCGCCGAGCAGGCTCGACTGTTCCAACTGGGCGTAGGAGTTGGCGGGCAGCTTCACGTCTCCCCTGATCCGCATGGTGACCTTCGCGGACCAGCCGTCGGAGGCGAGGGACACCTTGGTGACCCGGCCCACGGCGACGTCGTTGACCTTCACCGCGGCCTGCGGGACCAGGCTCAGCACATCGGCGAAGTCGGCGGTGACGTCGTACGGGTGGCTGCCGAGGTCGGCGCCTCCGGGGAGCGGGAGCTGGTCGATCCCGGAGAACGACGGCATCGAGCACCCGCCCAGGGCCAGGGCGACGACGACCGCGAGACCCGCAGCCACCGCGGCCCCCGTCCGTCGGGCCGGACGCGCCGTCGTCATCGGCTTCCCTTCGTCGCCGCGCCCTCGGGAGACGCCCCGGCGGTGCCGCCCGCGGGGCCCTTCGCCGGTTCGGCGGCGCTCGCGTACACGGTGCCGACCGGGGGCAGCGGCAGCGTCGGAAGCGCTCTCAGACGGTCTTGCGGTACCGGTACGAGGCCGGCGCCGCCCGCCACCGAGGGGTTGCGCGGGAACACGATGTCACCGCCCATGCTGATCTCGTTGATGTTGCCCCGGCCGTCGAGGGTGCGGTGCACCGGGTCGTAGGCGTTGAGAGCGTTCCCGGCGGCCAGTGGAGCGGTGTCCAGGGCTTCGGCGAGGGAGGCCCGCTGGTCGACGAGGAGCTGGGTGAGGGGGGCGAGCTTGTCGACCTCGGTCTTGAGGGCGCCGCGGTTGTCCCGGATGAACGTCTTGACGTTGCCGAGCGCGGTGCCGAGTTCCTTCAGGGCGCCCGCCAGGTTGTCCTTGTTGTCGGCGAAGAACGAGGTCACGTCGGCGAGTTGGTTCTGCGCGTCACGCACCGCGCCGTCCTTGTTCTTCAGCATGGTGGTGAACGTCTGGAGATAGGAGAGCGTCGCGAAGAGGTGCTCGCTGCTGCCGTCCAGGGTCTTGGCGGCCTTGCCGAACTGCTCGACGGAGTCGCCGATCGCCGCGCCGTTGCCGTCGAGGTTCTTGGCCCCCGTGTCGAGCAGCCCTGAGAGCGCTCCCTTGGAGTTCGCCTCGCCGGGGCCGAGCGACGAGCTGAGTTGGGTGATGGAGGCGTAGAGCTGGTCGACCTCGACGGGGGTGGCGTTGCGGTCGGCGGGTAGTTCCGCCCGGTCGGCGATCTCGGGGCCCCCGGTGTAGGCGGGGGCGAGCTGGACGTACCGGTCGGCCACGACACTGGGCGAGACGATGGCGGCCCGCGCGTCCTTGGGCACCCGTACGCCCGGGTCGAGCGTGACCACCACCTCGACCCGCTGCCCCCGCGGGGTCACCGAGTCGACCTCGCCGACCTTCACCCCGAGGATCCGCAGGTCGGACCCGGGGTAGATGCCGATGGCGCGGTCGAAGTAGGCGGTGATCCGTTTGCCCGCGGGAGCGGCGAACACCCGCAGGCCGCCGATCACGGTGACGGCGATCACCGCGAGCGCCAGCGCGATGGTGAGAGCGCGTCGCCGGCTCATGGGTAGCCTCCGTTCTTCGGCGGCATGCAGCCGGTGCCGGGGAGCGACTTCGCCGGGAGGTAGTTCCGGGGGACGAGACCGCAGAGGTAGGTGTCGAACCAGCGGCCGTTGCCGACGGTGTTGCCGACGAGCCGGTAGTAGGGCCCGGCCAGGGCGAGGGTGCGCTCCAGGCCCTGCTGGTTCTTGACGAGTACATCCGTGACCCGCCCCAACGCGGCCAGGGTGGGCTTCAGTTGGGCCGTGTTGTCCTTGACGAGGCCGGTGAGCTGGGTGCCGAGACCCCGGGTTCCGGTGAGGAGCGCCTGGATGGCGTCGCGGCGCTGTCTGAGTTCGCCGAGGAGCAGTCCGCCGTCGTCGATGAGGGTCTCGAAGCTGCTCTTCCGGTGGGCGAGCGTCTTGGTCAACTGCTCGCTCCCCTTGAGGAGTTGGGCGAGTTGGGCGTCGCGCTGGGAGACGGTCCTGGACAGGGCGGAGAGCCCGGACACGGCGGTGCGGACATCGGGCGGCGAGTTCTTGAAGGTGTCGGAGATCGTCTCGAAGCTCTTGGCGAGCTGAGCGGTGTCGATGTCACCGATGGTGTTGCTGAGCCCTTCGAAGGCCTGGGTGACGTCGTACGGGGAGGTCGTGCGGGTCAGTGGGATGCGGCGGCCCGGGTTCTGGCGGGCGCCGCCGAGCGGGTCGATGGCCAGGTACTTCTCGCCGAGGAGGGTCTTGATGGCGATGGCCGCGGTCGAGGCGTCGCCGATCCAGGCGTCCTTCACCTTGAAGGAGACCTTCACCTTGGCGCCGTCCAGAGCGACGCCGCTGACCTCGCCGACCTTGACCCCGGCGATCCGTACCTCGTCGCCGTCGCGCAGCCCCGCGGACTCCGAGAAGTCGGCGCTGTAGGTGGTGCCGCCGCCGATGAACGGCAGCGAGTCCGCGTGATACGCGCCGACGCCGATCAGGGCCAGGACCAGCAGGCCCACCAGGCTGACCGCGACCGGGTTGCGTTCCTTCATGGGCTTGAGGCGGGGGCGCCGGAGCGCGGGGAGTCTCATCCCTGGCACCTCGATTGGCTGACCGGGATTCCGGTGGGCGGCGGGCTGCCGTCCTCGGTCTTCACGCCGGACACCTTCGCCTCACAGAGGTACAGGTTGAGCCAGGACCCGTACGACGCGATCCGGGTCACCGCGCGCATCTTGTCCGGGGTCTTGCGCAGGAAGTTCTCGACCTGGGGAGCGCTCTCGGCGAGGTTCGAGGAGAGCCGGCCGAGCTGTTTGACGTCCTCCTTGAGCGGGGCCCGGCCGTCCTCGAACAGTCCGGCGGTGACCGTGGTGAGGTCGCCCATAGCGGCGAGCGCCTCACCGAGCGGCTTGCGGTCCCCTGCGAATCCGGACACGAGGCGCTGGAGGGTGACGACGAGGTCGTTGAAGCCCGCTTCGCGGTCGTTCACCGTGGTCAGGACGGTGTTCAGGTTGGTGACGACCTCGCCGATCACCTTGTCCTTGGCGGCGACGGTCGTGGTGAGCGAGCCGATGTGCTTCAGCAGGCTCTCCACGGTCCCGCCCTCGCCCTGGAGTACCTGCACGATGGAGCCCGCGAGGTCGTTGACGTCCTTGGGTGAGAGCCCTTCGAAGAGGGGCTGGAAGCCGTTGAAGAGCTGGGTGAGGTCGAGGGCGGGCGTGGTGTGCTCGAGCGGGATGGTCGCGCCCGGCGCGAGCGTGGCGCCGACCGTCCCGGCGCCCCGGCCCAGTTCGACGTACCGCTGGCCGACCATGTTGAGGTACTTGATCGAGGCGGTCGCCGCGGCGGGCAGGGCCCGGCCGCGCTCCACGGAGAACGTGACCTGCGCGAGTCTGCGGTCCACGACCTCCACCCGGTCGACCTGGCCGACCTTGACGCCCGCGATGCGGACGCTGTCGCCCTCGACGAGGCCGGTGGTGTCGGTGAACCGGGCCCGGTAGGACGTGGTGTCGCCCACACCGGTGTTGGCGATGGACAGGGCGAGCACGGTGGTCGCGACCACCGTCACCAGGACGAAGACCAGCGACTTCACGAGCGGGCCCGCGATGCTGCGGCGCCTCACTTGATGCTCACCTCCGCCCCCCTCAGGGCCGGCCCGAGCAGCAGACTGCTCCAGTCCGGCAGGGACTGCGGGGCCTGCCGGAGGGCGGGCGCGAGCAGTTCGTTCACGAGCTGGTTCTCCTGGGGCGAGTTCGGCAGCCCGAGCCCGGCGCCGGCGGCGGACACGGTGCCGGTGAGAGCGCTCTCCGCGGGGAGCGGCGCTCCGAGGTAGGGCACCGGGTAGCAGTGCGGGCCGTCGCCGCCGGTGTAGGCGGGGGTGTCCCGTCCGGGGACGTACTTGCCGAGCGGGGGCACGGCCTTCACGGTGACGTGGAGTCCGGGTCTGTCCGTGCCCTTGCCGAGCGCCTTGTCCATCGCGGGCACGAACCCGGCCAGGGTGCGCAGGGTGCAGGGGAAGGACGCGGAGTACCGCGCGAGCAGCTCCAGGGTGGGGCGGCTCACCTCGCCGAGCCGGATGATGTTGTCCTTGTTCTGCTGGAAGAACGCCGTGAGGTCCTGGGCGGTCCTCGTGGTCTGCCCGTACACGCCGAGGAGTTGGGTCTGCTGGTCGACCAGGGTGCCGGTGGTGGTCGTGGCGTCCGTGAGCGCTCTCAGGACGTCCGGGGCGGCCTCGCTGTAGGTTCCGGACACCTTGACGAGCTGCACCAGGTCGGCGTTGAGGGCGGGCAGGTTCGGGTTGAACTTCTTCAGGTGCGCGTCCAATGTGACCACGATGTCGCCCAGTTGGGAGCCGCGCCCGCGCAGCGCGGTGGCGACGGCGGAGAGCGTCGCCGACAGCTTGTCGGGCTTGACTGCGGTGAGCAGCGGCAGCACATGGTCGAGCACCTGCTCCAGCTCGATGGCGTTGCTCGACCGGTCCTGGGGGATGGTCGCATCGGCCGAGAGCGCTCTCGGCGAGGGGTTCGGCGGCGGTACGAGCGCGACGAACCGTTCGCCGAAGAGGGTGGTCGGCAGCATCTGCGCCCGTACGTCGGACGGAATGTGGCGGCGCTTGTCCGGCTGGAGGGCGAGGGTGAGCCGCGCGCCCTCGCCATCGGCGCTGATGGTGCGGACCTCTCCGACCACCACCCCGCGCAGCTTCACCTCGGCGCCCGGGTGCATCTCGTTGCCGACGCTGCCCGTCTCCACGGTCACCGTGTCCGCGCGGACGAAGTCCTTGTCGTACACGGCGATCGACAGCCAGACGAGGAGCGCCGGAACGAGCAGGAAGACGACTCCGGCGGTGCGTCGCCGCACCGTTCGCGCGTTCATCCGGCCACCTTCACGGTGGTGGTGGCGCCCCACAGGGCGAGCGAGAGGAAGAAGTCGGTGACGGCGATCAGCACGATCGCGTTGCGGACCGAGCGGCCCACCGCGACGCCCACCCCGGCCGGCCCGCCCGTGGCGCGGAAGCCGTAGTAGCAGTGGGCGAGGATCACCATCACGCTGAAGATCAGCACCTTGAGCACGGACAGCAGCACGTCGGTCGGCGAGAGGAAGAGGTTGAAGTAGTGGTCGAAGGTGCCGCGTGACTGGCCCTTGAAGACGACCGTGGTCAGCC
This sequence comes from Streptomyces sp. ASQP_92, assembly GCF_025399895.1. GTDB lineage: Bacteria > Actinomycetota > Actinomycetes > Streptomycetales > Streptomycetaceae > Streptomyces. The sequence continues at coordinate 216,450 of NZ_JAODUA010000005.1, read as the reverse complement.
GGGAGGCGAAGTAGGAGCTGAGCAGGCCGATCGCGTACAGCGGGATGATCGCGACGACGCCGGCGATGATCCGGGTGGTGACGAGGTAGGGCAGGCTGCGGATGCCCATGCCTTCGAGGGCGTCGATCTCCTCGTTGATGCGCATCGCGCCGAGCTGGGCGGTGAAGCCCGCGCCGACGGTCGCGGAGAGCGCGAGTCCGGCGACGAGCGGGGCGATCTCACGGGTGTTGAAATAGGCGGAGACGAATCCGGTGAACGCCGCGGTGCCGATCTGGTTCAGGGCGGCGTACCCCTGGAGGCCGACCACGGTCCCGGTGAAGAGGGTCATGGCGATCATCACGCCGATGGTGCCGCCGATGACACCGAGGCCGCCGCTGCCGAAGGCGACCTCGGCGAGCAGCCGCTGCACCTCCTTGAGGTAGCGCCGCAGGGTGCGCGGGATCCACAGCAACGCCCTTGTGTAGAAGACGAGTTGGTCGCCAGAACGGTCGAGGAAGCTGAAGACGGCCATGGGTCAGCCGCCCTTCGGGGGGACGATCTGGAGGTAGATCCCGGTGAGCACCATGTTCACGAAGAAGAGCAGCAGGAAGGTGATGACGACGGACTGGTTGACCGCGTCGCCGACGCCTTTGGGGCCGCCGCGCGGGTTCAGTCCGCGGTAGGCGGCGACGATCCCGGCGATGAACCCGAAGATCACCGCCTTGATCTCGCTGACGTAGAGGTCGGGGAGCTGGGCGAGGGCGGAGAAGCTGGAGAGATAGGCGCCGGGGGTGCCACCTTGGAGGATGACGTTGAAGAAGTAGCCCCCGAGCGTGCCGACGACGGAGACCATCCCGTTCAGCAGCACCGCGACGAACATGGTCGCCAACACCCGGGGAACGACCAGCCGTTGGACCGGCGAGACGCCCATGACCTCCATGGCGTCCAGCTCTTCACGGATCGTACGGGAGCCGAGGTCGGCGCAGATCGCGGAGCCGCCGGCGCCCGCGATGAGCAGCGCCACGATCAGCGGGCTGGCCTGCTGGATGACGGCGAGCACGCTGGCGCCGCCGGTGAAGGACTGGGCGCCGAGCTGCTGGGTGAGCGAGCCGACCTGGAGGGCGATGACGGCGCCGAACGGGATGGAGACCAGGGCCGCGGGCAGGATGGTGACGCTGGCGATGAACCAGAACTGCTCGATGAACTCCCGTACCTGAAACGGCCGTTGGAAGACGGCCCGGATGACCGCGGCGGCCAGGGAGAAGAGGCGGCCGGTCTGGCGGAACGCGCCGAGGCCGGGCACGGGCCTGCGGGGCCGGCGGTCCGCGGGGGGCGGCGCGGGCTCGGAAGCCCTCTCGGCCTGCGTCGTCATGGTGTCGCCTCCTGGGCCGGGGCCATGCCCTTCTCGACGGCGCGGCGGGCCGCGGGCGGCAGCTCGTCGAGCATGCCCATCACCCGGAGCTTGCGGCGCAGCACCGCCTGCCGAGCGGGCAGACCGGGCGACGGCTCCAGTTGCGCGACGAGGGGGCGGGGCGAAAAGGGCGGCCCCTGCGCCGAGTTGAGCTGCTCCTTGGCGAGGGTGGCGGCGTCCTTCTCCTCGGACATGCCGATGGGGCCCTCGCGGCGCCCGCTGAGGAACTGGGCGACGACCGGCTCCTCACTCGTCAACAGCACCTCGCGCGGCCCGAACGTGACGAGGTTGCGACGGAAGAGCATGCCCATGTTGTCGGGGACGGTCGCGGCGATGTCGAGGTTGTGGGTGACGATCAGCATCGTCGCGTCGATCTGCGCGTTGAGGTCGATCAGGAGCTGGGAGATGAAGGCGGTGCGCACCGGATCGAGCCCGGAGTCCGGCTCGTCGCAGAGGATGATCTGCGGGTCCAGGACCAGGGCGCGGGCGAGCCCGGCGCGTTTGCGCATGCCGCCGGAGATCTCGCCGGGCAGCTTCTCCTCGGCGCCGAGCAGGCCGACCATGTCGACCCGCTCCATGACGATGCGGCGGATCTCCGACTCCTTCTTGCGGGTGTGCTCGCGCAGCGGGAAGGCGATGTTGTCGAAGAGGGACATCGAGCCGAACAGCGCGCCGTCCTGGAACATGAGGCCGAAGAGTTTCCGGGTCTCGTAGATGTCCCGTTCGGGGCTGCTCACCATGTCGACGCCATTGATGAGCACCCGGCCGCGTTCTGGTTTGAGCAGCCCGATGAGCGACTTGAGGAAAACCGTCTTTCCGGTGCCCGAGGGTCCGAGCATGACACTGACTTCACCGGCGGGCAGGGTGAGGGTGACGTCCTGCCAGATGTTCTGCTTGCCGAAGGACTTGGTCAGACCTTCGACCACGACTTCGATTCCCATCCCACCTCCAGCAGGCACATACGAAGTGACGAGAGAGCACCGAGGGGCGCACGGTAAGGTGCCCGATGGCGCCGAAACAAGATCCCGGACGGCCACATCGGTGAAATCCCTCGCGATTGTCACTCGTTGACAAATTCCCGAGTCGGCCTGGTGGACGACTGCGCAACAATGGAGCGGTACGGCGGTGGTGCGAAAGCGCGGGCGCCGACGAGCGGCGGTACGGCGTGGTGCTCAAGAACGGGGGCGCGGCGGCCGGGGGGAGGTGAACCGCGGCGCCCCCGCCCCGGGAAGAGCCCGGGCCCGACCGGCAGGGGTGGTCGGGTACTTCGTCCAGGTGGCCCCCGGCCGAAGAGCTCGGCCGAGAGCCCGGACATCGGCGGACCGGATGGTGCCTGAGCTGCCCGGACCGACCGCACACCGGACGCTACGGCCGGGTAACCTCGCTCTGCAATACCAGTTCCAGAAGTTTCCGCGAGCCCGCGCCCGGCCGTCGCCAACTTGTCATCCGAGCAGTACTCCCCGCACGAAATTTGTCACCTGTTGATGGGTTTCTCTTGTCACTGGACAAGGTGTGGACGGTGGTACGGAGAGAACCGGGAACATCGGCACGAAGGGCCGGGTGGAGTCGGCGGTATTGCGCACGGATCGACAAGAAAAACCGGCCGGTTGCTCATCGTGGACACAAGGAAGAACCCAGCTCGGCACAATCTTGAACGGCAGGATTGTGCGCCGATGTTTCTCGCAAGTAACGTCCGCATCGTCACGGATCGTACGTGGCCGAATCCGTACCCGTAGCTGGTGAAACCGGAGGAATTACTGTGCGAAGCACCCTAGGAAAACTGGCGCTGATATGCGGCGCCGCGACGGCGGCGTTCACGCTGGCGACCGCGCCCGCTCTGGCCGCGGCGCCCACGCACTGGGTCGTCGGCCCGAACTCGCCCGAGAACTTCAGCGCCAAGTCGAGCAATGTCGTCCTTTCGATCAACGGCATCGACATGACGTGCACCTACTCCGACGCGGGCGGCTCCCTCCACAGCGCCACCGGCAACCCGGCGGCGGTCGGCACCATCAACCCGGTGCACTTCGGCAGAACCGGTGAGCCGTGCACCAGCTTCCTCGGCGCGGTCGACACGGTCGCCAACACCCCCTGGACGCTGAACGTGACCGGCTACAACGCGGCCACCGGGGTGTCGCAGGGATACATCTCGGGCGTCAACGCCCGTGTGACCGTGTCGACTTGCGCGTTCACGGTGACCGGCACCGCGCACGGCACGTACACCAACTCCACCGGTGACCTCAAGGTCGCCGCCAACCCGACCGAGCTGACGGTCTCCGCTCCGACGGCGGGCTGCGCGGGCGTGGTGTCCGCGGGCGACCACCCGTCATTCAACGGCGACTACTACGCGGTGGTGAGCGGCACCAGCACGCACCCCACCATCGTCGGCTCGTAGCACCGCATGACACATCGCTACTCCCCCGGACCGCCCGGCCAGGCACCCGACAGGCCGGGCGGTCCCCCAGACGCGGCGCACCGCGCGCCGGACGTTTCGAGGAGCTGAGCCAGTGGAGCTGAACGCGACGTGACAAGCACGCACGGACCGGCCGGCCGGTGGCGGAGCGTGGGCACGCGGGGGGCGGTCGCGGCGGCCACCGTGGTCCTGGCCGGGATCGTGCCCGGCGCGGACGTGGCCCTCGGAGACCAGCGGACCAGTACGGAACTCACCTACACCTGTGCCTTCCCGGCCGGCCCGCATCCGGTGAAGGTGGGGATCGGGGCCCGCTTTCCGGCCCGGGCCGCGACAGGCACCGCCATCCGGCCCACCGACGTGACGACCTCCCTGACGCTGCCCGACGCCGCGGTCGCCGAACTCACCCGGCTCCGGGCCGCCACCACCGGGGCCACCACCCGGCTGACCACCGAAGTGGCCCAGAACGGTGCCACCGCCCAGGCCCTGTGGCAGGGCGCGGCCCCCTCCGTGCCGCTCACCCCGGCGGGCGGCGTCGTGCTCAGGGCGACCGGCGAGGTCCCCACCGTCACCGCGAACAGCCCCGGTGCCCTCACCCTCACGGCGGCGGGTCTCACCCTCGACTTCCGCCCGGTCACCACCGAGGGCGGCCCCACCGACCCGGCCACGCTCTCGGTGCCCTGCACGCTCGCCCCGGGCGCCAAGGGCCTGCTGGCCACCGTGCCGGTCGGCCCGGCGGCCTCTCCCACCGCGCCGGCCCCCAGCACTTCGGCGACGGGCCCGGGGACCGGCGGCGGACACGGCCCCGCTGAGAGCGCTCCCACAGTGGTCGCGCCCCCCGCACAGGGCGCGAAGCCGACCGCCACCGCGCCGGAGTGCCGCGGCGACACCACCCAGCCGCTCGCGCTCTCGGCGTACGCCACCGGCTATGCCGACGTCACCAAGATGAGCGGCGCCTCCCTGATCCCCGTCTTCTGCGCCCAGGTCGTCCAGGGGCCCAACCGCCTCAAGCGGATCGAGGTCAGGCCGGGCGTCTTCGAACTCCATCTGCTCCAGTCCTCGACGGGCCGGCTCGACTATCGCGGCCGCGCCCAGACCCCGCCGGGCCCGGCGACGTTCCTCACCTTCGGGTTCATGCCGACCACCGCCACGATGACGCTGGAGCAGACCGGCCCCATGACCATCGACTCCGACCTCAACAACACGGCGGGGCACGGCGAGACGTACATCAGGATCCCGCTGGTGCTGCGCGTCTCCGACGTGAAGGTCAACGGGACCCCTCTGGATGTCGGCCCCAACTGCCGTACCAGCGCGCCGGTTTACTCCGCCGACCCGGACCCGGCACGCGACACCAAGGACCACATGGTGCTGCTCGGGGTGCTCAGGAAAGGCACGGACACGGTGTGGCGCGGGTACTCGCTGTCCCGGGGCGGACCGCTCGACGGCTCGGTGACCATTCCCCCGTTCTCCGGCTGCGGAGTGGGCGAGGACCTGAGCCCGCTGTTCACGGCGTCGGTGTCCGGGCCCGCCAACACGGTCAAGCAGAACCAGGGAGCGCCGTGCGCGTCCGGCATCCCGGACGACCCCGCAGAGCTCTGCACCGCCGACAAGCAGCCGACGACCGTTCCGCCGCCCCTGCGGTGAGCGCCCCCGGGCACGAACCACCACGCCGAGCAGTACCACCGCGGTGCTATTCGGCCAACTCCCGTACGACCAGCGGCCGTTGCCGCATCCGCCCATTTTCCGGACAGGACGTCGTGAGTCGAGACGTCCGAGAGGGGACGACCTCATGAGACCCGTATCCACCCGTCTGCGCGCGGGACTGCTGGCCACCTGCACGGCGTTGACCGCTCTCGCGGCCACCGGGCCGGCCTCCGCCGACGCCCAGGCAGCACCCCAACTCAACGGCGCCTGGGCGCCGTTCACCCGCTGCCCGGTGGACGCTCCGGCGATGCTGGCGGCCGACGGACGCATCGACATCGTGCAGTGCATCGCCTCCCACGCGGCGAGCGGCTCCATCAAGCTCGGCTCCACCGAGGTCGTCACCGGCGCGAGCGACCTCCAGCTCGGCGTGGTGCAGCACACCACCGGGGCGCCCACCCTCGTCGCCCCGGCCGGCGGCGCCCTGATCGCGGACTCCGCCGACATCCCGGGCGGACTGCTGGGCCTGATGTGCCCGAGCGACATCCCCGTCATCAGCGACATCTGCCGGGGGATCACCAACGCCACCCTCAACCGGGTGGTCGCCACCGTCGAATCGGCCGGTACGCCCAGCGACTTCAACCTCACCGCGGGCGCCACCTCGGGACAGCCGATCATCGCGATCCCGGTCCGCATCCACCTTCAGAACCCGCTTCTCGGCGGCTCCTGCTACATCGGCTCCGCCGCCCATCCGGTCGTGCTGCGCCCGCAGAACATCACCGCGCCGACGCTCGGCATCCAGCGCTTCGACGGCAACGGAACGGCCAACACCGCGGGTGTCATGAACCGGCTCAGTCTGGTCGACGCGAGCCAGACGGACACCACGTTCGCGGTGCCCGGTGCAAGCGGTTGCGGGCTCGCCGGGATGCTCGACTGGGCGGTCAACCTCAAGACCGGACTGCCCTCGGCGGCGGGCAGGAACAGCGTCGTCCTCAACAGCGCCTCGACGTATCTGGCCGGTCTGCGGGCCCCCGGCACGGTCGTCCCGAACAACGGCAAGCTGCTCTCGGAGTACTGGCACTCGGCGGTGCGGTAGCCGTCGCCGCGGTTCCCCGGTCCGGTCCGTCCACACTCCCGGCGGACCGGTCCGGAATCGGCCGACAACCGATGCGCAGGCAATCGAACGCCGCCCCAAGTGTTGTCCACGGCACGGGAGTTGTTCTAGGTTCAGCAGTCCGCGAAAGGTACGCACCTGTCGGTCGGTGGGAGCGCTTTCTCCATCGGCCCTCCCCCCGCCGGGGCGCCGTAGTGCAAGGGGAGTGAGATGCCCACAGCCGCGCAATCACCGGACACCCAGGAGCCGTTGGGACCGCTCCCACAGGAGTTCGCCGCCATCATGCGCCCCGAACTGCCGGGTCTACTCAAGGAGATCGGCGCGGAGGTCACCCGCGCCTACCCCGAGTACGCCCGATTACTCGAAGGCCCCTACGGCGAGGCGATCCGGGTCGGCGTGGAGCAGAACCTCACCGTCTTCGTCGACCAGGTCGCCTCCCCCAGCGCCCCCTCGACCCTGCGCGACGAGATGTGCCGGCGCTTCGGCCGGTTCGAGGCGTACGAGGGCCGCAGCCTGGAGACCCTCCAGGGCGCCTACCGGCTCGGCGCCCGGGTGGCCCTGCGCCGCGCCAAGAAGATCGGCCGGCGCTACAACCTCTCCCCCGCCCTGATGCTCAGCTTCGCGGACGCGCTGTTCACCTACGTCGAGGAGCTGGAAGCGCTCTCACGGGAGGGCTACCTGGAGGTCACGTCGTTCTCGGGGGAACGCTCGGACGCGCTGCGCCGGCGGCTGCTGCATCTGATCCTGGCCGGCTCTCCGGTGCCGCGCGCCGCGATCGCGGAGCTCGCGGAACGGGCCCGCTGGCCGCTGCCCGAGCGGGTCACGCTGGTCGCGCTCCGATCCGGTGGAAGCCTCACCCGCACGGCGCTGGACAACGATGTCCTGGCCGATCCGGGCGAGCCGCTTCCCCATCTTCTGGTGCCGGGTCCGGTCGACGAGGTACGAAGACGGATGCTGGACGCGGCCCTGCACGGCTCATGGGCGGCGGTCGGCCTCGAAGTTCCCATCGGCGGTGCGTCCGATTCGCTGCGCTGGGCCCGCCGCGTACTCGAACTCGCCGCCTGCGGAGTCATCGACAGTGACGCGGGGACCCTGTACTGCGAGGACCACCTCGTCACCCTGTGGCTGCGCTCCGACCCGGCCCTGCTCGAACACCTCGGCCGCCGCGAACTCGCGCCGCTGGACGCGCTCACGCCCGGCCGCCGCGACCGGCTCATCGAAACCCTGCGAACCTGGCTCGCGACCCGGGGCACCGCCGCCCACATGGGCCAACTCCTCGATGTGCACCCGCAGACCGTGCGCTATCGGATGCGCACCCTGGAGTCCATCTTCGGCGACCGCCTCACCGATCCCGAACACCGGTTCGCCACCGAACTAGTGCTACGCGCAAGGGACCTCGGCCACCGGGAACGGCCCTGAACTTGCCCCGATCGGCGCCATAATCATCCGAATCACTTCGAAAACAACGGATAAATATCGTCAAGTACCCCGGTAGGGGCGAACCCGCCGCGGGATATGCCCGTCTGAGTGGGCGGATGTCCGAAGGATGTCCGTACCACCCGCACTACGCCAGAGGCATACCCCATGTCTTCGCATCTGCCGGCTGTCTTCCGGGGCTCCGCCGCCCCCCACCCCCGCACCCTGCTCGACGTACTGGACGCGACGGCGGCCGCCCATCCGGACGCGCCCGCACTCGACGCGGGCGGCGAGCGGCTCACCTACCAGGACCTGTGCGACCGGATCACCGAACGCGCCGTACGGCTCACCCGCCACGGCATCGGCCCGGGCGACCGTGTCGGCATCCGGATCCCGTCCGGCACCTGCGACCTGTATCTCGCCATCCTGTCGGTCCTGTTGTGCGGCGCGGCGTATGTGCCGGTCGACGCGGACGACCCCGAGGAGCGCGCGGCGACCGTCTTTCGCGAGGCGGGGGTGTGCGCCGTGATCGAGGCCGACGGGCGGATACTGCCGGGGCCGGCGGCGCCCCTCGCGGCCCGCTGGCGGCCCGCCCTGCCCGACGACGACGCCTGGATCATCTTCACGTCCGGCTCGACGGGCCTGCCCAAGGGCGTGGCGGTCACCCACCGCTCGGCCGCCGCCTTCGTCGACGCGGAAGCCCAACTCTTCCTCAGCGAACGGCCGTTGGGGCCCGGCGACCGCGTGCTCGCCGGCCTCTCGGTCGCCTTCGACGCTTCGTGCGAGGAGATGTGGCTGGCGTGGCGGCACGGCGGCTGCCTCGTTCCGGCGCCCCGGTCCCTGGTGCGGGCGGGGCATGAACTCGGCCCCTGGCTCGTCGAGCGCCGCATCACGGTGGTGTCCACGGTGCCCACCCTCGCGGCGCTCTGGCCGGACGAGGCGCTCGATGAGGTGCGGCTCCTGATCGTCGGCGGGGAAGCCTGTCCGGGCGCCCTCGCGGACCGGTTCGCGGTCAAGGGCCGCGAGATGTGGAACACCTACGGGCCCACCGAGACGACGGTCGTGGCGACCGCCGCGCGCATGCTTCCCGGCGAGCCGGTCCGCATCGGACTTCCCCTCGCGGGCTGGGAGTTGGCGGTCCTCGACCCGTCCGGCCACCCCGTCCCGTACGGCGGCGAGGGTGAGCTGGTCATCGCCGGCGTCGGCACCGCCCGCTATCTGGACGCCGCCAAGGACGCCGAACGGTTCGCCCCGCTGGCGCTCCTTGAGACGCGGCGCGCCTACCGCACCGGCGACCTGGTACGCGCCGACGCGGCCGGCCTCGTCCACCTCGGGCGCGCCGACGACCAGGTCAAGGTGGGCGGGAGGCGAATCGAACTCGGCGAGATCGACGCCATGCTGAGAGCGCTTCCAGGCGTGCGCGCCGCGGCCGGCGCGGTGCGCGGCACCCCCGCGGGCGGGCAGATCCTCGTTGGTTATGTGGTGCCCGACCAGAGCGGCTTCCGCACCGACCAGGCCCGCGGCTTCCTCGCGCAACGGCTGCCGGCGGCGCTCGTACCGCTGCTCGTCGAGGTCACCGAACTGCCCACGCGCACCTCCGGCAAGGTCGACCGGGACGCGTTGCCGTGGCCGCTGCCGTCCCAGCGCGGCCCCGCCGGCGACGGACCGCCGGCCGGCTCCACCGCGGCACGCCTCGCCGGGGCGTGGGAGCGGATGCTGGGGGTGCGCCCCGAACCGGACAGCGATTTCTTCGCGCTGGGCGGCTCCAGCCTCAGCGCGGCCAAGCTCGCCTCCGAGCTGCGCGAGCACTACCCCGGGGTGTCCGTCGCCGACCTCTACCGCCGCCCCGTGCTGCGCGACATGGCCCAGCACCTCGAATCCCTCGACGGGCCGGCCGCCGAGGCACGGCCCGTGCGGCCGGTGCCCCGCAGCACGGGTGTGGTCCAACTCCTCGTCACCACAGCCCTGTTCGGGATCTCGGGAGTGCGCGGGCTGCTCGGGCTCGCCACCCTCGACAACATCCTGGGCTGGCTCGCGCCACAGGCGTGGGCGCCGCATGTGTCCTGGTGGTTCGTGCTGACCGGCACCGTCGTCCTGATGAGCGCGCCCGCCCGGTTCGTCATCGGTGGCGCCGCGGCCCGCCTCCTGACGTGGGGGGTGGTGCCGGGCGCGTATCCGCGCGGCGGCCGTGTCCATCTGCGGCTGTGGACGGCCGAGCGCGTCGTGGCCGCGTTCGGCGTGCCCTCGCTGCTCGGTACGCCCTGGGCCCGTCTGTACGCGCTCTCCCTGGGCTGCCGGGTGGGCCCGCAGGCGGCCCTGCACGCCATGCCGCCGGTGACCGGACTCGCCACCATCGGCCGGGGGGCCGGGGTGGAACCGGAGGCCGACATCAGCGGATGGTGGCTGGACGGCGCGACGCTGCACATCGGCGCCGTGCACATCGGCGAGGGCGCCCGCGTCGGCCACCGCAGCACCCTGATGCCCGGCGCGGTCCTCGGCGCGCACGCCGAGCTGGAGCCCGGCGCCTGCCTGGACGGGCAGGTCCCGCCGGGCCGGCGCTGGGTCGGCTCCCCGGCCCGCCCGGCCGACGCCTACGAGCGCGTCGCGGGTGTCGGCCGGCCCGAGCCCCGCCGGGAGCGCTCTCACCGCTGGGCCGCCGCGTATGCGCTCTCCCTCACGGTGCTGCCCCTGCTGAATCTGGTCGCCGCGGCCCCCGCGCTCATCGGGGTCTACTACCTGGTGCGGTCCTGCGACACGCTCTCGGCGGTCGCGCTGCGGCTGTTCCTCGCGGCACCGGTCATCACCGTGGTCACCACGCTCACCTCGATGCTGACGCTGGCCGCCCTGGTCCGGCTCCTCGGCCGCGGTCTCAAGCCCGGGTTCCATCCGGTGTGCGGGGGCGTCGCCTGGCGGGCCTGGCTGGTGACCCGGCTGCTCAGCGGGGCCCGCGGCAGCTTCTTCCCGCTGTACGCGAGTCTGGCGACCCCGGTGTGGCTGCGGATGCTGGGCGCCAGGGTGGGCCGGCGCGCCGAGATCTCCACGGTGCTGCCGCTGCCCTCACTCCTGACGGTCGAGGACGGAGCGTTCCTCGCCGACGACACACTGGTGGCGCCCTTCGAACTGCGGGGCGGCCGGCTGCGGTTGGGGACGGCGTCGGTCGGCCGCAAGGCCTTCGTCGGCAACTCCGGCATCGTCGGGCCCGACCGCCGGGTCCCCGACGGCGCCCTGATCGGGGTGCTCTGCGACGCTCCGGCGCACAGCGAGCCGGGCAGTTCGTGGCTCGGGCGCCCCGCGCTTCCGCTGCCCCGGGTCGCGGCCACCGTCGACCCCGGCCGCACCTTCGACCCCCCGCGCCGCCTGGTGCTGGCCCGGGCCGGGGTCGAGCTGTGCCGGGTGGTGCCGGTGATGTGCTCGGTGCTGCTGGCGCAGGCCGTTCTCATCGGCGAACAGAGCGCTCTCAACCGGGGCGGGCTCGCGTTCGCGGCGCTGGCCGGGACCGGGCTGCTCGTGGTGGCCGCCGCGGTGGCGGGCCTGGTGGCGACCGCCGCGAAGTGGGTGCTGGTGGGCCGGTTCACGGCGGGCGAGCATCCGCTCTGGTCGTCCTTCGTGTGGCGCAACGAGCTGTACGACACCTTCGTCGAGTCGTTGGCCGTGCCCTGGATGGCGGGTTCGTTCACCGGCACCCCGGTCCTCAACTGGTGGATGCGCAGCCTGGGCGCGCACATCGGGCGCGGGGTGTGGCTGGAGACGTACTGGCTGCCGGAGACCGATCTGATCACCGTCGGGGACGGGGCGAGCGTCAACCGCGGGTGTGTGCTGCAGACCCATCTCTTCCACGACCGCATCATGCGCCTGGACACCGTACGGCTCGGCGAGGGCGCGTCGCTGGGCCCGCACAGCATCGCGCTGCCGGGCACCGATGTCGGCGCCCGGGCGTCGGTGGGGGCCGCGTCCCTGGTGATGCGCGGGGAGAGCGTGCCCCCGGACACCCGCTGGGCCGGCAACCCCATCGCGGGTGAGCAGACCACGCCACGGAATGCCCAACAGTCCTGCGCGACACCGATTCTGACGGTGCATCAGGACCAGGAGCGCGAGGGGAGCGCCGCATGATCCGGTGCAGTCGGCGCTCACTCGTGCGGGTGGCCGCCCTGTCCGCGCTCGGCACGATCTCCGTGGCGCAGGACGAGGCCGCCGCCCGCCGGGACCGCTACTTTCCGCAGCACGGCTCGTACGGACACGACACGCTCGCCTACGACCTGCGGATCGCCTACGACTCGGCCAGTGGCCGGCTCGCGGGCACCGCGCTGATCCAGGCCGTCGCCCTGCGGCCCCTCGATCGCGTCGAGCTCGACCTGTCCCGGCTCAGCGCGCAGGCGGCCCATGTCGACGGCAGGGCGGCCCGCATCCGCCAGCGGCAGGGCAAGCTGTATGTGACACCCCATCAACCGGTCCCGGCCGGCGCGGTGTTCACCACCAAGGTGCGGTACGCGGGGCGGCCCGGTCCGATCCGTTCGCCGTTCGGGAGCATCGGCTGGGACCACACCGGCGACAGCCACGACGGCACGCTGGTTGCCTCCCAGCCGCTGGGCGCGCCGTCCTGGTTCCCGTGCAACGACCGGCCCGACGACAAGGCCGCGTACACCTTCCGGGTCACGGTGCCGCGCGACCGCCAGGCGCTGGCGAACGGAACACTCACCGAGTGCCGCAGCGAGGGCACCACCGATGTGTGGACGTACCACCACCCCGGCCCCATGGCCACCTATCTGGCCGCGCTCTACACCGGCCGTTTCCAGCACGACAGCGCCCTCGCGCCCGGGCCGCCGGGCGCCGCGGCGATCCCGGTGCACAACGCCTATCCGTCCCGTATCGCCGAGGCGGCCCGGCACGACCTGGGCCGCCAGCCCGACATGCTGCGGCACTTCTCGGAACTGTTCGGGCCCTACCCGTTCGAGGCGTACGGGGCGGTGGTGGTGGACGCCGACCTCGCGGCGCCGGTCGAGAACCAGACGCGGTCGGTGTTCGGGCGCAACCACATCGACGGGCGGCGCGGCTGGGAGACGCTGGTGGCGCACGAGTTGGCGCACCAGTGGTTCGGCAACAGCGTGGGCATCCGCGAGTGGCGGCACATCTGGCTCAACGAGGGCTTCGCGACGTACGCCGAGTGGCTGTGGTCGGAGCACATCGGCGAGGACAGCGCCGACGAGATCGCCCGCCGCGAGTGGCGGGGTCTTGCGCGGCGTGGCCAGAACCTGCGGCTCGCCGAACCCGGGCCGCGCCGCATCTTCGACGACCGGCTATACACCCGGGGCGCCTGCACCCTGCACGCGCTGCGTCTGACGCTGGGCGACGAGCGGTTCTTCGCGGTGCTGCGCGGCTGGCACGCGGCGCGGCGCGGCCGGATCGGCGACACCGTCGCCTTCATCGCCCACGCCGAGACCACCACCCAGGAGACCCTGCGCCCCCTGCTCCATGCCTGGCTCTACGACAAGAAGCTGCCGGACTTACCGACGCGCATCGCCGACTGAGGGCGCCCCGGGCCGGGCTCGTGCCATCGTCCGGGAGCGCTCTCACCGCCCTGTCGTCGTATACAAACCTTTCCGACCACACGCCCCCGATGCGGTTCTATGTCGTCATTTCTCCGGCATGGGGCCCTTGCCGAGTCCCCCGGGCCACCCCTTACTGTGCGCTTGGCTGTTACCGGCCGATGTCACAGGACTTGGGGGGGGAGGGCCGGGTGCGGATGCCGCGCGCTGGACGAGGGGGACGGTTCGCGGTGCATGTGCTGCGCGGCCAGGCGCAGGTGCACTTCCTGCCGAGCGCGCCGACCGGCCTGATCTTCACGGTGGCCCTGTTCACCGCGGACTGGCGGTACGGGCTCTACGGGCTCGTCGGCACCGCGATCGGCACCGGCACCGCGCAGTTGCTCGGCGTGGACCGGGGCCGGGTGGCCGCCGGGCTCGAAGGGTTCAACGCCTGCCTCGTCGCGGTCGGCTTCGCCGTGTTCCTCGGCCCCGGGCATCCCTCCACGATGGTCCTCGCGGCGGGCGGCTGCGCCGTCGTCACCGTCGTCACGGCCGCCGCCACCACGCTGCTGCGCGGCTGGGGGCTGCCCACCCTGACGCTGCCGTTCTGCCTGACGGCGAGCGCGATGACGATCGCCGCGCCGCGCTTCGAGCGGGTGTGGCACGGCGGCCCCGCGACGGCCGCACCGATCCGGGCCGCCGGGGGCGCCGTCGCGCTCGCGCTCGACGACATCGGGCGCGCGTTCTTCGCGAACATCGCGCAGATCTTCCTCGTGCCCCAGTGGTACGTCGGCGCGATCTTCCTCGTCGGCATCTTCGTGGCCAGCCGGACGGCGGGCGCGATGGCCTGCGTCGGCAGCGCCGTCGGGCTGGTCACCGCGTGGGCGCTGGGCGCCCCGACGCCCAGGATCGTCGACGGCACGATGGGCTACAACGCCGTGCTCGTGGCGATGGCGCTGTGCGGGGTGCTGCTCGCCGCCGACCGGTGGAGCCTCGGCTTCGCGGTGGTCGGGGCCGCGGTGGCCACGGTGCTCGGGCCCGCCCTCGACGCGCTGTTCGCTCCGTCCGGCGGGCACTCCTTCACCTGGCCGTTCGTTCTCACCACCCTGGTGTTCGTGGCCTCCGTACCGGCGCTGCCCCGCCTCCACCGCACGGGAGCGCCGACCGTGCTGCCGCTCACCGAGCCGGTCGGCTCCGGCGTGGTGCTGGGCGCCTGAGGGCGCGGGGAGACCTCCTCACTCCCCCGGCCGACACGGCATGCGCGCCCCCTGGGGCGGTGTGAGGGTGCCAGTGTGACCACCGCCAGCGATACAGCACCCGTGTCCGCGCCGCCCGTGCTCGATGTGCGGCAGCGGAACATCGTGTTCGGCACGATCATGCTCGGCATGCTGCTGGCGGCACTCGACCAGACGATCGTGGGCACGGCCCTGCCCACGATCGTCGCGGACCTCGGCGGCGCCGCCCACATGTCCTGGGTGGTCACCTCCTACCTGCTCGCGGAGACCGTGGCGACCGCGCTGGTCGGCAAGTTCGGCGACCTGTTCGGCCGCAAGGTCGTCTTCCAGGTCTCCGCGGTCACCTTCATCACGGGCTCGTTCCTGTGCGGCCTCGCGACGAACATGTCGCTCCTCATCGCCTGGCGGGCCCTCCAGGGCATCGGCGCGGGCGGCCTGATGGTGACCGCGATGGCGTTGATCGCCGATGTGATCCCGCTGCGCGACCGCGGCAAGTACCAGGGCGCGATCGGCGCCGTGTTCGGCGTCTCGACCGTCATCGGTCCGCTGCTCGGCGGCCTGTTCACCGACCATCTGAGCTGGCGCTGGGCGTTCTATGTGAACGTGCCCATCGCCGTCCTCGTCGTGATCGCGGCCGCCCGGAACATCCCCTCGGTCCGCTCGGTCGCCAAGCCCGTCATCGACTACCTGGGCATCGGCCTGGTCGCGGTCGGGGCCAGCGCCCTGATCCTGGGCACCAGTTGGGGCGGCAACGAGTACGCCTGGGGCTCGGCGACGATCATCGCGCTGTTCGCGGGCGGCCTCGCCGCGCTCGCCCTGTTCTGCTGGGTGGAGACCCGGGCCGTCCAGCCGATGCTGCCGATGCGGCTGTTCCGCAACCCCGTCTTCACGGTGTGCTCGGTGCTCAGCTTCATCGTGGGCTTCGCGATGCTCGGCGCGATGACGTTCCTGCCGACCTATCTCCAGTACGTCGACGGCGACTCGGCGACCGTCTCCGGGGTGCGCACCCTGCCGATGGTGATCGGCCTGCTCATCGCGTCGATCTTCAGCGGCAACGTGGTGAGCAGGACTGGCCAGTACCGGATCTTCCCCATCGTCGGCGCCCTCGTCATGGGCGTGGGCCTGTATCTGCTGTCGCTGATGGGCCCGGATGTCGGCGCCTGGCTCGAATCGCTCTACATGTTCGTGCTCGGACTCGGCATCGGCCTGTGCATGCAGGTGCTCACCATCGCCGTGCAGAACACCGTCGACTACGCGGATCTGGGCACGGCGACCTCGGGTGTCACCTTCTTCCGTACGCTCGGCAGCTCGTTCGGCACCGCCGTCTTCGGCACCATCTACGCCAACACCCTCAAGACCAATCTCCAGGACGGGGTGGCGGCGGCCGCGCGGATCGGCGGTGGGGACCCGGCCCGCATCGCGGGCGCCGCCCAGTCCCCGGCGGGGCTGCACCAACTGCCGCCCGCCACGGCCGCACCGCTCGTGCAGGCGTACGCCGACAGCCTCCACACCGTCTTCCTGTGGACGGTGCCGGTCGCCGCCATGGGCTTCGTCGTCGCGCTCTTCCTCAAACAGGTCGAACTGCGCGACAGCGCGCGCTCCTCCTCCACCGACATGGGTGAGGGCTTCGCCCAGCCGACGACGGGCGACTCGGCCAAGGTGCTCGAACTCGCCGTCGGCAAGATCGTGCGCGGCGCCGACATGAACACCGCCCGGCGCATCGTGGCGGCGTCCGACAGCCGGCTCGACGTGGCCGGCGCCTGGGCGGTCATGCAGGTCGAGCAGTACACGCGGATGGTCGGCCACGCGAGCCTCGGCCTGATCGCGTCCCGCCGCCAGGTGCCGCCCGAGGTACTCGTGCCGGTGTTCCAGCGGATGGTCGAGGAGGGCTTCCTCAGCCGCGAGGGCAGCTACTTCTCGCACACCCCGGCCGGGGAGCGCGAGGTCGAGGCCATCACCCACTCGTGGTCGTCCTGGCTGAACGAACAACTGGAGAAGGACCGCGGCCGCCCCCGCAGCGCGGAACTGCGCGCCGCCGCCGACACCATCGCCAAGCGCCTGATGGCCGAGGACCTGGCGAACGGACTGCCCTCGGCCCGTGCGAAGGCGGGTGCGGCGGCGGGTGCGGCGGCGCCGTCCTGAGCGCGCGGCACGCGCACTTGCCAACTCCCTTGCCCTAGCGGGTACTTACGCCCCGCACCGCGCTTGGGCCCCGGCCCGGCCGGTCAGTCCGTGAACACCGCGTCGAGGTAGACCCAGGCACCCGCGACCCGCGAGAAGCGGCTCTGCTCGTGCAGCGAACCGGCCTCCCCTTCGTGGGTGTAGTGCGCGCGGAAGGTGACCGTGCCGGTGGTGTGGAAGGCGCTGCCGTCGGCCGTGTCCAGGATCTCCAGGCGGGTCCAGCGCATCCCGGGGTCCAGGTCCAGCTCGGTGGGCCGGGTGTCCGGGTGCCAGGTGCGCAGCAGATACGGCCCGTCCTGCACCGCGAAGGCACTGAACCGCGAACGCATGAGCGCCTCGGCGGTCGGAGCGGCGGCCGCACCGGAGTGGTAGCGGCCACAGCACTCGGCGTACGGGGCGGGCAGCCCACAGGGACAGGCCTTCGGAGGGGCCGGGCGCGCCGGGCGTGCGGGGCGCTTGGTGCGACGGGACGACATGGCTTCATCTGACCACAGCCGACGGACCGGACGGCTCGCGGGTGGCACCCGCGCTCGCGGGGCGGGTGTGGCGGGGTGCCCCTCGGAGCGCCCCCTGCCTCCGGCCTCACGGCCTCCTTAGGATGCCCGCATGCCACGGTGCCCCGCGCGTACCCCCTCGCTTCCCATCGAGCACCCCGAGCGCCCGCAGCACGCACCCGCCCCATCGACGCCTTCGACAGGGAACCCGTCATGACCACAGCACGAGACCTGCTGATCGTCAGCATGGACGTCACCACCGCCGACCACTCCGTCCAGCAGGGCGAGCTCTCGCTGGCGCTGGCCGGGGCCGAGCTCCTCGACCTCGCCGACGCCTTCGTCCTCACCCTGGAGGGCGATCGCATCGTGCCCGCGCCGACGGCACCGCTCGACCTGGCGGACCGGCAGTTGACCGAGGCCGCGGCGGCCCTGTCGCGACAGGAACCGTACGAGTCCGTGGAGGACTGGCTGTGGCGCCGGGGCCGCGGCCTGTACGCGGCCCATCT
The DNA here is from genome assembly GCF_025399895.1 of Streptomyces sp. ASQP_92. GTDB lineage: Bacteria > Actinomycetota > Actinomycetes > Streptomycetales > Streptomycetaceae > Streptomyces. Next base: position 198,544 of record NZ_JAODUA010000005.1, on the reverse strand, counting down.
CGCCGCTCTGGAGGCGGACGGCGGCGTGACCCCGCAGCACCGGCACTGGCTCCCCCTGCGTACCGAACGCAAGGCGGTCGCCGACTCGCCGGACCGGCGTGCGGCGGTGGAACGCTGGGCCTCCGGCGAACCCGTCCTCGCCGCTCTCGCGCTCGCCGCCCGGCTGCGCGACGAGCCGGTGGAGGACCTCGCGGGCCGCGCCGGTGACACCGTCGTGACCGTGGTGACGGCCGTCGACGACGCGGTGACGGAACTGGTGGCCGTGCGGCAGCGCCGCGCCATCGAGAACGCGGCCTTCGACAACATCTGGCGAGGGCAGTGACCGTCAGGTACGCATACGCCCGGCGCCATTGCCTGGACACTCCCGGGGGTGCGCCCGGCGGCTCCCCCCGGGGCGCACCCCCGCCGCACGGACGCCCCCACCATCCACTATCGGCCATACGTGGAGTTACCGTCGTTAACCATGTGTCACGCCCCCTACGGTGATCCACATGTGCCGTGACGCGGCAAAGCGGCCCACCGACAAGGGAGTTGAGGCATGAGGCAAAGGGTGCGGGCACTGGTCGCGGTCGGGGTTCTGGTGCTGGGGACGGGAGGTGCCGGCACCGCGCAGGCGGCCGTCGCGGCGCCCCGCTGCCCGACGGCGGAGCTCTTCGCCACGGCCAACACGGCGATCATCACCGACCCCGCCGACCCGCGGCTCAGGGACCGCCTCCAGCGCTTCGGCCACGACGTACGCAAGATCATCCACGCCAACGGCGCACGGCCCGGGGCCTCGACGCTGCTCGACGGGGTGTTCTGGTCGGGCGAGTTGAAGCGGGCGACGTATGAGCGCTCGCGCGTGTTCGACGTCTCCGAGGTCAATCGCGACGGGCTGCGCCACATCGCCGGGGTCGTCGCCAAGCGGTACCACCAGGAGTCGGTGCTGACCTTCCGCTGCCTGCCGCGCACCTCACGCGAGGTCGACGCGGTGGAGATCCGGGCCGCCGGGGTGTCGGCGCGGGCGCTGCACGACACCCTGGTGGCGGACCCCGAGGCGCGCGAGGAGCTGGGCGGCGGCTCGGTCACCCGCGACGGGCGCCTCATCCTGGTCGCCCCGCTCGGCGACCTGCCCCTGGCGCGCGAGTTCACGCAGTCCCTGGGTGTCGACTGGCGCAAGGCCGAAGTCCGTTACGGGGATGAGGAATTCGTCTCGTAATCGCCGTGGGCCCGATGCCCGATCCGTCTTCCGGGATCGACGGGTCGACCGTATGCTCCTGCGCCGGACGTGACCGTTACCACCGGTAATAGGGAGCACTGTGGCGCGCACGGGCAGTACGAGACGGACTTTTGTCGCGGGTACGGCAGCGGTGGGCGCGGCGGCCGCCCTGGGAGTGGAGGCGCAACCCGCCTCGGCGGCCTCCCCCATCACGGCAGGCACCACGGCAAGTACCACGGGCGGCACCGGCGGGCCCGGCCAGAGCGTCGCCGTGCTCGGTGGCGGCGTCGCCGGGCTCACGGCGGCACACGAGCTGGCCGAGCGGGGGTTCAAGGTCACCCTCTTCGAGCGCCGGGCGCTCGGCGGCAAGGCCCGCTCCATGGACGTACCCGACAGCGCCAGGGGCGGACGCAAGCCGCTGCCCGCCGAGCACGGCTTCCGCTTCATCCCCGGCATCTACCACAACCTGCCGGACACGATGCGGCGCATCCCGTTCCCCGGCAACGCGCACGGCGTCTGGGACAACCTGGTGGCGCCCAGGGAGATGATGTTCGCGCGGACCGGCCAGGAGGACCTGCGGCTTCCGATGCCGGGCGCGGGCACGCCCCAGCCGCTCACTCTCGACGACATCCGCCGGGCCCTGACCGGGGTGCTGGGCACCTTCCAGCGGTTGCCCGCCCGCGAGATCGCCTACTTCGTGGACCGCCTCGCGGTCTTCCTCACGAGCTGCCAGGAGCGCCGCGACGGCCAGTGGGAGTCCGTCCCGTGGTGGACGTTCACCCGGGCCGCGCGGATGAGTTACGACTACCAGCGCATCCTCGCCGTCGGCGTGACCCGCAACATCGTGGCGACGAAGGCGGAGGAGGCCAGCACCCGCACGGTGGGCACCCTGCTCGAAGCCTTCGTGTTCAACGCCCTGGGCCGGGGCGCCGACGGGCCACTCGACCGGATCCTCAACGCGCCGACCAACGAGGCGTGGATCGACCCCTGGGTTGCTCAACTCCGTTCCCTGGGCGTTGAGTTCAAGGTGGGCTGGACCGTACGCGAAGTGACGTGCGCGGGCGGCCTGGTGACGGGTGTTCAGGCCGAGGACGGCACCGGCGCCATCCGGACGATCACCGCCGATCACTATGTGTCGGCGCTGCCCGTGGAGCACGCGCGGGCCACCTGGAGTGCGGCGATGCGCGCCGCCGACCCGCAGTTGGCGCGCTGCGACCACCTGCGCACGGACTGGATGACGGGCATTCAGTTCTATCTGACCGAACGGCCGGGTCTGGTGCACGGCCACCTCGACTGCATCGACTCGCCGTGGTCGCTCACCGCCATCGCCCAGGCCGAGCACTGGCCGCTGCACCCCTTCGCGGCCGATTACGGCGACGGTTCGGTGGTCGACTGCCTCTCGGTCGACATCTCCGAGTGGGACAAGCCCGGGATCCTGTACGGGAAGACGGCCAAGCAGTGCACCCGCGAGGAGGTCGCGCGCGAGGTGTGGGCGCAGCTCAAAGCCGCGCTCAACGACACCGGCAAGACCGCTCTCAGCGACTCCAAGCTGCACTCGTGGTTCCTCGACCCGGGCGTCTCCGGCATCGGAACGCCCGACCCGCGCAACGAGGACGAGCTGCTGATCCACCCCACGGGCACCTTCCACAACCGCCCCTCGGCCGCGACGAGGATCCCCAACTTCTACCTCGCCGGTGACTACGTGGCCGTCCCCATCGACCTGGCCACCATGGAGGGGGCCAACACCTCCGGCCGGCTCGCCGCCAACGCCCTGATGGACCGGGTGGGTTCGAGCGCGCCCCGCTGTACGGTGACGCCGCTGTACAGCGCCCCGGAGCTGGACTTCCTCAAGAACACCGACCGGCTGCGCCTGCGGCTCGGCCTGCCGAACGCGTTCGACGTCGGCTGAGGGCACAACGGCCCGGGAGGAGTGGCGCCGGCGGGCGGGCACGGCCGGCCGGGGCCGCGCCCGGGGCCTCACACCTTGCGGGCCACGCCCGCGTACACGGGAATGGTGGCGTCGCCCTCGGCCGCGCTCTCGCCGAGTTCGGGCTGCCAGGCGGCGGCGAGGCCCACACCCGGTTCGGCGAGTTCACGGCCGTGGAAGAACCGGGTGACCTCGGCCTTGGTGCGCGGACGCAGGGTGACGCCGCCGCTCTTGTAGAGCTCCACCGCGCGGGCGGCGCTCTCCGGGTCGAAGTCGCCGGTGATCTGCGAAAGGACCAGATAGCTGCCCGGGGCGAGGACGTCGAGGAGGCGGTCGACGATCCCGTACACATCGTCGTCGTCACCGATGAAGTGGGTCAGCGCGATGAGGGAGAGCGCGATCGGACGGTCGAAGTCGAGCGTGGTGTGGGCGAGTTCGAGGATGCGCTCGGGTTCGCGGACATCGGCCTGGATGTACTCGGTGACGCCCTCGGGGGTGGAGCGCAGCAGGGCCTCCGCGTGCCGCAGCACGATCGGGTCGTTGTCCGCGTACACGATGCGGGCGTCGGGGGCGGTGCGCTGGGCGACCTGGTGGAGGTTGGGCTCGGTGGGGATGCCGGTGCCGATGTCCAGGAACTGGCGTACGCCCTGCTCAGCGAGCCAGCGCGTGGCACGGTGCATGAAGGCCCGGTTGACGCGGGCGATGTCGCGGCCGCGCGAGTCGAGCGCGAGCAACTGCTCGGCGAGCGCCTCGTCGACCGGGTAGTTGTCCTTGCCGCCGAGGAACCAGTCGTACACCCGGGCCGGATGGGGCTTGCTCGTGTCGATCGTCACGGCGGTGCGGTCTTGCCCGGTCATGTGCGCTCCATGGGGATGAAGGTCAGTGAACAGGTGGAAGAATCACGGCGGTTGAGGAACTGCGAAGGGCGCCGCGGCGGCGCGGTTCAACGGGTGGATCGGCCGCGGGGGCGGGCCGGCGGACGGGTCACGTCAGGAGGAAGTCGGCCTGTCCGGACTTCGCGCCCTGGATGAAGGCGGCGATCTCTCCGGGGGTGTAGATCAGCGCGGGGCCTTCGGGATCGGCCGACTGGCGCACCGCGACCCGGCCGTCGGCCAGCTTCATGGCCTCGAAGCAGTTGCCGCCGTTACCGCCGCTCCACGGCTTGTGCCAGCCCTCGGCGCCGAGCAGGGCCGCGGGCATGCCGTTGTAGATGTGCCCGCCGACCGGCCCGCCGTCGTATATGTGATCCATTCACAGCTCCTTGCGGAGATCCTTGAGGATCTCCTTCGTGCGTTGTGCAGTCGCGGCCTGAGCCGCCATGCGGTCCATGACCTCCAGGTGGGTGGCCACCTCGGGGCGCGCGTCGAGATAGACCGCGCCGGTCAGGTACTCGCTGTAGACCATGTCCGGCAGCTCGGGCACGGCGAAACGGAAGAGGACGAACGGCCCGTAGGTGCCCGGGTGGTGCCCGGAGGAGAACTCGGCGAGCTGCACGGTGACGTTCGGGAGCGTGGACGCCTCCAGGAGGCGGTCGATCTGGTCGCGCATCACCTGCGGCGAGCCGACCGGGCGGCGCAGCACCGTCTCGTCCATGACGACCCACAGGCGAGGGGCGTCCTCGCGGGTCAGCAGCGACTGGCGCTCCATGCGCAGCGCCACGTGCCGGTCTATGTCGGCGTGGCTGGTCGCGCCGAGCGCGCCGCTGCGCATCACCTGGCGGGCGTACTCCTCGGTCTGGAGCAGCCCGGGCACGAAGTGCGGCTCGTACGACCTGATCAGCGAGGCCGCGCCCTCCAGGCTGACGTACATGCTGAACCAGTCGGGCAGGATGTCGTGGAAGCGCTGCCACCAGCCGGGCTTGTTGGCCTCCTCGGCCAGGGCGACGAAACCTTCCGCCTCCGTGTCGGCGATGCCGTACGCCTGGAGCAGCAGGACCACATAGGGGATCTTGAGGGAGACCTCGGCCATCTCCATGCGCCGGATGGTGGCCGGAGCCACCCGCAGCACCTTGGCCGCCTCCTCGCGCCGGAGACCGGCCCGCTCGCGCAGGTCCTGGAGGCGTCTGCCCAGCACGACCTGGCCCACGGTCGGGGCGGACCGGGGTTCACTCACGACGACCTCCCCACGCGCTGTTGCGAGCAGTGTGCCATGTCGTTGCAGATAGGAGAACGGCACTCTGCATTTTTCAGAGTGCCCCTTGCCAAGTGTCCGCCGCGGGTACAAGGTAGGTCGGTGAACCAGTTCACACGCGGTGGTGGTGCACAGCCTTGAGAAAGGCGGTGTCCGGCTCCGCTTCCCCACTGTGAGGATTCCGGTCGTGGCTCCTGGTAACGCGCTCGTCCCGCAGCTCACAGGCGCCCGCTCCGGGACCGCCGTGCGGCGGTACGCCTTCGACGTGCCCGCCCGCACCGAATCGGTCTCCCTCGCACGCCGGCGCAGCAGGGACATGCTGCGGGGCTGGGGACACCACGAGGAGCTGCACGAGACCGCCTCCCTGGTGATCTCGGAGCTCGTCACCAACGCCGTCGTGCACACCGCCGGCGACCACATACTGTGCGAACTCACCGATCTGCACCGCGCGCTGCGGATAGCGGTCAGGGACCTGGGCTGCGGCTCGGCCGGGCCCCGGCTCTGCTACTCGGACGACGAGGAGGAGCGCGGGCGCGGCCTGCTGCTCGTGGACGCGGTGAGCAGTGCCTGGGGCTCTCACGACGCCCCGTACGGGCCCGGCCGGATCGTCTGGGCCGAGCTCGCGCACGGCGGGCCCGGCCAAGCGGGCCGCCCGTGCTGAGGGAAAAGCTTCCTTGGGGACCACGGTCCGGGCGACAGGGCCCGCGACCGGATGGGTCCGGAACCGCCGGGCCCCGTGGCCCCGTGCGCAGTGGGGGTGCGCACGGCGAGCCCGGGCCCGGCGGCTCCGCCGCTCCACCCGACGACGGCCTGCTGCTGCCGTCGGTCCGGCCCGCGGCTCTTGGCCGGGATGCGGTGGGGGTGCCCGCCGCGCACGGCTTCCGGCTGCTGTCCCGGCTGCCCCGCTCCGGCTGCGTGTTCGCCTCCACCGACTGGTGGTGGTGGATCGTGCCGGCCGGCTCCGACCACGAGCTGCCCTGGCCACGGCCCGTCCGCTACGCACCGGGCGCCGTGGTCCCGGACGCCGACCGGCCACGCCTGATCAACTTCCCCGACGGCGCGACGCCCTACACCCCGCCGATCCCGCTGTACCTGGTGGTCTGCCAGCTCACCGGCACCGCCCCGGCCTGGGCCTGAGGCCCGGCCGCGTCCGGAAGCGGCCCACCAGACCTCCTGCCCCGCCCCTCACCAGGCGGCGCAGTGCGGTCCCGACCTGATCGACTCGAAATTCGCCCTGAAGGCGTCGTAGACGGCCGCGTTGTCGATCTTCAGCAGCGTCTCGTCGTTGGCCCGCAGATTCGGGAACGTGTAGTTGTGACTCCCCGTGAAGACCAGCTTGCGGTTGGCCCCACCCAGGTAAGTACCCTCGATCAGAAGGTACTTGGAGTGGATACCGATGGAACGCGAAGCGCCGGAACCGTCCACCGCGGTCCCGGCGCAGCGGGCCGCATAGGTGAGGTTTCCGGCGATCGAGGCCCGCACGGCGCTCCCGAGGTGCCCGTCCTCACCGTCGTGGAGCAGCTCCACCCCGCATCCGGCGCGCTTGAGGGCCACGAGCTTGTCGGCGATCTGGACGCGGGTGAAGGCATACATGCCGATCCGGATCCGGGTGGCGCCGCCCGCGCAGTCCACGTTGTTCAGCAAGGACACGACGGTGTCGGTGCCGGGGTCGTTGTCGAACGTGGCACCCGCCTTCTCCTGACGGGGGAAGAAGTAGGTCTTGTAGGCGCCGGCGTCCTGGGTCTTGTAGTACGTGGCCAGGCCCGGCCCCGAGGAGCCGGAGGACACCAGGTCCTGCCAGTAGGCCCGGTAGGAGGCGTAGAGGCCGGAGCCCGCGTCGGGAATGGTCACGGCGTTGTTGAACAGGTTCCGCCGCTGGCTCGTGGTCAGGTTCGCCGAGGTCTGGAACACCACGTCGTCCGTGCTGCCCGCCTTCGAGAACAGGAAGAACTTGTTGTGGTTGATGGCGCCCGTGTCGCCGCTTCCGCCCAGCGCGCGGTTGCCGACGCAGCCGCGGTTCGCCGGGCACGCCAGCACCCAGGAGTCCGCGGTGCGATCCGTGCCCAGGCCGGTCGCGGCGGCGAGCATCGAGTACTCCGAACCGGTCGCCTTCCCGTTCGCGTCCACATCCGCGACGGCGTCACCGTCCACGACGAGCTTGACCTTCACCCCGCGCTGCTTCGCCGCGACCAGCGCCCCACTGACGCCGCCGTCGGTGAACAGGTAGACCGAGCCGTTGATCTCGGCGCCCGCCGGAGTCCGGTTGATGAGCGAGATCAACTGGTTGCGTATCGCGTCCTGTTGGGCCGGGCTCCCCGCCGGGTCGTTGAAGGTGGCGGTGAGGGCGACCGCGTCGTCGACGGCCACCGCCTGCGGCGCCCCCAGCAACGAAGCCCCCATCACAAGAACCGCCGCCGCGGCCGCACTTCGTATGCGCACGTACCCACCCGTTCTGAAGATCCACACATCTGACGCCCCGGAAACTACCGCACCCGCCGGGCCTGTCGATGACGCGATGTCAGTCGGTGGGCAGGCCCCGGGCCGCCTCGGCCAGCGCTTCGAGGACCGGCCGGAACAGCGGATGCCCCTCGGCTCCCCTGCGGACCGCGGCGAACACCCGCCTCGTCGCGGCCGGGCCCGCCACGGGACGCACCACGGTGTCCTTGCGCTCCATCCCGCGCAGCGCCGAACGCGGCACGAGCGCCACCCCCGCCCCCGCGCCCGCCAGCGCCACCACCGCCCGGAAGTCGTCCGACGAGTGCACCAACTCGGGCTGGAACCCCGCCAGTTCACAGGCGAGCAGCATCACGTCGTGGCAGGGGTTGCCCGGATAGGGCCCGATCCAGTCGTCGTCGGCGAGCGCCGAGAGCGGCACCTGCGGGTCCTGGGCGAGGGGATGTGAGGCATGCAGTACGGCGTCGAACGGCTCGGCGTACAGCGGCACCCGCCACAGCCTGCTGTCGTCCTCGCGCGGCGCGCCCCGGTACTCGACGGCGAGCGCCAGGTCGGCCTCGCCGTCCAGGACCAGCGGCAGCGCCTCGTCGCCCTCCGCGTCACGCACCCGTACCCGGATCGCGGGACGCGTCTCGCGCAGCCGGGCGATCGCGGGCGCCAGCACCTCGGCGATACCGGTCGCGAAGGCGGCCACGGTGACCTCCCCGGCCGCGCCGCCCGCATAGGCTGCCAGCTCCGCCTCGGCCCGCTCCAGCTGCGCCAGGACCGCGTGGGCGTGCTCCAGGAGGATCTCCCCCGCCGCCGTGAGACGGACACCCTTGCCGCTGCGGGTGAGCAGGGTGTGCCCGGTCTCCTGCTCCAGGGCGGCGAGCTGCTGGGAGACGGCGGAGGGGGTCAGATACAGCGCTGCCGCCGCGGCGGTCACCGTACGGTGGTCCGCCGCGGCACGCAGGATGCGGAGCCGTCGGGGGTCGATCACTCAGCCATTGTCGCGCGCGGGTCAGCCCTTCATCGACGCGCGGGCGTCCACGAACGCCGCCACGGTCTTCTCGATGTCCTCGGCGGAGTGCGCGGCCGAGAGCTGGACGCGGATACGGGCCGCACCCATCGGCACCACCGGGTAGGAGAAGCCGATCACATACACGCCCCGCTCCAGGAGCAGCTCGGCCAGACGGGCCGCCTCGGCGGCGTCACCGATCATGACCGGTGCGATCGGGTGCTCGCCGGGCAGGATCTCGAAGCCCTCCTCGGTCATCCGGGTCCGGAAGAGCCTGGTGTTGGCGGCGAGCTTCTCGCGCAGGTCACCGGCCGACTCCAGCAGGTCGAGGACCTTCAGGGAGGCGGCCGCGATGACCGGGGCCAGCGAGTTCGAGAACAGGTACGGGCGCGAGCGCTGGCGCAGCAGGGCGACGATCTCGGCACGGGCCGCGACATAGCCGCCCGAGGCGCCGCCGAGCGCCTTGCCCAGGGTGCCGGTGATGATGTCGACGCGGTCGCTCACCCCGTGCAGGGCCGGGGTGCCCGCGCCGCCGGGGCCGGTGAAGCCGACCGCGTGCGAGTCGTCGACCATCACCATGGCGTCGTAGCGGTCCGCGAGGTCGCAGATCTCCTTCAGCGGCGCGATGTAGCCGTCCATGGAGAACACGCCGTCGGTGACGATCAGACGGCGGCGCGCACCGGACGCCTCCTTGAGCTTGGCCTCCAGATCGGCCATGTCGCGGTTGGCGTAACGGAACCGGGCCGCCTTGGACAGCCGGATGCCGTCGATGATCGAGGCGTGGTTGAGGGCGTCGGAGATGACCGCGTCCTCGGCGTCGAGCAGCGTCTCGAAGACGCCGCCGTTGGCGTCGAAGCAGGAGGAGTACAGGATCGTGTCCTCCTGGCCGAGGAACGCCGACAGGCGCCCCTCCAGCTCCTTGTGCACGTCCTGGGTGCCGCAGATGAACCGCACGGACGCCATGCCGTAGCCCCAGCGGTCCAGGGCGTCCTTGGCCGCGGCGACGACCTCGGGGTGGTCGGCGAGGCCGAGGTAGTTGTTGGCGCAGAAGTTGAGCACGTCACCGGAGGGCACGGTGACGGAGGCGCTCTGCGGGGTGGAGATCACGCGCTCGGGCTTGAAGAGGCCGGCTTCCTTGATCTCGTCGAGGGTCTTGCGGAGTTCGTCGCGGACGTTCGCGTACATACGGGGTGCTCCTAAAGCGGGCGGGAGGCCGGCCCCGTCGGCGGGAAGGGCCGGCGGGGGCGGCCCACGGGAGGGGCCTGCGGGGCGGGGCTCGGGGCTGCGGCGCGGAATGCCGGGGCGGGCTGCCGGGGGGGGGGCTGCCGGGGGCCCCGGGGGGGGCAGCTTCCAAGAGGGAAGCCGCCGAAGGGAAGCTCAGGCGGTCCAGTCGAGGATGATCTTGCCACTGCGGGCGGTGGCGGCCTCGTCGAACGCCGCGTCGAAGTCCTGGTAGCCGTACTTGCCGGTGATCACCGGACTGAGGTCGAGACCGCCTTCGAGCAGCACCGTCATGGCGTACCAGGTCTCGAACATCTCGCGTCCGTAGATGCCCTTGATGGTGATCATCGAGGTGACGATCTTCGCCCAGTCCACCGCGAACTCCTGAGCCGGCAGACCCAGCATCGCGATGCGGCCGCCGTGCGTCATGTTCGCGACCATGTCGCGCATGGCCTCCGGGCGGCCCGACATCTCCAGGCCGATGTCGAAGCCCTCCTTGAGCCCGAGCTGACGCTGGGCGTGGGCGATGTCGTGCTCGGCGACATTGAGCGCGAGGGTGGCCCCGGCCTTGCGGGCGATCTCCAGACGGGACTCGCTCACATCGGTGATCACGACACTGCGCGCACCGGCGTGCTTGGCGACCGCCGCGGCCATGATGCCGATCGGCCCCGCGCCGGTGATCAGCACGTCCTCGCCGACCAGCGGGAACGACAGCGCGGTGTGCACGGCGTTGCCGAACGGGTCGAAGATCGCTGCGATGTCCAGGTCCACCTTGGTGCGGTGCACCCACACATTGGACGCGGGCAGCGCCACGTACTCGGCGAACGCACCGTCCCGGCCGACCCCGAGGCCGATCGTGGAGCGGCACAGGTGACGCCGGCCGGCCAGACAGTTGCGACACTTCCCGCAGACCAGGTGCCCCTCGCCGCTGACCAGGTCGCCCACCGCGATGTCCTGGACGTCCGCGCCGATCGCGGCCACCTCGCCGACGAACTCGTGCCCCAGAATCAACGGCGTCCTGACCGCGCCCTGCGCCCAGCCGTCCCAGGAGCGGATGTGCAGGTCGGTACCGCAGATACCGGTACGAAGAACCTTGATCAGCACGTCGCCGGGCCCGGTCTCCGGCTCGGGTACGTCCATGAGCCACAGTCCGGGTTCGGCGTGCTGCTTGACAAGTGCCTTCATGGGCGGGGCTCCCGGCGTACGGTGAGGGGCGGTCCGGCCGCGGAATCGAGGCCGGGCGGGGGGTGTGACGGGTGAGGGGCGAGGGGTGGGGCGGACAGTGGACGACTGACAGATGTCAGATGTCAGACGCCGGATGTCGGATGTCGGATGTTCGGTGTCGGCTGACGGATGCGAAGGATGGGACGGTCCGGTGGGACCGGCCGATCTTGCTGATCACCAATCTGCCGAGACCTGGCCGCCGAGTCCATCGAGGATTTCTTAAGCAGGCCAACAGCCGAGCTTCACGCGCGCCCCTCACGCCCCACCCATCGACTGACGCCGGTCGCCTCACAGCGGGGCGCCGGACCCCCAAGGGCATCCGATACGGGGTCGAGGGTCGAGAGCGCGACGCACACCCGGCAATAGGCAGGAGCAGCCATATGGAGCAGTAGCGGTCGGGCAGCCCTGCGCGCTTCGGCCCAGTCCTCGACCGGGCGCGAGAGCTTCGGGCCGCCCTCGCTATCGTGGCCGCACCACAACGAGGGGATGGCGCGGACGTGAAGCGGGGGGCAGGGGGCGACCCGGTGATCGGCGGGGTGGGCGGTCGGCACATCCGGGTGCCCGTCGGGGTCGATGCCCACCGCTGGGCGACGCGTGGCGGTTGTCGGCGCGTGCTGTTCGTGGTGCACAACGTGACCTCGGCGACCCGGCTGCTCGATGTGCTCCCGCTGTTCGACGACGACATGGGTGTACAACTGCTGGCCACCCACACGGGATCGTCCGCGTTCGACGGCGGGGTTGAGGCGCTCCTCACCGAGACAGGGGTGCCGGTGCTCCCCTGGGAGCAGGCGCTCAGCACGCCGGTGGACCTGGCGATCACGGCCAGCCTGGGAGGCCAACTCCACCGAATTTCCGGGCCGTTGACCCTGCTCTCCCATGGTGTCGGCTACAATAAGACGCTCTCCACACCGGACACCGGACACCGGACACCGGACACCGGACACCTCTCGCCCGAGCCCTCGTCCTCGCCGTCGGCGCCGCCACCCTGCGGGGGCTCACCTTCGGTTTCGCCTGAGAGCGCTCTCACCTCCGCGCCCGTCTTCGGCCTCTCCCCCGAGTGGCTGCTGCACCAGGGCGAGCCGATCGCGGACGCCATGGTCCTTTCGCACCCCGAGCAACTGGACCGGTTGCGGGCGGCGTGCCCGCAAGCGGTTCCGACGGCCGTCCTCGCGGGTGATCCCTGTTTCGACCGGATGCTGGCGGCCCGCCCGTACCGAGAGCGCTTTCGCAGGGCGCTCGGGGTCCGCCGAGGCCAGCGTCTGGTGCTGCTGAACTCGACCTGGAACCCCGAGTCGCTGTTCGGTGACGGCGGCGGGGACGACGTACTTCCCTCGCTGCTTCCCCGGCTCACCGCCGAGTTGCCCGCCGACGAGTACCGCGTCGCTGCCGTGCTGCACCCCAACATCTGGTACGGACACGGCCCCGGCCAGATCCGAGCGTGGCTCGACCGGGCGCTGCGGGCCGGCCTCGCCCTCGTCGACCCGCTGCACGACTGGCGCCAGGCGTTGCTCGCGGCGGATGTGGTCATCGGCGACCATGGCTCGGTCAGCTATTACGCGGCGGCTCTGGGCACCCCGGTCCTGCTCGGCGCGGCTCCCTCCGGCGGCCTCGACCCGCGGTCCCCGGTAGCCGAATTCGTGGGCCAGGCCCCCCAGTTCGACCCGCATGGGCCGCTGGCCGCGCAATTGGACGCCCTGCTGGCGCGGCATCGCCCCCTCCCGGGTCCGGCCCGCCTCACCACCTCCGCGCCCGGGGCCTCGGCGGCCCTGCTGCGACGGCTTTTCTACCGCCTCATCGGCGTTCCCGAGCCCCGGTGGCCCGCGCTCCTGGAGCCTCTTCGGCTACCGCCTCGCCAACTCCCGTCGCCCACGGCCTCGTTGAGCGTTCTCACCCGGGTGACGCAGGACCCGTACGAGATCCATATGACGCGGTACGCGGACCCCCGGTACGAGCCAGCGGGCGAGGGCCACCTCCACCTGGCCGTCCATGAGGACACTCGCGATCCGGAGCAACTCGCCCTGGCCGACGTCCTGTTGAGGGACGGCGCACCGGGCGACGTCCGGTTCGGTTCGCCCGCCGGGTGGACGTCCGAGGTACTCGCGCGCCACCCGCACAGTGCGCTCGCCGCCTACATCACGGGCCCGGACGAGTGCACGGTGCGGACGCGCGGCGGGGTGCTCCTGCGCCTCGCCGGCGAGCCGGATGGTTTGGACGGCCTCGACCCGGCGGCCGCGGCCTCCGCCCTGCATGCGTGGCTGACCTCGGGCCGAACCGTGCGGCAGGCGATCGACAAGGGGCTGGCCGTCCGCACGGGCCCCATCGCACACCACGTCACCGTCATGGGATGACGGCCATCGCCGTATCCGGCACGGGATGACGGGCGCCGTGGTGTCCGTCACGGCGAGACAGCGCTCCCCGCAGCCGTCACGGCGCGCCGATGGTGGTCACGGGGCCTGCTTGGATTCGACCTGTCCCGCCGGGTGGTCGCCCGCCGCCAGGTCCTGGCACGCCAACTGCCAGGCCTTGTCCCCCGGGTAGAGCTCGGAGCGGAGGTAGGCCCAGGTCAGGCGCTGGACGGTGGAGACCCGCTCGGGGTTCTCGTCGGTGGTTTCGGCGACGTCGTATCCGCTGATGCCGCCGAGCCCGTGTTCGCCGCCGAACAGGGTGAGCAGGGTCTTGGGGCCGGGCGCGAGGTGGTACGGATCGGCGTGCCAGGACGGCCCGTTGACGGTCATGTGCGAGGAGGTGTCCTGGTCGCCGGCGACCACGAGGGCCGGGGTGGCCATGTGGGTGAAGTCCGTGGTGAGGAAGACGGGGTAGCTCGCCGCCACCTGCTCGGTGAGAGCGTCACCACCTCGGCCGGGCGAAGCGAGCAGGAGCCCCGCCTTGATCCTTGGCTCGGTCAGGTTCACTTCCGTGCCGTCGTCGTCGGTGAGCCGGGCCCCGAGGAGCAGGCTCGCGGTGTGGCCTCCCATCGAATGCCCGGCTACGGCGATCTTGTCGCGGTCCAATCGGCCCGGGAGTTGGGGGACGGCCGATTCGATCTCGTCGAGCCGGTCGAGGATGCGGGTCATGTCCTCGACCCGGGATCGCCAGTAGAGGGGCGCTCCGGGGGTTTCGGGGTCGAGGGTCAGTGTGCGTGAGCTGAGATGGGTGGGCTGGATCACGACGAATCCGCGGGCGGCCCAGTAGTGGGCGAGGGGGGCGTAGCCGTTCAGTGAGGAGAGGTGGTTCGAGTGGCCCTGGCCGTGGGAGAGGAGGATGAGCGGGAGGTCGGTGCCGGTGCCGGTCTGGGGCGCGGTGACTCGTAGGCGCAGGTCCACGGCGCGGCCGGGGGTCGGCAGCACGATCGGGCCGACCGACAGGGCGGGGACGTGCGACGTGATGCGGGCGTCGACCGCACGGGTGGGAGTCGATTCGCTCATGGTGTGCAGGACCTTTCACTGGGTGGGCGTACTGGGGGATTTCTAGGGGGTGTTGAGCCGTGTCGAGGCATGGAGGACGTCACGCTGAAGTCCGGCCGGCCTGTAGTCCTGCCGCCCGCCTGCCGCCTCTGTCGGCGTGGCCGGCTTTCGCCGCCTTCCGCCGTGACCGAACTCCGCGTAGGTGTCATGGGGCGTACGGGCACAGGGGTGGGCAGTCGGGTATGCCCGGCGGGATTCCGCTAGGCTGTAAGCGGAACGTCGTTCCGTTTAATATACGGAGCACTGTTCCGTTTAGTCAATGGTGATCGGAAGGAGACCGCGGTGCCCAGGACGAGTGCCACCGGGGACGGAGCGGCCAGAGGCAAGCGGGCCGATGCGGTGCGCAATCAGCAGACGCTGCTCGACGCCGCCGCGGCGGTGTTCGTCACCTCGGGCGTCGACGCGCCTATTCGCGAGATCGCGGCCAGGGCGGGCGTGGGCATGGGGACGATCTACCGCCACTTCCCGACCCGGGCCGATCTCGTCGTCGCCGTCTACCGCCATCAGGTCGAGGCGTGCGCCGAGGCGGGGCCGACCCTGCTGGCCGACGGGGACTCGCCCTTCGCCGCCCTGCGTCAGTGGGCCGACCTCTTCGTCGACTTCCTGGTCACCAAGCACGGGCTCGCCAAGGCGATGCAGTCGGACGCCGGCGGGTTCGACGCTCTACTCGCCCATTTCCAGGAGCGTCTGGTGCCCGTGTGCGCCCAGTTGCTCGACGCGGCGGTCGAGGCCGGGGAGATCGCGCCCGGTACGCAGGCGTACGAGCTGATGCGGGGTATCGGCAACCTGTGCATCGGGCGGGACAGCGACCCCCGCTACGACCCCCGCCGACTCGTCGATCTGCTCCTTCGGGGACTGCGGCAGCCGGCGTCGCCCTGAGGGCCGGCTCAGTCCTGAGAGCGCTCCCCCGCGCACCGTTCGCGGAGCGCTCTCAGGTGGATCAGGTGGTAGTGGGCCTGTTCGTTCGTCAGGGACGCGATCGCCTCGTCGATCAGCGGCAGCGCGGCCGCGGCCCGGCCGCTCGCCTCGAAGGTCTCGGCGAGGTCGGTGAGGGTGCGGGCCGTGTTGTAGGCCTCCCGGGTCTCCCGGAAGAACGCGAGAGCGCTCTCGAGCCGGGTTTCCGCCTCCGTCCACCGGGCGAGACCGCGCAGGGCCCGGCCCCGGTGGCGTTCCAACAGGGCGCGGGCCCTTGGCAGATCGCGGCTTCCCTCGCCGTCGGCGGTGACACCGTCCAGGATGCGATCCGCCTCCTCGAAGCAGTCGTACGCCTCCTCGAAGCGCCACTCGCGAAGGCGCAGCAGCCCTAGGGACTCGACGGCGGTGGCGTGGCCCCGGTTGTGGCCGGCGGCCCGTTCGGCGTGGGCGGCGGCGGTGAAAGCGCTCTCCGCCTCGGTCCACCGCCCGAGTTCCATGAGGTTCAGACCGAGCAGGGTGTGCATACGAGCGGCCTCGCGGGAGGCGGGGTCGCGGGCCTCGGTGACGCGGACGCCCGCGCGCAGGGCGGGGAGCAGTTCGTCGTGGCAGCCCATCTTCAGCTGGACCGGCCACAGGGCCTGGTTCAGCCGGAAGACGGCGTCGGGGTCCCTCAACTCCTCGGCGGCGCCGACGGCTTGGAGCAGGTTTCCGAGTTCGGCGCGCAGGGCGCCCAGGGCCTCGCCCGCGTCCCTGTACCGTACGCCGCCCGGTGCCGGCGGCTCCGTGTCGCCCAGGCGCCAGCCGTGGCTGAGGGCCGCCCGGCTCGCCGGTTCCGCGAAGGTGACGCACCAGCGGACCGCGTGCCGTACGGCGTCCTGCGCCGCCGCGATGCCGTCCTCGCGCAGTGCCTCCGTCGCTGCGTACTCGCGGATGAGGGGTCTGATCCGGTAGGCGCCGCCCGTTGTGCGTGGGCCCCCGTTCCCGTCCGTGCCGCCGCTGGGAGCGCTCTCCAGCAATTGGGCGGCGGCCAGCTCCGTCAGGACCCGTTCGGCGGAGGTCTCGTCGAGGCCGAGGCCGGCGGCGGCCAGGGGCGTCCCGATCGCGGGCCAGTCGCGCTGGGCGAGCAGGCGCAGTCCGCGTGCGGCGTCCGGTGTCAGGGCGCGGATGCCGTCAGCCACCGCCGTGCGGGCCGCGTCGTCGGCGGGCTGTGCTTCCTGGCGCCAGTGCCGCTCGGTGAGGCGGGCCGCGGCGGCGCGGAGCGCGTAGGGGGAGCCGGCGCAGCGGGCCACCACGGCGGGCAGGGCCGCCCGGTCCAGCGCCACGTTCCCGGCCTTGACGACCTCGGTGAGCAGCCGTCGCGCGTCCTTGTCGGCGAGGGGGCCGACCGGGATGCCCACCGCGTCGAGGCCGGGCAGCGGATGGCGGGCCGCCACGACGACGAACACGCCGGGCGTGGAGGTGAGTACGGGGTGGATCTGCGCGGCGGACCTGGCGTGGTCGAGGACGATCAGCATCCGGCGGTCGGCCGTGCAGTCGCGCAGCAGGGCCTGGCGGTCCTCGGTGGCGGGCGGGATCTCCCCGGCCCCGATCCCCAACTTGCCCAGCAGCAGGCGCAGTACGGTCGAGGGGTCGGCTCCCGAGGCTGTGCCGGTCCCGGTGCCGCGCAGGTCGGCGTAGAGCTGTCCGTCGGGGAAGCGGCGTGCCTGGGTGCAGCCCCAGTGGAGGGCGAGGGCGCTGGTGCCGATGCCGTGCGGGCCGTGCAGCACGGCGATGCGGGGCCGGCCGTCCGCCTTGCGGAAGGCTTCTCTGCTCAGGGCTTTGCGCTCGCTGTCGCGGTCGGTGAAGAACCGGGTGGAGGCGTGCAGTGCGGGCACCCGGGTGGGGCGGCCGGGGCGCGGGGCGCTGCGGGCGAACGCCGTCCAGGCCCGGGCCAGTGCGGGGTCCTGGCGTACCGCGTCGTGGACCTGCTGGGCGATGCCGTCGAGTTCGTCGCGGCCTGTGGGGGCGCGGACCTCGTGGCCGACGATGCGGCGTACCAGCCCTCCGGCGCTCTCCCAGGCCGCTTTGCCCGCTTCGTTGGCGAGGCCCGCGCCGATCGCGCCGAGTACGGCGCCGACGGCCGCCGTCGATGTGGGATCCAGCATGTCCGCCCCCGATGTCCTGCCGCCCCGCCTGCCCCGGCCACGCTAGCAACATCCTTTGCGGCGGGCCGAGTTCGTTCGGGGTTGGCCGAAATCGTGCGGTGCCCCGGGGTGCTAGGAGACCGGCACCACGGTGAGGTGGGCGCGGACCCGCCGGACGGCGGGCGGCGGCTCGTTCTCGCGGAGCACCAGGGTCAGGCGGCGCAGCCCGAACTTCCGCAGGGTGCGCGGGGATTCGTTGACCAGGCGGCAGCTGGTGCGGCCGCGTTTGGGGTCGGGGTGGCGCAGATGGCGTACCGCTCCGTCGTGGTGGACGGCCGCGTCGCCCACCGCGTCGACCCAGTGTGGAAGTCCGAGGCGGAAGGCGGCGTCCATGATCGGGTCGTCGGCGATCTCGCGGCGGATGTCCTGCAGGCCGGGAGCGCTCTCATCGTCGGCGAGGGCGGCGGCGAACTGGGCCAGCAGGGGCAGGCACCAGGCCGTCTCGTGCTCGGCGAGCACCGCGGCGGCGTCCGGGTGGAACAGGACGAAACGCAGGAAGTTGTGGTCGGGCATGGCCGTGGGGTGCGGTCCGATGCCGCCGAAGAGCGCGTCGTAGGCCGGGTTGGTGTGGGCCACGCCCCAGCCCGGGTCGAGGACCACGGACGGGAAGGGCAGGGCGTCCGTCATCGCGAAGTAGTCCTCGACGTAGGCCCGCAGTTCGGGGTCGTCCGGGAGCCCGGGGGCCTGTGTTCTCACGGTCGTCGTGTCGTCGGCGGCGCGCTCTCTCGCGGCCGTCCGCTGTCCGGGCGGCTCTTGGACCAGGGCAAAGGGCCGCCCCGTCATCAGGGCCCGCACTGCCGGAACCTTGGTCACCGAATCCTTCGCCACCGATTCTTCCGCCATCGAGTACGCGACTCCTCTTGCTGGCCCGCGAGTGCGGCGGCCGGCCTTCGGGCCCGCCCGGGGCTCGGAGGGCGATCTTCACACCGCGTGGCGATCCTGATACCGCCACCACAATGATGTCAAGCATCGTGGCATTCCGGCCCCCCGAAGCGTTGATTGCGCCACAACTGTGGCAAGTTCTGGTTGTTGTTGCCGGGACCCGCTAATCTCCGGAGCATCCACTGTTGCGCCCACAGACTTCGCATGATCTAGGAGAACTACTGGTGACGGACGGCTTCTTGGTTCCGGGACCGGCGGCCACGGGCCCCCTCGCGGCCGTCGTCGCCCGTGTGGCCGAGCTCGCCGACAAGCTCGGCATGGGCCAGGCGGACGTGTTCGACGTCCACCGGCTCTCCGAGGCCTCGGGCGTTCCCGCCGACGTCGTGGCCGCCCTGCTCGACGGGCGGCCCGCCGGCGAACCCGACTTGCAGGCCCGCTTCCTCCAACGGTTCAGCCTCCTGCGCAGCACCCGGCTCAAGCCCAACGGGCGCCCGCACACCCAGCAGGAGATCGCCGACGGCGCGGGCATGTCGCGCCAGCAGGCGGGTGCGCTGATCAACGGCGACCGCCGCCCGACGATGGAGCACTGTGACGCGATCCAGCGCTTCTTCGGCGTGCACGCGGGGTTCCTGACCGCCGACGACACCGACGCGCTCGGCGGCGCCCTGCTGCGCACCGAGCAGGAGCTTCTGCAGCAACTCGCAGGGCGGGAACGGGAGGTGGCCCTCGCCGGCGCCCCGGGCGGCGACGCGCTGGAGCGGCTGCTCCAGGACCACGGGGTGCGCGGCATCGCCTGGCGGGCCGCCCAACTGCCCACCGACAAGCACCGCGACAAGGTCACCGAGTGGCTGGACATGCTCCTGGAGAGCGTGAAGCGGTCGGAATCCTGACGTGTTCCGCACCGCCCGGCCCCTGCGGTCCGCCGCGCCCGCCGCCCTGTCCGGACAACCGAGTCCGTTCATTTCCGGCCTCGCGGTGATGCCGAGTTCAACGAACTCCGGCTCAATGTTGACTGGATCAATCGCGCACGGCTCGGCAAAGTGCTGGGCAGGGACGGATTGCTCGACGAAGTGCTGCTCGATGAACGGCTTGCGGGGAGAACGGTGGGCATAGGCAAGGAGATGCGCCGGCTGTGCGGCGAGCTGGTCGCGGGAATCACGATCCCCGCCCCCGCGGAGCCGACCGCGCTGTACACCGCCCTGTGCGAGGGCATGAGCCGGCGCCGGGGCCGTCCCGTCGAGTTCCGCATGGCGGCCTTCCCGCCCGGCACCGCGAGCGGCCTGTGGCTCGACATGGCGGACCGGGACCTGGTGGTGGTGGAGGAGCGCACCGCGCCCGACCATCAACTGGTCATCCTGGGGCACGAGTTGTGGCACATGAACGCGGGCCACGGAAGCCACCACGTGGACGGTACGGCGGTCGCGGCCCGGCTGCTGCACGCGGAGGGCGACCTCGGCGCGGCCGTACGCAAGGTGGCCGCCCGCACCCGTTCACACCTTTCGGAGGAGACCGACGCCGAGAGCTTCGGTCTGCTCCTCGGAAGCAAGTGCCGTCCCTGGCTCGAAGCCTCCGGCGGCCGGGGGCCCGACCGCGAGCTGCTCGCCGGCCGCATCGAGGCCGCCCTGGGCTACCGCTGGCCGCAGGGCTGAGGCGTGCGGGACCCGGAATTCTATCTGCCCGCCATCCTGCTGATCACGGCTTTCGCGTGTCGCCTCCCGGGCATCCGGCAAACCTGGCGCGACCCGCTCCTGCGCACGGTCAACGCCCTGCTGATCGTGGCGAGTTCAGTGTTCTTCTTCGCCGCTCCCACCACCATCGCGGGGATCAACAGGATCACCGGTGTACCGAACTTCTCGGCGCCGCTGGTGTATTCGATCCTCACCGCGTTCAGCGCCTCCTGCCTGGTGCTCATCATCAACTGGCGGGGCGGCCCGCCGCAGGCGGCCCGCCGGGTGACGCTGCGGTGCGTCACCGCGTACTCGCTGGTGATCATCACCCTGTTCACGCTGTTCGCGCTCGCCGATGCCCCGGTGGAACGGCTGCGCGACCTCGACACGTACTACGCCAACACCGCGTACATGCGCGAGATGATCGTCCTGTATCTGGTAGCGCACACCGTCGCGGCGCTGGTCACCACCTGGTTGTGCTGGGGGTGGTCCCTGAAGGTGCGGGGCTGGCTGCGGGCAGGGCTCGTCCTGATCGTCGTGGGCTACCTGCTCAACCTGGTCTTCGACGCCGTCAAGTACGTGGCTGTGGGCGCTCGTTGGCTGGGCCGCGACCTCGATTACCTCAGCACGGGTGTGGCGCCCCCCGTGGCGTCGGTGTCCGCGCTGCTCATCGGCTCGGGCTTCATCGTCCCGCTCGTGGGACCCCGGCTCTCGGAGACCTGGAGGTCGTGGTCCGCGTACCGCAAGCTCGGTCCGCTGTGGTGCGCCCTGCACGCGGCACCGGCTCCCGCATGCGCCGCGGTCAAGATGAACTGGTGGTCGCCGGTGCGGTTGCGCCTCACCCAGCGCGAGTCCGGCATCCTCGACGGCTTCCTCTCCCTCGCCCCGTACTTCGACCGCACCCTGCACGGCGAGGCCCTCGACGCCGCGCTCCGCTCGGGTGCCGAGCCCAAGCAGGCCGAAGCGGTCGCGGATGCGGCCATGATCGCGGCGGCACTCGCCGCCCGGAACAACGACCCGGAAGGCGCGGCCCTGTCCGCCACCGCGCCGGATCCCTCCCCGACCATCGGGCGCGCCCGCGACTTGATCGGCGTCTCCCAGGCCTACAGCTGTTCAGCCATCGTCGAAGCAGTCCGCGTCAACGCGGCAAGGTCGGAGAACACACACCCATGAGCACATCGGACGTCCCGTCGGCACCGTCCCACAGACCGGCCGCGGTGGTCGTCGGCGGCGGACTCGCCGGCATGCTGGCCGCCGCCGCGCTCAGTGGCTCGGTCGGCCACGTCACCGTCGTCGAGCAGGACGCCCTGCCTCACGGCCCCGAGCCGCGGAGCCACCTGCCGCAGGCCCGGCATGCCCACATCCTGTGGTCGGGCGGCGCGGAGGCGATGGAACAGCTGCTGCCGGGAGTGACCGAAGCCTGGCTCGCCGCGGGTGCCCGACGAATCCCGCTCACCTCCCAGATGGTCGCGCTCTCACCACAGGGCTGGTACAGGCGCTGGCGCGACTCCCACTATCTGATCTCATGCGGCCGGGACCTCCTGGACGCCACCGTCCGCGAGCGGGTCCGCGGACTTCCGGGCGTCACCGTCCTCGACTCGACCCGTGTCATCGCACTCGAAGGAAGCGCGCGCCGGGTCACGGGGGTACGAGTGCGCAGGGCCGACGGGTCCGAGGAGCTGCTCCCGGCGGAGTTCACGGTGGACGCCAGTGGTCGGGGCGCTCACACGAGGCGATGGCTCGGCGCCCTCGGCGTACCCGCGGCCCGGGAGGACGTCATCGATCCGGGCGTGGTCTACGCCAGCCGCGTCTTCCGCTCACCGGCCGGGACTCAGAGCTTCCCGGTGGTCAACGTGCAGGCGAACGCGCGAGCGTCGGCGCCCGGAAGGACCGCTGTCATCCTGCCCATCGAGGGCGGCCAGTGGCTGGTCACGCTCTCGGGCACGCGCGGCGCGCGGCCGACGGGCGACCCCGACGCCTTCGCGCCCTTCGCCCTGGGCGCCCGGCATCCGGTCGTCGGTCGGCTCATCGCCGACGCCGAGCCGCTCAGCGACGTGTCCACCTTCGCCCACACCGCCAGCCGCAGGCATTTCTTCGAGAAGGTCAGGGGCTGGCCCGAGGGGTACGCGGCACTCGGCGACGCCGTCGCGGTGTACAACCCGGTGTACGGCCACGGCATGTCGGTGGCGGCCCAGGGCGCACTCGCGCTGCGCGAGGCCCTGGCCACGCAGGGCGTCACCGCTCCCCGGCTCGCCCGACGGGTCCAGTGCGCCGTGGCCGGCCCGGTGCGCACGGCATGGCTGCTGGCGGGCCAGGACATCTTCTATCCCGGCGCGACGGCCCGCCGGCCCCATGCTGTCGAGCGGTTCGTGGGCCGCTGCGTCGACCGCCTCATCCACACCTCGACCGGCGACTACACGGTCGCCACCGCGCTGACGGACGTCATGACGCTCACCGCACCCGTCACCGCGCTGGCGCGCCCCGGGGTGCTGGTGGCCGCGCTCCGCGGTCCCGGCCGACCGCCGCTGGCAAACCCTCCGCTGACGGAGCGTGAACTCGCCCTCGTCCAGAGCCCGCAGAAGACGCCGTAACCCCCGCGCCGCACAAGCGCGGCCGGGGCGGGCCGATTTGGGCCGGGTACCGATGCTTCCATAGGATCCGGCGATGATCACCAGAAAACGGCTGGCGGCCGGAGTGTGCGCGCTGGCCGCCACTTTCGCCACCGGCATCCTCCCGGCCACGGACACGGCCTCCGCGGCCGCCCGGCTCGACGGGCAGTCCGAGCAGGCCGCGCCCAAGGTCGACCTCGTCCTCGACGTCTCGGGTTCCATGCGGACCGCCGACATCGACGGCAAGTCGCGGATGGCCGCCGCCAAGCAGGCGTTCAACGAGGTGCTCGACGCGGTCCCGCAGGAGGTCCAGCTCGGGATACGGACCCTGGGCGCCAACTACCCGGGCGAGGACCGCAAGGTGGGGTGCAAGGACACCCGGGCGCTCTACCCAGTCGGCCCGCTGAACCGTACCGAGGCCAAGACGGCCGTCGCCACGCTCGCGCCCACCGGCTGGACCCCGATCGGGCCGGCGCTCCAGGGTGCGGCCCAGGACCTCAAGGGCGGCGACACCACCCGCCGGATCGTGCTGATCACCGACGGCGAGGACACCTGCCAGCCGCTCGACCCGTGCGAGGTGGCCCGCGACATCGCCGCCCAGGGCATCCACCTCACCATCGACACGCTCGGCCTGATCCCGGACGCCAAGACCCGCGAGCAGCTCACCTGCATCGCCGAGGCGACCGGCGGCACCTACACCTCGGTGCAGCACACCGATCAACTCTCCGGCAAGGTGAAGCAGTTGGTGGACCGGGCGGCGGACCCGGTCCAGGTGCCGGTGGCCACCGCGGGCGCCGCGAGCTGTGAGAGCGCTCCCCAGCTCAAGCCCGGCCTGTACACGGACCGCGAGAAGTTCGCCGAGCACCGCTCCTACAAGGTCGATGTGCTGCCCGGCCAGGAGCTGCGCGCCTCCGCGAGCATCGGCGTGGACCGGCAGACCAACCCCGACTACGGCGTGCTGCTGCGGGCGGTGACCGCGCACGGGCGGGAGATCGTGCGAGGCTCCGAGGCGGGCGACGGACGCACCGACGTGATCTCCACGGGTCTGCGCTACCCCAAGGCCCCGGCCGACGACTCGGACGACAAGTCGACCCCCGAGTCCGTCTGCCTCCAGGTGTCCAACTCCTTCTCCGCGGCGCCCGGCGTCAAGACCGACCCGGGCCTGCCGGTCGAGCTGGCCATCGAGGTGGTGGACGGGCCGGACCAGGCGTCCGACGTGGCCGCGTTCGGCCTCGGCCGGGGCTGGTGGCTGCTCGGCGCGCTCGCGCTGACCGGGCTCGTGGCGGGCCTGGTGTGGGGCTGGATCTCGCGCTGGCGCATCGCGGTCTGGCGGACCAGCTGATGCCGAACACCATCACTCACCCCGGGGGCCAACTGATGCGTACCGTACGGATGTTGGCGGCGGCGGCGCTGGCCGGCGCGGCCCTGCTGGGCGGGGCGCAGGCAGCCCTCGCCGACTCGCCCTCACCGAGCCCTTCCGCCGCGAAGAGCGATGCCGCGCCCACGGAGGCGGGTACCGCGTTCCGTACCGCGGTCGCCGTGCGGCAGGGCCAGAAGGCCACGGCGTCCGCGTCCAGCGGCGACTATCTGTACTGGATGTTCCCGGCCGACGCCGGGCAGCGCCCGACCGTCGCGGCCAAGGTCACGCTCCCCGAAGCCGCGTCGCGGCACGGCGCGTCCACCTGGCGCATCGACGTGTACGACGGGCTGCGCCGCCGCCAGCCGTGCATGTACGGGACGCAGTCGCGCTCCGCGGGGCAGGACGCGACCGCGGTCGAGCTGTCCTGCACCCTGCGGCCGACCGTCGCCTGGGCCGACACCTGGTCCGCCGAGCCGCTGCCGGGCAGCTACTACGTCCGGCTCACGGCGGTCTCGCTGCCGGACACGGACCGGGGTCTGCCGTTCACGGCGGAGGTCGAGCCGACCGTCCTGGACACGGGCGGTGCCCACGCCGTGGACGGCAGCCTGGCCACCCCGCTCGGCGCGAGGTCCTCGGTGGAACCGGACGGCGGCTGGGCGTCGGGCTGGTGGACCGACCGCTGGCTGTGGACGGCCGCGGGCGGCGTGCTGGCCGCGCTCGCGGGCGTCGGCGGCTACCGCCTGACCCGCGGCCGGGGCCGACCCTCCCGGGTGCCACACGGCGCGTGAGGGCGGCGGCCGAGAGCGCGGGATGAAAGGGCGGGGCCGAGGGCCGGAGCTGGGAGGCCGGGGCTGAGGCGCCGGGGTCGGGGCGCCGGGGTCGGGGTCGGGGTCGGGGGACGCTCGCCGAGAGCGCTCTCAGTCCCGTGATCCCTCTCCCTCCCTGCCCGCGCTCCCCCACCGGGGAGCGTGGGCAGGGCTCGTTCCCGCAGCGGTGCGAGGACGCGATCGCCGGCTTCCGCTCGGGGCGGGCCGGGCGCCGCCGGGCGCCCGGAATTCCGGCAAGAAGGGCGCGGGCGGTTCGATAGCATGGCCCTGCCCGTCGGGCGGGGGCGTCACCTGGTGCGATCCTCCGGACGGGCCCTCCCTACCTGGGTTCGCCGTGGCCTCGCCGCGGTTCCGCACGTACGAACATAAGGAGCATCCGAGGATGTCTCGACACCTGATCACCAGCGCGCTGCCGTACATCAACGGAATCAAGCACCTGGGCAACATGGTCGGGTCGATGCTTCCCGCGGATGTGTACTCCCGCTATCTGCGCCAGCGCGGCCACGACGTCCTGTACATCTGCGCCACCGACGAGCACGGCACCCCCGCCGAGCTGGCCGCGAAGGAGGCGGGTCTGTCGGTCGCCGAGTTCTGCGCGCAGGCGCACGACACCCAGAAGGCGATCTACGACGGCTTCCAGCTGGCGTTCGACTACTTCGGCCGCAGCTCCTCGCAGCAGAACGTGGAGATCACCCAGCACTTCGCGCGCAAGCTCGCGGAGAACGGGTTCATCGAGGAGCGGGCTATCCGCCAGGTGTTCTCGGTCGCCGACGACCGCTTCCTGCCGGACCGTTACATCGTGGGCACCTGTCCGCACTGCGGTTACGACAAGGCGCGCGGCGACCAGTGCGAGAACTGCACCCGCGTCCTGGACCCGACCGACCTGCTGGAAGCGCGTTCAGCGATCAGCGGCAGCAGCGACCTGGAGGTCCGCGAGACGCGGCACCTGTTCCTGCTCCAGTCCAAGCTCCAGGGCGAGGTCGAGGAGTGGATCGACCGGGTCGGCGGCGAGTGGCCGCAGCTCGCCTCATCGATCGCCCGCAAGTGGCTGACCGAGGGCCTGCACGACCGCGCGATCACCCGCGATCTGGAGTGGGGCGTGCCGGTGCCGGCCGACACCTGGCCGGAGCTGGCCGCCGAGGGCAAGGTCTTCTACGTCTGGTTCGACGCCCCGATCGAGTACATCGGCGCGACGAAGGAGTGGGCCGACCTCGACCCGGCGAACCGCGACTGGAAGTCGTGGTGGTACGAGCCCGAGGGCGCGGCCGACGTCCGGTACACCGAGTTCATGGGCAAGGACAACGTCCCGTTCCACACGGTGATGTTCCCGGCGACCGAGCTGGGTGTGCGCGAGCCGTGGAAGAAGGTCGACTACGTCAAGGCCTTCAACTGGCTCAACTACTACGGCGGCAAGTTCTCCACCTCGCAGCGCCGTGGTGTCTTCACCCATGACGCGCTGGAGATCCTGCCCGCCGACTACTGGCGCTACTTCATGATGGCCAACGCCCCCGAGTCCGACGACACGTCGTTCACCTGGGAGCACTTCACGGCGACGGTCAACAAGGACCTCGCGGACACGCTCGGCAACTTCGTGAACCGCGTACTGTCGTTCTCCCGCAAGCGCTTCGGCGACGACGTGCCGGCGGGCGCCGAGGCCGGGCCCGCGGAGACGAAGCTCGGTGAGGAGATCGCCGGGCTGCTCGCCGAGTACGAGGGCCACATGGAAGCGCTCCAGTTCCGCAAGGCGGCCGCCTCGCTGCGGGCGCTGTGGTCGGCCGGCAACTCCTACTTGGAGGAGAAGGCGCCCTGGCTGGAGATCAAGACCGACCCGGAGGCCGCCGCGCTGACCCTGCGCACGGCGATGAACCTGATCCACCTCTACTCGGTGGTGTCCGAGCCGTTCATCCCGTCCTCGGCGAAGGCGATGCGCGCCGCGTTCGCGCTCGCGGACGACACGGCGAGCTGGGTCACCCCGGAGCAGGCCAGGGCGCTGGACGCGGTTCCCGCGGGGACCGCTTTCACGGTGCCGCCCGTCCTCTTCGCGAAGATCACCGATGAGGACCTGGAGACCTACCGAGAGCGCTTCGGCGGCGCCGACGCGGCCTGATCGCGCCGCGGCGGAGGGGCCCCCACCCGTGCGGGTGGGGGCCCCTCCGCCGTCTGCCGACGGCGTCGGACGGGCCATGCGGGTCAGGCGGGGTCAGACGGTGAGCAGCGCCGGGTCGCTCACGCCCGTCGCGCCGGTCTCGACATGTCCGGCGAACCGGCGCAGGAAGGTGGTGTCGGCGTCGGAGGTCACCGACACGTCGTACCACCTCTTGCCGGCGCGCAGGTCGACGCTGAACCTGACGGTCGCGCCCGCGGCCACCGTGAAGGTCTGGGCCGCTCCCCCGTAGGCGGCCGCACTGGCGACCTTGAGGTGGACGGCGGCCTTGCCCGCGTTGGTCATGGTCAGGTCGAGGTTGCCGGTGCCCGCGTTGTGGCGTGCGGTGACCTCCGGTCCGGCCGTCCTGCCGGGTCCGCGGAACGTCCGCAGGAACCCGTTGGGGCCGAAGACGCTGAGGTTGGTGACCCCGCTCGAATAGGTGGTGTTCCAGGCGTCGGAGATCGTCTTGCCGGCCTCGGTGGTGTAGGTCCACGGGCCGTCCGTACGGTTGGCCGAGGTGACGAGGAACTGCGCGCCGGCCGAGGCGCCGCCGCTGAAGGTGAGCGTGAACTTGCCGGTGCTCACGTTCGCCGCCCCGTCCACGAACGGGGTGTAGCGCAGCGGCCGGGTGGGCCGGGTGCCGCGCTCCTGCTTGGGCAGGGTGCCGGTGGTGGGCGGCACCGGCACGAAGTCGGGGTGGCGGTTGTGGTCCGGCGGGAGGTACGCCGCCGTCGACGGCAGGACGGGCTCCGCGGTCTGGCTGCGGCTGAAGTCGAACGCGGAGGTCAGATCGCCGCAGATGGCGCGCCGCCAGGGCGAGATGTTCGGCTCGCGCACCCCGAAGCGGCGCTCCATGAACCGGATGATCGAGGTGTGGTCGAACGTCTCGGAGCAGGTGTAGCCGCCGGTGCTCCACGGCGAGACGACGAGCATCGGCACGCGCTGGCCGAGTCCGTAGGGCCCGGCCGCGTAACTGGCGTTGCCCGGGAAGTAGTCGGGAGCGGTTTCGACGGTGGACAGACCCTGGTCCGCGCCGGAGGGCACGAAGGGCGGGACGACGTGGTCGAAGAAGCCGTCGTTCTCGTCGTACGTGATGAACAGGGCGGTCCTGGCCCACACCTCCGGGTTGGAGGTGAGCGCGTCCAGGACCTGCGAGATGTACCAAGCGCCGTAGTTCGCGGGCCAGTTGGGGTGCTCGGTGAAGGCCTCGGGGGCGGCGATCCAGGAGACCTGGGGCAGCGTCCCGGCCTGGACGTCGGCCCGGAGGATGTCGAAGAAGTCGTCGCCGTTCTTGGCGTCGGTGCCGGTGCGCGCCTTGTCGTACAGCGGGTCGCCCGGCTGGGCGTTGCGGTAATTGTTGAAGTACAGCAGGGAGTTGTCGCCGTAGTTGCCGCGGTAGGCGTCGTTGATCCAGCCCCACCCGCCCGCCGCGTTCAGTCCGTCGCCGGTGTCCTGGTAGATCTTCCAGGAGACGTCGGCCTCCTCCAGGCGCTCGGGGTATGTGGTCCAGCTATACCCCTTCTCGTCGTTGCCGAGGACGGGCCCGCCGCCGGTGTTGTCGTTGCCCGTGTAGCCGGTCCACATGTAGTAGCGGTTCGGGTCGGTGGAGCCGATGAACGAGCAGTGGTACGCGTCGCAGAGGGTGAAGGAGTCGGCCAGCGCGTAGTGGAAGGGGATGTCCTCGCGGGTGAGGTACGCCATCGTCGTGGAGGTCTTGGCGGGGATCCACTGGTCGTACTTGCCGTTGTTGAACGCCTTGTGGCTGCCGGCCCAGTCGTGGTTCAGGTCCTGGATGAACTGCAGGCCGAGCTTGTCCGCCTTGGGCCGGAACGGCAGCACTTCCTTGCCGCCGCCGACCTGGTGGAACACCGACTTGCCGCTGGGCAGGGTGACCGGACGCGGGTCGCCGAAGCCGCGGACGCCCTTCAGGGAACCGAAGTAGTGGTCGAAGGAACGGTTCTCCTGCATCAGGACGACGATGTGCTCGACGTCCTGGATGGTGCCGGTGGTGCCCGCGGCCGGGATGGCGGCGGCCCGGGCGATGCTCTGCGACAGCGCGGCGAAGGCGGCGGTGCCGCCCGCGAGCTGCATGAACCGGCGCCGGTTGAGTTCAGCCATGAGTGGAGGCCTCTGCAAGCGTGAGGGAACAGGGGGGCGAGAGGGGTGTATCAAGAACACCCAGGGCCGCGAAAGACCCCATGTCGTCACTGTGACGTTCCGCGGTACGGGAAACGAACAGGAACCCCATGTCACGCCCGGCGCCCCATGCTTGTGGCGTACCGGCGCGCCAGCTCGTGCCGGGGCGCCAGCTCGTGCCGGGGCGCCAGCTCGTGCCGGGGCGCCCGCGAGCGGCGCTCACGCCATCCAGAAGAAGACCGCGGTCATGCGCTTGTCTTCGAGGGTGCTGCCGCAGTAGTTGGTGGCGCTGTGCATGGTGTTGGCGGTGTAGAGCAGGAGCCGGTTGTAGCGGTGGGCGACGCGTACGTCCTCGGTGAAGGAGTCCGGGGGCACGAAGCGCGTTCCGAGCGCTTCCACCAGGTTGTTGTGCGGCGCCGTGACCATGTTGCCGCCCAGGACACCGCCGGGCAGGCTCTGCCGGAAGAAACTGGTGCCGCAGTCCTTGGGGGC
Organism: Streptomyces sp. ASQP_92; assembly: GCF_025399895.1. Lineage (GTDB taxonomy): Bacteria > Actinomycetota > Actinomycetes > Streptomycetales > Streptomycetaceae > Streptomyces. Next base: position 168,712 of record NZ_JAODUA010000005.1, on the reverse strand, counting down.
TGTCGGGCTGAGGTAGAGCACCGCCGCGTAACGGCACAGCGCGCGCGAGTCGGTGTGCGGACGCGGCTCGCTCTCACCGGCGCCGACGACCTGCACGCAGTTGTGGTTGAGGGTCGCACCGCCCGGAGCCACGGCCTGCCAGAGTTCCTTGGCTCCGGTGTGCTGCTTGACCAGACGCTCCACCCGGGCGAGCTCGGCGGGTGCGAGACCCGGCATGGCGCGAAGTCCGGGCCAGGATTCGGGCTTGTGCGGATATCCCTCCACCCAGTCGTCCTTGGCGACACAACGCGCCCTGACTTCATCGATATTGGGCAGCACATCGTCCAACACCCAGTAATCCCGGCCGAGTTTGGGCTTGCGATAGGGAAGGACCGGGAGCGCCGGACGATGGGGGGCCATGCGGCAGACCATACTGACAGCTCACCTGCGGCTCTCCACCGAACAGGTCAACCTTTGGCCAATACGGGGGAATTGCCGTGGGAGGGATATCGGGCACGGGCTCGTAAATGTCCGGAGCGCGAATGACCTTGAAGAAAAGGGAGGGAAAGAACGAACCATGGAGCGGTAAGGGATCGCTGTGCATTTCACCAGGAGACCGTTTTCCCGTGTCTTCCTCGGGCGGGCCGGTCGGCGTCGCGGGGCGGCGGCCGGGGGCGCGAGCGCCCTCCTGGCGGGGGTGGGGCGGCCGGCCGCACCCCGAGAGCGCTCTCGGGGTGCGGCCGGCCGCCCCACCGGCACCCGCCCCACCGCACCCGTCCGGCCGCGCGACGGCCGTTACAGCGCCCGGCTCGTGGGCCGCCCCCGCATTCCGGGCGGGGATTAGGCTCATGGGTGATATGGACGACGACCGACCGACTTCGCGGCGCAGCCGAGCCACACCCCTGGCACCCAAGGCCGACAAGGACACCGTGCGGCGGCACAACCTCAGTCTGGTACTGCGGGCCGTGCACGACGAGAGCGCTCTCAGTCGCGCGGGGGCCGCGGCCCGTACCGGTCTGACCCGGGCCGCGGTGTCCTCGCTCGCCGATCAGCTCATCCGGGGCGGGTTCCTGACGGAGTCGGGCAAGTCGTTCAGCGGCCAGGCCGGACGCCCCGGCACCATGCTGATCCCGGCCCGCACCGGTCCTGCCGGGGCCGGAGTCGAGATCAACGTCGACTACGTCTCGGTGTGCGTGGTGGATCTCGCGGGCACCGACCGGGTCCGTCTGACCGAGCATCTGGACAACCGGGGCCAGCCGGCGGCCGACGTGCTGGAGCGGGCCGCACGGATCGCCGCCCGCGCCGTGGACTCGTCAATCGAGCAGGACCTGCGTCCGGTCGGCGTGGAGCTCGCGCTGCCGGGTCTGGTCTCCCGGGGCACCGTTCGCCAGGCGCCCAACCTGGGCTGGAGCCAGGTCGAGGCGGAGACGTTGTTCGGCGAGGCCTTCCAGCATCTCCTCCCCAACTCCCCTGCCCTGCCCGTGACTTCGGACAACGAGGCCAACCTGGCCGCCCTCGCCGAGCTGTGGTTCGGCTCCCCGGCCGAGCGGGTGGACCACTTCCTGTATCTGAGCGGGGAGATCGGCGTGGGAGGGGCCCTGGTGGTCGGAGGCGAACTGCTGCGCGGCGCGCACGGCTTCGCGGGGGAGATCGGGCACGCCGTGGTGGACCCGGACGGCCCGCGGTGCCGCTGCGGATCGCGGGGCTGCCTGGAGCAGTACGCGGGCCAGCTGGCGCTGCTGCGCTCGGCGGGACTCGGCGAGGATTCCGGCGTGCCGGGCGTCAGCGAGCTCGAACGCCGGGCACGCGCGGGCGACGAGAGCGCTCTCGGCGCGCTGGCCGACGCCGGTCGCATGCTGGGCATCGTCCTGTCCGGTGCGGTCAACCTCTTCGACCCGGAGGCCGTCGTGCTCGGCGGCATCTACCGCGCCCTGACGCCCTGGCTCGCTCCCGCCGCCGACCGCGAACTGTCCCGGCGCACGGTGTCGGGCCTGTGGCCCCCCGACAGCGGCCGCCTGCGCGCGTCGTCGCTCGCGGGGGACGCCGCCCGGGGAGCGGCGGGCCGCGTCGTACGAAGGGTGCTCGGGGACCCGCTGGCGTACGCGTAGCCAAGGCTCCGCCGACCGCACACGAGCCGACACCCCCGGCCGGCCCCGGCCCTCCCGAGCTTCCCCGGCTCCCCGGCCGCCCGGCTCCCCGCCCGCGCGGCCATTCCCCCTGATCGCGCTCTCCTCGGGCGACCGTCCGTACCGACGAGTGACATCCGCAACGGGCGCCCCGCACTGCCGGTCATCCTCGCTCACAGCGAGTCGGGCGCCACGGTTCGCGGGAGTAGCGAGGACTGCCTGTCCGGGCATGGCGATCCCGCCGAGGTGCTGGCCGTGCTGGCCGTGCTGGCCGTGCTGGCCGTGCTGGCCGTGCTGGCCGTGCTGGCCGCGATCCTGCGGTCGTCGGGGGTGATCGAGGCCTCACTCGCCCTGGCCGACCGCCATACGCGTGCGGTCGTCGTCGCGCTGGAAGCGCTCCCGGCCGGCGATGGACGGGATCTGCCGGCCGAGTTCGCGGTCCGTGCGCTCGCCACCGCGCCGCAGGCGGAGGCGGCCGCGCGGGCGCGTACGGCTGCCGAAACCGGCGGCGAACGGCCGGGCTGAGCCGAGAGCGCGACCACGGCCCGACCGGAGCCCAACCGGAGCCCAACCGGTGCCCGTCAGGGGCCCGGCAGGGGCCCGGCGGTAAGTCGGGAGGCGCCCCCTCGGCAGGTTGCATAAACATTCAGGAAGATGCATACTCTTCCTATGTCCAAGGTTCTCACCTCCCTGCCCGCCGGCGAGCGCGTCGGCATCGCCTTCTCCGGCGGCCTCGACACCTCCGTCGCGGTCGCGTGGATGCGCGACAAGGGCGCCGTCCCGTGCACCTACACCGCCGACATCGGCCAGTACGACGAGCCCGACATCGCCTCGGTGCCGGGCCGCGCCAAGGCCTACGGTGCCGAGATCGCGCGTCTGGTCGACTGCCGGGCCGCGCTGGTCGAGGAGGGCCTGGCCGCGCTCGCCTGCGGCGCGTTCCACATCCGCTCGGGCGGCCGCGCCTACTTCAACACCACCCCGCTGGGCCGTGCCGTCACCGGCACCCTCCTGGTGCGGGCGATGCTGGAGGACAACGTCCAGATCTGGGGCGACGGCTCGACCTTCAAGGGCAATGACATCGAGCGGTTCTACCGGTACGGCCTGCTCGCCAACCCGCACCTGCGGATCTACAAGCCCTGGCTGGACGCGGACTTCGTGACGGAGCTCGGCGGCCGCAAGGAGATGTCGGAGTGGCTGCTCGCCCACGAGCTGCCCTACCGCGACAGCACGGAGAAGGCGTACTCGACGGACGCCAACATCTGGGGCGCCACCCACGAGGCCAAGACGCTCGAGCACCTGGACACGGGGGTCGAGACGGTCGAGCCGATCATGGGCGTGCGCTTTTGGGACCCGTCCGTGGAGATTCCCACCGAGGACGTCACGATCGGCTTCGCGCAGGGCCGTCCGGTCACGATCAACGGCAAGGAGTTCGCCTCGCCGGTCGACCTGGTCATGGAGGCGAACGCCGTCGGCGGCCGTCACGGCATGGGCATGTCCGACCAGATCGAGAACCGGATCATCGAGGCCAAGAGCCGCGGCATCTACGAGGCGCCCGGCATGGCGCTGCTGCACGCCGCGTACGAGCGTCTCGTGAACGCGATCCACAACGAGGACACCCTCGCCCAGTACTACAACGAGGGCCGGCGCCTTGGCCGGCTGATGTACGAGGGCCGCTGGCTGGACCCGCAGGCGCTGATGGTCCGCGAGTCGCTCCAGCGCTGGGTCGGCTCGGCCGTGACCGGCGAGGTCACCCTGCGGCTGCGGCGCGGCGAGGACTACTCGATCCTCAACACCGCGGGCCCCGCGTTCAGTTACCACCCCGACAAGCTGTCGATGGAGCGTACCGAGGACTCGGCGTTCGGCCCGGTGGACCGGATCGGTCAGCTCACGATGCGCAACCTCGACATCGCCGATTCGCGCGCCCGTCTCGAGCAGTACGCGGGCCTCGGCATCGTCGGCACCGCGCACCCCGAGCTCATCGGCGCCGCGCAGGCGGCGGCCACCAACCTCATCGGTGCGATGCCCGAGGGCGGTGCCGAGGTCATCGCCTCCCGGGGCCAGGCCTCCGGTGACGACGAGCTCCTGGACCGTGCGGCGATGGAGTTCGGCACGGACTAGTAAGCCCGTAGCGAGTCGGTCCGTGGCGAGTCGGCCCGCCCCCCTTCCGTGGGGGCGGGCCGTCGCGCGTTGCAGCCTAGGGAGACGGCGAGGACGAGGACGACGGCGCGGTGGACGGGCGGGGTTCCACCACGGGAATGTTGAACACGTGCCCCGGGCTCACGATCTTGGTGATCGCCTGGCCGAAGAGGGTGCTCGGCTCGCTCTTGTTGTGCAGGATGTCCGTGTTGAGCAGGACCACCAGGGTGGCCTTCGCCTCGGGCAGGTAGATCGTGAGGGACTCGTATCCCGGCAGCGAGCCGTTGTGGCCGATCCAGCCCTGGATGTTGAAGATGCCGAGGCCGTAGCCCGCGCCGGGGATCGTCGACGGGATGGTCTTCAGCCGCTCCGCCTGTGTCCTGGGGGACAGCAGGGTGCCGGTCGCGACCGTGCGGGCCCAGCTCTTGAGGTCCTGGAGATCGGAGATCATCGCTCCGGCGGCCCAGCCCCAGGAGGGATTCCAGTCCGTGGTCACCTCGACCTTCCCGGACAGGGTCTGGTTGGTGTAGCCCTGCGCGTGGGGGCTCGGGAACGCGGCGTCGGTCGGGAAGCTGGTGTGGGTCAGCCCGGCCGGCTTCAGGACCTTCTGGGCGATGTACTCGTTGAGCGGCGTTCCGCTCGCCTTCTCGACGACCAGTCCGAGCAGGACCAGGTTGGTGTTGCAGTACAGGAACTTCTCCCCCGGCTGGAACAGGACCGGGTGCTTGAAGGAGTAGTCGAGCAGTTGCTGCGGTGTGAACGGCTTGCGCGGGTCGGAGAGCATCGCCGTGGCGAAGGCGCTGTCCTCGGAGTAGTTGAACAACCCGCTGCGCATCTCGGCCAGTTGACGCAGGGTGATCCTGTCGCCGTTGGGGACGCCCGAGATGTACTTGCCGATCGGGTCGTCCAGGCCGAGCTTGCCCTGGTCGACCAGTTCGAGCAGCGCGGTGACGGTGAAGGTCTTGGTCTCGCTGCCGATCCGCATGTAGAGGTTCGGCGTCATGGGGGCGCCGGTCGCCTTGTCGGCCACGCCGAAGGACCGGACGTAGCTCCCCTTGCCGGGCGCCGAGAGGCTCACCATCACGCCGGGCACGTTCGCCTCGCGCATGACCTGTTTGACGGCGGTGTCCAGACGCGCGGCCATGGCCGGGTCGAGCTGGGCGAAGCCGGAGTCGCCGGCCACGGACGGCGAGGCGGACGGGGAACTGGACGCCGTGGCGGAGGCGGACGGCGCGGGCGGTGTCGTGACGGCGTACGCGCTCCCGACGGCCGGCGGAAGGCTCAGCAGCGCGGCCGCCGCGATCCCCCCGCACGCTCTGCGCCAGTGAATCTGTGAATGCCTCATGGGCAGGCCTCCTGCCGGACGAGGGCGCCCGGACGAACGACGAGGCCCAGGCGAGGACATCACTCCTTTCTCCACGCTAGGCCCGCCGGTCCGCTCTCGCATGGCGGCACCGGGGTTGCGGGCCCGCCCCTGTTGTGCCGCCCCTCGGAGCGGGGTTCGAGTTCCGGGCGGTCCCGGTTAGGCTCGCCGGCATGAGCACCCCGTGGGACGCGTCCGCCGAAGGTGTTCTGCGCCTGCCGTCGGGGCTCTTGGTACGTGGTCGCGGTCTGCGCAACCCCCTTCCCCCGGGCGCGGTACCCGAGTTCGCGCTCCATCTGCGGGGACGCCGGCCCGCGCCGGTGGCGTGGGAGAGCCAGTGGCTGCGCTGGCCGGACTTCTGGCTGCCGACCGACCGGCCCGGCTTCGGGACGGCGCTGCGCGCCCTGTTGGCCCGGGCCGGCGAGCAGCGCGTGGAGGTGGCCTGCGGGGGCGGCTTCGGACGCACCGGTACGGCCCTGGCCTGTCTCGCCGTCCTGGACGGCATCCCCAACGCCGAGGCGGTCGCCTACGTACGGGCGCACTACGCCCGGCGCGCGGTCGAAACCCCGTGGCAGCGGCGGTTCGTGGCCCACTTCCCCCGGACCTGACCCGAGGCATACCGAAGTCGATACGCACCTGGCGCCCGGCACAAGGCAGTTGGGGCCCGCCGCCGTGCCTACCGGGGCGGCGTACGTCGTCGGCGGCGGCCCGCTCACGCCCGGACCTTGCCCTCACGCGTAATACACATCAAGCTGGTCCAGCCCTTACACCCACTCAGGGAACGGACCTCGCCATGGCCCACCTGCTGCCGGCCCCCGGGCCTCAACGCACGCTCGCGGCATCGAACTTCGTCTACACCGTGGGCAGCGGCCTCTACCTCACCGCCGGAGTCCTGTACTTCTCGCAGGATCGCCGGATACCGGCGGATCAGGTGGGGCTCGGGCTCGGGATCGCCGGGGTCCTCGCCCTCGCGATGGGAATCGGGGTGGGTCACCTCGCGGACCGGCGCGGGGCGCGGGGGGTGTACGGGGTCGCTCTCCTGATGCAGGCGCTGGCGACCGCCGCGTTCCTGATCGCGGACGGGTTCTGGCCGTTCGTGCTCGCAGTGTCCGTGGCGATGGGGGCGAAGGGTGCCGGAAACGCCGCGCGGGGTCCGCTCATCCGGCACCACGGCGGGGATCGGCCGCAGGCCTTTCGCGCCTACCTGCGTGCCGTGACCAATGTCGGCATCTCCCTGGGGGCGGTGCTGGCGGGGTGGGCCGTACAGGTGGGTACGCACAGCGCGTACCAGGTTCTCGTCGCCGGCAACGCGCTCGCGTTCGCGGCGTCCGCGGCCGTCCTGTTCCTGCTCCCCCCGATCGCGCCGGAGCCCGCCGGGACCGGTCCTCGGTGGTCTGCGCGACCTGCTCGACGGGGTCATGGCGATCCAGTTCAAGGTGCTCACCGTCGCGGTCCCGCTCTGGCTGGTCATCGCCACCACCGCCCCGCACTGGCTCATCTCGGTCACGATGCTGCTCAACACCGTCATCGTCATCGCGTTCCAGGTCCGGGCGAGCCGGCACGTCGACACCCCGGCGTCGGGCGCTGTGGCCTACCGCCGCTCGGGGGTCGCCTTCCTCGTGGCGTGCGCGGTCATCTCGCTCTCCGCCGGCCTGCCCGGCTGGGCGGCCGCAACTCTGCTTCTGGCGGCGGTAGTTGTCCATACGGTCGGCGAACTGTGGCATGCCGCGGCCGGGTTCGAGCTGTCTTTCGCGCTCGCTCCCCGGCATGCCACGGGCCAGTACCTCGGCGTATTCGGGCTCGGCGCGGGCCTGGCCGACGCCGCCGGGCCGGCCCTGCTCATCTCCCTGTGCATCACCTGGGGGCGGCCGGGCTGGTATGTCGTCGGGGCCCTGTTCGCCCTGGCGGGACTCGCGGCGCCCGCCATCGTCCGCCGGGCCCTGCGCCGGGGATCTCCGCTCGGGGACGGCGCCATACCGACCACTCGGGACAAAGCGGCACCGATCCCGTCCGAGGTGTGAACCAGGTGACCAACCACCGAGTTACTTAGGTTAGCCTCACCTTTCATGACCCTCGTTCATCTGGCCGCCTCGGCCGGCTACACCACACCCCCGCTCTGGCGAGTCCTCACCAAAACGGGCTATTTCACAGGCTTGTCCGGGGCCATCGGCGCCACCGTCACCTACGCGACGACCGTTCGCCCGGCCCTGCGTACGCCGGGGAACGAGCGCGGCGACGTCGACGTACTGCGTCGCCGGACCGCGCTGTACCTCGCCTGGTCCGGGGTCGCCCTGCTGGTGTCGGGCTACTTCCAGCTCGCCGGGCGCGTGGCGCGGGCCGGAAAGGGCATGCCGTTCGGCGAGGCCCTACTGCCGGGCCGGATCGGGGACGTTCTGACGGCCCCCGCGGCGAAGGGCACATGGGTGGCCCAGGGCGCGATCTACACGGTGCAGAACATCCTCGTCATCCTGGCCTCCGCCACGCTGATCGCGCTCTTCGTTCCCCGGGCGCGCAGACACCTCGACGCGCTCGCCCGCACCGCGCTGCCGCTCGCCCTCGCCGTGACGCTCGTCGGCGCGGTGCCGGCCACCGCGCCCAAGGACGCGGACAAGGTGTTCGACATCCTCTTCGCTCAGACGCACATCATCAGCGGCACGGTCTGGGTCGGCGGTCTGGCCGTCCTCGCCGCGCTCGCCACGAGCCGGGGCCGGCTGAGCGAGAGCGCGGGCGCGCTGTGGGCGGACCTGTGGCGGCGCTTCAGCCTGGTCGCCCTGGTCTGCGTCGGCGCCGTACTCACCTCAGGACTGTGGATGAGCTGGAAGCACGTCGGCGGCATCGGGCAACTGTGGACCACCACCTACGGATTCGTCCTGCTCATCAAGATCGCGCTGGTACTCGCCATGGTCGTGGCGGGCGGGGTCAACCAGTTCTGGCTGATGCCGCGCATCGCACAGGCGCGCCGCACCGACGCCACGGCCTCCCTCCTGCATCTGACGCTGCGTCACTTCCCTAAGGTGGTGTGGGCCGAAGTCGCCCTCGGATGCGCCGTCCTGGCCGTCATCCCCTTCCTGAGCGGCTCCGCCCGTACGGAGGCCGGGGACGCGCGGGCCGTGACGAACGGCGGCATCGTCGCCGTGGGCGCCGCCCTCGTCCTCACGCTCGCGGCGTCCCTCTACATCACGGCACGCGCCTCGGACGCGCTGGGTCGGCGGGGGGACACAAGTGCGGGTGCGGACGTAGAGGCGGATGCGGACGCGGTCACCTTCACGGCCGGGGCCGGGGCCGGGGCCGGAGCTGGGGCCCGAGCCGGGGCCTGACGACCGCGCAGGGGGGCGCCGGCCCGGGATCGTCCCCGTACGACACCTCCTACGCGGCCCCCCTCAAGCTGGCGGCCGCCAAGCGGTCAGGCGTCACACGTTGGCCAGCAGGGCGTCGAGCGGGGCCGGTACGGCGGCGAGGTCGAGGGCCTCCGTCAGGAGACGGCCGTAACGGATCTTGCGGCCCTTCTTCGTGCCGAGGAACCGACGCAGTTGCCGCGAGCGGGGGCGGCCGTGCTGGGCGGGCTGGCGCAGGAAGGTCTGCCAGGCGCGCAGATCGCCCTCGGCCGCCACGATCGCCTCGACCGCGGCCGGGCCCGGCGCACGGATGAGCTCGTCCTCCAGGTCCGCCGCGCACACGAAGAACCCCGGGCGTGGTGCCCGAGCCCGCCGCAGAGCGCGGTCGTAGTAGCTCTGTTCCCGCTCGTCACACAGCCCTGTCAGACGCAGGCCCAGACCGGGCGGGCCGAGGAGGCCGGCGTAGCGGCCCACGCTCATCGCCCCGCCCATCGGCAGGACACACACGCCCTCGGCGCCGAGGTCCCGGCCGCGCCGGGCGGCCAGCGTCTCGACGGCCGCGAGGTCGCTCGGCCCCTCCAGCAACACCGCCGTCCGCAGGCCGAGTTCGGCCGCCAGCTCCGTCGCCCGCCCGCCGGGGCCCCCGGCCGCCCAGCGACCGACCGCCTCCCGGAACGCCCCCATGTCCGCCATGGGACGAGTCTGCGCTCGTGTCGGCCGATACGGCACCGAATATCGCGATGGACCCGGCCGGGCCCGGGCGCCCGCCCACACGGCACCGAGTCGCCCCGGCCGCCGGTCCGGGAGGTGGATGTGGTGGGCGAGACCTCAGAGCAGGCCCAGGTCCCGGAGTTCCTTGTGCAGCTCGGCGCGGCCCGGGTCCGGCGAGGCGGGGGGCGTGCCGCGCCGGTCCAGCGCGGTGGGGGGCGTGGCGCCCGCCACGGGGGCGGAGCCGCGGCCGTCGCGCAGCAGGTAGGCGCCGATCATTCCGCCGACCAGTCCGCCGAGGTGCGCCAGCCAGCTCACCCCGGGGGTGCCGGGGACGGCGACCGTCACCAGGTAGGCGAAGGACGCCGCCATCACCACACCGATGAGCGCGTCGACCAGCCGCCGGTCGAACAGGCCGCGCAGCACCACGTATCCGAAGTAGCCGAAGATCACGCCGCTCGCGCCCACGCTCATGGTGTCCGCGCCCTGGAAGAGCCAGACGGCGAGGCCGCTGGTCATCGCGACGAGGAGGGTGAGCCACACGAACCGCACCACACCCCGGTACGCGGCCAGGAATCCGAAGATGAACAGGGGGCCGGAGTTGGCCTCGATGTGGCTCCAGCCGAAGTGCAGGAACGGCGAGACCAGGATGCCCGGCAGTCGGTCCATGTCACGCGGGATGACGCCGAAGTCCATGTCCAGACGGTAGTCGGACAGCCAGTTGACGACTTGCAGGGCCCAAATGGCCGCCATGAAGCCGAACATGACGAAGAGCGCCTTGCGCGCCTCCGCGATCATTTCGTCGGCGGTCCGCCGGTCCGCCCGTTCCCACCCCTGCGACAACCCGCCCACCGATCCCCCTGCGCACCTGCGGCTGAAATCCTTCGAACGCAATCGTATGGCCGAGGCAGTGCGGCGGGAAACGGACACCGGAGCGCGCCGCGCGGCCACCTCCTCCGCCGCCGCTCTCCGGGCGCGCCCGCCTCCCGCACGCGCGCGCCCCGCGCCCTCAGGGGGCGAGCCTGGCGAGCGCGTTCTTGGTGAGCGGGGTGAAGAAGTTGACGAGATGGCCGTCGGGGTCGCGGAGCAGGAGCGAGCGGTTGCCCCAGGGCATTGTGGTGGGCTGCTGTACGACGTCTTGGACGAGGCCGGAGTCGAGCAGGTCGCGGTATACGCCGTCCACGTCCGCGACATGGAATTCGAGGATGACGCTGCGGTTGTCGGCGGGGTGGGCGGCCCCCGGCGCGAACATCGGGACGGTGCGCGTGCTGCCGATCGCCAGGGTCGCCGAACCGACCCTGAGCTCCGCGAAGTCCTCGGTGGACCAGGTGGCCCGCACCCCCGTGGCCCGCTCGTAGAAGGTGACCAGGCGGGTGATGTCGCCGGTGATGACGCGGATCGAGACGAAGTCCATGAGTTCTCTCCACAGTGGATGGCGTGACGGATGGGAGGGGCTTTGAACCCCCTCCGCTCGCACGCTACGACCGATACCGGACAGAACCCGTCCTATATGCGCGAGAGATCCCCGGCATGGTCCGGCCCCTCGCCCGTGTGCTGACCCTGCTGGAACTCCTGCGGTCCGGCGCGGCCCACCCGCCCGGACTCGGCGGCGGCGGTGGGGGCGACGCCTGATCAGCCGCCCGACCAGCGGAGCCGCCCATGAGCGCGGTGGACGGCACCGGGGCCGCGCCGGCCATCAGGCCTGGCCGGCTTCATCCGCGCGGAAAGCGGATGCGTGCCGCCGAGCGCCCCTGCGAGGCTCCTGCCGACGTCTCCATGCCCGCGCTGGATCACGCCCGGGAGGCGGCGCGAGCCCGTGGCGTCCACGAGCGCCTCACCCTCCACCACGATCAGGCGGAACACTTCGCCGCCGCCCGGGACTTCGACCTGGTCATCAGCGTCGGGGCCGCGCACGCCTTCGGCGGCCTCCTCCCCACCCTCGCGGCGGCCCGCACCCACCTGGCCCCCGGCGGGCGCGTCCTGATCGGCGACGGATTCTGGGCGGACCGCCCCTCGAACGAGGCCGTCGAGATGCTGGGCGACCTCGGCGATCTGCCGGCCGTCCTCGACCTCGTCGCCGCCGACGGCTGGACACCGGTCCAGGCTCACATCAGCACGCGGGAGGAACTGGACGCCTACGAGTGGTCGTGGACCGGTTCCCTCGCGTCCTGGGCCCTGGACCACCCGGGCGATCCGGACGCCGCGCAGGCCCTGGACGCGGCGGACAGGCACCGCACGGAATGGCTGCGCGGATACCGGGACGCCTTCGGCTTCGTCTGTCTGGTTCTGCGCCCGACACCCCACTGAGCCGAACCCCCGCCGCCCCCAACTCCCACTCATTGCCTCCGATTTACCCGCGCGCCCTTCCCAAGCCATGTGACATATGCAATTTTACAGAGCGCACGAGCGAGCCGCGTTCATGCCAATCGATCAGTTCGACCCGTGGGTCATCGGGTCCGCTCCGCCACGCCCCGGACCAGGGACGGCCGCCCTTGGACCGGGGGTGCACCCCGACACCGGGACACACCCCGGGCCGGGGTACGCCCCCCATGCCAGGGGCTCGCCCCCAGGCCGAGGGCGCGCCCCAGCCGGGGCGGTGGCGGAGCGGCCGGATCCCGCGGTACCCCCACCGCCGCGCCCCGGGCGCGGCCTTCACACCGCTGGGAGGCGGCACGTGAACACCACCCGACCAGAGAGACTGAGACGAAGTCTCACCGGCTTCCTGATACTCGCCCTCGCACTCTGCCTGGGCCTCGCCATGCCGGCGCAGGCGAGCCGAGCAGCCGCCGCGAGCCGTACGCCCATCCCCAACTCGCCCGCCGCACCGGCCGGTTCGGGTCACTCGGCGGACAAATCCGTTCCTCAGCCGCTCGGTTCGAAAGCGGACGTGTCCGACCGGTCCGACGCCCGGCACACCCCGCTCAAAGCCACGCAGCTCCCGCCGCAGCAGCCGGTGACCTCACCCGCGCCGCAGAAGGCCGACGGCAAGGCGCCGAACGGCGCCGCCGCGGCGTCCTGCACCCCGGGCGACTTCGGCAGCCGGACGGGATCCGCGCTGGTCACCTTCATCCAGTCGTCGACCACGACCTGCGTGAACACGCTGTTCTCCCTCACCGGAACCGACGCCTACAACGCGTTCCGCGAGGCGCAGATGGTCACCGTCGCCAACGCCCTGCGGGACACCGCGCGCGGCTACCCCGGTGACAACTCGACCAACGTGTGGCAGCTCGTGCTGTTCCTGCGCGCCGGTTACTACGTCCAGTCCAACTACACCTCGGACGTGGGTCCTTACGGCGCGACGCTGGCCGCCGCGAGTGAGGCCGCCCTGGACACGTTCACCGCCTCCCCGCACTTCATGGACGTCAGCGCGGCCAACGGCGACATCATGGGCGAGGTGCTGATCCTGACGGACAGCGCCAACGAGCAGCACCGCTACCTGAACACGTACAAGCAGGTGCTGAACGCCTACAACAGCTCCTACGACGCGTACTGGAGCATGGACAGGGCCGTCAACGACGTGTTCACGCCGCTCTTCCGCGGCCACTGGAACCCGGCGTACATCGCGGCGGTGACCGCCGACCCGAGCATCATCGACACGCTGAGCACGTTCGCCCAGAGCCACCTCGCCAAGCTCAACGACGCGTGGTTCTACCTGGACGCCAACGCGGGCAGCGAGATGGCCCGCTTCCTCGACACGCCCGCGCTCCAGGCCAAGGTGCGGCCGCTCGTCAAGAGCCTGCTGGGTGTCTCCGCCATCACCGGCACGACGGCGCCCCTGTGGGTCGCGGTGGGCGCGATGACGGACGCGTACGACAAGGCCCAGTGCTCCTACTACGGCACCTGCGACTTCATCGGCCAGCTCACCGCCGCCGCACTGCCGATCACCTACAACTGCGACGCCGACCACACCTTCCGCGCGCAGTCGCTGACGGACGCCGCACTCAGCGCGGCCTGCACCAGCGTCAAGGGCCAGGACGCGTACTTCCACAGCATCGTCAAGGACAACGGGCCGGTGGCCGACGACCACAACACCAACATCCAGATCGTGACGTTCGCGAGCCCGAAGGACTACCAGACGTACTCCGGCTGGATCTTCGGCAACAGCACCAACAACGGCGGCGAATACCTGGAGGGCAACCCGTCCGACCCGGCCAACCAGGCCCGCTTCCTGTCGTACGTCAAGAGCGTGGGCGACGGTTTCCCCGGAGACATCTGGAACCTCAACCACGAGTACACGCACTACCTCGACGGCCGTTACGACATGGCCGGCGACTTCAACGCCGGACAGGACGTCCCGGACATCTGGTGGATCGAGGGCTTCGCCGAGTACGTCTCGTACAGCTACCGCGGCATGGCCGACACCGAGGCGATCGCCGACGCCGCCCAGCACACCTACGCGCTGAGCACGCTGTGGCAGAGCTCGTACGCCAACTCCGACCTGAGCCGCACCTACCCGTGGGGCTACCTGGCCACCCGCTACATGGTGGAGAAGCACCCCGCCGACGTCCAGAACATGCTGGCCAAGTTCCGCGCCGGTGACTACAAGGGTGCGTACGCCGTCTACAGCACCGGCATCGGCACCCGCTACGACGCCGACTTCACCACCTGGCTCGACGCGTGCGCGGCCGGCGCCTGCGGCGGTACGAGCAGCGGTCCGACGGCGGCGTTCGACGCTGCCGTCTCGGGTCTGAAGGTGACCCTGACCGACAAGTCCACGGACACCGGCAGCACCATCACCTCGCGCTCCTGGAACTTCGGCGACGGCACCACGTCCACGGCCGCCAGCCCGTCGAAGACCTACAAGGCCGCCGGTACGTACACGATCTCCCTGACCGTCACCGACGCCAAGGGCCTGAGCAACACCACCACCCGGTCCGTCGCGGTGACCGGCGCCCTGCCCGCCTGCACGGACCCGGACGCGCGCCTCATGGGCCAGAACTGCTCCCGCACCGGCCGCACGGCCAAGACGGGCGACCTGGACTACCTGTACCTCTACCTGCCGGCCGGAACGGTGACCCTGAAGGTGACCACGACCGGCGGCACCGGCAACGCCAACCTCTACTACAACACCAAGACGTGGGCGACCAACAAGGCCTACACCGCCCGCTCGACCAAGGCCGGCAACACCGAGAGCATCACCGTCACCAACCGCACGGCCGGATACCGCTTCATCAGCCTGTACGCCCAGAGCGCGTTCAGCGGCGTCACCATCACGACGGCCTACTGACCCCCCACCCGTCCCACCCCCACCACCCCGCCCGGTGCCAACCCGCTCCCCCGAGCCGGCACCGGGCGGCACGCCGTGGGGGTGGGTACGGGGTCCAGAAACGCAGAAAACCCCAGATCAACTGGGGTTTTCGCTGGTGTCCGAGGGGGGACTTGAACCCCCACGCCCGATAAAGGGCACTAGCACCTCAAGCTAGCGCGTCTGCCATTCCGCCACCCGGACAAGGTGTTGTCTTCGCGTCGTGTTCCCCGCGGCGACATAGAGAACTCTACCAGGGGTTCGAGGCGCTGTTCACCCGCATATTGCGTGGTCAGGCGAGCGTCAGGCCCTGTTCGCGGCGATCCAGTCGTCGTTCGCCTGCCAAGCGTACAGAGTGTTTCCCTCCATGTACGCGTAGTGCAGACCGCAGCGCGCCGAAGTGCGCCGTTCGGCGTTCCTGGGGAACCAGGAGGCCTTGATGGCCGGGGGGTTCGGGGTCGCGGCCGCTTGATGCGGCTTGCAGTCGGCGGGCAGGGCCGACGAGGGCAGGGCGGCCTTCAGGAGGCGGTCGCCTCCGGTGGTCTTCATCGCGTACTCGACGCGCTTCGCACCGTCGGGAAGCCAGCGCGGCACCGAGGCGCGGTCGGCCTTCGCCTCCTTGCCCGAGCTGTAGGAGGCGGCCTGGTCGTGGCGGTTCTGGAACCAGTCCTTCGCCGCCGGCACGGCCACCACGGCGGCGAAGCCGAGAGCCACGGCGACCGAGACGACGGTGATCACGACGTTTCGGGTACGGGTCCGGGCGCGGGCGCCGGTATCCGTACCGGTGGGGTGCTGGGAGGTCCGGTCAGTGCTAACGGACATGGCTGGCGCTCCTGGGGGTCGGTCGGCTCGGGCGGGATCTCGGCGGGCGGTGCCGGGCGGCGCGGGCCTCCCTTCCATTGTTCGGGCGCGGATGTACGGCCGCGTACTCCGTGAGGACCAATGTGTGTACGACTGTGGGACCACCCGGTGGCGTGGCGGCATCAGCACTGCGATGCACGCCTAGCCTCGCCGGGTGACCAAGGGCAACGGATATCGGCGGCCGCGTGCGCTCTCGCCGCTGCGGGAGCATCTGCGCGACACCTTCTGGTTCGCGCCGACCGCGGCCATGGTGCTGGTCTTCGCGCTGTGGGCCGGCGCGGCCGAACTGGACGCGGCGCTCGTCGGGGCGCTCCAGGACCACCGGCAGTACGAGGAGGTCACGGAGCTGATCCGTATCGCCGACGACGCCAAGCCCGTGGTCAGCACGGTCAGCTCCGCGATGATGACCTTCATCGGTGTCGTGTTCAGCATTTCCCTGGTCGCGGTCCAGATGGCGAGCGGCCAGTTCACCCCCCGGGTGGTGCGGATCTTCATGCGGTCCCGCATCACCAAGCTGACGTTCGCGGTCTTCCTCGCCACGTTCACGCTGTCGCTGCTCGTCCTCACCTCGTTCGAGAGCGACGCCGACGCGCGCCTGGTGACCACCGTTCCGTTCCTCCAGAGCGTGCTGACCCTGCTCATGGTCGCGCTGAGCCTGTTCCTCTTCATCGCGTACGTGAACTCCACGCTGCGGCTCATGCGGGTCGGGCACGTCATCGACCGGATCACCGGCGAGTCCCTGCGGGTGGTCGACACGATGCCGCGGGGCGACGTCGACCCCCGGGACCTGGGGCCGGAGATCGGGCGGATCGGGTACATCGGGCCGGCCGGGGTGCTGCGGGACGTGAACATCGCCCGGCTGGTGCGCGCCGCCCGGCGTCAGGGCGTGGTGCTGCGGCTGCTCCCCCGCCTCGGGGACTTCGTGGTGCCGGGCACCGAGCTGCTTTCGGTGCACGGTGGCGGGGAGGGCAGGGCGCCGTCGCGGGGCGCGCTGCGCTACACCGTCTCGGTGGGGGTGGAGCGTACGTTCCACCAGGATCTCGGGTTCGGGCTGCGGCAGCTCTGCGACATCGCGCTGCGGGCGCTCTCCGCCGCGATCAACGACCCGACCACCGCCGTGCAGTGTCTCGACCGGATCGTCCAGTTGCTGTCGGCGCTGGCGCACCGGCCGCTCGGCGCGGTTGCCCACCCGGACGGCGACGGGGTGGTCCGGCTCGTGCAGGACGTGCCGGACTGGTCCGATGTCGTCGATCTCGCCTTCTGTGAGATCCGGCTGTGCGCGGTGGGGAGCCCTCAGGTCACCCGCCGCATGATGGCGGGCCTGGACGATCTGCTGCGGCTCGCGCCCGCCTCTCGTCATGAACCGCTTGTGCGGCAAAGGGAGTTGCTCGCGCGGGCGGTGTCGCTCGCTGTGCCGGAGGAGGCCGAGCGGGCCTTCGCGCTGGAACCGGACCGGCAGGGCATCGGGTGACATCGCCGAGCCGGTCCCGGTCCCCATTCCGGTCCCGGTCCCCCGTCGGGCCCTCGGTCACGGCGCGTACGAGGAGTTCGCCGCCCACGAACGCCCCGTGCCACGAGGCACCGAAGCCGCCGAACTGCACCAGTCCGGCCGCACCAGGATCCGCGACATCGAGGCCAACCCCCACCCCATCTGCCGGGAGGTGGTGTGGGCCCCCATCCGCGCGGAGCCGCCCCGGAACTGAGACGGTCCGGGGCGGCTCCGCGCTGCTCGGCTAGGGTGTCGGCCGCACATTCGCGCGACATGCCTGCTGGGGGAACGTATGTCAGTCGTCGATGCCACGACGGTGGAGGCCGAGAGCGCCACCGGGCGCCGGGTCTCCACCCTGGAGCTCTTCTTCGACCTCGTCTTCGTCTTCACGATCACACAGTTGACCGTGCTGCTCACCCATGACCTGTCCTTCACCCAGGCCGGCCGGGTCCTGCTGATCTTCGCCGTCCTGTTCTGGATGTACGGGGCCTACGCCTACCTCACCAACCAGGTCCCGCCCGAGACCAACGCCCGCCGGTTCTCCCTGATCCTCGGCATGTGCGGCTTCCTCACCTGCGCACTGGCGATACCCGGGGTGTTCCGCACCAGTGGCGTCGCGTTCGGCCTCGGCTTCCTCCTGGTCACCGTGGTCCACAGCGCGCTGTACGCCCTGGCGCACGGCCGATACGTGCTGAGCTTCGCGCTCACCAATGTGCTCTCGGCGCTGTGTGTGACGGCGGCCGGCACCGTGCACGGGCGGGCCGGGGAAGGGCTGTGGCTGGCCGCGCTGGCGCTTCAGGCGATCACGCCGGTCCTGTCCAGCCGGGTCACCGCCGACGTGGGCGGCGAGCGGGTGGCGGTGACGGGCCGCGTCGGCACCCTCGACCCGGCACATTTCGTGGAGCGGCACGGGCTGCTGCTCATCATCGCTTTCGGCGAATCGGTCATCGCGATCGGCATCGGCGCGGGTGAACTCGCCCTGACCTGGGGCCTGTTCGGGGGCGCGGCCCTGGCCCTGGCTCTGGCGGCGGCCCTGTGGTGGACGTACTTCATCCGGGACGAGGAGGCCGCCGAGCACGCCCTGCGGGCGGTGTCGGGGCGCGAGCGGTTCCGGGTGACGATGCTCGCGTACTACTACAGCTTCGTGCCGATGCTGCTCGGGGTCGCGGTGCTGGCGGCCGGGGTGAAGAAGTCCATCGGGCATCTGCCGCAGCAGCTCCCCACCGCGCCCGCCGTCGCCCTCGCGGGCGGGGTGGCCCTGTTCCTCGCCGGGAACGTCGCGTTCCGCGCGGCCCTGCGCATCACACCGCTCGGCTACCGGGCGGCCGGCGCACTCGGCGCGCTCGCCGCGGTACCGCTGGGCACTCATGTCTCCTCCCTCACCGAGCTGTTCGCCCTGGTGCTCGTGCTGATCGCGATGCTGCTCGCCGAGGCGCGGTGGGCCCCCTGTGCGCATGAGGAGCGGGCGGGCGCCTGATCCGGGGTGGGTGCGCGCGGGGGCCCGGGGTGCGCACGGGGGCCGGGGCGCGTGCGCGGGCCGGGGCGCGTGCGGGGGCCGCGGCCTGGCGGCGGTCAGGTCCGCTCGGACCGCTCGTGGTAGGTGGTGCGGGTGTGCTCGGTGTGGGCGCGCATGACCTCGGTGGCCCTGCGCTCGTCGCGCGCCGAGATCGCGGCGATGAGATCGCGGTGCTCGATCCAGGACTGCTTGCCGCGTCGGCGCGCCACCGGCGTGTAGTACCAGCGCACCCGCCGGTCGACCTGGGCCGCGAGCTCGGCGAGCACCACGTTTCCGGCGAGCTCCATGACCTTGGCGTGGAAGGCGGCGTTGGTCGCCACCGCCAGGTCCACGTCGTCGTCCGCGACGGCCCGCTCGCCTTCGGCGCACAGGGCCTCCAGCGCGGTGATCCCGGCGGATCCCGAGTTGGCCGCGGCGAGCCGGGCCGCCTCGGCCTCCAGGAGCGTACGTACCGAGAGGAGTTGGTCGGCCTCCTCCTCGGTGGGCTCGTGGACGAAGGCTCCCTGTGCGGGCCTGAGGTCGACCCAGCCCTCGGTGTTGAGCCGCTGGAGCGCCTCGCGCACCGGCTGCCGGGACACCCCGAGCTGCCCGGCGAGTTCGCTCTCCACCAGGTGCTGGCCGGGGCGCAGGGCCCTGGTGGTGATCAGATCCAGGAGGGCCTCGTAGACGCGCTCACGCAGCGGCCCGGGCCGCTCCAGCTTGGGCACGGTTCCCTGCGGCAGTCCTGCGGACACCATTGGTTTCCCCTCCAGCACCACGGGCGACTCCAGCACTACGGGCGACGAGCCGGTTCACGGAAATTGGCTATCGTCTACAGTCTACGAGCGCAATCCCCCTCATCTCCTGTCGTCCGGATTCCGTAGGGCGGCGGCCGGGGTTTGGCCTGGATCCGGCGCGCCCCGGCCGCACCAGGGGGCTCGGCCCGGCCGGCCGGGTTGTCAGTGGCGCGTGCGACAGTGAGCGACATGCTTGCGATCGCAGTGGATACGGAGAGCGGCCGGCGGCACACCCGGGTCACCGCCGGGCAACTGGCCGAGCTGATCCGGCGGATCGGTGACGAGGACGACAGGTTCCTGGTGGTCCAGCGCATCCCCGATCTGCCGGATGTCTTCATCCAGGTGTGGCACGAGGCCGGGGAGGGCTACACGCTGGAGTACCGCGACGGCGGGCCCGAACGGCACTTCCGGGCGCTGCCCGACGAGCCCGGCCCGGTGGTCGCGGCCATGACCGGGTGGGCGCGCGCCGGCGAGGGGTGGGAGGCGGGCCTCGACTGGCAGCGGCTGGAGTTCGAACCCGCCCCGCCGGTACCGGAGTTGGAGCTGTCGCGGGAGGATCTGGGGCTCCTGGAGACCCGGGTGCGCGAGGTGACCGTGGGCGGTTACGCGACCCGCAGGGAGTTGGCGGAGCTGGCCGAGGACTATCTCGTGTCGGGCGATGTCCACCCCGTATCGCCCGCGCAGGCACAGCGGTTGGCGGACCGCATATGGCTGGAGCGCGTGGCGGAACAGGCCGCCTGGGAGGGCGAGACGGACCCCGAGCGGATCACTCGGGCGTTCGCAGCCCTGGAGGCGGCCGGTCTCACCGCCCGGGAGAACTTCACCTGCTGCCGTTCCTGCGGCCAGTCGGAGATCGGCGGGGCCGGCTCGCCGGATGCCCGCGGCTTCGTCTACTTCCACTCCCAGGCGACCGACGCGGCCGCCTCGGGCCACGGGCTCACGCTGATGTACGGCGGGTTCGACGGGTCGCCCGGCACCACGGCGGCCGTGGGCCGGGAGGTGGTGGCCGCGCTGGAGCGGTCTGGTCTGGCGGTGGAGTGGGACGGCGACCCGGGCTCGGCCATCGACATAACCCCGCTCGACTGGCGGCGACGCCTGGTCGGCTGAGCCCCTCCGGGCGGCGTGTCGCGGCTGGGCCACCGGGCGGCGTGTGGCGGCCGGGGCCCAGGGCGGTGTGTCGCGGCCGGGGCCACCGGGCGGCGTGTGGCGCCTGGGGCGGGGAGTGGGCCGCGCTCGCCCTCACGGGCAGCGTACGACCTGGCCCGCGTACGACAGGTTGCCGCCGAAGCCGAAGAGCAGCACCGGGTCGCCGGTGGTGATCTGGCCGCGCTCCACCAGTTTGGACAGGGCCATCGGGATGCTGGCGGCCGAGGTGTTGCCGGATTCGACGACGTCGCGGGCGATGACGGCGTTGACGGCGCCGATCTTGCGCGCGACGGGCTCGATGATCCGCAGATTGGCCTGGTGCAGCACGACCGCGGCGAGGTCCTCGGGGGTGAGCCCGGCGCGCTCGCACACCTGGCGGGCGATGGGCGGTAGCTGGGTGGTGGCCCAGCGGTAGACGGACTGGCCCTCCTGTGCGAACACCGGAGGGGTGCCCTCGATGCGTACCGCGTGCCCCATCTCGGGCACCGAACCCCACAACACCGGGCCGATCAGCGCCTCTTCGCTCGCTTCGACGACGGCAGCTCCGGCGCCGTCGCCGACCAGGACGCAGGTGCTGCGGTCGGTCCAGTCGGTGACCGCCGTCATCTTGTCCGCGCCGATGACCAGCGCCCGCCGGGCGGTGCCGGTGCGCACCAGGCTGTCGGCGGTGGCGAGCGCGTGGGTGAACCCGGCGCAGACCACATTGAGGTCGAGCACCGCGGGCGATGCCATGCCGAGCCGGGCGGCGACGCGGGCCGCCGTGTTGGGCGAGCGGTCGATGGCCGTGGAGGTGGCGACCAGGACCAGGTCGATGTCGGCGGGGGCGAGTCCGGCGGCGGCCAGCGCCTTCGCGCCCGCGTGGGCGGCGAGTTCGTCCACGGGCTCGTCGGCTCCGGCGACATGGCGGGTGCGGATGCCGACGCGGCTGCTGATCCATTCGTCGCTGGTGTCGACCAGCTCGGCGAGGTCGGCGTTGGTGAGCACCTTGGCGGGCTGATAGTGCCCGACTGCGACAAGACGCGAGCCTCGCATGCCGGTCATGGCGGGTCCCCTCGGTACGTGCATTGACTGCTGACATCCGGAGCCATCCAGTCTTCGTGGCTACCGATGGGTACGCGGGCGCGACATCCCACAGGATTCACTGCCGCACCTTTGGAGCCTTGTGTCAGCGTTTCGCCCTCGCGGACCGTGCCGGGCGTCTCGACCGCCCAAAAAGTCATACTGTAGTCAATATTCTGTCGACGAATCTGGGCGGCACGTCCTTTTCCCAGCGGGGACCAGGCGTACGCGGAGCTCGTCGAGCCCTGGACCCTGTCGGCGGCCGAGCGGCCTGACGTGCAGAAAACTGGCGGGCAGCTCGTGCGCCGACGGGCACGGCCACGGGAGGCCCTGGTGCTCCTCCAGGCGGTCGTACGTCATGCCGTAGTGGTCGGGTGAGAGCGCTCTCAGCTCGTTCCAGACTTGCTGCGCGTCGGTGAACTTCCGTTCATGGCCGAGCAGTTGGGCCAGGGCGCACATAATGTCGATGTCCTCGCGGGCCTCGCCCGGCGGCCTCAGCGCGGCCCGCACCCGCTGCACTCGACGTTCTCTGTTGGTCGTCGTGCCTTCGGTCTCGGCCCACTCGGCCGCCGTGGGCAGCACCACGTCCGCCATCTGCGCGGTCCTGGTGAGGTCCACTGCGCCTGACACGCGGGCGGCCGGCGCCTGGGAGGAGGCGGCGCAGTCGGAGACGACCGCGGTGTGCGCCTATTGCGGCGTCGGCTGCAACGTCACGCTCCCTGTGCAGGACAATGAGATCGTCGAGGTCACCTCGCCGCACGACAACCCGGTGACCCACGGCAACCTGTGCATCAAGGGACGCTTCGGCTTCCAGCACGTACAGACACGAGACCGACCGGACCGGCGACATCGATCGAGGGACTGAGGACATGGGACGGGTCACCGAACGGCGCCGCGTCATCCGCATCCGGGACGGGGCGGTCTCGGTGCGCCCGGACACCCTGGTGGCCGAGGAGCCGCTGGAGATCCGGCTCAACGGAAAGCCGCTGGCGATCACGATGCGGACCCCGGGCGACGACTTCGCGCTCGCGGCCGGATTCCTGGTCAGTGAGGGGGTCCTGGGCGCCGCGGCCGAGCTGCGGTCGATCGTGTACTGCGCGGGCGCGACGGCGGAGGGCCAGAACACCTACAACGTGGTCGACGTGAAACTGGCGCCGGACGTCGAGGTGCCCGACATCACCCTTGAACGCAATGTGTACACGACCTCGTCGTGCGGGCTGTGCGGCAAGGCGAGCCTGGACGCCGTGCGTACGCAGGCCCGTTTCCCGATCGCCGACACTCCCCCGGTCCGGGTCGAGCCCGAACTGCTCGCGAGCCTCCCCGACCGGCTGCGCGCGGCGCAGCGGGTCTTCGACCGGACCGGGGGGCTGCACGCGGCGGCCCTGTTCACGCCGGAGGGCGAACTGCTCGACATACGGGAGGACGTGGGCCGCCACAACGCGGTCGACAAGCTGGTGGGCCGCGCTCTCCAGGACGACCGGCTGCCCCTGTCGCGCTGCATCCTGCTGGTGTCGGGCCGGGCCTCCTTCGAACTCGCCCAGAAGGCGGTCATGGCGGGCATCCCGGTCCTCGCGGCGGTCTCCGCCCCGTCCTCGCTCGCCGTCGACCTGGCCGCCGAGACGGGGCTGACCCTGGTCGGGTTCCTGCGCGGCAACTCCATGAACGTGTACGCGGGGGACGAGCGCATCGCCCTGCGCTCGGGCGTCTGACCCCGCCCCGCCCGAGCGTCCCGGCCGGCGAGGCGCGCCCCCTGCCTCGGCGGGCCCTTCCCGTAGGGGCGCTCAGGGCATGAGGGATCGCGTGACCAGCCACCCA
The DNA here is from genome assembly GCF_025399895.1 of Streptomyces sp. ASQP_92. Taxonomy (GTDB): domain Bacteria; phylum Actinomycetota; class Actinomycetes; order Streptomycetales; family Streptomycetaceae; genus Streptomyces. The sequence continues at coordinate 145,158 of NZ_JAODUA010000005.1, read as the reverse complement.
GGGCCCGCGCTAGAAGACGGGCTTGAGGGGCGCGAGAAACCGCGCGACCAGCCCCGCACGGCCCTACCGTGCGCGCCTGCGCGCTTCCGACGGGGCCGGGATCATCTGGAGGGCGAGGGTCGCCGGGGGTTCGGCGACGCCGGGGCCGCCCTGTTCGGCCCAGTTGAGGATGTCGTCGGTGGCGTCGTCGTCGAGGACCCAGCCGATCCAGGCCGCGCGGGCGCCGCGCCCCCGGGCCTGGCCGGAGGGCTGGACCACGACCACATTGGCCTGGCCGCAGGGCCCGAGGCAGTCGGTGGTGCGCACGGCGAGGCGGCCGCCGGACTCGGCCGCCGCGGTACGCAGCCGCTCCAGCTGGCGGGCATGGTCGGTGCCGGGGGTCTTGCGGGCGTCCCCGCAGCAGCAGCCGCGGCAGACGACGAGGGTGCAGGGGCGTGAACCGGCCGCCGATATCGAGAACTTGGGCACGCGATCAGCCGAACCGGAGAGCGGAGGCGGTGACGACCCGGCCAAAACGGGGGAAGTTCAGAGCGACCGCTGCACGGTGCTCGTCCTCGGTGAGCGCCGCCATCGCGTCCTCCACGAAGAGCAGCTCATACCCGTGGTCGGCGCCGGCGCGGGCGGTCGACTCGACGCCGAGGTTGGTGGCGATGCCGCCGAACACGAGGGTGGTGATGCCCCGTTCGGCGAGCAGCTCGTGCAGGCCGGTCCGGTGGAAGCCGCCGATGGTGCGCTTGACGACGATCGGATCGCCGTCGGCAGCGAGCCCGGCGACGAGGTCGCTGCCCGGTGGCTGGGCGGCCACGCCGGGTCGTTCGACCCGTACCAGCACGACGGTGGCGCCCGCCGATCGGAAGGACTCCGCCAACTCCCTTGCCGTGGCGAGCACTTCCTCGCCGGAGCGCGGGGCGAGGGGCAGCGCCGTGATGCGGTCCATCAGGTCGACGAGGACGAGCGCGGTGTGCGCGGGGTCGAGAAGGGCGGGCTCGCCTTCGAGTGCGGTCATGGCGGCACGGTACCGGCCCGGATGATCTAGACCGGAAGCAGGGGACGCCTTCAGGCCATGGACCGGCCCGACAGGGCTCGTCGGCGTGTGCGGACCGGCCCGAAGGTGGGGCGCTCTCACGTGGGCCGCTTCCGAGGCCACGGACGATGCGGCTATGCCTCGTGCAGCCGTCCCAGGAGGGCCATGAGGCGGCGCGCTTCGGCGGGGGTCAGGGGTGCGAGGAGCTCGGCGTTGGCCGCTTCGGCAACGGTCGCGCAGCGTTCGAGGAGGTCGCGGCCCGCCGGGGTGGCGGTGACCGCGTTCTTGCGACGGTCGCGCGGGTCGGGTTCGCGCACGGCCAAGCCGTCGGCCTGGAGGTCGTTGAGGACACCGACGAGATCCTTGGGGTCGATGGCGAGTCTGCGACCGAGGTCGGCCTGCGCGATCGGGCCGAGCTCGGACACCGCCGCGAGCACCGCGTGGTGCAGCATTTTCACGCCCTGCCCCGCGAGCGCCTCGGCGACCAGACTCCGCCCGCGCGCGGCGACCCGTCCGAGCAGCCAGCTGGGCAGCGACTGGATGTGCTGGAGGGCGGGCGGCGCGTCGGGGGCGGCGAGCACGGCCGCCTCCGCCGGGCCGGGTGCAGGGGCGGCCAGATCCTGCCTGAGAGCGCTCTCTGCCCTGTGAAGCTCGCGAGTCATGGCATGAATCCTACTCCAAAATCATGGGGCTTCCCAACGACCTGACCCTATGCATATCGTTGGGGCTCCCCATGAATGCCGAGGGGACACCGAGCAACCCTTTGGAGGGTCCATGCGTCGCGTTCGATATGAGGCCAACGGCGGTCCGGACGTGCTGTTCGCCGAGGACGTGCCCGCGCCCGTGCCCGGGCCGGGCGAGTTGTTGATCGACGTTGCGGCGATCGGCGTGACCCTGCCGATGGTCCGCAAGGTCCGTGAGGGCAGCGAGCCGGTGGCCCTCGGCGGCGAGGTGGCCGGCACGGTGATCGCGCTCGGGGACGGCGTCACACAATTCGCGCTGGGCGAGCGGGTGACGGGGCTGTGCTTCTGCCACGGGTATGCCGAACAGGCCGTCCTCCTCCCGGCGATGACCTCCCGCATTCCCGCTCACGCCGACTTCGTCGACGCCATCGCGCTGGTGCGCAGCGGCATGGTGGCGCGCGGCGCGTATGCGGCGGGGCGGCCGGAACCCGGCGAATCGGTCCTGGTGACGGCCGCCGCGAGCGCGATCGGCATGCTGGCCCTGCAGTTCGCGAAGGCAGGAGGCGCACGACGTGTCGTGGCGGCGGTCGGCTCGGCGGACAAGGCGGACTTCGTCAGGGAGGCAGGCGCCGACGAGGTCGTCGTGTACGGGGACAAGTCCTGGGGCGAACCCGTGGACGTGATCGTCGACGCAGTCGGCGGCGAGTTGCTCGGTCCGGCCCTGAGAGCGCTCGCACCGGGCGGGCGCCTTGTCGCGTTCAGCTCGGGTGGCGGCACCATCGAGGCGTACGACCTGCTCGTGGGTGGCAAGTCCGTCATCGGCTTTCAGATGGCGGTCCTCGCCCGCAACAAGCCGGCACTGTACGCGCGTTGGCTCGACGAACTGTGGGAACTGCATGCGGCGGGCAGGCTCCGGACCGCCGTCGCGGCGGCCCTGCCCCTCGAAGCCGCGGCCGAGGCACACACGCTGATCGAGTCCCGCAGCAACCTGGGCAAGGTGGTGCTCGTCACCGGACGAGGATGATCCGGCGGGGTCTCCCGGTCCCGCCGTGCCCGTGCCCGCTCGCCGGATCAAACCGTTTGCCCCGGGCCCTCGCTCCGTATGATCCTCGCCGCATGGATCTCCCGCCGCGGGTCATGGAAGTGGACGACACCCTCACGCTGCGCGCGTTCGCCGGTGAGGCGGACCTGCCGGAGCTGTTCCGGGTCATCGAGGAGTCGCTGGAGCACCTGCGTCCCTGGCTGCCGTGGGCCGGTGAGCACAGCCTGGCCAGGACCACCCGCTTCCTGGCCCGCCGGGCCGAACTCTGGGCGAGCGGCGAGGAGTACACGTACGCGATCGTCGTCGACGGAGCCATCGTCGGCGCGTGCGGACTGTTCCGGCGGGACGAGAACCGGGACGAGGCGCGCGAGATCGGCTACTGGCTGCACCCTTCCGCGACCGGTCGGGGCGTGGCCACCCGGACCGCGCGGGCCCTCGCCGAGCAGGCGTTCCGGCTCCCCGGGGTCGACCTCGTGGAGATCGTGCACGACGCGGCCAACCTGGCCAGCGGCGCCGTCCCGGCACGCCTCGGCTTCATCGCGTACGAACGCCGCGCCTTCGAGCCCGTGGCCCCCATGGAGACCGGCGAGGACCAGGTGTGGCGACTGACCCGCGACCGGAGTACCGCCGATCCCGCCGCCCGAGCGGGCCGCCCCGGACTCGCGGTCGGGAACTAGCGCCCGGCCCTTACGCCGCTGTCCCCTACGCCCTCCCCCTCGACGGGAACCGGCACCGCGCCCGCCCCCGCCCCCTCGACCAGCGGGTCGCGGGCGCGGCGCTTGGCGATGACGGCGCACACCATGAGCTGCATCTGGTGGAACAGCATCAGCGGCAGCACCGCGAGTGAGGCCTGCGCGCCGAACAGGACGCTGGCCATGGGGAGCCCGGCCGCCAGGCTCTTCTTCGACCCCGCGAACTGGATCGCGATCCGGTCGCCCCGACCGAAGCCGAGCCGCCCTGCCCCGTACCAGGTCAGCGCCAGCATCGCGGCCAGCAGTACGGCCTCCACGGCGAGCAGCACGCCGAGCCGGGCCACGCTCACCTGGTGCCAGATGCCGCGCACCATTCCTTCGCTGAACGCGCTGTAGACCACGAGCAGGATCGAGCCCCGGTCCACGTATCCGAGCACCTTCTTGTGACGCACCAGGAACCCGCCGACCCAGCGCCGCAGGAGCTGCCCGGCCAGGAACGGCACAAGGAGTTGCAGCACGATCTTCAGGAGCGAGTCGGCGGAGAAGCCACCCCCGCTGTTGCCGAGGAGGGCCGCCGCGAGCAGCGGGGTGAACACGATTCCGGCGATGCTGGAGAAGGAGCCGGCGCAGATCGCGGCGGGCACATTGCCTCGGGCGATCGAGGTGAACGCGATCGACGACTGGATGGTCGACGGCACCAGGCACAGAAAGAGCAGACCGTGGTAGAGGTCCGGCGTCAGTACGAAAGGAACGAGGCCCCGGGCCGCCAGGCCGAGCAGCGGGAACGCCACGAACGTGCAGGCCAGGACGGTGACATGGAGTCGCCAGTGGCGCACCCCGTCCATCGCCTCACGGGTGGAGAGCCGGGCCCCGTACAGGAAGAAGAGGAGCGCCACGGCCGCGGTCGAGGCTCCGCTCGCGACGGGAGCGGCGGACCCGGACGCGGGAAGCAGCGCCGCGAGGCCCACGGTGCCGAGCAGCGCCAGGATGTACGGGTCGACCGGCAGCCAGGACGGCGGCTTCGGGATGCGGCTCATGTGCTCCACTCACGTGCTCGGGGTGCTGCTTACCTGGTCGGGGGTGCTGCTACCTGGTCTGGTCGGTGTGCGCCGCGTGCCTGCTCGGCGCTGCTGCGCACCTGTGGGGGGTGCTGTGCTCCTGACGACATGCGGCGCCGGGGGCGTCCGACCGTGTCCCGACCGGGCCGGAGTCCGACCGCGAAGCGCGGCCCGCCCGCACCCCGACCGCGGCGCCCGGAACGTGCCACAGCCCCGGAAACCGGAACGCGCTCTCGCCCGCATCAGGAACGGGTCACCGCCGGCGGGCCCGGAACGCGCTCTCTCGATGATCCTCCCCTCCCCCTTGATCGGGAATCCCGCACACCACTCTCACTGTCATCACAATCCGCGATGGGCGGCGGGACCGGCGCTAGCGTGGCAGGCATGTACGACGCGAACCAGCTGCGGACGTTCCTCGCCGTGGCCCAGACCCTGAACTTCACGCAGGCCGCACGGCGTCTCGGGCTGCGGCAGTCAACGGTGAGCCAGCATGTTCGGCGTCTGGAGGACGCGGCCGGGCGCGCCCTGTTCAGCCGGGACACGCACAGCGTGCGCCTGACGGAGGACGGCGAGGCGATGCTCGGTTTCGCGCGGACGATCCTGGCCGCGCACGAACGGGCCGCCCACTACTTCGCCGGGACGCGGCTGCGCGGCCGGCTGCGGTTCGGTGCCTCGGAGGACTTCGTCCTGACCCGGCTCCCGGAGATCCTCCAGTCCTTCCGCCGGGACCACCCGGAGGTCGACCTGGAGCTGACGGTCGAGCTGTCCGGGACCCTGCACCGCAGACTGGAGGCGGGCCGGCTCGATCTGGTTCTCGCCAAGCGGCGTCCCGGCGACAGCCACGGCGAGTTGGTGTGGACCGACGAACTGAGCTGGATCGGGGCGCCCGGGCTGCGGCTCGACGCCGAGCGGCCAATCCCGCTGATCCTGTTCCCGCCGCCCGGCATCACCCGGGCCCGGGCGCTCGAAGTCCTGGAGGAGCACGGGCGTTCCTGGCGCATCGCCTGTACGAGCGGCAGCCTGAGCGGTCTGATCGCGGCCGCCCGGGCCGGGCTCGGCGTGATGGCCCATACCCGGGGTCTGATCCCGCCCGGCCTGGAAGCGCTCTCGGCCCGGGCCGGCCTTCCCGACCTCGGCGGCGTCGACTTCGTCCTGCTGCACAACCGGCGGGGCTCGGCCGCACAGGAGGCGGCCGGCGCCCTGGCGTCGGCGATCCTGGCGAGCGGTGACCGTTTGCATCCGGGACACGGGGCCGGCTGACCGGCGGCGGCCGCGGAACAGGCGCCCCGGCGCGCCCGGGCGCGGCCCCGCCCAAACCCGGCACAGCCGTGAGCCGGGGGTGACTGGAGCGTACAGATTCCGTGGAGATTGCCTTCCGCAGAACTTACCTTAGAGTCAGCAAGCTGCCCGAGCGATCCCCATGTGGGCATGTTTTCGGCCCTGACCTGTGAAGACGTCCCCGGTCTCGACTTACCGAAGACCCATGCCGGGGGAACTGTGTGTGGGGTACGGTCACCGCGCTGTGCGGAGCGCCACCGGGGGTGGCCCCCGGAGGGAGGCAGGTCATTGCGCGAGTTCACGGTCCCACCCATGGCGACGGCGCCTCAGGTCGGCGGGCTGGCGGACGCCGTCTTCGACCATGCCCTGGACGACCCGCGCCGCGTCGCCCTGTGCCGCAAGGACGCGTCGGGCCACTGGCGGGACGTGACCTCTGCCGAGTTCCGGGATCAGGTGCTCGCGCTGGCCAAGGGGCTCATCGCGGACGGGGTGCGGTTCGGCGACCGGGTCGCCATCATGGCGCGCACCCGCTACGAGTGGACGCTGTTCGACTTCGCCCTGTGGACGATCGGCGCGCAGCCGGTACCGATCTACCCGACGTCCTCCGCCGAGCAGGTCTTCTGGATGCTGCACGACTCCGAGGTCACCGCGTGCGTGGTGGAGCACGAGGACCACTCCATGACGATCGGCTCGGTCGTCGACCGCCTCCCCCACCTCAAAAGGCTGTGGCAGTTGGACACCGGGGCGCTGGAAGCGCTCCTGACGCTGGGCGCGACCATCGACGACGAGGTGGTCCACCGCCATCGGCGGGCCGTGACACCGGAGTCGGTGGCGACCGTCATCTACACCTCGGGCACCACCGGCCGTCCCAAAGGGTGTGTGATCACCCACGCCAACTTCATGTTCGAGACGGACATGCTGATCTCCCGCTGGGAGCCGGTGTTCCACTCGCGGCCGGGCGACGAGGCGTCCACGCTGCTGTTCCTGCCGCTGGCCCATGTCTTCGGACGGATGGTGGAGATCGCGGCCATCCGCGGCCGGGTGAAACTGGGCCACCAGCCCGCGCTCTCGGCCTCCGCGCTGCTGCCCGACCTCCAGTCGTTCCGGCCGACCTTCATCCTCGCGGTGCCGTACATCTTCGAGAAGGTGTTCAACGCCGCCCGGCGCAGAGCCGAGGCCGAGGGAAAGACCGGACCGTTCGACAAGGCCGTGGACATCGCTGTCAAGTACGCGGAGGCGGTCGAGCAGAAGGCCTTCGACCAGGGCCCCGGCCCCTCGGCCGCGCTGCGGATGCAGCACCAGTTCTTCGAGAAGACGGTGTACGGGAAGGTCCGCGACGCGATGGGCGGCCGGGTGCGGCACGCCATGTCGGGGGGCTCCAGCATGGGCCGCCGGCTCGGCCTGTTCTTCGAGGGCGCCGGTGTCACGGTCTACGAGGGGTACGGCCTGACCGAGTCGACGGCCGCCGCGACCGCCAATCCGCCCGAGCGCACCCGGTACGGCACGGTCGGGCAGCCCATCCCCGGGACCACGGTGCACATCGCCGACGACGGCGAGGTGTGGGTCCACGGAGGGCAGATCTTCTCGGGCTACCTCAACGAGCCCAAGGCCACCGAGGCCGTTCTCCGGGAGGGCTGGCTGGCGACCGGGGACATCGGGGCCCTCGACGAGGACGGCTATCTCACCATCACCGGGCGCAAGAAGGAGATCCTGGTGACGTCGGGCGGCAAGAGCGTGTCGCCGGTCGCCCTGGAGGAACGCGTACGGGCCCATCCCCTGGTCGCCCAGTGCATCGTCGTCGGCAATGACCGCCCGTACATCGCGGCCCTGGTCACCCTCGACCAGGAGGGCGTGGACCACTGGCTGGCCATGCGCGGCAAGGCTCCGCTCACCCCGTCCGAGCTGGTGCGCGACCCCGATCTGGAGACCGAGGTGCGCCGCGCGGTGGTGGCCGCCAACACCCTGGTCTCCCAGGCGGAGTCGATCCGCACGTTCCGCATACTGGCCCACCAGTTCACCGAGGAACACGGCCTGCTCACCCCGTCCCTGAAGCTCAAGAGGCGGGCGATCGAGGAGGCGTACGAGGTCGAGGTGGACGCGCTCTACCGGTGAGGCGGGGACGCCGTCACGAGTGACGGGGTGTCACAACCCCGTCACCCATGGCGGCTTGATTTCAGCGCGCCCGTTCATTCCGCCAACTCCCTTACGGTACCCAGTAGTTGCCGGACACGACGATCATCGACTGGAGTTGCACACTCGCGCCGTAGTAGATCTTCGGTTCCACCGGGGTGGTGGTCAGCCTGCCCCAGAGTGCGTCGAGCCAGGCCTGCGAGCCGGGGTCGGTGAGCGCGGCCACCGCGAACGGCGCGGTGAAGGCCATGTCCTTGCCGCTGTCGAACGCCGACCCGTTGAGGTGGTATCCGGTGGCGATCTTCGAAGGGTCGCCGCCTGTCTTGCTCTTGATCCAGGCGTTGAGTTTGCGCGCCGAGTCGCGTGACACCGAGTCGCCGCCGGTCACGGCGTCCGCGCCGATCCGCCAGGCGTCACGGCAGGCATTCCAGCCGTAGTCACCGTCATGGGTGGATTCGAGCACCTTGCCCGACGCGGGTTTGGGCGTGCTGTTGGTGGTGACGACGAAGTCGGCCAACAGGCCGGTGCTGGACGCGTACTTGGACTGCTGACTGGCGATCAGCTTCTGATGCACCGTCCGGACGGTGTCCCAACTGGCGTCGCCCGTAGCCGACTTGAACGCCCTGAAGTGGTCGGCCATCCAGTCCGAGGAGCGCGAGATCCAGTAGTGCGACTCACCCGGCGTCGACCAGTCGCCGAGCAGCATCAGATGCGTGGTGGGGTTCACCTCGCTCTTTTTGATGGCATTGATGTGCTTGACGGCCAGGTTCTTGTAGTCGTACGTACCCGAGCTGCCCCACTGCCGGTCGGCGAGCAGCAGCCCGTAGGCGACGTCCAGGTCACCGTCGGTGGCCGAGTCCGAGCCGTCGACGCTCTTGCACGAACTGTCCTGCTCGGCGGCGAGCAGACCCGGATTGTTCGACGAGGGGTGCGCCAGAACGTACTTGACCATGCCGTCGAAGATCTTCTTCGCGTCGGTGTCCGCGCCGGCCATCAGCGCGGTGATCACCATGCCGTAGCCCTGCCCCTCCCCGACATAGGGATGGTCGGCGTCCGGCGAGATCGTTTCGTACCAGCCGTTGCCGCAGTTCTGCCGCACGAACGCGGCCTTCCACTCCCGGTACTTCCCGATCACCTGCTGGTCGATCGCCGACTGGCTGCCGGACGGCCTCAACGTGCCGTCCGCGTAGGGGATTTGGTGGCTGCCGAAGGGCAGAGCGGGAGCCGCCGACGCGGTGAGGGCCTGTGGCTCGGCGGCCGCGTGCGGCGCTACCGCCAGAGCTCCCGCGACGAGACCCGCCGCCGCGACGAGGGCGCCGATCGCTCTTCTGCGCTGCTGAAGCATCATGTCCGCTCCCCCTCAGCCCGCGTACTGCGCGACGAGTTTGGTGAAGGCGTACGGCGACTGGCCGACCCCGCTGCACGAACTTCCGGCATCCCCGCCCGAGCCGCACTGTCGGTCCCGGTTGACCGCCCAGAAGGTGAAGCGCGCGATGTGGTGCTGCTTGGCGTAGCCGAGCATCGTCTGGAAGTCACCGGTGGTGACGGTCTCGTCGGCCTCATCGGTCTTGCCGTTCATGGACGAGACACCAATGTGCCGGTAGGCGGCGTCGTCGCTGTAGCCGTAGGCACTCTTGACCGACGCCTTGAGGCCTTCGAGAGCGCTCACCGTGGCGGAACCCATGGTGCCGCTGTGCCCCTCGAAGTCGAACGGCATGATGGTCCAGCCGTCGTTGGCGAGACCAGCGGCGGCTCCCCGCTTGATGAGGTCCTTGCCGTTGGAGTCGGGCCCGCTCGGCGTGGTCCCCATGGTCACGTAGGTGACGATCCCCGGATTGTTCGTCTTGACGGTCTTGAGAGCGCTCACCACCCGCTGCCGCACGGTGGCGTTGGAGAACTCGGTGTCCTCGATGTCGATGTCGAGCGCCTTGAGGTGGTACGCGTCGATCAGCTTCTGGTACGCCCCGGCGAGCGCGGACGCGCTGGAACACTTCTCGCCGAGCTTGTTGCCGCTCCAGCCGCCGACGGAGATGACCACGTCACCGCCTGCGGCACGGATGGATTTGATCGCGCTCTCATCGGATCCGCCGGTCAGGGGGCGTGGGCCGTCCCACTTCGGGTTGCAGCCGCCGTCGGACAGGACGAAAGCCAGGGTGAACCATTTGACGCCGGTAGCCGCCAACACATCGGTCGGCTTCTGCGGACTGCCCCAGCCGAGGTACTCGTACGGGGCGACCGCCATCGCACCAGAGGCGGCGGCGCCGGACACGGCACCCGGCTGCGGGGCGCCTGACTGCGAGGCGCCGACCGCATGGGCGGCCTGGGGTGCCGCGGCGATCAGGGGCAGAACCAGACAGCCGAGACCGGCGAGGGTCGCGATGAAACGGCGTGGGGGTACGGCAGTGTGCACGGGGGGTCCTTCCGTGGGGGGGGCGGGGAGGTGCCGGGGGGTGCGGGGGTGTGGGGGGTGTGGGGTCCTTGGCAGGGTGGGCGGCCGGCAGAGGTGGGTGCCTGAAAGGTCGCTCGTCGGGCCGCAGAAGGAACGACGTTAGGAAAGCTTCCTAACCACCCCTGCATCGCAGTGCCTGGAGCGGCTGGTGTCAATGCCTCTCGCGAGACCAAATCCCTTGGACAGCACGGGAGTTGCCGCTTGGAGCGCAGGCCGCATCGGGGTGACGGCACGGCCGCCACCCGATCGCCCTTCCGGCGGGGGTGGGCTCGCCGGCCGGTCAGGTCAGTCAGGTCGGGTCAGTCAGGTTTGGTCGGACAGATCAGGTCCGGTCCGGCCAGGGCGTCAACTCCTCGTGGGGGCGGGTCCGTAGGGCGGCAATGAGGCGAGAGCGCTCTCGGCGGTTTCGGGGGGCGTCGCTCCCGCCAGGCCCAGTGACACGTACGCGCTCCCGAGCCAGGTTTCGTCGATTCGTAGCCGCTTGTAGCGGGTGGCGTCCGTGGCTGCGGCGTATGTGCTGGTCACCTCCAGACGGACATGGCCGGCGGAGATGGCCGGGATGTCGATGAAGGCGACCCCTCTGGTGCTCGGCAGGGTGCCGGACGTGAGCGCGTGCAGCTTGCGGGCCTCGTTGACCCAGTAGTCGGCCGTCCAGCCGCCGGCCGTGACGTCGGACTCCCAGGCGGAGCACCTGGTGTGGGCCGGAGCGGTTCGCTCCCCCCAGTGCAGGAAGAGGCCCGAGGTGGAGGCGCGCAGGAAGTCCTGGCGCGGGTTCTGAAGATCTGCGCGGGCGGGAGCCTGGAGCGACAACGCACCCAGCACCAGCGCCACGACGAGCAGGAGCCGCGCGGATCGGCGGGGGCGCCTTCGAGAGAGCGCTCTCACCCGAGTCCGCGTCGGGAGCGCTCTCACGTCGGTCCCTGCCGAGAGCGCTCTCGCGCCCGTGCGCAGGGAGAGCGCTCTTGAGCCAATCCATCCCAGGAGCGCTCTCCCGCCCATCCGCGCCGCAAGCGGTCTCCTCAGGGACACGACACACTCCCAACTCCTCGCCGTGAGCGTGCTGCGCCGCGTCGAGGGCGGGGGGGCGAGGGTAGGCACAGGTGCCTAACACCCCGCGTCCCGGACCGCGACCGAGGCCGTGTCCTCCGATGTTTCCCGTGCGTCCGCCCGTCGGGTCCTTCATGGACGTACCTGCCTTCCTGAGAGGTGGGGTTCAGGAGTGAAGGGTGAATCGAAGGTGGGCGGCACCTTCGTCTGTGATGGCCGAAGAGGGCCGGAAGAAGGCGCCCTGCCAGTGTTCACATGAGTGACCGTCGTTCAGTCATCTGCTATAGCGTCGCGCCTTGTCGGGGCACGGTCAATGGTTCGGACCGAGAAGGTCGGAGCTGTAGGGGCGGCCCGCGCGAGCTTGCGCGGACGCGCTCGCGAAGCCCACGTCGGCACCGCCGTGGAGTCGCAGGTCAGACGCGACCCGAGGGGGCACAGTGGGAATGTGAGACTCCGCTCGTTCGTTGACGGGAGGAGTACCAACCGACGACGTAAGGATCGACCGCTCGTGAGCAAGGTCCCCTCCATCACCCTCAACAACGGCGTCGAGATGCCCCAGCTCGGTTTCGGTGTCTGGCAGGTGCCGGACGACGAGGCCGCGAAGGCGGTGGCCACGGCCATCGAGTCCGGGTACCGGAGCATCGACACCGCCGCGATCTACGAGAACGAGACGGGCACCGGCAAGGCCGTCGCCGCCTCGGGGGTCGCCCGCGAAGAGCTGTTCATCACGACCAAGCTCTGGAACTCGGAACAGGGTTACGACTCGACCCTGCGCGCCTTCGACGCCTCACTCGACAAGCTGGGCCTCGACTACGTGGACCTGTATCTGATCCACTGGCCGGTGCCGGCCAAGGACGCGTACGTCGACACCTACCGCGCGTTCGAGAAGATCTACGCGGACGGCCGCGCCAAGGCGATCGGCGTCTCCAACTTCCAGCCGGAGCACCTGGAGCGGCTGCTCGGTGAGACCTCCGTGGTGCCGGCCGTCAACCAGATCGAGCTGCACCCGCAGCTCGCTCAGGCCGAGTCGCGCGCCCTGCACGCCAAGCACTCCATCGCGACGGAGGCATGGTCGCCGCTGGGCCAGGGCCGCGGGCTGCTGGAGGTTCCGACCGTCGTCGCGATCGCGCGCAAGCACGACCGCACCCCGGCGCAGGTCGTACTGCGGTGGCACCTTCAGCTCGGCAATGTGGTGATCCCGAAGTCCGTTACGCCGTCACGGATCCAGGAGAACATCGACGTGTTCGGGTTCGAGCTCGACGGCGACGACCTGGCCGCGCTCGCGGCGCTCGACGAGGGCAAGCGACTGGGTCCGAACCCGGCGGAGTTCAACCTCGGCGCCTGACCGGCGGCCGAGCACATGGCTCTCCCGGCAGCCCGCAGCCACGTGGGCATCGGCCCAGGGGGCTGACCAGCGCATCCACGAGGGGCGCCGTCCGATTGACTCGGACGGCGCCCCTTTTGTCGTTTTTCGATTTTGGTTGGTCAGCTACCCGCCAAAAATGTTCATTCAAGTGCGTCACTCAGGCAAAGCGTTCGACATCATGCGCTAAACGCTCTTGTCCTGCGCATGACCCTCCGGATGGGATCACGAGGACCGCCCCGCGCGGCTTCACCCCACACAGGGAGCATTCATGCGCATAGCCCTCCCCCGGACCCGTACCGCGGCTGCGACAGTCGGGGCCACCGCCCTTGCCGCCGCCGCGGTGATGGCCACCCCGCTGTCCGGGTCCGCCACCGCCGCACCTGCCGCCCCGCAGGTAAAGCCCGTCCCGGCCGTAGCCGGGCACCAGCTCGCCCACTCGACGAGCGGCCCGCTCACCAGCGAGCAGTGCCAGGCCAAGTGGAAGATCGCCTGCTACGGCCCGCTCCAGTACCGCCAGGCGTACAACCTGAACCCGCTCTACAAGGCGGGCATCACCGGCAAGGGCCGCACGATCGTGATCGTGGACTCCTTCGGCTCGCCGACGATCCAGCACGACCTGGACGTGTACAGCAAGCAGTACGGGATCCCCAGCAGCAAGGTCGACGTGGTCAAGTGGGGCAACGTTCCCGCCTGGGACCCGAAGAACAAGGACATGACCGGCTGGGCCGGCGAGTCCACGCTGGACGTCGAGATGGCGCACGCCGTGGCCCCGGACGCGAAGATCGTCCTGGTGGAGACCGCGGTCGCCGAGACGGAGGGCGTCACCGGTCTGCCCGAGATGATGGACGCGGAGAAGCACCTCATCGACAGCGGCATCGGTGATGTCATCAGCCAGAGCTTCGGCGCCACGGAGAACACGTTCCCCGGCTTCGACAAGGGCGACTTCTCCAGCATCAAGAACCTGCGGTACGCGTTCAAGGACGCGGCCGCGCACGGCGTGACCGTGCTCGCCTCCTCCGGCGACGGCGGTGCCACCGACAACACGGCGGACGGCAGCGGTTACTACAACGAGCGCGTCAACTCCTGGCCCTCGTCCGACCCGCTGGTCACCTCCATCGGCGGCACCCAGCTCCACCTGGACGACAAGGGCAACCGCCTCAGCCCTGAGAGCGTTTACAACGACAACGGGTCGGGTGGCGGCGGTCAGTCTCACGTCTTCGAGCGCCCCTCCTACCAGGACGGCGTGCGCGGTGCTGTCGGCAACCGGCGCGGCACCCCCGACATCTCGATGGCTGCCGCGGTCAACGGCGGTGCGTGGGTGTACTCCAGCTACGACCCGACCGCCGTCGGCTGGGACGTGTCCGGCGGTACGAGCGAGGCGGCCCCGCTGTTCTCCGGCATCGTCGCCCTGGCCGACCAGGCCGCGGGGCACCGCCTGGGCAACATCAACGACGCGCTGTACTCGCTCTACAAGCACCAGGGCTACAAGCCCGGCTCCGGCCTCGTGGACGTCAATGACGGCACGAACAACAGCTACGCGGGCGTCACCGGCTACACCGCGGTGAAGGGGTACGACATGGCGACGGGCGTCGGCACCATCGACGCGGCCCACTTCGTGACCGCACTGGCCCGCGAGAACCGCCGCCACCACTGACGGCTCGACGCCCTCACAGCCGTGAGAGCGCTCCATTCGGCGATAGCTGCCGACGTCCACTCGCGCTCCGGCACCCTCTCAGGTGGGTGAGCACGCGCCGGTCGCGAGACCCGCCGGTCCCGTCGGTGGTCCTCGCACCCCCGCGTGACGACGCCGTCGCCCGACAGTTTCGGGCGGCGGCGTCCTCGTGTCCGGGCATGGGTGACCATCGATCCTTGCGACTGGCCAACTGCGTTGCCCGGCACGGGAGTTCCTGATGCCGGGCACGTTCGCGGCAGCCGGGCCGGCTCGCGAGAAAGCCCCTGCGTCAGTCCTCCCCCATGTTTCGGTAGCCCGCCAGGATGAAGTCGACGGTGCGGTCGAAGCGGGCCTCGAAGTCCAGGCCGACGCGTGTCGCGGTGACCTCGGCAAGAAGCGGGAAGCGCTTCGGGTCGGGCGCCGCGTCGTCCAGGTCGGGGGCGTCCGTACGCTCACCCGGGGCGCGGCCGGCCTCGGCGAGGGTGTGGCCGACCACGAACGTGGCGAGCGCGTTGATGACATCCATCGCCCGGCCGAGTCCGAGGCCCGCGTCCGTCAGGGCGGCCAGCCACTCCTCCAGCAGGTCGAGATCGTCGGCGGAGCTCAGCGGACGCGTGGCGATGAGCGGCAACACGCCTGGGTGCCGCAGGAGTTCGGCCCGTAGCCCGCAGGCGAAGGCGCGGGCCCAGCGGGTCCAGTCGCCCGCGCCCAGGTTCGCGCCGACGGGCTCAATACGGGTGGCGGAGGCGGCGCCTTCGGAGGCATCGGCAGGGCTCGCGGCCTCAGCATCGGCATCGGCATCGGACGACGGCGCGGGCCCGCCCGGCAGTCCCAGGGCGGCCCGGCGCACGACGCGGCCGACCAGCGCGTCAAGCAACTGCCCTTTGTTTCCTACGTGGTGATAAAGCGTCATGGCCTCCACACCGAGCTCCGCGCCGAGCTTGCGCATGGTGAGGGAGGCGACGCCTTCACGGTCGACGAGGTCCAGCGCCGCGTCCAGCACCCGCTCGCGACTGAGCCCCGCCTTGGGCCGTGCCCGCCGGTCCGCCATCCGTCTCTCCTCGCATCGATCCCTCTGCGTTGCAGAAGCCTCTTGACGATTCTTACATCGTAAGGGCACTCTATCCGCAGCCGGGAACCTTACAAAGTAAGAATTCTCTCGGCGTATGCCCGCACCCGGCACCACGGGTGGGGCAGGCCACGACTGGAGGTACCACCATGCTGATCGGCACTTCGCTGCGCCGCCTCAACGACGGAGTCGACTACGCCACCTTCCGCAGGGCGTGGCTGCCCGACGAGGCCATCCCCGGTGACCCGCGCCGGGTGTTGAGCGCTCTCAGCCTCGACGACCCACAGGAGATCCTGACCTGTGCGCTGATCGACGCCGAACCCGCCGACATCCCCGTGTGGATGGAGCGCATCGCGGCCGGTGAACAGCGCCGTATGGAGCGTCTGGCCGGTCTGGTCGGCCCCTCGCTCGGCGGCGGCGTGTTCCGTGTGGTCGGCGACGACGACCTGTCCCGGCTCATCCGTGCCTGAGACGTGCTCGGGCTGGGGGCAGGGCGAGAGCGCTCTCGGACTGCGCCGGCCCTCAACTCCCGCTTCCCGTAACACCGGCCGCCCCTGAGCCGTCGCCGCGCAGCGTCCGGTGTTCCTGCGGGCTGATGCCCCGGACCCGTTTGAAGGCGGCGCTCAGCGCGAACGCGCTGCTGTATCCGACCTGGCGGGCGATGGCTTCGACGGTGGCGTCGCTCTCCCGCAGTCGGTCGGCGGCGAGCGCCAGGCGCCAGCCGGTCAGATACGCCATCGGCGGCTCCCCCACCAACTCGGTGAAGCGGCGCGCGAATCCGGCCCGTGACACCCCGCACTTCGCGGCGAGCGAGGCCACCGTCCAGGGATGAGCCGGACTGTTCTGCACCAGCCGCAGCGCGGGGCCGACCACCGGGTCTCCCATCGCCCGGTACCAGGCGGGCGCGTCGGCGCCCGGTCGCGAGAACCAGGAGCGCAGTACCGCGATGAGCAGCAGATCGAGCAGTCGGTCCAGGACGACGCTCTGGCCGGGTTCGTCGCGCGAGATCTCGTCGTCGAGCAGCGGCATCAGGGAGCGGTTCCACTCCCGCGCGGTCAGGCGCACCACCGGAGGCAGCGCGTCGAGGAGCCGCCCGCTGATCTCCCCCTCCATCAGGTAGGTGCCGACCAGCATCGTCGCCGAGCCGTTCGGGGCGTTGCCCCAGGTGCGTACGCCCAGGTCCATGGAGTCCGAGAGCGCTTCCCCGCGCAAGCTGGTGCAGACCCCGCCGGGGCCGATGCGTGCGAACGGGGCGAGGTCCGGGGCGTGCGCCACGGTGTACGGGTCGGGGCCGCGCACGATGACGATGTCGCCGGGGCCGATGTGCACGGCATCGCCCTCGTCGCCGCCACCGCTGTCCCCGTCACGCACGATCCAGGCCTCGCCCGCCGTCATCGACATCAGGCAGATGGGCGCGCGGTCCTCGATCCTTACGGACCACGGCGGCTCCATGACCATGCGCATCAGAAAGGCCCCCCTGGCCCGCGGTCCGTCGAGCAGTCCGGCGAGTGCGTCCATGGGGTCAGCGTAAGGGAGCCCGGTGAGCCGGTTGCTGGACGTACGCGTATGGGGACTGGCCTCTGACGCATGGAGAGTCCAGGGCCCGGCGGCGACGCTGGAGCCATGACGAACACGACGCAGGACCGCAAGCCGACGGACGAGTTGAGGGGAGCGGACGCGATGGCGCCGCGCACGGTGCTGGTGACGGGCGCCACGGGGAAGACGGGGCATCGGGTGTTCGAGCGCCTCGTCGCGCGGGGGGTGCGGGTCCGGCCGGGTTCCCGGTCGGGTGGGGTTGTCTTCGACTGGGCGGATGCCAACACGTGGGGCCCGGCCCTGTACGGCGCGGATGCCGCCTATGTCGCCTACTACCCCGACCTCGCGGCGCCCGGCTCGGAGGATGCGATGCGCCTGTTCGGAAGCGTCGCGGCGGCCAACGGGGTGCGCCGGATCGTGCTGCTGTCCGGCCGGGGCGAACCGGAGGCGGCCCGTGCCGAGAGCGCTCTCAGGGAGACCTGCCCGGACCTCACGGTGGTGCGGTCCGCGTTCTTCGCGCAGAACTTCAGCGAGGGCGCGATGGTCGAGGGCGTCCTCGCGGGGACGGTGGCGTTCCCGGGCGCAGACACCGCCGAACCCTGGCTCGATGTGGACGACTTGGCCGATGTCGTGGTCCACGCCCTCACCGAGGACGGTCACGCGGGGCAGACCTATGAATTGACGGGGCCTCGGCTGCTCACGTTCGGCGAGGTCACGGCCGAGCTCTCCCGCGCGACGGGCCGCGAGATCCACTATGCGCCGGTGTCGGGGGCCCAGTACGCGCAGACGCTCACCCAGTACGGCATGCCCACGCCGGAGGCGGAGTGGCTGGCCGGGCTCTTCACGACGCTCCTCGACGGCCACAACGCGTCCACCACGGACGGCGTGAAGCGGGTCCTGGGCCGAGAGCCCCGTGACTTCGCCGAGTTCGCCCGGGACGCGGCGGCGGCCGGCGACTGGCACGTCTGAGCCGTCGCCCGGCCGGTGCGCCGCGGCCAAAGGAGCGGGCCGTACAGGGGTCGGCCCGCTCCTCCGGCCGGGCGGGCGTTCGCGCGTAACGGCACGCCCGGCGAGGTCACCCCGCGCCGTGCAGGGGAGCGATCTCCTCGACGCGGTGGGCGAGTTGGAAGTCGAGCTCGGTGACGGCACCGCCCGCGTCATGGGTGTTCACGGACAGGGTGAGGGTGTTGTAGCCGAGGGTGAGGTCGGAGTGGTGGCCCAGTTCCTCCTGGATCTGGGCGACATGGACGACCATGGCGGTCGCGGCGAAGTGGCCGCCCAGACGGTAGCTGCGGAAGATCCGGTCGTGGTCGTCCGAGAGCGCCCAGCCGGGCAGTTCACGCAGCCGGTCCTCGATGTCCTTCTGCGACAGCGGCTCAACAGGCATGTCCGGGTACTCCTTACGGGGTGGTGACATGGCGGGGTGGAACGGTGACGGAGAGGCTTCTGTTCCGTAGCGTCTCCTCCATGCGTGTACTTGTCACGGGAGGCGCGGGCTTCATCGGCTCGCACATTGTCACAGCCCTGGCCACCCACGGCCATGAGCCCTTCGTTCTGGACCGGGCGGTCCGGCCGGGCGACGACGTCCGCGACCCGGATGTCGTCGCCCGGGCGCTGCGCGGCGTGGACGCGGTGTGCCACCAAGCGGCGATGGTCGGCCTCGGCACCGGTTTCGGCGACGCCGCCGACTATGTGGGCTGCAACGACCTCGGCACCGCGGTGCTCCTGACGGCCATGGCCGACGCGGGGGTGCGCGACCTGGTGCTCGCGGGGTCGATGGTGGTCTACGGGGAGGGCCGCTACGAGTGCCCCGAGCACGGGGTGGTGCGGCCCGGGCCTCGGCCGGTCGAGTGGCTGGAAGCGGGCCGGTTCGAGCCCCCATGCCCGCACTGCGAGGCAGAGTTGAGTCCGGGTCTGGTCGCGGAGGACGCGCCCGTCGACCCGCGCAATGTGTATGCCACGACCAAGCTGGCTCAGGAGCACCTGGCCGCCGCGTGGGCGCGGGCGACCGGCGGGCGGGCGGTGTCGCTGCGCTACCACAACGTGTACGGGCCGGGGATGCCGCGGGACACGCCCTATGCGGGGGTGGCCTCGTTCTTCCGTTCGTCGCTGGCGCGTGGAGAGGCGCCGCGAGTCTTCGAGGACGGCCGTCAGCGTCGGGACTTCGTGCACGTTCGCGATGTGGCCGGGGCGAACGTGGTGGCGCTGGAAGCGCTCTCAGGACGACCGCCGGGTGTGCTCACCTCGTACAACACGGGCAGCGGAAACCCGCACACCGTGGGCGAGATGGCCCGGGCGCTGGCCTCGGCGCACGGGGGTCCCGACCCGGTGGTGACGGGTGAGTACCGGCTCGGCGACGTACGGCACATCACCGCGGACTCGGCGCGGCTGCGGCGCGAGCTGGGCTGGAAGCCTGCGGTCGGTTTCGCTGAGGGAATGACGGAGTTCGCGACGGCGGAGGGATAGCCCCTCCCGGTCGGCCCTCGGCGGTTGGCCCTCGGCGGTTGGCCCTCGGACGGTTGGGCTACTGGGCCACCCCCGGGGGCACAGCCCCTACGCGCGCGCTGTCGGCAGGGTGAGTTCGAAGCGGCAGCCGCCCGCCACGTTGCGGACCTCGGCGCGGCCGGAGTGGGCCTCCACTATGCCGCGGACGATCGCGAGGCCGAGGCCGGCCCCGCCGGGCGGGGTGCGGGCCTCGGTGCCGCGCCAGCCGGTGTCGAAGACGCGGGGCAGATCGTCGTCGGGGATGCCGCCGCAGCCATCGGTGACGGAGAGCGTGACCGCACCGTCACGGCCCTGCGCGCCGACCGCGACGGTGCCGTCGGCCGGAGTGTGCCGGATGGCGTTGACCAGGAGGTTGGCGAGGACCCTGGTCATCTCCTTGCCGTCCACCTCGACCGGTACGGCGTCGACGCGCTCTCCGACGAGGCGTACTCCGTGCTCACGTGCCAGCGGGTCCGCGCCGGCCAGCGCGTCACCGATCAGGTCGTGGACGGACATCCGGGCAGGGTTGAGTGAGAGCGCTCCCGCGTGGATCCGGGAGAGCTCGAAGAGGTCGCCCACCATGGAGTTGAGCCGTTCGACCTCGGTCCTGATCTGCCGGAAGTAGCGGTCCGGGTCCTTGGCCATGCCGTCTTCGAGGGCCTCGGCCATCGCGCGGAGCCCGGCCAGGGGGGTGCGCAGGTCGTGCGAGATCCATGCGACGAGTTCGCGCCGTGAGGTCTCCAGCGCCCGCTCCCGTTCTCGTGACTCGGTCAGTTTCGCGCTGGTGGCCGCCAACTCCCGGCTCAGCGCGGCCAGTTCGGCGGTGGCGGGTCCCGCCGGCGCGTCGAAGCTGCCGCCGTCGCCGAACGAGCGGGTGGCCAGCGCCAGGCGGTGGCTGCTGGCGACGACGCTGCGGCCCAGGACCAGGGCGGTGACCAGTGAGGCGACCGCGGCCATGGCGACGACCACCGTCACCACCGTCAGGTCGTGGGAGTTCAGGAGCATCGCCCAGGCGACGGCGAGCGTGCCGGCCAGCATCGCGAGGACCGCCACCGCCGCCACGACGGCCACGGACGCGGTGAGCGAGCGATGGCGCAGGAGACGCAGGGCCAGCGCCCCGCCGAACCCGGCGACCGCGGCGCCGAGGAAGGCGTACAGCGCGATGAGCAGGATGTCACCCACGGCCGGCCCCCTGGCTCCCGCGCACCCCGGCCCCCGGTTCGGCACCGGCCGCGTCGAGCGGGGCCAGGTGGAGCCGAGCCATATGGGGCTCGGCCCCGTGGGGCCCACCCACCTCGGGCACGCCCACAGGGGGCTCAGCCACGCGGGTCTTGCCCCCATGGGGTTCGGCCACACGGAGCTCAGCCATGCGGGACCCACCCCCATAGGGCTCAGCCACCCGGGGCTCCGCCACATGTGGCTCACTCACAGGGGGCTCCCTCACGGCGAACTCGCCCACCCGGGGCTCGGTCACATGCGGCTCGCTCACGCGCGGCCCCCGCAGGTGGGGCTCACCCACCCGGGGTTCGGCCACATGGGGCTCGCCCACCCGGGGCTCCGCCACATGCGGCTCGCTCACGCGGGGCCCTCGCACGTGGGGCTCGGCCCCATGGGACTCCGCCCCATGGGGCTCGCCCACATGGGACTCGAAGCGGTAACCGACCCCCCACACCGTGCGGATCAGGGCCGGCTTCGCCGGGTCAGTTTCGATCTTGCCGCGCAGGCGTCGGACGTGGACGGTGACGGTGGACAGGTCGCCGAACTCCCACCCCCACACCTCGTGCATCAGCCGTTCGCGGGAGATGGCCTCGCCGGGGCGGGCCAGGAGGTAAGCGAGGAGGTCGAACTCCCGCAAGGTCAGGGCGAGTTCACGGCCGTCCTTGGCGGCGGTGCGGGCGGCCGGGTCGAGGGTGATGCCGGAGCGGGACACCGGCGGCCCCGGGCGCGCGGTGGTGGCGCGGGCCCGGCGCAGCACCGACTCGACGCGGAGGACGAGTTCGCGCGGGCTGAAGGGTTTGGTCACGTAGTCGTCGGCGCCTATCTCCAGGCCGAGGATGCGGTCGTCCTCGTCGCCGCGCGCGGTGAGCATGATCACGGGTACGGGGGCCGTGGCGCGCAGCCGTCGGCAGACCTCCAGGCCGTCCATGCCGGGCAGCATCAGATCGAGAACCACCAGGTCGGGGCGGCGTGCGGCGGCGGCGCGCAGGGCGGCGGGGCCGTCGGTGGCGAGGTCGACGGTGTGGCCCGCGCGTTCCAGGTAGCCGGTGACGACCTCGGCTACGGTCGGGTCGTCGTCGACGACCAGGATGCGGCTCTCGGTGCTGTGCATGGGAACCAGCGTCGCACCGCTTGGGGGCGTCCGTCTGCGCCAAGAGGGACACGGGCGGGCGATGTCCGCGTTTCGTAAGAACCCGAAATCCGTTTTGTCCGGTTTGGATTCGTACGGTGAGAGCGTGACTGAATCCCCCTCCGCAACCCCCGCGGTGCCACCTCCCGCAGCCCCTTCCGCACCGCGCGGGGTGTCCGTGGACGTCGTGCTGCCCTGTCTCGACGAGGCCGGGGCGCTGCCCTGGGTACTTGCCCGGATCCCGGACGGCTGGCGGGCCGTCGTGGTCGACAACGGTTCCTCGGACGGTTCGCCCGAGCTGGCGCGCTCGCTCGGCGCGACCGTCGTGCACGAGCCCCGCCGGGGCTTCGGCGCGGCCTGCCACGCCGGGCTGCTCGCCGCCGAGGCCGAGTACGTCTGCTTCTGTGACTGCGACGCCTCCCTCGATCCGGCCGAGCTCGTCCCCTATGTGAGCGAGGTGGCGTCCGGCGGCGCCGACCTGGTGCTCGGCCGTCGCCGGCCGCGAGATCCGGGGGCGTGGCCGCTGCACGCGCGGGCCGGGAATCTGGCGCTCGCGCGGATGCTGCGGCGGCGCACCGGGCTTCGCCTGCACGACCTGGGCCCGCTGCGGGCCGCGCGCCGTGAGGCGCTGCTCGGGCTCGGGCTCACCGACCGGCGCAGCGGCTATCCGCTCCAGATGGTGGTGCGTGCGGCGGACGCGGGGTGGCGGGTGAGCGAACACGACGTGCCCTATCTGGCGCGCACCGGGAAGTCGAAGGTCACCGGGACGTGGCGGGGTACCTGGCATGCGGTGCGCGACATGCGCAAGGTCCTGGCCGAACCGCCCGTCGCGCCGCGCGTGCCGGCGGTGGCCCGATGAGCGGGGCGGGGGCCGGGCCGGTCTCGGGTACGACGTTGATCGTGCTGGCGAAGGCGCCGGTGCCCGGCCGGGTCAAGACGCGGCTCACTCCCGCGTACACCCCGCAGGAGGCGGCCCGGATCGCGGAGGCGTCGCTCGCCGACACCCTCGACGTGGCGCTGGCCGTGCCGGCACGCAGGAGGGTGCTGGTGCTGGACGGAGCGCCGGGGCCGTGGCTGCCGCCCGGTATCGAGGTGCTGGCGCAGTGTGAGGGGGGTCTGGACGAACGGATCGCGGCGGCGTTCGCGGCGTGCACCGGGCCCGCATTGCTGATCGGTATGGACACCCCGCAGGTGAGCCCGGCGTTGCTCGCGCCGGCGCTGGCGGACCCGCGTCCCGGTGAGGCCTGGTTCGGGCCGGCCGAGGACGGGGGGTTCTGGGCGCTCGGTCTGACCGAGCCCGACCCCGCGCTCCTTCTCGGGGTTCCGATGTCGGTGCCCGAGACCGGGCGCGTTCAGCGGAAGCGGTTGCACGACGCCGGGCTCGTGGTGCGTGAACTGGCGTGGCTGCGGGACGTGGACACCGCGCAGGACGCCCTCCTGGTGGCGGCCGAAGCCCCGAACGGCCGGTTCGCCCGCGCGGTGGGCGCGGGCCGCCCCGCGCGCGCCGCCGTGCCGGCCGAGCGGCGGTCCGAGGAGTCCGGGACGCTCGCGCCCACCACCGGTGAGGCCTCGACGGCTGGGCCGCACCCGTGGTGAGAGCGCTCTCACCCGCGACGACCGCGACCCCCACCGCCTGGCACGCCGACCCCTACACCGACGCTCTGCGCGCCCGGCGCGGCCCGCTGTTCCTGCGCAGACCCGACGGCTGGCTGCTGCCGCTCGAGGTCGAACGCTGGTGTGCGGAGCCGGACTTGGCGGACCGTACGGTGCTGCGCCGCTGTCGCGGCACGGTGTTGGACATCGGCTGCGGGCCGGGCCGGCTGGTCGCCGCGCTCGCCGCCGACGGCGTGGCGGCGCTGGGGGTCGATGTGAGCCCCGAGGCGGTGCGTCACACGCGTGACTGGGGCGGCAGCGCGCTGTGCCGTTCGGTCTTCGACCGGCTCCCCGGCGAGGGCCGCTGGGACACCGCGCTGCTCGTCGACGGCAATGTGGGTATCGGTGGCGACCCGGCGAAGCTGCTGTCCCGGGTGGCTCAACTCGTCGTGCCCGGTGGTCTGTTGCTGGTGGAGACGGCACCGTACGAGATCGACGAGCGGCTCAGGGTGCGGGTGGCCGACGCGCGCGGTGCGGTGGGGAGCGATTTCCCGTGGGCGCGGCTCGGGACGAACGCGCTGCTGTCGTGTGCCCGGCCGCTCGGCTGGCGTCCGGCGGGCCGCTGGACCGCGGCGGGCCGTCCGTTCGTGGCCCTTCGCCGCGGGTGAGAGCGCGTCCATCCGTACGCGTCACGACGTACCCCGGAACGGCGAAGGGACGGGGCGGGGAGTGGTCCCCGCCCCGTCCGGAGCGCTCTCGGGTCAGCTCACGTTGACCGCGGTGTCGTCGATGACGAACGACGTGGCCAGGCTGCTGTCCTCCACCGCGTTGAACTTCAGGGTGACCGTCTGCCCCGCGTACGAGGAGAGGTCGAAGGACTTCTGGGCGAAGCCGGTGTTCTTGTTGAGGTTGGAGTAGCTCGCCAGGGTGGTGGAGCCGGCCGTCACCGTCAGCTTGTCGTAGGCGGTGGTGGTGGTCGTCTCCTTGGTGTCGATGTGCAGGTAGTAGGTGAGGGTGGCGTGGCAGTTGGCCGGGATCGACACGGTCTGCGCGAGCGAGTCGGTGTGGGTGGTGCCGTAGCCGTCGAGCCAGGCCTTCCACGACCCGGAGTGGGCCGCCTCGCCGCTGGAGTTGTCGATGACGCCCGAGGTCGCCGTCCACGGGGCCGCGGCGCCGGTCTCGAAGCCGGGGTTGCCGAGGATTTGGGCCGGGGTGCAGCCGCCGCCGGTGGTGGTGACGGTCCAGGTGAAGGACGTCGATCCGTTCGCGTTGGTGGTGTCCTTGACGCTCACCGTCACGTTGGACGTCCCGGCGGTGGTCGGGGTGCCGGAGATGAGTCCGGTCGAGGCGTTGATGGACAGGCCGGCCGGGAGGCCGGTGGCGCTGTAGGTCAGCGACTGGCCGCTGTCGGAGTCGGTGGCCTTGATCTGGAGCGATACCGCGGTGTTGACCTGCGTCGACTGGTTGCCGGGGTTGGTCACCGTGACGGTGTTGCCGGTGCTGGTGCCGCCGGTGAAGGCCGCGGTGCCGTTCGGGGTGCCGAGGCCGGTCGGGCCGTCGTAGCCGGCGGCCGCCTTGCACAGGTAGGCCGGGCTGCAGCTGCCGTTGGCGCCGGTGGTGACGTCGTTCAGCGAGCCGGTGTGGGCGTAGGGGTAGGACGCCGGGTTGGTGGTGGCGGCGGGGGTGCCGGCCAGGGCGTACACGCCGGCGATGATCGGCGAGGAGGCGCTGGTTCCGCCGTACACGTTCCAGCCGCTGGCCTGGTAGCTGTCGTACACCGCGAGTCCGGTGGCCGGGTCGGCGACCGCGGAGACATCGGCGACGGTGCGCTTGGCGCAGCCGGTGTCCTTCTGCCAGGACGGCTTCGGGTCGTAGGCGGAGCAGCCCGAGCCCGCGCCCTGGCCACCAGAGCTGGTGCCCCAGACCGACTCGGACCAGCCGCGGGTGGTGGAGGCGCGGCTGAGTGAGGTGCCGCCGACGGAGGTCACGTACTGGGAGGCGGCGGGGTATTCGACGCCGTAGCCGCTGTCGCCGGAGGAGACGGTGATGGCGACGCCCGGGTGGTTGAAGTAGGCGGCGTCGGAGCTCGGGTCGGTGGAGTCCTCGCTGCCGCCGTAGCTGTTGGAGACGTACTTGGCGCCCATGGTGACCGCGCGGTTCACGGACGCGCCGAGGTCTTCCATGGAGGCGGAGTTCGCTTCGACGAGCAGGATGTGGCACTGCGGGCACACGGCGCTGACCATGTCGACGTCGAGGGAGATCTCACCGGCCCAACCCGAGTCGGGGCTCGGGTAGTTGGTGCCGCCGTTCTGGTCGGCCTTCTTGAAGCAGCCGTTGGCGGTGGTGCAGGCAGGCAGGCCGTACTGGGAGCGGTAGGTGGCCAGGTCCGACTCGGCGTTGGGGTCGTCCTGCGCGTCCACGATGGCCACGGTCGTGCCGGCTCCGGCGTTCGAGGGCAGGGCGTAGGCGCTCTGGAGGTCGGTGGGCCCGTAGCCGGAGGGGGCGGCGTTCGGGGATATGCCCAGGTGGTGCTGGACGTCGGTGCGGGCCAGGGCCAGGCAGGACATCATGCCGGCCTTGGCGGGCTGGGCGCACAGCCGCTGGGTGTTGGCGGCCTGGGCGGCGGGGGCGGGGGCCGCCGCGGAGACGGCCGGGGCGACGGCGATGAGTCCGCCGGTGACCAGGGCCGCGGCGGACAGGGCGGCGGTGGTGGCTCGCCGGGTGAGTCCGGACGGGCCGAAGGGTCTCTTCGAGTACAAGGAACTGCCCTCCATGGGGGGTTGGTTCGCCGGATCGGGGCGAGCGGGGGTGCCCGGACCGGTTGGTCGGCGGGGCTGATCCGGCGGGTGCGGCGGTGGGTGCGGGGCGTCGTCGGCCGGTGGTGGACCGTGGGTGCGGCCGGCGGCGGCGACGCGGCACGTGCGCGTGGGTGGTGCGGCACGTGCGCGTGCGGTGGTGCGGTCGGCGGTGGTGCGGCACGTGCTCGTGGGGTGGCGCGGTGGGCGCCGGCGACGCGGCGCGTGGGGCTCGTGGGGTGCTATCGGCGGTACGTGGGCCGCGCGTTGGGCGGCGGCGACACCGGAGGTCGGGTGGTGGGTGTGCCGTGGTTCCGCGCGCTCGGCGGTACGTGGGTGCACGTGATCGAGGAGGGTGGCCGCGCGTGACCCGTGCGCGTCCGCACGCATCGGGGAGTGCGGCCGCGCGCGATCACTGTCCATGATCAGTGCATGACAATGGCATCTCGCGAAAACTGCCACCCGCTCAAGTGGTGGCAGGGATGAAGGTAGCGACGGCCGACGGGGGCGACAACAGGCTGAGGCAAGCGCGAGGCAAAGCCTTTCCCTGGAAAAGGGATGGATCACCGTGGGGCCCGCCCCGGGAATTCCCAGGGATCACCGGGCTGCTCGGCGCCGGGTGTACGCGTATACGGTGGCGTTCCAGCGAGCCGAGGAGGACGCACATGGAGCCGGTCGGGGACGCGCATGCAGCCGGATGAGGGGTCGGTCAACGACCTGGTCGAGCTCGGCCTGTCCCGCTACGAGGCGCGGGTCTATCTGGCCCTCGTCCGGCGCGACTCCTACACCGCGGCCCAGGTGGCGCGCGAGGCCGACGTGCCCCGGCAGCGCATCTACGACGTCCTGGACGCTCTGGTGCGCGCCCAGCTCGCGGTGGCCCACCGGGGGCGCGTCGCCACGTTCGCCGCGGTCGCTCCGGAGCTCGCGGTCACCCGCCTGATGAACCGTCAAAGAGAGTCCCTGGAACGGCTGGAGAAGGTGTCGACGGGACTGACGTCGATGCTGCTGCCGCTGTGGTCGGACGGCCGCGCGCACACCGACCCGCTGGACTACATCGAGGTGTTGCGCGACCCGCGGCAGATCGCCGAGCGGTTCGCGGACATCCAGGAGCAGGCCGACAGCGAACTCCTCACGTTCTGCATGCCGCCGTTCGTCGCGCCGGCCGCCAACACGACCGGGATCAAGGCGACTCGGCGGCTGCGCCGGGCCAAGGGCACGGTGCGGGCGGTGTACACGCGCGACGCGCTGGCCGACGACGAGGTGCTGGAGAACGTGCGGCGCTTCGCCGAGGCGGGTGAGGAGGCCCGTTTCACCCAGCGCCTCCCGCTCAAACTCGTCATCGCGGACGCCTCGTTGGTGCTGTGCGACATGCCGGACCCGGTCGCGGGCACGGGCTCCACGACCGCCCTGTACATCGAGCACCCGGCGCTGGCGGCCTGCCTCCGGCTGGCGTTCCAGAGCGTGTGGGAGACGGCCGAACCGATGGAGCCCGCCCGGGGCGCGCACTGAGGGCCGAGCGCGGGCGCGCCGGGGCTCAGCCCTCCGGTACGTCCCTGGCGCGCCCCCTCCCCCGCCACCTGCGCCCGACGCCGAGCAGCAGGGCGAGGACTGCCAGCACCGCGAGGGAGATCAGCAGGCCCTGTACGTAATCGAGCGGCAGGACCGAGGGGTTGTTGGTGGGCAGGGGGCGCAGCAGCAGTGGGAGCGCGATCAGGACGAGGCAGCCGGCGGTCAGCAGGGTGCCGCGCAGCAGGCCGCGGTTGTTCAGGCCGCCGGTCAGCAGCCCCACGGCGACGACCAGCGGCGCGATGATCCCGTCGTGCAGCACGACGGCTCCGGCGAGCCAGATCAGAACGTCCCAGTGAGTGGCCTGGTCCCAGACCAGCAGCCCGCCCAGGGCCATCAGCGCGAGCCCGGCCGCGCCCAGCACGGTACGCATCACAGCACCTCCAGGCGGGTGACCCACTTGGTCTGCAGGACGCCGGGGCGGTTGGGGGCGATGATGCGGGCGGGGTATCCGTGGTCCGCGGTGAGGGTCTGTCCGTTGAGTTTCAGGGCGAGCAGGGTCAGCGGGTCGCGGGCGTACTCGCGGCCCATCACCATCACCCGGTAGGCGCCGTACTGTTCCAGGGAGATCACCCGCACCCCCGCGTCCGGCGGGGCGCCGGCCCGGCGCAGCAGATCGGTGATGCGTACGCCCGTCCAGTGGGCGGACTTGCTCCAGCCCTCGACGCAGGCGATGGGCAGCTCGGATTCGTGCTGGGCGAGTGCGGTCAGCTCGGCGAGGGTGAGGGTGTACGGGCGCGGGCCCGCGACCGTCAACCGGTAGGCATCTGAGTCGACTTGGGTGGTTCCGGCCGCTCGGGCACTGCGGTTGACGGGGAGACCCTGGGCTCCGTGGTCGGGGTGGCGCGGCGCGAGGACGTCGAAGAACTTCAGCGGCGTGAAGGCCTGGCCGACGGTGGTCAGGGTGACCGCGCCGACCGCGGTGGCCACTCCGGTCAGCAGCGAGCGCCGGTCGGGTCCGTCGGCCGCCGACAAGGCCAGGGTGCCGGTCGACTCCTTGGCCCAATGCGCCTTGATCTCCGGGTACTTGACGGCCACGTGCAGCATCAGCGCGCCGGCGAGCAGCCAGGCCACGGCGAAGTGCACCGGCACAAAAGAGAACGGCCAGGGGTACCACTGCACCGTGTTGAGGAGGCCGGTGAACAGTTCGAAGACCGCGCCCGCCACCAGGACCGCGACCGAGAGCCGTTCCAGGGCGTGGCGTACGGAGCGCAGCGGCGGCCAGGCGAACAGCCTGGGGTAGACCGTCCACAACTTGGCGAGCAGCAGCGGGATCGCGGCGATGCCGGACGCCACGTGCAGGCCCTGGCTGAGCCGGTATCCCCAGACGGGCCTGCTGGGAAGCGCGTTCAGCAGCCAGCCGGGCTGGTGCTGGAGGTAGTGGCTGATCAGTCCGGTGCCGAAGCAGACCGCGATCGCGACGCCCAGCCAGCGGCCGATCGAGGTCGCCGTGCGGGCGTCGTGCAGTCTGCCCGTGAAGACGGGCGGCCGCACTGCGGGAAGTCGTGGCTTCATGGCTCCATCCCACCCCGGGCCACCCCCGCCGCGGGGGCTGCGACACCTTACGGTTCCCGAACGCCACGGCGTCGAGGGGGAATGCGATGACGCGAAAAAATACCGTGACACGGCTGCCGGAGCGCGGCTAGGATCTTCGGGCAGCATCGCGTGTCGGTCACCGGCCGGGTGAGACATGGAGGTGTCTGTGAGATGCCTGTTGGAGGCATTCCACCGTGTCAGTACAGTTGAATCACACCATTGTCGGATCCCGCGACAACCGGGTTTCCGCGGAATTCCTGGCGAATATGCTCGGCCTCGAGGTCGGCGCGGAATGGGGACCGTTCATCCCCGTAGTGACCAGCAACGGAGTCACCCTGGACTTCGCGACGGTGCCCGAGAATGTCGAGATCGCGCCCCAGCATTACGCGTTCCTGGTCTCCGAGGACGAGTTCGACGCGGCATTCCGGCGCATTACGGAATTGAAGCTTCCGTTCTTCGCGGATCCCTATCGCAAGCACCCGGACGAGATCAATCACAACGACGGCGGACGCGGCGTGTATTTCCCCGATCCGTCGGGGCACTGGCTTGAACTTCTGACCGTTCCGTACGGCGGCTGGAAGTAACGGCGACGGGTACGAGTCCGCCGCTCGGGCGCCCCCGTACATCCGGGTGAACCTTACGGTTCGCGGACGGCGGGGGCCGCCTGCGCCGCATCGGGGTTCCGAGCTGCGAGGCTCGGCGGGTGACCCATCGACGCACCGTATGCACCGCCGTCCTGCTCGCGGCCCTCACCACCGTGCTCGCCTTCACCGTCCTCAAGGACGGGTTCCGTGCCGACCCGGCCGGCCTGTCGTGGTGGTACGCGGCGGCCTGGCTGCTGTTCGCCCTCGCCGCCTGGTCGGTGAGCAAGGTGCCGGGGCGCCACCGTGCGGCGCTGATCGTGGCGGGCTCCATCGCCATCGCCTCGACCGGGCTGCTCGCTCCCCCGCGCACCAGCACGGACGCCTACCGGTACGCCTGGGACGGGCGGGTGCAGGCCGCGGGGATCTCCCCCTACGACCATGCTCCGGCCGACCGCGAGGTGGCCCCGCTGCGGGACACCTGGCTCTTCCCCACCAACCCCGCCCAGTGCGCGGGCCCCGAGCGGGCCCGGGTCGACGGCGGGTGCACCCGCCTCAACAGGCCGGCGGTGCACACCATTTACCCCCCGGTCGCCGAGGCGTACTACCTGCTGGTGGACGAGATCGCGCCCGGCGGGGCCCGGCTCAAGCCGCTCCAGATCGGCGGCGCCCTGTTCGCGGTGGGCACCACCCTCGTGCTGGTGCGCATCCTGCGGCGGCGCGGCCCGGACGGCACACCGGGGCAGGTGACGGGGGCCGCGTTCTGGGCGTGGTGTCCGGCCGTGCCGCTGGAGGCGGTCAACAACGCCCATATCGATGTCCTGGCCGTCCTGTTGACGGTCGCGGGCCTCGGTGCGCTGACAGGGGGAGGCGGGCCCGCGATCGGGAGGGTTCGCGCCGCCGCGGGCGGGATGCTGATCGGCGCGGGTGTCGCGGTCAAGATGCTGCCCGCGATGGTTCTGCCCGCGGTCCTCAGGCGCCGGCCGGTGATCGTGCTGCTCTCGACGGCCGGGATGGTCGCGCTCTCCTACCTGCCCTACGTCCTCGTCTCCCACTCGTCCGTGTTCGGCTACCTCGGCGGCTACACCGAGGAGGAGGGGTATGACGACCCGTCAGGACAGGGCCGGTTCGCGCTGCTGCGCATGGTGCTGCCCGACGCGTGGGCCTTGCCGGTGGCGCTCGCCGCACTGCTCGGGGTGACGGTGTACGTCCTGCGGCGCGGGCAGGCCGAACGCCCTTGGTCGGGCGCCCTGTTGCTCTTCGGCTGGGCGTTTCTGCTGCTGACCCCCGGCTACTCCTGGTACGCCCTGCTCGTCGTCGCCCTGGTGGCGCTCGACGGGAGGTGGGAGTGGCTCACCGTCGCCGTCGCGGGCGCCTGCGTCTATGTCGCGGCCAAGGCCCTCGGGGACTTCCCCATGGCGAGGACGGCGTACGCGGTCGCGGCGTGCGCGGCCTTGGCGGGCTGGGCGGTCCGGCGCCGGTGGCGCCCGGGGCAGGAAGCGGACCGCGAGGAGGTCCTGTCACAGGGGCGAGTTACTGTCTGAACTATGACAACCGCCGCACTGGAGACGAGAGTCGGGCCGATGCTGCGCGGCTGGCGCGAGCAGCGCCGGCTCAGCCAACTGGAGCTGGCGCTGCGCGCGGACTCCTCGGCGCGGCACATCAGCTTCATCGAGACCGGCAGGTCCCGCCCGAGCGAGGAGATGGTCCTGCGTCTCGCCGAGCACCTGGACGTGCCGGTCCGCGAACGCAACGCGCTGCTCCTGGCCGCCGGTTACGCACCGCACTACGCCCAGACCCCGCTCGACGACCCCGCCATGAACTCCCTGCGCGAGCAGATGGAGCGCCTGCTCACGGCGTACGAGCCGTACCCGGCGCTGATGGTGGACGCGACCTACACGGTGCTCGCCGCCAACCGCGGCATCGAGATGCTTCTGGACGGCGTGGCCGGGCATCTGCTGACGCCGCCGGTCAACGCCATGCGCCTGACCCTGCACCCCGAGGGCCTCGCTCCGCGCATCCGCAATCTGGCGCAGTGGCGCGGCCATCTCCTGGAGCAGATGGAGCGCCAGATCGCCCTGCTGCGCAACGAGGGCCTGCGCGCGTTGTACGAGGAGGTCGCCGCCCACCCCGTGCCGTCCGGCAGCCCGGCTCCACAAACCACGGGCGCCCCTCAGGCGTCTCCCCTGGCGCTGCCGCTGCGCATCGAGGTCGCGGGCACGGTCCTGTCGTTCATATCGACCATCGCCACGTTCAACACGCCGATGGATGTCACCGTCTCCGAGCTGGCCATCGAGACGTTCCTGCCGGCCGACACGGAGACGGCGACGTACCTTCAGTCGCTCATGCCGTAGGCGGTACGCGGTCCAGGAACCCGGCGACGGCGCGGATACGGCCGTCCTCGGCGAGGGTGATCACATCCGACCCGGCGACCGGGGCCGTACCGTCGGCCACCGACACCAGCTCCCATCCGAAGCGGGCGATGTCGTGGTGCCCGTCGACCGCGCCGAGCAACCGGAACGCGAACCCCGGGAACTGGGCCCGCGCTGCGCCGATCACGGCGGCGATGGCGTCGTGCCCGGCCGCCTCCGCGAGCGGGTCGGTGTAGGTGCCGTCCTCGGCCCAGGCGGCGGCGACGGCCTTGGCGATGCCTTCGGCTGAGTCGGCGTTCCAGGCCTCGAAGTAGCGGGCGACAGCGGTCCCATAGCGGTGCCCGGACATGTGAATCAGCCTCCGTGGCATACGTTCTTCCTGGTCAGAAACCCGGGGCCCGGCCGGAGTGCGCCGCCCGGGTCCCGATGTCCTCAACTCTGCCGGGCGGCGGCCCAGCGGTCGATTACCGCCGAGGTAATGCGGCGGCCGGGCCCGCTGATCCGGTGGACGCAGCGGAGGTGTCACGGTGGACAACGTCTCGCCCGCCCCTCGTTCGGACCGGCCCGACGGCCTGGTCTGGTACGCCTCGTACGGCTCCAACATGCATGCCGACCGGCTCGCCCACTACATCCGGGGCGGCCGGCCCCCGGGAGCGGCGCGCACCTACCCGGGGTGCCGTGACCCCCGACTCCCTGCCCGTTCCGTGCCGTTGGAGCTCCCGGGAGCGCTCTACTTCGCCACCCTCTCCCCCGTGTGGCGAGGTGGCCGTGCCTTCTACGACCCGGGTGCGCGGGGACGCGTCCTCGCCCGGGCCCACCTGATCTCGACGGGTCAGTTCGCCGACATCGCGGCGCAGGAGATGTACCGGGATCCCGGAGCGGACCTCGACCTCGGCGAGGTGCTGAGCACGGGCCGGTCCGCGCTGGGCGAGGGGCGGTACGAGACCCTCGTCCGCGCGGGGTGGCTGGAGGGACGGCCGGTGCTCACGTTCACCGCCCCCTGGCGCATGGACGAGGTCGACTGGACCGCCCCCTCGGCCTCCTATCTGCGGCATCTGGCGGAGGGGCTGCTGGAGGCGGGCGCCTGGGACGAGTCGGTGGTGACGGCCTATCTGGCGGCGTGCCCGGGCACGGCGGGCCTGTGGACCGAGCGGGCGGTCGCCCAGCTCCTCGCGGGCTGACCTCCCGCACGGCTCGCGAGCCGACCGAACACCTCAACTCCTTCTCGCCGCACACCTGTTGGGTAGGCCGACGCCCCCCGGGGAAGCAGCGCGGGCACGTCCGTACGCTTGGCTCGGTACGGGAGGCCTCGACGGGTCGGGCTCAAGCACGGGACACGTCGGGCTCGGGGTCGGGCTCGGGAGGCTCCGGCAGGGGCAGGGCTTGACGCCCGGCCATCGGGCCGGGTTCCGAGACGATGCCGACGAGGCCGGGCCCCCAGGAAGACGCGGACGAGGGAGACAACGGGGATGACGGACATGCTGGGCGCGACGGGGACGCTGCGGGTGCCCGCGGCCGGAGCGGCGGGAGGCCTGGTGCTGCGGGCCTGGCGGGCGGACGACGCCGAGACCGTGATCGAGGCTTACGGGGACGCGGACATAGCCCGCTGGACCACGCGCGCGATCGCGGGTCCCGAGGACGCTCAGTGGTGGCTCGACCTGCAGCGGCGCGGCCGCGAGGACGGGACCCGGCTCAGCTACGCCATCTGCGCGGACCAACTCGGGCCGGCGGAAGGCGCGGTGCTGGGAAACATCAGCCTGCGGTGGAGCGAGGACACCGGCCGCGAGGTCGCCGAGGTGGGCTACTGGACGATGGCGCACGCACGCGGTCAAGGGGTGGCCCCGCGCGCTCTGGAAGCGCTCTCGGCATGGGCGTTCGAGGCGTTCGCCCACGACGGGCTGCGCCGTGTCGAGCTGCTCCACCAGATCGACAACCTCGCCTCGTGCCGCGTCGCGGAGAAGGGCGGCTACCGCTTCGAGCGGATCCTGCCCGCCCATCCGCCCTATCCCAGGGACGGCCACCTCCACGTCCGCGAGGCGGGCTGAGCCGCCCGTCCCCGGGGGGCTCGCCCGATCCGAGGAGCCCCTGAGCTCGCGCGCCCCGGCCGTGTGAGCGCGGCCGTTTGCGCGTTCGGGCACGCTCGGCCGTACGGCCCTCCGCTGCGGGCCCGCGCGGCCCTCGGATGCCAAGATCTCCGCAATGGTCCGGTACGGCATCCTTGGGGTACGCATGTCCCGTTGGTCGCGCTCTCGTGTTCGCTGCTGCCTCGCGGTGCTCGCCGCCGCGCTCTCGCTCGGCTTCACCGCCCCGGGGTCCGCGCCCCGGGCCGGCGAACCGTATCCGGGCCCCTACTGGGTGAATCCGGTGGGCCCGGCCGCCCGGCAGGCCGCCGAGTGGCGGGGGGCCGGCCGGGCGGCGGACGCCGAGCTGATCGAGCGCATCTCGCTGCGGCCGCAGGCGGACTGGCCGCGGCCCGAGGACATCGAGCAGTCGGTACGCGCTCTCACCGGTGACGCCGCCCGCGCCGGACGGATGCCGGTCCTCGTCGCGTACAACATTCCCCACCGCGACTGCGGCGGCCTCTCCCAGGGCGGCGCCGAGGACGCGGCCGCCTACCGGACGTGGATCGAGGCGTTCGCGCGCGGCATCGGCGACCGCCCGGCCACGGTGATCGTCGAGCCGGACGCGATCGCCCACCTGGTGAGCGGCTGCCCGGGCGCGCCATCGGCCGAGCGCCTGTCCCTTCTCGCCCATGCGGTGGGCCAGTTGAAGCGCGGACCCGCGACGAAGGTGTACCTCGACACCGGGCACTCGGGCTGGGTCACCGATCAGTCGACGCTCCTGGAGCCGCTGCGGAAGGCGGGGGTGGAGCAGGCCGACGGGTTCTCGCTGAACGTCTCCGCTTTCCAGACGACCGCGTCCAGTGCGGAGTACGGGCACCGGCTCTCCGCCGCGCTGGGCGGCAAGCACTTCGTCATCGACACCAGCCGCAACGGCAACGGCCCCTACACCGGCGGCGAAGAGCCGTGGTGCAACCCGCCCGGCCGCGCCCTCGGCACCCCGCCCACGGCGGCCACCGGGGACGCGCTGATCGACGCCTACCTGTGGGTCAAGCGCCCCGGCGAGTCGGACGGCACCTGCCGGGGCGGCCCACAGGCCGGCCGCTGGTGGCCCGAGTACGCGCTGGGCCTGGCGCGTGCGGCCGGCGGGCCCAGCGCGACCGGCACGGCTTAGCGCGGCGCGGACGTCCGAGAGCGCTCTCACGCACCCGCCCGACCGGCACGGCTTAGCACGGCGCAGGCATCCGAGAGCGCTCTCACGCGCCCACCGACCGGCACGGCATCAGCGCGGCGCGGGCGTCCGAGAGCGCTCTCACGCGCCCACCCCACCGCCCCAAGCCCTCCGGCCCCCGGCCCCGTACCCGTACCCGCCGCTAGCGGTCCGGGTGTTCGGCGGGGTGGGGCCGCCCGGGGCGGTGCTCCTGGTCGTGGGGCGGGGTCGGTGTCTCGTCGGGGGTGGGGGGCCCGGCGGGCTTGATGCGGGCGGCTTCGGCGCGGATCATGGCGTTGAGTGCCGCCAGGGGGTCGATGGGCATGGCTGAACCACCTTGCTGGGTACGTGAGTTGACTGTCCGACCTGGTTCCGTACGGAACGGTCAGCAGCGCAGCACCACACAGCGGACGCCCGTCGCCGTGGCCGGCTGACGGGCGTGGTGGCGGGAGGCGGGGGCGGTCGGCGGCGGGGTCGGCTCCGGTCGCGGGGCGTCGGCCGGCGCGGGGCGGCCGGGACGCGCGAGGCGGCCCGGCTGCACGGGGAGTACCGCGTCGGCGGCGTCCGGCAGGCCCTCACTGGACGGTTCGGGCGCGGGGGCCGCCTCGGCCGTGCCCACCACCGTCCGCCCCTCGCACGCCTGCACGTCGGGCGCCGCCCCGAACAGCGCGCCGAGCACCACCAGCACCACCAGGGTGCGGCGCAGGCAGGCGAGGGAGACGGACGGCACGAGGACAGCTCTGCCCACCGGGGCCGGTGACGTGCGCGGATCCGGGGCAGATCCGCTCTACCGGGTGACTCCTCTTGACGTAGCGGCCGGGACTCGGCAAGCGGGCGGCGCACCACGAGCCGCCCCCTGTCCCGGCCCCTACGGGGGGCCGGCGGGAGGCGGCGTCGTGGTCGGGGCCCCGCCGGGGGCCCGGCTAGCTCTGCGGAGGGGTGTTCTGCGAGCCGTCGGGGCCCAACTGCTCGTTCATCTTCCGCTGGGCCGTGTCGACCTGGCTCTGGTACTTGTTCCCGGTCTTCGCGTCGAAGGCGTCGCCGGCCTTCTCCACGCCCTGCCGCGCCTGGTCTGGGTGGCCCTTCAGCAGGCCCTTGAGCTTGTCGAGCATCGACATATCTGCCTCCTTGCGGATGCTGGCCCTCCCAGCATCGGTGCATTCGCCGGGGTTCGCACCCCCAGACGGCGCCGGCCCCGGGGGCGGGCGGAGGCATGGGGGGCACGGGGTGGCGCCCATGGCCGCCCCCGCGGGCCGTGGCGAGACCCGGGCCCCGCACGTCCCGTAGCTCGGCCCACCGTGTGCCGGGCGGGCTAGCTGCCCTTGCCGACCTTGAGACCCGCGCCGGAGACCGTGGCCACGATGCCGTTCTTCTCGACGCGTACATCCCGCAGACGCAGGTCGTGTGCCTCCTTGGGCAGGGTGAACGAGAAGGAGAGGCGGTCGGACAGCTCCGGGGGGCGCATGGCGAGGAGGCCGGTGATCAGCTTCGGGTCGATGCCGATCTTCGTCAGGAGCCAGGGGTGGTCGGCCACCACGTCGACGAGGTTGACGTGGGTGAGCTGCTCGGCGAAACGGGGCGTGCCGACCAATTGGTGGAGCTTGTCCTCGTCGCGCAGGGCCAACTGGACGTCCTTGTCCGGCACTCCGAGGCGCTTGACCACGGCGGGCACCGCGAGCAGCGCCTTCACCCGGGCGGTGTCGCGGGCGATGAGTTCGGCGCTCTCGCGGTGCAGGGTGAGGCCCCGGTCGCGGCCGGGCCGGTAGGTGGCGATGCCGGGCATGTCCAGGCTCATGCCGTCGATGTCCGTGGACAGTCCCTGGTCGCCGTCGAGGCGTAGCCGGGCGGCCGCGCTGACGCGGAGTTCCTGTCCGGCGATGGTCAGCTTGCCGTCGGCGGCGACCGAGTTGCCGGCCCTGCGGCTGAACTTGACCTGCGAGGCGGCCAGTTCGCGGTTCATGTCGTCGAATGAGAGCGTGATCTCGCCGTTCAGGCTGCCGATCACCGCGCCGCTGATGTCGCTGGGCAGATCGCCCGTCAGCTCGATGTCGTGCGCGCCGGCCCGTACCTTCGCGAGGGAGATGCGATCGGCGGGCACATGCGGCACGGTGACGTCCACGTGTTCCAGGCGCTTGTCCAGGACCTGGGTGAGGAAGGGGAAGCCGTGGATGTCGACCTGGGGCGCGGCCTCCAGACCCAGCTGGGACTGGAGCGCACGCTGTGCCTTCTTCTCCGCGTACATCACCGCGCAACGGTCACCGAGGACCAGGAACCCGGCGCATACGCCGAGGGCGATCAGCAGTTTGGCGGCGCGGGGCACCGCCGCGAGCAGGCTGCCGCGGCGTCGGCGGCCGCGCCGGGTGCGTCGGCCGTTCGGGGCGCGGCGGCGCCGGGGCGGGGAGGCGAAGAAGTCGTCGCCCGGTTCCGCGCGCCGGTGGCCGGGGCGAGGCAGCTCGGGCCCCGGGGCGCCGGCGGTCGGGATGTCCGCCGCTGTCTGTCCGGGTATCGCTTCCGGCAGGGCCCGGGTGCTGGGGCCGGCATCGGGGTCGGTCCAGGGTGCGTCGTCCGGGTGGGGGTCCGGCTCGGGGTCGGCCAGTGCGGCCAGTTCGTCATAGGGATTGCGGTAGCGGGGCTGCATGCGGGTGGGGGTTCGCATCACCTCATCCCACCACACATGATCCACTCGCACGCAACCGCCGCTGCCGCTACGCCCGTTATGCCCGGACCCGTCGCCGTCGGGGCCCGCGCGGGGCACGACGGGGTGGTGAACAACACGTCGACGGGCCCTGGCCCGGAAGGGCCGCGCGCCCACGTTCCGCTCGCGGGCCCCGGGTCGGGGCGGACGAGGTGTCAGTTCGCGGGCCGCGTCTGCCCGGCCTGCTTGCGGGCGGCCATCCACGCGTACACGAGGACGCCCGCGAAGAGGAACAGGACGCCCTGGTAGACGGCCTCGTAACCGGAGCCGGCCACCAGCCACATGGAGAAGCCGAAGGCGAGGACCGCGAGGACCGCGTCGCGCACCAGACGGGAGCGGTGCACGCGCCGCGACTGGCCGGAGGCGAGGAAGTAGATCTGGGCGGCGGTCGACAGGAGGTAGGGGACGGTGGCGGTGAAGGTGGTCACCAGGACCAGGGTCTCGAAGACGCCCTTGGATCCCGCCGTGTAGTTGTAGACCGTGAGGAGCGAGGCGAGGACGGCGGTCACCAGGACGCCGGCCGTCGGAACCCCGCGCCGCTTCGTGCCGAACATCTGCGGGAACAGCCCGTCCTTGGCGGCGGCGTACGGGGTCTGGGCGCTGAGCAGGGTCCAGCCGTTGAGGGCGCCGACCATGGAGACGAGGGCGGCGACGGCGACCGCGGTGCCGCCCCAGGAGCCGCCGAACATGGAGTTCACGGCGTCGGTGAAGGGGGCGGCGGAGGACACCAGCTTGTCGTGCGGGACCGTACCGAAGACGGAGAGCGTTCCCAGGAGGTAGATCAGGGCGGCTCCCAGGGTGCCCAGGATGGTGGCGCGGCCGACGTTGCGGCGCGGATCGCGCACCTCGCCCGCGCTGACGGCGGCGGACTCGACGCCGAGGTAGCTGAAGAGCAGGATCGCGGCGGACGCGGATATCGCGCCGAGCCCGGACTGTCCGCCCGCCTGGAAGGGGCCGAGGTTGGCGGGGTCGAAGAAGAAGAGCCCGCCGACGGCGACCAGGAGCAGCGGGGCGAACTTCAAGACGGTGGACAGGAGTTGGACCGCGCCCACGTACCGGGTGCCCGCGAGGTTGGCGAGGGCGGGGAGCCATTGGAGGAGCAGGGCGGCGGTGATCGTCGCGGCCTTGGACTCGTGTACGGGTATGAGGACGTCGAGGTAGCCGACGGCGGCGACCGCGAGGGCGGCGTTGGAGACCCAGGTGGTGATCCAGTAGGACCAGGCGGCGAGGAATCCCGCGAAGTCGCCGAAGGCCTCGCGGGCGTAGACGTAGGGGCCACCGGTCTGGGGGTGCCGTTGGGCGAGCCGGCCGAAGACGAGGGCGAGGGCGATCGCGCCGGCGGTGAGGACGGCGAACGCGACCAGGCTGATCGTGCCGAACGGGGCGACGGAGGCGGGCAGCAGGAAGATTCCGCCGCCGATGATGTTGCCCATGACCAGCGCGGTGGCGATCGGCAGGCCGAACTGCCGGGCGTGCTTGCTCGGGGTTTCTTGCGTGGTCATGACGGGGTGGCAGGCCTCTCGTACGGGACAAACCTGACCATGGTCGGGTACGGGTGGCACCCCGCCAAATCAACCGGTTTTGTCCTGTGCGGCCCCACCGGCAACCGGAAATGGTCCTTCCGCTTGATACGGCGACGGCGAATTCTCCGGGCCGGCCAGAACCTCCGCACCCACCGGGACCTGCGGCCCCTGCCCCTCGCGCAGCCAGCGCCGCAGGACCTGGTGGACCTGTTCGGCGCCGACGAGCCCCCGCCGTCCGGCACGGGTGCGCTGAGGTCGAGCGGCGAGATCAGGAAGGGGCGGGACTGCTCACCGCCGAGTCCGCCGTGCGAGCCGATCTGCTCCTCGAAGGCGTGGACCTCGCCCGTCGCCGGGTCGTACCGCGAGTTGACCATGATGTCGGCGGTGTGCGGGAAGGTGTCGGTACGGCGCACCGCGTCGGCCGCTCCTGGCCCGAAGCCCTTCAACGGGCCCTCGTCGTCGGCTAGTTGGGCCAGCGGAACCTCTGCGCCGCGCGGCCCGAGCACCACCGCGCCGTGCTCCTCGCTGCGCACCAGGAGGAAGCCGATGCCGGGGTGGTTCGCCAGGGTCGTGAGCAGTGCCGGGTGGCGGCGATCGATGTCCTCGCGCGTCAGGCGGCCTTCGGTGTCGGGGAAGGAGATGAGGCCGAGGTTGCCGGAGGCGAGCACCACCGGGTCGGACGCCGGGCGCGGCCGGCGCTCCTCGCCCTCCTCGACCGGACGGCGCAGGGCGACCCGCACCGCGTACCTGGCCTCCGCGCCACTGCGGGTGCGCCGGGCTCGGCGCGGCACGGGCAGCCCGCAGCCGGCCCGCACGAGGTCTTTCAGGGTCAGTCCGAACGCGCTCTCAAAGGTCTCCCCGGGGCTCTGGCCGTGGTCGGACAGGAGCACGATCCGGTACGGGCGGGGCGCGTGGCGGACGGCGCCGGCGATCAGGGCGAGGGAGCGGTCCAGACGTTTGAGGACCTGATCGGTGTCGCGGCCGCGCGGCCCGGAGTGGTGGGCGACCTCGTCGTAGGCGACGAGGTCGGCGTAGACCGCGCTGCGGCCGGCGAGCAGATCGCCCATGACGGCGGCGACGACCACATCGCGCTCCACGACCGTCGCGAAGGCCCGGATGAAGGGGTACAGACCCCCGCGTGGGACGCGCGGCTGTTCCTTGCGCAGCCGGGCGCGGGTGGACTGGGCGAGCTCGCGGCCCACCTCGGCGACGAACGAGCCCGCGGTGCGCACCGCGTTGGCGGGGTCCAGGAAGTATGCGAAGTATCCGTCGCGGGAGCGGTTGCGGCGACCGCGCCGGGCGGCCGCGGTCAGGACGAGGGCCACCTGTTCGGCGCCGCCGGAGAACAGGTTGCCGCGGCTGGCTCCGTCGAGCGTGAGCAGTCCGCCGTCGCCGGTGCGCTCGACGGCGCGGCGCTGGAGTTCCACGGCCGAGGCGGGCCGGTTGGAGACCATGACCTCGCCGCTGTCCTTCTCGTACCAGCGGAACGCGGGTACGTCGAAGGTGGTGCCGTGCAGGATGCCGAGCTGGCTGGCGCCGGTCTGGCTCGACCAGTCGGTGCGCCACGGGGTGAGGCGGTGGGTGCCCATCAGCCAGGTGGCGACGGTGGGCATCAGGCCGGCGGCGACGGCGTTCCGCAGCACCTGTTCGCCGACCCCGTCGAGCTGGATGAAGACCAGGCCCGGCGGGAGCGGGCCGGCGGCGAGGCCGCGACGGCGTCTGCGGCGGTCGGCGAGCCGGGACAGGCGGCGCCGGTAGGCGTCGTCGTCGCGCACGGCCAGCGCGGTGGAGGTCGCGGACGCCACCGCCGACATGACGGCCG
The DNA here is from genome assembly GCF_025399895.1 of Streptomyces sp. ASQP_92. Lineage (GTDB taxonomy): Bacteria > Actinomycetota > Actinomycetes > Streptomycetales > Streptomycetaceae > Streptomyces. The sequence continues at coordinate 103,528 of NZ_JAODUA010000005.1, read as the reverse complement.
CGACGATGACGGCGGTCTCGGGGTCGGCCGCGCCCTGGCCGGCCGGGATCAGGCGGAGCGCGACCAGGAGCAGCGAGCCGTTGAGGAAGAACACCAGGAGGCCGAGGACCAGCGCGGGCACCAGCAGGAACGCCCGCACCACGAGCGGCCACACCAGCGCACCGAGCAGGCCGAACGCGCCGGCGCCCCAGGCCGCGGTCAGGGCGACGCGGGTGAAGGTGGCGCCGTCGGCGGAGGTCAGCCGGAAGTCGGGCAGCAGGCCGGCGAGCAGCATCATGGTGAGCGTCGAGACGACCCACACCACGGCCACCCGGAGCAGGGCGCTGCCCGTCGTACGCCATCGCCCCACGCCGCCCGCCTCTCGCCTCGCCTGTGCCCTCACCACCCTGCCACAGGGGCCATCGGGGTTCGGGGGCACGTCACGGCCGGGGCTCGCGGAGGTCAGCAGCCGTCGTATCCGGCGGTGGGCATCGACAGGCGGCGGTGGATGTGGGCCTTCTTCGTGGCGTCGTAGGCGGGCTCGTCGAGGCCTGCCGTCTCCAGGCGTACGCCCCGGCGCTCGCACTCGGCCGAGAACTCCGTCACCGATGTCAACGCCCGTGCCAGGACACGGTCGTTGGGCGCGACGAACACGTCGACGAGGCCCGCGTCCACATCCACCCACAGGCCGACGTGGTCAGGACGCAGACCGTAGAACAGCAGCTGTCTGGTGACCACGTACCCGCGTCCGGCCGCCCACCTCTCGCACACCTCGTGCTGGCCGCGGGTGTCCACCAGGAAGGGGTCGAGGCCGAGTTCCTCCAGCGGGGTCAGGCTGGCGATCGCCGCCACACGCACGTCGTCCATACCGTCCCCCTGTACGAGAAGCCCGGGCCGACCCTACTCAGGACGGACAGGGGCGGCCGGGGTAATGGCAGATCTGCCATCCGTCCTGGTGCGGCGACCGGGGCACCGGCACCGGTGCTTTGATCGTGTGCGATCTAGGCTCGTCATCAACCGTCGTCAATCGTGGTCGAGTCAAGGGGAGGATTCTCGTGCCGGTGGAGGTCACCTGGTGGGGTCATGCCACCTGCACGATCGAAGATCGCGGGGTGCGGCTGCTCACGGATCCGCTGTTCGCGCGCCGTCTCGCGCATCTGCGGCGCCGCCGGGGCGCGGCGCCGCCGCCCGAGGCCGCGGTGGCCGACGCGGTGCTCGTCTCGCATCTGCACGCCGACCATCTCCATGTGCCCTCGCTCGCACGCCTCGCGCCGGGCACCCGTCTCGTCGTCCCGGCCGGGGCGGTGCGGTCGGTGCCGGGGCTCGCGAAGATCGGGCTGAATGTCACGCAGGTGCGGGCCGGTGACACCGTCCGGGTCGGGGATGTCGCGGTACGGGTCGTGCCGGCCCGGCACGACGGGCGGCGGCTGCCGCTGGGGCCGCATCGCTCCCCCGCGCTCGGCTATGTCGTCGAGGGCACGGCGCGGACCTACTTCGCCGGCGACACCGGCCTGTTCGAGGACATGGCGGGTGCGGTCGGGCCCGTGGACGTGGCACTGCTCCCGGTCGGGGGCTGGGGCCCGCGCCTGGGCCCGGATCACCTCGACGCGGGCCGCGCTGCCGAGGCGCTGGCCGCCTTGGGAGCGCTCTCAGCGATTCCGGTGCACTACGGCACGTACTGGCCGATCGGCATGGACGGGGTGCGGCCGCATGAATTCCACGCCCCGGGGGAGGAGTTCGTGCGGCACGCCGCCCGGCTCGCCCCGAAGGCGGCGGTGCACCGGCTCGGACACGGCGAGAGCGTGCGTCTGGAGGCGACCCGTTGAGCGCGGCCCGGTTTGTCGAGCTGGCCTTCGCGGTGACGCCCGGAGCGACCCAGCAGGCCGCCGGCTATCCGATGCTCTTCGCGCTGATCGCCCTCGGTTCACTGGTGCCGGTGGTGCCCACGGGGGCGCTGGTGTCGACGGCCGCGGTGGTCGCCTTCCATCAGACCGCCTGGTTCTCGCTGCTGCTGGTGTTCGCGGTGGGCTCGGTGGGAGCGTTCCTCGGCGATGTCGCGCTGTACTGGCTCGGGCGGCGCGGGGTGCGTTCCAAGAACGGTTCGCGGTGGCTCGCCGCCCTGCGGGGCCGGGCCGCGCCGGAGCATCTGGAGCAGGCCCGGCGCAAACTCGACGACCACGGCGTGGTCGTCCTGGTCCTGTCCCGTCTGGTGCCCGCGGGGCGGATCCCGGTGATGCTGGCCTGTCTGCTCGGCGAGATGCCGCTGCGCGCCTTCGTGCGCGGCGACGTCCCGGCCTGCCTCGCCTGGGCCGGCGCGTACGGCCTGATCGGCATACTCGGCGGTTCGCTCTTCGACGAGCCGTGGAAGGGCGTGGCGGTGGCGGTCGCCCTGACCCTCCTGATCAGTGGAGCGCCGGCGGGGTGGCGCAGGGTGCGGCGGGGGCGGGGGCGGGTGGCGCCTGAAGGGGGCTGAGAGCGCTCTCTCGGCTCACGCCTCCGTGCTGAGAGCGCTCTCTCGGCTCACGGCTCCGTGAGGACCCGCGAGGCGTGGGGGCTGAGAGCGCTCTCTCGACTCACGCCTCCGTGAGGACCCGCGAGGCGCCCACCGGCAGGTCCCACAGGTTCTCCCTGGGGTGGCCGGCCCGTTCCCAGGCGGCCCGGACGCGGGTGAGCGGTTCCAGGACCGGTTCGGCGGACAGCACGAACGCCGCCCAGTGCATCGGCGCCATCCGGCGGGCGCCCAGGTCCGAGAAGGCCTGGACGGCTTCCTCCGGGTCGGCGTGCACATCCCGGAGCCACCAGCGCGGCGCGTACGCCCCGATGGGGAGCAGCGCCAGGTCGATGCCCGCGTACCGGCGGCCGATCTCCTTGAACCAGTGGCCGTACCCGGTGTCTCCGGCGAAGTAGAGCGTGCGCCGGCGTTGGTCGCGCAGAATCCAGCCGCCCCACAGCGAGCGGCAGGTGTCGGTGAGCCCGCGTTTGGACCAGTGGTGGGCCGGGACGAAGTCGAAGCGGACGCCCTGGTATTCGGCCGCCTCCCACCAGTCGAGTTCGGTCACGCGGTGGAAGCGGCGGCGACGGAACCAGCGGCCGAGGCCGGCCGGGACGAAGACAGCGGTGTCGCGCGGAAGCCGTTTGAGGGTGGGGGCGTCGAGGTGGTCGTAGTGGTTGTGGCTGATGACCACGGCGTCCACGGGCGGCAGGTCCTCCCAGCGCACGCCCACCGGGGTGATCCGGGGCGGGATGCCGAGGATGCGCCGTGACCAGACGGGGTCGGTCAGGACGGTGAGCCCGCCGATCCGGATGATCCAGCTCGCATGCCCGGCCCAGGTCACGGCCGGGGTGTCGAGGGTGGCCGCGGGCAGCGGCCCCGGCGCGAAGGGAAGGTCGGGGATGGCGCGCAGCCCCTCGGGACTCGGCCGGATCGCCCCTTCGCGGGCGAGCCGGGCCATGGCGCGGACGCCGGGGAGCGGGGCGGTGAGCCGGTCGGCGAAGGACCGGGGCCAGCGCCGCAACTCCCCGAGCGGGCGCGGCTGCGCCCCGGGCTCGGGCTCCGGTTCTGGTTCCGGTCCTGGTCCTGGTCCTGGTCTTGTACCCGATTCCGATTCCGGTCCTGGTCCCGATTCCGGTCCCGGTTCCGGTTCCGGTTCCGGTTCCGGGACGAGGGGAGCGCGTTCAGGCTGCATGGGGTGGGTGGGTCGCACGGGCTGTGTGGGCTCTTCGCCCCGGCCCGTCCGGTCGGCCCGTTGGATCGCATCCATCGAATCCGTCGAGTCCGTCGCATCCGTCGCATCCGTCGAGTCCATCGAATCCACCGGATCCGTCCGACCCATCGGGTCCGTCCGGTCCGTCCAGTCCGTCTGGTCCGTCTGGTCCGTCATCGGGGCAACTCCGTTCCGTGGCGTCGCTCGGGTCGGTGGCTGGGCGGGCGGGCTGCCCTGGTCGGTCACGGGTCAGCGCAGTTCGGCGAGGACAGCGGTGAACCGGTCCAACGCGGCGCGTACATGCGGCAGTTGGAGGGGGTCGGCCGCTTCGAGGGAGTCCAGGCGCTGCTCCTCGGTGGCCCCGAGGAGGGGGCCGGTGGCGAGGCGGACGCGCAGGGCGCCGAGTTCGTCGCCGAAGCGGTGGCCGCCGGGGGTGGGGGTGGCCAGGCGGGACGTGAGGTAGTCCTCCAGGTCCATGGAGTCGGTGACGCCGTGCGTGGCGAGGCGGGTGCGGAACGGGCCGAGGTCCGCGTACAGGTGGCGCCCGGCCTGCGGGACCTTGGCCATGGCGCCCGCATCGAGCACGGCGTGGTGGGCCGCGGCCGCGACCCGGCCGTGCAGGGCCGCCGACCGGCGGGCCCGCTCGACGACGGGGGCCGGTTCGGTGAGGGCGAGCGCGGCGGCCGCGGCCAGGGGGGCGGGGACGACCGCGCCGAGCGCGGCGAGGATGTCCAGGGTGCGGTCCCGGCGCGCGGCGTCGGCCGCCGTGTCGGGGAAACGGGCGACGGCGGCGGACCAGCCGGGCGGGGTGAACGCACCGCCCAGGTCGGCGAGGACGGTGACGTCCTCGGGACACATCTCGGCCGGGCTGATCGGTACCGTCTCGTGCGGTCGGTGCACGGTGTCGCGCCAGGTCTCATCGCTGATGATGTGCAGCCCCTCGGCGACGGCCGCCTCGCAGGCCTCCCGTACCGTCTCGGGCGGGGCCATCGTCGCGGTGGGGTCGTCGGCCACGCACAGCAACAGGATCCGGGGTCTCCCGCCCTCGGCGCGGACGCGGCGGACGGTTTCGAGCAGGGCGTAGGGGTCGGGTACGCCGCCGCACTCGGCCGGGGTCGGCACGTGATAGGCGGGCGTGCCGAGCAGCCGGGCCTGCGGGCCCCACCATGCCGGGCAGGGCCTCGGCATCAGGACGTCGCCGCCGTACGCGCCGAGCAGGGCGATCAGGAGCGGCTGTGCGCCCGGGGCGGCCACGACGCGTTCGGGGGTGGTGGCCAGTCCGCGTCGCTGCCAGTACCCGCGGGCCGCCTCGCACAGTTCGGGGCCGCCGCCGAGCGGCTCGGGCCCGGTCCGCCGGGCGGCGCCCGCGAGTGCGGCGGCGAGTTCGGGGAGCACGGGCAGAGCGGGGCCGGGCGCGGGCGGCCCGTAGCGCACCGGTCCGCGCCCTTCGGCGACCGTCCCCTGCATCGCGTTCCTCCTCGGCCCCGTCCGGCACGAGCCATGCCTCTGAAGCCCTTTATACGGAGGTTTGGCCGACCCTGCCGCTTGTGCGGGCGCCGGGGGGCGGGAGGGGTCAGCCGCCCGGGTTCGCCAGGGCGGAGAGTTCGGATTCCAGGCCGCGGCCCTTGGCGCGTACGACGGCTTCGGCGACGTCGACGAGTTTGCGGTTGGTGCGCTGGGAGACGGTGCGCAGGATGGCGAAGGCCGCCTCCGCCTCGCAGGCCAGGACGTGCATCACGATGCCGCTGGCCTGGTCGATGACCGGCCGTGAGCGCAGGGCCGTCTCCAGGTGTTCGACCTCGGCGAGTGCCGCGCGATAGCGGCGGTCGCGGACCAGGCCCGCGGTGGTCTCGCGGGCCAGGATGCCCACGGGTCCGTGTACGAGGTGTTCGAGCGAGCCGGGCCGGTAGGCGTAGAGGCTGACCGTGACCTCGATTCCGTTCCGGCACAGGGGCAGGGTGACGCAGGACCGTACGCCGGATTCGAGGGCGAGGGCGCGGTAGCCGGGCCAGCGGTCCTCGGTCAACAGGTCCTCGCTGTCCACGGGTTCGCCCGCCTCCAGCGCGCTCGGGATGGGGCCTTCGCCGCAGGCGAGCTGGAGGGAGGCGAGCGGGGCCAGGTCGGGGTGGGTGGCGGCGACTCGGCGTTCGGGCCCGCTGTCGGTGATCGTGGCGACGGCCCCGCAGCAGGCGGGCGCGCAGCGCACGGCCTGTTCGGCGAGCAGGGAGAGGCGCCGAGCGGGGGAGGTCGTCTCGGGTTCTTGGCGTTCGGGCTCCGGCAGCATCACAACAGCCTCCTTCTGCTGCGTCTTCCCGGCCCGGGGTCGCGGAAACGACGGGCGCCCGGTGCCGGCGCGTCCCGGCCCGGGGTCGCGGAAACGACGGGCGCCCGGTGCCGGCGCGTCCCGGCCCGGGGTCGCGGAAACGACGGGCGCCCGGTGCCAGCGCGTCCCGGCCCGGGGTCGCGGAAACGGCGGGCGCCCGGTGCCGGCGCGTCCCGGCCCGGGCAGCCGGGGCGAGGCACTCCCCCGCGCCGCCTCGTTCCGGTCCCGGCAGGCCGCCCCGTCCTGGCCCCGAGCAGCCGAAACGGCGGGGCCCAAGGTGCCGACCCGCCCCGGCTCCGGGCAGCCGAAACGACCGGCCCCCGGGGGCCGGTGCCAGGGGCTAGCTTTCTCCCATGACGCAGACGGAAGACGACTTCGGCGAGGAACTGGCGGACTTCGTCAGACGCGTGGGCGAGCTGCGCACCGCGCGTGCTCGCCCGGTCGGCGAACAGTCGGTGGTACTGGACGCGGCCTTGTTCGAACTCCAGCACGTGGCCGAGCAGTTGTGGCCCCGTTACGAGCGGCTGGCTGCCGCGGCGGGGGCTCCCTCGCCCGTCGAGCGGCAGGAACGGCAGCTGCTGAAGTCCCTGTTCCAGCGGTTGCCGCTGCCGGTCGCGCTGGTCGACCGCGAAACCGTCGTCCGCCGGCTGAACTCCGCCGCGACGGGTCTGACCGGGGTCCGGGCCGGCTACGCTACCGGCCGTCCGCTCGCGGCGCTGCTCACCCCCGGCGACCGCGCGGCGTTCCGCTCGCAGGCCGCCGCGGTGGCCCGGGGCGAGGGCGATCGCGGGATCACCGTGCGCCTCCAGCAGCGTCCCGGGGAGCCCCTCCTTGCCACGCTGACCGCGCTGCGCCCGCCGGACGAGCCGCAGTCCGCGGTGCTCGTGGTATTCCAGGCGGGCAGCGCCCGGGGCTCGGCGCCCGCCCCCGCGCCGCCGGAGGTCCCCGACCTCGCCGAGTCGACCCGGCACGCCCGCCTGATGGACGTCGTCGACCTCATGGCGTCCACCTTGCTCCAACTACCGCCGGGGGAAAGTGAGTCGGTGATCGATGGGGCCGCCCGTGTCCTGTGCGGACGCTTCGCCGACTGGATCGTGGCCGACCTCGTCGACGGCGAGCCGCGCCGCACCGTGGTCCTGGGCCCTTCGGATCCGGCGGCCGACGCGCTGCTGCGTGCGGTGGCCCACCAGGATCCTCTGGGCTGCCCGCTGGTCGTCGAGGCGGCGCGGGCCGGGATCGGGGCGCTTCAGGTCCAGCCCGAGGACGTCGACGGGTTCGGCCGGGACGCCTCGGGGACTGCGGTGCTCGCCCGCGCGGAGGTGTCGTCCCTGATGTGTGTGCCGCTGGGGGCGCCCGGTCCGGTGACGGGGGTGCTCACCCTGTTCCGCACCGGTTCGGCGCGCCCCTTCTCGATGGCGGAGGGCCAGGCGATGGACATGATGTCCCGTCATATCGCGCTGGCTATGCGGCGCCCGGCTGCCGATGTTCCGTCACCTCCCGTGCCGCCAACTCCCGTGTCGAGCGGTCCGGTTGAGCCGCCCGGGACGTCCTGCGCGGCCGCGTCGCCACCCTGCCCGCCCGCGGTGCCGCCGCCCGCAGCTTCGCCTTAGCCCTCGCTCGCTCGGCGGCGGTCCCGCTCCGCGTCCGGTCGGCCGTCGGGGGGACCTGCGCCCGCACGGTCCTCGCCGTGGGCTCCGCCCCTCCGGTCGTCGTACCGGGTACGCTCCCGGCGCCCGGCGCCACCCGCGCCCGAGCGTTCATGGCGGCCCTCACCGCCACCTTCCCCGGCACCCGCGCCTTTGGTCGCGACGTCGCCGAACGCTCCCCCGCCTCCCTCGCACCCGCGCCAGCACCCGCACCCGCTGCCGTCCGGGACGTCCGGGGCGCTCGCGCCGGCGGACGGGCCGCCCGGGTGTGCTCGTCGTGCGGGCTCCGAAGGGCCTGGTCCCGAAGCGCCTGGTCCCTCAGCCGGCCGCAGCAGCGGGTGATCAGCCGGGACACGTGCATCTGCGAGATGCCGAGGTCCTCGGCTATCCGGCTCTGCGTCATGTCCCGGAAGAACCGCATGTAGAGGATCTTGCGTTCGCGCTCGGGAAGACAGCGCAGGCCCGGTTTGACGGACTCCCGGTCGACGACGATGTCGAGGGCCGGGTCGGCACGGCCCAGGGAGTCGCTCAGGCTGTATCCGTCGTCGCTGCCGGGGAGTTCGGCGTCGAGGGAGAGCGTGCTGAAGCTGTCGATCGCTTCGAGGCCGGCCCTGACCTCGTCCTCGGTCAGGCCGGTGTGCGCGGCGAGCTCCGCCACGCTGGGCCGCTGGACGTCGGCGCTCGCGGTGAGCTCCTGCGTCGCGGTCCGCACCCGGCCCCTCAAGTCCTGTACGCGGCGCGGCACATGGAGGGTCCACATGTGGTCGCGGAAGTGGCGTTTGATCTCGCCGGTGATGGTGGGCACGGCGTAGCTCTCGAAGGCGGCGCCGCGGGCCGGGTCGTAGCGGTCGACGGCCTTGACGAGGCCGAGGGCGGCGACCTGGCGGAGGTCTTCGAGTGCCTCGCCCCGGTTGCGGAAGCGCCCGGCGAGGCGCTCGGCCATGGGCAGCCAGGCGCGGACCAAGTCCTGGCGCAGGGCGTCCCGTTCGGGCCCCTCGGGCAGCCGCGCCACTCGTTCGAAGTCGGCCGCGGTCCTGGGCGCGTCGTCGTGCGGGTGCCTGTTCTTCGCCGTGGTGGTGTGGGTACGCATTGCGATCCGGCTCCCTGGAACGGTGCGGCGGTCGGGTGTCACCGGGGAGCCTTCGGCCGGGCTGTGGGGCACGCCCGGAGCGGACAGCCGCTCCCACGGACGTGCCTCCTGGTCCGAAGCACGCAATTCGCCTGCCCGGCGTCCGGCGGACCAAACGTGGTGGGTCATCGGTGGTCGCGAGAAGGGTGTTTTCCGTGCGCGCGGACCCGGTGCCCGGCCCGGGCACGGATACCGCCCGGCCCCACCGAACGCCTGGTGGGGGCCGGTTGGGTGGGGGGCGCCCGGGTATCCGCGTGGTATGACGCACACCTCTTGGCACAAGCGACTCGGCGCCCACGACCGGGCGCTTTTCGACTTCGCGGCGAGTCGGCACTGGCCGGCCGCCGAGGCGGTTCTGCCCCGGCTGAGCCGGTCCGCCAACCACGGTGTCCTGTGGTTCGCGACGGCCGCAGCGATGAACGCGACCCGCTCCCCCCGCGCCCGGCGCGCGGCGTTGCGCGGGGTCACCTCGCTCGCGCTGGCCTCGCTGACCGTGAACACCGTGGCCAAGCGCTCGGTGCGCCGGGCGCGCCCGCTGCTCGACGCGGTGCCGCTGGTACGCCAGTTGAAGCGCTACCCCATCACCACCTCCTTCCCCTCCGGCCACGCGGCCTCGGCGGCGGCGTTCGTGACGGGCGTCGCCCTGGAGTCGCGGGCCTGGGGTGCGGCGGTGGCTCCGCTGGGCATCTCGGTGGCCGCGTCCCGCGTCTACACGGGGGTGCACTATCCGGGAGATGTGCTGGCGGGCGCGGCGCTCGGCGTGGGCGCCGCCTTCGCGGTGCGCGGGCTCCTGCCCGGACGCGCCCCACATGTGCCGTCGGGGCGCCCACACGCCGATGCTCCGGCCCTGCCGGAGGGCCAGGACCTGGTGGTCGTCGCCAACCGGGCGTCCGCGACCGCGCTCGCGACCGCCGCGCTGGTGCGCGACGCGCTGCCGCTGGCCGAGGTCGTCGAGTGCGAGCCGGACGAGTTGTCGACGGCCCTGGAGAAGGCGGCGGGGCGGTGCCGGGCGCTCGGGGTGTGCGGCGGCGACGGCACGGTCGGTGTGGCCGCGACGGTCGCGGCCCGCGCCGGGGTGCCGCTCGCGGTCTTTCCCGGGGGCACCGTGAACCGCTTCGCTTCCGGCCTCGGCATCGAGGAGGTCCAGGACACCTGCCGGGCGCTGGCGGCGGGCGAGGCGGCGCGGGTGGATCCGGGCCGGTGCGGGCCGGGCCCAGGCGGTGCGGACGCCGGGTCGGTGGCGGGTCCCGCCTCGGGTTCTTCACCGGCGCGCGATGGTGAAGCGAGCGTGAAGCAGGGCGAGTTGGCCCTAGGAGAGGGCTCCGAGACGCTGACGGTCTACCGCCCACCGGTTGGCGCGTGACGCGAGCGGCCCCCTCGCTTCCCGGCTGTGGACCGGGGAAGTGAGGGGGCCTTTCGTCGTGCCGTCGGGCTCCTCCTGCGGGAACCGGGACGCAGCACCGTGGGTGCCCTCGTGGAACGGTCGCGGCGTCAGGCGCCGTCGCGCGGGAGCAGTGGGCCGAGCGGGCCGAGGTCGATGTTGAGGTCCTCGGGGCGCAGGCCGAACTTCGACCGCAGCTCCTCCATCCTGCTTTCCAGAAGCATGAGCGTGAGCCCGATGCGCTCCTCCTGGTCCTCGGTGAGTTCGCCGGTCTCCACGCGGCGCAGCGCCTGGCGTTCCATGAGCTGGCGCAGCAGCTCGACGACGGTCAGGACGAGCCGCGCCAGATCGCGCTCCACAGTGTCCGCGTCGAGTTCCACCCGGCGCCCGGACCCGCTGCCCTCCCCCGCCTCCTTCCGCGCATGCGCCCGCGCCTCGTCCAGCAGGTCTTCCGTCACGTCGACTCCTCGTACTCGAACTCCTGGAAGGGAGACGGGACTTCGGCGCTGACCGAGCTCACCAGAGCGTTCAGGTCGATGCGTACGAGGTCCACGTCCGCGATCCGCAGCGTGAGGTCGCCCGTGATGACCACGCCGCCGGCGAGCAGCCGGTCGAGCAGGTCGACCAGGGCGACCTCGCGCTGGGCGAGCGCCTCGCCTTCCTCGTTCACGACTCCTCCTGGTCCGGCCCGTCTTCGGGGCCGCCGGCGAAGGAGTACGGCGCCCAGGGCCCGGTGAGTTCCACGCGTACGCCGTCGACCTGCGGGGTGCGCTCCCGTACGGCGGCGACGAACTCGTCGCTGCGCTCGCGGGGCACCAGATAGGCGGCGTTGAGCACGTTCTCGCCGGACGCGCCCGAGAGCCGCCCGCTCTGCGGCTGGTGCAGCCGTCCGGCCTCGGCGCGCTCGCACAGGTCGGCGTGCAGGGCGCGGGAGAGGGTGCCGGCGCGCCGCCAGGTCTCGTCCCGGGACTGGCGCTGGCCGAGCCGGCGCCGCAGGTAGTCGCGTCCGGTGGTCGCCTTCAACTCCGGTGCGGAGACCGTCCGTTCGGGGGCGGGGGCGGGAGCGTCGGCGTACACCTTGACGCCCCACTCGATGCGCCCGTCGAGGCGTTCGATGGTCGGCTCGAAGCGGGCGCGCCCGGAGTCGAGGAGTCTGCGGACGCCGTCCTCGTCGCGGCACACCGTGGCGAGCCGGAGCGGCACCGGGCACGTCACCTCGGCGAGCGCGGCGATCACCGACTGGTGGGTGCGGGCGGTCGCGGCGAGCCAGTCCATGTCCTCCAGATGGGCCCGCAGGGGGGCCACGTCGAAGTCGGCGGCGGGGACCGGGCTGACGGCGGCGCACAGGCTGTCGTGCTCGATCAGAGCGGGGGGCGCCCCGTCGAGGCCGCGCGTCCCGGCGGGGAGCTCGGCGGCGAAGGGGCGCGTCACCGCGTACACGTAGAGCAGTCGGTCGTGGCTCATCGGTCACCGCCCGGGGCCCGCTCCCCGCTCTCGACCTCTTCCGCCTGGGCCCGCGGCCCGTCGTCGACGGACCGCGAAGCCTCCATGGCGGCCAGGCGCGCCTTCAACTCCTCGTTCTCACGGGCCAGTTCGCGGCGGCGGGCGCCGGTGGAGAGGGCGGGGTCGTCCTCCCACCAGTCGATGCCCATCTCCTTCGCCTTGTCGATCGAGGCGACGATGAGCCGCAGTTTGATCGTGAGGAGCTCTATGTCGAGGAGGTTGATGCGGATGTCCCCGGCGATGACGATTCCCTTGTCGAGAACGCGCTCGAGAATGTCGGCGAGGTTGGCGCCGCCGCTGTCGGACGGGTAGGCGTCGGGAAATCGTGCCGGGGTGGCCATCAGTTCCTCCGGGGATCGGCGGCGGCTCGGGTGGGATGTTCAAGCCGGTCGAGGAGCTCGTCCTCGCGGCGGTCGAACTCGGCCTCGTCGATCTCACCGTTCGTCAGTTTCTCTTCGAGCTGCGCGAGTTCGCGGCGCACGGTGGCTGGGTCGTAGTACTGCCGCTCCGCTTCCGCGGCGACCTGCCCGAGCACCCAGAAGGTGCCGCGGACGGGCGCCGCGGGAAGCAGCAGCAGTTCCTTCAGGAGGCCCATGACCTCAGCCCGTGAAGCTGTAGGGCGGCAGGGGTCCATGGACCTGGACGACGAGGTGCGGGGCGCGCTCGCGCAGTGCGTCGACGGCGGCGATGAAGTCCGCCGTGCTGTCGCGCGGCACGAGGTAGGAGATGTTGGCGAGCCAGCCCGTGGACTGGGGCCCCGGGCTGCGCTCCTCGGCCGCGCCGTCCAGGACGCTCTCCACCAGGGCCGCGTCGGTCTTCTCGCGCTGCTGCACGGCGGCGGCGATGCGCTCGCCGAGCCGCAGCTTGTCGTCGTACGAGCCGCCGCCGGCCTTCCGGTTGGCCTCGCTCATCGCCCGCAACTCGGCGTTGTCCGCGAGGACTTGGTGTAGCACGGCCTCCTCGTCGTGAGTGGCCTTCACGTTGTACTCGACCTTCCCGTCGAGCGCTTCGAGCCGCTCCAGATAGCGCTCCTCGTGCTCGGCCAGCACGGCGCGAACGGCCTCGTCGTCGGGCGAGACACCGCCGAACCGCATCGGCAGCACGGCGCCGCCGGCGCCCGCCTCGGCGAGCACGTTCTGGTGGGCGAGCAGGTCACGTCGCTTGGGCCGGAGCTCCTCGGGCGCGTCACTGACCAGCGCCACCAGCTCGCCGTGTTCAACGGTGCGGACCGGGCACGGCGGGTCCCCGATGCCGCCCATCTGCTCCGGCAGCCGTCCGTGGCCGCGGCGAGCGATGCCGTAGACGTACGTGGTCATTCCTGCTCCTCCTTGCGGCGCGACGTGGTACGCCGGGCCCTCGGCCTGGACTCCTGCTGCTCACCCTCGCCCTTGGCTTCCTTGAAGGCGTCCGAGATGGTCTGCGCGGCGCCCGAGAGCGCTCCCTTGGTCTTGCCGCGAGCGCCGGACTCGGTCATGTCGCCGACCAGGTCGGGCAGACCGGGGTTGCGGTGCGGACCCGCCTCCAGGTCGAGGCGGTTGCACGCCTCGGCGAAGCGCAGATAGGTGTCGACGCTGGCGACCACGACTCGTATGTCGATCTTGAGGATCTCGATGCCGACGAGGGAGACACGCACGAACGCGTCGATCACGAGCCCTCGGTCGAGGACGAGCTCCAGGACGTCGTAGAGGCCACTGGTGCCACCACTACCGCCGCCTTGTTGTGCCGGGACAACCGTCATGGCGTCCGGTCCTCCTGTCTGTCGTCTTGCTGCCTTGTCTTGCCTGGCTTGGTGCCGCTTCTGTCTTGTTTCTCTTGTTTCTCTTGTTTCTCTTGTTTCTTACGACTTGTGGCTTGTGGCTTGTGCCGGTTCTATTGCCGGATCCGCGTGCAGACCCTGCCGGCCGGCTCTGCTCGCCGGCGCCGTCAGTTGCCCTTGTCGGCCCGGCCGCGTTCGTAGCGGCGCAGCCTTCGATAGCCGGTGAGTTCGCCGTACGGGTCGAGTTCGACCTCGTACGAGGCGAGCAGGCTCATCGTGTCCGGGACACGCGACAGTTCGAGGACCTCGATCCTGAGCTGCCAGCCGTCCTCGGTGCGTTCGAAGGACGAGACGGATTCGGCGGCCATACCGACGAGCTCGGCGAGCTGGGCTCCGGCGCCGCGTACGACCTCCATCGCGCTCGGGAGGTCGTCGTCGTCACGGGATTTCGCGGCGCTCTTGGCCGCCGTCCTCGACGGCGTCTTCGGTGGGTTCTCGTCTTTGTCGGCCATGTCACCTCCCGGGTTAGACCGTTCGAGTAGCCGCAACGGAGCAGATCAAACCCCTGGGGACGTTCCTCACACGATGCGGAGCGTTGCGGGCGTCCGGCGTCACGGTCGTCTCCGCGACTGCGGGGCCGGACCGCGTGAGGCGCGCGTCGAGGGCGCGGTTCCTGGTCAGCGGTTCGTGTCGTGCGGGGAGCCCAGGGGGCCGCGCGGCGGTTCGGGGGCGCCCGGCGGGACCACCGGCGGCACGACCGGAGCGCCGGGCGGGACACCGGGCTCCAGGGGCGAACCCATCCGGTCGGGCGGCGCGCCACGGCTGCCGCGGGCGCCCCGGCTCAGGAACGCGGCCGCCCCGAGCAGCAGCACGGCGACGATCAGCGCGGCCGCCCAGTAGGGCAGGGCCGCACCGAGGACGAGGAGCAGGAACGCGGTGAGCGCGGCGCCTCCGTAGAGGGCGGCCGCGCCGGCGCCCGCGTACATCCGCGCGGCATGACGCTGCTTTCTGGTCTGTTCGCGCAGCTCGTCCCGGATGGCGTCCCGGACGACCTGGGAGAGCTGCTCCGGCAGGTTCGGCAGGTTCGTTTCCATGGCGGCCGAGTACCCGACGGGGCCGGTGACAGTCCCGCCGGGCCGCGACGGCCGCACGCGTCGCCGCCCGCGCCCGACGCCGCGCACTCTGTCCGTATCGTAAGACCCGTATCTCATTATTTGGCTTCCTCTTCTAAAGTGGGCGTATCAGCAGGGCAGTTCACCGTTCGGTCGCAGGGTGCGGGCGCGGTGTGCCGTTCGCCGTCGAGTTCTCGGAGAGGGAGTCCGCTCATGGCGCAGGAGACACCCCCGGCCACGCCGGGCGAGACCGCCGTCTACACCCACGGCCACCACGCATCGGTGTTGCGCTCGCACACCTGGCGCACCGCCGCCAACTCGGCGGCGTATCTCCTGGCTGAACTGAAGCCCCATATGCGGATCCTCGACATCGGCTGCGGGCCCGGCACCATCTCCGCCGATCTCGCCGCGCTGGTGCCGGAGGGCGGGGTGACGGCGGTCGACCGCGCCCCGGCGATCGTCGAGCGGGCCCGCGCCCTCGGCGCCGAACGCGGCCTGACCAACATGGCGTTCGCGGTGGCGGACGTGCACGCGCTGGACTTCCCCGACGACACGTTCCACGTCGTCCACGCCCATCAGGTGCTCCAGCATGTGGGCGACCCGGTGCGGGCGCTGCGCGAGATGCGCCGGGTCACGAAGCCGGGCGGCATCGTCGCGGTGCGCGACAGCGACTACGGCGCCTTCACCTGGTTCCCCGAATCGCCGGAACTGGAGGGGTGGTTGGAGCTGTATCACCGGGTGGCGCGCGCCAATGGCGGCGAACCGGACGCGGGACGGCGGCTCAAGTCCTGGGCGCTGGCAGCCGGTTGCACCGACATCACCGCCTCCGCGAGCACCTGGTGCTTCGCCACCGAGGAGGAGCGCGCGTGGTGGGGCGGCCTGTGGGCGGACCGTACGGTGGCCTCCTCGTACGCTGACCTGGCCGTCGAGGGCGGGCACGCCACGGCGGCCGAACTGGCGACGATCGCCGATGCCTGGCGGCGGTGGGCCGCCTGGGACGACGCCTGGTTCATGGTGCCGCACGGCGAGATCCTCTGCCGCATCTGACCGCCGGAGGGGGTGGGGCGGGGTCGTCGTCCGGAGCCCTCGCACGGGGGCGCCGGATCCCCTGCCGACGGCGATCTCGTCCAACTAGGCTTCGGGGCATGGAGATTCTGGGCACCACGCTGCGCATCTGCGTCGACGACCTGGACCGCGCGATCGTCTTCTACGAGCGCGTCACCGGCGGTCGGGCGCTCCGCTTCGAACGGGGCGGCGTGTCCGTCGCCGCCGTCGGCGCCTTTCTGCTGATGAGCGGTCCCGAGGAGGAGCTGGCAGTGCTGCGCAAGGTGGCGGCGACGGTGGCCGTCACGGACGTCGACGACGCCCACGCCACGCTCGTCGGAGCGGGCGCCCAGGTCATCGCGGGGCCCGTCGCTACCCCTGCGGGCCGCAATCTGATCGCGGTCCACCCCGACGGTTCGGTCTTCGAGTACGTCGACCGCAAGCCGGCGTAGTGAGCGGCTGTTGGGGGGCAGAGCGTTGAACTCGGGTGCCCCCCACGGCTGGATCCTGCGGACCGTGCCCGCTTCTCGCGCAGTTCCCCGCGCCCCTGGGCGGCACTGGCGCCGACCCGCGCGTCACCTCGACCACCGCCTCTAAGCGGCACCCGCGCCGGCCCGCGCGTCACCTCGGCCAGCGCCCCTAAGCGGTACCCGCGCCGGCCCGCGCGTCACCTCGGCCACCGCCTCTAAGCGGCACTGGCGCCGGGCCGCGTGCCAGTTCGGCCGCCGCCTCGGATTCCCCCTTGGCGGCGCTAGCGCTCGGGGCGCATGCGGTACTGGTAGCGGTTCGGGAGGGGGGCGTCGGTGAGGCGGGACCATACCTCGTTCAGGGTTTCGGCGCCCTCGCGCAGGTCGGCGACCTCGAAGCCCGCGTCGAAGAGGGCGCGGGCGGCCGCCGGGTCGCCCTCCGCGAGCAGGAGCTGGGCCTCGACGAGGCGGAAGCGGCCGCGCTCGCGCACGGCGGGGCGCAGCCGGTCCCATATCGTGCGGGCGTCCGCCGGGCGGTCCACGGCGAGCAGCGCCTCGATGGCCTCGCGGCCCAGCGCCGCGTCGGCCGCCGTCCACGGTTCGCCCTCCCGGCGCTCCAGGCAGAAGTCGTCGTACGCCTCGGCGTAGCGCTCGGCGGCGCGGCCCGGGTTGCCGGTGAGCTGGTCGGCGACGGCCAGGCAGCGCAGCAGCGGCCAGCGGGACGGGGCCAGCGGCAGGCCGCGCTCCCAACTGCGCACGGCCTGGGCCCGGTCGCCCGCGTGCCACTGGGCGACGCCCAGGTGGTATTCGGTGAGGGGGTGGGCGGGCGCGGTCTCCAGCATGTCCCGCCAGTGCGGGGCGACCAGGGTCGGTCCTGGCGGGGCCACCTTGCGCGGCTCCGGGAACACGCCCGTGTGCAGCAACTCCAGCCACGGCTGCTGCTCTTGACTGAGCGTCAGTTCCGGGAAGGGGGTGCCGGGCAGCTTCGCCCCCGTACGCAGGACTTCGAGGGCGCCCCAGCCGGATCCGGTGGCCAGGCGTTCGCCCGGTTCGGCGTCGGCGAACGGACGCCAGGCGGCGTACGCCTGTTCCACCACGGTGCGGGGCAGGGCGCGCTCCAGTTCGCTGTCGGCCTCGGCGCGGGCCGCCGCCCAGTCGGCGCCGTGCACAAGCGCGGGGTCGGTGCTCAGCGGCCCGTACGCCTCCAGCCAGGTGAACTCGGCCCCCGGATCCAGGGGCACATGCTCCAACTGGGTGCGGGCCAGGCCCGCTTGGATCTCGGCGTAACCGGCGGTGCCCGGCTCGGTCAGCCACTCCTGCCAGCGCCGGCCGCCGCGCCCCGAGCCCCACAGGAACAGTTTGCGGCCGCGCAGCGTGTCGGTGGAGGTCTGGACGAGGCCGTGGCCGCCCTCGTCGAGCGAGGCGATCCAGCGGCGCGCGCCGTCGGGGACCTCGTAGAAGTAGTCGGCCGGGTACTCGCCGCGCAGCGGGTAGGTGCGGTCGATACCGTCCCAGGTGGGCACGGGCACGCGGCGCAAAGTGCGCTCGTACCCGAAGTGCCAGGCTTCGTCGGCCGGGGCCAGGACACGGGTGCGCTCGCCTTCCTCCACCGCGATGTTGGACCACCAGTAGACGGGCGCGGTCCGCTCGTGCGGGTTGCGGACGCGGACGCCCACGTACAGGAAGTCGGAGTCGCCGGGGAGCCACAGGTCGACCTGGAAGGGGAGGTCGCGCAGCCGCTCCCACTCCCACAGGCGGACCATCTCGCCGCCGTCGGGCGCCGGGACGAGGGCCGCGTGGAGGGGCGCGCAGGACAGGGTGGTGTGGCCGGTGGCGCCGATGTTCCACTCGATGCCGCCGGAGAACCACGCGCCGTTGAGCGCGAAGTCCGCCGGCTGGAACACCGGGTTGGTGTAGAGGAGTTCACGTCCGGACGGCTTGTGGAACAGGGAGTGCACGCGGCCGCCGAGCCCGGGCAGGACGGTGGCGCGCAGCCGGTCGTTCTCGATCACGATGGTGTCCAGCTCGACCTGGGACCGCTCGCGTCCGTACCCGTCGAGCACCCGCACGGGCAGCAGCGTCTCCAGCGGCTCGTACCCGATCTGGCGGGCCATGTCCCGGGGCAGTCCCTCGCGCGCCCGGTCGTCGAGTCGGTGCAGCTCGTCGCGCGGGCGCAGCGCGGGCAGCGGGTTCGCCTCGCCCAACGGGGCGCCGGGCAGGGTCAGTACGGCACGTCGCACGGTCGTGGCCAAGGCAACCTCACTCCCTCGTACGGGATGCCGACGGCTCTTTCGGCCGACCCCCGATGACCATGGAACACCGCGGCACCGACAACGGCCAGGGGCCCCTCGGGTCAGGATTGCGCAAAGGCATCCGCGACGCGGCCGAGGGTGCGGGGCCGGGGCGCGGGCCCGGCGTATTTCGATCGACACGTTCCGGCCCATGGGGGACGATCGCCCCGCGACGGCCGTACGAGACGTGCCGGTATCGAAGGACGGCGGAACATGAGCGAGCAGCACACCTACCGGGTCATCGTGCGCGGTGTGTGGGACGGGCTGAGCGAGGAGTCCCGTGCGCGGCTGCTCGCCGAGGTCGACAACCACGGCCTGACGGCGATGACGTTCACCGAGGACGGCTCGCTCAGCTACGACCGCGCGCTGAAGCACTTCTCGTGGCGGTTCACCGTCGTCTCGGACGCTGCCGACGGTGACGAGATGGCCGCCGCGATCGCCGAGGACAGGGCGCAGTCCGCGCTGGCGGCCCTGGGGCACGGGTTCCGCGATCTGCGCTCGACGGTGACGGACCTCGACACGATGAAGATCAACTACAAGGGCGGCCGACGCTAGCGGCCTCCCTCCGCAGCCGGTCGGTGCCCTTCACCGGCATGCGGGGCGGGGGTTCTCACGCCGGTGCGCGTCCTCGCCACACCTCACCGCGGCGGGAGTGGTTCTTACGCCGGTGCGCGTCCTCGCCCCACCTCGCCGCGGCGGGGGTTCTCACGCCGGTGCGCCCGCTCTCCGCACCGCGCCGCGCTCCGTCATCTCCTTCGTGATGGCCCACCGCTCGTGGTCCCGCCATGCCCCGTCGAGGAAGAGGAAGTCCGGTGAGTAGCCCTCCAGGCGGAAGCCCGCGCGGCGCACCAGGTTGAGCGAGGCCTCGTTGGCGGGCTGGATGTTCGCTTCCAGTCGGTGCAGGCCGAGCGTGGTGAAGGCGTGGCGCACGACGAGGCCCAGGCCTTCGCTCATCAGGCCGCGGCCGGCCGCGGGGGCGAAGGCGCCGTAGCCGAGGGCCCCGGACAGGAAGGCGCCCTCCACCACGTTGTTGATGTTGATGAAGCCGGCGATGCGGCCGTCGCCGCGTTCACAGACCAGGAAGCCGTGCCGGGCCGGATCGGTGCGCAGGCGGTCGGCATAGGCCGCGTACGCCTCCGGGTCCGTGGGCGGGAAGAGCCAGGGGCCGTGCAGGGCGCGGCTCGCGGCGGCGAGGGCGGTGAACTCCTCGCCGTCCTCCAGAGTGAAGTTCCGTATGCCCACGCGGGGGCCTTCGGCAAGGTAGTCGGCCTCGGTTCGCATCGGAACAGGCTACTGATCTTCGGCGGGCCGCCGCACGGGGGCAGACCTGACTCTCGGACGGACACGGCCCCGCCTTGTCAGACAAGTGGGGCGAGGGCATGCTGGCCTTTCCGGAACACCGAGGGGCGGACTCATGGCAGTGGGCGGGCAGCGGCGCAGGCCGGTCGTGGCGCTGTACGAGCGGATCGCGGACGCGATCAACGACGGCACCTATCCCCCGGGCTCGACCCTGCCCTCGGAACCCAGACTCGCGGGCGAGCTCGGCGTGAGCCGTCCCGCGCTGCGCGAGGCGCTGCTGCTGCTCCAGGAGGACGGGCTGCTCTCGGTACGGCGCGGGGTGGGCCGGACCGTGAACGACAGCCCGCCCCGGCGCGGCTTCGAACAGCTCCAGCCGCTCGACGCCCTGCTCGGCCCGGTCCGGGTGCGGGCCCTGGTGCGCAGCCGCGAGGAGCCCACCGACTTCACCGCCCAGCACCTGCTCGCACCCGCCGGGTCCGAGCCTCGGTTCTGGGAGTCCGTCCTGGTCGGGGCGGATCTGGCGGTCGCTCTCAGCCATGAGTGGGCGGCGCCCGAGGACGTCCTCGAACGCTCGCACCCCGCGTTCGCGCAGGCTCTCGCGGCCGAGCCCGCCGCCTCGATGCTGACCGTGCTGATCGACGCCTCGCGCTCCGTCGCGCTCACCGCGCACAGCCACATCAGCGCCACCCTGCTCGGCCGCCGCAGGGGCGAGCTGCTGGATCGTCCGGCGGACACCCCGGCCGTGCTGATCACCCAGGTGGTACGCGTGGCGGGCGCCCCGGTCATGGCGGCCAAGCACATGCTGCCGACGGGCGCGCCCGCGCTCGCGGTGCTCCAGTCCGGCTGAGCGGTCCGGCTCGGCAGTCCGGCTCGGCAGTCCGGCCGAGCCAATGGCGGCCCGACGGGTCCGCACGCGGCACGCTGTACACTCCCGCCTCATGCACTTGTCTGACAACCTCGCCGCCGACGCTCCGGTCACCCCCGCCGAGTGGATCCGCCGCGCCCCCAAGGCCGTCCTCCACGACCACCTCGACGGTGGCCTGCGCCCCGCCACCATCATCGAGCTGGCCCGCGCCCGCGGGTACACCGGCCTGCCGACCGAGGACCCGGCCGAGCTGGCCGTGTGGTTCCGCGACGCCGCGGACTCGGGCTCCCTGGAGCGCTATCTGGAGACCTTCGCCCACACCTGCGCGGTGATGCAGACCCGTGAGGCGCTGCACCGCATCGCCGCCGAGTGCGCCGAGGACCTGGCCGCCGACGGGGTCGTCTACGCGGAGGTGCGGTACGCGCCCGAGCAGCACCTGGAGGGCGGGCTCACCCTGGACGAGGTCGTGGACGCCGTCAACGAGGGCCTGCGTGAGGGCGAGCGCCGCACCGGCGGCCGGATCACCGTCCGCGCGCTGCTCACCGGCATGCGGCACACCCGGCGCTCCCTGGAGATAGCCGAGCTCACCGTCGCGCACCGCGACCGCGGCGTGGCGGGCTTCGACATCGCGGGCGGCGAGATCGGCAACCCGCCCGCCGAGCACCTGCCCGCCTTCCAGCACCTCAAGCGCGCCAACTGCCACATCACGATCCACGCGGGTGAGGCCGTGGGTGCCGAGTCGGTGCACGAGGCGGTGCAGGTGTGCGGCGCCGAGCGCATCGGGCACGGCGTGCGGATCACCGACGACATCGCGGCGGACGGCACCCTCGGCCACCTCGCCGCGTATGTGCGGGACAACCGGATCGCCCTGGAGGTGTGTCCGACCTCCAACCTCCAGACGGGCGCGGCCGTTTCGTACGAGAAGCACCCGATCGACGAGCTGCGCCGGCTCGGCTTCACGGTGACCCTCAACACCGACAACCGGCTGGTGTCCGGCACCACCATGAGCGTGGAATTCCAGCACATGGTGGACGCCTTCGGCTACGGCCCGGACGTCTTCGAGGAGTTCACCGTCGCCGCTCTGGAGGCGGCGTTCCTTCCGCTGCCGCAGCGCCGTCGCATCATCGAGGAGATCGTGCGCCCCGGCTACGCGGCGCTCAGTTCAACCTCCCGCTGACGACGGGCAGTTGGAGCGTCCCCGTGTCGCCGGGGGCGCTCACGACGGTCACCGGCTTGATGCCCTTGTTGCCGAGGTAGGCGTCGTCGCTGGCGGCGATCGCGAACTCGATGCGGTGTCCGGCCTCGTAGCGGTGCGCGATGGCGGGCAGGGTGACCGTGAACGGCTTGGTGACGTCCGGCACGCGTACCGGCGCGACCAGTCGGCGCACCAGCGTCCTGGTTCCGTCGGGCGCCACGTCGTACAGCTTGGCGAACAGGACCAGCTTGTCGGCGGCGTCGCCGGAGTTCTGCGTCTCGCGGGCCGCGGGCGAGGACACCTTGAGCGTGGCCTTGGCCGAGCCGACCACGTCGACGGGCGTCTTCAGCGGGTCGGTGTCCCAGCCGAGGAAGGTTCCCGGGGTGTCGTAGGGCGCCGGGTCGGGCAGCCCGACGGTGCCGGCGAGCGAACTCTCCGAATGGCTCGTCGGCACCAGCCAGTTGGTGTACGTACGGCTGCCGCGGGCCACCTTGGCGCGGTTGTCGACGAGCTTGCCGTCGCCCGACAGGTACATCTTCCGCGAGAGCGGCGGGACCTTGGACGCCTCGCCGTAGCCGCTTCGCCAGTCGCGGTAGTAGGCGAAGGCCGGGCCCGTGTCGGTGTCCTTCTGCTGGTGCAGGTAGCGGTCGAACCAGGCCAGGATGCGCTGTCCGGTGTAGCTGGTCTCCAAGTTGCCCTGCGCCAGGTTGAGTTCACCGGGTGCCTGGCCGCCGCTGTGGCCCCAGGACTGCCAGATCATCTTGGCGGGGGTGCCGTTGTCCTTCAACGCGTTGAACGTCGCCGTCGCCTCGTTGAGGTTGAACAGGCTGTCGGTCTGGCCCTGGATGAGCAGGGTGGGCGCCTGGACCCGGTCGAGGTAGGTGACCGGCGAGACGCCGCGGGCGTAGCGCAGCATCGCGGCGGTGGGGGCGGCCGGATAGCGGCCCGAGTTGAGCAGCCCCATCGTCGTGCAGGCGTCGGGCACGAAGTGCGTGCAGCCGAGCGTGCCCCAGCGGGACGGGTCGAGGTTCGGCAGGGTGATGGGCTGGCTCTCGCCGATGAGGTAGAACCCGTTGGACCACTGCCACTTGAAGGCTCCGGGCACCGTGCGGTCGGCCACGTTGTTGGGGTCGAGGGCGTACGACAGGTCGTTCCAGGTGATCATCGGGACGAGGGCGTCGACGCGGTGGTCCACGGCGGCCGTGGCCAGTTGGACGGCGCCCCCGTAGGAGCCGCCGATCATTCCGACGCGGGGGTCGCCCGGGCGGTCCCGGGTGACGAAGTCGGCGCGTGTGCCGTCGTCGGCGGCGCGGGTCCCGGCGAGGAAGTCGAGCAGGCGGGAGGCGGCCCGGCCGTCCAGGGCCGGGTCGTCGAGGGAGATGAGACACCCCGACTTGCCGAATCCGAGGCCGGAGTAGGCGAGGGCGACATAGCCGCGGGCGGCGAACGCCTTGGCGGTGCCGGCGGTGGAGCCGTCCGCCTTGTTTCCGCCGAAACCGTTGGTGGTGAGCACCGCGGGCGCGGGGTGCGCCCGGTCGGCGCCGGCGGGACGGTAGAGGTCGGCGTCGATGGCGCAGGTGCGGCCGCCGGCCCGGACGGTGAACTTCAGCGCGGTGACGGTGACTTGACCGGTGTCCGCCCCCTGCCCGGCCGTCGCGGCGGCGGGCGCGGCCGCGAGCAGCGGTACGGCGAGCGCCGCGCCGAGGGCGGCCGCCAGCGGCTTGCGGGTTCTGGGCACGGTACGGCGTCGGGTCACGGCGTCCTCCACGGCGAGGCGGGCCTACCGACTGGTAGGTCCGGGCGCCCTCATGCTGTGACACGTAAAACTTCCGCGTCAACGCCTGGGACACAAGGTTCTTGCCGCGCAGGGGAGTTCGGGCCGGGCGAAGCCGTGGTGGACGGCCGGGCGGTACGGTCCCTCAGGCGAGGGCGGGCGTGTCCAGGGTGAGCGTGCCGCGGTCCGCGTCCAGGGTCGCGGACACACCCAGCGGCATCGTCAGGGCGGTGTCGCAGTGGCCGAAGCCGAGGTCTTCGACGACGGGCACACCCAGCCGGGTCAGCCGTTCGGCCAGCACCGGCCGCACTCTCTCCTCGTACGGCCCGCAGTCCTTCCAGGAACCGAGGGCGACGCCGGTGACGCCCTCCAGCCAGCCGGAGCGCAGGAGTTGGGTCAGGGCGCGGTCCAGGCGGTAGTCCTCCTCGCCGATGTCCTCAAGAAGGAGCAGCCCGCCGGCGGCGGACCGGCGGGCGTGCGGCGTGGCGAGGTCCGCCGTGAGCAGGGACAGGCAGCCGCCGACGGTGACGCCCGTGGCCCGGCCGGGCACCAGGGGCCGGGCGCCGGGCAGACCGAGGGTCATCGCCGCCTCCGGCTCGAACAGGGTGGTGCGCAGCGACTCCTGGGTGGTGGTGTCGGTGAGGAAGGCGAGCGCGGAGGCCATCGGTCCGTGCAGGGTGCTCAGGCCGAGGCGGACGGCGAACGCCTCGTGCAGGGCGGTCACATCGCTGTAGCCGATGAGCACCTTGGGTCCGGCCGCGCGCAGCGCGTTCCAGTCCAGGAGGTCGACCATGCGCTGGGCCCCGTAGCCGCCCCGGGCGCACATCACGGCGTCGACGGTGGGGTCGCACCAGGCTTCCTGGAAGTCACGGGCCCGCTTCTCGTCCTCGCCCGCCAGATACCTGAACTGCGGGTGGCGGTCGGTGACTTGGGCGGTGGCCAGCGGTTCGAGGCCCCAGCCGCGCAGGATGTCGAGGCCTTGCCGCAGCCGCTCCTCGACGACGGGCCCGCTGGGGGCGACCACGGCGATCCTGGCGCCGGGCCGCAGCCGGGGCGGGCGGGTGAGGGCGGCGGCGTTCATCGGGTGAGCTCCAGCGGGGGGACGTCGTCGCGGTCGATGGCGAACACCTGGGCGTACAGGGAGAGTTCGGCCTCCAGGGCGCGGATCACGGTGTCCGCGCGGCGGAAGCCGTGGCCTTCGCCCTCGAAGGCGAGGTAGGCGTGCGGGATGCCGCGCCCGGCCATCTTCTCCAGGAACCGCTCGCACTGCGCGGGTGGGCAGATCGCGTCGTCCAGCCCCTGGAGCAGCAGGAACGGGGCCGTGATGCGATCGGTGTGCTGGGCGGGCGAGCGTTCCACGAAGCGGCCGGGCACGTCGGCGTGGGGGCCTACGAGGCTCTCCAGGTAGCGCGATTCGAAGTCGTGGGTGACGTCGAGCCAGCTCGTGAGGTCGAGGACGGGGTAGCTGATGGAGCCGCAGGCGTAGACGTCGGTGGTGGCGAGGGAGGCGGCGGTGGTCCAGCCGCCGGCGCTGCCGCCCCGGATGGCGAGGCGGCGCGGGTCGGCGGCGCCCTCGGCGGCCAGTGCGCGGGCCACGGCGGCGCAGTCCTCGACGTCGACGACGCCCCACTGTTCGCGCAGCCGGTCGCGGTAGGCGCGCCCGTAACCCGTGGAGCCGCCGTAGTCGACCTTGACGACGCCGATGCCACGGGAGGTGAAATAGGCGGTCTCCAGGTCGAGGACGAGGGAGACATTGCTGGTGGGCCCACCGTGGGCCCAGATCACATAGGGCGGCAGCTCCCCGTCAGGGGCGGCGCGCTCGGGGTGGTGCGGCGGGTAGACGTGGGCGTGCACGTCCCGGCCGCCGGGTCCGGCGTAGGTACGGATCAGGGGTTCGGGGTAGTACGCCGGGTCCACGGCGTCGGTGTGCTCGCGGCCGATGACGCGGGCGCGGCCCGTGGCGGTGTCGAGTTCGACGAGTTCGCCGGAGGTGCGCGGGCTCGCGGCGACGCCCACGACGCGGCTGCCGTGGGCGGCGAGCGTCGCGCTCCACCGGGTCCAGGGGCCGGCGGCGTCGACGAGTTCGCCGCTCTCCGGGTCCAGTATGCCGAGCGTGGTGGTGCCCGCGCCGTGCACGACGGCGATCAATCCGCTGTCCAGGGGCTGGAACCAGCGCCGCCCGACCTGCCACAGCGGCCCCGCGAACTCCTCGGCGCGAGGGCACAGCGCGACCTCGGTGCCGTCGGGCTCCGCGCGGTACAGGTTCCACCAGCCGCTGCGGTCGGAGGCGAACAGGAGGCGGCCGTCGCAGGCCCAGTCGGCCTGCGCGATGGACTCCTCGGGGCCGCCGGCGAGGGTGCGCGCGTCGCGCAGCTCGCCGCTCTCCTCGACCTCCGCCACGATCAACTCGGTTCCGTCCCACGGCATCCGGGGGTGGTCCCAGCCGATCCAGGCGGCCTGCCGGCCGTCCGGGGAGAGCCGGGGTCCGGTGACGAAGCGGTGCCGCCCGTCGCTCAACTCCCTTACCGCGTCCCGGTGTTCGGCGGCCGAGCCGTCCAGTGGCACGGCCGCGATCACCCGGCGCACGTCGGTGGGCGCCTCTCCGGTGAACTCCTCGAGCACGCACCACACTTCGCCCCGGCCGAGGTCGATGCGCGGGTCGACCCAGCGCAGGCCCTCGCCGACCGTCGAGAGCGGGGTGAGCGGCCTCGGCACGGCGTCCGTGTTCGGCTCGTAGGCGTACAGCCGCTGGTCGGCGAAGTGGGTGAAGACGACGAGCGGGCCCCCGGTGGGCCGGTCCGCGCCGTCCCAGGGACGGCCGCCGTACTCCATGACCCGGCTGCGCACGTTCCACGGCGGCGGCAGCACCTCCTCGTCCTCGCCGTCGGCGTGCCGGCGCACCAGGGCCTGACGGCCGCCCTCCTCGGGGCGCGACCGCGTCCACCACAGCTCGCCTCCCACGACACCGACGTGGTCGGCGTGGCCGTCGTGGGCGGCGGCCAGGGCCGCGTCGATCGGCGACGGCCAGCTTCCGTAGGGCGCGGTGGGCACCATCGTGACAACTCTCCCTCGGGGCTACGCGGAGCGCAGATAGTGGTCCAGGACCCGGACGCCGAAGTGCAGCGCGTCCACGGGCACCCGTTCGTCGACGCCGTGGAACAGCGCCTGGTAGTCGAGGCCGGCCGGCAGGCGCAGCGGCGCGAAGCCGTAGCCGGTGATGCCGAGGCGGGTGAACTGTTTGGCGTCGGTGCCGCCCGACATGCAGTACGGCACCACATGGCCCTCCGGCGCGAACCGTTCGAGGGCGGCCCGCAGCTTGTGGAACGTGGGCGAGTCGACGGGCGCCTGGAGCGGCACGCCCGCGTGGTAGAAGTCCCAGTCGACCTCGGGTCCGGTCAACTCGTCCAGGGTGGCGTGGAATTCGGCCTCGGCGCCGGGCAGGATGCGCCCGTCGACATACGCGGTCGCGTTGCCCGGGATGACGTTGACCTTGTAACCGGCGTTCAGCATCGTCGGGTTGGCGCTGTTGCGGATGACCGGCTCGACCAGGGCGGCGGCGGGGCCGAGCTTGCCGAGCAGTTCGTCGGCGTCGAAGTCGGCGGCGTCCGGGTGGGCGTCGATGCCGTGCAGCGCGGCCAGTTCGATGATGCTCGCGCGGACCGTCGGGGTGATCCTGACCGGCCACTCGTAGGCACCGATGCGGGTGACGGCGCCGGCGAGCCGGCTGACCGCGTTGTCCCGGTTCACCTTGGAGCCGTGGCCCGCGCGGCCCTGCGCGGTGAGCCGCAGCCAGGCCGTGCCGCGCTCCCCCGCCCCGACCGGATAGATCTCCATGCCCCGGCCGGCGTGGAAGGTGACACCGCCCGACTCGCTGATGCCCTCGGTGCACCCCTCGAACAGCTCGGGGTGGTGGTCGGTGAGGAAGCCGGCGCCGTCGACGGCGCTGTCCTCCTCGTCGGCGGTGAAGGCGAGGACGATGTCGCGCCGGGGCCGCACCCCGTGCCGCGCCCAGGACCGTACGACCGACAGAACCATGGCGTCCATGTTCTTCATGTCGACCGCGCCCCGGCCCCAGACCACGCCGTCGCGGACCTCCCCCGAGAAGGGGTGCACGCTCCAGTCGGCGGCCTCCGCGGGCACCACGTCCAGGTGTCCGTGCACGAGGAGCGCGTCGGCCGACGCGTCGGTGCCCTCGATGCGGGCGACCACGTTGGTACGTCCCCGGGTGCGTTCCAGCATGCGGGGTTCGAGGCCCGCTTCGGCCAGCCGCTGGGCGACGTACTCGGCGGCCGGGCGCTCCTGGCAGTCGCCGCCGCCCCGGTTGCTGGTGTCGATCCGGATCAGCCCGGAAGTGAAGGCCACCACCTCGTCGAGCGCCACCTGATCGGCCGTCTCCACCTCAGCCATACTGTTCCTCCACCGCGGACGAGACGATCGTCGTAACCGCCTTGAAGGTGCGAATTCCCTCATACATCGTCAAACTCGTGTAAGACACGCGCCGTTCACCCGTACGCCCCACGCCGGGCACCACGGTGGCCGCGTCGGCCAGATGCTCGGCGTCGAACTCGATCTCCACGGTGAACGGGCCGCCCTCCACCGGCTCGGCCTTGCGCGCGAGCCCGGCGGCCTCCTTGGCCGCGGCCCGGATGTCACCGGCGGTGCGGGCCGGGGTGCGGCACACCGCGGCGTACCGCGAGACGTGGTCCTTGACGGCGACCTTGCGGGCGGCGGGCGCATAGCCCTCGGCGTCGGCGCAGGTGAGGTCGTCGCCGGTCACCAGGACCACGGGCACCCCGTACTCGGCGACGACATGCGCGTTGAGCAGCCCCTCGCTGGCGCGGGCGCCGTTGAGCCAGACGCCGGTGATGGAGTTGGCGAGGTAGGTGTGGGCGAGCACCCCGGCCGTGCCGGCGCCCGTGTGGTAGCCGACGAACGCGATGCCGTCGACATCGCCGTGCTGGATCCCCTCCACCATGGACAGCGACTTGTGCTTGCCGGTGAGCATCTGGGCGCGCTCGTCCAGTCTCTCCAGGAGCAGGTTCCGCATCGACCAGTGCGCCTCGTTGATGAGCACGTCGGCGGCGCCCCCGTCGAAGAATCCGAGCACCGCCGCGTTCACGTCCGAGGTGAACATGGCCCGGCAGCGCTCCCACTGCGGCGTCCCCGGAAGCACGTCGGCCGGCCAGGTGACCCCGGTGGCGCCTTCCATGTCGGCACTGATGAGGATCTTCATGGCGCCCCACCGTACCTGCCGGGGAATACCCGGGCCAGGGCCCGCACGACCACCACAGGTCCACACCTGTAACGGGGACGAGGGGCCCCGGTGAAGGAGCCGGCCCCTGTCGGCGCGGGCGCGCCGGCGCCGCTCGCCCGCCGTGTGAAGGGCCCCCGGCATGCGGCGACCGGGCGGGCGAGCCACGCTGGAGTCATGGGTAAGCGGAAGGTACGGGCCGTTCGCCCGGGCGCGCGGCGCGGCCCGGTGCGGACCGGGGCCCGCCGGGCGGGCTGGGCGGCACGCTGTGCGCGCGGCATCTGGGCGGCGGGGCGGATGACGGGCCGCTGGGAGGAGCGTCTGCGTCGCGTGCGGCGGTGCGGCCGTCTCCGGTAGCGGTGGTGGGGGGCTGGGCTCGGCGCGGGTCGGGAGCTCAGCAGAGGACGGATGGGCTCGGCGCGGGACAGGGCTCAGCGCGGGACGGGACTCAGCGGGCGGGACGGGGCTCGGCGCGGGCCAGGGACTCAGCGGCCTGCGGCCGGAACTGCCTGGAGCTGTTCCAGGCGGCGCTGCACCGCCGCCAGTGCGCCGCGCTGCCGGCCCGGGACCTGGCGGCGCAGAGTGACCAGCGCCGGGGCGAGGGAGCGGGCGCGGTCCGGGTCGCGCAGTTGCTCCCACTGGTGGTGCGCGCGGTCCACCGCCCCCTGGACATCGGGGTCGTCGGTGGTCTGGCGGCGGGCGAGCCGGGCCTGCGCCGAGGCCATCCACAACTCGCAGGAACGGGCCGGTTCCCCGGCCAGGCGGGCCAGGTCGGCGCGGACCTCCAGCCAGTGGACCGCCTCAAGGGATCCGGGCCCGAAGGCGCGCATCGCCTCGCTCTCCCACACCGCCGCCATCGACGCCGCCTCGCCGTGCCGTCCCGCGTGCGCGGCGGCCAGGATCGCCGGATGAGGGTCGTCGCCCGGGGCCGGACCCCTGGGCGCGGGCGCCGGGGCGGTGGGCGCGGGCCGGCCGTCGAGGGCGAGGTGGAGCGCGTCGGGGGTGTGGCCGGCCTGCTCGGCGGCGTAGGCGTGGAGCTCCGCGAGCGAGGGCCGGGCCCCGCCGCGCCACACCTCGGCGTACGTCTTCAGATAGCCGGGGGTCGCGATCCCCCGGCGCGGCGCGGGCGCGGCGATGCGGCCGTACAGGCGGACGCCGGGACCGGCGGCGAGGCCTTCCTGGCCGATCCGCTGCCAGGCCGTCGGGTCGGCGACCAGGTCGACGAGCACCGTGGTCGTACCGGGCGGCCGCACCTGGAACTCGTGGACCAGCCAGGACCACGGCAGGCCGGTGTAGCGCAGGCTCGCCGGAGTCGTGCGGGCGAGCGCGAGGTGGAGCCGGCCCTGCCGGGCGTCCACGTGCAGTTGCCCCGCCAGATACAGGTACAGCGGGCCGGGCGCGGCGGCCACGGCCCGGACCCGGGTCAGCACGGTCTGCGGGTCCACCGGGTCGGCGAGCTCCACGATGGTGGCCGCGGGGGTACCGGTGAGCACGCCCGGGTCCACCGCGGCCAGGCCCGGCAGTACCGAAGCGGCGTCGATGAGACGGCCCTTGTTCGCCGGGGCGGCCGCCAGCAGCAGCGCCGTCCCCGGTTCTTGCCCCTTGATCAGCACAGCAGCACCGTATCCGGTCGACCCCCGCGCCGCCCCACCCGTGCCTCAACTCCCGCCCGGCCGAAGGAGATTCTCGTCAAGGGCGCCCATGACGGGCAGTTGGGGGCATTTGCCTCACGGGAGAAGCCCAAGGGAACCAGAACACGGGCACACCAGCGGCACCGTTACGGTGAGGATCACTCCCAGCAGCGTCGACCCATGCGACCCGAGGATCTCCCATGCCGATCAGCACCACCGTCCAGACCGTCGCCTGCACAACGGGCCCGGCGGCGCCCCAACTCCTCGACGTGTACCGGCCGCGGAGCCCGCGGGCCACCACCCCCGCCGTGCTGCTGTGGCACGGCATGGGCCCCGACATGAGGTCCGAGGTCGGCCCGCTCGCCGAGGAGACGGCGTCGCACGGGCTGACCGTGTTCGTGCCGGACTGGCGCTCCGACTCCCCCGACGGCGGCCGCGCGCATCTGACCGCTTCCCTGCGGTACGTACGGGAGAACGCGGCCGGGTTCGGCGCGGACCCGGAGCGTCTGGTCGTGGCGGGCTGGTCGGCGGGGGCGGGGGCCGCGATCGGGACGGCGCTGCGGCCGGACCTCCTGGACGGTTCGCTCCCGAAGGCGGTCGTCGGCATCGCGGGCCTCTACTGGCGCCCGGCGCGCAGCACGGGCTCCGTCCCGCTGGAGGATCTGGCGCGGGCCGCGGGCCGCCGGGTGCCGGTCGTTCTGGTCCACGGCACGGCGGACACGCAGGTCGAGTGCCGCCACTCCCGCGACTTCCTGGCCGCACTGGACGAGCGGGAGTGGCCCGCGGCTCTGCACGAGCCGGAGACCGATCACGCGGGCGTCATCATGACCGCGTACGACCCGGACCTCGGCCGCTGCGTCCCCACCGCCGACGCCGACGCCCTGCGGGCCGGGCGCGCGACCGCCCGCCTGATCGCGGAGGCGGCGCTGGCCTGAGGGCGGGGACCGCGGGGCGCCCGGGCGCGGGGGCGGCTCGCGTGGCTGGGGTCGGCGCGGTCGCCCATGCTGGAGGCGTGATCACCGTCCTGCTGGTAGCCACCGACGAGGAAGCGGCGGTGTTGCGGGAGCACATTCACCGCAACCCGCACTTCCGCGTCATCTCGCACACCCCGAGCCCCCGGCTCGCGCTGGCCCAGGCGCATGTCCTGCTGCCCGACGTCGCCGTCCTGGACCCGAGCATGAACGGCGACAGCGATCCGGCCGTCCTGTTCACCGGGCTGCGCTCGCTCACCCCGCCCAGCGGCGTCATCCTGCGGACGACCCCGGCCACCTCGGACTTCCCCGAGCTGGGCGACGTCCTGGAGGAGGGCGCCGTGCACCGCGCGCCCCGGGAGGATCGGAACGCCCTCATGGAGGCGCTGATCACCATCGGGTTGCGCCGGGAGAGCTGCGACCCCGACCGCTGAGCGCTCGCGCCCGGCGACCGGCCGACATGCGGCCGGGGGCGAGGCGCGGGATACTGATGAGGTCTATGTGCCGGTATGCCGGAACACCTGAGAGCGAGGGTTTTCGTGACGCCGCCACCGAGCAGTGCGCACCCCTTGGCCCCGGACGGTCCGCCTCCCGTGGCCGAGTCGAGTGCGGCCATGTGCGGGGCGCCGTGCTGGGTGAGCCTGATGGCTCGCGACCTGGGCGCCGCGCTCGACTTCTACGGTGCGGTGATGGGCTGGACGTTCCGGCCCGGGTCGCTCGGCGAGGAGTTCCGGGTCGCCCTCGCCGACGGGGCGCCCGTCGCCGGAATCGGCGCGCTCGCCCCCTCCCTCCAGGTCGCGGTCGCCTGGACCCCGTACTTCGCGGTCGAGGACGCCGATGTCACCGCGGCCCGTATCCGCGAACGCGGTGCCACGGTGGCGGTCGGGCCGGTGGCCCTGCAAAAGGGGCGCGGCGCGCTGGCCGCCGACCGTGACGGCGCCGTGTTCGGCATCTGGCAGGGCCCGCTGGTCACGAACTGGGAGGCGTGGCGGGACCGTGCGCCCGCCTGGACCCGGCTGCACACCCGGGACGCGTTCGACGCGGCGATCTTCTACGGCGAGGTCCTCGACTGGGCCAGCCGCCGTCCCGGTTGCTGCGAGGTCCGCTACGAACACGACGAAGTGCTCCTGAGCCACTGCGGGCACATCGTCGCGCGGCTCTCCTCGGGCGCGGTGGAGGCGGCCCCCGACCCCGGTCTGCGCCCGTACTGGCACACCCACTTCGCCGTCGAGGACCCGCACAGCCACACCGACAGGGCCCGCGCCCACGGCGCCACCGTCCTCGCCGAAGGCACGTCGGCCACCGGCCCCTGGGTCCGCCTCAGCGATCCCGACGGAGCCACCTTCACCCTCAGCGCCAACGGCTAGCCGCGCGGCCCGCGCACTCAGGACGCCCGGGTGTCCGCGCCGCCGGGCCCGGCCAGGACCAGCCACCTGGACGGCAGCTCGATGCGGCGGCCGTCGGGGGTGTACTCGGTGGTGACGAGCGGGAGTTGGCCCTCGGCGACCACGCTCAGGCCCGCCTGCGTGAAGAGCTCCACCAGCGCCGCGTCGGACACCTCGCCCGGCGCGATGCCGTGTGCGAAGACCGGCCGCAGCTTGGGCGGCGGACCCTGGGGGCTTTCGGCCAGGCCCCTCAGGACCGGTTTCGCGGCCTCGGCGAGCTCCACCACGAAGGCCCTGCCGTCGTGGCCGAGCAGGGTGGCGACGGCGTCGGCCAGGGGTTGACGGTCGGCGGGCTCGCACTGGTGCAGCACGCCCCGTACGTACACGTTGGCGTCGCCGAGCCGGTCGTGGAGTGCCTGGACGGCCTTGGAGTCGGTGGCGTCCAGCTGCTCGAACCGGGCCTCTTTGTCCGGGTCCTGGCTGCGGGCGTGCTCGACGGCGGCGAGGGACAGGTCCACTCCGGTCACCCGCGCGTAGCGGGCCGCGAGATAGCGGGTCTGGGTGCCGTTGCCGCAGCCGAGGTCGATCAGCGGCAGTTCGGGGTGTTCGATGCGGGCCGCGAAGTGGGCCAGATGACGGGCGGCGGTGAGAGCCGGTTCCGCGTCCCACAGGACCGCCCCGGTCTCGTCCGGCGCCTCCCGCCAGAACCCCTCCCAGGCGTCCAGATACTTGCTCGTCACGCTCATGACCGTCTCCCCGGGCAGCATGCACAGTGTCAAGATCGGTCTACCGCGAGGGGCGTACGCCGGACAAGCACCCGGCGCATACCTTCACCCGCCGTTCGACCAGGGGGAGTTGAGGACGCCGGGGAGCGAACGCGGCGCGCGGGCCGCGTGGGGCGGGGCACGGGAGAGCCGTCGGGTGAGGTGAGCGCAGCTCGCGCCGGAGTCGGCGCCCGGCAGGCGGGGGCTCAGCGTCCTCGGCGGGGTGTGCGCGGGAGCGCCACGTCGAACCAGACGGTCTTCCCGTCGCCGGTGCGGCTGGTGCCCCACTCCCGGGCCAGCGCGGTGACCACGCGCAGGCCCCGGCCCGCCTCGTCGTCCGGGCCCGCGCTCAGCAGCGTCGGCAGGGTGTGGTCGTCGTCGACCACCTCGCACAGGAGCGCCTCGCTCCGCACCAGACGCAGCTCGACCTGGCGTCCGTGCGCATGCCGGATCCCATTGGTGACGACCTCGCTGACCAGCAGCTCCACCGTCTCGGCGACCGACGCGAGGCCCCACAGCGCGAGCTGTTCGCGGACCAGCCGGCGGGCCCGGCCGACCTCGGCCGCATCGACGTCGAGCCGCCACCGCGCGACATCCTCGCGGGCGATGCCGTTGAGCCGCGCCATCAGCAGGGCGACGTCGTCCTTGCGGCCGCCCCGGGTGTTGAGGGCGCGGATGATCGTGTCGCAGGCGTCGTCCATGGAGGCCGCGGGGTGCGCCGCCGACTCGCACAGCGTGGCGAGGCCGACGCCTATGTCCTGACCGCGCACCTCGACGAGCCCGTCGGTGCACATGACGAGCCGGTCCCCGGGCTCGACCTTGATACGGGCCGTCTCGAAGGGCACTCCCCCGACACCGATCGGCGCCCCGGTGGGCAGTTCGAGGAGTTCGCTGCGGCCGTCCGCCGACCGTACGATCACCGGCGGCACATGGCCGGCGTTGGCCATGAGGAGCTCGCCCCTGATGGGGTCGTAGACGGCGTACAGACAGGTGGCGAGGTAGTGCTCGCCCAGGCGCTGGGCCAAGTCGTCGAGATTGCGCAGGAGTTGGCCGGGCGGCAGGTCCAGCGCGGCCATGGTCTGGACGGCCGTGCGCAACTGCCCCATCATCGCAGCCGAGTTGAGGCCGTGGCCCATCACGTCGCCGACCACCAGGGCGGTGCGCGAGCCGGGCAGCTTGATCGAGTCGAACCAGTCCCCGCCGACCCGGCCGAGCAGGGTGCCGGGCAGATAGCGCGTCGCCGTGTCGCAGCCCGCCATGCGCGGGGCGACCTGCGGCAGCATCGAGTCCTGGAGGGTCTCGGCGACGCTCTCCTGGTAGGTGTACATACGGGCGTTGTCGAGGACGAGCCCGGCACGCGCGGCCAGTTCGGCGCCGGTGACGCGGTCCATGTCGTTGAACTCGGCCCGTTCGGCGTGCCGCAGCAGGATCATGAAGCCGAGCACCACGTTGCGGGCCTTGAGCGGGACCACCAGCATCGAGCGGCCGTTGATGAGCGGCCGGATGTCGCGCTTGTCGAACTGCGAGGCGATGGCGGTGCCCATCTGCTCGCTGATCCTCGGTACGAGCACGGGCTCGCCGGATGTCATGCACTGGAAGAACGGGGTGTGCGCGGGGAACGGCATCGACTCGCCGACCGGCACCACATCGTCCCAGCGGCCCGGCTCGTCCACGTGTTCCAGGGCGACCCGGTGCCACAGGGTGCGGGCGTCGGGCGGCCCGTCGGGGAAGCCCTCGCCCGCGATGACCTGCTCGCGCAGATAGGTGCCCGCGACATCGGTGAAGCGGGGCACGACGGCGGCGCTGACCTCCTGGATGGTGCGGGACAGGTCGAGCGAGGAACCGATGCGGCCGCTGACCTCGTTGAGGAATTCGAGCCGCTCGCGCACCGCCGCGTATTCGAGGTCGGCGGCGAACTCGGGCGCGGGCGGCTGGGTCCGCGCCACCGGCTCCATGGGGTGCCGGCGGCGCCCGGGCCGGTGTTCGGCGCGCCGGGGCACGCCCCAGTCGGGGGTGACGGGCACCCGGTCGTGCTGGCTGAACTCCAGCACGGGATAGCCGAGTTCGAGGACCTGGGCCACGATCCGCGAGCTCTCGCCGACGCTCATGCTGGGCAGGATCTCGGGCAGCCGCCGGGCCAGCTCGTCGGCGCCGGGGAAGTCGGTGTGCAGGGCGAAGCCGGGCGCTATCCGCTCGATGGAGCCGTCGTCGTCATCGGCCTCCCGGTGCAGTTGGGCCGCGTCGGCCGCGAGGACCAGGAGCCGCTCGGCCCCGGGACCGACCAGCGGGTAGGCCCACCACAGCACGTCGCTGCGCTCGCGGCCGGGCTCGTTGAGGGTGGCCCGGCCGGCGCTGGGGTAGGCGGTGCGGCCGGTGAGCGGGCCGTCGAGCCCCGGGCCGAACTCGTCGAAGACGTCGTAGTCGTCATAGTGCTGTTCCAGCGCCCCCGAGACGGGCAGCAGATCGACGGCGGGCCGTCCGACCGCTTCCTCCCTGCCGGGACCGAACAGCCTGCGCGCACCGGATGACCAGTGCGACACCAGGCCGTCGCCGTCCACGACGATCACGGCGAGCGGGATCCGTCCGGCCACGGCAAGCTGGTGCGGCAGCTTCGGCGGAGTACCACTGTCCATGGGTGGGAGGCTCCTTCCCCGCCGCGAGAAACGGCGGCTGTACCACCACCGTACGGGGTCCGCGGTGCCGCGCGGGAGCCAACCGGTGAATGGGCGTACGCCCGCGCGCACATGCCGGACGCATTGACCAAAGGTCAGTCCTCGTGCCCGAGTTGAAGGTCCCGCTCCGTCCTCCCCCCGCCCGCCACCTGCAACACCGTGGCCACCGGCGGGTACCCCGCGGCGATCACCGTGTACTCGCCCGACGACAAGTCGACGAAGCGGAAGGTGCCGTCGGGGCCGGTGGTGAGGGTGTCCACCACATTGCCCGCGGCGTCGAGCAGGGTCACCCGGGCGTCCTCGACGGGGCGGCCGCCGCCCGCGCGGACCGTGCCGCGCAGCACCGCGCCGCCCGCCAGCTCGATGTCCTGGCGGGTCTCCCGGGAGGACTGCACGCTCACCGGCACCGCGGCCGGGCGGAAGGCCGGAGCGCTGGCGGCCAGGGTGTACTCGCCCGCCACCAACTCGCCGATCACATAGGCCCCTTCGCGCCCGCTGCGGGTGGAGGCGACGACTTCGCCGCGTACGTCGGTGAGGGTGACGGCGGCGTCCCGGACCGGGCTGCCGTCGGCGGTGACGACGGTGCCGGCGAGGCGTCCGGCGCCGCCGAGCACCACGTCGAGGTCGACCGGGCGTTCGCCGACGGTGACGGCGACGGCCTGCGGCTGATGGCCCCCGGCCGCCGCGATCAGGACGTAGGAACCGGCGCCGGGCACGCTCAGCGCGTACCGCCCGTCCGCGCCGCTGGCCCCGCGGCCGACCTGCTGACCGCGTACGTCGACGAGGGTGAGGGCGGCGCGCGGCACGATGGTCCCGTCGTGGTGCTGCACGGTGCCGCAGACCGGAACACCGCTCGTGTAGGCGGGCGTTGGGGCGGTGCGGGCGTGGGGCAGGGGCGCGGTGTCGGCCACGGGGGAGCTCTCGGCGGTGGGGGCGTTCTGGGACACCAGCGGTTTCTCCTTGAGGAAGAAGGCGAGGACGAAGCCGAGCACGAGCACCGGCACGAGGTAGAGGAAGACCCGGGGCATGGCGTCGGCGTACGCCCGGATGTAGCCGTCGCGCAGTTCGGGCGGCATGGCGTGGACGAGTTGCGGGGTGATCGACTCGGGGTCCGGCAGCCGGGCTCCGGTCGGGAGCCGTTCGGTGAGGGCGTGGGCGAGGCGGTTGGTGAACAGGGTGCCGAAGACCGCGGCGCCGACGCTGCCCCCGATCTGCCGGAAGTAGTTGTTGGCGCTGGTGGCGGTGCCGAGGTCGGCGGGGTCCACGGCGTTCTGCACGGCCAGGATCAGGACCGGCATGACCAGGCCGATGCCGGTGCCGAGCACGGCCATCCAGATGCTGTAGTCCAGGCGCGGGGTGTCGGTGCCGAGCCGGGAGAGCAGCCACATGCCGACGGCGGAGACCGCGCCGCCGAGGATCGGGTAGATCCGGTAGTGGCCGGTGCGGCTGATGAGCTGGCCGGAGACGATCGAGGCGCCGACGATGCCGCCCATCATGGGCAGGACGAGCAGCCCGGACTCGGTGGCGCTGGCTCCGTCGACCATCTGGAGGAAGGTCGGCAGATAGCTGGCGGCGCCGAACAGGGCGACGCCGATGACCGCGCCGACGAGCCCGGAGATGGTGAAGATCGAGTCGCGGAACAGCCGCAGCGGGATGACGGGTTCGGCGGCGTGGTGCTCGACGACCAGGAACAGCAGGGTCGTTCCGGCGGCGCCCGCGGCCAGACCCAGGATGGTCCGTGAGCCCCACGCGTACTCGGTGCCGCCCCAACTGGTCAGCAGGACCAGGCAGGTCGAGGCCGCCGCGAGCAGCAGCATGCCGAGCACGTCCAGGCGCGGCCGGACGCGGGGCCTGGGGAGCTTCAGTACGACGGTGATGACGGCGAGGGTGACCAGGCCGAAGGGCACGTTGATGTAGAAGCACCAGCGCCAGGAGGCGTGGTCGGTGAAGAAACCGCCCAGCAGGGGTCCGGCCACCGAGGCGAGCCCGAAGACGGCGCCGATCAGGCCCATGAACCGGCCGCGCTGCCGCGGCGGCACGATGTCCGCGATGATCGCCTGGACGCCGATCATGAGTCCGCCGCCACCGATGCCCTGCATCGCCCGGAAGGCGATGAGCTGGTCCATCGTGTGCGACCAGCCGGCCAGCGCCGAGCCCACGACGAAGACGAGGATCGCGAACTGGAAGACGGGCTTGCGCCCGAACAGGTCGCCGAGCTTGCCGTAGATCGGCAGCCCGATGGTGGAGGCGAGCAGATAGGCGGTGACGGCCCAGGAGACCTTGTCCAGACCGTGCAGATCGCCGACGATCTTGGGCAGCGCGGTCGCGACGATCATCTGGTCGAGCGCCGCGAGCAGCAGGGTGAGCATCAGACCGAGGAAGATCATGCGCACCCGGCGGGGATCCAACGGGGCCTGCGGCGGCGGGAGTTGGTCCGGTGGCGGCTCCGCCGGAGCCGGAGCGGGCCCGGGGGCCCGCTCGTCCTTCACCAGAGTGATCCCGCCCACGTAACTCTCCCCTCGTCGCCCTTGCGCCGAGGCATTTCTCGCATTGGGCGACAAGCGGGGCAAGCGGGGCGGGTGGAGCGACAGGCGTGCGCCGGGGGCTTAAGCGCTGGCGGGAGCACCTACGGCGCACAACCGGCCGGAACGGAAGTCCACCCGAACCGGTGACCGTACGAGAGGGTGCCGAGGGCTACTTCTCGACCTCGGCGGCGAGCTTGGCGAGCATCGCGTCGTAGATGCGGCCAAGCCCCTTGGGAGCGAAGGTCCTTTCGAAGAATCCGCCGATGCCTCCGGCGCCGTTCCACACGGTGCTGACGACGACCTTGGAGCGGCCCTCGCCCGCGGGCGTGACCGTCCAGGTGGTGACCATGGAGGAGTTGCGGTCCTTCTCGACGAGCTGTCCGTCGGTGGGCTCGGTGACCTCCAGGAGACAGTCGCGCACCCGCTTGCTGGTGGCCTGGAGCTTCCAGTGGACGAGGGTGCCCTCGCCGTCGCCGCCCTCGCGGACCTCGTACTCGCTGAAGTGCTCCGGCAGGAGCTTCGGGCGGCCGTTCTTGTAGTCGGCGAGCGTGTCGAACACGGTCTCCGGATCCGCCGCGATGATCCGCTCCGTCGTGGCCTCGACCTGCGCCATGGCTCTTCCTCCAGCACGTGTGTTTCCGGGGTTTTCGGGGTGGGCCAAGCCAACCACCTCCCCCTCCGCCGTCACAATCCGGGTTGCGATCAAGAAGGGAACAAGTGTTCTATTCAGGGGTGGGAGTGAACGACAAGGCCCACGGGAGCGAAGGAGTGCGTGCATGCGCTGGGAGAATCTCGCCGACGACGACGCCTCGGCCGGCCCGGCCCGCGCGGCCGCGCTGTTCGCCGCGGACGCGGTGACCACCCGGACCTTCGACACCCCGGAGTTCCGCGGGATCACCTTCCACGAGGTGCGGGCGCGCTCCATCGTCAACCGGGTGCCGGGCGCCTCCCGCATGCCGTTCGAATGGACCGTCAACCCCTACCGGGGGTGCTCGCACGCCTGCGTGTACTGCTTCGCCCGCAAGACGCACAGCTATCTCGGCCTCGACACCGGGCTCGGCTTCGACTCGCAGATCGTGGTGAAGGTGAACGCGCCGGAGCTGCTGCGGGGGCATCTGGCCTCGCGCCGCTGGCAGGGATCGCACATCGCGATGGGCACCAATGTCGACTGCTATCAGCGCGCGGAGGGCCGCTACCGGCTGATGCCGGGCATCATCGAGGCCCTGCGCGACCACGCCAACCCGTTCTCCATCCTGACCAAGGGCACGCTCATCCTGCGCGATCTGGAGCTGCTCAAGCAGGCGGCCGCGGTGACGGAGGTCGGCATCTCGGTCTCGGTGGGCTTCGTCGACCGGGAGCTGTGGCGCACGGTCGAGCCGGGCACCCCCTCCCCCGACCGCCGGCTCGACGTCGTGCGCACCCTGACCGAACACGGCATCGGCTGCGGGGTCCTGATGGCCCCGGTGATCCCCTTCCTCGGGGACCATCCCGACCAGCTGCGCGCCACCGTCCGCGCCATCGCCGCCTCCGGCGCCACCTCGGTGACCCCGCTCGTGCTGCATCTGCGGCCCGGCGCGCGCGAGTGGTTCATGACCTGGCTGGGGGAGCACCACCCCCATCTGGTGCGGCGCTACGAACGGCTCTACGCGGAGGGGGCGTACGCGCCGAAGTGGTACCAGCGCCGGATCACCGGCCAAGTGCACGAGCTGGCCACGGAGTTCGGCATCGGCCCGGCACACCGCGGCGCCGCCCGCCGGATCCCGGCCGCGCCGGAGCCCGCCGAACCCGAACCGACGCAGCTCACCCTGCTCTGAGCCCGGCCGCCGACCGCTCGGGAGCCCGGGGCGCGGGCCGGTTGTCAGCGGCGTGCGCGAGGATGGCGGCATGACGTCACCGACTCGTATCTCCGCGCCCGAAGGCATCGCTCCCGGCCAGGGCTACAGCCATGTGGTCTGGGGCACCGGCCGGTTCGTGGCCGTCTCCGGTCAGTGCGCCCTCGACGAGGACGGCAAGGTCGTCGGCGAGGGAGACGCGCGGGCCCAGGCCGACCAGGTCTTCGAGAACCTGCGCCGCTGCCTCGCCGCCGCCGGCGCCACGTTCGACGACGTGGTGAAGCTGACCTACTTCACCACCGACGTGGCCCACCTGCCCGCCATCCGCGCGGCCCGCGACGCCGTGATCGGCCCCGACCAGCTGCCCGCCAGCTCCGCGGTCCAGGTCAGCGCCCTGTTCCGGCCCGAACTCCTGGTGGAGATAGAGGCGTTCGCGGTGACCGGGCCCACGGAGGAGCAGGCCTAGCCCCGCCCCCGGCCCGCCCCGATCCGGCGCAGCGCCCAGGCGGCCGACCGCGCGAGGCGCGGGTGGGCCAGGGCTTCGGTCAGCACCTCGACGGCCTGCCGGTCGCCGAGCTCGCCCAGCCCTTCGATGCAGGCCTGGGCCACCCGCCAGTACGGGCTGTGCGGTGAGAGCAGCGGCCGCAGCGTCTTGATCAGGGCGGGTACGGACTCGGGGGCGCGCAGCGCGGTGAGCAGCCGGACCGGGTGCAGGGCATAGGCCGTGCGCAGCTCGTTGGTGGCAAGCGCCGCGGCGGCGCGCGCGGTCCGCGGGTCGCCCAGTCTGGCCAGGGCGTACGCGGCGGTGACACAGCGTTCCGGATCGCGGTGGTTGAGCAGCAGGATCAGCGCCTCGAAAGCCCGCCGGTCCCCCGCGACACCGAGCCGGAACGCCGCGATCTCCCGCGCCCAGAGCGGGCGTTCGGGCTCGACGAGCACCGCCGCCAGCTCGCCGTGGTCGACGGTGGCGATCAGCCGCTCGTACGCCGGTGATCCCCCGGTCTCGCCCCGCACCCGGTCCAGGAGGGACCGTAACTCCTCGTCCATGCCCCAGACCCTATTGACCTTCGCCTCCTCACGCCGGTGCACGGAGGAAATCCCCGGGGCGGGTGACCTCACCACACGGGCCGCCGGCTCCGCGC
The DNA here is from genome assembly GCF_025399895.1 of Streptomyces sp. ASQP_92. GTDB lineage: Bacteria > Actinomycetota > Actinomycetes > Streptomycetales > Streptomycetaceae > Streptomyces. The sequence goes on along the minus strand of NZ_JAODUA010000005.1, from coordinate 61,887 downwards.
TCGCGCCGGTTCCGGGAGGGGGCCGGGGCGAGCCAGATCACATCGGCCGGATACGGCGGAGGGCTGGCGCGCTCGTTACTCGCCGGTTAACCTCAGGTGAGCGGGTAACCCCCGCGACTCCGGTGGCCTGGTGACGCAGCCACCGCGAGTGTTCGTCGGTTCGGCTTTTCTGTACGACGCGCCCCGGGACAGGGCCGTCGGCCTTTGGTACCACGACTCAACTCCCGCACGCCGTACGCCCGTTGGCGTATCCGAACGCCCTTCGATGCCGGTCGCGTGCGCCCTCTCTCAGTCGTCACTCATCCCTGGAGTCCCGTGATGGACGTCCCCCTGAACACTGTCGCCGTGGTCGGTCTCGGCACGATGGGCACCGGCATCGCCGAGGTCCTGGCCCGCGCCGGCCGCGAGGTCATCGGCATCGACATCAGCGAGCGCGCCGGCCGCCAGGCCGTGGCCTCCTTGGAGGCCTCCACCGCCCGCGCGGTGGCCCGCGAGCGGATCACCCCGCAGGAGCGCGGCGACATCCTCGCCCGGTTCCGTACCTTCACCGACCTCCAGGCCGCGGCCGAGGCCGAGCTCGTCATCGAGGTCGTGCCCGAGTCGTACGAGCTCAAGCACCAGGTCTTCCAGGCCCTCGACGCCATCGTCGCGCCCACCGCGATCCTGGCCACCGGCACCAACGCCCTGTCGGTGACCCGCCTCGCCGCCGACTCCGCCCACCCCGAGCGCGTGATCGGCCTGCACTTCTTCAACCCGGCACCCGCGATGAAGCTGGTCGAGATCGTCTCGTCGGTGCTGACCGCTCCCCCGGCCGTCGACGCGGTGACCGCGCTCGCCCTGGACCTCGGCAAGGAGCCCGTCGCGGTCGGCGACCGCCCCGGCTTCGTCGCCGACGGGCTGCTGTTCGGCTACCTCAACCAGGCCGCAGCGATGTACGAGTCCAAGTACGCCTCGCGCGAGGACATCGACGCCGCGATGAAGCTGGGCTGCGGGCTGCCGATGGGCCCGCTCGAACTGCTCGACCTGATCGGCATCGACACCGCCCGCACCGTCCTGGAGGCGATGTACTCCTCCTCCCAGGACCGCCTGCACGCCCCCGCCCCCATCCTCGGCCAGCTCGCCGAGGCCGGCCTGACCGGCCGCAAGCGGGGCCGCGGCTTCTACACCTACGAGGGCGAGGGCAGCGCGGTCGTGGTGGCCGACGCCCAGACCCCGGACACCATCGCGGGCGCGGGCGGCGGGCGCGAGATCCGCTCGGTCGGCGTGGCGGGCTCGGGCACCATGGCCTCCGGCATCGCGGAGGTCTTCGCCAAGGCCGGCTACTCCGTCGTGCTCGCGGCCCGCAGCCTGGAGAAGGCGGAGACCGCCAAGTCCCGTATCGCCAAGTCCCTTTCGCGCTCGGTGGACAAGGGCCGGCTCACCGCCGAGGCGCGCGAGGAGACGCTGAACCGCATCACGGCGGCGGGCGCTCTGGAGGCCTTCGCCGAGGTGGACCTCGCCGTGGAGGCGGTCGCCGAGGACCTGGAGGTCAAGCAGCAGCTCTTCGCGTCCCTGGACAAGATCTGCGAGCCGGGCGCGGTGCTCGCCACCACCACCTCCTCGCTGCCCGTCGTCGCCTGCGCCCGCGCCACCTCGCGCCCGCAGGACGTCATCGGCATGCACTTCTTCAACCCGGCCCCCGCGATGAAGCTCGTCGAGGTGGTCCGTACCGTGCTCACCTCCGACGAGGTGCACGCCACGGTCCGCGAGGTCACCGCGAAGATCCGCAAGCACCCGGTGGACTGCGGCGACCGGGCCGGTTTCATCGTCAACGCGCTGCTCTTCCCGTACCTCAACAACGCGATCAAGATGGTCCAGGAGCACTACGCGACCCTGGACGACATCGACGCCGCGATGAAGCTCGGCGGCGGCTACCCGATGGGCCCCTTCGAACTCCTCGACGTGGTCGGTCTGGACGTCTCGCTGGCCATCGAGAAGGTGCTGCACGCCGAGTTCCGCGACCCGGGCCTGGCCCCGGCGCCGCTGCTCGAACACCTCGTCGCGGCGGGCTGCCTGGGCCGCAAGACGGGCCGCGGATTCCGCGAGTATGCCCGGCGCTGATCCGGACGCCGGGTGGGGTGGGCTGCTGCAACCTCCGGGCAGCTCGCCCCCGTGGGCGCGACTTCCCGCGGCTATGCAGTACGTTCGGTCCATGCCCCAGCCAACCAGGTCCTCCCGTACGAACGCCGTGCCCGACGCCCCGGAGAGCGCCGCGGGCAGCCGGGCGGCCGCCCAGCGGCTCAAGATGCGCCGGGAGCTGGCGGCCGCGGCGATGGACCTGTTCTCCGCGAAGGGGTACGAGGCCACCACCGTCGACGAGATCGCGGCCCAGGCCGGTGTCGCCCGACGGACCTTCTTCCGCCACTTCCGCTCCAAGGAAGAGGCGATCTTCCCCGATCACGACGACACCCTGGTGCGCGCCGAGGCGGTCCTGAACGCCGCGCCGCCGCACGAGCACCCGCTCGACACCGTGTGCCGGGGCATCAAAGAGGTCATGAAGATGTACGCGGGCTCCCCCTCGGTGTCCGTGGCCCGCTACAAGCTGACCCGTGAGGTGCCGACGCTGCGCGAGGCCGAGATCGCCTCGGTCGCCCGCTACGAGCGCCTGTTCACCCGCTATCTGCTCGGCCACTTCGACGAGCACGACCACCAGCCGGGGAACGACGATCCACTGCTCGCCGAGGTCGCCGCGTCCGCGGTCGTCACCGCCCACAACCACGTCCTGCGGCGCTGGCTGCGGGCCGGCGGCCAGGGCGATGTGGAGGCGCAGCTCGACCACGCCTTCGCGATCGTCCGGGAGACCTTCGGCTCGGGCATAGGAGCGGGCCGCACGGCCGCGCCGGGGCCCGCCGCGGCCTCCGTGTCGACCAGCGAGGAGGTCCTGGTCGCGGTGGCCCGTACGGACGCGCCGCTCGACGAGATCATGCAGAGCATCAAGCAGGCCCTCAAGTCCCGGTAGCACCCGCAGCACGACCGATGGCCGCGTCCCCCGCTCGGGGGACGCGGCCATTCGCGTCCCCGGCGACGCTCCTGACCTGCAACGATCGATCATCGCTCATCTGCGCGGGCCATTTTTCACTTGAGAGAAACTCTTGGCACGCAGTGACTTGTCACTTGGCACTGGGTGCCATACGTTGATGTTGTCCGGGCGGTCGGCGCCCCGGGAAACACCCCGTACGCCGACTGTCCCCACAAGCCCTCACCGGCGAGTGCGCCCGGACGCCTGCGTCACAGGCAACCCTCCCGCGCCCCACCGGCGCTGCCGTACTCGCACCACCCCGCCGAACCGACGGCACACCTCCACAGCACCACCCCCGAAGACCCTCAACGCCCCTCAGGGGCGCTTCGACGGAGGCAACACCGTGAAGGAAATCCTGGACGCGATCCAGTCGCCGGAGTCCACCTCCGCCGACTTCGCCGCTCTGCCGCTCCCCGACTCGTACCGCGCGATCACCGTGCACAAGGACGAGACGGAGATGTTCGCCGGGCTCAGCACCCGCGACAAGGACCCCCGCAAGTCGATCCACCTGGACGAGGTGCCGATCCCCGAACTCGGCCCGGGCGAGGCCCTGGTGGCCGTCATGGCCTCCTCGGTCAACTACAACTCGGTGTGGACCTCGATCTTCGAGCCCGTGTCCACCTTCAGCTTCCTGGAGCGCTACGGCCGGCTCAGCGAGCTCACCAAGCGGCACGACCTGCCGTACCACATCATCGGCTCCGACCTCGCGGGCGTCGTGCTGCGCACCGGCCCGGGCGTCAACGCCTGGAACCCCGGCGACGAGGTCGTGGCGCACTGCCTGTCGGTCGAGCTGGAGAGCTCCGACGGCCACAACGACACGATGCTCGACCCCGAGCAGCGCATCTGGGGCTTCGAGACCAACTTCGGCGGCCTCGCCGAGATCGCGCTCGTCAAGTCCAACCAGCTCATGCCCAAGCCCAAGCACCTGAGCTGGGAGGAGGCGGCGGCTCCCGGCCTGGTCAACTCGACCGCCTACCGCCAGCTCGTCTCCCGCAACGGCGCCGGCATGAAGCAGGGCGACAACGTCCTGATCTGGGGCGCCAGCGGCGGCCTCGGCTCCTACGCCACCCAGTTCGCGCTCGCGGGCGGCGCCAACCCGATCTGTGTCGTCTCCAGCCCCGAGAAGGCGGACATCTGCCGTGCCATGGGCGCGGAGGCGGTCATCGACCGCAACGCCGAGGGCTACAAGTTCTGGAAGGACGAGCGGACCCAGGACCCCAAGGAGTGGAAGCGCTTCGGCAAGCGCATCCGCGAGTTCACCGGCGGCGAGGACATCGACATCGTCTTCGAGCACCCCGGCCGCGAGACCTTCGGCGCGAGCGTCTACGTCACCCGCAAGGGCGGCACCATCACCACCTGCGCCTCGACCTCGGGCTACATGCACGAGTACGACAACCGCTACCTGTGGATGTCCCTGAAGCGCATCATCGGCTCGCACTTCGCCAACTACCGCGAGGCGTGGGAGGCCAACCGCCTCATCGCCAAGGGCAAGATCCACCCGACGCTTTCCAAGGTGTACTCCCTGGAGGACACCGGCCAGGCCGCGTACGACGTGCACCGCAACCTGCACCAGGGCAAGGTCGGCGTGCTCGCCCTCTCCCCGCGCGAGGGCCTCGGCGTCAGCGACCCCGAGCTGCGCGAGAAGCACCTCGACGCCATCAACCGCTTCCGCAACGTCTGAGCCGGGAAGTTCCATGACAGAGCGTCAGAAGGATCGGCCGTGGCTCATGCGGACGTACGCCGGCCACTCGACCGCCGAAGCGTCCAACGAGCTGTACCGCAACAACCTGGCCAAGGGGCAGACGGGTCTGTCGGTCGCGTTCGACCTTCCGACGCAGACCGGATACGACCCCGACCACATCCTCGCCCGCGGCGAGGTGGGCCGGGTCGGGGTCCCGGTCTCCCATCTCGGTGACATGAGGCGGCTGTTCCAGGACATCCCCCTGGAACAGATGAACACCTCGATGACGATCAACGCCACCGCGATGTGGCTGCTCGCCATGTACCAGGTGGTCGCCGAGGAGCAGGGCGCGGACATCACCAAGCTCCAGGGCACCACCCAGAACGACATCGTGAAGGAGTACCTCTCGCGCGGGACGCATGTCTTCCCGCCGGGCCCTTCGCTGCGGCTGACAACAGACATGATCTGTTACACCGTTAACAACATCCCCAAGTGGAACCCGATCAACATCTGTAGCTACCACCTCCAAGAGGCGGGAGCCACGCCGGTCCAGGAGATCGCGTACGCGATGTCCACCGCGATCGCCGTCCTGGACTCGGTGTTCGCCTCCGGGCAGATCCCCGAGGACCGCAAGGGCGATGTCGTCGCCCGCATCTCCTTCTTCGTGAACGCGGGCGTCCGCTTCATCGAGGAGATGTGCAAGATGCGCGCCTTCGGCCGCATCTGGGACAAGATCACGCGGGAGCGGTACGGGATCGAGGACGCCAAGCAGCGCCGCTTCCGCTACGGCGTCCAGGTCAACTCGCTCGGCCTGACCGAGGCGCAGCCGGAGAACAACGTCCAGCGGATCGTCCTTGAGATGCTGGCCGTGACGCTGTCGAAGGACGCACGGGCCCGGGCGGTCCAACTCCCCGCCTGGAACGAGGCGTTGGGCCTTCCGCGCCCCTGGGACCAGCAGTGGTCGCTGCGCATCCAGCAGGTGCTGGCGCACGAGAGCGACCTGCTGGAGTACGAGGACATCTTCGAGGGCTCGCACGTCATCGAGGCCAAGGTCGAGGCCCTGGTCGAGGAGTGCCTGGCCGAGATCGGGCGGATCGAGGAGATGGGCGGGGCGCTGGCCGCCGTCGAGTCGGGCTACCTGAAGTCGCAGCTCGTCTCCTCGCACGCCGAGCGCCGGGCCCGGATCGAGAGCGGCGAGGAGAAGATCGTCGGCGTCAACTGCTACCAGGCGACCGAGCCGAGCCCGCTCACCGCCGATCTGGACGGGGCGATCATGACGGTCGACCCGGCCGTCGAGGCCCGCGTCGTCGCCTCGCTCAAGAACTGGCGTGACACCCGCTACCAGCCGCCGTTCAACCACCCGCGCCCGTGCAAGGCGCTGGAGAAGCTGAAGCAGGCGGCCGAGGGCACCGGCAATCTGATGGAGGCGACCCTGGAGTGTGTGCGCTCCGGGGTGACCACCGGCGAGTGGTCCCAGGCGCTGCGTGAGGTGTTCGGCGAGTTCCGGGCGCCCACGGGTGTCTCCTCCGCGCCGGTGGCGGTCACCGCCGAGGAGGGCACGCCGCTGGCCGTCGTCCGCGAGAAGGTGGCCCGCACGGCCGAGGACCTGGGCTCCGGACGGCTTCGCCTCCTTGTCGGCAAGCCGGGCCTGGACGGCCACTCCAACGGCGCCGAGCAGATCGCGGTGCGCGCGCGGGACGCCGGCTTCGAGGTGGTCTACCAGGGCATCCGGCTCACCCCGGAGCAGATCGTGAGCGCCGCCCTCGCCGAGGACGTGCACTGCGTGGGCCTGTCCATCCTGTCCGGCTCGCACGCCGAACTCGTCCCGGACGTCCTGGTGCGGCTGCGCGAGGCGGGCGCGGCCGACATCCCGGTGATCGCCGGCGGGATCATCCCGCCCGCGGACGCCGCGGAGCTGCGCAAGGCGGGTGTGGCCGCCGTTTTCACCCCTAAGGACTTCGGTATCACGGAGATCATCGGCCGTATCGTCGACGAGATCCGGAAAGCGAACAAGCTCGACCCGTTGGAGGTCCCCGCATGAGCACCCCCGTCAGCCCTGTCAACCGGCTCCGCCCGCGTCGTTCCTGCCTCGCGGTCCCGGGTTCGAACCCCCGCTTCCTGGAGAAGGCCCAGGGCCTGCCGGCCGACCAGGTCTTCCTCGACCTGGAGGACGCCTGCGCCCCGCTGGCCAAGCCCGAGGCCCGGCACACCATCGTCAAGTTCCTCAACGAGGGCGACTGGACGGGCAAGACGCGGGTCGTGCGGGTCAACGACTGGACGACCGAGTGGACCTACCGCGACGTCGTGACCGTGGTCGAGGGTGCGGGCGAGAACCTGGACTGCATCATGCTGCCGAAGGTGCAGAGCGCCGACCAGGTCGTCGCCCTCGACCTGCTGCTCACCCAGATCGAGAAGACGATGGGCTTCGAGGTCGGCAAGATCGGCATCGAGGCGCAGATCGAGAACGCCCGCGGCCTGAACAACGTCAACGCGATCGCGGAGGCCTCGCCCCGCACCGAGACCATCATCTTCGGCCCGGCCGACTTCATGGCGTCCATCAACATGAAGTCCCTGGTCGTGGGCGAGCAGCCGCCCGGGTACGGCGCGGACGCGTACCACTACATCCTGATGAAGATCCTGATGGCGGCGCGCGCCAACGACCTCCAGGCGATCGACGGCCCCTACCTCCAGATCCGCAACGTGGACGGCTACCGCGAGGTGGCCAAGCGGGCCGCGGCGCTGGGCTTCGACGGCAAGTGGGTGCTGCACCCCGGTCAGGTCGAGGCGTCGAACGAGATCTTCTCGCCGTCGCAGGAGGACTTCGACCACGCCGAGCTGATCCTGGACGCGTACGACTACTGCACCTCCGAGGCGGGCGGCAAGAAGGGTTCCGCGATGCTCGGCGACGAGATGATCGACGAGGCGAGCCGCAAGATGGCCCTGGTCATCTCCGGCAAGGGCCGGGCGGCCGGTATGCGGCGCACGTCCAAGTTCGAGATCCCGGAGGCGTGAGGACCATGCAGTTCGGCCGCACCTATGAAGAGTTCGAAGTCGGCGCCGTCTACAAGCACTGGCCCGGAAAGACGGTCACCGAGTACGACGACCACCTCTTCTGTCTGCTCACGATGAACCACCACCCGCTCCACATGGACGTCAACTACGCCGAGAACACGACCGACTTCGGCAAGAACGTCGTCGTGGGCAACTACATCTACTCGCTGCTCCTCGGCATGAGCGTGCCGGACGTGTCCGGCAAGGCGATCGCCAACCTGGAGATCGAGTCGCTGCGGCACGTGGCGCCGACCTTCCACGGCGACACGATCTACGGCGAGACGACGGTCCTCGACAAGACGCCCTCCAAGTCGAAGAACGACCGCGGGATCGTCTACGTCGAGACCAAGGGCTACAAGCAGGACGGCACCCTGGTCTGCGTCTTCCGCCGCAAGGTGATGGTGCCGACCGAGACGTACATCAAGGAGCGCGGCGGCGAACAGCCCGGCCGGCCGGTGCTCGTCGAGCCCGCCAAGAAGCCCGCCCAGAAGACGGAGAAGTAGCCATGGCCCGTCTCGCGCAGACCGCCGGTCTGACCGACGTCCAGCAGGAAATCCTGTCCACCGTACGGGACTTCGTCGACAAGGAGATCATTCCTGTCGCGACCCAGCTGGAGCACAAGGACGAGTACCCGACGCAGATCGTCGAGGGGCTCAAGGAGTTGGGCCTGTTCGGCCTGATGATCCCGGAGGAGTACGGCGGCCTCGGTGAGTCGCTGCTCACCTACGCGCTGTGCGTCGAGGAGATAGCGCGTGGCTGGATGTCGGTCTCTGGCATCATCAACACGCACTTCATCGTGGCGTACATGCTCAAGCAGCACGGCACCCAGGAGCAGAAGGACACCTTCCTGCCGCGGATGGCGCTCGGCGAGGTGCGCGGAGCGTTCTCGATGTCGGAGCCGGCGCTCGGCTCGGATGTGTCGGCGATCACGTCCAAGGGCGTCAAGGACGGCGACGAGTACGTCCTGAACGGCCAGAAGATGTGGCTGACCAACGGCGGAACGTCCTCACTGGTCGCCGTTCTGTGCCGGAGTGACGAAGGACACCCGGAGGGCACCGCGCCCCACAAGTCGATGACGACCTTCCTCGTGGAGAAGGAGCCGGGCTTCGGCGAGGTCCGCCCGGGACTGACCATTCCCGGCAAGATCGACAAAATGGGATACAAGGGCGTAGACACGACCGAACTCATCATGGACGGTCTGCGAATTCCGGCCAATCGCGTGCTCGGCGGGGTCACCGGCCGAGGGTTTTACCAAATGATGGACGGCGTCGAGGTCGGCCGCGTCAACGTCGCGGCGCGTGGCTGCGGAGTCGCCCAGCGTGCGTTCGAGCTGGGTGTCTCCTACGCCCAGCAGAGGCACACCTTCGGCAAGCCGATCGCCCAGCACCAGGCGATCCAGTTCAAGCTCGCCGAAATGGCTACCAAGGTCGAAGCCGCGCATGCGATGATGGTGAACGCAGCACGCAAAAAGGACTCCGGGGAACGAAACGACCTCGAAGCAGGGATGGCGAAGTACCTCGCCTCCGAGTACTGCAAGGAGGTGGTGGAAGACGCGTTCCGCATTCACGGCGGTTACGGCTTCTCCAAGGAGTACGAGATCGAGCGCCTGTACCGCGAGGCGCCGATGCTGCTCATCGGTGAAGGTACCGCCGAGATCCAGAAAATGATCATTGGGCGCCGACTTCTTGAGGAGTACCGGTTCCAGGGTTGATTGTCGCTTTTGAGTCGGTTCGGCCGCGAAGAACATCACACCCTGTCATCGCCTTCCGGCCGCCGACTCGGCTTCTGGCTTGCCCAGTTGCGGCTCGCAACCGATACCATCGCCGGTAAACCTGCCGCCGTCCCCCGTTGCCAGCGCGGCATCATCCGCTACGAAGGTCATCCATGCCCCACAGCCAAACCTCTGCACCACGCGACGGCTTCCTCAAGGGACGCCTTGCTCGCGGAGCATCGCCGTGGCTTCTGCCGACCGTCGCCACCGCAGCCCTCAGCCTGGCCCGATCCCGCCGTTCCAAGGGCGCGGCGATCGTGGCCGTGCCCACCACCGCTCTGGCGGCGGGCATGCTGTGGTTCTTCCGCGACCCCGAGCGTGAGATCACGCAGGGGCGGGTCATCTCCCCCGCCGACGGTGTGGTGCAGAGCATCATGCCGTGGAAGGACGGACGGACCCGCGTCGCGATCTTCATGAGCCCGCTGAACGTCCACGTCAACCGCGCGCCCCTGGCGGGCACGGTGACGTCCGTGGAGCACATCCCCGGCGGTTTCGTTCCGGCGTTCAACAAGGAGAGCGAGAACAACGAGCGCGTTGTCTGGCACTTCGACACCGAGCTCGGCGACATCGAGATGGTGCAGATCGCCGGCGCGGTCGCGCGGCGCATCGTGCCGTACGTCCCCCAGGGCACCAAGGTGGAGCAGGGCGAGCGCATCGGCCTCATCCGCTTCGGTTCGCGGGTCGACATCTACCTCCCCGAGGGTGTCGAGGTCGCGGTCGAGGTCGGTCAGGCGACCACGGCGGGGGTGACTCGAATTGACCGTGATTGATCCCGAGACGCAGGCCGGCTGGGTCCCCGAGGCGGAGTCCGAGGACGACGTCGAGGAGATGCCGCTGTCACTGAGGCTGTCGATAGCGGACACCCTCACCCTCGGCAACGCCACGTGCGGCTTCATGGCGGTGTACTTCACCACCACGGGCATCCTCATCCCGCACCTCTCCGGGAGCCAGGAGACGGGCATGGCGCGGCACTCCGCCGCGACCGCCGTGATCCTGATGCTGCTCGCGGCGATCTTCGACCTCTGTGACGGTCTGGTCGCCCGCAAGCTGCGCAGCTCCCCGATGGGCGCCGAGCTGGACAACCTCTCGGACCTCATCAGCTTCGGGCTGGCGCCGGCGTACTTCGTGCTCGTGTACGGCATGGTCGCCGACGACGCCCACCAGCGGGTGGCCGCGGTCGCCGCGATCACGGTGCTGCTCGCCGTGGTGCTCAGACTCGCGCGGTTCAGCTGCGTGACGATGAAGGACGGCATGTTCCAGGGCATGCCGAGCCCGTTCGGCGCGCTCACGGTCGTCTCGATCGTCCTCCTTGAGCTGCCGTTCGTCCCGACGCTGCTCGCCGTCATCGGAGTCGCCTGGCTGATGGTGAGCCGGGTCGAGTACCCGAAGCCGCGGGGGGTCCTCGCGGTGGCGATGCTGAGCTGGATCATCGGGGCGATGGGTCTGCTCGCGGCGTGGGCGTTCGACGCCCCCGGCGGTCAGATGCTGCTCCAGACCGGCTGCGCGCTCCAGATCGTCCTGGCCGCGACGATCCCGCTGTTCGCCACGGCTCGCCGGGTGAACACGTTCCGCGACAACCGGCGCGAGGCCAGGGCGGCGCAGCTCCCGTAGGTCGCTCACGCCGCCGAAAAGGGGCCCAGGGTTTGTGTACCCGGGGCCCTTTTTCGTATCCCCGTTCCGGGGGGCCGTTCGGGGGTGCGGACCGTGGTCATCAGGCGCGATACGGGGTCTGGGGCGGAGCCCCGGGCAACCCCGCCCTCGGCTGCGGACCGTGGTCGCTTCTTGCGCAGTTCCCCGCGCCCCTGGCAGGACCGGTGCCGACCCATATCGAACACCTCAGCCCGTCCGGCGATTGAGGACGAGCGCCGTTCAGGCGCGATACGGGGTCTGGGGCGGAGCCCCAGGCAACCCCGCTTTCGGGTGCGGAGCGTGGTCGCTTCTCGCGCAGTTCCCCGCGCCCCTGGCAGGACCGGTGCCGACCCGCATCGGACACCTCAGCCCGTCCGGCGTTTGAGGACGAGCGCCGTTCAGGCGCGATACGGGGTCCGGGGCGGAGCCCCAGGCAACCCCGCTCTCAGGTGCGGACCGTGGTCGCTTCTCGCGCAGTTCCCCGCGCCCCTAAAAGCCCTTCGGTCTGCGGGCCCCCGCGCCCCTGGCAGGACCGGTGCCGGCCCGTATCGGACACCTCAGCCCGTCATGGGGGTCCCCCTGGCCCTTAAGGCCTTGGGGGAGGTTGAGGACGGGCGGAAGTCAGTGGGGGGTTTCGGTGGGGCGGAGGGTGGGTGGGATCTTCCACCAGGCCAGGGCCGCCGCGGCCAGCGGCAGAACCGCCGCGAGGAGAAACGTCGGGGTCATCCCGAGGGTGAAGGCCGACGATGCCTTCGCCAGGAGCTCCACTCCCGCCGGCCCACCGATCGCGGAGGCCACATGCGCCGCCTCGCCCACCGAGTCCCGTACGGACGCGGTCGCGGCGCCGTCCAGGCCCAGCTCGGGCAGATGGCCGCGGTACAGGGCCGCCGCCACACTGCCGAGGATGGCGACGCCCATCGCCGCGCCCAGTTCGTAGCAGGTCTCCTCGACCGCCGCCGCACCACTGACGTGCTCCTTGGGGGCGGAGGCCATCAGCGTCACGGAGGCCGCCGTGGTCGCCACACCGACACCGCAGCCCAGTACGCCGAGCGCCACCGCGACACCGGGGTAGGCGAGCGGCCCGGACTGCTGGAACAGCCACGGCAGGGCGAGACCCGTGGCCATCAGGAGCAGGCCCCCGCCGATCACGTGCCGGATCGGCAGCCGGTGCATCAGGACCGGGGTCACCAGCGAGGTGACGACCAGGCCGAGCGGCGCCGGAAGCAGCCGGATGCCGGCCGCCAGGGGGCTGTAGCCCTGGCCGTACTGGAACCACTGCGTGACCAGGAACAGCGCCGATCCCAGCGCGATCATCCCGAGGAAGATCGACGCGGCGGCGGTGCTGAACGAGCGGTTGGTGAACAGCCGGACGTGGAACAGCGGTTGGGGCAGGCGCAGTTGACGGCGGACGAACACCGTCAGCGCGACGGCGGCGACCAGGAGCAGCACCCAGGCCACCGGGTCGGTGGGCCCGCCCTTGCCGAGCTGCTTGATGCCACCGGCCAGGGCCAGCATGCCGACGACGGACTGGCCCACGCCCCACCAGTCCCAGCGGCCCTCGCGGGGCTGTCGGGACTCGGGCAGGATCCACGCGCCGAGGGCGATGATCACCAGGGCGACCGGAACGTTGATCAGGAACGCGGACTGCCAGCCGTCCCGCTCGACGAGCAGTCCGCCGACGACCGGGCCGAGCGCCATGCCACCACCGAAGACGGCCGCCCACACCGCGTAGGCGAGCGCGCGCTCGCGCGCGTCGGTGAACACGTCGCGCAGGATCGACAGGGTGGACGGCATGATCGCCGCTCCCCCGACGCCGAGCAGCGCGCGGGCCGCGATGACCTGCCAGGCCTCGGTCGCGAAGACAGCCATCAGCGAGGCGCACGCGAAGATCGTGAATCCGGCGAGCAGCAACCGCTTGCGTCCCCATCGGTCGCCGAGCGCCCCGGCCGTCACGAGGAGGCCGGAGAGGGCGAGCGCGTACACGTCGATGATCCACAACTGCTGTACGGAGCTGGGCTGAAGGTCGCTCACCAGCGAGGGGAAAGCGACGTTGAGGATCGTGGTGTCCATCGCGATCAGCAACAGACTGCCGGAAAGAATCGCGAGGACGACCCAGCGCCGGGGGTCGAGGGGCGACGTCATGGAACACTCCAGTATCGAATGAGACACCAGTGTCTCATGATGCGTGGAGGTGTGCACGCCGGTTGTTCGTGGGCGTCGTACCGCTGGCACGTGGGCGTCGTACCGCTGGGGCGTGGCCGTGTGCTCGGTGGGGACCGCGGCGGGGCCGGGCCGCTCCGGGGGCGGTGGGCCCGGGACGCTCCAGGTGCGGCGAGCACGCGCCGCCCGGCACGGACCCTCCACCGCCCCAGGCGGCTCCCGCCCCCGGCCGGGCCGGCACGGGCCCCCGCCGTCCAGGGCGGCCCCAACCCCCGCAACAACGAACGACCCCCCTCGCGTATCGCGAAGGGGGCCGCCTGAGGTGAGGGCGAGGGCCGGGCTACAGCAGGAAGTCGCTCGCGATGTTCTGCGCGGCCTGCTCCAGGAGCGGGCCCGCGTTGGCCATGCAGCGGGCCGGGTCGGGCTCCAGCTCGGTCAGGGCGTAGGCGCGGCGGATGCCCGCCTCGCCGAGCTGGCCGGGCTGGAGCAGGAGGCGGCCGCACACCGCGACGACCTCGATGCCGGCCGCACGGGCGGCGGCCGCGACGCCCGCGGGCGCCTTGCCGTGCAGGGTCTGCTCGTCGAGCGAGCCCTCGCCGGTGATCACCAGGGTGGCGCGGGCCAGGGCGGGCGCGAAGCCGAGGACGTCGAGCATGACCTCGATGCCGGGCCGGAACGCGGCGTCCAGGGCGACGAGCGCGCCGTAGCCGATGCCGCCGGCCGCACCGGCGCCCGGGGCGAGCGCGGCCTCGGCGGCCTTCGCGCCGAGCACGCCTTCGAGGACCTTGGCGTAGTGGGCCAGGGCCGCGTCGAGGGCGGCCACGTCCTCGGGGGAGGCTCCCTTTTGCGGACCGTAGATCGCGGGGGCACCCTTGGGGCCGGTCAGCGGGTTGTCGACATCGCTGGCGAGGACCAGTTCCACGTCCTTGAAGCGGGCGTCGAGACCCGAGAAGTCGGCCGTCGCGAGGTCGGCGAGCGCGCCGCCACCCGGGCCCACGGGCTCACCCGCGGCGTCCAGGAAGCGCGCGCCGAGCGCGGCCAGCATGCCGGCGCCGCCGTCGGTCGTCGCGCTGCCGCCGACGCCGAACACGATGGTGCGCGCGCCATCGTCGAGCGCGGCGAGCAGCAGCTCACCGGAGCCGTACGTGGTCGCGGTGAGCGCCGCGAAGACGCCCTCGGGGAGGTGCTGGAGCCCGGAGGCCTCCGCCATCTCGACCACGGCCACGCCGTCGCGTACCGCGTACGCCGCCGTCACCGGGGTGCCCAGCGGGCCCGTGACGCGCGCCTCGCGGCGCTCGAAACCGGCCGCCACCGCGGCCGCCACCGTGCCGTCGCCGCCGTCGGCGACCGGCAGGGTCTCGACCCGCAGATCCGGGACGACCCGCCGCAGCCCGGCCGTCACCCGCTCCGCGACCTCTACGGCCGTGAGCGAGCCCTTGAACTTGTCCGCCGCCACGAGTACGCGGGCGGTCTCCAAAACTGCGCCGTCCGTCACTTGCCATCCCTTGCTTTCGAACAGGCAGTCGCGCCGCCTCAGACCCTATCCGTCCGGCGCGCGCCTGCCCATAGCCGCCCGGGCACCGCAGACGGCGCGCCACCCCACAAAATGCGTACATCCCCCACCATAGTGGGGCGCCATGACCAGCGATTCGATCGATCATTCCGGCTCCGCCGCCCCGCCCGACGACGTGCGACCGGACCTCGACCCCGCCCCCGACCGCACCCTGATCACCGTCGGCGTGCTCGCGGTGGTGGCGGTGGTCGCCTGGGCCGCGCTGGGCAAGAGCTCCTTCGACAGCGCCTCCTCGACCGCGCTTGCCTGGGTGCTCGACAACTTCGCCTGGCTCTTCGTGGTCGCCGCCGACACCTTCCTGGTGCTGTGCCTGGTCCTGGCCGTCAGCCGGTACGGGCGGATCAGGCTGGGCGCGGACGACTCCGAGCCGGAGTTCACCAACCTGGCCTGGATCGCCATGATGTTCAGCGCGGGCATGGGCATCGGCCTCATGTTCTACGGGGTCGGCGAACCGCTCACGCACTTCCTCAGCCCGCCGCCGGCGACCGGCGCCCAACCGGGCTCGGGCGACGCCGCGCGCACCGCCCTGGAGTACTCCTTCTTCCACTGGACGCTCACCCCCTGGGCGATCTACGGCATCGCGGGGCTCGCCCTGGCGTACGCCGCGTTTCGCAAGCAGCGCGGCAACCGGCTGTCCTCCGCCTTCGTGCCCCTCATCGGCGCACGCCGGGCGGACGGCCGGGTGGGCCGCTGCATCGATCTGCTCGCCGTCTTCGCGACCGTCTTCGGCACCGCGACCAGCCTGGGCCTGGGCGCCCTCCAGGTCGCCGAGGGCCTGGACATCACCTCGAACGTCAACAATTCGCGAACGACCCAACTCGTCATCATCGCCGCGCTGTCGGCGGCCTTCGTGCTGTCCGCGTTCTCCGGGCTGCACAAGGGCGTGAAGTGGCTGTCCACCCTCAACCTGGTGCTGGCCGCGGTGCTGATGCTGTTCGTGTTCCTGCTCGGCCCGACCGTCTACGTCCTGGACACCATCCCGGCCTCGATCGGCGGCTATCTGCACGATCTGCTCCCCATGGCCAGCCGCACGGGCGCCTTCACCGACCGTGCGTGGCTGGGTGCCTGGACCGTCTTCTACTGGGCCTGGTGGCTGTCGTGGGCGCCGTTCGTGGGCACCTTCATCGCCCGCATCTCGCGCGGCCGCACGATCCGCGAGTTCCTCATCGGGGTGCTGCTCGTGCCGAGCGGCGCGACGGTGATCTGGTTCTGCGTCATGGGCGGCACCGCGATCCGGCTCGCCTCCACCGGCGCGGCCGATCTCGCCGGGGCGGTCGAGGACGGCGCCGAGGCCTCCCTGTTCGCGACGCTGGACGCGCTGCCGATCGGCACGGTCACCTCGTACATCGCGATGGCGCTGGTGATGACGTACTTCATCACCAGCGCGGACTCGGCCTCGCTGGTGATGGGCTCGCTCACCAGCCGGGGTTCGCTGCACCCGCCGACCTGGCTGGTGGTGATGTGGGGCGTCCTGATGGCGGCGGTCGCGGCGGTGCTGCTCGTGGCGGGCGGCCTCAAATCCCTCCAGACGGCGACGATCCTGGTCGCGCTCCCCTTCGTCGTGGTGATGCTCGGACTGTGCTGGTCGCTGGTGTCGGACTGTGCTGGTCGCTGGTGAAGGAACTGCGCGAGGACCCGGGCGCGGGGCCCTCCCGCCACGGCGCGCCGCACGGAGTGCGCGACGCGGTGCGGACGATGGTCGGGGACGCGATCACCGAGCAGGGCGCCACCCGTCACCACCGGCTGCGCCGGGCCGCCAAGTCCCGTACAGGTGACGAGAGTTCGGGTCCGGCGCAGCCCTGACGAGGCCGCGCCCCGCGACCGTCCCGACACCATCCGACCAGGCCCTCTACCCTTCATTCCATGACGACCGACCACTCCCCCACGCCCGACAACGGTCCCGACAACGGTTACGCCGCCTACATCGCCGGTCTCCCCCGCGTACTCGCCGCGGCCGCCGCGCTGTTCCGGGACGCCGGGGGCAACGTGCTGCTCGTCGAGCCCAACTACCGTGAGGGCTGGGCGCTGCCCGGCGGGACCGTGGAGTC
This sequence comes from Streptomyces sp. ASQP_92, assembly GCF_025399895.1. Taxonomy (GTDB): domain Bacteria; phylum Actinomycetota; class Actinomycetes; order Streptomycetales; family Streptomycetaceae; genus Streptomyces. Next base: position 44,916 of record NZ_JAODUA010000005.1, on the reverse strand, counting down.
CGACACCGACGAGACCCCGCGCCGCGCGGCCCGCCGCGAGACGCTCGAAGAGATCGGCCTCGACCTGGAGTTGGGCCGGCTCCTCGCGGTGGACTGGGTGCACGGCGAGGCCCGGCCGCCGATCGTCGCCTATGTCTACGACGGCGGTGTCCTCGACGACAGCCTCCTGAAGTCGATCCGCCTCCAGGAGGAGGAACTCCTGTCCTGGCGCCTGGTCCCCCGCGAAGAACTCCCCGCCCATCTCCCGGGCGCGCTGGGCCACCGCGTGATGGCGGCCCTGGACGTCCTGGCCCAGGGGCAGGGCACGGCGGAACTGGAGAACGGCCACCGCGTGGCCTGAACGCCCTTCGGGCCCGCCGCCCCAGGGGCTTCGGCGGCTTCTGCCTACGGGAGCCCCCGAGGGCGGGACGCCTTGGGCGTCCGGCGAGGGGTGCGGACGCGCCGTAATCCGCTCGCCGACCCGACGGGCGCCGCTTACGCTCGCCGGCATGGGCAAGCCACTCGTCGCGATCCTCTCCGGTGCCGGGGTCTCCACCGATTCCGGCATCCCCGACTACCGGGGCCCCAACGGCATGTGGCGGCGCGATCCCGAGGCCGAGAAGCTGGTGACGTACTCCTCGTACATGGCCGATCCGCGGATCCGGCGCCGCGCCTGGGAGATGCGCCGCGACAGCGCCGCGCTCACGGCCGAGCCGAACGCCGCGCACCGGGCGGTCGCCGCGCTCGAACGGTCCGGGGTGCCGGTGCGGGTGATCACCCAGAACGTCGACGGCCTGCACCAGCGGGCGGGCCTGCCCGAGCGCAAGGTGCTCGAACTGCACGGCACCGCACGGGCGGTGACCTGCACCCGGTGTCATGCCCGGTCCCCCATGGCCGAGGCGCTGGCGCGGATGGCGGCGGGCGAGGCGGATCCGCCGTGCACGGTCTGCGGAGGGACCCTCAAGTCGGCGACGATCATGTTCGGCGAGCATCTCGACCCCGAGGTACTGAGCCGGGCGATGGCGATCGCGAAGGCGTGCCACCTCTTCATCGCGGTGGGCACCACCCTTCAGGTCCAGCCCGCCGCCTCGCTCGCCAAGATCGCGGCGGACGGCGGCGCACGCCTGATCATCGTGAACGCCGACCCGACCCCCTACGACCCGCTCGCCGACGAGGTGATCCGCGAGCCCATCGGCACCGCGCTGCCCCAACTCCTGGGCGCCCTCCCCTAGAACAGCACGTCCGCCGTGCGCCCCCGCTCGAACGCCAGCAGCCGCTGCTTGCGGTCGAGGCCGCCGCCGTAACCGGTGAGGCCGCCGTTGGCGCCGATGACGCGGTGGCAGGGCACGATGATGCCGACCGGGTTCTTGCCGTTGGCCAGGCCCACCGCGCGGGAGGCGTTCGGGTTGCCCAGGGCCTCGGCGAGTTCGCCGTAGGACCGGGTCTCGCCGTACGGGATCCGCTGGAGCTGCTGCCAGACGCGCCGCTGGAAAGGGGTGCCCAACAGGTTCAATTCCAGCTCGAACACGGTGAGTTCGCCGGCGAAGTACGCCTCCAGCTGCCGGACGACCTCGGGGAAGGGGCCGTCGTCGTCGCGTTCGCCGAACGTCTCCTGTGGCGGACGGTGGCGTTGGCCCTCCATGTACAGGCGGCTGAGGACGCCGTCGGCGGCGACGAGGGTGAGCGGACCGTAGGGGCTGTCGATGACGGTGTGGGTGATGCGCACGGCTGAACTCCCTTATGCGGGAAGGTGGTTGATGGCGTGAGCCTCGGTGGCCCACAGGTACTGGACGGCGTAGGCCCGCCAGGGCCGCCAGGCGGCGGCGCGCGCGGTGAGCGCGGCGGGGGTGGACGGCAGCCCGAGGTTCTGGGCGGCGCGGCGCATGCCGAGGTCGGTGGGGAGAAAGGCGTCCGGGTCGCCAAGGGCCCGCATCGCGATCGCCTCGACGGTCCAGGGGCCGAAGCCGGGCAGCTCCATGAGCTGGGCGCGGGCCCGGTCCCAGTCGCTGTCGAGGCCGAGTTGGAGGGTGCCGTCGGCGAGCGCGGCGACGAGCGTGGTCAGGGTGGTGCGGCGGCTGCGTGGCAGGGCCAGGGCCCCGGGGTCGAGCTCGGCGAGCCGGGCGGGCGTGGGGAAGAGATGGGTGAGGCCGCCCGCGGGATCGTCGACAGCCTGCCCGTGCGCGACGACAAGCCGGGCCGCGTGGGTGCGGGCGGCGGCCGTGGAGACCTGCTGCCCGAGCACCGCCCGCACCGCGAACTCTCCCGCGTCGACCGTGCGCGGCACCCGCCGCCCCGGCGCCTTGTCGACCAGGGGCGCGAGCAGCGGATCGGCGCGCAGACGGTCGTCCACGGCGACGGGGTCCGCGTCCAGGTCGAGCATCCAGCGGCACCGGCTGATGGCGATGGTCAGGTCCCGGAGATCGGTGAGGCGCAGAACGCAACCGATGTGCTCGGGCTGCGGGGTGAGCTCGGCGATGCCGTGCCCGTACGGCAGGGACAGCGTGCGGCGGAACGAGCCGTCGCGCCACTCCTCGACCCCGGGCACACCGGTCGCGGCGAGGTGGCCGAACAGGTTGTCCGGGGTCAGCGGGGCCCGGAACGGCAGGCGCAGGGTGATCGCGCCGGGGGTCTGGAGGGCGACGCCGCGTGCGGCGCGGGCCCGCAGCTCGGTCGGGGCGAGCGCGAACACCTCGCGGACGGTGTCGTTGAAGGTGCGGATCGAGGAGAACCCGGCGGCGAAGGCGACCTCGGCCATCGACAGCGGGGTCGTCTCGATCAGCAGCCGCGCGGTCTGGGCGCGCTGCGCCCTGGCGAGGGCGAGGGGTCCCGCGCCGAGCTCGGCGAGCAGCTGGCGTTCGATCTGGCGGGCGCTGTAGCCGAGGCGGGCGGCGAGGCCCGGCACGCCCTCGCGGTCGACGACCCCGTCCCTGATGAGCCGCATGGCGCGGGCCACGCTGTCGGCGCGGGCGTTCCACTCCGGCGAGCCGGGCGTGGTGTCGGGGCGGCACCGCTTGCAGGCCCGGAATCCGGCCTGCTGGCAGGCGGCCGCGCTCGGGTAGAAGGTCATGTTCTCGACCTTCGGCGGCACGACCGGGCAGCTCGGCCGGCAGTAGATGCGGGTGGTCAGGACGGCGGTGAAGAACCAGCCGTCGAAGCGGGCGTCCTTGGACTGGACGGCGCGTACGCAGCGCTCGGTGTCGGTGTGCATCGGGGCGGAAGCGACGGGGGCCATGCGTCAAGGATCGGGCACCGGGCCCGCGCCCGCTGGCGAGAATCCGACATGGGCCTCGCGCGACCGGGGACCCCACGGGCCCCGGGATCCGCAGAGCCGGGCCGGTGACCGACCCCGGCCGACCAGGCCCGCGGCGACCCACCCAACCGTCGAGCCCCGCGGACCCGGCCCCGCGGTACCGAGCCGAGGGGCCCAAGGCCCGGCCCCGCCCGCCTACCCCCGCAGCGCCCGCTCGAAGGCCCGGTACGCCGTTTCGTCGAAGAGCACGAAGCGGATCTCCTTCAGTGGCGGGCCGCCATGGGCGCGGGCCGCCGCGATCGCGAGGTCCGCGCCGTTGTCCAGCGGCCAGCGGTAGACGCCCGTCGAGATCGCGGGGAAGGCGATGGTCTCGGCGCCCAGTTCGCGGGCGAGCGCGAGGGACTGTTCGTAGCAGGACGTCAGCAGCGCGGCGCGGTCCTCCTCCCGCGACCAGACGGGGCCCACGGTGTGGATCACATGGCCCGCGTGCAACAGCCCGGCGGTGGTGGCGACCGCCTGGCCCGTCGCCAGACCCTTGCCGTAGTGCGAGGCCCGCAGCCTGCGGCAGTCCTCCAGGATGGCGGGGCCGCCGCGCCGGTGGATCGCGCCGTCCACCCCGCCGCCTCCGAGCAGTGAGGAGTTCGCGGCGTTGACGATGACGTCCACCCGCTGCTCGGTGATGTCGCCGCGCACCAGAACGATGTCGGCGGGGCGCGCCGTCATCGCGCGTCGGCCTTGCGCAGGGCACGCCACACGGCCTTGGCCGCGTTGTGCCCGGACATGCCGTGCACACCGGGGCCCGGCCAGGCGGCCGAGGAGCACAGGAACACCGAGGGGTGCCGCGTCGCGTACGGGAACAGGGAGACCTTGGGCCGGAGCAGCAGTTGCAGACCCCGGGCGGCGCCGCAGGCGATGTCGCCACCGACGTAATTGGCGTTGCGCGCGGCGAGTTGGGGCGGGCCGGCCGTCGCCCGGGCGAGCACCCGGTCGCGGAAGCCGGGCGCGAACCGCTCGATCTGGCGCTCGATGGCGTCCGTGAAGTCCCCCTCCCATCCGTTGGGGACGTGTCCGTACGCCCAGAACACGTGCTTGCCCTCGGGCGCGCGGGACGGGTCGACGAGGCTCGGCTGGGCCGTGATCAGGAACGGCGTCCGGGGCGCCGTGCCGCCGGAGGCCTGGCTCAGGGCGGTGGCGATGTCCCGGCTGGAGGGACCGATCTGGACCGTGCCTGCCGCCCTCGCCGCCTCGGCCGTCCACGGCACGGGCCCGTCCAGGGCGTAGTCGATCTTGAAGACGGCGGCGCCGTACTTGTAGCCGTCATACGCGCTGCCCAGGCCCGCGATCCGGGCGAGGGCAGTCGGCGAGGTGTCGAAGAGATAGGTGCGGGCCGGCGGCAGATCGTCCAGGCGCTTGACCTCGAACCCGGTGTGCACGACACCGCCCAGGTCGCGCAGATACCCCGCGAGGGCGTCCGAGATGGACTGGGAGCCGCCGCGCGGCAGCGGCCAGCCGTTCTCGTGCGCGGCCAGCGCGAAGAGCATCCCGACGCCGGCCGTGGCGACGCCGCCCAGCGGGGCGATGACGTGGGCGACGAGCCCGGCCATCAGGGCCCGTGCCCGGTCGTCCCGGAAGCGGCGCATCAGCCAGCTGTACGGCTGAAGGCCCGAGGCCCCGAACCGGGCGAGCCCGACCGGATCGCGCGGCAGGGCGGTCAGCGGCAGCGACATGAAGTCCCTCGCCAGCACGTCCCAGGTGCCGAGGTAGGGGGCGATCAGCCGGCGGTACGTGCCGGCGTCGCGCGCGCCGAAGGACGCCGCCGTCTCGGCGACCGAGCGGGACAGCACGGCTGCGGTGCCGTCGTCGAAGGGGTGCGCCATCGGCAGCTCGGGGTGGAGCCAGGTGAGCCCGTACCGCTCCAGCGGCATGGTGCGGAAGGCGGGCGAGCCGATGCCCAGCGGATGGACCGCGGAGCACGGGTCGTGGCGGAAGCCGGGGAGGGTGAGCTCCTCGGTCCTTGCGCCGCCCCCCACGGTCTCCTTGGCCTCGAAGACCTCGACCCGCAGTCCCCTCCTGGCCAGTTCGACCGCGGCGGTCAGCCCGTTGGGGCCCGCCCCCACGACGACGGCATCGATCATCGACGGCACCTTGGACTCCTCACGCCACGGCCAGGGTCCCCCAGGATATTCCGGTGCACCGACAATCCCGCCGGGGGTAGCCTCCGGCCGGTGAACTCGCAAGCCGACACCGCCTACGGCCACCGCATGTCCGCCGTCGCCGAGCGGCTCACCGGGGTCCGGGGGGTGGTGGCCGTCGCCCTCGGCGGCAGCCGCGCCCGAGGGACGCACCGGCCGGACTCCGACTGGGATCTCGGCATCTACTACCGGGGCGACCTCGATGTCGCGGCCCTGGCGCGTCTGGCCGAGGACCTCACCGGCGTCCCGGTGGACGTGGCGGGTCCCGGTGGCTGGGGGCCCTGGGTGAACGGCGGCGCCTGGCTCACGCTCGACGGCGTCGCGGTGGACTGGATCCTGCGCGATCTGGACCGGGTCGAAAGCGTCTGGGCGGGCTGCCTGGAGGGCCGGTACGAGGTCGGGACGCAGCCCGGCCACCCGCTCGGCTTCTGGTCGCCGGCTTATCCCGGAGAGGTCGCCCTCGGACGCGTACTGGCCGATCCGCAAAGGGAGTTGGCGGTGCTTCAGGAAGCGACCCGTCGCTATCCCGAACCGCTGCGGGCGGCGCTGATCGCCGCGTCGTGGGAGGCGGAGTTCTCCGTGGAGGTCGCCCGCAAGTCGGCCGGCTCCGGGGACACGCTGCACGGGGCGCTCTGCCTGTCCCGGGCGTTCGGCGTCCTCACCCAGTCGCTGCACGCCCAAGACCGGCGCTGGCTGCTCAACGAGAAGGGCGCCCTGGCCTCGGCGGCGGCCCTGCCCGCCGCCCCGCCGGACTTCGCGCGGCGGGTGTCGAACGCTCTGACCGGTCTCGGCACCGATGCGGTGGAGGCGGTAGGGGCCGCCGCCGCGCTGGTGGGCGAGGTACGCGCGGCGCTCGGCTGACGCTTCCGGGGCCGGGCCGGGCCGGGCCGGGCCCGGTCCGGGTGCGGGGCGCCGGCCGACCGCCCCACGCGCACGGGTTCAGGGCCGGGACGCTCCGGGTTCCGGGGTGCCCACCCCTGAACCCGGCCGGGCTCACCCGCCCGCGAGGAGGCCGCGTATGCGCTCCGCCGTCGCCGCGTCACGGGCCGCGGTGAACGGGAGGGCGTTGCCCCCGGCGATCCGGAACGGCTCGCCCGCGACGGTGGTCTGCGCGCCGCCCGCCTCGGTGACCAGGAGCAGCCCCGCCGCGTGGTCCCAGGCGTACTCCCAGGAGAAGGCGACGCCGTCCAGCTCGCCGCGGGCCACCGCCAGGTATTCGAGGCCTGCCGAGCCGCACGGGCGGGGCCGGACGCCCTCGGTGCGCAGTCCGAGCAGGGCCCGCTTCTGCTCGGGCGTCGTGTAGTCCGGATGGGAGGTGGCCACGTCGAGGACGGCGCCGGGTTGGGGTGAACCGGCGTGCAGCGCCCGGCCGTTGAGGGTGGCGCCCCGGCCCCGTATCGCCACGGCCATCTCGTCCAGCACGGGTGCGTAGGTCCACGAGGCGAGCAACTCGCCTCGGTGGGCGAGGGCCACCAGCGTGCAGAACCCCGCCTCGCCCTGGACGAACTGGCGGGTGCCGTCCACCGGGTCGACGATCCACACCGGCGCGTCACCGCGCAGGGCCTCGTACACCGCCGGGTCGGCGTGCACGGACTCCTCGCCGACGACGACCGAGCCGGGAAGTATCGCGGTGAGGGAGGCGGTCAGATGCTCCTCGGCGAGCCGGTCGGCGACCGTCACCAGGTCGTGCGGGCCGTTCTTCTCGACGATCTCGTGCGCCGCGAGCTGCCGGAATCGCGGCATGATCTCGGCGGCGGCCGCTTTGCGGACCGCCTCCTGCACTGCCGTCAGGTCACCTGCGAGAAAAGCTTCGTCGATCATGCGTCCAGGAAAACACGCGGCACCGACAACGGGCGAGCGGCCTGTCACGACGGTCACCCCCGGCAGGCCGGCCCGGCCCGGGAATGGCGCCCGGCGCTTTACGGTTGGACCGCGAGGCAGACATATGGAGGCACAACGGTGCACGGCGAATACAAGGTTCCCGGCGGCAAGCTCGTGGTCGTCGACCTGGACACCCGGGACGGTGTCCTGCGGGACGTGATGGTGGCGGGCGACTTCTTCCTCGAACCCGACGAGGCGATCCTCGCGATCAACGGCGCCCTCGAAGGCGCCCCCGCCGACACCGGCGCGGCCGAGCTCGCGGCCCGTATCGACGCGGCGCTCCCGCCCGGCACCACCTTCTACGGGCTGAGCTCGCAGGGCGTGGCGATCGCGGTACGCCGGGCGCTGGCGCACGCCACCGACTGGAGCGACTACGACTGGCAGTTGATCCACGAGCCGCCGCAGTCGCCCGCGCTGCACATGGCGCTGGACGAGGTCATCACCGCCGAGGTCGCGGCCGGCCGGCGGCCGCCGACGCTGCGGGTGTGGGAGTGGGGCGCGCCCGCCGTCGTCATCGGCAGCTTCCAGTCGCTGCGCAACGAGGTCGACCCGGAGGGCGCCGAACGCCACGGCATCACGGTCGTGCGGCGGATCTCCGGTGGCGGCGCCATGTTCATCGAGCCGGGCAACACGATCACGTACTCGCTCTCCGTGCCCGACGCCCTGGTGCAGGGTCTGTCCTTCGCCGACAGCTATGCCTACCTCGACGACTGGGTGCTCGGCGCGCTCGGCGATCTGGGCGTCAAGGCCTGGTACCAGCCGCTCAACGACATCGCGACCGAGGCCGGCAAGATCGCGGGAGCCGCGCAGAAGCGGATGGTCGCGGACGACGGCGCGGTGCTGCACCACGTGACGATGGCGTACGACATCGACGCGGACAAGATGCTGGACGTGCTGCGCATCGGCAAGGAGAAGCTGTCCGACAAGGGCACCCGGAGCGCGAAGAAGCGCGTCGACCCGCTGCGCCGGCAGACCGGGCTGCCCCGGGAGGCCGTGATCGAGCGGATGATCGCGTCCTTCCGCTCCCGGTACGGGCTGTCCGTCGGCCGGGTCACGGACGAGGAGATGGCCCGGGCGCGCGAGCTGGTGGCGACCAAGTTCAGCACCGAGGAGTGGACGGCCCGGGTGCCCTAGCCCGCGTCGGGGGCCGGGGTGTGCCCGCGCGCGGCGGGCGTCCGCGCCGACAGCACGACGTACAGCAGCAGGGCCGAGCCGAGGCCCACCGCCCAGCCGTAGTCCGCGAGGGGTTTCAGGACGGGGACGAGGCCGCCGGTGGGGAACGGGCCCGCCTTGGCACCGTGGTCGTCCAGCGTGGAGTACGAGCCGCCGACCGCGAGCACCCCGCCCACCAGGAACGCGGCCACCGCCCGCCAGTTCCAGCCGCCCGTGTACCAGTAACGGCCTTCCGGCCGGTACAGGTCGGCGACGTCGAGGACCGTGCGGCGCACCACCCAGTAGTCGGCGATGAGGATGCCGGCGACCGTGCCGAGCAGTCCGCCCACGACGCCGAGCCAGGTGAAGATGTACAGCTCCGGGGTGGAGGTCAGCTTCCACGGCAGGACCAGCACGCCGACGACGCCCGTGATGAGCGCCCCGCGGCGGAAGTCGATGACCTTCGGGGCCAGGTTCGCCAGGTCGTAGGCGGGTGAGACGACGTTGGCCGCGATGTTCACGGAGATCGTCGCGATGAGGACCGTGATCAGCGCGAAGAGCAGGCCGAAGACGTTGTCGGTCTTGGCGACGAGGTCGACGGGGTTCCAGATCGCCACGCCGTACACGGCCTGGGAGCCGGAGGTGACCAGGACCGACAGGAGCGCGAAGGCGGTCATGGTCGTGGGCAGTCCGAGCGTCTGACCCCACACCTGGGCGCGCTGGCCCCTGCCGAAGCGGGTGAAGTCGGGGATGTTCAGGGAGAGCGTGGCCCAGAACCCGATCATGCCCATGAGGGAGGGGAAGAAGACGGGCCAGAAGTCCGGGCCCCAGCCGTGCTGGGCGGGCTGGTCGAGCAGCGGGCCGAAGCCGCCCGCCTTGTGGGCGATCCACACCAGCAGCACGAGCGCGCCGACGAGCACGAAGGGCGCCGCCCAGTTCTCGAAGCGGCGCAGGGTGTCCATCCCCCGGTGGATGATGGCGAGTTCGAGGGCCCAGAACAGAGCGAAGCACAGCCAGAGCGTCCAGGGCCGGCCGCCGATCACCGAGGCGTCCGCCCAGCCGCCGAAGACCTTGCCGAGCAGCACGAAGACGCCCTGCCCGCCGATCCAGGTCTGGATGCCGAACCAGCAGCAGGCGACGGCGGCGCGGATCAGCGCCGGGAGGTTGGCGCCGCGCAGCCCGAAGGAGGCGCGGGCGAGGACGGGGAAGGGGATGCCGTACTTGGGGCCCGCGTGCCCGGTCAGGAGCATCGGGACCAGGACGATCAGGTTGGCGAGGGCGATGGTGAAGACCGCCTGCTTCCAGTCCATGCCGAGTGCGACGAGGCCGGAGGCGAGCGTCCAGGAGGGGATGTTGTGGGCCATGCCGACCCACAGGGCGGCGAAGTTGTAGGTCGTCCAGGTGCGCCCCTCGGGCGGCACGGGCCGCAGGTCCTCATTGGCGAACCGGCCGTCCTCGGGGACGCGGGTGGCGGGTATGGCGGTGGCGTCGGTCATGGGCAGGCCATTCGTCCGGGTGGCGGCGGGGAGAGTCGAACGGGCCGTGCGGTCACAGGAGTTGACGGCCGGTCAGCGCAGAGCGGGGATGATCTGCTCGCCGTAGGAGTCGATGACGGCCTCGCGGGCGTCGTGCATCGCGTACACGGCGAACTGGTCGACACCCAGCTCGCGCAGCTCCTTCAGCTTGTCGATGTGCGCCTGGGGCGGGCCCAGAAGACAGAAGCGGTCGACGATCTCGTCGGGCACGAAGGCGGTGTCGGGGTTGTCGGCGCGGCCGTGGTGGCTGTAGTCGTAGCCTTGGCGCTGCTTGATGTACTCGGTGAGCGACTCGGGCACGAGACCGGAGTGCTCGCCGTAACGGGACACCAGGTCGGCGACGTGGTTGCCGACCATGCCGCCGAACCAGCGGCACTGCTCGCGGGCGTGGGCGAGGTCGTCGCCGACATAGGCGGGCGCGGCGACGCAGATCGTGATCGAGGCGGGGTCGCGGCCCGCGTCGGAGGCCGCCTTGCGGACCGCCTTCACCATCCACTCGGTGAGGAACGGGTCGGCGAGCTGGAGGATGAAGCCGTCCGCCTTCTCGCCCGCCAGCGCGAGCGCCTTGGGCCCGTACGCCGCCATCCAGACGGGCAGCCGGCCCTCCTTGACCCAGGGCAGCCTGAGGCGCTGCCCGTCGACGTCGGCCTCCCTGCCCTCGGCGAGGTCGCGGATGACGTCGATCGCCTCGCCTAGGCGGGCCAGGGTGTTGGGTTTGCGGCCCGCCACCCGCATCGCGGAGTCGCCGCGCCCGATGCCGCACACCGTGCGGTTGCCGTACATGTCGTTGAGGGTGGCGAAGGTGGAGGCGGTGACCTCCCAGGTACGGGTGCCGGGGTTGGTCACCATCGGGCCGACGGTCAGGCGCCGGGTGTTGGCCAGGATCTGGCTGTAGATCACGAAGGGCTCCTGCCAGAGCACCGCCGAGTCGAAGGTCCAGCCGTAGCGGAAGCCGTTGCGTTCGGCGCGCTTCATGAGGCTGATGACCTGCGCGGCCGGCGGGTCGGTCTGCAGGACGAGTCCGAAGTCCATGGTGCGGTGCTCCTAGCCGAGGTACTGACAGGTGGCGCGCGGGACGTAGCAGCCGTGTCCGGCCCGGCCCGTGTACGTCCGCTGGTCGATGACCGTCTCACCGCGCGAGAGCACGGTCTCGACGCGCCCGGTCAGCCGTTTGCCCTCGTACGCCGAGTAGTCGACGTTCATGTGGTGTGTCTCGGCGGAGACGGTCTGCTCGGTGTGCGGGTCGTAGATGACGATGTCCGCGTCGGCGCCGGGCGCGATGGTGCCCTTCTGCGGGTAGAGGCCGAACATGCGGGCCGGGGTGGCGCAGGCGATCTCGATCCAGCGGCGGCGCGAGATGTGGCCGTCGACGACCGCCTGGTGCAGCAGGTCCATGCGGTTCTCGACGCCGGGCAGCCCGTTGGGGATCTTCGAGAAGTCGCCCCGGCCCAGCTCTTTTTGGCCCGTGAAGCAGAACGGGCAGTGGTCGGTGGAGACCACCTGGAGGTCGTTGGTGCGCAGGCCCCGCCAGAGCGCGGCCTGATGTTCCCTGGGGCGCAGGGGAGTTGAGCACACGTACTTGGCGCCCTCGAAGCCGGGCTCGGCGAGGTTGTCGGTGGACAGGAACAGATACTGCGGGCAGGTCTCGCCGAAGACGGGCAGCCCTTTGTCACGGGCGGTGGCGAGCTCGGCCAGGGCCTCCTCGGCCGAGACGTGCACGACATAGAGCGGGGCGCCCGCGACGCGGGCCAGCTGGATCGCGCGGTGGGTGGCCTCCGCCTCCAGGAGCGCCTTGCGGACCTCGCCGTGGTAGCGGGGGTCGCTCTGGCCGCGCGCGAGCGCCTGCTCGACCAGGACGTCGATGGCGATGCCGTTCTCGGCGTGCATCATGATCAGCCCGCCGTTGTCGGCGGAGCGCTGCATGGCACGCAGGATCTGCCCGTCGTCGCTGTAGAAGACCCCGGGGTACGCCATGAAGAGCTTGAAGGAGGTGATGCCCTCCTCGACGAGCCGGTCCATCTCCTTGAGGGAGCCCTCGTCGACGTCGGAGAGGATCATGTGGAAGCCGTAGTCGATGGCGCAGCGGCCGTCGGCCTTGGCGAACCAGGCGTCGAGCCCGGCCCGCAGCGACTGGCCCCGCGACTGGACGGCGAAGTCCACGATGGTGGTGGTGCCGCCCCAGGCCGCGGCCCGGGTGCCGGTCTCGAAGGTGTCGGAGGCGAAGGTGCCGCCGAAGGGCAGTTCCATATGGGTGTGGGCGTCGACACCGCCCGGGATGACGTAGCGGTCGGTGGCGTCGAGGACGCGGTCCGCGGTCCAGCCCTGGGCCACGGTCGAGGCGTGGGCCGCGATGGCCGCGACCCGGCCGTCCTCGATCAGTACGTCGGCATGGGTCTCGTCGGCGGCGGTGATGACCAGGCCGCCGCGGATGAGGGTGCGGGTACTCATCGGTGGAGCTCCCTTTCGTACACGTACTCGTACACGTACCTGAGCTGCTTGAACTACACGCTGTGCAGGGCGCGTTCGAGGATCGCGGCGCCTTCTTCGGCCTCCGCGACGGTGAGGGTGAGGGGCGGCGCGATGCGGAGCACGCTGGTGTCGTGGCCGCCGCCCTTGCCGAGGAGGAGGCCGCCTTCGCGGGCCGCTTCGAGGACGGCGGCGGCGGCCTCGGGGTTGGCCCGGTCGGTGCCCGGCTCGACCAGCTCGATACCGGCCATCAGGCCCCGGCCGCGCACCTCGCGGACGAGGGGGAGCTGGGCGCCGATCGCCCGCAGCCGCTCGATGAGCAGTCCGCCGACGCGCCGGGCGTTGCCCTGGAGGTCGTGTTCGAGGAGGTAGCCGAGGTTGGCGAGGCCCGCCGCCATGGTGACCGGGGAGCCGCCGAAGGTCGAAATGGAGTTGCTGTCCAGGCAGTTCATGATCTCGGCGCGGGCCACGACGCCGCCGATGGACATGCCGTTGCCGATGCCCTTGGCGAAGGTGAGCAGGTCGGGCGGCCCGCTTCGGGCGTGTGCCTGCCAGCCCCAGAAGTGGTCGCCGGTGCGGCCCCAGCCGGTCTGTACCTCGTCGGTGATCCACAGGATGCCGTGCCGGTCGAGGACCTCGCGGAACGCGGCGTACAGGCCGTCGGGCGGTGAGGTGAAGCCGCCGACGCCCTGGATGGGCTCGGCGATCAGGGCGGCCACGTTGCGGGTGTGGCCGAGCAGGTCTTCGAGGTCGGCGACGCAGGCCTCGATGAACTGGCCGTCGCTGAGCCGCGCGTAGGGGCCGCGGGACCGGACGCCGCCGTGGACGTACAGGGTCTGGAGCGGCGAGAGGCCGGTCGGGGACCAGGCGTGGTTGCCGGTGATGCCGACCGCGCTGAAGGAGCGGCCGTGGTAGCTGTTGCGCATCGCGAGGATCTGGTTGGAGTTGCGGTACGCGGTGGCGAGCAGCAGGGCGGTGTCGTTGGCCTCGGTGCCGGAGGTGGTGAAGAAGACGCGGGCATCGGGGATGCCCGACAACTGCGCGACGCGCTCGGCGAGTTCTACCATCTGGCGGTTGAGGTAGAGGGTCGAGGAGTGGATGATCCGGCCGGCCTGTTCGGCGACGGCCTTGGTGACCTCGGGCAGGGCGTGGGCGGTCATCGTGGTGAGGATGCCGCCGAAGAAGTCGAGGTACTTGTTTCCCTCGGCGTCCCAGACGTGGCGGCCCTCGCCGTGGGTGATCTCCAGGGGCCGGCGGTAGTAGAGCGCGAGCCAGTCGGGCAGCACGGCCCGGTGACGGTCGTACAGGGGGCGGGTCACGGCTTCACCAGGCCTTCGTAGGCGTCGGGGCGGCGGTCGCGGTAGAAGGCCCACTGCTTGCGGACCTCCTCGATGAGCCCGAAGTCGAGGTCGCGGACGAGGAGTTCCTCCTCCTTGTCACTGGCGGTCTCGCCGACGAACTGGCCGCGCGGGTCGACGAAGTAGCTGGTGCCGTAGAAGTCGTTGTCGCCGTACTCCTCGCGGCCGACGCGGTTGATGGCGGCGACGAAGTACTCGTTGGCGACTGCGGAGGCCGGCTGTTCGAGCTGCCACAGATGGCCCGAGAGGCCGCGCGAGGTGGCCGAGGGGTTGTACACCAACTGGGCGCCGTTGAGGCCGAGTTGGCGCCAGCCCTCGGGGAAGTGGCGGTCGTAGCAGATGTAGACGCCGACCTTGCCGACGGCCGTGTCGAAGACCGGCCAGCCGAGGTTGCCCGGTTTGAAGTAGTACTTCTCCCAAAAGCCCTTGACCTGGGGGATGTGGTGCTTGCGGTACTTGCCGAGGTAGCTGCCGTCGGCGTCGATGACGGCCGCGGTGTTGTAGTAGAAGCCCTCGTCCTCGATCTCGAAGACGGGGACGACGATCACCATCCCGGTCTCGCGGGCGAGTTCCCTCATCCGGGTGACGGTGGGGCCGTCGGGGACGGGCTCGGCCCAGCGGTAGTGCTCGGGTTCCTGCACCTGACAGAAGTACGGGGCGTTGAAGACTTCCTGGAAGCCGATGATCTTCGCGCCCCGGCGGGCCGCCTCGCGGGCGTGCTCCTCATGCTTGGCGATCATGGATTCGGTGTCGCCGGTCCAGGTCGCCTGAACCAGTGCGGCGCGCACGACATTGGCCATGAGCTGCTCCTTCGACGGGTCGTCAGCCAGCCAAATCCACACGCGTAGATCCGTGTGTGGATGAGACCGTAAGGCGCGTTACGCACCGTGGCAAGACCATCGCGGCTTCGGCGGGGCCAATTGCGGCGCCACAGGTCAACCGGGGTGGACGGATTCCCGGACCTGACGGCGCGTCACCTCCGCTCGGCGCCAGGCGCCGGAAGGCGTCCCCAGTTCCCGCGCCGGGCGTGGCGCAGCAGCACCGGGTCGTCGCCGACCACGACGGGGTGGCCGACCTCGGCGAGCAGCGGCAGGTCCGCCGCCTCGTCCGCGTAGGCGTAGCAGCGGGCGGCGAGTATGCCGCGTTCGCGCAGCAGGGCGCGGGCCGCGTACCCCTTGCCCTGGCCGGCCATGGGGGCCTTGGGCCGGGAGCAGAGCACGGCGTCGGGCGCGAGGTCGCGGGCTATCGGCGCGAGTTCGGCGGCGCTCGCCCTGGCCACCAGGACGACCAGGTGCCCGAGTGCCGCGTGGCCGTGCAGGGCCGCGAGGACCGGTGGATGCCACAGCCGGCCCAGCGGCCCGGTGGCGGCCGCCAGGTCCGGCGCGGCGAGCAGGGTGCCCTCCACGTCGAAGAAGGCGGCGGCGGTGGGCCGTTTTCGGCGGTCGTCGGGCCGGGTGCGGCTGATCGTGTCCATTCCCTCGACCATGCCCAGCCCGACCCGCGCTTCAATCCCCCATCTTCAACGTTCTGTTGAATGCGTCCGAATCAGGCGGGTCCGGCAGGATTCCGCGCGTGGGTCAGCGTCTCCCAGGCGACGAAGAGGTCGTCGGTGCCGCCCGGGCGCTGCTGTTCGGCCAGTCGGCGCGTGGCGGGCAGCTCCAGGTGCAGCCGGTTCTGGAGGTGGTTGAGCAGCACCTCGACGTCCGGTCCCATGGTCCGCTCGACCTTGCCGCCGCACAGCCAGCCCGGCGCCGGCTCGCCGAGCTGGTAGCGGGCGTGGAACTCCGCCGCCGCCCTGAGGCGCTCGGCCGTCGGCCCGTACAGGTCGACGCCCTGCTGCCAGGCGGTCTCCGCGATGTGGGCGGAGGCGGCCAGCGAGTAGCCGATGTGCATGAAGTTGCGGCACGTCTCCTGGCCGAGCCCGTCGGCGTAAGTGCGCTGGCCGAACCAGTACGTCGCCAGCTTGTCCGGGGTGTCCATCGAACCCCCGGGCGGCGCCTTGGGCAGGTGGCCGTCGGAGGCCAGGTAGAAGTAGGCGGGCACCCGCGCCCGGTACCGCTCCAGGGCGTCCCTGAAGATCTGGTGGTCCTCGACGAACACGGCGATACCGATGGCCGCGTCCGTCATCGCCAGCTCCCAATTCCCGTTGTAATCAGGGACTTTGGCGGTGTCGGCGGGCAGATAGGCCTTGCGCAGCATCCACTTGAAGCGCTGCACGGCGGGGGCCTGCCACCGCGAATAGCCCGCGTGCACGATGTCGGCGGCCCGCGCCCAGGTCGATCCGGCCCAGGCGGTCTGGAGGTCGGCGTTGCCCTCGGTGTGTCGCTTGAGCACCCGCGCCCAGCCGTCCATGATCTCGACGGCCTTCGCGGCGTGGGCCTCGTCGCCGCCGATGGACCACAGGAGCGCCTGGGTGTACGCGGCGATGGCGTCCTCACGCTCGGCGACACAGGCGGGCGGCCCGGCGTCCGGAGGGCAGGGGACGACCTCGGCGGGGTGCGGCGCATAGCGGAGCGAGCCGTAGCGGCTGGTCCGCATCGCCTCGTACGCGGAGCTCCACGGCTCCTGACCGGCTCGCACCTTCGCCCGGACCGCGGCGAGCTGGCTCCGGCCCACGACCACGCCGGGGTGGTGGAAGACCAGCGTGGCAAGGTCCGCGCGGCCCGCCGTGGAGGCGGCCGGGACCTGGGAGCCCGGGGCGCAGGCGGTGAGCAGTGCCAGCGCGCCGAGGGCCGCGACGGCGGCCGTCCGCAGCGGTCGGCGACGGCGCGAGGCAGGCTGAGACGGACTGACCACGCTCCCACGCTCACCCCCGGCCCACGTGTGCGCAGGATCTGTTGCGCCGAACAGGCAGCCCGGGGCGGCGCGGGGAGGGGCGGGTTCAGCCGACGGTGTCCGACTGGCCCTTCAGCGGCACATGGCCGAGCTCGGCCGGCGCGACACCGGGCGCCCAGGCGTCGAGCAGGGCGTGCAGTTGGGGCGGCCAGATCTGTTCGTCCGTGCGCCGCAGCTCCTCGGGGGTCCACCAGCGCCAGCCGAGGATGCCGTCGGCGAGATGCTCGTCCGCGACGTCGGGGCCGAGCTCGCGGCCCTGGCCCGGGGTGCCGGCGAGATAGATGTGCTCGAACTGGCGGACCGGCACCCCGGCGCGCGTGAAGTCGTGGGTCCAGGTGCACAGCAGCGGGCCGGGTTCGAGGTCGGCCCAGCCGGTCTCCTCGCGCAGCTCCCGCAGGGCCCCCTGGCGCGGGGACTCCCCCGGGTCGAGGCCGCCGCCGGGTGTCGCCCAGTGCGGGCCGACCTCTTCGTTGTCGTACCGCAGCAGGAAGACGGCGCCCTGGGCGTCCCGCACCACGACCCGCGCCGCCTGCCGGGGCGTACGCGTCGTCGCGGGGCTCACGCGGCGACCGCCGGCGGGGGCGCGCAGTCGTTCACGATCTCGTCCATCGACAGGCCGAGGACGGAGGCGAGGGCGGCCACGGTGAAGAACGCGGGGGTCGGCGCGCGACCCGTCTCGATCTTGCGGAGGGTCTCGGCGGAGAGGCCCGCCGCGGCCGCGATCTCCGTCATGCTGCGCTGTCCTCGCGCCGAGCGGAGCAACCGGCCGAGCCGCTCGCCTCGTTCACGCTCGGCGGGGGTGAGGGGGGTGCGGACCATGCGGCGATTCTAGCCCCGGCGTCCGGTACGCCACCCCGGCCCGCCGCGCCCCGGCCGCTTCACGAGTCCCCTGGGGCTGTTCATGATCCCCCTGGCCGCACCCCATTAAAATACCGGTATAGTAATGGGAATGGTAAAGATCAAGAGCGATTCCCAGATGGACGCCATGCGTGAGGCCGGGCGCGTGGTCGCCCATGCCCTGGCGGCGGCGCGGGAGGCGGCCCAGGTGGGCGTGGAGCTCCGCGCGCTCGACGCCGCGGCCCGCGAGGTCCTGTTCAAGGCGGGTGCCACCTCGCCGTTCCTCGACTACCACCCCGACTTCGCGCCGGTCCCGTTCCCGGCCACCGCCTGCGTCTCCGTCAACGACGCGATCGTGCACGGCATCCCGGACGACTACCGGCTGCGCGACGGCGACCTCGTGAGCGTGGACTACGGGGCGATCCTCGACGGCTGGGCCGGGGACTCGGCGATCAGCTTCACGGTCGGCCGCGCCCGGCCCGAGGACGTACGGCTGGTCGAGACGGCGTTTCGCGCACTGGACGCCGGGATCGCGGCGGCGGTCGTCGGCGGCCGCATCGGCGACATCGCGCACGCGATCGGCACGGTGTGCCGCTCGGCGGGCTACGGCATCCCGGACGGGTTCGCCGGCCACGGCATCGGCCGCGACATGCACGAGGACCCCGGCGTGCCCAACGAGGGGCGGGCGGGGCGCGGCATGGTGCTGCGGCACGGCATGGTGCTCGCGATCGAGCCGATGGTGATCGGCGACGGGAGCGACGACTACTACCCGGCGGCGGACGGCTGGACCCTGCGCACCCTGAGCGGGGCACGCGCCGCCCACGCCGAGCACACGGTGGCCATCACCGACGCGGGACCCCGCGTGCTCACCCTTCCCTGAGCGGCCGCACGCACGGATCCGGGCCCGTTCAGTTGTCGGCCAGGAACTCCTGGGCCAGAGTCTGGCCGAGGGTCGCGGCGGCGCCGTGGCTCTCGATGGGGGTGGCCCGGGAGTGCTGGAACAGGATGTAGGTGACGCCGGATTCGGCGCCGCCCGTCCGGGGGTCGGGGTTCATTCCGAGCGCCTTGGCGGCGGCGTAGGAGGCCTCGCCGATCGTGGCGCTGGGGCCGGTGTCACCGACGACCGCGTACTCGACCTTGTCGTCGTAGACGACCGCGACGACCGAGCCGCCGGTGATGCCGGCGGAGTCGTGGTCCCACAGCGGGCCGGCACCGGGGACCACCACATAGGGCACCTTCTCGGCGTCGAGCGGCTTGTCGTTCGACTGGTGGAAGCGGGTGTCGGGCTGGAACCAGGGGTCCGTCTTCCTGTTGCAGGCCGCGGTGATCTGGCCGTCGCAATCGATGTCCAGATCGGCCTTCCAGAACACGGCGCCGTTCAGGCCGCACACGGGGACGGTCGCCGGCGCGCCGGGGCGGGCCCGGAACCTGCCGCGGGAGACCTGGGAGCACGAGGTCACCTTGGCGAGGAGTTGGGCCGCGCGGACCGGCCCCTCGTCGGCCCGGGCGGGTGGCGCGGTGACGTGTCCGTCGCGCGCGGTGGCGGGGAGCGCGGCCGTGGTGAGCAGGGCGGCGCCGAAGGCGGCCGACAGGGCGAGCGTTCTGGTGCGCAACGTGGAGGACCCTTCCGTCAGGAATCGTGTCCTTACCCGCTGTGCGGCCGTTGTGCGCGCCCGCGCGCCCTTCGCCAGGGCCACTTGGGGGCCGTGCACGGCAAGAGGCCCGTGGCTCCCGCCCGTTCAGGACGGGGGCCGCGGGCCTCGCCGGCGCCATGGGCCGGGGTTACGGCTTTCCACTCGGATGGACCACGAGCGCGGAGCCGCCGCCGCGCCGCACCGTCTCCGCCGCGGCGAGCCAGCGTCCGTCGGGCAGGCGCTGCACCCCGGTCGCCGCCCCGATCTCCGGGTTCAGCGCGAAGGAGTGCCCGAGTGCCTCCAGGCGGCCCCTCAACACGCTGTTGTAGAGGGCGGGTTCGAGCTCGGTGCGGGCCGCGTTGCGCTGGCTGGCACGCGGTGCCGCGATGGCCTCGACCAGGGGCATGCCCCGGTCCAGGTGGTTGGTGAGGGATTGCAGGACGGTGGTGATGATGGTCGCGCCGCCCGGCGAGCCGAGCGCGAGCACCGGCTCGCCGTGCCGGTCGAGGACGATCGTCGGCGAGATGGAGGAGCGCGGCCGCTTGCCGGGGCCCGGCAGGTTCGGGTCGTGGACGGCCGGGTTGGCCGGGGCGAAGGAGAAGTCGGTGAGCTCGTTGTTGAGCAGGAAGCCCCGCCCGGGCACGGTGATGGCGCTGCCGCCGGTCTGCTCGATGGTGAGGGTGTACGCGACGACGTTGCCCCACTTGTCGGCGACCGTCAGATGCGTGGTGTTGTCGCCCTCGTACGTGGTCGGCGACGCCACGCCGGAGGACCCGCACGGCGCGGGACGGCTCGGGTCACCGGGCGCGAGGGGGCTGGTCAGGACGGCGTCGTCCTTGATGAGGCAGGCCCGGGAGTCCGCGAAGCGCTGCGAGAGCAGCCCCTTGGTCGGCACCTGCTCGAACGCCGGGTCGCCGACCCAGCGGCCCCGGTCGGCGAACGCGATGCGGCTCGCCTCGATGTAGTGGTGGAGGTACTGGACGTCCGAGGCCTTCGACAGGTCGGTGCGCTCCAGGATGTTGAGCGCCTCGCCGACCGTGGTGCCGCCGGAGCTGGAGGGGGCCATGCCGTAGACGTCGAGCCCCCGGTAGCCGACCTTGGTGGGGGCCCGGAACGTCGCCTCGTAGGCGCGCAGGTCCTTCTCGGTCAGATCGCCGGGGCGCACCTTGCGGGTCGAGGCGGGGTCGACCGGCGGCTTGCGGACGGTGCGGACGATGTCCGCGCCGATGTCGCCCCGGTACAGGGCGCCCACACCCTTGCGGCCCAACTCCTGGTAGGTGCGCGCCAGTTCGGGGTTCTTGAACGTGGAGCCGACCACCGGCAGCCGGCCGCCCGGCAGGAACAGCCTGGCGGTGTCGGGGAAGTCGGCGAACCGGGCCTGGTTGTCCTTGGTCTGCGAGCGGAAGGTGTCGTCGACGGTGAAGCCGTCGCGCGCGATCCGTTCCGCGGGCTTCAGGACCGTCTTGAGCGACTTGCTCCCCCAGGCGTCCAAAGCCCGGTCCCAGGTGGCCGGGGTGCCGGGCGTGCCGACGCCGAGGCCGCTGGTCACCGCGTCCGCGAAGGGCAGCGGTTTGCCGTTCTCCAGGAAGAGCGAGGACGTGGCCGAGGCGGGGGCGGTCTCGCGTCCGTCGAGGGTGTGCACGGAGCGGGACGCCGCGTCGTAGTAGACGAAGTAGCCGCCTCCCCCGATGCCCGAGGAGTACGGCTCGGTGACGCCGAGGGCGGCGGCGGTGGCGACGGCCGCGTCCACCGCGTTGCCGCCCTCGCGCAGGACTTCGAGGCCGGCGGCGGACGCGTCCGCGTCCACACTGGAGACCGCCCCTCCGTAGCCCACCGCCTCGGGCACCTTGGCGGGGGTGCGGCCGGGTGGCGCCGCCGTGGTCGGCGGGGCCGCCGCGACCGAGGCCGCCACCGCGACCGCCGCGGCGAGGAGGGACAGGGTGCGGACAGCAGGACGACGCATGCATACCTCCCGTAGGCGAACGTCCGCAGCGTAACGCCGCCTCCCGGGCGGCGTCATGAGCACGCCGAACGCGGATGCGAACTCCCGCTAGCATGCGCGCACATGAACGACGACGTACGCAACATCGTCCTCGGCGTGCTGGCCGCCGGCATAAGCGCGGCCCTCGGCTGGCTCGGCCGCACCTACCTCTGGCGGCGCGGGCTCCGTCGGCGCCAGGCCTTCTTCGGGCTGCCCACCCATTCGCAGTGCCTGCTCGTCGTCAACCGCGACGCGGCGCGCGAGGGCGCGGTGCACCGCTTCGACGTGTTCGCCCTCCTCGAACTCGCCTCGCTGATCAAGGACTGCGGGGCGCACGCGCAGATCATCCAGCACGACCTCGCGCAGCAGGGCTTCGGCGAGCGCACCGAGTTCTGTCTCGGCGGGCCCTACTCGAACCGCCGGATGGCGGCGCACCTGGCCTCCCTGCTGCCCGGGGTGACGATGAACGTGGACGCCGAGCCCGGCCCCGACCGGGGCGCCTTCCAGATCGGCTCCGAGCGCTACCGCCTGGAGAACGGCGTCGTCGAGTACGTGCTCCTGGCCCGGGTCGCCCCCGCCCCGGATTCGCGTCCGGTCTTCCTGTTCTGCGGCCAGTCCGCGATCACCAACCAGGCCGCCACCCGCTATCTGGCCCGCAATGCCGAGAAGCTCGCCCGCAAGCACGGCAACGGGTCGTTCTGCCTGCTGCTCAAGGTCGTCAACTCCCATGCCTACGGCCCCGATGTGGTGGAGCTGGTCGCCGATGTGACCCGGGCCGCGCAGCAGCCGGCCCCGCCGGTCCGTACCTCGCACCGCGCCGCGGGTTAACCCACCCGCACGGCAAGGGACTTGACGCCGTTGATGAAGTTGGAGACGAGCCGGCGGGGCGGCGCCGCGAGTTCCGTGCGGGGCAGCACCCGCAGCGCCTCCTCGTGCAGCACCCTCAACTGCAGCCGCGCGAAGTGCGCGCCGAGGCAGATGTGGGGGCCGTCGCCGAACGAGACGTGCGGGTTGGGGCTGCGGGCCAGGTCGAGGCGGTGCGGATCGGTGAAGACGCGTTCGTCGTGGTTGGCGGAGGCGTGGAAGACGACGACCTTGTCCCCGGCCGCGACGGGCTGCCCGGCGAGCACGGTGGCGCGGCGAGCGGTGCGCCGAAAGCTCAGGACCGGCGGATGCCACCGCAGGAGCTCCTCGACCGCGATGTCCACGGCGACCTGACGGTTCGCCAACTCGGTTCGCGGGTCGGGGTGTTCGGCCAGGGCGAGCAGCCCACCGGGGGCGGCGGCCCGTACGGTGTCGTTGCCGGCCACGGTCAGCAGGAAGAAGAACATCTCCAGCTCGCCGTCGGCGAGTTCACCCTGGGCGAGCGTGGTCATGATGTCGTCGGCCGGCCGCTCGCGTTTGTGGGCGGCGAGCTCCCGGGCGTACGCGAACATCTCCGCCAGCATCGCGGGAGAGCGCGGATTGACCGGCCGCCCGTCGGGGCCGAGGACCACCGGCTCGTCCGGATCCTGGTAGGCGATGACCCGCTCGGTCCACTCGAGCAGGAGCCCCCGGTCGCCCGGCGGCACCCCGAGCAGATCGGCGAGGTTGAGCAGGGCGTAGTCGTCGGTGACGTCGGCCACCAGGTCGACCACCCCGTCCTCGGCCGCCTCGCGCGCCCCGGTGAGCAGCGCGCGGGCCCGCTCGCGCACCAGCGCCTCGAACCGCTCGACGCGGCCCGGGGTGAAGGCGCGGCTCACCAGGCGGCGCAGGGGGCCGTGGCGCGGCGGGTCCTGGTTGAGCATCATGCGGCGGATGAACGGCAGGTCCCCGGGGTCGGGGTCGCGGATCTGGGTGGCGCCGAGCGTCGAGGAGAAGGTGTGCGCGTCCTTGAGGACGTCCACCACGTCGGCGTGCCGGGTGACCGCCCAGAAGCCGGGCCCGGCCGGCCAGCCCAGCACCTCGGGTTCGGCCTGCCACGCGACCGGGTGGCGGTCGCGCAGCTCGCGGTAGGCGTGGTGGGGCGGCCCGGCCGCGTACCGCCGGGGGTCGAAGACGTCGGGGAGGTCAGCCATGGCGCAGGGGGTCAGACATGGTCGGCCCGCAGGAAGTCCTCGACGGTACGGATCAGGTCGAGCGGTGTCTCGTCCATGGGGTGGTGCCCGGCGAGGGGCAGTTCGACGAGTTGGCCCGCCGGGTACCAGCGCAGCCAGGTACCGCGCAGGAACGCGGCGTTGATGGCCGGGTCGAGGGCGCCGCACACCGCGAGCGCGGGCACCGGGGAGCCCTCGGTCTCCTCGTGGAAGTCCTCGCCCGACCAGGAGTCGAGCCAGGCGCGGAACGCCTTGGGGTCGCTGCGTTCCACCGAGCGCCAGGTCATCCGGTCGAGCCAGGCGTCGGGGCGGTTGCCGCCGGTGGTGAGGTCGATGATGGCCCGGCGCTTGGCCGGATAGTCGGCGGCCTCGGTGAACAGGGCCCGGGTCTCCTCGTCCATGGGCATGCCGCTGGCCGGGACCGGCGATATCCCGACCATCCGCCGCACCCGGTCGGGGGCCGCGGCCAGGACGCGCTGGACGACGGCGCCGCCCATGGAGTGGCCGATCAGCGAGAAGCGGTGCCAGCCCAGCCGGTCGGCGAGCGCCAGCACGTCCCTCGCGCCCTCGCTCGTCGTGAACGCGCCGGAGGCGTGCCTGGCCTCTCCGTAGCCGCGCAGGTCGACGAAGGCGTAGGTGAAGACGGCGGCGTCGAGGTCGGGCAGCACGGCGGCGTAGTCGCCGCGGTCGGCGAGCCAGCCGTGCACGGCGACGACCCGGTGGGGGCCGTCGCCGTGGAGGGTGTGGGGCAGCGTGAATCCGGCCATGGGCACTCCGATTCCGGGCAGCGGTCGTCGGCGTACGTGCTCGCGGTGGTGCTGTCGGCGTGCGAGACGTACGCGTACACGGTGGCGGTCGCCCCGGCACGAGGCAAGAAGCCGGTCAGAACTGCCAGGGGCTGTCGGCCGGTTGTGCCGTACGGTCCTCGACGGCGACCTCGGCGGGAGCCAGCCGCCGCACCGCGTCGAGCACGGCGGTGGCGTCGAAGTCGAAGAGCTGCTCCTCGAAGCAGAGCCCGTGCGCGCCCTTGGCCCGGCCGAGCACGGGCGCCAGGCGCCGGTACATCGCACGAGGGCGGCTGATCCAGGGCAGCGCGGGCGAGCGCAGGTCCACCACGAGGAAGCGGCGCACCTTCGGTCCCGAGCGCACGGCGACCGCGCTCACGGCGCTCACCTCGTCCCAGTCCGTGCGGCCCGCGAGCCAGGTCGGCAGCCGTACGGTGAAGGCGTCGGCGTCCACGTCGAGGCGCAGCGGGCGCAGCAGATAGCCCGCGAAGGTGGCCGCGGCGACCAGGACGACCACGCCCGCGGCGGCCATCACGGGGCCTGCGACCGCGCCGTTGGGGCCGTCGAAGACGGCGGCGGCGGCGAGGGCCCAGATCACGGCGACCGCGATCGCGGCGAGCGGGACCCAGATCAGGGCGCGCCGCAGCCGCAGGACGATCGAGGCGGCGGCGGGCCGCAGGGCACCGGCTGAATTCTCCCCAGGCATCTCCACAGCCAGAGCTTGGCCGCTCGTCGGCCCGGACGCCAGGGGGTTACTCAGGGGTTTACTGAATCGAAGTCAACGGTCCGGGGTTGGTGGGGCGGGGTCCCGTCCCTGTCTCAGGCCGGGCAGGCCAGCGGGCTCAGCGAGCTCGGGCCGCCGGTGCCGTTGATCATCACTCTGCGTTCCCGGTCCTTCACCACCGCTTGCAGGGCGGTGCAGGCGATCTGCCGCTGGGCGAGGGGGGTGAGGCGTGAGACGTCCTGGCCGAGCACGACCGTCACGGTGCTTCCGCTCACGCTCATCTTCAACGCGCCCTGGGCCGGGGGCAGTTCGGTGCCGAGACCGGCCGCCCGCTCGTCCTGGTCGGGGCCCGCGAAGAGCAGCGGCAGGGGCGGCTTGGGGGCGCCCTCGCGGACCACGGGCATCAGCCCGTCGGGCCCCGTGAAGTAGAGCACGGTGGCGTTGTCGCCGGGCATGGCCTGGGCGCTCGCCGGGTCACCCACCGCGATCACGTCGGTGGACTGGATGCCGCAGCCCGCCGCGAGGAGTCCGGCGGGGACCAGGGCGAGCGCCGCCACCGCGCGGGCCCCGGCGATCACAGGCCTCATCGGGCCGCCTCGGCGGCCCCGGCGGCCCCGGCCGTCCCGGTCGCGATCAGTCCGGTGGGCAGTTCCACGGTGAACACGGCGCCGCCGTGCGGTCCGTTCGCCGCGCGCACCGTGCCGCCGTGCAGCCGGACGTTCTCCTGGGTGATGGCGAGGCCGAGGCCGCTGCCCGCCGAGCGGGTGCGGGCCGCGTCGGCCTTGAAGAAGCGGTCGAAGATGTGCGGCAGCACGGCCGCGTCGATACCCGGCCCGCTGTCCTCCACCTCCACCACCAGCGGCCCCTCGCCGTCGGCCGGACGCAGCCGTACGGTCACGGGCTCGCTGCCGTGCCGCAGGGCGTTGCCCACGAGGTTGGCCACGACGATGTCGAAGCGCCGGGGGTCGATCATCGCCCGTACGCCGCCCGGGAGTTGGGTGAGGACCCGGTCCTGCCAGTGCCGCCGCTGGAGGGTCTTGCGGATGGTCTCGGCGACGTCGACCTCGTCGGTGTGGAGCTCGGCGGCCTTGGCGTCGAAGCGGGAGATCTCCATCAGGTCCTCGACGAGGGTGGCCAGCTTCCCGGTCTCGGCCGAGATCAGGCGCACCGCGCGCGCCGTGTCGGGGTCGAGCCCGTCGGCGTCCTCGTCCAGCACCTCGGTCACGGCGAGCATCCCGGCCAGCGGGGTGCGCAGCTCGTGCGAGACGTCCGAGGCGAACCTCCTGGCGCGCGCCTCCGCTTTCTGCAACTCCTCGACCGAGCGCTCCAGTTGTTCGGCCGACTCGTTGAACGTCCAGGCCAGATCGGCGAGTTCGTCCGACCCCTTGACCTCGATCCGGGTGTCGAGCCTGCCCCTGCCCATGCTGCTGGCGGCCCGCCGCAGATCGCGCACCGGCCGCAGCACACTGCGCGCGGCCAGCAGCGCCGGCACCACGGCGACGGCGAGGGCGGGCAGCGCGCCGTTCTTGGCGGCCGAGACCATGGCCTGGATGGTGATGCTCTCCGTCTTGAGGTCCATCACCGCGTACAGATACACCCCGCTGTGCTGCTCGTTGGTGCCGCGGTCGAACATCACCGGCATACCGATGGTCAGATAGGGGGTGCCGTCCTGGATCACCCGCTGGAACGAGCCGTGCGCGTTGGCGTGGGTCCGGCTGCGCAGCTCATCGGTGATCACGGTGGAGGTGGGGCGGCTGGTGGAGGAGGCGCGCAGGGTCCCGTACTCGGCGAACACGAACCACGGATGCGGCTTCCCCGCTCTGGCCAGGGCGCGGCACGCGTTCTGGAGGGCCGCGGTGGAGGTGGGCAGCGCGAAGTACTCGTTGGCGATCTGCTCGCGGAACTGCTCGACGGCCTGGTCCTGGGCCTGTTTGAGGATGGCCGAGCGGGCCGACTGGTAGGTGAGGGCCGCCGTGGTGAGCGCGCTGACCGCGGCCACCAGCAGGAACGCGGCGATCAGCCGGGTGCGCAGTCCGGGACGCAGGGAGCGGCGGACCCGGAACCTCACAGCGGCCCGAAGCGGTAGCCGAAGCCGCGCACGGTCTGGATGTAGCGCGGGGCTCCATCGGCTCCGGCGGTGTCGCCGAGCTTCTGGCGCAGCCGCCGCACGCACGCGTCGACCAGTCGCGCGTCACCGTGGTAGCTGTGCTCCCACACCGACTCCAGGAGCTGCTGGCGGCTGAAGACCTGCTCGGGCGAGGCCGCCAGATGCAGCAGGAGCTTCAGCTCGGACGGCGCGAGGGCGAGGCGCTCGCCGTTCTTCGCGGCGGTCAGACCCGCCCGGTCCAGGGCGAGTTCTCCGTGGAGCTCGGGTCCCGAGCGGGTGACGGGGTCGGCGAGGCGGCGCAGCACGGCCCGGATGCGGGCCTCGATGACCTCGGTGCGGGCGGGCTTGACGATGTAGTCGTCGGCGCCGGCCTCCAGGCCGATCACCACGTCGAAGTCGTCGCCGCGCGCGGTCAGCATGATGATCGGCAGCTGGCTGGTCTCGCGGATCCGGCGGCAGACCTGGACGCCGTTCATGCCGGGCAGCATCAGGTCGAGCAGCACCAGATCGGGGTGGAAGGACGTGAGCGAGGCGAGTCCGGCCTCGCCGGTCCCGGCCGCCAGCACCTCGTGACCGCGCCGGCGCAGCCCGAGTTCGACCCCTTCACGAACCGAGGGGTCGTCTTCTATGAGGAGCACGCGTGGCATAGGCGTCAGTATCCCAACCGTCTCATTTGTCCCGTCACCGGGCCCGATGTCTGCCGCCGCCGCGCACCTTGTCGAGCACGGCGTCGAGGCCGGTGAGCCGGAGCGGCCGGGCCAGCAGGGCCAGGACCACGACGAGCGTCACGACCCCGGCGCCGGCCGCCGCGACGCTGCCGAGCGGGTCGAGGGCGCGGGCGCAGGCGTGGGCGAGCGCGGCCGCCGGCAGGCACCCCAGGAGCAGCCGCACATGGGCGGCCACGGCCGGGGAGCGCAGCAGCGGGCCGCCGCCGAGCCGGCGGTTCAGTGTGTACGCGGTGGCCGCGAGGCCCGCGAAGAGCGCCACCGTGTAGGCCCCGGCGATCCCGGTGACCGCCCAGCGCGGGGACAGCATCATGAACGCGACGACCGTGAGGCCGGCGTTCACCGCGGCGATGACGAGGTTGAGCAGGAACGGGGTGCGGGTGTCGCCGAGCGCGTAGAACCCCCTGGACAGCACGTACTGTCCCGAGAGCGCGATCAGTCCGGGTGCGAACGCCATGAGCATGCCCGCCATCACCGTGATGTCGGCGGCGCCCGTCCTGCCGTACGCGAAGACGGAGCCGAGGATCCACGGCGCGAGCGCGAACAGCGCGCAGGCGGCGGGGACGATCACCGCGGCACAGGTCCGCAGTCCGTACGAGAGGTCGGCGCGCACCTCCGCCAGGTCGCCGTCCGCCGAGGCCCGGCTCATCCGGGGCATGAGCGCGGTGACCAGCGACACGGTGACGATGCCGTGCGGCACCATCCAGAGCACATAGGCGTTGGTGTACGCGGTGTACCCCGCCCCGCCGGTCACCCCGAGCGCTTCGGCCCGGGCGCCCGCCGTGGTGGCGAGCCGGGTCACCACCCAGTACGCGAGCTGGTTGGAGACCACCAGGAGCACCGCCCAGCCCGCCGACCTCAGCGGCCGGCCGAGCCCGCTGCCGCGCCAGTCGAACCGGGGCCGCCAGCGGAATCCGGCCGAGCGCAGCGAGGGGACCAGGGCGAGGGCCTGGACGGCGATGCCCGCGGTGGTGCCCCAGCCGAGCAATTGGGCGTCGCCCGCGCTCAGCGTGCCCCCGACGCCCGCGGCCAGGCTCAGATAAAGCCCGAACACCCCTGTCACGACAAGGTTGTTGAGGACGGGCGTCCACATCATGGCGCCGAACCGGCCGCGCGCGTTGAGGACCTGGCCGAACAGGGTGAACAGGCCGTAGAAGAGGATCTGCGGCAGGCAGTAGCGGGCCAGCGCGGTCGTGAGGTCGGCCTGGGCGCCGGTGTAGTCGGTGTACGCGCCGACGATCACCGGTGCGGCGAACACCGCGAGCGCGGTGAGGACGAGCAGCGCGGTGGCGCAGGCGGTCATGAGCCGGTCGGTGTAGGCGGCGCCGCCATCGGCGTGTTCCTTGGCGGCGCGCACCAGCTCGGGCACGAAGACCGCGTTGAGGGTGCCGCCGATGAGGAGCATGTAGAGGATGTTGGGAACGTTGTTGGCGACCGCGTAGCCGTCGCCGAGCAGCCCCACCCCGAGCGCGGCCGCGACCACCGCGGACCGTACGAAGCCGGTGGCGCGCGAGACGACGGAGCCCGCCGCCATCAGCGCGCTGCTGCGCATCAGGCCCGCGCTCTTGGCCACGGCCTGCGGTGCGGTGGCGGTCACCGGCGGGCCAGATAGGCCTGGAAGGCCCGGTACAGCGCGTTGTTGGCGGTCCCGCCCATGGATGTCTCCCACTCCCCCAGCGTCTCGACGACCTGTCCCCCGGTGCCGAGCTTCCAGCGCAGGAGGCCGTAGGGCCGCTCCTGCGGATCAAGAGTGGAGGGTACCCCGCGCATGTCGTACACCTCGGCCCCCAGCGCGTGGGCGTCCTGGATCATCTGCCACTGGAGCGCGTTGCTGGGGCGGACCTCGCGCCGGTGGTCGGCGGAGGCGCCGGTCTGGTACCAGACCTGACGGCCGACCGTGATCATGGTGTGCGCGGCGAGCACCTCGCCCTGGTGAACGGCGAGGCAGAGCCGCATCCGGCCCGCCTGTTCGGCGTTGAGGGCGGCGTACTGGCGCTGGTAGTACGCCAGGGAGCGGCCGAGCCGGAAGCCGTCGCGCTCCTCGGTGATCCTCAGGAGCCGGTAGAACTCGGGGAGGTCGTCGGCTCCCCCGGTGACGATCCGCACCCCCGCCCGCTGCGCGGTGCGCACATTGCGCCGCCACTCCTGGTTGAACCCGGCCCAGAGCTGCTCGGTGCCGCGGCCGGCCAGCGGCAGCCGGAAGACATGGCGCGGCTGGGCGTCGGCGTCCCCGTTGTCGTCCCCGCCGCATCTCTTCCAGCCGCGGGTCCGCAGTCGTTCCGCGACGGCGGAGCCGAGCGGGTCCACCTCGGTGGCCAGGACGTCGCCGATCCTGCGGCCCGCTCCCGTGCCGGCCTTGAGGCGCGACGCGTCCCAGCGCCGGTAGGCGGGGGTGGGCCCGATCCGCACGGCGAAGGCGCCGGCCCGGCGCAGATGGCGCAGCAACGGCTCCAGCCAGCGGTCCATTTCCGGGTGGGACCAGTCGGTGACGGGTCCGTCCGGCAGATAGGCGAAGTATTTCCGGGTGCCGGGGAAATTCCGGTAGAGGATCTGGGCGGCGCCGGTCAATTCGCCGCCGTCGAAGGACCATCCGACCCTTTCGGCGGTCCATTGGTCCTTCACATCGGCCCACGAGGGACATTGCAGAAAGCTGACGTCGGCGCGGCCCGCGAGAAAGGAGCGGTACTCCTCGGTGGCGAGGGTGCGAACCCCGGCGTCCTGGTCTCGGTCGTCGGTCACCAGCAGTGCGGACACGTCCGTGGCCTCCCAAGTGCGCCCCGAAGTCGGTATTCAGGGGGTTCACAGGAGGTTCACAGCGGCCCGTGACAGGTTCGCGCGAGGTGTGTGACGGAACGATGACCGTTTCTCTGCGGTCCTTGTCACACAACGGTTTCCCGGTTTCCGGGCACGCCCCGCAACCTAAGGTCCCGTTGGTGACTCTCACCCTGTGGAGAAGAATTCGCAACGGAGGTTTCCAGTTGAGCCGCATACGCCGCCACGCCCGGTTCCGTCGTCCGGCCCCTTTCGCCGCCCTGGCCGGAACGGCGGTTCTCGCCGTGGCGCTGACCGCCTGCGGGGGCGGTGACTCCTCGTCGTCCGGCGACGCCAAGTCCGATCTCGCGTCCCGGAAGAAGATGGAGATCTCGGTCAATCTGACGGGCAGTCAGGCCAAGGCGGGCCGGCCCGTCAAGGTGACGCTGGCGGACGGCACGCTGAGCAGCGTCACGGTCACGGACGCCAAGGGCGGCAAGCTCGGCGGCAAGGTGGCGCCCGACGGCCGGACGTGGACCTCGGACCGGGTCGCCGCGCCGGGCACCTCGTACACCGTCGAGGCCAAGGAGGCCAAGGGCGCCACCGCGAAGGCCGAGTTCGCCACGGCGGCCGCCGGCAAGGTCAACAAGGTGAGCATCGTGCCCGGCAAGGACTCGACGGTGGGGATCGGCCAGCCCGTCTCGATCGTGTTCGACAACCCGGTCAAGAACCGGGCGGACGTGGAGAAGCATCTGAAGGTGACGACCTCCGACAACACCGAGGGCTCCTGGGGCTGGATGCAGGACTACTCGGGCAAGGACCGCGTCGACTGGCGTCCCAAGGAGTACTGGAAGCCCGGGACCAAGGTGACCCTGGACGCCGATCTCAACGGGGTCGACTCGGGCACCTCGGGCGGCTGGTTCGTGAAGGACTACAAAAGCGACTTCACGATCGGGAAGAACCAGATCGCCAAGGTCGACCTCGGCAGCCACCGCCTCAAGCTCTACCGCGACGGTCAGTTGCTCAAGGACATCCCGATATCGGGCGGTACCCCGGGCGGCGACAAGGCGTCCTGGCGCGGCAAGACCGTCCTGATGGCGAAGGAGGGGACGATCAACATGAACTCGGAGACCGTCGGCCTCGGCAAGACGTACGACAAGATGGTCGACTACTCGATGCGGCTCACCTGGTCCGGGATGTACGCCCACGCCGCGCCGTGGAACTACCAGCACTTCGGCGTGGCCAACATGAGCTCGGGCTGCATCGGCATGAGCGACTCCGACGCCAAGTTCGTGTACGGCGCGGTGCAGGTCGGCGACCCGTTCGAGATCGTCGGCGACGACGCCAAGGGCACCCAGGCCCTCAACAACGGCTACGGCGAGTGGAATCTCGGCTTCGACGCGTGGAAGGCCAAGAGCGCCCTCACGGGCACCGCCGCCACGGCCGGCTGACACCCCGTACCGTCGCCGTCTCCCCACCAAGGAGAGCGGCCCCTCGTCGCCTACCTCTGCGACAGGGGGCCGCCCGGCCTCGGCAAGCCGGTCAGCAACGCCCCCGCGCCGTGTGGCACGGGTGGTGGACACCGTCGACCCGCTCTACATCGAGCACAACCCGCTCGGCGCGCAGCTGACCTTCTCCTCGCCCGCGTCGGATCCGCCGTCTCCGACGGTCCCGCTCCGCGAGAAGTGATCACCGGCTGCTGCCGGGTGGGTTCCTGCCCCTCAGCCACCGCTCTCCCAAGGACCTAGGGTCCAGGGGGGACCCCCCTCGGCAGCAGCGTCCCTGGTTCGGCCGGTGCGACGTCCACGGCCTCCGTCTTGGGATTGCGCTTCTGTCTCCTGGCCATCCAGGTGGCGAACCAGGAGAGCAGCATGCACATCCCGATGTAGATCGGCGAGATCACCATCACCACGGGGATGAACGGCAAATCGTAGTCGAGATTCGACGCGATGAGCTTCCCCGCGTGCAGAAACTCCTCATAGGTGATCAAGAAGCCGAGCGAGGTGTCCTTCAGGGCCACCACCAACTGGCTGATGATGGTGGGCAACATGGCCCGGATGCCCTGCGGGACCAGCACGTACGTCATGACCTGCGTCTTGCGCATGCCGAGCGAGAATGCCGCCTCCTTCTGGCCGCGTTCCACGGAGTTGACGCCGGTTCTGAAGACCTCGGCGAGCACCGAGCCGTTGTAGAGCGTGAGCCCGGCCACCAGGGCGGGCAGGGGCTGCACTTTGAGCGCCACGAAGATGAAGAAGATCATCACGAGGACGGGCATCGCGCGGAAGAACTCGACGAGCAGGGTCGCGATCCAGCGCAGCGGCCGGTGGTCGGAGAGCCGCCCGGTGGCGAGGATCGCGCCGAGCGCCAGGGAGAGCACCGAGGCGAAGGCGAAGGCCCGCAGGGTGTTGCCGAGTCCGCGCAGCAGGAGGTCCTGGATGCCCTTGTACTCGAACGGCGTCCACTTCGCGGAGGTGAACTGGTCGGTGTCGAAGAGGAGGTAGATGAGCCAGCCCACGAGCAGCAGGATCAGGACCGTCGAGATCACCCCGTACACCAGGTGCCGCTGCTGGGTCCTGGGTCCGGGAACGTCGTAGAGGGCGGTGGCTTCCTTGGCAAGTGGCGCGGTCATCGGGCGACTCCCCAGCGCTTCTCGAGGATGTTGAAGACGGCGCTGATGAAGAGGGTGATGATCAGGTAGCCGATCGCGATCCAGACGAAGGTCCAGATGATGTTGTAGCCGAGCTCGCTCAACGTCTTGTACGTACCGAGGAGTTCGGTGACGCTGAACGCCCCGGCGATCGCGGAGTTCTTCGCGAGTGCGATCAGGGTGGAGCCGACCGGCGGGATCACAGACCGGAACGCCTGCGGCAGCACCACCGTGGACAGGGTCTGACCGAAGGTCATCCCGAGGCTTCTGGCCGCCTCGCCCTGCCCCCGGGGCACGGTGTTGATGCCGGAGCGCAGCGCCTCGCAGATGAACGCGGAGGTGTAGCAGCCGAGCGCGATCACCGCGAAGAGCTGGAAGGGCAGCACCAGACCGAAGCGCGGCAGGCCGAGCAGCACGGCGAAGAAGAGCAGCGTCAGCGGGGTGTTGCGCAGCACGGTCACCCACACCGTGCCGAGCACCCGGAAGGAGCCGACCGGGGAGACCCGGCAGGACGCCATGACGAAGCCGAGCACCAGCGCCAGCACCGAGGCGTAGACGGTCAGTTCGACGGTGCCGAGGAAGCCCTTGCCGTACAGCGAGAAGTTCTTGGTGAGTACGTCCATTGCGGCCTCAGCTCGCCGGGTAGCGGTCGATGGGCGGGGCGGGAGCGGCCGGGCGTCCGGACAGGCCGAGCGTGGCGGCGTACGCCTTCTTCCAGTCGCCGTTCTTCTCGTGGGCCTCGATGGCGTCGTCCAGCGCGAAGCGCAGCGTGTTGTCGCCCCGGGGGACGCCGACGCCGTACGGCTCCTTGGAGAACGGCTTGCCGACGACCTTGAGTTCGTCGGGGACCTTGGCCGCGTAGCCGCTCAGGATGGTGTCGTCGGTGGTGACGGCGGAGACCTGGAAGGTGAGCAGGTTGTCCACGCACACGGAGTAGGTGTCGTAAGCGACCATGTCGACCTTCGGGTAGTCCTTCTCCATCCGCTGGAAGGGGGTGGACCCGGCGGCCGAACAGACCCGCTTGCCCGCGAAGTCCTGGGGCGCGGTGAGGCCGTTCTCGTCCGTACGCACCAGCAGGCCCTGGCCGGCCAGGTAGTACGGGCCCGCGAAGCCGACCAGCTTCTTGCGGTTGGCGTTGATGGTGTAGGTGCCGACGTAGTAGTCGACCTGGCCGTTCTGGAGAGCGGTCTCGCGGTTGGCCGAGGCGATCGTCTTGAACTCGATGGTCGCCGGGTCGAATCCGAGCGAGGCCGACATCATCTTGGCGATCTCGATGTCGAAGCCGGTGTAGACGCCGGTGGCCGGGTCCTTCTCGCCCAGGTAGGGCTGGTCCTCCTTGGCGCCGACGACCAGGTGGCCCCGGTTCTTGGCCCGGCGCCACACCGACGAGTCGGGGAGGCTGATGTTCTTGGCGACCGCGTAGTGCGGCAGCAGTTCGGCCTTGGGGCCCTTCACCGGCGGGCTGCCCGACTTGCCGCAGCCGGCCACGGCCAGGGCGAGCACCAGCGCGGCGAGCGTGCGTCGTGTGGCCATCATCGTTGCGTCCACCCCCCGTTCAGTGCTTGAGGATCTTGGAGAGGAAGTCCTTGGCCCGGTCGCTGTGCGGGTTGGTGAAGAAGTCGTCGGGGGTGCGGTCCTCGACGATGCGGCCGTCCGCCATGAACACGACGCGGTTGGCGGCTGAGCGGGCGAAGCCCATCTCGTGGGTGACGACGACCATGGTCATGCCCTCGCGGGCCAGTTGCTGCATGACTTCGAGCACCTCGTTGATCATCTCCGGGTCGAGCGCCGAGGTGGGCTCGTCGAAGAGCATGACCTTGGGGTCCATGGCCAGGGCGCGGGCGATGGCCACGCGCTGCTGCTGGCCGCCGGAGAGCTGGGCGGGGAGCTTGTCCGCCTGCGAGGCGAGGCCGACCCGGTCCAGGAGTTCACGGGAGCGGCGGTCGGCCTCCTCCTTCTTGCGGCCCCGGACCTTGATCTGGGCCAGCGAGACATTGGCGAGGACGGACTTGTGCGCGAAGAGGTTGAACGACTGGAAGACCATGCCCACTTCGGCCCGGAGCCGGGCCAGGCCCTTGCCCTCCTCCGGGAGGGGCCTGCCGTCGATGGCGATGGAACCGGATTCGATGGTCTCAAGACGGTTCATCGTCCGGCAGAGCGTTGACTTGCCCGAGCCGGACGGGCCGATGACCACCACCACCTCCCCGCGGCCGACGGTGAGGTTGATGCCCTGGAGGACGTGCAACGTCCCGTAGTGCTTGTTGACGTCACGCAGCTCGATCAACGGATCGACGGCCATACGCTGTCCTGCCCACTCATCGCTGTGTCGAGGTCAGCGCAAACTATCCAGCCCGGTAAGGGACTTCACCTCGACACGCACGAATAGGGCATAAACCGTATTTTGGCCCCGCAGGTCCTGAAGGCCGTCCGGTTGCCGCCGGGATCAGGCCTCGGAGGCTTCGGCGTACACCTGGAACAGCTCGGGGGCGCCGGTCGTCGCCCAGGTCAGACCCGCGACCACGACGTCGATCTCGCGGCCCGAGGCGAGCCGCACCACGGGCCGGCCGCTGGGCCACACGTCCCAGCTCGCGCCCGGGACGGTGCGGACGATCACGGTGCCCAGATACAGACCGGCGTCGTTGCCCAGCCAGGGCAGCTCCTCCGGGTCCTCGCGCCAGCGCGGCGGCAGCTGGTCGAGCGCCTCCAACGAGGCCGGGGAGTCGTCGAGTTCGAGCTTGCTCTGCCAGGCCCGGGTCCGCAGCAGCTCACACTCGGAGAGCAGCCCGGCGACGCCCTCGGGATCTTCCCTGACGGCCTCGTACACCGCCACCCCGTGCGCCGCCGAGTGCCGCTTGCGCCAGTTCTGGAGGAAGTTCATACGATCCAGACTCCCATTCGACGCCTCGTCGGACCACGGGGCACGCGGGGCGGCGCACAACCCCGGCGCGAACGGCTCTCAGACCGTCAGGTCCACCACGACGGGCGCGTGGTCGGACGCGCCCTTGCCCTTGCGCTCCTCGCGGTCGACATAGCTGTCCTTGACGGCCGCGGCGAACGGCTCGTT
The DNA here is from genome assembly GCF_025399895.1 of Streptomyces sp. ASQP_92. Lineage (GTDB taxonomy): Bacteria > Actinomycetota > Actinomycetes > Streptomycetales > Streptomycetaceae > Streptomyces. The sequence continues at coordinate 8,938 of NZ_JAODUA010000005.1, read as the reverse complement.
GCCGTAGACCAGGTCGATGCGCATGCCCCGGTTCTTGGGGAACGCCAGCTGGCGGTAGTCCCAGTACGTGTACGGACGGTCGTACTTCAGCGGGCGGGGCACCACGTCCGACAGGCCCGCTTCGCGCAGGGCGGCGAGCGCGGCACGCTCGGCGGGAGTGACATGGGTGAGGCCCTCGAAGACCGCCGGGTCGTAGACGTCCTCGTCGGTGGGGGCCACGTTGAAGTCGCCGAGCACCGCGAAGGGCCGCGGTCCCGCGGCGTCCTCGGCGACGGCCGCCTTCAGGGCCTCGAACCACGTCAGCTTGTACGTGTAGTGGTCGTGCGCGACCTCGCGGCCGTTGGGCACGTAGACCGACCAGAGGCGGACTCCGCCACAGGTCCCCGAAATCGCGCGGGGCTCCTGGGTGCCCTCGTAGTCGGGGCCGCCGGGCAGCCCCAGCACGACGTCGTCGAGGCCGACCCGGGAGATCAGGGCCACGCCGTTCCACCGGCCGGTGGCGTTGACCGCGGACTCGTAACCGAGCTCGCGCAACTCGGCGGCGGGGAAGCCCTCGGCGGTGGTCTTGGTCTCCTGGACGCACAGCACGTCCGTGCCGGTGCTCTCCAGCCAGGCCAGCAGGCGGGGCAGCCGAGCGGTGATCGAGTTGACGTTCCAGGTGGCGATGCGCATGGATCCCAACCTACCGCCCGGCTCCGACACTCACAGCTGCGTCGAGTCCCCCGGCGTCAGGCGGCCGTGCTCGGCGCCGCCGAGGCCGCCGATCTGCGAGTCGTAGATCGGCCGGGCCAGGTCGGTGAGGAGGGCGTCGTGGATGTCGATGGCACGGCGCGGCTTGACCTCACGCACATAGTCGATGACCTCGGAGATCTTGTTCCAGGGCGCCATCACCGGGAGCATCAGGGTGTCCACGGCCTGGTCGGGGACGGTGAGCGCGTCGCCGGGGTGGAAGACCGAACCGTCCACCAGGAAGCCGATGTTGGTGATGCGGGGGATGTCGGGGTGGATCACCGCGTGCAGCTCGCCGTACACCTGGATGTCGAAGCCGGCCGCGCTGAAGGCGTCGCCGTGCCCGACCGTGTGGACGCGGCCGGGGAAGGCCGCCGAGATCTTCTCCGCGACGCTGCGCAGGGTCCAGATCTCGGCGGCCGGGTTGGCTTCGAGGCCGGTCCGCAGGCGCTCCTCGTTGAAGTGGTCGAGGTGCTCGTGGGTCACCAGGATCGCGTCGGCGCCGAGCGCCGCGTCGCTCTCACTGAACGTACCCGGGTCGATGACGAGGGTCCGGCCGTCCTTGCCGATCTGGACGCAGGCATGGGTCTTCTTGGTCAGTTTCAGGCTCATGATCCCATCCTGCTCCCGACCGGGCTCGGAGGCACGGAATCCGGTCATCCCCGCGGGCTCGTCTCCTCCCGGACGACCGCGCCCGCTACCCGGAGCGCGGCGCTCGCGGCGGGAATCCCGCAGTACACACCGGTCTGGAGCAGCACCTCCTCGATCTCGGCGGGGGTGAGCCCGGCGCGCAGCGCGGCCCGGGTGTGGGCCGCGAGGTCGTCCAGGTGGCCACCGGAGGCGAGCGCGGCCAGGGCGACGGCGACCCGGGTACGCCGGTCCAGACCCTCCCTCGACCACACCTCGCCCCAGGCGTGTCGGGTGGTGAGCTCGTCGAAAGCGGCTCCGAAGGAGGCATCGGCCCGTGCGGTCTCGGCATCCACCTGGGCATCGCCGAGCACGTCACGCCGGATCCGCATCCCGGCCTCGTAGGCGTCGGGGCGCCCGGCGGGTGCGGCGGGCTCCTCGGTTTCGGCGGGGCGCCCGGCGGGTGCGGCGGGCCCCTCGGTTTCGGCGGGGCGCCCGGCGGGTGCGGCAGGCTCCTCGGTTTCGGCGGGGGCGGGCGCCGCCGTCCCGGCCGGGGGCTCGGCAGCGGCCGGGACGAGCGGTCCAGCGGGGGCCTGCGGTGCGATGGGTCCCGGGGAGGCGAGGGGAGCCGGGGTCGCCATGGGGCCCGGGGTCGTCGCGAAGGGCGCGGGGGTGGCCATGGGCGCGGGGCCCGCGGATGGCGCGGCGGTAGCGAGGGGCCCGGGGGCGGGGAAGGCCGCGGAAGGCTCCGGGGACGCGGCGGGCCAGGGGGCGGGGAAGGGGGCGGAAGGCTCGTGGGGCGCGGCCGGCCCGGGGGCCGGGAAGGCCGCGGAAGGCGCGGGAGTAGCCAGGGGGCCCGGGGCCGGGAAAGGCGCGGAGGGCTCCGGGGACGCGGCGGGCCCGGGGGCGGCCGGCGCGGGAAGCGTGGGCGGCGTCTCCTGCCAGGCCGTCGAGAAGTGGCGTACGAGGAGGTCGGTGACGGCGGCCGGCTGCTCGACGGGGGCCAGATGGGCGGCGCCCGGCACCACGGCGAGGCCGGCGCCCGGTATGCCCGCGACCAGGGTGCGCGCCTCGCCGGGCCCGGTCACCCGGTCCTCGGCGCCGACCAGGGCGAGCGTGGGAACGGCGATGCGCGCGAGGTCGGCGCGGATGTCGAAGGCGGCGAGCGCCTCGCAGGCGGCTATGTAGCAGGCGGGGTCGGTGGTGCGGACCATCTGCACGGCCCACTCCACGATCGCGGGCTGGGCCGCGGCGTAGGCGGCGGTGAACCAGCGCTCGGGCGCGGAGCGCGCCATGGGGTCCATGCCGTTGGTGCGGACGATCACACCGCGCTGGCGGTACTCGTCGGCGGTGCCGAACCGGGGCGAGGAGGCGACCAGGGCGAGCGAGGCGAGACGGTGCGGGTGGCGCAGGGCCAGGTCGGCGCCGATCGCGCCGCCGATGGAGCAGCCCGCGTAGCCGAAGCGCTGGATGCCGAGCCCGTCGAGGGTGGCGACCAGACGGTCGCCGAGCTCGGCCACGGAGTGCGCCGGCTCGGCCGGGGCGCCCCCGTGCCCCGGCAGGTCGAACCGCAGCACCCGCCAGGTGCCGGCCAGCTCGGGTATCTGGCGGTCCCACATGTGCCAGGTGGTCCCCAGGGAGGGGCCCAGGACCAGGATCGGAGCGTCCTGTGGCCCGTCAACGCGGTATTGCAAGGTGTTCTTCGGTTTCTCGCTCACCCGCCCGACCCTCTCATCTCTCCCCCGCACCCCTGCCGCCAGGGCCGGAAGATCCGGGGCGACGGGGGCATGGACGCCATGTGGTGCGCTGTCGCGTGGTCTGTGGCTCTGCCGCTATTCGCTCCAGCAGCCGAGGATGTCGCCGGCGATCTCGTAGGCCAAGGCGGCCCGGGAGAGGTGGTGTGGTCCGGACGCGGCCGGCATGCGGGTGGCGTCGACGCGCAGGGGGTGGAGCGGGCGGAGTAGCGGCGCCTGGTGTTGGCGCGCCGGTGGACGCGGGCGTGACGACTGCGGCAGGGGCGCCGGAATTCCCCGAGGCACACCCACTCGCCAGAGCCCCGAGAGCTGCCGCGGCGGCGACGGCGTACAGACGCGGCCCCCGTGGTCGTCCGCGGTTCGTTCCGGTTGCGCTGTTGTTCTGATCGGGCGTTCATCATCCCTCCTCCTGGGGATGCGGTCAGGACGGGTGGGTTCCGGTGAGGGTGGCGTAGACGGCTGCTCCGGGCGCATCGAGCGATGGTGTGTCTGGTGCCTGGGCTACGCAGGTGGTGGCTGGGCTACGCGGATGGCCAGGGCAAGCGTGTCATCGGGGTGGAGGACGAGGGTGTGCATGTCGGTGGCGATGGCGCCGGGGATGTCCCTCAGGGGCTTGTCGGCGTGGTGTCGTGCGGCTTCGATGAGCCGTAGCTCGCCTTCGATGGGGTTTCTGCGGCTTTCGGTCAGGCCGTCGGTGTACAGGATGAGCAGGTCGCCGGGGGCCAGCCGGGTCTGGAGCAGGCGCTCGCTGCCGGGGAGGGGGAACCCCACGCCTCGTCCGGGGACTTCGAGGTAGCGGGCGCTGCCGTCCTCGCGCAGCAGGAGGGCGGGTGGGTGGCTTCCGTTGGCCAGCTGTAGATCGCCCGTGACGGGGTCGATGCGGGCGAGCAGTGCCGTGGCCATGAGTCCGGGCGCCAGCGGGGTGAGCAGTTCGTGCGCGCGGGTCAGGATGGACTGGAGGGGGTGGCCTTCGAGGGCGAGGGTGCGGACGGCGTGGGTGACGTCGAGGGCGCTTCTGGTGCTGCGTACCCCGTGGCCGAGAGCGTCGACGATGGTGATGTGGAGCGTGCCGTCGGGCAGGGTGAACCAGTCGTACAGGTCGCCGCCGGTGGGGGCGTGCGGGTCGGCGGGCTCGTAGTGGACGGCGAGTTCCAGGCCGTCGACGGTCAACGGGGCCGGGCGCAGGGCGTCTTCGAGTTCCTGGAGCATCGAGCCGTGTGCCTTGCGCAACTGCTCGTCGCGCTCTTCGAGCTGGACGTACAGGGCCAGGACACCACCGTTCGTCTCGGCCAACTCGTGCTTGAGGAGACGGTGCTCGGTCGTCAGGGAGTCGACGGTCGCGAGCGCGGTGCGCAGTTCTTCGTCCAGGGCGGCCTCCTCGTCCATAAGGGCGAGTTGACGGCGCGAGCGGCCGCGAGGCTGGGAGGCGCTGTCTTGGGGCAGCGCGATGTTCCATGTCACCGCGAGGGTGGGTGAGAGCGTTTCACCTGCCATGGGCCCCGGCGGCGGAGCTGGGGGCAGTGGCAGGTCCATGGTTGGGGGCGGGGCCACGGCCTGAGGAGCGGTCAGCGTGGCGGCCATGATGGGCGTGCCGTGGTCGCGGTCCGTCTCCACATCGGTGGTGAACGTGACGGATCGGCCGGCCGCGAGTTCCGCTGCTGCCACCTCGGTGACGGACAGGACGAGGCGGGAGCGCACGTCGGGCGGCAGCCCATAGCGCCGGGCCGTGCCGCGTACCGCTGAGCGCAGAGCGGACAGGGAGGAGAACGTGCCGTTCATTGGTCCCTTCGCGGGGGTCGTACCGCAAGGACCGTCGCGTCGTCGCGGGTGTTGCGGTGGTTGTGCGTCACCGCCGCGGTGAGCAGTGGCGGTGGCAGACGCAGCACGAACAGGGCGGGGTCCTGGGTCCAGCGGGCATCGATGCCGTCGGAGTGCAGGAGCGCCGTGGTGCCGGCGGGCAGGTCGAAGGCGTGCGTTGTGGGGGTGGGCATGCGCCATCCCACGACGCCGGGCTGTCCCGTCAGTCTGTGGTGGACGCCCTCGGGAGAGAGCGCTACGGCGCGGATGTTGCCGATCGCGCAGTACTGGGCTCGTTCGCCCTGCAAGCGCAGGAGGCCGACGGCTGCGCCGCGGGTGTGGCGCAGCGTGCGGTGCATGGCCGTGAGGATGTCCGGCAGGGAGCGCGCGGCGGCCGTGCGGAACGTACGCAGGGCGCTGTGGGCGGCTTCGGCGGCTTCGTGGCCGTGGCCGAGTCCGTCAATGACGGCGGCGGTGCGGCTCGTTCCGGTGTCCATGACTGCGCCGGCGTCTCCGCAGTGCTCTTCGAGGTCTGCGGGCAGGCAGGTGAGGGCGGCGTTCTGCGGGGCTGTCCCGGGCTGGTCGGGGCGTACGAGGCGGGCTGACGCGTAGGTGCCCGTGCCGGTCCGGGTCCGGATGGTGAAGTCGCTCGCTATACGGCTGACGGCCCCCAGTCCCGCACCCAGCGTGCCAACGGTCGTGTATCCGTCGGCGAGGCAGCGCTCGAGTTCGGGCATCCCGGGGCCGCGGTCCGCGGCCAGGATTTCCACGCCGTCGCCCAGCGGCAGCGCCTGGATGTAGAGAGCGCCGTCTCGTGCGTGTTTGTCGATGTTGCTGGCCAGTTCGGAGGCCAGCACCGCCGCCTGGTCCGGCATGGCGCCCGGGAGACCACATCGTTCCCCCAGTTTCCGGGCGGCCTCGGCCGCCATGTGCACGGCACTGTAGTGATCGATGCGGACATGGACCGTCGACGTGCCGGCCGAGCTCACCGGCCGGTCCAGCGGGTGGCGATCACGGTCGTGCCCTTTCCTGCGGCGGTGTGCACCTCGAAGTCGTGCATGAGACGTCGCGCGCCGCCCAGTCCGTGGCCGAGCCCCGCGCCGGTGGTGAAGCCGTCGGTGAGGGCGGCGTCGAGGTCGGGGATGCCGGGGCCGTTGTCGCTTATCGTCAGGCGCAACCCCTCCGCGCTGCCACGGCGGAGGCAGTCGATGGTCAGGGCTCCTCCGCCGCCGTGGACGTAGGCGTTACGGGCCAGTTCGCTGGCCGCGGTCACGATCCGGGTCTGGTCGATGATGCCGAACCCGATCTTCACGCTGGCCGCGCGCACCGCGTGCCGAATCGAGAGCAGATCTTCCTCCGAGTGCAGAACGAGGCGTTCGGAATCCTTGTCGTCACCAGCAGGACGCTTGACGGTGGTGGCGCGCCGGTTAGCCAGTTGGGTCATGTCGTGCCCCTTCCGGGGGCCGCGGGGCCTGATACCACCCGAGCGCGGCGATGCCTTGTTCGGTGTTCAGGGCGGTTTCGACACCATCGAGTCCGAGGCCCAGTTCGACCAGAGTGATGGCCACCGCCGGCCGCATGCCGGCCACGATGACCCGGGCTCCCAGCAGGCGCGCCATGGACGTCATCTCCATCAGCATGCGAGCCACGAAGGAGTCGACCATCTCCAAACGGGAGATGTCGATCAGGACACCCCGCGCGTGATCGGACGCGATGCGGTCCGTGAGCTCGTCGGTGAAGGCCCTGGCGGCCTTGTCGTCGAGCTCATTGAGAAGGCCGGTGATCAGGACATCGCCCAGGCGCAGGATCGGGACGCCGCCGCTCGGCTGTGCCCTCACCGCAGAGCCCGCGGCTCAACGCCAGGGATTTCGGTCAGTTTGATGGCCTCGGACAGGGCGTCGGCCAGGCTGGCGCGCGTGAGGATCTTCGACAGGTCGATGCCCAGCTGCGCGATGGTCTGCGCGATGGGCGGCCGGATGCCGCTGATGACACAGTCGGCCCCCATGAGACGTACCGCGTTGACGGTCTGCATCAGGTGCTGGGCCACCGCCGTATCGACGGTGGGCACACCGGTGATGTCGATGATCGCCACTTGCGCTTCGTGTTCCTGGATCGCCTGAAGGAGGTTCTCCATGACGATCTGGGTACGCGCGGTGTCGAGGGTGCCGATGAGCGGTACGGCCAGCACGTGCCGCCACAGCCGTACTACGGGCGTGGAGAGTTCGAGCAACTGCCGGCTCTGCCTGCGGATGATCTCTTCCCGGCCCTCGACGTAGGTGTCGAAGGACAGGGCCCCGGCCGCGTCCAGCAGACGGTTGACCAGCAGCGCTGCCGCGAACAGCTCTGAGGCGTCGTCAGTGGCGGTCTGCATCGTCTCCAGGACCGCTTCCTTGAGGGAGAGCACGGCCAGTGATGTCGCGGTCGGCGTGGCACCGCCCCGAGCTCTGCGCAGGGACAGGTCGACGACCGCCTGACGCAATTCCCGATGAGAGGTCACCACCCGGTTCGTCGCAAGGCTGGTGGCCAGTCCCGCGGCGAGAGCGGCGACCAGCGCATCGGCCTCCTCACGCAGCTCGCGCTCGCCCACGCCCTCGCGCTGTTCGGTCTGTGCCAGCTGCAGCTCCACCCATCGGTCGGCCACGGCTTCGGCACTGTCCTGCAATGCCTTCGCCACGAGCTGACGGGCCACGGCCTCACTGACACTCACCTGGTTGCCTCTCCTCGGTACCGCCCTGCGGCACGTGCTCACGCGTCCCCTAGGCTGAGGCTCGCAGCACGTCCCATCCACCAATTGTTGTCGTGCGGCAAATATACGCACGTGCGAGGCGAGCGCGGAACCCCCGCCAGGCCGTCCATCCGGCAGCGGCCTCTTTCCTCACGCCATCGACACAACTCGCCGCCTGAGAACGCGGGAGAGGGATGGCTCGCTCTGCGGGTCGGCCGATCCCTGCCGCGGGCTCCGGCTCGGTGCCTGCTCGCTCGCGACCCCGGAAAAGCCCCCGGGTTTCGCGCATTGGGGCCGTGGACGGCGCCGACAGTGCCGGCCTGCGGCGAACCACGGAATACGTAACGGCAGTCGTACCCCCTCAGCGACGATCTCTCCAAGGGCGAGCAGCTGGGGCCGGGAACGGGACCCGGGCGGCGGCGGGAGGCACCTCCCGGCAGGCCGCGTCAATCTGGCGTCACCGGCTCCGCCGGGTCAGCTGTGGCCGGAGGAGGAAACCGCTGTCGCCGGGTTGTCGGTACCGAAGTAGCCGACCTGGTAGCCGTTCTTACCGCGGCCCAGAAAGTGGTGGACATGCAAGGCCGCGGCCCGGGCGGTCTCATGAGCCGCCGTGCGACAGCCCGGCACACCCACGGACCCGCAGCGCAAGGGCGGCCCCCCTCTGCGAAGAGCATGCCATCATCCGCCCATGGAACTTGTTTCGCTCGAGCTGGCCGTCAACCGTCTGCGCGATGCCCGGGAAGCGCTGGATGCCGCCCGGGCCGACGCCGAGCTGGAAGCAGTCGCCGCTCTTCGCAAGGGCGGCGCCGTCGATGCCATCTGCGAGCTGTCCGGCCTCAACCCTCACGACCTGGTGCGCCTGGAGAAAATGACCGGCCCCATCCCCACCACCTGACGCCACGCGACCCGGCGGAACCCGAAGCCCGGAGGCGGGCCCCCTTTACCGAGCCGTCGGCATCGGCATGACCCGCGTGGCAGCAGGGAGCGCCCTGGCGTCCGCGCGCACGCCGTGCTCCACGCCCGCGCAGAAGCTGCCCGCACAGAAGCTGGTCGACCGTCCAGGACTGGCCCATGGAGACCTCTGCGCCGCCCGCTCCCCTATCGGGGCCGCAGGCGGCGGCGTGTATTTGCAGGCGGCGACGGACAGCGGGCCCAGTCGAGCAGAGAGGCGATGCTTCAGTTTCCACGCGGAAACACTTGTCGTTTGACAACTGTGTTGGGTGGGGCGCAGTCTGGTCCGGCTCACGGTAGGACGTGCGCGTCATGCCTGCGTGGAGGACTGAGGACTGTGATGTGGTGCCCCCGT
>NZ_JAODUA010000004.1 GCF_025399895.1 Streptomyces sp. ASQP_92 | reverse complement strand
AAAAGCCCTCGTACGCGCCCTCACCAGCACACGACTCCTGCCCGCCTCCCAAGTCCCCCGAGCCGTCCTCCAAGAACTCGCCGGACACCGCGGCCCCATCGAAGCCGACGACGACGCCATGGTCGTCTGCCTCGACTGGCACGGCCGCCAGAACACCGAGTGAACCGGGTCGGGTGAGCCCCCGGCGTGTACGAATGTGGACTGTTCTCCCACGGGGAGCGAGATGAGGGTACGGTCAGCACAGGCTGGCGGGGGCTGGAGCCGCTCGTCCGAGCTCGCCGCCCACGGTGGTGCGGAAAGAAGGCCATGAACAAGGAATCGTCAACCTGGCTGGGCGTGGCCGAGAGCGCCCTGCGGGCGGCACCGCCGACGGCGCTCGTGTCCACGGCCCGTTCGCTGCTCGCCACGCATGCCCAGGCCGACCACGTACAACTCCTGCTGGCGGACTACGGACTCACCATATTGCAGCCGGTGACGCACCTGCCCTGCACCGGTGAGGCGACGGAAGTCCGCGACGGAGGAGCCGCGGGCCGCGCCTTCACCGCCGGAGCACCCGTCATCGAGGTCACCGGCGATCCCGGCCTGGTCGTCGTCCACCTGCCCATCACCGTCCGGGGCGACCGGCTCGGCATCCTCTCGGTGCACCTGCCCGAGCACGCCACGCGGGGCGCGGCGGGCGTGCTGGAACTCGCGGCCTTCGCCACCGCACTGGGCCACGAACTGCTCGTCGCGGAGCGAGACACCGACCTCTACCTCCAGGCCAGGCGCCGCAAGAGACTCACGCTCGCCGCGGAGATGCAGTGGCAGCTCCTGCCCGGTCGGGGCTTCAGCCGCGATGAGTTCACGCTCGGCGCACACCTGGAGCCCGCCTACGCGGTGGGCGGCGACAACTTCGACTGGACCGTCACCGACGACACGCTGACCCTCACCGTCACCGACGGACAGGGGCACGGCATCCAGGCGGCGCTGCTGACCAACCTCACCGTCAACGCCCTGCGCAACGCCCGCAGAGCCGGCATCTCCCTCGAAGACCAGGCCTGCCTCGCCGACCAGGCGGTCTACGGAGAGTACGGCGGCAGACTGTCCGCCCCCACGCTGCTGCTCCGCATCGACCTGGCGACCGGCCTCGCGCACGTCGTGGACGCCGGCTCTCCCCAGCTCTTCCGTCTTCGCGACAGTACGGTCGAACAGGTCCCGCTCGACGCCCAGTTGCCGTTGGGCATGTTCGAGGAGACCGAGTACCGGGCGGAACAGTTCACTCTCGAACCCGGCGATCGCCTCGTCATCGTGAGCAGCGGTGTCCACGCCGCCCAGCGGGCCGACACCAGCGCCTTCGGCGAACAAGCCCTGCGCGAAACCATCGCCGCCACCCGTAGCGCGTCCACCCATGAAACGGCGCGCGCCGTCGTCGACGGGCTGATGCAGTACCACGGCGGGGCGGACCTGCCGTCCGATGCGGCCGTGGTCTGCCTGGACTGGAGAGGACGCCCCTCCCCGGCGGCGTGACCACCGGCGACGTGCGGGGCTCGGCGACTCGGAGGCGTCCCCGCCGAGCGCTGCCCTCAGGCGGCCGTCCCGCCCGCGTTGCGGATCAGCCGCTGGAGCACCTTCACCGTGGTGACGTAATCCGCGTCGTCGATGCCCTCGTGGAGGGCGGCGCGGATCGCCGGGGCGTTGCGAGCCAGGTCGACGCGGGCCTGCTCGCCCTCCTGGGTGAGCCACAGCCGGCCTTCGGCGTCCCGGTTCAGCCAGCCGCGCTCCAGGAGCACCTCGGCCTCCGCCGCCAGATCGTCCTCGGGCCGGATGTAGGAGGCCATCGCCTCGCGTAGCTCCGGCAGGGTCATCCCCTCGCCGTCGGGCGAGATGTCGTTCACCGACAGGTTGCGCAACAGCCAGAACTGCGGCTGGGTGTAGCCCTTTTCGGCCTGCTGGGCCCTGGTGTACGCGATGAGCGCCTCATAAGCGACACCGGTCCAGTACGCGGCCGGCTGGCCCGCGAGTTCGGCGTCCAAGAGCTGCTGGGTCGTCATGGGAGGCCCCTTTCCGGTGGCGTTGGCATGCGGCCCGCGCGCTGTGCGGTGCGGGTCATGCGGAGACCGTATGACCTCAAGTGCGGTTGAGGGCAAGGGGTGATCTTCCCGGTGCTGGACGGCGTCTGTCGCCGAGAAGGTGCGGGTGGAACCTCAGAGGTCCGGTCCGCCCCCGGTCGCCGGTTCCGTCGCTTCGGAGAACGCCCGCAGGCCCGCGAGGAGTGCTTCGCGCTGGGCGGCCGGGACGTGCTGGAGCACCCGGCGGACGGCCAGGAAACGGCGCTCTGTCAGGGCGGCCAGCATCTCGTACCCGTGGGCGGTCAGGGTGAGCCCGATCTCGCGGCGGCTGGTCGTGGCACGGTGGCGGACGAGGAGCCCTGCCGCTTCCAGCCGGTCGCAGAGCCTGCTGACCGTGGGAGGCGCGGCACCCACCTGTTCCGCCATCCCGGTGAGATTGATCCCCGGCGACCGATAGGTGATCAGCAAGGCCTGGAGTTGCAGACCGGACAGGCGGGGCACGGCTGTCCGCTCAGCCTCGATCCAGGTCGCCACCAGGGCTTCTGCCTGTTCAGACACCTGCCGGGCGAGGGCATCGAGGGAATCGTCACCAGATTCCGTACGGTCCATGTGGCCGTCACTCCCATTGAACGGGTGCGCATCCCCCTAGAGGCCGGCGTTCACCCCGGGCCGCCGCGTCCTGGACGGTCACCATGGAATGTGCCCTGTCTGACGAAGTTATGCCTGTTGACGCCATCTTTCGTATGCGAATGTTCCTCCGGGTGCACGAGGCGGCGGGCGCCCGAGCATGCGCGATCGCCTCAGTCGAGCCGTCCACCGAAGAATCCCGCGAGGCAGGACGCCAGCGCCTCCGGTGCCTCCTCGGCCACGTGGTGTCCGGCGTCGATGCCGTGCCCACGCACGTCGGGGGCCCATTCGCGCCAGATCGCCAAGGGGTCCCCGTACAGGTCTTCGAGGTCGTCCCGGAGCGACCAGAGGATCTGGGCCGGGCACTGGATCCGGGTCCCGGCGGCGCGGTCCTCCTCCTCGTGCCGCCGGTCGACGGTGAGGCCGGCCCGGTAGTCCTCCAGCATCGCCCGCACCACATCGGGGTTGCGCGTGGCCGAGCGCCACTCCTCGTAGTTCTCGTGGCCCATGCTCTGTGGGTCGCCGTGGTACCAGCTGTCCGGATCGGCGTTGATGACCCGCTCGGGGATGTCCGGCTGGGCGAAGAAGAACCAGTGCCACCACCGCGTGGCGAAATCGGCGGTGGCGCGGGACAGATGCTCGCTCAGAGGCAGGCAGTCGATCAGCGCGACGCGCGAGACCGCGTCGGGGTGGTCGAGTGCGAGACGCAGCGCCACGCAGCCCCCGCGATCGTGCCCGACGAGCCCGAACCGGGTGTGGCCGAGGGAGCGCATCACCTCGGCCACGTCTGCGGCGACGGCCCGCTTGGAGTACCCGGAGTGGTCCGCGGTGGGCGCCGGACCGGTGGACCGGCCGTACCCACGCAGGTCGGGGCAGACCACGGTGAAACCGCGTTCGACGAGGAGCGGGGCGACGCGATGCCAGGTCGCGGAGGTCCGGGGATGGCCGTGCAGCAGCACCACCGGCGGCCCCTCTCCGCCGTGACGAACCAAGATCGACGCCTCATCGAGCTCCACCCGACCGGTCTCGAAGCCCTCGAACAAGGCCCCCACCTTTCGTCCTCGTCACCACACGGTCACGATGTCGCCCATCGCGCGGCCGACAACCCCCGTCGGCTGTCGGCTCATGACGTGTGCCGCGCGTCCCACCGGCACAGCATGCTCCTGCTCCTGCCCGCGACCGGGACGTCGTAGACACAACTGCCGTGCAAATAACGGCGGTTGTGGGACGGCTGCGAGGGCTGGCTTTGCGCATCCGGGGGATGGGCCGAGACGTGCTGTCACTTCTCCACGGTGTAACGCAGCTGCGCGAAACCGCCGCCGACATCGGCCACCGAGTCCAGGCGCAGCGGAACGTCCTGGAGCAGCTCGCCGAACAGGCGATGGCCGGCACCGATCAGTACCGGGGCGACGGGCGGGGTCAGGTGCGAAGGGTGCGGCCGCGGTGCAGGGGGCCGGGGACGCCGGTGAAGCGTAGGTCCAGGCCCAGGCCGTCGCGTTCGGCGTGGAGGTGCAGGTGCGGTTCGGTGGTGTTGCCGGAGTTGCCCACCTCGCCGATCGGTTGGCCGGCCCGTACCCGGTCCCCGGTGGACACCGTGACGCTGCCCGGCCGTAGATGCGCGAGCTTGACGACCTCGCTGCCCGTGTCGATGAACACGTGGTTGCCGTAAGGCGGTTCGTAGCGAATCGTGCCGGGGACCTGGTCCGCGTAGCCGTCGACGGCGGCCACCACCCGCCCGTCGCAGGGGGCGTACAGCTTCGCGCCGTAGATCCGGTACGCCTCCGGGGCGGCGCCCCGGCCGACGCGGGACCCGCTCGCTCCGGTGCCGACGACATCGAGCGCCCCGCGCTGCTCAGGGTGGGACGCATGGTGGTTGAGGCCGGAGCCGCCGCCCTGGAGGACGAGCCACGTTCCCTCTCGCAGGGGGAATTCCAGGGGCGCGGACAGCGGCGCGCCCCAGCGGTGGCGGCGTGCTCGCACCAGATATCCGGCGCATGCCACCAGGAGCACGAGACCGATCACGAAGGAGAGGTCGTGGTGGCCGAGGGGGAGGCCGGGAACCCGCCAGACGGACGCCAGCGTCACGAGCGCGGCCGCCTCAACGGCCCCGCGACACCACTGCGCCACGCGGGCCGGCGCGTAGAACCCCTTCCACAGCAGATAGCCGATGCTCACCACCGAGACATCGGTGCACCAGGCCGTCATGGACGGGGCGCGCCAGCAGGCCACGACGCGCACGGTCAGGACCACGCACGACGCGACGCACGCCAGGGCGCCCCGCGCCCCGGGCCGGAGTGGGACGCGCAACCGGGGACGCCTGTGCAGGCCCGGGGCGACGAGAAGGCCGACAAGGTTCCCGGCGGAGTCCACCCGGGCGAAGGCGAGAACGCGGCCGACCGGTCCCTCGATCAGCAGCCCCTCGGGGCTCTCCGCGACCCCGGTGAAGCCGCCGACCCGTTCGCTGGTCGCCGCGAGGATCCTGTGCAGCCGCTCCTGGCCCACCGCGGCCACGACGTCGGGTGCCAACTCGGGCCACCGCTCGGGGTCGGCGAGAAGGAAACGTTCGAGCGCGCGGGCCGCCCCGGCGCGGTCGGGCTGAGATATCGACGTCACTGTGCGGTGGTCTTCCCCTGGTCGGCGGCGAGAGCGAGCGCTGTCGCCGGGGGGAAGACGATCGGATCGACGGTGAGGTTGTGCGGATCGGCCCTGGTCACGCGGTCATGTCCGGGACCGGGCAGCCAAGTTGGGGATGGTGGCTTTTGTCAGTGGCTGCCTCGCCCTCGCCGCACCGCACCGTTGCCGGTCACGGACGCAGTCCTGCTCGCCGGAGCGTCAGGGTCGACAGATCGGCGATGACGTCCGGGTCGCCGCGCCGCCAGGCGTCGGCCAGACCGCCCGGCGGGGTCGGGATCGCGGCCAGGGGCCGTTGGGGGCCGGTGAGCGCGCGCAGGGCGAGGAGGTCGGCGCCGCCGGGGGAGTCGAGAAGACGGCGGGTGGTGGCGGTGCGCCGGATCCAGCGCATCCGCGGAAGGAGCCACACCACGAGGATGAACGCGGTCGGGAGCAGGATCAGGACGACCGCGGCCAGGGTGGCGACATGGCCCACGGTGTCCTGGAGCGACTGTCCCGCTTCGGAGAGGCCGGTTCCGGCGTCGGCGGCGGACTGGAGCGGCTTCTTCAACGAGTCCCCCACGAAGGGGACCTTGGAGGCCGCGTTGCCGGCGTCGTGCAGGCCGGACGCGAGGCTGTCGCCCGCGCTCTGGGCCTTGCGGCCCGGCTCGGCCAGCGTCAGGATCGCGTCACGGACGACCAGGGCGATCTTCACCGTGATCGCGATCAGGAGCAGCGCGACGAGGTCCGCGACGAGCTGACGACTCCGGCGCGCCGGGGTCTGGGCGTAGAGACGCATGAACGTGCTCCTGTTCCGACGATGACACCGATGAGAGCCGCCGACCGGTCGGTGCGGCGGTCGAACTCGCGGGAGCGGCGGCGAGGCCCCCGCCGCACGACCGGTCGTGCGGGACAACAGCGTCGCCGGCCGTCCGTCGACAGGCTCGTGTCCGGGCGTAACCGAGGTGTTCTGCCTGCGAGTTGCCCGATCATCGCTTCAAAAACGCCTGCGCGATGGCGAGTTCGGCCGACCCCCGCCCGGTGAGGTGTCAGAGGACGCCGAGGTCGTAGAAGAACTGGTAGCGGGTCGGGTCGTCCGGCAGGAACCAGTGGAAGCCCTCCTCGAAGAACACGCTGACCAGGTTCACCGCCGTGATCAGCCCGACGAAGCCGAGCACCAGATGTCCCGCCGCTCGCTGCGGCGACGCGGGGATGGCGTACTCGGTGGTGAGGTGGGCGAGGGCCATGACGACGCCGATGGCGACCACGGACGCGATGAACAGGATCCAGGCCCATACGTACATGTGCAGGCCGAGTACGGGATCGCCGTAGCCCTTGTCGCCGGGAAGGATGTGCAGCATGGTCTGGCGCCAGGACGTGAAGGCGCCCCCGATGACGGCGATCAGCGCCAGTCCCCAGCCCGTCATGTAGTCGCGTCCCGTGATGGCGCCCGCCATGCCGCGGCGCACGATGCAACAGGCCCCGAGCGCGGCGAGCAGCATGAACATGCGCTGGATCATGCACAGCGGACAGGGATAGTCCCAGCTCACGAACTGCACGCCGAGACCGGCGCACACGACGCCGGTCCAGCCCACCGCGAAGAAGCACGCGAACCAGAACTGCAGTTGTCCGAGGACGGGAAACCGGAGGGGGCGTCGATCGGCAGGGGGTTCGGCAGGAGGTCCGGAAGGGCGACCGGGCTCGCTCGAAGGTGTCATCGCCTCTGCCATGTCAGTAACTCAGCCCCAACCCCAGAGAACTGGTGACGTGATGGTTGAGCAGCACGGCGGTCAGCACGGTGACGACGGCCCAGACGCCCAGAACCACGGCGCGGGAGCGCTCCTGCCAGATCGCCACCAACGCGCCCAGCAGGCCCGCGAAGATGATGGTGTCCATAACCGCGAACCGTACATTTCGGATACGCGGCCGAGGCTGCGCCGCGCTCGGACAGGTGGCCGACGGCGCCCGACAGGGTGTGGAGGGCGTCTCCGCCGGGCGAGGTTCCGACGGCCGGAGCCGGGCCACGGTCGGGCGGGTCCCCCGAGGTGATGAACTCCGTCGCCGCCTTCGGGCTCCAGGGCTGTGGCCCGCGAGCGCCATACGGTGGCGGGTCTACGGCAGATGCGTACAAGTCGCCCTGGAACGGGGCCAGTTGATGCCTTACGCCGCGTCGCCGCATCGGGCCCCCGGGCGGTCACCGCGTGACGGGCGCGGGCAGGAGTTCCGTCAGGCGGGCGGTGGCGTACTGCGTGAGGGCGAGGCTGTTCATCAGGTGACAGGCGGCCTGGCCTACGGTGCGCATGCGGACGGCGCCCGTGGCGGTGAACTCCTCGCCGATGCGCGGGAAGTGGGTGCCGTTGTCGTCGCCGACGTCGGGGGCCTCCACCCACAGGCGTCGGCCGCCCAGGTGGTAGGGGAAGCGGCGGAGTTTGCGGCGGTGGTGGGGGACGCGGGACTCGGCGTAGTGGAGGAAGGAGTTGCGGTTGTGGCCGACGCCGAGCAGCAGGATGTCGGCGTCCAGCTCGTGGAGGGTGTCGAAGGGGGACCGGTCGCCGAGGGCGTAGGCGAGGGGCTGGTCGTGGGTGACGGCGTGCGCGTGGGGTCCGATGGCGGCGACGGACGTCTGGGGGTGGGCGCCGCGCAACCGGTCGGGGTGGGCGAGGACCGCGCTGGGTATCGCGCCCATCGAGGTGGGCGTGTGCTCGTGGAAGAGGGGGATCTGCTCGCGTGCTTCGGCGACCTTGAGGTCGTTGGGGTCGCAGGCGTGGGGGTGGGGGTCGCTGATCTCGGGTGTGAAGGTCGGCACGACCAGGGTGCCGGTGGGAGTGAGGCAGTCCAGGAGCGCGTGGACGACGGCGTGCGCTCCGCCGTCGACGCGGCCGAAGGCGGAGAGCGAGGCGTGCACGATGACGGTGGCGCCCTCGCGCAGGCCGAGCGCCCGGAATTCGTCGCGCAGGCGGGTCTGGTTCAGGGGAGGGGTCGACATGAGTCCTTCTTCTTGCTCCGGGGCGGGTGGCCGAGGCGCGGGGAGGAGGGCAGGGCCTTGTGCGCGCCGGCGAGCCGGTGGCGAGGGCGCGCCTGGATCGCCGCGCGCAGCGGCATCCTGCCAGGGTGCGGGCGGATGATCACGAGCGGGTGGACGCGGAGGCGGCCGGGGGCGCCGTGGGCCGGGCGGCCGGGCGCGAGCGCGGTGAGTCGGTGCAGGCCGCCGGCTGGGGGGCCGGACGCGAGGGTGATGCGTCGTCGCTGGGCGGGGGTGCCGCCGGGGGCGCGGGGCGTGGGATGAAGTAGCCGGCCATGCCGGTGGTGACGATGGCCATGCAGACCATCATGGTGAACATCTGCTGGTCCAGGATGCCCAGGCGCATACCGGCGTTAAGGATGATCAACTCGGTCAGGCCTCGGGTGTTCATCAGGAAGCCCAGGGTGGTGGAGTCTCGCCAGGACATGCCCAGGGTACGGGCCGCGCCGACGGTGCCGCCGAGTTTGCCGAGGCAGGCCACGGCGATGATGGCGGCGACCTCGATCAGACCCGTGCTGCCGAGCCGAGCCAGGTCGACGGAGAGGCCGGTGGTGATGAAGAAGACCGGAAGGAGCAGGTCCGTGATGTGCTTGAGCGGGACGGCGATCCGGGTGTGGAGTGCGGCGGTGCGGCTGCCGCGCGGCATGATCAGGCCGAAGGCGAACGCGCCGAAAATGGCGTCGAGACCGATCTCGTGGGCGGTGTAGCCCGCTGTCAGCAGCCCGGCACCGATCAGGGGCAGCAGATAGGAGGCGCGGCCGGCCGTGCGCGTCATGTGGTCGGTCGCGTAGCGCAGCAGGGGACGCCCGACGAGGGCGAGTACGGCGCCGAAGAGGAGGGACAGGGCGAGGACGGTGCCGAGTTGGCCAAGCCCTGCGGAGGCCGCCACGGCCGAGACGAGTACCAGCATGCACCACGCGAGCAGATCGCCGACTGCCGCGCTGGCCAGGGCGAGCATCCCGACCGGGGTCCGCTGGAGTTCGTGGTCCACGATGATGCGGGCCAGCACGGGGAAGGCGGTGATGGCCATGGCGGTGCCGACGAACAGGACGAAGGCCGCGAGCCCGACCCGGTCTCCGTCGACGTGCGAGTGGTGGGTGAAGAGCCAGCACGCCAGGCCCGTGCCCGCCGCGAACGGCACGACGATCGCGGCGAGCGAGGTGCGCAGGACCTCGCTGGTGCGGGTGCGCATCCGGCCGAGGTCGACTTCCCAGCCGATGAGGAACATGAACAGCGCGATGGCGACCTGTGCGATGGCGGAGAGCCCGGTCCGGGCCGAGGCGGGGAAGAGCAGGGCGGGCAGGTCGCCGGGGAGCAGGCCGAGCAGGCTGGGGCCGAGTGCGATGCCGCCCAGGATCTCGGCGATCACGGCAGGCTGCCGCAGCTTCCGCATGACGGGTTTGAGCAGCGCCCCGGTCAGCAGAATGAGGGCGAGGTCGAGTAGGACGAGAGCGGGATCGCTGGTCATGAGGCCCCGTCCACGTGGGTGCGCGGGGCGGGGGCCGTGCGACGGGTGATGTTGGGGTAGTCGGGCAGCCCGTTCCACGTGAACTCGGCCCGCACGTCCGGGCCGTGGCCGCCGATGGCCACGTAGTCCCACAGCGGAATGACCGGCAGGTCCGCGAGGAGGATCTGTTGCGCGCGGGCGGTGAGGGTGTGGCAGGCGGCGAGGTCGGTGGCCCGCTTGGCGGCGGCCAGGGCCCGGTCGAAGTCCGGATTGCGGTAGCCGGTGTCGTTGGCGGCGCCGGCGGACGAGAACATCGGCTCGAGGAAGTCGATCTGGGAGGGATGGCCACCTCGCCAGCCCTTGCGGAACGCGCAGGCCAGGGTCTTGGCGACCGCTCGGTCCCGGATCTGCTTGAAGGTCGGGAAGGCGACGGCGCGGACGTCGATGCCGAGGGTGCCGGCGATTTGTTGGCCCATCAGGTCGATCCACAGGTCGTGGGCACCGTCCTGGTTGTGTGCGATCTCGAAGGTGCCGCGATAGGGGGCGAACTCCTCGGCCCGTGCCCACAACTCGCGGGCGGCTTCGGGGTCGTGGCGCAGGACGTCGCTGCCGGGGAGGCCCGCGCTGAAGCCGGGAAGGCTTTGCGCCGTGAAGTCCTGAGAGGGCAGTCGAGTCGCGTGGAAGAGACGCGTGGTCAGGTGGTGGCGGTCGATGGCCAGGGAGATCGCGGCCCGGCGCAGCCGTCCTTCTTCGCCGTGGAAGTGCGGCAGGTGGTAGGGGACCGCCAGTGACTTGTTGAGGGCGGCGGGCTTGCGCATCGCCCGCTCGCCGAGGTCGTCGCGCCAGGTCGCCAGAGCGGTGTCCGGGATCTGGTCCAGGACGTCCAACCGCCCGGCGAGCAGGTCCTGGTAGGAATCCTCGATGGTGCGCGGGAAGCGGATGGAGATGCCGGTGTTGCGGGCGGCGTCGGGCCCGGGGTAGGAGGGGTTGGCGAGCAGGTCGATGTGGCGGTCGTGCTGCCAGGCGGTGGGTCCGGCCATCAGGTACGGGCCGTTGCCGATGGGGCACTGCCCGAAGGCCTCGGTCGGCATGGCGAAGAACGCTTGTGGCAGGGGCTTGAAGGGGGCCGAGCCCAGCGCGAGGACGAAGTCGATGTTGGGTTCGGTGAGTTCGATGGTGAAGGTGTGGTCGTCCACGACCCGCAGTCCGTTCAGGGTCCGGGCGCGTGGCTGGTCCTGTGCCACCAGGTCGTATCCCTGGATGGGAGCGAACGCCTGGGATCGCAGCTGCTTGTTGGTGGCGAGCGCGCCGAAGTTCCAGGCGTCGACATAGCTGTGCGCGGTGACGGGGGAGCCGTCGGTGAAGCGCCAGCCGCGTCGCAGGGTGACGGTGAAGCGGCGGTGGTCCTCGGTGTGGAGGTGTTCGAGCATGGCCGGGCGCGGTTCGCCGTCGATGCCGTAGACGTACAGGCCCGTGAAGATCAGGTCGATGACACGGCCGCCGTAGCCGTCGATGGTGTTGGTCGGCACGAGCCCGTTTTGCGGTTCACCACCGTTCACGGTGATCAGCGGGGCGGGGGAGACGGGCATGGTCGGAACGTCCTTCGGTGGGGCTGTTGGGCGGGGGGCCTGCGGGGGCAGGGGCGGCCGAGCGGGAAGCCCCTGCCATCTGCGCGGGTCAGGCCGGGCCGGGGGCCAGGGTGCGGGTGTGGGCGCACCATTCGGCGATGGCCCGGTACGTGTCGGCGGCGCGGACGTCGTCGGGTACGGCGATGACGAACTCGCGCAGGACATCCACGCTGGAGGTGGGCCCGTCGTAGGCCTGGCCCATCCGGCCCAGGACGCTGTATTCGAGGACCCCTGGCACCTCGCATCGCTCGGGCACGCCCAGGAGCCGGCCCCGGGGCGCGTACTCCAGGTAGAAGCCGAAGCGCCCGGAGGGGGTGACCCGCCGCGTGTCGGCCAGCACCTCCTCGCCGAGGCCGCACTGGAGCAGGGCATGGGCCCTGAACAGGTTGATCCCGGTGGCCCGTTGGTGGCAGGGCACGATCGCGCCGCCGCCGGCCCGCGCGGCGATCTCGCACAGGTGGACCTCGCCGTCGGCGGACAGGAAGAACTCGGCGTGGAAGGCGCTGCCCCCGGTGTCGGGCAGTGCGGCCAGTACCCGGCGGGCGCTGTCGGTCAGCAGGGCGTGTTCGGCGCTGTCCGGGTCGACCAGGGTGGAGGTCAGGGCACGGGCGTCCTGGTAGCCCAGGGTGCTGCCGCTGTAGCGGGACACCGTCGCCGCGTGGACCGCGCCGCCCGAGGTGAGACCGTCGACGTGGAACAGGTCGGCGTCCACGAAGCGCTGCACGAGAACGGGGCCGTTCAGGGTCACGGGGTGGCAGCGGAGCCAGTCGTCCAGGTCGGTTGGTGTGGACAGGACGAAGGTGTCGCGGGAGGCCGCGCCGTCGGTCGGTTTGACGACGACCGGCAGGCCCAGCTCCGCGACGGCGTCCTTGACGGAGAACGCGCAGGTGGCCACCCGGTGTTCGGGAACCGGGAAGGCGGCGGACGCCGCCCGGTACATGCGGTCCTTGTGGCGGAAGGCGAGCGCGGATTCCACCTGCTGGCCGCTGGGGACGTCCAGCAGGGCGCGCAGGTGGGCCGCGCAGATGAGGCCCTTCTCGTCCAGGCAGACGACATGGCGGATGCCGAACTCCTCGTGCCAGGCCAGGGCTTGCTCGACGGCGGCGTAGTCGTTGAACAGGTCGTCGACCCAGCGCCACCGTGTCGCCTGCCCCACGCCGTCCAGGAAGGCCGGGTACTGGAGCTGGTTGGTCGCGTTGCGGGAGGCGATCAGGAGGACCTGGAAGCGGTCGGACAACCACTGCACCACCGGGATGGACTGCAGGTTGTAGCCGGTCAGGACCAGGACGGTGTCCTTGGCCATCACGCCTCCACCGTGGCCAGGCGCGTGGTGGCCTCGTCCAGGAGGCCGTCGAGCTCGGCCTCGGTGGCGCCGCGCACGATGACCGCTCCGTCGAAGTCGGCGGAGGAGGAGCGGCGGTCCGCGGCCGCGCTGTGCCCGTAGCGCCGTTCACCGACCCAGTTCGACTGAGGGATGACCGTTTTGAGCCGGGCGATGTCACCGCCGCGCGGTACGGCCACCCAGCCCACCAGACCGTCGGTGCGCAGGTCGGGCAGGGCCGGGGTGGGCAGCTCGAACTCGGCGGTGAGCAGCAGGTCGAACGTGTTGACCCCGAAGTAGGCGTCCAACTGGTCCACGATGCCCAGCCCGCCGGGGCGAGCCGCGACCTCGCACAGCACCGGCCCCTGCGGCGAGTCGAAGATCTCGCAGTGGAAGTAGCTGTGGGCGCCGGGCCGGAGCAGGCCGAGTTCGCGCACTACGGTGGCGGCGAACTCGCGCAGCACGACGGCCTTTTCACCGCTCTGGTCGATCATGCGGCTGGACGTGGGGGTGGTGAAGTCGAGGATGTCCGAACGGTGCCAGCTGACGGTTCCGAGCGTGATGCGGCCGTCCAGGACGAGCCCGTCGACCTGGTAGATGTCCCCGGCGATGAACTCCTCCGCCTCCAGGTGGGCCGGAGTGTAGAAGTTGGCTCCGATGCCCGCTTCGAGCATCCGCAGGAGCTGCGTTTCGTCGCGGACGACGCGGGCCCCGACCGACCCGCCACCGGTACGCGGCTTGACCACGAACGGGAAGCCGAAGTCCGTCGCGGCACGGCGCAGGTCATGACCGGTGTCCACGGGCAGGAAGGCCGGGACACGGACACCGGCCGCCCCCAGCGTGTGCTTCATGAGGACCTTGTCCCGGAAGAGCAGCGCCGTCTCGTAGGACAGGCCCGGCAGGCCGTAGGCGGTGCGCAGTTGGGCCGCGCGCAGGACGTCGACCTCGGAGAGCGCGACGATGCCGCGACAGTCGGTGGTCTCGATGAGGTGGGCGGCGTCGTACTCGACCCGGTTGTTGGTGTCGTAGCCCTCGTACACCCGGACCCGTTCGGCGGGGATGCCGGTGGCTGCGGAGTGCACCTGACTCTTCGCTTCGTGGCACAGCAGCCACATGTCCAGGTGACCGGAGAGCGGGGCGAAGGAAAACTGTGTCAGGGGGTGCCGCATGAGGGCGATGCCGGTGGCCATCATGCCCCCAGCTGCTGTGCGTAGGCGTAGTCGGCGACGAAGTCGTCCAGGGAGGCCGCGTAGCGCGGGGACCGGGTGAAGATGTCCTTGATCATCCTGCTGTAGTTCACGGTCGTGTCGTGCATCGAGTAGTACATGTCCCACGCCCACAGACCGGCGAAGTAGCGGCCGTTCCGCTCGAAGTGGATCTCCGGCAGGAACGTCGTCCAGAGGAACGGCTCGACGGGGGAGCGCCGATAGGGCGAGCCGCCGATGAGGTCGATGACCACGGAGCCGACCGCGATGGCGTGGTCCGCGTGCTCGTTGGTGATGATGTAGCCGCTGGAGCCCGGGGTCTCGGCGCCGTTGATGATCAACTGGGCGCCCCCGAGCCAGCCGGGCAGTTGCTCGGGGCCGGTCTGGTCGCGGCCGAGGACGGTGAAGTCCACGCCTTCGTCGCGCAGCAGCTCCATCGCCCCCTGGGAGACGTTGCCGTATCCCAGCACGATGACCTTCGGGGTGCTCCCGTGGAGCTTGCGGTAGAGGCCCAGGCCGTAGCGGGCGCCGGCGATGCCGACCTGGCGGGTCTGGCCGACCGCGCGGGCGGTTTTCGTGGTCTCCTCGGCGAGCAGACCGCCCTCGTCGCCGATCGAGGCGGCGGCCTTGGTCAGATCGACGGTGGTGCCGTCCGCGGCGCGCATGAAGGCACCGGACGCGGTGACGCAGATGTCCGCGGAGTGGTGGCCCGGTGACTGCGCGGGTTCCTTGTCCTCACTCAGCCGTACGACGTCGAGCGGCGCACGCCCGTACCGCATCAGGGCGCGCTGGAGGCCGTTGACATAGTCCTGGTCGGCCGAGTCCAGGACGTGGACGCGGGGCCGCTCGCCGAGCTCCTCCCGGCTGGGCACGGAGCCGGCCCGGATGCCGTCGAGGAAACGGGGGGCGGGATCGTTGGGCTTGGCCACGTTCTCCATGCTGATCACGCGGGCCTCGCGGTCGGCGAGCTGCTGCTTGCGGTCCGGGAAGCAGTACAGGTGAGCCATCGTCAACAGCGTGGTGCGCGGCGTGAGTTGGGCGATCTCCTCGGGGGCGGGCCCCTTCAGCTTGATCACCAGATCCTTGCCGGCATAGCAGTGCGGGCCTGCCTCGACGCGCGCGCCCTCCATCTCGTACTGGACGTCGCTGTAGCCGATGCCCTGGCCCAGGCCGCTCTGGACGACGACGTCGAACCCGGCGGCCACATAGGCCTTGACGTCGCCGGGGACCAGGGTGGTGCGCAGGTCGTGACCGGCGGGGTCCTCGGTACAGGCGCTTTCTTTACCGAACAGAACGGTCTTCTTCATCATGGGCCTTGTCGCTTGGTGGGACAGCAGGCGCCGCCGGGCGGAAGCGGGCGGCGCTCGTGGCGCGGCCCGCCGGCCGCGCGGGTGCGGGGGCGGCGGGCGAGGTGGTCCCCAGGGGATCCATCGGGGGCGCTGAGAAGCGGCGGCGGCCGCCGGGACGGTGCGGCATCCAGGCGGACGGCCGGCCGGGGAGCTTCGATCAGTCGGTGTAGACGGCGTTGGTGGTCTCGTACGACTTCTCGTCGAGCCAGTCCTTCAGGCTGGCGAAGGTGAGGTTGATGATGATGCGCTCGACGCCTTCGGTCTGGATCGGGACCGTGCGGTGCAGGCTGGTGTCGGTCTTGAAGATGTAGGACTCGCCCGCGCCGTGGTAGTAGGTGCGGACCGTGCCCTCGGCGAGCTTCTCGTGGACGGCGGGGTTGCTCTTGTCCCACAGCGTGTGCGGGCAGGACTGGAGCATGCCGCCGTGCTCGATGGCCGGGGCCTCGGCGATGAAGATGAACGCGAACTCGTGGTCGCCCCAGTGCCATCCGTGGGTGTCGCCCGCGCGGTTCTGGTGGGTGCCGGTGATCTTCTCGTCCTCGAACGTGGCGTCCAGGATCGGCGTACCGACCACGGACGAGAGCAGGGCGCGGAACTCGGTGGAGTGGTACAGCGCGGTGAACAGCTCGCTGTGCTCCTGGAAGAGCTGGTTCGGCAGGCTGCCGAGGCGGCGCGGGGTGTTGCCGGTGACCGGCACCGTGATGTCGATGCGGCGGGTGTTGAGGTCCGCGAGCTTGCGGGCCTCGGCCCGCAGCAGGGCGACGAGACTGGCCGGAAGCAGTGCGGAGGTGCGGGCGTAGTGCTCGGCGGAGTACTGCCGCTTGGCCGCGTCCAGTGCCTGGCCGATCGACGGCGTGTTGGCGGCGAGCGTGTGGTTGATCTCGGCGACCTTCACGCTGTCGACGTACGCGGCGGGGGTGTTGCCCTGGGCGACGAGGTTCTGGGCGGCCAGACGAGTCGCGGCGATGGTGTCGACGGCGTGGTCCATGACAGTCATGAGACGGATTTCTCCTTCTGAGAAAAGGGAACACACCACGGGACAGGGCGCGAAAAGGCGCACGAAAGGGCTGTCCCGGGGGAGTGAATGCGACAGATTTCCGCGATGCGGCGTCATGTCGAAATGAGAGGAGAAGCGATCCGAATGCTTGGCATTCCGCTTCCCGATCGGGAGTTGATCTCCCTGATGAGCTCTACGAAATCATAAAGGTGCAGCCGGGTCAACAAATTGTTGAGGTCTTTTTCCGTGGGCTGCGGAAAGGGTCCGGTGATGCACCGGACGAACGGTCAGACGCCGTGCGCCGCGGGGGGTGCGGGGATGTCCCAGGTGCTGTGGCCCTGGTCGTCCCTAGGAGAGTGGAAGTCCTGGGCCGGCGGGTTCTCCAGCTCGTATGTCTCCAGCGGAGACGGCGCTCGGCCCAGGTCGTGGCGTTGCTGTGAGGGCATGCGTGACCTCCTCGATCGATGGGTCGGTTCATCCGATCCGGGGCAGGACGGAAACCCAGCGGGCCATCACCTGCTGCGGGTTTTCCCGCGCCAGATCGGAAAGGAACGCGGAGACTTTCTCCTTTTCCTTCACCACGGACATCGGACGGCATCCGCGAGTGATGAGCACGGAGCCATCGATGCGTTTTTGATAGCCGAAAGGATGCGGCACCGGGGTCGCTCCTCATTCTTGTCATTCTTGTGCTGACCGCGGTGTGGCGCGGACGGCGAGTGAAGTTGGGTCAGGGGCGGATTTCCGCGAGGGCGCGCCAGATCTCCGCGGCCAGGTCGAGAATGCCGCGCTCCTGGGCCTCGGTGGCGAGCTCGGCGAGCCGGGCCTGGTCCCAGGTGCCGGACTGCTTGCTGCGGATCTGCTCGTTGAGCATCTCCAGGCGCACCCGGTCGCGGAAGGTCAGGTGGTCCCGGCCCTCCCAGGCCGCCTCGCACAGGGCCGCCGCATCGTCGAAGTGGCCCTTTCCGTAAGCGAGTTGGGCCCGCAGGAAGGCGTATTCCTGTTCGTGCAGCGGGCTGCCCACCAGGTCGAGCGCCGGGCGCACCTGGGTGAGGTAGCGCTCGGCGCGCAAGAGATCCGGCGGGCCGCCGCGCAGGGCGAGCGCGGCGGCGGCGAGCCGCAACCGCATCCACAACAGCAGGTCTTCCCGGCTGTCCAGGGCGTCGATGGCCTCACCCATGAGCGTCGACGAACGATCCGTCATGCCCTTGCGGCTCGCCAGCGTGGCCGCGGTCCACAGGGCTTCGGCGGCCAGTGGGCCGCGGCGGCCCCGGAGCTCGGCGCAGATCTCCTCGCTGAGGCGGGCCGCCTCGGCCAGGTCGCCGAGTTCGGCGGTGGCCGAGGCGAGCAGCAGTTTGCAGCGGGTGACATCGGGACTGGTCAGTGCCGCGCGATGGCCCAGCTCCAGCCCCTCTCGGGCCGTGGCCCGGGCCTCGACCAGCTCACCCCGACCGCGCAGGCTGCGCGCGAGCCGGAGCCGGGAATGCACCTGGAGTGCCGCATGGCCCAGTTCGTCACTGACGGCGACGAGGGCCTCCACATGGGACTGCTCGGCCTCCCGGTCCCCCTCGGCCGCTCCGAGAGTGGCGAGGCGGGCGTGAGCCTGCCAGCGCAACCCGGGGTCGACGTTGAGAGCCGCGTCCAGCGCGGCCGCCAGCTGTTGGCGCAGGTCGTGATCGGCTCCGGTGGACACCTGGGCCGTCGCCAGGACATCCACCAAGCTGGCCGGCTTGTTCACGCCGAACGCCTCGATGGGCACCTGCAACCGCTCGGCCAGGTACGCCACGGCCCGTTTGGTGGGCGGACGGTGCCCCGATTCCAGACGGGACAAGTACGCGGCGGACATGCCCGGACCTGCCAGTTCGGTCTGAGCCTTTCCCTGCTGCTGTCGCAGCTGCCGCAACCGGCGGCCGAACAACGGCTGTTCGAGCATGTCCCCTGCCCTAGGTACGCGTGTCATTCCCTGTCTGGGTAGCTTGTCAAGTCAATACCAATTTCGTCAAAGGCTACCCAGCAGGTGGACGCGGATTCGTACCTTCCTACGGCCACTCGATGTTGAGCGGCGTGGGGGATACGACCTCCGGGGCGGCGGCGGTCGCGGTCGCCTGCGGTGCCGGGACGGTGACGGCGAGGAGGCCGAGCGCCGCGCAGGTGGTGCCGCCGATGAGCAGGGCAAATCTGGTCCAGATCTTCATGTGCTTGTTCCTTGTGTGCTGCGCGGGGCCGGCGATCCGGTGCCGCGGGGTGCGATGACTCCACGCTGCGGCGGGTCGCCGGGGGAGTGCGGGAGTGACGCTAAGCCAGCCCGGACGCCGTTGGCAAGGACGTTGACAAGGTTTGTCAGAGGGCCTAGTTTTTCAACAACTTGTTGAGGGATTGCGGTTGTGCACCCCCCGGCCGGTGCCTGTCCCGACCGCCTCGTGGCTCGTCCATCGAGGCCTTGCGGCACGGCGCGGCCCGCCCCCGCCGTGCCGGAACACCCCTCACCACCCACACCCCTACTGGAGGTCGAGCCATGCCCCGGCGCGCACCCAACGACGTACTGATGGTCGGCTGGCACTTCAAGGCCGTGGACGCGCTGCGCCAGGCCGGGCGCCGCGTCATCAGCGCCGTCTCCTCCGCCGAGCTCTACCGCGTCCCCGCCCACGTCCCGCGGGCCGACCTCATCGTCGTCCCGGACAGCAACAGCGCCGAAGACGTGCTGGCCGGCCTCGCCCGGGAGGGTCTCGCCCCCGCGGACTTCGCCGCGATCCACACCATGCGCGAGTTCGCCCTCGTCACCGCAGCCCTGCTCGCCGCCCACGGCGACACCCGGGGGCTGCCCGTCGACACCGCCGTGGCTCTGCGCGACAAGTACGTACAGAAGAGACTCGTCCGGGACGCCGGGCTGCCCACCGCGGCCTGCCACGTGGTGGACCGCCTCGACGACCTCCTCGGGGACACGCCCCCGCTTCCGTTCGTCGTCAAACCCCTCGCGGGCGCGGGCACCTACAACACCCATGCGGTACGGACCCGCGCCCAGCTGGAGGCGCTCACCGCGGAGGGCGAGGGGCTCCAAGGCCCTTGGCTCGTCGAGGAGTTCATCGACGGACGCGAACTGCACATCGACGGCATCGTCCGCGAGGGAGACCTCACCTTCCTCGCCGTCTCCCGCTACCTCAACAACGTCATCGACATCAAGACCGGTGGACTCGTCGGCTCGGTCACCCTCCACCCCCGCACCGAGGCCGCCTGCTACCAGCAAGCCCGATCCCTCACCCGGGACGCGCTCGCGGCCCTGCGGCTGCGCGACGGCGTCTTCCACCTCGAAGCCTTCCAGCGCGACGGGGAACTCGTCTTCAGCGAATGCGCCGGGCGCATCGGCGGCGGCGTCGTCCAGGACACCCTGATCCACGCCTTCGGCACCGACCTGCTCGCCGAGTGGGCCCGTACCATCACCGGTCAGCCGTCCTCGCCGACGCCCGAGCCGCACTCCCGCAACCACGGCTGGGTCCACCTCCAGGCGGAAGCCGGCCGGCCCGTACGCCTCCCCTCGCTGGACGCGCTGGAGAGCCGGCCCGGATGTGTCGCCGCCGGACTCGACCTCAAGGGTTCCCGCGTCATACCCGACCCCGCCGTCAGCTCCAATCAGCGAGTGGCCTGGGCGGTACTGGCCGGCGACAGCGAACAGCACGTCGCCCGGAACGCACAGAGCCTGGCGGCCTGGTTCCACGACACCGCCCTCGCCACCACGGCCGACGCATGAGCACCGCCACCGCCCCCACACCCGGCACCCGGGACGGCACCGGGTTTCTCCCTCCGCCGGGACCCGGCCGGACGCTCTACTGGGCGATCCTGATCAACACCGTGGGCACCGGGATGTACATCACCAGCAGCGCGATCTTTTTTGTACGGTACATCGGTCTGCCGGCCACCCAGGTCGGCCTCGGCCTGTCCCTCGGCGGGCTCACCGGTCTGCTCGTCGGCCCCTTCGTCGGAAGGCTCTGCGACCGCCTCGGGCCCCGCGACATCTACGCCACCGCCCTGCTCGTGGAGGCCGCCGGGATGTGCGCGCTCACCAGGGTCCGCACGATGGGGCAGTTCCTCGCTCTCATCCTCGTCGCCGGGCTCGCCGCCACCTCCACCAGCGTCGCCCGCGGTCCCCTCATCCAGGCCCTCGCGACCGGCCGTGCCGCCGTCCTGCGCGCACACCTGCGTTCCGCCGCCAACATCGGCATCACCCTCGGCGGAGCCGTCGGCGGGCTGGCCATCGCGGCCGACCACCGACCTCTCTATCCCCTGCTGGTCCTGGGCAACGCGCTTTCGTTCCTCTGCTGCGGACTCATGGCCCTCCGCCTCCCCCGCACCGTCCCGACAGGTGCCGGGGCGCACCACAAGCGGCGAGCCGTAAAGGACCTTCCCTACCTGGGAGTTACCGCCGTCAGCACGATCATGATGCTGCAGTACCCCGTTCTCTCCCTCGTGCTCCCTCTCTGGATCTACAGCCGGACCGCCCTGCCCCACTGGCTCGTCGCGGCGCTGATCCCCGTCAACACGCTGCTCGTGGTGCTCCTTCAGGTACGTGTCGCGAAGAAGGTCGACACCCCGGGCAGGGCCGCACGCCTCATGCCCCGTGCCGGCCTCGCCTTTCTCGTCGCCTTCGCCGTCATCGCCGCACTCGGAGCGCTGCCGGTCGCACTGTCCGCGGCCCTGCTCGTCGGGGCGGTGATCAGCTACACCTTCGGTGAAATCCTTCAGGGAACAGCGAGTTACGAGCTCGCCCTGACCCTGGCCCCCGAAGACGCGCGGGGCGAGTACTTCGGGACGTACACCACCGGCACGGAGCTCGGTCGCGTCGTTTCCTCCGCGATCGTCACCTGGCTCTGCCTCACGTGGGGTTGGCCCGGCTGGCTCCTCCTTGGCACCCTCATGCTCGCCGCCGGAGCCATTACCCCGGCCCTGACCCGCAGGGCCCTGCGGAGCTGACGCGCGCCGATCGAGGCCCGGCGGGCGACGCGGCACGGATGTCCGAAGGGGGCGTGACACGAGGCTGGGGCTACGAGACCCCCGGGCCCGCCACGGGATAGCGCACGAACAGGACCGCCTCGACATCCTCCGAGGGCGCTCCGTACACATGGGGGACGTCGGCGACCCAGTGTGCCTGCTCGCCCGGGCGGACCAGTCGGGGAGAGCCGGCCGGACCCACCCGGGCCGTTCCCGTCAGGACGACGACACGTTCCTCGGTGCCCGGGGCATGCGCGGCCGACTCCTGGAACGCGCCGGCCCGGATCCGGATGCGGAACACCTCGGTGACCGCCTCGGCGTTCTCGAACTTCTCGGTGAGGAACGCGTCCACGGCCTCGCCCGACACTGTGACCGGCTCGTCGACGCTCAGGACGCTGCTGAGGGGAACGTCCAGAGCACGGGTGAGCGCGTACAGAGTCTCCAGAGTCGGGTTGCGCCGGCCGGTCTCCAGCTCCGACAGCGTGCCCTTGCCGATCGCGGAGCGCCGCGCCAACTCCGACAGAGACAGCCCCCGGCCGGTTCGGAGCTCCTTCAAACGGCTCCCCACCTGGTCCGCCAGTCCCACGACTCTTCTCCGTTCATCTGTCGTACGCCTCATCCGTCGGGCGTTGACTGCGGCGACGCCCTCGGCCTAACGTTTCGCGAGCATGGCGTTCTGTATATGGAACGCAGGATACGTCTAGGAGCAGTATGTCTTCCCCCCAGCATGATGCCCTGCCCGCTCGCAGCCGACAGGTGGCCGACCGTCTCGCCGAGGCAGGCGTACCGGGACAGGTGCGCGAACTCGCCGAGTCGACCCGCACCGCCGCCGAGGCCGCCGCCGCGCTCGGCTGCGACGTCGGCGCGATCGCCAACAGCCTGGTGTTCCTCTCCGATGGTGAGCCCGTCCTGGTGCTGACCAGCGGCCGTCACAAGGTCGACACGGACGCGCTCGCGGCGCGCTGGGGACGCGGCCGACTCCGGCGTGCCTCGGCGGAACAGGTACGCGAGGCCACCGGGCAGGCCATCGGGGGAGTCGCCCCGGTCGGCCACCCCGGGCCGCTGCCCACGGTGGTCGACGAGGCGCTCACCGACTACCCCCAGATCTGGGCGGCCGCCGGCACGCCACGGACCGTCTTTCCGACGACCGCGTCGGAGCTCCTGCGGCTGACCAACGGAACCCTCCTCGCGGTCACTTCGTGAAAACGCGCGCAACGCCCCGGCAGTCGAGCACCCGGGCGCCCGGCATCACACCGCGACGAGCTCGGATCGTGGATCCCGCCCGTCCCGAGGAACAGTGCCCACCAGAACGGGAGCAGTGAGCGTGACCGATCGAAAGGTACGCCGAGTCGCTCCGGCGTCCGCCGTCACGGCGGGTCTGATCGCGGTACTGGTCGGAGTCACCAGTTCCGCCGCGATCGTCTTCACCGCCGCCCAGGCCGCCGGTGCCGGGCCCGGGGAACTCACCTCCTGGATGCTGGCGCTCGGCGTCGGCATGGGCACCACCTGCATCGGGCTGTCCCTGCGCTACCGAGCGCCGGTGGTGACGGCCTGGTCCACCCCCGGCGCCGCGCTCCTGGTGTCCGGGCTCGGCGGGGTGACGATGGCCCAGGCGATCGGTGCCTTCCTCGTCTCGGCCGCGCTGATCGTGCTGAGCGGTCTGACGGGGTGGTTCGAGCGGGTCATGAGCCGGATACCGGTCCCCCTCGCGGCCGGACTGCTGGCCGGGGTGCTCGTGCAGTTCGGCACCGGCCTGTTCGCCCGGATGCACGGCCATTTCGCGCTCGTCTTCTCGATGTTCGCGGTCTACCTCGTGGGGCGGCGCCTCGCGCCCCGCTTCGCCATCATCGGAGCGCTCGTGGTGGGTGTGGCGGTCGCCGCCGCGCAGGGCTCGCTGAAGCCGGCCGGTGTGCGCTTCGAGATGGCCCAACCGGTCTTCACCGCACCGGAGTTCTCCTGGCAGGTGATCATCAGTGTCGCGCTGCCGCTCTTCGTCGTGACGATGGCTTCGCAGAACCTGCCGGGCGTCGCGGTGCTGCGCGGCGCCGGGTACGAACGCGTGCCCATCTCGCCGTTGATCGGCTGGACCGGTGCGGTCAACCTGCTGCTCGCGCCGTTCGGTTGCTTCGGCCTGAACCTCGCGGCCATCACGGCGGCCATCTGTACCGGGCGCGAGGCGCACGAGGATCCCGACCGGCGCTATCTCGCCGGGGTGTGGGCCGGGGTGTTCTACCTCTTCGTCGGAGTCTTCGGCGGCGCCGTCGGTGCGCTGCTCACCGCGCTGCCCGGCGCCCTCGTCCTGGGCATCGCCGGACTCGGACTGCTCGGCACCATCGGCAACTCGCTGGCCTCGGCGCTGGCCGACGACGACTCGCGGGAGGCCGCCGTCATCACCTTCCTCGCGACCGCCTCCGGCGTCACCCTGCTCGGCATCGGATCGGCGTTCTGGGGTCTGCTGGCAGGGGCGCTGACCCTCCTGGTGATGCGCGTCCGTCTCCCGCGCCGCTCCCCGCCGCCCGCGAAGCCCCCCACCGTTCCCGCCGCCCGAACTCCCCTCGACACGGCCGACACGACCCGCTCAACCCCCCTTGCCCGCACGGCGGATGAGGCCTGAGGCCGTACGCCGCCATGCCTTCGGAGGGGGAGCGGGCACCGTCCTGGCGTGGCGAGGCTGCCACGCCGCGTTTCCCGGCGCGTTCAACTGCCTTATGGGGGCCGGTGGTTCGGCGCCCCAGTGGGCGCCTGCCTGCAGTGCCCCGCAAGTGATCATGGTCACTCCGGCAGTGGCTTCCGGTGGCACGGCTGCCGTGCGTTGGGGCAGCGCCTCGGGAGGCGTCCACTCCTTGGACATTCCCGAGGGTTTCCAATACACCTCTGACCTGCACAGATGGCGATTCCTACGCCCGGGTTGAAATCAGAACTTGATCTCTACGGCGGGGGATGCGAATGTGATTGAGCGGCCTGGATCGAAGCCACCAAACTTGTTCCGGGTCGCGGATTACTGAGGCTTACCCGGCCTATGGACGAAGGTGCGGAACCCCGCGCTGATGTTGAGCACGGCTTGTTCACCGGGGGATGCTGATGCAGGACACAGACGTATTAACACCAACCGCCACCCACCTCCCTCTCACGGATGTCCGAACGGCATGCTTCGGGCACCGTCGAAGCGCCGCCGCGCAGCCTGTTTCGCAAGGGCTCGCGAGCGTTTTCAGCGCGATCCCGGGCGCTTACTCCGGGACGACGATCAGACTCTCGTGCGCCGATCGTCGGGCAGGTCCGCCCGGCCCGGGAGTATGCCTGCCGACTGGCTGCGTTAGACCGCCGTCGCCCGCACGATGTTCAGCCGATGACCGAATGGTGTCCGGCTGACGGCCGCCTCCAGGACGGCATCCGACGGCGAGACAGCGGCCTCACCCTCGTGCGGGCCGTACCGCTCCCTTGTCTCTCCCTCGTCGGCAGCCATCTCACCAGCACATATCCGCTTCTGCGGGCGGCAGTCCGCCGTTCCCGCAGCTACGTGCCGCCGCGATGCGCCGGACCAGGTCCCGGCGTGGTGGCCGCCATGACCGCTGCCGCTGCTCCTTGCTGCCCATGCCCCAGATCGAGGCTGCCCAGATCGAGGCTGCCCCGGTCGAGCGAGCCCGGAGCCGCGGTGCTTCGCGCCGTTTCTCCGTGCCGTTCCGCATGCCCGGAGAAGCGCGTTAATCGCGCCAGAATTCTTATTGACCTCGGCGAAATCGGCATGATGGACTCGCTTTCACCGAGTGAGCGATTTCGGCGAATGATTTCTGCGGGCCTTTTTCGGCCTCCCGCAACAGGTGGCGTGCATCGACGATTTGTTTTCCCGCGCCTCCGGCCTGAGTCCCCATGCGTGTTCCCGCTTGCTTGCGCATGGCCTGCCACACAAGAAAGTGGAGATATGAACCAGATAACCGATACCAAGAAGTTCTCCCTCAGTGCCGAGGAGCTGGAGAAGTTCCAGCGCGACGGATACATCGGCCCGTTCGACCTGTATGAGAAGGACGAGATGGAGGCCAACCTGCAGGCCCTCCGTCCGAAGCTCCTGAATACCAAGAAGGCCATTTACGGCGGCGGTCGCGCGGTGTCCGGCAACACCAACCTCGCGAACTACGACCGGCACCTGGACATCGACTTCCTCGCGGACCACGTCACCCGGCCCGAGATCGTCGACCGGGTCTCCAGCATCCTGGGCCCCGACACCCTGTGCTGGCGCTCGGAGTTCTTCCCCAAGTACCCGGGCGACGAGGGCACCGACTGGCACCAGGCAGACAACTTCTCCAACGTCGCCGGATCCAAGCACCCCCAGATCGTGTGGCCCGAGGACGCCGACTTCGGCGGCACCATCACCGTCTGGACCGCGTTCACGGACGCCAGCGTCGAGAACGGTTGCCTCCAGTTCATCCCCGGCTCCCACAAGACGATGAACTACGACGAGTCCAAGACGATGGACTACAACCCGGACGCCATCAACGCCACCGAGAAGAACGGCATCCGCCGCGGCTTCTTCGGTCACGACTACCGCCAGCTCCAGAAGGACCCCAACTGGAGCCCGGACGAGTCCAAGGCCGTTTCCCAGGTCATGCGCCAGGGCCAGTTCATCGTCTTCTGGTCGACGCTGATGCACGCGTCCCACCCGCACAGCGGACTCACCGACCAGATGCGCCTGGGCTTCGCGGGCCGCTACCTGCCGACGTCGGTGAAGGTCTACCCGTACTCCACCGAGCTGGAGGAGTTCGGCGGCCAGGCCAGCCTCGACAAGTTCGGCAACGTCCTCACCTCGGGCACCGACACCTACGGCCACAACCGCTTCGTCGACAGCACGGTCAACGGTCACCCGTTCCGGACCAACCAGTAAACGAAAGGATCACTACGGTGTCGAACAGCGTGCAGACCCAGACTTCCACGCAGGAAGAGCTGGAGCAGTGGGTCCTCACCACATGCCGGGACCTCGGTCTTGAGGTGGAGACCGCTGACGACGACTTCTTCGAGGCGGGCGGCACCTCGCTCACCGCCATCCGGCTGATCGCCCAGGCCGAGGAGGCCTACGGCGAGGACGCCCTGACCCCGGACGACCTGTTCGCCCGGAGCGCCGTGCGGGACATCGCCGCCTCCATGCTCCAGAACGACCGGGACTGAGGAGGACGGCCGTGCGGTCCGACAGCGATCGATGGGCGCCGGTACTGCGGCGCGCGGCGGGCCCCCGCCGCATCCGGCTGATCTGCTTTCCCTACGCGGGAGGCGGCCCCGACATCTTCCGGAGCTGGGCAGACGGCCTGGACGCCGGGGTCGAACTGGTCGCTGTCAGGCTGCCCGGCCGGGGCCCCCGGCTGCGCGAGGCGATGTACGAGAACTGGGACTCCCTGCTCGCGGAGACCTTCGACGCCCTCTCCGCGGCCGGGCTCCTCGACACACCCCACGCCTTCTACGGACACAGCTTCGGCGGCCGACTTGCTTATGAAATGGCCCACTTGACCGCCTCGGCGCATCCCGGAGCAACGCGGCACCTGTTCGTGTCCGGCAGCCGCAGCCCCAACGCGCCGCAAGCCCGCCCGTATCTGCACGAACTTCCGGGCGAGCGCTACCTGGACGCGGTGCGCGCCATGGGCGGCACGCCCGCCGAGATCCTGGACAGCCCGATGATGATGCGGCTGTTCCTGCCGACGATGCGCGCCGACATGCGGCTCGCCGAACTGTGGGACGACCGCCACGGCGCACCGGGCGTGGACGTTCCCCTGACCGCCCTCTACGGCCGCGACGACCCGGTCGACGGGTACGCGGCCATGCGCGACTGGAAGCTCTACAGCAGTCGCGCATGCGAGGTGGTGGAGCTTCCCGGAGGCCACTTCTTCCTGGACACCCACCGGGACCGACTGCTGGAAACGATCAACGCGCGCCTGGAGGGGTCCCGATGACCGCACCGCACCGTCCGACGCCGACACCCACGGCACTGGCAGCCCACCGGGCGCTGAACCAGGGCACCACCACCGCGTATCCCGAACGCGGGGTCAAGGAACTGTTCGAGGAACAGGCGGGCCGCCGCCCCGAGGCCGTCGCACTCGTCCACGCCGGTGGCCGCCTCGACTACCGCACCCTGGACGGACTCGCCAACGACCTTGCCACGCGCATGCGCGAGGAGGGAGTCCGCCCGGGCGACACCGTCACCGTGCTCATCGCCCGCTCGGCGGAACTCATCATCGCCCTGCTCGCCACGGTCAAGTGCGGAGCCGCCTACCTCCCCGCCGACACGTCCTGGCCCGACGGACGACTGCACACCCTGCTGGAGCGCACCGACGGTCGCCATGTCCTGACCCGGGCCTCCGAAGCCGGCAAGGTCGCCGCACGGCTGCCGGGACGACACGTGATCCCGGTCGACCTGAATTCACTGACGATCCGTCAAGAAGCGGTGCCACACCGGGGATCACCGGACGACATCGCCTACATCAACTTCACCTCCGGTTCGACGGGCGCCCCCAAGGGCGTACCCATCAGGCACCGGAGCATCGTCCGGCTCGTCCACGGCGCCCGCTACGCGACACTCGACCAGGACACCGTCCTGCTCCAGTTGGCACCGGCCTCGTTCGACGCGGCCACCTTCGAGATCTGGGGCGCCCTGCTGAACGGCGGCACCTGTGTGCTGTACCCGGACCACTTCGTCCGCCTCAGCCGGCTGGGCAAGGTGCTGTCCGAGCACCGGGTGAACGTCCTCTTCCTCACCACCGCCCTGTTCAACACGGTCGTGGACGAAGCCCCGGACATCCTGGCGGACGTGACCACCGTTCTGACCGGCGGCGAGGCGCACTCCCTGACCCACATGGCCGCCGCCCTGCGACGGTACGGGCCCGACCGGATCGTCAGCGTCTACGGACCCACCGAGTGCACCACCTTCGCCACCTACCACCCGGTCCGCACGCTCCCGCTGGACGAGACCAGCCTCCCCATCGGCCGGCCCATCCAGAACACCCGCGCCTACGTGGTCCACGACGGGCGGCTGTGCGAGCCCGGGGAGACCGGCGAGATCCTGCTCGCCGGGCCCGGCCTCACCCCCGGCTACCTCGGGGCACCCGAGACCGGCGCCCGCCACTTCACCGAACTCGACCTCGACGGCGAACCGCGGCGCCTCTACCGCACCGGCGACCGCGCGTGCCTGTCCGAGCGGGGCCATCTGGTGTTCCAGGGCCGCCTCGACGACCAGGTGAAGGTCCACGGCTACCGCATCGAACTCGGCGAGATCTCCTACCACTTGGACGCCTACCACGCCGTGCGCCAGAGCTTCGTGACCACCCGGCCGAACGCACAGGGCGGACAGGAACTCATCGCCTTCGTCGTGCCGGACACGGCCGAGCGCGAACCCGGTGAGTTCCGCGCGCACTTGAGAGCCGTCCTGCCGCCCTACATGGTCCCGGCCGACCTCCGGCTGTGCACGCAACTCCCGCTGACCACGACGGGCAAGGTCGACCGGCGCGCCCTGCTCGCCACCCTGGACAGCCGTCCCGTCGCCGCAGGAGTGGCGTCATGACCACCTCCCTCCCGGACCGGGACCTGGCACGCGAGTTCCCCTTCCTCACAGCCGAACACGACGCCTTCCGCCTCCAGGTGCGCGAGCGGCTCGCCGCGTGCGTGCTGCCCGACGCCGACGCGTGGGAGGAGCGGCGCCGCGTGGGAGCCGAGGGGTGGAAGGCGCTCGGTACGGCAGGCCTGCTGGAGATCGGGCACACGGGCGAGGAGTTCCTGCGCAGCGCCGTCCTCCTGGAGGAGCTGGGAGCGAGCGGCTACGCGGGCATCCGGGCCGCCGTTGGAGTCCATGCGTACATGGCCCTCTCGTACATCCTCATGTTCGGCTCGGCCGAGCAACAAGCGGCCCATCTGCCGCCCGCCTACCGGGGCGAGCGGGTGACCGCGCTGGCCATCAGCGAACCTGACGCGGGCTCCGACCTCCGTGACCTGCGCACCTATGCCGCGCCGAAGGGCGCCGGTGGGGACGAGGGCTTCGTACTCGACGGCCACAAGAGCTATGTCGCCAACGGCACCGGCGCCGGACTGCTCGTCGTGCTCGCCCGCACCCGCCTGCCGGCCCCCGGCTCCGGTCCCGAACGGGGGCTGACCGGAGCGAGCATGCTGCTCGTCGACGCCGAAAGCCCCGGCATCACACGGCGTCCCCAGCCGATGCTCGGCTGGCGCTCCGCCGACCTGGCCACCATCACCTTCCAGGGCGTCGAACTGCCGGCGCACTCCCTCCTCGGCCGTCGCGACCGGGCCCTCACCCAACTGATGCGCGCCCTCGACTTCGAACGTCTGGTGGCGGGCCTGCTGGCGGTCGGCGGCGCACGCCACACCCTGCGCCTCGTCGACGCCCATGTCCGCTCCCGCCGGATCAAGGGCGTCCCCCTGGGGACACATCAGTCCGTACGGCACCGACTGGCCGAGCTGTACGGCGAGTTCGACATGGTGCGCCGCTACGCCTACCACGCCGCGTGGCTGCACACCCAGGGACGGCTCGACACGCGCACCGCGTCGGTGCTGAAGCTCCGCGCCACCGAACTGGCCCTGTCCGCGGCCCAGGTCTGCTCCCAACTCCACGGCGCCCAGGGCTACTTGGAGGACTCGGCGGTGGCGCGGGTGCACCGCGACGCTACAGCGGGAACGATCGCGGCCGGAGCCAGCGAGCTGATGCGCGACATGATCTACGAGGCGCACTGAGATGGCCCACGAACCCGCCGCCGTCACGGCGCCGTCCGCCTCCCCGGGAGGCGAGGGGGCCTCCGTGCCGGCGCCCAAGTCCCGCCGGGGGACGGCGATCACGGTGACCGCCGTCCTGCCGCTCCTCGTCATCGTCGGCAGTGCCCTTGCCATGCCCGGTACGGACGCGGTCGCCGCTGCCGCCTCGGGACCGAAGCTCGGCGCGGCCGGGCACTTCCTGCTCGCCGTCGCCGTCGTGCTGACCGCCGCCCACCTCGGCGGGGCGCTCGCCCGCCGGCTCGGCCAGCCCCCGGTGGTGGGGGAGATCTGCGCGGGCCTCGCCCTGGGGCCGTCCCTCCTGGGCAACCTGGCGCCCGGAGCGATGGGCTGGCTCTTCCCGCGCGGCACGCTCGGACCCATCGACGGACTGGCCCAACTCGGCCTGGTCGTCTTCATGTTCGGCGTGGGCCAGGAGCTCGCCGGAATGCGGCTGCGCGGTGCGGCTACCCGGGCCCTCCTGGTCAGCCAGTCCTCCGTGCTCGTCCCGTTCGCCCTCGGCGCGCTCGTCGCCGTGCCCCTGGCGGCGCGTTACGCGGGGCCCCGCGGACATGGTGTGGCCTTCGTCCTGTTCGTCGGCTGCGCGCTGAGCATCACCGCGTTCCCCGTCCTCGCCCGGCTCCTGTCCGACCTCGGCATCTCCCGTACCGAACCGGGACGCCTGAGTCTGTTCGCGGCGGCGGTCGGTGACGGGGCGGGGTGGCTGGTCCTCGCGGGGATCCTGGCCGCCGCCCACGGATCCGACCCCACCATGCTGCTGGTCAACGCGGCCGCCACGATCGCGGTGGTGGCCTTGTTCCTCGGGCCGGTCAAGCGGCTGCTGGCCCGGTGGGCCTCGCGGCAGGGGGACGGGCCGGCCTCGGGAATCGTCCTCGTCGTCGGGGTCGCGTCAGCCGCGACGCTCACGGCAGCGCTCGGTGTGCACCAGCTCATCGGGGCTCTCCTGGTCGGGCTCGCCTGGCCCAACTCTCGCACCGGACCCGTCGTGGAGGGTCTGACCAGCACCGCGAAGATCGTCCTGCTGCCGTTCTTCTTCTTCGGCTTCGGCCTGACCGCCGACCTCAGCGCGCTGGACTGGGACGGCCCGACCGTCCTCGTCTTCCTGGGCCTGCTGGCCCTGGCCACCGTCGGCAAGGTCGCCGGACCCGGCCTGTGCGCCTGGCTCACCGGCATGCAACGGCGCCCGGCACTGGTCCTCGGCGTCCTGCTCAACGCCCGCGGCCTGACCGAACTCATCGTCATCCAGATCGGTTACGACGCCGGAATCATCGACGCCCGGATGCTCGCCATCCTCACCCTCGTCGCCCTCGGCACCACCATGATGACCAGCCCGCTCCTGCGCCTCCTCAAAGCGGCGGGAACCACAGAGCGGGCCGCCACCTCACCGGTCGCCACGACCGGAGCGCGACCCAAGGAGCTCGCGTACCGCGACTGAAGGCCCCGGTGACTGACGGCCCAGGTGCGGCCGTGCACGTCGCGCTCGCCCGGCACGGCACCCTGGCCCGCCATCCCGGCCTGGGACGACCGCTTTTCATGCCGCCCGACGGAATGAGAAACCGGTCGTCCAGGTTCCAGGAACAGCCTGCCGGGACCTGCCCGGTGAGGGTGCCTTCAGAGAGAAGTCGTAAAGATGCGTGCTGTCATCGTGTCCGAATATGGTGGTTCCGACGTGCTCCGCGTCGCCGAAGTGCCGGCCCCCGAGCCAGGTGACGGCCAGGTCCGCATCCGGGTCGCGGCAGCCACGTTGAACCCCGCAGACGCCTTGATCCGGTCCGGCGCCCTGGCCTCGCGCGTCCCCGAACGGGACTACTACATACCGGGCCTTGATGTCGCGGGCACCATCGACGCCCTGGGCGGGGGTGTGCGTGGTTTCGCCATGGGTGAGGCCGTGATCGGCCTGTCCGACTGGCCGGACACCCAGGCGGGCACCCATGCCGAGTACGTCGTCCTGCCCGCCACGGCGGTCGCCGCCGCGCCCCGGCACGCACGTCCGACCGAGGCGGCGACCCTCCCGCTGAACGGGCTCACCGCCTGGCAGGCCCTTGACCTGCTCGGCGCGGCCGAGGGCGCGACGGTGGCGATCACCGGTGCGGCGGGTGCCGTGGGCGGCTACCTGGTCGAACTGGCGGCCGCGCGCGGTCTGCGGGCCGTCGCCGTCGCCGGGCCGCAGGACGAGGAGTTGGTGCGCAAGTTCGGCGCCGACGTCTTCGTCCCGCGCTCCGACGACCCCACCGTCGCGATCCGCGCAGCCGTTCCCGGCGGAGTCGACGGTCTGATCGATGCAGCCGCCTTGGGAGCGTCAGTGCTCGGTGCCGTGCGGGACGGCGGCGCGTTCGTGAGCCTTCGGGGCGCGGGGCCGGACGAGGAGCGCGGGATCCGGATTTCGCGGGTCCAGGTACGCAGCGACGGGGCGCGGCTCGCCGAGTTGGCCGCGCTCGCGGACGCCGGCGGTCTCACCCTGCGGGTGGACCGGACGATGCCCTTCGCGGAAGCCGCCGCCGCCCACGACGCCCTGGCCTCGCGGGGCCTGCGCGGGCGCATCGTACTCGTGCCGTGACGAGTTGATCCCGGCCGCGAACTGGCCCAGGTCGGCCCGGGTCCGCAGAACCACGGCTCGGGTGCGGCCCGCCCTGTAGTCGTGACCGTCCTGCATCAGTGGGGTCACCGGGGCCGATGTGTGCTCCCCGCCCATGCCTATGCGGGTCATCCGTAGAACAGCCCGGTTTTCAGCCGCGCTTGACCGTTTCGATTCGAAAGCAGCGGCTAAACGGACCTCATGTCGGAAACAGCGAAGAAGAACGAGGCGACGAAGAGCACTGCGGCCAAGACCACGGCGAGCTCTGCGAGCAGCGGAGTTCGGTCTGCCACGACCAAGGCGGCGTCGGCTGCGAGCGACACCAAGTCGGCGGCGTCCGAAGCCAAGGACACGACGGGCAGCAAGGTGCTGGCGTTGCGCTCCAAGGCCAAGTCCGGCGGCGAGATGCTGGCCACGGTGCCCGGAAAGTCGGTCCACATCGCATCGACCGCATGGACGGTGGTGCGCAACCGCAAGCAGATCGCGGCAGGCGTGGGAGGAGGCGTACTGGCGGCCCTGGCGGGTGCCTATAGTCTCGGCCGAGTGTCCGTACGACGCGGACAGGGACCCCTCACCCGTGTCACGGGCGGTCGCTTCTGACGCGAGTTGGATGAGGGTGGGGGATGTGAGGGGCACAGGTGCCCCTCACATCCCCCACCGCCGTGTGTGTGGCCGTCGGCGTGACGCGCGCCACTGCGGGTACGCACACTTCGCCCGCCACCACACGAAGAGAGAGTTCCGTGCCCGACCCCTCCCCGCGCCCCAGCGGAAGACGCGCCCGCGCCACTGCCCTCGTGAAGCGGCTTCGCGGTGAGTTGCGTGCGACCGGGGTGGCGGTGTGGGACGACAACGTGTCCGACCATGCGGCAGCGTTGACCTACTACGCCGTCCTGGCCCTGGTACCCGCGATGCTGGTCACCGTCTCGGTCATCGGACTGGCCGCCCCGCAGGCCACGGACCGTCTGATCGACGACCTCACGTCGTACGCCCCGGCACAGTCCGCGAGCGCCCTGCGCGACGCGCTGCGGGAGATGACGACCGCGCAATCCGGGGTGTGGGTGCTGGTGGTGACGGGGACGGGCAGCGCCCTGTGGTCGGCGACGAGCTACCTCGCGGTCTTTCGCCGGGCGCTGCATTCCATGCATCGCCTCCCGGACAGCAGGCCGGCCCTGCGTACCGCACACACCATCGTGGCCACCGCACTCCTCCTGCTGGCCCTCCTGCTCACGGGCTCGGCCGCGATCGTGCTCTCGGGCCCGCTCGACCGTCGCGCGGCGGCGCTGCTCGGCCTCGACAGCCTGGGGACGTGGTCCATGCTGCGCTGGCCGATCATCCTGGGCGTCGTCACGGTCCTGCTCCTCGTGCTCTTCCGCACCGGCCCGCCCGAGGCGCGCGGCGTGCGCCGAGGTCTGCCTGGCGGTGTGGTCGCGGTTCTCCTCTGGTGCGCGGCATCCGCCGGATTCACCCTCTACGCCGACCACTTCGCCTCGTACACCCGCCTCTACGGTTCGCTGGCCGGTGTGGTGGTGTTCCTCGTCTGGCTGTGGTTCACGAACCTGTCGCTGCTCGCGGGGGCCCAGTTCAACGCCGTACGCTGCCGCGACCGGGCGTGCTGAGGTGAGGGACGGGCCCACACACATGCCGGCAACCGTGGCGGCCCCCCTCGCGTCGGACAGGGCATGGAACGCGAATGGCTCTTCTTGCTCATACCCCTGGTGATCGGCGTGAGTTTTCTTGGTGTCGGCGTGTACGGACTCCGCCGCGCCGACTCGCTCCGCCGTACCGGCATCACCGCGGTGGGGCACATCGTGCGCCACGACACCAGGCACGGTGACGAGGGCGCCAGGTACCACCACCCGGTCGTGGCGTGGACG
Organism: Streptomyces sp. ASQP_92; assembly: GCF_025399895.1. Lineage (GTDB taxonomy): Bacteria > Actinomycetota > Actinomycetes > Streptomycetales > Streptomycetaceae > Streptomyces. Next base: position 393,188 of record NZ_JAODUA010000004.1, on the reverse strand, counting down.
ACCCGGGAAGGCCGCGCGTGCACGTACCCCGCCATGTTCGGCCGCGGCAAGGTCACCCGGGGCTTCGGCGTCGGTGCCCGCGTCATGGTCCTGTACGACGAGCGGAACCCCGCCCGATTCGAGCTGTCCGGCTGGGACTCGAAGGCGTTCTTCGTGGTGTTCACCGGGGTGGGGGCGGCGCTCACCGTGGGCGCGTCGTCGGCCTTCCTCATCCTGCTGATGACGCATTGATCGCCGCAGCCGGTCGCGGAGGCCGAGGACATGGACGGCTGCGGCGCGATGGCCGTCTCCGTCATCGGCGGGGGCGCCTCAGCCGGTGGCCCGGCCCGTCCATCTGGTGAAGCGCCGCAGACCCCGTCGGCTGCGCTTGAGCGGCGTGTCCTCCGGGGCGGCCGGCCCCTGGGCCGCGGTGAGGGCCGCAGCCGGACGCTCCGCCGGGGCTTCCACGTAGTGGGCGCCCCGTTCGAGCCTGTTTCGGACCGCCAGCGCCATGGTCTGGTGGGCTTGGTGCTGTACCAGACCCGCAGCGGACAACCGGTCCCACATGTACAGGAGTTCCTGCCCTCGGGTCGCCACTTGGCTCGCGTCCTCGAGTCGTTGCCAGGCCGCGGTGGCGCGGGCCACCTCGGGTGCGGCCCGGTTGAGGTCGGTGCGGCACCGGATGCGCGCGACGGTGAGGGCGAGCACGGTGGAGACCGCGTAGTCGCCGCGCAGGAACGCCATGTAGGCCTCGATCGCCCGCGCCTCCAGCGAGAGATCGTCCTCCACGCCCCGGCGTAGCGTCAGGTGCTCGCGCAGAGCGCTGGCCAGGACGAACGCCTCGTGCAGCTCCTCCCGCTGCGCGTGCTGGATGATCCTCTCGACACGGGCGAGCGGGGGGAACGCCTGCTCCTCCGCTTCGGTTCGCTCACGACCGGGAGGCAGGTCCTCCTCGTCGGCGATCGTGTAGCTGGAGCCGTCCGGGTGCACCCGAAGCCGCGCCACCTGCTGCGCGGTGCGGTCGACGACAGTCGCCGCCACTGGAGCCCCCAGGGTGCGGGCGAACATCGCCACGGCGTCGAGGATCGCCTCATTGGGCGGCCTGGTGCCGCCCATGGTCAGCAGATGACCGTTGACCACGGTCGATCCGTCCTCGGCGACATACGCGTCCAGACGGATCAACGGCTGCGCGCTGAGCGCGGGCAGATTCCCGTCGTCACGGGATACCGGCAAGTGGGACATATCCGCTCAGCCTCCGGGTCGGACCACGCCGAGGATCGGCATGGATGCGGCGGGCGCGGTCGTGATCGTCCGCCCGGGCCGCGGAGCGTGGACGATCTGTCCGCCTCCGATGTACATGCCCACGTGCGTGGCATCGCTGAAGTAGATGATCAAATCACCTGGTTGGGCGGAGGCGAGACCGACGTGGCGCAGTCCCTGCCACTGGGCCTGTGAGGTACGGGGTATGGGGTGTCCGGCATGGGCCCAGGCCACGGAGGTGAGCCCCGAGCAGTCGTACGACGAGGGACCCACGTCACCCCACCCGTACGGTTTGCCGATCTGCGCCATGGCGAAGGAGACGGCCTGCCCGGCCCTGCCGCTCACGGCCGGAGCGCCGCCCGAGGGCCCGTTGCCCGAACCGCCCTTGTCGGCCGGCCCGCCGTCCGAACCGGAGCCGGGCCACTTGGACTTGGCCTCGTCCGCCTTCCGCTTCTCCAACTGGGCCAGCCCGGCGACCTGTTCGGCCTTCAGGCCCGCCTCGATCCGCTCCGCGTCGGCGATCTTCTTCTGGATCTTTTCCTTCGCGCCGGCCTTGTCGGCGAGGCTCTTCTTGAGGTCACGCAGGTTCTTCGTCGCGGCCTCGGTCTGCCGGTCGAGTTCCGCGCGGGCGGTCTTCTGGCTCTGGTATATGGCCTCGATGGTGGCGCGGGTCCGGTCGGCCTGCGCGGCGTCGGCGAGCGCGTTTTCGGGATGGTCGCTGAGTATCAACTGGAAGCCGGCGGAGCCGAAGTAGTCCCCGCGGTACTGCGCTCGGGCCGCCGCCCCGGCGAGGCCGTGCAGGGCGTCCGCCCGGCCCTGGGTGCGGGCGAGGTCACTCTGGAGGGACGTCACTCGCTTGGACTGCTCGGTCGCCTTCTCGTTGGCGGCGTCGTACGCCTCGGTTGCCACCTCCGCCTCACGGTAGAGGCCATCGAGCTGACTGTGGATCTGTTCCAGGGGCCCGCCGGCGACCGGTTCGGGGTCGTGCGGGGCCGCGTAACTCGGGCCCGGTATGAGGGTGACCGCGCCCACGAGGGCTGCCAGAGCGCCCCGGCTGAGCAGTTGTCTACCGCTGGGCGACACGTTCATCAGCGCCACTTTCAGGAGGCCGGGTACGAGAGTTGGGGTCACGACCTACCGTCAGGGTGGTCAAGTTGGGTCATACGGAGATCCGTTCGGCCCATGGACACACTATCCGCACATGAACGGTAGATCCTCGTGACCCCATGTCTGTCAACGTGTACGCGTCCGATTCTTCGGCCACAGTTGGCCGATTCCCGTCGTGACGCGTGGCTCGTCGTGGCTCCTGGCGGCGCGATGCTCCTACGTATCTCGTCGAAGGCTACGAGCCTCCGCAGGGCGGACGACGGCGCGCGCCAGGGCGATCGGATCCGGCGTGAAGCAGTTCGTCATCGCGCAGGCCGAGCGCGAAAGGCGGAAGAACTGGCGCCGATGCGTCGTTGTCTCGGGACATGACAGCATTCGAAGGCTTCGACTCCGCCACCACCGGCCTGCTCGACGACAAGAACTTCGCCACCCTCGCCACGGTCAACCCGGATGGTGGGCCGCAGACTTCGGTGGTCTGGTACGTACGCGAGGGCGACACGGTACTCGTCTCCGTGACCGCCAACCGGAAGAAGGCCCGGAACATCGAGCGCGACCCACGTGTGAGCCTCGCGGTCTTCGATCTGAGCAACCCCTACCGGTCGGCCGAGATCCGAGGTACCGCGGAGCTGTTGCCCGACCCGGACAAGGTGCTGCCGAAGCGGCTCTCGCAGCGCTACCTGGGCGAGGACCCGCCGCCCGAGAACGCGAGCCGGCTGATCGTTCGCATCACCCCGGAACGCGTGAACGGCTTCACGGTCTAGCTCTGGGCGGGCGCAGCACGCAGGTCGTCGCGGGTGGAGCGTCAGGTTTTCACCGCGTAGAAGGTGTGGCCCGGAACTCCTGATCGACCTCATGTCCCGGTCCGGTGGCGTAGGACAGTGGGGGTGCGATCGCTTGGGCATCGGCTCCCTCACCCACCCAGAGCCCGATGAAGAGCGCGGCGGTCGCCTCCAGGAGCCCCGCTCGTTCGAGGCCGCCGCCGGCCACGGGTTCGCAGCCGGCGTCGCGCACCAGCTCGTGCACCAGCGCGAGGGCGGCTCCGTCGTCCCCGCAGACCGGAACGGCCAGCGGACGCCCGTCGAAGACGGGTGGCGACATGCGCCACACGTCCTCGTGGCAGAGGTTGAACGCCTTGACCACATGGGCTTCCGGAGCCGCCGCGGCCAGTTGTCGCGCGGCCGAGACACCGCCCGGCGTCAGCAGCCGAAAACCCGGCCCGATCGGATTGGAGCAGTCGATCAGCCCTTTGCCGTGCAGGGCCGCCCGCAGTTCCCCCACGACACCCGAACCCGCACCGTAGGGAAGGGCCGCCAGTACCACCTGCCCGAACTCGGCCGCCGCCCGCAGACCGGCAGGCTTCGCGCCACCCCCAACGCGCGCCGCGAGCCGTTCCGCCTTCCGTATGTCCCGACCTCCGACAGCCACGTCGTGCCCGGCCCGCACCCAGTGGGTGGCGAGCGCATCCGCCATGTTGCCCGTGCCCAGTACGCCGATTCTCATCACGCATTCCCTCCCAGGACCTGCTCGGACCGCTTGCCCGTTCGCAACGACGCTAGAAGGTCCGTCAGGCACCATGTGGTACGTGACGACCGACGTCTTCCTCGCCGACTGCCGTGCCCGCCTCGCCTTCGACCTTCTCTCCAACACCTGGAACGCCGTGGTGCTTTGGGCCCTGCGCGACGGCCCCAGACGCCCGGGCGACCTCCGGGAGCAGATCGGAGGGATCAGCTCCAAGGTCCTCACCGAAACGCTGAGGCGCTTGCAGTCCAACGGTCTGGTCGCCCGCCGGGCACACCCGGGAGCGCCGCCGCGTGTCGAGTACCAACTCACTTCTCTGGGTGAGACGTTGCTGGCTCCCATCGAGGCGCTCGGGGCGTGGGGCTTCGAGCACGGGGACGAGGTCATGGCCGCGCAGGAGGCCGCATGTCGACAAGGCTTGAGCCGGCCTTGAATGCGTGTCGGTGGTGGATCACGCGCCCAGGTCCCGGTGCTCCTCGGCACCGGCCGGTCGCTCTTAGGTGCGCTGGGCCCGTCCCGCCGCTTCCGTGCGGGCCCGGGGGTCCGAGGTCGTGAGTGCCGCTCCGTTCATGGAAGCGGGCGGCACTCTCGACTCGGACACGTACACGTACACGGATGCGCAGAGCCAAGGCGGTTCAGGAGCAGGCAGCGCCGTTCAGGGTGAAGGCCGTCGGTGCCGCGTTCGTGCCCGAGTACCCGGCCTGGAACCCGAAGCTCGCGCTGCCGCCGGGCGCCAGGGTGCCGTTCCATCCGGCATCCTTGGCCGTCACCGCCGTGCCGGACTGGGTCACCGTGGCGTTCCAGGCGCCGCTGATCCGCTGGTTGCCCGCGAAGCTCCAGCCCAGGGTCCAGCCCGAGATCGCCGACGCCCCGGTGTTCTTCACGGTCACCGTCGCCGTGAACCCGTCGTTCCACGCGTTGTCGATCCGGTAGGTCACGGAGCAGCTCGTCCCCGATGTCGCGTCGTCGTCCGCCTCCGTCGCCGTGAACGTCGCCGCCCGCACCGCCGGGCCCCCGACCGTGAAGGTCGCACTGCCCGACACCGCGTCCGCGTCCTGGGCGGCGGACACCGAAATCGGTTGCGGCGTTGCCCAGTTGGCGGGAGTGAACGTCATGGCCGCTCCCGCCGCCACGGTCAGATCCGGGTCGCCGGAGCTTCGGGCGACCGTCACGGTGACGTTCTGGGTGGGCGCCGCCGAGAGCCGTACACCGACCGTCGCCGACCCGCCTTCCGGGACGCTGACCGTCGCCGGGGTCACCTGCACCGCAGGCACGGCCGGGGCGCTGCGCCGCTCCGCCGCGAACGCCGACAGCCATGCCAGGGAGGCGTTCCAGTTGATCGCCACTTCGTTGGTGGAGTACGAGCCGATGTCGTCCACGTAGCACGCCGCTGGGGCGCACCCCTGGAGCTTGGCCTTGGCCACGGGGTCGTCGAGGCCCGCGTTCGGGCCGCCCGCGACCGAACCGCTGGGCGGGTGCGGCAGGGAGGCATCGTTCTGGTGCGCCCAGAAGCGGTGGTGCTGGTTCTCGGAGAAGCGCTCGCCGTAGCCCGTCACGTAGGAAAGGTCGAGCGCGTTGCGCCCGAGCAGATAGTCCAGTGACTCCAACGCCCCTGCCCGGTACCGCTGTTGACCGGTCAGCTCGTACGCGACGGCCAGCATCATCGCGTTGTTGGTGACGGCGCTGTTGGAGCCCCACACGTAACCGGTGGCGGTCAGCGGCACCGGGTAGCCCTGTCCGGCCATGGTGGACAGCTGCGCGTCGGCGGCCGTGGTGAGTGCACCGCGCAGTCGAGCCAGGTCGTCGGCGGGCAGGGCCACGCCGGGGACGGTGGCGAGGGTGATCCGGCCGAGTGTCGCGGTGCCGCCCCACCAGAAGCCGTCGGCCGGCTCGGTGTGGTGCGGGGAGGAGGTGACGCCGTCCCGGTACTGCGACTCGCCGGTGGTAGCCAGGAGTTCGGCCGCCGCCCAGTAGAACTCGTCGGAGACGTCTGCGTCCTCGTACGCGCCACCGCCGGTGTTGTCGGTCGCCGGGGCGAGGACGTCGGGGTTGGCCTTGGCGGCCGCCCAGGCGCGGCGGGCCGCGTCCAGGCAGCGAGCGGCGAACGCGGCATCGTAGGGCGCGTACACCCGGGCACACTGCGCGGCCGTGGCCGCCAGGTTCAGCGTGGCGGCGGTCGACGGCTTGTGCAACTCCCTTTGCGCGTCGTCGAGTTCGGGCCTTGTCGGCAGTGCGGTCCACTGCGCGTCATGGACCTTGTGGAAGGCCATCCCGGCCATCGGCTTACCCGCGGGGACCTGCATCCGCAGCAGGAACTCCAGCTCCCAGCGGGCCTCGTCCAAGACGTCCGGGATTCCGTTGCCGCGCTCCGGAACGCGCAGGGTCCCGTCGCCGAGGGCAGCCTCACCGCCCGAACGCCGGGCACGTTCAAAGGAGTTGACCAGCTCCCAGGTGGCGATGCCGCCGTTCACGACGTACTTGCCCTGGTCACCAGCGTCGTACCAGCCGCCGCGCACATCCCGCTGGTAGTCGCACACCCCCGCCTGGCAGGGAACGCTGGTGTCGCCCCTGTTCGGGGCCACGCCCAGATGCCCGGCGGGGCGCGCGTAGGCGCTGCCCACGAGAGCGGCGTCGATCGCGATGCCGCTGCGCTGCTGGTAGAAGAACGACATGCTGTCGGCGCGCAGCCCGTCGTACAGCGACGCCGATATGTCGAACGGGTGGCTGGACCGGTCACCCACGACCAGGATGAAACCGGTGCCGCTACCGGTGTACGCGCCGAAGTCCACGAGGTGCGTGGACTGGCCGGAGGCCTGGTCCGCGCCGTGCACCGCGGTCGCACCCGAGGCGACGACGGCGCCGGAGGCGTCGCGCAGTTGCCAGGCCAGCGGCGCACTCGCGGAGCTCACCACGACGGCCCGCTTGGGCCCGTCGGGGAGATAGCCGAGCTGGTTGACCCGTACGGGAGAGTCGGCGGGCTGGGCGGCGGCGGCCGCGTCGGCCGAGTGCGCCGGAAGTGCGGCGGCGGTCAGGCCGCCGACTGCCAGGGCGAACCCGGCGAGCACCGCGGCCGCACGACGTGCCGCGCCGCGCGTGAAGGGGGTAGGAGGCACGGGGGAGCCTTCCTCGGGGAGTGTGGGGACGGGGGCAGTGGTGCGTGGGAGCGCTCCCAGTTCATGAAGTCAGGTTGGACGGAACACGTCAAGAGGCGTGCAGGCAAAGGGAATTGACGTTGTCGGCAGTTCGGGGCTCGGCCTGCCCCCGTAGCCGCCCCCACATGACCGTGCCGGTCACAGTCCTCAACGCGAGGCCGTGACCGGCACTTTCCCTCACACGTCGGCTTCGGCGAACGTGGCGTCCGCGAGCCGGCTGCGGCTAGCGGCTGAGCGACGTGAGCGCCGCCGGGTCGTAGGGCTTCAGCTCGTCGAAACGGTTGCCGAGGACCTTCGCCGCCCACTGCGGGTCCTGGAGCAGCGCCCGGCCGATGGCGACCATGTCGAACTCGTCGCGCTCCATGCGGTCCAGGAGGTTGTCGATGTCGCCGAGTGCGGCACCCTCGCCGGCGAAGGAGCGGATGAAGTCGCCGTTGAGACCGACCGAGCCGACGGTGATGGTCGGGCGGCCGGTGAGCTTCTTGGTCCAGCCCGCCAGGTTCAGGTCCGAGCCCTCGAACTCCGGGAGCCAGTAGCGCCGGGTGGAGGCGTGGAAGACGTCGACGCCGGCCGCGGCCAGCGGGGCCAGGATCGCCTCCAGCTCCTGCGGGGTCTGCGCGAGCCGGGCGTCGTAGGCCTCCTGCTTCCACTGCGAGTAGCGGAAGACCACTGGGAAGTCGGCCGGGACGCGTTCGCGGACGGCCGCCACGATCTCCGCGGCGAACTTCGTACGGGCCACCGCGTCGCCGCCGTACTCGTCCGTGCGGCGGTTGGTGCGCTCCCACAGGAACTGGTCGAGCAAGTAGCCGTGGGCGCCGTGCAGTTCGACGCCGTCGAAGCCGATGCGCGCGGCGTCCGCGGCGGCGTCGGCGAACGCGCCGATGACGTCGTCGAGGTCGGCGCGGGTCATCGCGTTGCCCGTGCCCTCGGTGCCGTCGACACGGATGCCCGAGGGGCCGACGGCGGGTGCGTCGGCGTACGGGGCCTCGCCCTGCTTGCGGACCATGCCTATGTGCCAGAGCTGCGGCACGATCGTGCCGCCCGCCTCGTGCACGGCCGCCGCGACCTTCGACCATCCCGCGAGCTGTTCCTCGCCGTGGAAGCGCGGCACGCGGTCGCTCTGCCCGGCGGAGTCGTGACCGACGTAGGTGCCCTCCGTGACGATGAGACCCACACCCGCGGCGGCCCGGCTGGCGTAGTACGCCTGCACGTCCTCGCCGGGCACGCCGCCGGGGGAGAACATCCGCGTCATCGGAGCCATGGCGATGCGGTTGGGGACGGTCAGCCCGTTCAGCGTGATGGGCCGGGAGAGGATCTCGGCCGCGCGGGATGCGGTGGGTGCGGTGTCGGTCATGCGGATCCTCCGGGTTGAGGCTGTGGCTCATCGGGATGACAGCAGAAGTGCATAGTACACAGCTTATGTATCATGCATATTGCAGGCCCTGGCCACCCGGGGGAGCCGTCTTCGGACCCCCTGGGGAGCCTCACCGGTTCCTGGGTCCGCGATAATGGTGCGCCGGAGGGAGCGGGTCGGAAGGAGCGGGAGGCGCGGTGCTGGAGAAACTGGAGCGGGAGCTGATGCTGCTGTCGCGGCACCAGGTGCTGGCCCGGCGCGAGCGCGACCCCGAACGCCTCGATCGGTCGGCCTACCTGCTGCTCAGCCGGATCGACACTCAAGGCCCCATGTCCATCGGGCAGTTGGCGGATGCCTTCGGCCTCGACACCTCCACCGTGAACCGGCAGACGGCCGCGCTTCTGCGCTGCGGACTGGCCGAGCGTGTCACGGATCCGGACGGCGGCATGGCCCGCAAGCTGCGCATCACCGCTGAGGGCGGTCGCCGGCTCGCCGCGGATCGCGAGGTCAACCGGTCCTGCCTGGCGCAGGTGGTGGCCGACTGGTCCCCCGAGGAGGTGCGGCAGTTGGAGGACGCCCTGGCCCGCCTCAACCGCAGCGCCGAAGCGGTCGAAGGACGGCACTGGCCGCGCACGGAGGACGGCGGCGCCTGCGGCTTGTGAGCCCCGCGTCGCCTTGCCCCGCAGGCACGGTCGGGGCGCTGTGCCGCCGGCCGTGACGGGAGTTCAGGGGCCGAAAGCCCGGAGGGTCACGTCGACGAGCGAGTCGGCGTATGCGGCGGTCAGGGGCCCGCTGCGATGCAGCCAGCGTTGGAAGAGCGGGGCGTAGAGGACTTCGAGGACCAGGTCCAGGTCGGCTTCGGCGTCGAGTTGCCCCGCCCGCTGAGCGCTGCGCAGACGCGCCTTCTTCGCCTTGTCCAGTGGCTTGGCCAGTTTCTCGCGGTACTCGTCCGCCAGCGCGGCATCAGTGGCGACCTCTGCGGTGAGGGCCCGGATCAGCCGGTCGAAGGACGGGTCGGCGAATTCCTCCACCGACGCACGCATCACGAGCTTGAGGTCCGCCTCGACGTCTCCCGTGTCGGGCAGCGTGATCGACTCCCCGTCCGCATCCTCGCTCAGCGCCAGCAGCGCGGCGAAGACGACCGCGCTCTTGGACGGCCAGCGTCGGTAGATCGTCTGCTTGCCTACGCCCGCACGGGCGGCGATGGCCTCGACGGTGACCTTCTCGTACGGCTCCTCCGCGACCAGGGCGCGGGTGGCCGCCAGGATCGCCTGCCGGGACCGTTCCTTGCGCCGGGAGTGGCCCGGCCCCATCTCGTCGGGCATGCGGACAGCGTACCCCCGTTGTGAAACGAGACGATTCGTATTGCTTCCCGAGGAGGAAATGCCCTAGCCTCGGCAACGAACGGGAAACGAACCGAGACGGGCCGTTTCATTTACTGAGGGTGAGGTGCCATGACGCAGCATGCGCGAGTCTGGTTGATAACCGGTGCATCCAGGGGCCTGGGCAGGGCATTCGCCGAGGCGGCCTTGGCGGCGGGGGACCGTGTGGTGGCGGCCGCGCGAAACGTCGGCCCCTTGGACGACCTGACCGAGAAGTACCCCGACCACTTGGTCCCGCTCTCCCTGGATGTCGCCGATCGGCAGGGCGTTTTCGACGGGGTCGCCCGCGCGGTAGCCGCGTTCGGGAGGTTGGACGTGGTCGTGAACAACGCCGGCGGAATGCTCTACGGCATGGTCGAGGAGGCCACGGAGGAGCAGATCCGGGCCCATCTGGATGTGAACTTCTTCGGCGCCTTGTGGGTGACCCAGGCGGTCCTGCCTCATCTGCGCGCCCAAGGCGGGGGGCGGCTCCTTCAGGTCACCTCGATGGGCACCGGCGGTGGCATGGCGACCGTCGGCTTCTACGGAGCGGGCAAGGCCGCGTTGGACTCGGTCAGCGAGGCGCTCGCCATGGAGGTCGAAGGCTTCGGGGTCAAGGTCACCATCGTGCAGATGGGCGGCTACAACACCGGCCTGTTCACCGCCGGCACCACGGCCACCGAACCCCTGACGCAGTATCAGTCCGTGCGCACCGAGATGGAGGCCATGTGGGGAGACGCCGTCTCTCCGGAGCCGGAGACCGCCGCACCGGTCATCATGGAACTGGCCGCACTGCCGGACCCGCCCCGACGGCTGATAGTCGGCAGCCAGTCCTTCGACCACGTCATGGAGATGGGCCGGGCCCGGACGGAGCTGTATCGATCCTGGGAGAGCCTCAGCCGTATCGCCCCGGGCTGAGCGGCGCGGGCACCGTCAACCAGGAGATACCTGGCGCCAGTTGGAGCCCCGCGCCCCCTGGGGCTCCGCCCCAGACCCCGTTCGCGCCTGAACGGCGCTCGTCCTCAAACGCCGGACGGGCTGAAATGCCCGGTGCAGGCCAGCACCAGTACCGCTAAGGGGCGCGGGGAACTGCGCGAAAAGCGAGCACGGTCGGCAGACGAAGGCAGGGGCCCGCGGCGTTGAACGTGGTTCAACGGTCGTTGTCGAACCGGCCGTTGTTCGAGGCGTCGCGTACGGCCATCGTTGACTCGTAGGCAGCCCGGTCCGATGTGGGCCAGATCTGGGCGGGGACGGCTGTCCGAGCCCGCGGGCCGATCCCCTCCGCTGTCCACCCACTCCTCCACCGATCGGCGTCTGCGCCCTACGAACGGAAGGTTCCCATGGCACGACAGTTCGCGGTCGAGGCGGCCGACACCCGGCTGCGCGGTGTCGACACGCTCGGCTCAGGCCCCCCGGTGCTCTTTGTGAACGGAGGGTTTTCCACGCGGCGCCAGTGGAAGCGCGTCATCGGCCGGCTCGCAGGTCAGTACCGCACTGTCACCTATGACGCGAGAGGACGCGGCGCATCCGGGACCTCGTCGGACTACTCGCTGCGAGGCGCGGTCGACGACGTCGACCGTGTGATCGAAGCGACCGCGCTGAGGCGTCCGATCCTGGTCGGCTGGTCCCATGGGGCGACGATCGCCCTGTGTTACGCGGCCGAGTACCCGGAGTCGATCGGCGGGCTGGTGCTGATCGACGGCGCCTACCCCGTCTCCGTCCTGGATGCCGCGGGCAGGGAGAGGGTGCGCAGGCGGTTCCGCAGACATGGGTGGTCCATGCGGATCCCGGCCGGCCCAGGCCGCTCGGTCAGGATGAGTGCGCGGGACTGCGCGGAGGTCGTCGTCGAGACGGACGAGGTGAACGGCGACCTCGCGGCGGACTGGGCGGCCCTGCGTCGCCCGACCGTCCTCGTCGTCCCGGCGCGCGACACGACGGGCGGTACGGCGAACACCATGACGGGCAACGCGACGGGCAACAGGACCGGCAACCCGGCAGGGACCGCCGCCGTCCACGCCGTGGCGAGCGGTGAGTACGTGACCCTCCTCGCAACCACGGTCGGCAACCGTGCGCGGATCCTTTCCGAGGACCCCGACGTCGTGGCCATGGCGATCGGGGAGGTGCGAAGGAGGGGGCGCCCGCCCGGTGCGCGGTTCGTCAGAAACGTGGCACCGGTCGTCCCGTCCTCTCTGCTGCTTCGAGCCGAGCCCGTGGAGCGGCGAGGAGTTCTCAACGAGCTGATCGCCTGAGGTGACTCGGCCGAAAGGACCGCGAGGGTCGCGATGCATCCGAAAGGATCACGAGGATCGCGATGCGTCTCGAATTCCGGGGCTCCGGAGCCCCGGCCCTCGGGCCTCGTGTTCCGAGCGGAGCCCCGTGTCCTACGGCCTGTGGCGTCCTGCGGTCGTACTGTCGAAGCCTGTCGTCAAGGAGGGCTGCCGATGCGCCGCGTGACCTACTCGATGAGTGTCTCGCTCGACGGCTACATCGTCGGGCCGGACGGTGGCTTCGACTGGACGGTGCCCGACGAGGAGGTCTTTCGCCTGGCGACCGACGAGGTGCGGGGGCTCGGCGTCCACCTGCTGGGGCGGCGGCTGTACGAGACGATGGTGTACTGGGAGACCGTCGACCAGAACCCGTCCCTCGACTTCCCGACGCGCGAGTTCGCCGCGCTCTGGAGGCGGCTCCCCAAGGTGGTGTTCTCCACCACGCTGTCGGCGGTGCGGGGCCATGCGCGTCTGGCCTCCGGCAGCCTGTCGGAGGAGATCGAGCGGTTGCGGGCCGAGCCGGGGGAGGGGGACATCGCGATCGGCGGCGCGACGCTCACCGCCGAGGCGGCCGCGGCGGATCTGATCGACGAGTACCGGGCCAGGGTCTACCCGGTCCTGCTCGGCGGTGGCATCCCGTTCTTCCCTCAACACGAGCGCCGGGTGGATCTCGAACTCGTCGAGAACCGCACGTTCGGCGCAAGGGTCGTCCACCTCCGCTACCGCGTGGTGCGCTGACGGGCGCAGGTCCCTCGTCCCCGGGCGCGGAACGCCAATAAGCCAACGCCCAGGCTCACTTGGCGCCCGCGTCGATGATGTGCTCGGCGAGTTCCCGGGAGGCGGCGGGTGCGAGGTCGGGGCGGGTCGCGCCGGCGGCGAGAAGGCCGTCGACGAGGAGCATCAACTGCTGTGCGGAGAACTCCGGATGGACATGCCCAAGGGAGACGAACTCGTCCGCGAACAGACCCTGGAGGGAACGCCGATAGGCCCGGGTGACCTCGTGTCCGGGGTGCTCCGGCTCCGTAAGGGCGAGGTCGGCGGCGAGGTAGCGGCAGCCGTGGAAGTCGGGCGCGGCGGCGATGAGGTTGAGTCGGTCGACGACGGCGAGCAACCGGGCTCGGGGCTCGTCCCCGGCCGAAGCCATGGTGGCCCGGTACTGATCGAGATCCTCGGCGGAGCTGCGGCGCAGCACCTCCGCGATGAGGCCGTCCTTGCCCCCGAAGTGTTCGTACAGCGAACGACGGGCGACTCCGGCCGCCTTGAGCAGGGCGTCCACCCCCACTCCGACACCCTGGGTGTACGTCAACTCCTGGGCGGCGGACAGGAGTCGCTCGCGGGGGCCCGGCTTGGCGGCAGTGTTCATGGCGTGATTGTGCCAGCACTTGACACGGTAGATCAACCGGTCTATCTCTTAAGCCATAGACCGATCGGTCTACTTGTTTGGTGCCACTCGAAACCAACCGAGTTCCGGGACAACTGCCCAGCACTCACTGGGTACTTGAGGAGATGTCATGCCTGTGCGCAGCACCGCCGAGGTCATCGATCGTTTCAACCGCGCCTTCACCGACCGGGAAGCGGACCTCCTCGTAGACCTGATCGCCGAGGACTGCGTCATGGAGAGCGTTCAGCCCGCGCCGAGCGGAGAGCGGGTCGTGGGTCGCGAGGCGTGCACCCGGTGGTGGGCGGCGCTCGTCGACGACAGGGCGACACAGTTCACCCCGCAGGAGGTGATCGTGGCCGGCGACCGCGCGACCATCGTGTGGAGCTACCGCTTCGGGGCCGGGCCCGAGGAGTGGGTGAGCGGCGTCAACGTCATGCGTGTGGCCGACGGTCGGATCGTGGAGGCGCTCGGCTTCAGCAAGACGGCCGGCGAGGTTCCGCTGGCTGCCGAGTCGGAGTCGGAGTCGGAGTCCGGAACCGAGCCCGAGTCATCCGAGTTCGAGCCAGAGGGGGCATGAGCGCCGAGCCGTCAGTCGATCTCAGCACACGTACCTGCCGTCACCTCGATCAAGGGATACAGTCCGATGCGCCTGATGCGTAGCTACCACCTCTCACACAGCGGGGCCGGCCCGGACGGGCTCGCGGTACGCGAACACGAAATCCCCGAACCTGGCCCGGGCCAGGCCCTGTTGGCGGTCCGCGCGACGTCCCTGAGCTTTCGCGAGCTCATGGTGCTCAACGGAACGTACGTCCTGCCGGTCAAGCCGGACGTCGTCCCCGTCTCCGACGGGGCGGGTGAGGTGGCGGCCGTGGGGCCGGGCGTCGATACGGTGGGTGTCGGGGACCGGGTCGCCGCGACGCTCTTCCCCTCGTGGCAGGACGGGCCGTTCGCCATCGAGCACCTCGACCAGCGCGGCGGCTCGCTGGACGGCATGCTCACCGACTTCGCCCTGGTCGATGTGGCCTCGCTCGTGGCGATACCCGAGCACCTGACGTATGAGCAGGCCGCGACACTGCCGTGCGTGGCGGTCACGGCGTGGAACGCGCTCACCGGGGACGGGGCAGGTGTACGGCCCGGTGACACCGTGGTGGTGCAGGGTTCCGGCGGCGTCTCCCTCTTCGCTCTCCAGTTCGCCAAGGCGCTGGGTGCGCGCGTGATCGCCACGACCAGCGGACCGGTCAAAGCCGAGCGGCTGCGATGCCTCGGTGCCGACGCGGTCGTCGACTACTCGGCGACACCCGACTGGGCCGACGAGGTCCGTGTGCTCACCGGAGGCCGCGGCGCGGACCGGATCCTCGACGTCGCCGGGCTGCTGCACGAGTCCGTCCGCGCGATCGCGCTCTCGGGCACGATCGCGTGTGTCGGATTCGTCGGCAGCACCGTGACACCGCTCGACCCCCAGGCGCTCTTCGCCTCCGGCGCCACCATTCGCACGGTGGCGGTCGGCAGCCGTGCCCAGTTCATCGCCATGAACGCCTTCATCGAAGAGCATCGGATCCGGCCGGTGATCGACCGCACCTTCGCCTTCGAGGACGCCGTCGACGCCTACTGGCACTACGCCATCGGTGCACCGTTCGGCAAGGTGGTCATCAGCAACCCCTGATGTGACGTGGCCTCAGGCGCTGGCGGCCGCGGTGCAGGAGGTGTTGCCGCCGCAGTAGGTGATGTCCCAGTGCGAGCCTTCGTTGGCGTAGACGTTGCCCGCCGAGGAGCGCCAACGGGTGGCGCCGTCCCCGCGTGTGGAGATGTGGGTGAAACTGCGGGTGACATAGCCGTCGACGCAGGAGTTGCGGGCGATGTCGGCCTTGTAGCCGTTGTAGTGGCTGTACGTCCCCGAGGCGTGGCCGACCTCGGTGCCGCCGGTGACGTTGATGGCGCACCCGCTCGCCGACTTCAGGGTTTTGAGTCCGTCCACGGTGGCCTGGTTGATCTGCTCGTAGGAGGTGCAGTGGGAATCGGAGCGCGTGGTGCACCCGCCGGAAGAGCTGTGGGTCACGCCCGCTGCCGCGAGTTGGGAGGCGGCGGCGGCCTGGCTGAGCTTCACGACGGCGGCGTCCGCGGTGCCCGAAAGGGCGAGAGTCGCGGAGGCGGCGAGCATTCCTGAGAGGAGGAGGGGGCGGCGTCGGATCTGCACGAGGGTCCCTTCGGGTGGGTGGTGCTGGATCAGTACTAGTGGGGTGAGCGTGATTGCGAGTCACTCAAGGCGCGCAGGGTGTGTGGTACCGGCCCTCCTCCCGGGCGGCGGAATGGCCCCGATCGGGGGCCTACGTGGGGCGGCGCTCCATCGGTCGTTACGGCGATCGCCAGTTGGGTCGCTTCTTCGGTCACTTCCACCGGCCTCCGTCGGGGTGCGGCGATGTGACAGATCTTAGGAACGCTGACGAGCCGCGTCAGTACCTCTGTCCGAACTTCTGGCCACGACTGCGCCTGGCGTTCAACTCCGCGTTGTATGACCCAGGTTGATAGCGGGGGCGGAGGATGTCACTCGCTCGGCGGGTGAAGTCGGGCGAACTCCTCGGCGAGCAAGCCCATCAGGACGACATCGCGGTGCTGACCGCCGGAGAAGACACGGGCAACATCTCGCGGAACACGGAGGACGGATACGACCTCTACAAGGCCAGCAAGGCGGCGCTCAACCAACTGATGCGCAGTTACGCCACCCGTCACGCCGATGAGGCCACACCAAGCTGCTGATCGACCCCGGTCACAACCGAACCCGTCTCGGCGGCCCGGACGCCCCGCTGAGCCCGGGGGAGAGCATCCCGGCGGTCGTGGACGTCCTCGAAAAGCAGGCCGGGGTGACTGGCCTGCAATTCCTGGATCGCCGCGGCGAGACCGTCCCGTGGTGAGGCCGCAGGGCGGCTGAGGAGAGGGCTCCGGCGCCGCGATCACATGAGCCAGGCCGAGATCGCGCCGCTTGACTCCGTCCCGGGCCGCAGCCCCGCGGGGCATATCGAAGCCCATCTGCATCCGGGGACCAAGGGCGGTCGGCGAGCATCGCCGACGGGGTGTGTGCCCTCAGGAAAACCACTTGATCCGTAGACTTACGGTTTCCGCATGACGAATTTGCTCCGCCTGGAAACAGTCACTGCCGCCAACTTCGACGTCGCGATCGGCCTGAAGGTCCGCCCCGACCAGGAGCACTTGGTGGCTCCGGTGATGAAGTCGCTGGCCGAGGCATACGTATACCCGGACACAGCCTGGCCCCGGCTCATCTTCGACGGTGAGAGGCCGGTCGGCTTCCTCATGGCCTTCCTCGACATCGACTTCGCGGGCGATGGCAAAGGCGCCGACATCCGTTCGGGACTGTGGCGGCTCAACATCGCGGCCGGCGAACAGGGCCGCGGATACGGTCGCTTCGCGGTCGAGTCGGTGGCCGCCGAAATCCGCCGCCGCGGTGGCACCCGACTGACCACCACCTGGCACCCGGGCGACGACGGCCCCGAGGGCTTCTACCTGGGGCTGGGGTTCCGGCCGACCGGGGAGACGAGCGGGGACCAGAAGGTCGGGGAGCTGGAGTTGGGCAAGCCCGATCCGCTGAGCAGTGCAGTACACCCGTCGGGTGTGGACGGCGCCTCCCTGTAGATGTCGGTCGGCGGTGCGGGTGGTTCGCCGGCGGGGTCGTCGTCGAATCCGGCGAGCATGTCCTTCTGGAGCTGGGCGACGGTTCCGCCGGTGGCGGCCTCGGCGCTTCAGTTGCGGTGTGGCTCGGGGTCTGTCTCCTTGATGCGTCAATCCACTGACCAGCGCCCCTTGAATGCTTGCGGGATCGCGCATGGAAACCTGTTCACATGGAGACATTCGAGGCTCGACTCGACGACGGGTGGAAGTGGTGGGAGGCCGCCATCGAAGAAGCGCAGGAAGGGCGCTGGGTCCGTGACGCTGCGGAACGGCAAGCCCTCAAGGACATCGCTGCCGCCACCAACCCTCTCCATGGGGGGCGGATGGCTCCGTTCACCGAGGACTCGTGGCACGTGCGCATCGGGAGGATCGCGAACTGGGCCGGGGTGCTGCGGCTCGCAGCCCGGTCAGGCGGCTGGGTGCTCCAACCCGTCGCCGGACGCATCCCGGCGCATCCTGCCGGCATGACCGAGCTGCTGTCCGGCATCTACGCGGTCGGCGAGCAGGGAGAAATCTGGATGCGGGGACTCCTGAAGGGCGAACTGCCATCAGAGGACCAGATCGCGAAGGCCGAGGGCTTCCTCACCGGGCCGGGGTCGGTCGAGGACCTTGAGCTCTTCTTCGACGACTGAAAGGTCGCCACTTCATCGTCATCACCGGGCCCGGATGGGGAGGCTGGCGGTGAGGAGGACTACGGCCTGGTAGGGAATGGCGAGCTTGTCCGTCCGCCCGGCCAGGCCGCGTCGCTGCTTCAGTCGGGCGATGCATCGCTCGTCCGCGTTGCGCTGTCCATACGGGAGGACGAGCCGCCCCGCTCCGCCTCAAGTGGCTTACGGAATACCCAAGTGACCTACGGAATAAGCGAGTTCGTCCCGGGGGTGGGTGAGCCGCTGACCGATCTGTTCAATCGGATCATGGCGGTCACGAGGCGGCTGCCGTCGCGGCAGCGCGGGCTGGTGAGAGTCGGGCTCTTCGGGTGTCCGGCGGGGTGTGGCGACGCAGGGCCACTCGGCCTTCCGGTCCGTTGCGGCCCCGTCGCGCCATGCCGGCCCCCGAACCACGTGGTCGGGGGCCGAGTCGCGAACGTACGCCGCCTACGGGTCAGGGGAGCAGTCCGGGTCGTGAACGTCCGGCGGCTGTCGATCAGCGGGCGTGACGGCGAATGGTGCGCTGGCCGGGAACCGTGGACAAGCGCCTGCGGACCTGGCGCCGGCGAGGGCGGGGTGACGGGTTGCGCCTGGCGGGCGCCGAGGGCGCGACCGCGAGCAGAAGCACGACAGCGAGAACCGCGACGAGGATGAACGCCGTAGCGAGCGTCATGTTGTTTCCTTCCGTCGGTTGATGACGGCCTGTCACTACAGCTTGTAGCCGGAAAGCGGGACGCCAAACACGGTGCGTATCCGTACGCCCTGAAGCGGCGGTCTTCCCGGCCTTGACGGGCAGTCAGGGGGAGAGCTGGATCCTCGATGGGCGCCGCCGCGGAGCCGGGGGAGTGAACGCGTGTTGGCGTGGTGCGTCGCAAGGGACGCGGGCGATGGCCGGAAGAGGGTCGCCGCCTTGGGAGCCGGAGGGGCACGGCAGTCCCGCTGCCTACGCGGATGCAGAAACTGTTGCCAACTGTGTTGACGGCGAGTCGGCGAAGGCTCAGATTACCTAGCGGTAGTACCTCGCGGTAACCCCGCATTCCGTACTCCACGGCCGAGGGTGCGCGGACGGATGGCGCGCGGCCCGACGGTGCGTCCAACGACGGCACTCGCACCCACCATGCCGCACCCGCCGCAAACCCACAGCAAACCCACCGCAAAGAAAAGAGAGCACATGTCCAAGGTGCGTAATGTCATGGCCGCGTCAATCGCGGCGGGTTTGTTGGCCACCGGTCTCGCCACCGGTGGCGACGCCCACGCCGCCTCGCCTCTGAACTACGTCGCCCTCGGCGACAGCTACAGCGCCGGTTCCGGGGTCCTGCCCATCGACACCGGCAACCTGCTCTGTCTGCGCTCCACCGCGAACTACCCCCACGTCCTCGCCTCCAGCACGGGCGCCCACCTCAAGGACGTGACCTGCGGCGCCGCGCAGACCAAGGACTTCGCCGGCTCCCAGTACCCGGGCGTGGCCCCCCAACTGGACGCACTGAGTGCCGACACCGACCTGGTGACCTTCACCATGGGCGGCAACGACAACAACACCTTCATCAACGCCGTGACGACGTGCGGAACCGCGGGCATCCTCAGCGGAGGCAAGGGCAGCCCCTGCAAGGACAAGAACGGCACCTCGTTCCAGGACCAGATCGACGCGCATACGTACCCCGCGCTCAAGAAGGCGCTCCAGGACATCCGCGCCAAATCGCCCAACGCCCGTATAGCCGCCCTGGGTTACCCCTGGATCACGCCGTCCACCGCCGACCCGTCCTGCTTCGCGAAGCTTCCGATCGCCTCCGGGGACGTGCCCTACCTGCGCGACATCCAGGCTCACCTCAATGCCGCCATCGAGCGCGCGGCCCAGGAAACCGGCGCGGCCTACGTCGACTTCTCGCAGGTCTCGGAGGGACACGACGCCTGCAAGGCCGTTGGAACGCGCTGGATCGAACCGCTCCTCTTCGGGCAGAACATCGTGCCGGTACATCCCAATGCCCTCGGGGAGCGGCGCATGGCCGAGCGCACGCTGAGCGTCCTGAAGATGGGCTGAACCGCGGTCGTTCGGCGCCGTCGCCGTGGCCCCGGAGCGGGGGAGTCGGGACGGTTGTCGCGGCGTACGAAATCGGCTCGCTCCCGAAGTCGGCCCCGGCCACAATGGCCTCCATGACGACCACCGGGGACGACGACGAAGACCTACAGCCCATGCCCGAACAGGCAGCTGGCGACGGCCCGTTGGCCTGGTGCCTGGTGGCCAACGTGGCCCGGGAGACCAGCCACGGTGAGGGCGGACTGGAGATCCGCTCCGGCTTGCGCCACTTCAGCCCCGGCGCGCTGGTCTGGCTGACGCCACCGCTCTGGGGCGACGGCGGCCAGAGAATGCGGGTGACGGGGCGTCGGCGCAACAATCGGTGGCATTACGTCTCGGTCGTCATCCGCACGTTGCACCTGGAGAACTACCGGGTGAAGGGCATTTACGCCCCCTCGCTGCTCAGCGCCGTGCAGGGGATCGACAGTCGGCGGCCCGATGCCACCGAGCGCCCTCTGTGGGCCTCGCGCGAGGAGGCGCAGCAGTGGGCCGACCGCGCCAACAGGGGCTCCCTGCCTGTGCACTTCAGGGATGTGGAGTACGAGACGTACGGTTTCGTCCACCATCCTCCGGTCGGCGACCCCCCTCCGCTGGAGCTGGGGGTGAGGGGCCATGTCTTTCACCTCGCGCACTTCAACGCCCGGCGTGCGGTGTACAGCCCGCTTCCTCCGCCCGTGGAACCGGCGTTGGGACTGGAGCTGGACTGAGCGGGGCCGGGGGATGGGCCGTCACGGTCGACCTTCCGGAGCCGGGTACCCGAGGCCGAGCCCCGAATGTTCCGGTACGGCCCGGATGCCCGTCAGGTCGGCCACCCTGCCGCTGCGGCGACCATGCCGAGTGCGGCTGCCACGAGCAGGGTGCTCACGACGCCGCGTCTGGCGGCGACGAGCCAGATCGTGCCGGCGCCGAGCACCGCGAACTGCCACGCGTGCTGGAGGGCGAGCGCGAGTGGGATCGCCGAGCCGGCGATGGCACCGATCACGGCGGGGCCGGCGCCCGTGAAGAAGCCCTGTACCCGGTCGTTCGCGCGGATCTTGTCGAAGTGGGGCCCGCCGAGGATCACGAACAGGAACGAGGGGGCGAACGCGACGGCTGCGGCCAGCAGGCCACCGGGGATCCCGCCGGCGGCGTAGCCGACGACGGCGACGGTCTGGACCACCGGGCCGGGCGTGATCTGACCGAGGGCGACCGCGTTGAGGAACTGGCCGTCGGTCATCCAGTGGTAGTGGTGCACGGCATCGGCCTGCATGAGCGGGATGATGACGAAGCCGCCCCCGTAGGACAGGGCGCCCACCTTGAACGCGACCCAGGCGAGCGCCAACAGACCCCCCGCGGCCGCCGGGGCGGTGGCGAGGACGAGCGGTAGCGGCCAGGCCCTGGCACGGTCCGGTTTCGCCGCGGAACGGGTACGGATCACGCTCTCGACGCATCCGGCGGCGATCAGGGCGAGCACCAGCCACGGACCGGCCAGAGCGGCGGCGGCCCCGCCGAGGACGTAGACGAGCCAGCGGGCCCGGGCCGCGCGAGCCGCACCGGCGCGCTGCCAACTGGCGGGCACCAGCGCCACGGCGGCCCGCACGGCGACCGCGGCCACCACCGCTCCGGCCCCGGCGGCGGCACCGCGCACCCACAACGGCGGGCTGCCGGCGAGGAAGAGCGCCGCCAGGACGAGAATGAGGACGAGGCCGGGGACGATGAAACACAACCCGCCCACCAAGGCGCCGACCGGGCCGCGCAGCCGCCGGGCGGTGAAGATCGCCAACTGCGTCGAAGCCGGGCCGGGCAGGAGGTTGGTGACGGCGATGGCGTCCTCGAACTCGGCGGCCCCGATCCAGCCGCGCCGCTCGACGCACAACTGGCGCAGCAGAGCGATGTGGGTGGGCGGGCCACCGAAGCCGACGCACCCGATCCGCCCCCACTCCCGGGCGATCGTGGCCAGCCCGACCCTTCCCGTCTGCCGGTGCTGCTCCTGTTGCCGCTCCTGGTGCCCGTCACCCACGTGAGGCTTCCTCCCTCTGTCCGTCCCACGGTCGCGGTCACAGGCGCAACTCGCAGTCGTGCCCGTGTCCGTGTCCGGCTCCGCGCGCGCGACCACCCCGCTCTGGGTGCGCGCCGGGTCCGGCAAGGCCGGGGTGAGAGTAGCGGGAGTGTGTGAACGTGTGATGGCCGAGGGCGGGGCGGGGGAGGCATGCCTGTGCGCTTTCCGACCGCCTGACCGGGGGTCCGGCCCGCCGGGGGGTCGCCGTCATCATCCAGGCCTCACCTGGGGGTCCAGCGAGCTTGCTCTCCAGTTAGATGACTGTCAACATAGACATATGTCGAAATCGGAGCTGGTCGTCCTCCAGCGGGACAAGGACAAGAGCGAGTGCGAGGACACGGTCTGCTGTTCGCCGATCGTGCGCGAGCCGCTGGGGGAAGAAGCAGCCGTCGACCTGGCGCGGATGTTCAAGGCGCTGTCGGACCCCGTACGGCTGAGACTGCTCTCGCTGATCGCCTCGCACGAGGGCGGCGAGGCGTGCGTCTGTGACCTGACCGGCCCGTTCGACGTGTCCCAGCCGACGATCTCCCACCATCTGAAGGTGCTGCGCGAGGCCGGCCTTGTCGGCTCCGAGCGGCGGGGGACCTGGGTCTACTACTGGGTTCTGCCCGCTGCTCTGGCGAGGCTGTCCTCGCTGCTCCGGGCCCCGGTCGCCCCTGCGGCGATGACGCCGGAGAAGGCCGGATGACCGCGGCGGCTCCGCTGGTCCGCCGCGCGGCGGCCGAGTTCGCGGGGACCGGCGCCCTGGTGACGGTGGTGGTCGGCTCGGGCATCCAGGCCGCCAAGCTCTCCCAGGACATCGGAGTGCAGCTTCTGGCCAACTCCCTGGCCACCGTCTTCGGACTGGGCGTGCTGATCACCCTGCTCGGCCCGGTCTCCGGCGCCCACTTCAATCCGGCGGTCACCCTGGCGGCCTGGTGGAGCGGACGCCGGTCGGGGGAGCGTCTCACTGTGCGCGAGGTCGGCGCCTACGTCTGCGCCCAGACCGCCGGGGCGATCGGCGGCGCGGTGCTGGCCGACGCCATGTTCGCCGAGCGCCTCGTCGCCTGGTCCACCCATGATCGATGGGCTCCGCATCTGTGGCTCGGTGAGGTGGTGGCGACCGCCGGGCTCGTCCTGCTGATCTTCGGCCTGGCCCGCACCGGCCGCGCACATGTCGCGCCGGTCGCGGTCGCCGCCTATATCGGCGCGGCGTACTGGTTCACGTCTTCGACCAGCTTCGCGAACCCCGCTGTCACGGTCGGCCGCATGTTCAGCGACACCTTCGCCGGCATAGCCCCGGGCTCCGTGCTTCCGTTCGTCGGTGCCCAACTCGTCGGTCTTGTCGTTGGGTTGGGCTTGGTCGCCGTCCTGTTCGGCCGACACGCCCCTGACATGGGGGAGGGTGAGGTGGTGGTTCCCCAGGTTCCCCACGACGGTCACGAGCGTGAGGACGATCTGGTCGCCTCCGACCGCTGAGCCGCCTCCGGTCCGCCGCGCCCGTATCCGCGGGCCCGTCGGTCCCGGCACCTCCGGTCGTACGACGCGCACTTCCGCCACCTTCGCGTACCTGCCGCGCCGCCCTGTACCCCCACGTCCCGTAGGTGCGCAGCCCACCCGCCCACCTGCCCATGCCCACCTGCCACCTGCCCATCCGCGCACCTGCGCCAACGAAGAACTCGAGAGCGACTCGTGAGCACTCCCTCAGGCCCGACCGCCCCAGGCCCGTCCGCCCCAGCCCGGTCCGTCTCAGTCCCCTCCGCCTCGCCCCCATCCGTCCGCGTGCCGTCCGTGCTGTTCGTCTGTGTGCACAACGCCGGCCGCTCGCAGATGGCCGCCGCCTTCCTCGCCCACCTCGGCGGGGCCCGGGTCGTGGCCCGCTCGGCCGGTTCCGCCCCGGCCGACGCCGTGAACCCCGCTGTGGTCGAGGCCATGCGGGAGACCGGCATCGACATTTCCGCCGAAGTGCCGAAGGCGCTGACCACCGAGGCGGTGCGTGCGTCCGACCTGGTGATCACCATGGGCTGCGGCGACGCCTGCCCGGTCTTCCCCGGCAAGCGGTACCTCGACTGGAAGCTGGCCGACCCGGCGGGACAGGGTGTGGCCGCCGTCCGCCCGATTCGCGACCGGATCGAGCAACGCGTCCGGGCCTTGCTCACGGAACTCGGGGTCGAGTCCACGGCCTGACGCCCACCGCGACGACCACCACGCTGGCCACCGACCACCGACCGCCGGGCCGCTGGCCGCCGGCCACCGCCGCCAGTCACCGGCCGCCGGTCCCGGTCGCTGGTCACCGGCCTCTTGGTCATCGTCGCCTACGGTGAACCCAACCGCATCCCGCATGGTCTCCAACTGCCGTGCCCGTGATCAGAGTTGACGCAACGAGGCCGCAGCCCTGCCACACAGGATCCACGCCGGTCAACCTCATTTGAAAAGGGCACCTGATCAGGGAGTCGCGGACTTGCGGGGTGAGGTCGGCGAATCCCGGGGAATGAGAGGCGACAGGTGATGGGAGGTTGCCATGGGTGGTAGAGATCTGGAACTGGGCGAGCTTCTGGCAGCTGCGGAATCCGCGCCGCCCGGGGAGTCGGTCGGCGTCATCGCCCACGACCTGCGCAAGCGCTTCGGCGCGGAATGTGTGGCATTCCTGTTCGTCGACCTCGTGGGGCAGCGGCTGCTGCGCCTGAGCGCGCCCGCCGAGGGAGGGTGGGCGGACCCCGCCGAGCAACTCGATCTGCAAGGCAGCGTCTACGAGACCGTGCTGCGTCGGCAGCGCCAGCACGTGGAACCGGACGGCCAGGGCGGCCGACGCGTGATCTCGCCGGTGACCAATCGCGGCGACTGCATCGGTGTGCTGGAAGTGACCTTGCAGTACGCCGACGACGCCGTGCTCGGACAGATCAGCGAGGCGGCGCACGCGCTGGCGTACATCATCGTGACGGACCGCCGCTTCACCGACCTCTATCACGTGGGGCGGCGCACCACCCGGACCAGCCTGGCCGCCGAGATCCAGCACCAGCTGCTCCCGTCGGCCTCCTGCTGCGAGGCCCCTCAGTTCACCCTGGCCGCAGGGCTGGTCCCGGCCGACGACATCGGTGGCGACACCTACGACTACACGCTGGACCGGGACACGCTGCACCTGTCCATCACCGACGCCATGGGGCACGACACCGATTCCGCCCTCCTGGCCACGCTGGTCACAGCCGCGCTGCGCGGCTCTCGCCGAACCGGCTGCGACGCCCTCCACCAGGCTCAGCGCGCCCACGAAGCCCTGCTGGCCAGCGGTCGCGGCCTGGCCACCGGACAACTGCTCTGCGTCCGCCTGGAGACGGGCATGTGCGAACTGGTCAACGCGGGACACCCCTGGCCCCTGCGCCTGAGGGCGGGTGCTTCCGAGGCCGAGGAGGTCGAGCTCGCCGTGAACCTGCCGTTCGGCGTGGCGGCGCCCACCTCGTACCAGCTCCAGAACCTGCGACTGCACCCGGGTGATCGTCTGATCCTGCTCACCGACGGCATGCAGGAACGTGGCGCCGCAGCCGTCGATCTGCCCTCCCTGGTACGCGACACCCGGTCCTCCCACCCCCGGGAGGCCGTGCGCGTCCTGACGTCGGCGGTACTGGACGCCTGCCGAGGCAACCTCAAGGACGACGCCACCGTCGTCATACTGGACTGGCACGGCAGCACCCCGCGTGACTGACCGCTCTCGTCGATCGTCGGTGCCGCTCGGATAGGCGCGATGTCGTCAGGTCCGCTGGGGGCGGCCGAAGAGGAGGTCGTACCCGGCGGGGAGCTGGAGCAGGATCTGTTGCATCAGCGCATCGCCCGCCGCGTCGGCCGCGGTGCTGAGCACGGCGCTGACGTCCCAGGCCGCGGTTGCTTCGGTGGCCCCCTCGATCCAGGCCGCGGTGGCCCGTACGAAGCGCTCCGGTGAGAGCGGTTCGGCACTTTGCAGCGGGTTGAGGAGGATCAGGGCGAAGGTTTCCGGCAGACGTGCTGCCAGCTCGGCCCGTACGCTGCCGACCAGGTGGGCGCCGAGCAGGGCGAGAACGACACGGGCCGCGCGGTCCGCTTCCTGAACGCTCTTGTAATCGCCGCGTTCCTTGACCTGGTCGAGGAACGCCTCCCATCGCAGGGTCACACCAGCCACCGCCTCTCCGGGCCCGATGTTCTCTTCGCTCTCTCGTTGCGCGATCCATCCGGGGTTCCGGGGTTCTCCCGGTCCGAGGGGTGCGGGACGGGCCGGGCGGAGACCAGGTGCCCGCCCCGCGCCCTCGCGTGACCCCCGGGATCTCTCCGGCGTGCTTCCCGGGATGGCTGGTTCAGCCGGAGATCTCCTTGCGGGTGGACTCTCCGCCGACGGAGATCTTGCGGGGCTTGGCCCGTTCGGCGATCGGGATGCGCAGGGTGAGGACGCCCGCGTCGTAGTCGGCCTCGATCCGCTCCGTGTCGAGGGTGTCGGCCAGCACGAGCTGGCGGGAGAACACGCCCAGCGGCCGTTCGGAGAGCTCTATCTGGGCGTCGTCCGACTTGGTCACGGGGCGGCGCTCGGCCTTGACGGTCAGCATGTTCCGCTCGACGTCGATGTCGATCGCGTCCGCGCTGACGCCTGGAAGATCGAAGGCCACCACGTACTCGTCGCCCTCCCGGTAGGCGTCCATCGCCATCGCCGAGGGGCGCGTCCAGGTGCCTGCACCGGTCAACTGCTGGGCGAGCCGGTCGAGTTCACGGAAGGGGTCAGTGCGCATCAACATCGCGAAACACCTCCAGAAGGCTTGGGTTGGACCCGCCAATGCGCTTCACTGCCACCGTTGTAGCACGTCATCCAATGGATGACAAACCCCCTTGTCGTCTATTGGACGACGTGACGTATGAGGGTGTTTTGTGGCAGTAGCGGCCGATCTCCGTCTGGTCCATGCCTCCTCGACGTTCACCGCCGGTCCGGGTTCGGATCGCGTGTGGCGGGGCAGGCGTGAGGGGCCGGTGCCGGAGCGACGTCTGCACCGCTCGCCTCGCCCCCTGGGTGAACTGGCTTGCTGTGGACGGTCGTTGAGGGGATGAACGGACGGAGAGCGGATGACGGTCGACCTCGTCGGATTCCTCGGTGTGGTGCTGGCGGCGTACGTCGTGCCCGGGCCGGACTTCCTCGTGGTGCTCCGGTCGGCGACCGAACACCCGGCGAAGGGCCGGGCCGCCGGCCTCGGCGCTCAGGCCGGACTGTGCGTGCACATGCTCGCCGCCGCGACCGGCCTTTCGCTCATCGCCGCGCGCTCACCCGTGGCGTACGACGCCATCAAGCTGCTCGGCGCGGCCTATCTGGTCCACCTCGGCGTCCGGGCCGTACTGGCCGCACGCCGGGCCGCCGCCCGTCGGCGTTCCGCCGGGGGAGCGCCCTCGGTCTGCCTGACCAAGCGTCCGGGGTGGGAGGAGTCCGCGAACGCAGCCCCAGCCTGCGGGCGGGAGGAGTCCACGAACGCAGCCCCGGCCCGAGGCCGTTGGTGGTCCGGCTTCCGTCAGGGCCTGCTCACCAATGTGCTCAATCCCAAAGCGGCGCTGTTCTTCCTCAGCGTCTTGCCGCAGTTCGTCAACGGGAGCGGGTCGAGGAGTCGGCAGATCTTCCTCCTCGGCACCTTGGACATCCTCATGGGTGTCGGCTACTGGTTTGCCCTGGTCGCCATGGCCACACGCTTGCGCGCCCTCCTGGACCGCCCCGCGTTCCGCCGACGCCGGGAACTGGCAACCGGCTGGTTGTTCATCGCGATCGGCATCGGCGTCGCGGCGACCGCCTGATGTCGTGGTGTTGCCGGCAGGTGTCGTCGACGGCCTCCGCTCGGAAACGTTCCGGACCCTTCAGGGGTCCCTTCCGGACCCTGAGGACGCGCCAGTAGACGCGGCCGGGGCGCCCCCGCTGTCACAGGGGCGCCCCGGCCGAGCCGTTGATGGCGGTGGCGTCAGTGGTAGGCGTGTACGGCGGCGTGGCCCTTGCCCCGGCCGATCATCCACTTGTTGACCGGGGTGGTGATCAGGAAGGCGATGACGAATCCGCCGAGCAGCGAGGTCCAGAACAGCGTCTCGTCGAGATGGGCGTCCATCGCGCCGGGGACGAGGGCGATGATGCCGTTGTCCACCAGTTCCATCACCACGATGGAGACGGTGTCCGCGGCGAGCGCGACCTTGATCGCGGTCTTGAAGTCCAGGCCCGCCCTGCGGATCCCGAACAGGGTGAGGGAGTAGCCGAAGACGAACGCCAGGATGATCGCCAGGACCATGGTGGCGGCGTTGCCCCACATGAGGGCGGTACCGACGGCCATGCCGAGGATCTCGCCGATGGCGCACCCGGTCAGGCAGTGCACGGTGGCCTGCGCCGCCATCCTCCAGGACGTTCCGCCGTGCCCGGCGTGGTCGTGTTCGCCATGCCCCGCGTGCTGGTGCGCGGCGTGGTCGTGCGCGGTGCCGGCGTGATGCGTGCCGTGGTCCATGACCTTCATCCCCAATCCCGTCAGTGGGGTCCGTTCCCCGCCCCACACCACGGACTATATACCCCTGGGGGGTATCGCGTCACGATGTTTCCAGGGCGGGCGGACAAGTCGTCGGGGTAGTCGTGGGGCGTTGGTGGTCGGCTGGACATGACACAGGTGGGCTCCCCGCCTCAACCACTCGGGCGGGGAGCCCACCTGCGTATGGGTACGTAGCCGGCGTCTACCAGCGGTACCAGCGTGCGCTGCCTGACTTCGGGCGGGCGATGAACCCGACGAGCCAGACGACGAGCACGATGACGGCGATCCACCACAGGGCCTTCAGCGCGAAGCCCGCGCCGAAGAGGATCAGAGCCAGGAGAAGAACGAGAAGCAGGGGAACCATAGTTATCAACCTCCGAGCCATCGAATGCCCTGCCGCGCCCCGACCACACGGCTACGACCTGCCTGTTTACGGAAATCTTGGCCGGGCATGCGGTTTGGTCCCCGCGTTGCCGGCACCCACCTGGGACGGACGGGCCGGGCCCGCCGCCGCGGGACGCGGGGGCGGAGGAAGGATCAATCGGGTCTCGCGTGAGGGGTCCATCGCGGCCCGCGTCCGGCCCTCGGGCCGCTGCCTCGCTGCCGTAGCGAGGTCGTTCCGTGCCTGGACCCACTGGCTCGGTTCGGGGCATTCTGGGGCTATTGGCCCGTCCCGCTTGCCGTCCGGGTGGGCCTGGGAGGGGGAGCGGCGTGCATGACCGTATGGGGAAACCTCGGTGGCCTGTTACGCCCGAGCAGTTCGACCGGCAGGCCCGCGCGGTCCTGCGGGCCGCCCGTTACGCGGCTCGGGAGCTGCGGCGAAATCCGCTGGACCCGGAACGAAAGGCCCGGGCCTTGGGGGTGCTGGTCGGGCAGACACGGGCGATGGCGGGAGTGGATTCGCCCGTAGGGCTTCATGCGCCCGGGGAGTCCCACGTGCCCGGGGAGTCGCACGCGTCCATGGGGCACAGCGCGCCCACCGCATCCGGCCCGACCGACGTGCCCGGACGCGCACCCCTTGGCCCCGTTGGCCCCGTCGGCCTCGCAGCCGAGGAGGAGTTGGTTCGCAACTCCCTCAAACTAGCCCTGCACGTGCGGGCGCACAGCTGGGCGGCGGCCGACCTCGGGCCCCTCGGCGTGCGCGGCCGGTCCGACGTACAGCAACTCGACGTACGACATCTCGGCGAGCGGCCGTCAGGTGCACAGCATTCAGGTGACCAGTATTCAGGTGTACAGCATTCAGGCGAGGTCCAGATGGCCGACGCCATCGACGTGCTCGGGCGGTTGATGCTTCCGAACGCCGCGCCCGCCGGCTGGGCGGCCACCCTCGTCACCGATCTGGCCCGCGGCGACAAGACGCTGGAGGCAGGGGTCAAGCTGGGGAAGTACGCCTTCCACCCCACCTTCCTGGCCCTCGCGGACGACGCGAGCCGGATTGTCGGCGAGGCCGTGCACCATATTCATGTGCACCGTCTGCATGAGCTGGTCGACGTGGTGCGAGACTGCGTCGGTATCGCCCAACACCCCGCTCCGGAAGTGGAGTTGACGTCCGCAGCCGACCTCGCCACGAAGGGTCTGGAACCCCCGGCGCCGTCAATCACCCCCTCGCGCGTCCGGCGCGGTCCGGGTAGGCGCCGCCGCGTAACCGGGCGCAAGGGCGGGCGGGCCCCGGATCCCGTACATCTGGATGAACTCGACTGGACAGCCTGGGAGTTGGACACATCAGGTGTTCGCAACGTTTCGGAACCGGTGAGTGTTGCGGAAGAGACCCCCTTCGACTTCGGCATTTAGGGCGCCGACGGACCCCGGCCCGCCATCGCGAGAGGTCGATGTCACCAGCCGCCCCGGCCGCACGTCCTTCCACGTCACCCTGTCGCGGTGAGCCTGTCTGGGTAGGCGGCGGATGGTCGGCTGCCTCCGCCTGGTTCGGCGCGGGCTGGGTGGGCCCGGGTTGGCGTGGTGCGGGCTGGGGCGGTGTGGCCCGGGTTGGCGCGACGGGCCCCCGGCCCCGGCGAGTCTTGATCGCTTCCGAACCCGTTCATTAGGTTGGCCGGCATGGCCCAGCACAGATCCCTGCCCTGGCCACCGGCCCCGATCAGGACCGAGCGGCTGGTACTCCGCGAGACCGAGGTCCGGGACCGCGCGGCCGTCATCGAGCTGAACGCCTCGCCAGAGGTGGGCACTTACCTCGGCGGCCCTCGGCCGCGTGCCGAACTCGAACGCAAGGTGCCCGAGGTGCCCGGGAGGCGCCCGGGCTTCTTCGTGGTCGAGCTCGACGGAACGACGATCGGCACGATCCAGCTCGACCCCCAGGACCTTGAGCGTCCCAAGCACCGCTTGGCGGCCGGGGAGACCGAGCTCGGGTACCTGTTCCTGCCGGACACATGGGGACGCGGTTATGCCACCGAAGCATGCGCCGCGGCACTGGACTGGTTCGCCGGTATGCTTCCGGGTGAGCCGGTGGTGCTCTACACCCAGACCGCCAACGTCCGTTCGATGCGCCTGGCGGCGAAACTCGGGTTCACCGAGGTGGAGCGGTTCGAGGCATACGGCGCCGAGCAGTGGTTCGGCGTCCTCCGTGCAGCCGGCTCCCGCCCGGCGGGGTTCGCGAGGGAAGCCGAACCGTCCTCCTCCGATCCGGATGCCACACAGTTCCCGGGTGCCGGTCCCCGCGGATGAGGGTGTGACGGCACCCCCTCCTCCTTGGGCGCTCCCACGGACCGGTGAGCCGTGGTCGCGCCGTCCCGTCACGTTCGCGGTGACGCGACTCCTTGTTCTGGGGAGCCGCGAGGAGCACGATGGGAAGCGGAGGCAGAGCGTCCGTATGGGGCGGAGGTGACTGCCGTACAGCTATGGGAGCCGTGTGCGATCACGACTCTCCCGACTTAGCCCACCCTCGCGGACGTCAGGGTGATCCTGCGGGGCGAGGAGGGGCGGTCCCGTCCCGTGCCGGGCGCGCCGTCGGCGGACGACGGCGCCAGCGATGGAGAAGAAGGTCCGCGATACGACATCCGTAGGTCTTGGTGTGTGTCCACCCCTGGGTGAGGGTGCGGCCGCGGGCCCCGCGTGAGGGCGTCGGCCGGGCTCGCGGGGCCGCGCCGGGCCGGCCAACGAGCGGAGGACTCGATGTCCCTCACCGTCATCATCATCATTGTCGCCGTCGCGCTGGTGCTCATCGCGTGCGCGGTGGCAGCGCGCGTGGCCATGGCGCGCCGCCGCAGACTGCAGGAGCGGTTCGGCCCCGAGTACGAGCGCACCGTAGAGGCGCAGAACAGTCGTCGGGCCGGCGAGCACGAGTTGCGCGAGCGCCAGGAACGCCACGACGCGCTGGACATCAGGCCCCTGCCCGCCGAGGTCCGCGACCGCTACTCCCTGGACTGGGCCCGTGTGCAGGAACAGTTCGTCGACCGGCCCGACGACGCGGTCCACGACGCCGACCGGCTCGTCACCACGCTCATGGGGGAGCGGGGCTATCCGACCGAAGGCTATGAGCAGCAGCTCAAGGATCTGTCGGTCGAGCACGGTCGGACGCTGGAGCACTATCGCGCCGCCCATGACGTCAATGAACGAAGCAGCAGTCATCAAGCGACGACGGAGGAGCTGCGCGGCGCGATGGTGCACTATCGCGCGCTCTTCGAGGAGTTGCTCCACAACGGGGACCAGCCGGGCAAGAGCGCGGCATGACCTCGCCGACAACGGCGGCACAGGTGCGGCGGGTTCGCTTCGGCGGACACCGGCCGGGAAGCGTGGCCCGCCGCGGTGCGGGACCGACAGACATACGGATGGATGTGTAGAGATGCGCAACGCCGAAACACCCCGACCCGATGACGGCGGCCCTCTGTCGACGGAGGACCTGGCTGGTAGCGGGCGGCAGGACATCGAGAGCGAGTCGTCGGAATTCGCCGAGACCCCACCGGCGTACCCCGGGGAGGCCACCAGCAGCCCGGAAGAGCGGGAGGGCGACGTCCGGCAGGAGCCCCTCGACGAGCCCGGGGACCGGGCGACCGACGAGCCCGTCGACGAGCCCGCCGATGAGACAGGCGACAGGGGAGCGGCCGACGAGAACGAACCGCTGCTGGGTGCGGAGCAGGAAGAGTTCCGCGCGAGGTGGCAGCAGATCCAGAGTCGATTCGTCGATGACCCGAAGGACTCCGTCAACGCGGCCGACCAGTTGGTGGCCGAGACGATGCAGGCCCTCGCCACGACCTTCTCGTCCCACAAGCGGGATCTCGAAGGCCAGTGGCATCGGGGTGAGGAGGTTCCGACGGAGGATCTACGGGTCGCACTCCAGCAGTACCGCTCGTTCTTCAATCGGCTGCTCAGCACCTGAGCGCCCGGCTGGGCGGAGCCGGCCCCCGGGTCCGGCCCCCGGGTCCGGCCGTCAGGTCCGGCCGTCAGGTCTTTCCGATGGCCCGCAGGGCGCTGCGGGTCGGCCGTAGGAGCAGCGCGGCCCATGGCCGGGTGTGCCGCTGACCGCGCAGGCCCACGGTCATCGCGGCCGCGGCCGAGGCAAGGCCGCCTACGGCCAGCCCCGCCCGAGGGTGCGCGACGGTGGAGATCCAGCCGATCAACGGCGCGGTGAGCGGTGTGGTGCCGAGGGAGGCGAGTGTGTACAGGCTCATGACCCGGCCCCGTATGGCGTCGTGCGTGCCCAGCTGGAGCGCGGACTTCGCGGCGGTCATGAACAGGATCAGTACCGCGCCGGTGGGCACCAGCATCACCAGAAAGGCCGCGTGGCTCGGCGTCGTGCTCGTGACGACTTCCAGGACGCCGAAGCCGAGCGCCGTGCTCACCAGGTAGCCCGGTCCGCACGGACCCCGGCGCGCGGCCACCACGGAGCCGGTGACCGCGCCGGCCGCGAAAGCGGTGGAGCCGAGGCCGAAGGCGACGGGCGAGGTGTGGAAGACGTCGCTCGCCATCAGCGCGGTGGTGATCTGGAAGTTCATGCCGAACCCGGCCACCACCCCGACCAGGACGAGCGGCGCCCCGAGATCCGCCCGGCCCCGTACGTAGCG
Source organism: Streptomyces sp. ASQP_92 (assembly GCF_025399895.1). Taxonomy (GTDB): domain Bacteria; phylum Actinomycetota; class Actinomycetes; order Streptomycetales; family Streptomycetaceae; genus Streptomyces. Next base: position 359,881 of record NZ_JAODUA010000004.1, on the reverse strand, counting down.
CAGCAACTCCCGCACCTGGCCCTTGGGGCGCCGGGTCGGCACGGGGGCCGTGTCCGGATCCTGCTGCCTCGGTTTCATCCTGAGCAGGGCGGCGACCACGACCAGGTAGGAAAAGGAGTTGAGGAAGAACGCGGGGGCGACGCCGAAGACGCCGATCACCGGGCCGGTCAGGGCGGGGCCCGTGATGCGGGCGAGGTTGAACACCGCGGTGTCCAGTGCCACCGCGTTGGGAAGGTCGGCGGTGGGCACGGTCTGGGCGATGAACGACTGCAACGCGGGCTTCTCGGCGACCAGGGTCAGCCCCATCGCCAGCGCCAGGGCGTAGACGGCGGGCAGGCTCACCGCATGGGTCAGGGCCAGAATTCCCGGCAGCAGGGAGACCAGACACAGCACCGACTGGGTGATGAGCAGGATCCGCCGCAGCGAACAGCGGTCCGCGAGGACCCCGCCCCAAGGACCGAAGAGCAGCAGCGGCAGGAACTGGAGCGCCGTGATCACGCCGAGCGCCGTGCCGTCACCGTGCGACAGATCGAGGACCAGCCATGCCTGCGCCACCTTTTGCATCCACGTCCCGGTGTGGGAGGCGAGTTGGCCGACGGTGAGCAGCCTGAACTCCCGGTGCCGCAGTGACCTGAGCATCCGCCGGCTGTTGTCGCCGTCCGCCGAGGCGCGATGGCCAGGGCCCTCGACGGTCTGCGTCACCTGCCCGAGCGCAGCCGCGCATCGCAGGCCTCGGCGATGGCCGGCACGATCTGATGCAGGTGTTCACGCCATCCGACATTGGCGTTCACCTCGCAGATCGTGAAGCTGCCGTCCGGCTCGAAGAGCAGGTCCACCCCGGCGACTCCGAGCCCCAGCACCTCCGCCGCCGCGACCGCCAGAGCCTCCCCGGCCGGGTGCAGTCCGGTGCAGGGCGTGGAGGTTCCGCCCAGTGCCAGGTTGGACTTGAGCCCGCCGTCGGCCGCCACCCGGACCTGAGCCGCGACGGCCTTCCCGCCGACGACGACCACCCGCAGGTCCCGCCCGTGCGAGTACCGCACGTACTCCTGGAACAGGTAGGGCGCGTCCTCGTTGAGGCTGCCCTGGATGTCGTGCAGCATCGCCGTGTCGCGGGCCAGGAAGACACGGCGCCCGCGATGACCTCGTACCGACTTCACGACACAGGGCTCCGGCACCCCCGCCCGCAGGACGTCGGTCATCGACGCGTCGACGTAGCTGAGGGTGTCGGGCACCGGCAGCCCGGCGACCGCGAGTTGTTGCAGGTGCCAGAACTTGTTCACGCAGGCGAGCACGGCGTCGATCGGGTTCAGCAAGACCGTGCCCATGGCCTCCAGATGCCGCAGCAAAGTGATCTCGCGGTCCGTGGAGAGTCTGGGTGTGGACAGGCGCGCATAGGCGAGTTCCGGCGGCGCGACGGGGGTTCCCCGCAGGTCACGCAGTGTCAGACGCCCGTCGGACACGCCCAGTACGAGCTCGCTGGTGCGGACCACCGCACTGCGGTCGCCCAGAACGCGCTCGAAACCGCCCACCAGTTCGGCGGTGATCCGATCCTGGTCGAGCCCACCGCCAAGGAGCAGCCAGAACGGAGTGGCCGCCCGACACTCGGAAAAGTCCTTGGCCAGGGCTTCGGTTACGGTCATCAAGGCGCTCCTCAAGACATCATCGGCCACCGAACCTGTCCGGTGGCCCGCGCGGATACCGCGTCGCGTGGCACCCTCAACGGGCCACCGGACACCTGTCGTCGACAGGTGGACCACAGTGCCATTGAGTAATCGGAAAACCTGCCAATTCGCCCAAATGTGGCCGTGTTCCCATGACCGCGTTCAGCGTCGCGATCACCGGTCGCCCACACGGCGACCTCCGGCCGCCACCGTCGTTCAGAGGCTCCGGGCGGTGATGTCGCCGTACGAGGTGGTCGCGTGGATGCTCAACTCGGCGGCCGGGCCCACAGTGTTGCTGAGGGCGTTGTCGATGCGGCCGTAGGTGGTGCCGGCGTCAAGGGTGGCGGATGCCCCTCGCGCGGCGCCGACCGCGATCGTGCCGGCCTCCGTGCGCAGGGTGACTTTGCCGTGTACGGCCTCGGCGATGCGGATGTCGCCCTTGGCGACGGTGATCTCGCTGTCCCCGGCCAGCCGGCCGACCGAGACGTCCCCGGCGTGGACGGTCAGACGCAGGCTCGCGGTCTCGTCGAGTTCGACCGTGCCGTGCGCGCCGTCGAAAGCGACGTCGCCGAGGGGGCCGACGGCGCGGAGCTCGGCGGCGCCCGCCTTCCCTTCGATACGCGACCCCGAGGGCAGCTCGACCGTCACGTCGAGGGAGCCGGGGGAGGTGAAGTACTGGTTCTTCGCCGGGGCCTCGACCCGGAGGACGCCGTCGCCGTAGACGACCGTGGTCTGCTCCGCTGCCCGCACATCGCGGCTCTTGGTGGCGTCCGCGGGCTGAACGTCGACCGAGAGGGCCGCCCGGTCGGCGGCGACGATCCGAACGCGTCCCGCGGGGATCGTGAGGATGGCGGTGACCGGGGTGGTGGTGTCGAACTTCTGCATGGTGTGCTCCCGCGACTGGTTGTCTTCGGCCTCTTGCGCGGCTGGTCGCCGCGTCGATGGACAGAGAATGCGCGGGGCGGGTTTCAGCCGGGCCTTAACGGGGTTTCAGCGGGCTTCAGTCAGTGCCCCAGCTTTGGATCCGCCCGGGCTGAAGGGTTCGGGCGATTCCTGCCACGCCGCGAACATCCCGGCGCCTACGATGGGGGACACGGGGCCCGCGCCTCAATACCCGCCCAGAGGGAGGCAGTTGTGGCGATGCCGCTGGATGCCGAGGACGGACACCGCCCGGACTATCCGCCGAAGACCCCGCCTCCGCCGAAGCGGCCCGTCGAGCCGCCCCGCCCCGAAGGGGCCGCGCCGGCCGGCCCCGTACCGATGCGGCCGCGGCTGTCGACACGGATCGCGAACCGCAGGGCAGCGAACTGGGTGCTGGAAAACGCCCCCTGGGCGCCCGCGAAAGCGGCCGGCCACGTGAACGCGAAGCTGGCGGAGTGGGGTTACCGCCCGACCGGAGCCAAGGCCGACGACATCACCGCCGTGACCGAGCTCCTGGCCCTCGCCGCCCTCAAGGACGGGGGCAGGCGCATCAGCCTGCACCTCGCCGACCAGGACCACCAGGCCCTCATCCTGGTCCTCTCCCACCAGCGGAACCACGCGCAGGCGCCAGGCGGAGAGGATCTGCTGCGCCGAGTGACGAGCCTCGGGGTGGTCTCGTGCGGCACGGACACCGACGAGGGGGACGGCGGCTGCCGGCGATGGGCAGTCACGGACTTGTGACGATGGGCAGTCACGGACTTGTGGAGGGAGTCCAGGGATGCGGTGTCGCCCACCACCCCGGCGCCGTTCGTCGTGCCCTCCACGGCCTGGAACGCGGCCTGTTCAGCCTACGGTCGGTGACCGGCACGAGGAGATCCCGGCGCATGTCGACGCGACGACAGGGCACGCACTCCGCTCTTGAGCGGCTACGGGTGCTGCGGGCGGCCGGGGCTGGTATATGGGCAACTGCCGTTCTCGCGGCGGTAGTTGACGTGGGGCGGCCCTCTCCGGGTGGCGTTTTGGCCGGCTCACGCCATGTCCGCGCCGCGCAGCAGAAGCAGCGCCACGGCGATCGTGCTCCCGATGATCGCCGCCCGGAACGGCCATCGGCTCCCGCTCGCCGTGGGCAGGGCCGTACCTGAGGCCGTGACGGCCGCCGCTGCCGCGCCCAGTGCCCAGTCGGCGGGCCCCGCCGCGCCGGGCGGACCCGCGATCAGTACGCCCAGCGCCGCGAGGGTGACGAGCGGGGCCAGTACGCGGCAGGCCGGGGGGCCCAGGCGCTGGGGGAGGCCGCGTACCCCGGACGCGAGGTCGTCGTCGATGTCGGGCAGGACGTTGACCACATGGGCCGCCACGCCGAGGAGGGCGCCCGCCGCCGGCGCCCACCAGGCAGGCCAGACCGAGGGGCGCAGGCCCAGGGTGACGAAGGCCGGCAGCGAACCGAAGCCCACGGCGTACGGGATCGGCGAGAGCACCGTGCGCTTGAGGACCAGGTTGTAGGCCCAGCCCGCTGCCACCCCCGCCACATGGACCGCTCCCGCGGCGGCACCGCTCAGCAGGGACAGCGGCACGCACAGGGCGAGAGCCGTACCGGCCGCGGCGGCGGCCGCCCACGGCGGCAGCTCCCCGGTGGCCACGGGTTTGTCGCGGCGCCCGCAGGCCGTGTCCCGGCGGGCGTCGGCCGCGTCGTTGCACCATCCCACCGAAAGCTGGCCGGTGAGCACGGCCGCGGCCACGGCCGCCGAACCCGCCACCCCGCGGCCGGCTGTCACGGCCAGCGCGGTCACGAGCACGGTCACGGCGACCGCGGGCTCCAGGTGACAGGCGCGCAGCAGCATCGGGACGCGGCGTGGCGCGGAGGAAAGGGCACCGAGCGGGTGGAGAGACACGAAGGGACGTTAATGGAGCATGCGGTACGAGGAAGGCATGCCGACATGCGTGTCCCTGTGGTCGTCAACGAGATTCCCGCCCCCTCCACCGCGCCGTGCCGCACCTCTCCGCCGGGTACGACGACGATCGCCGCGGTCCGCACGGCCCTGCCCGCCCACCGGTACGCCCAGGACGACCTCACCGAGCCGATCGGCGACCTGTGCCTGGGGCCGGGCGCCGAGCGCGGAGTGCTGCGTCGTCTGCACGCGTCGGCCGGTGTCCGTACGCGCCATCTCGCGCTGCCGATCGAGCGGTACGCCGACTTGGGCGACTTCGGGCGCAGCAACGACGCCTGGGTGACCGTGGGCCTCGAACTCGGTGAGGAAGCCGTCTCGGGCGCGCTGCGGGCATCCGGGCTTCAACCGGCCGACGTCGATCTTCTGGTGTGCACCTCCATCACCGGGATCGCCGCCCCCTCACTCGACGCCCGCCTTGCCGGACGGCTGGGGCTGCGGCCCGACGTCAAGCGGCTGCCCGTGTTCGGCCTGGGGTGCGTGGCGGGCGCGGCGGGACTGGCCCGGGTGCACGACTACCTGCGCGGACATCCCCACGACACGGCCGTACTGCTCAGCGTCGAACTGTGCTCGCTCACACTCCAGCAGCGCGACGCCTTCCGCGCCAACCTCGTGGCCGGCGCCCTGTTCGGTGACGGCGCGGCCGCACTGGTCGCACGCGGCGACGCCGGCGCCGGTGCGGCGACGGGCACGTCCGGGCCGTCGGTGGTCGCCACCCGCAGCCACCTGTACCCGGGCACCGAACGACTCCTGGGGTGGGACATCGGCGCCAGTGGATTCCGGGTGGTGATCGACGCCGGTGTCCCGGCCATGGTGCGGGACCACTTCGGCCGACATGTGCGTGCCTTCCTCGCCGAACACGGGCTCACCACCGACGACATCGGGACCTGGATGTGTCACCCGGGAGGACCCAAGGTGCTGTCCGCCGTGGCCGACTCCCTCGGCCTTCCCGGCGACACCCTGGACGCCTCCCGGCGCTCCCTCGCCGCGGTGGGGAACATGTCCTCCGCGTCCGTGCTGCACATTCTCGAAACGACGTGGCAGGACCACCAACCCGAGCCCGGCACCTGGGGGTTGCTCACCGCTATGGGCCCCGGGTTCTGCTCCGAACTCGTCCTGCTCCGGTGGTGAGGGATCCGATGCACTGGTACACGTTGCTCGTTCTCGCCGTCGTCGCCGAACGCGTTGCCGAACTGGTCGTCGCACGCCGCAACGCGAACTGGACCCTCGCCCGCGCCGGCGTGGAACACGGCCGGGGCCACTACCCGGTCATGGTCGTCCTGCACACGGGCCTGCTCGTCTGCTGTCTCGCCGAACCCGCCCTCGCCGACCGGCCGTTCGTGCCCGCCCTGGGATGGCCCATGCTGGCGCTGGCCCTTCTCGCGCAGGCCCTGCGCTGGTGGTGCATCACCACACTCGGCCCGTACTGGAACACCCGGGTCATCGTCATCCCGGACACCCGTCTGGTCGCCACCGGCCCGTACCGGTTCCTGCGCCACCCCAACTACGTCGCCGTCGTGGTGGAGATCTTCGCGCTGCCGCTCGTCCACACCGCCTGGCTGACCGCGGCGGCGTTCACCGCCGCCAACGCCCTGCTGCTCGCGGTACGCATCCGCTGTGAGAACAGCGCCCTGGCCGGGGCCGTTGCGGCGTGAACCGTTGCCATGACCTGCTGATCGCCGGAGGCGGGCCGGCCGGACTCGCGACCGCCCTGCACGCGGCACGCGCCGGCCTCGACGTGGTGGTGGCCGAACCCCGCCCGGCGCCCGTCGACAAGGCGTGCGGAGAGGGCCTGATGCCCGGCGCCGTACGCGCACTCGGCGCGCTGGGCCTGAACGTTCCCGGGCTGCCGATCACCGGAATCAGCTATGTGCAAGGGCCGCTTCGGGCCCAGGCGGAGTTCCGGGAGGGCCCCGGCCTCGGCGCTCGCCGCACCGGGCTGCACGGCGCCCTGCACCAGGCCGTCATGGACGCGGGAGTTCCCGTACTGCCGCTGCGCGTCGGCGAGGTGGAGCAGGACGGCACGGGCGTGACCGTGCCCGGCACCGGACTGCGCGCCAAGTGGCTGGTCGCCGCGGACGGGCTCCACTCGCCGCTCCGCCGTTCCCTCGGCCTGGACATGAGAAGCGCCACGGCGCCCCGATACGGGCTGCGCCGCCACTACGCGGTGGCGCCCTGGTCCTCGTACGTCGAGGTGCACTGGGGACCGCACGGAGAGGCGTACGTCACCCCCCTCGGCCCCGAACTGGTCGGCGTGGCACTGCTGACGTCCCGGCGGGCCCCCTACAGTGCCCAGTTCGCGGCCTTCCCCGAACTGGCGGCCCGCCTTCCCGAATCGGCGGCGGTCACTTCGGTACGCGGAGCGGGTCCGCTGCGCCAGCGGTCGCGGACCCGCTGCCACGGGCGGGTGTTGCTCGTCGGTGATGCGGCGGGGTACATCGACGCGCTGACCGGAGAAGGCGTCTCCCTCGCCCTCAGCGCCGCCGAAGCCCTGGTCCGCAACGTCCACCGCGGCACCCCCGGCCGCTACGAGGACGACTGGAGCCGGGTGACCCGCCGCCACCGCCTCCTGACGGAGCTGCTGGTCAGGACCCGTCGGCACGCCACACTCGCCCCGCTCATCGTGCCCGCCGCCACCCGGCTGCCCCGCGTCTTCGCGGCAGCGGTGAACGCGCTGGCATGAGGCACGGGCTGCTCAGACCGGGCGCGTGAGCACGACAAAGCGGGGTAGGCGGGGGCTGCTGGGTCGGGGGAGGGTCAGGACGCCTGGGGAGGTCGATGGACCCTCCTCTTACCGCGAGACCCGGCCCCCGCTTGTCCGCGTACTGCCCGCCGAGTCGTGAGGGTCGTGCCCGGGGCGCCGGGTGTGCCCGCTTATGATCGGCGACCGTGGCGCACACCTCCGAGGAACTCGTCGAGATGCACCGCGCGGTTGAGGCCGCGCACGCCCAGGCGGAGAGCCTGCGGGCGCAGTACGGGCCGCCGGGAACCCGTCCGTGGTCGGCGCGGCAGTCGCAGACGTACGAGACGGCGTGGCGGGCATGGCGGGATCTCGCGCGAGACATGCAGGCGGCCGTCACCGCCTATGCGAACGACCATGGCGAGGGCCGGCAGGACGTCGAATCCCGGGTGAAGAAGGCGGCAGGGCGCCCGGGGTAGGGCGGCACGGCTTCTGGGGGAGGAGCACGGCTTCCGGTCGTCGATCAGGCTCTGCCCGGAGCCGAAGTCGGAGCCGGAGCGTGATCCGAAGATCCAAGAACCCGTTACGCGGCGAGATCCGCCTGGTCCATGGCCACACCCGCGGGGCTCTGGCAGCTGCTGCTCGCCGCGAGGAGGAGGTCGGCAGCGGCGATGGCATCCTCCACACAGGTCGTCGAGGTCGCGGCGCAGAGCGCGTGGACGACGTCGTCGATCTCCCTGGCCGCGGACGCGCTTTTGGTCTGCGCCTGAGTGATGCGGGCCTCGGCGTAACGCGCAAGGAGAATCCGTAGAGTCTTCGGATGGGGTTCAAGCACCGCGGCACGCCCTCTCGTCACAGCTATTGGTTAGCGCATTCCCACTCGTTCGGTCTGTATGCATGGCCAAGGCCGCCCATGCCGACCCCGTGACCGAGGCGGCCCGTCGGCGGGCGGCCGAGCGGGGACGGAGGGGCAGCCCTCGGCCGTGACCATGCGAAGGAAGGTAGTGCAGGGAGCGGCGGTATTGCGGGATCCTCCCTGTATGTCGCCCAGGGCGGGAATCAACGCCCAGGCACACGACGAGCGCTCTCCGGCGGCCCTGATGGGTGATGGGCGTGCCGGAGGTCGTCTCGGCACGGAACGGCAGGGCCACGCAACGCCCTCTCCCGAAACCTTCTCGCCGAACGTCACACGCCGCGGTGCGCGCCCGCGCGTGGGGCGAGCCCGGTGAACTCGGGGAGGTAGCCGTGCTCCTGACCGTCGGTGGTGGGGTGGTAGGACTCGCTGACCGGGAGGGTGAGGGGGTGGATCCACGGGGAGGTGGAGCAGACACCGTGTTCCGCGAAGCGCCGGGTGACATCGCCGAAGGTGAAGCCGTGCTGGGCGGCCCGCTGGGACATCACACGGTTGATGACATCCACGGCGGCGTTGAGCGTGGCCTGCTTCGGCTCGGTCATGCCGCGCGCGCAGGTGCGGTGCGGGGCGAAGAGGTGGGGGTAGCCGAGGACGACGACATGGGCCTTGGGTGACTTCTTCCTGATGGCGCCGTACGTGGTGTCCAGCGCGGCAGGCAGGGTCTTCTCGATGTACGTACGGGCCTGGGCCACCCTGCTCAGACAGGCGTCGTCGCCGTTCAGGGAGCAGACCGTCATCACATCGGCGAAACCGGCGTCGTTGGCGCCGGCGGTGATGCTGACGAGGTCGGTTCCCTCGTTCAAGGGCCCCAGTTGGCTGGTGAGGACATCCCGGCTCGTCGCTCCGGAACAGGCCGTGAAGTCGAAGCGCCTGGCCGGGTGGGCGGCGGCCCAGAGCTGCGCGTAGGAGCGGGCGCTGCGTCGGCACGACCCTCCGCCCCGGTAGTCGCCGGCGCCCAGACCGGAGGAGTAGGAGTCGCCGAGAGCGACATAACCGCCCTGGGGCGGTGCCACGGCCTGCGCGGCCGCTACGCCGCTTCCGGTGAGCAGCAGCGCCGACAGCAACATGGTGAGCCGCAGCGAGCGGCGGGGGGTGAACGTCATGGTCCGCACAACGAGGCGGGCCCGGCGTGGGTGCGGCGGCCTCGGCCATCCGGTGCACCGGCCCGCCGGGGTTCCGCCCGGGCCACCGTGCTGCACACCGTAGGCACCCGGGCCGAGGCTTCTTTCAGGTCCCGCGTTGCGATGGCGCCGATCGGTGGAACGGGACCGGCCGGCGGTCTCCTTCGGCAGAGATGCGGCATCCAACTCCCGACGGACCCGCCCGGGCGCACAGCGGCACCGCCCGTATAGTGACGGGACCTTGAAGGGGGGCGGCATGGATCAGGTGGTGAAGCGGCGTCCGGTGCTGGGGAGACTTGCGATCGCCGCCGTCTGTCTGGCGGCTCTGGCGGGGGCGAGCTGGTGCCTCGGTCAGGCGGTCGGTGCCGAGTTTCCGCGGCGCCCGCTGTGGGATCTCGGAGACGCCGGCCCGTGGATCGCCTCGTGGGCACGGGGCGTCACCTCCGGGTCCTGGATGGCGGCGCACGTCTGTCTGACGCTGATCGTTCTCGGTCTGGCGGTGGAGTGCCTGCGGTGGGCCGTGGGCGTCATCCGCGGGAGTGGCGGACGCCGGGGCCGCGCGGCGTCCTGAGGCCGGCGCGGGTGATGGCGGATTCGATGGCGGCGAGGCGGTCCGCCAGCAGGCCGAGCGCGGCCACCGCGTGCGTGAGCGGGTCGCCCTCGGGGCCGCCGAGCGCCTGGGTGCGTACGTGAACCGATGTGATCTCCGTCCAGCGGGCGGCCTGCTCGGCGGTGAGGGTGCCGCGCAGCTCGGCCAGTTTGAGTAGGTTGGACTCGGCGCCCGTGGTCAGGGTCTGGGCCTCGCTGGTGTAGTGGTCGTCGATGAGCGCGGAGAGTTCGGTGTCGTTCATGACGGGGTCGATCCGCGCGACGATCTTGTTCATGTTCCGGTACGAGCCCTGGAGTTGGAACGGGGGCTCCGTGCGGGTGCTGTCGGACTGGGCGGCCGAGGCGATGTAGGCGGCGTTGACCGCGAGGACGGTGGCCCGGGCGGTGAGCAGGTGCCGCAGCACCGCCAGGACGCGGTCGAGTTCGGCCGGGCCATAGGGATGGGTGAGCCGGTCGGCGCGGGCGGCCGGGTCACGGGCTGCGAGGCGTACGAGCAGGTCGAGGTCGGCGCGGTCGCGGCCGGCGAGCGGGGCGAGGACGGGGTGGGAGGTGAGCGCGTTCTCGACGAAGCTCAGCGCGAAGACGTCCTCCTTGCCGGTCAGCACCTCGCCGAGGTTCCACACATCGGCCCGGTTGGCGAGCATGTCGGGGATGTGGAAGCGCTGCCCGGACTCGGTGTACGGGTTGCCCGCCATGCAGACGGCGAAGCGCTTGCCGCGCAGGTCGTAGCCGCGGGTGGCGCCATCCCGGACGCCCTCCATGCGACGAGTCGTGTCGCACAGCGAGATGAACTTCTGGAGCAGCTCCGGTGAGGTGTGCTGGATGTCGTCGAGGTGGAGCAGGGTGTTGTTGCCCGCCTCCAGAGCGAAATTGAGCTTCTCGACCTCCTGGCGGGCGGTGGCGTTGGGCGCCTCGGCCGGGTCGAGCGAGGTGACCGCGTGGCCCAGAGCCGGGCCACTGACCTTGACCAGGACCAGGCCGAGCCGGTCGGCGACGTACTCCATCAAGGTCGTTTTGCCGTATCCCGGCGGGGAGATGAGCAGCAGCAGGCCGTTGCTGTCGGTCCGCCTGGTGTCGCCGGTGGTGCCCAGCTGCTTGGCGAGGTTGTCGCCGATGAGGGGGAGGTAGACCTCGTCGACGAGGCGGTTGCGGACGAAGGACGACATGACCTTCGGCGTGTACTCGCTCAGCCGTAGACGGGCGCGTTCGGCGGAGACGAGGGCGGTGCGCCGGTGCTGGTAGTCGCGGAACCCGGCGGAGTTCCGCTCGATGAACTCGCCCACTCTGGCGAGGAGTTCATCGATGCGGACGGTCAGGGACCGGGTCCGGGTGATGCGGGGGTGGGTTCCGAGGAGTCCCTCGACCGTTGCCGTGACGTCCGCGTCGGAGTCGTAGCGGACGAGGTCCGGGCAGAGCTCGACGGCCACCGCCTCCGCGAGATCGCCGTCGTCCAGAGGCTCACCCGAGGCCGTGGCATAGGAAGTCAGCCAGGCTTCGACGAGCTGGCGCCGGTCCGCCGCCGACGTGAGGGCGGCCAGGTCGTCGTCGTACGCCGAAGTGCCCACCGAGCGGCGGAACTTGTCGATCAGGGTGCGGGCCGCCGCGCTGGTGACGAAGCCGTCGGGGGCGCGGGTCAGCTCCTCGAAGAGGTACTCGGCCGCCTGCGCGGAGCCTTCCATGGCGAGGGCCAGTTCGGCGCACAGGTCGTTGATGGCCGGGGTGAGGCCGAAGGCGGCACGGGCGCGGGCCAGCGAAGCCGCGCGGCGGGTCCAGGCCGCGCGGTCCGCGTTCGTCGTGCGGTGGGCCCAGAAGAGCTGGGCCTGGGCGCGGGCCGAGGGCGGATGGCGGAGCAGGCCCGCGCTCTCGTGCAGCCGGAGAAGGGTGCTCAGGATCAGGGTGGCGTCGTGGTCGTGGACGCCGCGCTCATACCCTTCGTCGTACGCGGCCTCGGCGGCGGCGCGGACGAGCGCGGGCAGATCGGCGTCGGCCAGTGCGGCCGGGCCGTGCTCGGTCAGCAGCCGGACGGCGAGGTACTCGGCGCGGTAGACGTCCCCGTTCTCGGACGGCAGCGTCTGGCCCCAGAAGGGGCGGGTGGCGGTGAACGCGGGGTCGGTGACGGGGGAGCGGTAGTCGGTGCCGGTGACCGCGAAGGCCAGGCCGTCGCCGTGCGGCACCAGGGTGAGATCGAGGGGCTGGGTGTTGACCGCGAACGCGTGCCGGCCCAGACGCACGGTCCGGCCGCCGTCGGAGTACAGCTCGGTGCGGTCGCGCAGCGCCCGCCCGGCTTCCTGGCGGGCCGCCTTGATACGCCCCTCCAACTCCTCGGCCCGTACCCGGTCGCCGAGTTCGCGCAGTTCCTCGGCGGTCCGGCGGACCTTGGCGACCATCGGGTCGGAGGCGAAGTAGGTGTTGACCGCGTCCGTGTCGTCGAGTCCCGCGAGGCGGCGGGCGATGGTCTCCAGGACACGGACCGCCGAGTCGGCCAGGAGTTCCGCGCGGCGGGCGCGGGCGTCCTGAAGGGTCTGCTTGCGGGCCGAGAACGCCTCGTACACCTCGGCGCGCCGGGCGCCCAGATCGGTGAGAGAGGACTCGGACTCCGCGAACCGGGACTCCAGGTTCTCCAGCCGCAGCAGGAGCCCCGCGAGCTGTTCGTCGCAGCTCTCCGGTGAGTCGGCGGCGGCGAGGGCGGCGGTGACGGACTGCCCCAACAGGGCCATTTCCGCGTCGAATTCGGCCCGCCCCTCCTGGGCCTGGAGATCGCGGCGGCGGGCGTGCAGGGTGGCGCGGGCCCGGTTGACGGCGCCGAGAACGTCCGCGATCCGCTCCAGGACGCCGGTGCGGACGGTGGCGTCACCCACGTCGAGGCCGGTCACCACCTCGGTGACGGTCCTCAGGTGATCGGTGTGCGTGTCGAGCCGCTCGGCGACCGGGACGGCGTCGGCGACCGTGGCGATCCCCTCCGCCTGCGACGTCAGCCGCTCGATGTCGAGGTGGTGGTCGGCGAACGCGTCCTCGCGTGCCAGGAAGGCCACGGCGCGCTGGGCGAAGGTGGTGATGTCGGCCGAGAGGTCCGCGGCCAGGGCGTCGATACGCAGGGCGTCGACGTAGCGCAGTTCCTTAAGGGTGATCAAGTGGCCCTGCGCGCGCCGCAGTTCGGTGAGCCGCGCCACCCAGTCGGCGGCGGCGCGGGGAGCCTCGCCGCGGACGCGGCGTACCAGAGAGGTGATCTGCGCGGCGGCCCCGTCCAGTGCGTCGCAGGCCTGCCGGGTGAGAGCCTGGACGGTCTCGAACTCGGCCAGGACCTGCTCGGCGGTGGTCCGGATCTGCCGCAGCGGCCCGAGCAGGTCACCCACCGCCGGCTCACCGAGCCAGTGGTGCTGGTCCATGGCCCGGGTACAGCCGGCGAGGAGTGACTCGTACACCCCGGTCGTGGGCGCGGCGGTGGTGACGATCGTGCGCGCGACGGACAGGGAGTCGGAGATGCCGCGCACGAGGTCCGCGTTGCCGATACGGGCCAGCGCGCCCTCGCCGGCCGGGTGGGCGGCGGCGTAGGTGTCGGAGACATACGGAGAATGCCAGCGCTGCACCGGGTGGACGCGGCCCGGCTCGGCGTCGGCCCCCGCGGGGTCCGCGCGCAGCACCACGAGCGTGCCGTCGTCGAAGAGCGCGTACCCGTGGCAGGACAGCGGGGTGGTGACCGTCCGGCGGATCACGTTGTACGGCAGGAGCAGGCTGCGGCCCTCGGCGTGGGCGTGGAACGCGTACAGCACGTCCTCGCCGTTGGGGGAGCGCAGCATCCGCTCGAACTCCAGGCCCTCGGTGGCGGTGTCGAAGGTCTTGGAGTCCCCGGTGACGAGGTGATAGCCGCCCGGGAAGACGATCCCCTGGTCCTCGGGCAGCCGGTGGCAGGCCTGCCCGATGCCGTCGAGGCGTACGACCGTGCTGGTGGCGCGGGTGAAGACGAGGTGGCGCCACGCCTCCTCCCTGTACGGGCGCACCCGGAGCAGGATCAGCCCTCCCACATACGCGTACTCGATGTCCGCGTCGGCCAGCGACTGCAACGGCTCCTCGACCGGTTCGGAGTGGATCCCCTCGCCCGTCTCGGTGTCGTCCTCGACCTTGACGGTCAGGGCGCCGCCGACCGCCGAGACGAAGAGCTCGCCGCCCACGCGGACATGGGGGTGCCGGCCGAGGACGTGGTCCTCGCGCGTGGCGGCGGTCCACGCGAAGTCGTGGGAGGGCGGGAAGACATGGTTGCGCTCGCCCCGGGCGTCCAGGAAGGCGGCCCGGCCGTCCGCGTCCAGGGCCCAGCGCAGCACACGGATGTCGCCGCCGGTCTCCCCGGTCCGGAAGACGGCGAGCAGCTTGCCCTCCACATGGCGGAGCCGGAGGAGGCGCGCCTCGCGGTAGTAGCGGTACAGGGCGGTGAATTCGCGGACGAAGGCGGGGTCGTCGAGCAGCCCGGGGACGGCGTCGTCGGGCAGCCGTGTCAGGTCGCGGTCGTGGAGCGCGAAGACATCACCCACCGCCGTCCCGGAGGTGGGGTCGAGCGCCTTGGTGGAGCCGAACAGCAGGTGGCCGCCGACCGCGACGATGTCACGGGGTACGCAGGGCTCCTCGGTTCGGAGCTGCTCGGTGGCGACGAGGGACAGCTCGGTGGAGCCGAACTCGTCGGCGCGGCGGGCGTTGAGCGCCTCGGCCCGGCGGGCCAGTTCGGCGGCCTGCGCGGCCAGACGGTCCCGCAGCACCTCATGGGTGCCCGCGTCCACGGGGGACGAGGGGGACGTGCTGTTCATCGTGGGGCTCCCTGCGAATGCGTAACCGCGGATGTAAGAGAGGGGCGGGGGGTGCGAGCCGGGTGGGTGCCGGGTGCTCGGCACCCACCCCTGCTGTGCGGGGCGTGACTCGATGGGACCGGGGACGGGCGGGCCCCCTATCGCCGACTCAGACCGTGGCGGCGCCGTCGAGCGGGCCGGCCGGCGTCGACACCGGCAGGTCGGTGAGCCCCAACTGCCCTGTGCGGTCCAGGAGTTCACTCAGCTGTCCGGCCCGGTCGCCGCCGGACTGCATCAGCTTCATGAGCAGTGCGGACACCGTCAGGTTCTGCACATCCCCGGTCGAGACCGAGCCGAGCATCCGGGTCAGGTCCTCGGGAAAGCTGGCACTCCCGTCCAGCCATGGCTTCGCCAGCGCCTGCGCGGTCTCGGAGTGCTGTACGAAGCCGTCGACCCCCTTGCCCAGCGCGATGGAGGAGACCAGCCGGTCGAAGAAGACGGACTCGCCGCCGACGATGTTGATGTCGGCGTTCTCCAGGCCGGCGGCCAGGACCGTGGCCTGGGCCTGGGCGACGTGGCGCTGGGTGTCGAGAGAGGCGAGCCGGATGTCCTTCTCGGCGGCCAGGCGCAGCCGGTACTCCTCGTGCCCGCGCGAGGCGTCGTCGAGGGCCGCCATGGCCGCGGCCTTCTCCGTTAGCCCGGCCGCTTCCGCCTTCAGCTTCTCGCCGATCATCGCGGCGTCGGCCGTCGCCTGTGCCTGGGTGCCCTCGGCGACCGCGAGCGCCTTGAGGCGGGCCCCCTCGGCCTCCGCCTTCAGCCGGGCCCCGGTGGCCTCGGCCTCGGCGCGGCCGGCCTTCTCGATGACCTCGGCCTCCTTGTCGCGGACCTGGACCTGCGCCAGTCCCTCGGCGGCCGACTCCGCCTGGACGCCCTCGGCGAGCCGCAGCTTGGCGCGGGCGTCGAGATCGGCGGACTTCAACCGGGCCTCGGCCAGGGTGAGTTGCTCGGCCGCGCGGTGCTTGGCGGCGGCCTCCGCGGCCTCCGCCGCCTTGATGTCCTTGACGAGTTTCTCCTGGGCCTCCGCCTCGGCGGCGATGACCACGGCCTGCCGGGTGCGCTCGGCCTCCTCGACCATGCGGAGCTTCTTGATCGACTCCTCCTGCTCGGCGACCGTGCGGTCCACGGCGATCCGCTCCCGGACCACATCGGCGACCTCGCGGCGCTCGGACTCGACCTCCTTGTCCTTGGCGATCGAGGACAGCGCGGTCTCCCGCTCCCGGCCGATGACTTCGAGCATCCGGTCCTTCTCGATGCGCTCGTTCTCGACGGCGATGACCCGCTCGCGGTTCTTCTGCGCCACCGCGATCTCCCGGGCCTGGTTCTCCCGCTGCACCCCGAGCTGTTCCTCGGTGCGCAGGAACGCGCTCTGCGCGCCGAGCCGTTCCTCCTCCTGCACCTTGGAGGTCGCGGCCTCCTCGCGCGCCCGCAGGGTCTCGACCTCCCGGCGCTGCTTGATCTCGGCCTCGGACTGGCGCCGCTCCAGCTCCAGGATGGTCTCCCGGGCGTCCACGTTCTGCCGGGTGATCTCCTTCTCCTCGGTGCGCTGGAACTCGTTGGTGCGTACGTGCTCGACGGTGGTCAACTCGGTGATCTTGCGGATGCCCTGGGCGTCGAGGATGTTCGCGGCGTCCAGTTGGGTCATCGGGGTCTGTTCGAGGAAGTCGATGGCGGCGTCGTCGAGGTGGTAGCCGTTGAGGTCGGTGCCGATGACCCGGATGATCCGGTCCCGGAACTCCTCGCGCTTGGTGTAGAGGTCGACGAAGTCGAGCTGCTTGCCGACCGTCTTGAGCGCCTCGGAGAACTTCGCCGCGAAGAAGTCCTGGATGGCGACCTTGTCGCTGGCGCACTGGGTACCGATCGACTGGGCCACCTTGATGACGTCCTCGACGGTCTTGTTGACCCGGACGAAGAACGAGATGTGGATGTCGGCCCGGATGTTGTCCTGACAGATCAGGCCCTCGCGTCCGGTGCGGCGGATCTCGATGGTCTTGACCGAGATGTCCATGTACTCGGCCTTGTGCAGCACCGGCAGCACCACCGCGCCGGTGAAGGTGACATCGACCTTCTTGGTCTTGGAGATGATCAGCGCCCGGCCCTGCTCCACCTTCCGGAACAGCTTGCCGACCACCAGGAGCAGTGTGATCGCGATGAGCAGGACAACGGCGACGAGTACGCCGATGCCCAGGGAAATGGCATCCATGAGACGTCCTTGGGACAGATGGAGTGAAGATCGGCGACCGGCCGGAGCGGGCGGGGATCAGGTGGAGGCGCGCGGGTCGAGCGCCGGATCGTAGGGCGCGACCCAGAAGAACTCGCCGTCGTCGTCGAAGGCGTACAGCAGGCCCGTACTGC
Organism: Streptomyces sp. ASQP_92; assembly: GCF_025399895.1. GTDB lineage: Bacteria > Actinomycetota > Actinomycetes > Streptomycetales > Streptomycetaceae > Streptomyces. The sequence goes on along the minus strand of NZ_JAODUA010000004.1, from coordinate 342,846 downwards.
CGAGGCGCAAGGGTTCCGCGCCGCTCTGGCGGACCTGCACCAGCGCGGACGATCCGTCGGCCGCGGAGACCTCGGCCTGGCCGAAGGTCGCGGACACGGAGCCGGTACGGATCGTGCACGTCAGGCCGATGAAGTCGAGCCGGGACGGCGGGGGTTGGTCCGGGAAGAGGCGCCGCAGACGGCGGCCGACCCACCGGGTCACGGCCCAGCCGAGCAGCAGAGCCACCCCCAGCACCCCGAGCTTCAGGAGGGCCAGGGCGCCGCCGCCCGCCCCGGAGCGGCGCAGCAGGACGGAACCGGTGAGACTGGTGAACCAGGCGATCCCGATCATCAGCGACACGGGCACGCTGACCGGCACCGAGCCGGCCCCGAACACATCACCGTGCGCGTCCCCGTTGAACGCGTGGTGATCGGCGGCGCCGCACAGCACCAGCAGCCAGAAGACCACGACGACGACCAGGGCGGCACTGAACAGCGCCGCGGGAAATCCGAAGGCGGCACCGAGGAACTCCTCCACCCTGTCCCCCCGTTCGTTCGCGGCCCGCAAGACGGCCGGGACGCGGGGACCCGGTGCCGGGCGCGTTTCCGCACCCCGGCACCGGAGCCATCCCCCGTGTTCCCCCCGGCCATCTTGGCCAGCGATCACGCCGGAGCGCACTGCCGGATCCCGGCAATCTTCACGGGCCGTCGATGCCGGGTGCGGACGCGGGATTTGGGTCTGGCACCCTTGACGCCGCCGCGTCAACAAGACGTAGGCAGTGCGTCAAGAAGCCGCTACCGGCACGACAATTCCAGGGGGAGCCAGTGGCAGGCCGGGACATACCCGAGGACTATCTCGACGGCTACGACCGCATCCTCGCCGAGGTCTGCGCCACCGGTCGCCGGCTCACCCGCGACGAACTGGAGTCGCGCCGCGCCCTGGGCGAGCGGGCCGCCGAGGCAGGACACGGGCTGCGCGCTCTGGTCCACCAGCATCTGGCGATGACCCGCAGGGACTGTCCCGACCTTCCGCGCGCCGCCTTCGACCACGTCCTGGGCGCGCTCGGCCAGGTCGTCGACGCGCTGGCCGAAGGACACGAGCGCGCCCAGTTCCTGGCCGTACGCCAAGAGGAGGCGGCCCGCCGGGGGTTCATCGACGACCTGCTGTACGGACGCAGCGACCCCGGCACTCTCGCCGAGCGCGCGGAACGCTTCGGGCTGCTCCTCTCCCACGCCCATGCCGTCGCCGTGGCGGAAGGCCCGGGGAGCTACGACGACGCGCACCCCGTGACGCAGAGCCTGGAGCAGGCGCTGTTCGGCCGCTTCGGCAACCGCCGCATCCTGTACGTCACCAAGGACGGCCGACTCGTCTGCATCGCCCCGGCCGACCAGGACGAGGTGCTGCTGTACTTCGCCAAGCAGGCGCACGCCGTGACGGACGGCGGCCGAGTCGCCATCGGCCGCTCCCAGCCCGGCGCGGGGGGCGTCGCCCACTCCTACGAGGAAGCGCTCAACGCCCTCGACCTGGCCGAGCGCATGAATCTCGACGGCCCCGTGCTGCGCGCCGCCGACCTGCTGGTCTTCCCGGTCCTGACCCGCGACCGGCAGGCCATGGCCGACCTCGTGCGCAGCGTCCTGTCCCCCCTCCAAAAGGCCCGCGGCGGAGTACAGCCGCTGCTGGAAACCCTCACCGCCTACTTCGACTCCGGCTGCGTCGCGGCCGAGGCGGCCCGCCGACTCACCCTGAGCGTGCGCGCGTTCACCTACCGCCTGGAGCGCATCCACCAACTCACCGGAGCCGATCCGGCCGACCCGCTCCACCGCTACACCCTCCAGACGGCCGTCATCGGCGCCCGCCTCCTGGACTGGCCCGCCAGACAACTCTGAGCTCGCGGTGCGCCCCGCCGGCGGCTTCATCGACCGGACTCGCGGCGAGCCGCACGGGCTTTGCGCTACCTTGACCAAGACTTGTGCGGGGGAGGATCACGGAAGCCGCAAGAAACCGAACGCGCTGGCTAACCTGTGGTGCCCCATCGGGGCCGGTGCGGGACGGGGTGCCGACCGAGGACGTGGTGTCGACGCACATGTCGCGCCGCACCAGCGGTAGTAGCCGTAGCCACACATCGACAGCAGAAGCAGCAAGCAAGGGGTGGGGACCACATGTCCGACAAGCCGCGCAAGCCAGCGCACCGACTCTCCAAGAGAAACCGGTACATCGCCTGGGGCGCAGCCGGTGTCGCGGTAGCCGCGACGGGCGGCATCATCGCGCAGAGCGCGTCGGCGACCACGGCATGGCCCGCGCAGAAGACCTTCACCGGACTCGCCTTCGACACGTGCGCCGCTCCCTCCGCGAGCGCGATGAACGCCTGGAAGGGCGGCTCGTACGGCGCGGCGGCCGTCTACGTCGGCGGCAAGAACCGGGGCTGCGCCCAGCCGAACCTCACCGCACCCTGGGTGAAGACCGTCACCGCGCAGGGATGGAAGCTCATCCCGCTGTATGTGGGTGCCCAGCCGTTCTGCCAGACCGGATCGAGCCCGGAGAAGATGACGGCGTCCAACGCCTCCTCCCTCGGCGCCTCCGACGGCGCGGACGCGGTGGCCAAGGCATCCGCGCTCGGCATGAAGCAGGGCAGCGCGATCTACCTGGACATGGAGTCGTACGACACCAAGAACGTGTCGTGCAACAACGCGGTTCTGGCCTACGTCCGCGCGTTCACCAAGACCCTGCGGGCCAAGACGTACCGGGCCGGCTACTACGGGTTCAGCTCCTCCAGCGCCAACGCCGTCGCCACCGCCACCGACCGCACCGATCTGCCGGGCAACCTCTGGTACGCGAAGTGGGACAACCTCAACACGACCACCAGCGACTGGCCCTGGTCGAGCAAGCTGTACACGGATCACAGCCGCGCCCATCAGTACATGGTCAACAGCAAGGAATCCCGCGGCGGTTACACCATCACCGTCGACCGCGACGCCTGGGACGGCCCGGTCGCCATCGTCGGCTGAGGGCGGGCGGCGTGGCCCAAGGCTGATGACTTGGGGCTCGCTTCACCGCCGTGATTCGACGGGGCCTCCACCGCCGGTGATTCGACCGGGCCCCTTCCGCAGGTGATCCGACCGGCGTCATTCCTGATGGGGCAAGGGCCCGGCTGCCTTCAGCCGGGCCCTTGACCGAGGTCCGGCTCGTTCGTTCCTGCTGCACCTGTGGCAAGATCGCGGGATGCTACGACTCACCGACTTCATCATCGACTGTCCGGACACGATGAAGCTGGCGGCCTTCTACGCCGAAGTGACGGGGCTCCCGGTCAAGGAGAGCAGTAACGCGCACTGGGCCGGTATCCAGTTCGGTCAGATCGAACTGGCCTTCATCAAGGTGGAGGACTACCGCGCTCCCAGGTGGCCCGACAGCGAGCACCCCAAGCAGTTCCACCTCGACTTCGAAGTCGACGACATCGAGGCCGAGCAGCGCCGCGTCCTGGCCCTCGGCGCGAGCTTGCAGCGGGACTGCGTCGGCCCCGAAGGCTACGGTTTCCGCGTCTACACGGACCCCATCGGCCACCCTTTCTGTCTCTGCCGCAACAAGGGCGTCGTCTGGACCGAGGAAGGGCCCGTGTGGCCCAGCCGCGAGCCATAGGCCGCGAACAGGAGGCCGCGAACAGGAGGCCGCGAACAGGAGGCACAGCCGCCGGACCCGGTCGAAGGTGACTCAGGCTCGTTGGTCGTCCTCGGGCTGATCAGAGCGTCGCTTCTTGTACATCTGGCGAAGCCACATGGCCGCCCCCGCGACCAGGGGCGGCCCGAGGACAACCGCCTTGGCCGCGGCCTTCGAAGCGAGCCATGCGATGCCCCACGAGTGCCATCCGAAGAAGTACCAGACGGGTGCCCAGACGAGTCCCGTGATGACCAGGGTCAGGACGACAGCCAGGACGGTCCGGCCGCGGGATCGCGGGGTTGCTGTTGCGGTGGAGTCATCGGTCATGTGGTCGAGCATATGAAGCTCGATCAGGGGGGCAAGTCTCCCAGGCCCCCCGCACGGCAAGAAGGCCCATCTCCCCACCAAGTATGGCCCGTTGTTAGTCTTCGCGATCATGAGAGCCCTCTTCCCAGGATCCTTCGACCCGGTCACTCAAGGGCACCAGGATGTTCTGCGCCGTGCGGCCCACTTGTTCGACGAGGTCGTCGTGTGCGTGATGTTCAACGCGAGCAAGACCGGTCGCTTCCCCGTCGCTGAACGGCTGGACCGGCTCCGCGCGGCAGCATGCGACCTGAGCAACGTCACGGTCGACTCCCACACGGGCGGGCTGCTGGTCGACTACTGCCGTCGAGCCGGAATCGACGTCGTCATCCGAGGAGTCCGAGGCGTGGCCGACCTCGACTACGAAATGCCGATGGCCCGGATGAATCACGAACTGGCCGGAGTCGAAACGGTCTTCCTCGCCGCGGATCCCGCCCTGGCCCATGTCTCCTCGAGCCTCGTCACCGAGCTGGGGCGGCAGGCCCCTCAGGCGCGGGTGTCCGGCGCACAACCAGTCCGGCACCGCCCGACGGCTTGACCCGCGTCGACCGGTTCAGCAGCGTTGCAGGACCAGCGCCGCGTTCTGCCCCCCGAAGCCGTACGACGTGGTGATCATCGCCTCGATGCGGGCGGGTCGGGCCTGCTTCGTCACGACGTCCAAGTCGATGCCGTCGTCGAGCCGGTCGAGGTTGGCGGTCGGGTGGATGAGCTGGTGGCGCAGGGTGAGGGCGCCCACCACGGTCTCGACGGCACCGGCGGCGCCGAGGGTGTGGCCCAGGACGCTCTTGCCGGCCGTGACCGGCGGCGGTGTGCCGAAGACCGCGTGCAGCGCGTGCGCTTCGATGCGGTCGTTCAGGAGGGTCGATGTGGCGTGCGCGTTGACGTGGTCGATGTCCTGAGGGGACAGACCGGCGTCCGCGAGGGCGGTGTGCATCGCGCGCTGCGCGCCCGCGCCCTCGGGGTGCGGCGAGGTGGCGTGGTGGGCGTCGGCGCTCGCCCCGTACCCGGTGAGCAGGGCGTAGGGCCGCGCCCGGCGGGCGCGGGCGTCGGCGGCCCGTTCGAGGACGAGGACGCCCGCTCCCTCGCCGAGGACGAATCCGTCCCGGTCGGAGTCGAAGGGGCGGGACGCGCCGGCCGGATCGTGGCCGCGGGTGGAGAGTGCGCCCATGCGCCAGAAGGCGCTTGCGGTGACGGGGCTGATGCTTTCGCTGCCGCCGGCGACGGCGATGTCGCACATGCCCGCCCGCAGCAGCAGGGCGGCCGTGCCGATGGCGGTCGCCCCCGAGGCGCAGGCCGTGCTCGTGCACAGGTTGGGCCCCTCGGCGCCCAGCGTCATGGCGACGTACCCGGCGGCCATATTGGGCGCGCTGCGCGGGACGAGGGTGGGGGGAATCGCCTGGAAGCGGCGTGCGGCCAGGGCGGCGCTCGTCTTCGGCGTCAAGTCGTTCGAGGTGCCGCCCACGCCGATGACGACAGCCACCCGGGGTGCGTCCCAGGCGCTCTGGTCCAGACCCGCGTCGGCGACGGCCTCACGGGCGGCGGCCACGGCGAATCGGATGAACGGGTCGGTACGCCAGGCGAGTCCGGGCGCCGCCGCCTTGAGGGGCGCCGCGGGAACCCGGCAGGCGAAGGTGACCGGCAGGCCTTCCAGGTCGGGGTCGGGTGCGGAGGTCGGTACGCCTGAACACAGCCGCTCCCAGGTGCCGGGGACGCCCACGCCGGCCGCCGTGACCAGGCCCAGGCCGGTGACGGCGATCCGCATGGTGTCCTTCACCCCGTGACCAGATCGCCGGAGCCGACGACGGGTGCCTCCGCCACGGCCCGGGTGACGACGCGAGCGGCCTCGTGGTACGGGGTGCTGGGGGAGATCGGCAGGTCGAGGCTGGAGATCTCCTTGTGCGTCTGCGCTTCGATGGCCACCAGGAGTTCCAGAAGCCCCAGCGAATCGAGGCCGAGTTCTTCGAGGGTGGCGTCCTCGGTCAGTTGGCTGGCGGAGATCTCGAACTCCTCCACGACGATGGTCTTGAGCGACTCTTCGGTGAAGGTGACTTCTGAGGTGGTCAAGGCGGCCTTTCTGCCGGTACGGACCGTGCGACGCCCCCTGTGATATCGGCGACGCCCCCGCATCACGCCCGGGACACCCGCCCGCTCGCCAAAATCACTGAACTGGCGGACCACTTGAGGCCGCCTCGGCCGGGGCGCGGCCCGGGAGCCGGAACAGGGTGAAGAGGAACGCAGCCAGCGTCACGGCGGCCGCGGCAAGCGCGGCATGCGACATCCCGTGCACGAACGCGTCCGCCGCCGCCGCGCGCAGCCGCTCCCGTGCTCCCGGCGGCAGCCGACGGGCGATCGCCGCGGCCGACAGCACGTTGTCCGAGGCGTTCGCGATCCGCGGGGGGAGGGGAGCGCGGGCGTGCGCGAAGGTGTCGTCGAGCCGACTGGTGTACGTGCTGGAGAGAAGGGAGCCCTGTACGGCGACGCCGAGCGCGGCACCGACCTGACGGGTGGCGTCGTTGACCGACGAGCCAAGCCCGGCATGTGACGGCGGAACGGCGTTCATCACGCAGGCAGTTGTGGCCGCCGCGGTCAGCCCCGCGCCGGCACCGCTCAGGACGAGGAAGACCAGAAGACGTCCGTAGCCGGACCCGGTGGACGTGTACGACAGGAACCCGAACGCGCCCACCACGGTGATGAGCCCGAGCAGCACACTGCTCTTCTCACCGCGGCGGGACGTGACCCACAGCGACACCGCCGCGCCCGCCATGAGCCCGGCGGGCAGGGGCAGCACCCGCAGCCCGGCCTGCCAGGGCGTGTAACCCAGCACCCCCTGGAGATACAGGGTGACCACGAAGAGCGCGCCGAACAGAGCGAACGACATCATGGCCAGCGCCAGGGCCGCCGTACTGACCCGCGCCGGACGCACCAGGGCCAACGGCAGAACCGGCGCGTCGCTGCGGTGTTCCACGACGAGGAAACCGGCGAGCAGCAGCCCCGCCACCGCGTAGGCGCAGAGCGTGAGCGGATCCGTCCAGCCGCGGCCGGGGCTCTCGATGACGGCCCACACCAGGACCAGCAGCCCGCTCGCCGAAAGCACGGCGCCCGGCACGTCGAAGCGGGGATGTGCGGGGGAGGAACGGGGCGGGTCGGCGGGGACAAGTGCCAGCGCCAGGATGAGGGCGAGGGTGGCGATGGGAATGTTGACCCAGAAGGCGGCACGCCAGGACGTCGTTTCCACCAGCCGGCCGCCGACAACGGGGCCGCAGGCACCGCCCAGACCTCCGACCGCCGCCCACAGGGCGATCGCACCGCGGCGTGGTGCGGGGTCGGGAAAGAGGTCGGTGATGATGCACAGCGTCGCCGGCATCAGGAGAGCGGCGCCCACGCCCATGCCGGCGCGGGTGGCGATGATCTGCCCGGGGGAGTGGACGAGGCCGCCCGCGGCCGAGGAGACGGCGCAGACGACAAGGCCCGCGACGAACGCGCGCCGTCGCCCCATGCGGTCGGTGAGCCCTCCGCTGGTCAGCACCAACCCGCCCAGGGCCAGTACATAGGCGTCCACGATCCACTGGGTCTGCCGCATGCTCGCGTTCAGGTCGTCCCGCAGGTCGGGGACGGCCACATTCAGCACGGTCAGATCCAGCCCGAGCAGAAAGAGCCCCAGGCACACGGTGAGCGCGGCCGCCCACCGGCGCCGCGCGGTCAGCCCTCCCGCCCGTTCCGCCGCGTCCCGGGGACGGCCTTCGACCGCCATGAATTCAGCCATGGGGCCAGCGAACCACCGACGGCGCGGCCGACCCGGGCACCACATGCGGCCAAAGGAAGGGCAGGCGAATACCTTCGAATGCCGACGCACGGCGCGACGTGGCTCGACGGCCGGGAGCGGAGCGGCCCCTACAGTCACACGTCATGCAGAACACGCGCATCGCAGACCCGGTCTCCTGGCCCGACCTCATCGCGCAGCAAGTGAACTGCGACACGGCCAGCGAGGCCTACCGAGCCGATCCCAACGGGTTCACCGAACCTCTGCGCAGCAGATCCGGCCCCGTTCACCGCACCCCGTCAGGCGCGCTGGTCCTCCTCGGTCATGCCGAGTGCGCCGAGGTGCTGCGCGATCCCCGGTTCGGACACGGCGCCGCCACCGCTCGTGACATCACCGCCTATGGCGTGCCCGCCCGGTCCTTCCTCCTGACCGACCCGCCCGACCACGACATCCAGCGCGGCAGGGTCAGCGGAGCCTTCACCGCGCGGGCCGGCGCCCGGCTCGCACCCAGGATCGAGCAGTACGTACACGAACTCGCCGGCAAGGCCTGGCAGCGACGGGAAGTGGACGTGGTCGCCGACCTCGCCCGGCCGCTCGCCGCCTCGGTCCTCTCCGACGTCCTGGGCCTGCCACCCGGCTACGAGCACCACTTCGTGGACATGGCGGAACTCCTCGTGCGCGGCATGGACCCGCAGCAGGCCACCGATCCCGCCGCCCGCGCCGCCATCACCCGGGCCCGCACCGACTTCGTCCGCACCTTCACCCAACTCCTGCGGCGTGCGCCCGACGACCGCGCCACCAGCGTCATCGGCCAACTCGCCCGGGGCATCGCGCGCAAGGACGACCCCGTCAAGCTGAGCGAGGCCGTCGCGACCTGCGGACAGCTCATCGCGGCGGGCTACGAGACAACGGTCGGGCTCATCGCGAACGGCCTGCACACCCTGCTCACCCATCCCGAGGAGAGCAGCGTCCTCGACGCCACCCATGCCGACGCCGATGCCATGGCGACGGCTGTCGAGGAGCTGCTGCGGTTCGAACCGCCCGTCCACATCGCCGTGCGCACCGCCCTGACCGATGCCCGGGTGGGCGGGACGCCGGTCCCCCGGGGCACGATTCTCACGTTGATGCTCAACGCCGCCAACCGCGACCCCCTGGTCTACCCGGACCCCCACCGCCTGGACCTCCGACGCGGGGGCCGCAACCTCGCGTTCGGCCTGGGCGCCCACTTCTGCCTCGGCGCGCCCCTGGCCCGTATGGAAGCGCAGCTCATGCTGTCGGCCCTGTGGTCCGCCAGGCCCGTACTGGTCGAGGAGCGGGTCACCTACACCTTCGGCTTCGTTGCCCGCCGCGTGCGGCGGTTGCGTATCCGGTTGACGCGGTGCCCGGTGCCGTAGGCGTGAGCCGGGTCAGCCAGGGCTGTCGTGCTGGGCCTCACTCGTGGGCCTGGTGATGCGGTACACGTAGTGGGCGCGGCTGTCGGCCGGGTTGTCAGGGGCCAGTTCGGCACTGCCGACCCTGAGCAGTCCGACCTTTTCGAGGGCACGCCACGACGCGCGGTTGTCCGCGTGGACGGGAACGACGACGGCCGACGCGTCCGGGTGGTCGGTCCAAGTGGCCCGCACGATCGCCCGGATGACGCGGGGGCCGAGTCCCTGCCCCACGCGTGCCGGGTCGCCGAGAAGGTAGTCGATGCTGACCGCCCCTTCGGGAACGTCCACCTGCCCTGCCAGCTCCGCGAGATATTCGGGGTAGTCCGCGAACCGGCACCGCTGCACCAGGCCGACCGGCACACCGTCCAGCAGGACCAGCAGATCCTCTGACGGCTCCTCACCACGCGCCGCCGGCCCGAAGTCACGAGCGACCGCTTCCGCGGAGGTCTCGTGACACCACCAACGGGCCACGTGCGGTTCCCTGAGCCAGCTCCGCAGCAGCCCGAAGTCCTCTTCGGTCACCCTCCGCCATGTGATCACCGTGCCTCCTCACCACCGCGCGCCGGACCCCCGTCGTCGACCACGACTCTACGGAGTGGCTGGCCTCGCGGCGATGGAGTAACTGCTCTGCTTGTCACGTTAGTTGGCGGACGGTGCGGGGTTGCGGCCTGCCGACGGCGTCGAGCCTGGTCCAGTGCGCCGCGTCTGCGTCGGTGACGACGCGCCGACATCCTTTCGCGCCCTGCTCGCCCCGCAATAGGCTCCCTCGTGTCCGGGCGCGGCCGGGTGGTCGATACCCGTCCGGGTGGGGAGGGTGAGGGGATGCTCGTCGTGATGACCGGGGCGGTGCGGCGAACCACGGCATGGCGGCCGAACGCGGTGGGCGCATGACCGGCCGGTCGCGGCCCGTCGGGGCGTCCGCGATAGTGCCCGCGCCATTGCGTGCATGGCTCGCAATCGTCGCGGTGCTCGCCGCGGTGGTGGTGGTCCTGCTCGGCGTCCTCTACTCCGGCCATGACAGCCCGGGCGGGCTTGATCTGTGGGCGCGGCCCCTGGCGGACGACGTGTCGCCGTCGTGGCGCCAAGTCGCCCTGGCCCTGGACTCCTTGGGGGAGCCCACCGGATCCGCTGTGCTGGTGGCGGCCGCCCTGGCCGGTTGTCTGTTGGTCAGGTCGTCGCGTGCGGCGGTGTTCATCGTGGTCGGTGTCGGAGCGACCGTGGGGGCGGCCACGCTGGGCAAGCACCTTGTGGGGCGCACCATCCACGGCGGCAATCTGTCCTACCCGAGCGGACACACCGCCTTCCTCACCGCGCTCGCCCTCATGGCGGCGCTGCTCGCGGCCGGCCGGCTCGGGCTCGGCAGGGCGGCCGGAACGCTGCTCGTGGGCGGCGTGGCGCTGGTGGCCGGCGCCGCCATGGGCTGGGCTCAGGTAGCGCTGGGAGCGCACTACCCGACCGACGTCCTGGGTGGCTGGTGCACCGCGCTGGTGGTGGTGCCGGTGGTGGGGTTGGTGGTCGACCGGATGGTCAAGTGGCCCGTAATCAAAGGCCCCTGACGCACCATCAAGGCCCGGTCGCGTCACGCCAGGCGGCGGAATACGGGCTTCACCGGTCGTCCCCTCAGCCAAGGGGCGGGGTCGTCGGCGTCGAGTGCCTTGCGGTACGCGGCGCATGCCTGGGCCACCACGTCGACGGTGTGGTCGATGTCGGCCTCACTCAGTGCGCTGCTGACCACGAACGACGGGGCCAGCACACCGCCGGCGAGGAGCTGCCGCAGGAACAGGGTCCGGTAGGGCTGCGAGGGCTGTCCGTGCTGGTCGAGGGTGGCGAACACCAGGTTGCTGGCCCGGCCCCGTACGACGATGTGGTCGCCGACGCCCATGGCGTCCGCGGCGTCGCGGACGCCGTCCGCCAAGTGCTCGCCCAGTGCGTGCAGTTGAGCGGTGATGCCTTCCTGGACGTAGGTGGCTTGCACGGCCATGGCGGCGGCCAGTGAGTGTGTCTCCGCACCATGGGTGGTGGACAACAGGAACACGCGGTCGCGGGTGTCGCGCAGGCCGCCCCGCTCCATCAGTTCGCGCCGCCCCGCCAGCGCGGCCACGGCGAATCCGTTGCCCAGCGCCTTGCCGAACGTGGAGAGGTCGGGCACGACGCCGTACAGGCCCTGGGCGCCCGCCGCGGACCAGCGGAGGCCGGTGATCATCTCGTCGAAGATCAGGACACAGCCGTGCCGGTCGGCCACCGCGCGCAGGCCTTCGAGGTATCCGGGCGGTGGCTCGGTGTGGGTGGCGGGTTCGAGGATGAGGCAGGCGACCTCGTCCTGGTACCGGGTGAGCAACTCCTCGGTGGCGGCCAGGTCCCCGTAGGGGAACGCGACGGTGAGTTCGGCGGCCGTCGCCGGAATGCCCGCGGACATCGGCGTGGTGGCGATGAACCAGTCGTCGACGGAGAAGAACGGATGGTCGCCGCAGATGGCCACCCGCGGCCGCCCGGTGACGGCGCGCGCGAGACGGACGGCCGCGGTGGTGACATCGGAACCGTTCTTCGCGAACTTCACCATGTCCGCCGTCGGCACGGTGGCGAGGAAGCGTTCGGCGGCCTCCAGTTCCACGATGGACGGCCGGACGAAGTTGCTGCCGCGGTCGAGTTCCCGCCGCACCGCCTCGATCACGCGGGGGTGGGCGTGGCCGAGACTGACCGAGCGCAGACCGGAGCCGTACTCGACATAGCGGTTGCCGTCGATGTCCCACACATGGGCACCGCGGCCGTGGCTGATGACCGGGGCGAGATGCTCGGGGTACTGGTCGTCGCCCTTGGCGTAGGTGTGTGCGCCGCCGGGGATCAGGGCGTGCAGCCGCTCGTTCGCCAGTCGTGATCGCGGGAGGCGGAACTCCCCGCTGTCTTCGGTGAGTTGGGGCAGATCGGTGGGTTGGGGCAGCTCGGTGTCCACGCCGGCTTCACCTCTCCCTTTGCTTGAGGGCTTGGTTGAGGGCCTCGTCGAGCGTCGGCGCCTGCCGGTCCCGCTGGGACATCGATGTGACCGGCAGTGGCCAGGGAATGGAGAGCTCCGGGTCGTCGAACGCGATCGTCACGTCCTCGGCCGGATCATGCGGGCGGTCGATCCGGTACGAGGTGTCGGCGGTCTCGGTCAGCGCCTGGAAGCCGTGTGCGCACCCGGCCGGGATGTACAGGGTCACCTGTGTCTCGCCGGACAGCTCGAAGGACGCCACACCGCGATAGGTGGGGGAGTCGGGGCGCAGGTCCACGACGACGTCGAAGATCGCGCCGTGCGAGCACCGCACCAGCTTGGCCTCACCGGCGCCCGAGCGCAGATGCAGGCCACGCAGTACGCCCCGTACCGAACGGGACACGCTGTCCTGGATGAAGGCGGCCGGGTCGAGGCCCACCGCACGGATGACGTCGGCGTCGAAAGTGCGGCAGAAGAAGCCGCGTTCGTCGGCATACGGCGTCGGTTCGAAGAGATACGCGCCGTCGATCTCGGGGACCTCGATCGCCTTCATGAAACCTCCGGCAGGGCGTGGATGTGCGTGCGTTCCGTCGTAGGGAAAAGGACCTCGGTCAACTCGGCGAACTGGCGGTCGAGTTGGCGTTGGGCGACGAGGTTGCGTTCGGCGAGTACCTGGCGCAGCTCCGCCGATCTCCGCTCCAGGGACCGGAACTGATCGAGGAGCCGGTCCGCGTCGACCTCGCGGGCCGGGTGGCAGTAGGCGGCCAGGCCCATCCGGTCCATGAGCGCGTCGCTCTTCGCCGCGTAGCTGAGCGCCAGCGTCGGCGTACCGACCTTCAAGGCGCAGACCAGGTTGTGGTAGCGCGTCGCCACCACACTGTCGGCGGCCGCCGTCTCCGCCATCAGGTCGGAGAGGGAGGATGCTTCGGCGGCGGTGACCAGCGGGGAGGGCACCGCGGCGAGGATCGCGGCGACCACCGGACGATCCACCTCGTCGCCGACGATCAGCCGGACCGGCCTGCCGTCCTCGACCAGCGCGCGGACGAACCGGGTCGTCCCGTCGAGATAGCGCCGATGGATCGCCTCGGCGCGGGCGCGGTCGTCGTCGCTGCCGTGGTAGTCCATGACACCGACGCAGACCGCGCCCGGCGGCCCCGCGGGTGCGCTCGCGCGTGGCGTCGGCAGGGCGAACGCGAGATCTGGATACACCTCGTCGCGCGCGGTGTCCACGCCCATGGCCCGCATCGCGTCACGGGACAGGGCGTCGCGGTACGAGCGGTATGTGGCGAGCCGCGCCGACCAGCGCACCAGGGCCCGGGTCGGCCGGCTGGCGATCGGGGCGGCGCCGACGCCCACCAGCGCGACGCGGTTGCCGAGCAGCCGGCCACTCGCGCAGAGCAGGAACAGCGCGTACGGGAAACCCCAGGGACGCAGCGGCAGCGTCGCCTCCAGGACGCCCATGCCCGGCACGATCACCACGTCGTGCCGCCGCACCCAGGCCGCGGTGCGCGCGGCGTCGACGAGTTTGCCGAGCCCCTTGGCCGCGATCGCACCCAGACGGGAAGCGGTCCGGTACTCCGCGCGGTACCAGTGCAGCCGCGTCGCGGGAATCCCGTAGCGGCTGGCGACGGTCTCGGGCCCGCCGCACAGCGCGTCCACGACCGCCTCCGGGTGCTCGGCGCGCAGATGGCCGAGCACGGCCTCGAGGGATCCGTCGTTGCCGAGGTTGCCGGAGCCGAGCAGCCCGAACACGCCCACACGCAGCGGGAGTTGATCCGGTGACGTCATGCCTGCCGTCCCTCCCTGCCCGCGACGAGGGCGTCGACGTCGACGCCGAGCCCGGCCGGGTCGACCGGGACGCGGTCCTCGACCCGCTCACCCGCGCCGGGCCGGAGCCGGCTGGTCATCCACGCGGCCAGTTGTCCGTAGCAGGCGCGCCGGTCCGCCGAGGACAGCGGCGCCCGCCTGATCGCCGAGGCGAACCCCCCGACGTACTCGGCGAGCAGCCGGGGTGTCGGATGCAGCGGGCCCGCCCGGCGCGGGTCCAGATTGACGCAGCGGGAACGCTTCGAAGGGTTGGCGCGCTCGGCGCGGTCGGGGTGGTCGCGGCGGAAGTACAGCAGCTCGGGCACCTGGTGGAAGGGGCCGTGCAGGGTGATCTCGGCGACGAACGTGCGGTCCGCGTGGTGGTAGCTGTCGTGCGGCTTGACCCGGCGCAGCACATCGGCGCGCATCACCCCGTAGAAGTCGTCGCCGCCCGGCTCGAACAGCAGGCTGCGGAAGCGCTCCGGGGCGTGCGGCGAGTGCGTGGCGAGCCCGTACCGGTAGGGGACCTTGACCTTGCCGTCGCCGTCGATCACCGCCTGCTCGGAGTGGGCGAGAATCACCTCCGGGCGCTCGTCGAGCGCCGCCACACAGCGCCGCAGCAGATCGCGGGCGTACAGGTCGTCGTGCGATGCCCACTTGAAGAGTTCGCCGCGGCACTGGGTGAACACATGGTTGTGGTTGGGTGCGGCGCCGATGTTCCGGGGCAGCCGGAGGTAGCGGATGCGCGCGTCCCGTGCCGCGTAGGCGCGGCAGATGGCCTGCGTGCCGTCGGTCGAGGCGTTGTCGGAGATGACCAGCTCGAAGTCTTCGTAGGTCTGGCCGAGCAGGGCGTCGAGCGACTCGGCGAGGTACTGCTCGCCGTTGTAGACGGGCAGGCCGATGCTCAACCGGGGAGAGGTGGTCAAGGCGTCCTCACTTCACGGATGGAGTGGTGGTGCTCGCGCAGGGCGGAGCGCAGGTGGAGCCACCACATGACGGAGCCGCAGGCCGTTGCGGCGGCGACGCCCCAGGCCGAGCCGGCCGTGTCGGCCGCGGCCGCCCCGCCGAGCCCGCCGACGACGTAACAGGTGGAGGCGAAGAGCTGACAGCGCAGGCTGCGGCGGGCCGCGGCGAGCGCGCGCAGGCCGGCCGCCGCGCCGGTGCCGAGCCCGGCGCCCGCGACACCGAGGGTGATCGGCACGATCAGCGCCGACGCGGAACTCCAGACGTCGCCGAGCGCGAGTTCGCCGATCCTGTCCGGCATGAGCAGCAGCGCGGCCCCCCAGAGCAGAGCGGCGACGGCCTGCCCGCCGCCCAGCAGGAGGCAGAAGCCGCGAAGCCGGTCCGGGGACCGTCGCAGGACCCGTGCCGCCTCCGCGACGGTGACCAGGGAAAGGCCCATGAGCAGCGCCATGAACGGGCCCAGGAGGAGCTCGGCGCCCCGGACCACACCGACCGCGCCGACCCCGACGATCGCGCCGAGACCGTACGCCCGCAGTTGGCTCGCACCGCTGACACCGACGTTCTCGGCCAGATACCGGTAGCCGAGGTCGCGCTGCTCGCGAAGCCACAGGCGCGCCTCGCCCACCCGGGGCCGGATACCGGACTGGAAGGAGCCGTAGGCCGCGGCCACCGTGGCGGATCCGCCCCAGGCGAGCACGAACGCGGCGACGGTGTCCACGCGGGCCGCCATCACCAGGGCCGGAACGAGCGCGAGGCCCCAGACGAGGTCGTTGACGAACGCCTTGCGCCCCGCGCCGGCCGCGAAGAACGCGTAACGCCACGCGTCCTGCACCAACAAGCCCGGCAGCATGACGCCGAGGCAGGCGAACGCGGGCCCCACGCCACCGCCCAGAGCCAGTCCGGCCGCCAGACACGCCGCGCCGATCGCGGCGCCGACGGCGAGGGAGGTGCCGGCCGAACGGGCCACCGCCGTACGCCAGGACGCCTCCGGTACGCCGCTGAAGCGCACCACGAGCGGGTCGGTGGCGAGGCCCCGGGAGACGCTGAGCACCACGCCGTAGGTCACCCAGGCCAGGCTGAACACGCCGAACGCGGTCAGGCCGAGCGAGCGGGCCACGTAGATGCCCACGGCGAAGTTGGAGACGCTGGAGGCGGCCTGGTCGGCGAGCCCCCACGACAGGCGGCCGACGACGGCTCGCCGGGCACCCCCGGGCGCTGTCGTCTCCTCCGTTTCGGCCATGGGCGTCATGCCTTGATCAGCCCGGCATCATGCAGGGCGCCGGCCGCGGCGGCGACCGCGTCGAACGGCAGCCGCGACCGCTCGGCGATGTCCAGCAGACTGTGCTCGCCGTCGGAGTAGTTGAGCACCCACAACATGGCCATCTCGGCCTCTTTCGCATCGCTGCGGCCGCCGAGCGAGTCGTAAAGGCCCCGCCGGCCCAACTGCGGTTCGCCATAAGGGCTGAGGTTGACGTATCGGCGGTTGCGGTCGAGGACGGCGAACGCCTCGCGGCACACGGCGAGGGTGTCCGCCATGGCCTCGGGGCGGACGAAGCCGGGGTCGTCCGCCGAGGTGTGGTACTCGGGATAACCCGCGTACGGCGTCCGGCTGAGCGAGCCCACACCGAGATCGAAGCCGGGGGAGCAGAACTGCCGCTCGTCATAGCCGTAGGGAGTGAACTCGTTGACCGTGTGCGGGCGTTGGGACGCGAGCAGGACGTGCCGCATCACCCGGTCGATCTCCGCGTCGCCGTTTCTGCTCTGCTTGTACGTCAGGTTCCCCCGGTCGCCGGCGCAGGCGAGCACCAGGCCGTGCTTGACGCGCTCCACCCGCTCCGCGTTGCGGGCCAGCCAGGTGATCGCTCCGATGGTGCCCGGCGCGAACAGGAACCGGTAAGTGTAGTGAGGCGTTTGCTCCGCCAGCGCCCGCGCCAGGAACACCGCCACCGCGATGCCGGCCAGATTGTCGTTGGCGAGCGAGGGGTGGCACACATGGCAGGAGACGATCACCTCGTCGGCGACCCGGCCGGGCACCACGTGCTCGGCGTAGGTGAGATGGCCATCGGCGAGCGTGGAGTCGACACACACCTCGTACTCGCCGTCCGGCAGCGCGTCCAGGGCGTCCTGGGCCAGGCAGAACCCCCACTGCGGCTTGTAGTAACTCGTGCGGTACGGCACCAGGGCGGGCTGGTCCGGCAGGGTGTGCAGATGGGGGCGGAGCTCGGCCAGTGACATGGTGGCCGACACCGGCACGCTGTAGCCGAGCACATGCAGATTGGACGCGGCGAAGTCGACGACCCGGCGGCCCGCCGCGTCGGCGATGTACGCGTCCCGGATGTTCCACTCCTGCGGAACCGTCCAGTCCAACACCCGTGTACCGGTGGGCACTTCGTGCACCTGGAGCGGGATGTACTCGTCGATGATCGCGAGGGTGGCGCGCACCCCGTCCCCGGTGATGCTGCGGCACAGCGGATAGAGCCGCTCCACCAGCGTGTGCATCTCCTCGCCGAGCGCGGTCACCGGCGCCACCGCAGTGTCTCGTCGACCGTGCCGGCCTCGGAGGCCGCGCGCAGGACGGCGAGGCGGGTGAAGCGCCGCTCGAAGTCCTCCCGCGTCAGTCCGAACTCGCGGTAGGCGTCGGCGAGTTCGAGGGCGCCCTGCTTCACCGTCCACTCGCAGTCGAAGCCGGGGACGGCGGCGCGGAAGCGGGAGAAGTCCACGCGGTAGGAGCGCGGGTCCGCGCCGTTCTCGCCGGTGATCACCACCCGCGAGCCGGCGACCGCCTCGGCGACCTGCTCGGCGATCTCGGCGACCGTGACGTTGTTGATCTCGCTGCCGATGTTGAAGGCCCGGTCGTGCACCGCCTCCCGTGGCGCGGTCAGCGCGGCCGTGAAGGCCCGTGCGATGTCGGCGGCGTGCACCAGGGGGCGCCAGGGCGTGCCGTCGGAGAGCACGAGGACCTCGCCGGACAGGAGGGCGTGGCCCACCAGGTTGTTCAGCACGATGTCCGCGCGCAGCCGGGGTGAGTAGCCGAAGGCGGTTGCGTTGCGCATGCAGACGGGGCTGAAATCGCCGTCGGCCAGCGCGTGCAGATCGTCCTCCACCCTCACCTTGGACTCGGCGTATGGCGTCACCGGGCGCAGCGGGGCGTCCTCCGCCACCAGCTCGTCACCGCCCGCGGCGCCGTACACCGAGCAGGTCGAGGCGTACAGGAAGCGCCGCACTCCCGCGTCGCGGGCCAGGGTGGCGAGGCGTACGGACGCGTGGTGGTTGATGTCGAAGGTGAGCTCCGGCGCCAGCGACCCCAGCGGGTCGTTGGACAGCGCGGCCAGATGGATCACGGCGTCCACGCCCGCCACGTGCTCGGCCGTGATGTCGCGCAGATCCACCCGGCCCCAGGTGCTCGGCGCCGCTCCGGCCGGGGAAGCCCCGACCCCCGGCGGGTCCACCGGCGGCGGCCCGAGCACACAGTCGGCGAACAGGCCGGAGTCGAGGCCGACGACCTCGTGCCCGGCGGCCCTGAGCACCGGGGCCATCACGGTGCCCAGGTAGCCCTGGTGTCCGGTCAGCAGTACGCGCACGGTTCAATCCCCCAGATCGAGAACGAGTTTGGTGACGGCGAACGCCTCGGCATAGCGCTCATGGCATTCGATGCCGCGGATCCGGGCAAGACCGAGGAAGGCCTCCCGGTCGAACCAGGGCCGGTGCCGCTGCGAGGGGTAGTGCTCCGACAGCAGCGCCGCCTTGCATTCCGCGACCTGCGGTGTCAGCGGCTGGTAGGCCGTGGGACGGCCGAGGTCGCCGTCCCACTTGACGATCTCGTAGCCGAGCACCAGATGGTCACGGAAGGCGGTCGTCAGGAGCTTCGCCAGGCCCCGGTGGTCCTGGTGCGCGTCATCGGTGCGGGGGGCGAGGACCAGATCGGGCTCGGTCCGCGAGCGCAGTTCCTCGACCGCGGCCTTGGCCTCGTCCCAGTGCGCCGGCAGCCGTCCGTCCGGCAGCTTGAGGACGGTCACATCTACGTCCGCGCCGGGGCAGAAGGCGTCGAGCGCGGCCCGCTCCTCCTGCTCCCGCTCGCTGCCGCCGCCGGACAGCACCAGGGCGTCGACGCGGATGCCCGGCCGGGCGAGGCACAGCGCGAGGAGCGTGCCGCCGGCGCCGATGGCGATGTCGTCGCAGTGCGCGCCCACCGCGACGAGCCGTTCCGGGCGCCCGGCGCCGAGCCGGATCAACGGGTCCCCGCCTCGATGCCCGCTGCCGCGCCGTCACGTTCCCACACGGCCCAGGGACGCTCGCCCCGGGCGTAGGCGGCGTCGAGCGCGGCCCGCTCCTTCACGGTGTCGGTCGGCTTCCAGAAACCGCGGTGCTGGTGGGCCACCAGCCGTCCCCGCTTGGCCAGTTGGGCACAGCCGTCGGCCACCAGGTCCCCGCCCTCGGGGATGTGGTCGAACACCTCCTGGCGCAGCACGAAGTAGCCGCCGTTCTCCCACAGCGGCAGTTCGCTCACCGCGGTGATGCCTCCGACCAGGCCGTCCTCGCCCAACTCCACACAGTGGAACGAGGACTGCGGCGGCACCACCATCATCGACGCACCGGCGTCGCGGCGTGAGAACCGGTCGATCATCTGCGGCAGCGGCGCGTCGGTGAGCACATCGGCGTAATTGGCGAGGAACATCTCGTCGCCGTCCAGGTGGTGGCGCACCCGGCGCAACCGCTCCCCGATCGGCGATTCGATGCCGGTCTGCGCGAAGGTGATCGTCCAAGAGGAGATGTCGGTGGACAGCAGCTCGGTCTGCCCGCCGCGCAGCACGAAGTCGTTGGACGTCGTCTCCTCGTAGTTGAGGAAGAAGTCCTTGATGTGATGGGCCCCGTAGCCGAGGCACAGGATGAACTCCGTGTGCCCGTAGTAGGCGTAGTAGCGCATGACATGCCAGATCAGCGGCCTCGGGCCGACCATGGCCATCGGCTTGGGCATGTCGTCGGAGGCGCCGTGGCGCATGCGCAGCCCATAACCGCCGCAGAACAGAACGACCTTCATGGCGTGACCTCGACAATGCTCAGTTCCGGGATGGGGAAGACCAGCCGGCCGCCCCAGGCGCCGACGAAGGAGAGTTGCTCGACCAGCTCGGCCCGCAGGTTCCAGGGCAGGACCAGGACGTAGTCGGGCCGGTCGATGCCGATCTGCTCGGGCGGCAGGATCGGGATGCGGGTGCCGGGCGTGAACCTGCCGTGCTTGTACGGGTTGCGGTCGACCGTGTACGGGAGCAGGTCGGGCCGGATGCCGCAGTGGTTGAGCAGGGTGTTGCCCTTGCCCGGGGCTCCGTAGCCGACGACCGTCTCACCGCGCTCGGCCGCCTCGATGAGGAACCGCAGCAGATCCCGGCGCACCTTGGCGACGCGGGCGGAGAACTCGCCGTAGCCGGACAGCTCCTGGAGCCCGGCGGCCTTCTCGCGGGCCAGCACATCGGCGACCGCCGGGGACGGCTCCCCGGCCGCTTCGGCGGGCCGGGCCCACAGCCGGATGGATCCCCCGTGCGTGGGCAGCAACTCGACGTCCACGAGCGCGAGTCCACCGCTGGCCAGGGCCCGGATCGCGGACGCGACCGTGTAGTACTGGAAGTGCTCGTGGTAGATGGTGTCGTACTGGTTCTCCTCCATCAGGGTCAGCAGGTGCTGGACCTCGATGGAGACCCAGCCGTCGTCGGCCACCAGAGCGCGCAGCCCCCGCGTGAACCCGACGACATCGGGGATGTGCGCGTACACGTTGTTGGCCACGACCAGGTCCGCGGGGCCGTGTTCGGCGCGGACGGCGGCGCCGGTCGCCGGCGCGAGGAACTCCGTGAGCGTGGGCACGCCCGCGTCCCGCGCCGCGGCGCCGACGTTCACCGACGGTTCGATGCCGAGGCAGCGGACCCCCCGGTCCACCAGGTGCTTCAGCAGATATCCGTCGTTGCTGGCGACCTCGACCACGAAGGAGTCGGCGCCAAGAGCGAGGCGCCGCACGGCATCGTTGACGAAGGTGCGCGCGTGCTCCACCCAGGACGTCGAGTACGAGGAGAAGTACGCGTACTGCGTGAACGTCTCCTCCGGCGTGATCAGCGGCGGGATCTGCGCCAACCAGCAGTCGGTGCAGACCCGCAGGTGCAGCGGGTACGCGGGCTCGGCCCGGTCCAGTTCGTCCGCGGCGAGAAAGCTCTCGCACGGTGGTGTCGCCCCGAGATCGACGACGCTTGCCAGCGCCGTCGAGCCGCAGAGTCGGCATCGTGTCATGTGCTGCCCCCCATGCGTTCCGACCGTCCCGCGATCGCGGTGCGGTACTCCTCCAGCAGGCGCTCCAGCCCGACGGCCGGGCCGAAATCCCGCTCGTAACGGCGCCGGGCCGCCCGGCCCATCTCCCGGTTGCGGGACGGCTCGGCGGTGATGCGGCGCAGACAGGACGCGAGCGAGGCGGCCTCGCCCGGCCGGTGCAGCAGCCCGGCCACGCCGTCCTCGACGAGCTCGACGAAGGCGCCGTGACCGGCGGCGACGGCGGGGACCCCCGCCGCCATCGCCTCCACGACCACCAGGCCGAACGCCTCCTGCCAGGTCGAGGGAGCCACCACCGCGACCGCTCGCGCGATGGCCTGTCGGCACTGGGCCGGGTCGTACAGGCCGACGTAGCGCACGTCGTCCCGGCCCGCCGCCCAGGCGGCGACCTCCCCCTCCAGCGGCCCGGCGCCGGCGACCACGAGTGGCACGCCCACACCGCCACCGGCGGCCAGCTCGTCCCAGGCGGCCATGAGCAGCGGTACGCCCTTGGTCTCCGCGAGCCGCCCCAGATACAGCAGGTGCTCGCCCGCGCCCGCCCGTCGAATGCCCGGCTCCGGCACGAAGTTGTGCTTCACCGCCAGCCGCTCGGAGGGCATGCCGGCCCGTACCAGGACGTCACGCTGGGCCGCGGAGATGCACAGGAAACGCTCCACGCCGGACCACCAGCGCCGCCGGTTGACCGCCAGGCTGACCGCGAGCGGCACCGTGGCGAGGCGGGAGCCGCGGTAACAGCCGTGCCGGACGGCGGGCAGCGGCGTCGCCCCGACGCACTCGGTGCAGGGGCGGCCGTCCCGGCGCAGCGTGCCGGGCGGGCACACCTGGGTGTAGTTGTGCAGCGTGGCGACGGCGGGCACCCGGGCATCCGCGCACGCGGCGAGGACCGCCGGGGACAGCAGCGGGAAGACGTTGTGGACGTGGACCACGTCCGGGTGTTCGCCGCGAAGCCGGGCGGAGAGCTCGGCGCGGACCGACGGATTCCAGGGCACACGGAGCGGCAGCGCCGCCTTGCCCAGCAGGGACAGGCCGGAGATGTCGTCGCTGCGCCGCTCGAACACCTCGACCCGGTGACCGGCCGCGCGCAGCAGCTCCACCTCCTGGTCGACGACGTTGTTCTCCCCACTCGGCTGCGCCGAGGAGTAGCGGTTGTGCACCACGAGAACGTGCATGGGCGCGGTCACCTCCGGTCCTCGGCCCAGCGCGGGACGCGTCGTCGCGGGCCGTGGGGCGTCGCGAGCGGCAGGGGCGTGGCCGGCGTCGCGAGCAGGGAGGCGGCCAGTGTCAGATGGAGCAGATACGGTGACGCGTCGCCGAGGCCGGCCTCGGTGTACGACGCGATCGCGCAGTAGCTGATCAGGAAGATCGCGCAGGCTCGTTCGAGGGACGGTGGCCGCAGCAGCGCGACCCCGGCGAGGACGAGCATGAGCGCGGCCACCAGGGCGATGCCGACCAGGCCCTGCTCGGTGTAGACGGCGAGCCAGCTGTTGTCGATCGGCAGGCCGCCGAACGACTTGTCGCCGAGGCCCACGCCGAACACCCGCTCCCCGGTCGTCCGGGGCGCCGCGAGCAGGGCGTCCCAGACCTTGGCCCGGCCGGTGAGGTTGGAGAAGTTCTCCTTGCTCTGCCCGCGCAGGAACCACGTCTGGAGCGCGGAGCTGAATCCGACCGCCGCCACCGCTGCGCACGGCACGGTCCAGGTGAACAGGCGGCGGGCGGCGGGACTGGTCATGACGAGCGAGCCGATGGCCAGGGCCAAGCCGATCAGCAGGCCGAGCGTCGCCGTCCGGGTGTGGGTCAGCGCGAGCAGGACGAGTGAGGGTATGACGACCACCAGCGCGCTGGTGCGGTCGGTGCGACGGCCAAGGACCAGCAGCACGGTGAGCCCGGTGATCACCGCGGCGTACTGGCCGATCTGCGGCGGTGTGAGCGGCCACAACGCGCCCACCAGCCGCCCCCCGTAGAGCCCGGGCAGCGCGGCGCCCGGCGAGACGGCCAGCCCCACGGCCACCGATCCGAGCACCGCGAAGTACATCCGGATGTGGGGCCTGACGAGCGTCATGCCGCCCCACCACCGGCTCAGCAGCCACAGCGTGCCGACGAAGAGGGCGAGCCGGAAGCACCGGAACAGGGCGCCGAACCCGGCCTCCAAATGCGCACTGGAGATCACGCTCGACACCAGCAGCATCGTGAGCAGGAACAGCGGGGCACTGGCGCGCACCCGCAGGCGCGGATTGAGCGCCAGCGCCAGCGCGAACGCGGCGACCAGTGAACCCATGGTGACCAGTTGGATGAGGGACCGGGGCAACGGGACGATGGTCACCGCCCCGGCGGAGCCGAGCGTGTTGAGGATCAGCAGCCCCCAGACCACCCCGACGAGCCTGGGCGGAGCGGCGGGGCGCGCCCCGGTGCCGGCGGATCCGTCCGTCGGCCCGCCGCCTCGCGGGTCCCCACCCATGTCAACCACCGGCCCGTGGCGCGAAGGTGCTGCCCGTGTCCTGCCGGTACGGCGTGCCCTGCCACTGCCCGGAGTCGAGCACCCGGCTCGGATCCTCGGCGACGAACTTCCACGGCCCGACATACACGTTGTTGTGCCAGCGGTTGTCCTGCTTGAGCGTGATCGCCTTGGCCACCCGCTCGCCCTGGTACGGCGACCAGTCCGGATAGGTGCCGTAGTTGGCGAGGAGCGCCATGCGGTCGCACTTCGCCGTGCACTTGACGACGGAGGGGTCCAGGACGAAGCGGTTGTCGTGGATGTCCACGCGCTGGGTCTTCCAGCGGCAGTCGGTGTAGAGCGGCGCGCTCGCGATCGCCGGGCGCGCACAGCGATCGGAGTGCGGCACCAGCAGCGTGCAGTCGCCGGACGAGGTGTTGGCCGGGCTGTTGCAGAACCGGTCGGCGTTCTCCCACAGGGTGATTCCGGACCAGTTGTTCTCCAGCGTGTTCCGGTAGATCTCGATCTTGTCCGTGCGGGCATGGACCCGCGGTTCCCCGCCGGACTCGGACAGGTAGACGGTCGGATAGGGGAAGGTGTCACCGCGGTCGGCAAACTTGCGGCCCTCGACCCAGTTGTTCCGCAGGAAGGAGTTGTCGCGGATGACCGCGTTGTAACTGGTCTCGTAGATCAGCGCGGCACCGTCGTTGGCCTCGACCACGTTGTTCTCGATGCGGAAGTCGTTGTTGTTGGTGTCCGCCCACAATCCGGTGCCGCGGTTGTCGTGCACCCAATTACCGTGCAGATCGGCGCCGTTGACCGCCCAGAACTTGACGCCGCCCGTGCAGCCGCAGCCGGGGCTGCGTCGCTCCCAGTCGTCGGTGTTGTTGCCCACGATCTCGTTGCCGTCCAGCACCAGGCCGGTGAGGGTGGCGCCGGTCTTGTAGGCGTTCATGCCGTACTGCCCGTTGCCGCGCAGACAGCTCGTCCGGACCTGCTGGCGGACTCCGGCCATCAGGCCCGCGCCGGAGTTGTTCTGGATCGTGGTGTGCTCGATGACCCACCCGTCGGCCGAGTCGTGATTGACCACGCCCTCGTTCTGCGGCGCGACGAAACCCTGCACGGTCACAAAGCGGAGGGAGACGTCGCGGGCCGCGCCGCCGAACGCGTACTGATTGGTCTTGCGGCCGTCGAGCACCGCGCCCGGCGCGCCGAGGTAGCTGTCCCCGTCCTTGGGGATGACCTGGGCATAGCGGTCCGGTTCCAGCCGGTGCGTGCCGGAGGCGAGCCAGAACGTGCTGTTCGGGGGGCTGCTCTTGGTCTTGGCGGCGAGGTCGCCGACCACCGCGGGATCGACCGGCACCGCGCCCGCCGGAGCCTTCGCCGGGCCGGCCGGCGCCTTGGCGCAGACCCGGGCCACGGACAGGGAGGGCGCACCGGACGCGGCGGAGGTACCGGTCGCTTTCGTCGGCTCGTCCGGTGTACTCGTACAGGCGGTCGTCGCGAGCAGGACCAGCACCAGCGGCGCCGCCGACCGTGCCCACCGCCGCCACTCGATCCTCACGAGGCCCCCCGGCCGTGGAACCCGAGGACGGTGGCGAACCTCTGTGAGCCGTCGGCGAAGCCGGTGCCGATCAGGGTGGTCGAGGGTTCCTTGCGCCCGAAACCCAGGGAGTACCAGCCCAGCGGGGGATCGCTCTCGCCGCGATGCGCTCGCCAGGAGAGCTGTTCCGGCAGGTCGAGCGTCGCGGAGCGCCCCTCACCGTCCCGGGTCCAGGTGAGCACCGCCCGGTTTCCCGACAGGTCCGCGGTGATCAGCGGGCCGAGATGGAACGCCAGACGCATAGCCCGGCGCGGGCCCCGCACCTCGTCCACGATCCGCAACTCCCGCTCCCCGTCGGCTAGTTCGGCCCGGCGGCGGTGCACGGAGCCCCGGTAGCCGTCGTGCTCGGCACACCAGCGGACCACTCCCGTATCGGAGGTGTCCAGGCCCAGGACGCGGCTGCGGGCGTGCCGGGTCCACAGGAACGGGCCACCGGAGACGGACTGGTCGGCGCCGTCCAGTTGCAGGGTGTTGTGGCCGAGGGTCGAGCGGAAGTAGCGCCGCCACTCGGGCTGTCCGTGGTAGCAGAACGTGCCCGGGTCGGCGAGCACGTCGACGCCGTCGTGCCGGACCTCCACGGACAGCGCGTCCGCGTGGGCATGGGCGGCGATGGACAGGAAGCCGTGCGGGCCGCCGTCGCAGCGGCACCAGATCTCGCCAGGACCGCGCAGGATGGTCAGGCCCGCGTCGGGGAAGTGGTCGGGCCGGGTCGACGGACGGGCCGCGGCCGGCGCGGTCGTTTTCGACCGGCGCGGCCGGATGAGCGCGGCGAGCAGCGGGGTGCGCACATCGGTGCCGGTGACCGTCGGCCACCAGTCGAGCCGGCCGAACACGGCCTCGCCGGTGGCCAGCAGGGAGGCCCAGCGGTCGGTGCCCGCGCCGTCCACGACCAGACCGTGGCCGTCGTCCGCGTCGCCCTGGCGCGGCGGCCGCAGCCGGCTGTCCACGACGGCCGCGAGCGCGTCGGTCATCCGCAGCAGCACATCGCGGACGGAGCCGGGGACCGGCACACCGGACGCGTCCGCCTCGGCCACCGCGGCCAGACCCAGTTCCAGGACGAGACCGTGGTACTCGGTGGCCAGTTCGCGATTGAGGCCGGAGTCGAAGGTGTTGGCCCGCAGATGCCGTTCGAGGGACCGGAGCGCGCCGAACCGCCAGCGCGCCGAGGTGGGGAACCACGGGAACGCGCAGGCCGCCGCGAACTGCCCGGCCGCCTCGGCGATGACGTGGTTGTTGGCCGAGGACCCCCGGCTGGGAAAGGCGGCGAGCCAGCGCTGATGGTGCCAGACCTGCTCCACCGCCACCGGGTTGTTCTCGAACAGCGCGGGCGCGCCCTGCCAGCCATTAAGCAGCCGGCGGATCCACACCCAGGAGAGGAGCCGGATGCCCAGCTCGATACCGCTGATCCAGTGCACGCCGCGCAAGGGCGGGTTGACCGACCACCACGACCGCAGGTGCTGGGCAACGCGCTCGGCGTACCGGTCCTCCCCGGTGATCGCGTAGGCGGCGGCGAGCACCGTCAGATACTGGTGCCGGGACAGCTCCCAGATCTGCTTGATGTCCCCGACCGCGCTCTCGTCGCGGTACGGCACGTCGAAGGCGTAGCCGTGCCCGGCCCGGCGCCCCGTCTTCGGGTCGTACCACCAGTCCGGGTCGACCAGGTCGTCGCGGGCCACCCCGAAGTACGCGACGTGCCCGGCCATCAGCCGGTCCGCCTCGACGACCAGACGCTTCGCCGCGTCCGGCGGCACGGCGAAGGCCGCCCCCGCGGGCAGCGCTGTGCGGAACCGGCAGCCGGTCGTACGGGGGCAGTCGGGCAGCGCCGACCGCCAGCGCCGCCTGCGCGCCGCGTCGCCCGCCCGGCCCCAGATCTCCCGCGGCCCCATCCGGGACAGGCGCCGCAGATACCAGCTCGCGCCCAGGGTCACCGCGTGCTCGCCAACGTCACGGGCGTACCGCACGCAAGGCCGGTCCGTACGGCGAGAGTGGCGGTCGTGGTGGCGACGAGCGATTCCAGCGGCACCGGCATCGGACCACCGGTGCGCACCGCCCGCACGAACGCCGCCAGCTCGGCCGACTGGCCCTTGTCGCGCGCCTTGGGCAGCCGCGAACTGACCCAGCGCTTGCCGCCGTACACCGAGGCACGTACGAAGTCGTCGAGCCGCAGCACCTTGCCGTCCGCGATCAGATCCAGCGTCTCCTTGGGGAAGCCGGGCGCGCCGGTGGTGACGTAGCTGATGGTGGCGGTCGATGCGTCCGGGTAGCGCAGCACGACCTGGAGGTCGTCGCCGCCGGAGGTCTCGAGCGCGTACACCGAGACGGGATCGGCCCCGAGCAGCCAGCTCGCCGTGTCGATGAAGTGGCCGCCCTCACCCGTGAACCGCGAGCCCTCGGAGCCCTGTTGGAGGTACCAGCTGCCCTGGTGCAGCCGGCCCGCGTTGACCAGGTAGCGCAGGCTCGCCGGGCCGGTGCGGGTACCGAACCGCTGCCGTGCCTCCCGCAGCAGGGGCGCGAAGCGGCGGTTGAAGCCGACCTGCAACCGGTCGTTGCCGGACTCCTCCACCGCCGCGAGCACGCGGGCGAGCTCCTCCTCGGTGAGCGCCAGCGGCTTCTCCACGAAGACCGCCTTGCCGGCGAGCAGCGCCTTCCGCGTCAGCTCGGCGTGCGAGCTGTGCCGGGTGACCACGAACACCGCGTCGATGGCCGGGTCGCCGAGCACGGCGTCCAGATCGGTGGTGGCCCCGGCGAAGCCGAACTTGCGCTGCGCGTTGGCCGCGGACAGCGCGGTCATGGTGACGACCGTCGACAACTCGACGCCGTCGCGCCGGGTCAGGTGCGGCAGCAGCATCGACGTCGCGTAGGTGCCCGCGCCGACGAACGCGAGCCGCACCGGCCCGGTGGCGGCCCGGGTCGGGGCGGCGGCGTCGGCGCGGCGTCGTACCGAGGGCACCGCCGCCGTCGGGGCGCCCGCCTCGGCCGCGTGGCCTGGGTAGCGGAACAGCACGGCCACGGCTTTCAGATCGCCGTCCTTCAGACGCCGGTACGTCGAGACGGCGTCGGCGAAGTCGGCCGTGTGGGAGACCAGGGGCTCCACGTCGACCCGGCCCCGGGACAGCAGGTCGAGGAAGCACGCCAGGTTGCGCCGCTCGGTCCAGCGGACGTAGCCGATCGGGTAGTCCCGCCCGTCCAGCTCGTACTCCGGGTCGTAGCGCCCGGGACCGTAACTGCGGGAGAACCGGACGTCGAGTTCCTTCTCGTAGTACGCGTTCCACGGCAGGTCGAGGCGGCACTTGCCGATGTCGACGACCCGGCCGCGGTCCCGGCACAGCCGCGCGGCCAGCTCGACGGGCTGGTTGCTCGCGCCGCCGGCGGCCAGATAGACCTGGTCCACGCCATGGCCTCCGGTGAGCTCGGCGACGGCGACCTCGACGGCAGCGGACGCGGGATCCCCGCAGGCCACGGCCCCCGTGCGTTCGGCGAGCTCACAGCGCGCCGGGTCGGGGTCGGCCCCCACGACCCGGACTCCCGAGGCGGCCAGGAGCTGCACCACCAGCTGCCCGATCAGACCGAGACCGATGACGAGGGCCACGTCGCCGAGTTGCGGCTCGCCGCGCCGGACGCCCTGCAACGCGATCGACCCGACGGTGGCGAAGGCCGCGTGCCGCGGCGCGAGACCGTCCGGCACCGGGGTGAAGAGGTTCTTCGGCACCCAGTTCAGCTCGGCGTGCAGCGCGTGCTCGTTCCCGGCGCAGGCGACCAGGTCGCCGACCTTCACCTCGTCGATGCCGGCGCCGACCTGCTCGACCACCCCGCACAGCGAATAGCCCAGTGGCGTATAGGAGTCCAGCTTCCCCATCACCTTGCGGTAGGTGGCGGGCACCCCGTTGGTGGCCACGCTCTGCATGACCTTGGCCACCTGGTCCGGGCGGGAGCGGGCCTTGCCCAGCATCGACATGCCGGCCTCGGACACCTTCATGAGCTCGGTCCCGGTGGATATCAGCGAGTAGGCGCTGCGCACCAGCACACCGCCCGGCTTGCACCCCGGCACCGGCACGTCGAGCACCGCCAGCTCGCCGCTCTTGTAGTTCTGCACTACCTGTTTCACCCAAGTCCCCTTGTTCCTATGCCGTCTTGCGTGCCCGCCGCGCGCGTGCTCCCACCGGAACCGGAGGTCGCCTCGCGGTACCAGTGCTCCAGGGTCAGCACATGCCACAGATGCTTGGAGTAGTCCCGCTGCCCGGCGGCGTCCTGGGCGACCATCCGCGCCAGCGCGTCGCGGCGCAGCAACCCGGAACGCACGAGCACCCCGTCGTGCACCACCTCACGCACCAGCGGCGCAAGATCCCGGCTCATCCACGCGCGCAAGGGGGCGCTGAACAGGCCCTTGGGCCGGTGGACGATCTCCCGGGGCAGGATCGAGCCGGCCGCTTCCTTGAGGACGGCCTTGCTCTGCCGCCCCACGATCTTGCGGTCGCCCGGGATCGCGAACGCCGCCTTCACCACCTCGACGTCCACATAGGGCACCCGCACCTCCGTCGAGGCGGCCATGCTCGACCGGTCGGTGTACGCGAGGTTCAGGCCCGGCAGGAACATCCGTGTGTCGCCCAGGCACATGCGGTTGACGAAGTCGTCGAGGTCGTTGTCCTGATAGACGTCCGCGTGCTCGGTCAGCACGTCCTGCACGGCCCCGGAGAGGTCCGGATTGACCAGCGCGAGCAACTCCTCCTGGTCGTACAGGGTGTAGCTGCGTCTGAAGGCGGTCTCCTCCGGCAGGTCGGCGAAGGAGAGGAACCGCTTCGCGAAGCGCACCGACCGGTATCCCCTGCGGGAGGTGGCGACCGGAAGCCGGTCCACGACCGAGGACAGCCCGCGCCGCAGGGGCCGCGGGACCCGTTGGTAGCGCAGCGCCAGCACATTGGCCAGGTGCTTGCGATACCCGGCGAACAGCTCGTCGGCCCCCATCCCCGACAGCATCACCTTGACCCCGGCCTCCCGCGCTGCCGAGCAGATGAGGAAGGTGTTGATCGCCGCGGGGTCACCGATCGGCTCGTCCAGGTGGTACGTCATGCGCGGCAGCAGGTCGAGCACGTTCGGAGCGATCTCGATCTCGTGCAGCTCGACGCCGAACCGCTCGGCGACCTGACGGGCGTACCGCAGATCGTCCGGCATCGCCTCGAACTTGGCGTCCTCGGCGCGGAACCCGATCGTGTAGGCGGAGATCCCGGGCTGGTGGCGGCTGGCCAGCGCGGTGAGGAGACTGGAGTCGAGACCGCCGGACAGGAAGGTCGCCACCGGCACGTCCGAGAGCAGGTGCCGCCGCGTCGACTCCTCGACCACGGCGGCCAGGTCCGGCCGCTCACCGGCCAGGGCCCGCTCGCGCCCTTCCGCGGCCACGTCCCTCAGGTTCCAGAACCGGCCGCGCTCCACCCGCCCGTCGGGACGGCACCTCAGCCAGCTCCCCGGCGGCACCTTCTCCACCTCGCGAAACGCACAGCGCGAATCCGGCACCCAGTAGTACAGGAGCGAGGCCACCAGGGCCGTGTGATCCACCTCGAGGCGGGCGCCGTCCACGGCGGCGAGCGCCTTGAGCTCGGAGGCGAACACGAGGCCCGCCCCGCGCCGGAGCAGGAACAGCGGCTTGACGCCGAGCTGGTCGCGGGCGAGCACCAGCTCACCGGTCCGCTCGTCGAAGACCGCGAACGCGAACATGCCGCGCAGCCGGGGCAGGCAGTCCGTGCCCCAGTGCCGCCAGGCCTCCAGCAACACCTCGGTGTCGGAGGTGCCGCGGAAGCGGACCCCCTTGGCCGTCAACTCGGCACGCAATTCAGGTGAGTTGTACAGCTCGCCGTTGTACGTCAGGGCCAGGCCGCCCGACACCATGGGCTGGGCGCCGGTCTCGGACAGGTCGAGGATGGCGAGCCGGCGGTGCCCCAGGTGCACCTCGCCGTCCCCCAGGGGATGGCTGTAGCGGCCGGCGCCGTCCGGACCGCGATGGGTGAGGACGTCCGTGAGCCGGTCGGTCACGAGCTTCCCGTCCGGCCACCGGTACGTGCCTGCGATGCCACACATGTCTAGCCCGCCTCCTGGTCGCTGTCCGGGACCCGTACCGGCGGTGTCGCCGTCCGCTCCGCGCGCGGCGGTCCCGTCCCGTTGCGCCGCGCCAGCCGCTCGTGATGGCCGCGCAGCGCGGTGTACAGCCCGTCCCACAGCGTGCCGTCGGTGCGGTCCCGCGGATCCGGGTCGACCACCACCACACCGATCACCGGGATGCGCTGGTCCGTGAGTTGTCGCGCCACGGTGTGCAGCCACGCGGCTCCGGCGTGCCCGGCGCGCACCACGAGTACGGTCTGGGCACCGAGGTGGGGCAGGTCCAGCCATGCCGTCCCGGGCGCGACCGAGCCGACGCCGAGCCGGCGCGTCCGCTGAGCCAGGCCCGAGGCGTCCTCGCCGCTCACCACGGCCGGATCTCCCGGTTCCCGAGGGATCGCGGCGAGCTCGGGGCCGGGCAGACCGTCGATGACGGCCACCGGCCCGTCCACCGCCAGCGCCCTGGCGACGTTCAGGGCGATCAGGCTCGTGCTGTGCGCACAGCCCAGTTCCAGGAGCGAGACCGGTTCCCCGGCGCCGCGCACGGCCCGGACCACGGTCGCGGTCAGTCGTTCCTCCGCCGTCCGGCCCGGTCGGCGCCGCCACCGCCTGCCCGTGCGGCGGGGCAGCTCGGCGATGACCGAGGCGCCCAGATTCGCGGCGATCTCCCTACGCAGCACGGGACGATCCGCGACCACCGATCCGACGGCCGCGAGGGCGAGCCCCAGGACGAGCCCGAGGACGAGCCCGATCGCGGCGTCGGTCAGCGCCGCCTTCGGCACCGAGTGCGGCACCGCGCGGGGGGCGTCCACGATCTGGGTGCCGGCGACCAGCTTGGGCATTCCGGTGCGGGCCTCCGCGGCGCGCTGGTCGAAATCGGTGATGCGCGAGCTGAGTTCGGCGCGGTGCGCGAAGAGCGACTCGATGCTCGCCGACGCCTTCGGATCGTTGCCCGGCGCCCGGGTCCCGATCTCCTTGTTGACCTGGGCCAGTTCGCTTCGCATACGGTCCCGCTGGTCGAGCAGCGCCTTGGCCTCGGCGTCCGAGGCCGCCTTCATCCGCTGCGCGTGGTCGGCTATGAAAGCGTCCGCCAGCGCCTTGGCGCGCGCCACCGCCTGCGCGTCGCCGGCGCCCGTCACGGTGATTTGCAGCAGGTTGTTGGTCAGGCCGGTGGCCGTGTAGTCCCCCATGAAGTCCTCGGCGCGGAGAGGGGAGTTGAGGGCTTTCAGGGCCGCGCCGGCGATCCGGGTGGTGCCGAGGAGCGCGACATCGGTACGGATGAGCGTGCCCGGGTCGTTGGGCTGGTCGCTCTCGTGCGCGACGAGCACCTTGGTGACCGCGGTCGGCGGCGGCTTCAGCAGGACCGCCACCGCCGCGCCGAGCAGCAGCCCGAGCAGTGCCATGGAACACCACAGGCGACGGCGCCTGCGGACCGCCGCGATCAGCGCGTGCAGGTCGAGGAGCGGAACGGCTGCCGACGACTCCGGCGTCTTGCTCGTCGTCACACAGAACCCCCCGCCGCGTGCTGGCGAACCGCGAGCTCGGGGGCTCGGTGATCCGGTGGCTGAGCGGCCGACGGGGCCCGGACCGGACCGGCGACCACGACACCGACGAGGGCATGCCCGCCGTCCGTACACGCCCCGGCGATGTCCGCGAGCTCCTCCGCGCTGCGGCTGCCCGCGCTCAGCACGACCAGGGCGCCGGACTCGGTGTCCCGGTCCGGCACCATCGGCTGGGACACCGAGACCTCCACCATCCGCAGCAGCGGGTCACTCCCGGACTCGATGACGAGATGCTCCGCGGCCCGGCGGGCGACGTCGTCCCCGCCCGACACGACCACCAACAGACGCTTCGCCGAAGGCAGTTGACGGCGCAGATGAGCGCAGATCCGCCGGTAGCGAATCCGTAGTTCGGCCTCGCCGGCCCACGTCCGAGGGATCGCGATGTCCCATCGGGTGTCGAGGCCGAGGAGCCGGCCGACCCGAGCCCTCGCCCCCCGTCCTCGGGGCCGGTGCGCGGGACGTTCCTGGGGTACGTCGACCGTCCCCAGCAGCGATGAGCCGAGCGCGGCGGTGATCTCCGCGGGCGTACGCAGTCGGCGGTTCATCCGCGCGGCGGCGAGATGGCCGGCGACCGCGAGCAGAAGGAACAACAGCGCCCCGACGATGACAAGTTGCGTTCTGGTCGGCGCCGCCGGGGCGCTCGGGCGGGCCGCGGGACCCATGACGACCATGCCGGCCTTGCTGGCCGTCTGGTCGGCCAACTCCAGCTTCTTCATGGCCTCCTGAAGCCCGGCGCGCAGTTTCTCCAGATCGGTGCGCGCCTGCACGCTCTCCACGGTCTGGCCGGGATCGGCCGCCCTGGCGAGGTCGCTGATGTGCTGATTGGTCTCCGCGACCTGCTTGCGCAGGGCCTCGGGTCCCGATGTCGGGTCCGAGTCGGCGGTGCTGCCCGCGATCCGCGCGGCGAAGGAGACGAACTGCTGGGCCACCTGGTCGGAGAGTTGCTGCGCGCGCTGCGGGCGGTCCGCCGTGGCGGAGATCTTGATGATGTTCCCGTTGGAGGCCTGGGAGCTCACGGCGTTCCGCAACTCGCCCCGGCTGACGTCCGTCCAGCCGAGGGCGTCCGCCGCGCGGTCCACCACCGCCGAACTGGCCGCGATCTCCGACTGGGTCAACAGCTCGCGCTCCTCCCACTGTCCCGGCAGCAGGACCGACGCGGAGGCCGTGTAGCGCGGCGGAAACAGCAGCGAGGCGCCGAAGCCGGCGAGCGCGCCCACCACGGCGACGATGACCAGAAACCGCCGACGCCGACGGAGGATCCGCCCGATCGTGACCAGGCGTACGGTGTCATCGCTCAACGGCGCGGCCCTCTCCTTCGGCGGCCCGCCGGGGCGTCCGACGCCGGGACGGCGCGGTCGCGGCAGGCGGCCGCGTAGGCCGCGAGCAGTGAACGCTGGGAGTTCCGCCAGGAGAGCTCCCCGCCGATCCGCTCCTGGCCGATCTTCCCCATCCGGGCCCGCCGGTCCGGATCGTCGAGCAACTCCCCGATGAGCCGGGCGAATTCGGCCTCGTCGTTGGCGGGTGCGTAGACGGCGGCGTCACCGGCGGAGACCCGGGCCTCCTTGAGGTCGAACGAGACGATCGGCCGGCCCATCGCCATGTACTCCAGGACCTTGTTCATGGTCGACACGTCATTGAGCGGATTGCGCGGGTCGGGGGAGAGGCACACGTCCGCGGTGGAGAGATGGCGTACCAGATCGGCGTCCGGCACCCGCCCCGTGAACCGCACCTGTCCGCTGAGGCCGAGCCGCTCGGACAGCCCCACCATCGCGTCGAAGGCGTCACCGGCCCCGATGAACACCGCGTGCCAGTCGCTGCGTCCGAACTCGTCGCGCAGCTTCGCGAGGGCACGCAGGGCGTAGTCGACACCGTCCTGCGGGCCCATGACGCCGAGGTAGCACAGCAGATGCGGCTTCCCCCGCTTCAACTCCGGCTCGGGCGGCACCGGTTGGAAGCGGTCGCTCGCGGGGGCGCTGCGCACCACGAACACGTCCTGCGGCCGTCGGCCGCCGCGCTTCAGGGCCACGTCCCGGTAGCTCTCGTTGGTGGCGAGCACGACGTCCGCGGCCCGGTAGGTCAGCCGCTCCAGGGCGCACACGGCGCGGTAGAGCAGGTCCTCGCCGCGGTCGAACCGGGAGAGGTACAGCTCGGGCACCAGGTCGTGCTGGTCGAAGACGAACCGGGCGCCGCGCCGCTTGAGCCACAGGGCCGGCAGGAACAGCAGGTCGGGCGGGTTGCAGGCGTGGACCACGTCGACCGGGCCGACCCTGCGGGCAAGCCGGGCCGTGTGCCACAGCGCCGTTCCGTACTCCCGCAGATAGCCGGCCGGACCCCCGGTGGCCGCGCGCAGGGGATAGCGGTGGATCCGCACCCCATCGATCACTGCCTCGGCCTCCGTGTCCCGAGTCCGCCCCCGGGGACAGATGACGTCCACCGTCCAGCCCGCCTCGCGCAGCGTCGTGCACTCCTGCCACACCCGACGGTCGAACGGCACGGACAGGTTCTCCACCAGGACCAGCGCGCGCCGGCCCCGTCCCTCGCCCACCTTCGCGTCACCAGGCAAGGCCCACATACCCGGGTTCGGCGCGGCGCGCATCGGCGTCGGGCAGGCGGACGAGGTCGATGAGCACCGGGCCGCCGTGGGGCAGCGCGGCCAGCACGGCCGGGTCCCGGGTGCCGACCAGGCACACCTCGGCATGCTCAAGGACGTCGTCCACGGAGTTGGCCAGCAACTGGGCGAGGTGGGGCAGGCGCGTCTCGATGTACTCGCGGTTGGCGCCGATCAGCCGGGACAGGCTCACGTTGGCGTCGTAGATCCGCAGGTCGTATCCCCGCCCGAAGAGTCTCTCCGCCAACTCGACGAGCGGGCTCTCGCGCAGGTCGTCGGTGCCGGGTTTGAAGGACAGCCCGAACAGCCCCACCCGGCGTTTGCCGGTGCGCTCGACCAGCTCCACGGCCCGCTGGAGATGGTCGGAGTTGGAGGGCAGCACATGCGCGAGGATCGGCACCGACACGTCGGCCCGCCGCGCCGCGTGCACGAGGCTGCGCAGATCCTTGGGCAGGCACGAGCCGCCGAAGGCGAAGCCGGGACGCAGATAGGCCGGGCTGATGTTCAGCTTGCGGTCGGCGAGGAACACGTCCATCACCTCGTGCGAGTCCACCCCGAGCGCCCGGCACACCGCGCCCAGCTCGTTCGCGAAGCCTATTTTCAGGCCGTGGAACGCGTTGTCCGCGTACTTGATGGCCTCGGCCGTCGGGATCGGTACCCGGAACACCTCGCCGGGCAGCCCCTCGTACAGCGCCGCCACCGCGTCGCCGCTCGCCGGATCGAGCTCGCCGATGACGGTCTTGGGCGGGTCGAAGAAGTCCCGCACGCTCGTGCCCTCGCGCAGGAACTCCGGGTTGACCGCCACTCCGAAGCTCACCCCGGCCGTGCCGCCGACGTACTTCTCCAGGATGGGCACCAGCAGGTTCAGGCAGGTGCCCGGGAGCATGGTGCTGCGGAACACGATGGTCTGGTGTCCGCCCCGCTCGGCCAGTGCCGCGCCGATCTGTTCGGTGACCCGCTCCAAGTAGGTCGTGCACAGGCTGCCGTTGGGCTCCGACGGGGTGCCCACGCAGATCAGCGAGATCTCGCTGCCCATGATCGCTTCCCGCACGTCGCCGGTGGCGCGCAGCGTCCCGGCCCGCACCATGTCGGCGGTGAGCTCGGCGATCCGCTCCTCGACCACGGGTGCCTTGCCCTCGTTGACCAGGTCGACCTTGACCTGGTTCACGTCCACCCCGATGACCTCGTGCCCCACACTGGCCAGGCACGCGGCCGAGACACAGCCCACATAGCCGAGCCCGAAGACGCTGACCCTCATGTCTCGTCCCTCTCCCCAGGCAGACCGCCCCGGCCCGCGGGCCATGGGCCCGCCGGACGACACCGTTCGCGCATCAGTAGGCCCCCTGCCCGTACAGCACCGCACGCAGCGTCTTCCACAAGATCACCGTGTCCAGGGCGAGCGACCAGTCCTCCACGTACCGCAGGTCGAGGCGGACGGCCTCCTCCCACGGCAGGTCGCTGCGTCCGCTGATCTGCCACAGCCCGGTGAGCCCCGGCTTGACCAGCAGCCGCCGCCGGATGTCCGGCCCGTACGCCGCGGACTCCTCGGGCAGCGGTGGCCGCGGGCCGACGAGCGACATCGATCCGGTGAGCACGTTGAACAGCTGCGGCAGTTCGTCGATCGAGTAGCGGCGCAGTACCGCACCCACCCGGGTCACCCGCGGGTCCCGGTGCAGTTTGAACAGCGGCCCCGCGCCCTCGTTGCGGTCGGCCAGTTCGGCCCGCGCGCTGTCGGCTCCGGCCACCATGGTGCGGAACTTGAGGATGGTGAACTCGCGGCCGTCCTTGCCCACCCTGCGCTGGCGGTAGAACGCGCCACCCCGGCTGTCGACGAGGACGAGCAGCGCGACGAGCGCCATCAACGGCGTGAACAGCATCAGCAGAACCGCCGCGCCCAACCGGTCGACGACCTCCTTGACCGCTCGGCGCCCCCCGGTGAAGGTCGGCATGCTCACGCGCAGCAGCGGAATCCCGAGCACCGCGTCGACGTGCAGCCTCGGCCCCGCCACCTCCATGAGGACGGGCGCGACGACCATCTCCACGTCACTGCCTTCGAGGTTCCACGCCAAGCGCTGCAACCGCTCGGGCGACCAGTGCGGGTCCGGCGTGACCGCCACGACCCGGTAGCCGTCGCGACGAACGTGGCCCGCGATGTCCGTCAGCGGGCCGACGACCGGCACTCCGGCCAGCTGGTCACCATCGACACCGAGGCCGTCCGTCGTGCACACCGCCTCCACCCGCCAGCCCAGATGCGGGAACTTGCGGGTACGGATGATCAGATCGCGGACGGACTCCGGGCTCCCGGCGGCGAGTACCGGCCGCAGGCACTGGCCCTGCTTGCGTCGTTTGTGCAGCCAGAGGCGGAGCAGGTAGCGCTCGGTCATGGTGACCAGAGCGATCGCGGGGATCGCGACGAAGATCCAGAGTTTGATGTTGCGCGAGGTGAGCGCGATGCCCTGGAGCGCGAGGACCACGGCGGACGTGGACAGAGCGCGTCCGAGCCGGCGGAATTCCTCGGCGCCCTGGCCGAGCACGGCCGGAGTCCAGGCCCGGCCCACCACCAGCGTCCCCAGCACCAGCAGTTCGGTGCCGAACGAGAGGATGCCCCATTTCTCGTGCCAGTTGGCCGCGTCACGGCCCCCGAAGAAGAGCCCGATCGCCATCACCACGAAAGACGTGGCCAGGGCGTCGCCGGTGATGACGGTACGGCGATACCGCTGCTCCCAGTCCATCGCGGGCCGGCTGATGACCCCGTTCGTCAGACGTCTGCGCGTCGACGGAAACGGGCTGACTAATCCCCCCTGCCGCATACGACCCCCCAGGTCGCCAGTGGTTCGTAGGGTTCGCGCAACACTGTTCCTCCCCCTGGGAGGCCCCCGCCTCCCGCACTGCCTCCCCCACGAAACCCATGCCCTTGGCATGACATTTCGGCTGTTCCAGTGCCCCTGAACACCCACACCGGCGGAAGCGGGCCGCATGGCCTGCCGGAATTGCCAGTCGTGGGAAACCAAACCCCCTAAACCCCGGGTGTTCCCCGCACCCGGGGCCCCCTGTGCGAACCCAAGAATTGATCACCCCCGCGGCCGGTGCCAGGGCATGGTTACTGGCCGTCCACAGCGCCGGACCTGTAGATCACTATTGGTCGCCTCGTCTCCGAGGAGCTGAAGCACGGTCAACTTAGACCAACGATGCCCATATGTAGAGAGGGTGTGCGCAATTTGTGCTCGGCTTTGAGACGTGATCCGCCGCTCCGGTCCCGTGCCCGCTTGCCGCCACCGCGCGCCCCTTGGCCCCTCCAGCCCCTGGTGACAGCACAGGCACACCAGGGAGTAACAAGGACTTCGCTCCTGCGCGGCGGTGGGTCGGGCGACGAATTCCCGCTGTTCACGCACTGCATCGTGGCGCTGTGAGAGCCCGGCGCGGACCGCCCGGCTTCTTGATCGTGCCGATGGCCGGGAGTCTGTCCAAAAGCGAGCCCCAATTTCCGCGGCGGGGTTTTAGCCGTGCCCGAGGGAGAAGCGCACGCAAACGAACTCTTGACAGGTGCATGGGCCATTGGAAGGCTTACACGCGCCAAAGACCCTGTGATCTACGGCAGTTACTCCGTGCGACCAAGATCTCTGACCGGGACATCCGATCGGAGTGGTTTCGTGTGTCACTGATGTGTCAGGAGGAAGCGATGAACACTGTTGCGGTCCAGGACTCCCCGAGCGCGGCGCCGGTCGCCGACGATGTGTTCGACCTGGTGATCGGCGATCTGGAGCAGGAGCTCCCGCAGGACGCGCCGACGCGTGCCGCGCAGGGCAGCACCTGCATACGGGTCTACTGCATCGTGGAGTGACCCTCTGACACGCATCAAGGGCGGTGCCGTCCGTCTGTGACGGCGCCGCCCGTATCTACCTGGCCGTGGCCGGGCGCGGACAGGTGGGGGAGTGCGATGCCGGAATCCTTGTGTGAGCTGAGCGCCGGAGAGGTGCCGACGACAACGCGGTATCGTCAACACCCTTCCGCTGTACGGACGTTGCTGGAGTCCATCGCTGCGGGGGGCGCCAAAGGAATGTTCCCGCCCGTCGTGGCGGACGGCCCGGACGGAACCGTCCGCATCGTGCGCCACCTCGGCGGCCGCGCGGAGGCCGAGGCCCTCGCGAACGCCCTGACCGACGACCGCTTCACACCTCTGACCACGGCGCTCGAACGGCTCGACACCTGGTGTCGGCGGACGGCGCCCCAGCAGAGCGGCAGGGTCGCCCCCGGGGTCCTCGACGTCACCAACGCCGAGCTGTTCGGCCCTTTGACCACGGAACTCTTCGAGGCGTGCGTGACCCGCACCGCCCGGAGGGCCGCCGACTTCACGGCATCGCGCGTCGCCCAGTTCGAGCAGTGCCTCGACCTCTTTCTGACCCGCCTCGCTCACGATCGAACCTCCGGCCTGCCCGATGTGCCGGGGCTCGACGGCCTGGTGACCGGAGTGCGGGCGCAGGGCGACGAGACACACAACGGCGGCGGGCGGGTGCTGCGGGTCGAGTTCGCCGGGGGCGGGAGGCTCGCCTACAAGCCGCGGCCGGCCTCCGGCGAGGTGCTCTTCCTCGCCGAGAGCGCCGAAGGAGCCCCGCCCGATTCCGTGTTCGCACTGCTCAACGCACTGCCCCCGGCGTCCGGGCCGGTACGCCTCCCGGTACTGCGGTGCCGGATGGGCCGGGGCGCCGACGCCTACTCCTGGCACGAATGGATCGAGCCGCCCGCATCGACCGGCGACCTGCGCGCCGAAGGCGAACTCGCCCTGCGCGGACCGGTATTGGACCCGATACGAGCCGCAGCCTTCTGGCGCCGGGCGGGCGCGCTGGCCGCTTCCGCCTTCGCGTTCGGGATCGCCGATCTCATGGGGCCCAACCTTCCGGCCGGGAGCCGCCCGGGGGACGACGGCCCCCTGCTGTACCCGGTGGACCTGGAGGTGTACTTCACCGACCTGGACCGGCTGTCCGGCACCGGACTCGTCCAGGGCCCGCTCGGCGTCGGACACCATCATGTGGGCCTGGAGAACGTGCCCCGCTGGTGCGACCTGGACGGCCCGCCGACGTGCTGGACCCAGGGTGGCGACGGGGTGCTGCGGCTGGCCCCCAGGACGCGGCCCCTCGCGCGCACCTGGACCCCGTCGGTGGTGGCGGACACGCGGGGACGCGTCGGGTACGGGCCGTACCTGGGCAGGATGCTGCGGGGCATGTTCGACGCCTGGACCCTGATGTGCCGCAACCGTGAGCACATCGCGGAGTTCCTCGCGAAGCGCGCCCCCGGCCATGTCGTACGCGTCCTCGCACGGCCCACCCGGGAGTATGCCGACTTCCTCGGGGCCGGCCCGGACGAGGCAACCGCCGCCTTCGCCCGCGATGAACGGTCCCAACTGGCGCGGGGCGACGTGCCGTACTTCTTCCGGAGTGCCGACGGCGGACCGTTGCGGGCACTGGACCCCCTGAGTGGCCGCGCCGTCGAGGCGCGGTTGCCGGAGCCCGACGACGGCCGCGCCGGGCCGCCCGCACCCGCCGTACGCGAGGGCCGCAGGCTCGACCTCGCGGGCCTCGGAATCGCGCTGCGCGACGCCGTCACCCATGTCCTCGCCGACCTGGACGGGCCCTACGTCTCACTCCAGGACGACGGCGTCCGGATCACCCTGCGGGGTCCGCACGACGGCGAGGTGTCCTTCGACTGGACCGAGACGAAACGCCGGATCACCTACTCATGGGACAGGACCACACTCCGGCTGCGCATCGAGGAGAGGGACGAGCCGACCGACATGCCCGCGGGGGACACACAGGTGCCGCGTCCGTCCGACGGCATACGGGAACGCCTGCAACGCCTCGCCCGACTGGACGCCGCCCTGCGCGAACCCTGGGCGGCGGGCGGCTTCACGGACACGGAACTGGAGCGCAAACTACGGAAGTTGACCGACACCGGCGCCGACTGGCTCGACGGAGTGATCGCGGAACACGGATGGCCGGGGCGGCGACTCGTGGGCGCCGAGGCCGCGGCCGTGGCGAGCCGGCTGGTACAGCACCTGGTGGACCGGACCGACTTCCAGCGGCGCTGTCTGCGTCTGGTCGAGCGGGCCGCGGCGGAGGGCGATGTGCCGTGGCGCGAGGTGGCGTACCTGACCGACGCACTGCGCTGGGCGGAAGGGCGGGAGCAGGTGTACGGGACGAAATTCCGCAGCGTGGCGGGGGAGCTCGTGCCCTGCCCGATCGAGGACGCCCCCCGCGTCGACCAACGCCGGGCCGGGGTCGGGCTCGGCCCGCTGAACGCATACGCCCAGCGATTGCGCGAGCATTTCGCGCCCGCGGCCGGGGGCCCCGCGCGATGAGCGACAAGAGTCAACAGCACGTTAAATGGGACGAGTTCGCGAGAGACCGCTGGGGACGCCGGCCCGGCCGGTTCACCGTCCCGGCGCCCGCGTCGGCCGAGCGGGTCCATGAGCTGGTGGTGAAAGCCGCCGAGCCGTTCCGCGTGGGCACCGTCTACGGCGCGCTGCCGAAGGTGCGTCTCCACACCTCGCGCGGATGGCTGGGCGCGCCGGGGCGGCTGCTCCCCGGTGCGAACGACGCCGATCCGGAGCGGTATCTCGCCCGCGCGGAAAGGGAGTTGGGCTTTCCGGGGTTGTTGCTGAGCGTGCACCGGCCGCTCCATCTCGATTACGCCCTGTGGGCGGCGGTGCGGGACGCGCTGACCGGACTGTGGCGCACGGTCGGCCATCCGTGCCTGCCCGTGGAAGCCGAGCTGACCGAGGCGCGACGGTTCACCTGGGACCGGGGCATGAGCGCACCTTCCGAGCACGCGGTGCTGATCTGGGTCCTCGAAGGGACCCTGGAGGCGACCCTGTGGCCGGGCACGGGCGGCCAACCCGTGGAACTCGCCGCCTGTGCCGGCGAGTTGCTGTACTGGCCGGACGGCTACCGCAGCCGGGAACGTCATGCGGAGCGGTGTGTGACACTGCGGGTCCATGTGCCCCGGGCGCCGCGCCTGGCCATGGCCGCGGTCAGGACGCTGCTCGCGGACGCCGTACACGACCGCCTCGGCCACGACGGATCCGTACCCCTGCTGCCCTTCCCCGCCCCCACGGCATCCGACGGCATGGCCCCCGTCGCGCAGGCACTCGCCGACGTCGGCGAGGCCGCCGGGGCGGCGATGAAGGACGAGCACCTGGCGCGGGCGCTCCGGGTGCGGTGGGCCGCCCTGCGCTCGTCGGCCGGGGTCGACCCCGCGCCCCCACCCCGCCCGACCGCACCCCCGGCCCCCGGGTGCCGCATCAAGGTGGTGCGCGAGATCATCCGGATACCCGACGGGCCACATCGCTGGATCTGGGCCGCCGAGGGGCATGCCTTTCCCGTAGGCGGCTCGGCGGGAGCCCGGATCGCCGAACAACTCGTCCCGGGTCGTGATCTGACGGTGGCTCAGCTCTGTCGAACGGTCGGTGCCGACGAGAACAACACGGCCGTCCTCTCCCTCGTCGCCAAGCTGGCCGGGTTGCGAGCGATCGAGCTGCTGGACGAGGAGGCAGGGCTGTGACGGGGAGCGCGCGGCACAAGGGACACCAGGTCATCGTCGAAGAGCGGTTCACCTGGGCTGAATTCATCTCGCGTCATTGGGACCGGCAGGCGGTGCTGTACAAGTCCGTGCAGCCGACGCCCTTCGACGAGAACGAGGTGTTCCAGGCGGCGCTGCGCGCGACCGAGGCCCCCGATCCCCATCTCATCCCGCCGCACGCCCAGTTCGCGGTCGGACGCTTCCAGCAGACGGCTCCCGAAAGCTGGCTGCCTCGGGCCTCGGACCGTACGTTCACGGGCTACGGCAGGCGCCTGGCGACCACGGACGCACAGGTGCGCTCGGACGGTTACGCCCTGATGGTGCACGCCTTCCACACCTTCCACGCCGCGCAGTGGGAACGCGAGCGCTCGTTCTTCGCGGGGCTGTGGGAACACGTGGGCCTGCCGACCACGGGAGCGATCACCACGCTCTTCCACGGTACGTATGAGCACACGCCGGTCGGTGTGCACAAGGACCGCTTCGCCACCTTTCTCTTCGCGGTCCAGGGCCGCAAACGGATGCGTTTCTGGACGCGGCGGCCATGGACCCACGCGGCGACCACGGTCCTCGACTACGAGCCCTACCTCCAGGACTCCTTCTCCGCGGAGGTGGAGCCCGGGGACCTGCTGTACTGGCCGGCCAGTCACTACCACGTGGGTGAAAGCGTGGGGAAGTCGATGGCGACCAGTGTCAACGTGGGGGTGCCCCGGGAGAACCATCGCGCGGTGTACGACCT
The DNA here is from genome assembly GCF_025399895.1 of Streptomyces sp. ASQP_92. Classification (GTDB taxonomy): domain Bacteria; phylum Actinomycetota; class Actinomycetes; order Streptomycetales; family Streptomycetaceae; genus Streptomyces. The sequence continues at coordinate 299,020 of NZ_JAODUA010000004.1, read as the reverse complement.
CGACGACCTGCTCGTGGAGCACGACGCCCGATCCCTGATGGACCCGGACGCCGCGCTCGCACGGCTGCCCGCCGTTCCGGCCTCGCTGTCCGTCCCCGACGCGGCGACGCCCGGCCTGCCCGCCGCCCTCGATCAGGCGCTCAGCGCGTTCGGCACGTACACCGAGACGGCGCGTATGCGGGACCGGGCCGTCGTGCAGTCGTTGCGGACCTGGACGGCGGGCGGCCTGCGTCCGACGCCCCCGCCCGAGGAGCCACGCACTTTGCGTGACGAGACGCTCGTGCGCGCGGTCACACCGGTGCTGTGGGGCGAGACCGAGGACGCGCGGGTATGCGCGACCAACGGTCACGCGGTGACCACCGCGCTGGACGCGCGGTGCGTGACCCGCATGCTGGACCTCTTGAGCGGACCGGGTGTCCCGGTGGGCGAATTGCTCGGACGCCTCACGGACGGCCCCGCCGCGCAGAGCGCCGCCGACGCACTCCCCGCGAACAGGACGGGCGCGCGTCGGCTCCTGGAGGTCCTGGAGAGTTTCCGGGGGGTGGGGCGGGTCTGGGCGCCGAACGAATAGCGGTTTGACCAGTCCTTTATCCGTGCCTTACGTTCCTCCCCTTGGCTTGTCCGCTTGAGGCAGGTTCAGCAAGCTGTCCCGTGGGGGGATCAATCATGCATTACTACATTGACGTGCTGAAAAAGTATGCGACGTTCCGAGGCCGTGCCACGCGCGCGGAGTTCTGGATGTTCGTGCTGATCGACTCGATCATCAGCGTCGCGCTCTACTTCGGCGGGCCGGAGCTGGGACTGGGCATGGCGCCCGTGGTCATCTACACGGTCGCGACGATCCTGCCGAACCTCGCCGTGACCGTCCGCCGTCTCCACGACACCGGCCGGTCCGGCTGGGTGGTCCTGGTCAACCTCATCCCGTTCTTCGGCATGGTCATCCTGCTGCTCATGTGCGCCAACGAGAGCTCGACGGACGAGTCGTACGGCCCGTACCCGGGTACGGCGCTCCCGCTCTCCGCCGTCTGACACACGTACACGCGGGCCCCGGCGACGCCATCTCAACGGCCGCCGGGGCCCGCGGTGTTGTGCACGTTTTCGAGGTGGCGGGATCGGCGGAGAGACGGGCTCGCGGCCGCCTGTCGGAGCCGGCGGCGAGGTGCCGTGCTCAGAGATTCGTCTTCTCGACCCGGCTGACGATGCACTCTCCCGCCAGGGTGCGCATGTCGGTGTCAGGGGTGGTGGCCACGTCGGTGACCGTGTTCACCGCGGTCTGTCCTGGGGCGAGGTTCTTGACGGTGAGCGTAGGAGCGTTCAGCACCTGGCGGTCCGAACTGCGCAGGTAGGCCAGCCTCACGGTGTAGCTCGCCGACCGCTCCGTATTGCCGTTGGTGACGCGGTACGTATACGTGACCTCGCCGGTGACGTCGGTCTTGCGCTTCAGTTCGCAGCTGTCGATCGTGACGTCGTACTCGCCATACGTGGTGCTGCTGCGGGTCGGGGACGGCACTGGAGTCGAACTCCCGCTGTCAGTACCGCCGTTGACGCTTCCGCCGCTGCTGTCACCGGCGCCGGACGTCCCGACGTCGTCGCTCGACGAGCTGGAACCGGACCCCGAACCGCCGTGGTGTCCGCACCCACCTCCCCCCGAACGACGTCCCCCCGTCAGAGCGACGAGAACCACCGCGAACACGGCTATGGACCGGACATGGCGAAGCTTCACGTGGGACCCCCGTCAATTGAAGTGAGCGCCAAATGGCCTGACTTGGCGGCCGGAATACCGTAACAGCGCGTCTGGTCGAGGACTGAGAACCCGTCAAAGGAATCGGGACGTCGCCCCTCTTCGGACCGCGTTTCACCGCGATTTCACGGGCGTGACCTAACGTCTGGCCAACGCCTTCGACACGGTGCCACCGGGACCTGTCACATGCTGCTGCACCGATGTGTTCCCGAATACCAGCGAGTGCGCTCGGTCGGTGGCTCGGGGTTGCTGCCGAGCCCTGCCGGGCTCGAATCAATTCCTCGGGTGCAGACGGCGTGAGCGTCCCTCAAGCGCCGTCCGAGACCAGGGGAAGAAATCATGTACAAGCGAATGGCGAGAGCCGCAAGACTTCTGAGAGCGCCTGTCGTCGCGCTGGCCCTCGCGGGTCCCTTGTTGGCCGCGATCCCGGCGAGCGCGGCGACACCGGCCGCGGCCGCGACGGACACCTACACGTTCACCAATGGTGACGGCACCCTCAACGCTACGGGCAACAACGACGGTAACCAGATCTCCGTCACCCCGGACGGCACCAACTACACGGGCTTCCGACTGATCAAGCTCGGCGCCCCCGGCACGTTCAACATCGCCAGCACGTCCAGCGGAAAATGTATTTACGCCACCCAGCCCGCCCAGCAGCAATCCTGCGGTAAGGACGGCGAGCAGTGGAACTTCCGCCCCGTCGACGGCAAGCCCAACACGTTCGGCATCGTGCGCCGTGACGAGTCGACCGGCACCGAATACTGCATGGACAACCGGGGCGGTCTCCACCTGTGGGGGATCCTCGCCCAGCCCAACCCCTGCAACGGCTCCGCCGGACAGGAGTGGACGGTCCCCGCCGCGAAGGCGGCCGAGGCCAGGCAGCTCGCCCTGGACTACTACAGCTCCCTGTGTTCCCGGAAGACCGCCACGTGCTCGTGGACGGAGAAGTCGGAGGGCCAGCCCGAGGCGCTGCCCCGTCAGCCCGCGTCGTCGGTCTGGTACAACGACACCGGCGACAAGGTGACGCAGGTCTTCACCACCATCTACCACTCCGGCTGGGAGCAGTCGTTCGGCGTGGGCCTGTCGTCCGCGGTCGGGGTGTCCGTCCCGGTCCAGGCCATGATTTCCACCCAGCTCATGACGACCACCACCTACCAGTCCGACGAGTCGACCATCAACGGCATCGCCGTGACCGTGCCCCCCAAGAACTACGGATGGGTCGACTTCGCGGCCGTCGGCAAGAAGGTCACGGGTACGTGGACGTTCGACACCGACAACCAGCCGTGGACGACGGACGCCACCGTGACCGTCCCCGTCATCAATTCGGCGGCCGGCTCCACGATGTACGTGGCCCACACCAGCCCGAACCAGCCCGGCACCACGAACGTGACGAGCGCTGACGCGCCGGCGCTGACCATGGCCACGAAGGCCTCGTTCACCCCGGACCTCCCCGACGGCACCACCGCTTCGCAGGACGGCCCCAACAAGCTGAAGCTCACCGACACCGCCACGGGAAACACCATCGGCACCATCAGGCCGAGCACCGTCGTGGACACCAAAGGGACGACCCACTCGGTCGGTCTGACCATGTCCGGCAACGTCGTCACGCAGACCATCGACAACGCGCCCGGTGACACCATCGACGGCTCGATGACCATGCCCGCCGTCAGCTACACCCCCGTGAAGGCGGCTGCGGCCCCGGCCGCCAAGGCCGCTTCGTTCAATGGCGCGTCCACGGGTGTCGCGTCCACCGGCATCGCGTCCACCGGCGTCGTGAACGCCGGGTTCACACACGCCGCCACCCCGGGATACACCTCGATGAGGCCGATGGGCGCGGTGCGCCCCGCGATATGGCCGATTCCCGAAAAGGAGCACCCGAGGAACTCCGAAGAGTGGAACAAATGCATGGCGAAAATCCTCGGTAAGAGCATGGGGGAGGGCGCGGTCCTGTCCGCACTGCTGGGCGCCGCGGGGACCGGTGCTTCGGTCGGCGCTGCCGCAGGCCCTGAAGGCGCGGCGGCGGGCGCCGCCGTCGGTCTGCTGACCGGTGCGGTCAAGGGGCTCGGCAAGGCGTACTACGTCTGCGGTACCGACCCGGGCTGATCCACGCCGATCTGACGCACGCAGCGCCGCTCGGCCGGGGTTTCCCGGCCGAGCGGTTTGCCGGCAGGACCCGGCGCCGCTCGCGGGTGGTAGGTGCCTGTCCGAGGGACATCGACTCAACGCCATACGGCGGGGCCTCGGCTCTGCCAGTCATTGCGAACCACGTACGGATGTTGAGGCCACGAGCAGCCCATGGCAGGCTCATGCCGCATGATCGATGACTTCGCGAAGGACAACTTGCACGGGAGACTGCGACGGGAGCGCGAGGCGCTGCTGTGGAAGCTCGATGGCTTGTCGGAATACGACGCCCGCCGGCCTTTGACGTCGAGTGGGACCAACCTCCTCGGACTCGTCAAACACGTGGCCTGCGTCGAGGCGAGATACTTCGGCGAGGTCTTCGACCGCCCTTCCCCTGAACCGCTGCCCCGGTGGCAGGACCACGACGGCAGCGATCTATGGGCGAGCGAGGACGAGACGCGCGATCAGATCATCGAGTTCTGTCGGCGCACGTGGAAACACTCGGACGCGACGATCAACGAGCTTCCCCTTGACGCCCCGGGCCACGTGCCGTGGTGGCCGGAGCCGTATCTCCATACGAACCTGTTCGCCGTCATGGTTCATGTCCTCGGCGAGTCCATGCGGCATGCCGGTCACGCCGACATCCTGCGCGAGGGCCTCGACGGCCGGACCGGGCTGCGCGCCGAACACGCGAAGCAGGTCGACGAGGAAGCCCGCGCGGCCTACCGCGCGAAGATCGAGCAGGCCGCCAGGTCGGCCGCATCAATCGCGCCTTGAGGTTGTCTCACCCATGATCGACCCCGCCGCTCCCGTCGCCGACAGTCCCGTCGTCGCCGAGGCCGAGATCCTCGATGCCGAGGGTCGGCCCATCGGCGGGGTGCTGGTCTTCGCCCAGGCCGGCTACCTGTCCTATCTGGAGACGTACACCTGGCTCGACCAGCAGATCACTCGGTTCCCCTCGCCCGACCGCCTTCGCTGACGCTTCCAAAAGATCCAGGACGGTGGGTGTATCTGCCCCAACGGATCCTGGGAATGGGGCGGTTGGGGCCGTTACTGAAGCCACTCAATCTCTCCGGCGACGGTCGTGCAGGCCCTGGTGGACATAATTCCAGCCATGGACCTGAGACCGGAGTTGTTGCCCCCGCCCGTGAGCCGACAGCGGTTGGATGAGCTGAGCGCCGAGGTGGGGCGGATCGCCGGCCTGTTGGAAGCCGGCTCGGACGCGGCAAGCGATGCGATTGCTGCCTTCAAGGCGATGACTGGGCACGATTACGATGCTCTCGACTTCGCGGGGTACGACGGCAGCAGGAGCCTGGAGGAGTTTGCGAGGGAGGCGGCCAGGCCGGCGCGGCCCCGGGTCGCGGACATCACCCGGGAAGAGCTCGTCGAGATCGTTCGCCGACTTCTGACGGCTGACCCGGAGATCGACTACTACCTGCGAGTCCTTGAGGCGAACGTGCCGCATCCCCGGGTGAGTGACCTCGTCTTCCACCCCTCCGACGCTCAACAAGAGGTGTCCGCGGAGGGGATTGTTGATGAGGCGTTGACGTACCGGCCGATCGCGCCCTGAACTGCGGAGGAGGGCAGCCGGCCGTGTCCTGCTGTTCGGCCAGGCGCAGGCCCTCAGGGTGCCAGTCGCGCATGGCGGCCCGGTGTGACGGCGTGGACGGTGTTTTCGGCGCCCGGATGGGGAGGTGGCGCCCCGCCCCGGTGGTCCGAGGGCGGGGTCACCGGAGCAGCCGCGCGGTGCCGTCAGCGGCGTGTCGTTGCGCCGCGGCGTCGCGCCGCGAACAGCACGCCTGCTCCGCCCGCGATCACCACGGCGGCCGCTCCGCCGATGAGGACGGTGTTGCTACCGCCGCCGGTCTCGGCGAGCCCGGTGCCCGCGGCCGGCGCGGACGCCGACGCCGAGGGGAGCGGGGACGTCGACGTTCCGGGCGCCGAGGCCGGTGTCGCCGCGGCGGACGGCGATGCCGAGTGGCCGGGGCCCGGGCGGGACGGGGCGCCGGAGGGGTGGGCGGAGGCGGAGGAGGAGGCGGAGGTGGCCACGCAGGGGCTGTCGGGGGAGACCGGCAGGTTCGTCAACCGCTCTTCCTTGAGGTCCCCCGCCGTCACATACACGTTCCACTGGTAACCCTGCATCCAGGGCACCAGGATCGTCGTGCTGACACCCGCCGCGGTGGGGTGCGCGATGTGCCCGGTGCCGACCGTCTCACCGTCGGTGCCCACCGCCATCCGTATGCGCACGCTGATGTCCGCGGGCTTGCCGGAAGGGTCCTTGTCCGTGATGGTGATGGCGGCCCGGGCCTTGCCCGTGCTGGTGTCGCACGTCGCCTTCGCGGTGAAGTCACCGATGGTGCAGGCGTAGGCGCTTCCGGAGGCCAGAAGCACGGCTGTCGCGGTGGCGGCGGTGACGGTGACGGCGCGCTTGAATGCCACGGGTCCCTCCCAGGGAACGTTCCACGAAAAGTGCCCGGACCGGGCACCCGTTCGTCGCGGGCGCGGACCCGCGGAAGGCCTCGATGGGGCCGGCGACCCGATCGGAGCGGCTCATCATCGCACCCCCGAAATCCGTGAACGCACCGGCCCCGGCTGTTGCCCGCCGCTCTACGCCGATTGCGTACCGCGTCGTCCCAAAAGCCACCCCTCATCCCCGTCGCATGCGCTTGCGCCGTCGGCCGCACCGGTGCCAACCGCCGTCTCTCTCCTCAGCCCGCCGCGGCCGACGGTGTGCCTCAGGCCCCGGGGATCGCCATGAGCGCCAGGGGAGTGGAGGTGGGCTGGGTCGAGCCGCCTGTCGGCTCGACGGTGATGCCCATCCCGGACGCCCGGCCGACGGAGCCGGACAGCAGGACCGCCTCGGTCGTCCGGTCGGGGTCCATCAGCCCGGCGGACCGCATCCCGCCCCCGTCGGCGAACCAGAGTTGGTAGACCTTGCCGGCGGGGGGCAGGGAGAGCCCGGAGGCCAGGAACACGGCCTGGTCGCGGCTGCGGGCGACGACGAGAGTGCCCTTCGCATCGCCCTGTAGCTGACCGGTGCTCGCCTTGGCATCGGGGGCCGCCAGGACGTCGGCGAGTTGCTGCGCTTGACGCCGGACCGACTGCGCCTGATCCCGCGCGGTGTCGGCCTGCTGATGCTGCCACGCGGCGATACCGCCGGACCCGATGGCCGCCGCCAGGCAGGCGGCCAGTGCGAACCGGTATGCGGTACGCCTGCGGCCGGCACGCCCTGTGGTCCGGCCCAGAGGTCTGGTGGGAGGCGGGTCCTGGCGGACGGTTCTGATCGTGCGCAGGACGTCCGCCTTGAGGGTGGCGGGGGGAGTGGCCGTCATGGCGAGGCCCAAACGCCCTGCGGTGGCGGTGAGTTCGCGGACTTCCTGGGTGCAGGATTCGCAGGCGGCGAGGTGGCGCTCGAACTCTTCGCGTTCTTCGTCGTCGAGCGCGTGCAGCGCGTAGGCGCCGGTCAGGGTGTGCAGGTCGGCGGCGGTCACGCGGTCACCCCCAGGCAGTCGCGCAGCCGGATGAGACCGTCGCGCAGCCGGGTCTTGATGGTGCCGAGCGGCACGGACAGCAGTTCGCTCACCTCGCGGTAGGTCAGGCCCCGGTAGTAGGCGAGGGTGACCGACTCGCGTTGCAGCTCCGTCAGGGTGCGCAGACAGCGGCGTACGGACTCACGCTCCAGGCGCGTCTCGACTTCTTCGCTCACCTCGTCGAAGGCGGGTGTCCGGGCGAGCAGGGCCGCTTTGTTCTCCCGTTCGGCCGACGCCTGGGCGGAGCGGACCCGGTCCACGGCCCGGCGGTGGGCGAGGGTGAGCACCCAGTTCATGACGCCTCCTCGCTCGGGCTCGTAGCGGGCCGCCGTACGCCACACGTCGACCAGCACCTCCTGCGCCACTTCCTCCGACTGCGCCGGGTCGCGCAGCACACTGCGCACCAGGCCGAAGACGGGATGGATGACCGCGTCGTACACCGAGGAGAACGCCTGCTCGTCGCCGCGCGCGGCCCTGGCCAGGAGCTCCGGCAGATCGGGTCCGACCTGCCGCGCTCCGCTGATGTGCACGGTCTCTTTCACCCGGCGATCCTCCCGGAAGTTCGTGGTTACGACGGTGATTCGAAACCGCGCGGCGGGAGGATTGGTGGGCGAGCGGAAAATCTTTGTACGTCCGGTCGCGGTGCGTCCGGTCACGATCGTGAGGCGGCCGGTTCCAGGGCCGGGGGCCACTCCAGCGGGCGGGCGGCCCAGCCTGATGCGGACGGCGGACGGCGCACGAGCACGGTGGACTGCGGACTGCGAACGGCAGTCGGCAAATGGCCATTCACCTGCGCCTATGCCGACCGAGAGGGCCAACGCCCCCCGTCAGCCGTACATCTGACGTAACTCGTTGGGATGAACGGCCAATCCCCCCGCCCATCGGCTCCGAATAAGAGCCGTGATGAAACTTCTGAGCAAAGGCGTTCGCCTTCCGCTCGCAGCCCTGTCCGGACTGCTCGCCGGCCTGGCCGCGCTGGCCGTCGCGGAACTGGTCTCGGCCGCGGTGCGGCCCGAGTCCGGACCGGTGATCGCGGTGGGCGGCGCGGCCATCGACCGCACGCCGCCCGCGCTGAAGGACTGGGCGATCCGTCACTTCGGCACCAACGACAAGCTCGTCCTCCAGCTCGGTATCCTCGCCGTCCTGGCCCTGCTGGCCCTGGTGCTCGGCGTGCTGGCACTGCGCTTTCGGCGCATTGGTGCCGCCGGGGTGCTCCTTTTCGGGGTCGTGGGAGCGCTGGCCGCGACCGGCCGTCCCGATTCGACGAGCGCGGCGGACGCTCTGCCGTCGGTGGTGGGATCGCTGGCGGGGGCGGGGCTGCTGTATGTCCTGATCGGCCGGCTCACCGCACGCCCCGGCAGCCCGACCGGAACATACGGCGCTTCCGACCCCGATGGACGGACCTCCACAGGGCCCGTGCGGGCCCCCACCGCGCCCGAGGGCTGGGACCGGCGCGGGTTTGTCATCGCCGCGAGCGCGGCGGCGGCGGCCTCGGCCGGCGCGGGTCTGCTCGGCAGGTCACTGAACAGCTCCCGAGGTGAAGGAGCGGTGGCCTCCCGCAACAGGGTGCTGCTGCCGAGCCCCGCCTCCGCGGCCCGGCCGATCCCGTCCGGTGCGGCCCTGCACATCCCGGGTATCAGCCCGTTCATCACCCCCAACGGCGACTTCTACCGCGTCGACACCGCCCTGGTGATCCCCAAAGTCGACGCCACCTCCTGGCGGATGAAGATCCACGGCAAGGGTGTCGGCCGTCCCCTCACGTTCACCTATCAGGACTTGCTCAAGCGCCAACTGATCGAGCGGGACATCACATTGACCTGCGTGTCCAATGAGGTCGGCGGCCCGTATGCGGGCAACGCCCGCTGGATCGGGGTGCCGTTGGCCGAGCTGCTCAAGGAGGCCGGGGTACGGCCGCCGTCCCGTGGAGGGCCGGCCGATCAACTGGTGGCACGGTCGGTCGACGGCATGACCATCGGCAGCCCGGTCGAGGACATCATGGACGGCCGCGACGCGATGCTGGCCCTCGGCATGAACGGCCAGCCCCTGCCGTTCGTGCACGGATTCCCGGTCCGCATGGTCGTACCCGGTCTCTACGGATACGTCTCGGCATGCAAGTGGCTCCAGGACCTGGAGCTGACCACGTTCGACGCGTACGACTCGTACTGGGTCAAGCGGTCCTGGGCGAAGAAGGCGCCGATCAAGACCGAGTCCCGTATCGACACCCCCAAACCGTTCGCCCGCCCCACGGCAGGCACGGTGATGATCGCCGGGGTCGCCTGGGCCCAGCACCGCGGGATCGACCGCGTCGAAGTGCGGGTCGACGACGGCCCCTGGATGCGGGCCGACCTCGCGACCGAGGACACCACCGACACCTGGCGCCAGTGGTCCCTGCCCTGGAAGGCCACAACCGGCGGACACACCTTGACGGTCCGGGCCACCGACCGCACCGGCCAGGTACAGACCGAACAGCGCACACCCACCATCCCGGACGGCGCCAGCGGCTGGCACTCGGTGGTGATCACCGTGGACTGACCGCGCCCCACCGTCCCATCCCAGGCCAACCACCACGATCCGTCCCCTACCCGTGCGGGCCAGGCCCCCGAGGGCCTGCCTCACATCACTTCACAGGAGAAGCCATGTATGCCCTGAGTTTCCGTCGTACCGCGATCGCCGTCACCGCCGCCGCCGTCCTGCCCCTGGCATTGAGCGCCTGTGGAGGTGATGACAGCAAGAAGGACAACGCCTCCTCGTCGTCCGAGTCCGCCGCGCCCTCCAATGCGCAGCCTTCGGCCGGCGGCGACGCGCCCATGACGGACAAGCCGTTCGGTGCGGCGTGTGCGTCGGTGCCGAAGGACGGTGCGGGCAGCTTCGACGGGATGGCCAAGGACCCGGTCGCCACCGCCGCGTCCCACAACCCGGCGCTGTCCACCCTGGTCACCGCGGTGAAGAAGGCGGGCCTGGTCGACACCCTCAACAACGCCCAGAACATCACGGTGTTCGCTCCCACCAACGACGCGTTCGCGAAGATTCCGAAGGCCGATCTGGACAAGGTCCTCAACGACAAGGCCACCCTGACCAAGATCCTCACGTACCACGTGGTCGGGCAGAAGCTCGCCCCGCAGCAGCTGGAGAACGGCTCCTTCGACACCCTGGAGAAGGGCAAGGTCACTACGTCCGGCTCGGGCACCGCGTACAAGGTCAATGACAGTGCCAATGTCGTCTGCGGCAATGTGCCCACGGCCAACGCCACGGTCTACATCATCGACTCCGTCCTGATGCCCAAGTAGTCACATCTCACGGCCGCGGGGCCGTGCCCGGATACGAGCCGGGGCGTGCGGACCTTTCAGGCAACGGCAGGTCTGCCCGCTCCGGCTCCCCGCTGGGGCCGACGGGGGAGGCGGGGTTCTCCGTCAGCCAGCCGGTTGGCTATCAGGCCCAAGTCCCTTGATGCTGAGGGGAGTTGCGTCCTCGGAGAACGGCTGGTGGAAGGTGAAGGCGCGCGGCGCGGAGCCGTTGCCGTGGAGGTGCTCCAACCTGGAAACCCCGTCCTGCCAGGTGGGTATCACGGCGTCGGACACCCACCAGAACACGTGACTCGGGTGTGCCGTCCTCTCGAACCAGTCGTAACGCCTGTTCAGAGCCGCGCGGTGCAGGCCGGTGTAGACGGCGTCGAAGGCGGGGCGCAAGCCGGTCCAGAGCGAGAGGGATGCAGCCAGGGCGGTGGTATCCACGGTACGGCCCTTGTCGTACCAGGTCGGTACCTCGAACTCTCCCCACGCACCCCAGTCCAACTCGAAGTGTGAGCCCCTGCTGCCTTCCAGCGGTACGGCACGGCCGAGGTGTCCGGGGTGTTGGCCGATCTCCTGGTAGATGGGCTCGGCACTGTCCTGGAACTCACGTGTGAGGGGCGAGGGGTCGGCGAGAGGTGACTTCAGGACGCCGAATGTGTACAGAGCAAGACGGGGCATGCGTCGCTTTCTGGTCGGGGCTGCCTGGTGTGGGCCGGTTCGGTGGCTTTCGCATGGAGGTCGGGGTGGGGCGGCCCATCTCGTCATGGGCGGCTCAGCCCGCAAGGGCCTCCGAGCGACCGCCGAACGCACGTGAAGGTAGCCGCATCGCCGGGCCATGTCGAAGTTGCGATTTCCTTGCCCACGTGGCTTCTTGAGCCCTCGCACCCTGCCGCCGGGTCGGCGCGGCCGGCCGGTGAATGAGTGGCACCCGTCAATGCCGGACCCGACAACCGCCGGGCGGATTCTCGGTAGCGCCGTCGCAACCACCGCTGCCACGTGGGCGGATACGCTCCTGGACACCGCACACCCGAAGCGCGATCCCGGCACCGGCGGCCCGGCCCAGGCCGGACTGATCATCCCCGGGAAGAGCGCAGGCACGCCGCCGTCCCACACGAGCCGATGGGCCGCCTCCGGGCCTCGTGCGCCGCACCATCGCCACCCACCTCGACAGCGGAACGGACCCCACTGCGTGAGCCTCCGGAAGATCGACCCCAAGCAACGCGGTTTCCTGATCGTCAACTCCCATCCCACCGGGTCCGCCGCGACGGTCACCCGCATGTGGGAGGAGATCCCCGCGCGCCCCACCGGCCCGGGCCCCGGCCCCGTGGTGCTCCTGCTGGGCCACAGCGCGGGCTACGGTCTGGCCACGCTCCTGACCGGGCTCCGGCGGCACAACATCCGGGGCATTGGCGTCGCCTACGAGGCTCCCGAAACCGAACGGCGTACGGCAGGCGCCGGCTGGTACCGCACCGCCGCCGCGGCCCGCCTGGCCGAAGAGGCGGGACACGATGTCGTGTTCGTCAACACCGACGCCTTCTCCGACAAGGGCAAGGCCGAGGTGCTGGACCTCATGCGGGAGCGCTTCGGGAAGGTCGACCACCTCATCTACAGCCTGGCCGCGCCACGCCGTACCGACCCGGCGACCGGGAGCGTCCACCACTCGGTGATCAAGCCGCTCGGTCGGCCGTACGAGGCACCCGCGCTGGATTTCTCCGACCACGTCCCCCAGGTGACCAGCATCCGCCTGGAACCCGCGACCGAGGAGGAGAAGCAGGCGACCGAACAGGTCATGGGAGGCAGCGACTGGCACCTGTGGGTCCAGGCCCTCGCCGATCACGATCTGCTGGCCGACGGCTTCACCACGGCCGCCCTCACCTACATCGGCTCGGAACTGACCGCCCCGATCTATCGCGAAGGCACGATCGGTGCCGCGAAGGAACACCTTGAGCGCACCGGCCGCGATCTGAATACCGGCGTCCTCGCCGGCAGAGGCCGCGCCTTCACCGTCGTCGCCGGCGCCGCCGTCACCCAGGCATCCAGCGCCATCCCCTCGATCGCCCTCTACACCGCGTTCCTGCGTACCGTCCTCGGTGAAGCCTTCCGCACCACCGCTCAACAGGCCCAGGACCTGTGGGACCAACTCACCGGCACCACACCCCTCGTCACGGACGACGAGGGCCGCATCCGGCTCGACGGCTGGGAACTCGACCCGCGCGTACAGGACAAGGTCCGAGACCTGTGGTCCGACCCGCGCAAGGGTCTTGCCCGCTCGGCGGAGGGCGCTACGTGGTTCCTCGCCCGGGTCCGTGAACTGTACGGCTGGGGCGTTCTGGGCATCGACTACTCCGGACCCGTCGAGACCACAGTCGCGTGGCCGCAGCGGTAGGAGGCGGGAGGAGGAGGCCCCCACAGGCCCCACACCACTTGGGCCGCCACGCCGCAGTCGCGGGGTGGCGGCCCAAGTGCCGTACGACGGACGTCAGTTGTCGGGGTGCCATTCGCGGGCGAGGATCGCGTAGATGATCTCGTCGGTCCATTCGCCCTTGACGAACTCGTTCTCCACCAGGTGTGCCTCGCGGCGCATGCCCAGCTTTTCCAGGACGCGTGCCGAGGCCGCGTTGCGGCCGTCGAGGCGGCCGACGATCCGGTGCAGGTCGAGTTTCTCGAAGCCCAGTTGGAGGAGCGGCCTGGTCGCCTCGGCGGCATAGCCCCGGCCCCGGTGGTCGGGGTGCAGGACGTAGCCGATCTCGCCCTGGCGGTGGGTCCGGCTCGTCCAGTGCAGGTTGACGTCGCCGATGAGGGCGCCGGAGTCGCGCAGGACGACCGCGAGGAGCAGGGTGTCGCCCTCGTCCTCCAGCTTGGTGAAGGTGATCCGTTCGAGAAGCTTCTCCCGAACCTCCTCACGGGTGCGCGGCGCGGAGTACAGGTAGCGGTTGACGTCCTCGCGGCGCTGGATGTCGTACAGCGCGTCGAGGTCGTCCTCGACGAAGGGACGCAGTACGAGATGCGCGGTGGTGATCGGATGGCCCAGGCTGATCATTCGGTTACTCCATGACCGTTGCGGTGATCGAGGCGGGTTCCTCGGGGGCCGGGGTGAACGAGCGGCCGCCGACGGCGGTGGTGAGCGCGGCCAGCGCCCCGAAGCCGACCACGAAGGTGAACGCGAGCCGGCTGCCCCCCAGATCGGCGAGCGTACCCGCGATCGCGTTTCCGGCGGACATGCCGAGCGTGAGCGCGCTGCCCACCACGGCGAAGCCCTCGGCGAGCGCCTGGCGCGGCACGATCGAGCCGACCACCGAACTGCCGGTGATGAGGACCGGTGAGATACCCACGCCGGACAGGATGACGAACCCGTACATGGCGGCCATCGAATCGACGAACACCAGCGGCGCCATCGTCAGGCACAACAGCACGTTGGTGGCCAGGAGTTGACGGACCACCGGCAGCTTCCAGTGCACCATCCCGAAGGCGAACCCGGCGACCATGCTGCCCACGATCATCAGCGCGAGCAGCAGACCGGCCATCCCCGATCGGCCGTGCTGGTCGGCGAAGTTGAGGACGGCCACGTCGGCCGTGCCGAGCAGGGTTCCGGTGGCGAGGTAGCCGAACGTCAGGAGCGGCATCCCGCGCATCCGGATCACGCCGATCCGTGGCTGGTCCGCGTCCGGGTGGATCGTCGGTTCGGAGCGCCGCAGCGTCGCCATGACCAGTGAGCCGCCCACGGTCAGCGTGATCGCGCCGATCAGGCCGGCGCTCGGGAAGATGTCGACCGCGAGCCAGACCACCAGGAGCGGTCCGACGATGTACACGACGTCGTCGAGCACCGCTTCCAGGGCGTACGCCGTCTGCATGCGTTTGCCGTCGTCGAGCACGGCGTTCCACCGGGCCCGCACCAGCGACCCCAGCGGCAGCGCCGATGCCCCCGCCAGGATCGCGATGGGGAAGTACGTCCAGGAGGGCATCCCCGACTCCGCCGCCAGGACGAGGCCGAGGATGCCGCAGGCGTGGACGAGCGTCGACCACAGGATGACCGGTCGCTGGCCGCGGCGGTCGGCGAGGCGGGCGAGGAAGGGCGCGGTGAAGGCGTTGGAGAGGCCGAACGCCCCGGCGACCGCGCCGCCGAGCGTGTAGGAACCGGTGAGCGCCTCGACCATCAGCAGACAGCCGAGCGTCCGCATGGACATGGGTATCCGACCGATGAACCCGGCGGCCACGAAGGCCGCGGCACCTGGCACTTTCACCAGGTCGCGGTACGAGCGCATGAGCACAATCTCCTTATCGGGCCCGGCAGCAGCCGTTGTGCGCCCACTCCGGCTCGTGCCAGTAGTGGTCGTCGCGGGGGAGGGCGGTGGGAGCGTCGGCACGGACTCGTGTACCGGGGGCGGCCGCGTCCTTGGCTCCCAACTTACCGAAGGGCGCCAGGAGTTCGGGCACGGTTCTCACATGGCCGCCGACCAGTACGGTCCTCACGGCGGCCGCCGCCCGGATGTCGTGCAGGGGGTCGCCCTCGACGAGGACGAGGTCGGCGAGCTTGCCGACGGCGATGGTTCCCACCTTGTCGTCGATGCCGAGGCACCTGGCCGCGTTGCCGGTCGCCGTGGTCAGCGCCTCGCGGGGCGTGAAGCCGTACTTCACCATCGCCCGCAGGTTCTGGTGGAGGCTGATGCCGACGTCGTCCAGCGCGGCGTCGGTCCCGGCGACCACCAGGCCGCCGGCCCGGTGCACCCGCAGCAGCATCTCCGCGTCGCCCATGGTCCACGCGTGGTTGACGTCGGACCCGGGGCCGCCGTCGGCGTCCGCGGCCTTCTGGAGCAGCCGCTGGTACTCCCAGTCGGGATAGAGCACCTTGGTCCGGTCGTCGTCGATCAGCGAGCGGTCGCCCACGAAGAGCTCACTGGCGAAGATCGTCGTCGTCGAGATCCACATGCCGCTCGCGGCGAGGATCGCGACGGAGTCCGACGCGGTGCGCCCGCCGGCGTAGCTCAGCGTCCGCGAGTACCCCAGGCGGTTGCCGCCGCCGGTGTGCTCCATGCCGTCAAGTCCCGTGTGGGCGGCGGGATACAGATAGTGGGAGGTCACCGGGATGCCCCGGTCGTGCGCCCACGACACCACGCGCTTCTCGAACGACACCGGCAGCCGCATATAGGACTTCACGAGGTCGTAGTCGAGGCCGCGGGCCCGCTCCAGCTCCCGTTCGAGCTGCTCGGGTGTGAACACCGGCCGCATGAAGTTGTAGTACGCGCGCGTGCCGTCCAGCGCCTCTCCGGTACCCAGGTACCGGGGGCCGACGCGGGAGCCGCTCGCCAGGGCCTCCCGCGTCTCGACCATCTGGTAGGCGGGGTCGCCGGGGGAGCGGCTGGTGGTGATGCCGTACGACAGCCAGAGCCGCCCGGCGCGGTCGCCCCACTGGCGACCCCGGATGTGCCAGTGGTTGTGGGTGTCGATCAGGCCCGGCATGACGGTGAGCCCGGACGCGTCGACCACCCGGCCACCGTGTCCGGCGCCGCGGGGCACGATCGCCGCGATCTTCCCGTCCTCGATCACGAGGTCGACATCGCGGCGCAGCCCGGTGCTGGTGCCGTCCCAGATCGCTCCGGCGCGCACCACGACCCGCTCGGGCCGGTCGGCCGCCCGCCAGGACAGGTTGACCGGGACGGTGCGCGGGCGCCCGCCGTCGATGGAGACCGTGCGCAGGGTGCCGTTGGAGAGGTAGAGGACGGTCCGGCCGTCCGCGCTCACCGAGATCGAGTCGGTGACCTCGTCGGTGAGTCTGCTGGGCGCGCCGGTGATGTGGCCGCTCGCGTCGACCGGTACCCGCCATGCCAGGCTCTCCATCGCGAAGACGAAGTACTTCCCGTCGCCGGTCCACACGGGGCCGTCGTCGCCCCGGGTGGCGATGGACCGGTCGGTCGCCACGGCCTCGTACCGGATCTGGTTGCCGTGCGGATCGACGGTGAGGATCTGGTTGTGACCCGCGCGGGAGCGCTGGGAGTACGGCCGGATCGCGGCGAGCGCAAGGCGGGTGGAGTCGGGAGACCAACTCGGCCTGCCCGGTTGGTACATGGCGGGCAGGACCTTCGTCGCGGCCTTGGCCGCGAGGTCGAAGACCCAGGTCGCGCCGCTCTCGTCCTGGTACGCGATCTTGGCGCCGTCGGGTGACCAGCGGGGCGTGAGCTGGGCGTTGGGCAGGTCGGTGAGGCGCTCGGAGCGGCCGGAGGCCAGGTCGTAGCGCCAGAGGTTGGCGGTGCCCGCCCGGTCGCTGACGTAGACGAGCGAGCGCCCGTCCGGCGACCAGTCGGGATCCGTGGCGAAGTAGCCGTCCGACACGATCTTTTGGGGCCGGCCGCCGATCCTCAGCAGCCACAGGGCGTTGAGCGCCCGGAAGGCGATCCGGCTGCCGTCCGGCGAGAGCACCGGGCCGGCTATCCCCTTGACGTCGAACGGGCCGGTGGCGGTGAGGTCCCTTACCTTGCGGCGGTAGTTCCGGTGCGCGAGCGGCACGACCGCGGTGAACGCGATGTCCCGTACGCCGCCCCCGAGTTCACGGCGGCGGATCTTCCCGTCGGATGTGTAGAGCAGTTCCTTGGTGGACAGCCAACCCGGCGCGAACGGCGACACGTCCTCGTCCCCGCTCACCACCGCGCCTGCGACGACGAGTTCGCCTCGGGGTCCGCTCACCCGGGTGTATCCGAGGGTCTTGCCGTCCCGGGCGAGCTGGGGTCCGTAGAAGGTCGTGTCGCCCTCGGCGGTGACCAGTTGTTCGCGACGGCCGGAGGCGACGTCGACGGCCTCGATGACGGAGAAGTCGACGACGTAGAGCACACGGGAGCCGTCGGGCGACCAGGACGGCATGGTGTAGGCGTGGCCCTCGTCCACGAGTGCGCGGATCTTGCCGGTAGCCGGCTCCAACAGACAGATCCGGCTGCGGCCGCCCTGGTCGGAGGCGAACACGACGTACTTGCCGTCGGGTGAGAACCGGGGCTCCAGGTCGTAGCCGGGGCCGCTGGTGAGCCGGCGCAGGCCCGAGCCGTCCGCGTCGATCCGCCACAGGTTGTAGACGCCGTCGCGGAACGACTGGAAGACCAGGCTCCGCCCGTCGGGCGACCAGTCGGGCTGCGTGGAGTCCTGGATGTCGTCGGTGAGTCGGCGAGCCTGTCCGCCGTCGGCGGGCACCAGCCAGATCGAGTTGAGCGCGTCCATCGCCAGGGTGCGGCCGTCGGGCGACATCACCGCACGGACATTGGAGCCTTCGTGCACCGCCACCGACCGCGCGGCCCCGTCCGTACTCTGGGCGGCCGCCGCCCGGCCGCCGGGGCCCGACAGGGAGGGGGCCAGCCAGAGGGCTTCGGCCGCCACCGCGAGCCCGCCGCTGTAACGCAGCACCTCACGACGTCGGATCTGGTTCGGTTCACTATCGCGTGCGGACACTAAGACCTCGATCTTCCATGTCGTCAACGGGGAGGAACGGTAGGAGCCGGCGGAAAGGAGCGGGCGTGCGGGAAAACGCGACAGCCCGCGGGGCGGCCTCGACCGCCCCGCGGACCGTGGTGGATCAGGCCTCGGCGCGACTGGCCTCGTAGTAGTCCTGGAGCATCTTGACCAGACTCGGGTGGATCCTGGACGCGGCGAGCAGCTCGGGCGGCGGCGTGAACTGCGGGTCGAAGTCCTCCGCCCACTTCTCGTACGACGGGCGCATGTTGTACTCCACGATGACCGGCCAGTCGACCGTGACCTGCCAGTTGTACTCCCAACCGGTGGCCAGCATGTGGGTCACGGCCTGATTCACCGACTCCTCGCGGCTCATCGGCTGGATCGGCGCCCGCACCGGCCGGAAACGGTCGATGTCCAGCTCCGGCTTCTCGCCGAGGATCCGGGCGGCCATCTCCTTGGCGAGCAGCGGGGACAGGTGCAGACCGTCCCGGTAGGTGCCGGTCATCATCCAGAGGCCGGCCAGGCCCTCCGTCTCGCCGAGCAGCGGGAAGGCGTCCAGGGAGACCGGCCGGTTGCCGACCTGCAACTTGGCCAGCCCCCCGTTCCACAGTCCGGTACGGACCTGGCGGTGCGCGCAGTCGAGGAGGAACTGGACGTCCCGCAGGACCGGGGTGTCCATCGGCTCCGGCGAGATGATGTTGGTCGCGCCGACATACACCTGGCCGTCGCCGCGCGGCACGATGTGCAGACCGCAGGCGAACGCCCGGTTGGGGGTGCGGATGACGCTGCGGGGCACCGTGTTGTCGTCGGTCTGGATCATCGCCGACACGCCGTATCCGCTGACCAGGCGGGGTATCCGGCGCGCGATGTCGGGCACCGTGTCGAGGAGGTCCTGGGACCGGACGCCCGCCGCGAGCACGACATCCTTCGCGCGGAGGGTGTCCCCGGACTCCAGGACCACCCCGTCGATCTTGCCGTTGCCGTATTCGAGCCGGACGGCGTGCTCGGCGATGAGCACCCCGCCGGTGCTCAGATAGGCCGCCTGGAGCTGGTCGAGCAGGCGGTGCGAGTCCACCGCGTGCTCGCCCGGGATGAAGAACGCCTTGAGCGAACGCTGGCTCGCATGGGCCTCCATCCACTCGATGTCGGCCGGGTCGATGTCCTCATAGGGCTCGTCGTAGCGGTCCAGCTCGGTGCGGATCGCCTCGTAGTTGCCCTCGTCGATGCCCGGGTGGCCCACCGTGTTGAGGTGGACGATCGTGCCGTCGGCGGTCTGGACGTTGGTCTGGCCGGTCTCCTCGGCGAGCTGCTGCGACCACTCGGGCCACATCTTGCGGGACTGGATGTCCATCTCCAGCTTGTACCGGCCGTGTTCACTGGCCACCAGGGTGGTGGTGACCTCACCGAAGCAGCCGTTCATCGCGCCGGCCGCGGTGGACGCGGCCCACGGGCGGTGCGGCTTCCCGAGCAGGGCGACCCGTATCTTCCGGCGGGCCAGCGTGAGTGCCAGCGAGAGGCCGAGCGCCCCGTTGCCGACAACGATGACGTCGTACGACTGCTTGTCTTCCTGAGTGATCGTCACGGTAGTGCTGTCTCCTCATGGATGGGAAAGCAAGGTGCGGGAGCAGGAACGAGCGCGGCGGGCTGTGGATGTGACGGTTGGTCAGTCGCCCGCAGGGGCCAGCGCCAGGGCCTTGGCGGCGGTCTCCAGGTGCTCGCGCTCGTGCAGGGCGGACAGGGCGAGGCGGACGAGACCGGTGCCCTTGGCCACCGTCGGGAAGAAGGCGGGCAGGACCAGCACGCCGGCCGCCCGCAGCCGCCTGGCCGCGGCGAACCCCTCCTCCTCGGTGGGGTAGTGCGCCCCCCGGACCGGAGAGCGCAGTCCGGCGTTGACCAACTGGCCGCCGGTGAGGGCGTCGAGTTCGTCGGCGTTGCGCCACAGCCGTTGTTGCAGCGCGGCCACCTCGCCGCTGAGGTGCAGTCGGGCGGCGGCGACATCGGCGGCCAGCATGGGCAGCATGATCGAATGACCGAACACCAGGGGGTTCGCGAACTTGCGCAGCACGCGCACATCGGCGTCGGCGGGGACCAGCGCGAAGCCGCCCGCCCCACCGAACCCCTTGGACAGCGAGCCCGCCACGACCACGTTCGGCGGGAGCTGGTCGCCGAACTCCTCGAAGGCGTAACCGCCGCCCAGCGGGCCCGTGATGGAGATGCCGTGCGCGTCGTCGACGTACAGATGTCCGCCGTACGGTTCGAGGGCCGCGCGCAGCCCGACCACGTCGATCAGACCGCCCATCGAGCCGACGCCGTCGACCAGCACGATCGGTGTGCGCCCGGCCGCGCCGCAGTCCCCGAGGATGCGGGCGAGCGCCTCCTGATCGGCGAGGTCGAAGCGGTGCAGCGGGCCGATCTGCTCCAGGATGCCCCGGATGACCTGCATCGAGGCGTGGGCCGTGCGGTCCACGATGAACGTGACGCCGCGAGGGGAGACCGGATAGCTGGGCAGCGCACCGGATCCGAGGAGGGGCAGCAGCCCCAGGTGGACATTGCCCACCGAGGTGAAGGCGACAGCCTTGTTGCCCTGGTACACCGTCGAGAGCAGTTCCTCCAGCTCACCGAGGTAGACCGGGCGCATCCGGTTCCGCGACGACGACAGATGCGCGCCGTAGCGCTTCAGCGCCTCGGTGGCGGCGTCGACCAGGGCCGGGTGCTCCTCCAGGCCGAGATAGGAGCAGGAGACGAACTCCACCGACTCCGAGCCGTCCTGGAGGCGGACCCGCTTGCCGCTGCGCTCGGTCACGACATGGCCGGTCAGGCCCTCGCTGAAGGCGCGGTCCATCGAGTCGGAGGTCTTGCTGATCCGGGACTCGACCCAGTTCGCTGGGTTCGACTCCTTCTCTGCGAGGGGCATCGTGCCTCTCCCGTCTCCCGTGGGATGGTGCGAAGTAAATGAACTCGCTGCGGAACGTGGGGTGTTCATCTCGGTGAAGGCATGGGCGCAGGCGGCCGCGTAGTGCTCGTCGTGGGAGCCGAGGAATCCCCGGCACTCGTCGAGCAGCGTCGCGAAGTCGGCCACGTCCGCGATGTGGTCGGCGATCCGCCGCAGCCCCTGGGCCAGCGCCTCGCGGGCGGCCGGCGCCTGCGGGTTGGCGGCCTGTACGTCCCAGTACACCTCCGGGGAACCGGCGGTGATCCGGGCCAGCAGGGCGAGCAGCATCGCGGCGGGCGGTGGTGCGATGGCGCTCAACTCATCGATATTGACGTCGAGGTGGGACAGTGCGAGACCGAAGCCGAGGACCGCCGCGTGGGTGAGTGCCTGCGACGCGGCGGCGAGCCGGTCGTGGTCGTGTTCGTCGACCTGGACCACCCGGCCGCCCCAGTCCTCGATGAGCCGCAGCAACGCCGAGCCGCGCGGACCCTCGTTGACGACGACGGTGGCGACCGGCCGCCCTTCGATGCCGAGCGAGGGCGCGAACATCGGGTTGAGACCGACCACTTCCAGGGCGCCGGCCACCTCGCGCACCAGCTTGATCAGCGGCGTCTTGACCGACAGGGTGTCCACGAGCAGCGTGCCGGGCCGAAGGAGCCCGGCCAGCGGCCTGACCGCCGACAGCGCGACCTGTTCGGGAACGGCCAGGAACACGGTGTCCGCGGCGCCGAGTTCCCGGGCCAACTCCGCGCCGATGCCGGTGACATCGCCCCGCAGGAACCGGGGGAGCGCGGAGGATTCGCGGCCAACGGGCGCGCGGTCGACGACCAGGACATCGGCGCCCGAGCGGGTGAGCAGCCGGGCGAACAGGGTGCCCACCGCTCCCGCTCCGACGACGACGCACCGGCCCGGCGCACCGGCGTTCACCGGCTCAACTCGACGTGTTGAGCGGCGACTTGGGTGGAATCCTCATCGGCTGCCGCGGAAGTGCTCGCTGCCACCGCCGCGAGCATCGCCCGCGACTTGACGACCGTCTCCGTGTACTCCTCCTCCGGGTCGGACAGCGCCACGATGGCGCCCCCGACCCCGAAGCTGGTCCGACCGTTCGCCGACACCAGCGTGCGGATGACGATGCTCAGATCGGCCGCACCGCTGAGCGAGAACCAGCCGAGCGCGCCCGAGTAGACACCGCGCGGCCCGCCCTCAAGCCCGTCGATGATCTCCATGGTGCGCAGCTTCGGCGCCCCCGTCATCGAACCGCCCGGAAACGCCGCCCGCACGCACGACACCGCGGACTCCGACGGGCGCAGCCGACCCCGGATCGTCGACACCAACTGGTGCACGGGCGCATACGTCTCCACGTCGAACAGCACGGGCACATGCACACTGCCCACGTCGCACACCCTGTTGAGGTCGTTGCGGACCAGGTCCACGATCATCAGGTTCTCGGCCCGGTCCTTCTCGTGGCCGAACAGGTCGGCGCGCAGCGCCTCGTCCTCGGTGGGTGTCGCCCCGCGCGGCCGGGTCCCCTTGATGGGCTTGGACTCGGCGACCCGGTCGGCACCGATGGACAGGAAGCGCTCGGGTGAGGCGCTCAGCACCGCGAGGTCCCGGAAGTCGAGCAGTGCCCCGTACGGCACCGGGCTGATGCGGCGGAGCTGGGTGTAGGTGCGCAGCGGGTCGGTCACCCCGGCCGCCTCGACCATGTTGGTCAGGCAGATCTCGTACGATTCCCCGTCGCGGATCTCGTCCAGGCAGTGGGAGACACGCTTGAGGTAGGCCTCCTTGTCGTGCCGCGGGCGGAGCTGGTGCTGGTCGGGTACCGCGGTGAGCACCGGCGGCGGCGCCTCCTGGGTGGTGTCCCGCGACGGGATCGCGCGCAGCCGGTCCGCCGTGTCCGCCAGCCAGGACTCGGCCTGGTCCGGCCCGGTGGCCGCTCCTTCGCCGTCGCTGAGACAGAGCAGATAGGTGGTGCGCTCCAGGTGGTCGAGGACCACGAGCCGGTCGACGAACAGCATCGCCGCGTCGGGTGTCGGGGAGCGGTGGGCCGCCAGGCCGCCGGTCTCCGCCTTCAACTCGTACCCCAGATAACCGACATAGCCGAGGTTGAAGTCGAACGGGAGCCCCTCGGGCGTCGGCACGGCACGCCGGCGTAACCGCTCGTCGAGGTAGTCGAAGAACTGCTGCCGGATCCGCCGCGGCCGGCCGTCGGCACCTCGCACGGTGACCGTGTGGTCCGCGACGTCGTGGGTGATGTACTCGGCCAGCGGACCGTCGGCCGCCCCGAGGAACGAGAACCGCGACAACCCGTCGATCACCGAACTGCTGTCGAGCCAGAAGCTCAGCCCGGAGTCCGCGAACAGTTCCCGGTAGACCGCGTCGGCGCCGGGCAGGTGGGACACCTGGCGGACGTGCACCCGCAGCGGGGTGTCATCGGCGGCAGTCGTTGTACGTATCGACGGTGACGCGGCACGCGCCGCCCCGGAGACGGCCGTCGGCCCCTTGCGGCCACAACTCAGCGCCAGATCACGGAAGTTGCTCAGAAGCTCCCTGCCGTACTCGCTGCCGATGGACTCGGGGTGGAACTGGACCCCCCAGATCGGCTCGGTCCGGTGCCGCAGCGCCATGACGACGCCGTCCGGGGTCCAGGCGATGGTTTCGAGGTCCTCGGGCATGTCGGTCACCGCGAGGGAGTGGTAGCGCACCACCGAGAACGGTGAGGGCAGGCCCTTGAGGATGTCCACGTCGGTGTGGAGGACCGGCGAGACCCTGCCGTGCATCGGCAGCGGCGCGTGCGCCACGGTGCCGCCGAACAAGTGGCTGATGCCCTGGTGGCCGAGGCAGACGCCGAGGGTGGGCAGACCGCTGGAGCGTATGGCCGCCGCGCTCACACCGAAGTCCCGTTCCCGGTCGGGCCGGCCGGGGCCGGGGGACACCACCAGGGCGTCGAATGCGTCGAAGTCGATGTCGTGAACGTTCGCGTCGTTGCGCACGACGGTCGGCGGCACGCCGTTCACTTCGCCGAGGTATTGGTAGAGGTTGTAGGTGAATGAATCGTAGTTGTCTATCAGGAGTGTACGCATCCCAGCTTTTCCCCCGTAGTCAAGCTCATTCCGAAGTACCGCCGACGCCGGCCTTCGGGGAGGTGGCGGCGGGACCGGCTATCACCAGGTCCTCCACCCGGCAGGTCTCATCGACGATCACTTCGTAGAGGCGGCGGAGGAAATCACGGTCGACACCGTGAGCCGCGCCGTACTCCGCCGCCCTTTGCTGCACGATCCCGATGCGATGGGGTTGCATCATGGGGACGTCGTTCTCGCGTTTGTAGTCCGCTATACGCACACAGCACTCGATGCGCTGCCTGATGATGTCAAGAAGTTGTTCGTCGATGTGGTCGAGTTCTCCGCGTAGCACTTCGAGCTGCTCCGAATTGCCGACGGGCATGTCACATCCTCTGGTAGAGAACCGGCACTTTGTTCCGTTCGGTCTGCGCGAACTTGTCCAGGCCCGTCCGTTCCACCGTGAATTCGACACACCGCGGACCGGCGATGACCTGGTGGATGTGATGGGCTGCGTGCAGTGACTCGGCGACGGCGGCCGTGGTGATTCCCGCCGGTGTACGGGGCGAGAGCAACAACCGCACTCTGTAATGGGGAAATTCCCACAGCACTTGAAATTGGCAGTCCGCCGGGTCCTCGACACCCAAAACGGCCAATCGCTCCATGAGTTGGTCGGACGACACCTTCCAGGTGTCCACGATGAGCGTCTGGCCGGTCCGGCCGAGCAGCGTCAGCCGCTGTGTCGGGCTGCCGCACGCGCACCCCGGCGGGTCCAGTCGGCCGCGGTCCCCGATCCAGTAGCGGAACAGGGCCATCCCGGTGGTGGTGAGCGGGGTGACGAGCACCGCCCCGGGACGGCCCGCGGGCACGGGCTCACCCGTGCTCTCGTCGACGATCTCCACCACCACCGCGTCCTCGTGCACATGGTGTTCCGTCGCGGCGACATGCGCGCACTGGTATCCGATCGGACCGGTCTCGGTCGTCGAGTACGCGAAGGAACGGACCGCGAGCTCCGGGGCCGCGGCGGCGATCGCGTCCCGCCGCACCTGCCCGACCGGCTCTCCCAGGTAGAGCAGGCGCCGCAGGTGCGGAACCGTGCGCGCGGCCTCGGTCGTCACGAGTTCGGCGCCGTGCGACGGGGAGGAGACGACCGTGTCGATTCCGTGCTCGCTCACCAGCTCGGCCAGGTGTGCCACGGAGGGCTTGCTGCCGAGTGGGAAGGCGAGGGCGGGGACCAGTTGGAGCACGTCCTGCACGAAGGTGAAGGCGCCGCCCAGTTCCGCCGGGTGCATGCAGTTCGCGACCCGGCGGGGCAGCGCGGCCGCGGCGTCGTGCAGGCCCCGGGCGCCGAGCCGATTCACCTGGCGGGTGAACTCCCAAGAGTGGTAAAGGACTTTGTCGAGCCCCGAGGTTCCGCTGGAGCGGATCACCAGGCCCGCGTCCCCGCCGTCGATGAGGAATTCGTCCGACCCCGGCGGACAGCCCCCGGCGAGGTCCTGCGGCGTCAGAATCGGTAACCGGGCCAGCTCGGAAGGGTGGGTCACCTGGTCGAGCGCCGACCAACGCCGCTGCACCGAGGGGCTGTTGAGCGACGCCGCGACCATGGCCCGAACATTGTCGTCCCGCAGTCGTTCCACATCCGATCTGCTGAGCGTACTGAGGTTGTCGGCGAGCCTTATCGAAGAATCGCCGGTGACGCCGTTCGGGCGTGCGTGTGTCTCGGTTGCCATGATGAGCGGGCCGATATCCCTTCTCATAAGTACACGACGGCATCACTGGGCGCGCATGCGTTTAATGCGGTGCGCGCGACCCTGAGATGGACATGGAGATGTAGATCGACATTTCAACGTGGTGCACAGTGCGGGCGCCGTGGTCGGAGACCCGGCAATTCGACGCGATTATCCACGGATGCGACGCGAAGATCGGCACGGTCAAACGGATCGTAATACTCCGCAACCGTCAACATCCCCGCTGATGCCGCAGCATTGCATGGCGCACGGCTGTTGACAAGGGGTCTCCGGTTCGACCGAAATGTGTTGTCGGCATTCCGGTTCGGTGTCACTTCGCAGGGATTCGCGGGGTCGTCGACAAGCCACGTGGCTTATTCGCCATGATCGCGGTGGCTGGTTGTCACCGTGTACGTTCCGCGTCGCGGAGCGGGCTGGCTATCCTGGCCGCTATCTGACGCAGCGCGTTTCGGGGGACCCTGGGGGAAGGGGTGGCGCTTCGCTTCACGTGGCTCCGTGGCCACGCCTCTGTGATCGACTTTCCAAGAGAGCCGCCGTCGGCCGACTGCCGACGGCGCTGCTGACACGCCGATTCAATCAATGCCGGCCCGTGCCGGAAACGGAAGGCGCGTGTACTTCTGGCGCGCCCGAACAAGGTGTCGCGCGATGTGGGCGCGACGCCCCGGTGTGCTGCTTATGGACGTCAATCGACGAATTAGGTGCCTATGAAAAGTACCGTGCGTTCCGATGAGGTGTTCGGCCTGGTGGGACCGCCACCGGCGGACCCGGCTCCGGGGGCCGTGTCACTCCCCGCCGAACTGCGACGGCGGCTGCGCGAGGCGCTGGACCGTCCCGCCGCCCATCAACCGGACTGGCCCGACCCCGCCCAGGTGTCGCAGGTGAGGACGGTGCTGGAAAGCGCGCTGCCCATCGCCGTACCCGCCGAAGTGGACCAACTGCGCGAGCGCTTGGCCGAAGTGGCGCTCGGCCGGGCGTTCTTGTTGCAGGCCGGCGACTGTGCGGAGACCTTCGCCGGGAACACCGAGACCCATCTGCGCGCCACCATCCGGACCGTGCTGCAGATGGCTGTGGTGCTGACCTATGGGGCGAGCCTGCCCGTGGTGAAGGTGGGGAGGATCGCCGGACAGTACGCCAAAGCCCGCTCATCGGCGACCGATGCGCTGGGCCTGCCGTCCTACCGGGGCGACATGGTCAACTCCGCCGAGCCCACCGAGGAGGCCCGCACTCCCGACCCGTCGCGCATGATCCGGGCATACGCCAACGCGAGCGCGACGATGAACCTGGTGCGGGCCCTGAACACGGCGGGCATGGCCGACCTGCGTCAACTCCACGACTGGAACAAGGACTTCGTGCGGGACTCGCCGGCCGGCCGCAAGTACGAGGTGGTGGCCGCCGAGATCGACCGGGGGCTGCGCTTCATGTCCGCCTGCCGCGCCGACGACGCCCGGATACGGGGTACGGAGATCTACGCCAGCCACGAGGCCCTGCTCCTGGACTACGAACGGTCGATGCTTCGCCTCGACACCAGCGACGGGCCCCGGCTCCATGACGTGTCAGCGCACTTCCTCTGGATCGGGGAGCGCACCCGGCAACTCAACGGGGCCCATGTCGCGCTGGCCGAGCTGGTGGCGAACCCGATCGGGGTGAAGCTCGGACCGAATGTCACCCCCGAGCAGGCGGCCGAGTACGTGGAGCGCCTGGACCCGCACGGGGAGCCGGGCCGGTTGACGCTGATCGCCCGCATGGGCAGCGAACGGGTCCGTGACGTGCTGCCCACGGTGGTGGAGAAGGTCACCGCCAGCGGTCACCAGGTGATCTGGCAGTGCGACCCGATGCACGGCAACACCCACACCTCACCCAGCGGCTACAAGACCCGGCACTTCGACCGGATCGTGGACGAGGTACGCGGCTTCTTCGAAGTCCACCGGCATCTGGGCACCCACCCCGGCGGCATCCATGTCGAACTGACCGGTCAGGATGTCACGGAGTGTCTCGGCGGCGGTCAGGAGATCGCCGACGCCGATCTCGCCGGACGCTACGAGACCGCCTGCGACCCCCGCCTCAACGCCCAGCAGTCCCTCGAACTCGCC
Source organism: Streptomyces sp. ASQP_92 (assembly GCF_025399895.1). Taxonomy (GTDB): domain Bacteria; phylum Actinomycetota; class Actinomycetes; order Streptomycetales; family Streptomycetaceae; genus Streptomyces. The sequence continues at coordinate 271,078 of NZ_JAODUA010000004.1, read as the reverse complement.
TTCCTGGTGGCGGAGATGTTCCGCTCGAGCAAGGAGGCCGCAGCGCCCAGCCGTTGAGCACGTACGCCTCACGCCTTGTCCAGGATCTGACGCACCGCGTCCCGAACGGCGGCCCAGGCCGCGGAACCGGGCCTGACGACGTCCACATGGCTCGCGCCCGGCACCTCGACGAGGGTGCCCCCGGCCGCGGCCCGGTAGCTGCGGGAAACGGACACCGGCACCATCTCGTCCAGCTCACCGTGGACGAGGACCACTGGAATCCCCAACTCGCCGAGGCGGGCCGGGTCGACGGCCGCGTACCGTTCGGGGACGTCGTCCGGGCCGCCCCCGAGGACATGCGCCACCGCACCATCGCCCAGATTCAACCGATGTGATTCGGCCATGTCCGCCACGGCGGCCAGTGCCACGACTCCGGCCACCTTGGCAGGATCCGCACGCCATCCGGGCGCTCCCGGGGCGAGACGGTGCCGCAGCGCCGCCCACAGCCCCAGCTGTCCACCCGCCGAATGCCCGACGTACACCACTGTGTCGGGATCGACGCGGCCCGGATACGCGCGTTCGACGAGGGCGGGCAGTACGTCGAGGGCCTCGGCGACATCGGTGAACGTCGTGGGCCAGCCGCCGCCCGCCCCGGTCCGCCGGTACTCCACGTTCGCGACGGCGATCCCGTCCGCCGTGAGCGAGTCGATCGCCTTCGCGAGGTACTGACGGTCGTACTGGGCGCGCCAGAAGCCGCCGTGCAGCAGCACCACCAGGGGCACGGGTCCGGCCGCCCGGGCCGGGACGACGAGGTCGACGACCTGATCGGGTTCGGGCCCGTAGCTCACCGTGGAGCGGTCGTTCACCGTGGCGCACCTCGCGATGTTTGGGGAACGTAAGGCCGCCCAGGATCCCGCCCCGGCGCGCGGACTTCAATACCGCGTGCGTACGACAGGTGCCGAATCCGGCCAGGGAAAGGGGACTTGGGGCCAGGGGTCGAAGAGCGTGGCCGGTCAGGGGCGCGAGCAAGCTGTGGCAGCCGCTGAGGAAGTCCGAAGACCACGGTCGTTCAGCTTCTCTTCACCCGGGTTGAGGTGTGACGCCGCCCAGGGTCTTCGTACGCGTGCCAGCGTGCGTCGGACCGCGGCCCCCGAACGGTGGCCCGACCGATCCGGAGGGCCTTTGTGAAGCGCACCGCACCGTTGTCCGCCGCCGTGGCCGTCTCCCTGACCGCGAGCCTGCTGTTCACCTCGGGCACCGCGTCCGCGTCGCAGCGGCAGGGCGGTTCACACACCGAACGCGACCTGTACGGAACCAAGGCGCCGTACATGCCGCAGGGAAGTCCGGACGGCTACCAGCGCGCGCCGAAGGGTTTCGTGCCCGTCTTCACCGAGAACGTGGCCCGCCACGGCTCCCGCGCCATGACGGACAGCGCCGACGGTGACGCCGTACTGGCCCTGCTGCGCAAGGGACAGGACCGGGGTGCGCTCACCGGGCTCGGCGCGCGCCTTGGCCCGCAGGTCCAGGCACTGCTGGCCGCGGCCTCCACGCTCGGCTACGGAGGTCTTTCCGCCCGCGGTGTCCAGGAGCAGCGGCAGACCGCGCTGCGCATGGAGCGCCGGCTGCCGTCCCTGTTCGCGCGCATCGCCGCCCGGCACGAGCCCGTGGTGGTGGAGACATCGGGGGTGCCGCGCGCGGTGGCGAGCGCCGACGCGTTCACGGCCGGCCTGGTCGCCGGCGATCCCGCACTGGCGGACCTGATCGGGTCTCCGGTCACCGACAAGGACCTGCTGTACTTCCACAAACAGCCGCAGAACGCCGACTACCAGGCGTATGTGAAGAGCGATCCCCAGCTTGCCGAGGTTCTCACCCGGATCGACGGCGACCCCCGTACCGCCGAAGCGGCCCACCGGGTCGTCGTGCGCCTCTTCCGGGCGGACTTCGTCACGGCACTGCCCACGGAGGAGCAGGTCTCCTTCGCCCGTGCGCTGTACCAGCTCTACAGTGCGGCGCCCGACCTGAGCGTGGAGGCGCCGACCGTCGACCTCACCCCCTTCCTGGATCGCCGCGACGCGCGGTGGTTCGCGTACCTCGACGACGCCGAGGAGTTCTACCGGAAGGGGCCCGCCTTCAGCGGACGCACGATCACCTACAAGATGGCGGGCGTCCTCCTCGACGACCTCCTGGCCCAGGCGGAAGCCAAGGCGAAGGGCGTTCGTGCCAACGGCGCGGTCCTGCGCTTCACCCACGCCGAGGAGATCGAGCCACTCGCCGCCCTGATGGGGCTTCCCGCCGGCACCGCGCCCGCGGAGCCCGGCCGGCCGTACACCTACGGGAACAGCCAGTGGCGCGGCGCGGAGGTCTCGCCGATGGCGGCGAACATCCAGTGGGACCTGTTCGCGAACAAGCCCTCCAAGGACCGGCCGGCCTCCTACCTGGTGCGCATGCTCTACAACGAGAAGGAGACGGCCTTCAGGTGGTCCTGCGAGCCCGTCGCCAAGCACAGCTACTTCTACGAACTCGACGAGCTGAAGCGCTGCCTCGCACACAGCTGACCCGCCTCCCGCCGACCGGGCGGCACCGGGCCCCTGGGCGTGTGGGCGAGCGCTGGGGGCCTCTCGATGGGGTGCTGGGGTGGTGGGGATTCCTTTGATTCGGGGGTGGTGTGTGGCGGGGGCCACGCCTCTTGAAGGGTATGAATGGTAGCAATCTGTGACATTCGGGCGTTTTTGGGGTGAGGCGGCCCACAGGTCGGAGGTCACATACGGTCTGTGTTAGTGGGTGGGGGTTGGTGGTGTGGTAGGGTGGGTGTGGGGTCTGGCCTGGGGTGATGGGTTGTTGTGCTGGTGGGGCGGAGGTCCTTTGGCGGGGGGTGGGGTAGTAGGTGGGGGGCGTTGCCAGGGGGCTGGTGGGTGCGTAGAACTGGATGAGTCGCCGGGCGGCACGGGGTGTTTCACCCGCCGCTGACGAGTCCCCCTTGTGTGGTGTGTGTGGTTCACGCATGTCTGTGGGGGTGTGGTGACTGTCCTTGTTCCCTTGGGAAGGCTTCTCTGTGTCCAACGCTGTCATCCGCCGTATCGCCGCTTCGAAGAAGACTCTCGCGGGTTCCGTCGTCGCCGTGGGTGTCGCCGGTTCTCTGTTCGCGACGGTTCCCGCTCAGGCGGCTCCGGTGAACGCGAAGGCGATCGCCCAGCAGATGATCAAGGACCCGGCGCAGTTCGAGGCGTTCAGCAAGATCGTTTCGCAGGAGAGTGGCTGGGACCACACCGCGACGAACTCCTCCTCGGGTGCTTATGGTCTGGTGCAGGCGCTTCCGGCGTCGAAGATGGCCTCTGCCGGTGCGGACTGGAAGACCAATCCCGCCACGCAGATCAAGTGGGGCCTGGACTACATGAACTCCCGCTACGGCAGCCCCGTCGGCGCCTGGAACTTCTGGCAGAACCACCACTGGTACTGAGCCGCACCCAGCGTCTCCAGACGCGGGCGGACACCAGACACACGAAAACGCTCGGCCGGGACCTCCCGACCGAGCGTTTTCCGCATCCCCCGGCCAGCGCCACTACCGCGTGCGCTGTTCTCAGTTGGTGGTGTGGGTGGGATAGACCTGTACGTCGGTGTAGGCGCCCTTGATCTGACCGGCGCCCGTGGGCCACTTGAGGGTGACCGTGTGGGTTTCGTTGGGGGGCGTCACCAGGATGTTGGTGGGGTGGGCGAGGCTCTTGCCGGTCCGGTCGATGGTGTAGGCGAGATCGAAGACGGCGGCGTCGCCGGGCTTGAGGACGGTGATGCGCGGCTGGGCGGGGCCGCGTTCGATGGGGTTCGAGGTGTGGTCGGCGTCCTTGATGTCGACGCCCGCGAAGCCGGTGGCCGAGCAGGTGGTGGAACCCCGGTTGATCATGGTGATGTCGATCCTGCCGGAGTCCTTGTCGGTCGCGGCGTTCCTCGCGTCGATGGCCAGGTCCGCCGACTTGCAGAACGGCGTCTTGCCGTCGCCCTTCCCCTGGCCGTTCGTGGCACCTGCGGGGGTCTTGGCGTCCTTGCCGGAGCCCGAGCCGGTGTTGCCGGTTTCCGGGCTCCCGGCACTTGAGCCGTCCCCAGGCTTCGAGGCGCCGTTCGAGGACGAGGAGGACGGGTTCGAGGAGGCCTTGGGGGACGAACCCTGCGCCGAGTCGTCGCCACCGCACGCGGTGAGCGAGAGGGCGGCGGCCATGCCGATGGTGGCGAGAGCGGCGATGCGGGTGTGCTTCACGGTGTTCCCCCAGAAGTAGCGCGGTGCGTTGCGTCGGAGATATTTGTATCTCGCACCGAGTTACAGCCGGCCTTCCGTGATGTCTCCGTTCTGCCACAGGCGTGTTGACGACCCCCCGGGTCAACGTCCTTGTGCGGACAGGAGGTTGTCCCGAACGGGACCACCCGGCCTGCGCATTGAGGTCTGAACGGGCGCGCCCTCGCCGGTCGTCCCGCTTGGAGCACCGCTGTCGGCGGGGTTGCGTTGTGCGCGGCTTCCGGGGACTCGCGGCCTGTGCGGCTCGGCTCAGGCTCCGGCTTGCAGGCGCAGGCCCGTCAGCGTCAGATCCAGCGCGGCACGGAACTGGTCGATGTCGTCGTGTCCGTCGAACTCGTCGATGATCTCGTGCACGAACGGGAAGTCCTCGGGATCCAGTTGCCGCCACGCCTTGGCATAACGGCCGAGGAACTCGTCGCGGTTCACGGTGCCGTCGAGGATCTCCTGGGGGGCTTCCTGCCCCAGGTCGACGGCGGAGCCGACGACGCACCCCACCACTGCGGACACCGCGTGGAACCGCTGGCGTGCACTGAGCTTCAGCCGAAGGGTCTGCTCGCCGAGCCTCTCGTACACGCGCAGGGTGTTGCCCTGGACATCGGTGTTGCGCATGAAGTAGGCGCCCAGCCACGGTCGTTGGACGATCGCGTCGAACAGGGTCAGGGCCATCGCGCGAAGGTCGTCGATCGGGTCGTCGGTGCGCGGCAGTGCCTCGATGTCGGCCAGTGCCGCGGCCATGACGTGGTCGGTGGCGCGGTCGAGCAGTTCCTCCTTGCTCGCCACGTACCAGTAGATGCTGGCGACACCGCCCCCGAGACGCTGAGCGAGCGCCCGGAACGTCAAGGCCGGTGCCCCGGCCTCGTCGAGCAGCGCCACCGCTTCGGAGAGGACGGCCTCCATCGAGTGTGAGGCCCGACGGCGTCCTCCTCGGGAGCGTTCCTGCTGGTCGGCCATCGCTTCTCCCTCGCCCTTTGCATCGTATCGAACCTTGTTCTATGGTAGCTCATCGTACGTTGTTCGATAGCCGAACGGCGTTCGATTGAGAGGACTCGCCATGACCACAGCCCCGCCTCCAACCACCTCACGGGCCTATCCCTCCCTGCGCGCGGCGTGGATTCCCCTGGCCGCCCTCTGCCTGGCCTTTTTCGTCGAGATGGTCGACAACACCCTGCTGTCGATCGCGCTGCCCACCATCGGCCGCGACCTCGGCAGCGGAACGACCGCACTCCAGTGGGTCACCGGTGCGTACTCGCTGACCTTCGGTGGTCTGCTGCTCACCGCGGGATCGCTGGCCGACCGGCTCGGACGCCGTCGAGTACTGCTGATCGGCCTCGCCGTGTTCGGCTCGCTGAGTCTGTGCGTCGTCCTGGTGACCACGGCCGGCGAGCTCATCGCCCTGCGGGCCGCACTCGGCATAGCCGCCGCCGCGATGGCCCCGATCACGAACTCACTGGTCTTCCGGCTGTTCGACGACAAGGCTCTGCGGATGCGCGCCATGACGGTGATGATCATCGTCGGCATGTCCGGCTTCGTCCTCGGGCCCCTGCTCGGCGGGACCGCACTGGCCCACGCGCGCTGGGAGTGGCTGCTGGTCGTCAACGCCCCGATCGCGCTGATCGCGTGCATCGGCGTCCGGCTCGGCGTCCCGGCCGACCGGCCGCAGGACCTCACCAAGGACGCGCTCGACCTGCCGGGCGCCGTCCTGAGCGTCGCCACGATCGGGCTCGCCTGTTACTCCCTGACCAGCGGTGTCGAGCACGGCTGGCTGTCCGCGCTCACCCTCGCGTCCATCATCGGCGCTGTCGCCGCCGCGATCGCGTTCGTACGGCATGAACGGCGAAGCGCTGCGCCCATGCTGGACTTGAAGGTGTTCGGCAACGGCACCGTCCGCGGCGCCGTCATCGCGCAGATCGGCACGTCCATCGCGATGGCCAGCGTCATGTTCGGGCTGATCCTGCACTTCCAGTACGCCTACGGATGGAGCCCTGTGCGGGCCGGTCTGGCCAACCTGCCGATCATCGTGACCATGTTGACCGCGACGCCTCTGTCCGAGTGGCTCGCGCGCCGGTTCGGCCACCGCATCGCCTGTCTCGTGGGCGCGGCCTGCCTGGCCGGGGCGCTGGCCGGTCTCTCGTGGGGCGTCGACCACGGGTATGCCGCCATCGCGGGCTGCATGGTCGTCATGACCGTGGGCCTGCGCACCGTCATGACGATCTGCGCCGTCGCGCTCGTCGACGCGATGCCGAGCAACCGCACCTCGCTCGGTGCCGCCCTCAACGACACGGCCCAGGAAGTCGGTTCCAGCGTCGGCACCGCCGTCGTGGGCACGCTCATCGCCGCCCTGGTCACCACGCAGCTGCCCGCCGGAACGTGGGACAGCGGCCTCGTCGCGTCCTTCTTCCACGGCGAACGGATCACTTACGCCCTGCTGGCCGTCGTCGTCGGACTGATCTCGGCCGGCGGCGCGCTGAGCCTCACCCACTCCCACGCCGTCGAGGAGCACCCCGCCGAGGAACCCGCCCCTGCGGAGGTCGCCTGACCGGAGGTGGGGGCGTGACAGGCGCGCTCCAGCACAGCCCGCTGTGACACGCCCGCTTCTCGCCAACGTGCCGCCCCCGGCGTCTGGTTCAGCCCGTGGGGTTGCCGATCCGGTCGCGTTCGAGGACGGAGCGCAGGTGGGACAGAGTCCGGGCCGTGGCGGCCGTCGCCGATGGGGCGAGGGCGCTTGCGAGCAGCTCGCCCAGGCCCGCGGTGAAGGTGTCCTCGGCCACGGCGAGCAGGCGCGAACCCTTCTCGGTGAGGGCCAGCAGGTGGGACCTGCGGTCCGCCGGGTTGGCCTGACGGACGACCCATCCCCGCGCTTCCAGGCGGTCGGCGCTTTTACTGGTCGCGCCGACGCCGATGGCGAACTCCGTGGCGAGGTCGGCGACTCGGGCACCGGGGTGCTCCCGCAGGAAGCGCAGGAACTCGTACTGCGACGTGACGATCCCGTGCCGCTCGCGCAGGCGGACGTTCAGCGCGTTGTACAGCCGTGTCTCGCAGCGGACGAGGTCGGCGAAAAATCCCTGGAGGTCGATGGTGTCATCTGATTCTGTATATGCCACGGCATATAGTGTAGACGACAGGTACTGCGACGGGAGAGAGACTCATGAGCAAGGAACAGCTCGCCAAGGTCGACGCGATACTCCGCCGGCCCCGCCCCGAGGGCCAACGATCCCCTGAGGAACTGCGCGCGGGGTTCCGGGCGCTCATGGCGCAGATGATCGTGCCGGACGACATCCGCACCACCGAGACGGCCCTCGGCGGCCGCCCCGCCCTGCACGTCGAGCCGGACGCGGGGGAGCGCCCGGGCACGATCCTGTACTTCCATGGCGGCGGCTTCGTTTTCGGCTCCCCCCGCACCGCGCTGTCGCTGACCGGGCAGCTCGTCTCCAGGACCGGATTCGCCGCCTACTCGGTGGACTACCGCCTGGCCCCCGAGCATCCCTTCCCGGCCGGCCTGGAGGACAACCTGAGCGCTTATCGCGCCCTTCTCGACAGCGGTCTGGACCCGTCGGCCATCGCCTTCGTCGGGGACTCCGCCGGCGGTGGCTTCACCATCACCACGGCCCTCGCCGCCCGCGACGCGGGCCTCCCGCTGCCCGCCGCGATCGTCGCGTTCTCCCCGGGTGTGGACTCCACCCGTACCGGAGAGAGCATGACGACCAAGGAGGGGATCGACCCGATCTTCACCAAGGCCGCCCTGGAACACACCGGCGCCATGTACCTCGCGGGTCAGGATCCCTCGCAGCCCCTGCTCAGCCCCGCCGTGTCGGCCGACCTGACCGGCTTCCCCCCGCTGCTCATCCAGGTCGGGGCCAACGAGGTCCTGCTCGACGACTCCACCCGCCTCGCCGCCCGCGCCCAGCAGGCGGGAGTGAACGTCATCCTCGACGTCACCGCCGACGCCCCCCACGTCTTCCAGTGCTTCGCCGGCACCCTCGACGAAGCCGATCAGGCCCTCGACCGCGCGGCCCACTTCCTCACCCAGCATCTCTCCAGGGTCTGACACCGCTGACACCGCAACGGGGGCTCTGGCGTGGTGACATCGCAGCAGGCACGGCACCCGACCACCGCTCTCACTCGGCGCCCCGTTCATCAGCATCGGCCGGGGCGTCAGCCCGTGCGTTGGCGTCCGCCCCGTCCCTCTGCGGCGAGTACGTGAGTCAGCGTGTGACGATGCAGAAGGGATGCCCGGCAGGGTCGGTGAGGACCCGCAAGGTGTCCTCGTCCGGCTGGTGGTCGGGCTTGCCCGCACCCAGCTCCAGCAGCCGGGCCTCGGCCTCGTCCAGGCTCTCCGCGACCTTGAAGCAGATGTGAAGCTGCTGGGGAGTGGTCTTGCCCGGCCAAGTCGGAGGCCGGTAGTCCTCGACCCGCTGGAAACCCATGAAGAGCCCGTCCTCACGGTTGAGACCGGCGAACTCCGCATCCGACTTGGGGTGCGGCTCAAAGCCGGTGGCCTGCTGATAGAAGGCCGCCAGAGCCAACGGATCAGCGCAGTCCAGCGTTATCGCGACCAATTCCATGGACAGGGGCATGAGACCTCCGAGCCGATCAGCGGATTTCCGGGCGCGCCAGGACGGCGGCTGTCTCCGGTGAGCGGGACAGCGGGGCGCACCTGTTCCGCTCACCGCAACAACAGCAGGTCGGGGCCGCACCACGCCAACCGTTATCCGGGACGTCAGCTGGAGGGGCCGATCAACTGGAGGTCCACGTAACCCGAGTTGGGGTTCGCGCCCGAAGGATTGCCGTCGCCCGTGTCGATCGCGGTCAACTTCCAAAGGCGGCCGGCGAATTCGAGGGTGTCGCCGACGCGCGCGTCCGTGTAACTGGCGCCACCACCCGCGCGGCTCGTGACGGCGATGTCGGCGCGGGCCGGGTCGGCGGCGACGTCCTTGAGGACCGCGCTGATCGCGCCGTGGATCTCAGTGTTCGGGACATGCCAGCGCAGACGCAGACGGCCGTCCGTCAGGTCGGGCCAGTGCGGGTCCACGGCGTTGGGCACGGGCGGTTGGGTCACGGTGGTCCCGTCCTTCGGTGTGAGTACGACCCGGTAGGTGCAGATCTGGGAGACGGTGAAGGCCTTGCCGCGCACTGCGAGGGACTGGCCGGTCCGTACCGGCCAGGACTCGGTCCCTGACTGCGCGGTGCCGGAGCCCGTGCCGTTGGTCAGGGTCGCCGTACGGTGCGTACCGTCCGAGCCGCCCTCCTTGTACAGCACCGGACCGGCCCCGCCGGGCAGCGCCTCCGAGCCGCCGCGCAGGACGTGCAGGCCCTTGGCGGTCGCGGCGCCTTCACACTGGGGGCCCTTGTCGGCCGGGGGAGCGGGGGTGTGGCTGGGCGGCGAGGACATCGACGACTTCGTGGCCGAAGAGTCGGCCGACCCGGATGCGCCGCCACAGCCCGCCGCCAGCATCACCACGCATCCCGCCAACACGGCGGCACGCGCGGAACGTACGGCTGCTGTCACTTGGGAACCTCCAGGGCCTGCGGACTGTTGAAGAACTTCTTGTACTGCTCCGGCGTGGCCACGATGTCCGGGTTGGGCGGGCCCCACGGATTGCCGAGGACGATGTTGTCGCCCTGGAAGCCCTTCACGTAATACACGTGCCGGGTCGAGAACGTGTCCCCCCACAGGTTCTTGCCCTGCTTCTTGGCATCGTCGCCACTGCCGGTGGCCACGATGATCGGATGGCCGGATTCGAAGCTCTTGCGGAGCGCCGGAACGTTGTTGCTGATGCCGTCCGAGTCATGTCCCGTCACATACGGCGGCGCCTTGTCCGTGTTGTCCCACTCGGTCGCCCCGTACGTCCCGTGCTCCGCACGGTCGTACTTCTTGTTCCCGCCCTTGCCGTCCGGTGCGCCGCCGTCGTCGCCCCCGTACACGAGGGCGAACGCCTTCTCGTAGTACGCCGGCCAGGTCGAACCGTTGGCCGAGGCACCCATCACGTTGCCGTTCTTGTCCAGTGGCAGGTCGGGCGTGACGGTCACCCAGCGCTTGTTGCCGTCCTTGTCCCAGATGCGCACGTTCACCGTGCCGTTCGCGTTCTGGACGATGCCGTCCCGGATGAACTGCGGGTTCACCTGGGCGGTCGAGGTCACCGACGCGATGTACCAGCAGTCGGCGAAACGCCCCTGCTTGATGTCGGAGGCCGTGATCTCCTTGCCGTCGCTGCCCGGAGCGAACAGCGGTTCTCTGGGGACGCCCCAGTGCATGCCCTTGGCCTGTTCGCCGTTCTGCGCGTTCTGGCCGTCCAGATAGGCGTCCGTGGTGTCGAAGCCCGGCTGCATCCCGGGGAACGCGGCCTGCGCCTTCGCCCAGTGCGAGGGGCCCAGCTTGGCCAGGATCGAGCTGAAGTGGTCGCGGCGCTCGCCCTCGGGGAGGCCGTTCTCGTCCCACCACTTCCAACCGCTGTCGTCCGTGTCGTTCACCAGGTCGTTGTAGCGCTTGAGGTCGGCCTCGGGGACCTTGTCGAAGAAGGCGTCCAGTTCGGCGGCCGACATGCCTTCCAGCATCCTGCGGACCTTCCGCAGGTCGTCGCGGTTGCCGTTGGTGCCGAAATCCTTCCCGTCCAGTTCGTGGAACTTCTTCAGCGCGTCGGTGATGTCCTTCTCGTTGGGAGCGTCCTCGTCGGCGAAGAGGAGTGCGGGGTCGACGGCGTACCCGTGCTCGATGAGGACCTTGACCTCGTCCAGCTGCTTGCTGCGTCGCTCCATCGAGTCCGCCATGTCGCCCAACTCGCCACCGAGCACACCCGGCAGGGACGAGGGCCCGCCGAAGAACGGGAAGGTGAAGACCTGCCCGACCAAGGGGCTCAGCAGCGGGTCCGTGGTGGCGGGCTTGCCATTCAGGAGCTGCTGCGCCTCGGTGAGGAGCCAGGCCAGGTCCTTGTGGAGACCCCGCGCGTCATCGCCCTGCTTGCGCAGGCTGGAGGCGAGGGTGCGTATCTCGGCGGTGTCGAAGCCGCGGAAGTCGGTCATCGGGCCACCGCTCCGGGTACTCCGGGTACTCCGGGTACGGAAGGTATGGGGCCGAGGGGGCTGGTCAATTGCCTGCCCCCGCCCCTGACTTGGGCTTCGCGCCCGCCGCCTTCGCCTGCTCGTCCAGGCTGTTGGCCTCGGCCTCCCAGCGGCCCGCGTCCTGGAGCAGCGCGGACGCCATCTGGTTGACGGAACCCTTGCGGTTCACCAAGGTGCCCGTCGACTGGGTGGCGAACGGGCCCCGCCAGATCGCCGGATCGGGCTGCGCCGCCTTCTTCGCCGAGGCGTCCAGGAGCGGACCGAGCCGCTTGGCGAGCTCGCGGGCCTTACGCGCACACTCGCGCAGGTCACCGGCGCGCTTCTTCAACTGCGCCGGGGTTTCCCCCGGCGGATCGTCAGGTCGCCCCACGTCGTACTACCCCCGTCACTCGAACTACCCGTCCCGCGCGTCGCCAGAACCGGCAGGCGAGACTAACACCCCCCTCAACTTCTTTCTGGGGCAGCCCGGTCGGGCCCCGAGCGGGCCCCGACCGGCGGGTGGTCTGTCCTCTGCTCCTGGGACACCACTCAAGGGCGCACCACGGGGTTCCTCACGCCGGGGCGTGTGCGCCGTGATCGCTGAAGGTGTGCGAAAACCCGCGTTTTGTTACGCAGTGAACTTCTGCGCCCGGGTGGCGACGGGTCGGCGCCATGGTGGGGTGTCCGGCCGAACCAGGTCGGGCTTCCGCACCAACCGGCATTGCCCGCGCACATGTTGGGATGCCGTGAATTGGGGGGCTTCCATGTCGTCTCGCACCGTTACCCGCATCGCCGCCGCTCTCAGCGTGGCTGCTGCCGGCCTGGCCGGGGCCACCGCCCACCCGGCCGCCGCCCTGGCCAAGGCCTCCGTTCCGCGCTCGCCCATCGTGCTCGGGGTGATCCAGTACGACAGCCCCGGCAAGGACGACCGCTCCCAGCGCAGCCTCAACGCGGAATGGGTCACCGTCACCAACACCGGCCGGGGCGCGGTGAACCTGAAGGCATGGACCCTGACGGACCGCTCGCGGCACACCTACACGTTCCGCGACCTGCGCCTGGCCGCCCACCAATCGGTGCGCGTCCACACCGGAATCGGCCGGGACAGCGCCCGCGACGTCTACCAGGGGCGCCGAGACTACGTCTGGAACAACGCCGGCGACACCGCCACTCTCCGCGACAACCACAGTCACGTGGTTGCCGCGAAGTCCTGGGGCCGCCGGTGACCACGCCCAGAACGATTCTCGTGGATCATCCGCGGGACCAGAATGATGGCCCACATGGCCCACATGGCTCCCATAGTCCACATGGTTCCCATGGCTCCTCATGAACCCGTCTCCGAGTTCCTCGTCCGACACCGCGAGCGGCCTTGTCGCGTGCCCGTGCTGCTTCCGATGGACGCTGGGGGAACGGGCCGACTTCGAGATCTGCCCGGAGTGCGGTGGGGAGGACGATGGCCAGGAGGCGGTGTGGGCCTGTGGAGGTTCGAAGCGTGGCGCCAGGTGCCGGACCTGACTGAATAGGACGGCGTCCGGCCGCCAGGCCAGTACCCGGCCAGTACCCGATTAGTAGCTGTCGTATGTGGGCTTGCCGCTCGGCCGATAGACCCCGAGGACGGTGCCGCCCTTCGTGGTCGAGACGCTGACCGGCTCCAGCGCAGTGGGGATCGCTCCCTCGGCGAACAGCCGCTTGCCGGTGCCGATGATCACTGGGTGGATGGTCAGCCGGTACTCGTCGACGAGGTCGTGCCGCATCAGGGTCTGGGCGAGGTCGCCGCTGCCGACGACGTTGATGTTGCCTCCGTCGGACGCCTTCAACGTGCGTACGGCATCGACGACTTCGCCCTCAAGGAGGGTGGAGTTCTGCCACTCGACGGACGTCAGGGTCCGTGAAGCCACGTACTTGTGCGTGCTGTTCATCCGGTCGGTGAACGGATTGCCGGGATCGGCGCTCGGCCAGTACGACGCGAAGATCTCGTACGTCTTGCGGCCGAGCAGCATCGCGTCCGAGTGCTGGTACCAGCCGGCGATGCCCGCACCGACCTCGTCGTCGGACACCGCCTTCTGCCAGCCGCCGTACTCGAAGCCACTCTCCGCGTCCTCGTCCGGACCGCCCGGTGCCTGCATGACGCCGTCGAGCGTCAGGAACGTACAAACGATGATCTTGCGCATGGTGTGCTCCCTTTGTCGTCGAGGGGTAGACCGGGCGGCCGCCGGAAAGTAATCGGCGAAGCCGGGTCGCACCGGACCGCGGTTCGCGGGGTTCTGCCCGCCAGGGCTCCCAGGGGACGTGAAACTGCGGTCTGGCGTGTTCAAGAGAGCGGGAGTCGCCGCGGGGGTATGGCCGGCTCAGGGCGGGTCAGGGTGAACACGGAGTGGCCGCGGTCGCCGTGGTGGCGAGCCTTGCCTGGGCGCCTGCCCGTACGCCGGGGGCCTCCATCGGGTCGTCACGCAGCGCCGCGATGCGCTCCAGGGTTTCGGGTCGGTCCGGGGCGTGGGTGATTCCCAGCAGTCGGACCTGTTCCTGGCCGTCCCATAGGGATTCGGTGAGGGTGGGGCCCACTCCGTCCGGGTCGATGGCTACCCATGCCGCCAGATAGGCGGCCCGCTCATAGGAGTGCGGTGTGTGCAGCCAGAACCGGCGGAGGCCCGGCACCGTCTCGGCGGCTGCCGGTCCGAAGCGGACAAGCCTGTTCGCGGTGGCGTCTGGGCCGCACCACGCACGGGCCCGCCATTGGCCGGCGAGTTCGGCTACGAGGGCGGGTAGCACCTCGGGGCCGAGATGATCGGCGAGGACATCCGAGCCGAGCAGCGCCAGCCACTCCCGCTCGTCCTCCGCCCAGCTGCGCGCGGCCGGTACGGCCGAGGGTCCGAGGTGGCGGACGGCCTGCCGGAGCAGAGGAAGCGGACGGTCGCCCCCAGCGATCACGAGCGAGGGCACCAGAGGAATCAGCCCCTCCACGGGATCCCGGCGGGACAGCTCGCGCAGGGCCTCGACCCTGCTGCAGGCCTCGGGCCGGGTGCCGGCCAGCACGTCCAGCAGCTCGCTGTCCGCAAGTCCGCTCAGGTCGTGAGCGGCCGGGCCCGGGTCCGACCTCTCGATCTCGATGCCGAACCGCGTCCACGGTTCGTCCAACCACGGGAGCTCGGGCTCCCCGCCGATCCGGGCCCGCGCGACCCCGCCCAGGTCCTCCCACCACTCCAAGGGCCAAGCGTCGGAGATCGACTCCAATACGTAGACCCAGTGCGCGCCTTCCCGGACATGGGAGCGGAGCGCCTCGCGCGCCTCGTTGTTGCCATCAAGGGCGAGCAGTTCCAGCACGTCGACAGCCCGTCGGCTCTGTCCCTCGTCCCCGGCCAGCAGCGCCACGACCGGCGCCAGCGGCAGATTCAGATCCCGGACCAGCCCGGCGAGGTAGCGGGCGCGGTGATCAGTGCCGTCGTACCGCCAGTCATGTCGGACCCCCTCGTAGACGAAGGGTGCAGCCATGGGGGGATCTTGCATCGCCCGCACGACACCCAGGCCGTGCCCCCGTTGCAGCAACCCCTCAATCGAGTCGAAGCGGGCATACGTCATCTCGTTCTCATCACTCATCATTCGGCACCCTGCCCGAAAAGATGGGTGATTGCCACGCTAATCTCTATGACCTGGCGACGAACGTGCTGACTCTCAACTCAACTTCCCTCCAGCGCCACGGAGTTGAGAGGCGCACGGCATGGTCTGCGCGCAGCGGTCCTCGCTCCCAGACTGGAATGGGTGCCGACGCCCAGCCGCTCGAAAGCCACGGCATTGGTTCAGCGGTCGACGTGGTGAGTCCAGCGATGGACGTGTGGACGTGGCGCGCCGGCCCAGCGCAGTCCTGAGTCGGCGAAAACCACTATGGGAGCCCGGAGCGGGCGTGGCAGGCTTGTGCAGTGATCGTTGAACTGGCTCCCCGCTTCCTGACCTGGGATGACGTGGATCCCGCCCGTCACGCCTTCGACGGGGCGGACGTGGCACAGACGGTGCGCTCGCTCGGGCCGGCCCGTTGTGTACCGATCCGCCCGGACGTCCCTTTCGATGACCCGGCGCTGAGTACCTGGAACAACGAGGTGGCCGAGTCGTGGGCCAACGCCATGTCCTACGCCCTCGTCCAGCACTACGGCCGATGGACCACGGGGTGGCGCTGGACGCACGACGAGGGTGACTTCGACGGGGGACCGATAGGGAATTGGTGCTGCCCACAGGACTCGATCACCACATCGGAAGAGACGCTGTCCCGTGTCGAAGCGGCCTTGCGTGAGTGGCGTGAGTGGTTGGAAGACCTTGCCGGTTGGTTCGAGGCGTATCCGCTGGACCTGGCCGACATCGAAGGCCAGCGGATCCTATGGGAGCGGGCGGCGCGGAATCTGATCCTCCAGGTCGTTGACCGCACCGGCTGCGGCAGCGGCTGGCAGGGCCACTGTCGCCAAGTGCTGACCTGGTTCCTCAATCGCTGGGGAGTCGCGCCCGACGTGGCCGAGGGCTTGGTCGACGGGGCGATCGGTGGTCGTTTCCACAGTTGGATCGGACCTGACGCGGTGGTGGTCGACGACGTCGCGGAGCAGCTCGCGCTCTCCGTGCAGCCGACGGGCGGCGGTTTCCGCGCAGACGCGCCGACTCAGGACCACTTGCAACGCTGGCTCGAGATACGGGAGTCGGTGCCGTGGCACGAGATCGCGGACGGGGGCGCGGACGGACCGGTTGTGCCCCTTCGAGACGGCGCGGCGGACGACATCAAGGCCTTCGACGCCGCCATCGAGCCTGCCCGCGCCGAGGGGCTGCTCAGCGCCCTCGAACTGCTCCGGGCGGATGCGGCATGCGGAGCGCGGCTCGACTTCGACCTGCTCAGTGGGTGGCAGCAGCATGTCCTGGCCACTTCGCGACGCCCCCCATTCCGCGGGGCGCCCGCCTTCGCCAAGGGGAGCCGTGAGCGCTACGGCATCGGGCCCGACACCCGTGTCCGCTTCGAAACGTGTCTGGCAGAGAGCGCATCCGGCGCCGACCAACCTCTCGGTCTGACGGCCCGCGCCGCGCGTGCCTATCTCGACGTCTGCTTCTTTCATCCATTCGACGACGGCAACGCGCGGTCCGCTTTCCTGACCCTCGTCTTCGTCCTCGCCCGCGAGGGCATCGCCCTCGATGGAGTCAGCCTCCTGCGACGCGTCACCTTCCAGGCCGACGCCCCGCAGGACGCGCTGGCCCTCGTCCGCTACATCAACATCCATCTTGCGGGGACCCGACGCAACACCGCCGACGAGGCCGGAGGGACGCTCGCCGCAGATTGAGGCCGCGTCCCACCAGGCCGAAGGGATGCTCGCTCCGGGTGGGATCGCGCTCTACCCGGCCGAACGGCCGCGCGCTGTAAGGGAGTTCGCGTCCCGCCAGGCCGACGGCTGCATGGGCCGTGCCTGATCCTGGTTCACGCCCGACGCCACCCGGCCCGTGAGGCCTCTCCGGAGCAGCCGTGGCCTCCGGACCCCTGACCTGACGCCACGCACGGGGTCGGATGCTCACGCGCAGGGCGTTCCTGGTGGCGGTCGTGCCCGCCGACCGGGTGAAAGGCGCGGTCGAGGCGTGACCGGAAGTCGTCGGGGGGCGGCCCGCGCGGCACTCTGGGACGCGGTGCTCTGGGCCGGCTGCCGGTGGTTGGGTCCCGTCGGCGCCGGGGCCACCCAAGCATGAAGTCCGGCACCGTTCACCACTCCCTACCGCACCACGCGTCCCGCCCGGCGGTGCACTCCGTACCGCACCACGCGTCCCGCCCGGCGGTGGCCGGGATTCCTCAGGAGGGGGTCCGCACGGCTGACGGGCCGCATGCGCGTCAGCGACGCGTGGTACCCGCCCCCGACGAAGCATCGACACGGAGGAGTCACCATGACGAACGACCGCAAGGTCGACCTGGCAGCTCTGGACGCGCACTGGAGGGCGGCCAACTACTTGGCCGTGGGCCAGATCTATTTGATGGCCAACCCGCTGCTGACCGAGCCCTTGCGCCCCGAGCACATCAAGCCGCGGCTGCTCGGCCACTGGGGTACCTCGCCGGGGCTGAACCTGGTCCACACCCACCTCAACCGGGTGATCCAGGAGCGCGGCCTGGACGCGATGTGTGTCTGGGGCCCGGGCCACGGAGGGCCGGCCGTACTGGCCAACTCCTGGCTGGACGGCTCCTATGCGGAGGTCTATCCGGACGTGAGCCGCGACGCGGCGGGCATGGCGAAGCTGTTCCGCCAGTTCTCCTTCCCCGGCGGGGTGCCCAGCCACGTCGCGCCCGAGACGCCCGGCTCCATCCACGAGGGCGGCGAACTGGGCTACTCCCTCGCCCACGCCTACGGGGCCGCCTTCGACAACCCCGGCCTGCTGGTCGCGTGTGTGATCGGCGACGGTGAGGCCGAAACGGGTCCGCTCGCCGCCTCCTGGCACTCCAACAAGTTTCTCGACCCGGCCCGGGACGGAGCCGTCCTGCCGATCCTCCACCTGAACGGATACAAGATCGCAAACCCGACGGTCCTGTCCCGCATCCCGCAGGCCGAACTCGACTCCCTGCTCACGGGCTACGGGTACCAGCCGATCCACGTGACCGGGTCCGACCCCGACACGGTGCATCTGAGCATGGCGCGTGCCATGGACCAAGCCCTGGAGGGGATCGAGCAGGCCAGGGCACAAGGCGGCGGCCGCCCGGCGTGGCCGGTCATCGTGTTGCGCACGCCGAAGGGCTGGACCGGGCCGGCCGTGGTCGACGGCGTACCGGTCGAGGGGACCTGGCGCTCCCACCAGGTGCCGCTCGCCACCGTGCGCGAAAACCCGGCGCATCTACGGCAGTTGGAGGAATGGCTGCGTTCCTACCGGCCGCAGGAGCTCTTCGACACCGACGGGCGCCCGACCGAACGGGTCCTGGCCTGCGTGCCGGACGGCGAGCTGCGCCTGGGGGCCAATCCGCACGCCAACGGTGGCCTGCTGACCCGGGACCTGCCCATCGCGCCCCTGGAGGACTTCGCGGTTCCGGTCGACAAGCGCGGCGTCACCCTGCACGAGCCGACCCGGATTCTGGGCGGTCTGCTCGCCCGGGTCGCGGCCGACTCCGCCGAGCACCGGGACTTTCGGGTGGTGGGCCCGGACGAGACCGCCTCCAACCGGCTGGAAGCGATCTTCGAGGTTACGGGCAAGGCCTGGCAGGCGGAGATCCTGGAGACCGACGAGCATCTCGCCCGGGACGGCCGGGTGATGGAAATCCTCTCCGAACACCTCTGCCAGGGCTGGCTGGAGGGCTACAACCTCACCGGCCGCCATGGTCTCTTCTCCTGCTACGAGGCGTTCGTCCACATCGTCGACTCGATGGTCAACCAGCACATCAAGTGGCTGAAGACCTCGCGCCGACTGGCGTGGCGGGCGCCCATCCCCTCCCTCAACTACCTTCTGACCTCCCACGTCTGGCGCCAGGACCACAACGGGTTCTCGCACCAGGATCCCGGATTCGTCGACCACGTACTGAACAAGAGCCCGGAGGTCGTCCGGGTCTATCTGCCCCCGGACGCCAACACCCTGCTGTCGGTGGCCGACCACGTCCTGCGCAGCCGTGACTACGTCAATGTGATCGTCGCGGGGAAGCAGCCGTGCTTCGACTGGCTCTCCCTCGACGAAGCCCGCACGCACTGCGCACGCGGTGCCGGGATTTGGGAGTGGGCCGGCACGGAGGACGGCTCACGGGAGCCGGACGTGGTCCTGGCCTGCGCGGGCGATGTGCCCACCCAGGAAGTCCTCGCCGCCGCGGCCCTGCTGCGCCGGCACCTGCCCGACCTCGCGGTGCGGGTGGTCAATGTCGTCGACATGACCAAGCTGCTGCCCCACGAGGAACACCCGCACGGAATGCCGGACTTGGAGTACGACGCGCTGTTCACCCCGGACAAGCCGGTGATCTTCGCGTATCACGGCTATCCCTGGCTGATCCACCGTCTCGCCTACCGCCGCGCCGGCCACGCCCACCTGCACGTACGCGGCTACAAGGAGTCCGGCACCACCACGACCCCGTTCGACATGGTGGTGCGCAACGACCTGGACCGGTTCCGCCTGGTGATGGACGTCATCGACCGCGTTCCGGGCCTTGCCGCGCGGGCAGCCGGTGTCCGGCAGGCCATGACAGACCACCGCACTCGCCACCATGCCTGGATCCGCGAGCACGGCACGGACCTTCCGGAGGTCGCCGACTGGACCTGGACCGAATGACCCAGCGCCCTCCCCGCACCGGGCATGTCCCCCGCGCCGACTGGCGCGTCACTCGGGGCGGCTGAACAGGTGGGCGGCCCAGAGCAGGGCCCCGGTCCCGCAGGCCAGCAGGAGGCCGCCTTCCAGGAGGAGCGGGGGCTGCCAGTGAAACCACCGGACACCGGTGCCGGCCGCCTCGCCCGGCACCCGGAGCGCGATACACCGGCGGAGCAGGTCCACTCCGTAGGCGAGCGGGTTGACCGCGGCCACCGCATGGGCCCAGCCCGGCAGGTTCTTGATGGGGAAGAAGCCGCCGGACAGGAGCACCAGCGGCATCATCACCAGGCCGAGCAGCATGTTGAAGACTTCGGGGCGGCTGAGGGTCACGGCCAGGGCCAGGGCCAGCGCGGTAAGGGTGAACGAGGTCAGGATCATGCCGGCGAGGAGCAGCATCAGGAGGAGCGGGTCATAGGGCAGGCCGACGGTGCCGACGAGTGTGAGCAGGACAGCGCCCTGGACCGTGGAGACGATGGTGCCGCCGGCGCAGCTTCCGAGGAGCAGGGTGGGGCGGCTGACGGGAGCCATCAGGAGTTCCCGCAGATAGCCGCTCTGGCGGTCGGTGATCAGACGGATGCCGACCATGATGGTCGGCGTCTGCACCGTCATCATCAGGACGCCGGGAAACAGGTAGGTCTGGTAGCCGACGCCCAGCGTGGCGTCTGGGATCAGGGCGGCGAGGCCGCCGCCCAGGATGAAGAGGTACAGCACCGGCTGGACCAGCATCAGCGCGGTGTGGACGGGCTGGGACGCCAGGCGCAGCAAGTCGCGGTGGACCAGGGCGTGGACCGCACGCAGTTCGTGGCGCAGTCGGGGTGCCGTCCCGCGGCCGGTGTCGTCGCAGGCGCCGGGACCGTCCGGGGTCGCGGCGTCCGGGGCCGGCAGCGTGGGCGCGGTCATGTGGCCTCCTCGGCAACCGGCGTCACCGTGCCCGGGGCCGTGGCGGACCGCGCCTGCGGCGACCAGGGGGTGTGGATGCTGCGGCCGGTGTGGTGGAAGAAGACGTCGTCGAGCGTCGGCGGGGCCGAGGACGCGGCGTGCACCGCGATGCCGTGGTCCTCAAGTGCCGCGCACAGCCGGGGAATCCACGTACTCCCCTCGGGCAGCCGCAAGGACACGCCCGCGCCGTCCAGGGTGATGGCGGGACCTGCGGGCACGGTCCGGCCGATGATCCGACGTGCTGTCGCGTCGTCGCTCGTGCGCAGGGCCACCCGGTCGTCCCCGATCGCGGCCTTCAACACGCCGGGCGTACCCTGCGTCACGAGCCGGCCGTGGTCGATGATGCCGAGCCGGTCGCAGTGCTCGGCCTCCTCCAGGTAGTGGGTGGTGACGAACAGCGTGCTTCCGTGCTGGTCGCGCAGCACGCGCAGGTAGTCCCAGATCTGAGCGCGGGCGTGCGGGTCGAGTCCCGTGGTCGGCTCGTCGAGGAACAGGAGCTGCGGCCGGTGCAACAGGCCGCGCGCGAGCTCCAGTCGGCGGCGCATGCCTCCGGACAGGGTGCGTACGGGGGACCGCCGCCGGTCGATGAGCCCGACGTGTTCAAGGGTCTCGGCGGTGCGCAGGCGCGCGTCGCGACGACGCAGACCGTAGAGACGCGCGTGAATGAAAAGAGACTGTTGGGCCGTCAGATCCGGGTCCAGAGCGCTGTGTTGGAAGAGCATCCCGACCCGTCTCCGTACCTGGTCCGGTTGCCTGAGCACATCGACGCCCGCCACCGTGGCCTCTCCGGCCGTCGGACGGGCCAGGGCGCACAGCAGGGCGATGGTGGTCGACTTCCCCGCGCCGTTGGGGCCGAGGAAGGCGAACGTCTCACCGCGCAGCACGTCCAGGTCAAGCCCGCGCACGGCATCGATGGTGGTTCCGCCGGGGGCCGGGTAGCTCTTCACCAGACCCCGCGTCCTGATGGCGTACGCGGACGGGCTCTCGGGCTCCGGACGAGCGGGGCTCATGAGGGTGACCGGCGGCCGGCCGGCTCGGGTGGAGGCGTCGTCCTCGGCTTGGGGCCGCATGGTCGGTCCTTGTCTACGGGAGTGTCGTCCGCAGGCCTGCCGGCCCCGGCGGCCGTCGCTCCGGTCGGCGGCCGCCGAGGCGGGCCACCGACCGGAGGTTCATGGGCTAGGAACAGCTCACACCGACACAGACGGTGTTGAGAAGCGTCAGCAGGCCGGTGCACGCGCACGTCCCGCCGAACTGAGCCTCGTCGACGCCTACCGGGTCGGTCTCCGGAAGGGCGTGCAAGTGGGCCAGAACCTCAAGGTCTTGGATTTCCATGCCAATCTCCTTCTCTGCGAGGTGTCGACAACGGCGCTGGGGCCGCTGTCGTTCAACCCGGCTGCTGGATCATCCAGTGCCGGGGGCTCGGGTGGCGGGAGCGCAGCAGGAACGCCAGGATTCCCGAGGCTCCGTCGCTCCAGCTGGTGGAGACCCTGCCGTGTTCGTTGGGGAACACGACGTGCGTTCCGCGGTGTGCGCGTTCGGTGGCAATGAGGGTGGCCAGGTCGTCGGCCATCACGCGATAGTCCGGGTCGCCGGTGGCTTCGGCCATGTCGAGGAGGAAGTCGCCATTGCCGGCGAGACCGTGGCACTGGGTGAGGGCGGCGCGTGAGGCGCGCTCCATGACCGCTCGGGCCGCATGGTGGGCCAGGTCGCCGAACCGCTCGTCCCCGGTCGCCTGCCAGAGTCGGATCAGGAACGAACCGATGCCGGCCGCACCATGGCACCAGTAGGGGGCTGTGGGCACGTCCCCGGCCTGGGCCGGCCACTGCGCTGTTCGTCCGACCATCAGGACATCGGCCGCCAAGGATTCCCCGGCCGCTACGGCCAGTTGCAGGTGCTCCCGCCGGTTCGAGACGGCCGCGGCGGCGAGGAGGAAGCATCCGATGCCCGCCGTGCCGTGTGCGAAGCCGAGATAGCGTTTGCCGGCCTCTTGGGACACGGCCTCCGCGGGAACCGGCCAACTCACACCGGCGGGCTCCGCCCGTGCGGCGGCGGCAAGGCGGTCGGCGTCGGCGACGATCACGTCGGCCAAACGCGGGTCATGGGTTCGGTGCCACAGATGGACGGCGGCGAGACCACTGCCCGCGGAACCGTGCGTGACGTCGTAGCTGGGGGTCGACTCCAGCGGCGCCAGGGCCAGAGCCACGGCCCGGTCCGCGAGTTCGTCGTCGCCGACGGCACGCCCGGCGTCGTACAGCGCCCAGGCCGTCCCCCGACCGCCGAAGTGCAGGCCCGGACGTATGGAACGGGTGTCGACGCGCCCCGCGATCCAATGGCCCGCGGTGGAGATGAGCTCCGGCAGGCGAGGATCGGCGGTGACCTCGTAGTACCGGGTCAGCACCGCCAGCACCCCTGCCGCGCCTTGTTGCACCGTGCAGGGGCCGGCCTCGCCCGCCAGCGTGGACACGGGCCACAACCGCCCGTCGTCGGCTGGGGTCATGGAGTCGACGAGGTGGTTCACGATTCCGGCGATCGCGACCTGCGTCGCGTCGGGTATCGCCCCGGTACGGGCAGGCTCGCGTGCGGAGCGCACGGGCCGCGCCGGGTTCACCTTGCGCAGGGCCTCTCGGGCCGCTGCCGGGTCCAGGCGCTCGGCGGGGTCGTCCCTCATCAGCCCGAGGATCACGTCGGTCACGCCGTCCGGCAGCCGCAGCATGGCGCCGCAGGTGGTCAGCCAGTCGGCGAACCGTTCCTCCGCGGGCCGGGTGGCCGGCTCCTCGACCAGCAGGTTCGCCACCTTCCCGGCGAGTACGAAACACATCGTGGCGCCGAGGCTGTAGTAGTCGGCGCTCCGCGCGACGGGAGCGCCCTCCAAGCGTTCTGGCGCACTGAAGCAGGGCGTCCCCACCGTGGTCGGGAGCATGTGGTCGCCCTCCAGGACGGCGAGCTCCAGATCGATGAGGCGCAGTTCCCCGTCGGGGCGGACCATGACGTTGCCGGGCGTGAAATCCCTCAGGACCCAACCGTGGGCGTGCGCCGAGGCGACCAGATCCACCAAACGTCCGGCCTGGGCGAGCGCGTCGGCTCGGTAGCGTTCGCTTCCGATGTCACGGAAGTGTTCGGCGACCCATGTGGTGAGGGGCACGCCCGGCACTTCCTCCTGGGCGAGGAACAGGTGCCCACCCGTCTCGAACAGCGCGAGCGGCTCGGGGGCAAGGCCGGTGCCCTTGAGCTTTTCCAGCGCCCGCGCCTCGGCCCGTAACCAGTCGCGGACGTCGAAGCCCGACGCGTCGCCGTCGACGTGCGGCCGGGCCTCCTTGAGCACCACCGCAGCGCCCGTGGTCATGTCCGTGCCCCGGTAGACGCCGCCCTTGTTCGTGTGCCGGATCGCTTCCCGGACCGAGAACCGGCCGCCGAGCAGGACGGGGCTGCTCGCCGCCTTCTCCCGCTGCGGGGGAAGCGGCACCGAAACAGGGAAGGGACTGACCGCCCATGGCGGCGGTGCGTACTGCCCGGTCCGTTTGTCCTCGACGGGATTTCCGTCCGGATCCTCGATGAACCAGACGAGCAGGCCGTGCTCGGACACCCTGCGCCGGCCGACGAACGCTCCGTAGCGGTAATGCACCAGGCTTTGGGGGGCGTACGGCTGGTCCGACAGGATTCGGGGACCGGTGAGGCCCGCGGTGGCCCTGTGCAAGCCGAGCGCCAGACGGGCAGCTTCGTCGTCGGAGGGCGGGTAGACCGTGATGAACTTTCCGGAACTACCCCGCGGCGTGGCACGGGAGTTGAGCGCACCGACTTGTTCGAGCGACCGGGCGAACTTGAATGTCGACTCCTCGCGCAGCAGCACGTCCAGAACCTTCACGAGGACTTCCGGCGCCGAGGCCGCGGTCGCGGACACGTGAAGTTTCCAGCCCTGTTGACGTCGAATGCCGGACGGGCGCGAGAGGTGGCACCAGGTCTCGTCCACGTCGACCGTCCAGCACGCGCTCGTGGCCGTTGCCTCCAGGGCCCGGCGGAGCAGAACTTCGAGATCGAGCTCGGTTGCGTGACTCGTCATGCGCGTCCCTCTCAACGGTGAAAACCGCTGGTGGAATATGCCTTCGGTAACAGGAAAACGTATAGCCTCGGCCGGGGGAAAGGTACTCGTCCCCGCTGGCGCATGGTGGCACTGGAAAATGGATGGCGCAGTCCGGCGCAGATGGGGGCGCACGACTTCGCCATGGTGGAAGAATTCATCTGTACGATGGTGTTGCAGAAGTTGCTCATGGAGGAATGGTGGATATTTCGGGTCAGTATCTCCGGTGGGCACGATGCGTTCGGGCGAAACAGCGATAACGCGACTGTTGTGCAACTCCAGGCCGCAATGCCAATGGATCGAAAATTGCCTGGCCGTGAAAATTGTGCCTGTGAGGAGCGTGCTGGCGTGACCTGTTCGCCCCACAGCTTCGTCCGCTCCCGGTACGCGGTAAAGAGCGGGATCCCGCCAAGATTCTCCTTCTCGGCTTTGGGGGAGTAATTCGGCCATATTGCCGACCGGGAGAGGACTGCAATTCCCGGAGCGAAAGATATTGAAGCGTCAACTCGTCTGGCGCTGCGCGTGAGCTGAGCTGGTCCGCGTTCTGATCGAGAATTGGTGAGTTGCTCAACCTTGGGTCGTTGCGGACCCGACCCATGAACTGGCGAGAATCGGTGAGCCCGTCCAGCTGGGGCGACCTCCCGGCGAGCCGACGTACGGCGAAGTCCGGCGTGATGTCGAGTACCCGAAGGACCCGCCGACCTCGACGTGCGCGACACCGGGTTCGGCCGGAGCCGTGAATCCCCAATTCGTTGCAGCCCCCTTTCCGTCCTCATGGTATTGGTAAGCGCCCTTAAGTCATCCGCTTGTCCACTCGTGCAGAGGGCGCGGAGTTTGTACGCCCTGGGCGCTGTCAGGGCGTGGTGGCGAAGCGGAAAAGGTCAAGGGCGGGGTGAGTGGAAAGAATTCGTCACCCTTACGGCTCCCTTGAGATGCGGTGCTGGGACCGTAGCGCCGACCTGGCCGGGCTCGCGCGGACGTGGCCCGGACGTGGGGTAGCTTTGTCGCCTCTGGTGCGGTGTCGTGGAGGCAGTGTGTTCAAGCGTCTTCTGCCTGTGTTACCTGTGGTCGATGTCGAGGGGGAGGTAGCGTTCTATGCCGCGTTGGGCTTTACCGCCGAAATTACCCATTCCGGTTCTACGTCTCTGCGGTGCGGGCCTGTGTTGTTCGGGGTGCAGAAACCTCGGGTGGCGCAGTACCGCGTGCCACCGTGGGACCTGGCCTGGCAGATCGAGGTCTCGGACGTGCACGCGGTGCACGACCTCGCCCTGCGGCGTGGGCTGACGGTCCTCCGCGGCCCTGAGCCGCACCCGGGGGGCTTTTGGACAGTGCAGCTCAGGACGCCGAACGGCTACCTCCTCACCCTGGAAGGACCACCGCCCACTCGCGGTCGCTCGTGAACGCACGCAATGATCCGAAACGTGGGGCCCTTTTGCCGACCCGCGCCCGGCAACGTCCGTGCGCTGCTGGGGTTGCGACCGGTCACGGCAGGTGGAGGCGAGGGACAACGGACAAGGTCCCGTCCCGGTCGGGAGCGCGGCGGAACGGCAGATCCAGAACGCGGTCTGACGGCCTCATCCCTGCCGGTCTGTTCTCTGACGGCCTACAGATATGCTCACCGCCATGCGACGACAGGGATGGGCGGCTAACGCCCTTGGCGGGTTGGCGATTTGGGCCGTATTCACCGTCGCGATGCGATTCGTCACCGACTTCGCGGGGATCTACCGGGGGTGGCGGCCCACAGCGTTGGCAGCCGCGCTGGTGGTCACATCCTGGTGCGTGGCCCTGTGGTTGCGGTCCTCCAGGCAGCGCAACGCCGCACTGCGGTAGTCAAGTTCACGAACCACCACCGCCCTGTGCGCCGGACCTGCTGCGAAAATCCGGTGGTGGGTCGGCCTGCCCGTGATGAAGATCGGGGCATGAACATTTTCCTGGAGACCGAACGGCTCGTGCTGCGCGCGTTCACCGAGGCTGACGTCGACCATCTGCTGGCACTGGACAACGACCCCGACGTCATGCGCTTCATCAACGGCGGTCGGCCCACGAGCCGCGCGGCGATCCAGGCACAGACCCTCCCCAGGCTCCTCCACGACTACCCGTGCTTCGGGACCCGGGGCTACTGGGCCGCGGAGGAGAAGGCCGCCGGCCTCTTCCTGGGCTGGTTCGAACTCCGCCCCCTGGACGACCTCAACCCCGCCGTGGCAGAACTCGGTTACCGGCTGAACAAGGCGGCCTGGGGCAACGGCTACGCCACCGAGGGATCACGGGCTTTGATCCGCAAGGGCTTCACGGCACTCGGGGTGGAGCGGGTGACGGCGAACACCATGGCGGTCAACACGGGATCCCGGCGTGTGATGGAGAAGGCGGGCCTGTCATTTCTCCGCAACTTCAGCGGGGACTGGCCGGAGGCGATCGAAGGCTCCGAGCACGGTGAAGTCGAGTACGAACTCACCCGAACCGTGTGGGAGCAACTCCCGTAGAGCTTCGCCGCTCGGCAGGCGGCTCGGGTGAACTGCTCGGTACGAGCCGGTAGTTGGCGATGTTCCCGCACGAAGTCCTTGTCCGGGGCGCGGTGCCCGCGGTGGGCCCAGGACATCCCGGTAGCCCGGCCGGGCGGGACGGAACGTGACCGGCCGACCCGCTATCCGTGCAGCCAGACACGCAACGGGCCGATGGCCTCGAACCCATGACGGACAGCGGCGTCCAAGTCCGCTCCGTGTTCGTAGCCCACCACGGGCAGGGCGGGAAAGAGCCGATGCACTGCGTCAAGCAGCACCGGCCAGGCTCGGTCGGCGCCACCCTCCACCGCGAAGACGTTGGAGATCCCGACAACGCTCTCACTGCGGCTTGCCACAGCACCGGCGGCCACCTGGCCGTCGGCGGAGTACCCCACGAGCAGGGACGTGCCCGGATCCTCGAGCAATTCGGCCCGGAAAAGGTCCGCGTTGCCATCCCCGTCATCCCAGGCAAGGGCCCATGCCCGCAGCGAGTCCAGGTCGTCGACCACGTCCCACGCGAGGTCGGACGAGGTGGCCGCGGGACCCGCGGGGCGATGTATCCACTGCGCATGGAACAACACCTCGAAACCGGCCCCCGACAGGTCGAGGTCGGCGAAACTGTCCTTGATGCCGGCCCCGGCGACGGCGGTGTCGATGCGGTCGACCAGCGCGCCGGTGTCGGCCCCCGGCACCAGCGTCACCGCGTCCGGGTAGTACAGGGGTGGCCGGGTCGGGACGGTCCACGCCTGACTTCCGAACTCGCCGGTCACGCCGTGCGACCGGCTCATCGGCGCACACCACTCGGCGTTGTTGCGAGCACCGGCCTGGATCATCAGTCGGTTGATCATCGTCACAAGCGCGCATCATGACCTGTACCGGGCGAGCTCGGCGAACGGTTTTCCGCAGATGTCCAGTGACAGAGCCGCCGCGATAAACCGTTGGCGCAACCCCGACAACCACTGCTACGTTTCCGGAGGCCGTGCAAGAGACCGAGGAGGTGGTACCCGTGAACGCAGTATCGACATGGGTGCTCCCCTCTGGGGCCACGGTCGGGCGATAGATCGTCCGGGAGCGCCGTTCCATGGCACTTCCGAAAGGCACGATCATGCAATTCACGTCTGAACAGCATCTCGAAGGCGCCGTCCTCGAGCGCGAATTCACTCTCGGTGAGATCCCCGGCATCCTGTGGACGCCTGCGTCCGCGTCCCCGTCCGCCCCGGCGCCGCTGATCCTGCTCGGCCCCCCTCCCCTCGGGCTGCGCAAGGCGTACCCCCGTCTGGTGGCCCGGGCCCGGCACGCAGCGGCGGACGGCTTCGCCTCCGCCACCATCGAGCTCCCCGGCAGCGGCGACCGGCCCCGCTCGCCCGCCGCCGAGCAGGCCCTCGCCGACCTGCGCCGGGCGATGCAGGCCGGTGAGCCGGTCACCGACGAGATCATCGACGCCCTCGTCCTCCCCCTGGTCGACAAGGCGGTACCCGAATGGCAGGGCGCCCTGGACGCCCTCCTGTCGCTACCCGAACTCGGCGGTCCCGTCGGGTACTCAGGGGGAGTGATCTCCATCGGGACCCGGCTGGCGGTGGTCGAACCACGTATCTCGGCCGCCGTCCTGTTCGCCGGGAGTTTCGTCCCGCGCGCCATCGTGGAGGAGGCCCGCCGGGTCACCATTCCGCTGCACGTCCTGTTGCAGTGGGACGACGAAGGCAACGACCGTCAGGCAGCCCTGGACCTGTTCGACGCCTTCGGCTCCAAGGAGAAGACGCTGAACGCCAATATGGGCGGCCACGCCGGTGTCCCGCAGTTCGCGGGGGAGGCCGCCGCGCAGTTCTTCACGCGACACCTGAAGTGACGCCGGGTTGTCGGGCCGGCAGTAGACGGTAGCCGTGGCGGCCGGGGCCTGCCCCTCCAGGGGCAGGCCCCGGCCCTCCCCGGCTCGCCACCTCGCGGGCCCCTGCCCCACTCCTGGCAGGGGCCCGCGGTGCTGTCCTTCGCCCCGGTGGGAAGGCACCACATTGATCTAAGACTGCCCGACGCAGACACAGGCCTACCTGACCGGACACGGCGTCACTCTGCTGCCGTCCGTCCTGTGGCAGGGCCACCCGTTGTTGGCTGTCCTCAGCCGGCCGGGAGGTTGAGCCCGTTCGATATCTGAAGTGGCGGGCGGGAGCGTGCAGTGGGGGAGCGTTACCGATGCCCGGATCGCAAAGGCGGGATGTGTCAGATCGCCAGGCCTTCGAGGACTTCGACGCCGGGGAGTTGGGCCAGGGCCCAGCCGGGGGCGATCAGTTTGCCTTGGCGGCGGCCGCTGCCGATCAGGACGAACGGCGTGTCCACCACCGCCGCGTCGATGAGGAGCGGCCACGAGGAAGGCAGGCCGATGGGAGTGATGCCGCCGTATTCCATTCCGCTCTCGCTGACGGCGACGTCCATCGGCGCGAACGAGGCCTTGCGTGCACCGAGGTGCTTGCGGACGGCGTTGTTCACATCGACCCGGGCGCCGGCCGGCACGAGACACGCGGCGAGGGTGGTGTCGCCACCGCGTTTGGCGGCGACCACGACACAGTTCGCGGAGACATCGAGCGGGACGTCGTACGCCTCGACGAAGACCGCGGTGTCGGCCTTGGCCGGATCGGTGTCCACGTAAAGGACCGCCTGGGCCGCTTCTTGGGAGTCCCAATGCGTGAGGGCGGCGGCCACGGGTCCGGCGAGGTCGTCGCGTACGTCGAGCGCGGGGTGGGCAACGTCGAATGTGCCGAACGGGGCGGAGAGGGAGGTGGCCATGAGCGGACTCTAGTGCAGCGCCCGGGCTCGTACACCGGGTGTGTGTCGAAGGGATCCCGTCAGGGGCGGCCGGCGACGAACCAGCGTGCTGGGAGTTCCACCGGGGTGCCGTCGGGGTGGGTCTCGCTCATCGTGAGGGCGGTCGCGCCTTCCGCGAGGACGGTGAGACCCGCGCCGCGCAGCAGGTCGGCGACTTCGCCCTCGGCGACCTCGCCGGGACGCAGATCGTGTTCCTTGACGCGGCGCAGTTTCAGGGAGGGCCCGCCGGCCTGTGCGGCGATGGCTGCGATGATTTCCTTGGCCTCGCCGGTCGGCTCCAGGACGAGAGCGCGCCCGTGCGAGCCGACCAGTCGGGCGACCGTGGCGGCTACTGCGGGGCGGTCCTCGGTGTCGCTCTGGTGCAGGACGGCCCGCATATAGGCGTTGGTGTCGCCGAGGCGCGCGTGCAGGGCCTCGGCCTGAGCCGGGTCGGCGAGGTTGAGCTGCTCGTACGTGGCCGCTCCGGCCACGTCCGCCCGGCGGGCGTGGGCCACCGCGGCGGCCGACAAATCGACCCCGACCGCGCGGGCGAAGCGGGTCGCGAGGAAGCGCGTCTGGGTGCCGTTGCCGCACCCGAGGTCGGCGATCGGGAGGGCGGGGTCGGCGTACGGGGTGAGATGGTCGAGGTCGCGCTGGGCGGTCACAGCCGGGTCGGCGTCCCAGAAGGGCTCGCCCGGCTGGCCCGAACTCTGCCCCCAGAAGCCGTCCCAAGCGGTGCGGTATCGGTCGGACACGGTCATCTGGGTCTCCTTGCGGTGGCGGGAGTGCCGGGCGAGCGGGACTCGGGGCGGATCGTAGCGGAGTCCGGCACGGCGGCCGGGGTGCCGCGCTGCGTCATCGTCGAGTCGCCCGCCGATGGCGCCCAACAAGACGTCCGCACAAGCGAGTTGACGGACGGTGAGTGCCAGCAGCCGACCAGCCCGCGCGCTGCACGCCCAAGCGCCGGCGCCCACACCGCCGTAGGGCACTGCGGCCGCCTCCCGCCACAGGCGGCCGCGGCGGCGCCGAGCCGCTACTGGCGGGTGAGGGCGTTGATCGGGGTGACCGAGGGTCACCTGCGGCAAGGGCCTCGCGCTCGTTCCTGGCGACGCGCACCACGCGGGATCGGTGCTCAGCGTGCCGACTCGGAGAGCGCGGTGCGGGCCAGTTCGCGTAGCCACGCGTGCGCGGGGTCGGTGTCGTAGCGCTGATGCCAGGACAAGTACACCGGCGCCGAAGGCAGTTCGAACGGGAGGAGGAGGAGCGCAAGGCCGAGGTCCTCGGCCGTTGAGCGGGTCGTCGACTCGGGGGCGGTGACCACGAGGTCGGACGCGCGCACGAAGGCCAGGCCCGCCGCCTCGGTCGGCGCGGACGCCACCACGCGGCGCGTGTGTCCGAGCTGGGTCAGAGCGCCGTCGAGCGCGTTCTCGAACCTCCCGCGCCTGGAAATGGTGATGTGCTCGGCCTCGGCGTACTGGGTGAGGGTGACGGATTCGGCGCGGGCGAGCGGATGGTCCTGCCGTACGACGGCGACGTGCCCGGTCTCGGCCACGAGTACGCCGCGAACGTCGGACTGGGTCGGGCGGCTCGCGTTTGCTTCGAGGTCGACCTCGCCGCGACGCAACTCCGGGGTGTCGACGCTGGATTCGGCGATGAAGCGCAACCGCACGCCCGGCGCCTGCTTGCGTACCTCGGCGAGCAGTGCGGGGCCGCCGAGCGCGACGAGGGAATCGTGCCAGCGCAGGGTGAACGTCCGCTCCAGCGTGGTGAGATCGAGTTCGCGGCTCGGCGCCAGTACGCCCTGGACCTGCTGAAGGAGTTCGTGAACCTGTCCCCGAATGGCGATGGCGTAGGGGGTCGGGGTCATGGTGCGTCCCGTGCGCACCAGGATCTGGTCGCCGGTCGTCTTACGGATCCGGCCGAGGCTACGGCTCATCGCGGGGGCCGTCACATGCAGGCGCTCGGCCGCGCCGGCCACGCTTCCTTCGTCGAGGAGCGCGTCGAGAGCGGCGAGAAGGTTCAGATCCAGTTGCATGGGAGTCACTCTACGCGTGTCTGACATGCACTTGAGGTTATGTCCGCGCACCCATACCTTCGAGATGTGGGGCGGGGGACCAACCGTTCGCCCTGGCCCTCAACACCCTTGCTGAGATGGAGACTTGCCATGTCCGACTCGATCCGAAGCATCGGCGACACCGTAGGTTCCGTAACCGCAGGTTCCGTAAGCGTCGATACGTCGTCCGACGCGGTGTCCGATGCCGAGCTGCTGGCAGGGACGGTGCTGGCCGTGCAGGCGGCGGGCTCGGCGCTGCGCGAGCGGTTCGGTGGCGTGGTGCCCTACCGGACGCGCGAGGAGCTGATGAGCGCGCTGGCCGCCAACGACGAAGCGGCCCTCGATGTTCTGCGTCCTCGACTCGCCGCCCTTCGCCCCGGCGCGCGTTGGGTGGAGGAGGAGTTGGCGGGCGGGGCGCTGCCTCCCGGTGAGTGGTGGGTCGTCGATCCGGCCGAGGGCAACGTGAACCACCTGCACGGCCTGCCGGAGTGGGGGGTCACCGCCACCCTCGTACGCGAGAACCAGCCGGTGCTCACCGCGGTCCACCTGCCGTTGACCGGCGAGACCTACACCGCGGTCGCGGGCGGCGGCGCCCAGCTCGACGGTCGGCCGTTGCGTGTCTCCCCGACCACGGACCTCGCTCTCGCCCTGGTGGCCACGAGTCAGGCCAGGCCCGACGAAGCGGAAGCCGTCACGCGGCGCATAGGCTCCTCGATCACGGCCATGCTCCTCGACGCACTCGTGGTGCGTACCTCGGTGCCGGCCACCCTGCACCTGCTGAACGTGGCCGCCGGCCGGATGGACGCCTTCTGGCAGTTCGCGGGCGCCCGGGCCGACTTGCTGCCCGGCGCGCTGCTCGTCCAGGAGGCCGGGGGGCGGGTCTCGGACGCCGAGGGCCGCCCGTGGACGACTGACAGCGAAAGCCTGCTGGCCGCCGCGCCCGGCGTACATGCCGACGCTGTGGCCACGCTTTCGCGCTGACCGCGCTCGAGTTTCGAGGCCAGGAGCGACCCTCGGGGCCCGGAGCCCCTCAGGTGTCCATGAGCAGCTTGCGGATTCGCATTCCACTTTTTTCGGGGCATCGCGGCAGTCGTCGAGCCCCCAGTAGCACGAGCCCCCAGCAGCAAGGGAAGGACCAGACCTATATGACCCACATCGCCGTACTCGGAAACGGCCGCGTCGGAGGCGGCCTGGCGGCAGCCCTCACCCGAGCCGGGCACCAGGTGACCGTCGCGGACCGTTCGCCGGGCTCAGCCGCCGAGGCCGCCCGGACAGCGCGGATCGTCATCAACGCGACGCCGGGCGCAGGCTCCCTGGAACGGCTCACCGCTTTGCGGGAAGAGCTGGCGGGCAAGATCCTCGTGGACGTCTCCAACGCCACCACCGACGGGCCGGACGGCCTGCCCGCCGACCTCCTGTACCCCGGTTCGAGCCTCGGGGAGAAACTTCAGCAGGCGCTGCCCTACACGTACGTGGTCAAGACGCTGAACACCATGCTCTACACGGTGATGACCGCCCCCACGGCGCTGACCCAACCGCCCACCGCCTTCCTGTCCGGTCAGGACGAGGAAGCGAAGCGAGCCGTGCATCAGCTACTCGAAGACATCGGATGGCAGTCGGACTGGATCACGGACCTCGGAGGAATCGAGACCTCGCGGGCCTCGGAGGCCGCGGTCCTGTTCGTACCGCACGTGATCCGTTCCAGCGGTTTCACGCCCTTCGCCGTCTCCATCGCTCGCTGAGAGGGGAAGGGCGCGGGGCGACTGATCTTCGGGGCGCCGAGCCGTCGTCATGCAGGACATGCGGGGCACGGCCGGGAGGGTCAAGCTGGAGGTGAGCCTGCCGGAAGGAGATCCTGTGGACGGAGCAGATGGTCCCCGAGGAGCGGGCGAGCCGGAGTCCGCCGCGGACAGCGGGCGCTACGGGACGGGCCTGTTCACGCCCGATGACAAGGGCGAGGGCGAGCGCATCGACTACGGCGCCTTCGCTTACGACGCGGTGACCCGTTCACGGCTGACCGCTCTCGGCGTCGGTCCGGGTTGGCGATGCCTGGAGGTGGGCGCCGGAACCGGAACGATCAGTCGTTGGCTGGTCGACGAGGCCGGGGTCGACGAGGTCCTTGCCCTGGACCGCGACCCCCGATTCGTACGGGCCCGCCCCGAAGGCCGCGTGCGCACGATGACCGCTGACGTCACGGACCCGACGCTGGCGCCGGGGCGGTTCGATCTGGTCCACTGCCGCTTCGTCCTCATGCATCTGCCCGAACACGCTGACGTGCTGCGGCGCCTGGCGGACTGGGTGGCACCCGGTGGACGGCTGGTCGTCGGTGATGCCATCGACCTGACCACGGCCCAGTTGCCTCCCAGCGCCTACCAGCGGGTCATGGCGGCCATGTGGGAAGTCCTGCGGGAACGGATCGGCACGGACATCACCTGGGTGACGGGCTATCCCCACCTGTTGCACGAGTTGGGGTTGCAGGAGGTCGGAGCGGAGATCGTGGTGCCACCACTGACCGTCGACGCCCCCATCACGGCCTTCTGGGCGAACACCTGGCGCGGCATGCGCGACGCTCTGGAAGCGAGCCCCCTGCTGCCCCCGGGCGAACTCGACCGGGCACTGGCCGAGTTGGCGTCGCCGTCGCTGGCCGCGTTGTCGCCGGGCCTGATCACCGCGTGGGGGCGGCGTGCTGCGACGTCGCCCAGCGTGGCGGGCGGTGAGTGACGCGAGGGCGTAAACCCTTGAGCGGCCCGGTTCGGTCCGCGCCATGCTGGCCCTGATCAACTCGCCATCACTCCACCGGAGTTGACCCCCGCGACCGCCTCTCGGGTGGACCTTGTCGGTCAGGGGGCCGTGCGGCGTGGCCCGTGGCGCCCGGTCTGCGCGGCCTCCGTCAAGGGTGTCTTCCGTTAACCCTTTGCGGAGGAGTTGATCGGCCAGCTAGGTTCACCCGATGGTCCATCTCGTTCCGGACCGGTGCTGTCGACGAGGAGGTGTGGAGCACATGCGCAGGAGTGCCCAGCAGTTGAGCCCGCGTACCGACCTTTGCCACCTCCTCACGACGGAGACACCTTGTCCCTCCGCATCACCCCACTGATCGACCCTGCTCACGGTGCACACGGCCGGCGCCTTGCATGGCTGGCATCCGACGCCGATTCCATCCCTGTCGGGACGGCTTTTCTCCGCCTGTTCGACGGCGGGCAGGAGCACTTGGCCGAATTGACCCTCCACGTCCACCCCGCGGAGCGTTGCGAAGGCATCGGCTCCCGACTCCTCGACGCGGCCTTGGCCGCCGCACGTGACAGCGCCCGGTCCTGCGTCAGCGCGCAGGCCGAGGCCGGATCACCCGGCGACCGCTTCCTGGCGAGCCACGGGTTCCGCAAGGTGCTCACTCTGAGGTTCGCCCGCCTGCCCCTGGCCGACGTGGACCCCACCGCACTCGCCGGGATCATCGAGCGTCCGCACCCCGGCTACCGCCTGGCGTCCTGGCAGGGAACCGTCCCCGACGACCTCGCCCAGACGTTCGCTGCCTCGCGCCGGGCCATGGACGACATGCCCGTGGAAGACGCCGACTACGGCGCGGTGACCTGGGATGTGAACCGGGTCCGGGCCGCGGCGAAGGCCGTTCAGGACCGCGGCGACCACCTGCACACGGTCGTCGCCATCGACACGACCGACGACTCGATCGCCGGCTTCACAGAACTCGTCGTCCCCGGCAGCGGCACGGGTGATGGTCAGCACTACGGCACCGGTGTGCTGCCCGAGCACCGCGGACACGGCCTCGGCCGATGGATGAAGGCCGAGTCGATCCGACAAGCTCACGCGCGCTACCCGAATCTCGGCGGCCTCCTGACCGACACCGCCGACAGCAACACACACATGAGGCACATCAGCGACGGCCTCGGCTACGTGCCCACCCACACGACACTCCATTACCAACTCGCCCTGTAGAGACCAACGGTCGACGAGCCGGACCTGTACGTCATCTGGTCCGGCCCGTCGGCACTTCACGACGGGGCCCCAGACCAAGCCCGCGACTTCAACCCCCGTCTCGGCTTCCACCGGAACGACAAGTCCTTCACACGCGCGCAGGTCGAGGGCCGCTACGCCGCAGCCCCGGGCCGCGCCGTGTGCACGGCATTACCGAAGGCGACCCTCGAACTGACGGGCCTTACGATCACTGGGCAGGAGTTCCACAGCTCCACCCCGGCCGTGATCAGCTCCAGTGCCGCGCGCTGCTCCGTGGGAGTCCATGCGACGCACTCGTCGCCGAAAAGTTTCTCGTACGCGCTGTTATGCACCGCGCTCTGCTGGGGCAGCCGGTGGACCTCGTCGAGCCCTCGAGCCAGATCCTCGAAGAAGTTCCACGCCTCCAGCACGGCACCCGAGGGGACGCCCCGGCGCCCGGGGTCCTCCAGCCAATGCTGGACACGGGTGAGCTCCAGAGTGTTGGTCTCAGAGGTGGCCAGCCTCCGCCCCTGTCGCCTCACATACACCCGTGCCTGCCGAACAGTCATGAACACCGGCACCTGACAGTGATCAGCTGCTGGCAACACCAACACCTGGTCAGGTTCGTCGCATTCGCCACCGATCCACAGGACTACCGCGCTGCGGTCCAACCCACGCACCCGATACGCATAGAGACTCCCACGCCTACCGCGGCGTGCGGCCGCAAAGACATCTGCCGTTCCGATCTTTGTCACGCCCTCACACTGGCATGACCCACGAGCAGCATCGCGTCATTTCTGCCCAGCGACTCGCAGTCCCGGAAAGCCGGTGGGGCCCTCTACTCGGCGAACGGTTCACGGAGAGCCCCTTACGTCACCTCGGCAGATCGACGGAGAGAAAGGGGGCGAGGAGCGCGAACAACGCGTCGGGACGGTCGAGAGGGATGATGTGGCCGCAGTCCCTAAGTTGATGGCCGACCAAGTCGTCGGTGATCGGGCGGAGTTGGCGTTCGAGCCCCGTGCCGACGGGGTGGGAGCCGATGGTCATGGTGGGCATGATCAGTCGCGCCGTCACCACGGCGTCCTGGAGCTGCTGCGCGCTGGTCGGTAGCGCTCGGTAGTAGGAGAACGCACAGCGCAAGGCTTCGCTCCCGGTATAAGCGCGGACGAAGGCTGCACGAATGGTGTCGGGTACGCCTCGTCCGAGTGTCCCCGCGTCGAGGAACCAGTCGATGTACGGGGCCTCGTTGCCGGACAGGACGGTCTCGGCGAGGCCGGGGACGCTGTGGAAGCCGAACCACCATGGGGCACCGCCCGCCACGACGTGCTCCGCTCCGGGCAAGCGGCCGAGCAGTGCCTCCATGACCACCAGGCGTCGGACGCGGCCGGGTCGGCGCAGCGCGAGCAGGACGGCGGGGGCGGTGCCCGCGTCGATGCCGACCACGGCCGCCGAGGGCTCGTCCAGTGCGTCGAGCAGCCCTTCGAGATCGGCGGCGAGGGTGCCCGCGTCATACCCCTCGGCGGCACGTTCACTGGCACCGAAGCCCCGAAGGTCCGGCGCGATCACCCGGTACCGCCCTGACAGCCGACCCATGAGGTCGCCCCAGAGTTGCCACGTGTGCGGGAAGCCGTGCAGCAGGAGAACGGCAGGCCCATCCCCGGCGATGGCGACGTTGAGATGGACGCCGTTCGTCGCGATGCGGTGCAGGTGGGGTGCGGCGGTGGTGATGGGCATGATGACTCCTGCACATGGTTACCATTGGTGACCACAGAACGATAGGTAACTCAACGAGCGCTTCCTAGAAGGCACTTGCACGGAAGGTGGTGAGTCGCAGGTGACCCCCCGCGAAGCCCGTACCGCCGCCGCTCGCGGGGTGCGGGGAGATGTGTTCGATCCCTACTGCCCGACGCGGCAGTTGCTCGACCGCATCGGTACGAAGTGGACGTCCATGGCCGTCAAGACGCTCGCCGATGCCGCACCCGACGAGGTGCGCTTCGCGGAGCTGAGGCGTCGGATGCCCGGCGTTTCGCAGAAGATGCTGTCCGTGACACTGCGGAGCCTGACGCGCGACGGGCTGGTGTCACGCAGGGTGGAGCCCACCGTGCCACCCCGTGTTCACTACCAACTCACCGATCTGGGGCGGTCTTTGGAAGCCGCCCTCGCGGGACTGCGGACCTGGGCGGAGGACCACATGGCCGAGATCGGGCGAGCCAACGAAGCCGCTGACCGCGAGGATGATGCGGGGTAGGCGACCGTTCGGTGCGCTCGGCGCCGACGACTGGGTGTGCGATGCCGCCCCGTGCTGATTACATCCGACCCGTGGCGCCGGCCGTGCCGTAAGCGGTGCGCCAGGCCGCAGGCGTAACGGCTGCCTGGCGCCGGAAGAACGTGGTGAAGTTGCCGGCGTCCCGGAAGCCGAGGCGTCGGGCGCAGCCGTTGACCGGCATGTCGGTGTGGGCCAGCAGTCTTTTGGCTTCGAGGAGAATCCGCTGGTCGAGGTAGGCCTTCGCCCCCATGCCTGTGGCGGCCCGGGTGGCGCGGGTGAGGGTTCGTACGCCGTAGCCCAATGCCGATGCGTAGTCAGCCACTTGGTGCCAGTCGGTGCAATGTTCCTCGACAGCGGCTTGGTAGGCGCGGAACACATTCTCGGCCTCCTGGTCGGACCGGGGCGAGTCCCCAGGGGTGGGCGAATGGGGAAGCGCTCGCAGAACCAGCGCCGCGAGCAGGTGGGACAGCAGGGCGGGGGCTGCCAGGTGCGGAGTGCGGGCCGCCGTGTCGTGCTCACGGACGAGATGCTCGACCGCGTACAGAGCCAGGCCCAGATGTGTCGGGCCGAGATGCCAGCACGTCGGGGCCGTGGCCTCCTTGGTGGTCAGGTCGGGGAGGAAGCCGGGCCGGAAGAGGACCAGAGGGCCGCCACACTCCTCGATGTCGCTCCAGCGGTGCACCATGCCGGGGCGGATCCACATGGCGCTGCCCTCCTTGAGCGGGTACGAGCGGAAGTCCGCTTCGTGGTGACCGGTGCCCGAGCCGACCAGGGCGAGGACGTGGAAGTCGGGGCGTTGGGGCAGTGCGCGATGGCGCTGGACGTCCATGGAGCGCAGCGCGGCGAACGAAAGCACCTCCACGCCGTGGGGCGAACCGACCGCGGGGGAGTAGTGCAGCTGCCGCACAGTGGGGTGTCCGCTTTTCACAAGTACCGCGCTCCTTTTCACCAGGGAGCGAACGACATCTCCCCTAGCGTCAAGTGTGCACCTGGCGAACGAGCCAGGGGGCTGGCCCAGGCTGTGAGCGCGGGAGGTGACCGTCCCGCTCGGTGAAGTAAAAGGTGGCGTGAAGGTGGAAACCACAAAGCAGATTTCGGTGTCGGGCGGAAGCGTGGATGTACGGGTCGGCGGCCGGAGCGGAACGGCGCTGGTATTCGTCCACTATTGGGGAGGCTCTGCCGACACCTGGAACGGTGTGCTGGCCCATCTGCCCGCTGAGCAGCGGACAGTCCGGTTCGATCAGCGCGGCTGGGGCGCCTCGCGGACGCTGCCAGGCCCGTACCACCTCGACCAACTCGCCGATGACCTGGCCCGCGTCGTCGATGTAAGTGTGTCGGGCCCGTTCATCCTTGTCGGCCACTCCATGGGCGGGAAGGTGAGTCAGCTCGTCGCGGCTCGCAGGCCGGCCGGTCTGGCCGGTGTGTTCCTCATCGCACCCGCCCCGCCCCAGCCTCCCGCCACCGTGACCGAGGAGTACCGCCAAGGTCTGTCCCACGCGTACGACTCACCCGAAACGGTGCGGCACGCCCTCGACCACATCCTGTCCGCTACGCCTCTCTCCGAGGCGGTGCGCGCTACGGCGGAGCGTGACAGTCTCGCGACCGGATTCGAGGCGCGGCGGGAATGGCCACTCCGGGGTATCGCGCAGGACATCACACATGCCGTGCGTGGCATCACGGCTCCCGTGGCCGTGCTGGCGGCGGAGAACGACGTGGTCGAACCGCCGAGCGTCCTGCGTCGCCACCTCCTGCCGCACATTCCGGGTGCCGTCCTCACCACCGTCCCCGATGTGGGGCACCTTCTCCCCGTCGAGGTGCCGGGCGACGTGGCGAAGGAGCTCGGTGAATTCCTCGCGTTCGTCAAACGCTGAGGGTGTGGTGGGGTCCCGCCCAGGGCTCGGCACGTTGGCCGGGAACTTCGCCCTGCGCGGGCGTGGCGGGCGGGGGTGGGGAGAACCCCCGTAGCAACCCGGGCGTCAGCTGGATGGGCGACCCGTGTGTGAACCGGCACGCTGAGACTGCAACGGAACGGACAACAAAATCAGGGGCAATCGGTGAAGGCACGTATGCGGGCGACAACACTGGTGGCGGGGCTTTGCGCGGTGGCGGTATCGGGGGTCTTCCCGGCGGCCGCGGCGGATCGGGTGTCGGCCCCGCCGCCCGCCGGCCTCACGGAGGCCGTCGAGCAGACGGTCTCGGACGGATTCCCCGGTGTCGTGGCGTATACCAGGCGCGGAGAGCGTGCGTCACGGGTGGCGGCCGGGCTCGCGGACACGGCGACCGGCGAGCGAGCGAGGCCGGACCAGAGGTTCCGGATCGCCAGCAACACCAAGTCGTTCGTATCGACGGTGCTGCTGCAACTGGAGGGCGAAGGGCGGCTCTCGCTCGATGACAGCGTAGAAAGATGGCTGCCGGGTGTGGTCCAGGGGAACGGCAACGCCGGAAGGGACATCACCATCCGGCAACTGCTCAACCACACCTCGGGCATATACGACCCCACCGAGGAGCCGGAGTTCTTCGCCCCCTACCTCGAGCGCCAGGAATGGGACCACGTCTACACCCCTCGGCAAGTGATCGCCCGCGCCGTGCGGCACAAGCCGCTCTTCGCCCCCGGCAGCGGCTGGTCATACTCCAACACCAACTACCTACTCGCCGGCCTGGTGATCGAGGCGGTCACACATCACAGCGCACCCTCGGAAATCCGGCATCGGATCCTCGCCCCCCTCGGCCTGAAGGACACGTCCTTCCCTGTTACCGACCCCGCCATTCACGGTCCCCATCTGCACGGTTATGACCTCGCGGGACGCGATATGACCCGGTTCAGCCCGTCGTACGACTGGACCGCCGGTGCCATGATCTCCACGGTCGACGACCTGGCCCGCTTCCACCGGGCCCTGTTCACCGGTAGGTTGCTGCGCCCCGCCCAGCAGCGCGAACTCCTGACGACGGTGCGGTTCCCCAAAGCGCCGGCGTACGGGCTCGGCGTGCAGCACATGGACCTGCCGTGTGGCTCGGGGCCGAACACCGAGCGGATCAGCGCCTGGGAGACCGACGGCGCCGGCCCCGGCTTCACCAGCGTGTCCCTCATCACCACCGATGGCGAACGGCAGTTGGTCCTCGTCAATGTCTACGACCTCGGCGCGGAACTGAAGGACGAGCGACCGATCCCGGAGAGCGGGGGACTGGGCAAGGCGCAGGCGGCGGCACTTTGTAACTGAGGCTGCGTCAGGTTTCGGTCAACTGACGTCTGCGTCACGGCCGTTCGGCGGCCGGAGACGAGTACTGATGACATCGAAGGTGGTCGTCGATCTCTTTACCGGTCATGGAGCTGTCTCGCGTGGTCCAGTACTGCCCGGGTTTCAGGCCGGAGTTGGAGGCCTGGCGTGTGTCGAGGATGCCGCCGACGCCATCGTGCTCACCGGCGTAATCCACGGAGATGTCGATCTGTGGCAAGAGGGTCGAGGGGCGTGGTGCGGAAGAGGCACTGGCATAGCCGACGGCGCTCCACAAGGGGATGACGCCGGCGCTTGCTCCCTGTCGGGGTGCGGAGGGGCCGGTGCCCCACCAGAGCAGCCTTTCGCCGCCCTTGCCGTCGCTGGGCTTCCAGACTTCGACGTGGGAGACGCGTTTGCCCGGGCACAGAGGGACTTTGACCTCGATCCGTGACCCGGTGACGCGCAACCCCAGAGTCAGGGCTTTGTCCGCTGCCGGATGCTCCGGCAGAAGCCCGCAGGCAGAGGTGGAACCGAGAAGGCAGAGGGCGGCGCCGATGAGTGTCAGGCGGCTGGTCCGGCGCCCACGGGTGCCGCGGGGCGGTGCTTTGAACGCCGAGCGATGAATCCCTGTATCGCACACCGCTGTTACCTTTGTTG
Organism: Streptomyces sp. ASQP_92; assembly: GCF_025399895.1. Taxonomy (GTDB): domain Bacteria; phylum Actinomycetota; class Actinomycetes; order Streptomycetales; family Streptomycetaceae; genus Streptomyces. Next base: position 229,061 of record NZ_JAODUA010000004.1, on the reverse strand, counting down.
GCGTGGGAGTCACTGTCAACAGCCAGTCTGTGAAGGGCTCTTCCGGAAAAGTTGACCGCTTCGTTGCTGCTGCTGGTGGTGGTCCGTCAAGGCTCGCCGACCTCAGCCGCTGGGGTTCAAGTGCTCCATGAATGTGGACACATACGCCCGGTCGGCGGTCTGCGAGCAGGGGAAGGTCGCCACGGCTGCGTCGATTTCCGCTCGGTGGAACTTCTGCCATGCGGGGGCTTTCGCAGCCAGCGCCGCCAGTTGGTCCTGGGACGGCGTCGTAGTCCCGGTCCGGAGGGCGGCCATCACGGACGTGTATTGCTTGCGCAGGTCCGTGATGAGCGCGAGACGGGACCGCGCCGGATGGCCGGCCGCCGCCGCCGCACAGGCTCGCCACGTCTCAAGTGCCGCTTCGTAGCGGCCGTCTCGCTGCACCTCACCGTCCACCCGAGCCCACACGGAGTTCGCCTCGGGGATGCCGTACTCCTTCTCGGCCGTACGCTGCGAGTTGTCGACACACCCCGCCAGAGCCGAGTCGTGAGCCTTGAGAGAAGCGGCCGAGAGACTCTTCTCGTATTTCTTGGTTTCCGGAGCTTCGGGCACGAAATGCGGGAAGACCGATATCCCGAACCCGTGCGTGCGTGCGTAGTCGAGGCTCGTGAAGTCCGATGCGTCCTCGACATCGACCACGCTGCGCGGGTCCTTGGGCAGGTACTGGAACCCGTGCGACTTCATGCATGCGGCAGTCAGGGCTTCCGTACGCGCTGCAACCTCAAGGTCGAACCTTCCCGACTCCGAGGCGCCTGAGGCCCCGGCCAGGATCAGCACGAAGCGGCGGGTGTTCGCCGTTGCCGATGCTGTCGGGCCGTCGTCGGACGGAAAGTACGCGAACCCCGCCGCGACCACCGCGGCAACGATCACGGTCACCGTGACCGCAAGGGCCTTGTGTTTGACGAGCTTCGCCACGGGCTCCTCCTTCGAACGGGATGGGCACGGCCCCGGCGCGGTCCCAACGGGGCGCACCGGGGCCGCTGTTCACTGCTCAAACACCCGTCACCAGTTGCTCAGGTCGACGTCCACCTGGTCGAACCCCTGGTTGTAGGTGCCGTTGTTGGTGCAGTCGTAGTGCGAGGAGTTCGTGCCGTTGCGCGCGACGATCGAGGACTCGTACCAGTTGCCGCCGCCATTGCCCCGCAGACAGTGGGCCATGTCCTTGCCGCCGTCCTGCCCGGCGACCCAGACCAGCGATTGCTGATAGCGCTGGTAACGGCCGTCCCAATTGTTTGCCACGAATTGGTAGGTTCCGGTCCTGCCGGAGTCGTTGTACGAGCCCGAATCCATGACACCCGTGGGGTGCGGCTTCGTCTGCGCCTCGGCCGAACTCGTGACGAGGCCGATCGTGGCGCAGCACCCCGCGAGTGCCAGTGCGCCGAAGGTCTTCCAGTTACGAAGCATGGCTGATCAGTGCTCCTTCTGTCGTTTCGCCGATCGGAAGTCGTGCGGCAATGCGTATGGAGCCGTGCAACGGTGCGCGCGGACCGTGCGGCGGTGCGTGGGGGAGCACACGCCGGAGGTCACCCGACGAAGCCACTCCTCGCGGAGTCCTGAGGCCCGCCTTGGCCGAGCCGTGCAGCGGAGACGCTATGGACACACATCCGTCGACCGTCCTAGATTCGTCCTAGTGCCAGGTCAGCCGGGGGATGGGCGCCAATTGTCACGTGCCGGGGGGAACATGGAATTCGGCTTACTGGGGCCGTTACATGCCCAGATCGCCGAACGTGCGGTCCAGCTGAACGGTCCGCGGCAAGCCAAAATGCTGGCCGCGCTTCTGATCGACGCCAACAGCACGGTCTCCATGGAACGGCTCGTCGCCGTGATGTGGGATACGGACCCGCCCGCCACCGCCATCCGCCAAGTCCAGGACGCCGTTTCCGGGTTGCGTCGCAACCTCGCCGACTGCGGAGCTCCGCGCTCCTTGATCAGTACGCACCGCGGCGGCTATGCGATCCACGTGGCGCGAGACCAGCTCGACCTGCTGGAGTTCGATCACGAGCGGCGCCTCGCCGAACGGCATGCGGCCCCGGCCGCGAGTGCGGTCGCGCTGCGGCGGGCCCTGGCGTGCTGGCGGGGGAGCGCCCTGGCGGACATCTCCAGCCGGACCCTGGAGATCGACGCGGCGCGCTTGAACGAGAGACGTGCGGCCACGCACAAACAGTGCCTGGCCATCGAACTCGACCTGGGGCGTCACCGGGAGGTCATCGACGAACTGGCCTACCTGGTCCGGGAGTACCCCTACGACGAGGATGTCGCCCAGCATCTGATGGTCGCTCTCTACCGGTGTCGGCGACAGGGTGAGGCGCTTCAGACGTACGAACGGCTGCGCCGCACACTCGCCGACGAGCTCGGCGTCGACCCCGCTCCCTCCCTCCGAGCGCTGCATCAGCGCATCCTGACCGCGGATCCCGCTCTGACGGCTCCGGATCCGGTGGCAATCCCCTTTTTGGCTCCTGAGCGGACTCCGGACTCGGCACCGGGGCGCAATCTGGGGCGCGCTCCGGACTCGGCTCCCGGTCCGGCTACGGGCCCGACCTCGGAGACCCCACACCGGGTTGCGGAACCGACCCCGGACACCCCACACCGGGTTGCGGAACCGACCCCAGACCGGGCAACGGCCCCGTCCCCAGGCCGGGCTGCGGAACCGGAACACCGCCCCTCGGACCCATCGGCGCAGAACCATGATGTGGTGGCCGCCGGTCCGGTCATGGTGATGCCGGTACGTCAACTGCCTCTAGATGTGCCGGACTTCGTGGGACGGGCCGACGCGCTGGCCGAGATCGCGGGGCTGCTCGACGGCTCGACGGCGAAGCGAGCACCCGTGGCCGTCATCGTGGGCGGACCCGGCGTCGGCAAATCCTGCTTGGTGACGCACGCCGCTCGGCTGGCGAGCGATTGTTTCCCGGACGGGCAGCTCTACCTCAACCTCGCGGCGACATCGGACGAACCGCGGGACCCCGGTCTGATGTTGGCGGAGGCACTGCGCGCCCTCTCGATCGCCGGCAGCGCGATCCCGAACAGCCTCTTCGAGCGGGCCGCGCTCTACAGGTCTCTCCTGGTGGACCGCCGCATGCTGGTGGTACTGGACGATGCCGGTCACGCGGATCAGGTGCTGCCGCTGCTGCCCGGAGCCGACGGTTGTGCCGTGTTGATCACAAGCCGCACCCTGCTGACACAACTCCCCGGCGCTCGGCACATCGATCTGGATGTGCTCAGCCCGCCGGAAGCGCGCGAGTTGTTCACGGGAATCGTGGGGCGCGACCGGGTCGAGCGGGAATCGGACGAAGCCGACGCCATCCTCGACTGCTGCGGCAACCTGCCGCTGGCGATCCGCATCGCCAGCGGCAAACTCACCGGCCGCCCCGCCTGGTCGCTGCGGGTGCTGCGGGAACGGATCGAGGATGAGTCGCGGCGCCTGGCCGAGCTGAGGATCGGGGACCTCAGCGTGCGCGCCAGCGTCGAGCTGAGCCTGCGACTGCTGCCGGCCGACGCGGTGCGCGCGCTGAGCCTGCTCGGCCTGCTCGGCGCCTACACCCTGCCCGGTTGGGTGGTCGGCCCGCTCCTGGACCGCCCGGACGGGGAGGAGGTGCTGGACATCCTCGTCGACGCCAGCCTGGTGCGGCTGGTCGCCACCGACGCTCTCGGCGAGCCTCGGTACCGGCTGCACGACCTGATCAGGACCTGTGCCGTGGAAATCGCCGCCCCGCTCGCGACGGCGGACAAGCGGGATGCGATCGTCCGGGTCCTGGCCGTCTGGCTCGATCTGGTCAGGCGCGGCACGGACCGGCTGCCGGGCGGCCTGCTCGCCGCCCCGCGCGGCTCGGCACCCCGCCGGTCGCTGCCCGACGCCATCGTGGAGCGGCTCATGGCCGACGCGTTCGGCTGGTTCGACGCGGAGCGCGACAACCTGCTCGGCGCGGTGAAACTGGCCGTGGACTGGGGCCTGGACGAGTTGGCCTGGGAGCTGGCCGCCGGTACGGCGACCTATTACGACCACCGCTGCCTGTATCAGGACTGGCAGCACGGACACCGGCTCGCGTTGGACGCGGCCGAGGCCGCCGGCAATGCGCCGGGAGCAGCCGTGCTGCTGCGCGGCCTCGGGCAACTGCACATCTACCAGGACGAGTACGACCGCGCCACGCGTGCCCTCGAATCCTCCATCGAGCTGTGCCGGGACACCGGGGACAAACGGGGCGAGGCGTTGTCGTTGGCGACGCTCAGTACGGTCAGCCGGGTACAGGGCCGTGACGACGAAGCACTGGATCGCGTCGAGGAGGCGCTGGCCATCGCGGTCGGTGAGGGCGACCGGTCCATCGAGGCCCAACTGTCGTGCTCCATGGGCGTGATGCGGCTCATGCAGGGCGAGCTCGACGAGGCGGAGTCCTGGTTCACCGGAGCCCTGCGCCTGGCCGGGGAGTTGGAGGACGAGCACCGTGTGGCCGTCGTGCTGCGACGGTTCAGCCGACTGCACGATCGCCGCAGCGACCCGGACGAGGCACTGAGTTGCCTGGGTCAGGCGCTGGCCACGTTCGAGAACCTCGCCGACGAACGGTGCACCGGATACACGCTGTTGGAAGTCGGCCGCGTATACGCCGGCCAGGACGACCGGGAACGCGCGGCTCCCGTGCTGGAGCGGGCGGCGGCCCTGTTTCACCGACACGGCGACCGCCAGGACGAGGCCACATGCTGGCAACTGATCGGGGATCTGGATGCCGCCGCCGGAATCCATCACCTGGCTCGCCAACACCACGAGCGGGCGGGGCGACTGTGGCAGGCGATCGGTGAGATGAACGATACGACTGCCCCAGCGCGACCGTCGTCGCCGTGAAGGCGCGCGACTCGTGGTCCATGGGCGTCATGGCCGGCCCCCGTCTCCCTGCTCTCCCTCCCCGCGGGCCTCGGCCGCGAGGCGCCGCAGTGCCGTGTCGTCCGTGCTGCCGGGCACGGGGAAGTACACGTACAGCACATGCCCTTCGGTGCCGGCGAGCGCGAACGTCTCGAAGTCGAGGGAGAGGGTGCCGACGTCGTCGACCGCGAGCCGTTTCCGGCCGGACATTCGGGCGTACACGTCGTGCGCGTCCCACAGGGCGCGGAACGTCTCGCTGCGCTCCCGCAAACTCGCCACGAATCCGTCGAGTTCCGCGGGCCGGGCCGCCGCGGTGGTGCGCAGACCGGCGACGGCCTGAAGAGCGATGTCCTCCCAGTCGATGTACGTGGTGCGGGCGCGCGGGTCGAGGAAGGTGAACTCGACCAGGTTGCTCCCCGGACTCCACGCTGGGTTGACCCGGGCCGCGAGGTTGGTGCCGGCCAGTACGTCGCGACGGGGGCCGACGACGAAGGCGGGCAGGTCGGCCCACCGCTCCAGCAACACCAGTACTCCGGGCCGCACGGTGTCGACCGCGGCCGGCCCGCTGTCACCCGCCGGGGCGAGTGACGGCGCCACCAGCGACCAGAGGTAGCTCCGCTCGGTGTCGTCCAGACGCAGCACGGTGGCCAGCGCCTCGAGGATCTCCCGGGAGGGGTGACGGTCGCGGCCCTGCTCGATGCGGGTGTAGTAGGAGGGACTCATGCCCGCGAGCAGCGCCAACTCCTCCCGGCGCAATCCCTTGACGCGGCGCCGCGTGTGGGTGACCACCCCGGCGGAGGAGGCGTCGATCCGCTCCCTGCGGCTGCGCAGGAAGGAGCCGAGGCGGTTGTCGTCCTGGTTGTCGTCACTGGGCATCCACCCGGACCTTACCGGCACCGGCTTCCGCACCGCGCGGTCCCGCTCGTGGATGACACCGCGCGGGCCCCGGGCCCTTCCGCCGGGGCCAACACCGCTGAGCCGGCAACCCCGCTCGGCTGACTTCGCCGAGCGCGGGGCACTCCTGTTCGCGGTCGGCCCATCGACCCCGTGGCCGCTCACGGCGGACTGCGCCGAGCTCGGGGCATTCCCGCTCGCGGCCGCTCCCGCCGAACCTGACCCTGCGAGAGCCACCCTCAAGGGGGCGTGGCACCCGCGCCGTAGCGCTGTTGCAATCACGGCATGACGAACGAAGCCGTCGCAGTACTCAACGAAGCCGGCTGTGCCACCGAGGACACGGACACGCCCGTGTGGCTGATCACCGGATGTTCCAGCGGCCTGGGACGCGCGCTGGCCGAGCACGCCCTCGGGCGCGGCGACCGGGTCGCCGTCACGGCCCGCGACGCGGCGAGCGTGACCGGCATCGCTACCACCACCTACGGTGACCGCGCACTCGCCCTGCGCCTGGACGTCACCGACGCCGAGTCGGTGGTCGCGGCCACCAACCCGGCGACCCACTCCGCGCCGCGGCCGCGATCGCCGCCACCGTGGACAGCGAGAACCCGCCGCTGCGGCTCCTGCTCGGCTCGGACGCGCTCGCCGGCGCCCGCGCTCGCCTGGACCGGTTGCGACACGAGATCGATGCCAGCGAATCGATGACCATCAGCACGGATGCCGTCAGCAGGGATGCCATGAACAGGGATGCCAACAGCACGGATGGGGAGCAGGAATGAAGGACGACAGCGGCATAGCGAACGCGAACATCCCCGCATCGAAAGGGGCGTTGGTGGTGATCGGGGCAGGCGCCGGGCTGGGTGCCGCGGCGGCGTGCCGATTCGGTCGGGAAGGGCATCCGGTCGGCCTGATCGCACGTGACGCCGAACGCCTGGAGCAGTTGGCGGCCCGCCTGACCACGGAACTCCCGCCAACGATCACGGCCCCGGCCACCGCGACCGCGGACGTGACCGACGCAGATGCGCTGTCCGCCGCCCTCGGCGCGCTGCGCGAGCGACTCGGGCCTCCGGAGGTGGTGCTGTTCAGCCCCCGACCGAGCCTGGAGTGGATCAAACCAGTACTGGACACGGGACCGCAGGACGTCGCGAACGCGTTGGCTCTCAGCGTCGTCGCCGCCACGGCGGCGGTCCGGACGGTGACCGCCGACATGTGTCGTCGCGGCCGCGGCACGCTGTTGTTCACCACCGGCGGCGCCGCTGTCGAACCGCACCGCGACCGCGCGGTGTCCGGTATCGCCTACGCGGCCGAGTCGGCGTACGTCCGCATGCTTCATGACGCGCTCGGCGACGCCGGGGTGTATGCCGCTCAGCTCACAGTGGTGGGACCGATCGGCCCCGGCGCTCGCCACGAACCGGATGCGGTGGCCGACGAACTGTGGCAGCTGCACACCCGACGCGACCAGCCGTTGCTCGTACTGCGCTGACGAGAGAACGCCCATGCCCGGAGCGCCGGTACACGCGGCTTGCATCGATCTCCCCTCACCGAATCGCTCTTGACAGACCTCCACTCACTCAACGAGGGGAGGAAGCATCAGCGGGTGACCTTGATGCCGAACTGGGTGCCAAATCCAAGGGCGAAGCCGATGGCGCTGTGCATGTGGGCGTACATCTCCATGCCCCGGGAGGCGATGAGGTCACCGAGGTCCAGGACGTCGGTCCACCCGTATGCCGTGAGAAGGTCGGTGGTGGCCCGCTTGGCATCGGCGTGGTCCGACGCGACGAACATGGTGTGGTCACCGCCGCCGACGGACTTGGGGTCGACGACGGTTTCCTGCTCCTGAGTGACGAAGGACTTGACCACCTTCACCCGCGGGAGAGCGCGCTGGATCTGCTCGCCGAGACTGTCGGTGTCGCACGGGTCCATCTTCGGCATGGTGCCCCAGGGGGTGGGCCAGGGGTGTTCCATCTCGGCGCCGTAGAGGTAGGGGACGGCGTAGTCGATGAGCGTCTTGCCGGTGAGCTGGTCACTGATGGCGGTGAGGGCGGCGACGGCGTTGTGGCCGTCGATGCCGCTGATGACGATCCCGTCGGAGGCGGCCGCGGCCTCGGCGAAGGAGAGCAGGGTGATGCCGGGGTGGTCGGCGAGCCACTGCTTGTAGGGGATGTTGCCCATCATGTCGGGCTCAGTACGGGCCAGGGTGACCCCGGGGTCCCGAGTTCCGACGTACACCTCGTGGCCGAGCTCTGCCAGCTTGGCGGCGTGCGCACGGCCACCGCCGCCGGTACCCAGGACTGCGATCTTCGTGGTCTTCATTGCGGACTCCTTCGGTGAGGGGAGCGGGGAGCGACGGCCGGGGTGGTCAGTGGTGCGCCTTGAGGCAGTCGACGGTGTCCGGGGCGTATTCACGGGTCCTTGTGCCGGTGATTGATCGCCTCGGGCGGGCGGCCCGACACCCACCCATCAATTAGTACATATGTATCGCACCTCTGTCCATAGATCCCCTTATGTCGGATATGAGGCTATGCATCCCGTACCCGCTGCGACGGCTGGACGGGCGCATGTCGCCGACACGGCAGCGGGGATTCTGCTGGACCGGGGCACAGGTGCTGCCGCGTCGCCGCGCCTGCTGCTTCCGGGGAAAATTGATACGATTGTTCAGCAAGCAACCTCTCCCTTCGCGAGCAGGGATCTTGGGAAGGGTGCGGACATGCCGAATCAGGGAGGCGCCGACCGGCGCCGATACGATCCACAGGCGCGGATCGAGGAAGTCACGGCCGCTGCGGAGCGGGTGATCACCGCTCGCGGTATCGAGGGATTGACCCACCGGGCCGTGGCCGCGGAGGCCGGTGTGCCGCTGGGTGCGACGACGTATCACTTCGCGAGCAAGGACGACCTGATCCAGGCCGCGCTCCAACGTTCCGTCGACCGTTTCGCCGCCTACCTCGACGAGTGGGTGGCCCAGCGCCCGCAGCTCACGCCTGACCAGCTCTCCGTACTCCTTGCCGACGCTCTGCTGAGCAGTGTCGCGACAGACCGCGGGCAGCAGGTCATGGAGTTCGAGTTGTACGTGGCCGCGATGCGTCGCCCAGCGCTCCGGCCCATCGCCGACCGGTACATGGAACTGACCGTGAACGCCCTTTCCCGGTACGTCGATCCGCTCACGGCCCGCGCCGCCTCCATGGCCGCCAACGGGCTGAGCCTGAGCACCCTCGCCGGTAGCGAGCCCCCGAGCCGCACAGAGATGGAGGACATCCTGCGTCTCATCCTCACAGCCACCCCCAACGTTGGTGGGTCACAGGCCCGTTGAGCCCTGCTCATGCAACTGACCGTGGGTTACCGGGAGTTGTGCCCGAGGCTGCCCAAGTCCCTGTAGGTACCTTTGGTTTGGCGTGCACCAGCCACCCGACCACTCCCGGCCCACGCTCCCAGGAGACCGTGCCGGGTGCTGGAATGGCCGCACAGCAAAGATCTTCCCCCGGAGCTCGGCCCGTGGTCGGGCCGATAAAAACGGTGGTGGGCTTATTGGCTTGCCTGCCACGATCTGGGCGTGACCACGTTGTTTCTGATGGTCGGCCTGCCAGGGGCCGGAAAGACCACGCGTGCTCGGCAGCTCGCCGCGGAGCACGGCGCGCTGCGCCTTACGCCCGACGACTGGATGATTCCCCTCTTCGGCGACGCGGAGGCGGATGGGAAGCGCGACGTGCTGGAGGGGCGGATGCTCTGGCTCGCCTTGGAGGCGGTCAGACTCGGCACCAACGTCGTTGTGGACTACGGCTGTTGGTCGCGGGAAGAACGGTCTGCGATCCGCTGGTTGACGGAGGCCGAGGGGGCGTATGTCCGCATGGTCTACCTTCCGGTGGACGATGCGACCCAACGCGCTCGTATCGCCCATCGCTGGGCGACCGCCCCCGAGGAGACGTTGCCGATGTCCGAAGCCGACATCCTGAGCGGGCGGGCCCACTTCGAGGAGCCCGATGCGGCAGAGCTGGAGGGCCGCATGGTCGCAGGCCCGCCGCCCGGCTGGGTGGATTGGCGGGAGTGGGCCGCCGACCGGTGGCCGTCGTTCGCGTGACTGCTGTGGCCGGCGACAACTCAGCGGTACGGGGCGCGCCCGCACCGGCCCGTAGTGATCCAGCGTGGGACCGGCCCTGGTCCGAGGCATCGAGCGCCCGGGCACCTTCGAGGCCTGCGACCGCCCTGTGCGCGGGGTGGCCATCGGAGGGAGGGACACCCGTCGACCGGCTGGCTGACTGACTGGCTGGCCGCCGGATTACCGGTCGCCCGGGCCGTTGATCCGCTGGCCCGCTGCCCCGCGGGCCGCGCCTCGGACCAGACCCACGCCGCTGGCTCGCCCGCTGAGTCCGTCACTTAGGCTGGCGAAGTGACTCATGAGCAGCAGCAGGCGCAGCCGTCGGGCGTGTGGGCCACCGCGGTGGGGGTGGCCAGGGTGCGGGCGCTGGAGACCGAGCGCAAGGACGCACTGTTCAGGGACCCACTGGCTCAGGCATTCGCCGCCGCGGGCGGCCTGTGGCCATCCTCGCCGCACGTGTCCGATGACGAAGGCGCGCGCCGGCGCCGGCTGGCCGTCTCGTTCTCCATCGTCATCAGGACGCGGTTCCTCGACGATCTGTTGCGGCAGGCCTGCGCGTCCGGAGTTCGGCAGGTCGTGCTGCTGGGTGCCGGCATGGACAGCCGAGCCTTCCGGATGGACTGGCCCGAGGGCACCCGGCTGTTCGAGGTCGACACCGCCGCCCCCCTGGACTTCAAGGCCGCGGTGCTGCGCCAAGAGGGGGCCGTCGCGCGGTGCGAACGGATCCCGGTCGCGGTGGATCTGCGTGAGGACTGGCCGGCCGCGCTGGCCGCCGCGGGTCACGACCCCGCGCTGCCAACCGTGTGGATCGCCGAAGGACTCCTGATCTACCTGCCCGAGGATGCGGTGGAGCTGTTGCTGACCCGTACGAGTGCGCAGTCGGCACCAGGCAGTTGGATGGGCCTGACGCTGGGCTCGCGCGGCGTGATCGAGCGCTTCGGCGCGGATGCCGTGCCGGGGACGGCGGCATCCATGTGGATCTCGGAAATGCCCGACGATCCGGTGGGCTGGCTGGCCGGCCACGGCTGGCAGGCCGACAGCTACACCCTGCGCGAACGCTCTGCCGCGTACGGGCGCCCGATCAGCACCCCGCCGCAGCACGAGGAGCGTCCAGGCGGCCTGATCTCGGCGGTCCGCCGGTAGATGAGCAGTCCCGCCCGCACCAGCCCCTCAGCGAAGGCCATCGAGTACGGCCTCCTCCTTCGGGGCCGGGGCCGGGGCCGGGCCCACCGGGCTGTCTGTGGCGCTCCAGAGAGAGCCGAATCGCGCCAGGTAGTGCCACACCTTCTTGACGGCCTGGGGGTCGTAGAGGCCGGCGCGCGCAGCGTCTCCGACGATCTTTGGATCGAGCGTGCCGTCGACCGCGATCCGCGAGCCCAGGTCGACATACTCTTCGCCGCGGTAGCCGGGGTGGCGACGGAGTTCGTCAACCCCGAGTCGGAAGCCCGGGTGCCACTCCACCGGGCAGCCAAGACGCAGTGCCGCGTCCTCGACCGTCGTGCCTCGGTAGCAGGGGTCCAGGACCAGCGCCTCCGCCACCGATTGCAAGCGGACCGGCCCGTGCACCTGTGCCTCGATGTAGTCGTCCAGCTCGTCCTGCTCATCGGCAAGGGCAAGATCGAGAAGCCCCATGCGGGCTGCGACACCGAAATGCGACGGCTCCAGGAAGCTGTCCGGGTAACAAAACGTGCTCCGCGACAGGGTCTCGGCCGTCAGCCGGAAGTGGGCCGAGCCGAACCGCGGCGCCCCACCGACCGGCTTGCGACGGAAGTTCAATGCTCCGTATACGGGCCGCTCAAGAGCGGTCGCTTCGTCGTACGCCCCGCCGAAGATCCGGCTCTCCCAGCGCCACCGGTCGCCGCCGGGATGCGCTGTCAGGCCACCATTGCTGGTCCCGGTGATGAACTGCGAGTGGTAGACGCCGCTCTCGGCCATGGCCTCCAGGATCGGCGTGCCACGGAGCAGACGGTCCGGGTGGAAGTTGAGGGTCACCCGCAGAGTCGGGTCCATCGGAGGGCCCGACGCCAGCGCCGCTACATGCCGAAGGGCTCGCTCCTGTGCTGTGGGGGAGGTTGTGAAGCTCATCAGCACAGTGTTCACCACCCTGATCAAGGGGTGCACGCGGATTGTCCAGCGACAGCCCGTCCCCACATGACGGAGCATTGATGGGCAGGGCGAGGGCGCGTATTTCGTGCAGGAGACGGCACAGGACGGGGACGGTCAGTGGTCGTGGTGGAGGGGGATGCCATGTGCACGGATGGGCAGGTGGTGGAACCGGGCAGGAATCGAGAAGCCCCGATCGCTGCTCAGCCCCTAGCGTGAGGGACATGGCAACCACCGCTTCCACCGCAGCCCACACCACCCTCGCGTCCGTCACTCTCGAGGTGGCCGACCCCGATGCCGCCCGACGCTTCTACCGAGCTTTCGGAGTGGACGCGTACGTACACGTGCGGGCGTCCGAGGCTCCCTCGACCGGGTTTCGCGGCTTCACCCTGGCGCTCACGGTGTCCGGGCCCTCCACCGTCGACGGGTTCGTCGCCGCTGCCGTGGCCGCCGGGGCGACGGTGCTGAAGCCGGCCGCGAAGTCGCTGTGGGGTTACGGCGGCGTCGTCCAGGCGCCGGACGGGACGATCTGGAAGATCGCTACCTCGGCGAAGAAGGACACCGGGCCCGCCATCCGCGAAATCGACGAGGTCGTCCTGCTGCTCGGTGTCGAGGACGTGAAGGCCACCAAGCAGTTCTACGTGAGCCGAGGCATGACCGTGGCCAAGAGCTTCGGTGGCAAGTATGCGGAGTTCGCCCCGGGCCGGTCCGCCTGCGTCAAGCTGGCGCTGTACAAGCGCCGCGCTCTGGCCAAGGACCTCGGAGTCCCGGCCGAGGGCACCGGCTCCCATTGCATCGTCCTCGGCAGTCCCGCCGACGCTTTCACCGACCCGGACGGCTTCACCTGGCAGCACGCAGCGATGCCCGCCCCCACAGCGTCCTGACTTCTCATCCCGTATTTCTCCCCAACTCCCCGTACTTCTACTGCACTTCAGCGCCGCCCTGACGCATCTTGAACGAGAGGAAACCGCTTTGCCGTCCGCGACGTCGTCCCCCAAGAACGCCGAGAACGCCGAGAAGTCCGCGGAGAAGTACGAGGGATTCAGCGCCGAGGAGCGGGCCGCGATGAAGGAGCACGCCCGCGAGCAGAAGAAGACGGCGGCGCGACGTGGTGCATCCCGGGCGGAGAAGGCAGCGGCGGCGGAGCAGGACGTGCTCGCGAAGATCGCCGAGATGCCGGAAGCCGACCGGATCCTCGCCGAGCGGATCCACGACATCGTCAAGACCGCCGCTCCCGACCTCGAGCCCAAGCTCTGGTATGGGATGCCCGCGTATGCCAGGGACGGCAAGGTCGTCTGCCACTTCCAGAGCGCGGAGAAGTTCAAGTCGCGGTACGCCACGCTCGGCTTCAGCGATCTGGCCGCCCTCGACGAGGGCGCGATGTGGGCGACCTCGTACGCCCTGAAGGAGCTGACCGCGGCCGACGAACAGTTCATCAGCGCCCTGGTGAAGAAGGCCGTGAACTGAGCCCAACGGGGCGGGGGCGGTGGCAGGGTCAGGTCCGGTGAGACCCGGGGGCGTCGGCCGACCGGCCGCCTGGGCGCCTGGCTGTCCTCAAGCGGGACATGGTCCGGCGGCACCTGTCTCGTGACACCACGACACGTCCAACGCGAGCCCATTGGTTCGGTCTGGACGCCTGCGCGGGGTTTTGCAGGTCGTGGGGCCAGGACATGTGCCGAAAGTATTTCTGGAGCGGCTGTTGGGTCGCTTGGCTATGGTGCGGCCATGGCGAATTATGTGTTGGTTGCAGGTGCGAGGCTTGGGTCGTGGGCGTGGGATGAGGTGGTACCGCATCTGACAGCGGCCGGCCACGGTGTCCACCCTCTGACGCTGTCCGGTCTCGCCGAGAAGCAAGGCGTGCCGGCCACACAGCAGACCCATGTTGAGGACATCGTTGACGAGATCGAACGTCAGGATCTGCGCGACGTCGTCCTGGTAGGTCACAGCTATTCGGGCATTCCAGTCGGCCAGGCCGCCGGGCGGGTCGGCGACCGGCTGGCAGGCGTGGTCTTCGTCGACTCCAGCATTCCGGCCGATGGCGAACCGTTCGTCTCCTCCTGGCCGGATGGCGGGGCGGCGGTGAAGGCAGTGATCGCCGAGAACGGGGGCTTTTGGCCGGTCGCGCCTGCGGCCCACTTCGAGGGCCACGGTCTCACCGATGAACACATCGCACGGATCGTGCGCGGCTCGACGCCGCATCCGGGAGCGACACTGACGGAGCCCGCCGTGCTGGAACGGCCGCTCGGTGACGTCCCGGGGACGTACATCAAGTGCACGCTCGGTGACCCCGAGCCAAGTGATGACGTGGCGAAGCTACTGGTCAGCGAAGACTGGAAACTGATCGAGATGGACACCGGCCACTGGCCGATGTTCTCCCAGCCGCGCGAACTGGCGCAGATCCTCCTCGACACAGTCGGGGAGTGACCGCACTCCCACGCTCGCGGACTCCTTGCCGCCGTGTGTCACGTGCCCTGATTGCAGCCATTCGTTGATGGCCACGACCAAGACGGTCGCCTCGTAACAGACTGCCGACTTGTCGTATCGCGTGGCGGCGGCGCGGTGCCTCTCAAGGCGGTTGACCCGCACTCGACCGCAGGGCGATCGCGGTAGTCAACCGGGTCGAAACATGGTGGGGGCCGACGCGGGAGCCGGGCTTCCGGCCGTTGCGAGCCTGGTCGGCCTTGTCGGGGGTGGTGCAGCGGAGTCCGATTTCCTGGCGGTGCAGGTATGCGCAGTCCTTGAGGCACGTTCGACTTCCACCTACTCGAACAACCGGCCTTCCAGCACCGCCCGTTCACCGCTGCGGCTACCGTCACGGCCGCCAGTCGCGAGTAGAGACTGGCGGTCGTGGCACGCCCCAGCCGACGTCCTCCCGCGCCGTCAGCTCCGAGGTCGCCCCGAGTGGGTTGGGATTCGCCAGACGTCGGCCTGGTCGGGGGACTACTGTGCAGACACGCCGCACTACTCACCGCGGTCATCCGAGGAGGGTTCTGTGTCATCGTCCTGCGACCCGAAAAACGCTCCCGCCGGTGATGTGGGCGCAGCGCTCATGGTGATCGACTCTCAGCTCAGAGGCATCCACGACGGCAAGACCGAGAGCGACCCTCAACAGCGGCAGCTCACCGACCAGTTCACCGCTTCGCTCGGTCCCAAGGGCGTCGACGACCTGCTGGACGGCACCTGCACGCTCATCTTCATGTTCATGAAGTGGCTGAGGGAGGCCCACGAAGCCCAGGGCAAGGATGTCATCGAGTACGTGGTGCCGAGCGTCGTGGCCACCATGCGCATGATGCCCAGGAGCATCCGCCCCGAGGCGATCCCCACCATGGCCGGCCTGCTCGTCGCCGCCGGCACCGGCCTGAGCCCCCGTCTGTGGCGCCAGCAGTACGGCTATTGGACCGCGGAGGAGATGACTCCTCTCGAAGCCACCGCGCTCCTGCTCGCGGAGCACATCAACCGGGTCACCGACGACCGCGACTTCGCCACGCGCTTGATCGCCGAAGCGCTGTCCCATGCGACCGACGACTAGCGGACACGCACCCTTCACCGGACGCCACTTCCGGAGCGGCATCGGCCCGTCAGCGTTGGCGTTGGTGGCAATCGGGCGGCGGAGTATCGGCCCTTAGTGGGGACGGTGCGCGTTTGGGATCATGGACGTATGTCCGAAGAATCGAACCTGATGTCAGAACTGTGGCCGCTCGCGCCCGCCCAGGCCACCGATTGGCTGCTGGAGCTCTGCGGCGATGGCATCACCGGGTTCATGCCCCCGGCGATGCCTGACGCCGTGTGGGTGCTCAACGCCATGTATGAGCACGAGGAGGGGCCGGCCGACGTGTCGTACCACGAGTACCATCAGGCGCGACTGGCCGACGGGAGTGTTCAGCGGCGCGAGGTTGCAGGCATTGATCTGGACGCCGTGGGCATCGCCACGGGAGGCGGCGTGGGTCGTGCCCACTACCCGGGCCCCGGCTGGCGGCGGCTGCGCTGGGCCGAGCTGGCCCGGCGGATTGGCGACCCGGTCGTGCCCGAATGCATCCTTGAAGGGATGCCCGGATAGCTCGCCGGGGAGAGGGACAAGCTCGGCGGCACAGATTCTTAGGGTTCGGTCACTGCTTCGCGTGGTGCGGGCTCTGCGTGCCGCGGGTGATGTCCCGCTTCACCCCGTACCAGCCGGCCAGCCCGCCCACGGCCGCCGCGGCCAGGATTCCGTAGTGGACGCCAGGTCGGTCCAGGTCGATGACGTCGAAGCCGATGCCGAGCACGAGCAGGACTACGGACACCGCGAACATGGCTATCAGGCCGCGGTATTTGGCGCTGAAGAACACGTGGCGGGCCGGTGGGGCGGGCGTGTGGGTCAGTTCGGCGGCCGGGCCGTCGGTCGCTGCGAGCGGTCGCTTGAAGTACGTCATGTAGAGCCAGCGGCCACACACTTCCCAGCCGTCCGGGGCGAGCTCGGCGGTCAGCGCCTCGCGCACCTTCGCGCCCTGCGTGATCTCGCGCCGGTACTCCCAGCGCATCACGGTCCCGGGGCTGCGGCGGCACACGAAGCGGCCCGCGAAGTCGATCCCCTCGACTTCCCAGCCCTCGGTCCCGTACTGGTTCAGGAGCAGGCGGTCGGTGTAGATGTCGCTGGTCCACTTCCACGTCTCGTCCCCGGCGCCCGGCCGTTCGCCACTGTCGCGGTGGGTGAGCCGGTCCGCGAAGACGTCCGGCGCCCCGAACTCCTCGCCTGCGTCGGGTGATCCGGACTCCGCGAGGTACCCGGAAAGATCGGCGACGGTGGCGGCGACCTCCTGATCCGGCATCCCGCGGGCCGTGAGGTGTCGGCTCAGTTCGGCGAAGTATGTGGTGTTCATTCCGGTCCCCCTGGACGTGTGCTGGTGAGCATGGTGGTGACGGCGGAGTGGAACTCCCGCCAGGAATCGCCCTGTTCGGCCAGTGCCCGGCGCCCCTCGTCGGTCAGCCGGTAGTAGCGGCGTCCCGGCCCGCGTTCGGCCGCCCGGAACTCGCCCACCACCAGGCCGGCTTCCTCAAGGCGATTGAGCACGGGGTAGAGCGTTCCGCCTTTGATCTCGCCGAGTCCTGCGGTGGCGAGTGCCTTGGCGATCTCGTATCCGTAGCTTTCGCCTCCGGTGAGACAGGACAGGACGAGGAGGTCGAGGACGCCCTTGAGCCAGCTGGATCTGCGGTCTGCGGCCATGGGTGTATCCCATCACCATCTAGGTAGGAACGCAACCTAGATAGCTGCGTTATGTCCGCGGCAGCACGGCAGCACGGCAGCACGGCAGCACGGCAGCACGGCAGCACGGCGGCGCGCCGCTGTCCGCCGCGCCTGATCGCACACTGGACCCCGCCCGCCCGCCCGTCCGCTCGGCCGGCGCCGCGCGGGCCACGGGCGGTTGCTCGAGTGTGGCGCTGTCTGCGTGTGAAGCGTTCGGGATTCAGTGGGGCTGGGGGATGGGCTGTAGTGGGCATTTTGTTCCGACGCGTTCGGTGAGTTCGGTGCGCAGGGCTGTGAGTTCGGCCAGGTGGGCGTCGACGACGTGGATCTTTTCCTCGAACAGTGCGGACAATGGCTCGGCGGTGTCGGGCGCTTAGCGGAGTGCGTCGCCTGTCTGTCGTGGTCATCTGTGCGGCGTTGCGAGCCGTCAGGCCACTGGCGGTGCACGGACTGCTCGACGGCATCGCGCGCACATTGTTCGCGACATGGATGGCATACGCGCTGGCTCATGGCGTCCCGCGCGTGCTGTGGCCGTTCCTGGTGGTCGAGGCGGCGCTCGCCGTGCTCGAGCTCGGGCCGTGGCTGCTGCACCACAACACCCGGTTGCTGGACCGCCGCTCCGGGACCGGATCCCGCAGGAGCCGGGCGGGGCACATCGCGGTATGGCCCGCATCCATCTGGATCGGCAAGTTCCGGCACCGGCTTCAACTGCCGTGCCGCGCCGCGGGGTTGGCCCGCATGCCGGGACCGGTCGGCGGTGATCGCGGCTCGACCGACGCCGCTGGGGCGCCGGGCGGACCGCTGTCAGGTTCGGGGGGTGCCGAATTCACCGCCATCCGGTCCGCTGTAGCGGCGGTGTGCCCCGCGCGGGCGACAGCGGGCGGGGACGATGCCGGGCGCCCCCTTCCGGGCGCGGGGCGAGCCGGTCGGATGGGGGCGCATGGATGACAGTGACCCGGCGCGTCCGGTTCAGGCGGCCCCGAACACCACCGCCGAGTTGTGGCCGCCGAACCCGAAGTTCTGCTTGATGGCGACGTCGATGGTGGCGGGATGGCCCACGATCGGGGTGTAGTTGAGGTCGCATCCGGGATCGGGGTTGTCCAGGTTGGCGGTGGGCGGTACGTACTTTTCCCGGATGGCGCGCAACACGCCCACGCTCTCCAGGATTCCGCACGCCCCGCACGCGTGGCCGATCACCGACTTGGGCGCCGTGATCGCCACGTGACGCGCGTGAGCGCCGAACGCCCGCTTGATGGCCGCGGTCTCGGCCCGGTCGTTGAGCGGTGTCGAGGTGCCGTGCGCGCTCACCAGGTCCACCGCCGAGACATCGAGCCCCGCGTCGGCGCAGGCCAGCTCGATCGTCCTGGCCGCCACCGCTCCGTCCGCCCGCGGTGCCACGGGGTGGTGTGCGTCGCAGGTGGACGCGGCGCCCAGCACCTCGCCGTGCACGGTCGCGCCGCGGCGCAGTGCCGACCGCTCGGATTCCAGGACCAGAACGGCGGCGCCCTCGGCCGGCACCATGCCGTCGCGATCGCGGTCGAACGGCCGGGACGCGACCGCTGCCTCCGCCGCGGGCCGCAAGGACAGCGCGTCCAGAAGACGGAACGACGCCAGAGCCGGCGTGTCCAGCCAGCTCTCCACGCCGCCGACGAGGACCACATCGGCGAGGCCGTCACGCACCGCGCGCAGACCCGCTCCGATGGCGTCCGTCGAAGCGGCGCAGGCGGTCGAGAGGGTGAGCACCTGGCCCTCGATGCCCAGCTCCTGGGCGACGAGCCCGGCCGCCTGGTTGGGCAGCAGGCGGAGCAGCCCGAGCCGGTCCATGCGCGGCCACCCGCTGCGGTTCATCACGGTCACCAGGCGTGCTGTCTCGTCGAGCCCGCCTCCGCCCGTGCCGACGTACAGGGCTTCCGGTGCCGTGTGCAGCCGCGCGTCCTCCCGGGCCTTCATCGCCGCGGCGAACAGCAGTTGCTGGAAGCGCGAGGTGCGGCGGGCCTGCTGGGCGGACATGTGCTCGCGGGGATCGAACGCGCCGATGACGCCACCGACCTGGCAGGGCATGGGCGCTTCGAGTTCCAGTGGCGAGATCGCGGAACGCCCCGTGGACAGGGCCTCCCACAACGCGTCCGGTGTGGAGCCCGCGCACGACTCGACGCCGATGCCGGTCACCAGCACGCGCCGGCGCGCCCCCTGCGGTGTCACAGGGCTCCCGCCATGGCGTCGGCCACGTCTCCGGCCGTGCGCAGGTCGGCGATCCGGATGCCGGTGTCCGCCAGCTCAACCCCGAATTCCTGCTCCAGGACGGTGATCAGTTCCAGCGCCTCCATGGAATCGAGACCGAGCACCGGCTGTCCGGTCTCAGCGGCGTAGAACAGCGCGGAATCACGGGTGATGGCCGTTCCGTTTTCGCCGAGGTCCGGCCGTATTCCGGCGATGGCCCGGGTGACCACGTTCCATACCTCAGTCATGACGGTGTCCTTTCGTCGGGCGATTCACGCCTGGGTGGCCGAAAAGTAGACGCAGCGCCGCGTGATGGTGAACGGGGCCCGCTCGTGCAGTTCTCGCAGCGTTTCGGTGAGCAGTTCCGCGGCGGTGTGCCGCTCGACTCCTGGCAGTGCGGCGGTCGCGAACATCGGAGTGGAACACAATGCGGCGAGGAAACGTGAGCCGAGGACGAATTCCCGCTCGGTGGTTACGGCCTTGAACCCGGCCGCCGCAAGGGCTGCCCGGTACTCCCCGGCGGTCCTGCGCAGCCCGGAAGGCCGCCCCGCGGCGGCGCGAGTCAACGGGAGCCCGCGCCTGCGGGCGGTGCTGCGGGCCGTGCCGACCAACTCGGCGTACCTCGGCAGGTCGGCCGCCGTCTCCGCGCCCGAGTAGAACGCCGAGTTGAACACCAGGCGTCCGTCCCCCTTGAGGACCTGCCCGATCGCGCCGAGCGCCGCGGCGAGGTCCGGAACCAGATGAACGCAGTTGGCCAGGACGACGACGTCAAAAGTGCCTGGTGGGAACAGTCGGGAGACCGAGGAGGCCTCGCCCTCGGCGAACCGGGCGCGATCGCCGAGCCGAGCCCGTGCCGCCTTCAGCAGGGCCGGGTCGGGGTCCACGCCGATCAGGGTCATGGCAGGGTCGCGCGACAACAGCTGTTCGCTCACGGCCCCGTCCCCGCACCCCAGATCGAGGACGGCCCGCTCGGAGCCGGCCGGGACCAGGTCCAGCAGCGCGCGGTTCAGCTCGGCGTATTCCGGGTCGCGACGCAGTGCGGCGTAATCCGAGGACGGTTCCTCGCCACCCACGGAACGGTCGGATGCGGTGCTTGCTCCTACATTCATGAATTGTCCTCCGTCGGCCCGTTCAAATGAATGAAACGGTGCGGAATCGGCGGTGCTCTCCGATAGCGATGAGGACGCTAGCAGCGCGCTTGGACGCATAACAAGAGGAATGTCATCGAAGGCGCCCCGGGCGCCTTGGTGATCAGCGAAAACACCTCCTTTCATTGTCATTTCATCGAGCCCGGGTAGCTTCTCGCAGGCCGTATGAAGGATCTGTCGAGGGGAGAATCGTGATGGTGCTGAAAGGTCGACGTCCCATGGTGTCGGATCGGTAAGTCATTGGAATTCACAGAATTGGGCGGCAGTACCGTGCCCGCCGGCCGACTCGTGTTCTGGACGCCGACCGCCGCAGCCTCGGCCTGGACGGACGACGCCCGGCCGCCCGCGCTCAACCACGAGCACCACGTGCGTACGGCCGCGAAGTGGGGGCCGAGCCACGTGGCTCCGGCCTGGATCGGCGTGTCGTTCGGAGTGGGCCGGGCCGGCCGAATTCGCATGGGTGTCGCGTTCTCGGCCTGGCTGCGCGGCTGCGAGCATCTGCGCAGCAGGTTGATACCGGCCCCTGGGCGCTGTATGCGCCGAACGCTTCCCGCGAGCGCCGTCAGCCTCCGGCAGGAGGACGTCGGCACCTTCGCCGACGGCGCCTCGGTGCAACGGCAGATCGAGGCATTCTTCGACCGGAACACCCAGCCACTGGGCTGGCCGCACGTGGTCTTCGCGACTGTCGAGGGCGCCGACGGAACGACGGTCTTCCTGGGCGCGGACCACGGCGTCATGGACGGCTACACGCTGGCCATGATCCCGGGGCAGATCCGGGACGCCCTCGAAGGACGTGCGCAGGACCCGAACGGTCAGCGCTCACTGGACTGCGCCGCCGAGGAACGCACCACGGTGAGCGTTCCGCCGGCGGCCGAGCCCGAACTCACCGCCCCCTGGCGGTCCCTGCTCGGTGACGCGCGCGGCAGGACGCCCGCCTTCCCCCTCCCGCTCGGGGCCCCCGAGTCACCGAACGCCCAGCGCAGCGCCTACCGCTGGCTGCTCGACGGCCCGGCGGCCACGAGGTTCGCCGCCGCGTCACGGGCGGCCGGGGGCACGACCGCGGCCGGGCTGCTCGCCTGCCTCGCTCTTGCCACGGCGAGGGTGTCCGGCGAGCGGTGCCTGTCCTTGATAAGCCTCGCCAACACCCGGCCCGGCAAGTGGCGGTCGGCGCCGGGCTGGTTCGTCGGCCTGCATCCGGTGCGGATCCCGGCGGCTCCCGGGGCCGACTTCGCCGGCACCGTCGCCCTCGCCGCCGCCGAACTACGCCGCCGGGGACCGGGGCCGGAGAGTTCACTGCCCCACATCAGCCGAATGCTGCGCACGGAGATCCATCCCCGCTTCGTCGTGTCCTACCTCGACGTACGCCGCGTGGCGGGCAGCCCGCCCCACCAGCGGGACGCCATGCTGCGCAGCCGGATCCACAGCCCCGCCGAAGTGTACGTATGGCTGACCAGGAGCGACCGCGGAGTGCACCTGTCGACGCGCTTTCCCGACACGGCTGTGGCGCGATCCGGCGTCGGGCGTTTCGTCCAAGCCGTCGCGGCCACCGCCTCCCGCGTGGCCGAGGGTCACCGGGCGGCCGAAGCCGTACCTTCGCCCGCCGGCCCGCCCGTTCCCCAAGGAGAAGGAGACCCACTGTGCGCATGACCGAGATCCTCGCCTGGCGGCCCGATCCCGGCGAAGTGGTCGAGTTCCGGCCGGCCGGCGACCGTGCTCCAGTGCGGCACGATGTTCCCGCGTCGCACTTCCAGCGGGCGCACCTCCGCCTGGCGGCCGCCCAGCGGGCCGCTGCCAGGCGTCAATCGCCGTGGGTGGCAATGGCGTTCGACCTGGAGGGCCGGGCCGATATCGACGCCCTCACCCACGCGTGGCAGGGACTCGTACGCCGACACGAGGCGTTCCACGCCTGGTACGAGCCGGAGACCGAGGACCTGGTCGGCTTCCGCATACCTCCCGAGTCCCTCACGATGCGCCCGGTGCACGTGGGCGAGTTCGGTGACTCGGGTGACCTGCGCGCCCATGTGCACCGGAGGATCGACGAGCAGACCGCGGTGAGCCGGCTGGGAATGCTGGCGGGAGTGATCCGACGGGACACGGCATCCACGGTGTACTTCGCGATCGACCACGCCTATTCCGACGGCCACTCGCTGACGCTGCTCTTCCACGAACTCCGTGCCCGCTACGACGCGGCCCGCACCGGCGCCCCGGTCGACCTGCCTTCGGTGCCCGGCTACCTGGACCACAACCGCCATGAGTCGCAGCGCTCCGCATCGCTGACGAAAGCCGCGCCGGAGCTCGCCGCGTGGTCGGATTTCCTGGCCGTCGAGGACGGCGGGTTCCCCGCCTTCCCGGTCGAACTGGGCAACCGCCATGGCAAGTTGCTGTCCGCGACCCGGTTCGAGTACCCGGTGTTCACGGACGCCGAGGCACGCGCGTTCCGCGCTCAGTGCGCCCGGCACGGGGGCGGGCTCGCCGCGGGATTCTTCGCCGCCCTGGCGCTCGTACAGCGGGAGTTCACCGGGCACGACGCCTACCGCGCACTGACAGCCGTATCGACCAGGGCCTACCCTCGCTTGCTCCACGTGCACGGCTGGCTCGTCAATCTTGTGCCGCTCTCGTTCCGGCTGTCCGCCTCGCCCCGGCTCGCCGACGCGATTCCCGTCGCGCAGCAGGCCTTCCAGCGGGCTCGCGAGGGATACGACGTGCCGTTGCACCGGGCACTCGAACTGCTTCTCGACGGGGCGGACGACGGCATCCCCAGCATCCCGCCCATGGCGTCCTATGTGGACGCCCGGTCCGCTCCGGGCGCCGGCGACTACCTCGGCGCGGACGCGAGGGTCCTGACCGGCCCGGACAGTGCCGCCGGGGTGTCGCTGTGGCTGAACTGGTTCCCCGACCGCGTCGACCTGGTGGTCAGCATGCCGGACACCGCGGAAGCCGTGGCGGGCGTGCCCAAGTACCTCGACCGCGTCAGGGAACTCATGCTGGCGGCGTCGGGCGGCTCCCGCTGACAGCCGCCACCCGGGTGCTCGGCGTCGGCAACCCGGCAGGGGGCGGTCCGTCTTCCACCATGGCCGCCTTCAGCCAGGCCCTCCCGTACGGAAGGACGTCCATCTCGGCCACAACGACTCCCCAAAGGTGTAAGGCGCGGAACGCGGGGGACACGCCGTCTTGCGAACCTACGCTGGGCCGATATGTCTATCTTTAGAAGCTTTTGTTCGGCCCATCCTGTACGCATCGAGGAGCCAGAGTGAACGAACAGAATCCCATCAAGGCAGCGGCGAAGAAGGTCGTGGACACCCTGCGCGACGGCGACGGCGGCCCGCAGGACGGGGTTCCGGGGAAGCCGTCCCCGGTCTCCCCGGCGATCGAGGAACCGACCACGCCGACCGAACCGCTGCCGCCCAAGCCGGACCAGCGAGGCCCCGAGACCGTCAGTCCCACCGGCCAGCCGACGGGGGCGGAGCAGGCGCGGATGGCGCAGAGCGGGGCGTATCTGACCACCGCTCAGGGTGCGCGGCTGTACGACACCGACCATTCGCTCAAGGCGGGGCCGCGGGGCCCGGTGCTGCTACAGGACCATCATCTGCGCGAGAAGATCACACACTTCGATCACGAGCGGATCCCGGAGCGCGTGGTGCACGCCCGAGGGGCGGCCGCGCACGGCGTCTTCCAGTCCTACGGCACCGCCGCCAACGTCACCAAGGCGGCCTTCCTCGCCCAGGACGCCGAGACACCGGTGTTCGTCCGGTTCTCCACCGTCCTGGGCTCCCGCGGATCCGCCGACACCGTGCGCGACACGCGGGGCTTCGCGACGAAGTTCTACACCGAAGAAGGCGTCTTCGACCTGGTGGGCAACAACATCCCGGTCTTCTTCATCCAGGACGCCATCAAGTTCCCCGACGTCGTGCACGCCGCCAAGCCCCACCCCGACCGCGAGATCCCGCAGGCCCAGAGCGCCCACGACACGTTCTGGGACTTCGTCACCCTCCACACCGAGGCCACCCACCACACCCTGTGGAACATGTCCGACCGCGGCATCCCGCGCTCGTACCGGACCATGGAGGGCTTCGGCGTCCACACCTTCCGGCTCGTCAACGCCGAGGGTGTGAGCACGCTGGTGAAGTTCCACTGGAAGCCCAAGCTCGGGGTGCACTCCCTGGTCTGGGAGGAAGCGCAGATCGCCGCGGGAGTCGACCCCGACTTCCACCGGCGCGACCTCGCCGACGCCATCGAGGCCGGCGCCTTCCCGCAGTGGGAACTGGGCATCCAGACCTTCCCCGATACTCCCGAGCAGACCTTCGAGGGCATCGACCTCCTCGACCCGACGAAGATCGTCCCCGAGGAACTCGCACCGGTTCAGCCGATCGGTCTGCTCACGCTGAACGCCAACCCGTCGAACTACTTCGCCGAGACCGAACAGGTCGCTTTCCACGTCGGCCACCTCGTGCCGGGCATCGACGTCACCAACGACCCGCTCATGCAGGGCCGTCTCTTCTCCTACGTCGACACCCAGCTCACCCGGCTCGGCGGCCCCAACTTCGGTCAGCTCCCGATCAACCGGACGCACGCTCCCGTCAACGACATGCTTCGCGACGGAATGCACCAGACCGCTGTGCACCGGGGTGTCGCCCCCTACCGCCCCAACAGCCTCGACGGGGGCTGCCCCTTCGTCGCCGGAGCGGACACCGGAGCGTTCATCGAGGTGCCCGCGCCGGTGGCGGAGAGCCGCAAGGTCCGCGAGGCGCCGGCCTCCTTCGACGACCACTTCAGCCAGCCGCGCCAGTTCTGGCTCAGCATGACCCCGCCCGAGCGGGAGCACATCATCGCCGCGTACACCTTCGAACTCGGCAAGTGCTACGAACAGGCCATCAAGGAGCGCGCCCTGCGGGTGCTCGCCAACATCGACCCGCAGCTGTGCGAGCAGGTCGCAGCCGGTCTCGGACTCCCCGCGCCGGCCGCGGCCGGGCAGCTCGCCGACCTTGAACCCAGCCCCGCCCTCTCCCAGCTCGGACGCGTCTGGCCCTGCGACGGCCGGATCATCGGCATCGTGGCCGACGCGGACGCCGACCTCGACGGGGTCAAGTCCGTACGCGAGGCGGTCCTCGCCGCGGGCATGGTTCCCCTCGTGATCGCTCCTGCCGGAGGCACGATCGGAGCGGGGGAGGACGCGATCACGGTCCAGCGCACCTTCGCCACGGCCCGCTCGATCGAGTTCGACGCGATCCTTGTGGCCGGCGTTCCGGCCGTGGGCGCGGACGCCTTCCCCGCACGGGACGCCAAGACGGACGCCAACCCCGCACCCACCGACCCCCGGCTTCTGCTCCTCCTGAACGAAGCCTTCCGTCACGGCAAGGCCCTCGCTGTCTGGGCCGGGGCCGACGCCGTTCTGCCCGGCGCGGGCATTCCCGCCGACGCACCCGGCGTAGTCCGCGCCGACACCGCAGACACCGCTTTCGAACAGGTCAGCCAACTCCTGGGCGCACACCGCGTCTGGGAACGCTTCCCCGCCAGGGTCTGACCCCCGGGGCGTCGCACCCCGCACGGGGTGCGACGCCCGCCTCCGCCCACCCCTATGGCGCGGAATGCGCTCCGTCCGTGCGTGTGCACGGCGGGTCCGGGTAAGCGCCCCGGCAGTAGGGATGCTGCACAGAATCCACGACGACGTACGAGTGCCCGAGCGGCAGAACGAGGCAGTTCGATGAGGCCACTGCAAGCTATGCGGTCCCATGGCGGCCACCTGGGCGCGATGATCGGTTTCGCCGGGTACGCGGCGGGGTGGGCCGTCGTGCACCGTCGGCGCGGACGGCCTCTGCCGGCCTCACCCGACCCGTGGGACCTGCTCCTCACCGCGACGGCCACGTTTCGGCTCAGCCGCCTCATCGGCAAGGCGACGGTGACGCGCCCGTTGCGGGCCCCGTTCACGGAGGTGGACGACTCCGGCGCTCCCGCCGAGCTCAACGAGAGCCCGTGCGAGGAGCCGGGCCGTCATACGGTGGGCGAATTGCTCAGCTGCCCGTTCTGCCTGAGCGTATGGATCGTGACCACGTTCACCGGCGCCCGGACCGTCTGGCCGGAAGCCACGCGCACAGTGACCGGAGCGCTGAGCGCTCTTGCCGTGGCGGACGTCCTGCAATTCGGTTACACGACACTGGCCGAGCGTTCGCAGCACTGAGCGGTGGGGCAGCGAGCGGTGCGCAGCGAGCGCTGGTAGCCCCCGGTCGCAGGACGCCCCCTCCGTGTGGCGCGTGATATGGCGAGTGCCTCCCGTGCCGGTCTTCCGGTCTTCCGCACCACGCCCGCTGCCCCGGTCCAGCGAGCGAACTGGCCTCATGCTCGTGGATACGGTACGGACACGACTCGGATCGGCCCTCTTCTCGCGCGTGGCCGGGCCGGAAGGACCTGTCAACCGTGCCCGTATCCATGACACGCCGGGCCCTCGCTGGTTCGCCCCCGACTCGCCGGTGCGGACGGTGCACGGCGACGCCTCGATGTTCATAGGCGGCATCGCCGCCCTGCTCCTTCAGTCCCTGCACCCGCTGGCCATGGCGGCGGTAGCGGGTCACTCCGGCTACAAGGGCGACCCGTGGGGCCGCCTCCAGCGCACCAGCACCTTCCTCGCCGTGACCACGTTCGGCACCGAGGAGCACGCTCAGCACGCGGTGGACGAGGTGCGTGCCGTGCATGCCCGGATCCGGGGCACCGCCCCCGACGGACGGCCCTACCGTGCCGACGACCCGCATCTGCTGACCTGGGTGTACACCGCCGAGGCGTACTGCTTCCTCGGCGCCCATCAGCGGTTCGGGGCCCACCCGTTGGGCGAGGAGGGAAGCAACCGGTACGTCGCCGAGGCCGCACGGGTCGCCCGCGCGCTGGGGGCCGAGGACGCCCCCACCGATCTGCCCGCGCTGCGCCGTCGCCTGACCACCTACCGTCCCGAACTGCACGCCACCCCCGCCGCGTGCGAGGCGGCGCGCTTCCTGCTGCTCACACCACCGCTGCCCTGGGTCGCCCGACCCGCATACGGGGTCCTGGCCGCGAATGCCGTCGGACTGCTGCCCAGGTGGGCCAGGCGGGAGCTGCTGCTGCCGCACATCCCGGTGGTGGAGGACACCTTCGTACGGCTTGGGGGCCACGGGATGACCCGGGCCATCCGCTGGGCCATGCGGCCGCCGGCCTGACGTGCTCAACGCGTAGGCGTACAAGATGAGTTGGGGAGGGATGTTGGCGTGCTCGCGGCTGTCGGCGGGGTCCGGCCCGATACTGGACGGCCCGGTCGTGGACGGACACATGACTCGGGCGCGTCGCCGATCTTGTGGCTGGTCGCCCATCACAGGCCGCCGGGAAATCGGCTGACGGCCGTGACAACGGCTGATGGGACACGTAGGGTTGCGATCTTCGGTCGGCGGAAGCCACCGGAGTCCCCCCCGAGGCTGTGCCGACATGATGAACCCCGAGGCCGCTCCCGCACGGCTCCGACTCGAACGTGCTCTCGACGGCTTGGACGTCACCTTTCGCGGAATGACCGCCCGCAGCGACGAGGCCCAGTGTGACTGCCACTGGGGCAGCGACGAAGAGCTGGCGCAATTGAAGGTGCCGGGGGTGGTGCTCGACCCAGACCTTCTGCGCCGCACCTGGGAGGCTCCCGACTGGAAGGACCACGGCGCGGTGCTGCGCCGCATCCTGCCTCAATTCGCGAGGGCGCTGGTCAGTGGCCTCGTAGAGCCCACGTTCGGCATGGAGGAGGTCGGCCGTTCGTTCGTTCACGGCGACTGGCGGCAGTGGTCTGCGCACCAGAACGCGGCGGTGTGGGAGTTCCTACGGGCCTGGTGGGCTCACACCCTCGCCGAACCGGATCCCGCCGTCCCCGCGCACGAGGTCCTCGCGCTGTGTGCCGAGGCATCGGGCACGCTCACTCCGTGGCTCGACACCTGGGAGGCGCTCGAAGACCGTGTTGCCGACCGGCACCTGGCCGACGCGGCGGCCCACTGGAAGTGCGACCTTCTGGACGATCGCCTTCCGTGGGACGCACGGGCCAACGCGCATGACCTGCGCACCGAGCTTGCGGCCTGGCTGGTCCGTCACGCTCCTGCGCGGCTTGCGGCCCAGGGGGCTCCGGAGGACGTGCTTGACGGCATACGACTCATCGGCCTGACCGGCCCCGCCCGCTGGGAGGACCCGAACTGGCCCCACCACCGCTAGCGAGTCGGCCGCACCACGCCGCCTGGCCTGGCATCAGGGGGCCGGCGCTACCTGCGCCAGGATTGGCACTCCGGTCGCACCAGCACCGCCGTATTCGCGATGGCTCGAGTCACCCAGTCTCTGCGGCGGTGTTCTGTTCGCACTGTTGCTGCAGGCGCTGGATCTTGGCTTCGAGACGCCGACGCAGTTCGGGATCGAGGGTCCGGTCAGCGGCGTGGCCGAGTTCTTTGACCTGGGCGCGCATCTGCTCCATGCGGCGCACCCCGAATTCCTTTGGGCTGCTCATGAGTCCTCCAGGACTATGGAGAGCGGGGTGTGTTCAGGAAACCAAGAGCACCGTCGGAGCGCATTCCGAACGATTACAGTGCGTGATACTCGGGGGTGCCCCCTATGTCTTGGGTCGAGGCATTGAGGCGTCTGCAAAGGCACTGGCTGGGGCGTCAGTGGCCGTGGCAGGTGCGGTGGTTGGCGCCGCGCCAGACGGATGGGCTTGCCAACTAGGGCGAACGGGTGGAGCGGATCACTGAGGACCAGATCAACCGGCCGGTCCGTTTCGTGTGGGCGATCGGGCTGCCACGCGCGCTGTTCTGCGAGCGCATGCTCTCCCGCAACTCCAGGAGGGGGTCGCACAGACAACCGCTGCCGACGAGACGTGGCGCCTTGCCGGCCACCAGCACTGCCGGAGGCTCACCGACGGCTTCCTCACGCGCCGCGACGAAGCCTGAACCGGCCCCGGCCGCCCGGCGCGCCTCGCAGCTCTCTGGGCAGGTTCATCACGTCCGGCCCGATGTCGGTGTTTGCCGCCAAGCACGGTGGCCCTGTGCCAAGGATCTTCCATACCGCCGCGTCGGGCGAGTGCCGTCGAGGCTGTCGTGTTTTGATGCGCGCATGGAGACGTGGCCTGGCCGTCCTTATCCGCTCGGTGCCGTTCACGACGGCGCCGGAACCAACTTCGCCCTCTTCTCAGAAGTGGCCGAACGGGTGGAGCTCTGCCTGTTCGACGACGCGGGCGACGAGAGACGCGTTCCGCTCACCGACGCCGACGGGTCGGTGTGGCACGCGTATCTGCCGGGGGTGGGCCCCGGACAGAGGTACGGCTACCGCGTGCACGGGCCGTACCGGCCCTCCGACGGGTTGCGCTGCGACCCGGCCAAGCTGCTGCTCGACCCGTACGCCACCGCCGTCGACGGGCAACTCGACGGCGACCCCTCGCTGCTCAGCGCCGACCCGGAGAACCCCGGGGCGCCCAACGGCCTGGACAGCGCCGGGCACGGGATGTTCGGCGTCGTGACGGACCGGGGCTTCGACTGGGAGGGGGACCGGCGTCCGGGCCACCCCTACCACGAGTCGGTCATCTACGAGACGCACGTACGCGGACTGACGATGCGTCACCCCAGTGTGCCGAAGGAACTGCGCGGTACCTACGCGGGCCTCGCGCACCCCGAGGTGATCGACCACCTCAAGGAACTGGGCGTCACCGCAGTGGAGTTGATGCCGGTGCATCAGTTCACACAGGACGGCTTCCTCGTCGATCGCGGCCTGTCGAACTACTGGGGCTACAACACCATCGGATTCTTCGCTCCCCACAACGGCTTCGCGGCGGGCGGCACCCGGGGGCAACAGGTCGTCGAGTTCAAGGAGATGGTCAAGGCGCTGCACGCCGCCGGGATCGAGGTCATCCTGGACGTGGTGTTCAACCACACCGCCGAGGGCAACGATCAGGGACCCACGCTGTCGTTCCGGGGCATCGACAACGCCGCGTACTACCGTCTCGTCGACGACGACCCGGCGCACTACTTCGACACCACCGGCACGGGCAACTCCCTGCTGATGCGGCATCCGAACGTCCTCCAGCTCATCATGGACTCCCTGCGGTACTGGGTGACCGAGATGCGCGTCGACGGTTTCCGCTTCGACCTCGCGGCCACCCTGGCCCGGCAGTTCCACGAGGTTGACCGGCTCTCGGCCTTCTTCGACCTGGTCCAGCAGGACCCGGTGATCAGCCAGGTCAAACTGATCGCCGAACCGTGGGACATCGGGGACGGCGGCTACCAGGTCGGCAACTTCCCCGCCCTGTGGTCGGAGTGGAACGGCCACTACCGTGACACCGTACGAGGCTTCTGGCGAGGCGAGGACGACACCCTGGCCGACTTCGCGTCCCGGCTCACCGGCTCCTCCGACCTCTACCAGCACGACCGGCGACGGCCACGTGCCAGCGTCAACTTCGTGGTGGCCCACGACGGTTTCACCCTGCGCGACCTCGTCTCGTACGACAGCAAGCACAATGAGGCCAACGGCGAGGACAACCGGGACGGCGCGGACGACAACAGGTCCTGGAACTGCGGGGTCGAGGGCGAGACCGACGACCGGGGCGTGCGGGAGCTGCGGCTGCGCCAGCAACGCAACCTGCTCGCGACCCTCCTGCTCTCGCAGGGCGTACCCATGCTCGCCCACGGCGACGAGCTGGGACGTACTCAGGGGGGCAACAACAACGCCTACTGCCAGGACAACGAACTCTCTTGGGTGGACTGGGAGTTGGATGACGAACGGCGCGGGCTGCTCGACTTCACGCGCCGCGTGGTCGCCCTGCGCCACGCCCATCCCGGACTGCGCCGCCGCCACTTCCCCGTGGGCCCGACCCCCGACACCCCGCCCGAGCGTGCCGAGGTGGTCTGGTTGCGGCCCGACGCGTGCCAGATGGATGACGACGACTGGAAGCGGGGTGACGCGCATGCCCTCGCGGTGTATCTCTGTGCCGACAAGCCGATGGAACGCGACGCTCGGGGGAGGCCGGTCACCGACGACACGTTCCTGCTGCTGTTCAACAGCTACCGGGAGCCCATCGACTTCCGTCTGCCGCCGGCGGCGTTCGGCGAGGAGTGGCAGCTGGTGCTGGACACCGCCGACCCGTCGGCGGACGCGGACAGCGCGCCGATCAAGGCAGAAGCCGAATTCCCGATGGAGGCCCACAGCCTGCGGGTGCTGCGGCGCGACCGAAGGGTGTGACGGCCGAGGGAGGGCTCACCGGCCCTGCCGCGCCCGCCTCACACCCCCCTCGCACCGGCCGGCGCCCGGTCTTTGAGCGTCACGGCAGCGATGACTCCGCGATGGCGAGGGGGAGTTGCGCGATGGGGTGCGCCTTGTTGACGGACAGCCGCGCATCGGTGAGGCCGAAGCGGACCTCAGCCTCGCGCAGCGCCAGCCGGGCGGACGGGCCCCTGTTCGCGCAGCCCGGGGAACGTCGCGTGAGGGTCGGTGAAGTGGGCACGGTCGAAGGGGCCGGGGCAGGTGGAGGCGCGGGCGGACACGGACACGGGCCGGGTGGCGCGTAGTCCTTCGTTCTGCGGATGGCGCCGCCTCCGCGGGGCTGTCTCCGGGCGCCACCGGGCAAGCGGAGCAGGTGTCTGCGCGCCGCCAGCGACGGGGTAACCGTTGGGCGCTGACTGGCGTGGTCCAGTATGAACTCCCGCACGGACTAGGCAGGGAGACGTACGTCATGACCCCCGAGTGGTATGTCCTCATCGAGGAGGACACATGGATGAACGAGCGCGCCGACGGCGTATCTCTGAGCCTGCACCGCTGGAGGCTGGCGGGCACGTACCGCATCGGCCAGGACGAGGCGGCGGCGGTGGCCGCGGCCGAGGACGCGGCCCTGCAATACCTCCCGCGTGCACTGGCTCTGCGCGCCCGGCATGGTGACGAACCGGGCCGGGAGGCGTTCCTCGGGCGGGACGGCGTCTGGGTGGTGTCGGTGAGGCAGCGGGAGCTGGAGTGTCATGTCCGGGTGTCGATCGCGCGGCTCATGCACGCGCGGAAGGAGGCGGAAGCGCCGCCGAAGTCCCTCAAGGAGAAACTCCGCGGAGCCCTCGACGGACCGCCGCCCCTCCCTCAGCCGTGGTCCCCGCCGGGCCGGCCTGCCCCGTAGCGCCCAGGAGGGAATGGTCCGGGTTTCTGCCCCAGCCCGAAGTCGACGGCTTCTGCATACCGCGCGATCAGGTTGGGGGACTTCCCGGTCCGTTTCGGCTGCGACGCCCCGCCACCGACACGCCGACGGCAGCTGGCCGGCGAGCCGTCCCGCGGAGAGACGGGCGCCGCGCCCGTCGGACCCGACGCCGCGCGGGGACGAGCACACCTGGTCCGCCCGGAACCGGCCCTCAGACGGGCCGGACCGTCCGAGGTCCGACACACTCGGCACCGTACGCCCTGACCCGTTCGCGCAGCTCGCGGTCCGCGGTCACGACCGTGCAGGGCCTGTCGGCATGGGCGGCGGCGAGCTCGACGATGAGGTCGTCCCCGCTGCCCGACGCGGACTCGACCCGCACCCCTGGCACGGACTCGACATCCCGGGCCGCTCCCTCGACGACCAGGACGACCTCCTCGTCGAAGTGCCGCTCGGCGAGCCGGTCCCGCAGTCGCTCGGCCGCGCCCTTGCGGTCGCGCCACCAGCCATCGGGCACGGATCCGACGACGTTCGCCGCATCAACGATCAGCACAGGGCGCGCAGTCATGACCCCGCCCTGTCACAACGGGTCGCCCAGCAGGGGGTGCAGCGCATCACGTGTCTCGTCACGTGCCGTGATTCTGCCACCCGCTCCTCCGAACGGTCTTTTGCCCGCCCTGACCACGGTTCGCCGTGGGAGGCTCGGCTGTCCGGGAGACAGCGTCACCTGGTCTCGTGCCTGCGTATCGTCATGACGACGACGGGGGCGGCCCGATTGTGACGGACACGGCGGCGAGCGTGGCCCCGGCCACGGCGAGACCGTTCGGACCCAGGGCCGGGCGGCCGCCGAGCAGGTCGGCGAACCACTCGTGACGCAGGGCTGCCTGCCTCGTGTGCCGGGCGAGGAGGCGCAACGTCTCGCGTCAGTCCGCCGGCGACCTCCATGCGTGTGGCTCGGCGATGCGGGACCAAGGGCCCGAAGCGGTGGGACCGAGACCGGCTCGATGGCCGATGTCCGCGCGGACCGCAGGGCGGTGCACTGGATGGTGCCGAGTCCGTGGCAGTGGCAATGGGCGGACACGGCAGAACATTCGCTGCTGGAAGAAGGGTGGAAGCATCCCGTGCTCGTCATCGAATCCCGCGCCGCAGACCTTGCCGAGGCCCGCCACGCCACCGCCGAATATGTACGGGCCGCCTGTCCGTGGGTCGACCGCGACGCTGTCGTGCTGGTCGTCAGCGAATTGCTGGGCAACGCCGTGCGCCATACGGAACGGGGCGACTGGATCTTGTGCCTCCGCACTCAGGGCGCGGTCCTCACCGCCGATGTCCAGGACACCAGCACTGCTCCTCCCGCCCCGCGTCGACCCGACCTCGCCGTCGGCGGCGGTATGGGATGGCACATCGCCGAGGATCTCACCTCCTCGCTCGACGTCCTGCCGCACGCCCACGGCAAGACCGTCCGAGCCGAATGGCACGCGGTCGACGCATGGCCGGCGGACCGTCCGGTCGGCCGCGGGGCGACCAGAATGGCACTCCGCTGACCCTGATGGTTCCGCTCCCCCGTTGGGACAGACGTATTCGCATTCAGGGCAATTCGGACCGATAGGGATCCCCTGGAGCGGGTATCCGAGTTGCGTGATCACTGTCGGAGTTGAAGAGGAATACCTGCTTCTGGACCCGGCGACCGGGCAGCCGGCCGCGCGGTCGGAGGAGGTACGTCGCGCTGCGGGCCTGGACGGCGTCGCAGAGGAGAGCGAAGTCCAGCCCGAGCTGTTGCAGGCTCAGGTGGAGATCGCCACCCCGGTGTGCCAGGAGTTGACGGAGGTGGGCGGGCATTTGCTGCGCCTGCGCCACGCGCTGAGCACGGCCGCGGAGCGCTCCGGGTGCCGTCTGGCAGCGACCGCGTCGGCCCCGCTGGTGGGGGAGCACCAGGTTCCCGTCACCGGCGGGCGCCGTTACGGACGGCTCCATGGCCAGGGCGGCAGGATGGCGGAAGAGCTGCTGATCAACGGGATGCATGTACATGTCGGGGTGCCGGACCGGGAGACCGGTGTGGCTGTCCTGAACCGGATCCGGGTCTGGTTGCCCACGCTTTTGGCGATGTCGGCGAACTCTCCGTTCTGGGAGGGGCGCGACACGTCCTTCGCGAGCTGGCGAACCCTGGTGTTCAGCCGCTGGCCAGTGGGCGGCGTGCCCCCGCACTTCGACGGTCTCACCGACTACGAAGAAAGCATCGGGGCGCTCGTCGCCTCCTCCGTCATCGGCGACACGGGACAGCTCTACTGGCACGCGCGACTCTCCGAGCGCTTTCCCACCGTGGAAGTGCGCTGCATGGACGTCCAACTCCGGGCCGACGACGCCACCATGCTCGCCGGGATCGTACGGGCCCTGGCCGCCACCGCACTGCGCGACCACAAGGACGGCGTCCCCCTACGGCCCGCTCGGCCCGAAGTCCTCCAGGCGGCCATGTGGCACGCGGCCCGCCATGGTCTCTCCTCCACGCTCCTGGACACGCAGGGCCACCCCCAGCCGGCGGCCGACGTGCTGAGCCGGCTCGTCGAATACATCACTCCGGGCTTGCAGGACCACGGCGACATTCGGCACGTCGAACCCCTCATCAGTCGGCTCCTGCGCGAGGGCACAGGCGCCGACCAGCAGCGCCAGGCGCTGCTGCGAGGAGGTCACATGACTGCCCTGACCGATTTCATCACCCAGGAAACGGCTCTCGGGGCGCCAGAGAGCGGGTAATGCTTCGCTAGGGATCTGGCAGCCCCGTGGCAGCTCTGTGCGGCGGGGGCGGCGACGCCGTTGTGTCCGAGGCGTCGCCCCTCGCCGGTCGGCGCGGCCACCGGAATCGCGATGGGGGCGCACATGAATACCGCGATCCCGGATACGCGGACATGCATGGTGCGTTTTGGGGCCGTGGGCCTGCTCATTGTGGGTGCCGCCGCGGCAGTGGTCTCGGCGTTGTTCGTCTCGCCCTGGTGGTGGTTGGCGGGTTGCCTGATAGGTGCTATCGCGCTGGTCGGCTGCTACGACCTGGTGCAGCGGCGTCACTCGGTGTTGCGCAACTATCCGGTTCTGGGGCATGCCCGTTTCCTCCTGGAGGCGATCCGTCCCGAACTCCAGCAGTACTTCGTGGAGCGCAATTACGACGGCCGCCCCTACGACCGGGACACCCGCAGCATTGTCTACGAGCGGGCCAAGGGCGTGGACGCGGAAGAGCCCTTCGGCAGCGAGCGCGACATGTACAGCCGGGGCTACGAATTCCTGGTGCCGTCGATGCGGCCGGTCGACATGCCGAAGCACGCGCCCCGCGTGCGCGTCGGCGGCCCCGACTGCACCCAGCCGTACGACATGGCGCTGCTGAACGTCTCCGCGATGAGCTTCGGCTCCCTCTCCGCCAACGCGGTCCTTGCGCTCAACACGGGTGCGGCACGTGGAGGCTTCGCCCATGACACCGGTGAGGGCGGCCTGTCCGAATACCACCTTCGCCCCGGCGGCGACATCATCTGGGAGATCGGCACCGGATACTTCGGCTGCCGTACCAAGGACGGCGACTTCGACCCGGACCAGTTCCGCGAGAAGGCCGCCCATCCGGCCGTCAAGTGCGTCTCCCTGAAACTCTCCCAGGGCGCCAAGCCCGGCATCGGCGGCGTGCTGCCCGGGAGCAAGGTCAATACGGAGATCGCTCGGGTCCGCGGCGTCCCGGAAGGCGAAACGGTGATCTCACCGCCGTACCACCGAGCCTTCGCCACCCCACGCGAGATGGTGCGGTTCCTGGCCCGCATGCGGGAGCTCGCCGATGGAAAACCGGTCGGCTTCAAGCTCTGCCCCGGCTCCCGTGCGCAGTTCCTCGCCGTGTGCAAGGCGATGCTCGCCGAGGACATCACCCCCGACTTCATCATCGTCGACGGCGCCGAAGGCGGCACCGGCGCCGCCCCTCTGGAGTTCGCCGACCACCTGGGCATGCCGCTCACAGAAGGACTGATCACCGTTCACAACGCGCTGGTCGGCGCCGGACTGCGCGACCGCGTCCGGGTCGGCGCCAGCGGCAAGGTCGCCACCGGCGCGGACATCGTCAAACGCCTCGCCATGGGCGCCGACTGGACGAACGCGGCCCGCGCCATGATGTTCGCCGTCGGCTGCATCCAGGCCCAGCGCTGCCACACCAACCGCTGCCCCACCGGCGTCACCACCCAGGACCCGCGCCGGGCCCGTGCCCTTGACGTCGACGACAAGTCCGAGCGGGTCCGGCGCTATCAGGAGGCGACCGTCTCCAGCGCCCTACAGATCATGGCCGCCATGGGTGCCTCCGAGCCCGGCGAGCTCGGTCCGCATCTGGTGCGTCGCCGCGCCACCGACGCCGATGAATTCCGCTCCTATGCCGAACTCTACGAGTGGCTGAAGCCTGGCGAGCTGACGGTGGACCCACCTGCCGGGTGGGCCGCCGACTGGAAGGCGGCCGACCCGGACAGCTTCACCGGCTGACCATCCCGGCCGTCCTGTCCACCCTGAGTCCGTCGCGCCGTTCGCGACGGGGCCGCCGGTTGTCCGACCGACACCCGTATCCCGAAAGACCCCGCAGGCCAGACCCGCAGGCCCGCGGTCCACAGAAAGGCCGTGCACCCATGTCTCGTACCGTCGCCCGCCTCTTCACCGACGCGCT
This sequence comes from Streptomyces sp. ASQP_92, assembly GCF_025399895.1. Classification (GTDB taxonomy): domain Bacteria; phylum Actinomycetota; class Actinomycetes; order Streptomycetales; family Streptomycetaceae; genus Streptomyces. Next base: position 191,689 of record NZ_JAODUA010000004.1, on the reverse strand, counting down.
GGAGGAACTCGGCGTGCGGCACGTCTTCGGTGTCGTCGGCGACGCCCTCAACCCGTTCACCGACGCCATCCGGACCTCTGAGACCCTTTCCTGGGTCGGCTGCCGCCATGAGGAAGCCGCCGCTTTCGCGGCCGGAGCGCAGTCGCAGCTCACCGACACGCTCGGCGTGTGCATGGGCACCGTCGGGCCGGGCTCCGTGCACTTGCTCAACGGCCTGTACGACGCTGCCAAGAGCGGCACGCCCGTGCTCGCCATCGCCGGGCAGGTCCCCCTCTCCGAGGTCGGCACCGACTATTTCCAGGAGGTCGACAACGACCTCCTCTTCAAGGATGTCGCTGTCTTCCGCGCCACCGTCACCTCGCCCGAACAGCTACCGGCCCTCCTGGAGGTCGCCGTCCGCACCGCCATCGGACGGCGGGGCGTCGCCGTCCTCACCGTCCCCGGCGACATCGGCGGCCAGGAAGTGCCGGCCGACCGCCCGGTGCGGCTCTCCGTCGCCCGCTCCGAGAACCGGCCCGACGACCCCGCGCTCGACGAGGCCGCCCGCCTCATCAACGACGGCGGAAACGTCACCCTGCTCGTCGGCCGCGGAGCCCGCACCTCCCATGACGACGTGCTCGCCCTCGCCGACCGCCTCGCCGCACCCATGGTGGTCACCCTCAAGGCAAAGGAGGGCTTCGAGGGAGACAACCCCTTCCAGGTCGGCCAGACCGGCCTGATCGGCAACCCGGCCGCCGCCCACGCCATGGACCACGCCGACACCCTGGTCCTCCTCGGCACCGACTTCCCCTACCGGGAGTGGTACCCCGAGGGCAAGAAGGTCGTCCAGGTCGACCGCGTCGCCGAGCACATCGGACGGCGTGTGCCCGTCGACGTGGCGCTCGCTGCCGACGTCGGCCCCACCGTGCGCGGGCTCCTGGAGCGCGTCGCCGCCCGCGAGGACCGAACGCACCTCGACTCCGCGCGCAAGAAGTTCGCCGACTGGCAGGACGGACAGCGCCGCCTCGCCGCACCCGGTCACGACAAGGGCCTGATCGGCAAGGTCCGCTCCGCGTTCGACAACCGGGACCACCTCGTGCGCCCCGAGGCGCTCGCCGCCGCGGTGGACGCCGCGGCCGACGCCGACGCCGTCTTCACCTCCGACACCGGGATGGCCACCGTGTGGCTCTCCCGCTTCGTCGAGATGCGCGGCAGCCGCCGACTCATCGGTTCCTACAACCTCGGTTCCATGGCCAACGCGATGCCGCAGGCCATCGGCGCCCAGCTCCTGGACCGCGACCGGCAGACCGTCGCGTTCTGCGGCGACGGAGGCCTGTCGATGCTGCTCGGCGACCTCATGACGATCCGTACCGAGCGACTGCCCATCAAGCTCGTCGTCTTCGACAACCAGCGTCTGGGCATGGTCAAGCTCGAACAGGAACAAGCGGGGCTCCCCGAGTTCGGCACCGTCCTGGACAACCCGGACTTCGCCGCGGTCGCCCAGGCGCTGGGCATCAAGGGCATCCGCGTGGAGCGCGCCGAGGACCTGGCCGAAGCGGTCGAGCGAGCCTTCGCCGAGCCCGGACCGGTCGTCCTCGACGTGCTGACCAACCCCGACGAGATCGCCGTGCCCGCCAAGCCCACCGTCCAGCAGGGCTGGGGCTTCGCCATCGCCAAGGTGCGCGAAAACCTCAACAGCTCCGGGAGCTGACCCGGCCCGGTCCGGCCACCGCTTGCGCTACCGGCGCCCGCCGTGTTGCGGGCGGGTGCCTCGCCGCCGCTTGTCCGGCCCTGGTGACGTCCACCAGGGCCGGAGGCAGGGACTCTCAGGGGATGACGTGCCCGGCGGCGCTGAAGAGGCGGTACCACTCTTCGCGGGTGAGCGGGATCTCCGAGCCGGCCGCGGACTCGGCCACCCGTCCCGGGTTGGTGGTGCCCAGCACTACCTGCATGTTCGCCGGATGGCGGGTGATCCATGCGACGGCGATACCCGTCGGGGTCACCTCGTACTTCACGGCCAGTTCGTCCAGGACGGAGTTGAGTTCCGGGAAGTGCTCGGTGTCGCCGATGAAGACCCCGTCGAAGAAGCCCTTCTGGAACGGCGACCATGCCTGAAGCGTGATGCCGTGCAGCCGCGCGTGGTCGAGCAGGCCGTTGTCGCGGTCGAGCGACTGGTCGAGTCCGCCCATGTTCGCCGCGATCCCCGAGGCGATCAACGGGCAGTGCGTGATGCTGAGTTGTACCTGATTGGCCACCAGTGGACGCTGAACCGCGGTCTTGAGCAGTTCGATCTGTCCGGGCGTGTGGTTGGAGACCCCGAAGTTCACCACCTTCCCGGCCGCGTGCAGTTCGTCGAAGGCCGCGGCCACCTCCTCGGGCTCGACGAGAGTGTCGGGACGGTGCAGCAGCAGGACGTCGAGGTAGTCGGTGCGCAGGGCCGCCAGCGACTCCTCGACGGTACGCACGATGTGCCCCTTGGAGAAGTCGAAGAAGCCGGGCCGGATGCCGACCTTGCTCTGGATGACGATCGACTCGCGTTCGGTGGCGGAGAGTTGGAGGGCCTGCCCGAAGCGCTCCTCACAAGCGTGGCGTGAAGGCCCGTAGATGTCGGCGTGGTCGAAAACATTGATCCCGGCGTCCCGTGCGCTGCCGTAAAGGGTGCGGATGTCCTCGTCCCCGAGTTCGGTGATGCGCATCTGTCCCAGGACGACGTTGGACGCCCGCAGTTCGGTCTGAGGGAAGGCGATGGTCTTCATGGCGCCCATCCTGTCGGATCGCCTCCGCCGCCGCTCCTTGCCCCGGCCGGCGGGCCGGCCCCGGCCGAAAGGGAACGGAACTGGCTCCGGGCCGCCCCCCCGGCCAGGCGGCCGCGGCCACCCTGACAGCCGTTGGCCCGAGGCCCGTCGTTCAGCGCAGACCGGCGAACAGGTCGTCCTCGGGCAGGGCAGCCCCGGTGCTGTCCTGGACGCGTACGAAGGTCTCGACACCCATGAGTTCCGTGAACCTCTCCTGGCCCATCCTCAGGAAGAAGATGTTCTCCCCCTGACTCGCGTGTGCGGCCAGCGCGTCGAATTTCTGCGCGCCAAAAGCTGACGTGTCCACCCAGGTGGTGATCTCTTCGTCCGGGAGTCCGATGGTCGCCATCGCGGCGGCCTGCGCGGGATCCGGCTCCGGAGCGTTCGGGTCGAACTCGCGCATCACTTCACCGAACCGCCGCATCATGGAGCGGGGAGCAGTCGTCCAGTACACCTTCGGTGTCCGCGCGGTCATGGCAAGCGCCGCCATGGTGATGCGGTTCGCCTGAATGTGATCCGGGTGGCCGTAGAAACCATTCTCGTCGTAGGTGACGACCACATCGGGTTCGTAGTGACGGATGAGTTCCGCGAGACGGGCCGCGCCCTCCTCCACCGGTGTTCGCCAGAACGATGCGGGGGCGTCATTGGTGGGCCAGCCCATCATGCCGGAGTCCGCGTAGTCCAGCATCTCCACATGACTGATCTTCAGGACCGCGCAGCTGGCCTTGAGTTCATCGCGACGCATGGCCGCGACGGCAGCCGGATCATGCCCGGGCTCTCCCGGTTTGGCTCCTCCGGGGCCATCTCCGCATCCGCCGTCGGTACACGTCACGAGGACCGTACGAATTCCTTCCGCCGCGTACCGGGCGAGAATCCCTCCCGTGCTGGTTGCCTCGTCATCGGGGTGGGCGTGCACTGCCATGAGAGTCAAGGGCCGATCGTTCACGAAACATGTCTCCTGTGCGAAAAGGGCACTCCAACGGCGACCCGGCCGCCATCAGGTCCCGGCGGCCACTGCCTCCGCGGAGATTGGGACGGGTAACTCCTCTTGAGCTTACGGGGGTTGGCCGGGCGTGCCGGACCGGGTGCCGCCTCCGTGGATCCTCTGCCGGGGCACCTGGCCACCCGGCCCTCTGCCCACCTGGAACTATGTGGGGTGCGGCTGTTCATGGCGGTCGCAGGGTTCGGCACATCGCTGCCCGAAGAGCTCCGTGGTGCAGGGTCCGCCATCGCCCGTATAGACATGGTGGCGGATCGGATCGAGCGGAATGCTGACCTGTCCGCCCAAGGGGGCCGGTGTCGGCTCCGTGAGGCGCGTCTCGAGCCGGGTGATCCGGGAAATCAGGTCATCGCTGGTCACAGGGGCTTCTCCCTCGGTCGCGGGCGGTCACCCCGCTCCTACCCGTTTCGTCGGGGGCCGGTCCCTTGTGCGCTCACCGATTTCACGCGGAGGCGGACGCGTCGGCCGTGGCCGTGCACATGGCGGGGCGCGGACAACGCCTGCGCCGCGCCCACGGCGGGGCGCAGACAACGCCTGCGCAGGCCGGCACGGGTCGCGATCCTCGTCGGTCACGTCGGGTCCTATGACGGCTTGTGGTTCGTATCGTCAATCCTGACCGTGGCGGACGGCAGGTGATATCAGGGGTCCATGCAGACCTTCTTGCCCTTTCCGGACTTCAGACGTTCGGCTGCGGTTCTGGACCAGCGCAGGCTTGGTAAGCAACGTGTCGAGGCCTTGCAGGTTTTCCGCGGATTGACGGTTCCGGGATACGGCTGGCGGCGCCATCCCGCCGTGCGGATGTGGTCGGGATACGAGGAAGCCCTGGTCCGCTACGGACTGGAGATCTGCGGGGCTTGGACGGCGGAAGGGCGTGTCGACACGTGTGCCGACACGCTGATGGAGGACTTTCTCCGGTGGCGTCCAGGAGGTTCCGTACGGGTGCAGAAGGAGCTTGCCCGAGCGCGGGAACTGCCGCTGTGGCTGGGCTCAGCGGAATTCCATCTGAGTCACCGTTCGGCGCTGGTACGAAAAGACCCCGGATTCTATCGGCCTCTCTTCGCGGACACCCCGGAAGATTTGCCCTACATCTGGCCCGCATCGGACCGGGAAAGCGGAGTGGACGGGGCTTGAGAGGATGCTGTCGATGTCAGTGAAGGTCAGGACCTCATCGCGCGGATCGCCGCGCGATGAGGTAGTCAGGAACGGTGAACAGGGACGCCAGCGACCCCTTCGTGCATGTCCGGGGCGCCAGTGAGAACAACCTGCGGAACATCGATGTCGACGTTCCGCGGGACGCGATGGTCGCTTTCACCGGCGTCTCCGGTTCGGGGAAGTCCTCGCTCGCGTTCGGCACGCTCTACGCGGAGGCCCAACGGCGCTACTTCGAGTCCGTGGCACCATACGCCCGAAGGCTGTTGCAGCAGGTTGGCGCCCCGCATGTACAGGAAATCACCGGACTGCCACCCGCCGTGGCCCTCCAACAGCGGCGCGGGTCGCCCAGCTCGCGCTCGACGGTGGGCACCCTCACCACGCTGTCCAATCTGCTGCGCATGCTGTACTCGCGCGCCGGCACCTATCCGCCCCGGGCCGCACGCCTCGAAGCAGAGTCGTTCTCACCCAACACCGCGGCCGGTGCCTGCCCGGAGTGCCACGGGCTTGGGGTCGTGCACGACGTGGCCGAGGACCTGCTCGTCCCGGATCCCTCCCTGAGCATCCGGGAGGGGGCGATCGCCGCCTGGCCGGGCGCCTGGCAGGGTGCCAACCTGCGCAGCGTCGTGAACGGCCTGGGGATCGACATCGACCGGCCGTGGCGCAGGCTCAGGAAGAAGGACCGGGAGTGGCTCCTGTACACGGACGAGCAACCGTCCGTATACATCGAGCCGGAGGAGGACCGCGTCGACTACGGCTACCAAGGCACGTTCTGGAGCGCCCGCAAACACATCATGCACGTCCTCACCGACTCCAAGAGCGAGAGGATGCGCGAACGGGCGCTGAGGTTCGTCAGGAGTGTGCCCTGCCCCGAATGCCACGGCAGCGGACTGCGGCCCGAGGCGCTGGCCGTGACCTTCGCCGGCCACTCCATCGCCGAGATCAACGCGATGCCGCTCACCGACGTCGGGGCGCTCCTGCGGCCCGTCGCAGAGCGGTCCACCGCCGACGCCGCGACCTCTTCCGCCCGCTCCGGGGAGACGACCGAGGTCGCGGTCCGGATCTGCGGGGATCTGGTCGCACGCATCGACGTACTGCTGGAACTGGGCCTGGGGTACCTCGGTCTCGGGCGCCGCTCGACGACCCTGTCACCCGGCGAGGCGCAGCGCCTGCGGATCGCCACCCAGCTCCGCTCGGGTCTCTTCGGCGTCGTCTACGTCCTGGACGAACCGTCCGCGGGGCTGCACCCGGCTGACGCGGAACCGCTCCTCGACGTGCTGGACCGCCTCAAGGCGGCGGGCAACTCGCTGTTCGTCGTGGAGCACGACATGGACGTCGTGCGGCGCGCGGACTGGGTGGTCGACATTGGCCCCGGCGCGGGGGAGGGCGGCGGACGCGTGCTGTACAGCGGCCCGGTCGCCGGGCTCGAACGGGTCGGGGAGTCGGCCACGAGCCAGTACCTGTTCGGCCGCGCCCAGCCGCTCGATCACCGTCCCCGTACACCGCACGGCCGGCTGCGCCTGCGCGGCGTCTCCCGCCACAATCTGCACGATGTCTCCGTCGATGTGCCGCTCCGCGTACTGACGGCGGTCACGGGCGTGTCCGGTTCCGGAAAGTCGACACTGGTGACGCAGGTGCTCGCCGAGGTCGTCCGCGGCCACCTCGGACTCGTGGCCGAGGAACCCGACGAGGCGAGCCTGGAGGTCGATGTCCAGGACGCGTCGGGCGTCGAGTCGTTCGACCGGCTGGTCCTGGTCGACCAGCGGCCCATCGGCCGGACTCCCCGGTCCAACCTGGCCACGTACACGGGCATGTTCGACGCGGTGCGCAAGCTGTACGCGGCGACGGACGAGGCCAGGGCGCGCGGCTACTCGGCCGGGCGGTTCTCCTTCAACGTGCCCGAAGGGCGGTGCGAGACCTGCCAGGGCGAAGGGTTCGTCGCCGTGGAACTGCTCTTCCTGCCCGGCACCTACGCGCCGTGCCCGACGTGTCGGGGCGCCCGGTACAACGCCGAAACGCTGGAGGTCACCTACCGCGGCAAGAACATCGCGGAAGTGCTGTCGCTGTCCGTGGACGCCGCGGCCACGTTCCTCTCCGCCGTCCCGGCCGCCTCGCGCAGCCTGGAGACGCTGCGCGAGGTGGGCCTCGGGTATCTGCGTCTTGGCCAGCCCGCTACGGAACTCAGCGGTGGTGAGGCGCAGCGCATCAAGCTGGCCACCGAACTGCAACGGGCCCGCCGCGGGCACGCGCTCTACCTGCTCGACGAGCCGACGGCAGGGCTGCACCCGGCGGACATCGCGCTGCTGCTGCGACAACTGCACCGGCTCGTCGACGCAGGCAACACGGTCGTCCTCGTCGAGCACGACCTGGACACGATCGCCACGGCCGACTGGGTCATCGACCTCGGGCCGGGCGGAGGCGACGCGGGTGGCCGGGTGGTCGCGGCGGGCCCGCCGGCCAAGGTGGCGAGGTCCCGCCGCAGTGCCACGGCGCCCTATCTCGCGGCCCGGATCGCACGCTCCTGACGACGGCTCGCGGCGCCGATCCGGGTAGGGCGCCCGCATGCGATTCGAGCGGTTTCCGCTGTTGGGATGCTTGCACTCCGCTATCTGACGCGCCGTCAAGCATGGTCAGCGTCACCGTGGTTGAAGGCCGACGCGCACTGACCCGAGCGAACGAAGCGTACGCATGCGGCTCGCGCGGTGCACTGTGTTCGCTGGTCGCGGGGAGAGCCGTAAATTGGTCTGGACCTTGACAGGTTCAGACCATTCCGCTTGAGTCTGCCGTGATCCCCCCTCAACTCCTAGAAGGAGTGGTCGCGTGTCGAGACAACGGCTCATCGCTCTTCTCACCGCGTTCGCGGTCGCGCTGGGACTCGCCCTCCTCGTGCCGCTGGCATCCCCCGCCTCGGCCGCCGCCACCTGCGCCGGTGCCTGGAGTTCCTCCTCGGTCTACACCGGCGGGATGTCCGCTTCGCACAACAGCCACAACTGGCAGGCCAAGTGGTGGACTCAGGGCGAGACGCCCGGCGTCGCCGCCGTCTGGGCCGACCAGGGTGCCTGCGGCGGCGGTGGCCCGACCACTCCGCCGTCCAGCGGATCGTTCGTGGTCAGCGAGGCCCAGTTCAACCAGATGTTCCCGAACCGGAACTCGTTCTACACCTATAGCGGCCTGACCGCCGCGCTCAGCGCGTACCCGGGCTTCGCGAACACCGGCAGCGACACGGTCAAGCGGCAGGAGGCCGCGGCGTTCCTCGCCAACGTCAGCCACGAGACCGGCGGGCTCGTCTACATCGTCGAGCAGAACACCGCCAACTACTCGCACTACTGCGACGTGACACAGCCCTACGGCTGCCCGGCCGGCCAGTCCGCGTACTACGGCCGTGGCCCGATCCAGCTGAGCTGGAACTTCAACTACAAGGCGGCGGGCGACGCGCTCGGCATCGACCTGCTGCACAACCCGAACCTCGTGCAGAGCGACTCCGCCATCGCCTGGAAGACCGGCCTGTGGTACTGGAACACGCAGAGCGGCCCCGGCACCATGACCCCGCACAACGCCATGGTCAACGGCGCCGGGTTCGGTGAGACCATCCGCAGCATCAACGGCAGCATCGAGTGCAACGGCGGCAACCCCGCGCAGGTGCAGAGCCGGATCAACGCGTATCAGAGCTTCGTCTCGATCCTCGGTGTCCCGGCCGGCGGCAACTTGAGCTGCTGACGGCCCCGCATGCCGGTGTGCCCCGCTCATGGGCAGGGAGCGGGGCACACGTGCGGGTGAGCGGTGGTCACAGCAAGGACGAGGCGATCGCACGCCAGTTGGGCTGGTCGGTCCGGACGATGCGCCGCCGCATGAGCCGCCTCCACGAGGACCTGAACCCCGCGAACCGCTTCCAGGCGGGGGTGATCGTGGCACGCCGGGGCTGGATGGGGAGGCGGCGCCGGCCGGCGTCAGGCCTTCCTGAGCCGGTCGGCGATCTCCGGCCTCGCCGTGAAGCCCGCCGCCTTGTACGTCGCGACGCCGCCCACGTTGGAGCTCGGCGTGCACACGCGCACGCTCGATGCGCCCAACTCCCGCAGTGCGGCCGCCCCGGCGACGGTGATCGCCCGGCCGTGGCCGCGGCCGCGATGCTCCGCGTGGACGCCCATCGGCTCGACCAGTCCCGGCTTACCGGGGCCGGCCGACCAGACCGTCACCACCGCCACCGGGCCCTGGTCGTCGTACGCGCCCAGACAGCGGGCATCGGCGAAGAACGGTCCTGCCGCCAACTCGTGCAGGTACTGCGACGTGGGCCTCGTGGTGTTGAACGCGGACCGCAGGACGTCGGCGAAGTCCTGCGCCTGCTCCGGGCCGAGCGTCGTGATCCGCACACCTGGATCCTCCACCGCCTCGGCGAGGTCGCGGAAGAGCGGCGTCCACGGCTCGTCGACACCCCAGCCCTCCGTGGTCAACAGGTCGTGCAGCAGCAGGCCTTGCGGCGCTTCGATGGACACCGCACCCTCAGGCAGCACGCCGCGCTCGGGCAGCGAGAAGTCCTCGACGAGCCGCCGCGCCAAGTCCTCGTCCTGGAAAGCGTCGGGCGCGACCGTCATCCGCACCACCGTCGGCGCATCCAGCATGCCGACAGCCAGGACCCGCCCGCCCCGGCTCCACATCCGGACCGCCGCGGCCGTCTCGGCCATTCCGAACCGGTGGTTCCAGCCGATGTCCCCGGGATGCAGCTGCATCGGCGCTTCGTCGTCCTGCCACTCCCGCAGCGCCGCGACGGCCTCGCGCACCCCGTCGGCCGTCGGCGTACTCAGCACAATCGTCATGGCCGGGATCCGACACCCCGCCCCGGCCGCGTGCAACCGATTAACCAGCCGAGGGCGCCCAGAAGCGCGCCTTCGCCCGGGTCGTGCGCCGGCCGAGCGTCGTGACGTCACATGGTGAGGCCGAGACCTCACGCTTCACGGGCGACGGCATCGGAACGACACCGGAGGCCGCCATGCCGCGCACACGCAAGGACGAGGCTCCGCACCTCGTCGACGCGCCGGTCTCGGACCGGTCGGCTCACCCGGTGATCACTCCGGATCTCCCGGCGTCGCGGATCCTGTCTCCTCGGCCCAGTGCCGGCTCCAGGCGGTCAGTGGGCTCAGCGCCTCGACAAGATCCTCGCCGAGTGGGGTGAGGCGGTAGCCGTCCCCGTCCAGGACGAGCAGGCGGGCGCCGGACAGTTCCTCGATCCGGGTGCTGAGCACGCTGGAGGACATGCGCTCGCATTGGCGCTGCAATTCCCGGAAGCCGACCGGAGCTTGACTCAGCTCCCACAGGATCCGCATCGTCCAGCGCCTTCCGAGCAGGTCGAGTGCGGCCATCACTGGACGACCCGATGCGGACCCCCGCACTGGCACACCCGGACGGGGCGCTCTGGCTTCCATACGCACTCCTTGCGCTTCGGTTCTCGAAGCATCATACTGATTCGAAAATCGAAGCAGGAGGTGCCGCGATGCCACGGATCGAACCGCTCGCCCCGCCCTACACCGCCGACGTCGACCGGGCGCTGCGCCGATGGATGCCGCCGGGTGTGCCGCACGGGCCACTCGCGCTCTTCCGCGTACTGCACCGCAACCCGGAGCTGGCCTCTCGCATGTTCGCCCTCGGTGCCGGCCTGCTGGGCCACGGGCTCCTCCCCGCCATCGACCGGGAGATCGTCATCGCCCGGGTGACCGCGCGATCAGCCTGCGCTTATGAGTGGGGCGTCCACGCCGCGACTCTGGCCCCGCAGGCGGGACTCACCCCGGAACAGCTCCGGGCAACCACCCGGCCCGATGTGACAGCCAGTGCTCCTTGGTCACCACGTCACACGGCACTGCTGCACGCCGTTGACGAACTGAATGACACGACCCGGCTCTCACCGTCCGCCTGGGACGCCCTGCACACCCACTACGACGAGGCTCAACTACTCGAACTGCTCGTCCTGATCGGCTGGTACCGAACCATCAGTCATCTGGCCAACGGGCTCCTCCTGGAGCCGGAACCCTGGGGTCACCGCTTCCCCACACCGTGACCACGTTCCGGTTCTGCCCAGGCCGCGGCCGGCACTGCGGACACGCCTACGACGCCCACGGCGATCACGACGCGGACAAGCCTCGCTCGCGCTCGCCCCCCGACGGAAAACGCCTGTCCGAGACCAACCAACCCCTGCGTCACACTCATCCCAACACTGGAGGTCCCATGCCCAAGGGCTACTGGGTCAGCGTCTACCGCACCATCTCAGACCCCGAGAAGCTGGCCGCCTACAACAAGCTGGCCCGTTCGGCCGTCAAGGCCGGGGGCGGTCGGGTCCTCGCCCGTGACGGTCGGGTCGTGGCGTACGACGCCGGAATCGTCGAACGCACCATCCTGATCGAGTTCGACAGCTTCGAGCAGGCCGTCGCGGCACGCGAGAGTGCCGCCTACAAGGAGGCGCTGGTCGCCCTCTCCGACGGCGTCGAGCGCGACTTCCGCATCGTCGAAGGCACCGGCTGACACCGAGGTCCGGTCGGATTCGCACCGCGGATCCGACCTCGTGGACTCCGCCCGGTCACAACTGCTCGTACCCGCTGAGGAGTTGCACGCCGCGCAGCAGTGCGGAGTGATCGAGATGCGCGTCACCTCGGGCCACCGAGGAGGCGAGAAGCTGGGCGGCGGTGCTGCCGAGCGGGAGGACGGCGCCGATGGCGCGGGCGGTCTCGGTGACGATGCCCATGTCCTTGTGGTGGAGGCCCATCGTGAAGCTAGGAGTGTAGTCGCGGCCCACGAAGTTGCCCTTCTTGCGGGTGAGGACGTTCGAGCCGGCGAGGCCGCCGCTGAGGACGTCGAGGGCGCTCTCCAGGTCCACACCCGACTTCTCGAGGAACACCACGGCTTCTGCGCAGGCCTGCATGTTGATCGCGACGATCAGCTGGTTGGCGGCCTTCACGGTCTGGCCGAAGCCGTGCGAACCGCAGTGCACGATCGTCCTCCCCATGGCTTCGAAGAGGGGCCTGGCCGCCTCGAAGTCGGCCGCCTCACCACCCGCCATGATCGACAGAATGCCCTCGATCGCGCCCACTTCACCGCCCGCCACCGGAGCGTCGAGCACACGCACACCGTGCTCGGCGGCCCGCTCGGCCAGGGCTATGGAGGTCTGGGGCGCGACCGTGGACATGTCGATGAGCAACGTCCCGGGCCTGGCGTGGGCCAGGATTCCCTCGGGGCCGTAGGCGACCTCCTTCACCTGGGGGGAGTCCGGCAGCATGGTGATGACCACGTCCGCGTCGCGGACCGCGTCACCGATCGACGCGGCGACTGTGCCGCCCGCCTCCACCAGGGGCTGCTGTCGACCGTCCGTCCGGTTCCAACCGAGCACGGTGTAACCGGACTTGACGAGGTTGACCGCCATGGGGCTGCCCATGGTGCCAAGGCCGATGAATCCGATCGTCTTCAAGGCGAACTCCTTCGGTGCGGTGTTCAGGGGGGAGAGGGTCTTCAAGGACGGAAGGGGAGCTGGGGGACGAGGAGTTGTTCCAGGTCCGCGGGCGGTCGTCGGCCGACGAACGATGCGAGGGCGAGGGGAGAGGCGGCGCCTCCGGCGACCATTCCGCCGAGGAGGACTCCGCTGTCGCGCCGCAGGAAGAACTTGGCGTACCGGGCGGTGCCCTGCGCGAAGACGACGTCAAAGGCCTCGCCCTCCGCGGGGCGGGTGGTGCCGAAGGCGGCGACGTTCACCCCGAGGAGCTTGAGCGTGGTGGTGGTGTCCGAACCGTCGAAGGGCTCGGTGTCGTGGCCCATCAGCTGGCGCGCCACACTGTCCGCCATGCGGTAGCCGGGGGCGACCAGACCGTGGCAGCGCCCCTCGACGGCGGCGCATTCACCGATCGCCCAGACGCGCTCGTCGTGCGTACGGCAGCGGCCGTCGACCGCGATGCCGCCTCGGTCGCCGAGCGCCAGACCCGCAGGGGCGGCCAGCTCGTCGCGCGGACGGATGCCGGCGGCGAACACCACCAGGTCACTCTCCAGGAGGCTTCCGTCGGAGAGGCGCACCGCACGCACCGTGCCGTCGGGGTGGGCCTCGATCGACGCGGTGGCCGTGGAACAGTGCAGCCGCAGGCCGAGGTCGGACGCCTGTTGGTGGAGGACGCGCGCCGCGCCCGGGTCGAGCTGGGCCGGCATCAGATGTGGCGCCGTCTCCACGATGTGCGGGCGCATCCCGAGCAGCCGCAGCGCGTTGGCCGCTTCCAGGCCGAGCAGGCCGCCGCCGATCACCACGCCGGGGCGTCCGGGGCGGGCGTTCGCGCGGATGGCATCGAGGTCGTCGAAGGTGCGGTAGACGAAGCACCCCGTGAGGTCGCGCCCCGGGACCGGGGGGACGAACGGGCGCGAGCCGCAGGCAAGCACCAGGGCGTCGTACGCGATGTCGTCGCCGTAGGCGGTCCTGACCGTGCGGGCCGTACGGTCGACGGACACCACCGGGGAGCCGAGGCGTATCTCCACCCTGGTGTCCTGGAGGAGGTCCGGTCCCGCGAGGGTCAGGTCGCCCTTGCTCTTGCCGTCCAGGTACGAGGAGAGGGAGACGCGGTCGTAGGCGAGGTGGTGCTCCTCACCCAGGATCACGATCCGCCAGGTGCCCTGGGGGTCCAAGGACCTTATGCGGTCAACTAGTTGGTGTCCGACCATGCCGTGGCCGACGACGACGAGTGTCCGGGTCACGCTGCTTCCTTCAGTTCGGTACGGCGCCCGGGGGCCCATGCCGCGCACAGTTCACGTACGCGGTCGCCGCAGCCGCCACACCCCGTCGTGGCGCGGGTCGCCGTGGCGAGTGCGGCAACAGTGCGCGCGCCCTCCTGCCAGGCCTGGCGCAGGGAATTCTCCGTGACGCTGTTGCAGAGGCACACCAGCGCCTGGGCGTCCGGCTCGGCCGCGTCGGACGCGGGCCTGGGCGGCCATCCCAGGAGCAACCCCAAGACGTCGTAGGGGAGTTGTTGTCCCCGGCTATGGAAGCGCACGATCGGAGCAATGGCCTGCGGAAGGCCCAACAGAACGGCGCCGACGACGCGTTCGTCCCGCAGCGCGAGCCGGGCGTACCGTCGCTCGACCGCGTCGGCGAGGGTGACGAGGCGGGTGTCCGGGCCGTCGAAGTCGGCCGGCGAACCTATGCAGCACACGTCCGCCGCGCGGGTGCGCAGCCGAAGCACGGGCGGCGCCGCCCGGTGCATCCCGCCCCGCCCGGTGAGGATGCGTGCGACGGCGTCGGCCTGCTCCAAGGCGGCAGCGGAGCCCTGCGTCGCCCGCCCGTCGTGTTCGGCGCCGGGTCCGACGGCATGGATGCGGGGGTCGCTGCTGCGTAGCTGAGCGTCGACAACGACCCCGCTGCCGGTCAACAGGCCTGCCGTGAGGGCGAGTTGAACATCGGGGACGGTGTCGGGGCACAGCAGCAGGGTGTCGGCGCGCAGGACGGTTCCGTCGTCGAGGTGCAGCCGGCCCGGGGTGTGCCGCACGGCGGTGCGGCCACCGAGCACGGTGACTCCGGCCCGCGCCACCTCCTCGCTGAGCAGAGCGGCACAGGTCTCGCCCAGGCGCTCCTCCATGGGGTGGGGGCGGGCGCACACCAGCGTCGTCCTGGTGCCGCGGGCGGCCAGCGCGCTCGCGCACTCCACGGCCTGCGGGCCGTCGCCGAGCACGACGGCGCTCTCGCCACCGACCCGGTCGAGGTCGGCCGCGGTCCCCGGCAGGACGACCCCGGGGGCGAGGCGTCCGTCGGGGGTGGTGATGCCGGGAAGGCGGGGGAGCGAGGGGCGTGCCTCCAAGGCGAGGACCAGCGTGTCGTACGGGAAGACGGTCTCGGCGCCACCGGTCAGTGCACGCACCCGGCAGTGTGCGCGGTCGATGCCGGTCACCAGAGTGTCGGTGCGGACGTCGAGGCCGGGCGGGGGCGGCAGCCGGAGGTCCGCCGGGGCGAGCAGGGCGTCGAGGAACGCCTGGTGGTGGGTGACCCCGGGTTCGGTCCCCAGGAGAGTGAGGGGCCCTTCGTGCCCGTGGTGGCGGAGCCGGTCCGCGAACTGGTGCGCTGTCGGGCCGTTGCCGAGGACGAGGACACGATTCACGGCGCGACTCCTGGCACGGGCTCGATCCGCACGGCGCACACCTTGAACGCGGGCATGCCGCTGTGGGGGTCCAGAGCCGGGTGGGTGAACAGGTTGGCCCGGCCCTCGCCGGGAAAGTGGAAGGGCGCGAACACGGTGTCCAGGCGCATCGTCGGATCCACCCGGACGCGGGCCGTCATGCTGCCGCGCGCGGAGACGATCCGGGCGAGGCCCGCGTCGGCCACCCCGGACCGGAGCGCGGTGTCGGGGTGGATCTCGACGAACGGCCCTGGTGCGGCCTCGTTGAGTTCGGCCACACGGCGGGTCTGCGCCCCCGACTGGTAGTGCGCGAGGACCCTGCCGGTCGTCGCGTGGAGCGGATAGCGGGGGCTGAGGTCCTCCGCCGGCCCCTGATGCTCCACCGCGATGAACCGCGCCCTGCCCTCGGGGTGCGCGAAGCGGTCGAGGAAGAGCCGGGGAGTGCCCGGGTGCGGGCCGGGCACGTCCGGGCAGGGCCAGTGCAGGCTTTCCCCGGCGTCGAGACGGTCGTAGGAGATCCCCGAATAGTCGGCCCTGCCGCCACGGGAAGCGGCGCGCAGTTCGTCGAAGACATCGCGCGGGACCGTGGGGTAGCGGCCGGCGGGCTCGCCGAGGCGTACCGCGAGGTCGTGCAGGACCTGGAGGTCGCTGCGTACCTGCCCCGGCGGCGCAAGGAGCGCGCGGCGGCGCAGCACCCGTCCCTCCAGGCTCGTCAGGGTGCCCTCCTCCTCGGCCCACTGGGGGACGGGCAGCACCACGTCGGCCATGAGCGCGGTCTCGGACGGCACGAAGTCGGCCACCACCAGCAGGTCGAGGGCGGCGAGCCGCTCGGCCACGCGCGCCGAGCGGGGGGCCGAGACGGCCGGGTTCGACCCGAATACCAGGAGTCCCCGGGGGCCCTGGTCGGTGCCCAGGGCGTCCAGGAGCTCGTAGGCGCTGCGCCCGGGACCCGGCAGGGCGTCCGGCGCCACGCCCCAGACTCCGGCGACATGGGCCCGCGCCGCCGGATCGGTGATGGACCGGTATCCGGGCAACTGGTCGGCCTTCTGCCCGTGCTCGCGGCCGCCCTGGCCGTTGCCCTGCCCGGTCAGACACCCGTATCCGCTGCCCGTACGGCCCGGCAGGCCGAGCGCGAGGGCCAGGTTGATGAAGCCCGCCACCGTGTCGGTGCCCGTGCTGTGCTGCTCCACCCCGCGGCCCGTCAGCACATAGGCGCTGCGCGCCTCGGCGAGCATGCGCACGGCGGTGCGCTGGTCGCTCGCGGGCACTCCGGTGACGGCCTCCACCCGCTCCGGCCACCAGTCCATCGCCCGCCGCAGCGCGGCATCGAAGCCCTGGGTACGGTCCTGGATGTAGTTCCGGTCGAGCAGACCGTCCACGGCGGCGATGTGCAGCAGGCCGAGCGCGAGAGCCAGATCGGAGCCCGGCGCGGGTTGCAGGTGCAGCGCGGCCCGCTGGGCGGTGGCGCTCCGGCGCGGATCGATGACGATCAGCTCGGCGCCGTCGAGGTGCTGCATCAGCGGCGGCATCGTCTCGGCGACGTTCGCGCCCGCCAGCAGGACCGTCTGCGCGCCCCGGAGGTCGGTCACCGGGAACGGCAGGCCCCGGTCCACGCCGAAGGCCGCGTTGCCCGCCGCGGCCGCCGACGACATGCAGAAACGTCCGTTGTAGTCGATCTGGCTGGTCCCCAGGGCGACGCGGGCGAACTTGCCCAGCAGGTACGCCTTCTCGTTGGTGAGCCCGCCTCCGCCGAAGACCGCCACGCCGTCCGGGCCGTGCTCGGCACGGATCCGGCGCAGGCCCTCGGCCACCGTGTCCAGGGCGGTGTCCCAGGACGCACCGGCGAGCCGGCCGTCGCGTCGGCGGACCAGCGGTCGGGTCAACCGGTCGGTGGCGGACAGGACTTGGGGCGCGGTCCACCCCTTCTGGCACAGCCGGCCCCGGTTGACCGGGAAGTCGGCGGGCCGCACCACGACGCCGGTCTCCCGGTCACCGCCCAGGCGTGTGCCGCACTGAAGGGCGCAGTACGGGCAGTGGGTCGCCACCTCCCGCTGCGGCGGGGGGAGTTCAGACACGGCTGGCTTTCTTGGCGCTCTTCGCGGCATGCCCGCCGCCCGTGGACACAGGACGCAGATAGACGAACCGGATGACCGCGACGCACAGGGCGTAGTAGCCGAGGAAGACCACGAAGGCCGGGATGCCGGAGCTGGAGCCGTTCGTGTACGACAGCTTGAACGCGAAGTTGATGGCGGCGCCGCCGAGCGCGCCGACCGCACCGGCGATCGCGATGACCGCGCCCGACAGCCGACGGGCGCGGGCGAAGGCCCCGCTCGCGTCGTGGCCGGAGGTGACCTCGTCCTCGGCCTTCTTGGCGAACACCGCCGGGATCATCTTGTACGTCGACCCGTTGCCGATGCCGCTGAGTACGAACAGGGCGGTGAACCCGCCGATGAACAGCGCGAAGGAGTGCATGCTCGCGGCGACGATGAGCACCACGGTGCCGGCGGCCATGCCGAGGAAGTTCCACAACGTGACGCGGGCGCCGCCCTTGCGGTCGGCCAGCCGGCCGCCCAGCGGGCGCGAGAACGACCCGAGCAGCGGCCCGAGGAAGGTGTAGCCGACGGCCTCGAGCGGGGTGGAGCCGAACTCGTTCTGCAGGACCAGGCCGAAGGCGAAGCCGTAGCCGATGAAGGAGCCGAACGTGCCGATGTACAGCAGGGAGATCCACCAGGTGTCACGGTGGCGGGCCGCTTCGCGCTGGGCACCCGGCTCGGTCCGTACGGCGTCGACGTTGTCCATCTTCCACGCGGCGAGCAGCGCGACGGCCACGACCAGGGGCAGATAGACGGCCGCGACGTAGGAGGGGTGGGTGTTGCCGGCGAGGGAGATGACCGCGAGTCCGACGAGCTGTACCGCCGCCACCCCGAGGTTGCCCCCGCCCGCGTTGAGCCCGAGGGCCCAGCCCTGATGGCGCTGGGGGTAGAACGCGGTGATGTTGGTCATCGACGAGGCGAAGTTGCCGCCGCCGACGCCGGCCGTGGCGCCGATGACCAGGAACACCCACAGGGGAGTGCCGGGGCGCTGGACGAAGTACAGGGCGAGCAGCGCGGGGACGAGCAGGATCGAGGTGGCGAAGATGGTCCAGTTGCGCCCGCCGAACCGGGTCACCGCGTAGCTGTAGGGCAGCCGCAGCAGCGCGCCGACGACGGTCGGCGTGGCGACCAGGAGGAACTTCTCGCCGGGGTTGAAGCCGAGGCCGATGGCGGGGGACATGAACAGGACGAGGACGGACCACAGGGTCCACACCGAGAAGCCGATGTGTTCGGCCAGAACGGACAGGATCAGGTTGCGGCGGGCGATGCGGTGGCCGCCTCTGTCCCAGGCGTCCTCGTCCTCCGGATCCCAGCCGCTGAGCCAGCGGCCCCGCCCGGTGGTGGTGTCAGCCATGGTGTGCTCCAGATGAGTCAAGGGTTCCGGGGCAGGGCCGGGCCCCGGCGGCGAGTGGCCGCCGGGGCCCGGGTTTCGCGACGAACAGCACAAGTGGTGTGCTGGGATCAGAAGTTGAGGTCCAGCGCCTTGACCTTGTCGCGCTTGCGGTCCGGGTGGCTGTCCGGGAAGACGAAGCAGCGGGTGTTCTTGAGCTTGTTGTCCTCGACCTTGGCGGTGGAGAAGATCACCACGGGTACCCGCTCGCCCTTGTTGAGGAAGTCCGCGCGGAAGTCGATGATCGGCGCGTCCTCGCCCCAGCGGCCGAGGAAGTCCTCCACGACCTCCTGGTCGGCGTAGATGTGGCGGATGTGGTGACCGACGTAGGTGTCCGGCTGCTCACTGGCACCGACGATCGCGATGTCCTTCCAGTTGGCGTGGGCGACGGTGCCGTCCTCCTCGATGAGGTGGATGGCGACGGGGCAGGTGTCGTAGAACGCCTGGATGAACTTGACGGCGTCGTCGCCCACCGGGGTGTAGGCCGCGCTGGACCGGTCGACCTGGTTGATCCAGGCCTGCGCGGTGGAGTTGCCCTCACCGGCCTGCGAGGAGGGCGTGGGGTGCGTCGTGACGGGGCGCAGCGCCCAGAAACCGTAGGTGCTGCCCTCGACCTCGCCGAAACCGACATTGGCGTAACCGGACGGGAAGTCGGCGTTGACGAAGGTGGCGTCCAGGTTCTCGACCGGCTCACCGGCCGCGAGCAGAGCGGTGTAGCCGTCGATGCCCAGGGCGTCGGCGAGCTTGGTGCCGGCGGCGGCCTGGTCCGCGAGGAGCTCCGAGGCGGCCTTGTTCGCCAGCACGACGAGGCCGTCGGCGTCGGTCACCAGCATGGCGGGCGAAGCCCAGTTGAACAGGTCGAGGAGCTGCTCGGAGGAAGGGTAGTTGGACATGGCTGTATGCCTTTCTCAGGATTACGGAATGGGTTTCTCGGAGTGAGAAGAAAGCGGGGGAGGCCGGTCACAGCACCTTGCGGCTGTAGTTGAAGACCTGGCCCGTGGGCCCGTTCGACGGGAACTCGGCGATGGAGACGATCCATTCGGCCACGGTGCGCGGTGCCTTGAGCCAGTCCGTACCGAAGCCCTCGTTGATGGCGCGGATGACCTGGTCGCTCACTTCGCCGTCAAGTCCGGCCAGCGTCATGGCAGTTGCCACCGGTCCGGGGCGCACCTCGTTCGCCACGACGCCGTCGTCGGCGAACTCGGCCGAGCAGGCCCGCATCAGGGCGGTCATCGCGGCCTTGCTGGCCGCGTAGGCCCACCGGTCGGGCTGGTAGCCGTTGGCCAGGCTCGCCCCGACGAAGGTGAGCGAACCGTCGCCGCCGCGCCCGAGCAGGGGGGCGGTCGCCTGGATGAGGCTCAGGGCGGTGTGCACGTTGTTCTCGTACGCGTCGGCCGCCACCTGCCAGTCCAGCTTGCGGAGGTCGACCGGGTCCGGCGAGACACCGGAGTTGAGCACCACGGCTCGCACACCGCCCTCCGTCGTGGACGACACCGAGTCGAGCGCCGACCGCACGGCCGAGTCGTCCCGCAGATCGGCCAGGCAGTCGACGTAGCCCTTCTCCTGCGCGAGCGTGGGGTTCCCCCGCCGGGACAGGCCGACGACGGTGTAGCCCCGGTTCAGGAACTCCGTCGCGACGGCCGCACCGATCCCGGACGAGGTACCGGAGACCACCGCGACACGGGACGTGTCCGAACCCATCAGGCAGCCTGGAACACGGTCGTGTTGATGGCGTCGAGCGTGCGCATGGACTCGATGTTGATGACGCCCGGGTCCAGCTTCTGTCCGTGCAGGCGCTCGATCTCGATCACCATCTGGACGAACTGGAGACTGGTCACCACGCCCGACTCGACGAGGTCCGTGTCGCCCTGGATGGTGACGGGCTCCTCGTGCAGGTCGCCGAGCCACTCACGGAGCAGCGCTATCTTGCTTTCCACGGCTTCCTCTTTCTCTTGCTTGTCATGCGGTTACTTGGTCTTGAACTGCACGGAGAAGCCGGCCGGGTGGGCGAACGACTGGCTCTCCATGGCCCGTTGGTCCCGGGTGATGACCACCTCCGAGCAGCGCTCGACGAGCCTCTCGATGAGCAGCGAGAACTCCGCCTTGGCGAGCATCGCTCCCGGGCAGGCGTGCGCCCCGACCGCGAAGGGGATCGAGCCCTTCAGGCTCCTGCCGGTCCGGAACCGGTCGGGGTTGTCGAACATCCGCGGGTCCCGGTTGGCCCCGGCGACCGAGGCGAGGACCGCCGAGTGCCGTGGGATGGGGACGCCCTGGACCGTCACGTCGTCGGCCGCGAACCGGACGATCGTCTGCACCGGCGGGTACAGCCGCAGGACCTCTTCGATGAACTCGTCCCGGGCCGTTTCGTCGCGGAGTTCGTCCAGGCCGAAGATGGAGCGGCCCATGCAGTACACCAGCGAGGTGATGAACGCGCTGCTGGTCTCGGTACCGGCGAGGAAGAACAGCAGGGCCGTCGAGCGCACTTCGCTGTCCGTGAGGGTGATGCCCTTGCGGTCGCGGGTCCGTTCGATGGTCTCCAGGAGGGACCGTGGGTCGGCCGCTTCGCCGGCGCGCTGCTCCTCGATCAGCCGCAGCAGCTCGCTGACATTGGCATGGGTCTGGGCGGTCTCCTCGGTGGGATAGTCCAGGAGCCGGGCCAGCGGGCGGGTCAGCGCGTGGAAGCGGTCCTCCAGGGCCGGGTCGATGCCGAGGATGGTGCACACGATGCCGTAAGGGACCTTGTGGGCGAAGGAGTTGTAGAAGTCGTCCGTCTCGGTCCCGGCGACGGCGTCCACGAGCGCGTCGATGAGCCGGGGCATCAGGGTCTGCTTGTACTCCGCTATCCGGCCCGCGGACAGAACGGGAGCCAGCAGGGCGCGGAAGGCCCGGTGGGCGGGGCCGTCGGCATCGAGCACATTGGGCCCGAAGGCCCGCGCGCTGGCCTTGAGCGGGTGCTCGGCCACGATCCCGGGGTGGGTGAGCACCTCGTGGACGGCGGCGTTCCCGGTGACGGTGAACAGCCCCTCGTCGAGCCGGTGCACATCGGTGCCCGGGGGCAAGTCCCGGTACCAGTAAGGTCTCGCCAGCAGGCTCGCGGGGTTTTCCGACGGCCTCGTGGGAATTTCTTCGGTACTTACCCCGAGCACGTGACGTACCCTCCGACGCCCAAGCCGCTGATACCGGCCAGCAGACGCATCGCATCGAGCCATTCGGAATCCGTGAGCCCCATGGAACCGGGGGCTGTGTAAAATGCTGTGAGTGTTCCCGAGCGTCCTTCGGGACCGACGATGTCGCAGCGGAACGAGGTCTTGCCGCCACTCTCTCCGCCGGAGTTCTTCTCATCGGTCGTGAAGGAGATGTCACCGAATGAAAGGGAGACTTCTTCGGTGAAATTGCGGCGAATGAGTTCGAAGGCGAGGCGCAGGCGCTCTTCGGGTTCGTACTGCTTCGTATACCTGTCGAGGAGGGCGTTCGCCGCTTCCATGACCCGTTCGATCCTGCGCTTGCTCTGTATGGATTCCAGCGCTAAGGAAAACTTCTCTTCCGTGCGGCTTTGCGTACTCAAAACAAGAGTCCTTCCCTGTATGCGGGATCGCCAGATGACAGTGGGAAAGGGTGGCGCGGGCGGAGGGGAATCGGCTTCAGGAGACGTAGCCGAAACGCGCCGAGAGTTCGCGCTTGTTGATCTTGGTGTTCTCCAGCAGCGGCATCGCGGAGACGAAGTGGATTTTGGCGGGCACCATGTAGGCGGGCAGCAGCTTTCTGAGCCGGCCCTGCATGTCCTGTTCCGTCATGGCGGTGTCGGGCGTCTCGGCGAACAGGATGATGCGCGGGGTTCCGCTGCGGTCGGGGATCGGCATCAGGACCGAGCGCCTGCTGCCCAGGGAGCGCGCCGCCGACTCGATCTCCGCGGGCTCGATCCGGTGCCCGGCGACTTTCAGCTGGGCGTCCGTGCGGCCGGCGAAGCGCAGGCGGCCGGAGTCGTCGATCCAGCCCTGGTCGCCGGTCAGGTACACCCGGCGCTCCTCGCCGTCGACCAGCACGTTCGTGAAGGCGGCCGCGGTCTGCTCGGGGGCGTTCAGGTAGCCGAGAGCGAGTCCGGCGCCCGCGATGGCGATCTCGCCGGTCTCGCCGGGGGGCGCGAGGGTGCCGTCCCGTACGACATGGAGATCCGTGCTGGGCACGGGACGGCCGGCCGGAATGCCGCCCGCCGCATCGGTGTCGGCGGCCGTGATGCGGTGGGTGGTGGCGAACACGCACGCTTCGACAGGGCCGTACCCGTTGTACAACTCCATGTGGGGGTGGGCCTCGAAGAGCCGGCGGCAGCTCGCGGGCGACGGCTTGTCTCCTCCGAGGAGCACCGCGCGCAGACCGGCGAGGCAGTCGATGTCGCCGTCGGCGATCACGTCGAAGAGCGACGGAGTGAGGAAGAGGTGGGTCGCGCCGAAGTCGCTGACGTACGCGCGGATCGCCGGTGGCAGCAGCAGGTCGCCCTCGTGGACGACCGCGGTGCCGCCGGTCAGCAGCATGCCCCACAACTCCAGGGTGAAGGCGTCCCAGGCCACCGCGGCCGCGTGGATCATCACCGGTCTCTCGCCGAACTCCATGAAGGGCTCGGGAGTGAACAGCCGGGTGGTCGCCCGGTGCGGGGAGAGCACCGCCTTCGGGGTGCCCGTGCTTCCGGAGGTCCAGAAGACCGTGGCGCAGGCGTCGGGTTCGACCGTGGGCAGCGGCCCGGACGGGGCGCCCTGGCGCGCCGACGGGTCCCGCAGCTCGTCGAAGGTGAGGTGGTCGATCGCCGCCTGTTCGAGACCGGTGGATCCCGCGGGGTCCGCCAGGACGACCGGGGCGTCCATGGTGTGCGTGAACTGGGCGATCCGCGCGGGCGGCCACCGCACGTCGAGGATTCCGTAGGCGCCGCCGGCCATCAGGATGCCGAGGATGACCGCGGTCAGCTCCGGCGACCTGCGGGCCACCACGGGAACGATGCTGCCGGGGCGGACCCCGAGGCCGGTCAGGTGGTGGGCGATGCGGCGGGCCTCGGCGGCCAGCTCCGCGTAGGTCGTCGGGCCGGCGGCCGAGACCACGGCCGGGCGATCGGGGAACTGGCGCGCCACACGCGTGAACGCGTCATGGATGGTCGCCTCCCCGTTGGTCGAGCCGTACATGCTGCTCATGATCGATACCCCCGTTCGATGCAGTTGCTGGCCGTTGCCCGGCTCAGTCGAACTTCATCGAGGACGGGACGATCGACCCGGGGGCGAGGTCGAGCCGCGGCGGGGCGGAGAATTCCAGGAGAACGGCGCCCTCTTCTCCGACGAAGGTGGCCGTATGCCGTGAACGCGCCGGGATGTAGGCCACGTCACCGGAATTGAGTTCGTACTCGGTCCCCTCGCAGACGAAGCGAATGGAGCCTTCGGTGACTACGACCCACTGCTCGTTCTCGTGCCAGTGCGGCGGGAGGTTCAGGTCACCGGACTGGTCGGCCACGACCTTGAGGCAGGACATCTCCTGGCCGAACGCGAAGCGTCGGGCCAGCGCGATTCCTTCGGCCTTCAGTTCCTCGTGGTCATCCCAGTTAATCTTCATCGGTCCCCCTGTGCTCGCATGCCGAATTGACGGTACGTAAAAGTCGAGCGCCGGCCGTGGGCTTTCATTCGGCGGCGTTTCCCGAATCTGTTTCGACCGTACGTGGTACTTCCGGCCCTGCTCAACGCCATTTCAAATACTGGACAGTTGGGGGTGGCGGAGGCATAACGAGGGCGAGGTTTCCTCAGGTGTTCCGGGAAAACTCCGTGGCGTCGGCCGCCGCGGGGGACGGGGGCTCGGGCGCGGCGGCCTTGTGGTCGGGCAGGCGCAGCGCCAGGGCGACGGGAACGACGAAGACGACGAGGAGTGCGTAGAACGTGGCGCCCAGGCCCGCCCGGTCGGCCAGCCAGCCGAAGAAGGGAGAGCACAGACCGCCCGCTGCCATGGCGAGGCCCAGGGTCAGACCGCTGGCCGTGCCCGGACGGTTGGGCAAGTAGTCCTGGGCGAGGGTCACTTGGGCGGCGAACGGCAGGAACATCGCGGCGCCGAACACCACCGTGCTCAGCACCAGCACGGGGAACACCGGCGCCCAGGCGATCCCCAACAGGGCGGGCAGGGCCACGAGATAGCCGATCCGGACCGAGGACATCCGCCCGTAGCGGTCACCCACCCAGCCGCCGAGCAGGGTGCCGACCGCTCCGGCCGCCGTGTAGCAGGTGAGGACGGTGGCGCCGGCCCCGGCGGACTGGCCGAGGTCGCGCTGGGCGTGCAGGGACACCAGCGAGGTGACCGTGACGAACGGGATCGACCAGCCGATGATGACGACCACCAGGCGCGCGAAGGCACGCCAGTCGTCGGTGCGGCCGCCGCCCCGCGCGCCGGCGCCGGCCGCGACTCCGGTGACCAGGGGCGCCGCCGGTGTGTATCCGCGCCAGCGCATCCACGGCCCGCGCAGCACCCAGAGCGCCACCATGGCCAGGGCGGGGATCGCCAGGAGGTAACTGCTCGAGAACCCCAGCGAGCCGATCACCAGCGTGACCAGCGCGGGAGCGAGGGAGCCGCCGACCGTGCCGCCGACGGAGAAGACGCTCATGGCCTTCTGCGAGGAGCCACCGGCCGCACGGGCCTGGCTGGTGGCCGGCGGGTGGTAGGCCGCGATGCCGATGCCCGCCAGGGCGACGCAGAGCCAGGTGAGGAGGTAGGTGCCGGCCAGACCCGCCGTCACCACGCCGAAAGCCGCCGTTCCGAACCCGACGGGCACCAGCCAGGAGCGCGGCTTGCGGTCGGACAGCAGCCCGAACAGCGGCTGGAACAGACTGGACACGCCGCTGGCGGCGAACGCGAGACCGGAGACCGCGGCGTAGCTGTAGTGCCGCTGTGACATCAGGAGCGGCAGCATCGCGGGGATCGCGCCCTGGTAAAGGTCGTTGACCACGTGTGTACCGGCCAAGAAGCCGAGTTGCCCTTTTTTCATCCGAACCGTTCGTTCCGTCCGTGTAGTGGCGGTTGACCTCAGGTCCTCAGGTCCTCAGAGGTGTTACCTTAGCGAGCGATGTGGGCGGCAGCAAAGTCCTTGCTGTTCAGGTGCGTTGGTCCCGGCAGCCACGCCGCCCCGTCCGTGCCCGCGCGCCCTTCGAGGCGCCGCGCGCCTCTCCCGTCGGATGCCGCAACCCCATGTGGAGGAACTTCGATGAGCATCGCAACAGGTGTCAGTGCGTCAGAGGGCCTGGCATCGCTGGACGCAGAGCCCACGCGTCTCGCCGAGACGCTGGACCACATCTACGCGCGATGGGCCAGAACCATCGGGGCGACGGCGGTGACGGTGCCCCCGCTGCTGCCGGTCGCCGACCTCGCCGGACTCGACGTCTACCAGAACTTCCCCCAACTCGCCCTCGTAGCGGGGGCGTTGGATGTCGAAGCCGCCGGCCCGGAAGGGATCGAGCAGGCGGCCGCATCGGGGTCCTTCGGCCCCCAGGCCCTCCTCCCGGCCGCACTGGCCCTGCCCTCCAGCGCCTGCTACGGCGTCTACCTCCACTACCGGAACCGTCAGGTTCCGCGGGAGGGCGAGCTGGTGACCCTGCTGGGGCAGTGCTTCCGCAACGAGGACCACTTCGACGGGCTCCGCCGGCTCAAGGCCTTCCGGATGCGTGAGGTGGTGGCCCTCGGAACCCCGGAGCAGGTGGCGGCCCACCTCGAACGATCCGGGGGCTTCGTCGGCGCGCTGGCGGACGAGATCGGCCTGCCGCTGGAGCGCCGCGCGGCCTCCGACCCCTTCTACGACCAGGGCGGCGACCGCGCCACCTTCCAGCAGGTCGTCCCGGTCAAGCACGAGTACGTCTACCAGGGCATGGCCATCGCTTCGGTCAACGCCCACTTCGCGTTCTTCGGCGAGCGCTGCTCCATCACGCTGGCGGGAGGCGGTACGGCCTCCACGAGCTGTGTGGGCTTCGGCGTCGAGCGCTGGCTGCACGCTCTGGCCGACCACTTCGACGGGGACTGGGACCTGGCCCAGAACGCCGTGGAGCGGGCCGAGAAGGCGCTGTTCTGATGGCTCGGCGCCGCAACGGCGCCCAGCCATAGGGGTGTTGCCGGTGGGACGCGCGAGGTCGGCGCACCCACCGGCGGACCGCTGTCGGCCGGGTTACGGCATGGACGGGCGGCGGGCTCGCACACTCCACCGGCCGTCGGCGCGGTCGAGGTGGATCGGATGGTCGAAGCACTTGCTGACCTGATCACTGGTCAAGACCGCGCCCACCGGACCGGAGGCGAGGCAGCGACCGTCCCGCAGCAGCATGGCGTGCGTCGTGCCGGGAGGGAGCTCCTCCAGATGATGGGTGACCAGTACCGACGACAGCTCCGGATGGGTCCCCTGGAGTGTGTCGATCCGCTCGATGAGCTGTTCCCGGCCGGCGACGTCCAGACCGGTCGCGGGCTCATCCAGCAACAGCAGCCGTGGACTTGGCATGAGCGCGCGGGCGATGAGAGCTCTGCCCCGCTCGCCCTGGGACAGCGTGGGCCAGCGCGCGGAGCGCCGCTCTCCCAGACCGAGCAGGTCGATGAGGCGCTCGGCCGTGGCGACCTGCTCGGGCGTCGGGTTCCAGCGCGGTACGCGTTCGACGGTGTTGGTCAGCCCGGTCAGCACGACGTCCTGGACCCGCAGCGGCGTGCGCAGTGCGTGGCGCGGGTCCACATGCCCTACGTACGAACGGAGTTGGCGCATGTCGACCCGGCCCAGGCGGTGGCCCAGGACTTCGACCGTGCCCCGCGTCGGATGAGTGAGCGCGCCGAGGAGGCCCAGCAGGGTGCTCTTCCCGGCGCCGTTGGCCCCGAGCAACGCCCAGTGCTCGCCGGGCCGTACGGTCAGGGACACGTCGTGCAGGATGTGGTTGCCGTCGCGGACGAGATCGACACCGTCCACACGCAGCACGGGGGGAGCGGTGGACACCGGGGAGTCGGTCACCGTCCGGCCTGTCCGGCCCGGTTGACGGCGGCGAGCACGGCCTGCACCGACGCGGCGAGGATGGAGGTGTCCCAGCCGGCGCCCCAGAACGTGGCCCCGTCCACCCGGCACTCGGCGTACGCGACGGCGGGGCTGCCGGGCCCCACGCTGGTGGCGTGCTCCGCGTAGTTGAGGATGTCGACGGTGACGCCGGCGCTGCCGAGGACCTGGGTGAGGGCGGACAGCGGCCCGTTGCCGGTGCCTTCGTAGGAACGTTCCTGACCGTTCGCGCTCAGGACGCAGCTGAACCGGTGCTCACCCGGCCCGGTCTCGGTGGTGCTCCACGAGTTCAGGACGAGGGGACCGTCCTGGGCCGGCGCGATGTAGTGCGTGCGGAAGAGGTCCCACAGGTCCTTGTGCGAGAGTTCCTGCCCGCTCGCGTCGGTGGCGCGCTGTACCGCGCCGGAGAAGTCCGGCCGCATCCCCTTGGGCAGGTCCAGGCCGTGGTGGGTGTGGAGCAGATGCGCGATGCCGCCCTTGCCGGACTGGGAGTTGATCCGGATGACTTCCTCATACGTACGCCCGATGTCACTCGGGTCGATCGGCAGGTACGGAACCTCCCAGGGCGCCTCCTCGGCCGGGACGCCCAGCTCCGCCGCCCGCTTCGTGTGGTGGGCCATGCCCTTGGAGATGGCGTCCTGGTGGGTCCCGGAGAAGGCCGTGTGCACGAGCTCGCCGACATAGGGGTGGCGCGGATGGATGGGCAGCCGGTTGCAGTGCTCCACCACCTCGCGCACCGCGTCGATGTCGGAGAAGTCGACCATGGGGTTCACACCCTGCGCGTACAGGTTCAGCGCCAGCGTGACGAGGTCGACGTTGCCGGTCCGCTCGCCGTTGCCGAACAGACACCCCTCCACCCGCTGCGCCCCTGCCAGGACGGCGAGTTCGGCGCAGGCCACGCCCGTGCCGCGGTCGTTGTGGGGGTGCACGGAGAGGATCACCGCGTCGCGCCGCGCCAGATGGCGGTCCATGTACTCGATCTGGTCCGCGTACACGTTGGGCGTGGCGATCTCCACCGTGGCCGGGAGGTTGTGGATCACCGGCCGGTCCGGGGAGGCGTCCCACAGCTCGGTGACGCTGTTGCAGACCTCCAGGACGAAGTCGGGTTCGGTGAGGTTGAAGACCTCGGGGGAGAACTCGAACCGGATGTCGGCCCCCTTCTGCTCCTCGGCGCGCCGCATCAGGTAACCGGCGGCATCCAGGATCATCCCGTGGAGCTCGGTGCGGGAGCGGCCCAGGACCACGTCGCGCCAGGCCGGCGCGGTGGCGGTGTAGAGATGGACGACGGTGCGCGGCAGCCCCTCGATGGAGGCGATGGTGCGGTCGATCAGGTCATTGCGGGCGGCGGTGAAGACGGAGATGGTCACGTCCTCGGGCACGGCGCCGCTGGTGGCGAGGTGGCGTACGAAGTCGAAGTCGGTCTGGCTGGCGGAGGGATAGCCGACCTCGATCTCCTTGTAGCCCATGGTGACCATCAGGTCGAACATCCGGCGCTTGCGCTCGGTGTCCATGGGCTCGGCCAGCGCCTGGTTGCCGTCGCGCAGATCGACCGGCACCCACAGCGGGGCCTGCTCCAGTCGGCGCGACGGCCAGGTCCGGTCCGTCAGGGGCAGCGCGACCCGGTCGTGCGCGGGCCGGTACCGCTCGTGCCGCATCGCGCTCGGCCGCTGCGGGTTCCACGCCGGAGCGCCCGCGGGAACGGGGCCCGACGGGGTGCGCAGCGTGGCGAAAGCCTGGGTGTGGGGTGAAGCCATGAGACGGAACCACTTTCGGTCGGCCAACTGGTGACCGGCACGTCTCGACACCCGCTGCGGGGTGCCGGTCGATTCAGGCCCCGCAGCGGCAACCGAGAAGAAGAAGCTCGCACAGCGACATGCCGGGTACAGTAACCACAATCCAACACCTCAGACAACCCGAGATGTGAAAGCGAAGGTGAACGTCGGATGCCATTGGGCGCACTGCGGCCAACTCCCCTGGTCGAGCAGGCCACTGAGCGGCTGCGCGAGCAGATCACCCAGGGGGAGTGGAACGTCGGAACCAAGCTCCCCGGCGAGAACGCGCTCGCCCAGATCCTCGGCGTGGGGCGTTCGACCGTGCGCGAGGCCCTGCGCGCGCTGGCCGGCGCGGGTCTCGTGCAGCCGCGCCAGGGCGCCGGGGTCTTCGTGATCGCCACCAAGCCCCAGGAGGACTGGCCCACGAGCCTGCGGCGCGCGGCCGTCACCGACGTGTACGAAGTGCGCATGCTCATCGAGGTCGAGGCCGCGCAGATGGCCGCGCAGCGCCGCACCGACGACGACCTCGTCGCCCTCAACCAGGCGCTGGCCGACCGCCGCGACGCCGCGGAGGCGGGCAACGCCGAGTTCGTCGACGCCGACATCGCCCTGCACGCGGCCATGGTCGCCGCCGCCCACAACCCCGTACTGACCGGCCTGTTCGCCGAGTTCGTCCCCGTACTGCGCCAGGGTCTCATCGACCTGGTGGAACTGCTCAACCTGCGCTCGGGGGACCCCAACCACGGCGACGACGGGCACACCCTGCTGGTGGAGGCCATCGCGCGGGCGGACGCCGAAACCGCCGGGCGCACCCTGCGCGAGGAGCTGAAGCGGACGCTCGAACGCCTCCATGCGATCTGACACCGCGTCCGGCTTGGCCCCGCACATCCGCCCCTTCCCCACCACGGCGCCCGCCGGGTCCCCGCAGCTGCTGTTCTTCCCGCACTCGGGGAGCTCGGCCGACTCCTACCAGGGCCTGGCCGGCCGGCTCGCCGACACCGCGCGGCCGGCCTGCGTGCAGTACCCGGGCCGGGCGGACCGCCGGTCCAGCCCGCCCTTCACCGATGTGCACGCCCTCGCGGACGAGTTGGCCGAGGCGTTCGCCGCGTGGCACGAGGGCGGGTCCGTCGTCCTGTTCGGGCACAGCCTGGGAGCCGCCGTGGCGTACGAGGTCATCCGCAGGACGGCCGATCAGCGGCGGCTCGTCCTCGTGGCCTCCGGGCACCCCGCGCCGTCCCGGCTCAGGCTGCCGTCCATCGCGCCGCCCGGCGACGGCACCGGGGACCCGGACCAGCCGCTGGTCGAACTGCTCCGGTCGCTGGGCGACGACTCCCGGCTCCTGGACCATCCCGTTGCGCGCGGCCTCTTCCTGCCCGTCATCCGCGGCGACCTCGCGGCCCACGGCCGCTACCGGCCGGAGCCCGGGGCCACCATCGAGTGTCCCGTCATCGCCCTCATGGGGGACTCGGATCCCCTCACCAACCCCGCCGACGTCCAGGCGTGGCAGCGGCACACGACCGCCACCCTCCGGACGCACACGTTCCGGGGCGGCCACTTCTTCACCAACGAGTGCGCCGGAGAGGTGGCGGACGTCGTGCGTGCCCTGTGTCTCGGGGTGGCCCGCTGACGACCGGCGCCCAACTCGGCGTCGGCTCGCGGGTTTCAGTGGGATTTCATCGACCACTGCCACGGTCGTTCATGAACTCGGCCGACCGTGCACCGCGTCGGGCGGCAGACGGGCAGGCCCACAACACAGGGAGAACCGCATGCGAAAAGGCAGGATCGCGGCCGCGTTAGCCGCTCTCGTGCTGACATCCGGGCTTTCACTGGCGCAGGGATCCCCGGCCCAGGCGGTAACGGCACCGTGCGACGGCACCTACACGATCGTCGTCGGGGGCACGTGGAGCACGTGGGACAACGACCGGTTCCACGGCAACATCCAGCAGCACGTGAGTTACTTCAGCCAGGTTCCCAGCGGCCCGAGCGTCCGGCAGGGCGTCGGTGAACTGAACCGGCTGGTACGGGAGCAGCGTGCCGCGTGCCCGTGGCAGCACGTCAAGATGGGCGGCTACTCCATGGGCGCCGCCGTGGTGCACGTGTGGATCAGTGAGAACTGGAGGACGTTCGGCAACGTCAACGCCATCCTCCTCGCCGACCCCAAGCGGCAGGGTGGTCCTGGGACCAACGGCAGCGCCGCGCCGTTCGGCGGGGTCATCGGCCCCCCGCTCTCGGGCTCCGACCGTGACTTCGGCAATGTGCCGGTGAAGTCCATCTGCTACTGGGACTACATCTGCGACGAGTCCGCCGGTATCTGGACGTACCCGAAGAACCACAACGAGAACTACTGGCCGGACTTCGACATGGATCACCACAACGACGACGCCAACGAGCAGTGGTACAACGGCGCTTGGTACCCCTGGTAACAGGGAGGACTCGCCGAGGCGGGCCCCTTGCGGCAGCGTGGTGACTCCACTCATCACAACGCCTCAGGGGGCCGGCCGCACGTCTGGGGGTGAATTGGCTGAATTTCACGGGCAGTTACTCCGCCCAGAGGCCGGGCTATAGGCTGGGAAACCCAGTCCCGGCTCGCGCCCGTGAGAGGTCCCCATGCACGCCAACGAGCAGGCCCAGACGCCCCGGAGCAGGACGCCCCGCAAGGGCGCGGCCACGCCAACGGCCGCGGAGGGCGCGATACCCACCGGGCTCCTCGCACTCCAGAGCGCCGCGGGCAACGCCGCGGTGGTGCAGATGCTGCGAGACTCCGGCCACGGGTGGTCCCAGGAGCAGCACGTCCTCACGGACGGTTGCGGAGTGCAGCGGGAGCACGGTCAGGCAGAGGCCCCGGCGGTGCAGCGACGCTCGGCCGTCCACGATGTGCTGCGTGCGCCCGGCCGTCCGCTGGACGACCACACCCGTACCGACATGGAGGCCCGCCTCGGCGCCGACTTCACCGGCGTACGCATCCATGACGGCCCCGAAGCCAAGGCATCGGCCGCCGAAGTCGGGGCGCGTGCCTACACGAGCGGTGACCACGTCGTCATCGGCGACAGCGGTGCCGACAAGCACACGCTGGCCCACGAGTTGACCCACGTCATCCAGCAGCGCCAAGGGCCGGTCACCGGCACCGACCGGGGCGACGGCCTGCGCGTCTCGGATCCCTCGGACACGTTCGAGCGCGCGGCGGAGGCCAACGCCCGGCGGGTGATGGCCGGTTCGCCGCCGGTCCAGCGCGCCACCGTGCCCGCTGCCGGCCCCACGCACCAGGGTTCCCCGGTGATCGCCCGGATGCCGGCCGACTCCCCGGAGTCCGAGACGGCCAAGCCGTGGCTGG
Source organism: Streptomyces sp. ASQP_92 (assembly GCF_025399895.1). Lineage (GTDB taxonomy): Bacteria > Actinomycetota > Actinomycetes > Streptomycetales > Streptomycetaceae > Streptomyces. The sequence goes on along the minus strand of NZ_JAODUA010000004.1, from coordinate 159,031 downwards.
TCTTCGGTGTGGACGGACGCAGCAAGGAACAGCTCACCAGCGCCGTCGACGCGGGGTACCGGCGCTTCGACACGGCGGAGAGCTACCGCAACACCGAGATCGTTTCCGAGGTGCTGGCCGGACTGCCGCGCGACAGCTACGAGATCCTGTACAAGTTCGACGTCCGTACGGGCGAGTCGGCCGAAGTGCTGCGCGCCCGCCTCGAACGGGTCGCCGCCCTGTTCCAGGGCCGGTTCGACAGCCTGGTCATCCACAACCTGGACGCCGACAAGCGCGTCCTCGCGCAGGCCTGGCAGGTGCTCACGGAGTTGAAGGGCGACCGGGTCACCGGGCAGGTCGGGCTCGGGAACGTGGGCGAGGCCCACGCGGGTCTGCTCGCCGAGTTCGGTGGCGTCGACGTGGTCGAGAACTCCGTCGAGAGTGTGCTGCTCAGCGAGACCGTACAGAACGCGATCAAGGAGTCGGGCGCGCACCTGTACTACTACGACGTCATCACGACGGCCGACCAGATGGGCCTCGACCTGAGCTCGCCGGACGACCTCAACGGCCTCATCTACACCATGGCCGGCTCGTTCCCGAAGTCCGACGGCACGTCCAACGCCACCATGATCAGCAGCAGCGGCTCGCCCGGCAGACAAGCGGCCAACCTGGGGAACTTCGGCGGCGGCCCCGACCACGACGACTTCACGGGCGACGAGCAGTACGCCGCGATGGAGAAGATCGACACGTGGCGCAAGCAGCAGAGTTCCGGGCAGACGAACGACACCTCGTTCGCCCTCCGCCCCGAGCTCGGAAAGTGGCTGGCAGGCCTCGGTGAAGCGGGCGCCGCCGACGCCGTGCGCACCACTCTCGTGGAGGCGGCAAAGGAGAAGGGCCAGCCGGTGACCCAGTCCTTCATCGAGGAGTGGCTGGTGGAACGGGGCCACGTCACGGCGGAGGATCTCGGCTCGGTACGAGTCCCGTCCCGCGTGGGTCTGAAGCGGCGCTACATCGGTATGCCCCTGAGGAACACGCTGGCCGCGCTGTTCGGGGTGAAGAACTGTGACTGGAAGTGGTCCATCGAATTGGTGCAGTTGATGTTCAGCGACATCGACACGTGGGACTGCGCCCTGCGGTTCGGTGCGGAGGAGATCGTCCAGCAGTGAGTGGTTCGACGCCTCAGGGGTTGGTCCAGGCTCCGGGAGCGTCGGCCAACGCGGCGACGGACGGCGGGAGTTGGGCCGACGCGACATCGGCCAGGGATACGCCGTCCAGGATCTCCCGCACGTTGGAACGCAGTGCGATCCACAGGGGGAGCAGTGATTGGGCGGGCCCGGTGTAGGACAGCTCCGGAGGGCGTACGCCGCGCACGGACACCAGCGGACCGTCCACGACACGTATGACGTCGGCGATGCTGATGGACTCGGCGGGCTTGGCCAGCCGGTAACCGCCGTTGATGCCACGCTGGCTGAGCACGAGACCGCCCCGGCGCATGTCGTTGAGGATGCCTTCGAGGAATTTGTGCGGGATGTTCTGGGCGTCGGCGATGGCCTCGGCCTTCAGCGGCGCGGCATCCGGTGACGCGGCGAGCTGCAATGCGGCGCGCACCGCGTAGTCGGCCCTGGCTGAGATCCTCATGTCCGCAGTATTCCGTACGGTGCCGATCGGCGTGGGCGGCGATCTCGTCGCGCGTGCGTGGCTCCGGATCCTCACGGGCGGACAGGCAGGACGAATGGAGGGTGCGCGCCGTTGAGGAAGTAGTCCCCGACGTCGCGAAGCCGCGGGGCGATGGGCTCGTACAGCGTGTGGGCCCGGGCGTTGCGCCAGAAGCGGTCGAAGCCGAGCCGCGCGGACGCGGAACGGGCGCCGATGACGTCCAGGGCGCGCGTGGTCGACTCCTGCGCCGCCCTGGAAGCGGCGGCTTCGGCCACGGCCACCAGGACGGAGATCTCCGCGTACTCGTCGAAGGTCAGATCCTCGTCGCGTGCCAGCCCGGTGTGCACGGCTGTGAGCGCCTGGTCGGCGAGGGCGGAGGCGGAGCGGGCGAGGACGGTGAGTTCTCCGTAGGTGGTCAGGACCTGCGGGTCCTGGGGAGACCCGATCGGCCAGTCCGGACGCCAGGGGGAGTGGCTCCTGCTGTACTCACGCGCTTCGGCGAGCACCCCCTCGGTCATGCCGAGCAGCAGCTGGGCCGAGAGGAGGCGCCCGATCGGCGACGCGAGAGCGGCCCGGGGCGACAGGACGTCCTCGTCCGTGGACAGGGATCCGAGCACGTCGTGGGCGGCGACGGGCACGGCATCGAACTCCACGTTTCCGCCGGCCGCGAGCCGCTGGCCGAAGGTGTCGGCGTCGCCGTCGATCCCTACGCCGAGACGGGCGGCATCGACGACGACCGCGAAGGGTTCGCCCGTGTCGGCGCGCTCGGCCCGCACGGCGAGACGGTCGGCGACCAGGACCCCGGTGGCGTAGCTCTGCCGGCCGTCGAGCACATAACCACCGGACGTCTTGGTCAGTGTCAACGGCAGCTCCTGGCCACCGAGTCCACCACCCCAGCACCACTGCTGTGCCGCGGTCTGCCGCTCGATCTCGGCGGCCAGGACGGGCGCGGAGAACAGCCGGGCGCTCCACGACAGGAAGTAGTGACAGGCGAGCAGTTGACCGACCGCGCCGTCGGCGGCGGCGATCTCCCGGACGACGGCGCAGGCCGTGGGCCAGTCCGCACCGCCTCCGCCGAGCTCGCGCGGTATGAGGAGCGTCAGCAACTCCGCCTCACGCAGACGGGACACCTCGTCGAAAGGGGCCTTGCCCGCCTGCTCCCTGGCCGCCGCGTCCGTGGCCAGATCGTCGGCGGTCTCGCGGGCCACTCGCGGCCAGTGCGCACCGCTGGGCCCGATCCGGTCGGCATCCGTGACGGGAACGGGAACGTCAACGTGAACGGACGGCGCGGTGGCAACGCCCATGGCGGTGGTCTCCTCAAGATGGTCAGGCAGAGGGGGCGTTGGGACCGCGCGCTGCTCGGGAAGCCGCGTATGTCCCTTGACCCAACCGCCTGTTACGGGCCGACACGTGTGAGCGCAGTGCTCTACGCGTGGCAACAGGCGGCACTGGTGACGTGACCGAAGTCGACGTGCAGTCGGCGAACGAGTCGCTGCTGTGAGGGGGCCATGGGCCCATCCTGCGCACCGGATCGGCGGACCGTCAATGCTTCCCTAGTAATTCGATGGGAAATATAGGGAGGCCGGGAGGGTGACCGGCGGATAAAGAGCCCACACCACCACCAGCCCGGACTCCACCGCCTTCACTCCCACCCCCGACGAGAATCTCACCGGGCACGAACACCGCTTCGCCGACTGGTACTTGGGGAATCGGAACGGGCAGGCGTCAGCCCTGTCGGCGGGGGAGCATGGCCAGGGCCCGGGAGCGCTGGGCGACCGGGCCGGTGTACGTGCCGTCGCGCTCGGCCCAGCGGTGCATGCGGACGTTGTCCACGAGGATTTCGCGCGGGGTGGGTCCTGCGAGAGCGGATGCATCACCTCGGTGGAGAAGTCGTCGAGGGGCAGCGCGTGGGGATTCACCCTTTCCTGCCCCGCTGTGGCGACGGCCGGCATACGGAGTCCGCCCCTACGACCCAAGACCGGCCGGAGGACTCCCCGGACCGCACCCAGAATCGCTGACCGACGAACACATGCCGAGACGCCCAAGGCCACCAGCCGGTGTTCCTGGGCATCTCAGTCGGCGGCGAGGCGCTGGGATCCGGGTCCTCAGGCCAGGTCGCTGCGGTACCAGTTCCAGGAGCCTGTGCGGCTGCTGTCCCACTGCGTCGTCGGGGATCCGAAGTCCGTGCCCGTGCTGGTGAAGGTCCACAGACCGGTGCGGTTGGTTCCTTGGGCATCCTGCCCGTAGTTGTAGAGAACGCCGACGTCGGTGCGGCCATCGCCGTTGAAGTCGCCGGACGTGACCTTGGAGGAGTCGGCGTTCCAACTGCCGGAGCTTTCCCACTTCTTCACCGGTGCGCCGAAGCCGCTGCCGTTGCTGGTGGCGGTCCACAGGGCGGACTTGTTGGTGCCGTCGGTTTGCTGTCCGTTGTTGTAGAGCACGCCGACGTCGCTCTTGCCGTCACCGTTGAAGTCGCCTGCGACGACCTTGGAGCGGTCCCAGTTCCATGATCCGGTGGTGCGGTCGTTGTTGTCCCACTTCAGCTGCGGCGCTGTGAAGCCGTTGCCGGTGCTGGTGAACGTCCACAGTGCCGTCTGGTGTGAACCGTCCGCCTGTTCCCCCACGTTGTAGAGCACGCCGACATCGCTCTTGCCGTCACCGTTGAAGTCCCCGGCGGTGAGCTTCGAACGGTCCCAGTTCCAGCTTTCGGTGCTCTGCCATGCCTTGACGGGGGCCGCGAAGCCGCTGCCGTTGCTGCTGAACGTCCACAAAGAAGTCTGGTTGGTGCCGTTGGTCTGCTGCCCGTTGTTGTAGAGGACGCCGATGTCGGTTCTGCCGTCACCGTTGAAGTCGCCCGTGGTGATCTTGGAGCGGTTCCAGTCCCAGGAGCCGCTGCCGGAAGCGAGGTTGTCCCAGGACTTGACCGGGTCGGCGAAGCCGGCCGTGCCCTTGCTGAGGAGGGTCCACAGGGCGGTCTGGTTGGTGCCGTCGGTCTGCTGTCCGTTGCCGTAGAGGATGGCGATGTCGTCCTTGCCATCGCCGTTGAAGTCACCGGTGGTTTGTGTGGCCGCAGCGCGGTTGGCGGTGAAGAAGGTCGTCTTCGACGAGGGCTGTCCGGTCTGGCCCGCGTCATTGACCGCGCGAACCTCCAGAGTGTGCGGCCCGTCCACGAGCGTTGTGCTGTCGAAGCCAAGGCTGTACGTCGGTCCGGATCCGGTCACCGTGCCCACGTCACCGCCGTCGACCAGGAAGGTGGCGGAAACCGGCGTGCCCACCTGATCAGTCACCGATGCGGAGAATGTGACCGTACCGTCGTGAACGGTACGGGTATCGGGGGCGGTGACGGCGGAGACCGGCGGGACGGGGCTCGGGTACGGGTCGATTCCGTCGTTGGTGAGGCCGGCCTCGCGCGCGCAGGTCCACTGACTCGCACCAGAACCCCGAAGGATCTTCTCCGCTATGAGGATCTGCTGCTGCTTGGTGGCCTGATGGGGGTAGGCAGCATACTTCTGGCCACCGTACGCGTCCCAAGTGGGCTTGCTGATCTGAAGCCCGCCATAGTAGAGGCCGTTGGCAGAGACGATCTTCCAGTCGTCGGTGCTTTCACAGTGGGCCACCCGGTCCCAAGTGCTCACTGATGCGGCCGACGCGGGGCCTGCCGCAATGAGGGACAGGGCGAGGCCGGCGGTGAGGGTGATGAGCGCCGCGGGCTTGCGGGGGAGGGGCATACGAAGTCCTGGTGGCGAGCGGCGGCCCGATGGGGCGGCCGGAAGGAATATGGGGAGTCGGGAGCGCCTGTCGAGCCGCCGCTACTGGCAGCCCTCGTCGTCCTGTGCGGATTCGGGGTAACAGGCGGCTCCCCGTGCGACCTTGCCGAGCCGCTTCGCCGACGGCCCTCGCACCCGTTCGAGGTGCGAGGACCGTCGGCAGCCCTGAAGGGGGTCAGCCCAGGTCGCTGCGGTACCAGTTCCAGCTGCCGGAGGCGCTGTTGTCCCAGGCCTTCACCGGCCCGTAGATGCCGTACGTACCGTCGTTGCGGCCGTTGAAGGTGAACAGCGACGCGTTGTTCTTGCCCTGCTGGTCCTCGCCGTTGTTGTACAGGACGCCGAGGTCGTCCTTGCCGTCGCCGTTGAAGTCACCGGCCACGAGCTTGCTGCGATCGGCGTTCCACGAACCGGACGTGGTGTCGTTGTTGTCCCAGGCTCGCTTGGGTGCGGTGATGCCGTCGGCGCGTCCGTAGCCGATGTGGAAGGCGGAGTGGTTCACGCCGGCGCCGTCCTGGCCGCCGTCATAGAAGATGCCGAGGTCGTCCTTGCCGTCGCCGTTGAAGTCGCCCGCAACGGCCTTGCTGCGCTCCCAGTTCCACGAACCGGTGGTGGTGTCGTTGTTGTCCCAGGCTCGCTCTGGTGCGGTGATGCCGTCGGCGCGTCCGTAGCCGACGTGGAAGGCGGTGTGGTTGACGCCCTTGTCGTCCTGGCCCTCGTTGTAGAGGACGCCGAGGTCGTCCTTGCCGTCGCCGTTGAAGTCGCCTGCGACGGGCTTGCTGCGGTCCCAGTTCCATGAACCGGTGGTGGTGTCGTCGTTGTCCCAGGCCCGCTTGGGTCCGTGGATGCCACCGTCGAAGGCGTAGAAGATGTGGAAGGCGGTGTGGTTGACGCCGCCGACGTCCTGGCCCTCGTTGTAGAGGACGCCGAGGTCGTCCTTGCCGTCGCCGTTGAAGTCGCCCGCAACGGGCTTGCTGCGGTCCCAGTTCCATGAACCGGTGGTGGTGTCGTCGTTGTCCCAGGCCTTGACCGGGGCGCCGAAGCCGTTTCCGGTGCTGGTGAACGTCCACAGCGCGGTGATGTTCTTGCCGGTGGCCGACTCGCCGTTGTTGTAGAGGACGCCCACGTCTGCCTTGCCGTCGCCGTTGAAGTCGCCGACGGTCAGCTTGCTGCGGTCGGCGTTCCAGGAGCCGGTGCTCGCGTTGTCGTTGTCCCAGGCCTTGACCGGGGCGCCGAAGCCGTTTCCGGTGCTGGTGAACGTCCACAGCGCGGTGATGTTCTTGCCCGCCGCGTTCTGGCCGTTGTTGTAGAGGACCGCGATGTCGTCCTTCTTGTCGCCGTTGAAGTCACCGGTCGTCGTGGTCGGCACCGCCTTGTTGGCGACGAAGAACCCCCGGGCGGCCGAGATCGGACCCGCCTGGCTTGCGCCGTTCTTGGCCCGGACGGTGAGGGTGTGAGGGCCGTCGGACAGTTCGGCGGTGTCAAGGGAGACGGCGTAGTTGGCGCTGGAGGCGTCGACAACGCCCGCGGATTCACCGTCGATGAAGAACTCCGCACCGGTGGGGGTTCCGACGCTCTCGGCGACCGACGCGGTCAGCGGGATCTCGCCGGTCACGATCGCGGTGCTGGCCGGGCCGGTGATGGATGCGACGGCGGGAGTCGCGTTCGGCTGGTTGCCGCCCGGGTCCGAGGTGACGGAGCCGTCGACGATCTTGTCGTAGCGGTACGCCTGGTACCCGCTCGTCGGGTGCCCCGACAGCATCCTGGCGTTGAAGTCGCCGACGTAGCGCTGGGTGGGCACGCTGCGGCCACTCTCGGAGTAGAAGTAGAACGTGCCGGCCGACTGGTCCTTCCATCCGGCGAAAAGGATCACGTGGGTGTCGGTGTTGTTGAGAGCGTCGCCGGGCTTCAGGTCCGAGCGGCTGATCTGCGTCGAAACGTCGCGCAGTGACCAGGTGTTACGACTGTCGGGCAGCTGCCAGGCCATCGATATCAGTCCCGAGCAGTCCTGTCGGTAGCGACCGCCCGTCGCGGCGTCCGAGTACCAACTGTACGGAGAGTTGAGGCCGTTTCTGCTGTAGGGAACCGCGTTGACCGCCCAGTCCCTCGCGCGGTCCACCACCTGCTGACGGGTCACCTGGCCCCCTGCGGCCGCGCCCTTGCCCAAGGTGCCGGTCGAGGTCACCGACTGCCAGCTGGACTGGACGGAGTCAGCGTGAGCGGTTCCGGTCACGAGACTGACCGAAGCGATCGCCGTGACCAGCAACAGAGAGGCTGTACGGGTCGTCGTCTTGTGCGTAGGCATGGTTGTTCCCCATTGCGTTGTCGTTGAGAGGAGTTCGTGGGCGTGTGAGGGCGGCACTGCCAGAGAGAAGGCAGCGGCCAAGCACACGGCGGAGGGTCCGTCGACAGCTGTCCTGCAGGAACAGCGGTCACCTGAGCCGACCTGCCACCAGGTCTTGCGTGCGGTGGCAAGACCAACTCTGCTCGGCGCTCCGCCGCTGCGGAAGGCATGATCACTGACCGAAAGAGGCCTGGGCCACAAGCGTCCACGCACCTCGCCGGCATGGGCTCGGGTGCGGTCGGAAGAAGGGCGGGGCACGCGCAGACCAGGCTGGAAACGCGGACCGTGCGACCCCACGCCGCCCACACCCGGATTCGCTTCCTGGGCGCAGCCGCCGTACCTCCGGGCCTAATTGCACATGCCTCCCGGCCATGGGGAAAGGCCGGGAGGCATGCCCTTGATCAGCGGTCTGTCGGCGCGTCCGAGAGCACTACAGCGATGGCTGGCGGGCACTGCGGCCATGCCTGCAAACCCGCCTGGGCCAGGATCAGTTGGGGCCGCGCCGGGCGACACCGCACAGGTCGTGACCGCCACGGGAACGACCGAGCAGGACACCCTGCACTACGACACCGACGTCTACAGCCCCCTGGTCGAGGCGGACATGCCGTCCGGAACCAGGGGGCGGCCGGTCACGAAGATGTGGTCTGGGGCGCTCCGGAGAGTGGCTGTTGTACGCACGCGCACGGCGTTTGCCCGGGGACCGTGGGGATGCGCATGCGGCGCAGAAGGTCGCGTGTGATCCGGGAGTTCGGTGTGCTGGCCCAGGTGATGCCGGGGTGACAGGAGCGGAGATGTGAAAGTGCTCGGGTGCCGAGGCCCGCGCTGCGGAATCGCTCGTCGATGGTGACGGCGGTGATGATCCCCTCGGTGCAGCGGTCGCAGTACTGATAGTGAATCTGCCCGACGACCTGGCGTATGTGGACGAGGAGCAGACACTCCTCGCCGGGGCCCGAAGCGCCTGGGATGTGCGTGGACAGGAAGTCGATCGCCCGGTACGCGAGGATCCTTCGTCGCAGCCGACCGGTGAACCTGAATCGGCCCGGTCCTGAATGTTTGACGCCGGCTCGTCCGTCCGAGGAGGAGCCGGTCGCGGGGATCAGGCCGAAGAGCGAGTTGGCGGGACGCGCATGGTGTCCGTGCATGAGGGTCGTGTGCCCACCCTCACGAGGCTCATCCCTTCGCGCGGCCAAGCGCATGACGGCCGGGAGCCACTGCGGTGAAGGGCGGTACGGCGATCCAACTGGTACCCCGCCCGGCGGACGGTACGCCGGGCAGCCTGATGTGGCTTCGAGGCGGGTCGGGAGATGATCAGCCGGTGTGCCTGGGGGATTGCCTTCCCGCTGGCAGCGGGCCGTAACGATGTGATCGGCCGCGCGGGACAGAGGCCCTCTTGCCTGGCCGCGATAAGGGCTTGCAGACTGCGGAGCAGGGTGGGGGAGTGGGGGAGTCATGGCGGCACAGCGACGGCTTCTGCGTATGAGGAAGCGGACGCGCAGGCAAGTCCAGGGGTGGAGCTCCATCCTTGGGGCGATCGCGGTGGTGTGGCTGGCCGCGCACTGGTCGACGGTCTGGCCGGTCCTGGTGACGGTGTTGGCGGTGGCCGTGGTGGGCGCAGCCGGATGGGTGGTGTGGCGGGCGCACCGCACAGCGGTCGCACGGGACCGCGAATGGCGGGCTCAGGAGGAGGCGAGGGCCCGGGAGTTGTCGATGGCGCAGGTCGACGCGCTGTCGTGGCAGGAGTTCGAGGCGTACGTCGCCGAACTGTGCCGCCGGGACGGCTGCACGAAGGTCGTCGTCAGCGGCCGCAGCGGCGACCTGGGCGCCGATGTCGTCGGCCACCTGGCGGATGGCCGCAAACTCGTCGTCCAGTGCAAGAAGTACGCGCCGCACCGCAGCGTGCCGTCGCAGGACATGCAGAAGTTCGTCGGCACCGCACGCCTCGAACACGGCGCGGATGTCGCCCTGTTCGTCACCACCTGCCGCACCTTCACCAAGGACGCCATGGGCCTGGCCCTGCGGCAGAACATCGTGGCCGTCCACCGCGACCTGCTCGGCGCCTGGGTCAAGGGCGCCCACCTGGAAACCCTGATCCCCCTGAACGGCAGTGGCACCGGCAGTGGCAGTGGCGGCAGACCCAGGAGGCGACCTTCCGCCTGATGCCCCGCGCCCCGGCCCTCGCGGAGAAAGAGATCCCGTCGCCGCCCTGAGTGCATCGGTCCAAGGCGGCCCGTGAGATGACGGGGGGCGGTTTTCAGCCGATGTGTTGGTCTCGCTTGCCGCGATGCCCACCGGAACAGCGACCGCGTATCGCTGCGGATCGTCCGATACACCCTTCTTGGCCGGCGATGAGAGCGGCAAGGGGAGGGGCCGATTCCTGCGGGGATGCGCCTCAACTTCCGGGGAAGGGGCGGCAGTTCTGTGTGAGTCCTGTGCGAATGTGTGTGCCCCTGGTGACCGTTGGGGTTGCCAGGTGTGACTTCCTACACGGGGGGAAGACAGTGCATTCGCGTACCTTCGGCATGCCGTTTCGGCGTGCGCGTCTCACAGCCAGACATTCTCTGATCGCCTCTGTCGTGGTGCTGGGTCTGGGCGCGTCCGCCCTGCCGGCGCTGGCGGCCGCCCCCGCCCCGGGGCAGGGTTCGGTGTGGGGGCAGAACAAGGGCCGCGCCACCATGCCGGCCGTGCAGGTGGGGAAGAACAAGCCACCGCAGAACCGGCGCAAGGCGGCGACAAGTCCCGAACAGCGGCAGTGGGAAGCCGGGCAGAAGTCCCGCCTCGCGGGCCAGAAGGCCACCGGGGCTCTGGCACCTTCGGTGAAGGTGTACGTGCCCGAGGGGCAGGGCGCTGTGCCGTGGCACCAGATCTTCGACTTCCGCATCACCGACTCACTGGTGGGGCGGATCGACTACTCCACCGGCAACCTGATGCTGGCCGCCACCGACTTCGACATCGCCGGCGTCGGTGACTCGTTGCAGCTGACCCGGACCTACAACTCCTTCGACGCTCCCTTCGGCCAGATCTCAGGCCCTTGGTGGACCGGGTACGAGCGCCGCTTGGACACCGGGTTCACCAGCGAAGTCATCTGGTACGACTCGTCCGGGGCGACCGTCAGCTTCACGAAGAACGCCGACGGCACGCTCGCGACGCCTGACGGGTACGACAAGGACCTCAAGAAGAACAGTGACGGCACCTACACCCTCACCGACCGCAAGTCCGGCTCCAAGGACACCTACGACGCGTCCGGGGATCTCACCAAGGTGACCGACCGCAACAACGGCACCATCTCCGTCGCCGCCAACAAGGACACTGACGGCTATGTCGCCGGCTTCAAGCTGACGGAGGACCGGTCGGGCCGCACCATCAACCTCGTCAAGACGAGCGCCACGCTCTGGACCGCCACGGACAACAGCGGCCGGAGCGTCAAGTACGACACCGACTCGACAACCGGCCGCCTCCTGCGGTCCTGGGACACCAGCGGCAACGCCACGTCCTACGGCTACGACGAGGACGGACGGCTGATCAAGGTGACGACGCCCGAGTCCAGGGCGACGGTGTTCACCTACGACTCGGCAAGCCGCGTCACCTCGATGCGGCGCTTCATCGAACTCGGCGGGTCGGGCGGCGACGCCCCCACCTACACCTATTCCTACGACACGTCGAGCCGCTTCAGCGCGGGCACGACCACCGTGACCGATCCCCTCACGTACGCGACCACGTTCGAGCACAACGGGGACGGGGAGGTCACCAAGGTCACCGACGCGCTCACCCACGAGCGGTCCAAGTCCTACAAGGCCCACCTCACACAGACGGCGACGGACGCGATGGGGGTGGGCGGCGGCAACGGCAATGTGACCACCTACGGCTGGGACACCCGCGGCAACCCGACCTCCGCCAAACTGCCGACAGGGGCGACCTCGACGGTGGCGGGCTGGTCGACGAAGGCGGGCCGGGACGTGCCCGCATCGGCCACCTCGGCCGACGGCGACAAGACGGACTACGGGTACGACACGGTGGGCAACACGATCTCCGTGGCGCAGAGCGGCACCGGGGGCGGCTCCGCGACCATCGACTACAACCCGGCGACCCCGACCTGCGGCGGTTTCCAGGGCCAGCGCTGCAAGGCCACCACGAAGCTGAGCGGCACCCAGAACTCGGTGACGTCGTTCCACTACGACACCCGGGGCAACCTGGACTCGGTGACCCCGCCCACCCAGATCGGCAAGGTGACGTACCACTACGACGCGCTGGGTCGCGTCACCGACTCCAAGGACGGCCGCGGCGTCACCACCCTCTACACCTATGACGACCGGGACCGGGTCATCAAGGTCGACACCGGCAGCTACGACACCGTCCGGTACACCTACGACGGCGACGGCAACCTGACGACGCGCACCGACCGCACCGGCACCCAGACCTACCAGTTCGATGCGCTGTCCCGCGAGACGATCCGCACCCTCCAGGACGGCTCGCAGACCGTCCTCGCCTACACGGCCAACGGCAACGTCGACACCTACACCGATCCCTCGGGCGTCCTGGACTACACCTGGGACAAGGCCAACCGCCTGGTCGAGCTGAAGGACCAGGCCGGGCGCAAGACGACGTACGGCTACAACAACAACGACACCCGCACCAGCACCACGTACCCCGGCAACACCGTGCAGAGCGTGGACGTGGACAACTCGAACCGTCCCGTCACCATCAAGACGACCTCGCCCAAGGGCACGCTCACGCATCTGACCTACACCTACGGTTACGGGACCGGGGGCGCGACCGACGGCTCGAAGATCCGCACCGCCACCGACGTCCTGGCCGGACTCAAGACGTCGTACACCTATGACGTGGCGGGTCGCTTCTCCTACGCCAAGGAGGAGAAGGGGACCACCCTCAACTCCTCCTGGCAGTACTGCTACGACCTCGCCGGCAACCTCACCTCCCAGGGCACCGACCCCGGCTGCCCGCGCGGCACCACGTACACGGTGAACGGCGCACAGCAGATCACCGGCAAGAACGGCTCCACCACCAACTGGTCGTACGACAAGGCCGGCAACGAAACCGCCGGGGCCTCCACCCCGGAAGGCACCCGTACCGCGGAGAAGTGGTCCGACTACTCCCAGCTGAAGTCCCTTGCCGTGGGCGGCACCACCTATGACGGCCAGTACGCCTCGACCGACCAGTCGGAGCGCACCAAGCTGGGCCAAACCACCTTCCACAACGGCCCGTTGGGCCTGTCGGCGGAGACCACCGGCGGCGTCGACACCGGATTCAACCGGGAGCCCGGGGGCACCCTGAACTCCATGACGACCGGGGGCAAGGCCTACTACTACCTGACCGACGCGCTCGGCTCGGTGATCGGCCTCGCCGACCAGTCCGGGGCGAAGATCAACACGTACACGTACAGCCCGCGAGGCGTGTCCCGCACCACCACCGAGACCGTCCCGCAGCCCTACCGCTTCGCCGGCGGCCACCAGGACCCGACCGGGCTCTACCACCTGGGCGCCCGCTACTACGACCCCAACATCGGCCGCTTCACCCAGCCCGACCCCTCCGGCCAGGAGAAGAACCCCTACCTGTACGCCGAGGGCGACCCCGTCAACCGCATCGACCCGCGCGGCCTCTACAGCCTCACCGATCTGCCCGGAGACGTGAAGGACGTCACCGACGCGGTCTCCAGTGGCCTCGAGGGCGACACCGACGCGCTGTGGGGACAGGCGGCAGGCATAGCGACGGGCATCGCCATCGAAAGCGGCTGCCAGTTCGCGGCAGGCTTCGCCGGACTGCCCACCGGTGGAACGGGTGCGGTGGCACTCGAAGTCGGCTGCGCCTATGCCAGCACGGCCGCGGGTGACTACGTCTCAGGAAAGGTTGAGGACTCCCTGAAGTAGCCCACGGATTCAGTGAGTTCAGCCGGCCCTGCCAGCAGCGTTGCTGGTTCGGCCGGTCCTCCCGAGGGGCGGAGAACACACTTCTCCGCCCCTCGGCAGAAGCGTAATCATGGACGACGTACGACGAAGGGAAGCGTGATGGCGAGAATGTTTGAACATGCCTACGGATCAAGAAACGCCGTCAGGCGGAACGCCGTCATCGTGATCGTCATGTCCGCGCTGCTCTACGCGCTCGCGGTCGTTCTGGGATTCAAGGGCGGCTGGGGCGCAGCGTGGCCCGTACTCATGGTGGCCGTTGGCGTCGACGCCTTCTGCCTCGCGGTGTGGGCCGCGTTTCGCTCCAAGAACCGTTAGGCGGTCATTCCGCCCCTCACCGGAAGTGGAAGTGAGTCAGTGATGATCCTTGCGCGTACCTCGGTAACGCCCGGTGGAACACTGGGAATTGTTCTTTTCGCCCTGGCGGTTGTCTGCATTGTCGTTCCGCTCGTCATCGCGTGGCGCAAGAAGCGGTAGGCGCCCAGTGAAGCGTTGGGCGCCAAATGATGCGGTAGGCCCCCCAACACTTACGTCCGCGTACGTCAGCCGCCTGCCTGAGGCAGCCGTGGCAGACGGTCCGTCTCGGCGGCCGGTTGATGTGGCGTCGCGGTGGGTGCATGGGCGATGTGGCGAGAAGCCTGTGCGGCACGGAGGTCAGGATCCGTGCCGCACAGGCAGTCAGGGACCGCTGTGTGCCGGCTCGCTCTCGTGGGTGCGGTCGGATGAGGTGCGCAGGATTCCGGCCGCCGCGGCGACAGTTGCACACAGCAGGATCAGCGGGACGAAGGCGTAGTTCAGGGCGACGAGGTGGGTCAGCCAGCCGATGACGGCGGGGCCGGCCAGCATGCCGACGTATCCGAGACCGGCCACGCGCGAGACGTTGGCCCCGGCGGCCTCGGGGTCGGCATGTCCGGCGGCGCTGAACAGTTGCGGGACGCAACCGGACAGGCCCAGGCCGAACAGTGCCCACCCCGCGAACGCTGCCCACATCCACGGCGTCAGTGCCACGGTCGTGATGCCGACGGCGGCGGTTGCGGCGCCGTAGCGCAGGATCGCCGCGGAACCGAAACGCGCGACGAGACGGTCGGCGAGAAGTCGGCCGGTGGTCATGGCCGCGGTGAAGGTGCCGTACGCCAGGGCCGCTGTGCCGGCCGGTGCGCCGAGGACGTCCTTCAGGTGCAGGGCACTCCAGTCGTTGGCCGCGCCCTCGCACAGCATGACCATCAGAGCCAGCACGGCGAGGACCCAGACACGCCCGGTGGCGCTGCGGCGCCCGAGAGGGGTGGACGCTTCGCCCTGCTCGTCCTCGTCCTCCGAGGAGCGAGTGGAGGCGGGGGCGGTGGGCAGCAGCGCGCGTCCCGAGGCCAGGGCGATCACGATGCTCGCCCCTCCGATGGCGCCCATGCTCGTCACCGGGTCCAGGCCGGCGCTCGCGGTCCATGCTCCGAGCAGCGAGGCCAGCACGCCACCGACGGAGAAGGTGGCATGGAAGCCCGACATGACAGGCCGGCCGTACGCCCTCTCCACGTGAACGGCGTGGGCGTTCATGCTCACGTCCAGGCAACCGTTGCAGAAGCCGAAGACGAGCAGTGCTCCGGCCAGCGTCCACGGATCGCGGGCGAGGCCGGGCAGGACCAGCGCCGCGCCGCACAGCACACCGGCGACGGGCATCACGACGCGTGCGCCGAGACGGTCGGTCAACGGCCCGGCCGCCTGCATACCGGCGAAGGCCCCGGCGCCCAGCAGCACCAGCAGGCCGCCCAGTGTCGCGTGGCTGATGCCCACGCGTTCCTCGACGGCCGGGATGTGCACCACCCACGCGCCCATCAAGGTGCCGCACAGGACGAAGTAGACATAGGTCGCCGCGCGGGCGGCTCGAACCGAACGTTCCATGCCGACACCATAACGAACAGTCTGCATGTTCGAAACAGCCATGAACGAACGCTCTTCCTGTTTGTTATGAGGTGGTGTTCAATTTCGGCATGAGCAGCAGCATGAATCGGCACCGGTTGATCACCAAGATCGTCAGGGACTCCGGCGCCGCCACGGTCCAGGACCTCGCCGGCCTGACGGGAGCCTCGGAGATGACCATCCGGCGCGACCTGGACATCCTCGCCGGGCAGGGCGTTCTGGAACGTGTCCGTGGCGGGGCGCGCACCCTGCTGCTCAGGGGCGAGGAACCCCCCTTCGCGCTGCGGGCCCATGAGGCGGTCGACGCGAAGCGCCGGATCGCGGCCGAGGTGTCCGCGCTCATCGCCGACGGCGAGACGGTCCTGCTCGACAGCGGCACCACTTGCCTGGAGGTCGCCCGCCTCCTTCGGGAGCGGCCCGTCACCGTGCTGCCCCTTTCCCTGCAAGCCATCCACTTGCTCGGCGAAACACCCGGCCCGGCCAAGCTCGTCGTGCCCGGCGGACAGCCCCGCACCGGTGAGGGAGCCCTGACCGGCCCCCTGACTCTCGCCTCCTTGGCGGCTCTTCGCTTCGACACGGCGGTCATCGGCTGCTGCGGCCTGACCGCCGCCGACGGTATGACCGCCTACGACCTCGACGACGCCGCAGTGAAAAAGGCGAGCATCGCCTCCGCGCGCCGCACCGTCCTGGCGACGGACGGCTCCAAGCTCGGTCACACCGCCTACGCGTATGTGGGCTCCGTGGACCTCCTGCACACGCTCGTCACCGACACCACGGCGCCCGCCGACGAGGTGACGGCCCTCGAACGCGCCGGCGCGGTCGTCAAGACGGTCTGACCGGACCGGGCGGGTTGTCCGCTCGGCGAGGAGGTCGCTATGGGGGGTGCGAATTCGGGGGCAAGGGTCACAGACCGGAGCCGCCGGTTGCGTCGATCACCTTGCCGGTGACCCAACGCGCGTCGTCGGAGGCGAGGAAGGCCACGATGTCGGCGACATCCTCCGGTTGTCCGACCCGGCCCAGTGCGGCCAGGGATGCCGCGTTGGCCTCGGCCTCCGGATTGCCGCGCAGCCATCCGGCGTTGGCGTCCGTGTCGATGATCCCGGGCGCGACCGAGTTTGCTGTGATGCCCCGGGCGCCCAGCTCCTTGGCGAGGTTGAGGGTGAAGTTGTCCAGGGCGCTCTTGGTGGCGCCGTAGGCGATGGCTTCCGGCATGGCCAGGTGGGCCGCACCGCTGGAGATGTTGATGATCCGGCCGGCGTCTCGCAACCGCTTCAGCCCCTCTTGCACGATGAAGAATGGTGCGCGCACATTCACGGCGAAGGCCTCGTCGAAGCCGTCCTCGGTCAGGGCTGCCAGGTCCGCACTGCGTCCTATGCCGGCGTTGTTGACGATGATGTCGACGCTCGGCTCGGGCGCGTGGCGCGGGATCTGGGCGTCGAAGGCTGACCACAGCGCGGCGGCGTCGCCGTGACTGCCAAGCTGGGCGTGGAGGGCGAAGGCCTGACCGCCGTCCTTTCGGATGCGGTCCACGGTGTCGTGTGCCGCGCTCTCGTCGCGGGCGTAGGTGAGTGCGACAAGGGCGCCGTCCCGGGCGAGCCGCTCCGCGATCGCGCGTCCGATGCCCCTGCTGCCTCCGGTGACGAGTGCGGTCTTTCCTTCAAGTCGCTGCATGCTCACGGTGGTTGGCCGCCTTTCATTTGTTGAGTGATCGACCAAGAAAGAAGCTACCACGGTTTTTTGGTCGAGCGTTCTAGAATGTGCCGCATGACCGAGACACCCAAGCGCGGCCGCCCGCGCACCTTCGACCGCGCGGCTGCACTCGCCGCGGCCACGCGCCTGTTCTGGGAACGCGGCTATGAGGGCGTTTCCATCGGTGAGCTGACCGAGGCGATGGGGATCCGCTCAGGGAGCTTGTACGCGGCCTTCGGTGACAAGAAGTCCCTGTTCGAGGAAGTGGTCGACGCTTATGGCCGGTCGCCTGTCGGTGCGTTCGCGGGGGTGGCGCTCCAGGAGGAGGCCACAGCGTACGGGGCGTTCGCGCGCATCCTGCGCGAGGCTGCCGTCATCTACCCGGACCCGTCGCACCCGGCCGGCTGCCTGACCATCAGCGCGGCAACCAATGTCACCCCGCTGGATGCGGGGGTGCGAGAGTTCCTCCGCGATCTGCGCAACAAGAACGTGGACGGGTTCGAGGCGCGACTGCGGGAGGCACAGCACGCTGGGGAACTGCCCGCCGAGGCGAGCCCTCGGGCCCTGGCGGATTACTACGCCGCCGTCCTCCAGGGACTGTCGCAACGAGCCCAAGACGGGGCCACAGCAGCCCAGTTGACCGCAGCCGTCGAACTGGCACTGGCGGCCTGGCCGACGGCGCGACGCTGATCAGGTCACCTGATCCGATGGGCAGGAGGGTGCACGCTGATCAGGTCTCCTGGTCCGACGGGCAGGAGGGTGCTGGCATCTTCCTGGGGGGCGAGGCGGGACCCGCATGTGGGGGAGTGTGCCCAGCCGGCAGTTGATTCCTGCGGCCCGTGGCCTGCGGCCCGTGGCCCGCGGCCATCGGCCATCGGCCATCGGCCCAGAGCGTCGCAGCCATCATCCGGCAGTTGCCCGATCGGCCGACCCGCCCGCATAGCGGCGGCGTGAGTGGGGCGACCAGAACGACGCGGTGACGGAGAAGGGGGAGGCCGCATGGTCGGCCCTCAGGCGTTATTGCGGCTGACGTCGGTGACGCGGCCTTTGTTGGCGTCGGCGTCGTAGGGGTTGGTGACTCCCTCCGCTCTGAGCCCCAAGTCCCCAATGCCGCCATTCGGCACGCGACTTGGACGCTCGCGCGACGGCAGAAGCCCTTCACGGCATGATGCCGGGCTTCGAAACGGCCGCGGCAGCGAGCCTACGCAGGGCACAGCCAGCACGCCCCGGCTCGCTGCCGAACTAGATGATCACCGCCACCAGGCCCGCCCGGCCCCCAGTCAGGCAGCAGGCACACCGTGTCGGCGCCCGCCCCGGCGCCGGGGCGTCACCGGGGCGGCATCCGATACCCGCTGCCAGTCGGTGTCGACGTCCTCAGCGATGTCGTCCCCCCATGCGGGTGCCAAGAACAAGTTCTGCCACTGCGGTGCTGATGTCACCTGGGGCCGCCCGGCCGTCTCCGAACGTCGCCCCGTCAGTCCCTCACGCATATGCACACCCTCACTCACCAACTAAAACGAGCCGCGCTCGATGTGATGAGCCCGGCCGCATGGCAACACCCCACGGATGTCCCCTTCCGGAGATGCCAAACCCACCGGGCCAACCATCCCGATCATGGGGCTGAGATGTGGGCCCGGCCGATGGCCGACGGTCGTCTCGTCGGACCGAGGGGACGCCCTTGGCGCTGGCCGGGTCCGTAACGTCCGACGGCAGGGGCACACCGGCTCCTGCGCCCCGGTGTGTACCCGGCTCCTCGGAGGAAGGCCGAGCCCCTGGGGCCCGGCCGAACGCATCGGCCGGGCTCCAGGCGCTCAACTCGCCACGCTGTTGGACTCCTTGGGCAGGCAGAACATCAGGGCCCACATCAGGGCGAGGAAGCTGCCGACCCACCACAGCACGGAGGCGAACGCATCGCGGTTGAGTTCGGCGTCGGGTGAACCGCTGGTGGCGGCGAAGAACACCAGGGCCGTCAGCGCGGTACCCAGGGCGATGCCCAGGTGCATGGCGGTATTGAACAGGCCCGAAGCGGCCCCGGCATTCCCGTGCGGCACCCTGGCCAGCGACATGTCGGCGAGCGGCCCGCTGACCATGCCGAGGCCGAAGCCGATCAGGACCACCGGAGTTGTCATTGCCATGAGCGTCAGGTCCGCGTGAGCCCGCTCGATCTGGAGCCCATAGGCGGCCATCGCGCCGAACGCGATGAGGGCTCCGGCCTGGGGCAACCGGCGGGCGAAGCGTCCGCCGCTCTTCGCCGCGACGGTCGCGCCGGCCAGCTCTCCGAGGGAGAGCAAAACGAAGGCGATGGCTGCGTGGAAGGGACTCATTCCCAGCCCGCGCAGGAGGTAGAGGGTCCAGGTCATGAAGAACAGCCCGCACAGCAGGCCGAGTACGAGCTGCGCCAAGAGTCCGCCGGAGAACTGCCTGCCCCGGAGGAGCGACAGCGGTACGAGGGGTGCGTCGTCCTGCTTGCGCTGCTGGTGACGCAGGAAGAAGCCAAGGACGAGGAGGCCTGTGCCGAGCAGGATGAAGCACCACAGCGGCCAGTGGTGAAGATGGCCCTCGCTGAGCGGGAGGACGATCAGAACGACGGCCAATGCGGACAGCAGCATGCCGGTCAGGTCCAGCCGGCCCGCCTTCCCGGCGGTCGACTCGGGGATGAACCTGCGCCCCAGCAGGATCACGGCGAGGCCGACGGGCACGTTGACCAGGAAGATCGGCCGCCAGGACAGCCCGAACCAGTCGGCCTCGGTGAGCAGGCCGCCCAGCACCGGGCCCAGGACGTTGGCAAGAGAGAGGACCGCCCCGTACAGCCCGAAGGCCTTGCTGCGGTTCTGCCCCTCGAAGGTGACATGGAGGGTGGCCAGGACCTGCGGAATCATCAGGGCCACTCCCGCGCCCTGGATCGCCCGGGCGCCGATCAGCAGGCCGGGACCGTTGGCGAGGCCGCACAGAAGTGAGGCCGCGGTGAACACGACGGTGCCGATGAGGAGGATCCTGCGCCGGCCGTAGAGGTCCCCGAGGCGCCCGCCGGTGATCAGCCCGATCGCGACGGGCAGCGAATATCCGGTCGTCAGCCACTGCACGGCGGCCGGCCCGGCAGCTGTCGACTCCTGGATCGCGGGCAGGGCGGTCAGGACGACCGACTGGTCGAGGATGTCCATGAGCTCGGCGACCAGCAGCACCAAGAAGGCGATCTGGGCCGCCAGGGCCGTTTTCGGGTGGTGGGGTACCGCGTGCCCCGGTGGCTCGGTGGTGTGCTGGGGCTCGTTTTCGAGGGCGGAGGAAGACATGACGGGAACTCCTGATCCAGAGGGATCGGGGGAGCCCTGCCGACAGCCGCACCGGGGCCGGAGAACACGAAACCCGGGGCAGACGGCAGAGCCGCACCCGGGGAAACAGACAACGGAGGAGGGTGACGCAACTCAGGCCGGCGCGACGTCCGCCCCCGGACACGTGCGACAACTCAGCACGTGGGGAACGCGGACGACTACATGGCCTGGTTAATAGGTCACCTCAAGATCGACACAGATGGAACGGGAGTCCGGTCACTGCCACCGACACCTCGGCACAGGAACCGATTCACCATACGACACCCCCGGCGCCACCGCACACGAGATAGCGACCCCCGCGAACCCGACCGCCCCGCACCCCTCCGGAGCTCAGGGCCCGATGGTCTTGAACGTGACAACAGTCAGGCACGCTGGTACTCCGACACCATCGCTGTCCGGGAGCGCCATGGCCTTCCGTCGGTCTCAACCCCAGGTCGAAGTCCCGGCCGCCCTGGCAACCTCGCAGTCAGGTGCCGCGCCGGGTGAGTCGTCGAGGGTGGGAACGCACCGACGGGGCGGCGCTTTCAGCGCAAGTCGAGCAACATCACGTCGCGGAGGTCCGTGCCCGTCCCCCATGGTCGTGCCCGTCCCCCATGGTCGTGCCCGTCCCCCATGGCCGCGCCCGGCCCCCGGGGCGGTACCCCCACGCCCGGTAGGGGGCTGACGCTGCGCTGCCGCCCGGGTGGACGTTCAACAGCACCCGCTCGGCTTCCACCGTGGCGAGCAGCGCCTCGTGCAGACCCGCGCGATGCCCCACCCTCACTGCGGCTGCTCATGAGAGGAGCGTGTGCTCGGGCGTGGGCGGGGCACGGAGTCGTCGTCCGGGGCGTTGGTGTACTCGGCCGCCTGGGCCAGGAACATGGCCCGGTAGCGACCGCCGGGCCGGGCCATCAGCTCTTGGTGACTGCCTGACTCGATCAGGCACCCCTGGTGCAGGACGTGGATCACGTCGGCGTGCCGCACCCCGGACATGCGATGGGTGACCAGGACGACCACGCGGTGGGGCGAGGCCAGGGCGCGTACCCGGCGGAATGCTTCGATCTCGGTCTCCGGGTCGAGGGCGGAGGTCGGCTCGTCGACGATCAGAAGGCTGTCCGCGTCCTGTGTGACGGTCCGCCGGTGGGTGCGGGCAAGGCCGATGCGCTGCCACTCGCCCCCCGACAGGTCCGCGGCGCCCCGGAACATTCTCCCGAGCAGCGTCTGCCAGCCGGCCGGGAACTTCTCCCACAGGCGGTCCGCGTCCGCGTGACGAAGCGACTCCGTGAGCCCGTCTTCGGAGTGCTGGTACTCGGGCCGTCCGATACGCAGGTTCATCGCGGCCGTCAGAGGCCACCTCTGGAAGTCCTGGGTGAGCACGGCGACCCGTCCGAAGACGTCGCGGCGGTCGACGTCGGCCACGTCTTGTCGGCCGTAGCGGATCGTGCCGGATGACGGGTTCACCAGGCCTGAAAGGACCTTCATCAGCGTGGACTTGCCGGACCCGTTCTCGCCGACGACCGCGATCACCCGGCCCATCTCCAGCCGGAGCGACACCTCGTGCAGCGCCTCCTGCTCACGGTCGGGATACCGGTAGGAGACCTTCTCCAGTTCCACCGCGCCGAGCCTGGGCGCGAGCGGGGCACCTCCGGTGGGGAGCGCGCGTCTGGCGGCGCCGGTCACGAAGTTCTCGTGATCGCGGACGTAGAGGGCTTCTTCGTTCAACTGGTTCAGGTTCATCACCAGGGAACCCAGTGACGCCGATCCGGACCGGATCGCCAGGATCGCGGTGCCCGCCACCGCGAGGCTCATCCACCCGGCGGTGATCATCCCGTACACCGCCGCGTACGTCAGTGCCGTCGCCAGGCCGGACAAGCCGGCCGCGACCAGCTCGATCATGGCCTTGCGGGTCGCCAGACGACGCTGCTCCGACTCGGCGCTCTCCGCCATCTGCTCGTACTTGGTCAGCAAGTAGGGCCCGACCTGGTGCACCCGGACTTCCTGCGCCGCCGTCCGCTCGGTCAGCAGATTGCCGAGCAGCCGAGATGCCCGTACATGCTCGATCCATGTCAGCCGGGAAACGTAGCGCTCCTGCGCGACCCGCATCGCTCCCCATGCCCGAGGGGCGGCGATCAGCAGGAGCATCGGGAGCAGCCGTACGTCCAGGACGCTCAGCACGCCCGCCGCCGACACCAGGCTGATCACCCCGTTCAGGGCCGCGATGCACGCGGAGATCATCCTCCGGGAAGCGTCCACCCCGAACTGGGCCACATCCATGAGCCGTTTGAACTGCGGGTCCTCGATCGCCTCCAGCTCCACCTCGGCCGCGGCCCGCAAATACTGGACGGTCGCGATTCGCTCCACCAGCGGCTCCAGCCGACCCGCCCGTGACGTGGACAGTCCGGCCAGCAACGACCGCACCACCGCCGCACACGCCCCCGCCGCGACCGCTGGTAACGCCTGATGCAGCCGATCGGACGCGCTCCCGCCGCCCAGCAGCGCGTGCATGACGGTATTCACGATCAGCAGTCCGACCGCTGCTGCGATGCCCTGGCCGATCTCCGCGATGCCCAGCACCACCAGTCCTGACCGGTCCGCCCGCCACGCCCGTTTCACCGTCGCCCCGACGAGACGCGGCATCGACCGCAACGCCGACAGCAACGTCACTTCCACGCGTGTCCGCTCGTGCTCCGACCACGCCGCGTCGTAACGCAGCGCCCCGCCGAACAACTCCTGCTCCGCTGCCGAGACCGCGGGTTCCGTCATCCGCGCACGCCACACACTCATCGGCAACTCTCCGATCGCGTACGGCCGGGCCCCACGGCCCCGCACGCCGAACAGGAGGCGTGAGCAGGGCGATGTACGCGAAGTCCGTCCCCGGCGGGTGCAGGGCACAGCACATGCATGGAGGCCTCCAGCAGATGGGCGAGGGATGCAGGGCGACAGCTAAGCGCATCTGCGGGGCGCCGATGTGCGTTTTGAGGAGCGGACCCGTGAAAGCACGTTCGATGAGGGACCGACGGCCCAACTCCCGTATGGAGAAGGTCAGTTGAAACCCACTTGTTCGAGCACGCGGCACTCGGTCCGTCCCCTTGGTGACGACTTCCGGCCCGCCCCATCCGGGCCCACGGTGGGCCCGCCCGCTGGGGGGCAGTCGGCGGCCGCCGACGGGGCGACCTCGGTCTAGCCGATCGGGAAGGTGGTATCGGGCGCGGCGTAGTCGACGGGGCCGTCGAACCGTGCCGAGGCACGCGATACCGCTTGCTGCGGCGTGAGGAAGCGGCCGACGTGCGTGACGATCAGTCGGCCGGCCCTCGCCGTGCGGGCTGTCTCGCCGGCGTCCTCAGGTGTGTGATGCACTTGGTTGCCTTCGGTCGGTGCCTGTGCGCTCTCGGCTTGGCACAAGAGCACGTCGCATCCTTCGGCCAGTTCGGTGAGGCTCTGGCATGGTGCCGTGCCCCCGGAGTACACCAGTGACTTGCCTTCCGCTTCGATGCGCACGGCGAAGGCGGGTATGCCGTGTGACACCGACCGGCTGATCAGTCGGAGTGACCCGATGGTCGCTCGGTGGCCGTCGTGCAACTCGGTGACGGCGAAGGCCGATTCGATCGGGCTGCGGCGCGGAGTGTGGGTGAGGAAGTCGGCCAAGCGGTCGGCGATTCCAGGCGGCCGCGTAGGGGCGCGGGTCAGCGGTCCTGCTTGCCCCCGGGAGGAAGCGCGGTGGACTTGCGGCGGCGATAGGCCGAGGCATTGGCCCGGCTCCCGCACGACGACTTGTCGCACCACCGGCGACTTCCTGTGCGCGAGCGGTCCAGGAAGAACCGGGTGCAGCTTTCGCCGGCGCAGTGGCGTACGAGACGTCGGTTCGGGCCGCCGAACAGTTCGCCGGCCCGGGTCGCGACCGTGGCCAGCACCGCCCCGATGTCGCCTCGTCGCTCGCTCTCGCCGAGGGCGATGAGCGCCACCGTGACCTGGGAGCCGCGGGCCTCGTCGCGGATCAGTCGTACGTCAGCGGCGTCGGCTTCGTCCCCTCGTTCTGCCGCGGCGGCCGTACGGTAGATCGCCTCGCGCAGCAGACGGGCGCGGTCGAGCGCCGCGCGGCTCACGCGGCCGGGGCGCTCGGTCAGGCCCGACTGGGTGGCCCAGGCGGCCAGATCCGCCGGCTCGGCCAGAAGCTCGATGGGGTAGCTGGTGCGCCAGGTCAAAGTCGCGGCGAAGTCCAGAGCCAGGTCGTCGCTGACGAAAGTGAAGTCCACGACCACAGTGTGGCGCTCCCCGGCATGTATCAGCAAGATCGTGGAATCAGACCCTTGAGGGGTGACGTCGAGACCGAGTCCCTCACCGTACAAACGGATCCGGGACACCATCGCACCTCGCCCGTAGCCCGGCAGGAGGGCACATGTCCACAACGGCCGAACCCGCCCGGACCGCTTCTCGCCTGGCGCATTACTT
Source organism: Streptomyces sp. ASQP_92 (assembly GCF_025399895.1). GTDB lineage: Bacteria > Actinomycetota > Actinomycetes > Streptomycetales > Streptomycetaceae > Streptomyces. Next base: position 134,013 of record NZ_JAODUA010000004.1, on the reverse strand, counting down.
AGCAGTAGCCGTACCCGCTCGACTCGCCGACGAAGGCGCCCGCATCGCCCTCGTCCTGCTCGCACTGGGACGTACGCACAGCGCGGGCCTGGGCGGCGCGCTGGTCGCGGCGCTCATGATCCCGCACGTCGTGGCGGCCCCGCTGCTCGGCGCGTTGGCGGACCGTGTCCGTCATCGACGGCGCTCTTCCACGCGTCGTGCTTGATCGCCTACGGCTTCGGTCTGGCCGCCACCGCACTCGCGGTCGGTCGCCTACCCGCCGTCTACGCCCTCGCCCTCAGCGCGGCGGCCGGATGCTGTGCCCCCCTTGTCACCGGCGGCCTGACGAGCCTTCTCGGGGAACTGGTCCCGGCCGACCGGCTGGGTACCGCCTTCAGCATCGACTCGGCCTCGTACAACCTGGCGGGCATCTTTGGTCCGGCTGTTGCCGCGGCCACGTCCGCGGCGGTGAACCCGGAGACGTCCCTTGTCGTACTCGCGGCCGCCGCCGTGCTCGCGGGGCTGATCCTGCTCACGCTGCCCCTCGCCCGTCGGAGGGCACGGACCGGGGGCTCCGCTCGGCTGCGCCGGGCAGATATTGCGGGCGGGCTGCTGGAACTGGTCAGGAACCCGCCCCTGCGTGCCGTCACATGGGCCAGCTGCGTCGGCCAGATCGGCATCGGCGCCCTGCCCGTACTGACCGCGCTGCTGGCCGAGCGGTACGCCGCGGGATGGGCAGCGGGTGGTCTGATGACCGCGTTCGCGGTTGGTGCGCTCATGGGGTCGGTCGTCTATGCCGTACGGCCCTGGACCGGCACCCATCCCGAGCGCGTGGTGCTGGCCTGCCTGGTGGGCGACCGGGCTGCCTCTCGCCCTGGCCGCGACCAATCCGGCGCTCGGGGTGACGGCGGCGCTCTTCGCGCTGGCCGGGGCGTGTACAGGACCACTTTTCAGCGCGCTGCTCGCCGCTTGGGAACGGTACGCGCCGACGGCGTTCCGCACCCAGATCTTCACGTTGGGCGCCGGGCTGAAGAGCACAACCGCCGCCGCGGGCGCGGCCGTTGCGGGCGCGGTCAGCGTTATTGGTACCGGCGCGCTCCTGTTCGCGGTCGCCGCATGTCAGGTTCTCGCGACCCTGCTCGGAGCAACCCTGCTCACCACCGGCCGAAACCACGCGGTTGCCGGGTCGGACGCTGCCCCTCCCCATGCCGGCCGTGGCGCCCACAGCGACTCCGACGATTCGGCCGGCTTCACTGCCTCTCTCAAGGACCGCACGTGAGGACTCTGTTCGCACGTGGCCCGCTCAGAGGGTGCCGCCGTGCGGGACCCGGCCGTGGCACAACGCCCCGGGGCCGCCTGGCCATGGAGCTTGGCCGCGTTCATCGGCCAACTTGGCCTGGTTGCGGGCTACTTCATGCTCCTCCGGAACATACCGCGTACTCGTCGACAGCCTCGCGGCGAACGGGTCCATGGTGGCCGTCCTGATCCGCGGAATGGCCGAGCCCACCTGTGTGCACGTAGGGCTCGCTTGTGTGCACACAGCACTGGACACCGAGGTCGACACCTACCCAGCTCCTGCCCGGCCGATGGAGGCCGTCGAAGCACCGGAGTCGGTCGTGTCCACCAACTCCGGCCGCCCACCACCTCGCTGACACCCCGCCGCCCCTGCACCCGTCACTTCCGCCGAACACGACACGGGCAACAAGGTGCATCCCCACACCGGGGTCGTACACCCAGCCCCGCCCCCGCCCCGATTCGAAAGGACCAACCCTTGCCAGGTCCCATCCCTTCTCCCCTCACGGCCGATGCGGCGCTCTTCGACCTCGACGGCACTCTGATCGACTCGGAACCCCGCAGCCGCGAATTGTGGAAGAGACTCCTCACCGCGCACGGCATCGCCAGCACTCCGGATCTGCTCACCTCGTTCGGTGGGCGCCGCAGCGCGGATGTCATCGCCGAGCAGTTCCACCGGTTCGGGCCCGGCGTGACGCAGGACGACATCCGTCGCGATCTACGCCGCTTCGAAGAGGCGGGGGATCTGCCGGAGGCCCCGCTCATGCGCGGCGCACGCACCTTGCTGGAACGGCTTCACGACGAAGGCATCCCCGCCGCTCTCGTCACCTCCGGTGGCCTCGCCTATGCGACCCACCACCTGGCCCGGCTGGGGATCGACGCCTACTTCGCGACTCTCGTCACGGCTGACGACGTCACCCACGGCAAGCCCGATCCCGAGGGTTACCTCCTTGCATGTCGCCGCCTTGGGGTAGCGCCGACGCAGACCGTGATCTTCGAGGACTCCGCCGCGGGCATCGAAGCCGCCAGGGCGAGTGGAGCGACCTGTATCGCGGTGGGCAGCCCAACGCCCGCGCTGGGGACGCATGCGGTGTGCGTGGTGGCCGACCTGGCCGAGACCGCGAGGCTGCGGAGAACGAGCGATGTGACTCGTTGGATCAGCAACAATTGACAACCAGGGATTGGCAGTTCGAAGCATCACCGCCTCCGCCCCTCACCTCGCAGACAGGTGGTCCTGGTCGCATCCAGGGGTCAGTGGCCGCTCAGCTGCTCGCGGCATGCCTGGACGATGGAGGAGCCGAGCCCGGTGCCCTGCGCCCAGGAGCAAACGGCCCGGGCGTCGTAGGTGGGCGTGGGGTGGGCGGTGCGGGGATGGGGCGCGGGCGCTGAGCGGTCGGTGGCCGCGTGCTGCTCCTTGGTGTGGTGACGAGGAGGGGCTGCCTCGTGTTGCCTGCGGTCACGACGGGCCCGGCCCGCTGCCTTGGTGCTGCCTGATGCGGGTGTGCCCGTCGTGGGTCCGTCGGGCGCGGGACCGTAGGCGGGGGCCAGGGTCTCGCGTGCGGGTGGCTGCACGGGTTGGGGCCACGCCGGCCCGTGAGCCCCGGTTTCGACACGGTTGCCCGTCGGCACGAACTGGCTGTTGTGCCGGGCGGATTGGGGGGACAACGTGACGCACCCCGTGGCGAGCAGCGCGCTGCACGCAGCGATCAAAAGAGGAACCTGTCGCATCAGAAGCTCGGGGCGAGCTGTTCCTTGGCAGTGGAGATCAGGTGGCGATCCACCCACCCGCCCACGCCGGAGCCCTTCATCGTGATGTGCGCCCAGGCGACATCCCGGGTGTAGCCGTGGAAGAGGCATTTCTGATCGCGGTAGCCGATGCCGGCCCGGGCGGCGCGCTTCGACGGTTCGACGTGGATGACGGCGGCGTCGGCGTTGATGCGGCAGGGCTCCTGACCTGGGGCCGCCGCGGCCGGAACGGACGGCATGGCAATAAGTACGGCCAGCGCCGCGAGGCCCACATTCAGTCTTTTCGTTTGCGCGCGCATCGTTACCCCTTCGTTGATCTCTGCCATGGAGTGCTCTTCGTAGCGAGTCGCCGAGAAGGAAGTCGAGCTGAGCGTGGGGCTGGTCACCCTTGGGTGTGACAACCGTGATCATCAGACTGGGGTGGCTCGGGCCGTGTCCTTCACCAATGACCGGAGCGCCGCCGGATACGGGCAGAGCATGATGGCGATGAACAGGCTTACTGAATCAGCACGGTACGTGCCGTGTGGCGGCCGTAAACGTGAGTGCCAAAGGCTTCCCTTGCTCACCCGCACAACACATCGCTCCCCAGAGGACCCGTGTGCTCGTCAAGTCCGCGGTCGCAGCGGCATGATGAGGCCAATGGTGGGGGCCCGGCCACGGTTTTGAGCACATCCGGCAGGGAGGGGACCCACAATCAACGCAGCCCTCGATCACCACATCGGCCATGGCCTGTCGGTGGGGGTCGCGCATCTGCTCGGCGATGCGAAAGCCCGCATGAACTCGTGACGGGGTCGTGTCGGGGAGAGCCGCCCACGAGCCAGGGCGGGTTCGAGGTCGATGCCTGCTCTCTCCCGTCGAGTGTCGGCCCCTGAGAAACCCTGTCCAGGGCCTCCCTCCTGCTGGCACTCTGGTGGCTGACCAGCCGGACCACCCGGGCCCGCACGGGCAAGCGACGGAGGGAAATGAGCGACGATCATGTGTTGAGGTGCCGGTGCCGCCATCTTTGGACGGTCCACTTGGAGGGCCACTGCGACAGTGAGGAGGGCCACGGCCCTTGCGACTGCCGAGGGTTCTACCCCGTCGGCTGGCGGCCCAACACCGGCGACACCTGTCGTGCGTGCGGACATGCCAAGTCGCAGCATTCCGGGGTGAGTTGCAGGGCCACCATCGGTCAAGACACCGTGACCGAGCGCCACTTCGGCGCCGAAGGCGATACATGGACGACCAAGAGGCCCATTGACATCACCTGTACCTGCCAGAGGTTCGGCTGAGCCAGGAGACCCCGTGAGGACGCCGGTCCATCGCGCTACCGCCAAGTCCCAGGGGAACTGCGGCGCCGACCCCGGGCAGCTCTTCGTCGCGGGCACCCACCTGGAGGTTCACGGGCGCCTGATCTGTTGGGCCGGCCGCGGGGGTACGCAGCGCGAGCACGGCGACGTCGTCGTCATTGTCGCTCGGGCGGATCTGCTCCAGGAGCAGGTCGCAGAACGATTCCAGGGGGCGGTGGGCGAGGGCGGCCGCGTGGCGGCGCAGTCGGTCCAGGCCGTCGTCGATGCAGTGGTGCGGTGACTCGACCAGGCCGTCGGTGTAGAACATGACGGTGCTGCGAGGTGGCAGGACGGTGACTGCGTCGGGGCGGGGTGTGTTCAGTCCGGCTCCCAGCAGAATGCCGTGCCCTTCGGTGAGGTAGCGGGCTTGACCGTCGTGCCCGACCAGCAGGGGCGGAGGGTGGCCGGCGTTCGTCCAGCGCAGTCGCCACAATCCGTCGTCCCCCACGGCGAGGGTGCTGAGGATCATGGTGGCCATAGGCACTTCGGCTATGTTCTTGAGGGCTTCGTCGAGCTGGGCGGCGACGGCGCTGGGAGCGTCCCGTGGCCGGGACCACGCGAAGGCGCGCAGCATGTTGCGTACCTGCGCCATTCCCGCCGCGGCCGTGAGGTCGTGCCCGACGACATCGCCGATGACCAGGGCATGGGTGCCTTCCGTGAGGGCGAAGGCGTCGTACCAGTCTCCGCCGACGTAGGAGGCGTGCGGGGCGGGCACGTAGCGGGCCGTCATCTGTATCCCCGGCACCTGCGGCAGCTGCGGCAGCAGGTGGCGCTGCATGGTTTCGGCGACCTTGCGCTGGCGCTCGTACAGGCGCGCGTTGTCCAGTGCCAGGCCCGCGCGGCGGGTGATGTCCTCCAAGAGCGGCAGGTCGGTGGAGGTGAAGGCGTCGGGCCGTTCCGCGCGGCCCAGGGTCAGGGCTCCGAGTACGTTCCGCAGGCCCCGGATGGGCGCGATGATCGCGGAGTGCATTCCGGTCTCGGTGAAGAGGCGGGCCTGTTCCACGGCGATGCCCGAGTCGGGAGGGCCCTGATAGGTGGCCGGGCCCGCCAGTGAGGACGCGGCCCCACGCAGGGCCCGGGAGAGGGGCATGGGGGAGTCCTCCAGCACGGGAGGCATGGGGCCTTGCAGGTCCTCGCGCTCGATGAGAACGCCTTCCTTGTGCTCCATCACCAGAGCGCGCCGCACTTCGTCCTGATCCGTGAGCAGATCGATCACCGCCCAGTCGGCGAGCCGGGGCACGGTGAGGGACGCCAGGCGACGCAACGCGTCGTCCACATTCAAGGTGGACGTGAGCTGTGTGGTCGTCTCGGCCAGCAGGGCCAGGCGGTCCAGCTCGGTGAGAGGTGCTGGACGCACATCGTCCAGCCCGTCCGCGGCGTCGGTTCCAGCCTCGTACAGCACCACCCAGGCGCCGCTCTCACCCGATCCGGACGACCACGGTGTGCTGAGCCAGGAGAGCTGGACGAGTGTGCCGTCCTTGCGGGCGAACCACTCCGCCTCCCCGTGCTGTGTGACGCCGGCCAGGAGGGCTCTTCTCAGCCGGCACCGCACGCGCGGCACGGGGTGCCCGTGGCTGTTGCGGTGCAGCAGGTCGTGCAGGTCCTGCCCCCGGAACTCCTCGGAGCGGTGACCAAGCATGGTGTGTGCGGCGCTGTTGGTCGAGAGGATGCGACCGTCGGTGTCGATGACGACGACGGCGGTCCGCACGTCCTCCAGAGCTGCGCCGAGGAAAGCGCCCGACACCGTCGCAGGACCTGGATGGGAGGCGTCCCCCACGTCGTGACCCGTCACGTCCATCTCCCTAGCCGGCGAAAGCCGCCCTGCCGCATTTACCCGCAATGCGGCCACGCGGCCGATTCTGTGAACGCGAGGTGATCGCGGCTCGCGACCAAGTCTGCCAGGGCCGCACCTCCTCAAACATCTCCCGGCGGACCGGTTGTTCCACGACAGGCTCTCTGTCACGCCTCGCCCGGTGGTCCCTTGCGGGCGATCCCCCTGCGGGTACGGAACAGCTCGCCGACCTCGGCCAGGACGCGCAGCTGCTCGGGGGTGAGGAGGTCGACCAGATGGCGGCGGACCGATGCGACGTGGAGGGGGGCGGCCGTGGTGATCGCCTCGATGCCCTCGGCGGTCAGGACGACTTCCGCACCGCGGGCGTCCGTCGCCACCTCCTCGCGGCGGACGAGGCCGCGCTGTTCCATGCGGGTGAGCTGGTGGGACAGACGGCTGCGCGACCACTGCATCAGCTCGGCGAGCGCGCTGATCCGCATGCGGTGACCGTCGGTCGAGCCGAGGACCGACAGCACGTCGTAGTCCGCTTCCGAGAGCCCGCTGTCCTGTGTGAGATCACGTGCGATGTCCGCGTTGACGAGGGGGAACATCCGCCGCCACGCGTACCAGGCCTGCTGCTCGGACTCGGTGAGCCAGCGCGGTGCGGGCTTCGGAGAGGGGGTCATGGGGTCACTCTAGACAAGTTGGTGATACGTCATCTACCTGGTTGACATATCACGCACTGGCGGCTTTGCTTGGTGACACGTCAACCACTAGACGGTTGTCCTTCTTCGTTTACGCCTCACGGGAGTTCGCACCCATGATCAACCTGCACATCGTCTCCGCCGCCACCCGCCCCACCTCCTCGGGCCGCCCGCTCGCCGCATGGGTCGGCGCCCAGGCCCGTGCCCACGGCGGCTTCGAGGTCACCTCCGTCGACCTTGCCGAGATCGCCCTGCCCTTCCTCGACGAGCCCGAGTACGCCTCCAGCGGTGTCTACGCCCACCCGCACACCCGCGAGTGGAGCGCCCTGGTCGACTCGGCCGACGCGTTCCTCTTCGTCCTGCCCATGTACAACGGCGCCTTCACCGCGCCCTTCAAGAACGCCATCGACTTTCTCTACAAGGAGTGGGCCGGAAAGCCGGTCGCCCTGCTCAGCTACAGCGCGGGTCCCACCGGCGGCGCCCCGGCAGCCGAGATGCTGCTTCCCGTCCTGACGCGGCTCGGCATGCTCCCCACCGAGCGCCGCGTGGCCGTCCCCGGCATCAACGCCCTGCTCGGGCCGGACGGTTTCCAGGCGCCCGAGGGCCTGGCCGACGAGCTGAACGCCCAGCTGGAAGAGGTCGCCTCCCTCGCGGCCCAGCGCGTCTCGGTCTAGAGCCTGTGCAGGCGCGCGTTCGGCCTGTTTGTGGGTGCCCGGCGCGGGGCGGGGCGGTTATAGGGGGACTGTCAGGAGGGCGCACTGCACGGAGGTGGCGTGCGCGGGGTCGAGGGCGTTGAGGACGAGCTGGTGGACGTTGGGTTCGTAGGGGCTGCCGAGGTGGCCGGTGAGTTCGAGTGGGCACACGTTCTGGAGGAGGACGTTGTCGACGGTGGCGCCGGGCTGGGTGGTGAGGAACTGGTGGGTGTAGGGGGTGACGACCTCGTCGGTTCTGGTGACGATGGTGGTGTAGGCCACTCCGGGTTCGGTGTCGCCGTTGGCGTAGAGCTTCTGGAGTACGGGGGAGCCGACGGTCTGGTCCTTGGCGGCCGGACTGTCCAGGCCGAGCGGTTTGCCGGCGTGTCCCGCCACGTCCAGGACGGCGTTGGCGAGGTGGGCCAGGCCGAGGATGGTGGTGCCGTGGCTGCTGGGGTTGATGGCGACGAGCTGGTGGACCCTGGCGGCGCCGCCGTCGAAGCGGAGGTACCACTGGGGCAGGAGTCCGCCGCCCTGGGAGTGGCCCACGAGGTCGGCCTTCTCCGCGCCGGTGGCGGTCAGCACCTTGTCGACGTAGGCGGCCAGTTGCCGGGCCGAGGCGGAGATGGGGGCGACGGCTTTCATCAGGGCGTGGGGTGTGGCCTCGCCGTAGTTGAGGGCGAAGACGCAGTACCCGGCCTTTTTGAGGCGCGGGGCGAGTGCGCTCCAGTTGTCGTAGGCGTTCTCGAAGGTGCCGTGGACCAGGATGACGGGGTACGGGTGGGCAGGGGCCGGCCTGCACGAGAAGTCGTTGGCCCCGGCGGGGGAGCGCTCGGGATCGGGCAGTGAACCCAGCAGCGCCGCACCGAAGTTGACGGCCCCGAGGCTGATGAGCGGCGCGGGCGACCGTGTGGTCCTCGCTTCGGCGGCGCCGTCGGGGGAGGGGGCGGTTGCTGCGGATGCGGCGGGGACGGCGGCGGCCAGACAGGCCGCGGTGGCCAGGGCAGCGCATGCGGCCTTGAGGAATCGGCGCACGGAGGTGCGCACCTCCTGGTGAGGTGTCGAAGGGGGCGGAGAGCGGGCCCAGCCTCGACACCACCGGTGATGTCCTCACGCGTGGCGCGCTGTATCCACCTGTTCGGCCCACACGCCTTCAGCCGTGTGGGCGACCGCGCCCCGGATCCATGGGAAGCCCGGCGGGATCCGGCGGCCTCGGCCATCGTTGCCGCGGCCTGATCGCGGCTGACGCGTCCCCCTCCGTCACCTCGCGGCGCTTCGTGACTTCTTGACCTTGTTGCCGCACGTGTTCATCGAGCACCAGCGGCGGTTGGCGCCCCGGCTGGTGTCGAGAAACAGCCCCGCGCATCCCGGGCCTTCACAGTTCTTGATGCGGTCGCGTTCGGGGCCCCCGAGGATGCGGATGGCGTCCGTGGCCAGGACCCCGAGGGCGTCACGGACAGGCGTCGTCTTCGTCAAATGCCATCCCGCGCGTTCGTGTTCCAGGGCGGCCTTCGCGTGCCCGGCCGCAGCGATCGTGTTGAGGATGTGGACGTCCTTGGATCGCGGCCGTTCACCGGCGGCGATCGCCGACCCGATCCGGTAAATCGCCTCGCGCAGTTCGAGGGCGTCTTTCAGGCCGGTGGGCGACACCTCAGTGACGCCGAGCCCCGCCGCTCCCAGCCACAACTTCAGCCGTGCGGCATCGGTCAGCCGCTCCCTCGGCGTCCGGCCCGCGCGATCGCTGACGGTGGCGGTGAACCGGAACGCCAGAACCTCGTTGTCCATCCGGAACACACGACGTACGTCCTCGGTCATTCCAGCCTCCCCGGTGAGCAACGACACGCGCCGAACCACCTAAGGCGGTTCGCTTCGATCGTAACGCCATGGCACGCTTGAACCGTCTTGGACGGTTCGATGGAAGGGATGATCGGCGTGAGCGGCATTGCAGTCATCGGTCTGGGAGCCATGGGGCGGCCCATCGCGCGCAATCTCTTGAAGAGCGGCCACGACGTCGTGGTGTGGAACCGCTCCGATGAACCCGCGGACGGACTGGTCGCATTGGGCGCCCGTCGTGCCGCCTCCGTGGCCGAGGCCATGCGGACGCCCGTGGTCTTCTCGGTCCTGTCCGACGACCGGGCCGTCGCTGAGACGTTCCTCGACTCCGGTGTCCTCGCTCAGACCCCGGGCGGGACGGTTCACGTCAACCTCGCCACGGTGAGTGCCGACCTGGCGCGCCGGGCCGACGCGGCGCACGCCGAGCACGGTGTCGGATATGTCGCGGCCCCGGTCTTCGGCCGTGTTCCGGTCGCCGAAGCCGGGGCACTCAATGTCCTTGCGGCCGGCGAGCATGGGCTGCTCGACCGTGTGCAGCCGTTCTTCGACGTGATCGGCTCGCGGACCTGGAGGCTGGGCGACCGCCCGGAGCAGGCCAACATCGTGAAGATCCTAGGGAATTACCTGATCGCGTGCGCGATCCAGTCACTCGGCGAGGCCGTCAGCCTCGCCGAGGGCGCGGGTGTCGACCCCGGGCAGTTGGTGGAGCTGCTGACGTCGACGCTCTTCCCGGGACCGGTCTACAGCGGCTACGGGTCGATGATCGCCGAACGGCGCTACCAGCCGGCCGGATTCACCACGGCCCTGGGCCGCAAGGACCTCCACCTCGCGCTCGATGCGGCGACCGATCAAGGCGTCTCCCTGCCGGTCGGTGAACTGCTGCGTACTGTCTTCGACGATGCGATCGCCGCCGGTCGCGGAGCGGATGACTGGGCGGGCATCGTCGAACAGCAGCGGCGGTGACGGCCGGCCCCCGGCGCTCCGGGCCGGACTGCCGCCGGCCTCAACGTGTCGCGGGGAATCCTCCCCAGACCGAGGCGGGACCGCGCGAAGCGTGCGCGTCGGCGCGGTAGTTGTCGGCGGTGGTGCTGCGCGCGCCCATGGCGTGGTTGTACTGGGCGGCGAACTCATGTTGTCCGGCCGGCACGGTGCGGCCGGGTTTGAGGACCCAGCGGTACACCAGTACGCCGTCGGCCTCCTGGACCGTGACGGTGAAGTCGTCGCTCGGCAGGGTCCGCCAGTTGCCGGTGTTCTTGACTCCGCCAGTCTGCGCGATGCGCAGTTCCACCGTGAGCGAGGTGAGCGGCTGGGCCGTCTTGAGGATGAGGTCGCTCTGGGCCCAGTAGATGTTGTTGTCCGGGCCCATCGAACTCGCCGACCACAGCGGACCGTTCTGGGCCCGGCTGCTGGGGAGCGGAGCTGGACGCGAACTGGTCCGGGGTGTGGGGGCCTGGGTTGGGCCGGTGGGGGTGGGGGACGCCGACGGCGCGGGACGCGGGGTGGCGGTTGGCGAGGGGACGGTCGGAGGCGGGACCGCGGGAGCGGTGTCCGATGGTGACGGGCCTGCGACGATGCCCGCGACGGCGACCCCGCCGGTGGCCAGGATGCCGGCGGTGACGAGACCGGCGAGGGCGGCCTTGGGCCGTGATCTCGTGATCGGGGGAGTGCGGTGCCGGACGGTGGCGCCGGTCGTGCCGCGCTCGATACGCACCAACATCCTTGCGCGGTCGGGCTGGTGGGACTCGGCGGTCTCGCGCAGCCTTCGGCTGATCTCCTCGTTCACCGAGTCCTCCTTCCCTGCGTCAGTTCCCGGGCCGCGCTGATGCCGAGTGCGCGTTCCAGCTCGGCCATTGCCTTAGAGGTCTGGCTCTTCACCGTACCGACCGATATGCCCAGTGCCATCGCGGTGTCCTTCTCCGAGAGGTCGAAGGCGTGGCGCAGCACCACGCACGCCCGTTTCCGGAACGGCAGCCGGGCGAGCGCCGCACGGACGTCCAGGACGGCCGCCACGTCCGGTGGGTCCACTTCTTGGGGGCTGCGGGACCAGAACAGCGCGACCCGGCGTCTCTCGCGGACCGCGCTGCGGATCCGCTCGCGCGCCAGGTTGGCCACCACGCCGCGGGCGTAGGCCAGCGGGTGGTGGGCCGTACGGAATCGGTCCCAGCGTTGCCACAGGGCGACCAGGGCGTCCGCGGCGAGATCGTCGGCCGCGTCCGTCTCGCCGGTCAGGAGGTGGGCGAGACGGGCTAGTTCGGCGTAGTGGCGTTCGAAGAAGTCGTGGAATTCCGTGGACGCGTCATCGAGGAGCATCTCCCTCGGTCGCCCTCTCCCTGTGGTGTGCGCGGTGACAGCCGGCTCGAGCGCACCTGTGGACGCCGGCGCGGCCGGATGGTGGCCGCCCCCGTGGGCGGAGCCGTGATGGTGGGTGGGCAGCACGGTCAACGCCGGGTGAACTGGACGCCGGACGGCTGCGCGACGTCGGGTTTGAGCGCGATCTTGTCGATGGTGAGTCGTTCTCCGTAGATGTCGGTGACCCTGATCGCCCCGCCGCATCCGCTGCCGCCAGGGGAGAGGAAGTAGTTGTAGTCGGTGCGGGGCAGTGGGAGCCAGCCGTCGGCTGTTCTGAGTTCGAGCGCCGCCACCGGGTTGCGGTGGCCGATGACCTGGATGCCGCACCACCAGCGGGTGGACCCGGTCTTGTACCGGATGGAGATCATGTCGGGTGCGGCGGGGCTCAGCAGCGTCCAGCTCACGGGGATCCGACCGAGGGAGGGCGCGGCCAGTTTCGCGAAAGCCTGTGTGCTGAGGTCGAGTTGGCCGGGCGCGCACGGCAGGGGGCACTCGTTGACGATCCGCACGGTGATGGACGACCCGTTGGCGGCGCGAACCAGCACATGTGCCCCGCACGCCTTGGCGGACTCGTAATCGGTGTGGTTCATCGCCGCGATCATGAGATCGCTGGACGGACCGTACAGGCAGGAGCCCCCGCCGTCCCCCGCGGCATAGGAGGTCGCGACTCCCCGGTAGGCGACCCCGGGTTTGATCCGCCCCGCCAGGGACGCCGGCCGAGGGGTGCTGGAGGCGGCGGATCTCGGGATGCCGGTGACTGACGGCCGCGGGCTCGCCGGGCGGGGCAGCGCCGATGCTGTGGCGGCACCGAGCGCCGTGGCTGGTGAACCGGAACGGGACGGGACGCTCGCCGGGGCAGCCGCGACGGATGCCTCCGTGTGATGCCCGGCATCGGCGCCGCTGCTGGGGAGGAGCGTGACGCCCACGCAGGCCAGAACCCCGACGGCCAACACCGCCAACGGAATGCCGAAGGCCTGCCCGCGTCCGCGCCGTGGCCGCGGGGCGCGGTGGTTCGTTGTCCTCATGCCCATCCGTTCATTGCATCGAGTCGACGTCGCACTCTTCAGTGGCCGCCGGAGGCGAAAAGGTTGCCGGTCCGGTTCCGGCATCGCCGCGACCGCGGCGGGCGGCGGCACACGCCGCTGCCCGCCCCCGGCGCAAGGCGATCAGGACAGGTCGCCGTACACCACGCCCCGGCCGTAGCCGCCCAGGTAGACCCGGCCGTACACATCGGGGTCGCCTTCGACGACGGTGATCGCGCTGCCGCCGAACTGGTGCTGGTCGTCGTTGATCCGCAGCCAGCTCGAACCACCGTCGATGGAACGGAACAGCCCGCTGACGCCCTTCACCGTTCCGCTGAGGTAGAGAGCCTGGTGGCCGGCGCCCGGCGCCGCCTTGCCGAAGCCGATGGCGCTCGCCTGCTCGACGCCGCCGAGCTTGGTGAAGCTCGCCCCGGCGTTGGTCGAGTGCTGGAGCCCATTGCTCCCGCCCGCGATCCACAGGTCACCGGTGGCGCCCGGAACCGCCCTGAGCCGGCCCTCGGCGAGCCCCGTGGTCCGGGCGGTGAAGTGCCTGCCGCCGTCGGTGCTGGCGTACAGGGTGCCGCCGCTGAGGGCGTAGAAGGTGTTGCCCGCCGAACGGTCGGCCACCACGGTCGCGTCCTTCGGCAGCCCGGAGACCGGCGCCCAGGCCGAGCCCCGGTTGGTCGAGTAGAACGGGTGCTGGCCCGAGGGCGTCCACACCACGGTGCCGCCGTCCGCGGAGACCGCCACGGTTCCGGCGCCCACACCGCCGACGGGAGGCACGGCGAACGGCGTCCAGTCGGCTCCGCCGTTGATCGAGTACGCGCCGTGCTGCGCGCCGCCGAGACCGACCCGGACCATGAACGCCGGCTTCGCCTGGGCGAAGTCGATGCCCGTGGTGTTGGTGAACAGCGGCTCGGTGAGTGCCTTGGACGGCACCTTGGTCAGGTCCTCGTGCCGGAACCCACCGATGTCTCCGAGCGCGCTGATCAGGGGGAGGCCGGGCGCCTTGGCCAGTGCGAGCACGACGGTCTCCTCCAGTCCCTCGGCCGGGACCGTCCAGTGCGTGGCGCCCCCGCGGTCGGCCGCGGTGACATCGCGGCTGCCCCACATCCCCGACCCGGTGCCGTACAGCACATGCCCGGAATCGAAGGGGTCGATGGCCAGCGCGCCCATCCAGTGCCCGATACCGGAACCCACGTACGGCGCCGCGGAGTTGTCCCGCTTCGAGGTCGCGCCGAGCGCCTTCCAGGAGGCACCCCCATCGGTCGACCTGTACACCTCGTCCGAAGGCCACCACCGGTCCAGGGTGGTGACCATCACCGTGGACGGGTGCTGCGGATCGACGGCAAGCCCGGCGAAGCCGTAGGTGCCGCTGGACGGCGAGACGTTCTTCCATGCCCCGGTGGACGGCGTGTACTTCCACACCGACCCACCCGTCACCCCGTTCGGGCCCGGGGTGTTGGTGTACGTCACATAGAGGGAGCCGTCGCCGGACAGCACACCGTGCTGCGGCAGCTCGCCGGAGGGCCGGCCCGGGACGGCCTGCCAGGTGCTGCCGCCGTCGGTGGAGCGGTAGAGGGAGGTGTTCTTGTCCGCCACGCCCACGTAGATCGTCCTGCTGCCGGCCGGGCCGAACGTCACGAAGGACAGGCCGACTCCACTGCTCGCACCGTCCTTGACCGGGAAGCCGTTCACCTGACTCCAGGTCACGCCGTAGTCGGTGCTGCGCCACAGGCCGTTCTTGCGCGTGCCCAGATAGAGCGTGCCGTGGTGGGCGGGATCCACGGCCAGCCGCTCGCCCATGGACCGGCCGTCCTCGTTGCCGCCCAGCTTGAACGGCAGGTCGGTGCGCTGGAACGTCCTGCCCTGGTCGGAGGAGCGGAGGATCGCGCCGTTGCCCGCCCAGCCGTTGGTGTAGCTGCCGCTCGCGAGGTACACCCGGTCCGGGTCGGCCGGGTCGGTCGCCAGACTCTCGATCCCCAGCAGGTTCCAGTCGGCCCCACCGATCCAGTCGGTCAACGAGGTCCACCGGCCGGCGGTCGGGTCCCAGCGGTACGCGCCGCCCACGTCGGTGCGCGCGTACAGCAGGTCCTTGCGGGAGGGGTTGAAGACCAGCCCGGTGACGAAACCACCGCCCACGATCTGCGCGTTGTGCCAGGTGTACCCGCCGGAGCCGGACGCCTTCACCAGCCGCCACTGCTGGTTGGTACTGCCCCGGTCGGCGTACTGGATGAGCGGCACACCCTCGCCGACGGAGCCTCCCCACACGTCAAGCACCATGCCGCTCGTCCGGGAGACGAACTTCACCGCGGCGTCACCCGCGTCCTCGACCTTCCACTGCTGCGAGGCGGAACCGTGGTCGGTCTGCTGCTCGACGGCGGCGGACGGCTGCGTGGAGCCGCCCCGCACTCCGAGGACCTTGTGGCTGCCGCGATTCTCCAGCTCGACGTATCCGTCCCCCACCGCCCGTAGCCGCCACTGCTGACTCGCGGCACCGGCCACGCGGCTCGACTGCCGTATCCAGGCGCCGTCCGAGGTGTCCGCTCCGGGCACGGCCATCGCTTTGTCGCTGCGGACGGACACCAACGTGTAATAGGTGTCGGGATCCACCGTCGCGGCCTCCGAGGAGGCCTGCACGAACAGCAGGTAGGGACCGAGGACGCCGGGCACGCCCAGCGCCAGACCCAGCGCGGTCCAGCGCCGGCGGTGGCGCCCACGCGTACGTCTCACACCCCCGCCCGCTGCGCGCCTGTGCCCGCTGCGGCCATGGGCCGTGGGATCCATCTCGTTCATGGGGGTTGCTCCTTGCTTCGGCCCTGCCCGTGCGACCGCCGGGATCAGAGGTGCGCCGCGGCCTGCGGGGCTGGACGACCCGTGGGTGTGATCGCCTTGGTGTCACCCGTCAGTTGCCGCCGCTCCGGAAAAGGTTGCCGCCCGCGCCGTACGGTTCACCGGCGACGGCGACGACCCTCGCCGACCGGGCCGCACGAATACGCGGAGGAGAGAGGAGAGGAACCCCAGCCGACGCACGACTGGGGTTCCTCGATGCGGTGAGTACCGCTCAGCGGGTGCGGCTGCCCGAGCCGTGGACCGCTCGTCTCCGCTCCGGCAGGCCGCTCCGCATCACGATCGCCGTGGACGGGCAGATCAGCTCAGCGCTGAAGGGTCAGGACACCCGGCCGCCACGGGAGTTGGTCGTAGGGGCCGCTCGCGGTGGGGGACTTGCCCTGGTAGAGGAATTGCAGATTGCAGGGGTCGACGGTCATGGTCTGGTCGGGATTGTTGCGGACCAGGTCACCATGGCTGATGTCATTGGTCCACGTGGCGCCGCTGTTGGCCTTGCCCGCGAAGGGGTTGCTCTCACTGCCGGCCTGCGGCGTCCACGACCCGCTCAGGCTGGAGGACGTGAACGAGCGGAAGTAACGCTGCTCATTCGCCCCCCGAGCCTCGACGATCATGAGGTACTGGTTCTGGCCCTGCACCTTGTAGACCTGAGGCGCCTCGAACAGGTTCTTCGTCGTATCGCTCATGACCGTCGTGTACGTCGAACCGAAGGTGCCGGGGAAGTTCCCGATCGGCATGCTCGCCCGGTAGATCTTGCCGTTGTCACCGGCGAAGAACAGATACATGTTCTGGTCGTCGGCGATCAGGGTCTGGTCGATCGGCGCGCCGCCAGGGATGCCGCCGGTGAACAGGGGCTGCGGCGAGGACCAGCCGTTGGGGTTGGTGGGGTCGCTCGACGTGCGGTAGATGAAAGGCCACGCACCCCACTGATAGGCCAGCACCCATATTTTCTTGGGCGCGAAGTAGAAGAGCGTGGGGGCCACAGCGGACTGGCTCATCCCGGTCTGGCGGGCCGAGGCCATGTCCGACCAGTTGGTGAACGGACTGAACGCCATGGAACCGTACGACGAGCTCGACACGCTCGACGCGTAGACCAGGTGCTTGCCGTTGTAGGTGACGGTGGTGAAGTCCTTCACCGCGCCCCACCCGTTCGCCGGCTGCGCCAGCACACCCGTCGACGTCCACCGGTATGTCGACGGAAGGGCGCATGTGCCACCCGTCGGCGCGGGCTTCGTCGGGGTCGGCGTACCCGAGGGGCCGCTCCACTTCTGGTTGCCGCCGGACCAGCAGGAGTACAGCTGGATCTTGGTGCCGTTGGCCGTGGCCGCACCGACCGCGTCGAGGCACAGCGTGGACTGGACACCGGCGATGGTGCCGTCGGTGTTGATGGTCCACTGCTGACGGGCGCTGCCGTCGCAGTCCGAGATGACCACCGCGGTGCCGTTGCCGGAGCCCTTGGCGTCCAGGCACTTGGTGCCGTAGACCATCAGCTGTTTGCCCGGGGTGTAGGCCCAGGCCTGGTTCGCCTGTCCGTTGCAGTCCCACAGCTGTGCCTGGGTGCCGCTGGCGGTGGTGGAGCCGTTGATGTCGATACAGCGTCCGGAGGGCACACCCTTGATCTCCCCGCCGGAACCGGCCCCGCCGCCGGGGGTGGTACCGGGGGCGGTCCTGAGGGCATCCATGACGGCGGTGTACGCGGGCTTGGGTTTGCCGTTGTTGTCGAACAGCAGGGGGCTCTCGCCGCTGCGCCAGGAGTCGCGGTCACGGATGCCCCATACCGTGATGCCGGCGCACCGGGCCACGGCCAGGCAGGCGTTGACGGCGTCGGCGTAGGCGGTCGGTGACGCCTGGGCGATGTCGAGTTCGGTGATCTGGACGTCGACGCCGAGGGCGGCGAAGTTGGCCAGGGTGGTCCGGAAGCTCGCGGGCGGGCCGCCGGCGCCGAAGTGGCTTTGGAGACCGACGCAGTCGATGGGCACGCCGCGGGACTTGAAGTCCTTGACCATGTTGTAGACGCCCTGCGTCTTGGCGTCGGTCCAGTTCTCGATGTTGTAGTCGTTGTAACAGAGCTTGGCCGAGGAGTCGGTGGCCCGGGCGGTGCGGAACGCTTCTTCGATGAAGCCGTTGCCGAGCACGTTCTGGAAGACCGAACCGCGGTGCTGCGAGGAGCCGTCGGCGAAGGCCTCGTTGACCACGTCCCAGGCGTAGACCTTGCCCTTGAAGTGGCTCATCTCGGTGGTGATGTGGTTGTTCATCACGCTGCGCAGCGTGTTCGCGTCGCCGATGGAGCGGACCCAGCTGGGCAGTTGTGAGTGCCACACCAGGGTGTGGCCGCGCATGCGCTGCCCATGTGCGGTGGCGTGGTTGACGATCTGGTCGGCGGGGCCGAAGGTGAAGGTGCCGCGGGAGGGTTCGGTGCTGTCCCACTTCATCTCGTTCTCCGGGGTGATCATGTTGAACTCCCGGTCGAGGATGCCCGCGTAGGTCGAGTCGCCGAGCCTGCCGGCGGCCACAGCGGTGCCGAAGTACCTGCCCGAGGGGGCCGCCTGCGTACCCAGGGCGGCGGCTCCGGCCGAGCTGGGGAGCAGCGTCACGACACCGGCGACCACCGCCACTGCCGACAGTCCTGTCGTCAATGTCAGGCGACGCCGGCCGAGCCGGTGCATGCCCTTCATGATTCTCCTCGGGAGCCTTGGGGCACGCACGGTGCCGTGATCGTGTGGGCGTCGGCCGGTACGGGTGGATACGTCGCGGGTCGGGCGCGGAGCGGGACATGTGACCCGGTCGCCCCGGGGGCGTGGATGTGTCGCGTCATGGGGCCGCTTTCTTCAGGGGATACGCCAACGGGAGTTCGGGGAACCCGCCACGCCGCCACGTCATGGTGAGCGGCGGGGAGAGCACCCCACTGAGGGGAGGCTTCCGAACCCGCGGTCTCGTAACAGAAAAGTGGCGCCGCCCGGAGGATTGCTCAGTGATGCATCTCGCGGGCAAAAAGTGTTATGCCGAGCCCAGTTGTCTGGTCGTCGTGGCGGAGAGGGGGCGGCGGGATCGCCGACGGTCATCGCGCGACTTGTTCCCCCATGCGCAGGGCGATGCTCTCAAGTCGGTTTCGGGCAGGCCCAGTTGACTCATGCGTCCGGCCCAGCCGTCTCAAGCCTCACGAGGAGGTCGTTCAAATCCAGGCTTTGCGCAGGAGGAAGGAGGCCTGGTCGGCGAAGGCCCGGGTGCCGTCGGAGCCATCGAGCCATATGCCACCGTCGCGGCAGCGGATCACCGACCCCGGATAGTTGTGTGCGTGCAGGGTCACTGACCCGGCGACCGTCCCGGGGCGCGGACAGAAGGTGGCGTCTTCACGGAACAGTTGGCTGCCGTCGTTGGTGCTCAGCCGTAGCCGCAGGTCGCGATGGCGCAGATAACGGCCGTCGGCCGCGCGGAAGGTGACGCACCGTGTATCGGCCAGACCCCCGACGACCGTGAAGGTGACCCGCTGCCGTGTCCGCGCGTCGCTGGCGGCGGAGACCCGGCCGAGCGTCGCGAAGTCGTCGCCATAGGTGAAGTACAGGGCAGGGTGGGCCACGGACTCCAGCGACCGTGCGCCCAGCGGAACAGTGCCTGCGGTGGCGGACGGACTCACGGGGGGCGGGCCGGCCGGCGTGGCCACGCGCGAGGGGATCGGCGTGGGACTGCCGACAGGGGGAGCCGCGACGACGCCGGGCACCCGATGCGCCGGCTCGGGCCAGGCAGCGTAGGTGGCGGCCCCGGTGACCAGCACAGCGCTGGTGGCGAGGGCCACCAGCGGATGAGCGGTCACCGCGGAGAGCTTGCCGATCAGCGCGGTGTGCAGACTGCCTCCCGCCGACGCCGAGTTGACGGCGATGTGTGCCGTGGCCAGGCCGGCGGCGCTCGCAGCCGTACCCGAGAGCAGGCCCTTGGCGGCCAGCGCGGCGACGAGCCCGGCCGGGACCGCCAGCGGCGCGATGCCGAGGAGGAGCAGCTCGGTCGGCACACGTGTCGACGTCGTCGCCGCGCAGACCGGGCAGCCGCGGATGTGGCGAGCGATCCGCTTGCGCCACACCGATGTGTGGAGACCGTCCCAGCCGACGACGGTCTCCTCCAGCCGCGGACAGCGCGGGTCGGCCTCCATGGCGGCGACGATCGTCCGGGTCAGTTCCAGCTGCTCGCGCATGCGTTGGAGGCGCACTCCGACATGGGCGACCGTGAGCCCCGTCGCGGCGGCGATGTCGTCGCGGCTCAGCAGGCCGGCGTTCTCCTGCCACCACAGCGACAGCAGCGTCCGGTGGTCCGGGTCGAGCCACCGGCCGGCTTCGACGATCTGGCGGCGCTCGTCGGACACCCGCAGGCGCAGGATCGTCATGTCCTCAGGCGCGGCGCCGGGGTCCGGTATCTGGTGTGCCTCGTCGATGACCGCGGTCCGGTCGGCGAAGGCGCGGCGGCGGTGCCGGTGGGTACTGATCTGGCGAAGCGTGATCGACACCAGCCAGGACCGGAAGCTCTCCGGGGCACGCAGGGCAGGCAGGTCGCGCACCACACGCAGCAGGGTTTCCTGGACGACGTCGTCGACGTCAGCATGTCCGCTCAGCGCTCGCCCGACGATGTTGTAGAGCAACGGCAGGTACGCGGCGATCAGTTCCTCGCGCGCCCGGTCGTCACCGGCCTGCGCCGCGACAACCAGCCCCGCGTGATCCGCGTCCATGAACTCCCCCATCCTCACCTCCCTCAGGGAGTGATCCGCCGACTGCGGCGCCATACCGTAACGTCCGTCCCGCACACCCGACCAGCCCAGCGCCTTTCCATGCATGGTTTGTCACACGTGCTGGGCGGGCGTACGGCACGTGGTCCCGCTCCGAGCTCGCGACGGCAGGGCTCGTTGAAGGCCGGGACCGCGACGAGCCGACGGCGCGGCCGTCATCCAGTACACCTGCAACGGTGCCGCCAACCAGCAGTTGACCCTCAACCCGGTGACAGCCCTCGGGAACGGCAAGGAATTCCAACTCGTCGCCGTCCACAGTGGCAAGTGCGTTGACGTCAGCAACGTCTCGACCACGCCCGGCGCGCTGGTCCACCAGTGGAGCTGTGACCCGGCCGGCGCCCTCGGCACCAAGAGGAACCATATCTGGCGGTCGCAGGGCAAGAGCTGAGCGGGTTTGCGGGTGGGGGGAAGGTGCGTCAGGCGGTGGTGCAGGGCGAGCCGTTGAGGCTGAACGAGGCGGGGAGGGAAGTGTCGCCGGTGTGGTTGGCCTGGAAACCGAAGGAGGTGGAGGCGCCGGGGGCCAGCGTGCTGTTGTAGCCGAGGTTTCCGGCGGTGACCTCGCCGGTGGCCGGGGTGAGGGAGGCGTTCCAGGAACTCGTCACGGTCTGTCCGGCGGGCAGCGTGAAGGCCAGCGACCAGCCGTTGAGCGTGGTCGAACCGGTGTTGGTGAGGGTGATGTCCTCGGTCAGGCCGCTGTTCCAGGCATTGACCACGCCGCTCACCTTGCACGAGGCACCGGGAGTGGGGGAGGGGCCGGATCCGCCGCCGAGGGCGGTGGCGGAGGCGGTGTACGCGGGCTTCGGCCGGTAGTTGGCGTCGTACATGGTGGCGGCGCCGTAGCCGGGGAAGGTGCCCGGGATCCAGGAGTCCGAGTCCCCGACGCCCCACTGGGTGATGCCCACGCAGCCGGTGACGGCCAGACAGGTACGGACCACCGCGGCGTAGTCGCTCGCCTGCTGGGCGAGAGCGGACGCGGTCGCGGGGAGCTGGATGCGGTCGTCGAGCTCGGTGATCGCGACATTGACGCCGAGGGCGGCGAACCGCTGGAGGTTGGCCTTGAAGGTGGAGGGGATCTGGCCGAGGACGAAGTGGGCCTGGAAGCCGACCCCGTCCAGCGGGACGCCCTGACTCCTGAGCGACTTCACCAGGTTGTACATGGCGTCGCTCTTCGGGTTCTGGCCCTCGATGTTGTAGTCGTTCAGGTACAGCCTGGCGGTCGGGTCGGCGGCGCGGGCGGTGCGCAGCGCGTCGGCGACGAAGCCGCTGCCCATGGCGTTGTAGAAGGCGTCGGAGCGGAAGGTGCCGTCCTCGTTGAACGGCTCGTTCACCACGTCCCAGGAGTAGAGCCTGCCTTTGTAGTGCGCCACCTCCTTGGTGATGTGGTTCTCCATCGCGGCCCTCACCTGGGTGGTGGGCAGACTGCTCACCCACGACGGGAGCTGACTGTGCCAGACCAGGGTGTGGCCGCGCAGCCTCATCGAGTTGGCCTGGGCGAAGGAGACGAGCCTGTCGGCGGGGGCGAAGTTGAAGCTGTCCCGTGCGGGCTCGGTGGTGTCCCACTTCATTTCGTTGCCGGGGGTGAGCATGCCGAACTGGCTGCCTGCGACGGCGGTGAGTGCGGAGTTGTTCAGGTCGCCCTGCGTCATGGCGGTACCGAAGTAGAGGCCCTTCGACTCGGCGAGCGAACGCAGGGTGCTGTCCGCCGCGCCGGCCTGGCCGGTGGGGAGCAGGGCGGCGGCCAGGGCTGCGACCGCGGTGACCGAGGCGGCGCCGAAGGCGCGCCGGGCGTATGGGGGGAGGGGGATGCGGAGCGTCCGGACTGACACCGGCGTGGTCCTTTCTCTGTGAGGGAAGAGACGGACGTGCGGTGGGGCGTGGAACGCGGACCGTGCGGCAGGCCGGTCGAAAGTTTCGGTCCTGCCGCCGATTCAGTCGGTGACCCTAGGGCCGCCGTGATGGTCCGTCAACCGCGCGGGACGACATCGGTGGCGGGGCGGTGCTGCTCCGCTCGACGAGGCTGGTCGCCAGATCCACCCGCTGCGCTCCGGGCCGGTTGCCCCGGGCCAGGTCGATCACCATGCGGGTGGCGACCTCGGCCATCTCGGTCAGCGGCTGGCGGACGGTGGTGAGCGGGGGGCCGACCCATCGGGCCAGAGGCAGATCGTCGAAGCCCACCACGCTGAGGTCCTCGGGGATGCGCAACCCCAGCTCACGGGCTGCCTCGTAGAGCCCGAGCGCTTGCAGGTCGTTCCCCGCGAACACGGCGGTCGGCCGGTCGGGCAGGCTCAGCAGCTCCAGCCCGATCCGGCGGCCGGCCTCATGGTGGAAGTCGCCCTCGCGGAGCAGCTCCGGGTCATGGGCGATGCCCGCCATGTCGAGGGCCGCCCGGTATCCGTCGGCCCGGGCCCGGCTGCACATCATCCGGGCCGGCCCGCCGAGCAGGCCGATCCGGCGGTGGCCGAGTTCGAGCAGGTGACGGGTGGCGGCCAGGCCGCCGTCCCAGTTGGTGGTGCCGACGGCGGGCACCCCCTGGCCCGGGTCGCCCGCCGGGTCCATCACCACGAACGGGATGTCACGGCCGGCCAGTTGCTCCTGCTGGGAGGGGGCCAGGCCGGACAGGACCAGGAGGACGCCGGTGGGGCGACGGGCGAGCACTCCGTCCACCCAGGACTGGCCCGGGGTGAGCCGCCCGGACGACTCCGAAAGCACGATGCTCAGCCCCTCCTCGCGTGCCACGTTCTCGACGCCGCGGATCACCTCCATCGCCCAGACGCTCTCCAACTCGTGGAAGACGAGCTCAAGCAGGGGGTTGCTCTGGGTGCCGCGCCGCCGCCGGTAGCCGTGTCGGCGCAGCAGCTCCTCGACCCGCTCCCGGGTGGCCCGGGCCACGTCGGCTCGGCCGTTGAGGACTTTCGAAACAGTCGGGGCCGAGACCCCTGCTTCCCGCGCGATCTCGGCGAGCGTCGCGGCTCTGGTCACGGGACTCTCCTGAACTGCCCTGCTGGGCCAGCGTAGTTGCGGGCGGCCGACGGCACGGATGGTAGCCGGTCGGCCGGTGGGACCGGATCCCGCCAGAACTCTTGACGGGTGTCGAGAGCGGTCCTAGTTTGCCCACAACATTCGTCAAAATCTCCGAAACATTCGAATGATGGGCAGGGTATGGCATCGAGATTCGCCGCGATCGCCGCGGCCAGCGCACTCGTCCTGGGCATGACCGCGGCGTGCGGATCGGGCGGGGCCTCCTCCGGCGCGGGCTCCGGGACGATCCATGTGATGGTCTACGGCGACGCCACCAACAAGGTCGAGAAGCAGATCGCCGAGACCTTCAACAAGACCTCCAAAGTCAAGGTGGTGCTCGACACCGTCCCCGGCGCGGACTACCAGCAGAAGCTGCAGACCGTCATCAACACCCCCCAGGCCCCGGACATCTTCTTCAACTGGGGCGGCGGCTCCATCAAACCCTTCGTCAAGGCGGGCCTGCTGCTTCCGCTGGACGGCTTCATCGCCAAGGACCCGGGACTGAAGGCCAACTTCCTGCCGTCGGTGTTCAACTCGGCGGTCGTGGACGGCAAGCCGTACGGAGTGCCGATGCGCGGTACGCAGCCGGTGCTGCTGTTCCACAACAAGAAGGTGCTGGCGGACGCCGGACTGACCCCGCCGCGGACCTGGGAGGAGCTGGTCGCCGACACCAAGGTGCTGAAAGCCAGGGGCATCACGCCGATCGCGCTCGGCGGCGGCGACCAGTGGCCCACGCTGATGTGGTTCGAGTACCTCTACGACCGGATCGCCGGGCCCGGCCTGCTGCAACGGGCGGTGGGCGGCGACCGGGCCGCCTGGGCGAGCGAGGACAGCCGCAAGGCGCTGGCCGTCGTCAAAGAGCTGTCCGAATCCGGCGCGTTCGGCGGCAACTTCGACTCCGTGAAGTTCACCGACGGCGGCTCACCGGCCCTGGTGGCCCGGGGCAGGGCCGCCTTCGAACTCATGGGGTCCTGGTACTACTCCACCCAGCAGGACGCCAACCCGGACTTCGCCGAGTCGGGCCTCGGATACACGGGCTTCCCCACGCTCAGCGGCGGCAAGGGCGACCCGGCCGACATCGTCGGCAACACCAACAACTTCTACTCGGTGCTGAAGAAGACGAAGCACCCGGAGACCGCCGCCGCCTTCCTGAAGCTGATGTACTCGCAGGAGTTCGTCAAGGCGCAGCTCGCCGTGGGCAACCTGCCCACCACCGTCAACACGGTCGACTTCCTCGACACGGCGGCCAGCCCCGCGTACTCCACGTACCAGTACGGACTGGTCAAGTCCGCCCCCTCGTTCCAGCTCTCCTGGGACCAGGCGTACCCGCAGAGCGCGTCCACCCCGATGCACACCGCCATCCAGCAGTACTTCGACGGCAAGATCGATGCCGACGCCTTCATCAAGGCCATGCAGGCCTTGCCCCTGTCATGAAGCGCGTCCCGAAGTCCGGCGCGGGCGTGGCGCGGCCCGGCTTCGCCTGGGCGGCGCCCGCCGTGGTGTTCTTCGTGCTGTTCGCGATCGCGCCGCTGGCCCTGGTCGCCGTGCTCTCCTTCACCAGCTGGGACGGCATCAGCGAGCCGCGCTTCAACGGCCTGGACAACTGGGACGCGCTGATCCACGACCCGGTGATGAGCCAGTCGGTCTGGACCACGCTGCTGCTCACCGCCCTCGGCGTGCTCACCCAGACGCCGGTCAGCCTCCTCCTCGGGGTGTGGGCCGCGGGACACCAGCGCAACCGGGCCGTGCTGTCGGCGGTCTACTTCGTACCGCTGCTCCTGTCGGCCACCGCCGTGTCGGTGGTGTGGCGAGCCGTCCTGGACCCCAACTTCGGCGTGCCCTCCCAGCTGACCTGGCTCTTCGGCGACGGCAATCTGCTCGGCAGCCGCGGTGGCGCGCTCGGGGTCCTCACCTTCGTGGGGGTGTGGCAGTTCACCCCGCTCCACGCCCTGATCTACCAGGGTGGCGCGCGAGCCATCCCGCAGGTGCTCTACCAGGCCGCCGCGGTCGACGGCGCGGGCATGGTCCGGCAGTTCTTCCACGTCACCCTGCCGCAGCTGCGCAACACCGCCATCACCTCGCTGGTGCTGATGGTGGCCGGCGGACTCACCACCTTCGACACCGTACTGATCCTCACCCAGGGCGGCCCCGGCACCGACACCACCGTCAGCGCCTTCTACATGTACCAAAAGGCGTTCAAGAGCTACGACTTCGGAACCGGGTCGGCCATCGCCCTGGTGCTGGTGGTCGTCGCCACCCTGATCTCCCTGGCCGTGGTCAAACTCTCCGGCTACGACCGGATGCGCGGCACGACGGAGGGACTGTGATGCGCCGGCGCCCCAACTACTTGGCTGGACTCGGCTCGTTGATCTGGCTGCTGATCGTCGGCCTGCCGCTGTACGTGCTGCTGCTCGCCACCTTGCGCACCCGCACCGACTACTCCACCCAGGGCCCGATCAGCTGGCCCGCACAGTGGACCCTGCGGAACTACCTCACCGACCTGTCCAACGGCTTCGGCCGGGACTTTTTCAACACCCTGACCGTCACCGCCGGCGTGGTCGCCCTCGTCCTGCTGGTCGTTCCGCCGCTCGCGTACGCCATCGTACGGGCCCGGGGCCGCGCCACCGGGTGGGTGTTCCGGCTCTTCCTCCTCGGCCTGGCGATACCCGCCCAGGCGGTGATCGTGCCGATGTTCTACCTGATCAGCAAGGCCGGGCTGTACGACCACCTGATCGGTGTCATCCTGCCGACCGCGGCCTTCTGCCTCCCGGTCTGCACCCTGGTCCTCACCGGCGCCATGCGCGACATCAACCCCGAGCTGTACGAGGCGATGGCGATGGACGGCGCCTCCCCGGCCCGGGTCTTCCGGCAACTGGTGCTGCCCCTGTCCAAGGGCGGCCTGTCCTCCATCGTGGTCTTCGCCGCCCTCCAGGCGTGGAACGGCTTCCTGTTCCCGCTCGTCCTCACCCAGTCCGACTCGACCAAGGTCATCACCCTGGGCCTGTACGAGTTCCAGACCGAACACGGCGTCGACGTACCCGGACTGCTCAGCGCCGTGGTGCTGTCCATGCTTCCCATCCTTGTCGTCTACCTGTTCGCCCGCCGCGCCCTCGTCCAGGGCCTGATGGGTGTGGGAGGAAAATGAGTGACACCCGGCCCCCCGCCGCGGACGGTGTTCCCGCCTGGCGGGACACCTCGCTCACCCCGCAAGCCCGGGCCGACGCCCTGATCGCGGCCATGACCCTGAGGGAGAAGGCCGCCCAGCTGGTCGGCGTCTGGGTCGGTGCGAGCGACGAGGGCGGTGAAGTCGCCCCGCACCAGCACGAGATGGAGGATCCGCCCGACCTGGACACCCTGCTGCCGTACGGGCTCGGCCAGCTGACCCGCCCCTTCGGCACCGCCCCGGTAGACCCGGCGCTCGGCGCCCTCTCGCTGACGCGCACCCAGCGCCGGATCGCCGCCGCCAACCGCTTCGGCATCCCAGCCCTGGCCCACGAGGAGTGTCTGGCCGGCTTCGCCGCCTGGGGCGCCACCGCCTACCCCGTGCCCCTGTCCTGGGGCGCCGCCTTCAACCCGGCGCTGGTGCGTCGGATGGCCGCCGA
Source organism: Streptomyces sp. ASQP_92 (assembly GCF_025399895.1). GTDB lineage: Bacteria > Actinomycetota > Actinomycetes > Streptomycetales > Streptomycetaceae > Streptomyces. Next base: position 107,058 of record NZ_JAODUA010000004.1, on the reverse strand, counting down.
GATAGGACGCGACCTGAGGTCCGTCGGGGTGCACCAGGGCCTCGCGCCGGTCCTCGACGTGGTGCGCGACGCCCGCTGGGGACGGGTCGAGGAGACCATCGGAGAGGACCCGTACCTGGTCGCCACCATCGCCACGGCCTATGTCCAGGGCCTGGAGTCGGCCGGGGTCGTCGCCACCCTCAAGCACTTCGCCGGGTATTCCGCCTCCCGCGCCGGGCGCAACCTCGCGCCCGTCTCCATGGGCCCGCGTGAACGCGCCGACATCATCCTGGCGCCGTTCGAGATGGCCGTCCGTGAAGGCCGCCCCCGCTCGGTCATGCACGCCTACACCGACACGGACGGCATCCCCGGCGCCGCGGACGAGGATCTGCTCACCGGCCTGCTCCGGGACACCTGGGGCTTCACCGGAACGGTGGTCGCCGACTACTTCGGCATCGCCTTCCTCAAAACCCTGCACGGCGTCGCCGAGGACTGGCCGGAGGCCGCCGCCCTGGCCCTCACCAGCGGCGTCGACACCGAACTGCCGACCGTGAAGACCTACGGGCAGCCCCTGCTCGACGCCGTCGCCTCCGGGCTCGTCCCGGAGCGGCTCATCGACCGGGCGCTGCGCCGGGTGCTCGTCCAGAAGGTCCAACTCGGCCTGCTGGACCCGGACTGGGACCCCGTGCCCGAGGTCCTCGCCGGCGCCGACCCGAGCGAACCGGAGTCGCTGCGCGGCACGGTCGACCTCGACCGGGCCGCCGGCCGGGCCGTCGCCGCCGAACTCGCCGAACAGGCCGTGGTGCTGCTGCGCAACGACGGTCTGCTGCCGCTGCGCGATCCCGCCCGGATCGCGCTGATCGGCCCCAACGCCGAGGAGCCCACCGCCGTCCTGGGCTGCTACGCCTTCCCCGTGCACGTGGGCAGCCGGAACCCGGACGTGCCACTCGGCATCGAACTCCCCACGCTGAGCGAGGCGTTGAAGTCCGAGTTCGCCCGGAGCGAGGTACGGACCGTGCGCGGGGTGGGCATCGACACCGACGACGCCGACGGAATCCCGGAAGCGGTGTGTGCCGCACGGCAGGCCGATGTCGTGGTGCTGGCCCTCGGTGACCGGGCGGGCCTGTTCGGCCGGGGCACCAGCGGCGAGGGATGCGACGCCGAATCACTCCAACTGCCGGGCATCCAGCACCAGTTGCTCGACGCGTTGCTGGACTGCGGTACTCCGGTCGTGGTCACCCTGCTGGCCGGGCGTCCGTACGCGCTGGGCCGAGCGGTGCGCGAGGCCGCGGCGATCGTCCAGTGCTTCTTCCCCGGCGAGGCGGGCACGCAGGCCGTGGCGGGGGTGCTGAGCGGACGGGTCAATCCGTCCGGGCGGCTGCCGGTCAGTATCCCGGCACACCCCGGCGTGCAGCCCTCGACGTACCTCGCCGCGCGGCTGGCCGGGGCGAGCGGTGTCTCCAGCAGCGACCCGACACCCGCGTACGGATTCGGGCACGGGCTGGGGTACAGCGATTTCGCCTGGTCGGGACTGGTGGTGGAGACCGACGAGACCGGCACCGACGGCGAGTTCCGGCTCGCCTTCGAACTGCGCAACATCGGCGAGCGGGCGGGCAGCGAGGTGGTCCAGCTCTACCTGCACGACCCGGTGGCGAGCGTGGTGCAGCCGGTGCAGCGGCTGATCGGCTACCGGCGGATCAAGCTGGCCGCCGGCGCCGGGTGCCGGATGGAACTGACGGTCCCCGCCGACCTGGCCTCCTTCACCGGTCGCGGCGGCCACCGGATCGTCGAACCGGGCACCCTGGAACTGCGCATCGCAGCCTCCAGCACCGATGCCCGCTTCACCGTGCCGCTGCGCCTGAGCGGCCCGGTCCGCCCGCTCGACCACACCCGCCGCCTCCACGCCACCGTCACCGTGCGGGCTCTGCACACGACCGGTCCCGGGGTGGGCCGATGAAAGGCCCCGGCGGCCGGAAGCGGCGGCCGGGGCGATGACGGTCTGGGTCAGGACGTCATGCCGGTGACCAACGTCCGGAGCGAGCCGACCGCTTCCTGGACACCATGGCGGACTGCAGAACCCAGGGACCCGGCGGCGCCGGCGGCACCGGTGGCGCCGCCACGGTGGCGGCGCTCGCCGATGGTGGTCAGGAGGTGGGCTGGATTGCCCACAGCAGGTTGGTGCTGGCCACCCAGGTCCACTGCTTGGTCGCGGACCCGGAGGGGACCTGTCCGCCGCCGTCGAGGACAAGTCCGGTGCTGCGGTTGGCAATTGAGTACAGACCGTTGCCGCGGTCGGTGATCTGCCACTGCTGGTGAGGACCGCCGTTCCAGGCCGCTTGCCGGGCGGGCGCGCCGTCGCTGGTGGAGCCCCAGCCGTCGACGACCATGCCGTTGGCGCGGTTGATCAGCCTGTAGTAGCCGTTGTCGAGGTCGACAACCTGCCACTGGAGGTTGGGGCTGTCGACCGGCGTCCACTGCTTGAGGTTCGAACCGCTGGTGACGGTGCCGCCGCTGTCCAGGGCCAGACCGTCCGTGACGTTGATGAGCCGGAAGTGGGAGGCCGAGTCGAAGGTGACCTTCAGGGAGGCGATGGCGTCGTTGTTGCCGGTCACCCGCAGGTCCGGAGTGTCCGCGGTGAACGTCCAGGCCGTACCGGTGAAGTTGTCGCCGGAGTAGCCGGTCACCGCATACCCCTGCGGGACCCTCAGCGAGGAGATGGCCAAGGGCCCCACCCCCGCGGCCGACAGCTGGGAGGAGGTGTAGTCGCCCCGCGGCAGGACGGCGCTCGCCGAGGAGTAACCGACATCCTGGTACACCGTCACCCTGGCCCCGCCGACGGACGTGGGGACACCGCTGACCTCGACACAGACCACGGAGTCATAGGGGTCGGGGGGAGTGGTCGGCACGGTGACACTGATCTGGCCGCCGTCGACGGTGTAGGTGAGCGAAGCCGAGGGGTCGCTCATCAGGTGGACGCGGTTGATCGTGTTGGTGATCGCCGGGATCTTCAGTACGCCGTCGGCGGTCCAGGTGAAGACGTGGGCGAACAGCTTGCCGTCCTTCTTGGTGGCCCTGCCCCAGGCCGGATCGCCGGCGAAGGGGCTTGCCGTGGCTCCGTGGACGCTGTCGCCGTACGTCGACATCCAGGAGGCCAGGCCGCGCAGAATGGTCACGGATCCGGCGGTGACCGAGCCGTCGCCCTTGGGGCCGATGTTCAGCAGGAAGTTGCCGTCCCGGGAGACGCATGTGACGAGTTCCTGGACGAAATCGCCGAGGGGACGGTAGGAGTTCTCGGCCCCCGCGTTGTAGCCCCAGGCACCGTTCATGGTGTCGCATCGCTCCCACTGCCGTTGCGGTGGCGCATCGGGTATTCCGAACTCCGCGACGCTGTAGTCGCCCAGTCCGAAGTCCCGTTTGACCCGTTCGTTGACGACGAGGCCGGGCTTGCGGGAGATCAGCCAGTTGTACAGGTCGACGCCGTCCGACCGGAGCCACCAGTCCTGGAGAGTGGGCTGGGCGGGTTCGGCGAACCAGTCGCCGTCGAACCACAGGAGTGCCGGGTCGTACCGGTCCAGCAGCTCCTGCAGCTGGGCCTTCATGTCCGCGATATACGCGGTTCTGGCGGACTGCGAGGCCATGGTGGTGAGGCCGCCCCGGTCGGTCTGGGAGGGGTGGTTCCAGTCCAGGATCGAGTAGTAGAGCCCGAACTTGACTCCCCTCGCCTCGCACTCGGTTTTGAGTGCCGCGAGCAGATCGCCCTGGACGCCCGCGTAATCGTGCAGGTTGTACAGCTTGGTACCGGTGGTGTCGGTGAAGCCGGGGACGTTTGAGTCCCACATGGCGAAGCCCTCATGGTGCTTGGCGGTGATCACCAGATACTTCATGCCGGCGTCCAAGGCGAGTTGGGCGATGGCGGCGGCGTTGAAGGCGGTGGGGTTGAAGTGCGCGGACACCTGGGCCTGATAGGCGGCCTTGGACCAGTTCTCGTTGTTGAACGCCCATTCACCATGACCGAGGTGGGAGTAGGACCCGAAGTGGATGAACATCCCGAAGCGTGCCTGGTACCACCAGCCCATCTTCGAGGGGACGGGATACGCCTCGGCGGTGGCGGGTAACAGGCCCTGCGGCAGCCCGAAGGCCACCACGCCTCCGGCAAGCGCGGCAGCCTTGATCAGGGAACGTCTGCTCATGGGGGCAGAGGACATGATGCGGCTCCTGGATCGTGGGGGTGCTGGTCGTGGCAGGGGCGCCTGAAGAGACGTCAGGTCAGCCAGCACCTCGGTCGGCGTGCGGTGGGCCTGCGGTCGGCCCGCGTTCCGGTCTTCAGACCCGGTCACGTACATCGGATGAATTTATAGGCGCTGCCTGCTGTGGCGTCCAGGGGGCAAGCAGAACTTCGTGGATTCAACTGGTCAGCCTGATATCCAGCCAAGATCGGAATTACTTGCCACCGGTGGTCGACTCGAACTTCCGAAATAGCTCGGATCTATGGCGCCCTGGGAGACGGAGTGGGGCGAGGGGTGACACCGTGCCTGCGGCGCACTGCGTGCTGGGTCCACCCCGCCGGCAGGCTCGGCGGTGCTCGGGCACAGGGCAGCGGTGTACTTGACGAACTGGTCGTACTGCCGGGCGGTCAGGACGTAGTTGATGCTCCTGGTGGAGAGCAGTGACCGCCTACCAAGGTCGCGGCCAAGTGGCGTGCGGGGGAACGCAGTTACCTTGCCCCGCGACCTCAACGACCGGTTGTGATTCCCTCGTCCGGCCGGCGCGGGGTATCAGCTGGACGAGGTGTCCTGCCCCGCGCACCCCGCTGATCACTGACTCGCCGTAGGAGTGACCGAGCACGGTCGCAGGTTCCGGCAACGCGTCGATGGCAGCCTGGACCCGCGGCTGCGTCAGCGGGCAAGGAGCCCCTGTGGAGCTCGGAAACGACGACTTCGGTTCCTGCGGCCCGCAGACGTTCGGCCACCAGGGCACAGTGCTCGGGACGGTGATACGGGCCATGAACGAGCACCACGGCGGCCAAGCGCATGTCTCCTCGGGTCGGTGTCCGACACGGAGTCCAGGGCTGGTCAGCCGTATCGTCGCAGCAGTCCGTCCACGTACGCCTCGAGCCGTTCTCCCATCACCGGGGACGTCAGATCGTCCCGCCCCAGGTCACGCCACGGGCCGGCCAGCTTCGCGGCGTCGGGGCAGTAATGCAGGGCGTCGAGCAGGCACCAGTACAGGTGGTCGGCGTCGTCGGCGAGGCCACGGCCGCCCTGGGCCTCGTACCGCTCGCGGAAGTCCAGCCCGTACGCCGGCCCGTGCAGCAGCGCGAGCGCGGTCGAGCAGTGTGCCACGTCCAGGTCGGCGGGTCCCCACGAGGTCTCGACCCAGTCCACGACACCTGTGATCCGCAGCTCGGATCCGGCTCCCGTGAACAGCACGTTCCCGGGGTGGAAATCGCGGTGCAGGAAGCAGCCTTCGTACGGCGGCGGGTCGCGGCGGATCACTTCCACGGCCCGCTCCCACAACGCACCGTCCGGGGTCCGGGCGCGTTCCGGGGACGTCCAGGCTTGGTAGGCGCGAGGTTTTTCGGCCGGTACGACGCCGTGGATGCGGACGAGCTGGGCCGCGAGCAGGTCCAGGCGCCGGTCGAGGTCGTCCTCGTCGATGCGGACGCGGCCCGGTAGCGCGGACATCAACAGGGTCGGGTGGTCGCAGTGTTCGGCCGCGGCGTCCACGGCGACGAGACCGGGCGCGGGAATGCCTTCCTGTCCGGTGAGCAGGGCCAGGACGGACGCCTCGCGGGCCAGCAGCCCCGGTCCGTGGTGGCGGAAGAACGGTTTCACGAGGGTCCGTTGCACCAGGTCCGTGCCGTCATCGAGGGTGAGCCGGCGCATCTGGGAGCTCCAACCGCCGGACAGTGGGCGAGAGTTGGTGACCGACCGGCCGTTGGCGAGTTGCTGGGCTACCCATGTACGCGTTGCCGCCCAGCCGCGGTCTTCGAGGCCGGTAAGGAGTGCCTCGACGAACTCGTGCCGGTCCTCGGCGCGATCACGGAACCACAATCCCAGCTGGTGCTGTGCATCGGGCAGGTCGAATCGTGTGTACTGAGCGCGTTTGGTCAGCGCAGCCTCCACGGCCTCGGTCACCGAGGGCGGGATCACCGTGTCTGTGCCTGGAACGGCGAGCACCGCCCGACCGTCGTACGCCTCCAACACCTCAAGGGCGGGCGCCCCACACCAGCTGTCCGGCTGCCGGATGATCCCGCTGAACCGACCGTTCGCATCCCCGAAGGCCACGTCCCACGCCTCGGCGGTGTACACGGCGGGAGCGCACAGCCCGAGCGCCGCCACCCGATCTCCATAGTGCCGGACGAGATCGGCCACGGTCTGGCCGCTCATGCTGAACCCCACCAGGACCAGCGGTCGGTCCGGTGCCGCATAGGCGTCGATCACCGACACGGCCTGCTCGAACCGTCGTCGCAGGCTCAACTCGGCGATCTTTCCGGTGCTTTCGCCGTGTCCGGAAAAGTCGAAGGCAACCCCTCGACAGCCGCGGGCCACGAACTCCCGCACCAGCGGAAGCGATCGCTCCTTGCTGCTGGTGCCCGCACCATGCAGCACGACGGCGGTGGCCCCAGAAGGATCACCGCCGTACACACCGCTGAGCTGCTCACCGTCGTGGTTGTGCGTGAAGTCGAAGAGCATGCCCCCTATTCACTCACACCGTGGTCTGCGTTCTGTGAGAGTGCCGTAGCAAGCAGCCGTCCCTCCCTGCTCCGCGGTCGCTGGCCGCCAGGGCTGTCAGAGGCGTTCGTGGACGACCGGCGCGCGGCTACTGCGAGGCAACCGCCTTCGCGGCGCCGACTTCGACGGCGTCCAGGACACGGTGGTGGGAGCCCTCTGGCCGGTTGGTGGGGTAGGAGGCGGACTGAGCCGGGCCGGCAAGGGAGTTGAAGAGCCGCACGATCTGCGGGACCGACTTCTTGAAGGCCCCGTTGTGATCGACTTCTCCCTGGTCGGTCACCGGAGCTGTCTTCCCGTGCGCGGCCAGTTGCCTGGCGCAGCTGAGCGTGTTGCCGATCGGCACATCGGTGTCGCCGGTCGCGGTGTAGAGCCGGACCGGCACGTCGGGTTTCCAGTCGCAGCTGTGGTCATTGTCCCGCATGGCGTCGAGCAGGGCGCCGCGGGGGTGCTGGAGCCGCGCGTAGAACTCCGGAGTGAGCATCTCCTTCACCGTGGCGGGCAGCGCTGCGAGTACCTCTTCCGTGGTGTGGTGGGTGTCGAGGAGCTCCTCGACGACCCGGGCGTACGGCTCCCGAAAAGCGTTCCTTGTGTCCCCGTACAGGGGGTGCAGCCGATTTTGCGCGGTGAGCCAGTACGCCATGTACAGCACCCCGCTGGTGTCGTTCACCCGCCCGTCGAAGAGCGCGGGCATCTCCTGTTTCGCGATGTCGTACGGCCCCGACACCGGGGCGAGCGCCTTCAGCCGGAAGTGCGCGTCGGCGCCTTGGCTCAGCGCCCGGCCGAGCGCCATGGCGACCTGCCCGCCCTGCGAGAAGCCGGTGCCGTACACGTCCCCGGTCAGCGGGCGCCCCAGCTCGCGGGCGGCGGTGCGGGTGGCCCGCAGCATGTCGAGTGAGGCGGACACGGCGGAAGCGGTGTCCATGTACGGGTGCCGCCCGGGGCCCTTGCCGAGCCCCAGATAGTCGGGCGCGGCGACGGCCCGGCCGGCCGAGGCGTGCAGATACGGCGAGAGCCGTCCGTCGTCCTCGCCGACCGAGGGGGCGTAGTCGCGATCGACCATGGTGCCGTGGGTGTCCGCGACGAGATCCAGCCGGGTGTGGCGCCCGTCGTCGGGCAGCACGAGCAGGCCGGTGGCGGTGGTGCGGGCTCCTTGCGGGGTGATGGTGCGGTACGTGATCCGGTAACCGCGCACGCCGTAGCGGACTTCGGTGCTGTCGATGCCAGCCGACTTGAGGAAGTCGGAGACCTGGGAGGGGGTGTGGGTGGATACGGCCTCGACGGAGACGAGGTCGCCCCGCTGGGTGGCGGGGTGGGCCTGGGTGGCGGGGCGGGCCTGGGCGGCAGCCCCGTATTCCCCAACCCCCATGGCCAGCAGGGTAGTTACTGCCAAAATCTGGACACTCGCTGTCTTCATGCCTCGAACGTAGGGGCCCGCGGCTCCTACGGACATCCGGCAACCCCCCGCCCGCGACGGGGCCCCAGACCCCATGTCGGCAGGGGGCCTACCCCCTGCCGCAAACCGGCTACTGGCCACCGTCGCGAGGTCGGTGCACTGCGGGCGCCTCGCCGACGCTCCGGTCGACACGGGCCCCGAGGAAGCGCGGGCCGTGGCCGCGGCCAAACGGCATCACAGGCAGTCGCAGCGTGTTGCGTAGAGCAAGAGGAAGAGGGCGGTCACGGCTGTCAGGGTGAAGCCGGCAGTGGTCAGGGCGGCGAGGCCGCGACGGTGGCCCGTCGTGGGAGTGCGGAAGCTCTTCCAGGCGCCGTGGGCGAGAAAGAGACTGATCAGTCCGGCCCCTGCGATGGTCATGCGCGGGCTGAAAGACCAGCTCAAGCAGGCGGTCAGAACCAAGACGCCGAGCAGGGCGCAGGCGAGCAGGTTGAGGATCACCTCGGCGACGGCTTCTCCTACCGCCTCGACTATGAACTCCCCGACACCTTTTGCTGCCCCGCGGACCCCCATGCCCGATCCTCCATCCTCGTCTCCGGCGGCCCCGAACAGAGGCTTGGTACGGAGGACCCCTGCCGAGCCTGAATGGTTGCCGAGGTGCTTGGCTCCCCGCTGGGTTTGCTGCACCCTCCACGGGTGGACGGAGCGGTTATCGATTACCACGCCTTGGAATGCGCCCGCCCGTGCCGAGGACCCGTGATCGGGGGCTGCGAGTTGGAGAAAAGGCAGCCGTCCTGCGCTGTGTTGACCTGATGTTCAGGTTGCCGGGTGCAAGGGTGTCGTTGCCGGTTCCGGTGTCGGTTGAGTGCGGCGAGGATCTCAGCTCGCTCGCCTGCCGGGGGCGGGACACGAACAGTGGGCGCATGGATGCGAGCCTGTGCGGTCCGACTTCGAGCCGCTGCTTTTCGTCCGCCTCTGCTGAGGCTCGCCTGGACGACCTCAAGTGAGAAGGTGATCTGATTGCTGAACGGCTGGTCAAGGCAGGAGCAGTCGGGTTGCCGTCCAGGCGAGGAGATGCTCGCGGAGTGGACCGGGCTCCAGGTAGCCAATCAGCCTTTCCAGATGGGTCGTGAGGTTTTTGTGGTGTCGCAGCTTGAGTATCTGCTCGGTGGGGAGTTCGCGCCAGACCTTGGTCAGTCCAGCAGCCTGTGAGGGCGTGAAGGTCAGTGCGTCGAGTGTGTCGGACGCCAGCGCCTCGGGACTCCAGTCAGTGTCCGTGTCGTCGGGGCCCAGCCGGTCGATCACCCACATCCGGAGCATGAACTCCTGCTGCACCTCGCGCGCAGAGCGTCCCTCGGCGTGATCGAGCGTGTGCCGGTTCGCAAGCAGCGACAGCTTCGCCCACTGGCGACGGGCTTCCTGCGGGTGGCTCGAGTTGTAGGCATGTCCCTGTGCGACGACGCGTGCCGTTTCAAGGTGCCGGCCGCGGGCGTCCCGGACAACTTTCTGCAGTTGGTCGAGCGTCCACGTGCTCGGATCGTCGCCTGGTTTTTCTCGATGTGCGTCGTCGTCGCTACTCAAGGTTTCCGCTCCTGGCCCCCGCGTTCCGCACCTGCGCACCCCCGGCCCCCGCGCTCCACACGCGGGGGCCGGGGCGCCCGCGCTCAGCCCCGCCGGTTCTCGAAGCGGTGCCGGAGGGCGTCGAGGATTTCGGCGGCCTCGGGCAGATTCGCATTGCGGGCGCGGGTCGCCGCGGTCCTCAGACGGGCGATGGCCTCCTTGGGATGGTCGAGGCCCTCACCCTCGATCAGGGCGGCCATGCGTACGGCCTCCGCGCGCGGTGCCTCGGCGTGTTCGCCGCCCTGGTCGTAGGCGGCGATCGCGGCCTCCGCCTGCGTCAGCGCCTCCGGGAACTTATCGGCATCGGCCAGTACCCGGGCCCGGCGGTAGTGGACGCCGCCCGCCTCCGCCCACGGCGTGAAGTCCTCGGCGTCGTCCGGTACCGCGGCCAGAACCCCGTCGGCCCGTGCGAGGTGGCCGAGGGCCGCCTCCAAGCCGTCCGCCCCTTGGAAGAGCATCGTGAGTCGCGCGAACTCGCACATCATGCGCACGATCTGAGACGGCCGCGGCGCGTCGGCGTGCGAGGCCACGGCGCGCTCGTATGCCGCGTCCGCCGCCTCCGCACGCTGCGCCATCGCCAGCGCGGTGGCGGTCTCCGCGGCCACCATCGTGTGGAGCGGCCCCACCTTCCACCCGGCGATGGTGTCGGCCAGCCGCAGGAACTCCTCGGCCGAAGCCAGGAACTCCTCCAGCTCACGCAGCCCGCGCGCGAGTGTCAAGCGGGCCTGGGCGGCCAGCCTTTCCTCGAGCTGCGAGGCCGTTTCACCGGCCAGTACGGATTCGAGCACTGCGACGGCGTCGGCCTGCTGCCCTGAATCGGCCAGAACATCGGCGAGCTGGAGCCGGAGCTCGGCGGCCTCGTTGTGCTCCCCGTCCTGGTCGAACCGGGCCGCGGCCTCCGACAGGTGGCGTACGGCACCCGATCGGTCGCCCAGGTGCGAGGCGGCGTGGCCGAGCAGCGCGTGCGCGGGACCGGTCGCGAACTCCGTGTCGCCGTACCGGACCGCGTCCGCCATGGACTGGTGCATCAGTTGCGTCGCCTCGGCCGCCTGGTCCGCGACCACGAGGAACTGGGCGAGCAGGGCGCGCGGACGTATCGCGCGCCAAGGCCGCCCGGACGCTTCGATGTCCTTGAGCGCAGCACGCAGTTCCTCCTGGGCGCGTTCGAGGTCGCCCCGGCGCCCTGCCACGTCCGCCACGAACTGCCGTGCGGCGGCGACCTGGTGAGGAACGGACAACCGCTCGGCCTCGGTGTGCAGCATGCCGGTCACGGACTCGAACCGCTCGATGGCGGAGACGGGCGGCTCGGGCAGCTGCCGACGGAGATCCTGGTAGGCGGCGAACGCACACGAGTACAGCACCGAGAGGTACTCCAGGACGCGCTCAGCGCCCGGGTCGCCCTCAGCCGCGGCCTCTCCCTCGCTCACGGCGTCGGCGCCATCCGTGAGGGGGGCCTCGGACTTGAGGCGTTCCGCCTCCGCCAGAGCCTCGTCGATACCGGCCCGTACCGCTTCCTCGTCCGGCCCTGCGACCTCGTCACCGTCGGGCGCGTCGTCGAAGACCGTCTTCCAGGCGAACAGGCGCGTCCGTGCGGAGAGCGCGTGCCACTCCATGCCGACCTGCGTGAACAGGTCGGCTGCGCGAGCGAGTTCGGTCCTGCTCGCCTCATGGCGATCCTCGCGCGTGAGCAGGTAGGCGCGCTGTTCGGCGAGCTCCGCACGGAGCAGATCGGCGGGTCCGAGCCGGTCGTCGTGCACGGCCGAACCGTCCGCGAGCCGTTCGTCCACGCGCTTCCACAGCCGCGCGGCGCCCGGGTGCCCCTCGGCCGCAAGGCGCCGGGCCTCGCGCACCAGCGCCACGAAATCCTCGGGAACCTCCGCCGCCGCGGTGGCAGCGGCCGCGGTGACCGCGGCCTCCGGGACCGGCGGGCGGGGCAGCGACGAACGGAGTCCGAGCGGCAACGCCTCGTCGATCAGCGGGAGTTGGGAGAGTCGCGCTCGTCGTCGTTCTCCGACGACCGCGGTGCCGTTGCGTGCGTCGAACGCGGCGGCGATCCGGTCCGCGTCGGACCGGACCCGGGTGAGGAGGTCGCCCGCGGTCCAGTTGCGGCCGGGCGGACCTGCCACCGCGGTGTCCGCGTGGCCGTCCGCCACGAGACGGGCGAGCAGCACCTCGGTGCCGGTCAGGAAACCGAGGTGGGACAGCGGGGCGCCGCTCGCCTCGAACAGCGGACGGTTCTCCGCGAGGATTTCGAGCCCGCGTCCCTCGTTGCGCGAGAGCGCGCAGAATTCCAGGTGCAGGCCGACCTCGTCCTGCATGCCCGTGCTGCCGCGGACCTTCCGGTAGCCCGCGAGGTGGTGCGACCGTGCCTCGTCCACGCGACCGGCGCGCAGCAGCGGGAGCAGGGCGCGCGCCTGGCTCATCTGCGGTTCCTCGGTGCAGCTCGCACCTCCGCCGAGGACCGGCGCCCACGTGTCGAGAGCCCCCGTGTCGTTCCCGGCGAGTACCTGGTGGACGGCGAAGTGCCGAATCTCGCACGCCTCGCAGTCGCTCAGCTCGGTGCGGGGCCGGGTCGCCCACAGATCGAAGGCGTCCGGGATGCCGACACCGGTGTGGGCCGCGACGTGGTAGCGCATGGCCGCCACCGGCTGCATGCCGTGCTCGGCCGCCGCGTAGCGCGTACGCATCTGGTCGATCCAGCCGTGGATCGTGACCAGCGGCACCTCAGGCACCTGGAGCAGGGACGTCGTCACCCACTTGAAGCGCCAGAAGATCTGATGCGCCTCCCACTGGCTGAAGGACTCCGGAGCGGTGTCCCACAACTTGAGCAACCGCGCGAACACGACGGGCGACTTGCGGTGCTCGCCGGTGAACTCGTACGCCAGCATCAGCTCCAGAAGGGCCGTGACGAGGACCGCCGGGTCCTCGAACACCGCGGCTGCTTCGGCGAGTTCTTCGGCGGTGACCGTGCGCTGCATGCCATGGGGGCGGCCGTTGTTCTCGCGCAGCGCATCGACGACGGCCTCGGGGGTGTCCAGCATCTACAGTTCCTTCCGGGGCTCGGAGCCGGGGGCCGCCGTGCCGGGGGTGTGCATGGCGTGGGTGAGCAGGCCAATGAAGGCCCGGTTCAGCAGGGCGCTCTCGCTCGCTCGCAGCGGGCGCCGGCTGAGCAGCAGAGCCTGGCCGTACAGCGCCTCGGCGGTCGTGACGGCGAGCCCGCGTTCGGTGATCGTGATGGCTTGGCGGACCAGTGGGTTCAGATGGTTGAGGACCAGCTGGGCGCGCGGGGACTCCTGACGCAGCGAGCCCAGGATGTCGGCCCACAGACCGTCGCTGTCGGCCGCGAGGCTGGAGCGGGTCCGCTCGTGGCGTGCTTCCCGGTTGTCCAGGAGCAGCGCCGGCGCGGTGACGGGCTGGAAGTCACGCAGGACCACGTCGCAGTCGTGGGCGCCGATCGTGTCGCGGGCTACGGCCAGGAAGGACGCGGCACGCAGTTCGGCGGCGGGGTCCACGGCGTCGAGGTGAGCGGTCACCGTGGCCGGGTCGAGGTCGGTGACGGCCGTGCCCGGGCGGATCTCCGGCAACCGGTGCACGAGGTCACGGTCGTAGGTGTAGCCGCCGTTGACGACCCCCAGACCCGCGGCCGCCGCGATCGGAGCGACCTGGCGGAACTCCTCCACACTGCGGGTCACCAGGACGGTCGGATGCGTCCGCGCGAACTCTTCGAGGGTGACATTCCCGTCGGTGGTCTCGAAGGGCAGCCAGGGCAGCACCAGACGCAGCAGCTCGTCGTCGTAGCGGGCGAGGGCCTTCACCGCGAGGTGATGCGTGTCGATGAAGCGGTGCAGCAGGGACGGATCGCTCGCGGCGAGTCCCGTCAGCCAGTCCCGGATCCGCTCGCCCAGGGCGTCGCGCACCGCGGACAGCGTGCCGTCCTCATACAGCGCCTCCCGGGAGGCCGTGGGGCGCAGGCTCGTGGTGTCGACCACGCAGCGCACGAAGAACGCCCACTCCGGCAGCAGTTCGGGCGCCTGGTCGGTGAGCAGCATGCCCTTGAGGTGCACCCGGTGCCCCGCGCGCTGCGCCGGGCTCATCGCCGTCGGCAGCACATAGGCGACACCGCGCAGTCCTGCGGCGGGGAGGTCGAGTTCGATGACGTCGAGCGGGGTGAAGTCGAACAACGTACGGCAGTACGCGGTCATCGCCTCGCGACGGGCCAGCGGCGAGCGGTGGACCTGCTCCCAGGGAGGCGTTTCGTTGACCTTGTCGCGCTCGCCGCGCGGTCCGACGACGGTCACCTCGTGCCGCAGCAGCCCTCCGTAATGCCGGGCCAGGGAGACCACCCGTGAGGGCGTGGTCCACTCGGCGGCGTCGGCGCGCGGCACGAGCCGGACGGTGGTGCCCGGCTCCGGCACGGCCGAGGTCGGCAGCGTACGGATCGTGTACCGGCCGTCGGAGTGGCCGCGCCATTCGACGGCGGGCGCCGACGGATCGGCGGCGGTCCGGCTGACCACCGTGATCTCGTCCGCCACGACGAAGCACGCCAGCAGCCCGATGCCGAACTGGCCGATGAACTCCCCGCGTGCGGAGTCCAGTCCGGCGCCGTCCAGTGAGCCGTCGGATGTGCGCTTGGAGCTGCGTCCGATGGTCGCGAGGAAGCGGTGCACATCGGCCTCGGTCAGGCCGATGCCGGTGTCGGTGACGGTGAGGGTGTCACCGGTGCGCACCGTGATGGTGCCGGCCGCGCCGGGGTCCAGCGCCTGCCGGGCGGTGATGGCGTCCACCGCGTTCTGGAGCAGTTCGCGCAGGTAGACGCGGGGGCTCGAGTAGAGGTGGTGGGAGAGCAGGTCGACCAGGCCGCGCAGATCCACCTGGAAGGTATGGGCGGTCTCGGAGTTGGGCACCTGAGGCATTTCTTTCGTCGGATGCGTCCTCCTGCGCCGGGCACGTGGTGCCGGCGGCGCCGGGGGACGCGGGATCTGGGATACGACGGCCCGCGCGAGCCGATCGCCCGAGCCGCCGAGGAACGGCGCGAGCAACCGGTCGGCGGTGTACGTCAGTTGTGGGGTGGCACGGGTCGGTGAGGCCGGGGCGTTCGCGTCGCCTCGTGGCCGGCCCGGCGCACTTCACCCCACGCGTCGTCGGGGCGCGTGCCGGGGCCGGGATCAGTGGCGAGCCGCGGCGCGGTGCTCCTTGTAGGCCGCCGCGGGATCGGCCCCGTTGAGGTACTGCCAGGGCGACTCGGTGACCCGGCCCTCGCTGGCCGCGAAGCACTCCCGTGCGGCGGCGTGATCGCCCGCGAGCGAGAACGCCATGGCGAAGGTGTTGTACACCTGGAGCCACTCGCCCGAGCGGACGAAATCCGGATGACGGTAGGAGTGCTCGGCCGCTTCCCGCAGCGAGGCGACGGTCTCGGAACTCCTGATGTACGCGCTGTCCGGACCCGAATCGAGGTCGAGCCAGTGCTCGATGTGAGCCATGGCGACGAGCTGCCCGAGCAGAGTGCCGCCCGGAGCGCCGAGGGCGGCCTCGCGGGCGAACGAGTGCATCTGCTCGTGCGACCCGCTCCACTTCGCGCACACCTGCTGCAATCGCTGCTGATGCACGGCCAGATGGTGCGGGTCGCGCCGCACCGCCGCTTCGAACCGGCGGCGCGCCGCGTCCTGGCCGACCTGGAGGCCGCGGCCGGTCGTCATCAGGCCGAGCCAGGGCGTGGTCCACCCCGGTTCGCGCTCGGCCGCCTCGTACAACCACTCCTCGGCACTGCGCAGCCGGGAGTGGAACACCTCGAACTGCTCACGGGAGACGTGTGACGCTCTCGCACCCGTCCGGGCTTCCCAGGCCCAGCCGATGTAGCGGAACCCCGCCACCAGCCTCGGGAGCGGCGCGTCCGGCTCCGCTTCGAGAACCCCGGAGATCCAGCGCTCCACCCCCGCCGTGTCGCCGACGGCTCGCACCAGTTCCGTCCAGTCGTCGCTCTCGGGCCGCGCCTGGAGGATGTCCCGCACGGTGTTCCAGTCACCTGACGCGGCGGCAGTCCGGATGCGCCCCACCTCCGGGTCGCCGGAGTCCTTCTGCACGCGGGCAACAGGCCGCCCGGCCCGTCTCCCCAGCGCGAGCCCCCAGTCACGGAGCATCGCCATGTCCCCACCCCTTGTTGTGTGCAACGGGGAGTTCAGACCAGTGGCGACTCCCTCGTGAGGTAGTGACTATCACGGGGGACCGACAATCGCACAGCCGTTTCCCGGCGGGGTGCGGGGTGCGGGGTGACTGTGGCTGGGTCGCCGCTGGTGTGGTTCGGGTGGTCCCCGCGCTCGCGGGGTGGGTTACGTCACCGGGCGGTCACGTCACCGGGTTTTCCAGGAGGGTTACGCGGTTGCCGTCCGGGTCTTCCAGGGCGGCGAATCGGGTGCGTTCACCGCCGGTTTGTACCGGTCCTGCCGTAAGACCGCGCTCCGCCAGCTCGGACAGCGCCTTGTCCAGCACGGGTACTTCGAGGTTGAGCAGCGTCGTGCCAGCGTGTGCCGGGTCCTCGAAGACCTGGAGCCAACCGCTTGCGGTGAGGTGCCAGTCCGCCAGCGACGGCATGGGCCGGCGGTCCGCCGGGCGGCCCAGCAGCCGTTCGTACCAGGCCACCGCGGTGTCGATGTTCCGTACCGGAGAGACCATCAGTACGCGGGTCACGTTCATGGGGATCACCTTTCCTGGGTGCGTGCGTGGTGCTTCTTGAATTGCAGACCGCACCCGGAGCCGGAATTCATCGGTCCTTGAAACCTCACAGCCTGCCCTGGCAGTGGGCCCGTCATAGCCGCTTGCAGAATTCGGCGGCCGGGGCGGTGACGTTAGCGGCCCGGCAGTCTTCCGTTAGCGGGAAGAGTGACACTGGGTACCCGGCTGCTGCGCGTGGCAGGCTGTGGAGGGCACCTCACAGGGACGGCCAGGGCCGCCGTAAGGCACCGGATGCTGGCTGCCCGGTCCATCGAAAGGTACTCGTGTGACCACCAGGCAGTCCCAGGACGGGCCGGCGCGGACGGCCGACGACCAGGTTCGGCAGTCCCATCGACAGGACGCCGTACAGGAGCCGGCCGCGATGGCGCCCATGGGGATGATGGCGTTGCAGGCCAGTGCCGGCAATGCCGCCGTCGTCCAGATGCTGCGCCAGGCCGGGCACGGTTGGGCTCAGGATCAGCACCAGCACGGCGCGGGCTGCGGACACCAGCAGCCCGGGCAGCCCGCGCCCGTCCAGCGTTCGGCGGTGCACGATGTGCTGCGCACCTCGGGCAGCCCGCTCGACACCTCGGTGCGTACGGACATGGAGGCCCGGCTCGGCGCGGACTTCTCCGACGTACGCATCCACAACGACAGCGCGGCCAAGGCTTCCGCTGCCGAGGTCGGCGCCCGCGCCTACACCTCCGGCAGCCATGTCGTCATAGGCGACGGCGGAGCGGACGAGCACACCTTGGCCCACGAGCTGACCCACGTCATCCAGCAGCGCCAAGGAGCCGTAGCGGGGACGGACAACGGCTCCGGTCTCAAGGTCTCCGACCCCTCGGACCGTTTCGAGCGCGAGGCGGAAGCCAACGCGACGCGTGCGTTGAGCGGAGCCCCCGTCCAGCGGGTGGCGGGTCCCGGCGCGGGGCCTGCGAGCCCCGGTGCGGGCGTGGTCCAGCGTGCGCTCGTCATCAACGGGCATGACGTCTCGCAGGAGTTCAAGGCCGCGACGACCACCGCCGACGACAACCAGAAGTCGACCATGCTGGACGCCAAGGTGAACCAGATCCTGGCCGAGATGGACTCCGAGATCGGAACGAAGTTCCAGCCGGACGAGCAGGTGAGCTTCCAGGCGGAGCGGAAGCGGATCACGGCCCAGTTGCGCAAGGCCATCGTGGAACCGCGCACGATGCAGGGGATGCACCCGGTCCTGAAGGTGGAGGTCGGCAAACACCCCGATTTCGGCGCCAAGAACCGGGACATCAAGGTCAACAACGTGGAAGAGCTGGCTCGCGGGCTGATGGGCTGGGTCTACGCGAAGGACAAGCGCAGGGAGGAGAAGCAGCAGGCGCAGGGAGTGAAGGCCAGCCCGGACGTCGAGGTCTTCCTCAACTCCCTGCTGCTGCGCGTCAACTCCACCACCGACACCCTCAAGAAGACGCTCACGGCTGAGCAGCAGGCGGTGATGGAAGAGGAGCTCACCACCGGCGTGGCCCATCTGAGGTCCCAGCCGCTGGTGATCGACCCCGCGACGGGCAACCAGGTCAACGACCCCAAGAAGGCGGGCAAGCCCTTCGGCGCGTACCTGACCTATTTCAGCCAGACGCACGGCGATCCCAAGTTCCGGCCCGGTCAGCCGCTGGAGAGACTGGCGACTCATCTGCCCGGTGCCGGCGGCGGCATCCAGGCGGTCCTGCGCAACCCGGAGAACTACCCGTTCCGGGACAAGATCATGGTGCTCCACGACGTGATGGAGTACTTCGGCCCGGCCCGCCACTTCCCGCCCACCATGGGAACCGGCAAGCTGGCGGAGATCGAGGGACAGGACATCCAGAGCACGGCCGGCATCAATCCCGTGACCGGCGCGCGCATCGAGGTGACCGATCGTGGCCAGAACCCGGTGCCCGACCCGCGCAATCCGGGGCAGATGAAGGAGCACCCCTCCACCCGCAACGAACACTCCGACACCACCAAGTTCGCCCGGGCTCACCGGGTACCGGTGTGGGCCGGTCAGTCCTTCACGGCGGCACGCATGTTCAAGCTCGCCCAGGCCGCCGGAGGAACCAAGCGGGAGATCGCGGCGGCGGCCTGGGGGATCTTCGCGTTCTGGCGGCTGGACTTCGACCACACCACAGCGCTCGCGTACCACACGCTGCACGAAGTCATGGACATCGCCCAGAACTTCGGCGTCCCCTACGACATCAAGAACCAGTACGCGGGCCAGGCGGAGGTCACGATGACCGCGCTCACCGACTCCCTCGGTGCCCTTGGCGCCGTGGTGGGCCGGCATCGCCACCAGCTCGAACTCAGCGTGCAGGGCCTCAGGAACCTCCAGAACGACGATACCCAGATGCTGACGGACGAGCTGGAGCTCAAGTACGCCAACGCGTTGAACGCCGCCGCCGGCATCCAGAACGACATGGCGAATCTCGCCACCGACATCGCCGGTCTGCTCACGCGCGTGGCCAGTAACCCGCAAGGCCGGGACAAGACCCTGCTCGTCCAGGACCTTCAGAGCGCCATCGCGGCCGTGCCCACCCGGATCCAGGAACTGGAGGCCCGGTTCACGGCCAACTGTGTGGTCTGACCGCGTAGTTGGTGCTGGCGGCCTCGTTCGTGGCCGTGGTCAAGGTAGTTCGCGGCCACCCGCACTGGTGCCCTCCCCCTGGCGTATAGGGGAGGGCACCAGTGGTTTCGTGCCAGCCGCGCCTTTCCGTGCGGAACGTTTCGTGCGGAACGTGCACGGGGCCGGCCCGCAATCAGCCGTTCGGTTCCTCAATCACCGCAGTTTGTCTAGGAGTTGGTGTAGGCCGTCTCCACCTGGGCCGCCGTGAGGGCGGCCGGGTAGGTGCGGACGTTGGAGACCGCGCCGGTCAGTTGGTCGTAGGGGCTGGTGCTGCCCACGGTGATGTTGGCGCCGATGGTCAGGGGGCCCGACGCGTTGTAGGCGGGGGTGGAGTTGCGGTCGGCGGTGCCGGTGAGGGCGCCGTTGACGTACAGGGACATCACCTCGGTGTCGGCGTCGTACACGCCGGTCAGATGGGTCCACGTGCCGAGCGTCGGGGCGGGGCCGCCGTAGGCCACCGGATAGGTGGTGGTGGCCGCCTCGGTGGTCGTGGTCATGAACTGCCATGATTTCTTGGGGTTGTTGTACCCCAGGTAGAAGGCCTGGTGGGTGGCGGTGCCCTGGCTCACCGCGACCTGGGTGGTGGCCAGCGAGTCGAGCTTGACCCACGCCGAGACGGTGTAGCTCTTGCTGGTGTCCAGAGCGTGCGCGGCAGCTTTGAGATAGGTGCCGTTCCCGGTGAAGGTGGCCGCGCCCGGTGAGGCCCCGGCGTGGTCGGCGGTCCAGCCGACCGAACCGACGGCGGTGGCCGCGTTCAGGCCCGCCGCGTCCGAGCCGTTGCCGTTGAGCCGCCACTGGTCGGGGGCGCCTGCCGTGGTCCCGCTGTTGATGGGGGAGAGGAAGTAGTCCACGGCCGTGCCCGAGGTGCCGTCCGGGGTGTGGCCGATCCAGGTGTTCAGTACGCCTCCCTTGGTGACGCACCACAGGTCGGCGATGCCGTCGCCGGTGAGATCGCCGTCCGAGCCGATCACCGGGTCGTCGGTCGCGGAGAGGCCGCCCAGTTTGGGGCCGGCCGTGATGCCGGTCAGGGTGGGCACGGTCTCCGGCGGCGTGGCCGTGCTGCCGGGGACCGGGGTGGTGCCGGTGGTCAGGGTGTACGCGACGATGTCGCCGGTGGTGACATTGCGGACCCACAGGCCGGGGTGGCCCGAGTGGTTCCAGTCGCCCGGCGCCATCAGCTCAAGGTTCTTCCAGCCGGTCGCGGCGAGCCGTACCGGGGAGCCCAACTGGCCGTCGGAGACCGTCGGGTAGAACCACAGCGCCGCATCCCCCGATGCGGTGCTCTCCTCGGTGAGCAGCCCCGTACGGTCGCGGAAGGTGCCCGCGTCCAAAGCGGTGGTGGACACGTCGCCGAGCGCGGCGATCCGGGTGGTGGTCGACCAGTCGGCGGCGTACCCGGTGCAGTAGCCGCCCGAGCCGTCGTCCTTGCAGGCCGGTTTGGTGAGCGCGGCCCGCTTGTCGAAGCGGCCGTCGGTGCCGGTGTTCCCGGGGTTGTAGTAGAAGTAGAGCTGGCCCGCACCGTTCTTGTGGACGATCAGGTCGTCGACGTTGAGACCGCCACGCAGACTGCCGCGGTGGGCGATCTGGTAGTTCGCCCAGCCATCGCCGTCCGGAGTGTTCGCGACCCGTGCGGCCAACGAGGCGGCGGGGCTGGTGGCCTGGGAGTTGCCGGGCACGGTGTGGGCGTACAAATTGCCGTCGCCGCCCGGCGTGACGATGTCGGCGGAGCCGTCACCCGTGGTGTCGCCGAACACGGGCGCCGGGCCGTTGGGGTTCCACGGCACATAGAAGGCGTACGTCTCGAGCTGTGAGAGGTTGCCCGCGTTGTCCTCGGCCTGGATGTAGAGGATGTTGGTGCCCCAGTGCTGGGGGAACGCGGCCAGGTAGTCCTTGGGCAGCGCGCTGCCGCACTGCCAGGCCGCGGTCGCCAGGGTGGGGTCGAATCCCCAGCGCATACAGGCGAGTTGGGAGGCGACTCCCACGGCCGGGGCGGGGTCGGCGGCCGTGAAGGGTACCCAGCCGCCCTTGCCCGCGTAGATGTTGGCCGTCTGCCCGTTGCCCGCCGGAGGGAAGACGGTGTTGAGGTTGCCCACCTGGTAGTCCGGTGCGGAGGGGGCACTGACCGTCGGCGCGGTCAGATCGACCCGGAAGTGACAGGGCGCGGTCTCGGCGGAGGACAGCAGTCCGTCGCCGGCCGACACGTCCCACGCGTAGGCGTGCCCGTCCGTGAAGTCGGCCTTGGGCACGGTGAAGGAGACCTGGCTGCCCGAGGCGACATAACCGCCGCCGTTGCTGTACCCGGTGCCATGGGGGGTGTCGGGGATCCCGCTGACCGAATCGTCCCAGGTGTCGAAGTAGCCGCGGACCGGCTGGCGCGGGGTGGTCGGACTGGAGACGGTCGCCTTGAGCTGAAGACCCGAGGTGAGCCCGGGAGTGCCGACGAACGCCCTGTCGGTGGGGTTGGTCGTCGACTCGCACGGCTGGGTGGAACCGGTCGAGGCGTACCCAGGAACGGGTGAACTCGTCATCCCTGACGGCATGTTGGGCGTGTGGTCGTAGGTGACCGCGAGGCTCGCCTTGTTGGACAGGCGCTTGAGCCCGTTGGCGTCGCCCTCGTCCCCGTACAGGCCGAAGGTGATCGTCTTCCAGTTGCCGTCGGCCGCGCCCTGCACCTGGGACTTCACGTTGTACGCGAACGCGACGTCACCGCCGCAGCCCGACGAGCCGGTGCCGCCCACCTGGTCGGTCAGGCCGGTCGAGGTGTCCGACGGGTGGCTGCCCCAGTCGGTGCCGGAACCGATGGTGTCGTGGGAGTAGTACAGCCGGATGCCGTACTTGTTGGTGCAGCTCCAGTCCGCCGAGTACGTCTGGGTGACATGCAGCTCCGCGCTGCCGACGACGTCGTTGTTGTCGCCCAGGGCCGCGATGTTGAACTGGTAGTAGGTGCGCTCCTTGTCGGCCGGGCTGCAGCTGCCGCCGCCGGGGTAGGTGCCGCACACGCCGACACCGGGCTGCTGGGAGTGCGAGGACCCGAAGACCCCGTAGTTGCTGCTGCCGGTGTGGGCGGACTGGATCCACGTCCATGCGGGGTCGCCCGGGCTCCACGGGATGTACGACGGGTCGATGTACACGGGGTAGTGGGTGGTGCTCCCGTGGAGGATGTCCGCGACCGGGGTGATGTCCACACTGCCCGACGACACGGTGGTCGCCATGGTCGCCGAACGGGCGCCCGGACCGGGCCCGTCGGCGGTGCTGGCGTCCGCGGGAGAGTCCTGGGGCGCTGCCGCTCTCGTTACGCCCGCGGCACTCTTCGTGGTCTTCGCCGTCTTTGCAGATGCGGTGGGTGCGGCGGGCGCAACGGAGGCTGCGGACGCGGTGGTCTGGGACGCGGTGCTGGAGTCCCACATCTGCGGTGCCGGTGCGGTGAACTGCGTCCGGCCCGTCGCGGTGTCCACGGCTTGCAGCGCGCCCTGCGCGTCGGAACCGAGGGTGAGGCCGGGGCCGGACGTGCCCAGATGGAGCGTGGCGAGCGCCGGGTTGGCGGCCGCGGCGGGTGTCTTGACCACCAGCACCTCGCGGATGCCACCGAGTTCGGTGGCGGTCACAGCCAAGTCGACATCCGGTAGCACATTCGCATACGTGGCGGTGTCGCCGGCCACCGTCGGCCTGGGCAGGGCGAACGGCATCGTGACGGCGAGGGTCTTGCCGGCCGCGCTGGTGAGGGTGGCGAGGGGACCGCTGCCGCCGCCGGACAGGGTGAGCCGGTTGACGGCGGTCTTCGGTGCGAGGGTGCCGTCGGGTCGTACCCCGAGCGTCGCGTCCACGGCGGCCCACCCGCCGTCGGCCTTCGCCCGGGTGGGAACGGGCGTCGAGGTCTCGGTGAGGGTGCCGTCCGGGTTGGCGACGGTCTGCGCGTACGGCGTGGTCAGGGTGTCGATGAGGACCGGATGCCCGCTCGCGGCGGCCTGCGCCTTGGCGTCGAGGGTGGCCCGTTCGTCGGGCGGCAACTGCTGGACGTGCTGGGCGTCGCCACCCGTCGGCTCCGGCGTGCCGCCCGCCACGGCCGGTGTCGGCAGTCCGACCACCGCGGCGGCCAGTGCGGCGGTGATGAACCCGACCGCCGCGCGCTGGCGCGGTCTGCGTCGTCGTAGGTCGCGCGAGTAGGCGCTGATACCCCCCATGAGGGTCCCTCCCGGGTCTGGCGCGCTGCTGCGCGCCGATGGAGGGGGCACAGTAGCGGGGCTCGACGGACCCAGGTCAAGCAGGGATGCCGGATGTGCACCCAGTTATGACGATGCGTCAATTGATGTCTGTCAGGCCGAAGTTAATGAGTGCGTCAAGTGTGAGGCACGTGTGGGTCTGGTGTTCGGATCCGGGGTTAGGTTCACCCGGATCGACGTCGTCTGTTTCGGACACGGCGGCCAATTTTGCGTGCTTCGGGTGCGAGGGGGAACGTCGTGGGGGCTTGGGGAAGACCGGGGAACGGCTGGAGACCGGGGCGTCGAAGAGGCCGCCGATGGCTCGGCGTGCTGAGCGTGCTGGCCAGTACCGCCGCCCTGATCGCACCGGCATCGGCCGAGGCCATGGCCGCGGCCAGGCCCGTCGACCCGAACCAGCGCTGGTCCCCGCCCCACACGGCCCTCCCGCACACCACGCCCGTCCACGGCAAAGCCACCCCCGGGCCCGCCGGAGCCAAGCCGCACTACCGGGTGCCGGGGGAGTGGTCGGGACCGGGCACCACCTCAACACCCACCGCTCCCACGGCAGTTGACACCGCAGGTGTCCCGCTGAAGACCGGCATCGTCGACAGCGCGAAGGCTCAGGCGCTCGGCGAGCGGGGCCCCGTCGTCACCGTGGAACGCGGCGCGACCGCGCCCGCGGCGCACATCCGGGTCGCCATCGACGTCCGCCGCCTCGACGCCACCTACGGAGCCGACGCGTCGGCCCGCGCCCACCTGGTGGCGCTGCCCGGCTGCGCCCTGACCACGCCGGACGCGGACGGCTGCCGTCAGCGGACGGCGGTGCCGTCCCACTACGACGCGGGTACCGGCCGGCTCGTCGCCGAGGTGGCCGCGCCCGCTGCTTCCCACGACAGCGCCCAGCCCATGGTGTTCGCCGCCGAGACTGCCTCCGGTGGCGGTGGCGGCGACTACACCGCCAGCGGCCTCAACCCCAGCGCCGCCTGGTCCGGCGGCACCAGCAGCGGGGGCTTCGACTACAGCTACCCGGTCCAGGTGCCCGCGTCGATCGGCCAGGACGCCCCGCAGATCGCCCTGTCGTACAGCTCGTCCGCCGTCGACGGACGCACCTCCTCCACCAACGCCCAGTCCTCCTGGATCGGCGACGGCTGGGACTACGCGCCGGGCTTCGTGGAGCGCTCGTACAAGAACTGCGACAAGGACGGCATCAAGTACTCCGCCGACTCCTGCTGGGGCGGCTTCAACGCCAGCCTCTCCCTGGAGGGGCACTCCAGCGAGCTGGTGCGCGACGACACGTCGGGCACCTGGCGGCTCAAGAACGACGACGGCTCCAAGGTTGAGTTCCTGACCGGCGCCGCCAACGGAGCCCACGACGGCGAATACATCAAGGTGTCCACCATCTCCGGCAGCGTCTACTACTTCGGCCTCAACCACCTGCCCGGCGGCGACAAGAGCGACCCCGCCGCCAACTCGGCCTGGACGGAGCCGGTTTACTCGCCCAAGAGCGGCGACCCCTGCTACGACTCGGCCAAGGGGCTCGCCTCCTGGTGCCAGATGGCCTGGCGCTGGAACCTCGACTACGCCGTCGACCCGCACGGCAACCTGACGACGTACACCTACGCCACCCAGTCCAACTACTACGCGCGCGGCGGCGCCCAGAACCAGGGCAAGGGCACCCAGACCTCCTACGTCCGCGGCGGCGCCCTCACCTCGATCGGGTACGGCCAGCGCCTCGCCGACCAGGTCACCGCCAAGGGCGCCCTCAAGCCCGCCGCCAAGGTGGCCTTCACCCCGGCGCCCGAGGGCCGCTGCTCCACCGCGGGCTCCTTCACCTGCGCGGGCGCGACGCTCGGTTCGGCCAACGCCGCGCACTGGCCGGACGTGCCCTACGACCAGAACTGCACCGCCACCGGCACCTGCACCCAGTACGGGCCGACCTTCTGGACCAACATCCGGCTCGCCTCGATCACCACGCAGGTGCTCTCCAACGGCGCGTACAAGAACATCGACACCTACACCCTGACCCACGGCTACCCGGACCCGGCCGACAGCAACAAACCCACCATGTGGCTCGCGAGCATCCAGCGCACCGGCCAGAACGGCGCCTCGGCCATCGCGCTCCCCAAGGTCTCCTTCACCCCGGTCGAACTGCCCAACCGGGTCGACGGCACCAATCTGGTCCCGGCACCGACTGCCTTCAACCGGCCGCGCATCCAGACCGTCACCACCGAGACCGGCGAGCAGATCCAGGTCGACTACAACCTTCCGGCCTGCTCCCGGGTCAAGAAGGTCATGCCGGCATCGGCCGACACCGACACGATGACCTGCTACAACGTGAAGTGGTACCCGCCGGGCAGCGTCTACGGCGGCGACCCCGTCTCCGACTGGTTCAACCACTACACCGTGGCGAGCGTCAGCGCGAACGACCCGGTGGCGCACAGCCCCGCGCAGATCACCAAGTACCAGTACGGGCCCGCCGCCTGGCACTACGGCACCAGCGAGGTCGTCGACCCCAAGACCCGCACCTGGGACCAGTTCCGGGGCTTCGCCACCGTCACCACCACGACCGGTGACGGCCAGGACGGCCCGGTCACCCAGTCCGTGACCAAGTACCTGCAAGGCATGGACGGAGACACCCTGCCGGGCGGCGCCACCCGCTCCGTCAAGGTCGCCGACTCGCTCGGTGAGCAGGTCACCGACGCCGACTGGCTGTCCGGCTCGGCCCTGGAGAGCGACACCTACGACAAGGCGGGCGGCACGCCCACCGCGTACACGGTCACCAACGCCACCGGGGCCTCCGCCACCGCGACCCATGTCCGGGGCTCCGGTCTGCCGGACCTCGTGGCCCGCTACCGTGCCACCACTGTCACCGAGACCTCCAAGGAGAAGAAGGCGGACGGGAGTTGGCGGGCCAAGGTCACCACGACCAAGAGCGACGCCGACCACGCCAACCGCACCACGAGTGTCCTGACCGCCGCCGACGGCGAGCCCGACCAGTGCACCCTCACCTCGTACGCCACCAGCGGTGATCCGCTCATCACCGGACTCGCCGACGAGGTGAAAACCCTCTACGGCGCCGGCGCCTGCACCGCGACACCGGCCAAGGACAACACGGTCAAGGCCAACCGCACCCTGTATGACAGCCAGCCCTTCGGCAAGGCGGGCACCCAGGGCGATGCCACGGCCACCCAGGAGCTGGACCACTACGACGCCTCGGGCAACCCCGTGTACGTCACCACCAAGACCAGCGCCTACGACGCCTACGGCCGCGCGACGTCGGTCACCGACCCCAACGCCACCGACACCCAGCACCCCAACGGGGCCACCACCACCACGAGTTACCTCCCGGCCAAGCCCGGCGAGGTGCCCGCCACCATCACCGTCACCAGCCCCGCACCCGGCTCCACCACCGACTGGACCGCCACCACCACCCTCGACGTGGGCCGCGACCAGGAGCTCACCAGCTCCGACATGAACGGCAAGACCACGACCAAGACATACGACGCGCTCGGTCGGCTCACCGCGGTCTGGCAACCGGGCCGTACCGCCCCGCAGAAGGCGAACACCACCTTCGCCTATGCGGTGAACGGCAGCACCGCACCCTCCGCGGTCACCACCTCCAGCCTCGAAAACGACGGCGCGCACTACGCCAAGTCCGTAGCGATCTATGACGGGTTGGGCCGCAGCCGCCAGACCCAGGCCACGCCCGGCATCTCCGCCTACACGGGTCGCGTGATCACCGACACGCTGTACGACTCGCACGGCTGGACCGTCGAGACCCGTTCCCCCTACTACGACGACACCGACGCCCCCGGCACCGGCCTCGTCATCGTCGACGACAAGCAGGTGCCCGGACAGACCGGCACCGTCTTCGACGGCCGGGGCCGCCCCACCGCGACCGTCTTCTCCTCGTACGCCGTCGAGCAGTGGCGCACCACCAAGGCCTACCCGGGCGCTGACCGCACCGACACCACACCACCCCAGGGCGGCACCGCCACCACGACCGTCACCGACACCTTGGGCCGCACCCACGAGGTGTGGCAGTACACCACCCCGACGGCGACCGGAAGCCCGCTCGACGCCGACATCACCAGGCTGACCTACACGCCCGACGGCAAAACGGCCGGCCGCACCGACGGCACCACCAAGAATCACTGGTCCTACGGCTACGACCTGCGCGGCCACCAGATCGCGGCGAGCGACCCGGACACCGGAGCCGCCGGCCGCACCTATGACGCCGACGGGCGCCTCACGACGGCCACCGACGCCCGCAAACAAATCCTGAGCTACGACTACGACCTGCTCGGCCGCAAGACCGCCTCCTACAGCACCACACCCCCGTCCACCGACCGGGTGCCCGTAGCGGCGTGGACGTACGACGGCGTCAGCGGTGCCAAGGGCCAGGCCGTGAAGTCGAGCCGGTTCGTGGACGGCAGGACGGACCAGGCGTACACCAGCGAGGTCACCGCCTACGACAACGGATACCGGGCGACCGCGACCACCGTCACCATCCCCGGGCAGGAAGGCGTCCTCGCCCGCGCCTACAAGTCGACGTCGACGTTCAACCAGTTCACCGGAGACCTGACCGCCTCGACGACGGACGCCCGCGGCGATCTGCCCGCCGAGTCCCTCACCTACAGCTACGACGTCAACGGGCCCCTGCTCAGCTTCGGTTCACCGACCACCACCTACGACCTGTCCAGCGACTACGACGCCTTCGGCCGGGCGGTGCGCACCACCGTCAACCCGTGGGGCACCGAGGTCGTCGTCACCGACACCTATGACCAGGCCACCGGCAATCTGCTGTCCTCCTGGGTCGACAAGCAGACCGCCGCGACCGGAGCCGTCCAGCAGACCTCCTACAGCCGCAACCCGGCCGGGCAGATCACCGCGATCCAGAACGTCCCCGACAACACCCCGGCCCAGACCGACCTCCAGTGCTTCGGCTACGACTACCTCGGCCGGCTGACCAGCGCCTGGACCGACACCGGCGGCGTCACCGCCAAGCCGCAACCGTCCGTGCCCGGCACCGGCGGCTGCAAGAACACCACACCCACCAGCGGCGCCCCGGCAGGCAGAACCACCGTGGGCGGACCGGCCGCGTATTGGACGTCGTACGCCTACGACCGCACGGGCAACCGCACCGGGCTCACCCAGCACGACATCACCGGCGACACCGGCAAGGACATCACCACCACCCAGATCTTCGCTCCCGCGGGACAGGACAACCAGCCCACCACCGCCCCCAACACCGGCGGTGGCACGGGAGGCGCCCACGCCCTGCTGTCCACCAGCGCCAGCGGTCCGGGGAACCCCGGAGCCAGCTCCTACCAGTACGACGCCACCGGCAACACCACCGCGATCACCACCTCAGCCGGGACCACCAGCCTCACCTGGGACGCCCAGTCCGAACTGACCTCGCTCACCCCCAACGGGGGCTCGGCCGGGACGAGTTACGTCTACGACGCCGACGGCAACCAGCTCATCCGGCACGACCCCGGCAAGAGCACCCTCCACCTGGGCCCCGACGACCTGACCCTGGACACCGCGACCGGCGCCCTCACGGCCGCCCGCACCTACGCCCTGCCCAATGGCCTCACCGCCGTACGGCAGGGGAGCGGGCTCACCTGGCAGACCACCGACCACCACGGCACCGCGGTGCTCGCCCTCGACTCCACCTCGCTGGGCGAAACGAGGCGGCCCGTCGACCCGTTCGGGGCGGCACGCGGGACCCAGCCCTCCCATTGGGCCGGCGAACACGGCTTCGTCGGCGGCACCCAGGACCCGGCCACCGGCCTCACCAACCTCGGCGCCCGCGAGTACCAGCCCGCCTCGGGCCGCTTCATCAACCCCGACCCCGTGCTCGACGAGAACCAGCCCCAGCAGTGGAACGGTTACTCCTACAGCAACGACAACCCGGTCAACCAGTCCGACCCCGCCGGCACCGACCCGCCCGGCACCCAGAACTCCTGTAGCTACGACCTGCGCAACTGCACCAAGGAGGAGTGTGCGGGAGTCCAGGGTGTGCCCTGCGGCCCCCAAGGCAAGTCGCACACCGGCACGATGGACAACGGCAAGAGCGACGACGGCCGGCCCACCCTCGACGGGGTGCGGGTCCCCACCTACCGTGAACTGCTCTCCCGCAATCCCGGTGGCGGCAAGAAACTGCCCACCTACAAGCGACTCATCGCGGACTGGATCAGGCAGGAGTGCTCCATGTCCGCCGCGAGCGACAAGATGGCGCACTTCTGTAGCGACGCGGGTGACTCGGGTCTCCTCGGAAGCCCCAAGAAGGGCTCCAAGGCCGACCAGACCCTCGACATGATCGCGGTCATGAGCACCGGCAAGGGCACGGAGAGCACCGACGACCCGTACGTGAAGTCCGGTACGACCCTCCAGCAACAACTGTGGGAACACGTCTATGTGAGCGGCTCGTTCTGCCTGATGCTCTGCGCGAGCGTCGGATTCCAGAACGGCAACCTCTCAGCAACGGTGTCCGGGGGCATGACCTTCGACACCATCAAGGGCGCCAAACAGCTCTTCTCCGGAAAGGCCGGTGCCTACATGGGGGTCTCCGTCGGCTGGAACACCGCCAAACCGAGTGACCAGAAGATCCAACTGGGCGGCGTCACTGTGGCGGACGGCCCGTGGGGCGCCAGCGGCGGCGTGGGCCAGCGCAGCTCGGGCGGCTATTACTACTTCGGAGGCTGGGCCGGTGGCGCCGGCTGGGCACCCCAGGGCCCGACCACCTTCGGAGGTCAGTGCAGCTTCCAGGCCGGATGCTCGTGGGCGGGGCCGAAGTAGGGTTCCGCACAACGGGACCGCATGAGGCCGGCCCAGGGAGCGTCCGCGCTCCCGGGGCCGCGCCGGCTCACCCAAGGAGGAACCATGGCGGTGTTCGTCTTCCTGATCCCGCTCTGTCTCGGCCTCGCCGTCATCGCCGACTTCCGTGGCATCCGCACGTCGTACGCCCGAAACGGACGCACCTCGAAGAAGGCCCGCCAGGTCAATGCGACGACCCTTGCGACCGGGATCCTCGCGGTGGTGCTGTCCCTGTTGGCCTTCGCGGCAGAGGCGCATTTCCTGCTCACGCATTAGGACTGTGTGAGGTCCTCTCGGAGGTTCTGTCCCGGAGCAGGTTGGGGACGCGGACGCACGTGAAGTGATGGGTGTTCGGGCGAAGTTGGCGCGGGTGCGTTGCGCGGCGTATGGCAAAGTCGCGCCTCTGGGCGCGAATGGTTGGGAGGGGCAGGTCGCTGGAGAGCACTGCCTCCTTTGGTGCACGGCGGAACACGACGAGGATCCGTCAAACGAAACGATCATCCACGTCTCAGACGCCGTGACTGTGCAGCTGCCTCCGACGGTGAACGGAACCCGGTACACCCTCGCCCCTCTTGTGCTCTGACCACATTGGTGCGCCGGGTTGGTGGTCGGGGCGGTTGGATGTTGCGTGACGTCCGATCCGAGTGCTGTGGGTGTGGTGGCTGAGCCTGTCCGCGTGCGCAGGTTGAACGACCAGGAGGGGCAGAAGGTGCAGCAGATCGTGCGTCGGGGCAGCACCAGTTCGGTCCGCTTCCGGCGCGCGATGATGCTGCTGGGGTCGGCCGGCGTCTGCCGGCGGGATCCGGGGAGGAGGTCCTCGACCGCTTCCCGGTCCGGGTCTTCGCGTTCGACGAGTTCGGCCCGCTCGGCATTCGCCCCGCCGGCGGGGAGGGCTGGGCCCCGGCCAGTCACCCTGAGCGGAACCCGGCGACCTACCACCGCACGCATGGCGTCAGGTACTTCCATGGCTGCTATTCGGTCGGTGACGACACGCTTTGGGACGTCAACCGCCGGAAGAAGGACGCCGCGAACACTCTGGCCGCGCTCAGATCGGTCGGGGCTGCCCGACCGGACGGCGCCCCATCTACGTCATCCTGGACAACCTGTCCGCCCACAAGAGCGAGACGTTCCGGCGCTGGGCGAAGAAGCACCGCGTCGAGCTGTGCTTCACGCCGACATACGCGTCCTGGGCCAACCCAATCGAGGCGCACTTCGGCCCGCTGCGGCAGTTCACCATCGCCAACTCCAACCACCGCAACCACACCGTGCAGACCCGGGCCCTGCACGCCTATCTGCGCTGGCGCAACGCGAATGCCCGTCACCCCGACGTGCTGTCAACCCAGCGCCGCGAGCGCGCTCGCATCCGCAGCGAGAAGGGCATCCGTCGGGGCGGACGGCCCTCGCCGATGCCGCTTGACCAGCCCGGCGACCTTGCCCGGCCTGGTCCTAGCAGTAGCCATCCACCCTGGCGCCGGCTGGAGCGAGGTTGGGCCAGGGATGTCCTGCTCTGTCGGAGGCTGCGGACCGTAGGAGGTCAAGAATCGTGCACCCCGGGTAGCCCCGAAAACTCGCGTAGGTGCTCCGGTAGTAGCAGCTCCAGTAGCTCACGACCCGTCGTTGAGTGCACGCGAAGAAAGCAGGGTTGTCCACGAGGAACTGCCCGTAAGCGAGGTGACCGCGGGTGCCGGGCGTGGCGAGATCACGGAGCTCATCGCAGATGACAACCAGGATCTCCAAGACGTACTCGCCAACCAGCTGCACGACGAAGGGGACGACCCATGGATCCGTGGAACCAACGACCTTCTCCAGGTGGCGCTGCCTGATAATGCCGTCGCAGTGCCTTGAGTACAGGCAGTGCAGAAGCTGTTGTTGGCGTGACGAAAGCGACGCCACCCTGTCAGTTGGCGGCTCGTCGTTGTAGAGGCGCCCGGGGATCAAAACCTGCTGGCCCTCGACAGCGACCGAGAACGAGGCACGCGGCTGGAGCCGAGAAGCAGGCATCACTGCCAGGGCCGCCTCGGCATCGCTTGCAAGCTCGGCTGGGAACGCCGTGATCAACGGATTGCTGCGGTCGGAAAGCGGCTGCACGAGCCGAGCATATGCGGATGCCTCGGCCAGGTAGCTGGAATTCATGGACCCGCACCCGCCCAACCCGGCGAAGGTACGCGGTCAGAGCCCTAGAGGGCCGCCAGTGAGACCTTTTCAGGAAGACGAGCGGCGGACCCGCATCGACATCGGGCTGCCCGACCCACGGATACCCGTTTGACCAGGCTTTATCTGTAGCTTACGTTCCTCCTCTTGGCTTGCCCGCTCGGGACAAGTGCAGCAATCTGTCCCATGGGGGGATCAACCATGCATTACTACACCGATGCCCTGAAGAGGTACGCCGTGTTCCGCGGGCGGGCCACGCGCGCCGAGTACTGGATGTTCTGGCTGATCGACTCCGCCATCGTGATCGCGTTCATCGCCGCAGAGCAGTTCCTTGGGATCAGCTACATTCCCTGCTACATCTACGTCTTCGCCACAGTGCTGCCCACTTGGGCCGTCACGGTGCGCCGTCTCCACGACAGCGGCCGCTCGGGCTGGACGATCCTGGTCGGCCTGATACCCGGCATTGGCGGCATCGCGTTGCTCCTTCTCTGCGCGTCGGCGAGCTCGACGGACGAGTCGTACGGCCCCTACCCCGGCACCGCGAACCCGCTGCCCGCTCTCTGACTGTCCGCCCACACGGGCCCCAGTGACGCTGTTCAGGTTGTCGCCGGGGCTTATGGCGTTGGGCGCGGATCATGTCGAGGGAGCGTTGAGTCAGTGGAACGCTGAGGGGGTGTGCGACCGGAGCCGCCCACTTGGGGCCGGGCTGTCGGCAGCCGGGCGTGACGCGGTCAACACCTGCCGCCGGTATCTGGTCGCCCACAGTGAAGTAGCTGGCGGCTAGGTTACCCGCGGCAGCGTTCGTGCCGCGTTACCAGGGGCGAGGCTCATGGCGCGGATCTCAGCACAGGCGGAGGCGGTGCCTCGATTGCAATGCCGGACGACTCGACGCCCACTCGCGTCGTGCTCTCTGGCTTGGTGGCGGACCCGCGCTGTCAGGCGTCGGTATGGACCTGTTGATCAATCGGCCGCAGACTGATCAACAGGGACGACATCGGGGACAGGAGACTGGCGTATGACGCGGACACCCGCTGCCGCAGGGGCGGTTGAGGAGTTTGTCGCTCGGCTTGAGGACGGGGCGATCGGGCCGGTGGGTGGCAGTCGGCCGCTGGGGGTGGGGGACCAACCGACCGCGTGGCTCGTGCAGATGGCGGCCTCGCTGTTCGCGGGACAGGACTCCGGTTCGGCCGATGCGTGGGCGCGGCGGTTGCATGCCGGGCTGGGCAGACTGGGCGGGCAGGTGCCGTTCCGGGTCGTGCACGACTGGCACGTGCGCACCGTTGTGCCCCTACTGGCGCAGGCGAGTGTGCGGTGTGGTGCCGATGGCGAGGACCAGGAAGGCGTACGGCGGTTGCACAGCAGGGCCTTGGCTGGGGAACGGGTCACGGAGGCGGAGTGGGCCGGGGCCCTGGGGCCCGCGCTGGGCGAGGTGTACCGCCGTGCCTATCCGTACGCCGACGCCCATGCCGCCGCCTCCGCCGGCGCGCACGCCTACGCCATGGACAACGACTACGGTGAGGAGAGGGCCGCCGAGTTCGCCTCGGTCTACGCGGAGCTGAACACCGATGCCAACGCACGCTCCTTCGCCGATGCCAACGCCCTGGCGAACGCCCGTGCCCTGGCGGCCGCCTTCGCCGCCGCCGATGAGCACGCCCTCGCTGATGCGTACCCGTTCGCGTATGTGCGTGCCTGTGCCCTTGCCGTTGCCGGTGCGGAGGGTGCGGGGGAGGAGTGGACGGGGCGCTACCGGGCGGCGTGCGAGCGGTTGGCCTACGGGCTTGCCGACAGTGTGGGCCGGGTCGCGAGCTGAGTACGGGGGCGGACCTGCGGCGGGAACTGAACCCCGCCGCAGGTCCGGCCGTGCGGTGCGTCAGGCAGTGGGGCGATGGCCCTGGATGGCGACGCGCCTGCCGTAACGCGTGTGCGGGAAGTAGTCCCAGATCGCGTGGTGTTGCACGCAGCGGTTGTCCCAGAACACCAGGGTGCCCGGCGTCCAGCGGACGCGGCAGTGCAGGAGCGGGGTGCCGGCGATGTGGTCGCACAGCATGTCGATGACCGCTCTGCTCTCGCGGCGCGAGAGCTGCTCGATGTGCGAGACGTAGACATTGTTGACGAACAGCAGTCTGCGACCGGTCTCGGGGTGCCGCGCCACCACCGGGTGCACGTTCTTGGGTACGTCGTACTCGGGCGGCGGGGTCTGTCCCTGCCACGCGAGCAGCCCGTCGTGGACCGCGGTCATCCCGTCGAGCAGCCCCTTCATGGCGGGCGACAGCATCTCGTACGCGAGGTGCATGTCGGCGAACATGGTGTCGCCGCCGCTGCCGACCTCGGGGGTGCGGGTGATGTACAGCATCGAACCGAGCGACGGCCTGAGGTCGGCCGTGCCGTCGGCGTGCCAGCCGTGACCCGCCACGGCGCGCGACTCGTGGTCGGCGCTGATCTCCAGGACGTGCGGATCGGAGCCCTCGACAGGCAGCGACACGGGATGCAGTTCGCCGAAGCGCCCGGCGAACCGTTTGTGGTCCTCGTCTGTCAGCTCCTGGCCCCGGAACACCAGGACATGGTGGCGCAGGAAAGCGTGCTTGACCTCGGCGTACTGGTCGTCGGTGAGCTCCTTGGCCAGGTCGAGGCCGGACACCTCGGCGCCGATCACGGGTGTCAGCGGTGTGACGGCGATGGTGCCGTAGGACTCCGGGGGCTCGGTGGTGACGCGTGCGAGGGCGTCCAGCGCGAACTGTTCCATTGGGTGCGTCCTCCTGGACGTCGGTCTCGGGCGGTATGGATGCGGGGGGTGGGTCGTTCACAGCCCTCGGTCCAGCAGATCGGCCAGGATCAGCCGGCCGAAGGCGAGGCTGCCGTGGATCCCGTCGGTCGCCTCGCTGAACTCCGGCCGCTGGTGGCCTGCTTCGTCGGTGACGCGGTCCCGCAGGTCCACGACCTCTACTCCCAGTTCGCCGAGTGCGCGGCGCGTCGTTTCCTGCGCCGCCCGGAAGACCACCGGGTCCGACATGACGGGCACCCGCTGCGGCGGCATCACCGACACCACCCGCAGGCCCAGGGCACGGGCATGGGCGTAGAAGGCGAGGGCGCCGCGCACCGTGGCGCGTACCAGGTCGTCGAAGAGGCGGCTCTGGAGGAAGCCCGGCGCGAAGCCTCCGCCGTGGACGCGGTAGATGTCCCAGTTCGCGGTGGTGGCCACGAAATGGGTGCTGAAGCCGAAGGTGCACACCAGCGGGACGTCGAGTTCGTCGAGCCCCGTGACACCCAGCTCGTCCAGAAAGGCGCGGTAGAGGCCGTCCGTCTCGGCGCCCCGGAAGACGACGTCCTTTCCGCGCAGGTCGAAGAAGTTGGCGTTGAACTCCCGTCCGGCGCCGACAGGGCCGCCCGAGAAGGGGATGCCGGCAGCCTTCGCCGCCCGGCCGATCGGGCCCGCGTGCGAGTCGCCGAGCAGCAGGAACCTTGCGGCGGTGGCGCCGTCGGTGTCAGTGGGGGTTGTAGTAGTCGAGTACGGCGTCATCGCACCAGATGTCCTGTCCGGGGGCGGGAGCGGCTGGGGTGGTGGGGGCCGTCGTGACGGCCGGGCCGCGGGTGAGCGCGTCGAAGAACTGGCCCATGACGAAGTCGACACCCGCCGGCGTGACCGTGCGCAGGTTCGGCTCGAAGAACACCGCCTTGAAAGGGAAGCCGGTGACGATCTCGTAGGCGGGGAAGTAGTCGACGTGGTCGAGCTCCTGGGTCAACTGCCCTGCTACCGCGCGCAGTACGGACTTGGAGTAGGTGGTCGCGGTGAGGGCGTGATCGCCGGTCGCCGTCGCTGTGAGCGGTACCGGAGACACGGTCAGCAGGACGCGCAGTCCGGGGTTGGCGGTGCGGGCGAGCGCGATGGCGGCGGACAGGTCGGCGTACACCTCGTCGAAGGTGAAGTTGTGGAACTCGTGCCGGCCGGGGTCGTACGTCCCGCGCACGGTGCCCGGACAGACCGGGTGGACCGTGCCATCGGCGCGGTCGCGCCATGCCTCGGTCAGCCCGAGCGTGAAGACGAGGCAGCTCGCCTCCGTCACGGCGCCACGGATCGCCGCCAGGGTGGTCAGCCGTGCCTGTGCGACCGCGTGGGCCGAGGCGTGGCCCCCGGGCTCGACCGAGGGGCGGCAGGGATCGTAGAAGCGGCCGTTCTGGCTCCACGCCTCCCGGGGAGGGGCCGCCTCGTGGAACGCCCAGGACAGCCACTGCCGCAACACGGCGGCGGTATAGACGTTTCCGGTGCGGAACGAGAACACGCCGTAGTGGCGTGCCTCGCGCTCGGCGCGGATGAGGCCCGGCGGGGCGGGTTCGGCGTCGCGCCAGTTCATGCCGCGCTCCAGCAGCGCGCGGCCGATGTGGCGGGCGAAACAGGACCCGGCGGTGAGGATCACGTCGTCCTGCCCCAGGGCGAACTTCGGGGTCCACAGACCGCCGATGGCCCGCAGTTCGGGCTCGGCGACGGCGGTGCGCCAGAACGAGCGCGGTGGCAGCGATTGATAGGGGTTCATGACGTCCTCTCAGCGGGGCTCGGCAACCGTCGCGGTCGCGGTGTTGACGGCGTCGGCCACCGCCCGTACCCATGGGTCCCTGACGACCCCGTAGTGGGTGGTGTCGAGCTCGTGAAAGCCGTCGAGCGGTGACAACCGCTCCTCCCACAGCCGCCGTTGCTCCTCCGGGGGGCCCAGCACCGGCAGGCCGTCCACCGGGCGGGTCGCGAGCCACAGGCGGCTGGGCGTGCGGGTGAGCCGGGGCGGGTGGTGGTG
This sequence comes from Streptomyces sp. ASQP_92, assembly GCF_025399895.1. Classification (GTDB taxonomy): domain Bacteria; phylum Actinomycetota; class Actinomycetes; order Streptomycetales; family Streptomycetaceae; genus Streptomyces. Next base: position 70,042 of record NZ_JAODUA010000004.1, on the reverse strand, counting down.
TGCCATCGCGGCGACGTTGCCCCGGCAGCAGCGCGCGAGACGCTCGGCGTACGCCAGCGCCTCGGGGCTCGGTCCGGTTCCGGTGAGGTCCCTGTCCGTGCCGTCCTGTCCCGTGCCGCCCTGGCTCAGCTCGTGCGCGAAGACCGCCGCGTACCGTGCTTCGTCGTACGCCAGGAAGTGCGGCCCGGCGTCGGGCGGCGGTGGGTCGAGCAGGTGGAGCCCGGCAGCCGGGTGGCCGGCCGCCTCCGCCTCGGCCGCCACGGCGTGTGCCACCCAGGCGCCGAACGACCAGCCCGCGAGGTGCCAGCGCCACCGACCGTGCGGGAAGCGGGCACGCAGCGCGGCGTGGTAGTGGCGGGCCCGTTCGGCCAGCGACCAGGCAGGCCGGTCGGGGTTGCGCAGCGCGGGGTCGGCGATCAGGCAGACCGTCAGGTGCGGGTCGAGGACCGACACGAGCGGACGGTAGGCCTGAACGTCCCCGCCGACCGGATGGATCAGGCACACCACATCATTCCCGGTGCCCTCCTGCCACACCTCGATGGGCACCTGGTCCGCAGGGGGAGCCGCACCGGCACCGGCGGCCCCGGCTTCCCCGATGAGGGTCAGCACACCGTTGAGGCTGATGCGATGGCCCAGTTGGGAGAGTTCGAGGACGACGCCGTAGTGCTGCTCGACCTTGGCGACGAGGTCGAGCATGGTCAGCGAATCGACGCCGTGGTCGTACAGCGAGACCTCCGGGTCGATCTCGTCGAGCCCCAGCCAGCCGCGCAGCCAGCCGCTGAGCCGGGCGGCGGTCTCTCCCCGTCGATCCGCATCCCGCGTGGCGGGTGTGCGCCGTGCGCGCGGCACCGCGTCCGGCGCGGCCGGCGGGGCGTAGAAGTGCTTGGTCCGCTCGATGTCGGTCGTGGACACCAGAAGGTGCGGAAGCTGAAGGTGCAGCGCTCGCGCGAACAGCCGCTGACCCTCCTTGACCGCGAGACCGACCGCCAGGTGTTCCTGGTGGCGGGCGTCCGACCGCAGGGCGTCCCGGGCCATGCCGACCTCGCTCCAGACGTCCCAGCCGATGCCGATCCGCAGCGTGGTGGCGGTGGCCTCTGAGCGGTACCGGGCGAAGCCGTCCAGAAGACCGTTGGCGGCCGCGTAGTCGAACTGGCCGATCCCGCCGTACTGCGCTGACATCGACGAGCAGTACGCCGCGAAGCCCGGCCGGTAGTCCTCGATCAGCCGCTCGACCAGCAGAGTGCCGCGCAGCTTGGCGGCCGTGGCCCGCCGCATCGCCGCGCTGTCGCGCCCGGAGATCAGACCGCCGCCCGCCGAGCCCGCGGCGTGCACCACACCGTCGATCCCGCCGGACCTCCTTGTGTGCGAGGCGATCCGGGCGAGGATCGCATCGAGCGCGTCCTCGGCCAGATCGGCCTGGACCAGCTCGACACGGTCCGCCCACTGGGCGAGATCCGCGGGCAGCCGCGCACCGCGGGAGAGCAGGACGACCCGGCACTCGGAGTGCGCGAGGAGCCACGCGGCCAGGGAGCGGCCGATGCCTCCCGTGCCGCCGATGACGAGGTACGTGGCCGGGGCGGCGGGCAGCACGGACGGCGTCGCCGTGTCGGGGGCGGACACCGGCAGCAGCGCCTGGCGCCACCAGTAGCCCTGCCGCAGCGCGAGGCGCCGGGGCAGTTCCGACGCGGCGTCCGCCCCGGCGAGCAGCGCCGCCAGCGCCCCGCTCCAGTCGGCCGGGTCCGCGACGGGAAGGTCCACCCAGTGTCCTGGGAGGGCACACTCCTGTGGTGCCACTTCTCCCGCGCCCGCGAGCAGCCCCAACTCCGGCCGCCGCACGCCGCCTTCGGCCGGCTGGGCCCCGTACGAGAGCCACCAGGTCCGCAGCCGTACCGGCCGCGACAGCTCGCCGACCGCCCGCAGCAGGGCGGCCGGGGTGTCCAGGCAGGCCCAGCGGGCGTGCTCCAGCGACTCCTCGCCGACCGGCCCACCGACCGCCAGCGGCAGGGCGTGCAGCCAGTCGACTCCGACCTCGTGCGCATCGGCCGACGCCGGAGCGAGGGCGTCAAGCAGCTGTCGCAGTGAATCGGGGTCGGCCGGGTCCACCTCGTAGACATCGTCCGCGAGGTGGGCGAAGGCGTCGGCGGCGCTGACGCGCACCACCCGGTCGTAGGCCGCGTCGAAGGGGGCCAGAGCGTCGGACGGCAGGGGGGTGGCGGTCATCGCCACCAGCACTCCCGCCATCCGTGGCCCGGCCGCGGAGACGGCACGGCTCAGCCGGACCCAGTGCGGCTGGTGCAGCCAGTCGGCCTCGGGCAGGCGCTGCGGGCTTCCGCCGTCCCCGACCGGGGCGGTGGCACGCTCGAAGTCGTACTCGGCCAGCGCGAAGCTCGGCGGCGGGAAGTCCCAGGGCGCTCCCGCGGGTCCGGCGGGCCAGCGGACCGCCCGGCCGGACAGCCATGCGGTCACCACGTCACCGGCCGTGTGCTCCACGGCGCGGCACTCCTCCCCGCGCGCCGTCACCTCGACACCGGACACCGTACGCAGCCAGGCCACCGCCGCGGACGCGTCGGCGCAGACCGCCGCGGCCCGCAGGCGGCGCGCGGGCCGCCCCGCTTGCAGATGGCGGAGCACCAGGGCGTACGCCTCGGGCCGTGCCTGAAGGTAGTCGGCGATGCGGGCGGCGTCGGTACGCAGCCCGGCAGCACTGGTGCTGGAGAGCAACAGGCAGGGAATCAAAGGCAGTTCGAAGTCCTGCCGCTCCGGCGTTCCGCCTGCTTCGAGCACCAGATGGGCATTGGTGCCGCCGATGCCGAAGCTGCTCACCGCGGCCACCCGGGGCCGCCCAGCGGGCCAGGCCGCGGCCTCGGCCGGGACGTAGAACGGCGCCGTGTCGGGGCCGATCTGGGGATTGAGGGTGCGGAAGCCGACGTTGGGCGGGATCAGCCCGTGGTGGACGGCGAGCGAGGCCCGTACGAGACCCACCACTCCCGCCGCGGCGCCCAGATGGCCGATCTGGCTCTTCACCGAGGTCAGCGCGCATCGGTCGGCTTCGGCGAGGTCGAACGCCTGGCGCAGCGCGCCGACCTCGACCGGGTCGCCGAGGCGGGTGCCCGTGCCGTGCGCCTCGACGTATCCCAGGTCGGCGCTGTCGCGGCCGCTGCGGCGCAGGGCTGCGCGGATCACCTCGCGCTGGCCCGGAAGCGAGGGTGCGCTGTAACTGAGCTTGCCCGCACCGTCGTTGTTCAGGGCCGACCCCGTGACCACCGCGTACACGGTGTCGCCGTCGCGCCGTGCGAGGCGCAGCGGCTTGAGTACGACCACACCGACACCGCTGGCGCCGATCGTGCCGTCGGCGTCGTCGCTGAAGGGCCGGCAGTGACCGTCTTGAGAGAAGATGTGCTGAGGGCGGTACGTGTAGCCACCGGTCAGGAGCGTGTCGACGAGTACCCCGCCCGCGAGCATGATCTCGGCCTCGCCCTGGCGCAGCAGCCCCGCCGCGACGTGCACGGCGACCAGTGAACTGGCGCACGCCGCCTGCACGGTGAACGCGGGGCCCGTCAGATCGAGGTGGTAGGCGACCTTGGTGGTGAGGAAGTCCTTGTCGTGGTGGAGCGCCAACTGGAAGCCGTCCGGCAGTTGCTCCGGGTCGGCCTCGCGCAGCAGGGACTGGAAGTAGGTGTTCTCGCCGCAGCCGGCGACGAGCCCGATGCGCTGCCCGGACGGGTCCGCGATCCCGGCATGGGCCAGCGCCTGTACGGAACTCATGAGCAGATGGCGCTGCTGCGGATCCATCAGCCGCGCCTCCTGGCGGCTGATGCCGAAGTGCTCGGGATCGAAGGAGAGAAGGCCCGACATCTGACTACGGGCGCCCACCAGTCCGTCGGCCGCTTCGAAGTGCTCCACGCCGCGTGCTCCGGTCCGCACCATCTCCCAGAAGGAGGCGAGGTCGTCGGCGCCCGGCAGCCGTACGGCCATGCCGATGACGGCGATCGGATCGTCCGCCGTGGCGGGCGCGGGGCGGACCGTGTCGCTCGTACATCGCGCACCGTCCAGGAAAGCGGCGAGACGGCGGATGGTGACGTGCTCGAACAGGTCGGGGACGGTGAAGCTGAGACCGGGCTCGGCGGTGCAGCGCAGTTGGAAGCGCATCAGATCGAGGCTGGAGGCGCCCGCGTCGAAGAAGCGCTCATCGGGTGCGACGGTCCGGCCGAGCAGTTCGGTGAGCAGTTCGGTCAGCCGGGCCTCGCGCGGCGACAGGACCGACGGGTCCTGGGAGCCGGCGCCCGGCGACCGCAGTTCGTCACCGGGCGCGGTCAGGGCGGCGCGGCGGTCCAGTTTGCCGCTCGGTGTGAGCGGCAGCCTCGCCAGGCGCCGGAAGCGGTCGATCCGTACGTACGGCGGTAGCAGGGGCGCCAGATGGCGTGTCAGCTCCGCGCCCGTAGGGCCCGGAGCCGGGTCCTGGGCCGTGGTCCCCGCGCGGAACTCCAGGCAGGCCACGAGCCGTTCACCGTCCCGTACCACCACCGCGTTGACGACGTCGGGGTGGCGCAGCAGTGCCGCCTCGACCTGGCCCAGCTCCAGGCGGTGGCCGCTGAGCTTGATCTGCTGGTCGTCGCGGCCCTCGTAGTGCAGCAGGCCGTCCCGGTCGAAGTGGGCCAGGTCGCCGCTGCGGTAGAAGGTTCCCAGGCCCGGCAGTTCGACGAAGCGCTCCGCGTTGAGCCGCGGGTCGCCCAGATAGCAGGGCGCGGCCATCGGCCCGCCGATGAGCAGGCGGCCGGTGCGACCCGGTGGTACGGGCTCGTCCGCCTCGTCGACCACCCGCAGCCAGGCAGCCGTCACCGGCCTGCCGATGGCCGGGCGCTCCGGCCAGTGGGCGGGATCGCCGTCCAGGCAGAGGCCGCTGACGACATGGGTCTCGGTCGGCCCGTAATGGTTGAACAGGCGGGCGCCGGGCAGTTTGGCGAACCAGCGGCGGATGGCGTCGGTGCACAGCAATTGCTCGCCCGCGGTGATCACTTCGCGCAACCGGGAGGGGTAGCGGCCGAGCCGCACACCGTGCTCGGCGAGCAGGTTCAAGGCCACGTACGGCAGGAACAGGCGCTCGGTACCGGCCGCTTCGAGCTGGTCGAGCAGGGCGGGCGCGTCATGGCGCCACGAGGGGTGCACCAGATGCAGCGCGCCGCCGCCACACAGCGTGGTGAAGATCTCCTGGAAGGAGACGTCGAAGGACAGCATGGAGAACTGCTGGGTGACCGCGGGGGCTCGCAGGCCCCCGGAGTCGCGCTGCCATTGCAGCAGGTTGCACAGCGTCCGGTCGGACACCTGGACGCCCTTGGGAGTGCCGGTGGAGCCCGAGGTGAACAGGGTGTACAGCGGCCGTCGGCCGTCATGCGGCGGCAGTGCGGGGGCGACCGCCGGAACGCGGTCCACCGAGGGGACCCGGTGCCGCGGCAGACCACTCGGAGCGATGGCGTCGAGGGTGTCCGCGTCCTGAGGTGGCACCAGCACGCACAGCGGCTCGACCTGGGCCAGGATCTGCCGCAGCAGCTCCTTCGGATAGGCGGGGTCGAGCGGCACGATGGTCAGGTTCAGCCGGGCCAGTGCCAGCAGCCCCACCACGTGTTCGGGCGAGGGCTGGAGGTACAGCGCGACACTGCGGGGGCCGGTGTCTCCCGGAGCCAGTGGGTACAGCCGCTGGAGCTCGGCGGCGAACGCGCCGGCTCTCGCATCCAGTTGGGCATACGTGAGGGTGCCGCCCGCGTGCACCAGTGCGGGCGCCTCGGGTGTGCGCAGCACCTGAAGGGCGAAGCCCTCGGCGACGGTGGCGTGGGCGAGCGGCGCCGGGTTGGCGCGCCCCGGCTCGGGCAGCCGACGGCGCAACGGTGCCACCAGCTCGGCCAGCGGACGGTCGGCGCCGGCCGTGAGCGCCTCGATGCCGTGCTCGAACAGCTCGGCCAGCGCCGCCATTTCGGCCGCGTCGAAGTGGCGGGCGTCGTACTCCCACAGGCAGTCGAAGCCCGTCGCCCGCTCGACCACCGACAGGGTCAGGGGACACTTCGCGTCGACCGGTGCCCGCCACTGCGGTCGGACGTCGCAGCCAGGCAGCGCCAGCGTGTCGAAGTCGGTGTTCTCCAGGACGAACATGAAGTCGAACGGCGTGCTGCCCCCAGGGCCCGGCAGGTCGGTGACGACGTCGGCGAGGGCCACGTCCTGGCGGTCCAGGACCGCCTGCGCCGCGGCGCCGTACCGCAGCAGCTGGGAGCGCAGGTGCTCGCGCGGGGCCACATCCAGGGGGAGCAGCACGGTGTTCGCGAACATGCCGACGCTGGACTCGAAGTCCTGCACGGGCCGGTTGGCCACCGGCGCGGCTATCCGTGGCCGGGTGCGGCCCGTGGCTCCGTACAGGCTCCAGGCGTAGACGCCCAGGAGGAGGTGGAAGCGGGTGAGGCCGAGGTCGGTACAGAGCCGGTCGAGCGCGGTGCGACGGCCCGAGTCGAGGGAGGTGTGCAGCAGTCGCCCCATGGGGCCGGCCGGCGGGTGGATTGGCTCCAGAGGCGCCGTGTCAGCCGCACCGGGCCCGTCGTGCGTCAACTCGCCGTAGAGGGTGGCCAGTTCAGACCGCTGGGTGCGGTAGGCGTCGCGGCTGAACCACTCGGACTGCCAGCGGGCGTGGTCGAGCGGTGTCGGGGCCGGCCGTGTGGTGGCCGATCGCGGGGCTGCCTGGGGCGCGCGGCCGGCGGCTGCCGCGTAGTCGGCCGACAGCTCGCCGAACAGCACGTTGAGCGACCAGCCGTCGACCGCGATGTGGTGCATGCGCACATATAGTTCGCCGCCGTCCGGACGGGGCAGCCAGCACGCCTGGAACAACTGGGGCCGTGCCAGGTCGAAGGGCGTGGCGAACAGCCGGTCGGTGAAGGCCCTTCGGCCCGCCGCGTCGCACAGGGCCTCCGCCGGAGGCTCGGTCCACGGGTCGTACGGCTCGTTCACCGTCTGCACCAGGCCCTCGGGCGTGGCGGTGAAGGAGGTGCGCAGCGCGGGGTGGCGGGCCACGAGGCGTCGCAGCGCGTCGCGCAGCGCGGTGACGTCGGCAGCGCCGTCGACGCGGAAGACCATCGGCACGCTGTACGCGAGGGACGCCGGATCGCGCTGTTGCAGGAGCCAGAGCCGCTGCTGCTCGGAGGTGGCGGGCGCGGTGCGCGGACCCGCCGGGCCGGTCGGCGCCGGCGGGGGTACATCGGGGTAGGGGGAGGCGGTTGCCTCCGTCGCTGCCGCCAGCTCGGCGAAGTCGCCCCGCAGGACCAGGGACGGGGGCAGGTCGCAGCCCCAGAGACGGCGTGCCTCGAAGCGCAGCCGCAGCGCCTTGAGCGAGTCTCCGCCGCAGGCGATCCAGCGGTCGGTGAGGCACAGGCCCTCGATCCCGAGGGTCCGTTCCGCGAGGGCGAGAACCTCCCGCTGCCGGGTGGTGCGTACGTCACCGGTCCGGGCGGCTTCGGTGCGCCGCCACGGTGGGGCGTCCTGCCGCAGCAGGGCCTCCCGGTCGACCTTGCCGTTGGCGTTGAGCGGCAACTCGTCGACCAGGTAGGTCCGGTGGGGGCGCATGTACGTGGGCAGTGCGGCGTCCAGGTGCCGGTGGAAGTCGTCGAAGGACAACGCGGAGCCAAGGGTCAGGTACGCGAGCAGTTCGTTGACGCCGTTCGCGTCGCGGCGGGTGCAGACGTACGCCTGGCGGACCGCGGGGTGCGCCACGATCCGGCGCTCCAGCTCGCCCGGTTCGATGCGGAAGCCGCGCACCTTGACCTGGCGGTCGGCGCGCCCGACGTACTCGACGTTCCCTGCGGCGTCGATCCGGACCAGGTCGCCGGTCCGGTAGTGGCGCACCGGCGTGCCGTCGGGCCGCTCCAGGGTGACGAAGCGGCGCGCGGTCTCCTCGGGGAGATTGCGGTAGCCGACGGCCAACGCCTCGCCCGCCAGGCACAGTTCGGCGGTTTCACCGGGCTCGGCAGGGCGGTTGCCTTCGGCCGGCACGAGGGCCTCGGTGCCCGGCAGCGCACGACCGATGGGCACCACATCGCCCGCGAAGTCCCGGGGGATGGGGTGACACAGCGCGAACGTGGTGGCTTCCGTGGGGCCGTAGACGTTGTAGAGCTGGGTGGCACTGGTGACGTTGGACCGGTACCAGCGGCGGATCAGCCGGGCGTTCAGCTGCTCCCCGCCCACCAGCACCTGGCCGACGCCGGCGAAGCAGTGCGGCACCTGGTCGACCACCGCGTTGAACAGCGCGACGGTGACGAAGAGGGTGTCGATGCGCAGCCGCTCCAGTTCGGCCGCCAGTACGTCGGGGGTCTGCGCCGTTTCGTCGTCGACGATCACACAGCAGCTGCCGGTCAGCAGCGGCACCCAGACCTCGAAACTGAGCGCGTCGAAGGCGGGGTTGGACAGGCACGCGTAGCGGGCGCCCTCGCGCAGAGCGATGTACCCGGGGTGGGCGAGGCGCATGATCCCCGCGTCCCGCACCTCGACGCCCTTGGGTACTCCTGTGCTGCCCGAGGTGTAGAAGACGAAGGAGACCGGTGCGGCGCCCTGCGGCACGGTGCGCGGATCCGGCGCGGAGGAGCCCGCGCCGCCGGAGAGGAGCTCGTCGACCGGCAGGGGCCGTACGCCCTCGGGGAGTCCCTCGGGCGCCGGAGCGCCGTGGAGCACCGCCACGCTCGCCGAGTCGGTCAGGATGTGGCGTTGCCGCTCGGGCGGGCTCTGCGCGTCCAGGGGAACGACCACCGCGCCCAGTCGCAGGATGCCGAGCATGGCGCAGACCAGCCGCCAGGAACGCGGCAGGCAGACCGCGACCGCCTGTCCCGGCCGTACACCGTGCCGGTACAGGGCGTCGGCGACGGCCGCGCTCGCGGTGTCGAGGTGCGCGTAGTCCAGGGTGTGGTCGCCGTCGATGAGCGCGGGGGCCGACGGGTGGCGGCGAGCCCGCTCCAGTACGGCGCCGGCGAGGGAGGGGGCGGGGGAGAGCGGTGCGGCGCCCATCAGTAGTTCTCCCGTGCGGAGCCGGCACCGGCGGTCCGTGGGGTGGTCGCGGACAGGCGCGGCGGCCCGGCCACCAGGTCCGTCAGCTCCGCCTCGATCGTCGCGGCCACCTGGAGGACCGCTTCGGACTCCAGCATCTCCCAGTGGTCGCACCGCACCGGCTCCACCCGGTAGTCGCCTTCGGCGCGACGGCGCCAGAAGCCCCGCACCTCCTCCAGCAGGGGTCCCGGCGCGCCCTCGACGGCCTGCATCAGGACCGTGCGCGCGGATGTCGGCGCCGGTATGTGGGAGGCGGCCGTGAGCCGGTTGTGGTTGTAGATGTGGAAGTACTGCTCGATCTGCCGGTCGTCGATGCCCGGGTACATCCCGTTGAACTTGACCAGCTTGTCGCGGAACTCCGCCATGTCCACCGGTGTGACGGCGGCGCGGCGCCCCGGATCGTCGGTGCCCTGGGTGTCGAGCAGCACCACGCTCACTCCGTCGTGTCCTGCCGCGGCGAGGCGGCGCCCCATCTCGTGTGCGACCAGACCGCCGTACGAGAGACCCGTGAGGACGAGCGGCGCGTCGAGCAGTGGGGTGATGAGCTCCAGGTACGAAGCGGCCATGGCCTCGACCGTGGGCAGGAACGGCTCGCCGGGGTTGACGCCGGGCGACTGGATGCCGTGGACGCCCAGGGAGTCCGGCAGCGCCTTGGCCAGCGACAGATAGCAGAAGGCGGTGCCGCCCGCCGGATGGACGCAGACGACCCTGGCGCCCCCGTCGCCCGCGCGGAAGTCCAGGAGGTTGCCCGGCGGCGGGCCGGACGCGCCCCGGCGCAGCCGTCTGCCCAGGTCCTCGATGGTCGGGTGCAGCAGGACGTCGCGGACCGACAGGGCCTCGCCGAACGCCTCCCGGACCGCATGGGCCAGTTTGATGGCCGAGATGGAGGTGCCGCCGATGTCGAAGAAATCGTCGCGGATGCCGATCTCGCGTCGCAGCAGGACCCGTTGCCATATCTGATAGAGCGTCAGCTCGATGTGGTCGCGCGGAGTCGCCTGGTTCACCTGGGCGGGGACGCCGGTGTGCGCCAGAGCCAGAAGTGCCGCGCGGTCCAGCTTGCCGTTGTCGGTGACCGGCAGCCTCGGCAGCTCGACGAAGACCGCGGGGATCATGTGCCCTGGCAGGCGAAGGGCGAGCGCGGCGCGCCACTCGGCCACCGGCCGGGGCCGCGCGCCGCCCACCCCGACGGCGGCCACCAGCCGCGGTTCACCGGCGGCGTCACGGTCGGCGAGGACCGCGGCCTCGCTCACGCCCTCCTGTTCGAGGAGCGTCGCCTCGATCTCGCCGAGCTCGATCCGGAAGCCGCGCAGTTTGACCTGGTGGTCGCGGCGGCCGACGTAGAGCAACTGGCCGTCGGGCAGCCAGCGGACGATGTCACCGCTGCGGTACATGCGCGCGCCGGGCACGAAGGGGTCGGGCACGAACCGCTCGGCGGTCAGGGCCGGCCGGTTCAGATAGCCGCGGGCCAGGCCGGAACCCGCGATGTACAGCTCGCCCGCGACGCCGATCGGCACCGGCCGCAGCCGCTCGTCCAGCACGTACGCCCGGGTGTTGGCGACCGGGCGGCCGATCGGCGCCTGGCGCGGCAGCGGCTGCGGGTCGAGCTGGGCGGTGCAGTACAGCGCGGTCTCGGTGGGCCCGTAACCGTTGAGCACGCGCAACCCCGGCAGGGCCCGCTCCATGCGGTGCAGCGCGTCCTCGGGCAGCGGCTCCAGACCGGTGCGGACGCAGCGCAGCGCGAGGCCCTCCAGCCGCTCCTCGGGAGCCTCGCAGATCCACCGCACGAAGGAGGGCGGCAGCAGGATGTCCACGATGCGGTGCTCTCGCATCCAGGCGGTCAGCGTCTCGGGGTCCTCGCGCACGTCCTGCGGTACGAGCCGGAGCACGCCGCCCGTGGTGAGCGGCAGCAGGAACTCCTGCACCGAGGCGTCGAACGCGAAGCTCGGCCACATCGCGGACGGTAGCCCCGGCGTCGCGCCGAACTCCTCGCTCCAGTAGTCCAGCAGGTTGAGGATGCCCCGGTGAGTGGCCGCGACGCCCTTGGGGCGACCGGTCGACCCCGACGTGTAGATGACGTACGCGAGGTCGTCCGGCCGGTAGGGCGTCCCGGGTGCGTCGTCGCGCGGGGCGTCGGCCTCGACGGAGGCCAGCCGCAGCCAGGGAGTCACCGGCGCGCGGTCACCGGGACCCGGGGCGGTGCCGTCCTGGGGCGTCGCACGCGGCGCGGCGGCGCCGTCCGTGTCGCTCAGAACCAGCACGGCGTCCGAGTCGGCCACCATGGTGGCGAGGCGTTCGTGGGGGAGCGCCGGGTCGAGCGGCAGGTAGGCGCCGCTCGCCTTGAGCACGCCGAGCATGGCGACCACCAGGTCGACCGAGAGGCCCATGTGCAGCCCCACGACCCCATCGGTGCGCACGCCCCGGGCGATCAGGGCCTGCGCGACGCGGTTGGCACGCCGGTCGAGCGTCGCGTAGTCGAGCCGCTCCCCCTCGTGGACCACGGCGACCTGGTCGGGCCGCTCCCGCACACGCGCCTCGAACCGCTCCACGAGACCGGTGGGGTTCGGCGCCAGCTCGGTGTCGTTGAACTCCACCAGGATCTGGTGGAGTTCCCGCTCGTCCAGGAGGGTCAGGGCGGCGACGGGCCGCCGCGGGTCGTCGGCCATCTGCCGCAGTACATGCAGCAGTTGGCGTACGTGCCGCTCGGCGGTCGCCGCGTCGAAGAGCGCGGTCGCGTAGTCGAGCTCCCCCGTGACGCGGCCGTCCCGCGCCGTGAGGCAGAGCGTCAGGTCGAACGCGGCGGTGTAGCGCGGGAACTCCAGCGGCACGCTCTCGACGCCGGGCAGCTCCAGCGTTTCCTCGGTGGCTTTCTGCCAGGCCAGCATCGCCTGGAACAGCGGGGTGTGGCCGAGGTTCCTGGGCGGGTTCACCGCCTCGACGACCTGCTCGAAGGGCAGGTCCTGGTGGTGGAGCGCCGAGAGCGTGGCCGCATCCGTCCTGCGCACCAGGTCCGCCACCGTCGGTTCGCCCGACAGGTCGACGCGCAGCGCGACGGTGTTCACGAAGAAACCAATGAGACCCTCGAGTTCGGGACGGGTCCGGTTGGCCGCCGGTGCCCCGATCACCACGTCCTCCGTGCCCGCCAGGCGGGAAAGGGTCAGCGCCCAGCCCGTCAGCACGGTCTTGAACAGGGTGCTGCCGGTTCGCTTGGCCAACGCCCGTAGTGCGGCGGTCAGTTCCTCGTCGATCGTGACCGGCACCTGCGCGCCCCGGTAGTCCTGCTCGGCGGGGCGCGGCCGGTCCGTAGGCAGTTCGAGGAGTGCGGGCGCGTCCGCGAGGGCCTTCTGCCAGTGGGCCCTCTGCTGCTCCGCGTCGCCCTCGGAGAGCCATTGCCGCTGCCAGGCCGCGTAGTCGGCGTACTGGACGGGCAACGCGGGCAGCGGGTCATCGATGCCCGCTGTGAACGCGGCGTACAGCGCGCCGAGTTCTTTGTTCACGACGGACTTCGACCATCCGTCGCACACGGTGTGATGGAGCGTCAGCAGCAGGACATGGCGCTCGGCCTCCAGCGCCACCAGGCGCCCCCGGACCAGCGGTCCGCCCTCCAGGTCAAACGGTGCGGTGACCTCCTCCCGCTGGAGCGCGGCGAGTTGATCCTGTGGATCGGATGCGCCGGTGAGGTCTGTGACCGCAAGGGGGAAGCCCGCGTCGGCGGGGCCGACCCGCTGGAAGGGCACGCCTGCAACGGCGACCAAGCGGGTACGCAGCACCTCGTGGCGGGCGACGAGCGCGTCCAGCGCCCTGCCCAGCGCCGGGCGGTCCAATGCGCCCCGCAGCTCCACCGCCATGGGCATGTGGTACGCCTCGCTCGCGCCCCGCATCTGCGACAGAACCCACAGCCGCTGCTGCGCATAGGACAGCGCCAGGGGAGCGGTCCGGTCCACGGAGGGCATGGGCGCGGGTCGTCGCCGGGGTGTCGTGCCGGGCGGTTCGGGGATGGAACGACGCAATTCTTGGTTCGCGGGCAAGGCCAGCTCTTCCTCTGCGGGATGCCTTTTCACAGCCGGGACTGGATTTATGTCTCGCGGGGTCTGTCACGTGCCGATGCGTCTCCGCAGTGCACTGAATGGACGGAAATAAACACGGCAAGTGCTGCGGGAGTTGGGGGATTCCAGGGGGAATTCCGGCGCGTGGTCCGATGTGCCGTACGCGAGCGATCGCACGGCCGCGCTGGTGGCTGGATTCGATCTCCCGAGCGGTGGTTGAGATGATTGATCAGTGCTTCTGAGTCTGTCAATGGCCGTTCGACCGGGGGTGTCACCCTGACACGCCGCCGACCGGGCGTTCTGCCCGAACGGCCCAGGGGAAAGGTACGGAAGGGCAAGATGGCCGCCGTAATATTGCATCTCGCCTGATTCCTGAGGCAGGTTGAGGCAATCTCCGACCTCAGGTGGCGGGGGCTGTTATTGCGATGCCCGATACGCCGGACGAAGTCCTTGCTCGACCTCGGAGGTGCCGTCGGGAATTCCTACTGAAGGGCCGGTCGTCGCCCTAGCCACCGCGTGGGCGTACCACTCGATGGCTTGTTAGGTGCGGGTCGGCAGCGGCACGGACCGGTACCTTCCGCAACCGCTCCGGACGACTCACCGGCCGACGCGCACGGGGCTCACTGCCGCGCCGGCACGCCCCCTGCAGCTGCTGATGGCGTGCTTACGGTGCTTTGTTGCTCAGGGGGCCGTCCCGTGGCATGCGCTCGTCGTCGCGTCGCGCGGGTCGGATGGTGTCGACTCGGTGCTCATGACACTGCCATGTCGCGTGGACCGTGCGGTGATGACTCGATGCCCACGACACCGGGAACGTCTCTGGACCAGACGGACCGCTATCGGAACGCGGCCGGGATCCGACGGGGTGCCGCTGAGAGTGACGACGCGGCCATGCCCTGGAGCTGCTCTTTGAAGCCTCACATAGGGGTTCCGTCGGGCGCCGCGTGCTGGTGGTGGGAGTTTGCAATGCCCGTGCTCTGGGGAGGGGGCGTTCGTGCGGATCGGATCCATGAAGCGGCCTGAACGTGTTGCTGTCATCGGAGTGGGCATCCTCGGATCCAGTGTGGGCTGGAACCTGACTCGGCACGGCGTCAAGGTGGTCTTCATCGACGCGGGTCAGCCGGGTGAAGGCGTCACCAACTGGTCTTTCTCGTGGGTCAACGCCAGCAACAAGACTGTGCGCAGGTCTTACTTCGACCTGAACGTCGCGAGCATGGCGGCCTACCAAGAGCTCGCCAGAACCATCGGGCCAAAATCGTGGTGGTATCCCCGCGGCCACCTGCGTTGGGCAGATGATCCGGTGGCGGAGGCGAAGCTCCTGGAAACAGCCGCGCTGCTGACCAGCTGGGACTACCGGGTCGAGGTGCGCACGGGGACCGAGGTACGCCGCCGCCTCGAACCTGCTCTCGCCGTTCCCGACGAGGTTCCGGTCGTGTTCTATCCCGACGAAGCCTGGGTGCACGGACGTCATCTCGTCGGCTGCCTGGTCCGCCTGGCCGTCGCAGCCGGCGCCGAGCATCGATTCGGCACTGCGGTCCGTGACATCAGCACCCATACCGACGGGGCCATTCGGACAGTCGTTCTGTCCGATGGGAGCCACCTGGACGTCGACGTCGTCGTGAACGCAGCGGGCCCCAGCGCCTCCCACGTCGCCGGGCTCGTCGGACGGCACCTGCCGATGCGCTGGGAACCCGGCGCTGTCACGCGCATCGAGTGTGCTCAGGTCCCGGTTCACCGCCCCATGCACGCGCCTCACATCGAGATCCGTCCTGACGGAGATGCTTCGGTGGTTCTCCACAGCCGGGAGATCGACGCACTCATCGACACCGGCGAAGACTCAGCGGAACTCGCACGGCTGCTCCACGAATCGGCGCGACGCGTCGTCCCCGACCTCAGCAACTCCCGCATCACCCAGACACGGGTATCCAACCGGCCCATCCCAGCTGACGGATTCCCCTCGGTGGGAGCCCTACCCTCTGTGCCGGGCTACTACGAGGCCGTTGCCCACAGCGGAATCACGCTTGGGCCGGTCATCGGCGAGCTGCTCGCTGCGGAGATCCTGAGCGGGAAAAGAGATGGGATCCTTGCGGACTTCCGCCCGGAGCGCTTCTCCCCATGACGACTCGAGCCCGGCGCTGGTCGGCCCCCTCTCATACGAACCCCTGATCACGATCGTCGGCCACGTTGCCATTGCGACGCCACACGGCTCGAAACGCCCGCGCCCCTCGCTTGTGTTGGCGCTACCCGGAGGCCTATGGACGCTGGACTCCGGACCAGCCATCCGCTTCGCACTGTCTGTCGGCACTGTTCCCGGCCGCGAAACGGATCCGCACACGCGCTTGCTGCCGCTCGGCGGTCAATCCGCCACCCTGCGCGTACCGCATACCACCGGCCTGCCGCGAGGATCACCACCCGCGACACCCTCCGGCAACACCCCGAAGAGGTCAGGAGGAATCGGTTGCGAGTGAGCGCGAGCCTCAGTGGCCTTGTGCTCGCCTCGCGCTGACCGCTTCTTCGGTCGAGAAGCCACGAGGATCCCGTGACTCGTCAAGTCACGCCGACACATCCTTCGAGACCACCCCCTGTTAGATACTTAGCTACTGTGCTAAATATCTAACATGACTCAGGAAGATGACGAGGCAGGGGTGTTCCGCGCCCTCGCCGATCCGACGAGGCGACAGATCCTGGAGCACCTCCGAGGCGGTGAGCTCCCGGCGGGACGGATCGCGAGCCGGTTCGCGATCAGTACGCCGTCCATCTCGCGCCACCTCAGGGTGCTCAAGGAGGCGGGACTGGTCACCGAGCGCCGAGATGGCAACCGGATCATCTACGCGCTCGTGGAGGACCGGCTCGCCATCGGCGTAGGCCGGTTTCTCAGTGCCGTCTGTCCCGAGCAGATCGTGCTCCGCCACACCAAGTGGCGGCACGCCACAGAAAGCGATGAGGCATGATGCAGCCCCAGCTCTCCAGCACCATCGAACGCCGGCTCCTGGTGAACTACAGAGTTGATCCGGAGGCTGTTGCGCGACTGCTCCCCGCGCGGATGCGTCCGCGCCTGATCCGCGGCCACGCCCTCGCCAGCATCTGCATGCTTCGGCTCAGCAAGGTCCGCCCCACCTGGGCCCCCAAAGGAGTCGGACTGCGCAGCGAGAACGCGGCCCACCGCTTCGCCGTCGAATGGGACGGACCGAATGGCATCGAAACCGGCGTCTACATCCCGCGTCGAGACACCGCCTCCCGCGTCAACGCGGCGGCGGGCGGCCGCCTCTTCCCCGGCGACTACCGGTTGGCGGACTTCCGGGTCCACGAGACGCCGGACGAGCTGCACATCGCCTTCGATGCCAGGGATGGCGCTGCCCACTTGGAAGTTACTGTCTCCCTGGCCGACGAGCTGAGTGGCAGCGAACTGTTCACCGACCTGGACGAAGCATCGACCTTCTTCCAGGGCGAAGCCGGCGGATTCTCCACCACCCGACCTGGCGGCCACCTCGACGGCATGGCGCTTCACGCCGACACCTGGCGCATGGAGGCTTGCCGGGTGCGCTCTGCCACATCCTCCTTCTTCGACGACCCCAACCTCTTCCCGCCCGGGACCGCGACTCTGGACTCCGCCCTGGTCATGCGAGACCTCCCCGCCCGATGGGAACCATTGCCCTCCATGGCCCTGGCCGCCCACTGAATCGCTCAACGTGCGACATGAAGTCGCTCCGAAGCGCAAAGGACGAATGGTCGAATGGTCGATGGCACAGGACAAGGCTGGGCGCGCCAGGCTCTGTTCCCACGGGTCTCCCGGCGCCGGTGGCGTGTCGGGGCTCGGCTCAGGAGGGCTCCGGCGCCGTGAGCACACCGTTTGCGTCCCAGGCGATCGCATCGGGCGCCGTGTCCCTCAGCAAACTCTCCCGCCTCAGCGGAATTCGTGGGTCACCTGGATCTCGCCGACGATGTGGGCGTTGAAGTCGTTCAGCTCCTCGGCCGGAACCCAGAGTTCGAGGATGGTCTGCCCGCCGGCCTGCCGGATGGGATACCGGCTCAGGTACGCCGACTCGACCTCGAACCGAGTGACGAATCCAGCACCATCGTGCTTCACGTTCCAGTCCCGCGCGATCCTGATCGCGTAGTCCTCATTGAGGACCGGGTAGAAGATCGGCTGCTCGGGCAGCCGGGGCGGCCAGGCACGCCAGTTGAGCTCCCGGACCAGCTCCAGCTCCTTCGGGCCGGTGGGGCGCCACAGGGTCGTCGTGGCTTCTTGGCTGGTCATGCGTATCGCTTTCTGAACGTAAGCCGCTGGTACAGCGGGTCGGGAGACCGGACGATACCGGCCTCGTGAACTCGCCAGCTACGCAGTTTCCGCACCTGTCCAGCTCCCTGACCAGGAAGAAGCTGCTCTTTCTCGCTTGGGCGGGTGACTTCGACCTGGACCGAGGCGAGCATGTGGGAGAAGTGCACCTGGCCCCGCGTGCCGCGCTCGATGGTTTCGCTGGGCGCCGGGGCACGTTCTTCTTCTGCGGTGGCGGAAAGAGTCAGTGCGCGCGGCCAAGTACCTGGAGGGCATGCCGGATCTCACGGCGCGGAGAGACCGTGCCGCGGCCGCCCTGGGCCGTCCCCTGCTGGGCCAGGCGGACGTGGTGGCCTGGTTGTGGGAGGTAGCTGTTCGGATGGGAGAGCGCTTCTTCCTGCCGGGGTGCGCGCGATGCGACGACGTTCACCGTCCCGCGGCAGCTGATCCCGCGGGTTCGCCCGGTTGATGCACAGATCAGCGGTGATGTTCCGGTAGGTCCCTCCGGGTGTGGACCCGTACAGGGTCACGGCATCGGTCGGGAACTCGGCCGAGTTGTCCTTATCGCCATCGGTGCTCCGCTCGCTTCCTCCGGATCGGTCAGATCCCGTATCGGCGTGTCCACCGAGCGGCGAGAGGCTCCCGTCGCCGCCCGCCTCGGCCTCGCCAGAGCTCTGACCTGCTGGAAGGCGCTCTCCACACTCACTATGTGAGACGCCGCCCCAAGTACCCCTGGCTGATTGGACGTTGAGCGCTTCTCGGTCGCCGAATTCCTCTAGGGTGATTGGCGTGAACGCGTCGAAGGGGGGTACTGGTGGATCGGCCAACGGTGTGCCGTCGGTTCGCGGCTCTGGGGCTGGGGGCTTCGAGGTGGGGCTGACTGTGTGGTATCACGCCGAGCCGCGTTGACGAGAACGGCATGCACTTTCCGAAGGTAGTCGAGAAAAGGTGGGGGAGTAGGTCATGACTAATCCTTTCGACGATGAGTCGGGGCGGTTCGTGACGTTGGTGAACGAGGAAGGCCAGCACTCGCTCTGGCCGGCACACCTCGATATTCCGGGTGGGTGGCGGGCCGACGGCCCGGAGGGGTCGCGCCAGGAATGTCTGGACGCGATCGAGGGATCCTGGACTGACATGAGGCCCGCCAGTCTGGTCCGGGCCATGGAGGCCGACGCAGGGTAGCGCTCGCTGCGGGGCCCCGACGCTTCCCGAGCCGAACGGCGCCCCCCGTCCCCGCGTACCGATTTCGCCTCCGGCACGGTGCCGGGCGCGGCCTGGCTCGAGCGAAATCGTTCTGAGTGTGCGCACGGGCTGGTCATGAGGCATGCGCGCGACTGCTCGTCTGTCCTTCACCGTGACGTGTCCGGACCACCGGTGCACTGCCGCGCGCGGAACCGCGGTGTGCGGCGGACCCTTCTCGTGCCGGATCACCCAACCGGTACGGGTCCCGGCCGATGCCCGGGTGTGAGGGTGTTCTGTCCCGCTTCCATCCCGAAGCCGTCGCCAAGGTCGGCTCGGCTGCGGGGCGCATTCACCCGTGCTTTCTTTGCCGTCCCCAAAATTCTCCCCAAAGGTGTTGCCGGTATGCATGGAAACCGCTCACGCACGGTTCGGCAGGAGTCCTTCGAACTGACCGCCGCTCAACAAGGCGTTTGGTACGGCCAGTTGGTCGACCCGGACAGCCCCAAATACAACATCGGCGAGTGCTTCGACATCCACGGCATGCTCGACGAGGAGTTATTCGGCGGCGCCGTAAGTCGCGCTGCGGCGCTGTGTGACAGCCTCAACGTCGAGTTCGTCGTCGAGGACGTGGAAGTCCGCCAGCGCATCGCCCGCCACCCGGTGGCGGAAGCGGGCCGGCTCCGCGTGGTCGATCTGTCCGAGACCGCCGATCCGCTGGCCGAGGCCGAGCGCTACATGGCCGACGACATGGCCACGGTGGACCGCATCGACGCCCCGCGCCACCACTTCGCGCTGTTACGCCTGGGCCCCCGGCGGCACTACTGGTACGTCCGCTACCACCACATCGCTGTCGACGGTCTCGGCGGTGCGGAGTTCGCCCGCACGGTGGCCGACCTCTACTCGCGTGCCGTGCGCGGTGAGAACCTCACCGAGGTCGAGCTGCCGTCCGCACCCCTGCACGCGCTCCTGGCGGACGAGGCGGCCTACCGGGACTCCGACCGGTACACCACCGACCGTGCCTACTGGACCGGCAAGTTCGGCGACCTGGCCACCGGCCGTGCCGGTACGGCAGACCCGGGGGATGGACGGGCCGCGCGCGGCGGGACGCTGATGCGCCGCCGCGCCGACGTGCCCGCCCCGGTCAAGGCCGACGTACGCCTGCACAGTGGCGAGACCTTACCCGTCACCGTCCTCGAAGACCTCCGCCGGCTCGCGGCGGGCCACCGCACCAGCTGGACCGCCGTACTCGTCAGCGCCGTCGCCGCCTACGTCGGCCGGGTCACGGGATCACGGGACGTCACCATCGGCCTCGCCTCCAACGGCCGCCACGGCGGACTGCGCCACATCATCGGTATGACGTCCAACATCCTCCCGCTGCGCCTGACCGTCACCCCGGATCTCACGGTCGGCGACCTTGTACGCACGGTGGCCGCCGAGATGCGGGACGCGCTGCGCCACCGCCGCTTCTCGCGCGAACAGCTCGCCCGTGAACTGAACATGACCGACAGCGCGGCGCGCCTAACCGATGTCGTCGTCAACATCATGGGCTACGCCTACGACCTCGACTTCGGCGGCTGCCCCGCCTCCTCGCGCCTGTTGTCCATCGGCCCGGTCGACGACGTGTCCCTCTTCGTCTCCGAACGGTCCGAGGGCACAGGCCCGTTGATCGGCTTCGACACCAACCCGGCTCTCTACCATCCCGAGGACGTCCGACTGCACCAGGACGCCGTCGTCTCCTACCTGTCGGCTCTCGCCGCGGCGGACGCGAACACCCCGCTGCGCGACCTGCCCCTCGTCGACGAGGCCACCGCCACCACGATGCTCACGCAGGGGCGCGGCGACGATCTGCCGGCGAACGTTGCGGCACGGAACCTGTCGGAAGCGTTCGAAGCCCAGGCGCGCCGGGCCCCCGATGCCCCGGCCGTCGTCGACGGCGCCGTCACCCTCACCTATCGGGAGCTGGCCCGCACGGCGCACGACCTCGCCGGGGCCCTGGCCGGCTGGGGAGTGGGTGTCGAGGACGGCGTCGGAGTGCTCGTGGGCCGCACGCCGGCCGTGGTCGCCGCGACGCTCGGCGCGGTCGGCGCCGGCGCGGCATACGTCCCGCTGGACGCCACGTGGCCGGCCGAACGACTGGACGACGTCACTCAGGTCGCCGGTTTGAGCGCCCTGGTGGTCGACGAGGCCACCGCCGACCACCCCTGGGTGCGGCAGCAGTCCGCCGCCCTGCCGGTCGTTGTCGTCGACGACCTCGGCGTCGTCGTGCGCGGCGCCCCCATGAGCCAGGGCATCCTGCCCTCAGCGACCCGCGGTGACCAGCTCGCGTACGTGATGTTCACCTCCGGCTCCACCGGTCTGCCCAAGGGCGTCGGCATCACACACGCCGACGTCCTCGCCCTGGCGGCCGACACCGCCTGGACGGACGGCGTGTCGGATGCTGTGCTGCTCCATTCCGCCTACGTCTTCGACGCCTCCACCTTCGAGATCTGGGTCCCCCTCCTGAACGGCGGGAGAGTCGTCGTCGCGCCCGGCGGCGTCCTCGAAGCGAGCGGGCCCAAGGACATGGTGACCCGGCACGGGGTGACCGCGGCGTTCCTGACCACGGCTCTGTTCAACGTGATCGCCGAGGCGTGCCCCTCGGCGTTCACGGGACTCCGCCTGGTCGCCGCGGGAGGTGAGGCGGCCTCCGCCGAGCTCATGCAGCGGGTGGCCGCCGCCGCGCCGGGCACCCGCGTCCTGCACGTGTACGGCCCCACCGAGACCACGACCTTCGCCACCCGCCACCCGGTCGCTCCCGACACGACGGGTGTGCCGCCCATCGGCCGTGCCCTCGACGGGATGCGCCTGTACGTGCTCGACGACACGCTCGCGATGGTTCCGCCCGGTGTCGTGGGGGAGTTGTACGTGAGCGGTCTCGGCGTCGCCCGCGGCTACCAGGGCCGGCCCGCGCTGACCGCCACCCGGTTCGTCGCCGACCCCTACGACGCGCACGGGCGCCGGATGTACCGCACCGGCGACCTCGTACGCTGGACGGCGCACGGCGACATCGAGTACGTCGGCCGCGCCGACGGACAGGTCAAGCTGCGCGGGTACCGCATCGAGCCCGCCGAGATCGAGAACATCCTGCTCGCAGACCCGGACGTGCGTGCCGCCCGCGTTCTGGTCCGCGAGGACGTGCCCGGCGACCGGCGGCTCGTCGCCTATGTCGTACCGGGCCCCGGCTGCCGTCCGGACGACAGCGCCCTGGCCCGCCGCGTGGGACGCGCGCTGCCCTCCTACATGGTGCCCTCCGTCTTCGTCCTCCTGGACGCGCTGCCCCTGAACGCCAACGGCAAGGTGGACCGGAACGCCCTCCCCGTCCCCAGGGTGACCGCGTCCGCGGGCCGCGCCCCGCGGACGGCCCACGAGGAGGTGCTGGCCGGCCTGTTCGCCGACGTTCTGGGCGTACCGGCCGTCGGGGTGGACGACAACTTCTTCTCCCTGGGCGGCCATTCGCTGCTCGCGGCCCGCCTCGCCGGCCGGGTGCGGACGGCTCTGGGCGCGGAGGTCGAGCTGCGGACCCTCTTCGAGCACCCCACGGTCGCCCAGTTGGCCGTCGCCCTCGACACCGGCGCGGCCGCCCGCCCCGCCCTCGTGCCGCAGCCGCGGCCCGAAGTGGTCCCGCTGTCCTTCGCACAGCAGCGCCTGTGGTTCCTCAACCGCGTCGAGGGGCCCAATGACACCTACAACGTGCCCCTCGTCCTGGAGCTCGACGGCCTGCTCGACACGGACGCCCTGTGCGGCGCGCTGGCCGACGTGATCGCCCGGCACGAAAGCCTGCGCACCGTCTTCGCCGAACGGGATGGCGTCCCCCACCAGCAGATCCTCGACGTGAGCGCGGCCGCCAGGCTCGCCCCACTGACCATCGAGCTGCCGGCCGCCGGACAGGCCGCCGACACCTGGGTGGAGGAGACGGTGCGCCGCCTGACCGCCGCGCCCTTCGACCTCGACGGCGATGTCCCCGTCCGCGCCCACCTGCTCCGGCCGTCCGCCGACCGGCACATCCTGGTCCTCGTCCTGCACCACGTCGTCGCCGACGGCTGGTCCCTCGCCCCGCTCAGCCGCGATCTCGGCGCCGCCTACCGGGCCAGGAGTGCGGGCACGGGCACGCCCGACCAGCCCGCGCTGACGGTGCAGTACGCCGACTACGCGTTATGGCAGCGCGCGCTGCTGGGCGACATCGACGACCCCGAAAGCCTGGCCGCCCGGCAGCTCGCCTTCTGGCGCGAAGCACTGCGAGGGGCCCCGAACCTGCTCGAACTGCCCCTCGACCGGCTGCGGCCCGCTGTGCCGAGCCACCGGGGAGACGCCGTCCCGTTCGAACTGCCCGCAGCCGCGCACAGCGCCCTCGTCCGGCTCGCTCGTGACACCGGCTGCACCCCGTTCATGGTGCTCCAGGCCGCTCTCGCCGTCACCCTGCACGCCCATGGCGCCGGTACGGACATCCCGCTGGGCACCGCGGTGGCCGGGCGCACCGACGAGGCGCTCCACGATCTGGTCGGATTCTTCGTGAACACCGTCGTCCTGCGCACCGACCTGTCCGGCGCACCCACCTTTCGCGCGCTGCTCGACCGGGTGAAGCAGTTCGACATCGCCGCCCTCAGTCGCAGTGACATCCCCTTCGAACGGCTCGTGGAGGAGATCAACCCCGAGCGGTCCGGCGACCACCACCCGCTGTTCCAGACCATGCTGGTCCTCCAGAACCAGGAACGGGTGGCCCTCGACCTGCCCGGCGTGCGCGTCCAGGACCGGTCCCGCCACACCGGCATCAGCAAGTTCGACCTGACGTTCTCGCTCGTCGAGACCGTAGAGACCGTAGAGCCCGTAGAAGCAGTCGAGACCGCAGGACCCGGCGAGCGCGGGCCGGCCGGCTCCCCGGCCGGCATCGGCGGATACCTGGAGTACGCCACCGACCTCTTCGACGCCGCCACGGCCCGCGCCCTGTGCGAGCGCTTCGCCCGCATCCTCACCCAGGCCGTGACCGACCCCGACCGGCCGGTCGGTGACCTCGACCCGCTCGCCCCCGGCGAGCGGCACCGCCTCTTCGCCCAGGGGCGCGGAACGGAGCGCCCCGTGCCGGCCCGGACCGTACCCGAAGCGGTCCGGGAGTGGGCCGAGCGCTCCCCGCTCGCGGTCGCGGTGCGCGACGCCCACACGAGCCTCACGTACGCCGAACTCGACGCCCGCGCCGATGCCGTCGCCCAGTTGGTGCGCGAGAGAGGCGCGGGGCGCGAGGACCAGGTGGCGCTCGCCATGCCCGCGTCCGTGGACTGTGTCGTCGCCATGCTGGGTGTTCTGCGGGCCGGCGCCGCCTATCTGCCGATCGACCCGGAGTACCCCGCCGCCCGCATCCGGCACATGCTGGAAGACGCCCGGCCCGCCCTGCTCCTCACGACGACGGAGCTCCTCGAAGGACTGCCGGCCGGTGACCGGCCGTGGCTCGCCCTCGACGCCCCGGGCAACTCCGCCGTCCGCCCAGGCATGCTCCCGCCGGACGTACCGCACCCGTCGGACCCCGCGTACGTCATCTACACCTCCGGGTCAACCGGCCGCCCCAAGGGGGTGGTCGTGCCCCACGTGGCCGTGGCCAACCACATGGAATGGATGGCTCGACACCTGGCGCTCACCCCGGACGACCGCGTCCTGGCCCGCACCTCCACCAGCTTCGACGCCTCCGGGTGGGAACTGTGGCTGCCGCTCACGAACGGCGCCGAGGTCTGCGTGCTGCCGCACGACGCCAACCGGGATCCCAGGGCCCTCGTCTCCTGGATGAGCCAATTCCGGGTCACCATCGCCCAGTTCGTGCCCTCGCACCTGAGCCTCGTCCTCGCCGAGGCGGCACACGCCGCGCCGCTGCCCGGCCTGCGCGCCGTGCTGTGCGGTGGCGAACCCCTGCCCCGCGCGATCGCCGACCACGTCGCCGGGGTGTGGGGGGCCGAGGTGCACAACCTCTACGGCCCCACCGAAGCGACCATCGACGCGACCGCCCACCGGGCGGACGGCGGGCCGGGGGACGAAGCCCGCACTTCGGCGGTCTCCGGCGCGTCCGACACCGTGCCGATCGGCCGCCCCGTCGACACCATGCGGGCCTACGTCCTCGACGACAGCCTGCGACCCGTACCGCCCGGCGTCACGGGCGAGCTCTACCTGTCCGGTCCCAACCTCGCCCGGGGCTATCTGCGCCGCCCGGGGCTGACCGCCGCCCGCTTCGTCGCCGACCCGTTCGGCGCCGCCGGTGCCCGCATGTACCGCACGGGCGACCTCGTGCGGTGGAACCGGCAGGGCCTGCTCGACTACGTGGCTCGCGGCGACGACCAGGTCAAGCTGCGGGGGTTCCGCATCGAGCTCGGTGAGATCGAGGCCGCGCTCCTGGCGCACCCCGGTGTCACGGCCGCCCGCGCCCTGATCCGCGAGGACGTACCCGGGCTGCGCCGTCTCGTCGCCTACGTCGTCACCGGTGACCCGGGCCTGCGCCCCTCCGACCTGATCGACGACCTGTCCCGGACGCTCCCGCACTACATGGTGCCCGGCGCCGTCGTCCTCCTGGACGACCTGCCGCTCCTGCCCAACGGGAAGGTCGACCGGCGTGCCCTGCCGGAACCCGAGCCGGACACCGAGCTCACCACGAGGCCCGCACAGCGCGACCTCCGGGAGGACCTGCTGGCCGGGATCCTCGCCGACGTGCTGGGCCGCTCCGCCGTCGGACCGCACGACAACTTCTTCGACCTCGGCGGGCACTCGCTCCTGGCCATGCGCGTCGTCAGCCGGGTCCGCACCGTCCTGGGCGCAGAGACGCAGGTGCGGGACCTGTTCGAGCATCCGACCGCGGCCGGCCTGGCCCGCGCCCTCGACGCGCCGGGCCGGGCCCGTCCGGCCGTCGTGCCCGCGACGGAGCGGCCCGACCCGATGCCGCTGTCTCCCGCGCAGCAACGGCTGTGGTTCCTCAACCGGTTCGAAGGGCCCAGCTCCACCTACAACATCCCGCTGGTCCTCCAACTCGCGGGCCCGCTGGACACCGATGCCCTGCGCGCCGCACTGGGTGACGTCGTGGCGCGGCACGAGACGCTGCGCACCGTCTTCCCCGAACGTGACGGCGTCCCCTGCCAGCACGTCCTCGCCGCCGGCGACGCCACTCCCGGCCTGCCCGTGGTGAGCATCGCGCCCACGGACCTGGAGGCCGCCGTTCTGGCCGCCGTACGGGAGCCGTTCGACGTCGTCACGGACCTGCCGCTGCGCGCGCTGCTCCTGCGCAGCGCACCCGACCGCCACGTCCTGGTGCTCGTCCTGCACCACATCGCGGGCGACGGCTGGTCCCTGGCCCCGCTCGCCCGTCACCTCGGCGACGCCTACCGGGCCCGGCTCGACGGCCGCGCACCCGAGCCCGTCACCGCCGCCGCGCTCCAGTACGCCGACTACACCCTGTGGCAGCACGCCGCCCTCGGGGACGGCATCGAGGAGCACAGCGTCCTGCGGCGGCAACTCGACCACTGGCGCGCCGCCCTGGCCGGTCTGCCCGGCCTGATCGACCTGCCGCTGGACCGGCCGCGCCCGGCCACCACCGACCCGCGGGGCGCCGTTCACACCTTCGAGGTGCCCCCTGCCCTGCACGACGGGCTCGTCCGGCTGGCGAGGGAGTCGGGCAGCAGCCTGTTCATGGTCCTCCAGGCGGCGATCGCCACCCTGCTGCACCGGCATGGCGCGGGCGACGACATCCCGCTCGGCTCGCCCGTCGCCGGGCGCACGGACGAGGCTCTGGAGGACATGGTCGGATTCTTCGTCAACACGCTCGTGCTGCGCACCGACCTCTCCGGCGCCCCGACCTTCCGTGAACTCCTGGAGCGGGTAAGGGAGTTCGACCTGGCGGCCTACGCGAACCAGGACGTACCGTTCGAGCGACTGGTCGAGAGCGTCAACCCGGTCCGCGCCCGCAACCACCACCCCCTGTTCCAGACGATGATCGTCCTGCAGAACCAGGAGACCGCCCGCCCCGACTTCCCGGGCGTCGCCGTCGAGGACCGCCTCGTCCACAACGGCCTGAGCAAGTTCGACCTGACCTTCGCGTTCACCGAGGAGCCGGACGTCGGCGGCCTGGCCGCCGGGATCGAGTACGCCACCGCCCTGTTCGACCGGGCCACGGCGGAGACCTTCGCGGCCCGTCTGGTGCGTCTGCTGGAGCAGGCCGTCGCCGCCCCCGGCCGGCCGCTGGCGGCCTACGACCTGATGTCCCGGGAGGAGCACGCCCGTATCGCGCACTGGGGAGCCGGCCGCGCGCTGCCCGCGGACACCGCGGACGACACCCTGCCCGCGCGCTTCGCGGCCCAGGTACGCCGCACCCCCGATGCCGTGGCCGTCACCGACGGCACCACCGCCCTCAGCTATGCCGAACTCGACCGGATCTCCGCCGAGTTGGCCTGCGCGATGACCGGCCACGGCGTCGGCCCCGAGTCAGGTGTCGGCGTACTGCTCTCACGGTCACCCGGTGTCGTGGCGGTGTCCCTCGGCGCCGTCCGGGCGGCCGGCGCATACGTGCCGCTGGACGCACGCTGGCCCGAGGAACGGCTCGACCAGGTCGCCGGAACCGCGGACGTGCGCGTCCTCGTCGTCGACCAGGACGCGCTCACCTCCCCGTGGGTGACCGCGGCGGCCCGCCGCCTGCCCGTCATCGTCGTCGACCGGGCTGGCCGCGTCCTGCGGGGCGCGCCCGGCCACCTGGGCCGCCTCCCGGCCGCCGTGCCGCGTCCGGAGAGCCTCGCCTACGTGATGTTCACGTCCGGCTCGACCGGTGTGCCCAAGGGTGTCGGTGTCACCCACGCCGACGTGATCGCGCTCGCGGCCGATTCCGCCTGGCAGGGCGGCGCCGCCGACGCGGTCCTGATGCACTCGGCCTATGTCTTCGACGCCTCCACCTTCGAGATGTGGGCCCCCCTGCTCAACGGCGGCCGGGTCGTCGTCGCGCCGGACGGCGTGCTGGAGGCCAGGGTCCTCGACGACGCCGTCCACACGCACGGGGTGACCGCGGTCTTCCTGACCACCGCCCTGTTCAACGTCATCGCCGAGACCGACCCGGGTGCCTTCGCCGGTCTGCGGCTCGTGTGCGCCGGCGGCGAACTGGCGTCCCCCGACGCCATGCAGCGTGTCGCGGGCCTCGCACCCGGCCCGCGCGTCCTGCACGTGTACGGCCCCACCGAGACGACGACCTTCGCCACCCGCCACCATGTCGAGGCAGATCTGCCGCCCGGGCCGCCGCCCATCGGGCGCGCTCTGGACGGCATGCGCCTGTACGTACTCGACAGCTCCCTCGGGCCGGTCCCGCCAGGGGTGGTGGGCGAGCTGTACCTCGCGGGGCGCGGCGTGGCACGCGGCTACACCGGGCTTCCGTCCCTGACCGCCACGCGCTTCGTGGCCGACCCGTTCGACGGGGCCGGCGGCCGCATGTACCGCACCGGCGACCTCGTGCGGTGGACCCGCGACGGGCGGATCGAGTACGTCGCGCGCGCCGACGGGCAGGTGAAGCTGCGCGGCTACCGCATCGAACTCGGTGAGATCGAGGGTGTGCTGGCCTGCCAGGAAGGCGTCGCCGACGCGTTCGCCGTCATCCGCGAGGAAACCTCCGGCGACCGGCGCCTCGTCGCGTACGTGGTGCCCGCCGCCGACGCCCGCCCCGACCCCGGCGAGCTGGCGAAGGCGGTCGGCCGGTCCCTGCCCGCCTACATGGTGCCTTCGGCGTTCGTCCTGCTCGACGCGCTCCCGCTGACCGTCAACGGCAAGGTGGACCGGCGCGCCCTGCCCGAGCCCGAACATCATGTGTCGGCCCCCGGGCGCGCCGCCCGCACCGCTCGCGAGGAGATCCTGTGCGGACTCTTCGCCGACATCCTGGGTCTCACCGGGACGGGCGTCGACGACGACTTCTTCGCCCTGGGCGGCCACTCCCTGCTGGCGACCCGCCTGACCGCCCGCATCCGGACCGTGCTCGGGGTGGAACTCCAGGTCAAGGCCCTCTTCGAGCACCCCACCCCGGCCGCGCTCGCCGCCGTGCTGGACGACGCCGAAGTGGCCAGGACGCCACTGGAGCGCATCGTGGACCGGCCCGATCCGCTGCCGTTGTCCTTCGCTCAGCGGCGCCTGTGGTTCCTCAACCGTTTCGAGGGGCCCAGCGCCACCTACAACGTGCCGCTCGTGCTGCGCCTGAACGGTCCGCTGGAGCGCGGGGCGTTGGAGCGCGCCCTCGAAGACGTCGTCGGACGGCACGAGAGCCTGCGCACTGTCTTCCCCGACACCGACGGGGTGCCGCGCCAGGTGGTCCGCGACGCCGGTGACGCCGACCTCGACCTGACGCCCCGCGACACCGACCCGGCCCGACTCGACGCGGTGCTGGCCGCCGAGGTGGCCCACGCCTTCGACGTCGCCACCGACCTTCCCGTACGGGCCCGGCTGCTGCGGCTGGGGGACCGGGATCACGTCCTGGTCCTGCTCGTCCACCACATCGCGGGCGACGGCTGGTCCCTGTCCCCGCTCGCCCGCGACCTGGCCGAGGCCTACCGTGCCCGCGCCGGGGGCGGCGAACCCGCCTGGACGGAACTCGGCGTCCAGTACGCCGACTACACCCTGTGGCAGCGTGCGCTGCTCGGCGACGAGGACGACCCGTCCAGCCCGGCCGCCCGGCAGTTGGAGTTCTGGCGCACCGCGCTGGCCGGGGCGCCCGACCTGCTCGAACTGCCCTGCGACCGGCCGCGTCCTCCGGTCACGGAGCACCGCGGTGACGCCTTCACCTTCCACGTGGACGCGGAGATCCACCGGGCCCTCACCGACCTCGCCCGGACCCGCGGAGCCAGCCTCTTCATGGTGCTCCAAGGAGCCCTCTCGGTGCTGCTTTCCCGGCACGGCGCCGGTGAGGACATCCCCCTTGGCACCGCGGTGGCCGGGCGCACGGATGAGGCCCTGGACGATCTGGTGGGCTTCTTCGTCAACACCCTCGTGGTGCGGACCGACCTGAGCGGCGATCCGACCTTCGGCGAAGTGATCGACCGGGTGCGGGAGTTCGACCTGGCCGCCTACGCCCACCAGGACGTTCCGTTCGAGCGGCTGGTGGACGCCCTCAGCCCGGATCGGGTCCAGAACCGCCACCCCCTGTTCCAGACCATGCTGGTGCTGCAGAACCAGTCCAGCGCCACGGTGGACCTGCCCGGCCTCGCGGTGACAGAGCAGCCCGTCCACACCGGCATCAGCAAGTTCGACCTCACCTTCACCTTCTCCGAGACGCGCGACGACGCAGGTCGGCCCGCCGGCCTCGAAGGCGTCCTGGAGTTCTCCACCGAACTCTTCGCCCCCTCCACCGCGCACGCCTTCGCCGCCAGGCTGACCCGCCTGCTGAGCACCCTCGCCGCCGATCCGTCCCGGCGCGTCCACACCGTCGACGTCCTGGACCCCGCCGAACTGCGGCGCCTGGAACGAGCCGCGCACGGCCCGGTCACCACCGTCGCGGCGCGCACGGCGCCCGAGGCGTTCCGCGCGCAGTGCGAGCGGACGCCCGGGGCGGTCGCCGTACGCGACGGCGGCAGCGACCTCACCTTCGGTGAACTCGACGCGCTCTCCGACCGATTGGCGCACCACCTGCGGGACCGGGGGGTCGGGCGGGGCGACCTGGTGGCCCTCGCCCTGGAAGGCACCGCCGACCACGTCGTGGCGATGCTGGCGGTGACCAAGGCCGGCGCCGCGTATCTGCCCGTCGATCTGGACTACCCCCAGGCGCGCGTCGCGTACATCTTCGACGACGCACGCCCGGTCCTGCTCCTCACCCACAGCGGTGCCCGACCCGAGAAGCACGGTCTCTCCGTGCCCTGCCTGGCACTCGACGACCGGGCCGCCTGGTCGAGCGATCCCGCGGAGCCCTGGGCGCCACCGCACCCCGGCGACGCCGCATACGTCATCTACACCTCGGGGTCCACCGGCCGCCCCAAGGGCGTCGTCGTCACCCACGCCTCACTGGTCAACCACATGGCGTGGATGGCCGGCCACCTCGGCCTGACCGGTGACGACCGGGTGCTCGCCCGCACCTCGCCGAGCTTCGACGCCTCAGTCTGGGAGACCTGGCTGCCGCTCCTGCACGGCGGGTCGACCTGCCCCGTGCCGCCGGCCCTCAACCACGATCCCGCCGCGCTGCTGGACCGCGTGCGCACCACGGGCGCGACGATCGCGCAGTTCGTACCCTCCCACCTCTCGCTCATCCTCACCGAGACCGCCCGCGACCCGGCCCCCCTCGCCCTGCGGGCCGTCCTGTGCGGCGGCGAACCCCTGCCGCCGTCCCTGGTCCAACGGGTCCGGAGCGCCTGGGACGTCGAGGTCCACAACCTGTACGGCCCCACCGAGACCACCATCGACGCCACCGCCCACCATCACAGGGACGTGGGGACACCGCCTGCGGTGGGGGAGGGCAGCGTGCCGCTGGGCCGCCCCGTGGACAACACGCGCGCCCATGTCCTGGACGCCGCTCTGCGACCGGTGCCGCCGGGCGTCACCGGCGAGCTGTACATCGCGGGTGACGGCCTGGCCCGCGGCTACCTGCGCCGCCCCGGACTGACCGCCGCCCGGTTCGTCGCCGATCCCTACGGTCCCCCTGGCAGCCGCATGTACCGCACGGGCGACCTCGTACGGCGGGACGCCGAGGGCCTGCTCACCTTCGTCTCCCGCGCCGACGACCAGGTCAAGCTGAACGGCTTCCGCATCGAGCTGGGTGAGATCGAGACCGCCCTGTCCGGCCTCGACGGCATCGCCGCCGCCTGCGTACTCGTGCGTGAGGACCGGCCCGGCGAACGCCGCCTGGTCGCCTACACCGTGGCCGACGGCGGTCCGGATACGACCCCCTGCGACGCCGAACTGCGCGCCCGGCTCGGCTCCTCCCTGCCCCCGCACATGGTCCCCGCCCTCTTCGTCGCCCTCGACTCCCTGCCGCTTCTGCCCAACGGCAAGGCCGACCGGCGGGCGCTGCCCGCACCCGAGCGGCCCCGGGCAACGCGGCACGGAGGGGAGCCCCGCACCGCGCAAGAACGCGTCCTGTGCGAGGTGTTCGCCTCCGTGCTCCACACCTCCGCCGTCCGCACCGACGACGACTTCTTCGCCCTCGGCGGCGACAGCATCCTGTCGATCCAGCTCGTCAGCAGGGTGCGCGAGGCCGGCCTCGGCATCACCCCGCGAGACGTCTTCGTCCACCGCACACCCGAAGCCATCGCCGCCGTCGCCGAGGCGCTCGGCGGGCACGTCACGAGTCCCGTCGAGGACGGCGTCGGCACGATGCCGCCGACCCCCATCGCCGCCTGGTTCCTGGAGCGGACCGGAGCCACCGACGGCTACAACCAGTCCGGGGTCCTCCGCACCCCCGCCGGCGCGGACGAGGACAGCCTCGCCGCCGCCCTCCAACACGTCCTCGACCACCACGACATGCTCCGCCTGCGCACCGGACACACGACCGACGGCGACGTCATCCTCGAAGCCCTGCCGCCCGGCAGCGTCACGGCACGACGCCGCCTCACCCGTATCGACGTCTCCGGTCTTGACGCCGACGCCGTCCGCGCCGCCCTCACCGAGGCGGGCGAGGGAGCCCGCGAGCGACTCCGGCCGGGGGAGGGGAACGTGTTCGAAGCCGTCTGGGCCGACGCCGGGCCGCACACGCGCGGCCGGCTGCTGCTCGTCGTGCACCACCTCGCCGTCGACGCGGTGTCCTGGCGCATCCTCGCCTCGGACCTGGCCCTCGCCTGGCAGATCGTCACCGGAGCGAGCCCCGACGGCGAGCGGCCCACGGCAGCGGC
Organism: Streptomyces sp. ASQP_92; assembly: GCF_025399895.1. Taxonomy (GTDB): domain Bacteria; phylum Actinomycetota; class Actinomycetes; order Streptomycetales; family Streptomycetaceae; genus Streptomyces. Next base: position 37,634 of record NZ_JAODUA010000004.1, on the reverse strand, counting down.
ACTGCCCGCCGTCACCACCCCCTACCGGCACTGGGCGCGGCTCCTGGCCACCCATGCGCACAGCCCCGCACGCGAGGCGGAACTCGCCCTGTGGGAGACGGTGACGAACACCCCCGACCCGCCCCTGGGACGGCGGCCGCTCGACCCGGGCCTCGACACCGCCGACCGCACCAGCACCCTCGTCACCCACCTGCCCACCGACGCCACGAAGTCCCTGCTCACCAGGGTCCCCGCCGCCTTCCACGCAGGGGTGGACGACGTCCTGCTCACGGGCCTGGCGCTCGCCGTACGGTCCTGGCGCGCGGAACAGGAGCCGGGCGACGGCACCGAGCAGACCCCCAGCGGCGTCCTGCTCCACCTGGAGAGCCACGGCCGCGAACAGATCACCGACGACGTCGATCTGTCCCGCACGGTGGGCTGGTTCACCAGCCTCTACCCGGTCCTCCTCGACCCCGGGCCTCTCGATCCCCGCAGCCCGGCCCGCTTCGACGCCGCTCTGGTCGAGCGCGCCCTCAAACGCGTCAAGGAACAGTTGCGGGGCGTCCCCGATCACGGCGTCGGCTTCGGCATGCTGCGCCACTGCAACCCCGCCACCCGCTCCCGCCTGGCCGCCGCACCCGAGCCCCAGATCGGCTTCAACTACCTCGGCCGCTACACCGCCCCCGGCAAGGCGGGCGACGGTACGGGCGCGGACGCCGACTGGGAGGTGCTGCTCGACGGCGGCGGGCCGCGCAGCCAGGACCCGGACATGCCCGTCCACCACGTGATCGACATCAACGCGCACACCGAGGACCGGCCGGACGGACCGCACCTGGTGACCCGCTGGACGTGGCCCGGCGACCTCCTCAAGGAGGAGGACGTCGAAGCGCTCTCCGAGGCCTTCACCCGGGCCCTGCACGCGATCGCCGAACACGCGGGGCGGCCTGACGCGGGCGGCTACACACCGTCCGACCTTCCCCTGGTCTCCCTCGACCAGGCCCAGATCGACCGACTTCAGAACAAGTGGGGTGGACGCAAGTGACCGGGTTCCAACTGGAGGACGTACTGCCGCTGACGCCGTTGCAGGCGGGCATGCTCTTCCACGCGTTGTACGACTCCGACGCGGTCGACGTCTACACCGCACAGTTCGTCTTCGACCTCGAAGGACCCGTCAGCGTCACCGCGCTGCGGGCCGCCGTCGCCGGCCTGCTGCGGCGCCACGCCAACCTGCGGGTCGGGTTCCTCCACGAGGACCTGGACCAACCCGTGCAGGCTGTCGCCGCCGAGGTGCCGGCGCCGCTGGAGGAGCTCGACCTGACCGCCGCGGACGCCACGGGCACCGCGCAGGAACGTCTCGCCGCGTTCCTCGCCGCCGACCGGACCCGCCGCTTCGACCTCACCACCCCGCCGCTGCTGCGCTTCACCCTGGTGCGCACAGCTCCTCGGCGCTCCCGACTGGTGATGACGAGCCACCACATCCTCCTCGACGGCTGGTCGATGCCCCTGCTCGTCCGCGAACTGTTCGAGCTGTACGCCGCCCACGGCGACGACAGCGCCCTGCCGCGCGTCGCCCCCTACCGCACCTATCTCGCCTGGCTGGCCGGCCAGGACCGCCCGGCCGCCCTGGACGCCTGGCGCGCCGCGCTGGCCGGGATCGAGGCGCCGACCCTGCTCGCCGGACGTACGGGCGCAGACGCCCCGGGCTCCGGCGACCTCCCCCGCACCATCGTCCTCGACCTGGACCCGGCCACCACGAGCCGCCTGCGCGAGACGGCCCGCGCCCATCGGCTGACCCTCAACACCCTTGTCCAGGGCGCCTGGGGGCTGCTTCTCGGACACCTCACCGGCCGCCCCGACGTGCTGTTCGGCACCACCGTCTCCGGGCGCCCGCCGGAGATCCCCGGCATCGAGACGATGGTCGGGCTGTTCATCAACACCGTGCCCGTCCGGTTACGCCCCGAGCCCGGCGAGACCCTGGCCGCGCTCCTGAGCCGCCTCCAGGAGGAACAGGGTCGGCTGCTCGACAGCCAGCACCTGGGCCTCACCGAGATACGCGGGACCACCGGCCTGGACGAACTCTTCGACACGCTCGCCGTGTTCGAGAACTACCCGATGGACGCCCAGGCGCTGCGCACCGCGCAACAGGCCCTGCCCGACCTCGCCGTCACCGGGTTCAGCGGCACCGACGCGGCCCACTACCCCCTCACCCTCACCATCGCTCCCGGCGACGCCCTGCGCATCACCTTCGGCTACCGCGAGGCCGCACTCGACCGCGACGAAGTGGCCCGCATCGCCGCCCGCATGCGCCGCCTCCTGACGACCATGGCGGACGGACTCGAGCGCCGCGCCGACACCGTCCCCCTCCTCCTGGACGGCGAGCGGGACGAACTCCTGCGCCAGGGTCGCGGCGCCCCGCTCCGCCAGGACCCGACCGCCATGAGCGTCCCCGACGCCGTCGCCCGGCACGCCGCCCGCCACCCGCACGCGATCGCGGTGTCCGGCGCGGGCGAACAGCTCACCTACCGCCAGCTCCTCGACGCCTGCGACGAGACGGCGCGGGCACTCACCGGGCTCGGCGTCCGCGCCGAGGACGGCGTCGGCATCCTCACCGGACGCTCCACGGCCCAGGTCACCGCCTCCCTGGCCGCCTTGCGCGCAGGTGGCGCCTATGTGCCCCTCGACCCGCGGTGGCCCGCCGAGCGCCTCGCCCGCGTCGCCGAGGTCGCCTCCCTGCGCGCCCTGGTGGTCGACGCCTCCACCCGCACGCACCCCTGGGTGCGCGCGCTCGGCCCCGACATCGCCGTCCTCACCGTCGACGCCGCCGGCCGCGCCGAAGAAGGGTGCCCGCCCGCCCCCGGCCCCCTTCCCGCCGTGCCCGGCGGCGACCGGCTGGCGTACGTGATGTTCACCTCCGGCTCCACCGGCCTGCCCAAGGGCGTCGGCGTCACCCACGCCGACATCACGGCCCTCGCCCACGACCGCACCTGGGCAAACGGAGTGGCCGACGCGGTCCTGCTGCACTCCGCGTACGTCTTCGACGCCTCCACGTTCGAGTTATGGGCCCCGCTCCTGACGGGCGGGCGCGTCGTGGTGGCCCCCGAGGGCAGCCTCCAGCCCGCCGTCCTGCGCGACCTGGTCACCCGGCATGGCGTGACCGCGGCCTTCCTGACGACCGCCCTGTTCAACGTCATCGCCGAGGCCGACCCCGGAGCCCTGGGCCTGCTGCGCCTGGTGGCCTCGGGCGGGGAAGCCGCCGCGCCCGGCGTCCACCAACGCCTCGCCGCAGCGCACCCCGGCACCGTCTTCCTCAACGCCTACGGGCCCACCGAGACCACCACCTTCGCCACCCTGCAGCACATACGCGCCGACGACGCCCCCGGACAGGCCCCCGCCATCGGGCGGCCCCTCGACGGCATGCGCGCCTACGTCCTGGACCGCGCGCTGCGCCCCGTGCCGGCCGGGGCCGAGGGCGAGCTGTACATCGCGGGCCCCGGCGTCGCCCGCGGCTACCTCGGACGCCCGGACCTCACCGCCACCCGGTTCGTCGCCGACCCGTTCGCCACCACCGGCGAGCGGATGTACCGCACCGGCGACCTCGTGCGCCGGGACGCCGACGGCGTCCTGCACTACGTGGCCCGGGCCGACCAGCAGATCAAACTCCGCGGCCACCGCATCGAACCCGGCGAGATCGAGATGGTGCTCTGCGCGGAGCCGTCCGTACGGTCCGCCTGTGTCCTGGTCCGCGAGGATCTGCCCGGCGACCGCACCCTGACCGCGTACGTCGTTCCCGCCCCCGGCCACCTGCCGGACCCGGGGCGGCTGCGCGCACACATCGGCCGCCACCTCCCCGCCTACATGGTGCCGACCGCCTTCCACACCCTCGACGAGTTCCCGCTGACCCTCAACGGCAAGATCGACCGGGCGGCCCTGCCCGTGCCCGCCGTCCCGGCCGGTACGCCGGGCCGGGCACCGGGCACCGCCCGCGAGGAGATCCTCGCCGGGCTCTTCGCGGAAGTCCTCGGGCTGCCCAGCGTCGGCGTCGACGACGACTTCTTCGCCCTCGGCGGCCACTCCCTGCTCGCCACCCGACTCGTCGGGCGCCTGCGCGGCGCCCTGGACACCGAGACCGAGATCCGTACCGTCTTCGACCACCCCACCGTCGCAAGCCTTGCCCGCGCCCTGGAACGGGGGAAGCGCCCCGCCCGCCCCGCCCTCGTACCCCAGGCACGCACCGGTGCGCTCCCGCTGTCCTACGCCCAGCACCGCCTGTGGTTCCTCCACCGGCTCGAAGGCCCCTCCGCCACGTACAACATCCCCTTCGCGGTACGCCTCGACGGGCCGCTCGACACCCAAGCCCTGCGCCACGCCCTGCACGACGTCGTCGGCCGGCACGCGGCTCTGCGCACCGTCTTCCCCGAGGACGAGAACGGGCCGCGCCAGCACATCACCGCCCCGGACGACGTGAGCCTGCCGTTCACGGAGGAAACGATCGGCGCGTCACAACTCCCCGACCGGATCGGCGCGGCCGCGACCGAACCGATCGACATCGAACACTGCCTCCCGCTCCGGGCGACCCTGCTGCGCCTGGCCGAGGACGCGCACGTCCTGGTCCTGGTGATCCATCACATCGCCGCCGACGGGACGTCCCTTGCACCCCTGGGCCGGGACCTCGCCACCGCCTACCGTGCCCGCGCCGAGGCCCGTACCGCCCCGTCCTGGCCCGAACTCCCCGTCGACTACGCCGACTACACCCTCTGGCAGCGCGACCTGCTCGGGGACGAGCACGACCCCGAGAGCCTGGTGTCCCGTCAACTCGACCACTGGGAAACGGCGTTGCGGGGACTGCCGGAGATGATCGACCTGCCGTGGGACCGCCCGCGTCCCGCGGCGCCCAGCCACGCGGGCGCCACCCATGACTTCGGCCTCGACCCGGCCACCGCCCAAGGGATCAGGGATGTCGCCCGCACCAGCGGATGCAGCGTCTTCATGGTGCTCCAGGCAGCCCTCGCGGTCGTCCTGTCCCGGCACGGCGCGGGCGAGGACATCCCGCTGGGCACGGCCGTGGCCGGACGCACCGACGCGGCGACCTCCGACCTCGTCGGCTTCTTCGTCAACACTCTCGTGCTGCGCACCGACCTCAGCGGCGATCCCACCTTCCGAGAGCTCCTGGACCGGGTCAAGGAGGTCAACCTCTCCGCCCACGCCCACCAGGACGTCCCCTTCGAACGCCTTGTGGAACTCCTCAACCCCGCCCGCTCGCAGAACCACCACCCGCTCTTCCAGACCATGCTCGTCCTCCAGAACCACACCCACGCCGCCCCCCTCGATCTGCCCGGCCTCACGGTGGGCGCCGTGCCGACCCGGTCCGCGGTGAGCAAGTTCGACCTCTCCTTCACCTTCACCGAGACACCCGGCGACGGCGGAGGGACCGACGCCGCAGGCACGGGCGGCATGCCGGCGGCCGTCGACTACGCCACGGAACTCTTCGACGCCGCCACCATCCGCGACCTCGCCGACCGGTTCACCCTGCTCCTGAAGGCCATCACCACCGATCCCGACCGCCCCCTGCACACCTACGACATCCTCCTGCCCGGCGAGCGCGACCGCGTCGCCGCCTGGGGGAGCGGCCCCCTCGAGGACGTGCCCGCCGCCACCGTCCCGGCTCTCTTCGAACAGAGGGTCCGGGACACGCCGCACGCCCCCGCGGTCCGCGACGCGCACACCACGCTCACTTACGCGGAGCTCGACGCCCGCGCCGACGCCGTCGCCCGCCACCTCGCCGCGCTGGGCGTCGGCCCCGAGGACCGGGTGGCCATCGCGCTGCCCCGCACCCGCGAGCTCGTCGTGGCCCTCCTCGGCGTCCTCAAGGCCGGCGCCGCCTACGTACCCCTGGACCCGGACTACCCGGCCCAGCGACTGACGTACATGCTCGACGACGCCCGGCCGCGCCTCCTTCTGACCACACCCGAAGTCCACCGGCGCCTCCCGGAGTCGGCGGTGCCGCATCTGCACCTCACGGACCTCCCGAGCACCGCCCCGGCAGCCGGGGGCTCTCCCGCCCGGCCCGCAAGGGACCTGTGCCCCGAGCACCCCGCGTACGTCATCTACACCTCGGGTTCCACCGGCCGTCCCAAGGGCGTCGTGGTCACCCACCGCGGTGCGGGCGCCATGGCCAGGACCCAGATCGAACGGCTGCGTGTGACCCCCGCGTCCCGGGTGCTGCACATGGCGTCCGTCAGCTTCGACGCCGCGTTCTGGGAGCTGTGCATGGCACTGCTCTCCGGGGCCTGCCTGGAGATCGACGAACGCGACGCGCTGATGCCCGGCCCCGCCCTCGGCGCGCTGATCCAGGACCGGGGCGTCACCCACCTCACCCTGCCGCCCGCCGCCCTCGCGGTCATGCCGCCCGGCTCCCTGCCCGCGGGCACGACCCTGGTCCTCGCGGGCGAGGCCTGCTCACCCGCCCTCGTACGGGCCTGGGCGAAGGACCGCTTCCTCGTCAACGCCTACGGCCCCACGGAAACCACCGTCTGCGCCACCATGAGCGGCTTCCAGCACGCGGACGGCCCCCTCGCCCCGGACCGCACCGTGCCCATCGGAACCCCCGTCAACGGCACCCGCGTCCACGTCCTGGACGATCGGCTGGCCCCGGTGCCGCCCGGCGTCACCGGGGAACTGTACGTCTCCGGCGAGGGAGTGGCCCGCGGCTACCACGGTCGGCCCGGCCTGACCGCGTCCCGCTTCGTGGCCGACCCCTTCGACCGGGCGGGAGGCCGCATGTACCGCACCGGAGACCTGGTGCGGTACACGAACGACGGAGAACTCGTCTACGTCTCCCGCGCCGACGACCAGGTCAAGCTCCGCGGATTCCGCATCGAGCTCGGCGAGATCGAAGCCGCGCTGACCGCGCTGCCCGGAGTCGCCGCGGCCTGCGCGGTGGTCCGCGAGGACCGGCCGGGCGACCGGCGCCTGGTCGCCTACACCGTGCCCGCGGACGGCACGCGGGGCCCGGACCAGGCCGAGGTACGAGCGGGCCTGGCCCGCACGCTCCCCGACCATATGATCCCCGCCGCCTGCGTACGCCTCGAGGCCCTGCCCGTCACCCCCAACGGCAAAATCGACCGGCGTGCCCTGCCCGCACCCGACCGGGTCGGGCCCGCCGGGGGCCGCGCACCGCGCAACGCCCGCGAACGCCTCCTGTGCGAGGTGTTCGCGGAGACGCTCGGCATCCCCGAAGTCGGCGTCACCGACGACTTCTTCGCCCTCGGCGGACACTCGCTGCTCGCCGTGAGTCTGGCCCGGCGGATCGGCGAGCGATGCGGCCGACGCCTCTCCCTGCGCGCCCTGTTCTCCGCCCCCACCGTCGAGGGCGTGGACCGCCTCCTGGGACTCGCGCCGGGAGACGAGGGACAGGACGGCGACGGAGCATCCGACCTCGCCGCCGAGGTCCACCTGGCCCCGGACATCACCAGCTCCCGGCGCCGGGCGACCCCCGATCCGACTCCCGCCCGCCGCCCGTCACGACCTTCCCCCCGGCCCCTGCTCACCGGCGCCTCCGGGTTCCTCGGAGCCTTCCTCCTGCGCGACCTCATCGAGATCACCGACGGCCCGGTCGACTGCCTGGTGCGCGCCGAGGACGAGCAGCGGGCGGCGGAGCGCCTGCGGGCCAACCTGGAGCACTACCGTCTCTGGGACCCCCGCTACGCGGACCTGATCCGCCCCGTCCCCGGCGACCTCGCGGCCCCCGGCCTCGGCCTGGCGGCCGAGGACCGCACCGCGCTGGCCCGCCGCCTCGGGCCGATCGTGCACAACGGAGCACGGGTCAACTTCGCGGCCGGGTATGCCGAGTTGCGTGCCCCCAACGTGGCCGGCACCGAGGAACTGCTGCGCCTGCTCGCCGACTCCGCCTCGCCAGGGATGCACTACGTCTCGACCACCAGCGTCTACGCACCCGTGGACCGCCCCGCCCCCATAACGGAATCGACCCCGACAGGACCGGCCGACGCGCTGCCCGACGGATACGCGCAGAGCAAGTGGGTCGCGGAGGGGCTTGTCGAGACGGCCCGCGAACGCGGACTGCCGGTGACCATCCACCGGCCGGGCCGTATCAGTGGCGACACCGCCACCGGTGCCTGCCAGGACCGGGACCTGCTCTGGCAGATGATCAAGGGATGTCTCCAGGCAGGAATGGTGCCGGACCTGGAGTCCGGTTCCACGGACTGGGTGCCGGTGGACCACGTCAGCAAGGCGATAGCGGCCCTCTCCTCGACCGGCCCGACAGCTGCGGACACCTATCACCTAACCAACCCGGACGCCCCGACCCTGGCCCGGGTCTTCGAAACGGCCGCCGCCATGGGCCACGAGCTGCGCCCGGTGTCGGTGACACAGTGGCGGGACTGCGTCGCGGCCCAGGAGCACAACGCGGCGCAGCTGTTCCTTGGCGACGAGCCGGGGGCGCGGCGCGAGGCGACCGCGCACAGGAGCTTCGACTCGACCAGGACGGACAAGATCCTGGCCGACCTGGGCATCCACCGACCCGTGTTGACCGACGAGATCCTGATCCGCTACCTGACCTACTTCCACGAGACGGGCTTCCTGCCCGGCCCGGGGTCGGGGTCGGGCGAGGCGGCGAGCTCGCCGTTGAGCCGGCCGGTGCGCTGACCCCGGTCAAGCCGCAAGGAGGGGGCTAAGAAGGTCAGTACCCTTCAATTCCCGGTACTGCAATGGCGTTCGCTGTGACGGGTGGGCGGTGTCTGGTGGTGGGTGGCCGCGTCGTACTGGATCGTTGTGAACGACGTCCAGTGCGCCCGCCGCGACCACCAGCACCGCACCCGCCTCGCCCCCTCGCCCACCCGTGCAAGACCTGAACGAGTTCGTCGTTTCCCTCGACCGACTCGGGAGCCCGGAGCCCGCCAGGCATCCGGAACCGCCCGACGAGTGCACCGTCAGCAAATTCATTGCCGACTGGCCCGTGCCTGACACGTCATCAGCGTCGCGCTGGATGCGCAACTGGGCGAGAAAGGCACCGTCGAGAGCGAGGTGTTGTGTGAGCAGGACCGCCGCTGGTACGGCACGGCCAGCGCCACCAGCGCCTCCACTGGCCAGTCCGGCTGAGATGGCAAGCGCATCGGGTCGGGCCAATCGGGACGGGGTTCAGTTCGGTCCGAGACCTGGAAATCCGACCAGCAGGATCAGGATGTACGGCTGGAGTATTTGAGCGTGGGCGAAGGCGCTTCGTTCTGCCCGTCGCTCTGGTTACCGCCGTGGTAACTGTGGTTGGTGCGGGACTGCCCGTGGCTCGCGTCGCCGGCTGGAGCCGAGCAGCTACGTAACCGACGCGGCACGCTGAGGCGCCCAGTACTCCAGGCCCGCAGGTGACCTCGCCGCTCGGAGGAGTGTCTTATGACGTCCGGGTTCGTTAGTGATCACGAATTGTTACCACCTTGAAGGAGAGATTGGTGTCTCTGCGTCGAACGAGCGTTGCGCTGGCCGCAGCCATTGCGGTGTCAACGCTGGGGACCGCGATGGCGAGCGCTGCCCCGGCATCCCATGGTGGCCCGCCCTTCCCCTATGCGGACTGTCTCGCCGCCACCCAGAAGAAGGGGGAGGCCCGCGCCCATGCCCGTTGGCACTGTGACCAGTTGGTGAAGAAGGGCTGGGTCTCTCCGCCGAAACGGTGATGGTCCCCGGCGCGCTGAGTTCGGGCCGCTATGCCTAGACCAGCACACACCAATACCAGCCCCGCCCGGGCAGATCCGGGCGGGGTTTCTTCATGCCCGCAGAGTGGCTCACGAATGGCTACTGGACAGACCGTCATCAGAATGCCAAGGCGGAGAGGGATACCAGGAGCAGGTAGGTTGCAGCAACTGCCATTGAAGCAGCAGGGAGAAGTACGCCGCGCAAGTCGGCGGCCGGTCACGGGTGCCTGACGATGAAGAACTCTGGTGCGCCTTTTTCGCTTCATGGGGTGCCATGAAGATGGGTGCCGGATCGCTGTACTCGCGAACTGCCTCAGGCTCCGGGGGAGGAGCGTGGTTCAGGCGACGTGGCCGCTTCGCCGAATACCCGGTGCTCGGCGGACATTTCTTCTACGGGCCCGCTGTGCGAGTCCGGACCCTGGCGGGCGGTCGCCGACCGCCCACCAGGCCCCTTGGGACGGCCTAGTACTGGCCCTCGCAGGAGAAGGAGTTGGAGTAGAGGAAGTCACCCACGCACGCGCGGACGTTGGCCGACTGCGGGTCGTCGAAACTGCCGGCGTAGTACCAGGCCGTCGTGGTGTCGGGCCACCTGTGTTTGTCGCCGACCTGTCCCCAGTCTTGGCCGCGGTAGCGGCGCTCCAGCCAGCCCAGGCAGGGCTTGCCGCGAGAGCTCGTACCGAGTTGGAAGGAGGCTCGGCCGAAGTGTTCCCGGGCTTCCCGGTCCGTTCCGGCGATCACTTGCGCGGTGCAGCCCGCGAAGGCGGTGTAGGTCGACGCGACGGGACCGATCTCCACGATGACTCCGGAGGCGGCGGCCGGAGAGGCGGCGAGCGCGAAGGAGGCGAGCGCGGCAGCAGCCACGGATCCGGCGCGCACCGCCGTGGTGAACCTCCGTAAGGGATGCACCTGATCTGAATGGGCCAGGTGACGCAGGGGTTTCATGCTGATCTCCTCTGGGATGTGGAGTGCGGTCTGGTTGCCGATCGCGTTCACGACGTCGTCGCGGAAGGCTCGGATCGAGGTGTTCTGCGGCTGGGCCTTGTAGGGCGCCCCGTACAAGGACGGTGGGCGCGCAGCCGTGCGGCTAGCGCCCACCGTCCGTCGTCTTCGCGCGGGCCCCGGCCGGCTGTTCCCCCCGTGCCTGAACAGCCGGCCCGTCTCCCCGTCGGGTGTCCACGCCTTGCGACACCAACGACTCTGCGGGCCCTGCGAGTTGTCCGAAAGGGCTGCCTGGTCAGGACATTCAACTCGGACAAAGATGCAAGGCGACGGGATGCGCGTGACAGGGGGGTAGGCGTGGGTGAGGGAAACGCGGCGGAGCGCAGGGCGCGGCGGGGGCGCCCGCAGAGTGCCGTGGATCCGGAGACGGGGCCCGTGCAGAAGCTGGCCTGGGAGCTGCGCCGGCTGCGGGAGGACTGCGGGTCACCGAGCTTCCGCGCCCTGGCGGGCAGGGCCCACTACTCGGCCAGCACGCTCGCCGAGGCCGCCAAGGGCGAGCGGCTGCCGTCCTTACCCGTGGTGCTGGCTTACGCGCAAGCCTGCGGGGGCGACCGGGCGGACTGGGAGGCGCGCTGGCGCTCTACGGCTCGCGCGCTGGCGGGTGACGACACCAGGGAAAGCGGGCCGCGGTGTCCCTATCCGGGCCTCACCGCGTTCGGGCCCGCCGACGCGCCCGTGTTCTTCGGGCGTTCGGAGCAGGTGAAGGATGTGCTCGGTGCCGTCGAACGGCACGGCCTGGTGCTCGTGTGCGGGGCTTCGGGCAGCGGGAAGTCCTCCCTGGTGCGCGCGGGCCTGCTGCCCGCGCTCGACCAGCGATGGCGGGCGGCGGTACTGACCCCGGGCGCCCGGCCCCTGCGGGCGCTCTCCCTGGTGGTACGGCAGCTGACGGGCGACGCCTCGACCTCGCGCGCGGAGTCCGGGCCGACCCCTGGTGAGGAACCCGGTTCGGTGCCCACCCTTGAGCCCGCTCTAGAGCCGTACGACGAGTGGGCCCCGCCCCCGCGCCGCGAGTCCGCCGGGCCGCTCGAAGAGCCCGCCCTGGCACCCGAAGCACCCGCCTTGGCGCTGCGTACTTGGCTGGCTGGGCAGCCCGACGAGCATCGGGCGCTGCTCGTGGTCGACCAGTTCGAAGAGGTTTTCACCGTCTGCACGGACGGCTCGGAGCGCGCCGCGTTCCTGGACGCACTGGTTCATGCCTCCCAGAACGCGGAGCAGGGCGCGCTGGGGCCCCGGACCGGCATCGTCCTGGTGGTGCGGGCCGACTTCTACGCCCACTGCTTGTCCCACCACGCATTGGTCGATGCCCTGCGTGGCGGTGCCCAGGTGCCGGTCGGCCAGCCTTCCCGGGCAGAACTGCGCGACATCATCGTGGAACCGGCCGCCTGGTCCGGTATCCGGGTGGAGCCCGATCTGCTGGAAGCGGTGCTGGCCGAGGCCGCCGGGCAGCCAGGGGCGCTCCCCCTCGTCGCGCACGCCATGCGCGAGGCCTGGCACCGCCGCGACGCGCCCGACCAGCCGCTGCGGCTGGCCGACTACCGTGCCACCGGCGGCATGCGGGGCGCCATCACGCAGACCGCCGAACGGATGTACACGACGGTGGATCCGGCGCAACGCGGCGTCATGCGCAAGATGTTCCTGCGCCTGACCGTGCCCGGCGACGGTGCCGAGGACGTCCGGCGCCGGCTGAGGCGGGCCGAACTCGATGGCCTGGCCGCACCGGAGGTCATCGATGGACTGCTGCGCCTGCTGGCCGATGCGCGGCTTCTGGTCCTGGCCGACGGCACCGTCGAAGTTGCCCACGAGGCGCTGATCCGGGCCTGGCCACGGCTACGGCACTGGATCGAACAAGACCGGGCGGCGCTGTGCACCCACCGCCAGATCGGGGCTGCCGCCCACATCTGGCAGGCCCTGGGGCGAGACCCCGGAGCGCTGCTGCGCGGAGCCCAACTCGCGGGCGCACGCGAGTGGTTGAGCGACCACCCCGATACGCTCAACCGGCTCGAGGCCGACTTCCTGGCCGCCGCCGTCGTGGCGGACCGGCGGCGCGGTCGCCAACTGCGCGGCGCGCTCGCCGTCCTTTCCGTCGTCACCGCCCTCGCGCTCCTCGCCACCGCCGTCGCGCTCCACCAGAGCAGCCGCTCCGAGCAGCAGCGCCGCGTCGCGGTCTCCCGCGAACTGGCCTCCCGGGCACGGGAGCTGCTGGGTGTTCAGCCCGAGGCCGCTGCGCTGGCAGCCCTGGACGGCTACCGCAGTGCCCCGACAGTAGAGGCCCGGGGCAGCCTGCTCAGCGCCTATGCCGCCTACTACGCCAGCCAATTCGGCGGCCACACCGCCCCCGTGACGGCCGTGGCATACGCTCCGGACGGCCGGACGCTCGCGACCGGAGGAGCCGACCGTACGGTCAAACTGTGGGACGCCGCGACCCGACGCCCGCTGGCCACCCTGACCGGACACGCCGGAGCAGTCGAGGCGCTGGCCTTCAGCCCCGACGGCCGCACCCTGGCCAGTACCGGCGCCGACCACACCGTACGGCTGTGGGAGACGGCCTCCGGCCACCCTCTCGCCCTGCTCACCGGGCACAGCGACACGGTGTGGGCGGCGGCCTTCTCGCCCGACGGACGCACCCTGGCCACCGGGAGTGCCGACCGCAGCATCCGGCTGTGGGACGTCAAGGCCCGGGCGGCCACCGCGACCTTCACCAGTCGCGACGCAGTACGCGCCGTGGCCTACACCCCGGACGGTCAGACCCTCGTCGCCGGTGGCGCGGAAGGCTCCCTCACTCTGTGGGACACCACGACCGGAAACCCGTCCCCGGCCACCACCGAAGCCGCCGGCGCCGTCAACGCGCTCACCGTCAGCCCCGACGGGCACACCCTGGCGGCCGCCCTGTCCGACCGGACCGTACGCCTGTGGATCTTCACGGGCGCCGGCGGTGCCCCTGCTTCCGCACTCGCGACCCAGCCGGCGCTCCCGGCGCTCACCGGGCACACCGACGCGGTCACCGCGGTGGCTTTCAGCCGCGACGGGCACACCCTGTGGAGCACGTCCGAGGATCACACCCTGCGCTCCTGGGACCTGTCGCTCTCCACTCCCGGACCGGCCGGCACCGGCGGTGGGCTGGTGGAGGCGGTGCGCACCGACACGGTGCTTCCCTCCGACAGCGACGCGCCTCCCGCCCTCGCGCTTTCGCCCGACGGAAACACCCTGCTCGTGAGCGGCACCGACCGCACCGCCCGGCTGTGGGACACTCGGGCCCGGCGCGCGACGGCCGCCCTCGACAGCGCGTCGGGCGCCGTCGAGGCGCTGGCGCTCGCCCCTGACGGCCGGACCCTGGCGGTGTCCCGGGGCGACCGCGGCGTCACCACCTGGAATACCGCTCCGGCCAGGCCCGGGGTCGCCCTGGTGGACTCAACGGCCGCCGGTATCAAGGCACTTGGCTACTCGCCGGACGGCCGGACGCTCGCGGGCGGCGGGACTGACGGCAAGGTGCGGATCTGGGACACGGACACCGGCCGCGCCCGGACTGTGCTCGACGGGCACTTCGGCGCTGTGTCCGCCGTCGCTTTCAGCCCGGATGGACGGACCCTGGCCACGGCGGGCCAGGACCGTACCGTGTGCCTGTGGGACCTCGCAGCGCCCGCCTCCCGACCCGTGGTCCTTCGGGCCCACACCGGGGCCGTGACCGGCCTGGCCTTCGCCCCCGACGGCCGGACCCTGGCCTCCATCGGGGCCGATCGCTCCCTGCGCCTGTGGAATTCGCCCGCCCCCGGCACCAGCGCCCCAGCGCCCGGCGTGACCGTCATACTGCCGCACACACCCACGTCCGTGGTCTTCTCGCCGGACGGACGGACCCTGGCCACCGGCGACGCACAGCCGGCGGTGCGACTCTGGGACGCGGCGGACGGCCAATCGCGAGCGGTACTGAACGGCCACACCACCACGGTGACGGCAGTGGCGTTCGGGGTGCACGGGGACTCCCTGGCGAGCGCCGACGCCGACGGGGGCATCCGGATCTGGGACACCGCGACCCGGCGTACGACAGCCGTACTCATCGGCCACGGCAAGGGCCGGACATTCGCTTCTGGGTACGCGCCCGACAGCGGCACACTCGTCACGGGAGGCGCCGACGGCACGGTACGGCTGTGGCCCACCGACAGCGCGCGGACCGCAACCTTGATCTGCGACCTCAGCCGCACACAACGCTGGCCGGAACTCGTCCCCAACCCGCCTGTGGGACACCCCTGCCGGTGAGCTCGTCCTACCTTCGAAGCGTGGGGCTGGGACGGTCGGCGGGACCGGAGAGTGGTTGCTGGACGTGGTGGCCCGCGTCGCAGTCACCGCCAACCTCCGGTGGTGTTGCCCGGCACCGGGTCCAGGAGACCGCGGTGCACACCTACGACGCTCAGCTCGCCGGGGGCGCCCCGCAGCCGCTGCCGGTCGAGGTGACACTCGATGGTGTGGAGGAGTTCCTGTTCACCGTCTGCGCAACGCCGAGTGCCTGGCCGCACAAGCCCACGGCCTTCGACTTCCACGCTGCCGAGGGCCGCTCCTGGCGCCTCGCCGTCGATGGCGATGGCGCACGCACCACCCGTATCCCCGCGCCCACCACGGCGACAGGTGAGGACTCGGACGCAGTCGGCGCCTCCGTCCACGGCACGGCCAGTGAACTGGTCCTCTACCTGTACGACCGGATCAAGGCCGACTCCTTGCACGTTGACGGAGACGCAGGGCTGCTCGACCTGCTCCGCGCCTGGGAGCCGGAGGAGAAGTAGAACGTAACGGGGGCGGCCGGCCGCGCCTCCAGGCGCCAACGTCGCCGAGAACACGAGTCAGGGAGAGATCTCGACCGGGGTCCGCTACAGCCTCGCCGAGGAGTCCGGACGGCAGGTTCTCCTCGTCTCGCTGGATCAGAAGTGTCTCGCGGATCCGGTCCGTGTCTTTCCTGCCAAGGCGGACCCCTCCGTTACCGGGTTCGACGCAATGATGGTCACGTATGTGCGGGCCCCCTACAACCAGAGCTTCACCAGTGACATGGTGATGAAGGTGGGGACGCTCATCGGCGGAGCCGGCGAGTTCGCATGTGGCCAGCAGGACTGCGAGGAGCAGCGGGTGTCCGTCCTTTGGGGCCGTCCGGTCTCGCTGCTGGCTCCGACGGGGGGAGAGGGACGACGACGCGCCACATTCTGAAACGACCAGGCGATCGGTCTGGCTCTGGCTGTCTGCTCGGGCAAGCCTTTTTGCCCGCGACGGCGCCCGTGCAGCTCTGACTGTGGGGGCGGGGAGAGGTAAGGGTGGGCGGAGTTCGCGGTTGGAGGGAACGCGGGACACGCTCCGCTACCTGGGAAGATGGGAATCACGAGATGCGGGCACACGACAGACCGTCCGGGCCCGGCGCGGAGCATCCACGGCCGCTCCACGGCACGGCACCCGCCCACCCACTCCAGCACCGTGCCGCGCTGCGCCCCGCCGAGGCCGCAGTCCTGCAGCGGGTGGCGGGCAACGCAGCGGTGGTGCGCGCGATCCAGCGGACCGCGACCGTACAGCGGACGGAGACAGTGGCGCCCGGCGATCCCGGCTACCCGCAGAAGCGGAAGCGGACGATCCTGGGCAAGGACCAGGATCTGAGCGCCGACGACGAGTTCTTCGTGAGCCAGGGCGAGCGCGACGGAAGCTACTTCGAGAACCCGGCAGAGCTCACGCCGAACCTGGTACGGGCGGGCAGCGTGCCGCTGCGCATCTCCAGCGCGCGCGATCTGGCGATCGAGGACGGCGTTAACGAGCCCAAGGTGTTCTTCGCGACGAGTACGCGCATCGCGGAGGCCAATGCGAAGCTGAAGGGGGCGATCAGGCTGGTCAGGACCTCCAAGTACCTTCACCTGACCGGCGAGCAGGGCGAGCGCAAGCTGTACCTGGTGGAGCCGAAGGTCCAGAAGAAGGGCCAGGAGAGCCGGCAGGGTCTCGCTGTCCGGACGCCGCAACGGTGCAACGAGATGGCGGCGTTCGTGAGCGGCGCCTTCAACCCGGCCACGCCCGGCATCGAGAAATGGCACGAGGGGCTCGCCCGGCTCATTGACAGCATCGACGGCAGCTCCCTGGCGGCCGGCTATGCGGCGGCCGCGGCTGCGGGCCGAGATGCGTATCTCGCGTACGGATCCAACCTCAGCGCCCGCTTCCAGGCCCTGGTGCAGGAGAACCCGGCAGCGGTGGACCGGGCCCTGGGCGCCCTGGGCATGAGCGAATTCATGCCCACGCCGAACCCGGGGGACATCCTGGTCACGGTCGGCTACGGGGATGCGGCCCAGGAGGAGCAGCGCAAGCAGAACCGGGCGGCCGGCACCGACAACACCTTCGAGTACCACTTCGGGACGGCGATCGCATCGAGCGGCAGGGACTACATCACCATGGAGAACTACGCCCGTCGAGACCCTGACGTGGGTCTGCGCACCGGTTCCAGCGGTGATCCGCTCTTCTTCTTCCGGATGTACATCGCCGCGCCGGGCACCGACTCCTGGCACTCGCGCCAGGTCGCGACGGACGGCTTCATCGGCGCGATCATCTCGGCGAACCTCTCGGGGTGAGGGGGCCGGCCGCCGCGCAGCGCCCAGCTCGCACCGGACGCGCTTGCCGGTGGGGTTGAGACGGGCATGTCCCGAGGGGTTGGGGGAGACGCCGGCCTTGCGTCGGGGAGTCGGGTCGGCATGGCATCCATGTGTCACAGCCTTTCCACCGCGGCGGCCGAACTGCCAGGCCGCGTCGGCAGCGGCGCGGCCGTACGGCGGTGAGGCGGCTCAGGGTTAGCCCCGATGTGCGTGCTGGGTGCGGTCCCTAGGTTGGGGTCACCGGCAGCCGAGAACGGGGCGGCGGTCGGGCACCGAGTTGGAGCGGCCGCGCTTTCAAGGCGGTCACGAGCCGGTGAGCTGGGCTGTTCCCCCGCACCGCGAGAACGGGAGAGAACTATGCGCAAGATCAAGGGCTTCCGGTACGCCGTCACCCTGGGCGCGGCCGCACTGGCCCTGTCGGGCACGGCTGTGAGCGCCATGGCGGCCTCGTCCCCGGCAGTCCCCGCCGCGAAGACTGCAACCGCCGATACCTCGGCCGCCGCCAGGAGTTACACATATCTGACGTTCAAGAAGAACGCCGGAAACCCGTCGAATTCCCGGCTGAGCCTGGTCTACGTGAACATGGTCAACCCCGACCACCCGCACAGCTCCACGGTCGACAGCTGGCGCGCCGGTTCGGGCAGTGGGAGCACCAACACCTGTGCGCGGAACCAGGGTTGGCTGCCCAACGGCGAGTACGGCATCAGGGCCTTCTACAGCAACCACAACGGCGGTGCGCACGGTGTGAACGGCGTCTCCTGGTTGCTGAGTGACCACAAGTGTCACAACGGCACCTGGCGCACGGACCTCTTCATCCACAGCGAGATGCGGCCCAATGGTACGCAGGGCCCGAGCACCGGCGGCGACAGCCCGTACCGCTGGGACGGCAACGGCGACTACAAGTCCAACGGCTGCATCAAGCTCAAGCCGGCCGACATCCGTCAGCTCATGGGCTACCGGGCCAACCTCCCCAAGCCGATCAAACTGTTCGTCTCCTGACCGAGGGGGAACCCATGCCAATCCGTCTCCGCCACAGGGCGGCACTGGCCTGCGTGGCCGTCGCCGCGACCCTGACGACGGGCGTCGCGGCCGGCGGCGCCCACGCCGTGGCGCCGCCCGACCGGTACACGATGGATGTGACCAGCAACCTCCACTCGGCCCCGAACCTGGCGAGCCACGTCCCTTCAGGCACAAGGTCTTCCCGTCACCTACAAATCGCCCGATGATGACTTCGCCTACAAGCGCGCCTGCAACGACCCGGAAGGGGTCAACAAGGTCGTCACAGCACCCCACGGTGACGGAGACTTCCGTTGCACGATCGGAGGAACGTGGTGTGTCAGCCGTGAGAGCTACCACCCCAACGGCGTCGGCACTACCGCCTACGCTCAAGCATTCACCCGCGCCATAACGAAACTGTGATGCAGAGTGCCACCAGAACCAAGAGGTCAGACCGCAACCTGGGCTAAGGCGCTGGGCTGCTTCGTACTCGTGATCCTCATCCCCTTGATCATCTGGATCATGATCTCCTTCCAGCACTCGGGCGCAATCCCCTGGTGAGGCCGCCGATCAGCGCGTACACGCCGGTGCGGCACACTCGTCGCACCGGCGTCGGCTGAATGTCGGGCCTCATTACCGGCTCTCGCCGCGACCCTCACCCCAAGCAAGGACGGCGGATGTCTCAATTTAATGCCTGATCTTGGTTGTTGAGGTTCAGTTCTTGGCTGTGGCGAGCCGACCCTCAAAGGCGATGAAGAGCTTAGTAGGACTCCGTTAGGTCTTCCGGTAGAGCCTGTTCCGGAGCATGTTGGGTATGTGGACGCACATGAAGTGATGCGTGTTCGGGCGAAGTTGGCGTTGTTCGTGGCGGATGTGTTTGCCTCGGTGCCGCGCAAGGACCAGCGGGCCAAGGGTGACTGCTATCTGCGGGGCCTGATGCTGGACGGGCGCCGCAAGTCCATCCAGGCGATGGCCGCGCGGCTTCCGGACGGCAACGAGCAGAACCTGCAGCAGTTCGTGAACCAGTCCACCTGGGACCCGATGCCGGTGCGGCGGCGGATCGCCGAGCGGATGGCCGCGGTAATCAGTCCCGAGGCGTGGGTGGTTGACGATGTGTCGTTTCCCAAGGACGGCCGAAGGTCGGTCGGCGTCGCACCGCAGTACTGCGGTGCATTGGGGAAGCGAGCCAACTCCAGGTCGCCGTGAGCGTGCACGCTGTCACCGCCTCGGCCTCGTCCCCGTTGCAGTGGAGGCTGTTCATTCCCAAGGAATGGGCCGACGACGCCGAGCGCCGCACGGCGTGCAGAGTGCCGTGCGGCGTCGGGCACCGCGAGAAGTGGCGGCTCGCCCTGGACATCCTCGACGAACTCGCCGGCTGGGGTCTGTCACCGCGTGTCGTGCTCGCTGATGCGGCCTACGGAACCAACGCGGCCTTCCGCGCCGCGCTCACCGAGCGCGGCCTGGGCTACGTGCTGTCCGTCCGCAGCGACGTCACCGCCCACCTCTTCGAAGCGGTGCCCGAGGCACCCGCCCGCAAAGGGACCAACGGGTGCTGGCCCCAGCCACGCTACCGACAGGCACCCCTGGCCGTGTCCGCGCACGCCGCCGGTCTGGGATACCACGGCTTCACCGACATCACCTGGCGCGAGGGCACCCAAGGGACAGATGCGCTCGCGTTTCGCGGCCCTGCGCGTTCGCCCGGCGGGCAATGCCATCGTCCGCCCGCTGCGGGCCCTCGCCTCGGCAGAGCGGGGCTGGTGGGACGGCGTCCTGCCCGACCTGTGGCTGCTGGCCGAATGGCCGCCCGATGCCGAAGAGCCCACCGAGTACTGGTTCTCCAACCTGCCCGCCGACACCCGACTGAAAGACCTGGTCGGCCGGGCGAAGCTGCGCTGGCGCGTCGAGCACGACTACCGGGAACTCAAACACGGCCTGGGACTGGACCACTTCGAGGGACGCTCCTGGCCCGGCTGGCACCACCACGTCACCCTCGTGACCGCTGCCCAGGCCTTCCTCACCGAACAGCGGCTCTCCTCAAAAGCCCCACGCCGGCCTCACCCTCTACCACCTCCTCGACCTCCTCCAGGACGTGCTGAGGTGCTGGACCGGCATCTGCACCACCTGCCACCGCCCACTACCCCGCCCACGGAAAACAAGATCACCTGAGACCTAACGGAGTCCTACTAAGACCTTGCCAGGCCTGGTCGAAGGGAGGAATGGGGTCCTCCTCGGGCGTCAATTGCGGGGCCACCTGTAAGGCCCCGTACTGCTCGATGATCAGGCCAGCACCCTCCGCGACAGCAGGAATGGGCAGCTCTAACGGCACAGGTCCCGGTCGGGTCGGCTCCGAGGAGTTCGCCCGGTGCACACGTCGTCCTGACGCCGACGGATGCTAGCCCGGGCGCGAGGTGACGGAGAAGTTGCTGTAGCCGCCGCTGTCGGTCGTGGCCGACGTAGGACCGTACACCGTGCCCGAGTCGGCCTGGCGGGCCTGGGCCGGGAGCACGTCGTACGACGACAGGGGCGCACCGTCGACGGTGACGTAGGAGAAGGCGACGTTGACGGTCGCGGGCCACGTCACGTCGAAGGGCGAACTGTAGCCCCGCTCGACGATGACCTCGGCGCTCTCGGACCGCGCCGCGGGAACCCTCTTGGACAGGCTCTGGTGCTGTCCGGACCGGGAGAGGTTGTCGAGGGTCAGGGTGAAGTTGGCGGGGTCGGCTGCGCTGCGGACCACCGACGCCGACATACGGTCGCCCGGCTGCGCCTCGATGGGCACGGGTTGCGCGTTGGTGTCGACACCCGCGTTGATCACCTCCCAGAAGGCCTGGTACTGCGGGTACAGGTCGCCCACCTGGCCTCGGCAGTTGGCCACGACACCGATCTGTACGAGGCTTTCCGTGGCACTGTTGGCCACCCCGTCGAGACCTACCCAGATGCCGAGTTGGTTGTCGGGATGCTGCTCGCGGCAGCCGAAGAGCGGTTCGCTCCAAACGGCGGTCACCGCGTGCGGCGCGGCGTTGACCGGGCTGCTGACTACCTCGTACCCCGCCCAATTCGCATACGGCGTGTCGGACAGGGTGATGTCGTCGATCTGGACCCAGGAGTCGGTGCCGGGCGCGGTGTAGCCCGCATAGAGCGTGACGAAGGTGTTGGTGCCGGAGTTGAAGGCCATGTGCAGGAGCTGGTAGGCCCCGTTGCTGATGACCTTTCCGTAGTTCTTCTGCACCATCGTGGCGCCGTTGGTCCCGCGCGCTCCGAGGTATCCGGTGGTGAAGTTGCCGGAGGTCCGCACCCAGCCGTCGAGGTAGTACACGGTCTGGGACTTGACCGGCACCTTCTGGGTGACGGCATTCCAGTTACGGCTGGAGGTGCGGATGAACGCGTTGTTCCGCCCGGTCTTCTGATAGCCGAGACCGATATCGATGCCCTTGAAGTCCGGCCCCTCGCCGGACCATGGAGCGGAGATGGTGCGGCTGGTCTGTCCTTCGAAATCCGAATCGCCCACCGTACCGATCGGAGCTGCCGACGCGCTGCCCGCCAACCCGGTGAGCAACGCGGCGACAAGCCCCATGACCACGGTCAGCGCACACATGTACCGTCTAGTGATCGTTCCGCTTCGCCGCGTCCTTGAATACACGAGCCCCCCTCGTGAAGTGTGTGGCCCGGGCACACTGCGCCCCGGTCGTCGGGACCATAGCGGTGTCGATACCCGGCGACTATGGTCCGAGCGCGGCGCACCGGGGTGTTCGGGGGGCGTACTCGTCCTTACGCGTATGCATCCTTACGCGTACGCAGTCGACGCCCTCCCACGCTCAGCGTCCCGTCGCCGCGAAGCCCAGCAGCAACTCGCCCGTGGTCTCCGGCGCTTCGAGCATGGGGAAGTGTCCGACCCCGGGGAGCTGGGCGATTCGTGCGTTCGGCGCAGCGTCGTAATCGTGAGCCGAAGAGGGATCCCAACGGGGGTCGGCAGAGCCGAAGATGACCAGAACCGGGACGTCGAGTGCGGACAGGCGGTCGGGGACGCTCCTCTCAGCGATGTAGGCGCCGTTCTGCCGTAGCACCGTCCTGAACGTGTGGTAGCCGATGCCCCGCATCTCGGCAATCAGGTCTTCCGGGACTTCCGCCGGGCCGCTGCACAACGCGGTCACCCTCCGGCGGAGCATCGCGTCGGAACGGATCCTCCAGAGAAGCGGGCCGAGCGCTGGGCCCATGAGAACCCGAAGGAAGACGGGCTGCGCAAGGAGCGCGTGGGGACTCGGGCCACTGCTGATCAATACGAGCGAACTCACCAGGCCCGGGCGCTGTTCGGCGAGGGCGGTCGCGATGTATCCGCCACTGGAATGCCCGGCTACGACGACCGGCCCAAGGGCGAACTCATCGAGCGCCGCAGCCACACGAGCTGCTTGCTCACGCACGTCGTACGACGGCGCGGGCGGGGGCTGACCGTGGCCTGGGAGGTCGAGCCGGATGACATGGTTCCGACTGGCCAATGCCGGCACCACCGGGCCCCACGAGCTGCCCGAGACCCCGGATCCGTGTATGAGCACGAGCGGCGGTGCCTCCTGGGGGCCGTCGTGGACCACGTGCATCCCGTGCACATGCTGAACGTCATGGATACCCATAGGAGGGAGGATGCCGGGGCTGTCGACCCTAGGTCTTGTACAAATGGCATCTCGGGTCGATGATCGCCGAGGCCTCCGCCCTCCATTCCGAGGCGAACGTCCCCGAAAGGCAGGGAAGTTGAGACCGCAGCTATCGGTAGTCACGAACGACGCCTGAGGCCGCTGCAGTTCGGGCCCGGGGGAGGGCCCGCGACGCGGCGCGGTGAGCCCGGCGGTCTCGGCCAGGGGGCCCGCCCTCCAGGTGGAGGCGGCTGCGGCCCCTGTGCGTCCTCACGGCATGTGAGATTCAGGCCCCGGGCCGCCTTTGGTCTCCGCACACGTCGTCAGACCCGGGACGCCTGCCACTCCTGCGCGTAGTCGTTGAAGATGGCCCGCAGATGGTGGCCGATCTTCAGGTAGTCCAGGTCGTCGAGGTTGGCGAGCGAGACCCGCACCGACCACTGCGGTCCCTCGAAGCCGCCGCCGTTGATCAGCACCACACTGGTCTGCTCGGCGAGCCGGAACAGCGGGTCGACGGGCTCGTAGTTCTTCTCCAGGAAGTCCGCGAAGTCCTTGCCGTGGACGCGCTCGGCCTCGGCGAGCAGATCGAGCTCGATGTAGTACCCGGCCCGCTTCGGATCGTCCGCGATCTTCATCTGGGCGCCTTCCAGGAGGAGTTCGAGCCGCTGGCTGACGATCGCGCGGATGCGGTGTTTGTACGCCTGGCCTTCCTCCAGAAGGTCGAAGAGCGAGAACAAGGTCATCATGACCTGCTGCGGCAGCGAGAGGCCGGCGGTGTGGTTGAGCGCGACCTGGCGTGAGTCGGCGACGAGCCGGTCGATGAACCGGATCTTCGCCGGCTCCAGGGTCAGCGTCCCGTACCGCTTGGCCAGGCGCTCCTTCTCCTCCCGCGGCAGTGTGGCGATCAGCTCGTCGACGACGTTGTCTTCGTGCAGCCCGATCACGCCGAGCCGGTGGCCGGTGCAGCCGTAGTGCTTGGAGTACGAGTAGACCAGCAGGGTGTTGCGGGGCGCCTCGGCGGCGATCGAGCGGAATCCCTCCACGAACGTGCCGTACACGTCGTCCGTGACGATCAGCAGGTTCGGGTTGGGCCCGGCGATGATCTCCTTGATCTGCAGGGTCACCCGGTCGCTCAGCGCGAACGAGGGCGGGTTGGACGGGTTCACCAGGCACACCAGCCTCACGCTCGGGTCCGCGAGCTTGGCGATCTCCTCAGGCGGATAGCGCCATTCGCGCACCCCGGTCTCGGTGAACAGGCTCGCCTCGACGCGCACCACGTCGAACTCGTACGTGTCGAGCTCGGGGATCTCCACGTACGGCGTGAACACCGGCACCATCAGAGCGATCCGGTCGCCCTTCCTCAGGACGCCGTTCTTCGTCAGGGAGTCGAAGATGTAGCACATGGCCGCCGTGCCGCCCTCGGTCGCGAACAGCGACAGGTTGTCCTGCGGGGGCCGCTTGTCGAACATCTCGTCGGCGAGATAGCCGCGCACGATCTTCTCGGCGTGGACCAGCATCCGGTCCGGCACAGGGTAGTTGTCGCCGATCGAGCTGTCGGTCAGCTCGTGCATGAACTCGTCCCGGTCAAAGCCGAACCGTTCCACAGCGTACGCGACGCACCGCTCCAGGAGCTCGATGCCGGGCAGGTCCGGGTGCTGGCGCACATACGCGTCGAAGCGAGCGGCCGAACCATGCTTCTCGGGCATGCCGCCCAGGTTGTCGGCGGTCCACACCCGGCGGGACTCCGACAGGGCGAAGTAGCCGAGCGCGAGAAACGCCTCGCGGGGGCCGGTGGCCACCCAGTTCGGGTTGCCGCGGCCGGCGTTGAGCATCTGGCGCGCCGACTTCTCCTTCTGGCCCGGCTCGTCCGCCTGTACCGCCTGGGCGATCTGGATGAACTTGTCCTTCAGCTCGAACGGCGAGAGCTGGGCGAAGGACTGGATTTCCTCACGGGTGAAGGTCGTCTTCGGCACGGAGCTTCCTTACGTACGTGGGCGGTGGCATCAGTGGTGGCGGAGGACGATCACGGCGCCCCAGATGGTGAGCAGGACATTTGCCGAGCAGGAAGCCGAGCGCGATGGTGTCGAAGATCAGGAGCTCGGGGTGTGGATGGAAGATGTTCCGGTCGATGAAATCGATCACGTTCAGGCTCCGAGGACGCCGACGAGGACCGGGCCGGTCAGTGGCAGCAGGAAGTTGGAGAGCGTGTACGTGATCGTGTAGCCCAGCATCGGTACGGAGCTCTGGGCCACCTGGGTGATGGAGGTGATGGCGGGCGTCGAGCACTGCTGCCCCGCGATGGCGCCGATCAGGAGCGGCTTCTCGATCTTCAGCAGGGCGCGCCCGACCAGCAGCGACAGCGTGGCCGGGATCAGTACCATCGCGATCCCGGCGAACGGGAGCAGCGCGCCGTACTGCTTGAGCAGCGGCCAGGCCTGCGGCCCCGAAACCAGGCCGGTGCAGGCGATGAAGACGGCCAGACCCATGTCCTTCAGGGTGGTGGCGGCCTGCGGCGGGAACGCGCCGAAGGTCTGTTTGCGGGAGCGGAACCAGCCGAAGACGAGACCGGAGATCAGACAGCCGCCGCCAGTGCCGAGGGAGAGCGGGATGTCACCGGCGCGCACTACGAGCTGCCCGAGCAGAGAGCCGCAGACGATGCCGAGGCCCAGATAGATGAAATCGGTGGAGTCGTTCTTGACCACCGCGCCGATCTTCGCCACGAGTTTGTCGAGCCCGGAGCGGGCCCCGGCGAGGGTGAGCACGTCGCCCCGCCGCACCACGGTGTCCGGGGTCGCCGGCAGATGCTGGTCGTTGCGCAGGACGTCGGTGACGTACACGCCCTGCCGGATGAACTCCGGGTGTTCGTGCTGGAGCTGATCGAGGCTCTTGCCGTCGGCGGACTTCTCGGTCATCGCGACCTGGGTGGTGGCGAGCGGCGAGTCGAGGCCCGGGATGCCGGGCGTCTCGGGGCCGATCTCGCGGCCCGCCTCGATGGTGTTGGCCCGCCGACCGACCACGAGCACGAGGTCGGAGAGGGTCAGCTCGGTCCCCGCCACCGGGGTGAGGGTGCGGCTGCCGCGCCGCAGCGCCTCGATGGTGATGCGGCCGCCGAGCGAGGACTCCAGGTCACCGATGGTGCGGCCGTCGGCCGTCGTCACCAGATAGGTGCGGCCCACCAGACCCGGCAGCGCCTCGCGCTCGTCGGCCTCCAGGCCGCGCTCGCCACTGCCGCCACGCATCTTCGTCCACAGCTGCCGGGACGCGTCCCGCAGGTTGATGCGCAGCAGCATCGGCATGATCTGGCTGGTGTAGATGACGATGGTGATGAGGCCGAAGAGATAGCAGACGGTGTACGCCGTGGCCACATGCCCCTGGTACTCGGTGATCTGGGCCGCGCTGAGGCCGCCCAGCTTGCCGATTGCCTCGGTTGCGGTCCCGACGACCGCCGATTCGGTGGCGGCGCCGGCCAGGATGCCGGACGCGGTGCCGACGTCGAGCCCGAAGGCTTTCGCGAGGCCGAAGGCGATGCCGAGCACACAGCCCAGCTCGATCAGACAGAGGGTGAAGAAGCGCAGGCTGCCACGGTTGAGGTTGGCGAAGAACTGCGGCCCCGCGAGGTAGCCGAGCGGGAAGATGAACAGGGCGAAGAAGACCGTCTTGACGTCGCCGGAGACCTGGACCTTCGCCCAGGCGCCCATCAGGAGCGAGACGATGAGGGTGCCGCAGATCCCGCCGAGCGTGATGGGCCCGGCCCTCAGCTTGCCCACGAGGTAGCCGAGTGCGAGGCAGAGGAAGAGGGCGAGCTCCGGATGGTCCTTGAGGATGCCCATCGCGGCTCAACCGAGCCGGGGTGTGTGCAGGAGGCGCGGGGCGGCCGGCTCCCGCTGGGCGTGGGGGGCTTTTATGGTCATTCGGCGCATGAGGGCGAAATTAACAGCGGCCGGGGGCGGCGGCATCCGGACCACCGCCCCTGGATGGCCCGTTAGTCGGCACC
Organism: Streptomyces sp. ASQP_92; assembly: GCF_025399895.1. Lineage (GTDB taxonomy): Bacteria > Actinomycetota > Actinomycetes > Streptomycetales > Streptomycetaceae > Streptomyces. Next base: position 10,744 of record NZ_JAODUA010000004.1, on the reverse strand, counting down.
GGTCACGGGCCATCGGCAGCCGGGCACCTGCCATCGGCCGCTGCCGCGTCCCGGCCCCGCCCCGCGTCCCGGCCATTCCGGCGTCAGGCCCTGGAACCTCGGCCGCTTTGTCCGGTCAACTTGACGGCTGTGCAGCCCTGTGTGGGGAGTGCGTGGCGGTGAGCGGCGAGCCGTGGTTGGGACGTGGTACGCAAGCGGCGTTGTAAACCAACGCGCCGATGCGCGTTCACCGCTTCCAGGGCGAGCCCCGCGAATTCGGCGTCGGGGCCGGGAGGTTGGCCGTACATGTACGCGATGAGGGCCGCACTGTCTCTGCCGGTTCGGGCCGGTCACGAGGAGGGGTCCGGCCGCCGTATCGGCCTGCGGAACTGCGGGCGACAACGACGGCGATCTCCATCGGCGGGCTTGGCGCCGGAGGTCCTCGTCCTGCTGGCCGCGACGATAACGCGCCGCTCGGCATCTGGCCGCCGAGGTCGGTAGGCCGCCTGACCTCACCGAGGACGGGGCATGAGCAGGCGCTCTCACCGTGTGGCACCCGCCCGCCTCAGGTGCCACAAGGCCTACCGACGCCCTCTGCCGCGGATGTTGCTGTAGTGCGCCCAAGTCTCCAGGCCTCGCCCACACCCTGTGCGGTCAGATGGTCCGCGAGGGCGGCCACCTCTGCCACGTCCCACTGTGTGTGCGAACGCTGGCCGCGTACGGCGCGTGGGGGACGTGTCAGCGGGAGCGTTCGTAGTGGCGGCGTGCTTTTTCGCGGTTGCCGCAGAGGGCCATCGAGCACCAGCGGGCGCGGTTGGCGCGGCTGCGGTCGAGCAGGAACAACTGGCACTTGTCGTTGGCGCAGGGGCGTAGCCGACCGGGCATGTCCTGCTCGGTGGCGGCCCAGGCGAGCACCGCCTCGACGGCCAGCCGGACGTGCGGGGGAGTTGTGACCGTCCATCGAAGACCCTCCGAAGTGATCTCCGGGACCTGGTGGACCCCTTCGAGTAGCGGGCCCAATGCGGTGGGCGGGCGTTCTCCGCGCACGACGTCCCGCAGGATGTCCCGCGTCTCGCGCAGCAGCGCCAGTTCCTCGATGCTGCCTTCGCCGCCGTGCTCCCGCGCCCAGCGTCTGCCTCCGGCCGGGTCGCCGAGCACGTCCTGTTCCTCGCCGTTGACGAGTGGCCTGCTGTTGAGCAGGTCCAGCAGCGTGTCCATCGGGCGCCACTCCCATCTAACCGGATCGAGTCATTTGACAGGTTAGCTTACCCCGTGCTTGCATGACGAGGGAACTAACCGCATAGAGGATGTATAGGGGTTAGAAATGAGCTCGGTGCATCACCGGACCGCCACTGTTGACGGCCATGAGATCTTCTATCGGGAAGCCGGCTCCGCCGACGCCCCCGTGATCGTCCTGCTGCACGGCTTCCCCACCAGCTCGTTCATGTTCCGCGAACTCATCCCACTGCTGGCCGATGACTATCACGTCATCGCGCCGGACCACCTCGGCTTCGGCCACTCGGACGCCCCCCTCGTCGGAGAGTTCACGTACACCTTCGACGCGCTCGCCGAACTCACCTCCGCACTGCTCGACCAACTGGGCCTGGACCGCTACGCCCTCTATGTCCAGGACTACGGCGCCCCCATTGGGTGGCGCCTCGCGCTCCAGCACCCCGAACGGATCTCCGCCCTCATCACCCAGAACGGCAACGGCTATGAGGACGGTTTCGTCGAGTCGTTCTGGACCGACGTCTGGGCCTATGGGGCGAACCCCGGTCCCGAGACCGAATCCGCCGTCCGCGCCGCGCTGAGCCTCGACGCCATCCGTTGGCAGTACGTGCACGGCGTGCCCGATCCGAGCCGGGTCAGCCCGGACACCTGGGAGCACGACTTCGCTCTCGTCTCCCGCGAGGGCAACGACGAGGTTCAGCTGGCGCTGTTCCGCGACTATCAGAACAACCGCCCGCTCTACCCGCTGCTGCACGAATTCCTACGCACCAGCGAAGTCCCAGTGCTCGCCGTGTGGGGCCGCAACGACGAAATCTTCGGCCCGGCGGGCGCACGCGCCTTCGCCCGCGACGCCAAGGACGCGGAGGTGCACCTGATCAATGGCGGTCATTTCCTGCTGGAGAGTCACTTGGACGTCGTCGCGGGTTACTTGCGCGGCTTCCTCGGGAGGGTGCAGGGGTAAGGAGGGTCGGGGGCTGGAGACGGAACCTTCGCAGGCCGCCGCGCCAAGCAGTCACCGAGCTGTTGAGCCGCACCCGTACGCTTGTTGTCACGGGTGTAGGGGAGTACGCGCGGTGCGACTGTTCGGCATCGCCGGGCAGACCGGCATGCGCTGCTTCGGCGCGGCCCACCCGAAACGCACCGCCAAGCTGCCCTGGTAGTCGGCCGATTCAGCTCTGAAGCGTGGCGAGCCAGTCGGTCAGCAGGTTGTTGACCTCGTCGGGGCGTTCCTGCTGGATCCAGTGGCCGCAGCCTTCGAGAACGTGGGAAGCCGACAGGCGGGGGAGGGTGGTGGGGTAGGCGTCGATGGCGTCGGACATCCAGGTGGTGGAGGCGTCCAGGGCGCCGCCGATGAACAGGGATGGCTGCTTGATTGGAGCTCCGCGGTGCGGGGCGAGGTCTTCCCAGTCGCGGTCCATGTTGCGGTAGCGGTTGAGGGCGCCGGTCAGACCGGTGCGCTCGAACTCCCCGGCGTAGACGTCAAGGTCCCCCTCGCTCAACCAGGCCGGGAGCGGGCCGGCGGGGAAACGGTCGCGCAGTCGGCCGCCGTGGGCGACGAAGTGCGGGTCGGGCTCGCCCTCGGCGGGCATGGTGTCGCCGGACAGGGCCGCGTAGAAGCCTGCGAGCCAGCTCCGGACGTCGGGCTCGATCTCCGCCTCGGCGCGGCCCGGCTCCTGGAAGTAGGAGACGTAGAACTCCTGCTCGGGGCCGCCCATCCGGCCGAAGATGTCGGTGGGGCGGGGGCCGCCGGGCGGCGCGTACGGGACGCTCAGCAAGCCGACCGCGCGGAAGATTTCGGGGTGCAGCAGGGCGGAGACGGCGGCGATGTTGGAGCCCCAGTCGTGGCCGACGATCACCGCGCTCTCCTCGCCGAGGGCGTGCACGACGGCGACGTTGTCCTCCGCCAGGTCGAGCATTCGGTAGGCGTCGGTTGCGGCGGGCTTGGAGGAGCGGCCGTAGCCGCGCACGTCGATCGCCACTGCCCGGTACCCGGCCGCGGCGAGGGCGGGGAGCTGGCGGCGCCAGGAGTACCAGGACTCGGGGAAGCCGTGCACGAGCAGGACCAACGGGCCGGTGCCCTGCTCGACCAGGTGCAGGCGCCCGGCAGGGCCTTCGACGGTGCGGTGGCGCAGTGCGGCGGTCGGCTCGGATCGCATGAGGGACTTCTCCTCGGTTCGGGGGCGGTCGGCGGGAACCCGACGATCATGCGATGAGGCGGCCACTCGGCGCGATCGGCGTTGCCATTCTGGCAAGGTTGCAGGGCAGAGCGGTGAGCGGTGAGGGCGGCACGGCGTAGGAAACGGGGACCGGTGGCAGGTGACGACGTGGACCAGACGCTGGCGGCCATGGGACCGCGGTTGCGAGTCGTGCGCGAACGCCGTGGCGTCACCCTCGCCGCTGTCAGCCGTGCGACCGGCATCTCGCCCAGTACGCTGTCGCGGATCGAGACCGGCCGACGCAAGCCCACCCTGGAGGTGGTGCTTCAGCTGGCGAAGGAGTACGGAGTCGGCCTGGACGAGCTGGCCGGCACCGCACCCGCCCCTGCGGCCGAGCCCCGCAGGACGGTGCCGCACAGCTTCGGCGACGACAAGGCGGTGTTGCCGCTGACCCGGTACGTCGGCGGCCTGCACGCCCACAAGCATGTGCTGCCCGCCGTCGCCAAGTTGTCTGGGCGGCCCCGGCAGGTGTCCCATGAGGGCTACGAATGGCTGTGCGTCCTGTACGGGAGGTTGTGGCTCGCACTCGGCAGCCAGGACCTCGTCCTGACTGCCGGGGACGTCGTCGAGTTCGACACCCGCGTGCCCCACGGAGTCGCGAACGCCGGATACACCGGGCCGGTCGAGTATCTGATCATGTTCGGGCCTCAAGGGGAACGTCTACGCCTGCGCACCCTTCCAGGCGCTGGGGCGGGGGACTGGTGACAGGAACGCTGCTGAATGAGCAGGTGTGACAAGATGTGTGCTCCGTCTGTGACAACCGCGCTGCATCGTTCGGCCTCATTCGCCGCGTCATCTGGCCCTACCGGCGACCACTGCTGAGCTTCGGCTCAAGGGGGCGGCCAGGCGGGGAGCGGCCTGCGACGATTTCGGATGTCTTCACTAGGCTCCAGCATCGTGACCAGCGATCTCGGTTTCACCTGCTCGTGCTGCGGAGCCCACCACCCGGAGCTGCCTTTGAACTACACGGCTGAAGCTCCGGCCGTATGGGATCCGGAGGCCTTCACCGACGCCGAAGACTGTCTGCTGTGTGCGGACCAGTGCGTGGTTCGCGCCCAGCACTACTTCGTCAAGGGCATGATCGAGATACCGGTCATCGGCGGTGACGAGACGTTTTCCTGGGGCGTCTGGGTCTCCATCAGCCGTGACAGCTTCTCCAGGGCTGCGGATCTGTGGGACACCCCCGGCCGAGAGTCCGAGAAGCCGTCCTTTGGTTGGCTCACCACCGACTTGCCTGTCTATCCGGCCACAACCCTCAACCTGAAGACCTACGTACACACCCGCCCGGTCGGTGAGCGCCCCTTCGTCGAGCTTGAGCCCACCGACCACCCTCTCGCCGTCGAGCAGCGCACAGGAATCAGCCTGGACCGCGTGCGGGAGATCGCAGCGGCTGTGCTCCACGCAGGCGAAGACGCGCAGCGGTGACCGGCAGCCCGGTGCCCCTCCCGGTTCGGGCCGACCGGCCCGAGCTCCAGGGCCCGGAGGTTTGTCGAGGTGGCGGCACACGCGTTCCGGGGCAGAACATCCGGCGACACCGCGAGGCGCGGATCGGGCGCGGGATCCCTGCTGCGGAAACAGACCGGGCTACGGCCTTCAAGGACCGCTGGGTCGGCCTGGCCTGCCGCCAGCCCCGTTCTACGAGGGTTGTTCCCGCATCCTGGACGCCAATCGCCCCGAGTAAATGCCCGACCAGGGCTGATCGTTCGAGGCTGGGGATGCCCGGGTCTCCATGGCCTATGGGCTCGTGATCGGTTCCGACGGGGCGTTCGGCATCGACGCCTGCCCCGGACAACGGCGTCCTGGGTGCCGTCAGCAGTGGGCCGTTGACCTTCGGGGACATCCAGTCCGTGATTCTCGGCGGGATCAGCAGCTACGGGATCGAGTACAGCATCGCCGAGAACATCGTTTCCCAAGGCCTCACGCCTGCGTCGTAGGAACAATCCGACCTGACCCGGCACTCCCCACTCACGCACACGCTGAGATGCTCCGATCGCGGAGATGCCCCGCGCCAGGACCCCGGTCAGGGCCGCACGGAACAGCCACGCGGCCGCCGCCCTGCGAACGGACGTTGGCGGATCAGCCGCGCTTAGGTGTTTTGAGTACGAGGAACGCCTGGAACTGAGTACGTCAGCGCAGGCCAGCCACAAGCAGAGCCGCTTGGCTGTATCGATGCACGAGACGATCCCCACCCTGGCCGACAGCACCCCCATCACCCGAAGCACCGGCACGATTCCGATGTGGGTGACGGCTGCGGCGTTGGCTCTGATCCCGTTGGCCTTCACCTTCGGGGCCTTGGCAGGGATGGCTGCGGACGTCCACCCTCAGACCGTCGCCGTCCTCACGCCGTGCTGGTGGGCGTCTTGGACCCTCACCCCCTTGCTCGTCGTGTTCTCCCGGCTGCCCCTGCGGCACCCCGCCCTGGCCGCGGCATGCCGCTGGGCGGGGTGGGGTGCGCTGATCCCCCCGGCGGTCACGGTCTTGCTCGCTTTGGGCCTGTAGGAGGGTCACCACGCCGCGGCGGCCGGGAGCTGGCGCTGTGAAGTAGATGCACAGGCGCCGGCAGCCTTCGACGGAGCCGGGAGCCGGTGTGCCGTATGAGGAGCCCTGGTGCTGTGTGGTGGGTGGGCGGCGTGGCCGCCGGGCTGCCTTGGCTGGCCCAGGTTGAGCTGCCCGCCGGTACCCTCGGCCCACACCGTTCCTCCGCCCGACCCCGGTCGCGCCTGCGGCTCTCGGCCGCCGTCTGCCCAGCGCCGCGCGCCCGCAGCACCGCCTCCGCCGTCCTGCCGCTCCCCGACGCTCAACGCTGGTGAAGAACCCCACCCGTGCCGGGGCAGCCAGCAGGACGCGCGGCCGCGCCCTGAAGAGGGGATCATGCCCTCCCCGGGGAGCGGTCACCGGCGCCCGGCAGTGCATCGGACGCTATCGGAGGGCGAGAGCACCCGCGAGGGACGGCAGGCTCTGGTTCGGGACGCTCCACATCGACAGCGGGGCGATCGACTCATTCGCCTGGTCAATGCTGATCGGATCCCCGGCGGCTTGCCCGACAAGGCCGCTCACCTTGGACGCCAACAGGCCGACCACGCCCGGTGTCGGCGTACACGTGAACGTGCCCGGCTACGTATGGATGAACATTACGCGTCACATCCTGGACGGCGGCGTGGTCCCGGTGCCCTCGTGTACGGAGCACGGAGCACGGAGCACTGGGGCGAGCTTCGGGCGGTTTGGGGCGCCTCTGGTTATAAGTACAGCTCGCGTGCCGAGGAGGTGAGGCGAGTCTCGGTGGCGGGCGTGGTGTAGGCGAAGTTGAGGACGGTGCGCCGCAGGCCGGAGCGGGTCAGGGGCGTGACGCGGTGGGCGGTGGTGTCGCTGCGCAGGAGATAGGCATCCCCCGGCGCGTGGTGTGCCGTCCGTGCCCGGCCGGTATTGGCCAGCTCGGTGAGGGAGGAGGTGTGAGGGGTGTACGCGACGAGACCACCGTCGCCCGGGTGGGGTGGGGCTTCGAGGAAGACTACGAGGGCGTAGGGATAGTCGTCGGTGTGGGCGCCGTGGGTGTCGCCCTCGCGGTGCAGGATGTTCAGCACGTGCCGCTCGAGAGGGTCGGGCACGGTGGTCGGCGTCTGCCCGACGGCGGCCTCGATCAGCGCCAGAAGCCCTGGGTCCTCATAGAGTCGAGGGATCGTCTTGGACTCCTCGGCGATATGGTGGCCGCCCAGGGTGGTCATGTGGCGGGGCGAGCCATCCATGCAGTCCATGGCGAAGTCCCGCCGCCGTGCCAGCTGTTCCAGCCGCTGGGCCTCGCCGCGCAGGTGCTCCAGTCCGCGCGGGGTGAGCAGGGATGGCAGCGGGAGGTAACCGTCGGCGGCAAAACGCCGTCTCGCGGCCTCCGCGTCGGTTAAGCGGCTGAGGGCGTCAGTGTGGAACAGGCGCATGTGGGGCTCCTTCACGGTTGGGCACGGTCGGGGTCCGGCAACAAGATCCCCCTTCGGCCCTCCGGCCAAGCACGATGCACACACGTTTGCCAGTAACGCGTCACGGTCTGGCAGGCAAGCACCCACCCGAGGGCGCTACCCCGAAAGCCGATCGCCGGGGCCTGTGCCGTGCAGCGTCGACGGCCCCGGTTCTCTGGGTGCGGTGCCTCAGCTGGGCAAGACGCTCGGGGATCGTGTGCGGGATGCCGTGTCGCCGCAGGTAGTTGCGGTTTCTCAGGGACTTTCACCGGGAGGTGTAGGCCTTGTCCGCCAGGACGTGGTCGAGCCACCTGCGCGGTGCGGTGATGATGTCGAGAGCTGGCGGATCGGTCTGCTGCACCTGATGCCGTGTGGTTGCACCGGGCCAGGCTGCATGGCCTCTCTGCCCTGTGTGTCATCAATTTGGGGGCCAAAGAAGAGGCCGCCGCCTCGTCGCTGCGGAGCTGGATGACGGATGGCACCCCCGCCTGATCAACTACGGGGCCGGTTCCCGGCGGTTCTGATCGCGACCTGCCGAGAGGGCCGGCGATGCCTCTTCGGTGGCCGAGGCGGATCCGGGGTACATCAGCTTGGTGCGCACTTTTGGCGCAGAACGCACCACGTCTGCCAGGTGCCGACACAGGCGCCAAGAGGTGGCTTTCGCCGCCCCATGACGATCTGCCGCCATATGGGTCCGCTTGTTGATCACCGGGCATGGCGTCCGGGTCGGTTGCGGTCCGCGGGGGCTCGGGCGTGGGAGAACGGGATGTTCATAGCTGCTTGGGGTCACGACTCCGAGCAACACCGTCCTCTCACCGCGGCTTGGACCCGTCGCCGTGCTACTTGTCGAGGACGCCCACCGCGTGGGCGATGACGAGCAGAGAGGTGATGAGGGCGGCGATGCTCTCAACGGCCATCAGGGCCTTGGCCCGGGTGGAGAGCGGCATGGTGTCGGTGGGGCTGAAGGCGGTGGAGTTGGTCACCGAGACGTACAGGTAGTCCATCAGGGTGGGGACCCAGTCGCTGCTGCGGGACGCGCCGTCGGCGACCTCCTCGACAGCGTCGTCGTTCTCGTCCTGGGAGAACCGGAAGTCCGCCAGCGGCAGTTCGGAGCGCTCCGCCTGGGTGCGCACCACTGGGCCGCCGCGGTCGAGCTCCCAGAACGCCAGGCCGAAGACGATGATGCCGGTGGCCCACACCTGGAGGGCGGCGATCAGCAGGGGGCCGCCCTCTTGAGCCTTGTCGCTGACCAGGGCGTGCACCAGCAGGCCGAGCGAGACGAGGTTGCTGATGCCGATCAGGGCCACCAGGATCAGCGACACGAGCCGGGAAAAGCGGTTCTGCCGGGTCATGCGGCGCGGGTTGACCGCGATCAGCGGGATCAGCAGCAGCACCTCCAGCGCCGGCAGGATGAAGCGCGGGACGAACAGGAGCTGTTCCGGCAGGGCGAGGTAGAGCAGGATCGCGGTCAGCGTGGCGAGTACCGCGGGCAGCCGGGCCTCGCCGCGGCGTTCGTGGCGCGGGAGGCGTTCGCGTGCCTTCACCCGGTGGTCGGGCGTCTTTCTGCCTGAGTCCATGAAACGTCTCCCATACGCGGCGCGGCTGTCACCAGCGGATTCCCCGCCCCACGAGGTCCACTCTCCGAAGGAGTTGGTAAACCACAGCGAGCCGGTACCTCCTGGAGGAGCTTCGCTCCCCGCTACGACAAGACTGCCGCCATCTATCTGGCAGGACTCCACATCGCCGCCATCTTCATCCGGTCAGCGCGATGATCCGAAAGAACGGCTGGATCGCCTGCCGAGCTGAGTGAATCAAGCTGACCCGAGCCGCACACGCCACGGACCACGGGGGATCAGCCACGGCACCCCCGGGCCCGGCGTTATGAAGTCGCGCGGTCCAACGACGGCCGCGGCCCCGACGTTACGTCGTCGCCGGCTCCGGCACTTCGCGAGCTTCGGCCACCCTGCGCGCCAACTCCGCCAACTGCGCCAACTGCGACGGCAGGTAGCCGTCCAGCGAGTCGACGTCGTCACAAAGCTTCGCCTTCAACCCGTGCAGCATGCCTCAGCGAACAGCTTCTGCCGGTCGTCCTCGGGCTGTTGCGCCTGCTCGGCCTGGTATCGGCCCCGGCGGAACCGCATCCGGCGCGCGAACCGGCACCGGCTGAACAGGTGATTACTCAGGCACGACGGAGGCTGCCGGTTCGCTCGAAATAGTGCGGTGACGGGAGTGCGCCGATGCGCAAGCGCAGCCCCCACCCTCGCCGCCCTGCGCTAACTTCTCAGCCTGCCGGGCCCAGTAGCGAGTAGCGGGATGACACCTGCCGTGGCCTCGGCGGAGGTGCTGCGAGCGCCCATCCCAACAGGACCGCGCAGCCCACCAGGCATCCGCATCCAAAACTGGTGGCCAGTGGCCCGGAACTCGGTAGCGACGGACTCCTTGATCACCCGTCGGCGGCGGTGGGACTAGATGAGCCATTCCGAAGTGACCAGTGGTCGTAGGCGATCAGGGACCGTGTGATTGGCTGTCCGGTCTTGTGGTTGTGCCAGATTGCTGCGGCCAGCGCGAGGACGTGCCGGTTGTCGAAGGCTGCGACGACCTGGCCGTGTGCGTGTCCCGGTCCGTGGCTGAACCCCGCGCCATGCTCATGCCATTGGTGTCATAATCGGACGTTGTGTGGACAACGCTTGCGCCGCTCATCGGCGTCCTGCTCGGCGGCTTCATGTCGATGCTGGCCCAGCGCTCGGCAGGACGTGCCTTGGAACGCGGCGAGGCGCGCCGCAGTGTTCGTGAACTTGCCGAGGCGCGCCGCAACGAGCGTCTTACTCACCTCATCGAATTTCTGTCTGCGGTGCAGGAAGCTGAACGAGTCGCGGTGGATCGGCATCACCACAACATGGCTGACGAGCAATGGCAGGCCAGGGCAAGGCAGGTCCTTGACAGGGTGTGGGTGACGCAGAAGACGATTCACGTGCTGTGCACGTCTGAGGTCAGCGAAGCGGCACGTAGCCTCGCGTGGGCAGTACAGGAGGTGATCGGGAAGGGCCCCGAAGACCCGGGAGAGCCGCAGGATGAGAAGGTCTGGGCGCACATACGTCCGAGCCGGCAGGTATTCCTTGATCTCGTGCGCGACCAGTTGAGTTGAAACCCTGGGGAGGGATTCGGTAGCTGCCGTGAGCGGCCCGGGGCAAGCAGCACCAGCTCCGGCCGCCATTGTGCGGCGAGCATCATCTAGTTCACCGGCTTCTCGAGGGACGCAAAGCCCGCCTTGGCGCAGGAGGCGTGTATGTCCACGGGCCAGCAGCAGGCCATCGAATGGCCCCTTGGTCCATCTAGAAGCTGATCACCATCACTTCGCAATGACTCGTCTAG
>NZ_JAODUA010000003.1 GCF_025399895.1 Streptomyces sp. ASQP_92 | reverse complement strand
CAGAAGGGGTGCGACGGACCAGCCGTCCCAGGCGATGTGGTGGACGACGAGTTGCAGCACATGGGTGCCGGGTTCCGTGCGGTAGAGGAAGGCGCGCAGCGGGACCTGGGAGGTGAGGTCGAAGCCGCGGCGGGCCTCGGCGCGGCAGGCCTCGGCGAGCTGCTCGGGCGAGACCTCGCGCACCCTCGGTCCGCTCCACACCCCGGCGTCGAGGACGACCTGCCGCGGCTCGCCGTCCACCTCCGGGAACACCGTCCGCAGACTCTCGTGCCGCGCCACCACATCACCCAGCGCCGCGTCCAGGGCCACCACGTCGAGCGGGCCCGAGAGGTGGGCCACGAAGGAGACGTTCTCGGCGGCGGAGTCCGGGTCGAGGCGGTTGAGGAACCACAGCCGGGTCTGGGTGAACGACACCGGCAGGGGTTCGCCGTCGGCGCGTTCGGTGCGGCGCAGGGGCGGCCGGACCGCTTCCTCGGTGCCGAGCCGCTCGGCGACGCCGGCCACGGTGCGCTGCTCGAACAGGGTGCGGATGGGCAGCTCGACGGAGAGGGCGGTACGGATCCGGCTGACGGCACGGGTGCCGAGCAGCGAGTCGCCGCCGATGGCGAAGAAGTCGTCGTCGATGCCGACGGCGTCCTTGCCGAGGACATCGGCGAAGATGCCGCAGAGGATCTCCTCGACGGGGGTGCGCGGGGCGCGCCCGCGCGGGGCCCGCGCCTCCTCCTCGGCGGCCGGCAGGGCACGGCGGTCCAGCTTGCCCTGGGGGGTGAGCGGGAGTTCGTCGAGGAACACGATCACCGCGGGCACCATGTACTCGGGCAGCGACCGGGCGAGCCGCTCGCGCAGCAGGTCCGGGTCGGCGCCGTCCGGCTCGGTCGGGACGACATAGGCCACGAGCCGGTCCCCGCGATCGTCCTCGGCCCGCACCAGCGCGGCGGCCTGGCGCACCTCGGGCTGGGCGGCGAGCTCCGCCTCGACCTCGCCGAGTTCGATGCGGAAGCCGCGCAGTTGCACCTGGTCGTCGGCGCGTCCGGTGTAGTGGAGCTGGCCGTCCGGGAGCCACTGGGCGAGGTCGCCGGTGCGGTACATGCGGGCGCCCGCCGGGCCGTAGGGGTCGGCGACGAAGCGCTGGGCGGTGAGGCCCGGCCGGTGCAGATAGCCGCGGGCGAGGTTGCCGCCGACGTAGAGCTCTCCCGTGACCCCGGCCGGGACCGGGCGCAGCGCCTCGTCGAGGACGTACACGCGGTGGGCCCCGGTGGGGCGGCCGATGGGCGGGTGCCCTTCGCCGCGCAGCGGGTCGCTGACGGTGGAGGCGAGCACGGCCTCGGTGGGCCCGTATCCGTTGAACATCCGGACCTGGTGGGCCCAGCGCTCCATGACGTGCGGCGGGCAGGCCTCGCCCGCGACGATCAGGGTGAGGTCCTCGGGCAGCGTGCAGTCCTCGGGCAGGGCGCCGACGACGACGGGCGGCAGCCCGGCGAGGTTGACGCGGTGGCGGTGCATCAGCTCCACCAGCGGGCGGCCCGGCACCCGGCACTCCTCGTCGGCGATGACGAGGGTGCCGCCGGCCAGCAGGGACAGGCTCAGCTCCCACACCGAGGCGTCGAAGCTGAACGAGGCGAACTTCAGCACGCGCGAGCCGGCGTCGACGCCGAACTTCTCGACCAGGCTGGCCACCATGGCGGCGAACCCCGCGTGGTCCACGCCGACGCCCTTGGGTCGCCCGGTGGAGCCGGAGGTGTAGATGACGTACGCGGGGTGGCGGGGGTCGAGGACGGCGGTCCGGTCGGCGTCCGTGGGCGCGTGGTCGGGGAGCGCGGCCAGTTCGGCGGCGGTCTCGGGCAGGTCGAGGAGCACCGTCCCGCAGCCGGGCTCGGGCAGCCGGGCGGCCAGGTCGCCCGTGGTGACCAGGAGCGAGGGCCCGCTGTCGGCGAGCATGTACGCGATGCGGTCCGCCGGGTACTTGGGGTCGACCGGCAGATAGGCGGCGCCCGCCTTGAGGACGGCGAACACGGCCACCGTCATCTCGACGGGGTCCGCGAGGGCGAGGGCGACGATCCCCTCGGGTCCGGCGCCACGGGTGATGAGCAGGTGCGCCAACCGGCTTGCCCGGGCGTCGAGTTGGCGATAGGTGAGCTCGGTGTCCCCGTCGATCACGGCCACGGCGTCGGGGTCGCGCGCCACATGGGAGGCGAAGAGGTCGGGGATCACGGGGCGCGGGGTGTCCGAGGCGCGACCGCCCCACTGACCCACGATGCGCCGGAACTCGGCGTCCTGGTGCAGCGCGAGACCCCCGAGAGGAGTCTCGGGGCTGTCGAGCAGGGCGTGCACGGCCTGGACCAGTTGGCCGAGGGCCGCCTCGACGGCGTCCTTCGCGTATCCGGCGGGCCGGTACTGGACGCTGAGGCCGAGGCGCCGGCCCGGGTACACCAGGACCGCGAGGCCGCGTTCGGCGGCGAGACGGGTGGTGCCGTTGGTCAGACGCAGCCCGGGTACCAGTGCGCCCAGTTCGGCGAGGTCGGCCCTGGGCTGGTTCTGGAAGCTGAGCACGGTGTCGATCAGATCGCCGACGCCCGCGACGCGCTGCACCTCGGACAGGCCGAGGTGGTGGTGGTCCAGGAGGTCGGTGCCCCGGGCCTGCACCTGGCGGACCAGTTCGGCGAAGGGCTGCGCGGGGTCGAGGGTGACCCGTACCGGCAGCATGTTCATGAAGAGGCCCACCATGCCGTCCACGCCCGGCAGCTCCGGCGGCCGGGCCGAGCTGACGGCGCCGAACACGACGTCGGAGCGGCCGGTGCGGCGGCCGAGGACGACCGCCCAGCACGCCTGGAGGACCGTGTTGAGGGTGACACTGTGCTCGCGGGCGAAGGTTGTGAGGCGGGTGGTGAGCTCCTCGGTCAGCTCGAACGCCACCGACTCGGGCAGCCGGGAGGTGTCGGTCCCGTCGCCGGTGCCGAGGCGGGTGGGTTCGGAGACCCCGTCGAGCGCCGCGCGCCAGGCGTCCCGGGCCGCCGGTACGTCCTGCCCGGCGAGCCACTCGAAGTAGTCGCGATAGGGCGGGGCGGGCGCCAGCGCGCGGGGGTCGGCGCCGGCCGCGTACAGGGTGAACAGCTCGCGGGCCAGGACGCCCATCGACCAGCCGTCGACCAGGAGGTGGTGCAGCGTCCACAGCAGGCGGACGCGCTCGCCGGGCAGGCGCAGCACGGTGAACCGCAGCAGCGGGGCGGTGGCGAGGTCGAAGCCCCGCTCCCAGTCGGCGTCGGTCAGGCGGTCGATCTCGGCGGTGCGCTCCGCCTCGTCGCCCAGGGCGGTGAGGTCGGCCTCGCTCCACGGCGTCCGGGCGTGCGGCGCCACGGTCTGGAGGTGCTCCTCCTGTCCGGGCGTGGTGGGGAAGCAGACGCGCAGTCCCGCGTGGCGCGCCAGGAGCGCGTCGGCGGCGGCGCGGAAGGTGTCCGCGTCGAAGGGCCCCTCGATGTCGAGGACGACCTGCATCAGATACGAGTCGGTGTGCTGCTTGTCCAGTTCGGCCTGGAAGAGCAGGCCCTTCTGGAGCGGGGACAGCGGCAGCACCTCGGGGGCGGACCGCGCACTCTCCCGGTGGCGTACGAGGGTGTCGAGCGCCCGGAACCAGTTGTGCGCGATGTCGTGCGCGTCGTCGTCGGTGAACACCTCCGGCGCCCAGATCCAGTCGGCGACCAGGTGGGCACCGTCCGCCCGGTCCTCGGTCACGGGGGTGACCGCGAGGGTGTGCCGCAGCGGCATGCTCGGGTGGGTGCCGGTGCCGACGACACCGTCCTCGGTGACCAGGGACCAGTCGCCGGCCGGCTCGGCGGTGCGGAACCGGCCGAGGTAGTTGAAGCCGATCGCGGGGGTGCCGTGGCGGGCCAGGGCGGGCATCGTCTGGGGGTTGAGATGGCGCAGCAGTCCGTAGCCGAGGCCGTGGTCGGGCAGCCGGCGCAGCAGTCGGCGCACCTCGCGCACGGCGGAGCCCGCGCCGGGCCCGCCCGCCCACAGCTCGTCCCAGTCGATCCCCTCGCCGAGGCCGAGCAGGACCGGGTAGACGCTGGTGAACCAGCCGACGGTGCGGGACAGGTCGACGTCGTCGGTGAACTGCTCGCGGCCGTGGCCCTCCAGCTCGACCAGGGTCGCGGCGGGCGAGGGGTCGCCGTGCCGGCGCCGCCAGTCGGCGACGGCGATCGCCAGGGCGGCCAGGAGCAGGTCGTTGACCTCGCCGTCGGCGCCCGGGGCGCCGGACAACAGGGTGGCGGTGGTGTCGGCGGGCAGTTCGAGGCGCAGCCGGTGCGCGCTGCCGTAGGTGTCGCGCACCGGGTCAAGCGGGCCGGATCCGACCGGGATGGCCGCGCCGGTCAACTGCTCGGCCCACAGCGGGAATTCGGCGAGCCGGCCGGCGGTCCTGGCCTGTTCGCCCAGGAGCCTGGTCCAGCGGCGGTAGGAGGTGGGCACCGGGTCGGGTGCGGTTCCGGCGACGGCGGCGGCGAGGTCGGGCACCAGGATGCGCCACGAGACGCCGTCCACGCACAGGTGGTGGGTCAGCCACACCAGACGGCCGGGCCGGCCGGGCCCCGCGTCGAGCAGCACGAGCTGGGTCACCAGGCCACGCTCGGGGGCGAGCCGGGTGCGCGCCAGATCGATCTGTTCGCGGACGGCGGCGGCGAGCGCGGCCGGGTCGTCGGCCAGGGCGGAGACATCGACGCGGTGCACCACATCGGCCGCGGCCACCGCGCCTGGCTCCGGGGCGGTCAGGGACCACAGCCCCGGGGCGGGTACGGAAAGACGCGTCCGCAGGGCGGGGTGCCGGTCGAGGACGGCGGCGGCCGCGGTGCGCAGCGTGTCGAGGTCCAGGTTGGCGGGGGTGGTGAGGACCACGTACTGGCTGTACTGCCGGGACCGCTCGTCCAGGGCGGCGAGGTCCTCCCTCAACTGGGCGGCGATCGGCCCGAGTTCGATCTCGCCGGTGCCGTCGTCGGTCTCGGTGGGGAGGCCGGGGGCGCCGGACGTCGCCAGGGCGGCGATCGCGCGGGGGGTGCCGTGCTTGCGGATCAGCAGCGGGGTGAGTGAGAGGCCCTCCTTGCGGGCGCGGCTGACCGCGAGGATGGTGCTGATGCTGTCGCCGCCCAGGGCGAAGAAGTTGTCGTCGACGCCGGCCGAGGGCAGGCCGAGGATCTCGGCGAAGACCGCGCAGAGGATCTCCTCCTCGCGCGAGTGCGGGGTGCCCGCCACGGCGGCCACGCTGTCGGGGCCCGCGTCCGGCCGGGGCAGCGGGAGCGCCTTGCGGTCGACCTTGCCGTGCGCGGTCAGCGGCAGCCGGTCGAGGGCGACCAGGTGCTGGGGCACCATGTAGGAGGGCAGGGTCTGCTTGAGATGGGCGCGGACCGGGCCGAGGTCGAGGACCTCCCCGTCCCGCGGGACGGCGTAACCCACCAGCTGCTTGCCGCCGTTGGGGTCGTCGGTCACCTTGACCGCGGCGTCGGCCACGGCGGGGTGGCCGCGCAGGGCCGCCTCGATCTCGCCGAGCTCGATGCGGTGGCCGCGCACCTTGACCTGGTCGTCGCGGCGCTCCAGGAACGTCAGTTGGCCGTGCTCGTCCCAGCGCACGCGGTCCCCGGTGCGGTACATGCGGGAGCCCGGCGCTCCGAACGGGTCGGCGACGAAGGTCGCCGCCGTGCGGGCCGCGGCGCCCAGGTAGCCCCGGCCCACCCCGGCCCCGGCGACGTACAGCTCGCCGGGGGTGCCGTGCGGGACGGGACGCAGGTCGTCGCCGAGTACGTACAGGCGGGTGTTGCGGACCGGGATGCCGATCGGCACCGGCCGGTCCTGGGGCGGGGCCTGGGAGATGTGCGCGTGGGTCACGTCGTCGGAGCACTCGGTGGGGCCGTAGGCGTTGACCAGCGGAATGTGCGGGTAGCGGGCGAGCCAGCGCTCGCACAGGTCGGCGGGCAGGGCTTCGCCGGTGACCATGAGGTGGCGCAGCCCGGGCAGGGCGATCTCGGTGCCGTCGAAGTCCCAGACGTCCAGGGCCGCGCGCAGCAGCGAGGGGACGACTTCGAGGACGGTGACGCCGTCGGCGGCGGCCAGCGGGAAGAGGAGGTCAGGGTCGGCGGCGGTGTACCGGTCGACGGCCCGCACCCGGCCGCCCACGACGAGCGGCGCGAGCATCTGCCAGACGGAGATGTCGAAGGTCACCGGGGCGTTCTGCACCAGCGTGTCGTGCTCCCCGAGGCCCAGGTCGTCGACCTTGGCGAGCAGGTGGTTGACCATGCCGGCCCGGTGCACCATGGCACCCTTCGGCTTGCCGGTGGAGCCGGAGGTGAAGATGACGTACGCCAGGTCCTGGGGGTCCACCGCGAGCGGGGCGAGTGCGTCGGCCGCGTCCTCGGAGCCGTCGGGGGTGACCAGGCGCACGGGGTGTCCGGCGGCGGCCGCGGCCTGCTCGGCGAGCGCGCGGTGCTCGGCGTCGGCCAGCAGGTGCTCGATGCCGTTGTCGGCGAGCAGTGCGGTGGTGCGGGCGACGGGGGCGTGCGGGTCCAGGGGTACGTAGGCGGCTCCGGCGCCCATGATGGCGAGCACCGCGGTCACGAATCCGGCGCCGGGCGCCGCGAGGACGCCGACCAGGCCGGTGGAGGGAAGCCCGCGCGACAGGGCGCTCGCCCGGCCCACCAGGGCGGCGTAGGTGAGGCGTTCGCCGTCCTCCTCGACGGCGATCGCCTCGGGGCGCCGCGCGGCCTGGGCGCGGACGCGCTCCACGACGCAGCTGAAGTCGGCGGCGCGCACCGGGCCGGTGCCGGTGGCCAGCCAGGCCTCCTCGGCGTCCGCCGTCGCGCCCACCCGCCCGACCGGTTCGTCGTCGGCGGCGGCCGCGAACTCCTCGGTGAATCGCGCGAGTTGGTCGAGGTGGGCGCGCGCCTCTTCGGGGGTGTAGCGGCCGGGGTTGGCGTTGAGGTGGAGCTCGATGCCCTCGTCGGCGGTCTCCACGACGGTGATCATCAGGTCGTCGACGAGACCGGTGGACAGGTTGTTCACCTCGGCGGTGCAGGGGCCGAGCACCAGGGAGGCCTGCTGCGGCAGGAGGTTGACGAACGGGCCGAACGGCCTGCGGTCGTCGGCGCGCAGCCCCATGTCGCGGCGGATCGCGCTCACCCGGTGCCGCTGGTGCTTGAGCACCTGGGCGAGCTCCCGGGAGGCGCGGCGCAGCAGCTCGGCCTTGGTCAGGGTGGGGCGCACGGGCACCCGTAGCGGCAGGTAGTTGGCCATCATGCCGGGCACGGCCCGCTGCCGGGCGCTCATGCGGGCGGAGGCCGCGAGGGTGAGCAGGACCTCCTCGGTGCCCGCGGTGCGCTGGGTGTGGACGGCCACGGCGGCCACCGCCGCGGTGGGCAGCGTGACCTCGGCCCGGCGCGCGCTGTCGCGCAGCCGGCGCGCGGCCTCGGCGGACAGCGCGGTGGAGACACGCAGGAAGCCGGTCGGCAGCCCGTGGGGCTCCGTCCGGCGGGACAGGGTGACGAGTTCCGGCGGCTCGGGGAACCGGCCCCGCCAGAACGCCTGGTCGCGCCGGGCTCCGGTGGACTCCCGGTAGGCGCTCTCGGCGTCGGTCAGCTCGCTCAGCGGGGGCAGCGGCCGGCCCGGCACGGCGCCGTCCGGGTCCGCCTCGTACAGCTCGGCGAGCCGGCGCCACAGGACGGTCTGGCTGAACCCGTCGCACAGCAGGTGGTGGACGCACAGGTAGAAGTAGTGGCGCTCGGCGCCGACCGTCAGGAGCGCGGTGCGCAGCAGCGGGAAGTCGTCGAGTCCGAAGGCCGCGTCCAGATCCGCGGACATCCAGTCGAGCGCCGCGCCCTCCGGATTCTCGGATTCCCTCAAGTCCTGTTCAAACAAAGGCACTTCGGCGAGCGGCTCGATGTGCTGGCGCGGCTCGCCCTCGATGTCGGTGAAGCGGGCCCGCAGGCACTGGGCCTCCTCGAACAGCCGCCGCAGCGCGGCACGGAAGCGCCGGCGGTCCAGGGGCCCGCGCAGATCGAGGTAACCGGCGGAGTTGTACGCGTTGTTGCGCCCGGCGCCCTGCGCGTCGAGCCAGATCTCCACCTGGCCCGCGGTCAGCGGCAGCACGGTGCCATGAGTCGAAGTCATCACAGGCTCCCAGGAGAGGTCGGGCCGGCGGTCGGAATCGTGCGAGAGGTGCGGGGCCGGGCCGGGTGAAGGCCGTAAAGGATGGGTTCATCCTGGTCCGGTGGCCTGACGACGGACTGACTCACCGCTGACGCGCTGGTGTTGGGGGCGGTTCAGGCCTCGGCCGGGTGGCGGCGGCGGTCGCGGTCGACCTTTCCGCCGAGCAGCCCCTGGAAGAGGTTGAGCCGTTGCATGTTGCCGGTGCCTTCGAGGAACTCCATCGCCCGGGCGTCGCGGGCCAGCTTGTCCAGGAAGGGGTGGGACAGGCGCGCCCCGGGCCCGAAGAACGTGGCGGCCGCCAGGGTGACGTCCTCGGCGAGGCGGGCGGCCCGCAGTTTGGCGGCCGACGCCAGATGGCCGTCGGTGCCGCGCGCGTCCACGGCCGCGGCGGCGTGGTGCACCAGGTGGCGGGTGGCGTCCACGCGCCGGCCCAGCTCCTCGAAGCGCTCGCGCTCGGCGCCGCTCAGCGTGCTCCGGTGCTCGGCCACGTACTCCAGAGCGGCGCGGGCGATGCCGACCGCGATGGCCGCGACGCCGGGCCGCAGCACGTTGAAGGTCTGCACGAACGCCCACACCCCGCGCCGGGTCGCGGTCAGATGGCGGCCGAGGACACGGTCCTCGGGGATCGGCACCCGGTCCATGACGATGGAGCTGATCCGGGCGCCACGCAGTCCGATCATGTCGAGCGGCCGGGCGTCGAACCCCGGCCCGGCGGTGTCGACGAGGACGGCGGTGATGCCGAGCGGCCCCGGCCTGGCCCGCGCGAACACCACGCCGATCTGGGCGCGGCAGGCGTTGCCGACATAGCGTTTCTCGCCGCTCAGCAGGGCGCTCCCGTCCGGTGCGGGGGTCAGCGAGGTGCGCAGCGCCGCCGCGTCCGAGCCGCCCTCCGGTTCGGTCAGGGCGAAGCAGGTCCACAGCGGCTCGGCGAGCATCCGCCCGTAGAACCAGCGTTTCTGCCGGTCGTCGGCGCACAGGCCGACCGCGACACCGGCCAGCAGCGGCCCGGGCGATGCGACCAGGGTGCCGACGTCGGCGCAGGCCAACTCCTCCATGACGACGGCCCGTTCGAGGGCGGAAACCCCGAAGAAGCGGTGGCCGCCGATCTTCTCGGGTTCATGGCCGTACTCCTCGGGGACGCCCATCGTGGCGAGGTGGCGCACGGCGGGCAGGTCGAAGTGGTGGCGGATGGCCTCCGGGTCGCGGTCGATCTCCAGGGCGAGGGGACGCACCTGGGCGCCCCATTCGCGGATCTGCCCGCGCAGCACGAGGAGACGGTCGTCCAGCTGCGTCACGGTGCCTCCTTCGCCACGGCGTACGCCTCGGCCAGCAGCTCCGACACATAGGCGGTCAGGCCGGGGCTGTCGGTGAGATAGCCCGCCGCGCCCAGCAGCCGGACCTGCTCGCGGTCGGCGGCGGTGATCCGCCCGTGCAGATGGTGGAGCATGCCGGGTGGCAGGTGGCCGGGGCGGGCTCCGTTCAACACGGCCTGGATTTCCAGGTGTTCGGCCAGTACGTCGGCCACCGTGCCCTTCACCAGCTGCTGCTGGAGCAGGGTGGAGTCGCCGACGCGCCGGTGGGCGAGGCGGGTGAAGCAGGCGGCGCGCAGCGCCTGGGCGAGCCCGAGGCGCAGCCATACGAGCCCCAGGCCGTACACCGCCCGCTCCTCGGCGCCGGAGTCCGCGCCGCGGTCCGCCGGTGCCGCCCGCCCGGTGTCGATCAGGACCACGGGCCCGCCCGGCAGGCCGAGTTCGCCCCGTACCGTCGCGCGCGCCGGATCCAGGGGCTCCTGTGCGCCGTCCAGCCAGAGCGCGTGGGCTCCGGCGTGGGTCGGCGCGGCGACGACTGCGTGCCCGCCCGGCCCGCACGGCAGCAGACCGGGCAGGACGCCGTCGGCGAGCGCGGCGAGCGCGGGGGCGAGGCCCTCGTGCCGGGCCGCGTCGTGACAGCGCTCCAGCAGACCGGTGGTGTCCCGCACCAGCGTGGTCATGGCGCTCCCTGGTCGAGCAGGCAGACGCTCAGCTCCGCCGAGTCCGGGTCGTGGTCCACCAGGACGCGTCGGGCATCGCGGCCGTCGGCCGGTGCGACGCAGCCGACCTCCGCGGCCAGCGCGCCGAACACGCCCGAGGCCGGGAACCCGTCCGGGGCGGAGACCGTGAGCCCGGTGTGCCCGGGCAGGTCGCGGGCGGCCCGAAGGCCGGGGCTGAGGACGGCCGGCACGTCCGGATCGCAGTCCAGCTCGTCCAGGGCGGTGCGCACCGCGCCCGGAACGTCGTCGGCCGCCACCCCGGACATCCGGCGCATCGCCAGCGATCCGGTGCGCCCGGCGGCCGTGAACAGGAGCGCCGCGCCCGCGTCGCCCGCGAGGTGGCGCCCGGTCTCGTACGGCAGCCTCGCCTGGTCCAGGACGAACACGGCGGCGGTCCGGTGCCCGTGGCGCCGGATGTAGGCGTCCGCGAGTTCCAGCGCGGCGAACGGCGCCGCCGAGCCGCAGTCCGCGACGGTGAACACCAGGGGCCGTCCGGGGATGATCTCGGACAGACAGGTGACCGCGGCTCGCCGGCAGTCCAGATCCGGGGTGGCGTGCGCGACGACGGCGAGGCCGATGTCGGCGGGCTCGGGCGTGAGGTCGGCGAGGAGGGCGGCGGACATGGCGGCGAAGGTGTTGCCCGCCGCGTCCGCCGCCTCGGGCCGGGGTTCGACGCCGTACAGGGCGGTCAGATCGGCGAAGTGCCGCCGTGAGAACGGGTCGTCGATCCGCGTGGTCCCGGTGGAGAAGCTCCGGTGCACGATCCTGTCGAGCCGCAGCGGGAACCGGACGGGTGCCCGCCGCGCGGGCGATGCCCCGGCGGGGTGCGCGGCCATCGTCAGGAGCCCATTTCCGTGGCGATGAAGTCGGCGAGCGTCCGCACGCTGGTGAAGTGCGCCATCTCCAGGGAATCCGTGTCGAACTCGATGTCCAGCGCCTCCTCCAGTCGCATCAGCATCTCGAACACGCCCGTCGAGTCGAGCCCGAGCTCGTCGAACAGCCGTGATTCCTCGGTGAGTTGGGGCAGCTCGTAGTCGAGTACCTCCGAGAGCGCGGCGGAGATCGCGTCGACGATCACGTCGCGGTCGGTGGCGGTCAGTCCGGCCATGGCGGTGGTCCTTTCGAAGGGGGCAGGGGGGCAGGAGGCTGAGGGTCGTGCGGTGGCGGGGCCGGTCAGTGGGTGGCGGCCCGGCGGAACGCCGCCGCGGCCGGCAGGCGCTGCTTGCGCAACAGGTCGTCGGGCCGGTCCGCCTCGCGGATCAGATGCGCCCGGCCGTCCGCGACGAGCACCTCGGCGGGGTAGCCGTGGCTGAGGAAGTGCACGGGCGACGCGGTCGGACCGTAGGCGCCGGAGCGCTCCACGCCGAGCAGGTCCCCGGGCCGCAGCGGCGGCAGCTGGACCTTCTTGGCCAGCGTGTCGTTGGGGGTGCACAGCGGGCCCGTCACGTTCCAGGCCTCCGTCGGCTCGGGCCCCGTACCGTCGAGGCTGCCGCTGAGCAGGCGCAGGGGGAAGTTCCGCTTCACGAAGGAGCCGATGCCGACGGCCGCCATGTGGTGGTGGGTGCCGCCGTCGGTGACGGCGAACCGCTCGCCGAGCGAGGTCTTCACATAGCGCACCCGCACGACGTACGTACCGGACTCGGCGGTCAGATAGCGGCCGAGCTCCATCACGAGGCGGGTGCCGGGGTGGGCGTCCGCGAACCGTGCGATCACCGGGTTGAGTTCGGCGGCCAGGGCGGTCAGGTCGAGGTCGTGTTCGCCGTCGAAGTAGGCGACGCCGAGGCCGCCGCCGATGTCCACGAGGTCCAGTGCGAAGCCGAGCGCGGCCGACAGGCGCTGCGCGAGCTCGAAGATCTGCTCCGTGTTGCGCACGATGGTGGCCTCGGTGAGGATCCGGGTGCCCATGTAGACCTGGATGCCCCTGATGTGTACGTACTCATAGCGCTCCACCAGGCCCTGTTCCGCCAGGAGTTGGGCCTCGTCCATGCCGAACTGGCGGGGCTTGCCGCCCATGGTGAGCCCCGAGCCCTTGATGGAGAAGGCGGGGTTGACGCGCAGCACGACCGGGGCGCGGGTCCCGCGCTCGCGGGCCAGCTCGTCGATCCAGGCCAGCTCCTGGAGCGACTCGCACACGATCGCGGCGATGTTCTCGTCGAGACAGGCGGCCAGCTCGGCGCGGCTCTTGCCGGGGCCGAGGAAGAGGATGTCCTCGGGGGCGACGCCCGCGCGGCGCGCGGTGAGCAGCTCCGTCATCGAGGACACCTCGGCGCGCGCGCCGTGCGCGTGCAGCAGGGCGCACACCGCGATGTTGGGGTTGGCCTTGAGGGAGTAGAAGATCTGGAGCCGTTCGTCGAACGCCTCGCGCAGCGCGCGCATCCGGCCCGCGAGCGCGTCCCCGTCGTACACGAACAGCGGGGTGCCGTAGGTCCGGGCGAGTTCGGCGACGGGGATGCCCTGCACGGTGGCCGGGCCCTCCTGCACATCGGGTCCCGTGGTGATGGTCATGCGACGGTGTCCCTTCCGGCCGCGAGGCGGGCGGCTATCCGCGTGTCCAGGGCTTCGACGGCGTCGTCCGAGTCCGCCACGAGCACTCCGTAGAGGCGCCCCGCGACGGGTCCTTCGGGCGTCCGGCCGTCGGCGGGGAAGCCCGCGTTGACGGTGGCGTAGTTGTTCACGAGCAGGCCCGTGCCGCGCGCGCGGTCGAAGAGGAGCCCGTCCAGGAGCCGGTGCGCGGCCGCGAACGGAAGGGGCTCGGCCAGCCGCAGCGGGTAGTGGCGGGCGACGGCGATCTGCCGCTCGGCGACGAACTGCTCCTGGAGCCGCACCTGGTACGTGGACATGTTGTTGCGGGCGTTGATCTCCACGACCGGGTAGAGCGCGCCGTCGGGGTCGATCATGGCGTCCACGCCGACGACGCCGAAGTAGCCGTCGGAGGCCAGCCGTTTGCCGAGCCGTTCCGCGGTGTCGCGCACCACGTCGAGCTGGGCGCCGGTGAGCCGGGCGGGCATCCGGTGGCCCTTGTGCACGCCGCCCTCGGTGAGCTGTTCCTTCACGAAGTCGAAGTGCGTGGTGCCGTCGCGGGCGACGGTGAACTGGTAGTTCAGATCGCCTTGTTTGGCGACCCACTCCTCGACGACGAAGCTGACCGCGTCATGGCCCGTGCGCTCGGCCTGGCGGGTGACCATCGAGAGGATCCGCTCCCCGCGCCGCCTGCTCTCCAGGACGGCGATGCCCTTGCCGGAGACGCCGAACGCCTCCTTCACCACATACCGGCGCTGCTCGTCACCGGCGGCGGCCTCGAAGGCGGCGCCCAGTTCGGCGAGGGTGCGGCAGGCCCAGCCGCGGGGCTGGCGCAGTCCGAGTTCGTCGGCGACGCGGCGGCTGTAGACCTTGCTGTTGACCGCCTTGCAGGTGACGGCGTCGGGGGCGGCGACGGACAGTCCGGTCGCCGCGGCCAGCAGCTCCTCCTGCGCGGAGACGCCGTGGGCGGCGATGCGGCAGCCGCCGACGGCCAGGCCCGAGAGGGCGGCGAGCAGCGCCGGGTCGGCGAGCGCGTCCTCGGTCACCGTGCGGGCCGGGTCCTGCGCGCCGGCCACATGGAGGTGCGGAAGCCGCACCCCGAGGTCCGCGAGGAAGGCGAGGTGGTCGTCGTCGGGACGGGACTTGAGGACCACGTGGTCGACCGCGTCACCGAGCAGCAGCGCGAACTCGTCCATGTGGTTGACCACCGCGTCGGCCGCCGGGGCCGACAGGCGGGGCAGCGTGTGCTCGCCGCGCGCCCACTGCTGTTCCACCTCGAAGTTGCCGAGGAAGACCAGGGGGGTCTCGGGTGTCCCGGTGAGCGCCGTCGCGAGGCGTTCGCGGAAGCCGGGCCAAGTGCCGGTCATGTGCCGTCCTCTCGGGGTCTGGGGCTCGCGGGCGGTGGGCCGCGCGAGGCTCGGTGCCGTCGCTTTCAGTGCTGGAGAACCATCGCCGCGAAGGACTGGCCGAGGCCCGCGGAGGTCATCACATAGGTGGCTCCGGGCCGCAGCAGGCCCAGTTCACGGGCGGACTGGTAGTTGATGAACGGGTCCGCGCAGAAGCAGTGGCCCGTCCGCGCGATGTTGTCCAGGAAGATGCGGTCGGCGGGGATGCCCAGTTCCTTGGCGGCGACCGTCCACGAGACGCGGTTGACGTTGTGCGGCAGGACGAGGTCGACGTCGGCGATGGTGAGCCCGGCGTCGGCGAGGGCGCTGTGCACGACGTCGGACATGACGTCCTGGTAGATGCGCTTGGCCTCCCTGGCGCCCTCGGGGTCCAGGTCGATGACGCCGTCCTCGCGGCCGACGATGCGCGCGTGGTATCCGAGCACCCGGTCGCGGGGCCCGTCGGCGCCGACCAGTACGGCCGTCATGCCCTCGCCCATGATGGAGACGTCGGCGACCCACTGCGAGAACGGGGTGAAGGTCTTGTCCCCGGCCAGCACCAGGGCCAGCGCGTCGGGGTCGCCGTCGGCGGCCAGCAGGGTGCCGGCCACGTCGACGGCGAGCAGGCCGGTCGCACAGCCGTGGTCGGCCACCGAGAAGACGTTCGCGTTGCGCAGTCCGAGCACCTCGCGCACCTGCTGCAAGGGGCTGACCGGGTAGGGCGCCGTGGTCCGCAGGCCCTTGGCCCGGATCACATGGCGCACCCGGTCCTCCCGGCCGGCCAGCGCGTCCAGCTTGCCGATCGCCGCGAGCAGCATCTCGGCCTCGGACTGGTCGGGGGCCTGGCAGATCCGGTCGAGGCCGTAGAGCCGGGTGAACCTGCGTACCTGCTGGTCGTCGAGGCCCAGCGGTTCGCGCAGGTCGGCCACGGAGATGGTGGGCGGCAGGTAACTCGACACCGCTTCCAGTGAGGTCATGCGCCGGGCCCTCCTTGAGTGGTTTGCAGCCACTCAAGACTCGCCGGGCCCGCTGACGAGCGGCTGACGCGCAGCTGATCCGTCCGGGCATGCCGATGTCCCAACCCGCCGTGCGGTCACGGGGGTTGGGACCCGGTCGGTGGTTCAGGAGCCCGGTGGTTCAGGAGCTTTTGACGCTGACGTCCCCGCTGCCGGTCTTCAGCCCGATCTCGTACTTGCCCGAGGGGTCGTTGGGGACCTTGATGTCCTTGTCGCCGTTGCCCGTCTTGACGGTCACCTTGTAGCTGGCCGGCGGCACGGTGAGGCTGACGTCGCCGCTGCCCGCGGTCACCTGGACGTTCTGCGGGGCGCTGGGGGTGAGGTGGATGTCGCCGGAGCCGGTGCGGGTGTCGATGCCGCCGCCCGCGAGGCCCCGTCCGGAGATCTCGCCGTTGGTGGTCTTCACCTTCACGGCGCCGCTGATGTCCTCCAGCGTGATGTCGCCGGAGGACGCCGACACGTTCACCGCGCCCACCTTGTGCAGGCTGACCTCCCCGGAGGAGACGTCGCCGCTGACGGGGATCCCGGCGGGCACCTGCACGGTGTACTTCACCGAGCAGGAGCCGGAGCAGCCGCCCAGGATGAGGACGCCGTCCTCGATGCGGTGGGTGGCGCCGGACGGCTTGGTGTCGCCGTTGTTGTACTGGACCTTGCGGTGTAAGGACGCCGAGCCGCCGTCGGTGCCGTTCACGGTGACACCGCCCGACCCGTTCTCCAGGCGCACGGCGGTGATCTTCCCGGAGAGCGCGCTGTCGTCCTCGAAGGACTGCTGGTTGATGGAGCCGCACGCGGTCAGCGCGCCGGCCGCGATGCCGATCGAGGTGAGAATGCCCAGGGCGCGGAGCTGCTGACGCATGAAATGTCTCCCAGTTCTGGAGAAGCGGCTTGAAGCCGTGCGGGCATGTCGCCCGCTCGGGCGTGGGGAAAACCGTGGCCCGGTTCGACCCGGGATCTCGCGTGTCACGACGCTAACGCAGAGTGTCGGAACACGAACATGGGGCAGACCCCCGGATACCCCCTGAGGACTGCCCCCCGTCCGAACTCACCGCCGTACGACGGTCGTACATCCGGTCACCCGCAGCCTCCCGCGTGTCCGTCGTCGACGGATCTCGCCCCGAGCCCGACCGCCCCCGCGGGTTCCGGCAGACCGCGGGGGGTGAGCTCGCGCTCCCGCAGGTGGAGGACGAAGTCCGGCAGCCGGTCGAGCCCCCAGAAGCGGCTGAAGCCGTGCACGAAGAAGGGCACGCCGAACACCCCGTCCGCGCAGACGTCCAGCAGCAGGCGAACCCCTTCCGCCCGCAGCGCCGGGTCGTCGCTCGCACCGGCCAACTCGGCCGGATCCAGACCCAGTTGGGATCCGATGTCGGCGATGACCGCCCGGTCGCAGATGTCGCGGCCCTCCTCCCAGCGCGCGCGGTAGGCGGCGGCGACATACTGCGGGCCGCGTCCCGCACGCCGCGCGACGAGGTAGGCCAGATGCGGGATCTCCCACACCGGTTCGCGGTCGACCGGCCAACTGAGCGCGATACCACGGGACTTGGCGAGGCGATTGACGTCCTGGAGCACATAGAGGTGCTTGGCGCGGGACATGGGGGTGTACGGGAAGGTGCCGCCGGCCTCGGTCAGCAGGCGTTCGCTGATCGCGTCCGGCTCGAAGAAGGGCCGCCACTCGACGGCGTCCGCCACGTCCGGGTGATGGTTCGTCAGATCACGGTAGGCGAGCCAGGAGTAGGGGCTGCGCAGCGAGAAGTAGAACCTCGGGGTCTTCCGGTCGGCGCCCACCTCAGATCACCAGGCCCCCGTCGACCCCGAACACCTGGCCCGTGATGTACGAGGCCCGCTCCGACACCAGGAAGGACACCAGGTCGGCAACCTCCTCGGGCCGGCCGAAGCGGCCCAGCGGGATGCGTTCGGCGAGCTTGTCGCCGCTGTCCTCGCCCAGCGCCGCCGTCATGTCGGTCTCGATGAAGCCCGGGGCCACCGCGTTGACGCGGATGCCGCGCGGCGCGACCTCCTTGGCCAGGGCCTTGGAGAAGCCGATGATCCCGGCCTTGGACGCCGAGTAGTTGGTCTGGGTGGCGTTGCCGTACACCCCGGCGACCGAGGACATCGTGACCACGGTGCCGGCCCGCCGCTTCAGCATCCCGAAGACCGCGGCCCGGCAGATGTGGTAGGTCCCGTCGAGGTTGACGCGCAGCACGTCCTGCCACGCCTGGTCGTTCAGCATGATCAGCGGGTTGTCCCGGACGATGCCGGCCGAGGAGACCAGAGCGTGGATCGGCCCGAGGACGCGCTCGGTCTCGCGGACGAACTCCTGGGCCTGGGCCCCGTCGGCCACGTCCACGCGACGGGCGAAGACGGTCGCGCCCGCCTCCTCGGCCTCCTTGGCGACGGTCCGGGCCTCCTCGTCGCGCGAGCGGTAGCAGAACGCCACGGCGAAGCCGTCGGCGGCGAGCCGGCGCACCACGCTGCGACCGATCCCCCGGGAGCCCCCGGTGACCAGTGCGACGCGGGGTTTCTCTGCGGACATCATGACCTCTCGTCGATTGTCTTCACGGGCTCGCGAGGACGGCGGCCCCGGCGAGCGACTCCAGCTCCTCGGCCGGGCGCAGCGCGAACGTGAGCTGTTCGACCTCCAGGACCAGCCGGCCGTCCACGGAGCTGGAGCCCCGGGTGACGACGGTGTCCCCGAGGTCGCGGACCAGCGTGACCTCGTGCACGAGGACCGACCCCGGGTAGACGGGCCCCAGGACCCTGGCGTCGCGCACCCCGGCGCCGAGCGTGACCTGCCCGGTCCGCACATCGGGGTTGGGCCGCTCCCAGCACGCGAGCAGCAGCGCGGCCTGGGCCCAGGACTCCAGCATCATGCTCGCCGGGTAGGCGTACTCCTGCGCGGCCCCCTGGGCCAGGCCCCGGTAGGCGGGTTCGGCGACGCTGACCGCCTTGTACGCGGTGAGCCGCTTCCCCGGTTCCACCTCCCCGAGCCGGTCCACGAGCAGCGCCGGGTGGCGGTGCGGGATGACGGAGGTGATGCGGAATTCGGGGTTCACTCGTCCTCCTGGTCGGGGCGGTCCTGCGGGAAGTGCAGGGCGATGCGGGCGGCGGGCCGGGCGTCCGCGCTGACGGATGCGGTGGCCCGCACCCCGTGGTCGCCGCGTTCGATCCGGGCCTCGATGACGAGTTCCTCGCCCGGCCGCACCGGGCTCAGAAAGCGTGCCTTCTTGAGCACGAACCCCCCTCCCCCGCCGACTCCGTGGGCGGACACCAGGTCGTGGACGTACTGCACCAGGGCGAAGCCCGGCACCAGCGGGAAGCCGGGGCAGTGGCCCTGGAGGAAGGGGGCGCCGTGGGCCACGGTGACGCTGCCGCGCACCGTCTCCTCGGCGGGGAGCGGAGCGGTGGGGCCACTGGGGCGCGACGGCTCCAACTCGGCGATGCTGAGCGCCTCTTCGAGCATCATGGTCGTGTCCTCCTCATCCGCCCAGCAGGGCGCAGCCGACGGTGCCGTCCCGGTCGATGCCGGTGACCAGGGCCGTCGTTCCGGGCGGCAGCCCGCCCTCTTCGGCGAGTGCCAGTACCGCCGCCGTCTGGAACGCGGTGGCCGCCGCCGAGGTGTCCCCGAGCAGCGGACGGCAGCGGATCCTGCGGGGGTCGGCGCCCGACGGCAGGGCGCGCAGGACGGCGTCCTCCTCGCCGTCGGCGCCGAGCGGCGCGACGAGACGCACGCTCGCCGCATCGATCCCGGCGTCGTCCAGGACGGCGCGTACACAGGTGGTGAGGGCCTCGGCCGCGGCCTCGGGCCGGTGGTAGGCGCGGAAGCGGGTGCCCAGGAGCCGGGCGAGGGGGGTGCGGCCCGCGGCCGTGGCGCTCGCGGCCGGCTCCAGGAGCCAGACCACGGAGCCCTCGCCGAGCGGGGGCCGCTCGCCGCCGTCGGCGGCGTGCCACTCGAGCCAGGCGCGCTGCGTCGAGTACTCCTCGGCCGCCCCGCACAGGACCCGGTCGCAGTGGCCACCCCGGTGGAGGCGGGCGGCGTAGCCGAGGGCGAGCAGGCCGGTCAGCCAGCCGCCCGCGACGGTGGTGTTGGGGCCCTTGATGCCGTGCCAGATGGCGCTCTGGCCGGCCATCCGGTTCATCACGGTGTTGGGGAAGCGCGCCGGGTCCACGAGGTAGGGGCGCTCCCCGGTCAGCGAGTCCCGGGTGAAGTCCATGATGCTCTGGACGCTGCCGTGGCCGGTGCCGAGCACCAGGGCGAGCCGTTCGGGGTGCTCGACGACGTCGGGCCCGCACTCCTGGAGGAGCTGCCCGTACGCCGACACGGCGAGCGCGGTCAGCCGGTCCATCGTCCGGGTGCCCTTCTTGCCGAGCGCGCCCGCGGCGGTGAACTCCGGTACCAGAGCGCCCTGTTGATAGGGACCCGGGTACTCGGTGGCGTCGAGCGCGGCCGGCGCGCTCCGGTCGGCGGCGAGGCCGGTGCGGAAGGCCGCACGTCCCGTGCCGTAGGGCGAGAGCGCGGACCACGCGGAGAAGACGAGCTCACCGGCGGGTGCGGGCCGGGCCGCGAGACCCGGGTCGTCGAGGGTGGCCGCGCCGGTCATGCCGTGGTCCCGCGGCCCGATGTCTGCCCCGGCTTCCCGTTCAGCGCGTTGAGCAGCCGGTCGTCGAAGTTGACCAGGCTCCAGTCGCGGCGGTTCTCGATCACGGCCCAGCCGTGGGTGATGCGGCCGGTGGTGGTGGGCACGAGGACGCCGTCGCGCAGGACGTAGGTGTCCATGCGGGCGGTGTAGGTGAAGCGCTTGAAGACGTTCTCGACGGTGAAGACGGTGTAGAGCGTCTCCTCCATCCGGGCCTCGTCCAGGACGGTGATCCGCGAGTGCGGGACGACCGGGATCCAGTCCTGCTCGTCGAGCAGGGTCTTGATGGAGACACCGCGGTCGGCCAGGAACAGGTCGACGACCTCCTCCATCTGCCGCAGATAGCCCGACATCTGTACCCGCTCGGTGAAGTGGCAGTAGAAGTACGGCATCCGCCAGGCCCAGCCGAAGGCGTTGCGGCCCTCGGTGAGCTGCTCCAGGGGGTCCGCGCCCGGCCGCAGCGCGATGGGCTCGGCGCCCGCGCCGAGGCGGTCCACGACCGCGCCCTCGAGGGCGGCGGGCGGCTGCTCCGCCGCGTGGCCGCGCGGGTCGAACCGGAACTGCACGGCGACCTTGGACACGACGGCCCGCTGGGTCTCGCCGTCGCGCCGCACCGTCATCTCGACCGTGAGCCGCATCCCGTCGCCCTTGTCCGGCGCGGGGGCGACGACGGCGCTCGCCACGTCGTCGATGTGGAACGCGGTGAGGATCTTGGTGTCGATGTCCGTGATGTCGACGCCCAGGCCGTAGCGCTCGTACAACTGCCCGGCGAGGAAGCCGTGTTGACGCAGGTGGTCGTAGACGGCCTCCTCCACCATGTAGTTGACGTGCTTGAAGCCGATCCAGGTGCAGATGTTGGACCCCTCGTAGCGGGGCCGTATCTCCACGCGGGTGGTGCCGTCCGTCGCGGCGGTGCTGACGCTCATGGCTTCTCCAGGAGGGAAACGGGGGCTGCGGCGGCGTGCCGCGCCGGGCAGGGGTCGGCGGCGAGGAAGTCGCACACCAGGCGGGTGACGCGGTCGGCGGCCTCCACCATCGGGAAGTGGCCGCAGTCGTCGAGGAGTTCGAACCGGGCGCCGGGTACGGCGCCGGCCAGCGCGCGGCCGTCCTCGGCACGGGCCGCGATGTCCTTCTCCCCGGACAGGACGAGCAGCTCGGTGCGGACCGCGTTGAGGTCGAGGAAGGGGGTGCGCAGATACGACTCGAAGAACCGCATCCAGCCGTAGGGGCCGATCTGGTCGCGTAGCCGGCGGGCCATCCAGTCCCGGTGGGCCTGGGCGAACCGGCCGGTCTCCCCGACCGCGAGCGCCTCCTCGAAGACGCGGTGGAAGTCGTTGAGGTAGTAGGAGATCACCGACCAGTCGAAGTCCTGGGGGCTCGACCGGTAGAAGGGGCTGATCAGTACGGTGCGGCGGGGCGCGAGGTGCCCGGCCGCGAGGGCCTCGGTGAGCAGGTTGGCGGCGTAGGAGTGGGCGACGACCGCGTCGTACCCCTCGCCGACCAGGTCCCGGAGGCAGCGGCCCGGCTCGGGCAGCGCGCCCCAGCCGTCGCCGCCGTTCATGGCCCGCCAGGGCAGCGCCGCGTCCCACAGCTCCAGGTGCCGGTCCGCGCGGGCCGCCAGCGGGTCCCAGACGGAGGGCTTGCCGCCGAGGCCGTGCAGCAGTAGGACCCTGAGCGGCTCGCCGGACTCGGCGGGCCTGCGCAGCCGGGCGGTGATCCGGCTCATGCGACCGGCTCCCCCTCGTATCTGCCGAGGATGACCACCGCGTTGTTCCCGGCGAAGGCCAGCGCGTTGTTCTGCACGATGCGCACATCGGCCGGGCGGGCCCGGTTGGGTACGGGGTCGAGCGCGCACTCGGGGTCGGTCGCGTGGTGGTTGATGGTGGGCGGGATGAAACCCTCGGTGATGGCCAGCGCGCAGGCCGCCGAGGCGAGCGCGCTGGCGGCGCCCATGGTGTGGCCGAGCATGGACTTGATGGAGATGGTGGGCGGCGGCTCGGCGAACACCTGGCGGATGGCTCCGGCCTCGGTGACGTCGTTGGCCTTGGTGCCGGTGCCGTGCGCCGAGATGAAGTCGATGTCCTCGGGCTTCACTCCGGCGTTGCGGTGCGCCAGTTCGATACAGGCGGCGAGGCTGTCCTGGTCCGGGGCGACCGGGTGGTGGGCGTCGCAGTTGAGGCCGTAGCCGAGCACCTCGGCGTAGATGCGGGCGCCGCGCGCCAGGGCGGACTCCAGGCTCTCCATGAACAGGATGCCCGCCCCCTCGCCGGTGAGGATGCCCTTGCGGTCCACGTCGAAGGGCTGGCACACCTCGGGAGCGATGGTGCCCAGGCGGTAGAACCCGGTGAACGTCTTGCGGCACACCGCGTCGGCCCCGCCCGCCAGGGCGATGTCCACCTCGCCGGAGCGGATCGCGTCGAAGCCGGATCCGATGGCGTAGTTGCCGGCGGCGCAGGCGGTCGGAATGGTGACCGCCTCCACGTCCTCCAGCTCCAGCTCCCGTACGACGCTGCTGGACAGCAGTCCCGCGGTCGAGCGCCGGGCGGCGACGGGGTCCAAGTTCTCCGGTCCGTCCCAGAGTTGACGTTCCATCAGGACGTCGAGGTCGTGCGATTCGCCGTCGGTGGTTCCCACCGACACCAGGACGCGGCGGGCGCGCAGGGCTGCCGGCTCCATGTGCGCGTCGTCCACGGCCATTCTGGCCGCCGCGACACAGAACTGGCTGGCCCTGCCGAGCTCGCCCGGATCGATGTGCTCGATCCACCGCGCCGCGTCGAAGCCCTCGATCTCGCATCCGTTGGCGTGCGCGTATCCGGTGGTGTCGAACGAGGTGATCGGCTTGACGCCGCTCCGGCCGGTCCTGAGCCCGGCCAGGAACTCGGCCGGCCCGGTGCCGATGCTGGTGACCGTGCCCAGGCCCGTGACCACGACCCGGTGTGGCTGCCGGCGCTCACTGCTCACCGGTGTCTCCTCTCTGTCGGCATCCGAGCGGCCGGGCCTACTTGGACAGGCTTTCCCTGACCACGTCGACGACGCCGTCCAGGTTGACCATGCGGACCAGTTCGGCCTGGTCGATCTCGATCTGGAAGGTGCGCTCCAGGGACGAGAGGATCTCGATCGCCCCGAGCGAGTCCGCGTTGTGGTCCTCCTTGAACAGGCTCGTGTCCGTGACCTCGGCGGGCTCGATCTCCAGGATCTCGCAGACGATGTCGCGGATCTGAGCGCGCTGTTCGTCGGTGATGGCAACCGTGCTGGGCATTGCGCCTCCCATGGGAATGCGGTGGTGGGGTACCGGGTGGATGTCGAGAAGTCTTGTCGTGGGCGCTGACGCGAACCTGACGGAAGGCTGACTCCCGGCACCGGTCGGCGACGCCCTCTGAGCCGCGTCGAAGCGAGCGCGGACCACGCCCGCGCCCCCGACTCGCCCACCGGTGACCGGCGTTGTTCAGGCCTGACCGAAACACCTGGTCCCGGGCGCCGGGGGGCGTCATCGTGGGCGCCCGGGCGCCCACGCGTCACCCGGGCCGGCGCGGCCTCACCCGAAAGTGGATTCCTCGTCACCACCGTCAACCTGTTCATGGGCGACGGCGTCAGTGTGGTCGGGTACGCGGCGACGATCGCCGCACCGGACACCCGGAGCACCCAACTAGCGCCCTTCATACGAGAGTTGACCCATTACGGCGTCTCCTCGAAGCGGCGCCGGCGGCCCTCTCGACCCGCAGTACTCACCCCGACCAGGGAGTCGATCTGATGAACCGCACAGGGCCGCACGGCCCGGACGACGTCGTCGTGCTGAGCGAGGTCCGCCGCGCCTACGGCACCGAACGCGCCCGCACCGTCGCCCTCGACGGCGTCTCGGTCGCCTTCCGCCGGGGCACCTTCACTGCCGTGATGGGCCCCTCCGGCTCCGGCAAGACCACGCTGCTCCAGTGCGCGGCGGGCCTGGACCGGCCGACGTCCGGCACGGTCACCCTCGACGGCCTCGACCTGTCCGGGCTCGGCGAACGCGCGCTCACCAAACTGCGCCGCGAGCGCATCGGCTTCATCTTCCAGGCCTTCAACCTGCTGCCCGCGCTCACCGTCGAGGACAACGTGACCCTGCCGCTGCGGTTGGCAGGGCGCAAACCCGCGCGCGGGGCGGTCGCCCACGCCCTGGAGCGGGTGGGTCTCGCCGACCGGATGCGGCACCGGCCCGGCGAGCTCTCCGGCGGCCAGCAGCAGCGCGTCGCCATCGCCCGCGCCCTGATCACCGACCCCGCCGTCATCTTCGGCGACGAGCCCACCGGCGCCCTGGACACCCGCACGGCGCTCGAAGTGCTGCGGCTGCTGCGCTCGGCCGTGCGCGACGGCGGCCAGACGGCCATCGTGGTCACCCACGACCCGGTGGCCGCCTCCCACGCCGACCGCGTGGTCTTCCTCGCCGACGGCCTGGTCGTCGACGAGCTGTACGGCGCGTCCGCCGACACGATCGCCGAACGCATGACCCACCTGGGCGCCTGGGGCGACCTGCCCGACGCCGGCACCCGCTCGCTCAAGGGAGCCCTGTGATGTTCCACCTGGCTCTGCGCACCCTCGGCTTCCGCAAGGGCGGCTTCCTCGCCTCCTTCATCGCCCTGTTCTTCGGCGCACTGATCCTCGCGGCCTGCGGCGGCCTCATGGAGACCGGGGTACGTGCCGACGTGCCGCCCCAGCGGTTCGCCGCCGCGCCCGTCGTGGTCGCGCGCGGCCAGTCCTACGACGGCGACCTGGTCCTGGCCTACGACCGTCTCGACGCCTCGCTCGTCGCGCGGATCGCGGCCGCGCCCGGCGTCCGGCGGGCGCTGGGCGATGTGTCGTTCCCGGCCACCGCGCTCGACGAGGGCCGGGGCACGGACCCGGGCGCCGAACTCGGCGGGCACGGCTGGTCCTCCGCCGTGCTCGCGGGCGCGCCCCTCGCGCAGGGCACCGAGCCGCGCGCGGCCGGCCAGGCCGCCCTGGACACGCGGCTCGCCACCCGGCTCGGCGTGGGCGTCGGCGACCGGCTGCGGATGATGGTCTCCGGGGCGTCGGTGTCCGTGCAGGTGAGCGGCCTGGTGCGCCCCGCGACCGGGACCGACACCGCCCTGTACGTCACCGACGCCCAGGCAGAGCAGTTGCGCGGCGCCCCGGGACGGGTGGACGCCATCACGGTGCTGCCCCAACCGGCCGTCAGCGCCGAGGAGTTGAAGCACAACCTGGCTCCGGTGCTGCGCAGCCTGGACGCCACGGCGGTGACCGGGGAGGCCCGGGGCACCGTCGAGTTCCCCGACTCCGAGGGCGGGGCGTCCCCGCTGATCTCGATGTCCGCGGTGTTCGGCGGGATCGCCGCCATGGTCGCCGTGTTCGTCGTGGGCTCCACCCTGGCCGTCCTCATCCAGCAGCGGATGCGGGAAATGGCCCTGCTGCGGGCGATCGGCGCGCTGCCCGGACAGATCCGCCGCATGGTGGTGGGCGAGACCTTGGTCGTCGGGCTCGGCGCGACCTTGCTCGCCCTCGTTCCGGGGCGGGCGGCGGGCGAGTTGATGATGCGTCAGCTCGCCGCGGCCGGTGTGGTGGACGACGCCATCGTCTACCGGGCCGGATGGATCCCGCTGGCGACCGCCGCCGGTACGGCGCTGCTCGCGGCGGTGGCCGCCGCCTTCATCGCCTCCCGCCGGGCCGCGCTCGCCCCGCCCACGGCCGCCCTGACCGAATCCGCGCTGGGGAGCCGCTGGCTGAGCGCGCCCCGGCTGGTGTGCGCGCTGCTCTGCTTCGGCGGGGCCGCGGCGCTCGCGTTCGTCACCGCCACCGTCATGGACGGCTCGGTCGCCTCCAGCACCGCGGGGCCCGCCGCCATGCTGTGGACCGGGGGCGTCGCGCTGATCGCCCCCGGCCTGACCCGGGTGCTGCTCGCCGTGCTGCGCCCGCCGCTGCGGCTGCTTCCGGGCCTGGCCGGCCGGCTCGCCTCGGACAACGCCCGTGCCCGCAGGATCCGTACGGCCGGCGCGGTCACCCCCGTGGTCCTGGCCACCGGGCTCGCCACCGCGCTGATCTACCTCCAGCTCAGTGCGGACGCCGGCGGCGGGGGCGAGGCGACCAGCGCGTGGATCAACTATCTGCTCGCCGGAACCATCATCGGCTATGCGGTGATCTCCCTGGTCAACACCCTGGTGGTGGCCGCCGCCGAACGGCGCGCCGAGTTCGCGCTGCAACGCCTCGTCGGCGCGACGCCGGGCCAGATCCTGCGCATGGTGACCGTCGAGGCGCTCCTCGTCGCGGTCATGGGCATCGCTCTCGGCTCGTTCGTCGCCCTCGCCACGCTCGTGCCGTTCAGCCTCGCCCTGGACGGCTCGTGGCTGCCGGGCGGAGGCCTCGTGGTCTACGGCGCGATCGTGGGGTGTGTCGCCGCGCTGACCCTGCTGGCCACCCTGCTCCCCGCCCGCCTCGCCCTGCGCATCCGGCCCGCCGAGGTCCTGGCGATGCCGTGACCGCGCCGGGCGGGCCTCAGACGGCGTCGGCGGCGGCCTCGGACAGGAACGGCCTCAACTCCGCGAAAGATTCCGGATGTTGGGCGATCCACGCCCAGTAGCGCGGGATCGTACGGGCGTACTCGCAGTAGTAGCGGCGCACCGTGTCCACCAGGCTGCGCAGGGTGCCGCGGGCGAGCGAGTCGGTGCGCCACACCAGCAGCATCTCGGTGCTCGCGGTGCCGCTCAACGGCACGAGCGCGACCTCCTTGGTCGCTCCGGTCGGCGTGGTCAGGGCGGCCGCGCCGGCGTCCCGTACCCAGTTCATCGCCTCGTGGTGGCCGTCCACGTAGTGCAGGACCTCGGGGTCGGCGTGGTCGAACTTGGCGAACAGGTGCTTCTCGATGGGGTGGAACCAGTGGTCGCGGGCGTAGCGGACCCAGGTGAGGCCGGCCAGGTCGGCCACGCCCACCCCGACCCGGTCGGCCAGCGGATGGCCGCGCGGAACGGCGAGCCAGACCGGCTCGCGCACGATGACGGTCTTGGCCAGGGCCGGTTCCAGCACATCGGCCGGCGCCACCAGCGCCATGCTGGGCACCAGGGCCGCGTTCAGGGCGCCGCCGCGTACCGCCGCCACGGCCGCCGCGGGCGCGAGGGTCTCGCTGCGTACCTCGCCGACGGGCAGCGCCTCCTGGAGCACCATGCGCAGCGACGGCGGCGTCCACTCGGCGTTCCCGAACCGGAACACCTCGGAGGAGAACGCGCTGGCCTCGGCGATCACCAGATCGGCCTGGTGGACGAGGTCGGCGAGGAGCGGCAGCAGCCGTTCCCCGCGGGAGGTGGGGAGCACGCCCGAGCGGCTGCGGACGAAGAGCTCGCCGCCGATCGCCTTTTCTATCCGATGTAATTGCGCGGTAAGGCTCGACTGCGGAAGATTCAATTCCACAGCGGCCTTGGATATGCTCCCCGCGCAGTCGATGGCCATGACGATTCTGGCATGACGTAACTCGACGTTCACTTATCCCCCGTTCGCGACCGACACCCGCGGACGTCCATCCGGGGACAGGCCCGGACCGACCGCACGCTAACAGGACGCACAGGTTCAGTCCATATCGTCGTCAGGCGAGGGCGTGGGCCGCCGGACGGCGTCGGGGGAATGCAGCGGAAATCGGTCAGCCGATGGCCGTAACGGCGTGGGCCAGCACGCAGCGCGGTTCGCCGAGCGTTTCGTCCTGGCGGAGAATCGCCTCATAGGCGCGGTGCAGCGCCCGCCCCGGTTCGAGCCCGAGATCCACGGCGAGCCGACGGCGTGCGCCGTGGAAGATCTCCAGCGCCTCGGCCTGCCGGCCGTCCCGGTACAGGGCGAGCATCAACAGCTCGCTCAGCCGCTCCCGGCCGGAGTGCTCGACGGCCAGTTGCCGCAGTTCGGAGACGGGCACCCGGGCCGCGTCCACGGAGAGCTTGGCCGCGGTGAGGTCCTCGTAGGCGGTGATGCGGCGCTCTTCGAGATGGTCGGCCTGGATCCGGCAGCGCATCCCGTCCCGGGCGTCCATCAGCGCGGGCCCGCGCCACAGTCCCAGCGCGGACTCCAGGGTGACGATGGCCCGGTGCGGGTCCCGGTCGACCAGTTCGGCTCCGGTCTCCGCCAGCGCCAGGAAGCGGTGCGCGTCCACGCTCGCGACCGGCACGTCGAGGAGATACCCGCTGCTGACGGTGTGCAGCGGCTCGGTCGTGCCGGTGACCGACTGAAGGAGTTTGCGCAGTCTTCGCACATTGGCTTGAAGTGCGTTGCGGGCGTTCGCCATCGGCTGCTCGGCCCACAGCTCGTCGACCATCCGGTCCGAGCTCACCGGCACCCCGGGAGAGAGAGCGAGCATCGTGAGCACCACGCTCGCCCGCTTCGAGGACATCGTGTAGCGCTTGCTTCCGTGCGCGAGGTAAAGCGGACCGAGAACGTTGATTTCCATAGCAGGACCCCCATGTCAACTCGCGGACTTCGCACATGATGCCCAGGTGTATTCGGCCGGGGGAAATACCATCTCGCCGCGAATGCGAGCGCCATCAGTATGGCTTCGTGTCATCGCTCATCAAGCGGCTCATGCGTCCGACAAGTGCCAGGGGTGACGGCCGCTGTTTCCCCCAGATATCCGTCCTGCCCCCTTTCGGTCCCCTTTCGCTCGTACGGTCCGTGCGGCCCGCGACCCCCGGGAAGCGCAGGGCCGGGACGGCCGGCCCCGGCCCGCCGGCGGCTGGACGCGCCCGGGGAGCCGCTCCCCGCCACGGCTCCGCCGGGCTCGGGCCATACCAAAGGGCCCCGAATTGCCGTGCGCGGCTGGCGAGTTCACAGAAAGCGCTTAAGATCCTGGCGACGACGCGGTGGTGGGGGTGTTGGACGTCGCTCGGCGACCGCGTCCTGTCGCTCGGGATCCTGCCGCACGGTGTCGGCCGGCCGCCGCCCGGCTGTCAGCTTCGCGTCAGCGATCCCCGCGAGCATGAGGGCTCGGGCCGTACGGCCCCCGTCTTCCCACGACTCGGATACCGGAGTTGGCGACGTGTCGAACCCCTTTGACGATCAGGACGGATCCTTTCCCGTAGTGGTGAACGGCGCCGGCCGGCCCTCGCTGTGGCCCGCGTTCGCGCCGTGTCCCGACGGCCGGCAGGTCGCGCTCGGCGCGGGGCCGCGCGACGCCGCCCTCGCCTTCGCCGGGGAGCGGTGGCGCGACCCGCGCCCGCGCGAGGCCGTCGCCGCACCGGTCTTCTGAGCACTCCCCGGTTCGCCCGCACCCGCGGGATGCGCCCGGTCTCCATCGCGCCCGGCGACGCACGACGACGTCTTGGTGACGCTCACCGGCCAGCCGGTCGGCCCGACCGTTCCTTTCGCGAACGAGCTCATTAACGGGGGCAGTTATGCAGAGAATCCACTTCACCGCCGCCGATATAGCCAAGACCCGGCTGAGGACGACCGCCGGGCCGCTGATCGAGACGGCCTTCGCCTACGGGCTGCTCGGCCGGGGCGTCACACCCGCCTACGCCCGCTGGCGCAAACAGGTCGCCACCCGGCTGCCGGCCTGGCCGAGGTTACGTTCGGGCGGGCTCGGCGTCGGCGGCGACCCCGAGGTGCTGTTGCGGCTCATCGAGCAGAGCGGAACCGAGGACCGCGCCCCGCAGGACACACCCCAACAGGACGCGCTGGCCGCCCAGTTGTCGGCCTACCGGGAGGCCGCCGGCCTCTCGGAGGTGTGGCAGGCGGCGATCGCACCGTACTGGGACCACATCGAGGCGTATCTGGAGGTCGAGTGCGAGGCGCGCGGCCGGGTGGTGATGGCGGGCGGGGTCGGTTCACTGCTCGCCACGCTGCACCCGAGGATCACCTGGCGCTCGCAGATCCTGGAGATCCCGGGCGGGCC
This sequence comes from Streptomyces sp. ASQP_92, assembly GCF_025399895.1. Taxonomy (GTDB): domain Bacteria; phylum Actinomycetota; class Actinomycetes; order Streptomycetales; family Streptomycetaceae; genus Streptomyces. Next base: position 573,209 of record NZ_JAODUA010000003.1, on the reverse strand, counting down.
CGACGAGGACATCTACCTCGACCGGCGCGGCCTCGCGCTCACCCCGTCCGTCTTCCTCAACCACCGCCCGGCGCAGCTCACGGGCGGCCGGAGCGAGGGCGGTGAACTGGTGCTCGCCTTCGCCGCGCCGCCGGACGCCCAGCGGGCGGCGAGCCTGTGGGACGCGCCCGACGACGACGCGCAGTCGCTCGGCGCGCTGGTCGGCCAGACCCGCGCCGCCGCGCTGCGGGTGCTGCGGGCCACCTGCACGACCAGCCAGCTGGCACACCGGCTCGGCATCTCGGCGGCGGGCGCGAGCCAGCACACCACGGTGCTGCGCCAGACCGGCCTGATCACCACCCGCCGCATCCGCAACACCGTCCTGCACACGGTGACCCCGCTGGGGCTCGCCCTGCTCGACGGGCTCCCCATGCGCTCCGCGCCGGACCGGCCCTCTTCGGGCGCCACCGTCCCCGAGGCGTGGCGCCACACCCTGGACGGCATCCCCCGCCCGGTCGTGCAGCACGCCTCCTGAGGGGTCCGCGCCTCCGAGTCACCTCTACGGTTTTGAGTCACCCACACGCGAAGGTCCGGCCCCGGCGGGGTCGGACCTCTTGTCGCTGTGCGATCGGTGGCGGCCCGGTTCAGAGCCGCGACCAGGAGCGGAACTGCCGCAGCCCGTACAACAGCGGCGGCAGGGCGTGCCGTTGGGTGATCAGCCGGGCCTCGCCGAAGACGGTGACGTGGTCGCCGGTGCGGTGCAGGGCGCTCACATCGCAGTCGGCGACGGTGTGCGCGTCCTGGACCAGATGGGGTCCGCCCGAGTCCGCGCCCTGCTCCCAAGGCACCAGATGGAAGCGTTCCGGGTTGCCCGAGGCGAACAACTCGGCCGTCCCCCGGGCCCCTTCGTGCAGCAGGTTCACCGCGAAGGTGCCCCGCTCCAGGATCGCCTCCAGGGTGGGGCTGCCGTGGCGCAGGCACACCAGGAGCGTCGGCGGCTTCAGCGTGACACTGCACACCGAGGAGCAGGTCATGCCGCGCGGCGCCCCGTCGTGGCCGGTGGTGGTGACCACGCCCACGCCGGTGGGGAAGCCGCTCATCATCGCGCGGAAGTGGTCGGGCGTGGTCCGGTCGGCCACCGCTTCGACATGGACGGTGTGTTCGGTCATCGGACCCTGCTTTCTGTGGCTACGGCGTACGTCGCGGTCGTGGGGCGGCGCTCTGTCCGGTCGAGGAGAGTGAGGAGCGGTCCCGTCATGGCCGTCGTCGTCAGCGCCATGACGATCAGGGCGAGGACGATCGGGCCGGTCAGGATCCCTGAGCTCAACCCGGCCTGGAGCACGATGAGTTCGGTGAGCCCGCGGGTGTTCATCAGAACGGCGACCCTGCGTGCCGTCGCGGGGGGCCGGCCGCTGCGGCGGGCCCCCAGATATCCGCCGAGCCCCTTGCCGACGCAGCCAAGGACGACGGCCGCGGCGATCAGGCGCCAGGAAGTGTCGGCGAACGAGCCGGTGAGCACGGTGACCCCGGTGACCACGAAGAAGGCGGGCGCCAGCGCGCCGCCCGCCCGCGAGACGGTGGTGACCGCGCGTTCCCAGGGCGCGTCCGTGCCCCGGGGAACCGCCAGGCCGACCAGGGCGGCGCCGAGGACGGCCGTCATGCCGAGGTGTTCCATGGCGAGCGCGACCGCGAGGGCCACCGCGCCGAGGAGCACCGCCGCGGCGCGCGGCAGCTTGACGCAGGCGCTGCGGGCGGCCCGGGTCCGCAGCCCGTAACGGACGGCCAGCGCGCACACCGCGCCGAAGGCGAGCGCCCGCACCGAGTGGAGCACCCCGTCGAGGCTTCCCGCGCCGAGGCTGATGGCGAGGGTGAGCAGCAGCCAGCCGACCGCGTCGATGACGAGGGCCGCGGCCAGCGCCGTCTGCCCCGCCGCCGACCGGGTCATGCCCCGGTCGGCGAGGATCCGGGCCATGACGGGGACGGCCGTGATGGACATCGACACCGCGACCATCAGCACGAAGGCGGGCAGCGGGGCGTCGCCGCGTGCGGCGGTGTCGCCGGTGGCCAGCACCAGACCGGCAAGGAGCAGTCCCGTCACGAGCGGCGGGACCAGCGCTCCGGTCGCCACCCACAGCGTGCCGCCGCGCCGGGGGCCGGCGGGGTCGGCCCCCAGGGTGTGGGCGAGGCCGACCAGGAACAGGACGAGACCGGCCTGCGCGATCAGCTTGACCACGCCGAACACGGGCCCCGGCAGGGCCGCGTCCAGGGTGTCGCGGCCGAACAGGGCGATCACGACGGGCCCGGACAGCAGGCCCACCACGATCTCCCCGATGACCACGGGCTGACGCAGCACCCGGGCGAGGGACCGGCCCGTCAGCGCGATGAGCAGGATGGCGGCGAGCGCCGCCAGGACGTGGGCGACGCGTGGCGCGTCGCCGAGGAGCCTGAGCGATTCCATGACGCGGTCCCCCGTCGGCCGCTCAGCGATGCTGGGCGAAGTATTCGTACGCCTTGGGAAGCGTCTGCGTCAGTCGTCGCGTCTTGTCGCGGATCGCCTCGAATTCCCGCTCGGCGGCGGAGGGGTCGGACAGGGCGAGTGCGGGCGACGGCTTCAGCTCGATTCCGCCCATTCCGAGCAGAACGCACATGTACGAGTAGGCGGGCAGACCGTGGTAGTACGGGAAAATGCTCTCGGAGTCGGGGACCTGGGTCTTCCACATCTCCAGGCGCTCGGCGAGCGAGTCGGGAATCACCCGGGTCTTGGTGTCGCGCCAGTACTGGGTGTCCTGTCGTTTGGCCGCGACGTAGTGCAGGACCAGGAATTCTCGTATTCCGTCCATGACATGGGAGACGGAACGGTTGTAGAGCTTGCGCTGGTTCGGGTTCCAGTCCTCGTTCGGGAAGTTCTTGGCGATCTGCTCGATGGCGTGGTGGATGAAGAAGATGCCGGTGGATTCGAGCGGCTCCACGAATCCACTGGAAAGGCCCACGGCCACACAGTTGTTGACCCAGGAATTCCTGCTGCGGCCGATGCGCATCTTGATGTGGTTGGCGTTGACGTCGGCGGCGGCCGGCCCGACGAACTCGCGCAGGGTGCGCTCGGCGTCCTCGGGCGAGAGGTAGTCCTTCGCGTAGACGTATCCGGTGCCGACCCGGCCCATCAGGGGAATCGTCCAGATCCAGCCGGCGTCCTGGGCGGTGGCGGTGGTGCACGGCAGGATGCCGCGCTTCTCCATGTCCATCGGGACCTGGAGGGCGACCGCGCTGTCGTTGGGCAGGGTGTCCTGGTAGGAGATGAACGGCTCGTCGAGCGCCTTGTTGATGAGCAGCGCGCGGAAGCCGGTGCAGTCGATGTAGAGGTCCCCGGTGATGTCGCCGTGCCCGGCGGTGGTGACCCCGCTGATCCAGCCGCGCTCGTCCAGGTTGACCTGCTGGACGTCGTCGACGATGTGCCGCACACCGCGTTCCACCGAGTACGTGGTGAGGTACTTGGCGAGCAGCGCCGCCTCGAACTGGTAGGCGTAGGGGAACTGGGTCTTGCCCTGGTGCTCGGACATCGTGAGGCCGTGCATCTCGTCCGCGCCCTCGTCGAAGGGCTGGTCGATGAGGGCGCCGTCCAGGCGGCGCGGGCTCAGTCCGGCGTCGATGACCGAGGCCATGACGAAGCAGTCCTTGTCGAACCGGTCGGTCGGCCCCTGCTGGAGCCACCAGTCGGTCAGCGGGAAGCCGTTGACCGAGCGCATCTGCTCGAAGGGGTGGTAGAAGTAGTGGCCCTTTTCCCGCCAGTTCTCGAACCTGACGGCCAGTTTGTACGTGGCGTTGCAGGCCGGCATCCAGTCCTTCTCCTTGAGTCCGAGGAACTCGAAGAAGTGCCGGATGTCGCTGAAGGTGGCCTCGCCGACGCCCACCGCGCCGATGTTCCCGGACTCCACGAGGGTCACGTTTATTCGCTCCCCGAAAGCGGCCTTGAGGTATGAGGCCGTCATCCATCCGGCTGTTCCGCCACCCACGATCACGACTTTGTTGAGCACTGGTGACTCCTGTTCGGTAGTCCACGAGTTTCGCCAGTGGCTCCGGCCCCCTGTGTCTGATTTTCCTGGGTGGCGCCACCGATAAAGGAGACTAGGGGCGGCTGAACTCGGCGCCCAGATCCTTAAGTGATGGCCGAAAGGCGCAGGTGGGGCTGACCGGATGGACAGATGGCCCCGAGGTCCGCTACGGGCCCCCTTTGCCGCGTCAGCCCACTGTCAGCGGCGTTCGGGAACATGAAAGGCGGGGTTACCGGGTGGGAATCGCTCCGCCCGCCCGCTGCAATGGAGATTTGGATGACAAAGGAAGAATCCGTCCCGCCGTTCGCCGTGATCCCCGGCTCCCAGGTCCACGGCATTCTGACCGGCCACGAGCAGCGCACCATGGAGCTGGTGAAGGCCGCCTACCGGCTGCACGGCGAGGGCGACACGGTCAACCCACCGTCGTATTTCCTGCGCTTTCCCGACCGTCCCTCCGCCCGGATCATCGCGCTGCCCGCGTCCATCGGCGGCGAGAACCGGGTCGACGGGCTGAAGTGGATCTCCAGTTTCCCGGAGAACGTGGCCTCGGGCATCCCCCGCGCCTCCGCGGTACTGGTGCTCAACGACCACGCCACGGGGTATCCCCTGGCCTGCCTGGAGAGCTCGATCATCAGCGCGGCGCGCACCGCGGCGTCCGCCGCGCTCGGCGCCGACCTGCTCTCGCGCGGGCGGCCGCGCCCGCGCAGGGTCGGCTTCATCGGCACCGGGTTCATCGCCCGGCACATCCACACCTACCTCGCCGGCACCGGCTGGACCTTCGACGAGGTGGGGGTGCACGACCTGGCCGCCGCGTACGCGGGCGGCTTCCGCGCGTATCTGGAGGGCTCGGGCGAGCGGGGCCGGATCACCGTGCACGACAGCGCCGAGGAGCTGATCCGCTCCTCGGACCTGGTGGTCTTCGCGACCGTGGCGGCGGCTCCGCACGTCCACGAGCCCGCCTGGTTCGCGCACAACCCGGTGGTCCTGAACATCTCGTTGCGCGATCTGGCGCCCGAGATCCTGCTCGCCTCGACGAACGTCGTCGACGACATCGAGCACTGCCTGAAGGCCGACACCTCGCCGCATCTGACCGAACAGCTCACGGGATCACGGGAGTTCATCGCCGGAACCCTGGCCGAGGTGATGGCCGACAAGGTGGAGATCCCCGGGGACCGCCCGGTGGTGTTCTCGCCGTTCGGGCTCGGCGTGCTGGACCTGGCGGTCGGCAAGTTCGTGTACGACGAGGTGGCCTCCCGGGGCGAACTCCGCGTCGTGGACGGCTTCTTCCATGAGGTGGACAGATATGGGCGGACCGCGACCGACAGCCGTTCCTGAGGTGAGGGGGCCCAAGTGCCGGTGATCTCCGTACCCGAGGACTTCCACACGGACGATCTCTATGTGGACCTGCGGTCCGTCCTGGACGTGCCGCTGTATCTGAAGTGCGAAGGCTTCAACTTCGCCGGTTCGATCAAACTCAAGGCGGCGCGGTCGATGATCGCCGACGCCGAACGCGAGGGGCTGCTGACCCCGGACTCGGTCATCGTCGAGTCGTCGTCGGGGAACCTCGGCGTCGCCCTGAGCATGATCGCGGCGAGCCGGGGCTATCAGTTCCTGTGCGTCACGGACACCCGCTGCAATCTGAACACCCGGCGGTTGATGGAGGCGATGGGCGCCCGGGTGCACACCATCACCGAGCCCGACCCCGAGGCCGGTTTCCTCGGGGCCAGACTCGACCACGTACGGCAGTTGTGCGCCTCCGACGACCGTCATCTGTGGCTCAACCAGTACGCCAATCCGTGCAACTGGCAGGCCCACTACCGCAGTACGGCGCCGTCCATCGCCGAGCGCTTCCCGGAGCTCGACGTCCTGTTCGTCGGGGCGGGCACCACGGGGACGCTGATGGGGTGCGCCCGGTACTTCAAGGACTCGGGCCGCCCGGTCACCGTGGTCGCCGTCGACTCCGTCGGCTCGGTGAGCTTCGGCGGCCCCCCGGCGCCCCGCATGATCCCGGGCCTCGGCTCCGGCGTACGGCCACCCCTGCTCGACCGGTCGTTCGTGGACGACGTGGTGCTCGTGCCGGAGATCGACACGATCCGGGTCGCGCACCGCCTGGCCGCGGGCGGCTTCCTGTTCGGTGGCTCCACCGGGACGGTCGTCTCCGGCGCGCTCGGCTGGCTGGCCGAGCACCGCGGCGGCGGCCGCTGTACGGCGGTGGCGATCTCTCCGGACCTGGGCGAGCGCTATCTCGATTCCATCTACCAGAGCAACTGGGTGAGCGACATCTACGGAGCTCACGCACTGGAGCTCGGCCCGCTGCGCATGGGCTGACGAAGCCCGGCGTCCCTTCGACTGATGCTACGTCAGGTCGCTTGCGGAGCGCGCCGGTTGATCACGGCCCCCACCACCCCTCCCCCCGGTAGTGGGGGCCGTGTCATTGCCGTCGCGGCCCGCCCGCTGGATGCTGGACGCCGGACCGGAACCCCGCCACGCCGTCAGCTCCCCGTCAGGGCCCGGCGGCACCATCGGCAACAGGGTCGCCGCGGGCAGCGACATCCGGCTCGGCCCCGGCGCATTCCCGAGCGGCGACAGCCGAGAGGAGCGAACCCATGCACCGGACCCTCGCGCCGAGCGCGCCTTCGCCCACCCCACCGCCCCGGCTCCAACTGCCGTGCCCATCAACCCTCGTGGAGTCCCTGCTGCGCCGCGCCTCAGGCAGTGGCGCGGCGCGCCCCGTGTTCACCGCGCTCGGCGCCGAGGGCCAACGGCTCGAACAGCTCACCGCCGTCGAACTCCTCGGCCGGGTCCGCGCCACGGCCGCCGCGCTGGGCGAGGTGGGCACGGCGGGAGACCGGGTCCTCGTCCCGGCGCTGCCCGGCACCGACTTCGCGGTCGCCTTCCTGGCCTGCCTGTACGCGGGCCGCATCGCCGTACCCGTACCGCCGCTGAGGCCCGCGGCCCGGCGGCGCCCGGCGGACGGCGCCGACCGGCTCGGGGCGATCCGCCGGGACTGTCGGCCGGTCGCGGCGCTGGTGGCGTCGGCGCGGGACGCCCTCCCGGGGGAGGAAGGGGCCGGGCTCGCGTGGATCCCGGTGGCGCGGGCGCCGGGGCACCCCGATCTGCTCCCCGATCCGACGGCCCTCGACCCACGGGCGGTGGCGCTCCTCCAGTACACCTCGGGGTCCACCAGCGAACCCCGGGGAGTGATCGTCGGGCATGCCGGCCTGATGGCCAATCAGCAAGCCGTGCGCGATCGCTGCGAGGTCGACTCCGGTACCACGGTGGTGAGTTGGCTGCCGTTCTTCCACGACATGGGGCTCTGCACCGGGGTGGTCCTGCCCCTGGTCTCCGGAGCGGCGGCGGTCACGATGGAACCCTCCGCCTTCGTCCGCGACCCCCTGGTGTGGCTGCGCGCGATCGAGGCGGAGGAGGACGTGTTCGCCGCGGCGCCGGACTTCGCGTACGAGCTGTGCGTGCGGCGGATCGGGCCAACCGAGCGCAGGCGCGTCGACCTGTCCACCTGGCGGGTGGCCGTCAACGGGGCCGAGCCGGTGCGGGCGCGGACACTGCGCGCGTTCGCCGACGCCTTCCGGCCCTCCTTCTTCCGCCCGGAGGTGTTCTCGCCCGGGTACGGCCTCGCCGAGTGCACCCTGGGCGTCACCCTGGGGCGTCCGCTGTACGAGGCGCCGGTCCGCCGCTACGACCGGGACGCCCTGGCGCGCGGCACCGCCGTACCGGCCGCCTCCCTGGACACCGCCGTCGAACTGGTCGGCTGCGGGCCGCCCCTGCCGGGCGTACGGATCGAGGTCGTGGACCCGGCGACCCGGCGGGTGCTTCCGGAGGGCGCCGTGGGCGAGATCTGGGTGGACGCGCCGGGGAACTGCCAGGGGTACTGGGGCCGCGAAGCCGAATCGGCCAGGACGTTCGGGGCGCGGCCGGCCGGCTCCGCCGAGGGCGGACCGTATGTACGCACCGGGGATCTGGGCTGCCTGGACGGCGGCGAGCTGTTCGTCACGGGCCGCCTCAAGGACGTTCTGGTGGTGGGCGGCGAGAACTACTTCCCGCAGGACGTGGAGGCGGTGGCCGGCGCCGCGCACGAGGCCTTCGCCCACCAGCGGGCCGCCGCCTGGCCGCTGGAGGAGGACGGTTCGGGGGTCGCGGTGGTCGTCGAGACGGCCGAGCGGGACCCCGAGGTGCTCGCCCGCGCCGTACGGGCCGCGGGCGTCGCGGTCGCCCGGGCGCTGCCCGCCCCGGTGAGCGTCTTCGCGGTCGCCCGCCACCGGGTGCCGCGCACGACCAGCGGCAAGACCCGCCGCCGGGACTGCGCGGACGATCTGCGGGCCGGGCGGCTGCCCCTGCTCGCCCAGTGGTCCAGCCTGCCGCCCCGGCCGGCGGGCCCTTCCGAGAGGAGACAGTCCGTATGAGCATCCCCACGAGCGGCCGGGAGGCCGCGCCGGCCACCGCGACCGCGACCGCCGCCGGCGTCACTGTCACTGTCACCGAGCGCCAAGTGGCCGACCATCTCACCCAACTCCTCGCCGAACACCTTCAGTTGGACCACGACCTGATCGACCAGGACGTGCCGCTCAGCGCGTACGGCATCGACTCGATGGCCGGCACCTGGCTGACCCGGCGGCTGGGCGAACGCTGCGGGGTGAGCATCGACCGGGCGCTCCTCGTCCACCGGCCGAGCGTGACGGAGGTGGCGCAGGACGTGGTCGCGGCGCTGGCCGCGCGGGGCACGGCCGGCCCCCGGGACTCCGTCGGTTCACAGGATGGCCCCGGCCGGCGGGGCACCCCTTGATCGAGACGCTGTTCCCCCACCCCGGCACCGCCGCAAAGGAACACTTGGGGGATGTTCCCGAAGGCAGCGGCCTCTTCCCCGAGGAGCGCGCGCTGGTGGCGGGGGTCGGCGCCGGGCGGCGCCGGGAATTCACCACGGTGCGGCACTGCGCCCGCGCGGCCCTGAAGACACTGGGCGCGGGCCCGGCCCCGCTGCTCCCGGACGAGTGGGGCGCCCCGCGCTGGCCGCCCGGGATCGTGGGCAGCATGACCCACTGCCGCGGCTACCGGGCGGCGGTCGTCGCCCGGCACGGTGACGTAGGGGCGCTGGGCATCGACGCGGAGCCGCACCGCCCGCTGCGGGACGGCGTCCTGACGGCCGTGGCCCTGCCCGCCGAACAGGACGAGCTGGCCGCCCTCCTCCACCGCGCTCCCGCCGTCCGCTGGGACCGGCTGCTGTTCTGCGCGAAGGAGGCGGCGTTCAAGGCGTGGTTCCCGCAAGGGGTGCGGCACGGCGGGGCCAGGCCGAACGGGTTCCACGACATCGGGGTCACCTTCGGCGGGGCGGAGGGAACGTTCCGGGCGGTGGTCCTGCCCGGGCGCCCCGGCGAAACCGTCCTGGAGGGCCGCTGGCTGGCCTCACCGGAACTCCTCCTGGCGGCGGTGGCGCTGCCCGGCCCACTCCTCGGGTGACCGTCACTCCGCCGACGTCACTCCCCCACCCGCCCCGCCCCCTCCCGTACCCAACTCGGCCTGATCACCTCGGCGTTGCCGTCCAGCGCGGCGGCCGCCCGGGTCAGGGATCCGGCGGCCGTGCGCGGGGACGAAGGGAGGGCCCGGGCGGCCCGGGACAGCGCGCGGGCGGCGTCCGCCTGGGTGGCTCCGGCGATGTCGAGGGCGGCGGAGGCGCGGTCGGCGGTGGCGGCGGACTCCTCAAGGCGACCGTCGCACCAGTACGCCCAGGCCAGGTTCAGCAGACAGACCCCCTCGGCCCGGGGGTTCTCCATCAGGGATGCCTCGTGGCGGGCCTCCTCCAGGACGGTGGCCGCGCGGGCCGGGGCGTCCAGGGCCAGCAGGGCGATGCCCTGGGCGTTGAGGGCGTACGCGATGGCCTCCTGGCTGTCGGCGGCGCGATAGGCGCGGGCCGTCCCGGCGCCCGCGTCGGCGGTCTCCTGCCAGCGGCCCAGGGTGAGCAGGGCGATGGTACGGGCGTTGCCCGCGCGGGCGACGGTGAGCAAGTCCCCTTCGCTGGCGGCGAGTTGGGAGAGGCGCTCGGCGACGGCCAGGGCGCTCTCGCCGTCGCCGAGGTAGCTGTGGGCGAGACTGAGGGAGAGCAGCGCGTGCACCTCCCGCTCGGTGTCGCCGAGTTCACGGGCCAGATCGGCGGCGCGGGTGAGCGGGACGATCGTGGCCCCCTGGTCGCCGAGCTGGCGGTGGGCGTCACCGAGTCCGAACAGCGCGTTCTGGAGCGCGGGCCGGTCGCCGAGGCGTTCGGCCAGGGTCGCCGCCTCGGCGAACAGCCGGACCGCCTGCTCCATCGGGCCCGCGCTGAGCCGGGCGTGCCCGTAGGCAACCGCGTGGGCGAGGCGCACCCGCTCGTCCTGGATGTGTTCCTCGACGGCCAGATGCATCGTGACCGCGGCAAGGACCGAGCCGTGCCACACCAGCCATTCGCTGATCTCGCACAGCGCCCGCGCGGCGTCGTCGTGGTCACCGGCGCGTACGAGGTGGTGGAAGCGGCGCCGGTTCGGCTCGATGTCCTCCAGGGTGCGCCACTCTCCGCGCGGCCGGCTCCGGCGCTCGTACCAGGACGCGATCTGCCGTTCCACTGCCTGCCTCCTGTGGGGTCCGTTGCGGGGCATGCGCCCGTAGGCGATCTCCGCGTCCAGCGGGTGCAGCGCGAAGGTGCGGTGCGCGCGGTCCACGGAGACCAGATGTCTGCGGACGAGGGAGATGAGGACGGGGGCCGCGGGCAGCTCGGGGTCGAGCCCGGCGAGGATCTCCTCGACGGCGTCCTGTCCGACCGGCGTGCGCAGCGCGGCGAGTACGCCGAGGACGGCGTGCGCCCGTGCGTCGAGGCGTTTGTAGCGATCCTGTGCGAGGTCGGCGACGACGTCGTGGCGCCGGGTGAAGTCTTTGAGTACGTCTTGGAGGCTGGGCAGCAGCACCGTGTCGTCGGCGAGCGCGCCGATGAGCAGTTCCAGAGCGCGCGGGACGCCATGTACATGGACGGCGGCGTGCAGCAGTTCGTCGTCGGACAGTTCCGCCATGCCGAGGCTGCCGTCCCGGTCGAGTTCGCGCAGCAGGGCGGCGGCCTCCGCGGGGCCGAGACCCTCGGAGAGTTCGATGTGGGCGGCGAAGCGCCGCAGTTCGGGGGCCAGGCGCACCGGCACCTGGCTGGTGACCAGCAGCCGCGGGGTGGAGCGGACCCGGAAGAGCCAGTCGAGGATGACGGCGAGTTCCTCGTCGGCGACGCTGCCGTCGTCGTCGAGCAGGTCCTCCAGGTTGTCCATGAGGACGACGATGAGCCGCTCGCCGAGGGCCGCGTGCAGCTCGGCGAGCCGTTCCCGCGCCGTGCCGCCCGCGCTCCAGACGTCCCGCAGCCGCGCCAGGCACTCGGGGCCGAGCAGCCGCGCGCAGTCGAAGTAGAGCCGCTCCAGGGAGATCCCGGAGGTCCGGGTGGAGAGGTTGATCAGGCCGGACGGGACCGGGCCCTGGACGGTGCCCGGCCATGAGCCCCGGTCCAGGAGGTCCATGACCTTCGCGGCCAGCGCGCTCTTTCCTATGCCGCGCGGGCCGGTGATGGTGACCATCCGGATCGTGGGGTCGCTCAAGTGGCGTGCCACGGCGTCGCGTTCACTGGTGCGGTTCTTGAACAGCTCGATCCCGTACGCGACGGGAACGCCCACCACCCGCAGGTCGGGGACCCGTTCGCCGGGTGGCTCCACGGGCCCGGCGAGCGGCAGCGGTTCGCGGTCGCCGAGGCCGAGGAGCCTGGTCAGTTCCGTACGCCTGCCGTCGGCGAGTCCGCGCAGGGCGTGGTCCAGGCGTACCGCGGTGAGCCGGCCGGGGCCCTCCGAGCGGTGGTGTTCGGCGACGACGCCGATGATGAGGTGGCCGGCCCACACCGCGGCGCCGGACATCCCCGCCCAGGGCGAGGCTCCGGGGTCGGGGTCCGCGCCGGCCGGGGCGACCGTCATCTCCAGGGTGCCGGTGCGCAGGTTGGACAGGGCGGCCACGGTCCCGTCCGCCTGGTGCAGTTCGCGGAAGGTGCCCTCGCGGCGGGTGCGGCGCTTCCACAGCGGAAACCCGGCGGCACACACGTCGACCACCCCGTGCCGGTCGTCGGCGACGCGTCCGAAGCGGGACGGCTCGACCACCGCGGGGGCGCCCGGCGGCGGCTCGACGCCCAGGACGGCGAGGTCGCTGTGCCGGTCCGCCCAGGTCACGGTCGCCGGGGCCGACCATTCGCCGTCCCGGTCGGCGTCGCACCGTACGACCAGGGCGGTCGCGTCGGCGACCACATGGGCGGCGGTCAGGACGGCGGAGGCGGAGACGCGGTAGCCGGAACCGCGTCTGCGGCCGGCGCCGGTCTCGACGATGATCTCGGCGATCCGGTGCGGGTCGAGCCCTGGCCCGTCGGCCACGGACTCAGGTCTCATCGAGCAGTTCGTCCCCGGAGATCAGCGCCGGCCGGTCGGGGTCGCCCGCGGCGACGGGTCTGAGCGTGAGCGTGATGCGCTGGGTGACCGTCTGGGCGGTGCGCGCGCTGTGGTGCACGTCGAACACCCAGAACCGCACCTTGGCGCCCGGCTCGCGGCTCCGCTCGACGCCCACGGTCAGTTCGAGGTCGAGCTTCTCCGCCTGGAACCGCAGGCCATCGCCTTCGCCGTCGGCCATGGCGCGGCTCAGCTCGGCTCTCAACTGGGCGATCATGTCGGCCAGTTCCACCGCGTCGTCCACCCCAGCGCCCCCGCGTCTCGCCCGACACCGCCCGGTTCACCCGGCCCGTCGAGCATACCCAGCGCCCGCCGACGGGCCCTGTCTCCCGTCGACTTCGAGCCAGGCGCACCCTCAGGCCTATCACATCGGCAGGCCGTCGTCGACGGGTCGGGACCCGTCGGAGTCCGGTGCCGGACGAGCGGGCTCCGGGACACCGAAAATCCGCAGGTCGACGGGGTCGCACGAAACTAACTCGCCCCGCCGAAACGGCAGTTGGGGCGGCCCGACGGGGTGCCGGAGTATTGCAACTATGTTGCTTGACAAGTTCCCGGGAGGCCGTGCAAGGTCGATAACCGGAAGATCGCGACGGGGGGTTCGTGGTGCCACGGGGGAAGTCGGAAGCTGTCAGCGCGCCCGAGTTGCGGCGCATCGCCTCACTGGTCTCGCCCTACGGCCTGGTGTCCCGCACGACCGCGGTTCCGGCCACCGAGGGCGACCCCGCGTTCGCCGTCCACGTCTCCAGCATCGGTGACCCGTCACAGGTGCTGACCAGTCTGCGCGGCTGGCGCGACAGCGGCGACATGGGCAACGTCAACGGCGTCGGCAGCGCGCTCGGCGGTGAGCGCGCCCGGCTCGTCTCCATCGCCGAGGCGCTTGAGCGGTACTCGGTGTGCTCCTGGCACGACGACGACATCCTGGTGGCCGCCGAGGCGGACCTCACCGAGGAATACGTCTCGCCCTCGCGGTGGCCGCGGTGTTCCGACGGCGAGTTCGCCCGCGCCGACTGCGGCCTGGTGCCCTACGACCCGTCCGTCCCCATCCGCTGGGTGCGGGCCCGCTCGCTCACGCACAGACGCACCGCCCTGGTGCCGGCCGTGGCCGTCCATCTGCACATGACGCCCCAGTCGCCGTCGGAGCTGTTCACCCGCGGGGTCACCACCGGCGCGGCCGTCCACTCCGACATCCGCAGCGCCGTCCTCGGTGGCCTCCTGGAAGTCGTCGAGCGGGACGCGCTCTCGCTCTCCTGGCTCCAGCGCCTGCCGCTGCCGGAACTGTCGATCGACCCCGAGAGCCTCGACGCGGACACCCGCGCCCATTACGAGACGGGGACCGCCGGCCATCTCTCGATCCGCGTCTTCGACGCCACGACCGACTTCGGCATCCCCGTCCTCTACGCGATCCAACTGGCCGACCACGAACCGTCGTTGGCCCAGATCGTGTGCGCCACCTGCGACCTCGACCCGCGGCGGGCGCTCGGCAAGATCTACCGGGAACTGGCCGCCCTGCGCATCGCGCTGCGCGACCACGTGCGGCGCGGCCCGGTGGGCCGGCCCGACGACGGCACGGTCAGCGTGATCGGCTCGGCCGCCTACAACGCCTCCCTGGACCGTCGGCACGTCTTCGCTCATCTGCTGGAGGGCGAGCGCCCGCGGCGCAGCCTCGACGCGCTGCCCACCCTGCCGGCCGGCGCCGATCCGCTGGGCACCGCGGTGTCCCGGCTGGCCGAGCGGGGCGCCGAGGTCCTGGCGGTCGACATCACCACCGACGAGGCGCGCCAGGTCGGCATGCACGCGGTGAAGGTGCTGGTGCCGGAAGCCGTGCCGCTGTCCTTCATCCACAGCGAGCGCTACCTCGCCACGCCGAGGCTGTACGCCGCGCCGACCGCGATGGGCCACGAGAGACACACCGGAGAGTCGGTGAATCCGGAGCCCCAGCCCTTCGCGTAGAGAGGAGCACACGACATGTCACCCGAGGAACCGGCGGACTGTCTGTATCTGGTGCGGGACGCGTTCGGGGAGCAGTACGCCGAGGCGTACGCGATCTCTCCCGTGGTCCGGGTCACCGGTGAAGAACTCCCCGACGACACCCGGCTCGCCCGCGCCGGGACGATCGTGGTGGTCCACTCCGGACGTCTTGAGGAACTGCGGGACGCGGTGGACCGGTTCGGGTTCGAGCGGGGCGTCCCGACGGTGGGCCTCGAACTGCTTCCGACCCGGATCGTGTGCGGCCCGGCCGTGATCCCCGGCGCCACCGCCTGCTACGCCTGCTATCTGCGCCGCATCGAGCAGCACCGCGATCCCGCTCAGCCCTATGACGTGGGCCCGGCGACGCGCGGCCTGCCGGAAGGTTTCGGCCGTCCGCACCTCGCGATCGCCCACGGTCTGCTGACGCTCGCCCTGGCCGAGCTCCGCACCGGCCCCACCGGACTCGGCGGCACGGTCCGCACCTTCGACCTCGTCACCGGGACGCTGTCCAGCGCGCCGACGGTGGCGGTGGACCGCTGCGCCCGGTGCGGCGAGCGACTGCGCGCGGCGGCGCCGGACGCCGTCGCGAGTCTGGCCGGGCTGCCCTGACCGGCGAGGTCGGTGGTGAGCCCCAGTTGTCGAGCTTCGTAGTGAGGAGTGCAACTCATGGCCGCTGAGGTCAAGGCCGAGACGATCGGCCGGGCCGCGCACCGCGACCGGCAGATCGCGGTGCCCGTGCACCCCGCGGTGCGCCGGGGTGTCCGGCTGCGCCGGTCCGGCGACTCGGTGATGCTCGACGGCGCGGACAAGCGGCAGGTCTTCACCGGCCGCTTCGCGCGGGACAGCCTGAGCCGGCTGGTCGCCGCGTGCGACGGCTCCGCCACCCACGCCGAGCTCGCCGCGGCGACCGGCCTCCAGGAGTCCGTCGTCTACAAGTCGCTCGCCCTGCTGTGGGCATCGGGCGTCGTGGAGGAGGGCACGCCGGATGCTCAACTGCCGTTGGTCGCACCGGAGTTGGCCTGCTTCCTGTCGCGCCTGGGCAACTCCACCGGCGTGAACCCGTCCTGGACGCGGGGCGCCGAGCGGCTCGGGAGCGCCACGGTGCACCTGGCCGGGGACCACTCCCTCGTGGAGGCCGCGGCGCGCTGTCTGACCGGCGTGTGCGTGGTGGTCGCCGACGGCGACGGGCCGGCGGAGGCGACGGACGCCCTCGTCGTGTTCTTCGAGACGCCGCGGTCCCGGCCGGGCCTCGCCGAGCTGCGCGACCGGTGCCGGCGCGAGGGCCGCCCCCTGCTGCGGGTCCGGGCGGGGGCGGGCTCGGTGGTCGTCGGACCGTATGTGGAGCCGGAGTTCACGCCGTGTCTGCGGTGCGCCACCTCGGGCGAGGACGAGCTGGACGGCGCCCCCGAGGAGCACGCGTACGACCTCGTCGCGGGGCTCGTCGCCCACCATGTCCTCGCCCTGGTCGCACGGTCGACGATGACCCATCTGCCGCTCGATGCGGCTGTCATCGACCTGACGACCCTGGCCACGAAGTACCGCGCGAGCGCGAGCCGCCCCGGCTGCCCCGACTGCTCGTTCAGCCAGGGCCCCGCCGCCGCGGTGCCGCCGGCCGGCGCCCTGTACGAGGCGGCGGTGGCGATCCCGCCGCGCCGGTTCCTCGACCCCAAGGGCCATCTGGCGCACTACCAGTCCTCGAACATCAAGTTGCAGTCGGAGTTCCGGGAGTGGCCCACCTGCCCCCGCCTGCCGCTGCCCCCCGCAGAGGTGTCGCGCCTCGCGGGCCCCCCGGCCGCGGACCGCGCGAAGCTCGGCGACAGCGATGTCTCGCTGCTGCTCGCGGTGGCCTTCGGCATTCGTGAGCAGACCGCCGACGGGTGGGTGAAGCGGTGGACCGCGGCCGCCGGGAACATCGGCTCGGCCGGCGCCTATCTGCTGAGCCGGGACGAGTCCGTGCTGCCGGTCGGCGGATACGCCTACGTCGAGCCGGATCACGCGCTGGCGCGGCTCACCACGGGCGGGGCCCCGCCGCCGGGAGAGCGGCCGCTGCTGCTCGTCGTCACCGCCAACCTGAAGAAGGTGGTGCGCAAGTACGGCACATTCGGGCTGCGGCTCGCCCTGCTCGACGCGGGCTGCGCCCTGTCCGCGGCCCGCCGGGTCGCCGGCCATCTCGCGCTCGACTTCACGCTCGCCACCAACTGGGACGACGAGGCCCTGAGCGACTACCTGGGGATCGCCCCGAACGAAGAGCCCATAGCCGCCGTCATGGAACTGGGGTAACCATGCGCTCCGACCTGTCCACGATGCGTCCGCTGCTCGACGGCTTCGCCTCCCGTGCCGTCACCAGCGACGGCCTCGCCGCGCACCGCTCCCCCGCCCCCTTCCCCGACGCCACGCCCGTCGAGGTGCGGGACGCGGACATCGGAGCCGGCCACGACTTCCACCGGACGCTGCTCGACCGGCGCTCGTCGCTGCGGTACGCCGACGAGCCGGTGCGCACCGAGGTCGTACTGCGTCTGCTGACCGGCGCTCTGGAGCGCGACGGCCGCGACTGGGGCCTCGACGAACAGGCAGGGCCGCTGGAGGCGTTCGTGTTCGCGCTGCGCAGTGAGGGCATGCCCGCCGGGGTGTACCGGGTCACCGCGCGCGAGGCGTCCCTCATCGCCCCGGCCTCGGCGCTCGGCGACCCCGAAAACCTGGGCGTGCAGCGCGAGTTCGCCGGTGCGGGCGGGATCGTCAGCATGTACGCGGCGCTCGACCGGGCCGACTCGTGGGCGGGCGCGCACGGCTACCGCATGTGTGTGACGCGCGCGTCGATGGCGCTGTACGACTTCCATCTGGAGTGCCAGTCCCACGGTCTCGTCGGCACCCTGTTCGGCGGGTTCATCGGCACGGCGGTCCGCGACCTGGTCCACAGCGACGGCGTGACCCGCCATCCCCTGCTGTCCGCGACGTACGCGCTGCCGGAAGCGGGCGAGTGAGATGGTCGCCGAGCCCAAGACCGGTGTCGTCCTGGCCCGCCCGGATGTGAGTGTGCTGCGGACCGTGGAAGGGGTGTGGGTCGGGGTCGGCGCCGCGTCCATGACGGTGAAGGGCGGCGCCGCGTTCGAGCTGGTCTCGACACTGGTGAGCCGCTCGGACGGCAGCCTGACGGGCACTGATCTGGTGGCCGGGCTGCCGCAGGCGGCGCGCCCCGCGGCGGAGCGCCTGCTCGGCGCGCTGGTCGCGCACGGTTGTGTCGTCCTGCTCGACACTCCGATGAGCCGGCAGGAGGCGGAGCGAGGAGCGGTGGCCCGTCGGCTGATCCCGCAGTTCTCCCAGCTCACGGGGGATCCGGTGGCGGCCCTCGACCGCCTGCTCGCCACCACCCTCGTTCTGCACGGCCGCCCGGCCTGGCTCGACGGACTGCGTACGCTCCTCGACGCCGCCCCCGCGCCGGGAGCCCGGATCGAGTACCGCTCGACCTGGCAGAAACGTCCCGCCGGGCGAAAGGGCGCCGAACTGGTCGTCCTGGACGCGGACGGCCGACCGCACGAGGAGACGGTGCGGATCCAGGACGAACTGCTCGCGCTCAAAGTGCCGCACGGCATCGTGGGCACGGTGGCCGGCCGGTACTGGATCCTGTGGACCGACCACGACACGACCGGCTGCTGGGACTGTCTGCACCGGTACGGCCGCGCCCGGCCGCGGAACGCGAACGCGACGCCGGTGCCGCAGGAGTGGGCCGCGGCCACCGTGGCGCACGCGGCCCAGTCGCGCCTGGCCCACCTGCCCACCGCCGCCGCGCTCTCGCTCGACCCCGAGGCGCTCGCCGTCAAGCAGCATCCGGTGTGGCCGGTCGCGGGGTGCCGGTGCGGCCGGGCCAAACAGCCACCGGCCGCGGCGCGCGCCCACGACGACGGGGCGGAGCCGCTGGTACGCCGGAACATCGCGAGCCCGCACGACGACCCGCGCCAACAGGACGACGACGACCGCATCGTCGCCACCCTGGGCCGCTGGACGGACGACCTGATCGGCCCCTTCCTCGGCCTGGACGGCGAGGACGCCCCGCAGGTCCCCTTCGGAAGGGCCCTGGCCACCGTCCTTGTCGACACCGACGGCACTCCTCACATACGGCGCGTATCCGCCGCCACGCTCTCGACCCGGGAAGCCATGTATCAGGCCGCGCTCAACGCGATCGAACGGTTCGCGACCGTGCCCGGCGCGCCCGCC
The DNA here is from genome assembly GCF_025399895.1 of Streptomyces sp. ASQP_92. GTDB lineage: Bacteria > Actinomycetota > Actinomycetes > Streptomycetales > Streptomycetaceae > Streptomyces. Next base: position 554,503 of record NZ_JAODUA010000003.1, on the reverse strand, counting down.
GGCCCGAGCCTGGGCGCCGGATGGACCGAGGACGAGGCCCTCTACCGCGCCCTGCTGCGCCACACCCTGCAACAGCCGCACAGCGAAGGCGAGTTGACGGCGTTTCACCTCGACGAGCTCGGCGACGACGCGTGCGCCCGTGCGGCCCGCTATCTCGACCAGGCGGTCGCCCGCGCCACGGACCGAGGCACCGCGCGATGGACCGCGACCCGCCTGGCGAACGGCCTCCATCTGGCCCGTGCGCACACCCCCGACGACGTGGCCGCCGAGGGCCTGGGCGCCTGCCGTGCCGAAGCGGTCTGCGCGGCCCTGCTCCGGCTGGTCAACGACGACGACGTCCTGGTGCCCCTCAACCCGCACTTCCGCACCTGGCCGGAGGTCTGGCGGCACATCACCAAGCCGCACGGCACACAGGCCCGGCACACGGTTCCCTTCCTGGGCGACCGGGTCCGGCTGATGGAGGTGGCATGAGTACGGTGACCCAGGACCCGCCGGTGGCGGACCCGTTGCTCGCCCTGCTCGCCGACGCCGGCGCGCCGACACCGGCCGAGGTGCTGCTGGGCACGCTCACCGGCCCGGCCCGGCTGGCGACTCCCGACGACGCCCCGCCCGGGTCGGGGCGCGGGGTGGCCGTGTTGTTCTGGCGCGGCAGCGTCCACGTCCTCGGCTACGACCGCGAGGGCGGCGGATGCCCCCGGTGTCTGTGCTGGTTCCTGACCCGCCAGGTCGTCCCGCGCCCCGCCGCGCCGTACGGCGAGCCGGCCGACGACACCGCGCGGGCGAGGGCCGCTGCCGAAACGTTGTGGCACGGGCTCACCCCCGCGCTGCGCGCCGTCGTCGGCGGGCTCGCCGCGCTGCTCCTGCGGGGCGACCGCCCGGGCGGCTCCCTCGTCACGGTCGACCGGGCGAGCGGCACGGTCCAGCCCGGAAGGATCCCGCCGAGGGCCGGGTGCCCGGGCTGCCCGCCGTCGACGGCCACGACCGCGGTCACCTTCGACACCGAGCCCGCGTCCCTGGTGAAGGCCGAGGGAACGCTGCGCACCCGTGCTCCGCTGCCCGCGACGCTCGCCTCCGACTATGTGGGGCCGCACGCGCTGTTCCGGTCACCGCTGGTCGACCTGGACGGGCCCGTACCGGCCGCGCAGGTCCATCTGCCGCTGGGCAACGGCGACTTGGAGCCCGGCATCGGCCGCTCCCACACCTTCACCGCGAGCAGGCGGACCGCGGTCCTGGAAGGCCTTGAGCGCTACACCGGCTTCCACTACCGGCCCTCCCAGGGAATCGTCGAGGCCACCCTCGGCGAACTCGGCGCCCGCGCCATCGACCCCCGCACACTCGGCTACCACGCCGACGAGCAGTACGCGCGCGAGGACTTCCCGTTCGCGCCGCTGGGCGCGGAGGAAACGGTGCGATGGGTGCCGGTCACCCCGCTCGGCGAAGGACCGGCCCGCCATCTGCCCGAGCCGGCCCTGACCTGGGTGCGGCCGGACGGTGCGCGCAAGCCGTTCTTCTACGACACCTCGAACGGCTTCGCCCTGGGGCAGAGCCCCGAGGAGGCGACCCTGCACGGCATCCTGGAGGTCGTCGAGCGGGACGCGTTCCTGCTCACCTGGTACCGCAGGCTCGTGCTGCCCGAGCTCGTGATCGGGCCGGCCGACCGCGCGCTGCGGGATCTGGTGGAGCGCGTCGACATCGTCACGGGCTTCCGCGTCCGGCTGTTCTGGGCGGCGCTGGACACCGGGATCCCGGTGGTGCTCGCCCTGGCCCAGCGCGACGCGGCGACGGGACCCTGCACCTTCGTGTCGACCGGGGCCGGACTCGACCCGCGCAGGGCCGCCGAGTCGGCCATCTTCGAGGTGGCCGCGATCCTGTCCGCCGTCACCCACTCCTTCGAGGAGAACCTCGCCCACGCGGCGCGCCTGGCCGACGACTTCCATCTGGTGCGCACCATGGCCGATCACAGTCTGCTGGGCGCGCTGCCCGGCTCCCGGCCGTGGTTCGACTTCCTGTCCACCCCGGACCGGCCCACCCTCGGTTTCGCGGAAGCGGCGGCGGCCGTCCCGGTGTCGGCCACGCTCGGCGAGGACCTCGACCACGTGCGGACGAGGATCGAGGCGGTCGGCGCGCACATCTACGTCGCCGATGTGACCACCCCCGAGTTGCGCTGGCGCGGCCTCCAGTGCACCCGCACCTTCATTCCCGGCTTCCTGCCGATGACCTTCGGGCACGACACCCGGCGCCTGGTGGGCCTGCCGAGACTCGACCGGGCGCCACTGCCGTACGCCTCGCTGCTGCCGCCCGGCCGGAGCGCGGCCGAGGTCCCGCCCCACCCGTTCCCCTAGTCCGCCGGTTAACGAGAGGAGATCGTGCTCGTGCGATCGGATGAACGCCCGAAGCGCCCCACCGTGCCCACCGCGAAGGTGAGCCCCTACGTCGTCTTCCGGCGCGGCCGGCTGCCCGTCGCCGAGCTGGAGGGCCTTCGCTTCGAGGGGTCCTGGGCGCGCGTCGACGAGTTCCGCCGGCTGCGCCAGGCGTGCGACGAGCGGGCGGGCGAGGTGTCCGACGTACTGGCGGCGCTCGTGCCGCGGGTCGAGGAGTCGGTGCGGGCCGAGGTGGTGAAGCTGCGCCGCGACGTGTTCAACCAGCGCGCCGACCCTGCCCTGCGCCGACTCGGTGTCCTGGAGCCGCACCTGGACGAGGTGACGTTGCGTCAGGTACGGGAGTGGCACGAGCTCGTCCGGCGGATGCGCGACTGCGAGAGCGCGTCCCGGGCACTGTTCGACGAGGAGATGGACGCGGCGCGGGACACCCTGCGCCGGCTGTTCCACCACGACGCGATGGTGAAGAGCATCCAGCTCTCCGGCGACCAGCTCTACCAGAGCCTGCTGCGGTACGCCTCGGGCGAGGGCGGTTCAGTGAAGCCGAGCCGGCTGCGCGTCATCGAGTCCTCGCTGGTGAACTTCGCCTACCGCGCGGCCTTCAAGCCGTCGCCGTTCGGCCGGTTCACCGAGGTCGGCGCGTTCCCGCCGGACCTGCCGGACGCCGAGGGCCCCGAACCGGAGGCCGAGACGCACTCGGCCACCACCTTGAACCGGGTGTTGCTGAACTGGATGGTCGGCGGAGTCCAACGGGTGCCCGGCGGCTTCGAGTTGGGCACGCTGCTGCTCAACTCCTCGCTGCACGCGAGCGACGGCCTGATCGAGTTCATCGGGATCAAGGCGGACGGGCGGGCCACCGAATACGGCGGATCGGAGGGCGTGGTCCGGCTCAAGCGCGACAAGGTCGTCGACTCGGTGCTGGCCGCGACGGCGGAAGGCTCGGCCCGCGTTCCGGCGGTGCTGGCCGCCCTCACCACGGTGACCGGCGACGACGCCGTCAGCCGCAAGGTGGTCAACGCGCTGATGCGCACCGGCCTGCTGTCGTTCCGGCCCGGCATCGACGAACAGGACCCCGGCTACTCGGCGAAGCTCGGCGACCTGCTGGGCTCCGGCACGAGCGAGCCGCTGAAGGCGCTGACCCGCGACCTCGCCACCCTGCGGGAACTGGAGACGACCTTCCCCGACGCCTCGGCCCAGGAACGCGGGCACCTGCTGCGTTCGGCCGGCCGGGCCATCACGGAGGTGGCGGAGATCTGCGCGGTCGGGTCGCCGCCCGACGCGATCGTACGGTCGCCGGTGTACGAGGACGCGTGGACCCGGGCCCGGCCGACCACCTGGAGCAAGCCGTCGCTCGATGCGGGCCTGCCCGCCCTGGAGAGCCTGTGGCGGTTCTCCTCGATGCTGGACTACGGCCAGGTGAAGCGGCTGGGTCTGTACTCGTTCGCCGTCGCCGAGTTCGGCGACCGGGACACGGTGCCGTTCCTGACGTTCTTCGACCGGCTGATCCGGCTGTCGGACGCCGAGCAGGACGCGGTGTTCGGTGGCCGCGCCTCCAAGGAGGCGGAGACCTTCGCGGCGCAGCGCACGGCGGCGCTGCGCGAGATCGGCGCCAGGATCGTCCGGGACGACGACGTGCTGCGGCTGAGCCCGGAGGCGATCACCGACGCGTGCTCGGGTGTGAAGGACTGCGTCGACCCGGACTCGATCACCTTCCGCCTCCAGTTCGCCGGCGAAGAGCCGTCGCCCCGCATCGTGGTCAACGGCGTCCTGACCGGATACGGCGTCTACTTCTCCCGCTTCGGCGCGTTCATCGAGGGATCCGCCGCCGAGGGCTGGACGCTGCGCTCCGCGCTCCGCGACCACCTGCGGCAGGCGTTCCCCGGGCAGACGGACCTCAACGCCGTGCTCGGCTTCAACTTCAACCTGCACCCGCCGCTGACCGACCGGGTCCTCGACTACCCGGGCTCTTGGCCCACCACGCCGGACATGAAGGCGTACGGGGTCGGCGAGTTGATGGTCCGCGTCGACCACGCCAACCGCGGGCTCGTGCTGTGGGATCCGGCCGTCGGCGAGCCGGTCGACCTGATGCCGATGAACTTCCTGATCCCGGTGGGCGTGCCCGTCCTCTACCAGTTGCTGGAAGCGCTCAGCCCGACCACCCGCTATCCCTGGCAGCCGCTGGAGGACATCTCCCACGCCATGGATCCGGGCGCCTTCCCCGGCTCCTCGCGCCGGCTGATGGTCGACGACGTCGTCGTCAACAGGTGGGCGTGGACGGTGCCGGCCAAGGACATCCCCGGCCTCGCGGAGGTGAGCAAGGACTCCCATCCGGCGCTCCTCGCATTCGACCAGTGGCGCCAGGCCCAGGGGCTGCCCCGGCACGCGTTCGTGCTGTGCCAGACCTCGGCCGAGTACAACGTGCTCTCCGGGCGCACCCGGGGGCTGCCCCGCAACTGGTCGGACTTCGAGCACCTGCACCGGGCCAGCGTCCACAAGCCCATGTACGTCGACTTCCGCAACCCCTACCTGGTGCGCAGCTTCGCCAAGTCCGCGTTGTCGCGCGACGACGTCTTCGTATCGATCCGAGAGTGCCTGCCGGCCACCGAGGAGTACGGCGGTGACCGGGGACCGACAGCGGCAGAGGAGTTTTTCGTTGAGCTCTACAGGAACTAGCCGGGACGACGGGTGGCGTGCGCTCCACGTCCACCTGCCGCACTCGCTCCAGACCGCGTTCCTGCGCGACGTGATCCGTCCCGTGGTGCGCGCCGGCGAGGGAGGCGACCGCTTCTTCTTCCTGCGGTACTGGCAGGGCGGCCCGCACATCCGGCTGCGGATCGACGGGGCGGACCCGGAGAGAGCCGACGCGATCCGCGCCGCGCTGCTGGCGGGGATGCCCGCGATGACCGCCGAGCTGAGCGCCGAGTACGACTACGAGGTCTCCCTCCAGGCCGACCTGGCCCGCCTGGAGGACGAGTCGACGCAGGCCATCAGGGCCCCGGGCACCGTCGAGCCGATGGCGTATCTGCCCGAGTACGCCAAGTACGGCGGCGTCGAAGGCGTCCGCATCGCCGAGGAACTCTTCTGCCGGACCTCGGTCGCCGTGCTCGACCTGGCCGCCGCCCGGCCCACCCCGGAGCCGAAGGCCCCGGTGGGCGAGGCGATCCGGATCATGGCGATGTCCCTGCGGGGCTCGGGCCTCGACCTCGACCAGAGCCGTCAATTCCTGGGCGGCTACGAGGAGTTCTGGCGCCGGTACGTACCGGAAGGCTACGACCGGACCTGGGACGGTCTGTACGAGAGAACGCGGCCGAAGGTGCTGGAGCTGTGCGAAGCCGTGTGGCGCGAGGGCAGAACCGATGTCTTCCACGACATCTACGCGAACGCCCTGACCGCCGCGCGACAAGCGGGCACCGCCTCGGGTGAGGACCTCGGTGAACTCGTACTGGGCGGGACCCCCTATACCCGCTGCCTCTCGAACTACATCCACACCACGAACAACCGCCTGGGGATCATTCCCGCGGGCGAGGCATTTGTAGCGCATGTGATGCACCGATCCCTCTCCGAAATCGGAGCCCGCACGGGGAGATAAGCAGCCCCCTCCCGGCAGAACACGCAAAGAATGCGCCAGTGGAGCGCCTTTTCGGCATGCCCAAAAAAGGGATGAGAATGAGCAGAAAAACCCCCTAGGCAGACACATCCTCCCAGCTCAGAGCGGGTGTGGTCGGTCGAATTGAATTCGATGGCCGCCACCGCTCCCTTCGGCATGCCCTGAAATGGAATAGGCACTTCGGCACCAAAACGCGCGGACTATAGCGCGCAGATTTTTTTAATTCAAGGAGTGAAAACCCGGCTTCCGGGTGCTAGCTTTATTGCACCAACCACGGGGAGGTGAATGACAATGAACAACATCGAAGAGCTCGACCTGAACGCCCTGGAGATCTCGGACCTGATCGAGGATTCGGGCAACAACGACGAGTCGCTGTCGCAGATCATGGCGGCGTCGTGCACCACGAGCGGCTGCGCGTGCAGCTCGTCCTCGTCGTCCTCGTCCTGACCGTAGTGACGAGACGGGCCCCCGCCGGAGGCGCCTCTTCCTGAGGGCGCGCCCCCGGCGGGGCTTGCCATGAGCGAACCGCCTTCACCCGTGAAGGGGTGGGGGTGACATCTGGAGGTACGCGTGCACGTCTTCGTGACGATCCCCCTCAACAAGCAGGACGTGTCGGTGCCGCAGCGCACTCGGGGTCTCGTCACGGACCTGTTCGCGTCCGGCCCCACCGCCTGGCCCGGGGCCTTCTACTTCGTCCGCACCTGGGACCGCGAGACCAGCCTCGACAGCTTCCAACTCAGCCTGGAGTCAACCGAGTTCAGCGCCGATGAGGCACGGGACCGGGTCGAGCGGGCCGCGACCACCCACGGTCTTCACGCCACCGTGGCGGAGGTTCCGTTCGAGGAGATCCCCTCGCCGCTGTGGAACTGCGGTTTCGGCGGCCCCGACTTCGACTCCGTCGCCAAGCGCCTCTTCCGTGCCGCGTCGCCGGTGCTCGCCCGCATCGCGGCGTCGCTCGACGGCGACACGACCGGGTCCTATCTGCTCGCGCTGCGCCTGATGGTCGCGCACGCCGGCGCCACCCTGCTCGAATCCGAGCAGCGGCAGCTGCCCTCGCACTCCTTCGAGGAGCTGCTCAGCCTGCGCCTCCTCAGCTTCCGCTCGCACTACGAGGGCGTCTTCGCGCGGGCGAGCGACCCGGAGTCCTTCGAGCGCCGCTACGCCGCGTACTACGACCAACTCGGCGCGCGCGCCCGGGACTACGTCCGCGCCTGCGCCCAGTCGCCCGAGTCGGCCGTCGCCGATGCCCGGGTCAGCGACTGGGCGGGCCTGGTCCACCAGCACTTCACCGCGCTGCGGGAGGCCGTGGCGTCCGGTGCCGTCGTCGACGAGGGCCTCACCCTCGACGACCTCAACCGGGGCCGCGAGGTACCGCTGCCGCCGACCCGCTTCCACTCGTTCATGTCGGACGAGATGGCCCAACTGCTGCACCACAACCCGGACTTCCTGTCCTTCCGCGTCCTGACGAGCCTGCTGTACAGCAGCCTGCACACGCTCGGGTTCAACCTCGTGGAGCGCTACCTCTTCTGCTACGTACTGGCCCGCGCCAACGAGGACGTCTCGGGGCGGGCGACCGCGGAGCTGCAGAGCGGGCTCGGCGCCCTGGCGCGGAAGCTCGCGCACCGGTGACCGCACACGGTGCCACGGTCGTCCACCCGAAACCGATCTACCCAGAGGGGCGTCATGCGTGTCGTGCTCGCTAGTGTGCCGTGGAGTCCGATCGAGATGCCGTCCCTGGCGCTCGGGCTGCTCAAGAGTCTGACGTTGAAGGAGTTCCCGGACGCCGAGGTCGAGGTGGTCTACGGCAACCTGGAGTTCGTGGACTGGGTCACCTCCCGGCGGAAGTTCCGGTACGAGGACTACAAGTACTACGACCGGGAGAGCTGCTACCTCGGCCACGGCGACTGGGTCTTCTCCTCGGCCCTGTACCAGGACCCGGCCTGGAAGGTGGACGAGTTCCTGGAGGCCTTCGGTCCCCGGCCCGCGGGATCCGAGGGCGCGAGCGCGCCGGCCCCCTGGCTCGAGGCGACGCTGTGGCTGCACGAGCACGCCCAGGAGTTCACCGACCAGCTGGCCGAGCGCATCGCCGCCGGCCGGCCCGACGTCGTCGGCTTCACCACCACCTTCCAGACCGTCACCGCCTCCCTCGCGGTCGCGCGCAAGCTCAAGGAGCTCTCCCCCGGGACCGTCACGGTGTTCGGCGGCGCCAACTGTGAGGGCTCGCAGGGCGAGGCGCTGCACCGCAACTTCGACTTCATCGACTACGTGGTGCGCGGCGAGGGCGAGCTCGCCTTCCCCGGCCTGCTGCGGTCGCTGCGCGAGGACGGGCCGGCCGTCTCCACCATCGGCGGCGTGTGCTGGCGCGACGAGAACGGCACCTCCGTCTTCAACCGGCCGGCCATGAAGCCGCTCCCGCCGGACGCGATGGTCCTGCCGCACTACGACGAGTACTTCACCCGGTTCGCGAAGTCCGAGGCCCGGCGCTGGGTGGAGCCCCGCCTCGTCATCGAGGGAGCGCGCGGCTGCTGGTGGGGCGAGAAGCACCACTGCACCTTCTGCGGCCTCAACGGCGCCAGCATGATGTTCCGCAGCAAGCGCCCGTCGCAGTTCTTCGACGACATCGTGACGCTGGCCGAACGCCACCGGGTCCTGGACATGCTCGTGGTCGACAACATCCTGGACATGGCCTACCTGGACTCGCTGCTGCCGCAGCTCACCGAGGCCGGCGTCGATCTGCGGATGATGTACGAGATCAAGGCCAACCTGCGCTACGAACAGCTCCAGGTGCTCGCGAAGGCCGGCGTGGTCTGCGTACAGCCCGGCGTGGAGAGCCTGAACGCCAACGTCCTCAAACTCATGGACAAGGGCGTCACCGGCTGCCAGAACGTCCGTATGCTGCGCGACGCCGAGTCGCTGGGCCTGACCGTGATCTGGAACTACCTCTACGGGTTCCCGGGCGAGCGGGACGAGGACTACAGCTCGGTCATCGAGCAGTTCCCGAAACTGCACCACCTGTGCCCGGCGGGCGCGGACGACCGGCTCGGCATCCAGCGCTTCAGCCCGTACTTCGAAAAGCCCGAACTCGGCTTCACCGAACGGCGGCCGGCCCGCCAGTACGAGCTCTGCTTCGACCTGCCGGAGCCCGAACTCTTCGACCTGGCCTACCTGTTCGAGTCGCCGGAACGCGGCATCGGCGACGAGCTGGCGGCGAGGCTGACGGCCGGGCTCAACGAGTGGCGCGGCGAGCACTCCCACAGCCGGCTGTCCTGCTTCGAGACCGACGATGCCATCACCATCACCAACAGCCGGCCCCACTTCGACTGGGACGTCGTGCGCCTCACGACGCCGCTGGAGCGCACCCTGTTCCACATGCTCGACGACCCGAGGTCGGCGGAGTACCTGGAGCGGGAGGCCGCCCGGCGTGCGGAGGCCGGGGTCGAGGAGGTGCGCGCGGTGCTCGCGCGCTGGTCGGAGCTGGGTCTGGTCTTCACCGACTCCGGCCGGATGATCCACGTCGTCACCAAGGACCACAACCAGCATCTGATGCGGATCCTCGTCGGCCGGGAGCTGGCGACGACCCAGCACCAGTCCGTGGCGCCGGTCGCCGTCTGAACAGGAGCGCGCAATGACACTGGACGTCGACGTGTCGACCATCCCCGAGGTTTCGTCCGGCTCCCGCTTCGGACTGTGGCGCCATCGCGACGCGGCGGTGCGGGCCCTGCCGGACGTGTACCTCGGCCACCGCCCGCTCGGCGGCGACGCGGCGGAGGAGGCGCACCGGGCCTACGAACTCGGCGCACGGTTCGTGTCGATCGAGCCGCTCGCCGTCCTCGGCCCGGACGGCGACGCGGAGCGCACCACCCAGGTGCTCTCCCTCGTCCGCGAACTCTCCAGCCGGGGCGTGGAGGTCGACTGGCGGGCCCGGCTCGTCCCCGGCGGCCCCGAGTGGTGGGTCTTCGGCCACCTGTTCCCGCCGGCGGTCCTCGAAGGCCCGGGCGGCGACGAGGCGTTGGCGACCTGGCGGTCGCGCTACCACGTCGGCCGGTGCTTCCTGCGCCGCGGCCCCGGCTTCGTTCAGATCCGGGACCGCCGCCACGGCGGCTTCCGCCGCCTCACCATCTCCGACGCCGCCTACCTCACCGCGATCGACGCCCTCCTGGCGGGCCGGGGCACGGACACCGTCCCCGCCCCGATCGTGACGGCCTTCGAGAAGCAACACCTGGCGGTGCGCTTCGGCGCCGAGATCTGGTGGGCCCCGTACCGCTTGCAGCGGTGGCCGCTGCCGTCTTGGGAGGTGTGAGGGGGTTGGGGGGTGCGGGCGGGCCGTGCCGGCCCGCCCCGAAGCGGGCTCGGCCCGCTATCCCTTGGGGAGGTTGTACTCGGCCCGCTCGTGCAGCGCGATCCCCGCGGTGACGGAGACGTTGAGGGACTCGGCGGCAGGGTTCATCGGGATCGAGACCTTGCCGACCGAAAGCCCCTCGAAGTCGCTCGACGTGCCGATCTTCTCGCTGCCGAAGACGAGCGCGAGCCGCTCGTCGATGCCGCGCAGATCACGGGTGCTCAGCTCCCCCTCCGCGTCGAAGGCGACCAGCCGCATGCCGCTTTCCCGGAAGTAGCCGGTGGCCTCCTCGCGGGTGGCGAGCACGACCGGGAGCGAGAACACGTATCCCCGGCTCGCCCTGACCAGACGCCGGTCGGCGATGCTGACGAGGTCACTGTCCACGAGCACGATGCCGGCGGCGCCGAGCGCGAAGGACGTCCGCAGGATCGCCCCGATGTTGCCGACGATCTTCACGCCGTCGAGGACGACGATGTCCCCGGTGGTGGCGGCCAGATCGGCGAAACGACGGGGCTTCGGAACCCGGACGAGGCCGAAGGCCTTGGGCCGCTTCTCCGTCTTGAACACGTGGTTGGCGATCGAGGACTCGATGAGCCGCACCGGAATCTTCCGCTGCTCACACGCCGCGAGCAGCTCGGCGGGCAGCGGGCTGGTCTCGAGCCCATAGACCTCGAAGAAGTCCAGCCCCGCTCCGATGCACTGCATCAGAGGCTCGATGTCCTCGATGAGCGCCGTCTTGACAACGGATCTCGACGGCTTCGTGACGTCGATGATGCGTTGTACAGCGGGATCGGACTTCTCGGTGATGACGGCCAGACTGTTCACCGTCGGATCTTATCGCAGGGGGTGAGGTGTGGAGCTGGAGTGAGGGGTGGGGGCCAGGGGCAGCGGCTCCGGGACAGCAAGTCCGCTTGTCAATTCAGGCACACTCGACACCCCAGCTCTGGTCAGCCCTACCGCACCCCCATGACGGGCAGCATCCGACGATCGGCTTGCCCTTCTCGGCGTGGGTGGGCCAGAGCCAGTGGTGGCTGCCTGAGACGGTGTGCCATCCAGTTACTTGCCGGCATGCCCGTTCGGGCCGAAATTCCGACTCAACTCCGTTCGACTGCAGGGACATTGGCCCCGACGAGACCGCCGCCCTGTGAGATAGGCTTTCACCGCTGCGCACCTTCCCGGAGGGTACGAGGCGGAGTCCACGGTCCAGTCCACTGGCCGTGAGTTACGGATGGGCCAGATGCCCGGTAGGGCGGTCCTACCATCCGTAACTCACACCTTGGGTGGGCCTTCATGGAACCGGTCGAGTACAAGCCTGCGCGTCGTCCCTGGATCCGCGAGATCCTGGCCGGCGTCGCCGCCAGCGTGATCTCCAACCTCGTGTGGGAGGCACTGGCGGTGGCGGCACGCCACCTCATCTGAGGCAGGCATGTGGCGGGCCCGGCGAGCCCGCCACTCTCAGCCTGTGTGGCTTCGCCCCGAGGGCGACGAAGACCTCTCAGAAGAGCAGCTCCTGTCCCCCAGAAGTGTCACCGCCCTTCCTCTTCGGGCTGGGGAGATGGGGTACCCGTGCCTCAGCAGGCAGGTTCTCCCAGGTAGGTCGCAGGCCGTGAATCTGCGCGGCGCCGACGCAGGTCTTGAGGTACGTCTGCGTCTCCTCATCGGTGGAGTACAGCACCGTCGCGCGGCTCGCCCTCGTCATGAGCACGTGGTAGGCGTGCCGGACACATCGCGCGAACTCCTCCCGCTTCTCCTCCTCGCTTCCGGTCCCCTCCCGGAGCTTCATGTCAAAGGAACCGGGCACTTTGACACGTTTGATCTTGCTTCCCGCCTCCTCGTACCACTGGCCTTTTTGATAGACCCACCGGTCACCGCGTCTCACCATGTCCTCGCCGAGGATCACCCCACACCAGTCCCATTCGAGGCCCTGGGCTGTATAGACGCAGCCGATCTGATGGATGCCATACGGGTGCACCGACCATTTCGTGGACGGGGGCACCGCTCCGCCCTCGCGGAAGGAGTCGCCCTTGGCGTTCCACGATCGGTGCCAGCCACCGATCCGCACATCCGCCTCCAGGCGCGCGGCCTTCCCCTGCCCCACAGGTTCCGTCCAGGGCCAGCAGAAGCCGGCCACCATGCGAGCCGTCGCTCCCGCCGCCGCCTCGGACTTGATGATGTACTCGAGTTCCTCAGGACTGTCCGCCACTTCGACATGCATCAAACCGTCGGGGGTCCACTCGGTGGTTCCTGCCTCGATGTCCAGGACCGCTCGCACCCAACGGATGTACGCGTCACTACCCCCGCAGCGCCATTCCTCCCTGAGTTCATAGCGGAGCGGCGTGATCCCCCGCGCTCTCGCGGCACTCTCGATCAGACTCACCGTTCCGACTTCCTTGGGTCGCACGGACTGGCTCTCGTCGAGAAAGAACACGGTGAGGCGAGAGGCATCGAGCAGATCGTCCACTTGGGGCTGCTTTCCCGACTTCTCCTCTCGGCGGTACATGTCGATGGTTCGCTCTCTCAGGCGGTGTGCCTCGTCGCAGATGAGGACATCCAGAACTGGGTCTGGGGGCGTCACGAAGTGGCTGAAGTAGGCGAACCTCTTCCTGAACTCCCTGTCGGGGTAGCCCACCTGCTCCTGGAGCGCCCCGTTGAAGGCGCGGCTTCCGCTGGCGTACTTCACCGACCGTTTCGCTGCCTCGAAATCGGCCCTGAGTTGTAGGCCCACGGCACTCTTTCCGGTACCCGCACCACCTAGCACGATGAATACCGCTCGACTGCCGTCCGACGGCGCAGCGGACTCATCGGGATGGCCCAGGACCAGTTCGGCTCTTTCCCGGACGCTCGCCGCCACTCGCTTCTGCTGTCCACGCAAGGTGAACACCGTGTCCTCTCCACGAGATCTGATCATCGCGTCGAGAAGCGGAGTGTTACGCAGGTTCATGAACCGCAGGAGCTGCTCCGCCTCAGAAGCCGCACCGTCCTCCGAGAAATGCCGCCGCAGGTCCACAAGGAGCTGGTCGCGACTATCTCGGGTGTACACCCGCTCATAGGCTCCGGTCGGCGCCAGCGTATCGAGCAGCGGTCTCACCGAGTCGTCGGTGGAATTGTGCAGGTAGGCGAATCCGCCGCATTCGACAGTGACACCACGCAGCGGCCCTTGGTCGCCGGTGAACACACGGTAAGTGTTCCTGAGCTGCAGCGCAGGGTGCTTCTTGGGGCTTTTATATCCGGGCACCCGCACGAGTTCCGCGGTGGCGGCCTCCACTCGCGTCACCATTGACCATCGCTTCAGCTCGACGAGTTGGAACGATGGCAGACGCGTCTCAGGGTGTCGGCCCACCAGAACGACGTCGATGAGAGTCGGCTCGCCCTTCTTCGGGGCGTCGACCGTCGCCGCGCACTCCACGACCATTTCAACGTTGCCGCGCTCCGCCGCAACAAGGTCTTCCGCCAATTTGACCAGGCTGTCGGCCCAGGCCTCCCGTTCCGTATCGGACACGTCGTGCCCTCGGAAGTGCCTGTATCTGGCGGCGAGATGCGGCACCATCCGCCGCCTGGAGTTCAGAGTGAGCAGGTCCTGCGCAGGCAGCTTCAGCAGGAGCATGGACACGAGATGGTTCCCCCAGGGCACGAGTGACTCGTGCGGGTGGGGGCATCTCCTCGCGTAGAGGAAGCCCGTCGGGCCGCAATTGGTACGGGTGATCTTAGGGAGTACGGCAGCGCACGCGAACTTCTCCCGTCGCCTCATGGCATGTCAGCGGCAAGTTGGCGAAAAGCCGCTGGTTCAGGCCGGTCGGTTACGCGGTGACAGCCACACTCCCGCTGGCACCCACCAGTTCTCGTAGTCTCTCCTGCGTCTCGCGGTCCGTGGAGTAAACGACCGTGCCCACCATTCCGCGGGTCAGCAGCACCTTGTACGTGTTGCGGATCAGGCGATCCACATCGGCGTCCGGTGTCGAGCGCTTGAACACCGGGTCCTTGGACGCCGTGCGGTCCGTCACCCACCGGTCACCGCGCCACACCAGGTCGGGGCCGATGATGACGCCGGACCAGTCGTACTCGAAACCTTGGGCGGTGTAGACGCAACCGATCTGACCGAAGCCCGCCGGGTCCGTGGCCCATAGGGCGGACGGCGGTGCGCCCGCGACAGAGCGGTCGCCGCGAAGGTTCCAGGGGCGCGCCCAAGCACCGATCCGCACGTCTGTCGGCAGGGGCTGTCCCGGCTTGGGTTCCGGGGACCACTGCCAGCAGTAGCCGGCCGACATACGAGCGCTGTAGCCCTGACCGCGACGGCCGTCCAGGAAGGTTTCCATCTCTTCCGGGCTGTCGGCCAAGAGGAGTTGCATGCGGTCATCCGGATCCCACACCACCGGGTCGCCGGGTTCCAGCCCCAGGAGCCGCACCACCCAGCGCAGGTAGACATCGCTCCCGCCGCAGCGAAACTGGCTTTCCAGCCTTACGACGGGGCAGTTCAACCCCCTACGCGCCGCAGCGGCTCGAATGTCTTCCACCGTGCCCATCTCACCCGGGCGCACGACCTGATGCTCGTCGAGCAGAAAGACGGGCACTTTGGCGACGTCCATCAACTCGTCGATCTGCTGCTTGTCGGTCCGACGTGCGGCCGGCGTGTACCGGTTGGCGGATGTCTCGCGGATGCGGTGGGCCTCATCGCAGACCAGGACGTCGAGGCTGTTCCTCTCCGTCGTCATGAAGCTGTTGAAGTACTTGAAGAGATCCTGCACTTCGCGCTTCCTGGCACCCGCGACCTTGCGCATCGTCTTGGTGAAGGACTGGGAGCCGGTCGCATGCAGAGCCGGGATGCCTCGCCGGTACAACTCGCCCAGCAGGGAAAGCGCGATGACGCTCTTGCCGGTGCCGGGACCACCGGTGATGACCACAACCTCCTTGTGGTCGGACTGCTGGGCCTTGCGTACCGCGCTGAGGACCTTGCGGTAGGCGACCTGCTGTTCATCGAGGAGCACGAACTGCTCTCTCTCACGGACTTCCTGTGCTGCTACTGCCATCAGCTGCTTCGAGGGGACCGATTTGCCCGCGAGCAGCGCGTCAGCGGCTGCGGCGCCCGAACACTCAGAGCTGAGCCGGGCACGAACGTAGTCGATGAACCCACCCCGGGCGTCACCCGAGAACAACTGGGCCCCTTCGGACTCGATCTCACACAGTGCGGCCACGTCAAACGCGGTTGCGTTGTGCAGGAAGGCCACTCCCCCGACCCGCTCCGGGTGGCCGGCGACAGCGCCATTGAAGTTGGTGAGGTATTCGCAGTAGCGGCGCACCTGCTCGACGGGATTGAGGACCGGCTGACCATAGGAAGGGACATGACACAGGACCGGGTCGTCCTCGTCCGGAACCACATCGCTCCACTGTTTGAGTTCCACCACGACATAGGAGGGGTCGCCCGTGCGTGGGTGGAACCCCGCGAGAACCGCGTCGGCTCGCTTGCTGCTCATCGGAAGCGCGTACTCGAGCATGACCTCCACGTCACCGAGGCCCGCGTCATTGAGCACGGCGGTGAGCGCGGGGATGCTCCGTTCCCAGGACCGCGCCTCTGAGGCGTTGGGCGGGTAGCCGCGGATGCGGGTGAACCGCTCGGTGAGGTGGAGATGAAGCGAACTGTCCAGCGCCATGACGGCGACCGTTTTCGCAGACGCTCGGAACAACAAGGACTTCCCCCCGGGCAGCACGAAATAGCTCGTGCGGGTGGGGGCATGTCCTTCGAGACTCCACAGGGTGGAGCGGAAGCCCGTCGGGCCGCGTTGGCGATGGGTTTGAGGGTACCTGGCGATATCTACGGCCATACCGGCGGTCGCATCGGCGCCGGACAGGCTTCACGCCGGGAGCCTGGAATCCCCTGCCACCTGGGAATGTGGAGCGGCTGGACGAGTCGGGCTGTGCGCCGGGTTCTGCTCCAGCCCCGTCAGCCCATCCACGTCCCGGCACAATCCCAGCACCGGAAACCCAAGGGCCCGCCCCCGAAGGGCCGGACCCTATCTGACCTTCACGTTCGCAAGGTCAGCGACGCGGTGACACGTCAGCCGCTACACGTTGAACCGGAACGTCCCCAACACCGCTCCCACCTGCGGAAAGGTCATCTCGGGCGGGTCAAGTCAGCACAGAATCAGCACGGGCGGCAGAGGCTCCGGCGGGCGGGGGCAGGAGGGTGGCTCCACCGTCCGCGATCTCGTGGCCCGGACCTCCCCGAGTCGCTACGGTTGAGCCATGACCGCACTGCCCGACTGGATGCGCCCGCCCCGCGCGGAAGGCTGGTTCGCGGAGGACCTGGACTACCTCCCGGAAGCGCCGCGCCACACCGAGCTGATCGACGGAGCCCTCGTATTCATGATGTCCCCACAACGGTGGTGGCACGGCCATCTCGTCACGATGCTCACCGTGGCTCTCATGGAGCAGGCGCCGGCCGACGTCAGAGTCGGGCGGGAAATGACCATCAAGCTCGATCAACGCAATCGGCCCGAGCCGGATCTGCTGGTGACGACGGCTGACTTCGACGGTGACCGCACCTGGTTCGCACCGGATGAAGTACGACTCGCCGTCGAGGTGGTCTCTCCCGAATCCGCCCACCGGGATCGCACGGTAAAGCTCCACAAGTACGCAGAGGCCGGCATCCCGCACTACTGGCGCATTGAGGACGAGGACGGAGCACCCATCGTCCACGTCTACGAACTGGACGAGCCGACCGCCACCTACGTACCCGTTGGCATCTTCAGGGGCTCACTCCACCGCCCGGTGCCCTTCGAGATCAACCTCGACCTGCAGAAGCTCGCTCCGCCCCACCGTGGCTGAGTCAGCACGGGAATGCGGAAGGGGCCGGGCTCACCAGAGCCCGACCTCTTCCGAGCTGCATACTTGAAAAATTAACTAGCTCACAGTTACGAACCCGCTATACGTTGAAGCGGAACTCCACCACGTCCCCGTCCTGCATCACATACTCCTTGCCCTCCATGCGCGCCTTGCCCCGCGCACGCGCCTCCGCCACCGAGCCCGCTTCGATCAGGTCGGCGAAGGAGACGACCTCCGCCTTGATGAAGCCCTTCTGGAAGTCGGTGTGGATGACGCCGGCCGCCTCGGGGGCCGTGGCGCCCTGGGGGATGGTCCAGGCCCTGGTTTCCTTGGGGCCCGCCGTCAGGTAGGTCTGGAGACCCAGGGTGGCGAAGCCGACGCGGCCGAGGGTGGCCAGGCCCGGCTCCTCCTGGCCCATGGACTGGAGGAGTTCGAGCGCCTCGTCGTCGTCCAGCTCGATCAGCTCGGACTCGATCTTGGCGTTGAGGAAGATCGCCTCCGCGGGGGCGACCAGCGCGCGCTGCTCGTTCTTGAAGTCCTCGTCGACCAGCTCGTCCTCGTCCACGTTGAAGACGTACAGGAACGGCTTGGTGGTCAGGAGGTGCAGCTCGTGCAGCAGGTCGCCCTGCTCCGTGCCCTTGGTGATGCCGTGCGAGAAGAGGGTGTCGCCGGCTTCGAGGATCTTCTGGGCCTTCTCGACCGCCGCCAGGACCGCGATCTTGTCCTTCTGGAGGCGGGACTCCTTCGTCAGGCGCGGCACCGCCTTCTCGACGGACTGGAGGTCGGCGAGGATCAGCTCGGTGTTGATCGTCTCGATGTCGTCCTTCGGGGACACCTTGCCGTCGACGTGGACGACGTTCTCGTCCTTGAAGGCGCGGATGACCTGGCAGATCGCGTCCGACTCGCGGATGTTCGCGAGGAACTTGTTGCCCAGGCCCTCGCCCTCGCTCGCGCCGCGCACGATGCCGGCGATGTCGACGAAGTCGACCGTGGCGGGCAGGATCCGCTGGGAGTTGAAGACCTCGGCGAGCTGGGCGAGGCGCGGGTCGGGGACGCCGACGACGCCGACGTTCGGCTCGATGGTGGCGAACGGGTAGTTGGCCGCCAGTACGTCGTTCTTGGTCAGGGCGTTGAACAGGGTCGACTTGCCGACATTCGGCAGACCGACGATTCCGATCGTGAGCGACACGTGGCGACTTCCCGGTACGAGGGCGGTGGACGGTCCTGAAAGTGGACCGCCCACCAGTTTACGGGCGCGCGATCCCGGCCGTGACGGCCCGGGTTTCCGGGCCCGCGATCGTGCCCATGACGGCCCCGGACCCTCGAACGCACGGGCAAGCTCGCCCAAAGGGCATGCGCAATGGGCGTGTCCAATGGGCGGTTACGCCCCCGTCGCGACCTACGTTGGTTCGGTGGAGCAATACAGGACGCGCAGCCCCCAGCCCGGACAGCGAGCACGGACCTCGGCACCGGGAGCCTCCCGGGCGCCACTCGGCGCGTCCGGAGCGGCGGCGAGCGGTGAGAGCGCCGCCGTCTACCGCGCGGCGGGCCGCACCCGCCCGGTGCCGCCCCTCGTCCTCGCGCTGCGCCGACTCCCCTCCCCCCGGCTCACCGGACTCGGCGGCGGACTGTTCGCCGCCGCCCTGATGGTGGCGCTCGGCACCCTCGACTGGCTGCTCTTCGACGGCTCGCCCGTGGTGTACGGGGTGCTGTTCCTGCCGGTCTGCGCGGTGACCGCGCTCTGGGTGAGGGCCGCCGACCTGGTGACGGCCCCGATCTGCGTCCCCATCGCGTTCGCGGTGGGCATCGTCCCGGTCGCGGGCGGCGCCGGCGGGTTCGGCGGGCAGGCCATGGCCGTGGTCACCGCCCTCGCCCTGCACGCGGGCTGGCTCTACGCGGGAACACTGGTCGCCGGAGTGATCGCCACGGTGCGGAAGGTGCGGCTCATGGGGCGCCGGCGCGCCCTCGCCAAGCCCGCCGCCTCGGCCCGGCGCTGACCCGCCCCGGCGCACCCTCTGCCGGGGGCCCACTTCGGCCACCCTCTGCCCAGGCCCTGCCTCGGCCACCCCCTGCCCAGGCCGCACTTCGACCGCACCCTGCCCGGGAAGCAACCCGCGCCGACCGCCCTCTGCCCGGGAAGCAACCGGCCCCGGCCACCCCCTGCCCGGGCCCGCCTCGGCCGCCCCGGCCCAGGAAGAAACCCGCTTCGGCCATCCCCTGCCCAGCCCCGCCTCGGCCGCACCGGTCCAAGAAGCAACCCGCCCCCACCCCCTGCCCGCGAAGCAACCCGCCCCCGCCACCCCCGCCCGGAAGGCGACCCGCTCAGCCGCGCGACGCCGCCATCCCCGCCCCCACGATCCCCGCGTCGTTCTGGAGCTGCGCCGGGACGATCTCCGCCTTGATGCCCTCGATCAGCGGGAGGAACTTGGCGGCCTTGCGGCTGACGCCGCCGCCGATGATGAAGAGGTCGGGCGAGAACAGCATCTCCACATGGGCCAGGTACTTCTGGACCCGGCGTGCCCAGTGCGGCCAGCTCAGGTCCTCGTCCTCCTTGACCTTGGTCGAGGCGTGCTTCTCCGCGTCGTGGCCGTGCAGCTCCAGGTGGCCGAGCTCGGTGTTGGGGACGAGATGACCGTCGGTGAAGACCGCGCTGCCGATGCCCGTACCGAAGGTCAGCAGGATCACCGTGCCCGCGCGGCCCCGGCCCGCGCCGACGCGCATCTCGGCGACGCCCGCCGCGTCCGCGTCGTTCAGGACGGTGACCGGCGCGCCTCCCAGCCGTTCGCCGAGCAGTCGGGCCGCGTCCACGCCCACCCACTCCTTGGAGACGTTCGCGGCCGTACGCACGGTGTTCGCGGTCACCACCCCGGGAAAGGTGACGCCCACCGGACCGGACCAGCCGAAGTGCTCCACGACCTCCGCGACGCAGCCCGCGACCGCTTCCGGGGTCGCGGGCTGGGGGGTCAGTACTTTGTGGCGCTCCCGCGCGAGCGTGCCCCGTTCCAGGTCGACCGGGGCACCCTTGATGCCGGTTCCGCCGATGTCCACTCCGAACACGTTCCTCATGGCGTTCATGAGATCCACCGTACGGGCGGTCGCGCGGCGGGACGTACTGGGCGGCGCTACTCGCCCGCGAGTTGGGCTGCCTCCGCGCGCAGGTCGCGGCGGAGCTCCTTGGGCAGCGAGAAGGTGATCGACTCGTCCGCCGTCTTCACCGTCTCGACGTCGCCGTAGCCGCGCTGG
This sequence comes from Streptomyces sp. ASQP_92, assembly GCF_025399895.1. GTDB lineage: Bacteria > Actinomycetota > Actinomycetes > Streptomycetales > Streptomycetaceae > Streptomyces. The sequence goes on along the minus strand of NZ_JAODUA010000003.1, from coordinate 534,120 downwards.
GCCAGCCATTCCAGTACGCCGTCGACGAGGACGTCCGGCACGGAGGCGCCGGAGGTCAGGCCGACCGTGGTGACACCCTCCAGCCAGGCCTCGTCGATCTCGTCCGCGAAGTCCACCAGGTGGGCGGCGGGGGCGCCCGCGTCGAGGGCGACCTCGACCATGCGGATCGAGTTCGAGGAGTTCTTGGAGCCGACGACGATGACCAGCTCGGCGTCCTCGGCGAGCTTCTTCACCGCGACCTGGCGGTTCTGCGTGGCGTAGCAGATGTCGTCGCTGGGCGGCGAGAGCAGGTTGGGGAACTTGTTCTTGAGGGCGCCGACCGTCTCCATCGTCTCGTCGACGGAGAGCGTGGTCTGGGAGAGCCACACGACCTTCGACTCGTCGCGCACCTCGACGTTCGCCACGTCGTCCGGGCCGTCGACCAGGGTGATGTGGTCCGGGGCCTCGCCGGAGGTGCCGATGACCTCCTCGTGGCCCTCATGGCCGATCAGGAGGATGTCGTAGTCCTCCTTCGCGTACCGCACGGCCTCCTTGTGGACCTTGGTGACCAGCGGGCAGGTCGCGTCGATGGTGGCCAGTTTGCGCTCGGCGGCCTCCGCGTGGACGGTCGGGGCCACGCCGTGGGCGGAGAACATCACGATGGAGCCCTCGGGCACCTCCTCCGTCCGCTCGACGAAGATCGCGCCCTTCTTCTCCAGGGTCTGCACGACGTACTTGTTGTGGACGATCTCGTGCCGGACGTAGATGGGCGCCCCGTACTGCTCCAGGGCCTTCTCCACGGCGATCACGGCACGGTCCACGCCCGCGCAGTAGCCACGAGGAGCGGCGAGAAGGACCCGGCGGGAAGCGGCAGTAGTCATGCCGTCCATGGTAGGGGCTACCGCCGACAGCCCCGCCGACCCGCCCGAGGGGCGTCCCGCGCCCGACCCGCCGACCCGCCCGCGCCCGGCCACCGCCCGCCCGAGGGGCGTCCCGCGCCCGACCCACCGACCCGCCCGCGGGGCGCCCGCGCCCGGCCACCGCCCGCCCGAGGGACGCCCCGCGCCCGACCGGACTGCCCGGCGGGCCAAAGATCGCCCGGCCGGTGAGACTGGCCGCATGAGTGGCGTACGCGAGGAGCACGTGGACCCGGACCGCCCCCGCCGCACGGGTGGCGCGAGCCGTCCCCGGCGCATGAGCGGCACCGGCCCGGACGAGGGGGCCGCGCCCACCGGGCAGCTGCGGCGGAGCCTGGGCTTTCGCGACCTGGTGGTCTACGGGCTGCTGTTCATCGCCCCCATGGCCCCGGTCGGCATCTTCGGCACCCTGGACGCCAAGTCGCACGGAGCCGTCGCACTGGTCTATCTGGTGGCCACGGTCGCGATGGGCTTCACCGCGTTCAGCTACGCCCAGATGGTGCGGGTCGTCCCACTGGCCGGGTCGGTGTTCGCGTACGCGCGCAAGGCGCTCGGCGAGGGGCCGGGCTTCATCGCCGGGTGGATGGCGATGCTCGACTATCTGCTGATCCCGGCCGTCGCCTACCTCTTCTCCGGCATCGCGATGAACTCGCTCGTGCCGTCCGTGTCGCGCTGGGTGTGGACGGCGATCGCCGTCGTGATCACGACCCTCCTGAACCTGTGGGGCGTACGGGCCGCCGCCCGGGTCGGCTTCGCGGTGCTCGCCATGGAGATCGTGGTGCTGCTCGTCTTCGTGGTGTCGGCGGTGGTGGTGCTCGTACGGGACGGCGCCCAGCGCGGCTGGCTGACGCCGCTGACCGGGGACGCCGGGTTCACGCTGGGCGCGGTGCTCGGGGCGGTGTCCGTCGCGGTCCTGTCCTATCTGGGCTTCGACGCGATCGCCACGTTCGCCGAGGAGGTGACCGGGGGCTCGGCGAAGGTGGCGCGGGCGGTGCTGTTCTGCCTGGTGCTCGCCGGGTTCCTGTTCGTCGCGCAGTCCTATCTGGCGGCCCTGCTCGAACCGATGTCGTCGGCGCAGCTCGCGGCCGATCCGGTCAAGCAGGGCTCGGCGTTCTACGACACCGTCGAGGCCTCGGTCGGCGGCTGGCTGCACACCCTGGTCGCGGTCAGCAAGGCGATCGGGGCGGCGTTCGCGGCACTGGCCGGGCAGGCCGCGGCGGGCCGGCTCGTCTTCGCGATGGCCCGCGACCGGCGGCTTCCGCGTGTGCTGTCGCGGACCGACTCGGGGGTGCCGCGCGCGGCGCTGCTGCTCGCCGCGGTGGTCACGCTGATCGCCGCGGTGTGGGCGGCCCGGCGCGACGACGGCATGGACCATCTCGTCTCCGTGGTCGACATGGGCGCGCTGACCGCGTTCTTCCTGCTGCACGTCTCCGTGGTCGCCTGGTACGCGGTGCGCCGCATGGAGGGCGCCCCCAACTGGCTGAGCCATGTGGTGGTTCCGGTGCTCGGGGCGGCGGTCATCGTCGCGGTGGTCTGGGAGGCGACGGCCACCGCCCAGCTCGTCGGGCTGGGCTGGCTGGCGGTGGGGCTCGTGGTCCTGGCGATGCAGTGGGGCCGCCGCTCCGGCCCGGACCCGGAGCCCCCGGAGCGGGGCGGGACTGTCGGTGGCGCGGGCTAGCCTGCGTACATGGCTCTGAATACGAGTGCGGACGCGCCGCTCCCCGTCGGCGAGGTGTCCCGCCTCATCGGGGGGTGGATCAACCGCCTCGGGGCGGTCTGGGTGGAGGGGCAGATCACCCAGCTCTCACGGCGGCCCGGCGCGGGCGTGGTGTTCCTGACGCTGCGCGACCCCTCGCACGACATCTCGGTGGGCGTCACCTGCTACCGCCAGGTCTTCGACGCGGTCGCGGACGTGGTGTCCGAGGGCGCGCGCGTCGTCGTGCACGCCAAGCCCGAGTGGTACGCGCCGCGCGGTCAGCTCTCGCTGCGGGCGGTGGAGATACGGCCGGTCGGCATCGGTGAACTCCTCGCCAGACTGGAGCAGTTGAAGCGCACGCTCGCCTCCGAGGGCCTGTTCGCCCTGGACCGCAAGCGCCAACTGCCGTTCCTGCCGCAGCTCGTGGGTCTTGTGGTGGGCCGCGCCTCGGCGGCCGAGCGGGACGTTCTGGAGAACGCCCGGCGGCGCTGGCCCGCGGTCCGCTTCGAGGTGCGCAACGTGGCGGTGCAGGGGGTGCACGCGGTGCCCCAGGTGGTGCGGGCCGTGCGCGAGCTCGACGCGCTGCCGGACGTGGACGTGATCATCGTGGCCCGCGGCGGCGGCAGCGTGGAGGACCTGCTGCCCTTCTCGGACGAGGAGCTCGTACGGGCCGTCGCCCAGTGCCGTACGCCCGTGGTCTCGGCGATCGGCCACGAGCCGGACGCGCCGCTGCTCGACCTGGTGGCGGACCTGCGCGCGTCCACCCCCACCGACGCGGCCAAGAAGGTCGTGCCGGACGTCGGCGAGGAGCTCGACCGGGTACGGATGCTGCGGGACCGGGCGCGCCGCCATGTCAGGGGCCTGGTCGACCGCGAGGAGCGGGGCCTGGCGGGGATGCTGGCCCGGCCCTGGATGGAGCGGCCGCACCGCATGGTGGACGACCGGGCCGACGAGGTGGACGCGCTGCTGCACCGTTCGCGCCGGGTGCTCGGCCACCTGCTGGACCGGGCGGACTCGGAGCTCTCGCACACCCACGCCCGGGTGGTGGCGCTGTCCCCCGCGGCCACCCTGGAGCGCGGGTACGCGGTGCTCCAGCGGGCCGGCGGCGAGGTGGTCCGCTCCCCCGGCGAGGTGGGCCCCGGTGAGGATCTGCGCGCCCGGGTCGCCGAGGGCGAACTGCACGTCACTGTCGTACCGCGGACATAGGGTGGATCGCATGGCCAAGACGGACGAGGCCGCGTCGGGCGACGCGGCACTGGGGTACGAGCAGGCGCGGGACGAGCTGATCGACGTCGTACGGCGCCTCGAAGCGGGGGGCACCACCCTGGAGGAGTCCCTCGCACTGTGGGAGCGGGGCGAGGAACTGGCAAAGGTGTGCCACCGCTGGCTTGAGGGCGCCCGGGCCCGTCTCGACGCGGCGCTGGCGGAGCCCGCCGAGCAGGAGTGACCCCGGGCCCGGCGGTCCCGGGCCGATCAGGGAGCATGGAGACACCGACCCGCATTCTCGATGTGAGTCCGGTCACCCTGAAGATAGCTTAGTTGAAAGCTAATACAAATCGGCGTACGGTCGAGTCATCGCTTGATCAGCCGCCCGGAAGGTGTTTCTCAGATGTCCCTCGTTCTTGACCCCGCCGCCCAGGACCTCCTCTTCCGCGAGGCCCGCACCGCCAACACGTTCACGGACGAGCCGGTGACCGACGAGCAGGTCCAGGCGATCTACGACCTGGTCAAGTACGGCCCGACCGCCTTCAACCAGTCGCCGCTGCGCGTGACCCTGGTCCGCTCCCCCGAGGCCCGCGAGCGCCTGGTGCAGCACATGGCCGAGGGCAACCGCCCGAAGACCGCCACCGCCCCGCTCGTGGCGATCCTCTCCGCGGACAACGAGTTCCACGAGGAGCTCCCCGCCCTCTTCCCGCACTTCCCGGCCGCCAAGGACGCCTTCTTCTCCGAGCGTTCGGTCCGCGAGGGTGCCGCCCTGCTCAACAGCGCGCTCCAGGCCGCGTACTTCATCGTCGGCGTCCGCGCCGCCGGCCTGGCCGCCGGCCCGATGACCGGGTTCGACTTCGCCGGCGTGCAGAAGGAGTTCCTGGACGACGACCACACCCCGCTGATGATCGTCAACATCGGCAAGCCCGGCGAGGACGCCTGGTTCCCGCGTAGCCCGCGCCTGGCTTACGAGGACGTCGTCACCACCGTCTGAGCCCGTTCGGCTACGTCAAGGGCCCCGCACCTTTCCGGTGCGGGGCCCTCGGTGTTCGCGGCGGCAGGCCGGGCGGTGTCGCGGTCAGCCCGTCGCTTCCCTGGACTCCTTCTTCGACTCCAGGGACCCGGCCATAGTCACCAGCTGCTCATACGGTGCCGTGCCGGTCACCACGGTCGTGGAGCCCTGGTCCTGGCGGACGAGGGCGTCGTACTTGGGGCCGTCCCAGAAGGTCCAGGTCGCGCCCGCGATCTTCTGCGACTTGTCGGTCCTGGTCGCGTTCTTGCTGACCTCGGCGACGTACTTCTCGAAGGGCGCGGTCGACTGCTCGATGGCCACGTACTGGTTCTGCGGGTCGAGGAACCCCAGGTGCCAGGCGTTGTTCTTGGCGCCGTCGTACGACACCGAGGTCGCCCGCCACTTGTCCTGGTCGGGCAGGCCGACCGGCGCCGCGACCGGGTAGGGCGCGGCCCTGCGCACGGTCGACAGCTCGACCGTGTAGTTGACCGGCTTGAGCGGAGGGGCATCCGATTCGTCGTGCGGGATGAACACATAGATCACAGCCGCCGCGATGCCGATCACCGCCAGCGACTGCAGCATGTTCCGGACTGTCTGCTTGCTGCTGCGCGTTCCTGCCACGACCCCATGGTCTCAGGTCATGTCGCCGCTCATACGTGGGCCCCTCTGCTCAATTTGTCGACGTACGGATAGAGTCCTAGCACCCTCTTTATCCTGCGGCCGTCGCCGTACAGAAAGGTGCGCTCCGATGACCGAGCATCATCTGCCGTCCGAACTCGAGGTCTCCCCCGAGGCTCCGGACCGCAACCTGGCCCTTGAGCTCGTCCGGGTCACCGAGGCGGCCGCCATGGCCGCCGGCCGCTGGGTCGGCCGCGGGGACAAGATCGGCGCGGACGGCGCCGCGGTCAACGCCATGCGGACCCTCGTCTCCACCGTGTCGATGAACGGCATCGTCGTCATCGGTGAGGGCGAGAAGGACGAAGCCCCCATGCTCTACAACGGGGAGCGCATCGGCGACGGCACCGGACCCGAGGTCGACATCGCCGTCGACCCGATCGACGGCACCACCCTGAACGCCAAGGGCATGCCCAACGCGATCGCCGTGCTGGCGGCCGCCGACCGGGGCGCCATGTTCGACCCGTCCGCCGTCTTCTACATGGACAAGCTGGTCACCGGCCCCGAGGCGGCCGACTTCGTCGACATCAACGCCCCGGTCTCGGTGAACATCCGCCGGGTGGCCAAGGCCAAGAAGTCCTCCCCCGAGGACGTCACCGTGGTCATCCTCGACCGCCCCCGCCACGAGGGCATCGTCAAGGAGATCCGGGAGACCGGCGCCCGCATCAAGTTCATCTCGGACGGCGACGTCGCCGGTTCGATCATGGCCGTGCGCGAGGGCACCGGCGTCGACCTGCTCATGGGCATCGGCGGCACCCCGGAAGGCATCATCTCGGCCTGCGCGATCAAGTGCCTGGGCGGTGTGATCCAGGGCAAGCTGTGGCCCAAGGACGAGGCCGAGCGTCAGCGCGCGATCGACGCCGGGCACGACCTGGACCGCACGCTCTCCACCAACGACCTGGTCAGCGGTGACAACGTGTTCTTCGTCGCCACCGGCATCACCGACGGCGAGCTGCTGCGCGGAGTCCGCTACCGCGCGGAGACCGCGACGACCCAGTCGCTCGTGATGCGCTCGAAGTCGGGCACCATCCGCCAGATCGACTCGACGCACCGCCTGTCCAAGCTGCGCGCATACAGCCAGATCGACTTCGACCGGGCCAAGTAGCCCTGGAAGTACGGCAGTTCGTACGTAGGTGAAGGGGCGTCCCCGTTGTGCGGCGGGGGCACCCCTTCACTCACGCAGAGCTACGCGGCGGACGCGGACTTCTTCACCTCGACCTCGCGACGACGCCGACGGGCGATCACCACCCGGCGCTCGGCGGCGGTCAGGCCGCCCCACACCCCGTACGGCTCGGGCATCAGCAGGGCGTGCTCGCGGCACTCCACCATCACCGGGCACCGGGCGCAGACCCGCTTGGCGGCCTCCTCGCGGGAGAGCCGGGCGGCCGTCGGTTCCTTGGAGGGGGCGAAGAACAGGCCCGCCTCGTCCCGGCGGCAGACCGCCTCCGCGTGCCACGGGCCCGCCTGATCCTCCCGAGCTGGACCACGCTGCGGCGGAACGGCGGCGACCTGCAGGGAATGATGCGGCGGATGCAGCACGGCCTACTCCTGACGACGGCTTCGCGAGCGAGCGACGATGCGACAGTCCCTACCCGCTGTACGCGGGCCTATGCACTGAGTTCCTAAGGGCGGAACTGCGCTCGGATGCCCGATGGCCTGAACTCGGCGCCGCCGCGCGCCGGTTCCGGGTCAGAAGTCGAGGCGCTTGCGCAGTCGGTCGTGCAGGTCGGCGATGCGCTTGCCCCGCTTCGGCTTGGCCTCGATGTTGCCGAAGACGGAATGACCATTGACGACGACCACCGGAGCCTCCGGGTCGTCGGCCTCCAGGGTGTGCACCTCGAAGTTGCCGAAGATCCCCGTGCCGCTGCCGCGCAGGCTCAGATTCTCCGGGACCCGCACCTCCACATTTCCGAAAATCGCGGTGGCGTTGATGACGGTCAGACGCTGCTGGAAGAGCGCCTCGGTGAGGTCGATCTCCACATTCCCGAACAGGGCGAAGGCGTTGGTGCGCCGGCCGACCCGCCAGCGGCCCTTGCGGGTGGAGCTGGAGAAGACCGCGATCAGGTTCTCGGCGTCGACGGGGGTGCCCGTCTCCAGCGCCTCGCGGGGCCCGGCCGCCGGGCGGGGGCGGACCCCGCTCACCGGCAAGTCCTTGACCAGGGGCTCCAGTTCACCGAGGGTCTTGGCGCGGTAGACCGCGTCGATGCGCTCGGAGTGCTCCGCGGTGTCGAGCCGACCCTCGGCCAGCGCGTCGCGCAGGATGTCGGCGATCCGGTCCCGGTCGGCGTCGGAGGCCCGCAGCGCGGGGGGCTCGGCGAGCGGTGCGGGATCGGCCTTCGCGGGCTCCACGGGGCCCGGCTGAGCGTGCTTTTCGAGGTCCACGGGGGCAGCGTACCCAAACGCGATAGATCGCGACTAGTCGCGGGGCGGGACGGACTGGGCCCCGGGCGGCCCGGGCGACTGAGCCTTACCTCACAGCCTCGCTGTCCGGGCGGCGGCATACGCTGGTGGGTGCTGTGCCAATGGAGGTACAGCAGCTGTCTGCCGAGTGAGGAATGGCCGCAATGCCAGAGTTTCAGTACTCCGACCTTCTCCCCCTGGGAGAGGACACCACGCCGTATCGCCTGGTGACCGCCGAGGGTGTCTCCACCTTCGAGGCCGACGGTCGTACGTTCCTCAAGGTCGACCCGGAGGCGCTGCGCACGCTGGCCGCCGAGGCGATCCACGACATCCAGCACTACCTCCGCCCGGCCCACCTGGCCCAGCTCCGGAAGATCATCGACGACCCGGAGGCCTCGGGCAACGACAAGTTCGTCGCGCTCGACCTCCTGAAGAACGCGAACATCGCCGCGGCGGGCGTCCTGCCGATGTGCCAGGACACCGGCACCGCGATCGTCATGGGCAAGCGCGGCCAGAACGTGCTGACCCAGGGCGGCGACGAGGAAGCCCTGTCGCGCGGCATCTACGACGCGTACACCAAGCTGAACCTGCGGTACTCGCAGATGGCGCCCCTCACCATGTGGGACGAGAAGAACACCGGCTCCAACCTGCCCGCACAGATCGAGCTGTACGCGACCGACGGCGGCGCCTACAAGTTCCTCTTCATGGCCAAGGGCGGCGGCTCGGCCAACAAGTCGTTCCTCTACCAGGAGACGAAGGCCGTCCTGAACGAGGCCTCCATGATGAAGTTCCTGGAGGAGAAGATCCGCTCGCTCGGCACCGCCGCGTGCCCGCCGTACCACCTGGCGATCGTGGTGGGCGGCACCAGCGCCGAGTTCGCGCTGAAGACCGCGAAGTACGCCTCCGCGCACTACCTGGACGAACTCCCCAGCGAGGGCTCGGAGTTGGGCCACGGCTTCCGCGACGAGGAGCTGGAGAAGAAGGTCTTCGAGCTGACGCAGAAGATCGGCATCGGCGCGCAGTTCGGCGGCAAGTACTTCTGCCACGACGTGCGCGTGGTGCGCCTGCCGCGCCACGGCGCCTCGCTGCCGGTCGCGATCGCCGTCTCCTGCTCGGCCGACCGCCAGGCCGTCGCGAAGATCACCGCCGAGGGCGTCTTCCTGGAGCAGCTGGAGACCGACCCCGCGCGCTTCCTGCCCGAGACGACCGACGAGCACCTGGACGCGGACGACGAGAACGTCGTGCGCATCGACCTCAACCAGCCGATGGACGCGATCCTGGCCGAGCTGACCAAGCACCCGGTCAAGACCCGCCTCTCGCTGACCGGCCCGCTGGTGGTGGCCCGAGACATCGCGCACGCCAAGATCAAGGAGCGGCTCGACGCGGGCGAGGAGATGCCGCAGTACCTCAAGGACCACCCGGTGTACTACGCGGGCCCGGCCAAGACCCCCGAGGGGTACGCCTCCGGCTCGTTCGGCCCGACCACGGCCGGCCGGATGGACTCCTACGTCGAGCAGTTCCAGGCGGCGGGCGGCTCCAAGGTGATGCTGGCCAAGGGCAACCGCAGCAAGCAGGTCACCGACGCCTGCGGCACGCACGGCGGTTTCTACCTCGGCTCGATCGGCGGCCCGGCCGCGCGCCTCGCGCAGGACTGCATCAAGAAGGTCGAGGTCGTCGAGTACGAGGAGCTCGGCATGGAGGCGGTGTGGAAGATCGAGGTCGGGGACTTCCCGGCGTTCGTCGTCGTCGACGACAAGGGCAACGACTTCTTCCAGGCCCCCACCGAGCCGCCGACGTTCCTGAACATCCCCGTGCGGGGCGCCGGACAGGCCTGATCCGGCACGGGCGCCCTCGTACGGCATCCCCCCTGCCGGGCAACCGGAACGCGAATAGGGCCCAAAGTCCCTAAGAATCCGGCGAATTGGCCGCCTATCCTGGCATGTGTCCGCAATCACCCCGGCCGCCGCATCGGCCGGGGAGGTTCAACCACCGGGAGGGGTGGCGCAGTTGGGGTGGTTCAAGGGGCCCGGCGGTTTACTGACGGGGCTCGACCAGGCGCTGCTGAGGCTCCGCGCGAAGGCGTCGCCGTCGGCCGACGCGATGGTCGGCGCGGCGGGGCACGTGGTGACGCCGATCCCCCGGGGCGGCTACGGCGAGGTGCTGTTCTCCGTGCGCGGGCGGCCGCTGAAGTACGCGGCGCGTGCGCACACCCCGCTCGCCCTCGGCGCCCGGGTCCGGGTGTCGTCGGCGCTGTCGCCCTCGGCCATCGAGGTGGCCCGCCTCGGCCCCGCCGCGGACACCTGTCCGTGACGGGGCCGGGCGGCGTGTGTCAGGCGAAGCGCTGGCTCGCGGTGCCGTCGCAGGGCCGCAGGGTGAGCGGGTCCTTGGCGGCGCCGAGCGTGGCGCACAGGCCGGTCGCCGCGGCCGGGCGCAGGCCGCCCGACTGGCGCACCCACTCCTGGTTCACGGCGCCCGAGCAGTTCCAGATGATCAGCTTGGCGCCGGCGGTGTAGTTCGCCCCCGGCACGTCCAGGCAGCGGTCCTGGGTGAGCTGGGTGTGCACGGACTTGCGGCCGTCGTCGTACCACCAGCCCTGGTTGCGCCCGCCGTGGCAGTCCCAGCCGATGACGGCCGTGCCGTTGGCGCTGCTCGACGCGGTGACGTCGAGACAGCTGCCGGTCGCCTCGTTCTTCAGCGGCCGGTAGGCGTCGTCCCAGGCCAGGGTCTGGAGCACCGGGGTGCCGGTGGACGCCGGGTCGGCGCAACTGCCTTCCGCGGCACCGGAGTTGTAGAGCTGAGTGAGGCAGGAGGCGAAGGCGCCGTGGCCCCGGTAGTTGGGGTGGAAGGACTGGCGGACCGAGTTCTCGTCCGGCAGTCCGGGCTTGGAGAGGTCGATGTAGAGGCCCCGGGCCCAGGTGTCCTCCATGCACACCTCGTGGCCGTTGAAGAGGCGCGAGTTGTCGAGGTAGGTCGCTCCGGTGTCCCTGGCCACCTTGCGCATGCCGACCTCGAAGGCGGGCACCGCGGTGTTGCGGCCCCACACCGTGTCGGAGTCGTAGCCGAGGCCGCCGCACACCAGCTTGCCGGGGAAGTTCGGGTTGTCGTGGAAGTCGGGGCCGATCGGGCTCGGGTAGCCCATCACCACGAGTTTGTAGGAGCCGTCGGCGTAACCGGCGTCGCGCATCACGGTCTTGAGGTCGCCGACCGTCTGCTCGACCTTGGGCACCAGCGCGTCGACGCGGCCCTGCCAGCCGGGCTCGTACTTGGACTGGCACGGGCCCTGGAGCAGCAGATAGCGCTCGACGCAGTCGGTCATGACCGGGCCGAACTGGAGGTCGTCGTTGGCGCCGGCGACCAGGAGCACCATCTTGATCCGGGTGTTGCGCGCCTTGATGGCGAGGCTGTCGCTCTGCACGAGTTCGTCGGCGTACTGCTTGGTCCCGCCGATCCTGATGTTTCCGGTGTACGCGCCGGAGCAGGCGACGTTGTAGGTCTCGTCGGCCGGGATGCCGGTGCGGTGGATGGCGGAGTCGGGCGAGCGGTGGCACCAGTTGTCGGGGCCGTTGGTACCGGCCTCGTAGGTGCCGACGCCCTCGCCGGAGATCTCGCTGTCGCCCAGCGAGATCAGGCCGGTCCTGCGGTCCCCCATGGCCCGCTCGGCGGGGTCGCCGTAGAGCCGGGTGGCCTCGGCCGCGCGGATCTTCTCCAGTTCGGGCGGGAGCGGAGTGGACCGGACGGACGGGGCGGACGCGGCCTGCGCGCCGGTCGCGCCGACCGTCATGCCCCCGAACGCGGCGGCCGCGGCCACGGCGGCCGCGAACGTACAGCGAAGTCTGTGCCTCTTGCGCGTCATTACGCCTCCCTGGTGGGCTCCCCGGGAGTACGGGGTCGTCCCCCCGGGAAAATGCAGCCCCCCGGTATTTACTGGCCGGTAAGGCATGTTGGGAATAGGTAGAACAAGACAACTGCTCAACTTTTGCGGGAGGTTCAACCCCATGAACGACAGCGAGTACCGGACCGAGCACGACTCGATGGGCGAGGTGCGGGTCCCCGCGCAGGCCAAGTGGCGGGCGCAGACGCAGCGGGCGGTGGAGAACTTCCCCATCTCCGGCCAGCGCCTGGAGCGCGCCCACATCGAGGCGCTGGCCCGCGTCAAGGCGGCCGCCGCCAAGGTCAACGCCGAGCTCGGGGTGGTCGACAAGGACATCGCGGCCGCCGTCGAGGAGGCGGCCGGCGAGGTCGCCGAGGGCCGTTGGGACGAGCACTTTCCGGTCGATGTCTTCCAGACCGGATCCGGCACCTCCTCGAACATGAACATGAACGAGGTCGTGGCGACGCTCGCCTCCGAGAAGCTGGGCCGGGACGTCCATCCCAACGACCATGTGAACGCCTCGCAGTCCTCCAACGACGTCTTCCCCTCCTCCATCCACATCGCCGCGACGGCCGCCGTCACCGCCGATCTGATCCCCGCCCTGGACCATCTGGCGAGCGCCCTGGAGCGCAAGTCCGCCGAGTTCGCGGACGTGGTCAAGTCGGGGCGTACGCATCTGATGGACGCCACCCCGGTGACGCTGGGCCAGGAGTTCGGGGGCTATGCGGCCCAGGTGCGGTACGGCATCGAGCGGCTGCGCTCCTCCCTGCCCCGCCTGGCCGAACTCCCCTTGGGCGGCACGGCGGTCGGCACCGGGATCAACACCCCGCACGGGTTCTCGGCGGCCGTGATCGCCGAGGTCGCCCGCGTCACCGGACTGCCGCTGACCGAGGCCCGGGACCACTTCGAGGCGCAGGGCGCGCGCGACGGCCTGGTGGAGACGAGCGGGCAGCTGCGCACCATCGCCGTCTCCCTCACGAAGATCTCCAACGACCTGCGCTGGATGGCCTCGGGGCCGCGTACGGGATTGGCCGAGATCAGCCTTCCCGACCTCCAGCCGGGCTCGTCGATCATGCCCGGAAAGGTCAATCCGGTCATTCCGGAGGCCGTCCTCATGGTCGCGGCCCAGGTCGTCGGCAACGACGCGACCGTGGCGACGGCGGGCGCGGCCGGCAACTTCGAGCTCAATGTGATGCTCCCGGTGATCGCCAAGAACCTCCTGGAGTCCATCCGGCTGCTCAGCCGTGTCTCGCGGCTGCTCGCCGACCGCACCATCGACGGCGTCACCGCGCACGTGGAGCGGGCCCGCGAGTACGCCGAGTCCTCGCCGTCCGTCGTCACCCCGCTCAACAAGTACATCGGGTACGAGGAGGCAGCCAAGGTCGCCAAGAAGTCCCTGGCCGAGCGCAAAACCATCCGCGAGGTGGTGCTCGAAGGGGGGTATGTGGAGCGCGGCGATCTGACGGTCGAACAGCTCGACGAGGCCCTGGACGTGTTGCGGATGACCCGCCCCTGAGGGACCGCGTGATCCGTATCGCTGCGTGGCCTTGACCCCACTCCGTAATATCTGCACATGACAGGTACAGGAGGCGGCACCCACCACTGGGCGCCGGGGGACCAGATCCTCTGGCGCTACCGCGACCACGCCCTGGGCCTGGAGGGCGGCCGTAAAGGACCGTTCCACATCTGCCGCCCGGTGACGGTCGTCCAGGACACCGACGACCTGCTGGCGGTGTGGATGGCTCCCGGCACCGAGTGCGTGCGCCCGGTGCTCACCGACGGCCGCCCCCTGTACCAGGAGCCCCTGGCCACCCGGTACACCACCCCGCGCACCACGGAGCGCTCCCAGTGGTTCGGCAGCGGCGTGCTCAAGCTGGCGCGCCCCGGTGAGCCCTGGTCGGTGTGGCTTTTCTGGGAACGGGGCTGGCGCTTCAAGAACTGGTACGTGAACCTGGAGGAGCCGCGCGCCCGCTGGTCGGGCGGCATCGACTCCACGGACCACTTCCTCGACATCTCCGTTTCCACGGACCGCAGTTGGCGCTGGCTGGACGAGGACGAGTTCGCGCAGGCCCAGCGGGTCGGCCTGATCGACGGTGACCTCGCCGGCCGGGTGCGGGCGGCCGGGCAGGCCGCGGTCGAGGTGATCACGGCGTGGGGACGGCCGTTCTCGGACGGCTGGGAGGCGTGGCGGCCGGATCCGCGCTGGCCCGTTCCCGCACTCCCGGCGGACTGGGATCGCACCCCGGCGCACATGACGTCGTGAGACCCTTGATGCGCCCCGGGGGTTCAAACGTAGGATCGTCCTCCGCGGGGTCGCGCGGGGGCCAACCAGCGCCGATCGGGCGGTTCCGGTGCGAGAATTGACCGTATGTCACCACAGGGGGGTGGAGCATGCCCGGTGTCGCCGCCCGGACCGGACCTCCCCCGCGCCCAGAGAACGTGGGGGACGGTGTACCGCGTGAAGCGCCGGCCTCACGCATCCTTACCCTGTCGCTGTCACTGCCGCCGCACGCGGCAGGGCGGATGTCTCACCCCGGACGGACGGAACCCGACGCGTGACGGAGCCCCAGCCCACCTCGCACGAGAGCCGGCGCAAGGAACTCGCCCGGCCCACCGAGCAGACCCTTGCCCACGCCGTTGAGGAGCAGGGGAGGCCCCATGCCGACACATCGGCCGCACCGCAACCGGGCGGTCAGGCCCGCCGCAGCCCGCTGGGCGCCCGTCCGGGCGACCGGAGCGGCGGCGTGACCGCCTCCGTGCCCGGCCAGCCCGAGCGGGCGGGCCGGGACGCCGCGGCCGCCTCCGCCGTGCCCCGGGTGGGCGCGCCCGACGACAGTGGCGCGGCCGAGGGCCCGGGCGCCCCGGACTCCGGCGAGGGCGCCGCGGCGGTGGCCCGGCGCGAGGGCGACCGGCTGCGCTTCGTGGGCGCCGCGACCCGCCGGATCGCCCGGGGCATAGACCTCGACGAGATCGTGCTCGGCCTGTGCCGGGCCACCGTGCCGACGTTCTCCGACGCCATCCTGGTCCACCTGCGCGACCCGCTGCCGGTCGGCGACGAGCGCCCGGCCACCCCGTTCGTGCTGCGCCTGCGCCGCACCGACCGGCTGCGTTTAGTGGACGAGGCGCTGAGCGAGAGCGCGGAGGCGGAGGGCCTCACGGTGCTGGGCGGGTCGGGCCCCGACCTGACCCCCGCCTCCGAGCTGTGCGAGGTGCGCACCGGCGGTGAGCTGAACGAGGTGCTGCGCGGGGTGCGGCCGGTCTTCGCGGAGTCCCCGGCGGCCCGCGCGGCCCTGGCCGAACTGCTCGGCCCCGACCGTACGGTGCCGGGCGGGCGGCGGGCGATACTCGCGCCGCTGCGCGGCCGGCGACGGGTGATCGGCGCCGCCGTCTTCGTGCGCGGCCCCGAACGGCCCGCCTTCGAGGCCAACGACCTTCTGGTGGCGGCCCAGTTGGCCACCCACACGGCGCTCGGCATCGACAAGGCCGTCCTGTACGGACGCGAGGCGTACATCGCCGACGAGCTCCAGCGCACCATGCTGCCCGACAGCCTCCCCCAGCCCACGGGGGTCCGGCTCGCCTCGCGCTACCTTCCGGCGGCCGAGACCGCCCGCGTCGGCGGCGACTGGTACGACGCGATCCCGCTGCCCGGCAGCCGGGTCGCCCTGGTCGTCGGCGACGTCATGGGCCACTCCATGACCTCCGCCGCGATCATGGGCCAACTGCGCACCACCGCACAGACGTTGGCGGGTCTGGACCTGCCGCCCGCCGAGGTGCTGCACCACCTCGACGAGCAGGCCCAGCGGCTCGGCACCGACCGCATGGCGACCTGCCTGTACGCGGTGTACGACCCGGTCGCGCACCGCATCACCATCGCCAACGCCGGCCATCCGCCGCCGGTCCTGCTGCACCTCGGCGGGCGCGCGGAGGTGCTGCGGGTGCCGCCGGGCGCCCCGATCGGGGTCGGCGGGGTCGACTTCGAGGCGGTCGAGCTGGACGCCCCGGCGGGCGCCACGCTGCTCCTGTACACCGACGGCCTGGTCGAGTCCCGGCTGCGCGACGTGTGGACCGGCATCGAGCAACTGCGGGAACGCCTCGCCGCCACCGCCCAGTTGACCGGCCCCGACCACTCGCCGCCGCTGGAGGCGCTCTGCGACGACGTGCTGGACATGCTCGGCCCCGGTGACCGGGACGACGACATCGCGCTGCTCGCCGCCCGCTTCGACGGGATCGCGCCGAGCGATGTGGCGTACTGGTTCCTCGACCCGGAGGAGACCGCCCCCGGCCGGGCCCGCAGGCTGGCCCGCAGGGCCCTGGAGCGCTGGGGCCTCGAGGAGCTGACCGACTCGGTGGAGCTGCTCGTCAGCGAGGTCGTCACCAACGCGGTGCGCTACGCCGAGCGGCCGGTCACGCTGCGGCTGCTCAAGACCGACGTGCTGCGCTGCGAGGTCGGCGACGACTCCCCGCAGCTCCCACGACAGCGCCGGGCGCGCGAGACCGACGAGGGCGGGCGCGGCCTGTTCCTGGTCAACCGGCTCGCCAGACGCTGGGGCGCGACCCGGCTCTCCGGCGGCAAGGTCGTCTGGTTCGAGCTGCCGACCCGCCCCTGAACACCCGTACCGCGCACGGCACTTGACACGGAACGGCCCCCACTCCCCGCTCGGGGGGTGGGGGCCGTTCCGTCGGCTCGGGCGCCGGATCAGTTCGGCAGGAGCGGGTCCTCGGGAAGGCCCGTGCCGGTGGGGTGCGTCGGCGGCGTCGTGGGTGGCTTCGGCTTGTGCGAGGCCGTGCCGGACGGCGTCTTGGACGGGTCGACCGGGGTCTTGGACGGCGTGTTCGACGGCGTCTTGGAGGGGGTGCCGGACGGCGTCTTGGGCGGCGTGCCCGAGGGCGTCTTCGACGGGGTGCTCGACGGCTTCTTGGACGGCGTGTAGTCGGGCTCCTTGGCCGCGCCCTGGTCGGTCTCCAGGTCGAACTTGTCGGCGCCGCCCTTGACCGCGTCGAAGGTGTACGCGGCCCAGATGCGGGCCGGTATGGAGCCACCGTTGATGCGGCCGGGCTCACCGGCACCGTCCGTCATCGACACCTGGCCGCCCTTGGGGACGTTCACGGTCTTGCCGTCGTCGCCCTTCACGGTGCGCGGCTCGGCCGCCTCGCCCCACAGCCCGATCGAGGTGACGAGGTCCGGGGTGTAACCGGTGAACCAGGCCGACTTGTTGTCGTCGGAGGTACCGGTCTTGCCCGCGACCTGCTTGCCGTCACGGTTGTCGGCGGAGGCCACCGAGTCCTGGGCCGTACCGTCGTCGACCACACCGGTGAGCACGGAGGTGACGGAGTCCGCCGCGTCCCTGCTGATGACCTGGCTGCCTATGGGGTCGGGCTTGTCGTACTTGTGGTCCTTGTGCTCGGCGGACTTCACGATCGACGGCGTGACTTCCTTGCCGTGGTTGTCGAGCGTGGCGTACACCGCGGCCATCTGGAGCGGGCTCGCACCGTAGGAGCCGAGGGTCATGGCGGGCACGGGGGCCTTGCCCTTGAGGGACGTCATGCCCATGGCCACGGCGGTGTCGCGCACCTTGTCGAGGTGGGCGTCGACGCCCATCTGCGCGAAGACGGAGTTGACCGACTTGTTCATCGCGTCCTGGACGCTGATGGGCCCGTAGTCGCGGCCGTCCTCGTTCGGCGGGTTGAAGGGGATGTCGCTGCCCTTGACCGGCCGCTTGCTGTCGCCGTTGTAGACGGTGTTCGCCTTGATGGGCTTGCCGTCCTGAGTCTCGGCGCCCTGGTTGAAGGCGGCCGCCAGGATCACCGGCTTGAACGTCGAGGCCGGCTGATACGTGGTGTTGGTGGCGTTGCTGAGCTGGTGCTTGAGGAAGTCCTGGCCGCCGTAGAGGGCGACCACGGAGCCGGTCTTGGGGTCCACCGAGGCGGCACCCGCCTGGAGGTCGGCGTCGACCTTGCGCTTCTTCGGGTCGAGCTTGTCGGTCAGGTCCTTCTTGACCGCCGACTCCAGAAGCTTCTGCTTGGTGGGGTCGATATTGAGGGTGATCGTCCAACCGCCGCGGTCCAGGAGCGCCGAATCGACCCCGTTGTGGATCAACTCGGCCTTGGCGGCCGCGACCAGATACCCGGTCTGACCCTCCATGCCGGGGGCGACCTTGGCGTCGTGCGGGGGCTCGAACGTCACCTTCTTGCGCTCGTCCGGCGTCAGCTTCTTCATCTCGACCATGTTGTCCAGGGCCTTGTTCCACCGGCCCTGCACCAGGTCCCTGCCGACCGGCCCCGCCGTCTGCCAGTCGTACTGACTGGGGGCCTGGAGCAGCGCCGCGAGGTAGGTGCCCTCCGACAGCGTCAGCTTGGAGACGTCCTTGCCGTAGTACGCCTGCGCGGCGGCCTGGATGCCGTAGGCGCCCCGGCCGTAGTAGCTGGTGTTCATGTACCCGGCGAGGATCTCGTCCTTGGAGTAGCGCTGGTCCACCTTGAGGGAGATGACGATCTCCTTCAGCTTGCGGGTGACCGTCTGCTCCTGCGTCAGGTAGTTGTTCTTGACGTACTGCTGGGTGATGGTCGAGCCGCCCTGGGCGCCCTTGCCCATGAGGGTCTTGAGGATGCCTCGGGTGGTGCCCTTGAAGTCGACGCCCTTGTCGTCGTAGAAGGTCTTGTTCTCCAGGGCGACGAAGCTCTGCTGGATCGGTACGGGGACCTTTTCGAGCGCGACGGTCTCGCGGTTGAGGACACCGGTGCGGGCGAGCACCTGGCCGTTGGAGAGCTTGTAGACGTTGCTCTCCAGCTTGGCCTCGACGTTGTCGCTGGGGATCGGCACCATCAGGTAGACGACATAGAACGCGCCCATCGCGAGAAGGCAGAGCCCGAAGAACGTGCCGAGCACCTTCTTCCAGGTGAAGAACCGGCGTATGCCCTTCTTCTTCACCTTCTGCTTGCCCCGGCGCGTCCCGCCCTGTCGGGCGCGCCGCTCTTCCGCTCGGCCCATAACCTCAGTCGCTCGCCTTCATATGACTCACCAGACTCGCCAGATCAGCTCAGAAAACTAACACCGCACCTATGGACAAAGCGGATTCGATCACGTCTTTTCCGTACGTGAGAATCAGCACCTGCCCCATGGGAACCGACGATCGAATCGTGCCGAGGGTTGCGAGAGTTCCCGATGCTGCCCGGTTTTGCCCCGCAATGGGGCGGCTGGAGGGAGCTATGCACCCCGGGTATACACAGGGGGTATACCTAGTGCGTATAGTCCTCTCCCATGAAGCGACGCCTGCACGATCTCGGCCTCGGCATACGGTTCGCCCTCGGGGGCGGCCGGGAGGGCTGGGCCCGCACCCTGCTCACCGCGCTGGGTGTCGGCCTCGGGGTCGCCCTGCTCCTGAGCGCGGCCTCGGTGCCCGGCCTCGTGGACCACCGGGCGGCCCGCATCCACGACCGCCAGCCGTTCTCGGCCGGCTCGGACAAGAACACCAAGAACCTCAGGGCCTCGCTCCTGTACGCGGGCGCCGACACCGAATACCGGGACGACACCATCGGCGGGAAGCTGCTGCGGGCGGCGAGCGCGGACCCCGTCCTCCCGCCGGGTCTGGCCACCCTGCCCGCCCCCGGCACCATGGCCGTCTCCCCCGCGCTGCGCGAGCTGCTCGACTCCCCCGAGGGCGACCTG
Organism: Streptomyces sp. ASQP_92; assembly: GCF_025399895.1. GTDB lineage: Bacteria > Actinomycetota > Actinomycetes > Streptomycetales > Streptomycetaceae > Streptomyces. The sequence continues at coordinate 514,698 of NZ_JAODUA010000003.1, read as the reverse complement.
CTGCGGACCCGGCTGCCGTACGAGATCACCGCGACCATCGGGGACGCGGGGCTGGTCCAGCCCTCGGAGCTCTACTACTACGCGGGCAGCACCGCCCTCTCCACCGAGAGCGGCGCCTCCATGGCGGCCGGTTTCGGCAACATCGACGAGGAGCGCCCGCTCGACCCGATGCTGGTCGTCCTCGTCATCCTGATCTGCGTCGTGCTGCTGATGCCCGTCGCCATCTTCATCGCGACCGCCGTACGGTTCGGCGGCGAGCGGCGCGACCGGCGGCTCGCGGCCCTGCGCCTGGTCGGCGCCGACGCCCGCACCACCCGCTGGATCGCCGGCGGCGAGGCCCTGGCCGGATCGGCGCTCGGGCTCGCCACCGGCACCCTGTTCTTCCTCGGCGGCGCCGAACTCGTCGGCCCCCTCGGTCTGTGGAGCTTCGGGTTCTTCCCCGCGGACCTGCGGCCGCTGCCCTGGCTGGCGCTGGTCGTCGCCGTCACCGTGCCGGCCCTCGCGGTGGTGGTGACCCTGGCCGCGCTGCGCTCGGTGGTCATCGAACCCCTCGGCGTCGTCCGGGGCGGCCGCACTCGCAGGCGCAGGCTGTGGTGGCGGCTCGCGATGCCCGGCGTCGGCGTGGCGCTGCTCTTCGTGTCCCAGAACCCCGAGCTGCGCACGGCGTCGCTGTCGGTGGCTCCCCCGCCCATCGCGGTGCAGCTCATGGACGCCGCGGCCCCCCTCTCCATCGCCACGGGCGCCACCTTGGTCCTGGCCGGGCTCGTCTCCCTGCTGCCCTGGCTGGTCGAGGCGGTGGTGGGCCGGCTGCGCGGCGGCTCGCTCTCCTGGCAACTGGCGGTCCGCAGGCTCCAGTTGAGCAGCGGAGCGGCGTCGCGGGCGGTCAGCGGGATCACGGTGGCGGTCGCCGGTTCGGTGGCGCTCCAGATGTTCTCCGTCTCCATCCACGACGACTTCGACAAGGTGACGGGAGCCGACGCGAGCCGCGCGCAGTACACCGTGCTCGCCGACTATCCGGACACCAAGCTCGCCGAGCGCATGATCGAGGCGTTCCGCGAGACGCCCGGGGTGCACAAGGTCATCGGCTCGGTGACCAGCTATGTGACCTGGCCGGGCCCGGTCGCCGACGACGACATCCGGCCCACCACCACGCTGACCCTCGGCGACTGCGCGACCCTGCGCGAGCTGGCCCACATCGACTCCTGCCGGGACGGCGACACCTTTGTGGTGCACCCCTCCAGCGACCGGGAGCGGGCCGCCTGGGTGGACCGTACGGCCCGGCTCGGCAAGCCGGTCGACACCTCGTCGGGCGAACCGGGCGAACCGCGCAGGCTGTGGACGCTGCCCGCCTCCGCCCGGACCGTCATCGGCCGCCCGGACCCCGCGGGCGAGGTGCAGTACGGCATCTTCGTGACACCCTCGGCGATCGACACCTCGCTCCTGACGTCGCTGGCCCGCACCTCCGCCATGCTCACCGTCGACCAGAGCGTGCCGGACGCCGCGGAGCACATCCGCAACACCGCGGCCCGGCTCTCCCCGACTCTGCGCGTCCACACCGTGCGGACCATCGAGCGCGACCAGCAGTACGCCGGCATCCAGACCGGACTACAGGCCGCCTCCCTCGCGACGCTCGGCCTGATCGCGGCCGGGATGCTGATCTCACAGCTGGAGCAATTGCGCGAGCGCCGGCGCCTGTTGGCGGCCCTGGTGGCCTTCGGCACCCGCCGGGCCACGCTCGCCGGTTCGGTGCTGTGGCAGACCGCGGTGCCGGTGGTCCTCGGGATCTCGCTCGCGGTGGTGGGCGGCATCGCGCTCGGCGCCCTGATGCTGCGGATCGTCGGCAAGACGATCAGCCAGTGGTGGCTGTTCCTGCCGCTGGCCGGGGCGGGCGCCGCCGTGATCCTCGCGGTGACCCTGCTGAGCCTGCCGGCCCTGTGGCGCCTGATGCGCCCGGACGGCCTGCGTACCGAATGACCCTCACTAACTCCCGCACCAACCAAGGCAGTTAAGAGAAAGGAACGCCCCATGTCCATCGGCCACACCCTCCTCGGGCTCCTCGAGTCGGGCCCGCGCCATGGGTACGACCTGAAGCGCGCCTTCGACGAGAAGTTCGGGCACGACCGTCCGCTGCACTACGGGCAGGTCTACTCGACGATGTCCCGGCTCCTGAAGAACGGCCTCGTCGAGGTCGACGGCGTGGAGGCGGGCGGGGGGCCCGAACGCAAGCGGTACGCCATCACCGAGGCCGGCGTCACCGACGTCGAGACCTGGATCAGGCAGCCCGAGAAGCCCGAGCCCTACCTCCAGTCGACCCTCTACACCAAGGTCGTCCTCGCCCTGCTCACCGGCCGTGACGCCGGGGACGTGCTGGACACCCAGCGCGCCGAGCACCTGCGCCTGATGCGCGTGCTCACCGACCGCAAGCGGCGCGGCGACCTCACCGACCAACTGATCTGCGACCACGCCCTGTTCCATCTGGAGGCCGATCTGCGGTGGCTGGAACTGACCGCCGCACGCCTCGGCCAGCTCGCCTCGGAGGTACGCGCATGACGCCCGCCGGCTCCCTTCTCGTCGCCCACGACCTGCACAAGGCCTACGGCCCCACACCCGCCCTTGACGGCGCCGGGTTCTCCATCCACCCCGGCGAGGTCGTCGCGGTGATGGGCCCCTCCGGCTCCGGCAAGTCGACGCTTCTGCACTGCCTCGCCGGGATCGTCACCCCGGACTCCGGCACGATCACCTACGACGGCCGCGAGCTGTCCGCGATGTCGGACGCCGAGCGCAGCGCCCTGCGCCGCTCCGAGTTCGGCTTCGTCTTCCAATTCGGCCAGCTGGTCCCCGAGTTGACCTGTGTGGAGAACGTGGCGCTGCCGCTGCGCCTGGCCGGCGTCAAGCGCAAGGAGGCCGAGCGCAGGTCGCTCGAATGGATGGAGCGCCTGGAGGTCGCCGACCTCGGCGCCAAGCGCCCCGGCGAGGTCTCCGGCGGCCAGGGCCAGCGGGTCGCGGTGGCCCGCTCGCTCGTGACCAAGCCCCGGGTCGTCTTCGCCGACGAGCCGACCGGCGCGCTCGACTCCCTCAACGGCGAGCGCGTCATGCAGCTCCTCACCGAGGCGGCCCGCTCCACCAACGCGGCGGTCGTCCTGGTCACCCACGAGGCGCGGGTCGCGGCCTACTCGGACCGCGAGATCGTCGTACGCGACGGAAAGTCCCGCGACATGATGCTGGAGCACTCCGTATGAGCCTGCTGCGTGATCTCGCGCTCGGCGCCCGCTTCGCCCTCGCGGGAGGTCGCGAAGGCTGGACGCGCACTCTGCTCACCGCCGTCGGCGTGGGCCTGGGCGTCGCCCTGCTGCTCGGCACCACCGCACTGCCGGGCGCGCTCAATGCCCGCCACGCACGTGACGAGGCCCGCAGCGACTACGGGGCCTCGGTCAACAGCGGCCCCGCGCAGGACACCCTGCTGCTCGGCCGCGCGGACACCCAGTACCAGGGCAACGACGTGCGGGGCCGGCTGCTCCAGCCGGAGGGCCCCAAGGCGCCGGTGCCGCCGGGCGTTTCGGCGCTCCCGGCGCCCGGCACCATGGCCGTCTCGCCCGCCCTGCGCGAGCTGCTCGCCTCCCCCGAGGGAAGCCTGCTGCGCGAGCGCCTCCCCTACAAGATCACCTCGACCATCGCCGACCAGGGCCTGATGGGCCCGCACGAGCTCGCCTACTACGCGGGCAGCGACACCCTCAAACCGCGCAAGGAGGTCAACGACGCGGTCGAGGTGCTGCGGGTCAACGCCTTCGTGAACAAGGCGCCCCAGGAGAAGCTCGACCCGATCCTGGCGCTGCTGATCGTCATCATCTTCGTGGTGCTGCTCATGCCGGTCGGCGTGTTCATCGCGGCCGCCGTACGCTTCGGCGGCGACCGGCGCGACCGGCGGCTCGCGGCGCTGCGCCTGGCGGGCGCCGACCGGCGGATGACCCGCTGGATGGCGGCCGGCGAGGCGCTGGCCGGGGCCGTGGTCGGCCTCGTGATCGGCGCCCTGTTCTTCGTGGTCGGCCGGCAGTACGTGGGTGACATCTCGATCGCCGGGCTCAACGTCTTCCCGGCGGACGTCGACCCGAGCCCGCTGCTCGCGGCGGGCGTGGCGATCGCGGTGCCCGCCTCCGCGGTCGCGGTCACCCTGTTCGCGATGCGCTCGGTGGTGGTCGAACCCCTCGGCGTCGTCCGCACCTCGACGCCGCGCAGGCGCCGTGTCTGGTGGCGGGTGCTGCCGCCGCTCGCCGGAGTCGGCCTGCTGGCGCCGATGATGGGCCGGGGCCGCGAGAGCGGAATGTTCAACCAGGCCCAGGTCATCGGCGGCACCGTCCTGCTGCTCATCGGCGTGACCGCGCTGCTGCCCTGGCTGGTGGAGGCGGTCGTGCGACGGCTCGGCGGCGGGCCGGTCGGCTGGCAACTCGCCGTGCGCAGGCTCCAGTTGACCTCCGGCTCGGCGGCCCGCATGGTGAACGGCATCGCGGTCGCGGTGGCCGGGGCGATCGCCCTGCAAATGCTGATCGGGGCCGTCGAGGGCGATTACGTGAAGTCGAGCGGCGAGGACACCGACCGGGCCCAGCTCATGGTGCCGCTCGTCGATCCCTCTCCGGCCACCCAGGCCCGCGCGATCAGCACCCTGAAGGCCACCACCGGGGTCACCGGCACGGTGGTGCTCGGCTCCCTCGAAGCCGGCGAGAAGGCCAAGGAGCCGCAGCACTTCACCCCGGTCACGATCGGCACCTGCACGGACCTGAGCGAGGCCGCGACCCTGCCGTCCTGCAAGGACGGCGACGCGTTCATCGCGACCGGCGGCGACTGGGAGCCCGAACGCGCCCTGGCCCCGGGCGCCCCGCTCTTCCTCGACCCGACCAGCAGCGGCTCCCTCGCCAAGGGCGCGGAGGTCCGCTGGACGGTTCCGGCCGGTACGCGCAAGGTCGCCGCCCGGCCCGACCCGGTGGGCCAGCGCCGCCCCGGCCTCCTGGTCACCCCGGGCGCCCTGCCGCACGACGCGAAGCTCCCGCTGCACTCCACAGTGTTCGTCTCCACGGCCCCCGGCGACGATCTCGCCAAGGAGCGGGTCCTGAACCTCGCCGCCAAGGTCGACCCGCTCGTCCCGGCGCGCGCGCTGAGCGAGCACCACACGTCCAGCCGGTTCGCGGGGGTCCGCAAGGGCCTCTACATCGGGGCCGCGGCGGTGCTGATGCTGATCGGCGCGAGTCTGCTGGTGTCGATGCTGGAGCAGTTGCGCGAGCGCAGGAAGCTGCTGTCCGCGCTGGTCGCCTACGGCACCCGGCGCTCCACCCTGAGCTGGTCGGTCCTGTGGCAGACCGCCGTCCCGGTGGCGCTCGGCCTGGCCCTCGCGGCGGCGGTGGGCCTGGGGCTCGGGTCCGTGCTGCTGCGGATGGTGGGCCGCCCGGTGTCCGTCGACTGGATCCCGGCGGCGTCCATGATCGGCATCGGCGCGGGCGTGGTCCTGCTCGTCACGGCCCTGTCCCTGCCACCCCTGTGGCGCCTGATGCGACCGGACGGCCTGCGCACGGAGTAACACGGCGGGGCGCTAGTCCTCAAACGCCGGACGGGCTGAAATGCCCCGACGCGGGCCAGCACCAGTGCCGCCAGGGGCGCGGGGAACTGCGCGAAAAGCGGGCACGGCCCGCAGCCGAAAGCGGGGTCACCTGGGGCTCCGCCCCAAACCCCGTTCGCGCCTAAAGGACGCTCGTCCTCAAACGCCGGACGGGCTGAAATGCCCGATGCGGGCCAGCACCAGTGCCGCTAAGGGGCGCGGGGAACTGCGCGACCAGCCACGCACGGCCCGCAGACCGAAGGATTTTTGGGGGCGCGGGGAACTGCGCGACCAGCCACGCACGGCCCGCAGACGAAAGCGGGTTTCAGGGGCGCGGGGAACTGCGCGAGAAGCGACCACGATCCGCACATGAAACCGGGGTTTCCTGGGGCTCCGCCCCAGACCCCGATCGCGCCTGAACGGCGCTCGTCCTCAAACGCCGGACGGGCTGGGTATGCCCGCGCTGGCCCGCACCAAGCAGTTAAGGGGCGCGGGGCACCGCGAGGGCGGAGGGTGCCGGTTCACTTGGGTACCCGTACCGGAAGCCCTCGCACCACCCCCCGCAGCGCCGCCGCGAACTCCTCGAACTCGCCCTGCCGCGCCGCCCCCGCCCGCATCGCCAGAGCGATCGTGCGCGAGGGGGCCGGCTCGGCGAAGTATCCGGTGACCAGGCGGTCGTTGCGGCCCGTTTCGATCTCGACGGCCGTACGCGGCAGCAGCGTCACCCCGAGCCCCCCGGCCACCAACTGCACCAGCGTGGACAGGCCGGCCGCGGTGGTCGTCACGGGCGCACCCTCGGTGCGCCCGGCCTCCCGGCAGATGTCGAGCGCCTGGTCGCGCAGGCAGTGGCCCTCGTCCAGGAGCAGCAGATGCAGTTCGCGCAGCGCCTCGCGGGGGATCTCGCTGCGCCCGCCGAGCCAGTGGTCCTGGGGGGTGACGAGCACGAAGTCCTCGTCGAACAAGGGGAGTTCGGTGACACCGGGTACCCCGAGCGGGACCGCGAGCAGCAGCAGGTCGAGCCGTCCGGCGGTGAGCCCCTCTATCAGCGAGGACGTCTGCTCCTCGTGGACCTGGAGGTCGAGCTCCGGGTACCGCTCGTGGACGAGCCGCAGCACGGCGGGCAGCAGATAGGGCGCCACGGTCGGGATCACGCCGAGCCGGAGCACCCCGGTGAACGGCGCCCGCACCGCCTCGGCCTCCTCCAGGAGCGCGCCGACCGCGTCCAGGACGGCCTTGGCCCGCACCGCGAGCCGCTCCCCCGCGGGGGAGAGCAGCACCTTGCGGGTGGTGCGCTCCAGGAGCTGGACGCCCAGCGCCTCCTCAAGCGCCGAGACCGCGCCGGACAGCGCGGGCTGGCTCATGCCGATGGCCGCGGCGGCATCGCGGAAGTGGAGATGCTCCGCGACCGCCGCGAACGCGCGCAACTGCGCCAGGCTGGGCTGCTTGCCCCTATTACCCACGGCCACTGATAGGCACCTCCGATCGCGCTGACCCAGTCTAGCTATTTCCCTGATCAATGCCTCCTGTGTCAGGATCGTAATCCGTCCAACCCCCTGGGAAGCACCCGAATCCGCTCGATTCGGGCTTCCTCGTTCTGCAAGGAGAGCGCGTGCTCACTGTTGGTGACCAGTTCCCCACGTACGACCTGACTGCCTGTGTGTCGCTGGAGAGCGGCCAGGAGTTCCAGCAGATCGACCACAAGACCTACGAGGGCAAGTGGCGCGTGGTCTTCGCGTGGCCCAAGGACTTCACCTTCGTCTGCCCGACCGAGATCGCCGCGTTCGGCAAGCTGAACGACGAGTTCGCCGACCGTGACGCCCAGGTCCTCGGCTTCTCCGGTGACTCCGAGTTCGTGCACCACGCCTGGCGCAAGGACCACCCGGACCTGACCGACCTGCCGTTCCCGATGCTGGCCGACTCCAAGCACGAGCTCATGCGTGACCTCGGCATCGAGGGCGAGGACGGCTTCGCGCAGCGCGCCGTCTTCATCGTCGACCCGAACAACGAGATCCAGTTCACGATGGTGACCGCCGGTTCCGTGGGCCGTAACCCCAAGGAGGTCCTGCGGGTCCTCGACGCCCTGCAGACCGACGAGCTGTGCCCGTGCAACTGGACCAAGGGCGAGAACACCCTCGACCCGGTCGCGCTGCTGGCCGGTGAGTGACCCATGTCCCTCGACGCGCTGAAGTCCGCGGTCCCGGACTATGCCAAGGACCTGAAGCTGAACCTCGGTTCGGTCATCGGCAACTCCGACCTGCCGGCCCAGCAGCTCTGGGGCACGGTGCTCGCCACCGCCATCGCCTCGCGCAGCCCGATCGTGCTGCGTGAGCTGGAGCCGGAGGCCAAGGCCAACCTGTCGCCCGAGGCGTACACGGCCGCCAAGTCGGCCGCCGCGGTCATGGCGATGAACAACGTCTTCTACCGCACCCGCCACCTGCTCTCCGACCCGGAGTACGGCACGCTGCGGGCCGGTCTGCGGATGAACGTCATCGGCAACCCGGGCGTGGAGAAGGTCGACTTCGAGCTGTGGTCGCTCGCCGTCTCCGCGGTGAACGGCTGCGGCCAGTGCCTCGACTCGCACGAGCAGGTGCTGCGCAAGGCCGGTGTCGACCGCGAGACGATCCAGGAAGCCTTCAAGATCGCCGCCGTGATCACGGCCGTGGGCGTCACCCTCGACTCCGAGGCCGCGCTCGCCCAGTAGGTCGCGTACACACCACTGAAGGGGCCCCGCCGGTATCGCACCGGCGGGGCCCCTTCGGCATGGGTACGGGGGTGACTACTCCCGGTCGCCCGAGGTGGCCGCCGCGGCGGCCGGCGGCGGGGCGTGTTCGACGGCCCGGGCGCTGCGCAGGGCGTTCTCGCGGGAGTACTTGCGCAGATAGCCGACCACGGTGTTGGTGACGGCGACCAGCGGGACCGCGACCACCGCGCCGCCGATGCCGCCCACCAGACCGCCCGCGGCCACCGAGAGCACCACCGCGAGCGGGTGCACCCGCACCGCGCGGCCCAGGATGAAGGGCTGGAGGACATGCCCCTCGATCTGCTGGACGGCCAACACCACGAGCAGCACCATCAGCGCGTTGAACACGCCGTCGGTGACCAGGGCGACGACCACGGCGAGCGCGCCCGAGACGACCGCGCCGACCAGCGGGATGAACGCGAACAGGAAGATGAACACGGCGAGCGGCACCGCCATGGGCACGCCCAGGAAGTAGATGCCGATGCCGATGCAGATCGCGTCGATCAGGGCCACGATCACCGTGCCGCGCACATAGGCGGTGAGCGTGCGCCAGGCCTTGGGCCCGGCGCCCGCGACGCCCGGCCGGGCGGCCTCCGGCACCAGGTTGAGGACCCACTGCCAGATCTTCGGGCCGTCGTACAGCAGGAACAGCGTCGAGAACATCGCGAGCAGTATCCCGGTGAGCACCTCCACCAGGACGGTCACGCCCTGGAGCCCGGCCGTGGTGATCTCGTTGGTGTTGGCGCCGATGGTGTCGCTGAGGTTCTTGGCGATCTGGTTGATCTGGTCCTCGGTGACGTGGAACGGGCTGTTCAGCGCCCAGCGCTTGAGCTCCTCGATACCGGCCCGCACCTTGCCGGAGAGGTCGTCGAGGTTGTCCATGACCTGCCAGACCACGAACCAGCCGACGAGGCCCATGATGACGAACCCGGAGATCGCGGTGACCGCGGTGGCGAGGCCGCGCGGCAGCCCCATCCGCTTGAGCCGGGCGACGGTCGGCTGGAGCAGCGCGGTGATCAGCAGGGCCGCCACGAAGGCGAGGACCACCAGGCTGACGGCGCTGATGATCTGGGTCAGTACGTAGATGGCCCCGGCCAGCACGAGCAGGCGCCAGCCCACCGCGGCCGCCACCCGCATGCTCCAGGGCACGGCGTCGACCGGATCGGGCCGCGCGGAGACCGCGGGCGCGTACGCGGGCGGCGGCGGTACGTGGTCGGCCGGCACGTGGTCGTCGCCCGGCTCGCTCTCCTCCGGCGACTCGTCCTCCCGGGCCGTCGCCGGCGCTCTGGTGGCGGTGGAGTGCACGGGCGCGGGGTGTGCGGGAACGACGTTCACCGGATCGAGCTCGGCGTCGGCTTCCGCCGCGGCCCTGCGCTCGTCCAGACGCTCTCCCATCCGGGTCAACCCGGCTCCGAGCCGTCCGAGCAAGTTGGGCACTTTCGCCATGATCCCGCCGTTTCCCTTGTCCCCGCCGCTGAGTCTCCCCACCGTCTACCCCCGAACCGTCCGGACCTGACCGTACACGGGCGAAGCCCCGCACCGAAGGACGGTGCGGGGCTCCGAAAGGTTGAGCGACGCCGGGTGTTTTCTCCCGCCGCGCCGACCTGCCGGCCGGTCTAGTACCAGCTGTGGGCCTGCCAGTACGACCAGGCGCCGCAGGGGCTGCCGTAGCGTTCGTTCATGTAGTTCAGGCCCCACTTGATCTGCGTGGCCGGGTTGGTCTGCCAGTCGGAGCCCGCCGAGCTCATCTTGGAGGCCGGCAGCGCCTGGACGAGGCCGTAGGCGCCGGAACCCGCGTTGGTGGCCTGGTAGTTCCAGCTCGACTCGTTGTTCACGATGTGGCTGAAGCACTGGAACTGGCCCGCCGGGACGATCTGCCGGGCGATCGACTGGATCTCGTCGATCGTGTAGGAGCTCTTGACGGCGAAGTCGGCACGGCTCGCCGAGCGGCTGGCGGCCTGGGTCTCCAGGTCGCGGGCCTTGGCCTCCTTGTCGGCCTTCTCCTTGTCCGCGGCGTCCTTCTTGTCCTTGGCGGCCTGTGCGGCCTGGACGCGCGCGGCCTCCTCGGCCGACTTCTTCGCCGCGGCGCTGGCCTGCGCGGCCTGGGCGTCCGCCTGCTGCGTAAGGGACGCGGTCTGCACCTGGGCCTGCTGGCCTGCGGGGATGTCCGCGAGAAGCGTGGTGTCGGCTGCGGTGGCCTCGAAGTTGTCGTTCGAAGCGACAGCGGGGCTTCCTGCGGCAACGCCGACAACGGCGCCAACGGTGGTGACCGCAGTGGCAGATGCCACCGCGAACCCCCGGACCGAGATCCGGCTCACACGGTTTCCTTCCAGCAGCATCCGCACGGGTGACCTCGCGGACGCGATCGTGCCCCTGGCTCTCTCCTCCCAACTACTGGGTCACGGGAGGAACTGACCCGATGGGCAACTCCCCTGCGGGAAGTGCCGCGTGAAGCGCGGGCGGCATACGGCTCAGCTATGGAGTTGCGTGGGTACGGGAGTACCCGGGTACAAGGGTGCCGCATGCGGGGCCTGACGGATCCAAGACTCTGCCGGAAGCGGACGCCGTGAAGCAATTCCCCGTTGCGTGTGAAAGCTCACACCCCGTTCACCCCACTGGTTTCTTGCAATCGCACCCACATGGAGGCGCCGCCCGGCTACGCTGCTGCGTTCGCCGGACGGCGCCAACTCGTGCTTACCGCCTCAGATCGAGACGTCCTCCAGCATTTCGGTCACCAGGGCGGCGATCTGCGAACGCTCGGAGCGGGTGAGGGTGACGTGCGCGAACAGCGGGTGCCCCTTCAGCTTTTCGACGACGGCCACGACGCCGTCGTACCGACCGACCCTCAAGTTGTCGCGCTGGGCCACGTCATGGGTGAGCACCACCCTCGAATTGGCACCGATCCGGGACAGAACGGTCAGCAGGACGTTCCGTTCCAGTGACTGCGCCTCGTCCACGATCACATACGCGTCGTGCAGCGAGCGGCCCCGGATGTGCGTGAGCGGCAGGACTTCGAGCATGCCGCGCGAGGTGACCTCCTCGATGACCTCACGGCTCGTCACGGCGGACAGCGTGTCGAAGACGGCCTGGGCCCAGGGGCCCATCTTCTCGGCCTCGGAGCCCGGCAGATAGCCGAGTTCCTGCCCGCCCACCGCGTACAGCGGCCGGAAGACCATCACCTTCTTGTGCTGCCTGCGCTCCAGGACGGCTTCCAGGCCCGCGCAGAGCGCGAGCGCCGACTTGCCCGTGCCGGCCCGGCCGCCCATCGAGATGATCCCGATGTCGGGGTCGAGCAGCAGGTCGAGCGCGATGCGCTGCTCGGCGCTGCGGCCGTGGATGCCGAACACTTCGCGGTCGCCCCGCACCAGCTTGACGTTCCCGTCCGGCGAGACCCGCCCGAGCGCCTTGCCGCGCTCGGAGAGCAGCACGAGCCCGGTGTGCACGGGAAGCTCGGCGGCCTCCGGAACGTAGAGCGTCTCCTCCTCGAAGAGAAGGTCCACCTGCTCGCCGCTGAGCGGCAGTTCGGCCATTCCGGTCCAGCCGGAGTCGGTGATGGCCAGCTCGGCGCGGTACTCCTCGGCGAGCAGGCCGACCGACGACGCCTTGATCCGCAGCGGCAGGTCCTTCGACACGACGGTGACGTCGTATCCCTCCGCCTGGAGATTGCGGGCGACGGCGAGGATCCTGGAGTCGTTGTCCCCCAACCTGTAGCCGGCGGGCAGTACGCCGGGATCGGAATGGTTCAGCTCGACACGGAGGGTGCCGCCGAGCTCCCCCATCGGGATGGGGGCGTCGAGACGTCCATAGCGGACCCGGAAGTCGTCGAGCAGGCGCAGCGCCTGCCGGGCGAAGTAACCGAGCTCCGGATGGTGCCTCTTGGCCTCCAGCTCCGTGACCACGACGATGGGGAGCACCACTTCGTGCTCCTCGAACCGGGTCATCGCGTTGGGGTCGGCCAGCAGGACGCTGGTGTCGAGAACGTAGGTGCGCCGGTCGGGCATGCGGCGCTTTGTGCTGGTCACCACGGAAGGACGTACCCCCTCGTAAGAGGCGCATGAGATCGGGGTGCGACGGCGTCGCGGAAACGGGGACCGGGCTTCGGCCGCGCTGCGCGGGCCGAGCTCCGGCCCTCCACGTCGCCCGCGCGCGGTGCGCGGTCGTCCTGGTGCAAAGGGCCTCCCGGGCGGGTGGCACGGGGCCGCCCACTGAGATACGACGTCCGTGGACCGGTCGTCGACCTGGGGGGGTTATGCCCTCGAACAAGCGAAGCCATGCCCCGTCATATGCCCTGACTTCCCCCTGGGCCTCCGCCCCGGACCCCGCTCACACCTGAACGGCGCTCGTCCTCAAACGCCGGACGGGCTGAGATCCATGGACGCGGGCCAGCACCGGTGCCGCCAGGAGCGCGGGGAACTGCGCGCCCAGCCCCACACGCCCCGCACCCGAAAGAAGGCAACCCGGGGCTCCGCCCCAAACCCCGTTCGCGCCTAAAGGGCGCTCGTCCTCAAACGCCGGACAGGCTGAAGATGCCGATGCGGGCCGGCACCAACCCTGCCAGGGGCGCGAGGAACTGCGCGAGAAGCAAGCACGGTCCGCAGACCGAAGGGCTTTTAGGGGCGCGGGGAACTGCGCGAGAAGCGAGCACGGCCCGCAGACCGAAGGCCTTGGGGCTCCGCCCCAGACCCCGTTCGCGCCTGAACGGCGCTCGTCCTCAAACGCCGGACGGGCTGAAGGTGCCCCCGCACCGAGCAGCTTAGGGGCGCGGGGAACTGCGCGAGAGGCGAGCACGGCCCGCGGACCGGACCGGACCGGAGAGGGGGTGGGGGGAGGCCCACCCGGGCGCGGCGGGACGACGGGAAGCGCGCTGAGCCCGTCCGGCGTTGGAGGACAAAGGGGGGTTAGAAGGAGGACCCACCCCTCACGTGCCGTACCTCCGATGCCGCGCCGCGTAATCCCGCAGCGCCCGCAGGAAGTCGACCTTGCGGAAGGCCGGCCAGAACACTTCGCAGAAGTAGTACTCGGAGTGCGCCGACTGCCAGAGCATGAAGCCCGACAGCCGCTGCTCACCACTCGTGCGGATCACCAGGTCGGGATCGGGCTGCCCCCGCGTGTAGAGGTGCTCCGAGATGTGCTCGACGTCGACGATCTCCGCGAGCTCCTCGAAGGACGTGCCCTTCGCCGCGTGCTCCAGCAGGAGGGAGCGGACCGCGTCCGCGATCTCCTGGCGGCCGCCGTAGCCGACGGCGACGTTGACCAGTATCCCGTCGATGTCGTGCGTGGCCTGCTCGGCCTCCTTGAGGACGGCCTGCGTGTGGTGCGGCAGCAGATCCGCGTTGCCGACGTGGTGGACCCGCCAGCGCCCGTCCGCCGCCAAGTCCCGTACCGCGTCCTCGATGATGCCGAGCAGCGGGATCAACTGGTCTTCGGGGCGGTCCAGGTTGTCGGTGGAGAGCAGCCAGAGGGTGACGACCTCGACGTCCGTCTCGGCGCACCAGCCGAGCAGCTCCTGGATCTTGCTGGCGCCGGCCTGGTGACCCTGCTCGGGGCTGCGGGCCGATGCCTTGGCCCAGCGCCGGTTGCCGTCCAGGATGACACCGATGTGCTTGGGCACCTGGTCATGGTCGAGGCGGCCTTCCACCCGGCGCGCATAGAGCCTGTACACCAGGTCGCGCAAACTCACCGATTTCACCCTCTCGTTGCCTTCCCGGGGGCCCGCCGCCGCCCCGCACACCGGCCGCCCCAGGGAAAGCACAGTACTGCGGACGGGTCATGGCGGCCCAACTCGGTCTGTCACAAGTCCGTGATAAGCAGGGAAACGTGACTGAATCCCTCCGCTTCCTCGCCGCGCCGGACCGCTACGACTCCATGGAGTACCGCCGCACCGGCCGCAGCGGCCTCAAACTGCCCGCCGTCTCCCTGGGCCTCTGGCACAACTTCGGCGACGACCGCGCCCTGGACGCCCAGCGTGCGATTCTGCGCCGCGCCTTCGACCTGGGGGTCACCCACTTCGACCTGGCCAACAACTACGGCCCGCCGGCCGGCTCCGCCGAGCTGAACTTCGGGAAGATTTTCGGCCAGGACTTCGCCCCGTACCGGGACGAGCTCGTCATCTCCACCAAGGCCGGCTATCTGATGCGCCCCGGCCCGTACGGCGAGTGGGGTTCGCGCAAGTACCTGCTGTCCTCGCTCGACGCGTCCCTGGACCGGATGAGCCTCGATTACGTCGACGTCTTCTACTCGCACCGCTTCGACCCTGAGACCCCCCTGGAGGAGACGATGGGCGCGCTCGCGTCCGCCGTCCAGCAGGGCAAGGCGCTGTACGTGGGCGTCTCCTCGTACACCGGCGAGCAGACCGCGGAGGCCGCCCGGATCCTGAAGGAGATGGGCGTCCCGGCCCTGATCCACCAGCCCTCGTACTCGATGATCAACCGCTGGACCGAGCAGGACGGGCTGCTCGACACCCTGGAGGCGGCCGGCATGGGCTGCATCTCCTTCGCGCCGCTCGCCCAGGGTCTGCTCACCGACAAGTACCTCCAGGGCATCCCGGAGGGCTCGCGCGCGACGCAGGGCAAGTCCCTGGACCCGGGTCTGCTGTCGGACGAGGTGGTGCGCCGTCTGCGCGGCCTGAACGACATCGCCTCGCGGCGCGGTCAGTCGCTGGCGCAGTTGGCGCTGGCCTGGGTGCTGCGGGATCCGCGCATGACGTCGGCGCTGATCGGGGCGTCCAGCGTGCGTCAGCTGGAGGAGAACGTGGCGGCGCTGGCCGGACCGGCGCTCACCGAAGGGGAGTTGAAGGAGATCGACGTCTTCGCCGTGGACACCGAGGGCACCAACATCTGGGCCGGGCGCGGCTGATGGGGAGGAGGGGCCCGGGTCGGCGGTCCGCGTGACGCGGACCCGGCCGGGCGCCGGGAGAGAAAAAACGGGCCGGTCCGTGGGGGGGATACGGACCGGCCCGAGGGGGGGTTTCCACCATAACCCTTCGTAAGTGATGCTGGGCGCCACGGCGCTCCAGAACTACGCTCCGAAACCGGGTGAGTACGGTTTTCCGGTCCCTCGCAGGGGTGATGCCCGGTCCGGGCTCTCGCTTGACCGTGCAGGTCAGATGGGGTGCGGCAGGGTCGGCGAGGGAGCGGCGGCCTCGTCCTGGGGGCGAAAATCCGCTGCGGGGGTGCTTCACCCCCTTGGCGCAAGGGTGGCGGCGCGGTGTGACCGTGTGACACCAGCGCGTACACGAGGGCCCCTGCCGGGCGACACCGAATGGTCGACCCGCGCCCGACGTGGCCGGTGCCTCAGTCCCGTCGGCGCAGCAGCGAGACGCCGTCCGCCTCGGCCACCCGCACATAGCCGTAACCGGCGAGCGCGCGGGCGTACTCCTGCTCCTGCCGGGGGCCCGGATAGGGCCAGGGGCCCGGCGGGTGGGGCCAGGACTCCGGCGGGACGCGGTCGTAGGCGATCCACTGCGCGGTGGGGCGCGGGATCGGGCCGTCCGTCGCGTACAGCTTCCAGTGCACCGGGAAGGTCGGGAACAGGGCGACCGTGGTGCGTGAAGTCAGTTGCGGGACAAGGCGGTTGGAGGCCGCCACGGTCGCGCCGTCGGGGATGCGCCGCAGCAGGGCGTGGACGGCGCGGACGTGCGGGGTGCCGTGCCAGGTGGAGCGGTGGGCGACCTGGGCGAGCGGGAAGGACGGGACGAGGACGAGGGTGACCGCCGCCACCGTCGCCAGGGAGGCCCGGACATGGCGCCGGGCGAGCGGGCCGCCGTCGGCGGCGTAGGGCCGCAGCGCGTCGGTGAGGGCGGCGAACACGACGGGCATCAGGACCGCCGTGTAGTGGAACGCGGTGCCCCAGTGGAAGGCGTTGGTGGACAGCATCCGCCAGCCGAGCGTGGGCAGCGCGATCAGGGCGAGCGGGGAGCGCAGCGCGATGAGCGCGGCCGGTGCGAAGACGAGGACGAGGGTGGTCGCCTTCACCTCGGGGCGTACCGCGTCCAGCGGGGCCAGGGCGAGGGTGGTGAGCAGCGCGTGGTGGGCGGGCGCGAGGTTCGCGGCGTGCGCGTAGGTGCCCGCCGGGCTGAAGTACGGCATGAGGACCTTGAATTCGAGCGCGCTGCCCACCAGGCCGAGCGCGGTGGCCGCGATGCCGAGCCGGCGCGGCCCCCGCCAGGCGATGTACGCCCCGATCGCGGCGAGGGTCAGCCCGAGGTCCTCCTTGACGAGGAGCAGCGGTGCCGCGTGGGCGAGCGCGCGCCGCCAGTTGTGCCGGGCCAGCGCTTCCAGGGCGTAGGACACCAGCGGGACGGCGAAGCACACCTCGTGGAAGTCGAAGCCGACCGCGGAGGCGATGCCCCAGCTCAGCCCGTATCCGCAGGCGACGACATGGGCGGGCCGGCGGCCGAGGACCCGCGCGGCCTGCCGGGCGAGCGGCACCACGGCGAGCGCGAGCAGCGCGGCCTGCGCGACGAGCAGGGTGTACGGGGAGGGGACGAGGCGGTAGAGCGGGGCGAGGAGGGCGAGCACGGGGTGGAAGTGGTCGCCGAGGAGGTTGAAGCCGTCGCCGCGCAGCGGTGCGACGGGCGCCCGCAGGTGGGCGTAGGCGCGGACGGCCTGCTCGAAGATGCCGAGGTCGTAGCCGGTGGTGCGGACCAGCGCCTGGCGCCGGGCCGAGACGGTCGCGTACAGGAGGAAGAGCGCGGCGGCCCACCCCCACCACAGGAGGGCGGGCCGGCCGATGCGTACGCGCGGGAGGCGGGCGAGGGCGGGCACGGGCAGGCGCGGCGACTGCGGGCGCCGCCCTACCCTTTGGTCAGCAATTGTCCGCATGTGTCCCGATGTTAGGCCCCGGGGGCCGCTGTCGGGCCCAGGCGGCCCGCGTGGGGCCTAGGAGGTGCGGCCGGGCCTCAACGGCTTCCGGGCCTCGATCAGGAAGCGTGTCGTGTGCGCGACGAAGGGGCCCTCGGTACGGATCTGCTCGTCGAGCGCCTTCAACCGGTCGCGGTACTCCTCGACCGTGAAGCCGGGCACCATCCAGATCACCTTGCGCAGGAAGTAGACGACGGCGCCGATGTCCAGGAACTCCGTACGCAGCTTCTCAAGGCGCAGATCGACGACTTCGAGCCCCGCGCCCTCCGCCTCCTTGCGCGCCTTACCGGGGTCGCGTGCGCCGCGCACCTCCGGGGGCTGCGGTCCGAGGAAGTACTCGACGAGCTCGAACACGCTGGCCGGGCCCACCTGTTGGGAGAAGTAGGTGCCGCCGGGCGACAGGACGCGGGCGATCTCCGACCACCAGGTGGTCACCGGGTGCCGGCTGACGACGAGGTCGAAGGCGCCGTCGGCGAACGGCAGCGGCGGCTTGTCCTCGTCGGCGACGACGGCCACTCCGCGCGGGTGCAGCAGGCCCGTGGCCCGGGCGACGTTCGGGGGCCAGCCCTCCGTCGCGACGGCGAGCGGGGGGAGCTGGGGCACGGCGGCCAGGACTTCGCCGCCGCCGGTCTGGATGTCGAGGGCGGCGGTGGCCTTCGCCATCCGCCCGGCCATCGAACGGGCGTACCCCCAGGATGGCCGCTCTTCGGTGGCCCGTCCGTCGAGCCAGGAGAAGTCCCAGCCGTCGACGGAGACGGACGCGGCCTCGTCGATCAGTTCCTCGAAGGGACGGTTGTTGTGGTTCCTGATGTTTCGGCCCATGTTGCGGACCCTACGCGGCGGCTCCGCGAGCCACTACCGTTTATCCATGGGCCGATGGAGGGACGGAACGGGCGAGTTGAGGGTGCTCGACGGCGCCCACGCGCCGGTGCCGCTGGAGATCGCGGCGTCCTACCGGGCCCGTACGCGGGGCCTGCTCGGCCGCGACGGAATCGAGGGCGCGCTCCTGCTGACCCCGGCGAGCAGCGTGCACACCTTCCGGATGCGCTTCGCGATCGACGTGGCCCATCTGGACCGGCATCTGCGGGTGATCGCGGTACGCACCATGGCGCCGGGCCGCCTCGGCGCGATCCGGCCGCGCGCGCGGCACGTCCTGGAGGCGGAGGCGGGCGCCATGGCCGCGTGGGGCCTGCGGCCGGGCTCCCGGGTGGCCGTCGCGGCGGGACAGGATCTCAGGACTTGAGCTTGGCCGCCTGCGCAACGGAGAGCTCGTCGGGAATGTGGGGCGTGTCGTCGCCGGTGACATCGACGGCGTAGTACGTCACCACCGTCGTCCCGGTGCGCACCACCTGGAAGACCATCGGCACGGGGTCGCCCTGGGCCTGGCCCATCAGCTCGTACGCGAGGGCTTCGTCGCCCGCCTTCGGCGCGGGCAGCTCCTTGACCTCGGTGAAGGACGACGGCTCCAGGTCGCCGCCCTTGGTGGAGAACCCGTCGGCACAGGCCTTGATGGCGCTGCGAAGCCGGGGCAGCACCTCGGTCGCGCCCGAAGGGTGGGCGCCGAGCACCTCGGTGACGACCGTCTGGTCCGCCTGCCCGTCCTCGGTGGTGTTGGTGAGCCGCCGGAACACGGTGGCGGAGGGGGCGGGCTGGGGTGTGCCGTTGATGACGGCCACGAAGGGCATGCAGGCGTCGTTCGAGGTCCGGGAGCTGCCGGTGGGGGTGCCGCCCTCCATCGGTTCGGCCGCGAAGTCCTTCACATCGCCGGTCACCAGAGCGGCCGCCGCGAGCTGGTCCCCGGTGAGCACCCCGGAGGCGGTCTTCACCCGCGCGGTACCGGTGGCACCGGGCGCGGCCGCGGTGTCCCGCACGGATCCCTGCGCTCCCGCACCCTCCGCACCACCAGGCCCGCACGCCGCCGCCGCGGTAAGGGCGACGAGACACACCCCGGCCGTCGCCGTACGACTCCGTACCAGCCTTGGCTTCATACCCAGCACCGTAACAACCACTCCTGTGGATTGGCTGGGTCCTGGCCCACCCGTTACCGACCGACACGGGCCACCCACGGCCACGTCCCCTCGGCTACCCCGGGACGGCCGGGACTAACAGGGCTCGGCGGGCGGGGAGTTGAGGGCGGGCGCGCGTCCAGAGCCCGCCTAACCTCCGCCGCCGCGCGTGAAGCTGACCTCCACGCGGCGGTTCTTCTTGCGGCCGTCCTCCGTCGAATTGTCCGAGATCGGGTAGTCCTCGGCATATCCCCGGATCTCGAAGGTCACGTCGGGGCCCAGGGACAGGGAGAGGGCCTTCTGGACGGCGTCGGCGCGCTGCTTCGAGAGGATCACGCCGTGTTCGTGCGTGCCGAGGTTGTCGGTGAAGCCGAAGACGCGGACGCCGGTCGCCTTCTGCTTCTTGATCTCGGCGGCGATGCCCTGGATGCGGTCGTTGGCGTCGGGTGACAGGGCCGCGCTGTCCATGGCGAACAGGACCTCCGCCTGGAGCGCGAACGTCACGTTGGTGTTGGTGTCCGAGCGCCGCTCCTCGCCGCCCTGGTCCTCCACGATCGCCTTGATGTCGAGCACCTTGGGCGCCGCCAGCGTGCCGCCCTCGGCGAGCTTCAGGTTCGGCGAGGTCCCGTCGACCTTGACCGACGGGTCGGTCGTCGCCTCGGTGCCGGGCAGTGGGGGGCTGCTCGGCGTCCCGTCGGCGTACGAGGTGGTGGCGCCGGCGGTCAGGACCAGCGCGGCGGCGATCGCTACGGCTGCGTGCCGGGTTCTGTTCATGGCGTGATCACCCGGAGACGGGGACGGTCATGGTGGGGAAGGTCGGGAGCTGGAAGTCGACCTCCTTGGTGGTGGCGGGTGGGGCGGGGAACTGGGCGAAGAAGGGGACGGTCTGGCCCGCCTTGACGCCCACGATGCCCATCGTGCACAGGCACTTCCCGCCGGTGTCACGCAGCACGTAGTAGCGCTTCTTCCCGACCTTGTCGACGAGGGTCGCTCCGGCCACCGAATCCCCGCTGGCCAGTACGTCCTTCTCAGTGCCGACCCAGCCGGAGGTGTCCACGAAGTTCTCCGAACCGGAGTTCTTCAGCTGCCCGGCCACCGTGACGAAGCCGCCCGTGTCACGGGACATGCTGTTGATGGTGAGGACGATTCCCCCCTGCCCTGTGGTCTCCGCGAGTTTGGTCGCCGGGTCGGACTTCGGCGTCGAGGAGCCCGGCTGTTGGCCACCGCCCGACGAGGCCGCCTTCGACTGCGAGCCACCACTGGCCGTGTTCGACTTGTCGTCCTTGCTGTCGCCGCCGCATCCGCCGACAGCCAACGCCAGGGCGGCGGTCACAACGGCCGCCACCGCGCCCCTACGGGCCCTCAACGTGCGCGGAACGCTCATCGGTGCCTTTCCCCTGTCCGTCTGTTCGTCACTTGATGTCAGTCGACCAGTTTCACGGTGAAGATCTTCTCCAGATCCGGCATGGGCTCCACGGGCATGTCCTTGCCGTCGCACGTGATCGTGACGGGAGGGGGCGTCGTGGCCGTCGGAGCGGGCGTCGGTGCCGGCGTCGATGTGGCCGTGGGCGTTGGCGTCGGCGTCGGCGCTGGACTGCCGCCGCCCCCCGTGCTCGGCGGAAGCACGCATCGCAGCTCGATCAGCGCCGTCGCTTCGGCGGTGCCGTGCTCCCCCTCGGTCCCCGGGATCACCGACTTGCCCACCGTGTACTGGGTCGTGACGCCCACGGTGAACTTGTACTGGCCCGCCCCGCCGGGGTGGGGCTCGAACGCGGAGAGGTCGGCATGGTTCGCCGCCGCGAAGTTCACCGCCTCGGCGTGGGCATCCGCGACGAAGACGCCGTCCTTGAAGATGTCGTCGACACCGCCGGGTGTGGTGAGCGCCGCCAGCACCCTCGGGCCCAGCTCCTCACGCGCGCGCTGGGCCGCCGCGAGAGCCGCCGCGTCGGCCGCTCCCTGAGCGCCGTTGCGCGTCGCGGACGCCTGGCCGACCGCGAAGAAGGCGAAAGCGAGAAAGAGCAGGCCCGCCACCATCACGACATAGATGGGGAAGGCCTGCCCTCGATCCTGGCGCAGGTTCGGGATCAGCCGCCGGCCTTGATCTTGTCGATCTGTTCTTTGATCTTGTTCGTGATGGACGTGCCGATCCCCGTCGCCATGATCCCGCCGATGATCGCCACCACCACCAGAATGATCCCCAGATACTCGAACGACGTCTGCCCCCGGTCGCGCCCCCCGGCTCGCCCCCGCGGCGCGTACCGGGCGCGGGCCCGGGCGACCGTCGTGTCCCTCCAGGCGTTCGCGCGCAGTTGTGCGGCGACGGCGGTCCTCAGCAGCGTGTCCTGCGGCATCTCGCGGGTCTCCTCCGGTTGCGGCATCGCGTACATCACCGGGAAGGTAGGCCGGGGGCGCGGTGGCCGGGGAGGGTCCAGGGGCCCAAAGACGGGCCCAAAGAGGTGAGTTACGCATGGTGGGCCACCCCCAGCCAGCGGGCGATCGCCGCGCTGCGGGTCGTGGCGCCCAGCTTGGCGAAGATGCGGTTGATGTGGTTCTTGACCGTCTTCTCGCTGATGAAGCACGTGGCCGCGATGTGCTGGTTGTTCATGCCCGCCGCGATCAACTCCATCACCTCGGCCTCCCGCGAACTCAGCCTGAACTCTTCCCTGTTGCGCATGGACAGCGCTCGTTGCCCAGTTGAAGACTGTGCCACAACCGGTTGCAGTTGCGAAAGGGATTCCCCGGAATTGGCAGGCTCCGGGTCCGGTTGGCCGCGCACATGGGCCAGGAGGGCGTTCGTCGCCGTGGCCGTGAAGGCGGCCCTTCCCTCCCTCATTCCCCTTACGGCAGCGGTCAGTTCGTCCGCCGTGAACTCGCCGTGGACCAGATAGCCGCCCGCGCCGAGTCGCAGCGCCTCCCGCACGATCTCGCTCTCACGGCTGTACGTCAGCATCATTACGGGCGCAAGGCGCACCAGGTGCGGCAGGGCCGTGAGGCCGTCGACGTCCGGCATCCGCACGTCCAGCAGGATCACGTCCGGGCGGTGGCGCACCGCGGCCTCGTACGCCGCGCGGCCGTCGGCGGCCTCGGCGGCCACCTCGATGTCGTGGCGGCCGTGCAGCAGCGCGACGAGGCCCGCCCGCACGACCGGGTTGTCGTCCACGACGACGATCCGCAGGGGCGGAAGCGGGCGCGCCGGGCCGCATACCCCGGCGTCCGGGTCCGGGCCGGACACCCTGGCACCCCGGTCCAGGCCGGACACCCCGGCACCCTGGTCCAAGCCGGACACCCCCGCGCCCAGCTCCGGGTTCGGGTTCGGGTCCCAGCCCCGGTTTCGCTCACGGCCCCGACCCCCGTCCCGGTCCCGCTCAGGGCCCCGGCCCCCGTCCCGGACCGAACCGCTCACCCGTCGGCCCGGCCACCCGTACGCGAAGTCGTCCTGCATGACGCCTCCCTTCCAGCCGTTTCACGAGGGTCGCACGCCCACGTCACGCACGTCGCGGAACGTGGGCGTCTTTCAACTGATCTTCCGGTAAAGGGAGTTCGACACGGACCTCTGTTCCGCGGGGCGCGTCGCCCCGGCCCACCCTGATCCGCGCCCCCATCGACGCGGCCCGTTCCACCATGCCCACCAGGCCGAAGTGGCCCGTGCGCCTGAGGTCGTCCAGGGTGGTGCCCGGCGGGAGGCCCCGGCCGTCGTCCCGCACGCTGAGGCGGAGCAGGGCGCCCTCGACACCCGCCGCCACCTCGATACGGGCCGGGCCCGCGTGTCGGTGGGCGTTGTCCAGGGCCTCGCTCGCGATCGTCAGGAGCTGGCGGGCCACCCCGGCCGGGAGCATCGGCGCCGGCCCTTCGCCCAGTGGCGTCCACCGCGCCCGGATGCCGGTTCGGCGGGTGAAGTCCCGTACGGCGGCAGACAGTTCGGTCAGGACGTCGACCTTCCCCTGGGTCCGCCGGAGGTCCCCGAGCAGTTCGCGGGACTCCGCGGCCGCCCGCCGCGCGGCCCGTGCCACCAGGTCGGCCTGGCCGCGGACCGTGAGCGGGTCCATGCGGTCGGCTGACGCGGCCAGGCCGTCGGCGGCCAGCGCCAGGCCGTGCAGGGTCTTGGCCACCGAGTCGTGCAGGTCACGGGCGAGCCGCGCCCGCTCCTCCTCCACCGCGTCGTGCACGGCGAGGCGGGCCCGGGTCTCGGTCAGGGCCTGGCTCGCGGCGCCGAAGCGGAACAGGAGGTTGCGGATCGTCACCCCGACCGCCCCCGCGATCACACAGAACCCGGGCAGCAACAGGGCCGAGGCGTCCGCCAGTTGGGAATGCGGGCCGGTCGCGTACACCAGGGTCAGGATCGCGACCTGAAGGCCCGCGAAGAGGCCCGCGCCACGCCAGCCGTAGACCAGGCCGGCCAGGAGCGGGGTGCAGATGGTGACATAGCCGAGGGGGGACTCCGGGGTCGCCGTGATCAGGAGCAGCGCGCCGAACACGGCGTCGACGGCGAGCAGCCAGGGGTGGCGCAGGAGGAGCGGGCCGAAGCGCTCCCAGTCGCGGAACAGGACGTAGGACCCCATGAAGGTGACCAGGACCGCGGCCCCGACCAGCAGGCCGGGCGCGCCCGGGGCGGCGCCCGCGAGCGAGAAGGGGGCGCCTATCGCGATCATCGCCAGGCGGAAGCCGAACACCTGGCGGCACATGGCCTGGAGTGCGTTGATCTGGAGGGCGAGGGCGGGGGCCGCCACCGTGTCCTTCGCGCGGCGGCGCATCGGCATCGGCACCCTCAACCCCCTTGCGCCGAGCGTCAGTTGCAGGGTCACTTCGGGCCACCGAGGAAGCCGCCGAAGTCGAGGTCGGCGCCGTACACGAAGCCCACGGTGAGCAGGATCAGCGTGCCCGGCAGCAGGAAGGTCGTCACCGCGAAGGTGGCCTTGGGGACCGCGCGGGCCGCCTTGCGGCGGGCGTTCTGCGCGTCGGTGCGGCGCATGTCGGCGGCGATCGCTATCAGCGTCTCGACGATGGGCGCGCCCAGTTCCTCGCCCTGCTGGAGCGCGGTCACGAACATCGCGACCTGCTCGGAGTCATTGCGCTTGCGCAACTCCTCGAAGGCCTGGCGACGGCTGACGCCCATGTCCATCTGGCGCAGGGTGATGCGCAGTTCGTCGGCCCAGGGCCCCTGGTACTTGTCGGCGACCCGCTCCAGGGCCTGACGGAAGCCGAGGCCCGCGCTGACCACGACGGCGAGTACGTCGAGGAAGTCGGGCAGGGTGCGTTCGATGTGGTCGCGGCGCACCCGGACGGCCGACCAGATGCCGACCTCGACCCAGAACAGGGCGAACCCGACCATCACCACGGCGATGATCCAGTGCCCTTCGAGCAGCATGATCAGCGCGGCCGCCGCGCCGAGCAGCCCGTACACCGCGCGCCGGGCCGCGTAGCGGTCGATGGTGAGGCCGCCCGGGTTGCCCGCCAGGTCGATCTGACGGCGCTTTTTGGCGACCCGTTCGGGGCCCATCATCCGCAGCACCGCGGGCGCCCAGCGCATGCCGAGCCGGTCCACGGCCGAGCCGACGGCCGTGGTGCGCGTCGCGCCGATCTCCAGGGCCACCGAGAGGTCGCTCGGGAGTTTCACCTCGGCCCGGTACATGCGGATGCCGTGGAACATCCCGTACACACTCAGGCCCATCAGGGCCGCGTAGAACAGTCCCAGTCCCATGGGTCGCTCACTCCCCTCTCTTCAGTCGGCCGCGTGGGCGCGTGCGGCGGTGCGCGTGCCGGTGTCGCCGGGTCATACGTCGATGCGGGAAAGGCGGCGGACCACGAAGAAGCCCAGGGCGTACAGGGCGATCGAGATCAGGACGGCCGCCTGGCCGAGGAAGGCGCCGGTCATGCGGTCGAGCGCGCCCGGCATCACCGCGTTGAGCATGAGCAGCGCGGCCATTCCGAAGCCGGGTACGGCGTACGCGGTGACCGTCACCTGGGCGAGCGTGGTGCGTACCTCGCGCCGGGTCTCCTTGCGTTCCTCCAGGGTGGTGGTGAGGTTGCGCAGCGAGCTGACGACGGTGCCGCCCGCCCGGTTGGCCAGCACCAACGTCGTGACCAGGACGCCCAGTTCGCGCGAGGGCAGCCGTTCGGCGATCTCACCCAGCGCGTCGTCGAGGGACTCCCCCACGGCGAGCCGGTCGGTGACCCGGCCCAGCTCCTCGCCCGCCGGGGCCTCCATCTCCTCGGCCGCCATGGCGATGGCGGTGCGCAACGCGAGTCCGGCCTGGGTGGCGTTGGCGAGGATGCGGGAGAGTTCGGGCAGTTGGTTGATGAAGCGCTCGATGCGTTTCTGGCGCTGCCAGTCGAGGAAGGAGTTGGCGCTCCACAGTCCGGCGAGCCCCGCGAGCGGCCCGAAGAACGAGGCGAGGACGGACGCGGCGATCAGCCACAGAGCGGCCACCCCGGCCACCATGTACACGAAGAACTCGCCTGGGGTCAGGTCGAGGCCGGTGGCGGCCAGCTTCCGTTCGATGCGCCGGCCCAGTGACGTACCGCGCAGCCGGCGGTCCACACCGCGAAAGGGGCGCTGCCGACCGGTGCCGGCGGGGGCGCCCGGGTTGCTGAGCCGGTCGATGAGCGCTTCGCGCTGGGCGCGGCCCGCCCCGTAGGAGCGCAGCCCCAGGACGGCCAGCACCCCGGCGAGCAGGGTGACGCCGAGCGTGAGGAAGGAGAGGTTCATCTGCGCGTTCCCTGTCGGTTGGCGGGCTCGGTGGGCGGGAGACAGCTCGGCGGGCGGGGTGAACTCACGTGCGGACGGGCTCAGTTGGCGTGGCGGACGGTGAGCTGTTCGGTGTGGGCGGCGACCCCGTAGGCCTGGGGTACGGGCTGGTTGGCGAGGTAGAGGCGGTCGGCGACCCTGCGCGGCAGCGGGAAGTACTGGAAGTGGCCGTGGATGCGGCCGTCGGCGGACATGGGCCGGGCGTCGAAGCGGCAGACGGTGGTGATGCGGTACGGGTCGCGGCCGTGCGACTCCAGAAGGGCGATCTCGGTGATCTTGCGGGCGCCGTCGGCGTGCCGGGTGAGCTGGACGATGACGTCGACGGCCGAGTTGATCTGGTCGTGCAGCGCCTCGAAGGGCACCTCCACCTCGGACATCGAGGCGAGCGTCTGGAGCCGCATCAGCGCGTCCTCGGCGCTGTTGGCGTGGACGGTGGCGAGGGAGCCGTCGTGGCCGGTGGACATCGCCTGGAGCATGTCGAGGGACTCGCCGCCGCGGACCTCGCCGACGACGATGCGGTCGGGGCGCATGCGCAGCGAGTTGCGTACGAGGTCGCGGATGGAGATGTGCCCCTTGCCCTCGACGTTGGGGGGCCGCGCCTCCAGGCGGATGACATGGGCCTGCTGGAGCTGGAGTTCGGCGGAGTCCTCGATGGTGATGATGCGCTCGTGCGGCGGGATGAGGCCGGACAGGGCGTTGAGCAGGGTCGTCTTGCCGGTGCCGGTGGCGCCGGACACGATGATGTTGAAGCGGGCCTGGACGAGCCCGGCGAGCAGCAGCAGCATGGGCTCGTCCAGGGAGCCGAAGGTGATCATCTCCTGGAGCGTGAACGACCTGGGGAAGCGGCGGATGGTGAGGGTCGCGCCGGTCAGCGACAGCGGCGGGATGATCACGTTGACGCGCTCGCCGGACGGCAGCCGGGCGTCCACCATCGGGTTCGACTCGTCCACCCGGCGGTTCACGGTCGACACGATCCGCTCGATCGTCTGCATGAGCTGCTCGTGCGAGGCGAACCGGAGCGGCAGTTGCTCCACCCTGCCGCCGCGCTCCACGAAGATCTGGTCGGGCCCGTTGACCATGATCTCGGTGATGGAGGCGTCTTCGAGGAGCGGTTCGAGGATGCCGAGACCGAGCGCCTCGTCGACCACCCGCCGGATGAGCTGGGCCCGTTCGGCGGTGGAGAGGACCGGGCCCTCGCGGCTGATGATGTGCCCGAGCACCCGTTCCAGGCGGGCCCGGCGCTCGGCGGCCGCCAGCGACGACATCTCCGCGAGGTCGATCTCCTCCAGGAGCTTGGCCCGGTAGGAGGCGACCAGGTGGCCGTCCTCCCGCCCCGCGCCGCTCTCCTCGGGGGCGGCGATCCGTGCCCGCAGACTCATGTCGTGCCTCCAGTCGTCTCGGACCGGCTTCGGTGCTGAAGCCTCGGCATGGTGGAGGTGCGGGTGGCGGAGCCGAAGAAGCCGTCGCCGAGGCCCGGGATGACGCTGGGGATCTCGATGGTCACCGTGTACGCCGCCCCGTCCCCGCCGCCCCCGGCCGGCGCGACCCGCGGCTTGAGCCAGTCGCTGACCGCGGCCGTGCCGGCGGCCACCGGGTCCGGGCTCGGCTCGCCGTTCCTCGGCGCGTCCAGGCTCGCCGCCCGCGCCGCCGCCCGCGCCCCGGTGCCCGCCTGGTTCGCGGCGTACGCGGCGACGCCGAGCTGGATCGCGGCGAGCCCGACGAGCAGCAGCAGAGTCACGAACCCGATGTATTCCAGGGCGACTTGGCCCCGGTCGGCGTGCCGGTCGCCGTCTCGGTGGATGGGGATGCGCACGGCTCAGCGCTCCTTCACATGGGCGGCGGTGCCGTCGACCGGAAAGCCGCTGAGGACGCCCGGGATCAGGACGGGGATCTTGAGCGTGACGGTGGCGCGGTACATGCCGCCCCCGTCCTCGCCGCAGGCCGTGTCACCCTCGAAGGAGGACGGCACCTGGCGCAGGGCCGCCGTGCGGCACGCGCCCGCGGCGCCGCCCTGGGCAGCGGCCCCCGCCCGCGCCCCCTCGTCCGCCGCGTTGCCCGCCAGCACGAAGGTGTAGCCGACCAGGGCGCACTGCCACAGCGCGACGAGCAACAGCAGGATCAGCGGAACCACGCCGATGAACTCGATGGCGGTCTGCCCCCGGTCCCGGCCCCGCTCCCATTCCTGCGCGCGGATCCTGACCCGGCGCATCAGCCGCCCCTGCGCCTGAGCACGAGGCCCGAGCCCCGGGCCGCCCGGGCCTTCGCCCTGCCCTCCGGCGCCTTGAGCAGGCCGAGCTCTCCGGCCAGGGCCCACAGCGCCTGGCGGATGGTGCTCCGGCCGTCGAGGTCGTGCAGGCGGCCCGCGTCCACGACGGACTGGAGCTCCTTGAAGTGGGCCGGCACCGCGGTCTGGGCGACCCGGGTCCCGGTGATCTTCTGGACGAGCGGAGGCTGGATCTCGGTGCTGCGGGTGTGCCGGTTCACCACGGTGGTGGTCTCCTCGGCCTTGCGGATCTGGAGCCGGTCCCACATCCGTACGGTCCGCTTGGCACCCCGTACGGACACGACGTCGGGGGTGGTGACGAGGAGCGCCACGTCGGCCATCTCGACGACGGCGGCGTTGGCGGCGGTGAGCTGGCTGCCGCAGTCCACGACGACGGTCTCGTAGCGGGTGCGCAGGGCGCCGATGATCTGGCGGGCGGCCCGGTCGGTGACCTCCTCGCCGCGTTCGCCCTCGCCGGGAGCGAGCAGCAGGGCGAGCCCGCTCTCATGGGTGAAGACGGCGTCGGCGAGGACCCGGGGCGAGATGTCGGTGATGGCCGCGAGGTCGGCGATGGAGCGCCGGAACTGGACGTCGAGGTAGGAGGCGACGTCACCGGCCTGGAGGTCCATGTCGAGCAGCACGGTGGTACGGCCCGACGCCCGTGCGGCGAGGGCGAGTTGGACGGCGACGAGGGTGGTTCCGACGCCGCCCTTGGCTCCGGTGACGGTGGTGACGGTGCCGCCGGGCCCGGTGAAGACGTCGAGGCTCGCGCCCAGGTGGCGGCGTACGCCCGCGGACCACTGGGCCGCCGCCTGGACGCGGACCGCCAGCTCCTCGTAGGACAGCGGCAGCGCGACCAGGCCCCGGGCGCCGGAGTCCATCGCGGCGGAGAAGACGGCGGGCCCCGCGTCGGAGGAGATGAGCACGACGCCGATCGCGGGGAAGCGCAGGGCGACCTCGCGGATCAGTTCCAGAGCGGGGGTGGGCCCGATGCGTTCGTGGACGAGGACGACCTCGGGGAGTTCGTCCAGGGACTCCCCGGCGAGCCGGGCCAGGGTGTCGAGCAGCTGGGTGGAGTCGCCGACCGGCACCGCGGGTTCGGCGTCGGGGAGTTGGCTGAGCAGGGTGGTGACGGACCGGGCGGCGTCCGCGTCGGCGACGGCGGGCAGGATTCGAGTGGTCATCCGCACCTCACTGGTCCTTTTCGAGCCGGTACGTACGGTCACCGGGCGGGATCGCGCTGTCGCCGTTGCCGCGGCCGACGAGCGCGAGGCGGACATGGGTGGCGAACGACTCGGCGTAGGCCACCCGTTGGGCGTCGAGGGTGCTGAGGGCGAAGGTGATCGGGACGGCCTGGGTGGTCTGGTTCTTGTCGGCGGCCGAGGGGTTGAGTGCCTGGACGGCGCCCACCTGGATGACCCGGGCGTTGGCCACGATGAGCTTGGAGACGGGCGTCTCGCCCTGTTTGGTGGCGGCGAAGGTGGCGAAGATGTTGACGCTGTCGCTTCCGTTGATCTTTCCGGCGACCCCGGTGGACGCGTCGATCATGATGGCGATCTCCTGTTCGCCCGGCTTGAGTTGGGGCCGGTCGGTGAACATGCCGTCCTGGAGGAGGGAGCCCTTGGTGAGGTGGGTGGCGGCCATCTTGCCGACGACGTCCGTGAGGTCGGTGACCGCGCCCTGGGAGAGCCAGCGCTTGGGCATGCTCGTCCGCGCGAACTGGTCGGCCCTCAGGGGGGCGTAGGCGTCGATGTCGTCCTTGAGTCTGTACGCCGTCACCTCGGGGCCCACCTTGGAGTCCACGTCGCTGATCACCGTGAGCACCCCGGCGAACGCCCCCAGGGCGCACAGGACCGAGAGGAGGAGAAGGATGATGCCGCGGCGCTGGCGGGAGTTCATTGACCGTACGACCTCGTTCGCTGACGTGGGGCAGAGCGGGCAAGTGGCGTGCTGCTGGCGCGGGTTGGGGCCGGGACCGGGCTCGGCGGCGCCGTCCCGCCCGGGGCTCCGAGCGGGGCCCGGGACCGGCTCCTACGGGCCCGGCGCGATGGCGCGGCGGCGTTCGGCCCGGGTGAGGGGGCGGGCGCGGTAGGCGGAGGCGGGTACGGGCCCGAGGGCGGCGGCGCCGGTGGCCTCCGGCTCCTCCTCGGGCGGCTGGTGCGAGGCGCAGAACCCACAGCGGTCGCCGATCAGCTCCATGGCGCACCAGCGGCACTGCTCGCGCCGTACGGAGGCGACGAGTTGGTAGAGGACCGAGATGTCGGGCAGATAGGCGGCGAACTCGGTCACCTTGCCGGTGCCCCACCAGGCGGCCGAGTCGGCGGGCAGCACGGTCTCCTGCACGGCTTTGACCTGCCAGGCGGGGGCCAGCGCCATGGTGACCCAGTCGGAGCCCGCGCTCCCCGGGGCCACCAGCATCTCGCAGGCGAAGTCCGGCCCGGCCAAGGTGGCCCCGGGGCCCACCTTGACGAGCTGGGGCCGGGGGTGGGCGAGGACGGCGAACTGACTGCCCGGCATCCATGACCTGGCGTGCGCGGTGAGGCCGACCGGGACGCGCTCCAGGCGGGTCACGGAGTTGAGGACGGCGCCCGCGTGGATGTAGTGCGAGAGCAGCCGGGCCGCCGAGGCGATCACACCGGGGCTGAAGTCGCAGACGGAGAGCTGCCTCAACTGCCGTACCAGGATGGCCAGTCCCAGCGGCGGCAGATCGGACTTGATCAGGGTGACCCGGTCGGTTTCCAGCAGCGACCGCACGGTGTGCAGCCGGTGTTCGTGGGCCGCGGAAAGAGAGGCGGGAAAGAAGGCGATCACATAGCCGTGCTGTTCCAGGAGGCGGTGCATGTCGACGAGCGCCGCGTCCAGCGGCTGGGCGTCGGGGGACTGGAGCAGCGCCGCGAGCGGCGTCTGCGGATCGGTCGGCGGCAGCACCAGGTCGGGGCTGGTGACGGCTATCGCGGTCGGCACGTCTCGGGCCCCCGTTCGCTGATCGCGGTCGCCACCTCGGGCCCCCGTTCGCTTCGGTCCCGGAGCCCGTACGAGCCCCCGTGACCGCGACTGACTGCTGCGATTCCCACCTGCCTCAGCACTTTATCCACGACTTACCGGGCGGAGAACCGTCTTCTCCTTTCCTGTGTGCTTCCGCGGCTGGTTTTGGTACGCGTGGGACGAATGATGCGCCGAAAGTCGGCCAACCGGCGGCCTGAATCGATCCGGACGGTCGGTGCCGGAGGTCTTGACAACCCAATTGGTCTGGACCATGTTGTCCGACCAGGACGCCCACCCCCACTTCCCCGTCCTCCTCCCCGCCCTCCCCACTCCCCTCCCGGAGGCAGCACGTGAACCGTGCGAGACATGCAAGGCTCGCCCTGGCCGTGGCCGCGGCCGGCGCCCTGTCCATAGCCGGGCTCTCCGGCACCGCCCAGGCGGCCGACGTCAACAACGCCAAGAACGCCGGATTCGAGTCGGGCCTCGCCAACTGGACCTGCACGGCCGGGAGCGGCGCCACCGTCTCCTCCCCCGTGCACGACGGCACCGCCGCGCTCAAGGCCACCCCGTCGGGCTCCGACACCGCCCAGTGCGCGCAGACCGTCGCCGTCAAACCCAACTCGACGTACACGCTGAGCGCCTGGGTGCAGGGCAGTTACGTCTACCTGGGTGCGAGCGGCACCGGCACCACCGATGTGTCGACCTGGACGCCCGGCACCGGTGGCGGCTACGGCCGGCTCTCCACCACCTTCAAGACCGGCGCCTCCACCACCTCGGTGCAGATCTACACGCACGGCTGGTACGGCCAGCCCGCGTACTACGCCGACGACATCTCCGTGGACGGCCCCGACGGCGGCGGAGGCGGCGACCCGGCCCCGACCGTTCCGGCGGCGCCCGGCGGCCTCGCGGCCGGCTCGGTGAGCTCCTCCTCGGTGAACCTGTCCTGGAGCGCGGTGTCGAACGCGACCGGGTACAACGTCTACCAGGGCGGCACCAAGGTGCAGTCGGTGACGGGCAGTTCGGCGACCGTGACCGGACTGAGCGCCTCGACCTCGTACCAGTTCCAGGTGACCGCCACCAACAGCGCGGGCGAGTCCCCGAAGTCGGCGGCGGTGACCGCGACGACCTCGGCGAGCGGCGGCAACCCGGGCGGCGGCGGGAACGTGCCCAAGCACGCGGTGACCGGCTACTGGCAGAACTTCAACAACGGCGCGACCGTCCAGAAGATCAGTGATGTGCCGGCGAACTACGACATCATCGCGGTCGCCTTCGCGGACGCCACGACGACCCCGGGCGCGGTGAGCTTCACGCTCGACACCAACGGCCTCGGCGGCTACACCGTCGACCAGTTCAAGGCGGACATCGCGGCCAAGCACGCGGCGGGCAAGTCGGTGATCATCTCGATCGGCGGCCAGAACGGCACGATCTCGGTCAGCGACTCCACCTCGGCGAACAACTTCGCCACCTCGGTCTACTCGCTGATGCAGACCTACGGCTTCGACGGCGTCGACATCGATCTGGAGAACGGCCTCAACTCCACCTACATGACCCAGGCGTTGAAGTCGCTGGCGTCGAAGGCCGGCAGCAAGCTGGTCATCACGATGGCCCCGCAGACCATCGACATGCAGTCCCCGTCGAACGAATACTTCCGCACGGCGCTCAACATCAAGGACATCCTGACCGTCGTCAACATGCAGTACTACAACAGCGGTTCGATGAACGGCTGCGACGGCAACGTCTACGCCCAGGGCACGGTCGACTTCCTGACCGCGCTCGCCTGCATCCAGCTCCAGGGCGGCCTCGACCCCTCGCAGGTCGGCCTCGGCCTGCCGGCCTCGACGTCCGGCGCGGGCAGCGGCTATGTCTCACCGTCCGTGGTCAACGCGGCCCTCGACTGTCTGACCAAGGGCACGAGCTGCGGCTCCTTCAAGCCGTCGAAGACCTACCCGACCCTGCGCGGCGCGATGACCTGGTCCACCAACTGGGACGCCAAGTCGGGCAACGCCTGGTCGAACGCGGTCGGCCCGCACGTCCACGCCCTGCCGTAACCCGGCGATGGACGACGACAGCAGCGCCCCCGCCCCGCGGGCGGCGCTGCTGCCGCGTCGTCCTAGGGGGTCACGGCTTGGGCAGGGTGCAGCCCGCGCGGCTGAGGTCGATCTTGTTGCCGGCGCCTATGCAGGGAACGATGATGTACGTCTCCTGGGCGTAGTTGATGCCCTGGCGCACGGTGACGTTGCCGTTCTGGTCGACCTCGCACGGGTTGTTCTCCGTGCAGCGCTGGCCGTCCTCGTTGCCGGTGTTGTTGACGGCGACGACCTTGCCGGTCGTGGTGTCGATCACCGGGGAGCCGGAGGTGCCGCCGATGGTGTTGCAGGACGAGGTGTAGCGGACCGAGTCCTTCCAGGTCCAGTCGCCCTCCTTCAGCCGGTAGACGAACCCGTCCACGTTGCAGCTGTAGGTGCGCTTCCAGTACCCGGAGACGACCTTGATCGCCGAACCCTGCGTCGGGTGCGCGTCGTTGAGGGTGAGCGCGCTGATCCCGTAGCCGCTCTGGATCTGGGCGTAGGACTTGGTGAGCTGGTAGATCGAGATGTCGGTGTCGGTCATCGTGGCGTACGCGACCTTGCTGGCGCGCAGCGTCGTGACCTTCGAGCCCGAGGCGTTGAGCAGCGAGAAGGAGCGGGTCGAGGGTTGGTCGACGATGACCTCGCCGGGGCCGGGGAAGCCGCTTTCGAGGCAGTGGCCGTTGGAGAGCACGAGGGCGGGGTCGTTCGGCTGCGAGCTGGGCGTGCGGATCACGGAGCCCGAGCAGTTGCTGAGTGCCACCGTGCCGGCGAAGGTGACCGCCTTGACGGGGGCCGCCTTGACGGGTGCCGCCTTGGCGGGTGCCGCCTTGGCGGGCGCCGCCTTGGCCGGGGTGGTGACCGGGGCCGCCGGGGCGTCGGAGGTCTGCGCGGCGACGGCGGGCACCGCGCCCGCGGCCGCGAGCAGCAGGGCACTGACGGCGCCGAGCGCGCCGACGAAGGACTTCTTCATGTGGGGGTTCCCTTTTTGAGGGTGCTGGGATGATGAAGAGGTGCGGTTTTGTCATGCGCATTGTTGAGGCAGCGGCGCTCAACGGGCAAGTGGACAAACCGAGTTGTCCGGGGGTGACCGAAGCAGCCGATGGAAGGCGAACCCCCGCCGGACACCCCCGGGAGCTCCCTAGATCACCAGGCTGAGCAGCGCCGCCACCACGAAGCCCGCCACCGACAGGACCGACTCCAGGACCGTCCAGGACTTCAGGGTGTCGCGTTCGGAGATGCCGAAGTACTTGGCGACCATCCAGAAGCCGCCGTCGTTCACGTGCGAGGCGAAGATCGAGCCCGCCGAGATCGCCATGATGATCAGGGCCAGATGGGCCTGGGAGTAGGCGGAGCCCTCCACCAGGGGCACCACGATGCCCGCCGTGGTGACGATCGCCACCGTCGCCGAGCCCTGGGCCACGCGCAGCACGACCGAGATCAGCCAGGCGAGCAGGATGACCGGCAGGCCCACGTCGTTGAACGTGGTGGCCAGCGCGTTGGCGATGCCCGAGGCCTTCAGGACGGCGCCGAAGATGCCGCCCGCGCCGACCACCAGCAGGATGTTGCCGACCGGCTTCAGGGACGCCGTGGACACCCGCTCCAGGGACGTACGGGACCAGCCGCGCCGGATCCCGAGCAGGTAGTAGGCGAGCACCAGCGCGAGGGTGAGGGCGACGAACGGGTTCCCGAAGAACTCCAGGACCGAGCGCACGGCGGAGGGGTCGAGCGCGACCGAGGAGAACGTGGCGGCCAGGATCAGGATCAGCGGGGTGCCGATGATGGCCAGCACCGCGCCCAGCGGCACCGGCTCCTCGCGCGGGGTCACCCCGGCGGCCGCCTGCTCGGCGGCGACCGCGGCCTTGGCCTCCTCGGCGGCCTCGACCATGTCCTGCGGAACCTCGACGAAGAGGCGCTTGCCGATCCAGGCGGCGTAGGCCCAGGCGGCCAGGACGGACGGGAGGCCCACGAGGGCGCCCATCAGGATGACCCAGCCGAGCGAGACGTGGAACAGGCCGGCCGCGGCCACCGGGCCGGGGTGCGGCGGCAGGAAGGCGTGGGTCATGGACAGACCCGCGAGCAGCGGCATGCAGTACAGCAGGATCGACTTGCCGGACCTCTTCGCGGCCGCGTAGACGATCGGTGCGAGGACGAAGATGCCGACGTCGAAGAAGACCGGGATGCCGAAGATCAGGCCGGTGAGGCCCATCGCGAGGGGGGCGCGCTTCTCGCCGAACAGGGCGAGCATGCGGGCGCTCAACACCTCGGCGCCGCCGCTGACTTCGAGGATCGCGCCGAGCATGGTGCCGAGCCCGATGATGATCGCGACATGACCGAGGATGCCGCCCATGCCGGACTCGACGACCGAGACGGCGGCGGATTTCTGGACCGTGCCAAACAGCTCGGTGACCGACAGGCCCGCGCCCAGGCCGACGGCTATGGAGACCGCGAGCAGCGCCACGAAGGGCTGGAGCCTGACCTTGATGATCAGGAAGAGCAGCAGCGCGATGCCGAGGACGGCGACGGTCAGCAGACCGGCGGTGCCGCCGATCAGCGGCAGGATGCCGCCGGTGTGCACGGGGGGTGGTGGGGCGGGGGCCGCGACAGCGTGGAACAACATGTGCCAACTCCGGTGTGCAGCAGGGGGGGTTCCAGGGCAGGGGGGACCGCGGCACGGCGTCCCGGCGGTCCGGGGCGCCGCACCGTGCGGCGGGAGGAGCGGTGTGACTAAGGCGGGCAAGGAATTACGCGTCCAGGACCGCGAGGGCGTCGATCTCGATGAGCAGGCCCGCCGGCAGACCGACGTAGACGGTGGTGCGGGCGGCGGCGGGGGCCTTGAGGCCCTGCTCCTCGAAGTACGCGTTGTAGATCTCGTTCATCTCCGCGAAGTGGTCCACGTCCGTGAGGTAGACGCGCATCATCATCACGTCGTCCCAGCTCGCGCCGCCCTCCTCCAGGATCGCCTTGACGTTGGCGAAGGTCTGGAGGGTCTGTTCGCGCAGGGTGGGGCCCGCCGGGGTGGGCGCCCGGCCCTCGACCGCCGGCAGGAAGCCGACCTGGCCCGCCACCTGGAGGATGTTCCCCTTGCGCACTCCGTGCGAGAACCTGGCGGGCGGGGTGGTGTGCGTGGCCGGGGTGAGGGCGATCTTATCGGTCATCGGAACTTCCTTGTGCGGATGGGGTGTTGGTGGTGGTGCCGGAGTACTCGCGGCTGATGGCCTCCGCGGTGCGGCGCACCTGGGGAAGCAGGCCGAGGAGTTCCTCGGCGGTGACGACGACGTTCGGCGCGGAGACCGACATGGCGGCGACGACCCGGCCGTCCGCGCCGTGGATGGGCGCGCCGACGCAGTTGATGGACTCCTCGTGGCCACCGAGGTCGGTGGCCCAGCCCTGTTCGCGCACGGTGGCCAGCTCCTTGAGGAAGGCGGCCGCGTTGGGTGTCGAACGGGACGTGTAGGTGGGGTAATCGAGCTTCTCCGCGACGGCGCGCCGCTCGGCCTCCGGCAGATCGGCGAGCAGCAGCTTGGCCACGGCGGCCACGGTGATGGCGACGGGTTTGCCGATGCGCGAGTACATCCGCACCGGGTAGCGGCTCTCGACCTTGTCGATGTAGAGCACCTCGCCCTCCTCGTGCACGGCGAGGTGGACGGTGTGCCCGATCCGCTCGTTGAGCGCTACCAGGTGGGGGTGGGCGATCTCGCGTACGTCGAGGTTCTCGACGGCCTCCTGGGCGAGCGCGAAGAGGCGGGCGCCGAGCCGGTAGCGCTGGTCCTCCTGGCGGTAGACGAGCCCGTGCTCGTGCAGGGTGCGAAGGAGCCGCAGCGCGGTGGACTTGTGCACCCCGAGCCGGTCGGCGACCTGCCCGAGGTCGGCGGGGCCCTGCGCGAGCAGCGGCAGGATGCTCAGCGCCCGGTCGACGGTCTGGCTCATCTCGTACGTACCTCCTGGTCGTCCCCCGTCCAGCCGGGGCCGAGACGAAGTCTCCCCCAGGCGGTGTCGTCCAGGGCCACGAGCCGGTCGGCGTGGGCGCGTGCCGGAGGCTGGGTGAGGTCGCCGGGCACGGTGAGCGCGGCGGCGGCCATGAGGTGGCCGTGCCGGATGCGGTCGCGCACGGGCAGTCCCCGCAACGTGGCGGACAGGAACCCGGCCGCGAAGGCGTCGCCAGCGCCGACGGGGGCGACGACGTCCACGGCCGGCGGCCGTACGAGGGTGGCGACCCCGTCCCCGTCCTCGATTCCCTCGATCGCCCGTGGGCTCCGGTCGATGACGACGGCTCCGCCCTTGCCCAGCTTGATGACCAGGAGCTCGGGCTCGGGCAGCGCGTCGGAGATCGCCCGGGCTCCGCGCACCCCCCACGCGGCCTCCGCCTCGTCGGCCCCGACGAAGACGATGTCCGCGCCCCGGGCCAGATCGAGCAGCACCCGGGGCCCGGCCGCGTCCCGCCACAGGCCGGGGCGGTGGTTGACGTCGAAGGAGATGAGGGGGCGGCCGGGGTCGGCGGGAGGGGGCGCGGCGGCGCGGCCCGGCGAGGGGCGGGGGGCGAGGGGCGGGCGGGCGGTGAGCTCGCGCATCAGGGCGAGGCAGTCCTCGGAGAGCGCGGCGGTGATCCCGGACAGATGCAGGATCCGCCCCGCCCACAGATCATGCCGGGGCACGGTGTCCGGGGACATCGCGGAGGCGGCCGATCCGGCGCGGTAGTAGAGGACCTCGTGCCCGTCGGCCGCGCGGTCGTCGGCGGTGCGGAAGTAGATACCGGTGGGCCGCTCGGGGTCACGGCGCACCGCGCGCACATCGACGCCGTACGAGCCGATCGCCTCGACCAGATGGTCGCCGAAGCCGTCCGCGCCGACCCGGCTGACCCAGCGCACACGGTGCCCGGCGGCGGCGAGCGCACAGGCCACATTGGATTCGGCGCCGCCGATCGTCCGTGTGAAGGCGGGAACATCGGCGAGGCGGCCCGGCCGGGTGGGCACAAAGGTGACCATGGACTCGCCGAGGCAGACGACATCGACCGGGGCCTCGGCGTCGTGCGCGGCGGCTGGGGATCCGGTGGTCACTGCTGGCTCCTCGCTGCTGGCGGCCGGGGGCCGGTCATTGACCCGGCGTTGGCCCGGATGTTAGACAGCATTAAGCGATATGCGCAATGAGTGTTGCACATGATGCAACACTCTCTCGAGGAGTGAGGTTTCCGTGGCAGCCACCGATCGCACAGCCGGGCTCGCGGCGCTGGGCGCCGAACGCGTCGACCACCGATTCAAGGGGCTGCCGCCGGACGCGGAGGGGCGCACCGTCGCCGAACTCGCCGCCGAACGCCGCAACTTGTTCACCGGGGGCTTCACCACCCCGGTCCTCACGCTGTCCGCCGAGGCCGTCGAGCACAACCTGGCCCTCCTGGAAACCTACGCGGAACGCCACGGGCTGGCCTTCGCACCGCACGGCAAGACCTCGATGGCGCCCCAGCTCTTCGCCCGCCAGATCGAGCGCGGCGCCTGGGGGATCACCCTCGCGGTGCCCCACCAGGTGCGGGTGGCAAGGGCGTTCGGGACCGAACGGATCTTCCTCGCGAACGAACTCGTCGACGCGGCGGCGCTGCGCTGGATCGCCGGGGAACTGGAGCGGGACGAGGCGTTCGAGTTCATCTGCTACGTCGACTCGGTACGCGGCGTCGAGCTGATGGACCAGGCGCTGCGGGGCTCCGCCCGGCGCCTGGACGTGGTGGTCGAGCTCGCCGCGGGCGAGGGGGCGCGCACCGGGGTGCGCACGGAGGCCGAGTGCGCCCAGGTCGCCGACGCGGTGGCGGCCACCGGCACGCTGCGACTCGTCGGCGTCGCGGGGTACGAGGGCGAGGTGCCGCGGGCGGATCCCGAGCGGGTACGCGCCTACCTCGACCGCCTGGTCGCGCTCGCGGTCGCCTTCGACCGGGCGGGGCGGTTCTCCGGACTCGGGGTCGAGGAGATCGTGCTCAGTGCGGGGGGCTCCGCGTGGTTCGACACGGTGGCGGAGGCGTTTGCGCCGGTGCCCCAACTCTCCCTCCCCGTATTGAAGTTGCTCCGTTCCGGTGCGTACGTCTCGCACGACGACGGGCACTACCGCAAGCTGACGCCGTTCAACCGGGTCCCCTCGGAGGGGGCCCTGCGGCCCGCCTTCCAGCTCTGGGCCCAGGTCGTCTCCCGGCCCAGTCCGGAGCAGGCCTTCGTGAACGCGGGCAAGCGGGACGCGGCGTACGACCTCGACCTGCCGGTGGCGCAGGTGGTGCGGGACGCGGTGACGGGGGTGGTGCGGGGGGCCTCCGGGATCACGGTGACGGGGCTTTCCGATCAGCACGGGTGGTTGCGGACCGAGGCGGGGGTGTCGTTGTCCGTCGGGGACTGGGTGGGGTTGGGGCTCTCGCATCCCTGCACGGTGTTCGACAAGTGGGTTCTGGTTCCCCTGACCGAGCGGGACGGGACGGTGGCGGACTACATCCGCACGTACTTCTGACCCCGGGGGCGTTTTCCCACCCACCCGCCCGTGCGGCGGGGTTGGTCGGTTCCGGCCCCTCCTGGGGCTCCGCCCCAGACCCCGAGCACCTTCGCCCACCCACCCGCCCGTGCGGCGGGGTTGGTTGGCTCCGGGCCTTCCTGGGGCTCCGCCCCAGACCCCGTTCGCGCCTGAACGGCGCTCGTCCTCAATCGCCGGACAGGCTGAAATGCCCCGATGCGGGCCAGCACCGACCCCGCCAGGGGCGCGGGGAACTGCGCGAGAAGCGGGCACGGTCCGCAGCCGACCGGGGTTTTAGGGGCGCGAGGAACTGCGCGACCAGCCACCCGCAACCCGCAGCCGAAAGCGGGCTTCAGGGGCGCGAGGAACTGCGCAAAAAACGACCAAGGCCGCGGGATCGGGAGGGGTTAGGGGCGCGAGGAACTGCGCAAAAAGCGACCACGGCCCGCGGACCGGAGGGCGCTTAGGGGCGCGGGGAACTGCGCGCCCGGCCACCCGCGGCCCGCAGCCGGAACAGGGGCGCGGGGAACCGCGCGAAACAGCCGGCGCCCGCACGGACGTGGGCCCGCACCGACAGGAGACCCGTATGGACCTGGTCATCCGGAACGCCCGTGTCGTGGACGGCACAGCCGCCCCCTCCTACCCCGCCGACCTCGGCCTCACGGACGGCCGGATCAGCGCGATCGCCCACCCCGGTGAGCCCAGGCTCACCGCGACCCGCACCCTGGACGCCCACGGCCTCGCCGTCGCCCCCGGGTTCATCGACATGCACGCCCACTCCGACCTCGCCCTGCTGCGCGACCCGGACCACAGCGCGAAGGCCGCCCAGGGCGTCACCCTGGAGGTGCTGGGCCAGGACGGCCTGTCGTACGCGCCCGTCGACGACCGCACGCTGGACGAGGTGCGCCGGGCCATCACCGGCTGGAACGGGGACGGCGGGGACATCGACTTCGACTGGCGCACCGTCGGCGAGTACCTCGACCGCCTGGACCGCGGCATCGCCGTCAACGCCGCCTATCTGATCCCGCAGGGCACCGTGCGGATGTACGCCGTGGGGTGGGACGACCGGCCCGCCACACCCCAACAGCTCGACCACATGCGGCAGTTGGTGGCCGAGGGTCTGGAACAGGGCGCGGTCGGGATGTCGTCGGGGCTCACCTACACCCCGGGCATGTACGCCACCGACTCCGAACTCACCGAGCTCTGCCGGGTCGTCGCCCGCTACGACGGCTACTACTGCCCCCACCACCGCTCGTACGGCGCAGGCGCCCTGGAGGCGTACGAGGAGATGGTGCGGCTCACCCGGGACGCTGGATGTGCCCTGCATCTCGCGCACGCCACCATGAACTTCGGCGTGAACAAGGGCCGCGCGCCCGAGCTGCTCGCCCTGCTCGACCGCGCCCTCGCCGACGGCGCCGACATCAGCCTCGACACGTACCCCTACACCCCGGGGTGCACAACGCTCGTGGCGCTGCTGCCCAGTTGGGCGAGCGAGGGCGGGCCGGAGGCGATCGTGGCGCGGCTGCGCGACGACGACACCGCCGAGCGCATCCGCCACCACATGGAGGTCGTCGGCGCGGACGGCTGTCATGGCGTGCCCATCGACTGGGCCACCATCGAGATCTCGGGGGTGAGCGACCCGGGGCTCGCCGGGTGTGTCGGCAAGACCGTCGCCGGGGCCGCCGCCCAGCGGGGAGAGGCGCCCTGGACCACCGCGCGCCGGCTCCTCATCGAGGACGGCCTCGGGTCGACGATCCTCCAGCACGTCGGCCACGAGGAGAACGTACGGGCCATCATGCGCCACCCCGTGCACACGGGCGGCAGCGACGGCATCCTCCAGGGCTA
Organism: Streptomyces sp. ASQP_92; assembly: GCF_025399895.1. GTDB lineage: Bacteria > Actinomycetota > Actinomycetes > Streptomycetales > Streptomycetaceae > Streptomyces. The sequence continues at coordinate 473,123 of NZ_JAODUA010000003.1, read as the reverse complement.
CAAGCCGCACCCGCGCGCGTACGGCACCTTCCCGCACTATCTCGGGCGCTACGCACGGGAGTTGGGCGTGCTGTCGTTGGAGGAGACCGTCGCCCACCTCACCTCCCGGCCCGCGGCCCGCCTTCGGCTGCCCGACCGGGGCCTGATCCGCGAGGGCTACCGCGCGGACCTCGTCCTGTTCGATCCGGACACCGTCGCCGCGGGCGCCACCTTCGACGCCCCGCGCACGCTGCCCGTCGGCATCCCCCATGTCCTGATCGACGGGAAGTTCGTCATCGAGGACGGCAGACGGACCGGCGTGCCGGCGGGCCGCTCCGTGCGGCGGACGCCCGGGACGCGCTGAGCGGGCCGGTGGCCAGACCGCGCGCCGCCGTGAGATAGACGGTGCGCAGCGGCCCGTACTCGGCCGAGTAGGCGAGCTGGGTCAGGGCGAGTGCCTGGAGCGCCTTCGCGCTGCGCAGTGCCGCGACCGGCACGGCGGCCCCCACCACCCGGTCGAGCAGTTCGATGACCACGTCGTAGCGGGGGGCCGGGGCGTCGTACTCGCGCTGGGCGGCGGCGAGCAGCCCCCGCCAGCCCAGCCGCTCACGGGACCGGTCGGTCACGGTCATGGCCACTGCCTCCTGTCGCGTCCGGGGCGCGGGTCGATCGGACGCGTACGGGACGCTAGGAACACCCCGTACCCGGCACAACCGCGCCGCGTCGGACGTGGCTCAATCCCTTCGCGCGCGCACCCGGGCGCCTCACGCCCGTGGCCGGATCCGCGCCGAGACCTCCCCCGTGTCCGGCGTTCCCGAAGCGATGTGCAGGATGCGGGTCGTGGGGTCCCAGGCCCCGGCGGTGGCGCCCGTGACCTCACCTCCGTGCGGGAAGAAGCGGGCGGGCAGATACACCTCGGTGTCGCCGCGCACACCCTCCTTCGGCCGCCAGCTCACCGCCAGGGTGCGGAGCGGCTCGTCCCAGGCGTAGGTGATGGGGTCACCCGCGATGGCTCTCGGGGCGGGCCGGTCGAGGGCCGGCAGGAGCGGGGTCGGCCTGAGGTCCCGGTCCCAAGGCGCCCAGGATCCGGGGTCGTTGGACCAGTAGGCGGTGCCCGCGCCCATGGAGTCGGCCAGGGCCCGCACCCTGGCGATGTACTCCAGGGCGCCGGGCAGTGTCGCGTCGAGGCCGTACTCGCCGATGAGCACGGGGGCGCCGAGCCGGCGGGCGGTCTTCTCGGTCTGCTCGCGCCAGGAGGTGAGCGTGCGGTCCACCCACCTCCCGGTGCCGGCGGTGTAGCCGCCGCCGAGGTCCATGGGCAGGGGGTAGAGATGCGGCGCGTACACGATGCGGGCCGCCTCGCCCTCGCCGCGTGGGTCGGACAGATACGGAAGTGCGCTGGGCAGGCCCCAGTTGGCGCTGACCGCCTCGGGTTCGACGAAGATCCAGGAGTCGTGGTCGACCGCCCGGATCGCGGTGATGGTCCGGCGGTAGAGGGCGGCGAGCGGGCCCGCCTCGAAGGCGGGGCCCTGGACGCTGCCGCCGAAGGGCTCGTTCATCAGGTCGTAGCCGACGACGGCGGTCTCGTGGGCGAACCGCCCGGCGACGTGCGCCCAGGCGGCCGTGTAGTGCGCGCGCAGATCGCGGCTCGCCCCGCGCGTGCCCCAGAAGTTGTCGAAGGCGCGCACGGTGCCCGGCTCGATGTACTTGAGCTCCCACTGGTCCCGGTCGGCGACCGGCAGCCCCTCCGCCTCGGTCGCCCACGCGGGCGCGCCGTTGCCCTTGACGGCCGGGCCGTAGACGTCCTGGTGCATGTCGAGCATGACGCGGAAGCCGTGCGCCCCGTACCAGCGCACCCGCTCGGCGACCCGGTCGAGGTAGCCGTCGTCGTAGGTGCCCGGTGTCGGCTCCACGCTGCGCCACTGGATGAGGAAGCGGACGAAGTCCGAGCCGAGCGCGTCCGCTTCGCGCCGCACATCGGCCTCCTTGATCCAGGGCAGACCGTCCGGCCGCGACTTGGCGCTGCTCGCGGTGTTCAGACCGGTCAGGACGAGCGCGCGGCCCTGGTCGTCGGTGATCCAGCGGTGGCCGGTGGCGGTGGGCGCGGGGCCCGCCCGGGCCGGTCCCACCGCCACGAGGAGGGCTGCGGCCATCGCCGCCGCCGCGCCCGCCGCCGTCCATCCGATCGCCCGTAGCCGCATGGCCGGACTCTAGGGGGTTCGTGGCTCCTTCAACACCCCTGCTCACAGCCATAGTTGAGGCTTGTTCAGCATCTTCTCATCGGTCGCCGGGTGCCCTAGGGTCCGGCCATGCGTCTGCCCAGAATCGAACCGGCGGTGGCGGCCGTCACCGGGCTCTGCCTGCTGCTCGCCCTGCTCCTGGGCCTCACCCCGGTGCTGACCGCGTTCACCGCGCACGGCGGGGCCGCCCTCGTGCCGAGCGCCCTCGGGGTGCCGCTCGCCGTGCCCGCGCTGCGCGCGGTGCCGCTGGGAAGTACGGGGTGGACGCAATTGCTCTGCGAGGACTTCGCGGTGGCGGTCCTGACGGCGGTGGCCGGGCTGCGCATGCGCCGCCATGTGCGGCTGCGCCCGACCGCGTCCCGCCCGCGCCGACTGCTCGCGGGCTGGACGGCCCTGATCGCGGGCGCGGCGGCCGCCGGGGTGTGGCGGGGCCTGGTGACGGCCCGCCTGGTCGACGCTGGCACGCTCGGCTGGCTTCTCTACGCGGCGGCGGGCGCGGTGTTCGGGGCCCTTTGGGGCGCGGGGCTCGGCTGGCTCACGGCGGTGGCGGCCCTGGCGGGCCCGGCCCCGGCGCGCCCATCGAATCCCTGAGCCCCTGGGAGGGTCCGGGGCGGCCGCAGCCGGCTCACCCCCTCCCAGGGCCCGGAAGGAGCGGGGTGGGGAAGATCTCACCACTCCCGGACCGCACCCCCATTCCAAGCCAGGCCGCGCCCGGCGCCCCGCATTCCCCCGGCCCGCCCGACCCCGCCGCATTGCGATGGAAGCCCGCCCCGGGGGACGCACGCCCGAGCGGACCCTAATCACGAGGCACCCCGCGAAACACGGTCGTAAGGTGGCCGTCATGCAGGTGATCCAGTCGACCAAGCTCGCCAATGTCTGTTACGAGATCCGGGGCCCGGTGCTCGAGGAGGCCATGCGCCTGGAGGCGGCGGGCCACCGCATCCTCAAGCTGAACACCGGCAACCCGGCGGCCTTCGGCTTCGAGTGCCCGCCCGAGATCCTGGAGGACATCCTCCGCAATCTGTCGGGCGCGCACGGCTACGGCGACGCGAAGGGCCTGCTGTCCGCGCGGCGCGCGGTGATGCAGCACTACCAGACCAAGGGCATCGAGCTCGACGTCGAGGACGTCTACCTCGGCAACGGCGTCTCGGAGCTCATCCAGATGTCGATGCAGGCGCTGCTCGACGACGGCGACGAGGTCCTCGTCCCCGCCCCCGACTACCCGCTGTGGACGGCCTCCGTCTCGCTCGCGGGCGGCACCGCCGTGCACTACCGCTGCGACGAGCAGTCCGACTGGATGCCGGACCTCGCCGACATCGAGCGCAAGGTCACCGACCGCACCAAGGCCATCGTCATCATCAACCCGAACAACCCGACGGGTGCGGTGTACGACGACGAGATGCTGCGCGGCCTCACCGAGATCGCCCGCCGCCACAACCTGGTCGTCTGCTCGGACGAGATCTACGACCGCATCCTGTACGACGGCGCCACCCACACCCCGACCGCCGTGATCGCCCCGGACCTGATGGTCCTCACCTTCAACGGCCTCTCCAAGAACTACCGGGTGGCGGGCTACCGCTCCGGCTGGCTCGCGGTGTGCGGGCCGAAGGCCCACGCCTCCTCGTACATCGAGGGCCTGACCATCCTCGCCAACATGCGCCTGTGCGCGAACATGCCGTCCCAGCACGCGGTGGCCACCGCGCTCGGCGGCCGGCAGTCGATCGAGCAGCTCGTGCTTCCGGGCGGGCGGCTCCTGGAGCAGCGGGACACGGCGTACGAGCTGCTCACGCGGATCCCCGGGGTCACCTGTGTGAAGCCGAAGGGCGCGCTGTATCTGTTCCCGCGTCTGGACCCGAACGTCTACAAGGTGAAGGACGACCGGCAGATGGTCCTCGACCTGCTGCGGGCCGAGAAGATCATGGTGGTTCACGGGACCGGGTTCAACTGGCCGGAGCCCGACCACTTCCGGATCGTGACGCTGCCGTCCACCAAGGATCTGGCGGACGCGGTGACGCGGATCGGGACCTTCCTGGACGGTTACAGCCAGATGTAGCGGCGGCCGAATCCGGCTCGGCGACCGGTCGCCGAGCCCCGGCTGTCCCCGCCTCAACTTTAGACAGAATCTAAGCTAGGATGGCCTCCTGAAACACTCAGGAGGCCATGCGCATGTACGAGCCGATCCGCACCAAGTCGGTCCACAGCACGGTGGCCGCCGACGACACCCGCATCCCGCACCGCTCCCGCGAGGAGGAGCTGGACATCCAGCTCGCCGGACACCTCTCCGCACTGCTCGCCGTCACCGACGAACTCGGCCTCACCGAGGCCGGGGACGCCATCGCACGGCAGATCGCCCGGCTGCGCGGCGGACTGCCGCCGGTGCGCCACGCCGGGCTCAGCGGCGCCGACCCCAAGGCCCTGCACACGCGCGCCCACGCGCTCGCGGGCCGCGCCCTTCTGGTCGCCGCCTCCCGCGCCGACACCGCCGCCGCGATCCTCGCGGCCGAGCGCATGGACGCCCACGCCGCGGCCGACGCGCTGCCCACCGCCGCCTGACGCGGCCCCCTGTTCGGCCCCGGTCCGCGAGCCGCGGAGGTCCGCGGACCGGGTGCCACACATCCCCAAGTACCGCACGCCGCGCCCGAGTTGGCGTCGGCGCCCGTGCTGTTCGCGCCCCTCGGCGTACGTGAAAAAGGGCCGGCCCCCGGAGCCGTGAGGGGGCTCCGGGGGCCGGCCTTCGCGCGGCGGGTCACGAGTGACCCCACAGGTCAGGGCGGATGTCGAACCGACCCGCCGCGAGCACCTCCGGCCGGGCCAGGACAGGCGGCCGTGACCGGAGGGGGTTTCGGGGCGGTTCAGCCCAGGCGGGACACCAGCGCGCGGTACTCGTCCCACAGCTCCTTGGGCGCGTGGTCGCCGAAGGTGTTGAGGTGCTCGGGGACCAGGGCGGCCTCCTCGCGCCAGACCTCGGTGTCGACCTTGAGCAGGAAGTCGAGGTCGGCCTCCGGCAGGTCCAGGCCGTCGGTGTCCAGGGACTCCTTGGTCGGCAGGATGCCGATCGGGGTCTCGACGCCCTCGGCCTTGCCTTCGAGGCGCTCCACGATCCACTTCAGGACGCGGCTGTTCTCACCGAAGCCGGGCCACACGAACTTGCCCGCGTCGTTCTTGCGGAACCAGTTGACGTAGTAGATCTTCGGCAGCTTGGCGGCATCCGCGCCGGCGCCGACCTTGACCCAGTGGGCCATGTAGTCGCCCATGTTGTAGCCGCAGAACGGCAGCATGGCGAACGGGTCGCGGCGCAGCTCGCCGACCTTGCCCTCGGCGGCGGCGGTCTTCTCGGAAGCGACGTTCGCGCCGAGGAAGACGCCGTGGTTCCAGTCGAAGGACTCGGTCACCAGCGGCACCGCGGAGGCGCGGCGGCCACCGAAGAGGATCGCCGAGATCGGCACGCCCTTGGGGTCCTCCCACTCCGGCGCGATGGTCGGGCACTGCCCGGCCGGCACGGTGAAGCGGGCGTTGGGGTGGGCGGCCGGGGTGTCGGAGGCGGGCGTCCAGTCGTTGCCCTTCCAGTCCGTGAGGTGCGCGGGCGCCGTCTCGGTCATGCCCTCCCACCACACGTCGCCGTCGTCGGTGAGCGCGACGTTGGTGAAGACCGAGTTGCCCCACAGGGTCTTCATGGCGTTGGCGTTGGTGTGCTCGCCGGTGCCGGGCGCGACGCCGAAGAAGCCGGCCTCGGGGTTGATCGCGTACAGCTGGCCGTCCTCGCCGAAGCGCATCCAGGCGATGTCGTCGCCGATCGTCTCGACCTTCCAGCCGGGGATCGTCGGCTCCAGCATGGCGAGGTTGGTCTTGCCACAGGCGCTCGGGAAGGCCGCGGTGACGTACTTGGCCTCGCCGTTCGGCGGCGTCAGCTTCAGGACGAGCATGTGCTCGGCGAGCCAGCCCTCGTCCCGCGCCATGACCGAGGCGATGCGCAGCGCGTAGCACTTCTTGCCGAGCAGGGCGTTGCCGCCGTAACCCGAGCCGTAGGACCAGATCTCGCGCGACTCGGGGAAGTGCGAGATGTACTTGGTGGTGTTGCACGGCCACGGCACGTCCGCCTCGCCCTCGGCGAGCGGCGCCCCTAGGGTGTGGACGGCCTTCACGAAGAAGCCGTCGGTGCCGAGCTCGTCCAGGACGCGCTGTCCCATGCGGGTCATGGTGCGCATCGAGACGGCGACGTACGCGGAGTCGGTGATCTCGACGCCGATCGCGGAGAGCGGCGAGCCGACGGGGCCCATGCAGAACGGGACGACGTACATCGTGCGCCCGCGCATCGAGCCGCGGAAGATCCCCTTCTCGCCCGCGAAGACGTCCTTCATCTCGGCGGGGGCCTTCCAGTGGTTGGTCGGGCCCGCGTCCTCCTCCTTCTCGGAGCAGATGAAGGTACGGTCCTCGACCCGGGCGACGTCACGGGGGTCGGAGGCGGCGTAGTAGGAGTTGGGGCGCTTGGCCTCGTTCAGCTTCTTGAACGTGCCCTTGGCGACGAGCTCCCCGCACAGGCGCTCGTACTCGGCCTCGGATCCGTCGCACCAGACCACGCTGTCCGGCTGGGTCAGTTCCGCGATCTCGTTGACCCACGAGATCAGTTCCTGGTGCTTGGTGGGGACAGAGAGGGGAGCCGCGATATCGCGCGCCACGATCGCTCCTTGATGAGGGTCTGGAGGGGTTGACGTACTACTTCATTGCCGCCCCGTGGGGGCTGCGACCCGGATGCTTGACCCCGTGGATCCCTTTGGCGCTCATCCGGTGCCGACCGCACTCATCTGATCTTCCGCGTCGTTCGCCCATATGTCCAGGGGGCCTCTCACGTGAGCATCACCACTTACCGCCTTCTTAACTGCCATTTGCCGTTCACTTACCCGCCGACCGCCGGACGCTCGGTAACACCCCGTACCTATGCGTAACTTACGGAGCCGTAGGTAGCATTCGGACCATGACTGATCAGGTGACGGAGCACGCGATCGACCCGGTGACACAGATGGTGAAGCCCAAGATGCGCGGCTGGCTGCACGCCGGAATGTTCCCAGCCGTACTGATTTCGGGCCTGGCGCTCATCGCGTTCGCGGACTCCCCCACGGCCCGGATCTCCTGCGGGATCTTCGTCCTGACCGCCTGTCTCCTCTTCGGGACCAGCGGCATCTATCACCGGGGCACCTGGGGCCCGCGCGGCGAGGCGATCCTGCGCCGCCTGGACCACGCCAACATCTTCCTCATCATCGCGGGCACCTACACCCCGCTCACCCTGCTCCTGCTGCCCGGCTCCACCGGCCGGGTCCTGCTGTGGGCGATCTGGGCGGCCGCCGTGGCCGGCATCGCCTTCCGCGTCTTCTGGATCGGCGCCCCCCGCTGGCTCTACACCCCCTGCTACCTGGCGATGGGCTGGGCCGCCGTCTTCTTCCTCCCCGACTTCGCCCGCACCGGCGGCATAGCCGTGCTGGTCCTGATCATCGTCGGCGGCCTGCTCTACAGCGCGGGCGGCGTGATCTACGGCCTCAAGCGCCCCAACCCCTCACCGGCGTTCTTCGGCTTCCACGAGGTGTTCCACTCCCTGACGCTGGCGGCGTACGTCGCCCACTATGTGGGGATTTTGCTGGTGGTTCGTCAGCACGGGTAGCTCCGCGGGGGGAGGGGGAGCGCGGGCGGTTTCCCCTGGCGGGGGGCGGTTCCCCTGGCGGGGGCGGGGCCTGTGTCCCCCTGGCGGGGGGCGGGCGGTTTGCCCTGGCGGGGGTGGGCGGTTCCCCCTGGCGGGGGCGAGCGGTTTGCCCTGGCGGGGGCGGGCTGTCGCGCGGGGCGGTGTGGGTTGTGCCGGTGCCCTCCCTCACGTCTCCATCGGCGCCCCACCCACGGTGCGCCCCTGGCTGCGGCTGGGCCCCTGCGCGGTTCCCCGCGCCCCTAGCCCCTCTCGATCCTGCGGGCCGTGGTCGCTTTTCGCGCAGTTCCCCGCGCCCCTAAAACCTGTTTTCGGCTGCGGGCCGTGGGGGGGGCTGGTCGCGCAGTTCCTCGCGCCCCAAGGAAACCCGTCTGCGTCCGCGGGCCGTGTACGGCTGATCGCGCAGTTCCCCGCGCCCCCAAGAAACCCGCCTGCGTCCGCGGACCGTGGAGGGCTGGTCGCGCAGTTCCCCGCGCCCCCCAAGGAAACCCGCCTGCGTCCGCGGCCGTGGGGGGGGGGCTGGTCGCGCAGTTCCTCGCCCCCTAAGAAAACCCGACTGCCTCCGCGGACCGTGGGTGGCTGGTCGCGCAGTTCCCCGCGCCCCTTAAGTGCCCGGTGCCGGCCCGCGTCGGGGACCTCGGGCCGCCATCGCGCCCCTTGACCACTCGGTGCTGGGGCACCTTCAGCCCGTCCGGCGATTGAGGACGAGCGCCCTTAAGGCGCGATCGGGGTCTGGGGCGGCGCCCCAGGAGGGCCCGAACCAACCAACCCGATGCACGGGCGGGCGGGTGGGCAAAGGGCCCGGGGTCTGGGGCGGAGCCCCAGGAGGGCCCGAACCAACCAACCCGATGCACGGGCGGGCGGGTGGGCAAAGGGCCCGGGGTCTGGGGCGGAGCCCCAGGGGGCCCGGAACCAGCCAACCCCGCCGCACGGGCGGGTGGGTGGGAAAACGCCCCCCCGGGGCCGGGGCGGAGCCCCTTAGGTCAGGGCCGCTGCCAGGGCCTCCGGCGTCGTCGCCGGGGCCGTACAGACGAACCGCCGGCACACGTACGCCGCCGGCCCCCCACCCACCAACGGCCGATCCGCGAGGAGCGGAAACTCCTCACCCCCCGGCACCCCCACCGCCACCACCGCCCCCGGCGCGGCCGACAGCAGCGCCGTACGGTGCAGCGCCCCCGTGCGCGGGTCCGTGGGCGCGCCCACGACGGCGACCTCCCGGGGCCCGTCGAGCAGCGCCTCGGCCGCCGCGAGCCCCCACCCGATGAACCGCGGCGCCCGCGGCCCGAGCGCCCGGACCACCCCGAGCGCCGACTCCGCCGCCTCCCGGTGCGCCGAGGATCCGGTGTGCGCCGCGTAGGACAGCAGGGCCGAGGCCGCGGCCGTCCACCCCGAAGGCGTCGCGTTGTCCGTGGGGTCCTGGGGCCGGCGGATGAGCCGCTCCGCGTCGTGCGCGGTGTCGTACAGGACGCCCTGCTCGCCGACGAACTGGTCCAGGACGATGTCGAGCAGGAAGCCGGCGAACTCCAGCCAGACCCCCTCCCCGGTGACCCCGGCGAGCGCGAGGAAGCCCTCGGCGACGTCGGCGTAGTCCTCCAACACCCCCTGATTGGCGCCCACTTGACCGTCCTTGGAGGTCCGGGCCAGCCGGGCGTGGGCGTCCATGTGGACCCGTACCAGCACATCCGCCGCCTCGGTCGCGCGCTCGACGAGGTCCGGGCGGTCGAAGAGCGCGCCGACCTCGGCGAGCGCCGCGATGGCCAGGCCGTTCCAGGCCGCGACCAGCTTGTCGTCGCGCCCGGGCCGCTCGCGCAGCTCACGCGCCGCGAGGAGCCCGTCGCGGGCGGCATCCGTCAACTCCCCGCCGTCCCGCGGAAGTTGGAGGACGGAGGCGCCTTCCTCGAAGGTGCCTTCCTCGGTCACCCCGAAGCGCCGGGCCGCGGCGAGGCCGTCCTGCTCGCCCAGGATCTCGGTGAGCTGCGCGGGCGTCCACACGTAGAACGCGCCCTCCACATGGCGCCCGGTCCCGTCGTCGCTGTCGGCGTCGAGCGCGGAGGCGTACCCGCCCTCGTTGGTGCGCAGCTCGCGGACCATGAAGTCGGCGGTCTCCAGGGCGACCCGGCGGGCCAGATCCGAGCCGGTGACCCGCCACAGATGCGCGTACACCCGGCACAGCAGGGCGTTGTCGTACAGCATCTTCTCGAAGTGCGGGACCAGGGTGGCCTGCGGGCGCGGGCGCAGTACATAGCGGTGGAAGCCGCCGCCGAGCTGGTCGTAGAGGCTGGAGCGGGCCATGGTCTCGCACATGCCCTCGGCCATCTCCAGGGCCGCCTCGGAGCCGGTTCGCGCATGGTGGCGCAGCAGGAACTCGATGACCATGCCGGGCGGGAACTTGGTGTCGCCGCCGCCCAGCCAGCCGCTCGCCGGGTCGTACTCCCGGGTGATCCCGAGCAGCGCCTGGGCCAGCTCCTCCTCGCCGGGCAGCCCGCCCGTGCCGTGGTCCAGTTCGCGGCCCGCCAGATCGCGGGTGATCTTCTCGGCGACCTCGGCCACCTCCTCACGCCGGTCGGCCCACGCGGCCCGGACGCCTTCGAGGACCTGCCGGAAGGACGGCATGCCGTGCCGGGGTTCGGGCGGGAAGTAGGTGCCGAAGTAGAAGGGTTCGCCGTCCGGGGTCATGAAGACGGACATGGGCCAGCCGCCCCGGCCGGTCGCGGCCTGCACGGCCTCCATGTAGACGGCGTCCACGTCGGGCCGCTCCTCGCGGTCCACCTTGATGTTCACGAAGTGCTCGTTCATGAAGGCCGCGGTGACCTCGTCCTCGAACGACTCGTGGGCGAGGACATGGCACCAGTGGCAGCTGCTGTAACCGACGCTGAGCAGCACCGGAACCCCGCGTTCGCGGGCCTCCTCGAAGGCTTCGGGCGACCAGGGCCACCAGTCGACGGGGTTGTCGGCGTGCTGCAGGAGATAGGGGGACGTCTCATGGGCCAGGCGGTTCGGCATGACTCCATACTCCCCCACACGGGAGATGATCCGCCGACTCCCTCGCGCCGACGCGCGTCACCCACGACACTTGGGGACGCAGGCGGACGTCGGGCTCTCGGAGGGGGACGCACATGCGGGACAGCCATCGGGCCGAGGCCGAGCGGCTGTTGGTACGGGCCGTGGAGGAAGAGGTACGGCGCTCCGGCGGGCGGTCCGACGCGAACACGCTGCTCGCCCGGGGCCGCGGCGCGCTCGACGCGCTGGCCGGGAGCGCCGCGGAGGAGTACGCGGCCTATACGCAGGCACTGGACGAGGCGGCGGCGGGACAGCTCTCCTTCGGGGAGCGCTTCACCCGCGACGGCGGCTCAACCGCCTTGCTGGCGACGGGTGTTGGTGCCCTCGCAGCGGTGGTCGTCGACCTGGCCCTGGGGCTCGGCGCGGGCGGCGCGGTGGGCGCGGGGGCCGCCGTGCTGGTGGCCGGGGCCGCGGGGACGGTCGCCAAGGTGACGGCCTCGCACGTGCCCGCCGCCCATCGCAGGGCCGGGGCGCTGGGCCAGCCGGGCGGCCCGGAGCAGCTGCGTCTCCAGTGGCTGACCGCCCTGGAGGTGCGGGGCATCCGTCCGTTCCTCGACCAGCAGCGGGCGGTGAGCCCCAAGGTGCCGCAGAAGAAGGTGCCCACGCAGTTGCGCGGCACGGACAAGAGCGCGGCGGCCCGGCGCCGCTCCGTCCTGGAGCAGTCCTTCGGTCATCTGCCCGACCCCCAGGGCCCGTTCGCGGGCCGGCGGGCCGAGCTGGCGCGGATCGGACAGTGGGTGCAGGCCGCCCGCGCCTCCACCGAGACCCGCCCGGTGGTCGTGGTCCTGCACGGCGCGCCCGGTTCGGGCCGCAGCACCCTCGCGATCCGCGCCGCGCACGCCCTGCGCGACCAGTTCCGCGGGGCCTGCCTGGTCGACATGCGCGGCGGCAATCCGGCGGGCGAGGGCCCGCTGCCGACCCGGGACGCGCTGCTGCACCTGCTCAACCGCCTCGGCGCGCCGCGCGAGCAGCTCCTGTTCCGGGGCGGGGCCGCCCCCGATCGCGCCGAGTCGGGTCCTCGGGGAAGGTCGTCCCCCGAGCAGCAGGTGCGCCGCCTCGCCGAGCTCTACCACCAGCATCTGACGGGCCTGCCCGTCACCGTCGTCCTGGACGACACCGACGACGTGGAGCAGGTGCGCACCCTGGTGCCGCAACGCTCCGAGGGCCTGGTCCTGGTCACGTCGACCCGGCCACTCGATCTGCCCGCCGACTTCCCGGCCTGGGTGCACCAACTGCCGGTCGAGCCGCTGGACGCGGCGGGCGCGGAGGAGCTCCTGCGGGAGGCCGCCGAGGAGAAGGAGACGGGCCCCTACGACGCCGAATCGACCGAATCGGTACGCCAGTTGTGCGGCGGGCTCCCGTTGGCGCTGCGCATCGCCGGGTCCTCGCTCGGGCCGCGTTCGGCCCGCGCGCTGGCCGCGGACCTCGGGGCGTACGGCCCGGTGGCGCCCACCGAACGCGCCCTGTGGCTGCGCTACACCGACCAGTCCGAACCGGCCCGCCGGCTGCTGCGCCGACTGGCGCTCGCCGGGCGGGCCTCGCTCGGCGCGGCGGCCGCCGCGGCCCTGCTCGCCGCCGACGAGCAGGAGGCCCAGCGCCAGCTCACCGCGCTCGCCACGGCGGGCCTCATCGACCATGTGCGGGGCAGCCGCTACCGGCTCCACGACGTCGTACGGTCCTTCGCCCAGGCCCGCCTCGCCGACGAGGAGGAGCCGGCCGAGCGGGCCGCCGCGCAGGAGCGGCTGATCCGCAACTACGCGGAGCTCGCGGACGCGGTGGGCCGCATGGTCGACGGCAAGATGTCGACGCGGGCCGGCCAGTTCGGCGGGCACGGCTTCCCGTCCCTGGACGCGGCGCTGCGCTGGCTGGACGACGAGTCCAGCTTCATCACCGCCGCCCTGCGCCAGGCCGAGGGCGTCGACCAGGAGGCCGTGCTCAGCCTGCTCGGCGCGCTGTGCGACTACTGCCTGCTGCGCGGCGACCTCTACCGCCTGGGCGAGATCAGCGAGCTGACCCAGGCAGTCGACCAGGGCCTGCTCGTGCGGTCGGTGCAGTGGCGCACCGGCATCGCGGCCCGTCAGCTCGGCGAGCTCGACACGGCGCGTACGACGCTGTCCTCGGTGGTCACCCTCTATCGCGAGGCCCATCACGACGCGGGCCAGGCCCTGGCGCTGTGCTCGCTCGGCATCACCCTGCACCACCAGGGCAATCTGGCCGAGGCGGCGGCCCGGCTGCGCGAGGCGATCGACCTCCAGTCCGGCGAGGAGCTGGCCGGCGACCGGGCCTGGTCGCTGCACGCGCTCGCGGCGGTGGAGCGCGACCGCGCGAATCTGTCGGGCGCGCTGGCCCTGCTGGACGCCGCCCTCGCCCTGCACCGCGAGAACGAGTCGCTGCACGGCGAGGCCTGGACCCACTTCCAGCTCGGCCAGCTGTATCTGCGGACCGGTGAAGTGGCGCGTGCGGAGGGCGAGTTGGACACCGCGCTCGATCTGTACGGGCGCACCCGCGACGGCCGCGGCGAGGCCTGGGCGCTGACCCAGCGGGCCCGGGCCCGCCTCGTCGACGGCGACGCCCAGGCGGCCGTCGACGGCCTGAACCAGGCCCTGGCGCGCCACCGTGAGCAGGAGGACGCGCGCGGCGAGGCATGGACGCTGTACTACCTGGGGCAGGCCCTGGAGGAGCGCGGCGACCGGGACCAGGCGGTGCGCGAACTGGAGCGGGCCCGCACGATGTTCTCGCGCATGCGGGACGTGTACGGGCTCGCCTGCGCCCGCCACCACTCGGGCCGGGTCACCCGCGACCAGCGCGCCGCCCAGACCGGCAACCTGCGCAACTCCGGCTTCGCCCGGCAGCTCCTGGTCGACGCGCGCGCCGACTTCCACCGCATCGGGGTGGCCCACGGCGAGGCCTGGACCTGTCTGGAGCTGGCGTTGATCGACGCGGGCAACAACCGTCCGGGCCCGGCCCTCGCCCTGTGCGACGAGGCGACCGCACTGTTCGCCTCGTACGACGACCGGCGCGGTGGCGACTGGTCCCGCTTTCTGCGCTGCACGCTGCTGCCGTACGCGGGCGCGGGCGGGGTGGAGGTGGGCACGGCGGTGGCCCAGGAGGAGGTGGCCCAGCTCCTGCGCGCCGGGCACGGCGCCCGCGACGCCAAGCTGGAGGACTGCGCGCAGGCCTACGCCCTCATGCTGGAGCGCGGCATCTCCCTGGAGGCGGGCTGGCAGGCCTGGCAGCTCGGCATGGTCCCGGACCGGCACGCCCGCGAGGTCATGGGGGTGCCGGTGGAGGCGGGGCGCTGAGCCCTGCCGCCCTCACGTCGGCGGTCGGCGACAGACCGGTCGCCCCCGCCGGGGCGGGGGCGACCGGTCCGCGTCAGACCTTGTTCGGTGCGCCCTTGGCCCCGGCGGTCGCCGGGGTCGCCTCGGACGGGTCCGGGGCCTCCTCGAAGTCGACCTTGCCCATGTGCCGGTTCATCGACTTCATCAGCATCCACACGCCCAGGGCGAGGGCGGCGAAGACGATGAACCCGAGCACACCGGGCGTCACCTTGTCGTTGTTGATCTCCTCGGCCAGCGGGACCAAGTGCGTCATTGCGAGGCTTGCGCTCATATCAGGCATTGTCGCGCACGCCGGCGAAGAGGTCGTCCTCGGGGAGGGAAGTGTCCACGAACGACTTCGCCAGCTCGTACTCCTCGGTCGGCCAGACCTCCTTCTGGAGGTCGAGCGGCACGCGGAACCAGCCGCCGTCGGGGTCGATCTGCGTGGCGTGCGCGATCAGCGCCTTGTCCCGGATCTCGAAGAACTCGGCGCAGGGAACGTGCGTGGTCAGCGTGCGTTCGGCGCGCTCGAACTCCTTCCAGCGCTCCAGCCACTCGCCGTAGGGGGACTCCATGCCGCGGGAGAGCAGCGCCTCGTGCAGCGCGACCGTGCGCGGCTTGTTGAAGCCCTGGTTGTAGTAGAGCTTCTGCGGCTGGAAGGCCGGGCCGAACTCGGCCTCGGGGTACTTCCCGGTGTCGGCCGCGCCCTCGAAAGCCACCATCGTGATCTTGTGGGTCATGATGTGGTCGGGGTGCGGGTAGCCGCCGTTCTCGTCGTACGTCGTGATGACCTGCGGACGGAAATGGCGGATGGAGCGCACCAGGCGGCCGGCCGCGAGGTCGACGTCCTCCAGGGCGAAGCAGCCCTCGGGAAGCGGCGGCAGCGGGTCGCCCTCGGGCAGGCCCGAGTCGACGAAGCCGAGCCACTCCTGGCGGACGCCGAGGATCTCGCGCGCCTCGTCCATCTCTCTCTTGCGGACCTCGTGGATGTGCTCCTCGATGTACTTGTCGCCCTGGAGCTTCGGGTTGAGGATGGAGCCGCGCTCGCCTCCCGTGCAGGTCACGACCAGCACGTCCACCCCCTCGGACACATACTTCGCCATGGTCGCCGCGCCCTTGCTCGACTCGTCGTCGGGGTGGGCGTGGACGGCCATCAGTCGCAGCTGCTCAGTCAAGACAAGATCCTCGATGACTCAGTAAGTGAATTCGGCGCCCTCTGTGATCGGCGCAATGGGCGGCTTCTATAGTGACCGAATCGGGGGGCGGAAAATTCCGGCGACCCCCACCAGCAGGAGGACGACTCATGGCCGCTGTGCGCGAGCAGCTTCCCCAGGGCCGCTACGGGCGCTCGGCGGACCAGCGCGCGGACCGCAAGCTGAAGATCGTCGGCGCGGCCCTCGCCGTCGCACTGCTCGGTGTGATCGCCTGGATCGGCTTCGACTACGTGGGCGGCCAGTCGCTCTCCGCGCAGGTGATCAAGTTCAAGGTGGTCTCGGACACCTCGGTCGAGGTCCACCTCGAAGTGGTCAAGGACAAGAACGCCAAGGGCACCTGCACCCTGCGCGCCCAGCAGACCAGCGGCGACGACGTGGGCCGGGCCGACTTCCGCTTCGACGAGCCGGTCAAGCAGATCGACAGGGTCGTCACCATCACCACGACCTCGCGGGCCACCGCCGCCGACCTGGTCGGCTGCCAGTCCGACTGACCCCCCGCGGGGCCGACGCCGGCCCCGGGCGGCGCCGTACTGCTGACGTCAATGATCAACGTTGCCGAAGCACCCGCGCTGACCTGCGTTGATGAAGTTCTAGCGGTTTATGTCCTCCCCCTACGGCGCCTGAATTGTTAGGCTCGTGGTTTCGCCCACCCAACAAGGCACATGCTTCTGGGTAGGGCGATGCTTTGTTATTCCCAGTACCGACGAGGAGCACCTGTGACCCAGACCAGCGACAACGTCACCTGGCTGACCCAGGAGGCGTACAACCAGCTCAAGGCCGAGCTGGAGTACCTGTCTGGTCCCGCGCGCACGGAGATCGCCGTAAAGATCGCGGCGGCCCGTGAGGAGGGTGACCTCCGGGAGAACGGCGGGTACCACGCGGCCAAGGAGGAGCAGGGCAAGATGGAGCTCCGGGTGCGCCAGCTCACCCAGCTCCTGGAGCACGCCAAGGTGGGCGAGGCCCCCGCCGCGGACGGCGTGGTCGCTCCCGGCATGCTCGTCACGATCGCCTTCGACGGCGACCCGGACGACACCCTGGAGTTCTTGATGGCCTCCCGCGAGTACGCCTCGACGGAGATCGAGACGTACTCGCCGCAGTCGCCGCTCGGCTCCGGGGTGAACGGCAAGAAGGTCGGCGAGGACGCCGAGTACGAGCTGCCCAACGGCAACAAGGCCTCGGTGAAGATCCTGGCCGCGGTCCCGTTCAACGGCTGACTCCCGCCCCAGCACAGCCAGAGCCCCCGGCCGCCCTTGAGCGGCCGGGGGCTTCGTGTCGGCCGGGTCAGGCCGTGGCCGAGCGGTACTTGCGGACCGCCAGGGTGCGGAAGACCACGATGATCAGGAGCGACCAGGCCAGCGAGGCCCAAACCGGGTGCTGCATCGGCCAGGCGCCGGAGTCGACCACGCCCGGGTTGCCGAACAGCTTGCGGCAGGCCTGGACGGTCGCGCTGAACGGGTTCCACTCGGCGATGTGCCGCAGCCACGGCGTCATCCCCGAGGTGTTCACGAACGCGTTGGAGATGAAGGTGACCGGGAAGAGCCAGATCAGCCCGCCGGAGGTGGCCGCCTCGGGGGTGCGGACCGAGAGGCCGATCAGCGCGCCGATCCAGGAGAACGCGTACCCGAGCAGGAGCAGCAGGGCGAAGGCGCCCAGCATCTTGGGCAGGCCGTTGTGGATGCGCCAGCCCACCAGGAGGGCCACGATCGCGAGGACGACCACGGTCAGGGTGGTCTGCACGAGGTCGGCGAGGGTGCGGCCGGTCAGGACCGCGCCGCGCGCCATGGGCAGCGAGCGGAAGCGGTCGATGAGCCCCTTGTGCATGTCGTCGGCGATGCCCGCGCCGGCGCCCGCCGTGGCGAAGGTGACGGTCTGCGCGAAGATGCCGGCCATCAGGAACTCGCGGTAGGCGCCCGCGTCGGTGGTGCCGCCGATGTTGACCGAGCCGCCGAAGACGTAGCTGAACAGCACCACGAACATGATCGGCTGGATGAGCCCGAAGATGACCATCTCCGGGATGCGGGTCATGCGGATGAGGTTCCGCTTGGCGACGACCAGCGAGTCCCGTACGGATCCGCCGATGCCACCGCCGGCCCGGGGTGCGGGCGCGGCGTCGGTGAGGGTGCTCACTTGGCGTCCTCCTTGCGTCCCTTGGCGGGGGTCCGGCCTTCGGCGCCCTCGGCGTCGTCGTCCTTCGCGGTCTCGGCCGCGTGGCCGGTCAGCGAGATGAAGACGTCGTCGAGGGTGGGGCGGCGCAGCCCGATGTCGTCGATCTCGACGCCCTGGGCGTCGAGTTCACGGATGACCTCGGCGAGCAGTTTGGCGCCGCCGGTGACCGGGACGGTGAGCTGACGGGTGTGCGTCTCGATCTTGACCTCTCCCTTGCCGAACCCGGCGAGGACGTCGCGGGCCGGGGTGATCTGGTCGCTCTGGTGGACGACGACCTCGACGCGCTCGCCGCCGGTGCGGGCCTTGAGCTGGTCGGAACTGCCGCGCGCGATGACCTTGCCGTGGTCGACGACGGCGATGTCGTGCGCGAGGCGGTCGGCCTCTTCGAGGTACTGGGTGGTGAGCAGCAGGGTGGTGCCACCGGCGACCAACTCCTGGATGACTTCCCACAGTTGCTGCCTGTTGCGCGGGTCGAGGCCGGTGGTCGGCTCGTCCATGAACATGACGGGCGGCGAGACCACCAGGGCGGCCGCGAGGTCCAGGCGGCGGCGCATGCCGCCCGAGTACGTCTTGGCGGGGCGGTCGGCGGCGTCCGCGAGGTGGAAGCGGTCGAGCAGTTCGCCCGCGCGCACCTTCGCGGCCCTGCTGTTCATCTGGTAGAGCCGGCCGACCATCTCGAGGTTCTCGCGGCCGGTCAGGTATTCGTCGACGGCCGCGAACTGGCCGGAGAGGCCTATGGAGCGGCGGACTTCGTTGGGATGCTTGAGGACGTCGATGCCCGCGACGACCGCCTTGCCCCGGTCGGGCTGGAGCAGAGTGGTCAGGACGCGCACGGTGGTGGTCTTTCCGGCGCCGTTGGGGCCGAGCAGGCCGAGGACCGTGCCCTCAGGGACATCGAGGTCCACGCCGTCCAGAGCCGTTACGTTGCCGAATGTCTTCACCAGGCCTTCGGCGTAGATGGCGCCTGGCATGTGAGTACCCCCAGTGGTGGGTGTGACTTCCTGGACAAATCGTAGATTTCCCGGGCGCCGGGCGCCCGGTGGAGCTGTGTGCGGGCCACACCATAACGCGATACATCGCGTCCTGTCAGCGGTTTGCGCGCGCTCGTCCCCGCCCCCTCCCGCGCGCCGACCCCCCGGCCCGCGCGTCGATCCCGCACGGCGTCTCAGTCCAGCACGGTGTAACCCGCCTCGCGGAGCGCCGACGCGACCTCGCCACAGTGCTCGGGGCCCTTGGTCTCCAGGTGCAACTCGACCTCCACCTCCGTGAGTCCGAGCCGGGGATCGGTCCGTACGTGGCTCACGTCCAGCACATTGGCATCCAGCACTGACAATTCCGCCAGGAGCGAGGCCAGCGCCCCGGGCCGGTCCGTCAGGCGCAGCCGCAGCGACAGATAGCGGCCCGCCGCCGACATGCCGTGCCGCAGGATGCGCTGCATCAGGAGCGGGTCCACATTGCCGCCCGAGAGCACCGCCACGACCGGCCCCCGGAAGGCGTGCGGATCGCTGAGCAGCGCGGCCACCGGGCTCGCCCCGGCCGGCTCCACCACCAGCTTCGCGCGCTCCAGGCAGAGCAGCAGCGCACTGGCCAGCTCGTCCTCCGAGACCGTACGCACCTCGTCCACCAGCTCGCTGATCAGCGAGAACGGGATGTCGCCCGGCCGCCCCACCTTGATTCCGTCGGCCATCGTCGGCGCCGTCTCGATCGCGACGGGATGCCCGACGGCCAGCGAGGGCGGATAGGCCGCGGCGGCCGCCGCCTGCACGCCGACGATCTTGACGTCCGGCCGCAGCGCCTTGACCGCGACCGCGATCCCCGCCGCGAGGCCGCCGCCCCCGATGCCCACCACGATGGTGCGCACCTCGGGGCACTGCTCCAGGATCTCCAGACCCACCGTGCCCTGCCCGGCGATGATGTCCTGGTGGTCGAAGGGGTGGATGAGCACCGCCCCGGTCTCGGCCGCGTACGCCTCGGCGGCGGCCAGCGTCTCGTCGACGACCGTGCCGCGCAGGATCACCTCCGCGCCGTAACTCCGGGTCGCCGCCACCTTGGGCAGCGGGGCGCCGATCGGCATGAACACCGTGGAGCGCACCCCGAGCAGCGAGGAGGCCAGTGCCACGCCCTGCGCGTGGTTGCCCGCGCTCGCCGCCACCACCCCGGCCGCCCGCTCCTCCGGGCGCAGGCCCGCGATCCGTACGTACGCGCCGCGCAGCTTGAACGAGCCGGTGCGCTGGAGGTTCTCGCACTTGAGGTGGACCGGGGCTCCGACCAGCGACGAAAGGTGGCGGGACCCCTCCATCGCGGTGGCGCGGGCCACTCCCGACAGCATCTTCTGCGCGCCCCGGATGTCGTCGAGGATGAGGTGGTGCAAGGGGCCTGACGTACTGAAGCTCATGACCTCAAGTCTCGCAGCTCACGCCCTTTCGGGGCGTGGGGATCCCGAGCGGTGGGCACTTGTCCACAGGTTTGCGCACCGCCGGTACGTACGGGGGCCCGGCCGCGTACTCTGTCCCCCACCACACCGACACCCGCACGAGAGAGCCCCGGCCATGCCCCCTGTTCAGGACATGACTCCCCCGCTCGACCCCGGCCTCCTCGATGCCCTCCAGCACCAGGTGGCCGTGTTCGCCCGCCGCGCCGAGCAGACCCGGCTCGGTGGCGTCGGACAGGTCCGCAACTCGATGGACCGGGCCGCGTATCTGCTGCTCAACCGGCTCGACCGGGAAGGCCCGATGGGCGTCAAGGCGCTCGCCGCGGGAATGGGGATCGACTCCTCGACCGTGACCCGCCAGGTCGCGCCGCTCGTCGACACCGGCCTCGTCAAGCGGACTTCGCACCCCGAGGACGGCCGGGCGGTCGTGCTCCAGCTCTCCCCGCGCGGCCAGTCCCGCCTGGAAGAGGTGCGCTCCTCGCGCCGCGAGCTGATGGCGCAGGTCACCGACGGATGGACGGAGGACGAGCGGGAGTCCTTCTGCACCCTGCTCACCCGCTTCAACTCGGCGCTCTCCGCCCGCCAGTCGGCCGCCCACGAGCCGTCCGCGCCGACCTCTTGACCCGGGGCTCGCGCCTGCCCTCATATGAGGCTCATGCGCGAGCGGTCCTCCACCCGACACCGCCGCCGCACCCGGGAGTTCGAGGCATTCGTGGCGGGCGCGGGAGGCCGGTTGCTGCATGCCGCCACCCTGCTGACCGCGGAGCCCTTCGACGACAACCCGCGCGCCCGGCGCCTGTTGACCGCCGCCCTCGCCGAGACGTACGCCCGCTGGCACCGGCTGCGCGGTGAGGACCCCTACGACCGCACCCGCCAGGAACTCGCCGGCCGCTTCGCCCGCGCCGCCTGGCGCCACCACCGGCCCGCCGTCCCCGGGCTGCCCCGGCCCCCCGCCGACGAGGGGCTCCTCGCGCGGCTGACCGCGCAGGAACGGCTCATCCTCGTGCTGCGGCTGTACGAAGGCGTCGCCGAGGAGCAGACGGCGGCGCTCGTGGGACTGCCGACGGACCGGGTCCGCGCGATCTGCACCCGGGCGATCACCACGATGCGCAGCACCCCGCCCGCGCCCCGCACGCCCGCCGCCCCGGCTCCCGGGGCCACCACGTGAACCGGCCGCCGAACCGGCCGCCGGTCGGCCCGTCGATCCGGCCGGGGATCACATCGAGGGAGGCCGTCCGGTGAGCGCGCCCGATCGCAAGACCGCCGAGGTCCGCCGCATGCTGGAGGGCGCCACCCATCCGGCCGTCCCGGCCGAACTGGCCGAGCGGGCGGCCGAATTGGGGCTGCGCATGCTGCACCGGCGGCGCATCGCGCGCCGGCTGCTGTGGCTGCTGCTCACGGTGGCGGTGATCGCGTTCCTGGTGTGGGCGTCGGTGGCCCAGCCCTGGGTGGCGCCGCCGTCCACGGTGACGCCACCCGTCGACGGGCTCTAGGCCCGCCGGTGAGCAGGACCTAGCCGAGCGCCTGCCGGAGGTCGGCGAGCAGGTCGTCCGCGTTCTCGATGCCCACCGAGACCCTGACCAGGTCCGCCGGGACCTCCAGGGCCGAACCCGCGACGCTGGCGTGCGTCATGCGGCCCGGGTGCTCGATCAGCGACTCGACGCCGCCGAGGGACTCGCCGAGCGTGAACAGCTTCGTACGGTTGCAGACCTCGACCGCCGCCTGCTCGCCGCCCTCGACGCGGAAGGAGACCATGCCGCCGAACGCCCGCATCTGCTTCGCCGCCACGTCGTGGCCCGGGTGCTCGGGCAGCCCCGGGTACAGGACCTGGGTGACCTTGGCGTGCCGGGTCAGCATCTCGGCGACCTTGCCCGCGTTCTCGCTGTGGCGGTCCATGCGCACCGGGAGCGTCTTGATGCCGCGCAGCACCAGCCAGGAGTCGAAGGGCCCGGCGACCGCGCCCATCGCGTTCTGGTGGTACGCCAACTCCTCGCCGATCTCGGCCGAGTTGGCGATCAGCGCGCCGCCCACGACGTCGGAGTGGCCGCCCATGTACTTCGTCAGCGAGTGCACGACGATGTCCGCGCCCAGCGACAGGGGCTGCTGGAGGTAGGGGCTGGCGAAGGTGTTGTCGACGACGAGCTTGGCGCCGGCGGCCGAGGCGACCTCGGCGACGGCCGCGATGTCGGTGATGCCGAGGAGCGGGTTGGAGGGCGTCTCGACCCACACGACCTTGGTGCGGTCGGTGATCGCGTCCCGTACCGAGGCCGGATCGGAGGTGTCGGCGACCGACCACTCGACGCCCCAGCGCGAGACGACCTTCGCGAACAGGCGGAACGTACCGCCGTAGGCGTCGTTCGGGATCACGACGTGGTCGCCGGGCGCGAGCAGCGCCCGCAGCAGGCAGTCCTCGGCGGCGAGACCGGAGGCGAAGGCGAGGCCGCGCCGGCCGCCTTCGAGGGCCGCCAGGTTCTCTTCGAGGGCGGTCCGTGTCGGGTTCGCGCTGCGGCTGTACTCATAGCCGCCGCGCAGACCGCCGACGCCGTCCTGCTTGTACGTGGAGACCTGGTAGATCGGGGGTACGACCGCACCGGTCAGCGGATCCGCGGTGTTTCCGGCATGGATCGCGATGGTCTCGAAGCTCTTGTCGAGGTGCTCGTGGCTCATGGCCCAGAGCCTAGTTCGTCGCACCGCTGGGTTCGTCATATCCGCCCGCGGTCTGGTTCGCTGGTGGGCATGGAGATTCTGTGGTCCCTGCTCGCGCTGGGCGTGTTCGTCGCGGTCATCAGCCGGTTCGTGTTCCGCCGGGGCGCCGGCGGCATCCAGCTGTCACGGCCCGGAGCGCCCGACGCCGCGGACCCGGCGGCGTACGGCTTCGCCTTCCAGGAGGAGCTCGACGTCCGCCTGCCGGGGCCCGACCAGGATCTCCTCGACGTCCTCGCGGTGGTGCAGCAGACCCAGGACTTCAAGCCGGCCCAGCGCCTCCTGGCCGGGACACCCAAGGAGGGCGAGCGGCGCTGGCAGCGCGTCCAGGCCTTCGCGGGCGCGGCCTCCCTCGAACTCGCCCAGCGCCCGGGTGTCGGCGGGGCCTGGCTGCGCGCCTGGCGTTCCGAGGCGCCCAAGGACGCGGGCGCGGCGCAGGTGCACGCGGAGTTCCTGGTCCAGCAGGCCTGGCGGTCCTCGTCGGCCGACCGCGACGACTTCCGCATCATCCTGGAGGAGGCCCGCACGATCTGCGGCGAGGCCGCGCTGCTCGCCCCCGGCGACCCGGTCCCGTACATCGTCGAACTCGCGGTGGCCCGCGGACTGGCCTATGCGCGCCCGGAGTTCGACCACCTGTGGGCCCAGGTGATGGACCGCGCCCCGCACCACATGGGCGCGCACCTGGCGGCCCTGCACTACCACTGCGAGAAGTGGCACGGCTCGCGCGCCCAGGCCGACGAGTTCGCGACGGCGGCCGCGGCCCGCGCCCCGCGCGGCTCCCTGCTGTCCGCGCTCCCCCTGTTCGCCGTCCACGAGCACGTTCCGGACGTCGTCCTGGTCAGCGACTTCTACCGCACGGCGGTGGTGAGCCGCGCCATGGAAGGCGCCCTGCACGCCGTCCACCAGGCCCGCCCCGACGACCCGGTGCTGCCCCAGGTCCGCCATCTGCTGGCCTTCTTCCTGGTACGCGCGGAACGCTGGGCGGAGGCGATGGACCAGTTCGTGGCCCTGGACGGCCATGTGGGCGCCGTCCCCTGGACCCTCTCCGAGGACCCGGCGGCCATGTACGCCGTGTGCCGGGCCCTGGCGGTGGCGGGTTACGAGGCGAACGGGGGGAGCCCGGCGACCCTGCGGCGGCCGTAGGGGTCGCGCCCCGGGTGCCGAACCGGTGCCGGCCCTCCCCCGGCTCTGGGTGCCGAAACGGTGCCGGATCCCCCTGGCGCCCCGGATGCCGAACCGGTGCCGGCCCTCCCCGGCCCCGGGTGCCGAAACGGTGCCGGCCCGGCCCCGGCCCGTTCCCGGAATCTCCGGCCCCGCCCCCGCGTTCCTCCTACGCACCCACCCTTCCTTTCCGAGGAGCCCCGATGATGTTCGGCCGCCGCACCCCCGAGCTGCCCACCCCCGAGCAGGCCCTCAAGGGACGCCCGGAGCCCGAATTCGCCCTGCCCTCCCGGCACACGGTCCTGGGCAACCCGCTGGCCGGGCCGTACCCCGAGGGCCTTGAGGTCGCGGACTTCGGGATGGGCTGTTTCTGGGGCGCCGAGCGCAAGTTCTGGCAGACCCCGGGCGTCTGGACGACGCTGGCCGGCTACCAGGGCGGCAGCACGGTCAATCCCGCGTACGAGGAGGTCTGCTCGGGCCTGACCGGCCACACCGAGGCGGTCCGGGTGGTGTACGACCCGGCCGTCGTCTCCTACGAACAGCTCCTGAAGGTGTTCTGGGAGAACCACGACCCGACGCAGGGCTTCCGCCAGGGCAACGACGTGGGCACCCAGTACCGCTCCGCGATCTACACCCACACCCCCGCCCAGGAGGCCACCGCCCGGGCCTCCCGCGAGGCCTACCAGCAGGTCCTGACGGCCTCGGGCCACGGCACCATCACCACGGAACTACTGCCGGCCGAGGGCCGCCCGTTCTACCCGGCCGAGCCGTACCACCAGCAGTACCTGGACAAGAACCCGGCGGGGTACTGCGGGATCGGCGGCACCGGAGTGTCCTGCCCGATCGGGGTGGCCAAGGCGGACGGCTGAGCCTGCCGAGAGGCAACCGAGCCTTGGCCGATTGGGGGCTCGGCGGTCTCCGCAAACGATCTAAAAACAGGTCGCGTACGTGATGCGGCCTGGCGAGTCCCGTCAGCCGGTCGAGAACCCTGCCGACGGCTCGTGGATTGGTATGGCTGGTCAAGAGCCGTACGGCACGCGATGAGCCGGTCGGCGCTCAAGCTCTCTGCCACGTGAAAACGTCGGCCATCTTCCCAAAAGGGGGACGAACTCCAGCACCGGCGGCCACAATTGAACCTTCGGAATTGGTCGGCCAGGGGGCGTCGTGGGCTTCAGTTACCGCAAGAGCTTCAGGGCTGGACCGATCCGAGTCGGCGCATCCAAAGCTGGCATCAGCTACTCGGTCGGCGTCAAAGGTGTTCGGGTGACGAAGCGAGCGGACGGCAGACTGCAAGCCGCTCTCTCAGCACCCGGCACCGGACTGCTCTACAGCGGTAGCAAGAGGGCTGGCATCGCAGCCGACGACTCCACCTCTGCCAGCCCTACAGCCAAAGATCTTCGTGCTGCCTATCAGCAGATCTACACGACGTCGATCCAACTACTCCGGACCGGCAGAAGCGGTGCCGAGATCCGTGGGAACCTGCACAGCCGGGGCCTTGCCCACCCTCGGCTCCTCAAGGCTGTCACCAACGCTGAGAAGCACCTCGCCGACGAAACGATGCGTAGAGCCAAGCAAAAGGCGAAGGACGCGCAGGAGGCTCGCATGAACGGCCTGGCTGCGGAGGCTGCTGAAGCCCTTGAGCAGGGCACGGCATCGCACCTCGTGGACAGATGGCTGAAGAAGGAACGGGGCGTGGGCTTCATGGCACGGGGTGACGTCATGGGACGGGCGAAAAAGATCCGTAAGGCCAATATTCGACGGGGCGCGTCTTGTCCTTGAACCTGACGACAAGGCGTTCACCACGCCAGACCCTCTGATCAGAAAGGCCGTTCAGAAACGGCCGCACCTCGTGTCAGAGCCAGGATCCGTTCATGGAATTCTCGTGATGCCGCCTCACGCGGGTATCGGCAGCGGAGTTCTCTGTCCAGCTCATGCGCGATTAGCAGCAGCGACGGCAGAGACTTACGGTCGGCGGAAAGAGCCATCCCGCCCATATCCACTGCTTCTTCGATGTCCCCGGTTCGTGCCGCGGAGAGTCCGAGCGTGAGGCGCGCCTCCGCTGCGCGCATGGGAGAGGTTTCGGTGCCGTCGGGCCCCGTGCTGATACGGATCACCGACCGGGCATGAGCGGCGGCGCGTTCGTCGTCTCCGAGCAGACGGTAGGCGTCCATCTCGTAGAAGTCCCACTTGTCCGGGTCGATGATGAAGTGGTGTTCGGGGTGATCCGGGCGGGGCAGGCGATCCAGCCTTGCGCGGCCCGCGTCCAGGGAGTCACGTACCAGGCGGGCGTCTCCCATCCGGGCGGCGGCTCGGGCCTTGTGGGCGTACAGCTGCACGCCCACAGAGTGCGTCTGGTCGGCGACGTGCCCGGCTTCCACGGCGTCGTGCATGTCCTGCCACCGGCACTGGGTGAGAGCGAACCACGCCTCGATCTCCCACGCCCAAGCCTTTATCTCCCCGTGGCCGGCCTCCTCGCCGATGCGGAGTGCGGCGGCCTTGCTGAGGTTGGCGGCCTCGCGCTGGCCCCGGTCGTACTGGACGTATGCGTTGAGCAGGAACAGCCACCCGGCGTCGACGAGAAGATCTCGGTGCTGGCGCAGCGTCATGCGGCCTTCGAGCTGCTTGGTGACGTACTGCAAACCGTTACGGGTGCGCTGGTGGAGGTGGTCGGCATCCGCGTACGGATAAGCGCGGGCCAACTGGTCGATGCCCTGCTCGATCGACTCCAGGGCGGCGCTGTTGATGCTGGACATCTCGGTCCGCCGCAGCAACTCGGCGACGTCCCACAGTCCCGCGCCCCCCTGAGCCAGGAGGGTGCTCGGGTCCTCCGGCACGGAGATGGGGGCTGTTCGCTCCAACTCCCATGGGCGAGGCGCCAGTCCCGCGAGGTGACCCGGGATGCGCAGCCCGTCCACCACTTCGAGGATCTTTCGGTGCTGCGTGATCCGGGGTCGCACGCCCTTGCCGCTGGTCTCCGGCCGGGCCATCTTGCCGATGTGCTCGCGCTTGTAGCCGACTGCCTCGGCGATCTTGGCGTAGCTGACTTTCCCGTGCAGCCGAGCGAGTCTGAAGACCTCGCCGAAGTCATGATGGGCGATCGCCGAGCGCACATCCGCGCGTTCCAGCACGTTCGGCGGCAATGCGGCCGGGGTCGGAGCAGCTTCGGTCATTTCACTTCCCCATCGTGACTGACCTGATGTTCCATCTGCGTCTGCCTCGCGAGTGTACCCACGAGGGGGGTCCCCAAGAGGGGGAAGCGACAGTCAGTACAAGGGGTGCACCCTCTGTCCACGCTGCCGGGAACGCCCCGGCAGACAGGACCAGAGACGGTGGCTTGTCGCATGGATGCGAGAAATGCGGAGCGGCACAAGAGCGTGATGAGCGAACCCGCAGCGAACGCACCGACTGTGCGCACATCGCGTCGCTCGGTCTACGACCCGGCGAATGGACACTTCCGTCATCTGACGGTCTACGCGGAATCGCCGGACTGCGCCAAAGCAGCGCGGGACATGATCGGCTCCTACCTCCAGGGCTGGGGACTGCCACACGTGGTCGATGCCGCGCAGCTCGTCGTGTCAGAACTGGTCGGCAACGTCGTGCACCACGCGGTGCCCGACGACTGCCTGATGCGGCCCGGTGCCGCGCGGAAGATCGACGTGCTTGTGAAGGCGTGGCCCGGATGGCTGTTCATCGGTGTCACTGATGAGGACTCGACCCCGCCCGACCTCCCGGCGGGTGAATACGTTTCGCCAGAGCTGGCGGGCGACTTCGCAGAGGCGCTGTTGCCGGACCGCGGGCGCGGGCTGTTGCTCGTTCAGCGGCTGGCTGACGCGGTCTGGTGGTCACCCAAGGGGCCGGGCGGCAAGACCGTGTGGTGCCGCTTCGACCTCGACGGCACGACGTAGAGAGCTCACTCCGGGTCATCTCCCCTGTATGCGCCGGCGCGACTGGGAGTGGGCTGCGGACCTGACATTGGCCGGAGCCTGATCGCTCCGACCACAAGGGCTCGCTGCTCGTGTTTCGTTCCCGTGGAGTTCCTCGTAGGTCACATTGCTGCACCCGCGTAGGGACGGGAGTGTCCTGCTCGACCGGGGTGGCCAGGTCGAGGGCTGACCCCGGGTGCGGCGCCGTTCGGGGGAGTCCGGCCCGTTCCTGGAGTACCGGTGGCCCGGTTCGGGTGCATTGCTGAGGACATCAGCGATCGACCCGACAGGCGGTAGCCGTGAGCGACCCGAGAACGACCATGGGAGACCCCGTACACCTGGCCCTGCCGCACGCACCGCCGAAGCCCGCGCGGGGATGCGCGGTCTGCGCCGAGCTGGTGGCACGCCGACGGGTTGCCCAGCGAAAGGGCGACCTCTCGGCGGCCACGGACGCCGACGTGGAGATCCGCCACCACCCCCACCGGGGCCGCCCCCGGCATCGGTGACCGGGCCGGGCCCGGGGTGGGGTGGCCGGCCCGTCCTTTTGCCCACCCGCCCGTATGCGCAGGGTTGGATGGTTCCGGGCCCTCCTGGGGCTCCGCCCCAGACCCCGTTCGCGCCTAAAGGGCGCTCGTCCTCAATCGCCGGACGGGCTGAAGATGCCCATGCGGGCCCGCACCGGTCCTGCCAGGGGCGCGGGGAACTGCGCGAGGAGCGGGCACGGTCCGCAGGATCGGGAGGGTTTAGGGGCCGGCGGTTTCGACTGGGCGGTCCGCAACGCCTGCCTGTCGCACTACGAGCGCGCCGTCCACACCGAACAGGCCGCCTGGAAGCGGGAGTTGAAGCGGGCGCCCGCGCGGGTGCAGTGGGATCCGGAGCGGGATCTGCGGCTCCAGGCGCTGCCGTACCGCTCGTTGCAGCTCGGCCTCGCCGGGGAGGCGGTGCGGCGGTACGCGGACGAGTGGATCGTCGGTATCCGTGATGTGACGCCGCTCGCCCACCGCGTGCACGCCCTCGTGCGGGACGGTCAACTCGACGCCGCACGGGGCCTGTTGCCCGTCGAGCGGGTCTACCCCGGACCGGCGGTCGGTTCGTAGGGCCGGGGCCCTCCCCCGGCAGCGCCGTCCGGCGTCCTACACCGAAGCCGCCGCCCGCAGCGCCGCGGCCGTCCGTGCCGGGTCGTACCCCGGGCCGACCCCGTCCACCAGGATCAGGTCGCCGGGGATGTGGTCGGCGCGCAGGGGGATCAGGGCCTGGTAGGCCGGGGAGTCGTACCAGGCGCGGGCCTCCTCGATCGTCGGGAACTCGATGATCACCAGCGCGTCGGGCCACTCGCCTTCCCGGACCTCCAGCGGCGCGTTGTGGACCAGGAAACGGCCACCGAACGGGTCCAGGGTGGACTGGATGCGCTCCATGTACACGAAGACGTCCTCGTGCGGCGGGCGTCCGCCGGCCGGGCGGAGGTTGGCGATGGCGTAGGCGGTGATGGGGTCCTCCCGGTGGTGGGTGTCGTGCTCCCTTGCGAACGGTCCGATCATGCCCAGGGGTGGCGGGCCAGGTCGATTACCTCGGAGGTAGGCGACCCCGGCCCTGGCCCGGACCGGGCCCGGGTTGGGCCCGGGCCCGGGTTGGGTCCGGCCCCGCGTCGGGCCCGGGCCCGGGAACCCGCAGGGCGGTCCGCCAGGGTGGGGCACAGCCCGAGGGGCCCCGGGCGAGGGAACGCCCTTCGGGCAAGCGAACGGCCCCGGAGGCGGGGGTTCCTCCAGGGCCGTTCGGTCGGGGCGGGTCGGCAGTCGACCGGGCCGACGGCTACAGCCCGCCGGCGCGTCGGCCCGGCCAGGCGGCCGGCGAACCGGCACGTCAGCCCGGTCGGCGCGTCAGATCGTCGCCGTGTCGATCACGAAGCGGTAGCGCACGTCGCTGGCCAGGACCCGCTCGTACGCCTCGTTGATCTGGTCCGCGCGGATCAGCTCGATCTCCGCGCCCAGGCCGTGCTCGGCGCAGAAGTCCAGCATCTCCTGGGTCTCGGCGATGCCGCCGATCATCGAACCCGCGAGGATCTTGTTGCCGCCGATGAGGCCGAACATGTTGAGCGAGTTCGGCTCCTCGGGAGCGCCCACGTTCACGAAGGCGCCGCCGGCCTTGAGGAGGGCGAGGTAGGCGCCGAGGTCGAGCGGCGCGGACACGGTGGAGACGATGAGGTCGAAGGTGCCCGCGAGCTGCTCGAAGGTGGCCTCGTCACTGGTCGCGTAGTAGTGGTCGGCGCCCAGCTTGAGGCCGTCGTCCTTCTTGCGCAGCGACTGGCTGAGCACCGTCACCTCGGCGCCCAGCGCGTGCGCGATCTTCACGCCCATGTGGCCGAGGCCGCCGAGCCCGAGGATGGCGACCTTCTTGCCGGGGCCCGCCTGCCAGCGCTTGAGCGGCGAGTAGAGGGTGATGCCGGCGCACAGCAGCGGGGCGGCGACGTCCAGCTCGATGCCGTCGGGGATGCGCAGGGTGTGGTCGGCGTCCACGACGATGTGCGTGGAGTAGCCGCCGTAGGCGGGCTTGCCGTCCCGGCCGATCGCGTTGTACGTCGAGACGCCGTCCGAGCAGAACTGGTTCTGGCCCGACCGGCAGGCCTCACACTTCCCGCAGGAGTCGACGAAGCAGCCGACGCCCGCGTGGTCGCCGACCTGGAAGGCGGTGACGGCCGAGCCGACCTCGGTGATCACGCCGGCTATCTCGTGGCCGGGCACCATCGGGAAGATGGCCTCGCCCCAGCCCTCGTTCACCTGGTGGATGTCGGAGTGGCAGATACCGGCGTACTTGATCTCGATGAGCACGTCGTTCGGCCCGACCGGACGGCGCTCGATGGTGGTGCGCTCCAGCGGGGCCTTGGCGGCGGGGGCGGCGTAGGCGGCGACGGTGGTCATGCCGTTCTCCTCAGATCTTTGGGGTACGCCGTCCACCCTGCCCCAGTTCCCGGACGTCACCCAGGCCTCTGTTCTGCCTACGTCCAGCGTGCGTACCACTGACAGGGTCAGGCTCCTGGGCGTACGTCCAGGGGGGCGAGCGCGGATACTGGGGTGTCATGGACCAGCGCGCCGAACTCAGCGAATTCCTCCGCTCCCGCCGGGCCCGGCTGAAGCCCGAGGACGTGGGGCTGCCCGACCACGGGCGGCACCGCAGGGTGCCCGGCCTGCGCCGGGAGGAGCTGGCGCAGCTCGCCGGGGTCTCCGTGGCGTACTACACGCGTCTGGAGCAGGGCAACGCGCAGAACGTGTCCGTGGAGGTCCTGGAGGCGATCGGGCGGGCGCTGCGCCTCAACGACATCGAGCACGACCACCTCAGCCATCTCGCCAAGGGCAAGCCGAAGAAGAAGCGCGCCTCGGCCTGCCGGACCCAGCAGGTGCGCCCGGCGCTCCAGCAGCTGATCGACGCGATGGAGGGCGTGCCCGCGTACATCCTCGGGCGGCGTCTGGACATCCTCGGGTGGAACCGGATGGCGGCGGCCCTCTTCGGCGACATGGGCCAACTGCCGCCCCGGGAGCGGAACATGGCGCGCCATGTCTTCCTCGACCCGGCCGCGCGCTCGCTGTACGCGGACTGGCACAGCAAGGCCGTCGACGTGGTGAGCGTGCTGCGGCTGTGCGCGGGCTGCTACCCGGACGACCCACAACTGACCGCACTGGTCGGCGAGTTGTCGGTCAAGAGCGAGGAGTTCCGGGCGCTGTGGGCGGCGCACACCGTCGCCGACAAGGGCCATGGCGTCAAGCGGCTGCGCCATCCGGTGGTGGGTGAGCTGACGCTCGCGTACGAGACGCTGAAGCTCCCCGACGCGCATGACCTGTCGCTGGTCACCTTCCACGCGGAGCCGGGCTCGGCGTCCGAGGAGTCGCTGCGGCTGCTCGGCAGTTGGAGTGCCGAGCAGCCGGTGCGTACCTGAGGAACCGCGGCGGATCAGACGGCGGAGCCGGCCTTCCACTGCTCCCAGCTCATGTTCCAGCCGTTGAGGCCGTTGTCGGGCTGGACCGTCTTGTCGTGGGAGTTCTTGATGACGACCACGTCACCGGTGATCGAGTTGTTGTAGAACCAGGCGGCCATCGTGCCGTCGTCGCCCGCGCCCTTGGTGTCCGACAGGCCCACGCAGCCGTGGCTGGTGTTGGCGCTGCCGAAGATGGACTTGGCGCCCCAGTAGTTGCCGTGGATGAAGGTGCCGGACGCGGACAGGCGCATGGCGTGCGGCACGTCCTTGATGTCGTACTCGCCCTTGCCGTCGTCGTCCGTGAAGCCGACCGTCGCACCGTTCATCCGGGTCTCCTTGTACTTCTCGGAGATCACCATCTGGCCGTTGTACGTGGGGTGTTCGGGGGATCCCGCGGAGATCGGGATGGTCTTCACGGTCTTGCCGTCCTGGGTGACGGTCATGGTGTGGGTGTTCGCGTCCACGGTGGAGACCTGATTGCGGCCGATCTTGAAGGTGACCGTCTTCTCCTGGACGCCGGTGATCCCGTTGGAGGCCTCGACGCCGTCCAGGTCCATCTTCATGGTGACGGTCGAGTTCTCCTTCCAGTACTCCTGCGGGCGGAAGTCGAGGCGCTGCGCGCCGAACCAGTGCCCGACGACTTCCTGGCCGCTGCTGGAGGAGACGGAGATCTTGGTCTGGACGCCCTTCTTGTTGGTGATCGCCTTGTCGAAGTTGATCGACACCGGCATGCCCACGCCGACAGTGGAACCGTCCTCGGGCGTGAAGCTGCCTATGAAGCTGTTCTTCGGGGAGACGGTGGTGAAGGAGGCGTTCTCGTGCGCCTGGCGCCCCTTGGCGTCCGCCGCGGTCGCGGTGATCTGGTACTTCACGGAGCGCTTGAGGGCCTTGTCGGGCGCCCAGCTGAGGCCGTCGGCGGATATCTTCCCGGCGACCTTGACGCCGTCGGCGGAGGTCAGCGTCACATCGGTCAGCTTGCCGTCGGCGACGGTGACCTTGGTGCCGCTGTTGATGCCGACGTTGTCGGCACCGTTCTTCGGCGTGATGGTGATCTTCGCGTCCGAGGTGTCCTTCTCGGCGGCCTTGTCCGCCGCCGCCTGCGACGACGACGAGCTGTCGGCCTTGGCGCCCTTGTCGCCGTCGCCGTTGCAGGCAGAAAGGACCAGTACGCCGCCGAGCACCGCGCACGCCGCCGCGAGGCCCTGCTTGCGGCGCTTACTCTCCGTCTTCACACGCTTCTCCATCGTCGCCGTCCCCCCACGTCATCACGTCTAGAACATCAGACTGCTCGATACCGTTCCGCAGCGGGGGTGAATGTGGGGCACACCACGCGTCCACGGACGGGTCGGGGCGGGACGGTACAAGATCGCCGAAAGGCTGTCCCACCGTCCCACCCCGACCTCCGCTCGCCCGGCGCGCCCGTTGGGTCGTCGCCCTCGTCAGTCCTCGACCCGGCCGTGCTCAGGTCTCGGCGCGGCCGCTCACAGCACGCGTCCCGGCCTCGTCACCGCTGTACTCAGTCGTCGCCGTCCTCGTCGTCGAAGTCCCACTCCTCGCCGTCGGGGTCGTAGCCGACCCGCTCGCTGCTCCAGGAGGCCTGGACCAGCTCCGCGCCGGGCAGCGCCGCCACCAGGTCGACCGGGTCCACGAGGTAGGCGAGGGCCTCCGCTCCGTCTTCCCGTACCGCGGCCTCGGCATGCGTACGTTCCTCGGTACGCATCGCGGGGTCCTGGGCGATGCGGTCGACGGCGGCGCCGGCGAGCCGGTCCGCGTCCTCGATCTCCAGGACCAAATCGATGCGCAGGCGCACATATCGTGATGTCTCTTCTTCGCTCATGCGAGGGAGCGTAGGGCTCAAGGCATCCGCGACTTTCCCGCGACCCGCTGCTTTCACTAGCATCAGCGCATCCCGCCAATTCGCCGTACTCGCAAAGGGATCGCTCACTTGTCCGTCGCTCGTCGTCCCCTGCTCACCGCCACCGCGGCGGGGACTCTGCTCTGCGCCCTGTGGTTCGTGCCGTCCGCCAACGCCACGGACGAACAGCATCCTTCGGCGGCCCCCGCGCACTCCGCGTACCGGGCCGCCCCCACCCCCGCCGAAGGCCCCCTCGCACTCGCCGACACCGGCGGCGGCGCGGACACCTCCCCCTACCTGGTCGGCGGCACGCTGTTCCTGGGTCTCGGGGCGGGGTTCGTGACGTACTCGGTCCGCAGATCGCGCACCTGCTGACCGGCCGCGCGCGCCTCGACTGCCGTGGCGCGTAAGGCAGTTGTCGCTACGACGCGACGAGAAGGGCCGCCCGGGACATGGTGTCCCGGGCGGCCCTTCTCGTACGGCGGGCGGGTCAGGCGAGCGGGCCCGTCACCGGCTCCACCGCGGCGACCAGCTTCCCTTCGCGTACGAAGGCGTCGGCGGCGGCCAGGTCCGGGGCGAGGTAGCGGTCGGGTCCGGGGCCCTGGACGCCGGCCGCGCGCGCCGCGGCGATGGCGGCCTGCGAGGCGGGCGCGGGGGTGAGTCCCTTGCGCAGCTCGATGCCCCGGGTCGCCGCGTACAGCTCGACGGCGATGATGCGGGTCAGGTTGTCGACGGCGGTACGCAGCTTGCGCGCGGCCGACCAGCCCATGGAGACGTGGTCCTCCTGCATGGCCGAGGACGGGATCGAGTCGGCGGAGGCGGGCACCGCGAGCCGCTTCATCTCGCTGACCAGGGCGGCCTGGGTGTACTGGGCGATCATCAGGCCCGAGTCCACACCGGCGTCGTCGGCGAGGAACGGCGGCAGACCGTGGCTGCGGTTCTTGTCGAGGAGACGGTCGGTGCGGCGCTCGGCGATGGAGCCGAGGTCGGCAGCGACGATGGCGAGGAAGTCCAGGACGTAGGCGACCGGGGCGCCGTGGAAGTTGCCGTTGGACTCGACGCGGCCGTCGGCCAGGACCACCGGGTTGTCGACGGCGGAGGCCAGTTCGCGCTCGGCCACGGTCAGGGCGTACGCGATCGTGTCGCGGCCCGCGCCGTTGACCTGGGGGGCGCAGCGCACCGAGTACGCGTCCTGAACGCGGGGCGCCTCTTCCTCCTGGAAGTGGCCGGTCAGGCCCGAATCCTTCAGGACGGCCAGCATGTTGGCGGCGGAGGCGCCCTGGCCGGGGTGGGGGCGGATGGCGTGCAGCTCGGGGGCGAGGACCTTCTCGGTGCCGAGCAGCGCTTCGAGGGAGAGCGCGGCGGTGATGTCGGCGGAGGTGTAGAGCTTCTTCAGGTCGGCGATGGCCATGCACAGCATGCCGAGCATGCCGTCGGTGCCGTTGAGGAGGGCGAGGCCCTCCTTCTCGCGCAGCTCGACGGGGGTGATGCCGGCCACGGCGAGCAGCTCGCCGGCGGGCTTCACCACGCCGTCGGGGCCCTCGGCGTCGCCCTCGCCCATCAGGGTCAGGGCGCAGTGCGAGAGCGGCGCGAGGTCGCCGGAGCAGCCGAGCGAGCCGTACTCGTGGACGACCGGGGTGATGCCCGCGTTGAGCACGTCGGCCATGGTCTGGGCGACGGAGGGGCGCACGCCGGTGTGCCCGGAGGCGACGGTCTTCAGACGCAGGAACATCAGCGCGCGCACGACCTCGCGCTCCACGCGCGGGCCCATGCCGGCGGCGTGCGAGCGCACGATGTTGCGCTGGAGCTGGGCGCGGAGCTCGGGGCTGATGTGCCGGGAGGCGAGCGCACCGAAGCCGGTGGAGACGCCGTACACCGGCTCCGGCTTGGCGGCCAGCGCGTCGACGATCTCGCGGGCTCGGGCCAGGGCGGCGAGGGCCTCGGCGGAGAGCTCGACCTTCGCGTTGTGGCGGGACACGGCGATGACGTCCTCGGGGGTGGTCCCGGAGGTCCCCACCACGACAGTGTGCATATCCATATTCAGCACCCTACGGATTGAATCGCCGGGTGTCACTAGGCGGGGTGCGCGGGCTGGGCCCCTCGGGGCTCCGCCCCAGACCCCGGGGTTGGTCCCGTGCCCTCCTGGGGCTCCGCCCCAGACCCCGTATCGCGCCTTAAGGGCGCTCGTCCTCAAACGCCGGACGGGCTGAGGTGTCCTGTGCTGCCCCGCACCGAGTAGTTAGGGGCGCGGGGAACTGCGCGACCAGCCACGCACGACTCGCGGCCGAAGACGGGTTTTGGGGCGCGGGGAACTGCGCGAAAAGCGACCACGACCCGCAACCGAAAGCGGGTTTTCCTGGGGGCGCGGGGAACTGCGCAAGACGCTGGCGCGGCCGCACCCACCGAGGGGGTTGGGGCGCGGGGAACTGCGCGAGGTACCAGCGCGGCCGCAGGGGCAGAGGGGGTTGGGGGCGCGCCCCCCTAGCCTCGGCCCCTGAAGCGGCGGCGGTCGTGCGCCGGCGTCGGCGGATTCTCCGCCAGCCGCAGCACCGCCCCGTCCCGCCCCGCCACCACCGGCTTCGCCGAGCGCGCCGCCTTCGCCCGGTACTGGGCCGCGTCCGCGAGGCGGAACAGGCGGCGGGCCGAGACGATGGGGCCGATGGGGTCACCGGTCGAGGCCACCCCGCACGCGACCCCCTCCCCGAGCTCCAACTCCCCCGCACGCAGGCAGAGTTCGTCTCCCACCGCCACGACCTCGTCCGCGCCCGGCCCCACCGAAAGGAGGCAGAACTCGTCGCCGCCCAGCCGCGCGGACAGCGCGCCCGGCAGTTTCGCCCCGCACAGGGACAGCACCGAACCGAAGCGTTCGAGGAGCCGGTCGCCTACCTCGTGGCCCAGCGTGTCATTGACCCGCTTGAGCCCGTTCAGGTCGCACACCACGAGGCTGACCACCGAGCCGTCGGCGCGGTGGCGCTCGATCGCCTCGTCGAGGCGCATGTCGACCGCGCGGCGGTTGGCGAGCCCGGTGAGCGGGTCGGTGAAGGCGAGGCGGCGCACCTCTTCGAGGCGTTCGGTCTGGGCGATGCCGGCCGCCGCGACCGAGGCGAGGACGGTGGCGAAGTCCGCGTCGGCCGCGTCGAAGACGGGCGCCCCGACGGGCCGCGCCACATAGAGCTCACCCCAGGCGCGCCCGTGCAGCACGATCGGGGCGACCACGCAGCAGCCCCGGCCGCGGCGGCGCAGCGCGGTGACCCGTTCGTGGCAGTAGCCGACATCGCCCTCGGGGGGCGCGGCGGCCGTCTCGACCCAGGCGTTGGGTTCGCCACCGCCCGCCCACCGCTCGTGCAGGAACTCGGTGATCTCGGGGAACTGGTGCACCGGATACGCCTCGTCCTCGGGGAACTCCTCCTCCCCGTGGGCCCGTTCGCCCGCGTTGACGAGGACCCTCAGACGCCCCAGCTCGCGCTCCCACACCGACAGCGCGGCGAAGTTCCCGCCGAGCGCGCACCGCGCGCCCAGGGCGGCGGCGCGCCAGGACTCGCGCGGCGTATGTGCCGCGGCCATGGCCTGCGCCAGCGAAACCACGGCCCGCAGCCGGGCATCCTCTCCACCCATTCCTCCAGCTTAGGTAGGTTTTGGGTGTTTTGACCCGGGGGACGCCGTGAAGGGCGCCGGGGACACGGCCGCAGCCCCGGCGACCGGGTCACTCCCCGGGCCAGGCCGGCTTCCGCTTCTCGTTGAACGCGGCCACGCCCTCCGCGCGGTCCCCGGAGAACGCCACCGCCCGCCAGGCCGCGTCCTCGACCTCCAGGCCGGCCCGCAGGTCGAGGCCCTGGCCGAGCCGCATCGCCCGCTTGGCCGCGCGCAGCCCGACGGGCGAGTTGGCCGCCATGCGTCCGGCGAGCGCCAGCGCCTCGGTGCGGGCGCCCTCGGCCAGTA
Source organism: Streptomyces sp. ASQP_92 (assembly GCF_025399895.1). Taxonomy (GTDB): domain Bacteria; phylum Actinomycetota; class Actinomycetes; order Streptomycetales; family Streptomycetaceae; genus Streptomyces. The sequence continues at coordinate 435,476 of NZ_JAODUA010000003.1, read as the reverse complement.
CGTCGATCAGGCCCAACTCCCTTGCCTCGGCGGCCTCGACGCGCCGCGCGGTGAAGACCAGCTCGGCCGCGCGGGCGGCGCCGACCCGGCGCGGCAGGAGCTGCGTACCGCCGCCGCCGGGGATGACGCCGACCGACACCTCGGGGAGCCCGACCACGGCGGTCGCGTCCGCCACGATCACATCGCAGGCCAGCGCCAGCTCGAAGCCGCCGCCGAGCGCGAAGCCGTGCACGGCGGCCACGGTCGGCATGGGCAGTTCGAGCACACCGGTGTAGGCGGCACGGGCGGTGGGCCGCTGGCGTACGAGGTCGGCGTCGCTGAAGGAGTTGCGCTCCTTGAGGTCCGCGCCGACGCAGAAAGCCCGCTCGTTCGTCGACGTCACCACGGTCACCCGGGCGTCGCGGTCGGCGCCGAGCGCCTCGCAGGCGGCGGCGATGGAGCGGGCCATTTCCGTCGACACCGCGTTCATGGCCTTGGGCCGGTCGAGCACCAGCTCGGCGACATACCCCTCGCGCCGTACGACGACGAACTCCCCGAACCGCTGCTCGGCCATGGCAACCCCTCCGTTAACGAACGTTACGTCGGGGGTGATCCTAGGCCGCGACCCGAGCGGCCCTCTAGGACAGGTTCGGGACCTCGCGCCGGCGCAGCAGCCAGGGCTCCACCACCCCGAGGCCGCGCACCGGGCGCTGCCACATGGGCTGGAGCGCGAAGCGGTACTTCGCCGGGGGCGTGAACTCCTCGCCCTCCTTCTCGGCGGCCAGCGCGTCCTGGGCGGCCTGCGCCTCGGAGACGGGCGCGTCCCCGGTGCGGGCCAGCTCCTCCGCGAACGCCCCGTCGACCAGGACGGCGTCCTTCGGGGCTATGGAGGTGAGGCGGCTGGCCAGGTTCACGGTGGTGCCGAACACGTCGCCCATGCGGGTCGTGACGGTGCCGAACGCGATGCCCACCCGCAGGGCGGGCATCGTCTCGTCGCCGGCCATGGTCTCGATGAGCCGCAGCGAGATCTCGGCGGCCGTGCCCGCGTCGTCGGCGGCGAACAGGACCTCGTCGCCCAGCGTCTTGATGAGCCGCCCGCCGTGCGCCGCGACGAGGTCGGCGGCGGTCGTCTCGAAGGCCTCGACGAGCTCGCCGAGCTCCTCCTCCTCCAGGCGCCGGGTGAGCCGGGTGAACCCGACCAGGTCCGCGAAGCCCACCGCCAGGCGGCGGTCGACCATCTCCTCGTCGTCGGCCGCCTGCACCACGCGACCGGTCGCGGCGGCGAGCTGGCGCCGCCACACATAGACGAGGAACTCCTCCAGCTCGGGCAGCAGCAGCTCGACCAGGGGGTACGTGACCTCGGTACGGGTCATGCCGGGCTCGGGGGGCTCGGTCAGGCCCTCCAGAAAAGAATCGATCTGCCATTCGGCCAGCCGGGCGGTGGTCTGCCCGGTGGAGCGCGCGACCTGCACCGCCATCGGCTCGCTGAGCAGCCCCGCCTCGACGAGTCCGGCGAGCCGGCGCAGGGCCAGCACGTCGGCCTCGGTGAGCGCCTTGGCCTGCCCGATGTCGGCGAACCCCATGGCCCGCCAGAACCGGGACGCCAGCTCCATGGAGACGCCCGCGGTACGGGCCGCCTGGAAGGGGGTGTAGCGCCGGTCGGCGCCGAGGATGAGCTGCTCCAGACGGATGGCGAGCGGGTCGTCGGTGGGCTCGGCGGTGTGATCGACGGCGTGGTGCGGCGTCGGGTACGCGGAGGGCGCGGCCTCGGCCGGGGTGCCGGAGCCGCCCGGGGTGTCGCCGGGGCCGCTTCCGGCGTCCGCACCGGACCGTGTCTCGTCGACGGTCACCGGCCGCCTCCTGCCCGTTGCCTGCGCACTGCCCTGCCGATCTGTCGCTGGATCGGGCTCAACGATACGGCAGGTGTGCCGTAGCTCACGTCCCGGGAGCGCCCGTCCGGCCGCTTCAGGACACGGCCGGACGCAGGTGCACGATGTCCCCCGCCGCCACCGGCCGCTGGACACCCTCCGCGGTGGCCAGGACCAGGCGACCGTCCCCGTCCACGGCGACCGCCTCGCCCTCGATCGACTGCCCGCCGGGCAGCTCGGCACGCACGGTGCGGCCCAGCGTCGCGCAGGCCGCCGCGTACGCCTCGTGGAGGCCGGAGGCGGCCGGGTCGCCCGACGCCGTGCGCCACGAGGCGTACCACTCCTCCAGGGAGCGAAGGACCGCTCGCAGCAGGGTGTCGCGGTCGGTGGAGACCGCGTTCGCGAGGGCGAGGGAGCCCGCGCCGGGCACGGGGAGTTCGTCGGCGCGCAGCGTCACGTTGAGGCCGATGCCGACGACGACACCGTCCGCGCCGGCCCGCTCGGCGAGGATCCCGCCCGCCTTGCGTTCTTCCCCGTCCACCGTGATCAGGAGGTCGTTGGGCCATTTCAGTGCCGTCTCGACGCCCGCGGCCCGCGCGAGGCCGCCCGCGACCGCGACGCCGGTGAGCAGTGGCAGCCAGCCCCACCGCTCGACCGGCACCGAGGGGCCCGGCTTCAGCAGGACGGAGAAGAACAGGCCGGAGCGGGCCGGCGCCGACCAGCGCCGGTCGAGGCGACCGCGCCCGGCGGTCTGCTCCTCGGCGACCAGGACGGCGCCCTCGGCGTGCGCGTCGGCCTTCGCGGCGAGGTCGGAGTTGGTGGAGCCGGTCGCCGTGACCACGTCCAGGGAGGTCCACAGGGCGTCGGGCCGCAGCAGGGCGCGGCGCAGCGCGGTGGCGTTCAGGGGCGGCCGGTCGAGATCGGACCAGCGGCTGTCGGAAGCGTCCGGGGGTGTCATGCAGCCAGGTTAGGTCGCAATTGCAAGGCACCCCGGGTGTGGCAAACGCCGCACTGCCGAACCGTATCGGCGCCACTACCCTACGAGTCAGTAGCCAGCCTACGAGTCAGCAGCCAGCCACCCCCGTGACCAGGCAGGGAGCCGCATCCCGATGTCCGAGCCGGAAAACGCCCAGAGCGACGCCACCGTCGACCTCCACACCACCGCCGGAAAGCTGGCGGATCTTCAGCGCCGCATCGACGAGGCGACCCACGCCGGCTCCGCGCGTGCGATCGAAAAGCAGCACGCCAAGGGCAAGTTGACGGCCCGTGAGCGGGTCGAACTGCTCCTTGACGAGGGCTCGTTCGTGGAGCTGGACGAGTTCGCCCGGCACCGCTCCACCAACTTCGGGATCGAGAAGAACCGCCCCTACGGCGACGGCGTGGTCACCGGGTACGGGACCGTCGACGGCCGCCCGGTGTGCGTCTACTCCCAGGACTTCACCATCTTCGGCGGCTCGCTCGGCGAGGTCTACGGCGAGAAGATCGTCAAGGTCATGGACTTCGCCCTGAAGACGGGCTGTCCGGTCATCGGCATCAACGACGGCGGTGGCGCCCGCATCCAGGAGGGTGTCGTCGCGCTCGGCCTGTTCGCCGAGATCTTCCGCCGCAATGTGCACGCCTCGGGCGTCGTCCCGCAGATCTCCCTGATCGTCGGCCCGTGCGCGGGCGGCGCGGTGTACTCGCCCGCGATCACCGACTTCACGGTGATGGTCGACCAGACCTCGCACATGTTCATCACCGGGCCCGACGTCATCAAGACCGTCACCGGCGAGGACGTGGGCTTCGAGGAGCTCGGCGGCGCCCGCACCCACAACACCACCTCGGGTGTGGCGCACCACATGGCTGGCGACGAGAAGGACGCGATCGAATACGTCAAGTCCCTTCTCTCCTACCTCCCTTCGAACAACCTGAGCGAGCCGCCGGCCTTCCCCGAGGAGGCGGATCTGGAGACCTCGGACGAGGACCGCGAGCTGGACGCCCTCATCCCGGACTCCGCGAACCAGCCGTACGACATGCACACGGCCATCGAACACGTCCTGGACGAGGGCGAGTTCCTGGAGACGCAGGCCCTGTTCGCGCCGAACATCATCACCGGCTTCGGCCGCGTCGAGGGCTACCCGGTGGGCATCGTCGCCAACCAGCCGATGCAGTTCGCCGGTTGCCTCGACATCAACGCCTCCGAGAAGGCCGCGCGCTTCGTGCGCACCTGCGACGCCTTCAACGTGCCGGTCCTGACCTTCGTGGACGTGCCCGGCTTCCTCCCCGGGGTCGACCAGGAGTACGGCGGCATCATCCGCCGTGGCGCCAAGCTGATCTACGCCTACGCCGAGGCGACGGTCCCGCTCATCACCGTCATCACACGCAAGGCGTTCGGCGGCGCGTACGACGTCATGGGCTCCAAGCACCTGGGCGCCGACCTCAACCTGGCGTGGCCGACCGCCCAGATCGCCGTCATGGGCGCGCAGGGCGCGGTCAACATCCTGCACCGGCGCACGATCGCCGCCGCGTCGGACCAGGAGGCGACCCGGGCCGAGCTGATCGCGGACTACGAGGACACGCTCCTGAACCCGTACATCGCGGCGGAGCGGGGGTACGTGGACGCGGTGATCATGCCGTCCGAGACGCGCGCCCACATCGCGCGCGGGCTGCGTCAGCTGCGCACGAAGCGGGAATCCCTCCCTCCGAAGAAGCACGGCAACATCCCCCTCTAGGAGCCACTGTGATCAAGGTCGTACGGGGCAATCCGACCCCGGAGGAGCTGGCCGCCGCACTGGCGGTGGTCCAGGCGCGCGCCGCGGCGACGGCCTCGGCCGCGCCCGGTGCGCCGCGGCCCCCGGAGGGCTGGTCCGACCCCTCCCGCATCGCCCGCCGCCCCCTCCCGGGGCCGGGCCCCCACGCCTGGTCCCGAACCTACTGGCCCGCCTAAACCCGCGCCCGGCCCCCGCGCCCCCAACCCGCTTCCGGGTGCGGGCCGTGCGGGTGCCTGTCCTTCGCCCTCGGGCCGTGCGGGGCGCCCGCGTTTCGCCCGCGGGCCGTGCGGGGCTGGTCGCGCAGTTCCCCGCGCCCCTTAACTGCCCGGTGCTGGGGCACCTTCAGCCCGTCCGGCGATTGAGGACGAGCGCCCTTAAGGCGCGATACGGGGTCTGGGGCGGAGCCCCAGGGAACCCCGCTTTCGGCTGCGGACCGTGCTCGCTTCTCGCGCAGTTCCCGCGCCCCTGGCAGGGTCGGTGCGGGGCTGTCTGGATCACCTCAGCCCCCGCGCCCCCAACTGCCCGGTGCTGGGGCACCTACAGCCCGTCCGGCGTTTGAGGACGAGCGCCCTCAAGGCGCGAACGGGGTCTGGGGCGGAGCCCCAGGCAACCCCGCTTTCGGGTGCGGATCGTGACCGCTTCTCGCGCAGTTCCCCGCGCCCCTCGCAGAGTGGGTGCGGGCCCGCATGGCCACCTCAGCCCCCGCGCCCCAGGCAGGACCGGTGCGGGGCTGTATCGAGCGCCTTCAGCCCGTCCGGCGATTGAGGACGAGCGCCCTCAAGGCGCGAACGGGGTCTGGGGCGGAGCCCCGGGCAACCCCGTCGCGCTTCGTTCGCCGCACCGGTTGAGTACTCGTACTCAGGCGCACCCAACCCCCCACGCCGCACTATCGATTGCATGCTGTGGTCAGACCCCGATGACGAGCCGCCGAAGGAACTGCGCGACGCCCAGGCGATGATGCGCCGGGCGGGCCTGTTTCTCGCCCTTGCCATGGTGGTGGCGATGATCGTGGTCGGTATCCGCTGAGGGCCGGGCCTGGGCCGGGTGCACCCCGCGGCGCCTACGATGGCGCCCATGACTGCTCAGCGCCGCCTCGTCCTCGCCTCCCAATCCCCCGCCCGCCTCGGGCTGCTCCGCCAGGCCGGGCTCGCGCCCGAGGTCATCGTGAGCGGCGTCGACGAGGACGCCCTGAGCGCGCCGACCCCGTCCGAGCTCGCCCTGGTGCTCGCCGAGGCGAAGGCCGACGCGGTGGCCGGCCGCCCCGAGGCGGAGGGCGCGCTGGTCATTGGCTGCGACTCGGTCCTCGACCTGGACGGCGTGGCGCTCGGCAAGCCCGCCGACGCCGAGGACGCGACGGCCCGCTGGAAGTCGATGCGCGGCCGCTCGGGCGTGCTGCGGACCGGGCACTGCGTGATCGACACGGCGACCGGCGAGCGCGCCTCGGCGACCGCGTCGACGGTCGTACGGTTCGGCGAGCCCACGGACGCGGAGGTCGCGGCGTACGTGGCGAGCGGTGAACCCCTTTACGTGGCAGGGGCGTTCACCCTCGACGGCCGCTCGGCACCCTTCATCGACTCCATCGAGGGCGACCACGGCAACGTCATCGGGCTGAGCCTGCCCCTGCTGCGCACCCTGCTCGCCGAGCTGGGCCTCTCGATCACCGAGCTGTGGGTCTAGGCGGGAGCCAGGCGGGCATCAGGCGGCCGCAGGCGCCCCGTTGGGCGCCTCCGGAGCCCCGTCCTCGGGGGCGGGCCCGGCCTTGGTGACGGGACGCTCCCTCGCGTACGCCAGCAGAACGAGGACGAGCAGCGCGAGCACGACCATCAGATACGCGAAGGCACCCCAGCCGACCAGCCCGACGGTGAACGCGGCAAGGACCGCGTGCACCACCGCGCAGGCGATCAGCGTGATGCGGGCGACGCGGCCGGGGGCGCGGTCGCGGATGCCGATGATCAGCAGAAGGACACCGCAGACGGCGAGGAAGAGTCCGAACAGGCCGCCCGCGACCCAGGCTCCCACCGAGATCGCGTGGGGATCGATCCCGGCGAGCGACATGTTCTGGTTGTGGGCGACCAGGCCGAGCACCCAGTTGACCAGCACGATGCCGCAGGCCTCGGCGAAGAGAATGAGCGCGGCCACGATGGCGATCGGTCGGCGCAGCACGCGCGACACCCCCTGTTACCCCTAGTACGGCTGTGCCGCGCACGCTACTAACCGGTAATGGTTCGTACAAGGGTCCGCACAACACCGGTGGTACGCCCGGGGCGGCGCCGCTTCGCCACGCGGGGGCCGGACGGCAAAGAATCACTCGGCCATTCGTAGGTACTCCACAAAGAATTCCCCGGACGTGCTGGCCCCCGGGACAGAGACCTTGCCCACACCCCACCGCTACTGTGCGGTACGGGAGCCCGGCGTACCGTGGTGCGACAAGGGATTTCGCGACTTGAGCGTGCCTCGAATCACACTCCGTGTGGGCAAGCTCACCATTGGGGATGGGTCGTAAGCCAGTGTGCGGCTTCCCTAAACTCAGCTTGTTTCAAGGAGGGAGCCATCGTGCGCAAGGTGCTCATCGCCAACCGAGGCGAAATCGCTGTCCGCGTTGCCCGGGCCTGCCGGGATGCCGGAATCGCGAGCGTAGCCGTCTACGCCGATCCGGACCGGGATGCGCTGCATGTCCGGACAGCGGACGAGGCATTCGCCCTGGGCGGTGACACCCCGGCATCCAGCTATCTGGACATCGCCAAGGTGCTCGCGGCAGCGGCCGACTCCGGAGCGGACGCGGTCCACCCGGGCTACGGATTCCTGTCCGAGAACGCCGAGTTCGCCCAGGCCGTGCTGGACGCGGGCCTGACCTGGATCGGCCCGCCCCCGCAGGCCATCCGCGACCTCGGCGACAAGGTGGCGGCCCGTCACATCGCCCAGCGCGCGGGCGCCCCGCTCGTCGCCGGCACCCCGGACCCGGTCTCGGGCGCCGACGAGGTCGTCGCGTTCGCCCGCGAACACGGCCTGCCCATCGCCATCAAGGCGGCCTTCGGCGGCGGCGGCCGCGGCCTGAAGGTCGCCCGCACCCTCGAAGAGGTCCCCGAGCTGTACGACTCGGCGGTCCGCGAGGCCGTCGCGGCGTTCGGCCGGGGCGAGTGCTTCGTCGAGCGCTACCTCGACAAGCCGCGCCACGTCGAGACCCAGTGCCTGGCCGACACCCACGGCAACGTCGTCGTGGTCTCGACCCGTGACTGCTCGCTTCAGCGTCGCCACCAGAAGCTGGTCGAGGAGGCCCCGGCACCGTTCCTGACGGAGGCTCAGAACGCGGAGCTGTACGCCGCGTCCAAGGCCATCCTCAAGGAGGCCGGCTATGTCGGCGCGGGCACCGTCGAGTTCCTCGTCGGCGCCGACGGCACCATCTCCTTCCTGGAGGTCAACACCCGCCTCCAGGTCGAGCACCCGGTCACCGAAGAGGTCACCGGCATCGACCTGGTCCGCGAGATGTTCCGCATCGCCGACGGCGAGGAACTCGGCTACGACGACCCGGTCATGCGCGGCCACTCCTTCGAGTTCCGCATCAACGGCGAGGACCCGGGCCGCGGCTTCCTGCCCGCGCCCGGCACGGTCACCCTGTTCGCACCGCCGTCGGGCCCGGGCGTGCGCCTGGACGCCGGCGTCGAGTCCGGCTCGGTCATCGGCCCCGCCTGGGACTCGCTCCTGGCCAAGCTCATCGTGACCGGCGCGACCCGTGAGCAGGCGCTCCAGCGGGCCGCGCGCGCGCTGGCCGAGTTCACGGTCGAGGGCATGGCGACCGCGATTCCCTTCCACCGCGCGGTGGTCGCCGATCCCGCCTTCACCGCCGACCCGTTCACCATCCACACCCGCTGGATCGAGACCGAGTTCGTCAACGAGATCCCGGCGTTCACGGCCCCGGCCGACGCGGAGTCCGACGAGGAGCCCGGCCGCGAGACGGTCGTGGTCGAGGTGGGCGGCAAGCGGCTCGAGGTGTCCCTGCCGTCCTCGCTCGGCATGACGCTGGCGCGGACCGCCGCGGCGGGTGGCGCCAAGCCGAAGCGGCGTGCCGCCAAGAAGGCCGGCTCCGCCGCCTCCGGCGACACCCTCGCCTCGCCCATGCAGGGCACGATCGTGAAGGTGGCGGTCGAGGAGGGCCAGGAGGTCAAGGAGGGCGACCTCGTCGTCGTCCTTGAGGCCATGAAGATGGAACAGCCGCTCAACGCGCACCGCGCGGGGACGGTGAAGGGGCTTGCGGCGGAGGTGGGGGCGTCGGTGTCGTCCGGCGCGATGATCTGCGAGATCAAGGACTGACCCCAGCCCTGCCCCACCCGAGCCCCGGCCCGCACCACCGGCCGGGGCTCACCCATACCCCGGGGCGCCACCCCGACCCCCTGGTCCTCAAACGCCGGACAGGCTGAAGCTGCCCCCGCACGCCCCCCCAGCCCCTGGGGCTCCGCCCCAGACCCCGTTCGCGCCTAAAGGGCGCTCGTCCTCAAACGCCGGACAGGCTGAAATGCCCCGACGCGGGCCAGCACCGACCCCGCCAGGGGCGCGAGGAACTGCGCGAGAAGCGACCACGGCCCGCAGTTGAGAGCGGGGTTGCCTGGGGCTCCGCCCCAGACCCCGTATCGCGCCTGAACGGCGCTCGTCCTCAAACGCCGGACAGGCTGAAATGCCCCGCTGCGGGCCAGCACCGACCCCGCCAGGGGCGCGAGGAACTGCGCGAGAAACGACCACGGTCCGCAGCCGAGAGCGGGTTTTGAGGGGCGCGGGGAACTGCGCGACCAGCCCCTTCGGCCCGCAGGCGAAGGCGGGTTTTCCAGGGGCGCGGGGAACTGCGCAACAAGCGACCCCGGTCCGCAGGCGGGGGAGGCGGCCCCCCTCCAGGGGCGGGGCGGGGCAGGGGCAGAGCGGGGTTCGGGGCCGGGACCCGGGAGGGGGGCTGGCATGCTGGAGGGATGGATGGGAAAACGGGGTCGCCGCCCCGCCCGCTGCGGGCGGACGCACGGCGCAACCACGACCGTCTCCTGGCAACCGCCCGCACCGCCTTCGCGGAACACGGCACGGACACCTCCCTGGAGGACGTGGCCCGCAGGGCAGGCGTGGGCATCGGCACCCTCTACCGCCACTTCCCCACCCGCCAGGCCCTGCTGAGCGCGGTGTTCCAGAGCGAGGTGGACATACTGCTCACCCGCTCGCGGGAGCTGCTGAGCGCCGAGCAGCCCTGCACCGCGCTCATCGAGTGGCTGCGCGCCATCATCACGCACGCGGGCCTGTACCGGGGCCTGGCCCGCGCCCTCATGTCGGCCTCGGGCGACGCCGGTTCGGCCCTGGCCCGGTGCAGCGAACCGATGCGGGAGGCGGGCGACGCCCTGCTCGTACGGGCCCGGGACGCCGGTTCCGTACGCGCCGACGTCACCATCGCCGACCTCATGCAGCTCACCAACGCCATCGCGCTCGCGGCCGAACAGTCCCCGGACGACCCGGAGTTGGCCGACCGGCTGCTGGCCCTGACCTATCGGGGCCTGAAGGGCTGACCGAGCCCGAGCAGCGCCCGGTCGCGCCTAGCGGCGCCGCAGATCCGCGACCCGCGCCCGCTCGCCCGGCCCCTGGGGCTCACCCATTCCCGAAGCGCTGCGCAACTGTGGGCCCGCGCCGGGGCCGTGGGTGCGGCGCTGGCCCGGGAGCGGCATCTCGCGGCGGGGCGGGCGGCCCGGGCCGGTCTCGCCGGAGGGCGCGCCCGAGGGGCCCGCCACGGCGATCTGCACCCCCTGGTCGGCGAGGGCCTGCAACTCGGTGGCGGCCCGGTCGTCGTGGCCCGGCGGCTCGTCGGTGACCAGGCGGGTGATCACGTCGGTCGGCACCGTCTGGAACATGGTGTCGGTGCCGAGCTTGGTGTGGTCGGCGAGGACCACGACCTCGGCCGCCGCCTGCACCAGCGCGCGGTCCACGCTCGCCGAGAGCATGTTGGAGGTGGACAGACCGCGCTCGGCGGTCAGACCGCTCCCGGACAGGAAGGCGCGCGAGACCCGGAGCCCCTGGAGGGACTGCTCGGCGCCGCTGCCCACCAGGGCGTAGTTGGAGCCGCGCAGGGTGCCTCCGGTCATGACGACCTCGACCCGGTTGGCATGGGCCAACGCCTGGGCCACCAGCAGGGAGTTGGTGACGACGGTCAGGCCGGGGACCCGCGCGAGCCGGCGGGCCAGCTCCTGCGTGGTCGTCCCCGCGCCGACCACGATGGCCTCGCCCTCTTCGACGAGACCCGCGGCGAGGTCGGCGATGGCCGTCTTCTCCGCGGTGGCTAGATGGGATTTCTGCGGGAAGCCGGATTCACGGGTGAACCCGCCCGGCAGTACCGCACCGCCGTGGCGGCGGTCGAGGAGTCCTTCGGCCTCCAGCGCCCGCACGTCCCGCCGTACGGTCACTTCGGAGGTCTGGACGACACGGGCGAGCTCCCGGAGCGATACCGCCCCGTTGGCGCGCACCATTTCGAGGATCAATTGGCGACGTTCTGCAGCGAACACGAAACTGACAGTAACCTGGGCGGCCGAATATTCTCAGCAGTTTGCGCCGAATAACAGAAGGTGCACCCAAAGGGGGCTGTCGAGTGGTATACGCCCCGTTACGGCCTCTCGGGCCCCGCGCCGCACTCGCCAACCCCCCGCCCCAGCAGGGGAGTTACGCCTCTCCGGCCTTCTTGCGGGTGTGGAGCTGGCGGGCCACCTCGGCGATCGAGCCGGACAGCGACGGGTACACGGTGAACGCGTTCGCGATCTGTTCCACCGTCAGGTTGTTGTCGACCGCGATCGAGATGGGGTGGATCAGTTCGCTCGCGCGCGGGGCGACGACACAGCCGCCGACGATGATGCCGGTGCCCGGGCGGCAGAAGATCTTGACGAAGCCGTCCCGGATGCCCTGCATCTTGGCGCGCGGGTTGCGCAGCAGCGGCAGCTTCACGACCCGGGCGTCGATCTTGCCGGCGTCGACGTCGGCCTGGGTGTAGCCGACGGTGGCGATCTCGGGGTCGGTGAAGACGTTGGAGGAGACCGTCTTCAGGTTCAGCGGGGCCACCGCGTCGCCGAGGAAGTGGTACATCGCGATGCGGCCCTGCATGGCGGCGACCGAGGCGAGCGCGAAGATGCCGGTCACGTCGCCGGCCGCGTACACGCCGGGGGCGGAGGTGCGCGAGACCTTGTCGGTCCAGATGTGGCCGGACTCCTTGAGGCGTACGCCCGACTCCACGAGGCCCATGTTGGCGGTGTTGGGGATCGCGCCGACGGCCATCAGGCAGTGGCTGCCGCTGATGACGCGGCCGTCGGAGAGGGTGACCTCGACGCGGTCGCCGACGCGCTTGGCGGACTCGGCGCGCGAGCGGGCCATGACGTTCATGCCGCGGCGGCGGAACACGTCCTCCAGGACCGCGGCCGCGTCCGGGTCCTCGCCGGGCAGCACGCGGTCGCGGGAGGAGACGAGGGTGACCTTGGAGCCGAGCGCCTGGTAGGCGCCCGCGAACTCGGCGCCGGTGACGCCGGAGCCGACCACGATGAGCTCCTCGGGCAGTTCGTCCAGGTCGTACACCTGCGTCCAGTTGAGGATGCGCTCGCCGTCGGGCTGCGCGTCGGGCAGCTCGCGCGGGCTTCCGCCGGTGGCGATGAGCACGGCCTCGCAGGTCAGCATCTCCTCGGTGCCGTCGGCGGCCGTGACGATCACGTCGCGGGTGCCGTCGATGCCCTGCGGTCCGGCGAGCCGGCCGCGGCCGCGCATGACCCGGGCGCCCGCGCGGGTCACCGAGGCGGTGATGTCGTGGGACTGGGCGAGCGCGAGGCGCTTCACCCGCCGGTTGACCTTGCCGAGGTCCACGCCGACGACGCGGGCGGACTGCTCCTCGGGAGGCGTGTCGTCGGCGACGAGGATGCCCAACTCCTCGTACGAAGAGTCGAAGGTGGTCATCACCTCGGCCGTCGCGATCAGGGTCTTCGACGGCACGCAGTCGGTGAGCACCGACGCCCCGCCCAGACCGTCGCAGTCCACGACGGTCACCTCCGCACCGAGCTGGGCGCCCACCAGGGCCGCCTCGTATCCGCCCGGTCCGCCACCGATGATCACGATCCGCGTCACGAAAAAGTCCGCCTCGTAGTGTCGATCCCGGCCTGCCTGCCCGCCCGGCCGGGGGTCCGGGGCGGGGCCCCGGGGGAACGCAGTACGTACTTCATTGTCCCGCACGCTTCCCGTGTCCTCGCCCCGGGGGCGCCATTCGGCCGCCATGGCGGGTTACGGCGGGATACGGCGGGGCCCCCGTGGTGGCGGGCGGTGCGAGCGGCCCCCGCGGGCCACTGTCGTACCCTCGACACCATGTCGCTCTACGCCGCGTACGCCGGCAACCTGGATCCGCGGCTGATGACCCGCCGCGCCCCGCACTCTCCGTTGCGCGGCACCGGCTGGCTCAACGGCTGGCGCCTGACGTTCGGCGGAGAGCAGATGGGCTGGGAGGGCGCGCTCGCGACGATCGTCGAGGCCCCCCGCTCCCAGGTCTTCGTCGCCCTGTACGACATCGCGCCGCTCGACGAGGAGTCGATGGACCGGTGGGAGGGCGTCGGCCTCGACATCTACCGCCGGATGCGGGTGCGGGTGCACACCCTGGACGGCGAGGACGCGGCCTGGCTGTACGTCCTGAACGGGTACGAGGGCGGTCTTCCTTCGGCGCGCTACCTCGGGGAGCTGGCCGACGCGGCGGAGTCCGCGGGCGCGCCGCACGACTACGTGATGGAACTCCGCAAACGCCCCTGCTGAGACCCGGGCCCCCTGCAACCCCCTCAGGGGCGCGGGGGTGCCGAACGCTCGGGGCCGGGCCCCCTGCAACCCCCTCAGGGGCGCGGGGGTGCCGAACGCTCGGGGCCGGGCCCCCTGCAACCCCCTTGAGGGCGGGGGACCGAACGCTCGGGCCGGGCGCACCACCAGCCCCTCAGGGGCGCGGGGGTGCCGAACGCTTGGGGCCGGGCGCCCTGCAACCCCCTTGAGGGCGGGGCCGAACGCTCGGGCCGGGGCGCACCACCAGCCCCTCAGGGGCGCGGGGGTGCCGAACGCTTGAGGCTGCGCGACCACCAGCCCCTCAGGGGCGCGGGGAACTGCGCGACCAGCCACGCACGGCCCGCAGACGAAGAAGTCGCCCCCCTCCTCGGGCACCGGACCCTCAAGACTCCCTTCACCCGCGGCCCGGTGGGGGCCGTTCGCGCAGTTCCCCGCGCCCCTGGCGGGGCTGGTGGCGGGCGCGGTCACCACGGCGGGCCATGCGGACCGGCCGCCCTTCACCCGCGGCCCGGTGGGGGCCGTTCGCGCAGTTCCCCGCGCCCCTGGCAGGGCTGGTGGCGAGCGCGGTCACCACGGCAGGCCACGCGGACCGGGCCCCCTTCACCCGCGGCCCGGTGGGGGCCGTTCGCGCAGTTCCCCGCGCCCCTGGCAGGGCTGGTGGCGGGCGCGGTCACCACGGCAGGCCACGCGGACCGGGCCCCCTTCACCCGCGGGGCGATTTCGTGGGAAGCCACAAACGGATTCGGCAGGTCCGTTATCCTGCACATCTACGCGCGTAGGACTTCAGCGGTTACGCTCGTGCGCGTAATTCTTCTTTACCGGGGGAAATCCCCCGGACCCGGCCGGACAGTCACCGGGCGGGACGACGTTCCTTCGCGAGGCGAGAGACTCAGTGAACGCATCTGCCACCCCGGACCTGCTCCAGGACGACCCCCACGCCGCCGCCGACGCCGCCGCCGCGCGCCTGCGCGAGCTCACCGGCGCCGAGACCCACGACGTCGCCCTGGTGATGGGCTCCGGCTGGGCGCCGGCCGTCGACGCGCTCGGCGCCCCCGAGGCCGAGTTCCCCGTGACCGAGCTGCCGGGCTTCCCGGCGCCGGCCGTCGAGGGCCACGGCGGCAAGATCCGCTCGTACAAGATCGGTGACAAGCGGATCCTGGTCTTCCTCGGCCGCACCCACTTCTACGAGGGCCGGGGCGTCGCCTCCGTCGCGCACGGCGTGCGCACCGCCGTCGCCGCGGGCTGCAAGACCATCGTGCTGACCAACGGCTGCGGCGGTCTGCGCGAGGGCATGCGCCCGGGCCAGCCGGTCCTCATCAGCGACCACATCAACCTGACGGCCACCTCGCCGATCATCGGCGCCAACTTCGTGGACCTCACCGACCTGTACTCGCCGCGCCTTCGCGCGCTGTGCAAGGAGGTCGACGAGACCCTGGAAGAGGGCGTCTACGTCCAGTTCCCCGGCCCGCACTACGAGACCCCGGCCGAGATCAACATGGTCCGCGTGCTCGGCGGCGACCTGGTCGGCATGTCGACCGTCCTGGAGGCCATCGCGGCCCGCGAGGCCGGCGCGGAGGTCCTCGGGATCTCGCTCGTCACCAACCTCGCCGCCGGTCTGACCGGTGAGCCGCTCAACCACGAAGAGGTGCTCCAGGCCGGCCGCGACTCGGCGGCGCGCATGGGCGAGCTGCTCACGCGGGTACTCGACCGCATCTGAGCCTTCCCCACAAGCACTTCCAAGCCCTTCCAAGCCCCTCCCGAAAGGCTGACAACGTGACGCAGGACCTGATCGCGCGGGCCAAGGCCTGGCTCGCCGAGGACCCCGACAGCGAGACGCGCGACGAGCTGGCCAAGCTCATCGAGAGTTCGGCGGACGCCGAGCACGCGGCGGAGCTGGCCGCGCGGTTCAGCGGCACGCTTCAGTTCGGTACCGCCGGGCTGCGCGGCGAGCTGGGCGCCGGGCCGATGCGGATGAACCGTTCGGTCGTCATCCGCGCCGCCGCCGGGCTCGCCGCGTACCTCAAGGCGAAGGGGCAGGGCGACGGGCTCGTCGTCATCGGCTACGACGCGCGCTACAAGTCCGCCGACTTCGCGCGGGACACCGCGGCCGTCATGGTCGGCGCGGGCCTGCGCGCGACGGTGCTCCCCCGGCCGCTGCCGACGCCCGTACTGGCCTACGCCATAAGGCACTTGGGCGCCGTCGCCGGCGTCGAGGTCACCGCGAGCCACAACCCGCCGCGGGACAACGGCTACAAGGTGTACCTCGGCGACGGCTCGCAGATCGTGCCGCCGGCCGACGCGGAGATCGCCGCCGAGATCGCCGCCGTCGCCTCGCTGCACGACGTACCGCGCCCGGAGAGCGGCTGGGAGGTGCTCGGGGACGAGGTCCTGGACGCCTATCTGGCGCGTACGGACGCGGTGTTGACCGAGGGCTCGCCGCGCACCGCGAACGTCGTCTACACGGCGATGCACGGCGTCGGCAAGGACGTGCTGCTCGCCGCGTTCGCGCGGGCCGGGTTCCCCGAGCCGGTGCTCGTGGCCGAACAGGCCGAGCCCGACCCGGCGTTCCCCACGGTCGCCTTTCCCAACCCGGAGGAGCCGGGCGCGATGGACCTGGCGTTCGCCACGGCCCGCCGCGTCGACCCCGACGTCGTGCTGGCCAACGACCCGGACGCCGACCGCTGCGCGGCCGCGGTCAAGGACCGGGACGGCCAGTGGCGGATGCTGCGCGGTGACGAGGTCGGCGCGCTGCTCGCCGCCCACCTGGTCTCCAAGGGCGTCACCGGCGTGTTCGCCGAGTCGATCGTGTCGTCCTCGCTGCTCGGCCGCATCGCCGCGGCGGCGGGGCTCGGGTACGAGGAGACGCTGACCGGGTTCAAGTGGATCGCCCGCGTCGAGGACCTGCGCTACGGCTACGAGGAGGCGCTGGGCTACTGCGTCGACCCCGAGGGCGTGCGCGACAAGGACGGCATCACCGCCGCCCTGGCCTTCGCCGAGCTCGTCTCCCTCCTCAAGGAGCAGGGCCGCACGGTCCTGGACCTGCTCGACGAGCTGGCCCTGGCGCACGGCTTGCACGCCACCGACCAGCTCTCGGTCCGGGTGGAGGACCTGACGGTGATCTCGAACGCGATGGCGCGGCTGCGCGAGCAGCCGCCGACCGCGCTCGCGGGTCTCGCCGTCACGAAGGCGGAGGACCTGACGGAGGGCACCGAACAGCTGCCGCCCACTGACGGTCTGCGCTACTACCTGGAGGGCGCCCGGGTCATCGTGCGCCCGAGCGGCACCGAGCCGAAGCTCAAGTGCTACCTGGAAGTCGTCGTGCCGGTCGGCTCGGCCGACGAGCTGGACGCGGCCCGCGCCCGGGGCGCGGAGCTGCTCGCCGGCATCAAGAAGGACCTCGCGGCGGCCGCCGGCATCTGATCGGCGGGGCGTGCGGAGCAACCGGGGCGGTGGTCAAGAGACCACCGCCCCGGTCCTGCTTTCGGGTGATTTCGTACGGCAGTTGACGCAGCGGTGCCGCATCGGGCGGGGACGCGCGAGCAAGGGTGGCCCGTACCTCTCGCCGTACTCGTCGCGGTCCCTCGCCGCGCCTGACGGCGTGCCTCCCGCCGTGCCCGAGCCAAGGAGCCGTCGCAGTGTCCCCGACCGCGCCTCCCCCAGCGACGACCACGGTCCGTCGCGGACCCGTCCCCGGCGCCCGCCGGTATCCGGCCGAGCGCGTTCCGGGCGCCCGGCCACCGGTCCGGGAGCGGGTACGCGCCGCCCTTCGGTACGCGGGGCCCGCGCTGCTCGGCCATCTCGCGGTGCGCCTGCTGGGGGTGCTCGTCCTCGCCCGCTGGACGCACCTGCGCCACCACGGCCTGTGGCCGGTGCTCGCCAAGTCCTGGGACTCCAACTGGTACCTCGGCATCGCGGCCCACGGCTACGAACCGTCCCCGCCGGGCACCGACGAGCCCAGCGATCTGGCCTTCTTCCCGCTGTACCCGGTGCTCGTGAAGGCGGTCGCCGCCGTCACCCCGGGCTCGCGGGCCAGTGTCGCCCTGGCGCTCGCGATCGTGTTCTCGCTGGTCGCCGCGGGCGGGGTGTTCGCGGTCGGCGACCGCCTGCACGGCCGGCGCACCGCCACCCTGCTCACGGTGCTGTGGGCCGCGCTGCCGGTGGGCGTGGTCCAGTGGATGGGCTACACCGAGTCCCTGTTCACGGCGCTGACGGCCTGGGCGCTGTACTGCGCGCTGACCGGGCGCTGGGTCTGGGCGGGCTCGCTCGCGGCGCTCGCGGGCCTGACCCGTCCGACCGGCATCGCCCTCGCGGCCGCCGTCTCGCTGACCGCCCTGGCCGCCCTCGTACGCGCCCGGCGCCTGGCGTGGCGGCCGGTGCTCGGCGGCCTGCTCGCGCCGCTCGGCTGGTGCGCCTATGTGGCCTGGGTGGGGCTGCGGGTCGGCCGCTGGGACGGCTACTTCGCCGTGCAGAAGCGGTGGACCAACGAGTGGGACGGCGGCGTCGGCACCCTGCGCGAGATGCGGGATCTGCTGGTGTACGCGAACCGGCCGCCGCTGTTCCTGGTCGTGGTCACTCTGGTCCTGATCGTCTCCGCAGTGCTGTACGTGCTCTCGCTCGCCGACCGCCAGCCGCTGGTCCTGCTGGTCTTCACGGGCGCCCTGCTGCTGGTCGTCCTCGGCAGCGGCGGCGTCTACTTCCCCCGGGCCCGCTTCCTGCTCCCCGGATTCCCGCTGCTGCTCCCGCTCGCACTCGCCCTGTCCCGGGCCCGCCGCACGGTGACCGCCCTCGTGCTGGGGTCGGCCGCCGTGTCGTCGGCGTGGCTGGGCGCGTACATGCTCATGGTGTGGCCGGGACCGCCGTGACGGGACCGCCGTGGGGCCGGGGCAGGCGCCGTTTCGCTCTCAGCCGATGGCCAGCAGGACCACGAACAGGACGGCCCCGGCGACGGCGGGCGCGATGACCTCGTACGCCCAGCGGACGCTCACCGGTCCCTGGGCGCCCTCGCGCGAGGCGCCCTGCTCGGCGAGTTCGCGCAGGGTCAGGACGGACTGGTCGGTGGGCGCCATCCGCGCCTTGGTGTCCGTGACGTCGGCGGTCACCGAGACCCCGCTCTGCCCGTCGACCGTGGCGTCCCGTACCTGCCGGCGGGCGGCCCGCTTGCGCTGGCGCAGCGAGACCGGGATCGCCCACAGCTGGTACTTGCCGCCCGACTGGTCGAAGACCTCGCTGGAGTAACCGGCCCGTACGTCCGCGACGGATGCCCAGGGCAGCGTGATCGTGCGGAACGGGTTGCGTACGAGCAGCCGGTCGGCGCTCGCGAACACCGCGGGGCGGAAGCTGAACGCGACGATCAGGGGCACCGCGCACAGCAGCACGGCGAGCGCCAGCCAGGGCGCGTTGCCGTGCCCCTGGAGCACGGCGTCGACGCCGAGCCAGATGCCGATCGCGAGCAGCAGCGCGCCGCCGGCGATACCGGCGGCTGAGCGGTAGGTCCGGTCGGCGTAGGCCGGCTCGGCGGGCGGCGTGGGGCTCGTCATGGCCCGATTCTGCCTCACGCCCCACGCGCCGGTTTCCCTCAGGCCACCAGATCCGCGTACACGATGATGTTGTCGGGCCGGTGGCCGCCGGTGAGCTCGCCGCCACAGGTGATGATCCGCAGCTCGGGGCGGTCGGTGTCGCCGTACACCTTCTGCGTCGGGAAGGTCTTCTTGTCGACCTGTTCGAGCGCGCGGACCGTGAAGTCGGCGCTCCTTCCGTCGGCGCGGGCGACCGAGACGGTGTCGCCGACCTTGACCTTGGAGACGTTCTTGAGGACCGCGGGGCCCTTGACCGTGTCGAAGTGCCCGATGAGGACGGCGGGCCCCCGCTCGCCCGGGGTGACTCCCTTGTCGTACCAGCCGATGCGGTCCGCGTCGGCGACGGAGGGCACCTCGACGGTGCCGTCCTCGGCGAGCCCGAGGTCGAGGATCGGCCCGGCGTCCACCCCTGCCGCCGGGATCCGCACCCGTACCGGCTTGGACGCGGGCAGCGCGGCCGCGGCCTTCGGGGAGGCCGGGGCGGCCGTGGAGGCGGTGATGTGCGGCGGCGGAGTGGCCTTCGGGGTCTCGGAGCCGCAGCCGGCGGCCGAGGCGCCGACGGCGAGGACGAACAGGGCGGCGACGACCGAACGGGCCGCGCGGGTACGGGACATGAGGTGCTCCGGGGCGGAAGACGAGCGGCCCCCCGGGGGGGAGACCCGATCCGAGAGGACGGGCGGACCCCCGGAGGGACCCGCCCGGCGTGATTAGACGCGGCCGGCGGCGCGGCGGCGCGCCACCACGAACCCGGCCGCACCGAGGGCGGCGATCCCCGCGCCGCCCGCGAGCAGCGCGCTCTTGTCCATGCCGTCCTGCTTGAACTCGGCCCCGGCCGCGACGCCGCCCTTGGGCACCACGGTGGTCTGACCGCCGTTCTGCGCCGGGGAGTTGACCGGGGTGGTGGTGGGGGTCTTGGCCGGGGTGCCACTCGCGCACCCGGCGGGGAGCTTCGGGAAGTCGGTGTACCTGTACGGCATGGTGCCGCCCTGGGTGCGCTGACCGAGCTTGGGGGTGGCGGTGTTCGCGCCGTCGATGCGGACCCCGTAACGGCCGTCCAGGGGGTGGGCACGGTCGGCCGTGGCGAGCGCCTTGAAGGAGGCGTCGCGCAGCACGGCCTTCGGACCCTGGCTGCTGTTGGTGAGCTTCACCGACATCCCCGCGCCGAAGACGCTGGGCACGACCTTGGTCACCGTGCAGCCGGCGCGGCCGTCGGTGAACTCCGACGTCAGCTTGCCGGTGGTGGCGTTCAGCACCACGTGCATTCCGTGGACGTACCCGTCCGCGTCCTCACCGTTGGTCCCCAGGATCAGGACGACCTTCCCGTTGGTCACGAACTCGGCCCGGTAGTGCCCGGCGGCGGACCGGGAAACCGGCACGCTCTCGCCGTTGACCAGCTTGTACGTGACGGTGTCGGGGTCGGTGCAGGCCTTGGACAGCGCCGGGAAGGGCTGGGACTTCCAGGCGGTGTCACCGCCCTGGGAGCGCTGGAAGAACACGGCCTTGCCGCCGGTCGCCGCCTCGAGCTTGATGCCGGCGCTCAGGTCGGTGGGGTGGGCCCGGTCGACGGTGGCGACGACCTTGCCCTTGGCGTCCTTGAGCTCGGCCTTCGGGCCGTTCGCCAGGTCGTTGGTGAGCGTGACGGTCATGCCGAGCCGCTCCGAGGCGACGCTCTTGGTGACGTGGCAGGAAGTGGTGGCCGGCGTCTGCCCCGGGGTGGCCGCGAAGGCCGCCGCCGGGGTGAGGAGGGCTCCGGCGAGGGCGGCGGTGGCGATCGCGACGCGGAGCGGGGTGCGGGCGTAGGTCGACATGAACGACTCCATGGAGCAGGGCGGCCGAGTGGCCGGAGAAGGAAGAAGTGGAGGTCGCATGCCGCCTCCTCTGCCGGGTGGGGCCGTTGAGGCTGGGCGGGGCTGCTGAAGAGAAATCTATGGATCACCTGTACGAGAAGCGTCTGCTCCGTGTCACAGGCGCGTGACAGAGCTCACCCCCGCTCACCTGAGCCTCGGGGGCTGTACAGGAAGCTACGCGCGTAGATATGCTCATCTGGTGACCATGCCCACCAATGCACCCGCAGCTGCTGCCTTCGCCGACGCGACCGCGTCCGACGGCTCGCTGCGCCGCTTCCTCCACGGGCTCCCCGGCATCGACCCGGTGGGCCTGGAAGCGCGCGCCGCGTCCCTCGGCACCCGTTCGATCAAGACCTCGGCCAAGGCGTACGCCATCGACCTGGCCATTTCGATGATCGACCTGACGACGCTGGAAGGCGCGGACACCCCGGGCAAGGTCCGGGCGCTCGCCGCCAAGGCCGTCCACCCCGATCCGACCGACCGCACCACCCCGCACACCGCCGCCGTCTGCGTCTATCCGGACATGGTGGCGAGCGCCAAGGAGGTGCTGAAGGGGTCGGACGTCAAGGTCGCCTCCGTCGCCACCGCCTTCCCGGCGGGCCGCGCGGCGCTCCCGGTGAAGCTCGCGGACGTACGGGACGCGGTCGAGGCGGGCGCCGACGAGATCGACATGGTGATCGACCGGGGCGCGTTCCTGGCCGGCCACTACCTCAAGGTGTACGAGGAGATCGCGGCCGTCCGCGCCGAGTGCGGCGACAAGGCCCGCCTCAAGGTCATCTTCGAGACCGGTGAGCTGTCGACGTACGACAACATCCGCCGTGCCAGCTGGCTCGGCATGATGGCCGGCGCCGACTTCATCAAGACGTCGACGGGCAAGGTCGCGGTCAACGCCACCCCCGCCAACACCCTCGTCCTGCTCGAAGCCGTACGGGACTTCCGCGCCCAGACCGGGATCCAGGTCGGCGTGAAGCCGGCCGGCGGCATCCGCTCCACGAAGGACGCGGTGAAGTTCCTGGTCCTGGTCAACGAGACCGTGGGCGCGGACTGGCTGGACAACCACTGGTTCCGCTTCGGCGCCTCCTCGCTGCTCAACGACCTGCTGATGCAGCGTCAGAAGCTGGCGACCGGCCGTTACTCCGGCCCCGACTACGTGACGGTGGACTGAGACCATGGACATGAAGACACAGACATCCGCTTTTGAGTACGCGCCGGCTCCCGAGTCGCGCTCGGTCGTCGACATCGCGCCGTCCTACGGCCTGTTCATCGACGGCGAGTTCACCGAGGCCGCCGACGGCAGGGTCTTCAAGACCGTCTCGCCGTCCACCGAGGAGGTCCTGTCCGAGGTCGCCCGGGCGGGCGTCGAGGACGTCGACCGTGCTGTGAAGGCCGCGCGCAGGGCGTTCGAGAAGTGGTCGGCGCTGCCCGGCTCCGAGCGCGCCAAGTACCTGTTCCGGATCGCCCGGATCATCCAGGAGCGCAGCCGCGAGCTGGCGGTCCTGGAGACCCTGGACAACGGAAAGCCGATCAAGGAGACCCGCGACGCGGACCTCCCCCTGGTCGCCGCGCACTTCTTCTACTACGCGGGCTGGGCCGACAAGCTCGACCACGCCGGGTTCGGTGCGAACCCGCGCCCGCTGGGAGTGGCGGGCCAGGTCATCCCGTGGAACTTCCCGCTCCTGATGCTGGCCTGGAAGATCGCCCCGGCGCTCGCCACCGGCAACACGGTCGTCCTGAAGCCGGCCGAGACGACCCCGCTGTCGGCGCTGTTCTTCGCGGACATCTGCCGCCAGGCGGGCCTGCCCAAGGGCGTCGTCAACATCCTTCCCGGATACGGCGACGCGGGCGCGGCCCTGGTCGAGCACGAGGACGTCAACAAGGTCGCCTTCACCGGTTCGACCAACGTCGGCAAGGCCATCGCGCGTTCCGTCGCGGGCACCGACAAGAAGGTCACCCTGGAGCTGGGCGGCAAGGGCGCCAACATCGTCTTCGACGACGCCCCCATCGACCAGGCCGTCGAGGGCATCGTCACCGGCATCTTCTTCAACCAGGGCCAGGTCTGTTGCGCGGGTTCGCGCCTGCTGGTCCAGGAGTCGATCCAGGACGAGCTGCTCGACTCCCTCAAGCGCCGCCTCTCCACGCTGCGCCTCGGCGACCCGCTGGACAAGAACACCGACATCGGCGCCATCAACTCGGCCGAGCAGCTCGCCCGGATCACCGCGCTCACCGAGACCGGTGAGGCCGAGGGCGCCGAGCGCTGGACCGCCCCGTGCGAACTGCCGTCGGCGGGTTACTGGTTCGCCCCGACGCTGTTCACCAACGTCACCCAGGCGCACACCATCGCCCGCGACGAGATCTTCGGCCCGGTCCTGTCTGTGCTGAGCTTCCGCACCCCGGACGAGGCCGTCGCCAAGGCCAACAACAGCCAGTACGGCCTGTCCGCCGGCATCTGGACGGAGAAGGGCTCGCGCATCCTCGCCGTCGCGGGCAAGCTCCGCGCCGGTGTCGTCTGGGCCAACACGTTCAACAAGTTCGACCCGACCTCGCCGTTCGGCGGCTACAAGGAGTCGGGCTTCGGCCGCGAGGGCGGCCGGCACGGCCTGGAGGGCTACCTCGATGTCTGAGACTTCGACGCGTCTGAGTGTCTTCAAGACCTACAAGCTGTACGTGGGCGGGAAGTTCCCGCGTTCCGAGAGCGGCCGGGTGTACGAAGTGGTCGACAGCAAGGGCAAGTGGCTGGCCAACGCGCCGCTCTCCTCCCGCAAGGACGCGCGGGACGCGGTCGTCGCGGCCCGCAAGGCGTTCGGCGGCTGGTCGGGCGCGACCGCGTACAACCGCGGGCAGATCCTCTACCGCATCGCCGAGATGCTGGAGGGCCGCAAGGACCAGTTCGTGCGCGAGGTCGCCGAGGCCGAGGGGCTCTCGAAGTCCAAGGCCGCCGCCGTCGTGGACGCGGCCATCGACCGCTGGGTCTGGTACGCGGGCTGGACCGACAAGATCGGCCAGGTCGTGGGCGGGGCCAACCCGGTCGCGGGCCCGTTCTTCAACCTCTCCACCCCCGAGCCGACCGGTGTCGTGACGGTCCTGGCCCCCCAGGACTCCTCGTTCCTCGGCCTGGTCTCGGTCGTCGCGCCCGTCATCGCGACCGG
Organism: Streptomyces sp. ASQP_92; assembly: GCF_025399895.1. Classification (GTDB taxonomy): domain Bacteria; phylum Actinomycetota; class Actinomycetes; order Streptomycetales; family Streptomycetaceae; genus Streptomyces. The sequence continues at coordinate 411,505 of NZ_JAODUA010000003.1, read as the reverse complement.
CAACACGGTGGTCGTCATCGCGTCCGAGAAGGCGCCGCTCCCGGCCCTCTCGCTCGGCGAGGTGCTCGCCACCTCCGACCTGCCGGGTGGCGTGGTCAACGTCCTGTCCGGCCGGACGGCCGAGATCGCGGCGCCGCTGGCCGCGCACCAGGACGTCAACGCGATCGATCTGACGGGCGCGGACGCCGAGTTGGCGCGCGAGTTGGAGATCGCGGCGGCGGACAACCTCAAGCGCGTCCTGCGCGCCAAGGCCGTGGACTTCACCGCGGACCCGGGCACCGAGCGCCTCACCGCGTTCCTGGAGACCAAGACGGTCTGGCACCCCACGGGGTCCCTGGGCGCCTCCGGCTCCGCATACTGAGCTGCGCGTACTGAGCTCCACGTACTGAGCTGCGCGTACCGGGCCTGCGCGCACCGGGCCGTGCGAAGGGCCCCGCCGTCCACCGACGGCGGGGCCCTTCGCGTACCCGTCAGCGGGGCAGCAGACCGGCGGCCCGGTCCATGAGCGGCAGGTCCTTGAGGGCGGAGCCGCTCGTCAGGACACCCGTCGCGGCCGTCGTCGACACCGGCTTGAAGTCGGCGACCTGGGTGCCGACCCCGTTGGTCAGCGGGTCGACCCCGGTGTTGGCGAGCGGGTCGAGCCGCAGCCCGAGCACGGGCCCCACGGCGTGGCCGGCCGAGCCGGTCAGGCCGTGCGCGGCCGCCGTGAGGTCGGTGACGGTCGCGTTCTGGGCGGACGGGTGGACGGGGGCGGGGGCGGCCTGGGCGGCCGGGCCCCCGGCGGCCAGGGCCGCGCCGGCCGCGGTCACGGTGAGCCCGGCACTGAGCAGCGTCCGGTGGCGCAGGCCCCTCGCGGGCCTGGATGCCTCGTGTCGTCCCATGGGATCCCACTCACTCTCGGAGGTAGTCGTGTGTAATCACGCGATCACGAAGCGTAGTTGAGATGTGACACTGGATACCAACGGCCTCCCCTGGGGGTCCCACTCCCGGGCGCATGGCCCACACTGGTGTCCCGTGAGTTCATCTGCCATCGCGACGCGCGTCGTCCTGCTCTCCGGGCCCTCGGGCTCCGGCAAGTCGTCCCTGGCCGCCCGCACGGATCTGCCCGTGCTGCGCCTGGACGACTTCTACAAAGAAGGTGACGACCCGACCCTGCCGTTGGTGGCGGGCTCCACGGACATCGACTGGGACTCCCCGCTGTCCTGGGACGCGGACGCCGCGATCGTCGCCATCACCGAGCTGTGCCGCACGGGACGTACCTCCGTGCCGGTGTACTCGATCGCCACGAGTTCCATCACCGGCACCACCTCGCTCGGCATCGGCCGCACCCCGCTGTTCATCGCGGAGGGCATCTTCGCCGCCGACATCGTGGACCGCTGCCAGGAGCTCGGGGTGCTCGCGGACGCGATCTGTCTGCGGGGCCGTCCCTCGACGACGTTCCGCCGCAGGCTGCTGCGCGATCTGAAGGAGGGCCGCAAGTCGGTCCCGTTCCTGCTGCGCCGCGGCTGGCGCCTGATGCGCGCCGAACGCGCCATCGTGGCCCGCCAGTCCGCGCTGGGCGCCCATCCCTGCGCCCGGGACGAGGCCCTGGGCCGCATCGCGAGCGCCGCGGCCGGACGCAGCCGCGCGGGAGTCGCCGCCTAGGGCGGGCCGAGCGTCCGTGGTGCGCGCGAGGGCGCGCACACAATGAAGCGGCGGGGCCCGAAGGCCCCGCCGCTTCCCCCGTTCCCCCCGTGGGTGGCCCCCGTGTCCCCCGTGGACCACCCGCGCCCCTCCCCCGGACCTTCAGGCCACCAACTCGCCGAAGGACTCCTCCTCGTCACGGCCGAAGCTGAGGACGTCGTCCTCACGCAGCCGGCGCAGCGAGCGCCAGATGCTGGACTTCACCGTGCCGACACTGATGTCGAGTATGTCCGCGATCTCCGGGTCCGTACGGCCCTCGTAGTAGCGCAGGACCAGCATCGTGCGCTGCAGTTCGGGCAGCCGGGCCAGCGCCTGCCAGAGCACGGCGCGCAGTTCGGTGCCGCGCATCGCGTCCGTGTCGCCGGCCGTCTCCGGCAGCTCCTCGGTCGGGTACTCGTTGAGCTTGCGCCGCCGCCAGGCGCTGATGTGCAGATTGGTCATGGTCCGGCGCAGATAGCCGCCGACCGCCGCCTTGTCACTGATGCGGTCCCAGGCGCGGTAGGTGGAGAACAGCGCGCTCTGGAGCAGGTCCTCCGCCTCGAAGCGGTCGCCGGTCAGGTGGTAGGCGGTGGCGTACAGGGAGGCGCGGCGCGCCTGGACGTAGGCGGTGAACTCCGCCTCCGACAGGCTGCTCCGCTCCCCCGAGCCCTCCCGGTACGCCGCCTCCCCGCCCCCCTGCGACTTCTTCCCCGCGGCCGGAACCGCGGGGCTGTCCAGCACCGTCATGTAGGGCGAAGGCCCTTGCTGTACCGATGACGTGTGCTGGCGCCCGGCGCCCCGAGCGCACCCCCGCATGCTCGGGACGCCGGACTTCTCGGCACTCCGTACGACGTCGTGGAGACGCGTCACAACTGCGCTGGAGTTGGTGCTGTGCAGTGCGTTCATCTCGCGCCCCCCGTCGGTGGAGTCTGTTTCGTGCCCGTGCTGGGTTACGAGGAAGAGCCTGCCCGGGCAGTTTCATGGGGTTGTCCGTCGAGTGTCACGGGCCTGTCACAGCGGCCTGTGCGAGCGGTGTCGCGGGCCGAGGGCCGGACGGGGGTCGTACTCCTTCCCCCCATGGGCCAGAATGACCTCTGTGCCTTTCCTGTTGCTGATCGAGGACGACGACGCCATCCGCACGGCCCTCGAACTCTCCCTGTCCCGCCAGGGCCACCGTGTGGCCACCGCGGCGACGGGAGAGGACGGTCTGAAACTGCTGCGCGAGCAGCGGCCGGACCTGATCGTGCTGGACGTGATGCTGCCCGGGATCGACGGTTTCGAGGTGTGCCGCCGCATCCGGCGCACCGACCAACTGCCGATCATCCTGCTGACCGCGCGCAATGACGACATCGACGTGGTGGTGGGCCTGGAGTCCGGCGCCGACGACTATGTGGTCAAGCCGGTCCAGGGGCGGGTCCTCGACGCCCGGATCAGGGCCGTGCTGCGCCGCGGCGAGCGGGAGGCCACCGACTCGGCGGCGTTCGGCAACGTGGTGATCGACCGGGCCGCGATGACCGTCACCAAGAACGGCGAGGACCTCCAACTCACGCCCACGGAGCTGCGGTTGCTGCTCGAACTGAGCCGCCGCCCCGGACAGGCGCTCTCCCGCCAGCAGTTGCTCCGGCTCGTCTGGGAGCACGACTACCTCGGTGACTCGCGGCTCGTCGACGCCTGTGTGCAGCGGCTGCGCGCCAAGGTCGAGGACGTGCCGTCCTCCCCGACGCTGATCCGTACGGTCCGTGGCGTGGGCTACCGCCTGGACACCCCGTCGTGAAGCTGACGCTCCGCCCCCGCACCCACCAAGAGCCCGGCCGGTGAAGCGGGCCGTACTCGCCGGGCTGCGCTGGACCAGTCTGCGGCTGCGCCTGGTCGTGGTGTTCGCGCTCGTCGCGCTGACCGCGGCCGTCTCCGCGTCCGGCATCGCGTACTGGCTCAACCGCGAGGCCGTCCTGGTCCGTACGCAGGACTCGGCGCTCAACGACTTCCGCCAGGGCATGCAGAACCGCGCCGCCTCGCTGCCGCTCCAGCCGACCGAGCACGACCTCCAGGTGTCCGCCAAGCAGATGGCGGACAGCAGCAACTCCCGTTACAACGTGCTGCTCGTGGCCGAACGCGCTCCCGGCAAGCCGATCGTGGGCGCCTCCGACGTGGACGGCTTCACGCTGGAGGACGTGCCCGCGTCCCTCCAGGAGGCGGTCACCAAGAAGCAGAAGGTCACGGGGAGCAACGCCTACCCGTACCACCTGTTCTGGCAGCGGATCACGCTGCACGGGCGCCCGTATCTGGTCGGCGGCACGAAGATCATCGGGGCGGGGCCGACCGGCTACATGCTGGCCCCGCTCGACCAGGAGCGGCGCGACCTCAACTCGCTCGCCTGGTCGCTCGGCATCGCCACCTTCCTCGCGCTGCTCGCCTCCGCGCTGCTGGCGCAGGCGGCCGCCACCACCGTGCTGCGGCCGGTGCAGCGCCTCGGGGACGCGGCGCGCAGGCTCGGCGAGGGCAAGCTCGACACCCGCCTGAGGGTGTCCGGAACCGATGAACTCGCCGATCTGTCAAGGACGTTCAACCGCACGGCCGAGGCGCTGGAGAAGAAGCTCACCGACATGAGCGCGCGCGAGGAGGCGAGCCGTCGCTTCGTCGCCGACATGTCGCACGAGCTGCGGACGCCGCTGACCGCGCTGACCGCCGTGGCGGAGGTCCTCGACGAGGAGGAGGACAGCCTCGACCCGATGATCGCGCCCGCGGTGCGGCTCGTGGTCTCCGAGACGAGGCGGCTGAACATCCTGGTCGAGAACCTGATGGAGGTCACCCGCTTCGACGCGGGCACCGCCCGGCTGGTCCTGGACGACGTGGACATCGCCGACCAGATCACCGCGTGCATCGACACCCGGGCCTGGCTGGACGCCGTCGAACTCGACGCCGAGCGCGGCATCATGGCGCGCCTCGACCCGCGCCGCCTGGACGTCGTGCTCGCCAACCTGATCGGCAACGCCCTCAAGCACGGCGGCTCCCCGGTGCGGGTCTCGGTCCGCGTGGAGGGCGAGGAGCTGGTGATCGCGGTACGCGACCACGGGCCCGGCATCCCCGAGGACGTCCTGCCGCACGTCTTCGACCGGTTCTACAAGGCCAGTGCCTCGCGGCCGCGCTCGGAGGGCAGCGGGCTCGGCCTGTCCATCGCGATGGAGAACGCGCACATCCACGGCGGTGACATCACCGCCACCAACTCCCCCGAAGGCGGCGCCGTGTTCGTGCTGCGGCTGCCGCTGGACGCCACCGAGCCGGCCACCACCGAGACGCCGGAAGGAGACGCGGCGCAGTGAGAGAACTCCGTCGCCGGGCAGCCTTCGCGCTGGCCGGTCTGCTGACGCTGGCCACCGCCGCCACCGGCTGCGGCATCCGGCCCACCTCGGTGCCCGTCGACGCGGGCCCGGCGCCCTCCCGGGTGCCGTGCGAGGTGCCGGACAACGCGATCGGCCCGCAGTTCGAGGGCGTCACCATCCAGGTCCACCTGGTGTGCGGGGCCCAGTTGGTCACGGCCCAGCGGTCGGTGCGCATCGCGGAGAACAGGGGCGCCCAGGACCGGCTCCGCTTCGCGCAGACCCTGCTCGACGAGCTCATCGCCCAGCCGTCGGGCGACGAGAAGGAGGCCGGGTTCACCACCGAGGTCAAGGGCCCGCTCACCGTCACCGCGGCCCGCGCCAACGACCCGGCGGGCACGCTGCGCCTCAGCCGCGCCCCGGAGGCCCTGTCCGCGCTCGCGCTGTCGCAGGTGGTGTGCACGTACGCGGAGAACATGCCGACCACGCCCGGCAGCCAGCAGGTGGTGCTCGGCGGCCCCGGTGAGGACCCGGCCCGCGGCTACACCTGCACCGCGGAGATGAAGTCCCGCCCGGACAGCGCGGCCACCCTCGGCGAGATCCCCCGCCCCAGCCGTACCTAGGGCGGCCGCGGGCGGAATCACTGGGCCCGGGCGGAACCGTTCCCGCCGCGTCCCGCGTCTTGGGGGGCGTGCAGCAGCGTCATGGTCAGGACGGCAGCGCCGTCATCCGGTTCCGCGCGGTGGGGTGGGTCCTCCTCCTCGCGCATCTGCTGCTCGTGGCGTGGATCTCGCTGAGACCCCGGGACGTGATGTGGGTGACGGCCACCAATCTGACGCCGCTCGCCGGCATCAGGGCCGACCTCGCGCTCGGCCCGCTCCAGGCCGCCCACCGGATCGGTGAGGGTCTGCTGCTGCTCGCCCCGCTGGGGGTGCTGCTCCCGATGGCGGGCGGCCGCCTGCGGGTCTCGCCGCTGGCTTCCCTGGTACGCACGGTGCTGGCCGGCGCGCTGATCTCGCTCGGCATCGCCCTGCTCCAGACGGCCGTGCCCGGGCAGGTCCCCGATGTGGACGCGCTGCTCCTGAACACCGCGGGCGTGGCGCTGGCCCACCTCGCGGTGGTGCCGGCGGGCCGGCGGGGCCTCCGCCGCAGGAACCAGGGCGACCCCTGCGCGCCCCTCCTTCCGGAGGAGCCTTCTCAGGGACGTACCCCGACAAATCCCAGGGTTGTCACAGCCCCCTGGACCGACGCCCCGGCGAGGGTCCGGCGGGAGTATGGAGACATCGCGAGGGAGCCCGACCGAAGCGGCTCCCCCCTCCAGCTCCGAAGGAGCCTGCCATGAGCGCCCCTCTTGTCCGCCCGACCGAAGGCCGCCGGATCGGCGGGGTGTGCGCAGCGCTGGCCCGGCGCTTCGGCACCTCCGCCACCACGATGCGGGTCATCTTCCTCGTCTCGTGCCTGCTGCCGGGGCCGCAGTTCCTGGTCTATCTGGCGATGTGGGCGCTGATCCCCGGCGAGAAGTCGGCGCGCGCGGCCTGGTAGTTCAGGCCCCGAGAATCCGGGCGAGCTTGTCGAGCTGACGGTCGGCGATGTCGTGCGGCACGGCGACCGTCACCGGTGCCCGCCCGGACAGGTCGATCGCCATGAACCGCACGATGGTGGCGCCCCGGCGCACCACGACGAGGTGCACGGGGGCCGGAGCGCCCTGCCCGGTCGCGGTCGCGGTCCAGCTCACCGACTCGCCGCGCACCTGGTACGGCTCGGCCCGCACGTCCTGGTAGGTGGCCCGATGGCCGTCGAGGAGCGTGTCGAAGGCGGTGCCGCAGTGGGCCAGAGCCGTTCTCAGCCGCTCGATCAGGCGCCGGGCGTCCGGCGGCGCGTAGGCGGACAGCGAGGCCGACACCGCGAGGCCCGGGTTCCGGCGCGCACCGAGGCCCCGGCTCACGGTCGCGCGGGCCCGGTCGTCGGGTGCCCCGCCCATCACCTCGGCCAGCGGCGCGCAGGCGGCGCGGTCGGCCCGGGGGGCGCGGTCGGCGCCGGTGTCGGGCGCGGGTGCGCCGGAGATCTCGTACCCGGGCACGTCATCCGCCGCGAGGGCGGCCCGTTCCAGGCCGTTCGGCGGCGGAGAAGCGGGCGCCCGGGCGGTGACCGGTCCGGCGGGGCCCTCCGGCGCCGCGGTGCAGGCCACGCCCGCGAGCAGCGCGGTCAGGACGAGCACCGCCGCCCGGGTGAGCACCATCGCTCGGGTCGGCACCGTCGCTCGGGCGGACGCCTTCGGACGCATGATCAGGACCCTACTCAGACACCGTCGGGGCGCACACCCGGCTCACGGGTGTGCGCCCCGAGGGGGTGTACCGGGGTCAGCCGCCGAGGCCGCCGGGCAGACCGCCGCTCGCGAGGTTGCTCGCCACGGGGCCGGTCGGCAGACCGCCGAGCAGGCTGCCCACCGGGTCGCCGGACGTCTTCTTCTCCTGCTGGCCGACCAGCGCCTCGGGGGAAGCCGCGGGGACGACCTTGGAGACGGCGCCGATCGGGGTGCCCGCGGTCACGGTCGACAGCGCGCCCAGGGCCGGGAGCGCGGGGGCGGCGGACGCCGTGCCGGCGGCAGCCGCGGCGAAGGCGGCACCGAGGGCAACGACACCGAGCGTCTTGGTGGACTGCTTCATCAGAAATTCGTCCTTGGGGTGGGAAAGGTGAGCGGCTCGCCAAGGTAGTCAGCCGACCACCCGGGCGCAAACATGCGAAAACGGCCGGGGGTTCACACCCCCGGCCGTTTTCCGCTACCTGAGATCAGCCGCCTGCGACCGAAGAACCGCTGGTCGTGGCGGTCTGCTGGAACAGCCATTCGGATTTCAACTCGGCGTATCCGGGCTTGATCACGTCATTGATCATGGCCAGTCGTTCGTCGAAAGGAATGAATGCTGATTTCATCGCATTGACTGTGAACCACTGCATGTCATCGAGTGTGTAGCCGAAGGCATTCGTCAGGTGCTCGAATTCCTGGCTCATGGTGGTGCCCGACATCAGCCGGTTGTCCGTGTTCACGGTGGCCCGGAAGTGCAGCTTGCGCAACAGCCCGATGGGGTGGTCGGCGTACGAGGTGGCGGCTCCGGTCTGGAGGTTGGACGTCGGGCACATCTCCAGCGGGATCCGCTTGTCCCGTACGTACGAGGCGAGCCGGCCGAGCTTCACCGTGCCGTCCTCGGCGACCTCGATGTCGTCGATGATGCGCACCCCGTGGCCGAGCCGGTCGGCGCCGCACCACTGGAGCGCCTGCCAGATCGACGGCAGCCCGAACGCCTCGCCCGCGTGGATGGTGAAGTGGTTGTTCTCGCGCTTGAGGTACTCGAAGGCATCGAGGTGGCGGGTGGGCGGGAAGCCCGCCTCGGCGCCCGCGATGTCGAAGCCGGCGACGCCCGAGTCCCGGTAGGAGTTGGCCAGTTCGGCGATCTCCAGGGCGCGGGCCGCGTGCCGCATCGCGGTGAGCAGCGCGCCCACCCGGATTCGGTGGCCGTTGGCGCGGGCCCGCCGTTCGCCTTCGCGGAAGCCCTCGTTGACGGCCACGACGACCTCGTCGAGGGTGAGGCCCTGCTCCAGGTGCTGCTCGGGCGCGTAGCGCACCTCGGCGTAGACGACACCGTCCTCGGCGAGGTCCTCGGCGCACTCGGCGGCGACGCGGAACAGCGCGTCGCGGGTCTGCATGACGGCGCAGGTGTGCGCGAAGGTCTCCAAGTACCGTTCCAGGGAGCCCGAGTCGGCGGCCTCGCGGAACCAGATGCCGAGCTTGTCGGCCTCGGTCTCGGGCAGTCCGTCGTACCCCGTCTGTCGGGCGATGTCGATGATGGTCCCGGGACGCAGACCGCCGTCGAGGTGGTCGTGGAGCAGCACCTTCGGGGCACGGCTGATCTGATCCGGGCTGGGTACGGAAGCGGTCTGGCTCGTCATCTGCGCACTCTAATCCCTACGCGCGTAGATCGCCCGGTGTACGGCCACCGTCGATACGTAACAGTGACCGCGCGGACGGGTGGCGTACACCTCGGCTTCTGAGACTGTTCTGCCATGGCACTGCAAGCGACTCCCCTGCCTGCGGCCCGGCTGGGACGGGCCGTCGGCGCGACCGGCGCCGGCGCTACGGTCGGCGGCGTGGTCCTCGTGCTCCCGGACGGCGACCCCGTCTCGGCACGCCGGCCCTCCCCCCTCGCGTACGCGGCCGCGCTCCCGCTGGCCCGCAGACTGGCGCGGGACGGCGGCCCGGAGGGTCTCGTGGCGCACGCGGTCCACTATCGCGGCCGGGGCTGGAACGGCGGCGACGCACGGCTGGCCACGGACGCCGAATGGGCCGCGGACGAGGTCGTACGGCGCTATGGGGACGTGCCGGTGTGTCTGGCCGGGCACGGCATGGGCGGCCGGGCCGCGCTGCGGGCGGCGGGCCATCCGGCCGTCAACTCCGTGCTGGCGCTGGCCCCTTGGATCCCCGACGACGACGTGGCCGCCGACCCCGAGCCGGTGAAACAGCTCGTGGGCCGGCGCGTGATGATCGTGCACGGCACCAATGACGCGCGCACCGACCCCGAGCTGTCCTACCGGCTCGCCGAGCGCGCCAAGAAGGCCAACCGGGACACCTGCCGCTTCGAGGTCCACTCCGACGGCCACTCGATGCGTCAGCACCGGCCCGAAGTCCACGCGCTCGCGGTCGACTTCGTCTTCGGCACCCTGTTCTCGCGCCCGTACGCCCGCCCCGTCACGGACGCGTTCGCCGCGCCACCGCCCCTTGGGCTCCGGATGCCCCTGGCGGCCGGCTTCGGCAAGTCCCTTCGCCGATAAGGGAGTTCGCGGGGCGACTCACTCGGGGATCAGCTTTCCACGGCGGGAGAGCAGAAAGGCCTTGAAGGCGGCCACCGGCGGGGTGTCCGGATGGCCGTCCAGCCAGGCCACCCCGATCTCGCGCACTGCGCGCGGGGCGGTGACGGTCAGCTCGACCACTCCCGGCCGGGCCACCGCGGGCGGCGGGAGCAGCGCCACGCCGAGCCCGGCCGCGACGAGGCCGCGCAGCGTCTCGGCCTCCTCGCCCTCGAAGGCGATGCGGGGCGCGAACCCGGCGTCGGCGCACAGGTCGTCGGTGATGCGGCGCAGCCCGTAGCCCGGCTCCAGGGTCACGAAGGTCTCGTCGGCGGCCTCCGCGAGCCGCACCCGCTTGCGGCCCGCGAGCCGGTGGTCGTCGGGCACCACCAAACGCAGCCGCTGCTCGTCCAGGCGCCGGGCCGCGAGGTCCGGCGCGTCCGGCACGGGCGAGGTCAGACAGAGATCGAGCTCGCCCGCGCGCAGCCGCTCGATCATCGCCTCGCCATAGTTCTGTACGAGGGTGAAGCGGACCCGGGGATGGTCGACGCGGAAGGCGCGGATCAGGCCCGGCACCGTCTCCGACCCCATGGTGTGCAGAAAGCCGAAGGCGACCTTGCCGGTGCCCGGGTCGGCGTCCGCGCGCACCGACTCCGCGGCCCGGCCCACCTCGGCGAGGGCCCGCTCGGCGGAACCGAGGAAGGTACGGCCCGCGGCGGTCAGCGCGACGGTGCGGCCCTTGCGCGCGAACAGGGCGACACCCAGGTCCTCTTCGAGGCGGACCATGGCGCGCGACAGGGTCGACTGGGGCACGCCCAGTTCGTGCGCGGCGCGGGTCACGTGCTCATGGCGGGCCACCCCGGCGAAGTAGGCCAGCCGCGGCGCGAGCGCCATCGCGGCGTCCTCCATGGATTCTTCGTAACTGTTCGATGACACGCGCACCTCTGACCTCGGCTGATGCAGCAGTGGATCGATTGTCGCCCATCTGTGCATTGGACGCATAAACGCAGGCAGGCCTACGGTTTCGACATGCCTCCCGCCAGTACCGGGGCGTCCACCACCGTGGGCGCCTCCACCTCGTCGTCCCCGCTCCAGCTCACCCCCGGCGCCGCCGGCTACCGCCGGATGAGCTTCGCGCTCTTCGCCGCCGGTGTCGCCACTTTCGCCCTCCTCTACTCCACCCAGGCCCTGCTGCCGCTGATCTCCGCGGACCTCGGGGCCACGGCGAGCGCGGCGAGCTGGACGGTGTCGGCCGCGACGGGCGCGCTCGCCCTGTGCGTGCTGCCGCTGAGCGCGCTGTCCGAGCGGTTCGGGCGGACCCGGACGATGACGGTGTCCCTGGCCGTCGCGGTGGCGGTGGGCCTGCTCGTCCCGTTCGCGCCTAACGTCGGCTGGCTGGTGGCGCTGCGCGCGGTGCAGGGCGCGGCGATCGCGGGGCTCCCCGCCTCGGCGATGGCGTACCTGGCGGAGGAAGTGAGGCCCAAGGCGCTGGTCGGGGCGATCGGCCTGTTCGTCGCGGGCAACTCGATCGGCGGCATGAGCGGACGCATCCTGACCGGCTGGGTCGCGCAGGCCTGGGGCTGGCGCGCGGCGCTCCTTGCGGTGGGTGCCCTGGCCGCGGTGTGCGCGGTGGCGTTCCGCCTGCTCCTGCCCAAGGCCCGCAATTTCACCCCGGGTTCGCTGAACCCGCGCGCGCTGGCCCGCACCGTGCGCGGCCACCTCGCCGACCCGCTCCTGGTGCGTCTGTACGCCATCGGCGCGCTGTTCATGACGGTGTTCGGCGCGGTCTACACGGTGATCGGCTACCGCCTCACCGCGGCGCCCTTCAACCTGCCGCAGGGCCTGATCGGCTCGATCTTCCTGGTGTATCTGGTCGGCACGGTCTCCTCGGCCGCCGCCGGGCAGTTGGTGGCGCGGGTGGGCCGCCGCGGCGCCCTGTACCTGGCCGTCTCCACCACCGCGGCGGGCCTGCTGCTCTCGCTCGCCTCCTCGCTGCCCGCGATCCTGGCGGGCCTGGTGCTGATCACGGCGGGCTTCTTCGCGGGCCACGCGGTGGCCTCGTCCTCGGTGAGCCACACCGCCAAGACGGGTCGCGCCCAGGCGTCGGCGCTGTACCAGTCCGCGTACTACCTGGGCTCCAGCGCGGGCGGCACGCTGGGCGCGGTCGCCTTCCACGCGGGGGGCTGGCCGGCCACGGTGCTCCTGGGCGTCCTCGCGGTGCTCGGCGTCGTCTCGGTCACCCTGTACGGCTCGCACGCGGCCCGCGCCGAGCGCCGCACCCGCCGCCTGCACCTGACGCACGCGTGACGCACGCCTGACCCACGCCCACAGCTGACCCGAGCACCCCGCTGACCTGCCGATTTCTCCATAGCCGCGCGATTGTCAGTGGGGTCCGGTAGCTTCCGAAGTGCTGGCTTTACACGGCACGACACGGGGTGGACCGATGAGTGATCTGGCAGCGGCGGCGGATCTGGACGTACGCCTCGAAGAGCACCGCAGAGAGTTGACCGGGTACTGCTACCGGATGCTCGGCTCGGCCTTCGAGGCGGAGGACGCGGTGCAGGACACGCTGGTGCGGGCGTGGCGCAGCATCGACAAGTTCGAGGGCCGCTCCTCGCTGCGCTCGTGGCTGTACCGGATCGCGACCAACGTCTGCCTGGACATGCTGAACGCGGGCAACAAGCGGGCCCGCCCGATGGATCTGACGGCGGCCACCCCGGTGGCCAACGCCCAGCTCAACTCCCGCCCGGAGGTGACCTGGCTGGAGCCGGTGCCGGACGGGCGGGTGCTGCCGACCGTCGAGGACCCGGCCGAGGCGGCGCTGGCCCGCGAGTCCGTGCGGCTCGCGTTCGTCGCCGCGCTCCAGCACCTTCCGCCCAAGCAGCGCGCGGTGCTGATCCTGCGCGAGGTCCTGGCGTGGAAGGCGAGCGAGGTCGCCGAGCTCCTCGACACGACGGTCGCCTCGGTCAACTCCGCTCTCCAGCGCGCCCGTTCGACCCTTGCGGAGTCCGAGCCGAAGCAGACGGACGCGGCGAACCCGCTCGACGAGGAGCAGCGCAAGCTCCTGGACCGCTATGTGGCGGCCTTCGAGGGCTACGACATGACGGCCCTGACCGCCCTGCTCCACGAGGACGCGACGCTGTCGATGCCGCCGTACGACCTGTGGCTGCGGGGCCACGACGACATCGTGGGCTGGATGCTGGGCGTGGGCGAGGTGTGCCGCGGCTCCCGCCTCCTGCCGACGGTCGCCAACGGCACGCCGGCCTTCGCCCACTACCACCCGGATCCCGCGGGCGGCTTCGTGCCGTGGGCCCTGATGGTGATCGAGACGAGCGGGGGCAAGGTCTCGGGCATCTGCTCCTTCCTGGACACGTCCCGCTGGTTCCCCCTCTTCGACCTCCCGGCCCGCCTGGACGAGGAGGGCGTTCCGGTTCCGGCCCACTGAGCCGCGGGGCGCTCGGCACGGAGCACGTCGACATCGGGGAGCCGCGACGGTCCGGGGGGGCAGGGGTGGAGGCTTCCCCTCACCCCAGCCCTACGCCTTGAGCCGGGCAACCTCACTGATCCGTGCCGCCAGTTGACGAACGGACCGCGCGTTCTTGTGCGGCGTAAGGCGGCGCCGCATCGTGTCGAAGTGCTCGTCCCCTCGGGCGGACGACACATGTTCGTAGTCCTCCAGGAAGCGGGTCCACGAGTCGCATGCCGCGTCGAGGTGGCCGTATTCGAGCTGCCGTTGGGCGAGCACGGCGTAGAAGTGGACCCTTCCCTGGCGCTCGTTGGCGGGCTGCACCGTGAGCGCCTGTTGCAGGGCCTTGATCGACCCCGGCAGGTCCCTCCCCTCGTACAGGACGTGCGAGACGTGGAAGGCGTAGGCGGACTGGTTGTACCCGCCGATCGACTCGCGGCGGCTGTCCGCCCGCATCAGGGCGGATTCCGTCGCGGCCAACAGGCTTCGCGCGCGCCGGTGATCTCCCACCATGGCCGTGGCGTGCGCCTGCTGACCGGTGAGAAACGCCTTGAGGCGGGGGCCGGCCTTGGGGGCCGCTTCGGCTGCCGAGTCGGCCAGCTTCAGGGCCAGCGGGCCATATCCGAGGTTCGACGCCTGGAGGCTCATGCCGCGCAGTGTCCGGCAGTACGTCACATGGTCGTCCGCACGGTCCGCCAGCTTCAGCGCCTTGAGGTAGTACGTCTGGGCCGTCCCGTGGTCCCGTTCGTACATGGCCATCCACCCCGTCAGGTAGACCAGGTCCGAGGCGGCTGCCCACATGTCCTTCCGGACGGCGTCTGTCGCTTCGGCGCGCAGCCACGGAACCACGGTGTTGACGAGGAAGGCGGCGGCCATCGGCCGTGCGTGTGCTCCGCCCAGCTCGTCGAGGATGTCCGCGATCTTGTCGGTCATCCTGCGGACCGACTCGACCTGACCGGCTCCGATCCGAACCGTCTGCTTGCCGGGAACGACGGGGCCGGCTTCCGCGGCATGCGCGTCCCCGGAAAACATCGGCACGGCCAGGGCGGCGGAGAACAGGCCCGCAGCCGCGATGACACCCCGGCGCGACGGATCCATGTCGGCCGTCCCCAGATCGACGATCTCTTCCACGGCATCGAGGCCGGCCGGAGCCTGATCGGACGCGGCAAGCGGGAGACCGGCCTCGGCGTGTGTCACCGTCCGGTGCAGCTTGCGCGAGAACGCCTCGACGATCAGACGCCTGACCGGGGGGTTCGGCACGGTTCCGGCTACCCAGTGCGACACCGCCGACTGGTCGTAATGAAGGTCCATTCCGGCTTCCGCACCCATGCGGTTGACGATGAGCGCGAACTGAGAGCGCGACCATTTGGCCTGTACGAGCAGGCGGCGCAAGCTCTCGTTCGGGATGCGTGTCCGATTGGCCATGCCCTCAACTCCCGGCAGTGCGCGTGGCGTTCATGGGTTTCATGCTCCGACCGTCCTTCCAAGGTACCGCCGTGCGTGGTCGTGCGGTTGCGTAGAGACAGGAGAGACCGTCGAGGAAGGAACCGCGCCGTGGACGTGGACAGCCCCATTGACCGGGCCGATGAATTCGTTGAAGTAGCCGCCGAGTACGCCGAGTACGCCGTGGACACGGCCAACGGCAACAGGATCGGCGTCGTGCAGGACCGCTTCGAGGGGAGCGTCTACCTCCGCCCGCCCGGCGGCGGCGTCGAGTGGGCCACCCCGCCCGAGGCGCTGCGTTCCCCGTCGGCCGCCGAGCTCGTTCAGGCGCGTGTGTTCGACACCCCGGTTGAGGCGCGGCGCCCATGAGCGCCAGGAGCACCGCGCGGTTTGTGCGCTACCGCGTCATGGCGCACCCGGACGAAGCCCTCCGCGCCTCGGCGACGTGCACGAACGGGACCTGTCACTACGTGGTCCTGCCGACGGAAACGGTCGACGAGGTGAGCCGGGCCATGCAGGAGCACACGGCACGCACCGGTCACGCCGTCTTCTGCCGCACGATCCAGGACACGGCCGTCGTGGTCCTGGCCGATCGAACCGAGCAGGAGCGGCGGGCCGAGGCCAACGCCCTGGAGTACAGGCACCTCGGCGGAGCCGCCGAGGACGCGCGGGCCGACGCGTGAGGCGCCACGCAGCCACCGGACGCGTCCGGCCATGACGGGCAGGAGCGCCGAACTGCCCGACGGGCGAGGGAAGTTGACCTCGGGCGCGGTCGGCCCGCACCCACCGTGCGTACAGGAAGTCGATCGTGCGGCGAGGGACGAGGGGAGAGCGGGCATGGAGAGCAAGTCCGGCGCGGGGGCGGTCCAGTTCGAGTACGTGACCTACACCGTGAAGCCCGAGAGGTGCCCGGCCTGTCACCAACCGGTCCCCCTCCACCTGCCCGCCCGCAGGGGAACCCTCGCCCGCTGGAACGGACCACCCCGTGTCGCCTACTGGCACCCTCGATGCGCCGAGGCCCACGAGACCCCGCTGTGAGGAACAGCAGCGGGTGATCGCGCGCGCAGTTGGCAGGTCCTGCGGGGGCTCGCCCGCGCGCCGCTCGCTTCGGGCACCCTGCGACCGGACTGGCTGCCGGCCTCAACGGGCAATCCCGCGCTCCACCGCGTACGCGCGACCAGCCCCGCACGCCCCGCAGCCGGACGCAGGGCCGGCCTCACGACAGGTCCGACCCCAAGCCCGCCAGTTCGAGCAGCGCCACAAGCCCCGCCCCCGCCCCCCGCATCCGCACCCGGCGACCGGCCCGCCGGGCGGTGAGGCGGAGGCGGGCCACCGCCTCGACCGCGGCGAGGTCGGCACGGCTCAGTGCGGCGAGGTCACACACCACGAGCTCCGCCCCGGACCCGTACAGCCCACGCAGCCGCTCGCACAGGAGCGGGACGTCGGCGAAGGTGAGGGGGTCGGGGACGACGAGGACAGGGGCGCGCTGCGCGGGGTCGATGGCTTCCACACCGATGAGACCCCGTAGCCCTCCGGAACTCATCGGTGCGGCGTCCCCGGCACGCCTCCGGCCCGGCTAGCGTCCCGGGAAAAGGCGTGGTCGGTGCGGCGTCCCCGGCACGCCTCCGACCCGCCTAGCGTCCCGGGAAAAGGCTTGTCTCGATCGACAGCTCGAAGGGGGCGGGCAGCATCACCGCTTCTCCGAACTTGCCTGCCGTGAGCGTCCGGTAGACATCACCCGTGGGCTCGCCATACAGCGTGACGGTGGGCCCACCGGGCGCCCAGCGGTCGATCAACAGATGGAGCGGGATGCCGGCTTGGGCGTATCCGGCGGCCTTGGTGATGCGGTCATGGCCGGCGTTGGACTGCGAGGTGATCTCGACCACCAGCTCGGCGGCGTCGGCGGGAATGTGGTTCTTGTCCCCGAACAGCGCATCCTTGGGTACCACCACCAGGTCCGGGATGTACATCCCGTGCCGGGACGGAAGGGCGAGCGCGAGGGTCTGGTAAATGCCCCAGTCAGCGGCGATCACGGAGTAGAGCTGTCGCTGAACGGTCTCGGCGATGTCGTTGTGGCCGTTCGATGGCGTCGGTGACAAGGTGACGACCCCCTCGATGATCTCCACCTTGCAGCCCTCGGGTGCGTCCGTCCCCTCCCAGAGACGGACGAGGTCGTCCCAGCCCTGGCCGGGCTCGTGGCCAACCGTGAGTGCGCTCATGGCGGTCTCCCTGCGTCGGTTCGTCACGCAGTCCAGCATGCCGAACGGGACCGGCGAGGGTCCACCGATCCCGTTCACCCGGACGTGGTGCGGCCGTATGCCCCGGCCGGCGGGGTCGGGGCACATCGAGGCCCAGCGGCTAGCGAACCGGAAAGCCCCCGGTGTCGATCTCCAGGTCGAAGGGGGCGGGCAGGGTCAGCTTCCCGCCGTACTCCACCGTGCCGAGAACTCGATAGGTGCCCTGTTCCGGCTCACCGTAGAGCGTCGCGGTCGGACGGCCCGAGTGCCAGGGGTCGAGCAGCAGGTACAACGGCACGCCCGCCTTCGCGTACCCGTGCGGCTTGGTCACGCGATCGTGGTTGGCATTGCTCTTGGAGGTGATCTCCACTACGAGCTCGGCATCCTCCGCGGCCGTACGGCCATCCGGACCCTGACTCAGTCGTGAACGCGGCATCAGCACCAGGTCGGGAATGTACATCCCCCCGCTCTGGCGGAGGGCGAGGCCCAGCGTCTGGTAGATCGCCCAGCCATCGGGCAGCACGGTGAGGAGTTGCTGCTGCACGAGCCAAGCGGTGTCGTTGTGTTCGTCGGACGGCGGTGGTGACACGGTGACGATCCCCTCGATGATCTCCACCTTGCAGCCCTCGGGTGCGTCCGTCTCTTCCCAGATCCGGACGATGTCGTCCCACTCGTGGCCGGTGCCGGAGTGGTCGACGGTGAGTGCGCTCACGGCGGTCTCCCTACGTCGGTTCGTCACGACTCCAGCATGCCGAACGGGACCGGCGATGGTCCACCGGTCCCGTTCACCCATACGAGGGCCCAAGCCACACAATCCCAGGTCAGGCGATACGTTCCAGCACGATCGGGTTCGCCGAGAAGGCCGTTCCGGACGGGGCCACGTCGTACGAGCCCTCCAACGACTCCAGCGCGTACGCGAACTTCTCCGGCGTGTCCGTGTGCAGGGTCAGCAGGGGCTGGCCCGCGGTGACCGTGTCGCCGGGCTTGGCGTGGAGTTCGACGCCGGCGCCCGCCTGCACCGGGTCCTCCTTGCGGGCGCGGCCGGCGCCCAGGCGCCAGGCGGCCACGCCGATGTCGTACGCGTCGAGGCGGGTCAGGACGCCCGAGGAGGGGGCGGTGATGACGTGCCGCTCGCGGGCGACCGGGAGTGCCGCGTCCGGGTCGCCGCCCTGCGCCGCGATCATCCGGCGCCACACGTCCATCGCGGAGCCGTCGGCGAGGGCCTTCGCCGGGTCGGCGTCCTTGATGCCCGCCGCGTCCAGCATTTCGCGGGCGAGCGCGATGGTGAGCTCGACGACGTCGGAGGGGCCGCCGCCCGCCAACACCTCGACGGATTCCCGGACTTCTAGGGCGTTGCCGGCCGTGAGGCCGAGCGGGGTGGACATGTCGGTGAGCAGCGCGACCGTCTTGACGCCGCTGTCGGTGCCCAACGCGACCATCGTGGACGCCAGTTCACGCGCGTCCTCGATGGTCTTCATGAACGCGCCGGTGCCGACCTTCACGTCCAGGACGAGGGAGCCGGTGCCTTCGGCGATCTTCTTCGACATGATCGAGGAGGCGATCAGCGGGATCGCCTCGACCGTGCCGGTCACGTCGCGCAGCGCGTACAGCTTCTTGTCGGCGGGGGCCAGGCCGTCGCCCGCCGCGCAGATGACCGCGCCCGTGGTGTCCAGGACGTTCAGCATCTCCGCGTTGGAGAGCAGCGCGCGCCAGCCGGGGATCGACTCCAGCTTGTCCAGGGTGCCGCCGGTGTGGCCGAGGCCCCGGCCCGAGAGCTGCGGCACGGCCGCGCCGCAGGCGGCGACCAGCGGGGCGAGCGGCAGGGTGATCTTGTCGCCGACGCCGCCGGTGGAGTGCTTGTCGGCGGTCGGGCGGGAGAGCGAGTCGAAGTTCATGCGCTCGCCGGAGGCGATCATCGCCGCGGTCCAGCGGGCGATCTCGGTGCGGTTCATGCCGTTGAGGAGGATCGCCATGGCGAGGGCGGACATCTGCTCGTCGGCGACGACGCCGCGCGTGTACGCGTCGATGACCCAGTCGATCTGCTCGGGAGACAGCTCGCCCCGGTCTCGCTTGGTGCGGATGACGGAGATGACGTCCATGGCATTCCTTCCGGCTTGGTGCACGTTACCTGCGCGACTCTACGCGCATAGAGGGGTGGGGAAAGCGCGGCCCCCGCACGGGCAGTGCGGGGGCCGCGAGGTTACTTCAGGTGGTCCGGGCCGAAGGCCTGGGGCAGCATCTCGGCCAGCGTGAGAATGCCGTCCGGGGTCTCCAACAGGAGCTCGGCGCCGCCGAATTCGAAGAGGAGCTGACGGCACCGACCGCACGGGACCAGCACCTCGCCGCGTCCGTCCACGCAGGTGAAGTGCGTCAGGCGGCCGCCGCCGGAGAGCTGGAGCGCCGAGACGAGCCCGCACTCGGCGCACAGTCCGATGCCGTAGGAGGCGTTCTCCACGTTGCAGCCGGTCACGGTGCGCCCGTCCTCGACCAGGGCGGCCGCGCCGACCGGGTAGCCCGAATACGGCGCGTACGCGCGGGACATGGCCTCGCGCGCGGCCGTGCGCAGGGCCGCCCAGTCGGGCACCGGCGTCACTTGCCCTGGCCCTTCCGGTAGCGCATGCCGTCCGCCTTGGGCATCCGCAGACGCTGGGCGGAGAGCGACAGCACCAACAGCGTCACGACGTACGGGGTCGCGCCCACGAAGTCGCTCGGCACGTCGTCGGTCAGCAGGTACCAGACCAGGATCACGACGGCGGTGGCCGCGCAGATCGCGGCCTGGAGCATCGCCTTCCTGTACGCCTTCCAGCCCGCGAGCACCGCGAGCAGCACGACGAGCAGAAGCAGCAGGGCGTGCACGGTGGTGCCGCCGTTGCGGAGCTGGAGCGCGTCGGAGAAGCCGAACAGGCCCGCGCCCATGGCGAGTCCGCCGGGCCGCCAGTTGCCGAAGATCATCGCGGCGAGACCGATGTAGCCGCGGCCGCCGGTCTGGCCCTCCAGGTAGATGTGCGAGGTGACCAGGGCGAGGAAGGCGCCGCCGAGACCGGCGAGACCACCCGAGACGGCGACCGCCGCGTACTTGTAGGAGTACACGTTGACGCCGAGCGACTCGGCCGCGATCGGGTTCTCGCCGCAGGAGCGCAGGCGCAGGCCGAAGGCCGTCTTCCACAGCAGCCACCAGGTGCCGACGAACAGCGCCACGGCGATGACGGTGACCCAGGAGACCTCGGTGACCAGGCCGCCGAGGATTCCGCAGAGGTCGGAGACGAGGAACCAGTGGTGCTTCTGGACCGATTCGAGGCCGGAGGACAGGCCCGGGATGGTGAAGCTGGGCAGCGCGTCGGCGGGCGGCGACTGCTTGGGGTTGCCGCCCTTGACCTGCGCGTCGCCGTCGTTGAAGAACAGCTTGGCCAGGTACTGCGTCACGCCGAGCGCGAGCAGGTTGACCGCGACACCGGAGACGATGTGGTCGACGCCGAAGGTGATGGTGGCGACCGCGTGGATCAGACCGCCGAGCACACCGAAGCCGATGCCCGCGATCAGGCCGAGCCAGGGGCTGGACTGCCAGCCGACCCAGCCCGCGCCGAAGGTGCCGAGGATCATCATGCCTTCGAGGCCGATGTTGACCACGCCGGCCCGCTCGGACCACAGACCGGCCAGGCCCGCGAGCCCGATCGGCACGGCGAGGCCGAGCGCGGCACTGATCTGGCCCTCGCTGGTGAGCTGGTCGGCGCCGGTGATGATGCGGACGGCGGAGATGAGGATCAGCGCACCCGCGATGATCATCAGGACCTGCGCGAGGGAGAACTTGCGCTTGGCGTTGCCCCGCTTGACCCCGGCCGGAGGCGGTGGAGTCGTGGTCGTTCCGGTCGTGACGCTCATGCCGTCACCTCCGTATCGGTCTTGGCGGCCTGGGCCGCGAGCTCGGCGCCGACGCGCTGCTGCTGGCGCTTGAGGCCGTAACGGCGGACGAGTTCGTAGGCGATCACGACGCACAGGACGATGACGCCCTGGATCACGCCGAGGATCTCCTTGTCGTAACCGATCACTTCGAAGTGGCCGGTGGTGCGCTCCAGATAGCCCCAGAGCAGGGCGGCGAGCGCGACGCCCACCGGGTGGTTGCGGCCGAGCAGGGCGATGGCGATGCCCGTGAAGCCGAGTCCGAGCGGGAAGCTGTTGTCGAACTGGTGGCTGTCGTTGAGCAGCGTCGGCATGCCGACGAGGCCGGCCACCGCGCCCGAGATGATCATGCTGGTGACGATCATCTTCTTGACGTTGGCGCCGCTGGCCGCGGCCGCGGACTCGGACTGGCCGACCGCCCGCAGATCGAAGCCGAAGCGGGTGCGGCCGAGCGTGAACCAGTACGCCACGCCGACCACGACGGCGACGACGATGAAGCCCCACAGCTGTCCGGCCGGGCCCATGTCGAGGGTGAAGAACCAGGACGACTCGGGCAGCGGCTTGGTCGAGACGAGCGTGCCCGCCTCGTCGAGCTGGCCGAGGCGCTCGGGCTGGAGCAGATAGGCGATGATCGCGGTCGCGATGGCGTTCAGCATGATGGTCGAGATGACCTCGCTGACGCCCCGGGTCACCTTCAGGATGCCCGCGATCGCCGACCACACCGCGCCGACCAGCATGGCGACGAGGATGATGACCGGGATCTGCACGATGCCGGGCAGGCTCAGCGCGCCACCGACGACCGCTGCCAGGAAGGCCGCGAGGCGGTACTGGCCGTCGACGCCGATGTTGAACAGGTTCATCCGGAAGCCGATGGCCACCGCGATGCCCGCCAGGTAGTACGTCGTCGCCTTGTTGAGGATGTAGACCTGGCTGTCGCTCGCCGAGCCGTACGACAGCATGTCGTTGAACGCCGGGAACGGGTTCTTGCCGGTGGCGAGGATGACCAGGGCGGTGACGACAAGGGCCGCGACGAGCGCGAGCAGGGGGGCCGCGATCGCGAGGAGCAGCTTCTCCTTGTCGATGCGGGAGGTGAGCTTCTTCATCGGTCCTCTCCCCCAGTGTTGTGCTGGTGCTCCAGGTGGCCGGTGGCGGCACCGGTCATGGCGGAGCCCAGTTCCTCGGGGGTGATCGTGGCGGGGTCGGCGTCGGCGACCAGTCGGCCCCGGTACATCACCCGCAGGGTGTCGGACAGGCCGATCAGCTCGTCCAGGTCGGCGGAGATCAGCAGCACGGCGAGGCCCTCACGGCGGGCCTCGCGGATCTGGTCCCAGATCTGCGCCTGGGCGCCGACGTCCACGCCCCGGGTGGGGTGCGCGGCGATCAGCAGCTTGGGGTTGTGGCTCATCTCGCGGCCGACGATCAGCTTCTGCTGGTTGCCGCCGGACAGGGACGCCGCGGTCACCTCGATGCCGGGGGTGCGCACGTCGTACTCGCGCACGATCCGCTCGGTGTCGACGCGGGCGGCCTTGTTGTCGAGGAGGGGGCCCTTGGAGTTGGGCTTCTCGGTGACATGGCCGAGGATGCGGTTCTCCCACAGCGGCGCTTCCAGGAGCAGGCCGTGGCGGTGGCGGTCCTCGGGGATGTAACCGACGCCGCTCTCGCGCCGCACACGCGTCGGCGCCGTCGAGATGTCGGTGGTGTCGAGCGTGATGACACCGCCGTCGGGGATGCGCATGCCCATGATGGCCTCGACGAGCTCGGCCTGGCCGTTGCCCTCGACGCCCGCGATGCCGAGCACCTCACCCTTGTGGATGGTGAAGGAGACCGAGGAGAGCACCTCGCGCACCACCCCGTCGGGGTCGGTGGCGGCCAGCCTGAGGTCCTCGACCTTGAGCATCTCGACCGTGGTGACGGTCGACTCGCGGGTCTCGGGCGAGGGCAGTTCGCTGCCCACCATCAGCTCGGCGAGCTGCTTGGTGGTGGTCGTGCGGGGGTCGGCGGTGCCCACCGTGGTGCCGCGCCGGATCACCGTGATCTCGTCGGCGACCGAGAGCACCTCGCCCAGCTTGTGCGAGATGAAGATGACGGTCAGGCCCTCGGCCTTGAGCTCGCGCAGGTTGTCGAAGAGCGCCTCGACCTCCTGCGGGACCAGGACCGCGGTCGGCTCGTCGAGGATGAGCGTGCGCGCGCCGCGGTAGAGGACCTTGAGGATCTCCACGCGCTGGCGGTCGGCGACGCCGAGGTCCTCGAC
This sequence comes from Streptomyces sp. ASQP_92, assembly GCF_025399895.1. Classification (GTDB taxonomy): domain Bacteria; phylum Actinomycetota; class Actinomycetes; order Streptomycetales; family Streptomycetaceae; genus Streptomyces. The sequence goes on along the minus strand of NZ_JAODUA010000003.1, from coordinate 388,393 downwards.
CAGGGCGTCCGGGCGGACCCCGAGGCCGTACGCGTCCGAGATCTCCTTGATCTTGTTGCGCGCCTTGGAACCGATGCCGTACAGCTTCTCGCCGCCGAGGACGACGTTCTCCAGGACGGTCAGGTTGTCCGCCAGCATGAAGTGCTGGTGGACCATGCCGATGCCGAGCGCGATGGCGTCGGCGGGGCTGGAGAAGGAGGCCTGGGTGCCGTCGATGGTGATGGTGCCCTCGTCCGGCTTCTGCATGCCGTAGAGGATCTTCATCAGGGTCGACTTGCCGGCGCCGTTCTCGCCGCACAGCGCGTGCACGGTGCCCTTGCGGACGGTGATGTCGATGTCCTTGTTGGCGACGACACCGGGGAATCGTTTGGTGATGCCGCGCAGTTCGACGGCGGGAGGGCTGGACGCGTTGATGGCGCACTCTCCTCGTGGGCAGGAGCAGGGGGGCGGGGAGCTTCCGGGGAAGCCGGGAAGCGCACTGATGTGCCACGCCGGGCTCCCGGCGTAGTAGTTCAGCACACTCACGGCGCGCCAACTCCGGCCTACGCGCGTAGAGTTGACACTTCGTTACGGCCCGGTGAGCAGGGCGGTCCCTGCTCACCGGGCCGATGTGTGACGGGGGCGGTCAGCGACCGCCACGGGTCACGGGGTCGTCTTGACCTTGATGGTGCCGTCGACGATCTTCTTCTGGGCCGCGTCGAGCTGCGACTTCAGGTCGTCGATGAAGCCACCGCTCGTGGCGAGCGAGACGCCGCCCTTGGCCAGCGGGTAGCTGTTGGTGCCGACCAGCGGCTTGCCGTCCTTGATGGACTTGATCAGGTCGTAGACGCCGATGTCGACGTTCTTGACCACCGAGGTCAGGATCGCGTTCTTGTACTTGGAGAGCGAGGCCTGCTGGTACTGGTCGGAGTCGACACCGATCGCCCAGGCGCCCTTCTTGCCCGAGACGGCCTCGATCGCACCGGTGCCGGAGGAGCCGGCCGCGGTGTAGACGACGTCGGCGCCGTTGTCGAGCATGCCCTGTGCGGCCTGCTTGCCCTTGTCGGGGCTGGCGAAGCCGGAGGTGTCCGAGCCGTGCGACAGGTACTGGTTGTCGACCTTGACGTCCGGCTTGGTGTCCTTGACGCCCTGGTTGAAGCCCGCCTCGAACTTCTTGATGAGGGGGACGTCGACGCCGCCGATGAAGCCGACGTGGTTCGTCTTGGTCTTCAGCGCCGCGGCGACACCCGCGAGGTAGGAGCCCTGCTCCTCGGTGAAGACGATGTTGTCGACGTTCTTCGGGCCCTCGACGACGGAGTCGACGATGCCGAAGGTGACGTTCGGGTACTTGACCGCGACCTTCTTCATCGAGTTCGCGTAGGCGTAACCGATGCCGATGACGGGGTTGAAGCCGGCACCCGCGAGGTCGGTCAGACGCTGTTCGCGGTCCGCCTCGGTGTCGGTGGTCTTGGCGGTCAGCTCCTTGACGTCGCCACCGAACTCGGCCTTGGCCTTGTCGATGCCGCGCGCGGCGGAGTCGTTGAACGAGTGGTCACCACGGCCGCCGACGTCGTACGCGACACCGATCTTGACGCCCTTGCCGCCCGCGGAGGACGAGGACGAGGTGCCCGAGTCCTTCTGGGAGGACGTGGAGCCACAGGCGGTGGCGGAAAGCGCGAGCGCGGCGGTGGCGATACCGGCCGCAGCGATCTTGGATACCCGGCGCAAGAGGAGGTCCCTTCAAACCTGAACCGAGGCGCCCCTACCGGCGCTGGTTTCGCGTCGGATCGTAACGCGCGTAGATGTCGCGTAAAGCCCTGTTCGGAAGCCGTTATCGGATCGTCGCGAACAGGGGATGAAGTGTCCGGTTACGAGCGGTTGCCGTCGAGGAGCGCGGCGGCGGTGAAGAGTTCGACCCCGACCTTGATGGCGGCCTCATCCGCGTCGAAATCACCCCGATGGAGGTCGAGCCGGGCGTTGGAGCCGGGTGTGCGCACCCCGAGCCGGGCCATCGCCCCAGGTACATGCTCCAGGTACCACGAAAAGTCCTCGCCACCCAGTGACTGCTCCGTGTCCTCGATGGCATACGGCCCCCGGCGCGCCGCCATGGCGTCGTGGAGCAGCTCCGTGACGACCGGATCGTTGACGACCGGGGGCACTCCCCGGACGTAGTTGATCTCCGATTTGGCGCCGTGCAGGGTGGCCACCTCGTCGATCGCGGCGTGTACGAGGTCGGGCGCGTCGCGCCACGCCGCGAGGTCCAGGCAGCGCACGGTTCCGGCCAGCTCGGCGTGCATCGGGATCACGTTGCAGGCGTGGCCGGCCTCGATGCGGCCCCAGGTCAGGGCGAGACCGGCGCGGGCGTCGACCCGGCGGGCGAGCAGCGCGGGCACGTCGGCGGCGACGCGCGCGGCGGCGGTCACCAGGTCGGTGGTCAGATGCGGGCGCGCGGTGTGGCCGCCGGGGCCGTCGAGGGCGACCTCCAGGCGGTCGCAGGCGGAGGTGATGGCTCCGTGGCGCAGCCCGATCCGGCCGGCGTCGACCCTCGGGTCGCAGTGCACCGCGATGATGCGGCCCACGCCGTCCAGGGCGCCCGCCACGATGGCGTCGGCGGCGCCGCCCGGCAGCACCTCCTCGGCGGGCTGGAACAGCAGCCGTACGGGGGCGGGCAGGCGGCCCTGGCGGTGCAGCTCGGCGAGGACGAGGCCGGCGCCGAGGACGGTGGTGGTGTGCACGTCGTGGCCGCAGGCGTGGGCGCGGTCCGGCACGGTGGAGCGGTAGGGGACGCCCGTCTTGGCGTCCGGGATGGGCAGGGCGTCGATGTCCGCGCGCAGGGCGAGCATCAGGGGCACCTCGGCATCGCGGCCGCCGGCGCCCTTGCCCCGCGCGCGCGGGGGGAGGCCGATGTCACAGATGAGCCCGGTGCCCGACGGCAGGACGCGCGGTTCCAGGCCGGCCGCGCGGAGGCGGTCTCTGATCGCGGCGGTGGTCCTGAACTCCTGGTTGCCCAGCTCGGGGTGCATGTGCAAGTCCCGGCGGAACGCGATGAGTTCGGCACACAGGGCCTCGCTCAGCTCGCCGGGCAGCGGTGCTTCGCCGGGCTGGTCGGCTTCGGACGACTCACGGGACATCAACTGGTTCACTCGTTGAGGGTAGGCCGTCGGCGGCGTCAACTCACCCGCGATCAACAAAAGTTCAGCCGCATAGGGGAAAGAAAGCTGGTCACAAGGCGCATGTCGATCGTGTGAACTGGGTAAACTATTTCGTCCTTCTGACCGATGCCCCGGCACTGGCGTTCCCCCCGCGGGAGGAGGCGCCCGTACTCCCGGCGCCTAGGCCGCCACCGTGGCGAGCCCGTGGACCTGGCGCGCCGTCCCCGTCACCCCGTCCAGGAAGCCCCGGGCGCGGGGCGAGGCCCGGTCGGTGAGCCAGCGCGGGTCGATGTCGCAGACCACGACCCGCACCCCGGTGCCCGCGAGCGCGAGCGGCAGGGTGTGGATCACGGTGGAGGGGAAGCTGAGGATGGTGCGGCCCACCGGCCCACGGCGCGCTATGAGTTCGAGCGGCAGATCGGGGCGGACGATCTCCAGGCCGGTCCTGGTGTGCAGGGCGCGCAGCTTGTCCGGGGACTCGCGGCGGTGCGCGAAGTAGCGGGTCACGCCGTGGGTGCGGGCCAGTAGCGCGACCGCGTCCAGATAGCTCGCGGGGTCGACGATGCCCGTCTCCACCAGCGACGTCCCCACCAGGTCCGCGCCCTTGGTCAGGCGCGGCGGCCCGAAGTGGGCGCGGGTCCAGCCGAAGGTGTGCGGGGTGACCGTGACGCCGTCGGGCGCCTCGACGGGCAGCGCGCTGAACACCTCGACGTTCCGGCCGCGCGCCGGGGCGAGCCGGCGGCGGGCGGCCGCGGCGACCGGCGCGAACAGCAGGTCGCGCGCGCCGGTCCGGCCGCCCCGCCGGTGCCAGCGCACCAGGCGTTCGCCGCGCGCCAGTTGGGAGACGAACTCCATGGTGGCCGTCCCGTCGTCGACGACCACCACCTCACGGGCACGGGCGACGGTGAGCAGCAGTTGTACGTAGCGCGAGAACGGGTCGCCCAGGACGATCCGTTCGGCCCGCCGCAGCATCGGGGTGAGCCCGCCGATCGTGTGCAGCGGGGCCGCGAGCCCGCCCCGGGCCTCCTCCCAGCGCACCTTCGTGCCCGCGTCGCGGGCGAGTTCGGCCATCCGGCGCAGTTGGCCGCGCGACATGGGGTCGGTCGGCGAGAGCACCACCACGGTGAGGCCCGACAGGTCGGGCGCGCCCGGGCGCGGCTGGGCGGGCACGCCGCCGAGCAGCGGGCCGGGCGAGTGCGCCCACTCCAGGACGTTGAGCAACTGGACCGGGCTCTCCACGAACGCGAGGGTGGCCACGGTGGACCGGGGCACGGCGGGCCCGCCCCCTCAGACCGCGGCCGGGGCGCGGCCCCCGGCGCTCTCGGCGGCCTCGGCCCGGGCGACCGCACCGGCGACGCGGCGCAGCTTCTTCATCGGGGCGAGCTCGGAGTCGTACACCCTCTTCACGCCGTCGCCGAGGGCGGCCTCGATGGTGCGGATGTCGCGGACCAGCCGGGTGAGGCCGCCGGGCTCGACGGAGGCCGCCTGGTCGGAGCCCCACATGGCGCGGTCCAGGGTGATGTGGCGCTCGACGAAGGCGGCGCCGAGCGCGACCGCGGCGAGCGTGGTCTGAAGGCCCGTCTCGTGGCCGCTGTAGCCGATCGGCACGTTGGGGTACTCGGCCATCAGGCTGTTGATCACGCGCAGGTTGAGCTCCTCGGCCTTGGCCGGGTACGTCGAAGTGGCGTGGCACAGAAGGATGTTGTCGCTGCCGAGCACCTCCACCGCGTGCCGGATCTGCTTCGGGGTGGACATGCCGGTGGAGAGGATGACGGTGCGGCCGGTGGCCCGCAGGGCGCGCAGCAGCTCGTCGTCGGTGAGCGAGGCGGAGGCCACCTTGTGGGCGGGCACGTCGAACTTCTCCAGGAAGGCGACGGCCTCGGTGTCCCACGGGGAGGCGAACCAGTCGATGCCGCGCCGCGCGCAGTGCGCGTCGATGGCGCGGTACTCGTCCTCGCCGAACTCCACCCGGTGGCGGTAGTCGATGTACGTCATCCGGCCCCACGGGGTGTCGCGCTCGATGTCCCACTGGTCGCGCGGGGTGCAGATCTCGGGGGTGCGCTTCTGGAACTTGACCGCGTCGCAGCCCGCGTCGGCGGCCGCGTCGATCAGGGCGAGCGCGTTGTCGAGGTCGCCGTTGTGGTTGATGCCGATCTCGCCGGTGATGTACACGGGACGGCCCGGGCCTGCGGTGCGGCTGCCGAGGGTGCGCAGACGGTTGCTCATGAGGGCGTTTCCTTTACGTGTGCGGGGGCGTAACGGGGGGGTGGGCTCGGCTCGTCAGGCTTGTGAAGGGGTGTGGTCGAGCTCGGGTCCGAGGAGCCAGGCGGCGATCTCGCGGATCGCTCCTTCGCCGCCGGGGGTGCGGGTGACGGCGCGCGCGGCGGCGCGCACCGCGTCGTGGGCGTCGGCGACGGCCACGGGCCAGCCGGCGAGCGCGAAGCAGGGCAGGTCGTTGACGTCGTTGCCGGCGTAGAGCACGCGCTGCGGGTCGATGCCCTGCTCCTCGCACCACTGCTTGAGGGCGAGGTCTTTGCGGTCGATGCCGTGCAGGACGGGGATCTTGAGCTTGTGGGCGCGGGCGGCGACGACGGGGTTCTGCTCGGTGGACAGGATGAGCAGCTTCAGTCCGGCGCGGCGCAGGGCGGCGATGCCGAGTCCGTCGCCCCGGTGCACGGCGACGAGTTCGCGGCCGTCGGAGTCGACGAGCACCTTGTCGTCGGTCTGGGTGCCGTCGAAGTCGAGGACGACCGCGTCGACGTCGTCGAGGGTGGGGCCGGGCAGCCGGTCCAGGAGGGGGGCGAGCGCGCGGGCCCGTGCCAGGTCGTGCGGCTCGTCGATCTCCAGGACCCGGGCGGGGTCGGTGCGGACGAGCGCGGTGCGGCCGAAGAAGCGGTGCTTGTGCTCGCGGAAGCCCGCGGCCTCCATGGCGTAGGCGGCCCCGGTCTCCAGGAAGTCCTGGGGGCGGTCCTGGCGGCGCGGCCGGAAGGCCTTGTCGTGGCCCATGCCCTGGCCGCCGCCGAGTTCGTCCTCGCGCCACAGGAAGCCGTGGAAGGGGGCGACGGTGACGGCGGTCTCGGCCCCGTCCTCGACGACCGCGGCCGCCACGCCCTCGATGTCCTCGCGGGTCAGGAACGGGCTGGTGCACTGCACAAGCAGCACCACGTCGGCGTCCGGGTGCGCCTCCAGGGTGTGCAGCACGGCCGCCTCGCTGCCTGCGGTGTCGCCCGAGATGGCGGCCGGGCGGTCGACCACGTCGGCGCCGGCCGAGCGGGCCGCGGCCGCGATCCCCGGGTCGTCGGTGGAGACGACCACCTCGGTGACATGGCGGGCGGCGCGGCAGGCGAGCACGGCCCGCACGACCAGCGGGACCCCGGCGACGGGAGCGAGGTTCTTGCCGGGCACCCCCTTGGAGCCGCCCCGTGCGGGAATGACGGCGAGGACTTTGGGGCGGGTGCTCGCGGAGGCGTTCGGGGATATCACAGTTCTCCCATCCGGCGGATGACGGGCGCGACCCGCTGTACGCCGTGGCGGTAGGCGCCGCGCGCCGCGTCGCGCACGGCGTCCCTGATCACCCGGCGCACCCCGGTCGGCTCGGCCGCGGGGGCCGCGCCGGGCAGGGGGGTGCCGTCGGGGGCGAGGTGGTGGCGGGCGAGGACGGCGGGCAGATAGCGGGGCGCGGTGGTGGCGGTGTAGTACGGAGCGATCGGCGGCAGGCTTTCCTTCGAAAGCAACTCGCTCATTCGCTCGCGTACGTGATCGAAGGCGTGGTGGTACGCGTCCCCCGGGGCCACCCCTTGTGCGGCCAGCCACGCGGGGTCGGGCGTGGGCCGGTGTCCGGCGTCGAGCCGGTCCCAGGAGGTCAGACAGCCGGAGCCGAGGAAGTGGTGGTTGCCGAGGACCTCGCGGACGCCGAGGTCGGTGAGCACGGCCGTCGGGACGGACCGGTGCAGGGCCTCCAGGGCGGCGGTCGAGGAGACGGTCACCAGAAGGTCGGCGCGGTCCAGGATCTCGCCCATGTTCCCGTACGCCAGCGAGAAGTTGGGCGGCAGGTCCATGCCCCGGGCGAGCTTCTGGAAGGGGTGTTCCTCCAGGTGCGTGGTGTGCTCGCCGGGCTTGGAGCGGAGCTTGAGGACGACCTCGCGCCCGGGGTGGCGGCGGGCGTGCCCGACCAGCCGGTCCAGCAGATAGCGCCGGTCGGCGCGGCTCTCGGGGACGGAGGGCTGGGCGGCGAAGACGACGGTGTCGCGGCCGGCCCGGGGGTGGTACGGAGCGCCGCCGAGGAAGGGCAGGGCGGCTTCGGTGACCGCGCCGTGGTCCGCGCCCGCTCCCTGGTACACCGCGCGGAAGCGGTCCGCGTCGTGCCGGGAGTTGGCGAGGACGACATCCGCGCCGTGGCGCAGGAGCAGGCCGTCGGCGAGCTTCTCGTAGACGACCCCGACGTAGCCGGTGACGACCACGGGCCGCCGGGCGTGCCCCCGCCACCGGGCGGCGAGCCCGTGCAGCGCGGCCTGGACCGCCCCGCCGACGAGGGCGAGCACGACGACGTCATAGCGGGGCCGGCCGCCCCGTTCAGCGCCCGCATCCCCCAACTCACCTGCTTCTGCGAGGAACTGATCCATCGTCACTTCGCGCGGGGCGGCATCCGCGACCCCCACCTCGTCGAGCTGGCGAGGGGTGGGGGTGGCGCGGCCCCGGAGCAGGAAGCCGTCGAGTTCGGGGGCGGCGGGGTCGGTCGCGGCGGATTCGGCTCCGGGGGCCTGTTCGGCGAGACGGCGCGCGGTGAGGGCGCCCCATTTCCACCGGGTGTCCGAATCCGCGAGAACCGCGATCCGCAGCCTTGAATCGGTACGTGATGGCACGCCGTAGAAACTAGGAAGCCCTGCGGATTCGCGGCCCAACTCGACTGCAACAACGGGTTAACAGCGTGACTATTCGCGGCGTGCGGGGCATGGAGGCGACCCGGTTGGCGTCCTTGCCATTCGTCGTTCATCCGGGATCTGTCTGCCGGACAACACGTATGACGGGCGGCGCCCCTAACGTCACCGCCGTGGTCAAGCTCTCCGTCATCGTGCCGTTCTACAACGTGCGCGCCTACGCACCCGACACCCTGCGAAGTCTGCGCGCGAACGCCCGCGACGACTTCGAGTTCCTGCTCGTCGACGACTGCTCGTCGGACGGCACGATCGAGCTGCTCGAACGCGCGGAGCGCGAGCTGCCGGGGGCGGTGCTGCTGAGACACGCCCGCAACGGCGGCCTCGCCACGGCGCGCAACACGGGCCTGGACGCGGCGCGTGGCGAGTATCTGGCCTACCTGGACGGCGACGACTGGCTCGCCCCCGGACACTTCGCCCAACTCCTGTCCACCATCGAGGAGTTGGGGTGTGATTTCATACGCACCGACCACGTCCAGGTGACCGGTCAGGAGCGTACGGTGCACCGGGTTCCGCACGGCCGGCGCGGCGAGGTGCTCTCACCCCGGGACGCGATCCTGCCCGCCACCCGCTCCACCTCGGTGGACTACGCGTTCGCCTGGGCCGGGATGTACCACCGAAGGCTCGCCGACCGCGGCCTGCTGCACTTCACCGACGGGCTGCGCACGGCCGAGGACCGGCCCTGGATCTGGCGGCTGCACCGCGAGGCCGATTCGTTCGCGGTGACCGGGCACCTCGGCGTCTTCTACCGGCGCGGCATCGCCTCCTCGCTGACCCAGATCGGCGATGTCCGTCAGCTCGATTTCATTCGCGCTTTCGACCAGGTAATAGAAGAAACGGCAAAGGACCGAAATGCGGCCGAACTGCTCCCGAAAGCCGTGCGGACGTACTGCGCGATCATTTCCCACCATATGAGCGGCATCGAAAGGTTCGAACCGGCCGTGGCGAGAAAACTGCGGGCGCTGAGTTCGGGAGCACTGCGACGCATGCCGCAGGACCATCTCAGGTCCGCCCTGAACTCGATGGACTCCCGGCGCGCCGCCCGGCTGCGCCGGCTGCGCCACCGTCCGGCCGCGTCCCCGGCGGGGGCTGCCGCCTGATGCCCACGACCCAGATATTCGCCGCGTCCACGCTGTACGGGGTGGCCACGCTGGCCGCCGCGCTGGACAGCGACTGCTTTCCCGCGGCGGACCGCAGACTGCTGCTGCTCAGCAACAACGCCATTGTTCCCGAGACTTCGGCCCCGCTCGACACCCTGCCGGGCTTCGCGCTGCTGCGCGGCCGCTTCGACGGGGTGCTGTCCTGGAACGACACCATCGCCCCCTTCCACCCCGGCGGCTGGTCCCCGCGCCCGGACGATGTCCCGTTGTGGGAAAGGCAGTTGAGGATGGTGTGGGGGCTCGGCGACGACCGGATCGAGCTCGCCCTGGAGTCCATCCAGGTGAACCCGGCCCAGGCCGTGGCCCAGCTGTTCCCGGACGCGCCGCTGACCGTGTACGCGGACGGCCTGATGACGTACGGCCCCACCCGCAACAAGCTGGACCCGCTGATCGGCTCACGGGTGCGGCGCGTGCTCCACCTCGACCTGGTCCCGGGCCTGCGCCCGCTGCTGCTCGGCGAGTTCGGGGTGCCGAGCGAGACGGTTCCGACGGCCGCGTTCGTACGGACGATAGGCGAACTCGCCTCGGCGGAGTTCGAGTTGAGCCCGTTGAGCGCGGTCGCTCCGGCCGGCCCGGCGGCGCCCGGCGAGCCGGTGGCGCTGCTTCTGGGCCAGTACCTCTCGGCGCTGTCCATCCTCACCCCCGCCGAGGAGGAGGAGCTGCATCTGCGCATGCTGCGGGGGGCGGCGGCGCGGGGCCACCGCAGGATCGTCTTCAAGCCGCACCCCTCCGCACCCCCGGCGTCGGCGCGCGCCCTGACGAGCGAGGCGACGAGGCTCGGCGTCCAACTGAGCATCCTGGAACGCCCGTTGCTTGCGGAGGTCCTGTATGAACACCTCTCCCCCGCGCTGGTCGTCGGCTGCTTCTCGACGGCGCTGCTGACCGCGTCGGCGTTCTACAAGATCCCGGTCGCGCGGGTCGGCACCGAGCTGCTCCTCGACCGGCTCGCCCCGTACCAGAACAGCAACCGGGTTCCGGTGACGATCGCGGACGCGCTGCTGCCGCCCCTGGAGCGACCCCTGGAGGCCGACCCGTCCCCGCCCGGGGACCTGGCGGAGCTCCTGAACGCGGTGGGCTACGCGATGCAGCCGGAGCTGCGGCCCGACCTGCGGGACGCGGCCGAGCGCTACCTCGCCGCCTCCCTGGATGCCCGCACCTGGCGGTACTTCAAGCGGCGCCGCCTGACCGCGCTGGGCCTGCCGGGCGCGCTTCCGGTGCAGCTGGGCTTCATCCCGCGCAACGCGACGGTACGCCGGGTGGCCCGCCGGGCCCGCTCCCTGGCCCGCCGCACCCGGGGGGCCCGCCGCTTCCGGTAGGGACGCCGCCGCTTCCGGCGGGGCGGGCGGGGCGGGCCCGGGCCGTGCGGGCGGCGCGGGTCACGTGCGCAGGGTGTACGTCGCCTCGATGCCCGCGATCAGCACGTCGAGGCCCTCCTCGAACCGCTCGTCATAGCTGCCGAACATCTCCGGCCCGACCGCCGCGGCCAGCGGGTAGGCGGCGAGCCGTTCCGCGCGTTCCGCCGTGTCCACCCCCGGCCCCGCCTCCCCGGGGCGGGCCATCGTGCCCTGCTCCTCGGCGACGAAGCCCATGGTGTAGGCGTACGAGGCCGTCGCGGCACGGATGGCGTCGCGCAGGCCGAAGCCGGCCTCGACCAGGATCCCGAGATAGACCTCCAGGGACTCCGCGTGGTCGTTGCCGGTGAAGCGCGCGCCCCCGTACACCTTGGCGCCGTCGCGGTAACTGAGCAGCATCGCCCGCAGCGCGCGGTTGACCTCGCGGATCAGGCCCTGCCAACTGCCCGCGTCGGCCCCGGGCACGCCGTCCGCGGCCATCCGCCGGTACATGACCGTCGCCATCTCGTCGAGCAGGGCTTCCTTGTTCTTGAAGTGCCAGTAGAGCGCGGGCGCCTGCACGCCGAGGTCCTTCGCGATGGCGCGCAGCGTGAGCCCTTCGAGGCCCGTGTCGTTCAGGAGCCGCAGCGCGGTGTCGGCGACCTGCGCCCGGTCGATCTTCGTCGTAGCCACCTTGACAATTTAACACCGTTAAGCGCACCCTTGCGACCATGGAACTTAACGGCGTTAAGGAATACGTCCTTCCGTCCACCACCGACGTCCTGATCGTGGGCGCCGGCCCCACCGGCCTCGTGCTCGCCATCGATCTGGCGCGCCGCGGCGTCCCCGCCCTACTCGTCGAGAAGGCCGACCGGCTCTTCCCCGGCTCGCGCGGCAAGGGGGTCCAGCCCCGCACCCTGGAGGTGTTCGACGACCTCGGCCTGATCGACGCCGTTCAGCGAGCCGGCCGCGACTACCCCCGGATGCTGAGCTGGGAGGGGCCCGACGGCACGGAGCGGGGCGCCGAGTGGGACATGATCGAGCGCTCCGAGCCCACCGAGGGGGAGCCCTACGCCAACGCCCTGCTCATCGGCCAGTCCCGCCTCCAGGAGGTGCTCCACGCCCATCTGCGGGCGCTCGGCGGCGATGTCGTCTTCGGCTGCGAGGCGACCGGCCTCACCCAGGACGCCGAGGGCGTCACCGCCTCCTTCGCCGACGGGCGTACCGTGCGGGCCCGCCACGTGGTCGCCGCCGACGGCGGCCGCTCCGGGATCCGGCGCGCGCTCGGCATCGCCATGGAGGGCGAGGCCGTCGACCCCAAGCCGATGCTCGTCGCGGACCTCCTGCTCACCCCGGACGTGATCGTCGACGACCGCAACTGGCATGTGTGGCGCGGCGGTTCGGGCGGCGGCGCGGTGCTCTGCCCGCTGCCCGGCGAGGCCGGTCTCTTCCAGCTCATCATCCAGTTCGACGACGAGAACACGGTCCCCGACACCGACGAGGAGGGTGTCGTCGCCCACCTCACCTCGCTCACCCCGATCGCCGCGCGCCAGGTCACCACGGTCGTCTGGGCCTCCGACTTCCGGCCGCGCGCCGCCCTCGCCACCCGCTACCGCGACGGCCGGGTCCTCCTCGCGGGAGACGCCGCGCACATCCACTCCCCGGCCGGCGGCCAGGGCCTCAACACCGGTGTCCAGGACGCCTACAACCTCGGCTGGAAGCTCGAACGGGTGCTCCGCCACGGCGCCCCCGCCGCGCTCCTCGACACCTATGAGCAGGAGCGGCTCCCGGTCGCGGCCGCGGTGCTCGGCCTGAGCACCCGGCTGCACCGCCACGCCCTCCTCACCAGGAACAGCCAGCGCGGCGGCGAGACCCGCCAGCTCGCCCTCGGCTACCGGGGCGGCCCGCTCGCCACCGGCCGCGCGGGCGCCCTGGAGGCCGGCGACCGCGCCCCGGACGGGCCCCTGCCCCGGGGCAGGATCTTCGACCTGCTGCGCGGCCCGCACTTCACCCTGCTCGCCGTCGACACCCCCGCCCCGGCCCTCGCCTCGCCTCAGGTCCACGTCCACGAACTGGGCGCGTACGAGGCGTACGGGCGCGGCCTGTTCCTGGTCCGCCCCGACGGCTACCTGGGGTGGGCCGGCGAGGACGCCACCGGGCTGCACGACTATCTGGCCTCGCTCGGCGTTCCCCAACTCCCCTGACCCGCATGGTGGTTCAGGGCCCAGCCCGGCCGGGACAAGCACCCCGCGCCCCCGCGCCCCGGTGAAATCGACGTCCGGGCAAACCCGTTCCGGCGCGAGATGAACGCCCCGCGTCGGGCAGGGGAACTCCGTCGCCACGGCCCGCTTTCCGGGGCGTGGCGGTCCTACGCTGTCGACGCCGAGGCCCGCCGGGTCGCGGTGGAACGCCGGGGACGCCGGGGAAGAGGAGAGCCGTGACCAACACCCTGCCGCGGGTACGCGCCGCCGGCGGCGGCGGGCCGACGGCCGAGCACGCCCCGGTCGCGGCCCCGGTCTCCCGGCTCCGCGCGCTCGACGGGCTGCGTCTGATCGCCGCCCTGATGGTGGCGCTCTACCATTACGGCGGCCGCTCCGGCGACATCAGCAAGGGCTGGGGCGCCTCTCCCAAGAAGCTGTTCCCCGCCGCCCACGAGTGGTTCTCCTACGGCTGCCTCGGGGTGCAGATCTTCTTCGTGATCAGCGGGTTCGTCATCTGCATGAGCGGCTGGGGCCGCCCGCTGCGCTCGTTCTTCGCCTCCCGCGTCTCCCGCCTCTACCCGGCGTACTGGACGGCGATCCTCCTGGTCACCGCGGTGTTCGCGCTGCCCTGGGTGGTCTACCAGGCGGTCACGCCCAGCGCGTTCCTGGTCAACCTGACCATGGTGCAGATGCCGCTCGGGGTGCCCCGGGTGCTCGGGGTGTGCTGGACGCTCTGGGCCGAGCTCCGCTTCTACGCGCTGTTCGCCCTGTGCGTCGTCCTGCCCGGCGCGACGCGGCGCCGGGTGGTGCTGTTCTGCGCGGGCTGGACCCTGGCGGCGGCCCTCGCCACGACGGCCCACCAGCCGTTCCTGGACGCCGTGTTCATGCCCGAGTACGCGCCCTTCTTCATCGGCGGCATGGGCCTGTACCTGCTCCACCGCGACCGCCGCGACATCACCGCCTGGGGCATCGTCGCCGTCAGCTGGGCCATCGGCCAGCACGAGGCGGTCGCGGGCCTGTGGCACAAGCCGAACCCTGCGGCCTTCTCCAACCGGCACGCCTGGGTGATCATCGCCATCGTCACGCTGGGCTTCGTCCTGGTCGGCGCGATCGCGCTCGGCCATCTGCGCCGCGCCAACTGGCGCTGGCTCACCGTGGCGGGCGCCCTGACCTACCCGTTCTACTTGGTCCACGAGCACCTGGGCTGGGTGGTGGTCGGCGTACTCCACCGAGAGCTGGGCATCCCCGCCCCGGCCACCTTCGCCCTCACCATCGCGGCGATGCTGGGCCTTGCCTGGCTGATGAACCGCTATGTGGAGCGCTGGGCGACACCGCTGCTGCGCCGAGCCCTGACCAGGCCCCGCACACCGTCCTGACCAGGGCGACCCGGCCGGTCAGTCGCCGTCCCCGTCGAGCAGAACGTCGACGGGTAGCTCCAGGGTGACGCCCACGGACGAGGGCAGGACCACGGTCGCGCCCCGTTCGTAGCGGGATCGGGTCCGATAGGTGTCGCCCACCGGATCCGTGAACACGAGGACCTCGCCGTGCTTGCGGTCCGCGACGACGTACACCGGGATCCGCGCCTCCGCGTATGTCTCGGCCTTGGTGACCAGGTCGTTGCCCCAGTTGGACGACGTCACCTCCAGGACGAGCCGGAAGACGTTCGCCGCGTAGCAGTTCTTCGTGACCAGAGCGTCCTTGTAGTCGGCGTCGACGATGGCCCAGTCCGGTTCGGCGTAGTCGTCGGGGCCGGTACCGAGCCAGACGCCGATGCCCTGGAGCGACTTGAGGCCCGCGTCCCGGCCCCCGGCCTGGCGGAACAGATAGGCGACCTCGTCCAATGCCTCTTGATGCGGGCCGTCAGGCGGTGGTGTCACGACGATGCTCCCCTTGAGGACCTCCACGCGATGTCCGGGCAGCGCCTCCGAGAGGCGGTCGGCGGCTTCGCCGATCGTCATCTCGTTCAGTATTACGGCCACGGCATCCTCCATTCGGGAGACCACTCTCCACCGAGAGTAACCGGAGGCGTCCCGCGTCCGCCTCCGGCCACTCGAAGGAGGGACACCTCCTCCGGGCGCCGCCCTGGACCCCGTCGTTTCGCGCCTGAAGGGCGCTCGTCTTCACAGGCCGGACGGGCTGAAGATGCCCGGTGCGGGCCGGCACCGACCCGCCAGGGGCGCGGGGAACTGCGCGGGGAGCGACCACGGCCGCAGGGGAAGGCGGGATTCAGGAGGGGTACGGCGGGCCGTGCCGAGGGGGCCACGGCCCGCAGGGGGAGCGGGCTCGGCGGCGGCGCCTAGAACGCGTCCGTCGGCACGTACGTCCCCCACACCTCGCGCAGCGCGTTGCAGACCTCGCCGACCGTGGCGCGGGCCCGCAGGGCGTCCTTCATCGGGTACAGGACGTTGTCCTCGCCCTCGGCCGCCTTCTTCAGCTCGGCCAGCGCCGCGTCCACCGCTCCCTGGTCGCGTTCGGCGCGCAGGGTGGCCAGGCGGGCCGCCTGCTGGGCCTCGATCGCCGGGTCGACGCGCAGCGGCTCGTACGGGTCCTCGGTCTCGACCTGGAAGCGGTTGACGCCGACCACGACCCGCTCGCCGGAGTCGGTCTCCTGGGCGATGCGGTAGGCCGAGCGCTCGATCTCGCCCTTCTGGAAGCCGTGCTCGATCGCGTTGACCGCGCCGCCCAACTCCTCGACCTTCGCCATGAGTTCGATGGCCGCGGCCTCCACCTCGTCGGTCATCTTCTCGACGACGTACGACCCGGCGAAGGGGTCGACGGTGGCGGTCACATCGGTCTCGTACGCCAGCACCTGCTGGGTGCGCAGGGCGAGGCGCGCGCTCTTGTCCGTCGGCAGGGCGATCGCCTCGTCGAAGGAGTTGGTGTGCAGCGACTGGGTGCCGCCGAGCACCGCGGCCAGGCCCTGGACGGCGACGCGGACCAGGTTGACCTCGGGCTGCTGGGCGGTGAGCTGCACGCCCGCGGTCTGCGTGTGGAAGCGCAGCATCAGCGACTTGGGGTTCTTCGCGCCGAACTCCTCACGCATCACCTTGGCCCAAATGCGGCGCGCGGCACGGAACTTGGCGACCTCTTCGAGGATGGTGGTGCGCGAGACGAAGAAGAAGGAGAGCCGCGGGGCGAAGTCGTCGACGTCCATGCCGGCCGCGACGGCGGTGCGCACGTACTCGATGCCGTCGGCCAGCGTGAACGCGATCTCCTGCGCGGGCGAGGCGCCGGCCTCGGCCATGTGGTAGCCGGAGATCGAGATGGTGTTCCACTTGGGGATCTCGGCCTTGCAGTACTTGAAGATGTCCGCGATCAGGCGCAGCGAGGGCTTCGGCGGGAAGATGTAGGTGCCGCGCGCGATGTACTCCTTGAGCACGTCGTTCTGGATGGTGCCGGTGAGCTGGTCGGCGGAGACGCCCTGCTCCTCGCCCACCAGTTGGTACATCAGGAGCAGCAGCGCGGCGGGCGCGTTGATGGTCATCGACGTCGACACCTTGTCGAGCGGGATGCCGCCGAACAGGATGCGCATGTCGTCGACCGAGTCGATGGCGACGCCCACCTTGCCGACCTCGCCCGAGGCGATCGCGGCGTCCGAGTCGTGGCCCATCTGGGTCGGCAGGTCGAAGGCGACCGACAGGCCCATGGTGCCGTTGGCGATGAGCTGCTTGTAGCGGGCGTTGGACTCGACGGCGGTGCCGAAGCCGGCGTACTGCCGCATCGTCCAGGGCCGGCCCGTGTACATCGACGGGTACACGCCGCGCGTGAACGGGTATGCGCCGGGCTCACCCAGCTTCTCGGCGGGATCCCATCCGGCGAGGGTGTCCGGTCCGTAGACCGGTTCGATGGGCAACCCGGATTCCGACTCGCGCGCCATGTGCTGTGCCTCCCGCTAGAGCTCTACTACTCACTGGTACCCAACCCTCGCGACGGACTGTAGCGGCGGGCGTGCGGCGGGTGGAGAGGCGCACGCTGGGAGCTTGCTCACAGCTTCCGCGATGCGGTCCGCTGCTTTTGCAACCGTTCGGGGCGGGAAGCTGTCTCAGGGGACACAAGAGGAATCAAGGGGGGCGACCGATGCGCCGGAACCACCGCACCACTCTCATAGCCACAACCCTCACCACGACCGCCGTCCTCGCGGCGGCCGTCGGCTGCGGCCCGCAGGCGGCCAAGGGCGACGCGGGCACGCCCGCGACCCCCGGCTCGCCCACCCCCTCGGCGTCGGCGCCGGGCTCGCCTTCCGCGTCCGCCTCCGCCTCGGCCTCCCCGTCCACGGACGACAAGCCGGCCGGCTCGCCCGCCGCCCCCAGCGCGTCGGCCACCACCGCCGCCAAGCCGGCGCCCAAGGTGCTGATGTCGAACGGCTCCAAGGGCGACCGGGTCAAGGAGCTCCAGGCCAGGCTCGCCCAGATCGGCTGGTTCGACGACACCCCGACAGGCACGTACGGGGCCGCCACCACCGCGGCCGTCAAGGGCTTCCAGGGCAAGCGGGGGCTCCCCGAGACCGGTGCCACGGACAGCGTGACCTGGGACAAGCTGCTCGGCATGACCACGGCGCCGACGGCCCAGGAGCTGGCGGGCAGGGCGGTCAACAAGCCGGTCGCCAAGCTCGACGCGCGCTGTATGACGGGCCGCGCGCTGTGCATCAGCAAGACCAGCCGCACGCTGTCCTGGGTGATCGACGGCAAGGTGCAGTCGACGATGGACGTGCGCTTCGGCTCGCAGTACACGCCGACCCGCGAGGGCGTCTTCAAGGTCTTCGAGAAGAGCCGCGACCATGTCTCGACGATCTACCACACGGCCATGCCGTACGCGATGTTCTTCAGCGGCGGCCAGGCGGTGCACTACTCGTCGGACTTCGCGGCGCGCGGCTACAGCGGTGCCTCGCACGGCTGCGTCAACGTCCGGGACAAGGCCAAGATCGCAGCGCTCTTCGACCAGGTCCACACCGGCGACAAGGTCGTCGTGTACTGGTAGTCGTCCTGGCGGGCGTGGCCGGAGGGTCGTGCCCGGATGCCAGGTCCGGATGTCAGGTCCGGATGTCAGGTCCGGATGTCAGGTCCGGATCTCATGCCCGGATGGTCGACGACGATCCGAAGAGGGAGGGCGCGGGCGGGACCGGGGGAACGTGTCCCGCCCGCGCCATTCGCGCGGAGCCATGGGTACGGGGGGAACCCCGGCTCATCTGCGCAGCCGATGACCAGTCGGCTCACTCTCTACTGCGCCACCGGTTCGAAAAACGTTACTGCGGGTTCTCGCCGGGCTTTTCGAGCGGCTCGTGCGGGCGCTTCGGCCGGGTGTCAGTGCGCGCCGGCCGGGCCGAGCGCCCCGGCCGTGAGCAGGTCGAGGAGCTTGCTGGGGTGGGGCGCGAGGGAGCTGTGCTTGCCGCCGCCCGCGCCGCCGTTCTTGTTCCCGGATCCGTCGCCCTTGCCCCGGCCCTTGTCCCCGCCGGAGCCCTGACCGCCGCCGCCTCCGGAGTCGCCGTTGCCGCCGCCGTCGCCGGCCTTGCCGTCGAGGAGCAGGTCGCAGAAGGCCTTGACCGCGCCCGCGCCGTGGGCCGCGGACTCCAGATTGCGGCGCTTGTCCGTGTCGAGCTTGCCCGAGCGATAGGCCCGGCAGTCGTCGGCGGTTTTGGCCAGCCACTGGCCGCCCCGGCCCTCGTCGCTCCCGGGCCCGGTGCCGTCCTTGTCGCCGGGGTCGGCGCTGCCGCCCGTGGCCGAAGCCCCCGGGCGTGCGGAGTGCGACGGATCGCCGCTCGTCGGCGCGCCCGATGACGGCCCCTGCCGGTCGGGCGACGGGGAGGCGGCGGGTTGCGACGGCGAGGCGGAGTCGGCGGTGGGACCCGGAGTCGCCTCGGCCGAGACGGTGGAGGCGGGCGTGGGGTCCTGCTCGTCGAAGGCGAAGGGGCCCGGCAGCACACCGGTGCCCGCGGCGACGGCGACCCCGCCGAGCGCGCAGCAGGCAAGCGCCGCCGCGAGACCGAGGCGCACCGGCGCGAAGCGCCTGCGCCGGGGTGCCGGGGGCGAGGGGGTCACACGTCCGACCCGTACGACCCCGAGGGCCGTGCGGTCGCCGGGGGCGTTGTCGGGGCGGGCCTTGCGGAAGGCGGCCAGGGCGGCCTCCTCGCCGGGAAGTTCGGCAGTGGCCGGCTCGGCGGGGGCGAGGGAGGACAGCAGGGCCGAGAGCCGGGCGGCCTCGGCCCGGGCCCGCTCGTCACCGGGCTCGATCCCTTCTCCGCGCAGCAGTCGCTCGGCGGCATCCCGGTCAAGCCACTCGTGCCGCTCGTCAGCCATCACATGTCCTTCTGCGTCCGGGCGCGCGATTGCGTCACACCGCGTTCCGGCGCACGCTGCGACGGCACGGCACCCAGCTCCTCCACATCCTGGGCCACGTCCCCTGCGGAGCCGTCCGCGCCGAGCAGTTCAGCCAGCCGCTTCAGACCCCGGTGTGCGGCGGTCCGCACCGCACCGGGCCGTTTGCCCAGGGTCTGCGCCGCACTCTTCGCGTCCAGGCCGACCACCACGCGCAGCACCACGGCCTCGGCCTGGTCCTGCGGGAGCTGGGCAATGAGCGCCATCGTACGTCCGGTACCGAGCGCCTCCATAGCCTCGTCGGCGGTGTCCGAGACCCCGGCCCGCTCCGTCAGCTCGCTCTCGTCGCCGCCGACGGCGGGCCTGCGGCCGCGCATCCGGATGTGGTCCAGGGCCCGGTTACGGGCGATGCGGGCGGCCCAGCCGCGGAAACGGTCGGCGTCGCCCTCGAAGCGTTCGAGGTCACGGGCTATCTGGAGCCAGGCCTCGGAGGCGACGTCCTCGGCGTCCGGCTCGCCGACCAGGGTGCGGACATAGCCCAGCAGGCGCGGGTGGACAGCGCGATAGACAGCACGGAAGGCCTCTTCGTCCCCGTCCTGCGCCCTGAGCACCGCGGCGGTCAGCTCCGCGTCGTCCCCCAGCAATCCCTGCACCCTGTCTTGACTGACTGTCTCGATGTCACCGCTGGTCATCCCTGTTCGCGTCCCCGAACGCGAATCTGCACGCTACGGCCTCGGTGCCCCATAAGTCCACGGCTTGTACAACCTGCAACAACTTGGCGACACAGCGGGGTGTGACACAAAACGCACGCGCGGCGCTGAAGAAGATACGGGGTCGCCACAACGACCCCGCCGGAAGACGGCCGGGGCCTCTCCTGTGGGGGGTGGCGGCCCCGGTCGTCCTCCGCACCCCGCACATCCCCGCGGCTCGGGCCGGCCGAGCCCGCCCCGGGCCTCGCGGCGGCCAGGCTCAACTCAGGCGGTCCGCAAGGGACTTGAACTCCTCCCAGTCCATCGCCGGGTTCCGCGCGTCCCACAGTTTCTGGGCCGTCGCGCGCAGCGGCAGCCGGATGCCGCGCGCCACCTGCTCCTCGGTCGCCGCGCCCGGCACGTCCGACCAGACCGCGAACCGGCCGCCCAGGATCTGCCCGGCGTACTTGCCGTCCACGGGCTTGGTCCCGCGCAGCACCAGCGGCGTCCACTCCTCGTAGATCCGCTTGCCCGTCGGATACTTGAAGTCGTTCGGCTCGCCCAGGACGTAGTACAGGTACTCGTCGTTGAGGTTGACCAGGGCGCGCCCCTCGGCCAGGAGGTCCTCGGGTGGGCGCTGACCGCCTTCCTTGCCGGTCCAGTACTCGACCTCGCGCCCCTGGTCGGCGGCGACCTTGCCGCCGGCGAAGAAGCCGTCGTTCCACGCCTTGACGGTCCGCCCGGCGTTCACCGAACGGATCACCGCGGCACGGTCGTTGAGCCAGCCCGTGGCCAGGTCCTCGATGTCCGCCTTGGGGCCGTACGCGGCGCGGGCCGCGGTCGCGAGCGCCGGATAGGTGGTCTCGGGGGTGGCCGGGGCCTTGACCACCAGGGCCTGGTACTCGTCGCCGCCCAGGTGCCAGTACGCCCCCGGGAACAGGTCGGCGTACTCGCGCAGCAGGTCGTCGACGATGCGCCCCGACTCGGGGTTGGCGATGTCGACGGTGCCCTGGACCGCCTTGCCGTCCTTGTCGCGGAGCTGGAGGTCGGGGTGGGCGGCGATGACCGCGCCGAGATGGCCCGGGGAGTCGATCTCAGGGATCACGGTGATGTGCAGCTTGGTGGCGAGGGCCACGATGCGCTGTACGTCGCGCTTGCTCAGATGGTCGCGCGAGACGATCTCGGGGTGGCTGGCGGACTCGACGCGAAAGCCCTGGTCGTCGGAGAAGTGCAGCCCGAGCTGGTTCAGCTTGAGGTCGGCCATCTGCCGGAGCTGGTCCTCGATCCACGCCTCGGTGTACGGCTTGCGCGCGATGTCGAGGTTGAGGCCGCGCTGCGGCTTGTCGGGGCGGTCCTCGACCACGCCCTCGGGCATCACCCCGCCGCCCTTGAGGGCCTGTTTGAGGGTGCGGGTGCCGTAGAAGACCCCGGCGTCGTCGGACCCGGAGATCCGCACCCGGCGATCGCGGGTGGTCAGCGTGTACGACTCGGGCACGGCCTTCTCGCCCGTGGGCGGCGGGGTCAGCGCGAGCTGGATGTCGCCCTCGCGCGGCTGCCCGCCGAGCGCGTAGTCGGCGCCGAGCTCCTGCGCGAGCAGCTTGCCCTCGTCGGCGAGGCTGCCGCTGCCGGCGTCCACGATCACCCGGGTCGAGTCGACGGGCCGGTAGCCGGGCCCGCGCGCGGGCCGGTGTTCGCGTACGGACGGGATGGTGCGGGGCGACGAGGAGATCGGATAGATCGGCGAAGGGGAGGGCAGCGCGGAGGAGGCGGCCTTGTTGTCGGCCGGGCCGCCGTGCCCGCCGTGGGTGTCGTCGTCGGGCCACACCGCGATGATCAGCGCCAGCACCACGGCGCCCGCGAGGGCCACCTTCAGCACCAGGGCGCGCCGGCCGCGGGGCCGGTGCAGCCAGGCGGGGCGGGGCCTCGGCGCGCGGGCCTGGGCGGCGCGCGCCCGGAACGACGGCGAGGGCGACCGCTTCGGGTCCCCGGATCGCGGCGTCCGGGCCCGTGACATCCTGAAACGCGACATCACTCAGAAACCTCCCGTCCAAGAACAGTATGGGCGGATCCGGTGACCCCGGATACCGGACGACAGCCGGGGCGAAGGTACGCCGAGACGCCGGAGGGGCCGTCCACCGCGCGTGACCCGGTGCGCACATCCGGGTGAAATTCGCGCAACAGTCGGGCGCCTCCCCCTCCTCGTGGATAGCGTGGCGGCACTCCCACCTCCCTTGCCACTCCAGTCTCCGTGCTCCGCAGCCCGTCCCGTTCCGTACGACCGCGTCCCGCGCGGTGTTCGAGGAGCCCACGCTGTCCAGCGAATCCCACGCCGGCCCCCGGAAGCGACCGCCGACACTCCATCACACTCCTCGTGCCCAGGGGCGGGCGGCCATACCGAATCAGGTCCGGGGCACATCCGTTCCGCAGGCCCCGCCGGCGCCCGGCGGTCTCGACGGCTTCAACCATGCCTCGAAGGAGGCGGCCGAAGCCGCCCTGCTCGCCTGCTGCGCCAGCCGCCGCTGGGCGCTCCGGATCGCCGCCCACCGCCCCTATCCGGATCTGGACGCGCTGCTCGCCGCCGCCGACGAGGCCAGCTACGACCTGAGCGCCGTCGACCTCACGGAGGCGCTGGCCCAGGAGCCCTCGCCGGGGCTGCACGAGAGCGCGCCGGCGGCGGCCCACATGGCGCTGGGCGCCGCACACGCGCTGTACGAGAGCAGCTTCGGGCACGCCTTCGTGATCTGCCTGGACGGCTTCAGTCCGGGCGAGCGCCTCAACCAGGTGCTGAGCGGGATCCGGCTGCGGATGGACAACGACTGCGACGAGGAGCGGTCGATCGCCGCCGACGAACTGCGCCGGATCGCCCGCGGCCGACTCGCGCAACTCGTTGCCAACCACCCCGAACCCGACATTTCCAGCGCCGCGCACCGCGTTCTCTAGGCCGTACGAGGCTGTTTGATTGCCTGTTTGATCACACCTATGGACCCCGGGCGAGGGAACCGACATCACGTCGCTACGATGACCGGGGCCGGTGGACCGTACCCGGCCGGGTCAGACCGACAGAGCAGTCCTTCTTTGGTTAGAAGATTGGCGGCCGGCCCTAACACACCGCTCCCGGAGGGTTCTTCCGTGCCGGCTGGAACGCTGTACCGCGGCCGGGAAGGAATGTGGTCCTGGGTGGCTCATCGAGTCACCGGCGTCCTCATCTTCTTCTTCCTGTTCGTCCACGTCCTCGACACCGCTCTCGTGCGTGTCTCCCCCGAGGCGTACGACAAGGTCGTGGCCACCTACAAGACGCCCATCGTCGCGTGTCTGGAATACGGCCTCGTGGCCGCGATCCTGTTCCACGCGCTCAACGGCCTGCGCATCATCGCCGTCGACTTCTGGGCCAAGGGCCCGCGCTACCAGAAGCAGATGCTCTGGACCGTCGTCGGCGTCTGGGTCGTGCTGATGGTCGGCGCGCTCTATCCGGTGCTCGGCCACGCCGTCCGTGAACTGTTCGGGAGCTGAGGACTGAGATGTCTGCCGAAACCTCTTCCGCTGCCGCGATCGGGGAAGTCGAGGGCGCGAGCCTGTACGACACCGATCACCCGGCCCCGCTCATCGAGGCCCCGCGCAAGCGCACCAGGAAGACCCCCAAGTCGACCCGTACGAACTTCGAGCTGTACGGCTGGATGTTCATGCGGCTGTCCGGCATCGTGCTGGTCGTCCTGGTCCTTGGCCACCTGTTGATCCAGCTCGTCCTGGACGGCGGCGTCTCCAAGATCGGCTTCGCCTTCGTGGCGGGCCGCTGGGCGTCCCCGTTCTGGCAGGTGTGGGACCTGGCCATGCTGTGGCTGGCCATGCTGCACGGCGCCAACGGCCTGCGCACCGTCATCAACGACTACGCGCAGCGGGACAACACCCGCTTCTGGCTCAAGATGCTGCTCTACACCGCCACGGTGTTCACCGTCCTGCTGGGCACGCTGGTGATCTTCACCTTCGACCCGAACATGCGCTAGGCCACGGGCTGAGGGACTGAGGAATTCAACGATGAAGATCCACAAGTACGACACCGTCATCGTCGGCGCCGGCGGCGCCGGCATGCGCGCGGCCATCGAGTCGACCAAGCGCAGCCGCACCGCCGTGCTGACCAAGCTCTACCCCACCCGCTCCCACACCGGTGCGGCGCAGGGCGGCATGGCCGCCGCGCTCGCCAACGTGGAGGAGGACAACTGGGAGTGGCACACCTTCGACACGATCAAGGGCGGCGACTACCTGGTCGACCAGGACGCCGCCGAGATCCTGGCGAAGGAGGCCATCGACGCCGTTCTCGACCTGGAGAAGATGGGCCTGCCGTTCGGCCGTACGCCCGCCGGCGAGATCGACCAGCGCCGCTTCGGCGGTCACTCCCGCAACCACGGCGAGGCCCCGGTCCGCCGTGCCTGCTACTCGGGCGACCGCACCGGCCACATGATCCTCCAGACCCTCTACCAGAACTGCATCAAGGAGGGCGTGGAGTTCTTCAACGAGTTCTACGTCCTCGATCAGCTCCTGGTCGAGGAGGACGGCGTCAAGAAGTCCGCGGGCGTCGTCGCCTACGAGCTGGCCACCGGCGAGATCCACGTCTTCCAGGCCAAGTCCGTCGTGTACGCCTCGGGCGGCACCGGCAAGTTCTTCAAGGTGACCTCCAACGCGCACACCCTGACCGGTGACGGCCAGGCCGCGTGCTACCGCCGCGGGCTGCCCCTGGAGGACATGGAGTTCTTCCAGTTCCACCCGACGGGCATCTGGCGCATGGGCATCCTGCTGACGGAGGGCGCCCGCGGTGAGGGCGGCATCCTCCGCAACAAGGACGGCGAGCGCTTCATGGAGAAGTACGCGCCGGTCATGAAGGACCTCGCGTCCCGTGACGTCGTCTCGCGCTCCATCTACACGGAGATCCGCGAGGGCCGCGGCTGCGGTCCCGAGGGCGACCACGTCTACCTCGACCTGACGCACCTCCCGCCGGAGCAGCTCGACGCCAAGCTCCCGGACATCACGGAGTTCGCGCGCACCTACCTGGGCATCGAGCCGTACACGGACCCGATCCCGATCCAGCCCACCGCGCACTACGCCATGGGCGGCATCCCCACCAACGTCCAGGGTGAGGTCCTCGCGGACAACACCACGGTCGTCCCGGGTCTGTACGCGGCCGGCGAGGTGGCCTGCGTGTCGGTGCACGGCGCCAACCGCCTGGGCACCAACTCGCTCCTGGACATCAACGTGTTCGGCAAGCGCGCGGGTATCGCCGCCGCCGAGTACGCGCACACCACGGACTTCGCCGAGCTCCCGGAGAACCCGGCGGCGATGGTCGAGGCGCAGGTCGCGAACCTGCTGTCGGCGACCGGCACCGAGCGCGTCTCGGTCATCCGCAAGGAGCTCCAGGAGACCATGGACGCCAACGTCATGGTCTTCCGCACCGAGCAGACGATCAAGACGGCGGTCGAGAAGATCGCCGAGCTGCGCGAGCGGTACAAGAACGTGTCCGTCCAGGACAAGGGCAAGCGGTTCAACACCGACCTCCTGGAGGCCATCGAGCTGGGCAACCTGCTCGACCTGGCCGAGGTCATGGCCGTCTCCGCCCTGGCGCGCAAGGAGTCCCGCGGCGGTCACTACCGCGAGGACTACCCCAACCGCGACGACGTCAACTTCATGCGCCACACCATGGCGTACCGCGAGGTCGCGGACGGCGGCAAGGACTCGATCCGACTCGACTACAAGCCCGTCGTCCAGACCCGCTACCAGCCGATGGAGCGTAAGTACTGATGGCAACCCCGACCCTCAGCAAGGACGACAAGGCCGCCGCGCCGGAGCCCGGCTTCGCCGACTCGCCGTACATCACGGTCACCTTCCGCGTCCGCCGCTTCAACCCGGAGATCTCGGACGAGGCGACGTGGGAGGACTTCCAGTTCGAGATCGACCCGAAGGAGCGCGTGCTCGACGGTCTCCACAAGATCAAGTGGGACATCGACGGGTCGCTGACCTTCCGTCGTTCGTGCGCCCACGGCATCTGCGGCTCCGACGCCATGCGCATCAACGGCAAGAACCGTCTCGCCTGCAAGACGCTGATCAAGGACATCAACCCCTCCAAGCCCATCACCATCGAGGCCATCAAGGGCCTCACGGTCCAGAAGGACCTGGTCGTGGACATGGAGCCGTTCTTCCAGGCGTACCGCGACGTGATGCCCTTCCTCATCACCAAGGGCAACGAGCCGACGCGCGAGCGTCTCCAGTCGCCCGAGGACCGCGAGCGCTTCGACGACACGACCAAGTGCATCCTGTGCGCGGCGTGCACGTCCTCGTGCCCGGTCTTCTGGAACGACGGCCAGTACTTCGGCCCGGCCGCGATCGTGAACGCGCACCGCTTCATCTTCGACAGCCGTGACGAGGCGGGCGAGCAGCGCCTGGAGATCCTGAACGACAAGGACGGCGTGTGGCGCTGCCGCACCACGTTCAACTGCACCGACGCGTGCCCCCGTGGCATCGAGGTCACCAAGGCCATCCAGGAAGTCAAGCGCGCCCTGATCACGCGCCGCTTCTGATCCTGTACGAGTCCGACGAGGGCCCCGCACCTGGAAGTCGCTTCCGGGGGCGGGGCCCTCTCGCACGTACGGTGATCTGCGCACCAAGGTCGGCGCCTATGCCCGGGCCGGCGTGCCGGTGTACGTGATCGTGGACCGCGAGCACAACCGCATCCACGTCCTCACCGACCCGGAGGAGAACGAGTACGCGACCCACCGCGTCCGCGCACCGGGCGAGCTCATCACCCTGCCCGACTCGCTCGGCGCCAAGGTCACCCTCGACGTGACGGAAATCCTGAAGGCCGCCCAGCCCAAGCCCCGCAAGAAGGACTGAGCCGCACCGGCGGCGGCCGGAACCCTCGCGCCACCCGCACCGGCCTGGCCGATTAGGCTCTTGCCGTGCCAGCAGAGAACGCGCCTGAAGAGACAGACCCCGGTACGGCCGGGGCCCGCCCCGCCAAGGGGGAGCAGACCCGTTCGCTCATCCTGGAGACCGCCATGCGGCTCTTCCAGGAGCGGGGGTACGACAAGACCACGATGCGGGCCATCGCACAGGAGGCCGGGGTCTCGGTCGGGAACGCGTACTACTACTTCGCCGGCAAGGAGCACCTGATCCAGGGCTTCTACGACCGGATCGCGGCGGAGCACCAGGCGGCGGTGCGGGAGGTGCTGGAGACCGAGACCGATCTGGAGGCGCGGCTCGCCGGGGTACTGCGGGTCTGGCTCGACATCGCCTCGCCCTACCACGAGTTCGCCGCGCAGTTCTTCAAGAACGCGGCCGATCCGGACAGTCCGCTCAGCCCGTTCTCCAAGGAGTCGGAGCACGCGCGGGAGGCCGCGATCTCGGTGCACCGGGAGGTGCTGGCCGGCACGAAGACCAAGGTGCCGGCCGAACTCGTCGACGTCCTGCCCGAGTTGATGTGGCTGTCCCAGATGGGGCTCGTCCTGTACTGGGTGTTCGACCGCTCGCCCGGCCGCGAGCGCAGCTATCGGCTCGCGTCCCGGGGGGCCAAGCTCACCACCCGGGGGGTCGCCCTGGCCCGGTTCCGGGTGCTGCGGCCGCTCGTCCACGAGGTGCACGAGCTGTTCACCGACTTCCTGCCGGGGATGGCCGAGGCCGCCGCCTCCCGCAAGAAGCCTGCCCGCAAGGGCTAGTTCACAGGCCCAGGGCGTCCCGCACCTCCCCCGCCACCTTCACGATGTCGCCCCTGGGTTCCACCGGATACACCGGATGCGTCCGCACCCAGGTGTCCTCCAGGGCGTACCAGTCGACCGCCGCCGGGGGGCGCCCCGATGCCAGGGCGGTCGTCAGGGTGGCGAAGCAGGTGCGCCAGCGGAGCGTGTAGAGGCCGCCCACCAGGCCCGACCACTCGCGGTTGGCGTAGTCGCGCAGGGTCCCGCCGTTCGCCGCGGCGCGCGGGCCCCACACCGTGAGCAGCGACAGCGCGTCATGGGCGAGGCGGTCCCGCTCCGGGGGGCTCGCGCCCCATGAGCGGGCGTCCGCGATCCAGCGGCCCAGGAGGTGGCGCCGGTCGGTGGCGACCACCCGCTCGAGCAGGGCCAGATCGCGCATCCACTCCCCCGTGAGCCGCGCGAACCGCTCCTCGTCCTTGGCCTCATAGGCGGCCCGGATGCGCGGGAGGAGCCGCCGGGACTCGTTGGAGAGGGTCTGGCGGGTGACGTCCAGCAGGTCGTAGCGGTACGCGCTGCTCGTACGCAGCGCCGGGGAGACGGCCAGGAGCGCGGGCAGGGCCTGGGCGAACTCCTCGGCGTCGTAGCGCAGCCGGGGCGGCGACCAGAACCCGGCCGAGGTCGCCGACAGGTCGGGGCGGGCGCCGAACAGACCGTCCGCGGCCTCGCTCCAGGAGTCCTCCCGGGTGGTGCCGTAGGCGGTGCGGCGCAGGATGTCCCACGCCTGCTCTGCCCCTTCGTCCCGGGCGCCGTAGCGCTGGCAGGACCACTGCTCGAACCAGTCCTCCAGGTCGGGGGCCTCGTCCGTCCAGGCCAGGTCGGAGAAGAGGGCGAAGGCGGCCGGGTTGTTGTCCGCGCCCTCCGGCATGAGCGCGATGCCGTCGAGCGCACTGTCCGGCTTGGTGAGCCAACTCTCGTACAGGGAAGCCCAGTCGGGGGTGTTGGCGCCCATGGCGGTGTGGCCGCCGAAGTTCCAGATGGAGCCGAACGCGTAGGGCGTGCCCTGCCAGGACTCCTCGCGGTCGGTGACCGAGGGGTAGTGGTCGGAGAGGCCGTCGACGACGAACAGCCTGGTCTTGTCGACCGCTTCGATGATCTCCCGGTGGGGGTTGTGCTGCCAGCCGAGCAGCGTCCAGATCGCCCCGGGGTGCGCGGTGCGCAGCGCCTTCTCGACGGCCCGCGCGGCCTCCCCGATCGGTACGTCGCCGGGTGTGCCGCCCTCGTGGAGCAGGTCCATCTTGTACAGCGTGGTGGCGCCGAGCAGTTCGGCCTGTACGCGGTAGAAGGTGGCCGCGACCCGGCGGAAGTGGTCGGAGCGCGGGTCCAGCCAGTCGGGGCGGGGGAAGCCTCCCCACACGCCCTGCGGCACCACATGCGCGCCGGGGTTGCGGGCGGCGAAGCCGGGCGGGAGCGTACCGAAGTAGCCGGGGAGCACCGGCGTCATGCCCAGCTCCCGCAGCCGGTCGACGATACGGACCGTCAACTCGGCGCGCTGGTCGAGGAGTTGGGTGGAGACCGGGCCGCCGAAGCCGGACATGTTCTGGAGCAGCCACCACGGCTGGTGCGCGGGACCCGGGATCCAGGTGCGCAACTCGGCGTCGTGGTAGCCGTGGTGGAGGAAGGTCCGGTGGTAGACGGTGTCGGCGCCGAGGTAGACGAGGACCTCGTTGTAGCCGTGCAGCGCCAGGACGTCGAGTTCGCGCTCCCAGTAGGACCAGTCGTGGTAGGGCCCGGTGTAGCCGTCGTTGGTGTCGTTGAAGGCGAAGCGGTGGGTGACGTTGGCGGTTCGCCCGATGGGCGCGGGGACCCCGGGCAGCCGGCGCGGCAGCCTGGCCTGTTCGCCGGCCCAGGAGATGTGGGCCTGGGCGACCTGGCGCAAGTACGTGTGGAATCCGGTGAGTTGGACGGCCGGCGTGGTGCCTTCGACGAGGATGTCGCCGGGCCCGCCCGTCACCCGGAAGCGGTCGTGGCCGGCCGTGCGCGCCACCGTGCGGAAGGTGACCTGATCGCGGTGGTCGGGCAGCAGCCGGGCCAGGGCCCGCGCGGCGGGCCCCCGGGTGGCCGCGGCCGCCGCTCCGGCGGCGTGTCCGGCCTCGGAGCCCGCGCCGACCGCGAGGGCCGAGCCGGCGAGTGAGCTCAGGAGCGTACGACGGGAGAGGCGCATCCCTCGACGGAAGCAGCGTGCCCGTGCGCGGTCAATGGAGCAGAACCGGTGGGCCCCCGGACAGAAGCCCTTTGGGTCAATCCCGCCCGGTCGCGGCCGCCGTCCCGGGGGCGGCCGGACCTCAGATCCAGCCCAGCTCCCACAGCCGCCACACGCCCGTACCGTCCGACAGGTACTGCGAACCGCTGACGTCCTTGTTGCCGAGGACGTAGTTCTTGCCCTGCCACAGCGGGACCAGGGGAACGTCCTGCGCGACCTTCTCCTGGAGCGCCTTGAAGTCGTCGGCGGCCCGGCCCCGGTCGGTGAACTCCTGGGTGCGCCGGATGATGTCGTCGGTCTCCTTGTCGGAGTAGCCGTTGTGGAGACTGTTGCCGGTGCCGACGAGCGGCTGGGCGAAGTTGTCCGGGTCGGGGAAGTCGGCGAGCCAGCCGGCGGTGTACGCGTCGTACTTGCCCTCGGCGTAGTTCTCCTGCATCTTCGGCCAGTCCGGCTCGGCGATCAGGGTCACCTTGAACAGGCCGTCGCGCTCCAGCTGTTGCTTGAGCTGCTCGGCTTCCGCGCCGTTCGCGCCGAGCTTGCGGTAGGCCATGTCGAAGCGGACCGGGAGCTGCTCGCCCGCGGACCGCAGCAGGCCCTTCGCCTTGACCGGGTCGGGCTTGGGGTAGGCGTCGAAGAACGCGGTGCTGTGGCCGGTGAAGCCCTGCGGGATCACCGAGAAGAGGGGGTCGACGGTGCCGCTGTAGACGGCGGAGGCGAGCGCCGCGCGGTCGATGAGGGCGGCCGCGGCCTCGCGGACCTTGACCTTGGAGACCGGGCTCGACGACTTCAGGTTGAAGTTGAGCTGGCGGGTGTCGTAGCCGGGCGAGGTCGAGATCCGCAGGTCCGGGCTTGGCGACAGCTTGGCGAGCATCTCCGGCGGCATCTCGCGGTGGGCCACGTCGACCTGCTTGGCCTGCCAGGCGGCGCTGAGCTGATCGGCCTCGGCGAAGTACCGGACGGTGATGGGGAGCCCTCGTCTGGTCACCGCGCCCTTGTAGTCGGGGTTGGGCTCCAGGCCGGCGCTGACCGGCCGCCCCGAGGGATCCTTCTTGTACTCCTTGAGCAGATACGGACCGGAGCCGACCACCGAGTTCTCGGTGCGCAGCGCGCCCGCCGGGTACTGGTCCCGGTCGACGATCGCACCCGCGCCGGTCGCCAGCTTGGACGGGAACGTGGCGTCCTTGCTCTTCAGGTTGAAGGTGACGGTGTCGCCCTCGGCCTGGACCGAGGCGAGCATGGAGAACAGCGGGGCGGGGCCCAGCTTGTCGGCGATCTTCAGCATCCGGTCGAAGGAGTACTTCACGTCCTCGGCGGTCATCTTGCGCCCGCTGGAGAACGTGATGCCCTCGCGCATCACACACTGGTACGTCTGGAGCTTCTGCCCGACGAAGGTGCAGCTCTTGGCGGCGTCCGGGACGGGCGTGGTGCTGCCCTGACGGAAGGTCAGCAGCGACTGGTAGACGTTGTTGTAGATCGCCCAGGAACCGGCGTCATAGGCACCCGCCGGGTCGAGCGCGGTGATGACGTCGGTGGTGCCGACGACGATCGGGTCCTTCTTCGCCTGGTCCGACGGCAGCAGCTGCCAGCCCCCGACTCCGGCGACCACCACTGCCGCGCCTATCGCCACCATCCGCATACGGATCGACCGCATTGCCGTGCTCTCCTCGGAACGCCCCACCCTGCCCCGGCGCGCGGAGCCGACACGCTGCGCCTGTGATGACGCTCACCCAATCACACAACCTTCACATTGTGGAAGGGTCAACCTTCTTCTCACAGGGAATCGTTGGCCGAGCGTGACGGAGCTCTCCGTAGCCGCGTGTTCACGGCGCGGGTGGCGCGGCGGACGGGGCGGCCGGCGCCCGGAGCCCCGCGCGCGGGGACCGGCATGTCCGGTTCGATACTGGTGGCGAACCTCTGGTAGCCAACGCCCCGCCCACCCCGAAGGACTCCCCATGAAGCTCAGCCGCCGCGTCTCCTGGTTCCTGCTCGCGTTCGGAGTCTGGTCGTGGGTGGTCTGGGTGACCTTCGCCAAGAACCTCTGGGCCGACGCCGGCGGGCTCGCCTTCGACGACGGCCGGCCCACGGCGTACTTCTGGGTCCATCTGACGCTGGCGATCGTCTCGTTCGCCTTCGGGACGATCATCGGCGTGATCGGGCTGCGGGGGGTCCGGGGCGATCGGAACGCCCGGGCCGACCGGTAGACGGCCCGGCGCTGCCGCTCCCTGCCGAGTCGTCTCGGCCCGTCCCCGCGAAGCCCGTCAGCCGACCCCGGTGATCATCGACCCCGCCGACAGGAGCAGGGCGCCGAGCGCCCCCAGGGCTCCAAGGAGTCGCGACTCGCCCCGGGCGCCCGGTCGTCGGACATACCGGATGGTGGCGGCAGCGAAAGCCAGACCGCCGACGGTGAACCACGGTCCCCACAGGAAGAGGTACCAGCGGGTCAGCCCGGCCAGGTCGGGCGCGACGGAGAGGCTCCCGGCCTCGACCAGCAGCCCATGGACGACGAAGAGACACCCGTGCCAGGCGAGCAACACCGCCGCGCCGCCACCGCAGAACACCACGAGTCGGCCGGTCCATCGGCCGCGCGGGCGGGTCAGGCCGATACCGATCAGGGCTCCCAGGAGCTTCAGCAGACCGGTGACCCACAGGACGGCCATGAACCAGGTCACCCGGTCGTCGGCGAGTTTCACCAGGGACGGTGACACCGTCGTCCGCGCGCCGAAGGTGAAGCCCAGCGCCCAGGCGAAACTGGGTGCCGCGAACAGGAGCCCCCATGCCGCGGCGGCGAGCCCCGGCCACGCGCCCGGGCGCATGCGGGATGGCCGACACGGGACCGGCCCCGCCACGTCGTCCGCGAACAGCTTGATCGTCATGACGTCATCCTGGCCGGATGACGGCGCCGGGCGGGTCGTCCCCGATGATGATCGACCTCCGCCGCGCGGCTGGCTCCGGCGGTCTTCTCCGGGCCGCCGGATACGCGAGGGCTTCGGCAGCCCGCCGAGGGTGGCCGGGTCCCCCCGCACTGGTGGACGCGGGCGCCCGGCACCTCCGCCCGGGTGGGAGCTTTCGGCGGGTCATCCATACGATGATCGGTTCGGTGGCCGCAGCCTGTACGTTCTCGAACGTGTCTGCCCTGAACGTGAAGAAGAGCGCCGCCCCCCGGCGCACCCCGCGTCCGCGCCGTCCCGCACGGCTCGCCCTGTCCGTCGCCGTGGCCGCCGCGGCCGTGCTGCCCGCGCTCGCCCCGGCCGCCGCCCTCGCGCTGCCCCGGGACGACAAGCCGGCCGCCTCCGCCACGCCCGGCGCGCCGGGCAAGCGCAATGACGCGCCCCCCACCGGCATGTCGAAGGTCGGCGGCGCCCCGCTGGGCGAGGCCGGCACCCAGGTGCGGCTCGGCGCCGGCGCGCCCGTGCTGCCGCAGCAGGTGACGGGCCGGTCCTGGATCGTCGCGGACGCCGAGAGCGGCCAGGTCCTTGCCGCGCACAACGCGCACTGGCGGCTGCCGCCCGCCTCCACCCTGAAGATGCTGTTCGCCGACACCGTGCTGCCCAAGTTCCCCCGGGACCAGCAGCACACGGTCCTCGCGCAGGATCTGGCCGGCCTCGGCGCGGGCAGCAGCATGGTCGGCGTCAAGGAGAACCTGACGTACTCGGTGCACGACCTGTGGCTCGGGGTGTTCCTGCGCTCGGGCAACGACGCCGTGCACGTGCTGTCCTCGATGAACGGCGGCGTGACCAAGACGGTCCAGGACATGCAGGCCCGGGCCGACGAGCTCCAGGCCCTGGACACCCGTGTGGTCTCGCCGGACGGCTACGACATGCCGGGCCAGGTCTCCAGCGCCTACGACCTCACGCTGTTCGCCCGCTCGGGGCTCCAGAACAAGGACTTCCGCGAGTACTGCGCGACGGCGACCGCGAAGTTCCCCGGTGTCGAGGGCAAGGACAAGAAGCGCGAGATGTCCGAGATCCAGAACACCAACCGGCTGCTCACCGGTGACGTCGGGCTCAGTCCGTACAAGGGCATCGCGGGCGTCAAGAACGGCAACACCACCAACGCGGGCGCCACCTTCACGGGCGTCGCCGAGCGCGGTGGCAAGGTGCTGCTGGTCACCGTCATGAACCCCGAGTCGACGGAGAGCCAGGCCGTCTACAAGGAGGCGGCCCGCCTGCTCGACTGGGGGTTCGCCGCCAGTGGCAAGGTCACCCCGGTCGGCGAGCTGGTGCCGCCCAAGTCCGCGACGGCCGACAAGGGCACCGGCTCGGGCGGCGCGCAGGACGTGGTGAAGAAACGTCTCGACCGGGCCGCCGCCGCGCAGGGCGAGAGCGGCGGCGTCGGGATCGCGCTGGGCGTCGCGGGCGGCGCGCTGATCGTCGTGGCGGGCGCGGTGTTCCTGATCAATCGGCGCTGGCCTCTTCGGAGGCGATGAGGTCGGGGTCGTCCTCCTTGGACGGGGTGGCCGTCCACGCCGCGCAGAACAGGAGCAGCTTCGCCGTGAAGTTGATCCACAGCAGCAGCGCGATGGGCACCCCGAAGGCCCCGTACATGCTCTTGGCGGCGACGCCCTTCATATAGCCGCCGAGCAGCATCTTCAGGAGTTCGAAGCCGACCGCGCCGAGCAGGGCGGCCACCATCAGACGGCGGCGCCGCGGGCTCACGCCGGGCAGCAGCGTCAGGACGTACAGCAGGAGCAGGAAGTCGGCGAGGACGGCGACGGCGATCGCCGCGACGCGCAGCAGTACGCCGCCCGCGCCGCCCTCGTCGATGCCGAGCCGCTCGGCGGTCCAGCCGACGGCGGTGGAGCCGATGGAGGACGCGGCCCACGAGGCGAGCCCCGCGGCGCCGAGGCCGAGGAGCACCCCGCCGTCCTTGAGCTTGCGCAGGATCGGGTTCTCGCCCTCGTCGGTCTCCTCCATGTCCCACACCACGCGCAGACAGCCCCGCATCTGGCCGACCCAGCCGATACCGGTGAACAGCAGCAGCGCGCCGGCGACGATGCCGACGGTGCCCGCGTTGTCGATGAGCGCCTGGAGGTCGAGCTGGTCGGAGATGCCGGGGACCTGTTCGGCCAGGGTGCTCTGGAGCTTGTGCACCTGGTCGGTGGAGAGCAGCGCGGCCGCGACGGCAGCGCCGACGGTGAGCAGCGGGAACAGCGCGAGGAAGCTGATGAAGGTGATGGCCGCGGCGAGCCTGGACCAGTGGACCCGGTCGAGCCGCTCGTACGAACGCCAGGCGTGGGTCCGCATGAGCCGGGCGATCCAGGGCCCGACGACGGGAAGTTTCTTCAGCCAGTCCATGACGTACGACTACCCTCTCCAGCTCGGCTGTGTCGGTCCGGGCGCGGGCCGCGCGGCCCGCGGCCGAAGACCAGTGTTCTCGTGCCCCAGAATCGCAGGCAGGTGGCGAGCGCCATGCCGACGACGGCGCCGGACAGGGTGTCGGCGCGCGGCGAGGTGAACCCGAGGCCGTAGTGCGAGACGGCGATGCACAGCAACTGGACCAGCGCGCCCGCGATGTTGACGGCGAAGAAGACGGCGTACTCGCGCGGCCCGGCCCGGCGTCCGCGATAGGTGCCGAACGCGTTGCCGAGGTAGGCGACCGTGCAACCTGCCACGAACGAAAGGGACTTGGCGGCGATCGGGTCCCAGTGGAGCCCCGAGCGCAGCCCCACGAACAGGGCCAGATCGACGGCGTACGCGCAGACGCCGGCCAGCGCGAACCCGACGACCTCGTGCCTGGCGACGCTCACAGGTCGGCCACCGCGAGCGCGTACAGCGCCACCCAGACGGCCCCGATGACCGCGAGCGCGCGGTCGTGCAGGACGACGTCCTCGGGCGCCCCCGCGCTCCCGCGGTCGGCGAAGACGGCGTACCGCAGGATCGCCCCGATGAACGGGACCATCGACAGCTGCCGCCAGGGCAGCAGCGATCCCCGGGCCACCCCGCCGGCCTCCAGGGCCCACATGCAGTAGGCGAGGACCGCGACACCTGCGGCGAGCTGCCACACGAAGCGCAGATAGCCGGTGGTGTACGCGTCCAGGAGCGAGCGGGTGGCGGCTCCGCTCCCCTCCATCCGCAGGGCCTCGGAGTAGCGCTTGGCGGCGACCATGAACAGCGCGCCGAACCCGGCGGTGATCAGGAACCAGCGCGACAGCGGGATCCCGAGCGCGACGCCGCCGGTCATCGCCCGCATGAGGAACCCGGTGGTGACCACGACCAGGTCGACCACCAGGACGTGCTTGAGCTTGACGCAGTACGCCAGTTGCATCAGGACGTACGCGGTGAGCAGCGTGGCCGTCATCGCGTTGCAGGTCAGCGCGGCGAGGGGTGGGGTGAGGACGGCGAGGGCGGCGCCGGTCGCGTACGCGGCGCCCACCGGCACCCGCCCGGCGGCGACCGGGCGGTGCCGCTTGTCGGGGTGGGCCCGGTCGGCCTCGGCGTCCCGGGCGTCGTTGATGAGGTACACCGCCGAGGCGGCGGCCGTGAACAGGCAGAAGACCAGGGCGAGTTGGGCGAGGTCGTGCGGGTTCCACAGCCGTCCCGCGGCGGCGGGCGCGGCCAGCACGAGCACGTTCTTGACCCACTGGCGGGGGCGTGCGGTGCGCAGCAGACCGCCCGGCAGGGCGAGCGGCCCGCGGGGCGCCGGGGTTCCGGGTTCGAGGAGTACCGCGCCGGGCTCGGTCATCGGCGCCCCGCTTCCAGCGGTTGGCGCATCCAGGCCGCGCCCGCCCGCGCGGTGACACCGCCGAGCAGCGCGCCCGCCGCGATGTCGCTCGGGTAGTGCACCCCGGCCACCACGCGGGACAGGCACACCGCGGCGGCCAGCGGCGGCACGAGGTGCGCCCCGGCGGGCCGCAGCGCGCCGTACGCGACGGCGGCGGCCGCCGCTGAGGTGGCGTGCGAGCTGGGGAAGGAGTGCCGCCCTGCGGTCCGCACCAGTGGCTCGGCCGCCGGGAGGTGCGGCCGGGGTCTGCGCACCATCCGCTTGACGCCCATGCTGGCCAGGTGGGCGGCGGCGACCAGGGCGGTGGCGCGCAGCCAGGCCCCGCGCCGCTCCCGGTCGGCGGCGGCCCCGGCCAGTCCGGCCGCGAGCCACAGCGCGCCGTGCTCACCGGCGAAGGACAGCGCGCGGGCGGCGGCGGCCACCCGTGGGTCCTCGGCGCAGTCGCGCAGTGCGGCCAGGAGCCTCCGGTCGGCGTCGGTGCATGACGGCTTGTGCATCTGCCACCCCTCTTCCGTGACGTCGGCCCGCCAACTGGCCGTAGGCCACCGGCGACTCTCCTGCGCGAGGGAAGACGAATACGGGACAAATGAGACTGACACCCATGTAATCACCCATTTCGGTGAGTGGTTTATCAGGGCGGGTGGCTGAAGGGAAGGGGACGAGATAGGCGATACCGTCACATTCATGTCTGCCGAGACGACACCCGACGCCGCGTTCGCGCCCCCCGGCCCGCCGACGTCCGTGAGCGGCTGGGGCCGCACCGCCCCCAGCGCCGCCCGCCTGCTGCGCCCCCGAAGCTATGAGGAGGCGGCGGCCGCCGTCCTGGCGTGCGGGGCGCGCGGCACGATCGCCCGGGGTCTTGGCCGGGCCTACGGGGACGCCGCCCAGAACGCGGGCGGCGCGGTCCTCGACATGACCGGCCTCGACCGCATCCGCGGCGTGGACGCCGAGGCGGGCGTCGTCGTCTGCGACGCGGGCGTCAGCCTGCACCGCCTGATGGAAGTCCTGCTGCCGCTCGGCTGGTTCGTACCCGTCACCCCCGGCACCCGCTACGTCACCGTCGGCGGGGCGATCGGCGCCGACATCCACGGCAAGAACCACCATGTGTCCGGGTCCTTCGCCCGCCATGTGCGCGAA
This sequence comes from Streptomyces sp. ASQP_92, assembly GCF_025399895.1. Taxonomy (GTDB): domain Bacteria; phylum Actinomycetota; class Actinomycetes; order Streptomycetales; family Streptomycetaceae; genus Streptomyces. Next base: position 350,843 of record NZ_JAODUA010000003.1, on the reverse strand, counting down.
CTCGACCTGCTCACCGCCGACGGCACGATCCGCACCCTCACCCCGGACAGCGAACTCTTCGACGCCACGGCCGGCGGCATGGGCCTGACCGGAGTGATCCTGCGAGCCACCCTCCAACTCCTGCCCGTACGCACCTCGTTGATGGCGGTGGACACCGAACGGGCCCTGGATCTGGACGACTTGATGACCCGGCTCGAATCGGGGGACCACCGCTACCGGTACTCGGTGGCGTGGATCGACCTCCTCGCGCGGGGCGCGAAGACCGGCAGAGCGGTGCTGACCCGCGGGGACCACGCGCCGCTGGACATGCTGCCGCCCCGCGCCCGCCGCACCCCGCTCGACTTCCGGCCCCGCAGCCTGCCGGCCGCCCCCTCGTTCCTGCCCGAGGGGCTGCTCGGACGCGGCTCCGTCTCGGCGTTCAACGCGCTCTGGTACCGCAGGGCGCCGCGGCACCGCACGGGCGAGCTCCAGCGCATCTCGACGTTCTTCCACCCCCTGGACGGGGTGCCGCACTGGAACCGGGTCTACGGCAGGGGCGGCTTCGTGCAGTACCAGTTCGTCGTCGGGTACGGGCAGGAGGACACCCTGCGCGCCATCGTGCACCGCATCTCCCGGCACCGCTGCCCCTCCTTCCTCGCCGTCCTGAAGCGCTTCGGCGACGCGGACGCCGGCTGGCTCTCCTTTCCCCTGCCCGGCTGGACGCTGGCCCTGGACATCCCCGCCCGCCTGCCGGGCCTCGCCGCGCTCCTGGACGAGCTGGACGAGCGGGTGGCGGCCGCCGGCGGCCGGGTCTACCTCGCGAAGGACGCGCGGATGCGGCCGGAACTGGTGGCGCACATGTACCCGTGGCTCCCCCGATTCCGGGCGCTGCGCGCGGAGTTGGACCCGCGGGGCGTCTTCCGTTCGGACATGAGCAGGCGCCTGGGCCTGTGACCCGGCCCGCCCCCCGCACCGCCGCCCGCCTTCCCACAGCGCCCCCTCCTCCCCCACGCCCCCTCTTCAAGGAGCCCTGATGAAGGACGCATTCGGCATGCCGCAGTCCCTGCTCGTGCTCGGCGGCACCTCCGAGATCGGCCTCGCCACCGCCCGCCGCCTGGTGGCCCGCCGCACCCGCACGGTGTGGCTCGCGGGCCGGCCATCGCCCGCCCTGGACGCGGCGGCGGCCGAGCTGAGGGCGCTGGGCCCCGACGTCCACACCGTCGCCTTCGACGCGCTCGACCCCGCCGCGCACGAGGTCGCGCTCGGCAAGGTGTTCGCCGAGGGCGACATCGACCTGGTGCTGCTCGCGTTCGGGGTGCTCGGCGACCAGATCCACGACGAGAAGGAGCCGCTCGCCGCGGTACGGGTCGCGGGCACCAACTACACCGGCGCGGTCTCGGCGGGCCTCGTCTGCGCGAAGGCCCTCCAGACCCAGGGCCACGGTTCGCTCGTCGTCCTGTCCTCGGTGGCCGGCGAGCGCCCCCGGCGCGGAAACTTCATCTACGGGTCCAGCAAGGCGGGCCTCGACGCCTTCGCGCAGGGCCTCGGGGACGCGCTGCACGGCACGGGGGTGCACGTCATGGTCGTACGCCCCGGATTCGTCCGGACGAGGATGACGGCCGGGCTGCCCGAGGCGCCGCTCGCCACCACCCCCGAGGCGGTGGCCCTCGCCATCGAGGCGGGGCTGCGGCGGCGGGCGGAGCTGGTGTGGGTGCCGGGGGCGCTGCGGATGGTGATGTCGGCGCTGCGGCACGTGCCGCGCGCCGTGTTCCGGCGGCTGCCGGTGTAGCTAGCGCAGGGAGGGATGGTCCAGGGACGCGCCCTGGGCGGGCACGCCGAGCGCGCCCACGCCGAAGGGATAGTGGCGCAGCGTGCGCCACACCCCGTCGGCGCCCTGCTCGTAGAGGGCGAACCCGCCGCACGTCCAGGACGCCGAGAACTGGGCGAGGGACTCGTACGCCAGGTCCATCGCCTCCTCGGAGATGCCGTGCGCCACCGTGACGTGCGGGTGGTAGGGGAACTGGAGCTCGCGCACCAGCGGGCCCGCCTCGTCCCGTACCCGCTGCTGGAGCCAGGCGCAGTCGCCCGCGCCCTCCCGCACCTTGACGAAGACGACCGGGGACAGCGGACGGAAGGTTCCGGTGCCCTCCAGGCGCATCACGAACGCCCGGCCCGCCGCCGCGACCGAGGCCAGGTGCGCCTCGATCTCGGGCAGGCACTCGCGCTCGACCTCGTGCGGCGGCAGCAGGGTGATGTGCGTGGGGATGCCGTGCGCGGCGGGGTCACCGAAGCCCGCGCGCCGCTCCTGGAGCAGGCTGCCGTAGGGCTCCGGGACCGCGATCGAAACGCCGAGCGTTACGGTCCCCACGTCGTTCTCCTCCGTGCTGTGGTGTCGATGGTGTGCAGTGTGACGGGCTTACCGGCGGCTGACCAGAGGCCGAGGTCGTGCTCCGGCCGCGCGATCGGCGGCCGGAAGGCGGTCAGTGCTTGGCCGGCAGCAGCCCGACCTTGTCGTAAGCCGTGGCCAGCGTCTCGGCGGCGACCGCGCGGGCCTTCTCGGCGCCCTTGGCGAGCACCGAGTCCAGCGTCTCGGGATCGTCCAGGTACTGCTGCGTACGGGCCCGGAACGGGGTGACGAACTCCACCATCACCTCGGCGAGGTCGGTCTTGAGCGCGCCGTACATCTTGCCCTCGTACTCGGATTCCAGCGCGGCGATCGTCCTGCCGGTCAGGGTCGAGTAGATGGTCAGGAGGTTGGAGACGCCCGGCTTGTTCTCGGTGTCGTACTTGATCACCGTGTCGGTGTCGGTGACCGCGCTCTTGACCTTCTTGGCCGTCGTCTTCGGCTCGTCGAGCAGGTTGATCAGGCCCTTCGGCGTCGACGCCGACTTGCTCATCTTGATCGACGGGTCCTGAAGGTCGTAGATCTTGGCCGTCTCCTTGAGGATGTACGGCGCCGGGACGGTGAACGTCTCGCCGAACCGGCCGTTGAAGCGCTCGGCGAGGTCCCGGGTGAGCTCGATGTGCTGGCGCTGGTCCTCGCCGACCGGAACCTCGTTGGCCTGGTAGAGCAGGATGTCGGCGACCTGGAGGATCGGGTACGTGAACAGGCCGACGGTCGCGTTGCCCGCCCCCTGCTTGGCCGACTTGTCCTTGAACTGGGTCATCCGGCTGGCCTCGCCGAAACCGGCCAGGCAGTTCATGATCCAGGCGAGCTGGGCGTGCTCGGGGACGTGGCTCTGGACGAACAGCGTGCAGCGCTCGGGGTCGAGACCGGCGGCGAGAAGCTGGGCGGCGGCGAGCCGGGTGTTGGCCCGCAGCTCCGCCGGGTCCTGCGGGACGGTGATCGCGTGGAGGTCCACGACCATGTAGAACGCGTCGTGGGACTCCTGGAGCGCCACCCACTGGCGGACCGCGCCGAGGTAGTTGCCGAGGTGGAACGAGCCTGCGGTGGGCTGGATTCCGGAGAGCACACGCGGACGCTGCGGCATGGCGAAGCCATCCCCCTGGGGGTGGTGGTGGGCGACGGGCGGGCGAGTCGAGGCCATGCTCAGCATTCTCTCAGGTACGCGAGCCGTCCCGGAAACCCCGCACTTGTGACCGCCCCCACAGGTCCCGGGGCCCGCCCCTGAAACCCCCTTCCCCCGCGCCGGGTCCCGTCTCGCCCTCGGGCCGTGCGTGGCCGGTCGCGCAGTTCCCCGCGCCCCTGACCCCCTGTCGTCCGCGGACCGTGGTCGCTCTTTGCGCAGTTCCCCGCGCCCCTTAAAAACGCCGCCTTCGTCCGCGGACCCTGGTCGCTCCTCGCGCAGTTCCCCGCGCCCCTGGCAGGACCGGTACTAGCCAGTGCAGGCCACCTCAGCCTGTCCGGCGATTGAGGACGAGCGCCGTTCAGGCGCGAACGGGGTCTGGGGCGGAGCCCCAGGAGGCCCGGGCCATCCAACCCCGCTGCACGGGCGGGTGGGTGGGCGAGGCGCCTCGGGGTCTGGGGCGGAGCCCCAGGCGAGTGGGTGGGCGCCCAGGGGGTCAGCCCAGGGGGAGGCCGGGGGCGGGGTGGGTGGAGAGGAGGGCCGCGACCTCCTTACGGATCGCGGACAGGGCCGCCTCGTCCCCGGAGGCCGCCGCCCCCACCCCCCGATCGATCCACGCCGCCACCATCGCCATGTGCTCGACCCCCAGCCCCCGGGACGTCAGGGCCGGCGTACCGATGCGGATGCCGGAGGGATCGAAAGGCTTGCGGGGGTCGTACGGGACGGTGTTGTAGTTGACGACGACCCCCGCCCGGTCGAGCCCCTTCGCCGCGATCTTGCCGGAGACGCCCCTGCCGGTCAGATCCATCAGGATCAGGTGGTTGTCGGTGCCGCCCGACACCAGGTCGAAGCCCCGCGCGAGGAGCGCCTCCGCCAGCGCCTTCGCGTTGGCCACCACCTGGTGTGCGTACGCGCAGAACGCCGGCTGCGCCGCCTCGTGCAGCGCGACCGCGATCGCCGCGGTGGTCTGGTTGTGCGGCCCGCCCTGGAGCCCGGGGAAGACCGCCTTGTCGAGGGCCTTCGCGTGCTCCTCGCGGGACATCAGCATCGCCCCGCGCGGGCCCCGCAGGGTCTTGTGCGTGGTGGTGGAGATGACGTCCGCGTACGGGGCGGGGGACGGGTGGGCACCGCCCGCGATGAGCCCCGCGATGTGCGCGACGTCCGCGACGAGCACCGCGCCCGCCTCCCGCGCGATCTCCGCGAACGCCGCGAAGTCGATCGTGCGGGGCAGCGCCGTGCCGCCGCAGAAGATCAGCTTGGGGCGCTCCTTGAGGGCGAGGTCGCGCACCTCGTCGAGGTCGACCAGACCCGTGTCGGCGCGTACGCCGTACTGCACGCCGCGGAACCACTTGCCGGTCGCCGAGACGCCCCAGCCGTGCGTGAGGTGCCCGCCCATCGGCAGCGCCATGCCCATCACGGTGTCGCCGGGCTCGGCGAACGCGAGGTAGACGGCGAGGTTGGCGGGCGAGCCCGAGTAGGGCTGCACGTTGGCGTGCTCGACGCCGAACAACGCCTTGGCGCGGTCGACGGCCAGCGCCTCGACCTTGTCGATGTTCTGCTGGCCCTCGTAGTAGCGCCGGCCCGGGTAGCCCTCGCTGTACTTGTTCTGGAGCACCGTCCCCGAGGCCTCGAGCACGGCCGTCGAGACGTAGTTCTCGCTGGGGATCAGGCGCAGGGTGTCCGACTGGAGGCGCTCCTCGGCGGAGACGAGCGCGGCCAGCTCGGGGTCGGCGGCCAGCAGGGCGGGGTGGGAAAGGGGAAGGGGCATGGCGTCCTCCGGGGTCCGTTGACGGGTTCCCGGGGTGCCCAGGCGGGCGGCACCTCGTGCGGCAGGCCGCGCACGGCTTCCCCGGGGTCGATTCCCCGTTCGCCAGTCGCCGCGCGTACCGAACACCCTACCGGTGCCCCCGTACGGCAAGGTTTCCCCGTCCGGCATCCGAGCGACGATAGAAAAGGGCACCACCGACGCCCCATGCCGCATGACGATCGGAGAACCCGTGTCGACACACGCAGCGACCGAAGACGCCATCCGTTCCGCCGAGGCACACAGTGCGCACAACTACCATCCCCTGCCCGTCGTCGTCGCCTCCGCCGAGGGCGCCTGGATGACGGATGTCGAGGGGCGGCGCTATCTCGACATGCTGGCCGGCTACTCGGCGCTGAACTTCGGCCACGGCAACCGCCGCCTGATCGACGCCGCCAAGGCCCAGCTGGAGCGGGTGACGCTGACGTCGCGGGCGTTCCACCACGACCGTTTCGCCGAATTCTGTACGCGGCTCGCCGAGTTGTGCGGCAAGGACATGGTGCTGCCCATGAACACCGGGGCGGAGGCGGTGGAGACCGCCGTGAAGACCGCCCGCAAGTGGGGGTACCGCGTCAAGGGCGTCCCGGACGGAACGGCGAAGATCGTGGTCGCCCGGGACAACTTCCACGGCCGTACGACCACGATCGTCAGCTTCTCCACCGACCCGGAGGCCCGCGCGGACTACGGCCCGTACACGCCGGGCTTCGAGATCGTCCCGTACGGCGACCTCGAAGCGATGCGGGCCGCGGTCACCGACAACACCGTGGCGGTGCTGCTCGAACCGATCCAGGGCGAGGCCGGCGTGCTGGTCCCGCCGGCCGGATACCTCGCCGGCGTGCGGGAGTTGACCCGCGAGCGGAACGTCCTGTTCATGGCGGACGAGATCCAGTCGGGGCTCGGCAGGACCGGGAAGACGTTCGCGTGCGAGCACGAGGGCGTGGTGCCGGACGTCTACATCCTGGGCAAGGCGCTGGGCGGCGGCGTGGTCCCGGTGTCGGCGGTCGCTGCCTCCTCCGAGGTGCTCGGGGTGTTCCGGCCGGGCGAACACGGTTCGACGTTCGGCGGCAACCCGCTGGCCTGTGCGGTCGGCCTGGAAGTCATCGCGATGCTGCGCACCGGCGAGTACCAGCAGCGCGCCACCGAGCTCGGCGACCATCTGCACCACGAGCTCGGCCTGCTGACCGGCGCGGGCGCGGTCGAGGCGGTCCGGGGGCGCGGGCTGTGGGCGGGCGTGGACATCGACCCGTCGCACGGCACGGGCCGGCAGATCTCCGAACGGCTCATGGAGCGGGGGGTCCTGGTCAAGGACACCCACGGCTCGACGATCCGGATCGCCCCGCCGCTGGTGATCAGCAAGGAGGATCTGGACTGGGGCCTCGATCAGCTCCGCGCGGTCCTCGACCAGGGGTGAGAGGCCCGCGTCAACCCGCTGACGGCGACGGGCAGTCGAGGCCGTCGCAGAAGCCACTGAGCGCGGTCTTCAAGGTCTGCTCCTGCTCGGGCCACGCCGTCGCGGGGGCCGCGGACAGGACGGCGTAGTGCCGGCCGCCGGGCGTCAGGAACGCGTAGTCGACCACCTGGCGCCGGTGGCCGAGCGCCTGGTGGTCGTAGGCGTACACCAGCCGCGCGCCCTGGGTGGCCCCGGCGGGCACGGTGGCGTCGCGGCCCAGGCTGATCTCCTGGTACCCCGTGTGCGATGTGGCCAGCGTGCCCGAGGTTCCCTTCAGCGCGTCATAGGGGCTCAGGCCCGCCTCGGAAACCAGGTACACCTGGATGAGCCGGGCGCCGTCCGGGGAGTTGTAGAACACGCCCTTGTCGCCCTGGTCCTGCCGGGTCCAGCCCTGCGGCACATACAGCCTGAACCCCCGTGGATCCTGGGCGAGTTGGAACCCGGCGGGCACGGTGGCGCTCGGTGAGGGGGAGGCGGAGGAGGCCGGGGTGCTCGGGCCGTCCTTGCCGTCGCCCGTCCGTTCCGGGGCGCCGGAGCGGGAGTCGGAGGCGGACGGGGACGCCGTGGCCTCGGGGTGGCCCGAGCCGTCCCGGGCCAGCAGCCAGCCGCCGCCCGCACCGGCCACGGCGACGACCACCAGCGCCACCACGACGACCACGGGCACCCGCCGGGAGGGCGGCGGCTCGGGGAGCTCGGGCGGCTGCGGGAGGGGCCCACCGGTCCGGTACGGGTCCCCGGGCCCGGCGGTGCGGTACGGGTCCTCGTAGCCGCCGGGCCGGTACGGGGTCTCGGATCCGGTGGGGCGGTACGGGTCCCCCTCCCCGGCGTCGTAGGTGTCGAGGGCATCGAATCCGGGCGCGAGGGGCGGCACTTGGGGGACCTGGCCGGACGGCGGAGGCGGGACGGGTGCCGGGGGCACGGGGTCCGCGCGGGGCCCCTGGGGCCCCTGGGGCCCCTGGGGGCCCGGATGCTCCGGGGGCGCGGGGGGCCTGGGCGGGCCGCCCCGTACCGTCTCCCACTTCTGGGTCGCCGCGTTCCAGCGCACCTCGTCCGCGCCACCGGTCACCGCTGCCTCACATCCCGACCAGTTCGCGGACGCGCTCGACCAGGCCCTGGCCGGAGGCGAGCAGGCCGGTGAGGGCGGTGGCGCCCGTCAGCAGCTCGCCGAGGCGGGCCAGACGGCCGGGGGTGGCCCGACCCTCCGTGCGGATCTCCTCCTCGGCGTCGGCGAGTTCGGCGTCCAGGGTCCGGGTCTGGTCGTTGCGTACGAGCTGGGCGAGGCCCGCCCTGAACTCGACGATGGATTCCAGGAGTTGACGGTGGGCCTCGTCGTCGGCTGCGCCCGCGCGGTAGACGCTGTGCACGGTGTTGTGGTCGCCGACCGAGACGGACCCGGTGACCCCGCTGATGTGCACGGAGCGCTCCGCGGTCTCGCGCGGCGGGTGTGGCCGCGGGGCGTGCGGCGCTGCGCTGTCGTCGCCCGGCATGGTCATCTCAGCCCTCGTTCCTGACGGTGTTGTGGTCGCCGACGCTGATCGCGCCCCGGGCGTTCTCGATCATGACGCCGCCCTGGGTGACGTTGATGATCTTCTGCTCGAACTGCCCGGTGTCGTACCCGGCGTCGTACAGGGCGCTGCGCACGCCGCTGGTCACCCGGTCCTCGATGGACTTCACATAGCGCCGGTAGTCCATGGCCTGGAAGAGGGAGGCGTCGGGCGCGGCGGCCAGTTCACGTACCGAGCGGGCGGGGCCGTCCGGCAGCGCCCGGGCGTATCCGCCGGTGAGGCGGTGCCAGAGGGACGCGAGCGCCCGGCCCACCACGACCAGGGAGGCGACCGGCGATCGCGGCGTCCGCGCCAGCGCCCAGGCCGCCTTGCCCAGCGGGGTGCGGCAGGCGAAGTTCTGGGCGGTGCGGTCGGCGCGCAGGAAGTCCTCGCGCAGCGGGGACAGGACGTGCGGGGCGATCTCCAGGACCAGCATGCCGCCCTGAGTGTGGACGCGTACGAACACGGTGGTGACGAGGTGTTCCTCCCAGCCTCCCACCCGGATCCGCAGGAAGTGCCTGCGGGCCTCCCCGCCCTCTTCGAGGGCCGCCGCCCGGTGCTGCTCCACCTCGCCCTCGCCGTAGGGCGCGTGCGTGCGCGAGGGAAGCCCGTCGACCGGCAGGAAGAGGTACTCGGTCACTTCGAGCTGGCGCAGCCGGTCGCGCACGGCGTGTGCCTCGGCGGGCGCCGTCGGCGCGGGGATGCGCAGCCGGGTGACGAGGGGTTCGACGATGCGCAGGATCTCGGCGTTGCTGACGCGGGCCGGACTCTTGTCGCCCAGCGAGGTGCGCGGCCGCAGCTGGATGGAGACCGACCAGGGCTCGAAGGCCTGGCCCGCGCCGCGGAAGGGGGCGTCCGAGCGGTAGACGGCGAGCGGGGCGTGCTGCTCGGCGCGGATCAGGGCGGCGAGCCGGTGGAGCCTTCCGTTGTCGCCGCGTTGCGCGGGGTCGGCGGCGAAGTCCTGGAAGCCCTGCGGTGAGAGTTCGTTCGCCATGATCCGGGTGAACTGCACGCGCTGGAGGCAGACGCAGAGGGCGACCACGGCGAAGCAGGCGACGATGCCCCAGGCGAGCCCCGGGCCGAAGCCCCGGTCGGCGGCGTCGAAGGCGGCCCCGCCGAGCAGCCGGGCGGGACCGGCGACGAAGCCGGGCACGGAGTTCCCGCCCTCGGAGAAACCACCGAGGGCGTCGTCGCCCCGGCCGTAACTCCCGTACTGGGACGATGAGTTGAGCTCCTCGGAGTCGGAGCCCTGGAACAGCGAGAGCAGCACCACGACACCGAACATCACCAGCAGCAGCCGGGCCCACCAGCGCAGCAGGAACGCGAGGACGGTGCGGTACCACGGCGCGGTCGCGGCGCTGCCCCGGATGGCGCGGGCGATGCCCAGCTGGAGGCAGGGCCCCAGGACCAGCAGGAGGGCGGAGTGGGTGACGACGGCGCCCAGCACCCACAGCACGAGGATGCCGAGCGACCAGGCGAGTTCCAGGCTGCGGGCGCGCAGCGCGTGGGCCAGCACGCGGGCGGCGTCGAAGCCGAGCGAGGGCGCGACGACGCGCTCCTCGTGGACGTAGAGCTCGTCGATGACGGCGTCGCGGTACTCGGTGTCGAGATAGGTGCCCGCCGCCATCAGACGGGTCGCCTCGCTGAGCGAGGGGTGCACCGGCGGCAGCCCGCCGGGCGCGCCCGGCGGCTGAGCCTGCTGCGGCACCTGCGCCTGTGTCATGTCCAGCTCCCCCGCGACGGTGGGGCGTACGCCGGGGCCCCTCAACTCGGCTGAGGGGAAGGGAAGTTCGAGGGCGCCGCCAGGGTGGCCATGCTAGCCGCGCGCCGCCGACGCCACCGCCCTGTTCACACCCTCCCCACGGGTACTTCCGCAGCGCCGGGGAGGGGCACGGGGGCGCGAGGGGGCGCATGGGACGCCGTACGGGGGCGGCCGGGCCCTGTCACCGGATCACATCCGGGCCCGTCACCGGATCACATGGGGCAGGAACCTCGCGTACTCGTCGGTGACGAGCCCCGCCGACTCCCGGATGCCGAGGCCCGCCGCCTCGCCGTCCACCACCCACGCACCCAGCACCACGCGGTTGCCCTCGAAGTCGGGCAGCGGAGCCAACTCCTGGTAGCAGCACGCCTCTTCGGGGCGGGGGGCCGGGGCGGAGCCCGGCGGGTGCAGGGTGACGCCGGCGCCTTCGCGGCCCAGCAGGGGCTTGACCACGTACCCCGGCCCGTCCGCCAGGTCGCGCGGCCCGTCCAGGTGGGCGGGGAGGAGGTTGGGGTGGCCCGGGTACAGCTCCCACAGGACCGCGAGCAGCGCCTTGTTGGAGAGCAGCATTTTCCAGGCGGGCTCGATCCAGCAGGTCGTGCCCGTGCCGCCCCCGTTGTCGAGGGTGTCCAGGACCTGCGGCCCGAACGCGTCGGAGGCCAGCCACTCCCATGGATAGAGCTTGAAGCAGGACCGGATGAAGCGGAGCTTCTCGTCGACGAAGCGGCCGGTGATGCTGTCCCAGCCGATGGACTCGACCGACAGGGCCTCGGTGTCGAGCCCGGCCTGTTCGGCGGTCTCGCGCAGATAGGCCACCGTCATGAGGTCCTCGCCCAGCTCGTCGCCGTCGGAGTGCGCGAAGTGCACGGGTCCGGGCGGCAGCAGCGGGGCCTGGCGCCGCCAGGCCGCGACGAGGCGTTCGTGCAGGGAGTTCCACTGGTCGGCGCCGGGGAAGCGGTCCTCCATCCAGAACCACTGGGCGCTCGCCGCCTCGACGAGCGAGGTCGGGGTGTCGGCGTTGTACTCCAGCAGCTTGGCGGGGCCCGTGCCGTCGTACCGCAGGTCGAACCGGCCGTAGAGGGAAGGGAGTTCGACCCTTCGGCGCCAGGACTCGGCGACCAGGTCGGCGAGGCGGCCGTCCATGATTCCGAGGTCCGCGAAGCGCCCGCGTTCCACGATGTGGGCCGCCGCGGCCAGACACATGGTGTGCAGTTCCTCGACGGTCTCCTCCAGCGCCTCGACCTCGGGCAGCGTGAAGGAGTAGTACGCGCTCTCGTCCCAGTAGGGGCGCAGCGAGTCGTCGGGGTAGCGGGTGAGCGGGTAGATCACGCCCTGTTCCTCGACGATCCGCTGCCAGTCGGGGCGCGGCTGTATGTGATGACGTTCCATGGGTGTGCCCTACGTCGTCTTCCTGCGTTCCTGCGGCCGGCCGGCGCGGCTCAGCCGCCGCCGCTCCCGTCGTGCCCGAACCCGCCGCGCGAGACGCCCGACTTGTCGAAGGAGCCCCCGGAGACCTTGCCGCCCCGGCTGGTCCCGCCGTAGTAGTACGTGCCGCTGCCGCCGCTCTTGCACTCGTACTTCGGCAGTTCCTTGTAGGTGACCGGGTTGACGCACCGCCGGTCCGGCTCGTCACTGCACGCGGTGAGCGTCGCGGCCAGCACTCCCATGCCACCGAGCACCACCGTCGTGGACCTGAACCTGCGCATCGTGGACCTCCCCCGTTCCCCTACTGGCTTCGCTGTGGGACGCGTTTCGGCCACACCCTAGTTCCCACCCCGCGGCGGGCCACTCCCGGGCTTTCCCCCGGCCGCCCGGCCTGCGGCTACAGTCCCCCTGTGTTCTTCGGGATGATCTGCGCGCTCGCCTCGGCCGTCTGCTTCGGTACGGCCACCGTCCTCCAGGCCGCCGCGACGCGCGCCGCCGAGCCGGGTTCGGGGGCGGGCGCCGGATCCGGTGTCGACGCGGCGCTGCTGCTGCGCGCCGTGCGCCAGTGGCGCTATGTCGTGGGCCTGGCGCTCGACGGACTCGGCTTCGTCTTCCAGGTCCTCGCCCTGCGCTCGGTGCCGATCTATGCGGTGGGCGCCGCGCTCGCCGCCTCGCTCGCCGTGACGGCGGTGGTCGCGGCCCGCGTCCTGAAGGTCAGGCTCTCCGGTACGGAGTGGGCGGCGGTCGCCGTGGTGTGCGCGGGCCTGGCCCTGCTCGCCCTGTCCTCCGGCGCCGAGGGCGACGACCGGGGCCCGGCCTCGCTGCCCTGGTGGCTGCTCGGGGTGGCCGGCGCGGTGCTGGCCGCGGGCGCGGCCGGCGGGCGGCTGCCGGACCGTGCGCGGGCGCTGGTGCTCGGTCTCGGCGCGGGGTGCGGCTTCGGCGTGGTGGAGGTCGCGGTACGCCTCATCGACGACCCCTTCGACCTGACGAACCCCGCCCTGTACGCCCTGCTGCTCGGCGGCGGCGCCGCGTTCCTGCTGCTCACCTCCGCCCTGTCGCGCGGCTCGGTCACCACGGCCACGGCGGGCATGGTCATCGGCGAGACCATCGGCCCGGCCCTGGTGGGGGTGGCCTGGCTCGGCGACCGCACGCGGGACGGTCTTGGCTGGCTGACGGTGACCGGCTTCGCGGTCGCGGTGGCGGGCGCGCTGGCGCTCGCCCGCTTCGGCGAGGCCCCGGCGGCCGGGGTCGGGCCGTCGCTCCAGGACGTCGAGGAGCGCTGACCGGCTGGGCGGCCCCACGGCCGGGCCGACCGAAACCCCGCCGCTCCGAAGGGGGTTGGGGCGGCGGGGCGTCTGGGTGGCGCTCTTGCGGTCAGGCGCCGAAGTCTCCGGTCTTCAGGCTTCCTACGAAGGAAGAGAACGCATCCACACGGAAGGTCAGAGCCGGGCCGTTCGGTGCCTTGGAGTCACGGACGGGGACGACACCGCTCGCGACGACAAGGTTGGTGGCCACCTCTACGCAGTTGCCACCGTTGTTGCTGTACGAAGACTTGAACCAGCGAGGAGATTCGGTCGTCACGATTTGCCCTTTCGTACCTGCTCGATCATGGCCACCGATGCCGCCTGCGACAGCGATTCGGCCTGTAGTTGATGGGAGACCGTCAACCTGGGCCCCACCAAGGCGCTTTCACGGTCCAGGTTGCCCCGCGCCTGGGACTCCGCGCAGCAGAAGACCAGGACGCTTCACGTCTGTTCTCGTCACGGCGTGCCGCAGGGGAGCTCTCGCGCGACGGGACGGGCAGGGCTCCCGTTACGCCGGAACCAGCTCAGGCCGTACGACTTCTCTGGCACGTTCGTAAAGGTTCTGCGCCGCATGGTTCCGCGCATGAGGGCGAACGAGGTGGAACATGTCGGTCATCCTCTTGTCGATGCGACCCGAGTTGACCCATGGGTAGTCGTCCAGCGCGAGCCCCCACGTCCGACAAGCCGCTTCCAGATGCCCCACGGCCAATTGCCGCTCGGCAAGAATCATCCGTTCTTTGACACGCGTACGCCGGTAGATGCTGTACCGGAGACGGTCCGATTCCTGCATAGCGGCTACGGCTCCATGTACGTCGCCCATCTCGAACCGCACCTGACTTGCGTGGTAGTTCAGCGCTGCCGGATCGTACGATCCGAACGCCTTTCCCCGGGACTCTGCCTTGTCCATGGCCACTTCGGCTTCGTGCAGGTACGTGAGTGCGGATCGGCGGTCTCCGACCTGCGCGGCTGCATGGGCCTGTTGGCCGGCGAGAAAAGCGCGCATCCGTGGCCCGGCCTGCGGAGAGGATGCCGCAGCAGCATCGGCGAGGCGCTTGGCCATCTGGCCCTGGTTGAGATCTACCGCTTGGACGCTCATACCGCGGAGCGTGGTGCAGTACGTCAGGTGGTCCTCAGAAGCGCCCGCAAGCTCTAGTGCTTTGAGGTAGTAGCGCTGGGCGAGGCCGTGCAAACCCTCATCTACGGCCATGTACCCAGTGAGGTAACAGAGGTCGGACGCGGCGGACATCATCGCTCTCCGCACGTCCTCGGGACCGTCCGTCCGAAGAAATGGGGCCACTGTGTTGACCAAGAAGCTTGCGGCGAGGGGCCGAGCAGTGCGCCCGCCAAACTGATCATCCATGGATGAAAGCTGTTCCGTCATGGCTGACACCGTGTGCACATCGGACATGCCGAGGCGGGTCCGTATCCCGGTCTGGGCGGATTCCATGCGGCCCACCACGTCGGGCCAGTCGGGGACGGTCAGGGCGACAGAGAACAAGGCAGCGCTCAGTACGCCACGCCGGGAAGGGTCCATGTCCGTCCTTCCAAGATCAATGATCCCGTCAACTGTGGTGCACGGCGTCCCCTCCGCTCGGTTCTCAGGGCGTGGGAACCCGGCATCCGCCCACGTGATGGGTCGCCCGAGCCGCCGCGTGAATGCCTCCAGGATCAGCGGTTGTACGTCTGTGCGTGGCAGGCTCCCGCTCAACCATTGGTGAACGGAAGGTGGGCGGTACTGCTTTGGAGTACCGCGCTCGGTCCCCAACCTGTTGATGGCTTGAGCACACTGCCGCAGCGTCCATCCGGTCTCTCGGAGCAGTCGTGTCAACGCGGTGTTCGGCTCGCTGGTGCCCACGGTCGTTCAACTCCCCATGCGCGGCGCTTAACGCTCTTAATCCTCGTGCGCTTCTCAACGGTACCGCCGTGCGTGGTCGTGCGGTTGCGTAGAGGCAGGAGAGGTCACCAACGGAGGGAGACGAGCCGTGGACTCCAACGGCGTCGCTTGCCGGACCTGCCAGGCCGAGGTGTCCGCCGAGGGGCCGGCGAACGGCCAGACCGTTCGCGTAGCGCTGGGATGGGAAATGACTGACGCACAACAACCACTCCAGGGAGCCGCGTTGGGCCCGGGCTGTGCCATCTGTGCAGCCGCGAGCAAAGCACGGGCGCGGGCTCATGGGACGGGCAGTCCCCTGGGGGTCCGACAGGCAACAGAGATCATCCGTGAACACTTGTCCGGGCACGGGCAGGGGCACGGGCAAGGAGCAAGGAGCGGCGACGTATGACGCTGTGTCTCGCTGATCTTCACGCTATGGACTTCAGTGCTCGGCGGCCCGGCAATGTCGACCCGGGGACGTGTCCCGCCTGCGCCATGGTCGTCGAGGTGCTGTACGCGGCGGTGGACGAGCACGACCCCCACCTGGTCGATTTCGCGGTGGAACTCGGGGCGTTGCACGCGCTGTTGGGCCACCCCGGGGACCGCCGGCCGGAGCGAAGGAACTTCCTCTCTCAGACTCTGGGGCGCACCTAGCCGAGGGGGCCGGCAGCGGTGGCTCGGACTCGGCAGGGGCGGGCAAGAACCCGTTCATACGGAACGGAACGAAACGGAACGGAACGGCGACAGCGCCGAAGAAGGAGAGCACCATGGACATCACTTTCGCCAACGGGAAGGCCGCTTAGCCAGTGGCCGCCAACGCACACCAGGGGCGCCCCAGCCGCGAAGAGCTGGGGCGTGTCCTCATGTCTGGAGGCGCGCTCACTCCGGAGTGGGCACCGACCTTCACCGCCGTTCCGCGCTCCAGCTTCCTCCCCGACCGCATCTGGCCGTGGGACATGGAGACGGGACAAAGCGTTCTCGTGTCACGCACGGACGATCCGGAGGCGTGGTACGGATACGCGGACTCGGACGTTCCTGTGGTGACTCAATGGGACGACGGCAAGCACACCGGCACCGATCCCGGAACCGTGTCCACCTCATCGGCGTCCATGCCCTCCGTCGTCTTCCGGATGCTCGCCGACCTGGACGTGAAGCCGGGTCATCGCGTCTTGGACGTCGGCACCGGCACCGGCTGGAACGCCGCACTGCTCGCGCACCGGCTGGGGCCTGAAAACGTCGTCAGCGTTGAACTGGACCCCGGCGTCGCGGCCGACGCCCGTACGGCACTCAACCTGTTCGGTCTTCCGGTGTCCGTGGTGACCGGTGACGGGCTCCGCGGATACGCCGAGGGGGCGCCGTACGACCGCGTCATCGCGACATGTGGGCTGCGATCCATCCCCTACGCATGGGTTGAGCAGTCCCGCCCCGGCGGAATCATCGTGACGCCGTGGGGGACCCACTACAGCAACGGAGACGCTGTGGCCCGGCTGGTCGTCGCCGACGACGGCAAGAGCGCGTCGGGGCTGTTCACCGGGCCCGTCGAGTTCATGAAGGCGCGTGCTCAGCGTCAACCACTCGTGCGGCACGCCGAGTACGTGACGGGCAGCGTGGCCGATGGCGACGCATCATCGAGCACGGTCACGGAGGAAGAGTTCCTGGGCGGTCGATTCAGCGTCCAGGACTTCGTGGTCGGCCTGTGTGTCCGGGACTGCGTTCGCGTCGTCGCCGACAGAGACGAAGGTACGCGCGCCGTCTGGTTCTACGGGCTGACGGACCACTCCTGGGCCTGCGCACAGTTCCGGGACCGGGCCGCTACCCGCGTATGGCAGTCAGGGTCACGCCGGCTCTGGGACGAATCGGAGGCCGCGTACCACTGGTGGACGGGCCAAGGGCGGCCCGGCCTCGCTCGCTTCGGAACCACCGTCGACAGGAACGGCGAACGGGTCTGGCTCGACTCGCCCGACAACCCGGTTCCCGCCTAGCCAGAGCGAGACCAGCCCCGGGTCCCTCACGCCCCCACCGCCGCCAGTACGCGCAGAAGCGCGTCGAGCGCACCCGTCCACGCCGAGTCCGGCGGGGTGCCGTAGCCGACCACCAACGCCTCGCGGCCGTGCGGGAGTTGGGGGTGGCGGAAGCGGGAGAGGCCCTCCAGGGCCAGGCCCTGCCAGGTGGCGGCCTGCACGATGGAGCGTTCCGTGCCGGGCGGAAGTTCCACGAGGGCGTGCAGGCCGGCCGCGATGCCGCTGACCCGCGCGTCGGGTGCCCGCTCGGCGATCGCGGCCACCAACTGGTCGCGGCGGCGCCGGTAGTGCAGCCGCATGCCGCGCACATGGCGGTCGTAGGCGCCGGAGCCGATGAACTCGGCGAGGGTGAGCTGGTCGAGTACGCCGCAGGTCCAGTCGGACAGGCCCTTGCCCTCGGCGACCTCGTCCACCAGGTGCTCGGGCAGCACCATCCAGCCAAGGCGCAGGCCCGGCGCGAGGGACTTGCTGGCGGTGCCGATGTAGACGACGTGCTCGGGGTCGAGTCCTTGCAGCGCGCCGACCGGCTGGCGGTCGTAGCGGAACTCGCCGTCGTAGTCGTCCTCCAGGATCAGCCCGCCCGTGGCGCGCGCCCAGTCGACGGCGGCGGCGCGCCGGTCCGGCAGCAGCGGAACGCCGATCGGGAACTGGTGCGCGGGCGTCATGAGCACCGCCCCCACCCCTTTGTTCGTCCCCAACTCGTCGGTGCGGGTGCCCTGTTCGTCCATCGGGAGCGGCGGGGTGCGCAGTCCCGCGTCGGTGAGCAGCTTCCAGTGGAAGTCGAGCCCGTACGCCTCGACCGCCACCTCCCGCACCCGGCGCGCCCGCAGCACCCGGCCCATCAGCATCAGGCCGTGCACGAACCCGGAGCAGATGACGATGCGGTCCGGGGAGGCGTACACGCCGCGCGAGCGCGCCAGGTAGTCCGCGAGGACCGTGCGCAGCTCGATGCGGCCGCGTGGATCGCCGAAGCCGAAGGCGTCGTGCGGGGCCGCCGTGAGCGCCCGGCGGGCCGCCTTGAGCCACTCGGCGCGCGGAAAGGAGGCGAGGTCGGGCGAGCCCGCCATCAGGTTGTAGGTGGGCTTGCGGCGGGTCGGCAGCCGGTGGACGTGGCCGCGGTCGGGGCGGGCCGCGGCGCGCTGGGCCACCCGCGTCCCCGACCCCTGGCGGGCGGTGAGCCAGCCCTCCGCGACCAGCTCGGCGTAGGCGTCGGCGACCGTGTTGCGGGCGATGCCTAGGTCCGCGGCGAGGGTGCGCGAGGAGGGCAGCCGGGTGCCGGGGGCGAGCCGTCCGCCGCGTACGGCCTCGCGCAGCGCGTCCATCAGCCCCGAGCGCAGGCCCGCGCCCTTCAGGTCGAGGTGGAGATCGACACCGATTGTTGGGGTCGAAGTGGCCCGGGATTTCACCATGGGAATGGACCATACCCGTGTGCCACACGAACCGTACGGTCGTTCCATGACCACGAACGAGAGCAAGACCTACGCACCCGAGCACGCCCCCCGCCTCCCCTGGGCCAAGGCCGCGCCCGAGGTCTACAAGGCCATGATCAAGCTGAACGCCGCCGCCGAGCAGGGCCTCGACCCGGTGATCGCCGAGCTGGTCAAGATCCGGGCCTCGCAGCTCAACCACTGCGCCCTGTGCCTGGACATGCACACCAAGGACGCGCTCGCGGCCGGCGAATCGGTGGAGCGGATCGTCCAGCTCAGCGCCTGGGAGGAGTCCGCGCACTTCTACACCGAGAAGGAGCTCGCGGCCCTCGCGCTGACCGAGGCGGTCACGGTGCTCACCGACGGCTTCGTCCCGGACGAGGTGTACGAGCGCGCCGCCCAGCACTTCGACGAGGCCGAGCTGGCGCACCTCATCGCCGCCATCACCGTCATCAACGCCTGGAACCGCTTCGGCGTGACCACCCGCGGGGTGCCGGGCCACTACACCCCCGGCATGTACAAGTGACCCTGGCTCCAGGGGAGTTACAGTTCGCCG
This sequence comes from Streptomyces sp. ASQP_92, assembly GCF_025399895.1. GTDB lineage: Bacteria > Actinomycetota > Actinomycetes > Streptomycetales > Streptomycetaceae > Streptomyces. Next base: position 332,171 of record NZ_JAODUA010000003.1, on the reverse strand, counting down.
GGCCGCTTCACATGAGCCGCGCGGCACCGCACAGCACCAGGAGAGACGCCATGGCACAGCCCAACCCCGCCGCCGCCTTCCGCGCCCTGCACCAGGGCCGGGCCCCGGGCGACCCGCTGGTCCTGCCGGGACCCTGGGACGCGGCCAGCGCGCGGGTCTTCGAGGAGGCGGGCTTCCCCGCCCTGGCGACGCCGAGCGCGGGGGTCGCGGCGTCCCTGGGGTACGAGGACGGCGCGACCCCGGCGGACGAGATGTTCGCCGCCGTCGCCCGGATCGTACGGTCGGTCTCGGTCCCGGTCTCGGCGGACGTCGAGGGCGGTTACGGCCTGGCGCCCAAGGAGTTGGTGGCCCGGCTCCTGGAGACGGGCGCGGTCGGCTGCAATCTGGAGGACTCCGCCGAGGGCGTCCTCAAGGACCCGGCCCGGCACGCCGACTGGCTGGCCGAGGTGCGGGCGGAGGCGGGCGACGCGCTGTTCATCAACGCCCGCGTCGACACCTATCTGCGCGGTGTGCCCGAGCTCGACGCGGCGATCGCGCGGGCCCGGGCTTATGTGGCGGCGGGCGCGGACGGCGTGTACCCGTTCGCCGCGCCGCCGGAGCACCTGCCGAAGATCGCGGCGGCCGTTCCGGTGCCGGTCAACATGGCGGTCCTGCCGGACGCCCCCGGGCCGCGCCGCCTCGGCGAGTTGGGCGCGGGCCGCATCACGTTCGGGCCCGGCCTCCAGATCCGCGCGGCGCAGGCGGTGCGCGACATCGCCCGCCAGGTGCGCGAGTTGTAGCGGCGCGCGGATGTGAGGGTGCCCCGGCCGGTGCGGCCGGGGCACCCGTGCGTCCGCGTACCGCTACTCGTCCTCCGGCTCGTCCTGGGCGCGCAGGCCCGCCACCCACATCGGCATCAGCCAGTGCACGACCAGGACGCCGAGCAGCACCCGAAGGACCACACCCGTCAGGTCCCCGCCCGCCAGGCCGTATCCGCCGACGGCCAGGACGGTGACGAGCAGCAGCGCCGTGGTGAGGCGGTGCGCGCGGGCCAGCACTTCGATGCGCTCGGCGCGCTGGCGCTCGTCCAGGGCCCGGCGGCGCAGTTCGAGCAGGCCGCGCGTGGCGGCGTTGATGGCGCCGGTGGCCACGCACCACGGCAGCAGCAGCGCCAGCAGCACGAAGGGGTGGCGCCCCCAGCTCGCCACGGACGCGGCGGTCAGCAGGACGTGGACCGCGACCACGGTCCGGCGCCGCGCCGCGGTCGCGTACAACGCCACCGCCTCCCGCCGGTTCATGATCGCCTGCATCCGGCGGTCGTAGCGCGTCAGTTGGGCCTCGCTCACTGGTTCCTCCCGTAGGCCTCGTCGGTGAGCGGGCGGAACGGTTCGAGGGAGAACAGCGCCTCGACCGGCAGGCCGAAATACCGCGCGATCTTCAACGCCAGGTCGAGGCTCGGGTTGTACTGCCCGCGCTCGATGTAGCCGATGGTCTGGTAGTGGGCACCCACCGCCTCGGCCAGGCTCTGGCGCGACACCTTCCGTTCGGCACGCACCATCGCCAACCTGTTGTGCACCTGCTCGCTCATGTATAAGAAGTACTACATTGAGGAGCAGGAACACAACGAGCGGGGAGTCCCATGTGGGGTCGCAAGGAGCTTTCGGTACTGGCGCTGCGGGACGCGGACGAGATCACGCGGGCGCTGCGCGAGGCGCTGACGGAGGCCGGTGAAGCCGAGCGGCCGGGTCTGACGGCGGCCCTGGAGATCGCCGAGCGGGTGGCGGAGCGGCCCGAGCGCGAGCTGCGCGGCCGCTGGGTGCGCGAGCAGCGCGCCTCGGTCGGGTACACGGGCCCCGACGACGAGTCGGTACGGGCCGTCAGGGCGCTGCGCCAGGCGCGGCCGGAGCTCAGCCTGCTCGCCGCCGTCCAGCTGACCAGGGACGCGGTGCGGGAGTAGGCGGGAACGGGCGAAGCCCCGGCAGTGGCTGCCGGGGCTTCGTCACGGATGCTTCAACGGGCGTTCCTCCGGGCTCAGATGAGGCCGAGCTCGCGGACCGCGTCGCGCTCCTCGGCGAGCTCCTTGACGGAGGCGTCGATGCGCGCACGGGAGAACTCGTTGATGTCCAGGCCCTGGACGATCGAGTACTGGCCGTCCTTGACGGTGACCGGGAAGGACGAGATGAGGCCCTCGGGGACGCCGTAGGAGCCGTCCGAGGGGATGCCCATCGAGGTCCAGTCGCCCTCGGCGGTGCCGTTGACCCAGGTGTGCACGTGGTCGATGGCGGCGTTGGCGGCCGAGGCGGCCGAGGACGCGCCACGGGCCTCGATGATCGCGGCGCCGCGCTTGGCGACGGTCGGGATGAACTCGTCGGCCAGCCACTGCTGGTCGTTCACGACGTCGGCGGCGTTCTTGCCGGCGATCTCCGCGTGGAAGATGTCCGGGTACTGGGTCGCCGAGTGGTTGCCCCAGATGGTGAGGCGCTTGATGTCGGAGACGGTGCTGCCGGTCTTCTTCGCCAGCTGCGAGATCGCCCGGTTGTGGTCCAGGCGGGTCATCGCGGTGAAGCGCTCGGCCGGTACGTCCGGAGCCGAGGCCTGCGCGATGAGCGCGTTGGTGTTGGCCGGGTTGCCGACGACGAGGACCTTGATGTCGTCCGCGGCGTTGTCGTTGATGGCCTTGCCCTGGGGCTTGAAGATGCCACCGTTGGCCGAGAGCAGGTCGCCGCGCTCCATGCCCTTGGTGCGCGGGCGGGCGCCGACGAGCAGGGCCACGTTGGCGCCGTCGAAGGCGACGTTGGCGTCGTCGGTGATCTCGATGGAGCGCAGCAGCGGGAACGCGCAGTCGTCGAGCTCCATGGCGGTGCCCTCGGCGGCCTTCAGGGCCGGGGTGATCTCCAGGAGGCGCAGGTTGACCGGCACGTCCGGGCCGAGCAGGTGACCGGAGGCGATGCGGAAGAGCAGCGCGTAGCCGATCTGGCCGGCCGCGCCGGTGACGGTGACATTCACGGGAGTGCGGGTCATGGCGATCTCCGTAAGAAACAGCAGGTGGTGGGGGGTTGCCCCTGGCTTCCGGGCACCCCGTAAACGCCGGCAACCTGACGTGCGACCGTCTGAATCTTGACGTGAAGAGATGTCCAGCGGTCAGGCTATCCGACCCGGGGCGTCCCACACCCCCCAAGGCCTGTGGGACGTCTCACGCTGATCGATCATTGACCGGTAGTGGCCGTTCCCGCTGACCGGCGGTGGCCGTTACGGTCGACCGGCAGGGGCCGCCCCCGTCGAGCGGTAGTGGCCGTTGCCGATTCACCTCAATGGCCCCCGGCGGCCGTTCCCGGCCCGCCGGACGGGCTCGCGAGCGCCCGGCCCGGGGCGCATCCGCTCCGGCCGTTCCTCAGCGTGGCGCACGACCGCGCGGCCGCGGGGCCGTCGACGGCGAGCATCTTCGTGTACACGTCGCGATAGGAGTCGGCCACCACCGTCCCGCCCTCCGTACCGGCCGCGAAGATCTGCGCCCGGTCGCCGGGGACGGCCTGCCGCAGCCGGGCCCAGGCGGCCCGGCACGTTCCGCTGTAGCGCACCTCGACGACCGCGGCACCGACCCTGGCGCTGCCGACCGTCTGCACCCGCATGTCGGTGCAGCCCATCGCCTCGGGGTCCTGTCCGGTGCACGAGGCGGCGACGCACCGCACGCCGACGGGAGGCGCGGGCGCCTTCGCGGAGGGGCTCGGGCTCGGCTCGGCCCGTGGCGCGGGGTCGCTTGCGCCGAGGTCGGTCAGGAGCACGGCGGAGGTGATGACCAGGAGCGCGCCGATCACGCCGGCCAGGAACATGACGATCCGGCGCCAGGCGTGGCCGGGGCCGGGCGCCTGCGAGGGGGCGCGCCGCACGGGCGGACTGCGGTCGGCGACACCCACGCCGGGCGACTGGGCACGCACCCCGCCCGGCGTCCCGGCCGGCGTTCTCCCCGGTGCCCCGCCGGGCGCACGGCCGGACGCCCCGGTCGGGCCGGGCCCGCCGGGCGCGGACCGCGCCCGGTCGACGCGCAGGGCCTCCGTGGCGCGGTCGTGCCGCCGCTCGGAACGGCTCCAGGCCCGCTCGGCCGGCTCCCACAGGGCGGTCAGACGGACGGGGTCGGTGCCGGTGACCTCGGCGAGGGCGAGCACGGCGGCCCGGGGGGCGACGAGCCGGCCGCCGAGATACCGCTCCCACGACGTCTTGCTGTATCCGGTGCGCTCGGCGACCGCGGCGACGCTGAGCCCGCTGCGGTCCACCAGCCCGCGCAGATGGCCCGCGAACTCCCGTATCGGCGGGTCGAGTTCCTCCGGCAGCGCCTTCCAGCGAGGCATCGCTCCCCCTCTTCGCGTCCCTGCCCCAGGGACGCAGGCCCCAGGATGACAGTTCCCGAGGTGGTGCGCACCGGGACGAACAAGGCGGCGCGCAGACGTCTCAACCAGGCGTATCGGGGCGGGAGTTGGAGCAGATACGCGACACCGGACGCACAACGGCCCGCACTCTCCGGGGAGATGTGCGGGCCGTCGGCCGGGCGCGGGCGGTCAGCGGACCGTGAAGTGGACCGCGTCCTCCAGGAACGGGATGTTCAGCCACGGCCGGGGCTGGGCCATCAGCGCGAGCAGCACGATGGCCACGCCGAGCACCCCGTACGTGGTGATGTCGGTGAAGCGGGACCTGACGGCCAGCATGCCGACAGAGGGCAGGGTCCAGCGCAGGGCCGCGCCCGCCATTAGGGCGGCGCCGATGATGACGAGCCCGACCCGGAAGGCCTGCCCGAACGGCTCGGTGGCCACCGTCAGGAGCCCGAAGCCGACCGCGATCAGCACGGTGAGCAGCGGCCACTGGCGGGCGGGTGCGGGCGCGTCACCCGGGGCGGCGCGGCCGCCGCCCTCAGGACGGGCGGTGTCCCGTGTGACGGAGGGGAACCGCCGTGAGCCGCTCGCGCGGGCCGGCGCCGACGGCGCGTCACCGGCGGCCGACGGCTCCGTCCCCGTGGACGGCTCGTGACTCCTACCAGCACCCATGGGCCTCAGGCCTTTCCGGTCAGCCCGCTTGGGCGGCGAGCTCGGCCGCCTCGACGACGTTGACGAGCAGCTGGGCGCGGGTCATCGGGCCCACCCCGCCCGGGTTGGGCGACAGCCAGCCGGCCACCTCGGCGACGCCGGGGTGCACATCGCCGAGGATCTTGCCGCTCTCGTCACGGCTCACGCCGACATCGAGGACGGCCGCGCCCGGCTTCACGTCCTCCGGCTTGATCAGGTGCGGGACACCGGCCGCGGCGATGATGATGTCCGCCTGACGCAGGTGCGCCGACAGATCCCGCGTGCCGGTGTGGCACTGGGTGACCGTCGCGTTCTCGGAGCGCCGGGTGAGCAGCAGCGGCATGGAGCGCCCGATGGTGACACCGCGTCCGACCACGACGACCTCGGCCCCGTTGATCTCCACGCCGTGCTTGCGGAGCAGCTGGATGATGCCGTACGGGGTGCAGGGCAGCGGTCCGGGCTCGTTGAGGACCAGCCGGCCCAGGCTCATCGGGTGCAGCCCGTCGGCGTCCTTCGCCGGGTCCATCAGCTCCAGGACACGGTTCTCGTCGATGCCCTTGGGCAGCGGGAGCTGGACGATGTAGCCGGTGCACTCGGGGTTGTCGTTCAACTCCCGCACCACCGCCTCGATCTCGTCCTGCGTGGCGGTCGCGGGCAGCTCGCGCTGGATGGAGGCGATACCGACCTGGGCGCAGTCGCGGTGCTTGCCCGCGACGTACTTCTGGCTGCCGGGGTCCTCCCCGACGAGGACGGTACCCAGGCCGGGCGTGATGCCCCGTTCCTTCAGGGCCGCCACGCGGACGGCCAGTTCGGACTTGATCGCTGCGGCGGTGGCCTTGCCATCGAGAATCTGGGCGGTCATGTTTCCCATTCTTTCAGGGCGACGCATGATCGCCCAAGTTGCACTTGCACAACACATCCAGCAACCGGCTGGACAAACTTATGTCTCGTTTAGAACGATGATCCGCGCAGTGCCGCGGGCAGTGCCGGGGGGCGATCCGCTCATAACAGCTATTCCTCCGCTCGGGCCGCGTCGTCCCCGCAACACCCAACGGAGGAACACCCGTCATGAGCTTCGGCGACCCGAACAACCCCTACGGGCAGCAGCCCCAGCAGCCCCAGCAGCCTCCGCAGGGCGGCCCCTACGGCCAGCAGCAGGGCCAGCCCGGCTACGGCTACCCCCAGGGTCAGCAGGCCCCCCAGGGTGTCCCCCAGCAGGGCTACGGCTACCCGCAGCAGCCCGGCCAGGCCCCCGGTCAGCCGCAGTACGGCGCCTACCCGCAGGCACCGGGCACCCTCCAGGCCAACAACGGCCTGATCAACGTGCCGGTGCTCGGCACCGTCGAGGTCGCCTCGATGGGCCGCCGCCTCGGCGCCCGCCTGATCGACGGCGCCGCGATCGGCCTCATCCTCGGCATCCTCATGGCGGTCGGCATGGCCGGTGCCGTCGGCCTCGTCAAGGACTGTGACCCCAACTCGGTCGACTACACGTCCTGCATGAACGACGCGAGCGCCGGCTTCATCTCCGTGATGTTCACCTGGCTCGCCGTCATCGGCGCCTTCACGCTGCTGTACGAGTGGCTGATGGTCTCCCTCGTCGGCGCGACCCTGGGCAAGATGGCCCTCGGCCTGCGCGTGGTGAAGGAGAACACGGGCCAGAACCCGGGTCTGGGCGCGGGCTTCATCCGCTACATCATCCCGATCGTCGGCGCGTTCCTGTGCTACATCGGCGCCATCCTGGTCTACCTGTCGCCGTTCTTCGACAACTCCGGCAAGCTCCAGGGCTGGCACGACCGTGCCGCCGGCACGCTGGTGATCAAGAAGGCGTAACCGCCACCGTACGGTCGCCGGGCCGCGCTCCCCTGGGGGGGCGCGGCCCTTCGCGCGTCCGGGGTCAGTGGAAGAAGTGCCGGGTGCCGGTGAAGTACATCGTCACGCCCGCCTTCTTCGCGGCCTCCACCACCAGCTCGTCACGGACCGAACCGCCGGGCTGGACCACGGCCTTGACCCCGGCGTTCGCCAGGATCTCGAAGCCGTCGGGGAACGGGAAGAACGCGTCGGACGCGGCGTACGAACCGCGCGCCCGGTCCTCGCCGGCCCGCTCCACCGCGAGCTTCGCGGAGTCGACCCGGTTGACCTGGCCCATGCCGACGCCGACCGAGGCGCCGTCCTTGGCGAGCAGGATCGCGTTGGACTTGACGGCGCGACAGGCGATCCAGGCGAAGGCGAGTTCCTTCAACTCGGCCTCGGACAGGGCCTCTCCGCTCGCCAGCGTCCAGTTCGCGGGGTCGTCGCCCTCGGCCTGGAAGACATCGGTGTGCTGGAGCACGGCGCCGCCGGAGACGGGCTTGAGGTCGCCGGGCTGGTGCGGGGTGCCGTCGACCTTGAGCACCCGGATGTTCTTCTTGCGGGCCAGCACCTCGACGGCGCCGTCCTCGTAGTCCGGGGCGGCGATGACCTCGGTGAAGATCTCGGCGACCTGCTCGGCCATCGCCACGCTCACCGGCCGGTTGACGGCGATGACGCCGCCGAACGCGGAGAGCGGGTCGCACTCGTGCGCCTTGCGGTGCGCGGTGGCCAGGTCGTCGGCGACGGCGATGCCGCACGGGTTGGCGTGCTTGATGATCGCGACGCAGGGCTCTTCGTGGTCGTAGGCGGCGCGGCGCGCGGCCTCGGTGTCCACGTAGTTGTTGAAGGACATCTCCTTGCCGTGCAGCTGCTCGGCATTGGCGATCCCGCCCGGCTGCCCGTCGGTGTAGAGGGCCGCCGCCTGGTGCGGGTTCTCGCCGTAGCGCAGCGTCGACTTGCGCTCCCAGGTGCCGCCGAGGAACTCGGGGAGCTGGGCCCCGCCCTCCTCGGGCGCGTACACATTGGTCATCCAGGACGCCACGGCCACGTCGTAGGCCGCGGTGTGCTGGAACGCTTCTGCCGCCAGGCGCTTGCGGGCGGTCAGGTCGAAGCCGCCGTTCTTGACGGCGTCGAGCACGGCCGCGTACCGCGCCGGGCTGGTGACCACGGCGACCGACGGGTGGTTCTTGGCGGCGGCGCGGACCATCGAGGGGCCGCCGATGTCGATCTGCTCCACGCACTCGTCGGGGCTCGCGCCGGAGGCGACGGTCTCCTTGAACGGGTACAGGTTGACCACGACAAGCTCGAAGGGGCGCACGCCGAGCTCGTCGAGCTGGGCCCGGTGGGCGTCCAGACGCAGATCGGCGAGGATGCCCGCGTGCACCTTGGGGTGCAGCGTCTTGACCCGGCCGTCGAGGCACTCGGGGAACCCGGTGAGCTCCTCGACCTTGGTGACCGGCACCCCGGCGGCGGCGATCTTCGCGGCGGTCGACCCGGTGGACACCAGCTCGACCCCGGCCGCGTGGAGCCCTTGCGCCAGCTCCTCCAGGCCCGTCTTGTCGTAGACGCTGACTAGCGCCCGCCGGATGGGCTTGACGGTGTCCGTACTAACCGAGTTCACCGATCTGAACCTTTCGTCCCTCAATGCGGTAGCCGTTACGGGCCAGGCGCCCCACGACATCGACGAGCAGCGCTCGCTCGACTTCCTTGATCCGCTCATGGAGAGCGGCTTCATCGTCCTCGTCCCGGATCTCGACCACGCCCTGGGCGATGATCGGGCCGGTGTCGACGCCGTCGTCGACGAAGTGGACGGTGCACCCGGTGACCCGCGCGCCGTACGCGAGCGCGTCGCGTACGCCGTGGGCTCCGGGGAAACTGGGCAGCAGCGCGGGGTGGGTGTTGACCACCCGGCCGCCGAACCGGGCGAGGAACTCCTTGCCCACGATCTTCATGAACCCGGCCGAGACCACCAGGTCCGGCGCGTACGCCTCGGTCGCCGCGGCCAGCGCCGCGTCCCACTCCTCGCGCGAGCCGTGGTCCTTGACCCGGCACACGAAGGTGGGGATCCCGGCCCGCTCGGCGCGCTCCAGGCCCGCGATGGCGTCCCGGTCGGCGCCCACGGCCACGATCTCGGCGCCGTACCCGTCCGGATCGGCGGCGATCGCGTCGAGCAGGGCCTGCAAATTCGTGCCGGACCCGGACACCAGCACCACGAGCCGGGCGGGCCGGGTCGCTGCGGGCGGAAGGCGATCGGGGGAGGCGGACGCGGAGGTGGGCGGGGAGGCCACGGCGGGGCTCTTTCTCGCGGTCGTACGTCTTTGTGTGGTCGTACGAACGAATCGCGCCCCTCGATACGGGGAACTCTACGAAAGCGCCGACCGTCAGCAACGATACCGGCACACCGGACGGCCCCCACGGGACGGGGGCCGGACCGCCAGGTAGCGTCTGGGAGGACGCCACGAGACGAGACCTGTCTCACTTACTTGTTTGCGAGATGTGCCCCCCTGGCCCGACCGGCCGGCGGGGGTTCCGAGGGGAAGACGTTCACCCGATGCAGGACCGACGCCACCAGCTGTTCGCAGCCCGCCAGTCCTCCACCCCTGGCTCCCCTCATTCGACGGACCCGGGGAGCGCGGGGCCCGAGGGCACGGGAAGCGGCACCGGAGCGGGCTCCGCCGACGACAACCCCTTCGCCCCGCCGCCCGAGGGCCGCCCCGACCAGCCGTGGCAGCCGCGTCGTCCGGCGGCGGGCGAGGACGAGGGGCAGGACGGCCAGAACGGCCGGCACCAGGGTTCGCCCTGGGGCAGCCAGTGGAGCGACCGCCAGCCCGGCCGCGCCCCGGGCGGCTTCGGCCGGCGCCCCGAGCGTCCCGAGGGCGGCCCGGGCCAGAACCCTCCGCCCCCCGGAGGCGGTCTGCGCTGGGACCCCACCGACCCGGCCCAGCGCCGCGCCCGTTACGCCCTGCTCTCCGGCATGTGGGCCTTCTTCTTCGCCCTGTTCGACATGCCGGAGATCGCGCTGCTCCTGGGTGCGCTCGGCCTGTACTGGGCGATCAGCTCACTGCGCGCCAAGCCGAAGCCGCCCCCGGCCCCCTCGGCGACCTCCCCCGCGCCGGCGGCGCAGCCCGCCCCGCAGCAGCCCTCGTCCGGCAAGCCGCAGGTGACGGCGGCGGTGACCGGCCTGGTCACGGCGGTCCTCGCCCTCACAGTGGTGGCGTCGAGCTTCACGATGCAGCTCGTCTACCGCGACTACTACACCTGCGTGGACGACGCCCTCACCAAGACGGGCCAGCTCGCCTGCAACGACCTGATCCCGCCGAAGCTGGTGCCGTTGTTCGGGGTGAAGGAGTAGCGGGGCGAAGGCGGGCGGCCTTCCATTGCCTCGCCGAGTGGCTACGGCTGGCGGGCAGCCTGCCGGGGGGCTAATCGGTGCTCGGCCGCGCCTCGGACGCGGGAGCGTCATCCGGGCCGGTGGGCGGCAGCGCGTCAGGCTCCGGGGCCGCCGGGTGCCCTTCGCCGGTGCGGTCCGCCAAAGCGGCGGCGGGCTCGTGGGCCGGCCTGGGCGGGGCCGCCTGTGGCTGAAGCGGGTGGGCGTCCGGTCCAGGGGCGGCCGCGACCTCCGGCAGGCCCGGCCGCACCTCCTGACCGGCCGGGTCCGTCTCCGAGCCCGGCAGCGCCTCCGGCGTCCCGGGCCCCGGCACCGGCCCGTACGGGGCCCCGGGCACGACCCCCGGCTCCCCCGTGACCAGCGGCGCGAACGGGGCGAGCGGCCCGCCGGCGGCCGGGGGGATGTCCGCCATGAGCCCGCCCGAAGCCTCCTTGAGCGCCGCCCAGCGGGCTTCCCGCGCCCCCTCCTCGTGCCAGAGGCCGCCCTCGCCGAGCGGCAGGAAGTCGTACGCCTCGTAGTCGGCCGGGCCGCCGTCGGCCACCGGCGGCGCGACCGCGCGGCTGCGCTTGCGGGGCCGCCACGCGAGCGCCCCCGCCACCCTGGCCCGCACCGGGCGCCGGGGCGCGGCCCGCCGCGACCTCCAGGCCCGCAACGCCAGGGCGCCCGGCATCCCGACCGTCGCGGCCCACAGCAGCGCCGCGCCCCCCGTACGCCACCACACCGGCCCCAGCGCGGCGAGGCTCCCGGTGCCGAGCGGGCCGCCGGCGACGACCGCGAGGGCCGCGAAAGCACAGCCGCACAGAGCCGCCCCGAGCAGCGCGGCCCGCGCCGTTTCGCGGCGCCCCCAGCCCTCCGCCACGGCCGCCCGCGCGGTGAAGTGGGCCAGGACGAGCCCGGCCCCCAGAGGCACCCCGGCCGCCGCCCACGTCCACCACGACCCGTGCCCCGGGGACGGCACCGCCGCGAGCAGCGGGAAGTGCGGCAGGGTGGCGGTGCCCGCCGTGCCGAGGGGGCCGACCGTCGCCCCCGTACCGACGGCGAAGCCCGGCCCGAGGCCGTACGAGGCGCCCCACACCGCGGCGTTCGGCACCAGGGCGACGGCGAGCAGCAGCACCGCGAACCGTCCCGACCAGTCCTCCGCGAGTCGCAGGAAGGCGTCCTCGGCGACGCCGATGTGCCAGGCGAGTCCGGCCCCCGCGAGCAGCGCGCCACCGCCGAGCAGCACCGCGGTGGCGGCCCCGGCGGCCCGTACCGCCGCGTGCGCGGGGACGCCCAGGAGAGCGGCCCGCACCCGGACCGGGACCACGTTCGGCAGCGGCCCGATCGGGCGGCCGTGCGCGGTCCAGACGCCGGCGGCGGTCGCCAGCGCCACGGTGAACGGCACGTGCAGCGCGGCGCCGAGCGGGTCGGCGGGCAGCGGCCCGGCATCCGCGTACAGCACCGCGGCAGCCGCCACCGCCAGATACCCGCAGGTCACCGCCCCGAACACGGCCAGGCCCGAGGGAAGCGGAGCGGCGTCGACGTCCTCGTACGCCTCGTCGTCGGGCATCAGCGCGTCGCGGGCCGCGCGGTGGGCGAGCCAGGCGGGCAGCGCCACCAGGAGGAGCGGAACGAGTCCGACCGGGGCCGGTGCGCCGGTCAGCGTCTCGGGCCTGACCAGCGGTGTTCCATGGGCGAGCAGCCACAGCGACGCGGCCGTGCGCAGGGCGCCGCCGGGCCCGCTGTCGGGGTAGGGGGAGCTGATCCACACCACGATCACCAGCACGGCGAGGGCGCCGAGACCGAGCCCCGCCGCGATCGCGCCACGCAGCAAACAGGTGGCGAGCACGGAGGGGCGCGCCTTGGCGGTCGGCAACAACAGGCTGCGCTCGGTCACTTGGGTCACCCGGCCATGCTGCCAACGACACGCGCTTTCTACCGGTAACACGTGAATGCCCGAAGTGTCGCTCAATATACGGTTATGTACTTATTACCCGGGGCGCATTCCGCTGTGCCGCCCCGGGCGCACCAGCCGTTACGGCCTTCGCGGGGAGCCCTGGGAGCCCTTCATGACACAGAGCACGGCCGACACCAAGGCCACCGACGCCATGTCCCCCCTGCCCACTCCCAAGGAGCGGCGCCGGCTGCGGGAGGCGAAGGATCTGAGCGAGGCGCAGGTCGCGACGACTGTCGGCGTCACACGGGCGACCGTGCGCTCGTGGGAGACGGGCCGCACCACGCCGCGCGGACGCAAGGGCCAGATCTACGCCCGTTTCCTCGCCGCCATCGCGGCGGAACTCGCCGCCGCGGGCGACCCGGACGGCCGGGGGGAGGGCGAACGCGGGGACGAGCGTGACGGCGAGCAGCAGCCGTCCCGCACCCCCGCCCCGCCCCGCAAGCAGGCCGCGAACCCGGCCAAGCCGCCCGCGAAGCCCCACGCGGAGAACACCCGGCCCAGGCCCGCCGCGTCGAGCGCCACGCCCAGGTCCTCCCGCCCCGGAGGGAGGACGGCGAAGCCCCCCGGCACGGCAGGCGCTCCGGCCGCCCCGGCCACCCCGATCGCCCCGGCCGCCTCCCACGACCCACCCGCGCCCGCGCCCTCCCCCGGCCCCGCCCCCGTCCCGCTGACCGTCGGCGCGTCCCGCACGGGCGAAGTCGTGGCGGAGCACGCGGAGGCCGGCCCGGAAGAGGAGCGTCGCCAGGACCCCGCGGGACGCACACCGGGCGGCATCGCCACGCCCCCGGCCGGCACCCCGCGCGGCGACGACGCCGCCGGCGCCGAGCCGCACGCGACGACACCGACCGAGACCCCCCGAACCGACGACGCCGCGGACGCCGGGCCGGACCCGGTCACCCCCGCCCAGGCCTTCGACGCGCTGTATCTGTCCGCCGCGGCCGCCCTCGCGCAGCAGACCTATCTGCTGACCGGGCGGACCCGGCTCGCGCGGGAGTCCGTGGAGCGCGCCTTCCATCTGGCCTGGGAGTACTGGCCCCAGGTCGCCACCGACCGGGACCCGGTGGGCTGGGTACGGGCGGCGGCGCACGAGTACGCGCTCTCCCCCTGGCACCGCTTCCGGCGCACCCACAAGCACCCCGACCAGCCGCCCGTGGAGCCCGAACGCCGGGCGCTGCTCGACACGTTGCTCGATCTGCCGCCCGCCTACCGGCGCACCGCGCTCCTGTACGACGGGCTCGGGCTCGACCTGCCGGACGCGGCCGCCGAGATGGAGGCCAGCACCCCGGCCGCCGCGAGCCGGGTGCTGCACGCACGGGCCGCGCTGGTGGACCGGGTCCCCGCCGCGCGGCGCGCCAGGACCCCCGAGGCCCTCTCGTCGGTGCTGCGCGAGCGCATCACGGACCTCGCGCTCGCCGGGCCCCCCTCCGTGACCCGGCTGCCCGCCCCGCGGGTCGTACGCACCGGGGGCGAGCGGCGGCGCCGGTTCTGGACGCGGGCGGCGATCGCCTTCACCACCCTGATCGTGAGCGCGACGGCCTTCACCGTGGTGACCGTGCCGCCCCACCACGTGCGCCCGGTGCCCCTCGGCGTACGCGTCGGAGGTGTCCCCGTCAACAGCGGTCCGCAGCGGCTGACCAGCGAGGACCTCGAACTGCGCGACAAGCTGCGCTCGGAGCCGGCCCGGGGGCCGCACCGGCTGGTCCTCGACATCCGCTGACCGTCCGCGGCCGGGAACGCACGAGGGCCCGCACCCCCTGAGGGGTGCGGGCCCTTGACGCGTACTCGGGGAACTCAGCTCCCCAAGGCGGTGCTCAGCTGCCGAGGATGGCGCGCGCGAGCTTGGCGGTCTCGGTCGGCGTCTTGCCGACCTTGACGCCGGCGGCCTCCAGGGCCTCCTTCTTCGCCTGGGCGGTGCCGGAGGAGCCGGAGACGATGGCGCCGGCGTGGCCCATGGTCTTGCCCTCGGGCGCGGTGAAGCCCGCGACGTAGCCGACGACCGGCTTGGTGACGTTGGCCTTGATGTAGTCGGCCGCACGCTCCTCGGCGTCGCCGCCGATCTCGCCGATCATCACGATCAGGTCGGTCTCGGGGTCGGCCTCGAACGCGGCGAGCGCGTCGATGTGCGTGGTGCCGATGACCGGGTCGCCACCGATGCCGACGGCGGACGAGAAGCCGATGTCACGCAGCTCGTACATCATCTGGTACGTCAGCGTGCCGGACTTCGACACCAAGCCGATACGGCCCGGCTTGGTGATGTCGCCCGGGATGATGCCGGCGTTGGACTGGCCCGGCGTGATCAGACCGGGGCAGTTCGGGCCGATGATGCGGGTCTTGTTGCCCTTGGAGTTCGCGTACGCCCAGAAGGCGGCGGAGTCGTGCACCGCGATGCCCTCGGTGATGACGACGGCGAGACCGATCTCGGCGTCGATCGCCTCGACGACGGCGGCCTTGGCATGGGCCGGCGGCACGAAGAGGACGGAGACGTCGGCGCCCGTCTTCTCCATCGCTTCCTTGACGGAGCCAAAGACCGGAACGTCGGTGCCGTCGAAGTCGACGGAGGTGCCGGCCTTGCGCGGGTTCACGCCACCGACGATGTTGGTGCCGTCGGCCAGCATGAGCTTGGTGTGCTTCATGCCCGTGGCGCCGGTCATGCCCTGGACGATGACCTTGCTGTCCTTGGTGAGGAAGATAGCCATGGTGGTGTCTTAACCTCTTCCCTTACTTCGCAGCCGCGAGCTCGGCGGCCTTGTCGGCCGCGCCGTCCATGGTGTCCACGCGCTGCACGAGCGGGTGGTTGGCGTCGCTGAGGATCTTGCGACCCAGCTCCGCGTTGTTGCCGTCGAGACGGACGACCAGCGGCTTGGTGACCTCTTCGCCCTTGTCGGCGAGGAGGGCCAGCGCCTGGATGATGCCGTTGGCGACCTCGTCGCAGGCGGTGATGCCGCCGAAGACGTTGACGAACACGGACTTGACGTCCTCGTCGCCGAGGATGATCTCCAGGCCGTTCGCCATCACCTGGGCGGACGCGCCGCCGCCGATGTCGAGGAAGTTGGCCGGCTTCACGCCGCCGTGGTTCTCACCGGCGTACGCGACGACGTCCAGGGTGCTCATGACGAGACCCGCGCCGTTGCCGATGATGCCGACCTCGCCGTCGAGCTTCACGTAGTTGAGGTTCTTGGCCTTGGCGGCCGCCTCGAGGGGGTTGGCCGCGGCCTTGTCCTCGAGCGCCTCGTGCTCGGGCTGACGGAACTCGGCGTTCTCGTCCAGCGACACCTTGCCATCGAGGGCGAGGATGCGGCCGTCCTTGGTCTTCACCAGCGGGTTGACCTCGACGAGGAGCGCGTCCTCGGCGACGAAGGTCTTCCACAGGGTCACCATGGCCTCGGCGACGCCCTCGGCCACGTCGGCCGGGAACTTCGCCTGGGCCACGATCTCGCGGGCCTTCTCGATGTCGACGCCGTCGACGGCGTTGACCGGGACCTTCGCGAGGGCCTCGGGGGTCTTCTCCGCGACCTCCTCGATGTCCATGCCGCCCTGCACCGACGCCATGGCGAGGAAGGTGCGGTTGGTGCGGTCGAGGAGGTACGAGACGTAGTACTCCGCCTCGATCTCGGGGGACAGCTCGGCGATCATCACCTTGTGGACCGTGTGGCCCTTGATGTCCATGCCGAGGATGTCGGTGGCGCGGGCGACGGCCTCGTCCGCGTTGGCGGCCAGCTTCACGCCGCCGGCCTTGCCGCGGCCACCGACCTTCACCTGCGCCTTGACGACCGACTTGCCGCCGAGACGCTCAGTGGCCTCGCGCGCCGCCTCAGGCGTGTCGATCACTTCACCGGCCAGCACCGGTACACCGTGCTTGGCGAAGAGGTCCCTCGCCTGGTACTCGAACAGGTCCACGCGCGTCCGTCCCTTTTCAGTGGTATCGCGGTTGCGTTGTCTGCTGGGCGTGCCGCGAAGGGCAACGTGACGGCGCTGTCACTGAGGGAGGCGTACACGGTCCGAGTACGCGGCATGTCCGTCTCGCAGGTTATCTCCGCAGGCCCTGGCTCCCTAAATCGCAGATCACACCTGGGCGGTGATACCTGTCACAGATCACCTGGTCGGCGCGCGTCGCGGCGGACCTCCCTCACGCCTCGGGTATCGGCAGCGGCCGCCGCTCGATCGCCGCGGCCATCACCTCGGGGAACAGATCGGGCGTGCAGGCGAAGGCCGGGGCACCCAGAGCGGCCAGGGCCGCGGCATGCTCGCGGTCGTATGCGGGGGCGCCTTCGTCGGAGAGCGCGAGCAGGGCCACGAACTGCACCCCCGACGCCTTCATCGCGGCGACCCGCTTCAGCATCTCGTCCCGTATCCCGCCCTCGTAAAGATCACTGATCAGAACGACCACCGTGTCCGCGGGGCGGGTGATCTGCGACTGGCAGTACGCCAGCGCCCGGTTGATGTCGGTGCCGCCGCCGAGCTGGGTGCCGAACAGGACGTCGACGGGGTCGTCGAGCTGGTCGGTGAGGTCGACGACGGCGGTGTCGAAGACCACCAGGCGCGTCGCGATCGAGCGCATCGAGGCGAGCACGGCGCCGAAGACGGAGGCGTAGACGACGGACGCGGCCATCGAGCCGGACTGGTCGATGCACAGCACGACGTCCTTCTTCACCCCCCGCGCGGCCCGCCCGTACCCGATGAGCCGCTCGGGCACGACGGTGTGGTGGTCGGGCAGATAGTTCTTGAGGTTGGCCCTGATGGTGCGGTCCCAGTCGATGTCGCGGTGGCGGGGCCGGCTGATGCGGGCGCTGCGGTCCAGGGCGCCGGTGAGGGTGGCCCGGGTGCGGGTGGCGAGGCGCTTCTCCAGGTCCTCGACGACCTTGCGCACCACGGCGCGGGCGGTCTCCCGGGTGGTCTCGGGCATCGCCTTGTTGAGGGAGAGCAGGGTGCCGACGAGATGGACGTCGGCCTCGACCGCCTCCAGCATCTCCGGCTCCAGGAGCAGCGTGGCGAGGCCGAGCCGCTCGATGGCGTCGCGCTGCATGATCTGCACCACGGAGCTCGGGAAGTACCCGCGGATGTCCCCCAGCCAGCGGGCGACGGAGAGCGCGGACGCGCCGAGCCCGGCACCGCGGTCCTTGGCCGTGCCCTTGCCGAGGCCGTAGAGCGCGGCGAGCGCGCCGTCCATGGCGGCGTCCTGTCCGGTGAGCGCGCGGCCGGTGCCCTCGGCGCCGGGCTCCCCGCCCAGCACCAGCCGCCAGCGGCGCAGCCGCTCGTCAGTACTTGGTGGCGTGCTGGTCATCAATTCCCCACCCCCACAAGGCTGTTGGTGTCATCGAGGTCGTCGGGTCCGGCAGGGGCGTCGCGTCGGGCGAGGTCGGTGCGTCGGACAAGCGCGTCGGGTCCGTTCGGGTCGTCGGGTCTGCGGGAGTCGCCGGGGTCTGTCCGGCCCAGGAGCAGGGCCACCAGGGGCAGTACGGCGTCGGCGCGGGCCGTGTCGAGGCCGGAGCCGAAGCCGGGGGCGGTGGCGTCGCCGGGCCCGGGTCGCACGGCGGGCCCCCGGCGCACCAGCTCCCCCAGGGTGCGCCGCACGCCCGCCTCGTAGGCGGCGAACGTCCGGCGCAGCAGCGGCAGTACGTCGGTGAAAGCCTCCGGCGCCACGCCCGTCAGCCAGCCGTCGACGAGGCCGCGCAGCCGCTCGTCGTGGACCAGGAGCATGCCGCCGCCCGACGCCCCGCCGACGAAGCCCTCGATCCATGCGGCCGCGTCGGCGGGGGCCGTGCCCGGGGAGAGGGCGAGGCTCATGTGGCGGGCCGCGTCCTCGCTCTCGATGCGGCCGTCGTCGAGCAGCAGCCGCACCGCGCGGCCGCGCAGGAGGCCGGGAACGGTGTCGCGCGCGGCGAGCCGGGCGAGCACCGAGGACCAGCGCTCGCGGAGCCCGCCCGCGCCGGTGCCGGCCGGGTCCGCCAGCAGCGCCGTCGCGGTGTGGACGGCGTCGAGGTGGGTGCGCATCTCGGCGGCGCCGTCCGCGTCGAGACCGGCGCAGGCGGGCGGCAGGCCGACGCAGATCCGCTCGGCGAGGCCCGCCGCGACCTCGGCAAGGCCTTCGGTGGTGGTGCCGCGGACGTCTCCGTAGCGCAGGGTGCGGGCGAGCGCGGGCAGGGCTTGGGCGAGGTGGGCGACGTCGGTGTCGAGCGCGGCCCGGTCGGCGAGCGCGCGCATCACCACCGGCAGCGCGTCGGGCAGTTCGGCCAGGAGGCACTGCTCGGCGAGCGAGGTGATCTCGACGAGCGCCGTCGTGGCGACGGCCCGCGACTCGGCCTTCGCGGTGGCGGCGCCCAGGACGGTGGTGCCCCACACTCCGGCTTCGGCGACCCGCACCGACAGTTCGGGCTCCCAGCGCAGCCGCCAGTTCTCGCGGAAGGTGCCGGTGGAGCGCGCCCGGACCGGCTCGCCCCAGTCGATGCCGAGCAGCCGCAGCCGGTGCAGCAGTCTGCTGCGGCCCGCGTCGGTCTCCTTGCGCAGATCCAGCTCCAACTCCCGCTCCAGGGCCTCCGGTTTGAGCCGCAGGCCGCGCTGGGTCCGTACGAGATCGCGCTGGAGCGGGACGGCGGGCGCCGCGTCGGGCACCTCGCCCAGCACATCGCCCACGATCAGCCGTTCCTGGATCAGGCCGAGCGGCACATCGGAGCCCTCGCACAGCACGGCCCGTACGGCGTCGGTGGTCTCGGCGAGGCCGGGCAGCGGGCGTCCCCGCATGGCGGCGAGCGTTGTGGCGAGCCGGACGGCCTCGATGACATGGGCCGAGGAGATCGCGTAGTCCTCCTCGCGCAGCAGCCCGGCCACCTTGGTCATCCACCGCTCGACCGGCCGGTCCCGGGCGCCGAACAGATGCCCGTACCAGCCCGGCGAGTCGATGCCCGCGCCGTAGCCACTGCGCCGGGCGAGCCTGCGGTGCGTCCAGGGCACCCAGGTCAGCTCGGCCTTGACCTTGGGCAGCCCCTTGAGCAGGGCGCGGTCGGCCGCCACGGTGAACCCGCCGGCCAGCGCGGGGACGTGCCAGGCCCCGCAGACGACGGCGACCTCGGCCCCGAACTCCCTTGTGGCGGCGCGCAGTTGCTGCCGCATATGGGCCTCGCGGACCAGGTCGCGCGGATGGCCTCCGTCGCCGTACGTCTCGCGCAGTACGCCCATGGCCTCGCCGAGCGCGGCGAACGGCGCCGCGGGGTCCGCCGCCGCGTCCCGGTGCTCGACGACGTCCTCCCACCAGCGCTCCGGGTCGTCGTATCCGGCGGTCTCCGCGAGCGCTCCGATGGGGTCGATCCGCGGCCCGCCCTCCTGCGGCTCCCCCTCCTCGCCGATGGCGAGCGAGTGGGCGGCGGGCAGGTCGATGAAGCGGACCGGCGCGCCGTGCGACAGGGCCCAGCGGATCGCCACCCATTCCGGCGAGAACTCGGCCATCGGCCAGAACGCGGCCCGCCCGGGGTCGTCGACGACATGGGCGAGCAGCGCGACCGGCGGCCGCATCGCGTCGTCGGCGGCCAGGTCCAGCAGGGCGTCGCCCTCCGGCGGCCCCTCGATGAGCACCGCGCGCGGCCGGGCGGCCTCAAGCGCGGCCAGCACCGCACGGGCCGAACCCGGCCCGTGATGGCGCACCCCGAGCAGCAGGGGCCCCGGCGCGGTGGCACGCGCCGTCATGCGGACACCTCGCGGCAGGCGCGGTAGAAGTCCTTCCAACCGTCCCGCTCACGGACCACGGTCTCCAGGTACTCCTGCCAGATGACCCGGTCGGCCGCAGGGTCGCGCACCACCGCGCCGAGGATGCCGGCGGCGACGTCCCCCGCCCTGAGCACGCCGTCCCCGAAGTGCGATGCGAGCGCGAGACCCCCGGTCACCACGGAGATGGCCTCGGCCGTGGAGAGCGTCCCCGAGGGGGACTTGAGCTTGGTGCGCCCGTCGGCGGTCACCCCGTCGCGCAGCTCGCGGAAGACGGTGACGACCCGGTGGATCTCCGCCATTCCGTCGGGCACGGCGGGCAGGTCGAGCGAGCGGCCGAGCTGGTCGACCCGGCGCGAGACGATGTCGACCTCGGCCTCGGCGGTCGCGGGCAGCGGCAGGACGACGGTGTTGAAGCGGCGCCGCAGCGCGCTGGACAGCTCATTCACGCCGCGGTCGCGGTCATTGGCCGTGGCGATGAGGTTGAAGCCCCGCACGGCCTGGGTCTCGGCGCCCAGCTCCGGGATGGGCAGCGTCTTCTCGGACAGGATCGTGATCAGCGAGTCCTGCACGTCGGCGGGGATGCGGGTGAGCTCCTCGACCCGGGCGGTCATGCCGTCCGCCATGGCTCGCATGATCGGGCTGGGCACGAGCGCGGCGCGGCTGGGGCCGTGCGCGAGGAGTTGGGCGTAGTTCCAGCCGTAGCGGATGGCTTCCTCGGGCGTGCCCGCGGTGCCCTGCACGAGCAGCGTGGAATCACCGCTGACGGCCGCCGCGAGGTGCTCCGACACCCATGTCTTCGCGGTGCCGGGCACGCCGAGCAGGAGCAGCGCGCGGTCGGTGGCCAAGGTGGTGACGGCGACCTCGACGATGCGCCGGGGCCCCACGTACTTCGGTGTGATCACGGTCCCGTCGGACAGGGTGCCACCGAGCAGATAGGTGGCGACCGCCCACGGCGAGAGCCGCCAACGGGCCGGGCGCGGGCGGTCGTCGGCGGCCGCGAGCGCGGCCAGTTCGCCGGCGAAGGCCTGCTCGGCGTGCGGCCGCAGGGCCTCATCCGTCGCGGCCTCGGCGTGCGATCCGGTGTTCTCGGATTCGATGTCGGACTCGATTTCGGACATGGTCATGGCTCCCCCTCCAGGTCGTTCGAGACGTTCGACCGGCTTGTGGTCTCCACCGTGCACCACACCACTGACAATCACCCTCGCGCAGGTCATCGCCGCAGGTCAGAGCCGATTGTCAGTGGCCGCCCGTACCTTCGGGGACATGACTCAGCAGGGGGTGCGCTGGACGGCGGAACAGGTGCTGGCACTGGCGCCTGACGATGCGTCACGCAAAGCGGGAAGCAGGCTCGGCACGGCCGGGCCGTGGTCGGAGAGCGGGTGCGACGGGACGGGCGCGGTGTGGGGCCTGTGCAAGGGCAGCGGCAGCCGGCCGTACCAAACGGTGCTCGACACAAGTGGCCCGGCGTACAAGTGCAGTTGCCCGAGCCGGAAGTTCCCGTGCAAGCACGCGGTGGGGCTGCTGCTGCTCTGGTCCGGTGACGACCGGGCGGTGCCGGACGGGACGGCGCCCGACTGGGCGGAGCAGTGGCTGGCGAGCAGAAGGGGCCGTGCCGAAAAGTCGGCGTCGACCTCAACGGACGTTCCAGCCGCGCCTGTTGACGCGGAGGCGGCTCGGCGCAGGGCCGAGAAACGCGCCGAGCGGATCACCGCCGGAGCAACCGAGCTAGAGCAACGCCTCACGGACCTGCTGCGCGGCGGCCTCGCGGCGGCCGAGCGCC
Organism: Streptomyces sp. ASQP_92; assembly: GCF_025399895.1. Classification (GTDB taxonomy): domain Bacteria; phylum Actinomycetota; class Actinomycetes; order Streptomycetales; family Streptomycetaceae; genus Streptomyces. The sequence continues at coordinate 310,488 of NZ_JAODUA010000003.1, read as the reverse complement.
CCGGCTACGGCCTCTGGGAGGAGACGGCGGCCCGCATGGTGGACGCCCAGGCGCCCGGACTTGCCTCGCGCGTAAGGGAGTTGGGAGCCATACCGGGTTCCGGGCCGGGCTGGCCGACGCGGCTGCTCGAGGAGTGCGCGCTGCTGCACCTCCTCGACCGGGCATGGCTCGGCCGGGACGCCCTGCCCGAACAGCTGGCCGCGACGGTCCGCTCACGCGTCGGGGTGGCGACGCCTCCCCAGGGACCGCCGATCCGCGACCGCTGGCAGGTCCTCGCCCAGTACGACACGGCCGACGCGAAGCTCACCACGCGCCGCATCTGGCTGTACGGACGGGACTCGGGCCGCTCGGCGCTGATCCTGGACTTCGGCGCGGCGGGCCGAGCGCCGGCGCTGGCGCTCCCGGTCGGCCTGACGATTGACGCGGATGTGACGCCCTACCCGGGCGGCGGCCAGTCGCGAGCCGCCCTGGGCGAGCGGTACGGCACCCCGACGGCGGCAGAAGGCCCCCCGCCGGGCGGCACGACCACCGAGGCCGCCGAACGGTACGGCCGGGCGCTCCTGGACGACCCGTGGATCGAATCGTGTGCGGCGACTGTGCACGCGGCGATACCGATCCCCCCGAAGGACGGCGACGACACCTGGCAACTGGCCGACAAGGAGGGCGAGTTGGCGCTGCCGATCGCCACCAACGCCACCCCGCGCTCCGCCCTGTGGAAGCTCGCCGCGGTGTCCGGCGGCGCCCCGGTAACGGTCTTCGGCGAATGCGGCCACCGGGGTTTCACCCCCCTGACGGTCTGGCCGGCCGGGGGAAGGGAGGGGGTGGGCTTGACGTGAGGGGCGCGCCGGGCCCTCCGGAGGGCGGAGGCAGACAGAGGGTCGCCGCCCTACGCAGACCGGCCGGCGTAGGGGTGCGGGGCGGGCAGCGTAGGGGCACAGAGCGGCCGGCGTAGGGGTGCGGGGCGGTCGTGAATGAGGCGGCACCGAATACAGCGACACACCGAACACAGCAGTCCGGCATGAAGGGGGTTCGATGACCAGGGCGACCATCGAGGGCGTGGGCGGCGTGAGCCGTGTCGACGGCGAACAGGGGGTTGGCGGGGGCGGTACGGGCGCCCGTACGGAGGGCGCGGGGGACGGAGACTCCCCTTCTCTCGGGGGCGACGCGGGTGCTCGGGCGAAGGCCACGGGCGGTGCGGGGTCCCGCTTGGGCGCCGGCGCCAAGGGCGAGGGAGGCGGCAGCGGATGTCGATCCTGGGAGGAGCTGGTGACCGGCGCCCTGCTTGGTACCGACCGGCGGCCCGGGACCGGGTCGCCCGGGGAGGTGCTCGATGCCGCCGCGACGCAGACACTGCGTCGCAGGGCAGGGCTGGTGCCGGCCGTGGCGGCAGGGCGTCCGCCCGCCGCTCCCCCGGACGAACGCCCGGAGCCACCGGACGCGGCGCGGCGGCGTCTGGCGTTGCTGCTCGCCGACCGGTCGGCGCCGGCCCATGCCGGGGGCCGCCGAGGGAGCGCGCCCGACCTGGGCGAGTTGCTCCCGCAGTGGCTGGCCATCGCCAATGAACGGGGCCTGCGCGCACCGGCGGCGCTGTTGCCCACGCTGCTCGACGCGGCGCGGGCCCGCACCGACCTGCGCCCCTTGGCCCTGGCCTTCGCGGGCCCGCGCGGGCTGTGGCTCGCCGGACTCAACCCGGAGTGGCGCTTCGCGCTCCGCGGGGGCGCGGGGAACGCGCTGCTGCCCGACCCGGGGGACGCCGAATCCGTACAACTCCTCTGGGACGAGGGCCTTTTCGCGGAACGGGTGGCGCTGCTGGCGACGGTACGGGCGCACGACGCGGACGCGGGCCGTACGCTGCTGGCTTCGAGCTGGGCGTCCGAACGTGCCGAGGACCGTCTCCTGTTCCTGGACTCGCTGCGCGATGGGCTGTCGTCCGCCGACGAGCCGTTCCTGGAGCAGGCCCTGGCCGACCGGAGCCGCAATGTGCGGGCGACGGCGGCGGAGCTGCTCTCCGCGCTGCCCGACTCGGCACTGGCGGGACGGATGGCCGACCGCGCCGCGTCCTGCGTGTCCCTGGACCGGACGGGCGACGAGGCGGTGATCTCGGTGGAAGCGCCGCACGAATGTGACGCGGCGATGCAGCGGGACGGGGTGGCGCCGCGGCCGCCGGCGGGCCGGGGTGAACGGTCGTGGTGGCTGGGCCAGTTGGTGGAGTCGACGCCGCTCGGTATCTGGCCGCGACGGCTCGGCGGACGGACGGTCACCGACATCGTGGCGCTGCCGGTGGCCGACGACTGGGGCGACGAGCTGCACGCGGCGTGGTGTCGGGCGGCGGTGAGGCAACGGGACGCGGAATGGTCGCGGGCGCTGCTCGGCGCGCCGTCGGCGCCACCCGGCGAGGGGGCGGGCACGGCGTCGCTGGCCGAGCGGGCCAAGCTCCTGTCCGTCCTCGCGGAGCCCGAACGGGCCGACTGGGTGGCCCGGTTCATATCCGCGCACGGCCTGTCGGAGGCGTTCCAGCTGCTCGGGGTGTGCGTGGTGCCGTGGGCGGAGGCGCTGGGGCGGGCCGTGGTGGACGCACTGGAGATCGCGCGGGACGCGGGGAGCTACCCGTGGAGCTTCAGCGGGGTCATGGGCCTGGCCGAGCGCTGCCTCGATCCTGCGGAGTCGGGCCGCCTGGAGGCGTTGACGGCTACGCCGCCGGAGGAGGAGGGGGCGTCGCCGGGGGCGGGGGGGTACTGGGCGGAGGCGTTCCAGAGGCTGGTGGCCACGTTGGGGCTGCGCGCAGCCATGCGCTCAGAACTAACCCCCTAGCCGCCCGGCGGGCCGGCGGTCCCGGCACCCCCCACCCCGCTTCAGCCGGCACCCCGTGCCCCCGCCCTCGCGCAGTTCCCCGCGCCCCTCAACCCGCTCGATCCTGCGGACCGCGGCCGCTTCTCGCGCAGTTCCCCGCGCCCCTGAAAAACCCGCCTTCGCCTGCGGGCCGCAGAGGGCCGGTCGCGCAGTTCCCCGCGCCCCTAGACCCTCTTCGGTCCGCGGACCGTGGTCGCTCCTCGCGCAGTTCCCCGCGCCCCTTAGCGGTACTGGTGCTGGCCAGCATCGGGCATTTCAGCCCGTCCGGCGTTTGAGGACGAGCGCCCTTAAGGCGCGATACGGGGTCTGGGGCGGAGCCCCAGGGGGGCCGGAACCAGCCAACCCCGGGCCTACGGGCGGGTGGGTGGGCAAAGGTGCCTGGGGCCTGGGGCGGAGCCCCAGGGGGGGGCCGGAACCAGCCAACCCCCCGCACGGGCGGGCGGGTGGGAAAACGCCCCCAAGACGAGGCCCCCCGTCACGCCCCCGCCGGCTGCCGCACATTCGCGTTGACCCACGTAACAATCGACGCCGTAGTCGCCCCGGGCGTAAAGATCTCCGCCACCCCGAGCTCCTTCAGCGGCGGAATGTCCGCCTCGGGGATGATCCCCCCGCCGAAGACCTTGATGTCCTCCGCGTCCCGCTCCTTCAACAGCTCCAGCACCTTCGCGAACAGCGTGTTGTGCGCACCGGAGAGGATCGAGAGGCCGATGGCGTCGGCGTCCTCCTGGATCGCGGTGTCGACGATCTGCTCGGGCGTCTGGTGCAGCCCGGTGTAGATGACCTCCATGCCGGCGTCACGCAGCGCCCGCGCGATGACCTTGGCGCCGCGGTCGTGACCGTCGAGCCCCGGCTTGGCCACCACCACGCGGATCGGACCAGTTACACCCATCACTGCCTCCACATGTCCCACCTGCGCACCCCCGCGCCAAAGAGCCGGGAAGTGAACGAACGTTATCGACAGCATCCCGCAACCCGCCGTTTCACGGTGGAGAGGGAGGGGGAAATCACACGTGGGACACGTTCGTTTCGCACCGTACCCGCATCAGTCGGCCCGCCGGCCCCGGCCGGAGAGCGTTGCGCCGTGTGGGCACGGACGCGAGGGGAGCCGCCACGAAGGTGCCGTACCCCCGTGCTGTGAGCCGTTCAGCACGGTGGTCCGGCCCCTCGTCTTTCGGCGCCGGCTCGGCTCGGGCCGGCTCCCGGAGCGCATCGACCCCAGGTCGGAGCGGGTCGCGGCGGAACCCCATGAGGGCGCCACGGGGGACGGAGCGGCCTCCCGTGTGCCATTCGGGAGGTCGCCGCCGTGCAGCTCTTCACGCTTATGCCGCCGTGCCTGCGCCGGGCGTGGTGGACGGCGGCCCTGATCCGGGCCACCGCGATCGACCTGGCCGTGCTGGCCGGGCACCTGCTGCTCTACCCCTCCGGCCTGACCCCCGAGCGGCGCCCCGCGCCCGACGGCACCGCGCCGCAGCTCCCCACCGCCGGCCGGGCGCACCCGCCGGTGGTGCTGCTGCACGGGTTCATCGACAACCGGTCCGTCTTCGTGCTGCTGCGCCGTTCGCTGGCCCGGCACGGCTGGCGCCACCTCGAATCGCTCAACTACTCGCCGCTGACCGTCGACGTCCGGGTCGCCGCCGAACTGCTCGGCCGCCATGTCGAGGAGATCTGCGCCCGGACCGGGCACGGCGAGGTGGACATCGTGGGGCACAGCCTGGGGGGCCTCATAGCCCGCTACTACGTGCAGCGTCTGGGCGGCGATCTCCGGGTCCGCACCCTGGTCACGCTGGCCACCCCCCATACGGGGACGCGCTCGGCGCAGCTCGCGCACGCTCATCCGATCGTGCGCCAGATGTGTCCCGGCTCTGATCTCGTCGAGGAGTTGCGCGGCCCCGCGCCGGGTGTCCGCACCCGGTTCGTGAGCTTCTGGAGCGATCTGGACACGTTGATGATTCCCGTGGAGACCGCCCGGATCGACCACCCCGATCTGATCGTCCAGAACGTCCGGGTCACCGGAATCGGCCATCTCGCCATGCCGGTCCACCCGGCGGTCGCGGCCGGGGTGCGCCAGGCGCTGACCGCAGGGGAGGCGGAGGTAGCCGACCAGGACGCGTTCTCGGTGGCCTGAGCGGAAACACGCCCGGGCGCCCGAACGGGGTGACATCACGACAAACCGGTGCCGACTCCCGGCCTGATGCAGCTGCCCGGAGTCGGCCGCGACCACGTATCCGCACGCGGCGGACGTCGAACGGGCCCCGAACGCAAGGCCAAAGCTCGGTCCGCGTCCCGCCGAAAGACGGCCGATTGCCCGTTTCCCGGAACCGGAAACTCCGCCGAAGATTGTCGGCCCCGCGTACCGCCGGGTACAGTCACGCCACTGCTGCCCCCGGGACCCCCACCCCCATGGGGACCCCGGCCGCAGGTTCTGTTGCCGAGGCGAGAGAGAAGTTGGTGACTGACCAGCACGCCCACGCCGGGTACGTCGGACACGACGGTTACCTCAACGGCAGCAGTGGCCATGACGGCGCCGGAACCCATACCCGGAGCACCGGCAGTTTCGCCGTGGATCCGCTCTTCGGCGCCATGCAGGACGCGCACGACGACCGGAACGCCCACCAGGCGGGCGGTACCGGCCAGTTCGACACCGGCACGTTCGCCGCCCCGTACGAGACCACCGGCCAGTGGACGGTTCCGGCCCAGGCGACGGCGTACGAACCGGACGGCGCGACCGGCACGTTGGACGGCAGGGCCTTCCGTACGGACGCCTTCGACACCGGCCGGCGCGACGACAACCCGCACGGGACAGGGCAGTTCGACACCGGCACGTTCAGCACCGGTCAGTTCGCGACGCACGCCTTCCCCACCCAGGGTTCCGACACCGGCACGTTCGCCCCGCACGCCTTCAGCGGTCACGGCGCCGACACCGGCACCTTCCCCACCGCCCCCTTCGCGACGCCGAGCCCCCTCGACACGGGCAGCTTCGACACGGGCAGCTTCGAGACGGGCGGTTTCGACACCACGGGCCAATGGGACGCCTCCGCGTGGAATCAGGCGCAGGACACCGGTCAGTACGACAACACCGCGTTCGCCTCCGCGTATGACTCCACGGGCCAGTGGTCCGTGCTCGGTTCGCAGTCCGAGACCGGCACCTACGACGCGACCGCGTGGAACACGACGACGCCCGACGCGACGGCCGCGACCAAGGCGACGCCGACCGCGACCGCGGCCCTCCCCCGGCTCGACCTCCACCCGCTGGAGTCGGAGCCTCAACTGCCTTACGAGACAGCCGAGTTCGCCCAGGTCGACCTCTTGGAGGAGCCGGGCTCGGCGTCCGGCCCCGAGACCGGCGGGATCCCCCGGGATCTGCCCGGCGCGGCCGTCCCCGGTTCGCGCGCCGAGGCGCGGCGCGGGGCGAGTCGTCGGCGGCGTACGCCCGCCAAGCGTTCGGCGCTGCTGACCGTCGCGGTGCCGTCGGTGTGTGTCATGGGCGTCGCGGGTGTCGCGGTCGCGTCGGTGAGCGGGCTGACCGGGGGCAAGGACGAGGGCAGCACGGTGACGGCCGCGTCCGACCCCGCCTCGGTCAAGCCGGTCGCCGCCAACAAGAACCTGGACACCCAGCTCGCCAATCTCAGCGCCGACGCGAGCAGCTTCGCCGACCGGGCCAGCCGGACGCAGGAACGTATCGACCTCAAGGCCCGTCAGGACGCGGACAAGAAGAGGAAGGCGGACGCCGCGGCCGCCAAGGAAGCCGCGCGCCCCAAGTTCCTCCTGCCGGTGACGCAGAAGGGGCTCAGCGCGTACTACGGGCAGGCCGGCGTCAACTGGATGTCGGTGCACACCGGCATCGACTTCCCGGTCTCGTACGGCACCCCCGTGATGTCGGCGATCGACGGCACGGTCCGCACGCAGTGGAACAGCGCCTACGGGAACATGGCCATAGTGACCGGCGCCGATGGCACCGAGACCTGGTACTGCCATCTGTCCAGCACCAAGATCCGCTCGGGTCCGGTGAAGGCCGGCGACGTCATCGCGTACTCGGGGAACTCCGGCAACTCCACCGGGCCCCACCTCCACTTCGAGGTGCGCCCCGGCGGCGGCTCGTCGATCGACCCCCTGCCGTGGCTGCGCAGCCACGGCCTGGACCCGACGTAACCCGAAGGCCGTGGCCGCGCGGCCACGGCCCGGGGTCCCTCCGGCCCGGGGGCCCGCTCAGAGCTTTTCCACCGGCGCGTACCGCAGCAGAAGCTTCTTCGGGCGCTCGTCGCCGAAGTCGATCGTGGCCTGGGCCTCCGAGCCCGCTCCGGTCACCGACATCACGGTGCCCAGGCCGAACTGGTCGTGGGTGACGCGGTCGCCGACCACGAGCGAGACGACCGGCTTGTCGTTGCCGCGCCGCGTCGCGAAGCCCGAGGGGCCCGCCTTGGACCGCGACGACGACAGCGAGTTGCCGATCCCGCCGCCGAGCGACGTGCCGGAGACCGGGCCCGCCGGGGCGGCCATCGGTCCCTTCCGCTTCCACTCCAGGTGCTTGACCGGGATCTCCTCCAGGAAGCGCGAGGCCGGGTTGTACGAGGGCTGGCCCCAGGCGCTGCGCATCGAGGAACGCGTCAGATAGAGCCGCTCGCGGGCGCGGGTGATGCCGACGTAGGCGAGCCGGCGCTCCTCCTCCAGCTCCTTGGGCTGGCCGAGCGCCCGCATGTGCGGGAAGACGCCGTCCTCCATGCCCGTGAGGAACACCACGGGGAATTCGAGGCCCTTGGCGGTGTGGAGCGTCATCAGCGTGATGACTCCCGAGCCGTCCTCCTCCTCGTCGGGGATCTGGTCGGAGTCGGCGACCAGGGCGACCTTCTCCAGGAACTCGGCGAGCGTGCCCGCGCCCGCCCCCTCCGCGCCGTCGGCCTCGCTGCGCTCCTGCTCGAACTCCAGGGCCACGGCGGCCAGTTCCTGGAGGTTCTCGATACGGGTCTCGTCCTGCGGGTCGGTGGAGGCCTGCAACTCGGCCAGATAGCCGGTCCGTTCGAGGACGGCTTCGAGGACGACGGCGGGCCCGGCGCCGGAGTCGACGATCGTACGGAGCTCCTCCATCAGCGCGTTGAAGCGCTTGACGGCGTTGGCCGAGCGGGCCGCCATGCCGTACGCCTCGTCGACGCGGCGCAGCGCCTGCGGGAAGGTGATCTTCTCGCGCAGGGACAGGGCGTCGATCATCGCCTCGGCGCGCTCGCCGATGCCGCGCTTGGGGACGTTGAGGATGCGGCGCAGCGGGACGGTGTCCTCGCCGTTCGACAGCACGCGCAGATAGGCCAGGACGTCCCTGACCTCCTTGCGCTCGTAGAAGCGGACGCCGCCGACGACCTTGTAGGGCAGGCCGACCCGGATGAAGATCTCTTCGAAGACCCGGGACTGGGCGTTGGTGCGGTAGAAGACGGCGACGTCTCCCGCCTTGGCCTCGCCCTTGTCCGTCAGCCGGTCGATCTCGTCGGCGACGAACTGCGCCTCGTCGTGCTCGGTGTCGGCGACATAGCCGGTGATCTGCGAGCCCGGCCCGGCGTCCGTCCACAGGTTCTTGGGGCGGCGGCTCTCATTGCGCTCGATCACCGCGTTCGCTGCGGACAGGATCGTCTGGCTTGAGCGGTAGTTCTGCTCCAGGAGGATCGTCGTCGCGCTCGGGTAGTCCTCCTCGAACTGGAGGATGTTGCGGATCGTCGCGCCGCGGAAGGCGTAGATCGACTGGTCGGCGTCGCCCACCACGCACAGCTCCGCGGGGGCCTGCGCCTGGCCGGAGGGGCCCACCAGCTCCCGCACCAGCGTGTACTGGGCGTGGTTGGTGTCCTGGTACTCGTCCACCAGGACGTGCCGGAAGCGCAGCCGGTAGTGCTCGGCCACGTCCGGGAAGGCCTGGAGCAGGTGGACCGTGGTCATGATGATGTCGTCGAAGTCCAGCGCGTTGGCCTCGCGCAGCCGCGCCTGGTACATCGTGTACGCCTGGGCGAGCGCCTTCTCGAAGCCGTCGGCGGCCTGGCCGGCGAAGGTCTCCTCGTCGATCAGCTCGTTCTTCAGGTTGGAGACCTTGGCGCTGAAGGCCTTCGGCGGGAACTTCTTCGGGTCCAGTTCGAGGTCGCGGCAGACCAGGGCCATCAGGCGCTTGGAGTCGGCCGCGTCGTAGATCGAGAACGACGAGGTGAACCCGAGCTTCTTCGATTCGCGGCGCAGGATCCGTACGCAGGCGCTGTGGAAGGTCATGACCCACATCGCGTTGGCGCGCGGGCCCACCAGGTGCTCCACGCGCTCCTTCATCTCGCCCGCGGCCTTGTTGGTGAAGGTGATCGCGAGGATCTGGCCGGGGTGGACGCCCCGGGTCGCGAGCAGATGGGCGATGCGGTGGGTGAGCACCCGGGTCTTGCCGGAGCCGGCGCCGGCCACGATGAGCAGCGGCGAACCCGCGTGCACGACGGCGGCGCGCTGCTGTTCGTTCAGCCCCTCCAGGAGGGCGGCCGCGTCGATCGCCGGGCGCGGGGCGCCGCCGCGGTAGTACGCGTCGCGGTCCGCGGGCGCGTCGAATCGGCCGCCGAACAGGTCGTCCGGCACCGCTTCGGGTGCGTGCGACTCCTCGGGCGGGGGCGGGTGCTCCTCCTCGGTGGGCTGGAGGTCCGCAAGGAAGCTGTCGTCAAAGAGGCTGCTCATCGTCTCCCGAGTCTAGGCCGCCCCTCTGACACTCCGCCCCCGCCTTCGGAGAGATCGGCCGCGACTACCCACCGTGAAGGTCACGGGAATGTATCGGGCCTGTCGGACATCAACCTTCCCAGGGGGTACGGGAGTTGGCTAGCGTGCCGCAGCAGCCGGGGAACGCCCCCGTCCGGAACGATCCGGAAGGAGGTGTCGGCCTTGCCCTCACACCGCAAGCCGCGCACCCGAATATCCTCTTCCGCCCCTGCCGTGGGCGTGACGACGGCGGCGCTCGCGTCGGTGGGTCTGCTCGCGCAGGGCGCGGACGCCGCGCCCATCGTGCCGGGACAGCGGCCGAGCGTCGAAGAGGTGCAGAGGAAGGTCGACGACCTCTACCGGCAGGCGGATCTGGCGACGCAGAAGTACGACGCGGCCAAGGAGGCCACGACTACGCAGCGTGCCACGGTGGACGCGCTGCTCGACCAGGTGGCGGCCGGCACCGCGAAGCTGAACGAGACCCGGCGCATCATCGGCGGCTATGCCGCGGCCCAGTACCGTGACGGCGGGGTCTCCCCCACGATGACGCTGCTGTTCGCCCACGACCCCCAGGCCTTCCTCGACCAGCGCCGGCTCATGGGCCGCCTCTCCGACGAGCAGCACAAGACCCTCAGCACGTTCGAGACGGAGCGTGCGGCCGGCGCGAAGAAGCGGGCCGAGGCGAGCCGCAGCCTGGCCGCCCTGACCACCTCGCAGCAGGCGCTGCGCGCCGGCAAGCAGGAGGTGCAGGCCAAGCTGACGGCGGCGCGCGGCCTGCTGTCGACGCTGACCGCGCAGGAGAAGGCGCGGCTCGCGGCGCTGGAGAGGAAGAAGCAGGACGACGCGAAGCGCAGGGCGGCCGAACTGGCCGCGCGCCAGGCGGCCACCGCCCGCCAGAAGCCCGCCCCGCCGGCCGGCCACGCGCCGTCGGCCCCGTCCGCGCCGGCCGGCCCGTCCGCCCCCTCCACGCCGTCGGCCCCGTCTGCGACCAAGGCGGCCAAGGCCCTGGCCTTCGCCCGGGCCCAGGTCGGCAAGCCGTATGTGTGGGGCGCGACCGGCCCCGCCTCGTACGACTGCTCGGGCCTGACGCAGGCCGCGTGGAAGGCCGCCGGGGTCGATCTGCCGCGCACCACCTGGGACCAGGTGAAGGTGGGCTCCCGGGTCGCGACCGCCGATCTGCACCCCGGTGACCTGGTCTTCTTCTACGACGACATCAGCCACGTCGGCATGTACATCGGCAACGGCATGATGATCCACGCGCCGCACTCCGGGGCGTATGTGCGCGAGGAGTCGATCTACTACATGCCGATCTACGGATCGGTCAGACCCGGCTAGAACCGCGGGCCCCGCGACTCAGTGCCACAGCAGCGCGATGAAGATGTTCACGACGGTGAGACCGCCGACCGCGCCGAACACGCCCTTGTTGATCTTCGCGTCGTCGCGCTTCACATAGACCAGGCCGAGGATCACGATCAGGACCGCGAGCTTCACGCCGATCTTGAGGGTGTTCACGCTCATGTCGTCGGCCTGGTTGAGGCCGACCAGGGCGACGCCGGTGACCAGCATGGTCAGGGCGCCGTGCAGCATCGCGGGGACGAAGCGGGCGGTGCCCGCGCTCATCGCCTTCATCTGCGTCAGGAATCCGCCGAGCAGCGAAGCGATGCCGATGATGTGCAGGCCGACGAAGACATTGATGAGTACGTCCATGGGCGGGAGCCTAATTCCCGCTTAGCAGGGGCCGTGCGGCGGGTGGGGCCCAACCGGCACTTCGGTCACAGCAGGCGCGGACCGTGGGGGCCATCGTCCGGCGATCGGTCGAAGTCGGTCGCCGGGGCGCCGGAAAGAGGCACTTTTCGTCATTACGTCGCCCAGCCGTGTCGCCCAGGTTTAGCGTCCTCCCCCAGGTGGCCGACTCCCCACCGCCGCCGCTTCACCGGGCGGCTGTCGGCCGCCCCGCCGAAAGGTCCGGCGGCGGGCCGCTCCCCCTGTGCGGTCCGTCGCCGGAACGGCTCCCCCACGAGGAGCCGCAGCGCGGAAGTACTGCCGTACGGAAGGACGTGAAGGCCCTCGTGGCTGCGCACCGAAAGCCCAAGCAGCACCCGCTGGGCGGCCCCGCCGCCCGCACCGCCGCGACGCTCGCGCTGGCGTCCGCGGCCACTGCCACCCTCTTCGAGGGTTCCGGGCACGCCGAGCCGAAACTCACCCCGGCACAGGTCAAGGCCAAGGTCGACCAGCTCTACCACGACGCCGAGGTGGCGACGGAGGCGTACGACGGGACGAAGGAGAAGGCGGACGCGACCGAGCGTTCGCTGAGCGAGCTGCGCGACGAGGCCGCCCGCAGGACCGAGCGGCTCAACACCGCCCGCAACGCGCTGGGTTCGCTGGCGGCCGCCCAGTACCGAAGCGGCGGTGTGGCACCCGAACTCCAGCTCATCCTGTCGTCCGACCCCAAGCGGTATCTGGACGACGCCGCGTTCGCCGAGCGCGCCGGGGACCGGACCGCGACGACGGTCGCCGGAGTACGCAGACAGCTCGCCGAGCTCGACCGGCTGCATGCCCGGGCCGAAGGAAAGCTCACCCAGCTACGCGGGCAGCAGTCCACGCTGCGCAAGCAGAAGAGCGACATCCAGTCGAAGATCACCTCGGCCGAGGCCCTGCTGGCCCAACTGACCGCGCCGGAGCGGGATTCCTACGAGAAGGCCGAGACGGCGGGCGCCAACCAGCCGGCCGGAGCGGCCTCCGCCGACCGCGCACGGGCCGCACGCTCGGCCGACGCGCCGCGCACACCGCTCGCCGCGGTCCCCGGCTCCCGCGCCGCGGCAGCCGTCGCCTTCGCCTACAGCGCGCTCGGCAAGCCCTACGTCTGGGGCGCCACGGGCCCCTCGTCCTTCGACTGCTCGGGCCTGACCCAGGCCGCCTGGCGCTCGGCCGGGGTGCAGCTGCCGCGCACCACGTACACCCAGATCAACGTGGGCAGCCGGGTCCCGCGTTCTCAACTCGCCCCCGGCGACCTGGTGTTCTTCTACTCCGGGATCAGCCACGTCGGGCTCTACATCGGCGGTGGCCAGATGATCCACGCGCCGCACCCGGGAGCGCCGGTACGGATCGCTCCGATCGACCAGATGCCGTTCGCGGGCGCCGCCCGGCCCGCCTGACCGGGGCGCACCGCGGGTCACGAGGAGGAGCGGTTCGCCGCCTGCGGCTCACCGCTTCTGACGGAACGTCAAACCCCTTGCCTGCCCGCCACCTTGGCCCCCGCACCCATCTCCCGGGTCAGCCAGCGGAAGACCTCCGGCACCTGGGACTTCCACACCGCGCTCGCGTGACCTCCGCCGTTGAGCTTGACCACCGTCACCGCGGTGGGCGGCTTGGCGGCGGACTTCAGGGCGAGCCCGTCGTTGTAGCCGTCGGTGCGTTCACCGGAGACGTACAGCGCGACGTGCGGCGGGGTCTTGGCGTTCTTGAGGATCCACAGCGGGTTGGACTCCTGGCGCAGCTTGGGGTCCTTCGCCGTGATCGAGTCCTTCTCGGCGGCCGGGTCGTTGTAGCCCGACAGGTCGACGCCGGCCCGGTAGCGGTCGGGGTGCTCGATGGCGAGCTTGGCCGCGCAGTGGGCGCCCGCGGAGTATCCGGCGACGGCCCAGCCGTCGGCGCCGGTGGCGGCCCGGAAGTTGTCGGTGACCATCTTGCGGACGTCCACGCTCAGCCAGGTGTCCGCGTTGACGACACCGGGCACGTTCGCACAGCCGGTGTCCTTGCCGCCCAGGAGCGTGGTGCGCGGCGAGACCAGGATGAACGGCGCGACCTCGCCCCGCTCCATCATCGGAGTGAGCTGCTCCTGCGCCTTCAGCGTGCCGAACCAGGCGCCTATCGACCCCGGGTAGCCGGGCAGCAGCTCGACCACGGGGAAGGTCTTGTCCCGGTACTCCGGGTCGTCGTACTGCGGCGGCAGCCACACCGCCACATCGCCCTCCACGCCCGAGACCTGGCCCTTGAGCATGGTCTTGACGACGCCCTTGCCGACCTTGTTCGTGTACGGCTCGAACTGCTGCTTCACCTTGGGCTCGGCGGCCGCGTTCCTGCCGCCGGTGCCGTCGGGCCCGAGGTCGGGGGCGGCGTTGACGTGATCGCCGCCGCCCAGCAGGTCGCCCCAGGTGTCGTACAGGCCGTTGGCGTTGTTGACCAGCAGGAAGACCACGAGGATCGCGGTGACCTGGGCGAAGCCGAGCATGAGGAGCCGCGAGATCCCACGCACGAAGGCCGGTCCGCCGATCCTGGTCCACAGGACGAGCGGCAACAGCAGGGCAGCCGCGGCCGCGAGGATCGCGATCACGAGCAGAGGGGTACCGGTCAGGCTCATCACGCCACGGAAGAGGGCCGCCCCCGGGGACCAGTTGCCCGCTTTGCCATCGTTTTACCAAAGGATGACGGGCTGTGGCCTTTACTTCTCATCCCGTCGCGGCCGGCCGCGGCCGGCCGCGGCGCACGGCTCAGACGAGCCGCCGAGCCGTCGCCCAGCGGGTCAGCTCATGGCGGTTGGACAGCTGGAGCTTGCGCAGGACCGCCGAGACATGGGACTCGACCGTCTTGACGGAGATGAAGAGCTGCTTGGCGATCTCCTTGTAGGCATAGCCTCGCGCGATGAGCCGCAGCACCTCGCGCTCGCGCTGGGTGAGCCGGTCCATGTCCTCGTCGACCGGCGGCGCGTCGGTGGAGGCGAACGCGTCCAGGACGAAGCCCGCAAGGCGCGGCGAGAACACCGCGTCGCCGTCCTGCACCCGGAAGATCGAGTCGACCAGGTCGGCGCCGGTGATCGTCTTGGTGACGTAGCCGCGGGCACCCCCGCGGATCACCCCGATCACGTCCTCCGCCGCGTCCGAGACGGACAGCGCGAGGAAGCGCACCGGGTTCTCGGCGTCGCCCATCATGGCCGCCGAGCGGCGCAGCACCTCGACGCCGCCGCCTCCGGGCAGATGGACGTCGAGCAGCACCACTTCGGGGCGGGTCGCGGTGATGACCGTGATCGCCTGGTCCACGTCGGCGGCCTCGCCGACCACCTCGACGCCGGTGGTCGCGGTCTGGCCGATCTCCGCCTGGACCCCGGTGCGGAACATCCGGTGGTCGTCGACGAGGACCACCCTGACGTGGCGGTTGGTCGTTTCCTCGGTCATCCCTGTGCCCTCTCCATCTCCAGCTCGACCTCCGTGCCCCCGCCGGGCACCGAACGCAGCCTGGCCGTACCGCCGTTGCGCTGCATCCGGCCGATGATTGATTCTCGTACGCCCATCCGGTCGGCGGGCACCGCGTCCGGATCGAAGCCGGGGCCCCGGTCCCGTACGGAGACGAAGACCGTGCGGCCCTCGACCTCGGCGTACACCTGGACGGCGCCGCCCTCGCCACCGTACTTGGCCGCGTTCACCATGGCTTCCCGCGCGGCCTGCATCTGTGCGGACAGGCCGTCGTCCAGCGGGCAGTCGCCGACGACGACCACCTCGATGGGGACGCCGTGCTTGTCCTCGACCTCGGCCGCCGCCTTCTTCACGGCCTCGGCGAGCGTCTCGGGTTCCTCTTCCCTGCCGGTGCCCTCCGGCTTGTACAGCCAGGCGCGCAGTTCGCGCTCCTGGGCCCGCGCGAGGCGCCGCACCTCGCCGGCGCTCTCCGCGTTGCGCTGGATCAGCGTCAGGGTGTGCAGCACCGAGTCGTGTACGTGGGCGGCGACTTCGGCCCGCTCCTGGGCCCGGATGCGCATCAGGCGTTCCTCGGACAGGTCCTGCGTCATGCGCACCAGGTAGGGCCCGGCGAGCAGGGCTATGCCGGCCAGCACCGCGATCGCCGCCGTCAGGACGTTGCCGAGCTGGGCGGCCGAGCCGTTGACCACCACGAAACCGGTGAGACCGGTGCCGACCAGGGCGACCCCGGCCAGGCCCCGGGCCACCGGGAGCCACCGGCTGCGGCGGGCCCCCTCGGTCCAGCGGGCCCGGCGGGTGTTGTCGGCCTGGCGCCACACCAGGACGACGCCGACGCCGATCAGGACGCTGGGGAAGATGTACGGGTTGGCCCAGCCGCCGACGTCCACCTTGGAGGCGAAGATGGCGGCGCCGAAGAGCAGCGCGATCAGCGCGACGACCTGCCCCTTGTCGGGCTTGCGCAGCCTGCGCCGGCCGTCCGGGCTGACCTCGAACGCCGAGCGCTGCCCGGTCGTGCCGCCGAGCCCCAGCGGCACGAAGAACCAGAACACCGCGTAGAGCAGCGCCCCCAGGCCGTTGATCGAGAGCAGCCCCAGGAACACCACCCGCACCCACACCACCGGCAGCCCGAGGTGTCCGGCGAGCCCGCGCGCGACGCCGCCGAGCAGCCGCCCCTCGGCGGAGCGGTACAGCTTGCGGACCGGCGCTTCGTCGGCCTCGGGCGACGACAGGCGGGGGGTGACGACTGGCATGCACCGATCGTCACACGGCCACGCGACCCCGGGCATCAGGGTTGGCCCCCAGGCTTCCCTGAGGGCGCCCCCCTCGCACGAGGGAGCCGGCCTCCCCCGCGCGGGGCGCACCGCTCGCGTGCGGGTCGCCGCCCCAAGCCCCCTCGGGGACGAAATCAGGGTGAGGCCAGGGTCGGGGCGGGTGCCGTGTGCCGGATAGGCCCGTCACCATGTACGTATGAGCACGCCGACCTTGGTGGACGTACAGGTGGACGTATGAGTACGCCTGCCGATACGCCCCTCGCGCCGCCCGACCCCGCGCCCGAAGCCGAACCCGAGGCCCCGCGGCTGCGCCGCAGCGGCCGCAACAAGGTCATCGGCGGCGTCTGCGGAGGTCTCGGGCGGTACTGCGACGTCGACCCGGTGATCTTCCGGATCACCCTCGGCGTGCTGTCGGTGACCGGCGGCCTCGGCCTGGTCTTCTACGGCTTCGCCTGGCTGCTGCTCCCGCTGGAGGACGAGGAGGAGAACGAGGCACGGCGGCTGCTCACGGGCCGGGTCGAGGGCGCGGCCCTGGTGGCCGTCCTGATGGCCCTGGCCGGCTGCGGGATCTTCCTCACCATGCTGAAGAACGGCCCGGTGATGACGTTCGCGGTGCTGCTCGCGCTGCTGCTCGGAGGCACCGCCGTCTGGTCGCTGCGCCGCTCCACCACTCCCCCGGACACCCCCCTCGACCCGGTCGCGGCCCAGGCCGTCGCGGACGCGCCGCCGGAGACGAAGGCACCGCCCGCGCCGTCCCCTCCGTCGTGGTGGCGGGACCCGATCGTCAAGGACGGCACCACCGGGCCGGTCGCCACCGGTTACCTGTGGGGCCCCGCGGACGCGGACGCGCCGCCCACCGACCGGGCGTCGCGCAAGGCCTCGAAGGCGGCGGTACGCGAGAGCCGGGGCCCGCGCCCCCTCGGCGGCCCCCTCTTCCTGCTGGCACTGCTCGCCTTCGCCGTCGGGCTCGGCGACGGCTGGGACCACCGGCCGCTCGGCACCGGCCTGGAGATCGGGTTCGCGGCGGCCCTCGCGGTGTTCGGACTCGGCCTGATGGTCAGCTCGCTCCGGGGCCGTACGGGCTTCGGCACCCTCTTCCTCGCGGTGCTCACCGCCGCGCTGCTCGCGGGCTCGGCCGCGCTGCCCAAGACCATCGACTCCCACTGGGAACGCACCAGTTGGACGCCCGCCTCGGCCGCCGAGGTACGGCCCGGCTACGACCTGGGCACGGGCGTCGCCACCCTCGACCTGAGCCGGGTCGCCGTGCCGCCGGGCCGGACCCTGACGACCCGCGCGGAGGTCGGCGCGGGCCGCGCCAAGGTCGTCGTACCGAAGGACGTGACCGTGCGGGTGAGTTTCGACATGGGCCTCGGCGACATCCAGCTGCCGGGCGAGAAGCCGGACGACATCCGGGTGACACCGGACCAGAAGCGGACCGTGACGCTCTCGCCGCCGGTGGGCGCCGAGCCGGCCGGCACGCTCGATCTGCGCCTCAAGGTCGGCGTCGGCCAGGCGGAGGTGGACCGTGCCGCGTCATGAGTTCCGTCCGGGCCGGCTCGTCGCCGGTCTCGCCCTCGCGGCCACGGCCGTCCTGTTCGCGGGGGACGCGGCCGGGCGGTGGGACACGCCCCCCTTCGTGGTGATCCCGCTGATCTGCGGGGGTCTCGGCGTCGCCTCGCTGGTGAGCTGGATCGACTACGGGGTGCGCAGACGGCGCCGCCGGGCCAGGAACGCGTCCACGGACAGCAGCGGGGTGCCGGCCAGCACCAGCGGGAGCCAGGCCATCAAGTAGGCGAGGTCGTTGCCGTAGTAGTAGGGGGTGGTCGCCCAGCTCACCGTGAGCCACAGGGAGAGCGAGATCAGCGCGCCGCCCAGGGCGGCGAGCCGTCCGAACAGGCCGAGCAGCGTTCCGATGCCCACGGCCAGCTCGCCGAGCGCGATGGCGTAGCCGAATCCCGACGGGCTCGTGAGGGCGAGGTCCACGAGGGCAGGGATCGCGGCGCTGTCCCGCACGCCGTGCATCAGCTCGCCGATGGAGCCGGCGCCCGACGCGTGGAGGAACGCGCTGTCGGTGAGCTTGTCCAGGCCCGCGTAGACGAAGGTCACGCCGAGGAAGATCCGCAGCGGCACCAGCGCGTAGGCCCGGGCCGCGGCCCGCAGGCCTCCCCGATGGTCCACCCCGCCCCGCACTCCTGTCGCATGTCCATGTGCCATGGCTGATCCCGCCTCCATCCGATTGGCCTGTCACCAGACGATACGGACGGGGGGAACGCGTGTCTCAATCCGACCCGGGTGGCGGGCGCGCCCGTCAGTCGGCGACCTCGATCAGGACCCCGTTGGTCTCCACGCCCGCCGCCGTCACCACCCGGATCTCCACCCGCCCGGCCTCCACGTCCACCGGCACCGGCACGGTGAGGACCCCGTCCGTGGGGTTCGCGAAGCCGCCCGGGACCGGGATCAGCGGGACATGGACGTACACCGCGCCGATCCGCACCACCACCCGGGCCAGCCGGTCGGGGGTGCCCGCGCCCGGCGGCACGAACCCCGCGCCCCGGATCTCGATGTCGTCCCCGGTACGGATCGGCGCGTCCAGGTCCCCCGCCTCGCGTGCCCGCACGACGGAGAGCACCACCGGACGGCAGCCCTCCGCGTGTTTGCCCGCGAAGTACGTCGCGGTGGAGACGAGGACCAGGGCCGCCAACCCCCAGGGCAGATCGGGGAGTTGCTCGGGTCGGCGGGCCAGGCGCACCGCCGCGAAGAGGACCGCGACCAGCGTCACCACCACGTACTGGGCGTCCGCGAAGCTGCCCCGGCCCGCGTCGTCGGTCAGGAGGTCGGCGCCGCGCGGCCGGTCGGCCCGTACCTTCTGGAGCCGCTGGCCGTGGATGCGTACCGTCACCACCCGGCGGACGGTCACCGCGATCGCCGAGGTGAGGAAGACCACCGTCAACAGGCCCGCGCAGCGGCCCAGTTCGAGCCCGCGCAGGATCGTCTCGCGCTCGGTGTGGTCGGCGGCCGCGGCGAGTCGCACGGCCAGGAACAGGGCGGCGAAGACCGCGAACAGGACCCAGGCCGCCGCGACGGCGCGCGAGGTGGAGAGCCGGTTGTCCTCGCCGAGCACCGGCGCGAGGACCCCGCCGTGCGCGCGGTGGCGGTGGGCCGTCGCGGTGAGCAGCACCGCCACGGCGAGCGCGGACAGCAGACCGGCGGTGCGGGCGGGCGTCCACCCGGCGCCGATGGCGGTGGCCGCCTCGGCGAGGGAGAGCGCCAAGACCCCTCCCCAGAGCGTCGCGAGGGTGCCGCGCCAGACTCGCTCGGGGCGGCCGAGGCCCGCCTCCCGGCAGCGTTCGGCGACCATCCGCGCGGACTCGGTCAGCTCGTCCGAGACCCACTGGCGCGAGGCTCCCGCGGAGTGGGCCAGCGCGACGGGCAGCCCCTCGCCCGCGGCGAGCCCGTCCCGCTTGGCGAGGAACGCCGCCACCGCGCGCCGGTGCCCGTCCCGCGCTCCATGCGCACAGTCACCGCCGCATTGCCGAGCCTCCTGCACCGCCACGGGAACTCCGTCCTTGCGTCACATCCCTTGAGCCGTCAGGGAATTGTCGCGCACCAAAGCCGCCCGGCGGCCGGTGCCGGCCGGTTCGGGGGGTGATTGACGCACCATCAAATTGACGTACTACGACAGAAGTTCGGGCTCCGCGCGGCTGATCCGGCGCCACAGCGGCTGGTAGTTGATCCACGCGACGAGGTCGCTGCCGAGCTGATCCCGGGTCGCCACCGCGTCCCGCCGGTCGATGAGCACGGGCTTGCCGGCCGCCCGCGCCGCGAGCTGCACCTTCGCGCACCGCTCCATCGAGAGGAACCACCAGGCGGCCGCGTCCACCGAGTCCCCGACCGTGAGCAGCCCGTGGTTGCGCAGCACGACCGCCTTGTACGAGCCGAGCGCCGCCGCGATCCGCCGGCCCTCCTCGGCATCGACGATCACCCCGGTGTAGGCGTCGTACACGGCGTGGTCCTCGAAGAAGGCGCAGGCCTCCTGCGTGTACGGCTCGACGAACTCGCCCAGGGCCGCGAGCGCCCGCCCGTACGTGGAGTGGGTGTGGACGACGGCGACGGCGTCGGGGCGGGCCCGGTGCACCTGGGCGTGCACGGTGAACGCGGCCTGGTTGACGTGGTGGCCGCCCCGCACGACCTGCCCGTCCCCGTTGACCAGGATCAGCTCGCCCGCGGTGACATGCGCGAACGGCACCCCGAACGGGTTCACCCAGTAGCAGTCGGCCAACTCCGGGTCGCGCGCGGTGACATGACCAGACACGCCCTCCTCGAAACCGAACCGGGCGAAGAGGCGCAGCGCGCCGGCCAGCCGCTCCTTGCGGTGCTGCCGCTCCTCGGCGGGGTCGTCGTGCACGGGCGGCAGATCGAACCGCAGCTGGTCCACCGGTATCGGCTCGGGCATCTCAGTCATGGCCGGAAGCTACCTCGCGTTCCCGCAGGTGAACAGAGTCGTGCGACCCCCGGCGCCAACGACGGCGGCGCCGCCCCCGGGTGCGGGGACGGCGCCGTCGTGCGGTGGGCGGGTGGGGACTACTCCCACTCGATGGTGCCCGGGGGCTTGCTCGTCACATCGAGGACGACGCGGTTGACGTCGGCGACCTCGTTGGTGATGCGGGTGGAGATCTTCGCGAGCACGTCGTACGGCATCCGCGTCCAGTCCGCCGTCATGGCGTCCTCGGAGGAGACCGGGCGCAGCACGATCGGGTGGCCGTAGGTACGGCCGTCGCCCTGGACGCCCACCGAGCGCACATCGGCGAGCAGCACGACCGGGCACTGCCAGATCTCGCGGTCAAGACCGGCCGCGGTCAGCTCCTCACGGGCGATCGCGTCGGCCTCGCGCAGCAGGTCGAGGCGCTCCTTGGTGACCTCGCCGACGATGCGGATACCGAGGCCGGGGCCGGGGAACGGCTGGCGCTGGACGATCTCCTCGGGCAGGCCGAGCTCCTGGCCGACCATGCGGACCTCGTCCTTGAACAGCTTGCGCAGCGGCTCGACGAGCTCGAACTCGATGTCGTCGGGCAGGCCGCCCACGTTGTGGTGCGACTTGATGTTCGCGGTGCCGGTGCCGCCACCGGACTCGACGACGTCCGGGTACAGGGTGCCCTGGACGAGGAAGGCGACCTCGGGACCCTCTTCCTGGAGGATCTCCAGCTGGGCCTGCTCGAAGACGCGGATGAACTCGCGGCCGATGATCTTCCGCTTGGTCTCCGGGTCGGAGACACCGGCGAGCGCGGTGAGGAATCGCTCCTGCGCGTCGACGACCTTGAGCTGGACGCCCGTGGCGGCCACGAAGTCCTTCTCGACCTGCTCGGTCTCGCCCTTGCGCATCAGGCCGTGGTCGACGTACACGCAGGTGAGCTGGGAGCCGATGGCCTTCTGTACGAGGGCCGCGGCGACCGCGGAGTCGACGCCGCCGGACAGGCCGCAGATCGCGCGCTTGGTGCCGACCTGCTCGCGGATGAGGGCGACCTGCTCCTCGACCACGTTGTGCGTCGTCCAGGTGGGCTCGATGCCCGCGCCGCGGTAGAGGAAGTGCTCCAGGATCTGCTGGCCGTGCGTGGAGTGCAGCACCTCGGGGTGGTACTGGACGCCGTACAGCTTCTTCTCGTCGTTCTCGAAGGCAGCGACGGGGACGACGTCGGTGGAGGCCGTCACCGTGAAGCCCTCGGGGGCGGCGGAGCAGGCGTCGCCGTGCGACATCCACACCGACTGCTCGGCCGGGGTGCCCTCGAAGAGGGTGGAGCCGAGCTTGGAGACGGTCAGCGGGGTGCGGCCGTACTCGCGGGCGCCGTTGTCGTCGACCGTGCCGCCGAGCGTGGTCGCCATCAGCTGGAAGCCGTAGCACATGCCGAAGACGGGAACCCCGGCCTCGAAGATCGCGCGGTCCAGGCGCGGGGCGCCCTCGGCGTACACGGAGGACGGACCGCCGGAGAGGATGATCGCCTTGGGGTTCTTGGCCAGCATCTCGGCCACGGGCATGCTGCTCGGGACGATCTCGCTGTAGACCCGGGCCTCGCGGACGCGGCGGGCGATGAGCTGGGCGTACTGCGCGCCGAAGTCGACAACCAGGACGACGTCCGGGTTGCTGTCGGGCGCGGCTGCGGAGGGTGCTGCTGGCACGGGAGGCGGCCTTCCGGCGGTGGGAGGGGGTCGGTATTTGTCGATTCTACCGGGGCGGGCGGTGGCCGGTTCGTCTCACCATCCGAACCCGGATTGGCCCGCGCCCTGGGCGCCGGTCCATACTGGCGCCATGCGCACGCACCAGACCTTCGTCTTTACCTATGGCACCCGGCCCGCCGGGCGCCGTGGGTACGTCGGTTCTGCTGCTTGAGCCACTGACGAACGACTTCCACCGAGCGCCCCGGGCCGACAAGGCCCGGGGCGCTCGGTCGTTTCCGGTCTTGCCGGTCCGGGGCGCCCCACCCACCGAGGAGCCCCCATGAGCACGACCGTCACCGAGAAGACCGTCACCGAGAAGACCGGCGCCCGCACCGACGAGGCGGCCGCGGTGATCACCGGAGCGCGCGAGCGCATCGACGCGCTCGACGACCGCATCATCGGCCTCATCCAGGAACGCATGGCGGTCTCGGCCGTCATCCAGGAGTCCCGCATCGCCTCCGGCGGCCGCCGGGTCAATCTGAACCGCGAGATGGAGGTCCTGGCCCACTTCAGCGACGCCCTCGGCAAGCCCGGCACCGGGCTCGCGATGAAGGTCCTTGAGCTGTGCCGGGGCCGTATCTGAGTTCGGTCGCTCCTCACCCGTACGGCGCCGTGACCGCTCCCGGCCCGGCTTCGTTGGTGGGGTGTCCGTGCCAGCCAGGGGCGGGCCCGAAGAATCCACGCGTGGCTCCACCGGGGCGTGTGACGCACCGCAAGTGCGTCGTGGGACCTCGCCCCGGTGTGCGTGACCGGACGGCAGGGGACAGCAGCCCGGTCACCCCATAAAGGCGGTCGGTCCCGGGGACGCCCGGGACCGACCGCATCCGGCCGAAACGGTTCCCCGCCGCGGCCCGTCCCGCACGACACGAACCCGAGTCCCCGCGCGCACCGTCCCGAATCCCACCGCCCCGATCCCACGGCCCAATCCCACGGCTCCGTGCCACGGCCGGACGCCCCGCCCGCGCCGGCCCTGGCACCCCGGGCCGACGAGGTACCTCCTCGGCGGCCCCTACGTGCGGCTCAGCAGACCGCAGTTCCCCGGATTGCCCTGGTCCAGCGGCTTGCTGCGATCGTAGGGGTCGCTTGCGGGGCCGCTCGGGCTCGGGCCCATGGGGGTGTCGTCGGCGAACTCGGGGTGCAGATAGCCGTCGTGCGTATCGCAGTCGGTGTTGCCGATCTCGACGTCGTACGCGGCGATCCACAGCTTGCCGTCGGTGGCGCGGTTCACGGACGGGTCCAGGACGGCCACATCCAGGGTCCGGCGCACGATCGTGCGGGCCACCTCCGTGGAGCCGGGCGCGGCCTTCACCAGCGGGTAGACGAAGGTGTAGTCGGCGTGCACGGTGGCCCCGCCCCCGGGCCGCTTGGAGAGGGTCATCATGCCGCGGGTCTTGACCACGCTCCCGACGGGTACGACCTTGCGGGGGTCGAACCGGCTGAACAGCGTCAGCGGGTCGTGCTCCTTGTCCGGCTTGGCCAGTGCGGTGGTGAAGTGGTCGACGGTGTCCTTCTCCAGCGGGTCGATCAGGCCGAGTGCCGTCTCGGGGCGTTCGCCGCGCAGGGTCGTCGGGGACAGGTTCGACTCGATCAGGAGGGTGCGGGTGGCGGCCAGGGCCTTCGCCACCCGGTCCTTGGAGACGCCTCCCATGGCGGTCGCCTCGGGGAGTTCGATACCGGCGGCGCCGTCCGCGTACTGCATCGCGGGCGAGCCGCGGAACGGCTCCTTCAGGGTGGCGCGTTCGGGGTCGAAGGAGGGCGGGGCGGCGGTGGGGGTCGCGGTCTCCGCCGGGAGCGGGGCCGTGGCCGTGTCCTCGGAACGGTCCTCGCCGGTCAGCAGGGACAGCGCCCTGGACGGATTCAGGGCGACCAGCAGCACGGCCGCGGCGACGAGGATGCCGAGCACGCCCCACATGCGGCGCCTGCGTCCGGCCCGGCCGTTCATCTCCTGCCAGGCCGGGCCGGTCCGCCAGCCCTCCGGTTCGGCCGGGGCCCGCCTGCCCTTGCGGCCGCGGGCGGCGGACTCGGCGGCCTCCTGCTCCTTGCGCAGCCGGTCGGTCACCATGCGGGCCCGCGCCGAGGGTTCCTTGGGGGCGGAGGAGCGAATGTCCCGCTCGTTGTCGCGGACGAATCGTTCCCAGATCTCGTCCGGCAACGCGTCGTCGCCCGACGACTTCCCCGGGCTCGGCGGCTTGTCGCTCACTTCGTGTGGCCCCTCTTGACATGTCACGTGCGGCATACGCCGCGCCAGCGTTTTCGACCCGCGGTGGTCGACGATGGTTGCCACGAGCCGGGAGTGGTGTGGATCACATAAGGATTCCGTGAAGACGGGGCAACCCTTCACAGGGGTCACAGGTCATGCATGTGGAACCAACGGGTACGCCCGTGTTCCGTTCACGCCGGCGGGACCCCACCAGGTCTCCGCACACGCGAGAGGCGCTGCGCTCGGAGGGGGGCGCAGCGCCTCTCGGCGTATCCGGACCGCACCTGTCTCCGCCTCAGTCCTCCTGCTTCGGCGGGACCGTCGGCATGCCGAGGAACGGCAGCTTCAGGGCGCCGAACGCCTCCGCGGGGACCGCCGGGGACTTCGGTTCGACCGGGGCGAGGCGGACGTAGGCCGCGCCCTGCGGGGGGCGGGGGTCCTCCTCCCCCTTGTTGGGCCACAGCGACATCGCGCGTTCGGCCTGTGCGGTGATCGTCAGGGAGGGGTTCACGCCGAGGTTCGCCGAGACGGCCGCGCCGTCCACGACCGAGATCCCGGGGTGTCCGTACAGCCGGTGGTACGGGTCGATCACGCCGGTCTCGGCCGAGTCACCGATCGGGCAGCCGCCCAGGAAGTGGGCGGTGAGCGGGGTGCCCATGAGCTCCCCGACGTTCGAACCGGCGAAGCCGTTGATCTCCGCGGCGATCGCCGTCGCTCCCTCGGTGGCGGCCCGGATCTGCTTCGGGTTGGGCGCGCCGTGGCCCTGTTCCGCGGTCAGCAGGCCCTTGCCGACGCCGTCCGGCTTGAGATGGGTGGTGAGCGAATTGTCGAGTGACTGCATGACCAGGCCGATGATCGTTCGCTCGGACCAGCGGTGATTGCTGATCGAACGGGCAAGCAGCAAGGGGTGCTTGGCCGCGTTGCCCAGCCAGTTGCGCACCCGGTTGACGCCGTAGGGCACCTGGAGGATGGACATGCTGCCCATCGCGTTCGAGCCCTTGCCGTAGCGGACCGGCTCGATGTGGGTGTTCTCGTCCGGGTGGATCGAGGAGGTGATGGCGACGCCCCGGGTGAAGTCGACCCTGGGCGTGCCGTGCCGCTTGCGATAGCGCCGGCTGGTGGTCTGCGCGCCCACCAGCGCCTCGGAGTTGGTACGGGTCAGCTCGCCCAACCGCTTGGAGATGTACGGGAGTTGACCGCTCGCCTTCATGCGGTGCAACAGCGTCTGGGTGCCGTAGGTGCCGGCCGCGATGACGACCCGGCGGGCCGTGAAGAGGCGGCCCGGGGCGTCCTTGTCGTCGGTGGGCAGGGTCGCCACGGCATGGCCGCCGCGCGAATCGCCGGTCACCGAGACCACGGTCGTCATGGGGTGGACCACCGCACCCGCCTTCTCGGCGAGGTAGAGGTAGTTCTCGTTGAGGGTGTTCTTGGCGCCGTGCCGGCAGCCCGTCATGCACTCGCCGCACTCGATGCACGCCCGGCGCGAGGGACCCGCGCCGCCGAAGTAGGGATCGTCGACGGACATGCCCCGCTTGGCCTTCGCCGTACCGTCACCGTCCTGCCCGTCGCCGAAGAAGACGCCGACGGGCGCCAGGTGGAAGGTGTCACCGACTCCCATGCGCTGGGCGGCCGCCTTGAGGTGGACGTCGGAGGGCGTCATCGTCGGGTTGAGCCGCACCCCGAGCATGCGCCGCGCCTGGTCGTAGTAGGGCGCCAGCTCGTCCTGCCAGTCGGTGATGTCCTTCCACTGCGGGTCCTCGAAGAACGGCCGCGGCGGCACATAGAGGGTGTTGGCGTAGTTGAGGGAGCCGCCGCCGACCCCGGCGCCGCCCAGCACCATCACATTCCCGAGCAGGTGGATGCGCTGGATTCCGTACAGGCCGAGCTTCGGCGCCCACAGGTAGTTCTTGAGGTCCCAGGAGTTCTTGGGCAGCGTGGCCGGGGTGAAGCGGCGGCCCGCCTCCAGGACGCCGACGCGGTATCCCTTCTCCGTGAGTCGCAGCGCCGTCACCGAGCCGCCGAAGCCCGAGCCGACCACGACGACGTCGTAGTCGTACGCGCCGTCCTCGTCCGGATTCTGGGCTGGGGGTACCTGGGACATGGCTCTCCTCGTGCGCGGGGGCGGACTGGCGGACCGGACTTCCGGGGATCCCGGACTTCCGGGGATCAGCGCAGGCGCAGGGCCTTCATCGCCTTCAGGCTGCGGGTCATGAGGGCCGCGTACTTCTCGTCGTCCATGCCGAAGGCGGGGGCCAGCGGGATGAGCCGCTGCTGGGCGATGGTCTGGGCCTCGGTGTACTTGAGGATGCCCTCGGAGCCGTGCCGGCGGCCGAGCCCCGAGTCCTTCATGCCGCCCATCGGCGACCGGACGCTGCCGTAGGCGGGGGCGTACCCCTCGTTGATGTTGACCGTGCCGGTGGTCAGTCGCGCCGCCACCTCGTGCCCGCGGCGTGAATCCCTGGTCCATACCGAGGAGTTGAGGCCGTAGGGCGTGGCGTTGGCCTGCTCGATCACCGCGTCCTCGTCCGTGAAGCGGTAGATGGAGACGACCGGTCCGAAGGTCTCCTCCGTGCACACCGCCATGGGCGCCTCGACGCCTTCGAGGATGGTGGGCTCGTAGAAGAGCGGGCCGATGTCGGGGCGGGCCACGCCGCCCGCGACGAGCCGGGCACCCTTGGCGACGGCCTCGTCGACGTGCCGGGCGACGGTCTCCAACTGGCGCTCGCCGACCAGGGAGCCCATGTCCGCTCCGTACGCCAGTGAACGACCGAGCCGCATCGCCTTCGTACGTGCGGCGAATCGGTCGAGGAAGGCGTCGGCGATCGATTCGTGAACGTACAGTCGCTCGATCGATATGCAGAGCTGCCCGGCCGAGGAGAAGCAGGCCCGGACCGCGCCCGCGGCCGCCTTCTCCACATCGGCGTCGCTCAGCACCAGCATGGCGTTCTTGCCGCCCAACTCCAGGGAGACGCCCACCAGTCGGGCCGCGGCGCCCTGCGCGACCTCCCGGCCGGTGCGCGTTGAGCCGGTGAAGGAGACGTAGTCGGCGTGCCTGACGACCTCGGGGCCGACCACCGGCCCTTCACCCAGGACGACCTGGAAGACCTCGGCCGGCAGGCCCGCCTCGATCAGAAGGTCGCGCGCCCACAGGGCCGTCAGCGCGGTCTCGGTGTCGGGCTTCATCACGACGGCGTTGCCGGAGACGAACGCGGGCAGCGCGTCGCCCACCGACAGTTCGAGGGGGTAGTTCCAGGGCGCGATCTGCCCGATCACCCCGCGCGGCCGGCGCAGCTCGGTGACCTTGGTCAGGGTGGGCACGACTCCCGTGTGGCGCTTGGGCTTCAGATAGGCCGGGGCCTTGCGCCCGTAGTGGCGGGCGGCGAGGGCGACGGCCTGCACCTCTTCATGGGCGTGCAGCCGGGCCTTGCCGGTCTCCAGCTGGATCAGGTCGAGCACCTCGGCCTGGCGGGCCAGCACCAGGTCGTGGAAGCGGAGCAGCACGGCCGCGCGGGCGCGGACCGGTGTCGCGGCCCACAGCCGCTGGGCCGTGCGGGCCCGCGCGAAGGCCTCGGCGACGTCCTCGGGGGTGGACTCGGGCAGGTCGGCCAGCTTCTCACCGGTGAACGGGGTGTGGTTGGCGGTCCGCCCGGAGCCGGCCACACCCCGGGTGAGCTGGGCGACGAGCTGGCCCGTGACCACGTCGGCGGCGGTGCGCGCGCCTGCCGGCGCGGGGGCGACCGGGTTGGTTCCGGCGGGCGTGAGGGTGGTCGTGGGCGAGGCCTGCGAGTCCGTCATGGAGGGAGCGTATGCCCGGCGGGGCAGTTTCGGTACCCGTCGGTAACGGCTTTTCGCACCCCGGCGATCGTGCCAGCGATCACTGGCTACATAACCGCTGATCAGCGCCTTACGACCAACAGGACCCTCCAGATTTACCTGTCCCGGACCGCCGGACGGCCCTGGCCTACAGGTCGTGGATCTTCAGTCCGTCCGCGACCCGGTCGAAGAGCGCCTCGCCGTCCCCGGCCGCCCTGCCCGCGGCCGGCATCGAGACGCGCAGCCGCCAGTAGGCGGTCCCCTTCCCGGGCACGAGCAGCTCGTGGTAGCGGTAGCGGGTCGGATGGGGGGCGGAGACGGCCGAGTTGGGGGTGTACTCGGTGACGATGTCGTAGGCCTTCTTGCCCTGGTGCTGGACGGTGGTGGTGGTCACCTTGCCGTCGGCGAACTCGGTGCCGTTCTGGCCGCCCTTCTCGTAGTACGCCTTCCACACCGCGGGATCCGCTGGCATCGTGTTGTTGGTCTTGTCGGTGGCCGGGTCGAGCCGGTCGGCGTAGATCCGGAAGACGGCGCTCGGGTCGTCGTAGGTGACGTTGTCACCGCTGGTGCCCTGGGTGCGCGCGTAGTCGTCGGGAACCGTCACGTCCGCGTGCAGCACCTCGTTCTCGGGCCGCACCTGCCAGCCGTCCGGCAGCCCGCCCCCGCCGAACGGGTCCGCCACGAGCAGCACGAGTGCCGCCGCGATCGCGAGCACTCCGCCACCGAGCCCGTACTGGGCCCTCCGGTTGCCCACGAGGACGGGCGGCACCCAGCGGTTGCCGTCGGCCGGTGCGGAGCCCGCGAACAGCCGGGTCGCCGCGAGCGGCACCGGGGCGGGGTTGGCGGCCGGCTCGAGGGTCGCCCGGACCTCGGCGGCGCTGGGCCGGCCGGCGGGGTCCTTGCGCAGGAGCTGCATGACGAGGGTGCCGAACGCGCCGGAACCACGGGCGGGCACCTGGGGTTCGGCGGAGAGCACCGCCTGGAGGGTGGCCGGGGTGTTGCTGCGCCGGTAGGGCGACATGCCCTCGACCGCCGCGTACAGCACGACGCCGAGCGACCACAGGTCGGACTCCGGACCCGGCCGCTGACCCAACACCCTTTCCGGGGCGATGAATTCGGGCGAGCCGACGAAGCCGCCGGTCTCCGTCAGGCCCTGCTCCCCCTCGACCTGGGCGATGCCGAAGTCGGTGAGCACGACCCGGTCGCCGCGGCCGAGCAGTACGTTGTCCGGCTTGACGTCACGGTGCAGGACGCCCGCCTCGTGAGCCGCCGAGAGCGCGCTGAGCACCGCGAGGCCGATCCTGGCCGCCTCCCGGACGTCGAGGGTGCCCTCCTGGAGCCGGTCGGCGAGCGACTGGCCGCGCACCAGCTCCATCACGATCCAGGGCTTGCCGTCCTCCATGACCACGTCGTGCACGGTGACCACACAGGGGTGGTCGATGCGGGCCGCCGCACGGGCCTCGCGCTGCATGCGCAGATACACGGTGGCGCGCTCGCGCTCGCCCAAGTGGTCCGGAACCCGCGGTTCCTTGACCGCGACCTCTCGGTCGACGACCTCGTCATGAGCCCGCCACGCCGTGCCCATGCCGCCGTGACCGAGCCGGGCGACCAGCCGGTAACGGCCGCCGAGCAGCCGGCCGGTGCCGTCGCCCGATGGCGACTGCGCCGGTCCGGGCGGTTGCTGCTGCCGCTGCGTCGGCTCGTACGGCGTCGGCCGCGGGACCGGAGCCGCCCCCGGGGCCGGCAGGCCGTAACTGGTGGGCTCGTTGGCCCGTCCCCCGTCGTTCGTCATGCCCACATCCTGACGAACGGCCGCGCGAAGTGCCACTTCCGGCCAGGTGCGGTGCACAGCCGTGACAGAAGCGGCGCCTCAGGGGCCGGGGCGGAAGGAGTCGAGGGCGGTGTCGAAGGTGCGCTTGGCCTCGTCGAGCCGGCTGACCGGCGCCGACACCCACACGTCGTACATCCGGCCGAAGTCGTCCCAGCACACGTCATAGGTGTGCCGGGCGCCCTCCGCCTTGGTGAAGCCGTTCCAGGTGAACTCCCACAGGGCCGCGTCCCGCCCGTGGTGGGTGGTGGCGATGACCTTGCCGTCGCGGTAACCGGGGTTGCTGAGGGGCCCGTTGGCCGCGGCGAGCTTCATGACGCCGAGCGGGCCGCCGGCCACCGCGTTCTGGAGCCTGATGCCGATCCTGACGGCCCCGCCGGGCGACTGGTAGAACACGCGCTGGGAGTCGGTGCTGCGGACGTAGCCGTCGGGCAGGGCGAGCGCGAAGCCGTTCGGGTCCCGTACTACGTGGAAGCCGTCCGGCACCGGCGGCGGCCCCTGCCTGGGGGGTGGCGGCGGGGGCGGAGGCTGGGGCGGCGGCTGGAAGGCCACCGTCGCGGCGGCGCTCGGCGAGGGGTGCTCGGCCGCTGACCGGTCGGTTCCCGCACCGCCGAACGTCAGGACCGCGAGCGCGGCGCCCGCCCCGGCCAGCACGATCACCAGAGCGGCCCCCACCAGCACGCCCCGGGCCCGCCATGGACGGGCGATGGGGCTCGGCGCGGTGACCGGGGTCGCGGGCGGCGCGTCGGCCGGGGGCAGTTCGGGGGTGACGCGCTCGGTCGGTACGTAGCGCGGTCTCGGGGTGCTGCCCGTCGCGGCGAACGTCCGCAGCAGCGACTCCGCCTCGACGGCGCCGAGCCGCTGCGCCGGGTCGCGCTCCAGCAGGCCGTGGACCACCGGAAGCAGCGGCCCCGCGGCCGTGGGCGGGCGGATCTCGTCGAGGACGACGGCGTGCAGAACGCCGCCCAACGAGTCGCGGTGGAAGGGGGATTCGCCGCTCAGGGCAGCGCACAGGAGCGCGCCGAGTGACCACAGGTCGGACTCGGGCCCCGCGCCCGCGCCCTGCATCCGCTCCGGCGCGGTGTACTCCGGCGACCCGACGAAGGCGCCCTCTTCGCTGATCGTCGAGGTGCCCGGCACCTGGGCGATGCCGAAGTCGGTGAGCACGACCCGTCCGCTGTCCTCCTCGATGAGGACGTTGGCGGGCTTGAGGTCGCGGTGCAGTACGCCCCGGGCGTGCGCGGTGGCGAGCGCGCCGAGGAGCGCGACCCCGATGCGGGCGGCCTCGCGCACCTCGACGGGTCCCGCGGAGGCGAGCCGGTCGGCGAGCGATCCGCCGTCAACGAGTTCCATCACGATGTAGGAGCGCTTGGCACCGGACGCCGGGTCGGGCTCGGTCTCCTCGACGACGTCGTGGACGACGATCACATGGGGGTGCTTGATCTGGGCGACCGCGCGCGCCTCGCGCAGCGCGGCGGTGGCGGGTGCGCCGCCTTCGGGGTGCAGCTCCTTGACGGCGACATGGCGGCCGAGCAGTTCGTCGTGCGCGCGCCAGACCGTGCCCATGCCGCCCCGGCCGAGTCGGGCGCCGAGCCGGTAACGCCCGGCCACCAGACGGGAGTTGACGCTGTCCTGGGGTCCTTTCGGATCCTGCTCTGCTGTGGGCACCGGGTTCCCCCTCGATCTCCCCCGCATGCGGGCAGGGCCCATCATGCCGCACCCGGTCCGGCTCCGGCGGCGTTCGCCGCAGGCGGTGGGGGCCGGTCAGCCGCCGGTGGCGGGGGTGGGCTGCCAGCCCTGGAGCACCGTGTCGAACTGCTGGCGGGTGGTCGCCCAGTCCTCGTCGGGGCCCGACATGTAGAGCGCGTACTCGGGCTTGCCGCCGTCCCCGTAATACATCTGGTCGATGGCGTGCCGCTTGCCGGGGAAGTCCTGCTTCTCCACGTAGGTGAACTCCCACAGGGACGACTTCACCTGGTCACGGAAGGTGTTGCTGTGCAGGGTGACCCGCTTGTACTGGGGCAGCCGCTCCTTGAGCGACTTCTCCATGTTGAGCATGTGCATGTACGGGTTCTCGAAGTCCGGCACCTTGTCGACGCTGATCCGGATGCGGTGCTTGCCGTTGTCCGGGGTGTAGTCGATCTCGGTGCCGTCCATCTGACGCTTCCAGCCCTTGGGGACGAGCAGGCTGAAGCCGGCCTTGTCGTCGACCCGCTGCCAGCCGGCCGGCACCGATCCGTCGCCCTCGCCCGGCGACCCGGTCTCGGGGGTGGTGGGCCGCTGGGAGGCGCCACCGCCCGTGGTGCCCGAACCGCCCTTGTGCTCCTGGTACTTCATGAACGCGAACCCGGTGCCCACGCCGACCACGGCGGCCAGCACGACCACCAGGGCCACGGTCCGCCAGCGGCGGCCGCGCCGGGCCGGGCGGTGAGCGGGTTCCGGCGCGGGGCGCGCGGGGGGCGGGTGCGGGGTGGTGTGCCGCTCGGTGGGCCCGGTCGGTGACGAGGCCGCCACGCGGGTGTCCCGCTCGGCGGGGCGACGCGCCGGCGGCTGGGCCTGGTCGGCCTCGGCATCGCGCCCCTCGAAGGACCGCCCCTCGAAGGTTCGCCCGTCGAAGGCCTGGCCCTCGAAGGAGCGCCGCTCCGGGGCGCGTTGCTCCGCGAGGCGCCCCTCCGCGACGCGTCCCTCCAGGGCGTCGAGGAACATCCGCTCGGCCTCCTCGGCCGAGGGGCGCTCGTGCGGGTCCTTGCGGAGCAGCGCGACGATCACGGGGGCCAGCGCTCCGGCCCGGTCGGGCGCGGGGGGCTCCTCGGCGACCACCGCCTGCATGGTGGAGATCGGCGAGTCCCGGCGGAACGGCGACTCGCCCTGCACCGCGGCGTACAGGGTGGCGCCGAGCGACCACAGGTCGGAGGCGGGGCCCGGGTGGGCGCCCTGGACGCGCTCGGGCGCCAGGTAGTCGATGGAGCCGACGAGTTCGCCGGTCTTGGTGATGGCGACATCGCCCTCGATGGCGGCGATCCCGAAGTCCGTGAGCAACACCTGCCCGTTGCTCGCGAGCAGCACATTGCCGGGCTTGACGTCGCGGTGCAGCACCCCGGCGGCGTGCGCGGCACGCAGCGCGCCGAGCACATGGAGTCCGATACGGGCGGCCTCGCGGGCCTCGATGCGGTGGCCGTCGGCGGCCTTGACGGCGTCGGCGAGGGAGGGCCCGTCGACGTACTGCATGACGATCCAGGGCCGGTTGTCGTGGTCGAGGACGTCGTGCACGGTGACCACGCCGGGGTGGGTGATGCGGGCGGCGGCGCGGGCTTCCTTCTGCGTGCGCGCGTGCAACACCGCCCGGTCGGCCTCGGCGACGTACAGGGCGGCGGTGAGTTCCTTGACGGCGACGGTGCGGTGCAGAACCTCGTCGTGGGCACGCCAGACCTTGCCCATGCCGCCGCGGCCTATCGCGTCACCGAGCCGATAGCGTCCGGCAAGGAGCAGCCCTGCGCCGGAGCCGCTCGTGCTGTGAGTGTTTTCCACGTCCCCCGCCCGACCAGACTTTCCTTCGAGGTCAGATTACGGAGCGGATTCCGGCCAGGGAACCTCGGGGCACCCAACCGTGACCATACGGGCCGTTGGTCCCGCGATGATCAGGACCTTCGTGCCCGCGCCGGACCGCGCATACCCTCCGAATCCCGTACGGGCAGGGCGATTTCGGTGACTCCGCAGCGTGACCGTTCGTCAGCGGGTGGCCCGGTAGCCACCGGTCGCCTGCCCGAAGATCTCTGTCACCCTGTCACGTTGGGACTCGGGGCCGATGACCTGGACCACGTGATACCGGCCATTGACGATCATGGCGAGATTGCGGACGTAGACCTGCCGCCCGCTGCTGTCGCGCCAGGTGAACTGGCCCTCGGCCATGGACTGCTGTCCGACGTCGATGCGCCGCAGACCGCTGGAGGTGGACCAGCTGGAGTTCCGGTACGGCTGAAGTTCGCGTTCCTTGTCGGCCTGGTAGGCCAGCGGGTCCGAGCCGTTGTCCCGTACCGCGTCCCGGCCGGGGACGACGATCAGGGTGAAGTCGCCCCCCACATAACGGACTTGTCCGGCGTCGTTCATCGGCTGCCGCTGCCAGCTCTTGTCGACGCCGACCTGGAAGCCCTCGGGATCCTTGCGCACGGCGTATCCGGCGGCCGGGCTGGGGCTCGGGCCGCCGGGCCCGGTGGTCTGCGTCTGCTGGGAGGGCGGTGTGCCGCCGGGCGTGGGCGCCGGGGAGTCACCGGGCCCCGCGCCCGGACTCCGCTGGCCGCTGGGGCGGGGCGGGGTGGCGCTGCCCGCGTTCTGCCCCTGATCCGACCGGGGCATGAAGAACATGGCGTACGCGACCGCCCCGGCCAGCAGGAGCATGATCAGCACGAGCAGCAGCCGGCCGAGCGACCTCGGTCCCCGGCTCCGCTGCGCCGCCGGGCGGTGGCGGTGGCGGCCGTGTTCGGCCGGCGGGGCGACGGCCACCGGGGCGGTCCGTCGTCTGCGGCGCACGAGTTCGCCCCGGCGGCGCAGGATGGGGAGCCGCTTGGCGTCGGGGACGATCAGCGGGGTGATACGGGTGCCCGCGTCCGGCTCCGGCGCGGAGCGGACCAGGGAGCGGAGCCAGCCGCGCAGTTCCTCGAACTCCGGCCGTTCGGTGGGGTCTTGGCGCAGCAGCGACTCGACGACCGGCCGCAGCGGACCGCACTCCTCGGCGAACGCGGGCGGCTCCGCGCACACCATCTGGACGAGTTCTGCCGCGCTCTCCTCGGGGTAGGGGGCGTGCCCCTGCACCGCGCGGAACATCAGGGCGCCCAGCGCCCAGAGGTCGGTGGCGGGGCCGATCGGCGGGGCGAGCCGCCAGTTCTCGTGTATGGGCCCGGCCTGTTCGGGCGACCAGCGCTCGGTGACCGCGCCGACCACGGCGATCCGGGTGTGCCGAGCCCGTTCGGCAGCGAGCCGGTTGGCGGGGCCCCGATAGGGGGCGCCCGGGTGGGCCGAGGGGTCGCCGGGGGCCGGGCGGCGCTCCGCGACGGACGCCCGCTCCCGGGACGGGACGGGCGGCGGGGCGCTGGGGTGCGGTCGGCGCTGGGAGTCCGCCCGGAAGGCGTCGGCCCGGAACCCGGGCGGCAGCGCGGGCGTGCGGGGGGCGGGTGCGCGGGCGGCCGACGCGCTGCCCGAACTGCCGTGAGCATGTGGCGAGTTGGGCCGACCCGGTTCGGACGTACGGCCCTCGCTCCGCCCCGCGTCCGGGTCCGGGTCCGGGTCCACCGAATCCTGGCGGGGGGCCGGCGCTGCGGGGCGCGGCACCCAGCGGCCGGTCACCGGGTCGTACTGGCGGCGGGTGCGGCCCGAGTCGGGGCCCCGGTCGTCGGCATACGGGCTCGCGGTCGCCCCGCCCGCCACCCGTACCCCGCGCACGGGGTCGTACATGCCCTGGTCCGCCCGGCCGGTCCCGCCCTCCGGCTCCGGGGGCGGCGCGGCCTCGGGATCGGGTCGCTGGGCCGGGAGGGAGCCATCCGCGCCGGTGCGCGTCGCGGCCCCGGCGCCCGCGCGGTACGCGGCGACGACCCCGGTCCGCGCGGCGGCTCCCGGTGGCAGGGCGGGACCGGACCGGTCGGGGTTTCCGGGCCGGGCGGGGGGATGCGGTTCGGCGCTGTCCGGTGAAGTGGCGTACGGGGCACCCTCGTTGACCGCGTCCGGCGCCGGGGGCGGAACGTCGCCGAACCCGGCTCCGTCCGGCGGAAGCGGCACGGGGGCGTACCCGCACAGCGCCTCCTCGGCGGCCCCCGCCGCGAGGCCGGTCAGCACGACCCGGCCGTCGTCGCATATCAACACCGTACGGGCGGTGATGTTGCGGTGCGTCCAGCCGTGCGCGTGCAGCACCGCGAGCGCGGTCAGCACATCGGAGGCGACCTCCGCCGCGCGGAACGGGTTCATCGGCCGCTCGGCCAGCAGCGCCGACAGCGGCCGGGCGGCGATGAGCTCGCTGACGATCCACAGCGAGCCGTCCTGCGCGAACACGTCGAAGACCTGGTCGAGGCGGGGGTGGTCGGGGATCTGGGCCGCGGCCTGGGCCGCCTCCACCGCCCGGCGCACGGCGGGGTCGGCGGGACGCCGCGTGGTGCGCCCATAGCCCGGCGCACCTCCGTACCCGGGCGCGTTTCCGTACCCGGGCGCGTCTCCGTAACCGGACGCGTTTCCGTAACCGGGCGCGCCCGCGTACTCGTCCTCACCGCCCGCGCCTGTCGCGCCCCCGCGCATATAGGCGTCGGGGGTGCCGTACGCGTCGTCACCGTCCAGCACCTCGGCGTCGACGACCTCGGGCAATGGCACCTGGCGGACCAGGACTTCCTGCCCGCTGTACGTGTCGAAGGCGCGCGTCTCGACGAGGTCGAAGCCGTCCTCGGGGGCAAGCGGCAGCCGATAGCGGTCGGCGAGCACCCGACCCGCATAGTCGTCCACGACGCCTCCCCACAGCGCGCTCGTTCCCCCGGACCCGGCTCTCGGCCCCGCACAACGCGTCAATTCCGGTCGGTTTCCGGCCCATTGTGGCTGCGTACGGTCCGCGAACTCTCACGATACGTGGCCACGCCGGATCGTGCCCCGGGGATACCCGTTTCCCCGCAGGCGCCGCCGTAACCCGTGCGGAAGCAGGTTCGGGCGTCGGCCGAGGGTGGGTCAGGCGGGCTGGAAGGTGGCGAAGAGCGCGGCCAGGGTCCCCTGGGTCTCCGGCTTCGACCAGTCCTCGTCCTTGGCCGAGAACATGATTCCGTAACCCTGGCTGACGCTGACGACGAATCCACGGTCCACCGAGTGGTACTTGGTTCCGTCCTTGTCGTTGTAGGTGAACTCCCAGTCGGCCGCCGGCCAGCCCCGGTAGGCCACCGCGGCTATCTTCACGCGCTGGTAGCCGGGCCTGACCATGGACGACTCCTGATTCGTCCAGTCCTGCACCGGGTTCTTCTTGGGGCTGTCGGTCCAACCGATCAGCAGACGCTGCCCGTTGGGCCCGGTGAAGCGGGCTCCCGCGTCATCGGTCGTCGTGAACGACCAACCCGCGGGCAGTCCTATGGAGAAACCCTGGTCCGACTTGTACGGGGTGGTGGCGGGACTGCCCGTGGCGCTGCCCTTGCCGCCGGTGCCGGTGCCGTCGCCGGTGCCAGTGCCAGTGCCAGTGCCGGTGCCGTTCGCGTCGCCCTTGCCGTCGCCCTGGCCACTCGACGCGTTCTGGCCCGAGGGGCTGCTCCCGCCGGAGGGCTTCTGGCTTCCGGTGCCCTTCTTGCTGCTCGCCGCGGAACCGCCGACGGCGGGACCGCTGGAGGCCGCCTTGTCGTTGCCGGACTTGCTCGCGTTGTCATCGCCCGCGCTGAGGGTGATGGCGAGCACCGTGCCGAGTATGGCGAGCGCCGCGACCACCGCGATGATCACCAGGGTGCGGCGCGGCACGACATCGGTGAGCGGCGCGCGCGGCGGCGACACGGGCCCGGACGGCGATCCGGGCGTCGACCCGGACCTGGACCGCGGAGCGGGCACCACCTTGGAGCGCCCGTCCCTCGCCTCGCGGGCGCCCTGCGCCTTCTCCTTGGCGGAGGCCCTGGCCTCGGCGGCCGCGTTCCGTACGGACTTGAGCGCGCCCCGCACCCGCTCGGCGGCCACGTCGGTCTTGGGCTCACCGGGCAGCGGCGGCAGCGGAACCACCCGGGTCGCCTCGGGCGAGACCGGCTCGGGCACCGCCGCCGGGCGCTCCGGGGCGTTGAGCACCCCGGTGAGCATCTTGCGGGCCGCGGCGTTGTCGAGGCGCTGCGCCGGGTCCTTGGCGAGCAGCCCGTAGATGACCTGCTCGAGGAGCGGGCCCGCGTTCTTGGGCGGATCGACCGGCTCGGTCATCACGGCGGTGAGCGTCGCGATCGCCGAACCCTTGTCGTACGGCGGCACGCCTTCGACGCACGCGTACAGCAGCCCGCCGAGTGACCAGAGGTCGGCGGCCGGGCCGGGCTTGTGACCGCGGGCCCGCTCGGGCGAGATGTACGAGGGCGCGCCGACCAGCATGCCGGTGGAGGTGATGGAGGGGTCCCCCTCCACCTGGGCGATGCCGAAGTCGGTCAGCACGACCCGGCCGTCCTCGGCGATCAGCACGTTGGACGGCTTGACGTCGCGGTGCAGGATGCCCTCGCGGTGCGCGGAACGCAGCACGTCCAGGATCGCCAGCCCCACCTCCGCGGCCCGGCGGGGCGTCAGAGTGCCGTCCTCGCGCACGGCCTCGGCGAGCGACTTGCCCTCGACGAGCTCCATGACGATCCAGGGCCGGTCGTCCTCGTCCACCACGTCGTAGACGGTCACGGCGGCGGTGTTGCGGATCCGGGCGATCGCCTTGGCCTCACGCAGGGTGCGAGTGATGAGCCGGCGCTTCTCGTCGTCGTCGATGCTGGAGGGGAAGCGGAGTTCCTTGACGGCGACGGTCCGCCCGAGCGTCTCGTCGACGGCCCGCCAAACGGTCCCCATCCCGCCCCGGCCGAGCACGCCACCCAGCCGGTACCGCCCGGCGAGCAACCGCCCTTCCCCACCACCGGCGGCGGAGCCACCCTTGGCGTCGGCGGGGTCGGCACCGGCGGGGCTGGTGGCCGACTTGGCGAGGGTGGGCTTGGAGACCGGCGTGGCGGGGGCGGCTGGTACGGAGGCCTTGGCGTCGCCAACGGGCTTGGCGTCGCCAACGGGCTTGGCGTCGCCAACGGGCTTGGTGTCGGCGAGGGGTTTGGCGTCGGCAACGGGCTTGGTGTCGGCGGCGTTGGGGGTCGGCCGCGCGTCCTGGGTCTTCGGGGCCGACTTGGCATCGGCGGGCAGGGGAGCCGACTTGGCGCCCGGCTTGGCATCCGGCTTGGCGATCGAGACCGTGGGCTTGGCGTCGGTAACGGGCTTGGCGTCCGCGCCCGATGAGCGCGGCTTCGTGTCCGCGTCCCTCGGGGCCGGCTTCGGCTCGTGGGCGGGGGTGTCCTTCCGCCCGTCCGATGCCGCCGCGGCGGGCCTGGCAACGGACGCCCGGGGGTCCGTCTTCTTCCCTGCGGCGGCCGCACCCGCACCCGCCTTCGCACTCCCCGCCGAGGAGCCCGACTTGGACTTCGGGGAAGCCGCGTCCCGCCCGGCATCCGACGGCTCACCCGCACCGCGCTTCGCCACCGCGTCACTCGCGTCACCCGTGTCGTCGGGCTCGGTGCCGGTGCCGGGCTCGGTGGGCCCGGCCGAACGGCCGGCCGGGGCCGCGGCGTCCGCCGTGTCCGCCGGGCGTCGCCCGGACTTCGTGCCCGCCTCGTCCGAGGCGGACTCGGCGGGCGTCGACGACGCCTCCGGTTCCTGCCGCTCGTCCCGCTGGGGTTCCCGCGACTGCTCCGCCTGCGACATGCGTCCCCTCTGCGATTCCTGATCTTCGCCCGCGCCGGCCTCGGCCCGCGGCCTGCCGCGACCTGCCCTCGTGGAGGCGGCCCGGCTCACCGCTCCGACCTGTTTGTCCTGCCGGGTGCCCGACCGCGCCGGAGCCGTTGTCGAACCCGGCGTCCGCACGAGGCCCGTAACCCGCCCTGGCAGAGCCCCCATTGTCCCTCACGCCAGGACCGGTGGTGGTCCCGGGTCCAACGTCCGCCAAGATGGCTCCGAAGGAAGGGAAGCCCGCCATGCCGACGCTCCGGGCCCTGCTCGTCGCAGCGCTGGCCACGACGCTCTGTGTCCTTGGCACGGCCGCACCGCCCGGCGAACCGGCCCCCACCGCCGAACGCGCCGCGCTGGCCCGTCTCGTCACCACCGGGGGCGCCCCTGCCGCCGCACTGCTCAGCGAGGGCCCGTTCGGCACCCGGTACCGCACCGCGGGCGCGGTCCTCGGCCGGGACGACCACTTCCGCGCGGGCAGCGTCACCAAGTCCTTCGTGGCCACCGTCGTGCTCCAACTCGCCGCCGAGGGCAGGCTGGGACTCGACGACACCGTGGAGCGGTATCTGCCCGGGCTCGTGCGCGGGCACGGCAACGACGGCCGCCACCTCACCCTGCGCTCCCTGCTCTCCCACACCAGCGGTCTCTTCAACTACACGGCGGACACCACCGTTCCGGTTCCCCTCACCCCTCACGAAGTCATCCGCACCGCGCTCGCCCACTCCCCCGGGCGCCCGGGCAGGTATGCGTACGCGAACACCAACTACGTGCTGCTCGGCCTGGTCATCGAGGCCGTCACCGGCCACCCCTACGCCGTCGAGACCCAACGCCGCATCATCACGCCCCTCCATCTCACCGGCACCTCCTTCCCCGGCGCCCGCACCACACTTCCCGAACCCCACAGCCGCGCCTACGCCCCCGACGGCCGGGACGTCACCGACATCGACCCGCGCCAGGCGGGCGCCTCCGGCGAACTGATCTCGACCCTCGCCGACCTCAGCCGTTTCTACGCGGCCCTCCTCGGTGGCGCCCTGCTGCCCGCAGCCCAGCGGCGCGAACTGCTCGACACCACCGCCACCCTGGGCCTGTACGGCCTCGGCGTCTACCCCCAGCGCCTGCCTTGCGGCGCGACGGTATGGGGGCACAACGGTCATATCCAGGGCAGTTATGTGCGCGCCGCCACCACGACCGACGGCCGCCACACCCTCGTCTTCCGCACCAACACCGATGGCCTCACCGACCCCTCCCTCGAACTCGCCCTGCTCGACGCGGAGTTCTGCCCGAAATCGGGCACCGCACCCGTGTCCACGGCCCCGCCGGTGTCCGAGGCCGGGTCCGGGCCCAGGGCCGTACCCCCGTCCCCGTCCGCACCTTCGCCCATGCGCTAGACCGGTGCGATGTCCGGCGCCCCGAGCCGGGCCGCGTCCGCCGTCAGGTCGTCGGGCTGGCGCTGCGACTCCCGCTCGGCCTCCACCCGCTTCTCGTAGTGCTCCACCTCCTTCTCGATCTGCTGGGTGTCCCAGCCGAGCACCGGGGCAATCAGCTCCGCGCACTCCCGTGCCGATCGTGTGCCCCGGTCGAAGGTCTCGATCGAGATGCGGGTACGCCGCGTCAGTACGTCGTCGAGGTGGCGGGCCCCCTCGTGCGAGGCGGCGTAGACGATCTCGGCGCGCAGATAGTCGTCCGCGGCGGTGAGCGGCTCGCCGAGCGAGGGGTCGGCGGTGATCAGCTCCAGGAGGTCCTCCGCCATCGAGCCGTACCGGTTCAACAGGTGCTCCACGCGCACCACATGGAGCCCGGTCCGTGCCGCGATCCTGGCCCGGGTGTTCCACAGCGCCTTGTACCCCTCGGCGCCGAGCAGCGGGATGTCCTCGGTGACGCAGGCCGCCACCCGCTGGTCGAGCGCGTGCACCGCCTCGTCGACGGCGTCCTTGGCCATCACCCGGTACGTCGTGTACTTGCCGCCCGCCACGACGACGAGGCCCGGCACCGGATGCGCGACGGTGTGTTCGCGCGAGAGCTTGCTGGTGGCGTCGGACTCCCCGGCGAGCAGGGGTCGCAGACCGGCGTACACGCCCTGGACGTCGTCCCGGGTCAGCGGCACCGCGAGGACCGAATTGACGTGTTCGAGGAGGTAGTCGATGTCGGCGCTGGAGGCGGCCGGGTGCGCCTTGTCGAGGTCCCAGTCGGTGTCGGTGGTGCCGACGATCCAGTGCCGGCCCCAGGGGATGACGAAGAGCACGGACTTCTCCGTGCGCAGGATCAGCCCGGTATTCGAGTGGATGCGGTCCTTGGGCACCACCAGGTGGATGCCCTTCGAGGCCCGTACATGGAACTGCCCCCTCTCCCCGATCAGCGCCTGGGTGTCGTCGGTCCACACGCCCGTCGCGTTCACGACCTGCTTCGCGCGGACCTCGTACTCCCCGCCCGCCTCACCATCCTGCACCCGGGCACCGACAACGCGTTCACCCTCGCGCAGGAAGCCCACCACCCGGGCCCGGTTGGCGACCTGGGCCCCGTACGCGGCGGCGGTGCGCACCAGAGTGGTCACATAGCGGGCGTCGTCCATCTGCGCGTCGTAGTACTGCAAGGCGCCCACCAGCGCGTCCTTCTTCAACGCGGGGGCGACGCGCAGTGCGTGGCGCCGGCTCAGGTGACGGTGTGTCGGCAGGCCCCTGCCGTGGCCCGACGAGACGGACATCGCGTCGTAGAGCGCGACGCCCGATCCCGCGTACAACCGCTCCCAGCCCTTGTGCTGCAACGGATAGAGGAACGGGACCGGCTTCACCAGGTGCGGCGCGAGCCGTTCGAGCAGCAGCCCGCGCTCCTTGAGCGCTTCCCGTACGAGGGCGAAGTCGAGCATTTCCAGATAGCGGAGCCCGCCGTGGATCAGCTTGCTGGAGCGGCTCGAGGTGCCCGACGCCCAGTCCCGCGCCTCGACCAGACCGGTGGCCAGGCCTCTGGTCGCCGCGTCGAGCGCCGTGCCCGCCCCGACCACCCCCGCGCCCACGACCAGCACGTCCAGCTCGCGTTCGGCCATGGCGGCGAGCGCCTGTGCGCGCTGCTCGGGTCCCAGTGTCGCTGTCCTCACGGCTTGCCTCCGTGGATCGGGGTGGTCCCGCGGGCCGGGTGGTCCGGCTCACACCCTCGATTCTGGACGGGACGACCGACATCGGCCACCGCCTGTGGACAACACTCGGCTTGCCGCGTCCGCACAATGCCGTAAATCAGTCATATTTCCTCTTAGTCTGACATTCAGCACGCCCATTCTGTCCACAGGGCTTGCGCCCCCTGTCACCTCCGGCTAAGGGAAAGGACGGTCACATGCCCGCAGACCTCGCCGTCATCGGACTCGGCCACCTGGGCCTGCCCCTCGCCCAAGCCGCCGTCGCCGCCGGCATCCAGACCGTCGGTCACGACACGGATCCACGCGCGGTCGCCGAACTCAACGCGGGACGCACCCCCGTCGACGGCTCGCTCACCCCGGCCGACCTGCGCCGGATGCTCGCGGGCGGCTTCCACACCACGACCGACCCCGCCGAGCTCGGCCGCGTCCGTACCGCCGTCATCTGCGCGCCCACCACCCTGGGCGCGGACCGCACCCTCGACCTCGGCGCGGTCGCCGACGCGGCCCGCGCGCTGGCCCGGCGGCTGCGGCCGCACACCACCGTCATCCTGGAGTCCGCCGGGCACCCCGGCACGACCGAGGAATTCCTGCGCCCGCTCCTCGAAGAGGGCTCGGGCCTGCGGGCCGGACGCGACTTCCATCTGGCGTACTCGCCGAGCCGCGTCGACCCCGGCAACCGCACCCACAGCTTCGCGGCCACGCCCAAGGTCATCGGCGGTCTCACACCGGCCTGCACGGAGTCGGCAGCCGCCTTCTACGGCCGCCTCACCGACAAGGTGGTGCGCGCCCGGGGACTTCGCGAGGCCGAGATGTCCAAACTCCTCGAAACCAACTTCCGGCACGTCAACATCGCCCTGGTCAATGAAATGGCCGTGCTCTGCCACGACATGGGGGTCGACCTCTGGGACGTCATCCGCTGCGCGGAAACCAAGCCCTTCGGCTTCCAGGCCTTCCGGCCGGGGCCGGGCGTCGGCGGGCACGGCATGCCGCTCGACCCCACCCCGCTGCCCTACGGGGGACTGCGCATGGTCGGGCTGGCCCGCGAGATCAACGCGCACATGCCGAGCTATGTCATCCAGCGCTCCACCACACTCCTGAACGAGCACGGCAAGTCGGCCCGGGGCGCCCGCGTCCTGCTGCTCGGCGTGACCTACAAGCCGGACTCGGCCGACCAACAGGGCGCCCCCGCCCGGGAGATCGCGGGCCGCCTGATGGATCTGGGTGCTCAGATCACCTACCACGACCCCCATGTGCCCACCTGGCGCGTCCGCGACCAGCCGGTGCCGCGCGCGGACTCGCTCTACGAGGCCGCCGCCCACGCGGATCTGACCGTGCTGCTCCAGCACCACCGCACGTACGACCTCCAGGGCCTCGCGGTCAAGGCGCAACTGCTCCTGGACACCCGTGGCGCGACCCCGGCAGGCGCGGCCCATCGCCTGTGAAATCGGGGTGGGGCCCGGGCACGGCGGCTGCTAATCTGCGGCGTTCACTTCTCGCACAGCCGTGCGTTTTCCGTCCCAGGGGGGACCATCCATGAGCCAGCCCGTCACGCCTCCGCCCCAGCCCTCCGGCCCGCAGCCGGACTTCGGATACCCGGCGGCTCCGGTCGCCCCGTCGCCGGTGCGGGGGCCCGGCAACCTGGTGGGCGGCGCACTCGCCGGCTTCGCCGTCGCCGTCGCCACCGGGCTGGTCTACGGCCTCATCACGGGCGCCATCGAGCGCCAGTTCGGCTACGCGGCCTTCGG
Organism: Streptomyces sp. ASQP_92; assembly: GCF_025399895.1. Taxonomy (GTDB): domain Bacteria; phylum Actinomycetota; class Actinomycetes; order Streptomycetales; family Streptomycetaceae; genus Streptomyces. The sequence goes on along the minus strand of NZ_JAODUA010000003.1, from coordinate 266,124 downwards.
TATCGGCTTCGCGGTGGCCATCGCGGCCTTCAAGGTGGGCGGGCGCAGCTTCTGGCTGTTCGTGATCTCCGCGCCCCTGGCGGTGGCCGCCACCTTCTTCGGACAGCTCCTCGCGGTCGCGATGATCGAGACCAAGGACACGCCCGAGTCGGTCACCGACCTGTTCCTGAGCCACTTCGGCCTGCTGACCGACCTGTGGTCCTACGACCAGAGCATCCTGCGGTACGCGTTCCTCGTGCTCGCCATCGTCGGCGCCTGGGCGGGGGCCAGCCGCGCGACGGAGTAACCGGGAGCCGCCGGGGACCACATGCGGGAGGGCCCGTACCGCTCGTCGCGGTACGGGCCCTCCCTCTATGCGGGCGGCACGCCCTTATGCGGGCGGCACGCGGTGCAAACGTCAGCGCTTGTGCTGCGCGTCCGCCACCGTGACCTCGACCCGCTGGAACTCCTTGAGCTCGCTGTAGCCGGTCGTCGCCATCGAGCGGCGCAGGGCGCCGAACAGGTTCATCGAACCGTCGGGGGTGTGCGAGGGGCCCGTGAGGATCTCCTCGGTGGTGCCCACGATGCCCAGGTCCACGAGCTTGCCGCGCGGCACGTCCTCGTGGACGGCCTCCATGCCCCAGTGGTGGCCGCGGCCCGGCGCGTCGGTGGCGCGGGCCAGCGGGGAGCCCATCATCACCGCGTCGGCGCCACAGGCGACCGCCTTCGGGATGTCGCCGGACCAGCCCACGCCGCCGTCCGCGATGACGTGGACATAGCGGCCGCCGGACTCGTCCATGTAGTCGCGGCGGGCCGCGGCGACATCGGCGACGGCGGTGGCCATCGGGACCTGGATGCCCAGGACGTTGCGGGTGGTGTGCGCGGCGCCGCCGCCGAAGCCCACCAGAACGCCGGCCGCGCCGGTGCGCATCAGGTGCAGGGCCGCGGTGTACGTGGCGCAGCCGCCGACGATGACCGGGACGTCCAGCTCGTAGATGAACTGCTTCAGGTTCAGCGGCTCGGCCGCGCCCGAGACGTGCTCGGCCGAGACGGTGGTGCCGCGGATGACGAAGATGTCCACCCCCGCGTCCACGACCGCCTTGGAGAACTGGGCGGTGCGCTGCGGGGAGAGCGCGGCGGCGGTGACCACACCGGAGTCGCGCACCTCCTTGATGCGGCGGCCGATCAGCTCTTCCTTGATGGGCGCCGCGTAGATCTCCTGGAGGCGGCGGCTCGCGTTGGCCTCGTCCAGCTCGCCGATCTCGTCGAGCAGCGGCTGCGGGTCCTCGTACCGGGTCCACAGACCCTCGAGGTTCAGCACGCCGAGGCCGCCGAGCTCACCGATGCGGATCGCCGTCTGCGGCGACACCACGGAGTCCATGGGGGCGGCCAGGAAGGGCAGCTCGAAACGGTAGGCGTCGATCTGCCAGGCGATCGAGACCTCCTTCGGGTCCCGGGTGCGCCGGCTCGGGACGATGGCGATGTCGTCGAACGCGTACGCCCTGCGGCCGCGCTTGCCGCGCCCGATCTCGATCTCAGTCACGTTGTGTGGGCCTTTCCCTCTACGTCTGCATGCCCCAGTATCCCCGACATACGAGCGAGGGGCGGCCCCGGGAACTCCCGGGCCGCCCCTCGTCGGGTGGTGCGGACTACTTCCTGCTGTAGTTCGGCGCCTCTACGGTCATCTGGATGTCGTGCGGGTGGCTCTCCTTGAGGCCCGCCGAGGTGATCCGGACGAACTTGCCGTTCTGCTGGAGCTCGGGCACCGTACGGCCACCGACGTAGAACATCGACTGGCGCAGACCGCCGACGAGCTGGTGGACGACGGCGGAGAGCGGGCCGCGGTACGGCACCTGGCCCTCGATGCCCTCGGGGATCAGCTTGTCGTCGGTGGACACGGACTCCTGGAAGTACCGGTCCTTGGAGAACGAACGCTGCTCACCGCGGGACTGCATCGCACCGAGCGAGCCCATGCCGCGGTACGACTTGAACTGCTTGCCGTTGATGAACATCAGCTCGCCCGGGGACTCCTCGCAGCCGGCGAGCAGCGAGCCCAGCATCACCGTGTCGGCGCCCGCGACCAGGGCCTTGGCGATGTCGCCCGAGTACTGGAGGCCGCCGTCGCCGATGACCGGGACGCCCGCGGCCTTGGCGGCGAGCGAGGCCTCGTAGATCGCGGTCACCTGCGGGACGCCGATGCCGGCGACCACGCGGGTGGTGCAGATGGAGCCGGGGCCGACACCGACCTTGATGCCGTCGACGCCCGCGTCGATGAGCGCCTGCGCGCCGTCGCGGGTGGCGATGTTGCCGCCGATGAGGTCGACGCCCGAGGAGTTCGACTTGATCTTGGCGACCATGTCGCCGACCAGCCGGGAGTGGCCGTGCGCGGTGTCCACGACGATGAAGTCGACACCGGCGGCGATCAGCGCCTGGGCGCGCTCGTAGGCGTCGCCCGCGACGCCGACGGCCGCGCCGACGAGCAGCCGGCCGTCCTTGTCCTTGGCGGCGTTGGGGTACTTCTCGGCCTTGACGAAGTCCTTGACCGTGATGAGGCCCTTGAGGATGCCGGCGTCGTCGACGAGCGGCAGCTTCTCGATCTTGTGGCGGCGCAGCAGCTCCATGGCGTCCACGCCGGAGATGCCGACCTTGCCGGTGACCAGCGGCATCGGCGTCATGACTTCGCGGACCTGGCGGGTGCGGTCCGACTCGAAGGCCATGTCGCGGTTGGTGACGATGCCGAGCAGCTTGCCCGCCGGGTCGGTCACCGGGACACCGCTGATGCGGAACTTGGCGCACAGCTCGTCGGCCTCGCGCAGCGTCGCGTCCGGGTGCACCGTGATCGGGTCGGTGACCATGCCGGACTCGGAGCGCTTCACCAGGTCGACCTGGTTGGCCTGGTCCTCGATGGAGAGGTTGCGGTGCAGCACGCCCGCGCCGCCCTGCCGGGCCATGGCGATGGCCATGCGCGCCTCGGTGACCTTGTCCATCGCCGCCGAGAGCAGCGGGACGTTCACCTTGACGTTCTTCGAGAGGTACGAGGAGGTGTCGATCTGGTCGGGCGCCATGTCGGACGCGCCCGGCAGCAGCAGCACGTCGTCGTATGTCAGCCCGAGCGTCGCGAATTTCTCGGGCACTCCGTCGACGTTTGCAGTCATGACACCTTCCCCAATGGCCTTGATCGGTGCGGATGTCCATGCTAACGGGCTGTGCGGGTGTCTCATTCCACGAGCAAGATCATCGTGCTTCTTTGTACGTTCATACGTGAGGGAGCGGGGGTTGGGGTGCCCGCCGCGCACCTATGGGCACGCCGAACACACGCCTCCTACTGCTCGGCGAGGGCGCGCAACCGGCTCAGCGCGCGGTGCTGGGCGACCCGGACGGCGCCGGGCGACATGCCGAGCATCTGCCCGGTCTCCTCGGCGGTGAGGCCGACGGCGACCCGCAGCACCAGGAGCTCGCGCTGGTTCTCGGGAAGGTTGGCCAGCAGCTTCTTGGCCCACTCGGCGTCGCTGCTGAGCAGCGCCCGCTCCTCGGGTCCGAGCGAGTCGTCGGGCCGCTCCGGCATCTCGTCGGAGGGCACGGCCGTCGAACCGGGGTGGCGCATCGCGGCCCGCTGGAGATCGGCGACCTTGTGCGAGGCGATGGCGAAGACGAAGGCCTCGAAGGGGCGCCCGGTGTCGCGGTAGCGCGGCAGCGCCATCAGGACGGCGACACAGACTTCCTGGGCGAGGTCCTCCACGAAGTGGCGAGCATCACCCGGCAGCCGGTTGAGCCGGGTGCGGCAATAGCGCAGCGCGAGGGGATGGACATGCGCGAGCAGATCATGCGTGGCCTGCTCGTCCCCGTCGACAGCACGGTGAACGAGTGCACCGATGACCCCCTGGGCCGTAGCCTCGTCGTCGCGCATCGATCCATGGTGCCTCGGCGTCGTCCCTTCCGTGGCACCGCGTCCGTAGTTGTGCACCGAAGCGTTATGAGCGGGTGCGCCGGAACTCATCCCCTGCACCCCCCTCCCGCTCGACCGACCTGTCCCCGAGGAACTCCACACCTACAAGGATGCGGCATCGCGGCGGAAGCAACACCTACTGCTGCCGTTCGCGGGACGACCGGGCCCGTCCGCCCGGTGGCGGACGGGGCTCCGACCGGCTGTCTCACCTGCCGTCAGCGCACCAGACCCCAGCGGAAACCGAGCGCCACGGCGTGCGCCCGGTCGGAGGCGCCGAGCTTCTTGAACAGTCGGCGGGCGTGCGTCTTGACCGTGTCCTCGGAAAGGAACAGCTCGCGGCCGATCTCGGCGTTCGAGCGGCCGTGGCTCATGCCCTCGAGGACTTGGATCTCGCGCGCGGTGAGCGTCGGCGCCGCACCCATCTCGGCCGACCGCAGCCTGCGCGGCGCGAGCCGCCAGGTCGGGTCGGCGAGCGCCTGGGTGACGGTCGCCCGCAACTCGGCGCGCGAGGCGTCCTTGTGCAGATAGCCGCGGGCACCAGCGGCGACCGCGAGCGCGACCCCGTCGAGGTCCTCGGCGACCGTGAGCATGATGATCCGGGCGCCCGGATCGGCGGACAGCAGCCGACGGACCGTCTCCACACCGCCCAGACCGGGCATGCGTACGTCCATCAGAATCAGGTCCGAGCGGTCGGCACCCCAGCGGCGGAGGACTTCCTCGCCGTTGGCCGCCGTCGTCACACGCTCGACGCCGGGCACGGTCGCAACCGCGCGGCGGAGCGCCTCGCGGGCAAGAGGGGAGTCGTCGCAGACGAGGACTGATGTCATGGCCGCCCTCCGCAGCTGATGCGCGTCACCTTGAGCCTCCAGGCTGGGTACATGTGTCACCTGAGCGACTGACGCTCTCGGACACTTGCCCGAGCGCTTGTTGTTTCAATCGCTTCCGCACTCTCAACGACGGTCACTCGAAAGAGTTACGGGTCGGGCGGGCACGTTCGGCACTCTACGTGAGGAACCGTGCACACAGGAGAGTCTCGCGAGTCGGCGGCCCAACTTTTTGGGCTATGCCCCATTTAGCGGCTTTTCTTCCCTTTTGCTGGTGTCTGTGGCTAGATTCCCAATGAGTCATATTTACATCTACTTACACAAGAGATGTACCTTCGTCGGTACGTACGTTTCGGATGAGCCCCCGTGCGCACCCGTTCTGTACCGGCCGCCCATCCGCCTCAGCACGGTTTCAAGGGGACTAGAGCAATGGCAGATTTCTCCCGCCTTCCCGGACCGAACGCCGATCTGTGGGACTGGCAGCTCCTCGCGGCCTGCCGCGGGGTCGACAGCTCGCTCTTCTTCCACCCGGAGGGCGAGCGCGGCGCGGCGCGGAGCGCGCGCGAGAGCTCGGCGAAAGAGGTGTGCATGCGCTGCCCGGTGCGTGCGCAGTGCGCGGCGCACGCCCTGGCGGTACGCGAGCCCTACGGGGTGTGGGGCGGGCTCACCGAGGACGAGCGCGAAGAGCTCATGGGCAGGGCGCGCAACCGCCTGGTGACGGCCGCGGCCCCGGCCGGAGGCGGCATGGGCGCGACCTGAGGGACCGCGGAGCACACCGGATACGCAGAAACGTTCCTGCGCCGTCCGGCCCAGTGCCGGGCCCCTGGCGGGCACCTGGCGTCCTGCCCGTCGGCGAGGGGACGCGGCCGCGTCTAGTCGCGCTCGGCGGCCCGGGTGAGCTGGTCCAGCGTGGCCGCGACGGCCGGGACCTGGGCCAGGTCGGGCAGGGTGAGCGCGACGATCTCCCGCTGGACGGCCGGCTCGACGGTCACCGTGCGGGCCCCCTTGGGGCGTACGGACTCGATGGCGAGCTCCGGCATCACCGCGACGCCGAGCCCTGCGCCGACCAGGCCGACCACCGCCGGGTAGTCGTCGGTCGCGAAGTCGATGCGCGGGGTGAACCCGGCCTCCTCGCAGACCTCCACCAACTGCCGCCGACAGCGCGGGCAGCCCGCGATCCAGGGTTCGTCCGCCAGGTCCTTGATGGCGACGGTGCCCGCCTCCGCCAGTGCGTGCCCCTCGGGCACCAGGCCGACGAGGCGGTCGACCAGGAGCGGGCGGACCACCAGGTCGTCCCACTCCGTGGCGTTCGAGCCGTACCGGAACGCCAGCGCGATGTCGCAGTCGCCCTCGCGCAGCATCTCCACCGAGCGCGGCGGCTCGGCCTCCACCAGCGAGACCCGGGTGCCGGGGTGGGCCGCGCGCAGGGCGGCGAGCGCGGTCGGTACGAGCGTGGAGGAGCCGCTCGGGAAGGAGACCAGGCGCACCCGGCCGGCCCGCAGGCCCGCGATGGCGGCGACCTCCTCCTCGGCGGCGGTAAGACCGGCCAGGATCCCAGAGGCGTGCCGGACCAGGGCCTCGCCGGCCTGGGTCAGGCGCATCTCGCGGCCGGTGCGGATGAGGAGCGGGGTGCCGGCGGACGATTCGAGGGCCTTCATCTGCTGGCTGACGGCGGGCTGGGTGCAACCCAGCTCGCGCGCGGCCGCCGAGAAGGAACCGGTGGCGGCGACGGCGCGCAGGACGCGGAGGTGACGGGCCTCGATCATGCGGCAAGCATAAGCGAATCTTGGAGGCTGCGAGTAAAATCGTGGCGCGGCTTTGGGTGCGGCTCGGTTAGCGTTCGGCCATGGAGCTTCTTTCTGTGAATCTCGGCCGCGCCAAGGCCGTCGGGTACACCGATGCCCAGGGCGGCGTCACCGGCATCGACAAGCGTCCGACCAGCGGCGCGGTCCGGGTCTTCGCGCCCGGCGCCAGGGGCGTGGGGGGCAGCGGTGTCGAGGGGGACGACGTCTGCGACCTGCGCCATCACGGCGGTGACCACCAGGCGGTCTACGCCTACGCCCGCGAGGACCTGGACGTCTGGGCGAAGGAGCTGGACCGCGCCCTGCCCAACGGTTCCTTCGGCGAGAACCTCACGACGTGCGGGGTCGATGTGAACGACGCCCGGATCGGCGAGCGCTGGCGCATAGGCCGGGACGCGGTCCTCGAAGTGGCGTCCGGGCGCATTCCGTGCCGGACGTTCGCGGGCTGGCTCGATCAGAAGGGCTGGGTCCGGCGCTTCACACAGGCGGCCGTTCCGGGCGCGTACTTCCGGGTGATCGAACCGGGCGAGGTCCGGGTGGGTGACCCAGTCACCTTGATCGAACGACCGGATCACGAAGTTTCGGTCGCTTTCTGGTTCCGTGCGTTCACGACCGAGCGGGCCCTGCTGCCGCGCGTCCTGGCCGCGGGCGACGCCCTGGACCCCGAGGCGCGCGAGGCCGCGCAGACGTACCTGTCGAAGCACGGCTCCTAGGCGTCGCGGCGCCGGGCGCGGCCGGGAAGAACGGCCGCTCTTGGGGCAGTTCATGGCGGTCACCACCGGTTCGGCGGCGGGGCGGGGGCGGTCGTCGGGCGCTCGGCGGGGGCATTACCGTGCGCCTATGACGACTGCACTGATTACGGGAGCGACGGCGGGCATCGGCGCCGCGTTCGCGCGGCGCCTGGCGGCCGATGGACACGATCTGGTGCTGGTGGCCCGGGACGGCAAACGGCTCAGCGAGCAGGCCACCGAGCTGCACGACCGGCACGGCATCGAGGCCGAGGTGCTGACCGCCGACCTGTCCACCGAGGACGGGATCACCGCGGTCGAGAAACGGCTGTCCCAGCCCAGGCGACCGGTGGACCTGCTGGTCAACAACGCGGGGTTCGCCAACAAGGGCCGCTACCTCGAAGTGCCCATGGCGGACGAGCTGACCATGGTGAAGGTGCACATCGAGGCGGTCCTGCGGCTGACGTCCGCCGCCACCGCCTCGATGCGCGAGCGCGGGCGCGGGGGCGTCGTCAACGTGGCCTCGGTCGCGGCCTTCGTGCCGCGCGGCACCTACGGCGCGTCCAAGGCGTGGGTCGTGCAGTTCACCCAGGGCGCGGCCCGGGACCTCGCCGGGTCCGGGGTGCGGATGATGGCGCTGTGCCCCGGGTTCGTACGGACCGAGTTCCACGAGCGGGCCGGCATGGGCACCGACAACATTCCCGGCTGGATGTGGCTGGACGCCGACAAGCTCGTGGCGGCCGCCCTGACCGACCTGGCGCGCGGCAAGTCCCTCTCCATCCCCGACCCGCGCTACAAGGCGCTGATGGGCGCGGTGAAGCTGGCGCCGCGCGGCGTGCTCGGCGGGCTGACCTCCAGGACGGGCCGCAAGTACGGTCCGCAGTAAGCCAGTTGGGGCCAAGCCCGCGTGGGCGGCGCGGTGTGCCCTCACTCGTCCTCTGTGCGAACGGTCGGCGAGGCCGGGTCGAGTACGAGCCGGCAGGCGGTTCCGTCCCGCCAGGTGATCCGTACGGTGTGGCCGGTGACCTGGACGTCGGCGAGCGCGTGGACCGGGCCCGGGTCCGGCCGCGCGGTGAGGGAGGCCAGCGCGACGAAGAGGGACTGCGTGGCGCCGGTCGTTCCGTCGAGCGCCAGCAGCTCGGAGCCGGGGCCGAACAGGGTTGATCCGGCGGGCAGTCGGCGCACCTCGGCCGAGTATCCGTGCACCGGGTGCAGCTGGCCGGTGCGGCCGGGGGTGGTGGCCCAGCCCGTCTGGCGGACCGGGGTGCCGGGGGCGGCCCCGATGACCAGATGGGCGCGGAGTTCGGCACGGCCGTGCGCGAGGGTGACCGACACGATCCGCACCCCGGGCGGGCCCGGTCGCGGCTCGGACAGGGATGCCGCCCAGCCGGGGCCGCTGCCCAGGGGGGTCGCGGGGCCGCGCGTGGTGGACTCACCCTGTGACATCAGCCCGAAGTGGTTGTCGGGCACACCCCGCGCGGTCGGTCCGGTGCCGGTCGAGTAGGCGAAGCGGGAGTAGCAGGGATCCTCGTCCGCGCCGCCGCCCACGTGGTTGTTGCTGCCGTGGTTGTGCAGCCGGACCAGGCCGTCGTCGACGGTCGCCTGGACCAGCAGGCCCGGCGGGCCGAGGGTCGCGGTGGCGTCCTCGGTCTCGGCGGGCAGCGGCTCCTCGACGGCCGTCCAGACGGGGTGCTCGGGCGGCAGGAGCAGCCCGAGGTATCCCTTGGCGGCCCAGTACGGGGAGGCGGGGCCCGAGTAGTGCTGGATCACCGGCGGGTAGGGGCCGTGCCAGCCCAGGGTGAGCAGGCCGGCGGCATCCGTCGCGCCCCGGCCGGGCGGCCGGTCCAGGAAGTACTTCAGGCTGCCGGAGGCCAGTCGGCGGGTGGCGCCGGGGGTGAGCGGGGTGTGGCCGGTGAGGGCGCCGAGCCAGGGCGCGGCCGCGGCGGCGAACCGGTAGGTGAGTGAACGGCCGTAGGGCATGGGCGCGCCGTCCGCCCCGAACATCCGGGCGTGGGCGTCGAGTTGGGCATGCAGCCTGGGGCCGTAGCGGTCCAGGAGTTCCTGGTTTTCACCCAGATGGGCGTGGAGTACGGGATAGAAGTGCAGGGCCCAGCCGTTGTAGTGGTCGAAGGAGCGGTGGGGGCCGTCGCTGTACCAGCCGTCGCCGAGGTACCACTGGTCGACGCGCGCCAGGGCGCGTTCGATGGTGGCCGCGGCGCGGTCGGTCTCGATGCCGGCGTCCTGGAGGAATCCGGCGACGGTGAGGCCGAACAGCCACCAGTTGTTGTCGACCGGGGACGGGCCGAGGGCCGGCAGCAGCCAGTCCACGGTGCGCCGGCGGGTGCGGTCGTCGAGCTTGTCCCACAGCCAGGGGCGGGTGAGGCGCAGCCCGAGCGCGACGGACGCGGACTCGACGATCGCCTGCGGTACGTGGGTGGTCAGCGGCCAGGCGTCGGGAGACGCCGGGTCCAACTGGCCCGTGGGTACGGGCTGTCGGGTGCCCGCGGCCAGGCCGTCGGCGTAACGGTCGAGGTGGCCGTGCGGATCCTCGCCGCCGGCGCCGGCCACGCGCAGGGCGGCCAGCAGCCAGGTGCGGGCGTAGCCTTCGAGGCCGTCCGAGCGGGGGCCCGACCAGCTGGGGCGGGCGCCGGGCAGATTGATGAGCCCCCGCCCGGGCGAGGCGTAGGGCCGTACGGCGAGCAGGAGTTGGTCCGCCGAGCGCTCCCAGTGCGCGCGGGTCCAGCCGGTGTACGGGCTGAGCTCACGGTTCTCGGCGGCGATGGGCATGACGCGAACGCTCCCTCGGGGGGCGGCGGTGGGCGGCACCACCCGGGGGTGGGGCGCTGCGCGAATCTCTGGGAACTTAGAACTCGCTTTGATCGAACGTCAATGGATCTGACCGAATGATCGAAACTGCCGCCGTTCGATCACGGTGCATTAAGGTCGGGGCCCAACCGGGCCACCACACCGCGAAGGGGATGCCGCCGTGCGTGAAAGTGCTGCTGAACGTCATGACCGACTGCTGGAGCTGGTGCGCGGGCGGGGGTCGGCGCGGGTCTCCGAGCTCGCCGGCCAGCTCGGGGTCTCGCCGGTGACCGTCCGGCGGGACGTGGAGTTGCTGGCCAACCAGGGCCGCCTGGACCGGGTGCACGGTTCGGTCTCCTGGCCCGGCGCCGGGAAGGGCGCCCCGCAGGCGGCCCAGCCCCGGGGCGAGGCGGCGCGCGAACTGGTCATCGGCATGCTCGCCCCCAATGCCACCTACTACTTCGCCGAGGTCATCCGGGGCGCGCACGAGGCGGCCGCGGCGGCCGGGGCCCGGCTGATCCTGCGGATCTCGGACTACCGGCCGCAGGAGGACGCGGGCCGGGCGGCCGGCCTGCTCGCGGCCGGAGCCGAGGGCCTCCTGATCGCGCCGGGCTGGAAGGAGCCGGACGACCCGGTCGAGCACGGCGCCTGGATCGCCGGCCTTCCGGTGCCCACCGTCCTCCTGGAGCGGCGCGGCGTGCCCGGCCGGGAGCTGGACGACCTGGACCGGGTCTGCTCCGACCACAGCCACGGCGTGCTCATCGCGCTGCGCCACCTGCTCGGGCTCGGCCATGCCACGCCCCTGCTCGTGGCCCGCGCGGACAGCCCCACCGCGATCGCGGTGCGCGCCGGATACCGGCACGCGCTCGACGCGCTCGGCCTCACCGCGCCGGTGCCCGTCATCGGCTCGGTGTCGGCGGAGGCGGACCCCGAAGGGTTCGAGCGGGCGGTGCGGGCGCTGCGCCGCGCGGTCGTGTCCGGGCAGGCCACGGCGGCGCTGGTGCACAACGACGTGGACGCCATCCGGATCGTGCAGCGCCTGGCCGAGCTGGGCGTACGGGTGCCCGACGACCTGGCGCTCGTGGCGTACGACGACGAGGTGGCGGCGCTCGCGGACATCCCGCTCACCGCGGTGGCCCCGCCCAAGCACGAGGTGGGGCGGCACGCGGCCGAGCTCCTGATCGAGCGGCTGCGCGGCACGGGCGGGCCCGGTCCGGCCGGGGGTGAGGAGTCGCCGCGCCGCCATGTCGACCTGCTGCCGAGGCTGCGGGTGCGGGCCTCCTGCGGAGCCCCGTCCGACACCCTCCGGGACCCGATGAGCGTTCAATCCTGAATAGGAGCGTTCACTCTTCCTCTGATCTTTTTTCGATCAATCGAACTTTCGCTCTTGACTTCGGTCAGCGCTGGGCCAAGGATCGCGGCCATCGCCTCGTCCCCTCACGTTCAGGAGCCGTTCCGTGAGCCGCAGTTGGACCAGATCGACCTCCGCCCTCGTCGCCGCCTCCACCGCTCTCGCCGTGCTCACGGCGTGCGGCGGCGGGGGCGACAAGACGAGCGACGCGGGCAAGGGCACCGCCGACAAGCCCGTCACCCTCACGTTCTGGGCCTGGCAGAAGGGCTCCAAGGACGTGGTGGACGCCTTCAACGCCTCCCACAAGAACATCCAGGTGAAGTTCGAGGAGATCCCCTCCGGCAACGCCGGCGGCTACGCCAAGATCTCCAACGCGGTGAAGGCGGGCAACGCCCCGGACCTCGTCACCGTCGAGTACCCGATGCTGCCGGAGTTCGTCAGCCAGGGCTCGCTCCAGGACATCAGCGAGTACGTCACCGACGACGTGAAGAAGCAGTTCCTGCCGCAGTCGATCCAGCAGACCACGCTCGGCGGCAAGAACTGGGCGATCCCCTTCGACGCGGCGCCCCAGGCGTACTACTACCGCAAGGACTTCTTCGAGAAGAACCACATCGAAGTCCCCAGGACCTGGGCCGAGTTCAAGGCAGCGGCACAGAAGGCCAAGGCCGCCGACCCCAAGGCGCACATCGGCACGTTCTTCCCCGACGACCCCACCACCTTCGAGGCGATGGCCTGGCAGGCCGGGGCCCAGTGGTTCAAGGCCGACGGCGACACCTGGAAGCTCAACACCGCCGACGCCGCCACCAACAAGGTCGCCGACTACTGGCAGGGCCTGATCGACGACAAGCTGGTGCAGAACGCGGTCTCCTTCAGCCCCGAGTGGACGGCCTCCCTCAAGGACGGCTCCACCGTCGGCTACCTCGGCGCCTCCTGGGGCGCGGGTGTCCTCAAGGGCACCGTGCCCGACCAGAGCGGCAAGTGGGCGGTGGCCCCGGTCCCCAGCTGGGACGGCAAGCCCGCCAGCGGCATGCTCGGCGGCTCCACCTGGGCCGTGACCAAGGGCAGCACCAAGACCGCGGCGGCCCTGGAGTTCGCCCGGTGGATGTCAACCACCGAGGACGGTGTCGGCGCCCGCATCAAGTCCGGTACGTCGAGCGCCTTCCCGGCGGACATCGCGCTGCGCCCGACCGCCAAGAAGGCCTTCGACGCGAGCTTCTACACCGGCCAGGACATCTACCGGCTCTTCGACGCCGCGGGCAGCTCGATCAACGCCAACTGGGGCTGGGGCCCGAGCATGGGCACCACCAACACCACGCTGAAGGACCAGCTCGGCAAGGTGGCCGGCGGCTCCGTGAAGATCACCGACGCGATCAGGGCCGCCCACGACGCCACCGTGACCGAGCTGAAGAAGCGCGGCCTGAAGGTCGAGGGCTGACCGCATGAGGACGAAGGGGCGCGCCGAGGGGCCGGCGGCGGGAGGCGCCGCGCACGTGCCATGCCCGGACACGGAAACCCCCCGCGCCCCGGCCACCCCCGGCCCCCCGGCCCACGCCACACCCCCGGGCACTCCGAGCACCCCGGCCCACGCCACCACCCCGGACACCCCGAGCACCGACACCACCCGCCGGGCGGCCCGCCGGGGCCGGGGACGTACGAACGCCGCCGCGGGGGTGCTCCTCGCCCCGTTCTTCGTCCTGTTCACCGCCGTGACGGTGGTGCCGATCGGGTACGCGCTCTGGCTGAGCCTGTTCACCGAGAAGCAGTCGGGGCTCGGCTTCGGGGGCGCCCGTTCCGTGTTCAGCGGGCTCGACAACTACACGGCGGCGCTGGGTGACCGAGCCTTTCGCGAGGGCTTCTGGGTGCTCGCCGGCTACTGCGTGGTCTACATCCCGCTGATGGTCGGTGGCGCCCTCGCGCTCGCGCTGCTGCTCGACTCGACGCTGGCCCGCGCCCGCCGCTTCTTCCAGCTCGCCCTGTTCCTGCCGCACGCCGTGCCCGGGATCATCGCCGCGCTGGTCTGGGTCTACCTCTACACCCCGGGCCTCAGCCCGGTCGTGAGGGCCATGAACTCCGGCGGCATCGGCTTCGACTTCTTCTCCTCCGGCGGCACGCTCCCCTCCGTCGTGAACATCGCGCTGTGGGAGTGGCTCGGCTACAACATGGTGATCTTCTACGCGGCGCTCCAGGCCATCGACCGCTCGGTCCTGGAGGCGGCCACCATGGACGGCGCGGGTGAGTGGCGCACCGCGTTCGGCATCAAACTCCCGCTGATCCGCGCCTCGTTGACGATGGTGGCGCTGTTCACCGTCATCGGCTCGCTCCAGCTCTTCACCGAACCCCTGATCCTCAATCAGGGCGGCAGTTCCACGGTCACCTCCACCTGGACGCCCAACATGTACGCCTACACCGCGGCCTTCAGCCGCAACGACTACGGTCTGGCCGCCGCCTCCGCCGTGCTCCTCGCCCTCGCGGCGGCCCTGCTCTCCTTCGTCGTCACCCGTCTCACCCAACGGAAGGGGGCCGCGGCATGACCTCCTTCACCACCGCCGGACCCCGGTGGCCCTCGCGCCGCTGGCTGTCCAGGACCGCGGTCAACGGCGCGCTCCTGCTGTCCGTCGTCTACACGCTCTTCCCCCTGGTGTGGCTGGTCACGGCCGCCACCAAGGACACCGGCGGTCTGCTGTCCGGCGAGGCGTTCTCGTTCAGGGGCTTCGACCTGGGCCACAACCTGTCGCAGCTGGCCTCGTACGGCGACGGCGTCTACTTCCGGTGGTACCTCAACTCCCTTGTGTACGCGGGTGGCGGCGCGGCCGTGTGCGCGCTGGTCAGCGTCGCCGCGGGGTACGCCTTCGACAAGTACGCCTTCCACGGCAAGGAGAAGCTGTTCGGCGTGGTGCTGCTGGGCGTGCTCGTGCCGACCACGGCGCTCGCCCTGCCCATGTATCTCCTGGCGAGCGAGGTCGGCCTGGTCAACACGTACTGGTCGGTCCTGATACCCGTTCTGGTCAATCCGTTCGGGGTGTATCTGTCCCGGGTGTTCAGCGCGAGCTACATCCCCGACGAGGCTCTGGAGGCCGCCCGTATCGACGGCGCGGGCGAGCTGCGCACCTTCTGGTCGATCGGTCTGCGCATGATGATGCCGGGCTTCGTGACCGTGTTCCTCTTCCAGTTCACCGCGATCTGGAACAACTTCTTCCTCCCCCTGGTCATGCTCAGCGACCAGAAGCTCTTCCCGCTGAGCCTCGGTCTGTACGCCTGGAACAGCAACACCCATGCCGAGCCGGGCTACTACCCTCTCGTCGTCACCGGCTCCCTCCTCGCCGTCATCCCCCTGATCGTCGCCTTCGTCTCCCTCCAACGGCACTGGAGGGCCGGGCTCGCCGCCGGCAGCGTCAAATGAGCGGCCCCCACATCCGGTTACCCCTGGCCAGCGCCTCGTGAGGAGCCCCAGTCCCACCATGCACCACACCACTGACAACCGGCCCGCTCTGCTGCTCGCGATGGGTCCCGGCATCGCGGAGCGCCTCCTCACCGAGCGCCACCGCACCCGGCTCGCCGCCCTCACCCGCACCGACCCGCACCTCGTCGCCCACGACCTCACGGCGCCCACCGGACCGGTCGCCGAGGCCCTGGCCGGCGCCGAGCTCCTGCTCACCTGCTGGGGCGCTCCCCCGCTCACCGAGCACGTCCTGGACGCCGCCCCCCGCCTGCGCGCGGTCGTCCACGCGGCGGGCTCCGTCAAGCACCATGTCACCAAAGCCTGTTGGGCCCGCGGCATCGCCGTGACCTCGGCCGCCGCCGCCAACGCGCTGCCGGTCGCCGAGTACACGCTGGCCGCGATCCTGTTCGCGGGCAAGGAAGTGCTGCGCTCGGCCCGGCACTACGCCGAGCTGCGTACCGCCCCCGAGTGGCTGAGCGAGACCGACCGCACCGGCAACTACCGGCGCACCGTCGGACTGGTCGGCGCGTCGCGCATCGGCCGGCGCGTGATCGAGCTGCTGCGCCCCTTCGACTTCGAGGTCCTGCTGTACGACCCGTATGTGAGCGGAACCGAAGCGGGGGCGCTGGGCGTTGAACCGGTATCCCTGGACGAGCTGTGCGCCCGCAGCAGCGTCGTCTCCGTCCACGCGCCCCAGCTGCCCGAGACCCACCACATGATCGGCGCGCGCCAACTGGCCCTGATGCCCACGGGAGCCACCCTGGTCAACACCGCGCGCGGCTCCCTGGTGGACGAGCCCGCCCTCCTCACCGAGCTCCTCACGGGCCGCCTCCACGCGGTCCTGGACGTGACGGACCCCGAACTCCCGCCTCAGGACAGCCCGTTGTACGCCCTCCCGAACGTCCTGCTGACCCCCCACATCGCGGGCTCCCTCGGCAACGAGCTGTACCGGATGGCGGATCAGGCACTGGACGAGGTGGAACGGTTCGTGTCGGGGGTGCCGTTCGCGGATCCGGTGCATCCGTTGTCGTTGGGGCGGTCGGCGTAGGCGCCGGTTCTGCACATGGGGCGGTTCAATGGCCCGGCCCGGCCCGCAGCACTTCCACGACCAGGGGCGCGGCCGCCGGTTCGAGGCACAGCACCGCGGGCAGGGCCGTGGTCCAGGCGCCGTGAAGGAGCGCCTGAGCCGCCAGGAGCCGGGCGCGAACCGGTGCGGACGCGACGGCGAGCGCAGCGCAGGCGCGGGCCGCGTACTCACCCGTCAGCCCGGCCGATGCCAGCAGCGCCTCCGCGCGGGCCGTGTCCCCGGCCGCCGCACAGGCCTCGATCAGTTCGGCGTAAGCCCTGGGCAATGTCTCGTGGAATCGGTGAGCGGTAGCCAGCTCCACCGCCCGGTCCCCCTGCCCCAGGGTCAGCAGGGTGGTGAGCACGACCGGCGAAACGCCCAGTCGCGGACCCGTTCCCGTCCCAAGGTCGACAAGCAGCGCTGCGGCCCCCTCGGCATCCCCCAACGCCAGCCGCACAGCGGCCAGTTCACCCACCCCTTGGCGCCCGGGATCGTCCGCCACCATCCCGGACAGTTCCCCGGCCAGCCGTCGGGCCTCATCGTCCCGCCCGGCCCCGGCAAGCTCCACGACGACGCCGGCGAGAGCCGACTCCCGGAGGCCTCGTGGGAGGGACGCGGCGCGCGCCCACGCGCCCTCGGTGTCGCCCCTCGCAGCGACCGCTCGGGCGATCCGGGCCATCACGGGCCGCTGCTCGGCGTCGAACAGGAGGGGACCGTCGTCGACGGACGCCTCGGCCGGGGCGACATCGGCGCCGAGCCCGTCCCTGAAGTACGCCTCGGCGCGCTCTATCTCGCCGGCGGCCGCGAGGGCGTCGGCGACCTCGCCGGTGATCTCGGTACGCGCCTGCGCTTCCGACGCCTCCTCGGACGCCACGTCCGCGTGGACCTGTTCGACGTCCGCGAGCACGGCCGTGGCCAGCGCGCCATGGCCGGCCCCCGCGAGCGCCCGCGCGGCCCGGCACAGCGTGCGCAGGCGCGTCATCGCGTCCGGTGCCGCGTGCATCCCGGTCTCGGTCTCGGTCAGCAGGGCCACGGCCGATGCTCGATCGCCGGACTTCGCCGCCGGGCGGGCCACCGCGATGAGCGCGTCGGCCCGGTTCTTCCAGTACGGCAGGGACCGGGCCAGGCCCGCGGCCCGGTCCCGGTCACCCGTCGCGGCCAGCGCCGCCACGACCCGTACCCGCACGGCGTGGCGCTTGTATCCGACGGCCACATCCTCCGCGAGCTCCAAGGCCCGGTCGACATGCCCCGCCGCCGTCAGCGCCGCGGCCACCTCCGCCAACGCGTCCCGGTCCCGATCCCGCCGCGCCACGGACTCGGCCCGGTCGAACTCACCCGCCTTGGCCAGGGCCACGGCCAGCGGCCCGCTCGCCCTGGCGCGGTCGAGCGGGCGGAGCCGCGCGATCACGTCCTCGGCCAGGCCGAACGCGCCGACCGCCGCGAGTTCCGTGGTGAACACCACCCACATCCTCGACTTGTCGAAGCCTCCGTGGCGCTCGGCGCCCCGCGCCACCTGCCACGCCCGGTCGAGATCACCGGCCCGGATGAGGGCCTTGAACATCGGTTCCGCCTCCAGTGCCGAGCGAGGCACGCGCCGGATCCGCTCGAAGAGGAGGTCGGCCTCCTCCTGTCGGCCCCGCTCGCGCAGCACGGCCGACACCTGCACCAGAGCCACCAGGAAGCCCGCGGGCTCGGCGTCGCACGCCGTCGAAAGCGCCTGGTCGACGCGGTCGGCCAGGGCCAGGTGCCGGGCGACCAGGCCGGTCGCCTCCGCTCCCGCCGGGTCCGGGGCGGCGGAGGCGATCTCCAGCGCGAGGGCGGTCTCATCGGCGTCCAGACAGGCCCGGACCACCGTGAGGGCGGGCGACCAGTGCCAGACGGCGGCCTCGTCGTTCCGTTCCACAAGGAGTCGCCGCGCCCGGCCCAGCTCCCCCAGTTCGGCATAGGTCTCCGCGAGCACGCCGAGCAGGAACTCCCACGCCGGCACCCGGTCGTCCCGTTCGACCACCACCGACTCGGCCTCCGCCAGCAACTCCAACACCTGCTCGCGGTCGCCCTGTTCGGCACGTACGCGGGCGATGTCGTTCAGCGCCCTGGCCCGCCGCCCCCGGTCCGGCAGGCCTCGGGCCAGGGCGAGGGCGTGCGCCACCTCGCCGACCGCTGCCCATGCGCCGGGCAGCCCGCCCGGAACGGCAGCCGCCCGCTCCAACAGGCGGTCCCGCCGCACCGCGACGCGCAGCATTTCCACCAGGGCGCGCTCTCCGCCGCGTTCCAGGTTCAGCTCCTCGACGGCGCGAATCTCCGCCAGCGCGTCGGCGTCACTGCCCGTGGTCGCCAGCATCCGGTCCTGGCGCGCCGCGTCGAGCGCGAGCTCGGCCATCCGCTCCAGGTCGCCTTCGGCCCGCAGCATCCGAAAGTACCCCCGTTGGAGGTACTGGGGCGCCCCGGCGCCCCACCCCCGACGCCGCCACTCCTCGGCCCACGCGGACAACCTGTCCCGGAACAGGGCGAGTCGACGATCTCCCAGCATGACGGCGGCGTGCTTCTGGAGCTCCTCGTGCGCCAGGAGGTAGGCCTCGACGCGCATACCGAACGTCCGCCCCGCCCGGGTCATCAGGACGTCGCGGACCCAGTACTCCCCCTCCCCGGTCAGCTCCGCGAGGTCCGGTGCGGTCAGGCCGCCGCCGGCCGCGACGACCAGGCCGAGCAGATCGCGTTCGAGACCGGGCGAGGCCAGCAGATGCTTCAACTCGGCTTCCATGGCGACCCTGTTGACCTGCGCCTCGGCCGAAGCCGAGAGCGGGCGCACGATCGAGGGGTCCCGCAGCGGATGCCCGTGGGGGACGTCCATGGGGATCGGCGGATTGGGACGGCCCGCGACGATCACCCGCATCCCGGCCTCCGAGCGCTCCGGAAGCAGGCTCGCGACGCTGTGCGCGTCGGGGCCGGTCGTGACGCCCCGGTCCTCGTCGAGGCCGTCGACCAGCAGGACCAGGCGTTCCCCGCGCGCCGCGCAGGCCCGCGCGGCGACCCCGTACAGGCGCAACAGATGGGCTTCGCGGGTGGCGGCCGTCAGATGTGCCGGAATGCCCTCGCCCGCCAGTTCCGCGAGTTGTTCCAGTACGACGTCGGCGTAGGCGACCACATCGTTCTGGGCACTGAGCCGCGCGGTGACGAAGAACGGGACGACGCGGACGCCGGCCGGTGGGCGCAGGGCGAAGCGGGCCATCAGCGCCGTCTTGCCCGCCCAGGCGTCCGCGCGCCACCAGGTGTACGCGGGTCCGGAGTCGGTCGTACAGAAGGCCGCGAGCTCCGCCAACTCGGCCTCACGGCCCACCAGTTCAGGAGGCGCGATCCGCCGCACCTGCTCCCAGTACGCCGAACGGACTGGGGACGCCGCGCCCTGGGTGACGTGGACCTCGTTGTGGTCCCCCACAACCGCCGCCCCCACCACATCCGTCACCGCGACCGGCCGCCGCCCCGCGTCCTCCCCCATGCGCCCATCATGCCAACGCCGAAGGCCCGGCACCCCCCGAAGGGGATGCCGGGCCTCGACTACCGGGTGGTGCCGCTGACGGGGTGCGTCAGTGGGAGTGGCCGTGACCGTGGCCGTGACCGGCGTCGGCCTCTTCCTCGGCCGGCTTCTCGACGACCAGGGTCTCGGTCGTGAGCAGCAGGGAGGCGATGGAGGCGGCGTTCTCCAGGGCGGAGCGGGTGACCTTGACCGGGTCGATGACGCCGGCCTTGACCAGGTCGCCGTACTCGCCGGTGGCGGCGTTGAAGCCGAAGCCCTTCTCGAGCTCGCTCACCTTGGCGGTGATGACGTAGCCCTCCAGGCCCGCGTTCTCGGCGATCCAGCGCAGCGGCTCGACGACGGCGCGGCGGACGACCGCGACACCGGTCGCCTCGTCGCCGGTCTTGTCGAGGTTGCCGTCCAGAACCTTGGCGGCGTGCACCAGGGCGGAGCCACCACCGGAGACGATGCCCTCCTCGACCGCGGCGCGGGTCGCGGAGATGGCGTCCTCCAGACGGTGCTTGCGCTCCTTGAGCTCGACCTCGGTGGCGGCGCCGACCTTGATCACGCACACGCCGCCGGCCAGCTTCGCGAGGCGCTCCTGGAGCTTCTCGCGGTCCCAGTCGGAGTCCGTGGACTCGATCTCGGCCTTGATCTGGTTGACGCGGCCCTCGACGTCGGCCTTGTTGCCACCGCCGTCGACGATCGTGGTGTCGTCCTTGGTGATGGTGACGCGGCGCGCGGTGCCGAGCACGTCGAGACCGGCCTGGTCCAGCTTGAGGCCGACCTCTTCGGCGATGACGGTCGCACCGGTGAGGGTGGCGATGTCCTGGAGCATGGCCTTGCGGCGGTCGCCGAAGCCCGGGGCCTTGACGGCCACGGCGTTGAACGTGCCGCGGATCTTGTTGACGACCAGGGTGGAGAGCGCCTCGCCCTCGACGTCCTCGGCGATGATCAGGAGCGGCTTGGAGGCGCCGGCCTGGATGACCTTCTCCAGGAGCGGCAGCAGGTCCTGGATCGAGGAGATCTTGCCCTGGTTGATCAGGATGTACGGGTCGTCGAGGACGGCCTCCATACGCTCCTGGTCGGTGACCATGTAGTGCGAGAGGTAGCCCTTGTCGAAGGCCATGCCCTCGGTGAACTCGAGCTCCACACCGAAGGTGTTGGACTCCTCGACGGTGATGACACCGTCCTTGCCGACCTTGTCCATGGCCTCGGCGATGAGCTCGCCGATCTGCTTGTCCTGGGCGGACAGCGCGGCGACGGCGGCGATGTCCGTCTTGTCCTCGATCGGACGGGCGGTCGCGAGAAGCTCGTCGGACACGGCCTTGACCGCGGCGTCGATGCCCTTCTTCAGGGCGGCCGGGGAGGCGCCGGCGGCGACGTTGCGCAGACCCTCGCGGACCAGCGCCTGGGCCAGGACGGTCGCGGTGGTGGTGCCGTCACCCGCGATGTCGTTGGTCTTGGTCGCCACCTCCTTGACGAGCTGGGCACCGAGGTTCTCGTACGGGTCGTCGAGCTCGACCTCGCGCGCGATGGTGACACCGTCGTTGGTGATGGTGGGGGCGCCGAACTTCTTGTCGATGACGACGTTGCGGCCCTTGGGGCCGATCGTCACCTTCACGGTGTCGGCAAGCTTGTTGACGCCGCGCTCAAGGGCGCGACGGGCGTCCTCGTCGAACTTCAGGATCTTCGCCATGGGAGCGGTTCAGCCCTCTCGAAAACTCGGGTTAATGACACTGCGCCCCTCGCCGCCCGGCAATCAGCGGGGTGACCAGGGGCGCAGCTCTCAAAGCGTTCGCTTCGAGCGTCGAAGTACTCGTGTACTCCGGTGAATTACTTCTCGATGATCGCGAGCACGTCGCGGGCCGAGAGGACGAGGTACTCCTCGCCGTTGTACTTCACCTCGGTGCCGCCGTACTTGCTGTACAGCACGATGTCGCCGGTCTTGACGTCGAGCGGCAGACGCTCGCCGTTCTCGAAGCGGCCCGGGCCCACGGCCAGGACGACGCCCTCCTGGGGCTTCTCCTTGGCGGTGTCCGGAATGACCAGGCCGGAGGCCGTGGTCTGCTCGGCGTCGAGCGGCTGGACCACAATGCGGTCCTCGAGCGGCTTGATGGCAACCTTGGAGCTGGTGGTCGTCACGTTCCGGTCTCCCCCTTCGGAGATCTCACGGGGTTAACTGTCTGGGGTGGCGACCAGGTGGATCCGTCGTCGCGGGTGCCGGACCTGCCCGTCGCTACTTGGCACTCTCCGGTGGGGAGTGCCAGAAGCGAGACTAGGACGGCGGTTAGCACTCGGTCAAGCGGAGTGCCAATCTGCCACCGTCGCGGCGGACCCCGCCGGGCACATCCGGCCGGTATGTGACCCTGGACGGCATGCGCATTCTGGTCGTCGAGGACGAAACGGGGCTCGCCGACTCACTGCGTCGGGGCATCTCCGCCGAGGGCCACTGGGTCGACCTCGCCCACGACGGCCACCGGGGCCTCGACCTCGCGCTCACCGGCGGATACGACGCGGTCGTGCTCGATCTGATGCTGCCGGGGCTCAGCGGATACGAGATCTGCCGGCGGATGCGGCGGCTCGGCGACGCGACCCCGGTGCTGATGCTGACCGCCAGGGACGGCGAGTACGACGAGGCCGACGGGCTCGACTCGGGGGCCGACGACTATCTGACCAAGCCGTTCTCGTTCGTCGTGCTGCTCGCCCGGCTGCGGGCCCTCGTCCGGCGGGCCGGCGCCGAGCGCCCGGGCCCGCTCCAGGCCGGCGACCTCACCCTGGACACCGGCGCCCGGCGCTGCCGGCGCGGCGAGCGCGAGATCGAGCTGACCGCCCGCGAACTGGCCGTCCTGGCCTGCCTGATGGCCGAGCCGGGCCGGGCCGTCGCCAAGCAGCACATCCTGGACGAGGTCTGGGACAGCGGCGCGGGGCCGGACGGCGGGATCGACCCGAACATCGTCGAGGTGTATGTCTCTTCGCTCAGAAAGAAGATCGATTCGCCGTTCGGCCGTCGATCGATCCTGACCGTGCACGGGGTCGGCTACCGGATGGCCCCCGATGGGGGCTGAGCCCCGGCTCTCCCGGACGGGACGGCTGCTGCCGAGGACCGTGCGCGGGAAGGTCGCCGCGGCCGCCGCGCTCGCGATGGCGCTCCTGCTGGCCGCGGGCGGGATCTGGCTCTATGTCGTGCTGCGCTCCAATCTGCTCGACAACACCACCGGCCGCACCGAACTGGCCGCCCGCAAGGTCGCCGCCCAGGTCGACGCCGGGACCGTACGCCCGCTGCTGCCTCCGCCGCAGGACGGCGTCGACCTCGTCGTGGTCCTGGACGAGGGGGGGCGGGCTCGTCGCCGCGAGCCAACAGACCGGCTCCGCGCGGGAGTTGGCGGGCCTGCGGCCGCCGCCGGGCCAGGACTCGGCCTCGCGGACCCTGACCGAGGGCGGTCACCACGAGGTCGCCGTGGTCGTACGCGCCCAGGTGCCGGGCGGCCCGGCCAGCTATGTGTACGGCACGACCGTCCTGAGCGACGTCGACGACGCCACCGGCGCCATCGGCTGGGCCCTGCTCGCCAGCGCCCCTCCGCTGATCGCGCTCGCGGCCGGCATCGCCTGGGCCGGCACCGGGCTCGCGCTGCGCCCGGTGACCTCGATCCGTACCGAACTCGCCGAGGTCGGCTCCAGCGCGCTCGACCGGCGGGTGCCCGACCCCGGCGGTGCCGACGAGGTCGCCCTGCTCGCCCGGACCGTGAACGCCACCCTCGACCGGCTGGAACAGGCCCACGTCCGTCAGCGCGAGTTCGTCGCGGACGCCTCGCACGAGTTGCGCAACCCGATCGCCGCGGTCCGCTCCCGGCTCGAAGTCGCCCTCGCCGCACCGGACCCGGCGTCGGTGCGGGCCGCGCTCGACGACACCGAGCGGCTCCAGCGGATCGCCGCCGACCTGCTGCTCCTGGCCCGCCTCGACGCCCATCCGCAGCCCGTGTCCGAGCCGATCGACCTGACTCTGCTGGCGGCCGAGGACGCCGCCCGCAGGCGGACCGCCCGGGTCCCGGTCGAGCTCGTCGCGGACGCGCCCGTGCCGGTGCGCGGCGACCCCGCGCAGGTGGAGCGGATGCTGGCCAACCTGGTCGACAACGCGGTGCGCCACGCCCGTACCGGAGTACGGGTGCGGGCCGCCCGGGAGGGGAACGAGGCGGTGCTCGACGTCGTCGACGACGGTCCCGGCGTCCCGGCCGCCGACCGGTCCCGGATCTTCGAGCGCTTCGTACGCCTGGACGCCGCCCGCACCCGCCAGAGCGGCGGCACCGGCCTCGGCCTGGCGATCGCGCGGGAGATCGCACGGGCCCACGGCGGCGACCTGACGGCCGGGCCGGGCCCGGGCGCCCGCTTCAGGGTGCGGCTGCCGGGACGGTTCTGAGGCGAGCGAACACCGGGCGGGAAACCGGCCCGGGGAAACCGGCCCGGGGAAACCGGTCCGGGGAAACCGGTCCGGGGAAACCGTCCCCGGACGCGGCCCGCGCCGAGGCGGTTCCTGAAGGGGGCTTCAGGACTCTCAGGTTTCCTTCAGCGCCGGGGCCCCAGCATCGGTCGGCGTGAGCCACCGTCGCATGAGCCGCAGCCCGATCACCCACCGTCGCGAGAAGCGCTGGAGCGCGAGGCGCCTGGTGCGCACCCTCGCCGCGTGCGCCGTCGTCCTGGTGCTGTGCGCCCTGGCCGGCGGCTGGTACCTGTACCGCGATCTGTCCGGAAGCATCGGCACCTCGCGGGCGCTCGCGGACGGCGCGCCCACGTCCGTGGGCGGGGACACCAACATCCTGTTGATGGGTCTGGACAGCCGCAAGGACCAGAACGGCGACGACCTGCCGCCCGAGGTCCTCGACAAGCTGCACGCGGGCAGTTCCGACATCGGCGGCTACAACACCAACACCCTGATCCTGCTGCACGTCCCGGCCGACGGTGGCAGGGCCAGGGCGTTCTCCGTGCCCCGCGACGACCTGGTCGACATCGCGGGCCACGGCCAGGACAAGATCAAGAAGGCGTACGGTCTGGAGAAGGCCCGTACCGAGGAGAAGCTGGCTGCCCAGGGCGTCACCGACCGGCGGAAGCTGGAGACGGCGGGCCGCGAGGCGGGGCGCCGGGCCGAGATCCAGACGGTACGCGCCTTCCTCGGGGTGCCCATCGACCACTTCGCCGAGGTCAACCTGGCCGGTTTCTACCACCTGGCCGACGCTCTGGACGGTGTGACGGTCTGCCTGAAGAAGCCGGTCAAGGACCGGTACTCGGGCGCCGACTTCCCGGCCGGGAAGCAGACCCTGAACGGTCAGCAGTCGCTGGCGTTCGTGCGCCAGCGGCACGGTCTGGCCGGCGGCGATCTGGACCGCACCCGGCGTCAGCAGGCCTTCCTCGCCTCGGCGACGCACAAGCTCGACTCGGTGGGCACCTTCACCGACCCGGTCCGCCTGCTGCATCTGCTGAACACGGCCAAACAGGACCTCGTCACCGATCAGGGCTGGGACCTCCTGTCCTTCCTCAAGCAGGCCAAGAACCTGTCGGGAGGGAACGTGGAGTTCACGACGCTGCCCATCGAGCGGTTCGCCGAACACCGCGGCGAGGACGTCAACATCGTCGACCCGGCGAAGATCAAGCGGATCGTCGCCGACGCCATCCATCCCGTGCGCTCCACCCCGCCCGCGGTGCCCGCCGGGCCCGGCGCCACCCCCGACCCGAAGCCGGCACCGGAGAAACCGTCGGCCCCGGTCCTGGACGGCGGCGGCATCCCGTGCGTGGACTGATCCGGGCGGGCGGGACGGGGCGCGTCGCGATCCGGCGGCGGCGCGGCGCGCGGAGGCCCTGCTCCTGACGCTCGTCGTCGCGGTGACCGTTTTCGGCCATGCGGCGGCCTCGATGGCCATGACGGGTCAACTCCGCTCTCCCACCTATGAGTTCGCGGCCCTGTTCGGCCTCGGCAGCGGTCGCCGCCCGGAGCCGCCCCTCCCCACGCGCCCCGGCCCCGCGGGACCGCTCGCGCAGTTCCCCGCGCCCCTGACCCCTCTCGATCCTGCGGACCGTGGTCGCTTCTCGCGCAGTTCCCCGCGCCCCTCGAACCCCGTTTTCGCCTGCGGACCGTGGTCGCTTCTCGCGCAGTTCCCCGCGCCCCTAACCCCTCTCGATCGTGCGGACCGTGCCCGCTTCTCGCGCAGTTCCCCGCGCCCCTCGAACCCCGTTTTCGCCTGCGGACCGTGGTCGCTTCTCGCGCAGTTCCCCGCGCCCCTAACCCCTCTCGATCCTGCGGACCGTGGTCGCTTCTCGCGCAGTTCCCCGCGCCCCTAACTACTCGGTGCTGGTCCGCATCGGGCAACCTCAGCCCGTCCGGCGATTGAGGACGAGCGCCCTTAAGGCGCGATACGGGGTCTGGGGCGGAGCCCCAGAGGGGTGTGCCCGGGCGCGTTCAGAGGTGGTCCTCCAGGTGGCCCACCGCGAAGCCCTGGGCGCGGACCTGTTCCAGGAGGCGCACCGCCAGCCGCGCCGCACCGTCGCCGGGCGCGGGCAGCGGGGCCCGCACGATGTCCCCGGGCCGCAGCCCACAGGCACCCCCGGCGTAGCGCAGACCATCGGGCGTCATGGTGGCGCGGGCCAGCACGACCGCGGTGATCCCGCACTCCTTGGCAGCCCGCAGGGTGGTCGCGTCGTAAGCACCGTAGGGCGGTCTCAGCAACCGTGGACGGACTTCGCCCGCCCGGGTGGCGAGCCGGCCCCGGCGGCCGCAGATCTCGGCCCGCTGCCCGGCGTGGTCCAGGGTGCGCAGGTCGCGGAGGTGCGGGGCGTGGTCGTGCACCCCGGCGCCGAGCGCGCGCAGCGCCTCGACGCGGTCCCGGCCGGGCGGAGCCGCCGTATCGGGGCCGGCCCCGGCCTCGCCCTCCGTGTCGGCCGCCGCATCGGTGGGGAACAGCGTCACCGGCAGCGCGAGGTCGCGCACCAGCCGTACGAAACCGGGGTCGACGCCCGGTCCGCCGTCGAAGGTCAGGAAGACCACCTTCGCCCGCATCGGCACGTGGTCGATGACATAGGGCAGCTCCGGTCCCTGCCCGGCGGCGGGGCGCGGCGCGACCGTCAGCGGGCCGCCCAGGCCCCAGTGCCGGGCGGCGGCCGCCCGCGCGTCCGGCCCGACGCGGGGCACACCCCGCTGGGCGGCCTTGCGTCCGAGCCGCTGGAACGGGCCCACCGGAGCGGCCTGTTCCGTACATCCGGCGAGTGGGCCGAGCAGCGCACCGGCGGCGAGCAGTCCGGCCAGGGCGGCCCGGAACCGGTGCGCGCGCCTCACCTCGGCTCCCCGGCCCCGGTCACACGTAGTCCTCCAGACGGGCCACGGCGTACCCCTTGTCGGTGATCACCTTCATCACCTGGCGGACCATGTCGGGCATGGTCCCGTTCCAGTCCTCGCGTCCCCGGAAGTGGCTGAGGATGATGTCGCCGGGGTGCAGGTCGCGGTCCCACTCGCGCCATTCCATGTGGTCGGTGAAGGCTTCCTCCGCCCACAGCGGCGCGGCCTTGATGCCGCAGGACTGGGCGGCCTTGAGGGTGTCCTCGTTGTAGTTCCCGTACGGCGGCCGGAACAGCCGGGGCCGCTTGCCCGCCCACTGGCCGATCTTGTCCTGCTGGTCGCAGATCTCGTGCCGCTGCTCGTCGTAGGAGAGCCCGGGCAGATAGCGGTGGTTGAGGGTGTGGTTGTTGAGCGTGACCCCGAGGCCCTGCATCTTCCTGAAGTACTCGTGGTCGTTCTTGACCAGGTAGTCGCTGAGGAACGCGCTGTAAGGGATGCGGAGTTCCTGCATCATCTTCAGGAACGTGGGGTCCTTCTCGGCGCCGTCGTCGATCGTCAGGAAGACGATCTTGTCCTTAGTGGGGACGGTGGTGAAGACGGGCGGCAGCGAGTCACCGCCGTCCGTCTCGAACCCGGCGCGATTGGTGATCTTCGGCTTGACGGCGGGCACCGGGGGCGCGAGCAGGGGCGGCTTGGCGAGCCCCCACTTCTTGACGGCCGCGAGCCGGGCGGCCTCGGTGTGCTGGAGCTGCTCGGAGTAGTCGGCGAGAGCGCCGGCCGGGCCCTTCTTGGCGGCCTGCGCGCCGTGGTGTCCCGTCCCGGCGTCCTCGGCCGCGCAGCCGGAGGCGAGCAGGGCGGCCACGAGCCCGAGGGCACCACAGAGGACCTTTGCCCGAGATTTTCCCTTTTGTCGTACTAGTTGCATGGCGCCGCATCCTGTCAGGTGCCGGGCCCCCCGCCCGTACGACACCGCCGCGAGCGCCCCACCATCGCCCGGCTGGCCCACAGCGATGCGGCGGCTGGACGACAATGGCGGGGTGAACGACCTCGACACCTTCTCCCTCCTGCTGACCGACGAGGGCCGCGCCCTGCTCGCATCCCTGCGGGACCACGACCCGTCGCAGGAGCTGGCGGTCGCCACCCGGCTGCGCCGCGAGCACGACGCGGACCTGGTGTCGGCGGCGCTCGGGCAGGCCCGGCTGCGGCAGCGGGCGGTGGCGAAGTTCGGCGCGGCCGACGCCCACCGGATGTACTTCACGCCCAACGGCGTCGAGCAGTCGACCCGCGCCTCGGTCGCCACCCACCGCGCCCGCGCCTTCGCCGCACGCGGCGTACGCTCCGTCGCCGACCTGTGCTGCGGCATCGGCGGCGACGCGCTGGCCCTCGCCCGGGCCGGGATCCACGTCCTCGCCGTCGACCGCGACCCGCTGACGGCGGCGGTGGCCCGCGCCAACGCGGCGGCGCTGGGTCTCGCGGACCTGATCGAGGTGCGCTGCGCCGACGTGACCGACATCGACACGAGCCCCTACGACGCGGTCTTCGTGGACCCCGCGCGGCGCGGCGGCCGGGGCCGCATTTTCGACCCGGAGGCCTACTCGCCGCCGCTCTCGTGGGCCGTCTCGGCGGCTCTGGCGGCCCCCTTCGCCGCGTTGAAGATCGCTCCCGGCATCCCCCACGAGGCGATCCCGCCGCAGGCCGAGGCGGAGTGGATCTCGGACGGGGGCGACGTGAAGGAAGCGGTGCTCTGGTTCGGCACCGGAGTCACCCCGGGCGCGGTCCGCGCCACCCTGCTGCCGTCCTCCGCCGCCCTGTGGACGGCGGCCCCGCTCGCGGCGCCGCCGGTCGGCCCGGTCGGCCGCTATCTGTACGAGCCGGACGGTGCGGTCATCCGGGCGCATCTGGTGGCCGAGATCGTCGAGCGGTGCGGGGGTCGTCTGATCGACGAGACGATCGCGTACGTCACCAGTGACGAGCCGTACGCGTCCCCGTACACCTCGGCGTACGAGATCACCGACCAACTCCCGTTCAACCTCAAGAAGTTGAAGGCGGTGCTGCGGGAGCGGGAGGTGGGGGTGCTGACGGTCAAGAAGCGGGGGTCGGCGGTGGAGCCGGAGGAGATTCGGCGGCGGGTGAAGTTGCGGGGGCCGCATGCGGCGACGGTCTTCCTGACCCGCGTCGCCGGCGCCCCCACGATGCTGATCGGCACCCCCCTCCCCCCACCCGCGGCTCCGCCCCGCCCCTGAAGACCCGGGGCCACTATGCCCACCCACCCGCCCGTGCAGCGGGTTGGAAGGTTCCGGCCCCTCCTGGGGCTCCGCCCCAAACCCCAGGCACCTCGCCCACCCACCCGCCCGTGCACCGGGGTTGAATGGTTCCGGCACCCTGGGGCTCCGCCCCAAACCCCAGGCACCTCGCCCACCCACCCACCCGTGCAGCGGGGTTGAATGGTTCCGGCCCCCTGGGGCTCCGCCCCAGACCCCAGGCACCTCGCCCCCCCCACCCACCCGTGTAGCGGGTTGGATGGTTCGGGCCTTCCTGGGGCTCCGCCCCAGACCCCGTATCGCGCCTGAACGGCGCTCGTCCTCAAACGCCGGACGGGCTGAAATGCCCGATGCGGGCCAGCACCAGCACTGCCAGGGGCGCGGGGAACTGCGCGAGAAGCGACCACGGCCCGCAGACCGAAGAGGGTTTCAGGGGCGCGGGGAACTGCGCGACCAGCCCCCTGCGACCCGCAGACGAAGACGAGCCTTGGGGGCGCGGGGAACTGCGCAGAAGAGCGACCCCGGCCCGCAGGCCGAAAGGGAGTTGGGGGCGCGGGGAACCGCGGAGGGGGCGCCCCGGGGTCAGGCGAGGTCGGTCAGTTCGTCCGCGTAGACGTGGGACAACGGCTGAGGCCCCACATACTGCTGACAGTTGCACCGCCCGGATTCAAACCGCAGCGGCTTCTTGCCCTCGTCCCACGCAACCGGAACCTCAACCCGCTCATGACACTTGCCCGCCTTGTCATGCTTGGCCAAGTGGTGCGTGCACCCGCACACCGGCTCCGGCGGCCGCTGCGCGGCCTCCAGGGCGAGCCGTTCCTGCTTGGCCGCCTCCAGCCGCTCCATCTTCCGCTCGTGCCGCGTCCGCAGCGCCGTCCGGGCGTTGTCGATCGCCCAGCCGAACCCGCCCATCCAGAAAACGATCAGAATCCACCAGTACCAGGCCATGGCGGCCGTCCTTCCCCCGAGATGTGTCACCGCGTCGCGCGGCGCCAGGCTCAGGATAGGCCGGGGGTCAGCGGGGTGGACCGAAGGCGAGGGACCGCTGGACCCAACGCCGGTACGCGGTCGCCTTCATGACCCCGATGAGCCCGGTCAGCCAGCAGATCAGGCCGAGGCCCATGCCGTACGCGACGAGCGCGTAGGTGTCGTGACCGGGGACGGCGGTCGCCGGCAGCACCAGGCAGACGCCGAGCCCGCCCGCGCACAGCAGCACCGAGGGCACCAGCCACGCCAGGCTCAGTCCGGGTCTGCGCAGATTGCGGTCGAGTACGGGGTCGCGGTCCAACTCGGCCCACTGGTACAGGAGTTGGCGTATCCGGCGGTCCTTGCGCAGCCCGAATCCGACGGCCAGGCCGGTGGGGATCATCACGCCGAGGCCGAGCAGCAGGAACACCCCGCCGACGATCGCGGTGAGGACGTCGGTCAGCGAGGTGAGCGCCGTGCCGACCAGCGACCAGCCGAGCGCGAACAGCGCCGCCCACAGCCAGAGCAAACCGAGCCGGCCGGCCCCCAAGTACCCCCTGACCAGCGCTTCGAGAACCTGCGCCCGGTCCGCGAGCAGCGCGTTGCGGTCGGGCCAGGAACGTATCGCGACGGGTGGCGGCGACGGCGGGAGCAGCGAGCGGGACGACATGCGCCCGAGATTATCGGGGCCTCCCGCCGGCCTGGAGACCCCCCTGCGTCATGTTCACAACAGGTGGCCGGTTCGCCACCGCTCCCCCGCCTCAGTCCCCATGGCGTGCCCGTCAACTGGCCCGCCACGACGGCGACTTGGGGGCCGGTCCCGGCGTCCCGCAGGACTACGCGTCCCGCGGGTCTACGCGTCCCGCAGGACGTCGACGTCAAGCTTCTTCATGTCCATGACCGCCGCCATGACCCGGTCGGCCTTGTCCCCGTCGCCGGTGAGCAACTCGGGCAGTTCGGCCGGGACTACCTGCCACGACAGGCCGTACTTGTCCTTCAGCCAGCCGCACGGACCCTCTTCGCCGCCCTCGCTGAGCAGCGTCCAGAACCGGTCGATCTCCGCCTGGTCGGCGCAGCCCACCGAGAGGGAGATCGCCTCGGTGAAGGTGAACTGGGGGCCGCCGTTGAGGGCGGTGAAGCGCTGCCCGGCGAGCTCGAACTCGACCGTCATCACCGATCCGGTCTCCCCGGGCGCCGACGCCGCGTAGTGCGTGACGGCCACGACGCGCGAATCCCCGCCGAAGATGGAGACGTAGTGCTCGGCGGCCTCCTCGGCCTGGTCGTCGAACCAGAGGAAGGTGGTGATCTTCTGGGTGATCTGCGCGGACATGGTCGGCCTCCTTGCCGTTGCCTGACCCCGTGCGGGCGGCATCACGAGGTGGACCCGACCCGCGCCCGAAACTCATCGGCGGCACGGCCCCGAACGCCGATTCCCTTAGGCCCCGCCGTTTCAGCACAGCATCGCCGGGGCCGGGCGGCAACATTTCCGACGGCCGCGGCCGGCCCCCCGCGGTTCGCCCCCGGGGTTCAGGAGCCGGTGAGCACGACGAGCCGCTGGGTCGCCCTGGTCATCGCGACATAGCGGTCCACCGCCCCCTCGATGCCCTCGCCGAACCGCTCCGGCTCGACAAGGACGACGAGGTCGAATTCGAGGCCCTTCGACAGCTCCGGCGTGAGCGAGCGGACCCGGGACGTGGCCCGGAACCCGGGGTCGCCGATCACGCAGGCGATCCCGTCGTCGTGCTCGGCGAGCCAGGTCTCCAGGATCGAGTCCAGCTCGTCGACGGTGCCGTGTCCGACGGGGACGCCTCCGCTGCGGATGGACGTCGGTACGTTGGCGTCCGGCAGCGCGGCCCGGATGACCGGCTCGGCCTCCGCCATGACCTCTTGTGGCGTGCGGTAGTTGACGCCGAGGGAGGCCACCTCGATCCGGTCGAGCCCGATCCGCTCCAGCCGTTCGCGCCACGACTCGGTGAAGCCGTGCCGGGCCTGGGCCCGGTCGCCCACGATGGTGAAGCTCCGGGAGGGGCAGCGCAGGAGCAGCATCTGCCACTCGGCGTCGGTGAGTTCCTGGGCCTCGTCCACGACGATGTGCGCGAACGGGCCGGCCAGCAGGTCCGGTTCGGCGGCGGGCAGGGCGCTGTCGTCGATCAGGGCGTCCTGGAGGTCCTTTCCGCGCAGCATCCTCAGGGCGCCCTCGCTCTCGTCACCGGCCGAGTTGAAGTTGGAGGCCGAGATGATCTCGTCGATGACGCCGGACATCCGGGCACGCTCGGCGGCGACGACCGCCTCGTGCCGTCGCCTGCGCCGCTCCACCTCGGGGTCGCCGAGCCGCTGGCGGGCCGCGTCCAGGAGCGGCAGGTCGGACACCGTCCAGGCCGCCGGATCCGCGCGCCGCAGGCTGCGCAGGTCGTCGGGGCCGAGCCAGGGCGCGCACATCCGCAGATAGGCGGGCACCGACCACAGGTCGCCGACGACATCGGCCGCTTCGAGCAGCGGCCACGCGCTGTGCAGGGCGTCGACCAGTTCGCGGTCCTGGCGCAGCGCCGACCGGAACTCCTCCGGCGTCACCTCCTCGCCGTCGTGCTTGTCGTGGAGGATCGTGACCAGCGCCTCCCAGACCAGTTCGCGCCCCTCGTTGTGCGGGGTGCCGGGTCCCGGCGCGTCGAAGGCCTCGGCCCAGTCCTCGGCGGTCAGCTGGATGTCGGACCAGGGGGTGGAGACGGTCATCGCGCCGGTGGGCGGCTCCTCGTAGAAGGCGACGGCCTTCTCGATCGCCCCGACCATCTCGACGGACGACTTGAGGCGGGCCACCCGCGGATCGCTCTCCCGCGTGGCCGACGCGCCCTCGGTGACGAGGTCCCGCAGCACACAGGTCTGTACGCCCTCCTCGCCGAGGCTGGGCAGCACGTCGGCGACGTAATCCAGGTAGGGGCGGTGCGGGCCGACGAACAGGACGCCGCCGCGCCGGTGGCCCAGGCGCGGGTCGGAGTACAGCAGATAGGCGGACCGGTGCAGGGCGACGACGGTCTTGCCCGTGCCGGGCCCGCCGTCGACGACGAGGGCGCCGCGCGACCCGGCGCGGATGATGGCGTCCTGGTCCGCCTGGATGGTGGACAGGACGTCGCGCATCCGGGCCGAGCGGTTGGTGCCCAGGCTCGCGATGAACGCGGACTGGTCGTCGAGGGCGGCATGCCCTTCGAGCCCGTCCGCGCTGAACACCTCGTCCCAGTAGTCGCTGATCCGGCCGCGGGTCCAGCGGTAGCGGCGACGGCTCGCCAGGCCCATCGGGTCGGCGTGGGTCGCCGCGAAGAACGGCTCGGCCGCGGGCGAGCGCCAGTCGATCAGGAGCCGGCGGCCCTCGCGGTCGGTGAGGCCGAGGCGGCCGATGTAGAGGGGCTCGGGGTCGTCGGCGGCGACGATGCGCCCGAGGCAGAGATCGAGGCCGAAGCGGCTCAGGGCGCGCAGCCGGCCGGTCGCCTGGTGGACTTCGACGTCCCGGTCCATGGCCGCCCGGCCGATGCCGCCGGGTGCCCGGCGCAGTTCGGCGAGGTGGTCGGAGAGTTCGGCGATCGTCTCGTCGAGGGTGCGGGCGACGGCCGCGAAGTGCCGCTCGTCGCCCCCGATCAGCGCGGGGTCGGCCTTGGCGGCGAGACGGTCGGGCAGGTCGAACGCGACGGCGGTACTGGATTCTGAAACCGACGACGGCACACGCACACGCACTTCGTGAATCTCCCATTTCCGCAGGTACTGGCCCGAGGCGAGTGATTCTGCGGTACGACGGGGGCCTTGCCGCAAGCCCCCCTGTGCGCTAT
Source organism: Streptomyces sp. ASQP_92 (assembly GCF_025399895.1). GTDB lineage: Bacteria > Actinomycetota > Actinomycetes > Streptomycetales > Streptomycetaceae > Streptomyces. The sequence goes on along the minus strand of NZ_JAODUA010000003.1, from coordinate 232,307 downwards.
ATCTTGATAGTGGCGAGGAGAGTACGTACTCCTTGCCTTCTTCTTTTTTCCGGCCCCGTGCGGTCGGCCGCGGACCGTGCTCGCTTCTCGCGCAGTTCCCCGCGCCCCTGAACCCTCTCGATCCTGCGGACCCTGCTCGCTTCTCGCGCAGTTCCCCGTGCCCCTGGCTGCCCGGGTGCCGGCCCGCACCGGCCCCTCAGCCCATGCTGCTGGGCCCCCGGGAGGGGGTCGGCTAGACGTAGTCCTCCAGGCGGGCCACCGTGAAGCCCTGCTCCTGTATGTGGCGCAGCATATTGACCGTCATCTCCGTCATGGACGTGCCCTTGAGCTCCTTGGGCCCGCGGAAGTGCGCCAGGATGATGTCACCGGGGTGCAGCTTCTTGTCGCCGCGCTGGTACTGCATGTTGGTTATCTGCATCGACTCGCGCCACAGCACCACCGCCCGGACGTCGCAGGACTTGGCGGCCGCGCGCGTGTTCTCGTTCCAGTTGCCGTACGGGGGCCGGAAGAGCTCGGGCGCCTTGCCGTACTCCGTGCCCAGCTTCTTCTGCTGGGTGCATATCTCGTTCTTCTGCGCGGCCTCGCCGAGCGTGCGCAGATTGGGGTGCGAGAGCGTGTGGTTCTGTATGGAGTTGCCGAGCTCCTGGAGCGGCTTGAAGTAGCCGTAGTCGCCGCGGATGATGTCGTCGGTCAGGAACATCGTGAACGGGATCTTCAGGTCCCGCATCATCTCGACGAACTTGGGGTCCTTCTCGGCCCCGTCGTCGAACGTCACGAAGACGATCTTCTCCTTGGTGGGGATGTCACTCACCACCGGCACCTCGCCCGGCTTGCCCTTCACGGGCTTCTCGGCCGGCGGCGCGGGCGGCGCCGCGAAGGGCTTGAGCCCCCATTTGCGGTACGCGGCCCCGGCGGCCGCCGTGTCACCGGCGGGGGACGCCGTCGAGGGCTTGCCGGCAGGCGTGCCGGGCGGGGTGGACGCGGACGGGGCGCTGCCCGAGCCGCCGCCCGACGAACAGCCCGTGACCATCAGCAGACCGAGGAGAGCCGCGCCGATCGCCTTTTTACGCACGAGCCAACCCATGTCCCATTACCGCCCGTTTCCGTCATCAACTCTCTCTAGTGTGATGCCGAAAACGGTCACAGGGTTGCCTCGAACGATCACGCATGACCGGTCCGCGATGGGTTCGCGCCGGTTTCTCCACGGGTGAGCGATCAGGCGCCCGTCCGGCCGAGCGACTCGAAGCGCCAGCGATGCACCGGCCGGGCCACCAACTCCCCTTCAGGTTCCGGGAGTTCGGGCAGCTCGGCGTCGTAGGGCGCGTCCCACCAGGTGATGACGAGGACCCGGTCGCCGGGCGCGCGCAGGATCTCGCGGTCCAGCGGCGAACCGGCCACCGGACGCTCCCGCACCCAGGCGAGCAGCTCCTCGCCGCGCCCCTCGGCGGCCCGGGCCTCCCACATCAGCGCGACGGTCATGAGTACAGGTTCTTCTTGCTGACCTCGTGCACATGGTCGTGGTCATGCCCGTGGTCATGTCCGTGGCCGTGCGCCTCGCCCGGTACGTGCGGCTCGGTCACCGGCAGCGAGGAGTCCGCCGACAGCTCCAGGTCGGAGGCGGGCCGGTTCCTGGCCACCATCTCCGCGCCCAGGGCCGCGACCATCGCGCCGTTGTCGGTGCACAGTCCGGGCCGGGGCACCCGCAGCCGGATGCCGGCCCGCTCGCAGCGCTCCTGGGCGAGCGCGCGCAGCCGGGAGTTGGCGGCGACGCCGCCGCCGATCATCAGGTGGTCGACGCCCTCGTCCTTGCAGGCGCGTACGGCCTTGCGGGTCAGGACGTCCACCACGGCCTCCTGGAAGGACGCGGCCACATCGCGCACCGGCACCTCCTCGCCCGCCGTGCGCTTGGCCTCGATCCAGCGGGCAACGGCGGTCTTCAGGCCGGAGAAGGAGAAGTCGTACACCGGGTCGCGCGAACCGGTCAGGCCGCGCGGGAACGCGATCGCGTTCGGGTCGCCCTCCTTGGCGAGCCGGTCGATGACCGGGCCACCGGGGAAGCCGAGGTTCAGCACCCGGGCGATCTTGTCGAAGGCCTCGCCCGCCGCGTCGTCGATGGTGGCGCCCATGGGGCGGACGTCGGCGGTGATGTCGGGGGCGAGCAGCAGCGAGGAGTGGCCGCCGGACACCAGCAGCGCCATCGTCGGCTCGGGCAGCGGCCCGTGCTCCAACTGGTCGACGCAGATGTGCGAGGCGAGGTGGTTGACCCCGTAGAGCGGCTTGTTCAGGGCGTACGCGTACGCCTTGGCGGCCGAGACGCCCACGAGCAGCGCGCCCGCGAGCCCGGGCCCGGCGGTGACCGCGATGCCGTCGAGGTCGCGCGCGGAGATCCCGGCGGTCTTCAGGGCGCGCTCGATGGTCGGCACCATCGCTTCGAGGTGGGCCCGGGAGGCGATCTCGGGGACCACGCCGCCGAACCGGGCGTGGGTGTCCACGCTGGAGGCCACGGCATCGGCGAGCAGCGTCGTCCCGCGCACGATGCCGACGCCGGTCTCGTCGCAGGAGGTCTCGATGCCCAGTACGAGCGGTTCGTCAGCCATCAGTCAGTCTCTTCTGTTCCTTGGACGTATTCCTGGACGGTCAGTCGCATCACGAGCGCGTCGACGTTGCCCGGCTGGTAGTAACCGCGCCGGAAGCCGATGGGCTCGAAACCGAAGCGCTCGTACAGCTTCTGGGCCCGGGTGTTGTCCACGCGCACTTCGAGCAGGACCTCGTCGCACTCGAAGGCGGTGGCGTGCTTGAGGAGGTCGGTCAGCAGCCGGGCGCCGAGGCCGGTGCCCCACTGGTCGCGGGCGGCGGCGATGGTCTGGACGTCGGCGAGCTCACCGGCCGCGGCGAGCCCGGCGTAGCCGACGAGCCGCGCCCGGCCGTTCTCGAAGGACTCGGCCACCACATAGCGGCGGGTGGCGCCGGGCCCGCGCGCGTGGGCGAGCTCGGACCAGAACATCCCCGCCGACCAGGCGTCCTCGGGGAACAGTTCGTGTTCGAGGTCGAGCACGGGCGCGATGTCCCACCAGCGCATCTCGCGCAGTACGGCCCCGGTCGCCGGGGCGGCGGCCCCCGCCGCGTCGGCACCTGTCACTCCGGCCCCGGTCACTTCGGGGTGACCACCTTGTAGTTCTTGGGCACCTGCGCGTCCGGCCGGCGCAGATACAGAGGCGTCGGCGGCAGGAACTCCGAGCCCGCGGCGAGCTTCTCGGCGGCCAGGGCCGCGAGCGCTCCGGCCGACTGGTGCTCGGGGCCGCGCGCGAGCGGGAAGGAGTCCGGGTAGAGCACGGCACCCTGGCCGACGACGGGCAGGCCGCTCAGCTCGTCCGCGATGTCGGCGGGCCGGTCGACGCCGGGCTCGCCCGCGCGGGTGCGGAAGTCGTCGTAGCGGGCCCAGTAGACCTCCTTGCGGCGGGCGTCCGTGGCGACCACGAACGGCTCCTCGATGCCGGAGGCGTAGGCGAGTCCGTCCAGGGTGCACAGTCCGTGGACGGGCACGCCGAGCACCGAGCCGAAGGTGGCGGCGGTGACCAGGCCGACCCGGAGTCCGGTGTAGGGGCCGGGGCCGACGCCGACGACCAGGTCCGTCACGGCGGCGAGGTCCAGGCCGGCCTCGGCGAGCACCCGGTCGACGGCGGGCAGCAGCAGCTCCCCGTGCCGGCGGGCGTCGACCTGACGGGACTCGGCGACGACGGAGGTGCCGTCGTGCAGGGCGACGGTGACGGCGGGGGTGGCGGTATCAACGGCGAGCAAGAGCACGCGAACAGCCTACGACCAAGCCGGCGGGGGCACGGCGTCCAGCCCGAACCGTCACCTGCTGCTACCGTCAGCCGCAGGTATGACCGTAGACATGCACGTACGTACGAAAGGGGAAGCCCAGGTGGCAAGGAGCAGCACGGGATTCGTGGCCGGGCTCACCGCGGCCGCTCTCGCGGTGGTCGGCTTCCTCGCCTATCAGGCCTCGGCGAGCGCGCCCCCGGCCGCCGACCTCGCGGCCCCCGGCGCCATCGCCTCCCCGTCGTCGAAGCCGTCGAACCTGCCGCCCGCGGGCTCGCCCGCGAACAAGCCGGACCTCACGGTGCCGGCCAACTCGGGCACCGGTGTCCGGGTCGTGTACGCGCTGGGCGCGAAGCGGGTGTGGCTGGTCGGCGTGGCCAAGACGCCGAGGACCTTCGAGGTCGTGCCGTCCTCGATCAACCCCAAGCCCGGCACGTACAGCGTGCTCTCGCGGACCGGCAACAAGATCACCGGCTCGGACGGGGTGGCGGTCGACCACGTCGTGCGGTTCGCCAGCAACGAGAACGTGGCGATCGGTTTCAGCTCGGCGGTGGACGGCTCGATGACGAGTCCCAAGACGGCCAAGAAGACCGGCGGCATCCGGATGTCGCGCGCGGACGGCGACGCGATGTGGGCGTTCGCGACCCGCAACTCCAAGGTCGTCGTCGTCCCGTAGCCGCGGCGCGCGGGCACCGGGCCGGAGTCCACATCCACCCGAGAGGGTTACGCGGCGTCCTTGCGCGCGTCACCCTCGTCGGCACTCGGGGCACTCTCGCGCGGCGGCGTCGACACGGCGCTGGCCGCGGCGCACGAGGCGAGCAGATCGCGTACCGACACCCCGAGCGGCACCGGGACGCCCCGCGGGGCCTGTGGCTTCGCTTCGCGTTCCGGCACGGTCATGGCAGCCTCCTGAGGCGGCGGAAGAAGGCGCGGTTAGGTAGACCTAACCAGGTCTCTGTCTCCATGTGACCACGCCTGGTGCGACCGGCGCAACATTTTGCCGACGTCTTGTCGGAACGTACGGCTCGCTCCAGCCGCACCCCGGCGCGCCCTCAGAGCCCCTCGACGCCCGCGCCGCTCCAGCGGGGCCCGATTCCGGTGATCGTCACCGTCCTGCGGTCGTCGTCCGTCTCGCCCACGACCCGGTCGATCACCACCTGGAGCCGGTCGTCCGAGAGCCCCTCGACCTTGCCCTCGCCCCACTCGACGACCACCACGGACTCGGGCAGCGACACATCGAGGTCGAGGTCCTCCATCTCGTCGAGGCCCCCGCCGAGCCGGTACGCGTCCACGTGCACCAGAGCGGGACCGCCGACCAGCGAGGGGTGGACGCGGGCGATGACGAAGGTGGGGGACGTCACGGCGCCGCGCACGCCGAGGCCCTCGCCGAGGCCACGGGTGAGGGTCGTCTTTCCGGCGCCGAGCTCCCCCGTGAGCATCACGAGATCGCCGGGGCGGAGCAGTTTGGCGATGCTGCGGCCCAACTCCTGCATTTCGGAAGGGGAGTTGAGCGTCAGGCGGGTGCCGGCGTCAGCCGCCGGGCTGCTGTGCGGTGCTTCCATACGTCCCAACGTTAGCGGCCTGCGGCACCGCCCCGACCCGGGCCAGGAGATCCGCGAGGCGGTCGGTGACCGTCTCGGGGTGCTCCAGCATCACCAGGTGTCCGCCGTCCGGCACGATGACCAGTTCGGCGTCGGGCAGCAGATCGGCGATGGCCTCGCTGTGCGAGCTGGGCGTGACCAGGTCGCGGTCGCCGGCCAGGACCAGGACGGGGACCTCCGCGAAGATCGCGAGCGCGGCCGTCTTGTCGTGGTCGGAGAAGGCCGGGTAGAACTCCGCGACCACGTCGATCGGGGTGCTCTCGATCATCCGCTCGGCGAACCGGGCGACCGCCGGGTCGACGTCCCGCGAGGAGAACGAGTAGCGCTTGATCATGCCCGCGAACAGGTCGGCCGTCGCCCGGCGGCCCCGCTCCACCAGCTCGGCCTGGGAGCCCAGCGCCTTGAGCACGCCCGGCAGCACCCGGCGCACCGCGTTGACCCCGGCCACCGGGAGCCCGTAGTTGACCTCGCCCAGCCTGCCCGAGGACGTTCCCACGAAGGCGACGCCGACGACACGGTCCCGGATCAGTTCGGGGTACTGGTCGGCCAGGGCCATGATCGTCATGCCGCCCATGGAGTGGCCGACGAGGACGAGCGGGCCCTGGGGCGCGGCCGCGTCGATGACCGTCTTCAGATCGCGCCCCAGCCGGTCGATGTCGACCGGGACGCCCTCGCGCTGGGACCTGCCGCGGTCCGAGCGGCCGTGGCTGCGCTGGTCCCAGTGCACCGTGCGCAGCACTCCGCGCAGGGCCGCCCGTTGGAAGTGCCAGGAGTCCTGGTTGAGGCAGTAGCCGTGCGAGAACACCACGGTGACCGGGGCCGGGACCTTGCGCCCGAAGAGCCTGCGCTTGCGCGGGGCGTTGGCGCCCGCCTCCGGCTCGACCTCGTCGCTCTCGTAGTACAGGACGGTCCCGTCGTCGGCGACCGCCTTGCCCGGCGTGCCCCGCAGCGCCCCGTACGGCCCCGACGCGTCCAGGGCGAGCCGCGCCTTCCTGCGCATCCCGCGCCCGACGGTGAGCCGCTCTATGGCGACGCCGGCCGCCGCGCCCGCCGCGACCACGCCTATCGCGGCCCCCGCGATCGAGGCCAGGCGCCATGTGCCCACCGCCGCCTGCGCCTCCTGGACCGCGGATACGACGGCGTCCCCCGTGCTGGTCTCGCTCACGTGCCGCTCCGCTCCTGCTCGTAGCCGTCTCTTACTCGTCCTCGTCCACGCGCCTACGCGTCCATGCGTCTACGCGCCTACGCGTCCTCGTCGTCCCGCTCGTGCGTATAGACGCGGGGCACCCGCGCACCGATGCGCGTCACGATCTCGTAGGCGATGGTGTCGGCCGCCCGCGCCCAGTCCTCGGCGGTCGGCTCCCCCTCGTCGCCCGGCCCGAACAGCACGGCCCGGGCGCCCGGCTCGACCGTGTCCCCCTCAAGGTCGACCACGAACTGGTCCATGGCAACGCGGCCCGCCGCGGTACGCACTTTCCCGCCCACCAGAACCGGACCGCGCCCCGAGGCGTGCCGCGGGATGCCGTCGGCGTAACCGAGCGGCACCAGGCCCAGGGTGGTCTCGCGCTCCGTGACGTAGTGGTGCCCGTAACTGACGCCGTGACCCGCCGGAACGTGCTTGCTCAGCGCGACCGAGGCGGAGAGCGTCATGACGGGCCGCAGGCCGAGCTCGCGGGCGGTGCCCAACTCGGGCGAGGGCGAGACGCCGTACATGGCGATGCCGGTGCGCACGAGGTCGTAGTGCGACTCGGGGAGGGTCAAGGTGGCCGGGGAGTTGGCGATGTGCCGCACCTCGGGGGTGACGCCCGCCTTCTCCGCGAAGCCGAGCATCTCCTCGAACGCCGTGAGCTGGGCGGCGATCGAGGGGTGGCCCGGCTCGTCGGCGCAGGCCAGGTGGGACCACAGTCCGGTGACCGTCACCTCGGGGGCGGCGAGCGCCGCGTGCACCAGTTCCGGCCAGTCGGCGGGCTGGCAGCCGTTGCGGCCGAGGCCGGTGTCGGCCTTGAGCTGGATCCTGGCCGTGCGTCCCGCGGCGCGGGCCGCCTCGGTGACCTCGCGCAGCGCCCACATCCCGCTCACCGAGACGTCGATGTCCGCCTCGATCGCCTCGCGCCAGGGGCCGCCGGGCGTCCACAGCCAGCACATCATGGGGCCCTCGATGCCGGCCGCACGCAGGGCGAGCGCCTCGTCGGGGGTGGCGGTGCCGATCCAGGCGGCGCCCGCCTGCCGCGCCGCCCGCGCGCACGGCACCGCGCCGTGCCCGTACGCGTCCGCCTTCACCACGGCCATGAGCTGCGCGCCGGACGAACGGGCGCGCAGCGTACGCACGTTGGCACGCAGCGCGCCGAGGTCGATCTCGGCGCGGGCGCGCACGGCGGGGTTCTGAGTCTTCGCGGTCATCGCGCCCAGTCTCTCAGAGCGCACGGGTACGCGGATTGTGCCGCGGACCACACCGCCCGGGCGGGCCCGGCGGCGGGCTCAGGTGCCGTCCCGGTGCCCCCACACATAGACGCCGTCGCCCTTGCGCAGGACGTCCCAGAGCTTGCGGGCGTCGGCCAGACCGAGGTTGACACAGCCCTGGCTGCCGACCGAGGTGTACACGCTGTGGTAGATGGCGTGGAAGGCCTGGCCGCCGTCGAAGAACTGGGCGTAGGGCATGGACTGGTGGTAGATCGTCGACCAGTGATTCTTGTGGCGCCAGTACACCTTGTGCCAGCCACCCCGGGTGGGCATGGAGGCCCGTCCGCTGCGGATCGGCACCGGCCCGAACACCACCTTCGTCCCGGTCTGCACCCACATCAACTGCCGCGTCAGATCCACGCACGCCACCCGCTGCGCCTTGACGGGGCACTTGTGCGCGGCGTTGGGGTTCCTACGGGCCGACAGGAACTGCATCCGCGACCAGGTGACCGGCCCCGCGAAGCCGATCGCCGGTGAAATGCCCTGCGCCTGCTGGAACGCGCGGATCGCGGCGCAGTCGGCGGCGGACTGCCTGCCGTCCACCGCGAGCCGCAGCCAGCGCTCGACCTGCCGCTGGTAGGGCCCGGTCCTGGCGGTGCAACTGCCCGGCTTCGCGGTGAGTTCGCCCTGCGGTACGTACTCGACGAGGCGGTAGGCATCCGCGGGGGCCGCGGCCGGCTCCACCGCGTCCTCGTCGGCCGCCGGCTCGTACACGAGGGGCGGCAGCACCTGGTCGGGGGTGTCCAACGGCCCCGCCTGCGCGTCCGGCGCGATGCCGGGCACGAGCACGTCGGGGTCGCCGGGGGCGGCGGGGGCGGGGGCGGGGGCCGCGGGGCGGGCGGGGGGTGGAGGTGGCGGCGTGGCCACCTGCGGTGCGGCGCCGAGTGTGAGCGCGGCCGCGAGTACGAGGCCGTAGGTGGCTCCCGCTCGACGCCTCTTAAGCTTTGGCGGCATTTGCCTTTTTTGTCCATATTCCATGGGTTCAGGGAACCTGGCGTGTTGGGCGTGTCGCGGAAGCCGCGCGGGGGTTGTCACCCGGGGGTGGGCCACCCCCGGGTGACCGGGCCCCCGCCCCGGATCCGGGGGGCGTTTTCCCACCCACCCGCCCGTGCAGCGGGGTTGGATGGTTCCGGCCCCTCCTGGGGCTCCGCCCCAGACCCCGAGGCACCTCGCCCACCCACCCGCCCGTAAGCGCAGGGTTGGAGGGTTCCGGCCCCCTGGGGCTCCGCCCCAGACCCCGTTCGCGCCTGAACGGCGCTCGTCCTCAATCGCCGGACGGGCTGAGGTTGCCCGTGCGGGCCCGCAACGAGCAGTTAAGGGGCGCGGGGAACTGCGCGACCAGCCACCTGCGGCCCGCAGACAAAGACGGGTTTCCTGGGGGCGCGGGGAACTGCGCGAAAAGCGACCACGGCCCGCAGGATCGAGAGGGGTTAGGGGCGCGGGGAACTGCGCGACCAGCCACCTGCGGCCTGCAGACGAAGACGGGGTTCAGGGGCGCAGGGGGTGGGGCGCGCTCAGGGCTGGTTTTGTCGCGGGGGGCGCCGGCCGGCCGGGGTCGCCACGTCACGCCAGACCCCGCCCACCGCCTCGGCCACCCCGAACGCCGTCACAGGCCCACCCCCCGCGGCCCGGCGCCCCGCCAGACCATGGAGATACGCCCCCACCGCCGCCGCGTCCCCCGCCCGCAACCCCGTCGCGAGCAGCGAGCCCGTCAGGCCGGACAGGACGTCACCGCTGCCGGCCGTGGCCAGCCAGGGCGTACCGGTCGGGTTGACCCGGACCGGGCCGCCCTCCGCGTCCGCGACCAGCGTGGTCGAGCCCTTCAGCAGGACGGTCGCCCCGTACCGCGAGGCCAGCTCACGCACCGAGGCGAGCCGCCCCGCCTCCACCTCCTCGCGCGCGACCCCGAGCAGCGCCGCCGCCTCCCCCGCGTGCGGGGTGAGCAGGGTGGCCGCCGAACGGGCCCGTACGACCTCGGGGTCCAGGCCGTGCAGGCCGTCCGCGTCCACCAGGGCCGGCACGTCGGATGCGAGCACCTCCTCGACGCCCGGGCCGTCGCCGAGTCCGGGGCCCACCACCCATGCCTGCACCCGACCGGCCTTCGCGGGCGAGCCGTCCGACACCAGGGTCTCGGGGAAGCGCGCGATCACCGCGTCGCCGCCGGGCCCGACGTAGCGCACCGCGCCCGCGCCGCCCCGCAGCGCCCCCGCGACCGCCAGGACCGCCGCCCCCGGATAGCGGGCCGACCCGGCGACGACCCCGACGACCCCCCGCCGGTACTTGTCGCTCTCCGCGCCCGGGGTGGGCAACAGGTCGGCCACGTCGGTGTGTTGGAGCGCCTCGACCGCCGGTACGGAGGGCAGGTCGAGGCCGATCGGGACGATGTGCACCGCGCCCGCGTACTCCCGCGCGGGGTCGATGAGCAGGCCAGGCTTGTACGCCCCGAACGTGATGGTCGCGTCCGCCCGCAGCGCCTCGCCCGGTACCTCGCCGGTGTCCGCGTCCACGCCGCTGGGCAGGTCCACGGCGACGATCAACGCGTTCGAGCCGCGGGCCGCGCGGGCCAGCGGGACGGCGTCGGGGCGCAGGCCGCCGCGGCCTCCGATGCCGACGATGCCGTCCAGTACGAGGTCGGCGGCGGCCAGTACCTCGAACGGGTCGTCGGCGACCCGGCCGCCCGCCCGCTCCAGCGCGGCGAGGCCCTCGGGGTGGGCGCGGTCGGGGTTGAGCAGGACCGCGCTGACGCCGGCGCCCCTGCGGGCCAGGCGGGCTCCGGCGTACAGGGCGTCGCCGCCGTTGTCGCCGCTGCCGACGAGCAGGACGACGCGGGCGCCGTAGACCCGGCCCAGCATGTTCGCGCAGGCGGCTGCGAGGCCGGCGGCGGCGCGCTGCATGAGCGTGCCGGGGGGTCGGTGGGCCATGAGGTCGGCCTCGGCGGCCCGAACGGTGTCGACGTCGTAGGCAGTACGCATGCCGCCCACTCTCCCCCACCCCGCCCCACCCCGAAACCCACGGCCCTCCCCTGGGGGCGCACCACCCACCCACCCGTGCAGGGGGTGGCTGGCTCCGACCCCCTGGGGCTCCGCCCCAGACCCCGAGCACCTTTGCCCACCCACCCGCCCGTAGGCCCAGGGTTGGAGGGTTCCGGGACCTCTGGGGCTCCGCCCCAGACCCCGTATCGCGCCTAAAGGGCGCTCGTCCTCAAACGCCGGACGGGCTGAGGTGCCTCGATGCCGACCGGCACCGAGCAGTTAAGGGGCGCGAGGAACTGCGCGAGAAGCGACCACGGTCCGCAGACGCGAGCGGGTTTCAGGGGCGCGGGGAACTGCGCAGAAGCGACCACGGCCCGCGGACGAAGGCAGGTTTTCAGGGGCGCGGGGAACTGCGCAAAAAGCGACCACTCCCGCAGGGTCGAGAGGGTGCCGAGTCAAGAGGGTGCAGGGGCTCAAGGAACCGCACGCCCCAGCCCCCTCCCCGAGGACGAACGAGCCCCCACCCCAGCCCCTCCGGCGTTTGAGGAGCAGGGCCCGGCCGAGGGCAGGGCGGCACCCCCGAGAAGCGAGGGCCCCTAGCCCTCCGCGATCACCACCGCCGACGCCACCCCCGCATCATGGCTGAGCGAAACATGCCAGTGCCGAACCCCCAGCTCCGCCGCCCGCGCCGCCACAGACCCCCGCACCCGAAGCCGCGGCTGCCCGCTCCCCTCCACATACACCTCCGCGTCCGTCCACAGCAGCCCCGCCGGCGCCCCCAGCGCCTTCGCGAGGGCCTCCTTCGCGGCGAAGCGGACGGCCAGCGACGCCACCCCGCGCCGTTCGCCTCCGGGGAGTATCAACTCGCTTTCCACGAACAGCCGTTGAAGCATGGCCGGGGTCCGGGCGATGGACTGCCCGAACCGTTCGATCTCCGCCACGTCGATGCCAACACCGATGATCACTGCCCACATCCCCCTGTCACTGCCGCTGCCTCACTCCACCCACCACTGACCGACTCCCCATCGCTGCCTCACTCCACCCACCACTGACCGACTCCCCATCGCTCCCGCACGCCACCCCCCAGCACCCCCCGACTCTCACTCCACTCCCGCACGCCACCCCCCAGCACCCCCCGACCCTCACTCCACCGTCACCGACTTCGCCAGGTTGCGCGGCTGATCGACCTCGTTCCCCCGGGCCGTCGCCAGCTCGCAGGCGAAGACCTGGAGCGGCACGGTCGCCACCAAGGGCTGGAGCAGCGTGGGCGTGGCGGGGATACGGATGAGGTGGTCGGCGTACGGCACCACCGCCTCGTCCCCCTCCTCCGCGATCACGATCGTGCGCGCCCCCCGGGCCCGGATCTCCTGGATGTTGGACACGATCTTGTCGTGCAGGACCGACCGCCCGCGCGGCGACGGCACCACGACGACCACCGGCAGATCCTCCTCGATCAGCGCGATCGGCCCGTGCTTGAGCTCGCCCGCCGCGAACCCCTCCGCGTGCATGTACGCCAGCTCCTTGAGCTTGAGCGCGCCTTCGAGCGCGACCGGGTAGCCCACGTGCCGGCCGAGGAAGAGCACCGTGTTCTTGGCGGCCAGCGAGCGCGCCAACTCCCGTACGGGCTCCATGGTTTCGAGCACCCGGTCGACCTCGGTGGCGATCTCCGCGAGGTCGCGCACCACGTCCCCGATCTCGTCTCCCCACTTGGTGCCGCGCACCTGGCCGAGGTACAGCGCGACGAGGTAGCAGGCCACCAGCTGGGTGAGGAACGCCTTGGTCGAGGCGACCGCCACCTCGGGGCCCGCGTGGGTGTAGAGGACCGCGTCCGACTCGCGCGGGATCGTCGAGCCGTTGGTGTTGCAGATCGCGAGGACCTTCGCGCCCTGCTCGCGGGCGTGCCGCAGCGCCATCAGGGTGTCCATGGTCTCGCCGGACTGCGAGATGGCGATGACCAGGGTGCGCTGGTCGAGGATCGGGTCGCGGTAGCGGAACTCGCTGGCCAGCTCGGTCTCGCACGGGATCCGCGTCCAGTGCTCGATCGCCAGCTTCGCGATCATGCCCGCGTGGTGGGCCGTCCCGCACGCCACGACGACGACCTTGTCGATCTCGCGCAGCACCGCGTGCGGGATCCGCAGCTCGTCCAGGGTCAGCGAGCCCGCCGCGTCGATGCGTCCGAGCAGCGTGTCGGCGACCGCCTTGGGCTGCTCGGCGATCTCCTTCAGCATGAAGTAGTCGTAGCCGCCCTTCTCGGCGGCCGAGGCGTCCCAGTCGACGTGGTACGACCGGGTCTCGGCGGGCGCGCCGTCGAAGTCGGTGACCACCACCCCGTCCCGGCGCAGCTCCACCACCTGGTCCTGGCCGAGCTCGATGGCGGAGCGGGTGTGCGCGATGAACGCGGCGACGTCGGAGGCGAGGAAGGCCTCCCCCTCGCCGACGCCCACCACGAGCGGCGAGTTGCGGCGCGCGCCCACCACCACGTCCGGCTCGTCGGCGTGCACGGCGACCAGCGTGAACGCTCCCTCCAGGCGTCGGCACACCTGCCGCATGGCCTCCGCCAGGTCCTCGGACGAGGAGTAGCACTCGGCCAGGAGGTGGGACACGACCTCGGTGTCCGTCTCGGAGGCGAGGGTGTGGCCGCGCTCGGCGAGCTCGGCCCGCAGCGCGGCGAAGTTCTCGATGATCCCGTTGTGCACGACGGCGACCCGCCCGGCGTTGTCCAGGTGCGGGTGCGCGTTGGCGTCGGTCGGGCCGCCGTGCGTGGCCCACCGGGTGTGCCCGATGCCGGTCGCCCCGGCGGGCAGGGGCGCCTCGACGAGCGCCTTCTCCAGATTGACCAGCTTGCCGGCCTTCTTCGCCGCGGCGAGCCCGCCGTCCGCGAGGACCGCGACACCGGCCGAGTCGTATCCGCGGTACTCAAGCCGCTTCAGACCCGCCACCACGACGTCGAGCGCCGACTGCCCGCCCACATAACCCACGATTCCGCACATGGCGGCAGCCTACGACCGCCACCGCCCATTTCCGCCTCACCGGGGCGCGCGCGACCCTTCATCCGTATTTCGTGGCTTACGGCAAGTGACCCACCCCACCCCCCACGCACGTCATACAGCCGCAACAATGGAGACGTGATCACCTCGCCGCCCCGGAGCGCCCACCGCAAGCCGGAGGCGACTCCCTATGTGGACCTGACGCGCGCGGAGTGGAGCGCTCTGCGCGACAAGACGCCGCTGCCGCTGACCGCCGAGGAGGTCGAGCGTCTGCGGGGACTCGGCGACGTCATCGACCTCGACGAGGTCCGTGACATCTATCTGCCGCTGTCCCGGCTGCTCAATCTCTATGTGGGCGCCACCGCCAATCTGCGCGGCACCCTCAACACCTTCCTCGGTGACGCGGGCAACGGGCACGGCACCCAGCACGGCACCCCCTTCGTCATAGGGGTGGCGGGTTCGGTGGCGGTCGGCAAGTCGACGGTGGCCCGTCTGCTCCAGGCGCTGCTGGCCCGCTGGCCCGAGCACCCGCGGGTCGAGCTCGTCACCACCGACGGCTTCCTGTACCCGATGGCCGAGCTGAAGCGCCGCGGTCTGATGTCGCGCAAGGGCTTCCCCGAGTCGTACGACCGCCGGGCCCTGACCCGGTTCGTCGCGGACATCAAGGCGGGCAAGGACGAGGTCACCGCACCCGTCTACTCGCACCTGATCTACGACATCGTGCCGGACGAACGGCTCGTGGTGCGCCGCCCCGACATCCTGATCGTGGAGGGCCTCAACGTCCTCCAGCCCGCCCTGCCCGGCCAGGACGGCCGCACCCGGGTCGGCCTCGCGGACTACTTCGACTTCAGTGTGTACGTGGACGCGCGCACCGAGGACATCGAGACCTGGTACCTCAACCGCTTCCGCAAGCTGCGCGACACCGCCTTCCAGAACCCGTTCTCGTACTTCCGCAAGTACACCCAGGTCTCCGAGGAGGAGGCGCTCGACTACGCCCGGACGACCTGGCGGACCATCAACCGGCCCAACCTGGTGGAGAATGTGGCGCCCACGCGCGGACGCGCCACGCTCGTCGTGCGCAAGGGACCGGACCACAAGATCCAGAAGATCTCCCTCCGCAAGCTCTGACGGACCCGACACCGCGCGGACTCCGGCACCGCGCAAGCCCCGACCCGGCGAGGAACCGTGCTGCACCTGCGTCTGATCGTGCCCGCCGACCGCACCGAGGAGGTCGTGCGCACCGTCGAGTCGACGGTGGGCACGGCTCATCTGGCGGTGCTCCCGGGCGCGGCCCGCAACCCCGTCGGCGACCTCGTGCTGTGCGATGTGGCCCGTGAGGCGGGCGACGGATTGATCGCCGAATTGCGATCGATCGGTCTCGACCGTGACGGTTCGATCGCCGTCGATCACATCGATCTTTCGATCTCGAAGCGGGCCGACAAGGCCGAGGCGGAGGCGCCGGGCGAGGGCGCGGACGCGGTCCTGTGGGAGTCGCTGACCGACGCCACCCACGAGGAATCGACGCTGTCGATCACCTACGTGGCGTTCCTGGCCGTCGCGACGATGCTCGCGGCGTGCGGGGTGATGCTCGACAACGCGATCCTGATCGTGGGCGCGATGGCGGTGGGCCCCGAGTTCGGGCCCCTGGCCGGCATCTCCACCGCCCTGGTGCGGCGCGCCCCGCGCCTGGTGGGACGCTCGCTGCTCGCGCTGGTGGTGGGCTTCGCCTCGGCGATGCTGCTCACGGCGGGCTTCGGCTGGCTGATGGAGGTGCTGGGGCTCTTCGACAAGTCGATGATCGAGGCACCCCGGCCGAACACGGCGTTCATCTTCCGGCCCGACTGGATGTCGTTCGTCGTGGCGTTCCTGGCGGGCATCGCGGGGACGCTCTCGCTCACCTCGGCGAAGTCCGGCGCGCTGATCGGCGTGGCGATCTCGGTGACGACGGTTCCGGCGGCGGCCAACGCCGCGATGGCGTTCAGCTATCAGGACTACGGCCAGACCTGGGGCTCCAGTTGGCAGCTGCTCGCCAACCTGGGCGGCATCGTCCTGTCCGGCACGCTCACGCTGCTCGCCCAGAAGGTGTTCTGGGCGAGTCAGCGCAAGCGTCAACTGCCTTAGCCGAGCGCCGACTTGACGACGTCGGCGAGACGGCCCGCCACCGAGCGGGCCTGCTCGATGTCGGCGGCCTCGACCATCACGCGCACCAGCGGCTCGGTGCCCGAGGGGCGCAGCAGCACCCGGCCGGTGGCGCCCAGTTCGCGCTCGGCCTCGGCGACGGCCGTGCCGAGTTCGGCGGAGGTGGCGACCCGGGACTTGTCGACGTCGGGGACGTTGACCAGGACCTGCGGCAGCCGCGTCATGACCCCGGCGAGGTCGGCGAGCGTACGGCGGGTCGCGGCGACGCGGGCGGCCAGCATCAGACCGGTCAGCGTGCCGTCACCGGTGGTCGCGTGGTCCAGGATGATCACGTGGCCGGACTGCTCGCCGCCCAGCGCGTACCCGTGCTCCTTCATCGACTCCAGGACATAGCGGTCGCCGACGCCGGTCTGGACGAGCTGAATGCCCTCGCCCTCCATGGCGATCTTGAAGCCGAGGTTCGACATCACGGTGCCGACGACGGTGTTGCCGCGCAGCGTGCCCGCCTCGCGCATGGCGAGCGCGAGGACCGCGAGGATCTGGTCGCCGTCGACCTCGTTGCCTTCGGCGTCCACGGCGAGGCACCGGTCGGCGTCGCCGTCGTGCGCGATGCCGAGGTCGGCGCCGTGCTCGACGACGGCCGCCTTCAGGAGGTCGAGGTGGGTGGAGCCGCAGCCGTCGTTGATGTTGAGCCCGTCCGGCTCGGCACCGATCGTGACGACCTCGGCGCCGGCCCGCGCGAACGCCTCCGGCGAGACCCGGGCGGCCGCGCCGTGCGCCTCGTCCAGGACGACCTTCAGGCCGTCGAGGCGGTTGGGCAGCACCCCGATGAGGTGGGCCACGTAACGGTCGAAGCCCTCCTTGTACGAACGGACCCGGCCCACGCCTGCACCGGTCGGACGCTCCCAGGGCTGGCCCGTGCGGTGCTGCTCATAGATCGACTCGATGCGGTCCTCCAGCTCGTCGGCGAGCTTGTGGCCGCCGCGCGCGAAGAACTTGACACCGTTGTCCGGCATGGCGTTGTGGCTGGCCGAGAGCATGACGCCGAGGTCGGCGCCCAGCACACCGGTGAGGTACGCCACCGCGGGGGTGGGCAGCACACCGACCCGCAGGACGTCCACGCCCGCGCTCGCGAGACCCGCGACGACCGCGGCCTCAAGAAACTCTCCCGAGGCCCGGGGGTCGCGCCCGACCACGGCGGTCGGCCGATGCCCCTCGAAGGTCCCCGCCTCGGCGAGCACATGTGCCGCCGCGACCGACAGTCCGAGCGCGAGCTCGGCCGTCAGATCCGAGTTGGCGACACCGCGCACGCCGTCCGTGCCGAAGAGTCGTCCCACGTCTGTCCTCCGAAAACCTCAAAGTGCGGGGTAGATAGACGAACGCCCCGGCAGCACGCAGAGTGCTGCCGGGGCGAACGAGAGCCGTAGTGGCAGGCGCGGATTTAGCGCTTGCTGTACTGCGGAGCCTTACGGGCCTTCTTGAGACCGGCCTTCTTGCGCTCGACCGCACGGTCGTCGCGGGAGAGGAAGCCGGCCTTCTTGAGGGCGCCGCGGTTGTTGTCCACGTCCGCCTCGTTCAGCGCGCGGGCCACGCCGAGGCGCAGGGCGCCGGCCTGACCGGACACGCCGCCACCCGAGATGCGGGCGATGACGTCGTAGCGGTTGTCGAGCTCGAGCACCTTGAAGGGCTCGTTGACTTCCTGCTGGTGGACCTTGTTCGGGAAGTAGTCCTCGAGCGTACGCCCGTTGATCTTCCACTTGCCGGTGCCCGGGACGATCCGGACACGGGCGATGGCGTTCTTGCGACGGCCCAGGCCGGCGGCCGGCTGCGGGTCGCCGAAGCGGGACGCCATCGACTCGGTGGTGTACTCGCCCTCGACGGGGACCTCGGACTCGAAGGTGGTGACCTCCGCGTAGGTCTCTTCGCCCTCGACGGGGGTCTCGACAGTGGTCTCGGCCACGATGCTCCTCAGATTCTTTTCTGTCTTAGGGGGTGTGGTGGCCGGAACTACTGCGCGACCTGGGTGATCTCGAACGGCACCGGCTGCTGGGCAGCGTGGGGGTGCTGGTCGCCCGAGTAGACCTTCAGCTTCGAGAGCATCTGACGGCCCAGGGTGTTCTTGGGGATCATGCCCTTGATGGCCTTCTCGACGGCCTTCTCCGGGTTGTTCGCCAGGAGGTCGTCGTAGCGCACCGAGCGGAGACCGCCCGGGTAGCCGGAGTGGCGGTAGGCCATCTTCTGGGTCTTCTTGTTGCCGGACAGGTGAACCTTGTCGGCGTTGATGATGATGACGAAGTCACCCATGTCCATGTGGGGCGCATAGACGGGCTTGTGCTTGCCCCGGAGGAGGTTCGCGGCGGTGGTCGCCAGACGACCCAGGACGACGTCCCGGGCGTCAATGACGTGCCACTGGCGAGTGATGTCGCCGGGCTTGGGGCTGTACGTACGCACTTCGTAGCCTTCGCTTCTTCAGTGGATGGGGTACCAGACTCATTGCACCCTGAAGCGATATGCAGCTGGGACTCACAGTGCCGGGACGCTTCCCGTATGCGAGCCACTGGTAACTGCTCCAGAGAACCTGCGTAAGGGCCACTCGCGTGAGAGCGATCGAGCCAATACGCATAACAAACCAGAAGACTACCCGGGCGCCCCCAGGCGGGTCAAAACAGCCCGACGGCCCCCGGTCCCCCTCCGGCCGCACCCGGCCCTGGCCTGGGCAGACGCCCTATCGCGCCCGCTCCACCCGGCGCTCGTCCCAGACCGGCTCCGGCGTCTCGCGCACCACTCCGTCCGAACCGAAGACCAGATAGCGGTCGAACGACTTCGAGAACCAGCGGTCGTGGGTGACGGCGAGCACCGTCCCGTCGTACGACTCCAGACCGTCCTGGAGCGCCTCCGCGGACTCCAGGTCCAGGTTGTCCGTCGGCTCGTCCAGGAGCAGCGCGGTGGTACCGGCCAGCTCCAGGAGCAGGATCTGGAAGCGGGCCTGCTGGCCGCCCGAGAGCTTCTCGAAGGCCTGGTCGCCCTGCCGCTCCAGCTCGTAGCGCCGCAGCACCGACATCGCGGCCCCGCGGTCCTTGGCGTGCTCGCTCCACAGGATGTCGACGAGGGTGCGCCCGAGCAGCTCGGGGTGGGCGTGGGTCTGCGCGAAGTGCCCGGGCACGACCCGCGCCCCCAGCTTCCAGTTCCCGGTGTACGCCACCGACTCGTCCCCGGCCAGCAGCCGCAGGAAGTGCGACTTGCCCGAGCCGTTGGAGCCGAGGACCGCGACCCGCTCGCCGTAGAAGACCTCCAGCGAGAACGGCTTCATCAGACCCGTCAGCTCAAGGTTCTCGCAGGTCAGGGCGCGCACACCGGTGCGGCCGCCGCGCAGCCGCATGGTGATCTCCTGCTCGCGGGGCGGCTCCGGCGGGGGCCCGGCCTCCTCGAACTTCTTGAAGCGCGTCTGCATCGCGTGGTAGCGGGACGCCATGTCCGGGCTGATCGCGGCCTGGTTGCGCAGCCGCAGCACCAGCGCCTTGAGGCGGGCGTGCTCCTCGTCCCAGCGCCGCTTGAGCTCCTCGAAGCGCGCGAACCGCTCCCGGCGCGCCTGGTGGTAGGTGGCGAATCCGGCGCCGTGCACCCACACGTCCGTGCCCGCCGGGCTCGGCTCCAGGCTCACGATCCGCTCGGCGGCCCGGGAGAGCAGCTCCCGGTCGTGCGAGACGAACAGGACGGTCTTGCGGGTCTCCCGCAGCCGCTCCTCCAGCCAGCGCTTGCCGGGGACGTCCAGATAGTTGTCCGGCTCGTCCAGGAGCAGCACCTCGTCGGGCCCGCGCAGCAGCGCCTCCAGGACGAGCCGCTTCTGCTCGCCGCCGCTGAGCGTGCGCACCTCGCGGAACTGCGCCTTGTCGTACGGCATCCCGAGCGCGGCCATGGTGCACATGTCCCAGACCGTCTCGGCCTCGTAGCCGCGCGCCTCCGCCCAGTCGCTGAGCGCCTGCGCGTACTTCATCTGCGCGGCCTCGTCGTCCACCGTCATGATCAGGTGCTCGGCCGCGTCGACCTCGGCGGCCGCCTCCTTGATCCGCGGCTGGGCCACCGACACCAGCAGGTCGCGTACGGTCCGCTCGTCCCGCACCGACCCGACGAACTGCGGCATCACACCGAGCCCGCCGCTGACCGACACCGAGCCGCCGTGCGGCTGGAGCTCACCGGAGATCATCCTCAACAACGTCGTCTTGCCGGCCCCGTTGGCGCCGACCAGGGCCACCACCGAGCCCTCCGCCACCCGGAACGAAGCGTCGCCGAGCAGCACCCGCCCGTCCGGCAGGTAGTACTCCAGGTGTGCAGCCTCAAGATGTCCCATGGGCGGATTGTCGCCCAGTGACCGGCCCCCTGAACAATCGAATTAGGATGCGCGGCATGAGCTTTGGGCAAGGGGGACCCGGGTGGGGCCCGGGGGATCAGCAGACGCCGGACTGGGCGGCGCTCGCCGACGCCTCGGCCGCGCGCAACCGGCGCAAGAAGTGGATCTTCATCGGTGCGGGCGCGGTCGCCACCGCGGCGGTCGTCGCGGTCGTGGCCACCGTCATCGTGAACGCGGGCTCCTCGGACGACGGCAAGTCCACGAGCGCGCTCCCCTCTCCCCCGGTACTGCCCAGCGACAGCGCGCAGCCGGGGCCCTCGTTCTCCCACGTGGCCCCGCCGCCCCCGCCCAACCCGTACGACTTCGTCGCCAGCGCCAAGAAGGACACCGCGCCGCTCGGCGCCGACACCCTCTTCCCGGGCCAGAGCCTCGCCCTGCCCAGCGGCGCCTACGCCAAGGGCCCCACCGGCAAGGTCACCGACTGCGCCTCGGTCACCCAGGGTTCGCTGGGTTCGACCCTCGCCAACAACGGCTGCCGGCAGGTCATCCGGGCCACCTACACCAAGGACGGCGTCGCGGTCACCGTGGGCGTGGCGGTCTTCGACACCGATGTCCAGGCCACCAAGGCCAAGGAGCAGGCGTCGGGCGGCATAGCCTCGCTCTCCGGCTCCGGAGTGAACACCTTCTGCCGCGGCGGGTCGGTCTGCCGCAACACGACCAACTCCTATGGCCGCTATGCCTACTTCACGATCAGCGGCTTCACCGACGGCAAGAACGTGACGCAGGGCGACACGGCCGTCTTCGCCGCGGGCAACGACCTCGCGAAGTTCACCTTCGACCAGATCGTGGCCCGCGGCCGCAACCAGGCCTCAGCAGCAGCCGCCCGCCCCGCCGCCTGAACTCCCGGGCAGGGTACGCAGGTTGCGCGCTTCCTTGCTGCGCGCGGCAAGCAACTCGTCGGCGGGGTAACCGACTTCCTCCAGGGTCAGCCCGTGCGGCTTGACCACATGCACGGAGGAGTCGCGCACCGCCGCCGCGAGGACCGTGCCGGGCCACTCCACACCCCGGTGCCCGTCACCGACGTACAGCAGCGCGCCCACCAGTGAGCGCACCATGTTGTGGCAGAAGGCGTCCGCGCGCACGGTCGCGGTGATGATCCCGTCGTCGCCGCGCGCCCAGGACAGCTCCTGGAGGGTGCGGATGGTGGTGGCGCCCTCGCGCTTCTTGCAGTACGCCGCGAAGTCGTGCTCGCCGAGCAGCGCGGCGGACGCCGCGTTCATGGCGTCGACGTCCAACTCCCAGTCGTGCCACAGGACATGACCGCGCAGCAGCGGGTCCACCCCGCCCACGTTGTCGGTCACCCGGTACGCGTACCGGCGCCAGATGGCCGAGAACCGGGCGTTGAATCCGCTCGGGGCCTCGGCGACCCGCCAGATCCGCACATCGTGCGGCAGCCGCCCGGCGAGGCGCCGCAGCAGCTTCTCGCGGTGCTCGGCCCACACCTCTTCGGGCAGGTCGACATGGGCGACCTGGCCACGCGCGTGCACCCCGGCGTCCGTACGTCCGGCGACGGTCAGGTCGTACGTCTCCGCCGAGCGCGTCACCGTGCGCAGCGCGTCCTCGATCTCGCCCTGCACGGTCCTGCGCCCCAGCGGCTGCCGGGCCCAGCCGGAGAAGTCCTTGCCGTCATAGGACAGGTCAAGCCGCACCCGGACGAGGCCGGGCTCCACCTCATCACTCACGTAACAGATCCTCTCAAAGCATCCCCGCAGCAGAACGGGCCCGCCCCCCGAAGGGAACGGGCCCGTTCACCAGCCTTCAGAACGCTTACGCGTCCTTCGCCTCGTCGGCCGGCTTGGCGTCCTCGACGTTCTCGGCGTCAGCGGCCTTGGCGTCGGACTCCTTGACGGCGCGCACGGTGGCGGCCTCGGCCTCGGCGACGGTCGCCTTCTTGGCGATCTCGCCCTCGACCAGCTCGATCACGGCCATCGGAGCGTTGTCACCACGGCGGTTGCCGATCTTGGTGATACGGGTGTAGCCACCCGGACGCTCCTCGTAGCGCGGCGCGATCTCGGTGAAGAGGGTGTGGACGATGCCCTTGTCGGTGATCGTCTGCAGCACCAGGCGACGGTTGTGGATGTCGCCCTTCTTCGCCTTGGTGATCAGGCGCTCGGCGACCGGACGCAGGCGGCGGGCCTTGGCCTCGGTCGTCGTGATGCGGCCGTGCTCGAAGAGCGACTTCGCCAGGTTGGCGAGGAGCAGACGCTCGTGCGCGGCGCTGCCACCCAGACGGGCACCCTTTGCGGGACGCGGCATGGTGATTCTCCTAGTGATCTGCACCGGCCGTATGAGGTACCGATGTCAGTGTCCGAGCAGGCGGCTGCCTGTCGGAGATCCGGAAGCAGCCCCGAAGGGGCGCTTCCGGAAGGGGCGCGGGGAACTGCGCGATCAAGCACAGAGCACCCGCACCCAAGAACGGACCGGACGGCCCGAGCTCTTAGTACTGCTCGGTCTCCACGAACCCGGCATCCGCGTCGTCATCGGCGCCGAAGGCGTCAGCCGCGGCGGTCGGGTCGAAGCCGGGAGGCGAGTCCTTCAGCGCGAGGCCCATACCGGCCAGCTTCGCCTTGACCTCGTCGATCGACTTCGCACCGAAGTTGCGGATGTCGAGCAGGTCCGCCTCGGAGCGCGCCACGAGCTCACCCACGGAGTGGATGCCCTCACGCTTGAGGCAGTTGTACGACCGAACGGTGAGCTCGAGCTCCTCGATCGGCAGGGCGAGATCGGCGGCGAGAGCGGCGTCCGTCGGGGACGGGCCCATGTCGATGCCCTCGGCGTCGATGTTGAGCTCGCGCGCCAGACCGAACAGCTCGACCAGGGTCTTACCGGCCGACGCCATGGCGTCACGGGGACGCATGGCCTGCTTGGTCTCGACGTCGACGATCAGCTTGTCGAAGTCGGTGCGCTGCTCGACACGGGTCGCCTCGACCTTGTACGTGACCTTGAGCACCGGGGAGTAGATGGAGTCGACCGGGATACGGCCGATCTCCTGGCCCAGCTGCTTGTTCTGCACGGCGGAGACGTAGCCGCGACCGCGCTCGACGGTCAGCTCCATCTCCAGCTTGCCCTTGCCGTTGAGCGTGGCGAGC
The DNA here is from genome assembly GCF_025399895.1 of Streptomyces sp. ASQP_92. GTDB lineage: Bacteria > Actinomycetota > Actinomycetes > Streptomycetales > Streptomycetaceae > Streptomyces. Next base: position 208,829 of record NZ_JAODUA010000003.1, on the reverse strand, counting down.
ACCAGGTCGGGGTTGTGCACCTCGACACCGGCCGGCGGGGCGATGTCAGCAGCGGTGACCAGGCCGGGACCCTGCTTGCGCAGGTACATCACGACCGGCTCGTCGTGCTCCGAGGAGACGACCAGCTGCTTGATGTTGAGGATGAGGTCGGTGACGTCTTCCTTGACGCCCGGCACGGTGGTGAACTCGTGCAGGACACCGTCGATCCGGATGCTGGTGACAGCGGCGCCGGGGATCGAGGAGAGGAGCGTACGACGCAGGGAGTTGCCGAGCGTGTAGCCGAAGCCGGGCTCCAGGGGCTCGATGACGAACCGCGAGCGGTACTCGTCAACGACCTCTTCGGTCAGCGAGGGGCGCTGAGCGATAAGCATGGGGAGATCCTTCAGTCATGGGCACCCACTATTTGATGCCCTGCTGGGTACTGCGGGGTACTGCGTACTGCAAGGGTACGGGCGGCACAGCCCGAAAGAGCCGTACCGCCCAGAACCTCAGGTCAAGCGACGTGCGTCAGACGCGGCGGCGCTTGGGGGGACGGCAGCCGTTGTGCGGCGTGGGGGTGACGTCCTGGATCGAGCCGACCTCGAGGCCAGTGGCCTGGAGGGAGCGGATCGCGGTCTCACGGCCGGAGCCCGGACCCTTGACGAAGACGTCGACCTTGCGCATGCCGTGCTCCTGCGCGCGGCGGGCGGCCGACTCGGCGGCCATCTGCGCGGCGAACGGAGTCGACTTGCGGGAGCCCTTGAAGCCGACGTGGCCGGCGGACGCCCAGGAGATCACGTTGCCCGAGGGGTCCGTGATCGAGACGATGGTGTTGTTGAACGTGCTCTTGATGTGCGCGTGGCCGTGAGCGACGTTCTTCTTTTCCTTGCGGCGCACCTTCTTGGCAGCGCCCTGACGACCCTTGGGGGGCATGTCTTACTCCAGCTGGAGAGGGGAGGTGATCGGTCCTACAGCGAAGACCGCTGAAAAGCGTCCGCTGTGGACTACTTCTTGCCCGGCTTCTTCTTACCGGCGATGGCGCGACGCGGGCCCTTGCGGGTACGAGCGTTCGTGCTGGTGCGCTGACCGTGGACCGGCAGACCACGACGGTGGCGCAGACCCTGGTAGCAGCCGATCTCGACCTTGCGGCGGATGTCGGCGGCAACCTCACGGCGAAGGTCACCCTCGGTACGCAGGTTGGCGTCCACGTACTCGCGGATCTTGACCAGGTCCTCTTCGGCCAGGTCGCGAACGCGGGTGTTCGGGTTCACGCCGGTCGAGGCGAGGATCTCCTTGGACCGGGTGCGCCCGATACCGAAGACGTAGGTGAGTGCGATCTCCACGCGCTTTTCGCGCGGGATGTCAACACCTGAAACGCGTGCCATTTACTGGCTCCAGTTGTTTTCGGGGGTCTTCCACAGCACCGTTCCCGACCGCCGTACTAGGTACGTTTCGGGTCCCCGGCCCCCGCCGGAGGTGTCACCAGCCGGGGAAACCGGCCAGGTGGGCGCTGCGTATGTACGTTTTGCTCGCGTCGCTCGAAGAACTGCGGAGTGCAGGTCGGTCGGCGTGCGTCAGCCCTGGCGCTGCTTGTGGCGCAGGTTGTCGCAGATGACCATGACCCGGCCGTGACGGCGGATCACCTTGCACTTGTCGCAGATCTTCTTGACGCTCGGCTTGACCTTCATGGGATGTCAGGTTCTCCGGGTCAGTGCCACCGCCGCCTGGAACAGACGGCGCGGGCAAGATCTACTTGTACCGGTAGACGATCCGGCCACGCGTCAGGTCGTACGGAGAGAGCTCCACCACGACCCGGTCATCCGGGAGGATGCGGATGTAGTGCATCCGCATCTTGCCGCTGATGTGCGCGAGGACCTTGTGACCGTTCTGGAGTTCCACCTTGAACATGGCGTTCGGGAGGGACTCGATCACGGTGCCCTCGATTTCGATGGCACCTTGCTTCTTGGCCACGCTTCGCCTTTCGAATCGGCTACCTTGATCGACTCCCGCAGCCGTGTGTGGACACACGGGTACACGAGAGCCGACGCATCAGTCTACGACAGGCCACTCGAAAAGACGAATCCGGGGAGTTTGCCCGCCATCGTAGATCCTTAAGCGGCCTGAGGTACGTGTCTGAGCCAGCGGGTCGGCCGGCTTGTTTCCCGGCCACCCGGCCCTCAGCCCAGCGGGTCCGGGGCCGTCGTGACCCCGTACTCCGCCAGCTTGGCCTTCCCGCAGTCCGGCATCGTCAGGACCAGCGGGCCGTTCTCCGTCAGGGCCACCGAGTGCTCCCAGTGCGAGGACCAGGAACCGTCCGTCGTGATGACCGTCCAGTCGTCCTCCAGGACCTCCGTGCGGGGCGTGCCCAGGGAGACCATGGGCTCGATCGCCAGGCAGAAGCCCGGGACGAGCTTCGGGTTGTGGCGGCCGAGCATCCGGCGCTTGTCGACGTAGTTCAGGAGGTGCGGGTCCATGTGCATCTCGGACCCGATGCCGTGGCCCCCGTAGTCCTCGACGATCCCGTACTTACCGGTCGACGGGCGGGGCTGGCGGCGGATGTACGACTCGATCGCGCGCGAGACGTCGATGAGCTTGTTGCCCTTCTTCACCGCGGCGATGCCGGCCCACATCGACTCCTCGGTCACCCGGGAGAGCTCGACCAGCTCGGGGGCGTGACCGCTGCCGACGAAGGCGGTGTACGCGGCGTCGCCGTGCCAGCCGTCGATGATCGCGCCGGCGTCGATGGAGATGATGTCGCCGTCCTTCAGGACGGTCTTGTCGTCCGGGATGCCGTGCACGACGACCTCGTTGACCGAAGTGCAGATCGTGGCGGGGAAGCCGCCGTACCCCAGGAAGTTGGACTTCGCCCCGTGATCGGCGATGACCTTGCGGGCCACCTCGTCGAGGTCCTTCGTCGTGGACCCCGGCACCGCTGCCTCGCGGGTGGCGGCGTGGATCGCGGCGACGACCAGCCCCGCCTCGCGCATCTTCGCGATCTGCTCGGGGGTCTTGATCTCCACCATGTGCGGCTCACGCCTTTCTGGACAGGTACGGTTCACCCCCCACGATAAGGCTTCCCGGCCAAGCCCCGGGGGCCTCGGCCGCCAGGTGCGACCCGTGCGCGACCGGTCCCGCAGTTCCCCGCGCCCCTAACTACTCGGTGCCGGCCAGCACCGGGCACCTCAGCCCGTCCGGCGTTTGAGGACGAGCGCCCTCAAGGCGCGAACGGGGTCTGGGGCGGAGCCCCAGGGACCTCGAACTCCGGCTGCGGACCGTGATCGCTCCCCGCGCAGTTCCCCGCGCCCCTAACTACTCGGTGCCGACCAGCACGGGGCACCTCAGCCCGTCCGGCGTTTGAGGACGAGCGCCCTCAAGGCGCGAACGGGGTCTGGGGCGGAGCCCCGGGAAGAGCGAGAGGCGCCGCACGCAGAACGGCCGCGGCACCCCCGCCAGGGGGCACCGCGGCCGCAAGCAGCACTGGATACGAGGGCTACGCCGCTTCGCGGCGCAACGCGTCCATCGCCTTCTTGGTGACCTCGTCGACCTTGCCCAGCGCGGCGATCGTGATGACCAGCCCCTGCGCCCGGTAGTAGTCGATGATCGGCTCGGTCTCGCTGTGGTAGACCTCGAGCCGCTTGCGCACCGTGTCCTCGGTGTCGTCGCCCCGCTGGTACAGCTCCCCGCCGCACTTGTCGCAGACGCCGTCCTGCTTGGGGGCGTTGTACGCCACGTGGAAGACGTGCGCGCTGTCGTTGCGGCAGATGCGCCGACCGGCGATCCGCTTGACGACCTCGTCCTCGGAGACCTCGAGGTCGAGCACCGCGTCCAGCTTCACGCCGTCCGCCTTCAGCACCTCGTCGAGCGCCTCGGCCTGGACCACGTTGCGCGGGAAGCCGTCGAGCAGGAAGCCGTTCTCGGCGTCCGGCGCTTCCATGCGGTCCTTGGCCATCCCGATGGTGACCTCGTCCGGTACCAGGTTGCCGGCGTCCATGTACGCCTTGGCCTGCTTGCCGAGCTCCGTGCCCTGGCTGATGTTGGCACGGAAGAGGTCGCCCGTGGAGATGTGCGGGATCGCCAGGTTCTGGGCAAGGAACGCGGCCTGCGTTCCCTTGCCTGCACCGGGCGGTCCGACGAGGACGATTCGCATCAGCGGAGGAACCCTTCGTAATTGCGCTGCTGAAGCTGGCTCTCGATCTGCTTAACGGTCTCCAGACCCACACCCACGATGATGAGGATGCTCGTCCCGCCGAGCGGGAAGCTCTGGACACCGCCGAAGATGATCAACGCCATTGTCGGTACGAGCGCGATCAGCCCCAGATACAGCGACCCCGGCCAGGTGATCCGGTTGAGTACGTAGCTCAGGTACTCAGCGGTCGGTCGGCCAGCCCGGATGCCCGGGATGAAGCCACCATACTTCTTCATGTTGTCGGCGACTTCCTCGGGGTTGAACGAGATCGCCACATAGAAGAAGGCGAAGAACACGATCAACAGGAAGTAGCTGACGATGTAGTAAGGATGGTCGCCCTTGGTCAAGTTGTCCTTGATCCAGGTCGCCCAGCCGGCCGTCGAGTTGGAGAACTGTACGACGAGCGCCGGGATGTAGAGCAGCGACGAAGCGAAGATGACCGGGATCACACCGGCCTGATTGACCTTCAGCGGAATGTAGGTCGAGGTCCCGCCGTACGACCGCCGGCCGATCATGCGCTTCGCGTACTGGACCGGAACGCGCCGCTGGGCCTGCTCGACGAAGACCACGAGCCCGACCATCACCAGGCCGACGAGCACCACGGTGCCGAACTCGATCCAGCCACCGGCCAGGTGACCCTGCTTCTTGATGGCCCACAGGGAGCTCGGGAAGCTGGCGGCGATCGAGATGAACATCAGGATGGACATGCCGTTGCCGATGCCGCGGTCGGTGATGACCTCACCGAGCCACATGACGCAGGCCGTACCGGCGGTCATCGTGATGACCATCGTGATGGTCGTGAAGATCGACCGGTTCGGGATGATCTCGGTGGCGACCTGGCACCCGTTGAAGAGGGCGCCGTTGCGGGCGGTGGCCACGAGGCCGGTGCCCTGGAGGATCGCCAGCGCGACGGTCAGATAACGCGTGTACTGCGTGATCTTCGCCGTACCCGCCTGGCCCTCCTTCTTGAGGGCTTCCAGACGCGGGATCACCACGGTCAGCAGCTGCAGGATGATGCTCGCCGTGATGTACGGCATGATGCCGAGCGCGAAGATCGTGATCTGCAGCAGCGCACCGCCGCTGAACATGTTCACCAGACTGAACAGGCCACTGTTCTGCTGGGCCTGGTCGACACAGGTCTGTACGTTCTTGTAGCTCACCCCGGGCATCGGAACGTGCGTACCGAGCCGGTAGACCACGATGATGCCGAGTGTGAAGAGCAGCTTCTTGCGCAGGTCAGGCGTCTTGAACGCCTGGGCGAACGCGGTGAGCACGGTGCCTCCTGCGACCCCCGCGCAAGTGCGTCAGGGTGACGGTCTTGAGGATCGACGAATAAGGATTGAAGTCTTGATCTGCCAAAAAACCGTGCCGGAGCCGTCCAGGCACACAGCACGGAACTTAGACAGTGCACGCCACCTTACCGGCGACCGTGCCCCCCTAGGAACGACCAACCGGGGATGCCCCATTTGAGAGGCATCCCCGGTTGGATGTTCAAGCCATCAAGCTGTCTCAGACAAGCTCGGTGACGGTGCCGCCGGCGGCGGCAATCTTCTCCTTGGCGGAGCCGGAAACGGCGTCAACCGAAACCTGCAGCGCCACGGAGATCTCGCCCTGGCCCAGGACCTTGACGAGGCTGTTCTTGCGAACCGCGCCCTTGGCGACCAGGTCGGCCACCGTGACCTCTCCACCCTCGGGGTAGAGAGCGCCGAGCTTGTCCAGGTTCACGACCTGGAACTCGGTGCGGAAGGGGTTACGGAAACCCTTGAGCTTCGGCAGGCGCATGTGGAGGGGCATCTGGCCACCCTCGAAGCGCTGCGGAACCTGGTAGCGGGCCTTCGTACCCTTGGTACCACGACCTGCGGTCTTACCCTTGGACGCCTCACCACGACCCACACGGGTCTTGGCGGTCTTGGCGCCCGGGGCAGGACGGAGGTTATGGGCCTTCAGCGGGCTGTTCTCACCCATGTCAGTCAACCTCCTCAACCGTCACGAGGTGGCGGACGGTCTGCACCATGCCGCGGAACTCGGGGCGGTCCTCCTTGACAACCACGTCGTTCAGGCGCTTGAGCCCGAGCGAACGCAGGGTGTCGCGGTGGTTCTGCTTGCTGCCGATGTACGACTTCGTCTGCGTGATCTTGAGGCGGGCCATTAGACACCCGCTCCCGCACGTGCACGCAGCAGAGCCGCGGGGGCGACGGCCTCGAGGGGCAGACCACGGCGAGCCGCGATCTCCTCGGGACGCTGCAGGCCCTTGAGGGCCGCCACGGTCGCGTGCACGATGTTGATCGCGTTCGAGGAGCCGAGCGACTTCGACAGGATGTCGTGAACGCCGGCGCACTCCAGAACGGCGCGCACCGGACCACCGGCGATAACACCGGTACCGGGGGAAGCCGGCTTCAGGAGCACGACGCCCGCCGCACGCTCGCCCGTGATCGGGTGAGGGATGGTGCCCTGGATGCGCGGAACCTTGAAGAAGTTCTTCTTGGCTTCCTCGACACCCTTGGCGATGGCCGCGGGAACTTCCTTGGCCTTGCCGTAACCGACACCTACGGTGCCGTCACCGTCGCCCACCACGACCAGCGCGGTGAAGCTGAAGCGGCGACCACCCTTGACAACCTTGGCAACGCGGTTGATCGCGACAACGCGCTCAACGTAAGCGGTCTTCTCGGCGGCAGCGCCACCGTCGCGACCCTTCCGGTCCCGCCGCTCGCCGCCACCGGCACCGCTTCCGCGGCGCTGGGGTCCAGCCATTGGATTTACCTCTCTCTGTTACGTCCGTTAGTCCCGGAACCGGGGCTTAGAACTTCAGCCCGGCTTCGCGGGCGGCGTCAGCCAGAGCGGCAATGCGCCCGGCGTACCTGTTGCCACCACGGTCGAACACGACGGTCTCGACGCCCGCGGCCTTGGCGCGCTCGGCGACCAGGGCCCCGACCGACTTGGCCTGCGCGGACTTGTCGCCCTCGCCACCACGGATCGACGCGTCCAGAGTCGACGCCGACGCCAGGGTGTGACCCTTGAGGTCGTCGATGACCTGAGCGGTGATACCGCGGTTGGAACGCGTCACGACGAGGCGCGGACGCTCCGCCGTACCCGACACGTGCTTGCGGATGCGGACGTGGCGACGTGCCTTGGCGGCACGCTTGTAAGCGTCGCCCTTGGCGATCTTCACACCGTATGCCATGGCTTACTTACCAGCCTTTCCGACCTTGCGGCGGATGACTTCGCCGGCGTACTTGACACCCTTGGCCTTGTACGGGTCGGGCTTCCGCAGCTTGCGGATGTTCGCGGCGACCTCGCCGACCTTCTGCTTGTCGATGCCCTCGACCGAGAACTTCGTGGGCGACTCGACCTTGAAGGTGATGCCTTCGGGGGCCTCGACGGTGATCGAGTGGCTGTATCCGAGCGCGAACTCCAGGTTGGAGCCCTTCGCCTGGACGCGGTAACCGACACCGCTGATCTCGAGCGCCTTGATGTATCCCTGGGTCACACCGGTGATCATGTTGGCCACCAGCGTGCGGGACAGGCCGTGCAGGGCCTTGTTCTGACGCTCGTCGTTGGGGCGGGTGACGTTCAGAACGCCGTCCTCACCCTTCACGATCTCGATGGGAGCCGCAACAGCGTGCGAGAGGGAACCCTTGGGGCCCTTCACGTGCACCGTACGGCCATCGATGGTGACGTCCACACCGGCGGGAACCTGGATGGGGAGCTTGCCGATTCGCGACATTAGCTTTTCCTCCGTTCCCGACTACCAGACGTAGGCGAGGACTTCCCCACCTACGCCCTTCTTGCCTGCCTGCTGACCGGTGAGCAGACCGTGCGACGTGGAGATGATCGCCACGCCCAGGCCGCCGAGCACCTTCGGCAGGTTGGTGGACTTCGCGTACACACGCAGACCGGGCTTCGAGATCCGCTTGATGCCCGCGATGGAGCGCTCACGGTTCGGCCCGAACTTCAGCTCGAGGACGAGGTTCTTGCCGACTTCGGCGTCCTCGACCTTCCAGCCAGTGATGAAGCCCTCCTGCTGGAGGATCTCCGCGATGTGCGACTTGATCTTGCTGTGCGGCATCACGACGGAGTCGTGGTACGCCGAGTTAGCGTTGCGCAGACGAGTGAGCATGTCTGCGATCGGGTCAGTCATGGTCATGAATCGGCCTTCGGCCTCTCTCGCCGCGGTTTCCTGTATGCGCCATCCCTCTCCCCACTCAGTGGCGGGACGGGTGCGGTGCGGGGACCTACGGCGTAGTAAGTCGTTATGGGCGGCGGACGCCCAACCCCACAAGCCTACGGCATGGGGAGTCGGGCCTCCGCCGACCAGATACTTACCGAGAGCGTCCGGAAATTCCCAAGTCCCTGAGGACAGAGGGGAATTACCAGGAGCTCTTGGTCACGCCCGGCAGCTCGCCACGGTGAGCCATCTCACGAAGGCACACGCGGCACAGGCCGAACTTGCGGTACACGGAGTGGGGACGACCGCAACGCTGGCAGCGCGTGTAACCGCGCACACCGAACTTGGGCTTGCGGGCAGCCTTCGCGATGAGAGCCTTCTTCGCCATCTCGCTTACGCCTCCTTGAAGGGGAAGCCGAGGTGACGAAGGAGGGCACGGCCCTCGTCGTCGTTGGTCGCCGTGGTGACCACGGTGATGTCCATACCCCGGGTACGGTCGATCTTGTCCTGGTCGATCTCGTGGAACATGACCTGCTCCGTGAGACCGAAGGTGTAGTTGCCACGGCCGTCGAACTGCTTCGGCGACAGACCACGGAAGTCACGGATACGCGGCAGCGCGAGCGACAGCGTACGGTCCAGGAACTCCCACATGCGGTCACCACGGAGGGTGACGTGGCAGCCGATCGGCTGACCCTCGCGCAGCTTGAACTGCGCGATGGACTTGCGGGCCTTGGTGACGGCCGGCTTCTGGCCCGTGATCGTGGTGAGGTCGCGAACCGCGCCGTCCATCAGCTTGGAGTCGCGGGCGGCGTCGCCCACACCCATGTTGACCACGATCTTGACGAGGCCGGGGATCTGCATGACGTTCTCGTACGAGAACTCCTCACGCAGCTTGCCCGCGATTTCCTCGCGGTACTTCGTCTTGAGACGCGGAGTGGTGGTGGTAGCCATCAGATGTCCTCACCCGTCCGCTTGGCAACGCGGATCTTGTTGCCCTCGTCGTCGAAGCGGAAACCGACGCGGGTAACGACCTTGTTGCCGTCCTTCTCCACGACGAGCTGAACGTTGCTCACGTGGATCGGGGCCTCGGTCGTCACAATGCCACCGGTCTGCGAACCGCGAGCGGTCTGGCCGGCCTTGGTGTGCTTCTTGACCCGGTTGACACCCTCGACCAGGACGCGGTCCTCGCGGGGGAAGGCCGCGATGACCTTGCCCTGCTTGCCCTTGTCCTTACCGGTGATGACCTGAACCAGGTCGCCCTTCTTGATCTTCATGCTTACAGCACCTCCGGCGCGAGCGAGATGATCTTCATGAACTTCTTCTCGCGCAGCTCCCGGCCCACCGGGCCGAAGATGCGGGTGCCGCGGGGGTCGCCATCGTTCTTGAGGATGACGGCCGCGTTCTCGTCGAAGCGGATGTACGAGCCGTCCTGACGACGACGCTCCTTGACGGTGCGCACGACGACAGCCTTGACGACGTCGCCCTTCTTCACGTTGCCACCGGGGATCGCGTCCTTGACGGTGGCGACGATGACGTCACCGATACCCGCGTAGCGGCGACCGGAGCCACCGAGCACACGGATGCAAAGGATTTCCTTCGCACCAGTGTTGTCGGCGACGCGCAGTCGCGACTCCTGCTGGATCACGTCTATCTCCTGATCGTCTGCCGGTTCCCGGCGGGGGCCACGGGCCTCTTACGAGGTGCGGCCCCCACCGAGCCTGGCGGAACCACTCTGAGGGAAACCCCTCAGAGAATTTCCTTACTTGGCCTTCTCGAGGATCTCGACGATGCGCCAGCGCTTGCTCGCCGACAGCGGACGCGTCTCCATGATGAGGACGCGGTCACCGACACCGGCAGCGTTCTGCTCGTCGTGCGCCTTGAGCTTGTTCGTACGGCGGATGACCTTGCCGTACAGCGCGTGCTTCACACGGTCCTCGACAGCGACGACGACGGTCTTGTCCATCTTGTCGCTGACGACCAGACCCTCACGGGTCTTGCGGAAACCGCGCGCTTCAGTCGTCTCAGTCACATTCTTCTCGCTCATCAGGCGCTCTCCACCGTCTCGATGCCCAGCTCGCGCTCGCGCATCAGGGTGTAGATCCGGGCGATGTCCTTACGGACGGACTTGAGCCGCCCGTGGTTCTCGAGCTGGCCCGTCGCCGCCTGGAAGCGGAGGTTGAACAGCTCTTCCTTGGCTTCGCGGAGCTTGTTGAGAAGCTCCTCGTCACCCAGCTCGCGCAGTTCGGACGCCTTGGTTCCGGCCGACATCACGCCTCACCTGCCTCGCGCCGGACGATGCGGCACTTCATCGGGAGCTTGTGAGCGGCTCGGGTGAGCGCCTCACGAGCAATCTTCTCGTTCGGGTAGGACAGCTCGAACATCACCCGACCCGGGTGAACGTTCGCGACCCACCACTCCGGAGAACCCTTACCGGAACCCATGCGGGTCTCGGCAGGCTTCTTCGTGAGCGGGCGGTCCGGGTAGATGTTGATCCAGACCTTGCCGCCACGCTTGATGTGGCGGGTCATCGCGATACGAGCCGCCTCGATCTGGCGGTTGGTCACGTACGCCGGCGTGAGGGCCTGAATGCCGTACTCGCCGAACGCAACCGTCGTACCACCCTTGGCCATACCGCGGCGCTTGGGGTGGTGCTGCTTGCGGTGCTTGACCCTACGGGGGATCAGCATTTCGGTCAGGCCTCCGTTCCGGTGCTCTCAGCCGGAGCGGCGGCGGCGGGAGCCTCGGCCTTGGGGGCCTCGGCAGCCGGCGCAGCCTGCTGCGGCTTGCGGCCGCGACCGCCACGCTCGCCGCCACGACCACCGCGGCCACCGGCCGGACGGTCGTTGGCGCCACCACGGGCCGGGCGGTTACCCGCACGGGCCGCTGCGTTCTCGGCGCGAACCTCGGCGATGTTCTTGACGTCGCCCTTGTAGATCCAGACCTTCACGCCGATGCGGCCGAAGGTCGTCTTGGCCTCGAAGAAGCCGTAGTCGATGTTCGCGCGCAGGGTGTGCAGCGGCACACGGCCTTCGCGGTAGAACTCCGAGCGGGACATCTCGGCGCCGCCGAGGCGGCCACCGCACTGGATCTTGATGCCCTTGGCGCCGGCCTTCATCGTGCCCTGCATGCTCTTGCGCATGGCACGACGGAAGGAGACGCGGGAGGAGAGCTGCTCGGCAACGGCCTGAGCAACCAGCTGAGCGTCCATCTCGGGGTTCTTGACCTCGAGGATGTTCAGCTGGACCTGCTTGCCCGTGAGCTTCTCGAGGTCGCCGCGGATGCGGTCGGCCTCGGCGCCACGGCGGCCGATGACGATGCCGGGACGCGCGGTGTGGATGTCCACCCGCACGCGGTCACGGGTGCGCTCGATCTCAACCTTCGAGATGCCGGCGCGCTCCATGCCGGACGTCATCATCCGACGGATGGCGACGTCTTCCTTGACGTAGTCCTTGTACAGCTTGTCGGCGTACCAACGGGACTTGAAGTCCGTGGTAATGCCGAGTCGGAACCCGTGCGGGTTTACCTTCTGGCCCATTACCGGGTTCCTTCCTTGCTGCTGACGACCACGGTGATGTGGCTGGTCCGCTTACGGATCCGGTAGGCACGGCCCTGAGCACGCGGACGGAACCGCTTCAGGGTCGGGCCCTCGTCCACGTACGCCTCGCTGATGACCAGCGAAGAGGCGTCGGTGTGGTCGTAGTTGTGCGCGGCGTTGGCAATGGCGCTGTCCAGCACCTTGCCGACCGGCACGCTCGCGGCCTGCGGGGCGAAGCGCAGGACCGCCTGAGCCTCCGTGGCATCCATGCCACGGATAAGGTCCACCACGCGGCGGGCCTTCATGGGCGTGACGCGGATGTACCGCGCCTGGGCCCTGGCTTCCATGGTTGTCCCTTCGGTGTAAGTCATAGTCGTTACCCACCCCGCGTTAGCGGCGCTTCGACTTCCGGTCGTCCTTGACGTGGCCGCGGAAGGTGCGAGTCGGCGAGAACTCGCCGAGCTTGTGGCCGACCATCGACTCGGAGACAAACACCGGGACGTGGGTCTTGCCGTTGTGCACCGCGATCGTGTGGCCGAGCATGGCCGGGATGATCATCGAGCGACGGGACCAGGTCTTGATGACGTTCTTGGTACCAGCTTCGTTCTGAGCGTCCACCTTCTTTACGAGGTGTCCGTCGACGAAGGGTCCCTTCTTGAGACTGCGCGGCATCTAAACCCGCTCCTAGCGCTTCTTGTTCGTCTTGCGGCGGCGGACGATGTACTTGCTCGATGCCTTCTTCGGCGAGCGAGTACGACCCTCCTTCTGACCCCACGGGCTGACCGGGTGGCGACCACCGGAGGTCTTGCCCTCACCACCACCGTGCGGGTGGTCGACCGGGTTCATGGCAACACCGCGGACGGAGGGGCGGACGCCCTTCCAGCGCATGCGGCCGGCCTTGCCCCAGTTGATGTTCGACTGCTCGGCGTTGCCGACCTCGCCGATCGTGGCGCGGCAGCGGGCGTCGACCAGGCGAATTTCGCCGGACGGCATACGAAGGTGGGCCATCGTGCCCTCCTTCGCCAGCAGCTGCACCGAAGCACCCGCGGAACGGGCGAACTTCGCACCGCCACCGGGACGCAGCTCGATGGCGTGGATGGTCGTACCGACCGGGATGTTGCGCAGCGCCAGGTTGTTGCCCGGCTTGATGTCGGCCCCGGGGCCGTTCTCAACGCGGTCACCCTGGCTCAGGCCACGGGGCGCGATGATGTAGCGCTTCTCGCCGTCTGCGTAGTGCAGGAGCGCGATGCGCGCGGTGCGGTTCGGGTCGTACTCGATGTGAGCGACCTTGGCCGGCACGCCGTCCTTGTCGTGACGACGGAAGTCGATCACGCGGTAGGCACGCTTGTGGCCACCGCCCTGGTGACGGACGGTCACACGACCGGTGTTGTTACGGCCGCCCTTGCTGTGCAGGGGGCGGACCAGCGACTTCTCCGGCGTGGACCGCGTGATCTCGACGAAGTCGGCGACGCTGGAGCCACGACGGCCCGGAGTCGTCGGCTTGTACTTGCGGATACCCATTTCTCAGTCCTCGTCCGATATTCGGACCAGGGCGCTCCGTTAGGAGGCCTGGCCGAAGATGTCGATACGGTCGCCCTCAGCAAGGGTCACGATGGCGCGCTTGGTGTCGGCACGCTTGCCGAAACCGGTCTTCGTGCGCTTGCGCTTGCCCTGGCGGTTGATCGTGTTGACCCCGGTGACCTTGACCGAGAAGACCGCTTCCACGGCCTGCTTGATCTGGGTCTTGTTGGAGCCCGGCTTCACGATGAACGTGTACTTGTTCTCGTCGAGCAGCGCGTAGCTCTTCTCGGACACAACCGGCTTGACAAGAATGTCGCGCGGGTCCGTGAAGGTCTTGCTGGTGATCTCGGCCATCAGGCCTCGCTCCCCTCGTTGTCATCGGCCTTGGGGCCAGACACGAAGGACTCGAAAGCGGCCTGGGTGAAGACCACGTCGTCGGAGACGATCACGTCGTACGTGTTCAGCTGGCCCGGCTCCAGGATGTGGACCTGGGGCAGGTTGCGGGCGGACAGCCACGCGGCCTCGTCGGCGCGCTCGACGACCAGGAGCAGGTTGTTGCGCTCCGAGATCTTGCCGAACAGCGTCTTGGCGGCCTTGGTGGAAGCCGTTCCGTCGACCACGCCGGTGACGACGTGGATGCGGGAGTGGCGTGCCCGGTCGGAGAGGGCACCGCGCAGGGCGGCGACCTTCATCTTCTTCGGGGTGCGCTGCGAGTAGTCACGCGGCTGCGGGCCGTGGACGACGCCACCACCGGCGAACTGCGGCGCACGGGTCGAACCCTGGCGCGCGCGGCCGGTGCCCTTCTGGCGGTACGGCTTGCGGCCACCACCACGGACTTCGCCGCGGGTCTTGGTCTTGTGCGTGCCCTGACGGGCAGCAGCCAGCTGCGCGACAACGACCTGGTGGATCAGCGGAACGCTGGTCTTCGCGTCGAAGATCTCCGCGGGGAGCTCGACGGTACCGGCCTTGTCGCCTGCCGGCGAAAGGATGTCAATGGTGCTCATTACCTCAAGCCCCCTTGGCCGCGGTACGGACCAGGACGAGGCCGCCGTTCGGACCGGGGACCGCGCCCTTGATGAGCAGCAGACCCTTCTCCGCGTCAACCGCGTGGATGGTCAGGTTCTGGGTGGTGACACGCTCGTTGCCCATGCGGCCCGCCATGCGGACGCCCTTGAACACGCGGCCCGGGGTGGCGCAGCCACCGATGGAACCGGGCGAGCGGTGCTTGCGCTGGACGCCGTGTCCGGCGCCGAGGCCCTTGAAGTTGTGACGCTTCATGACACCGGCGAAGCCCTTGCCCTTGCTCTTGCCCGTGACGTCGACCTTGACGCCGGACTCGAACACCTCGGCAGTGATCTCCTGGCCCAGCGTGTACTCGCTGGCGTCAGGGGTGCGGAGCTCCACCAGGTGGCGGCGCGGGGTCACGTCGGCCTTGGCGAAGTGACCCTTGAGGGGCTTGTTCACCTTGCGCGGGTCAATCTCGCCGAAGGCGATCTGGACCGACTCGTAACCGTCGACGTCGTTCGTGCGGACCTGCGTCACGACACACGGCCCGGCCTTGATGACGGTGACCGGGACAACCCGGTTGTTCTCGTCCCAGACCTGGGTCATGCCGAGCTTCTCGCCCAGGACGCCCTTGATGTTCTTGCTCATCTCGGCCCGTCCCTTCAGAGCTTGATCTCGATGTCGACACCGGCCGGAAGGTCGAGGCGCATGAGCGAGTCAACCGTCTTCGGCGTGGGGTCGAGAATGTCGATGAGGCGCTTGTGCGTGCGCATCTCGAAGTGCTCGCGAGAGTCCTTGTACTTGTGCGGCGACTTGATGACGCAGTACACGTTCTTCTCAGTGGGCAGCGGCACCGGGCCTGCGACCGACGCACCAGTGCGGGTCACCGTCTCGACGATCTTCTTCGCCGAGGAGTCGATGACCTCGTGGTCGTAGGCCTTGAGCCGGATGCGGATCTTCTGTCCCGCCATGGCTACCTAGTAGTCCTTTGTCTCGTAACGCTCTGGTACCCGGGGGTTCTGACGACTCTGTCTCCGACCCACGCGGTCGGGCGTGTCGCACTCCCTCTACGCAGAAATCCCATACGGGATTTCCCAACCAAGGGGATGCGGGCCACAAGACCTCGCAGACGGGGGCAGAACACCCACCGGACGCCTGGCCGGAGCCCCGCTGACACTTCCCGGAAGATTCCCGTACGTCCGCTCCAGCGCTGCCGCGAGGCGACAGATGGGGCGACGAGTACTGTGGGACTCGCTTCCGGTCCTCCCGGCGGGAGGCGCGCAGCATCGGCACTCAACCGAGCAACCCCGACAGTCTGCCACACCGGGCCACGGCCTGGCCAATCGCAGCGGGGAAGCGTACCCCACGTCACATGCGCTCACGCATTCGGCGCGCGACATCGCCCGCCCGGCCGCCCCGCACATGGCGTCGTCCGCGCCGTGCCCGCTCGCAGCCGCTCTCAGAGCATGGCCGCGCGCAGCTCCGCCGAGGGGATGCGCACGGAGATCCGGCTTCCGGGGTTCAGCTTGAGGGCGACATCGGCCGGCAGAGACGCCACGAGCTCCCCGCACGAGACCGCCTGCAACTGGGGCGCTGCGCTCGGGGCGTGCTTCGGGTCGGTCAGCACAGGGACGAATCGCCCCTCGGCGTCGGCATAGAGGGCCACCCCGGCCTCATCCGTCGGTACCAGGAACACGGTCGCACCCACCAGGCGCCGGACCACGTCTGCTTCGGGGCCGTGCCCCGTCGCGGCCAGTTGCATCGCCGCTTCGATCGCGTCCGTGGGAACCGGGAGTCCCATGGCCACGGGTGACGGCCGATAGTTGGGATTGCGCTTGAAATCCCCGGGCTCGCCTCTGCCATCGACCGGCCAGGCACCGATGACGGCGTACGGGGGAACCGATCCCCGCGGGTCATAAGCAGCGTCAATCGAATAGAGCCAGCTATTCGGAGCGCCTTTCGCCTGGGCCCGCAATTCAGGGGTCATGACCGGCTCCGGGGCACCTTCCCGCCGAGCCTCGAATGAATCCAGCCACTCCGCGTAGGCGGCCTTGTGCTCGGCCACCGAAACAACATCCCTGTCCGCGGCGTCCTCGAAAAGGTCGACGGTGTCCTCGGGCGTCGGGGCGACTCCCGCGCGCAGCCGGTAGGCCCTGGTGCTGCCGCTGGAGCGGAGCATCCCGCTCTGCCAGACGTCGGGCCTGGCGCCCTTGACCAGGAGCCGCCAGCCCGACGCCTCGAGCTGGAGACGTACATCCAGCAGCGCGCTGAACAGGTCCTCGGCCGCGCCCGACACGTTTCCCCACGGGCCCGCGGCGCGTACCCGATACGGGGTACGGCTGCGCTCATCAAGCCCCCAGGCCAGGTCGCACCGCACGAACTCGTCGCCGCGCGCAGCGACGACATCCCCCCGGCTGCCCATCATCGTCTCGGTCATAGGGTCCATCCTGGCGGCAGCATGCCGCTTGGTCGCACCCGGGGTTCAGGCGGGGCGGCAGGGGGTCGATAGTTGGGATTGGGAGTGAAGTTCCCCCACCCCCCATCAGGGGTCCGCTCCCATACCCCTTTAATATTCTCCGCACGGACGCCCCCAGGAAAGGCGATCTCACTCTCACTGGCAAAGATGTTGTCCGGCATGGAAGCATTTACGTCAATGCCACCAGGCGCATCGATCTCGTACCTGAATTTTGGCGCCCAGCCCAGATCAGGGTTGCGGGTCGTCCCCACATAGGCGGAGGGCGTGTTCTTCTCGACATAATCACGCAAGTGGGTATTGGACGGTTCCCAAGGCTGAAAACCTTCTTCGAAGATGGCATCAGGGGATCGCGCGTCAAAGCGCCACAGAGGTTCGTCCGACGTTCGCCAAACAGCATT
The DNA here is from genome assembly GCF_025399895.1 of Streptomyces sp. ASQP_92. Taxonomy (GTDB): domain Bacteria; phylum Actinomycetota; class Actinomycetes; order Streptomycetales; family Streptomycetaceae; genus Streptomyces. The sequence continues at coordinate 191,564 of NZ_JAODUA010000003.1, read as the reverse complement.
TCCCGGAATGGTCGAGACGTCCACGGAACGGTCGGCCGCTGCCGCGAGCCGATCGGGATCCCCCGAATGTCTCGGTTCGTGAGGTCGTCGGGTTCCATCCTGCGAATCGATGCCGGCGCCCTTGGCCTCCGTCGAGCGGGCAGCATCCTCGATCGCAGCGTCGGCGCCCTCCCGCAGCCCGAACCTGGCCCCGGTCCGCAACGTTCCCCCGGCGAACATCTCCGGCTGGACCGCGTTGGGCAGCAGCCGGCCGGCGAACTCGAACGGGTCCCGCTTGAAGTCGTCCACCGCGCCCTTGATCGCCCGCTCCGGGTGGGCGGCCGTCGAGACGAGGCCGGCGAGGGTGGTGGCGACGCTTTTCTCGTACTCGGCCGGGTGCAGGAGGTTGTAGGGGTCCTCGGGGTTGAGGGAGCGGGCGAAGTTCAGGATGTCGGCGGTGCCCTTGACCACGCCCACGGCGGCGTGGTCGAGCTCGATCGCGCCGCCTGCCATGAAGTCCGTGTAGTCGCTGCCGAGCCGGGACAGCGGCGGCGGTGCGGCCGGGGCCGAGGCCAGGGCCGCCTCGACCATCCCCCGGGCCGCGGCCGCGGCCCCGCCGCGCTGGCGGCGGGCCTCGTCGAGCACCTCCTGGGCGCGCTGCCGGGTGGCCAGGCCCGGGTCGGAGAACGGGCCGGGCCGCGGCCCGGGTTCCTGTTGGGCGCGCACCTTGTCGTTGTAGGCGTCGACCCGCTGGTTGTACGCCGCCACCGCCTCGCGGGACTCCTGCTCGCCCTGCCGGTACAGCGCGATGGCCTCCTGTGCCTTGCTCTGCGCCCACTCGACGGTCCCGGCGTAGTGGACGAGGGCGCCGGAGGCGTCGTGGCAGGCGAAGGACGCCTCGTCCCACTTGGCGGGGTGCAGGGCGAACTGGGCGCGGAACGCCTCGGCGGCCTGTCCCTTCCAGCTCCCGGAGTCCAGCCGGCGCATGCCCTGGCCGACCTTGGCGAACGCCGCCGCGAAGTCCGCGAGGTGCTGGGCGTTGGCCCGGATCGTTTTGGGGTTGCCATGGACGAGGTCGTTGAACAGTTCGGTCTGGCCGAGCTGTTTCTCGTCGACATGCGCGCCAAGGGCCGCGGCGACACCATCGCCGAAGTCGTCGACCTGGTCGGCCAGTTGATGGGCGCCGACCCGGTCCAGGAGACCGCTCGCGAGGTGCGCGCCCTTGTCGACGGCACCGCCGACCGCCTTCTTTCCGGCGTCGACACCCTCCTCGACCTTGTCCAGGCCCTTGTTCAGCAGGTTCTTCCCGCCGTCGACCCAGCCCCCGAAGTCCGCCATCAGCCCTTGTCCCCGCCGTTCCTGGCCCGCTGTTCGGCGCGGGCCTCCGGTGAGGGCCCGAACTCCCGGTCGCGCCACTGGTCGACGGCCTCGTCCTGGCCCGTGGCCGACCCCGCGACCGACAGGGAGAGGCCGAACGGGGTCAGCTTGCTGTCGCTCATGTCCCGGCCGGCGTCCTTCACGCTCTGCTTGATGTCCGCGTCGGCCTTCTGGAAGGACTCGGCGCTGAAGTCCGCGTGGGCGTACATGGTGTGGTCGGCGAGGTCTCCCCAGGACATGCCGGTGACCTCGTCCTCGGTGGCGTGGGGATTGCCCATCGCCGAGTTGGCCAGGACCTTGAAGCCGCCCTGGACGTACTGGTCCTCCCGGTACACGATCCCGGCGGAGAGCCCCGCCCTCAGGGCGAAGTCGTTGCCCTCCTGCACCAGCGCCCGTACGCCCCACTCCCAGCGCTCGCAGAAGGACCTGAACGTCTCCGTGAGGCCGTCGTCGCCCAGCTCCAGGCCGCCCATCGCCATCGAGCCGAACCCGCGCCCCATACCGGCCTGCCCCACGAGCCCGAGCTCCTCCAGCTCGCTCAGGGCCCCGTTGATGCCCTGGGTGATCAGCGTCAGGGCCTCCGGCGGTATGCGCAGATCCTCAGTGCCCTCGCCGCTCATGCCCCTGCCGTCCCCTCGGTCGCATACGCCCCGGCGTCCAGCGCCACGGCCTCCGGCACGATCCCGGCGACCGGCGGGAAGACCATGCCCCGGGGGCTTCCGACGTCGAGCGCGACCCCGGCCGGAACCCCCAGCGCGGGCACGGCGATGTCCAACAGCCGTGCGCCGAGCACCCGTTGGTAGGCCCACTCCCGATCGCCTTCACCGCGTGCGATCGCGAACCGGGCCAGCGCCGCCTCGTCGGAGAACGCGTGGATCCACCGGATCCCACCCCACTCGGCGGTCCACCACCCGCCCTCGACCTCGGGCACCAACGTCGCCGTACGGCGGAAACCGCCCAGCACCGCCGCGAACCCGTGCCGTCCCCGCCACCCCTGCGGTCCCCCCGGTATCTCCACGCCCGGCAGAATCACACAGCCCCGATTCGCAAAGCAATCCGAATCCGGGCGCGCCCGGCGGGACTTGGCCGGTGGCGCCATCCCTCCGGCCGCATCCCCGCACCCCGCCGCCCGCGGCACGCAACCCCGCCCCCCACTCCCCCGTCTCACTGGGCGCGCGGCCCCTCGCGGGCGCGAAGGACGAGGACGAGCGGCGGACGGGACGTACGTGAACGACACAGCAAGGGCCTCGGGGCCGGGCCGGAGGGCCGTTCTCGGGGGCGCCGTCGCCGCGGGGCTCGCCGTCGGCGTCGCGGGGTGCGCGGTGCCCACCCCGGGGCGGACCAGGACGACGGCCACCGTCGCCCCCCTCACCCCACCCCCCACCCCCCTCCTCCTCCAGATCCTCGCCCACCCGGACGACGACCTGTACTTCATGAACCCGGACACCCACCACACCCTGGACGCCGGGGTCCCGCTCGTCAGCGTGTACGTCACCGGCGGGGAGGCCAACGGGGACAACCGGGTGGTCGGGGACACCGGGCCGCACGTCTACGACAAGGCCGCCTACTCCTCCGCCCGGCACCAGGGGCTGCGGCAGGCGTACGCCACCCTGCTCGGGCTCGACAGGTACACGCCCTGGGAGAAGTCCGTCGCCGAGCTGCGCGGCGGCCACCGCGCCGAGGTCAACCGGCTCCAACACCGGGGCCGCAGCGTGGAGTTGGTGTTCCTCAACACCGCCATGCACACCCCGCTGGGGGGACGGATGGGGCTGCCCGCGCTCTGGGAGGACCACCACCTCCAGCTGCCCGTCGTCATCGCCATCGGCTCCCCCCTGCGCCAGGCCAAGAGCTACACCTACGACGACCTGGTGGAGGTGCTGGCCGGGCTGCTCGCCCACTACGCGCCCACCCACGTCCAGACCCTCGACCCGGACCCGGACATCCAGCACAGCTCCCCGGCCGTACGCCAACACGACTCGGAGCAGGCGGGGTACTCCGACCACGCCGACCACACCGCCGCCGCGTCCTTCGCCTGGGCCGCGCTGATCCGCCACGCCGAGCAGGGCAGCGCCTTCCTCGCCACGGCCTACCGCGCCTACTACAACCGGCACTGGCCCAAGAACCTCCCCCCGAAGGTGCTCGCCGAGAAGGCCGTCCACCTCGTTCCGTACGGGGGGAGCGCGGACTGGAGTTGCGGGAACCCGGGCGGCTGCGGGGACTACAACGTCGGCGGGAACCGGCCGCTCACCAACGGCAAGGGCTGGGTCCGCTCCACCCACTACCGCCACCCCGGCGTCCGGCTCCTGCTCGGCGACGACGGCGCGTACGGCTATGGGGTGCTCGGGCTGCGCGCCGTCCGGTGGAGCCGGAACGACGACGGCGGCTGGGGCGCCCCCGAGGACCTCGGCGGCTCCCCCCTGGCCCCCGTCCTCGGCGGCGCCGGCCTCCCCGACGGCCGACAGCTCCTCTTCGCGCTCCGGTTCTCCTCGCTCCAGGGACGGGCCGGGGCCAACACCCGCGAGATCGTCGCCCTCGAACAGGCCGCGCCCGGTGGGCGGTTCGGGGCCTGGAAGGGGCTCGGCAACCCCGAGCGCGGCGACGACCGCGGGCGACGGATCGGTTCACCGCTGGCCCTCGCCTCGCCGGACGGACGCGTCCACCTCTTCGTGCGCAACGCGGACCGCGGCATCAGCACCCGCGTCCGCGAGGCGGACGGCACCTGGTCGCCCTGGCGCGATCTGGGCGGCGAGTCCGTACAGGAGGGGCTGAACGCGATCGTCGACCCGCGCGGGCGCGTCCATGTCTTCGCGGCCGGCACCGACACCGTGCACCACTGGACGCAGCCCACCCCCGGCGCGCCCCTCGCACCCGCCCCGACCCGGCTCCCGCTCCCCGTCGACGCGGTGGCCCCGAGCGTGCTCGGCGACGGCGTACGCCTCCTGTACCGCACCTCGGCCGACCCGAAGAAGGCCCACCAGGATCCCGGCTCCCCCGCCTCCCCGCGCCTCACCTCCGTACGCCTGGACGGCAGCGCGGCGACGCCGGTCGCGCTCGACGGATACGGGCCGGTCGGCGCCGCGGCCGGATTCGTGCTGGGCACGGACGAGCAGGGGACGCTCCAACTGGCCGACGGCAAAAGGGTGTTGAAGCGCGCCCGGGGCGCCACCCCCATCGGCATGCCCACGCTGTACGTCCGTGACGGGCGCCCCCTGGTCGTCGGGCTCGGCGTCGACGCCCGCCCCTGGTCCTGGCGGCCGTAACGCCTTCCGGAACCCCGCACGCACAGCGAAGAGCCCCGCACCTCGAAAGGTGCGGGGCTCTTCTGACAGCTCAGCGAGCTACCAGGTCAATCGTCAGGTACTTACTTGACGATCTTGACGACCTGGCCGGCGCCCACGGTCCGGCCACCCTCACGGATGGCGAACTTCAGGCCCTCTTCCATGGCGACGGGCTGGATCAGCGAGACCGTCATGGAGGTGTTGTCGCCCGGCATGACCATCTCGGTGCCCTCGGGGAGGGTAACGACACCGGTCACGTCAGTCGTACGGAAGTAGAACTGCGGGCGGTAGTTGTTGAAGAACGGCGTGTGACGGCCACCCTCGTCCTTGGACAGGATGTACGCCTGGGCCTCGAACTCGGTGTGCGGCGTGACCGAACCCGGCTTGATGATGACCTGGCCGCGCTCGACGTCCTCGCGCTTGATGCCACGAAGCAGCAGACCGACGTTCTCACCGGCCTGGCCCTCGTCGAGCAGCTTGCGGAACATCTCGATGCCGGTGACCGTGGTGGTGGTCTTCTCGGTCTTGATACCGACGATGTCGACGGTCTCGTTGACCTTCAGGACACCACGCTCGATACGACCGGTGACGACGGTGCCACGACCGGTGATCGTGAAGACGTCCTCGATCGGCATCAGGAACGGCTTGTCGACGTCACGCTCGGGCTGCGGGATCGCCTCGTCGACGGCGGCCATCAGGTTCAGGACCGACTGGCCCCACTCCTTGTCGCCCTCGAGCGCCTTGAGCGCCGAGACCTTGACGACCGGCAGGTCGTCGCCCGGGAACTCGTACTCGGAGAGGAGCTCACGAACCTCGAGCTCGACGAGCTCCAGGATCTCCTCGTCGTCCACCATGTCGGCCTTGTTCAGCGCGACGACGATGTACGGAACGCCGACCTGGCGGGCCAGGAGCACGTGCTCCTTGGTCTGCGGCATCGGGCCGTCGGTGGCGGCAACCACGAGGATCGCGCCGTCCATCTGCGCGGCACCCGTGATCATGTTCTTGATGTAGTCCGCGTGACCGGGGCAGTCGACGTGGGCGTAGTGACGCGACTCGGTCTGGTACTCGACGTGCGCGATCGAGATCGTGATACCGCGCTGGCGCTCCTCAGGAGCCTTGTCGATCTGGTCGAAGGCCGAGGCCTCGTTCAGGTCCGGGTACGCGTCGTGCAGCACCTTGGTAATGGCGGCCGTGAGGGTCGTCTTACCGTGGTCAATGTGACCGATGGTGCCGATGTTGACGTGCGGCTTAGTCCGCTCGAACTTTGCCTTCGCCACTGGGGTCCTCCTGCGGAGTGGTTCTGGTACGCCTTACTCATCGGCGCCAGGTGATCTTTGCTGGGATGCCGGGGCCCGGGGCACCCACCGTAAACCTGATGGTTTACGCCGAATGCCCCAGTGGCTCCGGTGACAAGCCTAAAGCGTGAACTCGGAAGAGTTACTCGCCCTTGGCCTTCGCGATGATCTCCTCGGCGACGTTCCGCGGAACCTCGGCGTAGGAGTCGAACTGCATCGAGTAGCTTGCGCGACCCGAGGTCTTGCTGCGGAGGTCGCCGACGTAGCCGAACATCTCCGAGAGGGGCACGAGGCCCCTCACGACGCGGGCGCCGCTGCGCTCCTCCATGGCCTCGATCTGGCCACGGCGGGAGTTGATGTCGCCGATGACCTCACCCATGTAGTCCTCGGGCGTGACGACCTCGACGGCCATCATCGGCTCAAGGAGCACGGGCGAAGCCTTGCGCGCGGCCTCCTTGAAGGCCTGCGAACCGGCGATCTTGAACGCGAGCTCGGAGGAGTCGACCTCGTGGTAGCCACCGTCGAGAAGGATGACGCGGACGCCAGTCATCTCGTAGCCGGCCAGGATGCCGAACTGCATGGCCTCCTGCGCACCCGCGTCCACCGACGGGATGTACTCCCGGGGGATGCGGCCACCGGTGACCTTGTTCACGAACTCGTACGACGCCTCGCCGCCCTCGATGGGCTCGATCGCGATCTGCACCTTGGCGAACTGACCGGTACCACCGGTCTGCTTCTTGTGGGTGTAGTCCACGCGCTCGACGGTCTTGCGGATCGTCTCGCGGTACGCGACCTGCGGCTTGCCGACGTTCGCCTCGACCTTGAACTCGCGACGCATACGGTCGACGAGGATGTCGAGGTGGAGCTCGCCCATACCACCGATGATGGTCTGGCCGGTCTCCTCGTCCGAGTGCACCTGGAAGGAGGGGTCCTCCTCCGCGAGACGCTGGATGGCGACACCCAGCTTCTCCTGGTCACCCTTGGACTTGGGCTCGATGGCGACCTGAATGACCGGCGCCGGGAAGTCCATGGACTCCAGGATGACCGGGTTCTTCTCGTCGCACAGCGTCTCACCGGTGGTGGTCTGCTTCAGGCCCATCACGGCGATGATGTCGCCGGCGCCCACCGAGTCGATCTCCTCACGCTTGTTCGCGTGCATGCGGTAGATCTTGCCGATGCGCTCCTTCTTGCCCTTGACGGAGTTCAGCACCGCGGTGCCGGCCTCCAGGCGACCGGAGTAGATCCGGACGAAGGTGAGCTTGCCGAGGTGCGGGTCGCTCGCGATCTTGAACGCCAGCGCCGAGAGGGGCTCCTCTTCGGACGGCTTGCGCTTGACCACGACCTCCGGGTCCTTGACGTCGTGGCCTTCGATGGCCTCGACGTCCAGGGGGGAAGGCAGGTAGCGAACGACGGCGTCGAGCAGGGGCTGGACGCCCTTGTTCTTGAACGCGGTGCCGCAGAACACGGGGGTGACGGTGGTGTCGCCGCCCTTGCCGGACGCGATGGTGATGCGACGCACGGCGGCGTACAGCTGCTCCTCGGTGGGCTCGACGCCCTCGAGGAAGAGCTCCATCATCTCTTCGTCGTTCTCGGCGACGGTCTCGACCAGCTTGCCGCGCCACTCTTCAGCAGCCTCGGTGTGCGTGGCCGGGATGTCGACGACGTCGTACATCTCGCCCTTGGTCGCTTCCGCGGACCACACGAGGGCCTTCATGCGGACCAGGTCCACAACGCCCTCGAAGTTGGCCTCGGAACCGATCGGCAGCTGCATGACGATCGGGGTCGCGCCGAGGCGGTCCACGATCATGTCCACGCAGCGGTGGAACTCGGCGCCGGTACGGTCGAGCTTGTTGACGAAGCAGATGCGCGGGACGCCGTAACGGTCGGCCTGACGCCAGACCGTCTCGGACTGCGGCTCCACACCGGCGACACCGTCGAACACGGTGACCGCACCGTCGAGGACGCGGAGCGAACGCTCCACCTCGACCGTGAAGTCCACGTGGCCCGGGGTGTCGATGATGTTGATGGTGTGGTCGACGTCCTCGAGCGGCCAGTGGCAGGTCGTCGCGGCGGACGTGATCGTGATGCCGCGCTCCTGCTCCTGCTCCATCCAGTCCATCGTGGCAGCGCCGTCGTGGACCTCACCGATCTTGTACGAGACGCCGGTGTAGAACAGGATCCGCTCGGTGGTGGTCGTCTTGCCCGCGTCGATGTGAGCCATGATCCCGATGTTGCGGACCTTGGCCAGGTCAAGTGAAGTGGTAGCCATATCGGCTCAGTCTTCTCTCGGTCTCGATGTGGGTAGCGACTACCAGCGGTAGTGCGCGAAGGCCTTGTTGGACTCGGCCATCTTGTGGGTGTCCTCGCGCTTCTTGACCGCAGCGCCGAGGCCGTTGGAGGCGTCGAGCAGCTCGTTCATGAGGCGTTCGGTCATGGTCTTCTCACGGCGGGCGCGGGAGTAACCCACGATCCAGCGAAGCGAGAGGGTGGCGGCGCGACCGGGCTTGACCTCGATCGGCACCTGGTAGGTGGCGCCACCGACACGGCGGGACTTGACCTCAAGAGACGGCTTGACGTTCTCGAGAGCGCGCTTCAGCGTGATGACCGGGTCAGCACCGGTCTTCTCGCGCAGGCCCTCCATGGCGCCGTAGACGATGCGCTCGGCGGTGGAGCGCTTGCCGTCCAGCAGGATCTTGTTGATCAGCGAGGTGACAAGAGGAGAGCTGTAGACCGGGTCGATGATGACCGGGCGCTTCGGGGCGGGGCCCTTACGAGGCATTCTTACTTCTCCTTCTTGGCGCCGTAGCGGCTGCGGGCCTGCTTGCGGTTCTTGACACCCTGGGTGTCGAGCGAGCCGCGGATGATCTTGTAGCGAACACCCGGCAGGTCCTTCACACGGCCACCACGCACGAGCACGATCGAGTGCTCCTGCAGGTTGTGTCCCTCACCCGGGATGTAGGCCGTGACCTCGATGCCGGAGGTCAGGCGCACACGCGCGACCTTACGGAGCGCCGAGTTCGGCTTCTTCGGGGTGGTCGTGAACACACGCGTGCAGACGCCGCGACGCTGGGGCGAACCCTCGAGCGCGGGCGTCTTGTTCTTCTCGACCTTGTCCTGCCGGCCCTTCCGGACCAGCTGCTGGATCGTAGGCACTACTTCTCCGGTTTCTGTGTGCCGTAGTAAAACTAACCTGAAACACGTCTCCGACCCACGCGGTCGGGTGTGTCGAATACTGCAGACCCCCGCCCGAAGGCGGGAGAGGCGCAGATTGCGGTGGCCGGTCCAGAAGCTCGTACTGCGGACGTAGGCACGCAGCGGAGCCCAGGCACACCCCAGGCACAAGGTCTGAGCGTACCTACCTCATCGACTTGGGTCAAAACAAATGCCCACGCGCGGGCCTCGGCACCCCGTGGGACATGTCACCCCATACCCGTCCGGGCTCCACCATGAGACGAACCGTCTCAGCAGGCGGTCGTTCGGGCGCCCTCCAGGGTCCCCGTCGGTACCCCGGCCGACGCTGAAAACCCCGAAGGGCGCCCGCCCCGCGTGCTGCGGGGTGGGCGCCCTTCGGCTGACGTACGCCTTACTGGTTGTAGGGACCGTAGTCGTAGTCCTCCAGCGGAACGGCCTGGCCGGAGCCCGTGCCGAACGGCGAGTAGTCGATGTCGTCGTAGCCGACGGCCGAGTACATCGCGGCCTTGGCCTCTTCGGTGGGCTCGACCCGGATGTTGCGGTAGCGGGACAGACCCGTACCGGCCGGGATGAGCTTACCGATGATGACGTTCTCCTTGAGGCCGATGAGGCTGTCGGACTTGGCGTTGATCGCCGCATCCGTCAGGACTCGGGTCGTCTCCTGGAAGGAGGCGGCCGACAGCCAGGATTCCGTCGCCAGCGAGGCCTTGGTGATACCCATCAGCTGCGGACGGCCGGAGGCCGGGTGGCCGCCTTCCGTGACCACACGACGGTTCTCGGTCTCGAACTTCGAGCGCTCGACGAGCTCGCCCGGCAGCAGCTCCGCGTCGCCGGACTCGATGATCGTCACGCGGCGCAGCATCTGCCGGATGATGATCTCGATGTGCTTGTCGTGGATCGACACGCCCTGCGAGTTGTAGACCTTCTGGACTTCGCCGACCAGGTGGACCTGGACCGCGCGCTGACCGAGGATCCGCAGCACGTCGTGCGGGTTGGTGGCACCGACGGTGAGCTTCTGGCCCACCTCGACCGCGTCGCCCTCGCCGACCAGGAGACGGGCACGCTTGGAGATCGGGAACGCCGTCTCCTCGCTGCCGTCGTCCGGGGTGACGACGATCTTCTTGGTCTTCTCGGTCTCCTCGATGCGGACGCGACCCTTGGCCTCCGAGATCGGCGCGACACCCTTGGGCGTACGGGCCTCGAAGAGCTCGACGACACGCGGCAGACCCTGCGTGATGTCGTCACCGGCCACACCACCGGTGTGGAAGGTACGCATCGTCAGCTGGGTACCGGGCTCACCGATGGACTGGGCGGCGATGATGCCGACCGCCTCACCGATGTCGACCAGCTTGCCGGTGGCGAGCGAGCGTCCGTAGCAGAAGGCACAGGTGCCGACCGCGGACTCACAGGTCAGGACCGAGCGGGTCTTGACCTCCTCGACACCCGCACCCACGAGGGCGTCGATGAGCACGTCACCGAGGTCCACGTTGGCCGGCGCGATGACCTTGCCGTCGACGACGACGTCCTCGGCGAGCATGCGGGCGTAGACGGAGGTCTCGACGTCCTCGGTCTTGCGCAGCACGCCGTCGGCGCCCCGCTCCGCGATCTTGAGCTTGAGGCCGCGGTCGGTGCCGCAGTCCTCCTCACGGATGATGACGTCCTGCGAGACGTCCACCAGACGACGGGTCAGGTAACCCGAGTCGGCGGTACGCAGGGCGGTGTCCGCCAGACCCTTACGGGCACCGTGCGTGGAGATGAAGTACTCCAGAACGGTGAGGCCCTCACGGAAGGACGCCTTGATCGGACGCGGGATGGTCTCGTTCTTCGCGTTCGACACCAGACCACGCATACCGGCGATCTGACGCATCTGCATCATGTTTCCTCGGGCACCCGAGTCAACCATCATGAAGATGGGGTTCGTCTTGGGGAAGTTCGCGTTCATCGCCTCGGCAACCTCGTTGGTCGCCTTGGTCCAGATCGCGATGAGCTCCTGCGTGCGCTCGTCCTTGGTGATCAGACCGCGCTCGTACTGCTTCTGCACCTTCTCGTCCTGGGCCTCGTAGCCCTGGACGATGGCCTTCTTGGCCTCCGGGACGACGATGTCCGAGACGGCGACGGTGACGCCGGAACGGGTGGCCCAGAAGAAGCCCGCCGCCTTCAGGTTGTCGAGCGTCGCCGCCACGATGACCTTGGGGTAGCGCTCGGCGAGGTCGTTGACGATCTCGGAGAGCTGCTTCTTGCCGACCGAGTAGTCGACGAACGGGTAGTCCTCGGGCAGCAGCTCGTTGAAGAGCGCGCGGCCAAGGGACGTCCGCAGACGGAACGAGTCGCCCTGCTGCCAGGTCGTCTCGCCGTCCTCGTCGAGCGGCGGGGTCCAGCCACGCGGCGGGACGGTGCCGATCGGGAAGCGGATGTCGATCTTCGCCTGGAGCGAGAGCTCCCGGGCGTCGAACGCCATGATCGCCTCGGCGGTCGAGTTGAAGGCGCGGCCGGCGCCCTTCACCTCGCGCTCCTCTTCGTCCGTGGTGAGGAAGAAGAGGCCGAGCACCATGTCCTGGGTCGGCATGGTGACGGGACGGCCGTCGGCCGGCTTCAGGATGTTGTTCGAGGACAGCATCAGGATGCGGGCCTCGGCCTGCGCCTCCGCGGAGAGCGGCAGGTGGACGGCCATCTGGTCACCGTCGAAGTCCGCGTTGAACGCGGTGCAGACGAGCGGGTGGATCTGGATGGCCTTGCCCTCGACCAGCTGGGGCTCGAAGGCCTGGATGCCGAGGCGGTGCAGCGTGGGCGCACGGTTCAGCAGAACCGGGTGCTCGGCGATGACCTCTTCGAGGACGTCGTACACGACCGTGCGGCCGCGCTCGACCATCCGCTTGGCGCTCTTGATGTTCTGCGCGTGGTTCAGGTCGACCAGGCGCTTCATCACGAACGGCTTGAAGAGCTCCAGCGCCATGGCCTTCGGCAGACCGCACTGGTGCAGCTTGAGCTGCGGGCCGACGACGATGACGGAACGCGCGGAGTAGTCCACACGCTTACCGAGCAGGTTCTGACGGAATCGACCCTGCTTGCCCTTGAGCATGTCGGACAGCGACTTCAGCGGACGGTTGCCGGGGCCCGTGACCGGGCGACCACGACGGCCGTTGTCGAAGAGCGCGTCGACGGCCTCCTGAAGCATGCGCTTCTCGTTGTTCACGATGATCTCGGGAGCGCCGAGGTCAAGGAGTCGCTTGAGGCGGTTGTTGCGGTTGATCACGCGGCGGTACAGGTCGTTCAGGTCGGAGGTCGCGAAGCGGCCACCGTCCAGCTGCACCATCGGACGCAGGTCCGGCGGGATGACCGGCACGCAGTCGAGCACCATGCCCTTGGGGCTGTTGCTGGTCTGCAGGAACGCGGAGACGACCTTGAGGCGCTTGAGCGCACGGGTCTTCTTCTGGCCCTTGCCGGTACGGATGATCTCGCGGAGGCGCTCGGCCTCCTCGTCGAGGTCGAAGGTCTCCAGGCGCTTCTGCAGGGCAGCGGCACCCATCGAGCCGTCGAAGTACGTGCCGAAACGGTCACGCAGCTCGCGGTAGAGCAGCTCGTCGCCCTCGAGGTCCTGGACCTTGAGGTTCTTGAAGCGGCTCCACACCTCGTCGAGACGGTCGATCTCGCGCTGCGAACGGTCGCGCAGCTGCTTCATCTCGCGCTCGGCACCCTCGCGCACCTTGCGGCGCACATCGGCCTTGGCACCCTCGGCCTCGAGCTCGGCGAGGTCCGTCTCGAGCTTCTTGGCGCGGGCTTCGAGGTCGGAGTCGCGGCGGTTCTCGATCTGCTGACGCTCGACGGAGACGTGCGCCTCCAGCGACGGCAGGTCGCGCGTACGGCGCTCCTCGTCCACGAACGTGATCATGTACGCGGCGAAGTAGATGACCTTCTCGAGGTCCTTCGGCGCGAGGTCGAGCAGGTAGCCAAGACGCGACGGAACGCCCTTGAAGTACCAGATGTGGGTCACGGGAGCGGCAAGCTCGATGTGGCCCATCCGCTCGCGGCGCACCTTGGCGCGCGTGACTTCCACGCCACAGCGCTCACAGATGATGCCCTTGAAGCGGACGCGCTTGTACTTGCCGCAGTAGCACTCCCAGTCCCGGGTCGGACCGAAGATCTTCTCGCAGAAGAGTCCGTCCTTTTCGGGCTTGAGGGTGCGGTAGTTGATGGTCTCCGGCTTCTTGACCTCACCGTGGGACCACTGACGAATGTCGTCAGCGGTGGCGAGGCCGATCCGCAGCTCGTCGAAGAAGTTGACGTCGAGCACTTGTCGTCAATCCCTCTTTCGGGGTCGATTCTTCAAGATGGTCTGAGGGGGGTCCCGGGGACGGCGGGGGCTCTAGTGAGCCCCCGCCAGACCCGTCAGACCTCTTCGACGCTGCTCGGCTCGCGCCGGGACAGGTCGATACCGAGCTCCTCCGCAGCGCGGAAGACGTCCTCGTCCGTGTCGCGCATCTCGATGGACATGCCGTCCGAGGACAGCACCTCCACGTTGAGGCAGAGCGACTGCATTTCCTTGATGAGCACCTTGAAGGACTCGGGAATGCCGGGCTCGGGGATGTTCTCGCCCTTGACGATGGCCTCGTAGACCTTCACACGGCCGGTCACGTCGTCGGACTTGATGGTCAGCAGCTCCTGGAGGGCGTACGCGGCGCCGTATGCCTCCAGCGCCCACACCTCCATCTCACCGAAGCGCTGGCCACCGAACTGGGCCTTACCACCCAGCGGCTGCTGGGTGATCATCGAGTACGGACCGGTCGAGCGGGCGTGGAGCTTGTCGTCGACCAGGTGGTGCAGCTTGAGGATGTACATGTACCCGACCGAGATCGGGTCCGGGAACGGCTCACCGGAGCGGCCGTCGAACAGGTTGGCCTTGCCCGAGGGCTGGACCAGCCGGTCACCGTCGCGGTTGGGGATCGTGGCCTCGAAGAGACCGGTGATCTCGTCCTCGCGGGCGCCGTCGAAGACCGGGGTGGCGACGTTGGTGCCGGCGGCGACCTGGTCGGCGCCGATGGCCTGGAGCCGCTGGGCCCAGTCGTCGGCCAGACCGGAGACGTCCCAGCCGCGGCTGGCGAGCCAGCCGAGGTGGATCTCCAGGACCTGTCCCGGGTTCATTCGGGACGGGACACCGAGCGGGTTGAGGATGATGTCGACCGGAGTTCCGTCCTCGAGGAACGGCATGTCCTCGATCGGAAGGATCTTCGAAATGACACCCTTGTTGCCGTGACGGCCGGCGAGCTTGTCACCGTCCGTGATCTTGCGCTTCTGCGCCACGTAGACGCGAACCAGCTGGTTCACACCCGGCGGCAGCTCGTCGCCCTCTTCACGGTCGAAGACGCGGACGCCGATGACCTTGCCGATCTCGCCGTGCGGCACCTTCAGCGAGGTGTCACGCACCTCGCGTGCCTTCTCACCGAAGATCGCGCGCAGCAGGCGCTCCTCCGGCGTCAGCTCGGTCTCACCCTTGGGCGTGACCTTGCCGACGAGGATGTCGCCGGCGACGACCTCGGCACCGATACGGATGATGCCGCGCTCGTCGAGGTCGGCGAGGACCTCTTCGGAGACGTTCGGGATGTCCCGGGTGATCTCCTCCGGGCCGAGCTTGGTGTCACGGGCGTCGACCTCGTGCTCCTCGATGTGGATCGAGGAGAGGACGTCGTCCTGCACGAGGCGCTGCGACAGGATGATCGCGTCCTCGTAGTTGTGACCCTCCCACGGCATGAACGCCACGAGCAGGTTCTTGCCCAGCGCCATCTCACCCTGCTGGGTGGCGGGACCGTCGGCCAGGACCTGGCCCTCGATCACGCGGGCGCCCTCGTCGACGACAACCTTCTGGTTGACCGAGGTGCCCTGGTTGGAGCGGGCGAACTTGGCGATCCGGTACGTGGTGTACGTGCCGTCGTCGTTGGCGACGGTGATGTAGTCCGCGGAGACCTCCTGGACCACACCCGCCTTCTCCGCCTTGATGACGTCACCGGCGTCGACCGCGCAGCGGTACTCCATGCCGGTGCCGACGAGCGGCGCCTCGGACGTGATCAGCGGCACGGCCTGACGCATCATGTTCGCGCCCATGAGGGCACGGTTGGCGTCGTCGTGCTCGAGGAACGGGATCATGGCGGTCGCGACCGACACCATCTGGCGCGGCGAGACGTCCATGTAGTCGACCTCGGTGCCGGGCACGTAGTCGACCTCGCCACCACGGCGGCGGACCAGCACGCGCGGCTCGGTGAACCGCATGTCGTCGCTGAGCGCGGCGTTGGCCTGCGCGATGACGAAGCGGTCCTCCTCGTCGGCGGTGACGTAGTCGACCTCGTCGGTGACCTGGCCGTCGACGACCTTGCGGTACGGCGTCTCGATGAAGCCGAACGCGTTGACGCGGCCGTACGAGGCGAGCGAACCGATCAGACCGATGTTCGGGCCTTCGGGCGTCTCGATCGGGCACATGCGGCCGTAGTGCGACGGGTGCACGTCACGGACCTCGAAGCCGGCCCGCTCACGGGAGAGACCACCCGGGCCAAGCGCCGACAGACGGCGCTTGTGGGTGAGACCCGACAGCGGGTTGTTCTGGTCCATGAACTGCGAGAGCTGCGAGGTGCCGAAGAATTCCTTGATCGACGCCACGACCGGGCGAATGTTGATCAGGGTCTGCGGCGTGATCGCCTCGACGTCCTGGGTCGTCATGCGCTCACGCACGACGCGCTCCATACGAGCCAGACCCGTACGGACCTGGTTCTGGATGAGCTCGCCGACGTTGCGCAGACGACGGTTGCCGAAGTGGTCGATGTCGTCGGTCTCGACGACGATGTTCCGACCCGACTCGCCGACCGTCTCGGTCTCACCGGCGTGCAGCTTGACCAGGTACTTGATGGTCGCGATGACGTCGTCGGTGGTGAGCACGCCGGCGTCCAGCGGCTCGTCCGCGCCGAGCTTCTTGTTCACCTTGTAGCGGCCGACCTTCGCGAGGTCGTAGCGCTTCGGGTTGAAGTAGAGGTTCTCGAGCAGCGTCTGAGCGGCCTCGCGCGTCGGCGGCTCGCCCGGACGCAGCTTGCGGTAGATGTCGAGCAGCGCGTCGTCCTGGCCCTGGGTGTGGTCCTTCTCCAGGGTGGCGCGCATCGACTCGTACTCGCCGAACTCCTCGAGGATCTGCTCGGTGGTCCAGCCGAGAGCCTTCAGGAGGACGGTGACGGACTGCTTGCGCTTGCGGTCGATGCGGACACCGACCATGTCGCGCTTGTCGATCTCCATCTCGAGCCAGGCACCCCGGGACGGGATGATCTTGGCCGTGAAGATGTCCTTGTCGGACGTCTTGTCGATGTTGGAGTCGAAGTAGACACCCGGCGAGCGGACCAGCTGCGACACGACGACACGCTCGGTGCCGTTGATGACGAAGGTGCCCTTGTTGGTCATGAGCGGGAAGTCGCCCATGAAGACCGTCTGGGACTTGATCTCGCCGGTCTCGTTGTTGGTGAACTCGGCGGTGACGAAGAGCGGGGCCGCGAACGTGAAGTCGCGCTCCTTGCACTCGTCGATCGAGTTCTTCGGCGGCTCGAAGCGGTGGTCGCGGAAGGTCAGCGACATCGACCCGGAGAAGTCCTCGATCGGGGAGATCTCTTCGAAGATCTCCTCCAGACCGGACTTGGTGGGGACGTCCTGTCCACTCTCGAGAGCGGCCTCGACCCGAGACTTCCAAGCGGCATTGCCGAGCAGCCAGTCAAAGCTCTCGGTCTGCAGCGCAAGAAGGTTCGGAACCTCGAGGGGCTCCTTGATCTTTGCAAAGGAGATGCGCAGCGGGGCGGTGCTGGCGCCGTTGTTCGTATTGGCGGTCGAGGCGTTGCGCGAGGCGGCCAAGAGGGGGTCCTTCCGAGGGCTCGGACTCACTACGCGCGTACCGGTCCCACGTGGGCACAGAGAGAGACGTTTCCCGACGAGGCCCAAGAGGCCAGGTCGGGGCGGTTCCATCAAAGATGCTCAAGCGAGGGCATGCCCCTGGTGACGGGCAGGGGACAGCTAACAGGCAGCGCAAAGGGACAGTGTAGCCACTCGGCACACTGATGTCCAGGGCGGATTTTTCGACACCCGCGTTGCTCTTCTCAAGTACCTCGGTACCTCGGTCGGCCGTGCGCCGCGCAGACGCAGATTAGTACTGCCCTCTTCGCCGTCGATCCATGCCTCGGATCCGGATCGTTGTGACGACGCGTCCTGAGAATTGCGCGCTGCGTGCGGTTCGTCAAGACCCCTCCGCTCCCCGGGAATCGCCGCGGGAGCCGTTACGGGGCTACGCCTGCGTTCTCGCCGAGCAGACGGCGAAGATCACCATACTCCCCGACGGGCCGCGTGCAAGGCAGGCGGCGCGGGTACGCCGAAGGGCGACCACCCGGATGGGTGATCGCCCTTGGCGGTGTCCAGCGGCGCGCGAGCGCGCCTGCGAGACGGGTGCGGGCCCCGTGGGGACCCGCGGGGAATTACTTGACCGTGACGGAGGCGCCGGCGGCCTTGAGGGACTCGGCAGCCTTGTCAGCGGCCTCCTTGGCGACCTTCTCGAGGACGGGCTTCGGGGCGCCGTCGACGAGGTCCTTGGCCTCCTTCAGACCCAGCGAGGTCAGCTCACGCACGACCTTGATGACCTGGATCTTCTTGTCGCCCGCACCCTCGAGGATGACGTCGAACTCGTCCTGCTCCTCGACGGCCTCGGCGGCGGCGGCCGGACCGGCCGGACCGGCGACGGCGACGGCCGCGGCGGCGGTGACGTCGAACTTCTCCTCGAAGGCCTTCACGAACTCGGAGAGCTCGATGAGGGTCATCTCCTCGAACTGGGCGAGCAGGTCTTCCTGGCTGAGCTTCGCCATGATGGGCGATCCTTCCACTAATTCGGCGGGTGCCGGATGTACATGTAGGCGGGCGTACGTTCGGCCCGCTGCGACCGTCGCCCTAGTGGGCGGCGATCATTGCGCGAGCCGAGTTACTCGGCACCGCCCTGCTCGGCGAGCTTGACGCGAAGCGCTTCCGCGGTGCGGACGAACTTCGACGGCAGCGCCTGGAAGAGCGAGGCAGCCTGAGACTGCTTGCCCTTGAACGCGCCGGCCAGCTTGCTGAGCAGAACCTCGCGGGACTCGAGGTCCGCGAGCTGCTTGATCTCATCGGCGGACAGCGCCTTGCCATCAAGGACACCGCCCTTGATGATCAGGTTCGGGTTCTCCTTGGCGAAGTCACGAAGACCCTTCGCCGACTCCACCGGGTCACCGGTGATGAAGGCAACCGCCGTCGGACCAGCGAACTGGTCGTCCAGCGAAGTGATCCCGGCCTCGTTGGCCGCAATCTTGGTCAGCGTGTTCTTCACCACGGCGTACTGGGCGTTCTCACCGAGCGAACGACGAAGCTTCTCGAGCTGCGTCACGGTGAGACCCCGGTACTCGGTCAGCACGGCGGCGTTCGAGCTGCGGAACTGGTCCGCGAGCTCGGCTACCGCGGCAGCCTTGTCGGGCCTTGCCATAGAGCGTCGGCCTCCTTCCGGGTGATGAGGACCGCTCAAAAGGGGCCGAACAAAACGAAACGCCCCGGCGCAGGCGCACGGGGCGTAGCTCAACCAGCAGCACTCGATAAGAGATACGTCCGGGAACTTTCCACGGTCACCTGCGCGGGTCGTCCGTATTCAACGGATCCTTCGGCCACCGCCCCCTCGAATGAAGGCACGGCAACGACCAGCGGTCTTTGGCTTCTGGAGAAGCGTACGTCACGGGGTCCGTGTCAAGCAAATCCGCTCATACGGGGTCCCGGCCGGGGCGGAGAACCCGGTCGGGACACGGCACCGGCCGGACTCCGGCTCAGGCGGCGCCGCCCTTGTCGAGGTCCTTCAGCGAGTCCGCGAAGTCGTAGGTCTCGGCCGCCGCGGGAGCCTGCACCACGTTCTTGGCGCCGTAGTCCGAGTAGTGCGCGCTCATCGTGAACTTGCCCTGGGGGCTGTCGATGCCGACGTTCATCTGCACCGGGTAGCCGGACGCGTTGATCCAGAGCTCGGTGTCGTAGGCCTTGACTCCGGAGCCCTTCATGGCGTCGATGAACTTCTGGCGCTCCTGGGCCGACAGACCGTCCAGGCTCTTGTTGGTGGCGAGCGCCTCCTCCAGCGTCAGCGTGCCCTTGTAGTGCTCGGCCGGGGCGCCGTCGATCTGCTCGCTGCCGAGGTGCTTCACGTTCGGCGAGTCCGTCAGGAGCGCCAGCTGCTGGGCCGGGTCCTGGTTCTGGGCGCCGCCCGTCAGCTGCTGGGCGAGACCGTCGCCGCCGGCGCCCTTGGCGAACGCGCCGAGGTCCATCTTCATCCAGCGCTTGCCGCCGTTGTCCCTGGCCGCCTCGGCACCCATGTCCATGTACATGACGTTGTTCAGCATGACCGTACGGATCTTGTCCGGCGCGTCCGGCATGCCCTTCAGGGCCGGGGTGGTCATGGTGAAGTCCATCGCGGACGGGTTCCACGCCTGGATGCCGGTCATCTCCATCTCACCGACGCCGGCGCCCACGATGGACGGCACCGACATCTTCATGGTGACCTTCGCGGACTTGGCCGCCGCGGTCTTCTTGTACGCCGCCTGGAGCGCCATGCGGGCGTCGGCGGGGCTCGACTGCCCGGCGGCCCTGTCCGACGCGCCCGCCGCCTTCTTCGTGTCCCCGCCCTGGCATGCGGCGGCGCCCGCCACCAGCACCGCGACCGCCGCGAAGGATATTCCGGCGCGTCTGAAAGACCTGCTCATGTCGTCCCCACCCCATTGATCAAACCGACCGGATCGCCACCACCGTAACGCAGCGCACCGACGGCGGGCCCGGCAAAAAAACCGGCCCCCGCGCCTCTGACGAGGTGCGGGGGCCGGTCTCAGTACGTCTCGGTGTGTCTCAGTGCTCCTGAGACCCCGAAGCCCGCGACTGCCGTGATCCGGGGGATCAGACGGCGGCCGGGTCCTCCTCGACGAGGAGGTTGCGGGTGCGGTTCGAGTCGAGGGAGATACCGGGGCCCATCGTGGTGGTGATGGTCGCCTTCTTGATGTACCGGCCCTTGGCGGCGGACGGCTTCAGACGGAGGATCTCCTCCAGAGCCGCACCGTAGTTCTCCACCAGCTTGGTGTCGTCGAAGGACACCTTGCCGATGATGAAGTGCAGGTTCGAGTGCTTGTCGACGCGGAACTCGATCTTGCCGCCCTTGATCTCCTCGACCGCCTTGGCGACGTCGGGGGTGACCGTGCCGGTCTTCGGGTTCGGCATCAGACCACGGGGACCGAGCACGCGGCCGAGGCGGCCGACCTTGCCCATGAGGTCCGGGGTGGCGACGACGGCGTCGAAGTCCAGACGGCCCTTCGCGACCTCGTCGATGAGCTCGTCGGAGCCGACGATGTCGGCGCCCGCGGCAAGCGCGGCCTCGGCACGGTCGCCGGTCGCGAAGACCAGGACCCGGGCGGTCTTACCGGTGCCGTGCGGGAGGTTCACGGTGCCACGGACCATCTGGTCGGCCTTGCGCGGGTCGACACCCAGGCGGAAGGCGACCTCGACGGTGCCGTCGAACTTGGTCGTGGAGGTCTCCTTGGCGAGACGGACCGCCTCGAGCGGCGCGTACAGCTTGTCCGCGTCGATCTTGGCGTCCGCAGCGCGGAGAGTCTTGCTGCGCTTCACTTCAGCTCCTGTGTTGGTTCAGGCATGGAGTCGTGGTGCGGGCCAGCGCTTGGCCCTACCACTGGAGGTGGGACGGGGTGAGCTGAGATCAGCCCTCGACCGTGACGCCCATGGAACGGGCGGTGCCGGCGATGATCTTCGACGCGGCGTCGAGGTCGTTGGCGTTCAGGTCGGGGAGCTTCGTCGTGGCGATCTCGCGAACCTGGGCCTGCGTGATCTTGGCGACCTTGGTCTTGTGGGGCTCGCCGGAGCCCTTCTGGATGCCGGCGGCCTTCAGGATCATCTTCGCGGCCGGCGGCGTCTTGGTGATGAAGGTGAAGGAGCGGTCTTCGTAGACCGTGATCTCCACCGGGATCACCCAGCCACGCTGCGACTCGGTCGCGGCGTTGTAGGCCTTGCAGAATTCCATGATGTTGACGCCGTGCTGGCCCAGCGCGGGACCGACCGGCGGAGCCGGGTTCGCCGCACCGGCGTTGATCTGGAGCTTGATAAGCCCCGTGACCTTCTTCTTCTTGGGAGGCATTGCTCTCTCCGGGTCCTAGTGAGAGTGAACCGCCTTCATCCGATCAACCGGATGGAGGCATACCGCACAACGATAGCGGGTATAGCTGCGCGGCTAAAAACCGAGCAGGTCAGAGGGGCTGCGAGAGCCCGTCTGACCTGCTCGGAAGTGCTGGTTCCAGAAGCGGTGCCCGGAGGCGTCAGTTCTTCTGGATCTGGTCGAAGCTGAGCTCGACCGGGGTCTCGCGACCGAAGATCTCGACGAGGCCCTTGACCTTCTTCGAGTCGGCGTTGATCTCGTTGATGGTCGCCTGCAGCGTCGCGAACGGGCCGTCGGTGACGGTGACCGAGTCGCCCACCTCGAAGTCCAGGACCTGGACCTCGACCTTGCGCTGCGGAGCCGGCTTGCCCTCGGCCTCGGCGGCCTCGCGGGCGGCCTTTTCCTCGGCCTCCGGGGCGAGCATCTTGACGATCTCGTCCAGGGTCAGCGGGTACGGGTCGTAGGCGTTGCCCACGAAGCCGGTGACACCCGGGGTGTTGCGGACGACGCCCCAGGACTCGTTCGTCAGATCCATGCGGACGAGAACGTAACCGGGCAGCTTGTTCTGCCGGACGTTCTTGCGCTCGCCGTTCTTGATCTGGACGATCTCCTCTTCGGGGACCTCGGCCTGGTAGATGAACTCCTCGACGTTCAGCGAGACGGCACGCTGTTCGAGGTTGGCCTTCACACGCTTCTCGTAACCGGCGTACGTGTGGATGACGTACCACTCGCCGGGCAGGAAGCGGAGCTCCTGGCGCAGGGCCTCGACCGGGTCGACGGGCGCGGCGGGCTCCGCCGGCTCCTCATCCTCGGTGGACTCGCCGGACTCGGTCTCGACGGACCCGGTGGGCTCCGCGGACTCCTCGTCCGACGCGGTGGCCTCGGTCTCGGTCTCGTCCTCGTCGGAGGCGAGCTCGTCGGTCACCTCGGAAGCCTCGGCGGCCTCGTCCTCGTCGGACTCGGCGTCATCGGACTCGACGTGCAGGGCAGCCTCTTCGGCCGCTTCGCCCGCAGCGGCGTCGGCAGCCTCGGCCTCGTCCTCGTCGGCCGCCTCGATGATCTCGAGCTCGTCCTCGACGGACTCGACCGACTCGGAGGCGTCGTTCAGGTTCGGGTCAGACACGGTGGCTGCTTCTTCCTGGCTACAGATGGGGTGGAACATGCGAAAGGGGCGCCGATGAGGGGCGCCCTTCGCGATCAGCCGAAGACGTATTTGACGACCTGCGAGAAGCCGGAGTCAATCAACGTCACGATGCCGATCATGATGACGACGAACACGATCACCACGGTGGTGTACGTCGTCAGCTGGCTGCGTGTCGGCCAGACAACTTTACGGAGTTCGGCAACAACCTGCCGGTAGAAGAGCGCGAGCCGGCCCAGAGGGCCCTTCTTGCCGCGCTTACCGCCCTTGCGGGCCTTCTTCTTCGAATCCTTGGACTCCGCTGCCTCGTCCTGGGCATCAGGCATGTCGATGGAGCCCACGGCGTCCGTCACGCTTCTCACCTGATTCCGGGTCATGGCCGTGCCGCGCCCGGTGGAGCCGCACGGCGGTGCATTGAAGTACGTACATGCGCACACATCCTGGCGAAGGTGTGTGTAGCAGGGCCGGAGGGACTTGAACCCCCAACCGCTGGTTTTGGAGACCAGTGCTCTACCAATTGAGCTACGACCCTTTGTGGTTCCCCCAACCTACCGCATGTGGTGGTGTGGTTGGTGAGGGCCAACAGGCAGTGAGTGTACGTGGTCAGGGGCCCGGCGTCGAACAGCTTGCTTCCGGGCGCCTCCGGTCCGTCGCCGCCGGATGGTCACCGGCGCCGTCGAACCGCCGTCCCACGGGCCCGCGGAACGGGCCGCTCGGACGCCTGTCCACATGCTGACCGGTCCGTGAAACGCGGGTGCTGCGGCCGTCGGAGGTCTGGGAGCATGGCCCGCATGAGCGCTGCAACTCCCCCGCCTTCCTCCCCCACCGAGCGCCGGGTCTCCGCGCGCATCGGGGCCATCTCCGAGTCCGCGACCCTCGCCGTCGACGCCAAGGCCAAGGCCCTCAAGGCCGCCGGGCGTCCGGTCATCGGCTTCGGCGCGGGCGAGCCCGACTTCCCGACGCCCGACTACATCGTCGAGGCCGCGGTCGAGGCCTGCCGCAACCCGAAGTACCACCGCTACACGCCGGCGGGGGGCCTGCCCGAGCTCAAGGCCGCGATCGCCGCGAAGACGCTGCGCGACTCCGGCTACGAGGTCGACGCCTCGCAGGTGCTGGTGACCAACGGTGGGAAGCAGGCGATCTACGAGGCCTTCGCGGCGATCCTGGACCCGGGTGACGAGGTCATCGTCCCGGCGCCGTACTGGACCACCTACCCCGAGTCGATCCGGCTCGCGGGCGGTGTCCCGGTGGAGGTCGTGGCCGACGAGACGACCGGCTACCGGGTCTCGGTGGAGCAGCTGGAGGCGGCCCGTACGGAGCGTACGAAGGTCGTCCTGTTCGTCTCGCCGTCCAACCCGACCGGCGCGGTCTACAGCGAGGCCGACGCCGAGGCGATCGGGCGCTGGGCCGTCGAGCACGGCCTGTGGGTCATGACCGACGAGATCTACGAGCACCTCGTGTACGGCAGCGCCGCCTTCACCTCGCTGCCCGCGATCGTGCCCGAGCTGCGGGAGAAGTGCATCGTCGTCAACGGGGTCGCCAAGACGTTCGCGATGACCGGCTGGCGGGTCGGGTGGATCATCGGCCCGAAGGACGTCGTCAAGGCGGCGACCAACCTCCAGTCGCACGCCACGTCCAACGTGTCCAACGTCGCGCAGATCGCCGCGCTGGCCGCCGTCTCCGGGAACCTGGACGCGGTCGCCGTGATGCGTGAGGCCTTCGACCGGCGCCGCCGGACGATGGTGCGGATGCTGAGCGAGATCGACGGCGTGATCTGTCCCACCCCCGAGGGCGCGTTCTACGCCTACCCCTCGGTGAAGGGCCTGCTCGGCAAGGAGATCCGCGGCAAGCGTCCGGCGACCTCGGCGGAGCTCGCCGCGCTGATCCTGGACGAGACCGAGGTCGCGGTCGTCCCCGGCGAGGCCTTCGGCACGCCGGGCTACCTGCGGCTCTCGTACGCCCTGGGCGACGAGGACCTCGTCGAGGGCGTCTCGCGGATCCAGAAGCTGCTCGCGGAGGCGCGGGACTAGGCCCGTTCCACGCACGGCGGGGCCGGCCCACGGATTCTCGTGGGCCGGCCCCGTTCCGTTTCTGTGTACGAGCAAGACCCCCTTCAGGGAAAGCCCTACCGGTGCGACGGGCGCGTACGGCAGGATCTTGGGATGGAGCACGTACGGGATGTCTCTGAGCTGCCGAAGGCCCATCTGCATCTGCACTTCACCGGGTCGATGCGGCCCGCGACCCTGCTGGAGCTCGCCGACAAGTACGGCGTACGGCTGCCCGATGCGCTGACCGGCGCCGAGCCGCCCAAGCTGCGGGCCACCGACGAGCGCGGCTGGTTCCGCTTCCAGCGCCTCTACGACGCGGCCCGGTCCTGTCTGCGGGCCCCCGAGGACATCCAGCGCCTGGTGCGCGAGGCGGCCGAGGAGGACGTCAAGGACGGCTCCGGCTGGCTGGAGATCCAGGTCGACCCGACCTCGTACGCCCCGCTGCTCGGCGGGCTGATCCCGGCCCTGGAGATCATCCTGGACGCGGTCGACTCGGCGTCCCGCGAGACCGGGCTCGGAATGCGCGTCGTGGTCGCCGCGAACCGGATGAAGCACCCCCTCGACGCGCGCACCCTGGCCCGGCTCGCGATCCGCTACGCCGATCGCGGTGTCGTCGGGTTCGGCCTGTCCAACGACGAACGCCGGGGCATGGCAAGGGACTTCGACCGCGCCTTCGCGATCGCCCGCGAGGGTGGTCTGCTCGCGGCCCCGCACGGCGGCGAGCTCTCCGGGCCCGCCTCCGTACGCGACTGCCTCGACGATCTGCACGCGCGGCGGATCGGCCACGGGGTGCGGGCCGCGGAGGACCCCCGCCTGCTGCGCCGCCTCGCCGACAAGGGCATCATCTGCGAGGTCTGCCCCGCGTCCAACGTCGCCCTCGGCGTCTACGAGAAGCCCGAGGACGTACCGCTCCGCGTCCTGTTCGACGCCGGGGTCCCGATGGCCCTGGGCGCCGACGACCCGCTGCTCTTCGGCTCCCGCCTGGCCGCCCAGTACGAGATCGCGCGCCGCCATCATGGCTTCGACGACGCCGAACTCGCCGAACTGGCCCGCCAGTCGATCCGCGGGTCGGCCGCGCCCCCGGACATCCAGGACAAGCTCCTGTCGGGCGTCGACGCCTGGCTGACGCCCTGACCCCGCGCCGGCTGCCCCCGGGGGGGGGTTGCCCACCCGCCCGCCCGTGCAACGGGTTGGATGGTTCCGGACCCTGGGGCACCTTTGCCCGCCCACCCGCCCGTGCAGGGGGTTGGATGGTTCCGGGACCTCTGGGGCTCCGCCCCAGACCCCGTTCCCGCCTGAACGGCGCTCGTCCTCAATCGCCGGACAGGCTGAAATGCCCGATGCAGGCCAGCACCAGTACCGCTAAGGGGCGCGGGGAACTGCGCGAGTAGCGGGCACGGTCCGCGGACGAAGGCGGGTTTTTGGGGGCGCGGGGAACTGCGCGAGAAGCGACCGCGGTCCGCAGGGTCGAGACGGGCTAGGGGCGCGGGGAACTGCGCGAGAAGCGACTGCGGTCCGCAGGGTCGAGAGGGGTTGGGGGCGCGGGGAACTGTGCAAAAAGCGACCACCGCCCGCAGGCGACGAACCACGGGACGAACCACACGCGGCCCAGCCCCGGCAGGGGCGAGCCCCTCCCCCTACACCCCCAACCCCCGCAGAAGCGCCCCCGCAACCCCCCGCGCGAACTCCTCCAGCGACCGCGGCCCCCGCCCCCCCGGCGTCATGTCGTACGCGAACGCCCGCTGCGCGCACGCCCCCAGGAGCAGCGACGCCGCGGCGTACGTGTCCGTGTCCGCCCCGATCCGCCCCGCCCGCCGCTCCGCACGGAGATACGCGTCGACCCCGTCGATCGGCACATGGGGGCCTGAGCCGAGCTCCCGCAGCGCCTCGTCGTGGCGGCGCTTGAGCTGCGGGTCCGCGTACAGCGAGGCCGCGATCGGGAAGCTCTCCGCGTAGAACAGCGCCGCCTGCCGGGCGATCTCGGTCAGGTTCTCCTCCACCGACCGCTCCCCCGGCTCCTCGGTCAGCCGCGCCACCAGCGGGCCGAGCTGGGGCAGCCGCTCCTTGAGGACCGTCACGAACAGGTCCTCCTTGCTCGCGAAGTGCTTGTACAGCGCCGCCTCCGAACACCCCGCCGCCTTCGCGATCTCCTTCGTCGTGGCGCGGGCGAGGCCGAGGGTGAGCATGAGTTCGTGCGCGGCGTCGACGATGCGGACACGCGCCGGAGGCGACTGCATGTGTGCTCCAACGAGGCTTGACGGGTGGGTGAGTACTTACTCACTCTAGGGGTGAGTGAACACTTACCCACCCCAGGAGGGCGGAGCGATGAGGCTCACGGTTTTCGGTGCCACCGGAGGCATCGGCCAGGAAATGGTCCAGCAGGCGCTGGCTTCGGGGCACGACGTCACCGCGGTGGTGCGCGACCCCGCCCGATTCGCCGTACGGGGCGCGGGACTTGAGGTCTTCCGGGCCGATCTGACCGACCCCGGGCCGCTCCGCGAGGCCGTCGCCGGGCGGCACGCGGTGCTGTCCGGGCTCGGCGCCCGCAAGCGCTCGGACGCCGGGATCACGGCCCGGCTCACCCGGTCGGTGCTGGCCGCGATGGAGGCCGAGGGGACGCGGCGGCTCGTCGTGGTGAGCGCGGCGCCGGTCGGCCCCGAGGCGCCGGGCGACGGGCTGCTCGACCGCGGTATGCGGTCCATGGTCAGCGCGATTCTGCGGGACGTGTACGCCGATCTGAGCGCCATGGAGGCCGAGTTGGCGGCGAGCGCGACGGACTGGACGTCCGTACGGCCGCCCAAGCTCACCGACAAGCCGCTCACCGGGACCTACCGCCGGGTCGTCGGCGGCACCCCGAAGGCGGCCCGCACCATCGCCCGCGCGGATGTGGCCCACGCGATGCTGGCCTGCGTGGACGACCCGGCGACGGTGAAACAGGGGGTGGGGGTGGCGTACTGAGGGCCAGGCCCGCCCGGGCCGGGTTGCGGTGCGGGCTCCGGTGCACCCGGACTCCTCAGATTTCGACCCCGACCGCCACCGGCTCGTTCACCAGCGTCACCCCGAACGCCAGCTCCACCCCCGCGACCACCTCGCGGGCGAGCGCCAGCAGGTCCTCGGTGGTGGCGCCCCCGCGGTTCGTCAGCGCGAGGGTGTGCTTGGTGGAGATGCGGGCGGGGCCGGTCCCGTATCCCTTGGTGAAGCCGGCCTTGTCGATCAGCCAGGCGGCGGAGGTCTTGGTGCGGTCGGTGCCGACGGGCCACGCGGGGGGCGTCACGTCCGCGCCGAGGCGCTCCTGGGCGCGGGCCAGGAAGGCTTCGTACGCCTCGTTGGGGAGGATCGGGTTGGTGAAGAACGAGCCCGCCGACCAGGTGTCGTGGTCCTCCGGGTCGAGCACCATGCCCTTGCCGGCGCGCAGCTTCAGGACGGTCTCGCGGGCGGTGGCGGCCGGCACGCGGTCGCCCGGCGCGACGCCGAGGGTTCGGGCCGTCTCGGCGTACTTGACCGGCGCGGAGAGTCCGCCTGCGTCCTCCAGCTCGAACACGACACGCAGCACGACGTAGCGGTCGGGGTGCTGCTTGAAGCGGCTGTGGCGGTACGAGAAGTCGCACTCGGCGTTGGTGAGGGTGACGGTGGTGCGGTCGCGGCGGTCGTAGGCGACGACGTGCGTGATGGTGCTGGACACTTCCTGGCCGTACGCGCCGACGTTCTGGATCGGGGTCGCGCCCGCGGAGCCGGGGATGCCGGCGAGGCATTCGATGCCGGCGAGTCCGGCCTCGACGCTCCGGGCCACCGCGTCGGTCCACACTTCGCCCGCGGCGAGTTCGAGGCGGGTGCCGTCGAGCTCGAAGCCGCGGGTGGCGATGCGCAGGGCGGTGCCGGCGAAGCCCTTGTCCCCGATGAGCAGGTTGCTGCCGCCGCCGATGGCGAGGAGCGGGGTGCCGCTCTCATCGGCCTCGCGGACGGCGGCGACGACCTCGGCGTCGGTCTCGGCGGTGACCAGTCGGTCGGCCGGGCCGCCCAGGCGGAGGGTGGTCAGGGGGGCGAGGGGGGCGTCATGAAGTTCCTGCACGGGGACCAGCGTACGGGGGCGGGTGGGCCGGCGCGGTGCGGGTGCGGGTCGTTGGGGGGCGCCGACCTGCGGTCGGCAGTGCGGGCATACGCGGCGGGCCGGGACCGCGGCGTCCCCGGTACGGAGCGCGCCGTGGGGGGTGGGGGGCGTGAACGCGCCGGGGTACCTCCTCATACGTCGCGCCGTTCCGCCCCCGCAAGGGTGCCCGGCGCCGGCACTCCTCCTTGCGGGGGCACCCCGGCACGTCCCCACCCGGCCGCATCACGACCGTCCCTGGGACTCGAATCCGTTCCTACACAGCGGCGTGCTCGTCAGCGGAGATCGGTACGCCCACCGGCTCCGCCCGGACAGGCGTCTCGCGGCGGGGGATCAGTACCGCGGCGGCCGCCGCCAGGGCGACCGCGGCCGCGCCCACCCACAGGGCCGGCCCGAGGCCGTCGGTGAAGGCCTGGGCCGAGCCGTAGCCGCCCTGCGCGGAGAAGACCGAGGCCAGCACCGCGATGCCGAGGGCGCCGCCGATCTCGCGCAGCGCGTTGTTGGCGCCGGAGGCGATGCCCTGCTCGGAGGGGCGCACGCTGGACATCGCCAGATTCGCCGCGGGGGCGAAGTACATGCCCATGCCGATACCGCTGATGACCAGCGCCGGGAGTTGCGCCGTGTACGAGACGTCCGGCGCCATGATCAGGGCGAACCAGGCGAGGCCGGTCGCCTGGAGGGCGAGGCCCGCCGCGACGACCGGGCGGCCCCCGATCCGGTCGGACAGGTAGCCGGCGATGGGCGCGGCGATCATGGGCATGCCGGTCCAGGGCAGCATCCGCAGGCCCGCCTCGGTCGGCGAGTAGCCGATGACGTTCTGGAGGAACTGGCTGAGCAGGAAGATCGAGCCGAACATCCCGACGAACATCAACAGGCTCGCCGCGTTGATCGCGGAGAACGCCCGGCTGCGGAACAGCCGCATCGGCAGCATCGGGCTCGCGCTGCGGGTGCCGTGGACGACGAACGCTGCGAGGAGGGCGCCACCGGCTATGAGGCCGGTGAGGACGGTCGCGCTGGTCCAGCCGTCCGGGTTGCCGCGGATCAGGGCGTAGACGATGCCGAAGAGGCCCGTGCTGGCCAGCACTGTTCCCTTGATGTCGAGCCGGGCGCCGGTGCCGTACGACTCGTTCAGGCGCAGCCGGGCCAGCGGGATCGTCAGCAGGCCGAGCGGAACGTTGAGCCAGAAGATCCACTGCCAGGACGCGTGCTCGGTCAGGGTGCCGCCGATGAGCGGTCCCGAGGCCACCGCGAGGCCGTTCACCGCGCTCCAGATGCCGTACACCATGCCGCGCTTGGCGGCGGGCACCGCCGCGGTCAGCAGGGTGAGGGTGAGCGGCATCATGATCGCGGCGCCCACTCCCTGGATCGCGCGGGCCGCGATCAGGCCGTCGATCCCGGGTGCGAGGGCCGCGCCCGCCGAGGCGCCGGTGAAGATCGTCAGGCCGGTGATGAAGAGCCGGCGGCGCCCGAACCGGTCGCCGAGGGTCGCGCCGAACATCAGCAGCACCGCGAAGGTGAGGGTGTACGCGCTCACCGTCCATTCGAGGTCGTCCAGGCCCCCGCCGAGGTCCTCGCGGATCGAGGGGAGCGCGGTGGTGACGACCAGGTTGTCGAGCGCCGCCATGAACCCCGCGACGCTGGTCACCAGCAGCGCCCAGCCCGCGCCTCTTCGTCCTGCGGTGGGCGGCTTCTTCTGTGGGTCGGACATGGTTTCCCCCGCTATTGGTTAGTTATTGATTACTAATTTTCATGGGCAGGAAAGGCTGTTCCCGGGTCGCGCCCTACGGCGTCGGCTGGGCCGAGTCGTAGAAGCCCTTCCACACCCGGTCCTCGGGCGGAAAGCCGAGCGCCACCAGGGTGTTGATGAGCATCCCGCACGCCAGGAACGTCGTCGTCTCGCCGGTGTCCGCGCCCAGCGCCAAGTGGACCGTGTCGTACAGCTCCGTCCAGCCGGCCCGCATGACCTTGCCGAACTCGTGGTCGCCGGCCGCCTCCGCGGCGGCCACCGCCACATAGGTCTGCATCTGGAGCAGCAGCTTGTCCCGGTCGTCGGCGATGAGCTTCTGGTAGGCGGCGCCCATGGCGTGCAGCGCCTCCTCGCCCTGAAGGCCCTCGGCCGCGTTCCGGAAGACCTCGGCGGTCTCCTCGATGCACCGGCCGGCCGCGGCCTGGAAGATGGCCTGCTTGTTCGCGAAGAGGCGGAAGAGGTACGGCTGCGAGACGCCGACGCGTTTGGCGATCACCTCGGTTGAGGTGCCGTGATAGCCACTGCGGGCGAATTCGATCATCGCCGCGCGAATGACGCTTTCACGGCGCTCTTCGGCGCTCATCCTGACCATGAGGGAAAGTTAGTGGTTGATTACTTAGTTCGTCAAGGGGGCGTGTGGCGGGGGCTCTGGAAGCCCCCGCCCCTACTCAGGCCAGGCGTACGACGGCGCGGGACATGCCCAGCACCTTCTGGCCCGCGCTCATCGCCGTGATGTCGACGCGCACCGTGCGCGCCTCGTCGTCCAGCTTCGCCGCGACCTTGGCCGTGACCTCGATCAGGGCGCCCGTGTCGTCGTTGGGGACGACCACCGGCTTGGTGAAGCGGACGCCGTACTCGCTCACCGCGCCCGGGTCGCCGACCCAGTCCGTCACCACGCGGACCGCCTCGGCCATCGTGAACATGCCGTGCGCGATGACGTCGGGCAGCCCGACCTCCTTCGCGAACTTCTCGTTCCAGTGGATCGGGTTGAAGTCGCCGGACGCGCCCGCGTACTGGACGAGCGTGGCGCGGGTCACGGGGAAGGACGCGGCCGGCAGCTCGGTGCCGGGCTCGACGTCCTCGTAACGGATCTTCGCGGTCATCTCAGGCCCCCTCGGCCGCTCGGGACACCAGCTTCGTCCACGCGGTCACGACGTGCTCGCCGGCCTCGTCGTGGACCTCGCCCCGGATGTCCAGGATGTCGTTGCCCGCAAGGGACTTGATCGCCTCGATGGTCGAGGTGACGGTCAGCCGGTCGCCCGCGCGGACCGGGCGGCTGTACGCGAACTTCTGGTCGCCGTGCACCACCCGGCTGTAGTCCAGACCCAGCTGGGGGTCCTGGATGACCTGGCCCGCCGCGCCGAAGGTGATGGCGAACACAAAGGTCGGCGGGGCGATCACGTCGGTGTGGCCCAGCGCCTTGGCTGCCTCGGGGTCGGTGTAGGCGGGGTTCTCGTCACCGACCGCCACCGCGAACTCGCGGATCTTCTCCCGGCCGACCTCGTACGGGGCGGTGGGCGGATAGGTCCGCCCCACGAAAGACTGGTCGAGCGCCATCGGCCGGCTACCTCCTGCATATGAGGGTCGTTGGTGCGAACACCGTGAATCTAGTCGTTCGCCGCCGCACCGTTCCCATACCGGTGGGCAACGCCGAGAGGCCGCCCCCCGGTATGGGGAACGGCCTCTCGAACGAGCCTGTAATGCCAGAACCGTGATTAGCGGGTCTCGCGGTGCGCAGTGTGCGAGTTGCAGCGCGGGCAGTGCTTCTTCATCTCAAGTCGGTCCGGGTTGTTACGCCGGTTCTTCTTGGTGATGTAGTTCCGCTCCTTGCACTCCACGCAGGCCAGCGTGATCTTCGGGCGGACGTCGGTGGCAGCCACGTGAGTGCTCCTTGACGGACGGGTTGACGGATGAACGCATAAAAGAGTAGCCGATCGAAGGACCGACCCCACAATCGGCTACCGTGTGTAGCGGTGACCGGACTTGAACCGGTGACACAGCGATTATGAGCCGCTTGCTCTACCGACTGAGCTACACCGCTTTGACACGGAGTCCCTCACCCGAAGGTGAGGGCTTCCGCACCAGAGCCCCAATACGGAATCGAACCGTAGACCTTCTCCTTACCATGGAGACGCTCTACCGACTGAGCTATTGGGGCGAGCGATGAAGACATTACACGGTCCCTCGCCGATCGCCCAAATCCGTTTCGTGGCGCCTCTCGGACGGCCCGTCCCACCGGTCTCGTAGGCCACTCAGGGCCACACCGGTACGACTATTTCGCTCCTCCTCGATGCGCACCGGAGCCGCCCCTAGGCTCGCCTCACGCTGCGTGATCATGCCCGCCCGAGCCCGATCACCCGAGCCCGATCAGGAGCGCGATGTCCGACAGCCACCAGCAGCCGGCCCACTCCCCCGGCACCGGCGAAGGCCCCGACCCCACCTCCGGATCGTCGCTGCTGCTGTGCGGGGCGAGGCTCGCCGACGGGCGCACCGTGGACGTGCGGCTCGGCGGCGGCCGCATCGAGGCGGTCGGCACCGTGGGCAGCCTCGCCGCGCAGGGGGCGTCCCGCGTCGACCTCAACGGCTTCCTGCTGCTGCCCGCCCCGGTCGAGCCGCACGCCCACAGCGACACCGCCCTGACCGCCTTCGGCTCGGAGGGCCCGGTCTCGTACGCCGTCGAGGAGGTCCAGCGCCGGGCCACCGAGGCCGCCCTGCTCCAGCTCGGCCACGGCGCCACGGCGCTGCGTTCGCACGTACGCATCGACGAGGTCGGCGGGCTCGATCCGCTCGAAGCCGTGCTCCAGACCCGGCGCTCCCTGCGCGGACTCACCGAGCTCGCGGTGGTCGCCGTGCCGCGGCTCCTGACCGGGGTGGCGGGCGCGGACGGGCTCGCCATGCTGCGCGACGCGGTCAAGATGGGCGCCTCCGTGGTGGGCGGCTGCCCCGATCTGGACGCCGATCCGGCCGGCTACGCGGAGGCCGTCCTGGAGCTCGCCGCCGAGCACGGCTGCGCGGTCGACCTGCACACCGACGGCGCCGATCCGGCGCGCCTGGCCCGGCTCGCGGCGATGTCCGGCGGGCTGCGCCCGGGTGTCACGATCGGCCCGTGCGGCGGCCTCTCGCGCCTTCCGCGCGACACTGCGGCCCGCGCCGCCGACCAACTCGCCTCCGCCGGCGTCACGGTGACGTGCCTGCCACAGGGCGGGTGCGGCATGACGGACCGTCAAGGCGCCGCCCCCGTACGCCTGTTGAGGGCGGCCGGGGTCCGACTGGCCGCCGGGAGCGGCGCGTTGCGGGACGCCGCCAACCCGGTCGGCCGGGGCGACCCGCTGGAGGCCGCCTATCTGCTCGCCTCCCAGGCCGGCCTGCGCCCCGAGGACGCGTACGCCGCGATCAGCACGGTGGCGCGGGAATCCATGGGCCTGCCCGAGGTACGCGTCGAGGCGGGCTTCCCCGCCGAGCTCCTCGCGGTACGCGGCGAGCGCATCGCGGGGGTCCTCTCGCTCGCCTACAGCCGCATCGTCATCCACCGGGGCCGGGTGGTGGCCCGCACCAGCGCGGTGCGCGAGTACTGCGACTCGGCCGCGGCGGTCGCCCTCGACCTGCCGCGCCAGGGGCGCTCCGAGCACGGGCGCGGCGAGCCCGGCTGACCCGCCGCCGGCGCTCCACCGGCGTGCCGCTCCATCTCCGCGTACCGTCGTGACCATGGGCATTGTCATCGCTGGAGGTCATGGTCAGATCGCGCTGCGCCTCGAACGCCTGCTGGCGGCGCGGGGCGACGAGGTCGCGGGAATCATCCGCAAGCCCGAGCAGGCGGACGATCTGAGAAGGGCCGGCGCGGAGCCGGTGGTCCTGGACCTGGAGTCCGCGACGGTGGACGCCGTCGCCGAGGTGCTCCGGGCCGCCGACGCGGTGGTGTTCGCGGCGGGCGCGGGCCCGGGCAGCGACCCTTCCCGCAAGGAGACGGTGGACCGCGCGGCGGCCGTACTGCTCGCGGACGCGGCGGAACGGGCGGGCGTGCGGCGCTACGTCATCGTGTCGTCCATGGGCGCGGACAGCGCCCACCGGGGCGACGAGGTCTTCGACGACTACCTGCGCGCCAAGGGCGCCGCCGACGACGCCGTACGCTCCCGCGCGAGCCTGGACTGGACGGTCCTGCGCCCCGGAATACTGACCGACGACGCCGGCAAGGGCCTGGTCACCCTGGCCGCCTCTACCGGCCGCGGCACGATCCCGCGCGACGACGTGGCCGCGGTCCTGGCCGAACTCCTCGACACCCCCGCCACGGCGGGCCTGACCCTGGAACTGATCAGCGGCTCGACGCCGGTGGTGGTCGCGGTCAAGGGGGTGGCCGGGAACTGAGCCCGGCAACGAAGAAACCCCCTTCCTCCAGCGTTTCCGCGGGAGGAAGGGGGTTTCACCCAGTGTGGCGGCGCCAGGATTCGAACCTGGGTAGGCAGAGCCGACGGATTTACAGTCCGTTCCCATTGGCCACTCGGGCACACCGCCATGGGATGTCGCCGTTGGATTCCCGCTTTTCGGCGGTGCTCCGTGGCAACGACGTAAACGATACCCGATGCCCAGGGGTGGTTCGCCACCCCATTGATCAGCGCTGTGCCGGGCGGCGGGTGACTAGGCTTTGGGGCGGTGGTTCGGCAGTGGGGCCGGGTCGCCACGCGCTCGGCCGCAGGCCCGGCGCACCCGACACACACCCCGAACCAAGGAGCCACAGGACATGGCCGACTCCAGTTTCGACATCGTCTCGAAGGTCGAGCGGCAGGAGGTCGACAACGCCCTCAACCAGACCGCGAAGGAGATCTCGCAGCGCTACGACTTCAAGGGCGCGGACGCCTCGATCTCGTGGTCCGGCGAGAAGATCCTGATGCAGGCGAACGGCGAGGAGCGCGTCAAGGCGATCCTCGACACCTTCCAGACCAAGCTGGTCAAGCGCGGTATCTCGCTGAAGGCGCTGGACGCGGGCGAGCCGCAGCTCTCCGGCAAGGAGTACAAGATCTTCGCCTCGATCGAGGAGGGCATCTCCCAGGAGAACGCCAAGAAGGTCGCCAAGGTCATCCGCGACGAGGGCCCCAAGGGCGTCAAGGCGCAGGTGCAGGGCGAGGAGCTGCGCGTCTCCTCGAAGAGCCGCGACGACCTCCAGGCCGTCCAGGCCCTGCTCAAGGGCAAGGACTTCGACTTCGCGATCCAGTTCGTGAACTACCGCTGACCCCGCTCGCTCCGCCCGCAAGCCCCCGGACGTCCTGTCCGATTTCCGCCAGCGGCGCGGGGGCGAGGGTCGCAGACTCGGTGTCGTACGCAAGGAAGGAAAGGTGCGATGACGCTCTACGCGACCCTCGACAGCCCGTTGGGCGAGCTGCTGCTCGTCGGCCAGGAGGCGCCCGGCGCGCCGGGCGGGACCGCGTTGGTCTCGCTCTCCGTGCCGGGGCAGAAGGGCGGCGCGGTCGTCCAGGACGGGTGGCGGCGGGCGCCCACGGCGTTCGCCGGGATCGCGGCGCAGCTCGCGGCGTACTTCGCGGGCGAGCTGAACCGTTTCGACATCGGGTACGCGCCCGGCACGCCCGGCACCGCCTTTCAGCGGCAGGTCTGGGCCGAGCTGGAAGCGGTCCCGTATGGGACGACGGTCTCGTACGGTGAGATCGCCCGGCGGATCGGCGCGTCCTCGGTGAAGGTGCGGGCGGTGGGCACCGCGATCGGGCGCAATCCGCTGCTCGTGGTGCGGCCCTGCCACCGTGTGATCGGCTCCGACGGATCGCTGAAGGGCTATGCCGGCGGTCTGGAGCGCAAGCGGGTGCTGCTCGGGCTCGAAGGCGCCCTCGCGCCATGAGTGAGGGCCTTTTCCGGCTGCCTCGGCCCGCGCGGGTCGAGGTCGCGCCCGGCGCGGTCCACCTGCCGGGCTGGCTCACGCCGGAGCAGCGCCACGAGCTGGTCACGGCCTGCCGGGACTGGGCACGCGGACCCGTTCCGATCCGCCACACCGTGCTGCCCAACGGCGGTGTGATGTCCGTGCGGTCGGTGTGTGTCGGCTGGCACTGGCAGCCCTATCGCTACACCCGCGTCGCCTCGGACGTGAACGGGCTGCCCGTGGCCCCGTTCCCCGACTGGCTCGGGGCGCTGGGGCGTACGGCGGTGGCCGCCGCGTACGGCGACGAGGAGGCGGCCGCCCGCTACTCCCCCGACACCGCGCTCATCAACTTCTACGACGGCGCCGCCAAGATGGGGCTGCACCAGGACAAGGACGAGCGGTCGTCGGCGCCCGTGGTCTCGTTCAGCATCGGGGACAGCTGCGTTTTCCGCTTCGGCAATGCCGAGCATCGCGGACGGCCTTATACGGACGTCGAGTTGGCCTCCGGTGACCTGTTCGTCTTCGGCGGGCCCTCCCGGTTCGCGTACCACGGCGTCCCCAAGGTGCTGCCGGGGGCGGGCGACCCGGAGGCCGGTCTTGCCCGGGGCCGGCTGAACATCACCCTGCGCGAGACCGGGCTCGATGAAGGGATTTGAGGGACGCCAACTCCCTTGTGCGTACGGTCCGTTGGTCAGCGGCTGCGGGAATGGCCGAACAGGATGCGGTAGATGATGAGCAGGACCAGCGAGCCGCCGATCGCCGCGCCCCAAGTGGCCCCGTCGTAGAAGTGGTTGGCGATCGGGCGGTCCAGCCAGCGGGCCGATATCCAGCCGCCGACGAACGCTCCCGCGACGCCTATGAGGGTGGTGCCGATCAGGCCGCCCGGGTCGCGACCGGGGAGCAGGATCTTGGCGATGGCCCCGGCGAGCAGGCCGAGGATGATCCAGCTGACGATGCCCATGCCGGGAACCCGCCTTTCGTACGTGCGCGCTCGGCGGGGCATCTGCTGTATTGCGTAACCCCGCAACCGTTCGGTTCGTACGGGAAGACGCCCCCGCGGCGCCGGCGGTTGCGTACCTGGTCAGGGAGGCCGGGCAGGGACACGGCCGGGTGGCTCAGCGCGCGGCGAACGGCTGGTCCGTGCGGACGATCTCCTTGCCGAGCGGCAGCAGCGACACCGGGATCAGCTTGAAGTTGGCGATGCCGAGCGGGATGCCGATGATCGTGACGCACAGGGCGATGCCGGTGACGATGTGGCCCAGCGCCAGCCACCAGCCGGCCAGGACCAGCCACAGGACGTTGCCGACGCAGGAGGGCGCGCCCGCGCCCGCCCGGTCGACGACGGTGTGGCCGAACGGCCAGAGGGCGTATACGCCGATCCGGAACGCGGCTATGCCGAACGGGATCCCGATGACCGTGATGCACAGCAGCACGCCCGCCAGCAGGTAGCCGAGGAACATCCAGAAGCCGCACAGGATCAGCCAGATGATGTTCAGGATGGTCTTCATGGGCGGCGACCTGCCATGTGTTCGAGTCGGGCGATGCGTTCCGCCATCGGCGGGTGGGTCGAGAACAGTTTGGACATTCCCTGACCGGGGCGGAAGGGATTGGCGATCATCATGTGGCTGGCCGTCTCGATGCGGGGCTCGGACGGCAGCGGGAGCTGCTTGGTGCCCGCGTCGAGCTTGCGCAGCGCGCCGGCCAGGGCCAGCGGGTCGCCGGTGAGCTGGGCGCCGGAGGCGTCGGCCTCGTACTCGCGGGAGCGGCTGATCGCGAGCTGGATCACCGAGGCCGCGACCGGGCCCAGGATCATGATCAGCAGCATGCCGACGATGCCCGGGCCCTCGTCGTCGCTGGAGCGGCCGACCGGGATCAGCCACGCGAACTGGACCAGGAACATGATCACCGAGGCGAGGGCGCCGGCGACCGAGGAGATCAGGATGTCCCGGTTGTAGACGTGGCTCAGCTCATGGCCGATCACGCCCCTCAGCTCGCGCTCGTCGAGTATCCGCAGGATCCCGTCCGTGCAGCAGACCGCCGCGTTGCGCGGGTTGCGGCCGGTGGCGAAGGCGTTGGGCGCCTGCGTCGGCGAGATGTAGAGGCGGGGCATGGGCTGGCGGGCCTGGGTGGAGAGCTCGCGGACCATCCGGTAGAGCTCCGGGGCCTCGAACTCGCTGACCGGGCGCGCCCGCATGGCCCGCAGGGCGAGCTTGTCGCTGTTCCAGTAGGCGTAGGCATTGGTGCCCAGCGCCACGAGGACGGCGACGATCAGCCCGGTACGGCCGAAGAAGCCTCCGATGACGATGATGAGCGCGGACAGTCCTCCGAGGAGGACCGCGGTCCTCAGCCCGTTGTGCCGGCGGTGCACGGTACGCCCTCCAAAGTGGTGCGGCGGGGAGCCCTTCGCGGGTGGTCCTTCCACGTTCCAGTGGACTCTCCCGTACTGGTCAACGCCAGGCGGGGGACGCTGGTTCCCTTGTGCGCGCTGGAGGGCGCGTTGGGCCGTACGGGTCGGGTCAGCGCGGGGCGGGCAGCCCGGCCATCTCCAGCGCCTTGGGATCGGGCTCCAGCTCGCTGGTGCAGTGTGAGCAGCGGGTCGCGATGCCGGGGATCTGGGAGTAGCAGCGCGGGCAGTCGCGCAGCGCGGCCTTGATGTCGACGGGCTTGTCCTTGTCCCGCCGGTCGAAGCGGGCCTGGACCTTCATCATGGGCACGACGACCACGAAGTAGAGCACCGCCGCGGTGATCACGAAGGCGATGGCCGCGCCGACGAACTTTCCGTAGGGGAAGGTCACGCCGTCGACGGAGAAGGTCGCCGCGCTGAAGTCGCCGGTCGAGCGGGTGGCGAGGCCGATGAGCGGGGTGATGAACGCGGTGCTGAAGCCCGTGACGACCGCGGTGAACGCCGATCCGACGGCCAGACCGACGGCCATCGTCACTATGTTTCCGCGCAGGATGAAGTCCTTGAACCCGCTCAGCACCGCTCTGCTCCCTGTGGGGTGTCGTCCTGGTCCGCGCCGTACGCGCGTGCCTGTCGTGATGTGCGCGTACGACAGTGCCTTCTCAAGGCCGCCCGTACCAAACCGTGCGCCGTCGCCAGGCTCGCCAGAGCGCCCGGGCGCGCGCAAGGGAGCACTCCCCCACGGCGCGGGGCCGGCTCAGAACAGGGTCACCGACGCGAAGTGCAGGGCGAGTTGGGGCAGGCCCGACAGGACCACACCGGCGACCGCGGTGAGCGCGATGGCGAGCGTGAGGGGCGCCGGGATCCCGGCTCGCGCGGTCCCGGAGGGCTCCTCGGCCCCCTCGGGCGCCCGGAACAGGATCGCGGTCCAGCGCAGGTAGTAGTAGAGGGCGACGACGACGTTGACCGCCATGACCACGGCGAGCCAGCCGAGGCCCGCGTCGACGGCCGCCGAGAAGACGGTGACCTTGGCGAACAGGCCGATGATGCCCGGCGGGAGCCCGGCCAGACACAGCAGGAAGAAGGCGAGTGCGAGGGCGGCCAGGGGGCGCTCGGCGTACAGGCCCCGGTAGTCGGCGAGGCGGTTCAGCGGCTTGCCGCGCGCGACCAGGGCGGCGACGGCGAACGCGCCCAGGTTCACCACGGCGTACATCAGGGCGTAGGCCACGGTCGCGCCGACCTGGTGGTCGCTGGAGTACGCGGCGGCGGCGATCGGCACCAGGAGGTAGCCGGCCTGTCCCACCGACGACCAGGCGAGCAGCCGTACCGCGCTGTGGGCGCGCGTCGCCGACTGGCGCAGGGCGGCCGCGTTGCCGAGGGTCATGGTGAGCGCGGCGAGCACCGCGAGGGCCGGGCCCCACACGTCGGCGTAGGCGGGGAAGGCGACGACCGTCACCAGGATGAGCCCGGAGAAGCCGACCGCCTTGCCGACGACGGAGAGATAGGCGGCGACCGGCAGCGGCGCGCCCACATAGGTGTCGGGCACCCAGAAGTGGAAGGGCGCCGCGGCCGTCTTGAAGGCGAAGCCCACCAGCGTCAGAACCACGCCGGTCTTGGCGACGGTGCCCAACTGGCCGGGAACGTCGGCGAGTTTGGTGGCGATCTCCGTGAGGTGCAGGGTGCCGGTCGCCGCGTACACGAAGCTGACGCCGAGCAGCATCACGGCGGTCGCGGTGACCGACGACAGGAAGAACTTCAGGGCCGCCTCGGAGGACAGCCGGTCGCCGCGCTTGAGGCCGACCAGCGCGAAGGCGGGCAGCGAGGCGACTTCCAGGGCGACGACGAGGGTGGCCAGGTCGCGTGCGGCGGGCAGCAGGGCCGCGCCGGCCGCCGAGGACAGCAGCAGGAACCAGAACTCGCCGGCCGGGAGCTTCTCCTCGGTGTCCCGCATCGAGAGCAGCGCGGTCAGCAGGGCGCCGCCCAGGACCAGGGCCTGGATGACGAAGGCGAACTGGTCGACGGTGTAGCTGCACGCGTCGGGGTTGGCGGTGAGGCAGAACGTGGAGCGGCCGCCGCCCCGCAGCGGCACGAGCGCGGCGAGGGCCGCCGCCAGGCCGGCCAGGGTGATCCAGCCGAGCAGCGGCTTGCGGGCGGGCGGCAGGAACAGGTCGGCGAGCAGCACGACCAGGGCGACGGCCGCGGCGATCAGGGGCGGCGCGATCGCGACCCAGTCGACGGACTGGACCAGGCTTGCGGTGCCGGCCGCCGCGGTGGTGACGTCGGGGGTCACGACTTGCCTCCTGCGAGGAGCTTCTGGACGGCCGGGTCGGTGAGGCCGAGGAGGACCGCGGGCCAGAGCCCGGCGAGGACGGTGAGCGCGACGAGCGGGCTCCAGGCGGCGAACTCGTAACCCTGGACGTCGGCGAGCGGGGGGCCCTCGGCCGGTTTGTCGCCCATGCAGACCCGGCGCACCACGACCAGCAGATACGCGGCGGTGAGCAGGGTGCCGAGGGCGGCGATCGCCACGAAGGTGAGGAAGGCGGGGCGGCTGAGGCCGGGTGCCGGGTCGAAGGCGCCGAACATGGCGAGCATCTCGCCCCAGAACCCGCCGAGTCCGGGCAGTCCGAGCGAGGCGACGGCGGCGAAGGCGAGCAGGCCGCCCAGGCGCGGGGCCCGGCCGTAGAGGGCGGCTCCGGTCACGCCGGCCAGGGTGTCGAGGTCTGCGGTGCCGTAACGGTCCTTGAGGGCGCCGACCAGGAAGAACAGCAGGCCGGTGATGAGGCCGTGGGCGATGTTGGCGAACAGCGCGCCGTTGACGCCGGTGGGGGTCATCGACGCGATGCCGAGCAGCACGAAGCCCATGTGGCCGACGGAGGAGTACGCGATGAGCCGCTTCAGGTCGCCCTTGTTGCCCTGCTTGGCGAGCGCGAGACAGGCCAGCGAGCCGTAGATGATCCCGGCGACCGCGAAGGCCGCCAGATAGGGCGCGAAGGTGTGCATGCCGTGCGGGGCGATCGGCAGCGCGATGCGCACGAACCCGTAGGTGCCCATCTTCAGGAGCACACCGGCGAGCAGCACCGAGCCGACGGTCGGTGCGGCGGTGTGGGCATCCGGGAGCCAGCTGTGCAACGGGAACATCGGGGTCTTGACCGCGAGCCCGATCCCGATCGCCAGAACGGCGATGACCTGCACGGACGTGGTCAGCCCGCGGCCGTTGTCAGTGGCGAGTGCCACCATGTCGAACGTGCCCGACTTGAGCCCGATGAGGAGCAGGCCGAGCAGCATGACGACCGAGCCGAGCAGCGTGTAGAGGATGAACTTCCAGGCGGCGGCGCCTCGTTGGGCCCCGCCCCAGCGGGCGATCAGGAAGTACATCGGGATGAGGACCGTCTCGAACGCGAGGAAGAACAGCACGAGATCGAGAACGGCGAAGGTGGCGAGGGTGCCGGACTCGAGCACGAGCAGGAGCGCGACGAACGCCTTCGGGGACGGGCCCGTCGGCATCTTGAAATAGCTGTACAGCGCGCAGAGGAAGGTCAGCAGCGCGGTCAGGACGAGGAGGGGGAGGGAGATGCCGTCGGTGCCGAGGTGGATGTGGACGTTGAGCGCCGGGATCCACTGGATGTCCGTGGTGGCCTGCATCGTCGACGGGTGGCCGTGGTCGAAGCCGAGCGCGAGGACGATCGCGGCGAGCAGGATCACGCCGGTCACGGTCACGCCGTGGCGCAGCACGGCCTGTTCGGGGCTCTTGCCGCGGAGGCCGGGCGGGGCGGGGAGCAGTGCCGCCACCGCGCCGATGAGGGGCCCGACGACGATGAACGCCAGAAGGAACTGCATCACGGACTCGCTGATATCGATCACGGCTCAGGACCCCGCGGTGACGTTGGCAAGGACGACCACGGCGGCCGCCAGGACGAGTGAGCCGGCGAGCAGAGCGCCGAGGTAGCTCTGCACATTGCCGGTCTGCGCCCGGCGCACGGCCCGCCCGAGCAGGCGCGGCACCGCGCTCGCACCGCTCACGTACGTCTCGACGACCTCGCGGTCCAGGAAGCGGACCAGGGTGGCCGCCGCGAGCACGGGGCGGACGAACAGGGCGTGGTAGGCGGCGTCCAGGTGGAAGCCGGTGGCCGCGTGGCGGTGCAGCGGGCCGAGCAGGAGACGGCCGGGGTCGGCCGGGTCGGGGGCGGACGCGATGTTCCCGTAGACCTGGGTGTGGCTGGCGATGGCCTCTTCCTCGACCTGGCCGCCGTCGCCCTCGGGGTGGGCGGCGACGGCGCCCATCGGCGTGGCGGCCGCCAGCGCGGAGGTGTGGCGCCAGGCCGCGTAGGTGACGAGCCCGCCGACCAGGGCGACGCCCGTGGACAG
The DNA here is from genome assembly GCF_025399895.1 of Streptomyces sp. ASQP_92. Taxonomy (GTDB): domain Bacteria; phylum Actinomycetota; class Actinomycetes; order Streptomycetales; family Streptomycetaceae; genus Streptomyces. Next base: position 148,559 of record NZ_JAODUA010000003.1, on the reverse strand, counting down.
CACGGCGGTGGTGACGGAGGGGGTGAGGGCCTGCCCGTCGAACCAGTCGCCGAGGCGGCCGGTGGTGAGTCCGAACGCGATGGAGGGGATGGCGAGCACCCACAGGACGGCGTTCATGACGACGGGCTGCTTGCCGTGGTCGGGGGCCTTCGCTCCCCTGCCGCGGAAGGTCAGCAGCCACAGGCGCATCGCGTACGCGGCGGTGAGGAGGGCGGTGAGCAGTCCGGCGATCAGCACGATCCAGCCGGCACCGGAGGGGGCGATCCGGCTCTCACCGAGCGCGGTGTGCTCGGCGGCGGACAGCACGGCCTCCTTGGAGAAGAAGCCGGCGAAGGGAGGGATCGCGGCGAGCGCGAGCAGGGCGACGGTCATCGTCCAGTACGCGTCGGGAATGCGCTTGGCCAGGCCGTCCATGCGGGACATGGCGGTCAGCGAGTTGGTGCCGGCGGCATGGATGACCACGCCCGCGGCGAGGAAGAGCAGCGCCTTGAAGGCGCCGTGCGACAGGAGGTGGAAGACGGCGGCTCCGCGGTCACCGACGGCCAACGCGCCCGACAGATAGCCGAGTTGACCGATGGTGGAGTACGCGAGGACGCGCTTGATGTCGTCCTGGGCAAGGGCCGCGAGGCCCGAGCCGACCATCGTGAGCGCGGCCATCACGGCGAGCACGGTCATCGCCGCGGCCGAGGCGGCGAAGACGGGCAGCAGCCGGGCCACGAAGTAGATGCCGGCGGCGACCATCGTCGCGGCGTGGATCAGCGCGGAGACCGGGGTCGGGCCGGCCATCGCGTCGGGCAGCCAGGTGTGCAGCGGGAACTGGGCGGACTTGCCGGCCACCCCGGCGAGCAGCAGCAGGGCGATGAGGGTGGGGTGGGCGATACCGCCGGTCAGGGCGGCCTGGACGACGCCGGTGATACGGAACGTACCGGCGTCGGTGGCGAGCGCGAACAGACCGATCAGGAAGGGGACGTCGCCGAGCTTGGTGACCAGGAAGGCCTTCAGGGATGCGGCACGCGCCTCGGGCGTCTCCCAGTAGTGGCCGACCAGGAAGTACGAGCAGATGCCCATGATCTCCCAGCCGACCAGGAGCACCATCAGGTCGCCGGAGTAGACGACGAGCAGCATCGCGGAGGTGAACAGGGAGACGAGCGCTGCGTACGAGGTGTAGCGCGGGTCGTCGCGCAGATAGCCGGTCGAGTAGAGCTGCACGCAGGTGGCGACCAGGCCGACCAGGACGGCGACCAGGGCCGCGAACCCGTCCAGGTGGAGGGCGAGTTCGATCGGTACGGAGCCGGTCGGGGTGAGCCGGGTGGCCGCGTCGATCGCCTTGCCGCCGCCCTGGTCGACGGCGACGACCACGGCGAGCACGAACGCGGCGAAGGTCGGCAGCACCGCGAGCGGGCGCACGAAGCCCGGCGCCCGGCGGCCGAGGAGCAGGCCGGCCGCCGCGCCCAGGAAGGGAAGGAGGGGAACGAGGACGGCGAGGGTCGTGGTGGTCACGCGGCGGCCTCAGCCTTCTGCGCCGGGGCGGCGGGGTCTTCGGGGTCCGCCGGGTCGGGGCCGGAGCCCTCGGCGGTGTCGCGGAGCTTGTCGATGTCGGCCGTGCCGCGGTTGCGGTACACCGCGAGCACGATCGCCAGGCCGATGCCGATCTCGGCGGCGGCGATGGCGATGGTGAACAGGGTGAGCGCCTGTCCCGCGTGGAGGCTGTCGCGCAGCCACACGTCGAAGGCGACGAGGTTGAGGTTGACCGCGTTGAGCATCAGCTCGACGGACATCAGGACCAGGATCGCGTTGCGCCGCGCGAGCACACCGTAGAGACCGACGCAGAACAGGAGGACGGCGAGCACGGCGGGATAGGCGAGGTGCATCAGCGCGACTCCGTCTCACGGGGGGCGGCGACGCCGGTGCCGGGCGTGCCGGTGGCCGGGGCGGCGCCGGTGCCGGGCGTGCCGGTGGCCGGGCTGCCGCCGATTGCCGGGGTGTCGCCGATTGCCGGGGTGTCGCCGATTGCCGGGGTGTCGCCGATTGCCGGGGTGTCGCCGATTGCCGGGGTGTCGCCGATTGCCGGGGTGTCGCCCGGGGCGCTCTTGCGGGACAGCACGATCGCACCCACCAGGGCGGCCAGCAGAAGCACGGACAGCGCCTCGAACGGCAGCACCCAGTGCCGGAAGAGGATCTCGCCGGACACCTTGGTCGAGCCCTGGGCGGGCCCGCCGAAGTCGATCCAGCTCGTGCGGAAGGCGTCCACCACGACCCACACCAGGGTCCCGGCGGCGGCGACGGCCACCGCGAGGGCGACCCAGCGATTCCCGGAGTCGGCGTCCGGGGAGCGGCCGATGGGAGCCCGGGTGAGCATCAGACCGAACAGGAGGAGCACCACGATCGAACCGACGTAGATGAGGACCTGCACCCAGGCGATGAACTCGGCGGTGAGCAGCAGGTATTCGACGGCGAGGCCACCGAGCGCCACGACCAGCCACAGGGCGGCGTGCACCAGCTGCTGGGTCGTGACGGTCATGACGGCCGCGCCGAGCGTGGCGATGCCGACGAGCACGAAGGCGATCTCCACACCGGTCGGCGACAGGAAGCCCTGGGGCGCCGTGAGGGCCGCCTGGGCCAGGATCGCGCTCATGCCCGACCTCCCTCGAGGCCCGGGTCCCGGCCGGGGCCGGTGGGCCCGTCGCCATCCCCGGCCTGCGCGGCTTCGGAGCCCTGCGCGGCTTCGGAAGGCTGCCCAGCTGCGGAAGCCTGCGCTGCCTCGGCCGCCTGTGCCGCCTCGGCCGCCTGCGCGGCGGCCAGCTTGTCGGCCGTCTTGCGGGCGGCGGCGAACTCCTTCGGCTCCTCGGCGCCGGGGTCGAGCGCGGGCGGGGCCGGGACCGTCCACATCCAGTCGCGCAGCTTGTCGCGCTCGTGGGTGAGTTCGTGGATGTCCGTCTCCGCGTACTCGAACTCCGGGGACCAGAACAGCGCGTCGAAGGGACACACCTCGATGCAGATACCGCAGTACATGCAGAGCGAGAAGTCGATGGCGAAGCGGTCGAGGACGTTGCGGCTGCGTTCGCGGCCGCCCTCGACGGCGGCCGGGACCGTCTCCTTGTGGGAGTCGATGTAGATGCACCAGTCGGGGCACTCGCGGGCGCACAGCATGCAGACCGTGCAGTTCTCCTCGAACAGGCCGATCACGCCCCGGCTGCGGGGCGGGAGTTCGGGCTGGACGTCGGGGTACTGCGCGGTGACGGTCTTCTTCGTCATCGTGCGGAGCGTCACGGCGAGGCCCTTGGCGAGGCCGGAACCGGGGATGGGCATTAGCTGATCGCCACCTTCACGATGCCGGTGAGCGCGATCTGCGCGAGGGCGAGCGGGATGAGCGTGGTCCAGGCGAGCTTCTGCAACTGGTCCTCGCGGAGCCGGGGATAGCTGACCCGGAGCCAGATCACGACGAAGGCGAGCACGGCCGTCTTGAGCAGGGTCCACACCCAGCCCAGACCGTCGGCGCCCCACGGGCCGTGCCAGCCGCCCAGGAACAGGACGGTGGTCAGACCGCACAGGACGACGATGCCGGCGTACTCGGCCAGCAGGAACAGCGCGAAGCGCAGCCCCGTGTACTCGGTGTACGCGCCGAAGATGATCTCGGAGTCGGCGACGGGCATGTCGAACGGCGGCCGCTGGAGTTCGGCGAGGCCCGCGACGAAGAAGACCAGCGCGCCGACGATCTGCCAGGGCATCCACCACCAGTGGAAGGCGTTGAGGATGCCGGGCAGCGAGACCGTGCCGGCCGCCATCGCCACGGAGGCGGCGGCGAGCAGCATCGGCAGCTCGTAGGCGAGGAGCTGGGCGGCGGTGCGCAACCCGCCGAGCAGCGAGAACTTGTTGGCCGAGGCCCAGCCCGCCATGAGCGAGCCGAGCACGCCCACGCCCATCACGGCGAGCACGAAGAAGATGCCGGCGTCGACGACCTGGCCCACCGCGCCCTCGCCCGGGCCGATCGGGACGGCCACCAGGACGAGGAGGTAGGGCAACAGGGCGACAGCGGGCGCCAGTTGGAAGATGCGACGGTCGGCGGCGGCCGGTACGACATCCTCCTTCTGGGCGAACTTCACGCCGTCCGCGACGAGTTGGGCCCAGCCGTGGAAGCCGCCTGCGTACATGGGGCCGAGCCGGCCCTGCATGTGCGCCATCACCTTGTGCTCGGTCTGCCCCACGACGAGCGGCAGGACCAGGAACACGACGAAGACGACGACCAGCCTGAGGGCGACGTCGAGTGCGTCATTCACGCGGCTCGCCTCCGGCGGGGTCGGTTCGTTCGGCGGAATCGGTTCGTTCGGCTTCACCGGTTCCGGCGTCCGGGGCGTCCTCGGCCCCGGGCTCCTCTTCGGCGAAGGCGGGTTGGGGGTTGTGCCAGGGGGCGTCCGTGCTGCGCGACCGGGGCGGCGCGGCGGGCTGGGCCTTCGCGTCCCCGCCCTGCTGCGAGGCGGACCCCTCGCTCGCACTCCGGCTCCGCCGAAGGCGAGCGGCCGGGGCATCCGACGCCTCGGGGGACCCGGTTGCCTCGGGTGCCCCAGGGGCGGCCTTGCCCTCAGGGGCCTCCGGGGCAGGCGGCCCGACCTCCGGGGCTTCCGGGACCACCGGGGCCTCCGGGGCGGCCTGGACCGCCGGGGTTTCCGGGGTGGCCGGGGTTTCCGGGACCACCGGCGTTTCCGGGGGCGCGGGAGTGCCGGACGCCTCCGGGGTCGCCTGGGAAGCCGAGCCCTCCGTCACGCTCCGGGCGCGCCGGACCGGCCGGTCGCCCGCGGCCCGTGCCGGGCGTTCGGCGGCGCCGGCGCCTGCCGCACGCGGGGTGCGGGTCGGGCGGGTCGGGGCGGGGGGAAGCTGGCCCTTCAGGGGGCCCCATTCGTTCGGGTCGGGGACGCCGGGCGGAAGCATCTGGCGGCGCTTGGGGCCGCCGTGGGCCGCGCCCGCCGCGGGCTCCCCGGGCTCCTTCGCGCCGGGCCACGCCTTGGCGACGCGGGCCGCGAGCACGAAGTCCTTGCGCAGGGGGTGCCCCTCGAAGTTCTCCGGCAGGAGCAGCGGCACCAGGTGCGGGTGGCCGGTGAAGTCGACGCCGAACATCTCGTGGGTCTCGCGCTCGTGCCAGGCAGCGCCCGCGTAGACGTCGATGGCGGAGGGCAGCACCGCGGCCGTGTGCGCGACGGTCGTGCGCAGCAGCAGTCGGCGGACCCGGCCGCCGCCGAGGGCGACGACATGGGCGCAGACGCGGAAGCCCGTGCCGGGTTCGTCGACCGCGCTCAGCCAGTCGAAGTAGGTGCAGCCCAGCGCGTCGCGGGCGACGAGGAGGGCGTCGATCCAGGAGTCGGCGGGCACGTCGACGGTGAGCAGCCCGTAGGCCTCCTCCGCCATGGCCTCCGCGCCGAAGATCTCGGCGACGCCGTCGGGCAGGCTGTCGTACGCGCTCACGCCCGGCCCTCCCCGGGGGTGGGCGGCGCGGCCACGAGCCCGCTGGTGAGCTGGGCCGGGGTGGCCGCGTTGGCGTACCGCTCGCCGAGCGACTCGCGGGCGATCTTCTCCTGGAGCTTGAGGATGCCCTGGAGCAGCGCCTCGGGCCGGGGCGGGCAGCCGGGCACGTACACGTCGACCGGGATGATCTGGTCCACACCCTTGGTCACCGCGTACGAATCCCAGTACGGGCCGCCGCAGTTGGAGCAGGCGCCGAAGGAGATGACGTACTTGGGCTCGGGCATCTGCTCGTAGAGCCGCTTGACCGCGGGCGCCATCTTGTCCGTCACCGTGCCGGAGACGATCATGAGGTCGGCCTGGCGCGGCCCCGGCGCGAAGGGGATCACGCCGAGCCGGATGAAGTCGTGGCGGGCCATGGAGGCCGCGATGAACTCGATGGCGCAGCAGGCGAGGCCGAAGTTGAAGACCCACAGGCTGTAGCGGCGGCCCCAGTTGAGGACCACCTTCATCGGCTCGGGGGCCAGGCGCGAGAGCACGCCCAGCTTCTTCGGCTCGGGCAGCAGCACGGGCTGCGAAGCGGGTCCGGGAGTCGTCACGTCCATTCCAGGACGCCCTTCTTCCATGCGTAGAGCAGTCCCACGGCCAGGAAGCCGAGGAAGATGAACATCTCGACGAGGGTGGTCGCGCCGTATCCCGGGGCCGCGAAGACGGTCGCCCAGGGGAAGAGGAAGATCGAGTCGACGGCGAAGATCACGTACAGGAAGGCGTAGACGTAGTAGCGGACCTGGGTGTGGGCCCAGCCCTCGCCGACCGGGTCGACGCCGCACTCGTACGTCAGGAGCTTCTCCGGTGTCGGCACGACCGGCCGCAGCAGCCGCCCGGCCCCGAAGGCCACGGCGACGAACAGCACGCCGACGACGGCGAGCAGGCCGACGACCGCATAGCTGTGGAAGTAGTCGGCAGCCAACACCGGCATCTGGCGCACGGTCGGTTCCGGCACGTCGCGCCCCTCGCTCCCTGGCCTCGATGATCTCGTCGCGCCCTGTTCGACGCTGTGTACGGACGGGAGTCTAGGCCCTGCTAAGGGGGCCCTTGGCAGGCGCGTCTCACGGTGTGGGCCACGTGTGGGCCACGCTTGGGCCACGGGGGTGGGGTTTTCCCCCGTACAAGAGGGTGCGGCACCCCATGGCGCCGCCGATCTCGGCCCGGCACGCTTGGCACCATGACCAGGACCCTCCGCGAGCAGCAGCGGTACGCAGCAGAACAGCCAGGCGGTCCCGCCGGTGACGAGCGGGCCCACCCGCCCGCCGCGCGGTTCGCCTACGAGCGGGGCACCTGGAAGGAGGTCGCGCACCTCCTGACCAACTTCCCCATGGGGCTGACCGGCTTCATCTATGTCGTCGTGATGGTGGCGCTCGGCGCCGGCCTGTCGGTGACCGTGGTCGGCCTTCCGCTGCTCGCCACCGGCCTGCTCGGCGCGCGCCAGCTCGGCAAGGCGGAACGCGCCCGGGCCCGGGCCCTGTTGGGGGTGCGGATCGAGGAGCCCACCCCGATCCCCGCGAGCCCGAGCAAGCACGGCGGCTTCTTCCCCTGGCTGTGGACGAGCCTGCGGGACCCGGTGGCCTGGCGCAACGTGCTGTACGAGTTCGTGCGGCTGCCCTGGGGGATCCTCACCTTCACGGTGACCCTGCTCTCCCTCTTCCTCGCGTGGCCAGTGCTCGGCTTCATCGCGCGGGGGCTCACCAACGCCGACCGCATGATGGTGCGCGCGCTGCTCTCGCCCTCCGACAGCCTGGAGCGGCGGATCGCCGAGCTGGAGTCCGACCGGGGGGTGGTCGTGGACACGGCCGCCGCCGATCTGCGGCGCATCGAGCGCGATCTGCACGACGGCGCGCAGGCGCGTCTGGTGGCGCTGGCCATGGGGCTCGGCCTCGCCAAGGAGAAGCTCCTGGAGGACCCGGACACGGCGGCCGCGATGGTCGACGAGGCGCACGGAGAGGTGAAGCTGGCCCTCCAGGAGCTGCGCGACCTGGCCCGCGGCATCCATCCCGCGGTCCTCACCGACCGGGGCCTGGACGCGGCCCTGTCCTCGGTCGCCTCCCGCTGCACGGTCCCGGTCAAGGTCGCGGTCGACCTGCCCGGGCGGCCCGCCCCGGCCATCGAGGGCATCGCGTACTTCACCGTCTCCGAGCTCCTCCAGAACGTCAGCAAGCACAGCCGGGCGCGGAACGCCTCGGTGGAGGTGTGGCGCAGTGCGGACCGGCTGCTCATCCAGGTCGAGGACGACGGCGTGGGCGGTGCGCGCCTCGACGGCGGGACCGGCATGGCGGGTCTGGCCGAGCGCCTCGGCGCGGTGGACGGGCTGCTCGTGCTCGATTCGCCGGTCGGCGGGCCGACCGTCGTCACGGCCGAACTGCCGTGGCGGGACCGGGGCCCCCAGGACTCACCGGAGGGCCGGGGGTAGGGAAAACCCCCGGCCGAAGAGGGTGACCGGCCGCATGGTCGGGGACGCCCGCACAGGCCAAGCTGGTGTGCACAGGGGGCGGCGCGGAACACCACGGCCGCGCATCGACGCGAGGGACGGACAGGACGATGAGCATGGACACCGATCACGGGTACGGCGTGGCGCGGACGGCGCGGCCGCGGCGACACCTGGTTCCGCCGGTGCTGCGCGCACCGCTCGAGGGCCGCACCTTCCGCGAGTTCGGCTATCTGCTGCTGAGCCTGCCGATCAGCATCGTGCTGTTCTGCTGGGCGGTGACCGCGGTGTCGCTGAGCGCCGGCCTGCTGATCACTTTCATCGGCATCCCGCTCATGGCCGTGGCCCTGATGGGCTGCCGGGCGTTCGGCGTGATGGAGCGGGCCCGGGCGCGGGCGCTGCTCGGGGTCGACATCGCCGAGCCGCGGCCGGTGCGCTCGCGCGGCGGTCTGATGTCGTGGATCGGCGGGGTCCTCAAGAGCGGCGTCTCCTGGCGCCACCTGCTGTACTCGGTGCTCCACTTCCCGTGGGCGATCTTCGCCTTCTGCACGACGCTGACGCTCTGGACGACCGGCTGGACCCTGTTCACGTACCCGGTGTGGCAGTGGGTGTTCCCGATGTACGCGGGCCAGGCCGGCCTTCAGCTCTACGGGGACGACCACCACACCGTCTACCTCGAATCGCCGGGTGAGATCGCCCTGACCTCGGCGGCCGGCCTGCTCATCACGCTGGTCGCGCCGTGGCTGATCCGCGGTTTCGCCGCGGTGGACCGGCTGATGGTGGTGGGGCTGCTCAGCCCCTCGCGCCTTGAGGAGCGGGTCACGGAGCTGGAGTCGGACCGCGGGGTCGTGGTGGACACCTCGGCGGCGGACCTGCGCCGCATCGAGCGCGATCTGCACGACGGCGCGCAGGCCCGTCTGGTGGCGCTCGCCATGGACCTGGGTCTGGCGAAGGAGAAGCTGACCGAGGACCCGCACGCGGCGGCCCGGATGGTCGACGAGGCGCACGGCGAGGTGAAGGTGGCCCTCCAGGAGCTGCGCGACCTGGCCCGCGGCATCCACCCGGCGGTCCTCACCGACCGGGGCCTGGACGCGGCCCTGTCCTCGGTCGCCTCCCGCTGCACGGTCCCGGTGCAGGTGGAGGTGGACCTGCCGGCCCGGCCGGTCCCGGCCATCGAGGGCATCGCGTACTTCACCGTCTCCGAGCTCCTCCAGAACGTCAGCAAGCACAGCGGCGCGAGCCGGGCCACCGTGGATGTGTGGCGGGCCGGCGACCGCCTGATGCTCCAGGTCGCCGACAACGGGCGGGGCGGCGCGGACGTCTCGGCCGGGTCCGGTCTCGCGGGGCTCGCCGAGCGCCTGGACGCGGTGGACGGCATCCTCGCCGTCGACTCCCCGCCCGGCGGCCCCACCACGATCACGGCCGAACTGCCCTGGCGGGCCTAGCCCTTACGGCGGCCCGGCGAGGCCCCCCTCCTCCCTCCGACCCCTCGTCCCCGTAAACCCGGGGTCGGGGGGTTTTTGCCTGGCGCGGGCGGATTCCTGGCCGGATGCTGAGATGCTGGATCGGCACAACGCCATGGCTTGCACAGAGCTGTGGGGCACGCGCCCGACGGGTGCGCGCCTGAGGAGCAACGAGGCCCAGGGGGGCTGCAGAGTCGTGGAGGACAGGGTGCGGGTGGTCATCGCCGAGGATTCGGTACTGCTTCGGGAGGGCCTGACCCGGCTGCTGACCGACCGGGGCCACGACGTCGTCGCGGGAGTGGGCGACGGGGTGGCGCTGGTCAAGACCGTGGGAGAGCTCGCCGACCAGGGCGCGCTGCCCGATGTCGTGGTGGCGGACGTGCGGATGCCGCCGACCCACACCGACGAGGGGGTGCGCGCGGCGGTGCACTTGCGCGCCCTGTATCCGGGGATCGGCGTCCTGGTACTCAGCCAGTACGTCGAGGAGCAGTACGCGACCGAACTGCTCGCCGGGTCGAGCCGGGGTGTCGGCTATCTGCTCAAGGACCGGGTCGCCGAGGTGCGGGAGTTCGTGGAGGCCGTGGTGCGGGTCGCCCGGGGCGGCACCGCCCTGGACCCCGAGGTCGTGGCGCAGCTCCTGGGCCGCAGCCGCAAGCAGGACGTCCTCGCCAATCTGACCCCGCGTGAGCGGGAGGTGCTGGGGCTGATGGCCGAGGGGCGGACGAACTCGGCGATCGCCAAGCAACTGGTCGTCAGCGACGGCGCCGTCGAGAAGCACGTCAGCAACATCTTCCTGAAGCTGGGGCTCTCGCCGAGTGACGGGGATCACCGTCGTGTACTCGCGGTGTTGACCTATATCAATTCATGACCACCTGCCACCCTGTCGAGGATCGAGCGGAACCCAGCCGACGGGGTCGAAACTCGGTCACCGGGCCGGATCGAGTCACCGCTCGCGGGGCTTCCGACACGTGCGACCCAGAACCGGAGAAGGATCGCTGGGCGTGTTAACAGAAGGGGCCGGGGGGCGAGGGCATCGTGGCACTACAGGGCAGTAAGGCGTCTCAAAAGAGCGTCCAACATATGAGCGGTCCAGGGAAGGCCACCCTTACCGACGTAGGGTGGGCCTTGGCGCTACCGGTCGGCCGGATGCGCCCGAGCAGCCCGCCCGAGGGAGGTCCAGTTCAGTGACCAGCCAGGTCAGTAGCCCAGCCGAGCAGACCGACGGAGCCGATGAGGCCGTCGTCGGGGAGCAGCGCAGGCCCGCCGGCGAGAAGGAAGTCCGCCGCCTCGACCGGGTCATCATCCGTTTCGCGGGTGACTCGGGTGACGGCATGCAGCTCACCGGTGACCGGTTCACGTCGGAGACGGCGACGTTCGGAAACGACTTGTCGACGCTGCCGAACTTCCCGGCCGAGATCCGGGCGCCTGCCGGAACGCTGCCCGGGGTGTCCAGCTTCCAGCTCCACTTCGCCGATCACGACATCCTGACGCCGGGCGACGCCCCGAACGTCCTGGTGGCGATGAACCCGGCGGCGCTGAAGGCGAACCTGGCGGACGTGCCGCGCGGCGCCGAGATCATCGTGAACACCGACGAGTTCGCCAAGCGCGCGATGGCCAAGGTCGGCTACGACACCTCTCCTCTGGAGGACGGCTCGCTGTCGGCGTACAACGTGCACCCGGTGCCGTTGACGACGCTGACGATCGAGGCGCTCAAGGAGTTCGGGCTCTCCCGCAAGGAGGCCGAGCGCTCGAAGAACATGTTCGCGCTGGGCCTGCTGTCCTGGATGTACCACCGGCCCACCGAGGGCACGGAGAAGTTCCTGCGGACCAAGTTCGCGAAGAAGCCGGAGATCGCCGAGGCGAACGTGGCGGCGTTCCGGGCGGGCTGGAACTTCGGTGAGACCACCGAGGACTTCGCGGTCTCCTACGAGGTCGCCCCCGCCACCAAGGCGTTCCCCGCGGGCACGTACCGCAACATCTCCGGGAACCTGGCCCTGTCGTACGGGCTGATCGCGGCGGCCCAACAGGCCGATCTGCCGCTGTACTTGGGCTCGTACCCGATCACCCCGGCCTCCGACATCCTGCACGAGCTGTCACGGCACAAGAACTTCGGGGTGCGCACCTTCCAGGCGGAGGACGAGATCGCCGGGATCGGCGCGGCCCTGGGCGCGGCGTTCGGCGGCTCGCTCGCGGTCACCACGACCTCGGGCCCGGGCGTGGCGCTGAAGTCCGAGGCGATCGGTCTCGCGGTCTCCCTGGAGCTGCCGCTGCTGATCGTGGACATCCAGCGCGGCGGCCCCTCGACGGGACTGCCGACCAAGACCGAGCAGGCCGACCTGCTCCAGGCGATGTACGGACGCAACGGCGAGGCCCCGGTCCCGGTGGTCGCGCCGAGGACGCCCGCGGACTGCTTCGAGGCGGCGATGGAGGCGGCCCGGATCGCGCTGGCCTACCGCACCCCGGTCTTCCTGCTCTCCGACGGCTACCTCGCCAACGGCTCCGAGCCGTGGCGGGTGCCCGAGACCGATGAACTCCCGGACCTGCGCGTGCAGTTCACCACCGGACCCAACCACACCCTGGCCGACGGCACCGAGGTGTTCTGGCCCTACAAGCGGGACCCGGAGACCCTCGCCCGCCCCTGGGCGGTGCCGGGCACGCCGGGTCTGGAGCACCGGATCGGCGGCATCGAGAAGCAGGACGGCACGGGCAACATCTCCTACGACCCGGCCAACCACGACTTCATGGTCCGTATCCGCCAGGCGAAGATCGACGGCGTCGAGGTCCCCGACCTGGACGTGGACGACCCCGACGGCGCCCGCACCCTGGTCCTCGGCTGGGGTTCGACGTACGGGCCCATCACCGCGGCCGTGCGCCGGCTGCGCGCCCAGGGCGAGCCCATCGCCCAGGCCCATCTGCGCCACATCAACCCCTTCCCGAAGAACCTCGGCGAGATCCTGGCGCGCTACGACAAGGTCGTCGTGCCGGAGATGAACCTCGGCCAGCTCGCCACCCTGATCCGCGCCAAGTACCTGGTCGACGCCCACTCCTACAACCAGGTCAACGGCATGCCGTTCAAGGCCGAGCAGCTCGCCACCGCTCTCAAGGAGGCCATCCATGCCTAACGCGAACGAGCTTTTGCAGCTGGTCCCCAAGGCCGAGGGCAAGCAGTCCATGAAGGACTTCAAGTCCGACCAGGAAGTGCGCTGGTGCCCGGGCTGCGGCGACTACGCGATCCTGGCCGCCGTGCAGGGCTTCATGCCCGAACTCGGCCTGGCCAAGGAGAACATCGTCTTCGTCTCCGGCATCGGCTGCTCCTCCCGCTTCCCGTACTACATGAACACCTACGGGATGCACTCCATCCACGGCCGCGCCCCGGCCATCGCGACCGGCCTGGCCTCCTCGCGCCGGGACCTGTCGGTGTGGGTGGTCACCGGCGACGGCGACGCGCTGTCCATCGGCGGCAACCACCTCATCCACGCGCTGCGCCGCAACGTCAACTTGAAGATCCTGCTGTTCAACAACCGGATCTACGGCCTCACCAAGGGCCAGTACTCCCCGACCTCCGAGGTCGGCAAGATCACCAAGTCGACGCCGATGGGCTCCCTGGACGCGCCCTTCAACCCGGTCTCCCTCGCCATCGGCGCCGAGGCCTCGTTCGTGGCGCGCACCGTCGACTCCGACCGCAAGCACCTCACCGAGGTGCTGCGCCAGGCGGCCGAACACCCCGGCACCGCGCTCGTGGAGATCTACCAGAACTGCAACATCTTCAATGACGGCGCCTTCGAGGCCCTCAAGGACAAGGACCAGGCGGAGGAGGCCGTGATCCGCCTGGAGCACGGACAGCCCATCCGCTTCGGCGCGGACGCCGCCAAGGGCGTGGTCCGCGACCAGGCCACCGGAGACCTCAAGGTCGTCCCGGTCACCGCGGACAACGAGGCCGACATCCTGGTCCACGACGCGCACAGCGCCTCGCCCACCACGGCGTTCGCCCTGTCCCGCCTCGCCGACCCCGACACCCTGCACCACACCCCGATCGGTGTGTTCCGCTCGGTCGACCGCCCGGTGTACGACACCCTGATGGCCGACCAGTTGGACACCGCGATCGAGCAGAACGGCAAGGGCGATCTCGCCGCGCTGCTCGCGGGCAAGGACACCTGGACGGTCGTCGGCTGAACCGGCTCCCCGCCCGGGCCTACCCCGGCCCCCCGCATGAACCGTGTGCCCGGCCGAGGTCTCGCGGACTTCGGGCCGGGCACACGCGTTTTCCGGTGCCACCGCGCGGGAGCGGACGCCCGAACCACCTCAACCCGTCCAACTCGCCGCACCTACACGGAAGTTGACTCCTTGGCCGCGTCATAGGCGGCCCGGGCGCGCTCTACGTCGGCCATCCGCACCCCGGTCCAGCGGGCCAGCGCCCGTACCTGCTCGGCGGCCTCGCGCCCGAGCTCGGTCATCGAGTAGTCGACGCGCGGCGGGATGACCGGCTTCGCGTCGCGCCGCACGAAGCCGTCGCGCTCCAGCGTCCGAAGAGTCTGGGCCAGCATCTTCTCACTCACCGCGGCGACCTTGCCGATCTCGCGCCGCAGCTCGCTGAACCGGTACGGCCGGTCGAGCAGCGCGTCCAGGACCAGCACGCCCCAGCGGCTGGTGACGTGCTCCAGAACGAGCCGATGCGGACACATGGCCTCCCGCCGCTCCTCGCGTGCTCCCCGGTCGTCCCGCTCACTTACTCCCATACCAGTACCTTACTTCAAAGTGGGTACTTACGCCGAGTTAGCGCTAACCGTAAGGTGGCAACCAGAGCACCTCACACCCCCCGCACAGAAGGAGCACCCCATGAGCATCGTCGTCACCGGAGCCACCGGATCGCTCGGCCGTCTCGTCGTCGAGGAGCTGCTCGCGCGGGTTCCCGCGAGCGAGATCGTCGCGGTCGTACGCGACAAGGAGAAGGCCGCCGCCCTCGCCGCCCGGGGCGTGGAGCTGCGCGTCGCCGACTACAGCGAGCCCGCCACCCTCGCCGGGGTCTTCGAGTCGGGCGACCGGGTCCTGCTGATCTCGGGCAGCGAGGTCGGGCGCCGGGTGCCGCAGCACACCGCGGTGATCGAGGCGGCAAAGGCGGCGGGCGTGGCGCAGCTCGCCTACACCGGCATCCTGGGCGGCCCGGACGCCGACTTCACGCTGGCGGACGAACACCGGGCGACCGAGCGGCTCATCCTGGACTCGGGCCTGCCGTACACGTTCCTGCGCAACGGCTGGTACACCGAGAACTACACCGCCAACCTCGCGCCGGTCCTGGCGCACGGCGCGGTGGTGTCCAACGCGGGCGAGGGCCGGGTGGCCTCGGCGGCCCGGGCCGACTACGCGGCGGCGGCGGCCGAGGTGCTGACCGGCGAGGGCCACCTGGGCCGGGCGTACGAGCTGAGCGGGGACGTGGCCTGGTCCTTCGCCGAGTACGCGGCCGAGTTCGCGGCGGCCTCCGGCAAGCCCGTCACCTACCGCCCGGTCACCGCGGAGGCCCACCTCGCGGTACTGACCGAGGCGGGCGTGCCCGCGCCCTTCGCGGAGATCCTGGTGGACGTGGACCACGCCATAGAGCGGGGCCGCCTGGCCGCCACCCCGGGCGACCTGTCCCGCCTGATCGGCCGCCCGACGACGCCGCTGTCGGTCTCGCTGCGGGACGCGTCGGCCGCGTAGGGCCACGGCCTCGTACCGCTGGGTGGGGCGTCAGTACCGTATCCCGGTACGGGCATGACACCGCGGCCCCTTCGGCGCTACCTTCTGGTGGAGCGAGCGCGCACAGGGAGGGCCAGTGGCCAAGGAGTCGGCGGGACAACAGCGGACCGGACTGCTGTACGGGATCGGCGCGTACGGGATGTGGGGGCTGGTCCCCCTGTTCTGGCCCCTGCTCAAGCCGGCCGACGCGATCGAGATCCTGGCCCACCGCATGGTGTGGTCGCTCGGCCTGGTGGCGATCGTGCTCCTTGTGATGGGCCGCTGGGCGTGGATCGGCGCACTGGTCCGCCAGCCGCGCAGGCTCGGCCTGATAGCCCTGGCGGCCGTGGTGATCACAGTGAACTGGGGCGTGTACATCTGGTCGGTCAACTCCGGCCATGTGGTGGAGGCGTCCCTGGGCTACTTCATCAACCCGCTCGTCACCATCGCGATGGGCGTGCTGATCCTCAAGGAGCGGCTTCGGCGGGCCCAGTGGATCGCGGTGGGGATCGGCGCGGCGTCCGTGACCGTCCTGACGGTGGGGTACGGGCAGCCGCCGTGGATCTCGCTGACCCTGGCGTTCTCCTTCGCGACGTACGGCCTGGTGAAGAAGAAGGTGAACCTGGGCGGCCTGGAATCCCTGGCCGCGGAGACCGCCGTGCAGTTCCTGCCCGCGCTGGCCTATCTGCTGTGGCTGGGCGGCCAGGGCCGGGCCACCTTCGGCAACGAGGGCGCGGGGCACGCGGCGCTGCTGGCGGCGACGGGTGTGGTGACCGCGATCCCGCTGATCTGCTTCGGC
Source organism: Streptomyces sp. ASQP_92 (assembly GCF_025399895.1). GTDB lineage: Bacteria > Actinomycetota > Actinomycetes > Streptomycetales > Streptomycetaceae > Streptomyces. Next base: position 132,649 of record NZ_JAODUA010000003.1, on the reverse strand, counting down.
GGCGCGGCGATCCGGGTGCCGCTCTCGACGCTCGGCCTGCTCCAGTACCTGGCGCCGGTCTTCCAGTTCCTGCTGGGCATCGTGTACTTCCACGAGGAGATGCCCCCGGAACGCTGGGCGGGCTTCGCCCTGGTGTGGCTGGCCCTGACGATCCTGACGTGGGACGCCCTGCACACGACGCACCGGGCCCGCCGCGACCTGTCCTCGACGCCGGGGGCCACGCCGGGGGTGGCCCCGCCTGCCCCCTTGCCGGGGGTGGCCCCGCCTGCGCCCTTGCCGGGGCCGGCCCCGGGAATCACTCCGGGGGTGCCCCGGGGGTGACCCCGCCCCTGCCCCTGCCGGGCCGGGCCGGGCCCCCGGGGGTGGCTTCGTCGGCGATGCCCAGCGGGACGACGGGGCTCCCGGAACAACCCGGCGGGGTTGCGGGCCGTGGTCGCTTCTTGCGCAGTTCCCCGCGCCCCTAGGCCGTCTTGACCCTGCGGGCCGTGGTCGCTTCTCGCGCAGTTCCCCGCGCCCCTAGGCCGTCTTGACCCTGCGGACCGTGCTCGCCTCTCGCGCAGTTCCCCGCGCCCCTCAACCTGTTTTCGTCCGCGAGCCGTGCGTGGCTGGTCGCGCAGTTCCCCGCGCCCCTAGGGCGTCTTGACCCTGCGGACCGTGGTCGCTTCTCGCGCAGTTCCCCGCGCCCCCAAAACCCTCGGTCGGCTGCGGGCCGTGCTCGCCTCTCGCGCAGTTCCTCGCGCCCCTTAACCGCTCGGTGCAGGCCACCTCAGCCCGTCCGGCGATTGAGGACGAGCGCCCTTAAGGCGCGAACGGGGGTGCAGGGGGCGGAGCCCCCGCTCGGGGTTTGGGGCGGAGCCCCAAGGGCCGGGCCATCCCACCCCCTGCACGGGCGGGTGGGTGGGCGAGGTGCCTCGGGGTCTGGGGCGGAGCCCCAGGGGGCCCGGAACCGACCAACCCCGCCGCACGGGCGGGTGGGTGGGAGACCCCCCGGGGTCTGGGGCGGAGCCCCAGGGGGCCCGGAACCAGCCGACCCCCCGGTGGGCAGACGCCCTCCGAAAAGGAGAGGCCACCCCCGCCCACCCCCAGCTACCCTCCCCCCATGATCCCGTACTCGTACTACTTCTTCCGCTGACCCACCCCCACCGCGGCCCCGCCGCCCCGCACCCCCGCCAGGAGGAACCCCTACCGAGCACCCCCAGGGATCAGCCATGCCCACGCACACCCGAACCCCGTCCCAACTGACCCTCACCGCCGCCGCCAAGGCATACCGCGGCCGCCCCGTACTGGACCAGATCACCCTCACCGTCCGCCCCGGCGAAAAGGCCGCCGTCATCGGTGAGAACGGCTCCGGCAAGTCGACCCTGCTGCGGCTGATGGCCGGTGTGGAGCAGCCCGACACCGGGGAGGTCACCGCCGTCTTCCCGGGCGGCATCGGCCACCTGACCCAGACGCTCGACCTCGCCCCGGACCGTACGGTCCAGGACGCCGTGGACCTGGCCCTGGCCGACCTGCGCGAACTGGAGGCGGCCATCAGCGCCGCCGAGTCCCGCCTGGCCGGCCCGTCGGCCACCCCCACGGAAGCCGAACTGGACGCCTACGGCGCCCTGTTGACGGCGTACGAGGACCGCGACGGCTACCGCGCGGAAGCCCGCACCACCGCCGCCCTGCACTCCCTCGGCCTCGCCCACCTGACCCGCGACCGCACACTCGGCTCGCTCTCCGGCGGCGAGCGGTCCCGCCTCGCGCTGGCCTGCGTCCTGGCCGCCGCCCCCGAGCTGCTGCTGCTCGACGAGCCGACGAACCATCTGGACCGGCAGGCCACCGACTGGCTGGCGGAGCAACTCCGCGCCCACCGGGGCACGTTGGTGGTGGTCACCCACGACCGCGCGTTCCTCGAACGCGTCTCGACGACGATCCTGGAGGTGGACCGGGAGCTGCGCACGGTCGTCCGGTACGGCGACGGCTGGGCCGGTTACCGTACGGCGCGCGCGGCCGCACGGCGGCGACGGGAGCTGGCGCACCAGGAGTGGCGCGCGGAGCTGACCCGTACCCGGGAGCTGGTCGCGGCCGCCGGACAGCGGCTCGCCGCCACCGGCGGGGACCCCGGCCAGGGCTTCGGCAAGCACCGCCGGTCCTCGGAGGCCAAGCTGTCCGGCCGCGTCAGGGCGGCGAGGAGGCGCCTGGAGCAGTTGGAGCGCGAGCCGGTGGCGGCCCCCGCGCCACCCCTGAGCTTCAGCGCCCGCCTGACGACGCCGTCGACCACCCCCACCTCCACCCCCGAGCCCGCCCCGCGACCGACGCCGGCCGGCACCCCCACCCCTGCCCCTGACCCCACCACCCCCCTCGTAGAGCTGTCCGGGGTGAAGGTCGGCGACCGCCTCCACGTCCCCACCCTCGCCGTCGAGCCCGGCCGGCGCCTCCTCGTGTCCGGTCCCAACGGCGCCGGCAAGTCCACGCTGTTGCGCGTCCTCGCCGGCGACCTCGCACCGGACGAGGGGAGGGTCCACCGAACGAGCCGCCATATCGCCTATCTGGCACAGGAGTTGACGGACGCCACCACCTCCCACCTCTCCCTGCTCGCCGCGTACGCGTCCGGGCGTACCGGGCTTCCTGAGGAGTACGCCGACGAACTGCTTGCGCTCGGTCTGTTCCGCGAGGAAGACCTGGCCGTCCCGGTCGCGGAGCTCTCGGTCGGCCAGCGGCGGCGGCTCGAACTGGCCCGCCTGGTGACCCGCCCCGCCGATCTCCTCGTACTGGACGAGCCCACGAACCATGTGTCGCTCGCCCTCGTCGAGGAGGTCGAGCGGGCGCTGGCCGACTTTCCCGGCGCGGTCGTCGTGGTCTCGCACGACCGCCGCTTCCGGTCCTCCTTCGCGGGCGACCGGCTGGAGCTGCGCGCCGGTACGCCAGTGAGCTGACCGCGCCCGCCCGTGGGGGCGAGGGGGGCCATCCAGGGCGCCCCCACGCCCCCACCCCGCTATAAACGACCACATGACCCTGCACTGGAAACTCGTCGTCGACGCCTCCGACCCCCACGCCCAGGCCGACTTCTGGGCCGCCGCCCTCGGCTACGAGACCGAGGACAACAGCCTGCTGATCGGCCGGCTGCGCGCGGCGGGCGCGATCGGCGAGGAAGTCACCCTCGAACACGGCGGCCGGACCGCGTTTCGAGATCTGGTCGCCGTCCGGCATCCGGACGACTCCTACGACCCCGAGAGCGGCACGGGGCTCGGCCGGCGCATCCTGTTCCAGCGGGTGCCGGAGGCCAAGACGGTCAAGAACCGGCTGCACATCGACGTCCACGCCGCCCCCGGCGAACGAGAGGCGGAGGTCACCCGCCTCACCGGACTGGGCGCGTCCGTACTGCGCCAAGTGAAGGAACCCGGCGGCGAGTTCACCGTCATGGCCGACCCCGAAGGCAACGAGTTCTGCGTGCAGTAGGACCTCCCGCGCCCGCCCCCGAGGCCCTCCCGCGACATCCCCCCATTGCCCGCCCTTTGGCGGCAGTTGTCCGTCCCGCTACCCGCAGAGCTACGTTCGACATCCGAACACCCGTGGCCGATTTACGTTCTTGACGTCTGCTCTACCTCTCCTTGACCATCGGGCTCGCGTTTCCGTCCCATCCCCGAACGGAACCCGGAGCCCCCCCATGCACCGCTCATACCCCCCACGCCCCCTCGCCGCCGGCGCGGCGCTGGCCACGGCCGCGCTGACCCTCGGCCTGCTCGCCCCCGCCGCCCACGCGGCCCCGCCCGCCCCCGCACCGGCCAGGGCGGCCGCCATCGCCGCCGCGTCCGCCCCCGACATACCCGTCGCCAACGTCAAGGCCCACCTCACCCAGCTCCAGCAGATAGCCAACGCCAACGGCGGCAACCGCGCCCACGGCCGGTCCGGCTACAAGGCCTCGCTCGACTACGTCAAGGGCAAGCTGGACTCCGCCGGATTCACCACCTCCGTCCAGCAGTTCAGCTCCTCCGGCGCCACCGGCTACAACCTGATCGCCGACTGGCCCGGCGGCGACACCTCGCGCACGGTCATGGCGGGCGCGCACCTCGACTCGGTCACCGTCGGGCCCGGCATCAACGACAACGGGTCCGGTTCGGCCGGCATCCTGGAGACCGCGCTCGCCGTGTCGCGGGCCCAGCTCAAGCCCGACAAGCATCTGCGGTTCGCCTGGTGGGGCGCCGAGGAGCTCGGCATGGTCGGCTCCCGGTACTACGTCAACTCGCTGGCCGGCGGGGACCGTTCGAAGATCTCCGGGTATCTGAACTTCGACATGATCGGCTCGCCGAACCCGGGCTACTTCGTCTACGACGACGACGCCACCCTGGAGAAGGTCTTCAAGGACTACTTCGCCACCCTCTCCATCCCCACCGAGATCGAGACCGAGGGCGACGGCCGCTCCGATCACGCCCCCTTCAAGGACGCGGGCATCCCCGTCGGCGGCCTCTTCTCCGGCGCCGACTACACCAAGACGTCCGCCCAGGCCCAGAAGTGGGGCGGCTCGGCGGGCCAGGAGTTCGACGCCTGCTACCACGCCTCCTGCGACACGAGCGCCAACATCGACACCACCGCGCTCGACCACAACAGCGACGCCATCGCCTACGCCCTGTGGCAACTGGCCGCCGGCGGCACCACCCCGCCCGACCCGGGCGGCTCGTACGAGAACACCACGGACCTTCCCATCCCGGACTCGCCGGCCCCGGCGGTGACGTCCTCGATCACCGTCTCGGGCCGCACCGGCAACGCGCCCTCCACGCTCAAGGTGGCCGTGAACATCGTCCACACCTACAGCGGTGACCTGGTGATCGACCTGGTCGGGCCGAGCGGCCGCGCCTATCGGCTGCACAACTCGTCGTCCGACTCCACGCCCAACATCGACACCACGTACACGGTGAACGCCTCCTCGGAGACCTCGAACGGCACCTGGAAGCTGAGGATCCAGGACAAGGGCCCGCAGGACACCGGCTACCTCAACAGCTGGAAGCTCACCTTCTGAGGGAGCCCCCGCATCGCCCCTCCCATCGGGCGTATGCGTGTGCATATACTGCACACGCATACGCCTTTGGGCTACGTACGGAGGGGACCATGGCCCGCAACTTCCTTTTCCTGCTGGGCAGTACACGCGGCGGCGGCAACACCGAGACGCTCGCCCGGCAGGCGGCCGAGCAGCTTCCCGCGGGTGACACCGCGCGCTGGCTGAGCCTCGCCGACCTCGACCTTCCCCGGTTCCGCGACGAGCGCCACACCGAGCACCGCGTCCGGCCCGCCTCCACCGGGGACGCGGCGACGCTGCTCGACGCGACACTGGCCGCCACCGACCTGGTGATCGCCTCGCCGCTGTACTGGTACAGCGTCAGCACCCCGGTCAAGCACTACCTCGACCACTGGGTGAACTGGCTCCACACCCCCGGGCTCGACTTCGCGCAGCGCATGGCGGGCCGCACCCTGTGGGGCGTGACCGCGCTCGCCGATCCCGACCACTCGGCGGCCGACCCGCTCGTGGGGAGCCTGCGCCACTCGGCCCGGTACATGAAGATGAACTGGGGCGGCGTGCTGCTCGGCACCGGCAACCGGCCGGGCGAGATCGCGCAGGACACCGAGGCCGCCGCCCGCGCCAAGACGTTCTTCAGCTCGACCCCGACGCCCGCAGCCCTCGCATGACGTAGGCCACCAGCTCTTCGATGCGCTCCGGCTCGTGCAGCGGCCGGCCCAGCGCGTGACGGTAGTACAGCGGGCCGTAGAGCATCTCCACGGCCAGCGGAAGGTCGATGTCCAGGGGCAGTTGACCCTGCTCCTGGGCGCGCCGCATCCGCTCGTAGACCAGGGCGACGCGCGGGATGACGAGCTCTTCGTTGACCGCCCTCGCCAACTGCTCGTCGTGCAGGAGCTCGGCGAGGATGCCGGTGTACGCGGCCCCCGCGACCGGCGCGGTGAACACCTTCACCAGGCTGCCGATATGGGTGCAGAGATCGACATCGATGTCTCCCGTGTCGGGGAACGTCGTGTCGCTGACCACCTGTTCGGTCACCGCGTCGAGCAGGACCGCGCCCTTCGTCGGCCACCAGCGGTAGATCGTCTTCTTGCTCACGCCCGCCCGGGCCGCGATGGCCTCGATGGTGACCTTGCTGTATCCGTTCTCCGCACACAGTTCGAGCGCGGCCACGAGCGTCGCTCGGCGCGATTTCTCGCTGCGGCGCCTGGGGTCCGGCGCGGATTCGGACGAGGTGATCATGCCCTCACTCTACGAGTACACCCGGAACCGGATTGACAGCCTGGGCCGCGGCTCCAACAATGGCACAGGAAACGGAACGTGTCGTGTCGAGCTGTCACGGGGGTGGGCTCGCGCGACCGCTCCGTTCCGACTTTCCCGTTCTTCCCCGATCTTCCCCGGGTTGCCGCTGCCCGCTCTCACGCCGTGATGTCCTTCGTGGTGAAGCGCGCCCAGGCCGCCGAGCCGAAGACCGCCACATACAGGGCCTGGAGCTCGAAGTTCTTCACGAGCTGATCCCAGTAGACCGGCTCGCGCAGTACGTCGGCGAAGGACAGCCAGTAGTGCGGGAAGAGGTACGGCGCGATCGCGTGCAGCTGCGGAATCTGGCCCAGGATCTGGACCGTGATCAGCAGCCCGACGGTCGAGGCCATCGCCGCGATCCCGCTGTTGGTCAGCGTCGAGACGAACAGCCCCAGGGCCGCCATCCCCGACAGCGAGACCGCCACCACGCCGGCGATCGCCACCGCCCGCAGCAGCCCGTCGGCGAACGAGATCCGTGTACCGGAGATCGTCGTGACATCGCCGAGCGGGAAGAGCAGCGCACCGACCGCGAGCGCCGAGGCCGCCACCACGAGCGTGGCCACCAGACAGAACGCGAGCACCGAGGCGTACTTGGCGAGCAGCAGCCGGGTGCGGCCCGCCGGGGCCACCAGCAGATAGCGCAGGGTGCCCGACGCGGCCTCGCCCGCCATCGCGTCGCCCGCCACCACCCCGACCGCCATCGGCAGGAACACCGGCAGGGTGGCCGCGAGCGCCGCGAAGACGAGGAAGAGGCCGTTGTTGGTGATCTGCGTGATGAACGCGGGGCCACCGCCCCCGTCGCGGCCGCCTCCCCCGCCGCCGCCCCCCGTGTCGATCTTCACCGCGATGCCGATCAGGACCGGCACCGCGGCCAGCACCCCGAGCAGGGCGAGCGTGCGCCAGCGGCGCACCACCGTGACCAGCTCAGAACGGAACAGGCCCAGCGACCACAGGACGCTCGGGTCGCGCGCGGGCTCCCGGCCCTGCCGCGCCTCGTTCACGGTCTCAGCCCGCGACATCGAAACCCTCCCCGGTCAGTGCGACGAAGGCGTCCTCCAGGGAGGCCCGCTCGGCCACGAAGCCACGCACCCGCACCCCGGCCCGTACCAGCTCGGCGTTGATGTCCGCCAACTCCACACCGTCGGGCGGCAGTTCGGCCGTCACGCGGTCCTCGCCGAGGACCGTCACATCGGCGATCCCCCGCCCCTTGAGGAGGCGGGCCGCGGCCTGGGGGTCGGGGGTGGTCACCGCGAGCCTGCCGCGCGCGTTGGCGGCGAGCTCGGCCACCTCGCCCTGGACGACGAGCCGGCCCTGGTTCATCACGGCGGCGTGCGAGCAGACCTGCTCGATCTCGTCGAGGAGGTGCGAGGAGAGGAAGACGGTCGTCCCGTCCTCGGCCAACTCCCGTATCAGGGAACGGATTTCCCGCATGCCCTGCGGGTCGAGCCCGTTCGTCGGCTCGTCCAGGACGAGCAGCTCCCGGCGCTGGAGCAGCGCCGCGGCCAGGCCGAGGCGCTGCTTCATGCCCAGCGAGTAGGCCCGCGCCTTCTTGCCCGCGGCGGATGTGAGGCCCACCCGGTCCAGGGCCGTCGTGACCCGCGCGGTGCGGGTGCGCGGGTCGGCGGTGGGGTCGGCGGCGTCGTACCGCAGCAGGTTGTCCCGGCCGGACAGGAAGCCGTACAGGGCGGGGCCCTCGATCAGGGCGCCCACCCTGGGCAGTACGGTGCGGGCGGCCGCCGGCATGGGGCTGCCCAGGAGGCGCGCGGTGCCGGAGGTCGGCTCGATGAGGCCCATCAGCATCCGGATGGTGGTCGTCTTGCCCGAGCCGTTGGGGCCGAGGAAGCCGAAGACGCTGCCGCGGGGGACCGTGAGGTCCAGCCCGTTCACGGCCAACTGCCCGCCGCGGTACCGCTTGCTGAGGCCTCGCGTCTCGATGGCCGCTGAACTGTTCCCCACCCCGCCCCTTTCCGCCGTGAGCCCCGAGACGGCCGCGGACCGGACACGGACCGGCCGCACGGCCCGGGGCCCGGGCCCGGCCGCCGTCCGCGCGGCCGGGCCCGACTCCCTTGCTACTTGCCCGAGTTGGCCGCCGCCACCAGCGCGTCCTTGGTCACCGCGCCCACGTACACCTTGCCGTTGTCCGTGATCAGGGCGTTGACCAGGCGCGTCGTGAAGACCGTGCCCTTGCCGAACTTCCCGGAGACCTTGGAGCCGAGGGAGTCCAGGAGCTTCTGGGCGTCGCCGCCGCCCTTGGACTCGTCGGCCTTCGGGATGCCCTTGCCGCCGGTGTCGAACTCGGCGATGGCGGTCCAGCCCTCGCCGATCACCTTGCTGTTCTTGGCGTTCTTGGCGTCGCCGAGGCTCCCGAGCCCACCGGGCAGGCTCTGCTCGGGCTTGGACGCCCCCTTCTGCCTGCCGTTGTCCTCGGTGACCTTCGCGCCCTTGGGCGGGCTGAACGTGAAGGTGCTCGCGGACGGCTTCGAGAAGTCGACCTTGGTGAAGCCCGCGTCGACCACGGCCTTGCCGCCCGCGCTCGGCGAGAGCGTGAACTTCAGCGGCACACCCGTCTTGGCATCCACCGCTACGCGGACCGAACCGATCGTCGAACCGGACTGCTTGGGCTTGATCAGGAGCTGGTACGCGTCGCGTCCGGCGATCTGCGCCGTGCCGTCGACCGACACCGCGGTGGTGGGATCGACGTTCTTCAGGAACTCGTCGGCCAGCGCCTTCGGCGTGGTCGGCACGCCCTCGCCCGGCGCCTTGCGGCCGTGCTCCTTGCCCGCGCCGGCCGCGGCCCGCTGCGAGTGGTAGGCCTGGTTGGAGGCGCTGTCGTAGGCCCAGACGTCGTCGCCGTTACGGATCAGGCTGTACTCGGCGGCGTCCTCCAGGATCGACACCTTCTGGCGGTCGGGGCCGTCGGCCGCGATGCGCAGGGTGTGGGTGCCCGAGGCGAGCTCGGTGAGCTTCGCGTCCGGGGAGGCCGACGTGCCCGAGCCGCCCGCGCCCTTGGGGGCGAACGAGCCGAGGCTGCCGAGCCCGGGCAGCCCCAGGTCGGTGCTGATCTTCATCGTGCCGGAGAGCTGCTGGGTGTCGGACGCGGCCATCTTCTCGATGAGCTGCTGCGCGCTGATCTTCGGCAGACTGGGGTCACCGGACGCGGCGAGCGCCGGGACAAGCCCGATCGTCGCCGCGGCCACCCCCGCCACCGCGACCGGGACCAGATAGCGCGTCGCCTTCCGGCGGCCCGCGCCGGGCTCCGTGGCCTCGTCGGTGGCCTGTGCGCTGTCGTTCGGTGCCATGTGTGCCCTACCTCCGTGGTCGGCGGCGTCCGTCCGTCGTGCTGCTCAGTTCCACCCCGCGCCGCCATTCTCACCCGAATTGGTCAGGAGTGGTGCTTACCATCTGACCAAAATGACCGGCTCGGCGCGTCAGCCCCCGGGAGCAACCTCATGTACCTCTCTGGGATGACGGAACCCCGAGCCGGCTCCCCCGACCAGTAGGGGACACCCTCCCCCGGCCCGTCTCAGCCGGCGCGGTGCACGACCGCGTCGCAGAGCTCTCCCAGGGCGGACTTCGCGTATCCCGAGGGCAGTGGCGCCAGTGTGGCCCGCGCGTCCTCCGCGTACCGGACGGTGTCCCGGCGCGCCTGCTCAAGGGCGGGGTGGACGCGCAGCCTGCGCAGCGCCTCCGCGTGCCGGGCGTCGTCGCTGAGGTCGCCGTCGAGCAGCGCCACCAGCTCCAGGTCCTCCGGACGGTTCTCCCTCGCGGCCTGCGCCCGCAGGTGCAGGACCGGCAGCGTGGGGATGCCCTCGCGCAGATCGGTGCCCGGGGTCTTGCCGGACTCGTGGGAGTCGCTGGCGATGTCCAGGACGTCGTCGGCGAGCTGGAAGGCGATGCCCAGGCGCTCGCCGTACTGCGTGAGGATGTCGACGACCGACTCCTCGGCGCCGGACATCATCGCGCCGAACCGGCCCGAGACGGCGACCAGCGAACCGGTCTTTCCGGAGAGCACGTCGAGGTAGTGGTCGACCGGGTCGCGCCCGTCGCGGGGACCGGCAGTCTCCAGGATCTGGCCGGTGACGAGCCGTTCGAACGCCTCGGCCTGAATACGGACGGCCTCGGGGCCGAGATCCGCCAGTATGTGCGAGGCGCGTGCGAAGAGAAAATCACCCGTGAGGACCGCGACGGAGTTGCCCCAGCGGGCGTTGGCGCTCCCCACGCCGCGCCGCACGTCGGCCTCGTCCATCACGTCGTCGTGGTACAGCGTCGCGAGGTGGGTGAGCTCGACGACCACGGCGGAGGGCACCACGCCCGGCGCATAGGGATCGCCGAACTGGGCGGCCAGCATCACGATCAACGGGCGGAATCGCTTGCCACCTGCGCGGATGAGATGTTGCGCGGCCTCCGTGATGAACGGGACCTCACTCTTGGTGGCATCGAGCAGTCCCGCCTCGACAGCTGCCAATCCGGTCTGGACATCGGCTTCAAGTGCCTGGTCCCGCACGCTCAGCCCGAACGGCCCGACGACGGTCACGAGGGGTACTCCTGTCTGCTGACGATCACACGGATTGTCGATGTGTCGCTGCCTTCACTCAAGTCAGCGTATCGGGTCGCTGTTCGATCACCATGGGCGCCTTCCCGTCACCGCTCGCGCGCGGCCCGTTGGACCCCGGTATGTTCTTGATCAGCTCATACGATCAGGAGTGAACCCTTTGTCCGGAACGATGGCTGACGCCCCTGAAGAACCGGCCGCGGACCAACCGCCTCCGCAGGACGATCACGCCGTTTTCGGCCAGCCCCGCGGTCTGCTCACCCTCTCCGGCCTGGAGGTCTGGGAGCGCTTCTCGTTCCTCGGCATGCAGGCGATCCTCGTCCTGTACTTCGCCGACTCCGTCGCGCACGGTGGCATGGGCATGTCGGCGGGCACCGCGGCCTCCGTCTCGGCCGCCTACGGCACCCTGGTCTATCTGGTCTCGGTGGCCGGCGGCTGGCTCGCCGACCGCATCCTCGGCTCCTACCGCGCGGTCCTGTACGGCGGCGTCCTGATCGCCTGCGGCCACTACGCGATGGCCGTGCCCACGGGAGCCGCCACCTGGGCCGGGCTCGGCCTGATCAGCGCCGGCACCGGCCTGCTCAAGCCCAATGTCGCCTCCATGGTCGGCAAGCTCTACCGCACCGAGGACGAGCGCCGTGACGCCGGCTTCGCCCTGTACTACATGGGCATCAACATCGGCGCCTTCCTCGGCCCGCTGATCACCGGCTGGCTCGGCGACCACAAGGGCTGGCACTGGGGCTTCTCGGCGGCCGCGATCGGCATGACCTTCGGCCTGATCCAGTACGTCGCCGGCCGCCGCCACCTGGCCGGACGCAAGCACGCCGCCGAGTTCGCCCTGCCGCCCGAGGGGATGCGCCGCGCGGTCCGCCTGATGGTGCTCGGCGCCCTGGTTCTCGCGGCGCTCGCCGTGCTGCTCGCGCTCGGCGGCCTGCTGACCATGGCCCGCTTCGTCGACCTGCTGACCCTGGTCTCGGTGATCGCGCCGGTCGTCTACTTCGCGGTGATGTTCGCGAGCCCCCGGGTGAGCGCCGGGGAACGCGGCCACCTGCGCCCCTATGTGGTGCTGTTCCTGGCTTCGGTCGCCTTCAACTACATCCTGTTCCAGGCGTATTCGACGATGATGCTGCTCGCCTCCACCAACGCCGAGACGACCATTCTGGGCTTCCACTTCCCGGCCGGCTGGTACGCCTCCGCGCTGGGCGCGTTCGAGGTGGCGCTCGCGCCGGTGGTGGCCGCCGTGTGGGCCCGCATGGGACCGCGCCAGCCGCACGCCTCCAACAAGATCGCCTTCGGCGTGATCCTGGGCGGGCTCTCGTTCCTGCTGATGGTCCTGGCCACCGCGGGCCACTCCACCGACGCCTACCGGATGGCCGCCTGGTGGATCGTCGGCTCGTATCTGCTGCTGGGCCTCGGCGACATCCTGCTCGAAACCTCCGGCATGTCGGCCACCACCAAACTCGCCCCCCGGGCCTTCGCCAGCCAGACGATGTCGCTCTGGTTCCTCTCCCTCGCCCTGGCCAACGGCATCCAGGCCCAGACCGTGAAGGTGTACGGAAAGGTCTCCAACCCCGCGTACTTCGGCGTGAACGGCGCCCTCGCGGTGGCCGCCGGCGTCGCCGTGATCCTCGCCGCCCCCTGGCTCAAGCGCACCATGCACCCCGTCCACTGAGGTTGCCGCCATGCACATCCGCACCGCATTCCCCCACGAGACCCGGCACGAGGATGTCCGGATCCCGCTGCCCGACGGCACGCTCCTTTACGCGCGCGTCTGGCGCCCGGTCACCGAGGAGCCCGTCCCCGCGCTGCTCGAATACCTCCCCTACCGGCTCACCGACTGGACGGCCCCGCGCGACTGGCAGCGCCATCCCTGGTACGCGGGGCACGGCTATGCCTCGGTACGGGTCGATGTGCGCGGGCACGGATGCTCCGAGGGGCTGCCCGGCGACGAGTACGACGCCACGGAGCTGGCCGACGGGGTCGCGGTCGTCAACTGGCTCGCCCAGCAGCCCTGGTGCACCGGCAAGGTCGGCATGTTCGGCATCTCCTGGGGCGGCTTCAACAGCCTCCAGATCGCGGCCCTGGCCCCCGAACCGCTCAAGGCCATCGTGACGGTGTGCTCGGCCGACGACCGCTACGACAACGACGTCCACTACATGGGCGGTTCGGTGCTCGCGGTGGACATGCACGCCTGGGCGGCCACGATGCTCGCCTTCGTCTCCCGCCCGCCGGACCCCCGGTTCGTCGGAGAAGAATGGCGTGAAATGTGGCTGGAACGACTCGAAGCGGTCCGGCCGTTCATCCACACCTGGCTCGCCCACCAGACCCGGGACGCCTACTGGAAGCACGGCAGCGTCTGCGAGGACTACTCGGCGATCGAGGCGGCCGTCCTCGCGGTGGGCGGCTGGCACGATCCCTACCGGGACACGGTCCTCAGGCTGGTCGAGCACCTGCCGCCCGACCGCGTCCGCGGTCTGATCGGCCCTTGGTCCCACCAGTATCCGGACCGCGGGCTCCCCCCTGGCCCGGCGATCGGCTTCCTCCAGGAGACCCTGCGCTGGTGGGACCACCATCTCAAGGGCGAGGAGACGGGGGTGATGAAGGAGCCGCTGCTGCGCTCCTGGATCAGCGAATCGCACCCGCCGGCCACGGTCTACGCCGAGCTCCCCGGCCGCTGGGTGGGCGACCCCGCCTGGCCCTCACCCCACATCACGCCCCTCTCCTACGCACTCCAGGGCGCGCCCGTCCAGGTGCGCTCGCCGCAGCACACCGGCCTGGACGCGGGCCGCTTCTTCCCCTTCGGCAACGACGCCGACCTGCCCCCGGACCAGCGCGCCGAGGACGCCCACTCGGCCGCCTTCGACTTCCCGGTACCGGACGACTCCGGGCCCCTGGAGATCCTGGGCCGCCCCCGGGTCACCCTGCGGCTGCGCATGGACGTGCCGTTCGGCCAGGCCATCGCCCGGCTCTGCGACGTGGCCCCGGACGGCTCCTCCACCCTGGTCACCAGAGGCGTACTGAACCTGTCCGCCCGGCACGGCAGGGACCGGGCGGACGCCTGGCCGCTGGGCGCGACCGAGGACGTGAGCTTCGATCTGAACGGCATCGGGCACGCCTTCGCTCCCGGGCACCGCGTCCGGCTCGCGGTGTCCTCCGCGTACTGGCCGTGGATCTGGCCGCAGGCCGACTCGGTCGGCTTCACCCTCGACCCGGCCGGCTCGTCCCTCCAACTCCCGCTCCGCGAGCGGACGTCCGACGACGTCATCGTCTTCGCGGACCCCGAACAGTCCGAGCCCCTCGGCGTCTCCCATCCGGCCCCGCTGGACGAGCCCGCGCCCGAGCGGCTGGTCGTACGCGACGTGGCGAAGGGCGAGTGGCGTCTGGAGGTCGACCCCCGCTACGGCGGCACGCGGGTGTATCCCGACGGGCTCGAATTCACCGAGGACGCGCGCGAGACGTACACCATCCAGTCCGACGACCCGCTGTCCGCCCGCACACACTCCGCCTGGCATCTGCGGCTGCACCGGCCGGAATTGGGATGGGACGTGACGGTGGACACGCGCTCGGAGATCACCTGTGACGCGGCGGATTTCGTCACGTCGGACGAGGTGGTGTGCCGGGAGGGGGGCGAGGTGGTGTTCCACCGCACGTGGGAACGCCGAATCCCCCGCGAGGGGGGTTGAGCCCGGCTCAGCCCACCCACGGGCCGGCTGGTTCCGGGACCCCTGGGGCTCCGCCCCAGACCCCGTTCGCGCCTTAAGGGCGCTCGTCCTCAATCTCCCCCAAGGCCTTAAGGGCCAGGGGGGACCCCCATGACGGGCTGAGGTTGCCCGACGCGGGCCGGCATCGAGTAGTTAGGGGCGCGGGGAACTGCGCGAAAAGCGACCACGGCCCGCAGCCGAACGAGACCCCCCGGAGGGTCCAGCGGCGGGCCGGCGCGAGCATATGCTTCACGATCAGCCCCGGTATGTTCCGGTCCGCCGCGCACAGCACGCTGCCGCCCGACACCGGTCCCCCCTCGGGACAGAGAGCATCACAGCCCGCGGGACGCGTGGCCCCCTCGACCGACGCGTCCCGGCAGAGACGCCAGAGGGGGAACCGCCGCTTCCGGAGACTGATTTTCCGGACATTGCGAACTCTTCAGGCACTGCCGCCCCGAGCGGCGCCGACGTAACGTGTGACCCACACCCGTGGAAAGCGAGGCAGGCACCGATGTCCGAGCAGAGCCCGCTCGAACTGGCCGAGGGCGACCCCTTCGGCCCGCACAATCTCCCCTACGGCGTCTTCTCCACGCCGGGCCATCCCGATGACCGCAGGGTCGGCGTCCGCATCGGCGACCACGTCCTGGACGCGGGGGCGGCGGCGCACGCGCTGGGCTCCCCGTACGCGGCGCTCCTCGCCAAGCCGAGCCTCAACCCGCTGCTCGCGGCCGGGCGCACGGCCTGGCGCGATGTGCGCCGGGCGCTCACCGCCTGGGTGACGGTGCCCGCGCACCGCCCAGTGATAGAGCCCCTGCTCCACCCGCTCTCCGAGGTCGAGCTGCACCTGCCGTACGAGGTCGCCGACTACGTCGACTTCTACGCGAGCGAGCACCACGCCACGAACGTGGGCCGCATCTTCCGCCCCGACGGCGATGCGCTCACCCCCAACTGGAAGCACCTGCCGATCGGTTACCACGGCCGCTCCGGCACGATCGTCGTCTCCGGTACGGACGTGACCCGGCCCCAGGGCCAGCGCAAGGCCCCGACGGACCCGGCCCCAGTGTTCGGCCCCTCCGTCAAGCTGGACATCGAGGCCGAGGTCGGCTTCGTGGTGGGCACGCCGTCCGCGCTGGGCGAGCCGGTGGACCTGGCCTCCTTCGACGACCACGTCTTCGGCCTGTTCCTCCTCAACGACTGGTCCGCGCGCGACATCCAGGCCTGGGAGTACGTGCCGCTCGGCCCCTTCCTCGGCAAGTCCTTCGCGACCTCGGTCTCGGCGTGGGTCACCCCCCTCGAGGCCCTGACGGCGGCCCGCGTCACGCCCCCGTCCCGCGACTTCCCCCTCCTGCCCTACCTCGACGACTCCACCGAAGAGGTCCCCGGCGGGTTCGACCTGCGCATCACGGTCTCGATCAACGGCACGCCCGTCTCCGAGCCGCCGTTCGCCTCCATGTACTGGACGGCCGCGCAGCAACTGGCCCACATGACGGTGAACGGCGCGTCGCTGCGCACCGGGGACGTGTACGGCTCGGGCACGGTCAGCGGCCCCGAGCGCGGGCAGCGCGGCTCGCTCCTCGAACTCACCTGGAACGGTACGGAGCCGCTGGAACTGCCGTCGGGCAAGCGGGCGTTCCTGGAGGACGGCGACGAGGTGACCCTCACGGCGTGGGCGCCGGGCCCGCACGGCGTCCCGGTGGGCCTGGGCGAAGTCCGGGCCCGCATCACCCCGTCCCCCTGACCCCCTCCCCGCCCGGGGCCCCCGGCGCTTCCTCCGCGAGGCCCCGGGGGCGAGGCGCACCTCCGAACCACCGGCCGATCGCGCAGTTCCCCGCGCCCCCAACCCCTCCCGCTCGTGCGGACCGTGGTCGCTTCTCGCGCAGTTCCCCGCGCCCCTAAAAGCCCTTCGGTCTGCGGATCGTGGTCGCTTCTCGCGCAGTTCCCCGCGCCCCTGGCAGTGCTGGTGCTGGCCCGCATCGGGCATTTCAGCCCGTCCGGCGGTTGAGGACGAGCGCCCTTAAGGCGCGATACGGGGCCTGGGGCGGAGCCCCAGAGGTCCCGGAACCATCCAACCCGCTGCACGGGCGGGTGGGTGGGCAAGCGCGCCTCGGGGCTGGGGCGGAGCCCCAGAGGGCTAGGGGGTTTCGGACAGCACGGACAGGACGGCTTCGCCGTACTTCGCCCGCTTCGCCTCCCCCACCCCACCCACCGTCGCCAACTCCTCCAACGACCCCGGCCGAACCGTCGCGATCTCCCTCAACGTCGCATCGTGGAAGATGACATACGCCGGAACCCCCGCCTCCTTCGCCTGCGCCCCCCGCCACGCCCGCAGCGCCTCGAAGACCGGAAGCGCCTCGGGCGGCAGGTCGGCCGCGACCGTCGCGGACTTCTTGGACGCGCTCCGCGACGCCGCCCGCACCGCCTTTTCCGGCTCCGTCCGCATCCTGACCTCCCGCCGGCCGCCCAGCACCTCCCCGCTGGCCTCGGTCAGTACCAGCGTGCCGTACTCCCCCTCCACCGCGAGCAGCCCTTGGGCGAGCAACTGCCGCACCACGCCCCGCCATTGAGGCTCGGAGAGGTCCTCGCCGATGCCGAAGACGGACAGCGCGTCATGGTCGAACTGGATGACCTTCGCGGTCCTGCGGCCGAGCAGAATGTCGATGATCTGGCCCGCACCGAACTTCTGGTTCCGCTCGCGCTGGAGGCGTACCACCGTGGAGAGCGCCTTCTGCGCGGCCACGGTGCCGTCCCACGTCTGCGGCGGGGTCAGACACGTGTCGCAGTTGCCGCAGTTCGCGGCCGGGGCCTCCTGGCCGAAGTAGCCGAGCAGTTGGGCACGTCGACAGGAGGCGGTCTCGCAGAGCGCCAGCATCGCGTCCAGGTGGGAGGCGGCCCGGCGCCGGAACGCCTCGTCCCCCTCCCCGCCCTGGATCATCTTCCGCTGCTGCACGACGTCCTGGAGCCCGTACGCCATCCAGGCCGTGGAGGGCAGGCCGTCACGCCCCGCGCGGCCGGTCTCCTGGTAGTAGCCCTCGACGGACTTGGGGAGGTCGAGGTGGGCCACGAACCGCACGTCCGGCTTGTCGATGCCCATGCCGAAGGCGATGGTCGCCACCACCACCAGGCCGTCCTCCCTCAGGAAGCGGGACTGGTGCAGGGCGCGCGTGCCGCCGTCGAGTCCCGCGTGGTACGGGACCGCCTGCACGCCGTTGTCGCTCAGGTACTGCGCGGTCTTGTCGACCGAGGCCCGCGAAAGGCAGTAGACGATGCCCGCGTCCCCGTCGTGCTCCTCCTTGAGGAAGGCGAGGAGCTGCTTCTTCGGGTCGTTCTTGGGCACGATCCGGTACTGGATGTTCGGCCGGTCGAAGCTCGCCACGAAGTGCCGGGCGTCGGGCATGCCGAGGCGCTGGGTGATCTCACGGTGGGTGGCGTCCGTGGCGGTGGCGGTGAGTGCGATACGGGGCACGTCGGGCCAGCGCTGGCCGAGCAGGGACAGGGCGAGGTAGTCGGGGCGGAAGTCGTGGCCCCACTGGGCGACGCAGTGCGCCTCGTCGATGGCGAAGACGGAGATCTTGGCGCGGGAGAGCAGGTCGAGGGTGGCCTCCACGCGGAGCCGCTCGGGGGCCAGGTAGAGCAGATCGAGCTCGCCGGCGAGGAGCTCGGCCTCGACCGTGCGGCGCTCGTCGAAGTCCTGCGTGGAGTTGATGAACCCGGCGCGCACCCCGAGTGCGCGCAGCGCGTCGACCTGGTCCTGCATCAGGGCGATGAGGGGGGAGACCACGACGCCCGTGCCCGGCCTGACCAGCGCGGGGATCTGGTAGCAGAGCGACTTTCCACCGCCGGTGGGCATGAGGACGACGGCGTCACCGCCCGCCACGACGTGCTCGATGACTTCGCCCTGGGCCCCTCGGAATGCCTCGTATCCGAAGACGCGGTGCAGTGTCCGCAGGGCTTCGGTGTCTGCGGCCGTCTGCGTTCCGCCCACTGCGCTCATCGCTCTGTCCCCCGTACTGGTCCGTCTGCCTCACCGTTCACCCTCGCAACGATAGGCTCCCGCGCGGACACCCCCCGAGTTATCCACAGCCCCGGGCACCTCGCGGGGTTGCACACCCCCAACCCCATCCTCGCCCCACGCCCCGCGCGTGAGCCGCCCGCGCAGTTCCCCGCGCCCCCAAAACCCCCGGCCGTCTGCGGACCGGGCCCCTCTCGCGCCGTTCCCCGCGCCCCCTGGCCCGTCTCAACCCTGCAGACCGTGCCCCCGTCTCGCGCAGTTCCCCGCGCCCCTGAGATACCCGCCCTCGTCCGCAGACCGTGCCGGCGTCTCGCGCAGTTCCCCGTGCCCCTGAGATACCCGTCTTCGTCTGCGGACCGTGCCCGCTCCTCGCGCAGTTCCCCGCGCCCCTAACCCCTCTCGACCGTGCGGATCGTGGTCGCTTCTCGCGCAGTTCCCCGCGCCCCTTAGCGGTACTGGTGCTGGCCGGCATCGGGCATTTCAGCCCGTCCGGCGTTTGAGGACGAGCGCCGTTCAGGCGCGATACGGGGTCTGGGGCGGAGCCCCAGGAAGGCCCGAACCAACCAACCCGCTACACGGGCGGGTGGGTGGGCGAGGTGCCTGGGGCCTGGGGCGGAGCCCCAGGAAGGCCGGAACCATCCAAGCCTGCGCCTACGGGCGGGTGGGTGGGTAAACACCTCGGGGTCTGGGGCGGAGCCCCAGGGGGCCCGGAACCAACCAACCCCGCCGCACGGGCGGGCGGGTGGGAAAACCCCCAGGGGCCCGTGCCACAGCCCCCAGAAAGCCGCCCCACCCCCCAAAAAACACCTACCGCACAAACACCCCCGCATGATGCGCAAGGTCAAGGAAGTACTGCGGCGCCACACCCAGCACCAGCGTCACCGCGACCCCCACCCCGATCGTCGTCATCGTGAGCGGCGACGGCACCGCCACCGTCGGCCCGTCCGCCTTCGGCTCGCTGAAGAACATCAGCACGATCACCCGGATGTAGAAGAACGCCGCCACGGCGGAGGAGATCACACCGACCACGACGAGCGCCCCCGCACCCCCTTCCGCCGCCGCCTTGAACACGGCGAACTTTCCGGAGAAGCCGGAGGTCAGCGGGATGCCCGCGAAGGCGAGCAGGAAGACCGCGAAGACCGCCGCGACCAGCGGCGAGCGGCGGCCGAGCCCGGCCCACTTGGACAGGTGCGTCGCCTCTCCGCCCGCGTCCCGCACCAGCGTGACCACCGCGAACGCGCCGATCGTCACGAAGGAGTACGCCCCCAGGTAGAAGAGGACCGACGAGATGCCGTCCGCGTTGGTGGCGATGACACCGGCCAGGATGAACCCGGCGTGCGCGATCGAGGAGTACGCGAGGAGCCGCTTGATGTCGGTCTGGGTGATGGCGACGACCGCGCCGCCCAGCATCGTGACGATGGCGACGCCCCACATGACCGGCCGCCAGTCCCAGCTCATGCCGGGCAGCACCACGTACAGGAGGCGGAGCAGCGCTCCGAAGGCGGCGACCTTGGTGGCGGCCGCCATGAAGCCGGTGACCGGGGTCGGGGCTCCCTGGTACACGTCGGGCGTCCACATGTGGAACGGAACCGCGCCGACCTTGAACAGCAGACCCATCAGGAGCATCGCGCCGCCGATGAGCAGCAGCGCGTCGTTGCCCATGGTGCCGGCGAGCGCCGGGTCCACGTTCTGGACGGAGCCGCTGATGACGTCGGCGATCCTGGCGTAGGTGACGGAGCCCGCGTAGCCGTACAGGAGCGCGATGCCGAAGAGCAGGAAGGCCGAGGAGAACGCGCCGAGCAGGAAGTACTTGACCGCTGCCTCCTGCGACATGAGCCGCTTGCGGCGGGCCAGCGCGCACAGCAGGTAGAGCGGGAGGGAGAAGACCTCCAGGGCCACGAACAGGGTCAGCAGGTCGTTCGCCGCCGGGAAGACCAGCATGCCGGAGACCGCGAACAGGGCCAGCGGGAAGACCTCGGTGGTGGTGAACCCGGCCTTGACGGCCAGCTTCTCGCTGTCGCTGCCGGGGACCGAGGCCGCCTGCGCGGCGAAGGAGTCCACCTTGTTGCCGTGCGCCACCGGGTCCAGGCGCCGCTCGGCGAAGGTGAAGACCGCGACGATGGACGCGAGCAGGATCGTGCCCTGGAGGAACAGCGCGGGGCCGTCGACGGCGACCGCGCCCATGGCCGCGATATGGGCCTTGGTGGTGCCGTAGCCGCCGGCCGCGAGGCCGACCACCGCCGCGAAGGCGGCGGCGAGCGCGACCACGGACAGGAAGACCTGCACGTAGTAGCGGCTGCGGCGCGGGACGAAGGCCTCCACGAGGACGCCGAGGATGGCCGCGCCGACCACGATCAGCGTGGGCGCGAGCTGGGCGTACTCGATGTGCGGCGCGGGGATCTTGTCCAGCTTTCCCTCGGCCGCCGTGGTCCACAGGCTGTGGACAGCTGATGAGCTCACTTGGCCGCCTCCACCACCGGGTTGGGGTCCTTCTTCTGTACGTCCGACATGGTCTGGCGGACCGCCGGGTTGACGATGTCGGTGAGCGGCTTCGGGTAGACGCCGAGGAAGATCAGCAGGCCGATCAGCGGGGCGACCACGAGCAGCTCGCGGACCTTGAGGTCGGGCATGCCCTGGACCTCGGCCTTGACCGGTCCTGTCATCGTCCGCTGATAGAGGACGAGGACGTAGAGCGCGGCCAGGACGATGCCCAGGGTCGCGACCACGCCCGCCACCGGGTAGCGGCTGAACGTGCCGACCAGGACCAGGAATTCACTCACGAAGGGCGCGAGACCCGGCAGCGAGAGGGTGGCGAGGCCACCGATCAGGAAGGTGCCGGCCAGGACCGGGGCGACCTTCTGGACGCCGCCGTAGTCCGAGATGAGCCGGGAGCCGCGCCGCGAGATCAGGAAGCCGGCCACCAGCATCAGCGCGGCCGTCGAGATTCCGTGGTTGACCATGTACAGCGTGGCGCCGGACTGGCCCTGGCTGGTCATCGCGAAGATGCCCATGATGATGAAGCCGAAGTGCGAGATCGACGCGTACGCCACCAGGCGCTTGATGTCCCGCTGGCCGACCGCGAGCAGCGCCCCGTAGATGATGCTGATCACGGCGAGGACCACGATCACCGGCGTCGCCCACTTGCTGGCCTCCGGGAAGAGCTGGAGGCAGAAGCGCAGCATCGCGAAGGTGCCGACCTTGTCGACGACCGCGGTGATCAGCACGGCGACCGGCGCGGTCGCCTCGCCCATCGCGTTGGGCAGCCAGGTGTGCAGCGGCCACAGCGGGGCCTTCACCGCGAAGGCGAAGAAGAAGCCGAGGAACAGCAGCCGCTCGGTGTTGGTCGCCATGTGGAGCGAGCCGCTCGCGCGGGCCGCGGCGATCTCGTTCAGCGAGAACGAGCCCGCCACCACGTACAGGCCGATGACGGCGGCCAGCATGATGAGGCCGCCGACCAGGTTGTAGAGCAGGAACTTGACGGCCGCGTACGAGCGTTGGGTCGCCGCCGCCTCGTCGCCCTGTGCGTGGGCGCGGTCGCCGAAGCCGCCGATGAGGAAGTACATCGGGATGAGCATGGCTTCGAACAGGATGTAGAAGAGGAAGACGTCGGTGGCCTCGAAGGAGAGCACCACCATCGCCTCGACGGCGAGAATCAGGGCGAAGAAGCCCTGGGTGGGCCGCCAGTCGTTCTTCGCGGTTTCATTGGGGCCTCCCCTGCTCGAACGGAGTTGAGAGCTCGGGGAAGGGTCGGCGTCGTGCCAGCCGGCCGCGATGATGAACGGGATGAGCAGCGCGGTGAGCCCGATGAGGGCCACCCCGATGCCGTCCACGCCCAGTTCGTAGCGGACTCCGAAGTCCTTGATCCAGGCGTGGGACTCAGTCAACTGGTAGCGGGCGCCGCCCGGTTCGAAGCGCCCGAGCTGGATCGCGGCGAGCGCCAGGGTGCCCACCGATACCAGCAGGGCCAGCCACTTGGCCGCCGTGCGCCGGGCCGCGGGGACCGCCGCGGTGGCGATCGCGCCGAGGGCCGGGAGGGCCGCCGTCGCGGTGAGGAGGGGGAAGGACATGGTTTACACCGCCCTCATCAGCAGAGTCGCGGCGATGATCACCACAGCACCTCCGAACATCGAGACCGCGTAACTGCGGGCGAAGCCGTTCTGCAGCTTGCGCAGCCGGCCGGAGAGCCCGCCGACCGAGGCGGCGGTTCCATTGACGACTCCATCGACCAGGCTGTGGTCGAGGTAGACGAGCGAGCGGGTGAGGTGTTCGCCGCCGCGGACCAGGACCACATGGTTGAAGTCGTCCTGGAGCAGGTCGCGGCGGGCCGCCCGGGTGAGCAGCGAGCCGCGCGGGGCGACGACCGGGACGGGCTTTCGCCCGTACTGCGCGATCGCGAGGCCCACACCGATCAGCAGGCAGACGACGGTGGCGCCGGTGACGGTCCACTCCCCGATCGGCGCGTCGCCGTGGTCGAAGGAGGTGACCGGCTCCAGCCACTTCACGAACCGGTCGCCGATGCCGAAGACGCCACCCGCGAAGACCGAGCCGAAGGCGAGGACGATCATGGGGATCGTCATGGACTTCGGGGACTCGTGCGGGTGCGGCTCGTCGTGGGCGCCGCGCGTCTCGGCGGCGGGCTCCACGCTCGGCTCGGCCGGCGAGGGGGTCTTCGCGTTCCGCCAGCGCTCCTCGCCGAAGAAGGTCAGGACCATCACGCGTGTCATGTAGTACGCGGTGATCGCGGCGCCGAGCAGGGTGACCGCGCCGAGGATCCAGCCCTCGGTGCCGCCCTTGGCGAACGCCGCCTCGATGATCTTGTCCTTGGAGAAGAACCCGGACAGGCCCGGGAAGCCGATGATCGCGAGGTAGCCGAGGCCGAAGGTGACGAAGGTGACCGGCATGTACTTGCGCAGGCCACCGTACTTGCGCATGTCGACCTCGTCGTTCATGCCGTGCATGACCGAACCGGCGCCGAGGAAGAGCCCGGCCTTGAAGAAGCCGTGCGTCACCAGGTGCATGATCGCGAAGGCGTAGCCGATCGGGCCGAGGCCGGTGGCCAGGATCATGTAGCCGATCTGCGACATCGTGGAGCCGGCCAGGGCCTTCTTGATGTCGTCCTTGGCGCAACCGACGATCGCACCGAACAGGAGCGTGACCGCGCCGACGACCACGACGGCCGTCTGGACGTCGGGCACCACGTTGAAGATCGCGCCGGAGCGGGTGATCAGGTAGACGCCCGCGGTGACCATGGTCGCCGCGTGGATCAGGGCCGAGACGGGCGTCGGGCCCTCCATCGCGTCGCCGAGCCAGGACTGGAGCGGCACCTGGGCCGACTTGCCGCAGGCGGCGAGCAGCAGCATCAGGCCGATGGCGGTGTCACGCCCCGAGCTCGCCCCGCCGGCCTCACCGAGGACCGTGGTGAAGGCGAAGGAGCCGAAGGTCGTGAACATCACCATGATGGCGATGGACAGGCCCATGTCGCCGACCCGGTTGACCAGGAAGGCCTTCTTGGCGGCGGTCGCCGCGCTGGGCTTGTGCTGCCAGAAGCCGATGAGCAGGTAGGAGGCGAGGCCCACGCCCTCCCAACCGACGTACAGGAGCAGGTAGTTGTCGGCGAGGACCAGGAGCAGCATCGCCGCGAGGAACAGGTTGAGGTAGCCGAAGAAGCGCCGGCGGTTCTCGTCGTGCTCCATGTAGCCGATCGAGTAGATGTGGATCAGCGTGCCCACACCGGTGATCAGCAGGACGAAGGTCATCGACAGCTGGTCGAGGTGGAAGCCGACGTTCGCCTGGAAGCCCTCGACCGGGACCCAGGTGAACAGGTGCTTGGCCACGGTCCGGCTGTCGGCCGAGCGGCCCAGCATGTCGACGAAGAGCACCGCGCCGAGGACGAAGGACGCGCCCGCGAGCAGCGTCCCCAGCCAGTGGCCGATCCCGTCCAGTCTCCGTCCGCCGCACAGCAGGACGGCCGCTCCGAGCAGAGGCGCCGCGACGAGCAGCGCGATGAGGTTGTCTGTGTTTCCCACGATGCAGCGACCCCTTACAGCTTCATCAGGCTGGCGTCGTCGACCGAGGCCGAGTGGCGGGAACGGAAGAGCGACACGATGATCGCGAGCCCGACGACGACCTCCGCGGCGGCGACGACCATCGTGAAGAACGCGATGACCTGGCCGTCGAGGTTGCCGTGCAGCCGGGAGAAGCACACGAAGGCGAGGTTGCAGGCGTTGAGCATCAGCTCGACGCACATGAAGACCACGATCGCGTTCCGCCTGATGAGCACCCCGGCGGCGCCGATGGTGAACAACAGGGCTGCCAGATAGAGGTAGTTGACCGGATTCACTTGACCGCCTCCTCGTCCCGGCCGAGCCGTTCCTCGGAGCGCTGCTCCAGGGCCTTGAGGTCGTCGAGCGCTTCCTGGGACACGTCGCGGATCTGGCCGCGGCCGCGGAGCGTCTGGTTGACGGTGAGCTCCGAGGGGGTGCCGTCGGGGAGCAGGCCCGCGATGTCCACCGCGTTGTGCCGGGCGTAGACGCCGGGGGCGGGCAGCGGGGGCAGGTGCTTGCCGCGTACGCGCTCCTCGGACATCTCGCGCTGGGTCTTGGCGCGTTCGGTGCGCTCCCGGTGGGTGAGCACCATCGCGCCGACCGCCGAGGTGATCAGCAGCGCGCCGGTGATCTCGAAGGCGAAGACGTACTTGGTGAAGATGAGGGCGGCGAGCCCTTCCACATTGCCGTTGGCGTTGGCCTGGCCGAGCCCGTTGAAGTTCTTCAGGGAGGCGTTGGCGATGCCCGCGATCAGGAGCACCCCGAAGCCGAGCCCGCAGGCCGCGGCCCACCAGCGCTGCCCCTTGATGGTCTCCTTCAGCGAGTCCGCCGCCGTGACGCCGACCAGCATGACGACGAAGAGGAACAGCATCATGATCGCGCCGGTGTAGACGACGATCTGGACGACGCCCAGGAAGTACGCCCCGTTGGCGAGGTAGAAGACCGCCAGAATGATCATGGTGGCGGCCAGGCAGAGCGCGCTGTGCACGGCCTTCTTCATGAGGATGGTGCACAGGGCGCCGATCACGGCGACCGTGCCGAGCACCCAGAACTGGAAGGCCTCCCCGGTGGAGGTGTGCGAGGCCGCGACGGCCAGCGCGACGGTGGACGCGCTCATGCCCCCACCACCTTGCCGGACGCGGGCTCCTCCGGACCGAAGGTGGAGGCGGCCTCCTGGGGCTGCTCCCCCTTGCTGAGCGCCACCTGGCGCACGGTGCCGGGCGCGGCCTCGGTGACCAGGCCGCGGTAGTAGTCCTGCTCGTTCATGCCCGGGTAGATCGCGTGCGGGCTGTCGACCATGGTGTCGTCGAGCCCGGCGAGCAGCTGCTCCTTGGTGTAGATCAGGTTCTCGCGCGAGGAGTCGGCCAGTTCGAACTCGTTGGTCATCGTCAGCGCCCGGGTGGGGCAGGCCTCGATGCACAGGCCGCACAGGATGCAGCGGGCGTAGTTGATCTGGTAGACGCGGCCGTAGCGCTCGCCCGGCGAGTAACGCTCCTCGTCCGTGTTGTCGGCGCCCTCCACATAGATGGCGTCGGCGGGGCAGGCCCAGGCGCACAGCTCGCAGCCGACGCACTTCTCCAGGCCGTCCGGGTGCCGGTTGAGCTGGTGGCGGCCGTGGAAGCGCGGCGCGGTGACCTTCGGCTGTTCCGGGTACTGCTCGGTCAGCCGCTTCTTGAACATGGCCTTGAAGGTCACGCCGAAGCCGGCGACGGGGTTGAGGAACTTGTCCTCCGACTCCCCCGGCTCACCCGGCTTGCCCGGCTTCCCCGATGTCCCGGCCGATGACTTGTCAGACACCGTCGTCCTCCCTTCCTTCTCGGTCACTCTGAGTATCCGCCCCACCACTGACAATCAACTCGCGCTGCTGGCGCGGCCGTCGGCGGGGTACGGGCGGGAGGGTCTGTCCGGGCAGCGGCGGCACCGGGAAGCCACCGGCCATCGGGTCGAAGGCCGCGGGCGGCGTCTTCGCGTCCGCCTCCTGCTTCCTGCCGCGGAACATGTCCGCGACGAAGGAGAGCAGCAGCAGGGCGACGACCGCGCCGCCGACGTAGAGCACGATCCTGGAGAAGTCGTAGCCCTCGTTGCGCAGCGTCCGTACGGTCGCGACCAGCATCAGCCAGACCACGGAGACCGGGATGAGGACCTTCCACCCCAGCTTCATCAGCTGGTCGTAGCGGACCCGGGGCAGCGTGCCGCGCAGCCAGATGAAGAAGAAGAGCAGCAGCTGGACCTTGATGACGAACCAGAGCATCGGCCACCAGCCGTGGTTCGCGCCCGCCCAGAAGCCGCTGATGGGCCAGGGGGCGCGCCAGCCGCCGAGGAAGAGGGTGGTCGCGACGGCCGAGACGGTGACCATGTTGACGTACTCGGCGAGCATGAACATCGCGAACTTGATGGACGAGTACTCGGTGTTGAAGCCGCCCACCAGGTCGCCCTCGGACTCCGGCATGTCGAACGGGGCCCGGTTGGTCTCGCCGACCATCGTGACGACGTAGATGATGAACGAGACCGGCAGCAGCACGATGTACCAGCGGTCGCCCTGCGCCTCGACGATCTTCGAGGTCGACATCGACCCCGAGTAGAGGAAGACCGAGGCGAACGCCGCGCCCATCGCGATCTCGTACGAGATCATCTGGGCGCACGAGCGCAGGCCGCCGAGCAGCGGGTACGTCGAGCCGGAGGACCAGCCCGCGAGCACGATGCCGTAGATGCCGACCGAGGCGACGGCCAGGACGTACAGCATGGCGATCGGCAGGTCGGTGAGCTGCATCGTGGTGCGGTGGCCGAAGATCGACACCTCGTTGCCGGACGGTCCGAAGGGGATCACGGCGATCGCCATGAACGCCGGGATCGCGGCGATGATCGGGGCCAGGACGTAGACGACCTTGTCGGCCCGCTTGACGATGACGTCTTCCTTCAGCATCAGCTTGATGCCGTCGGCGAGCGACTGGAGCATCCCCCAGGGGCCGTGCCGGTTGGGGCCGATGCGCAACTGCATCCAGGCGACGACCTTGCGCTCCCACACGATGGAGAACAGCACGGTCACCATCAGGAACGCGAAGCAGAAGACGGCCTTGACGACGACGAGCCACCAGGGGTCGCGGCCGAACAGGGAGAGGTCCTCCGCAGCGAGCGTGATCACGCCTCCACCACCTCCGTGGGAGCTTCCGTAACGGCCGGGCCGATGCGGACGACCGCGCCGGGCACCGCGCCGGTGTCCGATGCGACGCCACCGCCGACGGAATTCAGCGGCAGCCACACCACCCGGTCGGGCATCTCGCTCACCAGGAGCGGGAGTTGGACGGCGCCGGCCGGCCCGGTGACCTGGAGGAGGTCGCCGTCCTTGACCCCGGACTCGGCCGCGGTGGCCGCGGAGAGCCGGGCCACGGCCGCGTGCCGGGTGCCCGCGAGAGCTTCGTCGCCGTCCTGGAGGCTGCCGTGGTCGAGCAGCATCCGGTGACCGGCGAGCACCGCCTCGCCCACGGCGGGCCGGGGCAGCGGCTGCGCCGACTCCAGGGGCTGGCTCGCGCGCGGCCCGTCCCAGGTGCCAAGGCGCGTCATCTCGGTGCGTACGGCGCGCACATCGGGCAGCGCGAGCGGCACGTCGAGGGCGTCGGCCAGCATGTGCAGCACCCGCGCGTCGGTCGGCGCCAGGCTGCGGGTCATCTGCTCCGGCTTGAGCGCGGCCTCGAACAGGCGCGCCCTGCCTTCCCAGTTGAGGAAGGTGCCGGGCTTCTCCGCGACGGCGGCGACCGGCAGGACCACGTCCGCGTGGGCGGTGACCTCGGTGGGCCGCAGCTCCAGGCTGACCACGAAGGATCCCGCGAGGGCCTGGCGGGCGCGCGCCGGGTCCGGCAGGTCCGCCGGGTCGACGCTCGCGACGAGCAGCGCGCCCAGTTCGCCGGTGACCGCGGCCTCGACGATCTGGCCGGTGTCGCGCCCGTAGCGGTGCGGCAGTTCGCGTACGCCCCAGGCCGAGGCGACCTCGTCGCGGGCCCGCGGGTCGGTGGCCGGGCGGCCGCCGGGCAGCAGCGACGGGAGCGCGCCCGCCTCGACCGCGCCGCGCTCGCCGGCCCGGCGCGGGATCCACACCAGTTCGGCGCCGGTCGCCGCGGCCGCGCGCACCGCGGCGGTCAGCGCGCCGGGCACGCCCGCGAGCCGCTCGCCGACGATGAGGACGGCGCCCGGGGAGCGCAGCGCCTCGGCCGCCTTCGCGCCGTCCGCGTCCAGGCCGACGCCGCCCGCGAGCGCGTCCAGCCACTCGGTCTCGGTGCCGGGCGCGGCCGGCAGCAGCGTGCCGCCCGCCTTCGCGAGGCCCCGGGTCATGTGGGTGGCGAGCGAGAAGGTGCGCTGGCCGTGCTTGCGCCAGGCCTTGCGCAGCCGCAGGAAGACGCCCGGGGCCTCCTCCTCGGACTCGAACCCGACGAGCAGGACGGCGGGCGCCTGCTCCAGGGAGGTGTAGGTGGCGCCCTGCCCGTCGAGGTCCCGGCCGTGGCCCGCGACGCGGGCGGCCAGGAAGTCGGCCTCCTCGGCGGAGTGCACCCGGGCCCGGAAGTCGATGTCGTTGGTGTCCAGGGCGATCCGGGCGAACTTGGCGTAGGCGTACGCGTCCTCGACGGTGAGCCGGCCGCCGGCGAGCACCCCGGCCCGGCCGCGCGCGGCGGCGAGTCCGGCGGCGGCCGCCTCCAGCGCCTCGGGCCAGCTCGCCGGTTCCAGGACGCCGTCGGCGTTGCGTACCAGCGGCGTGGTCAGGCGGTCCCGCTGCTGGGCGTAGCGGAAGGCGAACCTGCCCTTGTCGCAGACCCACTCCTCGTTGACCTCGGGGTCCTCGGCCGCCAGGCGCCGCATGACCTTGCCGCGCCGGTGGTCGGTGCGGGTCGCGCAGCCGCCCGCGCAGTGCTCGCACACCGACGGCGACGACACGAGGTCGAAGGGCCGGGAGCGGAAGCGGTAGGCCGCCGAGGTGAGCGCGCCGACCGGGCAGATCTGGATGGTGTTGCCGGAGAAGTACGACTCGAACGGGTCGCCCTGACCGGTGCCGACCTGCTGGAGCGCGCCCCGCTCGATCAGCTCGATCATGGGGTCGCCGGCGATCTGGTTGGAGAAGCGGGTGCAGCGCGCGCACAGCACACAGCGCTCGCGGTCCAGGAGCACCTGGGTGGAGATGGGGACCGGCTTCTCATAGGTGCGCTTCTTGCCTTCGAAACGCGAATCGGTCTCGCCGACCTGCATCGCCTGGTTCTGGAGCGGGCACTCGCCGCCCTTGTCGCAGACCGGGCAGTCCAGCGGGTGGTTGATCAGCAGGAGTTCCATGACCCCGCGCTGGGCCTTCTCGGCGACCGGCGAGGAGAGCTGGGACTTGACCACCATGCCGTCGGTGCAGGTGATGGTGCAGGACGCCATCGGCTTGCGCTGGCCCTCGACCTCGACGATGCACTGGCGGCAGGCGCCGGCCGGGTCGAGCAGGGGGTGGTCGCAGAAGCGGGGGATCTCGATGCCGAGCTGTTCGGCGGCGCGGATCACCAGGGTGCCCTTGGGGACGCTGATGTCGATGCCGTCGATGGTCAGCGACACTGTTTCTTCGGCGGCCTTCGACGGCCCGGCCGCCTCGCCGCCCCCGGAGGAAGCGCTACTCGTCGTCACAGTCATGCGTTCACCTCCGTGTTGTCGTCCGCCCAGGCGGTGGACCTGGCGGGGTCGAAGGGGCAGCCCTTGCCCGTGATGTGCTGCTCGTACTCGTCGCGGAAGTACTTGAGCGAGGAGAAGATCGGCGAGGCGGCGCCGTCGCCGAGCGCGCAGAACGACTTGCCGTTGATGTTGTCGGCGATGTCGTTCAGCTTGTCGAGGTCGCCCATCGAGCCCTTGCCGGCCTCGATGTCGCGGAGCAACTGGACCAGCCAGTACGTCCCTTCGCGGCACGGGGTGCACTTGCCACAGGACTCATGGGCGTAGAACTCGGTCCAGCGGGTGACCGCCCGCACCACGCAGGTGGTCTCGTCGAAGCACTGGAGCGCCTTGGTGCCGAGCATGGACCCGGCCGCGCCGACGCCCTCGTAGTCCAGCGGGACGTCGAGGTGCTCGTCGGTGAACATCGGGGTCGAGGAGCCGCCCGGCGTCCAGAACTTGAGCCGGTGGCCCTTGCGCATCCCGCCGCTCATGTCGAGGAGCTGGCGCAGGGTGATGCCCAGCGGCGCCTCGTACTGGCCGGGCCCCGTGACGTGCCCGCTGAGCGAATACAGCGTGAAGCCGGGGGACTTCTCGCTTCCCATCGACTTGAACCAGTCCTTGCCCCGGTTCAGGATCGCGGGAACCGAGGCGATGGACTCGACGTTGTTCACCACAGTGGGGCACGCGTACAGACCGGCGACCGCGGGGAAGGGCGGTCGCAGCCGGGGCTGGCCACGGCGGCCTTCGAGGGAGTCCAGGAGCGCGGTCTCCTCGCCGCAGATGTACGCGCCCGCGCCCGCGTGCACGGTGAGTTCGAGGTTCAGGCCGCTGCCGAGGATGTCCTCGCCCAGGAAGCCCGCCTCGTACGCCTCGCGCACCGCCTCGTGCAGCCGCCGCAGAACGGGGACGACCTCGCCGCGCAGATAGATGAAGGCGTGCGAGGAGCGGATCGCGTAGCAGGCGATCACGATGCCCTCGATGAGGGAGTGCGGGTTGGCGAACAGGAGCGGGATGTCCTTGCAGGTCCCGGGCTCCGACTCGTCGGCGTTGACGACGAGGTAGTGCGGCTTGCCGTCGCCCTGCGGGATGAACTGCCACTTCATCCCGGTGGGGAAGCCGGCGCCGCCGCGGCCGCGCAGACCGGAGTCCTTGACGTACGCGATGAGGTCGTCCGGCGTCATGGCGAGCGCCTTGCGCAGGCCCTCGTAGCCGTCGTGGCGCCGGTAGGTCTCCAGGGTCCAGGACTCGGGCTGGTCCCAGAAGGCGGAGAGCACCGGCGCGAGCAGCTTCTCCGGGCTGCTTCCGTTGCCGTTTCCTGCGATCTCGGTGGCCAACGTCATCACTCCCCCTCCTCGGCGGCGGGACCGGCGGGGTGGGCCGGGTCGGACGCTGAGGTCTGCTGTGGTGCGTCGTGCGAGCTCAAGTGCTCGGAACCGGGCTGGGGTTGGTCCTTGGGGCCCTCGCCTCGGGGGTGCACCACGCGCGCGCCCGGGGTCTCGCCCTTGGCCAGGCGCAGCCCGGCGAGCGAGGCGGGTCCGGCGCCGCCGGTCGCGGCGACCGCGCCGGGGCGCTGGTCGGGGAAGCCGGCCAGGATGCGCGCGGTCTCCTGGTAGGTGCACAGCGGGGCGCCCCGGGTGGGCGCCACCTCGCGCCCGGCCCGCAGGTCGTCGACGAGGCGCTTGGCGCTCTCGGGCGTCTGGTTGTCGAAGAACTCCCAGTTGACCATCACGACGGGCGCGAAGTCGCAGGCGGCGTTGCACTCGATGTGTTCGAGCGTGACCTTGCCGTCGTCGGTGGTCTCGTTGTTGCCGACGCCCAGGTGCCGCTTCAGCTCGTCGAAGATGGCGTCGCCGCCCATCACCGCGCACAGCGTGTTGGTGCAGACGCCGACCTGGTAGTCGCCGGACGGCTTGCGCCGGTACATGGAGTAGAAGGTGGCGACGGCGGTGACCTCGGCCGTCGTCAGCTCCAGGAGGTCCGCGCAGAACGCCATGCCGGTGCGCGAGACGTATCCCTCCTCCGCCTGGACGAGGTGGAGCAGCGGCAGCAGCGCGGAGCGGCTGTCGGGGTAGCGGGCGACGATCTCCTTGCCGTCCGCTTCGAGGCGGGCGCGGACATCGGCCGGGTAGCCGGGCGCGGGCAGTTGCGGCATGCCCAATTGGATGTCTGTCACCGGTCGACGCCTCCCATCACGGGGTCGATGGACGCGACGGCGACGATGACGTCGGCGACCTGGCCGCCCTCGCACATGGCCGCCATGGCCTGAAGGTTGGTGAAGGACGGGTCGCGGAAGT
The DNA here is from genome assembly GCF_025399895.1 of Streptomyces sp. ASQP_92. Taxonomy (GTDB): domain Bacteria; phylum Actinomycetota; class Actinomycetes; order Streptomycetales; family Streptomycetaceae; genus Streptomyces. Next base: position 100,087 of record NZ_JAODUA010000003.1, on the reverse strand, counting down.
GGACCCGGTAGGGGCGGGTTCCGCCGTCGGAGACGACGTGCACGCCGAGTTCGCCCTTGGGTGACTCGACGGCCACGTAGGCCTGTCCGGCGGGGACCCGGAAGCCCTCGGTCACCAGCTTGAAGTGGTGGATGAGGGACTCCATGGAGGTGCCCATGATCTTCTTGATGTGGTCGAGGGAGTTGCCGAGCCCGTCCGGGCCGAGCGCGAGCTGCGCGGGCCAGGCGATCTTCTTGTCCTGGACCATGACCGGGCCCGGCGCCAGCCGGTCCAGGCACTGCTCGACGATCCTGAGCGACTGGCGCATCTCCTCCAGGCGGACCAGGAAGCGGCCGTAGGAGTCGCAGCTGTCGGCGGTGGGGATGTCGAAGTCGTAGGTCTCGTAGCCGCAGTACGGGTCGGTCTTGCGCAGGTCGTGCGGGAGGCCGGCCGAGCGCAGGACGGGCCCGGTGGCGCCGAGCGCCATGCAGCCGGTCAGGTCGAGGTAGCCGACGTCCTGCATACGGGCCTTGAAGATGGGGTTGCCGGTGGCGAGCTTGTCGTACTCCGGCAGGTTCTTCTTCATGGTCTTCACGAACTCGCGGAGCTGGTCCATCGCGCCCGGGGGCAGGTCCTGGGCGAGTCCGCCGGGGCGGATGAACGCGTGGTTCATGCGCAGGCCGGTGATCAACTCGTAGATGTCGAGAATGAGTTCACGATCCCGGAAGCCGTAGATCATGATCGTGGTCGCACCCAGCTCCATGCCGCCGGTGGCGATGCACACCAGGTGCGAGGAGAGCCGGTTGAGCTCCATGAGCAGCACGCGGATGACCGACGCCCGGTCGGGGATCTCGTCGGTGATGCCGAGCAGCTTCTCGACGCCGAGGCAGTACGCCGTCTCGTTGAAGAACGGCGTCAGGTAGTCCATGCGCGTGACGAAGGTGGTGCCCTGGGTCCAGGTGCGGAACTCGAGGTTCTTCTCGATGCCGGTGTGCAGATAACCGATTCCGCAGCGGGCCTCGGTGACGGTCTCGCCCTCGATCTCCAGGATCAGCCGGAGCACGCCGTGGGTGGAGGGGTGCTGGGGGCCCATGTTGACGACGATGCGCTCGTCGTCGGCCCTGGCCGCGGACTGGACGACCTCGTCCCAGTCGCCGCCGGTGACCGTATATACAGTCCCCTCGGTGGTTTCCCGAGCGGACGCGTGAGAAGTGCTCATCAGCTGTACGACCTCCGCTGGTCCGGAGCCGGGATCTGGGCGCCCTTGTACTCGACCGCGATGCCGCCGAGGGGGTAGTCCTTGCGCTGGGGGAAGCCCTGCCAGTCGTCCGGCATCATGATCCGGGTGAGGGCGGGGTGGCCGTCGAAGACGATGCCGAAGAAGTCGTACGCCTCGCGCTCGTGCCAGTCGTTGGTCGGATAGACCTCGACCAGCGAGGGGATGTGCGGGTCGGCGTCGGGGGCGCTCACTTCGAGCCGGATGAGCCGGCCGTGGGTGAGGGAGCGCAGGTGGTAGACGGCGTGCAGCTCGCGGCCCTTGTCACCCAGGAAGTGGACGCCGCTCACGCCCGTACAGAGCTCGAAGCGCAGGGCGGGGTCGTCGCGCAGGGTGCGGGCGACGCGCGGGAGGTGCTCGCGCGCGATGTGGAAGGTGAGTTCGCCGCGGTCGACGACCGTCTTCTCGATGGCGTTCTCGGGGAGCAGGTCCTGCTCCTCCAGGGCGCCTTCGAGTTCGTCGGCCACCTCGTCGAACCAGCCGCCGTACGGCCGCGAGGTCGCGCCGGGCAGCGTGATGGTCCGCACCAGGCCGCCGTAGCCGGTGGTGTCACCGCCGTCGTTGACGCCGAACATGCCCTTGCGGACGCCGATGACCTCGCCGGCGTCCTGGCGCGGGGCGGGTACGCCGCTCTGTTCGGGGGTGTCGGGGGTATCGGGAGAGCTCACCGCAGCAGCCCCTTCATCTCAATGGTGGGGAGCGCCTTGAGGGCCGCCTCCTCCGCCTCGCGGGCCGCCTCCTCCTGATTGACCCCGAGCTTGGTGCCCTGGATCTTCTGGTGGAGCTTGAGAATCGCGTCGATCAGCATCTCGGGGCGGGGTGGGCAACCGGGCAGGTAGATATCAACCGGGACAATGTGGTCAACACCCTGAACAATCGCGTAATTGTTGAACATTCCGCCCGATGAGGCGCAAACGCCCATGGAAATAACCCACTTGGGGTTGGGCATCTGGTCATAGACCTGCCGCAGGACCGGCGCCATCTTCTGGCTGACCCGGCCGGCCACGATCATCAGGTCGGCCTGGCGCGGGGAGCCGCGGAAGACCTCCATGCCGAACCGGGCCAGGTCGTAGCGGCCCGCACCGGTCGTCATCATCTCGATGGCGCAGCAGGCGAGGCCGAAGGTGGCGGGGAAGACGGACGCCTTGCGCACCCAGCCCGCGGCCTGCTCAACAGTGGTCAGTACGAAGCCGCTAGGCAGTTTCTCTTCGAGTCCCATAGGTGCCCCTCAGCCCCTCAGTCCCATTCCAGGCCGCCGCGCCGCCACACATACGCGTAGGCGACGAAGACGGTGAGCACGAAGAGCAGCATCTCCACGAGCCCGAAAAGCCCCAGGGCGTCGAAGGTGACCGCCCAGGGGTAGAGGAAGACGATCTCGATGTCGAAGACGATGAAGAGCATCGCCGTCAGGTAGTACTTGATGGGGAAGCGGCCGCCGCCGGCCGGCGTGGGAGTGGGTTCGATACCGCACTCGTACGCCTCAAGTTTCGCCCGGTTGTACCTTTTTGGACCGATTAGCGTGGCCATGACCACGGAAAAGATCGCAAACCCTGCCCCGAGGGCGCCGAGCACGAGGATGGGCGCGTAGGCATTCACGCTCCTCGCTCCTTCCAGTCGTCCTTGACCGTTGGACCGCACACGGGTCTCGCGAACACCTCGCCACCTCGCCATTCCGCATGAAGATCGCGTACATGTGAGGCAGTTCACAAGCCCGACTGCCCCGCATCCTATGCCCGCCGGTCTGTGATCTGCGACACGGGGTACGACAACGCCTTTGTGATCTCCACCACCTGACGAAGGATCATGAAGTCGGATGAGCGGTGATCTTCATACGTGAAGCGCCCGAGCGATCACGAGACGTGACATCTGGAGGTGTTACCGCTGGTCGGCGGCGGTCTGGCTTTATCAAGAGTTGTGCGCTACAGGCAAATTGGCGGCAAAGGCACATCCGGTGATAAGCGGCCACTCCTCACTCGCGGGAGGGACTTCTCGGCGCGGGAGTGGACGCGTGCGCCCGTTCACGAGAGCCGCCGCGGCTCCACGACCGACTCGATCTCTCCACACTGTGACCTGCGTCACGTGGCAACGGTCGGGAAATCAACGGGGCTTGGCCATCGACGTGAGGGGATGGTAAGCGCCGGGCAATTCGGGCGTTTCATGGAAAACACATGATCACAGCCCTGATAAGGGCTGCCAGTTTTGTCCGTTACGGCGTCAATAAGTGTCGGCAAGAAGCGGATTCGGCTCTTCCGTCATCAACTGTGGCGCAGCACACGTTTCTTGAAGGGAACCCCGTACCCCTGATAGCGGTTGTCCCATGTCCCACACCGCTCACATACCCAGCCACCGGAAGCCCCGCCGCAGCGCCTCGAAGGTCTCGCTCCGGGCCGGAGTTGCCGGTGGCGTACTCAGCACCATCGCGCTGGCAGGTGCGGCCGCCCCGGCCATCGCCGCTCAGCCGGTCAACGAGACCATCGAGATGCCCACGCTGACGGGCGACCTCGCGACCACCGCGGCCGCCACCGTGCAGGCCACCAAGGCGGTTGCCGCCGACCTCCAGCTCCAGGCCGCACAGGACGCCGCCGCGTCCACCGCCGCCAAGGACGCCAAGAAGGCCAAGGACGACGCCGAGAAGAAGGCCGCGGAGGCCAAGGCGAAGGCCGAGGCCGAGGCCGCTCAGGCGAAGGAGAAGGCCGCCGCCACCGAGCGCGCCTCCCGCTCCGCCGAGCGCACCACGCTCAAGGCCGCCTCCGCGAGCACCGGTGCCACCTCCTTCAAGGCGTCCAACGCCACCGGTTCCGCCGCCACCATCGTGAACTTCGCCCTGGCCCAGGTCGGCAAGGCGTACGTCTCGGGCGCCACCGGCTCCAGCGCGTACGACTGCTCCGGTCTCGTGCAGGCCGCCTACCGCCAGATCGGTGTGGACCTGCCGCGCGTCTCGCAGGACCAGTCGGCCACCGGCACCGAGGTGTCGCTGTCCAACCTCCAGCCGGGCGACGTCCTTTACTGGGGCGGCAAGGGCTCCGCGTACCACGTGGCGATCTACGTGGGCGGCGGCAAGTTCGTCGGCGCGCAGAACCCCTCCAGCGGTGTTGTCGAGCGCAGCCTGGACTACGACGCCCCCTCGGGCGCCGTCCGCATTCTCTGAGGCATCCAGCGGCCTTCTGAGCCGCACCCGCACCGCCTGTGAGGGCCGTTGCTCCCCCGCTCGGGAGCAGCGGCCCTTCGGCATGCCCGGAATGTGTTGAACTCTGCCTGTTTCCGGGCAGAGTTCACCTATCAGGGGGTGGGCGCATGGACGAGCAGGCGCGTGACGCGCAACCGCAGCCGTACGAGGTCTACGCCGACGGGCTCGGCATGTTCGCCGCCATCGGCATCGTGTTCATGGTGCTCGGCCTGTGGATGCTCACCGGCATCCGCCCCTGGCACGGCCCCGTCGACTGGGCCAAGCTCGCCTTCGGCTGGGGCTTCGCGCTCTTCGTCATCGCCGCCGGCGCGTTCCTCGTCCTGGCGTGCGTGTACGGGGCGCTGCGCCCGGTGATCCGCGCGGACGCGGCCGGGATACATCTCGCGACGCGCTTCAACGCGCCCTGGACGCAGGTGCGCGAGATCGAGGTCGGCACGGTGGCGATCTGGGAGCTCGGCGACCGGAGCGCCGAGGGCGGCTACGAGCACCACCGCGCGGTGTGGGTGACGCTGCACGACGGCAGGCGCCACGAGTACATATCCCGCCGCCAGGGCGGGGACCTGTCCGCCGAAGAACTGCGCACCGGTCTGTCCCGGTTCGCCGGAGAGGTCCCCGTCCGGTGGACGGACGAGGTGGAGCGCCGCTGCTGACGACGCCCCCGGGTCAGGCCCTTCGGACCAGGCCTTCGGACCAGGCCATCGGACCAGGCCATCAGGTCAGGCCATCGGATCAGGCCTTCGGGGCCACCTTGGAAAGGCTGTTGATGATGCGGTCCATCGCGTCGCCGCCCGTCGGGTCGGTCAGGTTGGCCAGCATCTTCAGCGTGAACTTCATCAGCATCGGGTGGGTCAGGCCGCGCTGGGTGGCGATCTTCATGACCTTCGGGTTGCCGATCAGCTTCACGAAGGCGCGGCCCAGCGTGTAGTAGCCGCCGTAGGTGTCCTTGAGGATCTTCGGGTAGGCGTGCAGGGCGAGTTCGCGCTGCGAGGGAGTGGCGCGGGCGTGCGCCTGGACGATGACGTCCGCGGCGATCTGCCCCGACTCCATCGCGTACGCGATGCCCTCGCCGTTGAACGGGTTGACCAGACCGCCCGCGTCACCGACGAGCAGTAGGCCCTTGGTGTAGTGCGGCTGGCGGTTGAAGGCCATGGGCAGGGCGGCGCCGCGGATCGGGCCCGTCATGTTCTCGGGGGTGTAGCCCCAGTCCTCGGGCATGGACGCGCACCACGCCTTGAGGATCTCGCGCCAGTCCAGCTCCCGGAAGGCGGACGACGAGTTGAGGATGCCGAGGCCGACGTTGGACGTGCCGTCGCCCATGCCGAAGATCCAGCCGTAGCCGGGGAGCAGCCGCTCCTGCGGGCCGCGCCGGTCCCACAACTCCAGCCAGGACTCCAGGTAGTCGTCGTCGTGCCGGGGCGAGGTGAAGTACGTGCGGACGGCGACGCCCATCGGGCGGTCCTCGCGCCGGTGCAGGCCCATGGCGAGCGAGAGGCGCGTGGAGTTGCCGTCGGCCGCCACCACGAGCGGGGCGTGGAAGGTGACCGGGGTCTTCTCCTCGCCGAGCTTGGCGTTGACGCCGGTGATGCGCCCGGTGCGCTCGTCCACGATCGGGGCGCCGACGTTGCAGCGCTCGTACAGCCGCGCCCCGGCCTTCTGCGCCTGACGGGCGAGCTGTTCGTCGAAGTCGTCGCGCTTGCGCACGAGACCGTAGTCCGGGTACGAGGCGAGGTCCGGCCAGTCGAGCTGGAGGCGGACGCCGCCGCCGATGATCCGCAGGCCCTTGTTCCGCAGCCAGCCGGCCTCTTCGGAGATGTCGATCCCCATCGAGACGAGCTGCTTGGTGGCGCGCGGGGTCAGGCCGTCGCCGCACACCTTCTCGCGCGGGAAGGCGGTCTTCTCCAGGAGCAGCACGTCGAGTCCGGCCTTGGCCAGGTAGTACGCGGTCGTCGAACCGGCCGGACCGGCCCCGACGACGATCACGTCCGCGGTGTGTTCGGAGAGCGGCTCGGTCACAGCGGGATCTCCCGAAGACTCGAATTTGCGTGCCGAGAAGCACAGGACATGTGCAGTCTATGGGTGGCTGTTGATCGACATCGCGAAGGGTTGCCCACGCCATGAGCTCTGTGTCCCCCGAGTCCCCCGTACCGCGGAAGTCCCCGCCGGCCGTCCGGCTGCGCGTGCCCACCGAGGAGGACGCCTACGCCTGGCACCGGGCGTTCGACGACCCGGAGGTGATGGAGTTCCTCGGGGGGCGCTCGGCCGAGGTCTCGGTGTACGAGGAGCTGACCGCCCGCCAGCGCAAGCACGACGCCGAACACGGCTTCTGCCTCTGGACGATGCTGGACGAGGACGACGAGGTCGTCGGCTTCACCGGCGCCCAGCCCTGGCCCCGGGACTGGGGCCCCACGGGCGAGATCGAGATCGGCTGGCGCCTGGCCCGCACGCACTGGGGGCGCGGCTACGCGTCGGCCGCGGCGCGGGCGGCCGTGGCCCGCGTACGCGCCGCGGGCCTCGGCCATGTGGTGGCGATGGTGCACCCCCACAACACCCGTTCGGTGGCGGTGGCGGAGCGCCTCGGGATGACGCTGGCCAGAACGTATCCGAACCCGGTGTCGGGGGTGGAGGCCCTGTGTTTCCGTCTGGAGCTGGGGAGTTGAGGCGCGGGGGCTGAGGCCCGGGGGCGAGGCGCGCGGTCCTCAGGCCTTGAAGCCGCGGTGCAGCGCGACGACTCCGCCGGTCAGGTTGCGCCAGGCCACCTTGGACCAGCCCGCCTTCTGGAGCTTCTCGGCGAGCTCCGGCTGGGCGGGCCAGGCGCGGATGGACTCGGCGAGGTAGACGTACGCCTCCGGGTTGGAGGACACGGCCGTCGCGACGGGCGGCAGCGCCCGCATCAGGTATTCCGTGTACACCGTCCGGAACGGCTTCCACGTGGGCTGCGAGAACTCGCAGATCACGACCCGGCCACCGGGCTTGGTGACCCGGTACATCTCGCGCAGCGCGGCGTCCGTGTCCTGGACGTTGCGCAGCCCGAAGGAGATGGTCACCGCGTCGAAGGTGTCGTCGCGGAAGGGCAGCTTCGTCGCGTCGCCCGCCGTGAACGGCATGTGGGGCCGGCGCTCCTTGCCGACCCTGAGCATCCCGAGCGAGAAGTCGCAGGGCACGGTGTACGCGCCGGCCGCGGCGAAGGGGTGCGAGGAGGTGGCCGTGCCGGCCGCGAGGTCGAGGACCTTCTGCGCGGGACGCGCGTCGACCGCTTTCGCGACCTCCTTGCGCCACAGCCGGGCCTGGCCGAGGGAGAGCACGTCGTTGGTGAGGTCGTAGTGTGCCGCGACGTCGTCGAACATCGAGGCGACTTCGTGCGGCTGCTTGTCCAGGGATGCGCGGGTCACGCCTCCCATTCAAGCAGGAGCCGCGCCGCGGCCCGGTGCCCGGCCCTCGCCGGTCCGGCCGGGCCGCGTACATTCTCCCTTCGGTGCCACGGGGGCGCGACCACGAGAGCGGGTGCACAGGACATGCGGAGTCTTCTGAGGGTGCCGGTGGCCGGGGCCGGTGTGCTGGCCGCGCTGCTGTGCGCCGGGTGCTCCTCGGCCCCGGCCGCTCCCGCCGCCCCCGCCGGGGCCGCCGGGGAGCCCGCGCCCGCCGCCCTGACGGCCTCGTACTCCCCCTATGTCAGCGCCACCACGGCCGCACCGACCGATGCCGTCGGCTCCCCCGCCGTCTACAACCTGGCGTTCGCCGTCGCCCACGGCTCCACGTGCCGGGCGGTGTGGGACGACGACACGGCCATCGTGGACCAGGACGTCAAGGACCGGGCCGCCGGTCTGAAGAAGTCGGGCGCGGCGGTGCGGGTGTCCTTCGGCGGGCAGGCCGGAAAGGAACTCGCGCTGACCTGCCGCACCCCGACCCAACTGGCCGCCGCCTACCGCTCGGCGCTCGACGCGGTGGGCTCCACCGAGGCGGACTTCGACATCGAGGGCACGGCACTGACCGACCCGGCCGCGCTCACCCGGCGCGCCGAGGCGATCGCCCTGCTCCAAAAGGAGCGCGCCCTGAAGGTGACGTTCACGCTCGCGGTGATGCCGACGGGACTGCCGTCCGAGGCCCTGGCGCTGCTCAAGTCCGCCAAGGAGCGCGGAGTCGAGATCTCCACCGTCAACATCATGACGATGAACTACGGCACGTCCTTCGGCGGGAACATGGGCGACTACGCGGTGCGGGCGGCCACCGCCGCGCACGCCCAGCTCCAGCGGGTGCTCGGCCTCTCCGACCGGGCGGCGTGGCGGACGCTCGGGGTCACCTCGATGCTCGGCGTCAACGACGTGAAGGGTGAGACGTTCACGCTGGACGATGCGGCGGCGGTGCGGGCGTTCGCCCGGGACAAGGGGGTTGGGCGGGTGTCGATGTGGGTCACCTACCGTGACCGGAAGTGTGACGCTGGGGTCGACTCGGGGGTGGCGCGGCCCAGTTGCAGCGGGGTGGACCAGGCGCCGGGCGCCTACGCGAAGGCCCTGTCGCAGGACTGACCCTTGGGGCTCCGCCCCAAACCCCGGGGTGTTCTCCCACCCACCCGCCCGTGCAGCGGGGCTGGTTGGTTCCGGCCCCTCCTGGGGCTCCGTCCCAGACCCCGAGGCGCCTTTGCCCACCCACCCGCCCGTGCAGCAGGGTTGGATGGCCCGGGCCTTCCTGGGGCTCCGCCCCAGACCCCGTTCGCGCCTGAACGGCGCTCGTCCTCAAACGCCGGACGGGCTGAGGTGCCCTGTGCGGGCCCGCACCGGTCCTGCCAGGGGCGCGGGGAACTGCGCGAGAAGCGGCCACGGTCTTCGGATGAAGGCGGGTTTTCCTGGGGGCGCGAGGAACTGCGCGACCAGCCACGCACGACCCGAGGCCTAAACGGGGTTAGGGGCGCGGGGAACTGCGCAAGCACCCACGCACGACCCGACGCCGAAACGGGGCCGGGGGCGCGAGGAACCGCGCAAGAAGCCCCGCCCGCAGGCAGAGCCCGGCCTCGCAGAGCTAAGCCCGGCGGTGCAGCAACCGCCCGCCGATGACGGTCGCGACACACGTGCCCGCCCCCCGCGCGAGCAGCCCCGCCTCGTCCGGCACCGCGAAGACCGCGAACCGCGCGGGCCCGCCCACCGCGAGCGGCGCACGGAAGGCGTCAGCGGGGCGCCGAGCCCCGGCCAGCGGGTCGAGGCTCGCAAACCCCCCCGCCTCCCCACCCGGCACCACCTCAAGCCCCGCCCGCCGCACGGCGGTTCGTACGGACGGCGTGGTGAGTGGCCCCGCCACCGCCACCACCCCACACGCGAGCAGCTTCTGTGTGCAGCGGCGCGCGCTGTTGCCTCGGCGGGGCTCGCTCGGGGCGAGGGTGGCGAGCGCGGCGCCGGTGAGGGGGTCGGTGCCGAGTTCGTCGGCCTCGAAGGTGTCGTCCGGGAAGTAGGTGTGCTCCAGCAGGGCCGTGCCGTGCCGGTTGACCAGGCCGGGGGTCAGCACGCCGGGCCAGCGGCGGACGCGGGCGGCGGGGTGGGCCGCCGCGACGTCCTCGTACGGCCCGATCATGGCGATCCGGCCGGCCTCGACCAGGACCGCGCCGCCGGGGACGGGCGAGCGGTCCCCGGGCAGCACCAGGTCGGCGGCGTGGAGCGTCAACACCTCAGGAAACCAGCCTCAGTTGGAGGCGAGGAGCTTGAGCTCCGGGTGGGCGGTGCCGCCCGCGATCGCCGTCGAGGAGATGTGCGACTGGACACGGACGTCGACCGGGTCGTTCGCCGGGTCGTCGTGCACCACGAGGTGCTCGTAGGTGGTGGATCGCTGGGCCGGCACGCGGTCGGCCGTGCGGATCATGTCGATCATCTCGCGCAGGTTCGAGCGGTGCTTGGCGCCGGCGGAGGAGACGACGTTCTCCTCCAGCATGATCGAGCCGAGGTCGTCCGCGCCGTAGTGCAGGGTGAGCTGCCCGGCCTCCTTGCCCGTGGTCAGCCACGAGCCCTGGATGTGGGCGACGTTGTCGAGGAAGATCCGGGCGATCGCGATCATGCGGATGTACTCGAAGATCGTCGCCTGGGTGCGGCCCTTGAGGTGGTTGTTCTCGGGCTGGTAGGTGTACGGGATGAAGGCGCGGAAGCCGCCCGTACGGTCCTGCACGTCGCGGATCATGCGCAGGTGCTCGATGCGCTCGGCGTTGGTCTCGCCGGTGCCCATCAGCATGGTGGACGTCGACTCGACGCCGAGCCCGTGCGCGGTCTCCATGATCTCCAGCCAGCGCTCGCCGGACTCCTTGAGCGGGGCGATCGCCTTGCGCGGGCGCTCCGGCAGGATCTCGGCGCCGGCCCCCGCGAACGAGTCGAGTCCGGCGGCGTGGATGCGCGAGATGGCCTCTTCCACCGACACCTTGGAGATGCGGGCCATGTGCTCGACCTCGGAGGCGCCGAGGGAGTGGATGACCAGCTGGGGGTAGGCCTTCTTGATCGCCGAGAAGTGCTCTTCGTAGTACTCGACGCCGTAGTCCGGGTGGTGGCCGCCCTGGAACATGATCTGGGTGCCGCCGAGCTCGACGGTCTCCGCGCAGCGGCGCAGGATGTCGTCGAGGTCGCGCGTCCAGCCCTTGGCGGTGTCCTTGGGGGCGGCGTAGAACGCGCAGAACTTGCACGCCGTCACGCAGACGTTGGTGTAGTTGATGTTCCGCTCGATGATGTACGTCGCGATGTGCTCGGTACCGGCGTAGCGGCGGCGGCGCACCGCGTCGGCGGCGGCACCGAGCGCGTGCAGCGGCGCCGAGCGGTACAGGTCGAGCGCCTCCTCCGGGGTGATCCGCCCACCCTCGGCGGCACGGTCGAGAACGGACTGAAGATCGGCCTTCTCAGTCACCGGAGGTGTCCCTTTCTCAGGGGTTACGGACGGACTGATCCAGCGTACGCCAGGGGTGGTGGCCCGTTCAGCGGGGCCCGGGGGCCGGCCCGGGTCAGCCGGTGAGGCCGCCGAGCAGCAGGCCGCCGAAGGCGCCGGCGACGAGGAACGGGCCGAGCGGGAACGCCGTCTTGCGGCCCGCCCCGCGGAATACGACGAGCCCCATGCCGTACAGCGCGCCCAGGACGAGGCCGAGGAGGGCGCCCGCCATCAGGTACGGCCAGCCGTACCAGCCGAGCATCACCCCGAGCCCCAGCGCGAGCTTCACATCGCCGAAGCCCATGCCCGCCGGGTTGATGAGGAACAGCACGAAGTACCCGGCGCCGAGCGCGATCCCGCCGAGCAGCGCGGTCGTCCAGGATCCGGCGTGCCCGGGCAGCAGGGCCGCGAGCCCGAGCAGCAGGGCGGCGGCTCCGGCCAGCGGCAGGGTGAGCGGGTCGGGCAGCCGCCGGACGGCCAGGTCGACCAGGCACAGGAGCACCGCGAACGGGGCGAGCAGCAGCCACACCCCGAGTTCGGGCCGGAACCCGGTGGTGGCGGCGAGGGCGGCGCACACCAGCGCGGTCGCCAGAACGGCGGGCAGTGCCCGGCCGTAGCGCGATCCCGGCCCGCACGCCGGGCACCGGGCTGGGCCGGGCCGGCGCGTCAGCTCGTGCCCGGCCGGGCAGGCCGTGCGCCACGGCTCGCCGGGTTCGACGGAGAGCCGGTACCGGGGGCGCGGCAGCAGGTATCCCGCGCCCGCGCCCCAGGCGGCCGCCGCGAGGGTCAGCGTTGCGTTCACCGGACCAGGGTGCCCGGTCAGCCCGCCGACGCCGCGGCCGGGTCGCCGTCGCCGCGCCAGGACGGGAACAGTTCGTCGAGCAGGGCGACGGTGCGCGGCGGCAGACCGCGGGGGCCGCTGCGGGTGGTGAGCTCCGCGACCAGGGCACGCAGGGCGGCCTCGTCCCCGGTGTCGTGGGTGGCGCGCAGCAGCTCGTTCCACAGCCGCTCGTCCGAGGGCGAGCTCGCGAGCGCGGTACGGAGCGCCTCGATGGCCTTCTGCGGGCGTCCCTGTTCCCGGTGGTGGGCGCAGAGCGCGAGCGCCACATCGGCCACCAGGAGCGGCAGTTGGGTGTCGATGATCTCGTGGCCGAGCCAGCCGTAGCGGCCCTCGGGGCGCTCGGCGAGGAGCGGCCCGCGCACGAGGTTGAGGGCATCGGTGAGCAGCCGCTCGCGCACCGAGGCGCGGCGGGTGCCGCGGCCCTCGGTGGCCTCGTAGTGCAGCGAGCGCAGCACGTCGAGGTCGGAGACGACGGACCGGGCGAGGGTGAGCCGCCCGTTGGCGTCCGTACGCAGCCGGGGCGAGCCGTCCTCGTCGGTGCCGAGCCAGTCCCGCAGCCGGCCGATCAGGGCCTCGCGGACCTCGTCGGTCACCCCGCGCGGCCACATCGCGGACGCGAGGACCAGTGGGTGGACGCCTTCGCGGTGCAGGAGCAGCAGGGCGAGCGCCTCGTGGAGCAGCGCGCTGCGCTCGTCGTCGGGCGCCGCGAGGCCGATGATCTCGTACGTTCCGACCAGCCGGGCGTAGACCGCGGGGCGGCCCTGCTCGGTGATGTCCACCAGGAAGGCGTGCGGGGCGGGGGCCGGGTCGTCGCCGTCGGGGCCGGACATCGCGTCGGCCGAGGCGAAGAGGCGTACGACCGCCTGGTGCACGGCGGCGGGCAGCAGTTGGGCGGTGAGTTCGAGGCCGAGCAGCGGCGCGGCCAGGCGGCCCTCCTCGCTGATCTCCAAGTCCCAGGCGGCGCCCAGGTGTTGGGCCGTACCGTCGACACCGACCAGGCACCCGATGCCCAACTTGCCCGCGCCCGCGGTCAGTTCGGCGAGGGCGGCGGCTTCGGCGTCGGTGGGAGTGCCGGCGATCATCACCAGGTGCGGGGCCCAGCGGGTGTGCTGCGCGGGTCCGGTGCGGCCGGTGAGGACCGAGTCGTGGCCGGCCGCGCCGAGCGCGGCCCGGCGCTGCTGGATCTCCGCGCCGAGGTCTTCGAGGAGCACCCCGACGGAGTCGAGGTGGCGCAGCCGGGTGGGGGCGAGCGCGCCCAGTTCGCGGCCGAAGCCCACGACGGTGACGGTCATGCGGTCGGACCAGCCGTTGGTGGCGAGTTCGGCGGCGACCGAGGCGAGCATCGCGGCGCGCGTCTCGCCGGGGCCGCTGAGCGAGACCAGGCCCGGCGCGGCTTCGAGGTTGAGCAGCAGCCGGGCGCCGTCCAGGGTGCCGAGGCTGACCAGGCCCGGGTAGGGGGCCGCGATCTCGGTGAGGTCCTGCCGCACCTCCGCGGGCACGGCCGTGCGCTCCAGACGCCACAGCGTCGGGTCGCTGCCCTGCTGCCAGGGAGCGGGCGGCTCACCGGAGGGCTGGGCCAGTTGGAGGTGCAGGTCGGTGGCGGTGAACCAGGCCGCGTACACGACGGGCAGCGGCCGGTTCGCGGCGTCGAGCGCGGCGGACAGGCCGCGCAGCGCCTGGTCGAGGAAGCGCACGGCCTCGGGGTCGGCGCCGACCAGGAGCGCATCGTGGACGTCGGCGTCGGCGCCGGTGGGCACCGGCGGCTCCATGCCGCGGCGCCCGGCGACCGCGGTCATCGCGGACTGCCACAGCGCCATCCGGCGGCGGCGGCCGAGCGCGCCGAGCACCCCGGCGGCGAGCAGCGGCGCCCCGATGAGCGCCTCGGTGAGCCCGAACCCGCTCTCGGACGACGACGAGGAGGTGGCGGTCTCGGACGCGGCGCCCCGCGGCGTCTGCTGGGGGGCGGGCGTCTGGACGGGCGGAGCCTGCTGCTGCGGACCGGAGCCGGTGCCCGCGTCCACGCCGGGCCGCGCCCCCGCGCCCTGCTGGGCCGGCTGGGCGTGGTCGCCGGACTTGGCGTACTCGGCGATCTGCCGCTGAAGCCCCTGCGGGGCCTCGACCACGGGTGCGGGCATCTCGACGAGGTCACCGCCGTGGGCGTCGGCCGGCATCTCCATGATCCAGCCCGGCCGGATCAGGCTGGCCTCGGACAGCTTGGAGCCGTCGGGCTGCACCCGGTCCTTGTTGAGCTGGTAGATCTCGTGGTAGCGCCGCCCGTCCCCGAGGTGGCGCTCGGCGACCTCCCACAGCGAGTCGTGGTGACGGCCCTCGGGCGGCTGGATCCGGTAGAATTTCGTGGCCCCGTCGGCCACCGCCCCGCCCTGCGCCTCGGCGGCGTGATGCGCCTGTGCCGCCGCCTGCTTCTGCATCGCCTCGGCGACGGTCTCGGCCTGCTGCTGCCCCGGCAGTTGCTGGGCGGCGGCGACGGTCGGCCGGGCGGTGTTCTCGACGTGCTGCCCGCCGGTCAGACCCGGGGTGAAGCTCGCGGCGGTGGCGGTGACGAGCAGCACCGCCGCGATGAGCTGACGCGCCAGCAACTGGCTCGGGCCCGCGCCCGGCACCCGCGAGGGCAGCCCGACGCCGGACACCGCGGCCTTGACCTCGACCAGCACACAGGCGGTGAACTGCGCCCACGCCAGCCACACCACGAGCGTGAGGATCCGCACGAAGGCCTGCGCGGATATCTGCTGCTGCACCATGTCGAGCGAGGGCATCCGGTGCGGCAGCGGCCACCCCACACTCGACGCGAGCGCCGCGGGCACCCCCACGACGAGCCCGAGCAGCGCGACGAACGCGAAGAACGCCTTGGCGAAGTCACCGGGCGTACGACGACGCGGCAACGGCTGAGGCGTCCGATTCGCCGGACCCGTCGAGCGGGAGGGGGTGCGTGCCATGGGGTGGGTTCCTGGGGTCGATGCGGCGGGGCCGGGGGGCTGGGGGGTGGGGGCGGTCGGCCCCCAACTCCCCTTTTCCAGCTAGCGGTTGATGGACTGGATTTCTTGGACGGTTACGTTTTGGGGCGGCGTGGTGAAGATGCTGTCCGGGAGCGGCCCTTGCTCACCGTTCGTCGCGGACCAGCTGACGTGCCACGTGATGCTCGCCTTGAACGAGTACGACCCGGCACGTCCGTACGTCACGCCGCAGGGCGGGGTCTGTCCGGCCTTGCCTGCCGCGTAGGGCTCGCCGATGCTGCCGTCGGCGTTGATCGGACAGTTGCCGGACGCCGGGAAGACGGTGGCGTCGGGCGAGCCGGACTCGATGTGCAGCGCGACCGGCGTGGCGACGGCGGTCGAGGTGATGCCGGCCAGCGAAGCGCTCACCTTCTTCTCAGTGAACTGCTTTCCCGGCGCCCAGATCCACGTCGGCAGATTCACCGTGGACGTGCCGCTCGGGGCCATCGACACCTGGGTCGACGGCAGCGCGATGGAATCCGACGCGTACTCACCGAGGATCCTGGCGTTGACGGCCATCGGAACGTCCGGCGTCTTGCCGTTCTCCACCCAGAACGGGAACTTGTCGCACTTCGAGGCCTCGGGGTCGTCCTTGCGGTTGGGATTCACCACCGCGGCCCAGAACATCCCCTTGCCTTCTTGGTCGAGGTTGTAGTCCTTGTAGCCGCCCTTGGCGGGGTCGCCCGTCTTGTACTGCGAGTCGAAGACGTCCCCGATGAAGTCACCGATGCCGAAGAACTTGATGGTGCGCCACTTTCCGATCATGGCCTCCATCTCCTTGGGCGAGTACGTCGGCTCGTACCAACAGGCGGGCGGGACCCAGGAGCTGTCGCTCGACGTCAGCTCACCCGCCGTCTTCGCGCTGCCCGACTTCTTGTCCCCGGTCACCTGCGCCTTGGAGACGCCGACGGTCACGTTGCCTGCGGAATTCTGGGCGCTGGCGTCACCCCGGCTGTGTGAAGACCCGTTGTCTTTGCTCGCCCAAGCCGGGGCGACCTGAGAAGCGACGATGATCGCGGCGAGCAGCGTCGCTGCCGCCGCCTTGTTTCCACGTGTCACGGCTGGCACTTCTGGTCTCCTCGCACCGAACTCACCATGGTGGTCTGCCACACGCCCTGAGCGTTCTTGCGCAACCGGGACACGTACGAGACGTACGAGTTCTTGTCGGGCGGAGTGACGTTGACTTTGCCCGTCTTCCGGTTCTTCGTGAAGCCCTTTGTTTCATCACCGCAGTAGGTGAGTTGAGCCGACCCGTCCTTGTCGACGGTGACCTCACGGTTGAAGAGTCGCGTCGTTCCCGTCACCGTGGTGCCGTCCTTCACGAAACCCGCGATCCATTGGGTGTCGATGATGAGGGCCTTGCCCACCGAATAGAACGCCACGCTCTTGGACTTCGGGTCCTGCTTGTCGATCGCTTCCTCGATGGCCTTCTGGTACTCCGCGTTGTCGGCGAGGATCGCGTCCTTGACCGGGTCCCCGGTCTTCTCCGGGTCAAAGGTCAGCACGTCCCCCTCGGGCAGGACCACCTTCGGCCGGTTCGCCGCGTCGGGGGTGCTGGACGCCGAAGCCGACGGCGAAGCGGACACCCCCGTGTCCGCCCCCGCGATCTCCTTGGAGTCGCCCCCCTTCGAACCCCCACCGCACCCGGTGAGCAGAAGCGCGCCCGCGGCCGCCAGGGCAGCCGCGGCCGTCGTGGCCTTGTGGTTACGCATCGGGGGGTCCTACCTCCGTGAGGGAAAGGGTGTACATCTCAGCCCACCTCGTTCTTCGCCACGGACCGGCCGTGCACCACGACCTCGCCGCCGTAGAAGAACCCGGTGAACACGGGCTTGTAGGTCAACTGGATCTCGACTTCGACCTGTTGGGCGCTGCCGCCCACGCAGTGGGACGCCGCGATGTCCTGGCCGGAGAGGCCGGACGCGCGGGCGAAGGCCTTCACGCGGGTACCGCAGTTCTCGTAGCGGATGGGCGCGCCCGCGCCGGAGCCGTCGTACAGGGCTTCCTTGTCGATGTCCTGCGCCGCGTAGCGGGCGGCCTGTTCGGCTATGTCCGCGGCGCGCTCCCGCTTGGAGATGGACAGGCCGCCGTCGATGACGAACGCGGCGAGGCCGAGGAAGAGGACGGCGAAGACGATGACCGCGGCCGCCCCCGACCCCCGGTCGTCGAGACGCGCGCGCCGGTCCCGGATCCAGGCGCACCCGTCTGCCCGGAGCCGACGCGGGGCCCCGGGCCCGGCGGTGTTCCGCGGCGCGCTCATGCGGTCTTCCTCTTGAACGGGTCCAGCGGGGACGTCGAGGTGCCGGTCAGGGTCGTGGGGATGTCCAGGCCGAGCATCGACAGGCCCCGGATGCGGCAGCTGACCTCCACCGTGAAGAACTCCGCGTCGGTCCAGCCCGCGCTGGTCTGGCGCACGCTGACCGGCCCGGAGCAGACGTCCGCCAGGTCGGCCTCCGCCGCCGACTTGGCCTCGGACAGCGCGGTGCCGAGGTCCTTCTGGATGGAGCCGGCCCGTGCCGCGTCCCGCGCCGCGGAGTCCACCGCGCCGCGCCCGTCGACGAGTTGGCCGAACGCCACCAGGACCAGGATGAACAGGATCATCACCGGGGCGAGGATGACCACCTCGATGGTGGAAAGGCCCCGGTCGGCGGCGGCCGTCGAGCGGCGGCGCACCGCGGCGGTGAGGCGGGTCGCGCCGACGCGGCTTGCCACGTCGGCGATGCGGGCCGCGCCGACGGAGCCGGGCCGAGCGGCGCGTACTGTCCGCGCGCGCATCAGTTCCCCCCCTCGCGTACGAATCGTTCGACCGGCCCCTGCGAGCGCGCATGCACCGTCAGGTGCAGCCCCGGAAAGACCGTCGGCACCTTGGCCGTGATCTCCACGCCCACCGTGTTCGCCTTGGGCTCCACCGTCTGGACGTCGGGGGCGAGCACGAGCTTCGGGCCGAGCTGCGCGATGTAGCTGGAGGCCTGGTCGCGGGCCTCGCCGCGCCAGGCGCCGGGCTGTTCGTCGGCCATGGCCCGCGCCTTGCGGGCCCCGGCCTGGGCCGCGGCCTGCGCCACATGGTCCGCGAAGAAGTACAGACCGAACTGCACGGTCGCGAAGATCATGAAGAACAGCACCGGGGTCAGCAGCACGAACTCGATCGCGGTCATGCCGGAGTCGCCGCGGGCGGAGGCTGCCTCCACCCGGCGGCGTACAAGAGCCCGGAGTCTGTCGCGCAAGGTAGTGGTCCCGCCTCAGCAGGTCTTGTCGGCGCTCGCGCCCTCGATGCACTTGCCGACCTTGTCGGCGCCGCCCTTGAGGGCCGAGTTGATGACCGCGGCGACCACGCCGACGATCGCCACGACGACGGCGGAGATGATGACCCACTCGACCGCGGACGCGCCCCGGTCGAGCTCGCCGGAGCGGGCGCGCTGGACGCGGCCGCGCAGGAAGGTGACGAGGAAGTCGACGGCCGGGTGGCTGACCTTGGGGAACTGCGGGCGGTTCATGGTGGTGGTTTCCTCTCGACAGAAGTGGGGGGAGCGCGCTCAGACCTGGAAGACGCGCATCGCGGCGGGGAAGATCAGGAAGACCAGGAAGCCCGCACAGAGCAGCAGTTGGGCGACGAGCATCGACTGGGACTTCTCACCGGCCGCCCCCTCGATCTCGGCCATCTCCCGGTGCCGCATCGTTTCGGCACGGGACGCCAGGGACTCGCGTACCTTCGCGCCGTCGTCCGCGACCAGGGCGAGCGACGAGGAGAGGTCCTTCAGCTCCTCGACGCCGAGTTCCTCGCCGAGCCGACCGAGCGCGAGCCACTGGCTGGTGCCGGTGATGCGGGCGTCGGCGAGCGTGTTGCGCAGCCGGCGCAGCGCCCAGCCGTCGCTGACCTCGGCGGCGGCCATCAGCGCCTCGGGCAGTCCGCGGCCGCCGGCCAGGTTCATGGCCACCAGGTCGAGGTAGGCCCCGATGACCCGGCGCAGGTCCCGGCGCTTGTCGGCGGCGTCCCTGCGGACTTCGAGGTCGGGCAGGAAGAAGAAGACCGCCCCGCACATCAGCGCCAGCCAGACCGGGATGATCGGGCTGCTGCCGAAGCCGAGCGTGGCGACGATGACGAAGAGCAGCGGGCCGAAGACGAGGCCCGCGACCCCGAGCAGCACCTTGATCGCCAGGAACCGTTCCCAGCCCCGTTCGAGCACGGCGAGGTCGGCGCGGATGGAGCGCTGCTCCCAGCCCTGCCGGAGGTACAGCTCGGCGACCCGCGCCCCGATTCCGGAGCGCAGCCCCGAAAGCCGGCCGGTGCCGTGCTCCTCGGGCCGCGGGGTGTAGACGCTGCCGGACGAGCGCATCGCGTCGATCCGCGCGATCTGCGAGACCGCCGAAGGCTTCGTCCGGGTCAGCGCCCTGATCAGGACGTAGATACCGAGGCCGAGGACCGCGCCGATCAGCACCGGTCCCGTGATGATGTCGCTCACCGCGCTCCCTCCCCAGCGGTTACAGGACGCTGTCCGTCCGCGTCCCGGTTCCCGGGCCCGCCCGTGGGGACGTCGGGGCGTACGAAGCGGGTCTCCGGCTCGTGCCGGACCAGGAAGCGGTCCGGCGTCTCGATCACCGACAGCTTGCGCAGCCACCAGAAGCCGAGCGCGAACAGGCCGCAGACACAGGCGAGTACGAGCTGGCCGACGGCCGAGTTGTACGGCTGCACGAAGTCACGGTTGAAGACGGAGAGCCCGAGCACGAACGCGATCGACACACCGACCACGATCTGCACACTGCGCCGGGTGGAGGAGCGCTGGGCCATCACGCGGTGGCGCATGTCGATCTCCTCGCGGGCCGACTTGGCGAGCGCCCCGAGCACCTGGCGCAGACCGGGGCCGCGCAGCCGGGCGTTGAGGATGAGCGCCGCGACGATGATGTCGGCGGACGCGTCGTCGATCTCGTCGGCGAGCAGCTGGAGCGCGTCGGGCAGCGGCGTGCGGGCCCGCAACCGGTCGACGAGCGCGTCGAGATGGGGCCGCAGCGCGGGGGCGGCCGCGCGGGCCGAGGCGGGAATGGCCTGTTCGAGGCCGACCGCGCCGGCGATGGTGTCGCGCAGCGACTCGGTCCAGGCGGCGAGCGCCTCGACCCGCTTCATCGCGACCTTCTCCTGCGCGGCGCCGCCGAAGAGCTTGTCCCAGAAGAAGACGAGCAGGCCGGTGGCGACACCGGCCACCGTCCACCGGGTGAGCAGCAGCACGAGCAGGCCGACACCGGCCGCGATCGAACCGCGCTTGCCGATGAACTGGAGCATTTCGCCCGCGCGTTGGCCCCGTGCGCCACCACCCGACTTGACCTCGAAGCCCCGGATCGCGACGACGAGCAGCGCGAGGCCGCCGCCGACGGCGAGGCCGGCCGCGAGCGCGTAGAGGGTCGTGGCCTCGAAGAGGCCGCCCATGGAGGGAAGGTTGTTCATACGGCTCCACTCACCCCCAGGCCCCGGAGGGCCGGTAGCCGTGCACGGCGAGTTCCTCGATGCAGGAGACGGGGGCGTGCGGGACGACCCGTCCGTCCGGCGTCTCGGCGAAGACCTCGCTGGACAGAACGCGCCCGTCGCAGCCGTTCACCTCGCGGACCGAGGTGACCATGCGCTGCAACCGGCCGCCGCTCTCGTAGTTGTTGCGCCGCTCGACGAAGACGACGAAGTTGACCGCGCCCGCGATCAGCATCTGGCTGGCCTCGATGGGCAGCCGCTCGGCGGCCTGGAGGGCGTACGTCGAGATGCGGTTGAAGACCTCGGAGGAGCTGTTGGCGTGGATCGTGGAGAGCGAGCCGTCGTTGCCCTGCGACATCGCGTTCAGCATGGTGACGATCTCGTCGCCGAGCACCTCGCCGACGATGACCCGCGAGGGGTTCATACGCAGCGAACGCCGCACCAGATCCGCCATCGGGATCATGCCCAGGCCCTCGGAGTTGGGCAGCCGCTCCTCGAACGCGACGACGTTCGGGTGGAGTTCGGGGAACTGGTCGAGACCCAGCTCCAGGGCGCGCTCGACCGTGATCAGGCGTTCCTGCTGCGGGATCTCGTTGGCGAGCGCCCGCAGCAGCGTGGTCTTTCCGGCGTTGGTCGCGCCCGCGATCATGATGTTCTTGCGGGCCCGGACCGCGCAGGCCAGGAAGTGCGCCAACTCCGGGGTGACGGTGCCGTTTCCGACCAGGTCGGCCATGAAGACCTTGCCCATGCGGGCCCTACGGATGGACAGCGAGGGCCGCCGGGCGACCTCCATGACCGCCGACAGACGCGAGCCGTCCGGCAGCCGCAGGTCGAGCTGGGGGTTGGCGGAGTCGAAGGGGCGCGAGGAGAGACCCGAGTAGGCGCCGAGCACCTGGATGAGCTCGATGAGCTCCTCGTCGGTCTCGGCGACCGGGTCGCCCCGGACCTCACGGCCGTCGGCGTACCCGACGAAGACCTGGTCGCATCCGTTGATGTCGATGTTCTCGACCTCGGGGTCGTCGAGCAGCGGCTGGAGCCGGCCGACGCCGAAGAGCGCCGCGTGCACGGCGGCCGCGTACTGCTCCTCGGTCTCCGCGTCGAGGGGGGTGCGCCCGGCGTTGATCTCCGTGCGGGCGTACTCCTCCAATATCTGGGCGATGACGGCGCGCGCGTACTGGCGCTCGTCCTCGCTCGACATCGCGGCCACGCCGCGCACCTGGTCCAGGCGCCGCTGCTCGGCGATCCGGTCACCGGCCTCCTGACGGAACCGCTTGACCAGCCCGTGATCGACCGCGCTCATCGGCCGACCCCGGCCCCGACCCAGGCGGCGCCGAACTGCTGGTACAGGTCGGCCGAGACCTTGCGGGCGCTGCGGATCAGCAGCGACTTGTCGAGGCGGCCACGGCCACGGCCGGCGAGCAGAGCGGCGCCCGACGGGTCGTGCGCGAGGGTGCCGATGACGCGGGCGCCGGTCTGCCCGGCCACCAGCATGTCGTTGACCTGGTGGGAGAGCTTGACGGACGCCCCGGCCTCGGCGATCAGGATCACGCCGATGAACGGGGTGGCCAGCGCGTTGCCGCGCGGGCTGCCGTGGAGGTGGGTGGAGAGGGCCGCGGCCCGGTCGCGTACCCGGGCGAGGTGCTCGGGCTCGGTGCGCGAGACGAGCAGGGCCAGCGCGGCGTGCGGGAGCAGGTCGAGGGCGGGCGAACCGCCGCTGATCCGGCCGATGTCGGCGATGACGTCGGCGGGCGCGTGCGGCGATTCGCCGAGCGAGGCGAAGGCCCGGCCGAGCGTGGGCCAGCTCCCGGCGAGACCGGCGGCCTGTTCGGCGGCGCCGAGCCCCACCAGCAGTTCGAGCCCGCCGGCCATCGGCTGGGCGTGGTCCCAGAGCTGGTCGGCGGCGAGCCCGCGACGGGCGGCCGCGGCCAGCGAGAGGAGGCCGGTGTTGGGGTTGAGGGGACCGCCGTTGGTGGCCGTGCAGCGGTACACCAGGTCCCCGCCCGCCGGGTCCGTCTCGGCGAGCAGTGCGCGACGGGGCCAAACGGCGGCCAGGGCGAGGGCGGCGGTGGTGACACCGGGAGAGCCCTTGTCGGATGCGAGTGCGATGAGCGCCATGTCTTCCGCGTCTTCTGTCTCTGCTGCGTCGCTGCGTCGCCGCGCGACTCAGCCGTTGTCCGGCGCGACCCGCACCACGGCGACTTCACCGGCGGACGCGGCCTGGGCGACGGCGGCCGCCTCGGAGGTGTTCACGGTGAGCGTGACGGCGAGGTTGCCGCTCCCGAAGGACTTGTCCTGGGTGCCGACATCGCTGACCACGGCGCGCTGGATGAGCGGCGAACTCCCGCCCGCCGAGCCGGAGTTGGCGTTCCCTCCGGAACCGCTGGTCTTGCCCGATCCGGCGGCGGTCCCGACCCGGTAGACGGCGACCGTCTCGCCGTCCTTGAGGTTGGCCGGGTACTGGCCTTCCTTGAGCGAGACACCGACGGCGGCCTTGCCGGCCTCGGTGCCGCCGCCCGCGGCGAACATCTCGCCCACGAGGATGGAGCCGGCGTAGAGGTTGGACTTGGCGCGGAGCTTGGACAGCGCGCCCAACTCGCCGGGGGTGATGTAGTGGACGTGGTCGTCGGCGGCCACCATCACCGTGGTGAGCTGTTTCTTCGTCACGGCATGGCCGGCGGCCACGTCCTCGCTGAGCTTGTAGACCTCGACCCGGTCGCCGGCCCGCAGCACCAGAACGGTCGCCCCGAGGGCGCCGATGAGGATGAGCAGGACGGCGAGGGCCGCGAGGGCGGGCTTGCGTTCCCGCGGTGGCGCCGGAAGCCGCTCACCGACCGGCTGCCCGGGCGCCGCCCCCCGGTGGGTCCCCGCCCCGCCGCGCTCCTGGACCTTCACGTCTCTTCTCCCCGTGGTAACTCTTTTGCGACAGCGTCGCGGGCGAACCAGAACGCACCAAGACGCATGCCTGGACCTGAATCAAGCCATCTCACGCCGCGAGGACTGGGACTCGACCGGTCACTTCGGGCCCGCCGAAGACCTTCGCGAGGCCACCTGCACGCTGTCAGATCATGTGATCGCACCGTAGCAGCCGCCCCTCAGCACCCTCAAGGCGCGTTAAAGATCGCGAACATTACCCATCTCGGCACAGCGGCCACAAAGGCTCCGAAATGGCTTATTTCTCCCCGTCACCGCGCACCTTCGTTACCACTGTGCAATCCATGCGAACCGGGTTCTCCGCAGCCTTGGGGGAAACGGGCCGCTCCGGGCGCCGCGGGTCCCGACACCGTCGGGTCACGTCGTCATCGCGCGCCGGCCGCGCCCGCGCACCGCGGCCAACAAGACAAAACCGATCAGAGCGAGGCCGGCCAGCACACCGCCGGCGACGAAGAAGCCCCACGGCCAGTCGGGGCTGCGATAACCGTCCTGGTGCGGCGTCTTGGCGCAGCTGGTGGTCGCGTCGCAGATGGCGTGCTTGCCCGCTTTGCGCAGGAGCCCGAGGGCGGCACCACACGCCGACGCCACCGCCGCCCCGGCGAGCAGCACGCCCGGCAGCACGTACCAAGCTCCGTGCGGCCGCAGCCGAGGAGAAGGGCGGGGCGTCGCGCATAGGGGCGGGGCACCAAACGACCCTTGGGCCGGGCCCCATGGGTGAGCCGAAGTCGGCACCTGCCGGAGCGTCATAACGGGCGCCGCGGTCGGACCGTGGGCGGACCCCGGCTCCCCTTGAATCATCCGACTCATCGAGCAACTCCCCTTTCCGACGCGGCCCAGCTGAACACCACCATCCTCACCAGCGCCCCCGGGCGCGTCGTGAGTACCCGTACTCATTCGCCACGGCGTCGTCGCACAACAAACTGAGTTCCGGGCGTTCCGGCCCCCCGGCGAGCCGGGTACCCGATCGGGAACGGGGGACGGAGACGGGCGCACACCGCTCCACCGGTGGCCGAACGGAGCGCTCCGGAAGGGGAGATCGCGGGGACGAGCCTCGTCGTTCTCCACCCATACGCGCACTGTGCTCCAGTTTGCCCAAGGCTTTGCCCTAGCGAAACCGGCCAGTCCTCGATAACTTCCCTTCACCCGCGACCACATCTGTTTCACCGGGAGCATCCGTGAACCGCCGCATCCTGCCGATGGCCGCCTCCGCACTCACCGTGACGGCTGCCCTCATGCTGAGCGCGTGCAGTAGCAATGACGAAAAGCCCAAGGACTCGGGCAAGATCGCAGGGGCGGATCAGAGCGACAAGGCGTCGCCGTCGGCGACCGCATCGGCCTCGGCGACCGCGAGCGACCGGCCGAAGATCGAACTTCCCGCCGACCTCTCCTACACCTTCGACTGGCAGAAGACCGGCGACCCGGCCAAGGACGCCGTCCTCTCCGACGGAGAGCAGCTCATCAAGGCGATCGACTACGCGATCGTCAAGCAGGACCCCCTCCAGGCGGCGTACCGCTTCTACACGGAGGGAGAGCTGTCCGCCTCGACTCAGCGATACGTCGAGGACTACGTCAAGGCCAAGTCCCGCGTGACGGGCTCGTACCGCTACTACAACGCGACCGTGTCGGTCGGCGACCACGGCACCGCCGCCCTGTCCTACTGCCAGGACCAGGGCAAGGCGTACGACATGGCCATCCCGACGGGCAAGGTGGACAAGACCCCGGCCACCAAGAACAGCTATGTGCTGTACCACACCGCCCTGCGCAAGAACGACGGCGGCGTATGGGTGACGACGAAGATGGTTTCCGACAGGGGGAATGCGAAGTGCCAGCCGTGATATCCCGGTATGCGACCACGGTCGCAGCGGCCGCCCTGGTGACACTCCTCCTCTCACCCGGCCCCGCGTTCGCGGACAACAAGATCGGCGGTGGCGCCAAGGGCGGCACCCAGGCCGGCGGTAGCTCCACCCCCGACGGCACCATCTCCGCCACCGCCGGCGGCATCGCCTACGACCGCTCGAAGAACGGCGCCGGCAGTTCCGTCGGCCCGCTCACCCCGGTCGGCAACTGGACGCCCCCGGCCTGCTGGTACGCCCCCAAGTACAGCCCCGCCGAGTTCAAGGCGTATGTCGAGCCGATCTGGAGCGCGGACTCCACCGGTTCCTCCTGGGACAACGCGCAGCGCGACAGGTACGTCAACGGAAAGCCCTACACCAACTTCAACCTGGACAAGGCCGACAAGGGCTACTGGTGGGACTCGTACGCCGACCCGAGCTTCCGGCCCGGCTGGGACGCGTGCCAGAAGCCCTACTTCTGGGTCGACAAGGGCGCGCCCCCGCCCCCTGACATTCCAGAGGCCGTCACGCCCGAGATCCTCGGCAAGCTCGCGTACGCGGAGATCCGCGTGCCGACCACCAAGGTCACCCTGAAGCCCGACGGCACCAGCAAGGTGAACCTGCCGACCTGGACATGGCTGGACAAGAGCGACTTCCACCCGGTCTCGGTCACCGCGTCCGTCGCCGCGCTCGGCATCTCGGCGACCACGACCGCCACCCCGGTCTCGCTCAAACTGGACCCCGGCACCGCGGACGCCACCCTCTTCCCCGCCTCCGGTGAGTGCCCCATCAACGCGGACGGCTCCATCGGCACCCCGTACGAGGCGGGCAGCGCCGACCAGGCCCCGCCCTGCGGCGTCACGTACCGCCGCGCCACCAGCGGCGCCCCCTACAACCTGAAGGCCACGGTCACCTGGAAGATCCACTGGGTCGGAACCCCCGCCGGCGGCGACGATCTGCCGGAGGGCACCTTCGGCCAGGACCAGCAGGTCACCGTCCAGGAGATTCAGGCGGTCAACCGCTGAAAAAGGCCGCCCCGGATAAAGGATGATCCTTTATTTGCCCAAGAAAGCGGAGGAAATCCGCTCGCTCCATACGATGGAACGCTGTTGACCATCGGGGAAAGGGCACCGGGGGCGTTCTCCGTAACGTCGCGCTGTCGTGGCAAGGCGAGCGAAAGGCATGGTGTCCATGGGGGACTACGTCGGTGTCGACCCGGTGCGGGTGCGCAAACTCGCGGACCGGCTCCAGGACTTGGAAGCCGCTCTGGCACGGCACGGCGCCCTCATCCGCAAGAACTTCGCCTCCTGGCAGAGCGGACTCGATCTGTCGCTGCTCGCCCAGCAGACGCAGGCGGTGGGCGAGGACGCCCGCAGCATGTCCAAGCGCGCCGATCTGGCCCGCACCCTGGAAGTCGCCGGCGTCGCCCCCAGCATGTGCACCACGAGCGGGGACATCATCGACATCCCGTGGGACATGGCGGACGTCGACAAGGAGAGCGCCAGGGAGGCCGGGTTGGACGCGGCCGCCCTCCAGAAGGCCCTCGACCACCCCAAGGACAAGGGCTCCCGCGAGGACATCGCGGCCATCGGCCGCGCCCTGGCGGACCACCAGGACGATCCCACCTATCTGAACGCCTTCGCGGCCGCCGGCGGAATCGTCGACGCGGCCCGTGTGAGCCGCGCCCTGCACACGCAGGACGGCACCCATGGCGGCGAGACCCTCAGCAAGGATTCGCAGAATCTGATCGGCCAGTACGCCACGGGCGTCAACCGCGTCTTCGCCCTCCAGTCGGCGGGCAGGATCCCTCCGAACCCGGACTACGCCAAAGCCCTCACCAACCCGCCGGACGACGACATGTGGTCCGTCGGAATGCTGTTCAAGTACGGCCCCAAGGGCAACGAGTGGGACACGGCCGTCCTGACCAAGGTCGGCGCGGCGATGCTGGACTGGCGTACGGCTCACCAAATGCGGCCCGCGCACACCAAGGGTCAGGTCGCGGGCATGGTCTACGTGGCGCCCGCGTTCGTGGACCCCGATCACGCCTGGTACGGGTCGCTCGGCCTCACGCACGACTACAACCGCGAGGGCATGGACGACGCCGCGAAGCGGGCCCTGGCCATCGACGCCAATGACCCGTCACTGGCCCTGATGCAGCGCGTCGGCGAGAACCCCGACGCATCACGCAACCTGCTCACCGGCACCGACGGCGCCCGGCACGCGCAGGAACTCGTCAGCGACCACTGGGCCACCCCTGGTCTCCAGACCAACGACTACGTGTGGCCCAGCACGGTGATCCGCGCGGCCACCGGCGATCGCCAGGACCACTTCAAGGCATCCGCCGAGGCCGCCGCGAACATCATCAACGCGGGGGCGGCGAAGTTCGCCTCCGACGGCAAGAAGAGTGGCGCCGAAAAGGATCAGTACCCCGTCAACCCCGAGGTGTCGAAGGCGCTTTCCTACGTCTTCCAGTCCTACGTACCGGACTTCGCCGCGTCGACCGGCGTCTCGCAGAATGACGCGACGGTCAATGACGACGGCACGATCACCGTCGGCCGGGCGCCCGCCAAGGCGTTCCTGAGCGAAATCATGAAGAACCGCGACGAGGCGGGCTATGTCATCCAGGCGATCAATGCCCAGATCAGCCGCACGTCTCAGCACGGAATCGTCGGGGATGACAGTACGTACCTCAAAAATCTGGCGGAACTTCGCGGCGAAGTGTCGGTAGCCGGACATGACGTCGATATGAATGAGGCGGCCCTGCGGGATGCCGAGCACGCCAAACAGCTCATGTGGTTCAACATCATCAGCAGTGGCGCGGCCGCCGTCCCGCTGCCCAGTAATCCGGTGAAGCTCGCTCTGGCATCCAAGTGGGTCCAGGCGGCGATCTGGGCGGGCATCCCCTATGGCGGGTCCACGTTCCCGTCCGGTGAGGCGAACCAGGTCGAGAGCGCTTACAAGGACATCAAGTTCGGCGACTCGACCTCCATGCAGATACCGCTGATGCAGGGTCTCGTCCGGGCGGGCGACATCAAGCCCCCCGAGGCACACCCGGAGTGGGCGAACGGCAACATCGTCATCCGCAACGACGCCGACCGGGCGGCCTTCAATCAGTGGTGGGTCAGGACGAAGAGCGAGAACCACGGCCGGCTGGACAACTTCGACGACGACATGCGGGATTCCTTCAGCCGCGGGGTCGGCTGACATGACCGCACCGATATGCGCTGCGAAGGGCTCGACCGTGATGCGACGCCATGGGAAGTGGCCGGCCGCCGGCGCCGTCGCGGTCGTCCTGCTGTCCCTTCAGGGGTGCCTGGGAGGCGGTGACGCCCAGTGGAAGGACCCGGACAAGGGCCAGGCGGAGGTGCTGTTGCGGACCGCCGATGAGAACGGCGGGAGTTCGGGTGCCGCCTGGCTCGCCTTCGACGGCGACCCCGACGGCCTCACCGTCGGCCCCGACGGGAAGGTCTACGGCATGAGCGCCTCGCTCGCTGTGATCGAGGACGATCACAGAGCCAGGACCGTCCTCGACGGCGAAGTGCACGGCGTCGGCGGCCTGGTCGTGCTCTCGCCGAACTCGTTCGTGGTCGGGGCTCGCTCGCAGCTGCTGAACGTGCGGACCGACGGGAAACGGAGAACGGTCCTCGCCGGCGCCCCGGGTGGGCCGAGGAAGCTCGGACAGCCGGCGCCGGCCACCGCCTCGGCGCAGGACGTCCACCTCTCCGACCAACCGGTCGAGCCCTTCGGGAAGCGGCCGGACGGCACCCTGCTGTTCACGGACGGCGATGTGATCTGGCAGCTCAAGGAGGGGCGTCTGACACGTCTCTACCAAGTGCCTGCGGACCGGGGCGACGCCGCCGGGCGCGCCATTGCCCGCGGGAGTGCGGTGGACCGTTCCGGCACGGTCTATCTGCGCACGTCGGCGGAGGGCGCACAGGGGCGTCTTGCCGATGTGGTCACCGTTCACCAGGACGGATCGGTCGCGAAGCTCGCCGTCCCAGAACAGGCCGACGGGGTGAAGGGGAACCTGTCCGACCTGCGACCGACCTGGATGGCGGGAGACGACGGAAACGGGGTCTACGTACGCGCTCATGACGACACGGCGCAGTACGTACTTCACCTGACGGCCCAAAAGGCCGAAGTCGTGGCCAAGCAGGCCTCCGGCGGCTCACGCGGCGACTCCGACGCGGGCTGCGACGAGGGGCACTTGGTCGACGCGACGAAGCTGCCCTGCCCGATGCCCGAAGCCCTGACGTACTCGTCGGGAGCCCTCGTGATGGCGGGGAACGCCCCGTTCGTCCTGAAGATCGCGACGCGGTGACATCAACTCGACCCCGGAAATGAGGCGCAGTCATGGGAAGACCGCAGGAAGACCGGCTGGATTACCTCTGCCGTCAGGACATGAACGCGATAGAGAGCGCCGCGGGCGAGATCCGCACGGCCATCCGGAACGTGGAGTCCATGATGCCGAAGACATGGATCGGCAAGAAGGCCGACCAATGGTGCGCCGACCACAACGGCCGCATGCAGCGCCTCAAGACCCTCTTCGACTCGTTCCCGGCCGAGGAGAACCGGCTCGTGGAGAAGGCCCGCAAGGACGAGACGGGACACGGCGCGGGGTGAATCCGCCGCTCCCCCGATCGGGAAACGCGGCAATTGGTGCGTAACGCTCGGCGTGCTGACCGCCCTCGCCGGCCGTCACGTAGCCTCAGAGCACTGTGCCCCCACACACCACGGGAGACCATCAGATGGGCGTCCGAAGGTTCAAGAGGATCTCCATCGCCGCACTGATCGCGGTGGTCGCCTGCGGCTGCTCGTCGGCCTCGGGGAACTCGGGCTCCGGCTCGGGCAAGAAGACCGGCGGCGGGCCGACGTACCAGCAGGCGATGGACGCGCTGCATCCGGACGTGCTGGACGCGATCAAGGCCACGATGCCGGGGATCCGTCCCGACGAGTACTCGGACGGGTCGCGGGACTGCGGTGGGCCGGACTGGATCGACTCCAAGGACGCCAGCAAGCGGTCCCTGACCTCGTACATCCGCGTCCCCGGCGCTCCCTCCGACAAGCGTACGCCCGCCGCTCTGGTCGACAGCGTGGTGGAGCATCTGCGCGGCAAGAACTGGGCGGAGGATCCCGAACGAACCGGGTCCTCCAACGCCGGCGACGGCTCGGTGACCAAATACGTGAAGAAGACGGGCGGCAACGGTTCGGCCGTCGTGTCCGCCACCCCGTTCAAGCTGGCTTCCGGGGAAACGTCCCAGACGCTGGTGGCCCAGATCGTCACCGACTGCCTGCGCAACCCCGACTACCACAAGAACTGAGCCGGGAACCTCGACGCCGTCTGGAGCTCAGGCGTCGGCCGCGGACGTCAGCTGGGCTTGTTCGGGCCGCCTCCGGTGTCCTTCCGGTTGGCCGCCGCCTTGTCGATCGCGTCGGCCATGACACCCAACTTGACCTTGCGTCCCGCGAGTTCGCCGCGAATACGCTCGGCATTCGGGCCCGCCCATCGTTCATCGTCCTTGGCGCTCCGGTCCGCCGCGATGGTTATGGGCTCGTCCAGCAGCTTTCGGATGTCGTCCGCCAATGTGCGCAGATCGGCGGCGTCGCGTGACCCCATCTCCAATACCCCCGTATAAATGGACCATTTGGGCAACCCCGTGCCGCCGTCGTGTTCCAGGCACTACGGTACTTGACCATGGGGATGGTTTACGCGGATCCGGACATGCTTGATCGCCTGGCGAAGTCATTCGACAGCAAGGCTCAGGCGATCCCACAATTGAAGAGCCGGGCCACGGCCCTGGACGTGGGTGGCGAGGTGTCCCAATTGCCCGCACTTGCGAGCTGGCTTCAGGATGAGGCACGTGACTTGCGGTGCCGGGCGGGCATCCTCCGGGCCCCGTCGGAATCCCCCTTCGACTCCCTGAAAATGTTCGGCCTTCCCAGCTCGATGGCCGGAGACAAGGACGCCGGGAAGAAGCTCGAAGACGGGCTCAAGGCGGCTCTCGCGGCCCACAAGGACGGGACTCCGCAGGAGCAGGCCAAGGCCGTCAAGGACTACTTCGCCTCGCTCTCGCCCGAACAGCAGGCTTCGCTCGCCGCGACGGACCCGTCCTTCGTCGGAAACCTGGACGGTGTGCCCGTCAATGTCCGGTTCGCGGCGAACCGAATATCCATCCAGAAGGAATTCGACTCGGAGAACGCGTACTTCAAGGGTCTGGCCCCCAATGACCCGGCCTACAAA
The DNA here is from genome assembly GCF_025399895.1 of Streptomyces sp. ASQP_92. GTDB lineage: Bacteria > Actinomycetota > Actinomycetes > Streptomycetales > Streptomycetaceae > Streptomyces. The sequence continues at coordinate 68,452 of NZ_JAODUA010000003.1, read as the reverse complement.
CGCACCAAGGACCGTGTCGATACGCTTCGGAGTTTCCTCAACCCGCGCATCAAGAAGTTCATCGACCCGAAGACGAACAGGCCCGTCGAGGTCGAGGTGCCGCGCCAGTTCCTGGTTTTCGACGCCCATTTCGGTTCGACCGCCGACCCCAAAGCCTCTCCGTTTGCCGATGGCCGGGTCGCCGAGGTCGTGGGCGATCTCGAAAACTCCAAGAACGTCGCTTTCCGGGTGCCCGGCATCACCAACCGTCTCGACAATTTCAACAGCTTCAGTGATGGCGGCTTCGACCTCGTCAAGGGCAAGGACGGTATCGAACAGCCGGGCACCGCGGTGGTGAGCTGGCTGGGCTACGACACCCCGGAGATCGGCGACTCCGTGGATCCGGCGAAGGCCGTGGTGGGCGGAAACCAGCTCAACGCGTTCCGGCAGGGCATATCCGTGAATCTTCAGCAGGACGCGAAAACCTCCATCTTCGCGCACAGTTACGGAACCCTGGTCACCAGCAAGGCACTGCAGAGCGGCCTCACGAACATCGACAACGTCACGTTCATGGGAAGTCCGGGGCTCGGCCCCAATATCCACTCGGTCGCCGACTTCCATATGCCGAACACGAAGTTCTTCGCGATGCGTGCCCCCGGTGACCCGGTCGAGTACACCCAGGGGCACGGGGACGATCCGGCCGACTTCAAGGACATCATTCGCCTCAGCACGACCGGCGCGCACGGGCACTCGGAGTACTACAAGGCCGGAAACGAATCCCTGACCAATATGCAGCGGGTCCTCTTCGGTGGAGATCACCAGCCACTCACGTTCACCCACACCACGCTCGACGAAGAACAGATGGGCGCCGCCGAAGTCCGGGAACTTGTCAAGTTCCTGCACGAGCGCGTGGACCCGGAAGTCGTCAACAGGATGGGCGGGGACCTCGACCCCATCGTGCAGGGGCTCCTCAACGGCAGAAGCAATATGAAGGACGTCATTCTGCCGATCCACTCGGTGCTCAACAAATACAACATGCTGGACCGGGTGCAGCCGAAGGAACTGTTCGGCGAGGTCAGCAAGTTGGCCGGCAACCTGGCCTACAAGAAGGTGTACGCAGCGGCCAAGGACCGGGGCGCACCGGACTTCGTCGCCAGGATGGCCGCCGGTTCCGCGGCGACGGCCTCGCGCGCCGCGCTCGGCGGAGTGACCTGGCCCGTCGTCAAGCTCCTGGAGTTCGACCGGCTGCAGAACAACACGCGCCAACTCGTCGGCGGTCTGTGGTCCGGCGGGAAGAAGATGTGGGCGGACGGCAATGAGATAGCGACCGAAATCGAGAAGGACGGCGGACGGATCCTCTCGGACGGTTCACAATTCGCCGGCACCCTCTTCAAGGACGGCGGGAGCATCGCCCTCGACGCCGGTGACACCTTCATCCACCCCAGCCATGTCATCGACAACGCGGGCCACGCGCTGAAATCCATGGACCACATCAAGAGCGAGTTCTCGGCCAAGACCAGCGACGCCGCCCGGGCCTTCAGCAATGCGACGAATACCACGATCGCCAAGGGCGGCGACATGCTCCACACCGGACTCACCACCGGGAACAAGGCCCTGCACAAGGGCAAGGACGTGCTCGACTCGGCCCTGAACTTCGCGGGGTTCTAAGCTGTCGTGACCAGAGCATGGAAGGGAACCAGCATGGGCCACGGGCCGGACGGTGGGCGGGAACGGTTCATCGAGGAGATCACCGCCGTCATGAACACGGTGCTGAAGGACGCGACGGTGATGGACCTGCCCTCGGTCATCGCCGCCGAGGCCGTCGCCATCACGGCGTTCGACGAGTCGGAGACGCGGCCGACGCAGGAGTTGATCGACGCGCTGATCGAGGCGCTGCGTACCGCCGGCTGGTCGGTCGACGCACGCAGGCGCACCGAGGACGAGCCCTCCCTGTACGCGGCCAAACTCGACGTCGGCGGAGGGTCGTTCGCGGTGCAGCCACCCGCCATTTCCTTCAGTGGTGTGGTGGACGACGCGGCCCGCGGATGACCGAGTACAGCGACAGCGACGACCTCACGACAGGGGACAGGGCGAACTCCATGGCACACAGCGCGGCATCCCCCGAGCAGGCACGCCAACAGGTCTCCGCGGAGATCCGTGACGCCATCAAGGACGCGACTCCCCGCGCCGTGTATCCCGACGACGAGTTCGAGGGGCGCTCGGTGCGGGTCGCGGGGTGGGATCCCGAGGAGACGCGGTCCAATGACACGCTGTTGCGGCGCGGCACCGCGCGGCTGGTCGCCCTCGGGTGGCAGGTCTTTCCGGAGACCACCGACAGCGACGACCGCTCCGCGCTCGTCTTCAAGGACGGTCTGGTCAACGGGCGTCTGTACGCGTCGAATCAGTCGCTGACGTTCACCGGGGAACTCGCGCCGTAGGGCTCTCCCCCGACCGCGTGGGCCGCCGCCCCGCGCCCGGTCGCTGGGCACACCCCTGACCGTGTTCGGTCATGCCTCTGTCCCCCGCCGTATCATGAGCCTCACACGTAACAGGCCAGGACGAGGCAGCCACCATGCCGACCCAACCGGTTCGTGGCGCGTACAGAGGGGGACGGCATGGGGGACAACCGGACGGCCGATCCGGAGCATCTGGAGCAGCTCGCCAAGCTCCTCGATGGCCGGGGCGGAGTGCAGGACAAGGTGGACGAGGCGTTCACCCGGGCCTCGCGACTCGGCGTCACCAGCAAGTTGTCCGGACTCAACCCGTTGCGTTCATGGATCAAGGACACCGGCCCCGATCTGCGCAGGCGGGCCGTCTTCGCCCGCCTCGAGGACGGCGACCCCGAAGCGGGCCTGCGCTGGGCCGGGTTCAGCCCCGACGACCTCAAGAAGTACGACGGTGACCTCCTCACCCCGGACTCCCTCCTGTTGGCCAACTCCCTTGCGGCGAGCGATGATCCCCGCGCCTATGAGTTCAAGCGGCAGCCGGACGAGTCGCTGAACGACTGGATCCAGCGGATGGAGGCGCACGCCCTCACCCGGATCCCGGGCCTCCAGCCGCACGAGCAGACCGTCGACACGCTGCTCGGTCTGTTCGGCGACTGGACCTCGGTCACCGCCGCCACCGCCGTGGTCTCGCTCCAGGGCTCGTCGCTGACCAAGGTCCTCGTCGGCAACTCCCTCAAGCAAGGTGTCTTCCGCGCGTGGAAGACGCAGGTGGGGGCGGCGATGCGGGCCTCCAACAGCCGGTGGTTGCAGAAGGGCGGCACGGCGCTCATCAAGTGGTCGCCAAAGATCCGCTCCCTGTCCGCCCCCGGGAGCTGGCTGCCCGGCCAGCTCGGCAACATGCTCTCGCGGAGCTCGCTGTACCAGCGGATCGCGGGCGTTCCGGGCACCGCGGGCGTCCGCGGCGACCTCTTCGGAACGGCGTGGAACGCGTTCCGGTCCAGCGCGCTGATGCAGCACGTCAACGCCAACGGCCTCATCGACTTCGTCGTCGGCTCGGACGAGGTCGCCAAGACATACGCCGGGTTCACCCACGCCGGGCAGCCCGTGGCACGTGCCGGAAACGCCAGTTTGGTGAAGGTCTTCACCAAAGCGGGCAATATGCAGCGGTTCGCGAACAGTGTGCCGGAGGCCGCCGAGGGCGCGTCGGCGTTCCGTGCGGGCCTGGGGGCGGCGGCCAAGACGGCCGGTCTCCTCCGGGGCGTCGGCATCGTGGGCGGTGTCGCCTCGACCGGCCTCAGCGCGGCCAACGTCATCTCCCAGGGCAACCCCGTCGAGGCCTTCAAGCGGAACGGCGCGGGGTACGTGGCCGACGTGGCCGAGGTGGGTTTCAACGCCTCACTCACGGCCGCGATGGTCGCCCCGAACCCGGTCACCATCGGCCTCGCCGTCGGCACCGGCCTCATCTACGGGGGCGCGAAGGTCGTCGAGCACTGGGACGACATCAAGGACGGGGGCAAGAAGGCCGCGCACTGGGTGGGGGAGAAGGCAGGCGGTCTCGCGAGCGGGGCCAAGAACCTGGCCAAGAAGGCCAACCCCATGCACTGGTTCTGACGCCGGCCACCATCGCCCGCGCGTTCAGCACTCCCTCAGGACGGCGAGGGCGAAGGCCAGGCGGCGGTCCAGCCAACTCGCCTGCGCCAGGTACCACGTTCGGCCCTCGGTCGGCGCCGACGTCATGGCCACCTGTTCCCCGGACGTCCAGGTCACCGGCTTGGCAGTGCCCCGGGTGGTGTTGCTGTCGTCCCCGCCGAGCCCCACGACCGAGCCGACGACGCTTCCGAGCGCCTTGCCCACGGTACGGCCCAGCACTTGGCCGGCGCTGCCCTTCGCCCAGTGGCGGCGGGCCACCACCTCGGGATGGTCCGGCTGCTCCAGCCACCAGGCGTGCTGGACCGCCCGCTTGGCCACCGGCCCCCTGACCACGGACCCGATCTCCCGGCCCCGGCCGTCCTGGACCCGATGGCGGCGCCCTCCGTCCTTGTCCGCCTCGGCGTCCGGGGTGACGGAACACAGCAGGCGCAGGCCCGCCTCGTCCTCGTACAGCCGGAATCCGGACGCGGCCGCCGGCTCTCCGGAGCCGGTCAGGGCGACGAACACGCTGGGCACCAGGTAGGTGGCGCCTCCGGCGCGCTTCTCCACCCGGACCGCCAGGGGCCCGGGTCCGGCACCGCGCACCGCGGCCGGCCGGGAGGCGGCGCCGATCGTGAACTTGCTGACGGTGTCCCAGTGCACCGGTGCGAAGGACGGCGGCTCCGCCTCTGCTTTCCTGCCGAACACCATGGCCTCCTTCTCCCCTAACCCAGGCCCTCGTCCCGGGAACGACCGAAGAGTACGTTCATGGGCGCGGCGAACAGCGCGCCGCTGAGGGACAGCGCGGACCTGTCCACCTGCTCCAGGACGAGCGCGATCGCCAGGTCCGTGGTGTCCGCGTCGCCCTCGACCTTCACCAGCCGCGTTCCGGACGTCATGGGTACGGGCCGGCCGCGGGTCGTCGCGATGGTCACGCGGTCGCGTTCGAGCCGGGCGTCCCCGGAGCCGCCGGTGACCCGGTAGGTGTAGCGGCGGTCGCGAAAGGCCAGCTCCAGCCGGCGGGAGCCCTTGCGGATCCCGGTGATCCTCAGGTCCAGGTCGACGATCGTTCCGTCCACCCGCAGCCACCCCCCGTCCAGGGACGGCAGTACGCCGGCGCCCCCGCCGAACAGGGTCTCGGGGAACTGGGCTCCCTCCAGGGCCACTTGGCGGCTCGGTCCCTGTCCGGGCGCGCCGAGGGCCCTGGTGATGTCGACGCTGCCGAACGGCCCGGCCACGCCCCGATATCCCCGGAGCCGGTCTTCCCGCACCGGTTCGAGTTCGAACGCGAAGTCGCCCACCCGGACGCCCTCCTCTCCTGTGTCCATGTACTCAGTCCCTGTGCTCAAGGGTCCCCGGTCAGAACCAGTGCATGGGGTTGGCCTTCTTGGCCAGGTTCTTGGCTCCGCTCGCGAGACCGCCTGCCTTCTCCCCCACCCAGTGCGCGGCCTTCTTGCCCCCGTCCTTGATGCCGTCCCAGTGCTCCACGATCTTGGCACCGCCGTAGATCGCTCCGGTGACGGCGAGCGCGCCGAGGGTGAAGGGGTTGGGGGCGATGGTCGCCGCGGTCAGCGAGGCGTTGAAGCCGACCTCCGCGACATCGGCCACGTACTTGGCGCCGTGCTCCCGGTCGGTGAAGTGCGAGGCCGGGTTTCCCTGGGCCCAGACATTGCCCACGCTGTAGGCGGTGGAGAAGACGCCGCCGGCGACACCGGCACCGCGCAGGAAACCACCCGCCTTTCCGGCCGTGCTGAGCCCCTTGCCGAGCGCGGCCAGGCGTCCGCTGCCGAACAGCCGGGCGTCGGCCGCGGCGTTGCTCGTCACCTTGATCAGGCTGGCGTTGGCGGCGCGGCCGGGGATCTGTCCCGAGTGGGTGAGGCCGCCGTACATCCTGGCCAGCCGGTCGGATCCGACCAGGAAGTCGATGGCCGAGTTTCCCGAGATGCCGAACACCCGGGGCGTGGTCATGACGCCACTGCGCCGTATCCAGTCCACTCCCATGCCGATCCGGGTGCTCATGTAGCCGCTGACCGTGGGGATCGAGGAGGCGTCCTGATAAGCGGCGCTGCCCGATGCCAGGGCGCTCAGCTTGCCCGGGAGCCAGGTTCCGGGCGCGGCCAGCGAGCGGATGGGGGGCGTCCACGCCTCCAGCCTCTCGCCCCACCCGATCAGCTTCGCCGAGGCGGGGACGCTGCCCGGGACCGCCTGGAGCCTCCCGGCGAAGTACATCTTGGCCGTGTTCGCCCAGCCGCCCTCGGCAATCGAGTTCCCCACGAGGACCTTGGTGAGGTTGACCGTGTGGAACGACGCGGATCCCGCGTGCGACACGAACCCCGTCACGTCCCCGTACAGGCCGAGGAAGTTCTCGATGTCCTTCTCGTACGGTCTGAGCGCCGGGATGGACGCGAAGGCGTGGGCGCGCAGCCGGTCGACCCAGTCGTCGAGGGACTCCCGTGACCGGCGCCGGAACGCCGGGTCCGGGCTGTCGCTGCTGGCGATGGCGTTGGCCAGCAGCAGCACGTCCGGCGCCTGCATGATGAGTGCGCCCTTGGCCAGGTCCTTGGCGTCGAACCCCGCCCACTTCGCCCCGGCCTGCGGGTCGCCGTCCTCCAGGCGGCCGAGCGCCGCGCGCTTGCGGAGGTCGGGTGCCGTGGTCGTCACCCAGGACCGCATGGGCCTGAGCGCGGTGAGCTTGCTGCTCACGCCCAGGTTGCCGGCCCTGGTGAAGGCCTCGTCGATCTTGTCCTGGACGCCGCCCTTGCCCTCCAACAGCTTCGCCAGCTGGTCCAGGTCGTCAGGGTTGACGGTCCGCTGCCCCTCGGCGCCTGCCTTGCTCCCCACGGACTTCCCCTCAGACGCCGTCGATCAGGTCTTCCGTGTCCGGGAGCAGGTCGGTGATGCGCTCCCAGACGTCCCCGGGCGTCGTCCACGCCACGACCAGGGGGCTTTCCGGGGTGACCTGGCCCGGCAGGATCGGCTCCTCGGGCTGCTCCCGGATCCAGTAGCCGGACGGGCCGCAGTCCCAGGCGGCCAGGGCCCGGATCATCGCGGAGCGCTCGCCCTCGTGCTCCCCGTCCCAGGCCGCGGTGATGCGCCAGGTGGCGTTGAGCGCGATGACGAGTTCGAGGAACTGGTCCAGTGCGGCGGGCTCCAGGCCGCTCGTCTCGACCAGGGCCTTGCGGGTCAGCTCGCGCGCCACCGCTTCGTCACCGGCCGCCTCGCCGAGCGCGACGAACGCCGCGTCGAGGGCGCCCATCGTCGTCTCGATGCGGGGGTGGGCCGGCGGCTGCGTCGGCTCCCCCCGGTGGAGGTTGACCTTGCGGGCGAGCTCCCAGACAAGGCTGCTCGGCTCGATGGGGACGTATTCGGACTCCTCCTCGCCGGGCCAGCCGTCGTGGGAGATGACCGCGTCCCGGCCGACGACCACGCCGTGGTTCACCGGGCCGTGTTCACCGGTGACCTCGACCTGGAGCAGGAGCAAGGGGGCCGCCAGCGTGCCGAGCAGGTCGCGCAGGAGCGGGACGAGTTCGCCCTCCTCGCCGACCAGGCCGATGCGCTGCAGTTCGACTACGCCCTCCCACAGTTCTTCGGGCGGCGTCTCACCGTCCAGCAGATGGGCGAAGACCGCGATGTGGCGGTCGGCCAGCCGGAAACGGGCGCGGGAACTGTCGTACGACGGCATGACTCTCGATTCCTCCCCGGGCGCCGGTGGTCGCCCGGCTCACTTCTTGGGGTGCTGCAGGTCCTTGGCGTCCTGGGTGGCCTGCTGGGCCTCGGTACGCAGCGACTGCGCCACCGTGGAACAGGTGGTGCGCCAGCTGTTCAGCTTTCCCCGGACATCGGTGGCGTTCGGGCCGCCCCAGGTCTTCATGGTGGTGGTGCTGAAGGTGCGTGGCTGGTCCATCAGGGACTCGACGTGATCGGCGAGCTGACGCAGGGCCGCGGCACGGTTGTTGAGTTCTTGAATGTCCGGATTTGCCATAGCAGCCTCCCCCGCTGTCACATGGACGGCCCAGCATAACCGTCCACCCCGGCAGGGCCCGGCGGCCCCTCCCCCCGCCACCCGCCCGGCGACTTCGCAGAGGGGACGGTGCAACCTCGGGTTCCGCGGCCCTTTACACGTGGTGCGGAAGGTGCGATAGCGTCGCCTGGTATCAGTCGGATTTTCTGCTTACTCAGCGAGCAGTGACACGGGGAGGAACGCGATGGATCGCGGAGCAAGTCTCAAGGAACTCAGGGACCTTGCCAAACTGTTCGGGCGCAGCGCAGGCGACCTGCACACGCTCATCAACAACCTGAACTCGGCGACGTCCGGCAGCACCGGCTACTGGAAGGGCCCCAAGTCGGACCAGTTCCGCAAGGACTGGGAAGACGCGCGCGGCACCTTCTCCAAGTGGGTCGACACCCTCCACGACGCGCAGAAGTCCGCGTCCACCAGCGCCGACAACATCGAGCGCGCCACCTGATCCGCATCACAGCCGGACAGTAGGCATCGCGGGGGCGCCCACCACCGGTGGGCGCCCCCGTTTGTGTGCGCAGGGCAGCGGCGGTCAACGGGCTGGAGGGGACAGGTGCTCGACCGGCGCCTGGCCTTCGGCCTTCGCGTTGGTGGGTGATCGCTGAAGTCCCCCCAGGGCCCCGCCGGCTGCCCGGCGGACCGCCGACGCCCCGCGTGCCGCGCTACCCCCGCATCACTCCCTGGACCGGCCGGAACGCGCCGCCGGAGACCAGAAGACCGCTGCCCGGCTGGCCGCTGCCCGTGTTCGAGGGGAGGCGGATGTTGAACAGTTCGCCTTCCTGCGAGGTCTGGGGGGTGAGCAGCAGGCCGTTGCGGGACTTGCGGGCGGCGGTGACGAAGCCGCGGTACTGGGAGGACAGGCTGTCCGTCGTGCCGGCCGCGATGACGCCGAGGCCGCCGTCGACACCCTTGCGCAGGAGCGCTTCCAGGGCCTCGTCGAGCCGGGTGTCGTGGAGCAGTTCGGCATCGTCGGCCAGCACCACATAGGGGCGGCCCCCGGCCTTCTCCACCAACTCCTCCAGGTCGTCCTCCCTGGCCTCGGCGTCGAGTACGCCGAGGACACCCGTGCGTCCCTCCAAGTCCCGCAGCGGGGAGCGGCGGGGGGTGACCAGGACCAGCGGGGTGCCCTGGGCCAGGAGCGACTCGGCCGCGCACATCAGCGCCGTGGAACGGCCGGACTTGGGCGGTCCACCGATGACGAAACCGGGGCCCGACTCCTCCAAGTCGACGCCGACGGGCGCCAGTTCGTCGCCGCCGACCGCCAGCAGCGCCCACAGCTTCGACGGGATCGCGAAGTCCGGATCCAGCGCCATCGCCTCGCCGACCGTGATGCGGGCCGGAAGCGCGTCCACCCGCATGGGACGGAAACGCGCGGGGGTGCGGCCGTGGGCCTCCTGGGTCCGCTCGGCGATCTCGCGGAGCCTGCGCACCTGGGCCTGGCCGCTGGGGTCCTCGTCGAGGAGGGCGATCTGCGTCTCCTCCGTACCCGTGTCGGTGATCCGCAGGGCGCGGCCCGGCGGCATGTTCTTGGGCACCTCGCGGGGGGAGAGACCCGCCATCGCGTAATCGTTGGGGTCGGCGAACCGCAGGATCAGCCGGTCCTGGAAGGCGGAGGCCACCATGCCGCTCAGGCCGCTGCGGTCGGACGTCATGACGACCTTCAGACCGACCGCGGAGCCCTCCCGGAAGATCCGCTGGGCCTGTTCGATGAGCTGGCCGTAGTTGTAGTTCTCGAAGGTGGAGAAGTAACCCTCCCAGTTGTCGAGGAGCAGCACCATCCACGGCAGCCGGTCCTCGGGCGCGGCCGAGGCGCGCTGCTCGGCGGCGCTGGACGCCCCCTCCATGGCGAGGAGTTGCTGGCGTCGGCTGATCTCCGCGAGCAGCCGGTCGAGCAGCCGGCGTACGCGGTCGGGCTCGTCGCGGCTGACCACGGCGCCGACGTGCGGCAGACGCACCAGCGGCAGCAGGGCGTTGGAGCCGCAGTCGATCGCGTAGACGTGGACGTCCCGCGGCGAGGCGGTCGTGGCGAGTGAACCGGCCAGGGTACGCAGGGCAGTTGAGCGACCCGAGCGGGCACCGCCGGCCAGCATGGTGTGTTCGCCGTCGACGAGGTCGAGCGCGAACGGCTTGCGCGCCTGCTGGGCGGGCAGGTCGGTCAGGGCGTACCCGATGGGCGGGACGTCGCCGTGCGCGGGCGCGGGGCCCGCCTGGGCGGTCAGCGAATCGAGCGTGACGTGCTCGGGCAGCGGGGGCAGCCACGGGCTGCGGGGCGGCGGGAAGCCCATCTTGTCGGAGCCGTCCCGGATGGCGTCCACGAGCACCGTCAGGTCGGTGACCATGGTGCCGTCGTCGTCCGAATCCGCCGCCCTGGGCAGCGGCCGGCTGAACGAGGACCAGGACAGCGGGGCGAGGACCGCCTTGGGGCCGCTCTTGCCCGTGGCGGGCCGACGGCCACCGATGCGCGCCGACTGCACGCCGACCAGCGACTGCGCTCCGGAGCGGACGTAGGCGCGGCCGGGGGTGGACTTGGCGATGGCCCCGGCGTCCGCGGCGTCGATGACGTCCATGGACTCGCTGCCGTCCGTCACCCGCAGCGCGATGCGCAGGTTGGTGTTGGCCCGGATGTCGGCGCTGACCACACCGGCCGGGCGCTGCGTCGCGAGCACCAGGTGCACGCCGAGCGAGCGGCCTCGGCGGGCGATGTCGACGAGTCCCGCGATGAAGTCGGGTAGTTCGGCGACCAGCGAGGCGAACTCGTCGATGACCAGGACGAGTCGCGGCATCGGCTCCAGCTCGGGCTGGAGCTTGCGGGTGTCGTTGTAGTCCTCGATGTCCTTGGTGCCGGTGTTGAAGAGGATCGTCTCGCGGCGGTGCAGCTCCGCGGCGAGCGAGGCGAGCGCGCGCTCGGTGAGGTGGGCGTCGAGGTCGCTGACCATGCCGACGGTGTGCGGCAGGCGGGCGCAGTCCATGAAGGCGCTGCCGCCCTTGTAGTCGATGAGGACGTAGTTGAGGGCGTCCGGCCGGTTGGCTATGGCGAGCGAGGCGATGATCGTCTGGAGCAGTTCGGACTTGCCCGCGCCGGTGGTGCCGGCGACGAGGGCGTGCGGGCCGTCCCGGCGGATGTCCAGGGTGAACGTGCCGTCGGCGGCGATGCCGATGGGGGCGGCCGTGGTCGAGCCGCCGGCCCGCCAGATCCGCTCGATGTCGGCGCCGGTCGGGTCGGGCAGGCCGAGCAGGCTGAGCAGCCGGGCCGAGGTGGGCAGCGCGCCGCCCGCGTCATCACGGCTGACGTCGCGGACCGGGGCGAGGGAGCGGGCCAGCAACTCGCACCATTCGAGGCCGACTTGGTCCGCGAGGACCTCGCCGAGGGCTTCGAGACCCGAGCCGCGCAGCGACACATGCGCGGGCGAGTGCACCGTCCAGCACACGACGGCCTTGCACTCCTCGGGAAGCAGCCGCTCGTCCTCGTCGAGACAGAGCGCGAAGATCCCGTACTGCGGGCCCTCCTGGAGGAGTTGGGGCACGCCCGGCATCCGGCGCAGCAGCCGCGCCCCGTCCAGGACGAGCAGCACATGCGGCTCGGCGCCGGGGGCGCCGCTCATCATGGTGCCCGAGCTCTCCCTGGCGGCCTTGCGCCGGGCCAGCTCGTTGAGGAGTTCGTTGACCCGGCGGGCGATGGTCTCGTTGTCGGAGCCGACCAGGGCCACACAGTCCTGGCCCTGCTGCGGCGCGGTGTGCGGCAGCCAGTGCGCCCAGCCCCAGTCCACCCCGGACTGCGGCGAGGCCGACAGCAGGACGAGCGAGAGGTCACGGGGGCTGTGCAGCGTCGCGGCCTGCACGGTGAGCCAGCGGGCCGTGGCAAGGGCCCGCGTCCGGTCGCCGGACACACCGACGACGCCGAGTTCGGGGAAGGGCAGGATGACCGGCAGGTCGGGCAGGAGCGGCGGGTCGGGCATCTCCTCGCCATAGGCGGCGCCCTGGCCCCGGGCGAGCTCGATGTCGGCGGGCTGAGTCGCCACGCCCACCCGCAGCCGCAGTACGTCGATGTCGGTGTGCCGGCGCTCCCACAGACGGCGCCGGGGGCCGGTGGCGAAGAGCAGCACTTCGGCCGGGTCGGGGTTGTCGGCCCGCCGGTTGCGCTGGTCCTCCTTGCCGAGACGGGTCAACTCGGCCTCGTATTGGGCGAGTTCCTCCTTGTACTGCTTGAAGGACTTCTTGTGGCGCTGCTTGCCGTCACGGTTGTCGCTGATCCACTGGCCGAGCATCATCACCGGCGTCATCGCGCAGAACAGCAGCATGTAGACCTGTTTGGTGATGAAGTACATCGCAAGGCCGAAGATCATCGGGGTGAGCGCCGCGATCATCTGGAAGCGGGCCCGCTCGGCCTTGGACGGCGGGACCGGCACGATGAGCCTGGGACGCGGCCGCACGGGCGAGAGGCGCGGCGGCCGGTTGTAGGCGAGTCCGCCCTCACCGGTCGCGGACAGGTGCGCGTCCGGCTCGCTGACCCGGTCGAGCACGAACAGCGAGTTCCCGGCCCGTACGACACCGCCCAGGGGCCAGTCCTGTGCGCCGTCCACCGGTTCGTCGTCGAGCAGCACCTGGGTGCCGCTCTGCGGGCCGAGGGTGGCTCGGCCCTGGACGTCGACGGTGATCCGGGCGGCGACGGGCGCCAGCATGGCGTCGGGGACCGCGAGCGTGCAGGTCGCGGCGGAGCCGAGGGTGGCGGTGCCGACCGCGAGCCGGACCACCCGCCCCGCGCCCGGGCCCGCGGCGACCCGCAACTCGAACCAGCCGACGGGCTCGCCCGCGCGGAGCAGCGGGCCCAGGGAGTCGTCGACGGATATCCGCATGCCGTCCCGGAGGATCTGCCCGGCCGGAGTGTTCGGCTCACAGCGGTGGCCGTCGGCCCACAGCGTGGGCTCGGCGCCGCGGCCGCCGTGGCGGGCGTCGAGGACGGTACCGGGCAACGCCACCACGACGGGGTGCGGCTGCCCCGCCCCACCGGGCACGCCGCCCGCGGCCGCGAGCGTCTGCGCGACGTCCCGTGCGGTCGCGTCGTCGTCGGCGTTGATCACGACGTCGCTCGGGGGCGCCCCCTCCTGCACAACGGTCACCAGGACTCGCATGGTGTCTTCACTCCCCCGTCGGCCCTGCCCGGCCCATCGCCATCTGCTAGCCCCGAGGCTAATGGCTGCCCCGAAGCGGCAGGACCGAGGGTGGTGACGGATGGCGACGGACCGCCGGCGCCGGACGGACGCGCCGCGGTGGCGCTCGGCGTCAGCCCTCCTTGGCCAACACCCCCGTAGGCCGCCCCGCCGCCGCCTCCTGGGAGTCGAAGCGGAGTTTGCCGTCGGTCTGGAGGGTGTACGTCATCGTCGCGGTGCCCCCGGTGCAGCCGATGGTTCCCGGGTTCGCGGGGTCCGTGCGTTCGGTGATGTGCAGGACGCGGGCGCTCGCCGAGTCCAGGGTGCCGACGCCGTGGCATGCGAGCGGGCCGAGGGTGGTGGTGGTGCGCACCACGTCCGTGCCCTTCGCACCCTTGGTGATCACCGCGGTGTAGACGTACCCGGAGGTGCCGTTGTCCTGGGTGAGTACGCCCTTCCAGGTGCCGATGAACTCCCCGGGTACGGAAGGGAGTTGGGGGCCGCCGGGCTGCGCCGAGCCCGAACTTCCGGGTGGGGTCGGTGCCGCGCTCGATGACGCGGGCGGCCGGGCGCTCGTGGGGTTGGAGTCGCCGCCCCAGTTCGGCAGCAGGCCGGCGAGGAACGCGGCGCCCACCGTGACCCCGGCCAGCGCCCCCGCGACCGCGAGCGTCACCGTGCAACTGACCCGGCGGCCACGGCCGCGTTCCCCCGAGTCGGCGGCGGTCCCCACCGACAGGGCCGCGCGCGGGTGGCGCCCGGCGGAGTTCGGCGGGGTGGTGGGCCTCGGGGGTGCGCCCGGGCCGGGAGGTGTGCGGGGACCGGGGAAGGGGTCCGCCTCGCTGCCGTACGAGATGGGGCCGGGGAACGGACCGGCTCCCCTGCCGTACGAGGGGCCGGAAAGCGGGCCGGACTCCCGGCGGTACGACGCGGGGCCCGGGAGCGGGTCGGCCTCCCTGCCGGACGACGCGGGGCCCGGGAGCGGGTCGGCCTCCCTGCCGTACGACGCGGGGCCCGGGAACGGGTCGGACTCCCTGCCGTACGACGCGTCCGGCGGTCCGAAGCCCCCGGCGCCGGACGGGCCGGCCTCGGCCGAAGCGCCCGGGCCGCCCAGGCCGCCCGAGCCGCCCAGGCCGCCCGAGCCGCCCGAGCCGCCCCCACCGCCCCCGCTCCCCCCGATCGCCGGGCTGCTGAACGGGATCGGGCCCGAACCGCTCACCGGCTCCTCGGGCTCCAGGTCCAGCAGCCGCACCGCCGAGCGGCTCACCTCCTCGACGAGGGGGCCCGGCAGCCAGCCCCCGCCCACCAGCGCGGCCGCACCGGCCGGAGCCAGCCGGGACGCGAGGGCGGTGGGGGTGGGGCGGCCGGCCGGGTCCTTGGCGAGGCAGCCGGCGACCGCGTCGCGCAGCTCGCCCGTGAGGCCGGCGCCCAGCTCGGCCGACTCGTGCACCACCTTGTAGAGGAGCGCGGCCGAGGAGTCGCCGGGGAAGGGCGGCCGGCCGGTCGCGGCGTACGCGAGGACCGCGCCCAGCGAGAAGACGTCGGCGGCGCCCGTCACCTGCCTGCTGAGGATCTGCTCGGGCGACATGTAACCGGGCGAGCCGATGGAGACGCCGGTCGCGGTGAGCGAGGCGGTGCCTTCGGTGGCGCGGGCGATGCCGAAGTCGATCAGGCGGGGGCCGTCCAGGGTGAGCAGCACGTTCGACGGCTTCACGTCCCGGTGGACCAGGCCGAGGGCGTGCACGGCGGCCAGCGCCTCGGCGAGCCCCGCGCCCAGGGCCCGTACCGAACGCTCGGGAAGGGGGCCCCGGTCCAGGACGGCCTGGGTGAGCGAGGGGCCCGCGACATAGCCGGTCGCCACCCACGGCACCGGAGCGTCCGGGTCCGCGTCGAGCACCGGCGCGGTCCATCGGCCGCCCACCCGCCGGGCCGCCTCGACCTCGTGGCGAAAGCGCGCCCGGAACTGCTCGTCCAGGGCGAAGTGCGGGTGCACCACCTTGACCGCGACCGTGCGGCCGCCCGCGCTGCGCCCCAGGTACACCCGGCCCATGCCGCCCGCCCCGAGCCGGCCGAACAGCCGGTAGGCGCCGATCGTGCGAGGTTCGCCCGCTTCCAGCGGCTGCAACGACTGCATCGCGGTGCTCCCCCAATGCCCAACCTGGTCAAGCCGGTCGCACAGCAGCGTAGGGCCGTACGTGCTCAGGATCACCCTCCTCCGAGACGGAACGGATGCTTGGCTGGGAGAACCGAACGGCACCCTCCGCCCTCTTGGATGGCGTAGTTCGTGCGCAATCGGCCAAAAACCGCCCGGCCACCGCTCGGAACACCCATGAACGCCACGTGCCCGCGACCAGATCCCCGGAGTCCCCGCATATGAACCGTCGTCGCCCCGCCGCCTGGATAGCAGCCGCCCTCATCGGCTCGGCCGTGCTGGTCACCGGCTGCTCCGACGAGGGCAAGCCGGTCAGCTTCGACTCCGGTCCGAGCAGTCCCTCGGCCAAGGCGTCGGCCCAGGGCGGCGCGGGCGACGGCGGTGCCTCGGGCAACGACGGCAAGGATGGCAAGGATGGCAAGGGCGGCCAGAATGATGACGCCTCTGCGAAGAACGGCGCCTCGCCCCAGACGCTGCTGCCCACCGGCCCCAAGGCCGAGTTCACCACGCAGAGCTCTCTGGGCGACGGTACGAAGATCGGCGTGACGACGCTCAAGGGCGCGAAGTCCGGGTTCACCGGCAAGGTGTGGGTGTGGGCGCCGAAGCAGTACTTCGAGGACACGTACAAGAACAGCGGTTTCCCGGTGCTCATCGCGCTGCCCGGCGGAAACGGTTACCCCAAGAACTACTGGATGGGCACCGACCTCAAACTCCAGAGCAGCATCGCCGAGTGGTCGAAGACCGGTAAGAGCCTGCCGTTCATCGTCGTCATGCCGGTCCTGAACCCGGACGCCAAGTACTACTACGACGGCAGCGACATCCCGGGCCGCCCGAAGATGGGCACCTGGATGACCGAGGACGTGCCGGACCTGGTGCGGGCCAATTTCCGCACCTTCTCGTCCCGCGACGGGTGGGCCTTCATGGGCTCCTCCTCGGGCGGTTTCGTGGGCCTGAAGTCGGTGCTCAAGCGGCCCGACCTGTTCAAGGCCGTGATCGCGTCGGGCCCGGACATCGTGCCGGACTCCCCCCTGTGGGCCGGCCACGACGTCGAGAAGCAGGCGAACAACCCGGAGAAGCTCGCCCAGGATCTGATCGACCGCAAGGGCCCCGAGGTCGCCCTCGCCTTCCAGGTGGGCACCAAGGAGGCCACCGTCGTGCCGAAGGTGCGGAGCTTCATCGACACCTACGGCAAGGGCCCGGTGAAGACCCATCTCCAGGTGATCCCCGGCGGCACCCACAACGCCCACACCTACGTGAAGGGCATGGGCGAGGGAACCATGGAGTGGATCAGCAAGCAGATGCTGGCGCCGGTCCCGTCCCCCTGAACCGGTCCCGTCCTCCTGAACCGGTCCTGTCCGCCACCGGGTCCGCTCGCTCGGGCACCTCCCGCTCCCGCCGAACCGGCCCGCTCCACGGGGAGCGGGCCGCTAAGGAGCGAGCAGCTCCACGTTCACATCCGCGGCGAATCCGGTCGTCGGCCCGGTCCTGCGGGCGAACTCCCTTACGCCTTCGAGCTGTTGGGCCCCGAAGCGGAAGTCGAGGGTCGTGAAGTAGCGCTCCAGGAGCTCCGCGTCGAAGACCTCCCAGCGGGCGGCCTGCTCGGCGACCTTGGTGACCTCTTCGAGGGAGAGGTCACGCGAGGCGAGGAACGCCTCGTGCACCTGCTGGACGAGGCCGGGCTCGCGGGCCAGATAGTCCTTGCGCGCGGCCCACACGGCGAAGACGAACGGCAGCCCCGTCCACTCCTTCCACATGGCGCCCAGGTCGTGGACCTGGAGCCCGAGCCGGGGCGCGTCGTGCAGCGAGGCCCGCAGGGCGGCGTCGCCGATCAGCACGGCCGCGTCGGCCTCGCGCATCATCAGGCCGAGGTCGGGCGGGCAGGTGTAGTAGTCGGGGGTCACCCCGTACCGCTCGGCGAGCAGGAGCTGCGCCAGGCGTACGGAGGTCCGCGAGGTGGACCCGAGCGCGACCCGGGCTCCGTCCAGCTCCTCCAGGGGACGCTGCGAGACGATCACGCAGGACATGACGGGCCCGTCGCAGCCCACCGCGATGTCGGGGAAGGCGACCAGGTCGTCCGCGTTGCGCAGGAACTCCACGAGGGTGATCGGCGCGATGTCCAGGTCGCCGCTGACGAGCTGCTCGCTGAGCTTCTCGGGGCTGTCCTTGGTCAGCTCCAGGTCGAGCAGCGTCCCCGTCCGGGCCAGGCCCCAGTACAGGGGCAGGCAGTTGAGGAACTGGATGTGCCCGACGCGCGGCCGGCCACCTCGGTGCTGGGGGCTGGTTGAATTGTCCACATGCCGAGGCTAGACCCGTCCCACTCCGTGGACCGCGCCGGGCCCTGGCAGCGACCCCTCGGGGGTGCTTCGCGGGACGTCGGCGGCGACCCCGCGGGAGCGCTTCGCGGGACCCCTGGGAACGGTGCGTCTTCACCTGCTCAGCCCCCGGTCAAACGTACGGGTGCAGTGATCTTTCCCTCTACCGCGGCACCTGAGCTGCGTGCTACGCTCAGCGCAAGTTGCAGTTTGGTTTCCCTTGCAGTACAGAGCCTGCGGAGCATGTAACCCGCAGGCTTTTGTAGTTTTCAGACTTGTTTGCAGGTTCTGGAGCAGGGCAACCCTTTGGCCCAAGGAGGGCTTATGGCTACCGGAACCGTTAAGTGGTTCAACGCTGAAAAGGGCTTCGGCTTCATCGCCCAGGACGGCGGCGGCCCGGATGTCTTCGTCCACTACTCCGCGATCAACGCGTCTGGTTTCCGCTCCCTGGAGGAGAACCAGGTCGTGAACTTCGACGTCACCCAGGGCCCCAAGGGCCCGCAGGCGGAGAACGTCACCCCGGCCTAAGTGCCCGGGTTGGCCGATCGCTGACACAGCAGTACCCAAGGAGCCCCGTCCTGCCGGACCGGGGCTCCTGCCTTTTGGCGTTCCTCACCAGAGGCCCACCAGAGGCCCACCCGAGGTCCACCAGAGGCCCATCGGAGACTTGCCGGAGCCTTCCCTGAGGGCCGCGGGCTCTCAGCCGTAGAGCGCCTCGATCTCGGCCGCGTACCGCTCCGCCACCGCCTTGCGGCGCACCTTGAGGGTGGGGGTCAGTTCGCCGCCCTCCACGGTGAAGTCCCGCGGCAGGACCGTGAAGTCCCGGATCCTGGCAGGCCTGGACACCTGGGCGTTGGCCGTGTCGACCGCCTCCTGGACCAGCGCGCGGACCTCCGCCGCGTCCCGCCCGGCGACCTCCTGCGCGTCGACCGTGATCAGCGCCACCGGGTACGGGCGCCGGTCGCCCACCATCACCGCGTGCGACACGAACCGGGACCGCTCGATGGCCAGCTCCACGTGCGAGGGTGTCAGGTTCTTGCCGGCGGACGTGATGATCAGGTCCTTCTTGCGGCCGGTGATCGTGAGGTAGCCGTCCGCGTCCAGCGCGCCCAGATCGCCGGTGTGCAGCCAGCCCTCCGCGTCCAGGGCCTCGGCCGTGCCGAGCGCGTTGGCGTGATAGCCCGGGAAGATCATCGGCCCCCGGGCGAGCACCTCCCCGTCGTCCGCGATCCGCACCTCGCACCCCGCGACCGGCCGCCCGACCGTCCCGTACCGCACCGCCCCCGGGTGGTTGAGCGAGATCACCCCCGCCGACTCGGTCATCCCGTACCCCTCGAAGACCTGGATCCCGCAGGCCCGCAGAAAGTCCAGGACGGCGGGGTCGATCGGGGCGCCACCGGTCAGGGCCCATCGCAGGCGTCCGCCGAAGGCCGCTCTGACCAGGCCGAACAGGGACTCGTCGGCGGCCTCGTACGCCTCGCGTCGCTCCGGCGGGAGCAGGCCGTCGGCCGCCAGGACACCGACCGCGACCGCCTCGTCGAAGCGCTCGCCGCCGCCCTCCTCGGCCTCGGCGAGCGAGCGCACCACGGAGTAGACCTTCTCGAACAGCCTCGGTACGGACGGCAGATGGGTCGGCCGGGCCTCGGCGAGTTCGCCCACGACGTCCTCGATCCGGCCGCCGAAGTAGCAGAGCTCGCCCCCGTACAGCAGCGTCGAGAACTGGATGAGCTGGGCGAGCAGGTGCGCGAGCGGCAGATACAGGTAGGTGCGGTCTCCCTCGCCGCCCTCGATGAGGTGCAGCGTGGCGTCCTGGACGGCGCCCATGTTCCCGTGGGTGAGCCGGCAGCCCTTGGGCGGGCCGGTGGTCCCGGAGGTGTAGACGAGCTCGGCGTCGTCGTCGGGCCGCACCGACTCGGCCCGGGCGAGCAGCTCGTCGAGCGGGACGGCGGACCCGTCCGGCAGCCCCGCCCCCTCGGGCCCCGCCATCACGAGGACGTGGGCGAGCGCGGGGAGCTTCCCGCGCAGCCCCTCCACCCGGGCCGCCTCCTCGGGGCCCTCGCAGATCGCCGCCTTGGCGGCGGAGTCGGCCAGTACCCACAGGGCCTCCTCGTCGCCCGCCGTCGGATACACCGGCACGACCACCGCGCCCACCGCGAGACAGGCGAAGTGCGCGTACGTCCACTCGGGGCGGGTCTCGGCGAGGATCGCCACCCGGTCGCCGGCCTCGACACCGAGCGCGATGAGGCCGCGCGCGGTGTCCCGTACGGTCTCGCGCAGTTCGGCGTAGGTGACCGTCACCCACTCCCCTCGCGCGTCCCGGAACCGCAGGGCCGGCCGGTCGGGGTGGCGCCCGGCCGCCCATTCGGTGAACACGGCGAGCGTCCGAGGGCGCGGGGGCGGGTCCTGGTGCGGGCTCTGGGGGGTCATGACCCGACGGTAGGTACGGGCGCGCCCCGCGCGGGATGGCGGGAAGCGTCAGGCCGGCTGACTTCTGCGCTCAGGCGCACGAAGGCGCGAAGGCCGGTTCTCGCTCGGCACCCCGGGCCCTCCTCAGCGGCACCGCACGCCCTCTGGACCGCGCCGCCTGACGGAAAACCGCGCCCCCTGGCTGACCTCGAAGCTCAAGTCGGCTGACCTCAACGCTCAACCCGGCTACGGTCGTTGACCATGGCGAAGCCGACGATCACGGTGCACCATGTGAGGGCCGTGCTGCGCGGCGCCGGGCGGCGCGGCATCGACACCGTGCCGCTGCTCCAGGCGTCCGGCATTCCCCCGCTGCTGCTCGGCGACGACCGGGCGCGGGTCACCCCGGTCCAGTTCGCCCACCTCTTCCGCGCCCTGTACCGGGCGACCGGCGACGAGTTCCTCGGCCTCGGCGGCGCCCCCAGCCGCCCGGGCACCTTCGCGATGATGTGTTACGCCGTGCTCGGCTGCCGCGACCTCGGCGCGGCGATGCGGCGCGGCACCGCCTTCTACGGGCTGTTCGCCGACGGCCCCGACCTCAGCCTCGAAGTGACCGGGTCCGAGGCGGTGTTCGCGGTGCGCGGCGACCTCGGGGGCCACGACGAGGACCGGTTCCTGACGGAGTGCCTCGTCATCATCTGGCACCGGCTGTGCAGTTGGCTGGTGGGGCGCCGCATCCCGCTGACCCGGGCCGCCTTCGGCTATCCACCGCCCCCGCACCGGGACGAGTACGAGACGCTGTTCGGCTGCCCGGTCCGGTTCGGGGGCGCCCGCACGGAGGCGGTGTTCGACGTGCGCTGGCTGACCGCTCCGCTCGTACGCGACGAGGCCGCGCTCGCTCAGATGCTGCGCCGCTCCCCCTTCGAGCTGCTCAGCCGGCACGCGTACGGGACTACGGTCGGCGAGCAGGTGGGCCGGGCGCTCGCGGGTGCCCTGCGCGCCTCGCCCCGGCTGCCCACCCTGGAGGAGACGGCGGCCCGCCTCGCCATGTCCCCGGCCACCCTGCGGCGCCGCCTGGCCCAGGAGGGCACCTCGTTCCAGCAGCTCAAGGACGCGGTACGGCGGGACGCGGCGATCGCGGGGCTCGCCGAGGGCGGCGAACCGATCGCGGAGATCGCGGCCCGCCTCGGCTTCTCGGAGGACACCAGCTTCCACCGGGCCTTCCGCCGCTGGACGGGCACGACGCCGGGGGCGTACCGGCTGGGGCGGTGAGCGGGGGGTGTACCGGCTGGGCCCGTACGGGGGCCGACCCGGCCGAGAGGGGGCGCGGCGCCGCTGTCGGCCTTGGTCAGTGAAGGTGAGCGGTACGGTCAGCTCCGTACCTACCGGCCAGTCACTACCTTCTCCTCAACTGCCCGCGCCCCATAGGACCGTTGGGAGAGCCGCATGCACGTCCGTACCAGAGTGGCCGGTGTCATCACCGCCGCACTCCTCCTGTCGGCAGCCACCCCCACCGCGTTCGCCGATGACACGGCGACCGCCTCGCCGGGTGACATCGTCACCCAGTCCCCCACCGAGTTCCATCCGCTGCCCGGCCAGTGGACCAACACCAAGGCCTGGCACATCACCTACCGCTCCACCACCGCGAAGGGCGGCCCGAACGTCGTCTCCGGCACGGTCATCGTGCCCAACGACAGCCGCACCGGCCCGCGCCCGGTCGTGACGTACGCGGTCGGCACGGTCGGGCTCGACGACTCGTGCGCGCCCAGCGCCAACTTCCCGTACGGCACGGCCGTCGAGGCCACCCTGATCAACCAGGTCGTCCAGAAGGGCTGGGCGGTCGCGGTCACCGACTACGAGGGGCTCGGCACGCCCGGCGAGCACACCTACACGGTCGGCCGGGCCGAGGGCACCGCCGTCCTGGACGCGGCCCGCGCCGCCGAGCGCCTCGGCATCCCCGGCGTCGACGCCAACTCGCCCGTGGGAATCATGGGTTACTCACAGGGCGGCCAGGCCGCGAGCTGGGCGGCCGAGCTGCACGACACGTACGCCCCCGATCTGAGGGTGAAGGGCACCGCGACCGGCGGCGTCCCGGCCGACCTGATGAAGGTCGCCTCCTCCAACGACGGCGGCCTGGGTTCCGGCCTCATCTTCATGGCCGCCGCGGGCCAGAACGCGGCCTTCCCCGAGCTGAAGCTGGACACGTACCTGAACACGGCGGGCAAGGCGCTGGTCGGCTACTTCAGGACCAACTGCGTGGCGATCGACACGACGGTGGGCTCGTTCAAGCACATCACCGACCTGACCGTGAAGAACCCGCTGCAACAGCCCGACTGGCAGGCCCGGCTCGCCGAATCGAGGCTCGGCACGCACCGCCCGGACGCGCCGGTATACCTCTACCACGGCACGATCGACGAACTGATCCCGTACGCGGTGGGCCAACAGCTGCGCTCGGACTGGTGCGCCCAGGGCACGAACGTGGAGTGGCACGCGCTGCCGCTGCTCGGCCACATCGGCGGGGTGACGGCGGGCGGAGTCCCGGCCGCGAACTGGCTGGCCGAGCGCTTCGCGGGTACGGCACCTCACCCCAACTGCTAGCTCTGGCGCGCCTATTCGGGGCGCGGGCGGGCGGAAGGGAAAGCTCGCCCTCGGGCCCTCTACAA
This sequence comes from Streptomyces sp. ASQP_92, assembly GCF_025399895.1. GTDB lineage: Bacteria > Actinomycetota > Actinomycetes > Streptomycetales > Streptomycetaceae > Streptomyces. Next base: position 45,705 of record NZ_JAODUA010000003.1, on the reverse strand, counting down.
CCCATACCGGCGGGCGGACTCCTCCTGCTGGGCGAGGCGGTGGAGGGCCCGCAGGACGGGGTCGAAGAGAACGGTGGCGGCGACGGCGACCTCGACCTTCTCCTCCTCGGAGGGGTGGGTCTCGACGAAGTCCAGGTCGCGGACGGCCGCCCGGTGCATGAGTTCGGCGTACGGGGCCATCAACTCGGCGTCCCAGGCGTAACCGAGCCGGTGCAGCGTGGCCACAGCGGTGATCAACGCCCGGTGATCCGGGGAGAGTTCACCGAGCTCGCGGGCGGTCGTCCAGCCCAGCGCATCGAGGAGCCGGCCCACCTCGACGCGGGCCGCGGCCACGGACGCGTCGCCGTCATCGGGGTCGGGCCCGTGCGGCAGGGCCCACAGGGCGGCGCCGAGACGGATGGTGCGGTCGAGCGAGTCGTCGTCGACGTACCCGATGACCTCCTTGGCCGTGGCGACGGTGAGCCCCCCGACCTCGATGAGGGCCCGCACGAGGCGGAGCCGGCGCACATGGCTCTCGTCGTAGTCGGCGGTGGTCGCGCCGACCTTGCGCCCCGGGGCGAGCATCCCCTGCCGCAGGTAGTACTTGATCATCGCCGCGGAGACCCCGCTCCGCTCACTCAACTCGGCCAGCCGCATCCCTTGCGCCCTCCTTCGGATAACGTCATTATCCAAGGTACCGGTAGGGGATAACTTCCTTATCCAAGACGGTACTTGAGGGCTATGGAGGCGACGCGATGTTCACCGGACCGAAGCCGAACCGTACGACCGCCGCGGCCGAGGGCGATGTGGTGGTGCTCCTGATCGGGATGCGCGTCAACCACTTCTGGGCCGTGCACCAGTGGGCCCCGGTGGGCCTCGCGATGCTCCGCATGCTGGCCGAGCTGAAGCGGGACCGGAGCCGGGGTCTGCTCGGCCACGTGCTGCTGACCGCGTCGCCGCGTACGTACTACGTGGTCCAGTACTGGGAGTCCAAGGAGAAGCTGTACTCCTACGCGCACTCGCCGCAGATGTTCCACCACCGGGCCTGGGCGATCCTCAACCGCAAGGAGCGGCAGGGGAAGGTGCGGGGGCACGTGGGTCTGTGGCACGAGACGTACATCGTTCCCGAGGGGTCCTACGAGTCCATCTATGCGGACATGCCGCCGTTCGGGCTTGCGGCGGCGACGGGGGTTGTGCCGTTGGCTCGGCGGGGCCGCACGGCGGCGGAACGCCTGTCCCGTCGAACCACCCCGACCGGGTGACCCCCAACCCCCTGGGGCTCCGCCCCAGCCCCCGAGGCCCCTTCGCCCGTGCAGCGGGTTGATTGGTTCCGCCCTTCCTGGGGCTCCGCCCCAGCCCCCGAGCACCCTTGCCCACCCACCCGGCCGTGCAGCGGGGTTGGATGGTTCCGCCCCTCCTGGGGCTCCGCCCCAGACCCCGTTCGCGCCTCAAGGGCGCTCGTCCTCAAACGCCGGACGGGCTGAGGTTGCCCGATGCGGGCCCGCACCGGTCCTGCCAGGGGCGCGAGGAACTGCGCGAGAAGCGGCCACGGTCCGCAGCCGACCGAGGGTTTTTTGGGGGCGCGGGGAACTGCGCGAGAGGCGACCGCGGTCCGCAACCGAGAGCGGGTTCAGGGGCGCGAGGAACTGCGCGACCAGCCCCGCACGGCCCGCAGACCGAAGGGCTCTTAGGGGCGCGGGGAACTGCGCGAGAAGCAGGCACGGTCCGCAGGATCAAGAGGGTTCAGGGGCGCGAGGAACTGCGCAAGACGCGACCGCGGCCCGAGCCGAGAGCGGATTCAGGGGCGCGGGGAACTGCGCGAAACCATGCGTGCGGGGCGCCGACGCAAGAGTGTTGGGGGCGCGGGGAACTGCGCGAAAGGCCTCGGCCCACCCGCACACGAACACCCGCCCCCCAACCAACCGCTACGCCGAACGCCGCCGACGCGCAACGACAACCAACCCCGCACCCCCCGCGAGAGCAACCCCCGCACCGCCCACAGCCCACGGCAACCCCGCCCCCGCACCCGTAGAGGCGAGAGAGCTGCTGCCGGCGGAGGCGGGAACCGGGGCGTTGGGGGCAGAGGCCGCCGACTTACCGCCCTGGTCGACAACGGCCGTGCCCGTGCCCGAGGAGCCCCCGGCCGGAGCCGAACCCCCGCCGCCCTTCTGCCCCTTGCCCGCGCCCTTGGACGCACCCTTGTCCTTCGCGGCCGCCGCAACCGCCGCCGCGTCCGCCTCATCCTTCTTGCGCGCCTCGAACTGCCCCTTGTCGAGGAACGCCTGCACGTCCGCGGGCGTACCGAGCAGCGCCTTCTTCGCGGCCGCCTTCACCGCGGGCCCGCCCTTGCCGAGGATCGCCGTGGCCAGCACCCGGTTGTCGATGGCGCGGGCCTCGAACTGGCCCTTGTCGAGGAAGGCCTGGACGTCCCCGGGCGTACCCTTCAGCGCCTTGATCCCGGCCGCCTTCACGCTCGGCCCGCCGAAGTTGATGACGCTGCTGGCGAGCACGCGGTTGTCGATGGCGCGCGCCTTGAACTGCTCCACCTCGAGGAACTCCTTGACGGATTCCCGGGTGTCCTCGTCCAGCGCCTTGCGCCCGGCCTCCCGTACCGAAGGCCCACCGACGCTGATGGCCTGGGCGACGCGCACCCGGTCATCCTGGAACCGGGCGTCGTACTGGCCCACCTCAAGGAACTTCCGGACCGCCGCCGCGCCCTTGTCGAGCGCGTTGGTCCCGGCCTCCCGGAAGCACGGCCCCGCGTCCTTGGCCCCCATCAGGCGGAGGAGTGCGACCCGGTCGTCGGCCGCCTGATCCGCGGAGTTCTTGGACCCCGCGTCGGACCCCGCGTCCGGCGCCGAGACCGCGGGCACCTTCGCGTCGGCGGCGAACGCCGGAGAGGCGAGCAGAACGGCCGGCGCGACGGCGGCGGACGCGACGAGCGCGGATATGCGCGTGAGCTTCAAGTGATTTCCCCAAGTACCCATCAATGGCCCAAAACGGCCACCCTTAGGGTATATCGACCTTTGCGCGCCGCATGGTCCGGATGGTCTCCGCCCCCCCCGTCACCGCCCCACGGCCGACGGCCAGCGGCGGACGGCGGACGGCCAGCGGCGGGCGGCCAGCGGCGGGCGGCCAGCGGCGGGCGGCCAGCGGCGGGCGGCCGACGTTCACCGACCGCCACCAGCCGCCGCCCTCAATGCACTCGGCGCTGCTCGCTCCCCAGGAACACCGGCACGCCCGAATCGAACTCCGACGGCGTCGCGGGCGGGACCGTCGGCTGGCCACCCCCACCGGCCCGGCGGCGCCGGCTGACCGGGGTGTTGTCGCGCACGTCCGCGATGCCCCGCTTCAGCGCGTCGCGGATCCATCGGCTGGCGGGGCGCTCGACGAAGCGGTGGATGAGCCAGGCCGTGGCCATCATCAGGGCGACGACCGAGACCACGAGCACGGGAGCGGCCACTCGCCCACGGAAGTGGTGAATGAGGGTCAGGCCTATGAACATGTGGATCAGGTACAGCGGATAGGTGAGCGCTCCGGCCGTGGAGAGCCACTTCCACTGCACCTTGTTGAACACGCCCAGCGCGATCGCGCCGACCATCAGGAATCCGGCCAGGATGACCAGCCGCACCGGCCAGGTGGGAAGGTTCTCCGCCGCCGCGTGGCCGAGGTTGCTGGCCATGCGGTAGCGGATGTAGCGCTGCGCCAGCAGGAACTGGAACACGACGAGGCCCCACAGCACCGGGTTCGATCCGTAGCGGCGCATGAGGTAGAAGGCGATGCCGGCGATGAAGAACGGCGCGTACTGAGGCATCGCGAACGCTACGAGGACGGGAGTGCCGAGGCCGGGCGCGAGGGCTGCCGCCACCGTCCACACCCCGCAGAAGACGAGCACGTTGCGGTACGTGACTCCGCACAGGACGACGATCGCCATCAGGATGTAGAACTTGATCTCCACGAACAGCGTCCAGTAGGCGCCGTCGACGTCCTTGGTGCCGTTGCCCGCCTGGAGCATCGTGAAGTTGACGATGACGTCGTCCCAGTGGCGTATCGAACTGATCTCCGGCCACTTCTTCACGACCAGCGCGGTGAGCGGGATGGCGACCCAATAAGCGGGGAACAGCCGGGAGACACGCGAGACGGCGAAGTCTCCGATCGTGCGCCCCCATACGCTCATGCAGATGACGAATCCACTGACGAGGAAGAAGACCTCGACCCCGAGCCAGCCGAACTGGGCGAACGGGTGCAGCGTCGGGAAGATCGTCGCCGGGTTGTGTCCCCAGGCGCTGCTCAGCGCGAGGTAGTGGTAGCCCACCACCATCAGGGCGGCGACGAGGCGGAGCCCGTCCAACGCTGCAAGTCTGGTCGCCGGCCGGCGCTGGGACATCGCGGAACCTCCAGCACCCTGGTCGAGGGCGCTACGGATCGGGTGTTCCCGGCAGCCGGGAATTACTTGTGGGTAGATTGTGTGCGGGACATGTTCTCATGGCTTTACCACATGAAGTCCAGAGGTGCCGGTCAGAAACTCGCGATGGGTGGGATTTCCCGAAGGATCACCCTGGGCCTCAGGAACTCTCCGGGCTTTGAGGCGCGGGCCTCAGGGACTCTCCGGGCCTTGCGGCACGGGCCTCAGAGCGGCCGGGGCCCCCCAACGGGGCCCCGGAGCGCGGGTCTCGGAGCGCGGGTCTCGGAGCGCGGACCCCGGAGTGACGCATACCTCAGGGCGCGGCCTCACAGCGCGGATCCCCGGACCGCGGCTACCAGGACCGCGGCTACCAGGGCACGGGCCTGGGAGCGGGACGTGCCTCAGGGTGCGGAACGGGTGCGCGGGGACCAGCGGTCGCCCCGCATGAGGTTGCCCAGGCCCGCCCAGGCGAAGTTCATCAGGGTGGCAGCCGCCTCCTTGGCGGTGACGGAGTCCGCTTCGTTGGCCCAGCCCGCCAGCGACTCCGCCGCGCCCACGAGCGCCTGGGCCAGTCCGGTCACATCACGCTCGGCCAACTCCGTTGCTCCGTGGGCCTCTTGGGCCGCCGCGTGGATCAGCGTCGTCACGAACGCGACGATCTCCTCGCGCATCAGGGAGACCTCCCGCGCGAACGGCTCCCCGTGCGTTCGGGCCTGGCGGTGCAGCACGGACCAGGCGTCGGGGTGCTCGGCAGTGTGCGTGAAGAACGCCCTCAGGCCTGACCAGAGTTGGCCGTCGGCGGTGAGGCCGGGTTCCACGCCGTCCCGTACGGCCGCGACGAGGGCCTGGGCCTCTCGGCGGATGCAGGCGGTGAAGAGGTCTTCCTTGGAGTTGAGGTAGAGGTACACCAACGGCTTTGATACGCCCGCGCGTTCGGCTATCTCGTCCATCGAGGCGGCGCGGTAGCCGCGGCGGCCGAAGGTCACGACGGCGGCGTCGAGCATCTGCCGTTCCCGCACGGCTCGCGGCATCCGCCTGCCCTTGACGTCGCCCTCGCCCTCGGCTTTGCCGTCGCTGTCGCCCTCGCCCTCGCCCTCGCCCACGTGGATCCTGGCCCTTCTGGCTGCTGTGCGGTGCTTGCTGTTGGCAAGGGTATGCGGGGGGGGTGGGCCGGGGGTTTGTCCCCCACCCCGCCCCTTCCCGAAACCCTCCGGGGGTGGGGGTGTGCGTCCCCGGCGGGGGCTTGAGTGCGCAGAGAGAGGGGGGCGGGGCCCGGGGGTTCGGACTCGGGTGCGGGCCGTGCGTGGCTGGTCGCGCAGTTCCCCGCGCCCCTCAACCCCCTTCGACCCGCGGACCGTGCCCGCGTCTCGCGCAGTTCCCCGCGCCCCTTAACCCCTTCAACCTGCGGACCGTGCCCGCGTCTCGCGCAGTTCCCCGCGCCCCCAAACCCCCTCACCCCTGCGGACCGCGCCCCCAACTCCCTTCAACCCGCGGACCCTGGTCGCTGCTCGCGCAGTTCCCCGCGCCCCCAGCCGGGGCCCGTCAACGAACGCCGGGGCCCGTCAGCGGACCACGTCGAAGACGTTCTTCTGCAAACCGTTCGCGTATGCCTCGTGTGCCACGAGCTTCAGGTGCTGCGTGTCCTTGTCCGTCGTGCTGAACAGGCGCTTGCCCGCGCCAAGCAGGAGGGGGAAGACCAGCAGGTGGTAGCGGTCGATCAGGCCCGCGTCCGACAGGGCGTGATTCAGCGTGGCGCTGCCGTGGACGATGATCGGGCCGCCCTCCGTCTCCTTCAGCGCGGCCACATCGGCGAGCGAGCGCAGAATCGTGGTCTCGCCCCAGTTCGGCACCAGTTGGTCCTCGGTGAGCGTGGTGGAGACCACGTACTTCGGCATCGCCTTGTAGTCCGCGAAGTCCTCCATGTCGGGCCACACCGGGCTGAACGCCTCATAGCTCGCCCGGCCCAGCAACATGGCCGTCGCCTCCTGCTGCTCCTCGCCCTTGAGGGCGAACGCCTCGGGCAGGAAGTCGATGTCCTTGAAGGTCCAACCGGAGTTGCGATACCCCGGCTCGCCGCCCGGCGCCTCCACTACGCCGTCGAGCGAGATGAACGCGGTGCTGATCAGGGTACGCATCTGGGGTTCCTCGGAATCTCGGGTCGTCGGGTTCGGTTCTCGGCAGGGTCGAGGATCGGTGCTCACCGCGACGGCCCACGGGATGTGCGATACGCGTCATGTACTACGCGTCGCGCGTCGCGCCTCACACCTCACATCTCACGGCCGCACCAGCCATGATTTTGACTGGTGACCATGGAGGAACTCATCGGTCGTGGCGTGGGGCATTTCTCCGTGGCGGGGAGCTCCTGCGCTCTCATCGCCCGACGGCGACGGCGCCATCACGCTAAGCGAGCCCCAAGTCCCGGCCACGCAAGGCGAGTTGAGGCACCGAGACACCAAGGCACCAAAGCACCAAGGGCCCGAACGCGCGGACGCCCGCATCCCCGCCTGAGCGGGGTACGGGCGTCCGGGGCTGCGGGGTGCGGGGTGCCGGCCGGGTCAGGCGGCGGTCGCGACCGGGGTCTGGTTCTCGCGCGTGCGGGACTCGTACTCGTCGTCCACCGGCGAGAGGTGGACCGAGTCGAACGCGCCCCGGTCGAGGATGTTCTCGCGGGCCGACACGATGACCGGGACCAGCGCCTGGCCCGCCACGTTCGTGGCCGTGCGCATCATGTCCAGGACCGGGTCGATCGCCATGAGCAGGCCGACGCCCTCCAGGGGCAGGCCCAGCGTGGAGAGGGTCAAGGTCAGCATGACCGTGGCGCCCGTCAGGCCCGCCGTCGCGGCGGAGCCGATGACCGACACGAAGGCGATCAGGACGTAGTCGCCGAGGCCGAGGTGCACGTCGAAGATCTGGGCGATGAAGATCGCCGCCAGCGCGGGGTAGATCGCGGCGCAGCCGTCCATCTTGGTGGTCGAGCCGAACGGCACCGCGAAGGAGGCGTACTCCTTGGGGACGCCCAGGCGTTCGGTGACCTTCTGGGTCAGCGGCATCGTGCCCACGGAGGAGCGGGAGACGAAGGCGAGCTGGATCGCGGGCCAGGCACCCTTGAAGAACTGGAGCGGGTTGACCTTGGCGACGGTGGCGAGCAGCACCGGGTACACCCCGAACATCACCAGCGCGCAGCCGATGTAGACGTCGGCGGTGAAGGTGGCGTACTTGCCGATGAGGTCCCAGCCGTAGTCGGCGATGGCGAAGCCGATGAGGCCGAGCGTGCCGAGCGGGGCGAGCCGGATGACCCACCACAGGGCCTTCTGGAGGAGTTCCAGGACGGCCTCGCTGAGCGTGAGGATCGGCTTGGCCTTCTCGCCGAGCTGGAGGAGCGCGATGCCGGCGACGGCGGCCATGAAGACGATCTGGAGGACGTTCAGCTCGGTGAAGGGCGTGACCACGTCCGTCGGGATGATGCCGGTGAGGAAGTCCAGCCAGGAGCCCGTGTGCTTGGGCAGCTTGCCGTCCTTCGGGGTCAGGCCGGTGCCCGAGCCCGGGTTGGTGAGCAGGCCGATGGCGAGGCCGATGGCCACCGCGATCAGCGAGGTGATCATGAACCAGAGCAGGGTGCGGGTGGCGAGCCGGGCCGCGTTGTTGACCTTGCGCAGGTTGGTGATCGACACCAGGATCGCGAAGAAGACGAGCGGGGCCACGGCCAGCTTCAGGAGCTGGACGAAGATGTCGCCGATCTGGCCGAGGGTCTCCTTGAGCCAGCCGATGTCCTGGCTGCGGGCGAGCCAGCCGAGCAGGCCGCCGAGGACGAGACCCGCGATGATCTGGGCCCAGAACGGGAACTTCGAGGATATGGAGAAGCCGGACTTGGGCTGCTTCTCCTGGTCGGACTCGGAGGTCGCGGGGGACGCGGAGGACACGGAAACACTCCCGGGTGAGCGAGGACGGGGACGTTCAGACGGATGAGCGCGGCGCCCGTTCACGAGGGACTGGTCAGCGTGGACCGGTCACGTAGAGCTGGGGACACCGCCGCATGATGCCGGGGTCAGACGTCGCGGCAACAGACCGCGGACATGCAGCGGCAGAGGTCGACATGCAGACGCGCCACGAGCGGAACGGCGCCGCCGGTGGGGTGCTGGTGCACTGCTGCTGTCATCACGTCGAATACGTTAACACTTGAACTTTGAGAACCTCAAAGCAGTTCTTTTACCCCCGTACCCCCGTACCCCCGTACCCCCGTACCCCCGGATGACCCGCAGGTCGTACGGGAGGGGCTCGGAGTGGCACGGCCCGGGGTGCTCGGACGGTCCGGACGGGCCGGGAACGGCGGCGGCCCGGGTCCCGAGCGGTGTGCTCGGGACCCGGGCCGGCCGGGGTGTGGGAAGGCTGACGCGTCGCGCGCCGCCTACTGGGTGACGCCGTCCTCCTGGCTGCGGTTCGCTTCCAGCTTCGCCTTGGCGCGCTCCACCTTGGTGACGATCTGGGCGGACATCGCGTCGCGCTGCTTGCGCAGGAGGACGTAGCTGAGCGGCGCGGAGATGACCAGCGCGAGCAGGATGACCCAGACGAGGTTGGCGTTGCCCGCGCCCTTGGGCACGACGCCGAACTGGACCAGCAGGCCGACGAAGACCAGGCTGCCGATGAAGATCCCCACGCGCAGCATGGTGTACCAGATGGTGGCGCTCGGCTTGGCGGCGTTCACGACTGACCTTCTCTCTACGGTGGCCCCTGCCCGACTAGTGAAGCACGCCCACAATTGGATCAGTTCAGGGGGAGCGGGGAGCGGCTGGATCAGTTCAGGGGGAGCAGCATGATGATGTCGTCCCTGTCGTCGCCCTCGGCGACCCGGATCGCGCCGGGCACCCGCCCGACCTCCTTGTATCCGCACGACGCGTAGAAGCGGTCGACGCCGGTGCCGCCCCGGCAGGTGAGCCGGATCGCCTCGATGCCCTCGAAGCCGCGCACCGCCTCGGCGGTCGCCTCCATCAGGTCGCGTCCATATCCCTTGCCCTGGTGGGCCGGGTGCACCATCACCGTGTACAGCCACACCCAGTGGGTCATGAGGCGGTGGGTGTTGTACGCGATGAACGCGGTGGCGGCGACCTGTCCGTCCTCGTCGAACCCGACGAGGAGCCGCATGCGGCCCTCGGCCATGGCCATGAAGTGCTTGACCAGTTCGGGGCGTACGTCCTCGACGGAGACCGGCGGGACGAAGCCGACGGCCCCGCCCGCGTTGGACACCTCGGTCCACAGGGCGAGGATTCCGTCACGCAGGGCGGGGGTGACCGGCGGGTCGAGCTGGAACGTCAGTGCCATGGGACCGCTCAGAAACGCATCGGCTGGGGCGCTTCGCGCAGCGAGGCGTCCGGGCCGGGGTACTCGCGGATGATCTCGTAGCGCGTGTTGCGCTCCACGGGACGGAAGCCGGCCTCGCGGATGAGGTCGAGCAGGTCGTCCCGGGTGAGCTTGTTCGGCGTGCCGTAGTTGTCGGCGTCGTGCGTGATCTTGTACTCGACGACCGAGCCGTCCATGTCGTCGGCGCCGTGCTGGAGCGCGAGCTGCGTGGTCTGGAGCCCGTGCATGACCCAGAAGCACTTCACGTGCGGCACGTTGTCGAACAGGAGACGGGAGACCGCGAAGGTCTTGAGCGCCTCGGCACCGGTGGCCATCGTGGTGCGCGCCTGGAGCTTGTTGCGGACCTTGCCGTCCTGGACGTCCACGAAGTCGTGCTGGTAGCGCAGCGGGATGAAGACCTGGAAGCCGCCGGTCTCGTCCTGGAGCTCGCGAAGGCGCAGCACGTGGTCGACGCGGTGACGCGGCTCCTCGATGTGCCCGTACAGCATCGTCGCCGGGGTCTTGAGCCCCTTCTCGTGGGCGAGGCGGTGGATGCGCGACCAGTCTTCCCAGTGGGTGCGGTGGTCCACGATGTGCTGGCGGACCTCCCAGTCGAAGATCTCCGCGCCGCCACCGGTCAGCGATTCGAGGCCGGCGTCGATCAGCTCGTCGAGGATCTCGGAGGCGGTCAGGCCGGAGATCGTCTCGAAGTGGTGGATCTCGGTCGCCGTGAACGCCTTGAGCCCGACGTTCGGCAGCGCCTCCTTGAGGGCCTTGAGCGAGCGCGGGTAGTAGCGCCAAGGGAGCGTCGGGTGAAGGCCGTTGACGATGTGCAGCTCGGTGAGGTTCTCGTTCTCCATCGCCTTGGCGAGGCGGACGGCCTCCTCGATGCGCATCGTGTACGCGTCCTTCTCACCCGGCTTGCGCTGGAACGAGCAGTACGCGCACGACGCCGTGCACACGTTGGTCATGTTGAGGTGACGGTTCACGTTGAAGTGGACGACGTCGCCGTTCTTGCGCGTGCGCACCTCGTGGGCGAGCCCGCCGAGCCAGGCCAGATCGTCCGACGCGTAGAGCGCGACGCCGTCCTCGCGGCTGAGCCGCTCACCGGCCCGGACCTTCTGCTCCAGCTCGCGCTTGAGTCCCGCGTCCATCAAGGCCGCCTCCCATACGTGTGTCTTTCAGGCTCCACCAAAGGTACGCCCCGGCCTACTCGGGAAGTTCCCCGACCCGGTTCTCCCACTTCGTGGAGAGCACGATCGTGGTGCGGGTGCGCGAGACGCCCTTGGTCGAGCCGAGGCGGCGGATCGTCTTCTCCAGGCCGTCCACGTCACCGGCGCGGATCTTGAGCATGTACGAGTCGTCTCCGGCGATGAACCAGCAGTCCTCGATCTCGGCGAGGTCGCGCAGCCGGCGGGCCACGTCCTCGTGGTCGGCGGCGTCCGAGAGCGAGATGCCGATCAGCGCGGTGACGCCGAGGCCGAGCGAGGCGGCGTCGACGGTGGCGCGGTATCCGGTGATGACACCGGCCGCCTCCAGGCGGTTGATGCGGTCGGTGACGCTGGGGCCGGAGAGCCCGACGAGCCGGCCCAGTTCCGCGTACGAGGCCCTGCCGTTCTCGCGCAGTGCCTGGATGAGCTGCCTATCGACGGCGTCCATATGCCTGAAGCCTTCCATTGTTCAGCGATACCGCGAGTTTACGTGTAGAATCTAAGGCATGCAGGGGCGACACCCTGCGAATCATGCAGCTGTATGGATAAATTTCCAGCAGATCAAAGACGATCTTTCAGGAGTTGTCACCGTGTACACGATCGAGATGGCCTACGCCCGGATGCGCGAGCTTCAGGATCTGGCCAACCGGTCCCGTGCCAACCAGCCCTCGGCGAAGCTCCGCGCGCCCAAGCGCGCCGCCAAGAAGCGCTAATCCCCCGGGGAGCCTCCCCCGAGGTCTCGGCGCCGCTCGATGGGGCGCCCCGATCCGAGCTCTCCCTCCCAACGGCGGTACAGGCCGTGCGGCACCCCCGCCGCGTCCAGTACACGCCCCGCGACGAAGTCCACCAGATCCTGGATGTGCGTCGCACCCGCGTAGAACGCCGGAGAGGCGGGCAGCACCACGGCGCCCGCCTCGTCCAGCGTCACCAGGTGCTTGAGTGTCTGCCCGTTCAACGGCGTCTCGCGCACCGCGACCACCAGCTTCCGCCGCTCCTTGAGCGTCACGCTCGCGGCCCGCTGCAACAGGTCCTTCGAAAGCCCGAGCGCGACCCCGGCCACACAGGCCGTCGACGCCGGCACGATCAGCATCCCCTTCACCGGGTACGAGCCCGACGAGGGCCCCGCCGCGAGATCCCCCGCCGCCCAGTGGCGTACGTCCGAGACGTCGAGCCCGCCGAACGTGTCCGGCTTGCCGTCCGCACCACGCGCCAGCCACGCCCGCAGATCGTCCTGCCAGTGCGCGTCCCGGAAGGCGATGCCCGTCTCGTCGAGCAGCGTCAGACGCGAGGCCCGCGACACCACCAGGTCGACGCTCTCCCCCGCGGCCAGCAGCGCGCGCAGCACCGCCGCCGCGTACGGCGTCCCCGAGGCACCCGACACGCCGACGATCCAGGGCGTGCGCTGCTGACTGTGTACGTTCACGTGCTCCACGTGTCCGAGCCTATCCGGCGGCCCGGCGGGGCCGGGTCAGGTGCTCAGACGGTCAGGCCCCGCACCAGCAGATCGATCAGCGCACAGACGAAAAGGGCGATGCCGATGAAGCCGTTGACCTGGAAGAACGCCCGGTTGAGGCGGGACAGGTCGTGCGGCTTGACCAGGGTGTGCTCATAGAGGAAGGCCGCGAGCACGATCAGGAGGCCCAGCCAGAAGAAGAACCCGGCGCCGGTCGCCAGGGCGTACCAGACGAGCAGCGCCATCGTCACGGCGTGGCAGCCGCGCGCGCCGTGAATCGCGGCCGGGATGCCGAAGCGGGCCGGCACCGACTTCACGCCGTGGCCGCGGTCGGCCTCCACGTCCTGGCAGGCGTAGATCAGGTCGAAGCCGCCGATCCAGATGCCGATCGCGAGGCCGAGGATCACCGCGTCCCACGACCACGAGCCGGTGACCGCGATCCACGCGCCGACCGGGCCCATCGCCTGGGCGATACCGAGGATGGCCTGCGGGAAGTTGGTGAACCGCTTCCCGTACGGATAGACCACCATCGGGACCACCGCCACCGGCGCGAGCGCCAGGCACAGCGGGTTGAGGGCGGCGGCCGCGCCGAGGAAGACGACGAGCGCGATGAGCGCACCCGTCCAGGCCGAGCGCACCGACACCGCGCCGGTGACCAGTTCACGGCCCGCGGTGCGCGGGTTACGGGCGTCGATCTCGCGGTCGATGATCCGGTTGCAGGCCATCGCGAAGGTGCGCAGGCCCACCATGGCGACGGTGACCAGGAGCAGCCGCCCCCAGTGGATGTTCTTGTCGAGCTGGTACATCGCGGTCAGGGCCGCGGTGTAGGCGAAGGGCAGCGCGAAGACCGAGTGCTCGATCATGACCAGGCGCAGAAACGCCTTGGTGCGGCCCGGCTGGGGCATCGCTGCGGCTGAGGCACTCACTAGAGCCCGTACTCCTTCCAGCGGCGGTCGACCTTCGACGCCGTATCCGGGTCCGACTCGACCATGGCGGGCCAGCCGCCGTCGCGGGTGTAGCCCTCCTCGGGCCACTTCGCGGTCGCGTCGATGCCCGCCTTGCCGCCCCAGAACTGCTGGTAGGAGGCGTGGTCGAGATGGTCGACCGGCCCTTCGACGACGGTCAGGTCACGGGCGTAGTCGGTGTTCCCGAACGCCCGCCAGGACACTTCATGCAGATTGTGGACGTCACAGTCGGCATCGACGATCACGATCAGCTTGGTCAGGGACATCATGTGCGCGCCCCAGATGGCGTGCATCACCTTCTGGGCGTGCTTGGGGTACTTCTTGTCGATCGAGACGATCGCGCAGTTGTGGAAGCCGCCCGACTCCGGCAGGTGGTAGTCCACGATGTCCGGCACGATGATCTTGAGGAGCGGCAGGAAGAACCGCTCGGTGGCCCGGCCCAGCGGACCGTCCTCGGTGGGCGGGCGGCCGACCACGATGGACTGGAGCAGCGGGCGCTTGCGCATGGTGACGCAGTCGATCGTCAGCGCGGGGAACGGTTCCTGCGGGGTGTAGAACCCGGTGTGGTCGCCGAACGGGCCCTCGGGCAGCATCTCGCCCGGCTCCAGCCAGCCCTCGATGACGACCTCGGCGTTGGCCGGGACCTGGAGCGGCACCGTCTTGCAGTCGACCATCTCGATCCGCTTGCCCTGGATGAACCCGGCGAAGAGGTACTCGTCGATGTCGCCCGGCAGCGGCGCGGTCGAGGCGTAGGTGACGGCGGGCGGGCAGCCGAAGGCGATCGCGACCGGCAGCCGCTCACCGCGCTTGGCGGCGACCGCGTAGTGGTTGCGGCTGTCCTTGTGGATCTGCCAGTGCATGCCGATGGTGCGCTTGTCGTGGCGCTGGAGGCGGTAGAGGCCGAGGTTGCGCACACCCGTCTCGGGGTGCTTGGTGTGGGTGAGGCCCAGGTTGAAGAACGAGCCGCCGTCCTCGGGCCAGGTGAACAGCGCGGGCAGCAGGTCGAGATCGACGTCGTCGCCCTTGAGGACGACCTCCTGGACGGGCGCGGCCTCCTGCTTCACCTTCTTCGGCGGCACGTGCACCATCGAGCCGAGCTTGCCGAAGGCCTCGCGGATGCCGACGAACCCCTGCGGCAGCTCGGGCTTGAGCAGCCCGCCGATCTTGTCGCTGATCTCCTCGTACGAGGAGAGACCGAGCGCCTTGAGGAGCCGGCGGTCGGTGCCGTACACGTTCATGGCCAGGGGCATGGAGGCGCCCTTGACGTTCTCGAAGAGGAGGGCGGGGCCGCCGGCCTTGTTGACCCGGTCGACGATCTCGCCGACTTCCAGATACGGGTCGACCTCGGCCTTGATGCGCTTGAGGTCGCCCTCGCGCTCCAGCGCCCTGAGCAGCGATCGGAGATCGTCATAAGCCATGGGGTCAAGTATCGGGCACCCGATACCCTGGGCCCGTCACCGGGGCCGAGGCACGGCCCGCAACCGTTCCCGGGGGGACCGTTAGAACATGCTCAGGTATCTGCCGTTCCTGCTGGTCCTGGCGCTGTGGATCTACGCGTTCATCGACTGCCTGAACACCCCCGAGGAAGAGGTCAAGGGCCTCCCCAAGGTGGTGTGGATCATCATCGTGCTGCTCTTCGGCGAGGTTCTGGTCGGGCCGGTCGCGTGGCTGGTGGCGGGCAAGGCCCGCCGGGGTCCCGGCGCGGGCCCCTCCCGCTGGACCGCCCCCGACGACAACCCCGCCTTCCTCGCGTCCCTCGGGGAGGGGGCGAAGGGGGACGGGGCGATGCCGAAGGACCACGAGGCGTTGCTGCGGGACGACGAGGCGTTGCTGCAGGACTGGGAGGCGGATTTGCGGCGTCGTGAGGAGGAGTTGAAGCGGCGCGAGCGTGGCGAAGAGAGCTAGCCCCCTTCCCCGAACCCCCTCGGGGGTGGGCCCCCCGGCTCCCCCGCCGTTTGCGCAGTTCCCCGCGCCCCTGAGCCCTCGGCCGTGTGCGGGCCGTGCCCGCTTCTCGCGCAGTTCCCCGCGCCCCTGAAACCCGCTTTCGTCTGCGGGCCGCAGGTGGCTGATCGCGCAGTTCCCCGCGCCCCTAACCCCCCGGTCATGTGCGGACCGTGGTCGCTTCTCGCGCAGTTCCCCGCGCCCCTAGCTACTCGGTGCGGGCCCGCACGGGGCACCTCAGCCCGTCCGGCGATTGAGGACGAGCGCCCTTAAGGCGCGATACGGGGTCTGGGGCGGAGCCCCAGGGAGGCCCGGAACCAACCAACCCCGCCGCACGGGCGGGCGGGTGGGCAAAGGTGCTCGGGGTATGGGGCGGAGCCCCAGGGGGGCGGAACCAACCAACCCGTGGCACGGGCGGGCGGGTGGGAAAACCCCCCGGCTCAAACCCCCGCGTACGAGTGCTTGCCGTTCACGAAGATGTTCACGCCGTAGTAGTTGAACAGCCAGCACCCGAACGCGATCAACGCGAGCGTCGCCGCCTTGCGGCCCTTCCAACCGGCCGTGGCGCGGGCGTGCAGGTAGCAGGCATACGCGACCCAGGTGATGAAGGACCAGACCTCCTTGGGGTCCCAGCCCCAGTAGCGGCCCCACGCGTCCCCCGCCCAGATCGCCCCCGCGATGATCGTGAACGTCCACAGCGGGAAGACCGCCGCGTTCACGCGGTAGGAGAACTTGTCGAGCGAGGACGCGGCGGGCAGGCGCTCCATGACGGAGGTCGCGAAGCTGCCGGGCTTGCCGCCCTCCGCCAGCTTGGCCTCGTACCGGTCGCGGAAGAGGTACAGGATCGTGGCGACCGCGCCCACGTAGAACACCGCGCCGCAGAAGATCGCGGTGGAGACGTGGATCCACAGCCAGTACGAGTGCAGCGCGGGCACGAGCTGGTCGCTGGCGGTGTAGAGCACGGTGACGGCGAGGCCGAGGTCGAGCAGGACCGTGGTGACCAGCGGAAGGCCGAGCCAGCCGACGTTCTTCTTCAGGGCGAGCAGCGCCAGGTACACGCCGACCGCGACCGTGGAGAAGGTCAGGTTGAACTCGTACATGTTGCCCCACGGCGCCCGCTGTACGGACAGCGCGCGGGTGAGCACACCGGCGAACTCGATGAGGAAGGCGAGCACCGTCAGGGAGACGGCGATGCGGCCGTAGAGGTCGCCCTTCTCGTCCCCGCCCGACGCGCCGGGCCCGTCCGGTACGTTCCGGGCGCCACTGGCGGACCGGGTCACGACCTTGGGGCGTTCCAGGACGGTGGTGCCGCCGTTCTTGGTGGCGACCTCGACCTTCACGGTGCCCGCGTCCTGGGACTCACCGGCGCCGGTCAGCGCGGCCGCCGTACGGGCGACCTTGCTGCGGCTGCCGAACAGCCACTCGGCCATGTTGGCGAAGAAGGCCAGCAGGTACACGGCCATCGACGAATAGATCAGGTAGTTGCTGGTGTGCGCCAGGCTCTCATTGGTGGCGGCGGCGAGATTCACTTCTCAGCCCCTTCGGCAGGAACAACTGCGGATTCGGGTTCGGGATCCGGCGCGGTGGGCGCCTCGGGGATGAGCGTGACCGCGAGGTCGGCCAGCTCCTCGGGAAGCTTCGCGGACTCACTGCGGCCGAGCCCGGCCATCTCGACGACGGTCACTCCGTCGTCGCCCCTGACGGCCCGGACCCAGACCCGGCGCCGCTGGATGAACAGCGATCCGGCGAGGCCGGCGATGGCACCGATCGCGCCCGCGAGGGCGAGGCCGCTGCCGGGCTGGTGGGTGATCTGGAAGCTCGCCCACTGCTTGATGGGGCCCTTGTCGAAGGTGATCGACCCGGCGCCGTCCGGCAGTTGGAGGCTCTCGCCGGGCAGCAGCAGCTTCTTGAGGATCTTGCCCTGGTCGTCCTTGAAGGGCGTGATCGAGCGGCTGCTGGTGTCCAGCTGGTACACGTTCTTGGGCAGGCCCGAGTTGAGGCCGAGGTCGCCGTGGTAGGCGCCGATGTTGAGGACCGGGAAGTCGGGCGCGGGGAACTTCGAGAACATCTGGGTCGCCCCGGTGCCCTTGCCGCCGAACGTCGGCACGAAGAACGCGGCGAAGCCGAGCTGGTCCTTGTTGCCCTTGGCGTCGCGGTACCCGTCGAGCACCTTGATGGCGCCGCTGGAGGTGAGGTTGTTGTCCATCGGCAGCAGCGGCACCGCGCCGTGGAAGACCACATTGCCCTTGCCGTCCTTGACGGTGACCGACGGCGCGTAACCGTGGGAGAGCAGGTAGACCTTGGAGCCGTCGACGACGAGCGGCTTGTTGACCTCGACGGCCTTCTGCCGGGGCTTGCCGTCGGCGCCCTCGGAGTACGTCAGATGCGCCTTGAACTCGCGGGCCGTGCCCAGCTCGGGCCCGTTGCGCTCGTACGACGCGTCGAAGCGGTCCAGGGTGAAGCTGAACGGGGTGAGGTCCTCGGTGTCGAACATCGAGCCCGACTTGAAGTCGTCGTACTGGGTGAGGGTGTTGGAGAACCCGTCGCCCTGGACGATCAGCTTGCCGCCCTCGGACTTGAAGAGCTGGCCGGTGGCGAACGCGACCAGGATCACGATCAGCGAGACGTGGAAGATCAGGTTCCCGGCCTCGCGCAGATAGCCCTTCTCGGCGGCGACGGCGTCCCCGCTGATCCGGGAGCGGAAGCGGCGGCTCTTGAGCAGCGCGAGCGCGGCCTCGCGGACGTGCTCGGGCTCGGCCTCGGTACGCCACGTCGTGTACGCGGGCAGCCGGGTCAGGCGGCCGGGCGCGGCCGGCGGCCGACCGCGGAGCTGGCCGACGAACTGCCAGGTGCGCGGCACGATGCAGCCGATGAGCGAGACGAACAGCAGGATGTAGATCGCGGAGAACCACACCGAGCTGTAGACGTGGAACAGGCCGAGCTTGTCGTAGATCGGCGAGATGGTGTCGTGCCGCTTCTGGAAGTCGGCGACCTTCATCTCGTCCACGCTGGTCTGCGGGATCAGCGAGCCGGGGATGGCGCCGAGCGACAGCAGGAAGAGCAGGATCAGCGCGACCCGCATCGAGGTGAGCTGACGCCAGAACCAGCGGATCCAGCCGAACGCCCCGATGCCGACGGGGCCGTTGGACCGCTCCTCGGTGGGCGCGGTGGAGAGCTGCGCCCCGGCCTCGCCGAGGTCGGGCTCCGGAGCCGGTCCGGTCTTGTCGATCTTGCTCATGCGTCAGACACCCACCTGAAAGCCTTGGGACCAGCCCTGAACCTGCTGGACGAGCTCCGCCCAAGCGCCGGTCAGCAGCAGCACCCCGGTCACGATCATCATGCCGCCGCCGATCCGCATCACCCATGCGTAGTGCTTCTTGACCCAGCCGAAGGCTCCGAGCGCCTTGCGGAAGGCGACCGCCGCGAGCACGAAGGGCAGTCCGAGGCCGAGACAGTACGCGACCGTCAGTATCGCCCCGCGCCCGGCGCTCGCCTGGTCCATGGCCAGCGCGTTCACCGAGGTGAGCGTCGGGCCCAGGCACGGCGTCCAGCCGATGCCGAACAGGGCGCCGAGCAGTGGCGCTCCCGCGAGACCGGTCACCGGCCGCTTGTGGAAGCGGAATTCGCGCTGGGTCATCCACGGCATGAGGCCCAGGAAGAAGACGCCCATGAGGATCATGAGGACGCCGAGGATCTTGGAGAGCGCGGTGCTGTGGGTCTGGAGGTTCTGGCCGAAGTAGCCGAACAGCGCGCCGCCGGAGACGAAGACGGCGGTGAAGCCGAGGACGAACAGGCCGGCGCCGGCGACCATCCGGCCGCGCCGGGCCTCGGCCAGGTCGGTGCCGGTGACTCCGGTCACGTACGAGAGATAGCCGGGGACCAGGGGCAGTACGCAGGGCGAGAAGAACGAGACGAGGCCGCCGAGTACGGCGACCGGCAGGGCCACGAGAAGGGCCCCGCTGAAGACCGTCTCGTTCATCGAGCCGACGGCGGCCAGTGCCATCACGCGATCACTTCTCCGCGATCAGCGGGTCGATCATCTGGTGCAGTTTGGTGTCGTCGAGCGCCATCAGGGCGCGGGCGGCGATCTTTCCGTTCCGGTCGAGAACGATCGTCGACGGAATGGCCTGCGGATTCAGACTGCCCTTCGGGAAACGCAGAATGAGCTTGCCGATCGGGTCGTACAGACTCGGATAGTCGACGCCGAATTCCTTTTCGAACTGCTGGGCCGGGCCCTTGTCGGTGTCGCGGGTATTGATCCCGACGAACTCGACACCCTTGGCCTTCGTCTCCTTGGAGACCTTGGCCAGATACGGTGCCTCGGCCCGGCAGGGCGCGCACCAGGAGCCCCAGACGTTCAGTACGACGACCTTTCCCTTGAGGGAGGCGACGTCGAGCTGCTTGCCGTCGACGGTTTCCCCGGACAGCGCCGGGGCGTCCTGGCGGTCGCCCTTGGCGACGGTGGCCACGCCGCCGGTGCCGGTGACGAACTTGGTGTCACCGGAACCGCCGGACGTACCACCGGAACCGCAGGCCGTCAGGGTCAGCGCACCGGCGGCCGCGACAGCCGCGGCCAGCGTCAGGGTGCGACGGCGTCGAAAGGCAGGACTCACGGACATGTGAAAAGTTTCGCATGGCGGTTCCGGGGATCTTCCGCGCCCCCCTGGCTGCCCGTAAAGCCCCTTGTCAAGGACGCCTAAACGGTCTTCATGAACGCGTTCCAGCCACCGGCGGGGGCCTGTCCCACCCGGAGTCCGCGCAGCTTGGCGAGCACCTTCGGGTCCTGCACGTCGAGCCAGTCGACGTACTGCTTGAAGGAGACGAGCCTCACATCCTTCTTCTCGTCCCGCTTGGCCACGATGCCCTTGAACGCCTCTTCGACGGCGTCCATATAGATGCCGCCGTTCCACTGCTCGAAGTGGTTTCCGATGTAGAAGGGCGCGCGATTCGTTTCGTAGGCACGCTTGAATCCGGCGAGATACGCCTCGGTGGCCTGCTTGCGCCAGCCGGGATAGTTGGCCGGCGGCGCCTTGGTCGAATTCTTCGACTGGTTCGCGAGGATGTTGTAGTCCATCGACAGGACCTCGAACGAGTGCCCGGGGAAGGGTATTTGCTGGAGCGGCAGGTCCCACAGGCCGTGGCGCTTGACCGGCCACATCTGGGTGCCGCCGGGCGAGGAGGCGTCGTAGCGCCAGCCCAGCTTCTGCGCGGTGGGCAGCAGGTTGTCCTGGCCGAGCAGGCAGGGGGTGCGGCCGCCGGCGAGCTCGCGCTTGTAGTCGAAGGGCAGCGGGTCCTCGTCCGTCCAGCCGGTGTTGGTCTTCCACTGGGTGACGAAGCCGATCGCCTGGTCTATCTCGCTCTGCCACTGGGCGGCGGTCCAGTGCTCGACGGTGCCGTGCCCGGAGCAGAAGTGGCCGTTGAAGTGGGTGCCTATCTCATGGCCGTCGTTCCAGGCCTGGCGCACGTACTTCAGCGTCTCCTTGATGTGCGCGTCGGAGAGGTAGCCGATGTCGGAGGCGCCCACCGCGTTGTTCGGCGGCCGGTAGAGGCGCTTCTTGGCCTCCGGCAGCAGATACAGGCCGGAGAGGAAGAACGTCATGCCCGCGCCGTGGTCCTTGGCGAGCTGGAGGAAGCGCGGGAAGAGGCCGTTGCCGACCTCGCCGGCGCCGTCCCAGGAGAAGATGACGAACTGGGGCGGGGTCTGGCCGGGTTCGAGGGGGACGGGCTTCTCGGGCTGGTGCGGCTGCTTGCCGGTGTCGGCGGTGGAACCGTCGCCTATCAGTTTCGCGTCGGCCTTCTTGCCGGCCGCGTCACCGCTGTCGCCGCCCTTGCCCTGGCCCTTGCCACCCGATCCGCTACCGCCCGACGTGCCGCAGCCGGTCAGGCCGGCCGCCGCGGCGGCTCCCAGACCCAGGCCCAGCATGCCCCTACGGCTGAAGTTCCGGCTGCTCTCCCGCATAAGTCCGTCCGATCCCATCGCGCCACCGTCGTCTCGTCGTCCTCGAACCCAAGCGCGTCACCGCAGTTGGGCGATCTGTGAGATGCCGGGTGAAACAGGGATGGTTCCCCACAGCTCGCACAAATCTTCGTAAACCGTACGAGATGCCGGTGCGGGCCGAAGGGGCGGGGGGTGGAGGTCCGGTGAACGGCCGGGCCGGCCGGGGTGAGCCGGCCGGCCCGCCGCGTCAGGCGCCGAAGGCCTTCGACTTGCCCTTGACCGGCTTGGCACCGGCCAGCAGATGTGCCGGTACGAGATCGCGGGCGGGCTCGCTGTAGCCCACCGACACGATCCGGTCGCCCTGATAGGTGAAGCTGGTCAGCGAGGCCAGCGTGCACTGCCGCTTGCGCGGGTCGTGCCACAGGCGCCGCTTCTCGACGAAGCTGCGCACGATCCAGATCGGCAACTGGTGGCTGACGCACACCGCCTCGTGACCCCGGGCGGCGTCGCGCGCCGCGTCCAGGGCGCCCATCATCCGCACGACCTGCTCGACGTAGGGCTCGCCCCACGACGGCCGGAACGGGTTCGTCAGGTGCTTCCAGTTGGCCGGCTTGCGCAGGGCGCCGTCGCCGACCCCGAACGTCTTGCCCTCGAAGACGTTGCCCGCCTCGATCAGTCGGGGATCGGTCGCCAGGTCCAGGCCGTGCGCCTTGGCGATCGGCGTAGCCGTCTCCTGGGCGCGCTCCAGGGGGGAGGCGACGACGTGGGTGATGTCACGGCCCGCCAGGTGCTCGGCGACCCGGTCGGCCATCTGCCGGCCGAGCTCGGAGAGGTGGTAGCCCGCACGCCGCCCGTAGAGCACGCCGTCCGGGTTGTGCACCTCGCCGTGGCGCATCACATGCACGACGGTGAGGTCGCTGTCGCTCTTGCCGTTCTGGCGCTCGTTGTTCTCGCGCTTGCTGTTCTCGCGCTTGCTGTTCTCGCTCATGCGGTGGCCTCCGCTGCGGCACGGGCGGCGGCGGGCAGCGCGGCCGCGATGCGCTCGATCGCGCGCTCGTCGTGGGCGGTCGACACGAACCAGGACTCGAACGCGGAGGGCGGCAGATAGACGCCCTGGGACAGCATCGAGTGGAAGAACCCGTTGAAGCGGAAGGCTTCCTGCTTCTTCGCGTCGTCGTAGTCGCGGACCTCGTCGGGGGTGAAGAAGACGGAGAACATGTTGCTCGCCGTCTGGAGCCGGTGGGCCACGCCCTCCTTGCTGAGCGCCGCGGTGACGAGCCCCTGGATCTCCCGGGACACGGCGTCGACCTTCGCGTACGCCGCGTCGTCGAGCAGCCGGAGCTGGGCGAGACCGGCCGCGGTGGCGATCGGGTTCCCGGAGAGGGTGCCCGCCTGGTAGACGGGGCCCGCCGGGGCGAGGTGGCCCATGACGTCGGCGCGGCCGCCGAACGCCGCGGCCGGGAAGCCGCCGCCCATGACCTTGCCGAACGTCATGAGGTCCGGCACGACGCCGTCGACGCCGAACCAGCCCGCCTTGGACGTACGGAACCCGGTCATCACCTCGTCGGAGATGTAGAGCGCGCCGTTCTTGGCGCAGGCCGCCTTCAGACCGGCGTTGAAGCCGTCCGCCGGCGGGACGACGCCCATGTTGCCGGGCGAGGCCTCGGTGATCACGCAGGCGATCTCGCCCGGGTTGGCGTGGAACGCCGCGTGCACCGCGTCCAGGTCGTTGTACGGCAGCACGATCGTGTCGCCGGCCTGGGCGCCGGTGACGCCGGGGGTGTCGGGGAGGCCGAAGGTGGCGACCCCGGAACCGGCGGCGGCGAGCAGCGCGTCCACATGGCCGTGGTAGCAGCCGGCGAACTTGATCACCTTGGCGCGACCCGTGAAGCCACGGGCCAGGCGGATCGCCGACATGGTCGCCTCGGTGCCGGAGGACACCAGCCGGACCTGCTCGACCGGTTCGACCCGGGCCACGATCTCCTCGGCGAGCGCGACCTCGCCTTCGCCGGGCGTGCCGAAGGAGGTGCCGCGGGCGACGGCCTCCTGCACGGCGGCGATGACCTCGGGGTGCGCGTGTCCGAGGATCATCGGGCCCCACGAGCAGACCAGGTCGACGTACTCGCGGCCGTCGGCGTCGGTCAGGTAGGGACCCGTACCGGACACCATGAACCGGGGCGTACCGCCCACGGCCCGGAAGGCGCGGACGGGGGAGTTCACGCCGCCGGGCGTCACGGCGGACGCACGGTCGAAGAGGTTCTGCGAAACTGGGGCGTCGTATTCGTACGGATAGCTCACACCGCCATGGTGGCAGAGGCCCGGACGTTCTTGCGGACTGGTGTTTCACCGCACCCGCGCGGGGGAGGTCAATGACACGATGATCCGCAGATGATCGAGTTGCATCGGCGGATGATCGGGTTGCGCGGTGGGGGTCGCGCCATCTACAAACAGTCGGGCTACAAGCAGTCGGGTGAAGGATATGCATCGCGGTGGCGGACTGGGCGAGGGGACCGATGACCGGGGCCCCGAGCGCGCCCACCGGCGGGGACGGCACCGGCGACGCGACGCCCAGGACCGGATCGATCGGGTCGCGGACGGCGTCGGGGCGGGGAACGGAAGTGGCCGCATGGGGGTGACCTACAAGTATTTCGGTGCCCCGGACGGCGCGACCGCCGCTCGGGTGCCGGTCACCATGCGTCCCGAGGAGCTCGGCGGCGACGAGCTGGGCATGGGCGGCATGTTCACCAAGATCAAGCCGGAGACGATGGCCGCGATGGTCCTCACCGGCATCCAGGGCATACCTCTGCACAAGGTCCCGCCCCTGGAACTGGTCGTCCTGCACCCCGACTACGCGGTGGTCAAGCTCCCCATGACGGTCGTCGACCCGCTGCGCGGCGTCGGGGAGGAGACCGTGGGTGCGGCCGCCTTCATCTGGTCCACGGTCCCGGACCGCGGCGGCCCGCGCGACGCGTTCAACGTCTACCAACTCCTGCACGAATGGCAGGACTTCTCGCACCGCCTGCACGAGGCGGGCCACCAGCCGTACTGCCTGGTCTGGCCCTGACGCCGCGGCGGCCGGCGGTTCGGGCCCCGGGCCCCGGGCCCCGGGCGGCGCCTGCCCGCCGGCACCTCCGCCCCGCCTACCCGTCGGCGCCCCCGCCCCGCGCGCCGCCTGCCCGGCGGTACCTCCGCCGGGCGCCCTGTCCGGCCCGTCCGCCCCGTCCGGCCGGTCTCCCCGGGATGACGGGGGCGGCTCCAAAGACGTGCCGCGATCGCCTTGGAGCATCGTCCACCCACCTGCGCAGGTGCGGCGTATGTTCCGACGGAACCTTTGTATATGCGGCCTGAACCCGCCTATCTTGTCGCACATGCAGTCCTACACCATCGGCCAGGCAGCGCGTCTGCTCGGCGTCAGCCCCGACACTCTGCGCCGCTGGGCCGACGGCGGCCGCCTCACGACCCATCGTGACGAAGGCGGCCGCCGACTCATCGACGGGCGGGATCTGGCCGCCTTCTCCATCGAGGTCGGCCAGTCCCCCAACGGCGAGGAGGAGGCGCCCTACACCTCCGCCCGCAACGCCTTCCCCGGCATCGTCACCGCCGTCAAGCTCGGCGATGTCGCGGCCCAGGTCGAGATCCAGGCCGGACCGCACCGCCTGGTCTCCCTCCTGACCCGGGAGGCCGTCGAGGAGTTGGGCCTCGAGGTGGGCATGCAGGCCACCGCGCGGGTGAAGTCCACCAGCGTGCACATCGACCGCACCTAGGTCGAGAACCGGCCACTCACGAACGTCCCCGCGGCGTCGCCCCTCCCCGTTTCCTGCCAGGACGTCCGGCCACGGACCTCCACCCAGGACTCGGTGGGCCCTCACCTCCCGGCGCGGCTCGACAGCACCCGAAGGAGCTCCACCCATGTTCCTCACGACTCCCACCGCGCGGCGTCGCCGCGCCGCCGCGGCCGTCGTCACCGCCGCCCTGCTCGTCCCGCTGGCCGCCGCCTGCGGCAGCGACAAGGACAGCGCGGGCGCCAAGACGGCCTCCCCGTCCGGCGGTTCCGGCTCCGCCCCGAAGGCCGCGCAACTGACCGTCCTGGCGGCGTCCTCGCTGACCGACGTCTTCAAGGCGGCCGGTGCCGCCTATGAGAAGGAGAACCCGGGCACCCACGTGAAGTTCTCCTTCGCCGGGTCGCAGGAGCTCGCCGCCCAGGTGAAGCAGGGCGCGCCCGCCGACGCCCTGGTGACCGCCGACACCAAGACCATGGACGGCCTGAAGGCCGATGTGAACGACTCGTCGATCATCGCCAGGAACCGTCTGGTCGTCGTGGCCGGCGAGGGCAACCCGAAGAAGATCGAGGGCCTCAGGAGCCTGTCCTCCGACACCCTGAAGGTCGTCCTCGCGGCGCCCCAGGTGCCGGTCGGCCGTTACAGCAAGCAGGTCCTCGACGCCCAGAAGATCACGGTCAAGCCGGTCTCCCAGGAGCCGAACGTCCGCGCCGTCCTGTCCAAGGTCGAGCTCGGCGAGGCCGACGCGGGCATCGTCTACAAGACCGACGCCGCCTCCGCCAAGGGCAAGGTCGACACGATCGACATCCCCGACGCGCAGAACGCCGTCGCCAAGTATCCGGCCGCCACTCTGAAGACCTCGAAGAACTCCGACGCCGCCGCGGCCTTCGTGAAGTGGCTCTCCTCCCCCGAGGCGCGGAAGATCCTGACGGACGCGGGCTTCCAGCAGCCGTAACCCGCCGCCACCCCCGACCCCGACCGCCTCAACTCCCTTGCCGAGCCCGCCCGTTCCTCCCCATGGGCGGGCCCGGCACCCTCAGGACCCCCGGGGGAACCCCCATGCTCCGCAGCCGCTCCCGCTCCCACTGGCGCCCGCCCCTGGCCCTGGCGCTGCCCGCGCTGCTCGCCATCGCGTTCCTGCTGATGCCGCTGCTCGGCATCCTGGCCCGCACCTCCTGGAGCGAGCTCGGCACCCATCTGTCCGGCCCCGAGGTCACCGAGGCCCTGCGGCTCTCCCTGGTCGTCTCGTTCTGGGCACTCGGCCTCTCCCTTCTTCTCGGGGTGCCCCTGGCCTGGCTGCTCGCCCGGGTCGACTTCCCCGGCAAGGCTTTGGTGCGTTCGCTGGTGCTGCTGCCGATGGTGCTGCCGCCCACGGTGGGCGGCGTCGCCCTGCTGCTCGGCTTCGGACGGCGCGGGCTGCTCGGGCCGTGGCTGGAGAACACCTTCGGAATCACGCTGCCCTTCCACACCTCGGGCGCGGTGGTCGCGGCCACCTTCGTCGCGATGCCGTTCCTGGTGATCAGCCTGGAGGGCGCGCTCGGCGGACTGCGGCCCCGCTACGAGGAGACCGCCGCCTCGCTCGGCGCCTCTCCCCTACGCGTCTTCCTCACCGTGACGCTGCCCATGGTCGCGCCGGGCCTGGCCGCCGGCGCGGCCCTCACCTGGGCCCGTGCGCTCGGCGAGTTCGGCGCCACCATCACCTTCGCCGGCAACCTCCCCGGCACCACCCAGACCCTGCCGCTCCAGGTCTATCTCCTCCTCCAGGACTCCCCCGGGGCCGCGACCTCCGTGTCCCTGCTGCTGCTTGCCATCGCCATGGCGGTCCTGGTGGCGCTGCGCGGCCGCTGGACCGGCTCCGCCTCGGTACGGAACGGGGCGCCCGCCGCCGCGTCCGCCCCCGCACCCGCCGACCCCTCGCCCAGGGATTCCGATCCATCGCGTGCCGTCCCGGGCGCCCACGCCCCCCTCACGGCGGCCGCCGCCGAGGGCGAGCCGGAAGTCTCCGCGCCTCCCGGCACGGAAAGCGTCGACAGGAGCCCCAACTCCGCTGCCACCAGGCCAAGTTGGCCGATGCACGCCGCGGTGTCCGGGTTCAACGAGGTGACCCTGGACGCCGAGCCCGGCACCACCATCGCGGTGGTCGGCGAGAACGGCGCGGGCAAGACCACCCTGCTGCGGGCCCTGCTCGGCCTCACCCCCCGCGCCCACGCCGAGCTGCGCCTGGGCGACCTCGACGTCACCTCCCTCGCGCCGCACAGGCGGGGGGTCGCGTGGGTCCCCCAGGACGGCGCCCTGTTCCCGCATCTGAGCGCGCTCGCCAACACGGCGTACGGGCTGCGCGCCCAGGGCGTTGCCCGTGGCGAGGCCCGCGCCGAGGCCCGGCGCTGGCTGGACCGGCTCGGCGTGGGCCACCTCGCCCACCGCAAGCCGGCCCAGCTCTCCGGAGGGCAGGCCCAACGGGTGGCCCTGGCACGGGCGTTGGCCGCCAGGCCCCGGCTGCTGCTGCTGGACGAGCCCCTCGCGGCCCTGGACCAGACGACCCGGGCCCATGTCCGCCACACTTTGCGCACCCACCTGGCGGGGTTCGCCGGGGTCTGTCTGATCGTGACCCACGACCCGGTCGAGGCGGTCTCGCTGGCCGACCGGGTCCTCGTCCTGGAGGCCGGTCGCACCCTCCAGGACGCACCGCCCGCCGAGGTCACCCGCCATCCGCGCTCCCCCTGGGTGGCCCGGATGCTGGGCCGCAACGCGTGGGCCGGGGAGGCGAGGGGCGATGGCCTCGCGCTGGCCGGCGGCGGGCGGATCGTCGCGGCCGAGCGGCTGAGCGAGGGCAGCCGGGCACTGGCGATCATCGCGCCGGAGTCGGTGTCCGTGCACCGCAGGCGCCCCGACGGCAGCCCGCGTAACGTCTGGCCCGGCACCGTGCGCGAGATCACGGCGAGCGGGAGCAGGCTGCGGGTGCTCATCGGGTCGGCCGAGTCGCCCGACCTGATCGCGGAGATCACCCCGGACGCGGCCGCTGAGCTGGGCCTGGCGGAGGGCGCGGCCGTGTGGTCGAGCGTGAAGGCGACCGAGGTGACCCTCGTATCGCTGTGAGCCGACTCGCCATGAGCCGGCCCCCCTAGACTGGCTGCCCGGGCGACAGACAGGGCCACGACACCGAGGAGGCGGAGGCGGCGGTGACCACGACCAGCAGCACCGAGCCGTCGGCCGAGGTGCTCGGCGAGGCAGCGGGCGTCTTCGGACTCCTTGCCTCGCCCGCGCGGCTGCACATCATGTGGACGCTGAGCCACGGCGAGTCCGATGTGTCGGGGCTTGCCGAGCGGGTCGGCGGTGCGCTGCCGGCCGTCAGTCAGCACCTGGCGAAGCTGAAACTCGCGGGGCTCGTCCGGTCCCGGCGGGAGGGACGGCGGGTCGTCTATCTCGTCGACGACCCCGATGTGGCTCAGATGGTGCGCTGGCTGGTGGCCCGGCTCGGCGGGGGCGTGAAGCTGCCGGGACCGTCGGGACTCGTCCGTGACCTGGGCGCCTGAGCGGATTTCGTCTCTGCAGTTGTCAAGGAGCACTCCGCTGCAGCTGCTTCGTTCACTCGGCTCCGGACCCCGGGGGCTTGTCGAGTCGGACGCCGAGACACGACTCGTGCGATATGGGGAAAACGTCCTCCCCGCGCGTCGAGTTCCATCCCTGCCGATTATTTTTCTGCGCAGTCTGCGCGACCCGTTCACCGCCGTGCTCGCCTCCCTCGCGCTGGTCTCCACGCTGGTCGCGGCCTGGGCCACGGCCTCGGTCATCGCGGTCCTGGTGGTGGTGAGCTGTGCGCTGCGGGCGGCCGGCGAACACCGCGCCGACCGTTCGGCTTCAGGGTTGCGGGAGTTGGTGGCGAGCACCGCGACCGTGGTGCGCAGGACGGCCGACGAGGCCGTGCCGGTGTCGCGCGAGGTGCCGGTGGAAGAGGTGGTCCCGGGCGATGTGGTGCGGCTCGCGCCCGGCGATCTCGTACCGGCGGACCTGCGGTTGCTGCGGTCCACCGGCCTGACGATGCATCAGGCGGCTCTTACCGGGGAGTCGGCGCCGGTCCCCAAGTACCCGGTGGACGAGCCGGCACCCGGGACGACGGGTGCTGCTCCCGCCGAGGCGCGGGCGCACGGCCGGGACGAACATGGCTCCCGCCAGGAGTTGGCCCGCACCCTCGACGACCAGGACTTCGACCGGCCCGAGGTCTGCTTCCAGGGCAGCAGTGTGGCCTCCGGCAGCGGCACCGGCGTGGTGATCGCGACCGGTGCGGACACCCGGTTCGCGCGCGCCGACCGGCTGCCGGGCCACGACCGGCGCACGACCGCCTTCGACCGGTCGGTCCACGGCATCTCCTGGATCCTGATCCGCTTCATGCTGCTGACCCCGCCCCTGGTCCTGATGGCCAACGCGGCCCTGCGCGGCCGCGGTCTGGAGACGCTGCCGTTCGCGGTGGCCGTCGCGGTCGGCCTCACCCCCGAGATGCTGCCGGTCATCGTGACGACCACCCTCGCGCGGGGCGCCGCCGCCCTGGCCCGCGACCATCGGGTGATCATCAAGAGGCTGCCCGCGCTGCACGACCTGGGCGCCGTCGACGTCGTCTGCCTGGAC
Source organism: Streptomyces sp. ASQP_92 (assembly GCF_025399895.1). Taxonomy (GTDB): domain Bacteria; phylum Actinomycetota; class Actinomycetes; order Streptomycetales; family Streptomycetaceae; genus Streptomyces. Next base: position 16,077 of record NZ_JAODUA010000003.1, on the reverse strand, counting down.
AAGACCGGGACGCTCACCCAGGACCGGCCCGTCCTGGAGTGCGCGCTGGACACGTCGGGCACGCCCGACGACTCCGTGCTGCACTGGGCCGCCGTCAACAGCCTGTGGACGGTACGGCTCGCCGAACTGCCCAGCGCCGACGCCCTGGACGAGGCCCTGCTCGACGCCGCCGAGGAACGGTTCGCCGAGGGCCTCGACGCCCTGGAGTACGACGCCGTCGCCGCTCTCCCCTTCGATCCGGTGCGGCGCCTGTCCACGGCCGTCGTCGCCACCCCGCACCGCCTCGGCCGCCACACCCTGGTGGTCAAGGGCGCCGTCGAGGACGTACTGGAACGGTGCCGGCTCACCGACGACGAACGGGCCGGGACCGCCGCGCTCGCCGGCCGTCTCGCCGCGGACGGGCTGCGCGTCCTCGCGGTGGCGCTGGCCGAACGGCCCGCCTCCCCACGCCCGTTCACCGCCCGGGACGAGCGCGGGCTCACCCTGAAGGGGCTCGTCGGACTGCGTGACGCGACGGCGGACACGGCGGCCGCCGCGCTCGCGGGCCTGGCCGACCGGGGGATCGAGGTGAAGGTGCTGACCGGCGACCACCCCGGCACGGCCGCCCGCGCCTGCCGCGACCTCGGCCTGGAACCCGGCCGCGTCGTCACCGCCGCCTCCTTCGACGCCCTCGAGGACACCGAGCTGGGCGAACTCGCCGACAGTAGTACTGTCTTCGCCCGCTGCTCCCCCGCGCACAAGGCCCGGCTCGTGCGCGTCCTGCGCGAGCGCGGACACGTCACCGGCTTCGTCGGGGACGGCGTCAACGACCTGCCCGCGCTGCGCGCCTCGGACGTGGGCATCTGCCCGCCCGAGGCCGTCGACGTGGCCCGCGAGACGGCCGACGTCGTACTCGCCGCGAGGGATCTCACCTCGCTCGACCACGCCATCGCGGCGGGGCGCGCCGGCGGGGCCGGCATCGCGGGCTATCTGCGGATCACCCTGTCCTCGAACCTCGGCAACGTCATCGCGATGCTGACCGCGGGACTGCTGCTGCCGTTCCTGCCCATGCTGCCCTCGCAGGTGCTGGTGCAGAACCTGTGCTTCGACGCCGCCCAGTTGGCGTTCGCGTACGAGCGCCCGCGGGCCGCGGCGCTGCGCCGCCCGCTCACGCTGCGCCCACGCGAAGTGCTCGCCTCCGTCACCGGGTTCGGCGTCATCAACGCCGCGACCGACCTCGCGACGTTCGCGGTACTGGTCTGGGCGGTGAGGGACACCCGGGCCCAACCGGCCTTCCACGCGGGCTGGTTCACCGAGAACCTGCTGACCCAGGCCCTGGTGATGGTCCTGCTGCGCACCGGGCGCGGCGGCGGCATCCCCACCACCGCCGGCGTCCTCGCCCTGACCGGTCTACTGCTCCCGCTCACCCCCGTGGGCCCTCTCATCGGCATGGCGGCGCTGCCCCAGGCGTACTACCCGCTGCTCGCCCTCGTGCTCGCCCTGTACGCGGCGGCGCTGCACTGGGGCACCCGGCGCGCGCGCCGCACGGACACTCCGCAGGAGGCGCCCGCTTCATAGGATCGGCCCATGTCAGCGCAGAACCCCGGCCCCCGGCGCGACACCCGGGGCATCGTCGACGCCGCCGATTTCCTCGCGCACGTACGGTTCCGCAGGCACGAGCCGGCGCCGGAACTGCGGCCCTGCCTGGAGCACTACTGGCTGATCGACTGGGATCTGGCCGAGCCGTACGCGTCGCACCTGGTGCCGCATCCGTCCGTCAACCTGGTCTTCCAGCGGTACGACGACGGCCGCCCGGACTTCCTTGAGCTGTCGGGCGTGGGCCTGGGTCTCGCCACCCGGAAGCTGTCGGGCCGCGGGCGGGTGTGCGGGATCCAGTTCCGGCCGGGCGGGTTCCGGCCCTTCGCGCCCGGCTTCGCCGTGTCGACGTGGACGGACCGAGTGGTCGCGGCGGACCCGGTGTTCCCGCACGCCGACCCGACGGCGGTGCTCTCGCCGGAGCGGGACGAGGACCGGGTCGCCGCCCTCGACGCCTTCCTGCTCGCCCTCGACCCCCGGCCCGATCCTCGGGCGGAGCTGGCGATGAAGCTGGTCGACCGCATCCGTCACGACCGCACGCTGCGCCGGGTCGACGTGCTCGCCCGCGAGGCCGGCCTTTCGGCGCGCTCCCTGCAACGCCTCTTCGCGGCCTGGGTGGGCGTCGGCCCGAAATGGGTCGTACTGCGCTACCGCATCCATGAGGCCCTGGAGCACGCCGAGTCCGCCGAATCCGTCGACTGGGCCCAGCTGGCCGCCGAGCTGGGCTACGCCGATCAGGCCCATCTCGTACGGGACTTCACCGCGACGCTGGGCGTCCCGCCCTCGGCCCTGCGCGCCGGAACCTCCCGCGCCTGACCCCCTGATCACGGGCACCTGCCCCTGTTGAACCCAGCCCTCCCACCCCATAACCGCTGGTCAGGGGGATTGTCAGACCCGGCGCCTACAGTTTCGGACATGAACGTCACAGCCCGTGAAGTCCCCCCGCGCATCCGCCTGGTGGCCTGGTCAAAGGGCGACTTGGGCCTGCTGCGCAAGAAGAACACGCCGGAGATGACCGAGCACCTCGGCGGCCCGGAGCCCGAGGAAAAGGTGCTCTCCCGGCACGCCACCTACACGGCCATGAGCGCGCGACCCGCCGACGAGGGCCGGATGTTCAGGATCGTCCTCGACGAGACGGGCGAGGAGGTCGGATCGGTCGGGTACTGGCCGCGCATATGGCAGGGCGAGGCGGTGTACGAGACGGGGTACGGCATCCTGCCCGCGTTCCGGGGTCGCGGTCTGGCCGTCGCGGCGCTCCGGGCGGTCGTGGCCGAGGCGCGTGCGGCGGGCGGCCCACGGCGGCTGCACGCCTACCCGTCCGTGGACCACACCGCCTCCAACAACACCTGCCGCAACGCCGGGTTCACCTGGGCCGGCGAGGTCGCGTTCGAGTATCCGCCGGGCACCTGGCTCCGCTCCAACGACTGGTGCACCGACCTGGGCGAGCAGGTCAGTCCAGCGGCTTGTCGAAGTTGAACGCGGTCACCGCCATGCGCTCGCGGAAGTAGAAACGGTGTGCGTCGGTGCGGTGGGTGCCCGAGTCGAGATTGAGGGAGGTGCAGCCCACTGCCCTGGCGTGGTCCTCCAGGTGGGCGAGGAGGGCGTGGCCCACGCCGGTGGAGCGGGCGGTGGCAGCGGTGACCAGGTCGTCGACGTACAGCTTGCGGACCGCGCTGGTGTTGACGACGACCCGCCAGCCGGCGGCCCCCACACAGGCCCCGTCGTCGCCGTACGCGGCGCTGAACCGCAGCCCCTGGGCGTGCCCCTCCCCGTAGATCTCGGCGAAGAGCTCCTCGGTGAGGTGCGGGCGGAGTTCGGTGAGTACCGGCAGCAGGTCGTCCGTCAGACGCGGGTCGCCCGGCTCGAGGTCGATGATCTTCATGCGGCGAAGCGTAGAGGCCGCGGCCCCGGCCCGCGACTGCCGATGGGTTCGCGTGCGCGGGCTTCCGGGGATGGGGCGACTCCTGCGCCCCACCCACGACCCCATCCCACCGCAATGCGCTTGACGTCAGCGGTCGAGTCGACGATATTTGTCTGCGTGACGCAGATTCTGTTCTGCACAGTTTAATGGCCGGGGGGCCGACCCCGCAGGCGTGCCGGAGCTGCTTCAGTTCTTCAACTCCCTTTGTCCGAAAGGTATTTCCACCATGACGGTCCTGATCACCGGCAGCCGCGGCAAGGTCGCCACCACGCTCATCCCGCTGCTTCGGGAGCGCGGTCTCTCCGTTCGGGCGGCGTCCGCCAGCCCCGACAAGCTGACCCTTCCGGACGGCGTGGACCGCGTCGTCTGCGACCTCGACGACCCGGCGACGTTCCCGGCCGCGCTGGCCGGAGTCGAGTCGGTCTTCCTGTACGCCAACCCGCAGCACATCGAGGCGTTCCTCGCCGAGGCGAAGGCCGTCGGCGTCCAGCACATAACGCTGCTCTCCTCCAGCGCCGTCCTGGAGCCCGGCGCCGACACCAACGCGATCGCCACCATGCACCACGCCGTCGAGCAGGCCCTGGAGCGCTCCGGGATCCCGTCGACGTTCCTGCGGCCCGGCGGCTTCGCGGGCAACGCGCTGGGCTGGTCCTGGGGCGCCAAGTCGACCGGCACCGTGGACCATCCCCTCCCCGGCGCCCAGGCGGCGCTCATCCACGAGGCCGACATCGCCGATGCCGCGCTCGCCGTCCTGACCCGGCCCGAACTGCGCGGTGGCGCCCACCACCTCACCGGTCCCGTCTCGCTCAGCGTCACCGAGCAGGTCGCGATCCTCGCCGAGGCGACCGGTCGCCCCCTCACCGTCAACGCCGTGGACGGCGCCGCGTGGAAGGAGTCGATGGCCGAGTTCATGCCGCCCGAGTTCGCCGACACCCTGCTGCGTTACTTCGCCGCCCATGACGGCCACCCCGACACCGTCACCACCGCCGTCGAGGAGCTGACCGGCCACCCGGCCCGCACCTTCGAGAGCTGGGCCCGGGAAAACGCGGACGCCTTCCGTCCGTAGCCCCACCGCCCGGCCCTGACCCCACCGGGCCCCGGCCCGGCCATGGCCTCGGCCCTGACCTCACCGCAGCCCCAACCGCGGCCCGGCCCGCACCAGTTGCGGGGCACCTCACCAAATGCATGGCCCGCGACCCGGCCCGAATGCGATCCTGACCGCGTGAACGGACCGGAGATCCATATCGACTTCGCCCCTGAGCTGCACCTCTTCGTCCCGGCCAAACGCCGCCAGGGCCGCAGCGCCGTCGTGACCGACGGCGTGTCCACACTCGGCCATGTCGTCGAGTCGCTGGGCGTCCCGCTCACCGAGGCCGGCCGGCTGTTCGCCGACGGCCGCGAGGTGCCGGTCTCCCACATCCCGACGGCGGGCGAGGTCGTCGAGGTACGCGCCGTGGAGCGTCCCCAGAAGGTGCCGGGCGCCCCGCTGCGCTTTCTGCTCGATGTCCATCTCGGCACGCTGGCGCGGCGATTGAGGCTGCTGGGTGTCGACGCCGCGTACGAGAGCGAGGACATCGGGGATCCCGCGCTCGCCGCGCTCTCCGCCCGGGAACAGCGCGTCATGCTCTCCCGGGACCGCGGGCTGCTGCACCGCAGGGAGCTGTGGGCCGGGGCCTACGTCTACAGCCATCGCACCGAAGAGCAACTCCGGGACGTACTCAGCAGGTTCACGCCCGCCCTCGCACCCTGGACGCGCTGCACCGCCTGCAACGCGCCGCTGCGGGAGGCCGACAAGGAGTCGGTCGGGGACCGGCTTGAGCAGGGCACCCGCAGCACCTACGACGTCTTCGCGGAATGCGGGTCCTGTGGGCGCGTCTACTGGCGCGGCGCCCACCACGCCAGTCTTGAGGCGATCGTCGACGAGGCCGTCCGCGAGTTCGGCGGCCCTGGCGGCGGGTGAGGGGTTCGGGCCGGCCGCAGCGCGTTCAGCGCTCGGGCGACATCCGCCGCATGCACCCAGGCGCTCCGGCCGCCCGCGCCGGGCCCCGCCCGCCCTCAGATCCGCCCGCTCCTGAGGCGTTCGATCTGAGCGGTGCTGAGTTCCGCGGTGCGGCGCATATGCGTGGCGATGAGGGCGATCTCGTGGTCCTCGTACGCCTCGAACATCTCCCACCAGGCGCCGTTGAGCTTGCCCCAGACCGAGCCGAGTTCCGCCATCCGGCAGGGCACGAGCTCGACGAGCACCTTCCTGCGGTCCTCGGTGTCCCGGCGCCGCGTCACATAGCCGGCCTTCTCCAGGCGGTCGACGAGCCGGGTCGCCGAGCCCGTGGTGAGCCCCGTCAGGGCGGCGATCCGGCCCGTGGTGACCGGCCCGGGTTCCAGGCCGAGGAGGTTGAGGCACTGGAGATCGGTGGGATGCAGCCCCAACTGGTCGGCCAGCGCCTGGTTGAACAGGGCGTACGAGGCCATGTAGCGGCGCGAGACGCCGCCCAGGTCACGCATCAGATCGGCCCGGTCGCCGCAGTCGGGCCGCCGCCCGTCGGCGCTGTTCTTCTGTGCCATGCAGAGATTGTACGGCGCAGAGGAACGCGGGGGTACGCCCGCGGGGGACCCCTCGCCGGGCGGTGCGGGAGCCGCAGGCCCTACGGACCCTCGGCCGTGAGGTAGCGCTGCACGGTAGGGGCGAGCCAGGCGATCACGTCGTCGTGGGGCATCCCGACCGCCGGGGGGAAGCGCAGTACATAGCGGGCCATCGCCATGCCCAGGATCTGCGAGGCGACCAGAGCGGCCCGGCGCGGGGCGTCCGAGGGGTTCGGGCAGACTCCGGCCGCGAGGGTGACCAACTGCTCGGCGAAGATCGCCTGGACCCGTTCGGCACCCGCCGCGTTGGTGACGCCCACGCGCAGCAGGGCGGTCAGGATGTCGTCGCTCTCCCAGCGGTCCAGGAAGTGCGCGACGAGCGCGGCGCCCAGCCCCTCGACGGGCAGCTCGTCGGCCTTCGGAATGCGCAGGTCGATCGCGGAGGCGGCGGCGAAGAGCCCCTCCTTGTTGCCGAAGTAGCGCATCACCATCGACGGGTCGATCCCCGCGTCCCGGGCGATGGCCCGGATGGTCGCGCGCTCGTAGCCGTCGGCCGCGAAACGCTCGCGGGCGGCGACCAGGATCGCGTCCTTGGTGGCCAGGGAGGTGCGGCGAGAGCCCCCCGCAGGTGCTTCGGTCGTCATGCCAACAACTGTAGGCCAACACGTGTTGACACGCCAGTGGCGCGGTTCTACCGTTGCCAACGAGCGTTGACCAACAGTCGTTGACCAACAAGCGTTGGCCCTCAGGAGGCAGCCATGAACGGCAGCACCCCCGCGTCCGGCTCCACCGGCCCGTCCGACCCCGCGAGCCCGGCCGGACAAGCCCGCGCCCACGACGACGCCCACACCCGCAACACCAACACCAACACCAACACCCACGGCGACACCTCGACGACCGACGTCCTGATCGTCGGTGCCGGGCCGACCGGGCTGCTCCTGGCGGGCGATCTGGCCGCCGCGGGCCTGCGCGTCACGGTCGTCGAGCGTCGGGCGCACGGGATCAGCAACATGACGCGCGCCTTCGCCGTCCACGCCCGCACCCTGGAGATGCTGGACGCCCGGGACCTGGCGGAGGAGTTGGTCAAGGGCGGAACGACGGTCGACCACATGGACATGTTCGGCCGGGTCGCCCTCGACCTGACCCGGCTGCGCTCCCGCTTCCCGTTCCTGCTGATCACCCCGCAGTACCAGGTGGAGCGCCTCCTTGAGCGACGCGCCCTGTCCGAAGGCGTCCACTTCCGTTACGACAGCGCGCTGTTGACGCTCCGTCAGGACCCGGACGGGGTCTCCGCCGAGCTGCGCGAGGGCAGCGGCACCGGCGCCGAGGAGACCACCACCCTCCGGGCCCGCTACCTCGTCGGCACCGACGGCGCCCGCAGCGGCGTGCGCGAGGCCCTCGGGCTGCCGTTCCCCGGCGGGGCCGTGATCCGCTCGATCGTCCTCGCGGACGTGCGGCTCGACAAGGAGCCGGAGGCGACGCTCACCGTGAACGGCACCGGCGACTCGTTCGCCCTCGTGGCCCCGTTCGGCGACGGCTACTACCGCGTCATGGGCTGGAGCCGCAAGCGCCAGGTCCCCGACACCGCCCCCGTCGAGCTGGACGAACTCCGCACCATCGCCCGCGAGGCCTTCGGCACCGACTACGGCCTGCACGACGCCCGCTGGATCTCCCGCTTCCACAGCGACGAGCGCCAGGCCCCCTCCTACCGGGTCGGCCGGGTCTTCCTGGCCGGGGACGCCGCACACGTCCACTCCCCCGCCGGCGGCCAGGGGATGAACACCGGCCTCCAGGACGCGGCGAACCTCTCCTGGAAGCTCGCCGCCGTTGTACGGGGCCGCGCCGCCGACCCCGAGGCCCTGCTCGACAGTTACGAGGCCGAGCGCCACCCGGTCGGCGCCGCGGTGCTGCGCAGCAGCGGTGCGCTCGTGCGGCTCGCCATGGCGCACAACCCCCTTCAGCGCGCGGTGCGTTCCCTGGCCGTCCAGATCCTCGGCACCCTGCGGCCCGCCGCCGACAAGGCGATGGGCATGATCAGCGGCATCGGGATCTCCTACCGGGCGGAACGCGGAGCCCACCCGCTCACCGGAAAGCGCGCCCCCGACCTCGACCTCACCCAGGGCCGCCTCTACGAGCTGTTGCGCCGGGGCGAGTTCGTCCTGGTGACGCCCCCGGACAGCGGGGTCGGGGCGCCGCGGGGCGTGGTGGGCGCGCACTGGCGCAGCGGGCGCGTCGACAGCCTGCTCGTACGGCCCGACGGATATGTGGCCTGGGCCGGCGACCGCCCGGACCCGGCCGGGTTGGGTACGGCGCTCGCCCGCTGGACGGGACGCGCGTAACGGCGGGTCCGGTCCCCTCCCCCACAGCGGCCCCAACTCCCTTGCAGGAAGCCCCAGAGCGAGCCGCACTCCGCTCCCTGCCATGCCGCTCCCCGCCATGCCGCGCTCCGGCATGGCGGGGCCCGTGCCACCCTGGCCCCATGCTCGTCGCCCGCTCCGCGCTCCTCTTCGTCCTGGCCGCCCTGTTCGAGATCGGCGGGGCCTGGCTCGTCTGGCAGGGCGTCAGGGAGCATCGCGGCTGGGTGTGGATCGGCGCCGGGGTCCTCGCGCTCGGCGTCTACGGCTTCGTGGCCACGCTCCAGCCCGACGCCGAGTTCGGCCGCATCCTCGCCGCGTACGGCGGTGTCTTCGTGGCGGGGTCGATCGCCTGGGGGATGGTCGCGGACGGCTACCGCCCGGACCGCTGGGACGTCGCCGGCGCGCTGATCTGCCTGGCCGGGATGGCCGTGATCATGTACGCCCCGCGCGGCCGCTGAAGGCCCCCACCCCGCACGCCCCGCGCGGCCGCTGAGGGCGCCCCGGCCGGGCGCACCGCGGCCCGCCTATCCTGGCGGCGTACTCACCACACGCGCGAGGAGCACGACATGACTGCCGCCGGGACCCCGATCGCCGTCGTCACCGGAGCGAGCAGCGGGATCGGTGCCGCCACCGCCCGCGGGCTCGCCGCCGCCGGCTACCGCGTGGTGCTGACCGCGCGCCGCAAGGACCGCATCGAGGCGCTGGCGGCCGAGATCAACGAGGCGGGCCACCAGGCGACGGCGTACCCGCTGGACGTCACCGACCGGGCCGCCGTCGACGAGTTCGCGACCGCCTTCCGCACCATCGGGGTGCTCGTCAACAACGCGGGCGGCGCGCTCGGCGCGGACCCGGTGGCGACCGGCGACCCCGAGGACTGGCGGCAGATGTACGAGACGAACGTCATCGGCACACTGAACGTCACCCAGGCCCTGCTGCCCGCCCTGGAGGCCTCGGGCGACGGCACGGTCGTGATCCTCTCCTCCACGGCGGGCCACTCCACCTACGAGGGCGGGGGCGGCTATGTCGCCGCGAAGAACGGTGCGCGCGTGCTCGCCGAGACGCTGCGCCTCGAGATCGTCGGCCGTCCGGTGCGGGTCGTCGAGATCGCGCCCGGCATGGTCAAGACGGAGGAGTTCGCCACGACGCGCTTCCGCGGCGACGCGGAGAAGGCGGCGAAGGTGTACGCGGGCGTGGCCGAGCCGCTGACCGCCGACGACGTCGCCGACACCGTTACCTGGGCGGTCACCCGCCCCAGCCACGTCAACATCGACCTGCTCGTGGTGCGTCCCCGCGCCCAGGCCTCCAACACCAAGATCCACCGCGAGCCGTAGCCGAACCGGGCGGGGCGAGCACCCACCGGGCCCCGCCCCGCGCGGGGCCTACTGCACCTTGGCCCGCAGCATCGGCGTCCTGGTGTGCCGGCGCTTCTCCCCCGCGTGGAAGACCAGGATGATCATGCGGGCGCCCGGCGCGGCCATCGGCTGGGCGGCGCACATCGTCACCCAGCCGGGCCCCAGCGCCCCGTGGTTGAGCGGACGCTCGTCGCCGTCGAGGTGGAGGTAGGCGCTGGCCCGGTTGTAGATCCCGGCGGCGAGCGGGTCCGCCAGGACCTCCTTCTCGATCTGCGCCAGCGTCTCGTCGGTGGGGTCGGCGGCCAGCGCCGCCCGCAGCTGGGGCAGCACCAGCGGCGCCCAGGAGTGCTCCCAGTCGGTCAGCGTCTCGCGGGCGCCCGGGTCGAGCGCCATCCACCGCATCGTGTTCTGCGGCACCTGCCCGCCGGGGAACATCTCGGACCAGCGGTCGTTGTACGCCAGCAGGTTCCACGAGCGGTCGTTGACGTACGCCATGTGCCCGATGCCGTCGACGGCCTCTTGCCACACGCCGGGGATCTCCTCTCCGGACTGCGAGTTCAGGGGAAACGGCGGATCCTGGCCCAGGCAGTAACGCCACAGCGCGATCCACTCCTGCTCGTTCATGCCGAGCAGCCGGGCCACGTCCTGGAGCAGGTCAGCGGGCGGGTTGGGGTAGCGCCCGGACTCGAGGCGGCCGTAGGTGTCGGGGGCGCGGTGCAGGATCTGGTCGATCTGGGCCTGCGACAGGCCGGGCGCCCGCCGTCCCTGCCGGGTGGGTCTGCTGAGCCCGTGGCTCTCGGGCTTGATCAGCGCGCGGCGCTCGCGCAGCAGGGAGCGCAGAGCGGGCTTGTCCATCTGTGGTTCTCCCCCGGTAACGGGCGGCCGGCGATTTCGTTGCCGGCCGCGCGGTTGGAACAGCCGCTCCCGACTCTCGGTCCCGACTCTGCGATCGGCTCCGGGCCGGGCGCTCGGCGTGCACCGGATGGCCGGTGCGCATCCCATGGTCGGCGTACGTTCCATGGTCCGCGTACGTCCCATTGTCCGAGCGAATCGATTCCCCGCTCTCCACGGGGTGAGCGCGGCTCGCCGTGGGGCCGGTGCGGGCCCGTGGGGACACGGCTCACCGACAGCGCTGCGGCCCCGGACGCGGTCGTCGGGGCTGAGACAACAGTCACTGTGTGCGGTGGCCGGGAGAGCGCCGGAGATCACGGCCGGAGCGCGGGCCGGGAGGCGATTGGCGAGGTGTGCCCTTTCGTGGACGGGTCGGGTACGGTCGGCCCCTCCGGGCACAGCTCTGGAGCCGCCCCCTTCGGGGTGGCCACCGAGGCACCCGCCAGGAGAGACCCCACCAGTACGGTGACCGATGGGGTATGCACGGATCAAGCGGTAGCGCGCTGCGCACGTACGCAGGGCGCACACACGCAGCGGCACAACGGGGGCAGACATGGGCGAACCGGACGGCCGGTGGGCCGGCGCCGAGGACACCGCCGCGTCCGGGGGCGCCGAGCACGCCCAGGAGCTGTCGGCCCGGGCCGTCGAGGTCTACGGCCGGGTCACCCGCCACGAGCACATCGACCCGGTGCGCGACGCCCACGCCCTCGACGAGCTCGCCGACTGGGGCCTGGTCACCACCGACCCGCACCTGCCCCATCTGCCGATCGCCCTCGACCCCCAGGAGGCCGGCCGGCGCCGCCTGGACGACGAGCTGCGGCGGATGGCGGCCAGGGCCGCCCTCGCGGCCCGGATCCCCCAGGTCACCGACGAGCTGAGCCTGCACTTCGAACGGGCCAAGTGGCGCTCGGGGCGCGGCTCGGAGTTCCTCGGCGAGCCCGAACTGGTCAACGCCCGCATCGAGCAGGCCGTCGGCCGGGCCCGGGCCGAACTGCTCACCGCCCAGCCCTGCGGCCCGCGCACCCCCGCCCAGCGCGAGGCGGTCGAGGAGCGGGACCGGGCGGCGCTCGCCCGGGGTGTCCACATCCGCACCCTGTATCTCGACGCCGGCCGCGACTCCGCGGTGACCGGGGCCTATGTGAGCGCCATGACCGGCCGGGGCGCCCAGTTCCGTACCCAGGTCACCCAGTTCCAGCGCTGTGTCGTCATCGACCGGCGCCAGGCGTTCATCTCCGATCACGTAGTGAACTCCGCGCCCGGCGACGCCTCCTGGCACGTGCGGGACCGGGCCGTGGTGGCGTTCATCGCCGAGGTCTTCGAGGAGTGCTGGCGCCGGGCCGACCCCTGGAACGGCGACCCGCAGAGCGGCGCGCCGGAGTCGGCCGGGCCCGGCGGCACCCGCACCACGCTGCTCCAGCGCGAGATCCTGCGCGACATGGCGCGGGGCATCGAGCAGCGGCTCACCGCGCAGCGCCTGGGCATCGGGCTGCGCAGCCTGTCCAAGGAGGTGCACACCCTGAGGCAGTTGTTCGGGGCGTCCACGCTTCAGGAACTCACCTATCAGTGGGCGCTGTCGGACGAGCGCCTCATCGACGACCGGCCACCCCGAACGGGCCGGGCCACGGCCTGACGCGCTGCCGTCAAACGCCCTCATCAAGCCATCCGGACACCCCTTCCTGCCCGGGGGGCCGAATCTTTTCCCATCCCGCTTTTCAGCGGATAAATCTTCAGCGGAAAACTAACGGCGCTTCCTGCATGCTGAATGAGGACGATCAACTGCCCTGTGAAGGGCGGATCCCGATCGCCTGACGTCCGCTGTCACGAGGACGTTGTCCGCGTACGCCAGAACCGGCAGTGCAGGGCATGGGCAGACGATGCCCTGCCGGGCGTCCCGCGGACACCGGGTGGCTTCTGCCAGTGCCGCCCGGACAAAGCCGGACCCCTCCCCGGTACGTCCTCGTGATACGGGCAGTGCCCGGCGGCCTCTGGCCCGCCGACGGCACAGCCGTGCGCCACATCCGGCGCTTTCCCGGCATGCGGGCCGGGAAGAGGCGGCGGCCGGGGGCTCACGCCCCCGGCCCGGCCGCGCTCCCCCGCGAGACCCTCAACCCTTGACGCACACCACCTGCTTGAGCTTCGCGACGACCTCCACCAGGTCGCGCTGCTGGTCCATGACCTTCTCGATCGGCTTGTAGGCGCCCGGGATCTCGTCGACCACGCCCGCGTCCTTGCGGCACTCCACGCCCCGCGTCTGCTCGACGAGGTCCCGCGTGGAGAACGCCCGCTTCGCCGCACTGCGGCTCATCCTGCGGCCCGCGCCGTGCGAGGCCGAGTTGAAGGAGGCCGCGTTGCCGAGGCCCTTGACGATGTAGGAGCCCGTGCCCATCGAGCCCGGGATGATCCCGAACTCCCCGGCGCCCGCGCGGATCGCGCCCTTGCGGGTGACCAGCAGGTCCATGCCGTCGTACCGCTCCTCCGCCACGTAGTTGTGGTGGCAGGAGATGACCGGCTCGAAGGTGACCCTGGCCTTCTTGAACTCCTTGCGGACCACGTCCTGGAAGAGCGCCATCATGATGGCCCGGTTGTACTTCGCGTACTCCTGCGCCCAGAACAGATCGCCCCGGTAGGCCGCCATCTGCGGGGTGTCCGCGACGAAGACGGCGAGGTCGCGGTCGACCAGGCCCTGGTTGTGCGGGAGCTTCTGCGCCTGCCCGATGTGGAAGTCCGCGAGCTCCTTGCCGATGTTGCGCGAACCGGAGTGCAGCATCAGCCAGACCGAGCCCTCCTCGTCGAGACAGAACTCCACGAAGTGGTTGCCCGAACCCAGCGTCCCCATCTGCTTGGCGGCCCGCTCCTCGCGGAACCTCACCGATTCGGCGATGCCCCCGAACCGCTCCCAGAACCCCTCCCACCCGGAGGTGGGGAAGGCGTGCAGCCGGGAGGGGTCCACCGGATCGCGGTGCATGCCGCGGCCCACCGGGATGGCCTGTTCGATCTTCGAGCGGAGCCGGGAGAGGTCGCCCGGGAGGTCGTTGGCGGTCAGCGAGGTCTTGACCGCGGACATCCCGCAGCCGATGTCGACGCCGACCGCGGCCGGGCACACCGCGCCGTGCAGGGCGATGACCGAGCCGACGGTGGCCCCCTTGCCGTAGTGGACGTCCGGCATCACGGCGAGGCCCTTGATCCACGGCAGCGTGGCGACATTGCGCAGCTGCTGCATCGCGCCCTCGTCGATCGACCCCGGGTCGGTCCACATCCTGATGGGCACCCGTGCGCCCGGCATTTCCACGTACGACATGATTCCTCGATCCCCCGAAAGCATAAATCGGCACCAAAGCCGGAAACCGCACGTAGGGCAAAAACTGGATCCGAAACCCACAACCAGGACAGTGGACCGGCGTTCACAGGTGCGCGTGCGATACACATTGTGTCCGGCCACCGCCCCCGCGCGGCAACCGCTTTTCCCCCAGTCGCCCTGCTGAAAGGAGCCCGGACACCGTGCAGCGAAAGGCGTACGTGCCTGGTCTCGCACTCCTGGTGGCGCTCGCCTCCGGCTGTTCCGCGGCCTCCGGGAGCGACGGCTCGACCACCGACTCCAAGGCGGGCGTGCCCAAGACGGCCGCCGCGCCGCCCGGCAAGTACCGCACCCTGCCCGAGCCCTGCCGGGCCGTGAACAAGGGCCTCCTGGCGGACATGCTGCCGGGGTCCGCCTCCCTGACGGACGCCGACGCCGCGAAGGAGCTGGCCGGCGCCGCCGACCTCACCTACGACACCGACCGCAGGGTCGGCTGCCGCTGGAAGGACGAGGCGTCCGAGGCGGTGCGCAGACTCACGGTCGACTTCGAGCGGGTCGTCTCCTACGACCCTGCGGTCAGCGACGACGACCGGACCAAGGAGCTCTACGGGAAGAAGGAGAGCGCGGCGCACCTGCCCGCTCCCCAGAGCTCCGCCCCCTCACCGGCCGCGACCAGGACCCCGAGCCCGACCGGCACGCCCCCCGGCGCCACCCCGTCCGTCCCGGCGGGCCCGCCCACCGGCGCCCCGGCCACGCCGAGCCCCTCGAACACCGCCGGCAAGGACGGCCTCCAGCCGCGCCGGCTCAGCGGGCTCGGCGACGCCGCGTTCCTCGACGACGTATCGTCTTCGTCCGGCTCGTCCCCGACCGGCACCGACGGCGGTTCGGCGGCCGGACAACGTACCGTCACAGTGGTCTTCCGTACGTCCAACGTCATCGTGTCCATCGAGTACACCGCCCAGGCCACGGGATCCGCCGCGGTCCCCGACAGCAAGGAGCTGCAGGAGCAGGCCCAGGCCCTGGCCGGCAAGCTCGTCGAGCAGTTCAGCGAATAGCGCGCCCAGCGCGAAGAACGAAGAGCGAAGGAATCATGCACCGATCAGCCCCGGCCACCCCCGAAAAGGCCCACGCCCCGGCCCCGCGCATCCGGCTCGCCCGTGTCCTCGCCTGTGCCGCCGTCCCTGTGATGCTCGTCGCAGCGGGCTGTTCCTCCGACTCGGGCGGCGACAAGAAGAAGGACGCGCCCTCCGCCTCGTCCTCCGGCGGCAAGCAGGCCTCGGCCTCGCCGTCGCTCGCGCCCGCGAAGTTCAAGAAGCTCCCCGAGGCCTGCCAGTCGATCAGCGAGAAGTCGATCGACAAGTACGTCCCCAAGGCGAAGACGAAGGCGGGCGAGGTCGGCAAGACCTCCGACCCGCAGTCCCAGGCGAGCTGCACCTGGAACGGCCTCGACGACAAGGGCGTCGACGGCTCGAACTACCGCTGGCTCGACGTCGACTTCAAGCGCTACGACTCCACCCCGGGCCTCGGCAGCGGTGACGCGCTGGCCCAGAAGCAGTTCGATCGGGCCGTCTCGGGGGCTCAGGGGACGGCCGACGCCAAGAACGTGAAGACCTCACCGGTCTCCGGCCTCGGCGACCAGGCGACCGCCATCACCTTCGACCTGAAGAAGACCGACGCGGACTTCCGCTACGGCGTCGTCGTGGTGCGCACCGCCAACACCGTGGTCGCCGTCGACTACAACGGCACCGGCTACCAGGGCGCGGACGCCCCCTCGGCGGGCGACGTCCAGGACGGCGCGACCGCCACCGCCAAGGAGGCCGTGGCGGCCGTGGCCACCGCGAACAACAAGTAGCCCTCGCACCACCGTCCGGAGTCCGGCCCTCCCCTGTGGGCCGGACTCCGTACGTATGTGCCAGGCTGTGCCCGCCAGTTGCTTGACGAGGGGAGGGGACGCGGGTGGCCGCGACTCAGCTGACACGGACGCACCGCATCCTGATCGGGGTGGTGGTCGCGGGAGCCGTGGTGATCGCCGGGATCGGGTTCGCGGGTTCGTACGCCGCGGTCCGCGAACTCGCGCTGCACAAGGGCTTCGGGAACTTCTCCTAC
>NZ_JAODUA010000002.1 GCF_025399895.1 Streptomyces sp. ASQP_92 | reverse complement strand
GTCCCGTGTCCGGTCTCCGGCTCGGTGATCCTCGTCCCGGTCGCTACGGCAGTCACAGCCACTCCCCTCCTCGGCCCCCGTACAGATAACAGTCCTCCTGCGCCTGCCCCTAACTCTGCGATCCATTCACCGGTTCTCCAAAATTTTGTCGCCGCGGTCCCAGGAGGCGACCTCCGTACCTCGGGCACACCGTCAGAGCGGGGCGCGGGGCCGCACCGCGGGGCCGTCGAGGTGTCGCCTGGCCCCCGCCTTCACACCGTGGCGGCCGGCGGGGTCCATCGCTGGGTGCGGGGCATCGCGTCGGTGATGCCGTACTCCTTCTTGAGCTGCTCGGGGATGGCGTAGTGCATGACGCGGCCACGGGTGAGGGAGGACAGCTCCAGGACGGAGGTGAGGTGGCCGAGGCGGTCGAGCGCCCAGGCGCCGAGGGGGGACCGGTCCTCGATGGTCTCCAGTACGCCGAGGAGGTGGGGCACGGCCTTGACGACGGTGTCCCAGCGGGTGCGCGGCACCTGGAGCCAGTCGGCGCAGGTGTCGCCGACGAGGTGGCGGATGAGCGCCGAGACGATGGGGTCGAAGAAGGTCCCCGGCACGATCTCCTCGTAGAGGTCGATGAGCTGGCGGGTCAGCTGGGTGCCTTCGTCGGACGGTCCCATGAAGCGGACCATGTACAGATCGAGGAACTGGCGTGCGTCGTCGAGGGACTTGGGGACGGCATCCTGATCGATCCCGAGCATGGCTCCCACCACGCGCCAGGCGTAGTAGTACGCTTCCGCGCCCTCCGTCGACATGTGGATGCCGAGCCGGTGCAGGCTGTCCAGGACGAGCAGCGAGAAGAACATCTGGCCGCCGATCATGTCCTCCTGGCAGATCGGCGTCCCGAGCGCCTCGGTGTCCCAGAGTCCCTCCCGTTCGAGGTGATGGCGGATGGAGGCGTGCAGCAGCCGGACCTTCTGGGCGGCCGGGATGAAACGACTGCCGGCCTCGAAGGCGTCGGGCTGCATGAGGTAGACGGTGAACTGACCGGTCTCCGCCATCCGCTTGGACGGGTACTTCAGCCCATGGGTGGCCGACAGCAGTTTCGCCACGTGCGGGACGACGTAGCACGCGGGCATGGAGGCGAAGGACAGGGCGGTGGAGATGTGCACGTTGTTGTCGATGAAGAACAGCCGGGCCTTCTCCATCTCCCCCCAGTCCACCCACGCGGGCGGCACGCTGGTGGCCTGGAGGTACTCGCGGGCCACATCGGGCAGCCCCTCGGGCAGGGGGGCGCCCACCGTGGAGACGTATCGCATCAGGGTGTTGAACTTGCCGACCTCCCCGCGTTCGAAGAGCGTGGCGACGGTGGCGTCGGCGAGTTCGTCACCGGCCGTCCGCAGGGCGTCCATTGACGCCTCGGTGTAGGTCACGACGGGGCTCCTTGTCATGCACGGTCGGCCGCGAGGACCGGGGCGTCGGCCGCCGCCGCGCCCGTCCTCGCGGTACGGGTCAGGACAGACGGACCGCGGCCGAACGGGCCAGCTCGGTCAGCGCGGCGGCGGCGGGCGCGGGGGCGTTCAGCTCGCGCAGAACGCCCAGGGCCTCCTCGACCCGCTCGGTGATCATGGTTTCGACGCGGTCGGGGGCCTTCAGGCGGCACATCATCGCGCGGACCTCGTCCAGGCCGTCCGCGTCCAGATCGTGACTGCCCAGGAGCGCGGCAAGACGCTCGCGCTCCTCGTCCCCGGCCAGGCGCCAGGTCTCCGCGAGGAGCGCCGTGGGCCGGTGGCCGCGTACGTCGTCGGCGTTGGCCTTGCCGGTGCGTTCCGGGTCGCCGAACAGGCCGAGCAGGTCGTCCCTGAGCTGGAACGCCTCGCCGAGCGGCAGCCCGTACGCGGAGTATCCCGCGCGCAGCCGCTCGCCGGCCCCGGCCAGGGCGCCCCCGATCAGCAGGGGTTGCTCGACGGTGTACTTGGCGGTCTTGTACCGGATCACCTTGAGCGACTCCGTGGTGTCCGGCCTGTCTCCGGTACGCAGGATCTCCAGGCACTCCCCCGCGATCAGCTCCCTGGCGAGCACCGACCAGAGCGGGCGGGCCCGCGCCAGATAGGCGGCGGGCAGACCGCTGGTGGCGAAGAGCTGCCCCGCCAGCGACATGAGCAGATCGCCGACGAGCATCGCGAGTGATCTGGCGTCGGCGGTGGCATGCGGACGACGGCGTACGACACCGCGCAACGCGATGTGCGCCGTGGGGCGACCGTGCCTCAGGGGGCTGTCGTCGATGAGGTCGTCATGGACGACGGCGGCCGCGTGCACCAGCTCCATCGAGGCCGCCGCACGCAGCAGCGCGTCACTGTCCGGCTGCCCTCCCGCGCGCCAGCCCCAGTAGCAGAACGCCGCGCGCAGCCGTTTTCCGTCGGCGACGGCCGCCTCGACCTGGTCGGCGACCGGGCCGAGGAGCGGATCGATCGCCGCCAACTGCTCGGCCTCCTGCGCCACGAAGTGGTGCACCGCCTCGTCGACGCGGGCCTTGAACGCGGCCGGTTCCCACCGGTCAGGCATCGCCGGACGCCCGCCGGGCCAGGGCGTGCCGGGCGAGGAGCTCCAGGTGGGGCGGCGGGGCCGAGGCGTAACGGTCCAACACCAGGCGTCCGCGCGCCAGTAGCTCGTTCTCGGCCTCCGCGGCGAGGTCGGCCGCGTCCGAGCGACGCAGGAGCCCCCGCACCGTCCCGAGGGCCGAACCCAGAGTGCTCACCGCCAGATCGGCGAGCCCGGCGGCCAGTAACACCGCCTGCTCGTCCAGGCCCCCACGTCGTCCCGTTTCCCGCGCCATCCGCTTCTCCACCCACACCGCATCCGGGCGGCGCCCGTCGCACGCCGTCCGGACCAGCATCGCGGCACGTCCGGCCGGGGGCCGGTGGAACTCACGATTGAGTGATCACCTCGCTTGTCCGTACGGGCCACGTGGTGCGCGGAATGGCCTCGGCAAGGGCGACTCCCTCTAATACGGCGCGCCCGGGAAGAGCAGGCTGCCGTGGTGGCGCGGGCGGTCGCCGCGTTCGTACGCCGCCTCCGAACGGTCGGCGGGTGCCGAGCGCGGGGCGAGGGCACGCAGGGTGCTCAGGCCCGCCAGCACCTCCTCCCGGTGGGCCGCCGCTTTCATCCACGCCGGGAGCCGGGCGAACATCCCCCGCGTCGGCGAGGCGTGACGCACCCGCAGCCGGGCGCCCACGAAGGCGGCGAGAGCGTCGACGTGTTCCTCGTTGTAGGCCCACAGGATCCGTCCCGCGCAGCGGGTCTGGAGCCACAGCGGCCGCCGGAAGAAGGGGTCCTCGGTACCCCCCGGCACCACACCGACCAAGCCTCCGTCCCGCTCCTCGGCCGTCCAGTCCGCGGTCGCGCCGCACGTGGCGCAGCACAGACGGCGAGGCTGGAACAGCAGGTGGCTGGAGTACCGCGAGGCGTCGAGGCCGGGCCGGGGAACGACGAGCGCACGACCACCGCACTTGGGGCAGACCACGAGCACATGATCGGTGAACCGCACGAGCCACATGCCGTAGTCGTGGTGACGGAGCGGTGCGGAGTGTGCCGGCTCGGAACTCATACCGACCACCCTGCCATGCGCCCCCACCCCGGACGCACGCGATCCGGGCTACCCGGAGCCCCTCCCCAAGCCGTCGGCCCGTCGTGCCCTGGTGTGCAGTTCATCCTTCGCGGGCGGCCAACTGCCTTAGCTGGATGAGGAGTTCGCGCGCGCCCTGCCGACCAGTGAGGGGCGCCCACGTCGGTGACCTCGGTGGACCGGTACTCCGCGGTCGGGTAGGGCGCCCGCGGCCGGGGGGGCGGCAGGCGGTTGCGTAGCGGGGACGGGCCGGGGGCCGACCAGTGCCGCGTCGTGGGGCGGGGGCGCTGGTCGGGCCCGGGGAGAGGCGTCTCTACGGTCAGGGCGCCATCTCGTAGGCGCCCGCGAGCGCCTCGACGCGTGCCCAGACGCGCGCCGAGCGGGCGCCGTCGACGACAGGGCGCCGGACCGCTCCGATCGCCCAGCCCTGCTGTTCCGGGGTGGCCGAGTCCTTGCCGTGCAGTTCGACCGCGTGCGCGGAGAAGTCGCGTACGAGGACGGCGAAGAGTTCGTCGAGCACGTCCTGGTCGAGCCCCGTCAGACGCGCCTGCTCCAGGATGAGCTGGCCGTGCACGACCAGCGCGAAGAGCTGGCCGACGGCGAGCAGCAGGTCGAGGTCGCGGCTCTGCTCCTCGTCGGGGGCGGCCGTGGTGACGAACTCGCAGAGCGCGTCGGCCTGTTCGCGGAAGCGGGCGACGTTGGGCACCTCGGCGTACGCGTCGTACGCCGTGCGCCAGTCGTGGAACCGTACGGAGCCCAGACCCCGCGCCGGACCCTGCTGGAAGAGGAAGGTGTCGTCGGCCGCGTCGAGGCGGGTCGGCACGGGGGCGTACTCGGCCGGGTTCAGCAGGTGGTTGCGCATGAACTTCAGGATCAGCGCGAGGTTGACGTGGACCGTGCCCTCCAGCTTCGGCAGGCCGCGGATCTCTACGGCGGCCTGGGCGAAGTAGGTGTCCTTCTCGAAGCCCTTGGCCGCGATCACGTCCCACATCAGGTCGATGACCTTCTCGCCCTCCGTGGTCACCTTCATCTTCGTCATGGGGTTGAAGAGCAGGTACCGGCGGTCGTCGGGACCGGCCGAGCGGAAGTAGTCCACGGCGCGGTCGCTGAACAGCTTCATGCCGACGAGGCGTACGTAGGCGTCGGTCAACTCACGCCGCACGTGCGGGAAGGCGGTGACCGGGCGGCCGTACAGGATGCGGTTCTGGGCGTGGGTCACGGCCTCGTACATCGCGTGCTCGCAGATGCCGATCGAGGCGGTGCACAGGTTGAACTTGCCGACGTTGACCGTGTTGAGGGCGGCGTCGAAAGCGGCACGACCGGAGTGCAGGACGTCCTCGGCCGCGACGGGGTAGTTCGCCAGCCGGAACTCACTGACGTACTTCGAGGAGTCGACGACGTTCTTCACCAGGTGGTACGCCTCGTGACGGCTGTCGGCGGCGAAGAACACATAGCCGTCGGGGCCCTCGATGTCGGTGCGGCGGCCGAACACGGAGACGAGCCCGGCGGCGTTGCCGTTGCCGATGTAGTACTTGCTGCCGGTGGCCCGGAACCCGCCGTCGCCGTCCGGCTCCAGGAGCATGTCGGTGGAGTAGATGTCCGCGCCGTGGGTCTTCTCCGACAGGCCGAACGCGAACACCTCACCCTGCGCGAGGAGTTCGGCGGCGCGGGCGCGTGCCGTGGCGTTGTCGCTCTGCCAGACCGGGCCGAGACCCAGGATGGTCACCTGCCAGGCGTACCAGTAGTCGAGGCCGTAGAACCCGAAGATCTCGTTCAGGGCGGCGATCCGGGCGGTGTCCCAGCGCTTGTCCTCATTCCCCGGCCCAGCGGCGGCGGCCGGGGTGAGGAAGGTCGCGAAGAGGCCTTCCTTGGCGGAGAACGCGAGGAAGTCGGCAAGCCAGGCGCGGGAGCGGTAGTCCTCGATCAGCTTGCGCTTGCCACGCTGCTCGAACCAGTCGACGGTCGCGCGCAGCAGCCTGCGCGTCTCGGGGTCGAAGTGCGTCGGGTCGTAGGTGCTGGGGTTGAACAGCAGCGGGTCGGCCATGGCCATGTGCCTTTCGGGACTGGGGAGTTGATGAGGGGCGGGCAGAAGTCAGGGAGCGGGCGGGACGCCGTGGGCGTGGGCGCGGGGTATCGGGTGCGGGGTGCGGGCGTACGTCGCCGGCGGTTCGGCCGGGCGGCCCCGATGGCGGCCGCGGTCACGGTCGCGGTGACGGTCGCGGTCACGATGCCGGTTCGGGTTCCGGTGCCGGAAGCGGTCGCAGGCACGGCGCCTCCGCCTAGCGGCCTTGGGCGCCGAGCCGGTGCAGCGTGGCGATCACGTCGTCGAGCCAGGCGAGTGTCATCTGTTCGTACGCGATGCCGCCGCGCAGCACGACGTGCTGGAGCTCGCGGCCGACATCGGGGGCGGGAGCGTCGGGCCCCGTGAAGTCGCGCACCTCTCCCGCCCGGTAGTGGGCGAGGCGGTCGGTGTGGGCCTGGCGATGCCGCTCCACCTCGCGCAGCAGCGCGGCCGGGTCGTCGAAGGCCGCACCGCGGATCTTGACGGCGAGTTCGTGGCGCACGCTCTCGGGTTCGATCGGCTCGTGCAGCCACTGCGAGAGCGCGGCCCGACCGGGCGCGGCGACCGAATACTCCTTCTTGTCCGGCCGGCTCTGCTGCGCCACCTCTCGCGGCTCGACCCAGCCGTCGTTCTCCATCCGCTTGAGGATGCGGTAGATCTGCTGGTGTGTGGCCGCCCAGAAGTAGCCGATGGACCGGTCGAAGCGTCGGGCCAGCTCGTAACCGGAGCCCGGCTTCTCCAGCAGGGAGACGAGAATCGCGTGCTCAAGCGCCATACCCGAATCCTTCTATGCAACTCGTTGCATAGACAAGCGGCAGCGGCCAGGTGAGACACGGCTCACCCGAGGCGTGCCTCAAGCACTCCATCTGCCCAAGGAACACTGGACTTGTCGTGCTGCGCCGTCTGAGTTGGCGGCTGGGGGGCCGGTCGGCGCCGGTGAGGGGGCCGGTCGGCGCCGGTGAGGGGGCCGGACGGCGCCGACGTGGGGGCTGGCGGACGGTACTCACTTCGGGCGGCGGCGCTGCCTGTAGCTGCGGGGTCCGTGCTCGTCGTCACCTTGCGACCCCGTCGTCGCTGGTGCCGCGGTGGTTTACGCGGCGCCTGTCTTGTCGTTGATCTGGAAGGTGATGACGTCGACTTCGTCGGTTCCCGCCAGGTCCGGGTAGTGGCCCTTGAGGATTTCCCGGAGTTCGGTTGCGGTGGTCAGACCCTCGGCTTGGGCGTCCTGGTCGGTGAGGTCGCCGACCCGGCAGTGCCTGATGTCGGTCACCTCTGCCGGCAGGACGACTTCCGGGTCGCTCTCGAACACCAGCCGTGCCGGGCCGAGCCGGGCCGGGTCCCGGAAGCGGGTGGTCTTGGTCTTGGCGCCGGAGCGGACGGCTTCGAGATAGCGGGGGTTGAACCGGATGATCGGGGGGCCGTCCGTCTCTGGGTCTTGGTACAGCGACGGGTCGAGACCGTCCATGCCTTCCGGGGTCCATCGCTGAGTCAGCGGCATCAAGTCGGCGGCGAGAACGGACCTGGGCCCCGCGGGCGTGGGCACGATCACGCGCATGGTGGGGTAGTAGTCCACGAAGACCTGCCGATCGCGCCCGCACGGGCCGACGACCCCGCGCCCGTGGTTTCCCACGGCAACGATGCAGCGCATCTGGCGGGCGCCCTGGGCCCGTGCGGCTCCCAGAGCCACGAGTTCGGCGCAGGGGCCGCCGGTGAAGTGGTAAAGGTTCACGCCGGCGAACATCCGGTAGTCGGCGGCCATGACCGCGGCGCCCATCGTGTGGATCCCGTCTTCGTCGGGCCCGGCGTCGGTATGCGCGTCTATGGTGCGGCGTGCCAGCTCCACGAGCTCACGCTCGTCATCATCGAGAGGTCGTGCGGATGACGGTACGTACACGATGCCAGCCTTCTCTTGAGTCAGCAGTCACCGAAGATCATTCCACGCCACACAGGTGGGCTCCACGGGATTTCGACCTGCCTTGACCGAGCTTCCGGGTCTTGGGCTTTCCCCGGGGCTTGCTGCACAATGCGTCGCCAGGCGGCGGCTACACGTGTAATGCGTGCCCCGCAGGCTCGGCCACGCGTGCGGTCAGCTTCACGGCCATGACGTCCTTACCCTTTACCGGTACCTATCGGAAGCCGACACCAGCACCCATGGAGGGTGCACGCGTTACACGACGGGGACAGCGTCGGCGCTTCCCCCGTAGACGTGGTCCGGCGGCGGCCAGAGGGGAGCCGATCAATGACCGGGCTGACGCCCATAGCAGGATGATCCCCATGCAACGTATCGAGTTCATCACCTACACGTCCGCACGCCTGTGGGGCATTCGCGTCGACGGGACCGACCTCCGTGTCCACGCGGCAGACGTCACCCGGCCCCTGTGGCTGCGCGAGGAGAGCCCTTATGAGAGCACTCCGGAGGACACGGAGAAATTCCTGTTCCACCAGTACGCCGGGATGATGGAGTCCACGATCCGCACCCCTGCGCTCCACTTTCTCGGCGACGCCACGCCAAACACGCGGCACACACCGACGGGCGCGATCGCGGTGCTGGGCTGCTCCTGCGGCATATGGGAGTGCTGGCCCCTGCTCACCCGAATCACCGCGACGGCCGAGACCGTCACATGGTCCGACTTCCGCCAACCCCACCGCCCGGCGTGGGGCGACCTCGCCATGGGGCCCTTCGTCTTCCCTCGACCCGCTTACGAGAACGCCCTCGCACACACCGTCCACTTCGACGAGGATCCGCTCACGACCCTGCCGCCACCCGGCGCGGTCACCGGGACGTGACCTCCCCCCGACCCGCAGGACACAACCCAGAGGACGCATTACCGGCCGGAGTGGGTAACCGAGGGATGACGCCCACCCCGCCCGATCCCGCTCGACCCCGTCGGCGCGGAGCAGGCGTGTAACGACGCCGCCGATCGCGCCCCCTTCGTCTCAATACGCCTACGCCTCCACGTCGGTGACGGTCAAGCACCCCGAGCCCTCCCCCCGGCCCGCCAGTACGGCTCCGCCCCGCGTGACGGCCTCACCGGCCCTTTCCCCCGGGAGGGAGAGGGCCGGTCCGGGTTCACGGGTACGCGACCACCGTGGACGGTGTCGTCGAGGTGCCCGATGTCGGCGCCCCCACTTCGTTGATGACGTGCTCGTACTGTCCGTTGCCGCCGAGCGAGACCACCAGGACGTCGTGGAACTTCACCCCCGCCGTGTTCGGGGCGGCGAATCCGTGGTGCTGCACGATGCCGGGGTCAGCGGTGTAATTGCAGTAGCTGCCGAGCCCCCACGCCTCGTGCGAGGTCACGTTGCCGGCCACCTTGTAGGCGGCGTAACCCCTGACGTTGCCGTCCTGGACGGCGGCCTGGTTGGGGGCGTCGTAGGCCTTCTCGTTCTGGAAGAAGATGGTGCGGCCCCGCTGGCCGAACCACTGCACGTCGTACTTGTTGAAATGCTCCACGAACAGGCCGGTGCACAGCACGTCGTCGCCGTTCACGACCACCCCGTAGTCGGCGCGGTTGGTGTCCCAGCCGACGCCCGTGCCGTGGTCGGCGCGCCAGACCCAGGTGTGGTCGACGACGGTGTTGCGGTTGTTGATGACCATGCTGGTGGTGGCCTTGCCGGCGCCCGCGCCGCCGACGCGTACGAACACGTCCTGCACGGTGGTGGGGTTGGCCGAATGGTCGCGCGAGGCGCCGCTGGGGCCGACCTCCAGCAGAGTGCGGGAGTTGACCGGCCCGGCGTCGATGAGGAACCCGGCCAGCCGCACGCCGTCCACGTCGGCGACGCGCAGCGCGGTGACTCCGTTGTCCGGCACGATCGTCGCGTACCCGAGTCCCAGGACGACGGTGTTGTCCCGGTTGACCTGGATGGGCTGGTCGACGTGGTAGATGCCCGGGGTCAGCAGCAGATGGAGGCCCTGCGCCAGCGCCTGGTTGAGGGTGGCCGCGCTCACGCCGGGCTTGGCCACGTAGAACTGCGACAGGGACAGCGATGTACCCCTGGGGGTTCCGTTTCCCCAGGTGACACCGCGGGCGTTGGTGCGCTTCTCCGGCAGGAAGACACGGAACTCGCTGCCATTGAGGTACAGGAACGGCTTCTCGCGGGAGACGGGCGTCGTGTCCAGTGTGGTGTACGGAGGGTTGGGGAAGCTCTGCGCGGGGGCGCCCTGCACACCGGAGAACACCATGTTCCACACGGCGTTGACCCAGCCGCCGACCACGCTGTCGCGGGTGTACCACTGCTGCTGCGAGTACGGTCCGACCTGGCCGTCGACGCGGCAGTCGGCGATGTAGCCGCCGCTGGCCCAACCGTAGCCGGACGGCGCCAGGTTGAGGCCGCCGCGCACATGCATCCGGCGGAACGGAGCGGCCTGGGCGACGGCCCAGCGGTTGGTGCCGTTGACCGGAACGAGGGCCAGATTCTCGGCGGAGCGCCAGAAGTTCTGGGTGGCGTTGCCGTTGGCCCAGCCCGCGTCGACCGTGACGTCGCCGTTGATGGTGGTGTCGTCCGGTGAGAGGCCGAGCCCGGCGATGGAGGTGTAGAAGCCGATCTGGGCGTTGAGTCCGCTGTAGGTGCCGGGCTTGAACAGCAGGGCGTAGCGGCCGGTGCCGAACTGGGCCGCCTCCTGGCGGTGGAAGATGTCGTCGAGTTTGGCCTGGATGCCGGGTGTGGACGGGTCGAAGACCAGGACGTTGGGGCCGAGGTCTCCTCCGCCGGGCAGGGCGCGCGGCGCGACGGACGCGGGGGACGCCGAGGCAGGGGTGGCCAGGCCCGTCATCAGGGGTGCCGAAGCGGCGGCCGCGGCGACGGCGCCGAGCACGGTGCGGCGCGCGACCGTGGACGGGCGGGGGGCGGGGGATTCGGGCGGAACTGGGGGCATCGGGCGACTCTCCTGGTTCAAGAGGTGAACGTAGGGGGGCGGGGGAGCGCTCTCTCGCCGGGGAATGCTTCATCCAGTCGAAGGCATCGTCAAGGGGTGCGGCAGAAATCTCCGGAGGCAGTGTTCACAGGTCGTCATCTTCGGCCGGGTGAATCGCAGTTCGGGTGATGTGCGTCAACTGCCTTGGTGCGTCCGGCCATTGGGTTCACCTGGAAGCCCGGAGAGCGGCCCTCCCTTTCTGCTGCCACATCCCTTGACACCTTCGCTTCGACGCCCCGAGACTCCAGTGCGGGAGAGCGCTCTCCCGGCTACCGGCCGGTGAACTCGCGCAGCCGGTGGCCCGCTCTGCCTCCCCATCCCCCACCTCTCAGGAGGTCTCCATGCCACGGAGATCGAAGCTCCTCTCCGGCACGTTGATCGCGAGTGCGGTCCTGCTGACCACGCTCGGTCTGGGCGGCGTCGCCGCCGGATTCGACACCCCCGCGGCCGGCACCACGGCCGGCGCTCCGGTCACGCCCGCCCACGCGGACCACGCCATGGCGGCCATGGCGGCCATGCCCGCGTCCACCGTGAGTTCGCCCGAGGACCCCGACGGCGATGGCTACATCCTGGCGAACCCGCAGGTCACCGGCGTATCCCCATCCACACAGGATCCCCCGCACCGCTACTTCCACGAGTTCCAGGCCAACTGCTCGGTGACCCACACGGCCCCGGACGACCCGATCGTCTATCCGCAGCAGCCCGGCAAGTCCCACGACCACACGTTCATGGGCAACACCACGACCAACGCGAACACCACCACGGCATCGCTGAACGCGGGCTCCACGACCTGCAAGGCCCCCGGGGACAAGTCGGGTTACTGGATGCCCAGCATGTTCAACGGCACCCAGAAGATCCTGCCGGTCGGCCCCCAGACGATCTACTACAAGGCCGGTGTCACCGACTACACCAGCGTCCGCCCCTTCCCCAAGGGCCTGCGGTTCGTGGTCGGCAGCCCGATGCAGACGGCCGACGAGTTCCGCAACCACCGCGGCTTCGTCGAGGGCTGGGAGTGCGGTGACAGCTACTTCAACGTCAACTTCCCGGCGAGCTGCCCGAACCGGGCCGACGTACAGCTCAACATCCGCTTCCAGGCGCCCAGTTGCTGGGACGGGAAGTACCTGGACACGCCCGACCACAAGAGCCACATGGCCTATCCCGTGGTCAAGCCCGGCACCAACGACAACATGTGTCCGGCCGACCATCCGGTCGCGCTGCCGATGATCGAGTTCAAGATGGCGTTCCCGGTCAACGGCGATCTGTCCCAGGTGAAGCTGGCGAGCGGTCCGGGCTACTCCTTCCACTACGACTTCTTCAACGCCTGGGACGACGCGACGCTCAAGGCGCTGGTGAACCACTGCGTCGTCGGTGGCCTCCAGTGCGACGCGCGCGGCTACGACCAGACGCACCCCGAGGCGGGCGCGGCCCTGGACGCCAACTACCGGCTGCCCTGAGGCCACCCCCCTCCCCGAACGCCGGCCCGGCCGCCCCGTCGTCCCGCCGCGGCCGGGCCGGCACCCCCTCCCCCACCCCTGTGAAAAGGACCCACCATGAGCCGACCACCGCACACCCGCCCACGCCGTCTGCTGGCCCCCCTGACCGCGGGGGTCCTTGCCGCCGGCGCCCTTGCCGCCCTCCCGGCGACCACCGCCCACGCCGCCGGAAGCGTCGTCAAGGTGACGGGCACGCAAGGCAACTGGCAGCTCGCCGTGGACGGGCGGCCGTACCAGATCAAGGGCCTGACCTGGGGCCCGTCGGTCGCGGACGCCGACAGGTATATGCCCGACCTCCAGTCGATGGGCGTCAACACCATTCGCACCTGGGGCACCGACGCCTCCAGCAAACCGCTCTTCGACTCGGCGGCGGCCCACGGCATCAAGGTCATCGCCGGTTTCTGGCTCCAGCCCGGTGGCGGGCCCGGTTCGGGCGGCTGCGTCAACTACCTCACCGACACCACGTACAAGAACCAGGTACTCGACGAGTTCCCCAAGTGGGTGCAGACCTACAAGGACAATCCCGGGGTGCTGATGTGGGACGTCGGCAACGAGTCCGTGCTCGGGCTCCAGAACTGCTACAGCGGCGACGAGCTGGAGCGGCAGCGCACCGCCTACACCACCCTCGTCAACGACATCACCAAGAAGATCCACGGCATCGACCCGAACCACCCGGTCACCTCGACGGACGCCTGGGTCGGCGCGTGGCCGTACTTCAAGAAGAACGCCCCCGACCTCGACCTGTACGCGGTCAACTCCTACAACGCCGTGTGTGATGTCAAGCCGGCCTGGGAGCAAGGGGGTTACACCAAGCCGTACATCATCACCGAGACCGGGCCGGCCGGCGAGTGGGAGGTGCCCCACGACGCCAACGGGGTGCCCCAGGAACCCACCGACCAGGCGAAGGCCGACGGTTACACCCGGGCGTGGGGCTGCGTCACCGGGCACAGGGGTGTCGCTCTGGGTGCGACCCTGTTCCACTACGGGACGGAGTACGACTTCGGCGGCATCTGGTTCAACCTGCTGCCCGCCGGACAGAAGCGTCTTTCGTACTACGCGGTGAAGCGGGCCTACGGCGCGGACACCTCCCGCGACAACACCCCGCCCGTCATCTCCGCCCTGGACGTCGAGGGCGGTGCCGCCACTGTCCAGGCGGGGCGCGACGCCATCCTGGACGTCCGGGCCACCGACCCCAACGGCGATCCGATCACCTACGAGGTCCTGGACAACAGCAACTACCTCGACGGAAGCAAGCAGTTGGTGTCCCTGCCGTTCACCAACCTCGGTGGCGGCCGGCTGAAGTTCACGGCACCCGACCGGCCCGGTGTCTGGAAGGTCTACGTCAAGACGACCGACGGACACGGCAACGTCGGGGTGGAGACGCGCTCCATCAAGGTGGTGCCGCCCGTGGTGAGCGGCACCAACGTGGCCCGGGGCAAGCCCGCCACCGCGTCGTCCTTCCAGGCGAGCTACGGCGACTGCCCGTGCACGGCGGCGAACGCGGTGGACGGCAACACCACCACCCGCTGGGCCAGCGACTGGAGCGATCCGCAGTGGCTGCGCGTCGACCTCGGCACACGCACGTCCTTCTCCCATGTGCAGCTGCTGTGGGAGGCGTCCTACGCCAAGGCCTACACCATCCAGACCTCGGACGACGGCCAGAACTGGCAGACCGTGCGCACCGTGACCGACGGCAATGGAGGGGTGGACGACTTCGACGTCCATGGCACCGGCCGCTACGTCCGGATCAACGGGACGGCGCGCGGGACGGGTTACGGCTATTCGCTGTACGAGTTCGGCGTCTACAACTGACGCTCCATCACCTTCGGGGTGTGGGGATCGACGAGGAGGGGGCGGGATGAGGGACGAGGACGAGCTCGACCGGCTGATCGACAAACTCACACCGGAGGCGAAGGTCGCGCTGCTCACCGGCGCCGACACCTGGCGCACGGCGGCGGAGCCGGCCGTCGAGCTGCGGCCTTGGGTGATGTCGGACGGTCCGGCCGGGGTGCGCGGCCCCTCGTGGGACGAACGGCGCACGGCGGTGCTGCTGCCCTCGGCCACCGCGCTCGCCGCGACGTGGGACGAGCCGCTCGTCGAGCGGCTCGGCTCGCTCCTCGCCCTGGAGGCGCGGCGCAAGGGCGTGCACGTGGTCCTCGCGCCCAACCTCAATCTGCACCGCAGCCCGCTCGGCGGACGGCACTTCGAGTGCTTCTCGGAGGATCCCGAGCTGACCGGGCGCATGGGGGCCGCCCTGGTGCGGGGCATCCAGGCCCACCAGGTGGCCGCCACGGCCAAGCACTATGTGGCCAACGACTCCGAGACGGACCGGCTGACCGTGGACGTCCGGGTCGACGAGCGGACGCTGCGCGAGGTGTACCTCGCGCCGTTCGAGGCGGCCGTGGCGGCCGGAGTCCGGCTCGTCATGGCGGGCTACAACGCGGTCAACGGCACGACAACGACCGCGAGTTCACTCCTGAACGCACCCTTGCGCACCGAGTGGGGGTTCGCCGGTGTCGTCGTCTCCGACTGGGGAGCGGCGCGCACCACCGGGGAGACCGCGCGGGCCGGGCTCGACCTGGTGATGCCGGGGCCCGAGGGGGTGTGGGGCGGGGCGCTGGTGCGGGCGCTGGAGCGGGGGGAGGTGGACCAGCGTCTCGTGGACGCCAAGGTGCGTCATCTGTTGCGGCAGGCGGACTGGCTGGGCGCGCTCGGCCCGGCTCCCCTTGCCGAGGGCCGCCCGTACCCTCGCCCGGGTGCGGTGCGGTCCCTCGTGCGCAGGGCGGCGGCCGCCGGGACGGTCCTGCTGGCCAATCGGAACGTCCTGCCGCTGGACGCCGAGGGGCTCGCGACGGTGGCCGTCGTCGGCGCCCACGCCGCGCGCACCCGCACCCAGGGCGGTGGCAGCGCCGGCGTGTTCCCCCAGGGCGAGGTCAGTGTTCTGGAGGGCATCCGGGCCCGGCTGCGCGGCCGGGCCACGGTGGTGCATGTGCCGGGGCCCGCGCCCGCCGGACCGCCGCCCGCCCTGGACGGGAGCTGGTGCACCGATCCGGACTCCGGGGCCCCGGGCGTTCTGCTGCGGGTCCTGGCCGCCGACGGAACCGAGCTGTACGCCGAACACCGGGCCTGTGCACGGCAGTTGGAGCCCCCCGTGCCACCCGGCGCCCACACGGTGGAGATCAGGGCGCGGCTGCGACCGCACACCTCGGGCACCTGGACGCTGGGCATCGCCGGATTCGGACGGATGACCCTGCACCTGGACGGAGCCGAACTCCTGGCAGGGGACTTCCCCAAGGACACCGACGACCCGGCCCTGATCCATGTCACTCCGGCGGTCCACCGGGCGGACGCCGAGCTGGTCGCGGGGACTTCTCCGCTCCTCGTCGCGCGCCGCGAACTCGCTCCGGACACCGGTCGCGCGCTGGTCGTGAGCGCCGCGCCGCCCGCCCCCGACACGGCGGCGGCGCTCGATGCCGCCGCGCGGGCGGCACACGCGGCGGACGCGGCGATCGTCGTCGTCGGCACCACGGAGGACGACGAGTGCGAGGGCCGCGACCGTACGCACCTGCGGCTGGGGGCCGACCAGGACGCCCTGGTCCGCGCGGTGGCCGCCGCCAACCCCCGCACGGTGGTGATCGTCAACAGCGGAGGTCCCATCGAGATGCCCTGGCGGCAGGAGGTGGGCGCGCTGCTGCTCGCCTGGTTTCCCGGGCAGGAGGGCGGCTCGGCGCTGGCCGACGTCCTGTTCGGCCGTACGGAACCCGGCGGCCGGCTCCCCACTACGTGGCCCGCCGTCCTAAAGGACGCGCCCGTCATCGACACCCGGCCGCGCGACGGACGCCTCGCCTATACCGAGGGCCCGCACATCGGGCACCGGGGCTGGCTGCGGGCGGGTCGCACACCGGCCTACTGGTTCGGTCATGGGCTGGGTTACACGACGTGGGCCTACGAGGAGGTGAGCGGCCCTTCGTCGGTGCGGGCGGGTGAGTCGTTCACCGTGCGGGTCCGGGTGCGCAACACCGGGGCGCGGGCCGGCCGTGAAGTCGTCCAGGTGTATCTGGCGCGCCCGGGCGCCGCGGTGGCGTACCCCGAGCGGTGGTTCGCGGGGTATACGGCCGTGCGAGCCCGCCCCGGCGAGTCGGTGACCGCGTCGGTGCACGTCCCGGCGCGGGCGCTCCGGCACTGGGACGAGCGGACGGGCCGGTGGCGTACCGAGCCGGGTGTGTGCCGGGTGCTGGCGGGTCCGTCGGCGGGGGACCTGCCGCTGGACCGGGAAGTGGAGCTGACACCCGCCGACTGAGCGGCGCGCGAGAGCGGTGGATCCCGGGTGGGCCGCCCGGCGGAGTGGGAGGGAGAGCGCTCTATACCGTGCCCCCGACGTGCCGTTAAGGTGCGGGGCATGAGCAGGCAGGCCCCCACCCTGGAGGACGTCGCCCGCGAGGCGGGCGTCTCCCGGGCGACCGTGTCCCGGGTCGTCAACGGTGTCCGCAACGTGGATCCGGCGATCCAGGAACAGGTGCAGCGGGCGATCGAGCGGACGGGTTACGCCCCCAACCGGGCGGCCCGTTCGCTGGTGACCCGGCGCGCCGAGACCATCGCCCTGGTGGTGTCCGGAGCGGGGAGCGGCCCGGAGGAGAGCCAAGAGGCTTTCGCCGCCCGGGTGTTCGCCGATCCGTTCTTCGGCAGGGTGGTCGCGGGGGTCGTGGGGTTTCTGCGCCCGCGGTCGATGCACCCGGTCCTGATGTTCGCCGAGTCCGAGGACGACCGGCACGAGGTACTCACCTATCTGCGCCAGGGCCGCGCGGACGGCGCGCTGGTCGTCTCCACCCACGCCGACGACCCGCTGCCCACGCTGCTGGCCGCGGCGAAGCTGCCCACCGTCCTGTTCGCGCGGCCGACGCCGGCGGTTCCGCTGAGCTATGTGGATCTGGACCACCGCGACGGCGGCCGGCTCGCGGCGCTTGCCCTTCTGGAACGTGGCTGCCGCCGGCCGGCGACGGTGACCGGCCCGCTGGCCGTGTCCGCGAGCCGGGAACGTCTCGCGGGGTTCCGCGACACGATGGCGCGTGGTGGCCACCCGTACGTCCCCCTCGCCGAAGGGGGCTTCACGCTGGACAGCGGCATCACCGCCATGACGGCGCTGCTCGCGGAACACCCGGACGTGGACGGGGTGTTCGCGGCCAACGACCTCATGGCCCAGGGTGTCTGCCAGTTGCTGCGGGAGCGGGGGCTGCGGGTGCCGGACGACGTCGCGGTGATCGGGTTCGACGACTCCGGAATCGCCCTGTCCTGCCGTCCTCCGCTGACCACGATCCGTCAGCCGGTCGAGCGGATGGCGGCGGAGATGGCCCGCCTCCTCGACCAGCACATCCGGGGCGAACGCACCGACCCGACGTCCGTGGTCTTCGACCCCGAACTGGTCGTGCGCGAGACCGCGTAACGACGCGGCATCTCTGGCTGCCCCGACTGACGCTGTTCAGGCGTCAGTTGACGGCCCATCAGTGGCGGCCCGGCCGTCCGCCGAAATCCAACCGTTGCAAAACTCCGGCGTGCCCATCGCGTCGCAGGTCACGGGCGATCAGGACAGCGGTGTCCGGGCCCGGCGGCCCGGCCGAACGAGTTCGTTGGGTGAGGCACCCTGCTCTACCTCTTGACGCCTCACTTCCGACGCCGCTTAACTCACGTCTTAAATTAAGCCATGTGGACCTTCAGGAGTCGAACGCCGTACAGGCTTCCCCTGAGGCACCCCCACGGCTTTCCACTCCCGGAAAGGGACACCAGGGCCATGCGCACCATGCGAGCCGCGGCCATAGGCGCCGCCACCCTCTCTCTCGCCCTCACGGCCACGGCCTGCGGAGGCGGTTCGGCCACCGGCGGCGGGTCCAACGACTCGCCCAAGACGCTCACTTACTGGGCCTCGAACCAGGGCGCCAGCATCTCGGCGGACGAGAAGATCCTCCGGCCCGAGCTCGACAAGTTCGAGAAGCAGACGGGCATCAAGGTGAAGCTGGAGGTCGTGCCCTGGTCGGATCTGCTGAACCGGATCCTGACCGCGACCACCTCGGGCCAGGGCCCGGACGTGATGAACATCGGCAACAGCTGGAGCGCCTCCCTCCAGGCGACCGGTGCGCTGCTGCCGTGGGACGCGGCGAACTTCGCCAAGATCGGCGGCAAGGACCGGTTCGTCGACTCCGCCCTCGGCTCGACCGGCGCCGCCGGCAAGGACCCGGCCGCCGTCCCGCTCTACTCGATGGCGTACGCGCTCTACTACAACAAGCAGGCCTTCACCGAGGCGGGCATCAGCAAGCCGCCCGTCACCTGGGACGAGTTGGTCGCCGACGGCAAGAAGATCGAGGCCACCGGCAGGAACGGTCTGGGGGCCGAGGGCTCCAACCTGTCGAACAACATCCACCAGGTCTTCGTCCTGGCCAAGCAGCACGGCGCCGACTTCTTCACCACGGACGGCAAGCCCAGCTTCACCGGCGAGGGGACGGTCGCGGCCGTCAAGCAGTACGTCGATTTGATGGCGAAGGACAGGATCGTCAATCAGAGCAACGCCGAGTACGCCCAGAACCAGTCCCTGAGCGACTTCGCCAAGGGAAAGACGGGGATGGTGCTGTGGCAGACCGCCTCGGCCACCTTCAAGTCGATGGGCATGAAGGACTCCGAGTGGGGCGTGACGGCCGCGCCCGTCCAGTCCGGGGCGCCCGGCAGCGGGGCCCAGACCAACTCGATGGTGGCCGGCATCAACATGGCCGTCTTCAAGAACACCCACAACCTCGACGGCGCCGCGCGGTTCGTGAAGTTCATGACCAGCGACGAGGAGCAGAAGCTGCTCAACGCCACCTACGGCTCCATTCCCCCGGTCAAGGCCGCCCAGTTGGACGCGGCGTTCAACTCCCAGGGCACCGCGGTGCTCCGCCAGACCCTGGCGGCCAGTGCGCAGGCGCTGCCGCAGGTCGCCGACGAGTCCCAGTTCGAGACGGCCGTGGGCACGGCGGTGAAGGACCTGTTCGCCGACGCGGCGGCCGGCAGGGCGGTGACCACCGAATCGGTACGGGCCAAGCTGCAAAAGGCCCAGCAGCAGATGCCCGCGAAGTGAGGGCCGGCAGCCTCATGACGACCACGGCCCCTCCCGCGGACACGCGGCCGGCGCCCGAGCACTCCCCCGGGGCGGCGCGCGGCCCGCGCCGCCCCGGGCGGATCAGGCGCATCGGACTGCCCTATCTGCTCCTGCTGCCCGCGCTCCTCCTCGAACTCCTCGTCCATCTGGTGCCGATGGTCATCGGCGTCACCATGAGCTTCAAGGAGCTCACCCAGTTCTACATCCGCGAATGGGGCGCCGCCCCCTGGTCCGGCACCGACAACTACCGCCTGGCGGTGGACTTCCACGGCGCGGTCGGCGAGGCCCTGCTGCACTCCTTCCTCGTCACGGTGGTCTTCACCCTGCTGTCCGTGAGCCTGTGCTGGCTGATCGGCACCGCGGCGGCCGTCTACATGCAGGACGCCTTCCGCGGCCGAGGTCTGCTGCGGACCGTGTTCCTGGTGCCGTACGCGCTGCCGGTGTACGCGGCCGTCATCACCTGGGCGTTCATGTTCCAGCACGACAACGGCCTGGTGAACCACGTGCTGCACGACCAGTTGCACCTGACGGACAAGCCCTCCTTCTGGCTCATCGGCGACAACAGCTTCTACGCGCTGCTGACCGTGTCGGTGTGGAAGGGCTGGCCGTTCGCGTTCCTCATCGTGATGGCCGGCCTCCAGAACATCCCGAGGGAGCTGTACGAGGCCGCCGCGCTGGACGGAGCGGGGATGTGGCAGCAGATCCGCCGCATCACCCTCCCCTCGCTGCGCCCGGTCAACCAGGTGCTCGTGCTGGTGCTGTTCCTGTGGACGTTCAACGACTTCAACACGCCGTACGTCCTGTTCGGCAAGTCGGCGCCCGCGGCCGCCGACCTGATCTCCATCCACATCTACCAGTCGTCGTTCGTCACCTGGAACTTCGGCACCGGCTCGGCGATGTCCGTCCTGCTGCTGCTGTTCCTGCTGGTCGTGACGGGCGCCTATCTGCTGCTCACCTCCCGAGGAAGGAGGACGGCCGATGTCTAGCACCGCCGAGGCGCCCCGGCCGCCCGTTCGCCCGGCCCCCTCGCCCATGGCGCCGCCGCGCTCCTTCCTGTGGTCCCGGCGCGTCTTCCTCACCCTGCTCGCGGGCTTCGTGCTGCTGCCCGTCTACGTCATGGTGTCCAGCTCGCTCAAGCCCCTTCAGGACGTCTCCGGCACGTTCCGCTGGGTGCCCAGCGGCCTGACGATCCGCCCGTACATCGACATCTGGTCGACCGTCCCGCTCGCGCGGTACTTCGTGAACTCGCTGCTCGTGGCGGGCTCCGCCACCGTCTGCTCGGTGATCATCGCGGTGTTCGCGGCGTACGCGGTCAGCCGGTACTCCTTCCGCGGCAAGCGGGTCTTCACGGTCACCGTGCTGTCCACGCAGATGTTCCCGGGCATCCTGTTCCTGCTCCCCCTCTTCCTGATCTACGTCAACATCGGCAACGCCACCGGAGTGGCCCTGTTCGGCTCGCGCGGCGGCCTGATCCTGACGTACCTCACCTTCTCGCTGCCGTTCTCCATCTGGATGCTGATCGGCTACTTCGACTCGGTGCCGCGCGATCTGGACGAGGCGGCCCTGGTGGACGGCTGCGGGCCGCTCGGCGCGCTGTTCCGCGTCGTGGTGCCGGCCGCCATCCCCGGCATCGTCGCGGTCGCCGTCTACGCCTTCATGACCGCCTGGGGCGAAGTCCTGTTCGCGTCCGTCATGACCAATGACGAAACCCGCACCCTCGCCGTGGGACTCCAGGGCTACTCCACGCTCAACGACGTGTACTGGAACCAGATCATGGCCGCCTCGCTCGTGGTGAGCGTCCCCGTGGTCGCGGGATTCCTGCTGCTTCAGCGCTACCTCGTCACCGGTCTGACGGCGGGCGCCGTCAAGTGACCAACACCCTTACCCGGAAAGGGACTTCCGTGTCCGCACCGATCGACCTCGCCGCACTTCCGCACGACTTCCTGTGGGGCACGGCCACCTCGGCCTACCAGATCGAGGGGGCCGTCGACGAGGACGGCCGAGCGCCGTCCATCTGGGACACCTTCTCCCACACCCCCGGAAGGATCGACAACGACGACCACGGGGACACCGCGTGCGACCACTACCACCGCTGGCCGCAGGACGTGTCGCTGATGCGCCAACTGGGCGTGGACGCCTACCGGTTGTCCATCGCGTGGCCCCGCGTGGTGCCGGGCGGCGACGGCGCGGTCAACGCCAAGGGCCTCGACTTCTACGACCGGCTGATCGACGGCCTCCTCGCGGCCGGGATCACCCCGTCCGCCACCCTCTACCACTGGGACCTCCCGCAGCTCCTCCAGGACCGGGGCGGGTGGCCCGAGCGGGAGACCGCCGAGCACTTCGCCGCGTACGCCTCGATCGTCGCCGAGCGCCTGGGCGACCGGGTGTCCCACTGGGCCACCCTCAACGAGCCGCTGTGCTCGGCCTGGATCGGGCACCTGGAAGGCAGGATGGCTCCCGGCCTCACCGACCTGACCGCGGCGGTCCGTGCCTCCTACCACCTCCTGCTGGGCCACGGCCTCGCCACGCAGGCCGTCCGGGCGGCGGCGCCGGGCGCGGAGATCGGCGTCGTCAACAACCTCTCGCCCGTGCACGCGGCCACCGACCGCCCCGAGGACCGGGCCGCCGCACGGCGGGTGGACGGCCACGTCAACCGCTGGTGGCTGGACCCCGTCCACGGCCGCGGCTTCCCCGCCGACATGCGCGAGGTGTACGGCGTGGACCTGCCCGAGCGGCCGGGCGACCTGGACGCCATCGCCGCCCCGCTCGACTGGCTGGGCCTCAACTACTACTTCCCGGCCTACGTCGTCGACGACCCGAACGGGCCGGTCCCCCACGGCCGTTCGATCCGCCGGGAGGACGTGCCGCGTACCGGCATGGACTGGGAGATCGAGGCGGAGGGCATCGAGTCCCTGCTCATGCGCCTCACCGACGAGTACGGCGCGCGCAAGATCTACGTCACGGAGAACGGCTCGTCCTTCCCCGACGTGGTCCGGTCCGACGGGTCCATCGACGACCCGGAGCGCACGGACTACCTGGAGCGCCACCTGGCGGCCTGCGCCTCCGCGGTCCGCCGGGGCGCCCCGCTCGCCGGCTACTTCGCCTGGTCGCTCCTGGACAACTTCGAGTGGGCGTACGGCTACGACAAGCGCTTCGGCCTGGTCCATGTCGACTACCGCACGCAGGCCCGCACCATCAAGTCCAGCGGCCACCGCTACGCGGATCTGATCCGGGCCCACCGCGCGCTGCACAGCCGGGCCGCGTGAACGTCCGGTTCCGGGCGCCGCGGCCATCGGGTCACGGCGCCCCTCCCCGGGCGGCTACTTCCAGGTGTCGTCGAGGGTCTCGGAACCGGAGGCCGCGGCGGTGTGGACGCGGTTGGCGCCGGACTCCCACGTGACGTTCCCCGAGCCGTCCTTGACGATGTACTTGTACTCGAAGCGCGTGCTTGCCGGGATGCCGACGGTGGCGGACCACACGGGGTAGGACGCGGAGGAGAGGGCGACGGCCGTGTTCGGGTCCCAGTTGCCGAGGGCCGGGATCGAGCCGACCACGTACACGTTCTGGCCCCAGACGGTGGACTTGGTCTCGTGGAAGGTTTCGGCGACCGTGCCGGACGTCGTGGGCGAGGGGGTCGGCGGCGGTGTCGGGCAGCCGCTCGTGCACGAGGTGCCCGTCCCGTACAGCGCCACCGCGTCACCCGCGCCGACCGTGACCGTGGCCTGCCCCGAGGAGGTGACCGTCACCGCGGGTCCCGAGCAGCCGCCCGAGGTGGCCGGGGCTCCGTGAATGACGTCGCAGTACGTTCCCGCCGCGAGGCCGGTGCTGAAGGTCTGGGTGAGTGCGCTGCCACCGTTGTTGATGGCGACCCAGGCCGCCTTGCCCCGGCTGAACGCGATGGCGTTGCCGCCGTTGTCCCACCAGTTGGCCACGCCCTGGCCCTTGGCGGCGTTGTGCCAGCCCACCATGTTGGCGATGCCCTGGTCGCGGTCGGTACAGGTCCACGCGCCCGAGGAGCAGTCGGTGTCGGTGACATGGCCGCCCGCGTCGGCGGGCGGGGAGTCGTCGCCGTTGGTGAAGCGGAACCCGGAGTGGACCTGCGGGGTGCCGTAGCCCCAGGCGAGTTCGAAGATGTGGGCCAGGACGTACTTGGAGCCGTCCTTGTAGTTCAGCGTGCTGTTGTCGCGTTCCAGGTCGTGGTTGGTCACCATGACCGCGGACTTGTCGCTCGGCTCAAGGCCCCAACTCTGTCCGAAGGTACGCAAGTTGGCGATGCTGCCGTTGAACTGGTCCTTCAGTTTGTGGGCGTAGGTGAACTCCAGGACGCTGCCGTTGCCCTCGAAGGCGCTGGGCGCGAGCTGTCCGGTGCCACCCGGGATGACCTCTTGGTAGACGTAGGGGCGGCCGCCCCAGCGGGTGTCGCCGACCTTGCCGAGGATGGCAGCCATGTCGGCCTGCGCGATGTGCTTGGCGGCGTCCACCCGGAAGCCGTCGACGCCGTATCCCACCAGCTTGTTGAGATACCCGGCGATCTTCGAGCGGACGTCGTCCTTCTCGGTGTACAGGTCGGACAGCGACACCAGTTGACACTCCTGGACCTGCTGCGCGCTGTTCCAGTCGTTGATGGTGTTCCCGGCGTTGGGACAGTTGGCCGGGTAGTCGTGGAAGCTGGAGCGGTCGTAGCCGATGCTGCCGTAGGAGTAGGCCGACGGGTTGAAGCCGGCGCCGCCGTAGGAGTCGGTGCTGGTCTGGTTGGCACCGGCGGTGTGGTTGATGACCGCGTCCGCGTACACCTTGACGCCCGCGTTGTGGCAGGCCGTCACCATGGCGGCGAACTGCGCCTCCGTGCCCATGCGGCTGTTCAGGTCGTAACCCACCGGCTGGTAGACGTCCCACCAGGGGTGGGTGCCGTTGCCGAGCCGGATCGAGTCCCCGGGCGGAGCGACCTGGACGGCTCCGTACCCCTTGGGGCCGAGCACAGTCGTACATTCCTGACCGACCGACTTCCAGTTCCACTCGAAGAGGTTGGCGATCACGTCGCCGCCGTTGGCGGTGGCGGCCTGTGCCGTGCCCTGGAAGGCGACGGGCAGGATCGCCCCGGCGAGCAGTGCTCCGGCGGCGAGCAGCGTCGCCGAGGCGCGGCGGCGGGTGAGCGGTGGCGCACAGGGCGCGGGGCTCGTTGGTGCGGACATGGCGGCTCCCTGAACTGGTGGGGGCAGCGTCGGTCCGCACCGTGGCGGCGGCCATGGGGAGGTGGCTGCCCGGCGTGGTCCGGCTGCGGGGAGGTGACCCGTGGTGTCGGCCGACACCACGGCTCCGCACAACCCGCCTGCCGCCGGCACCCCGCGCGCCGGGTCCGTCACGAGGCGTGACGAACCCGGCGCTCGGGTGTCCCGTGCCGAACACCGGCCACCCGCGCCGGCGTTGGGCGCGGGTGACCGCCGAAGCGGCCGGGCTGGGTTGCGTGAGGAAGACCATCCCTCCGCGGCCGATACCCCGTCAAGAGTTGACGCAAAAACATTCAGAAACTTGCAGCAAGTTCTTCACTCGGCTCCACCACCCTCGCCACCAGCGGCCGCTCCGCGCCGTGGAGCGCAGGTCAGGCGATCCGGGTCCGCACCGTCGCGGTGTTGTTGGAGGTGGTCTGCTCGGGGGACGAGGTGGTCGCCTTGGTGACGAGCTGGACCGTGCCACCCCCGTACGACGGCCCGACGCCCGCTATCTGGAGGCGCACGGTCTGGCCCGGCTTGAGCGCGTCGGCGGTCACCACGATCCGGCCGTCACTGCCCAGCGTGGCGTGGGCGGCGCCCTGGCTGATGCGGTGGGCGCGGTGCTGGATGCCGTTGGGCAGCGTGGTGACCGCACGCACGTTGTGGGCCGTGGACTTGCCGGAGTTGGTGATCACCACCGACCACAGCTGCTCCTCGTTGTGGTCGATGTGCGCGGGACCGGACGCGGTGACGGCGACATCGGCCCGGTTGTGCGCGGGCACCTTCGGCGTCCAGGCGTCGCCGTAGTCCTTGTTGTACTTCTTCGTCCAGTTGTCGCTGTAGTGGCCGGTGTAACCGTTGCCGTTGACCCACGCGTCGCCGTAGTCGGGTCCGTACGCGGCGGACGCCGGGCCGGCCACGGCGAGGGACACCCCCGCGACGGCGGTGGTGACGATCGCGGCGGCGGCCACGCGGTGACGCAGGGTGCGAGTCGGCCGGGAGAACATCAAGGGACAACCTCTCGAAGGTCGGAGTCATGGGTGTCGCCGCCCCCGTGGAGCGGCACCGTCCAGCCTGGTCCACTCCCGCCCCGCCCCCCTTCGCCACACGTCCTCGATCCGCGGGCCCTTGGCCCCGCCGCGCCCAACCCCCACATCGACCGAAAGCACGAGCCCGGTGCCGACGTCCGGTCGCTCGCCCACCCCGCCCACCTGGCGAAATGCGC
Source organism: Streptomyces sp. ASQP_92 (assembly GCF_025399895.1). Classification (GTDB taxonomy): domain Bacteria; phylum Actinomycetota; class Actinomycetes; order Streptomycetales; family Streptomycetaceae; genus Streptomyces. Next base: position 741,432 of record NZ_JAODUA010000002.1, on the reverse strand, counting down.
CTTGACCAGGGCCGTCTCCCGAGTGATAGTTGCGCGCCGAACCAATTCGACGTGGTCCGGCCGGTTCATCAGGGGTGGGGAAACAATGCAGGCCGAGCACGAAGAGGCCATGTCCGCGTACGCGGAGGCGGAACGGAACTTTCGAGCGGGGCGGTTCGCCGAGGCGCGGAACGCCGCGCGGGGCGCACTGGCAACGGACGGGCCCGACGCCCGGCTGTCGCTGATCCTCGGCCGCGCGCACGCGGCCGAGGACGACGACGACCACGACGACCGTGCGGAGACCGCCTACCGGGAGGGGCTCGACTCCTTCCCGGACGACCTCGACCTCCTCACCGCCTACGCCGAGCTCTGCCTCGCCAGCGACTATCTCGAACGGCCCGGCCGCCATCGACGCGGCCCCGAACTCGCCCTGCGAGTAACGGAGTTGGCGCCCGGTTCACAGCAGGCACTGCGACTGGAGCAGCGCGCGCGGCACGGCGGGTCCCTGGGCTTCAGGGGACCCAGGCCGCCGTCGCCACAGCGGACCCAGCTCCACGATGCCCGCGTCGCCCTGGCCGCCGCCGACCCGCGCTCGGCCGCCATACAGGCCGGCGCCCGGGCCCGGGCCCACCCCGCCGACGACCGCCTGGCCGTACTCGCCGAGACCCTCGACGCGCTCAACGGGCCCGGCCGGGCCCCGCTCCGCTGGATGGTGCGGGCGCCCCTGGCCACGGCGCTCCTTCGCGCGGCCTGGTGTGCCGGGGTACTCCTGTCGGTCCCCGCACTGCACCTGCCCGGCTGGACGAGACTCGCCGTCCTCGCCCCGCTTCCCGCGCTTCTGCTGCGCCACTCCCTGCTGCGACGCGCCCGCGTCCGAGCGGCCGCCCGACCTCCGGCACCCCCCGAGGCCACGCCCTCCGCTCCCGCTCTCCCCAGCATGCCGCCCGTCCCGGCGTACACCTCGCGCGAGTTGGCGACCGGCGCCGCGATCCTCGTCGGCCTCGTCGCGGCGAGCACGGTCTCGGGCCTGTGGAGCTACCGCCAGTACACGGCGTACCCGCACTACACCGTGGCGGCTCCCGAGCATGTGCGGGGATTCGCCCGCCAGGACGCCGGCCCCGTCAAGGCACGGATGGAGAGCGCGATGGGCCCGGACGTGCCGGGCGGGAACTGGCACCCCTACGTCTACACCTACGGGACGGACCCCGAACACCCCGCGATCGCGCTGTGGGGCGCGACCGGCGACTTCCACGATGCGCCGGCCAACGCGCTCCGCGACCTCCAGGAGAGCATTGACGAGCCCGGGTTCACCCCGCGCTCGAACTGGAACGCCGACTCCGGCCGCCTCGGCGGCACGATGCGGTGCATGGCGTACGAGGTGCAGGGCGCGCCCATGCTCAACTGCGTCTGGCTCGACAAGGGCAGCATGGGGACGGTCTGTTTCGCGGACGAGGGCCAGGACCATGAGACGACGGCGGCGCTCGCCCGCTCGGTCCGGGAGGCCGTGATGCACCGGGACGCGACCGGCGGCGCGGAGGCGTAGCCCGGGTGCCTGCTGGTCTCCCTCACACTCACGGGGGTCCTCCTGTTCCCGGCCGTCGCGCTCTGGCTCAGCATGCCGTGAGACGGTGCCGGCGCGGGCATCCGCCCCGCGTCGGCACACCCGGCCCGAGGCCCCTGCCGACGCGGGTCACACCGTCTGCCTCGTCGCCGAGAGAGGCCCGGAGGCCTTCGTCCGCACAGCCTGACGGTGCGTCACTTGCAGGGACAGTACGGAGAGCAGCGCCAGGCTGATGAGCCAGCCGGCCACTCCCGAGAACTGGTTGATCGTGAACTTGAAGACCTGGCCCAGGAGCAGGTCCACGAGGAGTGCGGCGCGCAGGGTGCGCAGCGCCGCGTTGGTGTCCCGGCGCAACAGGGCCGTGCCGCGCACGGAGAGCACCAGAGAGGCCAGGGAGCAGGCGAGCGCTCCCGCGATGGCCGCCCACTGGGTCTCTCCGGCGAGGCCACCCGTGAGTCCTTCGGACGCCACCCCGACCAGCAGGACCGCCGCCTGAAGGGTCGTTCCCCAGGCGACGAGGTGGATCAGCCCTCGCGTGCCGGACACCTGCGTGACCAGCCACGCATACGCGCGCCGCACCGCCGCGTCGTACGGGTGGGGCCGGGGGGCCGGGCGCTCGGGCACCGCTTCGAGCAGGGCGACAAGGGCCTTGTCCAGTTCGGCGGTGGGGGCCCCGCCGGCGCGCAGGCGGTCGAGCGCCTCGCTCCGGTCCTGGGCGGACAGGCCGCACAGGATGCCCTGGAGTGCCGTGTCGGCGGCGGAGGCGGCGCGGATGGTGCTCGATGCCGCCCGGTCCGCACGTCCCATCCGCGTCACCCACCAGGCGAGGCCTGTCAGCGCGACGAACGTCAGATAGATGATCCCGGGGGCGGGCCGGTAGAAGTAGCCGTCGGTGGCCACCAGTTTCCCCACCTCGTCGATGAACAGGCCGAAGCCGACCCCACCGGCGACCGCACCCCGCCGACGCGAGGCCGCACCGGTGAACACCAGCATCACGAGCAACCCGGCCAGCATCAGCAGCCCGCCCCACAGCATGTGGGAGATGTGCAGGCCGCCGTTGCCCGCCCCTCCCCCGAGCTTCGGGTAGCCGGTGAGCGCCAGGAATGCGCGGGTCACCAGGACGGTGACGACACCGACGAGGACGAACAGCCGGAGGTGCGCCGCGGCGCTCGCGGTACGCAGGAACCCGTTGGTCAGAGGCGTACGGAACATGCTTCGAGCGTCGCCCACGAGCGGCACTCGGACCATGGGGCCAGCCCCCCGACCCGCCCACGGGCTGACCCCCCGCCCCACCGGTGGGCTTCCCGCCACCATGGGGAGCGCGGTGATCCACGCGCGCGGGGGCGTACGCGCCGTGATCTCTGACGGTGTGTCATATTCCCTGTTTGGTCACGTGTGGCATTTCTCCGCACGGCCCGCTCGGACCCGGGCCACAGTGTGGGTGTCCGGCCGAACCAGCGCCGGTCTTCACACCGTTCGACCCCCTCGGGCGCCAGCCCTGGGCGTCGAGAACCGGGAGTTCACATGTCTCCTCGCACCGCCACCCGCGTCGCCGCACTCGTACTGGCCGCCTCCGGCCTCGCCGCGGCCGCTGCCGTCCCCGCCTCGGCCACCGCCCGGCCGACCCCCCGCTCCCCCATCGTCTTCGGAGCGATCCAGTACGACAGCCCCGGGCACGACGACCACTCCCAGAAAAGCCTCAACGCCGAGTGGGTCACCATCACCAACACGGGCCGCGGCACGGTGAACCTCCGGGGCTGGACCCTCACCGACCGGGCCCACCAGAGCTACACGTTCCACAACCTGCGCCTGGCCGGCCACCACTCCGTGAAGGTGCACACCGGCAAGGGCCGTGACACCAACCGCGACGTCTACCAGAACCGCCGCGACTACGCCTGGGACAACAGCAAGGACACGGCCACCCTGCGCGACAACCACAAGCACGTGATCGCCACCAAGTCGTGGCGCCACCGCTGACCACCCTCAGCCACCGGGTGGCGCCGCCGCCACGGCGCCTGCGGTGAGAAGGCCGGCATCCCTTACGGGGTGCCGGCCTTCGGCCTGAGGTGCCCGACGCCCTACCGTGAGCCAATACCTCCGTCGCCTTCCGGCCCGTCGAGAAACCGGCGCAGCACGGCGACTTCGTCATGGAGCCCGGAGGCCCGCTCGGCGTGCACGGGATCCGTCAACTCCCTTGCCGCGGCGAGCCGTTCGGCGATCTCCACGCGTACGACATCCGCCATCTCGGCCTCGCTCAGCTCACGCCGCGCCACCTCCGTGGCGCCGGCACCGACCGGCGACTCCTCGATGGACCGGCCGCGCGGTGCGGCCGCTCCGACCGACACCGCTCCGGCGTTGTCCAGCGCCGCGAGCGCGGTGCGCAGCGCTCGCACCGCCGCCTTGTCGCGGGCGCGCATCGCTTCGGGCAGGGCTTGACGCAACCGCACATCCAGGGACATGAGCGTGACCCTACGGCGCCGCTCCCGGCCCCGCAACGACATACCTGCCCGGCATCCCTGAACAGGCGCCGCCATCAAGGGCGTTGAGGAGGCGGGACATGCCGGCCGGGGGCGGGCCATCGGTAGGGTGCGTGGCATGTCCGACGTACTGCCCGGCCCCGAGCCGTTCCTCCCGCAGACCGCGCCCTCGGCACTCGACGACCTCCGCACGCGGCTGCGTGCGACCCGCTGGCCCGATGCGCCGCAGGACGCCGGCTGGGCGCTCGGAACCGATCTCGACTACCTTCGCGAACTCGTCGCCTACTGGGCGGACGGCTTCGACTGGCCGGCGCAGGAGGCGGCGCTCGCCCGCCTCCCCCGCTTCCGTGTCCCGGTCGGCGGCCTCGGGATCCACTTCGTACACGCCCGTGCGGTCGCACCGGCCGGACCCGTGCTGCCGCTGATCCTCACCCACGGCTGGCCGGACTCGTTCTGGCGCTACTCCAAGGTCGTTCCGCTGCTCACCGACCCGGGGGCACACGGCGGCGACCCCGCCGACGCGTTCGACGTGGTCGTACCCGACGTTCCGGGGTTCGGGTATTCACAGCGTCCCGATGGGGCGCCGCTCGACTCCATCGCCGTGGCGGGCCTGTGGGCGGAGCTCATGGGTGTGCTCGGCTACGAGCGGTTCGGTGCGGCGGGCGGTGACATCGGCAGCCATGTGAGCCGCTACCTCGCGCTCGACCACCCCGACCGGGTGGTGGCGGTCCACCGCACCGACGCGGGCATTCCCCTCTTCACCGGCGACCCGGCGGACCTGGCCCCCGAGGAGCGCGACTGGCTCGCGGCCGTCGCCGGCTGGGGCGCGACCGAGGGTGCGTACGCCGCGATGCACCGCACGAAGCCGCAGACCGCCGCCTTCGGGCTCACCGACTCGCCGGCCGGACTCGCCGCCTGGATCGTCGAGAAGCTCCGCTCGTGGAGCGACTGCGAGGGCGACATCGAGCGGAGCTTCACCAAGGACGAGATCCTCACCAACATCACCATCTACTGGCTGACGAAGACCATCGGCTCGTCGATGCGTATGTACCGCGCGAACGCCGCGATCCCGCCCGCGCAGCTCGCCCGCCGGGTCGACGTGCCGTCCGGGTTCTCCATCTTCGGCGGCGATGTCGTCCGGCCGCCGCGCGCCTGGCTGGAACGTACGGCGAACGCCACCTATGTGACGGAGCCGGAACGCGGCGGCCACTTCGCCCCGTTCGAGGAGCCCGAGTCGTATGCGGAGGAGCTGCGCGCGTTCTTCCGGCCCTACCGGTGAGGGTCGGTTCAGCCTCCCGGAGCCGCGGGTGCCGTCGGTACGAAGGCGAGGGGGTGCCGCACCGTCTCGGGGCCGCGCACCCGCGTGCCGAAGACCACCAGTTCGCAGGCGTGCGCCGCACGGCAGTCGATGGTGCGGCCGTCGATCGCGGTGAACGTCGCCGACAGGGTGACGGCCTCGTCAAGGCGTCCGCTGTCACTGGTGGCCGGCGGCCTGGAGCGGGGGCGGCAGCCGAAGGTGTCGGCGGAACCGCCGGCGCACTCCATGACGAGGGCGTGGAACTGCGGCTCGTACCCCTTGCCCGTCGCCCGTACCGCCTGGCCGTCCACGAGGCCCACGTCGGGGGTCACGTTCAGCGTGGGCGGAGCCTCCAGGGGCGCGTGCGGGGCGAAGCGCAGCGGGACGGTGGTGAGCAGCGCGCCGGTGTTGTCCGTGAGGGCGAGGGTGCACGGGTTGCCGGAGGCCGCCGTGCGGCAGTCGAACGTCCCTGCCGTGGTGGCGAGTTGGGCGTACAGCTTCTTCGGTGAGAGCTGGTAGGTGCCGTCCGGGTAGACCCGGAACTGGCGGCCCGTGTCGTCGTCGCAGGTGGTCACGGACGCCGATGGCGCGCACTCCTTGACCCAGACGTAGTCCCGGGGCGGGCCGCCCGCGATGGTGAACCTGACGATGTCGCCGTCCCGAAGGCCCGTCGTACGGTTCACGTTCAGCTCGGGGGCGGCGGTGTCGGTCGAGGCGACCGCCCTGGGCGCCGCCGTCGTGGGCTGGGCCGGGGCCACGAGGTGCCAGGGGTCCCATCCGCCACCGGGGAACGCCTGGTAGACCTCCCACATGCGGTCCCGGTTCCACTCACGGGCCGTCAGGTGCAGCCGCCCGTCCGGGAGTTGGTCCACCGTGCTCGGCTGACTCAGACCCACGTCCTGACCGGGGACCGGACCCAGGGTCAGGACCGGGCCCCAGCCGGATTCCGCGTTCCGCTGGTGGCGCACCTCCAAGGTGTTGCCGGTCCTCGACCCGGAGGCGAAGGCGTCGATGCTGCCGTCCCGCTCTTTGAACAGCACGACTCCGCCGTGGTACGGCGTCGGCGCGAGCCCGAACGCCTCGGGCCGGCTCCAGACCCCCGCGCCCCCGTTCTCGACGGCGTGGCAGAACGTCCCGTAGGTGGAGAAGAGCAGTTCCAGGTGGCCGGCCGAGTTCTCCATCGCGGTGATGTAGTAGCTCTTGGGGCCGACCGTCGCCGCGCTCACCCGCCGCCAGGCCCCGTACGCACCGCCCGGCGCGTCCTGTTCGCGGTGCCAGACGAAGGGCAGGCCCCCGGTCGCCGAGGCGTCGTAGAACAGCTGGAACTGGGCGATCCGGCCGTCGGTGCGGTCCACGGAGACCAGGCTGTCGGAGACCGGCCTGCTCGCCAGGCCCTGGGCGCCGGAGTCCGTGGAGCATGCGGCGGTCGTGGTGGCGGTTTCGGCGGCCGCGGCCTGCGCGGCCGCGGGCGCTCCCGTCACCCCGGCGCAGGCGATGGCCACGGCGACCAGGCCCCGCCCGATCGCCCCGCCCCTTCTGTCCGGCATTCCCCTTCGTCGTAACCGCATCGGCTTCCACCCCTCTTGGTAACCCCACCCAGCAGGGGAGCATCCTCTCGGCGCGCGACCCTCACGGCCAGCTCACAACCGGCCAGCGTGACCCACGAGAACGAGCCGCGAGACAGCGAGCCCGGCTCACTCCTGAGCAGAACCGGACGGCGAGGCGAACAACTGGGCGCGGACCCGCTCGAACAGGGCCGTGACCTCCCGTTCCGTCAGCCCGACGGCGGCGGCCTCCCGCATCCAGTCGGCGAGCCGGGTCCGGAGCGGCGAATCCGGTTCGTCCTGCGGGGCGGCGAGGGAGCGGGTGATGAACGTGCCCGCGCCTTGGCGCACCTCGACAAGACCGGACCGCTCCAGCTCCCGGTACGCCTTGAGCGTGGTGTTGGGGTTGACCTTCGTATCGGCGGCGACCTGGGCCGCGGTGGGCAGCCGGTCCCCCTCGCTCAGCGCCCCCATGCGCAGGGCCTGTTCCACCTGGTGGACGATCTGGAGGTACGCGGGCACTCCGCTGCGTCGTTCTATGCGGAACACGACCATCGCACCCGCCTCCTTCCTCTCGTCTTCACGATCTCGTCCCGGCCCGCACGCGGGGCCGGCGCTACAGGGCCTGGCGCCGGGTGCGCCACACCGCCAGGGCCACCAGGAGCACGCTCGCGCCCAGCAGGAGACCGGCCGCCGTCCATTGGAGCGTGGCCATCTGGTCGTAACCGAAGTAGTCCCACACCGAGTTGACGATGCCCAGTCGGGCGCGGCAGGCGTCGGCGTCACTGTCGTTCATACATGTTCCCCAGCCGTAGACCTTGCCGGAGGCGGTGCCCACCCATTGGTCGACCTGGACCGCGCCGGTGAGTTGCGACGGCGGCTTGGAGTGCAGGGGGAAGGCGATCCGGCGGGGCGTGGCGAGCCGGGGCTTGAGGTAGTCGGCCACGATGAGCGCGGCCGCCGAGGTGAAGAAGGTGAGCACCATGGCGGTCACCGCGCGTCGCGCGAGCACACCGATGGCGATGCCGAGGGAGGTGGTGAACAAGGTGAGCGCGGTCAGCACCGGCAGGGTGCCGACGAAGACCGTGCCGTCCAGCCAGTTGCTGGACACCACGGGACGGACGGGCCGCCACCACCAGCCGAACAGCGCGCCCAGGACCCCGGTGGTCGCCGTGACGAGGCCCAGCGCGAGGCCGAGCTTCCACCAGATCCAGTGCAGCCGGGGCACCGACTGGGTGGCGACGAGACGGACGGTGCCGTGTTCCTGATCGGAGGAGATCAGCGGGGCCCCGATGAACACACCGAACAACAGGGGCAGATATCCGAGGTAGTTGGCGACCTGGTTGAAGGAGTTGTCGAGGCGTTGGAGCATGGCGCCGTCGAGGTCCTCGGCGGGCTTCGCGGGCCAGCCGGCGCCGTGCAGTGTGTCCAGCGTGGTACCGCGCTCGTGAATGATCCAGGCCGCGCCGATGACCGTCACGACGGCGCAGGCGATGAGGGCGGCCCGATGCTGACGCACCATCAGCCAGGCGAGTCCGCGCAGCCGCCTGCGACCGGCGAACCGGGCATCCTGTCGTGTGGCGGTGCGAGTGAGGGTGCTCATGCCGCGTGCTCCTCTCGGTGGCCGGGGACCGCGGTGGGAGAGAGCAGCGCGGGTGCCTCCGGGTGGCGCAGGTAGCCGAGCAGCACCTCCTCCAGGCTCGGTTCGGCGAGCTGCCATGCGGGGTCGAGGGGGCCCTCGTGGCGGACGAGGGCGGTGAACTGCCGCCCGGCGGTGCGCACATCGACCACCGTGTGTGCGGCGAGCGCGTCGGGCAGTCGGCCCTGGGTGGTCACACCGGTCACCACGGTGTGCAGCGGCACCAGTTCGTCGGTGTCGCCGGCCATGCGGACGCGCCCCTCGGCCATCACCAGCAGGAAGTCACACATGTGCTCCAGCTCGGAGAGCATGTGGGACGACATCAGGACGGTGGTGCCGCGCTCGGCCACCTCCGACATGAGCAGGGAACCGATCTCGTCCCGGGCGAGCGGATCGAGGTCGGACATCGGCTCGTCCAGGAGCAGCAGGTCGGGGCGCTTGCCGAAGGCGAGCGCGAACGCGACCCGGGTGCGCTGACCGCCCGAGAGGCTGCCGATCCTGGCGCCCGGCGGCAGATTCCCCTCGCGCACGATCCGCTCGGCCGCCTCCTGGTCCCAGCCCGGGTTGAGTTCCCGGCCCATGCGCAGGCACTCCGCCACGGTGAACCGCTTGAACAGCGGTTTGTCCTGGCCGAGGTAGGCGTACCGGGGCATCACGGCCGGATCGCCGACCGGGCGCCCGAAGATCCTCAGCTCGCCGCGCGTCGGCTCGACGAGCCGGGCCGCCATCCCCAACAGGGTGCTTTTCCCTGCCCCGTTGGGACCCACCAGGCCGCAGACCCGGCCGACCGGAATCCGGAAGGACTCCTCCCGCAGTGCCCACCCCCGGCGGTACTTCTTCCCGAGGCCGTGCGCCTCCAGGGCCCAGCGGTCGTCATCTCCACCAGAAGTGGCCGTGCCGCTCATGCTCCCCCTCCGACCGATTCCATTAGTCAACTAGTGGAATCATGGTCTCGCAAGCGCGAACCTGTCAATTCCCCCGGACCCGCCCGGTCTCTTGGCATGGCCTGGTCAGACCTGCGAAGCTGCCGTCCAGCTTGTCGCCCCGACCCAGGCCGACAGGCGCGCGTCTCACCTCAGCGATGTGCACGTGCCGCACACAGTCCGCGGCCGCCCTCGGCGCACCCAAGCCGACGGGCGACCACCGAGCAGGCCGAAATCCCGGCCGCCTCAAAGGAGTTCCGCGTGAGATCCACCCCCCACAAGTCCCTCGCGGCGGCCGCCTGCGCCGTCGCCGCGCTGGCCGCCGTCTCCCTTCCCGCCACGCCGGCCTCGGCCCGGCCGGCCACCGCCGCCGCCTGCACCCCGGGCCAGGTGGTCGCCAACGGCGGCTTCGAGAGCGGCACTTCGCCCTGGACCCAGTCGTCGACGAGCGTGATCACCAGTCGCGCCGGCGAGTCCGCCCATGGCGGCACCACCTTCGCCTGGCTCAACGGTGTGGGCAGCACCCATACCGACACGCTCTCCCAGAGCGTCACCATCCCCTCGGGATGCAGCACCGCGACCCTCACCTACTGGCTGCACATCGACACGGCCGAGACGACCTCGTCGACCGCGTACGACAAGCTGACGGCGAAGATCGGGGGTACGACCCTGGCGACGTACTCCAACCTCGACAAGAACTCGGGCTACATACAGAAGTCGGTCGACGTGTCCGGCTTCGCGGGTCAGACGGTGAGCCTGGCGTTCACCGGCACCGAGGACTCCAGCCTCCAGACGAGCTTCGTCCTCGACGACATCGCCCTCAACACCTCCGGCGGCACCACCCCGCCCGGCGACTCCACCCGCACCCCGGCCGCGCCCGCGTACACCGTCAGCCTGAGCAGCAACGCGAGCGGCACCGGCTGGACCGGGCACGAGAGCGCGACCTTCACCAACGCCTCCGCCACCGCGCTCAACGAGGTGTATCTGAGGTTGTGGGACAACTACCACGGCACCTGCTCGGCCATGCCGATCAAGGTCAGCAACGTCACCGGCGGCACGGCGGGCGATCTCACGGTCGGCTGCACCGCCCTGAAGATCGCGCTGGCGACGCCGCTGACCCAGGGCCAGAGCGCGACCATCGGCTTCGACCTGGGCATCACCGTGCCCAGCGGCGCCGACCGCTTCGGCTACGACGGCGCGTTCAACAACATCGGCAACGCCCTGCCCGTCCTGGCCGTCCGGGACGCCGCGGGCTGGCATCTGGACCCGTACACCAACAACGGTGAGTCCTTCTACTCGCTGGCCGCCGACTTCAAGGTGACCCTGGACCACCCGACCGGCCTCCTGGTCCCGGCCACCGGCACCTCGGTCGACACCCCCGGGACCAGCGGGCGCACGATCACCACGGCGACCGCCTCCAAGGTGCGCGACTTCGCCTGGGCCGCGGGCCCCTTCAGCAAGATCTCCGGCACCTCACCGGCCGGCACGGCCATCAACATCTACTCGGTCTCGGGCATCAGCTCCTCCGACGCCCAGTCGATGCTGGCCACCGCCAAATCCGCCGTGGACACCCACGCCGCCCGCTTCGGGGCCTACCCGTACGGCGAGCTGGACGCCGTGATCGACAACAACTACTGGTTCGGCGGCATGGAGTACCCGGGCTTCGTGCTCGACCTGGTCTCCACCACGGCGCTCACCCACGAGATCGGCCACCAGTGGTGGTACGGGATCGTCGGCGACGACGAGTACAACAGCCCCTGGCTGGACGAGGCGTTCACCGACTACTCCACCGACCTCGCCCAGAACAAGACCGGCTCCGGCTGCTGGAACAGCGTCTCGTGGGCCTCCACCAGCGAGAAGATCACCAACTCGATGGCCTACTGGGACGCCCACTCCTCCCGGTACTCGACCGTCATCTACGGCTACGGCAAGTGCGCACTGCACGACCTGCGGCGGGTGCTCGGTGACACCGTGATGGCCAAGTTGCTGAAGGACTACGCCACTTCGCACTGGTACGGCGTCTCGACCACGGCCGAGTTCAAGGCGGCGGCCCAGGCGGCCACCACCACGGACCTGACGTCGTTCTGGACCCAGCACCGCATCGAGGGCTGACGCCCCGGCACAGCAACGGTTCGCCGCGGACGAGTGTGGTCACGCCACACACGGTCCGCGGCGAACCCATGTGGGGTCCGCGAACATGGGACGGGGGTTACGTGAAATATCATTCACCTGATTGTTTGCGCGAATGCCACGTCATACGCTGAAGGAATGGGTTCCGTACCTGAACCACACGCGGGCTGGACGTTCCTCACCAATCACGCCCGGGTGCTGGCCGCGATCGCCGAAGATCCCTCGACCCGTATCCGCGACATCGCAGCACACTGCAGACTCACCGAGCGTGCCGTCCAGCGGATCATCGCCGATCTGGAGGAGGCCGGATACCTCTCCCACACCCGCCAGGGTCGCTCCAACACGTACCGCATCGAACCGGCCACCCCCTTGCGCCACCCGGCCGAGGCCGGCCTGACCGTGTCCACCCTTCTCGCGGCCCTGGCGCACCACGACGAGCAGCGCGGGAAGCAGCCGCTCTGAGCGCCCGCCCCGTCCGGGCGCGAGCTGGGGCGGGCCGGGCGCGGCCGGGTCACTCTCCGTGCCGATTCCGATCTTCTGCGACGTCTGGTCTGCCGATCAGGCCCGGCGGGGAGAAGATGGTGAAGGCGCTGAGCCAGGAGTGAGGGCACCGACCGGCTGACGAAGGGCCGACGATGAACGCATCCGAAGTGTTCGGGGAGCGGCTCGGCCGCATGCGCGTCGCCGCGTCCGAACCGGGCGGCCTGCTCGATGTGCTCGGCGTGGCCGCCATAGTGCTCGACGAGGCCGGGCGGATCGCCCTGTGGAGCCCGCAGGCCCACGAACTGTTCGGCTGGGACGCGCAGGACGCGCTCGGCCGCTCCGCGGCGAAACTCCTGGTCGCCGAGGAGCACCGCCCCCTGGTCCTGGACCTCTTCGCCCGGGTGATGGGCGGCGGCGGGACCTGGGCGGGTGTCTTCCCCATCCGCCACAAGGACGGCAGCACCCGGATGGTGGAGTTCCGCAACATGCGGCTCCAGGACGAGCACGGCGCGATGTACGCGCTGGGGATCGCCACGGACGAGCCGACCGTGCGCGCCGTGGAACGCGATCTGGCCCTCTCGGTGCGCCTGGTGTCGCAGTCCCCGATCGGCCTGGCGGTGCTCGACACCGAGCTGCGCTACGTTCTGGTCAACCCCACCCTGGCCCGGATCAACGGCGTCACTCCCGCCGAGCACATCGGGCGTACGGTCCGCGAGGCCCTGCCGTTCCTGGACGCCGGGCACATCGAGGCGACGATGCGGCGGGTCCTGGAAACCGGTGTGCCGCTGCTCGACCAGACGGCCATCGGCCGGACTCCGGGCGATGCCACCGAGCACGCCTGGAACGTGTCCTACTACCGCCTGGAGGACCCGGCCGGGCGGATCCTCGGCGTCGCGACCTCGATCGTGGACGTGAGCGAGCAGTACCACGCCGCCAACGAAGCCGCCGAGGCGCGCAGACGCCTCGATCTCATCGCCCGGGCATCGGTGCGCATCGGCACCACACTCGATCTCAACCGCACCGCCCACGAGTTGGCGGACCTCGTCGTGACCGACCTCGCCGACATCGCGGCCGTCGACCTCCTCGACTCCGTCCTGGACGGCCGGGTCCCCGTCGACGACCCCGCGTCCGGTCCGGTGTCCATCCGCGCCCTGGCCGTCGCCGCCGCGTACCCCACCGACGCGCTGCGGGCGGCCGACCCCCCGGGCAACATCGCCAAGTACAACGCGGAGCGCCTGGTCACCCGCTGTGTCACCACCGCCCGGCCCGTCCTGATCAGCCATGTCGACCCCGGTGATCTGGTGAACATCGCCCGCGACGAGGAGGCCGCCGAACTGCTGGCCCGCGCCGGGCTGCACTCCTATCTGGCGGTTCCGCTCATCGCGCGCGGCGAAGTCCTGGGCGCCCTCGACCTCAAGCGTGCCCGCAACCCGCAGCCCTTCACCCACGACGACGCCGTTCTGGCGCTCGAACTCGCCACCCGGGCCGCCGTCTGCATCGACAACGCCCGCTGGTTCCAGCAACAGCGGCACGCGGCCCTCGCCCTGCAACAGCACCTGCTGCCGCGCCAGCCACCCCAGCCCACCGGCCTCGACGTCGCCTACCGCTACCAGCCCGCCGCCGCCATCGGCGAGGCCGGCGGCGACTGGTTCGACGCCATTCCGGTGGCAGGTGACAAGACGGCGCTCGTCGTGGGCGATGTGATGGGCCACGGCATCAACGCGGCCGCCACGATGGGACAGTTGCGCACCGCGACGCGGACGCTCGCGGGCCTCGACCTGGACCCCGCCGACGTCCTGCGCCACCTCGACCGCATCACCGCCGAGCTCGACGAGACCACGGCCACCTGCGTCTACGCCGTCTACGACCCGCACCACACGACCTGCCGCATCGCGCTCGCGGGCCATCTGCCGCCCATCTGGGACCGTCCGGGCCGCGCCCCCCAGTTCCTGCACCTGCCCACCGGGGCTCCGCTCGGCGTGGGCGGCGTTCCGTTCCGGGCCACCACGGTCGACTGTGCTCCCGGCGACCGGCTCGTGCTGTACACCGACGGCCTGGTCGAAACCCGGGACCAGCCGATCGACGACCGGCTGCGCGCCCTGCTGGACGCCCTCACCCACCACCGGCTTCCCCTGGAGGCGACCTGCGACCGCCTCCTGGCCGCGCTGCCGCCCCCGCAGGGCCACGACGACATCGCCCTGCTGATCGCCCAGGTCACCCCGTCCCGCCGCCCTTCCTGACGGCACCGGACCGGCCCGCGCACGCCCTGCGGCCGATCCGCCCGTTCCGGCCGGAACACCCCCGTTCGCCGCATGCCGGGGTGTACGAGGGCGGCGCACGGGGCACCCGGTAGCTCTATGACCACCTATGTCGTAACGATCCCCGGAACCCTCCTCGCGGAGCGCACCGAGGCAAGCACCGAGACCCTCCAACGCGCCCTGCGCCCGGCCGACCCGCGCGGTACGCGGTTCGGCGAGGAGGAGCACCTGGAGATGCTCACCTTCTACAGCGGGTCCTCGGCCTTCAGCATCCGCCTGGAGGTGGAGGCCGACGACACCGAGAGCGCCGAGCAGCAGGCCCGCGAAAAGGTGGGGGCCGCGCTGCGGACGGCCGGCTACTCGCAGGACGAGGCGCCGCTGGGAGACGCGGTCATCACCGGAATCACGGAGTAGCGCGACAACGGATCACGAGCCGACGCCCGGACCCTCCCGCCTTCCCCAACTCCTTTTCGGAATGGGGAAGTTGGGGAGGTCCGGGCGTCGGCTCCTGCCGTTGCCCCTCAACGGACCGGTCTTCTTCGACGCAGCGGAGTCCTTTGACGGACCGCTGTTCCTTGACGGTCCGTAGCCCCTCAGCGGACCGGCTTGCGCACCGCTCGCAGGATCGCGGGCAGGCGCCATTTCGAGGTGGCGGGAGGTTCGGTGGCGTCCTCCGTCGTCGCCGTCGCTTCCATGGGCTTGTCCTTCTCGACGGGGCGACGATGCCACCAGTGCTCGCGCCGGGGGTGCAGGGCGCGGCCGAGCCGGCGGCCCAGCAGCAGGTAACCGGCGAAGGCGCCCAGCGAGTTGAGGATGACGTCGTCGATGTCGAAGGCGCGCCCGGTGACCAGAAGGCCCTGGGCCCCCTCGACGGTGAGCATCACGAAGGCGGTCATGAGCACGACCCGCACCAGGCCCCGCGTCCGGGGGAACACCACGGGAAGCAGCACTCCGAACGGCATGCCGAGCACCACGTTGCCGCCCACCTGCTTCACGGCGTCCCGCCAGTTGGGCTGGGCGAGGTAGGCGCGGATCGAGTCGCCCGGGTGCAGATTGGTGTGGGTCAGCCGGACGGACATGGGCGAGGGGACCAGGGTGGCCCTGGCCAGCACCACCGCGAAGGCCACCATGCAGACGAATCCGACGATCAGTACGGCGGCTCGCGCCGCGACAGCCGGCCAAGTACGGCGTTGAAGCCGTGGTTCTGATGCCATGTCACCCCGGTTACCCCCTAGGCATCCGCGCACGCGCGAGGAGCACGGCCGACGTCGCCCCAAGGCGCACCCGCAACGGCGTCCGCAGATCTATTGACGCGCCCACACCGGAGCCCTACGGTTTCCCCGTTCACAAGCAGACATGTCGTTCAGCATACGGAACACTGCGCGGACGGGCCCCCGCGCGCCGACCACCCTCCGGTCTCCCCCACAAAGAGGTCTCCCCCATGCGCATACGCCCGCTGCTCATCCCGTTCGCCGCCACCGCCGCCGTCATCGGCGGCCTCGCCTTCGCCGCTCCCGCCCCCGCGTCATCCTCAACCGGCCTCCACAGCACGGGCGTTGTGGCCGAGCGAGGCGGCGGCGCGGGCACGGCCGCGAAGGCTTCGTCCGCGCCCGGCGGCTCCTTCGATCTGTCGGTGTGGGAGCTACAGGAGCCGGTGGGCTCCCCCGGTTCGCCGACCACGATCTCCTCGTCCCGGCTCCAGGGTGCCAACGGCTTCCAGGACTCGTACTTCTACACGGACACCCGCGACGGGGCGATGACGTTCTGGGCGCCGGAAAAGGGTGTCACCACGCCGAACTCCCACTATGCCCGCTCCGAGCTGCGCGAGATGAACCGCGACGGGAGCCCCGCGAACTGGTCGCTCGGCGGCACCCACAAGCTGAGCGCGACCCTGCGCGTGGTGTCGGTGACGTCCAGCGTCTGTGTCGGGCAGATCCACCTGGGCACGGGCGGCTCCTCCACCAAACCGCTGCTCGAGCTCTACTACCACGCCAACGGGGACATCGTCCTCGGCACGGAGAACTCCCCTTCCGGCGGCCAGACTTCGCACGCCGTGGGCCATGTTCCGGTGGGCAGGACATGGAGTTACACGATCGGTGTCTCGTCAGGCCACACCATCGACCTGACGGTCGACGGAAGCACCACGCACTACCCGATCCCGTCCTCCTTCAACAGCTACCGCCAGTACTTCAAGGCGGGCTCCTACAACCAGTCGTCCTCCAACAGCACGACCAAGGGGGCACGCGTCGCCTTCTACAAGCTCACCGTCGCGCACGGCTGAGCACACGAGCGCCCCCGGACGGCCGGCCACCCCCAGACGGTCCGACCCCAGACCGTCCAGCCATGTGAACCCGGGTACGGATGCGTGGCCGGCCCGAACGCCGTCGGCCGCGCCCCGTGGCCCGGGTCTACGGGCGGGCCGTCAGATGTTCTCCGCCTGGAACATCCACGCGTGCTTCTCCAGCTCGCCGGTCACCGCGATGAGCATGTCCTGGCTCACCGGGTCCGGGTCGGCCGTCGCCCTGATCCGCTCACGCATCCGCTCGATGACCCTGCCCAGCGCGGTGACCAGCACCTGCACGGCGTCAGAGTCCTTGATCCAGCCGTCCGGCACGGTGCCGATCGCGCTGGCGCCGGCCAGCGTGGCGGCCCGCCCGTCGGGGTTCACACCGAGGGCCGAGGCGCGTTCGGCCACGATGTCGGAGTGCTGCCGGGCCGTGGTGACGACCTCGTCGAGCTGGAGGTGGACGGAGCGGAACCGCGGGCCCACCACGTTCCAGTGGACCTGCTTGGCCACCAGCGAGAGGTCCACCAGGTCGACGAGCGCGCTCTTCAGCGCCGGGCCGACCACCTTCAGGTCCGCTTCGGACAGCGACCCCTTCACACCGGACATCGTGTTTCCCTTCATCGATTCCGCGTCGATCGATGGGCATCGATCTCGGTAGCTCGCGTTCCTCGACAAACGCACGTCAAACCCGGTCGGGGCGGGCGCGGCCGGGGTGTGCCCGGGCGCACCCGGGCCACCCCAATGGACGATGCGACTGGCATAGGGGTTCCTGGCCTGGGCACCCTTCCCTTCAGGGCCTACGGCCACCGCAACAGATCACCATCAGCACCGCACCCGTACGGGTGCGGACACATCGACGTTGGGATGGACTCACCATGGGCATCATCGCCTGGATCCTGATCGGCCTGCTCGCGGGCGCCATCGCCAAGGCACTCATGCCGGGCAGGGACCCGGGCGGCTGCTTCGTCACCATGATCATCGGCATCGTGGGCGGACTTCTCGGCGGATGGCTCGGAAAGGTCATCTTCCACGTCCACTCCATCAACGGGTTCTTCCACCTGTCGACCTGGATCGCCGCCATCGTCGGCTCGGTCATCGTGCTCATCATCTACCGCCTGATCATCGGCAACCGCAGCCGTCACTGAGGGCACGTACAGCGCAGGGGCCCTACGACGACGGCCCCGCCCGCGGCCCGGGCAGTCGGCATCCACGCGTCAAGGCTCAGCGTGTGTGCCGACTGCCCGGGCCGCAGCCGTGAAGTGTGGCGCGGCCGCCGCCCCGGCTCCGCCCCAGTGACATCACCCACACGCGAGCACCCCGGCAAGTCGGCCGAACTCCCCGCGCCCTGCCCCCTGTTGACGCACAATCTACGGAGCCGGAAGATCCCGGAGCCCGCAGTGTCGCCCAACACCCCAGGCAGGGAAGGGACTTGATGAGGCCGCCGAACACGCCCCGCACCGCGATACGAGGCTCTCGCCGCAGCCTCCTGTTCGCAGCCGCGCTCGCCACGGCCGCGGCCCTGCTCACTCCGGCCCCCGCCCACGCGGCTCCCACGTGCGAGACCAACGCGGTGGGCGAACCCGTCCAAGTGGCACGTGTGCCGGACTGGGCCGAGTCGATCGTCGTCGACCAGCGGGGCCGCATGTTCGCCACCGCCTACTTCTCCGGCCGCGTCTACCGCATCGACGCCCCCGGCAGCGCTCCCGTGGCGCTCACCACGAACGTCGGAGCCAACGGCGGTATCGTCGTCCGCCCGGACGGGCAGCTCCTGGTCGGTACCGGGAACGACCTCGGCCACTCACTCACCGGTGACCTCCTCCCGGTCTCCAAGCTCCTCCTGGTGGACCCCGACTCCGGCCACGTCAGCACCTACGCGTCGGGGCTCGGCGGCATCGACGGTGTGGCTCTCGCCCCCGACGGCACCGTCTACACCACCACCGTGGGCGGCCGGCACATAGGCCGCGTGACGCCGGACGGCCGGGTCGATCCCGCGTGGGCCCAGCTCCCCATGCCCAATGGCATCGCCGTCTCCCCCGACGGCGGCCAGGTCTATGTCATCCAGACCACCCCGGCGCCCACCCTCTACCGGATCCCGGCCGACGACCCGGCGCACCCCCAACGCTGGATCTCCACCGGCCTCTCCGACGCCCTGGGCCTTCCCGACGGACTCACCCTGGACAGCCAGGGGCGCCCCTTGATCGCCACCCACGCCGCCGGCCAGATCTGGCGGGCCGAGCGCGGAGGCCTGTGTTCCGTGCAGTCGGGCATGTACCTCTCCACACAGATCACCTACGGACACGGCGACCGCGGATTCTCGGCGGGCAGGCTCTACCGGTCCGGTGTCGACGGAAAGATCTACGAGGTTCCGGCGGGGGCGGACCCCGCCGGGCGGTGACCACGCCGCACCCTGGACAATCTCCGCACAGCCACAGCGAGTTCCAGGACGACGTGAGAGGCGACCACCCGTGGAAGGCGTACCCGTGACCGAGGCCAAAGCCGAGATCGACAAGCTGATGCGCGCCTTCCTCGGGGCGTTCACCAATACCGGCGGCGGTCGGCCGAACCTGGACGTCGTCCGCGAGGTGTTCGTACCCCAAGGGATGATCATCAACAACTCCGGCGACGAACCGGTCGTCTACGACCTCGACGCCTTCATCACGCCCCGGAAGAAGATCCTCACCGATGGCACGCTCACGGAGTTCTCCGAGTGGGAAGTCCACGAGCGGACCGAGGTCTATGGTGCGGTCGCCCATCGCTTCAGCGAGTACGCCAAGTCGGGCATCCGCGACGGCCGGCGGTTCGAGGGCGTCGGCCGCAAGACCACCCAGTTCATCCGCACCCCCGCGGGCTGGCGGATGAGCTCGATGGCCTGGGACGACGAGTAGGGGCTCGGCCGCGAGGGCCGGTCACATGCGCGCGTCCTCGACGGCCGGAACGAAGGGGATGTGTCCCCTGCCCTCGATGGACGGGGTACGCGTGCCGGCGGACGGGTCTCGTCGCGTGGAGGCCGGCCCGCAGAACGCGGGCTCAAGGGCGTCCATCAAACCTTGGGTGACGGCGCCGTTGTTGGAGGCGTTGGCGAAGACGACCACCGTACGGCGCCCGTCCGGCGTGGCGAACGCCTGCGACTGGAAGCCCTGGACGATCCCGCCGTGCCCCAGCACCGTGCCGCAGGACAAAAGGATCCGCCGCAGCCCGAGCCCGTAGGCGACGTGGGGCACGCCCGTGGGCAGGGCCAGGGTCATCTGCCGCAGCGAGTCGTCGGAGATCAGCCCTCCGGCGCTCCCCGCGAGCAGCGCGGTCAGGAAGCGGTCGAGGTCGCGGGCCGAGGACACGATGCCTCCCGCGCTCCAGATCCAGGAACCGGTCTGCTCGGTCGAGTCGAGCAGTGGCTCGCGCGGGTCGTCGTGGGTCAGATACCCGCTGACGTGCCGCCCCACGATCCGCTTCGCGGGCACGGTGAAGGACGTCCGGCGCAGCCCCAGCGGCGCGAAGATCTGCTCGCGCAGCAGCTCGGCATAGGGCCGGCCGGTGAGGTGCTCGGCGGCCAGACCCATCAGGACGAAGCCCGTGTTGGTGTAGGCGTAGGCGCTTCCCGGCGGGAATTGCAGTCCGTGTCTCACCGAGAGGGACACCAGGGCGCGGGGATCGTAGACGGTATCGCGGATCCGGGCCTCGAAGGCGGCCGTGGTCTCCTCGCCGTTCTGCTCCAGCAGATCGTTGACGTGGTCGTACACCCCGGCGCGGTGCCCAAGTACCTGTCGGGCGGTGATCGGCCAGCTCGCCGGAATCGTCCCGGGCGGCAGATAGTCGCGAAGCGGCTTGTCGAGGTCGAGGCGGCCCTGTTCGGCGAGGCGCAGCACCAGGACCGAGGTGAACATTTTGGTGTTGCTGCCGACCCTGAACCGGGCGCCGGCCCACATGGGTGTGCCGTCCAGGTCCGCCCTGCCCACGGCGAGCGACCCTCCGAGCTCGGGGTGGTCGTGATCCCGGACCACCGCGAACGCGCCGGGCGCCCCCGAGCCCATGACACGGGTGAGCGCGGCGCGCACCTCGGGGAGGCTGGGGACAGGACCGCTCCGGCCCTGCTGGACGGTCGGGCCGAAGGCGTTCACCGCGCTCGCCCTGTCTCCCGCACGTCCCGTGCTGCCCGCCATCGCGTCGGCCGCGGTGCCTGCCACCAGTGCCAGGGCCGTCGCGAGCGTGACCGCCGAACGCGCGAGCTCCGTTCTCATCACGGGCGACGTCCTTCTGTGCTTGCTCGATGTCCCGCTGGGGCACGGCGGTCGCGACCCGGCCGGGGGCGCGCGGCCGAGAGCGTACAGCCGCGCCGGGCTTCTCCCCCGACAAGGCGCGGCCCTCGGCGTTTCGGTGGCGGTTGCGAACCCGTCGCCGTACGCGCCCCCGGGCATGGCGCCGCGATTCGAGGGCAGAAGCACCGTACAGACGACGGTTCGGAAAGGGGAGGCTGCTGCCATGTCGGTGATTGGGCGTTTTCCCGCAGGCGGCCCGCGCGGTTCTTGGCCGGCCGAGGAGCTCGCGGCTCAGCTCAGGAGGCGTGGCCGGCCGGCCACGGTGGTGATGGACCTCGAAAGCGACGCGTTTTTGGTGATCGAGCGGCGTCACGAGGAAGCGGCGTACAGCCAAGCGGCGTGACTGGGCAGGCGGGGTGGCCCCACCGGGTTACCGGGCCGCTCCCCCGGTCATTGTCCCGGGGAAGCGGCGCGCCATACGCCCTTCAACTCGCCTGTCCAGCGCACCTGTTGATGCCATGCGTATCGCGAACATCTCGCACATCGCGAACCCCGGCGACTGGGCGACGCAAGACGGAACGTGAACTCGTTCGTCGGGCTCGTCAGGCGCCGACGTACTTCGCGAGGTGCTCGCCCGTCAGGGTGGAGCGGGCGGCGACCAGTTGTGCGGGGGTGCCCTCGAAGACGACCGTGCCGCCGTCGTGACCGGCGCCCGGGCCGAGGTCGATGATCCAGTCCGCGTGGGCCATGACGGCCTGATGGTGCTCCACGACGATGACGGACTTGCCGGAGTCCACCAACCGGTCGAGCAGGCCCAGGAGTTGCTCGACGTCGGCGAGGTGCAGTCCGGCCGTCGGCTCGTCGAGGACGTACACCCCGCCCTTCTCCCCCATGTGCGTGGCCAGCTTGAGTCGCTGGCGCTCGCCGCCGGAGAGAGTGGTGAGCGGCTGGCCGAGGCTGAGGTAGCCGAGGCCCACGTCGGTGAGCCGGGTCAGGATGCGGTGTGCGGCGGGTGTCGCCCCCTCGCCCGCGCCGAAGAATTCCGCGGCCTCCGTCACCGACATGGCGAGCACTTCACTGATGTCGCGGCCCGCGAAGTGGTAGTCGAGCACCGAGGCCTCGAACCGCTTGCCGTCGCACTCCTCACAGGTGGTGGCGACCCCGGCCATCATCGCCAGGTCGGTGTAGATGACTCCCGCGCCGTTGCACGTGGGGCAGGCGCCCTCGGAGTTGGGGCTGAACAGCGCCGGCTTCACCGCGTTGGCCTTGGCGAACGCCTTGCGGATCGGGTCGAGCAGCCCGGTGTAGGTGGCGGGGTTGCTCCGCCGTGAGCCGCGGATCGCGCTCTGGTCGACCGATACGACACCCTCGCCCGCCGGGATGGATCCGTGCACCAGCGAGCTCTTCCCGGACCCGGCGACACCGGTGACGACGGTGAGCACGCCCAGCGGAACGTCGACGTCCACGTTCCGCAGGTTGTGGGCGGCGGCGCCACGGATCTCCAGCGTGCCGCTGGGGCGGCGCACCTCGTCCTTGACGGCGGCGCGGTCGTCGAAGTGGCGGCCGGTGATGGTGCCGCTGGTGCGCAGCCCCTCGACGGTCCCTTCGAAGCAGACCGTGCCGCCTCCCGTGCCCGCGCCGGGGCCCAGGTCGACGACGTGGTCGGCGATCACGATCGTCTCCGGCTTGTGTTCCACGACGAGCACCGTGTTGCCCTTGTCGCGCAGCCGCAGCAGCAGGTCGTTCATGCGCTGGATGTCATGGGGGTGCAGCCCGATGGTGGGCTCGTCGAAGACGTACGTCACATCGGTGAGTGACGAGCCGAGGTGGCGGATCATCTTGACCCGCTGGGCCTCGCCGCCCGACAGCGTGCCCGACGGCCGGTCCAGGGAGAGGTAGCCGAGGCCGATCTCCACGAACGAGTCGAGGGTTTCCACCAGCGTCGCCAGGAGCGGCGCCACCGAGGGCTCCTTCAGGGCGCGGACCCATTCGGCCAGGTCCCTGATCTCCATGGCGCACAGGTCCGCGATGTTCATCCGCTTGATCTTCGAGGAGCGTGCGCCCTCGTTGAGCCGGGTGCCGTCGCAGTCGGGGCAGGTGGTGAAGGTGACCGCGCGTTCCACGAAGGCCCGGATGTGCGGCTGCATCGAGTCGGTGTCCTTGGACAACATCGACTTCTGGACGCGCGGGATCAGCCCCTCGTACGTCATGTTGATGCCCGCGATCTTCATCCGGGTGGGCTCGCGGTACAGCAGGTCCTGGAGTTCCTTCTTGGTGAACTTGGCGATCGGCTTGTCCGGGTCGAAGAAGCCCGACTCGATGTAGAGCCGCGAGTTCCAGCCGCCGCCGGTGTAGCCGGGGATCATGAACGCGCCCTCGTTGAGCGACTTCCCGGCATCGTAGAGCTGCGTCAGATCGATGTCGGTGACCGAGCCCCGGCCCTCGCAGCGAGGACACATGCCGCCGGTGATGCTGAAGCTGCGTCTCTCCTTCACCTCCTGCCCGGCGCGCCGCACGGTGACCGCGCCGGCGCCGCTGATGGAAGCGACGTTGAAGGAGAACGCCTTGGGCGAGCCGATGTGCGGCTTGCCGAGCCTGCTGAAGAGGATGCGCAGCATGGCGTTGGCGTCGGTGACGGTGCCGACCGTGGAGCGCGGGTCGCCGCCCATCCGCTGCTGGTCAACGGTGATCACGGTGGTCAGGCCGTCGAGCACGTCGACCTCGGGGCGCGCGAGCGTCGGCATGAAGCCCTGCACGAAGGCGCTGTACGTCTCGTTGATGAGCCGTTGCGACTCCGCGGCGACCGTGTTGAACACCAGCGAGCTCTTGCCCGAACCGGAGACGCCGGTGAACACCGTCAGGCGGCGCTTCGGGATCTCGATGCTGACGTCCTTGAGGTTGTTCACGCGTGCCCCGTGCACGCGGATCATGTCGTGGCTGTCTGCGGCGTGGGGCGCGGGCGGCTGCGTGTCCGTCCTCTTGGCCATGCTGATCGCGTTCTCCATCTGTAGGGCGGCGGCCACATGAGCGGCCCCCGCCGGTATGGCCCGGCTTGGCTGTGGTGCACGTGTCGGCTGTGCGCGGTACGTACGGTTCTACTTCGTCGGGCGGGCCACGGCAACGGTCCGCCGTGCGCTCATCGGGGCGGCCGGCGGGACGGGATGCCCCGCCGTCCGACGCGAGGCCCGTTGGCTCCGGGCGCGCTGGTCAGCCCTGGATCAGCCCGAGGACGTTCCCGTCGGGGTCGGTGAACGTGGCCACCAGTCGGCCACCGCCGACATCACGCGTCGGCTCCTTGACCTTGGCGCCCGCGGCGATCACCTCGGCGAGCTTCGCCTCGATGTCGGGCACGTGCCAGTGGGCGACGGGCGAGGTCATGCCCTGCTCGGCGCCGTTCGGCACGAGGCCGATCTGCTGGCCCCCGGTCTCGTAGCCGACGTAGTACGGCTCGTCGGTGGTGGGCGCGACGCCGAGCAGCGCGCTGTACACCGCCTTGGCCGCCGCCAGGTCGGACACCGGGTGCAGCACGGTCTTGATTCCCTGGGTGGAAGAGCCGGTGGTCATGGTCGCTCCTGAAGTCGTGGGTCGCATCGTCACGGTCGGTCCGGTCGTGCGTCACCTCGGCGTCGAGTGCTGACGTGACGCGGGGTGCCGGGCCGGTGGACCGAGGTGTTGATCACGCTAGTTCCGCGCTGCCGACCGCGCTTCTCCGTTCCTGATCGGTTGGCGGTGACGGGGCCGCCCCGGGGTGCGAGCCAGGCGCACGCCGGCCGGGCGACGCGGGGCCCGGGCGCACGACGAAGCCCCCGGCCGGGGGCCCGGGGGCACGGCAAAGCCCCCGTCTGGGGGCCCGGGCGCACGACGAAGCCCCCGGCCGGAGACGGCCGGGGGCTTGTGAACACCGCTCAGATGTCGTCGCGCTTGTCTGTCAGCGAGTCCCTGGTTCCTTCAGCACGCTTCTTCATGTTCTCCATGGCGTCCTTGGCCTTGCCCTTTGCCTGGTCGGTCTTGCCCTCGGCGGCCATCCGGTCGTTGCCGGTGGCCTTGCCCGCGGCTTCCTTGGCCTTGCCCTTGATCTTGTCCATGGCGCTGTCGCCCACGGCGAACTCCTACCGATCGGGATCACTGACGATCCCAAGCTAGGACATACACCAACAATCCGCTCGACGAGCAGGCGTCCGTCCGACCGGACGGGTGGCCCCGGCGGAGGGTGACGGTCCGGTGGCGCGGGATGATGGGCCCATGAGCCTTCCCGATGCCATCACCGCCACCCTCGCCGCCCGCGACAAGGTCGACTTCGAGCAGGACTTCGCGCGCACCCGCCAGATCATGACGTTCGTCCACGCCACGGACGGGGCGGAGGCGGTCGAACTCGCCATGTTCGAGGGCCCGTTGCCCATCCCCGTCGTCGGGCAGACCGTCACCCTGTGGATCACGGGCCACCCCCTGGTCGTCCAGCGCGTGGAGACCCACTACGGGCTCGGCGGCGCCGACACCCACCCCAAGCGCGAGCAGGTGGCCTCCGTCATCGTGTTCGTGTCCCCCCGAACCGCCTGACCCTACAGGGCCGGTTGGCCCCCGGTTTCCGCCGCTTCCCGGGCGCGGGCCAGATAGCGCTCGGCCGCTTCCACCGCCGCGGCCATCGAACGCTCCCCCATCAGGACGCACAGCGTGTACGCGGCATCGTCCCGGGCCTGAAGGGCCCCCGAGTCCAGCGGCGACCGGACGGCCCTCCTCTCCCTGCTGCGCAGCAGGGAGAGGAGGGCGTGGACGACGTACCAGTGGGGCGACAGCATCGTGTGCTCCGGCATCGGACGAAGGGCAGGGAGGCGGTGGCGCGCGACGCCGCTCCGAGCGGCCCCGCGTCACCCTCGGCCGGCGGCCCGGCCCTGACCGCGCCCCGTCGTGACCCACACCCCCACCATTCGCACCCCGAAGCATCACTCTGCGTCACACGGCGGCCGGGCCGAGGTGCGGCGGCCGGGTCGTCGGCGTACGTTCACCGCAATCGAGGAGCGGCACGGCCGCAGGAGCAGAGAGACCGGAGAGCCGCAGGAACAGCGAGACCGGAGAGGCAGCTGTGAACGACGACATCTGGGACTACCACCCAACTGCCGGGTATCGGGCGGGAGTTGAGCTCGTCGGCTACCGGGTGGAAGCCACCGACGGTCATATCGGCAAGATCGACGACCACTCCGAGACCGTCGGCGCCGCCTATCTCGTGGTCGACACCGGAGTCTGGATCTTCGGCAAGCGGGTGCTGCTGCCCGTCGGAACCATCACACGCATCGACACCGCCGAGCGGACGGTCCAGGTCGGCCGGACCAAGGAGGAGATCCGCAACGCTCCCGAGTACGACCCGGCCGAGCATGCCGCGGAACCCTCGTATCTGGAGCGGTTCGCCCGGTACTACGGCCAGCCCCGCATGTAGGTGTCACCGGAGGGCGCGCCTGCGGCGGCCTCCCGCTGCTCAGACATCGCGGGGTGCGAGCACCTGGCGCGCGAGGGCCGGCAGGTCGGGGATGGCCGGGCGCCCCGGGCCCTCGCGCCGGGCCAGGACCACGGGGCGCGATGACGTGCGCGCCGCACCTCCTGCTCAACTCCCGTGCGGGCGCCCGTTTTCCGCGCCTGGACGAGCCGGCGATCGCGATGGCCGTCGCCGCGCCGGCGGGGTACCTCGTCCTGCACCAAGGTCTCTCGGCGGCGCAGTGCGTGGCCATCGCGATGGTGGTCGCGGCGAGCGTGGGGGCGGTCCGTCCGGGCAGCCGCTGCGCCCCGATGCCGTTCGGTGCCGAGCGCCGTGGCAGGCCAGCCACTCCCCACCTCGCACCCCGTTCCGGACTCGTCACGAGAAGTAGTGGTGGCGATATTGGAATGATTGGCCGATCTCAATGGTTGGTATATGCATCAACCTTTCGGAGAGACCCGCGGCCCCCACCGCCGGGTCGGCACTGATCAGCGAGGCACTGTGAACGACCACACCCCCGAGCAGCCCGCCGAGATCGTCGCGCGGCTGCGCGCCACCTTCCGCTCCGGGCGCACCCAGCCCATCGAGTGGCGTACCACGCAGCTGCGCCGACTCCGCGAGATGCTCACGACGCACGGTGCCGAGCTCGCGGAGGCCCTCCACTCCGACCTCGGCAAGAGTTCCACCGAGGCCTTCCGCACCGAGATCGACTTCACCGTGCGCGAGATCGACCACACCCTGGAGCACCTCGCCGAGTGGCTGCGCCCCGAGCCCGCCCCGGTTCCGGCGCACCTCGGCGCGGACGCGACGGCGCACACCCAGTACGACCCGCTGGGCGTCGTCCTGGTCATCGCCCCCTGGAACTATCCGGTCCAGCTTCTCCTGACGCCGATGCTGGGCGCGCTGGCCGCGGGCAACACCGTGGTGGTCAAGCCCAGTGAGCTGGCACCGGCGACCTCCGCCGCGCTGGCCCGGTTGCTGCCGCGCCACCTCGACACCGCCGCCGTCGCCGTGGTGGAAGGCGCCGTGCCCGAGACCACCGCGCTCCTGGCGGAACGCTTCGACCACATCTTCTACACGGGCAACGGCACGGTCGGCCGGATCGTGATGCGGGCCGCCGCCGAGCACCTCACTCCGGTCACCCTCGAACTGGGCGGAAAGTCCCCGGCGTTCGTGGACCGCGGGGCCGACCTGTCCGTGGTCGCCGACCGGCTCGCGCGCGGCAAGTTCCTCAACGCCGGGCAGACCTGTGTCGCGCCGGACTACGTCCTCACCGACCCGGAGACCGCCCGCGCCCTGGAGCCCGAGTTCGTCCGCGCCGTGGAGCAGCTCTTCGGTGCCGAGCCGCGCGAGGCGCGCGAGTACGGGCGGATCGTCAACGAGCGCCACTTCGACCGGCTCAGCTCGCTGCTCGACTCCGGCCGGACCGTGACCGGTGGCGGCACCGACCGGGCCGCCAAGTACATCGCGCCGACCGTCCTGGCCGACGTCGACCCCGCGTCACCCGTCATGCGCGAGGAGATCTTCGGGCCGATCCTGCCCATCGTCACGGTGGCGGACCTGGACGAGGCCATCGGGTTCATCAACGACCGCGACAAGCCGCTCGCCCTGTACGCCTTCACCGAGTCGGACGGCACCCGCGCGCGCCTGGCCGCGGAGACGTCGTCCGGGGGCCTGGGCTTCGGTCTGCCGCTCGCCCATCTGACCGTCTCCGACCTGCCGTTCGGCGGGGTCGGCGAGAGCGGGATGGGCAACTACCACGGCCGCTACTCCATCGAGACGTTCAGCCACCGCAAGGCGGTCCTTGAGAAGCCGCTCGGCTGAGACCGCCCTGCGGCGCGGGGGAACCCGCTGGGCCGGCCTTTCCCCGAGGCCGGGGGGGGAAGCCGCTGGACCGACCTCGCCCCAGGCCGAGGGGAAGCTCCCACCTCCCCGAGGCCGGGGGTAGCCGCTCGCCGGGCCCCCCTCGACGCGCCCCGGCCAGGTCGCCACCTGGCCGGGCATCGGCGCATCCGCACCGCCAATTCGGCTGCTGCGTAAGCTACTTGGCGACCTGAACCCGCACCTCTCGCAACACCTCTCCGATCACATGGCGGGCGTTGCGCGCCATCGAGGGGTTGGTGGTCCGGTAGTAGGGCAGCGCGATCAGGGCCTGGGAGAGTGTGCGGGCGCGGCCTCGGCGCCACATCGCGTCGTCCACGCCGAGCGCCTCGCGGAAGACCTGCCGCCCGTCGGCCGGGAGCAGGTTCCACGCGGGAAACAGGTCGCACGCGGGATCGCCGACGCCCGCGCACCCGAAGTCGATCACCGCCGCGAGCCGGCCCCGCTCCACCAGGAGGTTGCCCGGCATGAGGTCGGCGTGCAGCCATACCGGCGGGCCGTCCCAGTCGGGCTCGCGCAGCGCGTCCTGCCATACGGCTTCCGCCGCGTCGCAGTCGACCCCCTCCTCGGGGATGTCGCGCAGCAGCCGGATGGCGTGGCGGGTCTCCTCGTCGAGGGTGCCAAGTGGCCCACCCCGGTGGGCAGTTGGCGCCCCGGGCAGGGTGACGCTCCCCATCGCCTTCACAAACCCGGCCAGGTCCTCGGCCAGCGCGAGGGGCTCCCGCAACGCTCCCGCTTCCGGGTTCTCGCCGTTCCGCCACCGGTACACCGACCACGGCCACGGGTACCCCTGGGCGGGCCGCCCGAAGCCGAGCACCTCGGGGATGGGCGTGGGCAGCAGAGGCGCGAGGCGCGGCAGCCACTCCTGCTCCATCAGCACATCACCGGCTCCGCCCGCCACCAGAGGCAGCCGTACGACCAGATCGTCGCCGAGGCGGTACATGGCGTTGACCGTGCCACCGGAGGCGAACCGCTCCACCGCACGGCCCGCCCACCGCGGGAACTGCCCGGCGATCAGCCGCCTCACGAGGTCGTCGCTCATGGGGTGTTCATCGGGGTGCATCCGTGTCGCGCTCATGGCCGCCATCCCAGCGCCCGGCCCCACCAAGGTCAAACCGTTTTGCGACGCACCCCGCCCGGGCCGCCTCAAGCGACTCCTCCGCCGGGCCGGGAGCACCTCCCGGTTCGGCATCGCGCTCTCGGCCACCCCGTTTGGGATCAGCGGAAGCGGCCAGACGTACCTCTGTCGGAAAACGCGATCAACGCAGGTGGAGGCGATTTTCATGGGGCGCGGCGCCATGGCCGTCCGGGAAGCGGGCTCGGCGGAGGACGCCGTCGGCGGGTGAGCCGTCCGGCGACAGTCCGACCCGCCACCCCTGCAGTTGCCGAACGAGAGAGACGTTGCGTGCTGAGCACCGAAGATCATCAACCAGAGGCAGTCACCCGGCACCGTTCCCTGTTCCGGGCGATTCATCGCAGGCGCAACCCCGCGCTGCGCCGCTCGGACATCACCGTCACCGACGAGGCCGCCGTCAAGCGCGCGGTCAAGGCCACGGCGCTGGGCAATGCCATGGAGTGGTTCGACTTCGGCGTCTACTCCTATCTCGCCGTCATCATCGGCAAGGTCTTCTTCTCCGGCGCCGGTGACACCATGCAGGTCATCGCGTCGCTGGCGACGTTCGCCGCCGCCTTCCTGGTCCGGCCCCTGGGCGGCATGTTCTTCGGGCCGCTCGGTGACCGGGTCGGACGGAAGAAGATCCTCGCCCTCACCATGATCATGATGGCCGCGGCGACGCTGGCGATCGGCCTGATCCCCAGTTACGCGACCATCGGCGTCTGGGCGCCCGTCCTGCTGATCCTGTGCCGCATGGTCCAGGGCTTCTCGACCGGCGGCGAGTACGGGGGCGCCGCCACGTTCATCGCGGAGTACGCACCGGACAAGCGCCGGGGGTTCTGGGGTTCCTTCCTGGAGTTCGGCACGCTGATCGGCTACACCGTGGCCGCGTCCCTGGTGACCGCGCTCACCGTGCTGCTCAGCGATGACGCGATGCAGCAGTGGGGCTGGCGGATTCCGTTCCTGGTGGCCGGGCCGCTCGGCGTCGTCGGCCTGTATCTGCGGCTGAAGCTCGACGAGTCCCCCGCCTTCAAGAAGCTGGAGGAAGCGGGGCCTTCCGCCGTCGAGCACGAGAAGCTGCCGCTCAAGCGCATCCTCTTCGGCAACGGACGGGCGATGCTGTTGTGCCTGGCGTTGGTGGCCGCGTTCAACATCTGCGACTACATGCTGCTCTCGTACATGCCGACCTACCTCTCCACGCTTGGCTTCGACGAGACCGCCGGCCTGATGTCCATCGTGGCCGTGATGATCGTGCTGATGGCAATCATCAACTCGGTGGGCCGGCTCTCGGACCGGGTCGGCCGCAAGCCGGTCCTGATCGGTGGCTCGCTCGGCTTCATCGTGCTCGCGGTGCCCTGCTTCCTGCTCATCAAGCAGGGCGGCACGGCCGCGGTCTTCACCGGGCTGCTCCTGCTGGGTCTCGCCCTGGTCTGCTACATGGGCACCATGTCCTCGGCGCTGCCCGCCCTGTTCCCGACGGCGATCCGCTACGGCTCGCTCTCCATCGGGTTCAACATCTCGGTGTCGCTGTTCGGCGGTACGACGCCGCTCGTGGTCCAGGGCCTGATCGGCGCGACCGGCAACGACCTGATGCCCGCCTTCTACACGATGCTGGCCGGTCTTGTCGGCCTGGTGGCCGCGCTCGCCATGAAGGAGACCGCCCGCAAGCCGCTGGAGGGTTCGCCGCCGTCGGTCGCCACCGACGAGGAGGCGGCGGAACTCGTCGCCGCGCAGCGCGCCTGAGACGCCCCGGCTCCGCAAGGTGCGGAGCGGATCGCGCGAGGGGGCTTCCCGCCGGGGAAGCCCCCTCGTTCGTGTCATGCGCCGCGTCCGCTGCGTGCCGACCCGAGGTGCGGCTCGGAGGCGTGGTTCGCGAACAGGGGGCGCCCGAGATCAAGGTCGGCCATGGGTAGTGAATTAAGCCAGTGTGCTGCTTACACCACTGCCGGGATCGCTCCCGGCCGCCGGGCCGAACCCGGTCCTCTGGCACCGAAGTACCCATGTCCCGCGCACCGGGCGCCCCCTGGCCGCAACCGTACCCATCACCGGGACCGGGCGGCACCCGAATATGGCGTGTCGGGACTCTGTCGGTGGTGATCGCGACGTGTCGGCGGAATGTCGGCGGAGGTTGCGACTTTGGACGGGCCGGTGCTCCCCGTGAGCACACTGCCCCAGCGCAAGGAGCCTGTCATCGTGTCTTCCGCACCCCAGAACCGCTCGTGGGACGTCCACCGGCTCCCGTCGGCCGAGGGCAGGGCCTTCCTGGTCACCGGGGGCAACGCCGGAATCGGCTACTTCGTCGCGGAGCAGCTCGCCGCCACCGGCGCCGTCGTGGTGCTGGGCAGCCGGGACGCCGCGAAGGCCGACGCGGCCATGGCCTCGATCCGCTCCCGCGCCGCCGGGGCCGACCTGCGCCACCTCCACCTGGACCTCGCCGATCCCTCGTCCCTGAAGACCGCCGCGGACCGGCTCGACCTCGATCACCTCGACGCCGTGGTCCACAACGCCGGGATCGCGCTCGACGACCCGCCGCGCCGCGAGACCAAGGACGGCCACGAGCTGATGTTCGCCACCAATCACCTCGGCCACTTCGCCCTCACCCAGCACCTGGCCCCGCTGCTCTCGGCGGCACCGGCGGCCCGCGTCGTGACGGTGGGCAGCTTCGCGGCGCGTTCCGAGCGGTTGGACCTGAACGATCTGCACGCGCACGAGGACTACCGGCCCAAGCGCACCTACGGGCGGTCGAAGCTGGCGCAGATGTCCTTCGGTTTCGCACTCGACCGGCATCTGCGCGCCCTGGGCAGCCCGGTGCTCAGCGTGGTGGCCCACCCCGGCGGCGCCCTGGACTCCCTCACCCCGTCCCGGCCGCCCATCCACCTGACCACTCCCGGCGAGCGGCTGCGCGCCCTGCCCGCCGGGCTCATGGTGCAGGGCAAGGACGCCGGTGCCTGGCCCATCGTGCGGGCCGTCCTCGACCCGGAAGTGCGGGGAGGCCAGTTGTGGGGACCGAGGGTCTTCGGCCTACGGGGGACCCCACGGCTCGAACCCGTCCCGGCCCACATGGCCGATCCCCGTGTCGCCGCCGGGCTGTGGGCCGCCAGCTGTGAACTGACCGGCACCGATCCGCGCCTCGGCTTCGCGTAACCGCCGCTCGCGCCCTCGCCACGGCCCGATCCCCCGCTCCACGCCCCCACTGCCGACCGAAAGACCGCCCCCCACCTGGGCGGCCGCGTAGGAACGTCTGCCGTCGGGGCCGTAGGGTGGTGGGGTCGTGCAGTGCCGCAGAAAGCCGGAGCGAGTTGAGCGTGTCCACGTCCTTCCAGTCGGTCCTGGACCGCATCGCCACCGAGATCGCCGCCACCCCCGGCCGCGGCCGCCCGGCCGATTACATCCCCGTCCTGGCCTCGGCCGACCCCCGGCGGTTCGGAATGGCCGTCGCCGAACTC
Source organism: Streptomyces sp. ASQP_92 (assembly GCF_025399895.1). Taxonomy (GTDB): domain Bacteria; phylum Actinomycetota; class Actinomycetes; order Streptomycetales; family Streptomycetaceae; genus Streptomyces. Next base: position 708,693 of record NZ_JAODUA010000002.1, on the reverse strand, counting down.
GACGGCACCGTCTACGGGGTGGGCGACTGGCAGCACCCGTTCTCCACCCAGTCCATCACCAAGGTCTTCACCCTCGCCCTGTGCCTCTCCCGGGAGGGCGAGGAGCTCTGGGAGCACGTCGGGCGCGAGCCCTCCGGAAACCCCTTCAACTCGCTGGTGCAGCTGGAGTACGAGGCGGGGATCCCGCGCAACCCGTTCATCAACGCGGGCGCGCTCGTGGTCACCGATCGCCTCCAGACCCTGACCGGCGACGCGGCCGGGACCCTGCGCACGTTCCTTCGCACCGAGTCCGGCAACGACCGCCTCGACTTCAACGAGCAGGTCGCCACCTCCGAGGCCGCCCACAGCGATCGCAACGCCGCACTCGCCCATTTCATGGCGTCCTACGGCAACATCGGCAACCCGGTGCCGGACCTCCTGGACCAGTACATCCGCCAGTGCTCCCTCGAAGCGTCCTGCGCCGACCTGGCGCGCGCCGCCGGTTTCCTGGCCCGGCACGGCATACTCGCCGACGGTTCGTCCCTCCTCACCCGCAGCAGGGCCAAGCAGATCAACGCGGTCATGCTCACCTGCGGCACCTATGACGCGGCCGGCGACTTCGCCCACCGTGTGGGGCTGCCCGGCAAGAGCGGCGTCGGCGGCGGCATCATCGCCGTCGTGCCCGGCCGCTGCACCCTGTGCGTCTGGAGCCCGGGCCTGGACGAGCGCGGCAACTCGGTGGCGGGGGTGGCGGCACTGGACCGCTTCACGACGTTGACGGGCCTGTCGGTTTTCTGACGCTACGTCAAAGCGCTGGCTGGACACAGGAGTTGGGCGTCGAGCAAGGGCATCCCGCCCAGGGCCAGAGATCCCCATGACCCCACTGTACCTACTAGTATGTACAGTGATGTCACCACCCGAGAAGGCGGAGTGCACCGCGCACCCCAGCCCGCTCGGCCGACGACCGGAGAGAGGAACCCCTTAATGCCGTTTGTCCGCATCGACGCCCTCGGCGCCGACGGCGAGCGTCTCGACGCCCTTGGCCATGCCGTGCACGACTCCCTCGTCGAGACCCTCGACATCCCGCCCGACGACCGGTTCCAGGTTCTCGTCGGCCACGACGGGACCGGTGGCACGCTGCGGTACGGCGACTACCTCGGGATCCCGCGCGACGACGGCATCGTGTACGTGGCGATCACCTTGCGCGCCGGGCGGACCCCGGAACGGAAGCGGGCGCTCTACCGGCGGATCGCCGAACTGGCCCACGCCTACGCGGGTACCGAGCCGCGCAACGTGTTCATCGCGCTCACCGAGAACAGCTCGATCGACTGGTCATTGGGCCATGGCACCGCGCAGTACTCCCCCGCCCCGGCGATCTCCCCGGACTCCGCTTCCGGCCGGCCTCCGGCATGAGGAAGCCGGCGGCCCCGGTCGGGGCAGATCGCACTGTCGACAGGGCGCGCACGACCGTACACAGTGGCCTCCTCAGTCTTCGTGACCCAGCCAACCGAGGAGCCATCGTGAGCAAGTGGGCAGGCCGGACCGCCGTCGAGTTGGCCGAGGCGGTGCGCCGCAAGGAGGCCACGCCACGGGAAGTGGTGGCCGACCATCTGGCCCGGATCGCCGAAGTGAACGGCCGCGTCGGCGCGTTCCGCGTGGTGCGCGCCGCCGCGCTGGCCGAGGCGGACGAGGTCGGGGCACGACCCGATCTGGCCCAACTGCCGCTCGCGGGCGTGCCGGTGGCCATCAAGGACAATCTGCCGGTACGCGGCGAGAGCACCCGCAACGGTTCCGCGGCCACCTCCACCGTCCCGGCCGCCGAGGACCATGTCACGGTGGCCAGGCTCAGGGCGGCGGGCGCGGTGGTGGTGGGGCTCACCCACGTACCGGAGCTGTGTGTCTTCGGCACCACGGACGGGGTGCACGGCATCGCCCGCAACCCCTGGGATCCGACCCGTACGGCGGGCGGCTCGTCCGGGGGCAGCGCGGCGGCCGTCGCGGCGGGCCTGGTGCCGATCGCGCTCGGCAACGACGGCATGGGCTCCCTGCGCATTCCCGCCGCGCACTGCGGGCTCATCGGGCTCAAGCCGGGCACGGGCCGGATACCCGTCGAACTCGGCGGAGGCTGGTTCGGGATGTCGGAGCACGGGCCGCTGGCGACGACCGCCGCCGACGCGCGCCTGATGTTCTCGGTGCTCGCGGGCGAACCGGCCGGGGACCTGGCCGGGGACCTGGCCGGGGACGGGTCCGGCGGACAGGAGGACGAGGGCGCCCCCTCGCCGGGACGCCGGAGCGGCCGGCTCACCATCGCGTTCTCGACGCGCAGCCCGATCGCGGGGGTCCGCGTCGGTGCCGCCTACGCCGCGCTCGCCCGGCGGGCCGCTCGCACGCTCTCCGGGGCGGGCCATCGCGTGGCGACCGCCCATCCGCCCTACCCGCTGTCCTTCGGCGCGGTGATCCTGGCCCGCTGGACCGGGGGCGTCGCGCAGGACGCCCGCGGTCTCGATCCGCGCCTGCTGGCGCCCCGCACCCGGCGCCACGCGCGGATCGGGCGACTGGCCGGACGGCTCGGCATGTTCCGCACGGACCACCGCGCGGCGCTGAACGAGCGGCTCGACCCGTTCTTCGAGGAGTACGACGTGCTGCTCACCCCGGCGCTCGCCCGTCCGGGGCCGGCGGCCGGCGCGTGGCACGAGCGCGGCTGGTCGGCCAACGTGCTGGCCAACACCGCCTGCTCGCCGATGACCCCGCCCTGGAACCTCTCCGGCCGGCCCGCCCTCGCGATGCCGTTCGGGACGCTGCCCTCGGGCCTGCCCGGTTCCGTGCAGCTCGTCGGGCGGCCCGGTTCGGAGCATCAACTGCTCGATCTGGCAGCCCAGTTGGAGGCCCTGCATCCGTGGCGGCGCACGGCACCCCTGGAGGCCACGGGCACCCCGCGTGAGTGAAGCTTCAACAGCCTTGTGGAGCAGGCGAGTTGGCAGGGTACGAAGATGACCGGGGGCTCGGGCCCATGGCATGATCATCTTTACGTTACCTGTCGGTAGCGGCCACTCCCCCAACTCGAAGGTCACACCTACGTGCGCACGCTCACCAGACGCCTCCTGCTCCCCGGCCTGACCGCACTCGCGCTGGCCGGCACGGGCTGTTCCGCGCCGCCGCCCACCGCGGCGGCCGGGCCGGGAAGCGCGGCCACCCCCTCGTCGGCGGCGGACGGGACCCAGCAGCTCGAAGTGAACGCCGCGCCGCAGGGCTCGCCGGCCCCGACACCGCTGGCCCGTACGCGCAGCGGCGCGGGGCAGCCGGAGAAGTCCTCGCTGAAGGTCGCCTCCTACGACAGGGCGAGCGGGCGCGCCGTCATAGCCGCGGCCCCCCAGGGTCACACCGCCACGCCGAGCCACTCTCCCGCGCCCGGCAAGCCCGTCGCCGTCGGCGACGTCATCGCCAGCGCGCCCGCGCCGGGCGCCCCCGACGGGCTGCTCGCCAAGGTCACCGAGGTCGTCGGCAGGACCGACCGCGGCACCGAGGTCAAGACCGCCCCCACGACGCTGGCCTCCGTCCTCAAGGACGACAAGGCCGACGGCAAGGTGGCGGTCGACCCCGCCTCGGTGAGCGTCGTGCCCCTGATGAAGGGCGTCACCATCTCGTGGGCCAAGAGCCAGGGCGTGCGGTTCGGGCCGCAGGGCGCGAAGCTGCCGCTGGGGGATCTGCGCCTCGATGTGAACGCCGCGGTGGACACCGCCAAGGACGCCCCCGCCTCGGCGGCGGCCTCGGTCTCCGGCTTCGTCCAGCTCGCCCCCCAGGTGCAGTTCTCCTACGACGGCGGCAAGGACGGCGGGCACGGCCCCGGTTCCGCCTTCCTCGGCATGAGCGGTGACTGGTCCTCGCGGTGGGCGCTCAAGGGCCGCGCCGCCGCGAGCACGGGGGCACCGCGCCGGATCCCGTTCGCCAAGCTGCACAGCGCCCCGGTCATCCAGGTGGGGCCGGTGCCCGTAGTCGTCAATCTCGACCTGACCTGTTACGTGCAGGTGGAGGCCGACGGTCAGGTCACCCTCGACGTCCAGCAGGACGTGAAGGGCGACTTCCGGGTCGGCGGCAGCTACACGGCGGGCAAGGGCTGGGCCCCGGTCAGCGCGTCGGCCGTGCACAGCACGCCGGTGGACGCGAAGGTATCGGCGGCCGGAAAGGTCAAGGGCGCGCTCGGCGCCGAGGCCTCGGTCGGCCTGTACGGGGCCGTCGGCGTCACCGCGGACTTCGCCCCCTATCTGCGCGGGGAGGCCTCGGCCGAGGCGGCCGCGTCCAGCACCGGCACGGCATCGGCGAGCGCGTCCTGGGCGGTGTACGGCGGCTTCGACCTCAATGGCCGACTCGACTTCCACCTCTCGGTGTTCGGCACACCGGTGATCGAGCACCGCATTCCCCTGGGCTCCCTGCACCGCGAGTGGGACCTCGCCAAGGGCCACGTCCAGCGCTAGCCGTGCGTCCAGGGCGGGGGTCGGGCGGTGGGCGTCCGCACATTACTGAGTGACGCCCACCCGGCGCGACGGACCCAACTACCTTGATGTGAGCAGGAGTTGGGACCCGGGCGCGGCCGTCAAGCGGGGCGTACGCCCGTGTGGACCGTGGTGGCCGAGAGCAGGAAGGCGTCGGGCCGGTGCAGGATGCCGTCCGGCGCGTCGGAGTCGAGCAGCAGGTCGAGGGTCTTGACGTCGTCGGCGTCCAGGGACTCGCCCATCATCTCGCGCAGGCGGGTGAGCTGGGCGTGCAGGAAGGTGCGGGCCGGCCCGCCGAGCGGTGCGGGCAGGTCGAGCAGGAACGTGAAGCTGTGGACCCGGGTGAGGCCGGCGCGGCGCAGCATCGCGGGCCAGTCCTCGACCACGGTGGTGCTGCCGGGCAGCTCGGCCCGCATGATCTCGAACCAGTGCTCCTGGGCGGCGTCGAGCCGGGCCTGTAGCCCCGGCCTTCCGGTGCCGATGTCGCGCGGCAGGAAGCGCGGGGGCAGACCGCCCTCCGCGACGGCGAGCAGGCCCCCCGGGTTCAGCAGCCGGGCCAGCGCGTCCAGCACTCCCTGCTGGTCGCCGACGTGGTGCACGGCCTTGCTGCTCCAGATCAGGTCCGCCGTGCCGAGCCCGTCGTCCAGGCCCTCGGGCAGTTCCGCGTGCCGGACGCCGACCCGGGCGCCGACGCCGAGCCGCTCGGCACGGCCCCGGGTGTGCTCCAGGAGCGCGGGCGCCCCGTCCACCGCCACCACTTCGGCGTCCGCGAACGTCTCGGCGAGTACCGAGGTCATGACCCCCGGCCCGCTGCCGATGTCGAGGACGCGCCGGGCCCTCCGGTCGGGGCCGAGCAGTTCGCTCAGCCGGGCCGCCGTCGGGCCCAGGACGGGGAGATGGAGTTCACCGCTGTTCTCCAGGTGGGCCGCCATGGCCTCCCAGTCGAGGTCGCCGTGCTGGTGACCGTGGCCGTGCTGGTGGGCGGGGGCGGAATCGTTGTGTGGGGTCATAGGCAGGAGCGTGCGCCCGCCGGACGGTGGTGGCAACTTTCGTTGCCGGTTCCGGGACGGCGGGTTTGCGCCGGGCCGGTCCGGGGAGCCGGGAGCGCACCCGCGCCCGCCCTGTTCGGCGGCTGGATGCGCGTGGCGCTCACCACGTCCGGCTGCCGCGCTGCGGAGCCGTCTCCACGGCGAGCTTCTCCTCGCTGGTTCCGGCGCGGGCCGCCGCCATGTGCAGGGTGCGCAGGGCGAGCAGGAGCACGCCGATGTCGTCCAGGTAGATCGGGTCCGGCAGGAGGTCGATCGGGCTGATGACATAGAGCAGCGCGCCCCACCACGCGGCCTTGTGGGTCAGGGGGATGCCGGCGTCCTGGAGGAGCTTGCGGGCCCGTACCAGGCGGATGGTCAGGACGACCGCCACCACGGCCGTCGCCAGGAGGGCGATGGCCCCGAGGACCAGGCCGACCTTTACTTCGGTGCTCATCGAGCCGCCTTCCGTCGCGCTGTCGCGGCGATGCTACTGAAGCCGGGTTCCGGAAGCCTCGGGCTCGCTCTCCTCCGGCAGGTGAACGTCGCTGACGGCGATGTTCACCTCGACGACCTCCAGCTCCGTCATGCGCTCCACGGCCCCGATGACGTTCATCCTGATCTCCGCGGCCACCTCGGGGATGCTCACCCCGTACTCCACCACGACCTCCAGGTCGATGGCGGTCTGGCGCTCGCCGACCTCGACCTTGACCCCGCGCGTGACCGAGGCGCGGCCCGGCCGTATCGCGCCGAGCGTCCGGGCGAGACCACTGCCCAGGGACTCGACTCCGGGCACCTCGCGGGCCGCCATCCCCGCGATCTTCTCCACGACACCGCCGGCGATGCTGGTCCGGCCGCGGGTCGCGGGCGCCTCGCCCGCGCCGCTCCTGGCCGGCTCCAGGGTCGTGCTGTCCGCGTCCGCCCGGAACTCGTCCGACTCGGGCTTGTGCAGGGTTGCACTCATCTGCGTCCGGCCCTCGGGCGGCTGATGCGGGGGCCGGCTCGTGGGCGGCTGGCTCATCGGCCTCTGACTCGTCGGCTCCGTCATGCGAAGCCACCTCCTGGGGAGTGTCCGGCGGCCCGGACGGCCACCACCTCACTCTCCGGGTACCGTGCCACGGGCGGTTCATGCGGGCAGAGGGCCACCCACCCGCGACGGCCGCCGGGCCGCCGCGGGCCGGGCGGCTCAGCAACCGGGCGCGCCCTTCCCGCCGCGTTGCGGCAGGCTCAGGTTGGGGGCGCCGTCCGGCCAGGTCAGGGCCACCGTCTTGGCCGAGCCGTCGGCGCCGAGCTGCACCACGGGAGTGGGTTTGCCCGCGGGCGAGCCGTCGGCGCCGAACGACAGCCAGCCGCTGGCTCCGGGCAGCATCTGGGCGCAGTAGAACTGGTGCAGGATGCCGGTCTCCAGGCCCGGGTTCTTCAGGCCGACCGCATCGCGCCGGCCCGCGCTGATCGCCGCCACGGTCGCGTCATGGGTCAGCATCGCCTGGCCGCTCGCGAGGTCGACGGGGTCGAAAGCGAGGGACGCCACGTCCTGGTCGGTGGACAACGGCTGTCCGGTACAGGGGTCGGGGCGACCGGTGAAGGCGCTCCAGAACTGGTCGTAGTTGTGCTTGGCGTCCGAACCGGGGCACTCCTTGCCCCACTCGTCGGGGCTGGCCAGCGAGGTGTAGGCAACGGTGACCCGGCCGGAGGCGATGCCGCTCAGGACTGCCTTGTCGCGGATGGACTCCGAGGCGTCGTCGCCGGCCAGGATGTGCAGCTGCGCGATCCCGCAGGGCGGGCCCTGCACCCAGTTCTCCACGAACGCGCCCAGGTCGCGGCCCCGGCCCGCGAAGTAGACCACGGAAGGGGCGGCCTGGCACAGATTGGCGTGCATGAGATTGAACTGCTGCACCAGATAGGCCTGACGGCCCGATCCGGCGGGCAGATCGCTGGGCGAGGTGTACGGGAGCACGGTGACGGTGCGGCCCGGGGCCTTGAACTTGGTCTTGGCGGCCTCGGCGAGGGTCTGGGTGTAGTCGTCGCCGGTGACGCTGTCCGCGACGACGGCGAGGGAGGTCACCGCGGGCCGCAGGGTGGACACGTACTGGGTGGCCGCGATCACCGAGTCCGAGTTGGTCGGGGAGACCCGGAACATGTCGACGATCTGCTTCTTGCCCGTGGGGTCGGCGGGGTCGAGGTTCATCGAGTCGCCGGTCACCGTGGAGCCGATGATGGGGATGTGCAGCTGGGAGGAGATCGCCGCGGCGGCGCGGCGGGTCTGGTCGGTGGACTGGCCCAGGCCCACGACCGCCGAGATGTGCTCGCCGTTCGCCTGCGCCTTCAGCTGGGCCACCGTCTTCTCCCACGAGCCGTACTGGCTGCCCATGTTGGCGAGGTACAGCTTGACCGCGGGGGTACTGCCGTACGCGGCGGTGTGGTTGGCCCGCCACACGGCGGCGAGGGCGCCTTCGATGTTGGGGTAGAGCGATGCGTAGGTCAGGGTGTCCACGTCGGAGACGGGTGACAGGTCCAGCATCAGGACGATGCTCGTGTAGGGACCCTTCACCTCGTCGTTGGCCGACTTGACCATCTTCTCCAACTCCCGCATGCGGGTGGGTTCTTGGTCGGTGAAGGGCCCGCTGTCGATGTTCACTCCGGCGCAGGCGAGGGGTGTTCCCGTCGCGGTCATGCCGGTGCCGCAGGTCAGCGAGGGCGGGAAGAGGCGGTCGTAGCTCCAGCGCCCGCCGAAGACGAGGCCGGTCAGGATCACGAGCGCCGCGAGGGCCGTCAGCACGGGGTGGCGGCGCAGCCGGCCGAAGCGCGGGTTGCCTACAGCGGGTGGCATGGACACTCCTTGCGGTGCGATCGGCGGGCGCGGGGGTGCCGCGGCCGCCGTGGGGCTAGGCGAAGGCGGCCGCCGCCTGCTGGAGCGGACTGACGTCCAGCAGGCGGGAGTTGTGCGCGAGGCGGGTGAAGCATTCCTGTATCTCGCCGTCCCAGCGCCGGGTGTGCTCGGTCAGCGGGTCGTTGTACAGCCACAGCAGAGCGAGCAGCTTCGCGGTGGCCACCGCCAAGACCGTCTGCCCGCCGTCCTCCACCCCGTCGAGCAGAGTGGCGTACGCGTCCTGCGGCGCATGGTCGTACAGCAACCGGCAGGGCGCGGACGACAGGTAGTCGAGCAGGCGGATCCACGCCCGGTGGTCCTCGTCGAACCGGTCGGCGAGGGCGGCGGCGACCGGTGCGAAGCGTCCGAGGGCCAGGTCGTGGAAGAGCGCTCGCTCCACGGCCGCGCCGTCGCCGCCCGGCGCCGGCTCGTCGAGCGCGAGGAACTGGTCGGTGAACACCTCGTGCCAGGGCGCCGGTTCGGTGGGCCCCGCGGGCGGCGCGATGTTGAGGGCGGTGAGTGCGGAGCGGGCCAGCCAGGGGTGCAGCGTCGCGGGGACGTCGGCGTCGCCCCAGCCGATCCGGCGGATGCGGGAGGGGCGGTGGGTGAAGGTGCTCACCCACAGGTGGCGGCGCAGGAGTTCCAGGCCCCGGGGCAGCTCCGGGGAGAGCGCGGGCAGCCGCGGGTCGTGGGCCGTGCGCACATCGGCCAGATAGGCGGCGGCCAGCACGACCGCGGGGGTGGTGCTCCAGTGAGTGCCGGGCACGGGCAGTCCGTCGGGCAGGCCCTTCTCCAGGGCGTACGACCACAGGGGCGTGCCGTCCTCGTCGGCGGGGGCGACCATCGACACGGCGGGGCCGTGCGGGCCGGGGTGCGCCGCGAAGGGTCCGTCCAGGACGGCGGAGACGGCGCCCCGGTGGCCGCCGGTGAGGCGGTGGACGACGGAGGCGGGCAGCGGGCGGGCGGGGGACGGATCGGAGCGGTCCATCCGGTAGCCGACCTGCTCCTCGGTCATCGGGTCGAGCCACACCGGGTACCACCAGGCGGCGGCCTCACCGCGTTCGGCGCCGACGGCGGCGTCGTTCTCGGCGGCCCACAGCGTCCTGGTGGCACGGGTGAGCAGCGGGACCCGGCGCTGGGGCGTGCCGGGCCGCGGGGTCGGGCGCCAGGGCTCGCACCACCAGGACGTCCACTCGGACTGCCACTGCTCACAGGCGGACAGCACCAGGAGGGGGTCGGCCGCGCCCGTGCCGTCCGGGTCGGACCGCTGGTTGCGGGCGCGGGCGGCGGCGAGTTCGGTGAGGAAGCGGCGTCCTGCCGGGGTCTGCGCGCCGTCGGCCAGCAGCACCCAGGCGTGGTCGTGCCGGTCGCGGCGGCCACCGCGGGTGGGCAGGACGCAGGAGCACGCGGAGCGCAGCGGAGGATGGCGTTCGGCCTGGGCCTTGACGTCGGCGAGGAAGGCCGCCATCAGGTGGCCGACGGCGGCGGACCGGGAGGTGGAACTGAGCCGGATCAACGCGTCGATGGAGCGGGCGGACTCGGCCTCGGGCACGCTGATGTGCCAGCGCAGCGCGTCCCGTACGCCCCAGCGCGCCGCGCTCTGGAACAGCGAGCCGATGACGGGCTTCGCCTGCTCGCGGACGGCGGTGACCACCTCGCGCGCGGGCCCCGACACCAGCGGGCTCAGCACGCCCTGGGCGACGATGTCCATGGTGCCGGCCGCGACGTTGCCCAGACGGTCGGCGATTCTGCCGGGCGGGGTGCTGCGTACGTACTGCTTGATGAGCTCGCGTATCTGCTCGGCGGCCCGGCCGCGGTCCGCGTCCAGGTTCTCGTTGAGGGCCAGCAGGCCGAGCCCGAACCGGTGGAACACCGGGCCGTGGCGCAGGTTGTCCCAGCCGCGCATCATCTGGAACGCGGCCAGCGCGGCAGCGGAGACCGGGTCGACCGGGTTCTCCTCGAAGTCGAGCGCCGCATGGATCACGGTGCCGCCGCAGGCGCGCGACACCGCCTGCAACACGTCGGTCTTGCCCGACTGCCGGGGCCCCAACAGGGCCACGATCGGCTGCCGTTGACCTGGATACCGCCACAACATGTGCCGCAGGAACGCGTCCGCGCCCTCTGCCGCGTCAAGATCCCCCACCGCGACCCCCCAGCCCCCGGAACCGACACGCCAAAGGCGTACCTTCCGCATCGATTGACACGGAAGGTAACACCGGATGGACACGCCGCGACGGGTGTTCCGCACATCCGCTCGCCGGATGGGCGGCCTTGGGGCAGTTGGGTGGATTCGGCAGCCGGTCCGAGCTCCCGTCGGCGCCGTCTGCCGTGCCGGTGGGGACAGTTGTCGTGTCAGTCCGCGGGTAGTGCGGTGACCGGGGCCGTGCGCAGATGTGCCGTGCCGGAGCGGACCGCCCAGAAGAACACACCGAGCGCCAGGACTCCCACCACGAGGGAGTCGTACGGTGCGGGCAGGTGGCCCGAGCCTCCGAAGGTGCCGAGCCACGAAAGCAGGGTGAGCGCCGCCAGATGGAACACCAGCCAGGCGCCGTGGCGCAGTTCGTCGCGCGAGGAGCGGCCCTCGGCGTCGGGGCGCAGCATCAGGAACAGCGGGACGCCGGCCAGGACCAGGGGCAGGGCGAGCCGCAGATGGTGCCACCCCGACCAGAACACGAACTCGCTGGCCACGACGAAGCTGATCGGCGCGATCCAGTGCACCCCGGCGACCTGCCCGTCCGAGGGCGGGAGCCCGCGGTCCCTGTCGTGGGCGCGGAACGCGGCGGCGGCGACCGCCGAGGCGGCGTACACGATCAGATACATGTCGCCCATCACGCTCACGATGTCCTGCCAGCCGCCGAACGGCAGCATGAAGACGATGATGACCAGGAGGTTGAGCACCAGGGCGCGGCGTGCGGTGCCGGAGCGGGGGTCGATCCGCATGAAGAAGCGGGGCAGCAGCCCGTTCTTGGCGAGGGCGTAGGTGTGCCGGGCGTCGATGGCGACGCCGACGTAGGCCGAGCCGCCCGGGGAGACCACCGCGTCCGCGTAGAGCAGCGTGGCGAGCCAGTGCAGGTTGAGGACGAGGGCGAGCTGGCCGAAGGGCGAGTCGAAGTTGACGCCCTGCCAGCCGTGGCCGAGGAGCGAGTCGGGCACGGTGAACAGGAAGGCCAGTTGCAGGCCGAGGTAGACGAGCACCGCGAGCCCGATCCCGGTGAGCACGGCCAGCGGCACGGTGCGGCGCGGGTTGCGTGCCTCGCCGGAGAAGTCGAGGGGGGCCTGGAAGCCGTTGACGGAGTACACGATGCCGCCGCCGGCGAGCGCGGTCAGACAGGCCGCGTAGCCGTACGGTGCGAAGCCGCTGTGGTCGGTGAGGCGGCCGGAGTGGGTGCCGGAGAGGAAGAGGGCGACCACGGTGAGGACCGGGACGAGGACCTTGAACAGGGACACCAGGTTGTTGAGCCGGGCGAAGGCGCGCACCGCGAACCAGTTGAGCGCCGTCAGGAGCACGCTCAGGCCGCTCGCCACGGCGAGGCCGGAGCCGGTGAGGCGGCCGTTGTCGTAGAGGCCGGGCAGATAGTGCGCGGCGTACTGCATGATCGCGCTGATCTCCGCCGCGGTGCCGCCCACCGACAGGAGCACCGACCAGCCGACGACGGTGCCGACCAGGCGTCCGCTGGCGTACAGCGGCCACCGCACGGTGCCGCCGCCCTCCGGCCGGGTGGCCCCGAGTTCGACCATCACAAGCGCCACCAGCGCACACAGCACTCCCGCGCCGACCCAGGACAGCAGGGCGGCGGGTCCCGCGGTCTGGGCGGCGAACATCGCGGCGAACAGCCAGCCCGAGCCGAGGATGTTGGAGAAGCCGATCGCGGTCAGGCTCCAGAAGCCGAGTTCCTTGCGGAGCCGCCGCTCCTCGCCGAGCACCGTCAGGATTGCGGGGGTCTCCCCCGGCTGGGTCGGCCGCACGCGCGCCCGCCTCCTCGCATGACTTGGGACAGGAGTGCCCAGGGTGTCACGCCCGGCGCCGTGCGTCGCCGAGGAGGACGGCCGAGTTCCGGCTCTTCGCGTGCGGTCGCTACCAGGTCTCGATGGCGAAGGTGACGCCCGCGGTGTCGGTCTGGAGGCTCAGTTTCACATCGCCGCTGGTGATGTTCACATCGACGGCGCCGCTCGCGGCCTGCACCTGTACGTCCCTGATGTCCCGCCAGCCGGTGCCGTTGTGCAGGGCGACACGGACCGAGCCGACCGCCGGGGTGTCGGTGATCTGGTCCATGCCGAGGTGCAGCCGGCGGTTGTAGGTGTCCCACGCGGTGCCGTGCGGCAGCAGGACGACGGTGGGCTGCGCGCCCGGGTCGACGTGGCCGATGATCCATTGGGGCATGTCGGTCTCCTGAGGCGGTGAGGGCTGGAACGAGAGGGCCCACCTGCGCAGTTCACTGAGGCCGGCGAGGTGGCAGTAGTCGTGGTCGAGGCCGTTGGACTCGCCGTACTGGTGGAACATCCAGGGCGCCCGGATCCCGGGGTCGCCGGCCGCGCGCCCGGCCGTGGCGATCCACAGGAAGTCGGCGCAGTAGCCGTCCTGGTCGACGTTCCACCAGTAGTCGAGGTTGGCGTACATGCCGACGGGGTGATGCGGCAGGCGCCCCTTGACATACCTCAACCAGGCGTTCTTGTAAGCGCGTTGGGTGGACTTGGCGACGCGCGAGTTCGCCGCGTCGTAGCCCTCCCAGTCCAGGATCACCACGTCGCCGGGCCGCCAGTCGACCTGCCGGATGAAGTGGTCGGCCTCCGCCTGGGGGCTGTTGGCCATATTGGGGTAGTGATAGCCGCCCCACACCAGGCCGTTGGCCTTGGCGTGGTCGCGCTGTGACACCCAGCGCGGGTTGATGTACGAGAGTCCTTCGGTGACCTTCACGAAGGCGAAGGACAGACCGCTCGTGTCCGGTGTCGACGACTGGTACGACGCCCAGTCCTGCCCGTAGATCCCCATGAGAATCCCTCCGCGAGCGGGCCGGAACCACCTCTTCCTCCCCGTTGCTTGCCCGCGATGGAGCGGCCCGACTCCCCCGTCGGCGTGTCGTGCCGTACCTTTCGCGCGGCACACGCGAGGGCCGCCGACAACCGTCGGCGGCCCTGTGTCAGCGGGAGTTGCGGATGTTACGGAGTGGGGCGAGCGTGCTTCCTGCGGCGGTGCAGGGCGACGGCGATGCCGGCGCCGCCCACCGCGAGCGCACCGGCGGCGATCCCGGTCGGCACGAGCGCCGAGGAGGAGCCGCTCTCGGCGAGGGCCTCACCGCCCGTCCGGGGCTGGGGGTGGTTTCCTGAGCCGCCCGTGGTGGTCGCGGGAGTGGATCCGGCGGCCGGTGGGGCGGGGTGCTCGGGGATGTCCTTGACGGACTTGACCGATCCGTCCGCGTTGAGCAGCACCTGCTTGCCGTTGGGGTGCTTGAAGTCGAAGGCCGAGGTCAGCGGGTTGGCCCGGGCGTCGAAGGAGGCGTCGCCGATCCGGCCGGTGTGCCAGTTGTCCTCGATGAACCGGGTGATGGACGCCTGCTCGGTCAGGGTGTGGTCGACCGCGTTGACCTTGCTGTACGGCGAGATGACCAGGAGGGGCTGGCGGGTGCCGGGGCCGCATCGGTCGGCGTAGTCTCCCGCGGCGGCGGGCCCTGCCTGACAGGCGGGGCTGTCGGCGGGCTTGCCCTGGGAGCCGGGCTTGGTGTCCTTGGAGCCGTTCTGCGGCTTCGCGTACGCGTGGTCGTACCAGCCGTCGGAGTCGTCGTAGGCGATGAGGACCGCGGTGTCCTTCCACTGCGGCGACTGCTGGATCTTGTTGATCCGCTCGATCAGGTAGTGCTGTTCGTCGAGGGGGTCGGAGTAGGCGGCGTGGCCGTCCTGGTACTCCGAGGCCTTCAGGAAGCTCACCGCCGGCAGGTTGCCCGCCGCGAGGGCCGCGTCGAAGTCGCCGAGGTCGTAGTTGTGGTTGGCCTGCCCCTCGTGGCCGATCTCGGCGGTGTTCTTCGGGGGCAGGTGGTGAGGGTTGGCGGTCGACGCGTAGTACTGGAAGGGCGAGTGGTGCGGGCTGTAGTCCACCACCGCGGCGCCTCCCACGTTGGTGTGGGTGCTTCCCGCGCACTTCGCGTAGTGGCCCTGCTTGCCGTCCCAGGCGGTGCTGGGCCGGAAGCCGCCCTGGAACCAGCCCCAGGACACATGCCGCTCGTTGAGCAGGTCACCGATGTTGCGGCCCTGGAGCGCGGCGAGCGGGCTGGTGCCGCTGTGGTCGTTGCCCGAGCAGTCGTCGTACGCCGGGTCGGGGTCGTTGACGAGGGTGCCGACGCCCTTGGCGTCGGGAGAGACCACGGTGTACGGATCGGGCGTCGCGGTCTGCTCGGGGTGCTCGGTGCCGGAGGCGGGGTCGGTGGAGATCACGCCGTGGGTCTGCGCGGAGATCAGGTTGATCGCGCCGGGCGTGGAGGGGCCGTAGGTGGTGCTGAAGGAGTTGTCGCCGAGGGTGTAGTGCTGGGCGTAGTTCCACATCGCGGTGACGGTGTTGCCGTCGTAGTAGTCCATGACGAGGCCTGGCTCGCCGAACAGGTTGCCGGAGCACTTCCCCGAGTCGGTGTTCTGCACGTACAGGTCGGCCTTGCCGCCGTTGGCGGCGTACTGCTCGGGGCCGTAGCCGTGGTTCTGGTCGCAGGTCATGGCCTGCTCGGGGGTGAGCCGCTTGGGCAGGTACTGGTTGGGGTTCTTCGTCAAAAGCCCGGCGTTGCGCAGCGTGTTGATGTCCTTCGGGGTGTGCTTGTCCGCGGTGAACCTGGTGCCGTCCGTGTTGGCCGCCACGGGGTAGGTGCCGAAGTAGTGGTCGAAGGACACGTTCTCCTGGAAGAGCACCACCAGATGCTTGATCGGGGTGGCCGTCCGGCCGTCGGGGTGGTCCGCCGGATCCGCCGCGGCCGGGACCATGCCACTGAGCAGGCCGAGCGCCGCGGCCCCGGCGAACACCGCCCACCGTCCGGCCCGGCGCTCCGCACCCACCGCGCTGCGTTTGCTGCCCATGCTCCGCGTGCCTCCACTGGCGTCCGGGGTCCGGCCACCCTCGTGATGTCGTTGACGAAACGCGATCCTTCGCGCGGACCACTACACCGCGCCCGCGCCACGGTGTCCCCCCGGTGAACAGCCCGCCAGGGATATCAGGCCAAAACTTGACCCTCCGTTGAGGGGCCGGGTCCGGTGGGACGGCGTCAGAGCAGCAGAGTACGGCCGAGCCAGTCGGAGCGGTCCCTTACGCCGGGCAGGGCAAGGAAATATCCTCCGCCGAACGGCTTGATGTAGTCGGCGAGCGGCTCGCCCGCCAGCCGCTTCTGTACGGCCTCGAACTGCCGGGCCAGGTCCTGCTGGTAGCAGCAGAACAGGAGGCCCATGTCGAGGTCGCCGTTGGTGTCCATGCCGCGGTCGTAGTTGTAGCCGCGCCGCAGGATCCGCCGGCTCTCGCTCGGCCCCGACCGGGGGTTGGCCAGGCGGATGTGGCTGTCCAGCGGGATCACATCGCCCTTGGGGTCCTGCGCGAACTTCGGCACGTCGAACTCGCCGGCGCCGTCCAGCGGCGCTCCGGTGTCCCGGGCACGGCCGATCATCCGCTCCTGTTCGGCGAGCGAGACCCGGTCCCAGAACTCCACCAGCATGCGGATCAGCCGCACCACCAGATAGCTTCCGCCCGCCGCCCACGCGGGCTCCGCGCCCCCTTGGCCCACCCACACGAGCCGGTCCATCGCGGCCCGGTCGGCGGTGTCGGGATTGGCGGTGCCGTCCTTGAACCCCAGGTGGTTACGGGGAGTTCCGCTGGGCCGCGGCGGACTGGTGAATCCGTCCATGCGCCAGCGGACCTGCATGCCGCCCCGGGTGTGGCGCGTGATGTCGCGCAGGGCGTGCAGCACGATGTCCGGGCTGTCCGCGCACAGTTGCAGGCTCAGGTCTCCGTGGCACCACGCCGGGTCGAGGTCGTCGTCGGGGAAGGCCGGCATCGTGGTGAGCCGGGCCGGCTTGCGGTCCTTGAGGCCGAACCGGTCGTCGAAGAGGGCGGCGCCGACCCCGGCCGTGATCGTCACCCCGCCCGTGGGCCCCTGCGGCCCGAGCACTCCGGAGTCGCTGGGCGGCGCCGTGATCCCCACCGGGACGGGCGAGCCGCCGACGGCCAGGAAACGGGCCCGGTCGGTGAGGGCGCGCATCAGCTCGGTGAGCTCCCGGCGGTCGGCGGCGGTCACGTCGAAGGAAACCAACGCCGTTGCGCGGCGCGGAAGTTGGAGGATGCCGGCCTGGTGGGTGCCGTGGAAGTCGGGCGAGGTCGTGATGCTCGCCGTGTTCCCGGCCCGGGCCGGGCGGGGGATCGCGCCGGACAGCGCGGCACCGGTGACCGCCGTTCCCACCCCGGCCGCGGCACCGCGCAGAAAGCCCCGCCGTCGTACCTCACTCATGCCGTCCTCCGTGCGTCGCAGATCGTCGCCACGGGGGCGAGGAGTTCCACCGCCTGCCCGATGTCGCTGTTGAGGCGTTGCCGGTCCTGGCGGCCGAGTTGTGCCGGCGGTGTCCAGCGGCTGCCCTCGCCGAAACGGTCCAGGGTGCGCTGGGTGCGGTCGAGCCAGGCGTCGAGGCGCGGCAGGGCCGGATAGCGGCCGGCGAGCAACGGACGCAGCAGGCCGAGGAGTTGGCGGGTGCCGTCGAGGTTGGCCCGGGCGGTGGCCAGGTTGGTCCCGCTGCCGTAGTCGGTGCGTCCTGTGAGCTCCGCGCGGGCGGTGTCCTCCAGGATCTCGTGGGCGCGCAGGCCCAGTTGGGCCGGGTCGAGGCGCTGCTGCGGCCAGCTCTCGCGCAGGGCGTGCACGGCCTGCGCCAGCCGGTCGGCGGGCCCGCGCAGCGAGGCCGCCGACTCCCCGTGCCACAGGCCGTACTCGACGCGGTGGAAGCCCTCGAAATCCTTGGCCGAACGGGCATCGGAGGGGGCGGGGCCGGACCCGTTGATGGCCTGGCCGGCTGCGCCGAACGCGTCGTAGGCGCCGCCCATGCGCTCGTAGACCAGGTGCGCGGGCAGCCAGGCGGCGCGCGCCGCGTCGAGGTCGCCGTCGTCCACGGCACGCTTCAACTCATCGGTCAGCTCGGCGAGTTCGACCATTCTGTCGGCCACCCAGCGCTGGTGGGCGAGGGCCACCGGGATGAGGTCGTGCTGGGTCACCGGCACCACGGCGGGCCCGCCTCCGGTCGTGGGGCCCTCGACTCGCACGGTGGGACCGGTGACCGCGGCGGCGTCGTCCGGCAGGCAGGTGAAGGCGTAGGAGCCGCCGCCGAGGACCACCCTCAGCTCGCGGGTCGTGCCGGGGGCGAGGCCCTCGATCTCGCCGTGGACGGCGCCGGTCGCCCGGTCGGTGAGATCGACCTCGGCCGGGGCCGAGGACGTGTTGTGCAGCGCGAAGACCTGAAGGCCCGCGCCGCCGCCGCTCCACCCCTTGCCGCAGGCGCCCGGGGACACCTCGACCACCGTGGGGCCCCCGGCCGAGCGGCCCTTGGCACCGTCACCGGAGGAACCGGAGGAACTGAGGGCCCACAGGGTTCCGCCCGTCGCGACGGCGGCCACGGCCAGCGCGGCGCCGAGGCGACGGCCACCGATCGGCCACGCCCTGGGCGTCCGCGCCCTGGACCCCTCCTCGGGCGCGCCCGGTTCCGGGCCCGGCTCGGGGTCGCTCATCACGGCACTCCGTTCGTGTCGGCAGCGGAAGGACGACGCCGCTCATGCTAGGCACCCCGCCGGGCCGGAACGCGCCCGCGGCGGGCGCGCGTCCGGATTTCTCCCGCGTTCGCCGACACGTCTCCGACCGGCCCGAGGGGCCGGGCCGGCGGAGCCTACGCCGAGTCGCCACCGACCCGGATCACGATCTTGCCGTGGGCGTGACCCGTCTGGCTGAGCTCGAAGGCCTCCGCGAGCCGCTCCAGGGGGAACGTCTCGGCGACCGGCACCTTGAGGCCGCCCGAGTCGGCGAGCGCGGCGAGCTCCTCCAGGCCGGGGCCGTCGGGGCGCACCCACATCCACTGGCCGCCGGCCTCCATGACGGAAGGGTCGGCGATCGAGGCGTGGCGGCCACCCTCGCGCAGGACCGCCCGGGTGGTGTCGAGCACCCCGCCGACGTAATCCACGACGACGTCCACGCCCTCGGGGGCGATCGCCCGGATGCGGTCGACGACGCCGTCGCCATACGTCACCGGCTCGGCCCCGAGCTCCCGCAGCCGGTCGTGATTGCGCTCGGAGGCCGTTCCGATCACGCGGGCGCCCATGGCCCGCGCGATCTGTACGCCGAACGTGCCGACGCCTCCGGCGGCGCCGTGCACGAGCACCGTGTCGCCCTCGGACGTCCCGAGCCGCGTCAGGGTCTGCCGCGCGGTGAGCCCGGCCAGCGGGACACCCGCGGTCTCCTCCCAGTTCAGGGACTTGGGCTTGCGGGCCAGGGCCCGTACGGGAACGGTGACGTACTCCGCGAAGGTGCCGCCGTGCACATAGTCCTTGCGGGCGTACGCGAAGACCTCGTCGCCCGCCTTCCACTCGGGGGTGTCGATGCCGACGCGCTCCACGACACCGGCGACGTCCCAGCCGGGGACCACCGGGAAGACGGTGTCCATCATGCCGTCGAGGCCCCCGGACATGATCTTCCAGTCGACCGGGTTGACGGCCGCGCAGCGCACCCGCACGAGCACCTCGCCCGGCCCCACCTTGGGCATCGGCTGCTCGGTCGCTTCGAGGACGGAGTTGTCCCCGTAGGAGGAGTACGTCATGGCCTTCATGGTGCTTTTCTCGGATTCCGCGGAGCTGGTGGGCATTGCGTGCTCTCTCCCGATGTAGAGGTGGGCGGGGTTCGGTCCGACGGTGACCGCCTACCCCGATTTCTCCGATTCTGGTGCGCACCGCGCGGGGCCGCTTCCCGGGCGGGCCGTGGCGCCCGGCCGGAAGGCGGGCCCGACGGGTCTCAGCCGGCGTAGACGTCCTCCACGTAGCGGCCCTCGGCGGTGAGGCGGCCCAGCCAGTTCTCGGCCTCCTCGGCGCCGGCGCCGGTGCGCCCCGCGTACAGTGCGCGCAGGGCGTCCCGGACGCCCGGTGCCATGCGGCTTCCGTCGCCGCACACATAGATCCGGGCGCCCGCCTCGATGAGCGGCCAGATGTCGTCCGCGTCGGCGGCGATGCGGTGCTGCACGAAGCGGCCGTCCCCGTCGGCCGGCGCGCTGAAGGCGGGGCGCAACGAGAGGACTCCCGCTCGTTCCGCGGCGTGCAGTTCGTCGGCGTGCAGGAAGTCGGCGTCCGGTGCGTCGCAGCCGAAGAAGAGGACGGCGGGCGCGGGCCCCGGCACGGTCAGGCGGTCGGCCACGGCGCCGCGGAAGGGGGCGAGACCCGTTCCCGCGGCGATCATGATGATGGGTTCCGGTGCGTCGGGCGCGATACGGAAGGCTTCGCGGCAGGGCTGGATCCGGGCGAGGACGGTGTCGCCGGGCCGCAGGGCGTGCAGATGGCCGGAGCCCGTGCCGCCGGGGTTGAGCGAGACCATCAGATCGGCGTGGCGCGGGTCGCGGGCCGGCGAGGAGGACACGGAGTACTGGCGCGGGCGCAGCGGCGGCAGCAGTTCCATCAGGGTGGGCCAGTCGAGTGCGCCCCGCAGCGCCGGGTGGTCCTCGATGAGGGCGATCAGGGGGCGCGGGTCGTCGGCCGGGAGCTGTGCGAGGGCGGCACGCTCGGGCGGGCAGGGGTTGTGCGCGGCGAGCAGCTCGACCTGCCCGGAGGTCGGCTTGCCCGCCAACTCGACGTAGTGCGTGAGGAGTTCACGTACGGCCAGCGGGCGGTCGACGGGCAGCGCGGCGGGGTTGGCGCCCTGGGCGTGAATGCTCAGGACGGTGTCGAGGTCCACGCCAAGGGCCGTGGCGGCCCGGGAGACCAGCGCCGGGGCGTTCACGGGCAGGACGGTGAGGTGGTCTGCGGTGCGGTAGTGGACGCCGTCGGGCAGGGCCAGACGGATGAAGCGCTTGGGTCGCGGATGGCCGGGTGCCGTCAGGTCGCGGGCCTCGGTGACGGTCATCTCGGTGAGGCCGTGACGGGCGGCGAGGGCCTCGCGGGGCCCGCCGGTGATCTCGGTGACGGTGTACGCGGCCGTGACGGGCGGCGCGGTGGCGCCGACGCTTTCGGGGTCCCCGTACCGTTCGAGGAGGGCGACCCGCAGCGAGTCCGTGAACTCCCTTACGCTGCCCATGAGTTCACCGGACGCGTCGGCTTCGGCGCGGGGCAGCAGCCGATCGCCGCCGAGGGCGTCGAGACGCTCGTCGATGAGGGTGGGCACCCGCTGGTAGGTGGCGGCCCAGTTGCGGTCGCCGACGCCGAGCACGGCGAACGGCACACCGTCGGCCGCGCCCGGCTGTGCGTCCTCGATCCAGCGGACGAAACGCGCGGCGTCGTCGGTGGGCTGCCCGTTGTAGGAGGCCGCGACGATGACGACGGGCCGGTCCGTGGGCAGGGCGCCCGCGTGGGCGTCCAGCGGGGCGATGTGGGTGGCCACACCGAGGGCGGCGGCTTCGGCGGCCAGCCCTTCGGCGAATTCCCGGCAGGTGCCGTAGTTCGTGCCGTGCAGCAGGAGCAGACCCGTGCCCTGCCGTACCCGGGAGGGAAGTTCGGGCATGGACCGGGCGGCCTCGGACGCCTGGGCCGTTGCCGCGCCGGGCAGCGCGATCCGGTTCAGGGCGCGGTCGGCGGGGGTGCGCGGGATCAGTGAGAGGGTGAAGCCCTCGGGCTTGAGGGTGAGGGTCTCCTTGATCCGCAGACGGTAGTCGCCGGAGTCGACGAACCGGTAGCGGTGGGCGAGCAGCGCGAGCAGCATCGTCGCCTCGTGGAGCGCGAACTGACGCCCGATGCAGGCGCGTTCACCGGTCCCGAACGGCTTGTACGCGTGTGGCGAGCGGGCCGCCTCGGCCTCGGGCGCGAACCGTGCGGGGTCGAACAGTTCCGGGTTGTCGCCCCAGGCCGGGTCGCGGTGCAGCATCGGCGTGAGCACGGTGACGAGGTCCCCGGCGCGCAGCGGGACACGGCCCCCGAGCAGGGTGTCCTGGCGGGCCTGCCGCGTGAAGGCGGCCGCCGTGGGCCACAGGCGCAGCGTCTCGCTCAGCACCTGACGGGTGAAGCGCAGCTTGCCGATGTCCTCGAAGGTGGGCTCGGGGTCGGTTTCGTCGCCCCACAGCGCGTCGGCCTCACGCTGGACCAGCCGCAGCGCGGTCGGGTCCTTGAGCAGGTGGTAGAGCGCGAAGGACAGGGTGCCCGAGGTGGTCTCGTGGCCGGCGATGAGGAACGTGATGACCTGGTTGCGGATGTTGGCCGCGTCCAGGGTGGTGCCGTCCCCCGGGTGCGCCGCGCCCAGCATCAGACCGAGCAGGTCATCGACGGAGGTATCGCCGCTCGCCGTGCGGGCCGCCACGACCTCGTCGACCACCGAGGCCAGATAGGCCGAGTCCCGCTCGAACTCCCGGTCCTCCTCGCTGTGATCGGCGCCCGGGGCGCGGCCCAGCCGCTTCATGCTCCATTCGAGACAGCGCACCATCGCCTCGACGAAGGGGTGAGGGGTGGCGCGTCCGAAGGAGTCGAAGTCGAAGCCGAAGCCGGCCAGGCCGATGGTGTCCAGGGTCATCCGCGTCATGTCGTCGGCGACGTCCACGGCGTCGGCGCGCTCCGCGCGGCGGTCCCAGCTCTCGATGACACGGCGGGCGACCCGCAGCATGGCGGGGTGATAGGTGCGCATCGAGCCGAGCGCGAAGGCGGGCATGAGGATGTCGTGCGCCTTGGCCCAGTTCGGCTCGTCGTTGTAGGCGGTGAACAGGCCGTCGCCCGCGAACTCCCGCACATGGTCCAGGACCTTGGAGATGCCCTTGGCGAAGCGGGTCTCGTCGGCGAGTTCGGTGACGAGGTCGAGGGAACTGACGAAGAGGTTCTGGTGCGCGTTGAGGCGGCGCCGATAGATCGGCCCGTGCAGCCGGGCCAGTTCCATGGCCTGCTGGATGGGCGTCTCGGTGAGACCTCCCGACGAGATGTCCACGAGGGGGACAGTGTCGTCGGTGGCCGACTGGGGCTTCGTGGGGATCAGGATCGTGTCCGTCATGGACCAAGCCTCACCCTCCCGGTGTGCCTGGCCGGGGCGCGCGACTGCATGATTGTGCAGTGGTTTCTCACGTCCGGCACTTGCGGACGGGCCAGGAATGGGGGCGGTGGCACGCGGCGGTGGCCGACGAACAGGCGGAGCCCGGCGGCACGGCCGAGGAGCAGCCGATGGCCCGTGGCACGGCGGCCGAACAGCTGGCAGCGAGTGACATGGCCACCGGACACGATGAGGCGCCGCGCACCGGCGCGGGTCGTACAGCTCGGGCGACAGCACGTGACCCGGCCGCCGAACAGGAAGCGGCGGCCGACCTGGGGGCGTGGCGCAACCACTTCCTGACCCTGCTCGACCGCATTGCCCTGCCGATCGCGGTCTGCTCCATCTACGGGGACGTGCACGTCGCCAACCCGGCGATGGCTGCCGAGTGGGGCACCACCCCGGGCCGGCTGCGCGGCCGCCCCCTGCGCGAGCGGTTCACCCCGCGCTCCGAGGACCAACTCGACCGGCTGGTCAGGGCGCTGCGCACGGGGCGCACCTCGCGCTATCCCATCGAGGTGACCTGGCGGTCCGGCCGGGACGGCGCGGAACGCGAGGGCGAGTTCACCATCGACCCGATCATGGCGGTCCCCGAGCCCGCTCCGGTGCTGCTCGCCATGTTGTACGTACGCGACGAGCGGCCGAAACCGCCGCCCCTGCCGGGGGGTTCGGTGAGCGAGGTGCAGGCCCGCATCCTGGCGCTCGCCGCGTCGGGTGCGACCACGGCGGCCATCGGAAAGGCACTGGGCCTGACCGTCGACGGCGTCAACTACCACCTGACCCGGCTCTCCCAGCGCTGGCGGGTCCAGGGTCGTACGGCTCTGGTGGCGAAGGCCTACGCGCTGGGCGTGCTGGCCCCCGGACGCTGGCCTCCGGAGCCGGCCGGCGGCCTCAACGCGCCGTGAGCCGGGCCTGGGCGGCCACCGCCTCGACGAGGCTCTTGAGGCCCGGAGCGGTGGTGTCCAGGAAGAGGTGGGGCTCGATGAGTTCGAGTTCCATGAGCACGGGCGACCCGGTGTCGTCCAGGGCGAGGTCGACCCGGGCGAAGAGCGGGGCGTCCGTCGACGGGAGCGCCGCCAACGCGGCCTGGGCGATGGCGAGTTCCGCCTCGCTCGGGCAGTGCTCCACGAGATCGGGGTGCGGCTCCCGGGAGTTGTCGATCACACCCGGCTCGGTCAGCACCTCACCCTTGCGCAGGGCGTGGCTGAAGGTGCCGCCCACGAAGACCAGGGCGCGCTCGCCCTCCGCGATCCGGCGCAGGTATGGCTGGACCATCACGGCGCGGCCCTGCGCGAGCAGCGCCCGCGCGTGGGCCGTGGCGTCCGCGGTCCGGCCGGGCTCGTAGCGTGCGGTGTCGCGTGCGGCGACGGACACGGTGGGCTTGACGACCACGCCGTGCGGGTGGGCGAAGTCGCTCGCGTGGCACGGGTCGCCGGGTTCGAGGACGCGCGTGGGCACGACGGGGACGCCTCGCTCGGCGAGTTCCAGGAGGTAGCGCTTGTCGCTGTTCCAGCGCACCAGGGGGGCGGGGTTGGCGAGGCGGGTGAGACGCGACGTGGCGTCGGCCCAGGTGAGGAACTCGTCGAGGCGGCCCGCGTAGTCCCACGTCGAGCGGATCACCGCGAGGTGGAAGTCGCCCCATGCGACGGAGTCCGCGTCCCACGCGACCGCCTCTGCCTCCAGGCCCTGGGCGCGTAGTCCCGCCACGACGAGGGGCAGGTCGACGTCGTGGGTGAACCCCATGTCGCTCGTCACTATCGCGACCCGTGCCGTTCCCATGTGCCCCTCATTCCATCGTGCCCACGCCCCACCCCGGCCCGAACCTTCCCACACGCGCCCCATGCCCCGCCCCCCTTTTTCCCCTCCCGGCCCCCTCACCCCCCACCCCTCGCGCCTGCGCACCACACCCCGCGCCTCGCGCAGTTCCCCGCGCCCCCAAGGTCCGTTTTCGTCCGCGGACCGTGACCACCACTCGCGCAGTTCCCCGCGCCCCTCAGCCCCCTCGACCCTGCGGACCGTGCATGGCTGATCGCGCAGTTCCCCGCGCCCCCAAAAACCCCCTGACCCTGCGGACCGTGCGTGGCTGATCGCGCAGTTCCTCGCGCCCCCAAAAACCCGCCTTCGTCCGCGGGCCGTGGTCGCTTCTTGCGCAGTTCCCCGCGCCCCTAAAAACCCGTCTTCGTCTGCGGATCGGGGTCGCTTCTCGCGCAGTTCCCCGCGCCCCTAGCGGTACTGGTGCTGGCCCGCATCGGGCATTTCAGCCCGTCCGGCGATTGAGGACGAGCGCCCTTAAGGCGCGAACGGGGTCTGGGGCGGAGCCCCAGAGGTCCCGGAACCAACCAACCCGCCGCACGGGCGGGCGGGCGGGAAAACACCCCGGGGTCTGGGGCGGAGCCCCAGGAGGGCCCGGACCTGGCCCAAAGAACCCCCACCCCCGCTCAGCGGCGAGCGTACCGCCCCTCGAACTCGCTCCATTCCCGCTCCAGTTGCCACTGCACCGCCGCCTTGGGACTCGCCTTCAGCAGGGCGCGGCAGGAGGCGCTGGGCGGCCGGTGCGCCTCGGGCGCGTCGTGGGCGCACGGCTTGGCGAACGCGTCGTACCGGTCCTGTTCCTTCCACAGGCCGGCGCCCTCGATGAAGGCGTGGTCGAGCGAGGCGCGTACGAAGGTGCGCAGATGGGCGACGGTCAACTGCTGGTCTGTAACTGCCTGTTGGAAGACGGCGGTCAGATCGCTGCGGCTGACGCCGGGGTCGTCGGTGGCGAGCGCGACCGGGACGCCCGCGTCCAGATAGGTGCGCAACGGGTGCCGGTCGCCGCTGACGCGGAGGATCTCGGCGTTGCTGATCAGCGGGGCCTCGAGGAGGACGTGCCGTTGGCGCATCCGCGCGGTCAACGCTCGCGGGTCCCGTTCGTGGGCGAGGTCGACGCCGTGTCCGATGCGGTCGGCGCCGGCCACGTCGACCGCCTCGTTGATGTGGAAGGTCAGATCGCGCGCACGGACACCCTTGAGCCCCTCCACGAGTTCCCCCGCGTGCAGACTGACCCGCACGTCCGGAGAGCGGGACTTGAGGAAGTCGATCATCCTCATGTGCAGGGTGTAGTCCCGCAGCGCGACGGGCGCGTCCTCCGGCTGCACCATGTTCACGCCGACGAAGCGGCCGAGGTGGTGGCGTACCAGCTCGAAGCCGAGGATCTGCTGGGCGAAGACATGGCGGGGGTCCAGGGCCCGCAGCACCTGGTAGTCGAAGCGGATCGCGACCCGGCAGGCCTTCGGGGCCGCTTCGGTGTCGCAGCCGAGCAGCTTGCGCGAGTCGCGGACACTGCGGTCGGTGTCGTCGGCCGCCTGCCGCACCAGTGCCTGGAACTGCCGGTCGGCGAGCAGGGTGGCGTGGAACGCGGCGAGGTCGTCGGGGCTCGGGTTGTTCGGCAGGATGCGGTCGACGAGCTGATCGAGGGGGCCGACCTCGGGGGTGATCAGCGTCTCCAGATAGCCGGTGTGCTCCTTCGCGGCGTCCCGGGCCACCTCGGCGAGCATGTCCGCGTCGTGTCCGGTGGCCGCTTCCCCGAACTTTCCGAACGTGTCGAAGAAATGGTCGTGTCCGGGCTGGGGATCTCCGTCGGGCGGCAGCACGAAGCCGCGCATCGACCAGGCCGCGATGACGCCACGCCGGAACGGGCCCGGCGTCAGTGCGTCGCGCGCCGGGCGTTGCCCTGTGGCGCAGGGCAACGGGCCTGGGGTGACGACATACGTCGTGGTGTCCACGCACTTGCCGTCCCGCGCCGCGTACCCGATGAGCGACTCCGCGCGCACCGCGCCTCCCAGGTGGTGGTGCAGATCACCCCCCTTGGGCATCTCCTCCAGAAAGCGCCTGAGGGCGTCCGGCGAGTCGGCCACACGCCCCAAGTAGGCTTCCACCGCTGCCAGTTGGGGGTCGGCTCCGTATGATGCGGCCGTTGGGGCGGCAGCCGCGGGCAGCATCCCGACCGCCACTCCCAGCGCCGTGGCGCCGACGAGTACCGGCCACCGCGTTCCGTACCACTTCCGCATGGGGTGTTTCCTCTTCTCGTCCACTCCCGCATCACATCATCGGACGACCCGACCCACCGGTTGCGACCCTCCACCCGACCGACTTCCTGGACCCTTTCGCCACTCGGACACGGAACGTCGACCGGCTGTCCACGAGCTCTCTCACTAGGGTGATCATCGAACCCGGGAAGGGGGCGGCCTCGTGGCGCATCCGCGCGTACTCGCACTCGATTTCGTGGGCACCCTGGCGGGCCACGGTCCGGCCCCCGGCGGCCTGTTGGTGGCGGACGTCCTGCGGGGACTGCCGGGGACGGTCATCCCCGAGGAGTTCGCGGCCCGGTTCGACACCGTCACCCAGCAGGTGCGCCGGTACGACCGTGGTGTTCGCAGCACGTTCGCCACCCGTCTGCGCCGCGCCGCCCGGGACTGCGGTGCCCTTGTGCCCAGTCTGCGGCTCGCGACCGAGGCGGTCTTCACCGCGCTGCCCGACGCTCGGGTGGACCCGGCGGCGGCCGAGGCGCTGCGCCAGTTGCACGCGCGGGGCCTGGTCTGCGTCCTGGCCGCCAATACGGACCGCCCGGAGGGGGTACGCCTGCGGACCCTGCAGGACGCGGGCATCGGGGACTGCTTCGATGCCGTGGTGCTCTCCAGCACCCTGGGCTTCCGAAAGCCCGACCCGCGCTTCTACGTCGCGGTGACCCGGGCGGCGGATTGCCGGCCGGAGGAGGTGCTGTTCGTCGGGGACAACGTGGAGACCGATGCGCTCGCCCCGCACCAGTGCGGCATGTCCGCGGTCCTCGTCACCTCTGGGCCCCGCCCTGCCGTACTTCCCCCCGGCATTGCGACCGTCCCGCACCTGAGCCGTCTCGCCGCCCACCTCAACTCGCTTGGTTGTGCGGCGGGTTGACGCCGTGCCTCACTGTCCGATGTCCTCGTTCCACAGGTCCGGTTCGGCCGCGATGAACTCCCGCATCATGGCCACGCATTCCCGATCGCCGAGCACCACGATCTCCACCCCGTGGGCGGCCAGCCACTCCTGGCCGCCCCGGAACGTCTCGTCCTCGCCCACGACGACGCGCGAGATCCCGAACTGCCGCACCAGGCCGCTGCAGTACCAGCACGGGGACAGCGTGGTCACCATGGTCGTGCCGCGGTAGGACCGCTGCCTCCCAGCGGCGCGGAAGGCCGCCGTCTCCGCGTGCAGGGACGGATCGTCCTCCTGCACGCGCAGGTTGTGGCCGCGCCCGAGGACCGTGCCGTCCGCGCCGTAGAGTGCCGCGCCGATCGGGATGCCGCCCTCGGCGCGGCCCGTCCGGGCCTCCTCGACGGCGGTCGCGAGCCACATCGTGGCCAGTCGGTCGTCCATCCGCGCGACGATACGCCCGCCGTCGCGGGATCCCCGTCAGCACCCGCCGTCGGGGCGGCCTTCGGCGCGGAGATCGGCGCCCGCTCCGGCTTCCCGCCTTCGTCCGGTCGTGCGAACACGGCGGGCCGGACGTCAACAAGCCCAGCCCTAGGGCTGGTTGTCCCCGGAGACGGGGAGGGCGAGCGCCGACAGGGCCGCCTCTTCGACCGTGCGGGCCGGCTGGAGGAACGCGTCGAGGCGGCCCGCCATGAGGATGCGCCGGTGCCAGGGCCTTACGCAGACCACGCCGAGGTGGCCCTCTCGCTCCCGGACCCTGCGATGGGCCCGGCACAGCAGGGTGAGGACGGCACAGTCGAAGAACTCCACGGTCCGCAGATCGACGATCACCCGGGCACCGGCCGGCTGGGTGGCCGCGTCAAGATGCAACTGCACGCCCGGGGCGGTGGCCAGATCGACGGCGCCGTGGACCTCGACGACGGTGAACCCGTGCATCAGATACGTGCGGGCGTTGCAGCACCGGTCCGGCAGCAGCCCCGGCGGGAGGGGCAGGGGCGCCGAGACGGATGGCCGAGCGGTGGTTCCCATGGCAGCTCCCGGTCCAGAACTGACCCCCGCGGGCGCGGGGGTTCTCGGTAGTCGGGCAGTCACCGTGGTCCCGGGGTGACGCACTACCACCCTAGGAACAGCCGCGTATGCAGAAACGTGCAGCCTTGGCATTGTTCACCCCGAGGGGTGAACGAAATTTGCGCTGCCCCGAGTTTGAGGGCAGCGCATGGGGACTCCGGGGCCCCATCGAGCCCGCGGCACGTCCGGTTGGGACCGGTGGGACACCGGCCGGGCGGCCGGGCGCTCTCTCCCCACCTCCGAGAGCGCCCGGTCCGCGGACCGTCAGTAGGCGCCGAAGACGTTGTCGATCGACCCGTACGTCTTGGCCGCGTAGTTGCAGGCGGCGGTGATGTTGGCGACCGGGTCGTAGAGGTCCATGGGCGTACCCGGCACGTGGAACGCGAGGAAGGTGGGCTGGATGACCTGGAGGAGTCCCTTGGAGGGCGTTCCGGCCACGGCGTTGGAGTCCCAGTTGTTGATCGCCATCGGGTTGCCCGAGGACTCCCGCATGATGTTGCGGTAGATCCCGTTGTACGTTCCCGGGATGCCGTGCTGGGCCATGATGTCGAGGGACTGCTTGATCCAGCCGTCCAGGTTGTTCGCGTACGAGGTCGTGGCCGCGGGGGCGAGGGTCGTCGTCCGGGCGGAGCGGTCGGCGCGGCCGGCCGCGGCGTCCCGGGCGGTGCTCGCCGCGGCGCCACCGAGGTTGAGCTTGAGGCCGGGGTGGATCAGCGCGGGGTCGGCGCCGATGACGCTCCGGTTGATCTCGTACAGCTTCTTCCAGCCGCCGCTCACGTCGAGGGCGTCGGCGATCTTGGCCAGCGAGTCGCCGGCGGCGACCGCGTAGCTCGTGGGGCCCGCCTTCACCGCCACAACCGGCTTGACCGCCGGGGCGGAGTGGACCGCCGCGGGGGCGGCGGCGGCCGTGGTGGCGCCGATCACCGGGAGGGCCAGTACGGCGCCTCCGGTACCCGCGGCGGCGATGCCGCGGGAGAAGGAGCTGGACTTGGGGCGGCGGTGCTTGCCCTTTGCAGGCATGGTGCTTTCCTCTCCGTCGCCTACGAGGTGAGCTGTCGGGTTCGGACGGGAGATGTCCGGCCGCGGTGCACGCGACTTCACCCCAGCCGATCCGGAATCCGGATCGGCGGCTTTCCTGGGTCCCCCGCTCCTGCCGTACGTGTGTGGGAGGCTCCGGACGGCGGCAGGATTCGGCGTTCCTTCCGGATTGACGGTGAACGTAAACGAATAGGCCGAGTGGAAACAAGGCCAGAATTCATTGCCGGCGATCCCGGATATAGATCAACTCGAATTCGGCCCCATG
This sequence comes from Streptomyces sp. ASQP_92, assembly GCF_025399895.1. GTDB lineage: Bacteria > Actinomycetota > Actinomycetes > Streptomycetales > Streptomycetaceae > Streptomyces. The sequence goes on along the minus strand of NZ_JAODUA010000002.1, from coordinate 678,817 downwards.
ATCCGATCCCGCCCGGGCCCCCAACTCGCTTTGGCGGGAACGGAAATGACCCGGTGCGACTCCGAGCCCGGACCACCCCCCACGTGACCCAATTCACTCGCTCGTCGTGCAACCGGCGCGGCGGTCCACAAAAGAGATGAGGTTCACCCAATAGCCCCAATGTGGACATTTTCCCGGCAATAATCCTGTCGCTCATAGCGCCGCAATTAGGACACTCGGGACCTTCCTGTACACCTCAAGCAACCCAAATCGCCCCCATCACACACCTCCTCCGCTCCCCCGCGTCGGCGACCACACACGCGCCCCTTACGCCGCCGCCCGGGATCATGCTCATGGGCCGCCCCGTGCGGCGGGACCGACGACAGTGAGGCGGAACGGTGAATCGAGAGCGCGCGCAGTACGACGTCCTGGTGGTCGGGGGAACGGGGGTGGACACGGTCGTACGCGTCGATGCCCTGCCGGTGCCGCTCGCCGACTCCGTTCAGGTCGGCCCGATCGAGGAGTGGCCGGGCCATACGGGAGCGAACGTGGCCCTGGGGACCCGGGCGCTCGGCCTGGCGGTGGGCCTGATCGACTGCATAGGGGACGACTGGACCGGAGCGCGGGTCCGCGAACTGCTGGAGGCGGGCGATGTCGACTTCGCCCCGCTGATCTCCCCCGCGGGCACCCGCCGTGCGGTGAACCTGGTGGACGCCGGTGGCCGTCGGATGTCCTTCTACGACGCCCGCGACCCGGACGACCTGCGGATGCCCCGGGACTTCTACCTGCCGCGGCTGCGAAGGTCCCGCCATGTCCACCTGTCCATCATGAACTTCGCACGCTTCCTGTTCGACGACATCGACGAGCTCGGTGTCCCCGTCTCCGTCGATCTGCACGACTGGGACGGACTGGCCGACCACCACCGGGAGTTCGCCCTCCGTGCCGACCTCGTGTTCCTCAGCGCGGCGGGCGCGGGCGACAACACCCCCGCGCTGATGCGCGAGATCCTTCGCGAGGGCCGGGCATCCACGGTGGTGGCCACGGCCGGGGCGAGCGGCTCCTCCGTCCTGACCCGGGAGGGCGGCTCCACGCCCCAGCACATCCCGGCGGTGCCACCGCACGCGCCCGTCGTGGACACCAACGGGGCGGGGGACGCGTATGTCAGCGGTTTCCTGTACGGCAGGCTCACCGGACGGGACGCCCAGGAGTGCGGCCGGCTCGGCGCGATCGCGGGCGCCCACGCCTGCACGGCTCCGGCAGCCACCGACCCCATCTCGCGGGAAAGCCTTGTGGCGGCATGTCAGATCGCCCGCCTCACCTGACCGAGTAGCAATTCACCGTCATCCATGGGGAAAGCATGAACGAGCTCAACGAATTCAGGACCATTTCACCGACGACGCTCGCCGATGTTCTCGGGCGCGCTCAGGTGATGGATATCGGTATCCGTCCTCTGTGGTCCCCGATTCCCCGTGTCGCCGGGCCCGCGTTCACCGTGCGCTGTCCCGCCGGGGACAACCTCATGCTGCACGCGGCCATTCACCGTGCCGCGCCCGGTTCGGTCGTCGTCGTGGAATCGGGCGATCTCGATTACGCGCTCGCGGGCGGCAACGTGTGTGCCGTCGCCCAACGCCGGGGCGTCGCCGCGTTCGTGGTCGACGGGGTGATTCGTGACCTGGCGGAGGTCCGCGACGCGGGCTTCCCCGTCTTCGGCCGTGGCGTCCTTCCCATCCCCGGGACCAAGAAGGCCGTCACACCGCTCAACGAACCGGTGCGCTGCGGCGGAGTCCTTGTGCACCCGGGCGACATCGTGGTCGCCGACGAAGAGGGCATCGTGGTCGCTCCCCACGCCCGGCGGGAGCAGGTGCTCCTGGAGGCCCGGCACAAGGCGGCCAAAGAGGCGGACGAATCCCTCGACGCATGGGAAGCGGCCCATCGCGCCCGCATCGACAAGGCGTTGAGGGAGGGCGGCTTCGAGGACTGAGCCGAGCGGGGGCGGTTCGAGAAGGTGGGGGGCGGTCCTGGGCCGCCCTCGGCGTCTCCAACTGCCTTGCGCCTGCAGGCCGTTGAGGCAGCCAGGTCGGTCCCCCTTCCGGCCGAGGTGCCGTGTGCCCGAGTCCGTCAGGGGGCCGCTGTGCGGGTGGGCCCGGTTCGGCCCACCCGCACCGGGATCACACCAGGCCGACCTCGCGGACGAGTTCGAGGCTCAGGACGCGATCGAGGTGGGCGACGGTCTCGAACTTGGCTCCCTCGGGCACATCGTCGGCCGTCGCCAGATCGTGCAGGAGGCGCAGGACGGCCGACGTGTCGAGCCGGTGGTCCAGGGCGGTACGGGCCGTCGCCTTGAGGCCGGTGGGGATCGGCTTCGAGGGGTGCTCGGCCCAGGCCGCCACGGATCGCCGCCAGCGGGCGAGCGCGGCGCCGGCTTCGGTGATCTCCTCGGCCGTGATGGAGACCGGCTCCTCGTACGGGTGGCTGAGCAACATCAGGCGTACCGCGAGCGGGTCGAGGCCTTCGAGCGGGGGCAGTGCCGCCCGGCCGATCTGAAGACAGGCGACGCCCGCGCCTTCGTATGTACCGCTGGTGAGCTGAACGCCGGGCGGGCCGCCCAACTCCTGGGCGATTCGCTCCGGGTCGCCCTCGGCGTCGGGCGGGCGGATCGCGGCGGCCGCTTCGGTCTTCGGTCCGGTCCATCCGATGAGCACCGCCCTGCCGCGCATTTCGACGACGCGCGCCAGCACGTCGGCGGTCAGCAGCACCCGCAGTCCTGTTCCGGGATCACCGTCGGCGGGGGCGTGCGCGTAGACGCGCAGAGGGCCGGGGCCGGCGAGTTCATCGACGATTCGCAGCACCCGGCCGAGCCTAGGCGTTCGAGCCCGGCCCGGACACAGGACCGCGCCCCCGAGGGACGAAAATCGGCACCCCCGACGCCGGCCGCGGCCGGGCCGCGGCGCCTCTCAGGCGAGCAGCGGCTTCAGCGCGCCACCGCGCAGACGCTCCACGAGCGGGCCCCCGTACCGCCGCGCGGACCACGTCACGGCGAACGCCACCACCCCGCCGGTCACGAAGGCGACCAGCACGTCGTGCGGGTAGTGCGCTCCGACGTACACACGGGAGGCGCCCATCAGGAGTGCGGCGATCGCCGCGATCGCGCCGAGCCGGCGGTCGACCAGGAACAGGGCGACGGCTGCGGCCGCCGCGACCGTGGTGTGGTTGCTGGGGAAGGCGTAGTCGTCCAGGGGCGGGCACTTCTCGATCAGGAAGTCGTGCGGGAGCACGCGACAGGGCCGCACCTCCGTGAACACCGACTTGACCGCGTCGTTCACCCCATACGCGAGCACCATCGCGACCGGCGCGGCCAGCGCCGCCGCCATCACCGAGGCGTCCTTGCGCCGGGCGATCCACCAGCCAACCAGCATGAACACCGCGAAGAGGCCGACGCCGTAACTGGTGTAGGCGGACACCGGTCCGTTCAGCCAGTGGGTGTGCCGGGCGAAGTCGGTGATGTCGCCGTACAGGCCGCCGTCGATGGACGCGCCGTCCAGGGCCTGGGGTGTGGGGGTGGGGCTGGTCATGGGGTGGGGCTCTCCGGTGGGTCGAGGGCGGTGCGGGCGCGCCAGGGACAACGGGGCACGGCGTGGAGGGGCCTTCTGTTGGTCGTGCGGGTGGACGGAAGACTAACGTCTACAGACACGTAGACGTCAAAACGCCCCGGTCGGTTGCGCGCGGTGCACACCGGATGGTCGCGCGCGACGCCCGTTTCGGCCGCGTTCGGGGGGGGAGCTGTCAGCTCCACAGCGCTTCGGCCAGCGCCACGCCCGCGAAAGCCGCGCCGAGCCCGGCCACCACGCTCAGGACGACGTTCGCGGCGGCGTAAACCCTCGCCCCGTCCTCGGCGAGCCGGAGGGTCTCGTACGAGAATGTGGAATACGTCGTCAACGCCCCGCAGAGCCCCGTGCCCACGAACAACTGCACCTGCGAGGACGCGGCGCCCGTGCTGACCGCGCCGGTCAGCACGCCCAGGACCAGACAGCCGACGACATTGACGGTGAAGGTGCCCCAGGGAAAGAGACTGTCGTGCCGCTTCTGCACGGTGAGGTCGGTGAGGAAGCGCAGCGGGGCACCGATGGCCGCCCCCAACGCCACGCACAGCCAGTTCACTTGGCGCGCTCCCGTCCCACGTATCTGATGACCTCGCAGTCATCGAGCATCACCAGGCCTTCGCTGACGAGCTCGTCCAACTGGGGCAGAAAGGCGCGGACCCGCTCCTCGTCGTCCACGATGACGATCGCCACGGGCAGGTCCTCGCTCAGCGACAACAGGCGCTGGGTGTGGATGAGGGAGGAGGCGCCGAATCCCTCGATGCCTCGGAACACGCTGGCGCCGGCGAGTCCGGCCGCGTGGGCCCGGTGCACGATCTCCGTGTAGACGGGCCTGTGGTGCCACAGGTCGCTCTCGCCGATGAGGATCGTGACCCGCAGGGCCCGTCCGGTCAGTCCGGTCATCGCTGCCTCCGTACCAGTGCGCGCCGGGTCAGCCACACCGCGCCCCACACCGCCGCGAGCGCCGCGAGCAGCGTCAGCGCCAGATAGCCGAGGGCGGTGCGGGGCCGGCCCGCGCTCAGGAGTTTCTGGATGTCGACGGTGTACGTCGAGAACGTGGTGAAGCCGCCGAGCACGCCGGTCCCGAAGAAGGGGCGCACCAGCCGGTGCGCGGTCCACACCTCGGTGAGCAGCACCATGAACACGCCGAGCACGGCGCAGCCCGCGGCGTTGACCAGCAGAGTCGTCCAGGGAAACGCCTCCGGCGCGGTGGTCCACAGGAGCGAGGCGCCGTAGCGGGCGCAGGCACCCAGCGCGCCGCCGAGCGCCACCACCGCGACGACCGGTCCCAGGCCGCGCGCGGGGTGGGGGCGCCGGGCGAGTTCGGCCGGTGCGACATCGGGGTCCACCGGCTCGGCGGCCGCCCGGGACCACGGGGCTCTCTCGGACATACCTCTCCTACCTGAAAGGCACCCGTGCCGCGCTCTCGGCCTCGTTCGCGCGGGGCGGGGCCCGGTCCGGAAGACCGGAGATCACCGTTCCCACCAGGCTAGCGCCGTGTTTCTCCCGCTCGCCAACCGGCCCGGCGGCGGTGCTTGGTCACGGACCGGAGGGATGGGGCGGTGGCGGTGGGAGCGATCCGATGCCGGGGGCCGTGTCGGGCCAGACCAGCAGCACCGGGCAGGGCGCGTGGTCGACGACGAACCGGGTGGCCGGGCCGAGGCTGCGGGGCCCGAGGTGGCTGTGGTCGCCGTCCCGGGCGCAGACGAGGAGGGTGGCGCCCTCCGCCGCGCGGACGACCTGTTGTTCGGCGCGGCCGTGCAGCGCGAGGCGCCGGGCCGGGCCGCCCAGGGCACGCTCGGCCCGGGCGAAGAGCTCTTGGTCGGCGGCCCGCGCGAGGTCTTCGAGGCGGGTGCCGGGGTCGCGTTCGCGGTGGCCGCGGCCGAGGAGTCCGGCGAACGCGCCGTGCGCGGCCTCGGCCACATCGTCGTCGGTGACGTGCAGGAGTACGAGGTCGGCGTCCGCGGCGGTGTGTGCGCGGGCGGCGTCCACGCAGGCGGGCCAGGTGCCTTCGGTGATCCAGATGATGACGCTCATGGAATGCGGTCAGCCTCCGATCGTGTGCAGAGCCGCCCACAGCGCGGCGGTCGACGCGACCAGTGTGGCGGGAACCGTCAGCAGTCCGAGGCGGGTGAACTGACCCAGTCGGGGCGCGTCGTCGTGTTCGTGCAGGATGCGCCGCCACAGCAGGGTGGCGAGCGAGCCGACGTAGGTGAGGTTGGGGCCGAGGTTGACGCCGATGAGGACGGCGAGGACCGGGCCCGCGCCGCCCGGCGCGGCCACCGGGAGCAGGGCGAGGACGGCGGGCAGGTTGTTGATGAGGTTCGACAGGACGGCCGCGACCGTGACGACCGCGAGCAGGGCGGGCAGCGAGTCCCCGTCGGGCAGCAGTCGGCCGATGGCGGAGCCGAGCCCGTTGTCCACGACGGCCTTGACGACGATGCCGAGGCCGAGCACGAACACACAGAACGGAATGCCTGCCGAGGCGACCAGCGCGCGGGGTGTGGTGCGCCGCCGGGCCAGACCGCGTACGGCGAGGACGAGCGCGCCCGCGAGTGCGGCCCAGGCCGGGCTGAGGCCCGCGAACGAGGTCACCACGAACCCGCCAAGGGTCAGCGCCAGGACGACGAGCGTGAACACGGGCATCGGCGTGGGATCCGCGTCCCGCACCCCGCCGGGGTGGGCGGACAGATCACCGCGGAAGAAGACGCGGAAGATCGCGTACTCCACGGCGATGGCGGCCAGCCAGGGCAGCGCCATCAGCGCGGCGAACCGCGTGAAGGAGAGGCCGCTGGCGGCCAGGGCCAGCAGGTTGGTGAGGTTGGAGACGGGCAGCAGCAGGGAGGCCGAGTTCGCCAGGTGCGCGGTGGCGTACACATGCGGGCGGGCCCTCACCCCGGCGCGGGCGGCCGTCGCGAACACCACGGGGGTGAGCAGCACGACGGTCGCGTCCAGGCTGAGGACCGCGGTGATGACCGCCGCGACGGCGAAGACTCCGCCGAGCAGACGCTGGGCGCTCGACCCGCAGACCCGGGCGACGGCGTCACCGGCGGCCGCGAACAGGCCCTCGTCGTCGCAGAGTTGGGCCAGGACGAGCACCGCGGCGAGGAAGCCGACCACCGGCAGCAGCTCACGGGTCTGCTGCCATGCCTCGGCGGGCGACACCGCGCCGAGCGCGACGACTACTCCCGCCGCGGGGAGCGCCGCCACCGCTTCCGGCAGGCCGCGGGGGCGTACGACGGCGAAGGCGAGCACGCCGACCAGGAGGACGGCCGACACGATCTCGGCGGTGACGGTATTCAGGGTCGGCCTCCGGGCGACGGGCGATGACGGTGGGCGGCCACGTGCCGCACCACAGCGGCGACCCTACGTGAGGGTCGCCGCTTCCCGTTCTCCGACAGGGCGGGGCGCCGGTGCCGGCTCCCCCACCGACCGGGTGGCCGTCAGCAGCGCCCGCGGCCACCGTCCGTGCCCGCCGACGCCACCCGGGGGGTGACGTCCGCGCTGCGCGTCGGGGGTACCGGCAGCAGCCGTCCGGTGTCGGCGCGTACGGCGCTCGCGGAGCGCGCGGTGACCCGGCCGAGGGGGGCCGGGGTGAGGACGGCCTGGCTCTGGACGTAGGCGATGAAGCTCTCGAAGTCCCGTGTGTGGCGCACCGGTTTGGAGTACTTCTGCAAGGCGGGGTAGTCGTCGGCGCCGATGAGGGTGTACGCCGTGACGGCGATCCGGTAGGTGGCCTTCAGATCGAGCGGGGTGCCGTCGATGAGGACGTCCGCGGGGTTCACGCGGTCGCCGACCGCCCCGGCGGCGTCGAAGCTGTACCGCACGTTGTGGGAGACGGCGAGGGGCGCGTAGGTGAGCACCGTCCCCTTCATCTTCCACTGCTGTTCCAGGGTGTCGTGGATGCACTGGCCGGTGACGGTGGCCGTGACGATGGGGTCCCCGTAGCCGACCGCGTTGAAGGCCTTGCGGTAGGAGACGGCCCCCTGCACGGTGGTGTCGAGGATGAGGTCGTCGTTGATGACGCAGGATCCCTGGCGGGGCGCGACCGCGATCAGCGCGAGTTGGGCGGGGACGTTGGGATGGATGTTCCCGGTGTCGAAGGGGTCCAGCTTCTGGCCGCCGGCCCACAGCGCCCAGTCGGCGGTTAGGTTGCCCATGGTGCTCTCGCCGAAGCTGTTCAGGCTGCGTGTGAACGAGGCCGTCTGCCTCCCGATGCGGGTCGCGCCCCGGTTGTCGGCGTAGCCGGTCCAGTAGTCGGCGGTCTCCTTGAGGTCCGGGTCGGGCGTCACGTCATGGGTGTTGGGGTGGTTGGTCGACGTGGTGAGTTCCCGTACGACCTTGCCCGTCACGGGGTCGAGGCGCAGGTTGATCTCGTTGATGATCTGTGCGTGACAGCCCGCCTCGACGAAGGGGCGCGGCCGGCCGGAGGGGTCGGGCACCATCATGTTGAACGCGTAGTGCCAGTGGCCGGTGACGATCGCGTCGATGTCGGAGGACACGGTGAGTGCGAGGTCGTAGGCGGGGCCCGAGGGGGTGCTGCCGCTGTTGAAGTCGCTTCCCGCGACCGCCCCGTCGTGCATGCTGAGCACGATCGCGTTGACGCCCCGAGCTTTCAGCAGGGCCGCGTAGTGGTTGGCGGTCGCGACCTCTTCGGACATGCGCAGCGCGGTCTGGAAACTCGTGGAGCCGGTGTCGGTTCCGGTGACCGTGAGGTGAATGAAGCCGATCGGAAGGCGCCGACCGCCGGGGCCGCGTACCCATTCCACATTGACCGGGGGCAGAACGGTCTTTCCGGAAGTCCCCCACAGCATGTTGGCCGAGTAGTAACGGAACTTCGCGCCGGGGAAGGTGTGTCCGGTGGAGTCGGGGAAACTGTTCGTCCAGCCCTCACCCGCGTACGGTCTGCCCTTTTCCATGTGGTCGATCAGGAATCCGGGGGTGCGGTCGAACTCGTGGTTTCCGGCCGTCGAGAAGTCGAGCCCCATCCGGTTCAGCGCCTCGATGGTGGGTTCGTCGGCCAGTGAGGCGGCCGGAAACGACCAGCCCGAGAACAGGTCTCCCTGGCCGAAGAACAGCGTGTTGGTGTGCCCCGCCCGCAGGTTCTTGAGGTGCGTGGCCATGTAGGGCACGCCGCCCACGGTGAACTGTTTGCCGCCCGCGCCCGTGATGACCGCGTCGCTCGCGGGCGGGCCCTGAAGGTATCCGTGCAGGTCGGTGATGCTGAGCAGTTGTACGTCCACATATTCGGTGGCTGTCGCGGCGTCCCGGGCGTGGCCACTGGCCAGGGCCGGCGTGCCCGTCGCCGCCATCGTCACCAGTGACCCCGCCACGGTCATGAAGCTCCGTCGACCCACGCCCCACATTTCGACTCCTTCATTCGAGAGTTACGCGGACACTCCGAAAGCGGTGTTCCGGCCGTCCGGCGGCCCGAATAACCGCGTGACACGAATCCGATGTTCGCGGGCGCCAGGAATACGACCGGGCACCAGGAATACAACACGGCAGGATGGCCGGAACCGGCGACACGCCGCCGGTCCGAGGGCGCCGGGTGTGAGACGCCGACCCGAACCACTCAAGCGCATGAACAGGGCGACGAGACAAAGACACGCGGAACTCAGGGGTGGCGGCGCATGACGAGTCGCTGAACCGAATCCGGGGTGTGCCAACCCAGCCACCGGCCGGCGCTCATGAATAGGCGTCGAAATGTCGGGCAATGCGGCGCCGGCACAAATCCCCTCGATCGAAAGGGGTTTGGCGGCGCCGCCCGATAATCGGCTCCGGCCTCTCCGCATGAAGGCCGTCCTTCCCGGTGCTCGTCGCGTGCGCCATGGAGGCGGCTCTCACGTCGAGTTTCCGTGCGTCCGGCACGGCTGAGCCGTCCCTGTCACGGCGGGCCGGGTACGTCGTCGGGAGCGCGGGGGCCAGGGCCCGCCGAGGGGCCGTCTCCGGCCGCGTCGACACCCGGGCCGACCACGCACGGAGCTGCGCTCACTGTCATTGTCCCCCACTCGCATGCCCCCAAATCGGGCTACCGACAAGGGAGTTGGGTGAGGCCGGTAAAGGTTCGGGCACGGGCGCGGTTGCCCGTCACACCCTCGTCAAGCCGACACGGACCGTGCCACGCGGAACCCCACGTCGTCGATCCGGAAGGTCGGGTGGCTGCGGCGGCGCACCGAGGCCCGGCAGCTCCAGGGCTCGTCGAACCATCCACCCCCCCGTAGCACCCGGTAGCTGCCGTAGACCTCGGCGTCATAGACGTCCCAGCACCACTCCCAGACATTGCCCAGCATGTCGTGCAGCCCCCAGGCGTTGGGCCGCCTGCCACCCACCTCGTGCACACGCTCGCCGGAGTTGCCCCGGTGCCAGGCGATCTCGTCGAGGGGCCCGTACCGCGCCTCGGACGTACCGGCGCGGCAGGCGTGCTCCCATTCGGCCTCCGACGGAAGCCGGTAGCCGTCACCGGCCGCGTCCCACGTGACACCCCCGCCGTCGCTCTCGCGATAGACGGGCACCCATCCCTCCTGCGCCGAGAGGGCGTTGCAGTACCGGACGGCATCCAGCCAGGAGACCCCCTCCACCGGCAACCGGTCGCCTCGCGCGGTGCTCGGCCGTGCGCCGGTGACCCGCGCATAGCGCTCCTGGGTCACGGGACACGCGGCCAGTTGATAGGCGGCGAGGTCGACTCCCCAGCTGCGCCGGGTCCGCCGGTCCGACAGGGTCACCCGCCCCGCCGGGACGGTGATCATCCGGTCTTCCACTGCCCCGCTCACGTCCATGATCACCCACCCTAGCAATGACACACGTCAACCACCCATCAGCGGACGCCAGTTGACCAGCGCCCATAACGAGGGCTTCTCACCGTGAGATCCAGCGTCTCTTGGACTTCCCTCCGCGGGCGTCACAGAGTGGGAGCGGAGAAAGGAAGCCGATCATGACGGTATTGATTGCGGGGGCGGGCATCGGCGGGCTCACCGCGGCGCTGAGTCTGCACGCGGCGGGCATCGACGCGGTGGTGAAGGAGAGCGCGCGGGAGATCCGCCCCCTGGGCGTCGGCATCAACCTGTTGCCGCACGCGGTGCGCGAACTGACCGAGCTGGGCCTGGGAGACCGGCTCGCCGGCCTCGGCGTGTCCATCACCGAGAACGTCTACGCCGACCCGAACGGCCGCCAACTCTACTCCGAACCAAGGGGGTTGGCGCGGGGCTACCGATGGCCGCAGTACTCGGTCCACCGCGGCGAGCTGCAACACCTCCTGCTCTCGGCGGTACGCGATCGGCTCGGTGCCGACTCGGTGCGCACGGGCATGCGGGTGGTGGACTTCGCGCAGGGACCCGAGGATGCCGGCGGGGTTCGTGTCCGGCTTCTCGACCGCGAGTCCGGCGGCACGCAGGAGGTCAGCGTCTCGGCGCTCGTCGGCGCGGACGGCCTGCACTCCGCCGTCAGGGAGCGGTTGCGTCCCTACGGCGGCCCGCTGCTGTGGTCGGGCATTCGGATGTGGCGGGGCGTCACCCGGGCCGAACCGTTCCTCACCGACCACTCGATGGCCATCGTGCGCGACGGGCACGCGGAGTTGGTCGCCTATCCGATCGGCGGCGACCGCATCAACTGGGTGGCGCAGGTCAGGATGGACGAGCCGGGCCCCCTCGCCGAGGACGCCGACTGGAACAGCGCGGGGCGGCTCGCGGACGTCCTGCCGTATTTCGAGGGCTGGTCGCTCGGACGGCTCGATGTGCCGGGGCTGCTCGCGGGCTGTCCGGAGATCCTGGAGTACCCGATGGTCGACCGTGCGCCACTGCCCGCATGGGGGCGCGGCCGGGTGACCCTGCTGGGCGACGCCGCCCACCCGATGTATCCGGTGGGTGCCAACGGCGCGTCGCAGTCGGTCGTCGATGCCCGTGTGCTGGCCCACGAACTGTCTCTGGCCGACGATCCGGCGACCGGCCTCGCCCGGTACGAGGCCCTGCGCCGGGACGCGACGGCGGCCGTGGTGCTGGCGAACCGGGAGATGAGCCGGACGGATGGCATGTCCGCGGAGGGCTTCGCGCGGATGACCGACACCTACCGCATCGCCACGGGTGGCGATGTGGCGGCCCTGAACGCCCGCGCCTCACTGAACGCGCCCTGAGCCCGGCGGGGCGGCCCTCGGCAACCGGGCGGCGCCGACTCCGCCTCCCCCTCCCTACCCAGCTCCGGCTCCGGCTCCGGCTCCGGCTCCGGCTCCGGCTCGAAATTCGGTGGAACGGCACCGCCGTCCGCCCCTACCGTGCTCCCGAACCAAGTCGTCCAGGCGAGGACATCCCGTTGTACACCGTGTGAGTTTTCCCGAGCGCTGATCGGTCGCGCGCCGCACCCTGTGCGCCGCGCTGCTTTTTGCTGCGGACTTCTCACTGGAACCGGTGTATTTCTGTGCTCAACACCTGGGCTGTCATGCCCACTTGCCTCCCTCTCGTCGTCCGGCGTTGCCACACGTGCGGGTGCGACCGCTTCCGGGCGGCCGGCAAGTTTCGTGTCAACGCCCACCACAAACTCATCGACGCCTGGCTCCTCGTGCTCTGTACCGGGTGCGGGGAAACAGCGAAGCTCAGCGTTCTGGAGCGGACGCATGTCCGCTCCGTACGACCCGAGCTGCTGGACCGGCTGCACGACAACGACCTCGGCCTGACGGCGGAACTGCTTCAGGACCCGCTCGTGCGGCGCCGTAATCGCATCGCCCTCGACTGGCACGGCGCCTGGCGTCTCGACACCGGCGGATCGGACCACCTGGGCCGGGAGGCGATCGACGTCACGGTCCGCTTCGCGGCGCGGATACCGGTCCGGCCGGTGCGGCTGATCGCCGAGGGGTGCGGTCTCTCACGGGCCGAGGTCGAGCGGCTGATCGAGGAGGGGAAGCTCGTTTCGGCGGTCCGCCTCGGCGGCCGGCTCACCGGCGACTTCACCTTCACGCTCAAGCGCTGACCGTCCCCGGCCCCGGGGCCCGTCCGGCGATCTCGTCGGGCAGGCCCCGGGAGCCGGTGCGGCCCCTGGGTGCGGCTGTGCGCGAGCCTGAAACTCCGGGCACGCACCACAACTGCCGCCTCCACGACGCCCCGTAGCATGCGCGCATGCCTCATCTCGAGTTGCTGCGCCTCGACCATGCCTGTGGTCTCCTGACCTTCGAACGGGACAACCGCGCCTACTTCGCCGCGTCGGTCCCCGACCGCGGCGACGACTTCTTCGCCCGGTTCGACGCACGGCTCGAAGCACTGCTGGCCGAGCAGGAAGCGGGCATCTGCTTCTTCCATGTGGTGGTCGACGACGAGGGCGACGTGGTGGGGCGGGTCAACCTGATCGACGCGGCCGCCGGTTCGGCGGAGCTCGGCTATCGGATCGCCGAGCGGGCCGCCGGCCGGGGGCTCGCCACGGCGTCCGTCCGCGAGGTCTGCGTCCTGGCGTCACGCACCTACGGTCTGACCTCCCTGACGGCGAGGACCACCCTGGACAACGCCGGCTCCCGCGCGGTGCTGACCCGCACCGGATTCGTGGTCACCTCGGAGATCCGACTGACCGGCCGCCCCGGGCTCGCCTTCGTACGCGACCTGTGACCGCCCACCTCGGCCTCCGCCCCCGGCGCCTCGCGTGACATGGCCCGTACACTCGGCCCCCACCGTCACACGGGTGTGAGGGTGAAGTCCCGGGTCCCTGAGTCCGCGAGGGGGAGCACATGCGTATCGGAGAACTCTCGGAACGCACCGGCACATCACGCCGGTTGCTGCGTTACTACGAGGAGCAGGGGCTGATCGTCTCCACCCGCTCCCCCAACGGCTACCGCGCCTACGAGGAGAACCTCGTGGACCGGATCATGCAGATCCGGGGGCTGCTCGACGCGGGCCTTCCCACCCGGATCATCAAGCAGATCCTGCCCTGCCTCAACAAACCGCGGGCCATTCACTTCCCCGACGCCACCCCCGAAATGCTCGCCACGCTCACCCTCGAACGCGACCGCATGACCCAGCGCATCGCGTGCCTGATCCGCAACCGCGACGCGGTGTCGGAGTACCTCGACACGGTGAGCCGCACCCGCAGCACGTCCCCCGCCCCGCAGGCGTCCCCCGGGCCCTGACGTCACGGGGTGCGCACCGTTGACGTGGCCGCGGCCGCGGGCCGTGAACGTCGACGCGGCCAGGGCCGGGAACCTGGAACGGATCCGGGCCGATCGCTGTCTTCTGTGCTGAGCACCCCCGAGCGGTGCCGCTCGGGCATGCCCGGGGGAACGTCTGGCAGAGAGTTCTATCGACCCATGGGTCTCACGAGTAACAAGGTGCTGGCGCTGACCGTGCTGTGCGCGGTGGTGATGTTCGTCGTCACCATCTGGTTGTGGCCGCGCCTTTCCCGTCAGAGCTGGAAGACGATTCTGGGCCGGCTGGGGCTGCTGATCGCGACCCAGCTCCTGGTGTTCGCCGCCGTGGGGCTCGCGACGAACAACTCCTTCCTGTTCTTCGGCTCGTGGACGGACCTCTTCGGGCAGGAGCAGGGCGTCGGCGTGGTCGTCGATCACTAGCCGGACCCGGTGCGCGGTCGGCCTGCTAGCGGCCCCGGCCGAAGGCGCGGGAGAGCAGGCCCCGGGGTGCGGGTGCGGGTGCCTGACCGGTCGGTCCGGTGGGCCCGGGGTCCCTGGGTTCCGGGCGCAGGGGCGGGGGCGGGGTGGGCGCCTGCGCCTTCTTGCCGCTGATCCGGATCAGCGGGGCGCCCGCCACCTCCTCGACCCCGTGCCACAGGTCCGTGCGCGAGGTGAGCCACTCCAGCAACTCGGCCCGGGCCGGCTCCGGATCGCCCCAAGTGCCGTACGCCTTGGTGCCGGTGATGCAGATGAGCTTCAGCTCCGTCGTCGCGACCGCCCCCCAGACCGCCGCCGCGACGCCGGGGCAGTGCTCGGCGCGGAAGTCGTCGAAGGCCACGATGGCGTCCGGGGCGGACAGCTCCTTGGCGGCCTCGATGTCTCCGTGCACGTGCTCGTACAGATGCGAGGCGTCCACGTGAATGAAGCGGCAGCTTCCGGGGGTCAGGCGGGTGGCGATCACGGAGGTCGGAGCCTGCACGACGGTGGGGAGCCGCTCGTGGAAGGCGAGGTAGTTCGCCTCGAAGGCGCGGCGGGTGAGCGTGGCGTACGACCTGTCCATCTCGGCACTGTTGGGGTCGTCCGGGGCCGGCGAGTCGAAGAGGTCGCAGACCGTGAACTCCTCGCCCGGGCGCAGGTAAGTGCCGATGAAGATGGCGCTCTTGCCCAGGTAGGCGCCGAGTTCGAGGAGATCACCGCTCTGTCGTGGGGCACGGTCCTGGCGCGTCAGAAACCAGTCGAACAGCAGCTGATCGACCGGCCAGAACCAGCCTTTGACATCGGAGAAGCGGCTCGGAGCCGTCACGGGAGCACTCGTCGTTGGGGGCATGAACCGGTCCTACTCCCGCCAGATGGCCCGGAGGTGACCGCAGGGCGTGCGCCCGGCGCCCCCCGGTCGAAGCTCCCCCACACGGCGCCGGCGCGGGGTCCGATGTGGGCCCGCACACCATCCCCCGCGTGAACACGTTCCGCGTTCACGTGATTACGCATCCGCAGGAGAGCGCCCCCGGTCATCGCTCCCTTTCTCCCGACTACACATAAAGGGGATGTAAGCGCACAATAGGTACGCGACATCTTGTCGCAGCGCGCGGCCAGACGTGCAGACTTCAGAAGGAGGCGAGTCGGATGGCCGACGTCTCACACCGCCCCGGTGATATCTCCGGGCACCCCGATGTATCGGAGATGCGGGACCGCTACGCGAGGGTGATGGAAACCCGAGGAGTGGCAGCGGTCGAGGAACTCGTGATCCTCGCCGGCATCTACGCAGCGATCTCCGGCTGGACGGTCCACTTCTCGGCCGCCAAGCCCACCCTGGCCCTCAGCAACCTGGTCGTGGGCATAGCCCTCGCCGTGCTGGGCCTGTGCATGTCCATGGTCCCGGAGAGGTCCCAGGACCTGAACTTCGTGGTCCTGCTCCTCGGAGCCTGGCTGATCGTCTCTCCATGGGTCGTAGCGCGCAGCGCCGGCACCGGAGCGATCCTCAGCAACGTCATCACAGGCGCGTGTGTGTGCCTGTTCGCCCTCGTCGCCGGAGGCATCCTGATGAGCAGGGGTCGAAGGACGCCCGACACGCGCCGCTGACCCCCCACACCGGGCCCGGCCCGGCGGAAAGCCCCTGAGCAACGCGGGGGGTTGACCGCCCCGGGGACCGGTGACCCCACCCCCCTCCTTTGAGGCCCGCACGGCGCCCGCACCCTCAACTCCCCGAGCATGAACCGGAGTTGGTGCGGGCGCCGTCGGCGCGCACGCCGGTCCGCCGTCGACCTCAGCCCACCGCCCCGCCGCACGACGGCGAGCGGGAGCCCGCGGAGGTTGCCACCGCGGCCGCGCCCGACGCGGCGCACCCGAACCACCCGGGTCGGCCCCCTGGATCACGCCGCCTCCCCGGCGAGGGGCACTGTGAGGGCCATCACACCCCGAACGCGCCCGACGGGAGTAATCTGGCCGCATGCCTCCGCTCGTACGACGCCGCCACGTGGACTTCGTCCGCGTCACGAGCATGGCCTGTCGCACCTACCGCTGACCCAGGCCCCCCTTCACCCTTCCCGTGCCCCAGCGGCGCCCGCCCCACCCCGGCGGAGCCGACATCGCGCCCACCCGCGCCGGCCGGGACCTATCCCAGCGGATGGCTTCCATGTCGTACGTGACCTCGTCGCAGCTCCCGATCATCGACCTTTCCGCCGCCGACCGCGGCCCCGAGGCCCGCCGGCTGCTGCACGCCCAGCTCCACGCCGCCGCGCATGGCGTCGGCTTCTTCCAGCTCGTCGGGCATGGCGTCACCGACGCCGAGACCGCCGCGCTCAACCACGCCATGCGGGCCTTCTTCCGGCTGCCGCAGGCGGACCGACTCGCCATCGACAACGTCAACTCGCCCCACTTCCGCGGCTATACGCGCATCGGCGACGAGCGCACCGGCGGCTCCCGCGACTGGCGCGACCAGCTCGACATCGGCGCCGAGCGCCCCGCGCGCATACCCGGGCCGGGCGAGCCCGCCTACTGGTGGCTCGAAGGCCCCAATCAGTGGCCCGCCGCGCTGCCCGAGCTGCGCACCGCGGCGCTCACCTGGATCGACCGGCTCAGCGCGGTCGCCGAGAAGCTGCTGCACGAGCTGCTCGCCGCGATCGGCGCTCCCGAGAACTTCTACGACGACGTGTTCGGCGACCGCGCCCATCTGCACCTGAAGCTGGTGCGCTATCCCGGCAGCGCCGAGGACGGCACCGCCCAGGGCGTCGGCGCCCACAAGGACTACGGCTTCCTCACCCTGCTCCACCAGGACAGCGTGGGCGGCCTCCAGGTGCAGCGCGAGAACGGCCGCTTCCACGACGTGCCCCCGCTGCCCGGCGCCTTCGTCGTCAACCTGGGCGAACTCCTCGAAGTCGCGACGAACGGCTACCTGCTCGCCACCAACCACCGGGTGGTCAGCCCGCCCGGGGCCACCGAGCGCTTCTCGGTCCCGTTCTTCTACAACCCGCGTCTCGACGCCCACATCGAACCGCTCCCCTTCCCTTACGCGGCGCTCGCTCCCGGCGCCACCGCGGACCCGGCGAACCCGCTGTTCGCCGAGTACGGCCGCAACGAGCTCAAGGGAAAGCTGCGGGCCCACCCCCTGGTGGCGGCCCGCCACCACGCGGACCTGCTGCTCGACGACCGCCCGCTCGCCGGATCCGCGCTCGTCTCCTAGGCGGTCAGGCCCGGCGGTCCACGAGCACCTCCGAGAGCGCGATCAGCTCGTCCACCCGGGCCGCGACGAGGGGGGCCGCGCGGAGCCGATCGCGCGCGGCTGCCACCCTGGTGCGGGCATCGCGCAGCGCGTACGCCCGGCCGCCCGCCTCGTCGATGAGGTCGGCGGCACGGCGGACGCGGTCGTCGTCGAGCGGCCCGTCCCCGCCCAGCAGGCGCTCCAGGCGGGGCCCGAGAGCGGGGACCAGGGCCAGCGCGCCGAGGACCGGCAGCGTCTTCTTGCCGCGCCGCAGATCACTGTGGGCCGGCTTCCCGGTGACGGCGGGGTCGCCCCAGATTCCCAGCACGTCGTCCACGGCCTGGAACGCCAGACCCCACTGCCGCCCGGCCTGCGCCAGCGCGTCCGTGAGGCGGGGGTGGGCGCCCGCGAGGGTCGCCCCGAGGGAGACGGCACAGCCGAGCAGGGCGCCGGTCTTGCGGCCCGCCATGGCCCGGTACTCGGCGAGCGCCACAGATTCGCGACCGGTCCACGGCCGGGACTCGAACAGCACATCGTCTGCCTGCCCATGCACCAACTCGCCCAGCATCAGCGACAGTTGACGCACCGCCCGGCCGCCCTGCGCGCCGTCGGCCTCCGACAGGACACGCACGGCGAGAGCGAACAGGGCATCGCCCGCCAGCACCGCGGGGCCCGTACCGAAGGCCTTCCAGGCGCTGTCTCGATGCCTTCTGCGCTCGTCGCCGTCCATGATGTCGTCGTGCATCAGCGAGAAGGTGTGGATCAACTCCAGCGCCATGGCCGCGGGCACCGCCACCTCCGCCTTCGCGCCCACCGCCTCCGCGCCGAGCACGGCGAGCGCCGGCCGCACCCCCTTGCCGCCGCTCCCGCCGCCGGGCTCGCCGTCCACGTCGCACCATCCGAACGCGTGGCAGGCGATGCGCCCCGGGCCGGGATGGAGGCCGCTCACCGCCTCGCGCAGTGCCGGCTCGACCAGTTCCCGGCAGCGGGTGAGGGTGTCGGCGGGGCAGGGCGACGGACCTGTCGCCGGGGATGCGGGGTCGTGCAGATCCATGGGGGTGGGCATGAGCTCTGTTCCTGTCGTGGGGGGAGCGAAGGACATCGCGCGGCCTCAGTGGGCGGCCGCGACGGCGGCCTCGACGCCCAGCTCGGCGCGTGCCCTAGCGATCATGTCTTTGGCCCGCAGCAGCCCGATGTCGCCGAGCGCACGTTCCAGGGCGTCGAGGTCGGCAGCGGTCGACGCCGCCGAACGCCCCAGCCGGGCCCGCGACTTCACCAGGCCGAGCCGGGCCAGCGCCTCCCCGCGTGGCTCGGCCATCGCACGGAACTCCTCCAGCGCACCGCTGTAGACCTTCTCGGCCTCGGCGTAGCGTCCCGCGCGGTACAGCACGTTGCCGCGCATCTTGTGGTTGTACGCAAGCGCGCTGACCAGCTGGATCGCGCGACAGAGCGACTCCGCCCCGGACAGCAGGGCCAGCGCTCGCTCCGTGTCGCCCTGGGCGGAGTACACATCGGCCATGCCGCGCAGCGCCCAGGCCCGGCCGCGGTCGTCCCCGGCGTCGCCGGCTATTCGGGCCGCCTCCTCGAACATGGCGAGCGCGCTGTCGAGGGAGCCGGTGTTGCGGTGCATCTGCGCGATGCCTTCGAGCGCCCACACCGTGTGCCGGGCCTCGCCCCGGCGGCGCGCCTCGGCGAGCAACTGCTCGTGGAGCCGGCCGACGGCCTCGTAGTCGCCCTGGATGCGTCCGGTCTCGGCGAGCCCGGCCAGCGAGTAGCCGCGGGCGACGATGTCGCCGCCCTGTTCGGCGAGTTCGGCGGCGGTGGCCAGCCAGCGACGGGCAAGCGCGAGGTGGCCGCGCTGGCGGGCCAGGGTGCCGCCGCTCCACACCGCCCAGGCCATGGCGCCCCGGTCGCCGGCCCGCCGGGCCGCGCGGTAGCTCTCCTTCCAGGCCCGATCGGCCTCGTCGACCCGGCCGAGTCGTCTGCACGCCTCGGCGACGGCGAGTCCCGCATGCGCCAACTCGACGTCGCCGCCGCCCTGTTGGGCCCGTCGACGCTCTTCCAGCGCCTTGGTCAACACCTCTTCCAGTGAGGTGTTGACCGAAAGCTCACCCAGCGATCCCCGGTACTCGGGGGCGAACGCTTTGCCGTACATGGTTGTCTCGCTTCGGATCGTGGTGCGAGGCGCAGTGCCGCGCCCGTGATCTCGAAGCTATGAGACGACCGTGGGGATGGGAGTCAGCCTCAGAGCCCGTGTGGCATACATCTGAAGTCTGATGTCCGCCGTGCGCGTCCGACCTCAGCGGGACCCGGTGAGCCGGGCGAGATAGGCGTCGGCGCGCTCCGGGTCCATCAGCCAGTCCCGGTAACTGGCGGGATCCGCATAGCCGTTGACGAATCGATGGGCGACCTCGGGATGCTCGAAGGTGGCCCCCAGCAGGCGCCCGACGTGCTCGGCCTGTGGCTGACGCAGCATCAGGTCGGTGAAGGCGTGTACGTGCCGTGCGTGCTGCCAGTAGTCCTCGAAGGTCTGGCGCATCCACTGCTCGTCGTAGGGGAGGTCACCGCGCTTCAGGATCGCGTCGAGGTATCCGGCGGCCGCCCTGGCCGCGTTGTTGGCGCCCTGGCCGGTGAGCGGATCATGGACGACGACCGCGTCCGCCATGCCGAGGACGTACTGGCCCTCCCCGAGCGCGGCCACACCGTGGCGGACGGCGGGGGTGACACCTCCGTACAACGCGGCCTGCTCGTCGGTGGGTTGGGTGGACGTGAAGCGCTCGTACTCCCAGGGCGCGTAGACCCGCAGCAGTTCCACCGCGCGGCGCAGTCCCTCCCGCGGGCTGGGACGGTCGGCCCAGCAGTCGTACGGGCCGCCGAACCTGCCCTCGATCAGGAGGATGTCGCAGGGTCCGCTGACGGTCAGGGCCTGGAGGGCGATGGCGTCGCCGACCGACGGCACGCCCGTGGCACGCAGATAGGCGTCGCTGTCCTCGCCCCGGCCCGTGACGCCCCTGGCGTAGAACACGGCGATGGCGCGCTGGGGGCCGTCGTACACCGACCGGGTGCCGTCCCGCCCGAACAGCGCCGAAAGAGCCCCGCGGCCGGTGGCCACGACCGTGAGATCATGGCGTGCGACGATCCCGGGCATCTCGTCCGGTGCGACCGCCCCGTACTGGACGCGGCCGCCCCTCGCCTCGAACAGTTCCAGCCAGGCGGAGAGTTTCAGCCGCTGGTCGACCGAGCGGACCTCGTCGTCGTACGAGGCGGTGAACCGCGCCCTGCGAGGCGTGTGTGCGGCGGGGTCCCACCTGTTCATCTCCACGCCGGCCATGACCGGCGCCTGTTCGTCCCACAGGTTCAGCCCGGCCGCCCGCTCCAGCGCAAGAGCCGGACCGAACATGAGCTGAGTGGAGGTGACCGCGCCCTCGCGGATCTGTCGCGCGCTCCGATCCGACAACAGCGTCACGTCGTAGTCGGCGTCCTGTAGTCCCAGGGCCAGTTGGAGCCCGGCCTGCCCTGCCCCGACGATCGCGATCCTGCGCACGTGTGCCTCCACCTCGTCCACCACCCCGACCCCACCGTTGTACTGGGTGTCGTACGGAGCTGACTAGCCGACATGGGCACGCGGGGTGTCCGGCACGGCGCGAAAGCGCCGGGGCGCCGCGCCTGGAGGAGCGGTCGCTACTGGGCGCTGGGCTTCCGGGCGCCCTTGTCGCTGTCGCAGACAAGCCCCCTGAGCCTGGCCGAACCCTTGGGCTTGGCGACCGTGCGGCCGGCCCGGCAGTCGCCGTCGTCGGCCGCGTCCCGGCAGCCCTGGAGCCACCGCTCGGGCGCCCCCTTTGCTTTGGCTCCGCCCTGCTCGGTACGCCACCGCTCGCACCCCCCGCTCTTGAGGAAGGCCTGGGTGCCTCCGCTGCGGTCGGCCTTCATCCCGGCCAGGGCGACCACATAGCCGCCCTCGTAGGCGACGTCGTCGTGGAAGACCGGCTTGTCGTTGAAGGCGGTTATGGCCGCGGCCCCGATCCCGAGGCAGACGAGGATGCCGAAGGCCAGGGCCATCAGAAGGTTCCGCCGGGAGGGACCTTGGTGGGAGGTGTATTCCGGGGCCTGATCAAGAAGAACCATATGGAGCACTTTGGCATACCCGCCCCCTGCAACCCGAGGCAGCCCCCTTCTCCCCCATATCGGCGCCACGTCAAGGAAGTTGATGCCTCACGAGGTGCCCGGACGGCCGGATCCGGCGGGCGGACGACGCGGCCGGATAGGATCGCCGGACCGCCGCGCGGCGCGGCGGCGCCACCTCAGGGGGAGCCATGCTCAAGGCCTTTGCCGACCTGTCCACCCCGCTCGTGGCGGACGCCTGTGTCCGCCACGGTGTTCCCCTGCGCACCGCGCCACCCGGCATCCGCGCGGTCGTCCCGGGCCATCGCCTCGCCGGGCGGGTCCTGCCGGCCCGGCACTACGGAAGCGTGGACGTGTTCCTGGAGGCGTTCGGGGCGGCGGAGCCGGGCGATGTGCTGGTCGTCGACAACGGCGGCCGTACCGACGAGGCCTGCGTGGGCGACCTCACCGCGCTGGAGGCCCGAGCGGCGGGCGTGGCCGGCCTGGTGGTGTGGGGCCTGCACCGTGACACCCCCGAGCTCGCCGACATCGCGCTGCCCGTGTTCAGCTATGGCAGCCACCCGCCGGGGCCGGTACGCCTCGACGCCCAGGAGCCCGAAGCGCTGACCAGCGCCCGCTTCGCCACCCATCTGGTGAGCCGCGAGGACATGGTGTTCGCCGACGAGGACGGCGTGCTGTTCGTCGGGGCCGAGCACGTCGAGGAGGTGCTCGCGACGGCCTCGCGCATCCGGGGCACCGAACGCGAACAGGCCGACCGCGTCCGGGCGGGCGAGACCCTGCGCCGGCAGACCTCCTTCGAGGAGTACATGGCGCGCCGCGCCGCCGACCCCGAGTACACGTTCCGCAAGCATCTGCGGCGTACCGGCGGGGCCATCGAGGAGTAGGCCCCTGGAGGCGGCGCCCTCACCGGCCCGCCTCCAGGGCTCACCTCCGCGCCGTCCTTCCTCAGGCCACCTCGGCCGGCACCCGGAGGTGGGCACGGGGCCTCGTGTAGAGGCGGCCGCGGACCTCGCCGCGCGCCAACCGGTCCATCGCGGCCGGGAGTTCGGCGAACGGGACCTCCTGCACGGCCGGCTTCAGCGCGCCGCTCGCGATGAGCTCGTAGACCTCCCGCAGTTCGTCCTTGCTCGCACCGAGCGACCCCACGAGCCGGACATTGCGCATCACCATCGCGGCGATCGATATCTCGGCGACGGCGCCGCCGAGACCGACGAGCACCACACAGCCACCGGGCCGTACGCTCTCCACGGCGGCGGCGACGGTGGATGCCACGCCCGCGAAGTCCACGATCACATCCGGGCGTTGGGCCGCGAGCCGGCGGACGTCCTGGAAGCAGGCGGCGGCTCCGGCGTCCTGCGCGGGGCCGAAGGTGGCCGGGTTGATGTCGACCCCGTACACGGTCGCGCCGAGCAGGGCTGCGATGCGCACACCGTTGAGGCCGAGCCCTCCGAGGCCTATCACGCCGACCGTCCGCCCCCGCCGGACCGAGCCGGCCGTGCGCACCGCGTGGAAGGCGGTGGCGACCGAGTCGGTGGCGACCGCCGCCTCGGCGAACGTCACGTTGTCGGGGATGCGCACCAGCGTGGAGACATGGGCCAACTCCCGCTCGGCGAAGGCGCCGTCGTGCCCCACCCCGGGAGCGAAGAGCGCGTCCTCGACCGGGTGCGTCACGAGGGCGATGCCGACCCGGTCGCCCACCGCGAAGTCCCGCACGCCCTCGCCGACCGAGGAGATGATCCCGGCACCCTCGTGGCCCAGGGTCAGCGGCGTCTGGACCGTGAGGTCACCGAGGTCCATCCCGCTCATGATGTGCAGGTCCGAGTGGCACAGGCCCGCCGCCTCGATGTCGACCACCACCCACCCCGGCCCGGGCTCCGGGTCCGGAACGGTCTCCATGTTGAGCGGCCGTCCCGCGCCCTCGAACCGTATGGCCTTCATCGTGCATCCCCACCTTCACACCTGCATCGCACAGTTGTTCCCTGTTCTGGTGGTTGAATTCCCAAGGCTCGGGCGGTTCATGCGCGAGAATCGTTTCGGCGGGCGCCTGTCTCGGGGGACTCTTCCGGGATGCCGACGGCGGCCCGCCCAGCGGGTGCTGGACGGGCCGCCGGGGGCGTGCTCAGGTGCCGTTGACCTCCAGCTCGTATATGCGGGCGGCCGGATCACCGTTCTGCGTCGGGGTGGCGATCGCCAGGCGTACATAGCGGGCCGAAGCGGTCACGGGACTCGTCGTGGAGTCGGCGGTGTTGCCCCGGACCTGGGCCGCCGCGGTCCAGGTGGTTCCGTCGGTGGAGAGGCTCAGGTCGTAGTCCTTGGTGTTCCAGTCCGCGCTCTCACCGCCGGCGCCCGCGTGGCGCACCGTGATCGAGGTGAGCGGATGTGAGGCGCCCAGATCGACCTGGAGGGTCTTGGTGCCGGACGCCTTGGAGCACCATTTGTCACTCGTGCCGCCGGTGACGCTTCCGTTGACCGCCTTGTCGGGGCTCTCCGTGGCGGTGCAGGGGGCGGAGCCCGTGGTCGGCTGTCCGATCGCGAGGTCCCGGCTGCCCGCGCCCGGCCCGTACACCTCCAGCTCGTAGACGCGGGCCGCGTCGCCGCCGCCGGTGTTGGAGGGGCTGGTCACGACGAGGCGTACCTGGCGGGCCGGGCGGGCCGCCACGGGATGGTAGGTCCGGCTGGATCGGGAGCCGGTGACGGTCGCCGCCGTGGTCCAGGTGGCGCCGTCGGTGCTGGTCTGGATCTGGAAGGCGCCGGTGTTCCAGGCGGTGTTCTCGCCGCCGAGCCCCGCGTGCTTGACGACGAAGGAGGACACGTTCCGGGCGGACCCCAGATCGACCTGGAGTGAGGGGTTCGCGTCGGCCGAGCACCACTTGCTGTTGTGGGTCAGCGAGCCGTCCACGGCCTTGTCGGCGGACTCCGCCGCGGCGCAGGGCGTCGACCCGGTGACCGGCTTGCCGAGCGCGAGGTCGGTGCCGAGGTCCGGGGCGGCGGGCACCGGGCTCGCGCCGTCCTGGAACGACGGCGGCACGTCCGAGGCGCCGGTGCCCCAGGTCGTGCTGGGCGTGGCGCCCATGGTGTAGGTGAGGGTCGCACCGGCCGCGACATCGGGGTAGCGGAGATAACTGTGGCCGGTGGCCGCGCCGTTGACGCCGAGCGACTGCACATAGGGGCCGCTGCCGGAGCTGTTGATGGTGATGTTCCCGGCCGCGCGCTGGATCAGGATGGAGGGGAACTGCGGTCCGTGCAGCGCCAGGGTGTCGGCGCCGGGCGTCGCCGGGTACATCCCGAGCGCGGCCCATACGTACCAGGCCGAGGTCGCGCCGAGGTCGTCGTTGCCGGGCAGTCCCCCGGCGCCGGTGGTGAAGGACTCCGCCATCACCTTGCGTACCGCGTCGGAGGCTCCGGCCGGGTGGCGTGCGTAGTCGTAGGCCCATGGAACCCCGTGCTCGGGCTCGTTCCCTATGTAGTAATAGGGCCTGCTCTGACCGGCGTTGACCTCCGTGAAGTGGTGGTCCAGACGCTGGACGGCGGTGGGCGCGCCACCCATGGAGTTGATCAGGCCGGAGAAGTCGTAGGGCACCATCCAGGTGTACTGGGAGGCGTTGCCCTCGGTGAAGGTGGACTGGCTCGCCGGGTCGAGCGGCCAGCTCCAGGAGCCGTCGCTCTTGCGCTGCTGCACATAGGACGACTCGGTGTTGAAGGTGTTGCGCCACCACTGGGCGCGTCCCATGTGGCTCTGGTAGCTCGATGTGTCACCGAGCGTTCTGGCGAACTGGGCCACGGCGAAGTCGGAGGCCGAGTATTCGAGGGAGTCGGAGGGGTCGTCGAGGTAGTGCAGGCTGGTGTAGGTGGACTGACGTCCACGGATCGCGCTGCCCTGCGCCGTGCCGCCGTTGGACGACTTCTCCATGAGGGCCAGGGCGGCCGCGGTGTCGAAATCGCGTGCCCCGAAGGCGTACAGGCTGCTGACGATGATCGGGCCGGGGTCGCCCGTCATGACGAAGTCCTCGTTGGTCTGCTGGGACCACTTGGGCAGGAGCCCGCCCTGCTGTCCGTCCAGGACCATCGACTTGGCGATGTCGCTCGCCTCGGTGGGCGCCATGAGGGCGACGAGCGCCGCCCAGGAGCGGTAGATGTCCCACCCGGAGTAGTTCTGGTAGACGGGCCTGTCCGAATGGTGCACGGCGTTGTCGAAGCCCCGGTAATCGCCGTTGACGTCGCTGGAGATGTTGGGGCTCTGGAGCACGTGGTAGAGGGCGGTGTAGAACTTCTGCCGCTCCTCGGCGCTGCCGCCGCCCACCTGGAGGCGGTTGAGCATCCGGTTCCACGCGTCGTCGGCCGCGGTGCGCGTCGCGCCGAAGTCCCAGCCGTTGTTCTCCGCGGTCACGTTGGCCTGGGCGCCCGCGACACTCACATAGGACAGACCGACCTTGAACTGGACGGTCGCGTTGCTGGTGGTGTCGAAGGTGACGTAAGCGCCGGTGTTGGCGCCGGACGCGCTGGTCGAACCGTCGCTGACGGTGCCGCCGGACCACGTGCCGAAGCCGGTCGGCGCCCGGTCGAAGCGCACGTCGAAGTAGATCTGATACGTCTTGGACGACCCGCAGAACCCGCCGGCGGTCACGCTTCCGGTCAGCTCGTTGCCGTTGACCCGCACCGATCCGGCGCGGTTCCCGGTGGCGCTGCGACCGGTGTTGATCAGCAGCCGGGACGTGGTCGAGGCGGGGTAGGTGAGCTTGCCCATGCCGGTGCGGGTGGTGGCGGAGAGCTCCACGTCGGTGGCGTAGCGATCGAGACGGGTCTTGTAGTAGCCGGGCCTGGCGACCTCGTTCGCCTTGGTGTGGCCGGAGGCGTAGCCCGTCCAGTTGGTGCCGGGTGAGCCGCCGAGTGCTCCGGTGACCGGAAGCAGGGGCAGGTCCTCGTTGTTGGCGCAGCCGGCGCCGTCGAAGTGGGTGAGGCTGAAGTCCTCGACGGTGGTGTCCTTGTAGCGGTAGCCGGACGGCGAGGCGGTGGGGGTGTCCGGGCCGAACTGGACACCGCCGAAGGGCACCACGGCCCCGGGGTAGGTGCTGCCCCCGGCGCCGCCCGGCACCGGGTTGGGGGCGTTGCTGTCGTCGGTGCCGATGAACGGGTCGACGTACTGGGTCAGCGCGAGCGCGGCCGCGTGGGCGGGCGCCGCGTCGACGAGTCCGACGACGCCCAGGGCGGAGAGGGTCAGGGCGCTGAAGGCGCCGAGGCATCGGGAGGCGCGTCTGGGCCGGATCCGGAATGGGGAGGAACGCACGGAGCGGAGCACGAGGGGGGACCACCTTCTCGCAAGGGACCGCTCGCCGTCCGGCGGGCGACCTCGGGACGGGGATGCTCGGTGTGCATGTGAACGTTACCAATCAACTCAGGATTGTTGAGGTGTCCCTGACCACCCGTCAAGAGCGGGGAACGAATTCCGGCCCCCAGCCCATCCGAAGCCCGAGCGGCGTGCCGCCGGAGGGCCCAATTCCCGGTCGCCGTCGCCTTACTGACGGTACATCAGCTCCTTGCGCGCTCGCACTCTTCACCATGGGAACGTTACCAATTCACAGCGACGTCCTCGACTACCGCGCCCCCGCTGTCCCAAGCGCCCCGCGGCCCGCCTGACATGGGGATCCGTCTGCCATCATCGACCCGTCGCCGTGCCGGACCCGGGCACGGACCGGTCGATGAGGAGGCTCGTGAAGCGCCCGACGATGAAGGACGTGGCCCGCGCGGCGGGAGTGAGCCCGATGACCGTCTCGCGAGCGGTGTCGGGCGAACCCGGCGTCTCCCCGGACACCGCCGCCCGCGTCGAGCAGGCGATACGGCAGTTGGGCTACCAGCGCAATGACAACGCCCGCAGTCTGCGGCAGAAGGACCTGCGCACGTCCACCATCGGGCTCGTCGTCGACGATCTGGCCAACCCGTTCTACGCACTGATGGCCCGCTCCGTGGAGGACGAGGCCCATCGGCGCGGCTACCTGGTCCTGGTCGGCTCCACCAACGACGAGGCCCGCCGCGAACGCGAGGTCATAGCCGCGTTCACCGCCCGTCAGGTGGACGGCCTCATTCTCGTCCCGACCAACGGCGGTCACGGTTTCCTCAAGCAGCCGATGGAGGGCGGGACGTGTGTGGTCTGCGTCGACCGGCCCGCCAAGGGACTTGCCGTCGACACCGTGACCGTCGACAACCGGGCCGGCGCCGAGCGGGCCGTCGGCCACCTGCTCGGCCACGGGCACACACGGATCGCCTACCTCGGCGACCGGTTCGACATCTGGACCCAGCGCGAACGCCACGCTGGCTACCGCGACGCCCTGGCCGCCCACGGCATACCCGAGGATCCGGCCCTCGTACGTCATGAACTGCGCTCCCAGTCCGACGCGGCGGCCGCCCTCGCCGAGCTGCGGGCACTCCCCGATCCCCCTACGGCCCTGTTCACCACCAATGACCTCATCACCATCGGCGTGATGGACGGGCTCGGGCACCCCGACCCCATCGCCCTCGTCGGGTTCGACGACTTCCCGCTGGCCGACCGGCTCAGCCCGCCGCTCAGCGTCGTCAGCCAGGACCCGGTCGCGCTCGGCGCCACGGCCGCCAACCTCCTGTTCTCGCGCATCGACGGCGACCGGTCGCCGCCCCGCTCGATCGTGCTCCTGACCCGGCTGATCGTGCGCGGCTCGGGGTCCGGGCGCTCTCGCGGATAGCCGTCGCGCACGCCCGCGAGCGTGGGCGCACGGCGCTGCGACCCGGGTCTTCGCCGGCGCTAGATGAGCAGCCCCTGCGGGAGATAGGGCGAGCTGACGGGGACGGGCCAGCCCAGACGGTGGGCGTGGCACACCAGGCCCAGTACATCCAGGTTGATCGCCGCCTCCATGTCCTTGCCGCGAGCGCCCACCGTGTAGTGCTCGCGGTGCTCTTCGAGTGCATCGGCCAGCGCGAGGGCGAAGCCCTGCCGGTCGCCCTGGACGAGCTGAGACAGCAGGGCGGCGGGCGGAGCGAGGAAGCCTCCGGTGTCCGCCCGGTCCGCGATCAGCAGCGCGTGGTCCATCGCCGGTTCGGGGTCGACGCCGCGCAGATAGTCGTGAAGGGCCGCGCAGTAGGCGCCGCCGGGCGAGGGATGATCGCCCTCCGCGAAGAACCCGGGCTCGATCAGTACGCAGTCGGCGAGCGGGCCCCGCGCACCGATCACCAGGGCCAGCGCCACGGCCTGCTGCCACTGGTGCGGGTTGGGCCGGAAGGTGCCGCGCCAGGCGGGCAGCCGTCGTGTCGTGCCGCCGACGGTCACCTCCACCTCCGTGCCCGGCTCCGCCCGCGCCACCCGCAGGGCGCCCGCTCCCGCCTCGGCGCCCAGCACCAAGGCCTCGTCCCGGCCCGGATCCACCCCCTGGGGGTCGAGCGCGGCCCGGGCGAGGAACCGCTGCCGCTGGTCCGACATCAGCGACATCAGATCTCTCGCGAGCGCCTTCGGGTCCTCGCGAAGGTCGTGGAAGCGCGCCATCTCGTGGGCGGCGCAGTCGTCGTACGGCGACGGATCCAGGCGCTGAACGGCGAAAGGGTGCGCCGGCCGCCCGACCACCAGCGGACCGGTGGCGAGCGCGGCCATGGCATCGGCACGCTTGTCGCTTCCATAGGCCCGCACCCTCGGCGCCTCCGGCGCGAACCCGGTCACCAGAGCACGCGGCAGATATCCGGACTCGATCCGCGTGGCCCACCCCTGCCGGCGGTGGGCCATCGCCATGAGTGCCAGCGCGTCGAGCGGCAGCAGGCTGCGCGGCGGGGCGTCGCCCGCCCCGACACGGCTTCGGTACTGCTCCAACTGCGTTGCCAGCCGCCGGTGAAAGCCCTCCTCGTCCCCTGCGGCCAGGGCGCGAAGCGTGCTGAGGGCGGCACGGTGACCGGGCCAGTCGTCGCCCTCGCCGAGCGTCGCGACCACCATGTCGATCAGCGCGCACTTCTCGACGTCTTGTACCGGCCCGACCGCGAGGATGTCGTCCGACCTCCCCGCGAAGACGTCGTCCGGTCTTCCCGCGAACATGTGGTCCGGCCGCACCGGGAAGAAGAAGTCGTCCGGCCCCTCCTCGTGGCCGAAGACATAGGCCATCAATGCGTGGACGAGCGCAACGTCCGCCCGCCCCTCGTTTCCTCGCCAGGGCGGGGCGGCCTCGATGAACACCTCGGCAGCACGGTCCGAGGCGCGAGCGAGGAAGGCCAGATGGAGCGCGTCCAGCCAGCCGGAGGCGTCGTCGTTCTGCCGCCCCTGCTGACCGAGGGGCCGCCCGCTCCCCTGGCCGGAGCTGGGCCGGCCGGAGGCGATCCGACCGTGCCGTGCCTCGGGCTTCCCCTCGCGCTCCTCCGGCGAATCGAACTCGCCGCCGTACGACACGCCGGCCCCGGTGTAGTCGATGAACACGCCGAACTGCCGCCGCGGAACCAGGGTCAGCTCCAGGGCGCCCACCGCTGCGGCCGCCGCCGAGCCGAGCGCTGCTTCGGCGTCCTTCCCGTGGAGCTCGGGAAGCCGCACGGACCGCGCTCCCAGATAGTCCAGGAAGGTGTCGGCCACCACGCGCCAGCCCGCGGCGGGCCGGGGGTCCTCCTGCATCCGGTGCACGTCCCCGGTGATCCGCTCCGCGAAGTCGGCCTCCGCCGTGGCCAACGCCGCCTCATCGATTCGATGGCGCTCGATCCGCACGTCTGCCTCCCGACGAGTCCCCGTTCGATCTTGCCCTGCCAGGATAGGAAGGGGGTCTGACAATGCCCCGGCGTCAGCGGACAGCCCGGGTTCATGACAGTTCTCAGGGCGTCTTTGTCATCATTTGGTCACATGGGCATGCGATCGTGGTGCTGTTTGATCGGCTCGCCGACGCCACGAATCCGGACCGCCTCCGAAAAGAGCCTGTCCGACTGGAACGCCTCCGGGTGTTCCTGGCATCTAGGCGGCCGACAGCGCAGAGCACAGGGCGAGATCAGCAAGGCGGGCTGCACCACGTATGAACGAGAAGAACAGCACGAAGGCGGCGGACGTTTCCGGCGCGTCGGCCGCACCGAGCGAGGACGGCGACGCGGTGAGGGGGACGGAGGCGGCGGAGTCGACGCAAGGTGAAGCGGCGGAGTCGACGCGGGGCGAAACTGCGCACCCCTCGACCCGATCCGGCGCGCGATCGGACGAGGCCGGGGCCCAGGAGGCTCCTGAGCCCCAGAAGGCTCAGGGGGCTTATGAGGCCCAGGAGACCCCCAACTCCGGCCGACCTGAGGCCCCATCGGGCGGAGGGACGGACACCGCGACGCGACCGGACTCCGCACCGGACGAGCCCGCCACTCCCAACTCCAGCCGCTCCAAGCCCACTTGGAGCCGCGCCGAGCCGGCCGACGACGCCGACCGGGCCGACCGGGCCGACAAGACGCTGGTCGGCGCTTCCGCCACGCCCCCGCAGGACTCAGCACGCCCCGACCAGGAAGCCGCCGCCCTGCGCGACGACGTCCGTGAGGACGACGAAGTCGACCCCGAACCGGGCGCCGTCGCCAACCCTGTTACGGGCGCCACCCCCGAGCCCCGCCCCAGCACCGCTACCGGCGCCGGACGCGAAGCCGCTCCCGACACTGGCGCTGGCGCTGACGCCGACCCCGAGGCGTCCGGCGTGCCGACGCGTCGCGAGCCGGACGAAGACGAAGAAGCCGGCGGAGAGCACCCCGAGGCAGGGGACTCCAAGGCAGGGGACTCCAAAGCAGAAGCCCCCAAGCCGCAGACCCCCAAGACGCGGGCCTCCGAGTCACCGGCGAAGCCCTCGCCCCCCACCACACCCGCGCCCTGCTCCGAAGCCGCGCCCGCCGTCACACCCGGCACAGCGGAGGAGTCCGCGAAGGAGCCCAACACCCCTTCGTGGGCGGCCCGTTCAGGCCGCAAGGAGTCGGACTCCGAGCAGACCAGTGAGTTCGTCGCGCTCAAGCCGGACCTGCCGCACCCCGCCCCGACTCGGCGCTCGGTACCGGCCCCTCCCCTCCCGTCGTCCGCCAAGGCGCCCGGCCGGGTCCTCGGGGAGCCGGAAACCACCCGGGAGTTCGCCGCGCCCCCGGGCGACGACCGCACCATGGCACTGACCCGGCCCGCCGGTCCCGGCGCCGTGGCGTCCAAGCCGACCTCCACGCCCACCCCCACACCCGAGACCGCGTCCGGGACCGGCGATGCCGGGGGGCCGCCGCCCCCGCTCGACCTGCTCGCGCAGCTGACGAACACCCCGCCCAAGCCGGAGACGGTGGCCCGCACCGTCGGGCGCAGGATCAAGATCTGGGGCACCCTCGTCGCGCTGCTCGCCATCGTCCTGGTGACGGTCCAGGCGCTGCGGCCCCTGCCGGCGCCGAAGCTCGTGCTCACCGGAGAGCCGACCCACACGGTCGCGGGCGGAGCCCCGTCGCTGCCCTGGCCGACCGAGGGTCAGGCCGTGGTGGACATCGACGGCCTCGGCCGGATGGGCTCGTACGGGGAGATGCGTCCGCTTCCCATCGGCAGCGTGGCCAAGGTGATGACCGCCTACCTCATCCTGCGTGACCACCCGCTCAAGGTCGGCGAGAAGGGGCCCATGGTCGCGGTCGACCAGAAGGCGCAGGACGACTACACCAATGGCGTCAAGGAGAGGGAGTCCGTCGTCGAGGTGAAGGCCGGACAGCGGCTTCCCGAACTGGAGGCTCTCCAGGCCGTCATGCTGCCTTCGGCGAACAACGTGGCCCGCCTGCTGGCCCGTTGGGACGCGACGACGGAGGAGGCGTTCATCAAGAAGATGAACGACACCGCCAGGCAGTTCGGCATGACCAACACGACGTACACCGACGCGAGCGGGCTTGTGGAGTCCACGGTCAGCACCGCCGAGGATCAGGTGAAGCTGGCCAAGCGCGCCATGGCCGACCCGGTCTTCCGCCAGATCGCCAAGCTGCCGGCCTACACGTCGACGACGACGTCCGGCGGAGGCACGGTCGAAACGGCCAGGACCCAGAGCAACTTCAACAAGCTCGTGCCGCTGTACGGCGTCGTGGGCATCAAGACGGGTTCCACGACCAAGGCGGGCGGCAATCTGCTCTTCGCGGCCGAGAAGACCGTCGGCAGCAGCAAGCAGCTCATCGTGGGCGCGGTGTTCGGACAGCACAAGCGGAACATCATCGAGACCGCGACCGCGGCCAGCAAGAACTTGATTCTCGCGGCGGGCAAGGCGCTCCGGGACGAGATGGTGGTGAAGAAGGGAGACGTGGTCGGCCGGGTCGAGGACGGCCTGGGCGGCACGGTCCCGGTCGTCGCGACGAAGGACCTGAGCGTGCCGGTGTGGACCGGCGCGTCGGTGGGGATCACCCTGACGGACGGCGGCAAGAAGCTGCCGCACACGGCGAAGGCGGGCACGGAGGTCGGCACGCTGACCGTCGGCGGCGGCATCGGAGAGGTGAAGGTCCCGGTCGCGCTCAAGGACGATCTTGCCGAGCCGTCGTTCACCTCGAAGCTCACCCGGCTCGGCTGAGCCCGAACGAGGCCGGAGCCGAGGGGACCACCGCGAGGGATCAAGTCGCGGCGGATCTCCTCGACTCGGGCCCCGTTGGCCAGTCGGGCCGCGCTGATCGGTCGGGGCCCCGATTGTCAGTGGGGCGCGGCACGATGGTGGGCAGGTGGAACGGCGCGCGCCGAGTGCGTCCGCTCGGCGATGGATTCGACTCGACACGTCCGACAAGGAGTCCGCGATGACCTCCAGGTTCAGATCCGGGGCACGAACGGCGAGTGGCGTACGGCCCGCGAGCGGCGGCGCGCGGTTCGGGACACGGCCGCTCGCCGCAGGCCTGCTCACCGCCACGGTCGCGCTGTACATGGCGCTCGTCGCCTTCGGCAACATCACGGACTTCGACACCAACCGGCAGTTCGTCCGGCACGTCCTGGCGATGGACACCACGTTCAAGGACCCCGACCTCATGTGGCGCGCCATCACGTCGGGCACGCTCCAGGACATCGCGTACGTCCTGATCATCATCTGGGAGACCGTGGCGGCCCTGGTGCTCGCAGTGGCGGCGGTCGCCTGGCTGCGCGGGTCGCGGGGCGGCGACGGCCTCGGGAAGGCCCGGCGGTTGAGTACGGGCGGGCTGCTGATGGTGCTGCTGCTGTTCGGCGCCGGGTTCATGGCCATCGGCGGCGAGTGGTTCGCGATGTGGCAGTCCAAGTCGTGGAACGGTCTCGACGCGGCAGCACGCAACTTCATGGTGGCGGGCATCGTCCTGCTGGTGGTCCATCTGCCCGGCACGGCAACGGCGGAGGAATAGGCGGCCTCCTTCGCAGACGGGAGCGTTTCCCGGCCAAGTCGAATGCCCCGCGATCCCGGGTCGGCCCGGCGGCTCGGTCGAGTACGGCTGGAAAAGCAATGGAGTCGGTCGATTCCTCGCCAAGGATGGTCCCCGAACCCGACAGACAAGGTGCATAATGCATGTGTAGCCCTTCGCGCGTCCCCCGTCGCGAAGGGCTACACCTGCTTGCCGTGGCCGCGCACCCTGAACACGCGAAGCGCGCAGGGCACAGCGGCCACTCGAGCAAGGAACTCCCCTCGTGGCTCCTTGTTCGTGTTTTTTCGAGTTAACAGTGACGTAGAGTGTTTCCGCAAGTCCGGTTCCGATTGCGGATCAAGTTGTTCCGGTTTGTCACCGCCGATCGTGGCCGACGGGGCCCCCGTCCACCGGGCCCCTGTTTCAAGGTCGGTTAAAGTACAAATCCGTTGACCGAATCGAACATCGCGCATCGACGGACAGCGCACGAGCGGCGGACGTGGACGTGGGGACCCTGATGGACAACGGCGAAGAGCGCACTCCCGAGCTGACCACGCTGCGGCAGAAGGTCGAGTACATGGTCGAGAAGACCTTCCCGGGAGAGAAGATCTCCGGCCGGGTCTTCGCCGATCTCGTCAAGGAGCGGGGCGGCTCCCTCTCGCACAGTTATTTCTCCAACATCCTCGCCGGCAAGGTCACCAACCCGTCCGAGGAGATCCTCAAGGCGCTCGGCCTCGGCTTCGGCGTGGACTGGCGCTTCTTCAAGGACGAGTCCGAAGTCGTCGACGACGTCGTGGCGGGACTCCAGTTCCTCGCGAAGCGGCGCACCGGCGAGATCAGCGGTCTGGCGGGCCGGGGCATCGACGAGGACGGCCTCGACCCGGAACTGCTCCAGTTCGTGCTCTCCCTGCTGGAGGACAACAAGGACGGCAGGGACGGTAAGGACGGGCGGGACAACGGGCACGAAGCCGCCCCCGGCGGACAGCCCCGGTAGCGGGGGGCCGCGTGTTCATGACCATTGGTTAGGATCGCAGGGCGCTTGTCACACACGCGTGACTACGATCAAGAGGTCTCAATGTCCATGCGCGAGCTACGGAAAGAGTGCGAAGCCGGACTGGCGGATCTGCCCATCCCGGCCCCGTTCAGCATTCCGGGTCTCGTGGCGAACATGGAAGAGGCCCGCGGCCGCACCATCGTGCTGCACGAACTGCCCGACCGTTTGGCCCGCGTGAACGCCGCGTGCGGACTCCGCCTCAAGTCGGGCGGCACCAGCTTCGTGCTCTACCGGCGGCGCCCCACCGCGTACCAGACCCAGCACGTCATCCTGCACGAGCTGTGCCACGAGTGGTTCGACCACGGCACGACCTTGAACGCCGACCAGCTGCGCCAGCTCCTTCCGGTCTTCAACGCCTCGCTGATCAAACGCGTCCTCGCCTCGGACGAACCGGCCGAGCGCGCCGAGCCGGCCCTCGCGCCCGTGCCCGCGCAGGACGATCCGGACGGCCTGCCGCCCGCCGTCACCGAGGCGTTCCGCGCCGGCGGCCCCATCCAGGCGCGGGCCCAGTACGACACGCACGACGAGCGGATCGCCGAGTTCGGTGCCTCCCTCATTCCCCGCATGGCCCGCGACGTGACGAGCGACGACATGGTCGGACGGCTCGCCAACTCCCTCTCGCGGCCCGTCGCCCACCGGCGGCGCGGGTTCTTCCGCCGCTCGTGACCCCGCCGCAGGCCCCCTCTTCGTACCCCCTCCCGTCCCCGCTCGTGACCCCGAGGAATACCCGTGACCGCGCTTGACCTCGCCGGCTATCTCATAGCCGTCCTGATGACTGCCGTCGCCCTGTGGCGCATGCCCGCGGCGCTCTGGGGCGACGAGGAGGACAAACGCAGGCGCGCCCTGTGGGGCTGTTACGCGGGCTTCGCCCTGGCGCTGTGGACCAAGACGAAGGTCGTACGCATCGGCCTGAACAACAGCCCCGTGGTCGACCTGGCCGTACTGATCAAGCACTACACGGCGACAATCGCGATCCTGGCGATCCTCAGCTACATCGTGGCCATTTACGGGCACTTCCCGGAGGGCGGGGTCATCCCCCGGCACGTCCGGTTCGCGCGGCTGATCCAGCAGGTGGCCGCCAAGGCGTCCGTCGCCACCCTGATCCTGCTGACCGTGCTGTTCTTCACCGTGGTCGACCGTTCCTACGTCTCGGACCGCTTCGTCTCCGACCACGCCGGGCAGTGGGGCGCCACGCTCTATATGAGCGTGTTCTACCTGTACTTGGGGGCCGCGTCCGCCGTCTGCGCCTACCAGTGGGCGCTCGCCACCGCCGGGGCCGGGGCCCGTCATCTGCGCATCGGGCTCGGCATGATGACCTTCGCGATGTTCATCGGCGTCGGCTACACCGTGAGCCGCACGCTGTTCCTGTGGATCAGCGTCGCCGACCAGCCGAGCCCGGACTTCGCCCTGAAGTTCGACAAGGCCACCGAGGCCGCGCAGATCGTCCTGTTCGCGTTCTTCGCGCTCGGCGCCTCCATCCCCGCGTTCAGCAAGGGCTGGCGCAGGGTGCGGCTGTGGCGGGCACAGGCCCGACTGCACCCTCTGTGGCGGGAGTTGATGACGGCCTTCCCGGACCAGCCGTTCGAGCCTCCGGCCTCGCTCACCCGCGAGCTGACGCGGTTCGGTACCCCGGCGGACCTGAGGATCGACCGGTGGGCCGCCGACATCGCGGACGCCGTCGAGAAGCTGCGCCATTACGTGCCCGACGGTCTGCTGCCCGCCGCCAAGCGGGCCGCGTCGCACGACAACCCGCGGTCCGAGGACGCCGGGCCGCTGGCCGAGGCGTACTGGATCAAGGCGGCGCTCGCCGCCAAGGCCGACGGCGCCGCCGCGGGTGATGCCGCGGCCGTCGAGACCAAGCACGCCACCGACCAGGACGGCGAAGTCGCCTGGCTGGTACGGGTGGCAGCCGCCTACCGGACCGTCAGCGGCGAACGGGCCCGCGGCGTCCTGAACTCACTGGAGACGAGCGCGTGAGCGACACCCTGACCGCGACCGAGAGCCGCAGGACGGCCACGGCCCGCACCATCACCGATGTCCTCCAGCCCCGCAATGTCCTGCTCGCCGGGATGCTCGGGATCGGTCTGGCCGCAGCAGGCGAGTGGACCGGGCTGCTGTGGGGGCTGCTCGGCGCGCTGTGCGCGGGGCTCGTCCCGGCCGGCTACATCGAGTGGGAGCGCAAGCGCGGCACCTGGGGTGACCGGCATGTCGTCGACCGCACCAAGCGGGCGCCGATCTTCTTCGTCATCCTCGGCTCGATCGGTGCCGGTTCGCTCGTCATGGTCCTGGGCCACGCCCCGGCCGGCATCCTGACCGCGATGCTCGCGCTGTGGGTGATGACCATCTTCCTGCTCGCCGTGAACACCGTCTGGAAGATCTCGGTGGACTCCGCCGTCGCCTCGGCGGTCGTCGCGCTGCTCGCGGTGGTGCACTCGCCGTGGTGGCTGCTCGCCTACACGGTCACCGTCGCGGTGTGCTGGTCGCGGGTGGCCCTGACCTACCACACGGTCATGCAGACCGTCGCGGGAGCCGCACTGGGCGCGGCCACGGCGGCGGCGTTCCTGTTCGTCTGAGCGCGTTCCGAGGACCTTCAGGGAGTTGGGACGCATGGTGCGGGCGCGCGCCGGCGCCCCCGACCCCCACGTCAGGGGAAGCGCACGCTCACGGTGAGACCGCCGCCCGGGTTGGCCTGCGCCGTGGCACGGCCGCCGTGGGCGCGCGCGATGGAGGCGACGAGGGCGAGACCCAGCCCGGCGCCCTCGCCGGGCGCGTGCCTGCGTTCGTCGAGGCGGCGGAACGGTTCGAAGAGGTCGGCCACCGCGTCCGGCGGCACGACAGGTCCGGTGTTGGTGACCCCGAGCGTACGGTCGGCCGCGACCAGCGCGAGATGGAGCGTGCCGTCGCGGTGGTTGTAGCGGAGCGCGTTGCCGATCAGGTTGCGGATCAAGTGGGTGAGCAGCACGGGGTCGCCCTCGACCGTCAGCGGCTCCAGTGCGGTCGTGACGGCGATCCCCTGTTCGCGCGCCGCTTCCCGGTGCTCCTCGGCGACGGCGGCCATCGGCTCGTCGAGCGCCACCGGTTCGCGGTGTTCGAGGCCCTGGTCCGATGCGGCGAGCAGAAGGAGCGACTCGATCAAGTGCTCACTGCTGTCGGCCACTTGGATCAGTTCGTCACGGATCCAGCGGATCCGCTCGGGGTCCGGGTCGACGAGCCCGATCTCGGCCGCGGCCCGCTGCACGGCCAGCGGCGTCCGCAGTTCGTGGGCCGCGTTGGCCGCGAACCTCCGTTGCGCGTCCACGAGTTGCTCGATCCTGCCCAGCATCTCGTCGAAGGTGTCGGCGAGTTGTTTGAGTTCGCCCGGCGGTCCGGCGAGGCCGATGCGCTGATGAAGGTTCTCCCCGGAGAGCTTGCGCGCGGTGGCGGTGATGACGGCGACCGGCCGCAGCACCCGGCCCGCCATCCACCAGGCCAACACGAGCGAGAGCACGGCGAAGGCGGCGAGGGCGATGCCGGAGACCGTCAGCAGACGGTTGAGGGTGGTGGCCGCGACGACCTGCACGACCTGGGTCTCGGCGTACTTGCCCGCCTGCTCGGACGGCACGAGCGGGCCCGGCGGCGAGACGACCGGGCGCGGCGAGGCCGGACCGCCGGGCACCGCCCCCGTGAACGCGCTGCCGATGCGGTTGTCCAGACCGTACTGGACGAAGACGTAGATCACGCCCACCAGTACGCAGCCGGCGAGCAACAACAGCCCCCCGTACAGTGCGGTCAGCCGCGCCCGCTCCGTGGTGGGAACCAGTCGTCGGTTCACCGCTCGGCCCGCCGTACGCCGCGGGTGCCGTCCGGGTCGCGCGCGATGCGGTAACCAGCTCCGGGGACGGTCTCGATGGCCGGGGGGTCACCCAGCTTGGCGCGCAGCCGGCTGAGCGCGACCCGTACCGGATTGGTGTCGTACCCGGCGTTCTCCTCCCACACCCGCTCGATCAGATCCTCGCCGCTGACCACCCCGCCGTCCGCCCGCATCAGGGTCTCCAGGACGGCGAACTCCTTGCGGGTCAGGGCGAGTTCGGCACCGTGGCGATGGGCCCGGCGCCGCGCGGTGTCCAGGACGATCGAGGCGCGCTCGATGACGGGAGGCAGCGCGGGCCGGGCGCGGCGGCCGAGCGCGAGAACCCGGGCCAGCAGCTCGTCGTAGGCGAACGGCTTGGTGAGGTAGTCGTCGGCGCCGAGACCGAGGCCTTCGACGCGGTCACGGACGGCTGTTGAGGCGGTGAGCATGAGCACCCGGGTGAGCAGCCCCTCGGCCACCACCTGGCGGCAGACGTCGTCGCCGTGCAGACCGGGCAGGTCGCGGTCGAGTACGAGGACGTCGTAGTCGCCGAGCCGCAGTTTGCGCAGCCCGGTGAGGCCGTCGAGGGCGACGTCCACCGCGATCGCGTCGCGGCGCAGCCCCTCGGCGATCATCGTGGCCAGGAACGCCTCGTCTTCCACCACCAGTACGCGCATGCCCCCTGTCTACCGGAAAGCCACCTTTCGCCGTTGTTACGGGGCTCGCGCCCGCGGCCGTAAGGGAAACGAAACAGCGGGTTCCCGCAGGCTCTCCTCGGCCGCGGCTCAG
The DNA here is from genome assembly GCF_025399895.1 of Streptomyces sp. ASQP_92. Lineage (GTDB taxonomy): Bacteria > Actinomycetota > Actinomycetes > Streptomycetales > Streptomycetaceae > Streptomyces. The sequence continues at coordinate 639,358 of NZ_JAODUA010000002.1, read as the reverse complement.
CGGCCGGACACGCCCGGCGGCGCGCGTCCACGTATGTCCGCGAGGAGAGAAACGATGAGGAACCACCGGCTCACCCTGGCCCTGGCATCCGGCATGGCGGGGCTCGCGCTGTTCGCCTCGGGCTGCTCCGGCGCGTCGGACGGGGGTTCGGGGACGGCCTCGGGCTCGGCCGACAGCGGCTCCGGCGGCAGCGGCTCCGACTCCGGCTCCGGCTCGGGCGACAGCGCGGGGGGCGACAAGGCCCAGGCGCTACGTGGCTGTCTGCGTAAGCAGGGACTGGACGTGCCCGATCTCAAGCCCGGTGAGAACCCGAACGCCCAGGTCCTCTCTCCCCCGCAGGGCACCTCGACGGACAAGTGGAACCAGGCGCTCAATGCCTGCGGGTCCGGGGTCGAGGGGGGTGGCGGCGCGGGTGCCGGGGACCCCGGGCAACAGGACCAGCAGATCAAGATCGCCCAGTGTCTGCGCGGCAAGGGCTTCGACATGCCCGACCCGAAGGTGGAGGGCGGCCACAGCAGCGGCTTCAAGATTCCTGAGGGCGCCGACCGGGACAAGTTCATGAAGGCCCTCAACGAGTGCGCCGCATGAGGCCCCGGACCGTCATCGCGGCGGTGGTGACGGTGGCGGCCGTCGCGGGCGGCGGCTTCGCCGTCACGGACCTCGCCAAGACCGACCCCAAGGACTCCGGGCAGCGGGCGAGGGGCCTCCCGCCGTCGACCGCCCCCATCGAGCGGGGCGACCTGGTGAACAGCACCAGCGTCGACGGCACGCTCGGCTACTCCCGCGAGAGCAAGCTGAACGCGGGCGCGGCCGGCACTCTGACATGGCTCGCGGCCGGCGGCTCCACGGTCGGCCGGGACGGCAGGCTGTACGCGGTCGACGGCAAGGACGTACGGCTGATGTACGGGAGCGAACCGATGTACCGGGTGCTGAGGAGCGGCGACAAGGGCGTCGACGTACGGCAGTTGAAGGCGAATCTGCGGGCGCTCGGTTTTGGCGGCGGGCTCGCCGACGACGAGACGTTCACGCCGGGCACGGCCGCCGCGGTCGAGCGCTGGCAGCGGGCGCACGGCCTGGCTCGCAGCGGTCACGTGGGGCCGGAACAGATCGCGTTCGCCACCGGGCCGGTGCGCGTGGGCAGCGCGGACGTGGCGGTCGGCGACCGCACCGGACCCGGTCAGAAGGTCATGACGACGACCAGTGCCGACCGGGTCGTCCAGCTCCGGCTGAAGGTGTCGGACGCGGCGCTCGCCAAGGACGGCGCCAAGGTCCGGGTGGAACTGCCCAACGGCACCACCGCGGCGGGGACCGTCTCGGCGGTGGGCGCGACCGCGAAGGCGGGAGACGACCCGAGCGACAGGACGCCCCGGATCGACGTGACCGTCACCTTCGACGGCCCCGGCAGGATCACGGGCCTCGACAAGTCCCCGGCAACGGTGAAGCTCAGCGGGGAGACCCGCAAGGACGTCCTGAGCGTGCCGGTCGGGGCACTGCTCGCGCTCGACGACGGCTCGTTCGGGGTGCAGGTGGTGGCGGACGGAAAGGCCCGCGAGGTCAAGGTGACGCTCGGCATGTTCGCGCGGGGCCGGGTCGAGATATCCGGCGCCGGGCTGCGCTCGGGCCTGCGGGTAGGGGTGCCCTCGACATGAGCGCCGCCCCCTTCGACGAACCGCCCTTCGACAATCCGCCCTTCATCGAGCCGCCCGTCGTCGAACCGTGCCTCGCCGAACCGCCCGTCACTGAGCCGCCCTTCGCCGAACCGCCCGTCAGTGAGCCGCCCGTCGTCGAACTGGCCGGGGTCACCAAGGAGTATCCGGGCGGGGTCACCGCGCTCGGCGGGGTGGACCTCCGTGTCGAGCGGGGTGAACTGCTGGCGATCGTCGGCCCGTCCGGCTCCGGCAAGTCCACGCTGCTGCACATCATCGGCACCCTGGATCTGCCGACCGCCGGGTCCGTCACCATCGCCGGGTACGACGCGGCCTCCCTCACCGACCGGAGGCTCTCGGCGTTGCGGGCCCAGCACATCGGCTTCGTCTTCCAGGCCTTCCATCTGGTCCCCGGCGTCAGTGCCCGGGACAACGTGGCGGAAGGGCTGCTCTACTCCGGCCTGCCGCGTGCCGAACGCCGCAGACGGGCGGCGCAGGCGCTGGAGCGGGTCGGGCTCGGCGACCGCATGGACCATCGACCGCACGAGCTGTCCGGCGGGCAGAAACAGCGGGTGGCCATCGCCCGTGCGGTGGTCGGCGAGCCCGATCTGCTCCTCGCGGACGAACCCACGGGGGCGCTGGACACGGCGTCCGGCCAAGCGGTGATGGACCTCATCCACGAACTCAACAAGGAGGGCGCGACCATCGCGGTGATCACTCACGACACGGAGATCGCGGAACGCCTGCCGCGTCAAGTGCGGCTCAGGGACGGCCGGGTGGTCGAGGACAGCGGCCCCCACAGGCGGGTTCACCCCGCGGTTCACGGCCCCGTCGCCGGTATCCCCGCGCCCGGGGAACCCCGATGAGCGGGCGGCCGGTGCTCAGGCCGGCCCGGCTGGGTCCTCGGGACATCCTGCACACCGGCGCCGCCGGGATGCGCAGCCGTCCCTTGCGCGTGGTGCTCTCGGCGCTCGGTATCGCGATCGGCATCGCCACGATGATCGCGGTGGTGGGGATCTCGGCGTCCAGCAAGGAGCAGTTGCTCCGCGAGCTCGACGGACTCGGCACCAACATGCTGGTCGTGACGCCCGGCACCGACCTGCTGACCGGGAAGCCGGTGCCGCTCGCGAAGGACGCGGCGGGACGGGTGGCGCGGATCGTCGGGGTGGAGCACGTCGGCGCGACGGGCGCGGTGCCGCAGACGATCCGCCGGTCGGAGAAGATCCCCGACACCATCACCGGCGGCATCCAGGTCCAGGCGGCCACCGACGACCTGCTCACCACCCTGCGCGGCACGATGCGCAGCGGAACCTTCCTCAACTCGGCCACCGGGAAGTACCCGTCGGTGGTCCTGGGCGATGTGGCGGCCGGGCGGCTCGGCATCACCGCCCCCGGCCAACAGGTGTTCATCGACGACCAGTACTTCACCGTGCTGGGCATCCTCGCCCCCCTGCCGCTCGCACCCGACATCGCCCGCTCGGCGCTGGTCGGCTGGGACGTCGCGACGAGCCGGCTCGGCTTCGACGGCCGCCCCACGGCCGTCTACGAACGCTCCGCCGACGCCTCGGTCGAACGGGTCCACCACCTCATCCCTCGCACCGTCTCCCCCGAGCGGCCGCGCGACGTCGGAGTCAGCGATCCGTCCTCCGCCCTCCAGGCGAAGACCGCCACCGAGGGGGCGTTCAGCAGCCTGCTGCTGGGCCTCGGCGGGGTGGCGCTCCTGGTCGGCGGGGTCGGCGTGGCCAACACCATGATCATCTCGGTTCTGGAACGTCGTTACGAGATCGGCCTGCGTCGCTCCATCGGTGCGACCCGGGGCCAGATCAGAGGCCAGTTCGTCACCGAGTCCCTGCTGCTCTCCGGGCTCGGTGGCGCGGCCGGGATCCTCCTCGGCGGGACGGCGACGGCGGTGTACTCGGTGGCCGACGGCATCCCCTGGGTGGTTCCGCCGTGGGCGATCGTCGGCGGCTTCGGTGCGACCCTGGTGATCGGCACGGTCGCCGGGCTCTACCCGGCCGTACGCGCCTCGCGCCTGTCCCCCACACTCGCCCTGCACTCCGCCTGACGAACCCCGCACACGGTCCGGCCCCGCCGGGGACCTCGCCACGTTCCCGGGGCCCTGCGGAACCCGGGCCGTGGCGAGGTCCCCGGGCGCCACGTGAGGTATCCCTCCCTCGACACGCCGTTCCGCATGGAATGCCCGCGCCACCGGCACGGTTGCCCCCGCGTACGGCCGGGACGGCAACGACCCGGAGGATGCACACGGAGAACGGAACACACAGCCATGGGTGAGTTGATCCTCGTACGTCACGGGGAGACCGAATGGTCGCTGTCGGGACAGCACACGAGCTACACCGACCTGCCGCTCACGGCACACGGCGAGGCCCAGGCCCGCGCGGTCGCGCCCCTGCTGGCCGACCGGTCCGTGGGACTCGTCCTGGTCAGTCCGCTCCAACGCGCCACGCGCACCGCGGAGTTGGCCGGACTCAAGAACGCCCGTATCGTCCCGGACCTCCACGAATGGGACTACGGCGGTTACGAGGGCGTGACCACTCCCGAGATCCATCGCACCCGGCCCGACTGGAACCTGTGGACCGACGGCGTCGCGCCGGGCCCGGCGGAGCACCCCGGCGAGAGCCCGGCCGAGGTGGGGGCCCGGGCCGACCGGGTCCTGGCCGAGGCCGGGGCCGCGCTGACCGCGAGCGAGGAGGATGTCGTCCTCATCGCCCACTCCCACTTCCTGCGCGTCCTGACGGCCCGCTATCTCGGACTTCCCGCTGCGGGCGGCGCCCTGTTCGTCCTCGACACGGGCGCCCTCTCCCGCCTCGGCCGCGAGCACGACCGCCCGGTGATCACCGCGTGGAACACGGTGGGACAGCACACGGGAAGCTGAGCACCCCGGCCCCAGGGCCCCCGCCTCCGGTCTGACGCGGGTGCCGGATGGCGGTGCCGAACGACCGGAAGCCGATGTGCGGCATTCCCCGAGCGGAGCCAGGCGGGCGGAGGCAGGGTACGGAGCGAGGCATCGGGAGGCGGGTCAGGTGCAGGCAGGCGTGCTGAGGCAGGCACACGCGGGTAGGCGTGCCCACGCCCGCGCACGGCGTGCGGCCCCGTCCCCGGGACCGGCCCGGACGGTCAGGCCGCCGCGACCGCCTCGCGGGCCCTGCGCAGCGCCAGGGCGGCGAGGGCCTCGGGGGCTCCCTCCTGGCCCCGAATGCCGGGGAAGGCGTTGATGTCCACGATCAGCGGACCGCCCCGCGCCGTCTCCAGGACATCGACACCGTAGACGTCGAGACGGAAGACCGCGCCCACCTTGACCGCCAACTCGGCCCAGCCGGGCGGCAGTTGGCCCAGCGACAGGGAGCGGGTGGGACCGCGTCCCGCCGGGGAGAGCTCGGAGCGGCGCAGGGCCGCGAAGACCGTGCCGTCGATCACCCAGAGTTTGTGGTCGACCCCGTTGTTCTCCGCGAACTCCTGTGTCACGACGGGCTCTTCCGCCCACTCGTCGGTCAGCTCGGCCAACTGGCGCCGGCTGTCGACCCGGGCCACCAGGTCATGGCGTCTGCTGTGGCGACTCTTCACCACCAGCGGCCCCACCGGCCCCGCTTCGGCCGCGAGCCCGGCCAGCGAGGCATGGGTGCGGGTCACCGAGAACGGCAGGCCCGCCGCCAGGGCCCGCTCCGCCATCGCCGTACGGTCCTGGCACAGGGTGGTCGCCTCCGCCGAGTTGACCACCGGCGCCCCCCGGGACTCCAGCTCCCGGGCCAGCGCGAGGGCTGCGGGCGTGCGCGACTTCAGCAGGTACACGTCCGCCGGTGAGCCCAGAGCGTCGAGCCGGGTCGTCTCCGGGTGGATCGTCTCCACCCGGTGTTCCCGCCCGAGCAGTTCCGTGGTGGCGGCGAGCAGCGGGTGGTCCGGTTCCGGGGTGATCAGCCCTATCGTCGTCAGCTCGTCGCTCACCGGCCCTCGCCCGCCACTGCCGAGGTCCGCACGGGCTGGACGCCGGCGGTCGGCGCGCCACCCCCGAAGGCCTGCTGCGGGATCCGCCCCGCACCCGAGACGAAGGCCGCCGCGGCCACCGCACTGCCCGTGCGGGCCAGTTCGAGCACCGCGCGGGCCACCTTCGCCGCGGCGTCCGGGACCTGGCGGAAGCTCGGGAAGTCATTGACGTCCACGACCACCGGGCCGTCCGGGCCGAGCAGCACGTCCACCCCGTACAGGTCGAGTCCGTAGACCGCGCCGACCTGGTCGACGATGGCGGCCACTTCGGCGGGCAGCGGAACATGCCGCTCCCGGACGCCCCGGTCGGGATGGAGGGGTGAGCGGCGCTCGGTGGCGTACAGCTCGCCCCCGACGCAGTACACCTTCAGGTCGATCCCCGAGTTCGGCACGTACGGCTGGGCGATGAGCATGCCCTCCCCCGCCAGAACGGGCAGCATCGCGGCCAGCCGTTCCGGCGTCGGCACCAGGTGCACGGCCCGCCCCGAGCTTCCGTCGGCGGGCTTCACCACCAGCGGGAACTCCGACTCGGGTATCTCCACGAGCAGTTCGGGCCGGGCCGCCGCATACGTCACCGGCACCGGGAGGCCACGGCTGCGCCCGATGGCCGCGGCCAGTGCCTTGTCCCGCACCCCGCGGATGGACCGGACGTCGTTGACCGTGGTCAGCCCGACGGCGGCGGCGGCCTCCAGGAGCGGGAGCCCCGGGCCACCGGAGACCGTCTTGAGCACCCACGCGTCGTGGCTGCCCGCGCGGACCGCGTCGGATATCCGCAGCAAGGAGCCGCCGGGACGCACCACGTCGACCTGGTGTCCCCAGGCATCGAGTTGGCGGATCACCTCGACGGGCATGCCGTCATGGCGGTAGTGCTCTTCCACCAGGAAGCAGAGCCTCATCGACCTTCCCCGTAATGCCCGGACGTCCGCCGATCCCGTCCGGCGAGCTGTGACGTCACAGGATGTCATGAACCACGCCAAGGTGGCCGCCCACCCCGGCGCACCTACTTTCCCCGTCGTAGCCGCCTCAGCAGACGTGGCCGCATCGGCGCCGCTCGCCGCCGAGCACCCGCCCTCGGATCGGCGCCCTCCTGAGGGACGGGCGCGCGGGGGGCCGCCTGTCGCGGCGGCGCGGCGGACGGCCCGGACCTGCCGAAAGGGCGCGGCACGGAGGATGCCACACGGGCGCCGACGCAGGGCTCCCCGGCCGGATCCGCGATCGGGCGCGGGGCCGGGCACTGGTCCCGGGCGTCCGCGAGGGCCTCCACGAGCCTTAGCCGATACCAGTCGATCTCGTCCGGTTCGTCCGCCAGGACCAGCCGGTCGACCACACCCTGGGCGGTCGCGGAATCCGGGTGGACCCGGAACGTCTCCGGCCGCAGCCGCCTGAGGCAGGCCCGTTCATAGGGATCGGGGACGAGGTCGGCGAGGTGCGCGCCGTCGAGCGCGGAGGCGACGGCGGCGGCCTGTTCCCATTGGTCGTCGGTCTGGCGGGCCAGTATGGCGATCCTGCGGCCGCGCCAGTTCCGCGCCCGCCAGTCCTGGCCGCCGTCGGGGTCCGGGTGGCGTCCGCTGAGCAACTCGGGCTCGCGCAGGGCGAGTTCGACCAGTTCATCGGCCAGGTAGAGCCAGACGACGGCCCGGTAGCGATTGAGGTAGCAGCGCACCGGCGTGAGCCTGCCGGTGCGGGCGAGCTTGGTGAAGCGGCCCGGTGCGATGCCGAGCAGATCGGCGCCCTCGGCGGTGCCGACGGTCCGCACCCGCTCGCGCAGGCCTTCGGGAAAGTCCTCGGCGGCCCGCAATCGGGCCACCTCGCGCGCGGTGACCCGACGGTGGCCGCCGCCGGGATCCGGCACGGTGCGGATGTGGCCGAGCTGAACGGCGAGGTCGAACTCGCCGCGCCTGAGCTCCAGTTCGCGTGCGGCGGCGCCGGGCGCGAGCCTCGGCCCGGCCGGCGCCGCCGCGCTCGCGGCGACGGCCGGCACAACAGCGCTCTGGGTGGTGACGGTGGTGGTGACGGTCATCGGATCCTCCCCCGTGAGGAACGAGTACGCGAGAGACGAATACTCTCGGTGACGACCGTAACCCGCTGTGCCGACATCGTGTGCGGCCTGTGGATAACCCAGCCTGCCCATCCTGTGGACAACTCGGATCGCGGGTGTCGCGCACGCCGACCGCCGGGGTCAGGACGGTCAAAAACCTCCCGCGCCGAAGTTCCCCGGCTGGCGCGCCGCCACCGAAAGGTGCTCCCCCACCCGGTTGACCAACAGGGTCATCTCATAGGCGATCTGGCCGATGTCGGCCTCCGCGGAACTGAGTACGCCCAGACAGCTTCCCTCGCCCGCCGCCGTGACGAACAGGACGCCCTCGTCGAATTCGACCATGGTCTGACGGACTTTGCCGGCCTTGAAATGCAGACCCGAACCCTTCGCCAGACTGTGCAGCCCCGAGGAGACCGCTGCCAGGTGTTCCGCGTCCTCGCGCGCGAGATCGGCGCTGGCCGCGGTCACCAGACCGTCGTTGGACAGCACGATCGCGTGCCGCACGTGCTCGACCCGACGGGTCAGGTCGTCGAGCAGCCAGTCGAGTTCCTTCTTCAGTGCCATATCAGGCCTCCCCGCTCATGCAGTTCCCCGTTTCCCCGTTCTTCTGCCACCCTTCACCACCGGCGCGTCACGGGCAAGCGGTGCCGAACGCCGGGGAGTCGCGCGGCGGGGCGGCCCGGGGCATGGGCCTGCCGGGTCGTGCAGGCGGGCGGCGGGCGCGCGCCCCACGTGCTCGATGAGCCGTGTCCGTGCCCCCTTCCCGCAGGGGCGTTCATGGCTGTCGTGCGGTGAGCACGGCGGAGCCGGCGGGTGAGGGATCATGGCGGGATGGCCGCAGACCACACACACGTTCAGGAATTCTTCGGGGCGCGCGCCGCCGACTGGGACCGCCGGTTCCCCGACGACGGCCCGGCGTATGCCGCAGCCGTCGCGGAGCTCGGCCTTTCGGCGGGCGACGCCGTCCTCGACGCGGGCTGCGGGACAGGCCGCGCCCTGGCCCCCCTGCGGGCCGCCGTCGGCGCGCGGGGCGTGGTCGTCGGCGTGGACCTCACCTCAGAGATGCTCGCCGAGGCCGTCCGGGCCGGACGCGACCGGCATGCCGTCCTGCTGCGCGCGGACGTGGCCCGGCTGCCGTTGCGCCCCGGCTCCCTCGATGTGGTGTTCGGCGCCGGACTGATCTCGCACCTGCCCGAACCGGTAGACAATCTGAGGGAGTTGGCGCGCGTCACGCGCCCGGGCGGCCGCCTCGCCCTGTTCCACCCCATCGGCCGTGCCGCGCTCGCGGCCCGCCAGGGCCGCACGATCACCGACGACGATCTGCGTGCGGAACCCCGGCTGCGGCCCCTGCTCGCATCGGCGGGCTGGCGCCTGCTGTCGTACGCCGACGAGGACGCGCGCTATCTCGCGGTGGCCGTCCGCGAGCCCTGAGCGGCGGGGCCCGAGCCGAGTGCGGCCACTTCCCGTACGAACGCGTCCGGGTTGTCGAACATGACGTTGTGCCCGGCGTCCGGAATCGTCACGATCCGGACGCCGGAGTCGATGAGGCCGGCGCGTCCCGACAGGTCGTCCTCCAGGCCGCCCACCAGGTAGGTCCGGTCGATCTCCCGGGCTCTCATGAGGAGTTCCCGCATCGTCGGCCGCGTACCGCGTACGAGACCGACGGCCGTGCGGTGCAGACCGAGGGGGTCGGCGAGGCGCATGGTCGCCGCCCACAGCGGACCGACGCGCGCGAGCACCGCGGGGAAGCCGCCTCCCCGCACGAACTCCTCCTCCGTGTACGTGGCGATCCCGCTGCTGCCCGCCGTGGGCACCGGCTGCGGATCGAGGTTGGCCTCGGTCAGCAGGAGCCGGGCGACCAGGTCGGGGCGGCGGGCGGCGAGCACGATGGCTACCGCGCCGCCCATGCTGTGCGCCACCAGCTTCGCCCCGGTGACGCCCGCCGCGTCGAGGGCCGCCGCGAGGGCGCCCGCGTGATCCTCCAGGGTGTAACCGAAGTCGGCGGGCCGGTCGCTGATGCCGTGGCCGGGCAGATCGACGAAGAGCTGGCGGCGGCCCGCGAGGGCGGGATGTCCCGCGACGTGCGCGTGATAGACGGCCGACATGGACCCCAGGCCGTGCACATACACGAGCGCGGGACCCGCCCCCTCGCTCTGCGTCCACCGGATCCGGCTGCCGCGCCCATCAAACTCCGCCTGCCGCATGGAATCTCCCCCGTCACTGATCGCTGTCGTCACTGGTGACCGGCCCTCGCCCTCGGCGCCGCCGCCCACTCACCGCGTCCTTCGCGTCCTTCGCGACCTTCGCGTCGCCGAACATACATCGTTGACGTGGTACTACGCCACCGATGTACCTCGCGTTTCGCACGGGTACGGCAGAATGCGGGCATGCTCGAACTCGCCATCCTGGGATTCCTCTACGAAGCACCACTGCACGGCTACGAGCTGCGCAAGCGGATCACCGCGCTCACCGGCCATGTCCGCCCGGTCGGCGAGAGCACGCTCTATCCGGCGATCAAGCGGCTGGAGAAGGCGGGGCTGCTGGCACGCGAGACCCAGCCGGGCGCGGCGGCCGCCCCCCGGCACATGCTGACCTTGACCCCGGGGGGCCGCCGGGACCTCCTGCGACGGCTCGCCGGACCGGACCGCCTGGACATCACCGACGAGAACCGCTGGTTCACCCTGCTCGCGTTTCTGCGCCATCTGCCGGACCGGGACGAACAGGCCGCAGTACTGCGGCGCAGGCTGACCTTCCTCGAAGAACCCGCGAGCTTCTTCTACGACGGTGAACGGCCCATCAGCGCCGAGGAGTTGGACGACCCGTTCCGGCGCGGCATCCTCACGATCGCCCGTGCCACCAGTGCGGCGGAACTCAAGTGGCTTCGTTCGACGCTGCGTTCACTGGAGTAGGCCGAGCCGCGGCGGGTCGCGGCTGCCCTCTATCTACCGAACGAGCTCCAACTCTACGTTGGTCAGGACCGTTTGAGAGAGCGGCATCGGCGCGGTAGGGCCGGGCCGTCGCGGAAAGGTGGTCCTGATGTTCGGGAGATTCCACAAGCCGGCCCGGCCGCGACCGGCCGACGAGCGCCACCACAACATCTTCGAGGCGGCGGCCGCGTATGTGGCGGCGTGCGCGGAGGACGACCAGGACGCGCTCGACGAGGCGGCGGGATGGGTGTCGCCGGAGGCCCTGTCGTTCGGGGTCCGCGAACTGGCCTGCCGAGCGGTGATCGCCCTGGCCCGCGACCGCGACGAGTCGCCGACCGCGGTCGCCCAGGAGCTGATGGGACTACCGACGGCCTGACGAGGACGTCGCGGGACGGCGCCCCGGCGTCAACCGTGCCCGGGTTGCTGATAGATGCTTCCGCGAAGGCGCGCGCACCGTCCCATAACTGATGTTCGCGCCCCTGATGTTCACCGCGAGGACGCCGCCGGCCGCCGAGTCACCCGAGAGATACGGGCCGCCGATCAACCCCGAATGGGCCTTGATGCCCACGAGCGGAACAGCTCGGAGGCGGCCGGCACCCAGCCCATCTCGTTCACCGCGACCTTGCGCGCCTCCGGGCACCGCCATGCCACCACCAACCCGACGGAGCGAGCGGCGGGGACCGGGGTCGGTCGGTACCTGCTCCGGACCTCTCCCGCTGCACCTGCTTGCCCCGGGCTTTCGCCGCGCGCACCTCGGAGTTAAGGTGCGCCGACGAGCGAACCGAAGGGGAGGGTTCCGTGACCGGGACGGACGAGGTCGAAGCGGCCGCAACCGCCGCAGACGAGGCGCTCTATGTGCTGACGGCGGCGCTGCTGACGCCCGCGCAGTTCCCGAGCGTGCTCGGCGACGACTACCCCGAGGCGTGCGCGGCGCTCGGCCTCGGGCCGTACGCCCAGGGTTACGGCCTCGTCCTCGGGCAGGACGGCGCGGGGGCCCGTTGGACGGTGGTCGTCGACGACGTCTCGCTGGTAGCCGTCGCGATCGCGTCCTGGGACTGCGGGATGGAGTACGACCTGTCGCCGGACGACCGCACGGTGGTGGCGGCCCTGCCCGGCTGGCCACTGGAACTGGTCGTCGCGGCCCCCAACGTCCCGGCCCCGCACGACCCCGAGCCGCACCCCGACGGGCCCCGCACGCTCACACCCCCGGACACCAGCGAATGGGGACCGGCCCAGCGCCGACTCGGCGCGGACGCGGTCGCGTTGCAGTGGACGATGTGGCGTGAGCAGTTGGACCCCGACACCTTCGGGCCGCCCGCGGCCGGTGCGGCGCGGGACGAGAGCGGCGCGGCCTCCGAGCACGCGGAGCCGCGCGAGGTGACCGTGGCCCCGTCGAACTCGTCCGGAGCGGGCTCGGGAGAAGTGCCGGAAGAGACAGGCCACGACACCGAGGAGCCCGGCCCGGAAAAGGGTGAGGAGACCGGTGAGTCCGGTGAGTCCGGCAGCAGTGCCGGTGGCGCTGCTTCCCCCGATCGGCACGACGCCGTGGAAAGCGATGCCCTGGAGCACGGCGCGCCGGACGCCGACGACGCCGAGCACGAGCGCCAGCACCCGCACCCGCACCCGCACCCGCACGCCCCCGGTGAGAAGACGGGCGTCCAGCGGGCCCTCGCCGAGTTGCGCGGCTATCTCGATTCCGCTCCCCCGCTCGGGCGCGTACGCTCCGCCTTCGCCCCCGGCGGGGCCCGCACCCTGCGCGCCGACGGGCCCGGCTGGTCCGTGGTGGCCAGGACCGACGACGTGGCGTTCGTCCTCCTCGACGAGTGCCCGGGCGATGTCCACCCGGTGGCGCGGGACGAGGAACTGCCCGCCCTCCTTCGTTCCCTCGAGGCGATGGCGGTGCGGCCGTCGTAAGGCCCTCCGGCTCCGTCGCCCCCGGCACTCGCCATACGTCCGCCCCCGGCCCCGGCCGCTTGGGGACACCGCTCTACGATCGATCCCCGGGGCTTCGGCCAAGCGCCCTGTGAGGCACGGCGGGGGAAGGAACTGGCATGGCGGACATGGGTGTTGGCGGCATGGGGACGAGTGAAGGGAGCACGGCCCTACGGGTGTCGGACCTGGTGTGCCGGCCCGTGGGGCGGGTGATCGGCGGGCGGACCGAGGTCGTCGACGACCACTGGGACCGGGAGACGGCCGTGATCCGCCTGGACGCCGAGCAGTTCGGGCCCGAGGCGCTGTTCGGGCTCGCGGACTTCTCCCACCTCGAAGTGGTCTTCCACTTCGACCGTGTGGCTCCCGAGAAAATCGAGTCCGGAGCCCGACGCCCGCGCGGCAACCCGGACTGGCCGCTGGTGGGGATCTTCGCCCAGCGGGGCAAGAACCGCCCCAACCGCTTGGGAGTCTCGCGCTGCCGGGTCCTCTCGGTCGAGGGGCTCGACGTGCGTGTGGCCGGTCTCGACGCGGTGGACGGCACGCCGGTGCTCGACATCAAGCCGTACCTGGCCGAATTCGGCCCGCGCGGCGAGACGGCCCAGCCGGAATGGTCGGTGGAGCTGATGCGGGAGTACTACGAGTGATGAGGGAGTACTACGAGTGACGCGGGCCGGTGTGGCTGGGCGCCGCGCCTAACCCCCGGCTGCCGTCAAGTAGAGCCCTGGCCGTGGCACAGCCTGGCGTCCTTGAAGCAGCCTCCGGCGGGCCGCGACGCCCAGCCACACCTGCGGGCGCGCCCCCGGGCATGGCGCTCCCGCCGTCGCGAAGGTCACGCCCGTGAGCGCCTCCCCGGCGGCTGGCAGCCGGCAGCGCAGCGCCTGGCGCGCGCCGCCCGCAACTCAAGCGCCCCGCAGCCCAGTTGGGCCCTTCCTCAAACCCGCTCCAGCGGCCGGTGCGGGCCCTCGGGGAGTTCCGCGGTGATGGTGTCGCCGGGGCGGATCACTCCGCCCGCGCGGACCACGCTCATGATTCCGGCCTTGCGCACGATGGCGCCGTCGGCGTCGCGGCCGACGACCTGCTTCAGGAGGCCCTCCTGGAAGGCGTCGATCTGGAGGCAGGGGTTGCGCAGACCGGTGACCTCGACGACCGCCTCCGCACCGATGCGCAGCAGCGTCCCGGTGGGCAGGCCGAGGAGGTCGATGCCCTCCGTCGTCACGTTCTCGCCGAGTTCACCGGCGGTGACCTCGAAGCCCTGCCCGGCGACCTCGTCGAACAGTTCCTGGTGGATCAGATGGACCTGCCGCAGGTTCGGCTGCGTCGGGTCCTGGGCGACCCGGGAGCGGTGCTTGACCGTCACACCCGCGTGCACGTCACCCGCCACGCCCAGACCGGACACCAGCGTGATGCTGTCCCGGTTGGGCTTGGTGAACGAGTACTCCCCGTTGCTGCTGACCGCTCTGACGGTTCCCTCGATGCCGCTCACCACGGAACTCAACTCCCCCTTGGTCGAACCAATGATCGGTCCGAGCCTATCGCGGGAGGCCGGGGCGCCCCCGGGGGCGCCTAGCGGCCGAGTTCCTTGCGGGACACGTGCCGCAGCCTGCGCCGCTGGCTCGGGTCGAGCGCCAGATAGGCCACCAGGGGAACGCCTATCAGGACCAGCAGGGCGAGCCAGAAGCCGATCAGGGGGATCAGAATGAGCCCCGCCACGACTCCTCCGGCGGCGATCATCGCGCGCTTCGACATGTCCGTCGCCTTCCTCTGCGCGGCCCGCGGCCGCTCTTCCTGTCCAGTGAACGCCCGACGGTGCCCGCTGGTTCCAGCTCCTACCACTATGCGTCACTTCCGCAGCGGTGCGCCGACCTCGTGCATGTGCTCCAGTGCCTGGCGGTAGGAGTCGGTCAGCGAGGTCTCCGCGTAGGGGATGCCGAGCGAGGCGCAGTGGGCGCGGACCGCCGACTGGGCGAGCCTGAGGTGCGGGCGCGGCATGTTCGGGAAGAGGTGGTGCTCTATCTGGTAGTTGAGGCCACCCAGGAACCAGTCGGTGAGCGGGCCGCCGCGCACGTTGCGCGAGGTCAGGACCTGGCGCCGCAGATGCCCCCACGCCGAGGCCTCCGGGTCGTCCGGGTCGGGCATCTCCATGCCCTTGTGGTTGGGGGCGAACGTCATGCCGAGGTGCAGGCCGAACAGGGCGTGGTGCACCAGGGCGAAGGCCAGCGCCTTGCCGGGCGACATGACGGTCAGGAGCAGCGTCGCGTAGCCGGCGGTGTGGGCGATCAGGAGGGGTGCCTCCGCGGCCCGCTCCCGGCGCGACTGCCGCTTGAGGTCCTGGAATCCGTACACCTTCAGGGCGATGCCCTCCAGGAGCAGCATCGGGAAGAAGAGCCGCGCCTGGTTGCGGGTGAGCCGGCGGGCGAAGCCTTCGCGCTGCTCGGCCTGGCGCTGGGTCCATACGAGGGCGCCGACGCCGACATCGGGGTCCTTGTCGATGTGGTTGGGGTTGGCGTGGTGGCGGTTGTGCTTGTCGTTCCACCAGGCGTAGCTCATACCGAGGAGGAGGTCGCTGTGGAGCAGGCCGATGAGCCGGCCCGCGCGCTTGCCCCGGGTGATCTGGCCGTGCCCGGCGTCGTGACCGACGAACGCGCTGCGGGCCCAGAACACGGAGAGCGGCAGGGCGAGGGCCAGGGTCCACCAGCTGTCGCCGGTGAACACCATCGCGGCGACCGTCGCCGCTAGCGCGAGGAGGTTGATGACGATGCGCGCCGCGTACCAGCCGACCCGCCGGTCGAGCAGACCCTGCCCCTTCACCGTTCTGAGCAGGGGGGCGAACTCACTGCCCGCCCTCGGTTCGGCGGGGGCGCCGAGCGGCGGGGCGGGCTGCGGCATGGTCGCCTGTGGCATGACGTCTCCGGTGTTGGGTCGTCCCCCGCAGTTCCCTGCGCTGACCTCACCGAACGTACGGATCGGCGCCCTTGACGACCATGGAGTCACCCCCCGGCCCCGGCCGGGGGGTTGCCCCGCGCCCGAAGGTGGTGCTGGCAACACCCACCCCGCGGCGTGTGACGCGGGTCATGGCGCCGAGCCTCCGCGCCGCCGTCTCGTGCTGTACCCTCGGCCGCTCCGGACCGCGTAGTCAAATTTGAGGAATGCGTTCTCGCTGTGCAGAGGCTCCCCGCTCCCACGCCGCCCCAGCTCGCCGAACTCGCCCACTGTTCCGTGACCTTCCTGCCCGCCGACCCCTCCCGCAGGGGCCGAATCGCCTTCTGGCATCCCGACGGCGAAGACCTGCCCACCGCGCTCGGCGTCGTCGAGGACCTGACGGTGGTCGGGCCGGACGCCACACCCCGGGCCGTACGCGCCCTGTGCCTGCCGGTAGGGGACGCGCTGCCCGTCCTCACCCGGACCCGCGCCCTCGCCGGAGCCTCGCGCCCGGCCGCGTTCTGGGGAGCGGCCGCGCTGCTCGCCCTCCAACTCGCCGCACGCGGGCTCCTGTTGCCCGGTCTCACCGCGAGCGACCACGACGCGTGGCGAGTCGGGCCGCTCGGCGCCGACGAGCTCGACAAGGTACGCGAACTGGCCGCCGCGATGCCGCCCGAGGCGCACTGCGTCCCGCTCGACGCAGGGGCGGAGCCGGTGCTCCTCGCCGAACCGGAGCGGCTGCTGCGGTCCTTCCTCGACGCGGTCGCCGACGGCCTCCCCCGTACCCCGGCCGCCGCGCGCGCCACCGGCTCCCCCGCCTTCGCCGCCGAAGCACCCCAACGGCTGCCCGAGCAGCGCACCTGGGCCGCCGAGGTGGCCGCCGGGCACGACGCGGGAGTCCGGATCTCCTTGCGGGTCGAGCTGCCGGGGCTCGCCTCGGCCGATCCGGAGGGCTCGGGGCCGGTGTTCCGGGCCGTGCTCCAGCTTCACAGCGTCAGCGATCCCACCCGGGTCGCGGACGCGGCCGAGGTGTGGGCCGGGTCCGCGTCGGCGACCGCGTTCGGACCGCGGGCCCGGATGGACGCGCTGCTCGCCCTGCGCCGGGCGGCCCGCGCCTGGACGCCGCTGGCCCCGCTGTTGTCCTCCGCCGTGCCGGACGCGGTCGAGCTCGCCGACGAGGAGGCCGCCGAGCTGCTCGGCTCCGCCTCGCGCACACTCGCCGCGATCGGTGTCCGGGTGCACTGGCCCAAAGAGCTCACCGGCAAGCTGACGACACGTGCCGTGATCGGCCCGCAGGAGCGTGGGGCCGAGCGGATCGAGTCCGGCGCGCCCTCGACCCTGTCCGCGGACGCGCTGCTCTCCTTCGACTGGCGGTTCGCGCTGGGCGACACCGAACTGGACCGGCGGGAACTCGACGCACTGGCCGAGGCGAACCGTCCGGTGGTGCGGCTGCGCGACCAGTGGGTGCTGGTGGACCCGGAGGAGGTGCGCCGGGCCCGCGCCTCCCAGGACCGCAAGGTGACGCCCGTCGACGCGCTGGCCGCCGTCCTCACCGGCTCGACGGAGATCGACGGCCGGCGGGTGGACGTGGAGGCCACCGGCTGGCTGGCCCGGCTGCGCGACCGGCTCGCCGACCCCGAGGGCGACCGCGAGCAGCCCATCGCTCAACCCGCTTCTCTCAACGCTCAGTTGAGGGACTATCAGCTGCGCGGCCTCAACTGGCTGGCGGACATGACCTCGCTGGGCCTGGGCGGTTGCCTCGCCGACGACATGGGCCTCGGCAAGACGATCACGCTGATCGCGCTGCATCTGCACCGCCGGAGCGACCCCGCGACCGCCGGCCCCACCCTCGTCATCTGCCCGACCTCCCTCATGGGCAACTGGCAGCGCGAGATCGAGAAGTTCGCGCCCGGCACCCCCGTGCGCCGCTTCCACGCCGCCGCCCGCTCGCTCGACGCCCTGGCCGACGGCGAGTTCGTCCTCACCACGTACGGCACGATGCGTCTGGACGCCGCCAAGCTGGCCGGCGTCCCCTGGGGCATGGTGGTCACCGACGAGGCGCAGCACGTCAAGAACCCCTACTCCGCGACGGCCAGGCAGTTGCGCACCATCGGGGCCCGGGCCCGGGTGGCGCTCAGCGGCACGCCCGTGGAGAACAACCTCTCCGAGCTGTGGGCGATCCTCGACTGGACCACGCCCGGACTGCTGGGCCGGCTCGGCACGTTCCGCACCCGGTACGCGTCCGCCGCCGAGAGCGGCCAGGACCCGGCCGCCGCCGAGCGGCTCTCGCGGCTGGTGCGGCCGTTCCTGCTGCGCCGCCGCAAGTCCGATCCGGGCATCGCCCCCGAGCTGCCGCCGAAGACCGAGACCGACCGGACGGTCTCCCTCACCACGGAGCAGACCGGCCTGTACGAAGCGGTCGTGCGCGAGACGCTCGCCGAGATCTCGGGCGCGGACGGCTTCGAGCGGCGCGGACTCGTCGTCAAGCTGCTGACCGCGCTCAAGCAGATCTGCAACCACCCCGCGCAGTACCTCAAGGAGGACAGCCCCACGATCGCCGGCCGCTCGGGCAAGCTGGAGTTGCTCGACGAACTCCTGGACACCATCCTCGCCGAGGACGGTTCGGTGCTCGTCTTCACGCAGTACGTACGGATGGCCCGGCTCATCGAACAGCATCTGGCGGAGCGCGGTGTGGTGACACGGTTCCTGCACGGCGGGACGCCGGTGGAGCGCCGCGAAGAGATGGTGCGGCACTTCCAGGACGGCCAAGTCCCGGTGTTCCTGCTGTCGTTGAAGGCCGCGGGCACCGGCCTGAACCTCACCCGGGCCGGCCATGTCATCCACTACGACCGCTGGTGGAACCCGGCCGTCGAGGCGCAGGCCACCGACCGCGCCTACCGCATCGGGCAGACCCAGCCGGTCCAGGTGCACCGCCTGATCGCGGAGGGCACCATCGAGGACAGGATCGCCGACATGCTGGTCCGCAAAAGGGAGTTGGCCGACTCGATTCTCGGCTCGGGCGAGTCGGCCCTGACCGAGCTGTCGGATGCCGAGCTGACCGATCTGGTGGCGCTGCGAGGGAGCGGACGATGAGCGACACCTACGACGACGAGCGCACCTTCGAAGCCCTGCCGCCCGCGCAGGGCCGCGGTTTCGCGACGAGCTGGTGGGGCCTGGCGTGGCTGAAGGCGCTGGAGGACACCGCCCTGGACGGGCAGCAGCTCAAGCAGGGGCGCCGGCTGGCCCGCCAGGGCGCGGTCGGCGCGGTCACGGTGCGACCGGGACGGATCACCGCGGTCGTACGGGACCGGGACGGGTCGCAGCACCGCGGCGACGTGCTGCTCCAGGAGCTGGACGACGACGCGTGGGACCGCTTCCTCACGATGGCGGCGGAGCGCGCCGGGCACATCGCGGCGCTGCTCGACCGCGAGATGCCGCCGCACCTGGTGGAGGACGCGGCCGACCACGGCATCGAACTCCTGCCGGTCATCGGCGACTTGGAGCCCGAGTGCACCTGCGAGGCCTGGGACCACTGTCCGCACACCGCGGCGCTCTGCTACCAGGTGGCGCGGCTCCTGGACCAGGATCCCTTCCTGCTGCTCCTGATGCGGGGCCGCGCGGAACGGCCCCTGCTCGACGCCTTGCAGGAGCGCAGCGTCCCGCCGGCCGAGGACGTCGTCGCGGTGCGAGGCGTCTTGGCGGCGGAGGCGTTCGCGGCCAGGGACATCCTGCCTCCGCTCCCCGCGCCGCCACCCGTCCCCCCGGAGCCCGGCGCCCCCGCGCGCCTCGACACCGAGACCGCGCCGGAGCCCGGGATCGACCCGGCTGCGCTGGAGTTCCTCGCGGCGGACACGGCGGCGCGCGCCCACCGCATGCTGACCGATGCGCTGGCATTCGGCCATGAACTCCAGCCTGTCCACGAGCAGTTGACGGTCGATCAGGACACGGTACGGCTCGCCGCCGGGTGTCGGGACGACGGGATCACGGCGCGGCTCGCCGCCGCCTCGGGCCGCCGCCCCGCCGATCTCTCCGTCGCCGTACGCGCCTGGCGGCTCGGCGGGGTGGCGTCGCTCCGTGTCCTGGAGGAGGAGTGGACGCCCGGATCCGAGGACCTGGCCCGCGCCGTCGCCGCGCTCGACCGGGCCTGGGCCGACGGCGAGCGCCCGGCGCTCCACTCCCCCGGCGGCAACCGGTGGACCGCGCCCGGGCGGGGTGCTCAACTGCGGCTGGGTCACGACGGCCGGTGGTGGCCCTACCGCAAGGAGAGGGCCCGTTGGATACCGGCGGGCCCGGCGGACCGGGACCCGGCGGCGGCCCTGGAGGCGGTGCTGGCGCTGCCCGAGGGCGACGAAGGAAGCTGAACCCGGCACCCGGCACCCGGGGCGGAGGCCGGGCCGGGCTTCGCCGCCGCCGCCCGTGACGAGCGCCCGTGGGCGAAGCGGACGCCGTGGCGTCGCCCGGTGTTCACGGTGGGGACGGCGGGCGTTCGCGCCCGCCTCCCAGGCTGGGCCCACGCCCGCCCCGCCCGCCCTGGAGGATTCGTGTCCCCACGCGCCGCCCGACGCACCGCCGTCGCGCTGCCCCTGGCCGTACTGACCGTCGTCGCGCTCACCGGCTCCGCCGTCGGCGCGCCGCGGTTCGAACACCGTCACCGCGATGCGCGGGTCACCAACACCGCGGTCCTCGGGAACATCCCGCTGGGCGGTTTCAGCAACGGCCTCCTCCCCGGCACCGTCGACGACGACCGCGGCATCCACCTGGGCGGCATCGGCAGCGACCTGTTCCCGGCCGAGCGCCAGGGCGAGTTCTGGACCGTCACGGACCGGGGCCCCAACGGCCAGATCAAGGTCGGCAAGACCAAGCGCCGCACCTTCCCGGTGCCCGGCTTCGACCCGGCGATCGTGAAGGTGCGTGTCACCGGAGACACCCTCACCGTCCTCAAGTCCATTCCGATCACGACCCGTTCGGGCGCTCCTGTTACCGGCCTGCCCAATCTGGCGGGCCACGACGAGGCCCCGTACACCTTCGACGCGGCGAAGCCCCTCGCGTACAACCCGAACGGTCTGGACACCGAGGGCATCGTGCGGGCGGCGGACGGCGGTTTCTGGCTGGCGGACGAGTACGGGCCCTCCCTCGTGCACGTCTCCGCGCGCGGCGAGGTGCTCGCGCGGTACGTGCCCAAGGGGCTCGGGCTTTCCGGTGCCGACTATCCGGTGATCGAGGCGCTCCCGGCGATCCTCGCCCAGCGCAAGATCAACCGGGGCTTCGAGGGACTCGCGCAACTTCCGGGTGGCGACCTGGTGTTGGCGGTGCAGAGTCCACTGTCGGTGCCGGACACCGCGGCTGGTGAGGGGTCGCGCAATGTGCGGCTGCTCCGCTTCTCGCCTCGCCACCGGGCGGTCACCGCCGAGTACGCCTACCGCTTCGACCCGGTGGGTGTCGTCGACCCCGGCGAGGACGACCCCTCCGAGCTGAAGATCTCCTCCGTCGTGGCGCTCGGGGACGACCGGCTGCTGGTGGAGGAGCGCACCGACCGGGCCGCCCGGCTCCAGGAGGTGCGGCTGCCCCGTGGCGCCGGACTTCTCGGCAGCCGGTGGGACGCTCCCACCACAAGCCCGTCCTACGAGCAGCTCACCGATCCCGCCGCGAGCGGGGTCCCGGTGCTGCGCAAGAGGCTCGTCGTCGACCTCGGGAAGGTGCCGGGCGTGCCGGGCAAGATCGAGGGCGTGGCGCTCGCGGGCCCCCGCACCCTCGCGTTGATCAACGACAACGACTTCGGCATGACGGACGGCCCGGGCGCCTTCGATCCCTCGGGACGGATCGTCGACAGCGGAGCGCGGACGAAGCTCATCTATCTGCAACTTCCTCGTTAATCATGGCAGTTGGTGAAGCGCGGCGGCCGATTCCAGCCCCCCGGGCAGCAGCGCGGTGGGGAATCCACTGGACCAGTCGGTGGGGAATCCGCTCGGCAGGCCGGTCGGGAACCCGCTGGGCAGCTCCGAGGGCAACTCGGCCGGAAGGGAGGGGAGTTCGGACGGCAGGGCGGTGGGCAGCGAGGAAGGGAAACCGCTCGGCAGGCTCAAGGACGGGGTGGGTGACGGGCTCGCGGTGCCTCCGGGGGCCGGGCTGCCGGGCTGGTCGCCGCCGTCTGCCCTGGTGACCGCGAAGGCGATGGCGGCGAGCGCCGCGACGGCCGCCGCGATCGAGGCGGCGAGCAGGGGGCCCCGGCGCCGTCCCCCGCCGGGCGGCCGAGGCGGCGGGGCCGGCTGCCAGTGGGCGGGCCCGAAGCCGCCTTCCGACGGCGGTCCCGATGCCCGCCCGTGCGGCGGGCCGGGCGGTGTGGGTGGTTGCGGAGGCGTGACCATACCCTCCAGAGTCGGCAAAAAGGGGGCACCTCGCGACCCCTCCGCAGAAGTTCCGTCCATGGGGGAAGGCTCACGCCACCCCGCCCGCACCGGTCGTCCCCTTCCACCTCGCACACCCCGGACCGTACGGTAACTGCCGTACGACGTACGCCTGTTGACCGACCGAGGGAGCGCCGGTGCCGGGGAAATCACGGACGAACGGGGATGTCGGGCTGGCGCGCGACGCCATCGGTCTGCGCGAGGTGCTCTTCCAGAGCGTCACCGCGATGGCTCCCGCGGCGGCCGTCGCCGCGTCCATCCCGGCGGGCGCCGCGTTCGCGGGCGGCAGCCTGCCGCTGTCGGTCCTGGTCGCGCTGGTGGCGTGCCTGTTCACCGCGTCCTGCGTGGCCGAGCTCGCCCAGCACCTGCCCGCCGCGGGCTCGGTCGCCACCTACAGCGCGCGGGGCCTGCACCCGGCCGTGGGGTTCCTGGTCGGCTGGGGCTATGTGTTCGTGGAGGCCCTGGTGCCGCCCCTGCTCCTGCTGCAACTGGGCTTCACCACGGCCGGCACCCTGCACCAGCAATGGTCGTCCTGTCCGGCGGACCTGTGGTGGCCCTGGTCGCTGGCGGGGGCGGTGGTCATCGCTGTCGCGGGCTTCTTCGGGGTGCGGGCCTCGGCGCGGTTCGGCACGGTGCTCGGCGTCTTCGAAGTGCTGGTGTTCGTGACCTTCGCCGTACTGCTGATCGTGGCGGCGGGCTCCGACAACACCCTCTCCGTCTTCGGCACTTCGCACACCGCGCACGGCTTCGGCGGCTTCGGCGGGGTGTTCGCCGGATCCGTCTATACGGTCCTTGCCTTCGCGGGTTTCGAGGCGGCGGCCCCGCTCGCCGAGGAGGCCAGGGATCCCAGGCGCACCATGCGCCGGGCGGTGTTCGGGGCGGCCCTCGCCATCGGGATCGTGTACGTCCTGACCACGTACGCGATGGCCGTCTACTTCGGACCCGACCGGTTCGCGGGCTTCGGGGCGTCCGGCGACGCCTCCTGGGAGGGCGTGGCGCGGGCCTCCTTCGGGCTGTTCTGGGTGATCCTCTTCCTGGCCGTGGTCAACTCGACGGTGGCGAACGCCAACGCCTGCTCCAACGTGTCGACGCGCACGGCCTTCGCACTCGGCCGGATCGGAGTCTTCCCGCGTTCCTTCGCCCGCCTCCATCCACGCCACCGCTCCCCCGTGCCGGGCGTCGCGGCGCAGTTCGTCGTGGCCGTCGCCGCGATGCTGGGGCTCGGCCTGTGGTACGACCCGGTCACGGCGTTCGCCCTGCTCGCCACGGTCATCGTCACCGTGATCATCGGGGTGTACATCGTGGTCGACGTGGCGTGCGCCGGATACTTCCTGCGCCGCCGCCGCGATTTGTTCAGCCCGCTGCGCCATGCCGTGTTCCCCGCGCTCGGCATCGCCGCCTTCGTCCCCGCGCTCCTGACCGCGGCGGGGATCCCCGCGTTCGACTTCGTCGCCGAGCTCACGCCTCCGGTCTCCTACGCCGGACCCGTCGTGGGCGTGTGGATGGCGGCCGGGATCGTCGTCCTAGCGGTCCTGACGCGCCGCCATCCCGAACGGCTGGCGCAGACCGGCCGCGTCCACCTCGTCGATCCCGATGAGGACCCACTGGAGACAGGAGCGGTACCCCGATGAGCCCCGAACCGCGGATCGTGACCGTGCGGCCCAAGGAGAACGAGTACGCGTGGACGTTCGGGGGCGCGGCTCCCCTGGCGCGGATCACGCCCGGGACCGTCCTCGACCTGTACACCGAGGACTGCTTCGCCGGCCGGGTGCGTTCGGAGCGCGATCTGGTGTCCCAGGTCTGCACGTTCCCGTTCCTCAACCCGCAGACCGGGCCCTTCTACGTCGAGGGTGCCGAGCCGGGCGACACGCTCGCCGTGCACTTCGTGTCGATCCGCCCGGCGCGGGACTGGGCCGCGTCCACGACCGTGCCCCTGTTCGGGGCGTTGACCTCCACGCACACGACGGCGACGCTCCAGCCGCCGCTGCCCGAGGTGGTGTGGATGTGGGAGCTCGACCGGGCGCGCGGCACCTGTCTGTTCCGGGCCCGTGACAGCGACATCGAGATCGAGCTGCCGATGGACCCCATGCACGGCACGGTCGGGGTGGCTCCCGCCAACCTCGAGGTGCGCTCCGCGCTGGTTCCCGACGCGCACGGCGGGAACATGGACACTCCCGAGATGCGGGCCGGGGTCACCTGCTATCTGGGGGTGAACGTGGAGGGCGCGCTGTTCAGCCTCGGCGACGGGCACGCCCGTCAGGGGGAGGGCGAGACGTGCGGGGTCGCCGTCGAGTGCGCCATGAACTCGGTGGTCGTGGTGGAGCTCCTCAAGGGTGTCGAAACGCCGTGGCCGCGCATCGAGTCCGACACCCACCTCATGTCCACCGGCTCGGCGCGCCCTCTCGAAGACGCCTTCCGCATCTCGCAGTTGGACCTGGTGCGCTGGCTGGAGCGGGACTACGGCCTGTCCGCGCTCGACGCCTACCAACTGGTGAGCCAGGCGGGTGAGGCCCCGCTTGCCAATGTGTGCGACACCAACTACACCTGTGTCGCCAAGATCCGCAAGGAGTGGCTCCCCCGGCAGGGCGAGCCGCACCGCGGCCTGCACCGCCATCTGCGCGGGCGGTCCGCACAACTCCCGTCGTTCCACGCCTAGTTCAGGGGTGCGTCATGAACCGAAGAAGACTTCTCCAGGGAGCGGCCGCCTCGGTGGTCGCCGGCGCGCTGTTCCCCGCGACCGAGGCGGCCGCGGACGGCTCCACCGACTATCCGGGCGCCCACTGGCTGGCGGCCTCCCCGTCCAACTTCACGGCGTCCACCAGGCCGTCGGCGTACCGGATCGACCGGGTCGTCATCCATGTCACCCAGGAGACGTGGTCGAACACCATCGGCATCTTCCAGAACCCGGCCAAGCAGGTGTCCGCGCACTATGTGACGCGGTCCGCCGACGGCTACATCGCCCAGATGGTCCGGGAGCACGACATCGCCTGGCACGCGGGGAACTGGGACTACAACACCCGCAGCATCGGCATCGAGCACGAGGGCTGGGTGGATCAGCCGGCCTACTTCACCAACGCGCTGTACGAGCGGTCGGCGGCGCTCACCGCCTCCATCTGCGACCGGTACGGCATCCCGAAGGACCGTGAGCACATCCTCGGCCACTACCAGGTCCCCGGCACCGACCACACCGACCCGGGGCCCAACTGGGACTGGGTGCGGTACATCCGGCTGGTCAACTTCGCCTGAGCGGGGGCCGATTCACCCGTCGGCCGCCGGTTCACCAGGCCGAGCGGCTACCGGGGTCACGCCCTCCTTGCCGCACCGCCTCGCACCGACGACGATGGTGGCGGCCCATACGGTGTGCGGGGAGGCCGCGGTGACGGACAGGCGGGACGAGTCCTGGGTGGCTCTGGACGCGGGGGCCGACCCGGCCGAGCGGTGCGGTCAACTCCTGCGCGCACACGAACAGTTCATGGTGGCGGGCCGGGTGGTCCACCCCGTGCGCCCGCTGGTGGCCGCGTCCTGGCAGCGCTCGGCACGGGCCCGGGTCAGTCCGGACGGCGCGGCGTGCGTGGAGCTCGGCGAGGAGGAGCTCGCCGCCTGCCGCGACGCCCATCCGCTCGCCCGCGTCATGCCGCTGATCCGTGAACTGACCGGGGCGTACGCGGGCGACGGCGAACATCTGGTCGCCGTGTGCGACGCGCTGGGCCGGCTCCTGTGGGTGGAGGGGGACCGGCGGACCCGGAACGCGGCCGGACGGATGAACTTCGTGCCCGGCGCCCGGTGGGCCGAATCGGCCGTCGGCACCAACGCGCCCGGCACGGCCCTCGCCGAGGACCGCCCGGTCCAGGTCTTCACGGCCGAACACTTCCGGCGCCCGGTGCAGCGGTGGACCTGCGCGGCGGCTCCCGTACACGACCCCAGGACCGGACGGCTGCTCGGGGCCGTCGACGTGACCGGAGGCGACGGCCTCGCCCACCCGCACAGTCTCGGCTTCGTCCAGGCCGTGGCACGGGCCGCCGAGGCCGAACTCGCCCTGCTCGCACCGCCGTCCGATCACGAAGGCGTCCGTCTCACCGCCCTCGGCAGGGACGAGGCCCTGCTGGTGGCGGACGGCCGCAAGCTGCGCCTGAGCCCGCGCCACAGCGAGATTCTGGTCCTGCTGGCCCACCACCCGGAAGGCCTCGACGGTGACGAACTCCTGGTGGCCCTGTACGAGGACGAGGACGTAAGACCCGTGACGCTGCGCGCCGAACTGTCGCGCCTGCGCGCGGTGTTGGGCCCCGCGCTGCTCGCCTCCCGCCCCTACCGGCTGACCGCGCGCGTGGACGCGGACTTCGACACGGTGGCCCGGCGGCTCGGCTCGGGTGCGGTGGCCGCGGCGATGACGGTATACGGCGGGCCGCTCCTGCCGGGCTCGCAGGCTCCTGCGGTGGCGCGTCTGCGCCGTCGCCTCGCCGACCAACTGCGGGCCGCGCTCATCGCTCGCGCCGATCCCGGCCTCCTCGCCGACTGGGCGTACAGCCCCTGGGGCGAGGAGGACCTGCCGGTGTGGCAGGCTCTGACGGACGCGCTCGCTCCGCCCCAACAGGCGGCGGCGCGCGCCCGGTTGGCGGAACTGACGTCGCAGCAGGCGCTCGCAACGAGCATGCAACGCCGCCACGCCTAGCCTGCGCTCCGTGTGCCGTCCACGGCCGGACGGCGCGGCAGAGGGAGGCCCAGCAGATGACCCGTTACGCAGCGCCCGGCGCCGAGGGTGCGCTCGTCACGTTCCAGTCCCGCTACGACCACTGGATCGGCGGCGCCTATGTGCCGCCCCGGCGCGGCCAGTACTTCGAGAACCCGAGCCCCGTCAACGGCCGCCCCTTCACCGAGATCGCGCGGGGCACCGCCGAGGACGTCGAGCTCGCCCTGGACGCGGCCCACGCGGCGGCGCCCGCCTGGGGACGCACCTCGCCGGAGGCCCGCGCCAACATCCTGCTCAAGATCGCGGACCGGATGGAGGCGCATCTGGAGGAGCTGGCGATCGCCGAGAGCTGGGAGAACGGCAAACCGGTCCGCGAGACGCTGGCCGCCGACATCCCGCTCGCCATCGACCACTTCCGCTACTTCGCGGGAGCGCTGCGCGCCCAGGAGGGTGGGCTCAGCCAGCTCGACGACGACACCGTCGCCTACCACTTCCACGAGCCGCTGGGTGTGGTCGGCCAGATCATCCCGTGGAACTTCCCGATCCTGATGGCGGTCTGGAAACTGGCACCCGCCCTGGCGGCGGGCAACGCGGTGGTCCTCAAACCGGCCGAACAGACCCCGGCCTCCATCCACTTCTGGCTGAGCCTGGTGGGGGACCTCATCCCGCCGGGCGTCGTGAACATCGTCAACGGCTTCGGCGTGGAGGCGGGCAAGCCCCTGGCGTCGAGCCCGCGCGTCGCCAAGATCGCGTTCACCGGCGAGACCACGACGGGGCGGCTGATCATGCAGTACGCCTCGGAGAACATCAAGCCCGTCACCCTGGAGCTGGGCGGCAAGTCGCCGAACATCTTCTTCGACGACGTGTGGGCGCGGGACGACGACTTCCGCGACAAGGCCCTCGAAGGGTTCACGATGTTCGCCCTCAACCAGGGTGAGGTCTGCACCTGCCCGTCCCGCGCCCTGATCCAGCGCGGTCACTACAGCGAGTTCCTGGAGGCGGCGATCGCCCGTACGGAACAGATCGTGCCGGGCCACCCCCTGGACACCGACACCATGATCGGCGCCCAGGCCTCGAACGACCAGCTTCAGAAGATCCTGTCCTACCTGGACATCGGCCAGCAGGAGGGCGCGAAGATCCTCACCGGAGGCCAACGCGTCCACCACGGCGGCGAGTTGGAGGGCGGCTACTACGTCCAGCCCACCATCTTCGAGGGCGACAACCGCATGCGGATCTTCCAGGAGGAGATCTTCGGCCCGGTGGTGGCCGTGACCTCGTTCACCGACTTCGACGACGCGATCGACACGGCGAACGACACGCTGTACGGCCTGGGCGCGGGCGTATGGACCCGCGACATGAACACCGCCTACCGCGCCGGCCGCGCCATCCAGGCGGGCCGCGTCTGGACCAACTGCTACCACGCCTACCCGGCGCACGCCGCGTTCGGCGGCTACAAGCAGTCGGGCATCGGGCGGGAGAACCACCGGATGATGCTGGAGCACTATCAGCAGACGAAGAACATCCTCGTCTCGTACTCGCCGAAGAAGCTCGGCTTCTTCTAGGGGCACGAGAAGGGGGCCTCCCGGCCGCCGCGTGAGGCCGGGAGGGTTTGGCACGTGCACCGGAGTTGAGTTCCGCTACGCCGTGGTGAACAGCACGCACGCGAGGGTCACCTGGGCGCTACCGACCACGCGAGATCGGGAAGGTAGCCGGGTTTGACCGCGAAACCGGTCAGCTTCTTGCCGTCGAAGGCGTACAGACCGTCCATGCGCATCACGGACACGAACCACGCCTGGTCGACGGCGTACCGCATGGCGTCCTGGTAGAGGGCCGCCTGCTTGTCGGGGGCCGCGGCGGCGGCCGCGGCCAGCAGGCCGGTGAGTTTGGGGTCCGAGGTGGCGAAGGGATTGAAGGCAGTGGGGTGCGGCAGCATCCAGTCCAGGGACAGCGCGTAACTGGTCGCGCCGCCGTAACCGAAGCCGAGGGCCGGGAACTTCCGGGAGGTGGCGTTGGTCAGCCACTGGCCCACGCTGGTGTCGGTGGTCACGGCCGCGGTGACACCGATCTTCTTCCACTGTTCGACCACGGCCTGCGTCACGAGGTCGACGCCGAAGAACCCCTGTGTCTCGACCTTCATCGAGAAGCCGTGCGGGTATCCGGCTTCGGTGAGCAGTTGCTCGGCCTTGGCCGGATCGTAGGTGTAGTGGCTGTCGTAGTCGGCGGCGAATCCGTCGAGGCCGGGAAGGGAGATCTGGTCGGTGGAGTGGCCGTGCCGCTGGACGACGGCCTTGGTGATCGCGTCACGGTCGACGGCGTAGTTGAGCGCCTGGCGTACCCGTACGTCCGCGAGCGGTCTGGCCAGGGTGCCGTCGCGGTCGGCGAGGTTCACGCCGAGGAACGCGTTGGGCGAACCGATCACGTCGAGCCCGCTGGAGCGTGCCGTGTCGACCTGGTTGGCGGTGACGGCCATCGCCTGGGCCTGGCCGGTCCGGACGGCCTGGAGAGCGGAGTTCGGATTGGAGACGACCTTGATGACCACCTTCTTCCAGTGGATCTTCGTCTTGTCCCAGTAGTTCGGGTTGGGTTTGTACGTGTAGTGGTCGCCGGACGCGGTGTTCGCGGTGTCCAGGACGTAGGGCCCGGCACCGAAGGACTGCGTGCCCATGAGCTGGGGCTGGGCCAGGCCCCTGGGACTGATCACCGAGCCGATCATGAGGAGTTGGGTCAGCAGCTGGGGCAGCATCGGGTTCGGGCCGGAGCAGTGGATCCGTACGGTGAGGGGGCCGGTCGCCGTGACCGATGCGATCGCCGATGTCCAGGAGACGTTGAGGCCGTTCTTCCGGCTGTAGTTCAGGGAGGCCGCCACCGCGCGGGCCTCCAGCGGGGTGCCGTCGGCGAACTTCACTCCGCTGCGCAGGGTGAACTCGAACTCCGTGTTGCCGGTGCCCACATAGCCGAACCGGGTGGCCAGCCCTGGGCCCGGCTTGCCGTCCTCCTGCTGGCGCAGCACGGTGTCGTAGGTGAGGTTGACGAACCAGTTGTCGGAACCCACGTTCGCCTTGGCGGGGTCCAGGCTCGCGGGCGGCCCCGGGGACACCACCGTCAGCGTGTCGCCCCGGCCGTCGGCTGACGAGTTCGAGCCGGATCCCGAACACGCCGTGGCGCCGGCGGAGAGCACCGCGAGTGCCGCCAGGACGCTGGTCATTCGCTTGCTGAACATGGCGCTTCCTTACCTGTGGGGCCCATCACCGTGGGCCGGTCGCCGAGCGGATCGGTTCGTACGCCGGTACGCGGCTGAAGTTCCGCGGACCGGTGGCAGGCCACGAGGCGCCGCGCGGGCTCCGGGTCCGTGTCCGGGCCGGTCACGGGCGCCAGAAGGGGCCGCTCCCGGCGGCACACGTCCAGGACGAGCGGGCAGCGGTGGGCGAAGGTGCAGCCGCCCGGTGCGGGCGTGCCGGTGGAGGGGGCCGCGGCCCGCGCCGCCCGGCGGGCGCGCTGGGCGCGGGGGTCGGGTTCGGGCACGGCGTCGAGGAGGGCGTGGGTGTAGGGGTGTATGGGATCGGCGTACAGCGCGGGCGCGGGCCCGGATTCCATGACCTGTCCGCGGTGCAGGACGACGATGCGGTGCGAGAGGTGGCGCACGACCGGGAGGTCGTGGGCGATGAAGAGGTAGCTGAGGGCGAGTTCGTGTTGCAACTCGGCCAGCAGGTTCATGACTTGGGCCTGGATGGACAGGTCGAGGGCACTGACGGGTTCGTCGCAGATGACCAGGCTGGGCCGGAGCATCAGGGCGCGGGCGATGGCGATGCGCTGGCGCTGGCCGCCGGAGAACTGCCCGGGATAACGGTTGGCGGTGTCGGCCGGCAGACCGACGCGTTCCAGCATGTCGGTGATGTGGAGCGAGGTTTCGCGACGGTCGGGCGCTTGGTGGGCCAGGAGCGGTTCGGCCAGGGTCTGGCCGATCGTCCGGGCCGGGTTGAGGGAGGAGTACGGGTCCTGGAAGACGACCTGGAGGCGTGCGCTGATGTCCCTCCTGACGCGCGGCCGGGCGTGGGTGATGTCGGTGCCCTCGAAGTGGATCCGGCCCGCGTGGAGAGGGGTGAGTCCAAGGACGGCGCGGCCGATGGTGGACTTGCCCGATCCGGATTCGCCGACGAGGCCCACGGTCTCCCCCGGGGCGATGCTCAGGGAGACACCATCGACGGCCCGCAGCGGCGGCAGTCCGCGGCCCTGCGGGAATTGGACCGTCAGGTCCCGGATGTCCAGAACGGGCGGACGGTTCATGAGGGGGCGCCTTCCGCGAGGAGCTGGGAGGAGTGGACGCACCGGGTGAGGCGGTCCGGCGCCGGCACGGTGAGCGTGACCGGCTCGCCGGTGCAGCGTTCGGTGGCCAGGGTGCAACGGGCCGCGAAGCGGCAGCCCGGCGGCCAGTCGCGTGGTGCAGGCACGGTGCCGGGAATGGTGGGCAGGGTCTCTCCGTCGGACGCCAGGTGGGGGTTGGCGGCCAGGAGTCCGGCGGTGTAGGGGTGGAACGGCCGGTCGAACATGGCCTCGACCTGCGCCTGTTCCACGATCTGGCCGGCGTACATCACCACCGCCCGGTGGCACAGGTCGGCGACCACGCCCCAGTCGTGCGTGACGACGAGCACCGCCATGGAGGTACGGGCCTGGAGGTCGCGCAGCAGCGTGAGGATCTCCGCCTGCACGGTCACGTCGAGAGCCGTGGTCGGCTCGTCGGCGATCAGCAGCTTCGGGCCGCCCGCGAGTGCCAGGGCGATGGCGACGCGCTGGGCCATCCCTCCGGACAGCTGGTGCGGATAGCGCCGGGCGACGGCCTCGGGGGCCGGGATGTTGACCATCGCCAGGAGTTCTCCGACCCGCTCGTACACCGCGCGGCCACGCAGGCGTTGGTGCCGCCTGACGGCTTCGGCGAGCTGTCGGCCGACGGTGTAGGTGGGGTCGAGCGCGACCATGGGTTCCTGGGAGACGTACGCGATCCGGGACCCGCGGACCGCGTCGAGGGCGGCGGGCGCGCCCACCAGATCGGTCCCGTCGAACACGACGTGCCCGCCGGTGATCCTTCCGCCGCCCGGTACGAGGCCGAGGACGGCGAGTGAGGTGACCGACTTGCCGCAGCCCGACTCCCCCACCACGCCCAGGGTTTGACCCGCGTGGACGTCGAAGCTCACATTCTGAACGACGGGGGTTCCGGCGATCTCGACCGACAGGCCGCGCACGGACAGCAGCGCCGTGGGATCGGGCTCCCCCGCGCCCTCGGCGGCGACGGGCTCGCGCGCGGCCTCTGCCGGCGGCGTCGGCCGGCCCATCTGGGAGACCGCCCAGCGCTCGATGGCGGCGTCCCGGATCGTGTCGCCGAGCATGCCGAGCGCGAGCACGGTGACGACCAGGGGAACACCGGCGGGGACCAGCATCCAGGGATCGCGGTCGATGGCCTGTGATGCGTCCGCCACCAGGCCGCCCCACGAGGGGTTGGGCGGCTGCGCGCCGAGGCCGAGGAAGCCGAGTCCCGACTGGATGATGACGACGATCGCCGCGAACAGCGCCGACTGGACGATCACCATGCTGGTCAGGCGGGGAAGGACGTGCCGCCGCAGGATCTGAGTCTGTGTCAGGCCAGCGACCCTGGCGGCGGCGACGTACAACTCCTCGCGGATGCTGAGGGTTTGGGACCTCAGGACCCGGATCAGACCAGGGCTGCCGAGGATGGCGAAGGTGACCATCGCGGCGTGCAGATTGCCGGGGAAGACCGACAGCACCACGAGGACGATGATGATGCCGGGCAGCGCGAACAGCAGGTCCGCGGCCCGGGTGGTGAGCCGGTCCACCCAGCCGCCGAGGAATCCCGACGCGAGCCCCAGGCTCACCCCGATGAGCAGGTACACGGCGAGCGCTTCGGCCACGGCCAGCAGCGTGGAGCGGCCGCCGAACAGGAGTCTGCTCAGCAGGTCACGACCCAGATTGTCGGTGCCCATCCAGTGACCGGCCGAGGGGCCCACGAGCACCTGGCTCAGGTCCTGGTCGAGCGGTCCGTGCGGGGCGAGCAGCGGCGCACCGGTGGTGGTGAGCGTGAGCAGTGCGAGCCAGAGGACACAGACCGCGCCGGCCGGCCGCCGCAGCACACGTCGTACGAGGCCGGGGCCGGTGGAGGAGGCGGCGGCCGCCATGGGTTCGGTCATGACGTACGCACCCTGGGGTCGAGTTGGCGGTAGGTCAGGTCGACCAGCAGGTTGACGAGCACGACCAGCACCGTGATGTAGAGCACGGCCCCCTGGATGACCGGGATGTCGTGCTGGAGGGTCGCCTGCTGGGTCAGGAGTCCGAGGCCCGGCATCGCGAACACCGTCTCCACGAACACCGCGGTGGCCAGCAGACTGATCAGGACCACGCCCAGCACGGTCACCACCGGGAGGGCGGCGTTGCGCAGCACGTGGCGGTAGAGGATGGAGCGGCGCGAGAAGCCGTTGGCCCGCATGACCTTGATGAAGTCCCGGCCGAGGGTGTCGAGGACGGAGTCCCTGGTCTGCTTTGCGATCATGGCCACGGCGCCCAGGGACAGCGACACCACCGGCAGCACCAGAGAACGGGCCCACTGCGCCGGGTCCTCGGTGAGCGGCACGTACCCGGTGACCGGGAACCAGCGCAGTCTCACGGCCAGGACCGCGATGAGGACGAGTGCGAACCAGAAGGCCGGCACGGCGAGGCCGACGAGGGAGAAGCCGTCCACGACCCGGACGAGGAAGCCACCGCGCCGGGCGGTGAGCACGCCCAGCGACACCCCGAGGATCCCGGAGACCACGGTGCCCGCGACGATGAGGGAGAGCGACACGGGAAGCCGTGCGTTGAGCACCGAGGTCACCGCCTCGCCGCTGAACAGCGAGGATCCGAGATCACCGTGCAGGGCGCGGACCATCCAGTGCCAGTACTGCACCGGCAGCGACTCGTCCAGGCCCAACTGGGCTCGTACGGCGGTGTATTGGTCGGCCGTGGCGTGCTGGCCGACGATCGTGCGGGCCGGGTCGCCGGGGACCAGGGAGACCAGCACGAAGGTGAGGGCGGAAACGAGGAACAGCAGGGGAGCAGCCGACAGCAGTCGTCGTGCCACCAACCGGAGAATTGCCATGCTCACCTCATAGGGAGTAGTGCAACTGGTCGGTCGTCCAGGCGTTGCGGACCTCCGCCCGACAGGCGGTGGGAGCGCGGGAGTCGAGGCGTGGCGCTGTGCCCTCAGGGACTGGTTCCGGACACGGTGCGCGCTGCCCGGACACCTGATTACACGTGTTATCGGGTGGCGTCTAGGGGTTCGTGTGAAACTGTGTTCCGCTCGTGCCCGTGGCTGCTCTCGTGCCCGTTACTGCTGGAGACCCGTGAGCTGCTGGACGTGGCGCCTGCTCGGTTCGGCGAGCACCTCGTGGAGCTTCTGGAAGACCAGGCGGGCCGTGACCGCGTTCCAGTCGGCGGGAAGCAGTTCGGTGGGCAGGCCCGGGTCGAGGTAGGGCAGCCGTCGCCACTGGGTCAGCATCGGCACGTAGCTGCGGAACGCTTCCCCCGTGTCGACGTCCCCGGGCCGGGTGAGCCGCTCGGCCACGGGGGCGTAGGTGTCGGCGAAGGCCGCGTACTGGGTCTGGATCGCCGGGAAGTCCCACCAGGAGCTGACGTTCGTCTTCAGGTCACTGAAGGCGGCGTAGTCGGCCGCGAACAGGTGCACGTAGTCGCTGAGTTCCAGGCGTACGAGCATGGCGCGGGCGTCGTCCAGCAGCCGGCCGGGCGCCAGCCACACGCCGGGGGCGATGTTCCCGAAGCCGAGCCAGGTCAGCCGGGTGCGCAGTTGATACCGGTAGGAGCGCTCGGACTCCGGCACGGAGAAGACGGCCATCGCCCAGCCGTCGTTCAGCGCCGCCGGTTCCAGGCTGTTGAAGATGCGCCGGTCGCCCTCGTCGAAGACGGCGTGGACCGCCGGGCTGAGCACATAACCGGTGGCGCCCCGCCGCTCCGGCTCCAGGACGCCCCGCTTCTTCAGGCGGGACATCGCCGACCGCACGGCTGGGCCCTCGACGTCCAGTTCGGACATCAAGGTGATCAGGTCGGCGATCGAGATCCAGCCGCCGAGGCCACGCAGGAACGCCCCGTAGATCGTGTTGATCAACGAGCTGGGCCGAAGGGGGCTGGCCGACATGATCGCCTTCCGTGGAGTGCGGTCGCGATCCTATCGGCAGGGGGCGGTGGCGCGCGGTCCGGGTGGACCGCGGCCGGGGCACCGCCGGGGTGCGGGGGGACTCACTGCGCGAGCGGCGCCTCGGCATACGCGCCCGACAGGAGGTGACCGGCTCCGGGGGCGACGGCGGGCAGGTCCAGGGCCCGGAGCAGTTGGTGGGCGGTGCAGACCGCGGCGGAGACGACGGGCTTGCCGAGGAGCTGTTCGGCTTCGGCGATGGCGCCGAGCGAGGGCATCTGCACGCACGCGGAGAGCACGACCGCATCCGCGTCGCTGTGGTCGAGGGCGCGGGCCAGATCCGGCAGGCGGGCGGGGTCGTGGGCGGCGACGTCGAGGTTGTCGGGTATCTCAAGGGCGGTGTAGTCGAGCACTTCGATGCCTTCGTGGGTGAGGTAGTCCACGACGGTCCGCGTGAGCGGGCGCATGTAGGGGGCGATCAGCGCGATCTTCTTGGCGCCGAGCGTTCGCAGGCCGTGGACCAGCGCTCCCGCGCTGGTGACGACGGGGGCGGGCGCACCGTTCTCCACCGTCCGCGTGTGCAGCCGGGCTTCGGACGTCCGGTGGTAGCCCAGGCCCATGCTCATGATCGCCACCAGGCACGCGTAGCCGAGCACGTCCACGCGGGCGTCGGAGAGTTCCACGGCGCACCGGTCGGAGTCGGCGTCCATGGCCTTGAGCTGCTCGGGGGTGACGTGGGTCATGCGCATACGGCTGGAGTGGAAGGTGAAGCGCTCCGGCGCGATGGCCTCGCGGGCGCGGAGGACGGCCGGGACTTCGGTTTCCATGGTGACGTTGGAGCTCGGCACGATCTGGCCGATGCGGTAGGTACGGTGCGACACGGTGGTCCTTCGTCTGGGAGTGGTCAGCGGGCGTCGATCACGGGGTTGGTCAGGGCGCCGATGCCTTCGACGGTGGCTTCGACGGTGTCGCCGGGCCGGAGGAACTCGGGCGGCACCATGCCGGCGCCGACGCCGGAGGGAGAGCCGGTGGCGATGACGTCGCCGGGCTCCAGGGTCATGCCCGAGGAGATGTCGGCGATGAGCCGGGCGACGGGGAAGAGCATGTGCCGGGTGTTCGACTTCTGCTTGGTGACGCCGTTGACGCGCAGCGACAGGTCAAGCGCCATGGGGTCGGCGATCGCGTCGGCGGTGACCACGGCCGGCCCGAAGGGGGCGTAGGAGTCCTGGCCCTTGGAGAAGAACCACTGGCCGGAGCGGCGCTGGTCGCGGGCGCTGATGTCGTTGACGATGCTGTAGCCGAAGATGTGGTCGTACGCCTCCTCCTCGCTGACGCGGAAGGCGGTGCGGCCCATGACGACGGCGAGTTCGCACTCCCAGTCGAGCTGGTCGGTGAGGTCGGCGTTGTGCAGAATGGGCTGCCCGGGTCCGGTCACGGCGGTGGCCGGCTTGCTGAACAGCACCGGCCTCGGCGGCAGTTCCTTGTCGGTGTCCAGGCTGCGATTGGACTCGGCGACGTGTTCCACGTAGTTGAGTCCGACGCCGATGATCTTGCCGGGGCGCAGCGGGGCGCGCAGCGACACCTCGGTGATCCGGCGCACCGCTCGGGCGGGCCATCCGGCGGGGTCGTCCGCCAGCAGGCGCTGCGCCGCTTGCCGGGCCGGGGCGCCGGCCCGGATGAACGACAGGAGATCGAGCGGGAGTTGGACGTCGGCGCGCTCGGCCAGAGCGGCGAGATCGACGATGTGCTCGTCGTCGGTCTGGGCGCCCAGCAGGTGGGGGCCGTCGTCGGTCAGGGTGTAGGTCACCAGTCGCATCGGTGCTCCTTGCGGGGGTGCGGGACTGCGTGGGCAGTGGGGGGTGGCCGGGGGCGTCGGCGCCCGGCGGCCACCCCGGTCCAGGGGCGGCGCGGGGCGGGAACCGCCCCTGGTGTGGTGCGGCGCCGTACCGCTGCCGGTGTCAGGGCCGGCGGCTTCGGTACGGCGCCGCGGCTCAGGCGGTGGGCTGCTGCCCGCCGTTGTCGGTGTAGGCCTCTTCGCGGTGGAAGCCGAGGGAGCGCATGACCGGGAAGTCGTTGAAGGAGAAGAGGCAGGCGTCCTCGTCCTGGTCGAGGTTGTGGTGCTCGTGCCAGGCCCAGGACGGCACGCAGAAGATGTCGCCCTTCTTCCAGGTGAAGCGCGTTCCGGCGATCACCGAGTAGCCGTGGCCCTTGGCGGCGGTGTAGACGACCGAACCGGTGTGGCGGTGTGCCCGGGTGGACTGGCCCGCCCGCAGAAGCTGCATGTGTGCACCCATCGTGGGCATGACCGGTCCGCCGGTGAGCGGGTTGGTGTACTCGGCGATCACTCCGTCGTACGGCGAACCCTCGCTCGCCCGCGCGAGGTTGCGCAGCGCCTCGTAGGTCGCCTCCCAGGGAAAGGCCAACAGGGGCGAGTAGGGGCGGGTCCATGTGTCCATGCCGTAGGGCAGCAGGTTCCCGCCATAGCTGAGCACCGAGGAGTTGATCACCTTTCCGGGCGCCTGGTACAGGTCGGGGTGGACCTCGTAGAAGCCGGCGTCCAGGGCGTTGACCAACGGAATGTCAAGGCCGTCCTGCCAGATGACCGGAGCATCGTCGGACTCGTTGCCGTGTTCGTGCCAGGTGCCGTTGGGGGTGATGGCGAAGTCGCCGGGCTCCACCTTCAGCTTCTGCCCGTCGACGATGGTCCACGCTCCGGTGCCCTCGTGCACTAAGCGCAGTGCGGCCGCCTGGTGGCGGTGCGCGGTCATGGCTTCGCCGGGGCCCATGATCTGCAGGCCCGTGTAGAGGAGTCCGGCCGCCGCGCTGACGTCCTTGCGGCCGGGGTTGACGAGCATGACCACACGGCGTCCCGCGTCGTCGGCCTTGACCAGGTCGAGCGCTTTGCGCACCAGGGGCCGCAGTTCGTCGTAGCGCCACAGAACGGGCACCGACTTCGGCTGCGGGTACCACGGCTCGATGTCGTTGGCGACGGTCCACAGCGCACCGGCGTCGAGTTCGGCGAGTTCCCCGTAGTAGGCGGTGAGTTCGGGGGTGTCGCTGACCCGGGCCCGGCCCAGCATGCTGTCGTCCTGCTCGGTGGTCATGCTTCCTCCTTCGTGGTACAGGTGTGCTCGGTGGCAAGGGGCGCTGTCGTGAATGCCTGTGTGTGCGCGGGGTCGGTCGCGAAGGTCACCGGGGTGCGGGGGCGGTTGTCGACGTGGAGCTGGAAGACATCGAAGCGGTTGTAGTGGCCGACGATGTCGTGCATCTGCTTGGGCTGGACGCACTTGGCCAGGTCGATCTCCGCGTAGACGATGCCCTCGTCGTCCACGAGTGGTTCGGTGACCGGGCGCCCGTCGGGTCCGAAGATCCCGGACAGCGCGCTGCGGGGCCGTGCGAGCATACGGCGCAGTTCCTCGTCGTCGCCGGCGATGGTGTCGACGATCTCCGGGGAGATCGTGGAGCACGCCACGACGGAGAAGACCTTCCCCTCGAAGCTGTGGGCGGCGGTGCGCACGGCGATGGCGTCCGCCATGTCGTAGTCCGCGGGGGCGACCGGCAGGGAGATGTAGCAGGACGCGTGGACGAGTTCGCCCTGCGCGAGGAGGGCGAAGCGGGCCAGGGTGTTGGTGTTCTCCCCGCAGGCGAGCGCGCCCAGTGGTCCCACGGGTGTGGAGTGCACCTTCAGGGAGCTTCCGTCACCGCCGGTCCAGGTGAGCTTCTCGGCCCAGGTCGGCACCAACTTGCGGTGTACGCCCAGCAGTTCGCCGTCGGGGCCGATGGTGAGCAGCGTGTTGTAGAGGACGCCGAGGCTGTGGGGTGCTCGTTCGTTGACGCCGATGACGAGGACGACGCCGTACTGGCGTGCCGCGGCGCGCAGGGCGTCGACGTGGGGTCCGGGGATGTCGACGGAGGAGCAGTGAAGGCGCTCGAACCACGGCGAGCCCTGGACGGGGTTCATCGTCCAGTTCCAGTAGGGGTACCCGGGGACGAACACCTCGGGAAAGACGACGAGCGTGGCGCCGCCCGCGGCCGCCTCGGCGATGAGGGCGACGGCCTTGTCGACGGTGGCGTCGGGGTCGAGGTAGACGGGGGCTGCCTGGACGGCGGCCGCGGTGAAGCGGGGCAGGTTCTGCATGGGGTCCCTCCGGTTCAGTGGGCCGCGGCCTGAAGGGTGGTGGCGCGGGCCGGGGGCAGCCAGCGCTGGTGTACGGGTGCGGCCGGTGCCCGGAGCAGGTGCAGACGCGGCGGGACACGGTCGGTGCGCGTCCCCGGCGGGCGCCCGCTGCCCGCCTTCCACGACGCCGGCCAGGGGGCGGCGGGGCCGCTGTAGCCCTGGGCCGCCGCGGCGTGCAGGGTCCACAGCGGGTCGTGCAGCTGAGCGCGTCCGACGGCGCACAGGTCCGCACGGCCGGCGAGGATGATGGAGTTCACATCGTCGTACGTGGAGATCGCGCCGACCGCGATGACGGGGGTGCCGGTCGCGTTGCGGATCAGATCGGCGTACGGGGTCTGGTAGCTGCGGCCGTAGCGCGGGCGTTCGTGGGCGACGACCTCGCCGGTGGAGACGTCGATGGCGTCCGCTCCCGCCTCGGTGAGGCGGCGGGCGATCTCGACGGCGTCGGCTTCGCCGGTGCCGCCCTCGGCCCAGTCGGTGGCGGAGATGCGTACGACGAGCGCCTTGCCCGCGGGCCACACCGCCCGGACCGCGCGCAGCACCTCCAGCGGGAAGCGCAGCCGGCCGGCCAGGGTGCCGCCGTATTCATCGGCGCGCGTGTTGGTGAGCGGCGAGAGGAACCCGGACAGCAGGTGGCCGTGGCCGTACTGGAGTTCCAGGACGTCGAAGCCGCACCGGTCGGCGCGTTCGGCGGCGCTGACGAAGTCGCGGGCGATGGCGTCCAAGTCCGAGCGGGTCGCTTCGTGCGGCACCGCACTGTGGGCGTCCCAGGGCAGCGGCGAGGCGGCGAACAGGGGCCAACTGCCTTTATTCCGTGGGGTGTTGGCACCGGCTGAGTGGGGTGGCCGGGAGGCGGCGCGGCGGCCGGCGTGGGTGAGCTGGATGCCCAGGCAGGTGTCGGACTGCTGGTGGACGAAGTCCGCGATGCGCTTCCACGCGGCCTCCTGTTCGTCGGTGTACAGGCCGGGGCAGCCGGTCGTGGCTCGCCCTTCGGCGCTGACGGCCGTCATACCGGCGAACACCAGGCCCGAGCCGCCGACGGCCTGGGTGCTCAGGTGCACCAGCTCGAAGTCGCCGGGTATGCCCTTGTGGGCGGTGTAGAGGGCGATGGGCGGGGCGACGACGCGGTTGCGCAGGTGCAGACCGCCGAGTTGGAAGGGGCGGAACATCGGCGGGGCGCTCGCCGCACCGGGCAGGGCGGATACGGCGGCGCTCCGTGCGGCGTGCCGGGCGTCCACGGCGCCGGTGAAGCCCTCGTCGCGTACCCGGAGGTTGTCGTAGGTGACGCGGCGACTGCGGGTGAGGAGGTTGAAGGCGAACTGGTGCGGGTCCTGGTGCGTGTAGCGCCCGACGTTCTCGAACCATTCGAGGCTGGCCTGGGCGGCACGCTGGGTGGATTCGACGACGGGCCTGCGTTCGGCCTCGTACGCCGCGAGCGCCACGGCGACGTCCTGGTGCTCGTGGAGGCAGGCGGCCAGCGCGAGTGCGTCCTCCATGGCGAGCTTGGTGCCGGAGCCGATGGAGAAGTGCGCGGTGTGGGCGGCGTCCCCGAGCAGGACGATGTTGCCGTGGCGCCACGTCCTGTTGCGGACGGTGGTGAAACGGATCCACTTGGAGTTGTTGGGCAGCAGGCGGTGGCCGTCGAGGTGGTCGGCGAGTATGCGCTCGCAGAGCCGGATGCTGTCCTCGTCGCTCGTTCCGGGCGGGTGGTCACGGTCCGCGAACCGGTCGAAGCCCGCGCGCCGCCAGGACTCCTCGTCGGCCTCGACGATGAAGGTGGAGCGCCGGCCGTCGAACGGGTAGGCGTGCACCTGGAGGGTCCCGAAGTCGCCCTCGGCGACGATGAAGGTGAAGGCTTCGAAGACCTTGTCGGTGCCGAGCCACATGTAGCGGCAGGTGCGCTCGTCGAGGTCGGGGCCGAAGGTGTCGGCGTGGGCCGCGCGGGTCGCCGAGCGCACTCCGTCGCCGGCCACCACCAGGTCGTACCGGGCGGACAGTTCCTCGGCCGGCGGTGCCTGCGTGCGGTAGCGGACGTCGACACCGAGGGCCGCGCAGCGCTGTTGGAGGATCTGCAGGAGGCGCTTGCGCCCGAGCGCGGCGAAGCCGTGACCGCCCGAGGTGAGCACCTGGCCCTGGTAGCGGACGTCGATGTCGCTCCAGCGGGCGAAGTCCGCGGACATGGCGTCGAAGATGTGCGGATCCGCCTGCGCGATGCCGTCGAGCGTCTCGTCGGAGAAGACCACGCCGAAGCCGAACGTGTCGTCGGGCGCGTTGCGCTCCCAGACGGTGATGTCCCAACTCGGGGAGAGCTGCTTGGTCAAGGCCGCGAAGTACAGCCCGCCGGGCCCTCCTCCGATAACTGCTACGCGCACGGCGTTCCTCCTAAGTATTTCCACAACAAGATATGCCGTAATTTTGGCGACCGTCAAGGACTCAACATAGACGGCATGGATGCCTGGTCACGCGTACAGCTCCGGCGCCTGCGGGCCCGACACGGTGAGGACGTCCCGCACGTCGTCGGCCCAGGGGGTGGAGCCGGTGGCGCGGGAGGCGGAGTGGGCGATGACCATGCGTCCGGTGGCCGCCACCTCGCCCGCTTCCCCCAGCACGGTGAAGGCGTAATGGAGGGAGCTCGTCCCGACCTTGGTGACGCGCAGTTCGGTGCGCACGATCTCGCCGAACCACAGCCGGGCCCGGTAGTCGGCCTCGAAGCGGACGCGGGGAATGCTGCCGAAGAGATGGGCGAGGCCGAGGCGCCGCAGCAGGGCCGCCTCGGCGGCCTCGGCCCAGCGCACCACAGTGGAATGGTGGTAGTGGCCCGCCGCGTCGGTGTCCTGCCACTCCACGCGCCGCTCGATCACCACGCTCGGCAGATGTCCGGTGCGCGCCTGCGGACATCCGGCGGCGCAACTGTCGGTGGCCGCGGGTTCTTCGTGGGGGACGGTGGCGGTCATGGGTGTGCCTTTCGTCTGGCGGGAGGCGGCATGGCTCACGGCGGAGGCATGCCGAGGAGCGGTGAAGGTGGGCGCTACGAGACGCCGGAGCCGGCGCGTCTGCGCAGCTCGCCGCGCTGGAGCTTGCCGTTGCTGGTGCGGGGCAGCTCGCCGAGGAACTCGATCGCGCGCGGATACTTGTAGGGCGCGATGGTCTGCTTGACGTGGTTCTGGAGTTCCCTGACGGTCGCCTCGTCCGCCCGAACTCCCGGGCGCAGTACGACATATGCCTTGACGAGCATGCCGCGCTTGGCGTCCGGGACGCCGACGACGGCGCACTCCTCCACACAGGAATGCGTCGCCAGGGCCTTCTCCACCTCGGGGCCCGCGATGTTGTAGCCGGACGAGACGATCATGTCGTCGCTGCGGGCGACGTACCAGAAGTAGCCGTCCTGGTCGCGTACGTAGGTGTCTCCGGTGACATTCCAGCCGTGCCTGACATAGGTGCTCTGGCGCGGGTCGTCCATGTAGCGGCAGCCGGTGGGACCGGTGACGGCGAGCAACCCGGGCTGTCCGTCCGGCACCGGGTCGCCCTGCTCGTCCACGATCCTCGCCCGGTAGCCGGGAACCGGCCTGCCAGTGGAACCGGGGCGTATGTCCTGGTCGGCGGCGGAGATGAACACGTGCAGCATCTCCGTGGCACCGATGCCGTCGATGATGCGGTGCCCGGTGGCGGCGTGGAACTCCTCCCACACCTTCGCCGGCAGCGCCTCCCCCGCCGAGACGCACCGGCGCAGCCCGGACAGCTTGTGGGTGACACCCGCCGCCATGATCGCTCGGTACGCGGTGGGAGCAGTGAGCAGCACGGTGACCTGGCGGTCTGCGACGAGTTCGGCGAGTTGTTCCGGGGTGGCCTGCTCGACCAGCAGCGTCGAAGCGCCCACGTGCAGGGGGAAGACCACCAGGCCGCCGAGTCCGAAGGTGAACGCCAGCGGCGGTGTCCCGGCGAACACGTCGTCGCGGCATGGCTTGAGCACATGGCGGGAGAACGTGTCCGCGTTCGCCAGGATGTCGCGGTGGAAGTGGAGGGTGGCTTTGGGGCGGCCCGTGGTTCCCGACGTGAACGCGATGAGGGCCACGTCGTCGGCGGCGGTGTCGACAGCGGTGAACGTGCCGCTCTTGCCGGCGCAACGCCGCGTCAAGTCGCCCTCGCCGGCCCCTCCGTAGGTGATCACGGTGGGGCCGGGGGTGCCGGCGGCGGTGAGTTCGTCCAGGAAACGGTGGTCGCACACGGCAACGGCCGGCCGGCTGATGTCGCTCAGTTCCGCCAGCTCCGTCGCGCGCAGCAGCGGCATGGTGGTGACGGCGACGCCACCCGCCTTCAGCACACCGAACCACGTCGCCACGAGCCAGGGGTTGTTGGGCCCGCGCAGCAGGACCCGGTTTCCGGGCCGGAGCGCGAAGTCCTCGGTCAGCACCTGCGCCACCTGGTTGGCGCGCCGCTGGAGTTCGCCGTAGGTCCAGCTCTCGGTGGGGGTCAGCAGACAGGGACGGTCCGGGCCCCACCGGTCGACCGCGTCGTCGAGCAGGCGCTGGGCCGCGTTGAGCCGGTCCGGGTACCTCAACTCCGGTAGATCGAAGTGGAGTTGGGGCCAGAGCGAGAAGGGCGGGAGCCGATCGCGGCAGAAGGAGTCCGCGTGTGCGGACGGGGAGAGCTCCATGGGGCGGCACCTCAATCTGGGGGCAGCGGGAGAATGAAGCAAGTATGTCGTCGAATTGGCGAGCGTCAATATTTCGCTACATCCAATTTTGGTAACGGCCCCGCCCCGGCACCGGGACGGCACACCACCCCGATGCCGAACCTCACCCGACCGGCAGGCGCACCCGGACGGTCTTGCCGTGCACCCCGGCATG
The DNA here is from genome assembly GCF_025399895.1 of Streptomyces sp. ASQP_92. Lineage (GTDB taxonomy): Bacteria > Actinomycetota > Actinomycetes > Streptomycetales > Streptomycetaceae > Streptomyces. The sequence continues at coordinate 595,591 of NZ_JAODUA010000002.1, read as the reverse complement.
GGCGGACATCTCGCCACGACGGTCGGCGACCAGGAATTCGACGATGCCCATCCCCCGGCCGCTCTCGGCACCGGGATCCGCACACCGGGCGCGCGGCAGGACCGGATCACCGTCGGTGACGTCGAGCCGGAGCCAGCCGGCGGTGAGGGTCACCGTGACGCGCAGCCTGTCGGTGGCCTCCGCGGCGTGCCGCACCACATTGGTGGTGAGCTCACTGGTGACCAGGAGCACCGCGTCGGCGACCTCGGCCGATATCCGCCACCTGCCGAGGGCGGCGCGCACGCGCGCCCGGACGACGGGAATCTGGTCGACCGTGGGGGTGAGCGACCAATGCGCACAGGAGTGGCCGGAGGGTGCGCGGAGTTGGGGAGGCTGGGTGAGCATGGGGGGCTCCCGAGGCGGGGGGAGAGAAGCCTGATAGCTCGTGTAACGGGTCTTGTGCAATGGCGGGCTGGTGCCGTAAAACTCCTGGCAGGAGATCGCTCGCACTTGTTGTTACACGTGTAACATGCTAACCATCTTCCGACGCAGGACGCAAGGATTTCGGACAAACGTCACGAACGCGGGCACCAGACCTTGGTCGGAGCATCCGAACCCCTTCGCGAGCCCCCCGTCGCCCTCCTCGATGCGAAAGGGCATCCATGACGCAGTCACCTCCGGCCGAGCTCGACCTGACCTGGCCCCCGCCGCCCTACGGACAGCCCGTTCCACCCACCCTCGCCGAGGACGGGGTGCGCCGTTTCGACGGGGTCACCTACGCCACTACCCCCGGGTACCGGCCCCGGCTGCTCGATGTGCACGTACCACCGGCCGATGGCCCGGTGCCCGCCGTGGTGTGGATCCACGGCGGCGGCTGGCTGGACGGCGACCGGCGCTATCCCCCGCCGACCGTCCCGGCGGCTCTGCTGCACGGTGCGATCCTCGGCGCCGGGCTCGCGCTGGTCAGCATCGACTACCGGCACAGCCTGGAGGCGCCCTTCCCCGCTCAGCTGCACGATGTGAAGGCCGCGATCCGCTACGTGCGCCGCTTCGCCGAGTCGTTCGGCATCGATCCGGAGCGGCTCGGGGTCTGGGGCGAGTCGGCGGGGGGCCACCTTTCCGCTCTGTCGGGACTCGTGCGTCCCGACAGCCCCGGCGGCCCCGCTCTGGAAGGCACGGAGGGCGTGGGCGCGGGCGACACCTCGGTGCGCGCGGTGGTGGACTGGTACGGCGTCTCCGAGATCGTGACGCTCCTCGCGCACCCGATGCCCATGCCGCCCGATGCCGCCTTCCCCGACCCGTACGCCGCTCTGCTCGGCGGAACCACCGAGCAGCGGCCGGAGTTGGCGCGGGTCGCGAGCCCCGTCACCTACGCGCACGGTGCGGACATCCCCCCGTTCCTGCTGGTGCACGGAACGAGCGACGGCCTCGTCCCGTACAGCCAGAGCGAGGTACTCGCCCAGGCGATCACGGACGCGGGTGGCGAGGTCACCCTGCAACCCGTGGAGGGAGCCGACCACATCTTCCTCGGCGCCCCCGACGTGACCCCCATCGTCAACGGCGGCGTCGCGTTCCTCGCCCATCACCTGGGCGCCTGAGCCCGAACCCCGTGGTGGGGCGCGGGACACCGCGTCCCACCATCCCCACCCACAACTCGTTCCCCTTCTCCCGACACTCATCCGGTCGCCGGAACGTACGGCTTCGAGAGGCGCTCCATGTCCCGCACACTCGACTCTTCAGTCACACCCGCGACCGGCCGTCGCCGCGGCTCCGCGCCGGCCGCGCCGCGCGTCGGCGTGGCGCGCCTGGGAGTCCTCCTCCTGCTCATAACGGTGCTGCTGGGGGCGGGAGTTGACGCGGATCCTCGCCAACCGTCGTTCCAGGGTCTTGACGACCGGTGGCTGTCATGGATGGGAGGTCCGCACGGTGGTTTCCACGGTGTCGTGGCCGCGGTGCTGAACTGGTTCGGCGGACCGCTCGGTGTGGTGGTGCCGCTGGTTCTGCTGCTGTTCCTGGTGGCGCGCAGGCGATGGGCGTCCGCGGGCTACCTGGTGGTCACGTACGGGGTGGGGAACTTCCTGGTCGTCCAGGGTCTCAAGTTCCTGGTCGACCGGCCGCGTCCGGAACACCCGCTGGTCCGGGTGGACCACGGCTCCTTCCCGTCGGGCCACGCCGCGGGGGCGGCGATGCTCGTGGTGATGGTCGGCGCCCTGTGGGTGCCGACCGCGCGGCGGCGTGCGTACTGGTTCGGTGGGGCGCTGTTCACGGCCACGATGATGTGGAGCCGCACCTGGCTCCACGCGCACTGGCTCAGCGACACGGTCGCCGGGGCCGCGGCCGGTGCCGGTACGGCGCTGCTGTCGTGGTGGCTGTTCCGGCACAGGCTGGCACGGGAGGGGTGAAGGTCCGCCCCGTCGGAGGGAGACACGGCGGACACGTGCGGCGCCGGGTGACCTGAGAGGGCCTCAGGAGGTCTGGCGATGGACCACGACGGCTTCCATGCCGGGCACCGGCGGTGCCGTCCCCGTTTCGATCAGTTCGTGGAGGGTGTCCGCGATGCAGGCCGCCGAGGGCAGGTCGAGACGGATCGTGGTGAGCGGCGGGTCTTGCAACCGCGACAGCACGAGGTCGTCGGAACCGACCACCGCCACCTCGTCGGGAACCGCGATGCCTTCGGCTCGCAGCGCGTGCATCAGCAGCGCGGCGTACTCGTCGTTGAAGGCGAAGACCGCGTCCAGGTTGCGCTCGGCCCAACCCCTGGCAAGGGCCGTGGCGGACTCGCTGGTGTACGACAGGCCGACGGGCGTCACGGTGGCCATGTGCCGGGCGGCGACCGCTTGCGCGCCCGCGAGCCGGGGTTCGGCGAAGGCCTGGAGGCCGCGTTCCTGCGGCATCACCACGGCGATCCGGCGGCGTCCGCGCGCGATGAGGTGCTCCGCGGCGGCGGCGCCGATGGAGGCGTGGTCGAACGGCACGGTGTGGACCCCGTCCACCGGATGGGAGGCGAAGGCCAGCAGCCCGCGGATGCCCGCGCGGCGCAGCACCTGCGCGGCCTGAGCGGTGAGGCGGTCGCCGTCGATGGCCAGGACCGCCGAGGGCCGCAGCTCGGCCCACGAGCGGGCGGCGGCCACCGGGTCGGCGAAACGGCCGGCGTGGAGCACCGTGGTGTATCCGTGCCGGTCGAGTTCGCTGTGCAGGTCGTCCACCCAGTCGCTGACGAGGCGGCCGATGGCGGAGATCGACGCGGGCATCAGGACCATGTTGCTGCGCCCGGCGCGCAGCGACCGTGCGGCGGCGTGCGGGACGTAACCGAGGTCCTTGGCCGCGGCCAGCACCCGGGCCTTGGTGGCGTCGCTGACCCGGTGCCCCTGCGTGTTGTTGAGCACGAAGGACACGGTGGCGCGGGAGACCCCGGCCAGCCGGGCCACGTCCGCGCTGGTGATGGCGGCTGGGGCGGGCTTTTCTTCGGCCATGACGTCCTTCTTCACTCCTTGCAGCCGACGAGCCGCTTTCACCCCATACGTTACACGCGTTACTCGACGAGCCCGATGGATCACAGCAGCTCCGTCCCGTCCTCGTGCCCGTTTCCCTACGACCCGGCGGCGGCAGACGGCGCCCTGCCGACGGGGGGCGAAGAGATGTGTACGACCCCGCTCCTGGAGCGCTGGGGGGCGCTCGCGCCCGTCGTAGGGGCCCCCGGGCCGGGCCGCATGGCTTGTGCCGGAGTTTCGGGAGGTGCCGGAACTCCTATGGAACGGGCGGGACTTCTCCAGCGGTCCACGGCATTGGAAGGCCCTCGCCGACGGCGTGATCCCCGAGGCCTCGTCTGTACTGCCGGTCCCCGGTGTGCGTCCGGCACTGCACCGCCTGGACGGTCAGCCGCACCGCAGGCAACGCCAAGTGGTGACGCAGGCGCTCGGCCGCATCGACGTACGGCGGCTGCGCACGAGGGTGCGGCGGCGGGCCGAGGCCCTGGTGAACGGCTGGGCGACGCACGACGGTGCCGATCTGGTCACGCAGTACGGGCAGCCCCTGGTGGGGTCGGTGTTGGAGAGCTGCTCGGCGCCTCGCGGAATCCCAGGCCTGCCCGCTGGGCGCACTGGCCGGTGCCACGGCGGGCAACGCCGAGGACGCCCAGGATGCGCGCCGCTGGGGCTGGGGGAATTCCCTGTCCGGTTGGCAGCAGGCACCCGTCCACCTTTCTGGCGGGCGCCGGACGGTACGCGGCGGGCGCGGGCCGCACACGCGGTGCGCCGCTGACGGCTTGGACGGCCCCCGGCTGTCCGGCCGGGTCGCGCCGCGGTCGTTTTCGCCGCGTACTCCTGCGGCCGGGGGCCGTCCTGTCGCCGTCGACCGCCGAGACCATCGCGCCGGGCCGCAACGCCGAGGACGCTGCCCTGACCATCTGCCACCCGGTAGCAGCGCGGCCCCCTCCGGCGGAGGAGGCCGCGCGACTACACGTGTAACAACTTGCACCGGGCGACATTCCCGGACAATGTGTGACCGTCTAGGGACGCGTACGCGCCTCGTGCAGGGTGCGCGAGTGTCCCGCGAGGTCGTCCACCGATGTCACCACGGAGTCGAACCGCATGGTGGTGCGCGACTCGGCCCCGTAACGCCGCCAGGTCGGCAGACCGCCGTGGTTGGGATCGCCGGTGCGCACGAAGGCGATCCACGCCCGGTGCATGGCGTCCGCCAGGCCGTCGCGCACGGCGGGGTCGATGCCTCGCACGAGGGGCGCGTGGGACCACTTGTCGAAGTTGTGGAACACGAAGGGCAGTTCCAGGCAGTGGGCCGCCGCGAGCCGGCCGTCGTACACCGGGGTGGGCAGGTCGAACTGGTAGGCCCACACGGGGTGCCCCGCGGCGGCCCGTCCCTCGGCGAGTTCGACGCCAGGTACACGGAACAGCTCGTCCGTGATCAGGTCCATGAGCACGTCGACCGAGCGGGCACCTGGGCGGGTGCGGGCGTAGGCGTCGTAGACCTGGCCGGCGTCGCCTTCGAAGACGTCCGCGATCCGAGCGACCACCTGCTCCCGGGTCGCCGCGGCGTACCTCTCGTCCAGCGCGAAACCGAAGTTGGCCTCCTCGCGCGTCCAGCCGATCATGACGTCGATGTCGGCGGCCGCTTCGTCGAGCAGGGTGCGGGCGGGGTGCTCGTGCAGGGTCACGCCGTCCCGCACGGGGAGGAAGGGCGTGGGCCAGTAGCCCCATCGCGTGGTGTGTCCGAACAGGGCTCCGGCCGCCTCGATCAGTCGCGGCCAGGGCAGCTCGCGGAGCTCGTCGGTGTCCTTGGCGCCGGCGAACCGCAGGTAGGCGGCGGTCCGTTCGAGGTATTCGGCCGGGTCCGGGATGTGCAGGCCCAAGGGCGGGCTCTGCAAGATGACGCGCTGGACCATGCGACGCGCCTCGGGGTGGCCCGCCAGGGCCGCGGTGGAGATCGCTCCGCCGGACTGTCCGGCGACCGTGATGGTGTCCGGATCGCCGCCGAAGCGTGCGATGTTCTCGTGCACCCAGCGCAGGGCGGCGAGCTGGTCGGTGAGCCAGAAGTTCCCGGCCCGCGCCTGGCCCTCCCCATCCTGGCTCCCGTCGCACTCGGCGCCCGGGTAGAGGTAACCGAGCGGGCCCACACGGTAGTTGATGCTCACCACGACGAGATCGCCGTCCCGGGCGAAGGTGTCACCGGAGTAGATGGGCAGGGAGCCCGAGCCCGACACGAAGCCGCCGCCGTGGATCCACAGCAGAACCGGCCGACGGCCCTCGTCCGCGGCGGGCGTCCAGATGTTCAGGGTCAGGCAGTCGTCGTCGAAGGGCGGGAAGCCGTGGCCGCCGAGCACCGGGTCGCCGCCCTCCGTGTACATCTGCGGCGTACTCGGCCCGTCGGTGGTGGCGTCGCGCACTCCGCTCCAGCCGGGGTGCGGCTGCGCCGGCCGCCATCGGAGCGCGCCGACCGGTGGCGCCGCGTACGGCACCGCCCGGAAGACGGTGATGCCCTCTTCAACGGCCCCTCGCAGTCGACCTGACTCCAGGTCGACCACCGAAGGACCGTCCGGGGAATGGTCCATGTGCGTTCCTTCCTCATCCGGGCTGCGCGGCGCGAACGCCGTACACACCCTCGACACTATGGCGCATTTTCGACGAGCGTCAAGAAGTCGAGATATCCACCGACTTCCTCCGTCCGGCCCGTCCCCGTCGGACATTCAGAACAGGCGGACGGCCGCGGCCCGCACCGCTTCGCGTTCCAGCAGGGGGGCGAACGCCCGCCACAGCAGGAGGCAGGTACCCGCACCGGCCAGAGCGCCGGCGGCCGTGTCGCTGAACCACTGGGCGTGCAGCCAGGTGCGGCTCCACATCATCGCGGCTACATACACACCGCCGAACAGCCACCACCAGCGGCGCACCCGCGGCGGGAACGCCACCACCGCGGCCACCATCACGAGCGTCACCGCGCTGAACACCTGCCCCGAGGGGAACGACCCGTCGTTGACCAGGACCAGCGGGTGCGGCGGACGCGGGCGGTCGACGACCTGCTTGAGGGGCATCACGACGACGAAATTCGTGAGGACGGCAGCCGTGAACGCGAACAGCCCCGAGCGCCACCGCCCGTAGACACACAGGACGCCGACCAGCGTGAGCGGCACGACCGCTCCGATCGGACCGCCCAGACGGTCCAGGGCATCGGCGAAGTCCGTGGTCGCGCCGTTCCCCGAATGCTCCGCCCAACGGACCCAGGGCGCATCCAGACGCGCGAAAGGCGACGGCCTGCCCCGTAGCGCGAGCCCGACGGCCAGGGCCGCCATCACGAGTGCGCTTGCGATGGCCGTGGCGCCCCGGGGCGGCGGGGCGGGCAGACGATCGCGTGTGCTGGTCGGCGCGATTGCGCCGGGCAGCGGAGGAGCAGGGAGCATGACAACCCTTTCGGGGATGCGGTGACAGGGACGGAGAGCGGGATACCTGCAGGTCTGCCGGGCGCGCGCCATCGGCGAACGGGATCGCCGTTCGGGCGGATGAATTGACGTGCGAGGCACGGGAGGAGCCGGGCGGCGAGCCGTCGGCTCGAGCGCGCCCCGCCGGGGGACGGCTCCACAGCCGCACCAACCGTGACGGGACGGCGGCGGCGAGTATTGCGCCTACGCGGCGACCGACACAAGGGCAATATATTTTTCGGCCACGCAGATTCCTCGCGCCACGGCGAAACGCGCAGCCCACGCCCCCTACGAGCCGACCGACTTACCCACCCCTCCCCTTCGGCACCCTCTCCTCGCTCTAGCGCGGAACCCACCCGGGGTGCTACACAATGCCCGTACAGCGCTAACACGTGTAACCGCATGGCTCAAACTCTCCGCCCGCGCGTCTCTCGCTGCCGTGGCCCCTCCCCCTCTGCTCCGTCCCGAGGAGTCGACATGTCCGTCTTCGACAGCCGTAACACGGCGCCCACGCATCGGCGGCCGTCATGACCACGAACGAACTGATCGAACCCCGCCCTCACACCGCACCCGCCGCGTCCCGCCAGCGCGCGCTCATGCTGCTCCTCCTGATCGCGAACGCTTCCATGCTCGCCGTCTACATGGGTGTGGGATCCGTGCTGCTTCCCCTGCAGATCGCCGCCGTCGACCCCGCGCACAAGGTCGCCGTGCTCGGTCTGGTGGGCGGCGTCAGCGCGGTCTTCGCGACCGCGTTCAACCCGATCGCCGGGGCGCTCTCCGACCGGAGCGGACGGCGCAACCCCTGGATCCTCGGCGGTGCCCTCGCCTCGCTGGCCGGCCTCGCCTTCCTGGGCACCGTACGGACCGCCCTGATGATCGGCATCGGCTGGTGTCTGGTCCAGGCGACCATGAACGTCTACCAGGCAGCGGTCACCGCAGTGGTCCCGGACCGCATTCCGGCGGCCCGACGCGGAACGGCATCGGCCCTCGTCGGGCTCGCGCTGCCGATCGGCGGCAGCGTCGGGGTGCTCATCGCCTCGCAGCTGTCGGACAGCGTCAGGACGGGCTACCTCGTCTTCGGTGCGCTGGTCGCCGCTGCCGCCGTGCTGCTGGCGGGCTCCTTCCGAGATGTGCCCAGAGATGTGCCCCGCGACGTGCCCGAGCCGGCGGTGGCACGGCGCCGACGCCTGGCCGCGCTCCTGTCGGCCCTGTCCCACCACGACTTCCGATGGGCGTTCATCGGCCGCGCGCTGATGGTCCTTGGCTACTTCTCCGTCATCGGCTACCAGCTCTACATCCTGGAAGACCACATCGCGCTGCCCTCGGGGCTGGCGCCCGCCTCCGCGATGGCGATTCTGACGCCCGTGTCGATGGCCGCCATGGCGATCTCCACGGTGATCGGCGGTGTGCTCTCCGACCGCTGGGACCGGCGCAAGGTGTTCGTGGGTACGTCGGCCGCGCTCGCCGGGCTCGTCACGGTGATTCCCGTCCTCAGCCCCACCTGGACCGGAATGCTCGTCTTCAGCGCCCTCAACGGGCTGGCCTTCGGCTGCTTCATGGCAGTGGACACAGCGGTGGTCACCCTGGTGCTGCCCAACGCCGAGGACGCCGCCCGCGACCTGGGCGTCCTCAACATCGCCAACGCCGGGCCGCAGATCATCGCCCCGTTCGTGGCCTCCGCGATCGTCACCGCCTTCGGCGGATACAGCGCGCTGTTCCTGGTGGGCGGCGCGCTCTCCCTGGTCGGGGCGCTGGCGATCCTCCCCATCCGCAGCGTCCGCTGAGTCCGACTCCGCTCCGGGGCGGCGCCTCGGGGCGCACCCCTCATCACTCCGGCGGTCGCCTGCCGAGGGTCGGGCGACCGCCGGTCCGGTCAACTCCCTCATTCCAAGGAGCACATCGTGAGACGCAAGCACGTTCTGCCGCTGGCAGCACTGCTGTTGTGTACGCCCGCTCTGGCCGCGGCAGTTCCTGCGGCCGCCTCCGCGCGGCCCGCGGCCCAAGCCCCGCTTCGCATCCTGCTCACCGATGACGACGGCTACGACGCCCCCGGCATCCGCGCGGCGTTCCAGCGCCTTTCGTCCGCCGGGTACGACGTCACGATCGTCGCGCCGCTGACCAACCAGAGCGGCGCCGGGACGAAGATGCTGAGCGCGACCAGCATCGCGGTCCGCCACCCGGAGGCGAAGGTGTGGGCGGTGGACGGCACACCCGGCGACTCCGTGGCCTTCGGGCTCGCCGAGGTGTTCAAGGGCGCGGCACCCGATCTGGTGGTCTCCGGCACCAACTTCGGCCCGAACGTGGCAAGTCTGGCCACTCACTCGGGGACGGTTGGCGGCGCCGTCGCCGCCCTGGAGTCCGGAGTGCCCGCGATCGCGGTCAGCACGGGGGGCCTCGCCGCGCCCGACCCGGTGGCCACGGTCAACGCCATGCAGCCCACCGTCGACTTCCTGGCCGGGCTCATCAACCAGCTTCGGACGCGGGCGGAATCAGGGCCCCTGCTGCCGCACGGCGTGGGCCTCAACGTCAACTACCCGGTCATCGGCGCGGACGGAAAGGGTACCGCCAAGGGCACCTCCCTGACCTTCCAGGACCCCCAGGCACCGCTGGTACCGGACTTCACCGACAGCGGCGACGGCACCTGGAAGGTCGGCGTGAGGTTCGCGCCGCGACCTCCGGCCAAGGGCAGCGACGTGGAGGCCGTCAGTGCCGGCCGGGTCGCCATCAGCCCCATGAACGCGGACTGGAACACCGGGGCGGCCGACTTCGCCCGAACTGGCGCCCTGCTGGCGGGACTTCGCCCCTGAGGAGCGGGCGGGGTGCCCGCACCCGGCCCGCTCCCCGGAGTGTGCGGGGTGCGGGCGCCCGAGTGCGACCGGTCATGGCAGGACCTCGACGTACCCGCCCGTTCCGTGCACGCGGATCCGCTGCCCGTCCCGGATCAGCCGGGTGGCCCGCTTCACGCCCACGACGGCCGGCAAGCCGTACGCCGAGCACGTCACCGCGATGCCGCCGCGGCACGTCCACCAGCGGGAAGCGGTGTTCGAACTGCGCAACCTGCCGGACGTCCAGGGAGTCGCCCTGGCGGACGTCACCGCGCCGTCCCTGCTGTTCTTCGCTCACGAGAACCGCCTCGCCGGCAACCGGCGGGCGCCGGCCGACCTGACCTCCGTGCGCTCCCGCTGGCACCAGTCCACCACCCTGACCGCACCGCTCCCCGCCCACCCGGCCCGCAACTACCGTGCTGCGTCGGCTCGTTGCCGCCAACGCGCTCAGCTCGGTGGGCGAGCGGCACCCGGTCGTGCGAGGACTACCCCGCGGCGCGCTCGTCACCCGCCTTGCCGGTTGCCCGCGACCGTGCCCGTGCCCGTGCCCTGGGCGAAGTGGAGATAGCGGTCGACGGACCGGGCCAGAACCTCGTTGCCGTGAGAGTTGACGGCGCGGTGCCACCAGGCGCCGTAGATGCGCTCGAAGCGGTAGTCGGCGAGCAGATCCGCGGCGGCGCGAATCGCGTGGGGGCGCTCCGGGATGTGGTTGGCGTAGCTGTACATGAGGGTGACCCAGCGGCTGTCCGGGCAGACGTTGACCACGTCGCCGGTGAAGAGGGCGCCGTCGCCGGCGCTCCAGTGCAGGATCGCGCTGCCGGGGAAGTGAACTCCCGGGTTGATCAAGGTGAGTTCGTCGGTGAGCCGGAGTGTGCGGCCTCCCCAGAAGCGCACGGCCGGGTCCGGGCGGCCCACCCATTGGCGGTCCGCCTCGTGGAGGTGGACGGGGGCGTCGAAGGCGTGGGCCCACTCCACCATGGAGGAGTAGAAGTGAGGGTGGCTGATGGCGATGTGGTCGATGCCGCCGAGTTCCTCGATGGCCCGGACCATGGTGTCGTCGAGGTAGGGGGTGCAGTCCCAGAGGACATTGCCCGCGGCGGTACGCAGGAGAAGGGCCCGCTGGCCGATGGCGAACTCGGGGGTGACGCCGATACCGAGAACGCCGGGGCCCTGCTCCTCGAAGCGGCCGGTGTGGCCCTCTTCGCGCAGTTCGGCCAGTGTCGTCCAGCGCTGGCCTTCCGGGCTCACGTACTGCCGCTCGTCCAGGCAGACCGGGCAGTCGGGACGCGGCGCGGCGTACTGGGTGCCGCAGGTGCGGCAGATCGGGGGCGTCGTGAGGACGTCGGCGTCAGCCACGGTCGGCTCCCGCGAGCTCGGCGAGGACGTCCGGGCGGCTCGGCCGCCAGCCCAGTTCCTCGACGGCCCGCCGCCCCGACACCACCTGGTCGAGCGCGAGGGCCTCGGCGAAGGGCTCCCCGAGCGTCTCGGAGGCCTCTGTCCGCGGCCACGGCTCGGCGCGGCCGATGCCGCCCGCGGCGATGTCGGCGGCGGCCGCGATCGCGGCCGCCGGGACGGACTCCCAGGCCACACCGTGCAGGAGGTCGCCCGACTGACCCTTGGTCAGCGCGAGGACGTACAGCTCGGCGAGGTCGTCGATGTGCACCATCGGCCAGCGGGTCGTTACCGGACCCACATAGCGGCCACTCCCGTGCTCCCGGGCCCAGCCGGTCATCAGGCCGGGGATACCACCGCCGCGCCCGTAGACGATGCCGGGACGTATCACCACGGCCCGTACGTCGTCCTCGGCGGCGGCGAGCACACGCTGCTCGATCAGCGGCCGGTAGCCGACGATCGCGATGGGGTTGGTGTCGGCGTCCTCGGTCAGAGTGGCGCCCGAGGTGGCGCCCAGGACCCAGACGCCGCTGGTGTAGACGAACGCACGGCCGGTGCCGCGCAGCGGAGCGAGCAGCGCCTCCAGGGCGGCGGTGTCCACCGCCTCGTCGCCGGTGGGCGTGGCCAGGTTCACGACCGCGTCCACGTCGTCCGTCACCGCCGCGCGCAGGGAGGCCGGGTCGGCCAGATTGCCGACCCGCACCGGCGTGTCCGGATGCGGTGCGGCCGCGTTCTTCACCAGCGGCACGACGTCGTGGCCCGCCAGGGTCAGCTTCGACGCGACCGCGGAGCCGATGTAACCGGTGGCGCCGAGTACCAGAACCTTCATGAACCCCTCCCAAGCCACTGTTCACGAACAGGAGAACCGTAGGATGCGCGCCCCGGTCGCGGATCCGTCGAACGACCTGGTCGCGTACCGGCATGTGCGGGTGACGAGGCCCACCGGAGCTTCGGGATCGACTGGTTCACGGGGTGGCCGGGTGAGCGGACGTCAGCCCAGGTCGAGCGCCCCCAGGGCGGCCCGCGAGGTCACCCCGAGCTTCGGGTAGGCGTTGGACAGGTGGTAGCCGACCGTGCGCGGGCTGAGGAACAGGCGCGCTCCGATGTCGCGGTTGCTCAGACCGGTCGCCGCGAGCAGGACGACCCTCCTTTCCTGCGCGGTCAGTCGGTCGACGTGGTGCGCGCCCGGCGCCGGAGCGGCCGGGGCGACACCGACTGCCCGCAGCTCCGTCCGGGCCCGGCCCGCCCACGCGCCCGCTCTCATGCTGTCGAACGAATCGAGGGCCGTGGTCAGCTCCTCCTTGGCCGCGGCCCTGCGCCTGGCACGGCGCAGCCATTCCCCGTACAGCAGCCGGGTGCGTGCCTGCTCGAAGGGGCGGCCGTCCCCCGCGTGGGCGGCGAGTGCCCGCTCGTAGAACTCCTCCGCCCTCGCGTCATCGCCGGCGAGCAGGGCGCGGCAGCGCAGCTCGACCGCCCCTGACCACGCGGTCCCGGTGGCCCGGGCCCAGCGCGCGAACCGGTCCGCGGCCGGCCCGGCGTCGGCTGCCCGGTCGATCCGGACGGCGGCCTCCACCTGGTCGGGCAGGCTGTGCACGGAGACCATGAGGTGCCCGTGCGGTCCGCCGGTCAGTGCGGTAAAGCGCTGCGTCGCCAGGTCGTAGCGGCCGCGCCCGAGGTCGAGCAGGCCCTGCGCCCTGGTCAGCCAGACGGGGATCGGCTCGACGCCGGGGCACAGGTGCTGCCCCGCCCACTCGACGGGACCCTGCCGGTTCCCGCCCTCTCGGCCTTCACTCCCCCTCGCTTCGTCCATGCCGCCCGGCGGCCGTCCGTCGAGCGCCTCCAGCACCGCCAGGGCACCGCTGAGCATCGTGGCGAGATGGCGCTGACCCGTGTCGCAGGCGATCTCCAAACCCTCGACGGCCGTCGTGTACGCGTCCCGGTGCCGTCCCAGGAACAGCCGCAGCCGCGCAAGCCGCAGCAGCACCCGCGCCAGTATCCCGACGGCACCCCGCTCACGGCACTCCCACTCCAGGGCCACGGCCTCCTCATGCACCGTCCGGTACTCGCCGAGCAGCATGTCCCAGCCGTGCAGCCGCACTTGATCGTTCAGGCTGCGCTCCTGACGGGTCCGCACGACGTACGCGGCGAACTCCCGTATCGCCGCGGCCCCACTCGCCTGATGACCCGTCAGCATGTCGAGCACTCCCGCGGCTCCACGCTCCACGGGATGGCCGCCGAAGTCCAGAGCGGCCGCCCGCGCCCGGGTGTCCCGGGCGGCGGCGACCGGGTCCGGCGCGTCCCAGGCCATCGCGGCCGACTCGAACAGCAAGCGCGCCCCCGTGGCGGGACAGCATGCCGTCACCTGGGCAGCCGCCTCGACGAGCAGCAGCCGCGCCGACTCGGCACGGCCCCGCTCCCGTTCGAGGGCCGCCCGGACGCCGGCGATCCTGGCGACTGCCGACGGGTTGCTCACCGGGCCCGCCTCGTCGGCGAGGGCCTCGGCGAGTTCCGCCTGTCCGGCTTCGGCCGCGGCGGCCGAAGCGGCGGCCAGGCGCAGTGAGCGGGTCTCCCGGTCCTCGGTCAACCGCGCCGCCCGTCGATAGGCGGCGGCGACCGCCGCCTGGCCGCCCCGCGAGCGGAACAGCCTGGCGCTGCGCTCCAGTTCGGCTGCGACCACCTCGTCGTAGCCGACGGTCGCCGCCGCCAGGTGCCAGGCCCTGCGGCCCATGTCCCCGGTGGCCGATGTCGCCTCGGCGAGCGCCCGGTGCGCGGATGTCCGCTCGGTCAGCACCGCCCCTTGGTACGCGGCGGCGCGCACCAGGGGATGCCGGAACGCCAGCCGCTGCCCGGACACCCGCACCAGGTCCGCCGCCTCCGCGGGCCCGAAGTCCCCTGCGCCCGCGCCCAGTTGTGCCGCCGCCGCGACCACCAGCGCCACATCACCCGTGTCGTCGGCGGCGGCGACCGTCAGCAGCGACCGGGTCGGTCCGGGCAGCGCCCTGATCCGCTCGTCGAAGATCCGCCGCACCCGCCACGAAGCCGGCAACACGGCCATTTCCCGGGCGTCCAGCGGCTCGCTCCCCTTCCGCTGGGCCGTCGTCAGAGCCCCCAGCAGCTCGACCAGGGCGAGCGGATTACCCTGCGCGAGGCCGACGATGCGGTCGCGTACGGCCGTATGCAGATCGGGCGCACGGTGGGCAAGGAGAGCCGCCCCCTCCTGGTCGGTCATGGGCCCCAGGCGCAGCATCGGTACGCCGGGCGCGCCCTCGAAGGCCGTGGACTCCTCGTGGGCGGCGAACACCATGGCTACCTGCCCCCTGCCGAGCCGGCGCGCCGCGAACAGCAGCGCGTCCATCGTCTCCAGGTCCAGCCAGTGCGCGTCGTCGACCAGAACCACGACCGGACGTTCCTCGGCCAGCTCGTCGAGCAGGCTCAGCGTCGCGGCTCCGACGAGGAAGCGGTCACCCGCGGGCGGGGCGTCCAGAGCGACCACCCCACGCAGCGCCCGCGCCTGATGCCCCGTCAGGCAGCTCGCGCGGTCCAGGGTGCCCCGGAGGAGCACCTGTAGACCGGCATACGGCAGTGCCGTCTCCGACTGGACGCCCGTGCACCGCAGCAGCCGGGCTCCGTCCGCAGCGGCCCAAGCACACTGGTCGAGCAGCGCCGTCTTGCCCGACCCAGACTCCCCCAGGACCACCGCGGCCTCGCCCCGGCCGGTCCGTGCTCCCCTCAACACCCCTTCGAGGACAGCGCGTTCACCGTCCCGACCGCTGAGATCGAGAGGTCTCGGGTCGGCGCCATCCGCCAAGACCGCGTCGGTCATCGGCGCTCTTCTCCTCTTTCGGACGCCTCACCGCGAGGGTGGGCGTGGTCGACGATGTCGTGGGTGTCGTGGCGGGCATGCCCCGTTTAAAGCCGACGACGGGCTACCGTCCCCTCCCTCGGCGCCGGACGAGCGCGGCGCACGACGTACACGATCAACTTGTTTCAGCCATCGGAATGATCGCCATATACTTCCCGGGCTCGACGACCATGGGGGATGTCGAGTGGGACCCGGGGGCGTCATGGAGCTGCGTGACATCGAGATCTTTCTGGTGCTGTCCGAGGAATTGCACTTCGGCCGGACCGCCGAGCGGCTCCGGGTTTCCCAGGCCCGGGTCAGCCAGGCCATCAGGAAGCAGGAACGACGCATAGGCGCCGCGCTCTTCGAGCGCACCAGCCGCACCGTGCGCCTGACCGCCGTGGGACGCCAGCTGCGCGACGACCTACAGCCGGTCTACGCGGGCCTGCACACGTCCCTGGAACGTGCCCGGCTCGCCGCCCGCGGCGTCACCGACCGGATCCGCGTCGGCATGATGCCGTTCAACGTCGCCGACCTCCACGTCTACTGGAAGGCCTTCCGGTCGCGGCATCCCCAGTGGGAGCTGGAGATCCGGCAGTTGGTGTATCTCGACCCGTTCGCCCGGCTTCGCAACGGAGAGTTCGACGTCCTGGTCGTCTGGCTGCCCGTCGAGGAGCCGGACTTCACCATCGGACCCGTCCTCATGAAGGACCCCCGGATCCTCGCCGTTACGGCCGAGCACCCACTCGCGCAGCGCACCTCGGTACGGCTGGAAATGTTCGCCGACTTCCAGCACGCCATGCCGACCGACATCCCTGACTACTGGGAGGACGGCTACCTGCCCTTCAACACACCGCGGGGCCGACTGATCGAGCGCGGACGGCCCACGAACAACGCCGAGGACATGATCAACCAGGTGGGCATGGGCGAGACCATCCACGGCTTCCCCAGCCACGTCACCCGGCACTGGGGCATGCCGAACATCAGCTGGATACCCGTCCCCGACATGGCGGCCCTGTCCTACGTCCTCATCTGGCGGACCGAGTCCGAGAACGAGGCGATCCGCGCCCTCGCCGACACGGTCCGCGAACTCGGCGCTTTCCAGTTCTGACGCGCCCCGCCCGAGTACTCCGTGGCGGCGCCTGGACGGTGGCCCGGAGCGCTCGGGTGCGCCTGCGACCCGGAGCCCGCGACAGTACGTCGGCTGCCGGGCAAGGTGTCCCGTCACCTGACGGCCAGGCGCATCGACCGCTGGGCGACCTCGTCGATCGCGGCGGCCACGACATCGGCGTCCCGGGCGAGGACGCGCGTGGGACGGCCGGTCGTGGTGGCGAACACGGTCACCTGGGGGTTGTCCGCCGCGGCCCGTGCGGCGGCCCCGATCATGCGCGTCCGTTCGTGGGACGCTCCGGGGTGCCCGGCGCTCCCGAGGACGAAGGTGGTCGGACAGCGCAGGGCCGCGAAATCGGCCGCGAGTGTCCCGTTCACCTCGTCCGTCGCGATGATGGCCTCCGCCCTCTGCCGGGGGGACAGCCCGGGGGCACCGCCCAGCCCGGCCACGACGCGCGTGAACCGGCCGGAGCCGCGGAACGCTTCGCGCACACGGTCCTTGCCGGCCTCGTCGAGCAGCGACACCGGATAGGCGCCGTCGACGAGGACCAGGCCGCCCACGAGCTCCGGGTACTCCGCCGCGTAACACACGGCGATCGTCGCGCCGTGGGACCACCCGACCAGGATCGGCCGCCGGAGCATGGTCGCCTCGATCACCCGGTCCACGTCGTCGATCGCGTCACGCACCGCGAAGTCCGCGGAGGTTCCCGCTCCCCCGCTCGCTCGGTCCTCGAACGTGATGGTGCGGTATCCGCCGCCCAAGCGGTCAATGACCCGGTTCCACTGACGCCGTGTGGAGAAGCCTCCGTTGAGGAAGAGCAGCGGGGGTCCGTCGCCGAGGGAGTCGACACCGCGCAGGCGGATGTCCACTGCCGCGACCATGAACTCTCGTGACATGGGAACGGGCCTTTCCCTTCTGGTAGTTGTGGCGCTGAGTCCGCCGGTTTCGGATGTACATGGCCGGGTCAGCACACGGCGGGCAGGTCGACTTCCACGGGTTCTGCGGCTTCCACGGGCACGGTGCTCTGCGCGAAGGCGACGAGCCACCGGCCGTCGGTCTTCGTCATGAGGTGGAGCGCGGTGCCCGGCGCCACGCCGGGACAGGCCGCCACCAGCGACGCCCATCGGCGGCCGGCCTCGCTCGACTCCCGGCAGCCGCGCCGGCCCTTCCCCTCGCGGTGCCGGGAAAGCAGGTTGTCCAGCAACTCGCCGTCGCGGGTCACCGGTCGGTGCCGGACCCGGACCACGGCGACGTCCGGGCGGATGAACTGGATGTACTCCGTCTCGAAGGACGAGGTCAGCTGCTGTCCGACCGTCCCGGGCAATACCCGGCGCGCAAAGACGCCGATCTCGTCGATGCCGGTCAGTGCGGTGCCGTACGGGATCGACCAGAAGGCGTCGTGCCGGAAGAGCCCCACGAACGCGTCCGGCAGCGCGTTCTGTTGGGCGTACTCGAACTCGGCGACCAGCGCCACGATGGCGTCCACGTCCTCCTGGGCAGCGCTGACACCGGCGACTTGTGGCTTCATAGGGGCTTCCTCAGTGGTAGTCGGCGGCCGCTCCCCGGAAGAGCGATGCCGCGGTCTCGGCCATGGAGAGATCGGCGGGCGTTCCGTCGGCCTCGACCGCCCCGTCCTGCGCGCGGCCGATGGACGGGAACCCGGACGTGACGGTGTCAGGCCGCCGTGCCCCGGGTGCGCCAGACCGTGATCGTGGTGAGCAGGCCGACCACCGCCGCACCCCAGAGCGCGACATCGAGGCCGGCGGCGTCGACGGCGAGGCCGCCGAACAGGGCACCGAGGGCGACCGCCAGATTGAACACCGAGGTGTTCAGAGCGGTGGCGGCCTCGGCCTCGCGGGGTGCCGACTGAAGGATCCAGGTCTGGACGCTCACCGGGACTCCACCGAAGGCCAGACCCCAGCCGATCAACAGCACGATCCCGCCCGCGGGGCTGGTCCCGACGAGTGGGAAGAGCGCCAGGATCAGAGCGAGCGAGCAGCCGATCATCATGACCACACGCCGCACATCGCGGCCCACGACCGCACCGGCGAGGAAGTTGCCCAGGATGCCGGCGACGCCGAACACGAGGAGGAGCGGACCCACCATGCTCTGGCTGATGCCGGAGATCTCCCGCAGGGCGGGGCTGACGAAGGTGAACGCCGCGAAATGTCCTCCCACCAACAGGAACGTGGTGAGTACTCCGGTGCGGACGGCGGGGTTGCGGAACTGCGCCGCGAGCGTGCTCAGCCGGACGGGAGCGCGGGCGGGCAGCGACGGCAGGAGGAGAAACAGCGCGACGACCACGAGCAGGCCGAGGCCGCCGACGGCGGCGAACGCGGTACGCCAACTGCTGAACTCCCCGATGAGCGTCCCGGCCGGGACACCCAGAACATTGGCGGCCGTGGCACCGCCGAAGACGAGCGCGGTGGCCCGACCGACATGAGCGGTGGGCACCATGCTCACGGCGATACCGGCCGCGAGCGCCCAGAACCCACCGATGCTGATGCCGATGAGGAATCGCGAGACGAGCAGCTCGCCGAAATCGGAGGTCAGGACGGACAACACGTTGGCGGCGGCCATCAGACCCAGCAGGGCGATCAGGACGGTGCGCCGATCGGCCCGCCGGATGAGGACGGGCAGCAGCGGCGCGGTGGCGGAGGCGACAAGACCTGGCACGGTGACCAGCAGTCCGGCGGTCCCCTCGGAGACGTCCAACGAGCCGCCGATGGGAGTGAGCAGTCCCATGGGCAACTGCTCGGCCGTCACCATGGCGAAGGTGCCGACAGCCACGGCCACCAGGGCGAGCCATCGGCGCAGGGGCACGGAGGAAGGCGAGGGGTTGGGCTCCGACGTCGGTGCGGAGCCGGCGGATCTTCGGGCGGATTCGGCCGTGGACAAGAGGAACTCCTTGAGGGTGTGGTGAGACGTGAGCGTGTGGTGAGTGAGGGGATGCGCGGGCCCGAAGCGTGGGGGCGCGGACCTCACGGTCGGGTGACGGCGACGGTGTCGCGGGTCCCCCACAGGTCGAGCGCCTCGTATTGGGGCCGCCACCGGCGCACGTACACGTGGTGCGCGTGCTTGGGCAGGAGCTGGTCCAGGACCGAGGCGACGGTCCGCTCGTCGGCGCCGTCCAGGAGCCAGGGCAGGAACCGCGCCGCACACGGTTCGATCCGGCGCGCGTGGGCGCGTCCGAAGAGATCCCACTGCTCCTGGCTCAAGACGGCCTGAACCAAAGGGAGGACGGTTTCCTCCTCGTGGTCGAGGTGCTTGTCGAGACCGGTGACCAGGCCGTCGGCGAGCTCCCCGAAAAGGTCCGGTCCGATGTGGACGTCGGTCAATCCGTCGTCGAGTGCTCCGACGAGAAAGACGAGAGCGGCGTGCTCGGCCTCGATCGCCTCCAACCGCGTCAGGTCGAAGGGCCGACCGACCAGCGCCTGCCGCAGCGGGGGCCACAGTGCCTCGTCCTCGGCGGCTTGATGGGCGTGCATGGCGCTCTGGAACATTCCCCAGCCCGGGGAAACGCGCAGCACACGCCGGAGACCGGCACGATGGACGGCGACGGCCCGGGCGACGTGCCCCAATTCCCTGCGCAGCGCGTTGTGCACCGCGTAGGTCACGGTCATGTCGAGCCTCTCGCTCACGTCGGTCCAACTCCCGGGCGTCAACGGCCGATTGAGTGTCAGGAACCGACGGCACGAGTCGTCCCTGACACGAACCAGCCTCCCCCGAGGCCACCCCGGGATCAACGCGGACTTCGTGAGTCGATCGATAACTCAGCGGTTATCAATGCCCCTTCTCGGGGTCCTGCGCGACACCCACGCGCGGGGACCCTGAGCGACGACAGGAAGGGGCTGCCCTGTCCCAACAGGACGGCCGGCGCTGTCGCGGCCGTCCCCGGAAGCGCTCTAGACCGGGATGGTGTCGGAAGGCCTGAACGGGCTGCCATGGCCGGGCACGATCAGGTCCGCCGCGGCGAGCACCCGCAGGCGGGAGGTGCGCAGGACGTCACGGTCCGGGGCCACCGGGTCGTCCGCCGGGCCGTTCTCGTGCCACCACAGGTCACCCGCGAACGCCACCACGCCCTCGCCCGTGCCCGCCAGCAGCGTGATGTCCTCAAGACTGTGGCCCGGGGTACGGATCAGGCGCAGGGACGGGGTGAGTTCGTAGCCCTCGGCATCCCGATTCGTCCACTTGTCGTCCAGGTACTCCACCTTGTGGTCGTGCACCCGGGCACGCCCGAAGAGACCCACGTTCATGGTGTTGTCGGGGTGGTGGTGGCTGAGGACGACGTCGGTGATGTCCTCGGGGGCGAGGCCCAGTTCCGCGAGCGGCTTGAGGATGTCATCACGGCTCGCCACCATCCCCGGGTCGAAGATCACGTGCCGTCCCGCATCGGAGACATAGGAAACGGTGGCGGCGACCCCGGGGCCCGTGGAGCCGACGTAACCGGTGGTCAGGACCTTGAATGCGGCGCTGCGGCCGAGCGGTGCGTCTGTCATGAGCACAATCCTGCGGGGATCGGCGGGAGTTGACGAGTGGCACTCCTGCCCATGATCGCAGGATTCTTGCCAGCGGTCTGTCACACTGCGCTCATGCCGCCTTTCACGTCTGTCGCCGCGTACGTCCCTCCCGGCGTCGGCATGCTCGCCGTGGGCATCGTCTCCGAGGTGTTCGGCCCGCACGGAGCGGCCCTGCCCGGCTTCGACTTCGCACTCTGCGCCGACCGGCCCGGAGAGGTGGCCGCGGACTGCGGAGTACCGCTCTCCGTCAGCCACGGCCTGGACCGGCTCGCCGAAGCGGACCTCGTCATCGCCCTGCCCGGCGCCAACTTCCGTACACCGCCCGCCCCGCCCGTACTCGACGCGTTGCGGACGGCGCACGCGCGCGGAGCCGTGGTCGCGGCCCACTGCGTCGGTACGTTCGCACTCGCCGCCGCCGGACTGCTCGACCAGCGGCGGGCCACCACCCACTGGCGGTTCGCCGAACTCCTCGCCGACCGGTTTCCCGGGGTCACCGTCGAGCCCGACGCCCTCTACATCGACGAGGGCACCATCGTCACCGGCGCCGGAGCCGCCGCGGGCTTCGATCTGTGCCTGCACCTGCTGAGACGGGAGTACGGCGCCGCGCAGGCCAACGCCATCGCCCGGGACATGGTGCTGCCCGCCCACCGGGACGGCGGACAGGCCCAGTACCTCGCCACGCCCGTCCCCGAGGACGGCGGGGACGTACGGCTGGCAGAGGTCCTCGCATGGGCCCGGGAGAACCTCCATCAGCCGCAGTCCGTAACGGAGTTGGCGCTCCGCGCCACGATGAGCAAACGCACCTTCGCCCGCCGTTTCACCGCCGCGACCGGCACCACCCCGCACGCCTGGCTGCGCCATCTGCGGCTGAGCAGGGCGGAGGAGCTGCTGGAGACCACGGACCTCCCCGTCGAGGAGATCGCTCGCCAGGTCGGTTACGGCAGCGCGGCCGTCCTGCGGGAGCAGTTCGTACGGCGCCGGGGCGTACCACCCCGCTCCTACCGGCGGGCGTTCACCAGCACGCCCCGCTGACCTGCCGCGTCTCACCGCTTAGGTGCAGCCGCCGCGGATTTCCACGGCGGGGCGGGATGCCGCCGCGGAGGTAACGCCACAGAGCGTCCATGTGCCAGGGCGGCTGCGGGTCACTCGCGTCCGGCGAGGTTCAGTGCTGCCGGGATGGTGGCGAAGGCGCCGTGCAGGCGGTCGGCAAGGCCGGTGCGCACGGCGTGTCGTCTTGGTCGGCGAAGTGCGTCGCGACCCGCCGAGACGGAACGCCTTCACGTGCGGGACAGCCGTCAGGGTCAGCCGATGCGGTGGTGAGCGAGCGCTGAGCGACGGACCAGTTCGACGTGGACCAGCGCGGTACCCGTCCCTTGCGGCGTGCGGCCGGTGCCCTTTTGCGCAGTTCCCCGCTCCCCTGAAACCCGCTTTCGGCCTGCGGGCCGTGGGTGGCCGGTCGCGCAGTTCCCCGCGCCCCCAGCTACTCGGTGCGGGCCGGCGCCCACCTCAGCCTGTCATGGGGGATCATCAGTTCATGCCTCTCAGAGAGACCCTCGCCCAAGTCGACGCGGACCTGGCCGCCGGCCGGATACCCGTCGCGGGCCAGCGTTTGCGCGGTCTCGTCTCGTCCTTCCCCTACGACCTGACGCTCCGTCGGCGCCTGGCCGAGGTGTACCGGCTCTACGGCGATGCCGCCGAGGCCGGACGCTGGATGTATCTCGAAGAGGACCGCTCCGCGGACGAGACCGCCGCCTTCGAGGCGCGGTACGGGTCTCCCGGGTGGCGGATGAAGGCCCTCGCCTGGCGCGGCCCCGAAGCGATGGCTGCCTCCCCTTTCGCGGAGCGGCAGTTGGCCGCCGTGCGGGAAGCCTGCACCAAGGACCTTGGGCACCCCGTCGACTGGGACGACCCCGCCTCCTACCGGGAGGGCCCCGACGAGGTGCCCTCCGCGCCGGGAACGGTCGGCAATGTGCTGGCGGGCGTCGGCTGCCTGGTCGGCGTCCTCGCGTTCCTCGCGATCTGGGTGAAGGGAGTCATGGCTCTCTTCGAATGACCTTGACCGCGGGGGGCCAGAGGAGCGCCGCGCATGGTTCGGCAGGGTTCTTGCTCACTGTTGTTGCCCGAGCCCCAGGAGTTCCTGACCGTGACGGCCGTTCCCGCCGACGGGTGGGCCCCCGCCGTAAGCCGGCTGCCGGCGGCTCAGGAACAGGGCTTGCTCATGTAGAGGGCCCGCTCACCGGCCGAGGGCGTGCCTTCGTACAGGGCCGTGTCCAGACCACAGAAGGCGAAGCCCATCCGCCTGTAGGCGCGAATGGCGGGGGCGTTGATGTTGGTGACCTCCAGCCAGATGTGCCCGGCGCCGCGTTCCTGCGCGAAGTCGACGGCGTACCCCATCAGGGTGCGGCCGACACCCTGGCCGCGGTGGGCGGGCGAGACCTCGATGTCCTCGATGGTCAGCCGCCGGTTCCATGGGGCATAGGAGACGGCGGCGAAGCCGGCCAACTCGCCGCCGTCCAGCGCGACCCAGGTCCGGGCGGTGGCGTGGTCCGCGTCGTCCTCACCATCCGAGAACTCCTCCTCGGGGAAGACCTTGTGGATGGGTGGGTCCACCGGAACCTCGCGAATACCGAACCCGTCCTCGGTGACCGTCACTTGGAACACGGAGTGCGTCGTGAAGGAGCCGTCAAGGGCCTTCATGGCCTCGGTGTCCTCGGGGCGGGCCCGCCGGCACACCAGGGGCGCGTCGTCCACAGTCATGGCTCGACCGTACGACCGGGCTGATCGGGATGGGCGAGTTCCGGCCGAGCTGGGGCGGAAAGGGCGACCATGCCCCCGACGCGGCGCTCCTCGTCCGGGACGGCACCATCATTGGCTGGAGCCGACCCGGCCCGCTAGGGCACGTTCCAGGCGGAGATGAGCGGTTGTCCGTCCTCGGTGGCCAGGAAGCTGAGCGTCCCCGGACGGGGGTGGCCGAGCAGCCGGGCGGCTGAGGCATCCAGGCCGAGCCAGCGCACCGTGAGCACACGAGCCAGATGGCCGTGAGCGACTACGGCTACGTCCCCCTCGTTCAACAGCGGCCGGAGCCGGCCCAGCACCGCGTCCGTCCGGGTGGCCACCTGCTGAAGCAATTCACCGGGATGCTCGGTGCTGCCGGGCAGGACGCCGTCCCGCCACAGCTCCCAGCCCGGCCGCGTCTCCCGGATCTGTGCCGCGGTCAGGCCCTCATAACCGCCGTAGTCCCACTCCACGAGGTCGGGATCGGGTCTGACACCGGTCAGGCCCGCCAGCTCGGCGGTCCGCATGGCACGGCTCAGCGGACTGCTGAACACAGCGGCCCACCGGCGCCGAGCCAGTCGCGGAGCGAGCGCCTTGGCCGCGGCCTCGCCCGCGTCGGTGAGCGGGACATCGGTGCGGCCCGCGTGCCGACCCGACAGGCTCCACTCGGTCTGGCCGTGCCTGATCAATATGAGCTCTCCCATGGCCGCGCACGCTATCCGATCGTGCGAAACGGCAACGGGGATTGCACAGCGTGGCCGCCGCAGTGTGCCCCACGGCCACGGCCGTCGATCGCCTCCTCAAGGACACCGGCCCCCACAAGCACCTTGCTCTGCAAGGCAGTTGGGCCGACGGCGCAGACGTCTCATCCCCGAGTACGGCGCCGGTAGTAGTGCACCGTGACCACACCCAGCAGCGGGCCCCACGCCACCATCGGCACGTAGCAGATGTTCATCAGCCAATTGCCCCACTGCGTGATCTCCATTGCGCCGTGGAGCGTCGTCCAGACGAACAGCACGCCGTAGACCGTGCAGGCCACCGCGCCCAGCGCCGCGGGAACCACCGCCGCGGCCACGGGGATGCGGCGGCCGCCCAGGCGCGGGATCCACCGCGGCCACACCTCGCCCCAGGGCCGCACCAGTCCCAACGTCAGCCAGGCCAGCCCCTCCTGGGCCGCGCACAGCAACGGCAGGACGAGGTATCCCCATCCGGGGATGAGCATCGCGTCGTACTCGGACTCGGCGAGTCCCAGCGGAACACCGAGCACTACGGCGAAGCGCCAAAGCGCGGAGGGCAGGGACACCCACAGGGTCGCCGATGCCAGGCGCCGGGCCCGCGGGGAGACGGCCGGTGCGAGCACGAGGGGCGAGGGGGCGGGGGCCGTGGGGATCGGCGCGATGGTGGACACGAGGTCAACTCCTTGAGCGGGGGCCTGCCTTGACACCTCAGAGGCTGTCAGGCCTCCCCACCTGGCCACATCCGCCGACGGGTCGGGGCCGCCTCCCCCATGCGGCGCGGAATGGCGGAGCGGCGTCAGACCTCAGGCTCACTGTCCGACCCGGGTCGCGCGTGCCCGTGCCTGCCGTCGCAGCGCGCCGTGCCCGACCGTCGCAGCGTGCCCGCGCCCGGATCCTGATCCAGCGAACGGGACTGAGCGTCGAGCACGTGGCCACCGCGCTGGGCTGCCACCTGACGCAGCCGGACATCGCGTGATCCCGGAGAGGCGCCGGCCAGGGCGGGATCGGCGGGTACGGAGCTCTCCCCGCCGGATGCGGGCACGGCCGAGCGGCGGTCTGGTCGACCGATCGCGCGGAGCCCTGGGCGCCACCGCGCCCCGGCGCCCCCGGGGCGCGGTTCCGGAGGCGGGAATCGAGCCGCTCCGGTGACCGTACACTCGGCCCATGGGTCGTACACGTGCCGTGAGGGAGTGCCTGCTCCGGGCCACCGGTGCGTCGTGTCCGGCCGCATTCGGTCCGGCGACCGTCGCTCCCCTGACCGCTGCCGATGCCAGGGTGCCCCAGACCGGCCGCGGCGCTCTGCACGGCCACGGCTAGCGATCTCCACGCCTCGGCCCGCTTCGCCGCACTTTTCAAGGACACCGTAGACACATCGCATGCCGGGCGGGTCGTCGCGTCGGGCTCCCCCGGTCATGTCCTGACCCACTGCTCCACGTCACCACAGCGGCTTCCGGCGCTCCGTCGGCGCCGCCTCCTGGCGACGGCCGCGCGACCGGGCCGTGCCACCTTCGAAGGGACCATCGTGAAGCTGAGCGAGCTGCTCGCCGGGCAGGACCACCACACCCTCCAGGGCGACCCGGAGGCGACCCGGATCACCACGGGAATGACCTTCGACGCCGACCGGGTGACCCCGGGTTCGCTGTTCATCGCGATCCCCGGCCACCGCGACGGTGGTCCGGGCTCGATCGGAGCGGCCCTCGCACGCGGCGCCGTGGCGGTGCTCGTCGACGCCGGCGCACCCGATCCCGCGCTGCCGTCGGAGATGTGTGCCGTGCGGGTACCGGAGATCAGGACGGCGGCCGCGGTCGTCGCCTCGCGCTACTACGGCGAGCCAGGGCGTGGGATGGACATGGTCGCGATCACCGGGACCAACGGCAAGACCTCGGTGTCGTACATGATCGAATCGGTGCTGCGGCTCGCCGGGGGCGCGTCGGTGGGGGTCATCGGGACGGCCGGCAGCCGGATCGGCGACGAGCCGATCCCGATGCCGAGGTCGGTGCTTACGACACCCGAGTCGCCGGACCTCCAGTACCTGCTGGGCCGCATGCGTGACGGCGGGGCCACCGGCGTGGTCCTGGAGGCCACCTCGATGGCCCTGCTCACACACCGGGTGGACCGTGCGTTCATCGACGTCGGGGTCTTCACCAATCTGACGCAGGATCACCTGGACGATCACGGCACGATGGAGAACTACCGGGACGCCAAGCTCCGCCTGTTCAAGGGCCTGTGCCGACGGGCCGTGGTCAACGCCGACGACCCGGTGGGCGCGGAGATCCAGGCGCTGATGCCCGGATGCGTGACCACCTACGGAATCGACGCCGCGGCGGCGGACTACCGGGCCACCGACGTCACGGTGGACGCCGGTGGCACGCGGTTCACCCTGCACCACGAGGGACGCAAGTATCCGGCGGCGATCCCGGTACCGGGCCGGTACTCCGTCGCCAACGCGCTGGCCACGGTGGCGGCCTGCCACGCCCTGGGGCACGATCTGGGCGGGCTGGTCGCCGCGCTCGACCGGATGCCCCCGGTCCCGGGCCGGTTCGAACGCTTCCGGGCCCCGAGCGGCACATCGGTGATCGTGGACTACGCGCACTCGCCCGACTCCCTGGACCAGGTGCTGACCACCATCCGGAGCTTCGCCCCCGCACGCGTCGTCACCGTCTTCGGCTGTGGCGGGGACCGGGACACCACCAAGCGGGCCGAGATGGGCGAGATCGCCGGAACCCACTCCGACCTGTGCGTCATCACCTCCGACAACCCCCGCACCGAAGACCCCGAGGCGATCCTGGACCAGATCACCCCGGGCCTCGCCGCGACCGGCACCCCGTTCGAGCGGTTCACCGACCGCCGTCGCGCGATCGCCTTCGCGCTGTACGAGGCGGGCCCCCACGACATCGTCCTGATCGCCGGCAAGGGGAGCGAGCAGCACCAGATCGTCGGTGACGAACTGCTCCCCTTCAGTGACATGGCGACCGTGCGCGAACTCGCCCGGGCCTAGCGCCGTCCCCTCAGGACGCGCGTACCGCGCACGGCCGTATCGTGGGAGGGGAAACCACGTCGTCACGGCCGGGTGGCGTGCCCTTCACCGCGGCCGTGCGGGGTGACTTCGAGGGTGCCGTGCGGGGCTGTCCCCGACCGGCTGTGCCCTCGCTCACACCACCGGAGGGCGCACTTCAGCGGCCCAACTCGTGGGTAATGTAGCGGTGTTGTGGTCCACAACTTCTACTCACGGAGGACATCGTGTCCGGTTCCGTCATCCTGGCTGGGGCCCGTACCCCCACCGGCCGCCTGCTCGGGGCGCTGAAGGACTTCTCCGGTGCCCAGCTCGGGGCCATCGCGATCAGGGCGGCCCTGGAGAAGGCGGGGGTGGCGCCCGAACAGGTGGAGTACACGATCATGGGGCAGGTGCTCACCGCGGGCGCCGGCCAGATCCCGGCCCGCCAGGCCGCGGTGGCCGCCGGCATCCCGATGAGCGTCCCGGCGCTGACCGTCAACAAGGTGTGCCTCTCCGGGCTCGACTCGATCGCACTGGCCGACCAGCTCATCCGGGCCGGCGAGTTCGACCTCGTCGTGGCGGGCGGCCAGGAGTCCATGTCGCAGGCGCCCCACGTACTGCCCAAGTCGCGCGCGGGCTTCAAGGCCGGCGATGTGTCGCTGATCGACCACATGATCCACGACGGACTCTTCTGCGCCTTCGACCAGGTGGGCATGGGTGTCTCCACCGAGAAGTACAACAGCCGCTACCCGGGGGTGACCCGCGAGAAGCAGGACGCCTTCGCCGCGGCCTCACACCAGCGCGCCGCCGCCGCTGCCGCCGCAGGCCGGTTCGCCGAGGAGATGGCCCCCGTGTCGGTCCCGCAGCGCAAGGGCGACCCGGTGGTGTGCGACACCGACGAGGGCGTACGCCCCGACACCACCACCGAGGTCCTGGCGAAGCTGCGTCCCGTCTACAGCGCCGACGGCACCATCACGGCGGGGACGGCGTCCCAGATCTCCGACGGCGCCGCGGCCGTGGTGGTGGCGAGCAGGGCCAAGGCCGAGGAGCTGGGCCTGCCCTGGATCGCCGAGATCGGCGCCCACGGCGTGGTGGCCGGCCCGGACGCGAGCCTCCACGAGCAGCCCTCGAACGCGATCCTGGCCGCGCTGGCCAAGGCCAAACTGGAGGCGTCCGACCTGGACCTGGTGGAGATCAACGAGGCGTTCTCCGCCGTCGGCCTCGTCTCCACCGAGCAGTTGGGCGTCGACCCGGAGATCGTGAACGTGGACGGCGGCGCCATCGCGCTCGGCCACCCGATCGGCGCGTCCGGCGCACGGCTCATCGTCCACCTCGCCTACGAGCTGCGCCGCCGCGGCGGCGGTCTCGGCGCGGCGGCGCTGTGTGGCGGCGGCGGCCAGGGCGACGCCCTGCTGCTCCGCGTCCCGTCCGCCTGACGCTCGGCCGGCCGGCTCCCGGTCGCGGTCGTGCGGCCGGGCCCCGGAGGAGCGAGAGGAACGACGCGGCCCCCCGGGCGCGGCAGCCGTTGCCGCACCCGGGGGGCGTCCCCATGTCCTCATGTCCTCAACTCCCCGTCCGCTGAACCGGGTTGGCAGTCGAGGAGCGCGCGTCACTGGGCGGGTGTGACCCGGTCCTGCGCGCCCTGGGCGGCGACCTTCGGCTCGGGCTTCGGGCGCAGCATGAGGAGCATCGCGCACACCACGACCGCGCACACGATGTTGACCACCATCGCGGCGTCATAGACGTGGTGGAAGGACCCGATACCGCCGGGGGCCGAGCCCGACGCCATGATCGAGGCGAACCCGGCGACGCCCACCGCACCACCGACCTGACGCACCGTCAGCGTCATACCGAGGCCGCCCGCGAACTTGAGGGGTGGCACGGTCCCGGCCGCCAGCGACGACAGACAGGTGATGGCGAGCCCCAGACCGCCGCCGCCGAGGATCGCGGCGGGCATCCAGGCGCCCAGGAAGTTGGGCGTGGGGCCGAAGAGGTGGGAGGCCCAGATGGCGTTGCTCCCGCTGAAGGACAGCGCGCCCAGGACCGCCACCTTCACCTGGGTCGCCGGGCGCGACAGGCGCCCGGCGGCCAGGGAGCCGGCCATCGAGGAGACGGCTCCGACGCACAGCGCCCCGGCCGTCCGCAGGACCGACCAGTGCCAGATCTCGGCGGCGAACAGCGGGGCGGCCAGCATCCAGGCGAACATCGTCATGTTGAGCAGGCCGAGGCCGAGGTTTGCGGTACGGAAGACGGGGCTGCGCCAGACCGTCATCTCCAGGGCTGGCGCCGCGTGGGTACGCGACCGCAGTACGGTCACGGCGACCAGCGCCAGACCGGCAAGGCCCAGACCTATGGTGCGCACGTCCCCCCAGCCCCAGGTGTCGCCCTCGGTGAGCGCGCTCACCACTCCGCCGATGCCCAGGGCGAGCGCGATGCTGCCCACCGCGTCCGGCAGGCGCTCCCCGGCGCCGCGCAGCCGCTGCTGCCTCGGCAGCACCACGACGGCGGCGATCAGCATCGCGCCGCACAGCGGCAGGTTGATGTAGAACACCGAGCGCCAGCCGAAGGCGCGCAGCAGCAACCCGCCCGCGGCCGGCCCGATGACGGCGGAGAAGCCGGCCACCGCCGACCAGGTGCCGACCGCTCTGGCGATGCGCTCCCGCGGTGTCGTGGCAAGGATCAGGCCGAGGGCGGCGGGGATCATGCCGCCGGCCGCGGCGCCCTGGACGACGCGCGCCGCGATCAGCCACCAGATCGACGGAGCCACGGCGCAGACGAGCGAGGCGGCCGTGAAGGCGGCCAGGGACCAGAGGAAGACGGTGCGCCGGCCGAGGCTGTCGGCCATCCTCCCGGCGGGCGTCAGCACGGCGGCGAGCAGGATCGTGTAGCCGCTGAGGACCCACGTCACCGTGTTGAGCGACGCGCCCGGGAAGTCGTCCAGGATGTCCGGGAAGGCGATGCTGATGATCGAGAGGTCGAGGAAGGCCATGAAGCTCGCGCCGCTGCACAGCGCCAGCACGCGGGCCGGGTTGACCTGGTGCGTCGTGTGTGTGCGCTCAGCCGGCTCGTCGGGCATGCGGTCCCCTCGGTTCGTGTGCGTCGTCGAACTCGCCCGCGATCCAACTCCCCGCGTGGGCAGGCTGGTTGAGGCGGGGCGGTCAGGCCAGTGTGCCCGTCGCCCGAAGACGGCGGGGCGCATTATGTGTGAGCACTACATGTGAGGACCGTCACTCGGGTTTCACTCGAAGATCTTTACCGTCACGCCTTGCCATGGCTCTCACGACCGGCCAATGATGGGTTCGGGTCGTCCAAGGCGCAACTGGCGCCGCGGCGGGGGCCGCTGACGCCCCATCATCGTCAACTCACCTCTACTGTGCGGCCGTTCAGCACATTGATACGTCTGCGCGTCCGCACGACACCGTTTCCGTACGGCTGCACCACAGCGTTTCTGCACGACAGTGATTTCGCACAACTCACTTGCGCACTTCGGCAGTTCAGCACTTTGGCGTACTGGCATTCCTGACAGCGCGATCGACTCACGCCCGCAGGACGGCGTGAGGCGGACGTCGCTCGATCTCGGGGGGAATCGGCACGGGTGCACGGGGTTCGGCCCCGCGCGCCCGCTCTCGTCCGGCACCTGTGGAGCCCGCACCGGGCTGCCTCGGCGGCCGTTGCCCCCGCCCCGGGACGGGTGGCGCTCCTGGACGCGCCGCAGGCCATCACGGGGGAGACATGGCTTTGACTTCTTTGAGTTCCGTCCTGATCGGAAGCGGAAGCGTCCTGGCTCGCTGCGGCGAGGTACTCGTGGCGAAGGGCCACCGGATCGCGGCCGTGGTGACCGATGACGCCACCGCCCGGTCCTGGGCGATCAAGGCGGGCATCGCCCACCACGAACTCGCCGAGGCCGTCGCGCTCGCACCCGCCCTCTCCTGCGACCTGCTGCTGAGCGTCGGCAACTACGCGGTGGTGCCCGAGGCGCTGCTTGCCTGCGCGACGCGGGGCGCCGTCAACTACCACTACGGCCCGCTCCCCCACTACTCCGGGCTGCACACCCCGTCCTGGGCCATCGCGGAGGGGGCTCGCGAGTACGGCATCACCTGGCACCGCATGGCCGCGGTGGTCGACGGCGGTGAGGTGCTGAGGCGGACACCGGTCGCGATCGAGCCCGACGACACCGCGCTGTCGCTGGGCCTGCGGTGCGACGAGGCGGCCGTCGCCGGCCTGGCCGGACTCATCGACGAGATCGCGGAGGGCCGCGAGAGCGGGGTCCCGCAGGACGCCGCGGCGCGGCGCTACTTCTCGCGGCACACCCAGTTCGCCGCCGAGGGGCTGATCGACTGGAGTCTTCCGGCCGAGCGCGTCGCCGCCCTGGTCCGGGCCACCGACTACGGGCCGTTCGCGAGCCCACTGGTGTGGCCCAAGATCGGCGTCGGCGGGCACTTCTATGCCGTACGGGAAGCACGCGCCGCCTCGGACGATGTCGCCGCCACGCCCGGTACGGTCCTCTCGCACGACGACGCGTCGGGGCTGCGGGTGGCCACGGGTGAGGGCAGCGTCACCCTGACCCGGCTGTGCACCCTGGAGGGCGAGGACCGGTCCCCCGGCGCCGTCGCCGCGGCCCACGCGATCCGCGGCGGCACGCTCCTGGACCTCCCCGACGAGGCCGCGCGCACCCGCCTGACCGAGGCGGGCGTCCGCGCCTCCAAGGCCTCCGCGCGGTGGCGCGAGCGGCTGATCGCCGGCGGTGACGACCCCTACCGTCTCCCCCACCCCGAACCCCGCACGGAGACCCACCCGCAGGACACCGGACACCAGGCGGATCCCGTCCTCGTGCGGTGCCGGGTCCCCCTCCAGGACGACGACCCCAGCGACATGGCGGCCGCGGCCCAACTGGCGGGCGCACTGGGCGTCTTCCTCGGCCGGGCGAGCGGGCGAGGGGACGTCCACCTCGCGATGGCGGCCCCTCGTGAGGACGTCGACACCGCGCACCGGGACCTCTTCGCCGCCTGGCTGCCCCTGCCGTGCCGGTTCGATGCC
This sequence comes from Streptomyces sp. ASQP_92, assembly GCF_025399895.1. Lineage (GTDB taxonomy): Bacteria > Actinomycetota > Actinomycetes > Streptomycetales > Streptomycetaceae > Streptomyces. Next base: position 563,454 of record NZ_JAODUA010000002.1, on the reverse strand, counting down.
GGCGCGACGATCGCGGAGAACCTGCGGGCGGTGCGGCAGGAGTTCGCCCACGGGCAGCAGCGTGGCTGGATCCGCCGCGACGCGATCGGCCGGGACGACGCGCTCAGGGAGCGCTGGAACAGCGGCGCCCTGACACCGGACGTGCTGATCTCCTGGGGCGCCCGCGACGCGGCGGAGCACGGCAGCGAGAGCCCGCGTCCCCCACTGGAGCTGCACGTCCGGCGGGACGGTGCCGAGGAGGGCGCGCTCGTCTCCTTCCACTACGACGCCCATCGCCTCTCGGCCCCGGACGTCGTGCGCCTGGCCGGTCAGTTCAGCGCGTGGTGCGGGCGCCTGGCCGCCGCGCCGGAGGAGCTCGCGTCCGCCGTCGATCCGCTCACCGCGGACGAACGCGCCCTGCTCATCGAGGAGTTCAACGACACGGCCGTCGCCGAGGCCCTTCCCGAGCAGGGCCTGCACCGGCTCTTCGAGCGGGCCGCGCGCGACCACGCCGAGGACACCGCGCTGATCTGCGCGGACACCGCCCTGACCTACGCCGAGCTCGATGTCCGCGCCGACCGGCTCGCCCAGGCGCTGGCCGAGCGGGGGGTCGGCCGTGGCGACCTGGTCGGCGTGGCCCTGGACCGCTCGATCGACCTCGTGGTGGCCCTCCTCGCGGTCCTGAAGACGGGCGCCGCCTATGTGCCCGTCGACCCCAGGTTCCCGGCGGAACGCATCCGCCAGATGATCGAGGACGCCGACCCCAAGCTCATCGTCACCCCCGCGTCCGTCCCCGCCGGCCTCGCCGCCTGGGACACCCGCTGTGTCAGCGTCCACCTGGGTGCCGAGCGGAGCGCCGAGGAGGACCTCGCGGTCGAGGTGGGCGCCGACGACCTGGCGTACGTCATCTACACCTCGGGCTCGACCGGACGCCCCAAGGGCGTCGAGATCACCCATGGGGCGCTGAGCAACTTCCTGGGCGCCATGCGCGCACGCCCGGGCTGCGCCGCCGGCGACCGGCTGCTCGCGGTGACGACCGTGTCCTTCGACATCTCCGTGCTCGAACTGTTCCTGCCGCTGCTCAGCGGCGCGACCACGGTCATCGCGCAGGCCCAGGAGACCCTGGACACCAAGGCCCTGAGCGGCCTGATGGAGCGTCATGCGATCACCATGATGCAAGGCACCCCCGCCACCTGGCAGTTGCTGCTCGACGGAGGCTGGCGGGGCACGCCCACGCTGCGCAAGATCCTCTGCGGCGGTGAGGCGCTCTCCCGCGACCTGGCGGACCGGCTGCTCGCCGCTGGAGCCCCGGTCTCGGTGTGGAACATGTACGGGCCCACCGAGACCACCGTGTGGTCCACGGTGTGGGAGGTGACGGCCCGGGCCGAGCGGGACGGTGTCCTCATCGGTCGTCCGATCGACCGCACCCAGGTCTATGTCCTCGACGAGAACCTCGCGCCGGTGCCCCCCGGCTTCCCCGGGGAGCTGTGCATAGGCGGCGCCGGAGTCGCCCGCGGCTACCGCAACGACCCCGACCAGACGCGGCTCCGGTTCGCGGACAACCCCTTCCACCCCGGCACCCTCTACCGCACCGGCGACCTGGCCCGCTTCGCCGAACCCGGCCGTCTCGTCCTGCTCGGACGCAACGACCGGCAGGTCAAACTGCGCGGCCACCGCATCGAGTTGGCCGATGTCGAGGCGGCCGTCGGCCGTCACGAGTCGGTCCGCCGCGCGGTGGTCGTCGGCCGCGACGAGCACCTGGTCGCCTACTGCGTCCGCGACACGGCTCCCGGGGAGCCCGCGGCCACGGGCGACCGCGGTGCCGCCCTCGCCGAGTGGGCCGCCGCCTGGGACCGCGCCTACGAAGCCGACCCCGCCCCCTCCGAGCCGGACACCGTCGTGGCGGACGCCACGTTCAACCTGGCGGGCTGGCGCAACAGTTACGACAACCTCCCCTTCTCGAACGGGGAGATGCGCGACTGGCAGCAGGGGTCCGTCCGGCGCATCCTGTCGCACGGGCCGGAGAACGTCTTCGAGATCGGCTCGGGCAGCGGCCTGATGCTGTTCGGCCTGGCACCGCACTGCCGCACCTACCACGCCGTGGACGCCTCCGCCGCGGCCGTCGAGATGACCCGGCGCCACCTCTCCTCCCTGCCGCACGTGACGTGTGAGCAGCACGCCGCCCATGCACTGCCCGAGGTGGCCGAGGGCGCCTTCGACACCGTGATCATCAACTCGGTGGCCCAGTACTTCCCCGGCGTGGACTATCTGACCTCGGTGCTGGAGTGGGCGACCAAGGCGGTGACCCGGGGACGGGTGTTCCTCGGTGACGTACGCGACCTGTCGACCCTGGACGTCTTCCACGCCGACGTGGCGCAGTTCCGCGCGGACGGCAAGATCTCCGCCGAGGAGCTGGCCCGCCGCACCGAGCGCGGGATGCGCGCGGAGCGCGAACTGGTGCTCAGCCGCGACTACTTCGCGAACCTTCCGCACCTGTTCCCCCGGATCAGCCGCGTCGACATCGCCCTGCGCGACGGACGCTACGTCAACGAGATGACGCGCTACCGCTACGACGTCACCCTGCACATCGGCGAGGACACCCGGCCCGTCACCCCAGCGGCGGAGAAGGACTGGGAGGCCGACGGCCTCGACCTGGCGGCGCTCCGCGCCGAGCTGGGGTCGCTCGCCGACCGCCCGCTGCGCCTGACCGGAGTCCCCAACGGCCGCCTCGGCGAGGTGTACGCACGGATCGCGCCGGCCCTGGCGATCAGGGGCGCCCACACCTCGGCGGCGCCCGGCACCTGGATCGACCCCGCCGACCTCGCGGGCCTCGCCCACGAAGCGGGCCTGGAGCTGGCCCTGCTGCCCGGCCGGACCGGCGACGCCTGGCGCTGCGACGCCCTGTTCTGGCGGCCAGGCCAGACCCCGGACCTCAGCCCCCGGCCCGCCGAGGCGCGCGAGCGCGACGCCCTCGACGCGTACGCCAACACGCCCTTGGCCGGGGAGCGGCCCAGGACCCCGCTGCACCGGGTGCTGCGCCCCTGGCTGGCCGAGCGGCTGCCGGAGTACATGGTTCCGGCGTTCATCGTGGAGCTGGACGAGCTGCCGCTGACCCCGAACGGCAAGGTCGACGAGAACGCGCTGCCCAGCCCGGTCGTGGAGGTGGACGCCACCGCCAAGCCCGCCACCGAGCTGGAGCGGGACATCATCGCCATCTGGGCCGACGTGCTGGGCCACGACCGGATCGGCGTCAACCAGAACTTCTTCGAGATCGGCGGCAACTCGCTGCGGGTCGTCCGGGTCCAGACGCGTCTGGAGGAACTCCTGGGGCGGCCCGTCTTCGGGGCCAAGCTCTTCGAGCACTTCACCGTCAAGTCCCTCGCCGCCTATCTGGCCGGCGACACCAGGAGCAGCCGCGAGGTCGTGCCCGACCGGCGGCGCGCCGACCGGGACGAACCCATCGCGGTCATCGGCATGGCCTGCCGCCTCCCCGGGGGCGCCAACACCCCCGAGGAGTACTGGGAGTTGCTGGAGCGCGGCGGTGACGGCATCGTCGAGGTGCCGAAGACCCGCTGGGACGCGGAGGCCCTGTACAACCCCGACCCGGAGGTGCCCGGCACCTCGTACTGCAGCCGGGGCGGCTTCGTCGCCACCCCCATCGACCTCTTCGACGCCCCGTTCTTCGGCATCTCCCCGCGCGAGGCCCGCTCCCTCGAACCCATGCAGCGCATGGTCCTGGAGACCACCTGGGAGGCGTTCGAGCGCGCCGGTTACACCCTGGACCAGCTGCGCGGCAGCCGGACCGGCGCGTTCGTCGGGGTGGGCAAGAGCTCGGCGTACCACGAGTACGGCCTCACCATGGCCGGCGGGCTCACCGACCTGGACGGCTATGTGGGCCCGGGTTCCGCGGGTGGCACGATGTCCGGCCGGGTGTCGTACGTGTTCGGCCTGGAGGGCCCGACCCTCACCCTGGACACGGCGTGCTCCTCGTCCCTGGTCACCACCCATCTGGCCTGCAACGCGCTGCGCGACGGCGAGTGCGATCTCGCGGTGTCGGCGGGTGTCAGTCTGATGCTCACCCCCGAACTGCACGTCGAGTTCAGCCGGTTGAGGGGCATGTCGGCGGACGGCCGCTGCCGGTCGTTCTCGTCCGACACCGACGGCACCGGCTGGAGCGAGGGCTCGGCCGCGGTCGTGCTCAAGCGGCTGTCCGACGCCCAGCGCGACGGCGACCCCATCCTGGCCGTGCTGCGCGGCACCGCCGTCAACCACGACGGCCACGCGGCGAGCCTGACCACGCCGAGCGGGCCCGCCCAACAGCGGGTCATCCGCGCCGCCCTGGCCGCCTCAGGGCTCCAGCCGGACGACATCGACTACCTGGAGGCGCACGGCACCGGCACCAAGCTGGGCGACCCCATCGAGGGCACCGCGCTCGCGGAGGTCTTCGGTGGCAGCCACTCCGGTGAGGAGCCGCTCTGGGTCGGTTCGGCCAAGTCCAACCTCGGCCACACTCAGGCAGCGGCCGGTCTCGCCGGTGTGATGAAGGTCGTGCTTGCCATGCGCCACGACACCCTTCCCCGGACGCTGCACGTCGCCGAGCCCACCCCCGCCGTCGACTGGAAGGGCGCCGCCATGGCGCTGGTCCGGGAGCAGCGCCCGTGGCCGGCGAAGGACGTGCCGCGCCGTGCGGGCGTCAGCTCGTTCGGCATCGGCGGCACCAACGCCCATGTGATCGTGGAGGAGCCGCCGCGGCCGGCCCCCCGGGCCGTCGAGGAGGGCGCGCCCGCGCCGCTGCCGGCCACGCTGCCGTTCGTGGTGTCCGGCCACGGCGACGCCGCCCTGCGTCAGCAGGTGGAGAACCTGCATCTGCACCTGGGCATGAACATCCAGGACCGGCTGGGCGATGTGGCCCGGTCCCTCGCCACCACCCGCACCCACTTCCGCCGCCGGCTGGTGGTGCTCGCCAAGGACAAGGCCGAACTCCTCGACAGGCTGGCCTCGTTCGCCCGCACCGGGGAACTTCCCGCGGACTCGGTGCGCACCGGCGACCACGCGGAGGAGCCCAGGCTGGCCCTCCTGTTCACCGGCCAGGGCAGCCAGGTGCCGGGCATGGGCAAGGACCTCTACGACGTCCACCCCGTCTTCCGGGCCGCCCTGGACGAGGTCGCCGGGCGCTTCACCGCGCTGGAGCGACCGCTCCTGGAGGTGATGTGGTCCGCGCCGGACAGCGCGGACGCGGCCCTCCTGAACCGCACCGACTTCACCCAGCCCGCCCTGTTCGCCCTCGAAGTGGCGCTGTGGCGGCTGTGGGAGAGCTGGGGGGTGCGGCCGGAGCTGCTGCTCGGCCACAGCATCGGCGAACTCGCCGCCGCCCATGTGGCGGGGATCCTCGACCTGGACGACGCCTGCCGACTGGTCGCGGCCCGCGGCCGTCTGATGCAGGCGCTGCCCGCCCGAGGCGCCATGGTGTCGCTGGAAGCCGACGGCAAGGAGGCACAGGCCGCGATCGACGCCCTCGGCCTGCGCGGCACCCTGGACGTCGCCGGACTCAACACCCCGACGCAGACCGTGCTGTCGGGTGACACCGACGCCGTCGAGGCGATCGCGGCCCACTTCACGGAGCGGGGCCGCCGGGTCAAGCGGTTGACGGTGTCCCACGCCTTCCACTCGCACCACATGGACGGCATGCTCGCCGAGTTCCGGGCCGTGGCGGATTCGGTACGCTTCCGGCCCGCGGTGATCCCCCTCGTCAGCAGCCTCACCGGTGAGCTCGCGGCGCCGGGCGAGCTGGAGCGGCCCGAGTACTGGGTGCGCCAGGTGCGCCACGCGGTCCGCTTCAGCGACGGCATGCGCGGCCTGCGCCGCGAGGGCGTCAACACCTTCCTGGAGCTCGGGCCGCAGCCCGTGCTCTCCGGTCTGGGGGCGTCCTGCCTGGCCGACGAGGGGCCGGTGTCCTGGGTGCCGTCCTGTGTCCCGGGCCGGGACGGTTCCTCGGTGGCGCAGCGGAGCCTGGCCGAGTTGCATGTGCGGGGTGTGCCCGTCGACTGGGACGGCTTCTTCGCACCCTTCGGCGGCGAGCGGGTGGCGCTGCCGACGTACGCCTTCCAGCGCGAGCGGTTCTGGTTCGAGCCGCCGCTCACCCGCGAGGTCGGTGCCGGCCTCGACCCGACCGGCCACGCGCTCCTCGGTGGCGGTGTGGAGATCGCGGGCACCGAACTGTCGCTGTTCACCACCGTGGTGGCGGCGGACCAGCCGGTGTGGGTGCAGGAGCACCGGGTGATGGACGCCGTCCTGATGCCGGGCACGGCGTTCTTCGAGGCCATGCGGGCGGCGGGGGACGCGGCCCACGAGGGCGAGTGGGACCTGTCGGACGTGGTCATCGCCTCGCCTCTGGTGCTCGCCCCGGGGGTGCCGGCGCGGTTGCAGGTCACCGTGGGGCAGGCACTCGGTGAGAGCCGTCCCGTCCAGGTGTACAGCGCGCCCGAGGGCGAGGACGGCGCCTGGCAGTTGCACGCCGAGGGCCGGATCACGCCCGCGGAAGGAGCCGGCGGGGCGGCGGTGACGGTACCGCCGCCGGGCGCCGAGCCCCTGGACGCGTCCGCTCTCTACAGCGATCTGGACGCCCTGGGTTACGGCTACGGGCCGGTCTTCCAGGGAATCAAGGAGGCGTGGCACGTCGGCGGGGAGGTGTGGGCCAGGGCCGCGCTGCCGGAGAGCGCGGAGCAGAGCGCCGCGGGCTACGTCCTGCACCCGGCGCTGCTGGACTCGGCGATGCACTCGCTGCTGCTGACCCAGCGGCTCCAGAACCGGACCGGTGACGACCTGTTCGTGCCGTTCGAGGCCGAGCGCCTGTCGCTGCGGGTGAAGGGCCTCAGCGAGATCTGGGTCCGGGTCGCCGAATTCGAGCTGGGGGATGGCGAGTTCTGGGCCTCCCTCGACATCCATGACGCCGACGGCGCCCCTGTCGGCCGGCTGCACCGGCTGCACGCGCGTCGGGTGGACCGGGCGGTGCTGCGCCGGCTGGCCGCGGCCGGGGTGGACCGCTTCCAGTTCGACGTCGACTGGCGCCCGGTGGACACGGCCAGTGTCGAACTGGGCGGCTCCTGGGGCCTGATGACCCCGGCCGGAGACGTCTCGTGGGCGCGGGAGGCCAAGACCCTCCTGTCGCGCTCCGGCATCCAGGTGATCAACGTACGGGACCTGGAGGACGCCGAGGACCTGGACGGTCTGCTCTGTCTGTGGGACTCCGACGCCCAAGTGCCGGCCCAGGCGCACGCGTTCGCCGCGAAGGGGCTTGAGCAGCTCCAGGAGGCGGTGGGCAGGGAGTTCCGCGCCCCGCTGGTCTGGGTCACCCGCCACGCGGTGGGCACCGGCGCCGACGACATGGTCTCGGGGCTCGGCGCGGGCCCGCTGTGGGGTCTGATGCGGACCGCCCGCAACGAGCACCCCGAACTGGGGCTGCGCATGATCGACCTCGGCGATGCGGAGGCGGACCGCAAGGCCCTGCCCGCCGCGTTGATGCTGGAGGCCGAGCCGGAGTGCGCCCTGCGCCACGGCGAGGTGCTGGTGCCGCAACTGGCCCGGGTGGGTTCGGCCCAGGACCTCCAGCTTCCGGCCGAGGGCCGCTGGCAGTTGGAGATCGCCGCCAAGGGCCGCCTGGACGAGCCGCTGACGGTCAAGTCCCTGCCCGAACGGCCGCTCGCGCCGGGAGAGATCCGGGCCGAGGTGAGGGCGACCGGGGTGAACTTCCTCGATGTGCTCAACGCCCTGGGCATGGTGGAGATCCCCGCGTTCGGATTGGAGTTCGCCGGTGTGGTCACCGAGGTCGGCGGCAGCGTCGACCAGCTGAAGGTGGGTGACGCCGTCCTCGGCCTGGCACGCGGCTCCTTCGCCTCCGAGGTCGTCACGGACGCGCGCCAGGTGGTGCGCATGCCGGAGCACCTCACCTTCGAGGAGGCCGCCACCATCCCGATGACCTTCCTCACCGCCTGGTACGGGTTGCACGAACTGGGCGCCCTGCGACCGGGCGAGCGCGTGCTGATCCATGCGGCGGCCGGTGGTGTGGGCATGGCGGCGGTGCAGCTCGCACGGTTGCACGGCGCCGAGGTCTACGGCACCGCGAGCGAGCCCAAGTGGCCCGCGCTGCGTGAACTCGGCCTGGACGACGCTCACATGGCGTCCTCACGCGATCTGGGCTTCGTCGAGCACTTCGGCGCCGCCGCCGACGACAAGGGCGCGAGCTTCGATGTGGTGCTCAACTCCCTGGCCACCGAGTTCATCGACGCGAGCCTCGGCATGCTGGGCCGCGGCGGACGGTTCCTGGAGATGGGCAAGATCGATGTGCGCGAGCAGTCGGCCATCGACCAGAGCCACCCGGGAGTGAGTTACACCGTCTACAACCTGCCGGAGGCGGGCCCCGACCTCATCCAGCGGATGCTGGTCTCCATCGCCGAGCTGTTCACGCAGGGCGCGTTGGCACCACTGCCGCTGCGGGCCTTCCCCATGACCCACACCTCCGACGCCCTGCGCTTCATCGCCCAGGCCCGGCACGTGGGCAAGGTGGTCCTGGTCCCGGCCCAGCGGCGGGAGTTCGTGCGGCCGGACGGCGCGGTGCTGGTGACGGGCGGTGCCGGCGATCTGGGCCGGCAGGTGGCCCGGTGGCTGGTCGACACGCACGGCGTACGCGACCTGGTGCTGACCTCCCGCCGCGGGATGGAGACGCCGGGCGCGCGGTCCCTGGTGGATGAGCTGGCCGAGCGGGGGGCCACGGCCACCGTGGTGGCGTGCGACGCGGCCGATCGCTCCGACGTCGGCGCGGTGATGGCCCTGTTCGGCGAGGAGCGTCCGCTGCGCGGCGTGGTCCACGCGGCGGGTGTGCTGGACGACGGCGCCCTGACGGATCTGACGCCGGAGCGGTTCGACGCGGTCTTCCTGCCGAAGGTGGACGGCCTGTGGCATCTCCACGAGCTGACCCAGGACCGGGAGCTGGACCTCTTCATGATGTTCTCCTCCATCGCGAGCGTCATGGGGGCGCCCGGCCAGGGCAACTACGCCGCGGCCAACGCCTTCCTCGACGCGCTGGCCCATCTGCGCCGGGCCAAGGGTCTGCCGGCCACCTCGGTGGCGTTCGGGCCCTGGGAGGGCGGGGGCATGGCGGCCGGGCTCAGCGAGTTCGACCGGGCGCGTTTCGCCCAGCTCGGCCTGGACCGGCTGGCACCGGACGAGGGCCTTGAACTGTTCGAGCTCGCCGTCCGGAGCGGCCGCGCCCTGACGATGGCGGCGGCCCTGGACCTGAACCGCGTCCAGCACTACTACGAGAGCCGCGGCGGCATACCGCCGCTGCTGCGCACGCTGCTCAGCGCCAACTCCGGCAAGCGGTCCCGGGCCGGCGGCGGAACGGACCTGCGCAAGCTGCTGGCCGAGGCGACGCCGGAGGAGTACGGGGCCGTCGTGCTGGGCGTGGTCCGCGCCGAGGTGGCCAAGACCCTGGGCTTCGCCTCGCCGGAGGCCGTGGACGTCAGCGTGTCGCTCCAGGACATCGGGATCGACTCGCTGACCGCGGTGCTGATGCGCAACCAGCTCGCGGACCTGACCGGGCTCGCCCTGCCCGCGAAGATCGCCTTCGACCACCCCAACCTGACCTCCCTCGGCGCCTTCCTGCTGGAGAAGCTGCTGGAGGCGGGGCTCGAAGCGGCGCCCGAACCCGCCACGGTCCCGGCGGCCGCCGCGACCGCCGAGGGCCCGGGCCCGGATCTGTCCACCGCCCGCAAGGGCTGCCTCCACCCCGATCTGCGCTTCGACAACGCGGCGGCGGCGCCGGTACGTCCGGAGGCGGTCTTCGTCACCGGCGCCACCGGCTTCGTCGGCGCCTATCTGCTGCACGAGTTGCTCGCCTCCGAGGTGGTCGCCTACTGCCTGGTGCGGGCGGACGACGCCCGCCAGGCGATGGAGCGCCTGGTCACCGCCCTCGACGGCTACGGGCTGTGGAGGCAGGAGTTCGCGCCGCTGCTCAACCCGGTCGTCGGTGACCTCGCCCAGCCGCTGTTCGGCCTGGCCGAGGAGGACTTCGACGAACTGGCCGACCAGGTGGACGCCATCTGTCACTCCGGCGCCCTGGTGGACTGGATGCGTCCGCTGGACGACTACGTCGGACCCAACGTGGTCGGCACGCACGAGGCGCTGCGTCTGGCCTCGCGCGGTCGCGGCAAGGCCTTCCACTTCGTGTCGACCTTCGCCACGCTGCCCAAGTACCTGGGGTACGAGGTCACCGAGGACGACCGGGAGTACGGCTATCTCACCTCCAAGTGGCAGGCGGAGCAGATGGTGGCCGCGGCCCGCTGGCGCGGCGCGAAGGCCTCCACCTACCGGCTGCCGTTCGTGGGCGCCTCGACTCGCACCGGCCACTTCCGGCTCGACCGCGGCGACTTCCTGCACAACCTGATCACCGGTGGTCTGGAGATGGGGAGCTTCCCGTCGGTGGCCACCGACCTCACGGCGGTGCTTCCGGTGGACTATCTCTGCCGGACGATCGCCGGGGCGATGACGGACGACCTGGGGCGCATCGGCCAGGACTACGACTTCGTCAACTCCGGCGCCCCGGACTTCGACCGGTTCTTCGAGATGGTCGGTGCCGCCGGCGGCGGGGCCGAGGTCGTCCCGTTCGACCAATGGCGCCTGCGAGCGCTGGAGTTCGCGGCGAGCCACCCGACCGGCCCACTGGCGCGAATCGCCGCTCTGGTGGACGGCCTCACCGCGCAGGGCCTGGTGGACATGTTCGCGGCCCTCCCGGTGGGCGGCGCCGTCTTCGGGGCGCTGGACTACCCCTCGCCGCCGATCGACGAGGACTTCGTCCGCACCTATGTGCACCGCATCAACACTTCGGACCGAGCGGAGAACACCACGTCATGAGCGACGCGACCCAGGCGCCCGGCGCGACGGTGGACGACGACGCCACCGTCACCGGGACCTACCAGAAGACCGGCACCTTCCTGCACTCCTCCGCGGCGGTGCACGCCGAGCAGCTGTCCCCCGTCCTCGACAAGTACCGCGTCGACCAAGGGGAGTTGGAGCTCCGGCTGCCCCCGCACCGGACGCTGAACACGAGCTGCTTCCGCCCCGAGTCGCACCCCACCCATGTCGTCCCGATGCGTCTGGACGACGGTCTGGCGGACAACCTGGCGCGCCAGCTGCGCTGCCAGGCGGTGATCCAGGAGAGCTTCGCCGCCGCCTCGATCGGCAGCTACTTCCCGGTGTCCACCATGTTCGAGAACTGCGTGCTGTTCGTGCCCTCGGCGAAGCGCTTCTACGACCTGAACCAGGACATCGTCCAGGAGCACTTCCCCGAGGTCGAGACGGCGGTGGTGAACGCCTTCATCGTGCCGGCCGAGAAGCGTCCGTACGGCACCCACGCGGCCAGCTCGATCGCCCTTCAGATCCCGTCCCTGGTGAAGAAGCGGCTCGGTTTCCCCACCGAGTACCGCAGCTTCCACACCGCGCTGACCCCGACCCCGCTCAGCCGGCAGCCCTTCGTGATCTTCGAGGAGGCCGAGCTGGAGGCCCCGAACCTCCCGTACGTCTACGAGAGGATGCTGGAGTGCGGACTGGAGGGTGAGGAGAAGAAGGCCGTCGACAAGGCCCTGTACCTCTTCCTGGAGGGCAAGCTGTCGGAGCTCGACCTGCCCTCGGTGCGGGACTACCTCATGGCGATGTACTGGGCCAAGACGTACGCCGACAAGCCGTCTCCGGGGTACTACTGCGACAGCCGGGTGGGCGACGCCCTGGTCTTCGACAACTACCGGGCCCACGCCGACAGCACCCTGCCCCGGACCACGAAGGACCGTCTCACCATCGACCTGCGTTGCTTCAACAAGGTGCACTACCCCAAGGGCATGACCAGTGGCCTGGACTTCATCGTCGATCCGGCCGAGCGGGCCCACCAGGTCAGGCGCAAGTGGGCGTCGATCGAGTTCCTGCTCGCCACGCTCGGCTACGAGAGCGTCGACGAGTTCCTGCGCCTGGTGTTCGGCGGATCCCGGAGCGCGGCGGACATCGATCCGTTCGGCCTGATGACGGACCTCCAGTTCGGCATCTACAACAAGTCCGAGTACCACCTCCTCGACCAGAACCTCGACGCCCACTACGAGCGGGTCGAGGCCCTGTACGACCGCATCGCGAAGGAAGGGGAGTACGTCCTTCCGGAGCGGGCCGCGCGGTGCCTGGCGGCACTGAGCGAGCAGCCGGGCCGCTGAAGGGCCCGGCAAGGACACGGGCGAAGTGAATACCCGACACCGATTGAGGAAGGCGCTGTGATCCGATCCGAATCCGTGGACGACCTCGTGGAGCGCTTCTACACGGTCGTGAAGCTGCCGCACGATCCGTTCGCGAAGGCGTTCCTCAATCGGTGCCGCTCACACACCGTCAAGGCCGACGGCCGCTTCTACAAGTACTTCCAGAGCGGCAGTGGCCCCGCCGTGCTGCTCGTCCACGGCCTCAACACCAATCTGGGCAGCATGGTGCCCATCGCCGAGGACCTTCTCGACCAGGGCTACCGGGTGGTGCTCTTCGACGTGCCGCCGCACGGGGAGGCGCTGGGCAGCACGGGCGATCCCGCCGAGATACGTTCCCTGCTGCGCGCCCTGTACGGCAGGCTCCCGGACCTGCACGCGGTGATCTGCCACTCCATGGGCGGCCTGTGGGCGCTGACGGCGTGGCAGGCCGGGGTGCACGTCAGGGCCGTGGTGTCGATCTCGGCCCCGGTCGAAAAAAGGTTCCTGGTCGAGAAGTTCGCCGAGGTGAACGCCCTCGACGACGACCGGGTGCGGGAGTTGACCCGCGCGATCGAGCGGAGGTTCGGCGGCACGGTGTGGGAGGAGTACTCGGCGCTCCGTGCCGTCCGGGACCTCGACGTGCCCGGGCTTGTCATCCACGGCACGGCCGACGACTATGTGCCGCCGGCCCACGCCGATCAACTGCACGCCGAATGGCGCCAGTCGACGGTGCGACTCGTCGAGGGCGCCGGGCACTTCGACATCGTGGAAGCGCCCGGGGTACGAAAGATCATCTCCGCGTACCTGCGGAGTCTGTGAGACACAGTAAGGGGCATCGAATTGGACACCGACACCACGGAGAAGCTGCGCCGGCTGGCCTTCACGCCGATGCGGACACAGCCTCCGAACGCCACCCGGCCGATCCTCGAACAGGCCGCCAAGGAGGTCGAGGTCGTCGACGGCGGCAAGGTGGTCCACTATCTCTGGGGCGAGGGCGAGCGGCGGATTCTGCTGGTCCACGGCTGGGCCGGCAACGCCGGGCATCTGACCGTCCTCGCGGAGGCGCTCGCCCGCGCGGGCTGCGCGGTGGTCGTCGCCGACCTTCCCGGTCACGGCGAGTCGGAGGGGGCCGAGTCCTCCGTCATCCACTTCGCCAGGGCGGTCGAGGCGGCCAACGAGCGGTTCGGCCCCTTCCACGCCGTCGTCGCCCACTCCTTGGGCGCCGCGGCCACGACCTACGCCATGTCACGCGGGGTCGCGCTGGAGCGGACCGTGTTCGTGAACCCCATCAGCAGCTACACCAGCCTCTGGCGTCGTTCCGGCGAGGTGATGCAGGTGTCGCCCGAGGCCATCGCACTGGTCCGCGCCCGCGCCGAGGACTGGCTCGGCATCTCCTTCGACGCCATCGAACCGGCCCTGGCGGCACGGGAGTTCACCGGTCGCCTGCTCGTGGTCCACGACGAGAACGACCCGGAGTCGCCCATCACCGACAGCGAGGCGCTGGTCGCGGCCTGGGGGCGGGCCGAACTGATGCGGGTGCGCGACCTCGGCCACACCAAGGTGCTGCGCGACGAAGCCGTGGTGCGCCGCGTCGTCGGCTTCCTGACGGCGGACGGCCCGGGCGCCGACGGGGCGGGTGAGGGAGCGGTGGGCGGGTGACACTCCCCGTGCCGGTGCATGTGACCGCCGCACTGGGGGCCTTCCTGGTCGTCGGATTCCTGGGGCGGCGGCTCGCCCGCCGCCTCGGGCAGCCCGGCGTCGTCGGCGAGATCGCGTTCGGCATGCTGCTGGGGCCGGCGCTCCTCGGCCTCGCCTGGCCGAGGGCGCAGTCCGTTCTGTTGCCGCCCGACGTGCTGGGGCCGCTGCGCGACCTCGGGCACGCCGGTCTGGTGCTGTTCCTCGTGGGCGTCGCGCACGAGCTGCGCCTCGACGCCGCCCGCCTGCGGGACCGGGCCGTCGCCTGGACGGCGCTCGGCACGTTCGTCCCGTCCCTGCTGGCGGGCGCGGCCTTCGGCGGCTGGCTCGTATGGCTGGACCGGCCGTCCCTGCGGGGCACCGCCCCGACCGTGGCGTTCGTGCTGCTCCTTGCGATCGCCCTCGCGGTCTCGGCGGTGCCGGTGCTGGCCAGGGTGCTCGCCGACCGGGGCTTGACCGCGACCCGCGCCGGGCGGCTCTCGCTGACCTCGGCCGCGCTCGTCGACGCCGTCGCCTGGCTGCTGCTCGCCGTGGTGATCGCCATCGCCACCCCCGGTGCGGGAGGCGTGGGGAACGCGGCCACGGTCCTGGTGGCCGGCACGCTCGCCGCTACCCTGGGCCGCCGCCTGTTGCGTACGTCCCCGGTCGAGCGGCTGTGCGCCCGGTGGCCCTGGCCCATGGCGGTCGCCCTGGGCCTGTGGGTGCTCCTGGCGGCGGACGTGGCGGAGTCCAGGGGGCTCACCGCGATCTTCGGGGCGTTCGTGGTGGGTCTGATGATCCCGCCGGAATCACCGCACTGGGACGCACCGGTGCGCCGGGTGTCCACGCTCGGCCTGTGGCTGGTGCCGGTCTTCTTCATCGCGACCGGGCTGCGGATATGGACGGCTTCGGGCGGTGTCCCCTGGCTGGTGGCGCTGTTGGCGACGGCCCTGGCCGTACTGTCCAAGGTCGGCGGGGGCTACGCCGTCTCGCACCTGGGCGGGGAGGGGCACGCCCAGGCACTGCGCGTCGCCGTCCTGCTCAACACCCGGGGGCTCACCGAGATCGTGCTGCTCCAGGCCGGATACAGCGCGGGAGTTCTCACCTCGGGTCTGTATCTGGCGCTGCTGGTGACGGCGGTCGTCACCACGTCGATGACCGGCCCGCTTCTGGCCTTGATCGACCGCCGCCATGGGGCGGAGGAGCCCTCGGCGCCCTGTGAGGGCGAGCGGATCACGGTGGGCTGAGCGATCCTCGCCCGGGCGGTCGCGAGGTGGTCGGCCGGCGAGCGATGAGTTCCGCGGCCGGGCGCGGTCTTCCTTACGAGTCGCCTCTCGTGAACCTCCCCAAGGAGTCCGCCCATGACCGCCAAGGCACTACCACCCGTCGTCGATGCCGAGACCTGGCAGCGGCGGCTGGACGAGCTGCGCGCGCAGGAGAAGGCCGCCACCCGGCAGCTCGACGCGATCGCCGCCCAGCGCCGCAGGATGCCGATGGTCGAGCTGCCCCACTACACCCTCGAAGGCGAGGAGGGGCCGGTCTCGCTGGCCGATGTCTTCGCCGACAAGACCCAGCTCGTCGTCTACCACCACATGTGGTTCCCCGGGAAGACATGGCAGTGCCCGGGCTGTACGGGTTTCACGGCGCAGTTCACCCGGCTCGACTTCCTGGACGCCTACGACGCGCGCTTCGTCATCGTCACCCAGGGCCCCATCGACGAGGCCCTCGCCTACAAGCGGCGGGTCGGCAACAAGATGACCTGGTACTCCACCGCGAACAGCCCGTTCGGCGCCGATGTCGGCGCGCCGCCGGGCGGAGGGTTCGGGGTCAATGTGTTCCTGCGTGACGGCGATACCGTGTACCGCACCTGGCACACCGACGGTCGCGGTACCGAGCAGCTCAGCCACACCTTCCCGCTGATCGACCTGCTGCCCTACGGCCGCCAGGAGGAGTGGCAGGACTCCCCCGAGGGCTGGCCGCAGTCCCCCACCTACAGCCGGTGGGCCAGTGCCCAGCGCATCGCCGAGCTCTACGGTCCGGACGCCCGGCCGGAGGGGTCTCGCCCGGCGGACGGGTGAGCGGAGCCTCAGGGCCGGGAGGCGGCCGGCCGGGTGTAGGTGCGGATGCGGTAGCGCAGCCCGGACGTGGAGGTCTCCCAGCCCCGGTCCTCGGCGGGCTGCCACTGAGGTCCCGGCGTCGGGGCGTAGGTGTCGCCGCTCACCGAGGTGTCCACCTCGGTGACCGAGAGCGTCGTCGCGTGGGCCAGGGCGGCCCGGTAGATCTCCCCGCCGCCGATCACCCACACCGACGCGGTCGGCTCCGCGGACCGCGCCGCGATGTCCAGCGCCTGGCCGACGGACCCGGCGCGTTCGGCACCCTCGGCCGCCCACAGGGGGTCCCGCGTCACCACGATGTTGCGTCTGCCCGACAGCGGACGAAAGCGCGGGGGCAGCGAATCCCAGGTCTTGCGCCCCATCACCACGGGGTGGCCCAGGGTGGTCGCCCTGAAGTGCGCCATGTCCTCCGGCAGACGCCACGGAATGGCGTTGCCCGCCCCGATCACACCGTCGGGGGTCTGCGCCCAGATCAGCCCGACGTTCACACCGCCACCGGCGCCTTGATCGCCGGGTGGTGCTGGTAGCCGACCATCTCCACGTCCGCGTAGGCGTACTCGAAGAGCGAGGCGGCCGGCTTCAGACGCAGTTCGGGGAAGTCGAAGGGGGTACGGGTGAGCTGCTCGGTGACCTGCTCGACATGGTTGTCGTAGATGTGGCAGTCGCCGCCGGTCCAGATGAAGTCGCCCGGTTCCAGGCCGACTTGCTGGGCCACCATGTGCGTGAGGAGGGCGTAGCTGGCGATGTTGAAGGGGACGCCGAGGAACAGGTCCGCGCTGCGCTGGTAGAGCTGGCAGGAGAGCTTGCCGTCGGCGACGTAGAACTGGAAGAAGGCGTGGCACGGCGCGAGCGCCATCTTGTCCAGCTCGGCCACGTTCCACGCGGAGACGACCATCCGGCGGGAATCGGGGTCGCGGCGCAGACAGTCGAGGACCTCGCTGATCTGGTCGATGTGACCGCCGTCGGGAGTCGGCCAGGAACGCCACTGGACTCCGTAGACCGGCCCGAGGTCGCCGTCCTCGCCGGCCCATTCGTCCCAGATCGTGACGCCGTTCTCCCGCAGCCAGCCGACGTTCGAGTCGCCGCGCAGGAACCACAGCAGTTCGTAGACGACGGACCTGAGGTGCACCTTCTTGGTGGTGACCAGAGGGAATCCCTCAGAGAGGTCGTATCGGAGCTGGTGACCGAAGACGCTTCGGGTGCCGGTGCCCGTCCGGTCGGCCTTCGCCGTCCCGGAGGTGAGCACCGAACGCAACAGGTCTTCGTACTGGGAGTCCGCCATAATCCCCGAGTTTACTTGCTGGTCAGCGCCCCACCCGCCCCCCCACAGGGTCGTGCGTCGAGCGTCGTGGGCCGAGCGCGGCCTGCGGACGATTCCTCAAGCGTGGGACTACCGTCGTCGCCATGACCGACGAATCACTGCGCTCCGTCACCATCGAACGGGCCGGGCCGGGCCGGTTCACCGCGACCAATGCCCGCGGCGGGACCTTGAGCTTCGGCACCGGCTCGGGCACCGACTTCACACCGGTCGAGCTGTTCCTCGCGGCGATCGGCGGCTGCACCGCGGCCGACGTGGAGGTGGCCACCGGGCGTCACACGGACCCGTCCACGTTCACCGTCACGGTGACCGGCACCAAGGTCGAGGACGAGGGCGGCCACCGGATGGCAGACCTCGCCGTCACCTTCTCCGTGGCGTTCCCGGACGGGCCCTCCGGCGATCGCGCCCGCGCGATCCTGCCCCGGGCCGTGAAGACCTCCCACGACCGGCTCTGCACGGTCAGCCGGACCATCGAGGCGGGCACACCCGTCAGCGCCACCGTGTCCGGCACGGAGGAGAGTACGTGATCCCCAAGTAGGCGTTGCAGCACGGCAGTTGACCGTGAGGCCGCTGCTCCCTCAACTCGCCGGCGCCGCGCCGTGGGCCGGTGCCGGGCGGTCGCGGCCGCCGGGGTGGCGGTGGCGCCAGAACCAGAACACCGCACACGACAGCAGGGACCAGCCGGCCAGGACGAGGAACGGGAAGGCGTGCTGTGCGTCGGCGAAGTACACGGCGGTGTGCTGGGCGTTCACCGACGCGCCGGGCGGCAGCCAGCGCCCGACATGGCCCAGCAGGGACGGCAGCAGCGGCCAGGACACCGCTCCGCCCGACGAGGGGTTGCCGAGCAGCACCATGAGCCCCCAGGTCGGCAGCATCGCCCAGCGCCCGATGAGGGTGTTGAACATGGTGAAGACCATGCCCGACGTGAACATCGTGAACGCGAGGATCAGCCAGGACTCGACGAAGGGCAGCCGCACCGCGCCGAGCCCCCAGTCGACCACCGCCGCGATGGTGAACCCGCCGAGCAGGGAGTAGGCCACGGTGAAGGCGATGCGTTCCAGCGGGTTGAGGGTGCGGGCGTGCACGCTGAGCTGGATGGAGCCGACGAAGCCCAGGACCACGGCGGCGAGCGAGACGTAGAACAGCGCCAGGCCCCGCGGGTCGCCCTGTTGCAGCGGCTTCGCATCGGTGATCGTCACCGGCACCCCGGCCGCCTTGGCGACCTGCGGCGCCGTCTCGGCCAGCACCTGCGCCACGGACGCGCCGGCGGCTCCCGCCACATCCATGCGTACCCCGTCGGGTCGCACATCGAGGATCGCGAAGACGCTCTGCTCCTCCATGGCCTGGCGTGCGGCGGGCACGGTGGCGTAGGGGCGTACCTCCAGCGAGGTGTTGAGCGCCTTGTCCATCCCGGCCACGAACTCCTTCGCCTCGGCGGACCCGGGCGACGCGACCAGTGCGGTGGGGATGTGGTGCGGCGTCGGATTGGCCATGGAGTACGTGTAGGAGCCGGCGAACAGGCCGGCCGCCGCGGCCAGGATGAAGACGAGGACGACGGCGGGCAGGAAGGGCGAGTCCTTGAAGTCGGCCCAGGCCCCGCCCACGCCCCGCTTCCGCGCGTGCGCGCCGTGCCCACCGTGCGAGCCGTTCCCGCTGCGCGACGCGTTTTCGGTGTGCGACCCGTTTCCGCGGTGCGGCTCGTCCCCACCCTGCACGCCCTGCACGCCCTGCGACGCGTTGCCGTCGTGCGGCGCGGCTGACTCATCGGGGCGTGCGGCCGGGCGGTTGGCGTCGGCTTCTTCCTTCGGCATGTGCGAACACTCCGGGACCGGGGACGTTTTCCTTACCGTCTGCCCCGGCCGGCTCGGACCGGTCGGGGACCTTCGGTCCTTGCCCCGAGGCCGTAGGTCCCGTGAGTGGGTCCGTGCCGGGGGTATCGGCTCGAAGGCGAACGGGGGGACCGGCTCCCCGCCACCACCCGGCCGGCGGCGCCGGCGGGTCGCGCAACGAAAGGAAGCAGGTTTCCGTTATGGGCATCATCGCCTGGATTGTCATCGGGCTCATCGCAGGAGCCATCGCCAAGGCGCTGACTCCGGGCAAGGACCCCGGTGGATGTCTGGTCACCATCCTGATCGGCATCGTGGGCGGCCTGCTCGGTGGCTGGCTCGGCCAGGCCATCTTCGGTGTCGACGCGATGAAGGGCTTCTTCCATCTGTCGACCTGGATCACCGCGGTCGTGGGCTCGGTGATCGTGCTCTTCCTTTACCGCCTGGTCGTGGGGCGCCGCGGCTGACCCCGGCCCGCCTCCCCGAGGCCTCCCCGAGGCCTCCCCGAGGCCTCCCCGCGGCGGCTCGGGGAGGCCTCGGGACGATCGGCGGCGCTGGGCCGTCCGGGCGACACGGCTCCCGATCCGGGGCGCATGGCCCCCGGGCCGCCGCCCACGGACGCTCGACGTCTACGGCAGGATCGAGTCCACGTAGCCCCCGTCGACCCGCAGGGCCCCACCGGTGGTGGCGGAGGCGAAGGGTGAGCTGAGGTAGACGACCATGTGGGCGATCTCCTCGGGCTCGATGAGCCGCTGGATCAGGGACTGCGGGCGGTGCTCGCGCATGAAGGCGCGCTGGGCCTCGTCCCAGGGGAGCTCGGGGTCCACCAGTGAGTACACGAAGTCCTCGACGCCGCCGGTGTGGGTCGGCCCCGCGATCACGGAGTTCACCGTCACGCCCGTGCCCGCGGCCTCCTTGGCGAAGCCCCGTGCGACCGCGAGCAGCGCGGTCTTCGACATGCCGTACTGGATCATCTCGGCGGGCACCACCACGGCGGAGTCGCTGGCGATGTTCTGGACGCGGCCCCAGGAGCGCTCGATCATGCCGGGCAGGTAGTGACGGGTCATCCGGACGGCGGTCAGCACATTGACCTCGAAGTACCGCCGCCACTCCGCGTCGTCGATCTCCAGGGCGGGCCGGGCGCCGAAGATGCCGAGGTTGTTCACCAGGATGTCGGCGTGCGGCACCGCGTCGAAGACGGCCGCCGCGCCCTCGTCGGTCGTGATGTCGCCGGGCGCGGCCACGAAGTCGCCACCCTTCTCGCCGAGCCGGTCGAGTGCCTCGGCCACCGATGTGCCGCCGCGCCCGTTCACGGCCACCCGCGCCCCGGCGGCCGCGAGGCCGGCCGCGATGGCGGCGCCGATGCCCTGGGTGGAGCCGGTCACCAGAGCCGTCCGGCCGGAAAGATCGATGCGCACGCTGACTGCCTCCGTACTGCCGCCGAGGGGCGGCGCGATGAACCGCTACGTCAGGTCCGCTTCCCGTTTCTCCCGCTTTTCCCACCTGCCCGGCCTGCCCGGCCTGCCCGGCCTGCCCGGCTCCCCCAGCACCCGGGCGCGGGCCGGGGCCGCACGGCGGCGGGAGCGCCCGCGCTAGGGTCCCGCTGGACCTGCACAGCCGTACGCCGGAGGCCTCATGGACATCCGCTCGGCCCAGCGACTCGCCTGGGAGAACAAGATCGAGAAGGGCTTCAACACCAGTGACGTATCACTGGAGTTCGGGCTCCTCACCGCCGAGGTCGGCGAGGCCTTCACGGCCTGGCGCAAGCAACTGCCCGACTTCGGCGAGGAGTTGGCCGATGCCTTCCTGTATCTGACCGCACTGGCCGAGATGAACGGCGTCGACCTGGAGTCGGAGGTCGAGCGGAAGATCGCCAAGAACAGGGAGCGGGTCTATGCGCGCGACGCCCGCGGGGTGATGCACCGGGTCGAGGGCGCCGGCTCCTGACGGCGCCCCCCGGTCGTCCCGGGATTGCCCGCGCTAAGGCCCCGACGGCTCCGGGACGCCCGCGCCGCGCGCGAGTGAGCGGTTCTGGTACCGCGCGTCGTCCGTGACCTCCCGCCCGAACCACGGCGGGGCACGGAAGGCGCGCGCGGCCTCGGCGCTGTCGAACTCGACTTCCACCAGGGCCAGTTCGGCAAGGTGTCCCTCGAAGTGGTCGACCTCGGCATGCTGTCCACCGTCCAGGACCACGGTGCGGCGCACCTTGGCGATGCGGGCGGCTTCGGTCAGGGGCCACAGGGCGTCGAAGAGGGCCTCGGGGATCGGCTCCTCGCACTCGGTCCTGACGAGGCCGGTGCCTTTCTTGACCGTCATGAGGATCCGGTCGCCGCGCCGCCGGACGCGGACCTCGCCGTGGTCCAGGTCCAGCGGCAGATAGCCCTGCTCGATGCGCTCCTCCCCGAGCGTGCCGTCCTCGGGCGGCTCTCCGGCCACCAGGAAGCGTCGTTCGATCTCCTCGGCCACCAATTGGCCTCCTGTCGTGTCGAGTTGAGCCACCATCCAACAGCGCCCGGGCGGCGCGCGGGGCCCGTACGAGCGGAACACGAGCGGAACACCGGCGCGCCACCACCGCGCCACCACCGCGCAACCGGCTCCTTGCAAGCTCTTCACCAGTAAGAGTCCAACACATCGCACGGAGGTGAATGACATGAAGGTTTACACCAAGCCCGAGGCCAAGCAGGTCGAGCAGGGCACCATCGTCGCTGCCGTTCGCTAGTAGTGACCCTCATGCCACGCCTCTCCTCGAGGGGCGTGGCATGTTCACTCCAGGGACCGAAATTCACACGGGAGTCGGAAGCCATATGTGCGGAATTGCTGGATTCGCCCATACAGATGGAAGTGGTCCGGCGAAATCGGCCGACCGGATTCTGCGCGACATGGCCCGTGCCCTGCGCCCCCGCGGCCCCGACGACATGCAGTTCCACCACACGGAACAGGCCTGCATGTCGTTCACTCGGCTCGCCCTGATCGACCCCGAGGGCGGACGTCAGCCCTTCGTCAGCGAGGACGGCCAGGTCATCCTCGCCGCGAACGGTGAAATCTACAATTACAAGGAACTCACCAAGAGCCTGAACGGCCGGGCGAAGTTCCGCAGCGAGTCCGACTGCGAAGTGCTGCTCCATCTCTATCTGGAGAAGGGGCTCGACTTCCTCGACGACGTCCGCGGAATGTTCGGCATAGCCGTCATCGACCTCCGTGAGCAACGTCTGCTGCTGGCCCGGGACCGCCTGGGCATCAAGCCGCTCTTCGTCCACCGCACCCGGAACCAGGTCCTGTTCGGGTCCGAGATCAAGGCGCTCTTCCAGCACCCCGACTGCCCCCGGGAACTCGACTGGTCCCGTGCGCTCGCCGACCAGGGACTCAGCGCCGCTCCCGCCATGACCGACGACGACCCGATCACCTGGTTCAAGGAGATCGACCACGTGCCCGCGGGTGCGATCGTCAACATCTCCCTGCGGGACGGCGCCACCCGGGTGCACCGGTACTGGGAACTCCCCTCCCCCGCCGAGGCGGACCACCTCCCGGAGAGCTTCTTCGTCCAGAGCATGGCCGAACTGCTCGCGTCGTCGGTACGCGAGTGCCTGGTCGCCGACGCCGAGATAGGTGTCTTCCTCAGCGGCGGCCTCGACTCCGCGGCCATCTCCGCGCTGTCCGCCCACACCGGCCTTCACACCTTCTCCGCCCTGACGGGCAGCACCGTCGTCAACAAGGACGCGCAGTACGCCCAGCAGACCGCGGCGCTCCTCGGGCTGCCCAACCACCAAGTGGCCTTCGGTGCCGACCGGATCCCGTCGTCCGACGAGTGGAAGCGGCTGCTGTGGCTCATGGAGTCCCCGCAGTGCGGACCCGAGCAGTTCTACAAGAGCGAGATGTACCGCTTCGCCCGGGCGCAGCGCCCCGAGCTGAAGGCGATCCTGCTCGGCTCGGGCGCCGATGAGTTCAGCGGCGGATACAGCGTCAGCCTGGCGGGCGGCGGCGGGTGGGACGACTTCACCACCAATCTGCGCACCCTGGCCCGCCGCAAGGCGCTCGGATCCCAGTCCCCCGTGTCGGTGTGGTGGGAGGGGACCGATCTGCCGCTGCTCAGCGACAGCGCGGTGAACTCCTATGTGCCGGGCGCGGTGGACGACCCCTACGGGTCCTATCTGGCCTGGAAGTTCCGCGACATGCAGCAGTACAACTTCTGGGTGGAGGACCGCACCGCGTCCGCCAACGGAGTCGAGGCGCGCGTGCCGTTCCTGGACCACCGCATCATCGAGCTCCTGGCGACCGTGCCCCGCGCGTACCGCAAGCGGTTGTTCTGGGACAAGCAGATCATCCGTGACGCCGTGAAGGACATCCTGCCCGCCGAGGTGATCGCCCGGCCCAAGCTGGCCTTCTACGAGGGCGAGGGTGTGCGCCACACCCACCGCGTCTTCACCAGGATGCTGGCCAACCACAAGGACGAGCTCATCGAGGAGGCGCTGGCCTCACCGCGTGCCGCTCAGTACCTCGACGGCACGAACATGCGCCGCGCCCTGCGCCGCCTGGAGCACGACCAGAGTTCGGGCCATGTCGAACTGCTCATGCGGGTCGTCAACTTGGGGCTGCTCGACCAGATGGCCCTCGACCCGCCCGTCAGCCGGCCGTCCTCCGGCCCCGAGCCCTACGAGCTGCGGGTGACGGACTTCGAGGGCCCCGAGGTGCTGGACCTCTTCTCGCGCACCGAGATCGGGGACGACTGCGTGCTGCGGCGCGCCGAGGGCGTCCTGGTCCTGGACGACGCCGCCGAGACCAACACGTCCTATGTCGTGGTCGACGGCAGCCTGCGCTTCGTCATCGACCAGCTGACCCATCTGGACTGGCTGCGGCTGCTGCGTGGTCTCGACGGCCGGCGCACGCTCGCCGAGGTCGCCGCCCAGGTGGGCTGCGACCTCCAGGAGATGCGGCCGCTGCTCGACGAGTCGCTCGAAGCCGGCCTCCTGGACGTCGTGGCCGGGCCGGTCGCGTCCGCCCGCTGACCGCACATCAACCCCATCAGAATCGGCATCCGGACCTGGGTGTACGGACGTCATGACGAACGAGGTCACCGATGACAGCCCATCTCTACTGGGACGAGGCCTGGCGCACTGACAGCGGCCGCGCGGACTGGTCCCGCCCCCACCCCTGGGTCATGGAAGAGGCCGCCCGGCTGCGAGCGCTGGGCGCCAAGGACGTACTCGACCTCGGCTGCGGGATCGGCAGGCACGCGCTGTTCTTCGCCGAGGAGGGTTTCCTCAGCTCCGGCATCGACCGCGCTCCGGCCGCCATCGAGGCGGCCGCCACCGAGAGCGCCGCGCGCTCCCTCCAGGTCAACCTCGACGTCGGCGACTTCACCGAACTGCCGTACGCGGACGCCAGTTTCGACTACTTACTCGCCTTCAACGTGGTCTACCACGGCGACGAGACGAGCCTGCGCAGGACGCTGGCGGAGGTCCGCCGGGTCCTGCGCCCGGGCGGCGTCTACCAGTGCACGATGCTCTCCAAGCGCAACGGGGAGTACGGCAAGGGGGACGAGGTGAGCCCCAACACGTTCTGCCAGTCCGACGCCACGGACGACAAGGTGCACCCGCACCTGTACGTGGACGCCGCCGATCTGCTGCGCCTGCACGAGGGCTTCCAGCTGCTCAGCGCCGTGGACGCCGAGCACGCCAAGCCCGGCTCGTTCCACTGGCACTGCGTCTTCGAGACGCCGGGAGCCACGGCCGAGGGCGCCAACCACACGCACTTCGCGCAGAGGGCGGGCACCCAGTGACCAAGTCGAGCCAGTTCCGCGAGTTGCTGGAGCGGCCCCGGACGGCCCGCCTCGTCGGCTGCCGTGACGCGCTCACCGCGCTCCTCATCGAAGAGGCCGGCTTCGACGGCCTGTGGGCGTCCAGCTTCGAGATCTCGGCCTCCCGCGGCCTGCCGGACCTCGGTCTGCTCACCATGAGCGAACTCCTGGAAGCCTCCTCGCACGCCAACCAGGCGACCGGGCTGCCCCTGCTCGCCGACTGCGACACCGGCTTCGGCGGCAAGATCAACGTCGTGCGTACGGTCCAGCAGTTCGAGGCGGCGGACATCGCGGGCGTCTGCTTCGAGGACAAGATGTTCCCCAAGCGGAACAGCTTTCTGCGCGGCGGCCAGGACCTCGAGGCGGCCGAGGAGTTCGCCGGGCGCATCGAAGCGGGCGTCCGGGTCCGGCGCAGCCCGGACTTCACCGTGGTCGCCCGCGTCGAGGCGCTGATCGCCGGCGCCGGTCTGGACGAGGCCCTGCGCCGTGCGCACCTGTACGCGGATGCCGGAGCCGACGCCATCCTCATCCACTCCAAGAAGTCCACGCCCACCGAGATCGTGGAGTTCCTCCAGGCCTGGCGGGCCCGCACCCCCGTCGTCGTGGTGCCGACCACCTATCCGCACTGGGACCTCGCCGAGGCTCAGGCCGCCGGTGTCTCGATGGTCATCTACGCCAATCAGACCCTGCGCGCCTCCGTCTCCGCCATG
The DNA here is from genome assembly GCF_025399895.1 of Streptomyces sp. ASQP_92. Classification (GTDB taxonomy): domain Bacteria; phylum Actinomycetota; class Actinomycetes; order Streptomycetales; family Streptomycetaceae; genus Streptomyces. The sequence continues at coordinate 537,773 of NZ_JAODUA010000002.1, read as the reverse complement.
CGGGACGTGCTGGGAGAGATCCGGCTGCACGGGGGGACCGGGGCGGTCGAGGGCTCCATCACGTCGATGAAGGAGCTGTTCGGCCTGACCCGGGTCTCGCGCTGGGAGGAGTGGAGCGCATGATCGGCGCCGAGTTCTTCTGCGCGGAGCTGGACCGGCGCGGCTACGGCTTCTTCAGCGGTGTGCCCTGCTCGTTCCTCAAGGGCCCCTTCGCCCTGCTGGAACAGCGCGGCAGTTACGTACCCGCCCCCAACGAGGGCATCGCGCTGTCCATGGCGGCCGGCTCGGAGCTCAGCGGCGTCAAGGCCGCCGTGCTGGCGCAGAACTCGGGCCTCGGCAACCTGCTCGACCCACTCACCTCGCTGAGCATGGCGTACGAGATACCGCTGCTGCTCTTCGTGAGCCTGCGGGGCTGGCCCCGCGCCGAGGACGACGAACCGCACCACGCGGCGATGGGCGCGGGGACCATCGGTGTGCTCGAAGCCATCGGGGTGGCCCACGGCATCCTGGAGCCCACCGAGGCGAGCCTGGCCGCGCTGCTCGACCGCGCGGAGCAAGAGCGCGCCCGGGGGCGGCAGTTCGTCGTTCTCGTCCCCGCGAACACCGTCGCCCCGTGTTCCGTGCCGGCCCGGCCCGCCGACGCCCTCCTCGACCGCCGCACCGCGGTGACCGCCCTGGCGCGCCATCTGGACGAGGCCCTGGTCTACAGCACCACCGGCATGATCAGCCGCGAGCTCTTCGGGGTGCGCGACACCGGCCGGACCTTCTACATGCAGGGCTCCATGGGCCATGCCATCGGGCTCGGTCTCGGCACCGCCCTGAACCGGCCCGAGGAACGCGTCGTGGTCGTCGACGGGGACGGCGCCGCCGTGATGCATCTCGGCGGACTCGCCCTGGTCGGTGAGCGGCGCCCGGAGAACCTCACCCACATCGTGCTCGACAACGGTTCCTACGACTCCACGGGCGGCCAGCGCACCAGGGGCTCGGCCATGCGCTGGGCCGACCTCGCGCTCGCGGCGGGCTACCGCACCGGCGAGAGCTGTCGTACCGAGGCGGAGATCGACGATCATATGGCGAAGGTCGCGGACCTTCCCGGCCCGCACCTGATCGCCGTATTCATCGCCCCCGGCGGCCCGACCCCGCCGCGTGTCACATCGGCCCACACCAACGCCGAGGTCACAGCGCGGTTCAGGGCCGAAGTCGCCCGAACCCGTAGGGACTTGTCGTGATTACCATCGCTCATGTCAGCGATCTCCACCTGGACGGCGGCCCGCGTGCCACCGAGCGTGCCGAGCGGGTGATGTCGTACCTCCGCGACCTGCCCGGGCCGCTGGACGCGGTGCTGGTCACCGGGGACATCGCCGACCACGCCCGCCCCGAGGAGTACCAGCAGGCGAAGGAGCTCTTCGCGCTGCCCCATCCGGTGCTCGTCCTGCCGGGCAACCACGACCGCAGGGCGCCGTTCCGGACCGGGCTGCTCGACGGCAAGCCCGACGACGAGGAACTGAACCAGGCCGTACGCGCCGGGGGCGCGACGTTCCTGCTGCTCGACTCCACCATCCCGGGCAGCGACGACGGAGTGCTCAGCGACCGCACGCTGGCCTGGCTGGAGGACGCCCTCGCCCAAGAACCCACCGACCGGCCGGTGTTCGTGTGCTTCCACCACCCTCCGGTGGAGCTCCACACCCCGTACGTGGACCGGGTCCGCCAGTTCCACGAGGACAGGCTGGCCGAGGTGCTGGCCCGCCACACCCATGTGGTCGCGCTGCTGTGCGGGCACGCGCATGTCGCCGCCGCCACCACCTTCGCGGGGCTGCCCCTGCTGGTGGCGCCCGGCGTCGCGTCCACCGTGCCGCTCCCGTTCGAGGGCCGTGACGCCGTCGACTACGAGCTGGCGCCCGGGCTCGCCTTCCACCTCCTGGACGACCGGCGCCGACTGGTCACGCACTACAGGGCCCTGAGCTAGCGCCCTCGCCGACTGAGAGAAGGCCATGAGAAAAGTCCTGATCGCCAACCGCGGCGCGATCGCCGCGCGTGCCATCGAGACCTTCCGAGAACAGGGTTGGTCGCCCATCGCCGTAGCCGCCACGTCCGACCCCCAGCGCCTTCACACCACCGCGGCGGACGGCTGCGCCTATCTTCCGGGCACGGGCCTGGCCGAGACGTACGACCATGTGGGACGCATCGTGGCGGCGGCCCGCGAGCAGGGCGTCGACGCGGTGTACCCCGGGTACGGCGCCCTGGCCGAGGACCCCGCGCTTCCGCGGCAGCTCGCGGCCGCCGGCATCGCCTACATCGGGCCCGGCGCCGATGTGCTCGCCGAGGCCCGCGACAAGGAGCGGGCGGTCGCCACGGCCGGATCGCTCGGCCTGCCCGTCCTTCCGCACGCGGCGGGCCCGGCCGCGATCGCGGCGCTGATCCGGGACATCGGACTGCCCGTCATCCTCAAGCCCGTCGACGGGTGCGGGGGCCTGGGCGTGCGGATCCTCCAGACGGCGAGGGACACCGAGGAAGCCCTCGCCGTCATGGCGCGGGACGACGGGACCCAGTGGTACGCCGAGCGCTATGTGGAGAAGGGCCGGGTGGTCGGGGTCACCGTGGCCCTCGACGACGGCGGCACCGTCGTCGCCCTCGGCGAGCGCGAGAGCCTGTTGGTCGACGGGAGCATGAAGCTCCTGGAAGCGTCCCCCGTCCAGGGCGTCGGGCCCGAGCGGCTGGAGGGCATGTGTGCGGACGCCGCGCGTCTGGTCACCGGCATGGGGTTGCGCAATGTCGCCACGGTGGAGTTCATCGTGGACGCCCACAGCCACTACTTCCTGGAGGTCAACGGCCGTCTGCCGCTGGCCTATCGGATGTGTGAGGCACAGACGGGCGTCGACCTGGTGGCGCTCCAGATCGAGCTGGCGCAGGGCGGCTTCCTGGCTCCCGGCGCCGTGACCGCCGACCGCCGGGTGCACTGTCTGGAGGCCCGGCTGTTCATCGAGGGGCCCGGCACCATCGAGCGCCTGTCCCTGCCACCGGCGCCGGGCGCCACGTACAACTGCGCCCTCGACGTCTCCCAGCCCGTCGTCCTGGACAACATCGTCACCCAGATCCTGGCGACCGGGACCGACCGGGGCGCGCTGGCCGAGGCGGTCCTCGAGGCCGTCGAGAGCAGCGACATCACGGGGGTCGCGCACTGCGCGGCGGACATAGCCGGGTGGCTGCGCCACTCGGATCTGACCGGGGAACCACTGACCGGCCAAGCACTGGGAGTCTGAGATGAACAGCACCGACCCGTTCTCGGGCGTGCGCCACCGGGTCGACCCCGACCTCGCGCTCGCCCTCGCCGACAGCACCGAACGGGACCAACTCCAGCCCTGGTACCGGGAGTTCAGGCAGACACTGCGGCTCTACACCGAGCGCCATCTGGATGCCAGGCCCGGCTTCTTCGTCCTGGCGGACCTCGACCACCTCACCCAGGAGCAGGCGCGGAGGTTCACCGTCGCGGTCTCCGCTCTCGTCGGGGACCTCCTGCCGCAGGACGGCCACGGGGCGCTGCTGCGCGATGTGCGCGACCGCGGGGTCCGGCTCGGGGAGGGTGCCACCGGGCGCTATTCGGACAGCCGCCAGGGCGGCAGTCTGCACACGGACGCGGCTCACCGGCCCGGGCGCCTGCCCGATGTCTTCGCCCTGTTCTGCTACCGGCAGGCACGCAGCGGCGGAGCCCTGGTGACGGTCCATGTCAGCGATCTCCTCGGCCTTCTCGCGGCCCACCCCGAGGAGTTGGCGGCGCTGCGCCTGCCGGTGCACTTCGACACCCGGGACGACGCTCCGGGCTTCCCGCTCACCGTCGAGCGGCCCGTACTGGAGCGCAGCGGCGGTCGCGAGCGCGTGTACTACCTGCGCGACTACATCGAGATCGGCCACGGCCACCCGCACATCCCGCCCCTGTCCCCGGCACAGGTCAAGGCGCTGGATCTGCTGGACGAGCTCCTTGACCGGCGGGACCTTCAGACGCACGGACGGCTCTGCCCCGGCGAGATGATCTTCATCGACAACCGCTCCATCGTGCACGGCCGCACCCCGTTCGAGGACGAGGAAGCGGTGGACGGCGGCCGGTTGATGCTCCGCACCTGGATCGGCCTGCCCCAGGACGCCGTGGCGCCGGCCGTCGAGACGGCCCGGTGACCGCGATCTCCACCCAGCTCGTCACCGCACTGGAGAGGCAGGGCCTCGCCGAATTCCTGGCCGGCTTCTCCGGTGACTCGGTGGACCTCGGCCAGTGGGCCCGGCAGGTGGACCGTCTCGACGGCCCCTTGCGTACGATCGCCGGGTTCTTCCTGCTCGGCAGGCCCGCGAAACTCGCCCGGCTGCCTCCCGCGGTGGCGGCCGCGATGCCCCGGCTGCGGGAGTACGGCGTGGCCGTACAGCAGGGCGACGAGGCGCAGTTGGTCGATGTGAGCCTGTTCCGGGCCCACGGGGTGTGGCTGTTCGCGGAGCCCCCCAGCCTCTTCCAGGTCCGCCACTACTTCGGTCCGGACTCCATCGCGCTGGCCCGCCGGATCTCCTACCGGCCGGGGTCGCGGGTCCTGGACCTGTGTGCGGGCCCGGGCTTCCAGGGGTTGGTCGCGGCCCAGCAGCACGCGCGGGCCACCCTGGTGGAGTTGCTGCCGGACGTGGCGCGGGTGGCCGTGCTCAACGCCGCGCTCAACGGTCTCGCGGAGCGGACCGAGGTGCTCACGGGCGACCTGTACGACCCGCTGGCGTCGGGGCGCGATCCCTACGATCACGTCGTCGCCAACATCCCGTTCCTGCCCACCCTCACCGAGCCCGGCACGGAGACCCCGCAGCAGGGCGGCGAGGACGGTTTCACGGTGGGCCGCCGGGTTCTGGAGGGCCTTCCGCACCGGCTGGCACCCCACGGCACCGCGCATCTGACCGCGCTCCTCTTCCAGGCGGGCCAGGAACTGCTCATGGCGGAGGAACTCCGCGCCTGGGCCCGGGCGCACGGGTACGCCCTCATCGTCTCCCTCACCGACGAGATGGCCGTGGGACCCCGCTCGGACCTGGTGCAGACGGCCGTCTCCGATCTCCTGGACGCGGACCCGGAGGCCGACCCGGACGCGCTGAGCACCGAGGTCGCCGACATGTTCGCGCGCAGCGGCGCGACCCGGGCCCGCCTGTCCTATCTGCGCATCGACCGCGGGGTGTCCGGATTTCGCATGCTCGACCACGCCGCGCGGTGATCGCCACCTACCGTGAGGGCACAGAGCCGCGGCGAACCAGGAGGTGGTCCATGACGGAACGGACACAGGGCGAGGACGTGCGGACGACCGAGCTCGCGTCGGTGCACGAGGTCGCGGCCCCGGAGTGGGACGCGCTGGCCGGCGACGCATCCCTGTATTCGAGCCACACCTGGCTGCGCTACGGCGAGGAGCTGCGGGACGCCATACCCCGGCACCTCGTGGCATGGTCGGGCGGCCGGCGCGTCGCGGCGCTGCCCGTGCACCGCTTCACCGCGAACGTGCCGCACTTCTACGACCCCGCCGTGCTCTTCCCCGGCGCCGCCGAGCCCACCACGGACGCGCACCCGCTGCTGCTCGGCGGCACCCGGCTCGGCTACACCAGCGAGGCCCTGGTGGCGCCCGGCACCCCCGAGCCCCTCGCGCGGGAGGCGCTGCGCGCCCTGTTGGGGCGGCTGCGTGCGGCGCGGGACACCGAGGGCGGCCTCGCGGCCCTGCTGTACGTCACCGACGAGTCGGTGGAACAGCTGCTGCCGGTGCTCGACCCCGGCGACCGCCTCGTGCTGATGGACGCCACCGCGATCATTCCGGTCGACGCCAACGGCATGGACGGCTACCGCGAGCGGCTCAGCTCGCGCAGGTTCGGCGCGGTCCGCAAGGAGATCCGCCGCTTCGAGGAGGCGGGCTGCCGGGCCGAGGTGCGGCTGCTGTCCGAGTGCCACGAGCAGCTCGGCCCGCTGTCCGCGCAGGTGCTGCGGCGCTACGGGCATCCGGTCACCGACGCGGGCGAGTCCGAGCGGTTCACCGCGCAGGTGCCCCTGTTCGACGACAACTGCCGCATCCTGGCGGCCTATCAGGGCGACCGGATGGTGGGGTTCACCCAGTTCTTCTTCTGGGGCGACGTCATGTACGGGCGCTCCCACGGCGTGGACGACTCGATGGCCCGCGCCGCGTCGGTCTACTTCAACCTGACCTACTACCAGGCGATCCGGTACGCGGCCGAACACGGCTACCGCCGCCTCGACATGAGCTGCGACTCACTGGACGCCAAGGTGGCGCGGGGCGGTCATCTCAAGCCGCTGTGGGCCGTGGTCCTCGACGCGCCGTGGTCCGGCCCGGCGCTGGACCGGGTCCGGGCCGAGGAGAAGGAGCGCCGCGAGACCTTCGCCTCGTACGACCCGGGCATCGAGTCCCCCGTCGCCCGGCTCGTGGCCGCCAGGGCCTGACGCGGCGAGCGTGCGCCCGCCGTTTCCCGGCGGGCGTTCAGGTCGCCGTCCCGGAGACGGCGGCCGGCTCTCGCGCCGCTCGGCTCCGCTCGGCGACCCGGGCGACCGGCGGGACGAGGGCGCCCGCCGTCACCATGACCACGGCGAGCGCGAACCAGCCGGGCGGCCCCGCCACCAGGCACAGCGCGTTCAGGACGGTCGGCGCGACCGCCCCGCCGATGCCGACGCCCACGGCGAACACCCCCTGGTACTCCCCCTGGGCGTGATCGGGCGCGAGACCGAACGACAGGGCGTACTCCCCGGCGGTGAACAGCATTTCGCCGAGGGTGAGGACGGCCGCGCCCACCAGGAGCAAGGCCATCGCCACATAGGTGGGCACCTGGGCGGCCGCGAAGACGAGCAGCATGGCCGTCGCGATGACCGGCCCGCTGAGCCGCATCGTCCGGGCGCCGTCGCCCGGTGTGTCGACGCCCTTGGCCACCCGGGTCTGGCACAGCACGACAAGCGAGCAGCTGAGGGCGAAGATCAGGGACACCGTCCAGCGGGGCGCGTCGGTGTGCTCGGCGATCCACACCGGCATCAGGACCGTGAGGAACACGTCGAACATCACCAGGACACCCGCGAGCAGGCTCACCGCGAGGAACGGGCGGTCCGTCATGGCGTAACGGTGGCCCACCCCGTGCTCGCGCGGGACGGGCGGCAGATGGGGCAGCCGCGCGACGAGCAGGGCGGCGGCCAGGTAGGACACCACGTCGGCGCCGATCGCGATGGTGTAGGCGGCCCGGGTGTCCGCCTGGAGCACCAGGCCACCGAGCAGTGATCCGGTGACCATGGCCAGGTTCTGGAGGGAGTAGATCCGCGCCCGGAAGGCCACCCGGTCGTCGCCGCCGACGTGCGCCACCAGCGCGCCGCTGATCGCCGGGAAGGCGCCCCGCCCCAGGGCGATGAGCGTGATGACCACCAGGAAGCCGCCCATCCCCCGCACGGTCATCAGGGCGGCGGCGGCCCCGGCCTGGGCGACCAGGCCCGCGATGCCGACCTCGCGCGGGCCGAACCGGTCGGCGAGCCGTCCCACCACCGGCCCGGCGGCGAGACCGGCGAGGCCGGCCGCGGTGAGACCGAGCACGACATGGCTCGTGGACAAACCCACCGACCGTACGAAGAACAGCACTTGAAGCGGCGCCCAGACGCCGGCGCCCAGATAGCGGACGAACAGGGCCGCGGACAGGCTCCTGCGCAGAGTCGCTGGTCGACGCGCCATCACAGAGCCTTCGCGCGCGTGGCGGCCTGGGCTTCGAGCCTCGGGATCAGGAGCTTGCGCAGCTGGTGGTGGGCCGCGTCCGCGGTGTTGGCCCGGATGACGTCCCAGCCCCGCTCGGCCACCCACTCCAGCATGATGTCGCGGACCGCCGCCTGGTGCGAAAGGAAGCGTTCCGGGCGGCACTCGGGATCGCGACCGCACTCGTAGGGGGTGATGTCGCCCTTCTTGCGCCGCAGCGCCTCCTCGGGCGTCACATCGAAGAAGACGACCATGTCGACGGGCGCCGTCGCGTCCACGATCGCCTCCACCAGCCCCTTGTGGCAGCCCGCGAGAAGCTCGGTGGCGGCGTGCTTGACCCAGTAGCCGTCGAGGACGACCAGATCCTCCTCGGCGGCCCTGGCGCGTTCCGCGGCAAGGGTGTTGAGCCAGCCGAGGTAGAGCATCCTGGCCGGGTTGGGCATTTCGGCGATGCACACCCGGAGTTCGTCCAGGCTGCTTCCGCGCAGGAAGCGGGCCTGCGGCACCTCGGCCTCCTCGAAGACCTGCCACTTGCCGACGACCCGGAACGAGAGCCCCTGGCTGTCGGCCCAGCTCGCGAGCCTCTTGACCTGGCTGCTCTTGCCGGCTCCGTCGGGTCCGTCCATCGCAATGATCACAATTCAGTCCTCTCCCAGGGTCCGCGACGGGCCGGTGCCGTGCGGAAGCGTGCGGGCGGCCCCGCGGCCCTCGGGGCGGGGGCCGCGCATTCTCAACTCGGCCTCGCCCGAGCGCGGTTGATCAGTAGGCGCCGAAGTACTCACGATGCTCCCAGGCGGTGACCGCACCCGGCGTTCCCGGCCCGGCACCCGCCCGCCACTCCTGGAACCGGCCGGCCTCGCTGCGCTTGAGCCGCACCAGGCAGTCGCGCAGGTGCTTGCCCAGGAGTTCGGCGCAGAGCTCGCTGGTCTCCAGCCGGGCGATCGCCGCCGGCAGGTCCCCGGGCAGAGCGGCGGCGCCTCGCGCGTGCGGATCGTCGGCCTCGTCGGCGGGCCGCAGCCCGCGCTCGACGCCGTCGAGTCCCGCGGTGAGCTGGGCGGCGAGGTAGAGATAGGGGTTGGCGCAGGGCTCGCCGAGGCGGTTCTCGACATGGGTGGACTCCTCACCCGGACCGCCGAGCACCCGTATCAGCGCTCCACGGTTCTCCCTGCTCCACGCGACGCGATCGGGCGAGAGCGAGAACTGCTCGCCGAGCCGGCGGTAACCGTTGACGGTCGGCACGGCGAGCAGAGTGGTGTCGGCGGCGTGCTCCAGGAGGCCGGCGACATAGCCGAGGCCGGTCGCCGACAGGGGGCCGCTTCCTTCCGTCGGTACGAAGGCGTTGCGGTCGGCGGCCGTGTCGAAGAGCGACTGGTGCAGATGCCAGCCGCTCGGGTCGAACCCGCCCAGCCCCGGAAGGGCCATGAAGCTGGCGTGGTGCCCGAGCCGCGCGCACATCTGCTTGATGACGGTCCGCAGCAGCAGCATGGCGTCGCCCGCGTCCAGGCCGTCCATGGGGCTGAAGGTGAACTCCAGTTGGCCCGGCCCCGATTCGTGCTCGACGGTCCGCAGCGGCAGACCCAGCTCGCGCAGGGCGCGCGCCAGCGGGCCGACCACGGGCATCAGGGCGTCGAGGTGGCTGTCGAGGTTGAACTGGTAACCCCCGTTGACCGGTCGTACCGAGGGCGGTTCCCCCTGGATGCCGAAGCCGCCGACCGAGGCCGCGCCGACGGTGTCGGTGAGCCGGGTGAGGTACCACTCCACTTCGAGCCCGACCACGAACGCCATCCCGGCCCGCGCGGCCCGCTCGCAGGCGCGGCGCAGAACGGCCCGGCTGGACAGCGGGTGCGGGCTGCCGTCCCGCAGGTATTCGTCCGCGACGACCCACCCGGTGGGCTCCTCGGTGTAGGGCAGTACGCGGAAGGTGAGCGGATCGGGGACGATCAAGAAGTCGCCGGCGCCGGTCAGTTCGGGAATGCCGATGCCGCCGCTCGGCGCGAAGAAGTCGACGCCGACGGCGTGCCCGGTGTCGAAGACGAACGGCCCCGGGCTCATGTCGAGGCCGTTGCGCAGGGCCACCCGGAAGGCGTCGACCGTCAGCGTCTTGGACCGCATCAGGCCGTGCGGGTCCCCGAACCCGACCCGCACGAACTCCAGGCCGTCCAGGTGCCGGTCCAGCTCCGCGGCCGCGGAGCGCTGGGCTTCGTCCCACAGGGCGTGCCGCTCCACGAAGCCCGTGCTGCCGGTGGCGAAGCGCGCGTAACGCCGTTCGCCGTGCTGGGAACGTGCTCTGGGCTGGGTCATCGTTCGTCCTCCTCCTGGCATCGCTTCGCAAGCTCGGCGTACCAGTGGTGCCAGGGGTTGGTCTGCTCGCAGTGGTGCGCGGCCGCGAGCACGCGCCGGTCGGTGTCGAGTGCGCCCACCAGTTGGAGGCCCAGCGGCAGGCCCGCCTCGCTGAGGCCCGCCGGGATGCTCACGGCCGGTTGGCCGGTGAGGTTGAAGACATACGCCTCGGGCGCCCACGCCAGCCAGTTGAGGCGACCCTTGTCGAGCCGGGTCGCGGGCGCGTGGAGTTCGGCGGGGAAGGGCGCCACGGCCACCGTCGGCATGGCGAGGAGGTCGTAGCGCTCCATCAGGGCGAGGGCCTGGGTGCGCAGCCGGCTGCGCTGTTCGTAGGCGCGCGCCAACTGGGCGGCGCCGAGCGTGAGTCCGTACTCGATGACGCGGAGCCGTCCCGGGTCGACCAGGGCGTCCGACGGGCCCGGGTCGTGGCCGGCCGCCTCCCAGGCGGCGAGGATGGTTTCCAGACAGGGGTACGGGTCCTCGAAGGGCGCCTCGATCTCCTCGACCCGGTGGCCCCGGTCTTCCAGGCCGGCCAGGGCCCTGCGGACGGTCCGCGCCGAGCGCGGCTCGGGGGCGGGCGCGCCCAGGGAGGTGATCCACCCGATCCGCAGCGGAGGCAACCGGTCGGCGAAGGCCGCCAGGTCCTGGGCCAGGGGTTCGGCGGGAACCCGGTGGGAGAGCGGATCGCGCGGGTCGTACCCGGACATCACGTCCGCCATCAGGGCCGCGTCGGCGACGGTACGGGTGAGAGGGCCCAGATGGGACAGGCCCTCGGGGCTGTGCGGCACATACGGGACGCGTCCGCGGGTGGGCTTGAAGCCGACGACTCCGCAGAACGCGGCGGGAATCCGGATCGACCCGGCGCCGTCGGTGCCGGTCGCCGCCACCCCGACGCCGGCCGCGATCGAGGCGGCGGCGCCCGCGCTGGATCCGCCGGAGGTGAGCGCGGGGTCCCACGGGTTGCGGGTGGGGCCCTGGAGCCGGTTGCTTCCCGCGGCGCTCCATCCGCCTTCGGTGGTGTTGGTCTTGCCGATGACGATGGCGCCCGCCGCCCGCAGCCGGGCCACCGCCGGGGCGTCCTGGCCGGGCACATGGTCGCGGTGCGCGAGGGAGCCCCGGGTGGTGCGGATGCCCTCGGTGGCGGTGAGGTCCTTGACCGAGACGGGCATGCCGAGCAGCGGCCGTCCCTGCCAGGCCGCGGGCCCCCGCTCGGCGATCAGCCGGTCGGCGCTCCGCGCCTCGCTCAGGGCCCGCTCCCCCGCGACGGTCACGAACGCGCCGATGCGCGGCTCCCACCGCTCCAGGAGGTCCAGGGTGTCCGCCATGTGGCGCGAGGGGAGCAGACTCCCGTCGCGGTAGCGGGCGGTGAGGCCGGCGATGCTGGTGTGCCGGGTCTCAGGCTCCATGGAAGTCCCGGTACCAGACGTTGTCGAAGTCATGGATCTCCAACTGCCGCTCCGCCGCGGCCTGGTGGACCATCGCCTGCACGGTGCCGACGGCGATCGCGGTGCGCAGATCGGCGAGCTGGTACTCGGCGCCCGAGGTGCGCATCAGGCGCAGGTCGTAGAGCCCGGGGCGGTAGCGGCCCTCCAGGACGATGCCCAGCGGGATGCGCAGCGCGTGCCGGACGCCGAAGGCGACGTGGCCCGTGTGGTGCTGGTCCGACCAGTTGGTCAGGTCGGGCATCATCGGGGCGAAGAACCAGTCGTCCCGGCCCGGTATCTCCTCGGTCCACGACATGCTGTGCGGCAGATAGTGCCAGGTGTTGTAGCGCATTCGCGCGCTGTAGGCGGACAGTGCCCGCGCCAGGGTGTCGCGGTCGCCGTCGAAGCGATGGGCGAAGGAACTCCCGGGCGCCACACAGCAGTAGAAGTCACGGGTGGCCAGGGCGCCACGGGCCGCGGCGGGCACCGCGCTGTGCAGTACGGCCACGGATTTGGGCCCACGCCCCATGGCCACATCGCTGTGGGTGGCGTCGGCGACGGTGGTGAAGAACCGGTGGAGGAAGCCTTCGTAGGCCGTCGTGAACCCGGCCGGCGCGGGGGCGTTCGACAGGTGCTCGACGGCGGCCTCCACCAGGTGCCTGACGTCGTCGGCGCCGGCGTCCGGGACCGGCGGGAGGCCGGCGGTGTCGCAGAGGAGCGCGGCGATCGGGTGCGGCAGTTCGGCGGGGGTGACGGGCTCCGCCATGATCTGTTCGCGCTTGTGCAAGGAGACGCCGTTGATGGTGCGGTAGAAGACGGTCCCCGCTCTCAGTAACTCCTGGCGGCGGCGCGCGCAGATCCCGGCGAGCCGGTCCAGGCGTTCGCCGGTGGGCTCGCCGCGCAGGTCGGGCACCGTCTGTCCGTAGGCCCGGACGCGCTCCTCCAGGAAGGTGATCACCTGGTCGGGGGCGAGCTGGACGCCGTTGAACTCCTCGGCCCTGACGGGGGATCCGGAGGATATGAGGGCGTGCAGACAGACCACGAACGCCGCGTGTTCCGCGGGCCAGTGCGAGACCGGCGTCTGCCTGAGGGCGGTGAGCAGGGAGCCGGGCGCGCCCGCGGCAAGGGAGCGGCCCGGCAGGTTCGCGAACCGGCCGAGGTTGCTGTAGACCCGCTCCTCACCGACGTACATCAGGAGCGGCGCCATGTGCACCAGGGCGTGGTCGAGCGCGTCGATGCGCGCCCCGACCCGTTCGGTGCCCTGGTCGGCGAGCCAGCGGGCGATCTCCTCGAACTGGAGCCGCTGTACGTCCCCGGCGGTGCTCCAGGCACGCGCCAGGGAGTCCGGCCGATGGGACCACTTCACCACGCCGAGGGCGTGGTCCCGCTCGGCGGGGCGGCTGCCCTCGGGGCAGACCCGGAGCTTGCCGGTCTCGGTCAGGAGCAGCACATCGCCGCCGGACTCGGCGGCGGCGTCGAACCCGGCGTCCTGGGATTCGGCCAGTTCCACATAGAGGCGCTCGCGAAGTCCCAGTGCCGCGCGGCCGACGTGTTCGGGCACCTTGCCATCCAGGGTGGTCGCGATCCGGATGGCGTCGGCCGCGAGCCCACAGGTGCGGGCTCGTTCCGCCGCCGCTGTGACCAGGGCGTCGAACCCGGGTGTCTTGAGAAGCATGGGGGTCACCTACGTCAGTTCGATGCGGCAGTGGGGCACTCGCGAGGGCGGCCCGACCGGGCTCAGCCGAGCGCGTCGAGGGTCCAGGCCGACTCGTGGCGCTTGAACCCGATGTGCGGGTAGTAGTCGACGGCGGCGGGGGCGGAAAGGAGCACCACCTTGGCGCGCGGTGCCGCCTCCTGGGTGGCGCGGATCAGATCGCGGCCCACGCCCCGGCGCTGGAAGGCGACATCGACGGCGATGTCGCTGAGGTAGGTCACGTACGAGCCGTCGGTGACCGAGCGCGCGATGCCGATGAGCCGGCCGTCGAGGCGGGCGGTGACGACCAGATTGGCGCCGGCGAGCATCTTGGTGAAGCGCTCGGTGTCGCCGACGGGCCGGCGTTCGGCGAGCGTGGAGGCCCGGTACAGGTCGAGGACCTCCGCGACGTCCAGGCTCGCGCCGACGACCTGCTCACATGTCCACATGCTGCTGCAACTCCTTGTTCAGGGTTTCCAGTCGGGTCTTGAGGTGGGCGCGGTTGCCGAGGAACCGTCCCGGGTCGAGCTGTTCGTCCCGCACCGGTATTCCCCTGGACTCCAGGCTTCCGGCGAGTCCGGTCCCCGAGGACCAGGCCTCGGTGGCCGCCTCCTGCACGAGCCGGTAGGCGTCCTCGCGGTCGGCGCCGTCGGAGACCAGGTCGAGATAGATCTCGGAGCTGTAGACGAGCCCGCGGGTGAGGTCGATGTTGCGCGCCATGCGGTCGGGGAAGACCCGCAGGCCGTCCAACAGGGCGTAGGCGGAGACGAGTTGGTAGTGCGCCACGGTCAGGCTGTCGGGCAGGATCACCCGCTCGACGCTGGAGTGGGCGAGGTCGCGCTCGTGCCAGAGCGCGATGTTCTCGTACGCCGCTCCGGCGTTGGCCCGCAGGATGCGGGCGAGGCCGCACAGCCGTTCACTGGTGGTGGGGTTGCGTTTGTGGGGCATGGCGCTGGAGCCCTGGTAGGCGCTGGTGCGCGGTTCGTCGACCTCGGCGACCTCGGTGCGCTGCAACATCCGCATTTCCAGGGCGAATTGCTCGACGACGGCGCCCGTGATGGCGAGGGCGGACAGCAACTGGGCGTGCCGGTCGCGGGCGACCACCTGGGTGGGGACGGGCTCGACGCCCAGGCCCAGCTCGCCGCAGACACGTTCCTCCACCTGCGGGGAGATGTGCGCGTAGGTGCCGACGGGCCCGGAGAGGGTGCCCACGGCGACGGCCGTGCGGGCGGCCCTGAGCTGGGCCAGGCAGCGGTGCAGGGCGTGGGCGTGGACGGCCAGCTTCTGTCCGAAGGTGGTCGGCTCCGCGTGGATGCCGTGGGTGCGGGCGATGCACGGCGTGTCCCAGTGTTCCAGGGCACGTTCGGCCAGCCGCCGGGCGAGTGCGTGGGCGGCGCCCGTCACCAGGTCGCACGAGCGGGCCAGGATGTGTCCGAGCGAGGTGTCGACGAGGTCGTAGCTGGTCATCCCGTGATGGACCCAGCGGGCGGCGTCGGACGCCATCGTCTCGGTGTACGCGGCGAGGAAGGCGAGGATCTCGTGGTCCCGCGTACGCTCCAGCTCCCTGATCCGCTCCACCGTGGGCAGGGGGGCGCGCCGGATGACGTCGAGGGCTTCGGGCGGCACGACTCCCAGCTCCGCCTGGGCGGTGGTGGCCAGCACCTCGACCCTGACCCAGGTGGCGTACTTCGTCTCCTCGGTCCACAGTTCGGCCATCTCCGGCCGTGCATAGCGTTCGATCAACGCCGCTCTCCTCGATTCTGTGCGGGCCCGCGTCCAGGGGACTCACCGGCCGTGGACGCGGCCGGTGGCCCGGGTCCGGGGGTGGGAACGCCGGGACGCCGGCGGGGTGGGGATACGGCCGGCGCATCACCGGCGGTTCGCCGACGCGGGCCGGTTCAGACGGGACTCAGCTCCACGGGGGCCGGAGGGCCGCCCAGGAGGGTGGGGCCGAGACCCGGTGGGGCGGCGCGCGGCGGGGCGGGTGGCCGGGCGGGGCTGTCGTACCAGGCGCGCAAGGCGTTGCGTACGGTTTCGTGCCGGCTGTGCACGGAGTCCTCGTCGAAGGTGCGCTCCCGGGCGAAGAGCCGGACCAGCGGGTGGAAGGAGAACCGGACCCCGCTGCCGGCCACGAAGTCCGCCTCCAGGAGGTGGCGGGCGGTGAGCCGTTCGAGGAACTCCTCCGTGCGGTCGGCCGGAAGCCCGAGCGCGGCGGCCGCGACCCGCACCGGGAACGAGGGCATCTCCAGGAGGCTGAGTAACCGGAACGCCCTGCGCTCGGACGCCTCGACGCTGCGATAGCTCAGGGCGAGGCTGTCGCGCACGCTGAGTTCGCCTACGGCGAGTTCGTCGAGCCGTCGGGCCTCCAGCCTCAACCGGCTTGCCAGTTGCGCCAGTTGCCAGTGCGGCCGTTCCAGGAGCCGGGCTCCCACGATGCGCACGGCCAGGGGGAGCGCCCCGCACCGCTCGATCAGTTCCCGTGCGGCGTCCGGTTCGGCGGCGACGCGCTCCGGGCCGATCATCCGGCCGAGGATGTCGAGCGCCTCGGCGGTCGTGAGCAGCCCCAGGCGTACATGTTCCGTGCCGCCGAGGGTGGGCAGCATCGCGACGCTGGTGACCAGGGCCGCGCAGGTGGCGGAGGACGGGAGCAGCGGCCGTACCTGGGCTTCGTTCGCCGCGCCGTCCAGGACGATCAGGATGCGCCGGTGCGAGAGCAGACCCCGGTAGAGGGCGAGCAGGGCGCCGGGCTCCCTGGGCACGTCCGAGGGCAGCACGCCGAGCGCGCAGACCAGTTCGCGCAGTACGTCGGCCGCCTGGCGTGGTCCGCGCTCTCCTTCGAGTTCCACGTAGAGCCGGCCGTCGGGGAAGTGGTCGCTGACGGCGTGGGCGACGCGCACGGCCATGGTGGTCTTGCCGACTCCCGCGCCGCCGTGCAGCGTGAGGGTCTTGGGGTGGAGCTGCGTTCCCTCGGCGGGGGCCGGGTCCTGGAGCAGGCGGCGCACGATGTCGGCCTCCGGCCGGGGCCGGGCGAATTCGGCGAGGCTGGGCGGCAGGGAGAACAGGGCGGCGGGTGGGGCGGGCAGGGTGCGCCCCACCGGGGCGGCCTCCTGGTCCGGCCGTTCCTGTGCGGGATGCAGGCCGCCCAGGATGTGCTGGTGGGCGCCCCGGAGTTCCTCGCCGGGGTCCACTCCGAGCTCCCGGTCGAGCAGTTGGCGCGCCTCCTGGTAGGTGGCGAGCGCGTCCGCCTGCCGGCCGGCCCCGTACAGGGCCCGCATGAGGCGGCTCAAGGCGCTTTCCCTGAAGGGGTGTTCACAGACGAGGGCCTTGAGCCGGGGCAGCACTTCGGCGTGCCGGCCGACCGCCATCTCCGCGTCCGCCCAGTGCTCGGTCGCATTCAGCCAGCGTTCGAGCAGCGCGGCGCCGTCTCCCTGCTGGAGGTTCTCCGAGGGGACGTCGAGCAGCGGGGTGCCGCCGGTCTCGTCGAGGGCGGCCCGGAACAGCCGGGCGCGTTCGGCGGCGTCGGTGGCCTGCTCGGCCTGGGCCAGGAGCCGGTCGAACCGGCCGAGGTCGAGGCGGTCGCCGTCCACGTCCATCGCATAGCCGGAGGACCGGCTGACCACCGCGTCCGGTCCCAGCACCTTGCGGAGCCTGGCGATGTATCCCTGGAGCGTCTTGCGAGCCGTCAGCGGGGGCTCGTCGCCCCACAGGTGCTGTATGAGTTCCTCCTGCGTCACCGCGCGGTTGGCGCGGAGCAGCAGAGCCGCCAGGACAATTCTGTGCTTGGCCTGGGGAATTTCCGTGACGTGCCCATTTCGCCGTACCGTCAATGGACCGAAGACACCGAACTGGAGATCGTCCAGCATTGCATACCCCCCGGTATCAGGGACTCGCTCAGGCGGAAGAAAAGAGACACCCCCGTGACCTCTCTTCACGTCTCAGAGCGAGGACTCCTTCTCGCTTATCTTGATGACATCGTGCTCGGCGAGTTCGGTGAACAGCTCCACCACGTCCTCGATGACGGTTTCCTGATCGATGTCGTATTCCTCGGCGATCAGCCGGGCAATATCGGTGACGGTCCGGATTCCATCGATCTGTCGCCAGATGTACGCGGCCGATTCGGTGAGCTCGAAGAAGTGCTGATATCCGCCGACGATCGTCTTCCCGCGGTGATTGCGGATCTTCACATTCAGCGGGAGGGCGGCCACGGTGGCGGGGCCCACCCGGACGGCGGGTTCGGCGGCCATCAGACCGTCACCTCCATGGAGATGCGCTGGCACACGGCGATGGTCTCCTCGATCCACTTCTGCGGGTTGTCGGGGTCGAAGGTCCGCATGGTCTCGATGGCCCAGTACGTCTCGAACGGCAAGAGCCGCGGGTCGAGGATCTGCATGCGGCGGGCCCGCCACTTGGGCCACAGACTGCCGAACTGCCCCAGGCTCGCCTGGAGTGCGTCGACGGCGTGGCTGAAGGCGTTCCGGGCGGCGATGACCGCGCTGTGGAGATCGCCCCGGGCGAGTTGACCAGCGACGTCCTCGGTGTAACTGTCCGCCTGCTTCAGCGAGTTGACGATCAGGACCGAGCGGTGCGCCGAGGAGGCGAGGGTGGCCCGGACGCGTTCGAGCCACCGGCCGTCGTCGGCGGCGGCCGCGTAGGGGAGGCGTTCGAGCAGGGCGATCTCGTGATAGCTGAGGGTGCGCCAGGTTCCCTGGTCGTCGGCGAACTGCTCGGGTGTGATCTTGGAGAGAACCTGGTCGATCTGGCCCGCGGTCCAGTACTCGACGTCCCAGCGGCGCCCGTCCACAAAGGTGCCTTCGTACTGAAGCGTGTTGGGTTCAAGGGCCACATGGTTGGTCTCGTCGATACTGCTGGTCCATACATCCTTGGTGACCACATGTACGTCGAGATCGCTGGTCGGATTTCCCCATCCGCGGACCAGCGAACCGCTGGCAAACACCGTTTCATAGGCGCTCGGCAACAAATTACGGCTTTTCAGCTCGGCTATCACACCACTGACATCGTATGTCATACGACCATGCCTTTCCCTCGTGCCGGTACGCATTAGTCCAAGATCGTTGGAACGCCGCACCCACTCGCCGACATATCCCTGCCGCCGAGGCTGTTCTCCGGAGCAAGCCGGCAATGTCATGTGTGTCAGTCATGTGCCGCCATGTCGCTGGATGCGACCCTAGCAACGATCTTGACTGCTGGTCAGCGACGGTAGCTGCGACCTCAATCACATGTACGCCGACTTAAGGACGATACTCGCCGGGCCGATCGGGTGCCCTTAGAAATACATCGAAAGAATGGCTGGATCCAGACTTCACGCGAATATCTCCGGAGATTGGCCGGATCCGGACTTTGCTGCGGCACGGCCCCGCTGCGGCGATGTCCGGCCCTGGTGAACGGGTCCTCTCCAGGCCCGCACGGCACCGGTCGCAGGTGAGTCCGCCGGGATCGCGCGGCGTGAGCCGCCCCGTCGGCGGCTCGTTCGTGCCGGGTCTCGGGGGAGTTGAGGGGGTGCGGTCTGTGGCATGCGGTTCCTCTGGGGCGGGAGTGCCGCACATCATGGGATGCGTCCGGTGGTCTCCCGGCGGTTTTTCGGAGGTGCGCCGCCAACTCCCTTACGCGCCGGGGGCTTCGGTGAACTGTGCAGGTCGAAGGCGGTTCACGGCATGATCCTCGGCCGGTGTGGGCAGATCGGATCCAACGCATGGCGCGGTCCGATCGCGTCCGATCACCTCGGGAGGACAGGATGCCCAGCATCGTTCGGCGCACGGGCGCTCCCGTCTCCGTCGGGAGCGCCTTCCCTCAAGTGGCTTACAGGTCACGGTCGTTCGCGCTCAGCACGACAGCGCGCGCCGGGTGAGGCCGCCGTGCGGGCGGTCGCCGTAAACCGAGGGCGGCCCCAGGGCACGTCACACCGTCGCCGGGGGCCGCGCCCCACCGCGAGAATCCCCTCCTCCGCGTCGAGTTGGCCGGCTGACGGCCTCCGTAGGCACCCGGCGAAGCCGTGGCGAAGGTTTTGGCCATGTTCCGGTGGCCGGTTCGGCGCGGTGCATGGCGCGTTCACCGCCGGGATGTCGATGGTGACGGGCAGTCGGGAACGGAGGGGCGGTCCTTGGTGCGGATGGCGGGCAGCCAGGCGGTGGTCGACCCGGAGCCCTGGGAGATCCGCACGCGGTACCACTCGGCGGAGTGCGCGTCCGTCTCGTCGATGATCGGCATGCCTTCGGCGAGCCGGCAGTCGACAGCGAGTTCGTCGCCGTGCCACACCCGGGTCTCCACGACGTTGTCGATCGTGTAGGGGCGCATCGGGTCGATGGCCAGACCCAGGCTGCACTCGCGGTCACGGTCGGAGCGGTCCCGGCAGGTCCGTTCGGCGTTGAACACCTTGATCCGGCCGGCCGGCTCGACCGCCCGGGTGCCGGTCGCGGTGCCGGTCGCGGTGCCGGGTGCGAGGTGCGGCCAGATCGTGGCCCCCACCGCGCACACGGCGAGGGTCATGAACGCGGCCTGTCTTCTCGTGGGCACGCCCGGTCTTCGGCCGCTTCGGCGTGGCGCCGGCCGGCCGGACGGCCCGGCGGCCCCCGCGCCGGACGTCCCTGCGCCCTTCGCGCCGGACGACTCCTCGGTCTGCGACGCCGGGCGCCGCTCGATCCGGGCCAGCAGGCTCTCCGCGGTGTGCGGGGCCCGCGCGGTATGGGTCGGGGCCAGGCAGTCGGTGGCCAGCGCACGCCAGAACGGCGCGATCGTGCCGTCCAGACGCAGCGGCGTCCGGCCGTCGGCGTACTCCTGGGTCGCGGCGCCGCGTGCCATGGGAGTGGCGCCGGGGAAGGGTGAGGCGCCGGAGGCGAACAATTCGTGCAGGGTGATGCCCAGGGCCCAGATGTCGGCGCTGGGCCGCACCTCGACGCCGCGCTCGCCGAGCGGCGCCTTCCAGCGCTCGGGCGGCAGATAGTCGAACGTGCCCATCGGGGGCGCGTAGCCATGGGTGCCGTGGGTGCCGGTCAGCGGGGTGACGAGCCCGAAGTCCGAGAGCTTCACCGAGCCGTCCGCCATGAGCAGGATGTTGTCGGGCTTGAGGTCGCCGTGCACCCACCCGCTGCGGTGCAGATGGGCCAGGCCCTCGCAGATCCCGGTGACGAGCCGGGCGGCATCGGCCTCGCTCACGCCGGTGGCGAGCAGATCACGCAGACTGCGCTCGGCCCGTTCCATGACCAGCACGATCGCCCCGTCCAGGAGCGGATCGTCGGGTTCGCCCAGGACGACCGTGTCCAGGAGGCGGATCAGTCGCGGATGGGAGGACCGGCGGCCGAACTCGACCTCGCGGCGGGCGGTCTCGGCGACCTTGCGCGCCTGGTGCGGGGAGAGCCCGGCGGTCGGCAGGACCTTGAGCGCGACGGATTCCGCCTCCGCGCCTTCCCCGGCCCCTTCGGCGGGGCGTCCCGCGTAGACGGTGGCCCAACCCCCGCTCCCGATCGGCTCGGTGACCTCCCAGCGGTCCACGCGGTAGCCGGGCGGAAGGAGTTCCGCGCGTTCACCTCCCGAGGTGTCGGCCGGACCGCGCACCGTGTCCCCCTCCGGTCCGCCGTCCCGCGCGGTGGGCTCGTCCACCTCTCATGCCCCCGTCCCCCGTTCCTGTCCGGCCGCCCCGGCCCGGGGCGGCAGCAGCGCCAGGTGTTCCTCCCGCACCAGACCGAACCGCAGCACGAGTCCGACGATCGCCTCGCGCTTGCCGTTGCGGCGCGCCTCCCGGCGCGGCCCGGCCTCGGCCGGCGCACTGATCCGCATCTTCTCGTCGGCCAGGTAGTCGATGTGCGAGCTGACCGCCCGGGCCGTGAGCCGTGCGCAGGCCGGGTGCGCGCCGAGCCGTTCGACGATCTGGGGTGTGGTCGGCACCGCGACGGGCGACTCGTCCCGCAGCCGCGGTTCGCAGAGCGCGACCAGGATGAGGAAGTACAGGGCCGTCTCGTCCAGGGAGTACGCCGTCACCGTACGGCTGCCCCACTGGCCACCGAGGCCGTCCGCGTCCAGATAGACATGGTCGGGCGCGAACACCTGGAAGGAGACCGAGGTGTTGCGGCGGGTGGGCAGCACGACCCGGGCGAACTCGAAGGGGATGGGTGCCCCGGCCCGGCGCGGCGGCACCCGCAGATACTCCCCCGCGCCTTCCGGGTTCTCCACCAGATAGCTCTGGGTCGGGCTGAGGTTGCTGAGCTGCCAGTGGTCGTCGGTCACCCGGATCTCACCCGCGAGCCGGGAGATCGCCTCGTCGTCGAGGCGCAGTTCGACCGGGGCGGCCGCCGAGCCGCGCCCAAAACGTGCCACCTCCCCCGGGCCGAGCCGCAGTGTCACGGCTTCGCCGTGCGTCTCGCCGCCGGTGTCGCCCTTCCCGCGCGGAAGATGGATCACTACCCCGCTCACTGCCTCCTCCTCGCCCCCGGTCGCCGACGGTCGTGTCGGCAGATCGCACGTTACACATCCTGACCTTCGGTCAACTCCTGGGATCTGGCCGATTTCGCGCGCGGCGGGCCGCCACCCCCGGCGCCCGGCGTCAGGTGTTCGCGGTCGGCGACGAGGGAGCGAGGACCGCGGCCGCCAGGTGGCCGCGGAACCAACGATGGCCGGGATCGGCCGAGTTGCGGGGGTGCCAGGCCATGCCGATGTCCACGGGCGCCAGATCGAGGGGGACGGGGAAGGTGCGCAGCCCCAGGGTGGCCGTTGCGTCCGGCAGCCAGTCGGCGAGGGTGAGGGCGACCAGGTCGGTGTCGCGGGCCAGGATCATCGCGCTCGTATGGCTGGGGACGACGACCGCGACCCGGCGTTCGAGCCCGCGCCGGGCCAGGGCGACGTCGATGGGCCCTTCGCGCTTGCCGTGCCGGGAGATGCCGATGTGGTCGACGGCGGCGAAGCGCCGGGCGTCGATGCGCCCCTCGAACAGGGGGTGGCCGCTGCGGGCGACTCCCACCAGCACCTTGTGGATGAGGTGCCGGGTACGGACCTCCGGGTCGAGGCCGCCGAGAACACCGAGTTCCACGTCCACCGTGCCCTGGCGCAGCGCCGGCCCGCCCTCCAGCGCCTCGGGCAGGAAGACGACGTCCACCTGGGGCGCCTCCGCCCGGACCCGGTCGGTCAGCGGGCCGGCCAGCCCCGCGAGGAGCAGGTCCGTCGCCTGCACCGTGAAGGTGCGCCGCAGACGCACGGCCTCGAAACCGGCGCCCGGCCGCAGAACGTTGTCGCAGCCGCGCAGCAACTCCCTTACGTCTTCCCGGAGTTCGAGAGCTCTGGGGGTCGGGACCATGCGCTGGCCCGCCCGGACGAGCAGCGGATCGCCCACGGTGCGCCGGAGCCGGGCCAGGCCCCGGCTGACGGCGGCGGGCGAGGTGCCGAGCCGCTCGGCCGCGCGGGTCACGCTGTTCTCCCGGAGCAGGGCGTCCAGAACGCGCAACAGGTTGAGATCCATGGGGCGGGCGCTCCTGAACGGCGTGTGCGTTTCCGCGTCGGTGAGGGAGCGGTGATTCTTTCATCGCCCGTCGCGCGGGCGGAGCCCGGCCGTCCCGCCCGACGGTGGCCGGGGCCTCAGGAGTGGCTGAGCACGTTGATGACGCGGCCGTTGGGGTCGCGGACGAAGAAGCGGCGTACGCCCCACTCCTCGTCCGTCAGCGGATGGATGATCTCCGCGCCGCGCTCCACCATGGCCCGGTGCACCGCGTCCACGTCCTCGACCTCGATGCTGACGTCCGGCGCGACCGGCGCCGTCTGGTCCTTGGTCATCAGGCTCAGCTGCACGGCGGGGTTGTCCGTGGAGGCCAGCGTCACGATCCAGCCGTGATTCATCACTTCCTCGAACCCGAGCACCCCGTAGAACTCGGAGCTCTCCGCGAGGGCCTGCCCCTCGGACTGGAAGTTGGGAACGATCCGGCGAACGTACATGAGCCACTCCGTGGATGCGGGAACATGCGGGAACCCCACGCTACCCACACCGGGCCGCTCGCACCGGCCGGGCCGTGCGGACCTTTCCGTACTCTGTCCGGTCCGCGGGACGCCCTGGCGGGCCGGGGTTGGATGGGCGCCACCATTGATGTCCAGCCGTACGGGAGGCGCGATGCGGCTCACCACCAGCTCCGGCGACACTGTTGCGGAGCGACTCGTCGAGGAGTTGCGCGAGCGGTTGCGCGGCCCCCTCATCACCGAGGCGGACCAGGAGTACACCCGGGCGAAATCGATCTGGAACGCCTACTTCGAGAAGCGGCCCGGCGCGCTCGCCCGCTGCGCGGGGGCGGCCGACGTCGCCACCGCGGTGCGGTTCGCCCGGGAGCACGACATCCTGCTCGCCGTGACGGGCGGCGGCCACTGCTTCGCCGGCACCGGCAGCGTCGAGGGCGGCCTGGTCATCGACACCTCCGCCCTGAAGGGCCTCCGGGTCGACCCGTCCGCACGCACGGCGCACGCCCAACCCGGCCTGGTGCAGGGCGAGTTCGACGCGGAGACGATGCACTACGGTCTCGCGGTCACCGGCTCCCAGGAGTCCTACATCGGGATCGGCGGCATGACGCTCGGCGGCGGCCTCGGCTGGCTCGGCCGCTACCGCGGGCTGCTGGTGGACAACCTGATCGCCGCGGACGTGGTGCTCGCCGACGGGACGCTGCGCCGGGCCAGTGCCGAGGACGACGCGGACCTGTTCTGGGCGATCCGGGGCGGCGGTGGCAACTTCGGCGTCGCGACGTCCTTCGAGTACAAGCTGCATCCGCAGGGCGACTGCCTCGCCGGGCTGCTCGCGTTCCCGGTCGCGGAGACCGGCGAAGTCGCCCGCCGCCTCGGCGAGTTCAACAAGACGGCCCCGGACGCGCTGACCACGTCCTTCGCGTTCCTCACCGTGGACGGCGAGCCCGCGGTGGGCCTCGGCTATGTGCACGCCGACCCAGAGTCCGGGGGCGAGGAGGCGGTGGCCCCGCTCAGCGGGCTCGGCCGCAAACCGCTCCTCAACCACGTGGGGCGGATGCCGTATCTGGCGGTCCAGCGGATGCTCGACGACAACACCGTCGCCGGCCGGCGGCTGTACGCCCGCTCCTTCCACTTCGACGAGCTGCACGCGGAGGCCCTGGACATCCTCGCCGAGGGCTTCACCACCAACCCCTCCGCCCTCTCCCTGGTCGGCGGCGGCCTGATGGGCGGGGTGATGGCCCAACTCCCGCCCGAGGCAACGGCGTTCCCGCACCGCACCGGCTATCTGGTCAGCGTCCTGAGCCAGTGGGAGGACCCGGCCGACGACGCGGTCAACGTGGAGTGGACCCAGCGGGTGTACGAGCGCGTGCTGCCCTACACGACGGGCGCGGTGTACGTGAACCACCTCGGGGACGACGGACCGGAGCGGGTCGCCGACGCGTACGGCCCCAACTACGCCCGCCTGGCCTCGCTCAAGGCGACGTACGACCCGGACAACCTCTTCCGGGTCAACCACAACATCCTTCCGGCGGGCTGACCCCGGGACCGGTCGCGTACGGGCGAGGGGGCCACCGGAAAACCGGTGGCCCCCTTCGTCGTGGCCTCACTCGGCGCGTGCCACCGGGATGCTGCGGAAGGCGCAGTAGGGGAAGCGGAAGCCCGCCGCGCTCGGCCGCCAGTCCGCCTCCCCGGCCGGTTCGAGGTGGCCGGGCCGGTCGAGCAGCCGGCCGAAGACGGCGGAGCCCTCCACGCGCGCGAGCATCGCGCCCAGGCAGTGGTGCACGCCCCCGCCGAAGCTGAGGTGCGCGTTGGGCCGGCGGGTGAGGTCGAGCCGCTCGGGGTCGGGGAACTGGCGCTCGTCGAAGTTGGCGGAGGCCAGGAGCAGGACCACCACCCGGTTGGCCCGGATGGTGCGCCCGCCCACCTCGACCGGTTCCAGGGTGAGCCGGGTGGTGGTGTGGATGGGGGCGTCCCAGCGCAGGAACTCCTCGATCGCGGTCGGCATCAGGGTGCGGTCCGCGCGCAACCTCCGTTGCTCGTCGGGGTGGTGGAGGAGCGCGTGGCAGCCGGTCGCGATGAGGTTGGTGGTGGTCTCGAAGCCCGCGTAGTAGAGGAAAAGGGCGTTGTCGACGGCCTCCTCCTCGGTGAGCGGACGGTGTTCGTCGTCCCGGGACAGCGCGATCGCGCTGAGCAGGTCGTCGCCGGGCGCGGCGATGCGGCTGCGCAGCAGGCCCCGCAGATATTCGCGCAGCCACCGGACGCCGTCGTGCGCGGCCGCCCGCTCGGCTTCCGGCAGGAACACGGCGAAGGCCTTGGCGACGTCCAGCGAACGGCGCATCACCTCGGCGCGGTCGCCGTGCGGGATGCCGAGCAGGGTGCTCATCACCAGGACGGGCAGCGGCTGGGCGAGGTCGGTCACCGCGTCGAAGGAACCGCGCTCCTCGGCCGCCGTCAGCAGCTCGTCCACGAGATCGCCGATCGGGCCGTCCAGGGTGCGCACGGTCGTCGGGGGAAGCGCCTTGGTGAGCAGGCGGCGCAGCCTGGTGTGGTCGGGCGGGTCCCGGTCGATGACGATCCGCCGCAGGAAGTCCACGGCGGGCCCGGGCCCCACCGACATCTCCTGGAACTCGACGGGGAAGGCGCGGCCGAGCCTGCGGTCCTTCAGCAGGCTCGCCACCTCGTCGTACCGGGTGACCACCCACTGCGCGGGGCCGCCCCGGCACAGCGGGCCCGCCGCGCGCAGGTTGCGGTAGACCGGATAGGGATCACGCAGCAGTGCCGCGTCGTCAAGACTGAACCGCGGTAGTTCCATGTCTCTCACATCGGTCACACCTGGCAGCGTAGAACAGCGGACCCAGCCGTCATGAGCCCTGAAAGGAAAGGGAAAGAACAACTCCGAAAGGAAGATCTTTCCTTCCTCGCGGTGCCGCCCGAACGATTCCCGCTGCTAGGATCCGGGCCGAAATCACGCCTTTCGACGGGAGAGCGGCATGGCTTCGACACTTCCCCCGCGGTTCAATTCACGCGCCCCTGAAGTGCTGTCCGATCCCTACCCGGTGTATGCGGAACTGCGCGCCTCGGGACCGTTGAGCAGGGGCGGTCCCGGCCAGTGGGTGGTCAGCCGGTACGCCGACGTGGTGCCGCTGCTGCGGGACCGCCGGCTCAGCCATGAATACCCGCCGGAATACCATGAATTCAGCATCGGCGACGGTCCGGCGAACAGCTTTTTCCAGCGCATCATTTTGGACCGTGACGCCCCCGACCACACGCGGCTGCGGCGTCTGATGGCAAAGGCGTTCAGTCCGCGGCTTGTGCAGCGTCTGCACGATTTCATAGAGCGGCAGGTGGAGGCGCTGCTCGCGCCCGGCCTCGAAGGCGGGCTTTTCGATGCCGTGACGGAACTCGCCTTTCCCCTTCCGGTGATGGTGGTGTGCGAACTGGTGGGAATTCCGCCGGTCGACCGGGACCTCGTGCGCCCGCACGCCATCCAGCTCGCCAAGGCGTTCGCCCTGTACGTGGCCGAGGAGGACCGGGCCTCGGCACACGCGGCCGTCGCCTGGCTGCGGGAGTACATCGGCGCGCTGCTCGAAGAGCGCCGACGCGACCTGGGGGACGACCTGCTGTCCCAGATGCTGACGGCCGAGCTCGCCGAGGAGCCCGGGGCGCGGCTGAGCCGCGAGGAGATCGTGGACAACACGATCTTCCTGTTCTTCGCCGGGTTCGAGACCACCACCAACCTCATCGCGACGAGCTGTGCGGCACTGCTCGGCCACCCGCGCGAGCTGGCCAGGCTGCGGGCCGACCCCGGTCTCCTGCCCACCGCCGTCGAGGAGTTCCTCCGGTACGACGCCCCGATCCAGGCGACCGCCCGCATGGCCGTGGACGAGATCCGCGTCGGGGAGCGCACCATCCGGCCCGGTCGCGTGGTGGTACTGCTGCTGGGGTCGGCCAACCACGACGAGGAGCGGTTCGAGGATCCGGAGCGGCTGGATGTCGGCCGCTCGCCCAACCCGCACGTCAGCTTCGGCGGCGGTGCCCACCACTGCCTGGGCGCGGGCCTCGCGCGCATCGAGGCACAGGTCGCGCTCGGCCGGCTGCTGAGCGAGGCCCTCCGTTTCGAGCCCGCCGGCGAAGTGGTCCGGATACCCAGCGTGACGTTCCGCTCGTACGCGAGTGTTCCCGTCGCTTTACGGTGACGGTGGCCAAAATATGAGTGACAGATTTAGCGACGCGGACCCACACAAGCCCTTAGATTGAGCCTGTCCGTCCGGCTCATATGAGGAGGCGAGGGGGGCGCGGCGGAGGTTTGCACCCTCGCCGTGGAGGAAGTGTGACGCGGGTGGACAGCCACCGATCCTTATCGGCCACCCCGGCTAAATCGTTGCGGCGAAGGACCTCCGCCGGTCGTCAGGCCCGGCGGGCGCCGAAAGATTTTGCTCCAATGGTCAACAATTTCACGAGCATGCACTCCAGGTGAATGGCTTGCACGGGGCTGTCACATCAGGCCGGCGAGCGTGCTCCATGTGACCGGCGGCGACCGGCTGTTCTCCGGCATTTCTCCGCCGCGATTTCATCGATGGGTGACTCCCGCTCCCGGGTTCGGATGCGGGGATGAGTGAGCGTAGAACTCCATGGGCGTGGAAGGGGCGCGTACTTGTCACGTGAAGAAGTCCGGTTACTGAGATGGCCGGCGCAACAGGAACTGCGGGATCGATACCGCACGATCGGCGTGCCTCGGATACTGGTCGTGGAAGCGAGGGCCGAGGCGCCGGTGTGCGAGGACGTGTGCGAGGACTGGGTCAGGGCTCCGATCGCCGCGCACGACTTACAGGCCCGGGTGAACGCCCTCAGCCGCCGGTACCGGATGAACCGGCTTCCGTGTCTGGACGAGAGCGGGGTATTGCACTTCTCCTCCCGTTCCGTGACGGTCTCGCCCACCCAGACCGAACTTCTCGAACTGCTCGTACCGAATTTCCGTGAGGTCGTCCCCCGTGAGGCACTTCGCTACCGGCTCGGCCAGGTCAATGGGTCCAGGACCCGCAACGCCCTGGACCTGCACATGATGCGGACCAGGGAGCGCATTCAACCGCTCGGTCTTTCCATACGCACCGTATGGGGACGCGGCTATGTACTGGAGTCCCAGGCCGATCTGGTCTGAGGGGGCCCGGGTGTGCCCACGGCGTGTGCGAGGCGCGCCGTGGGCACACCCGTGTCCGGGCGCACGATCACGCACGACGTCACCACCAGACCGTGGGAGTGGTGCCAACGCCCCTCGAAGACAGGGCGGCCGGGACCACCGGCGCCGGTGGCGGCCGGCACCCGCGCCGTAAAGCGCCCGCTCGCCCCCGGCCCGTGTCCGCCGGGCGCCACCTCGATGCGTATCTGGGCCAGGGACGGGGCGCAGCTGTCACCGCCGAGCGCCGAACACGCTTTGTACACGGCTTCTTTGGCGCTGAACAGCAAGCGCTCACCGGCGGGTTCCAGCCGCACGCGCACCGCCTCCTGCTCGTGGATCAGACGGGCCCTCACCCGCGCCGGAAGCGGGGCGTCACGCTCCACGTCGATGCCGAGGCCCAGGGCGTCGCGGGCGCGGCACACGGCGGCGGCGCGGAACCCCGCGCAGTGGGTGATGCTGCCGAGGACTCCGGGCGGCCACAGCGGTTCGCCGCGCGCGCCCCGTCCCACCTCCACCGGCGGCACACCGAGCCGGGCCAGAGCGCGGTGCGCACACCACCGTCCGGTGGTGAACTCCCCTTGTCTGCGCGGCCCGACGCCCGCGCACAGGGCGCGCTCCCCCGCGAAGAGCGGCCCGGCGGCGTCGTCGGCGCGGGCCGCGCCCGCCGCCCACGGCGGCAGCACGGCCCGCACCAGCGCGTCAGCGGTTTCCGCGCGCACGCATCGCGGCCTTGTCGACCTTGCCCACCGGCGTCTTGGGGAAGGAATCCACCCGCTCGACCTGGTCGGGCACCTTGTAGGAGGCAAGGCCCCGCTCCCGCAGATACGCCTTGAGCCGGGCCGCGCCGGGCTCGCCCGCACCGGCCTCCGGGTCCGCGACGACATAGGCGCAGATCCGCTCGCCGAGCATGTCGTCGGCGAGCCCCACCACCGCGACGTCGCGCACTTGCGGATGGGACAGCAGATGCTCCTCGACCTCCTCGGCGGACACCTTGTCGCCGCCGCGGTGGATGATGTCCTTGGCCCGTCCCATCACCACCAGATTGCCGTCGGGGCGCAGACGTACCAGGTCGCCGGTGCGGAAGAAGCCGTCCTCGGTGAAGGCCCGCGCGTTGTGCTCGGGCGCCCTGAAGTAGCCGCGGATGGTGTACGGCCCCCGGGTCAGCAGCTCGCCCACCTCGCCGGGCGGCACCGGCCGCCCGGCGTCGTCGACGATCCGGATCTCGTCGTCCGGGCAGAGCGGGCGGCCCTCGGTGTGGAGGACGACCTCCAGCGGGTCGTCGAGCCGGGTATGGGTGAGGAGCCCCTCGCCGATGCCGTACCACTGGGTGAGTCGGCAGCCCATCTGTTCGCGCACCCTGCGCGCCACCTCCGGCTGGAACTTGGAGCTGCCCACCTGGAGCAGCAGCCCCGACAGATCCGCCTTCAGCACCTCCGGGTCCGCCAGCCACATCATGACCAGCGGCGGCACCAGCGTCGTGAGCGTCACGCGCTCCCGGACCACCAGGGGCAGCGCCTCGTCCGGGCTCGGGCTCGCGGCGAGC
The DNA here is from genome assembly GCF_025399895.1 of Streptomyces sp. ASQP_92. Taxonomy (GTDB): domain Bacteria; phylum Actinomycetota; class Actinomycetes; order Streptomycetales; family Streptomycetaceae; genus Streptomyces. The sequence goes on along the minus strand of NZ_JAODUA010000002.1, from coordinate 507,922 downwards.
ACCGCCTTGCCGCCGCGGAACAGGGTGCCGAGCACGCCCGGGCAGCCGAGCGCGGCGTTGTGGGCCACCGGCGTGGCGGCCAGATAGGCGCTGTCCCGGTCGACCCCCAGCGCCTGCGCGCAGGCAAGCGCGTTGTACGCGTAGTCGTCGTGGGTGCGGGGGATCAGCTTGGGCAGCCCGGTGGTGCCGCCGGACAGGAGCAGCAGAGCCACCTCACCGGGATCGACCGGCGCCAGGTCGACCGGCGGGCACGGCACCGAATCGAGGGCGGTGAACTCCTCGGGCTCCCCCGCCACCAGGATGTGTCGCAACTCCGGTACTTCACCGTGCACTTCACGGGCCAGCGCCCGGAAGTCGTAGCCCTGGAAGCGGTCCGGTACGACCAGGGCGACGGCCTCGGCGCGCCGGCACAGGTGCACCAGCTCGTTGCGCCGGTGCCCGGGCAGCGCCATCACCGGCACCGCCCCGAGCCGGAAGAGGGCGAAGCACAGCACGACGAAGTCCGCCCGGTTGGGCAGCTGGACCACCACGCGCTCGCGCGGCCGGATGCCGAGCCGGTGCAGTCCCGACGCCAACTCCCCGGCATGTTGCACGAGTTCGGTGAAGGTCAGCCGGGTCGCGCCGGACACCACCGCCGTCCGGGGGCCGTGCTCGGCGGCCGCCGCGAGCAGCAGCTCGTGCAGGGTGCGGCCCTGCCGGTAGCCGCGAAGGCGGTACCGCTCGGTGAACTCGGTCGGCCAGGGGACGAATCCGTCCAGCATGGGCCCCTCCTGCCGGTACGCCCCGAAGCGCGTACGCCGTTGGGTGGGCGCGGGGAGGATGCCCCGCGCGCGGGACACCCAGAGTCCGCCCGCGACCCCACCGGGCCCGGCTCGGTGAAAGACACTCAACAGCATCCGCCGAGCCGCGCCGGGGCTTGCCTAGGCTCCCGCATCGAGGCCTGATGGGGAGGTGAACAGGCAGTGCGCGATGGGCAGTTGCTCGCATGGCTCCAGGCGCCCGAGGCGGCGCGGGGCATTCACTTCAGTACCCGGGATGGCGGTTGGTACCACCACTCCTACGAGGAGCTCGCGGCCGATGCGCGGCGCGCGGCCGGCCGGCTCGTGGAGGCCGGGGTCCGCCGCGACGACGTGGTGGCGCTGGCCCTGGCATCCGGGCCCGCGTTCGTGGCGGCGTTCTTCGCCACCCTGCTCGTCGGGGCCGTCCCCGCGCCGCTCGCCCCGGAGCCCACCGGTCGGCCGGTCGCCACGGGACACCGGGAACGGCTGGCGGCCCTCCTCACGGCCGCACGCCCGCGCCTGGTCGTGGGCGACGCGGTCGCCGACGGCCCCGGCGTGCCGACACTGAGCGCCGCCGAACTCCTGGCGCCGGGGCCGGACGGTCCCGCACCCGGCGAGGTCGCGCACCCGGCGACCGCTCTCGTGCAGTTCACCTCCGGTTCGAGCGGCCCGGCCCGGGGCGTACGCATCGGCTGGGAGGGGCTGAGTGCCAACCTCGCCGTCATCCGGGACTGGCTGGGCGTCACCTCACGTTCCATTTGGGCGAGTTGGCTGCCGGTCCATCACGACATGGGCCTCGTCGGCTGTCTGCTCGGGCCCGTGGTCGCGGGGAACGACCTGTGGCTGATGCGGCCCGAGGACTTCGTGCGGCGCCCCCTGGACCATCTGCGCTGCTTCGCCGAGCGGGGCGCGTCGATCACCGCCACTCCCGCCTTCGGGCTCGATCACCTCGTGCGCCGGGTCCACCCCGATCAGCTCGACGGCCTGGACCTCTCCGGTGTGTCGGCGATGGTCGTCGGCGCCGAACGCATGGCGCCCGGACTCCTCGACCGCTTCACCGCCCTGCTCGCCCCGCACGGCTTCGACGGCACGGCCCTGCTGCCCGCCTACGGTCTGGCCGAGGCCACGCTCGCGGTGACCGGGGTACGGCGCGGCGACGGCCGGCGCCGACGCGGCTCGGTGGTCGGCTGCGGCACCCCGCTGCCGGGCACCACCGTACGGATCGTGGACGAGGGGGGCCGCCCGGTGCCGGACGGGACGGTCGGCGAGATCGTCGTGCGCGGCCCCTCGCTGGGCCTGGGCCACCTGGGCCACGAAGGCGCCGGCAGCCGCTTCACGGACGGCGAACTGCACACCGGGGACGCCGGTTTCCTCAGCGCGGGCGAACTGTATGTGCGGGGCCGGCTCGGCGACAGCGTGAAGGTACGGGGCACCCGGGTGTTCGCCGAGGATCTGGAGCAGTCGCTCAGGGAGGCCGGTGTCCTGCCGCGCGGCGCCGTCGTCGTGCTGGGCGACGACGCGTCGGGCCCGGTGGCCGTGGCGCTGATCGAGGACGACCACGGGCCGCGCGACCCGCGGGCCGACGCGCACATGGCCCGCCTCCTGGCCCGCGGCACCAGTGGCGCCCGGACCGTGGTGCGGGTGGTGCCCCGCGGTTCGATCCCCTGGACCTCCAGCGGCAAACCGCGCCGCCGCGCCCTGTGGCACGCGTACGGCGCCGCATCCCCCGACCCGACCCGGACGTAGGAGAGACGGACATGGCCCACACCGAGAGCTCCGTACGCGACAGCATCCTGTCCCTGGTGCGCCAACTCGCCCCCGACGGCGAGGACATGCCCACCGACCGTCCCGCCCATCTCGTCAACGACCTGGGCTACCACTCGCTGGCCCTCCTTGAACTGGCCTTCGCCATCGAGGACGACTTCGACCTGCCGCCGATCGACGAGGAGACGGGGCGCTCCATCGCCACCTCCGAGGACGTGGTCGCCTATGTCCTGACGCAACTACGCGAACAGAAGCTTCTGGTCGGCTGAGTGAAAGATCTCCGACAGCAACGGCTCCCGTCACCCGACGTGTTGCTACCGTCGCGGCGCGGAGCATACCCATTGGGTGGATTACGACGTGTTCGCGTCGTTCCGTTGGAGCGGGTTCCGCGACCGCGGAGCCTCCTGTGTGAGGAAAGGGGTCCTGCTGTGGCCGAAGCGGCGATCGAGATCGATCGGCTCCGCAAGAGTTTCGGGCCCAAGGCGGCCGTGGACGACGTGTCGTTCTCCGTGGCCGCGGGCACCGTCGTCGGCCTTCTGGGCCCCAACGGCGCGGGCAAGACCACCGTCATCAACTGCCTCACCACGCTGCTCACCCCGGACGGTGGCACCGCCCGGCTCGACGGGCACGACGTCACCACCGACCCGGCGGGCGTCCGTGCCAGCGTCGCCGTCACCGGCCAGTTCGCCGCCGTGGACGAGACGCTCACCGGCCGGGAGAACCTGGTGTTCTTCGGCCGTCTCCTCCGGCTCACCCGCTCGGGTGCGCAGGCCCGCGCCACCGAACTCCTGGACCGCTTCGGCCTGTCCGAGTCCGGCGACCGGCCGGTCGGGCAGTATTCGGGCGGCATGCGGCGCAGGCTCGACCTGGCCGCGAGCCTGGTCGTACCGCGCCCGATCCTGGTCCTCGACGAGCCGACGACCGGGCTCGACCCGCGCAGCCGCCAGGCCCTGTGGGACGCGGTGCGTGAGCTGGCCCGCGACGGCATGGCGATCCTGCTCACCACCCAGTACCTGGAGGAGGCCGACGCGCTCGCCGAGCGGATCGTCGTCATCGACGAGGGCCGGGTGATCGCGGAGGGCACGCCCAAGGAGCTCAAGAAGGACGTGGGCGGTTCCGTGTGCGAGGTGCAGATCGCCGACGCGGGCGACCGGGCCCGCGCGGCCGGCGCGCTCGCGGGCTTCGCGGGGGTGCAGGAGCGGGACGACACCCTGGTCGTCCCGATGCGCGGCGCCGACGAACTCTCCGGCATCGTGCGCGCGCTCGACGGCGCTGCCCTGCGGGCCGATGACATCGCCGTGCACCCGCCCACCCTCAACGACGTCTTCTTCGCCCTGACCAAGGACCACCGGGGCACCGGCGACCCGGCGTCGGGCGCGGCCGCAGAGGGCCGTTCATGAGCGCCCCGGCGCCCCCGACGGGGCCCGCCTTCCTCAACGACGTAACCGTGCTGGCGGAGCGCGACCTCAAGCGCTCCTTCAGCAAGGGCGCCCTCTTCGGCACCGTGGTGCAGCCGTTGGTGTTCTTCGGCATCTTCTACGCCACGTTCAGTGGCATGCTCGCCGACAAGGGCATCGACTACGGGCCTTCGGTGACCCCCACCCTGGTGGTCCAGGCCCTGATGTTCATCGCGATCGCCTCGGCGATGGCGCTGGCCGCCGACCGCGGCAGCGGACTGTTCAGCCGGCTGCGGACGATGCCGATCAGCAGTGCCGCCCTGGGCGCGGCCCGGCTGCTGACCGTCGCCGCGGAGGCGGTGATCTCCACCGTGGTGATCACGCTGGTGGCCCATCTCGCCGGATTCCGTTTCCACGAGGGGCCGTTGGCGGCGCTCGGCTTCGTCCTGGTCGCGGTTCTGTTCGCCGCCGCGCTGGCCGCCGTCACCGCCACCCTCGGTCTGACCCTGCGCAGCCAGGAGGCGTTGGCCGCCGCCCTGTATCTGCCCTATCTGCCCCTGCTCGTGGTGTCGAGCGGGTTCGTTCCGGCCGCACTGTTCCCCGGCTGGCTCCAGCCGGTCGTCGACGTCTCCCCCGTCTCCGCCGTCGTGGACGCGCTGCGCGCCCTGTCGGACGGCGCCACCGGCACCGGCCGGGTCTGGCCCGCACTGGTGTGGTGTGCCGGGCTGATCCTGCTGTGCGGGTGGACCACCGCACGCGCCTTCCGGAAGGTGACCCAGTGACCGCGACAGCCGGCGTACGCCCAGCGCTTCCCTCGACGGCTTCGGGACTCTGGGCGGAGAGCCGGATCATCGCCGGCCGGGTCCTGAAACTGTTCCTGCGCAGCCCAATGATGCTGGTGGCCACCTTCGGCTTCCCGCTGCTCCAACTGTTCATGCTGCTGGCCGCGTTCAACATCCTGGTCCACGACACGCTGGGCGAGAGCTATGTGGTGCGCCTCGCCCCGCTGATCATCCTGATCACGGCGTTCTCGGCCATCGGCTCCAGCTCGATCGCCTTCTGGGTGGACATCCGCAGCGGCGTCTTCAACCGGCTGCGGGCCATGCCGATCAACGCCCTGTCCATGCTGTTCGGGCGGATGCTGGGCGACCTGGTCCGCATCCTGGCCATCGCGGCCCTGGTGGCGGCCATCGCCCAGATCCCGGGGTTCCGCTTCGAGCAGGGTGTCGTGGCCGCGCTGGGCTTCTTCGTCCTGGTGGCCCTGTTCGGCCTGATGTGCACCTCGCTCGCGGTGGTCGCCGCACTCCTGGCGCCCTACCCGCCGGTCATCATGCGCTGGGTTCAACTGCCCACTCTGGCCCTGACGTTGATGTCCTCGGGCTATATGCCGCTGGACGCCTACCCCGGCGCGATCCGCCCGATCGTGGCGGCGCAGCCCGTCTCCACGGCGGTGGAGGCGCTGGTCGGCCTCTCGCACGGCGGGCCCCTGCTGGTGCCGGTGCTCGCCACGGTCGCCTGGACCGTCGGCGTGAGTGTGCTCTGCGCGTACGTGACGGTCGTCAAGTTCCGTAATTTCGTGGCAGGTTGACGCCGGTCCCGGCCAGTCCGGCGACCGGGCGGAGGAGGAAGTACGCCCATGCCCCACGCTCGTTCCTTCGACACTCCCGGCGACAAGCGGGTCCTCATCGTGGGCTGCGGGATCACCGGCCCGGTGCTCGCGCTGTTCCTGCGCGGCTGCGGGTTCGAGCCCGTGCTGTACGAGGCCCGCGACGAACCGGACGACGCGGCCGGGTCGTTCCTCAACCTGGGGCCCAACGGGCGCAGCGTCCTGGAGAGCCTCGGCATCGCGGAGGAGGTCCTGCGCGCCGGCGAACCCACCACCCACCTGGTCTTCGCCAACCATCGGGGCCGCACCATCGGCAGAAATCCCGAGCGGACCACCGTCATCAAGCGCGGTCTGCTCAACAAGGGGCTGCGTCAGGCGGCCGAAGAGGCGGGCGTACCGGTCGAGTTCGGCAAACGGCTCGTCCGCGTCGACCAGGACGGTCCGCGCCGGGTCACCGCCCGGTTCGCGGACGGCACGACGGCCCGCGGCGCTCTGCTCGTCGGCGCCGACGGCATCAACTCCGCGACCCGGGCGGCCGTGTTCCCCGAGGCGCCGGCGCCCAGCTTCACCCAGGGCATCGGCTCCGGCGGCTTCGCCCGCACCAAGGGAGCCGGGGAGGCGGACGGCGTCCTGCGGATGGTGTTCGGGCTGCGCGGGTTCTTCGGCTACCAGGTGCTTCCCGGCGGGGAGGTCTACTGGTTCGAGAACCACACCGAGACCGTGGAGCCCGCCAAGGGGTGGGCCGCGTCGATCACCGACGACCAGTGGCGGGACGACCTGTTGCGCCGGCACGCCGCCGATCACCGGGTGGTCGCGGGGATACTGCGCGCGACCGAGGGCCCCATAGGCCGCTGGCCGCTCTACGACCTGCCCTCGCTGCCCACCTGGCACCGCCAGAACGTATGCCTGCTCGGTGACGCGGCCCACGCCATATCCCCGCACCTGGGCCAGGGCGCGGCCCTGGGCATGGAGGACGCCGTCGTCCTCGCCAAGTGCCTGCGCGACGAGGCCGACCCGGCCCGGGCGTTCGCCGCCTTCGAGGGCATCCGGCGACCCCGGGTGGAAGGGCTGGTGCGGCGGGCCCGGCGCACCGGTGGGCACATGACGCCCAACGGGCCGGTGGGGCGGGCCCTGCGCGATCTGATGCTCCCCTTCTTCCTGCGGCTGAGCGTGAAGAGCGCGGACGACGTCTACGGATACCGCGTCGCCTGGGACGCGGACGCTCCGGACCACGCGGCGGCGAGGTGAGCGCGCGATGGCCGACGTCCTGGTGATCGGCGCCGGGCTCGCCGGGTCGGCCGCGGCGCTGTTCGCCGCCCGGCGCGGCCATCGGGTGACCGTTCTGGAGAGCGGGGAACCGCCGCCCGACGCGGGCCCCGACGACGACGTACGCCTGTGGCGGCGCCCGGAGGTTCCGCACGCCCGCCAGGGCCATGCCTTCCTCGCCCTGGCGACACGGGTGCTGCGCGAGGAGGCCCCCGACGTACTGGCGGCCCTCGCGGCGCGGGGCGCGGTGCCGGTCCCGCTCACGGCGGGCCTGCCGGACGCTACCGTCCTTTCCCGGCGCCTGGTGTACGAGGGCGTGCTGCGCCGTGCCGCGCGGGCCGAGCCGGGTGTCACGTTCGCGCACGGCACCCGGGTGGCGGGGCTTCGGCTCTGTGGTGATGTCCGGGGCGTACCGCGGGTGGTGGGGGTGCGGACGGCGGGGCGCGAGGAGTTCCGGGCCGATCTCGTGGTCGACGCGAGCGGCCGGCGCTCCCGGATCGCGCGATGGCTCACCGATGTCGCCCTGCCGGCGCCGAGCGAGACCGCCCAGCCCTGCGGGTTCTTCTATCTGACGCGCCACTACCGGCTGCGTCCCGGCCACCGCTTCCCCTCCCTCGCGGCCCCGCAGATCGCCGAGCTGCCGTACGCGACCGCGCTGGTCTTCCCCGGCGACAACGACACCTTCCAGCTCTCGGCGACGGTCGCGGTGTCCGATCCACTGCGCCACCGGCTGCGCGAACCTGACACGTTCACCCGCTTCCTGGCGGCGGTGCCCCGCACGGCGGTCTGGCTCGACTGCGGGGTGCCGCTCGACGATCCGGCGCCCATGGGCAACATCGAGAACCGGTGGCGGCGGCTCCTGGACGAGCGGGGCCGGCCGGCGGCGGCCGGGCTCGTGCTGCTCGGGGACGCCGCCGTGCAGACCAACCCCACCTTCGGGCGGGGCACCTCCCTCGCGTTCGCCCACGCCCAGCGGCTGGCCCGGGTCGCGGACGGCGCGGCCGATGACCCGCTCGCCGCGGTGATCGCGTTCGAGGAGTGGACCGCCGCCCATCAGGGGCGCTGGTTCGGTCTTCAACTCGCCTCGGACGAGGCGCGGTTCGCCCAGTTGCGGGCCGGCCTCCGGGGTGAGCGCGCGGCTCCGCCCGAGGATCTGCCCAACCGGTTCGTGCGGGCGATGGCGGTGCTGCGGGAGGACGACGAGGTGGTGGGCGAGGCAGCGCGGCGCCTCTACAACATGCTGATGACCCCTCAGGACCTGATGGCGGACCGTACCGTCTCCCGTCGCATCCTCGCCTTCCTGCGCGACCATCCCCTGCCCGAGCCGCCCGTGGAGGGTCCCGACCGGGCCGCGTTCGAGTCCTTGGTGACGGGCGGTTCTGTACGGGACCTGTCAGCGGTACCGCCGCAGCGCGCCCCGCGCCGTTAGCGTCGTCGGACGGGCCGCGCCGACCGAGGACCGCCCCGCGCGGTCCTCGGCCCGGCCCCGTACCCGGGCCTGCGGCCCCTCGGCCCGCTCCCTACCCAGGCCTCTCGCCCCTCGGCCCGGCTCCGAACCCCGGCCGCTCGGCGGCCGGCCCCCGGTCCCGGGCCGTGCGGGCCCCACCCACCGAACCCCCGCCCGAGCATCGGGCGAGTCCGTGAAGGACGGCAGCGTGGAGATCTCTCTCAAGACCGGCGTCACCCTGAGCTACGACATCTTCGGGGACCCCGACGGCAGCCCCGTGCTGCTGGTCCCCGGCCAGCACCAGGCGAACCTGTTCCACCAGATGCAGGTCCCCTTCCTGACCAAGCGCGGCCACCGGGTGATCACCTTCGACCACCGGGGCGTACCGCCGTCGCAGGAGACGCCTCCGCCGTACACCATGGAGGGCCTGGCCGAGGACGTGGCCGCGCTCATCGAGCAGCTGGACGTGGGCCCCTGTGCCATCGTCGGCTACTCACTCGGCGCCACCATCATCCTCGAACTCGCCGTGGAGCGGCCCGAGTTGCTCACCCGGGCCGTACTGGTCGGGGTGCCCTGGAAGCCGAGCGCGCTGCACCGGGCGATCCGCGAGGACGCCCTCGAACGGCTGCGGGCCGGGGTGGTGATGCCGCCCGTGATGGAGGGCATCTACCGGGCGATGTATCTGTTCGGGCCGCGTGCGCTCAACCGGGACGCCTTCATCGGGCCGTATCTGGAGGGGTTGCGCGGCCTCGCCGAGTCCGGCGGGCACGGCGCGCTCGGCCACGCCGAGGCTTCGGCGTCCTATGACCCGGACGCCGAGCGCATCGCGGGCATCACCGTGCCCTGTCTGGTGGTCGGCATGGAGCACGACATCATGTCGCCCTACCCGCTGGCCCGGGAGCTCGCCAAGATCATCCCGGAGTGCGAGTACCGGGAGATCAAGAACAGCGGGCACGCGGCGCTCCTGGAGAAGCCCACCGAGGTGAACATGCTGCTCGACGAGTTCCTGGGCGGCGGCGCCACGCGCTAGACGCTGAAGCGGCGAAGGGCCTGCGGCGCCTCGCCGTGGGCCCCGCGGTACCGAAGGGCCCGGAGGCCCCGGCGGCCTCCGGGCCCTTCGCCGCGCTCTGTGCGCAGTCGCTCTCAGAGCAGGTGGTAGAGCCGGTGGAAGGTGTGCCGCACGGGCAGCACCCGCACCCGCGCGAAGCCCGCCTCCGAGGCGTACGCCCGGACCGTGCCGGGGCGCATCACGGTCCCGGTGGCCGCCGACGGCTGCTCCGCCATGCCGACCGGCAGACAGTGCAGCAGGCTCACCGCGTACTGGAAGCGCTCGGTCTCCGAGGCGGGCGCCGTGAACCGCTCCCCCACGTTGGGTTCCATCAGGAGCACCGATCCGCCCGGCGCCAGCAGGGCCCGGCAGGACCGCAGTACCTCCACCGGCCGCGCCATGTCGTGCAGTGCGTCGAAGACGCACACCAGGTCGTAGCGGCCCGCGAGTTCCCGGTCGGCGGCGTCGCGCACCTCGAAGGTCACCCGGTCGGCCACCCCCGCCTCGCGCGCGTTCGCGCGCGCGTCGAGCACCGACCGCTCGTCCAGGTCGAGGCCGTGCACCCGGGCCCTCGGGTAGGCCTGGGCCAGCGCGATCGAGGAGTAGCCCGAACCGCAGGCCACGTCCGCGACCACACCTCCGTCGCCGCCGAGCGCGGCGTGCACCTCGGGCAGGGTGGCCGCGATCCATCCGGCGAGCTGGTGCTGGAAGACCGACCGGTTCAACCCGGCCTGCCCGCCCCGCAGTTCGGGCCCGAACCGCTCGTAGGCGATGCCCTGCCCGGTACGGAACGCGTCGATGAGCTGGGGAAGGACCGAGGCCATACCGCCGATGGGGAGCAGCACGAGGGGGGCGATCGAGAAGAGGCTGCCGGGGTCGGTCAGCGCCTCCGCGTGGCCGGGCGGCAGCACGAACACCCGGCGGTCCGGCTCGGTGTCGCCCGGCACGGTGGTCAGGATGCCGGCCGCGGCCTGCTGTTCGAGCCACTCCCGGGCGTACCGGGGGGCGATGCCCGCGCGCTCGGCCAGTTGCGGGGCGGTCGCGGGACCGCCCTCGGCCAGCGCGTCGTAGAGGCCGAGCCGCAGCCCCAGGTACGCCGTCATCAGCTCGGCCGCGCCGAGGCCCGCCATGAACAGGCGCACCGACAGGGCCTGCGCCGTTGTGGGGGGCGCGGCGGACTCGGGGGCCGGGCGGGCGCCGGGGAGCCTCGGGGTCGCGGTGGGGCGCGGGTTCGGGGGGCGGGGTGCGAAGCGGTCGGGCGGGGTCATGGGTGGGTGCCTCCGTCGAGTTCAGCCGGTGCGGCGGCCCGGTGGCCGGCGCACCGGCGAGCCGTCGCCGAGCAGGTCGAGCCGGTCGAGGCCCTGGCGGACGCGGCCGGTCAGCAGGTCGATGTGGTCGAGGGCGCTCACCACCCGGGTGAAGACGGTGCGCCGGTAGGCGACCATGGCCCGGTCGCCCGCCGCGTACCGCACCCCCGCCGCGCGGTCGACGTCCAGGCGTTCCCACAGGTCACCGAGGAGGAAGCGCCGGCGCATCAGGGCCGCGGCGTCCAGGACCAGGTCCTCGCGTTCGGCCCGTTCGGCGCTGCTGAACTCGCGGTGGACCTCCCGCAGGGCGAGCACCCCGAAGGAGACGTGCCGGGCCTCGTCGCGGGCGACCAGGGTGGTGATGCGGCGGATGAGCGGGTCGTGGAAGGTGGTGCCCGCGAGCCGGAACGCCGCCATCGCCAGGGCCTCCACCACGATCTGCATCCCGAGGGCGGTGATGTCCCAGCGGGCGTCGGACAGGACGTCCTTCAGCAGGGCGTGCAGGGCCTCGTTGACCGCGTACGGCTGGGGGATCTTCTCGCGCAGATAGCGCGAGAACACTTCGACATGGCGCGCCTCGTCGGTGACCTGGCTCGCCGCGCACAGCTTGGACTCGACGTCGGGCAGCTCCTGGACGAGCCGGGCGGCCGCGGCCAGGGCGGCCTGTTCGCCGTGCAGGAACTGACTGACCAGCCAGCTCTGCAGCTCCCATCGGAAGGTGTCCCACATCGGCCGGCCCCGCACCGCCATCGGCGAGGCCTCGAAGGAGGCACGCGCGAAGTCGGTCCCGTCCGGCAGGGGCACGCCGAAGGGCACCGGCAGCGACCAGTCCAGGTCCCCGGCGCTCCACTGCTGCTCCTGGGCCCGCTGATACAGGCGGTGCAATTGGGGCGTGCGCGGTGTGTAGTCCCAGGACAGCCGGGTGTGGCCCGGGGTCGGTAGGTCGAGGTCCCGCATGCCGGGGACGCTAGCAGCGCGACGTCCCGCACCGGCTGTTTCTTTCAATGCCGCCAAGTATCTTTCAGTGCCCGAAGCCGCCCGGGTGGCGATCGGTAGCTTGAGCGCCGTGGGGAATTCCGAAGAGCGCGAGACCGAACCTTCCGTGGGGCAGCGGCTGTTGTGGTTCCTCGATCGCTATCGCGGTCAGGACGGAGCGCTCAACTGCCCCATGATGTGCCGCATTGACGGCCCGCTGGACCCGTCCGTTCTCCGTACGGCGCTCGACCGGGTTTACGCCCGCCATGACGCGCTGCGTACGGTATTCGGCGGAGGCGGCAGAAAGCTGCGCCAAATCGTGCGCCCGCCCCACCCGTTGGAGGTGCGGCAGGTCGATCTGCGGGGCGAGGCGGACGCCGCGTCGGTGGTGCGGTCCCGGATCGCCGAGGAACTCGCCACCCGGATCGACCCGACCGTCAGCGCGGTGCGCTGCACGCTGTGGCGGGTCGCCGACGACGAGCACGTGCTGTGCTTCAACATGCACCACCTGGTCACGGACTCCTGGTCGTGCGGCATCGTCTTCCAGGATCTGTGCGCCGAGCTCGACCGCCTGTCCGGCGGCACCAAGGAGCCGGTCGAGGGGGGATGGCAGTTCGGCGAGTTCGCCGCATGGCAGCGCGACGCGCTCGACCATGGTGAGCTGAAGAACCAACTAGCCTACTGGCAGCGGGAGTTGCGTGACCTCGATCTGCCCGCGCTGCCCACGCGGGACGACCCGGGTCCGCGCCGGACCGCCCTGGTGCGCGGCGAGCTGTCCGCCGCGACGGTCGCCTCGCTGCGCGCGCTGGCCGTCGGCCGGGGCAGCTCCCTCTTCGCCGCCATGCTCACCCTGTACTACGCCACGCTGCACCGCACGACCGGCCGTACCGATCTGGCGGTGGCGTCCCTGTACGCCAACCGGCTGCGGCCGCAGACCCGCCGCACGGTCGGCTTCCTGGCCAACATGGTCGTGCTGCGCACCCGCGTCACACCGTCCGCCCCGGTCACCGAGGCGCTCAAGGCGACGCACGAGACCGTGGTGGGCGGATTCCTCAACCAGGGAATTCCGTATCAGCTGTTGCCGCTACCGGGTTCCGGAAACGACGGGGCACGCGCCGACGACATCGTCTTCCAGATGCTGGCCGAACCGGTCTACAGCATCACCGTCGGCGATCTCGACATAGAGGTTCTGGTGCCGGACGGAGTGGGCAGCAGATTCGAACTGGAACTGGTCCTCGTGCCGCACAGCGCGGGTTTCCATGTCCTGCTCTTCTACAACGAGGGACGCTTCACTTCCGCCTTCGCCCAGGAATTCGTCCACCGTTTCATGGCGGCATCGGAATTGGTCGCCAAGAACGCGGACCTGCCCGTCAGCCGGATCTGTTGACCACCCTCGGGGGCACCCATGGGAATTTCGCTCGATGACATGCGCAGGGCCGTCGCGGACCTGCTGGAGGAGCCCGTCGCGTCCGTCCTGGACGACGACGACCTGGTGGCCCGGGGCCTGGACTCGATGGGTGTCATGCGGCTCGCCGGGCTCTGGCGCAGGGACGGCGTCGCCGTCACGTTCGGCGAGCTCATCGAGCGGCCCCGGCTGCGCGACTGGTGGGCGCTGGCGAGCGGACGGGAGGGCGGAGGGGAGGGCTCAGGGCCGCAGGACCCGGGCGGCCGGGGGTTCGAAGTGGCTCCGGACGGCGGGGCGTTGGGGCAGGACCCGTACGGCACCGGAGACGCGGACACCGCCGAGACGGATCCCTTCCCGCTGGCGCCCATGCAGTACGCGTACTGGATCGGCCGCTCCGAAGGGCAGCCGCTGGGCAGCGGCAGCCACTTCTACTTCGAGTTCGACGGTCCGGCCCTGGATCCCGGGCGCCTGGACGCGGCGCTGCGCGCCCTGACCGGCCGGCACGCCATGCTGCGGGCCCGCTTCCTCGACGACGGCACCCAGCGCATCGGCGAGACACCCAGCGGACTCGCCGCCGTACACGATCTGCGCTCCCGGCCCGCCGCGGAGGCGGAGGCCGAACTGGCGCGGCTGCGCGAGCGGTTGTCGCATCAGCGGATGGACGCCGCGCGCGGGCAGGTGCTCGACGTACGGCTCACCCTGCTCCCCGGCGGCACGGGCCGGCTCCACGTGGACATCGACATGCTGGTGTGCGACGCGATGAGCTTCCGCATCGTCGTCGCCGACCTGGCACGCCACTACGACCGCCCGGACGAGCGTCCCGCGCCGCCCGCCTACAGCTACCGCCGCTACCTCGCCGAGCGCACCGCGCACCCCGCCGAGGGGCGTGAGCGGGATCGCGCCTACTGGACGGAGCATCTCGCCACGCTGCCATCGGGGCCCCAACTGCCGCTGACCACCGCCCCGGAGCGGGTCCGCGCACCGCGCACGACGAGGCGCAGCCATCTGCTCGGCGCGGCCGAGCGGGGCCGGCTCCTGGCCCTGGCGCGCGCCCATGGCGTCAGCGCCTCCATGGCGCTCGCGGCCTGTTACGCCGATGTGCTGTCCCTGTGGAGCGCCGAGGAGCGCTTCCTGCTCAACCTTCCGCTCTTCGACCGCGCGCCGGTCCACCCCGAAGTGCCGTATCTGGTGGGCGACTTCACCGGTCTGCTGCTGTTGACCGTCGAGGCCCGGCAGGGGAACTCCTTCGCCGAGCGGGCCCGTCAGGTGCAGGCCGGATTCCGGGAGGCCGCCGCGCACGGCGACTACCCCGGCACCGAGGTGCTGCGCGATCTGGCCCGGACCCGGCGGGGCGCGGCGCTCGCGCCGGTCGTCTTCACCAGCGCGCTCAGCATGGGCGAGCTGTTCGGCCCCGACGTCCGGGGCGTCCTGGGCGAGCCCGCCTGGATGAGTTCGCAGACCCCGCAGGTGTGGATGGACCTTCAGGTCGTCGAGGAGGCCGACGGGATCCGGCTGAACTGGGAGTCGGTGGACGCGCTCTTCCCCGAGGGCGCCGTGGAGGACATGTTCGGGGCCTTTCGCACCCTGGTGTCCCGGCTGACCGCGCCCGGCGCCGACTGGGACGGCCCGCTGCCGGAGCTGCTCCCCGCACGCCGGCTCCAGGTACGCGAGCGCGTGAACGCGACCACCCGCCCCCTCGCCGACGCGCCGCTGCACAGCGCGTTCTTCGCGACGGCCGCCACCGATCCCGGGCGTCCCGCGCTGCTGTGGCGCGGCGGCCGGCTGGGCTACGGCGAGGTCGCCGAGCGGGCCCTGCGGCTGGCGGGGCGGCTGCGCGAGCGGGGTCTCACCCCGGGCGATACGGTCCTGGTCACCCTGCCCAAGGGGCCCGACCAGATCGTCGCCACCCTCGGGGTGCTCGCGGCGGGCGGCGTCCATGTGCCCGTCGGGGTGAACCAGCCCGCCGAGCGCGTGGCACGCATCCGGGCCTCCAGCGGCGCCCGCTTCCAGGTCACCGCCGCCATGCTCACCGAGTCCCGCTCGGCGCACCCGCTCGCCGCGCCCGCCGTCCCCGCCACCGACGAGCCCGCCTATCTGATCTACACCTCGGGCTCCACCGGCCTTCCCAAGGGCGTCGTGGTCTCGCACCGGGCGGCCCGCAACACCGTCGCCGCGCTCGGCGAGCACTTCGCGGTCGGGCCGCGCGACCGGACGCTGGCCGTGTCCGCGCTCGACTTCGACCTGTCCGTCTACGACATCTTCGGACCCCTGTCGGCGGGTGGCGCGGTGGTCTGTGTGACCGAGGCCGAGCGGCGCGACGCGCACGCCTGGCTCGCGCTGGTGCGGGAGCACGAGGTCACCGTCGTCAACTGTGTGCCCACCCTGTTCGCAATGCTCCTGGAGGCGGCCCGGGCGGAGGGCGGCGCGCCCTCGCTGCGCCTGGCGATGCTGGGCGGCGACCGGGTGCCCTTCGCGCTGGCCGAAGCGGCGGCGGACGTCTTCCCCGGGTTGCGCTTCGCCGGGCTCGGCGGCACCACGGAGACCGCGATCCACTCCACCGTGTACGAGGTCAACGGGCAGCAGGAACAAGGGAGTTGCGTGCCCTATGGGGTACCGCTCGCCAACCAGCGGTGCCGGGTGGTCGATCCCCAGGGCCGGGACCGGCCCGACTGGGTGCCCGGTGAGCTGTGGATCGGCGGGGCGTCGGTGGCGCGGGGATACCGGGGCGACCCGGAGCGCACCGCCGACCGGTTCGTGACGTACCAGGGCACGCGCTGGTACCGCACCGGCGATCTGGCCCGCTACTGGCCGGACGGCACCGTCGAGTTCCTGGGCCGGTCCGACTTCCAGGTGAAGATCCGGGGCCACCGCATCGAACCCGGCGAGATCGAGGCCGCCCTCGTGGCGCACCCCGGGGTGACGGCTGCCGCCGTGGTGCCCGTCGGGGACGAGCCGCGCCGGCTCGCCGCCGCGGTGGTGCTCCGCACCGGCGCGGAGGACCTCGAACCCGGTACGGACACGGCCGGGCAGGAGAGCGAGGGGCCGTGGGCCGAGGCGCTGCGCGACCATCTGGCGGCTCTCCTGCCCGCCCCCATGATCCCCGACCGGCTGACCGCCCTGGCGGCCCTGCCCCTGAACGCCAACGGCAAGGTCGACCGGGCCGCGCTGACGGAGCTGCTGTCCGCGGCCCCCCGGGCGGGCGCCGCGCACACACCTGCGCAGGGGCCCGTGGAGAGGGCCGTCGCGGCCCTGTGGGAGGAGTTGCTCGGCGCCGAGCGGGTCGGGCGCACCGACGACTTCTTCGCGCTGGGCGGGGACAGCCTGCTCGCCACCCGGCTCCTCAACCGGCTCAGGGCCGAGGGCCTGCACGGCGCCGACCTCGGGAGGCTGTTCACCGCGCCGACTCTGCGGGACTTCGCCGCCGGGCTCACCCCGGGCCGCCCGACCACGCTGCCCACGGTCGTCGCGGACCCGCAGCGGCGCGGCGAGCCGTTCCCCGCCACCGATGTGCAGCGCGCGTACTGGCTGGGGCGCGGCTCGGACTTCACGCTGGGCGGCGTCGGATCGTACTGGTACTGGGAGTTCGACGGCCAGGACGTGGACCTCGCGCTGCTTGAGGACGTCTGGAACCGGCTCGTCGAGCGGCACGAGATGATGCGGGCCGTCTTCGACGACGACGGCAACCAGAAGATCCTGCCGCGTGTGCCCCGCTTCCGCCTCACCGTCACCGACGCGGCCCCGGGCCACGAACAGGAGGCCCTGGACGGGCAGCGCGCCGCCATGGACCACCGGGTCTTCGACGTCGGCCGCTGGCCGCTGTTCGACATCGCCGCGACCCGCTACGGCTCCGGCCGCGCCAGGATCGCCTTCGGCTTCGACTACATCGTGCTCGACGCCCTGAGCATCATGACCCTGTTCTGGGAGCTGGCCACCCTCTACCGCGCCCCGGACACCCAACTCCCGCCGCTGGGCGTCTCGTTCCGGGACTATGTCCTTCAGGCCGGCCCGGCCGAGGACGATCTCGTGGCGGACCGGGCGTACTGGCGGGCCCGGTTGGAGGAGCTGCCGCCCGCGCCCGCGCTGCCGCTGGCCGTCGACCCCGCGCACGTGACCTCGCCCCGGTTCGCCCGGCGCGAGTTCCTGCTGGACGCCGCCACCTGGTCGGGGCTGACCGCGCGCGGCCGGGACGTCGGCCTCACCCCGTCCGCGCTGCTCGCCACGGCCTTCGCCGACGTGCTCGCCGCGTGGAGCACGCATCCCGGCGTCACCCTGAACCTGACGCTCTTCGACCGGCGGGAGGTGCACCCCGACATCAACGACATCGTCGGCGACTTCACCTCGCTGCTCCTGGTCGGGCACCGGCCGCGCGCGGGTGAGGGCTGGGCGTCGGGCGTCCGCCGCTTCCAGGAGCAGATCTGGGAGGGCCTCCAGCACAGTTCGGTCTCCGCGCTCTGGGTGCTGCGTGAACTCGCCCTGCGCGACGGGGTGATGGACTCCCCGATGCCGGTCGTCTTCACCAGCACCCTCGGCGTCTCCGACCGGCTCGCCGATCTCACCATGCCGTTCGGGGAGCAGGTCCACGGCCTGTCCCAGACGCCCCAGGTCTGGCTCGACTGCCAGGTCGTCGAGCGCGGCCGGGGTCTCGCCATCAACTGGGACGTGGTGGAGGAGCTCTTCCCCGACGGGGTCGTGGCCGACATGTTCGCCGCGTACGAGGGTCTGCTGCACACCCTCGCCGGGGCGGACTGGGCGGCCGAGGTCGCCGTGCCGCTGCCGGCCGCGCAGCGCGAGGCCCGTGCCGCCGCCAACGCGACCGGAAGCGTGACGAAGGGCGGCCTTCTGCACGGGGCGTTCTTCGAGCGGGCGTGCAGCGAACCGGAGCGTGCCGCCCTGCTGTGGGGCGAGTCGGGGCGGCTGGACTACGCGTCCCTGGCGAGCCGGGCGCTGGCCGTCGCCGGGGCGCTGCGGGCCGCCGGAGTGCGGCCGTCGGACCTGGTCGCCGTGGTGGTGCCCAAGGGCCCCGACCAGATCGCCGCGGTGCTCGGCGTGCTGGCCGCCGGGGCCGCCTATGTGCCGGTGGGCGTGGACCAGCCGGCCGCCCGCCGGGCCCGCATCCTCGCCGGGGCCGGAGCCACGGTGGCCCTGACATCCGGCACGGGCGGCGACTGGCCGCGCGAGGTCCAACGGGTCGATGTGGCGGACGCGTTCGGTGCCGAGCCGCTGGAGCGGCCCGTCGAGGTGTCCGACGAGGAGCTCGCGTACACCATCTTCACCTCGGGTTCCACGGGTGAGCCCAAGGGGGTCGAGATCACGCACCGGGCCGCCGCCAACACCGTCGAGGACATCGGCGAACGGTTCGCCGTGGGCCCCGACGACCGGGTTCTGGCGCTCTCCGCCCTCGACTTCGACCTGTCCGTCTACGACGTCTTCGGGCCGCTGTCGGCGGGCGGCGCCCTCGTTCTGGTCGCCGAGGAGGACCGGCGCGAGCCGCACGCCTGGCTGGGTTCCGTCCGCGCCCATGGGGTGACGCTGTGGAACACGGTGCCCGCGCTGCTCGACATGCTGCTGGTGGCCGGCGCCGACGGGCCCCCGCTCGACAGTCTGCGCCTGGCGCTGGTCTCCGGCGACTGGGTCGGCCTCGATCTGCCGGGCCGGCTCGCCGAGCGGGCGCCGGGCTGCCGGCTGGTCGCGCTCGGCGGCGCCACCGAAGCCGCGATCTGGTCCAACTTCCACGTGGTGGAGCAC
The DNA here is from genome assembly GCF_025399895.1 of Streptomyces sp. ASQP_92. Lineage (GTDB taxonomy): Bacteria > Actinomycetota > Actinomycetes > Streptomycetales > Streptomycetaceae > Streptomyces. The sequence continues at coordinate 489,183 of NZ_JAODUA010000002.1, read as the reverse complement.
CTGCTGCCCGGCTGGCCGTCCATCCCGTACGGCACTCCGCTGCGGGGCCAGCGCTACCGCGTGGCCGACGCGCTCGGGCGGGACCGTCCCGACTGGGTGCCCGGCGAGCTGTGGATCGGCGGCGCCGGAGTGGCCGCCGGCTACCGGGGGGACGCGGCGCGCACCGCCGAGCGGTTCGTCATGCACGGCGGGGAGCGCTGGTACCGCACCGGGGACCTCGGCCGCTACCGGCCGGGCGCGGTGCTCGAATTCCTGGGCCGCGAGGACCACCAGGTCAAGGTGGGTGGGCATCGCATCGAGCTGGGTGAGATCGAGGCGGCGCTCGGCTCGCTCCCCGGTGTGGCCCGCGCGGTCGCGCTGACGGCCGGGGTGCGCCCGCGCCACCACATCGTCGCCTTCGTCGTGTCGAGGACCGCGATCGCCCCCGACGCCGACGTGCTGCGCGATCAGCTCGCCGAGCGGCTGCCGGCCTACATGGTCCCGGACCGCATCGAGGCCGTGGAGCGGCTGCCGCTCACCGCCAACGGCAAGGTGGACCGTGCCGCACTCGGCGAACTCGCCGCCGGCGCGGGAGCCGGGCCGGACCTCGACGAGCCGCCCCGGGGAGAGTGGGAGCAGGTGGTCGCCGCCGTCTTCGGCGCGGTTCTGGAGACCGAACGGGTCGGCCGCGGCGAGAGCTTCTTCCTGCTCGGCGGGGACAGCCTCACCGCGACCCGGGCCACCGAGGAGCTCCACCGCGCCACCGGACTTCGGCTGACGCTGCGTCAGTTCTTTGCCGCGCCCACCGTGAGCGCGCTCGCCGCGCTCGTCCAGGAGCAATGCGACACGACCGCCCCGACCGCCATGGAAGAGGGAACCCTATGAACATCGCCGGGCTCTTGGCCGAACTGGAGGCCGCCGGGGTCGAGTTGTGGGAGGAGTCGGGACGGCTGCGCTTCCGCGCCCCGCAGGGCGCGCTGACCGGCGAACACCGCGAGACCCTGCGCGCCCACAAGGAGCAGGTGCTCGCCCACCTGCGCGAGGAGCGCTCGCGCACGACGGTCGTGCACCACCCCGAGGACCGCCACACCCCGTTCCCGCTCACCGACGTCCAGACGGCCTATCTGCTGGGCCGCAAGGACCTGTTCGCCTACGGGGGCGTCGCCTGCCACGCCTACGGGGAGCTGCGTTTCACCACGCTGGACCCGGCCCGGATGGAGAAGGCCTGGCAGCTTCTGGTCGAGCGGCACGACATGCTGCGGGCCGTCGTCGACGAGGAGGGCTCCCAGCGGGTGCTGGCGGCGGTCGCCCCGTACCGCATCGAGGTCACCGATGTCGCCTCCGCCACCCCGGCGCGGGCCGCCGAGGCACTGGCCGCGCAGCGGGCCGAGATGGACCACCAGATCAGGCCGGCGGGCGTGTGGCCGCTGTTCGACCTGCGGGCCACCCTGTTCGCCGACCACGCCCTGCTGCATGTCTCGCTGGACTTCCTGATCGCCGACTATGTGTCGATCAATCTGCTCCTCGACGAACTGCGCACCCTGTACGCGGACCCGGCCGCCACCCTGCCCGAGCTGCCGGTCACCTTCCGGGACTATCTGCTGGCCGAGCGCGGTCTGCGCGGGAGCAGCCGCTACGAGCGCGACCGCGCCTATTGGCTGGACCGCGTGGACGAGCTGCCGCCCGCCCCGGCGTTCCCGATGCGCGAGGCCCCGGCCGCCGAGGGCCCGGCCCGCTTCACGCGCCGTCGCATGGCGCTGTCCCGGCCGCGCTGGCGGGCGCTGCGCGACACGGCGACCGCCCGTGGCCTGACCCCGTCGGGCGCGGTGCTCGCCGCGTACGCCGAGGTCATCGGCCGGTGGTCGAACCGCCGGCGTTTCACCCTCGACCTCACGCTGCTCAACCGGCTCCCGCTGCACCCCCAAGTCGGCTCTCTGGTGGGCGACTTCACCTCCGTCGAGCTCCTGGAGGTCGACCGCTCGGCGGGCGACACCTTCGCCGAGCGGGGCACGCGACTGCTGGGGCGGCTCTTCGAGGACCTCGACCACCGGCTGTTCACCGGCGTCGAGGTGATGCGCGAGCTCGCCCGCAGGCGCGGGCAGGAGGCCGCCCTGATGCCGGTCGTCTTCACCAGTGCGATCGGCCTCGGGGACGCCGCGTCCGCCCCGGCCGAGGACACCGAGGGCCGTCTGGTGCACGGCATCAGCCAGACCCCGCAGGTGTGGATCGACTGCCAGGTCATGGAGGACCGCGACGGGCTCTCGCTCAACTGGGACGTGCGCGAGGGTGTGCTCGCGGACGGCGTGGTGGACGCCATGTTCGCCTCCTTCCGCGCCCTGGTCGAGCGCATGGCAAGCGACCCCGCCGTGTGGGACCTCGCGGTGCCGACCGAGCTGCCCCCCGAGCAGCTGGCGCGACGCGCCGCCGCCAACGCCACCGAGGGCCCGCTGCCCGACGCGCTGCTGCACGAGGGCGCCTTCGCGGCCGCCGCCCGCGCCCCCGAGAGCCCCGCCGTGATCTGCGGGGACACCGTGCTCAGCCATGGCGAGGTCGCCGCCCGCGCCCACGCGGTGGCCGCCGCCCTCAAGGACGCGGGGTACGGGCCGGGCGATCCGGTGGCCGTGGTGATGGACAAGAGCTGGGAACAAGTGGTGGCCGTCCTCGGCGTCCTGCTCGCGGGGGCCGTCTACGTCCCGATCGACACCCATCAGCCCGAGGCGCGCCGCGAGCGGATGCTCCGGGACGCCAAGATCGGCTGCGCGCTGGTGCGTTCGGAGCGCACCGCGCTGCCCGAGGGCGTCACCGCCATCGAGGTGGGGGCGCTGCCTGAGGCACCGGTGGCCCCGGTGGCGCGGCTGCGCGACCCGGACGATCTCGCGTACGTCATCTACACCTCGGGCTCGACCGGCAGCCCCAAGGGCGTCATGATCAGCCACCGCGGCGCGGTGAACACGATCGACGACATCAACGAGCGGTTCTCGGTCGGCCCGGACGACCGGGTCCTGGCCCTGGCCAACCTCGGGTTCGACCTGTCGGTCTACGACGTGTTCGGCGTCCTGGCCGCGGGCGGCGCCCTGGTCCTGCCCGACCCCGACCGGCGCGCCGACCCCTCGCACTGGGCCGACCTCGTCGCCCGGCACGGGGTCACCCTGTGGAACTCCGTACCGGCTCAGCTGCACATGGTCAACGAGTACCTCACCACCGAGCCGCTGCCGCTGCCCTCGCTGCGCCTGGCCCTGCTGTCCGGCGACTGGATACCGGTGTCGCTGCCCGACTCCATCCGCGCCAAGGTGCCGGGCCTGACCGTCGTGTCGCTTGGCGGGGCGACGGAGGCGTCGATCTGGTCGATCCTGCACCCCATCGGCGAGGTGACACCCGGACTGCCCTCCATCCCGTACGGACGGCCGCTCACCAACCAGCGCTTCCACGTCCTGGACGCGGCGATGGAGCCCTGCCCGGACCTGGTGGCGGGCGAGCTGTACATCGCGGGTGCCGGGCTCGCCCTCGGTTACCTGGGCGACGAGGAGAGGACCGCCGAACGCTTCCTCACCCACCCGCGCACCGGGGAGCGCCTCTACCGCACCGGCGACCTGGGCCGCCGTCTGCCCGACGGGGAGATCGAGTTCCTCGGCCGGGACGACCGCCAGGTCAAGATCCGGGGCCATCGCATCGAGACGGCGGAGGTCGAGGCGGCTCTGCGCAGCCACCCCGCCGTCGCCGACTGCGTGGTGCTCGTCGACGGCGAACGGCCGTGGGAGCGGCGCCTGATGGCGTTCGCCGAGACCGCCCGCACCCCGGCCGGCGGCGCCGAACGGGACGGCGCTCTGGTCGCGGCGGTGACCGCCGACGGCGAGGAGGTCAGGGCCGGGGTCGACGCCGAACAGGTCGTCGGCTTCGCCCGGCGCCTGGACGAGGCGGCGCTGCTCGCGATGATGGACGTGCTCCAGAACAGCGGCCTGTTCGCCACGGACCGCGAGCGGCACTCGCTCGACACGATCCTCGGCTCGGCGCGTGTCGCGCCCAAACACCACCGGCTGGTGCGCCGCTGGCTCGCCGCCCTGGAGCGCGAGGGCTATGTGGCGCGCTCACCCGAGGACGGGCACTACCGCGCGCTGCGCCGGGCCGAGCCCGGCGCCGTCGACGAGGCGTGGCAGCGCGTCGACGGAGCGCTGCCCACCGCCCAGGACGGCTCGGAGCTCCTGAGCTACTTCCGCACCGCCACCGCCCATCTGCCGCAGCTGCTGCGCGACGAGCAGGACCCGGTCCAACTCCTGTTCCCCGAGGGCAGGTTGGAGATCCAGGAGGCCGCGTATACGGAGGGGTTCCTCAACTCCTACCTCAACCGCGTCGCCACCTCCGTGGTCCAGCGGATCGCCCAGGAGCACGCCCCGCACGGCACCCTGCGCCTGCTCGAAGTGGGCGCGGGCGTGGGCGGCGTGAGCGTCGAGGCGGTGCCCCGGCTGGCGGGCAGCGACTGCTCGTATCTGTTCACCGACGTGTCGCAGTTCTTCCTGAACAAGGCGGCCGAGCGTTTCGCCGACTTCCCCTGGGTGAACTACCAGCTCTTCGACATGAACGAGGAGTACCGCCCGCAGGGCATCGAGCCCAACTCGCTCGACGTGATCCTGTGCGGCAACGTCATGCACTACTCGCGGAACGCCTCGGTGGTCCTGGGCCGGATGCGGGAGATGCTCGCGCCGGGCGGCTGGCTCATCTTCATCGAGACGACCCGCGACAACTACCAGATCCTGACGTCGATGGAGTTCCTCTTCGACGCCACCGCGGGTGACTTCGAGGACGTGCGCAAGGGCGCCGACCAGACCTTCGTCACCCGCGACCAGTGGCTGGAGCTGATCGAGGGCGCGGACGGCGAGACGGTGGTGTGCCTGCCCGGGACCGACGACCCGCTGTCCACCATCGGCATGCACGTCTTCGCCGTCCGGTTCAAGCGGGACCGCGTCGCGGCGAACGCCGCCGACGTCCTGGACCACGTGGCCGAGCGCCTGCCCGAGGAGATGGTCCCGGCCCACCTCCAGCTCGTGGACGCGCTGCCGCTCACCGACAACGGCAAGACGGACCGGCGCGCCCTGGCGTCCTGGCTGCTGCCCCGGGGCGCCGTCGAACAGCGCGCCCCCGGTGGCGACCTGGTTCCGCTGAGCGACCTGGAACAGCGCGTCCGGGCCGCCTGGTGCACGGTGCTGGGCACCGGCACGGTCGGCCGCGACGAGACGTTCTACGAGGCCGGAGGCGACTCGCTGCTCGCCGCCCAGGTCGTCGGGGTGCTGCGCGAGGAGGTGGCCGAGGCCAAGCACACCTTCTTCGACGAGCTGCTGCGCGAGGTCCTCAACGGCGCCTCCGTCGCCCGTCTGGCCGCCCTGCTCTCCACCGGGGGGATCGAGGGCGAACCGCTGTCCGGCCGGCAGGGCGCGGCACCCGCACCCGGCGCCCTCCTCGGCGGCGGGGACGACGAGTGGGTGTGGGCGACCTGCTCCGAGGGCTTCGGCACGGCCGAGCGGTATGCCGCGCTGTGCGCCCCGCTGGAGGAGTCGGGCCCGCTGCTCGACCTCTCGGCCAACCACCCGCTCACCGACTACACCGAAGTTTCGCCGTCCGTGCTCATCGAGCGCGTCGCCCACGACCGGGCCCGCACCCTGCGGGCGACCGGGCACAGCCGCTTCCGGCTCGTGGGGGCCCATGTGGGCGGGGTGCTCGCCGCCGAGACGGCCCGGCTGCTCGCGGAGGGCGGCGCCGAGGTGGACCTCACGGTGATCAGCAGCTATCCGCTGCCCGCCGTCGTCGAGGACGACGCGTTCGCCGAGTACCTCTTCGCCGTCGGCGCCGGGCTCGACCCGGTGACGCTCGGGATGCCGGACGACACCCTCGTCGGCCCGGCCCTCGCCCATCTGCTGGCGGCCACGCCGGGCCGCGTGCCCCAGGGAGCCCCGTCTCAACTGGGCGGCGCGCACCGGGAGTTCGCCGACGCGTTCGCCCGCTACGCGGCGCGGCCCGCACAGGAGCGCACCGAGCTGCTCGCCGCCGCGCTCGCCACCGACCCCGACACGCTGCGCCCGCGCATCGCGGCGGGCCGCGCCCTCGCGGACGCGGCCGCCGGGCACCGACCGGAGCCGTACACGGGTGATCTCACCCTGGTCGTGCACACCGAGGAGATCGCCCTCTGGCCGACGCTGCGCGCGGACATGACGGCGTGGTGGAGCGACGGCTGCCTCGGCGAGGTCCGCCGGCTCGACGCCCCCGGCACCCACTTCGGCTGTCTGGCACCGGACCGAGCCGCCCGTATCGCGGCCCTGCTCGCCGACGCCCGTACGGAGAAGGAGAATCACGCGTGAACGCTCCGATCATCGCGGTTCTGGGAGGCTATGGCGCGGTCGGCCGCGTCGTGGCCCAGGACCTGGCCTCGGCCCACCCCTCGGCGGTGCTGCGCATCGGCGGCCGGGACCCGGAGCGCGCCGCGCGGCAGGCGGCCGACCTCATGGCGACCGGACGCCCGGGGCCGGTGGAGTCCGCGCGGGCGGACACCACCGATCCCGCCTCGCTCGACGCGTTCTGCCGGGACAGCCGCATCGTCGTCAACTGCGCGGGCCCCTCCTACCTCGTCCTGGACACGGTGGCCCGCGTCGCGCTCGCGGCGGGCGCCGACTATGTGGACGCCGGTGGTGACGAGCCCGTCCACCGGGCCCTGTCCGAGCAGCACCTCGCGGCCGGCGGCCGCACCGCGCTGCTCACGGCCGGCATGATGCCGGGCCTCACCGGACTGCTGCCCCGCTGGCTCGCCACCCAGGATCTGAGCGAGCCGAGCCGGCTCACCGCGTACGCGGGCACCATGGACCGCCTCACCCCGGCGGGCGCGGCCGACTACCTCCTCAGCCTCGGCGGCGGCTACGGCGAGGCGCAGTCGGCGTGGCGGGACGGGTCACGGGTGCTGCGCGCGCTCACCCCGCTGGCCGATGTGCGGCTGCCGTTCTTCCCCGGGACCGTCAGCGCGTATCCCTATCTGAGTTACGAGATCGAGCGGCTCGCCCGGGACCTCGGTCTGTCCACGGTGGACTGGTACAACGTGTTCGACGGCGGCTCCCACATGCTCAAGACGCTCAGCAGGTTGCAGGGCGCCATGGCTGGGCAGAGCGATCTGATGCCGGCGGCACGTGAACTCATCGACGCGGCGGCACTCGACCTGTTCGGCCGCGCCCCCTACCAGCTCTTCGCCCTGGAGCTGACGGGTCGTCACCAGGGGGCGGAGGCGACCCGCAGTCTCGTCCTGCGGGCGGGCGACACCTACCGGCTCACCGGTCTGGTCGCGGCCCTCGCGGCGAGCGCCCTCCTTGAGGGCTCGGTGGCGCCCGGCGTGCACTACGCCGCCGAGGCGCTCGATCCGTCCCTGGTGGTGGAGCGGGTGGCCAAGCTGGACGAGGTGTCCCTCCTCGCGACCTACCGGGTCCCGCTCGCCGAAGCCGGTGACACCGAGGAGGGCGAGCTGTGACCGTACCCGGACGGCGCCCCCGCCTGGTGGTGTGCGGAACCAAGTTCGGCCGGATCTACCTGGCCGGGGCCGCCCGCCCCGACTCCCCCTACGAACCGGCGGGGGTGCTGGCCCGGGGAAGCGAGCGCTCGCGCCGGGTCGCCGAGCACTACGGGGTGCCGCTCTACACCGACGTGGACGCCGTCCCCAAGGACGTGGAGGCGTGCGCCGTGGTGGTCGGCTCCGGGATCAACGGCGGCCCGGGCGCCCGCATCGCCCAGGAGCTGATGGCGCGGGGGCACCATGTGCTCCAGGAACACCCCCTGCACAAGGAGGAGTTGGCGGACTGTCTGCGGGCCGCCCGCGCCCACCGGGTGGTGTACCGGCTGAACACCCACTATCCGCATGTGGAGCCGGTGCGCCGGTTCATCGCCACCGCACGGCGGCTGCTGGCCCGCCAGCGGGCGCTGCACATCGACGCCGTCTGCTCCTTCCAGGTGCTGTACACCACCTTCGACATCATCGGCCGCGCCCTGGGCGGGGTCCGTCCGCACGCCCTCGGCTCACCGGCCCAACTGCCGCCAGAGGCACAGCAGTTGACGGACGGGCCGCCCGTGTACCGGAGCCTGGACGGGGTGGTGGGTGGGGTGCCGCTCACCCTGCGGCTCCAGAACGACATGGATCCGGGCGACCCGGACAACCACATCCATCTCTTCCACCGGATCACCCTGCACACCGAGGGCGGCCACCTCACGCTCGCCAACACCCATGGCCCGCTGCTGTGGAGCCCCCGGCCCTACATGCCGCAGGACATCCGCACCACCGCCGGGCTCGCCGGCTCGGCCGCACCCCATTTCGCCTTGCCCAGCACCGAACCCCTGGGCCCCGCCACCGCGCCGGACCACCGGGGCATCCTGGGCGAGCTGTGGCCGCAGGCCGCCGCACGCGCGCTCGGGGCACTGCGGGCAGCCGTCGCGGCCCGCGAGGACCCCGCCGGGGACGGCCAGTACCACCTGGCCCTGTGCCGGCTCACCGCCGAGGCGACCGACCGGTTCGGGCCCGTACGGCTGCACCGGGGCAGCCCGCCCGAGGTGCTGTCCGCCGCCTCGGTCGACGCGGGGCCCAGCGACCCGGGGAGCGGCCCGTGAACAGGCCACCGGACGCGAACGCCCGCTACCGCACCTGGTTCCGCTGCTACTGGCCCCGGCCGGGAGCACGCCGGCGCCTTGTGCTCTTTCCGCACGGGGGCGGCTCCGCCAGCTTCTACCGGCCGCTCGCCAAACGCATGCCGCCGTGGGTGGAGCCGCTCATCGTCCAGTACCCCGGCCGCGAGGACCGGCTCGACGATCCGCACATCGACGACATGGACCATCTGGTGGCCCGCGTCACCGAGGCGCTGCTGCCGGCCTTCGACCGCGAGGTGCTGTTCTTCGGGCACAGCATGGGCGCGGCCGTCGCCCATGAGACGGCGGCGCGCCTGGAGGCCCGGCACGGCGTCGGCCCCTCCCTGCTCGGCGTCTCCGGCCGGCCGGCGCCCCGCTTCCACAAGCCCGGCGACAAGCACCTCGACGACGCGGCGCTGTGGTACGAGCTGTCGCGGCTCGGTGCGACCCCGCCCGCGCTCCTGGGCAACGCACAGGTCCGCAAGGTCGTGCTGCCGACGCTGCGCGCCGACTACCGGCTCGTCGAGCGCTACCGGCCGCGGCCCGACACCACGGTGAGCTGCGCCGTCGCCGCCTGCCTGGGCGACAAGGACCCCGAGGTCACCGAGGCCGAGGCGCGGGCCTGGGCCGAGGTGAGCGAGGGCTCCTTCGCCTTCCGCCTCTTCGAGGGGGACCACTTCTACCTCCGCGGCCAGGAAGAGGCCCTCGCCACCTGGCTGTTGACCACCGCCGACAGGGAGAGCCCATGATCGTCCGGCCCAAGGTCGACGCGTACGCCGAGGCGTACTCCACCGGCGAACCACCCTGGCTGACCGCGCTGGCCGAGGAGACCCGCAAGGTCTGCGACGTGCCGCAGATGATGGTGGGGCCGATGGAGGGCCGCTTCCTGGCGATGCTGGTGTACATGCTGCGTCCGCGCCGGGTCCTGGAGATCGGCACGTTCACCGGCTACTCGGCCCTGTCGATGGCGGCCCAGCTCCCGCCGGAGGGGAGCCTGGTGACGTGTGAGATCGATCCGGTGCACGCCGAGATCGCCCGCCGCCACATCGGCGCCTCCCCCTGGGCGGACCGCGTGGAGGTGCGCGAGGGCCCGGCCCTCGATCAACTCGCTTCCCTGGCGGGCCCGTTCGACCTCGTCTTCCTCGACGCCGACAAGACCGGCTACAGCGCCTACTACGACCGGGTGCTGCCGCTGCTTTCGGAGCGGGGGGTGATCGCGGCGGACAACGTGCTCCAGTTCGGCGGGGTGGCCAACCCGCTCGACCAGAACGAGGACACCGTCGCGCTGCGCGCCTTCAACGAGAAGGTGCGCGACGACCCGAGGGTCGAACAGGTGGTTCTCACCGTCCGGGAAGGCATCACCCTCATCCGCCGGGTGTAGCGGGCGCGCCCCCGGCGGGCCGGGTTCTTTTCGGCCACTGAAAGAAATCCGCTCCCCTCTCCGGCGGCGCCCTAGCGTAGGGCGCGACGGCACGTCCGCGGCCCGCCTCTCCCCGTGGTCCTGCCCGCCGGAGCACACGTCGAGGGGCTGCCCGTCCACGGATCGAGAAAGTGGGCCACACGTCCATGAGCCTGCACGGAAAGAGCATGGTGGTCACCGGCGCCGGCACCGGCATCGGACGGGCCGTCGCCCGCAGGCTCCTGGCCGCCGGAGCGTCGGTGACCCTGGTGGGCCGCAGGGCGGGACCGCTCGGCGAGACGGCCGACACCGAGGGCGGCGAGCGGGCCCTGGTGCACCCGGCCGACATCGGCGACGAGGCGGGGGCGGGCGCCGCGGTCGAAGCCGCCGTGGCGCGGTTCGGCGCGGTGGACGGCCTGGTCAACAACGCGGGTCTCGCCCGGTTCGCGCCGATCGAGAAGGCGGACCTCGCCGATCTGACGGCCATGCTCGGCGTCAACCTCCTGGGCCCCGTCCACCTCATCCGCGCGGCGCTGCCCTGGCTGCGCGAGCGAGAGGGCGCCGTCGTCAACGTCTCCTCGGTGGGCGGGGCGCTGGCGATGCCCAACCGCGCCCTGTACGGGGCGACGAAGGCGGCGCTCAACAGCCTGACCCGCTCGCTGGCGCGCGAACTCGCCCCGCGGGTACGGGTCAACGCGGTCCTGCCCGGCCCGGTGGACACCCCGATGTACGGGGACCTGGGCCTGGACGGGCCGGGCACCCGCGACCTGATCGCCGGCCTGGTCGAGGCGACCCCGCTGGGCCGCTTCGGACGGCCCGAGGACATCGCGGGCTGGGTGTGCAATCTGCTGGACCCGGACATCTCGGGCTGGGTCACCGGTGCGCTGGTCGCCATCGACGGGGGACGTAGCGCGTGATCACCGAATCGGACAACGGCGACGCGGAAGGAATCAGGGACATGGAAACCGCTGACGGCACCACCGAGACAGTCATCGAGGAAAGCACCATCTACACGCGCGAGGAGTTCCGCACCATCGACGTGGGCGCCATCATGCGCGACGGCCACCCCGACATCTCCGACGGCGACCGTCTCATCGTCGACCGGGTCGCCGCCCGGCGTGCGGAACTGGGCAGGCCGCTCACCGTCATGGACGTGGGCTCCGGCTCGGGCGTCCTCGCCGGCATGATCGCCGACCGGCTGCCGGACTGCCGGGTCATCGCCAACGACGTGGCCCGCAACCCCCTGGAGCAGGCCCGCGACCGCCTCGCGGACAAGCCGCACGCCGAGGTGTTCGGCTCCCCCTTCCAGGAGTGGCGGGAGCCGCTCGACGTCATGATCTCCTGGGGCAGCCACCACCACCTGCCGCACAACCACCTCACCCACGCCCGCGAACTCCTGGGCGCCGAGGGGCTGTTGATCCTGGGCGACGAGTTCTGTCCGGAGTACTGCACGCCCGAGGACGCCCTGCGACTCAAGTCCGCCGAGGTCATCGAGCTGGGCGGCGGCTATCTGCTCGCCAGCGACGAGGAGATAGCCGCCTACCGCAAGGACGGGTCGGTTCCCGAGTGGTCGCGCGCGCTGGAGGACCGCCGCCGCAAGACGCTGTGGAACTGGTACAAGTTCGTCATCGACTACGCCATCGAGCGCGACAACTGGATGGTGGCGATCGCGGAGATGCAGATCACCAAGGACGACGTCGTCACCGCCTTCGAGGAGGAGCACAAGCTCTCCCCGCTGATCGTGGAGCACGAACTCGCCGTCAACGGCTTCCGGCAGCGCGCCAAGCACGTCATCGGCGACCGCGAGCCCGCGCTCCAGAGCTTCTTCGTCTACGAGTTCGTCGTCGACTCCGGGGCGGCGCGTCCCGCCGCCGGTCAGGGTGGGTCGTGAGCGCCGTGTCCCGGGCCGGCACCATCCCGTCCTCGTGTCTGCACGAGGTGTTCCGCTCGGCCGAGCAGCGGGAGCGGACGACGGGCCGGCCGGTCATCAAACTCCACGTCGGGGAGCCCTACTTCAAGCCTCCGCGCGAGGTGGCCGAGGCCACCGCGGACGCCGTGCGCTCCGGCCGCACCGCCTACACCTCCGCCGAGGGGATGCCCGCGCTGCGCGAGGCGCTGGCCGTCAAGCTGGAGATGGAGAACGGCCACCACACCTCACCCGACCACATCTTCGTGACGCCCGGCTCCTGCCAGGGCCTGGCCGCCCTGATGCAGTCCCTGGCCGGCCCCGGTGACGAACTGCTGCTGCCGGAACTGCACTGGCCGATCCATCTCCAGCAGTGCCTGCTCGCCGGGTTCCGCCCCGTCTTCTACCCGCTGGGCCCGCACTTCCGTCCCACCGCCGAGGGCATCCGGGCGGCCCTGACCCCCCGGACCCGCGCGGTCCTGATCAACTCGCCCGCCAACCCGACGGGCGCCGTACTCGGCGCGGACGAGATGGCCGCGGTCCTCGCCGTGGCGCAGGAGCACGACCTCCAGATCATCAGCGACGAGGCGTACGAGCACTTCGTCTACGACGGCGAGCACACCTCGTTCGCGTCCCTGGAGCGCGGCCTCGCCGAGCACGAGCGCCGGGTCTCCTCGACGTTCTCCTTCTCCAAGAGCCTGGCCATGACGGGCTACCGGCTCGGCTATGTGGTGACCCCGCACCGCCGGGCCGCCGACGCGATGCGGGTGGTGCAGGAGGCGAGCCTGGTCAGCCCGTCGACGCCGGTGCAGTACGCGGGTCTGACGGCGCTCAAGGCGCGCGACAGCGCGGTCCGCAACGCGGCGCTGGTGCGGGCCAACCGGGACCGGGCCCTGCCCGCCCTGCGGGAGGCGGGGCTGCTGGCCGAACTGCCGCAGGGCGGCTGGTACGCGGTCCTGGATGTCGCCGGGGTCTCGCACGACGCGGCGGACTTCGTGCGGGGCCTGCTCGAACGGTACGACGTGGGCCTCGCACCGGCCGCCGGGTTCGCGCTGCGCCCGGTGGTCTCCGCATCGGGCCATACGCTGTCCGCCGAACCGGCGGAGCAGGCCAGGACCCTGGTGCGCCTGGCGTTCTGCGGCGACCCCGAGGAGCTGGACACCGGGATCGAGCGGCTCCTGGCCCACACCGCGGAGCAGCGGGCGAGCGGCGGACACCCATGAGCTCATCCGACTACGCGCGCTATCTCGCCCTCGACGACCTGCTCTCCCTCCAGCACCCGCTCTACCCGGCGGGCCGGGACCCGGCCGTCGAATCGGCCGAGCGCTTCTTCATCGTGGCCCATCAGACGAGTGAACTGTGGCTCGCGCAGGCCGCGTTGGACATCGACGCCGCGGTCGACGCCCTCGCGGAGGCGGATGGCTCGCCGGAGTGGGACGGCCCCGAGCGGGCCCTGGAACACCTGGGCCGGGTGACCGGCATGGTCCGTGTCCTGGACGAGACCGTACGGCTCCTGGAGCGCCTGCCCCTCCAGCACTTCGCAGCGTTCCGGCGCCATCTGGGCACGGCCAGCGGCGCCCAGTCGCGCGGCTTCCACGCCCTGGACGACCGCCTGGGCACCGCGTCCGACGGCGGCACGAGCCCGCTGTACAGCGCCTACCTCAAGGCGCTGGCGGCGTGCGCGACGCGCGTCGAGGAGGTGTGCGAGCGGGGGGCGGCGGGCGCGGGCGTCCACCACCGCGTGGCCGAGGCTCTGCTCGACCTCGGCTACGCGTTCTGGCGCTGGAAGATCACCCATCTGTCCCTGGTGGACCGTACGGTGGGCGGTCTGCGGGGCACCGGCGGCTCGACGGGCCTGTCCTATCTGGCGTCGCGGGTCCGTATGCCGTTCCCGGAACTGCGCGCGGCGCGGGAGGAACGGCACACCGTCCAGGACTAGCTCCGCCCCGAACCTCCCGGAGCGCGGACCGCGCCGTCCGGCTCGCGCTCCGGGGCTCCTTCACCGGAGCCGGCGTCACGGCCGGCCGCCTCGCCGGCCAGACCCGTCAGCCGCAGGGCCCGCAGCATGGCGGGCAGGTCCCCGCGGTCGTACGCGGAACCGGAGACCACCGACTCCAGTTGCCGCGGCGTCAGTTCATACCGTTCGGCCCGGCCCAGAAGGTCCTGCGGGCCGCTGTCCCCGGCCCGGCCGAGGTCGATGCTCCCCAGGACGTCGCCGCGGTCGACGAAGCGGCTCATCCCGCAGTCCAGGCCGTCGTCGTCGAGGCCCTCCGGATAGGGGGCACGCGACCAGGCGCCGTTCTCGTACCAGTAGACGCAGCCCAGTTCGTAGCCCTCGATCAGATCGCGGAGCCTGGCGAACGGAAGCCAGTCCGGAGCGCCCGCCAGCATGTCGATCGGGGGCTTGTGCCACTTGACGTCGCTGGACTCGTCCTCGCCGTAGAGCACGAACCGGCCCTCGCCCATCCTGGCCAGCGTCCACCACGTACAGCCGCAGTCGTCGAGGTGCAGACCGCCGCCGTCGATCCAGATGCCCGTGCGGTGCACGAAGGGCAGGTCCTCGTCCTCGGCCGACGCCTCCAGGACCGCGAGCAGGCCCCACCGCGCCCAGAGCGCCTCCGGGCTCGGCAGATCACCGGGCAGGCCCGGACGGTGCATCGTCATTGTTTCCCCCACTGTCTCCCCCGTGAGAAGAGCGCCTCCATGTGCTCGGCCGAGACTAGCGGGCGGGTCCGACACTCCCGCCGGGGCGTCGAGGGGCTGCCCCTGGGCGTCGAGGGGGCTGCCCCGGGGCGGTTCCCGCTCGTGTCGCGGCGGCCTTTCCTCGTCGCGGCCGGCGTCCCCCGTACGGCGCAGTCCGGCGCGCCCGCGCGGGGGCGGCCCCCTTGACTGAGGGCGTGGACACCGTTTCGAAACCCTCTGGCGCCGCGTACCGCAACCTGGTGATGGCGACGGTCGGGTTCACGCTGACGTTCTGGGCGTGGGACCTGATCGCCCCCCTGGCAGGCGATTACAAGGACCGGCTGCACCTCAGCTCGCTGCAACAGTCGTTGCTGGTCGCGGTCCCGGTGCTCGTCGGGTCGCTCGGGCGGATCCCGGTGGGTGCGCTGACCGACCGCTACGGCGCGAAGCTGATGTTCCCCCTGATGTCGGCGCTCACCATCGTGCCGGTGCTGCTGCTGATCCCGGCGCGCGACAGCTACGGCCTGATGCTGGTCATCGGCTTCCTGCTGGGGCTCGGCGGCACGACCTTCGCGATCGGCATCCCGCTCGTCAACTCCTGGTTCCCGCCGCACAAGCGGGGCTTCGCGCTCGGCGTGTTCGGCATGGGCATGGGCGGGGTGGCGCTCTCGGGGTATCTGACGCCCCGCATCGCCAAGCACGGGTATCACGTCCCCTTCCTGGTGGTGGCGATCGCCCTCGCCGTGTACGCGGTGCTCGCCGCGCTGCTGATCACGGACCGCCCGGACCGGCCCGTCCCGACGGCGACCCTGGGCTCGCGGCTCGGCCGAGCGGGGCGGCTGCGGGTGACCTGGGAGCTGTCCGCGCTGTACGCGATCGGGTTCGGCGGGATCGTCGCGTTCGGCGTGTACCTGCCGACCTACCTCAAGACCTGGTACGCCCTGTCCCCGACCGACGCGGGCTCCAAGGCGGCCGGGTTCGCGCTGGCCACGGTCGTCTTCCGCCCGATCGGCGGCTGGCTCTCGGACCGCGTCCACCCCGCGCTGGTCACGGCCGGGGCGCTGCTCGTGGTCGCCCTGCTCGCCATCGTGCAGGCCTTCGACCCCCCGCTGTACCCGGGCGGAACCATCGCCCTGCTGTGCATGGGCGCCGGTCTGGGTACGGCCAGCGGCAGCGTCTTCGCCCTCGTCTCGCAGGTCACCCCCCAGCCCCAAGTGGGCAGCGTGACCGGCATCGTGGGCGCGATGGGCGGCCTCGGCGGCTTTGTGCCACCGCTGGTCATGGGGGCGATCTACAGCGCGAAGGACTCGTACTCGATCGGCTTCATGCTCCTGTCCGATCTGGCGCTCGCGGGCTGTGTCTACGCCGTCGCCCGGATGCGCACGAGCCGCCCGCAGCCCGAGGAGCAACCGGTCAAGTCGGCGCGGCGTCAAGCGAGTTCGGAGGGCAGCGGCCTGCTGTGAACGATGTCGAGGCCGGACACGGCCCGCGTCAGGACCACATACAGGCGGTGCAGACCGCGTTCCTCGGACGCCGCGATCTCGGCCGGTTCGACGGCCACCACGTGGTCGTACTCGAGCCCCTTGGCCAGCGTCGCGGGCAGCAGCGCGACCCGCTCCGCCCCGCTCGCGTCGAGACCCGCCGAGGCGAGCGCCTCGCCCAGGGCGGGCACCCGGTGGTCGGCCGCGATGACGCCCACCGACCCCTCCCCGCGCAGCGCGGCCCGCACCGCTTGGACCACCTCCGCGCCCAGCTCTTCCGGTGTCGCGGCGAGCCGGTGGCTCAACCGGCCGTCCCCGCGCAGGGATCGGCCGGGTGGTACGTCCACGTCCAGGGCGGGGAGCAGACGGTTGGCAAGCTCCACGATCGCGGCCGGCACCCGGAAGCCCGTGGTCAGGGGCACCACGACGGCGTCCGGCTTGCCCAGATGGGCCAGTTGGCGCCGCCAGTCGCGGGCCGCCCACGGGGTGGTGCCCTGGGCCAGGTCGCCGAGCACGGTCAGCGAGCCGAACACGGCCCGGCGGGCGATGGCCCGGCACTGCATCGGCGACAGGTCCTGCGCCTCGTCGACGACGATGTGCCCATATCCCTCCGGGTGTTCGATCAGCCCGGACACCTCGTCGAGCAGGATCAGATCGGCCGCCGACCACCGCGCGGACTTCCAGGAGCGCGGGGCCGGGCCCACAGCAGCGCCTTCTGTTCGGCGCCGTCCAGCACACCATCGGCGGCCGGGGCCAGCGCCTCGGGGTCCGCCAGCAGGTCGGCCAGGACCTCCTCCGGCTTGACCCTGGGCCACACCGTGTCGACGTACTCCGTCACCGGACGCGCCCTGGTGATCTTCTGGAGCCAGGTGTGGTTCACGGGACCGGCCCGCCGCTCCGCCTGGAGCTGGATCTCCCGGACCGCCCGGCTGCGCACCCGCTCCCGGCCGATGGCGTACGGCGGCGCCTCGGCGCGTACCGCCGCGACGATCGAGGCGAGCTTCGCGCGTGAGACCCGCCAGGTGGCCGAACCCTCGCGCAGCGCAAGGGAGTTGACGGGTTCCGCGACCCGTCCGTACAGGGCGCGGCGCAGCACCTCGGCCATGCGGGCGTCGTGCTTGACGCGCGCCGCCTGCGGGGTGTCGACGGCCCGCACCTCGCGGCCCCGCGTCTCGCGCACGACCTCCTCGTCCACGGTGGACTGGCGGATGTCGCTCTCGCCGAGCGCGGGCAGGACCTCGCAGACATACGACAGGAAGGTGCGGTTGGGGCCGAGCACCAGGAGGCCGCGCCGCTGGAGGCGTTGGGGGTGGGTGTAGAGGAGGTAGGCCGCCCGGTGCAGCCCGACGGCGGTCTTGCCGGTGCCGGGGGCGCCCTGGACGCAGATGGACCGGGCCAGTTCGCAGCGTACGAGGTCGTCCTGTTCGGGCTGGATGGTGGCCGCGATGTCCCGCATCGGGCCGACACGGGGACGCTCGATCTCGCCGGTGAGGATCGCGCTGGTCCCGTGCGTCTCCCCCGCCGTCAGGCGCTCGTCCTCCAGGCCGGTCAGGTCCTGGGCGGCCCCCAGGCTTCCTCGCGCCCAGCCGAAGCGCCGGCGGACCTCGACGCCCTGGGGGTCGCGGGCGCTCGCCTGGTAGAAGCGGCGCGAGACGGGGGCGCGCCAGTCGACGACCAGGGGCGGGGCGGAGGGGTGTTCGCTGATGCGCCGGCGGCCGATGTGATAGCTCTGCCCGGCGTGGTCGGCGTCGGCACCCGCGTCGAAGTCGAGCCGCCCGAAGAACAGCGGCCCCTGCGGCATGTCCCTCAACTCCTTGGCCCAGCTGCGGAGTTGATACCCCAGGACCTCGGCGTCCGCACCGGAGGCGAACGCGTTCTCGCCGTGGACGACGCGCTCACCGGCGCCCTCGGTCATCGCGGCGAGGGCCGCCCGGCAGGTGTCGTGGTAGGCCCGCTCCTCGGCGAGTTCGCGGTCGAGCTTCCGGCCGAGCCCCGTGCCGAGCTCCCGGTCGAGTGACGTCATACCGACGAGGATAACGTAACCGGGTTACATTTTTTACTCAGTAACGAAATGGCCGCAAGCACCGGCTCCGTCTCGCCCGCCGCCCGTCACCCCTGCCCGTACCCGGACCCGAGCCCCCGCGCCAACTGCCCGAACGCCTCATCCGCCGCGGCCACCGCCTCCTCGTACAGCGACTGCGCGCTCGCGCCCCGCGCGATCCGGTTCCAGTTGTCCTCAGCGAGGATCCGCTGCACGGCGATGATCTGGCCGGCCGCGACACGCGCGCCGATGCCCTCGCCGAGCTCGGCGGCGAGCGCCTCCTCGGATCTGCTCTGGTACCCGTGGAGACGGGCCACCAGGCTCGGCGTGCCGTACAGCAGGGCGTGGTAGGCGCGCACGTGCGGGTTGTCGCAGAGCCCGGTCACCGGGTCCCGGCGTTCGAGGCCCTCGCGGAAGTGGGCGCGCAGGGCGGGCAGCGGAGCGACGCCCGCGGCGCGCCCGGCGGCGACGACGCGGGCCGCCTCGTCCTCGTGGTCGGCGAACCGGTGCAGGACGAGGTCTTCCTTGGTGGGGAAGTAGCGAAAGAGGGTCGGCTTGGAGATCCCGGCGGCGGCCGCGACCTCCGCGACGGAGACCCGGTCGAAGCCGCGTTCCAGGAACAGCCCGATCGCGGCCTCCGACACCGCCTCGTACGTCCGGCGCCTCTTCCGCTCCCGCAACCCCGTCTCACTGCTCATGCCGCGAGCCTACGCGGCCGTTCGGCCGGGTCACCGGCGGTGCAGCGTCTCCAGCGCCTCGATGAGGACCTTCGGGTTGTGCCGGCCCTTGTAGACGGGTGGCGGCTGCTTGTCGAGGCGCAGGAGTCCGGCCACCGCCGTCCAGGCGGTGCGTACCGAGTACTCGACGGTGAACACCACGTCCTCGGGGACCTCCGCGTACTGTCCGATGAAGGCCAGGTTGGTGGAGTTCTCGGGTACGACCTGGGGCCGGTCGCCCCGGCCGCGCACGAGGAACTGGCTCGTGATGTAGGGCATCAGGGCGGGGATGACGATCGAGTTCTCCAGAATCTGCGGCCCCTGCTCGAAGCGGAGGTGCCGCAGCACCTCGTCCAGGATCTCCGCGCCCGTGCACCGGGTCATCGGCTTCTTGACGAAGTCGCCCTCCTTGTCGGGGAACAGGGCGTAGCCCCACCAGACGAAGGTGTCGTCGGGCTGGTCGCGGAAGTGCGGCTGATGGTTGAGCACGATGGTGAGCAGCCAGCTGGAGTCCTTGAACGTGATCAGACCGCCCTTGCCGGCCTCGCTGCCGCTGAACTCCTCCATCAGCTTGAAGAAGGTGGGGTCCTTGGTGGTCACGGTGAACGACTCCCAGGTGGAGTCCGCGACGGAGCCGTCGAACACCGACGGGTTGCCCAGACCGGGCCGCTTCGCGGCGAGGGTCCGCCACAGGTGCCACGATCCGCTGGAGCCGGAGGCGTCGAGGACGGGGGCGCTGGTGGTGGAGCCCAGCGTGGAGTTGGCCGTCATCGAGCCGTTGGTGACCATGACCAGGTCGCCGGGGCCGAGCGTGACCTCCTCGCTGAGGCCGTTCCTGGTCCAGGTGAGGCCGGTGGCGGTGAGCGCGTCACCCTCGGCGAGGCGCACATCGGTGACCCGGGTGCCGAGCTGGAGCGTCACCCCGTGGCCGGTGAGCCAGGCCAGCAGCGGGCGGACGATGGAGTCGAACTGGTTGAAGCGGGTCCGGTAGATCCCGGACATGCTGTCGAACGTCTTGAAGAGGTGCACGAACCGGTTCAGGTAGCGGCGGAACTCGATGGCGCTGTGCCACGGTTCGAAGGCGAACGTGGTGCACCACATCCACCAGAAGTTCGTGGTGAAGAACTCGGGGCCGAAACAGTCCGTGATGCGCTTGCCGTCCAGCTCGCGCTCGGGGGTGGCCACACACGCGACCAGCTCCAGGCGGTCCCGCTCGGAGAAGCCCATGGAGTGCGCGGCGACAACCTTGCCCGTGGCGTCGACCAGGCGGGCGTGGTCGTCCCAGGCGAAGTCGTCGTGGAAGGCGAAGGTGTCCTCCGTCACCGACTTCGACGGGTCGTCCAGGGAGGGGATGGAACCGAGCAGGTCGTAGGTGCAGTCGAAGTGCACCTCGAACATGCGGCCGCCCCGCATGGTGTAGCCGGTCTCGGGCGAACCGGCCGCGTCGAGGCTTCCGCCTTCGCGGTCCTGCTCCTCCAGAAGGACGATGTCGGGGCCGGCGAACCCGCCGTCCCGGATCAGGAACGCCGCCGCCGACAGCGCCGCGATCCCACTCCCCACCAGATACGCCTTCGCCACGATCCGCTCTCCTTCGTCGGGGCCGCCCGCCCCCGGACCCGGGACTTCGAACCTAGGCGATATGCCCGTTGCGCGCCCGGTCAGATGCGCCAGGCGCGGATGCGGTCGGCGGCCTGGTAGACGTTCACCTTGCCGGCCTGGATGTCGCGCACGAGGTCGACCATCGCGCCGTACGGGGGGTCGATGCCCTCCCCCGAGGCGTACATGTAGGCGGCCGTCACCTGGCAGGCGTACAGGCTGTTGCGGTGGGGCAGCGGTTGCAGGCGCACGAGGGTGTGCAGCAGGGCCGCCGCGCGCCAGGAGGGCTCGGGGTCGGCGGTCGAGGGGCGCGGGATGCGGGTCTTGTGCCGGGCGACGGCCGCGACGAGCGCGGAGTAGTCGGCGACGCTCACGTCCTCGGGGACCGCCTGCTCCTGGACGTCCAGAAGCCACGGGACGTCGATGTAGAGGACCATCAGGCGGCGTCCACCCCCTCGCTGCGCGAGCTCGGTGGCGCCTCGTCCGGGAAGGCCTCGTCGAACTCGGCCCGCTGGTGTTCGCCCCAGGACAGCGCGTACCGCACGAACTGAAGACGCTGCTGCTCGCGCAGGGGCAGGTCGTGGACGTACTGCTTGAGCGATTTCCCGTCGGCGGCCGCGGCGGCCCGGACCGCTTCGAGTTCCTCGTCGGTGAAGGTGATGTTCAAGGACGGCATATCTCGATGGTACCTAGTTGGTACCTGCTCGGCCATGGGGCGTCCGCGAGGAACGCGTCCGGCGCTTTCGGTCACACTCGGCCGCCGTGATCCGTCAATGCGATGACAGCGACGAACAAGCATGGATGAGCAGGAGATGATGGTCATGGAGACACGTTCGATCACCGCGCGGGTGCCGATGGGGCCGCGGATGTCCGAGGACCCGGGGCAGCTCGTCCCCGAGCTGGCCGCGGTGTCGGCGGCCCTGTTCAAGGTCACCGGCAACGGTTCGGTGCCGCGTTCCACGATCAGCCTGGTTCAGCTGCGCGCGGGCCAGATCGTGGGCAGCACCTATCTGACCGTGTTGCACACGGGGTTCCTGCGCAAGGCCGGGGAGTCGGAGGAGCGGATCACCTCGGTGGTGTCCTGGCAGGACTCGCCCTACTTCACCGACGCCGAACGTGCCGCTCTGGCGCTCGTGGAGGCCGTGCTCCAGCCGGCGGCTCAGGGCGAGCGCGTGCCGGACGACTTGTACGCGCTGGCGGCCGCACACTACGAGCCGAAGGCGCTGACCACGCTGATGTTCGCCATCGGCCAGGTCAACTTCTTCCTGGCCATAGCCCTCATCGCCAAGCCGGTCCCCGGCCGCGCGTTCACCGACCCCTGGAACTGATCCCCCCTCCCCGGGGCCACGCGGCCCGGGTCCCCTCACGCTCGGCGCGCCCCCGGGGACGGTCGTCTCCGGGGGCACGTGGGCGCCCTTCCTGCCCGCGTCGGGCTCGCGTGTCCTGGGGTCCGGCCGCGCTCATATGTCCTGGGCGCCGTACGGGGCCACCGGCCGGCCGGTGGCCAGGGCCCAGTAACGGTCGCCGAACGACCAATGCCACCATTCCGTCGGGTAGTTGACCAGACCCGCGGCCGACAGCGCCGAGCCAAGGACCGTGCGGAGTTCGCGCGCTTCGGCGCCGATGTCGCGGGCTTCGGTGTAGCAGGCCCCCGCGCTCTCCTCGGGGGTCGCGTTCATGCGGGTCCCCAGATCCAGCTCCCGGCCGTCGGCGTCGGCGAGAGTGAGGTCCACGGCCGCGCCCGCGCTGTGCGGGGCGATACCGGGCGGGGAGACATAGCGGCTGGCGGCCACATGGAGCTGACCGACGGACCATCGCGGATGCAGCGCCCGCAGCTCGTCCACGTACTCCTCGAAGTACGTCCGCTGGAGCGCCGGCGGACGGTAACCCTCGACGAAGAGCAGGCGCAGGCCGCCGGGGAGCAACTCCTCCGCGTGCAGCAGCCGTTCATGGACACCCTGGCGCAAGTGCGCGAACGCGCTCTCGGAGTCCTGGCGGGACGCGTCGAGCAGGAGGGAGCCACCCCGGCGGACATCCACCAGCGGTTCGCCGCATTCCTGTACCGGGACGGCCGCGACCCGGGGGTCCGACATGAGAACGATGTCGTCCACGAGCCCCTTCGCGCGGGGGTCCGGAAGGCTGGACACCGGGTCGGTCGTGGGGTGGGCGGGGGCGTTCTCGGCGTCGCTCATACGGAGATCATCTCTCCAACTCCCCGCGCCCCAAAAGGGGTTACCGCATGCAGGCCCCACCCGCACGGTCACCGCGAGCCGTTTTGAAATACTTCCGCCATGGAGACGAGTACGGGGGCGGACGCGGTGCGGGTCGGGCGGAGCGAGGGCGGCAGACAGGTGGGTGGCACGGCTCAGTGGGCTCTGCGGCGCGCGGAACTCTGCGATGTGGAGCCCATCGTGGAAATCCGGGCCGTGGTGATGCGCCCGGACCTGGAGCGGCTGGGGCGGTTCGACGAGCACCGGGTCCGCCGGCGGTTCCGGGACGCCTTCTCGCCCGCGGACACCTCGGTCGTCGTGGCCGACGGCGCCGTCGCGGGCTGTGTGGCCCTGCGCCCGGCCGAGGACGGCTACTGGCTGGAGCACTTCTATCTGGCCCCGGCCCTCCAGGGCCGCGGCGTCGGTTCCGCCGTCCTGCGGACGGTACTGGGGCGGGCCGATGCGGAGGGCAGGCCCGTCCGGCTGAACGTCCTGCGCGGCAGCGCCGCCCGTCGGCTCTACGAGCGCCACAGGTTCACCGTGCAGGGCCAGGATCCCGTCGACGTGTTCATGCTGCGCGAGCCGAACGCGGATCCCCGGCCCGCCGGGCCCCTGTCGGCATCGCGTAGGTTCCCTGCATGACGAACGACTGGCGACAGGACCGCATCACAAGTGCCCTCCGCGGCGAAAACCCCACCGTCCTGCGGCGGTTGACGGCGGGATTCGCGGCGATCGGTGACGTGCAGTTCCTGCCGGGCTACTCGGTGCTCCTGGTGGACGACCCCCGCGTGCAGCGCCTCTCCGAGCTGGAGAAGCCGAAGCGCCGGGACTTCCTGGCCGACCTGGACGTACTCGGCGAGGCCGTCGAGCACGCCTGCCGCCGGCTCGACGCGGCCTTTCGCCGGGTGAACCTGGAGATCCTCGGCAACACCGACGGGTTCCTCCATGCCCATGTGTGGCCCCGCTACGACTGGGAACCCGCCGATCTGGTGCGGGTGCCGGTGTGGCTCTACCCGCACGAGAACTGGAGCGACACGCGCCACGCCCTCGCGCCCCGCCACGACGCGCTGCGCGCGGAGATCACGGCCCAACTCGACCGGCTGTCCGCGCTCGACTGACACCGCCGCACCGCGCGCGAGCGACCTCGCCCCCAGCCGACCCGCTGCGCTTGTCCGCCCTCGCGGCGCCGCCCTACCGTGCTGCCATGGATCTCTTCGTACGCTCCTGGGCCGCGCTGCGCGCCGCGGTCGCCGGTCTCGCGGACCGGGACTTCGAGCATCCGTCCGGGTGTGCGGGCTGGCTCGTGCGGGATCTCGTGTGCCATCTGGTCATCGACGCGCAGGACGTCCTGATCACCCTGGTCACCCCGGCCGAGACGGAGCCGACCGCGGACGCGGTGACGTACTGGCACGTCGGGAACGAGCCACCGACCGGCGAGGACCCGCTCGACGCGCTGACCGTCCGGCTGGCCGCCGCCTACGAGCAACCGGGCCTGCTCGCCTTCCACTTGGACGACGTCGGCTCCGCGGCCGGGAGGGCGGCCGGGCTCGCCGATCCGCAGGCCCACGTGCGCACCCAGGGCCACGTCCTCACCGCCCGCGACTACCTCACGGCCTACGTGCTGGAGTGGACCCTGCACCACCTCGACCTGAGCGGCCCGCTCCCTCACGTACCCGGCCCGCCCGCCGCGGGCCTGGCGCGGTCGCGCGCGCTGCTGGAAGCGGTCGCCGGGGCCGGGTTCCCGGCGTCGTTCACCGATACGGACGCCCTGCTCGTCGGTACCGGGCGCCGGGCGCCCACTCCCGTGGAGACCGCGGAACTCGGAGCGCTGGCCACGAGGCTCCCCCTCGTCCTCGGCTGACGCCCGCCTGACGGCCAGCACCCCCAAACGCTGCCTCAACTCGCCCTCGTAGACCGGCAGTTCAGGACAGTTTGGCCAGCAGCAGGTCCACGTCCTGCGGCGAGAGCTCCACGCCGAAGACGTCGGAGAGCACCTTCGGAACCTCGTTCGGCTCCAGCTCCCGGGTCTCCGGGAAGCCCGTGGCACCGGGCCGGACCGTGGTCAGCAGGCGGTTGTCCAGGAGGTGCAGCCGGTCGGGGTGCACGCGCTGGAGGCAGAGGCGGTCGCTGAAGGGCGAGTGCGGGCTGGAGGCGCCGTAGTGGTTGCTGACCCGGAGGTCCACCGGGTACTGGCGGTGCAGGGTGAAGGTGTGCCGGACCATCCACCCGTCGGCGGTCCGCTCGATTCCCTCGCGTCGGTCCGCGGGCTGGTACAGCGCCCACCCCATCTCGCCGGGCGAGACCTCCTGATGGCGCAGCCGGTAAGCCCATGCCCCGTCCGTGACGTCCGTCGCGTCGGTCAGCTCGATCGGTTCCAGCGGGCTCGCCCCGAAGCCGACGTCGCTCAGCCAGCGCCTTCCGTCCAACTCGACGATCACCATCGCGTGGCTCTCCGGCCTGACGGTGGGCGCACCCATCCTGACCCGCCCCTGGACGACGAAGAACGCGAACCCGAGGCGTTCCAGGGCCGCGGCGTAGAGGGTGATGTGCTCGAAACAGGTGCCGCCGCGCGCGTTGCCGATCATCTTGGCCTGCACCGACTCCAGGTCGAGCGGACGGTACTTGCGCAGCACCGCCTCGATGTTCTCCCAGCGGACGGAGAGCACATGGGCCCGGTGCAGCGCGCGCAACGTCGCCAGGGTCGGGGTGCGGTCGCCCGTGTGGCCGAGGTGGGCCAGATAGGCATCGAGGTCGAGGGCATCGCCGTTCCACATGGAAAGGGCCTCCTTATGTGTCGTCACGTCGATCGTGAGTCGTCCGTGCCCTACCCAGCGATCTTGCGCGCGGAGCTATTCCGTCCGGCGGTCCGGCCCTGTGGTGGCGGGCGGCCGACGCCCCGCGGCCGGGGGCGGCTCCCCGCCCACCCCGGCGGCCGCCTCGACGGGACGAGCCCGCCGCACCGGGGAGGGGAAGCCGGAAGCGGCCGGGCTCGCGACTTCAGCGTGCGCCTCGATTGCCCTTTCGCCAAGGGGGTTTGACGACGATGTGTGAGAAAACCCTTCCGATCCGGGGCGGCGGTAGGGCAGTCTGAAGCGTGGGGCGCATGTGGTCACGGAGAGCGAGCGCCCGGGTTGCCCTCGGGGACCGATCTGCCTGTCCGTCCGGCAAAGCCCCTGGTCCGGAAGCTTGGCCGGGGAGCCATGGTGACCTTCGCGAGGGGCTGACAGGCTCCCGGACATGAAGGTCCTTCCGCGGCTGCATAAAGCCGTCCTGTTGAACTCGGCGCTCGGTGCAGTGCTCATCGCGGCCGTGGGTGGTGCGTACGCGGTGGTGGCGACCTCCGACAGCGGCTCGCCGAAGCGCACGGACACCCGTACGGCCGCCGTCTCCACGGGGAAGGTGCAGGCGACCGTCGCCGGGTCCGGGCTGCTGGCTTCCCCGAGCGACGCCGGTGTCAGCTTCACCACGGGTGGGCAGCTGACCCGGGTCGAGGTCAAGCCCGGTGACAAGGTCACCAAGGGCCAGCTCCTGGCGAAGGTCGACGACAAGCCCGCACGCGAGGCCGTCACCCAGGCCAAGACCGCCTTGGCGGCCGCCAAGGCGAACCTCGCGAGCGTCCAGGCGGGTCAGCCGGCCTCCCCGCCCGCCACCCCCAACACCAACCCGACGGGCAAGTCGAGCGCCCCCGCGTCCGCCACACCCAAGCCCACGCCCACTCCCCCCGTGTCACCCACCCCGACGCCTCCGGCGACGCCCACTCCCACGCCGACGCCGAAGTCGCTGACCGGGGCCGCCGCCGAGCTGTCGCTCGACGAGGGCTCCTCCCTCCGCATGGAGCCCATCGCGCACTCCGTCGTGGATCCCAATCTCCTCATCCAGGCCCAGGCGCAGGCCGCCCAGGCGCAGAGCACTCTGGACGCCGCCCAGCGCGCCCTCGAAGGAACCGTGCTGACCGCTCCCGTCGACGGCACGGTCGCCTCGGTGGGCGCCACCGTCGGACAGACGGTGATCGGTACGACGTACGCCTCGGGAGCGGGTACCCCTCCGGGCGCGCCGGCCCCCGCGGCCTCCAACGCCCCTGCGCCTGGCGGCACTTCGACGGCACCCAGTGGCTTCATCGTCCTCACCAACCCGACCGGGATGCAGGTGAAGGCCAATGTCCCGGAGGCCGACGCGCTCCGGCTCAAGCCGGGCCAGGCGGCCACCGTCACCCTGACCGCGCAGTCCACCACCACGCTGAACGCGAAGGTCCTGTCGGTCGGCACGCTCGCCGTGAGCGGCCCGGGCGCCGGGGGCACCGCCGCGCAGTACCCGGTGACCCTGGACATCATGGGCCCGACGACGGATCTCCACACCGGGCAGGGCGTCAGCGTGCAGATCGTCGCGGGCGAGGCGTCCGACGCGCTGTTCGTGCCGACGGCGGCGTTGAGCGGCTCCGGCTCCAAGCGCACCGTGACGGTGGTCGCGGCCGACGGCACCGCGCACTCCGCGCAGGTGACGGTCGGCGTCGAGTCCGACACCAACACCCAGATCACCAGTGGTCTGACGCAGGGTCAGAAGGTGCGGATCACCACCGTCGCGCCGTAGAGCCGGGGCTACTTGACGAGCGGGCCGTGCGAGCCCGCTCGTGGCGTCCGGCACACCCGGCCCGTCCGTCAGCTCCACTGAGCCCGTCGGGCCCGCACCATCCATCAGGACAAGGGAGTACCGAAGACATGGTCCGAGACCGTGACGCGTTCACCAAGACCGGCGGCCAGGACCCCGATCCGGCGACCGTCGCCGTACCCGCCCCGAACGCGGCCCCGGCCGCGCCCCGGGAACAGGACGCGTCCACGGCGTCCCCCGCCGTGGACACCGCTGTGCGGCCGGCGCCGCCGTCGGCCGGGGCGACCGGACGTCGCACCGTGCCATGGCGCGAACTGCCGTGGCTGACACTGCTGTTGGCGGTCGGCATCGTGGCGGCGCTGGCCTTCATCGCCGGCGTACTGGTGGAGCAGCACCACCTCAAGTAGGGGAGCCGCACCACCTCATGTGGTGGAGCAGCACCACCTCCAGTGGGCGGAGCGGCTCCACCGTGAGCTCCGGGAGCGGTCGGCCCCGGCCGTCAGGGCGCGATGGGCAGGCGGCGCTTGTGCTCGGTGAGGCGGTAGCGGTTGACGATCGTCTCCACGGCCCGCCCGTCCACCGGCTTGCCCTCCAGGAAGTCGTCGATGTCGTCGTAGGTCACGCCCAGCGCGTCCTCGTCGGCCTTGCCCGGGGCGAGGGTCTCCAGATCGGCGGTCGGCACCTTCCACACCAGCTCGGAGGGCGCGCCAAGCGCGTCGGCGACGGCGCGCACCCGGCGCTTGGTCAGGCCGGTCAGCGGGACGAGGTCGGCGGCGCCGTCGCCGAACTTGGTGAAGAAGCCGGAGACCGCCTCGGCGGCATGGTCGGTGCCGACGACCAGGCCGTGGTGGGCGCCGGCCACCGCGTACTGGGCGATCATGCGCTGGCGGGCCTTGATGTTGCCCTGGACGAAGTCCTGGTGGGCCTCGTCGCGGAACGCCACGTCGGCGGCGAGGCAGGCCTGGAGCGCGGCGTCGCTCGCGGGCTTGATGTCCACGGTCAGCACGTGGTCGGGCTGGATGAAGGAGAGCGCGAGCTGGGCGTCGTGCTCGTCGGCCTGGACACCGTAGGGCAGCCGCATCGCGTAGAAGCGGGCCTCGTGGCCGGCCTCCCGGGCGCGCTCGACGGCGAGCTGGCACAGCCGTCCGGCGGTGGTGGAGTCGACGCCGCCGCTGATGCCGAGGACCAGGCAGCGCAGACCGGTCGAGGTCAGCCGCTCGGCGAGGAAGGCCACCCGGCGTTCGATCTCCCGCTCGGCCTCGAAGGTCTCGGCGACCTCCAGCTCCCGGGCGATCTCCTGCTGAAGGGCGATGGACGCCGGCTCGCTCACGTCTGCTCCTTGTTCCGTTCGACCATGTGCTGTCGTGCCCAGCGTAACCAAGCCGGGTCCGTACGACCGCTCGGGCCCGCGTCCACCGTTCCCGCGGCGACCTGCGGCCGGGCCCGGCCTCAGTGCTCGGCGCCGGTCCTCTGCCGCTCCCGCAGGACGGCCGCGATCCGCCGGCACCAGTCCCGGTGCTCGCGCTCGAAGGCCAGGCCGCGCAGACACGTCAGATACGGCCCGATCCGCTCGCCGTGGAGCAGGAACTCCGTCTCGTCCAGGTCGCCCCTCAACTGCCGTAGCAGCGCGTCGAGAAGCTCGATCTTCGCGTCGGCGGCCGCTGCCCGTTCGTCGAGCTGGCCGATCACCGGCGCGGTTCCGATGCGGTCGGCGGCCTGGACCTTGACGAGCAGATCGTCCCGGATGAACGAGGGCTTGGCCGTGGCCGCCGCGAACGTCTCCAGCTCGGCGCGGCCGGCGTCGGTCACATGGAAGAGGCGCTTGTTGGGCCGGGTCTCCTGGACCACCTGGCGTCCGGCGACCAGGCCGTCCTTCTCCAGTCTGGCGAGCTCGGCGTAGAGCTGCTGGGGCAGGGCGTGCCAGAAGTTGGCCACGCCGATGTCGAAGGCCTTGGCCAACTGGTAGCCGCTGTACTCGCCGTCCAGCAGCGCCGCGAGCACCGCGTGCCGCAGAGCCATCGAAGCCCCCTTCCCTTTCCTCAGCCGTCCCTGCATCATACTCAAGAATCTGAGTAGTCACTTTGTTGAGTAGGGGAATGGGGAGAGGTCATGGAGACTGCCGAACGCTTCCGCGCCGCCGTGGAGAAGCGCGATCTCACCGCGCTGGAAGGCCTGTTCACCGAGGACGTCCGGCTCTACAGCCCGGTGAAGTTCGTTCCCTTCGAGGGCCGGGCCATGGTGCTCGGTCTCTTCGGGGTCCTGCTGCGCGTCTTCGAGGACCTGCGCTACATCGGCCGTCTCGACGGCGCGGTCGAGACGAGTGCCGACGGCGAGGAGGCGCCGTCGGTGGTCCTGCCGTTCCGCGCGACGGTGGGCGGGAAGCAGATCCACGGCATCGACCTGCTCCAGTTCGACGAGGCGGGCCTGATCAAGGAGTTCACCGTGATGGTGCGCCCCCAGTCCGCCGTGCACGCCCTGGGCCAGGCGGTCCTGGCCGGCCTGGTCGCCGACGGCCTCGCGCCGGCACCCGCCGCGGGCTAGGCACGGCACGGACGTCGACGTGGTGGCCCCCATCTGCTCCGGCGTGTCCGGCGGCGGATGCGCCACATCGCGCTGGGCCACCGCCTCGGTGACGGCCCGCTTGGCCGTGCGGGCGGCGACGGCACCGGCCCGGGCCGGGTCCTGCGGGCTCCGGGTGGTGCCGTTGTCCCGGTCCATCACGTGCGGGCGGTTGTCGCCGATGGCACTGTTCACGAAGGCCTGGAGCGGGCGGTTCTTCCCGTCCTCGGAGCCGGGCACCGCCTGCTCGTCGCAGACCAGGTCATCGGTGCGGCATACGTCGAAGTGCCCTCCGCCGGGTCGGCGATCCCCCGGAAGGACCGTCCCGGGGCGCGGGCCGGGCATCCCGGATGCCGTCCGTCGAGATGCCGGAGGAGGTGAGCTGTACGAGGGTGGGTAGCGCGGTCAGGCCGCTGACCGTCCGGATCGAGGAGGTCGTGCACGGTGGAAGCAGGACACGGCCGACAAGAACGCCGCCCGGGGCTGGTCACCCGGGTCTTCGGTCATGGCGTGACGGACTCCCATGTGACGCTGCGGGTCAACGACGCCTCGCACCGGGTGGAGCTGGAGCACTGCGCCACCCTTCTGGAGGTACTGCGCGAGAACTTGGGTCTGACCGCTTCGAAGAAGGGGTGCGACGACGGGCGGTGCGGCGAGTGCACGGTGCTGCTCGACGGCCGACGCGTCAACAGCTGTCTGCTGCTGGCCGTCGCGCAGGAGGGACGGGAGATCGTCACCGTGGAGGGCCTGGTGGCGGCGGACGCGGACGACGACCGCCACCCGCTGCGCCGGGCCACCGTGGACCGGGACGTGGTCCAGTGCGCCTACTGCGCCCCCGAACAGCACCGCTCTCCCGCCGCGGGGTCTCCCGCCGCCCCGTCGGGGCCGTCCTCCGTCGTCACCGACATCGACCTGCCGCCGGACGTGCCGGTGCGGCTGACCGCCGCCGAGGTACGGGACCGGCTGAGCGGAAACCTGTGCCGGTGCGGGGCCTACCCGAGCGGCGCCGAGGCCGTACAGGATGTGATCGTGTGAAGCCAGTCGCCTATGTACGCCCCCGGAACCTGGCGGAGGCGGCCGCCGCCCACGGAGGAAAGCCGGAGGCCCGCTATCTGGGCGGCGGCACCAACCTCGTCGACCTGATGAGGCTCGGCGTCGAGCGCCCCGACATCCTGGTCGACATCACCCGGCTTCCCCTGGACGGGATCGAGGAGCGGCCGGACGGCTCGGTACGGGTCGGCGCGACCGTGCGCAACAGCGACCTCGCCACGCATCCCGCCCTTCGGGACCGCTATCCCGTGCTGCCGCAGGCCCTCCTGAGTGGCGCCTCCGGGCAGCTCCGCAACATGGCGACCACGGCGGGCAATCTGCTCCAGCGCACGCGGTGCGGCTATTTCCAGGACCTGTCGAGGCCCTGCAACAAGCGGGTGCCGGGGAGCGGGTGCGGGGCGATCGAGGGTGTGAACCGCGAGCACGCCGTCTTCGGCCACTCCGCGCACTGTGTGGCGACGCACCCGTCCGACCTGGCCGTGGCGCTGGCGGCGCTCGACGCCCTGGTCGAACTGGAGGGCCCCGGCGGGACCCGGGCCGTCCCGGTGACCGAGTTCTACCGGCTGCCGCAGGACAGGCCCGACGTGGACACCGTGATGCGGCCGGGCGAACTCGTCACGGGCGTGGTGGTGCCGTCCGCACCCGAAGGCTCCGTCTCGCGCTACCGCAAGGCCCGGGACCGGGCCGGTCACACCTTCGCCCTGGCCTCGGTCGCCGCGATGGTGCACCTGGAGCGCGGGGTGGTGCGCGAGGTCGCCCTCGCCTTCGGCGGCCTCGCCCACCGGCCGTGGCGGGCCCGGCGGACCGAGGCCGCGCTGCTGGGCACCGCACCGACCGCCGAGACGATCGAGCGGGCCGTGGACGCCGAGCTGGCCGACGCGGTCCCGCTGCGTCACAACGCCTACAAGGTGGAGCTGGCCCGGGGACTTGCCCGGGAGGTCCTCGCATCACTCATCGAGGCCCGCCGCCCGGCCTGAGGGAAGGGTGCCGTAGCTGCCGCTGCCGCACCGGAGCGCGCCCGATCCGGTCGCGGGCCTCCGCGTCAGTTGCGGTAGTGGTCCGACATGGTCGGCGGAGCGTTGTGGGTCGCGAACGTACCGAAGGAGACGCGGTCTCTGTGTGCCTGTAGGCGGCTCGCCTGTTCGATGAGCAGGCCCTCCGCGTTCTCGGTGCGGCTCTTGCCGCGCCGCAGGAGCGTGACGATGAGGAACACGGCCCCGCCGACGAGCAGTCCGAGCAATATGTAGAGCGTGAGCACAGGTGATCGCCCCTCCGGTGGCCTCGGCGGGAGCGACCCACCGCGGCGGATCGCATGACGCGCGGCCGACCGCGCGAATGGCGCGCGACCTACCCGGATCGTACTCGGCGTCAACAGAGCGACAAGCGATTTCCGCTCGGCCCAGCGCCTGGCCCGGGCAGGGGGACGACATCCGGCCACTCCGGAATTCACCACGTGTGCGGCGCGGGGAGCGGGGCACCAGAGCGGCACATCGTGAACGTCGTGAACGTGTCGACTGGAGGGTCCCACCCATGCTGATGGCGCATCCGGTAGTGCTCCGCGATCTGCTCGACGAGTACGAGGCGCTGCTCGTACTGAATGCCGCCGACGGTGACGAGGCGACCCGGCAACGCCTGGACGACGTGACGTACACCCTGTGCGTGTCGACGGGCACCAGGGACATCGACGCCGCCGTCATCGCCGCCCGCCACCGGCTGCCCGGCGCCCGCACCTTCGACGACTCGGTCCTCACGGCCTGAGGCGATGCGGCCCTCGCGGCCTGGAGTGCCTGGGCCGTGGCAGGGCGCTCACGCCCTGAAGTACCCTGCCGTGCAAGGGTGTTACCCCCCACAGCTGCCATACCGGAACACGTGGTGACGGAGCCCGGGGATCTTCCCCCGGGCTCCTCGTCGCTCCCGTAGGGTGCCGGGATGCAGACGAGGGGAGACGACGCCGAGCCGACCGCGTCACCGGCGCCTTTCGCGAACCGGCGGCGGGGCCGGAGTCGGTCGGCACCGGAGGCATCGACCGCCTTCGACGCGGTCCAGCGGCGGATGTGGGCGGGACGGGCGCAGGCGTACGCGTCCAGCTTCGCCGGGGTCTGCGCCCACCCGGTCCCCCGGTTGCTCGACGCGGCCCGGGTGGGCGCCGGCGTGCGGGTACTGGACGTGGGCACCGGAACGGGGACGGTCGCCGAGGCGGCCTGTGCGCGGGGCGCCGGGGTGACGGGTGTGGACGCCGAGGCCGACATGGTCGAATGGGCGGCGCGGGCGGTCCCCTCGGCCGCCACCCATCTGGCCGTACTTCCCCAACTCCCCTTCTCTGAGGGCCTGTTCGACGCCGTGACGGCCAACTTCGTGCTGGACCACGTCGGCAGGCCGCGCGCCGCGATCACCGAGCTGCGCCGGGTGGTGCGTCCGGGCGGCCGGATCGCGGTGACCCTCTGGGCCGTGCCCGAGGCCGCCGGACAGACCTTGCTGGGCCGGGCCGTACGGGATGCGGCCGTACGGGACGCGGGCCTGCCCGTGCCGTCCCGGTCGGCTGGGCCTGCCGCCGAGGACGACTTCCCCCGCACCGAGACCGGCCTGGCCGAGCTCCTCACCTCGGCAGGCCTGCGCGACGTCGCCTGCGAGCCGGTCCGCTGGGAGCACCGTGTCCCAGCCGATGCGTGGTGGGCAGGGGCGGTCGCGGGCCTCGGCACGGTCGGGCAGATCGTGGCGAGCCGGCCCGAGCGGACCCGTGCGGACATCAGGCGCCACTTCGACCTCCTCAGCACCGAATTCGCCATCGGGGGCGGGGAGTTGGCCCTCCCCCACGCGGCCCTCCTCGCGTGGGGACGCCGCTGACGCTCACGGGCCCGGCCCCGCCCGGGGCCGTTGCGCGAGCGGGCCACCCCGACCCCGTCCACGAGGAGGACACACCCCCATCGCCCCGGCCGCGCGGCTGACGGCCGGTCCGGCCCTTGATCGACTGGTGACGTCCGGAAGCCGGGCATAGGGTCGAACGGTGGACGTCACCGTCCACCGTCCCTCGCACGAGGGCAGGACCACCATGACCAGTTCGCGGCAGGCACCGAAGACCGAGACCGAGCCCCCCGGCGGCGGGGGGCGCGGCGACGGGATCGCGCTCCTGGTCATCGCCTCCTGTCAGCTGATGGTGGTCCTCGACATCACCATCGTGAACATCGCCCTCCCCCACATCCAGAGCGCCCTGCACTTCTCCACCACGAGCCTCGCCTGGGTGGTGAGCGCGTACACCCTCACCTTCGGCGGGCTGCTGCTGCTCGGCGGCCGGGCCGGCGACATCCTCGGCCGGCGCCGGGTGTTCATGTGCGGTGTGCTCCTGTTCGCACTGGCCTCCCTCTTCGGCGGACTGTCGCAGAACGCGGGGCAGTTGCTCGCGGCGCGTGCCGTTCAGGGCGTCGGCGGCGCGATCGCCTCGCCGACCGCCCTCGCGTTGATCACCACCACGTTCACCGAGGGCCCGGCGCGCAACCGGGCCTTCGGTGTATTCGCCGCGGTGTCGGCCGGTGGCAGCGCGATCGGCCTGCTGGCGGGCGGGGTGCTCGTCGAGTGGCTCGACTGGCGCTGGGTGCTCTTCGTGAACGTACCGATCGCCGTGCTGATCCTGCTGGCCACCCCACGGCACATCAAGGAGTCCGAGCGGCATTCGGGCCATTTCGACATCGCGGGCGCCACGACCTCCACCCTCGGCATGGTGGCGCTGGTCTACGGCTTCAT
Organism: Streptomyces sp. ASQP_92; assembly: GCF_025399895.1. Taxonomy (GTDB): domain Bacteria; phylum Actinomycetota; class Actinomycetes; order Streptomycetales; family Streptomycetaceae; genus Streptomyces. The sequence continues at coordinate 454,581 of NZ_JAODUA010000002.1, read as the reverse complement.
CCGGGCCGCCCAGGAAGGCTGGCGCGACCCGTTCACGCTGGGGTCGTTCGCCGCCGCGGTGGTGCTCCTGTTCGTCTTCGTCCTGGTGGAACGGCGCTCCCAACAGCCGATCACCCCGCTGCACATGTTCGCCGACCGCAACCGCGCGGGGACCTACGGCATGATGCTGAGCCTCTCGGCCGCGATCTTCGGCATGTTCTTCTTCCTCACCCTGTTCGTGCAGGACGTCCTCGGCTTCTCGGCGCTCCGGGCGGGTCTCGCCTTCCTGCCGGTCAGCGCGATCATCGCCGTGGGCGCGGGTCTGACGTCCCAGCTGCTGCCGAGATACGGGCCCAAGCCCTTCATGGTGACGGGCTCGCTCCTCGCCGCCGGCGGATTGTGCTGGCTCACGCGGACGGACATCCACTCGACCTATCCCGGCAGCATCCTGGGGCCGCTCCTCGTCTTCGGCATGGGCATGGGCCTCAACTTCGTCTCTCTGACGCTGATGGCCGTCTCCGGTGTCCCGGCCCACGAGGCCGGCGCCGCGTCCGGCATGCTCAACGTGTCCCAGCAGGTCGGCGGTTCGCTCGGCCTGTCCATTCTGATCACGGTGTTCGGCACCGCCGGTCGCGATGAGGCGAAGCACCAGGTCTCCCAGTTCCTGAGCCACGCCGACCCGGCGCAGCGCCTGGCGTTCCGGCGCACGGGCCAACTGCCCCGGCCGTGGAGCGATCAGGTGCTGACCTCGGGGGTGTCCGCCGCGTTCGTGGTGGCCGCGATCTTCGCCGTGGTGGCCGCGTTGATCGCCGTACTGGCCATCCAGGTGCGCCCCTCGGACCTGGAACGCCTTCAGGGTGCGGGACCCCCACACCACTGAGCCCCCTCTCCAACTCCCCATGGGCGTACGGCACATGGCGTCCCGACCCATGGCATACGGGTGCACTGTGGGGCGCCGGGACACGTGACCGTACGCCGTTTTCCGCTGCTTCGCGCCGGATTCCCTACCGTGGCCGAGGGAAAGGATGTCCGGGATCCGGGGACTACGAGGGTCACCCGGCCGCCGGACTCCTCATGGAGGTGCCCCCCTGTGAGCACGAAGCTTCCGTCACGTACGGGAAAAGCCCCCGGTGCCTGGCCGTTGCTGGGCCACGCATGGCAACTCCACTCACGCCCGCTGGAGTTCCTGTCGTCCCTGCCCGCTCACGGGGATCTCGTACGGATCGGCATGGGCCCCTGGCCCGCGTATGTGGTGTGCGAACCGGAAGCGGCCCACCGGATGCTCACCGACTCCCGCACCTTCGACAAGGGCGGCCCCTTCTTCGACAAGGCCCGTGTGCTCTTCGGCAGCAGCCTGCCCATGGCGGGCTGGCGGGAGCACCGGTGGCAGCGCCGCCAGATGCAGCCCGCCTTCCAGAGCGACCGGATCGAGCGGTACGCCGTCGTCATGGGCGAGGAGGTCGACCGGATGACCTCGCGCTGGCAGCCCGGTCTGCGTGTGGACGTGACCGACGCGCTGACCACCCTCACGCTGCGCATCGTCACCCGCAGTGTGCTCGGCGCCGAGGCACAGGACGAGGCCGTGGCCGAGGTCCAGCAGAGCCTGCACACCGTGATCGACGGGATCTACCAGCGGGTGATGCTGCCGCTCGGCCCGCTCTACCGGCTGCCCACGCCCGCCAACCGCCGCTATCGCCGCGCCTGCGTCCGGCTGCACCGCGCCATCGACGGCATCATCGCCGCGCGCCGGGCGGCACCGGGCGGCGACGATCTGGTCTCCATGCTGCTCGCCGCGACCAATGACGACACCGGCGCTCCGATGACCGATACGGACATCCGCGACCAGCTCATGGTCATGATCGGCGCCGGATTCGAAACCACCGCCAACAGCCTGGCGTTCGCCCTGTGGCTGCTCAGCCGGCATCCGGACGTCGAGTCCCGGGTGCACGACGAGGTCGACCGCACCCTCGCCGGACGCACCGCCACCACGGCCGATCTCGACGGTCTGACCCACACCCGCCGTGTCATCAACGAGGTCCTGCGCCTGTATCCGGCGGGCTGGTTCTTCACCCGCGTCACGACCACCGACACCACCCTGGCAGGTCACCAACTCCCCAAGGGCACGGCCCTGTTGTACAGCGCGTACCTGCTCCAGCACCGTCCCGAGCTGTTCCCCGACCCCGAGCGCTTCGACCCCGACCGCTGGGCCGCCCGCCCTGCCGAGACCCTCCCGCGGGGCGCTCATGTCCCCTTCGGCGGCGGCAATCGCAAGTGCATCGGCGACCAGTTCGCCCTCATCGAGATGACGCTCGCGCTCGCCACGGTCTGCGCTCGCTGGCGCCTGGTGCCCGACCCCGGCAGCACCATGACCGTACGGGTCCGCGGCACCCTCGGCCCCGGCCCCCTCACCATGACGTGCCGGCCCCGGGGCAAAGCCTCGGAAGGCTGAGGCGGCGAGAGCGGGGCGCACGCGTGTGGGGTGGGCGGGGGCGCGCTCGCGTCAAGAGGAACCATGAGGTGTGCATGCCGCGTCCACCCCTGTGGTCCCGTCATCCGCCGTTCCCAGGAGGGAAACACACATGGTCCACCCGGGCAGTACGCCTGTGCCCAGCCAGCCGCGCAGAAGAGGGGGATGCCTCCCCGCACTGGTGATTCTCGTGGTCGTCCTGGGCCTCGGCTTCGGGGCGTCCAAGCTCTTCGGGAACGACGGCAAGAAGTCCTCGTCGTCCTCCGCGTCCTCGGCCGCCTCCCACAAGAAGGGCGAGTGGAAGGTGGGCGACTGCGGAGGGCCCGACCCCGATGACGCGCCCAACGGCTACAAGGCGTTCGACTGCGGCGAATCGGGCGCGACGTTCAAGGCCCTCGACATCCAGGCCGCGAGCTTCATGCCGGACTCCATTCAGTGCCCGGCCGGCACGGACCTCATCATCCAGGTGAGCATCAGTTACGGCAGCAGCAAGAGCAAGGGCGGCGGCATCCCGTCCAAGACGGTGTGCGGGCGCAACCTGTCCGCCACCCACCCCGGTGACCCCGGCGCGGGTGGTGGCCAGTTGGTCAAGGGCGACTGTGTCACCTCCACCGCCAAGGAGGTCTCCTGCGCCTCCTCGGGTTCGGGCGCCTACAAGGTGCTGGACCTGACGAAGGAGACCTCGCAGTGCCCGTCGGGGACGACCGAGCCCATGCGTCTGACCATGGCCATCGGCCGGCCCTATGACGTGATCTGCGCCGCGAAGCAGTAACGCACGGGGCCGGGCCCGCACGCGCCCTACGTCAGTCGTAGCGGCAGCGAGAGCAGTCCGCGGTGGCGGGGGTTGGCCTGCCACCGCGCCTCGTGGTCCTCGCTCAGACGCAGGCCGGGGTGGCGGGTCAACAGATGGGTGAACGCGATCTCGGCCTGGAGCCGGGCGAGTGGGGCTCCGAGGCAGTGGTGGATGCCGTGGCCGAACGCGAGGTGCTGCGCGGCGTCGGCGCGGCGGATGTCGAAGCGGTCGGGTTCGGTGAACACGCCGGGATCGCGGTTGGCTCCGAGAAGCGAGATCTGCACGAACTCACCCTCTTCTACGGTCACTTCACCGATCCCGACCGGCTCGGCGGCGTACCGCAGCGAGGCCAGGGCCGAGGGGGATTCGTAGCGCAGGATCTCTTCGACGGCCCCCGGCATGAGCGTCATGTCGGCCTGAAGGGCGGCGCGTTGGTCGGGGTGGGTGAGCAGGGCGTGGACGCCGTTGGCGATCAGGTTGACCGTGGTCTGATGGCCGGCGATCACCAGGAGGAACGCCATCGAGGTGATCTCGTCCTCGCTCAGCGCCTCCTCGCCCTCCTCGCGCGCCGCGACCAGCGCGGACAGCAGGCCGTCGTCGGGCCGTTCGCGTTTGAGGTCCAGGAGCGCCCGCAGGTACGTGAGCATGGACTCGGCGGTGAACACCGACACCTCGCCGTCAACCTGGCCGCCGTCGAGGGTGTTGCCCCGCACCCGCAGGACCTCGTGGTCCGCCTCGGAGGCGCCGAAGAGGCCGAACACGACGGCCATCGGCAGCGGCAGGGCGAACTCGCTGATCAGCTCGGCCTCGTCACGCCCCTCCCATGCGTCGAGGAGCGCGGTCACATGGGCTTCGATCATGGGACGCAGGGCCGCGGTACGGCGGCCGGTGAACGCCTTCTGGACGAGTCTGCGCAGCCGGGTGTGGTGGGGCGGGTCGGAGTTGAGCATATGGGCGAACAGGGCGCTGCCGGGGCCCTCGGTGAGTCCGGTGTGCCGCCCGAACCTCTCCACCGCACCGCCCTTGGAGAGTCTCGGGTCGGCGAGGAGGCGCTTCGCCTCCGCGTGGGAGGTGACGACCCATCCCTCGAGCGGCGCGGGCCCCGGATATCGCACCTGGCGCGCCCCGCCCTCTTCGCGCCAGCGGTGGTAGGCGGCATGGGGGTGGTCGAAGAACGACGCCTCGGGGGTCTCGATGTCAGCCATGCCGGACCTTGCTCCGGTGTCCTAGGTGGACGGTCTTGACACCCAGGAGCCCCACCAGGGGTATCTCCGCGGTCCGCTGGCCCGGAGCCACCACAAGTCCGGTGCGCCGTATGTGGTCGAGGAGGAGTTCGGCCAGGGGCATGACCATGTGGCGGCCCCAGCAGCGCTCCGATACATGGCCGAAGGGCATGTATCCGGGGGTGTTGTCCGGGTCGAGCCCTTCCCAGCGCTCGGGCCGGAACTCATTCGGCGCGTCCCACAGGGCGGGGTCGCGGTGGGTGAGCAGCGGCAGCATCAGGATGTCGTCCTCGTGCCCGATGCGGTCGTCGATCGCCGGATACTCGGGGGATCTGTTGCGCAGGAGGTTCCACGACGGAGGCAGCAGGCGCATCGCCTCGTAGAGGATGTTCCGGTTGCTCGCGTCGTCGGCGAACGGGGCGCCGAGCCACAGGGCGTTGGCGACGAGGGTGGAGACGGTGAAGCAGACCGGGGCGGCCGCGCGGCGGTAGATGCCCATGGCGTAGCGCCGGTCGTGGTAGGTGTCCGCCCGGGCGAACAGGTTGGCGAGCTGCGTCAGTCGGGGCCCCGGAACGGGCCGCCGGGGCAGGGCCGCGCCGGCCACGATGGTGGTCCAGGTGAGCCGGGGGTCGATCTCCAGCGTCCGCGACATGAGGATGCGCAGCCGGTACGGGTCGTCGCGCAGGACGAGGCGGCTCAGGAACCGGTGTCCTGTGATCGGCCAGGGTCCCGACAGATCGGTGGTCTCGGGGAGCGGGTCCGGCTGCTCCAGTGCGGCGCGCACGTCCTTGCCGATCGTGCGCATCACCGACGAGGCCTCCGCCTTGGAGATCGACCGGCCGTGCAGCGGTTTGAAGGTGGGGCGTTCGGTCTCCGTCGCCCGGCGCGCGCTCAGGATGCGGTCGGAGAGTTCCGCGCCGGCGATGCCGATGGTGTCGGGTTCGAGGCGGACGAGATCCTTGCCGAGGTGTTCGTCGAGCAGAGCCTGAAGGCGTGGGGCGAAAACCGTGGTGCGCCCGGTACGGGTCATGGCGGATGGCATAGGAAGAGCTCCGGAAATGAAATGCGGAGGGCCCGCACACGCGGCTGACCGGAATTCAGTCGGCCTGCGTTGTGTGCGGGCCCAGGATTGGCCTTCGGCTTAGTACCAGAAGTACCAGGCGGCCTGCTTCAGGCTCGGCTCGCTCTTCGATCCACGGGTACGCAGTGCGGCAATAATCTTCGCCATCGTCAATCCCTTCCTCTCACGGGTATACGGAATGAACTGCCGGACGGGGGCCACCAATTCCCTCACCTTGAGGGTGTGTGGAATGTGTGTCACCGGCCGTTGGGGGGAAGTGAAGCTGGCCGCGACAAGCGTTGTCAATGGTTCCGCATTCGTTCGTCCCTGTGAGTTTCGGAGTTCATCCGTGGCTCATCGAAACATTCATTGTGGCTATTTCGGAAAGCCTGCCCGAACGGTCATGGCCGATTGCCCGGACATACCTTTCGGGGCCCGTATGCGGCCTGCTAGCAACGCGGCTCTTCGGCGGGAGAATGCGTACGCCGCGGCGCTCGGAGGCGCTCCGCGCGAGGAGGCGCCGGACGGACCCTCTATCGTCGGGGCGAACCGCGACCGCGGACCTCCGCGACCGCCGGCGATCACCAGGGGCCGGCCGGCCCCCGAGACAGGAGTGTGCGACACCATGGCGAGCAACCGAGCCGATGTGACCGTGGCCGAACGATTCCTCGGCGCCTTCGGCTCCCAGGACTGGGAGTCCCTGCGCACGGTCCTGGCCCCCGATCTCGCCTGGAGCATGCCCGGCACCGGAACCATCTCCGGCACCATTCACGGCGTCGACGCCGCCATCGACCGGCTCCGGACCATCGCCGCCCGGGGCCTGAACACCGAGCTGCTGCACGTCCTGACCGGCGCGAACGGCGTCACCCTGTCGCTGCACAACACCGCGCGGGACGCCGACGGCCGCACCCTCGACGAACATCTGGCGACCGTGCTCACCATCCGCGCGGGAAGGGTCGCCGCGATCGACAGCTATGTCTCCGACGTGGACGGCATGAGCGGCTTCTTCAATTAGGCACGGGAGCCGGGGCGCTCGGCCCTGGGCAGGGGGGAACCATGAACACCAGCACTGAACGGGCCGTCGGCGCGCGGACGTTGCAGGCCGGCCATGTGGTCGCGATCGGGGCGCTGCTGTGTGCGGCCGCAGTCGTGGAACGGGTGCCGAGGTTCGCCTCCGGGCACCGGTATCTGCTGTGCCACGAATCGTCGGCCCTTGACCATCTGACCCTCACGGCTTTCGCCCTGGTGATGGCGGCCGGGGTGGCGGCGCTCACCGGAGGGGTCATGATGCAGGCGCGGGACGCCCACGGTGCGGCCCTTCCCGTGGTGTGGCTCGTCGTCGTGGCCGTTCTGCTGGTGGCGGCGGACGGGGTCGACGCCCATGGCGAAGCGCTGGCGGCACAATTGTCGGCTGCCACACCGTTCACCCCAGGCGCCTGTGACTATGTCCCACAGGACTATGTGGCGACGCCGGGCTGGTTCTTCTGGTAGTCCGCCGTCGCCGGCCCGGGCGCCGGGGTCAGGACCGCACCTGGGGGCCGCCGGGTGCCACTCAGGCGTAGAGCGCGGCGAGCAGCATGGGCAGGGATCGGCGCAACTCCCTTTGCCAGTAGCGCCATTCGTGCTGTCCCGGCCCGTAGAAGTCGGTGACGGCCGGGCTGCCCAGGGCGCGGAGCCGGGCGGCGAGGGCCCGGTTCTGCTGGTCGAAGTAGGCCTCGTCGGGATCCGTCGTGCCGGGCGGATCGTAGGGTCCGGCCCGGCCGTCCCCGCAGGACAGGAAGACGGGAAGCCCGCGCAGCGAGCCCGCCCGGACGGTGGGGTCGTGCGCGGCCCACACCGCGCGCTGCTCCACCGGGTCTCCCCAGATGGCATACGGGTCGGCGCCCCACCGTCGGTCGAGGTTCAGGAACCATTCGGGGCCGAAGCCGCCGGGCACCTGGAGCAGCGGATGCACGGTGCCGCTGTGGGACGCGACGGCCCGGAAGAGCCCGGGGTGGCGTGCCGCGTACGACAGGGCGCCGAAGCCCCCCATCGAGAGGCCCGCCGCCACCCGGCGGTCGCCGGCGCCGTAGCCGCGTTCGAGGATCTGCCGGACCTCGCCGAGATGGAACGCCTCCCAGCGGGGCGCGCCACCCTTGCCGTAGTTCCACCAGTCGCTGTACCAGCCCGTCGCCCCGGCCTCCGGCATCACCACCAACACCTGGCGCAGAGCCGGGAATTGGGCCACATCGGTGTAGGTCGTCCACTCGGTGTAGTCGCCGCAGCAGCCGTGCAGCAGCCACAGCACCGGCCAGGCGTGGCGCCCCGGTGACCAGCCGTCCGGGGTGAGCAGGCGTACCCGGGCCGTCGTCCCCAGGGCCGGGGACTCGATGGTGAGATCCAGCTCGCGCGGTCCGACGTGCTGCTCGGCGACGACCCGCGCTCCGTCGTCGGCGCGTACGGGCCGCTCCCACGCGTCGGCCGGGCGCACGGTGAACGCGCCGGCCAGCAGGGTGAGGAGAAGGACCATGACACAGGTGATGACCGATGGGCGACGCATCCCGACCCCTTTGCCCTCTGGGTGTGGCCCACATGTGGTGAGACCACATGTGGGCCAGCATGCACCCTCAGGGCCGCCCGGTATCAGAGCGACAGACCCGCCAGGTATCAGAGCGACAGCCGGGAGACCTCACTGCTCGTCCTCGGCGCGGGAACCGGGCGCCCGGAGCGCGGTCTCGGAGGCGCGGGCCGGGTCGGGCCGCTGCGGGCGACGGAGGTGATGAGTTCCCTGAGCTGCTCCACATAGCGGTGGATGTTCTTGTGCGCGATCGCCGTGTCCGGGTAGCGGATGGCGAGTTGCAGCCCGCCGTGCAGCCGGGTGAACCATGCGCACACCTGGTCCCCGTAGGACACCCTGAGCAGGGCGTAGGCGTGGAGTTCGTCCCACTGCCGGGCCCCGGGGATGTCCCGCGCGTCGACGAACGACACGATCGAGTAGAGGTCGGGGGAGGTGGGCCGGAAGTCCGAGCCGAGCAGACGGAGCACCCGGGCGATCGGGAGATGGGCGAGCGCCTTGTTGGCCCGCAGCGCGCCGTGGACCATGGTCAGCGCGTCGTCGAAGCCCAGTGCCTGTGCCACCGGGATCTCGATCGGCGCCCCGCCGACGTACCAGCCCACCGAGTCCGCCCACCGGGACTTCGCCCTGGTGTGGAGCGGCACCACCGTGCGGTAGACCGGTTCGCCCCCGATGTCGTGGACGATGAGACTGGTGGCCGCCAGAATCCCCACCTGTCCGCCGCCGAAGGGCCGGCAGTACGCCGAGAAGGCGGCCGCGTCCGCGTCGTCCACGAGCGTTTCGTACAGGAGTTTCTGCTCGGGCAGCCTGCCTCCGGGTTCGAGGCCGAGGTCGACGGGGAAGGCCGGCAGTCTGCCGTCGCAGCGGGCGATGAACTCCCGCCAGCGCGCCACGATCGCATGGGTGTCGTCGACCTGGTCGGCGCTGGCCCGCTCGATCTCGCAGAAGTCGACATAGCTGCCGACCGGCGTCGCCTCCTCGCCGCGCCCCGCCGCCCGCGCCGAGTACAGCTCGTGGATCTCGGAGGGGATGCGCTGGATCGAGTACGCGTCGACGTTGCTGTGGTCGAAGGCCATGTACACGCTGGTGGAGTCCGGCCTGACGACCGCGGTGTACAGGAAGTTCGGCCAGCCCAGCGCGTCCGCCGCCACATCGAAACGGTCCTGCAGGTGGTGACTCAGTTCCTCCGCGTCGGGGAAGTCGCCCACCACTTCGCGCCGCAGGGCCACGGCGTCCGGAGCGGCGGTGAAGCGGCGCATGTCGTCGTCGACCCAGCGGAACCCGCTGCGGAGCGTCTCGTGCCTGAGCGTCCAGGTCCGCAGGGCGCCTTCGAGGACGTCGAGGTCGACGGGGCCGGGGATGTCGAAGGCGGCGCCCAGCCACGTCGGCACGAACAGTCCGTCCTCGCGCACGGACCGGGCGGTGCGGATATGCGATTCCTGCACATAGGCAGGGGGGCGGGAGTCGTCGGGCTGGTTGGTCGCGGCCTCGACCATCGCGGGATCCAGGGTCCACTCGACCAGCCGTCCGGGACGGACCTCACAGCCGTGAATGTCGGTGATTCGCACGGGAGTTTTCCATTCACAAGCTGTCGGGGAACACGGGCGAGCGGCGGGCCGCAGGGGCTGGTCGGGCCGGACGGGAACGCCCGCGGCCGGTCTGCCGCGGCGCCCCGCGGCGACCGGTCGAGTAGGGCGAGCGGCCCGGAGAGGCACTGCCATGGCGAAGCGGCCGGCCGGATGCGTCGGATTCTTCGATCTCAACGCCGGTACACGGCACGCCTGTTCGGGAAGACGTCGGGCCGGGGACGGTCGCCGTGCACCGCAACCCAGGAAATACGGTCATGTGGTGACCAACGCGGAACGTGCGCTCCCGGGCACGCAAAACCACCCCATCGAGTCGGATGCGCCGCCCCGTACGCCACCGCGCGCCGTGCGCGACAAAGCCGCCTTCCCCGGCCCGCGGAGGGGACAGAACGCCAGAACTCGCCCTGTGGCCAAGCAGGTTGACGTCCAGAGGCCTGAAAGACGGACGGGCCGTATCTCCTCGACGCCGTCCGAACGAAGCGTCAGCCTGCCGTTGGGAGCGGCGCGTTCGGAGCCGAGGGCGCGCCGACCGAGGACGGGTCGACGAACGGCTTGGTCGCCGGCTTCGGCTGCGGCGAGTCCGCCTTGACCATCCCGGGGATCTGCTGGAGGAGGGCCGCGACCTCGGCCTTGACGGCCGCGACGTCCGCGGTCGCGGCCTTCTTCTCGTCCGCGACGAGCTGGTTGACCTCTTTCAGGATCGCCGCCACTTCGGTCTTGACGCCCGCGACGTCGTCGTCCCCGACCCGTCCGTCCACCGGCTCGCGTCCCGGCTCGGGGGCGGACACGACGGGCGGGTGGCCGACGGCGAAGGCAGGGGCGGCAGTCCCCGTGGCGAGGGCGCCGCACAGGGCGATCGCGGCGACGGTGGCACAACGGCGCATGATCGCGCTCCTCATCAGTTCGACGGCATCCAAGTCGTCCCCCCACTCTCGATCCACTCTTCGGCACCTTCGCCGGGAGGGCCAGCGGGCCTTGCCGAACGAGTGAGGCGGACCTGACGCCGTGTCGGGGAGCGTGTACTGGGGGGCGCCCCACATGTGCGACGCGCGTTCATGGAGGATCGCCCCATGGGTGAACTGGTGGAACGAGTCGACGATCAGGATCGCGTCCTCGGTGTGGTCGAACGGGGCGAGGCGGTACGCCAGGGATGGCTGTACCGGATGGCCATGGTGCTGTGCCGCGATGCGAAGGGCCGCTATCTGGTGCACCGGCGCCCGGAGACCGGTTCGCGGTTCCCCGGCCAGTACAGCTGGCTGGTGGCCGGGGCCGTGGGAGTGGGCGAGTCCTACGAGGAGGCGGCTCGCCGGGAGCTGCGCGAGGAGCTGGGCGTCGACGCGCCGGTCCGCCCCCTGTTCACGTTCCTCTGCGACGGCGAGCTCAGCCCTTACTGGTTCGCCGTGCACGAGGCGGTCGTGGAGGAGGCGGAGATCGCGCCGGACGCGTCGGAGATCGCCTGGCACGGCTGGCTGACCGGCGACCGGCTGAGGGAGGCCATGGCGAGCCGGCCCTTCGTCTCCGACAGCCGGGACGCCTACGCCCGCTATCTCGCTCTCGACTCAACCGGCTCGCCGGGCTCAGGCGTCAGGACCGATTGACCCGGCCGGCCACCGCATGGCCGATCAGGAGATAGACCACGGCCGGCATGCCGTAGTTGACGATCGTGCGCCAGGTGTCGGACTTGATGGTGAACATGTCTCGCGACCAGCCCGACAGCCAGTCCGCCGCGTGACGGACCCACGAGACGATGTCGTTCGCCGTGTTGGCGTTGACCAGGAAGAAGGCGATCCAGAGGATCAGGATCAGGGCCATGACATCGGCGATGACGAGGATGCCGGTCGCGGCGGGATTACCGCCATAGCGCCTGGGCATGTCCAACTCCTTGTCTGTGCGAGCGGGTTGAGGCTCTGAGGTGCGGATGCGCGATGCGCCCCGGGGGCACCGTCAAGGCGCCCTCCGGGACACGGGGGGTGTGGGGCTTCACAGGCTGAGCAGACGTTCCGCGAGCCTGCGATACTCGCGCAGGGCCATGCGCAGGTCCTCCGTGGCCGCGTCCCCGGACGCCTCCTGCCAGGACGCGCGCAGAGTGCCGCGCCGCTGTTCGAGGGTTTCGAGGACCCGCTCGGTGAGGGAGTCGACCGTCGCGGCCGCTTCCTCGACGGCCGACCGGGGCTCGTCCACGAAGCCGCCGACCGCGTGCTGAAGCCTGAGCTGCAGCTTCTCGCGCTCCTGGGGCGGCAGGACGGCGTCGTCCCCGGCAGGACCACCCGGCTCGGATCCGGCGCCCGGTGCGGCGTGATCGGACAGGTGCCGCCCGGACACGGACGACTCGGACGCCGACCGCTCGGTCACGGGCCGCTCGGAGGCCCGCGACTCAGGCCCGGCACCCTCGGAAAGCGGTGACTCGGACAGCGGCGACTCGGTAGCCGCTCGTCCCGACGCGGATCGTTCGGGCGCGGGCCGCTCTGACACGGGCCGCTCGGACAGAGGCCGCTCGGACAGGCCTCGCTCGGACACCGGCCGCCCCGTTACGGGTTCGGCCACGGGTGACTCGGGGACGTACCCCCCGGACGCGGACCCCTCGCCGCGTCCCTGCGCGGGCTGCTCGGACGCCAGGGTCTCGGCTATGGGCCGGTTCCCCGCGGCACGCTCGTTCGCGGGCCGTTCGGTCTCGGCGCGGCCGCTCGCGGGCTGCTCGGTCAGGGGCTGATCGTGAAGGGGACGCTCGGGCTGGGTCATGACTGGCTCCCTCGGGCGATGTCACTGTGCTGCGTGTCGGTGTGGGACGCGTGCCGGCCGCCGCGTACTCCGAGGCGTCCGGCCTTGTCGCCGCGGCGCTCCCCGGCAAGGACCGCGAAGAACTCATGGGCCTGTACGAGCGTCTCGCGCAGTTCCTCGGTGCTGGACCTGCGCCCGTCGGCGCCCTGTGCGACACCGCGTATGCGCCGGTAGCTGTCGAGGTGGTGGGGGTGGTGCACGGAGAGGGCGGCCAGCTGCTCCTCGGACGAGCCGGCCGGGAAGCCGCGCTCCTGGGCGAGCCGGCCGAGCAGCGCCTCGGCGTCGGCGACCGCGCGGGTCGGCGAATCCACGAACTCCTCCTGGATCCGCGCCCATTCGGCGGCGTACCGCCGGCGGTCCTCCGCGGTCGGGGCCTCGACCTTCAGGTCGCCGTACCGTCGGACCCGCTCGTCCAGGTCCTTCTCGGCGGCCTTGACGTCGCCATTGTGCTGGGCGACGGTCCGCTCGTACTCGGGTCCGAAACGGCTGCGCAGTCCCCGCCCACGGCGCGCGACGAGCACACCGAGAGCCACTGCCACGACAACGATCACCACGACCGCTATCAGGATGATGAGGACACCACTGGACATGGCCTGCCTTTCCGTCGGTGAACGGCCCCGCACTGTGGGCTGTACCTCTGCGAGTACGCGCGACGCGGCCGAATAAACGCGCCAACGACGGAATGTCTGCGCACGGCTGCTCGGCTCCGTTCACCCCATCGGGTCACGGGATTTCCCCTTGGGCCCGAGCCCGGAGACGCTACTAGGGAGACAAACCCTCACACACAGGAGGAAACGTGCGTATCCGTACCGCACTCGCTGCAACCGTCCTGGCCGCCACCGCCGTCATAGGCACGGCCGGCGCCGCCGCCGCCGACCCCAACCCGCCGGAGGCCACCGGCGTGGCCCAGAACTCCCCGGGCCTTCTCTCGGGTGACGTCATCCAGGTCCCCATCGACCTCGGGCTCAACGTGTGCGGCGACACCATCGACATCATCGGGCTGCTCAACCCGGCCTCCAACAACGCCTGCGCCAACAAGCAGTAGGCTGCCGCGCCCGTCATACGGCTGCGCCCCGGAACCGGTCCCCGGCTCCGGGGCGCAGCCATGCCGTCCTCGCAGGTCAGAAAGGCGTTTGACCCGGCGGCGACGCCCTGTCAGGGTCTGGCCCATGCCCATCTTCTCCGCGTTCGACGGGACTCGGCTCGCCTACCGCGTCACCGGCGAGGGTCGCCCTCTGATCTGCCTGCCCGGCGGCCCGATGCAGGACTCCGCATACCTGGGGGACCTCGGCGGCCTCGCCGCCGACCGGCAACTGGTGATCCTGGATCTGCGGGGCACCGGCCGGTCCGCGGCGCCCCGGGACCCCGCCTCCTACCGCTGTGACCGTCTCGTCGACGATGTGAGTGCCCTGCGCGAGCATCTCGGCCTCGACCGGGTGGAGCTGCTCGGTCATTCCGCGGGCGCGAACCTCGCGGTGTCCTACGCTGCCCGGCATCCGGGGACCGTGGCCCGGCTGGTCCTGGCCACTCCCAGCGTCTTCGCCGTGGGGCTCACCATCGACGGGGAGCTGCGTCGCGAGACGGCGCTGCTCCGCAAGGACGAGCCCTGGTTCCCCACGGCGTTCGAAGCCCTTCAGGAGATCACGTCGGGCCGGGCGACGGAGGAGTCCTGGCGGGCCATCTCGCCGTTCTTCTACGGTCGTTGGGACGATCGGGCACGGGCGCACCAGGCCGCGGCGGACCAGCAGAAGAACCACGAGGCGGCGGCCGTCTTCGGCGCGCAGGGCGCCTTCGACCCGGATGCCACCCGAGCGGCGCTCGCCGCGTTCGAGGCGCCGGTGCTCCTGCTCGGCGGGGAGGTCGACATGGCGGCGCCCCCTCGCACGCTGGCCGAGTTCGCCCGGCTCTTCCCGCACGCCGAGCTGACCGTGCAGCCGGGCGCCGGACACTTCCCCTGGCTGGACGACCCGGACGCGTTCGCGTCCACCATCACCGCCTTCCTCGGCTAGCTGAGCAGCAACGCGGCTTCTGCGGCGCGGAGTTGGGGATCCGGTCGGCCGTCCGGCGAGCAGGCACCCGTAGTCGGCCAGGGCGGTGGCGCGCTCCTGCCCGGCGGGGCGCAGGGCAGGGGCGGCCGCGTCCGGTACCGGCCGTCCGGCTCGATCGCGCACAGCACGGCGGCCCGGTTCAGCCGACGCCCGGCCGGGGGGCAGGCGCGGCTCCGGTCGTCGCGGGCAGCGGGCCGCGTGCCCGCTCCAGGAGTTCCCCGGGGGTGACCGCCGCCATCCGCTCGCGCGCCGCCTCGATCAACTCACGGGTGGTGTCCAGGAGTTGAGCCTCTGTCATGGGCCGGGGAGGCTCACCGGCGACCGGTTCCGGGAGGAGGTCCGCCAGGGTCTGACGCAGCGGTTTCGTGCCGGCCTCGCGGATGGTGAGGGCGAGGTGGACGGAGAGGCCCTCGTTGCCGGTCGCGGTGTGCGGAGCGCCGCGCGGTACGTACAGGACGTCGCCCGCGCCGACGACGGCGACCAGCGCGGGCTCCCCCGGCCCCGGCACCGGGCGCGGATGCCGGTCGCCGTCGGCCGGGGCGTCGTACACCGTCCATTCCTTGCGGCCCGCGAGCTGCACGACCAGCACGTCGGCGTCGTCGCGGTGCACGTCGAGTCCGCGACGTCCCGCCATGGTGGCGAAGCAGAACGCCTCGGTCACGCGCCGCAGATCCTGGGAGACGAGTGCGGTCAGGGCGCCCACCGAGGCGTTCCACTGGTCGAGTCGGGGCAGCAGCAGGGTCGCCCCCTCGGCGAGCAGGCGCGTGATCTGCTCGGGGTCGGCGAAGCCCTCCTCGTGTCCGCCCGCGACGACCCGGGCGGCGCTGAACTCCGCGGCCGGCACGACCGCGCCCTCGCGCACCATCTCGACGTACGGCGTCCGCATCAGGCCGCCGCTGAGCCCTTCGGTCAACTCGCGCAGCGTGGGCACCTCTTGGGGCAGCACCGCGGGCCTGAACACCTGTGGCCGCCCCTGCCGGCACGCCTCGAAGAGCAGCTCGGGCTCCCCCACAAGCCGGTCCAGCGCTGCCCAACCCATCGTCTCTCCCCAGGTCCGGGGCGGTAGGGCACCGCCTCGCACCCGAACCTACGGGAGCCTTTGCGGGTAGGGCCCCGGACAACAGGGCAGCGTCTGTGGCCGCCGTGCCGTCGACGTTGCCCGCGAGATCATTGACCCCTTCGGCGGCCGTGATCCACCCGATCGTTGACCTCCAGCGAGGTTGAGGTCGTACGTTCCTCGCATGAGTATGGAAGCCACCGCGTGGACACAGCTCCACAACGTCATGAACGCCCAGCAGGACAAGCGCCCCTTCAACCGGGCCACGCTGGGCCGGATCGCCGCGTTCGCCCGCCCTCACCGGCGCCGCATCGCCCTGTTTCTGGTCCTGAGCGTGGCCACCGCCCTGCTCGCGGTGGCCACACCGCTGCTCGCCGGGCGGGTGGTGGACGCCATCGTCGCGCGCGAGGAGAGCGGGACCGTCACCCGGCTCGCCCTGCTCATCGCCGTGATCGCCGTCGCCGAGGCGGCGCTCGGGATCGTGAGCCGGTGGCTGTCCTCGACGCTGGGCGAGGGGCTGATTCTCGATCTGCGCACCGCCGTCTTCGACCATGTGCAGCGGATGCCGGTCGCGTTCTTCACCCGCACCCGCACCGGCGCGCTCGTGAGCCGCCTCAACAACGACGTGATCGGCGCGCAGCGGGCGTTCAGCAACACCCTGTCGGGTGTGGTCAGCAATCTCGTCACGCTGCTGCTCACGCTCGCGGTGATGCTCGGCATCTCCTGGCAGATCACGCTGCTCGCCCTGGTTCTGCTACCGGTGTTCGTGCTGCCCGCGCGCCGGATGGGTACCCGGATGGCGCGCCTCCAGCGGGAGGCCGCCGAGCACAACGCGGCGATGGGCACCCGGATGACCGAGCGGTTCTCGGCACCCGGGGCGACCCTGATCAAGCTGTTCGGGCGGCCCGCCGACGAGTCCGCCGAGTTCGCCGCCCGGGCCGGCCGGGTGCGTGACATCGGCGTCCGTACGGCGATGGCGCAGTCCGCGTTCATCACCGCCCTCACCCTGGTCTCCGCCCTGGCGCTCGCCCTGGTCTACGGGCTCGGCGGCTACTACGCGCTGCGCGGCACCCTCGAAGCGGGGGCGGTCGTCTCGCTCGCGCTGCTGCTGACCCGGCTCTACGCGCCGCTCACCTCACTGGCCGGGGCACGCGTGGAGGTGATGAGCGCGCTGGTCAGCTTCGAGCGGGTCTTCGAGGTGCTCGACCTGAAGCCGCTCATCGCGGAGAGGCCGGATGCGCGCGAGGTGCCCGAAGGTCCGGTCTCGGTGGAGTTCCACGACGTGCGGTTCGGCTATCCGTCCGCCGACAAGGTGTCGCTGGCCTCCCTCGAAGAGGTCTCCAGCCTCGACACCCGCGGCGGCACCGAGGTGCTGCACGGCGTCTCCTTCCGGGCCGAGCCGGGACAGATGGTGGCCCTCGTCGGGTCGTCGGGCGCGGGCAAGTCGACGGTGGCCCAGCTCCTGCCCCGGCTGTACGACGCCGACGAGGGCACGGTGCGTCTGGGCGGCATCGATGTGCGGGACCTGACCGCCGACTCGATCCGGGACACCATCGGCATGGTCACCCAGGACGGGCACCTCTTCCACGAGTCGGTCCGCGCCAATCTGCTGCTCGCCCGCCCGGACGCGGACGAGGAGCACCTGTGGGACGCGCTGCGGCGCGCCCGTCTGGACGCTCTGGTCGCCTCGCTGCCCGACGGGCTCGACACGGTGGTCGGCGAGCGCGGCTACCGGCTCTCGGGCGGCGAGCGCCAGCGTCTGACCATTGCCCGGCTGCTCCTCGCCCGCCAGCGCGTCGTCATCCTGGACGAGGCCACCGCCCATCTGGACAACACCTCCGAGGCGGCGGTCCAGGAGGCGCTCGGCGAGGCGCTGGAGGGCCGTACCGCCGTGGTGATCGCGCACCGGCTCTCCACGGTGCGCTCCGCCGATCTCATCCTGGTCGTGGAGGACGGCCGGATCGTGGAGCGCGGCACCCATGACGAACTCCTCCAACTGGGGGGCCGTTACGAGGAGTTGTACCGCACGCAGTTCGAGCGGCCCGGCGGCGCGCCCGCGCTCGGCTGACCTCGCGGGCCCCGGTGAGGGGTGGCGGTCAGTCGTCGGTGCCGAGCAGACGGTCGGCGCCGGCGATGGTGCCCAGGGTTCCCCGCAGCGCGCCGAGGGACATGGCGTGCAGCTCCTTCCGCGAGAACGTGTCGTTCGTCAGCCAGTCCACACACAGCGCGCGGACGAACACCAGCCATGCGCTCAGGGCGGCGCGGACCGTGTCCCGGTCCGGGCCCTGGAGGCCGGTCGCGTCGAGGACCCGGCGGCTCAGCTCGGCCAGTTCGTCGGTGATGATCGCCTGGATCACCGGATCGCCCGCGAGCACCCGGTTGGCGGCCAGCACGGTGTTCCGGTTCGCGGCGAAGTAGTCGAAGTGGACGTCGAGCCCGGCGGAGAGCTGCGCGAGCAGCGAGTGCGCCGGGTCGATCGGCGTGCGGTCGAGCAGCCGGTCCGAGGCCTGCTGGTAGATGGCGGCGAACAGCGCGTGCTTGCTCGGGAAGTAGCGGTAGAGCAACGCCCGGGAGACACCGGCCTGTTCGGCCACGTCCTCCATCAGCACGTCGTGGTACGGCTTCCCCGCGAACAGGCGGGCTCCGGTGTCGAGCAGCTCCTTGCGGCGCTCGTCGGGGCTCAGCCTGCGGCGTGCGGTCATGGGCGACACGTTACTTGACGCGTGTCTACTGGCGGCCCTATGGTCGCCTTAGTAGACGCATGTCTACTAAGGCGAAGGGGGACCCCACCATGGCCCGGCTCCTCATGTGGCTTTCCTGGGCGATGGGCATCGCCGATATGGCGATCGGCGCCGTGCATCTCGTTGTCGGCATGGGTTCGGTACCCGGCGCGGGCTCACCGGGGCCGACCGTTGACAGCCTGATGCGGTTCTTCGGCGCGATCTTCCTCGGGTACGGTCTGGCCTGGATCTGGGTGGCGAGGCAGTCGCCGATTCCCTCCAGGATGGTGCGGGTACTGGCCGGGATCTTCTTCCTCGGGGGTGCGTCCCGGCTTCTGTCGTGGGCCTCGCTCGGCCGTCCGGACGGGTTCCAGATCGTCCTGATGGGCATCGAACTCGCCCTGCCCCCGCTCTACTTCTGGCTGTCGACGGCCGACGAGCGCGAGAGCGCGGCCCGGCGGTGGAAGGCCGAGGAGGCGGCGCGCGGCGCGGGCCGCCCGGCGTCCTGAGGACGTCCGCGGAAAGTCCGGGCCCGCGAGGGAACGGATCGCGCCGGATCGCGGTCTAGCTCCGTGCGCACCCCGGAGGCGGTGCGGCTGGTCGACGGCCATCGGTGCCGCGTCCGGCAGAGCCGTTCGCAGAGAGTGTTCTGGACCCATGGGCCTGACGAGTACCACCACTGTGACTGTGGCCGCGTCGTGCACGCTGCTGGGGATTCTCCTCGTCGTCTGGCAGTGGCCGCGGCTGTCGGGCCGGGGGTGGCGGCCGGCCCTCGGACGGGTGGTCGTGCTGTGCGCGGTCCAGGTGCTGCTGTTCTCGACCGTGGGCCTCGCGGCCAACAAGTCGTTCCTGTTCTACGGTTCGTGGGCCGATCTGTTCGGCCGGCAGGACGGCGTGGGGGTGCTGGGCGCGGAGTCGACCGCGAGCCCCGGGGTGAAGGTCGCGGGCAGGCAGAAGGTCGATGTGCCGGGCGCCGGCAAGCCGAGCATCGGCGGCGAGGTCCAGAAGGTGTCGGTGCAGGGCGAGCGGTCCCGGATAGTCACCCCGGCCTATGTCTATCTGCCGCCGGAGTACTTCCAGAAGGGGTACGAGACGAAGTCCTTCCCCGTGACCGTGGTGCTGACCGGCTTCCCCGGCACCGCCGAGAACCTCATCAAGGGGCTGCACTACCCGAAGACCGCGTGGACGCTGTCCAAGCAGCACAAGACGCAGCCGATGATCCTGGTCATGATGCGGCCCACCATCGCCCCGCCGCGCAACACGCAGTGCATCGACATCCCGGGCGGCCCCCAGACGGAGACGTTCTTCGCGGACGATCTGCGCAAGGCGATCTCGGGGACGTACCGCGTCGGCACGAAGCCACGCAACTGGGGCTTCATCGGCGACTCGACGGGCGGCTACTGCGCGCTGAAGATCGCCCTGCACCACCCGGAGGCGTACGCGGCCGGGGTCGGCCTCTCCGCCGACTACAAGGCCGAGGTCGACCTCCAGTCCGGTGATCTCTTCCACGGGAACAAGCGCGAGGAGAAGCGCTCCGATCTGCTGTGGAGCCTGGACCATCTGCCCCAGGGAGATTCGTCGTTCCTGGTCACCACGTCGAGGCAGGGCGAGAGCAACCTCAAGGAGACCCAGAAGTTCATCGCGAAGGTCAAGAAGCCCGCCCGGGTCTCCTCCATCACGCTGGCGTCCGGCGGCCACAACTTCAACACCTGGCTCCGGGAGATTCCGCCCTCCCTTGAATGGCTGAGCGCCCGCCTCGACGCGAACTGAGCGGGCCGCCCCGGACGAAAACTCACCTGCCCCACGGGCCCAAGTCGCCTATCGTCAACGTGATTTCCGGCCGGGCCTGCGCCCGGCCGGGCCGAGGACGACGATGGGGAGGACGAAGTTGCGCTACCGCGAACTGGGACGCAGCGGGCTTTCGGTGTCCGAGATCGGCTACGGCGCGTGGGGCATCGGCGCGTCCAGCTGGGTCGGCGCCACCGAGGACGAGTCCGTACGCGCCCTGCACCGGGCCATCGACCTGGGCGTGAACTTCATCGACACCGCACGCGGCTACGGCGAGAGCGAGCGGATCGTGGGCCGGGTGGTGCGCGAGCGGTCCGCCGCCTCCGGGGATCCGGTCCGCGTGGCCACCAAGGTGCCCCCGAAGAACGGCATCTGGCCGGCGCACGACGGCATCGACCCCGCCCAGGCCTTTCCCGGCGCGCACATCCGCGAAAGCCTGGAGACCAGTCTGCGTGCGAGCGGCCTCGACCACTTCGACGTCTTGCAGTTCCACGTCTGGAACGACGAGTGGATGGGCCGCGGCGACTGGCTGGAGACCGTCGCCGACCTCAAACAGAAGGGCACGATCGGCCTGTTCGGCGTCTCCGTCAACGATCACCGTCCCGACACCGCGCTAGCCCTCGTGCGCAGCGGGGTCGTGGACAGCGTCCAGGTCATCTACAACGTCTTCGACCAGTCGCCGGCCGACGAACTGTTCCCCGCCTGCGAGGAACACGGCGTCGGTGTCATCGTGCGGGTGGCCCTCGACGAGGGCGGTCTCACCGGCCGGATCACCGCCGACACGACGTTCCCCGAGGGCGACTGGCGCAACCGCTACTTCCGGGGCGACCGCCCGGCCCAGGTGGAGCGGCGGGTCGCCGCGATCGTCGCCGACCTGGGTATCGCCCCGGACGAGATCGCGGAGACCGCGCTGCGTTTCGTGCTGAGTTCCCCGGCGGTGTCCACCGTCATCCCCGGGATGCGCAGCATCGGCAATGTGGAGCGCAACACGGCCCTCAGCGACGGCCGCGCCTTGAGCGACGGCCGGCTCGCCGTGCTGGCCGAGCACCGCTGGGAGCGCGACTTCTACTCCTGACGCCGAAGGGGCCGGGCCCTCGGCGGGAACGGGCCACCGGGCACCCGGCCCCCGGCGTCACCCCTTCTTGATCTGGACGTGCTTGATGTTCACCGGGAGCGTCGGGTACCCGTCGCCCGGGCCGTTCTGGTCGTCCTCGCCGCCCGCCGCGATCTTCTGCAGGACGTCGAGTCCGGAGGTCACGCGGCCGAAGGGTGTGTAGGCGGGCGAGAGCTTGGTGTCCTTCCAGACGAAGAAGAACTGGCTGCCGTTGGTGTTCGGGCCGGCGTTGGCCATCGCCACCGTGCCCGCCGGATAGGTCGCGCCGGTGAGGTTCTCGTCCGGGAAGGAGTACCCGGGGCCGCCGCTGCCCGTGCCGGTCGGGTCGCCGCACTGGAGGACGTACAGCCGGCTGGTGGTGAGCCGGTGGCAGTGCGATCCGTCGAAGTAGCGCTTCTCGGCGAGGAACCGGAAGGAGTTGGTGGTGCACGGGGCCTTGTCGGTCAGCGCCTTGAAGGTGATGGCGCCCTGGCTGGTGCGCAGCGTGGCGCTGAAGGGCCGGGCAGCCTTGACCGGGTCGAAGTCCGGTATCCCCTTGTAGTTGTCGGCGGGAACGGCCGGGGTGTAGGCGCAGGCGGCCGACTGCGCCGTGGTCGCGGCGGCGGCCGGGTCCGCCGTGGTCGCCGCGCCTGCCCTCGGGGCCGGGGCCGCCGCGCCCGCCTGGGTCGCCGTGACGAGCGGGAGCAGGACGACGGCGGCGAGCAACGCGCCTTGTCTACGGAGCACTTGAGGGGCTTCCTTCCGGAGGAACGGACGTGACATGGCCGCAACATCCTGCCCCGCCCATCCGCCCCGCATGCACCCGTACGCACTGCCTCGCCCATCGATCCCGTGGGCCCCGGGCGGCCGACCACTCATCCGATGGGAACATCAACTGCCCTGACTTGTCCGGAAGTTACTCCATTCGTGCGGAACGGATCGCCGCCGGCGTCGCTCCTACAAGGCGCACATCCCAAAGGGAACGAAGGGGAACAGCATGTACGTATCTGGCATGCGCAGGATGGTCACGGCGTGCGCGATCGCGGCACTCGCCGGATCGGGGATTCTGCTCACGGCGGGCGGAGCCTCGGCGGCGGACCCGACGCCCGTCGCGGGCCCGGCCCAGCAGGCGGCTCCCGCCGCCCCGACGGCGGAGCCCCGGAGCAAGGTCGTCGCCAAGGGCGGCCTGTGGGTCCACCAGGAGGCGACCACCGCCGCCCAGCGACTCAATCTGCTGCCTCAGGGCACGGTGGTCGCACTGAAGTGCAAGAAGGTCGGCCAGCCCGTGGACGGCAACAAGCTCTGGTACAAGCTCGGAGCGGACAGGCCCGGCTGGGTCAGCGCCCGCTATGTGCAGAACCTGGCGCCCGTGGCGTACTGCAAGTGAGCTGACACGTCGAGGGTCGTCAACGGCCGTTCGTACGGCGGCCGTTGATGCCCCGACCCGTTACTCCGACCTGTTCATCGGCCGGGTCGCGGTCCCTGCTGCACACGCGCTTCGAAGGGCTCTACGAGTTCGTCGCCGAGCTGGTGCTCGACCGGCTCGACCGCTGCGTCCGGCGGGCCGCGCAACTGCCCGGACTCGTCGGCCACTCCACGGTCGCGGCCCGCCTCCAAGGCCCGGCGAATGCGCCCGGGGGCGGAGTCACGTAGGGCGGAGACACATGGCGCGTCGACACATTGGGCGTCGGACCCTGGGGTACCGACCCATGGCGCGCCGGTCCGCACTTGTTTCCCCCAAGTTTCCCCCCGCCCCCTGTACATACGACTACCCGCCAGTAGTGTGTGGCCGCGCGACCGTGCCCGAGGGCCGCCGCGCCACCAACTGCCAGTGTCACCAGGGGGATACCCATGCGCGGGATGAGCCGCCGTCAGTTCGTTTCCAGAATGTCCGCCGCGGCGGCAGGCGCCGCCCTGTGGTCGGCGACGGCGCAGGACCGTGCGCTGGCCGCCACCGCCGCCCGGGCCGTACGGATCGGGGGGACCACCCTCGAACAGGCCGCGACCCCGGTCGGCACCGGAGCGTACAAGCGCCTGGTGGCAGGCCCGGGCTGGCCGCTCGTGGTGCGCGGCGAGCTGGCCGCCGGGAGCACGAGCCGGGACGACCGCCGGACCGGGCTCGCCTCTTTCGTCCAGTTCACCGATCTGCACCTGGCGGACACCGAGTCGCCGGTCCGCTTCGAGTATCTGGCCCAGTACAACGACAGCGCGCACCGCCCACAGGAGACCCTCACCGTGCGCGGTGCCTCGTCGCTGGTCGAGCGGGTCAACTCGGTGCGCCAGGGTCCGTACACGGGGCTGCCGTTCGGCATGGTGATGGCCACCGGTGACAACACCGACAACCATGAACTCATCGAGCTGGACTGGTACTTGACCGTCATGAGCGGCGGCCGCATCACCCCCAGCAGTGGTGACACCGCGCGCTACGAGGGTGTGCAGAACTCCGGAAGCGCGGACTACTGGAACCCGGAGCTGTCCTTCCAGGACACCTACAAGGCCAAGGGCCTGCCGCAGATACCGGGCTTCCTGGCGGGGGCGGTACGCCCCTTCGACGCGCCGGGGCTCAGCGTGCCCTGGTACACGACCGTCGGCAACCACGACGACAGCATCGAGGGCAGCCTGCCCGACCTCGGCCTGCTGGGCGACCTGTACACCGGCGACCGCAAGATCGAGGGCTGTGACGACGCCACGGCGGCGAAGCTCGCCTACGCCCTGCGCCACAACCCGGCCCAAGCGGCCGTCCTGCTCGCGCAGTTGCTCGGCAACGGCGGCGCCATCCGCAAGGTCACGCCGGACGAGCGCCGTCGGCCGTTCACGCCCGCCGAGTTCGCCAAGGCGCATCTCAACCCGGCGTACGCCGGTGCCGGGCCGGTCGGTCACGGCTTCACCTCGGACGCGGCGAGCAGCGGGCACCTGTACTACACGTTCCCGCTCGCGGGCGGTGTGCTCGGGATCAGCCTGGACACCACCAACAGGGCCGGATTCGCGGACGGTTCGCTCGGCACCGCGCAGCTCAGGTGGCTCGAATCCGTGCTCAAGTCGCACAGCAGCCGGTGGTACGACAGCGACGGGCATGTGGTGCGCGGGGGCTCGACGGACTCCCTGATCGTTCTGTTCAGCCACCACACGAGCACCACGATGGGCAATCTGCTGCCCGACCCGTACCACCCCTTCGAGGGCCGGCACGACGGGAACGAGCTGATCTCACTGCTCCAGCGTTACCCGAACGTGGTGGCCTGGGTCAACGGCCACACCCACGAGAACCGGATCACCCCGCACGGCCACGCGGTCCCCGAGCGCGCCTTCTGGGAGATCAACACGGCGTCCCACATCGACTATCCGCAGCACGCGCGCATCATCGAGCTGGCCGACAACGGGGACGGCACCCTGTCCCTGTTCACCACCCTCATCGAGTCCGCGGCGCCCTACCGGACGGACGTCGCGGACACCTCCGACCGGGGCCTGGCCGCCCTCTACCGCGAGCTGTCCTACAACGACCCCTACGCCACCCCCGCCGCCCGGCTGGGCTCCTCCGCCGACCACAACACCGAGCTCCTCCTGGCCCACCCGGGCAAGTAGGCGCCGGCGCCGTCCGGCCGCGCGGCGGGCGTGCGGGCGGACGACGGGCGGGTGGGCGGCGTGCGTGCGGACGGCAGGCGTGCGTGCGGGCGCCGCAGAAGCCCCACCTCCCTATGTACAAGGGAGCCCAACCTCCTTGTACACAAAGCCAGTTGACGCTTCGCAACGGCCGGGATCGCCACCCGCGGCCGTCCAGTTTCCACCTGGACACAGCCCTCGGCCCGCTGTCATGGTGAGGGCAGAAGCGACGGGCCGGGCTCCTCGAAGCGGGAGCCCCTCCGTCCCCTCGGCCGACCACACCACCACCCACCGCTCCCGGTGCGCAGCATCACTGGCAGGGCGGCCGTCGCGGGAGCTCCGGGCCGCCCACGCCGCCACCGGGAAGGCGCCCGGCGAGTGGGACGGCGGGTTCCCTGGTACTCCCCCCACCAGGCGATGCCCTCGCCCCGCTCGCCGGGCTCACCTCGCGCCGACGCGGCTCGCGGCTCACCCCGCGAAAAAGCGAATGCGGGGCCGGCCGTCGACCCACTACCGTGGACGCCATGAAGGTCACCATCAGCTGCAGCGTCATGACCGCGCGAGCGACCAGCTCGCCGGTTGCCGCCGCCTGACCTCATTCACCTCTCCCCCGGCGACCGGAAACGGCCCGCCGGTTGGACCGTCGGATTCCTGTACCGGGCTGCTCCTCGGGCCCCCTGTACCGGATCCCGCTTCGCGTTCCGTGCTCGCGGTCCCTTTCCGGCTGCCCCGCAGTCAAAGGATCCGCAGTCATGAAGAGCGAATACGTCGTCCGCACCTTCGTCGAGTACTTCGAGGAGCGCGAGCACCGGCGCATCACCGGCTCGTCGCTGCTGTCGCCGCCCGGCGACCCCGTCCTGTTCACCACCTCGGGCATGCATCCCCTCACCCCGTATCTGGAAGGACGCCCGCATCCACTCGGCCGGCGCCTGGTGAACGTCCAGCGCTGTCTGCGCACCACCGACCTGGACGAGGTCGGTGACGACAGCCATCTGACGGTCTTCGAGATGCTCGGCACCTGGTCGCTCGGCGACTACGGCAGCTCGCACAGTCTGCGCTGGGGATACGACCTGCTGGTCGAGGGCTTCGGTGTCGATCCCGGAGTGCTGTACGCCACGGTCTTCGGCGGCGACGAACACTCGGGCCCGGACACAGAGTCCCTGCGGACCTGGCAGCACCTCGGGGTGCCGGTCGAGCCGACCACCGAGGAGAACTGGTGGTCCAACGGCCCCACCGGCCCCTGCGGCCCGGATTCGGAGATCTTCGTCTGGACCGGTGACACACCGCCGCACTCCACGCCGACGCGACGAGCGCTGGGTGGAGGTGTGGAACCACGTGATGATGCGCTACCGGCGTGGCGACGACGGCACCCTCACCCCGCTGCCCCGGCCCAACATCGACACCGGCCTCGGCATGGAACGGCTCGCCGCCGTCCTCCAGGGCAAGCGATCGGTCTTCGAGACCGATCTGTTCGAACCGTGGATGCGCGGCGTGCCGTCGCTGTGGCGCCTTGACGAGCAGTCCCTGCGCCTGGTCTGCGACCATCTGCGCTCCGCCGTCGTCGTGATCGGCGACGGGGTGCTGCCTTCCAACACGGGGCGCGGATACGTCCTGCGGCGCCTCGTGCGGCGGGTGCTCACCGCTCTGTGGCGGACCGACCCGTCCCGCACGCTCGGCGATCTGCCCGAGGAACTGATCGAGCACACCCGGGACCACTTCGGCCAGCGCGGGCAGGGGGCCGGGATCCGTGACGTACTCCTCGACGAGGAACGGCGCTTCGGCCGGCTCCTGGAACGGGGGCGCCGCGTGCTGTCCCAGCCGCGCTTCCAGGGGCAGCTGGACGAAGGCGACCTCGGCTACCTCCACGACACCCACGGGCTGCCCCGCGATCTCGTGCTGGGGCTGCGCGCCGACGGGTCGGGGGCCCCGTCCTGAAAGCCCGACCACGGGCCGGCGCAGCGCCCACCGGACGCTCGCCGGCCCGTGGTCCGGGCTCGCGCGGACTCCCCGCAACGGCCGGAACCGACCTACCGCAGGCACGGACCTTAGACTCGGCGGATGGCTAAGTACTTCGACGTGCACCCCGAGAACCCTCAGCGGCGCACCATCAGCAGCGTGGCCGACAGCATCCGCTCCGGGGCGCTCGTGGCATATCCGACCGACTCCTGCTACGCGCTCGGGTGCCAGCTCGGCAGCCGTGACGGCATCAACCGGATCCGGTCGATCCGCGAACTCGACGACCGCCACCACTTCACCCTGGTGTGCGAGAACTTCGCGCAACTGGGCCAGTTCGTACAGATCGACAACGATGTGTTCCGCGCCATCAAGGCGGCCACGCCCGGCAGTTACACCTTCATTCTGCCCGCCACCCGTGAGGTGCCCAGGCAGCTGCTGCACCCGAAGAAGAAGACGGTCGGCGTGCGCATCCCGGATCACGCCGTGGTGCAGGCCCTGCTCGCCGAGCTCGGGGAACCGCTGCTCTCCAGCACTCTGCTGCTGCCCGACGAGGCCGAGCCGATGACCCAGGGCTGGGAGATCAAGGAGCGCCTCGACCACGTGGTGGACGCCGTACTGGACTCCGGGGATTGCGGCACCGAACCGACCACCGTCATCGACTTCTCGGGCGGCGAGCTGGAGATCGTACGCCGGGGGGCGGGCGACACCTCGCGCTTCGAGTAGCGCCCGTCCCCCTGCCCCGGCGCTCGCAGGGTGACGCCAGGAGTCGGGTGCCGGGTGCCTCAGTCGCGGCGGGGGCCGATGACACCGTTCGCGTCATGCACGGTGATCGCCTGGGCGGGGCAGGCGTCCGCGATGTCCAGGAGGCGCTCGTCCGGTCCGAGCGTGTCCACGAGCACCCGGGCGTGCTCGGTGTCGAGCGCGAACACCTCGGGGGCGGCCCCGGCACACATGCCCGAGGCCAGACACAGACTCGGGTCCACCCGTACGGTCCAGGTCATGGCGCTCACCACGCGACCGGCATGACGCGCGGGCCACGGACCAGCATCTCGGACTTCCAGGTGATGTCTCCGGCCGGCCTCAGGCCGGGGAAGCGGGCGATGAGCGCGTTCAGCGCCTCCTGGAGTTCCAGCCGGGCCAGCGGGGCGCCCAGACAGTGGTGGACGCCATGGCCGAAACCGAGGTGCTGGTTGCCTTCACGGGCGATGTCGAGCACGCCGGGGGCGGTGAAGCGCAGCGCGTCGCGGTTGGCGGCGCCGGTCGCGACCAGGACCGGGGTACCGGCCGTGACCAGGGTGCCGCCCACCTCGACGTCCTCGGTGGCGTACCGCGCCTGGCCCGCCCCACTGCCCAGCGGCACGAAGCGCAGCAGTTCCTCCACCGCGCTCGCGACGAGTTCCGGGTGTGCCCGGAGCCGGGCGAGCTGATCGGGGTGGTCGAGGAGGGTGAGGGTGAAGTTGGGGATCTGCGATGCGGTGGTCTCGTGCCCGGCCACCAGGACCGCCACGCACAGGTCGACGAGTTCGAGCTCGGTGAGGCGGTCGCCGCCGTCACGGGCCTCGATGAGCGCGGTCATCAGGTCGTCCTGCGGATCCTGACGGTGCAGGGCGATCAACTCGCCCATGTAGGCGCGCAGTTCCTCGCGGTTGGCCTCGAACTCGGCGGCCGTCAGCGAGCTCGTGGACAGCGCGGCGTCGCTCCACACACGGAAGCGCGGCCGGTCCTCGGCGGGCACCCCGAGCAGTCGGCAGATCACCGCGACCGGCAGGGGCAGCGCATAGGCGTCCACCAGGTCGGCGGGCGGGCCCGCCGCCTCCATGGCGTCGAGCAGGCTCGCGGTGAGCTCGCGGACCTGCGGGCGCAGCTTCTCCACCTGACGGACGGTGAACGCCCGCGCCACCAGGGAGCGCAGCCGGGTGTGGTCCGGCGGATCCATGCCGAGGATCCCGCTGTCGGCGCGCCCCTCGGACTGCCGCGGCTCGTCGTGCTGGGCGCCCGCCGCCCGGCTGAAGCGCTGGTCACCGAGGACGAACCGGGCGTCCGCATAGCGGGTGACCAGCCAGGCCGGCTCACCGTAGGGGAGTTGGACGCGTAACAGGCCCGGCAGTTCGCGTACGCGCTCGTACGCGTCGGCGAGCCGGAGTCCGTCGGAGGTGTTGAAGGGATAGCTGAGGGGGGTGGTGCTGGTGTCGGTATCGGCTGTCGTCACTGCGGCCTCCCGGATGTAAGCAGCTGCTTACAACGGTAGGGACGCCCCCCGGAGCGGTCAACGGCGCATTGTGGCCGTTATCCTGACGGGCCGTCTGAGAGGACCGACCCATGCCAGAAGACTCCGAATCGTCCGCCGGCGAGCGCCGCCGCGATGCCGGAGCCACCCGTCGGCGGCTGCTCGAAGCGGCGCGGGACCTGTTCGCGGAACGCGGCTACGAAGGGACGACGGTCCGCGAGATCGCCGAGCGGGCGGGGGTCAACCAGGCGTTGCTGTTCCGGTACTTCGGGTCCAAGCAGGGCCTGCTGACGGAGGTCGTGGCGCAGGGTGGCCTGGAGCGCTTTCGGGCCACACCGCCCGAGGAGCTCTTCGAGACCGCGCTCCGCTCGATGCTGACCAGCAGCGCGGAGGGCACGGACCGGACCCTGGAGGTCTACCTGCGCTCCATAGGACGCGGCGACGAGGCGACCGGGACCCTGCGCGAGCTGGGCGAGCGGTATCAGAGCGCCCTGGCCGCGCTCTCCGGGGCCAAGGACGGCGCGCTCCGCGCTGACCTGGCCATGGCCTGGCTGCTCGGCATCGGGCTCATGCGCACCGTCGTGGCGCGCGAGCCGCTGGCCAGCGCGGACCCGGACACCGTCTGCCGCCTGGTGGTGGGCACGCTCGACCACCTGTGGTCCACGCCGGAGCAAGAGGCGCGATAGGGGTCAACGAGCCATGGGGCACGGCTGGTTGATGACCTGTCTCGGTCCGGGGGTTACTCCGCGATCCGTACGGCGCCGGACGGGCAGAGGCCGCCGGCCTGGCGGGCGGCCGGCCGCTGGGACGGCTCGGGCTCGGGCGTGAGCACGTCGACGACGCCGTCGTCGTCCTGGTCGAAGACACCGGGCGCGGTCAGCGCGCACAAGCCGGCCCCGACGCAGACGTCACGGTCGGCGGACACCCGCATGGGTCCCCCCTTCTGACCGGTCACCACGTGACCGGAAGTTCGTTGACGCCCTGGATCGTCGTGCCGGGACGCAGGGTGAGCCGCTCCACGGGGACGGCCAGACGCAAGGTCGGAATACGGTCGAACAGGGCGGTGAGGATGACTTCGAGTTCCAGGCGGGCCAGGTTCTGACCCAGGCACTGGTGCACCCCGAAGCCGAAGGACAGGTGGTGGCGCGCCGTGCGGTGCACGTCGAAGGCGTCCGGGTTCCCGAAGACCGAACCGTCCCGATTGGCAAGGGAGTTGACGACCAGTACGCCCTCGCCCGCGCGGATGAGATGTCCGTCGATCTCGATGTCCGCCGTGGCCACGCGGCCGCCCGCGATGTCGGCGATCGCGAGGTAGCGCAACAGTTCCTCGACGGCGTTGGGCACCAGGGCCGGGTCGGCCCGCAGGGCCGCGTGCTGGTCGGGGTGTTCCAGGAGGGTGATCACGCTGAGCGAGGTCATCGAGGCCGTGGTCTCATGGCCGGCGACGAGCAACAGCAGCGCCGTCGAGACCAGTTCCTCCCGGTCGATCTCTCCCGCGGCCAACTGCCGTGTCACCAGACCGTTCAGGAGGCCTGACCCCGGCTCCGTCCGCATCCTCGTGATCAGGCCGTCGAGGTAGTCGTTGAGGTCGTCGCGCGCGGCGATCGCGGTGCCGGCGTCCGCCGACTGCACCAACCGCCTGCTCGCATCCTGGAAGAAGGCGTGGTCGGCGTACGGCACGCCGAGCAGTTCGCAGATCACCATGGAGGGAACGGGCAGGGCGAACTGGGCGACGAGGTCGGCGGGCGGGCCACCGGCGAGCATATCGTCGATGAAGCCGTGCACGATGCGCTCGATGTCCGGGCGCATGCTCTTGACGCGCTTCACGGTGAACTCGCCGATCGTCATGCGCCGACGGGTGCCGTGCTCGGGCGGGTCCATGCCGATGAACGCGGGACGTCCACCGCGGAAGGCCTTGAACCGGGGTGCGGTGGCCGGGAAGTGGTCATGGGTGCGGTCGGAGGACAGCCTGGGGTCGGCGAGTAATTTGCGCGCGGCCTCGTGCTTGGTCACCACCCAAGCCCGTCGCCCGTCGAAGAGGGTGACGGGGCTCAGCGAGTCGGGGATGTCGCGCAACTGCCCGTAAGAGTCCGGCAGTTGGTAGGGGCAGGTCCGATCGTCCGGAAAGGCGGGAGCCTCGCCCGTCTGCAACGTTGCGGCCGTGCCGTCCGTGTCGGCCGCGGGGGTCGCGGATGCCGTGGATGTTGCGGATGCCGCGGGGGGCGTACTGGTCGCCCCAGCCGTATCGGTGGCGCCGAGAGCGTCGGTGGGGGTGGTCGTGGTGCCGGTGGGGGTGGTCGTGGTGCCGGTGGAGCTGGTTGTGGCGTCGGTCGTGTTGGTCATCGAATCCCTCGAAACCTCAGACATAAAGAACGGACTGTTCTCTAATCGGGAGGCTAGGCTGCGTCCTTGGAGAACGCAACGGCCCCTATCGGACACACCCGGGAGGCATGGGTGCCCAGCAGCACCGGCCCGGCCACCGAACCGCCCCTTGACCACCGCAAAGGCCCGAGGCGCCGTGGCGAGGAGCTGGAAAGCGCCATTCTGCGGGCCACCCTGGATGAGCTCACCGAGGTGGGCTACTCCGCGCTGACCATGGAGCGGGTGGCCGGCCGGGCCCGTACCGGCAAGGCCGCCGTCTACCGCCGCTGGCCGAGCCGGGCCCAACTGGTGCTGGACGCCTGCAAGTTGGGTGACTTGTCCGGCGCCGAACTGCCCGACACCGGTCGGCTGCGCGGCGACGCGCTGGCCCTGCTGCGGCACATGGCGGCCATCATGGCCAGCCCGCTCGGTGACATCATGCGCGGGCTCCTCGGGGAGATGTCCCGCGATCCCGAACTGGCCGAGCTGATCCGGGAGCGGGTCCACGCCGTCCGTCCCTCGACGGTCCACGTCATCCTGGAACGGGCCGTCGAGCGCGGGGAGATCGAGCCGTGGGTCCTCACGTCGCGCCGGGCCACGGTGGCGACGGACCTGCTGCGCAATCAGTTCCTGCTGTTCGGTGCGCCCGTGGCGGACGACGTCATCGTGGACATCGTCGACGACGTCTACCTGCCCCTCATCCTGAGCCCGGCCCCGGCCCCCGCCCGTGACCCGAACCCGGAACCGGCGCCGCCGGGCCGCTCCGACCAACACCCTTGTTCCGACTAGGCCGCGTCTCTCAACTCTCGGGCATGGAGGCATGAAGGGCTTCACCGTGCTCGTAGACTTATGACGTGGCATTTATGAGCACCCCGCACTGCTGCTTCCTGTGATCGGAAGGCGCTGAGGGCGATGCCGGACGGCGTCGCCCTCCTTGGTGTGCCTGCGGCGTGAACCACGTCCCGATGCTGCCCGTTCCTTCCTGAGGCAGCGACGTTTCGAGCGCGCGTGCAGGCACGGTCTCTTCCCTTCACCCCTTGCCTGGAGTGCCTCGTGCCCGTGTCGCTTCCCCCTGCCCTTGATCTGTCTCTCGACCTGCTGCGTTGCCCGACGTGCCGTACGCGCCGCCTGCACCCCGACGACGGTGCACTGCGTTGCCCGGTGGGCCATACCTTCGACATCGCCCGGCACGGCTATGCCAGTTTGCTGACGGGCACCCGTGCCACCAGCGGCGACGACGCGGCCATGGTCCAGGCCCGGGACCGTTTTCTGTCCACCGGCGCCTACGCGCCCATCCGGGAAGTCGCCGCCCGCCTGGCGACCGATGCCGTGTCCGAGCAGGGCACGGTGGTGGATGTGGGGTGCGGCACGGGCTACTACCTGGCCGGCGTACTCGACCAGCTGCCTGGCGCCCGTGGTCTGGGGCTGGAGACATCGGTGCGCGCGCTGCGCTTGGCAGCCCGTGCCCACGACCGAGCCGCCGCAGTGGCCTGGGACGTGTTCCGCCCCTTCCCGCTGGCCGACGGGGCGGCCGATGTCGTGCTGGACGTGTTCGCCCCACGCAACCCGGCCGAGTTCCACCGGGTGCTGCGCCCGACCGGCCAGCTGATTGTGGTCCGGCCCACCGGTCGGCACCTGGCCGAGCTGCGCGGTCAGGTGCCTGCGATGGTCACGATCGACCCGGCCAAGGAACAGCGCCTCCACCGGGCGCTCAACCCTTTCTTCGAGGCCGCCGTTACTGAACGGGTGGAGTACCCCGCACCCCTGACCAGGCTGGATGCCCTGGACCTGGTAGCAATGACACCAAGCGCACGCCACGTGAGCCGTGCAGATCTGAACGACGGCGGCCTCCTGCCCGATCAGGTCACCGTCTCCGTACTGGCCACCGCCTACCAGCCTCGGTGACCACGAGCGGGCGCACGCGCCTGCTGACCGATGAGCAATGGGCACGCCTGGCGTCCTGCCTTCCTCACAGCACGGGGAAGGCAGGACGCCCGTTCGCCGACCACCGTCGCATCATCGAAGGAATCATCTACCGATACCGCACCGGCATTCCCTGGAGAGATCTGCCCCGCGAAGCATTCGGTCCCTGGCAGACAGTATGGAAGCGCCATCGCAGGTGGGCGGCCGACGGCACCTGGGATACGGTTCTGGCCCAGCTGACAGCCCAGGCGGACTCGGCCAACGGGATCGACTGGACGGTCTCAGTCGACCCGACGATCAACCGCGCCCATCAGCACGCCACGAACACGGCCCGGCCCGGCCCGGCCCGGCCAGAGAAGGACACCGGCGCCGCCACTCGCCGCAGCAAGAGCGAAGCTCCTGCGACCGGGGGCGAGCCGGCCGGACACGCCATAGGCCGATCCCGCGGCGGCCTGACGACCAAGATTCATCGCGCCGTGGACGGCCACGGCCGCCCACTGGCCGTCGTAGTCACCCCCGGCCAGGTCCACGACGCGCAGGTCCTCCCTTTCCTGCTGGGCGACATCCGAGTCCCGCGACTTGGCCCTGGCAGGCCGCGCACCGCACCGGACGCACTGCTCGCAGACAAGGCGTATTCCTCCAAGCAGGTCCGCGAAGACCTCGCGGACCGTGGCATCCGCACGGTGATTCCCGAGCGTGCCGATCAGCAGGCCAACCGCAAGAGGAAGGGCCGCAGCGGTGGACGGCCCCGGACTCTGGACACCGAGACCTACAAGCGCAGGAACGTCGTGGAACGATCGTTCAGCCTGCTCAAACAGTGATGACGCACCCGGGCCGCTTTCGTAGGCCCTGTCCGGAGGCAGGGCCCGGCGGCCGAAGCCGGTCGCCGGGCCCCGTCGTGATTCCGGTCAGCGCAGCCGGTCGACGATCTTGTTCATCTGCTCGATCTCGGCGTTCTGTGCAGCGATGACGTTCCCGGCGAGCTTCTTCGCCTCGGCGTTGGCGCCGTTCTTCTGCTCGTCCTTGGCCATGGTGACCGCGCCCTGGTGGTGGCCGATCATCAACTGGGCGAACTTCCTGT
Source organism: Streptomyces sp. ASQP_92 (assembly GCF_025399895.1). GTDB lineage: Bacteria > Actinomycetota > Actinomycetes > Streptomycetales > Streptomycetaceae > Streptomyces. The sequence continues at coordinate 420,290 of NZ_JAODUA010000002.1, read as the reverse complement.
CGAACTCCTTGCCCTTGGCGGCCTTGAGGGCGCTCATGTCCTGGTCGGACATCATCCCGGCCATGCCGGACGCACCGTGGTGCATCCCCGGCATGTCCCCCATCGACGAGGAGGCCGAAGGCAGCGGCTTGCCCCAGGACTTGAGCCAGCCCCGCATCGTGGCGATCTCCGGGTCCTGGGCCTTCTCGATGGCGGTGGCCAGGTTCTTGACCTCGGAATCGGCGGCCCGGCCGTCGGCGAGCCGGGCCATTTCGATGGCCTGCTGGTGGTGCGGGACCATCTGCTGAGCGAACGCCACATCGGCGTCGTTGAACGTCCCGGTGGCGGACGGAGCGCCCGAGGACGCGACGCTGCTCGCGCCGTGGTTCATGTCGGGGGTGGACGGGTCGTCGGACCGGGACCCGCCGGAGGAACCGCAGGCCGCCAATGTGAGAGTGAGGGCGACGGCGGTGCCGACGGCCGCGAGGGAGCGGCGGCGGGCAGCGGCAGTGTGGGCAACAGACATGTGTGGGTTCTTTCCATGGGGCACGCCCATGCCGGGCGCGCGCGAGCGGGTGGGCACTTCGCCGACCGGGCCGGGGGCCGGGCCGGGGCGCCTGTCACGTCCGCGCGACGCACACCTCAAAGAGCAGCCGTCTACCGGCGCGAGGGGGCCCGCGCCGTGCCACAGCGAACAGAGCCGTACGACGACCCGCGAGCCCCCGGACGACGACCACCAGGCCGAGCACGGCCCACAGCCCCGCCGCGGCCAGCGGCAGGCGGTCACGAGCGGGGGTGGACACACACAATTCGCCACCCATGGAGGAGGCGACCGGGCCGGCGTGCACCGCGCCCCGCTCACTCCACATATCGGCATGACCCATGGTCATGGGCGCGCTCATGGGTTGCGCGACCGCCATCTCACCGTGGCAGCCCGCAGCGGCGCTCGCCGGAGCGCCATGCATGGAGAAGAGTCCGAACAGGACGGCACACAGCACGAGGAGACGGGAGAGTCCCGCCGCCCCACACGTCCGCCTGCGGTCCACGGTCTGCCCCGGCCTTCCTCTCACGCGCACGGCCCGGACGGTCCGTACGGCTCGGACGCCCCGGACGACCTCTGCGCCCACGCCCGGTTCGGGCCCGACCATACCCCCACCGGGTTTGTTATGTGCGGCCGCGCCCCGGCATGGCGAGCCCGCGCCGCTCGTCCCGCACGACGGTTCGCACCGCGCTTCCGCGCCCCCGCACCCTGCTGAAGTAGCCAGGTCAGTGGTGGAATTTGGGCCGGTCCGCCACAAGGGTGAGCTATGTTTTGAGCACACATGGCACGAGAAGGAGGCCGTCCGGTGTCTTCGGGGCAGCAGGTGCGCGCCCAGTCGGCCGCGATCACGCCGAGCGGAGAGCCCTCGGACCACGAGCGCGCGCCGGCCGACCGGGTCCGGGCGCTGTTCGACGGTCATCGCCTCTCCCCCGGGCAGCGGCGGATCGCCCAGTACCTCATCGATCACCTCACCGATGCCGTCTTCCTCTCGATCACCGAGCTCGCGGAACGGGTGGGCGTCAGCCAGCCGTCGGTGACCCGGTTCGCCACCTCTCTCGGCTACAGCGGCTATCCCGCGCTGCGTGACGTGCTCCAGCCGATCGCCCTGAGCGCGGTCGCGGTCACGCCCGAGGGGCGCGAGGAGAGCCGCCACAACGAGCTCCAGGCGGCGGTGGACGCCGAGATCGAGAACCTGGAACATGTGCGCCGGCTGGTCGCCAACACCACGCAAGTCCTGGAGATCGGCCGCGAGCTGGCCGGTTCGGTGCCGCTGACCGTCCTCGGACTGCGGATCTCCGTCTCCCTCGCGGAGTACTTCGCGTACGCGGCCCGGCGCATCCACCCCGATGTGCGTCTGGTGACGCGGGGCGGCAGCGTCGCCTATGACGCGCTGCTCCAGTCCCGTTCGGCGGGCGGCACCTGGGTGCTGGCCTTCGCCATGCCCCGGCACGCCAAGGAGACGCTGGCCGCGATGCGGACCGCGCGCAGCGCCGGGCTCCGGATCGCGCTGATCACGGACACCACGCTCGGCCCGCTCGTCGACGAGGCCGATGTGGCGCTGGCGGCGGGCACCGGGTCACGCCTGGTGTTCGACTCGTACGCGGCGCCGGGCGTCCTGGCCGCCGCCCTGCTCCAGGCCATGGCCGACGCGGATCCCGAGCGGACCCAGGCGCGGCTGGAGGAGTACGAGCAGGCCGCCGACAAGCACGGCTTCTTCCTCTAGCTCTTCCGCCGACGCTCCCGGCAGGCCTTTCTCCGGAGTGCGGCTTCAGACGCCGACGCGGCGCTCCCCCTCCGGGAGCCTCGTGGGGCGGCCGGGCACTCTCGGTCCCGCCACCCCCTCTGACCAGCCCTTGAAGGGGACGGGCGGCTTTTCCGTTTCTTCCGTGGGGGCCGGATTCGTCCGGCCGACCGCGCGAGATCTTCACACGGTAACGGCGTATGAATTTTTTCATACCCTTGTTTACTCAACGGTATATATGTTTACTGAGCCGAGGCGGCCATCGATCTCCCCCCTGCCAAGGAGAGCGACCCCAGTCCCTCCGAGAACGGACCGCCGGCGTGGCGCCCCCCTCCTCACGTCGCGCCGGCTGTCCGATCCAGGCTGTTGGATCCGGTGGTACGCCCATGGCGGCCTCGGCTAACCCCTGAGCCGGGGCCGCCCCCACCTCTCGGTCAAAGTTCGACAACCATCGGAAGCGACGAGAATGTCCCCTATGGCCCCCACCACCACGCTCAGCCCGGACTGGCCCTGCCAGGTCAAGCCGCCCGGGACTCGTGATTGGGAGCGCACCGCCACCCGTTGGCTGCGCGACCTGCTGCCGGCCCGCTACGCCGGCTATTCACCCCTGGTCCGGCACCACGTCCTCCTGGCCCGGCACGCACAGATCCAGGTGCAGCACGAGATCCGCGCCGTGCGCGTCGCCCTCCAGACCAGCCGCGCCGAACTGCCTCCCCTGGGCGTGGCACCGGCCGTCATCGAGAACACCATCAGGATGTACGCGATGGAACTTGAACAACTCGGCCGGCTGGCCCGCGGGATCCGCCTCATCATGGACGCCCTGACCGACGACGGCCCGACCCCGCGCAGGACCCCCGTGCAGCGAAGGTGACGCCGCGTGGCCCATGTGGCGGGCCCACATGGGCCGGAATGCGATCTGCCGGGGGGCGTGCGAGCGTGGAAGTGGCTCAACCTCCGACCTGCCCAGCAGGGGGCGACCACGATGAGCAAGAAACAGACCCGCCAGAACCGGGGAGCGCGCACCGGCGGCCACGACCGCAGCGCCACCCCCGAGGCCACGGACCAGGCGAAGACCTCGACGCCGCAGACCACGTCACCATCGGCACACCCGACGCCGGAGGTCTCGCACAAGCGGTCACCGAAGTTCGGCCACAACTAGGGCGCCCATGGTGGCGCCGCGCCCTCAGATCCACGTCGGCACGTGCCCCTCGGTGTAGCGGGCGCCGAAGCCGCCGCGGGGCAGTATCTCGTCGATGGCCTCCAGGTCGGCACCGGTGAGGGCGAGGTCGGCGCTGCCGACGTTCTCCTCGATGCGCTGCGGACTGCGGCTGCCGGGGATCGGCACGATGTGCCCGCCCCGCGCCAGGAGCCAGGCCAGAGCCAGTTGGGCCACGGTGGCGCCCTTGGCCGCCGCGAGTTCGGCGAGCCGGCCCACGGCTTCGGCGTTGCGCTCGAAGTTGCCCGGATGCCAGCGCGGGTCGGTGTTGCGCACGTCGGCGGCTCCGTACCGGCCGGCGGGCTCAGCGGTGCCGGTGATGAACCCGCGGCCGAGCGGGGAGTAGGCGACGAAGCCGATGCCGAGCTCGTCCAGGACGGGCAGGACCTGCTCGACGTCCCGCTCGAACAGGGAGTAGTCGGTCTGCAGGACGGAGACCGGCTGCACGGCGTGCGCCCTGCGGATCGTCTCGGGTCCGGCCTCGCTGAGGCCGAAGTACCTCACCTTGCCCGCTTCGATCAGCTCCTTGACGGTGCCCGCGACCTCCTCGACGGGCACCTCGGGATCGACGCGGTGCTGGTAAAGGATGTCGACGTGGTCCACGCCGAGGTGGCGCAGGCTGATGTCGGCGGCCCTGCGGATGCTGTCGGGCCTACTGTCGAGGGCCTTGCCGATCCGCTCCGCGGGCACCGACACGTCGACGCCGAACTTGGTCGCCAGGACCACGTCGTCGCGGAAGCCCTTGACCACCCTGCCGACCAGGGCCTCGTTGGATCCGGTGCCCAGGCCGTACATCTCGGCGGTGTCGAAGAGGGTGACGCCCAGTTCGTACGCGCGACGCAGGGCGGCGATGCCGGTCCCCTCGTCGGCAGACCCGTAGGCCATCGTCAGGCCCATCGCCCCGTAGCCGATCGCCGAGACCTCCAGGCCCTGGCTTCCCAGTGTCCGGTGTTGCACGAAGTACTCCTCGGGGAGGACCGGTGCCGCCCCGCCGACGGGCGCCCGTCGAAGGGCGGCCCAGGTGCCGGCGGGGTGCACCGGGTGTGGTGTGGGTGGTTGCGGACGGGCCGCGGCGTCAGCGCGCCGCGGCCGCCAGGCCGGCGCGGTGGATGCGGGTGTGCTCGGCGACGCGTCGGCCGAGGTGGCGGGCGGTGCTCAGGTCCGCGTCGTGGACGGCGGGCGTGTCGTTGAAGCTCTGCGCCCCGGCACCGAGGTAGAAGCCGAGGCGGTTGTCGTCCTGGGGGCCGGAGGTGGTGGTGTTCCACCCCGGCAGGAGGTTCAGGCTCACCCAGAGCATTCCGTGCTGGGCGGCCAGGAGCGAGAGGTACTGCAGGGTGTGCAGCTTGTCGCCGCTCATGGAACCGGAGTTGGTGAATCCCGCCGCGAGTTTGTCGCTCCAGGCGCGGGTGCTCCACCGCTTGCTGGTGGCCTCGGCGAAGGCGTGGAACGCCCCCGAGGCGGTGCCCATGTAGGTGGGGGTGCCGAAGACGATGGCGTCCGCGGCGTCCATCAGCTCCCAGTCGGCGTCGCCGAGGGAGGCGACGTCCACCTGGTGGACCTGTGCCCCGGCGAGGGAGCGCGCGCCGTCGGCCACGGCCGCGGCGAGTTGTGCGGTGTGGCCGTAGCCGGAGTGCGACGCGATGACGATCGAGATGTCGGACATGGGTGTGCCTCTCCTGCCGCGACGGCGGCCTGTTCGATGGAAGTGCCGGTGGACGGCGCACCGCCCGGGCGGGCCCGGCGCACGCCGGACCGTGCGGGCCGGTATCGCTCACCGTCGGCTGGATCGCCGTTCCGGGTAAAACCGTAGCACCGTTAAGTCGCTGATCCGCAAGATGCGATATCGTCGTTCCATGAATGAGGGACGACGCGACGCGCGACGCCAGGTATTGGAGGTGGCCGCCGAGCTCCTGGAGCAGGGCGGCAGCGGGGCGGTCTCCACCCGCGCCGTCGCCGCGGCCGCGGGCATCACGGCCCCGGCGCTGTACCGGATGTTCGAAGACAAGGACGGGCTCCTGGCCGAGCTGGCCGCCTACGGGTTCGAGACCTATCTGGCCGAGAAGCGGGAGGCGTTGGCGCTGACCCCTGACGACCCGGTCGCCGACCTCCACCGCGGCTGGGACCTGCATGTCGACTTCGGGCTGCGGCACCCCGCGTTCTACGTGCTCATGTACGGCACCGTGCACCCTGGGCGTCGGCCCCCCGCCGCGGACGAGGCGCACGCCCTGCTGGTGGACCTGCTGAGCCGGACGGCCGACGCGGGACGCCTGCGGATCCCGGTGACCCGGGCGGCCCGCGTCATCCACGCGGCGACCACCGGGGCCACGCTGGCGCTGATCGGCGAAGAGCCCTCGCACCAGGACCTGGCCGTCTCCACCCGGCTGCGGGACACCGTCATCGCCTCCGTCACCACCGACGCCCCCGCTCCGTCCGGTCCGGACCTGGCCTCGCGCGCGCTCGCCCTCGACGCCGCGCTCCACGCGGCGCTCGCCGCCGGCCCCTCGGCCGCGAACCCCGGAGTGCCTCTGCGGGAGACGGAGGCGGCCCTGCTGCGCGAATGGCTGCAGCGACTGGCCGACTAGGGGACCTGCCCGGTCGATCAGGCCTGGAGCTGCTGGAGCGTACTCCCGCGCATGAGATCTTCAGGTCACTTCCGTGGGCCTTCGCAGCTCCTGGCCACTGATTCAGCATTGTTGTGGGGAGCCGACACATGTGCGGCGACCCCGTTCCCCAACTGCCCGCTCTGTGCGGGCAGTTGGGGTTTTCTGCTCCTCGCGCCCGACTCCGTCAGAACTCGGAGTTGTCCGCCCAGCGCTTGAGCAGGTCCTCGTCGCCGGAGGTGTCGAAGGCGTCAGCGCTCCGGTCGAGGCGTCCGTACATGAGCAGGAGCAGGTCGGCGGCGGCACCCTCGACGGTGGCGTCCGCCGCGGCCATACCCGAACCGTCCGCGGGGTACGGGTTGAGGCCGAAGCCGTCGGGGCGCAGCCGGACCAGCCAGTCACCGGCCCGGTCCGTGCACCGGAAGCGGATGGTTTCGTCCTGCCCGCGCAGGTGGGCGGTCTTGGGGGCGAAGGATGCGGCGAAGGGCAGGTTGACCAGGAACTCGTCCACCCCGTCGACGGCGAGTGCGGGGTCGATCTCGGGCCGGAGGCCCACGGCGAGTTCGGCGTCGACACGGTGCATCAGCGTCTCGAACAGCATCCGGCGCATCCAGAAGCGGGCGTGGGGATCGGCGCCCCACACCCACATCGGGGCGTCGGGCTCGGTGTCGGCGAACGCCTGGCGCGCCACCTGTGAGGAGCTGGTCAGCCAGGCGGGGTAGCCGTCGTCGGCCGTCGGCAGTTCCAGTGCGGCGTCGCGGCTCAGCGGCCGCTCCTGAACGCGCTCCCGCAGAAGCCAGGAGAACATGCGCTGCACGCTTCCGGTGTGCCGGATCAGGTCGACGAGGCTCCAGCCGGGACAGCTCGGCACCGGTGTCGCCAGGTCCGCTCCCTCGACGACCGCGACGAACCGCGCGGTCTCCGCCGACACCGCGTCGCAGTGGGTCGTGGGGGCGGACACCCACGGGCCACGCGAACCGTCGCCGCCGGCCTCGTTGTTGTCCTCGGCCATATTGTCCCTGCCCATGTCGACACCCCTGTCCATGTGGTTGCACCCTTTCCTTTCGCGGGCTCACGGCGTCCCACCCTTGCGGCGTCGCGGGCCCATAGGTCGAGGGGCTCGGTCGGCACCCGTGACGCATGTGTGCTCGAACCACCCCGCGACCTCTGTCCGGGATCAGTCTGCGCTGCGGCCCGGCCCCTCGTGGACCCGGGCTCCCCCACCGCGCTGTCCGCCGTGTCCCGGCCCGGTCGCGGCCCCGGCCGCTCCTGGGGCGGCGCGGTTCAGAGGTTGCCGTCCAGGAACGCCCGCAACGCGGGGCCGTCCAGGGGACCCGCCTCCCGGGCCGCCGCCTCCCCGGCCTTGATGAGGACGACCGAGGGCGCGCCCGTGACGCCGTAGCGCCGTACGGGTTCCGGGCAGCGGGTCATGTCGACCCTGACGGCGGTCAGACGGCCCGCGTACCGCTCGGCCGCCTCGCTCACGACGGGGTCCATCGCCTTGCACGCCTCCACGGCCTTGGGCCAGGTTCCGACGAAGTAGGCCAGCACCGGGCCGTCGGCCATGGTGAGGATGAAGTCGAACTCCTGGTTCTCCAGGGGTTGGTGGACCCTGCGGGCCATGGGGCGCTCCTCGTGTTCCGGTCCGTACGGCGATGAGTACGTCGAGCAATACTCCGCTCGGCACCGCCACTCCATGATGACTGGCGCTCGCGACCCGCGGCGACGCGCCTGCCCGGCCGTCCGGCGAGGTGCGCCGCGTGCGGCCCGAGCGGGCGGATACTGGCGGCGTTTCCGCACCCCGCGCGTCCGAGGAGCCGGTCATGGTCCTGCCTCCCCCGTTCCACCCTCGTCCATCCGGAGCCCTCGCCCGTCGTGCGGTGCTCCTCGGGACGGCGGCCTGGTGTGTGGGGGCCACCGGATGTTCGGGCGGAGCGAAGTCGCCTGCGGCGGGCACCACGCCGGCCGCCTCCGGGCCACGCACCCCTTCCGCCGCATCCTCGTCCGCCTCGGCTTCCCCGTCCCCGCCCGGGACCCCCTCCGCCTCCGGCCCGGCGGCCTCCGCGGACCCGGGCGGCGCGCTGCCCCGGGCCCGCCCGTGGCAGCCGGGGCCGGGCGAGATCCAGCCCGAGGCCAAGGTCGCGGCCGTGCGGCTCGTCGAGGCGCTCGGCACGTGGTCCCGGGGCCAGGGCACCGACCGTGCTGCCGCCGGCCGGGCGGCGGCGCTGGGCATCCCGGAAGCGCTGGCGGCCCAACTGGCCGTGCGAGCAGGGTCGTTGAGACCCCACGCGGATGCGGCGGTGGTCCGGGTGATCGACGCCCAGTACGGCGGGATCCTGTCCGACACGGCGAGCGTCCTGGTCGTCTGCGACCAGCCCACCCTGGCCGGTGCCGCCGTCCGGCCCGGCGGCACCACCGTCGATGTACGGCTCAGCCGCACCTCCGACGGCTGGGAGGTCACCGCCCTGCACCCCGCGGCCCCGGGGCCCGCCGAGCCGCTGGGCCCGATGGCGCGGGACGTCCTCGCCCAGTCCCGGATCGAGCTGCCACCCGCCTCGGTCGCCGACATCCGCAGCGGCGCCGTGCATGACAGCGTGCTGCGCGCGATGCTCCAACTTGCGGGCAGCTACCGGATGTCCATCAGCGTGGTGCGTTCCGGGCATCCGCTGGACGTGTTCGGCACCGACCGCCCCAGCGACCACCCACTCGGCCGGGCTTTCGATGTGTGGCGCATCGACGGCCACGCCGTCGTCGACCCGGCGACCTCGCGCACGTCGATCACCGCCTTCATGCGGGCGGCGGCAGCGGCGGGCTCGTACAACGTGGGCGGCCCGATCCAGCTGACCGGGGGCGCCACGGCGAACCAGTTCTTCTCCGACGACACCCACCACGACCACGTACATGTGGGGTTCACGGCGTGACACCGCCGACGGAGGGCGGGGCCCGGGTCATAGGCGTGTTGTAGGTGTCATGGGCCTGAGGACCATGTGGCCACCGTGGCGCCCGCGTGGCTGACCGGAACGGTGTGGGTGACCCATGTGGTGTCCGCACGGAGGTGGAGGAGGAAGGAGGTGGGTTCGGACAGGTAGTGGGGCACCTCGCCGCGCAGGGCGAGTCCGCTCTGGAGGTGGGTGCTGGGAGCCACGGCCAGGACGCTGCCCCCGAAGGCGGCGGTGACCGAGCGGTGGACATGGCCCGCCAGGACCCGGGCCACCTGGGCGTGGCGCCCGACCACATCGGCCAGCCGCTGCCCGTCCGCGAGCCGCATCCCGTCCAGGAACCCGATCCCCACCAGGACGGGCGGGTGGTGCAGGCAGACGAATGCCGGGACGTCGGGCCTGCGCCCAAGTACCCTGTCGAGCCAGCCCAGTTGGGCATCGCCCAGGCGCCCGGCGGGAGAGCCCGTTACCGTCGAGTCCAGGACGACGACGGTGAAGGCGGAGTGCTCCACCGCGTAGTGCGTGGCGTAGGTGCCGCCCAGGAAGACGGTGCCTGCGAAGGCGTCCCGCAGGGACTGGGGGTCGTCGTGGTTGCCCGCGACCAGGTGCAGCGGCAAGGGAAATCCGCTGATGACCTCGCGCAGTACCGCGTACTCGTCGGGGCGGCCCCGGTCGGCCAGGTCACCCGTGATCACTACGGCGTCCGGTGGTGGGTCGAGGGCGAGGACTCTGCCGAGTGCGCGGCGCAGCGCCTCGGCGGGGGCGCCCGCCAGCGCGCCGGAGGTGAGGTGCGGGTCGCTGAGATGCGCGATGGCCAAGGTCATCCCCGCACGCTGCACCAGTGCGGTCCGGCCCACAACCCCTCCGGGCCCGCACCCGACGTCCGCGACCGGTCCCCCGCCAACCCCCTGACGAGTTCCGCGAAAGCGGCCAGCATCGCGCGGGACACGGGGTCCAGTTCGGCGGGCGGGACGACGCGTTCGGCGTAGACGGCGGCGCTGCTGTCGTACGACTCCCGAGTGGTACTCAGATGGGCGGCCTCGGTCATGCGGCGACTGTAGACGACGTCGGCGCAGCCGGGCAGCCGGGCAGCCGGACAGCCGGACAGCCGGACCAGGAAGTCCGCAGGGCCGCCCCCTCGGGCAACCGCTTTCAGGACATCGCGACGGTCAGCAGGAACGCCGAGTCCTCCAGGGCTTCCACCGTGTGCGCCATGGCGGGCACCGCCAGGAGGTCTCCGTCCCGGCCCTCCCACGTGTCCGGCCCCGCGACGAGACGGATCCGACCCGTCCACACCAGCAGCGTGGCCTCGCCGCCGTTGTCGTGTTCGCCGAGCGTGTTCCCCGCGGTCAGTGCCATGACCGTCTGACGCAGGGCGCGCTCGTGTCCGCCGATCACCGTGGACGCACTGCGCCCCGCCCCGGCGTTGCGGGCGGCGTCGAGCTGGGCGCGGGCGATTGCTTCCAGGGAGAACTTCTCCATGCCGTGGTCTCACTTCCCTCTGCGAACGTGCCCCGGGGGTGGTGTGCGCGCGGGAGGCCGGGCCGCAGCACCGTGGGGGTGTACCACGCCGACCCTGGCAGAACCATGTGTCGGCGGCACGCCAGGACGCGCCGGAAGACGGCGGTTCGGGCCCGCACCGGCGGGAGGCGCTGCGGCCCAGCCCCGGCGACCGAACCGCCGCCCGGCACCGCATCCGCGGCCGGTGTCCGATCCGCCGCCCGACTCCCGGTCGACGCGTCAGGTTGCCGGCATTCCGAGACCGCGGGCCAGGGTCGAGGCCGTCCGGGCGATCACCGCGTTGTCCACGGGGGCGTCGGCGGTGGTGTGGTTGGTGTAGATCGCGAGGACCACGGGATGGCCCGAAGCCGGCCGGGCCACGGCGATGTCGTTGGCGGACCCGTAGGCGTCGGTGGTGCCGGTCTTGTCACCCACCGTCCAGTCCTTGGGCAGACCGGCCCGAATGCGTTCGCCGCCGGTGACGGTGGCACGCAGCCACCCGTTCAGACGGTCCCGGTCGGCCGGCTCCAGGCCGCTGCCCAGGGAGGTCCTGGCGAGGTCGCGGCCCATGGCGGCGGGGGTCGTGGTGTCCCGGCGCTCACCGGGCCTCCAGTCGTTCAACTCCGGCTCCCAGCGGTCGAGTCGGGAGACCGGGTCGCCGAGGGAACGGTAGTAGTGGGTCATGCCCCGGGGGCCGCCGATCTGGTGGAGCAGCAGATTGCCGGCGGTGTTGTCGCTCCGGGTGATGGCCGCGTGGCAGAGGTCCGCCACCGTCATCCCCTTCACCCCCTGTCCGCCGGTGACGGGCGAGTTGGCGACCTCGTCGGCCGCTTTCCAGTGGACGACCTTCTCCATCAGGCCGGGCTCCGCGCGGCGCGCCTTGTCGAGGACGGCCGCGCACACCATGGCCTTGAAGGTGGACAGGGAGGGGAACGTCTCGTCGCCCCGGTAGCTGATGGTCCGTCCGGTCACGGTGTCGACGGCGTAGGCACCGATGCGTACATGGTGGGCGGCCTCCAGACGCCTCAGCTCGTCCACCACACCATGTGTGCCGTCCACATGGAGGGACGCCGGGGCGGTGGTGGGGAGCCGGTGGCCGGTCTCGGCCGCGCGCGCGGTGGAGGCGGTGCCGGTGGTGAGCACCGTGAGGGCGAGGAGCGCCGCGGGCCACGTCGTACGGGAGCGGCGCGGAAAGGCAGGGCGTGTCGTGTTGTCTCGCATGGCCCCAGCAGAACAGCCGGGCCCCACCCCCGTCCAAGAGCCCTGCGGGGAACGTGGTCATAGCGAACTGCCTATGGCGCCTGCTGGGAGGAGGTAGGGGCCCGGGTGGGTGCCCACCACATATGGGCGGGGAATGGGCTTGGCCCGCGGGTGCGCCGGGGTGTCGTCCGTCGGTTCACGGTGGGGTGAAGGTGTGGCATCGGGCATGGCCGGTGCGGACTGTCGCCCACCTCCTTGTTCTCCTTCCCGCCGCCGCGCCCGGTGGCCACGCGTGCTTCTGCGCCCCGCCGCGGCGGCCGTATGGTGAGGCGTCAGACATGTGCGCGCAGAGGGGAATTGATGGTGCCCAGGACCAGGATCTTCCGCCATGCCGTTGGCTTCGGGGCCGCCCTCCTGCTGTCCGCCGGCCTGAGTCCGACGGCATACGCCGCGGGCGTCCCGGCGGCCCCCGGCCGGAGCGCGGCCGAGCTCGGCGCCTACTGGACCGCCGCTCGCCTGACGGCCGCACTGCCCGCCGACGCGCGTACCGGCACCGGCACGGACAGAGGTACGAGCCGAGGCACCGGCACCGGCCCGGGTGACACCCCGGGAGCCACCGGCGCGTCCCCCAGCGGGGACGGTCCGCGCCCGGGCGAGTCCATCCCCCCGAGCAGGAGCTTCGACGGCATCCCGCAAGCGGGCACCTTCTTCTGGACGGACGACTCCGGTACGGGACGTACGTGCAGCGGTTCGGTGGTCCGCAGCCCCGGCCGCGATCTGGTGCTGAGCGCCGGGCACTGCCTGAAGGGGTACGCCGGCAGCGCCCCCCAGCGCCACCTGGGCTTCGTGCCGCAGTACCACGACGGGCTCACACCGTTCGGCATCTTCCCCGTGCGGGACAACGGCGTCTACGTCTCGCAGGAGTACTACGACCGAGGCGAACACGCGGGCGCCGCCTATGACTTCGGGTTCGCGGTCACCGAGCCCAACCAGGACGGGAAGCGGCTGGAGGACGCGGTCGGCGGGGTGCATCTGCTGACCGGGTCGGGGTATTCCCACTCCCCGGTGCGCATGATCGGCTACCCCGGCGGCGCGCAGAAGCCACTGGAGTGCCGGAGCCGGACCACCAAGTGGGTCAGCGACGATCCGGCGGACCCCGGTGTCTTCGAGCGCATCGCCTGTGACGGGTTCGTGGGCGGCACCAGCGGTGGGCCCATGCTGGTGCCGTGGTCGGGCGGGTGGGCGGTCGTCGGAGTCATCGGCGGCTACCACACGGGCGGCAGCACCTCGCAGGTGTCGTACAGCGCCTACTTCGACACGGCGACGCGGGCGTTGTACGACGCCGCGACCACCGGCGCCCCTCCAGCCGGACCCGCCCCCCGATGACCGTGGCGGTCGGCGCGTACTGAAGCGCCCCGTACCGGCGACCGTGTGATCGGCCGATACTCGCTCATCGACGCCACCCTCACTTCAAGGATTGCGCAATCATGGAACCGTAGCCGCGTGCCGGGCGTTGTATTCGGACGACGGAACCGGCACAACCACGGAGGAACGACATGGGCGTGAGCCTGGGCAAGGGCGGCAATGTCTCGCTGAGCAAGGAAGCTCCCGGCCTCGCGGCCGTCACGGTGGGCCTGGGCTGGGACGTGCGCACGACCACCGGCACGGACCACGACCTCGACGCCAGCGCGCTGCTGTGTGACGCGAGCGGCCGGGTGCTCTCCGACAGCCACTTCGTCTTCTACAACAACCTGACCAGCCCCGACGGTTCGGTGCGCCACACCGGCGACAACCTCACCGGTGAGGGCGAGGGGGACGACGAGACGATCCACATCGACCTCACCGCCGTCCCTGGGCCCGTCGCGAAGATCGTCTTCCCGGTCTCCATCCACGACGCGCAGGCCCGGGGCCAGAACTTCGGCCAGGTGCGCAACGCCTACATCCGGGTGATCAACCAGTCGGGCGGTGCCGAACTGGCCCGCTACGACCTCAGCGAGGACGCCTCGACCGAGACCGCGATGGTGTTCGGGGAGCTCTACCGGCACGGGGCCGAGTGGAAGTTCCGCGCCGTGGGCCAGGGTTACGCCTCGGGTCTTGCCGGTATCGCCTCGGACTACGGCGTCAACGTCTGAGCCACGTCGCGTACTGGGGGGCCGGCACGGTGCGGGGCGACAGTCACGCCCGCACCGTGCCGGCGGCGCGTCGTCCGCACAGCACGCCTTGATGTGCCAGGCCGGGGGGAAGTCGTAACTGCCGTTGTAGCAGTAGTTGTTGGGATCGGTATCGACGAGGGTGTTGTAGTCGCGGTCCTGGATCAGGGCGTGTGCACCGCCGGTGTTGTCGTCGATCCAGGCACCCACGCCGTAGACGCGGAAGCAGCCGGAGGTGCGGCCTTCGTTGCGGGTGACGCCCGTGACGCCGGACACGCTCGCCCCGTTGTTGTCGTGCGGCCCGGCGGAGGCGACGCCGGGGCCGGCGGCCATTTTCGGATCATCACGGTTGTCGCGCGAGCGGGTGAACCCGCCGTCGGCCGCCTCGCCTGTCACCGCGATCCCGGCTACGAAGACAGCGCACGCTCTCCTCCCTGCATCCACCGCCCACTCCCCCACTGGAGGCGCCCCGCCATGGAGTGGTTCTCGTCGTCGGCGTACTGGCTCGGCCGACTGGTGTTCCAGCGCTCGCTCGCCGCCGTCTATCTGGTGGCGTTCGCGGCGGCGGCCCTTCAGTTCAGGGCACTCATCGGGGAGCGCGGCATGCTGCCCGTACCCGATTTCGTCCGGCGCGTGCCCTTCCGCGTGGCGCCGAGCCTGTTCCAACTGCGGTATTCCGACCGGCTGTTCGCGGCGTGCGCGTGGTCGGGGGCACTCCTGGCCGGAGCCGTCGCGGCGGGCGCCGCCGATGCCGTGCCGCTCTGGGCGGCGATGGTGTTCTGGGCGGTGCTGTGGGCGCTGTATCTGTCGATCGTCAATGTGGGCCAGACCTGGTACGGCTTCGGCTGGGAGTCGCTGCTCCTGGAAACCGGATTCCTCGCCGTCTTCCTCGGCAACGACGAGGTGGCCCCGCCGGTGATCCTGCTGTGGCTCCTGCGCTGGGTGCTGTTCCGCGTGGAGTTCGGTGCCGGACTCATCAAGATGCGCGGCGACGCCTGTTGGCGCGACCTGACCTGTCTGTACTACCACCACGAGACGCAGCCGATGCCCGGCCCGCTGAGCTGGTTCTTCCACCATCTGCCCAAGCCCGTCCACCGCGTCGAGGTCGCGGCCAACCACGTCGTCCAACTCGGCGTCCCCGTCGTGCTGTTCACTCCCCAGCCGGTGGCGAGCATCGCCGCGGCGCTGATCATCTGCACCCAGTTGTGGCTGGTGCTGTCCGGGAACTTCGCCTGGCTCAACTGGCTGACCATCGTCCTCGCCGCCTCCGCCCTCGACGGCTCGCTCGTCGCCACTCCTCCGTCGCTGCCCGGCCCCGCACCCTGGTACCGGATCGTGGTCCTCCTGGTCGCCGCCCTGGTCCTGGCCCTCAGCTATCGGCCGGCCCGCAATCTCCTCTCCCGCGGCCAGCGGATGAACACGACGTACGAGCCGCTGCATCTGGTGAACTCCTACGGCGCCTTCGGGAGCATCACCCGCATCCGGCACGAGGTCGTCATCGAGGGAACGGCGGACGAGCACATCACGGAGTCGACGATCTGGCGGGAGTACGAATTCCACGGGAAGCCGGGCGATGTGCGCCGTCTGCCCCGGCAGTTCGCGCCTTATCACCTGCGCCTCGACTGGCTTCTCTGGTTCCTCGCGCTCTCGCCGTCCTACGGATATTCCTGGTTCAGCGCATTCGTCGAGCGGCTCCTGGTCAACGACCGGGACACACTGCGCCTGTTGCGGCACAATCCGTTCCCCGACGCCCCGCCGGTGTTCATCCGCGCCCGCATGTGGCGCTATCGCTTCACCACCTGGCAGGAACGCCGCACCACGGGGGCGTGGTGGCACCGGGAGGCTCCGCGCGAGTTCCTTCCCCCGACGACCCTGCCCTGATACCGGCCCCGGTCCACACAGGCAGGGTCAGCGCACGATCTGGTCGCCGTCCGGTACGTCCCGCACGGTGACGAGGGAACGGGGGCGGCCCAGGCCGTCGGCCACCGCGCGGGCGAGGCCCTCGACGTCCTGGCCGACCGGGACCGGCACCGGGTCCGCGTCGCCGTAGCTCTCGATGGCCTTCGCGAAATAGCTGGGATGCCAGGCGCCCACCGCTCCCTTGACGTCGATCGCGAGCACCGGCCGGCCGCCGACACGGGCCTTGAGGGCGGGCAGAATCCGGTCGGAACGCAACTCCCCCGGCACCTGGAACAGACTGGCGTGGGCCCCCACGAGGCCGCCGCCACGCAGCCGTACTGTCACGGTCAGACAGCTCGTCACACTCGGATACCTGATCACACCACCCGGGGCCACCTCCTTGACCTGCCCCTCGGAAATGGTGGCTTCGAGGGGGGCTGTAGGGCTTTGCACCACCGATGAGGCGCCGTGAGTGTGGCCGGCCGCCATGGGCTCAGGCGTCTGCGCCCGGGCGGACGGTCCGGCCCCGATCTCCAGAGCGATCAGAACCACCGCGAGCACGGGGGCGGAAGCCATCACGGCCCTATGCACCGGTGACCGGCCGACGCGGACAGAACGCCGGGACCGGCCGGAGGGGACGGCGGAGCGGTGGGACGGTGCGGGGAACACATGGACTCCTGATGGTGCTGGTGGTGGTGCTGGTGCTGCGCTGATGAGACGGGCCGGCCGCTCGTGTGTGCCCGGTGGCGTCCATGGCGCCCACGTTCCCGACCCTCCGGTTCGCGGACGCCATGGACGCCGTGGGCGCGGTGGACGCCTCAACTTCCTTACTGCGGTGCCTACTTAAGCCCCAATGGGGCGATCATCTCGGCGAGTACCGTATGCAGGTCTTCGCCGGGAGCCGGGCGCAGGGCCGTCGCGAGGCGGTCCGCGCGGTAGTGCCAGTGGTGGTCGAGGTCCTGGTGCACCTCTTCACCGAAGGTTACGACGCTGTCGCTGCCGAGCAGTGTCACCAGTTCGGCGGTCAGGTCGGACCAGGCCACGTGTCCGCCGACCGCGTTGGCCACGCCGTGGACGGGCGCGTCGAGGCAGGAGGTCACGGCGCGGGCCAGCGCGGCCGCGTGGACCCAGGGCGCGCCGTACCAGTCGTGACCCCTGGCGCCGGACGCGGGCAGCTGGATGGGGTGGCCGGCGAGGGCCGCCTGGTACAGCAACCCCGTCGCGCCCCAGCGGAGCTGGTCGCGCAGGCGGTCATGGGCCCCCCACACGATGGGTGAGCGCACGGCGCTCGCACCGCCCCGGCCCTCGGTGCCCGCCGCGGCCAACAGGATGCGCTCGCAGTCGAGTTTGGCCTGTCCGTACGGGCTCACCGGGGCCTGCGACGCGGATTCCTCGGCGACGTGGGTGCCGCTCGGGTGACCGTAGGCGTCCACGCTGCTGACGAAGACGAAGGGGCCGCCTCGCCAGGCGTCGGCCATGGCCTTCATCGCGGCGATGTCGACCTCGGGGCGGGTGAAGGTGCACGCGGCGTGGATCACGGCGTCCGCGCTCTCCACGGCGGCGCGCAGGCTCTCCAGGTCGCCGAGGTCACCCTCGATCACCTCGATGCCGTCGCCGCCGACCAGGTGCGCCGACTCCGGCCGGGCCAGGGCCAGCACCGGCCGTCCCTGGGCGGCCAGTTC
Source organism: Streptomyces sp. ASQP_92 (assembly GCF_025399895.1). Taxonomy (GTDB): domain Bacteria; phylum Actinomycetota; class Actinomycetes; order Streptomycetales; family Streptomycetaceae; genus Streptomyces. The sequence continues at coordinate 402,843 of NZ_JAODUA010000002.1, read as the reverse complement.
ACGCAGGACGAACGCCCCGACGCCGCCCGTGCCACCGGTCACCAGGACGGTACCCTCGCGGGTGCGGCGCGGTCGCGCGGCCCGGTCCGACGCCGACGCCGACGCCGATGCCGCGACGGCCGTGGCCCGCTGTGCGGCGCGGGCGTCGAGGAGGGCCGCGATCGCTCGTGGCGTACGGGTCTGCATGATGTCGAGGCCGACCAGCGGCAAGGTGAGCGTCGCGCGCAGACGCTCGGCGAGCTGAACGGCGGCCAGGGAGTGCCCGCCGAGCGCGAAGAAGTCGTCGTCCGGTCCTGGCCTGCGGTCGAGCAGTCCGGCGAAGGCCTCCGTCACCGCTTCGATGTGGCGGCTCCTGGGGGCGGCCGGAGTCGGCGCGGCGGGCAGCCGGGCGTGGTCGACACCGCCGTCGGCGGTGCGCGGCATCGTGTCGAGCAGGATGACGGCGGCCGGGACGAGTTCGCGCTGGAGCACCGTGCGCAGATGGGCGCGTAGCTGGACGGGCGAGGGTCCGCCGGTGCGGTTCAGGACCGCGTAGGCCAGCAGGGGCCCGCCCGCCGGGTCCGGCACGTGGGCGTCGGCCGTGTCGGGGTGGGCCAGGAGGCGGACCTCGGCGGGGTGGGCCGCGGCGGATCGCGGTTCGGCGAGGCGGCCCGGCAGCTGGGAGAGCCGCAGCGCGGGGTCGGCCGCGACGGCGGTGAGCAGGTCGGCGAAGGAGGCGGCCAGGGCGCGGCCCGTCTCCTCGTCGAGGGCGGCCCGCCCGTACTGGACCAGGCTCGCGGGTGTGTCCGTGTCGAGCAGGGCGAAGGTCAGGTCGAACTTGGCCTCGCCGACGCCGACTTCGACGGGCCGCGCCTCAAGTCCCGGCAGGCGCAGGGCGGTCTGCTCGCCCACGACGTCCGCGGTGACCCGCAGCAGCGGGGTGCCGTCGTCGCCGCGCGCGGCGCTGCCGAGGCGTTCCAGGATCAGGTCGAACGGCACGTCGCGGTGGTGCTGCGCGTCGAGGAGCGCGTCGCGTACGCGCTCGACGAGGGTGGTGAACTCGGGGTCGCCGGACAGGTCGACGCGTACCGGAAGGGTGTTGACGCACAGGCCCACCATGCCGCGCATCGCCGGGCCCTCGCGGTGGGTGGCGGCGCAGCCGATGACGAGGTCGAGTTCGCCGGTGAGGCGGTGCAGCGCGGCGAACGCGGCGGCCAGGTTCACGGTGAACGCGGTGGCGCGGCGCTGCTTGCCGAGTTCGCGCAGGGCGGGCAGCACGAAGGCGCCGAGCTCGGTGGTGCGGGTCGCCGCCGGGTGTTCGGCGATGTCGGCGGGCGGGGTGGCGGGCCGGGGCAGGCGGGGCGCGGTGGCTCCGGTGAGACGACGGGTCCAGTGGGTGAGACCGTCCTCCAGGCGGTCCGCCCCGGCGTGCTCGCGGCGCGCGAAGTCCGCGTACTGCGGCGGCTCGGGCAGCTCGGCCGGGTGTCCGTCCACGGCGGCCGCGTACAGCGCGCGGAGTTCGTCGGCCACCGTGTCCAACGAGCCGCCGTCGATGGCTATGTGATGGAACGTCAGCAACACGGTGTGGTCCTGCGGCGCGTGCCGCAGGGCCAGGGCGCGCGGGAGCGTGTTCTCGGCGAGGTCGAACGGGCGGCGGGCCTCCTCGGTCAGGAGGTCGCCGCCGTCGTCCGGCGAGTCGATGACGGTGACGGCGACCCGGTCGGGGGCCGGCAGCGGCTCCTGGTGGGCCTCCTCGCCGTCGCGGAGGTAGCGGGTGCGCAGGATCTCGTGGCGGCGTACCAGCTCGGTGAGCGCGGAGCCCAGGGCGTCGAGGTCCAGCGGGCCGTTCAGCCGGGTGGCGAACGGCACGCTGTACTGGGCGCCGCCTCGGCCGAGGCGTTCCATGAGCCACATGCGGCGCTGGGCGTGGGTGAGCGGAGCGGGCCCGGTGGCGCGGGGGGCCGTGGGCTCCGGGGCGGAGCGGCCGGCGGCGCGGGCGCGGGCCCTGCGCAGCAGCTCCTGCTGGAGGGCGGCGGAGGTGTCAGTGGCGGCCATCGGTGTCCTCGGTCGCGTCGGGGTGCAGATCGGTGTGGGTGGCGAGCAGGGCGCGCTCGACGAGGGCGGCGTTTCCGGCCACCGTGGGCGCGGCGAAGAAGTCGGCGAGCGACAGCTCCACGCCGAGGTCCTCGCGCAGTTCCTCGGCGACGACGAGGGCGAGCAGGGAGTGGCCCCCGAGGTCGAGGAAGTCGGCGTCGGGCCGGGTCACTTCGCAGCCGAGCGAGCGTCCCCACACCTCGGCGACGGCCTGCTGGAGCGGGGTCAGCGGTTGTGCGGCGCCCTTGGTCTCGACGGCCGTGGCGAGATCCGCGAGGGCCCGGCGGTCGACCTTGCCGGAGGTGGTGAGGGGCAGCCGGTCCACGACGGTCAGCTCGTCCGGGACCAGGTGGGCGGGCAGGATGGCGGTGAGACGGGCCAGGAGCGCCTCGGGGCGCGGCACGGGGCCGGGGCCGGCCACCACGTAGGCGGCCAGGCGGGCGTCGTCGGGGGTGGGGCGGCGTACGGTGACGGCCGCGTCGTCCAGCTCCGGCTGCTCGCGCAGGGCGTGCTCGATCTCGCCGGGTTCGATGCGGAAGCCGCGCACCTTGACCTGGTCGTCGGTGCGGCCGTGGAAGTCGAGGACGCCGTCGGGGCGGGCCGAGACGAGGTCGCCGGTGCGGTAGAGGCGGCCGAGCGCGGGATGGTCGACGAAGCGTTCGGCGGTCAACTCGGGCCGCCGGGTGTATCCGTGGGCCAGCCGGGTGCCGCCGATCCACAGTTCGCCACGAGCGCCGTCGGCGACGGGCAGGCCCGCCTCGTCGAGGATGTGGGCCGTCGCTCCGGCGATGGGCCGGCCGATCGGTACCGGCCCCTCGCAGTCGGCGTCGCTGACGCGGTGGGCGGTGGCGAAGGTGGTGGTCTCGGTCGGCCCGTAGCCGTTGACGAGCTCGACCCAGGGGAAGGCGCGGAGCACGGCGCGGGCGTGCTGGGAGGCCATCGCCTCGCCGCCGACCACGACGGTGCGCAGCAGGGAGAAGACGCGTGAGCGGCGGGTGGCGAGCTGGTGGAAGAGGGCGGTGGTGAAGAACGCGACGGTGACGCCGTGCCGTTCCACCTCCTTGGCCAGGTCCTCGAACGAGGGCCGCTCGGTGGTGCACACCACGACGGCCGCGCCGTTGGCGAGCGCCGACCACACCTCGAACGTCGAGCCGTCGAACGTCGCCGGGGAGTGCAGGAGCACCCGGTCGCGTGCGGTGACGGTGACGTAGTCGGGGTCGGTGACGAGCTCGGCTATGGCGCCGTGGCGGATCGCGACGCCCTTGGGGCGGCCGGTGGAGCCGGAGGTGAACATGACGAACGCGATGTCGTCGGGGCCGGGGCCGTCGCCGGCGGTCTCCGCGTCGGCGAGCTGCTCGTCGGCGGGCAGGGCGAGGACGGCGCCGGTCGGGCCGGCCGCTTCGAGGAGCTTGCTGTCGCCGACGGTCAAGGTGGCGCCCGAGTCCTCGAGCATGGCCGCGGTCCGGGGGCGGGGGTGCGCGGGGTCCAGCGGTACGCAGGCGGCGCCGGCCCACCACAGGGCGAGCTGGGCGACGACGGTCCTGGCCGAGCGCGGCATCAGGAGCGCCACGGAGTCCCCGGGTCGTACGCCGCGGTCCTGGAGGTGGGCGGCGAGGCGGCGGGCGGCGGAGGCGAGCTGCGCGTACGTCAGGGTGGTGTCGCCGTCCGCCACCGCGAGGGCGTGCGGGGTGCGTTCGGCGTGCCGCGCCACCAGGGCGGGCAGTCCGGTCCGTATCACGGTCACGGTCGTTTCCTTCCGGTCGTCGAGCAGGGGCCGCGAAGTCGTCACGTCAGGGCCTCGCGGTGTGCGCGGTGGCGCGGCGCCTGCCGAGTACGGCGGCGATCGCCCTGAGGTCGGGCTGGCGGAGCAACTCCGGTGCGCGCAGCCTCACTTGGGTCGCCTTCTCCAGTGCTTCGAGGAGCCGGGCGGCGAGGATGGAGGTGCCTCCGGCGTCGGTGAAGTTCTCCTCCAGGGTGGTTTCGGGGCGGCCGAGCAGGTCGCGGACCGCGGTGAGCACGAGCAGTTCGTCGGCGCTCGCGCCCTCGGGCAGGGCGGCCTCGGCGGTGGGGATCGCGGAAGACTCCTCGGCCCGCTTCACCAGGGCGGGGCGGTCGACCTTGCCGTTGGCGTCGAGCGGGAAGGCGTCGACGACGCGTACGGCCGAGGGCACGGCCTGTTCGGGGAGCCAGGCGCGTACGGCGGTGAGGAGTGCGTCCGCGTCGGGGGTGGCGCCGGCCGCGGGCAGGACGTACGCGACGAGCCGGGCGCGGCCCTCGGCGTCGCGCGGGGCGGTGACGACGGCGCTGCGGACGGCCGGGTCGTGTTCGAACGCGGCCTCGACCTCGGCCGGTTCGATGCGCACTCCGCTGATCTTGACCTGGTCGTCGAGGCGGCCGAGGAACTCAAGGCGGCCGTCGTCGAGCATCCGTACCCGGTCGCCGGTGCGGTACATGCGGTCGAGGTCGGGCAGGCCGGCCGGCGGCGGTGTGAAGCGGCGGGCGGTGAGCTCGGGGTCGAGGTAGCCAAGGGCGAGGCAGGTTCCGCCGATGCGCAGTTCACCGTCCGTGCCGCGCTCCAGGACGGCGCCGTCGGCGTCGGTGACGGCGACCGTCACGCCCGCGATGGGCGTGCCGATGGGCGGCGCGGCGTCCGTGTGCACGTCCGGGTCGGACGGGCGCATGGCGTGGGTGGTGGTGATCACGGTGGCCTCGGCGGGGCCGTAGGCGTTGTGGACGGTGGCGGTGACGTCGGGGCCGGGGCGGCGGCGCATCCGGTCGCCGCCGACCATGAGGTGACGCACTTTCAGATCCTGGGGCCAGGGCCGGTCCAGGAGCGGTTCGATCATGGGGGTGGCCGCGACGGCGAGGGTGACGTCGGCCGCGCGCCACCAGTCGGTGAGGGCCGCCGGGTCCCAGCGCACCTCGTCGGGGGCGGGGATGAGCGCGGCGCCGGAGGTCAGGCCGCCCCACAGCTCCAGCAGGTGCGGGTCGAAGGCGACGCCGATGAGGAGGGAGTGCCGGTCGCCGGGGGCGACCCCGGTCTCGGCGCGGTACCAGTCCAGGAGGGTGGCGAGGGCGGGCTCGGCGACGGCGACCGCCTTGGGGCGGCCGGTGGAGCCGGAGGTGAGTACGGCGTACAGGGCGCCGGACGGCGCGGTGCGGGCACCCGGTGCGACGGCCCCGAAGGAGGCGACGACACGGGCGGCGGCGTTCGCCCCCTCGACAGGAAGCGCCAACTCGACTTCCGTGGCAGCTGTTTGACGGTGCGGCAGCACCTCCGGGTCGCCGATGAGGCAGACGACGCCGATGTCCTCGGTGACGGCGTTGATGCGGCGCTCTCCCGGGCGCGGGCCGAGCGGCAGATAGACCGCGCCGATCCGGGCCAGGGCGACGGCGGTGGCGACCAGGGCCGCCGAGCGGTCCAGGCAGACGCCGACGAGCTCGCCGGGCCGCACCCGGCCGCCCAGCGCTTCGGCGACGACCCGGGCGGCCTCGTCGAGCTGGGCATAGCTCCAGCGATGCTCGCCGTCGATCACCGCGGGGGCGTCGGGCGTGGTGCGTACCCACTCCTCGAAGCGGGCCAGCACGGTGGGTTCGGCGGCGCCGGTCAGGGGCGCGCCGTGCAGGATGCTGGGGGCGGAACCGGCGACAGCAAAATTCTGACGGTCCATCAACTGCTCGGTCATCACGACTCCTTCGGCGTGGCGAGGGCGGGGGCGGCGGTCCGGGCGAGGGCGCGGGCCTGGTCGGCGAGGACCGGGTGCTGGAAGAGCAGGCGCAGCGAGGGGCGCTCGCCAAGGCGCGGCTCCAGCCAGGCCGCCAGCTGGGCGGCGAGCAGCGAGTGTCCGCCGATGTGGAAGAAGTGCGAGCTCTCCTCGAAGCGGTCGTGGCCCAGCACCTCGCGCCAGCCTTCCGCGAGCAGCACGACGGCCGGGTCGTCCGAGAGGGCGGGGTCGCTCAGGGGCGCAGCCTCCTCGACGGGGGCGGCCGGGGCCGGCTCCGCGGCGAGGCGGGCGAGGGCGGCCCGGTTGGGCTTGCCTCCGGCCAGCGTCGGCATGCTGTCGAGGAGGATCCAGCGACCGGGCACCAGGGCGCCGGGCAGGCGCCGGCTCAGCTCGGCGTGCAGGGCCTGCTCGTCCCAGTCCTCGACCTCGTCGGCGCGTTCACGGAAGGCGACCAGACGGGGGCCGCCGCCGGATTCCCGGTCGAGGACGACGGCGCAGGAGCGGCCGCCCAGCGCGGCGGAGGCCGCGGTCTCGACCTCTTCGAGTTCGATGCGGTAGCCGCGCAGTTTGATCTGGTTGTCGCGGCGGCCGAGGAAGCGCAGCAGTCCGTCCTCGCCCCGGTAGCCGAGGTCGCCGGTGAGGTAGACACGTTCGCCGCCGAGGGCCTCGACGGTGACGAAGCGGGCGTTGGTGGCCTCCGGGTTGCCGACATACCCCTCGGCCAACCCGGCGCCTCCGATGGCGAGTTCGCCGACCGCGCCGGTGGGAAGCGGGCGCAGGCTCTCGTCCAGGATGTGGATGCGCTCGCCGGGCAGTTCGGTGCCGAGGGGGATCTCGGCGCCCTCGACGAGGCCTTCCGGGGTGATCTCGTGGACGGTGGAACTGATGGCGGCCTCGGTCACGCCGTACACGTTCAGCACCGAGAACCGGGGCCCGGTGGCGGCGTCGGCGGCCGTGTCGGCGAAGAAGGCGCGCATCACGTCGGCCGGGATGCGTTCGCCGCCGAGCACGATCAGGCGCGGCGCCCAGCGGCCCTCCACCAGGACGGGCAGCAGCTCTTCACGGGTGGCGAGGAAGTAGCTGGTGGGCAGGTTGGCCACGGTGACGCGGGCGGCGGCGAGCAGCTGCGCCAGCTCCCCGCCGGTGGGCACGTCCTGCTCGGGTACGACGAGGCAGGCGCCCGCGTACAGCGAGGGCAGCACCTCTTCGAGGGCGACGTCGAACGACGGCTGCGCGAACAGGAGAACCCGGTCCCCCGCCGCGAGGCCGAACCTCTCGGCCGTGCCGGTCAGATGGTTGACCAGCGCCTCGCGCCCGACGGCCACCGCCTTGGGTATGCCGGTGGAGCCGGAGGTGTGGATGACGTACGCCGCGCCCGGCACGACATCCGCGGCGCGCGCGGTGGGCAGGACGGGGGCGTCGACGTCGGCGTGCGGCAGGCCCTCGGGGACGCGCACCGCACTGCCCCGGGTGGTGAGGACGAGCGCCGGGGCCAGCCGGTCGAGCAGCAGCTCCAGACGCGCGGCGGGGTCGGACGGCGACAGCGGGCAGTACACCGCGCCGGTGCGCAGACAGGCGAGCAGGGTCACCACCGAGTCGACGCCGCGCGGCAGCACCGCGGCCACCGGCTGCCCGGCCCGCACCCCGGCGGCCAGCATCCGCTCGGCGAGGGAGGTGACCTGGGCGTCCAGGTCACCGTAGGTGAGCCGGCGGGCGCCGATGAGGAGGGCGGGCAGGGACGGGTCGTGGGCGGCGGCCGCATCGAGCGGGTCGCGGCCCGGGGCGACGGCGACCGGCGGCGCCGCTTCCTGGGGCGCCGCGGGCGGCGCGAGGTCGGCGAGCGGGGTGGCGGGCGCGTCGAGGTAGGCGCGCAGCAGGTCGAGGAAGCGCTCGGCGAGGAGCTTAGCCACGGGCTCGCCGAACAGGTCGGCGTCGTAGTCCCAGACGAGGGTCATGCCGGCGGCGCCGTGGCGCAGGCTCACTCCGCGCCGGTCGTCGGGGAGCAGCACCACATCGAGGTCGAAGCGGGTGGTGCCGGTGTTGAACCCTTCGAAGAGGGTGACGTCGAGGCCGGGTACGTCCAGCTCGGGCAGGGGCGCGTCATGGGCGCTGAACATGACGCTGAACAGCGGGTTGTCGGCGCCCGATGTGTGCAGGCCGAGCGCCCGGGTGAGCTCCTGGACCGGCACCTCCTGGTGGGGCAGCGCGCGGATGAGGGTGTCGGTCACCTCGTCCATGGTGTCCTCGGCGGGGGCCGTCGCATCCAGGTCGAGACGGAGCGGAATGGTGTTCACGAACATGCCGACGGCGTCCTCGTAGCCGCGCGGCCGGTTGCCGACGGCGGTGCCCACCACCATCTGGCTGCGTCCGCTGTGGCGCCGCAACAGTTCGGCGAAGAGACCGAGGAGGGTGGCGAACGGGGTGAGGCCGCGTTCGCGGGCGTGGGCGCGCAGCCGCTCGGCGAGGTCCGCGCCGATCGACTGGCGCAGTTGGCCGCCGTGGTGGCGCCGCCGGGCGCCGGGCCGTGCGAGCCCGGGCAGCGGCATGTCGTACGAGGCGTCGCGCAGATTCCGCGACCAGTACTCCAGGCTCGCGCTCAGCTCCTCGGCGCGTACGTCGTCGGCGCGGGCGCGCACATGGTCGGCGTACGAGCTGGGGGTCCCCAACTCAAGCTTTTCGCCCAGCACTTGGGCGCGGTAGACGCTGAAGACGTCGTTCAGGAGGATCGCGAACGAGTGGCCGTCGTGGATCAGGTGGTGTTCCACGTGGATGAGCCGGTGCTGGTCCTCGGCGAGTTTGACGAGGGTCCAGCGCAGCAGGGGCGCGTCGAAGGTGTCCAGCGGCGTCTCCGCCTCCGAGCGCAGCAGCTTCTCGAAGGCGGCCTCGGGGTCGGCTTCCCAGGTGATGTCCACGGTGCGCAGGCGCGGCGGACACACCTCGGCCACCCGCTGGCCCGGCATCGCGCCGGCGACGGGGACGAGTTCGAGCCGCAGTCCGGGGTGGCGGGCGAGCGTGGCGGCGAGGCCGCTGCGCAGGGCGTCGACGTCGAGGGTGCCCCACAGGTCGAGCGAGGCGGTGAAGTTGTAGGCGCGGCTGCCCGGCTGCACTTGCTCGTGCAGCCAGACGATCTCCTGCGAGGAGGAGAGGGGGAGCATGGGCGGTCCCTTGGGTTGTCGGGGCGGGTGGCGCGGAACGCGGTCGTGCGCCCGCACGGCGGCGTGCCGACCGGTCCGCGGATCGCGCGGCCCGGCCGGATACTGGGGGTTCGAGGGGCACGCGGTGAGAGGTCGTCGGCCGCGTGCGGCAGGGGTGGGGCTAGCGGGCCGGGGCCTCGGCGGGCAGTGCCGCGCACAGGGCCGCGAAGGCGGATTCGGCCGCGTCGTCGTCGAGGACGGTGCGGTCCCACACCATGCGGAGGTGGAGTTCGGGTCCCTGGGTCGCGGACACCGCGAAGGGGGCGCGGACCTGGCGGCCGCCGATGTGCACCTCGCGGCCGGTGGTCCCGTCGAGTCCGAGGGGGGCGCGGTGGCGGGCGTCGTCCACGGTGAGCAGGCCGTCGAGCCGCCCCGACCAGGCGGAGCCGCCCGCGCGGGCCGCCCGCACCACTTCGTCGAAGGGGGTGTCGGCGCGGTCCAGGTCGTCCCACCAGTCGGTGGCCGTGACGTCCGGCGAGGCGGGGCCCTGGGTGTCGGCCGGGAAGACCACGGTGTTGAGGAAGCAGCCGAGTACCGGCTCCGCGCCCACCGGGCGCCCTCCCCACGGGTAGCCGATGGGCGATACCGTGCCGCTCCCGTACAGGGCGGCGGCCGCGGCGCGGCAGGCGTCGAGCAGCGCGGGGAAGGGCACTCCCCCGGCGGGTGACGCGATACTCAACTCGGTTGCGCCGCTGGGCGGTTCGGCGGCCACGGTGCGCGTGCCGGGCAGCGGGGCCTGTTCGCGGGCGGTGCGCAGCCGTTCGGCCCAGTACGCGAGGGTGCGGGGCGAGGCGGCGCGGTCCTCGGCGTCGAGCTGGCGCAGGACGGCGTCCCGGTAGGCGGCGAGTTCGGTGGCCGCCTCGGCGGGCGGCACGTCGTCCGGGCCGAGGCGGTCGCGGTAGGACGCGCCGAGTTCCTCGACGATGCGGGCGAGCGACTGTCCGTCGCAGGCGGTGTGGTCCAGGACGACGGCGAGCAGTTCCTCCTGCGCGCGCGGGCCGTCGTGAGCGAGGAACAGGCGCAGCGGCGGCCCGTTGGGCGCCCATTGGGCGAGCACCCGGCGCAGCGCGTCCTGCGCGCTCTCGCCGGCCGCGCAGGACACGTGCTCCAGGGGTACGTCGGCCGCCGCGGGCCGCAGGACGGGGGTGCCGCGTACGACACACGCCTCGGAGCGCAGGACGGGGTGGCGGGCGGCCAGGTGGTTGGCGGCGGCGCGCAGCCGTGCCGCGTCGACGGTGCCGCGCGGGAACGCGAAGAACATCGGGACGATGTCCGCCCGGCCCGCCGGGTCCAGGGAGCGTACGAGCAGGAAGCGCCGCTGGGCCCCGGTGACGGGCAGCAGCGCGGCCGCCGCCGGGTCACCCGCGCCGAGGCGCTGGTAGCGGGCCAGATACTGGCCCGTGATGCTGGGGAGCACGTGATCCTCTCTCGGGTCGGAAACACTCGGCGTGGGGGGCGGCGTGAACGTGCGGGCGGTCGTGGGGGGTTGACCGGGGGTTGCCCTGGGGTGGGTCAGGCGACGGGGACGCTCTCGTCGTGTCCGGGCGCCGCGTCCTGGCGCTGGTCGTCCTCGGGGTGCTCGGTCTCGGGCAGGTCGCGCATGCGGCGCAGCGGGGAGAGCAGCAGCGGCAGGGGTACGACGAGGAAGCCGATGGCGCAGATCCACAGCGCGGAGCGGGCGCCCGACGCCTCGGCGACGGCGCCGCCGGCGAGCGCGCCGAGCGGCAGGGTGCCCCACATGAGGAAGCGCAGGGTGGCGTTCATCCGCCCCAACAGGCGCGGCGGGCACAGGGTTTGACGGAAGCTCACCTGGGCGACGTTGTAGACCACGGCGCCGAAGAAGACCACGCCGGAGGCGAGTGCGAACAGCGCCGCGGCCGCGCCCTTGCCGGACAGCGGCCACAGGAGCGCGAACGGCCCGGACACCAGGGCGGAGAGCCAGATGATGCGGGCCTGGCCGAAGCTCCGGGCCAGGCGGCCCGCGCAGAGGGCGCCCGCGAGTCCGCCCACGGCGGAGGCCGAGAGCATCACGCCGACCGCGGCCGGTGCCAGGTCGAGGACCCGGACCAGGAAGACGGTCTGCGTGGCCATCAGCATGGCGGTGAAGAAGTTGCCGAGGCCGGTGGTGCCCGCGATGACGCGCAGCAGCGGGTGGCCGAGGACGAAGCGCAGGCCTTCGCCGACCTCCTTGCGCAGGGACGCCTCGGGAACCGGTTCGGGCTTGGGCTCGGGGCGGCGGATGGCCACCAGGAACAGGGCGGACACGGCGTAGCCGATGGCGTCGGCCACGATGGCCAGGTGGGCGCCGACGAGCTGGACGAGACCGCCGCCCAGGCCCGGCCCCGCCACCTGCGCCGAGGACCGTACGGTCTCCAGGGCGCCGTTACCGGCCACCAGGTGCTCCCGGGGCAGGAGTTGGGGCAGATAGCTCTGGTGGGCCACGTCGAAGAAGACGGTCGCGACGCCCACGACCAGGGCGACCACATAAAGCTGGGCCATGGTCAGCGCGTCCGCCACCGCCGCGAGCGGGACGCTGGCCATGGCCAGGGAGCGCACGACGTCGGCACGGATCATCAGCGACAGCTTCCGCATCCGGTCGACCCAGGCGCCGGCGGGCAGTCCGATGAGCAGGAACGCGGCGGTCTCGGCGGCGGTGAGCAGTCCCACTTGGAAGGCGGGGGCCTTGAGTTCGAGCACGGCCACCAGGGGCAGGGCGACCAGAGTGACCTGGGCACCCACCTGTCCGGCCGCCGCTCCGGCGAGCAGCAGTCGGAAATCGCGCATACGGAGCGGACCACCGGAAGCGGCCTGGGACGAAGGGGACATGCACGAGACCTTCACCTCGCGCCGATCAGGAGTCAAAACAAACAGGACACTTTCGGTCGTTTCTTGTGCCATTCTGTCAATGGATCAAGAGAATCATCGGCCAGATCCGGGCAACGACCGCATGAATTGCTGGTGTTGAGGCCTGTGGACACAGGACTCCGCCCGTCGCGAGGCGAAGGTTTTTGGGGGGACAGCGCACCCCCGACCCCATGAATGCAGGTATGTCCGAAACTCACCGCTCCCACACTTGCGCATGGAACCTGGAGCGCTCTCAGCCGTCGGGGGTGCCGGGCCCGGCTCCGGCGGCCCCGCCCGTCAGTCCTGCGCGAGACGCAGATCCACCGGGTGCCGGTCGGTGGCGAGGATGGCCGGCAGCGGCAGCCAGCCGTGCTTGTCCAGCCGTACCAGGACCGCCTGGACGTCGGTGGGGCCGGGCACGATGGACGCGCCGGAGAGCTTTCCCTGGTTGCTCCAGGGGTGCGGAGAGCCGTCGCACTGGGCCACCGTGCTGTTGAGGCCGTACCGCACCGAGCCCGTCGCGGCCGAGCCCGTCCCGACCGAGCTCGACACGAAGACCGGGCCGCTCTTCGACTGCGCGGGACAGCTGTACGTGCCGGTCAGGGTGACGGTGCCGGTCGGCGAGACCTTCCCCGTCGGGTCGGCGGTGATGGTCGGGGCCACGACGACCGGGGCGGAGGCGGGAGTTGACGGTCGCGGTGCCGCGACGGCGGGGCCGGGGGCCGGGCCGAGCAGGGCTCCCGCGGCGGCGACGGCCCCGGCGGCGACAAGAGGTGCGCGCATCGGCAGATCTCTCCTTCATCCCTACGTTCGCGAGGTGCCGCGACGTTCCTGTGGTGGCGCGAGGCCGCGGAGTCCACCCCGGCGCTCGCGCCCCAAGCAATACCGTGGCGGCGCCCGCCCGCCGGGGATTCACCCCCGGTCGGTGGCGTGTCCGGAGCGGTGGTGCCGCTGGTGCGGTAAAGGGGCACTGGGCGCCCGCGTGACCGCTGGGGCCGGGGGTTTCCGGGGGCCTCGGGGTGTGACCGAAAGAGGGCCCCTCACCGGGAACCGCGGGGGCCGCGAGCCGGGCATGCTGGTGCCCCCGGCCGTTTTCCGTGCCGCCCGGCGGCGCCCGGACAGGATGGGAGCGTCATTTTGCGCACCGTAGGCGTGGAAGAGGAACTGCTCCTGGTCGACCCGGGCACCGGGCACCCCTGTGCCCTCTCCTCGGAGGTGCTGGCCCGTCTGGCGAAGTGCGCCGCCGCGGGAGGCGGTGCGTCCAGGGAGACCTTCGCGGGTGAACTCCAGGGCCAGCAGCTCGAGTTCGGCACACATCCGCAGACCGACATGGACGAACTCGGCGCGGAGATAGTGCGCTGGCGCCGCGAGGCGGCCCGGCACGCCAGGGAGGCCGGGGCGGAGGTGGCCGCGCTCGCCACCTCTCCGCTGCCCGCCCAGCCGGCCATCAACGTGAGCCACCGCTACCAGTGGATGGAGGAGCAGTTCGGTCTGACCACCCAGGAACAGCTCACCTGCGGTTGCCATGTGCATGTGTCGGTCGCATCGGACGACGAGGGGGTCGCGGTCGTGGACCGGATCCAGCCGTGGCTGCCGGTCCTGACCGCGCTGAGCGGCAACTCGCCGTACTGGCAGGGCAATGACACCCTGTACAGCAGCTATCGCAGCCGGGTGTGGGGGCGGTGGCCCATGTCCGGGCCGACCGGTGTCTTCGGCTCGGCCGAGCGCTACCACGCCCAGGTCGACTCCATGGTGACCAGTGGTGTGGTGCGCGACCGGGGCATGATCTATTTCGACGCCCGGCTCTCCCACCGCTACCCCACCGTGGAGATCCGCGTCGCGGATGTGTGTCTGGAGGCCACCAGCACCCTGCTGGTCGCCTGCCTGGGCCGCGCCCTGGTCGAGACCGCCGCCCGTGACTGGCGGGCCGGCCGGCCACCCCTGGGCCATGGGGTGCAGCTGTTGCGCCTCGCCGCGTGGCGGGCCGCGCGCTCGGGCCTGGAGGGCGACCTGCTGCATCCGCTGACCATGCGTCCGGCTCCCGCACCCACCGTCGTCCATGCCCTGTTCGACCATGTGCGGGAGGCCCTGGACGACAGTGGTGACCTGGTCTGGGCCCGCAAGACGACCGCGGAACTGCTCGCCCACGGCAACGGCGCGCTCGTCCAGCGCGCGCTGCTCGCCCGGACCGGCAGTCTGAGCAGTGTGGTCGCGGCATGTGTGCGCCGCACGGTGGGCGAGCGCGAACTCCGGTACATGACACCGGAGTGATGTCCGCGGCACATGGTGGCCCCACCTACATCCGGTAGCACATCGGCGCCACGGTTCGAGGTGTGTGCACACACCCTGCACGGAACGACGCATATCTCAGGGTGGGGCCTCACTCCATGTGCTCGACAAGGCCGTTGCGCCGACCTCAATCACCTTTCGCGGTCTCATCTACTGTCAAGTGGGTGCCCCCGCACACGTGAGGCGCGTAACATCCCGCAACAATCACGTACGCACACGCCCCGGAGGAACGACTCGTGCCGGACAGCACCACACTCCAGTCGCAGTACGCCGCTCAGATCCAGAGTGATCTGGACAGCAACGTCGCCGAACGCGAACAGATCGCGGCCCAGATCAGCGCCCTCCAGGAGCAGTTGAGCGTCCTGGAGAACAACCACACCCTGCTGGCCTCCATGCGCCAGGCGATCGGCAGCCCCGCCGCGACCACATCCACCAGGGCCAAGGGCAACACCAAGCCTCCGGCCAACGCCCCGAAGAACACCGGGAAGAAGACCGCCGAGGCCTCGGCGGCTCGGGTCCCCCAGGCGCGCAAGGCGGCCAAGTCCCCGGCCCGCGCCACCAAGAAGCAGGCGCAGCCGGCCGCCAAGGCCAAGGCGTCCAGCGCGCCCACCCTGCGGGACCTTGTCGCGGACCACCTCGCGCGGAGCGGTGAGCCGCGCTCGGCGGCCGAGATCACGGCGGCTCTCACCGAGGCACACTCGGAGCGCACGATCGCGGGCACCGTGGTGCGCAACACCCTCGAAAACCTCGTGGCCAAGGGGCAGGCACAGCGCACCCGGCAGGGTCGGTCCGTCTTCTACACGGCTCCCGACGGCGCCGGCACCACCGCCCCGTCCGAGGAGCCGGCGGGCTCCGACGCCAAGGACGTCAAGAAGGGGGAGGAAGCGGCCACCCCCGTCACCGCCGCCTGACCGCCCCGCGACCCGTCATACGGCGCAGGGTCGGCAGGACGCCCGAAGCCGCCCACCGGAGAGGTGACATGGCAGCCCCGTGCCTCACACCACAGGGCTGCAGTCCGGGTGACCCCAGCCCCCGTCGCGCTTCATGATGGGAGTGCCGGCGGCATACGGCTGCCCGCAGGGGCAGCGGCCGGGGAACTTCGCCTTGATGGTGCGCGGGGTGCCCGAGCCGGTGGCCTTGGGGGTGGACGACGCCTTCTTCACGGTGGCGGACCTGGGGCGCGTCGCGGTGGCGCGGGCCGGTGCCGGCACCGGCAACTCCTGGTCGCCCAGGGCGGTTCCGGCCGCCCGCTGGCTGGTGGCCGCGTCGCTCGCGGCCTGGTCGGCGATCGCGTTCAGCGGGTCGCCACCCACCTGGTGCGCGGCCACATGGACGAACTCCACATCCCGTTCGGTGAGCAACTCATCGATGCGCTCGACGAGTTCACGGTTGGCGACGGGCTTGCCGGCGGCGGTCTTCCAGCCGTTGCGCTTCCAGCCGGGCAGCCACTGGGTGACCGCCTTCATGGCGTACTGGGAATCCATCCGCACCTGCATCCGGGTGCCGGGGTCGACGGCTTCGAGGAGGCGTTCCAGGGCGGTGAGCTCGCCGACATTGTTGGTGGCGGTACCGAGCGGCCCCGCACCCCAGCGCTCCGGCCGGCCTTGCGGATCGGCAATCACCCAGGCCCATCCCGCGGGGCCGGGATTGCCCTTCGACGCACCGTCACAGGCGGCAACAACAACACGATCAGACATCGCGCCATCATCCCATTGCCGCTCCCCCACCAGAAATCCCCGTCCGCCCCTCAGGGCGCGCGACCATCTGTGCGGAACGGACACCGGTTCCATGCGTCGCTCACGGCCGGACGCTGATCCGCGGAGCCGGTAGCGGGGCCGAGCCGTCGTCGTCGGCCGACGCACCCAGGAAGAGGGCCGCTCCGAAGCCCATCGCGGCGAAGAACAGACCGAGGCAGGTGAGGGCCACCATGACCCCGCCGAACAGGCAGGAGACGACGCCCACACCGGTCGGCGCCTCGTCGGTGACCGCACGGTCGGGGTGCTGCGGGAGATAGCGCACGGGGATGTTGTCACCCGCCACGAACGGCCGCCGGGACGACACCTTGGCCCGGACGTCGTAACCGTCGGCCGTACGGAAACCGACCACGAGGTGGCGCCGGCTGTGGGTGTATCCGTCGGAGTGGTGGTGGCGCGTCACATAGGTCTCCAGGCAGCGGGCCTCCGCCCTCAGGCCTTCGCGCAGGGTGCGCTTGTACGTCGACACGGTGCGGACCGTCCAGACCAGTGCCCCTGTTCCCACACCGGCGAACAGCAGCCCCACACACCCGAAGACCACCCCGAAGGCCCCACCCGCAGCGAACATGCCCCATCCCCCCGTGCGAGCCCGACGGCCCCTCGAACCCCCACACACCTACTGGTGCCCTCGGGAAAGATGCGCGGCTGCCCCCATCGGTTCCCCTTCGCAGAACACGTGTGGTCGGCGTGACGACACACACGGGAGCCGACCTGGGGGTGGGTGCCGAGCCCACCCGGGACGGTCAAGAACGCAGTTCGGCCCCCCGGCACTGGGTGCCGGGGGGCCGAATCTTCGTAGCGGGGACAGGATTTGAACCTGCGACCTCTGGGTTATGAGCCCAGCGAGCTACCGAGCTGCTCCACCCCGCGTCGATGTCTCCACCCTACGTCACATGGAGCGGGGCTCCGACCATCCGGGGACCGTCGGACCCTGCCCGTGGCTCCAGGGCGTGGCGGCGCCGCCCCCACCGCACTCCTCACCCCACCCCCTGCCATCACGCTTCGTAATCGTTCGACGCGCGACGCGTGAGGGGTCGTGTCACCGTGAAGGAGTTCGATCCCCCCACACGCAGGAGTGAATCTCCATGGGCAAGGCCGAGAAGATGCGGGACAAGGCGCAGGCTGCCGAGCAGGCCAAGGCGAGGGCGTCGGAGGGACGGGAGCAGCGCTCCGGTCGCCCCGACGAGTCCGGCACGCGCCGCCCGGCGCAGGACCCGCAGGAGCGTATGGAGCAGGCGATGCGCGACGCCGGCACCGACCGCGGCTGACCCCGCACCCGGTACGGCACAGCAGCCGGGGTGCTCACTCAGCACGGGTGAGCACCCCGGCTCTCGCGCGTCGTCCCGGCGCCCGGACCGCACCCCCGCGTGTGCCACCCCTCAGCCCCCGCGCCTCGCGCCTTCCCCCGCTCGCCGGCAGGGGCGGTGCTCATCCGCGTTCCGCCGCCTCGGGGATCTCGCGGGTACGGGTCCAGGTCAGCAGGGCCTCCATCGGCCAGGTCGTGATGACGCGCTCGGGTGGGACCCCGCATTCCTCGGCGCGGGCGCAGCCGTAGATCTGCCAGTCGAGCTGGCCCGGGGCGTGGGCGTCGGTGTCGATGGCGAACAGGACGCCCGCCTCGACGGCCCGGCCAAGGAGGCGGCGCGGCGGGTCGAGCCGCTCCGGGCGGCTGTTGATCTCCACGGCGGTACCGGCATCGGCACAGGCGGCGAAGACGGCGTCCGCGTCGAACTCGGACTCAGGACGGCCCCGGCCGGTGACCAGTCGGCCGGTGCAGTGTCCGAGGACGTCGGCCAGCGGGTTGCTCACCGCCGCGACCATGCGCCGGGTCATCGCGGCGGCGTCCATGCGGAGCTTGGAGTGGACCGAGACGACCACGACGTCCAACTGGTCGAGCAGCTCGTCCTCCTGGTCCAGTGAGCCGTCGTCGAGGATGTCGCACTCGATGCCGGTGAGGAGCCTGAAAGGCGCCCAGCGCTCGTTGAGTTCGGCCACCACCTTCAGCTGCTCGCGCAGCCGCTCGGCGCTCAGGCCATGGGCGACGGTGAGGCGGGGCGAGTGGTCGGTGAGGACGGCCCACTCGTGTCCGAGCTCGGCGGCCGTGCTGCCCATGTCGTCGATCGTGCTGCCCCCGTCCGACCAGTCCGAGTGCAGATGGCAGTCGCCGACCAGCGCGGCGCGCAGGCTCTCGCCGCCCACGGCGAGCGGCGCCGCGGCCTCCAGCTCCGACTCCAGGCGCTGAAGATAGCCGGGCACCTCGTCGGCCAGCGCCTCGCGCACCACCTTGGCGGTCTTGGGGCCGATGCCCTTGAGGGATTCGAGCCGGCCTTCCACGGCCGCGCGTGCGGCGAGCTCGTCCGGCGGCATCTCCTTGATCACCGCTGCGGCGGTACGGAAGGCCTGGACACGGTAGGTGGCACCCCGGCCGCGTTCGAGCAGGAAGGCGATCCGCCTCAGGGCCGCTACCGGATCCATGGACACCTCCTGCGCAAGGGCCCCTCGGGCGGGGCGGACGGCCGCCCTCCCAGCTTCTCTCAGCCCCGCCCCGCTCGCAGGCCGTCGGACCCCGGACTCCGGCCGCCCCCGCCCGCTCGGGCCCCCGCGTACGGCCGTCCTGGTGTTGAGCCCGGTCGGCGGTCATGTCGGGGCGGCCGACGCACACGTCCGGGCCCTAGCCTCGCCAGAGTGCTTATGCGAAGAGATGCGCACGGGCGCCATGGATCCATGGCGGGCTTCCGCGCCGCCCTGGGGGCGGTGCTGCTGGGCGTCCTCACCTGCGGGGTGGCCCTCTCCTGGCCGGGCGCCCCCACCCCCTTCCCGACCACCGCCTCACTCTCCTCGGCCTCGCACACCCCCGGGGCCGCGCGAGCCGGCACACCGGCCGCGGGTCCGCCCGGGGCGACGGCCGCGCGGTACCTCGGCGGCTCCGACGATGCCGGGACGGACGGGCTGGGCCGGCTCCGGGCCGGCC
This sequence comes from Streptomyces sp. ASQP_92, assembly GCF_025399895.1. Classification (GTDB taxonomy): domain Bacteria; phylum Actinomycetota; class Actinomycetes; order Streptomycetales; family Streptomycetaceae; genus Streptomyces. Next base: position 383,993 of record NZ_JAODUA010000002.1, on the reverse strand, counting down.
CGGAGCGGTCGGCGGCCTGTGCGGCCGAGCAGCGCCGCCCCGACCCGCACGATCTGCGGTCCGCGTGTTCGTACCCGGTGGTCGGGGTGTTTCTGCGGCCCGGGGGACGGCAGTCCTGCACGGCCGCCGTCGTGGACAGCCGACACGGCGATCTGCTGGTGACGGCCGCGCACTGCCTCCCGCTGGACGGGGCCACGTTCGCGCCCGGCTATCACGACGGGCTCACCCCCCGGGGCGAGTGGCCGGTACTCTCCGCGCTCGCCGACCCGCGCTACGCCGAGGCCCGCAAGGGTGCCGAGAACTGGCCGTACGACTGGGCCTTCGTGCGGGTGGCGCGAGTCGGCGGCAGGAGCGTCCAGGAGGCCGTCGGCTCCGCGTTCCGCCTCCCCGCGCACCCCGAGCGGCTCGCCGCCGACCTCAGCCGGGTCACGCTCATCGGGTATCCGCACGACCGGCCGGGCCAGCACACCTGCACGGTGGACGCCCAGCCGGCCTACGACGACTTCCGCCAGGCCCGGTGCGCGGGCTTCTCCACCGGGGTGTCGGGCAGCCCCTGGGTGATCTCGGCGCAGGACGGCGCGGGCCTTGTGGTCGGGGTGCTCGGCGGGGCCGAACGGGGCGGCGGCTTCGCGGACGACATCTCGTACACGGCACGCTTCGACGCGGGTCTCAGGGCACTCTTCGAGACGGCGCAGGGGGCCGCGCTGCGCGATGCGCCGTTCACTCCCTGACGAGGCGTCAGTTCCGTTGCGCCCGTCTCGGCGCAAGGGGCCGGGCCGCCCGTCGGGGGATTCGACGGGCGGCCCGGTGCTTCAGCGCGGTGCCGGGGTCAGCACTCGCGCAGGCCGGGGGCCGGGTCCTGGTTGGTGCGTACGCTCACGGCCGGGACGTTGCCCCAGGCGCCGTTGTCGAGCTGCGTCCAGTACCAGATGTCGTTGCCGCCCTGGTGCGGGTCGCCGTGGCCCCAGCACACGAACCAGTTGAACCCCGTGTCGAGCGTGCCGCGGGTCGCCGAGCGGTAGGAACGGTCGGCGTAGCCCCTCGCGCCGACCGCGTTGCCGCAGTACAGCCGGCCGTCCGAGCGGACCCCGCACTCGGCGGCGGGCTTGGCGGGTGCGGCGGCGGCCAGGGGCAGGCCGGTCGCGGTGAGGCCGGCCGTCAGCGCGGTGGCGGAGAGGAACAGAGCGATCTTCTTGCGTGCGTTCACTGCGAACTCCTGGTGTCGTACGGGTGGTTGTGGTGGGGCCGGGCGGTCAGGCGCAGGTGGGGACGCCGTCCAGCCAGGCCGGTCCCTGGATGTAGATGTTGGTGATCCACGCCTTGTAGTCGGGCAGGTAGGACCACGCGTCGTTGCGGTAGCCGTCGGCCTCGACGAGCTGGGCGTGCTTCTGGCATCCGACCTTGACCCGGGTGGGCCCCGCGAACTTGTTGGCCCGGCCGCTCGTGGTGGACGGCTCGACGTGCGTCCACACATCGGTGCCCCAGGTGGAGAACGTGCCGTTCTGGCCCGGGGTCCCGCCGATGCGTACGGCGCCGTTGTAGTCGCCGCCGAGGCGTACGTCGCTGACCATCACATGGGTGCCGGACTGGCGGGCCTCGACCATCTTGCCCGCGCCCAGATAGACGGCGATGTGGTGGATGGAGTTGGCGCCGCCCCACCCGAGCAGGTCTCCCGGCAGCAGCGGCCCGGTGCCCTGGCCGGCGCCGAACCGGGCGGTGACGCGCGAGGAGTGGTACTGGCTGTTGGCGGTGCCGTTCAGGATGTCCTCGCCCGTCGCCTGGGCGTAGGCGTAGCGGACCAGGCCCGAGCAGTCGAAGCCGCGCCGTTCGGGGTCGTGGTTGCTGGCGGGGTCGGTGGGGTCGATCTGGCCGTAGGTGGCGCCGGGTTGCGGTCCGTGGCCGCCGCCCCAGCTGTACCAGACGCCGAGTTGGGAGCAGGCCGCGCGGACCGCGGCCTCGGCGGCGGCCGAGGCGCCGGGAGCCAGGACGTCGCAGCCGCCGGCGGCCGCCGTGGTGCGGATGGTCGTCCCGGACGCCGAGGGGGCGGTCGCGAAGGAGAGCTGGGCGGCCGGCAGGACGGCGCAGGCGGCCACCAGGCCCGCCGCGGCGAAGGTCCGCCGTGCTCCGGCAAGGGTGTGGTGCATGTGAGTGTTCCCCGTTTCGTCGTACGTGCGCCGGAGCACTGCCCGGCGGACGCGGCGCATTCCGGTGCGAAGCCGGTTGGTCCGCCGCGATGTTCCGAGACTGGCCTCGTGCCGGGACGCTGTCGAGGACCCCGGTGTCTCCTGTGCCGTCGGGAAACGGGAAACACCTGGGAAACACCGCGTTCGCGCAGGTCAGTCGGTGGCCGGGCACAGGGGTCGGTAGGGCAGGTCGGGCAGCAGGAGGGCCCAGCGGTCGCGCCCCGTGTCGCCCAACAGACGGCACACCTGCCCCTGTTGGCGCGGCACGTCGGTGTTCCACAGCCGTACGGTGCCGTCGTTGCTGCTGCTCGCCAGCGTGCCGGGCAGGCGCGGGTCGAAGGTGACGCCCCAGACGGCGCCGGTGTGTCCGCTGAGCGTGGCGATGTGTTCGGCGCGGGCCGGGTTCCACAGACGGACGGTCTGGTCGCTTCCGCTGCTCGCGAGGGTCTCGCCGTCGGGGCTGAAGGCGACCGCCCGCACCGAGCCGCTGTGCCCGGCGAGGACGCCGGCGGCGGTGGCGCGCAGCGGGTCCCACAGGCGTACGGTCCCGTCGTTGCCCCCGCTGGCCAGGGTGCGGCCGTCGGGGGCGAAGGCGACGGAGCGCACCGAGCCGGTGTGGCCGCGCAGGACGGTGCGCGCGCCGCGGCCCGTCTCGCGCACGTCCCACAGACGGACCGTCAGATCGTCGCTTCCGGTGGCCAGGGTGCGGCCGTCGGGGCTGAAGGCGACCGTGTTGACGAAGTCCTCGTGCCCCTGGAGCGTGGCGTGGGGGCGCCGGGTGGCGACGTCCCAGAGGGTGGCGGTGCGATCCGCGCTGGCCGAGGCGAGCAGCCGCCCGTCGGGTGAGAAGGCGACCGCGAACACCGAGCCGTCGTGCCCGGTCAGGGTCGCCTGGAGGCGGCCGCTCGCGACCTCCCAGAGACGGACGGTGCGGTCGGCGCCCGCGGAGGCGACGAGGCGCCCGTCGGGCGAGAAGGCCACGGCGAACACCGAGCCGTCATGGCCGGTCAACGTGGCGCGCAGCCGGTGGCGGGGCACGTCCCACAGCCGTACGGTGCGGTCGGCCTGCGCCGAGGCGAGCAGGCCCCCGTCGGGCGAGAAGGCGGACTGCCACGCCTCGGTGAACGGCCGTGCGGTGAGCGCCGAGCGGCCCAGGTCCCACAGCACCACGGACTGGTCGAAGCCGCCGGTGGCCAGGCGTTCGTCCGGTCCGGCGGCGACCGCGAGGACGTAGTCGGTGTGGCCGGACAGGGTGGCGACCACGCGGTGGTTGACGGCGTCCCACAGTTTGACGGTGCCGTCGCCGCCGGCGCTGATGACGGTGTCTCCGGCCCGGTTGAAGGCGACGGCGTTGACGTCGTCGCTGTGCCCGGTCAGGATCGCGCGCACCGACGCGTCGGGCAGGTTCCACAGCCGTACGGTGCGATCCGCGCCGCCGGACGCGAGGGTGTGGCCGTCGGGACTGAAGGCCACGCCGAGCACCTGGTCGCTGTGGCCGGTGAGGACCGTCGGCGGCGCGCCGCCCGTCACGTTCCAGACCCGCACGGTGCGGTCGGCCGAGGCGGAGGCCACGCTGTGTCCGTCGGGGCTGAAGGCCACCGCCATGACCGCGTCGCCGTGTCCGGCCAGCACCGCGCGCGCGGTGGCGTCGAACACGTTCCACAGCCGTACGGTGTGGTCGGTTCCGCCCGATACGAGGGTGCGGCCGTCCGGGCTGAACGCCACGGAGCGGACGGCCCCTTGGTGTCCGGGCAGGGTCGCGGTCATGCGGTGGGTGGCCGTGTTCCACAGCCGTACGGTGCCGTCGGCGCCCGCCGTCGCGATGCGGGTGCCGTCGGCGCTGTAGGCGAGTGAGGTGACCGCGCCGGTGTGGCCGGTCAGGGTGGCGGTGACGCGGTGGCTCGCGGGGTCCCACAGCTTCACGGTGGCGTCGGAGCTCGCCGAGGCGAGGGTCTTGCCGTCGGGGCTGAAGGCCACCGCGTTGACGGGCCCCGTGTGCTCGCGCAGCCGTCCGTCGAAGTACTGCGCCTGGGTGCTGAGCAGGGCGCCGCGCGCCTGCGGGGTGCGGTCGGTGCGGTAGGCGTCGGCGGCGAGCAGCATCGAGGCCTCCGGCTGACCGGCCGCGAGCGCGCCGGAGCGCACGGCCAGGGCCTGCGACTGGGCGGTGCGGCTCTCCCGCAGGGCGCGCCGGCTCTGCTGGAAGGCGAGTGCCCCGGCCGTCACCGCGAGCGCGAGGAGGCCGGCCAGGGTGACGAGCAGGGTGCGGCGGATGCGGACCTGGCGTCGCGCGCCGCGCACTCCACGCCCTTCCTCGGCTTCGCACGCCTTGATGAACTCCCTTTCCTGTGGGCCGAGTTGACCGATGTGCTGTGCATGTCGCGCGTGGTCGCGGACGGCCGCGAGCCGGCTGCCGCGGTAGAGCAGGCTCGGGTCGCGGCCCGCTCGTACCCACTGGGTGGCGGCGTCGAAGACCTCCTGGCGCAGTACCAGGCCCGAGCGGTCGGCGTCGATCCAGCCGCGCAGCCGGGGCCAGGCGTGCAGCAGCGCCTCATGGGTGATCTCCACCGTTTCGCTGCCCGCGGTCACCAGGCGGGCCCGCACGAAGGCGTCGAGGGCCCGGGTGCCGGGCTCGGGGTCGCCCAACTGCCGGATCAGCAGCTCGCGTTCGACGGGTTTACGGGTCTGGGCGGTGTCGTCCGCGACGTGGACGAGGCGGACGAGCAGCCGGCGCGCAGCCAGTTGTTCGGCCGGGTCGAGCCGTCCGTAGACGGATTCGGCGGTGCGGGCGACGGCGCCGTGGATGCCGCCCGTCGTCTCGTAGCCGGCCACGGTCAGGGTGCGGCTGGTGCGCTGCTGCCAGGTGACGAGCAGGGCGTGGGCGAGCAGCGGGAGCGAGCCGACGGAGGCCGCCGAGTCGGTGCCCAGATCCCTCAACAGCAGTTCCACCAGGCCGGGTTCGAGGCTGAGTCCGGCGCGTTCGGCGGGGCCGGTGATGGCCTGGCGCAGTTGGGCGCCGGACATCGGGCCGAGCGCGAACAGGCCGTGGGTGAAGACTTCCACGAGGCGGGGGTGGTCGAGGCAGCGGCCGCAGAAGTCGGCGCGCAGACCGACCACGACCGCGGTGCGCGCGGTGGTGCCGTCGGCGGCGCGTGCGGTGGCCAGGGCGTGGAGCACGGCGACGAAGTCGCGGCGCTCGCGGTCGTTCTCGCAGAGGGTGAAGGCCTCCTCGAACTGGTCGACCAGCAGGACGAGGCCGCCTCCGCCGCCGCGTTCGGCGGACGCGTCGAGCAGGGTGGCGGGCCGTCGCACCAGCGTCTCGGGGGTGATCTCCGCGCCGGCCGAGCCGAGCACGTCGGCCGCGCAGCGCAGGAGTTCCTTGAACGGGTGGGCGGTCGGGGTGCACACGACGACGGGCCACAGGCCCGAGCCGGGAACGGGCAGGGCGCCGCGGCGCAGCGCGGGCAGCAGCCCGGCCTGGAGGAGCGAGGACTTTCCGGCGCCGGAGGGCGCGACGACGGCGAGCGGCCCGCGGCCCATGCGTTCGGCGAGCCGGCCCGTGAGTTCGGCGGTCGCGCTCTCGCGGCCGTAGAACCACTCGGCGTCCTGGGGACCGTAGGCGGCGAGGCCCCGGTAGGGGCACAGGTCCGTCTCGGCGGGGCCACCCTGGGCGGTGCGGGGCGCGGGGACGGCCGCCGGTTCGGGGACCAGGCGCAGGAGGGTGCCTCCCGCGTCGAGCGCGTCGTCGCAGCGGCGGGCCACGTCGAGGGTGGGGGGCTTGCTGCCGTTCTCGATCTTGCTGAGGTATCCCTTGCTGTAGTGGATCGAGCGGGCCAGTCCGGTGAGGGACACCTTGCGCAGGCCTCGCAGGCGCCGCAGCTCGGCTGCGAATCCGTCGGCCGTTTCGTCGTCCGTTGGCACGCCCCCTACCTTTCCGTGACGGGCGGGGCGTACGCCGGAAAAGGATGAACTTCGTCCGGTTCCGGTCACCAACGGACGTGGCCGCCGGGTTCGTTCGGCAAGCCGGTGATACGTCACCCGGCGCCGTGCGGAACGCGCGTGTGCGAGGCAACCTTTCCGGCCGATCTCGCATCTGGGCCGGTGGGCGAGGTGTTGGACACCTTTTGGCCACCCGGATGACCGTTGATTGTTAAATCTGGGTTCCGGGAGCACGGAATTCGATCATCCCCCTTTACATGTTCATGCCAGGCATAGCAGGGTTCCGGCCGGGACCTCATGGTCCCCGCGGTGCACAACAGCACCGTGCGTACGGGCGGTTGAGCCGACCGCCCCCGCACCACTAAGGACCCCCCACCGTGCGTACACCCCACATACGCAGCCTCGCGATAGCCCTGGCCGTCACCACGGCCGTCACCATCACCGCGGGAGGCGGGGCCACGGCCTTCGCCGCTCCCGCCACCCCGGGGGCCACCGCCCCCGCCGCCACCGCCGGTTTCCAGCCGGTGATCGACGCGGCCCGCACCGCGGCCCTCGCCCACGCGTCGGACACCGGCGTCGGCAAGGACGACACGCTTTCGGCCACCGACGTACTGGTCGACCCGGACGGCAAGCAGCACGTCCGCTTCGTCCGCTCGCACCGCGGCCTCCCCGTCCTCGGCGGGGACCTGGTCATCCACCTGGACAAGAGATCCGGCTACACCGGTGTGACCCGGGCGCTGCGGCAGCAGGTGAAGGTGGCCACCACCGACGCCAAGCTGACGGCCGCACAGGCCCGGGCCAAGGCCGCCGCCACCGCCCGGGGCACCGCGGGCGCCGCCCAGCTCGTGGTGGACGCCCGCGCCGGGCACTCGGCGCTCGCCTACCGGATCCAGGTGACGGACAGCGCCACCACCGAGTCCGGCAGCCGCACCGTCGTCGTCGACGCGGCCACCGGAACCGTCCTCAGCAACGCCCCGGCCGACGACTCCTTCCTGTCGCCCCGCGTCCAGGACAAGCTCCGCAGGAGCGGCCAGAAGCTCAGCCCCGCGCTGGGATCCTCCTCCCCGGCCCCGTTCGCCTCCTCCAGGGCGACCGGCTTCCCGGCGGCGGCGAACGGCACCGGCGCGTCCCTGTTCGTCGGCAGCGTGCCGCTGACCACCACGCAGACGGCGGCGAGCGCGTTCACCCTCAAGGACCCCAGCCGCGGCCAGACCGAGACCCGCGACGCCGGCAACAAGCAGCTGGAGCAGTTCTCCGGCGGCAAGGCGTTCACCAGCACCACCAACCGCTGGGGCACCGGCAAGGCGACCAACCGCGCCACCGCCGCCGTCGAGGCGCAGTACGGGATCACCAGCACCCTGGACTTCTACAAGAAGACCCTGGGCCGCAACGGCATCAAGAACGACGGAGCCGGCGCCCACGCGCTGGTGCACTTCGGCAGCAACGTCGGCAACGCCTTCTGGGACTCCGACTGCGGCTGCATGCTGTACGGCGACGGTGACGGGCAGACCTTCGCGCAGCCCCTGGTCGTCCTCGACGTCACCGGCCACGAGCTCACCCACGGCGTCGTCGACGCGACGGCCAACCTCCAGCCGACCCGGGTCGACGCCAACGACAACCAGTTCGGCGAGCCCGGCGCGCTGAACGAGTCGCTGGCCGACATCTTCGGCAGCGCGGTCGAGTTCGCGACCAACAACCCGAACAACCCGCCCAACTACCTGATGGGCGAGAAGCTCGGCCTCCAGCAGACGTTCCTGCGCCGCCTGGACAAGCCCTCCCTCGACAAGCTGGAGGGCACGGTCGACTACTGGTCCAAGGCGTCGTACGACACCGAGGTCCACGCCGGCTCCGGCGTCTCCTCGCACGCGTACTACCTGCTGGCCGAGGGCAGCGGCAAGAAGACCATCAACGGCGTGGCCTACGACTCGCCGACCTACGACGGCTCCACGGTGGCCGGCATCGGCCGGGACAAGGCCACGGCGATCTTCTACCGGGCGCTCACCCGGTACATGGTCTCCACGACCGACTTCCACGGCGCCCGAACCGCCACGCTGAGCGCGGCCGCCGACCTCTACGGCGCGAGCAGCACCGAGTACGCGACGGTGAACAAGGCCTGGGCCGCCGTCAACGTGACGCCCGCGAACGCCCCTTCCGGAAGCTGATCGAGTACGCCGCTGCCGCCCCGCGACCGTGGGGCGGCAGCGGCATGTCCGGGTGCTACGGCACCAGGGTGTCCAGCGGCGTCATCACCACATCGCTGGTGGGGCGCGACAGATGCAGCGCCGTGTGGAAGTGGCCGTCGCCCTCCTTGCCCCCGGGGTCGAGGCCGGCCGCGACCACCGCGTCGATGGCATAGCGCCGTTCGCGCTCGTCGATGAAGCGGCGCTGGGGGAAGGTCGGCTCGGCCCGCTCGGTGGCGAGGCCGAACGCGGCGAGGCACTGCGCGACGTTCACGTACGAGGCGGTGCGCAGGACGAAGGACGCGACCCACACGGGCCGGCGCGCCGCCGAGAGCAGCGGCCTGAACGTGCGGTGCGACAGGAAGCTGGAGCCGCCCGTGACCGTGATCAGACGGACGTCCCGCGCCGCCCGGCACAGGGCGGGCCCGGGCGGCGCCGACTCCAGGTTCTCGGCGAACCCGTCCGCGAGCAGCCCGACGGCACGCCCATAGGCGACGGCCCGGGCGGCGGTGTCGAGCCCGATGACGCGAGCCGGATCGGAAAGGCGCCGCGCGGCGAAGAACTCCCGGTCCCAGGCGATCAGTTGGGCCGTGCTCATCGAGGCGGCCTCGCGGGAGGTGTACCGGTCGTACAGGTCCTCCAGGGTCACGTCGTGGTTCAGCAGGGCCGCGTTGATCCCGTAGGAGCAGCACAGGTCGAGCACGGTCAGGGGTGTCGCGGCCGACCCGGTCGAGAGGGCCCGTTTCAGTCGGCGGAAGACGTGTTGGGCGTGGCCGGGTGTGCGGTAGGCGAGCGGGCCCAGGACCTTGAAGTAGGCCCGGGGGTCGGGCTGGTCGTAGATCGCGTCGAACCGCGCCATCGCGTGTGCGGCGGGGGCCTCCGCCACTTCCACCCCCACCGACGCTCCCGGCCCGTTCGGCTGGACTTCGCTCATCGCGTACCCGTCCTCTCTCGCTCCTTCGCCGGTCCCCCGCCCGAGCATGGGGACGGCGGCGGCGCTTGGGAACACGGCCCGGTCGAATCAGGCCACCCGCAACCGCGCCTGCGATGAAATGCGTTGAGGCTCCCGATGAAACGTCCTCCCACCCGTGGAGCGCCACGGGTCACACTGGGCCCATGACCGCTCGCAACCCCGGTGAACTGCCACAACCCGATGGCACAGCGGAACCGAACCGTCCGGACGCCGCCCCCCGTCCGCCGACCGGCGCCCCGCCGCCCGGCCCGGGCCAACTCCTGCCGCCGCCCGCCCAGTTCGGCTCCGAACCGGCGGCCGCGGGGCCGACGCCCGTGCCCCCTTACCCCCAGCCGCCGCAGCAGCACCAGCCGGGGCCCTATGGAACTCCCGGACATCCGGGCACCTTTGGGCCTCCCGCGCAGCCCGCGGCTTCGGGAACTCCGGGAGCACCGGGGCCCTATGCGGCGCCGGGCCGGCCGGTCACCTATGGAACTCCCTCGGCGCCGGGTGCCTTTGGCGCTCCCCCACAACCAGGGCCCTATGGGACTCCGGAACAGTCAGGGCCTTATCGGGCTCCGGGACCGTCAGGGCCATATGAGGCTCCACGACCGTCAGGGCCCTATGCGACTCCGGGGCCGCCGCACCCGGGGGCATATGTAACTCCCGTACAGCCGGGCGCGTTTGGGCCCCCGGCACAGCCAGGCACCTACGGCATACCGGGGCAGCCCCAGCCGGGGCCGTTCGGTGCTTTCGGGCAGCCTCCCGCACCCCCGGCCTCGATACCGCCCCCGCCCTCCCGCGGCCAGTCCGGCGGCAGACGCCGGTTGATCGTCGCCGCGCTGGTGGCGGGACTCCTGGTCGTGGGCGGCGGGGTGTACTACGCCGTCGACGGCCACAAGGGCGGCTCGCCCACCGCGGCGCCCCACGCCTCGCCCACCCCGTCGGGTCCGCCGACCGTCGACCAGGGCAACGGCAAGGGCACCGGCGAAGGCGGCGGGGACTACGACCCCAACGCGGGGATCAAGGCGGGCGAGGCGCGCGTCTGGCTGAACGAGAACGAGACCCCGCTCACCCAGTCGGGCGCCGAGCAGTACGGCCCGTGGCGGGTCGGAGACGTCGTGGCCAGGGCGATGTACAAGGAAGTCGCCGGCTATGGCGCGGCCGACGGCAAGGAGCGCTGGAAGATCACCTTCGACACCCCCCTGTGCGGGGTGCCACGCGCGCCCTCCGCGCAGAACAAGCTGGTCGTCGGGCTCCTGGAGAGCAACGCCAAGGGCGCGCACTGCACCATCCTCCAGCAGGTCGACCTCGCCACCGGCAAGACCGGCTGGAAGGCGGTCAGGACCGAGGACCGCCGCGGCACCTCGGCGCTCACCCTCAAGATGGCGATCACGGGCGACACCGTCGCCGTGGCGTGGACGGGCGGCGCGACCGGGTTCTCCGTGGTCGACGGCCACAAGCTGTACGACGTCCAGAAGAGCGGCGGATGCTCGTCGCAGGCGTTCGCCGGAGGAGTGCGACTGATCAGCGCGGGCTATTGCTTCGACGGGGGCGATCTCAACGCTCAGCCGGGCGACCTGCTCCAGGAACTCGACCCGGCGACGGGCAGGCCCAAGTGGAGCTACCAGTACGACAAGACCTGGCGCATCGGCCAGGTCCTCTCTGTGGAGCCGCTGGTGGTGACCGCGCTGCCGCACGAGGGCAAGACCTGGAAGATCCTGGCCTTCACCGCGGACGGAAAGCTCCGCTCCCAGTTCGAGCCCAAGTTCCAGATTCCCGGGGTGTGCAGCGGCTTCGGCCAGAGCGTGGACGAGCTTGAGGAATGCTATGGCTCGGTGGCCGACGCCCAGACGCTGTATCTCGCCGGCGACGGCAACGAGACGGATATGACCAAGAGCGCCGACGGCACCCAGATCATCGCCGTCGACCTCAACACGGGCAAGGAGAAATGGCGCTCGACTCCTCCCCAGACCCGCGAGGTGCGCCCGCTCGCCGTCGAGGACGGCAAGGTGGTGGTGTATCTGCACTCCGGCCACGCCCTGGCGGCGGCGGTCGCGAGCATCGCGCCGACGGGCGGCGCCCCCCAGGTATTCCTGCAGAGCCCCCAAGCGGCCTCGGGAGCCGAGAGCTACTTCTTCACCCCGCGGCTCGCGTGGTCGGGCGGCCGCGTGTTCCTGCTCAACAGCCGCGTGAACACCCCGAAGCCCGGCCTCAGCTCGCACGCGGCACTGTCCTTCGGCAAGTAACCGGGTAGCGCCCAACGGGAACCGCCCCTCGGGGTCCGAGACCGGACCACGAGGGGCGGATGTCCTCACGATCAGTGGCGCGGGGCCGCGATCGGGGCGAGGTCCTGGGTGCGCGGCAGCGGCACGACCGGGGCGGCGGGCCTGCTCGGCCGCTCCCCCGCGCCCGCCGGGCACAGCGCCTGGAGGGCGAACGTGTTGAGGGCCGCGTCGATCGGGCTCGGCTCCAACTTCCCGTCGGCGCCCACCTTCTGATACTTCATCAAGTTGTAGGTCAGGGCCAGCTGGCGCCTGCCGTCCGCGCTGGACAGCACGCTGGTGCCGGCGCCGAAGACCGCTCCGTCATGTCCCCAGAAGCGTCCGCACGGCAGGTCCAGGGCGTAGATGCCCAGGCCGTAGTTCATCACGGTCGTGCCGTTGTCGTCGCGGACCGGGACCGTCGTCTGCATCTCGTGGAGCTGGGCCGCGGGCAGGAGTTGGCCCCGCAGGAGCTTGCGGTAGAAGTCGTCGAGGTCGGCGGTCGTGGAGACCAGCGCGCCCGCCGTCCCGGCCCATGACATGTTGTACACGCTGTAGTCGCGCGGGGGGTCGATGAGCCCGTAGTACGACTCGTACATCTTGGAGTGGGGGCCCGCGATGCGGGGCGAGCGCGGGAAGTAGGTGTCGCGCAGCCCTGCCTTCCGGATGACGGCGTGGGTGATGTAGTCCTCGGGGTCCTCGCCCGTGACCTTCTGGATGAGCATTCCGGCGACGACGTAGTTGGTGTTGGAGTACGACCATCTCTCGCCCGGCCTGCCGGTGGGCGCCGCTTCCATGCCGAGGCGGGCCAGCTCCTCGGGCCGGAAGTGGTGGAAGCGGTTGTCGTCCAGGCTCTTGGTCGACATCTGCCCCAGGGAGGGGAACGCGCCCAGGACGTAGTCACCTATGCCGCTGGTGTGATTGAGCAGCATCCGTACCGTGATGGCCTGCCCTCGCTCGCCCGGCACCGTCTCGGGCAGATAGCGGCCGATCGGGGCGTCCAGGTCGATGCGGCCCCTTGCCACCTGCTGGAGTACGGCCACCGAGGTGAACGCCTTGGTGACGCTGCCGACGCGGTGCTGGAGGTTGGGCCGCATGGGACGGCCGGTGCCGGTGTCGGCGACCCCGGTGGCACCCAGCCACCGCTGCCCGCCGTCGCGGACCGCGGCGTTGGCTCCGTACATGCCCGCCGCGTGGACCGCGTCGAGGGACGCACCGAGCGCCTCGCGGTCCAGGCCGCCCGGTGCGGTGGCCGCACCTTCGGAGGCGAAGGCGGCTGGTGTGGGAGAGGGCGCGGCCTGGGCCGGGAGCACGGTCGCCAGCAGGGCCGCCGCGAGGGCGGCGGTGGTGCCGGCGACGCGTGCGCGTCGGCGGTCCGGGCGGGACGAGAACATGGAGGTCTTCCCTTCGATGGGCGGGCCGGGGTTCAGGGACGAACGGCCATCAACTCTCGCAAGGGTCCCGACCCGGGCAGATCATCCCGGGGGACGATCTTGCCGCCGGCGTGCTGCGCCGAACGGAGGAGCCACTCTCGGCCACGGTGGCGGGCGGTGGCGGGGCCGCCGCACCTCGGCCGCGCCCCACTCACGGCGGACGGCGGCGCCCGGCGCCCCGCCCCCTTCGGCGGGTCTTCCGCATGCGTCGGCGTGGCAGCGGTGACAGTGTCGAAAGGCCGGGCCCCGCCCGGCTTCCGCGGCCGGGCGGCCGGGCGCGGCCCGAGACGGAAGAGGAGTCACCTGTGCGTCATCACATCGTTGCCGAGAAGCTCCCCGACGGCGAGACCCTGAAGGAATGGCACATGGTCCGCGGCGAGGAGCAACGGTCCATGTGCGGACGCGACTTGGCCGAGGGCGCGGCCGAACTGCCGGACGACGCCTGGGGCACGGACAGCGCGCGCCCGTTCTGCCACACCTGCGGCGCCCTGTATCTGCGGGAGGTCCCCTAGTCTGGCCGGGGGGCGGCACCTCAAGGTCTAACAGTCATCGTCTCAACTGGCCTCATTCCGCAGGGAGTTGACGCCTGCCTTCCACACCGCCCGCCGCTGCCGTCCGCCTGTCGTCCCCCTCGGCTCCGTATCGTGGAGTCCCGCTGCCGAGAAGGGACATCACATGACCGGACCCACCCGTGCACCTGAGACCCGCGCACCCGAGATCCGTACCACCTCAGGGACCGTCCGAGGACGCATGGCGGACGGGATGGCGGTCTTCCGCGGCATCCCGTTCGCCCAGCCGCCGGTCGGCCCCCTGCACCTGGCGCCACCCGTGCCCGCCCTGCCCTGGGACGGCGTACGCGAGGCGGTCTCGTTCGGGCCCACTCCCCCGCAGTCCCTCGCCCTGGGGTTCGGCGCCGGGCCCGAGAACACGAGCGGCTCGAACGAGTGGCTCACCGTGAACGTGTGGTCCCCCGACCCGGGCCCGACGGCCCGACTGCCCGTCCTGGTGTGGATATACGGCGGCGCCTACCTGGTCGGCACGGCCGAAGGGCCCACCTACGAGGGCACCGCGCTGGCCCGCCGGGGCACGGTCGTCGTGACGTTCAACCACCGGGTGGGCGCCGAGGGGTACGGCCACTTCGAGGGCGCGGTACCCAACCGGGCGCTCCTCGACCAGATGGCCGCCCTGGAGTGGGTGCGGGACAACATCGCGGCGTTCGGCGGCGACCCGGACCGGGTCACCGTGTTCGGCGAGTCGGCGGGCGCGGGTGCGATCGCCGCGCTGCTCGCCATGCCCCGGGCCGCGGGCCTGTTCCGGCGCGCCGTGGCGCAGAGCGTGCCGGGGTCGGTCTTCAGCCCGGCGCTGGCCTCGGACGTCGGGGCGAGCGTGGCCGCCGAACTCGGCCTGCCGGCCACGCTGGAGGCGCTGGCCCCGGTGGCACCCGGCGCGCTGCGGGACGCGGCGGACGCGGTGCTCGGCAAGATCACGCAGTACGGCGAGCGGTGGGGCCGCATCGCCCACGCGCATCTGCCGTTCGCGCCGGTGGTCGACGGCGAGGTGCTGCCCCGCTCGCCCTGGGAGGCGCTGCGGGCCGGGCACGGCCGTGAGGTCGATCTGGTCGTGGGGTACAACCGGGACGAGGCGCGGGTGTTCACGGTGATGTCGGGCCGCCACGGAAGAATCACCCAGGACGAGGCCGACACCGTGCTGTCGCGGTTCGCGCCCGGCAGTGAGGGCGCGGCGGCCTATCGGGCGGCGTGGCCCGGGGCCGACCCGACCACGATGCAGGACCTCGTCATGTCCGACTGGCTGTTCCGGATGCCGAGTCTGGGTCTCGCCGAGGCGCACGCGGCGGGCGGTGGCACCGCGTACGCCTATGAACTCGCGTGGCCCGCGCCCGGGCTGGGTGGGGCGCTCGGTGCCTGTCATGGCCTGGATGTGCCGCTGGTGTTCGGGACGCTGCGCGGCGGCATCGCCACGATGCTGCTCGGCGAGGAGCCCTCGGCCGAGGCGGAGGCCGTGTCGGAGGCGATGGGCGGGGCGTGGACCGCGTTCGCGGCCCACGGCGACCCCGGCTGGGCGGCCTACCGCACCGGCGAACGGCTGACCCGGGTGTTCGCAGCGGAGCCGTACACACAGCCCTGTCCTCAGGAGGCCTCGCGCCGGATCTGGACCCAACACGACTTCGCACCCATGGAGTTGGTGTCGCAGCGGGAAGGATCCGCGAGCCCCGCCTGAACGCGTCCTGCCCCGGGGCGCGCCGCGCTTGATCGGGTCCGACGACGGTCGGGCCGTTGCGGAGAGTATGTCCGGTGAACGCCGGGTACTCGCGTCCGGCAGGTGCGTTTCGGCTCGCGGCGGCAGGAGGCAGTTCATGAGCGATACGGTGCGGGGCCCGGAGCCAGGGCGGCGAACCATCACCACATCCGTACCGGCCAGGCTGGACCGGCTGCCCTGGTCACGCTGGCATTGGATGATCGTGATCGGCCTCGGCACCGTGTGGATCCTGGACGGTCTCGAGGTCACCGTCGTCGGGAACATCGCGAGCCGGCTCTCGGAGCACGGCAGCGGTCTGGCGATCACCGACGCCCAGGTCACCGGCCTGGGCGCCGCCCTGTATGTGGGGGGCGCCTGCGCGGGGGCGCTGTTCTTCGGCTGGCTGACCGACCGGTTCGGGCGCAAGAAGCTGTTCCTGGTCACCCTCGCGGTCTATCTCGCCGCCACCGCCATGACGGCGCTGTCCTTCAGCGCGTGGTGGTTCTTCCTGTTCCGGTTCTTCACCGGCTTCGGGATCGGCGGCGAGTACGCAGCCATCAACTCGGCCATCGACGAGCTGATCCCGAGCAAGTACCGGGGCCGGGTGGACCTCATCATCAACGGCAGTTACTGGCTCGGCGCGATGGGCGGGGCGCTCCTCTCGGTGCTCGCCCTCAACACGGACATCCTGCCGAAGGACATCGGCTGGCGGCTCACCTTCGCGCTCGGGGTGGTGCTCGGCCTGGTGATCCTGCTGGTGCGCCGGCACGTACCGGAGAGCCCGCGCTGGATGTTCATCCACGGGAAGGAGGAGGGCGCGGAGCGGCTGCTCGACGATGTGGAACACACGGTGGAGCAGGAGATCGGCGAGCCGCTTCCCGAGCCGGGGAGCTCCATCACCATCGAGCAGCGCGAGAGTGTGGGATTCCTGGAGATCGCCCGCACGCTCTTCCGCTCGTACCCCAAGCGGGCCGTGCTCGGTTTCTCCCTGTTCATCGGGCAGGCGTTCCTCTACAACGCGATCACGTTCGGGTTCAGCTCGATCCTGGTGAAGTTCTTCGACGTGTCGAGCGGGACCACCGGCTATTTCTTCGCCGTGATCGCATTCGGCAACTTCCTGGGTCCGCTGCTGCTCGGCAAGCTCTTCGACACCGTGGGCCGGCGCAAGATGATCGCCGGGACGTATGTCCTTTCGGGGCTGCTGCTCTTCGTCACCGCGTGGTTCTTCGCCCAGGACTGGCTCAACGCGACCACGATGACGGCGTGTTGGTGTGTGGTGCTGTTCTTCGCCTCGGCGGGTGCCAGTTCCGCGTACCTGACGGTGAGCGAGATCTTCCCGATGGAGACCAGGGCGATGGCGATCGCCTTCTTCTACGCGATCGGGACGGCCGCGGGCGGCATCTCGGGGCCGCTGGTCTTCTCGGCACTGACCTCCAGCGGTGTGGTGGGTGACGCGGTGCTCGCCTTCAGCGTCGGCGCGGCCCTGATGACGACGGCCGGAGTGGTGGCGGCGTTCCTCGCGATCGACGCGGAGGGCAAGTCCCTGGAGGACATCGCCGCCCCGCTGTCCGCGCGTCGCGCGTCGGCGGGCGAGGGCACGACCACCTCGGAGGCGACGGCGACCTGAGGCACGGTCGCTCCCGCTCAAGCGGGGCGGGCGGCCCTCTCCAGCGGGCGGTGTGCGCAAGCCACCGCCCGCTTTTCGCTGCCCTTGTCGGCCCTCGCCCCGCCGCTCCCCATGGGCCCGCACAGGCCGTACGGGGCGGCGACGCCCGAACCACAGCACTTATGGCACATCCCCATTGCAGCCCACCATCACGAGCGTTATAGTCTCTAACTAACGGCACTGCACATAACAAGCCCGGACTGCACACCGTCCGGATGCGAGGGGATGCGTCATGGCACACACGGACAGCGATCTGCATGTGGTCCTCGGCTCGGGCCCGGCCGGCACCGCGCTCGCCACCGAGCTCGCCCACCGGGGCCACCCGGTCCGACTCGTCGACAGGTCCGCAAGTGGGCCCGAGATAGCGGGAGTTGAGCGCCTCAAGGGCGATGTCTCGACCCCGGAGGGAGCCGCCGCCGCCATCCATGGGGCCGGCGTCGTCCACCACTGCGTCAATGTCGCCTATCAGCTCCAGCTCGACGTCATGCCCCGGATCCAGCGGGCGGTACTGGGCGCCGTCGAGGAGGCGGGCGCGCGTCTGGTCGTGCTGGACACGCTCTACCCGTACGGCCACACACACGGGGAGGTCATGACCGAGGACACCCCGTGGCGCGCCACCACCCTCAAGGGCAGGATGCGCGCCCGGCTCGACGAGAACTATCTGGCGGCGCACCGGGAGGGGCGCGCTTCGGTGGTCCTCGGCCGGTCCGCCGACTTCGTCGGCCCCGGGGTCCTCAACTCCACGCTCGGCGCTGCCGTCTTTCCAGGAGCGCTCACCGGCGACGAGGTGCTCACCATGGGCGACATCGATCTGCCGCACAGCTACACCGACATCCGCGCGGTGGCCGCCGGGCTCGCCACACTGGGCGAGAACCCGCGCGGCGACGGGCGGGTCTGGCACCTCCCCACGGCGTCGGCCCTGACCACCCGCGAGGTGCTGGGGATGATCGAGGACCGGGTCGGCCGGCCGCTGAAGATCGTCACCCTCGATGAACCGCGCCCCTTCGGCCCGTTCGACCAGGTCTTCATGGACGCGTACGCCGAGATGTTCTACCAGCACACCGAGCCGCAGATCATGCACTCGGGCGCCTTCGAGGCCGCGTTCGGCGCCGCGCCCGTCCCCATGGGGGACACCCTCGACGACACCCTCGCGTGGTACCGGGGCCTGCTGGCCCGCCACGCCTGAGCGCGACCCGATGGTCGCCATCGGCTCGCGGTACTACTCGATGACGATCTCGAAGGGGATGTTGCCGCGGGTGGCCTTGGAGTACGGGCAGGCGGCGTGGGTGAGCTCGACGAGCTTCGCGCCGCTGTCGCCCTCCAGGTGCTCGGGCAGCTCGACGCGCATGACGACGCCGATGCCGAAGCCGCCGTCGGACGGGTCCTTGCCTATGCCGACCTCCGCGGTCACCGAGACGTCCTTGACGTCGAGCTTCAGCTGACGGGCGACCGAGCCCATCGCGCTGGCGAAGCAGGCCGCGTACCCGGCGGCGAAGAGCTGCTCGGGGTTGGTGCCCTGACCGTTGCCGCCGAGGGCCGGCGGGAAGGCGAGCGGCAGGTCGAGCTGGCCGTCGGAGCTGACGGTGCGGCCCTCGCGGCCGTTGGCGGTCGCCACTGCGGTGTAGAGCGCGTCCATGGGATCGGTTCCTCTCGTATCCATCCGGACGGGGCCGGTACGGCCTCCGTACGGGGAAGCCTCGGCTTTCCCGGGATCAACTTAAACACACAATTAAGTTGTGCACAACTAAATGGCGTGAGTGCTAGCCTGGTCGCATGGTGACCACGCCCCCCGCCCGCCCGCACGACGAGGACTATCTGCGGCTCGACCTCCAGCTCTGCTTCTCCCTGCACGCGGCCTCGCGCGCCTTCAACGGCGTCTACCGCACGCTCCTGAAGGACCTGGGGCTCACCTATCCGCAGTACCTGGTGATGCTGACCCTGTGGGAGCACGGCGAGCTGCCGGTCAAGAGCATCGGCGAGAAGCTGCGGCTCGACTCCGGGACGCTGTCGCCCCTGCTCAAGCGCCTGGAGTCGGCGGGCTTCGTCGAGCGCCGGCGCAGCCGGGCCGACGAGCGCTCCGTCACCATCCGCCTCACCGAACAGGGCACGGCCCTGCGGGAGCGCGCGCTGGCGGTGCCGCACCACATCGCGCGGGCCGTCAATCTCCCCCCGGAGGACTTCCACACCTTGCGCACCCTCCTGGCCACGCTCACGGAGGGCCTCGACACCGCGGCGGCGACACACCCATCGCCGGACCGCTAGCAATGTGCGCGGCCCCTATGTGCCCTCACCACGGGGAAGGGTTGCCCCGCCCGACTGGGCTCACCTGCGCACCCTGCACACTTACGGCGTAAACAGCGCAGAGCTCGGGAGGCAGCACATGGCTCGTCCGGTCACCATCGTCACTGGCGGCAGTCGCGGGATCGGCGCGGCGACCTGCGTCCGGCTCGCGGCCGACGGGCACGACCTGGCCCTCGGCTACGTCAGCAATGAGGCGGCCGCACACGAGGTGGCCGATCAGGTGCGCGCGGCTGGGGCCCGGTGCGTCACCGTGCGGGCCGACACCTCCCAAGAGGCCGACGTGGAGCGGCTGTTCGACACCGCGGCGGCGGAACTGGGGCCCGTCACCGGCCTGGTCAACAACGCCGGTGTCACCGGTCCGCTCGGCCGTCTCGCCGATGCCCGTACGGAGGATCTGCGCCGGGTGGTCGACGTCAACCTCCTCGGCTATCTGCTGTGCTGCCGACGGGCCGCCCGTGACATGGCGGCCGTCGGCGGGGGCGCCATCGTCAACATCTCCTCGGGAGCGGCCACGCTCGGCAGCCCCGGGGAGTATGTCCACTACGCCGCGTCCAAGGCGGCCACCGACGCCCTGACGATCGGGCTCTCCAAGGAACTCGGCCAGGACCGCATCCGCGTCAACGCGGTCGCGCCGGGCCTCATCGACACGGATATGCACGCCACGATGGGCGATCCCGAACGCCCGGCCAGGATGGCCCCGGCCATCCCGCTCGGCCGTGCCGGCGAGGCGTCCGAGGTTGCCGCCGCCGTCGCCTGGCTCCTGTCGCCCGACGCCTCGTACACAAGCGGTGCGATCCTTCGCGTGGCCGGCGGGCGGTGACACGGCGGCCCACGCCGCGCTCGACAGCGTGTGGTGAGGGCCAGCATCCTGAGATTGGAGGGGGTGGTCGGATGAGTGAGGTGGCGGAGCCGTTCGAGGCGGCCACGGGGGACGGGCCCCTGGCGGTCGGCGCGGGCCGGAGGGCCGCCGTGCGCACCGCCTTCGAGGGACTGTTGAACATCCGGCGGGTCATGAACGTCTCGGGCCCCGCGCAGTGGGAGCGGCTCAGGCCGGTGCGGGCGGTCGCGCTCGCTCTGGAGGCTGCGGGCCTCCCGGCGTCCGCCGTCGACGGGCAGGGCGAGCGATGTGCCACCGGTTACCGCGTCAGCGCCGTCGAGGGGGCCCGCGCCGTCCACGTGGAGTGGCTCGGGCCGCCGGGCAGTGGCGCCGAGTACGCGGCGAACGAGGAGCTGCGGCGGTGCGCAGGGGTGCTCCGGCCGCTGGGATGGGTGGCGTTGGAGTACCGCGGACCGCGCCGTCACCACTATCTGGAGGTCGAACCGGCGGAGTGAGCCACCCCGGTTCGCAGCGCGTCCCCGCTCCCGCTAGAGTGCGATGCTTGTTCGATTGTTCAGGGGCGACGGGGGAAGCGTGAGCGCGCAACTACGGGAGACCGCAGGCGAGTTGGCCGGGTTGTTGTGGCGGGAGTACACGCTCTACCGCGAGCGCTCGGGCACGGTGGTCATCCGGGGCCCGCACGTCGAACGCTGGATCAGCCTCTCCCCCACCGGCGGCCAGGACCAGGTCCTGATCCGCGCGGGCCGCATCCTGGACGGGGGCACCACCGCCCCGGCCCGCTCGGAGACAGTGGCCGACCTCACCGGCGGCCGGCACGAACTCGCCGCCGTCTGCCGCAGGTTGCTCGCGGAGACCGCCGTGGACGCCGCGTCCGACGGCGCCCCGAGACCGTCGAGACCCGGCCGGGCGAAGAAGGCCACGACGAGACGGTCCAGGAAGCCCGCGCGCTCGGGCCGACACACCGGCATGGCGTCCTGGCTGGTCATCCTCGCCGTGCTCACCGTCGTCGCCCTCTGCGTCCGCGGCGTGGTGGCGGCACTGTAGGAACCGGCGATCGGTCCGCCGGTGGTTCCCGCCTGCTACAAAGGCCCTTCGACCTTTCTCCACGGACCCTGAGGACGGCGCCATGAGCGATGATGTGCTGGACCGGCTCGGCGCCGGGAAGTATCTGCTCGTCACGACCTACAAGAAGGACGGCACGGGCGTCCCCACCCCGGTGTGGGTCGTGCGGGACGAGGACGCCCTGGTGATCTGGACGGTGGCGGACTCCTGGAAGGTCAAACGCATCCGCAACCGGCCGCAGGTGCTGGTCGGCCCCTGCGACGTGCGCGGCAACCCCACCGGCGAGCAGCACCGGGCGATCGCGGTGATCTGCGACGCGGCCGCCGCCGAGGCCTGCCGGGCGCTGCTGCGCCGCAAGTACGGGGTGCTCGGACGGCTCACCCTGCTCGGCAGCCGGCTGCGGCGCGGCACGCAGGGCACGGTGGCCGTCCGGATCACCCTCGACGATGTGCCCGCGGGCTAGGGACCCGAGACCAGGTTCGCCACGTTGGTCGCGGAGTTGGAGGGGCCACCGCGGTCGTTGATGACGTGGTTGATGGTGCCGGTGCCGCCGAGGGAGACCGTCACCATGTCGTGGAAGCGGACGCCGGAGGACGCGGGCGCCTCGAAGGCCCGCTCGGCCACCACCGAGGGGTTGGCGCTGAAGAAGCAGTAACTGCCGAGCCCCCACGCCTCGTGACTGGTCACCCCGCTCGCCACCTTGTAGGCGTCGTAGCCGCGGGTCGAGCCGTTCATCCAGGAGCTCTGGCCCGGAGGGTCGTACGGCATCTCGTTCTGGAAGAAGTAGGTGCGTCCGCCGTTGCCGTTCCATATGACCTGATGCTGTTGGTAGTGCTCGACGAACAACCCGTACATCGTCACCGCCGTGCCGTTCACGATCAGGCCGTTGGCGGCGGTGTTGCCGGCCCAGCCGACACCGCTGCCGTGGTCGGCGCGCCACAGCCACATGTGGTCGCCGATGACGTCGGAGCTGTTGACGACGAGGCTCTGGGTGGCCTTGCCCACTCCGGCGCCGCCGATCCGGAAGAACACATCGTGCAGCGAGGTCGGGTCGGTGGTGTGCCGGGCGCCCGCTCCGCTCGGTCCGACCCGCATCAGGGTCGGGGAGTTGGTGGTGCCCGCGTCGATGAGGAGTCCGGCCACGTTCACCCCGTCGACGTCGGCCACGTCCAGCGCGGTGATGCCGTTGTCCGGGACCAGGGTGGCGAGGCCGAGCCCGAGGACCACGGTGTCGGCCCGGGTCACGTTCAGCGTCTGGTCGAGGTGGTAGACGCCGGGCGTGAACAGCAGGTTCTTGCCCTGGGCCAGTGCCTGGTTGATGTCGGTGGCCGAGGCGCCCGGCTTCACGATGAAGAAGGTGTCGATCCCCAGGGAGCTGCCGGGCTGGTTGCCGCCCGACGCCCAGGTGGTGCCCTGGGTGTTGCTCCGCAGGGCGGGCACGAACACCTTGTACGCGCCCGCCTCGTCCACGTACAGGAAGGGCTTCTCGCGGGTCACGGGTGACTTCGCGACCGTCGTATAGGGCGGGTGGGGGAAGGAGTTGGACGGCGCGTTGACGTCACCCACGAACACCATGTTCCAGTTGGAGCCGCTCCAGGCGCCCCACTGCGTGTTGCGTGACAGCCACTGCTGCTGGGAGCCGGAGCGGACCTGTCCGTCGATCTTCGAGTCGGCGATGAACCCACCGCTGGACCAGCCGCCGTCGTCGAGCTGGAGGTCGCCGCGTATGTGCATACGGCGGTAGGGCGCGGCCTGGGAAACGGCCCAACGGTCGCTGCCACCGGTGGGGTTGACGGACAGGTTCTCGGCCGAGCGCCAGAAGTTCTGGGTGGCGTTGCCCTGGAACCAGTCGGCCTCGGCGTGGACGGCGCCGTTGATGGTGACGTCGTCCGGCGAGAGGCCGAGGCCGGCGACCTGGGTGTAGAAACCCACGTTGGCGTCGGCGCTGTAGGTGCCGGGCTTGAAGAGCAGGGCGTAGCGCTCCGTGCCGAACTGGTTCTTCTCCTGCTGGGCGAAGACCTGGTTGAGTCTGCCCTGGATGGCGGAGGCCGGCATCGACGGGTCGAAGACCGTCACGTTGGGCCCGAAGTCCGGTGTCCCTGAAGGGGGTTGGGGGTTGCCGACACCGTCCAGGCTGAAGGACTGGGCGCGGGTGCCGTTGCAGGCGTACTGCTGAATCCGGGCGCCGTCGGCCGTCGAGGCGCCCGGCACGTCCAGGCACTTGCCGCTGTTGCGGTTCACGAAGTGGTAGGCGCCGCCCGCCTCCTGGACGGGCAGCCACTGCTGGTTGGCGCCGCCGCCGTACGTCCAGAGCTGGACGGGAGCGGCGTCGGCCCGGGACACGTCGGTGACGTCCCACGTCTTGCTCGCGTCGTTGCGGTTGGCGACGCGGACGTATCCGTCGCCGACCGGCTGGAACTGCCACTGCTGTGCGGTGCTCGCGTTGCAGGCGTACTGCTGGACGGCCGTGCCGTCGGCGGTGCCGGCGGCGGCCGCGTCCACACACTTGCCGCTGTTCCCGGCGGCCACGGTGACCCAGCCCGTGGGCGGAGCGGCGGCGTGCGCGGCCGGGGCGAGGGCGGTCGCGGAGACGAGAGAGGCGAGCAGGGCACCCAGGGCGAGCAGCGGGGTGGGCCGGGCGGCGCGATGCCCGGGCCGGAGCCGAGCGGAAGGTCCGGATGTTCTCATACGTCTCTCCTGTTCCGCGGGGTGAACGCGGCAAGTGGGGGGTGTACGGGAGGAGTTACGAGGGGTGTGCGGGAGCGCCGTCGGGGACGCATGGGGTTCACGGCTTTCTTCAAGGTGTGAAGTTAGGAGGGCCCGGCGCACCCGTCAAGAGTTCACGTACGGAAGAAGTCCGGATACGCGCGGCGGGTGGCTGGTAGCTTGACGCGTCCGGAAAGCGCGTCGCAAGGGGACGATCAGCAGTGCACAGCTTCTCGCGTACCACCGCCCTCGCCTCCGTGGGGCTCACCGCCGCTCTTGTCCTCGCGGGGTGCAGCAGCGACGGTTCGGACCGGGCGTCGGACAAGCCGTCGGGAACGGCGTCGACGCCGGCGTCGGGAACGGCGTCGACGGGCAGCGGGTCATCGGCCGGAACGCCGGCCACGCCCGGGGTCTCAACTCCCGCTCACGGCAAGGGGGGTGGCACTGGGTCGGGGTCCACGGGCGGCGGGATCGACGGGGAGTGGGTCGCCGTCACCCAGGGCAAGCCCGTCGCCCTCGTCATCAAGGGAAAGACCGCGTCCGTGCTCGGTGAGCACCTGTGCAGCGGAACGGCGAACAGCGCCGCCGGTACGGCGACGCTGCGGCTGACCTGCCCCGACAAGAACACCACCCGCACCAGGGGCACGGCCAAGCTCAACGGGGCCAAACTGGAAGTCAGTTGGGACGGCTTCGGCAAGGACGAGTTCAGCCGGAACACGACGACCGGCTGAAGTGCCATCGCCACGGCGGAGGAGGCCGGGACGACCCCGCCTCCCCCGCCAGGGTCTCAGGCGTCGGCGAGCTGGGCCTCCAGGCTCGTGTCCAGGCTCTTAACTCCACTGTTCTGCAAGGGAGTTGCGAGGGACTCCCCCAGCGCCTGATCCAGGTCGCGCCACAAGTCCCCGGCGTCCTCAAGACCGACCGACATGCGCAGCAGGCGGTCGCTGACCCCGCTGGAGGCCCGGTCGTCCTCGGGCACGATGCGGTGGCTGATCGAGGCGGGGTGCTGAATGAGGGTGTCGACGCTGCCGAGGCTCACCGCGGGAGTGATCAGACGGACCCGGGCGATCACCTCGTGCGGGTCGGTGAGCGTCTCGAACGCCACCATGGCGCCGCCCACCTTCGGATAGTGGACGCGCAGCACCCGGGGGTCCGCCGCCAGCCGCGCCGCGAGCCCCGCGGCGGTCGCCGAGGCGGCCCGGACCCGGACGGGCAGCGTGGCGAGGCCGCGCAGCAGCAGATAGCCGGCGAGCGGGTGCAGGACGCCACCGGTGGCGAAGCGGATCTGGCGCAGCCTGCGGGCGAACGCCTCGTCGCAGGCCACGACCCCGCCGAGGACGTCCCCGTGACCGCCCAGGTACTTGGTCGCACTGTGCAGCACGAGGCGGGCGCCGCTCTCCACCGGGCGCTGGAGGACGGGCGTGGCGAAGGTGTTGTCGACCAGCAGCGGAACCGTGCCGCACGCTGCGGCGAGCGCCGCCAGGTCCACCTCCGCGAGGGTGGGGTTGGCGGGGCTCTCCACCATGACGAGCGCGGTGTCGGGGCGCAGCGCGTCCGCGACTCCCTCCGGATCGGCCCAGGTGACCTCGGTGCCAAGCAGCCCCGCGGTCAGGAGGTGGTCGCTGCATCCGTACAGGGGGCGTACGGCGACCACGTGGCGCCGGCCCGTGGCGTGCTGGGCGAGCAGCACGGCGGAGAGCGCGGCCATGCCACTGGCGAAGGCGACGGCGGACTCGGTGCCCTCCAGGCGGGCCAGCGCCGTCTCGAAGCGGGCGACGGTGGGGTTGCCGAGCCGGCCGTAGACCGGCGGCCCCTCGGGGGCCTCGCCGGTGGCCGCGAAGGCGTCGATCCGGGCGGCTTCGCCCCTGCTGTCGTAGGAGGGGTAGGTGGTGGACAGGTCGATCGGCGGGGCGTGCAGTCCGAGGCCGGCGAGGTCTTCGCGGCCCGCGTGCACGGCGAGGGTGTCCACTGCTCTGGCGTCCACGGTGGTGGTGTCGGCGTCCATGCGTCCACTGTGAACAGGTGACGGGCACCGGGCGTCGTACTCCGTGTTACGTTCGGGCCATGGCCGAATCCGTCGTACTGGACCCGGTGGATCTGCACATTTTGCGGCTCCTGCAAAACGATGCCCGCGCGACCTACCGCGATCTGGCCGCCGAGGTCGGCGTGGCCCCCTCGACCTGCCTGGACCGCGTCGCCCGCTTGCGCCGCGCCGGGGTCATCCTGGGATATCAGCTGCGCGTCGACCCGGCGAAGCTGGGCCGGGGACTCCAGGCGCTGCTGTCGGTGCAGGTGCGCCCGCACCGGCGGGATCTGATCGGCCCGTTCGTGGAGCGGGTCAGGGCGCTGCCGGAGTCCCGGTCGCTGTTCCATCTGACCGGGCCCGACGACTATCTGGTGCACGTGACGGTCGCGGACACGGCGGACCTCCAGCGGCTGGTCCTCGACGAGTTCACCTCACGGCCGGAGGTGGCCCGGGTGGAGACCCGGCTGATCTTCCAGCAGTGGGACTGCGGCCCGCTGCTGCCCCCGTCCTAGCCGCCGAACCGGTCCGGCCCCGGGCCCTGTCGGGGCGCCCGGAGCCGGTCGGCGGGTGTCAGCGCGCGTCGGCCTTGAGGAGGTCGGCACACTTCTCGCCGATCGCCATGGTGGTGATGCACGGATTGACCGTGACCAGGTCCGGCATGACCGACCCGTCGCACACCCGCAGTCCGTCGATGCCCTTGACCCGCAGCCGCGCGTCGACCGGCGCCATGGCGTCGTCGTCGGCGCCCATCTTCACCGTGGACGCGGGGTGGTAGACGGTGTTGTGGGTCTTGCGGATGTAGTCGAGCAGCTCGTCGTCGGTGCGTACGTCCGGGCCAGGGGCGAGCTCGGCGCCCGCCCAGCCGCTGAGCGCGGGCCGCGCCGCGATCTCGCGGGCCAGCTTCAGGCCGTACGTCATGACCCGCTCGTCGTGCTCGTGCGTGAAGTAGCGCGGGTCGACCATCGGCTTGTCGCGGTAGTCGCGGGTGCGAAGGCGTACGGTGCCGCGCGACTTGGCCTGTGTCACGTTGGGGGTGAGACAGAACGCGTTCTCGGTGGTCGGGTAGCCGTACCGCGCGGTGTTCATGTCGAACGGCACCTGGCCGTAGTGGAACATCAAGTCGGGCCGTTCCAGGCCGGGTTGGGTGTCGGCGAAGATGCCGATCTCCCACCACTGGGTGGAGGCCGTCGTCATGGGCTGCTTGGCCTCCCACATGATGACGCCCTCGGGGTGGTCCTGGAGGTTCTCGCCGACGCCGGGGGCGTCCACGAGGACGTCCACGCCCACCTCGCGCAGATGGGCGGCGGGTCCGATGCCCGACAGCATGAGCAGCTTGGGGGTGTCGATCGAGCCGCAGGACACGATGACCTCGCGGCGGGCCGTCACCGTGCGGGTGTGGATGAGGTCCGGGTCGAGGTACTCGGCACCGGTGCAGCGGCGGTTGGCGTCGATGACGAGCTTCTTGGCGCGCACCCCGGTGCGGACGACGAGGTTGGGCCGCTTGTCCATCACGGGGTGGAGGTAGGCCACCGAGGACGACTGGCGGATGTTGTTCTCGTCGGAGTTGATCTGGAACCAGTTGGCACCCCTCACGACGGTCTTGCCGGCGTTGAACTGCGTGGTGGGGATTCCCTGCTGGGCGCACGCCTCCAGCAGCGCGGCGCCGCAGGGGTCGGCCGACTTGACGTTGCGGATCTTCACCGGGCCGCTGCGGCCGTGGTGGTCGCCGGGGGCGTCGTTGGTCTCCAGGCGCTGGTAGAGCGGGAAGATGTCGGCCGCGCCCCAGCCCGTACAGCCCGCCGCCTCCCAGGCGTCGAGGTCCTCGGCGGGCGCCCAGAACGCGATGCAGGAGTTGTGCGAGGAGCAGCCGCCGAGCACCTTGGCGCGGGCGTGGCGCATGAAGCTGTTGCCGTGGGACTGCGGCTCGACGGGGTAGTCCCAGTCGTAGCCGGACTCCAACAGGCCCATCCAGCGGTCGAGTTGGAGGATGTTGTCGTCGCCTACGTCGGAGGGCCCGGCCTCCAGGACGCACACCGTCACCGAGGGGTCCTCGCTGAGCCGGGCCGCGACCACGTTGCCCGCGGTGCCGCCGCCGACCACGACGTAGTCGAACTCCTCGGTGCGGGCGGGGGTTTCAGAGGGCTGTGTGGACTGTGTCGGCATGGGTCTGCGACTCACTTTCGTTCTCCGATGCGGCGTGGCTCGACAGGACACCGGTCTTGTGGCGCTGGACGAACCAGTAGTAGGCGAAGCCGCCGAGCAGGACGGCTCCGACGAACAGGAAGGCGCCCCAGCGCAGGTACCAGTGGTAGGGGGCGGTGGCGTTGTACACCTCGGCGCGCGGCCAGGCCAGGTTGACGGTCATCGCGCCGCCCCACAGCACGCCGAGGATGTTCACCGGCAGACCCCAGCGTCCGAGGGAGAACTTGCCGTCGCCGGCCGGGGTCCACGTGCCGCGCAGCCGGGCGACCAGCATGGGGCCGGTGACCAGCAGATAGGCCACGTAGATCATGATGATGCCGATGCTGGTGACGACCGAGAAGATCTGCGGCTGGCGGATGTTCACCAGCAGGATCGCGAGGGCCAGTACGCCGATGACGACGGCGGGCAGCACGGGGGTCTGGAAGCGCGGGCTGACCTTGGCCATCAGGGAGGCGGCGGGCAGGTTGTTGTCCCGGGACATCGCGAACGCGAGGCGGATGGCGGCGGTGTGCACGGCGAGCGCGCAGACGGTGACCGCGATCAGGACGCACCAGAGCATCAACTTGCCGCCGGTGTCGCCGAGGACGTCGAGAACGACGTACTGGAGGCCGTCGCTGGTGATGCCCTTGCCGTCGAGGCTGCTGACGCTCATCAGGGCGAGGATCAGGATCAGTCCGCCGAGCACGAAGGAGGCGAGCAGCGCCCGCAGGATCGCGCGGGGCGCGTTGCGGGACGGGTCGACCGACTCCTCGCCGAGGGAGGCGGCGGTGTCGAAGCCGTACATCACATAGGCGGAGGCCAGTGCCGCGGTGAGGAAGGCACCCATGTAACCGAAGCTGCCGCTGCCGCCGTGGCCGTGGGTGTCGAGCACCACGCTCGGGCCGCGCACGACGTGGACGGCGAACAGGACGATCAGCACCACGGTGGCGACGAGTTCGAGGAAGACGCCCGCCGTGTTGATCCGGGCCATCAGCTTGACGCCGAACGCGTTGACCAGCGTGGTGAAGAGGATGAGCACGGCGGCGAGGATCACCGCGTTGGTGGCGACGTCGTAGGTGCCGGTGCCGTCGCCGACGATCTGGAAGACCTTGGAGATCTGCGGCAGGGTCGCCTGGTAGGCGAGCGCCACCGCGGCGATCGACACGATCGAGGCGATCAGCATCATCCAGCCGGCCAGCCAGCCGACGTGCGGACCGCCGAGCTTCTTGGCCCAGTTGTAGACCGAGCCGGCGACCGGGTACTTGGCCGCGAGTTCGGCGAAGCACAGGGCGACCATGAGCTGCCCGACGAAAACCAGCGGCCAGGACCACCAGTAGGCGGGGCCGCCGAAGCCGAAGCCGAAGTAGAACAGCTGGAAGGTGCCGGTGAGGATCGAGATGTAGCTGATGCCGGCGGCGAAGGTGTGGAAGTTGCCGAGGGTGCGTTTGAGTTCGGGTCTGTAACCGAACTCCCGGAGATCGTCGTCATCCTTCGTCATGCTCATGACCAGACTCCAAGGTGGCAGGGGTGCAGGAGGGGGCACGGTGCGGTGACCGGCCGTCCCGGAGGAACGGCCGGTCGTGGATCAGCGGGTCAGCTCTCGAACCACCGCTGGGGTTCGGGGGCGGTGTTGCGCCAGATGTGCTTGGTCTCCTGGTACTCGGCCAGGCCCGCGGGCCCGAGCTCACGCCCCGTCCCGGACTGCTTGTAACCGCCCCACTCGGCCTGCGGGACGTACGGGTGGAAGTCGTTGATCCACACGGTGCCGAGCCGGAGCGCGGCCGCGACGCGACGGGCCCTGGCCTCGTCGGTGGTCCATACCGCGCCGGCCAGGCCGTAGACGGTGTCGTTGGCCAGGCGCACGGCCTGGTCCTCGTCGGTGAAGCGCTCGACGGTCAGGACCGGCCCGAACGACTCGTCCCGCACGACGGACATGTCGGCCCGGCACTCGTCCAGGATGGTCGGCGGGTAGTAGTAACCGCCTTCCAGATCAGGGGAGTCGGGGCGCTCGCCACCGCAGCGCAGCACGGCGCCCTCGGCGATTCCCGCGGCGACGTACGCCTCGACCTTGTCGCGGTGGGCGGCGGAGATCAGCGGGCCGGTCTCGGCGCGGTCGTCGAAGGGGCCGCCGAGCCGGATCAGCCGGGCGCGGCGCACCAGTTCGTCCACGAACCGGTCGTGCAGCGCGTCCTCGACCAGGAGCCGGGTGCCGGCCGAGCAGACCTGCCCGGAGTGCAGGAACACGGCGGTGAGCGCGTTGTCCACGGCGGCTTCGAAGCCCGCCTCGGTCGCGGCGACGTCGGCGAAGACGATGTTGGGGTTCTTGCCGCCGAGTTCGAGCGCGACCTTCTTCACGGTGGGCGCGGCGGCCGCCATGATGCCGCGGCCGGTCACCAGACCGCCGGTGAAGGAGACGAGGTCGACGTCGGGGTGCTCGGCGAGCGGCGCGCCCACCTCGGCGCCCGCACCCAGCACGAGGTTGGCGACACCCGCGGGCAGGCCCGCCTCCTCCAGGAGCTTCATGAGGTGGATGGCGGTGTGCGGGGTGAGTTCGCTGGGCTTGAGGACGAAGGTGTTGCCCGCGCCGATCGCCGGGGCGACCTTCCAGGCGGTCTGGAGCAGCGGATAGTTCCACGGCGTGATCAGCCCGCAGACGCCCACCGGCTCCTGCACGACGCGGCTGTCGACGACCGGGTTCCCGGTGTCGACCACGCGGCCCGCGCCCTGCGCGGTGACCAGGGTGGCGAAGTAGCGGAAGCAGTTGGCGATGTCGTCCATGTCGTAACGGGACTCCACCAGGCGCTTGCCGGTGTCGAGCGACTCGGAGCGCGCGAGCGACTCCTTGTCGCGGACGAGGAGTTCGGCGACGCGCAGCAGGAGCGCACCGCGCTCGGCCGGGGCCGTCCTCGGCCACGGCCCGTGGTCGAAGGCGGCTCGGGCCGCGGCGATGGCGGCGGCGGTGTCCTTGGGGCCCGCTTCGTCGACGGTGGCGACCGGAGTGCCGTCGGCGGGACACCGGATCTCACGGGTCCGCCCGTCGACGGCGGCTTTCCACTGGCCGTCGATGAAGAGTTCGGGCATGTTTCGGATCCTCCGATGCGGTGCTGGGTCAGGGCCACCGACGCCCCTTCCCCGGTATGCGGGGAACATGCCGAAAAAATCACCCGACGTGACGGGTGTCACTTTCCGTGGTTTATGCAGGTCAGAGTGGTGTGCTTGGTTACCTTCGGTCACGGGCGCGGGACCCGGTCACTCCCCCAGGGCCCTGCGCGTACGGATGGTGAGACCGCTCCGCCCGTTCGGGACCGCTTGTGCATACTGACGCGTCTGCGATTGATCACTTCCAATCCCCGCGGGAGCAGCCATGGTTGACCGGGCCATCAGCACAAGGGCCGCCTTCAGGACGGTCGTCGAAGTGGGCCCCGAGGCGCTGGACCAGGTGCGGGCCGCCGAGACCGCCCTTCAGGAGGCGATCGCACCGGCCGTCGGCGACTTCGACTTCGCGGCCGTGCGGTCGGCCGCGCGGGCCCTGCCGAACAGCTCCGTCGTCAAGATCATCCCTGGCTTCGGTCTCCAGGAGACGGCGCCTCTCCAGGTCATGGTCCTCACCCTTCGGCAGGCCGTGCGCCAGGCGCTGGTCGAACCCTTCGCCAACCCCGCCTTCTGGGAGAAGGCGGATGCCGCGCTGGCCGGGGTGTTCATCGGCGCACAGGAGGGGGCGCCGCACCTCTCCTTCCAGGACTGCGCGGAGGGCACCCGCTACTTCGCCCACCTTCTCTTCGCCCTCCAGGACGAGGAGACCGGCGCCCAGCTGTATGTGGTCGCCTTCCGGGTCGAGGTGACCGTCGCCGCCGACCGGGCGACGTTCCTGTCGCTGGGCGCCGAGGACACCGCGGCGGTCACGCTCCGCCTCGACGCGATCAGCGTGCGACAGGACCTCGCCCCCGCCCTCTGAGCCCTCCCTCACACGGGCAGCGCCCAGGTCTGGTTGGCCTGGTGGTCACCGCAGTTCCAGGTGTCGATCCTGGTGCCGCTCGCCGTGCCGCCTCCGTACACATCGAGGCACAGCCCCGATGCGGCGTTGATCAGCATGCCGTCCCGGTCGGTGCTCCAGTGCTGGGCGCCCGCGCCCGTGCAGGACGACAGGACGGCGGCGCTGCCCGCGCGGGAACCGGCGGCCGTCAGACACTTGCCGAGCGCCCGTACGGTGCCGTCGCCGGCCAGGCTCCAGCGCTGGTTGGCGTGGGAGGTGCAGGGCCGCAGGAGCACCGAAGTGCCGTCCGCGATACCGCTGTTGGACACGTCCGCGCAGTTGGCGCCGTTGCCGGTCAGCTGACCGGTGGGCACGGCGGGGGCGCAGCCGGCGCCCGGGGTGAGCCGCCAGATCGCGGTGCCGTGGGCCGCGATGGTCGCGGTCAGCGCCGTGGACGTGGTCGAACGGGCCCCGGTCCACAGGTTCCTGGCGCTCACCGCGCAGCCCGGCAGGCCGATGGAGGCGAGGCTCGTGGTCACGCTCCGGGCCGAGGAGGACCGGTTCAGCACGGCGACGGCCCGGTCGCCGCCCGCGAGCGGACGGGCCAGCACATCGGTGGTGCCGTTGGTGGCGACCACCCCGGCCTGGCGCCCCAGGGGGTCCTGGTCCACGGCGAGCAGCCCGTCGTTGGACAGGGCCGCGAGCCCGGCCGGGGTGAGGGCGGCCACGTCGGAGGAGAGGATCATCGGGGCGGCCATCATCGACCAGAGCGCCACCTGGCTGCGCGACTCGTCGGCGGTCAGACCCGGGTCGCCGGCCAGCAGGAAGTCCGGGTCGTTCCAGTTGCCGGGCCCGGCGTAGCGGCCGATCCAGCGGTTGTAGCCGTAGTTGTGCAGCACGCTCGCCCAGCGGCTCGCGTCGGGCTTGCGCGGGTCGTACACCACGATGTCCGTGCCCTCGCGCCAGAGCTGGCCGTCCTGCCCGACCCACGAGAGCACCGAGAACCAGTCCCGGGTGCCCCACTCCTGGTCCGGCTGGAAGTAGGCGGGCGCCGATTCGGAGAAGACGATGTCCCGCCCGGAGTCCCGCAGCGCGGCGGCCTCGGCGTCGTACGCCTGACGGTAGGCGGCTTCCTTGGTCTGGCCGGGGGCGACGTACATGTTGCAGCCGTCGAGTTTGAGGTAGTCCACGCCCCAGGACGCGAAGGTGTCGGTGTCCTGCGCGAAGTGGTCGGGGCCGCCGCCCTGGGGCCGTCCGCTGCCGGGGTATCCCTCGCAGGTGGCCGAGCCCGCGTCCTCGTAGATGCCGAACTTCAGGCCGCGCGCGTGCAGATAGGAGCCGAGCCAGGCCATGCCGTGCGGAAAGCGCACCGGGTCCGCGACGAGGCCGCCCGCGCTGTCACGGTTCTTGGCCATCCAGCAGTCGTCCACGGTGACCGTGTCGTAGCCCTTGGCGGCGAGGCCCGTGGAGACCAGGGCGTCGGCGTTGTGCAGCACGGTCCGTTCGCTGATGTCGCACATGTAGTGCGCCCAGTTGTTCCAGCCCATGGGCGGGGTGGCGGCGAGCGGGCTGCTGTGGGCGAGGGCCCCGGGTGCCGACGGGGTCGCGGCGGCGAAGGCTCCGGTCGCGGTCAGCGGAACGGCCAGCAGAGTGGCCAGCAGTACGGCGAGTCTCCGGCGCCGGGTAGGAAGTGACGGCACGACAGATTCCTTCCTGGCCCGGCCGTTCGCGGCCCGGGCGGGATGCGTAGGCGGCAGGGAAGGTGCCGATCCCGCCGGCGCTCGAGCCTGCCGGAGGGCACCCGCCAGTGCAGTACTGGCGCTCGTTCTTGTCAATGGCTCCCCTCGGACGAGCAGAGACAAGCATCCGCCTCCACCCGCGCCGGGCCCGGCATTGCCACCGCGTGTCCGCGCTCGGGCCGTTGGCGGGCGACGCGCACATGGCTCGGCCTTCGCGCCCGGCGGCCCGTCGGCGGGGCCGGGCGCGCGATGAAGGGCCCCGAGCGGAAAGCGTTGGCGGGGCCCCGCGGCTTCTGACAGGCTCCCGATCGTGACTCACAGCGACGACATAGAGATCGGCACCCTCGCCGAACGGCCCGAACTGGCCACCCGCGTCTACGACATCGACGACACCTGGCCGGAGTTCATCGCCCGGGACCTGGTCGGCTACGCCCTGCTGAGCCGGGTGCCCGAGGAGTTCCCGCAGTACTGCGTGGTGGCCACCCAGGGCGGCCGGGTGATCGCCCGGGGGTTCAGCGTCCCGTTCAACGCGGCGCTCGAAGGGCGCGAGGAGATGCCGGACCGGGGCTGGGACCAGGTCCTCGCGTGGGCCTTCGACGACCTTCGGCGCGGCCGTGCCGTGACCACGGCGAGCGCCCTGGAGATCACCATCGACGTCGGTCACCTGGGGCGCGGCCTCTCCTACCGGATGCTGGCCGCGATGCGCGAGGCGGTGAAACGCCAGGGGCTCGCCGCTCTGGTCGCGCCGGTGCGTCCGACGGCCAAGCATCTGCGGCCCCGCCTTCCCATGGCCGAGTACCTGCGCGAGGTCAGGGACGACGGGCTGCCCACCGATCCGTGGTTGCGGGTCCACGTCAAGGCGGGCGGCACGATCGAGAAGGCGGCCGCCGCCTCCATGACGGTGAGCGGGACCCCGGCCGAGTGGCGCCGCTGGACCGGCCTCCCCTTCGACCGGGACGGCGAGATCGAGGTCCCGGCGGCCCTGGTTCCGGTGCACTGTGACACCCGCCATGACCGGGTGAGCTATGTGGAACCCAACGTCTGGGTACGTCACGGACTGCGCCCCTGACAGAAGGGGCGCCGCTCACGGGGGCGGGCAGGTCGCGGGAAGGGGGGAGGGCGGACGGCGAGGGCGCCACCCGGTCCTCACCGGAGCGGATCGGTCACTTTCACAAGATTTGTAAGACAAATCCGGAACCCTTTGCCCCTTCCCGCCCATCAGCCCTGGTGGAACGAACAGGCATGCCCTTGGGCCACAGAACCACCCGGAGCGATCGCAATGACCCACCCCCGCCACGGGGCCTACCAGTCTCGGGGCCACCGCCGGGCCATCCGCGCCAAGCGCTGGATACTCGGCCTGGTCGCCGTCACCGTGCTCGGCCTGATCGCGTGGCCCGTCCTGAACTACTTCGACGTCTTCTCCGACAAGGGTGACGCGATCAGCTTCGGGCAGGGCGGCGGGGGCGACAAGCCCGGGGGTGGTGACGGGGGCAGGTCGGCCAACTCCAAGGTGCTCATGCCGACCGGTCCCGAAGCCAAGTTCACGGTGGCCGGCACGGTTCCCGAGAACGGCACCAAGATCGCCGTGACGACCCTGGAGGGCAAGAAGTCCGGGTTCACGGGCAAGGTCTGGGTCTGGGTCCCGCCGGAGTACAAGGACCCGAAGTACGCCAAGAGCGGCTTCCCGGTGATGGTCGCGCTGCCGGGCGGCGCCGGCTACCCCTCCAACTACTGGATGGGCACGGACCTCAAGCTGGAGGCGAGCATCTCCCAGTGGTCCAAGGAGGGCAAGAGCCTCCCCTTCATCCTCGCGATGCCGGTCCTCAACCCCCATCCGGACACGGGCGGCCTGTACTGGGACGCCAGTGACATTCCCGGCCAGCCCAAAATGGGCACCTGGCTCACCGAGGACGTGCCCGACCTCATCAAGGCCAACTTCCGTACGGTCAAGTCCCGTGACGGCTGGGCCTTCATGGGCTCGTCGACCGGAGGGTTCGCCGGCCTCAAGAGCGTGTTGCAGAAGCCCGGCCAGTTCAAGGCCGTCATCGCGTCGGGCCCCGACATCGTCCCCGACTCCCGGCTGTGGGCGGGGCACGACAAGGAGAAGGCGGAGAACAACCCCAACCTCCTCGCCCAGAAGCTGATCGCCGCGAAGAGCCCCGACGTCTATCTGGCCTTCCAGGTCGGCACCGTGGGCTCCGACGCGCAAGCCAAGCCGAAGATCGAGGAGTTCATCGCCAAGTACACCAAGGGTCCGGTCAAGACGAAGCTCAGCGTCATCCAGGGCGGCGGCCACAACGCCAAGACGTACGTGCCGAACATGGCCAACGGCGGACTCATCCAGTGGATCAGCGCTCACATGCAGGGGCCCGAGCCCGCCTCCTGAACCGCCTCCGCCGCGCCGTGTCCTTCGGATGCAGGAATGCCGCCGAACACCGAGCGGGGCCCCCGGTGATCCGGGCCGCCGGGAACTACCGTTCACCGGGCAGGTCGGGCATCCACGCCGCGGGCGCGTGGGTGAGGTACGAACGAAGGAGCGGGCGTGGGGAATTCAGCGGTCGGCGCGGACGGAGGCCCCCGGGCCGGCGGCGAGGACTCCGGTGGGCCGCACCGCTCCCGGCCGGCCAAACACCGCTCCTTCTGGAAGGAGCTGCCGATCCTCGTCGTGGCCGCGCTGGTGCTCGCGCTGCTCATCAAGACGTTCCTGGTGCAGGCGTTCTCCATCCCGTCGGAGTCCATGCAGAACGCGCTCCAGCCCGGCGACCGCGTCCTCGTCGACAAGCTGACCCCGTGGTTCGGCTCGGAGCCCGAGCGCGGCGAGGTCGTCGTCTTCCACGATCCCGACAACTGGCTGTCCGGCGAGCCCACTTCGCACCCGAACATCGTCCAGAAGGCGCTGTCGTTCGTCGGCGTCATGCCCTCGGCGGACGAGCACGACCTGATCAAGCGGGTCATCGGGGTCGGCGGTGACACCGTGGAGTGCAAGGGCGCCGGCCCCCTCACCGTCAACGGCAAGCCGCTCACCGAGCCCTATGTCTTCCCCGGGAACACGCCCTGCTCCGACGACACCCGGGGCGGCCGGTTCAAGGTCACCGTCCCGGCCGGCACGCTGTGGATGATGGGCGACCACCGGCAGGACTCCGAGGACTCCCGCTACCACCAGGCCGACAAGAACCACGGATTCGTCCCCGTCGACCAGGCGGTCGGCCGCGCCTTCGTGGTCGCCTGGCCCCTGTCGCACTGGGCGACGCTGCCCGTCCCGGACACCTTCGACCGGCCCGGGATCAACACGGCGGCCGCCCTCGCACCCGATGCGCTCGCCCTGGTGGGCGCGGTGCCCGCGGTCCTGTGGCGGCGCGGGCGCGCGGCGGCCCGCGAGGTCTGACGCTCAGCGGCCCGGCGGCCGGGACGGCGGGGCCGACCCGGCCGGTGTCGTCCCGCGCCGCGGGCCTTCCCTGCCCGGATCGGCCGACGGCGTCGAGGGGTTGGGGACCGGCTCCCCGCCCGGCGTCCTGGAGCGGTCGACGGAGGGCGTACGGCTGGGGGCCGCCGGAGGCTCCGCCGGGACCGGCGTCGGCGTCGGCGTCGCCGGGACGAGGGTGGGCGGGCCATGCGTCGGCGGGGGCTCGACCGGGCCCGGCGAGCCGGCCGGCAGGGGGCGCCGCACGTCGGGCCCGGGGGCCAGGGTGAACCAGCCGGCCGCGATGGCCGCCGCCGTGGCCAGGGCGGCCAGCGGCAGGGCGAAACGGCGCCGGCGCAGCCGGGCCAGCGGGGCGCGGCGCAGCGGCCGGCCCGGCGGATCGGCGGGGCGCAGATCACCGGGCGCGATGCTGTCCGCACGGGCGG
The DNA here is from genome assembly GCF_025399895.1 of Streptomyces sp. ASQP_92. Lineage (GTDB taxonomy): Bacteria > Actinomycetota > Actinomycetes > Streptomycetales > Streptomycetaceae > Streptomyces. Next base: position 346,451 of record NZ_JAODUA010000002.1, on the reverse strand, counting down.
CCAGCGCGGCGCGCAGCCGCCTCTCGACCGGGCGCTCGGGGATTCCGGGCCCGTTCCCGTGGCCGCTCATGCCCGTGCCTCCAGGATCTTCTCCAGCGAGTCGAGGGCCCGGCTCGCGATGGACTTCACCGAGCCCCGGCTGATGCCGAGGGTCGTCGCGATCTCCGCCTCCGTGAGGTCGCTCCAGTACCGCAGGACGAGCACCTCGCGCCGACGCACCGTCAACTGCCCGAGCGCGGCGAGGACTTCGCGGTGTTCCTCGTCGAGGACGACGCGTTCCTCCGCCGAGGGCGCGTCCGGTTCGTGGGGCGGGGTGTAGCCGCGGGCGGTGCGGCGGCGGCGCAGCACGGACCGCGAGGCGTTGACGACGGCGGTGCGCAGATAGGCGAGCGCGTTGTCGATCTCCTCGACGCGCTCGCCGTGGCGCCGGTACAGGGCGGTGAAGGCGTCCTGGACGACGTCCTCGGCGGTGGCCCGGTCGTCGACCAGCATGACGGCGAGACGCACCATCGCGAGGCGGTGGGCGTGGTAGAGCTCGCTGAGGGTGGGCGGCCCCGCGTCGGGCCCGTGCACGCCGGTGAACGCGCTCGGGCCGCCGGGTACCGGCGGGCGCGCGCGCAGGGCTCGGGGTTCGGTCCGGCCACGGCGCAGCAGCCCGCGCCACCGGGGCGCGAGCGCGCGGGGGGTGAAGAGGGCCGGGTGCGGGGCGACGGTGTGCTCCATCAGTTCCTCGGATACGCGGGCGTGGCCCCGCCCCTCCTGGGAGAGGCGGGGCCGTTGCCCGGGTGCTTCAGTTCTGCTGCTGCCGCCGCCGGACGGCGTAGAGGGCGCCGGCGCCCGTCAGGATGAGCGCGCCGGCTCCGACCCCCATCGCGGTGTTGGTCGTGGACGAACCAGTATGGGCGAGCTCCTTCTGGTCGGAGGGCGCGGGGGCGGCGGCGGGCCCGGCCGGCGGGGCGCTCCCCTCGGGCCGCACGGCAGGGCCCTCGGCCGGCGGGGCGCTCGCCTCGGGCCGCGCGGTCGAGGGCGCGGGCGGCTGCGCGTTCTTGCCCGGCCGCTTGACCGGCGAGGAGGGGGCGCTGCTCGGCTCGGCCGCGACGGCAGCGGGCCTGGGCCCGGCGCTCGGTGCGTCGGCGTGCGCGGTGCCGGCGAGCGCGGGGATGGCGAGGGCCAGGAGCAGACCGGTCGCCGTCGCGAAACCGGCGCGACGGCGGGGGCCGCGCGAGACGGGCTGGGCGGGTCGGTGCTGGGGAACGGTCACGTTGTGCTTCTCCACGGTCGAGGGGAAGACGCGGTACCTGCGCCTTCACCCTTGACGACGCCCGGCGGGACCCGGGGTTGCCGCCGGTCCGGAAAAACTTCCGTTCCGGCGGTCGTCGCGTCCGGGAGGTTCAGCAGGCTCCCTCGTCCTGCCACACCCCCCACTGCCCCGTGGTCCCCGGCTCCTCGTTCTGCGTCCACCACTTGGCCTTCCACTGGTGGCCGCCGTGGGAGACCTCGTTGCCCTGGGTGTAGACCGCGCTCGAGCTCCAGGCCGCCGCCGCGCAGGTGCCGCCGGGCGCGGAGGGTGTCGGCGAGGACGGCGTCGGGGACGAGGGCGGGGGCGAGTTGGGCGGGGTCGCTCCGGCGAACCTCACCGAGTACTTGGCGAAGTCCCAGGCCGCCTGGGGAACGCTGCTGCACGTCCCGGACGTCCTGCCGTTGTTGTCCGGCGGGGTGCACTGGCGGTCGCGGTTGAGGGACCAGAAGGTGAAGCGCGCCATGCCGTGGCCGGTGGCGTAGTCGAGCACTGTCTGGAAGTCGCTCTGGGAGAAGTACTCTCCGGAGTCGCTGCGGCCGTTCATTCCGGAGAAGCCCTCGTGGGCGTAGGCGGTCGCGGCGGACCAGCCGAAGGTGGACTGGAGTACGGAGTTGAACGCGGTCAGCGCGGCGGTCTGGGCGGCGGCGCCGCTGAAGCCGCCGTCGAACGGCATGATCGAGAAGTTGTCCGGCACGAAGCCCTGGGTCTTGGCCTCGTTCAGCATCTGCTTGCCGAACCAGCCGGTGCCGTCGGCGGTTCCGGCGGTCGTGACCGACACATACAGGCCCGGGTTGTTCTGCTGGAGGATCTTGGCGGCGCCGATCTCGTGGGAGATGGCGGCGGTGTTCTCGTACTCCGGCTCCTCCAGGTCGAAGTCGATCGCCTTGAGCTGGTACTTGGTGATGACCTGCTGGTACGCGGCGGCGGTGGAGGCCGCGTCGGAGCAGTTCTGGCCCAGCTTGGTGCCGCCGTAGCCGCCCACGGAGACCGAGACGTCGCCGCCCCTGGCGCGGATGGCGGAGATGGTCGCGGCGACCGCGGTGTCCGAGGAGACGGGCGCCGTGCCGCCCCAACTCGGGCTGCACCCGCCCCCGTTGGGGGCGAGGACGAAGGCGAGCTGGAAGGCCTTGAGGCCGGTGGCGTCCATGATGGCGGTGGCGCTGGGCGGGTCGTTGTCCAGGGGCATCAGATAGGGCGCGGCGGCGTACCAGCGGCTGCCGAGCCCCGCCGCGTCCGCGGGGGCGCCGGAGGCCTGGCCTGCGACGAGGGCGGTGAGCCCGGCCGCGGCCAGCGCGGCACTGGCGACGCCGCAGAGGAGAGCACGAAGTGGCTTCATGTCGAGGTCTCCTGGGGGTGGGAGGAGCTCCCAGAATTGGCCGGTGGCCGGAACACGTCAACGACTTGGACTAGACCATTGCCTTCCCTTGAACAAAGGAATCCGGCCCCCGCGCACAGAACCGGCCACAACGGGCGACCGGCACCGCGCGGCCGCCCGACACGCGCGCTGTAGGCCGGACGGCACAAGCCGACCTGCGTGATGTCCGTTCTGTTCCTACGGTGGCTGAATGGTCATCAGATCCGGATTCCGTTCCATGGCAGCACTGACCGCCACCGCCGCCATCGGTCTGTGCTGCCTCGCTCCGGCGCCCGACAGCTCCGCCTCCGCGACCCAGGCGGGCCCCCCGGCGGGCGAGCAGGTCAGTCTGCGGCCGGGCGCGCCGTCCCTTCCGGGTGACGTCTCCGCCCTGTCGTACGTGGTCGCGGACGCCCGCACCGGCAAGGTGCTCGCCGCCCGCAACGCCCATCGCAAGCTCCCTCCGGCGAGCACCCTCAAGACGCTGTTCGCGGTCACCGCGCTTCCCCACCTGCGCGCCGAGGACCGCCACACGGTCTCCGAACAGGATCTGGCGGGCATCGGCCCGGGCAGCAGTCTGGTGGGCGTCGAGCCCGGGCACACCTATCAGGTGTCCGACCTGTGGCGCGGGGTCTTCCTCAGCTCGGGCAACGACGCCGTGCACGTACTGGCCTCCTTGAACGGCGGCTGGGAGGCGACCGCGGCCCAGATGCAGGCCAAGGCCCGCCGGCTCGGCGCCCTGGACACCGAGGTCGTCTCGCCCGACGGCTACGACACCCCTGGCCAGGTCTCCTCGGCGTTCGACCTCGCGGTGTTCGGCCGGGCGGGCCTTGCCCGCCCCGACTTCGCCGAGTACTGCTCGACCGCGTGGGCGCAGTTCCCCGGCGGGGGCGGCTCGTACGGCATCGTGAACACCAACCGGCTGCTGTCGGGGGCCAACGGGATCGCCCGCTACCCGGGGATCGTCGGCATCAAGAACGGCTACACGAGCAACGCGGGCAACACGTTGATCGCGGCCGCCAAACAGGGCGAGCGCACCCTCCTGGTGACCGTCATGAATCCGCAGGCCGGCGGCGGATACGCGGTCTACGAGGAGGCCCGCGCTCTGCTCGACTGGGGGTTCAAGGCCTGGGACAACGTCGACGCGGTGGGCTCCCTTGAACCGGTACGGGCCACCAAGTCGCCCACCCGCCAGGCGCAGATCCAGGCGCGTGTCGCGGCGGTCGAGCCCGAGGCCCGGGCGGACGAGGCCGAGCCCCGCTGGACCCTGGCGAGTTCGGTGGCCGGGGGCCTCGCCGTGGCCGGGACACTCTTCCTGCTGGTACGCCGCCGCACGATCCGCGGCCGCAGGGAGCGACAGCGCCCCACGGAGTGAGCCCCGGCGCGTCCCGGCCGGCGCGGCGCCGGGGCACTGATGCGGCGGCAGGTCACCGCGACGCCGGGGGCTTGCCGGTGATGACCCTCGCGGCGAGCGCCGGAGCCGCCGCGGTGGGGGCCGTCCCGGCGGGCGCCTGAGCCCCCGCGGTGGTGGCCGTCGCGGCGAGCACCGGAGCCCTCGCGGTGGTCGCCGCGGCGAGCGAGGTGCGGAGCCGGGCGAGCAGGGCTCGGGCCGCCGGCCCCGAGGGGCCCTGGGTGCGCCAGGCCAGGGCGATCCGCCCGCGCGGTTCCGGCTCGGTGATCCGCAGGATGCGCAGGCCCGGCGGGGCATCGGCGCCGGGCACGGGGAGCACGGCCACACCGAGGCCGCGTGCGGCGAGCCGGGCCAGGAGCTGGGGCGAGGCGGCCTCGAAGGCGATGCGCGGGCGGATTCCGGCGTCCGCGCAGGCCCGGTCGAGGACCGCGCGGATGCCGGTGCCGCGCGGCAGGCCGATGAGCGGGCGGCCCTCCAGTTCGGCGAGCGTGACCTCGGTGCGGCCGGGGGTGAGCAGGGGGTCGCCCTCGGCGAGCGCCGCCACCAGGGGCTCGTCGACGACGACGTCGAGCGCGAGGCCCGACGGGAGCGCGCCCTGTGCGAGTCCGAGCAGGGCGATGTCGAGCCGGCCGCCGAGCAGTGCCGCCCGCATCCGGTCCGAGGTGTCCTCGGTGAGCGTGATCTCGACCTCGGGGTGGGCGTCGTGGAAGTCGGCGAGCGCCAGGGCGAGGTCGAAGTCCTGGGTGACGGCTCCGGAGACCACGCCGATCGTGACGTGTCCACGCAGCAGTCCGCTGAACTCGTCCACGGTGTCGCGCACCGCCTCGACGGCGGCGAGCGCGGCCCGCGCGTGCGGCAGTACCGCCTCGCCCGCCTCGGTGGGGGTGACCGAGCCGCCGGTGCGGTCGAGCAGACGCTGGCCGAGCTCCCGCTCCAACTGACGGATCTGCGCGCTGACGCCGGGCTGGGCCACATGCAGGCGGGCCGCGGCCCGGGTGAAGTTGGCCTCCTCCACCACGGTGAGGAAGTACCGCAGCTGTCGAAGCTCCATGCCCGGATCCTAACCGCGCGAAGATCGAATCCCGGGCCCCGCTCCGGGGGAGCCGCCGGGTTCGCGCGAACTGACCAGTCCTCAATTCGGCCTAAGATCTCCAGAATTCGCCTAACGATTGCCTTGAATTCGACCTTTAAACCACCATCATGCCTTTCTTTTGGCCGACCTTGGCGGCCTCGGCGACCTGCGCATCCGTACGCCGTCCTGCACCGACACGGCTTCGGTGCGTGACTACATGTGACCGAATGCGTCCGGTTCGGTGCGCGGAGAGGTTCGGAGCGGTAGAGACTCCTGTTCGTTCTCCGGAATCCAAACCCCAGGAGTGTTCGAAATGCGGAAGATCGCAGCAGTCAGTGCCGTCACCGTCGCCCTGTTGGCGAACGGTCTCGTCGGCACCGGGCTCGGCAGTGCGACCGCGGCCCCGGCCGGCGCGATGAAGCCGATGAGCCTGTACCCGCCGTCGGCGCTGGTGATCAGCGTCGAGCCCGGGACCGGCGACCAGGGCGCCCCCGTCCAGCGCGCGGTCACCCTCACCTGCACCCCCACCCCCTCCGGCTCCCACCCGGCACCCGCCGCCGCGTGCGCCGAACTCCGCGGCGTACAGGGCAACTTCAGCGCACTCGTCGCGAGCGGCGCCCCCCGTCTGTGTACGAAGATCTGGCAGCCGGTCACCGTCCGGGCGGACGGTGTGTGGAACGGCAAGCGGGTGAGCTACGTACAGACCTACGCCAACTCCTGCATGAAGGCAGCCGGTTCGGAGGCCGTGTTCAACTTCTAGGCGGCTCCCGCCCAGGACGGCCCCAACTCGCCGTCCGGCGCGCCGGGTTCGCCCCACGGGCGAGCCCACCGGCCTCGCGCGCGGCCGAATCGGCCGCAGGGGGTGACAGGAGGAATCCACCTCGTGTTACGTGACATGTCTTCGTCGCTTCACTGGACGATGACAGCGTCCTGACGGAGTGTCACCCCCCTAGGAGGACCCGTGTCGGATCCCCGGCCCCGACGATTCACCCCCCGGCCGCGCACAGCCCTGTTCGGCGCGCTCGCCGCCTGCCTCGCCCTCGCCTCGGCGGGCGCGGGCGGCAGCGCGTCCGCGGCGGGGCCCGAGACCCTGCCGCTGTCCGGCGCCACCGTCTCCGGACTGCACAACACCTACGACCCGGCCGCCTTCCCCTATCTGGCCCGGGCCCTCGACTCCGGCACCTCGATGATCGAGCTCGACGTGTGGGACGACTTCATCACCAAGGAGTGGAAGGTCAGCCACTCCAACCCGCTGGGCAACAGCAACAATTGTGTCAACGCCACCACCCCCGCCCAGCTCTACACCGGGGGTGCGAACAAGAACCTGGAGAGCTGCCTGGACGACATACGGGTCTGGCTCTCCGCCCACCCCGGCCATCCGCCGCTCGTCGTCAAGCTGGAGATGAAGGCCGGGTTCCAGGCCACGTACGGCATGGGACCCGACAAGCTCGACCAGGCGATCGCCGACCATCTGGGCCCGGCGGTCTTCCGCCCGGCCGATCTGCTGGCCAAGCCGGGCGGCGGTCAGTACGCCACGCTCGATGAGGCGACGAACGCGGGCAACTGGCCGAGCCGTGAGGCGCTGGCGGGCAAGGTGATGCTCGAAGTGATCCCGGGCACGGTCGAGGAGGGCAACCCCACCGACACGCTCTGGACCGACGTCGAGTACGCCCGCCATCTGCGCGATCTCGCCGCGGCGGGCCGCACGGCACGGGCCCAGGTCTTCCCCGCGGTGCACAACGCCCAGGCGGGCGACCCCCGTTCACGGTACGGAGATGCCTCGATCCGCCCCTGGTTCGTCGTGTTCGACGGCGACGCGGCGACGTATCTGAACGGCACGATCGACACCGCCTGGTACGACACCCACCACTATTACCTGGTCATGACCGACGCCCAGAACGTGGCGCCGGCCCTCGATGACAAGAACCCGTCACCGGCGGACGCACGGGCCCGGGTGGCCCGGCTCGCCGCCGCCCACGCCAGCGTGGCCTCGAACGACTGGACCGCCCTCCCCGAGATCCAGTCGCTCGCGCTGCCGCGCGGCGCGGGCTGACGGCTGGGCCGGCCGGGGTGGCCCCCGGCCGGCCCGCCCGGTGGGCGCGTCCGTCCCGGGACACCGCGTCGCGGACGGCCGTGCGGGTTCCGGCAGCCGTCAGTGTTCCAGGGGGCCGAACCACCGGGCGAGGGCCGCCTCGAACGCCGGACGATCCGGAGTGCGGCCGTCCGCCCACACGACCACGCCATCGGGCCGGACCAGCACGGCGCCCAGCCCCAGGTCGTCGCGGGCCGCTCCGGCCACGTACCGCAGTCGGCTCTCCCGGCCCTTCGCCGCGGGCCGCAGGGACTGCTCGGTGCCGAAATCGAGTACGACGCCGTGGCCGTCGGCCATCAGATCGCTCAGGCGGGTGCCGTCCTCCAGCTGGAAGTCCGGCGCGTCGCGGCCGACCAGGGGATGCTCGTCGCCCAGGTCGTAGCGGATCCACGATCCCGACATCCGCTCGAAGACATACGTCGTGCCGTCGCGGGTCCCGATCAGATCGCGCACCACTCCTTGCACCGCCTGGGCATACGGGCCCGGACGCATCACCGCCACCTGGGCGCGCGACCAGTCGAGCACCGCCGCGCCGACCGGATGCCGCTCGCGGGTGTACGTGTCGAGGAGGCCGTCCGGCGCGTGCCCGTGCACGGTCGCCGCGAGCTTCCAGCCCAGGTTCATGGCGTCGCCGAGACCGAGGTTGAGGCCCTGGCCGCCGAGCGGCGAGTGGATGTGGGCGGCGTCCCCCGCGAGCAGGACACGCCCCTGCCGGTACGTCGTCGCCTGCATGGCCCGGTCGGTGAAGCTGGTCGCGAGCTGGACCTCGCTCAGCGTCGCATCGGTGCCCGCGACGCGGCGCAGCACCGACTGGAGGTGGTCGAGGGCCGGCTGCCGCGAACGGTCGAAGGCGCCGCCGTCGAAGTCCATCAGGGCGAGGTATCCGGGCATGATCCTGAGGTACATGCCCTGGGGCGTCGGATTGAATCCGACGCCCAGCTTCTCCGGGTCGGCGATGGTGACCTGCGCCAAGTAGCCGGTGAACTCAGGCTCGGTGCCCTCGAACGCGAAGCCGGCGAGCTTGCGCACGGCGCTGCGTCCGCCGTCGCAGCCGACGAGCCAGCGTGCCGGGTACGGATGTCCGTCCGCGTGGGCGACCACCCCCTCCTCGTTCTGGGTGACGTCCGTGACGGCGGCCCCGTACCGCACGTCCACCCCGAGCTCGGCCGCCCGCTCGGCCAGCACCGTCTCGACCGCTTCGAGGTGGGTCCGCAGACTCCGCGGCGCCGCGCTGGGCAGCCAGTAGGGCAGGGCGTCGACGTCGACCCGGGCCGGGTCGAGCACCATCCCCGCGAAGTGACCCGCCCCGCGCAGGGGTGAGGGCGCCGGAGCGCCGGAATCCGTGCCCGGCTCGTCGGAGACCCCCGAGGCGGAAAGGAGTTGGCGCAGCAGCCCGCGCCGGTGGAACGCCGCGGTCGACGCCCCGAACAGGCCCCGCACCCCCAACGGCGCCGCCTTCAGCGGGGATTGAGGGCCGGGCTCGCGCTCCAGCACCAGGACCGAACAGCCCGCGAGACCGAGTTCGCAAGCGAGGAACAGACCGACCGGGCCGGCCCCGACAATCACTACGTCATGCACGAGAGATCCCCTCCAACCCCGGCCGGATGGGCACCCGGCCGGACCTCTCCCACGGTGCGGGGACCCACCGACACCGCGCCGACAGCGCCCGACAGACCGCCGACACCCAGGCCCGGGACCACCTCCATCTCCCCTGGTGGTGCCCTGTGTTCGGATGTGCTCGGGAACGTTCGCACCCGGCGGGACCGACAGGCGTTTCCGGTCACCTTTCGCACGTGAGGCCGGACACATGGGACACGTCAGCGCAACAAAATCTTCACGCCAGTGGCACATTGCAACGAGAATCTTCACGCCTGGCCGTCTGGCACGGCCCTGCCGACAAGATCGCCGTCGTTGAACACTGCACTTCGAATCTGGACATGTCCACATAGCGGCCAACCAATCGCCCGCCCCTTCTTGCGCGACGACCCCTACCGGTAGGCATGGGGGCGCACCGCTTCACCGGACAGCACGGCCGTGATCAGGTCGGTCGACTGTTTCCCGGTGCTCGCGTGTGCGCCAACCGACCGCGCCACCCTGGGAATTGCGATGCCTCGACCGTCCGAACCATCCCGACCCACCCGCCGCCACGCCATCGGCGTCACCGCCGGCACCCTCGCCGCACTCGCCCTCGCGAGCAGCGCCCAAGCCGCCCCCACGAGCGTCCGCCCCGCACCGGGTGCCGCGCACGACATGTCCGAGGCCTTCGACGAGGTCTTCCAGGGGCGCCGCATACAGGGCCTGCCCGGCGCCGGGCACATGCACCACGGCGGTGGCTACTCCGTGCGCATAGACGGCCAGGATCTGCATGTGATGCAAAACGCCGACGGCACCTGGATCAGCGTCGTGAACCATTACGAGACGTTCGCCACGCCCCGCGCGGTCGCGCGTGCCGCCGTGGTCGAGCTCCAGGGCGCCGCCCTGGTCCCGCTCGCCTGATCCGGACGCCCTGATCCGTACGCCCGGTCCGGACGCCGACGACGTCCCGCCCGCATTCAGCCCAACCAGGAGCACAGCCATGGCCGTTCGCAAGAACCAGGCGGACCTCACCGCACCCGAGAAGCGCCGTCTCATCGACGCACTGCTCCAGCTCAAACGCGACGGAAGGTACGACACGTTCGTCCGTACCCACAACGCCTTCATCATGAGCGACACCGACACCGGCGACCGGGTCGGCCACCGCTCGCCGTCCTTCCTGCCCTGGCACCGCAGATTCCTCATCGAGTTCGAGCAGGCCCTGCAAACGGTCGACGCGTCGGTCAGCGTGCCGTACTGGGACTGGACGGTCGACCGCACCCCCGCCGCCACGCTGTGGGCGGCCGACTTCCTCGGCGGCACCGGACGCAGCCGCGACGGCCAGGTGATGGACGGGCCGTTCGCGTACGAGGCGGGCAACTGGCCGGTCAACGTCCGTGTGGACGGCCGCACTTACCTGCGCCGCGCGCTCGGCACCTCCGTCGCCCAGTTGCCGACCCGCGCCGAGGTCGACGGTGTCCTCGCGATGGCGACGTACGACATGGCGCCGTGGAACAGTGCCTCCGACGGCTTCCGCAACCATCTGGAGGGCTGGCGCGGGGTCAACCTGCACAACCGCGTCCATGTCTGGGTCGGCGGCCAGATGGCGACCGGCGCCTCGCCCAACGACCCGGTGTTCTGGATGCATCACGCGTTCGTCGACAAGCTCTGGGCGCAGTGGCAGGCCAGGCACCCGCGCTCGCCGTATCTCCCGGCGGCGGGGACGCGGGACGTGGTCGACCTGCACGACACGATGCGGCCGTGGAACAACGTGACCCCGGCGGACATGCTCGACCACACCCGCTACTACACCTACGACACGGCGGCCTAGCCGCCGGTGCGGGCCGCCGTCGCTCAGCTCGGGCGGCGGCCCCAGGCGGAGATCATCGGCGAGGTCGCCAGATCGAGGCGGCCCGCGGCGACGCTCGCCAGATGACGCTCGATCTCCTCGTCGTCCGCCAGTCCCCGTTCGACGAGTTGGTCCCTGACCTGGCGCACGGTCGCGGCCTCAAGGACCGCGCCGGCGGGCGAGGTGACCGGGAAGTACGCATCGGCTTCCACCCCCTCCAGGCCCAACTCCCGCAGCAGGCGCGGGAGTTTGCGGCCGTAGGACAGATCGGCGCCGCGTTCGGCGAGGAGTTCCCTGAAGCCCCGGCGCAGCCGGTTGGCGCGTTCCTGTTCGGGGCCGTACTCGTCGGGGCAGAGCAGCGGCTGGAGCGCGGGATCGGCGTCCTCGACGAACAGGACGCCGCCGGGGCGCAGCGCCGCGAACATCGTGCGCAGGGCGCGGTCCCGGTCGCCGACGTGGACCAGGACCAGACGCGCGTGGACGAAGTCGAAGGTGCCCGACGGCGCCTCGTCCCGGCCGACGTCGTGCCGCCGCACCTCGACACAGCCCGGCAGCGCGACCCCGCCGAACCATCCGGTGTCGAGATCGGTGGCGAGGACCCGCCCTTCGGGCCCCACCCGCCGGGCCAGTCCGAGCGGTACGGACGGGCCTCCGGCGCCCACCTCCCACACCTGCTGCCCGGAGCCCAGGCCCAGGGCGTCGAAGCGGCGGAACGTCGAGCCGTCGAAGAGCGCGGAGAGTGCCTCGAAGCGCTCGCCCGCCTCGGCCCGCCGGTTGTCCAGGAGGTATCCGTTGTCCTCGGTCATGATCCTCATGATGGCAGTGGCCGCCCGGACGGGCCCGGCGGCGTGTGGCGAGCGGCACATGTGGACCCGTGTGAGAACGAACCGGCGCCCCATGACATCTTTCCCCGGGGCCCCCGCGCGCTCCACGGAACGCCATTCGCATCGGGCAGGGAAACAGGAGCTGAACACACGTGCCGGCCATCAGTCAGAGGATGCATCTGATCCTGCTCTCCGTCTGGACCGCGCTCTGGTTCGCGGTGGTGGAGCCCAACGGCGGCTTTTCCTGGCACTATCTGCGGGCCGGCGGCGAGCTCATCTACCAGGGGCCCTCCGGCGACGGCACCGGAGGGCTCAACCTCTACGCCCACCACCCCGAGCTCCAGATGGGCCCGGTCAGCTTCCTGACGGCGGGACTGTTCAACCCGTTCCCCGACCGGACCGGCCAGTTCCTCGCGGCGCTCCTGATGTCGGTGCTGGGCCTGGTGATCGTGGTGCTCGCCGGGCGCAGCGCCGCCTGGTACTTCCTGGGCACCGGCACCAACCACCAGCGGCTGCGGCAGCGGGTCCTGATCGCGGGGCTCGCCTTCATCCCCATGTGGATCGAGGTGTCGGTGCGCTTCGGCCACCTCGACGACGTCCTCGCCCTGTTCTTCACCGCGCTCGCGGTGCGCTCGGTGACCCGGAACAGCGCGGTGGGCACCGGGGTGTGGCTGGCGCTCGCGATGGATTCGAAACCGACGGCGGTGACGTTCGCCGCGCTGCTCTTCGCCCTGCCACGCAACCAGTGGCTGCGGGCGGCCCTGTGGTGCGCCGCGGTGCTCGCCGTCGCCTGGGCACCGTTCTTCCTCAGCAACCCGCACTCGATGTCGGCCGCCGGTTTCGCGATACCCAACCAGCCCGCGTCCGCGCTGCGCTGGCTGGGGGTGGCCGACGCGGAGACACCGGGCTGGGACCGGCCCGCCCAGGCGGCGCTCGGCCTGCTCCTCGGGGCGGTCGCGGTGTGGCGGGGGCGCTGGGCGGCGGTGGTGCTGCTCGGTGCGAACGCGCGGATCGTCCTGGACCCCAGCGTCTACACGTACTACACGGCGTCCGTGCTGCTCGGCACCCTGCTCTGGGATGTGATCGGGCAGCGCAGGCTGGTCCCGTGGTGGAGCTGGCTGGCCCTCCTGACGTTGTACGGGAGCGTGTTCGTGGTGCCGGACGACGCGGCGCGGGGCCTCATCCGGCTGGCCTTCGTACTCGTCTCCACGGCGTACGTCCTGCTGTGGCCGCAGCGGGACAGGACCCGCGACCGCAGACGAAGGCAGCGCGCTCCGTCCGTCGCCGGATGACGAATGACGAATGACGGATGACGGATGACGCAAGGCAGATGAGGCACGCCTGATGACAGGTCAGCCGTTCCCGCCGGGCAGTTGACATCCGGCGTCCTCGGGGGCCAGAGGGGCCAGGGGCCCCACCGACGAACCGTCAGATGGTGGGCGGCTCACATGAGACGCTGGCCGGGACCGCATCGCCAGACCTGCGAAGAGGGTCCCTCATGACTCGTCAGACGCGTTCGGCCCAGGAGATCATCGCGGCGACGTCCGCGGAACTCGCCCCTTCGGCGGACGACAACCGCCTCGTGCCGCTCGTCGAGGCCGGCACGGCGCCGCGGTCCGCGCTCGCCGGACTCGCCCTGGAACAGCGCCACATCCTCGCCGCCGACCGCCGCGCCTTCACGCACCTGGCCGAACGCTCGGGCAGGGGCACGGCGTGCGCGGAGTTCTTCACCCTGCTCGCCGAGGGCGAGACGCTGGCGCTCGCTCGGCTCGGGGCGTACGAGAGCGCCTGTGGGCTCACCCCCGAGACCGTCGGGCAGTACCGGCCGAAGGCGGGCTGTCAGGCCTACCCGGCGTATGTGGCGTGGCTGGCGCTGAACGGGGAGCCGCCGAGCGTGGCGCTCGCGCTGACCACCAACTTCGCCGCGTGGGGCGGTTATTGCTCCCGGCTGGCCGCGGCGCTGCGCGCCCGGTACGGCTTCGACGACGAGGCGTGCGGCTTCTTCGACTTCTTCGCGACGCCGTCCCCGGAGCCGGCGCGCTGGGCGGTGGCGGCGGTCGCCACCGGCTCGGACGACGAACACGGCGAGGGCGTGGGCGCCGGTGCGCACTACGGCCGCCTGCTCCAGAGGTACGAGTCGATGTTCTGGAACACGCTCGCGGCCTGACGGGCTTGCGGGCGGGGGTGGTGGGTGGCGTGGCAGGGCCGCGCGTAGTCACCCCTGGGCCACCGTCGAGGTGGCATTCGTGCCACCCCCGATCGGGGTGGTGGCGGGATCGAGAGGGGGGTGTGGACGGTGGACGATCGGTGCGACCGATGCAGCACCGGGAGAACGATCCCAACGGGGAGACAGATCAATGCAGTTGCTCAGGAAACCGGCCCGATGGGCCGTGGCCGTCGCGTGCGGGCTGCTGGCCGCCGCGGCCCTGCCGGGCACGGCGGCGAGCGCCGCCGCGCCGTCCGTGCCCGACCGCTACCGCCTTCAGCACCTCGACTGGCAGCCGTGCGTGTCCGACACCCTGGAGTGCGCCACGATGGCCGTGCCCCGGGACTGGTACCACCCGGGCGCCGGGCCCAGCCTCAGCATCCAGGTGTCGCGGCACCGGGCGACCGACCCGGCCAAGAAGCGGGGCGTGCTCATGATGGCGGCGGGCGGGCCCGGTTCGTCCGGGTACAAGCGCCCGGCGAACCTGGCCCGCCAGAGCCCCGGCATCGCGGCCGCCTACGACGTCGTCGGCTTCGACCAGCGGGGCGTCGGGGCGAGCACCAACGTGGTCTGCTCGGACCAGGCCACGGTGGACGCGTTCTTCACCAGCGGCGATCTGCGGGACCGCTCGGAGCCGGCGATCCGTGCCACGTTCGACCGGGCCCGTGACTTCGTGGCGCAGTGCGAGCGCCGTTCGGGCGGGATGCTGCCGTACATCACCTCCGACCAGGCGGTGCACGACATGGATCTGTACCGCTCGCTGCTCGGCGTGGACAAGATCTCCTACTACGGGCCGTCCTACGCCACCGTCCTCGGGGCGTACTACGCGACCGAGTTCCCGCGCCGGGTGGAGCGGGTCGTGCTGGACAGCACGGTGGACCTCACACGCGGCTGGGAGTCGTACATGGTGCACCAGCCGCTGAGCTTCCAGCGCCGGTTCGAGCACGACTTCCTGCCGTGGCTGGCGAAGAACGACGCGACCTATCACCAGGGCCGCACCCCCGCCGAGGCCAAGGCGTCCTACGAGCGGTTGCGGGCCGCGCTGCGCGACCATCCGCTCGACCTCGAAGGCACCCGCATCACACCCAACCATCTGGACGCAGCCGCGACGGGTTCGGTGTACAGCGCCCGCCAGGGTTTCCCGCGCTTCGCCGCGATGATGGGTCTGCTGGAGAACCCCGAGGGCGCGTCCGAGGAGGCGAAGAGGGACGCCGTCGACGATTTGCAGCCGATCATGAGTGCCCCTTACTTCGCCGACTTTTTCGCGGTCACCTGCGGCGACACGCCGTGGAAGCGCGACAGCCGCTACTGGATCGACAAGAGTGCCGAGGCGACCCGCGTCAACCCCCTTGCGGGAGCACGGGAGTTGACGTTCGCGGCGATCTGCGCGAACTGGCCGGGCACGCACGCGCCGCGGATCGAGGTGACCGGCAAGGGGCTTCCGCCGGTGCTGATGCTCAACTCGACGCTGGATCCGGCGACTTATTACGAGGGCGCGCTGCGCGTCCACCGGAACTTCGCGGGCTCGCGTCTGATCACCGTGGACGACGGTGACCACGGCCAGTTCCAGACGGGCAACGCGTGTGCGGACGCCCATGTCGAGAAGTACCTCCTGGACGGGGCTCTGCCGGACCGGGACAGCACCTGCCCGGGCGTGCCGCTGCCCGAGCCGGCCGCACGCGGCTGACGCGGGGCGGAAAACCCCGGCGGAGGCGGACCGGCAGGGGTGCACAAGCGTTTACCCTGGGGGTGAACACATGTGCACCCCTGCCCGCGTCGCACTCGTACGGAGAGCCATGTCCCCAGCGATACCCCTGGCCGCCGACCCGCCGCGCCCCCGTTTCTTCGTCGGGGTCCTCGCGTTCTGCGGTGTCGTCGTGGCCGTCATGCAGACGCTGGTGGTGCCGTTGCTTCCCCATGTCCCGGCGCTGACCGGCAGCACTCCGGCCGCGGCGAGCTGGCTGGTCACGGTCACGCTGCTGACCGGGGCGGTCTTCACGCCGGTGCTCGGCCGGGCCGGGGACATGTACGGCAAGCGGCGGCTCCTGGTCGGCTCGCTCGGGGTGCTGACGGCCGGGTCGGTGATGTGCGCGGTGAGCTCCCACATCGGCGTGCTGATCGCCGGCCGCGCCCTTCAGGGCGCCGCGCTCGCGGTGATCCCCCTCGGCATCAGCATCATGCGGGACGAACTGCCGCCCGCGAAGGTCCTGTCGTCGGTGGCCCTGATGAGTTCGACCCTGGGCATCGGCGCGGCGGTCGGTCTGCCCGTCGCGGCCCTGGTCGTGGAGCACTTCGACTGGCACACCATGTTCTGGGCGTCGGCGGCTCTGGGGGTCCTCGACATCGCCTTGGTGCTGTGGTGCGTGCCCGAGTCGCCGCTGCGCTCGCGCGGGCGGTTCGACGCGGTGGGCGCCCTCGGTCTGTCGGCGGCGCTGGTCTCGGTGCTGCTCGCCATCACTCAGGGCGCCGACTGGGGCTGGACCTCGCCGCGCACCCTCGGCCTGCTCGGCGCGGCCGTGGTGATCTGGCCGCTGTGGGGCGCCTACGAACTGCGCACCCGCTCCCCCCTCGTGGACCTGCGCGTCTCGGCGCGGCCCGCGGTGCTGCTCACCAATGTGGCGGCCCTCCTGATCGGGTTCGCCTTCTACGCGAACTCGCTGGTCACCGCGCAGATGGTGCAGGAGCCCAGGGCCACCGGGTACGGGCTCGGCGCCTCCATCGTGGTCAGCGGGCTGTGTCTGCTGCCGGGCGGGCTCGCGATGGTGGCGCTCTCCCCCGTGTCGGCCAAGATCTCCGCGAAGTACGGCCCGAAGACGGCGCTCGCGCTCGCCGCGGCCATCATGGTGGTGGGATACGGGGTGCGTTTCTTCACCAGCCACAGCCTTCCCCTGATCATCGCGGGGGCCACGGTGGTGGCCTGCGGCACCGCGATCGCGTATTCGGCGCTGCCCGCCCTGGTGATGCGCGCGGTGCCGGTGAGCGAGACGGGCGCGGCCAACGGGCTCAACACGCTGATGCGCTCGGTCGGCCAGGCCTGTTGCAGCGCGGTGGTCGCCGCGGTGCTCGCCAACATCACCTTCCGGGCCGGCGGCCACACCGCCCCGACCCTGCACGCCTACCTTCTGGTGTTCCTGATCGCGGGGGGCGCGGCCCTTGCCGCACTCGCCGCGACCCTGTGTCTGCCGGGCGGTACGGCGTCCGGCACCGGTAGCGTCGGGTGGGACGGCGCGGGGAGCGCGACGGGGCGTACGACGGCCGAGGAGAGCGCATGACGGAGCGGCGGGCCGCTGCTGCCGACACCGGGACGGGCCGGGACGCGATCGTGCGGGCGGCGCGGCGGGCGTTCACGCTGCGCCCCTACGCGGAGGTGACGATGCGCTCGATCGCCGCCGACGCGGGGGTGAGCGCCTCGCTCATCGTCAAGCGGTTCGGCAGCAAGGAGCGCCTGTTCCACATGGTCGCGGACTTCGGGCCCGCCGCCGACGCTCTGTTCGCGGCGCCCCTGGAGGATCTGGGGCGGCACCTGGTCCTGACGTTGGTGCGGATGCGGCGCGAGGACCAGGGGGATCCGCTGCTGCGGGCGGTCTTCTCACTGGGCAACATGGACGAACGGACGCTGCTGCGGGAGCGGTTCCGCGAGCAGGTCACGTCCCGACTGGCCGGTCAACTGCGGGGTGGGGACAGCGAGTTGAGGGCCGAGTTGATCGCCGGTCTGCTGCTGGGGCTGGGTGCGACGCTCAGTCTGCACCGGCCGGGCGCCGGGGAGCGCGCCACGCCCGAGCGGCTGGCGGATCTCTACGCGCCGGCTGTGCAGCGTCTGATCACCGGCTCCGAGGACTGACCGGAACCGGACGTTTCGCCGGGCGTATCGCCGGTCGCCTCACCGGTCGTGCACGGTGACGGCCCCTACGGGGCAGGCGCGGGCGGCTTCGCGGACGAGGGGATCGCCCGCTCCGTCCTCCCGGCCGGGCAGCAGTTCACTGAACCCGTCGTCGTCCTGGGTGAAGACGGCGGGCGCGGTCAGCGCGCACTGTCCCGCGCCGATGCAGACGTCCTTGTCGATGCTGATCCGCATGAGCGGCTCCTTTCCTTGGGTTGTCCGCCCGCTACCAGGCGACGGGGAGTTCGACCATTCCCTGGATGGTGTCGCCCGGCTTGAACGGGATCTCCGCGGCGGGCACCGCGAGGCGCAGCCCGGGCAGCCGGTCGAAGAGGGAGCGCAGCGCGATCTCCATCTCCGCCCGCGCCAGGTTCTGGCCGAGGCACTGGTGGATGCCGAAGCCGAACGCGACGTGGTGGCGGCTGGTGCGGTGCCAGTCGATCCGGTCGGGTTCCTCGTAGCTGGCGTTGTCCCGGTTGATGACCGAGGTCGAGAAGACCACGCCGTCGCCGGCGCGGATGGTCTGCCCGCCGATCTCGATGTCCTCCAGGGCGACCCGTAGCATCCCGTCGGCGATCGAGAGATAGCGGAGCAGCTCCTCGACGGCGGCGGGCATCAGGGACGCGTCGGAGCGCAGTTCGGCCAACTGCTCGGGGTGCTGGAGCAGGGTGAAGGTGCCCAGCGAGATCATGTTGGCCGTCGTCTCGTGGCCGGCGACCAGCAGGATCGTCGCGAAGTCCACCAACTCCCTCTGGTCCAGGGCGCCTTGGTTCAGGCGCTGCTCGATGAGTTCGTCGAGCAGGCCGTCGCCCCGCTCCTTCTTCTTGCGTTCGATGAGCCGGACGAAGTAGCCCTCCAGCTCGTCGCGGGCCGCTTCGATGTCGGTGGACTCCGGCCCGCGCAGCAGCCTGCGGGACTGGCCCTCGAAGAACTCGTGGTCCTCGTAGGGGACGCCGAGGAGGGCGCAGATCACCATCGACGGCACCGGCAGCGCGAAGGCTTCGACCAGGTCGACGGGCGGGCCCTGCGCGATCATGTCGTCCAGGAGCCGGTCCACGGTCTCCTGGATACGGGGCCGCAAGGACGCGGTGCGCTTGAGCGTGAAGCTGGGGATCAGCATCCGGCGCTGGGTGGCGTGGACGGGGTCGTCGACGCCGAGCAGCGCGGTCCTGCGCCGGGCGACCCCGGCGAACCGGGCCGTCGGGGACGGGAACGCCTCGTTCTGGCGGTCGGAGGAGAGCCGGGGGTCGGCCAGCAGGGCGCGCGCCTCGGCGAGCCCGGTGACCATCCACACGGTCCGGCCGTCGTAGAGGCTGACGCGGGCCAGCGGACGCTCGTCGCGCAGTGGCTGATAGGCGGTGGGTGGCTGGTAGGGGCAGCTGCGGTCCTGCGGGAAGACGACGCTGCCGCTGTCGGTGACGGTGTGGTCCGTGGTGACGCCGGTGGTGTTGCCTGTCATGGAGACCTCGCTAGCGAAGGGTTCCGTCTCGCCGATCTCCACTACATGCCTCAGGCACCTATGCCGTCTACGCGTTCTTCGGCCGATTCCGTCGTTCGGGCGAGGGGGGCGGGCCCGGTGCGGGGGCCGCCGGGCGGCGGGGCTAGCGTGTGGGCGGCCCGTCGTACGTCACGGGCCGGTGAGGAGAGCGAGTCGATGTCCACCCCGACGCCCGGCGGCCCCGCGGACGGCCTGCCCGAGCTGACGACGCAACGCCTGCTGTCGGTGTGGCAGCCGGACGCGGCGGCGCTGCTGCTGATCGTCGTCCTGGGCGGCCTGTACGCGTGGGGCGTGTTCCGTCTTCGGCGCCGCGGCGAGCCCTGGCCGGTGGCGCGCGTCGTGGCCTTCGCGGTGCTGGGCCTGGGCAGCCTGGCGGTCGCCACGATGTCGGCGCTGGCGGTGTACGACACCGAGCTGTTCTGGCCGGCCGCGGTGCAGAACGTCCTGCTCGACCTGATCGCACCGCTCGGCCTCGCCCTCGGCGACCCGCTGCGGCTCGGGGTGCTCGCCCTGCCCGAGCGCGGTGCGGGCAGGCTGAGGGGCGCGATGAGCGGACGCCTGGTGCGCTTCCTCACCTTCCCGCTGGTCAGCACCGGCCTGGTGCTGACGACCGAGCTGTGTGTGTACTTCACGCCGTACTTCGAGACGGCGCTGCGGTACGGCCCGCTGCACGAGCTGATGTACCTCCATCTGCTGCTCGCGGGAAGCCTGTTCGTGCTGCCGATGCTCACCCGCGAACAGACGCTGCCCGCCTGGTGCGGCCATCCGGTGCGGGCCGCGCTGGTCTTCCTGGACGGCCTGATCGACGCGGTGCCGGGCATCGTCGTCATGACCCACGGCACCCTGATCGCGGGCGCCTGGTATCTGCACCACGCTCCCGCGTGGGCCCCGGACGTCTACCGCGACCAGCAGCTCGGCGGCGGCGCGATGGTCACCATCGCGGAGCTGGTGTCGCTGCCGTTCCTGCTGGCGATCCTCGTCCAGTGGTCCCGGGCCGACCGCGCCCAGCGCGCCGTGCTCGACCGCCGTCTGGACCGGGAACTGGCTCCGGCCGCCCCTGTGGAGGGGCGGCCGGAGACCGCGGAACTCACGCGGCCGTGGTGGGAGACCGACGGCGGGACGGTCGGACAGCGGATGCGCCGGACGCCGCCGGGGAGCTGACCGGTCAGTGCCGGTCGCGGCGCTTGCGCAGCCGGCTCACGATGAACCAGATGACGAAGACGACGAGCGCGATGAAGAGGACGAGCAGGATCAGCAGGACGATCCCGGCCTTCTTGAAGAAGCCGCCCTTCTTCTTTTTCTTGGACTTCTTGGCCTTCGACGCCGTGATGCCGGACTTCAGCGCGACGGTGTGCTGGCCGGCCCGCGCCGAGGCCTGAGTCGCACCGCCCAATGCGCTTGTGGGCGCGGCCTGTTGGGCCGTGACAGCGGTGGCGACGGCGGCACGCGGGGCGGCCTCGGCCGCCACCGGGCCCGCCGCGAGCGAGGCGCCGAGCACGAGGGCGAGCAGGACGGCCGCCCTGCGCAGCGGCCCCGGGCCGGTCTTCGTCGTGCGGGTGGAACGTGGTTCTTGCATGGTGGGTCATCCCCCAAGGACGCTCGGTGCGGCGGACCTGCCGCAGGCTGTCTGTATCTGTTACCCGTCAGGCGGTTCGTACGCGCCGTGGGCCGTATCCGTCAGTGGTGCACCGCGACGCCCGCCGTGGTCTCCACCTCGATGAGCGAGGCGCTGTGCCGCTCCGCCTCGAACGCGGCGTGGCCGCCGCGCAGGCCGAACAGGCGCTTGACGAGCAGGATGTAGAGGACCGCGAGGATGTTGAGCGTCAGCGTGGCGATCTTCACCCAGCTGACCTTCTCGGTGAGCTCGTAGATCTCCAGCGGGAGGAACATCGCCGTGGCGACGACCGTGAGGTACTCGGCCCAGCGCTTGGCGCGCCACAGTCCGACGGCCTCGACGATCTCGATCAGCGCGTACACGAGCAGCGCCACCGCGACGATCACCAGCGTGGAGTGCTTGTAGTCGAAGGTCTTCTGGACGGTGCCGACGACCGGCGAGTGGTCCAGGTCGTAGTGGAAGTGGCGGAAGACCGGCCGGAACACGTCGAGGTACTCGTCGAAGAACCGGCGCACCGCGTCCTGGCTGTTACTGAACTTCCACACCGCGATCGCCACGAGCACGATGAACACGCCGCGCACGGCCCGCTCGAAAGCCAGGAAGCGCAGGATGAACAGATCGCGCAGTACCTTGCCGCGCGGCACCAGCGGCGCCTCGTCGGCGGGGCCCGACCCGTGCGGCGCGCCCAGGGCGAAGTCCCCGCAGCGCAGACAGCGCCAGGCCTCGCCGAGACCGGTGTCGGCGCGCAGCCGCTCCCGCAGCACGTCCTCGTGCGGCGCGTACGTCACGTGGCCGCGGCGCGCACAGGTGCGCCGGTCCCAGTCGATCTTCATGCTCTTCCTCCCGTGAGGCCCGCGGGGCGGGCCGGTGTGCTCACTGGGACCGTAGTGGACCCTTGTCGTGGACGTGCCACGGGGTCGCGTCCGTTGCGTAACGCGTCCGTGCCGGTTGGCGGACGGTCTCCTCAGGGATCCGGGACGTCGCGGCGCGCCGCCGGGGATCGTGGGGGCGAGAATGCGCCGATGAGTTCCGCGATCTCGACTCCCTCCGCCGCGGCCGACGAGCGGTTCCTGCTGGCGCTCTCGGCGGCGTCCGGCGCCACCGACGCGTTCGCCTTCCTCTGCCTGGGAAAGGTGTTCGCCGGAGTGATGACCGGCAATCTCGTCCTGGTCGGCGCGTCGGTGGGCGCCGGGGACCGCGCGGTGGTGCCGCGCGCCCTGACGGCCCTCATCGGGTACGCGCTCGGCGCGGCCGGGGTGGCCCTTGCCGGGGCGCGCCGGTCACCGCGTCCGCTGCTCGCGGTCCAGACGGCGCTGCTCGCCCTCGCGGCGGGGGGCTGGGCTCTGGGGTCCGGGCGTTCGCTCGGCTCGCAGCTGGTGCCGCTGCTCGCGGCGGCTCTCGCGATGGGGGTTCAGGCGCGGGCCTGGTCCGCGCCGACCACGTACTTCACCGGTACGGTCACCGGCCTCGCGGGACGGCTCGCCGACCGGGCGGCGGGGCACGGGGACCGCTGGGTGGCGGGACGGCTGGCGGCCGTGGTGGCGGGGGCGGCCGTCACGGCCCTGCTCGTCCAGTGCTGCCCCCGGGCCGGGGGCGGCGCCGGGGTGGCGCTGTGTCTGGCGGCCTTCGCGCTGCTGCCCCGCGGCTGACCGGATCCGCATATGCCGGGTGCCGGACCCCGCTCAGGGCCGCCGAAACCGGTCGCCGTTGGCATATGTCACGAGCACCACCGTATCGAGTGTTGCCAAATCCCTTACGGGGCATCGCTCCCTGTGCAAGAGTCGTAACCGGTCCACTTCACCAGACCAGGCTCTACCGCGGCCGCATCGGAGAACGTCATGCCGTCCCATCTGTTCGCGGACCGTCCCGCTCCTCAACCGCCCGAGCGGGGCACGGTCGACGCACTGATCACGCAGACCCGCAGGCTGCGCGGGGGCGTGGACGCGGTGCGCCGCGACGTTTTCGTGGACGACGACGATGCCCAGGTCCGCTGGCAGCGCGCCCTGTGCGATCTGGCGGTCCATCAACTCGACGACCTGGGCGCGCACTTGGACCAGTTGCGCGACGGCCCGACCGCCGAAGAACAGGACGCCGCGACGCTCGCCGTCGAGAACGCGTTCGGCGCGGACCCGGAGACCCCCGGTCCGCTCAGCCGGGTCGGCAGCGCCGAGTGGAATCTGCTCACCGACGCGGTGAGCTGGTCCGAGGAGCTCTTCCAGATCTTCGGCCGCCCCCCCGAGAGCGGCGGCATGTCGCTCGACGAACTGCCCACCGTGGTCGTCGACGAGGACCAGGCCCTGCTCACCGCCATGGTGACGGGCGCCCTGGTGGACGGCAGGCCGATCGACGGCGAGTTCCGGATCGTGCGGCCCGACGGCACGGTCCGTACGCTCCACATGATGGGCGAGCCGGTGCTCGACGCCGACGGCTGCACGGCTTCGATGTGGGCCGTCCTGCGCGATGTGAGCGAGCTGCGGCGCGGTCAGCGCGCCGTGCGGGAGAGCCGCGACCGCCTCCAGCGCGAACGCCGGATCGCGCGGACCGAGCACCGCCTCGCGGTCGAGTTGCAGGAGGCCGTGCTGCCACCGTGGCGGGGCTCCCTGCGCCTGCCGCACGGCGGGCCCGGCGCGCTCGACATCGCCGCGCACTATCTGCCGTCCTCGGCCAGCGACCTCATCGGCGGCGGCTGGTACGACGCGCTCGAACTCCCGGGCGGCGCCTCCTTACTGACCGTCGGCGATCTGACGGGCCACGGCGTGACGGCGACCGGCGGCATGGCGATGCTGCTCGGGGCGCTGCGTGGCATGGCCGTCGCGGGCATCGGGCCCGGCCCCCTGATGGGCCATCTCAACCAGCTCCTGGAGACGACCGTGCAGCCCGCCCTGGGCAGCGCGGTCTGTTGCCGTTACGAGCCGGCCCGGCGCAGGCTCGTCTGGTCCGGGGCCGGCCACCCCGCCCCGCTGCTGTTCCGCGGCGGGACGGGGCGGGCGCTCGGCGCGTCGGGCGGGGTCCTGCTCGGTGCCACGCACGGGGCCGCCTACGACCAGGCCGAGGCCACCCTGCACGAAGGCGATCTGCTCGTCCTGCACACCGACGGGCTCACCCGGCGGGGCGCCTGCGACGAGAGCGACCAGCGCCGACTGCTCGCACTCGCCCCGCTCTTCGACGGTGGCCGTACAGCCCAGGACTGCGTACGGATGATCGTCGAGGAGTTCGGCGAGCACGAGCGTGAGGACGACGCCTGTGTGCTGGTGGCCCGCATCGGGTCCTGACGCCCGGGGCTTGTCACACACAGGCCTTCTCTACTACTGGCACATCTGAACGGTCAGTACATCCGAACTGCCGGCGCGGCCCGTCCGAACCACGGCCCTGCGACCGCCGCCCTCTTGAGCCACCCGCCGGGCGGGCCTAGATGTCCGCGACCCGGCTGCGCTTCACCGGTGCCTGGGGCAGGGCGAGTTGGATCTCCTCCCGCAGATCCTGGATCTTTCCGTACCCGGCGTACTGACTGGTGAGCCGGTACATCTCGCGCAGCCGGTCCCAGGTGCGGTGCGAGGAGGTCTCCCCCATCGACACCAGCGCCAGGCGGGCGTAGCGGTCCGCCTGTTCCGGGTCGTCGGCGATGAAGCAGGCCGAGGCCAGTGAGATGTAGTCGAAGATCTTCGAGCGCTGACGGCCGCCCACCCGCAGTTCCAGGGCCTGTTTGGCGTGGTGTTGCGCGATGGTGGCCGCGCTCGGATCGTGCTCGGCCAGCGTACGGAAGGCCAGCGCCTCCATGCCGTGCAGGTCCGCCTCGTCGAACATCTGCATCCAACTGGGCGGCGGCACATCGCCCTTGTCGGAGACGAAGAGTTCCTCCGCCTCACCGAGGGTGCGACGCATCGCCTGGCCGCGCCCCAGCGACGCCTGCGCCCAGGCCTCGATGGTGTGGAGCATGGCCCGGGTGCGCGGCAGGGTCTCCTCGCCCGAACCGGACTTGGCGAGCTTCATGAGGTCGAGGGCCTCGCCGGGGCGGCCCAGGTGGACCATCTGGCGGGCGGCCCGGGAGAGGGCTTCGCCGGCGCGGGGGCGGTCGCCGCCCTCACGGGCCGCGTGGGCGGCGATGACGAAGTACTTCTGGGCGGTCGGCTCCAGGCCGATGTCGTG
Source organism: Streptomyces sp. ASQP_92 (assembly GCF_025399895.1). Taxonomy (GTDB): domain Bacteria; phylum Actinomycetota; class Actinomycetes; order Streptomycetales; family Streptomycetaceae; genus Streptomyces. Next base: position 321,632 of record NZ_JAODUA010000002.1, on the reverse strand, counting down.
CGACATCCAGCCCGCGAGGACGGCGAGATTGGCGGCGACGCCCCACAGGCGCCGCTGGAGATGGTCGGGGTGGCGGTAGGCGAGCATGCCGCCCACCTCGTTGAGCTGGCCCACCACCGCCTTGCGCTGGAGTCCGCCACCCCGGGAGGCGTCCCAGGCGCGGAAGACGTCGACCGAGCGCTCCAGCGCGTCGATCTCCTGCGATCCGATGGGGGCGGCCTCATAGCGGTCGAACCCGGCGGGATCGGCGTGCAGGGGGTCGTGGAGGCGGGGGGCGTCGGCCGAGAGTACGGGGTCGGTGTGCAGCCAGTCGTGCATGGCGCTGCTGAGTACTGAGCCGGTGGCGAGCGCGGCGCCCGCGCCCACCAGACCGCGTCGGTTGAGCATGAGGTCCATTCCCGTGAATTCGGTGAGGACCGCTGCCGTCCGTTCGGGCGCCCACGGAAGGCCGTCCGGATTCTTGGAGTTCCTGACGTCGTTCCGCTTTCCAGCGCGCCCGTGCCGGTCGAACCCGAGGTCCTCGATGGTCACGACACGGCCGAGCCGCTCGGTGAACAGCGCCGCCAGCACCCGGGGAACCGGATCGCGCGGGGTCTCCCCCATGTCGATCCAACGCCTCACCCGTGAGGTGTCGGTGGCCAGTTGGGGGTGGCCCATGGCCGCCGCCTGTCGGTTCACCATTCTCGCGAGTTCACCCTTGGACCATCCGGCGAGGCCGAACAGGTCGTTCAGGCGGGTGTTGGGTTGTCCGCTCACGTCAAGCCCCCAGGTTCTCGGCTGAGTTGACAGTAATCCCCCTGTCAGATGCGGCGCGAGTATTCGCCAGGGTTCGCCAGGGCACGCCAGATGGTGTGCCACCCGCGGCCGGGTGTCAGGTAAGAGAGCGCCACCCCGACCCGGGGGCCGGACCTCATTCCCCAGGGTGCGGCTCGGCCACCGGGGCGGGTAGCGCACGCAACTTGTCGGCACACGAAGGGATCTGTCACCCCCATGTACACAGCATCGTCCTCCGTGTCCACGCCGCCCCGGCCGCACCGTCCTCTGGGAGCGGGTGGCGGACCGTATCTGGACCCCACCCACGCCGGATCGGCATACGGCGCGAGCCGGATGCCGCGCCGCTCCGGCACGGGCACACAGCCGCTCAGCGGAAGAATCGACCTGTCCGGCCCCCAGGGTGCCCAACTGCGCATCGCCATCGCCTCGGTGCAGCGGATCTGTCCTGAGTTCAACCCGGTGCAGGTGCTGCGGCACAGCGGACGCTCCGTACTGATCGTCGGCACGACAGGACGCACCACGGCCGTCGCCAAGTGTTTACTGGACCACTCGCCGGCCTGGGCCGAGCGCTTCCGGCACGAAATAGCGGCATATCGCGCGTTCGTCCGGCACCGCCCGCCGGTGCGGGTGCCGCGACTGATCGCCGCCGACCCGGACAACTGCACCCTGGTGATCGAGCGGATGCCCGGCCGGGCCGCGGCCCTCACCCGACATCCGGTCGAGGCTCCGCCCCGAGCCGACGTCCGGGCCGCCCTCGGCGCGATCGCGCGCGTCAACGCCTGGCGGCCGCCCGCCGAGATGTTCGGCAGGCCCCTGGACTACGCGCCGCGCATCGCCCGCTACCACGAGCTCGGCCTGTTCACCGACCGGGATCTGAGTGACCTTCAGAAACTGGTGCACGGTCTGGCCCTCTCGGGCCGGGTGGACTGGCAGTTCTCGCACGGCGACGCGCTCCTGTCCAACATCCTGCTCTCGCCGGCCGGTCCGGTCCTCGTCGACTGGGAGCACGCGGGCTGGTATCTGCCCGGGTACGACCTGGCGACGCTGTGGGCGGTGCTCGGGGACGCCCCGATGGAGCGCCGGCGGATCAGCCAGGCCGCCCAACTTGCGGGCCCCGCCTCGCGGGACGCGTTCCTGGTGAACCTGATGCTCGTACTGACCCGGGAGATCAGGACGTACGAGACGGCGGTGCAGCGCACCATGCGCGACGCGGCGCCGGCGAGCGCGGCGCAGAACCACCCGCCGGGTGTGCCGTCCGCGGGGGAACAGCAGAGGCTGCTGCTGCGCAGGCTGCACGACGACTGCGCCCTGGCGCGGCGGGCCGTGCGGGCGGCGGTCGGCACGCGCTGACGACCGGTCCGAGGGGGAAGCGCGCCGCGCGCCCAGTGCCGACACACTGGGCGCGCGGCACGCTGTCGTGGGCCTAGCGCACCCGGACCACGTCCACGTCGGAGGCCTTGACGAACGCGATCCGGTGGCCGATCTGCACCGTCACATAGCGGGTGCTGCCGGGGAAGTACGTGTGGTCGTAGGGGTACGACGAGTCGATGGTGGGGGCGTAGAAGTATCCGGCGGGTGTCGGTGTTCCGCCGGGGTAGGACTGGCCGGCCTTGATGGTGTAGGCGAGCGGGGTGCTCACGCGAGGCGCCGTGAAGTCCGCCGGGTAGTCGCCGGCCGCCGGGTAGGCGGTTCCGTAGACGGGCACATCGGTCAGGCCCGGCTTGGGGCGTACGACATGGCCCGCGGTGGGGGTGGTGGTGCGGGTGTGGGCGGGGCTCTGGAGCCAGGCCTCCTGCCCGTACCACCAGATCGCGGTCCAGCCGGGCTTGCGTTCGGCGACCACGGCCTGCTGGCCGGCGCTGATCTTGCTGCCCCAGTCGTTGGCGCAGTTGGTCCCGGGCGTGCCGGGCGGATGGAGGCCGGGGTCGGCGAACAGCGGCGCGTCGGTGGACGGTCGGGTGTACAGCGGGACGGCGCTGGAGGGCGCGGCCGGCAGGTCGACGTTCTTCTCGCAGTCGCGGAAGGCCTGGACGTTCTTCTTGAACACCGGGTCCACGGTGACCAGTTGACCGCCGGGGCGGCCGGTCTGTTCGGTGGGCCTGCCGAGCAGGGACATGAAGTGGTTCCAGTCCCAGTACGGCCCCGGGTCCCAGTGCATGGCCGGGGTGCCGGCGGCGGTGGTCGGCGGCACGTTGTCGTGGCCGAGGATGTGCTGACGGTCGAGCGGGATGTCGTACTTGGCAGCGAGGTAGCGCACCAGCGCCGCCGTGGAGCGGTACATCTCGGGGGTGTACCAGGCGGCGCCGGCGGTGGCGTAGCCCTCCTGCTCGATGCCGATGGACTCGGAGTTGATGTACCAGTTGCCGGCCTGCCAGGCGACGTCCTTGGTCTTCACCATCTGGGTGACGTGCCCGTCGTTCGACCGCACCACATAGTGCGCGGAGGCGGCCCGCTTGGGGTCCTGGAAGATCTTCAGGGTGGTCGCGAAGGTCTCCTCGGTGTCGTGCAGGACGATGTACTTGATCTTGTTGGTGCCCGGGCGGTCCGAGACGTCGTAGTTGCCGTACGTCTTCTTGTCGGCGGGGTCGCCGGTCTGCTGGTAGGCCGCCGGAACCCAGTCGCAGGTGAGGGTGCGCGGGCACTCGGTGTCCGGCCCGGCCGCGCCCGCCGGGGAGGCGGGGGCCAGGGCGAGGCCCAGGGCGCCTGCCGTCGCCGTCGCGAGCGCGAGTCTGATCCTCTTCTTGGACGTCATGGACAACCCTTCTTGCCGGGGGTGCGGTGGGTTCTCTCGCCGTGCGGCGCGCGGGTCCGCGCGGGGACACACTGTGACCCGCGATGACGCTTCGTCAAGTGGTCGTCGCGGAAAGCGACTTGTGTCAGTGGGCGAGACCTGTGGCGGGCGCGGCATCCCCAACATGCCGGCCGATCCCCTCCCGCCCCTCCTGGGGCTCCGCCCCAGACCCCGCATCGCGCCTTAAGGGCGCTCGTCCTCAAACGCCGGACGGGCTGAAATGCCTCCATACGGGCCGGCACCGGTCCTGCCAGGGGCGCGGGGAACTGCGCGACCAGCCACACACGCCCTGCGGACGAAGGCGGGTTTCTTGGGGGCGCGGGGAACTGCGCGAGAAGCGACCACGGCCCGCGGACGAAGGCGGGGTTGGGGGCGCGGGGAACTGCGCGACCAGCCACACACGGCCCGCCAGCCGACAGCGGGTTCAGGGGCGCGAGGAACTGCGCGAGAAGCCGCCACGGCCCGCGGACGGAATCGGGGTTAGGGGCGCGGGGAACTGCGCGACCAGCCACACACGGTCCGCCAGCCGACAGCGGGTTCAGGGGCGCGGGGAACTGCGCAAAAAAGCGGCCACGGCTCGCAGCCGGAGTCGGGGTTGGCCTGGCGATGCGCGGTGGCCTCAACTGCCCCCGGGCGGGCCCCAGCGCGTGGGACATGAAGCGGCCCGGCACCTCGGACGGGAGGTGCCGGGCCGGTCGCGGGCGTGTCCGCTCAGCTCTGCTGGAACAGCTCCGCGGGCAGCGGCTTCAGGAGGGCGTACAGGTCGTCGGTGATCGGCCGGTCCCAGCTGGCGATCGTGACCAGGACGTTGTCGCTGCGGTCGAACTGCACGCAGGAGATGCGGCTTTCGGAGAGCTTGAGGCGGCGCACGATCAGCAGGTTGTCGCCCTGCATCACCGGCATGTCCTCGCTGCCGACGACCTCGATCGGCTCGTCGTTCTCCAGCGCCACCAGGAGCTGCGCCACCTCGAAGGGGACCTGGCCCTCGGCCATCTCGCGGGCCGGGGATCCCTCCGGCAGATTGCCGATGATCATCGCCGGGCCGCGGCCGCCGAACAGGTCGTAGCGCAGGAAGACACCCTGGCAGCTGCCGTCGGGGGCGGGCAGCAGACCGGCACCCAGGTTGCCGGGCCAGTCACCCGGGTCCATGGCCAGGACATCGAAGTCCGGGCCCGCGGGGGTGGCGGCGCTGCGGCGGCGGAGGAAGGACATGCCGTCAATGGTACGTGCCCCCGGTGCCCCGGCGGAGCCGGGCCCGGCGCCCTGGGCGGTTCGGCGCGGGGCGCGGCCCCGGCTCCCTCGCCGTGTCAGGGCTCGGGGGCCGGGGCCGGGTCACCGGGCTCAGGGGCCGGGGACGCCTCGGATGCCGGCGCCCCGGGTCTGGTGGGGCAGCAGCCCGGCCAGACCGCCGCGGTCGGTGCCCAGCTTGCGGAAGGCGCCGGAGAGCAGGAGCTCCACGGTGCGTTCCTTGATGCCGAGGTCTTCCGCGATGCGCCGGTTCTCCCAGCCCTGGGCGGCCCGCTCGGCCACCGCCTTCTCCTGCGAGGTGAGCGAGTCCGAGTCGACGGCCCGCAGCTGGAGCGGGCGAAGACCGGAGGCGGCGAGTTCCTCGCGGGCCCGCGCCGCCAGAGCGTCGGCCCCGCAGAGCGCGGCGCTCTCCAGGCCGCGCATCAGGAGGTCGGCGGCGTCCTGGGGCAGCCCGGCGCGGCTGAGCATCGCGCCGTGGTCGACCAGGGCCTGGGCCAGCTCGTAGGCGGCCGGCGACCGTTCGAGTTGCCGGACGGCCTCGGACATCAGGGCCAGGCTGTCTGCGCCGGAGGCGACCTTCGCGGCCGCGTGCAAGGCTCGGCCGATGGCGCCCGGGGTGCCGAAGCGCCGGGCGATCTCGACTCCCTCCTGCGCGATCGCGGCGGCCTCGGCGGGATCGGTGTGGGCGATCGTCTGGGCCAGGAGCGGCCGCCACGGGCACCACATCGGGTTGCGCATGCCGCGCGGTTCGAGCCTGCGGCCGACCGCGCGCAGCCGTTCCTCGGCGTCGGTGCGCAGCCCCCGGGCGAGGAGGAGTTCGCTGTAGACGGTCTCGGAGTCGGGGTAGACGACGGCGTTGGGAACGACCTGGCCGTAGTTGTAGGCGTCGGACAGTTCCTGGGCCTCCTGCACCCGGCCGCGGGCGAGCAGGATCTCGATGAGGATGCCGAGCGCGAACCACTGGGCGGGGATCTGCTGGCCGACCCGGTCGGCGATGCGCAGGCCGCTGTGTACCAGGTCCTCGCCCTCGGCGAGCCGGCCGCGGTGGAACTTGATGTACCCCAGGAGCGTCAGGCCGAAGGAGAGGTGGGCGCCGCGCCAGCCCTTGCGTTCGCAGTCGGCGATGCCCTGGGTGAACAGTTCGTCGGCGCGGCCGGGCTGGTCGCAGTACATGAAGGTGAGCGCGACCAGGACGGGCACCTCGAAGCCCCAGTCGTCGTCGGTCCAGGGCAGCCCGCCCTCCAGGGCCTCCTCGGCGTAGCGCAGGGCGGTCTCGGCGGGTTCGCCGCGCACCATCGCGTCCCAGGCGCGCAGGCCCAGGATGTAGCGCTCGGCCTTGCCGCGGGTGGTGAGGTGCTCGGCGAGCCGGGCCAGGCTGCGCGAGCGGGTCGGCGAGTCCTCCTCGTCGGCGCGGAACGCGTTCCACTGGAAGGTCTCGGCCTGCATGCGCAGCCGGGTGCGGGCGCTGGAGGAGTGTTTGGCCTCGGCGGCCACGAGGGCCGCGGCCTCAGCCATGCGGTCGGTGTGGGCCAGAGCCTGGGCGAGCCGGTAGGTGACGGCTTCGCGCAGTTCCGGGGCGAGTTCGGGCTCTTCGAGGGCGGCCTTGAGGTGGTTGACGGTGGTGGCGGGCTCGTTCAGGAGCGCCGAGCAGCCCAGTTCGTACAGCACCTCGGCGCGTTCCTCGAGCGCGGGTGGTTCGCGCAGGGCGCGGGAGAGACAGCGCCGGGCCGCGTCCGGGGCGCCGGCCCGCAGATAGTCGCGGGCTGCGGAGCGCAGTTGGCGGACCGCCCAGCGGTCGTTCTCCGGATGCATTTCCAGGATGTGCCGGGCCGCGGCGGTGGCGCCGAGTCCGGCCTCGGTGACCGCGAAGGCGGCCTGGCCGTGCATCGCGACCCGCATGGCCGCCGGGATGGCCCGGTAGACGGCGGTGCCGACGAGCGGGTGGAAGAAGTCGAGCCGGCTGGAACCTTCCGCCGGCGCGGCCAGGATGCGGGCGTCGCGCAGTCGCTCGACGGCGTCGGCCATCTCCTCGGCGCCCAGTCCCGCGACCCCGGCCGCCATCTCCCGGTCGGCGTCGGTGCCGAGCACGGCGACGGCCCAGGTGAGCCGTACCGCGGAGGGGCCGAGCCGCTCCAGGCGCTCGATGAGTCCGCTGCCGCGTACCGCGGAGGCCAGCTCGCGCAGTTCGCCGGCGTTGGCGTACTGCGGTTTGATGCCCCGGTCGCGGATCCTGGCGACGAGTTCGACGGCCTCGTACGGATTGCCCGCGGTCAGCGCCCAGCACTCGCGGGCGAACAGTTCGTCGCCGCCGTCGCCGAGCACACCGCGCACCAGGTCGCTGACGGCGGCCGGGGTGAACGGTGACAGGTCCAGCGGGCGCGAGCCGTGCCGCATGGCGAGCCGGCGGAACTCGGCCGCGTGGCGCGGGAGTTCCTCGGGCCGGTAGGCGACGACGATCAGCAGGGGCAGGTCGCCCGCGCGCAGCGCGAAGGAGCTGAGCCAGGCGAGCGTCTCCTCGTCCGCCCAGTGCGCGTCGTCGACGACCAGCACCACGGGCGCGTACTGGACGGCGAAGCGGGTGACGAGCCAGTCGAGGCCGTCCCGCACGCCCTGGGGGTCGGGTGAGACCCCGCTCTGTCCCGCGATGAGGCCGACGGCGGGCGCGACGATGTCGTACCAACTGCCCAGTATCTTGCGGTGTTCGGCCTCGGTGGTCGCGGCGAGCACCGGCTGCACGAGCTGGCGCACGACGTGGAAGGCGACGCCCTCCTCCTGCTCGCTGCCGCGTGCGGCCAGCAGGGTGCAGCCGCGTGCGGCGGCTTTTCGCCGGACTTCGGCCACCAGTGTGGTCTTGCCCAGGCCGGCCGATCCGGCGATGGCGAGCAGGCCGCCGTTGGCAGCGCTCCCCTCACCGGCCCGGCCGCACAGATCGTTCAACATGCTGTCGAACACCAGCAGTTCTTCGTCGCGCTCAAAGAGCGTCCGGCGCGGAGCTCCGCCCCGACCTCTCGTCTCCGCCACAGCGGTTCCCCTTCTGGCAGTAGCGCCGAGCCTACGCCCCGGACACGTACCGTGACATGAATAACCTACTTCCGTCTTCTCCTTGACTCGTTAAGTTGGCTGAATCCATGGGCGGTTGGGCTCGGAATGTCCCCGAGGGGCGCCAGGAAGGGCCGCGTACGCCCCCGGCGCGCTGTCGGGCTCCGGCGTGATGCGACTGGTCACCGGCCCACCGCCCCTTGATGATTGAACGACGTACGGAGTACTAAGGAGGCGGTGCCGTATGGGCAGCACTGGCAGAGTCCGGTCGGCCCGGACGCGGACGGGGTTCGTTGACATTCCCTTCCCGGCGCGCAGGCATCCCCGGCACGAGCTGGCCCGGCGGCACACGCTGGACTGGCTGTACGAGTTCGGCATGCTGGCCGGGGAGCACGCGACGGCCGAATACGACGCGATGGGCCTGGAACGGCTGATGGCGTACTTCTATCCGGATGCCTCGGACGCGCATTTGGCCCTCGCGACGGATCTCAACGCCTGGTTCTTCGTCTTCGACGACCAGTTCGACGGGCCGCTCGGGAAACGCCCCGACGTGGTGGTTCGCCAGATCGACACGGTGTTGCGCACCATGAGCGACGAACCGCCGGTGCCGGGCGAGGCGACGAACCGGCTGGCCGAAAGTTTCCGTGATCTGTGGCAGCGGGTGACCGCGGGAACCCCGCTCCTGTGGCAGGACCGTTTCCGGGCGCACTGGCGGGAGTATCTGACGGCCTATCACTGGGAGGCGCTGAACCGGACCCGCAACGGCACGTTGACGCTGCCTCTCTTTCTGCGCGGCCGCCGGGACTCCATAGGGGTGCAGCCCTGTCTCGACCTGGTGGAGCGCTGTGGGGGCTACACGCTGCCCAGGGAGCTGCACGAGGGGGCGCCCCTGGCGGAGATGAGGGTGATCACCGCCGATGTGGTCATCTTCGTCAACGACATGGTGTCCGTGGACAAGGAGTTGGCGGCGGGCGACGTGAACAACAGCGTCATCATTTTGCTGCGGCAGGAGATGTGCACCGTCGATCAGGCGGTGCGGCGGGTGGCGGCGATGGCCAACTCCCGGATCGCGCGTTTCCAGGAGCTGACGGGGGAACTCGCCGCGCGGCTCGACAAGACCGAGCTGCCCGAGCAGGTGCGGGCCCAGGTGGACGACTACGTCGACGGCATGCGCGCCCTGATGAGCGGAAACCTCGCCTGGTCCCTGGAGACGGCGCGGTACGGCGAGGCGGGCATCGCCGCGGTCAGCGAGGGCCGGCAGCGACCCTGGGCCCAGCTGTTCCCGGAGCAGGCCTCCGGGGAGCGCGAGGGAGCGTAGCGGCTGCTCGCCTCTGCGGCGAGGAGCAGGTGGCCGAGGCCCTCATCCTGCGCTGTCGGCCCGGCAGTTGGGCGCCCGGAGGCGGGCGGGGCGCGTCCGTAGCCGGCACCACGGGGGGTGGCGGCTGCGGACCCGCGCGCACTGCCGCGCCCGGCTGGGCTAGGTGAGGTCGAACTCGCCGTCGCGGGCGTTGATCACGAAGGCCCGCCATTCGGCGGGACTGAAGATCAGGGGTGGGCTGCCGGGGCTGGCGCTGTTGCGCATGGCGATGAAGCCTTCGACGAAGGCGATCTGGACGTCTCCCGCCCCCTGACTGCTCGACCGCCACTCGGCCTCGCTGAGGTCGAGCTCCGGCTTCTCCCAGCCGGAACGGGTGTGCCCCGCAAGGGTCTGCAAGGTGTGCTGGGTGGTGGTGGTGTCGGCCACGTCCGTGCTCCTCCCCGGTGCTGTCGTCCGGGGCCACACTAGCGATCGCGCGGAGGGACGGACAGGCCGCGGAAGGAGTACCGGGGCCCGCCCGTCGCCCGTCGGCCTCAGCGGGTGGGCGGTTCGGCGCCTACCAGCCACATCGAGAAGAACTGGGATCCGCCGCCGTAGGCGTGGCCGAGCGCCTTGCGGGCGCCCTCCACCTGGTGCTCCCCCGCCAGACCGCGCACCTGGAGGGCGGCCTCGGCGAACCGGATCATGCCGGAGGCGCCGATGGGGTTGGTGGACAGGACGCCGCCCGAGGGGTTGACGGGCAGGTCGCCGTCCAGTTCCGTGACACCGGCCTCGGTGAGTTTCCAGCCCTCGCCCTCGGCGGCGAAGCCCAGGTTCTCCAGCCACATCGGCTCGTACCAGGAGAACGGCACATACATTTCGACGGCGTCGATCTCGCGGCGCGGATCGGCGACGCCGGCCTGGCGGTACACATCGGCCGCGCAGTCCTTGCCCGCCTGGGGCGAGACGAAGTCCTTGCCGGCGAACAGGGTCGGCTCGCTGCGCATGGCGCCGCCGTGCACCCAGGCCGCCGGACGGGGCGAACGGGCGGCGCCCGCCCGGTCGGTGAGGATCATCGCGCAGGCGCCGTCGGAGGACGGGCAGGTCTCGGAGTAGCGGATCGGGTCCCACAGCATGGGCGAGGCCTGGACCTTCTCCAGGGTGATGTCGTGCTCGTGGAGGTGGGCGTAGGGGTTCTTGAGTGCGTTGCGCCGGTCCTTGTACGCGACGAGGGAGCCCACGGTGTCGGGGGCGCCGGTGCGCCGCATATAGGCCCGTACGTGGGGCGCGAAGAAGCCCCCGGCGCCCGCGAGCAGCGGCTGGGTGAAGGGCACGGGCAGGGACAGACCCCACATGGCGTTGGACTCGGACTGCTTCTCGAAGGCGAGGGTGAGCACCGTGCGGTGGACGCGGGCGGCGACCAGGTTGGAGGCGACGAGCGCGGTGGAGCCGCCGACGGAGCCCGCCGTGTGCACCCGCAGCATGGGCTTGCCGACCGCGCCGAGCGCGTCGGCGAGGTAGAGCTCGGGCATCATGACGCCCTCGAAGAAGTCGGGCGCCTTGCCGATGACGACGGCGTCGATGTCGGCCCAGGTCAACTCGGCGTCGTCAAGCGCTCGTTGGGCCGCCTCGCGCACGAGACCGGCGATGGACACGTCGTGCCGGGCGGCCACGTGCTTGGTCTGGCCGACGCCGACGACGGCCACGGGTTCCTTGCTCATGACTCCCCCTCCAGGACGGCGACCAGGTTCTGCTGAAGGCAGGGGCCGGACGTGGCGTGCGCGAGGGCCCGGTCGGAGTCGCCGCGGTGGATGCGGGCCGCCGCCTCGCCGAGCCGGAGGAGCCCGGCGGCCATGACGGGGTTCGCGGCGAGCGCGCCTCCCGACGGGTTGACGCTGACCTCCTCGCCGAGCCGCAGCGCCTTGCGCAGGACGACCTCCTGCGAGGTGAAGGGCGCGTGCAACTCGGCCGTGTCCACCGGCCGTTCGAAGACTCCGGCCCGTTCGGCGGCGAGTCGGGTGGACGGCGAGTCGGTGAGGTCGCGCACGCCGAGGCTGTGGGCCTCGATGCGGTGGTCCATGCCGCGGAGCCAGGCGGGCCGCGCGCACAGCTCGCGCGCCCGGTCTCCGGCGGCGAGGATCACGGCGGCCGCGCCGTCCCCGATCGGCGGGCAGTCCCCGGTGCGCAGCGGACGCACCAGGTAGTCGCCCTGCGGGCGTGAACCCCGCACCTGCGCATGGGAGTTGGCGGCCGCGTCGCAGCGGCTGCGCCCGGCGATCGAGGCGAGCGCCGCCTCGTCGGTCTCACCGGCGTCGATGAGCGCCTGCGCCTGGAGGGCGGCGAGCGAGACGGAGTCGGGCCACAGGGGCGCCACGTAGTAGGGGTCGAGCTGCCGGGTCAGCACGTCGCGCACCTCGCCGGGCGAGGACTTGCCGTATCCGTAGACGAGCGCGGTGTCGGCCTCGCCGGTGAGGATCTTCACCCAGGCCTCGTACAGGGCCCAGGCCCCGTCCATCTCCACATGGGACTCGGAGATCGGCGGCCAGGCTCCGACGCCGTCGAGCGCCATCGTGAAGGAGAAGGCGCGCCCGGCGAGGTAGTCGCTGGAGCCGGAGCAGGTGAAGCCGATGTCGCTGGTCTTGAGGCCGGTCACGTCGAGGACCTGGTGCAGTACCGGCATGAGGAGTTCGACCTCGGACAGGTCGTCGGTGCGGCGTCGGTGGTCGCTCTGCGCGAAGGCGACGATCGCCACGTCCCGGCCGGGCCCGGTGGGCGCCATCAGATCAGCTCCTTGTACGTCTCGTAGTCGGCGTCGGGTTCGCCGGTGGGCCGGTAGTGGTCGGGGTAGCGGCCGCCCTCGCTCCACACCGGTTCGACCCGCAGCCCCATCCGCACCTGGTCGTACGGGATCCCGCCGATCCGCCCGTGGAGGGCGAGCCCGGCGCCGTCGAGCGCGATGTGCGCGTAGACGTAGGGCACTTCGATGTCGAGGTTCTTCGCCTTGATGTTGACGATGCAGTACGTGGTGACGGTCCCGGCCGGCCCGACCTCGACCCGCTCCACGGTGGCGACCCCGCAGGTCGGGCAGGCGCCGCGCGGCGGCACGTACACCTTGCGGCAGTCCGGGCACCGCTCGCCGACGGTCTTGCGGGCGGACAGGGCGTTGATGTACGCGGACTGGGCGCGGCCGGGGCTGTAGGTGTAGTCGAGCCTGGCGGGCGCGACGATCCCGGTGACGGCATCCTCGAACTGCCCGCTGTGAGCGACCAGTTGGGGCTTGTCCCCCTCGCCCGGTTCGAAGCAGGCGATGTCGGTGATGGCGCCCGTGCGGTCCGCGGCCCAGCGGACCCGGACCCGCATCCCGCTGTGCACGGCGTCGGGTCCGGGCGCGTCGAGGGCGTGCAGGAGCGAGGTGTCGGCCCCGTCCAGCTTGACGAGAATCCAGGCGAAGGGCCGGTCCAGGGGCTGGCCCCGGCGCGGGGCGGGGTTCCAGGCCCAGGTGGTCACGGTGCCGGTGGGGGCGACCTCGACGAGCTCGCGGATCTCCTCGGCGGTGACGGGGTCGTACTCGACGGGCGGCACCAGCACCCGCCCGTCCCCGGCCCGCACCCCGAGGACGACCCGCTCGCGCAGCCCCGTGAGAAAGGCGCTCTGCACGGGCCCGAGGGACCGGGTGAACGGAAACTCGACGACGAGCGGCGCACGCAACACGTCGGTAGCGGCAGATCCTGCCATGGTCCAACTCCTAGATCCTGGACGACTTGACGCCCGTCCGGCGTTCGGGCCCTCGGGTCGCTGGGGCCACCTAGAGCCCGTCCGGCGTTCGAGACGTGGGGCCACCTACAGCCCGTCCGACATGTGAGACGTGGGGCCACCTACAGCCCGTCCGGCGTTTGAGGACGAGCGCCGTCAAGGCGCGAACGGGGTCCGGGGCGGAGCCCCGGGAGCGACCACCGACCCGCACCCGAACGAGCCCCCGGAGGGTTTCGGGAAGGGGCGGGGTGGGGAAACCTCAGGCCCGCCGATAGACAGGCACCCGCTTCGCGGTAAACGCGGCAGCCCCCTCCTTCGCATCCTCCGTCGCGAACACCGGCCACCCCCGCTCAAGCTCCATCGCAAGCCCCTCCGCCTCACTCATGGACGCCGTGGCGTACACACACTCCTTGACCGCCTCCACCGCCAACGGCCCGCACGCGTTGATCGCCGAGGCGATCTCAAGCGCCGCGTCGAGCGCCGTACCGTCCGGCACGACCCGCCCGATCAGCCCGATCCGCGCGGCCTCCTCGGCGCTGTAGGGCCGCCCCGTGAGCAGCATCTCCAGCGCGTGGGTGCGCGGGATCTGCCGCTGGAGGCGCACGGTGGAGCCCCCGATGGGGAAGAGCCCGCGCCTGACCTCGAAGAGCCCGAACGTCGCACCGGCCCCCGCGACCCGGATGTCGGTGCCCTGGAGGATCTCGGTGCCCCCGGCCACGCAGTACCCCTCGACCGCGGCGATCACCGGCTTGCGGGGCCGGTGGTGGCGCAGCATCGCCTTCCAGTGCAGATCGGGGTCGGCGGTGAGCCGGTCCCGGTAGTGGTCCCCCGCCATGCCCCGCCCGGCGAGGGCCTTGAGGTCCATCCCCGCGCAGAAGTCGCCGCCCGCGCCGGTGAGGACGACCGAGCGGATCGAGTCGTCGGCGTCGGCCTCCAGCCAGCCGTCGTAGAGCCCCACCAGCAGCGGCAGCGAGAGCGCGTTCTTCGCTTCCGGCCGGTTGAGGGTGAGCACCAGTGTGGCGCCTTCGCGCTGCACGGTGAGGTGTTCGGTACCACCCATTGCCGTCCTCCCGTCTCAAGACCTAGAACAGGTTGCAGTAGGGGAGGTGCCAGTTCAATAGTTTTCTGACAGCCAGTCAGATTTCTTCGGCGGCGCCCTTCCCAGTTGTGCGCGCCTTTGCTCTGATGACCCCCAGTCAGTCGGGGCCGGTGTCAGGAGGAATGGTGGAGTACAACCTTGCCGACCTGTTCGAGTCCGTCGTCGACGTGGTTCCGGACCGCGAAGCCCTCGTCTACCTCGACCATCCCGGAACGGGCGCCGAACGCAGGTTGACCTACCGCCAGTTGGACACGGCGGCGAACCGGCTCGCGCACCATCTGATCGACGCGGGGCTCAAGCCCGGTGAGCACCTGGGCCTGCACCTCTACAACGGCGTCGAGTACCTCCAGACCGTACTGGCCGCGCTCAAGGCGCGCCTGGTGCCGGTCAACGTCAACTACCGTTATGTGGAAGAGGAGTTGGCCTACCTCTACCAGGACGCCGACCTCGCGGCGCTCGTGTTCGACACCGAGTTCTCCCCCCGGGTGACGGGTGCGCTGACGCAGGCCCAGAAGCTGCGGCACCTGATCCGGGTGGGGCCCGCCGAGGAGGGCGCGGCGCCTGTCGGGACGGTCGCGTTCGCCGAGGCCGAGGCCGCCGGGTCGCCCGGGCGGGGCTTCGGGCCGCGCTCCGGTGACGACCTGTTCATCATCTACACCGGCGGCACCACGGGCCTGCCCAAGGGCGTGATGTGGCGTCAGGAGGACCTGTTCTTCGCGGGGTTGTTCGGCGGAGACCCGGCCGGCGAACCGGTGGAACGGCCCGAGGAACTGGCCGAGCGGGTCGCCAAGGGCGGGGCTGGCCTGACGTTCTTCCCCGCTCCTCCGCTGATGCACGGCACCTCGACTCTGACCTCGTTCGTGGCCTTCGACTACGGCCAGCGGGTGGTCATCCACCGCAAGTACGTGCCCGAAGAGGTGCTCCGCACGATCGAGAAGGAGAAGGTCACCAGCGTGTCCCTGGTGGGCGACGCGATGCTGCGGCCGCTGATCGACGCGCTGCACGGCCCGCTCAGGGGGACCGACCTCTCCTCGCTGTTCAGCGTCTCCTCATCCGGCGCGATCATGTCGCAGACGGTCCGCGACCAGCTCCAGGAGCTGATACCGGGTGCGCTGATCCTCAACAACTTCGGCTCCTCCGAGTCGGGTTCCAACGGGAAGGCGACCGACGACTCGGGTCCGGAGAAGGGCTTCCGCCTGGAGGTCAACGACCGCACCAGGGTGGTGGATCCGGTGACGCACGAGATGGTCGCGGTCGGCGAGCCGGGGCGCCTTGCCCAGCGCGGGCACGTGCCGCTCGGTTACTACAACGACCCGGTGAAGACCGCCGAGACCTTCTTCCAGCGGGGCAGCGAACGGTGGGTGCTCCTGGGCGACATGGCGACCGTGGACGAGGACGGCATCGTCACGGTGCTCGGGCGCGGCTCGCAGTGCATCAACACGGGCGGCGAGAAGGTCTATCCGGAAGAGGTGGAGCAGGCCCTCAAGTCGCATCCGGACGTGTACGACGCGCTGGTGGCCGGGGTGCCGGACGCCACCTGGGGCAGCCATGTGGCGGCGGTGGTCCAGGTCCGCGACGGCGCGGCCCGGCCCACGCTCGAAGCGATCCAGACGCACTGCCGCACACGGCTGGCCGGCTACAAGGTGCCGCGCCAACTGGTGATCGCCCCCGCCATCCAGCGCTCCCCGAGCGGCAAGGCGGACTACCGCTGGGCGCGGTCGGTCGCCTCCGAGGCGGACGCCGGAGAAGGAAGCGGTGCGGCCCTCACTTGATGCCGAAATCGGCGAGCGCGCCCAGGAATTCGGCGGGCCGCTCGGCGTGCACCAGGTGGCCCGCGTCGATGGTGACGAGGCGGGCGTCCGGTATGCGCGAGGCCATCCAGGCCAGCTTCTTCTGGTCGACATGGCTGGCCGGGCCGCCCGCCACGACCAGGGTGGGCGCCGCGATGGCGGCGAAGCGGCCGCGCCACGACGGGTCGGGGTCGTTCAGCTGGGCGTCGATCGCCGGCACCACGGCCCAGTCGAAGTTCAGCTCGCCGGTGGGGCGCTCGGCAGGGCCGCGCGGCGGCTTGAGGGGGAAGAGCGGCGGGGTCTCCTCCAGGACGAGACGGCCGATGAGGCCGGGCTCGTCCTCGGCGAGCAGCGCCGCGGCCGCGCCCCCCATGGAGTGGCCCACCAAGTCGGCCCCCGCCAGGCCCAGTTCGGTGAGGAAGCCGCGGAGGTCGTCGCGGAACGCCTCGAAGGAGTAGCCGCCCGGCCAGTCGCTCAGACCGTGGCCCCGCAGATCGAGGGCGTACACGCGGCGGGTGGCCGCGAGCCGTCCGGCGATCACCTCCCAGTCCCGGCTGTCGCCGCCCCGGCCGTGCACGAGGACCAGGGGCGGCGCGGACTCGTCGCCCCACACGCGATAGGCGAGCCGGAGCCCGCCGACGGTGACCGTGCGGACGTCCGGATCGAGGAAGGCGGCCACGGTGCGGGTGAAGGCTCCGGGGTCGTCGAGCCAGGGGAAGTGCCCGGCGAGCGGCTGGACTTGGAGCCGTCCGTCGGCGAAGCAGGCCGCGGTCCTGGCCGCCAGGTCCGGGCAGGGGCCGCCGTCCCACTCCCCGGCCAGCACCAGGGCCGGGGCGTCGAGTCGGGCCAGGGCCGCACGGGTGGTCACGGGATCGAACGCGCCGTCGCAGCCGTAGAGGTCCGCCGCCTCGTCGTTGTACTGCTGCTCACCGGCGGCCGCGTGGGCCTTGGCCGCCGCGTCCCACCGGCCGTAGATGAGCGCCTCGTAGCCCGCGTGTGCCGGCCGGCCCGCGAGCACCTCCGAGTAGGCCGCGTACGCCTCCTCGAACCACGGCTCGTCCTTGCGCAGCCGCGCCGCGGCGAGCCGCTCCTCGGGCGTGGGCGGCATGCCGAGGGCCCACGGCGTCGGGGTGATCAGCGCGAGGCGAGCGACCCGTTCGGGGTGGGCCGCCGCGTACAGCATCGCCAAGTTGCCGCCCGCCGAGTGCCCGAGCAGATCGATCCGGTCGAGCCCGAGGTGGGCGCGCAGCGCCTCGACGTCGGCCACCTGCCGGTCGCAGCGGTAGGACGACGGGTCCCGCGGTATCTCCGAGTCCCCGGTGCCGCGCAGATCGAGCAGGACCAGTTGGCGGTGGGCGGCCAGGCCGCCGAGGTCCCCCAGATACGCCGAGGCGCGCATCGCGCCGCCCGGCAGGCAGAGCAGTGGTTCGCCCTCGCCGCGCAGGTGGTAGGCGAGTCGGGTTCCGTCGTACGTCGTGAACTTCGGCATGACGCCGATCCTCACAGCCGTCCGCGGGGCGCGGCAACGCCTTTCGCTCAGGGCGCGATCTTGGACGGCCGGTCGGGCCGAGGGACTCGTTCCGGGTTGTCCACAGGCCTTGACGCATCCCTGGGGCTGGTGAATTACTGATCCGAAACAGATCGACCGAATGATCGGTCGTCCGATTTCGTCACCCTTTGCGGGGTGGGGTGAGGACGGGAGCGCACCATGGCGGCTGAGCTGGACGAGGCCGAGCGGCTGAGCCGGCCGGAGCTCGAAGCCCTTCAGCTCGATCGGCTGCGCGCCTCGCTGCGCCACGCGTACGACAACGTCGCGTTCTATCGGGAGGCCTTCGACAAGGCGGGGGTCCGCCCGGAGAACTGTCGCTCGCTCGCCGATCTGGCCCGCTTCCCCTTCACCGCGAAATCGGATCTGCGCGACCACTACCCGTTCGGGATGTTCGCGGTCCCCGAGGGGGACGTCCGCCGCATCCACGCCTCCAGCGGCACCACGGGCCGCCCGACCGTCGTCGGCTACACCCAGCGGGACCTGGACACCTGGGCGGACGTGGTGGCCCGCTCGATCCGCGCGGCGGGCGGGCGCCCCGGCCACAAGGTCCATGTGGCGTACGGATACGGCCTGTTCACGGGCGGACTCGGTGCGCATTATGGGGCCGAGCGGCTGGGCTGCACAGTGATCCCCGCCTCCGGGGGCATGACGGCCCGTCAGGTCCAGCTGATCCAGGACTTCCGCCCCGAGATCATCATGGTGACGCCGTCCTACATGCTGACGCTGCTCGACGAGTTCGAGCGGCAGGGCGTCGACCCCCGCTCCACCTCGCTCCAGGTGGGCATCTTCGGCGCCGAGCCGTGGACGCAGGAGATGCGCCGCGAGATCGAGGAGCGGTTCGCCATCGACGCGGTCGATATCTACGGGCTGTCCGAGGTGATGGGCCCCGGTGTCGCGCAGGAGTGTGTGGAGACCAAGGACGGGCTGCACATCTGGGAGGACCACTTCTACCCCGAGGTGGTGGACCCGCTCACCGGCGAGGTGCTGCCGGACGGTGAGCGCGGCGAGCTGGTCTTCACCTCGCTCACCAAGGAGGCGATGCCGGTGATCCGCTACCGGACGCGGGACCTGACGCGGCTGCTGCCCGGTACGGCCAGGGTTTTCCGGCGCATGGAGAAGGTGACCGGGCGCAGTGACGACCTGATCATTCTGCGCGGGGTGAATCTCTTCCCCACCCAGATCGAGGAGATCGTGCTGCGCACGCCCGGCGTCGCCCCTCACTTCCAGCTCAGGCTGACCCGCCGGGGCCGGCTCGACGCGCTGACGGTACGGGTGGAGGCGCGGGCGGGACTGGCGCCGGAGCAGCGCGAGGCGGCCGCCCGCTCGATCGTCACGGCGGTCAAGGACGGTATCGGCGTCTCGGCGGACGTGGAGGTCGTCGACCCCGAGACCATCGAGCGCTCGGTCGGCAAGTTCAAGCGCATCGTCGATCTGAGACAGGAGCGGAGCTGACCTCCACGGCCACAACTACTGCCCTGCGCGCGGCAGTTCAGGCGAACCGGTCGCGCAGTTCGCGCTTGAGGATCTTCCCGCTCGCGTTCCGGGGCAGTTCGTCCACGAACCGCACCCGCTTGGGGGTCTTGAAGCCGGCCAGCGACCGCCGCGCGTGCTCGATGAGCTCGGCCTCGGTGACCTCGCCCCGCCGTACGACGAACGCGGTGACCGCCTCGATCCAGCGGTCGTCGGGCAGCCCCACGACGGCGGCCTCGGCGACCGCCGGGTGGGTGTACAGCACGTCCTCGACCTGGCGCGAGGCGACCAGTACGCCGCCGGAGTTGATGACGTCCTTCACGCGGTCGACGACGGTGAAGTAGCCCTCGGTGTCGCGCACCGCGAGGTCCCCGGAGTGGAACCACCCGTCGCGGAAGGCTTCCTCGGTCTCGGCCGGCTTGTCCCAGTACCCCTCGCACAACTGCGGGGAGCGGTAGACGACTTCGCCCGCCGTCCCGTCGGGCACCTCCTTGCCGTTCTCGTCGACGACCCTCGCCTCGACGAACAGGACGGGTCGCCCGCACGAGTCGAGCCGCCCCTCGTGCTCGTCGGGGCCGAGCACGGTGGCCAGCGGGCCGATCTCGCTCTGCCCGAAGCAGTTGTAGAAGGCGAGCCCCGGCAGCCGTTCGCGCAGCCGCTCCAGGACCGGCACCGGCATGATCGAGGCCCCGTAGTAGGCCTTGCGCAGGCCGCTCAGGTCGCGGGTGGCGAACTCGGGATGGCCCGCGAGTGCGATCCACACCGTGGGCGGCGCGAACAGCGAGTCGGCGCGTCCCGCCTCCACCAGATCGAAGAGACGGCCCGCGTCGGGTGCGTCCAGGACGGTGTTCTCGGCGCCGACCGCCAGGTAGGGCAGCAGGAAGACGTGCATCTGCGCCGAGTGGTAGAGCGGCAGGGTGTGGACGGGCCGGTCCGAGGCGCGCAGGTCGAGCGCCGTGATGGCGGAGACATATGCGTGCACGAGCGCCCGGTGCGTCATCATCGCGCCCTTGGGCAGCGCGGTGGTGCCGGAGGTGTAGAGCAGCTGCACCAGGTCGTGCCGGTCGCCGTCGCACACGTAGGGGACCGGCTCGGCCAGGGCCGCCAGCAGCGAGCCCGCGCCGTCACGCAAGGGGAGCGTCGTGAAGCGTGGGGGCACCCGTTCGGCGAGCGCCGGGTCGGCGAGGACGAGGGCCGCGCCGGACTGCTCCAGGATGTACACCAGGTCGTCGCCGGTGAGGTGCTGGTTGATCGGCACATGGATGAACCCGGCGCGGGAGCAGGCGAGGAACGCGATGAGATACGCGTCCGAGTTGTGGCCGTAGGCGGCGACCCGGTCGCCCTTGTGCAAGCCCCGCGCGGTCAGGAAGGCGGCCGCGGTGGACACGGCTGCGTCCAGTTCGGCATAGCTCCAGGAGCGCTCCGCGTAGCGCAGGGCGATGCGGTCGGGGGTGCGCCGGGCGCTGCGGCGCACGATGCCGTCGACGGTGCTGCTGCGTACCTCGTTCATGGCTGGATCCTGGGCGGCCGGGAGGCCGGGGTCAAGCCGTGTCACATCGCGCGCTCGTGGCCCTCCCAGTACGGTTCGCGCAACCGCCGCTTGTAGAGCTTGCCGTTGGGGTCGCGGGGCATCGCCGCGATGAAGTCGAGGGTCTTGGGGCGTTTGTACGCGGCCAGCCGGTCCGCGCAGTGGGCGAGTATCCCCGCGGCGAGTTCCTCTCCCGCGGTGTGGCCCTCGGCCACCTCGACGACGGCCTTGACCTCCTCGCCCCAGTCGGCGTGCGGAATGCCGAAGGCGGCGGCGTCCGCGACGGCCGGGTGGGTCAGCAGGGCGGCCTCGATCTCGGCCGGGTAGATGTTGACGCCACCGGAGATGATCATGTCGATCTTGCGGTCGCGCAGGAAGAGGTAGCCGTCCTCGTCGAGGTAGCCGAGGTCGCCGACGGTGAAGAAGTCGCCGATGCGGTTCTTCCTGGTCTTGCCCTCGTCCTTGTGGTAGCTGAAGCCGCCCGTCGACATCTTCATGTAGACCGTGCCGAGCTGCCCCGCCGGCAGCGGGTTGCCGTCGTCGTCGAAGACCGCCAACTCACTGATGGGCCAGGCCTTTCCGACGGTTCCCGGCTTCTTCAGCCAGTCCTCGGCGGTGGCGAACGCCCCGCCTCCCTCGCTCGCCGCGTAGTACTCCTCGACGCAGTTCCCCCACCAGTCGATCATGGCGCGTTTGACGTGGTCGGGGCAGGGCGCGGCGCCGTGGATGGCGTGCCGCATCGACGACACGTCGTAGCGCGCCTTCACGTCGTCGGGCAGCGACAGGAGCCGGTGGAACTGGGTCGGCACCATGTGCGTGTGGGTGCAGGCCTGTTGGTCGATGAGACGCAGCATCTCCTGCGGCGTCCACTTGTCCATGAGGACGATGCGGTGCCCGATGTGCAGGGAGGCGCCCGCGAATTGGAGGACGGCCGTGTGGTAGAGCGGCGAGCACACCAGGTGGACGTTGTCCTCGAACGGCTTGATGCCGAAGATGGCGAGGAAGCCGCCGAGATAGGTCTCCTCCGGGAGCTTTCCGGGCAGCGGGCGCCGGATGCCGCGCGGGCGTCCAGTGGTGCCCGAGGTGTAGTTCATGACCCAGCCGAGCGTGCGGTCCGGCGGCGCCGACTCGGGCTGCCCGTCGAGGAGTTGGGCGTACGGGGTGAAGCCGGGCACGGCGCCCACGGCATAGCGATGGGAGGCGGGGACGTTCGCCTCGTGGGCGGCGGCGACGGCCGCGTCGGCGAACCGTTCGTGTGCGATGAGCACCTTGGCGCCGGAGTCGGCGACGATCCAGGCGATCTCGGGGCCGACCAGGTGGTGGTTGACCGGCACGAGGTAAAACCCGGCCTGGGACGCGGCGAGGTAGGCGGTGAAGAACTCGACGCCGTTGGGCAGCACCACGGCGAACGCGTCGCCGCGCTCCAGGCCGGCGGCCCGCAGCCCGTGGACGAGTTGGTTGACGGCGGCGTGCAGCCGGCCCGCGGTCCACTCCTCGCCGTCCGGCGCGAGGAGCACGGGCCGGTCGGGGTCGGCGGTGGCCTGGGCCCAGAAACCGTTGGGCGGCTGGTTCATCGGGCGTCCCTCCCGGCGATGCGGTTGATGCGGTCGACGGCGCGCTCGAAGCCGCGCGTCAGCTCGTCGAAGGTGTCCTGGACGCTGCGTTCGGCGGTCATCTTCCCCACGATCTGGCCCACAGGTGTGCCGAGCAGCGGTTCGACCTCGTACTTCTGGATGCGCGAGACGGCCTCGGCGACGAGGAGGCCCTGGAGCGGCATGGGTAGGGTGCCGGGTCCCGCCGGGTCGTCCCAGGCGTCGGTCCACTCGGTGCGCAGTTGGCGGGCGGGCTTGCCGGTGAGGGCCCGGGAGCGGACGGTGTCGCCCGAGCCGGCCGCGAGGAGTTTGCGGGTCAGCGCGCGGGAGTGGAGGTCGGCCTCGGTGGTGGTCAGCCAGAGCGAGCCGAGCCAGACGCCCTGGGCGCCGAGGGCGAGCCCGGCGGCGATCTGCTCGCCGCTGCCGATGCCCCCGGCCGCGAGGACCGGCAACGGGCCGACGGCGTCGACGACTTCGGGGACCAGCACCATGGTGGCGATCTCCCCGGTGTGGCCGCCGGCCTCGTAGCCCTGGGCGACGACGACGTCGATGCCTGCGTCCGCGTGGTGGCGGGCGTGGCGGGCGCTGCCGGCGAGCGCGGCGACGAGCACGCCGCGCTCGTGGGCGCGCTCGACGACGTCGGCGGGCGGTGAGCCGAGCGCGTTGGCCAGCAGCTTGATCGGATAGTCGAAGGCGACGTCGAGCTGGTTGCGGGCCACCTGTTCCATCCAGCCGGTGATGCGCCAGCCGGAGGCCTCTCCTTCGGCGAGCTCGGGCACGCCGTGCTTGGCCAGGGTCTCCCGCACGAACCGCCGGTGCGACTCGGGGATCATGGCCTCGACCTCGGCCTCGCCGACCCCCTCGACCTTCTTGGCGGGCATCACCACGTCGAGGCCGTAGGGCAGGTTGTCGGTGTGCTCCTGCATCCAGTCCAGGTCGCGTGCGAGGTCGTCGGGCGCCGTGTAACGGACCGCGCCGAGCACGCCGAATCCGCCGGCCCGGGTGATGGCCGCGGCCACCGCCGGAAACGGCGTGAAGCCGAAGACGGCGTGCTCCACTCCGAGTTTCTTGCTCAGCTCCGTCTGCATGGGGCGCAGGATGCCGTAGCGGAAGCGACGAGGGAAGAGATTTTCTGATGCTGCGTCAGTTTCTTTGCGCCATGCCCCGGACGCCCGCCAGGTCATGACACGGCCGACGCCGGGGAAGAAAGTTCCCGGGGATCTGCGCGACCACGAAAGATACTTTCACCGCGCCAGGGCGGCGCGTAAGGGAAGGGGTGCGGGCCGGTGGCCGCGGAAGTCCCGGGCATGAGCAGACGACAACCGGCCGGTGCGGCGATGGTGGTGGAGGCGCGCTGATGGTGGGCTCGACGCCGGGAACGGCGACGGCGGACGAACGGGGCCGCACCCTGCGGCACGGCCGGGCCGAGCGGGCCGGGCTGCTGCCGGAGCACCTGGACCGCTTGGCCGAGGAGGCCGAGCGCTACCTCGGCCCCTCGCCCCAGCACCCCTGGTACGCGGGAGCCGTGCTGCTCGCGGGGCGCGGCGGCACGGTCGCCCTGCACCGGGCGATCGGCAGCGCGGTGCGCTACGCGAGGTACGACGAGAAGAGCGACAGGGCCGTGGAGCTGGCGCCCCAGGACCGGATCGCGGCGGCCGAGGACACGGTGTACGACCTCGCCTCCCTCTCCAAACTGTTCACCTCGCTGCTCGCCGTCCAGCAGATCGAGCGGGGCGCGCTGGCCCTCGACCGTCCCGTCGCCGCGTATCTGCCCGAGTTCGGCGCGGCGGGCAAACAGGCGGTCACCGTACGGCAGTTGCTCACCCACACCTCGGGGTTCCGGTCCTGGATCCCGCTGTACGAGGCGCCGACGTACGAAGCGAGGCTGGGGCTCATCTGGAACGAGGCCCCGGCCACCGCGCCCGGCAGCGCCTACCTCTACTCCGACCTGAATCTGATCTCGCTCCAACTGGTCCTGGAGAGGATCACCGGACGTCCCCTGGACGCGCTGCTCCACGACGAGATCACCGCTCCGCTCGGAATGCGCCGCACCCGCTACAACCCGCCCGCGTCCTGGAAGCCGGGGATCGCCGCGACCGAGGACGCCCGCCGGCCGTGGTCGGGGATCGACCGGGGCCCGGTGTGGGGCGAGGTCCACGACGAGAACGCGTACTGCCTCGGCGGAGTGGCCGGCCATGCCGGGGTGTTCTCCTGCGCCTGGGACCTCGCGGTCCTCGCCCGGACCCTGCTCAACGGCGGCCTCTACGGACGGGCCCGGATCCTGCGCCCCGACTCCGTGGAGCTGCTGTTCACCGACTTCAACACGGCCTTCCCCGGCCATGAGCACGGCCTGGGCTTCGAGCTGTACCAGCACTGGTACATGGGCGCGATGGCCACCCCGCGCAGTGCCGGGCACACGGGCTTCACCGGCACCAGCATCGTCATCGACCCCGGCACCGACACCTTTCTCGTGCTGCTCGCCAACTCCGTTCACCCGGTCCGTACGTGGCGCTCCGGCTCGGCGCCCCGAGTGGCCGCGGGCGACGCCCTCGCCCGCGCGGTCCCGGTACGCCCCGCACACGGCGGGGAGTCGTGGTTCGCGGGCATGGCGCGCGGGACCACCGCCACCCTCACCCTGCCCCCCTCTCCCCCGGCCGCCCAGCGCCGCCTGGGCTGCGCCCTGTGGTGGGACACCGAGCCGGGCGTGGGCACCGTCGCCCTGGAGGCCTCGCCGGGATCCGGCGGAGCCTGGCGGCCCGTGCCGTTCACGACCGCGCTCCCCGGAAAGGCGGCCGTGGAACATCCGGCGGGATCGGTGACGGGGTGGTCCGGGCGGGTCTGGCACGAGGTGAGCGCGGATCTGACCGACTGGCCGACGGAACCGGTGCGGCTGCGCTGGCGGTACACCACCGGCCCCCTGTATGTCGGTCGCGGGGTCTACGTCGACGGGCTGCGGATCGTCGAGGACGGCCGGGTCCTGTTCGACGAGTCGCGGCCGCACGACGCCGCCCGGATCGAGGCGCGCGGCTGGACACGCTCCCCGAACTGACCTGTGCGGACGGGCGTTGAGGAGGGCGATCCCTCACCGGCCGAGCACGGCCATCGCCGCGTTGTGCCCGGGGATGCCGCTCACACCACCGCCGCGCACCGCGCCCGCCCCGCACAGCAGCACGTTCGGATGGCTCGTCTCGACGCCCCAGCGGCCCGTCGACTCGTCGCCGTAGGGGAAGGCCAGGCCGCGGTGGAAGATGTGGCCGCCGGGCAACCGCAGGTCGCGCTCCAGGTCGAGGGGCGTCTTCGCCTCGATGCAGGGGCGGCCGTCGGCGTCCCGGGCCAGACAGTCGGCGAGCGGTTCGTCGAGGTGGGCGTCCAGTTGGGCGAGGGTGGCGCGGAGCAGCAGCTCGCGCGCCTTGTCGTTGTCCTCGGCGAACAGCCGGGCCGGGGTGTGCAGACCGAACAGGGTGAGGGTCTGGTAGCCCCGGCCCGCGAGCTCGGGACCGAGGATCGAGGGATCGGTCAGCGAGTGGCAGTAGATCTCCGAGGGCGGCGCGCTGGGCAGCTCGCCCCGCGCGGCCTCGGCGTAGGCGGTCGCCAACTGCGCGTATCCCTCGGCGATGTGGAAGGTACCGGCGAAGGCCTCCCTCGGGTCCACCGAGGTGTCCCGGAGCCGGGGCAGCCGTTCGAGCAGCATGTTGACCTTGAGCTGGGCGCCCTCGGCGGGTTCGGGCGGCGTAGCGCCCGTGAGGTCGGCCAGGGCACGCGGCGAGGCGTTCACCAGGACGTGCCGGGCGGCCACGGTGCCGGAGGTCTCGCCGGTGACATAGCCGACCTCGGCCTCGGTCCCGTCGGTGCGGATCGCGGTCACCTCGTGCCCGGTGACGATCTCCGCGCCTGCCGCGCGGGCGGCGTCGGCGAGCGCGTCGGTGAGGGCGCCCATGCCGCCCACGGGCACGTCCCAGTCCCCGGTGCCCTGGCCGATCACGTGGTAGAGGAAGCAGCGGTTCTGGGCGAGCGAGGGGTCGTGGGCGTCGGCGAAGGTGCCGATCAGAGCGTCCGTGAGCACGACGCCCCGCACCAGGTCGTCGCTGAAGCGGTCCTCGACGGCGACGCCGATGGGCTCCTCGAACAGCATCCGCCACGCCGCGTCGTCGCCGACCCGCGCCCGCAGCGCGGCGGCGCTCGGCAGCGGCTCGGTCAGCGTGGGAAAGACCCGCTCGGCCACCTGACGCATCGTGTCGTAGAAACCCTGCCAGGCTGC
Organism: Streptomyces sp. ASQP_92; assembly: GCF_025399895.1. Lineage (GTDB taxonomy): Bacteria > Actinomycetota > Actinomycetes > Streptomycetales > Streptomycetaceae > Streptomyces. The sequence continues at coordinate 295,444 of NZ_JAODUA010000002.1, read as the reverse complement.
GAACTCGGCGCCGGATCCGGTCAGTTGCCGGAAGGACGCGGCGGTACGCTCCCGCCCCCCACCCACCAGAAGTCCGCCGGGCCGCCCTTCACGCAGAGTCGGCGTGTACGAGGACACGGTGCGCTTGCGGACCGCGAAGTCCAGCGCCAGGTCGTCGACGATCTTCTTCGGGAGTAGCGAGACGAGGTAGGAGTAGCGCGAGAGCCGGGCGTCCACCCCCGCGAAGGGCCGGGTGGACACGGCCGCGCCACCGGTGCGGTCGAGCCGTTCGAGCACCAGGACGGACTTGCCCGCCCGGGCGAGATAGGCGGCGGCAACCAGGCCGTTGTGGCCTCCACCGACGATGACGGCGTCGTACAGCTCACGGTCGAACGCGCTACGTACGGACATGCCCCTTGATAACACGCCACCCTCCTCCCACCCCACCCCCCAACCTTCCCGGCCCCGGGAAACCGCGCGCCCAAGGGGGGTTCAGCGGCGCGGGGAACCGCGCGAGACGCGGGCACGGTCCGCAGAAGGAGGCGGGTTTGGGGGCGCGGGGAACTGCGCGAGACGCGGGCACGGTCCGCGGAAGAAGGCGGGTTTGGGGGCGCGGGGAACTGCGCGAGAAGCGGGCACGGTCCGCAGGCGCCCTGGGGCTCCGCCCCAGACCCCGTTCGGGCCTGAAGGGCCCTCGTCCTCAAACGCCGGACGGGCTGAGGTGTCCCATGCCGGCCGGTACCGGAGACGCCAGACGGGCTGAGGCGTCCCGTGCTGACCGGCACCGCGTAGTCAAGGGGCGCGGGGAACTGCGCGAGACGCGAGCACGGTCCGCAGATGAAGGCGGGTTTAGGGGCGCGGGGAACTGCGCGAAACGCGGGCACGGTCCGCAGAAGGAGGCGGGGTTGGGGGCGCGGGGAACTGCGCGAGACGCGGGCACGGTCCGCAGAAGGAGGCGGGGTTGGGGGGCGCGGGGAACTGCGCGAAACGCGCCCGCCCGCAGGCGAGAGCGGGTTCAAGACGCACCCCGCACCTCCCCCGGCGGCCGGTCGGCGGGCGGCGGGGCCGGGGTGGCCGGGGCGCGGTGCGGGGCGGTCCATGCGCCGGTGAGGCCCGCGGTGTGGTCGGGCGGGGCGGCCGGGGAGATGGCACGGGTCGCCTTGTGCCCGGTGGTCATCCCCTTCGTCCAGGACGGCAGCCGGGGCGCGGCACGCGGGCGCAGCGGCACCGGGTCGGCGAGCGGGCGCCCGCCCCGCCCCGCGGCCAGTCGCGCCGCCACCTCCCCCGCGTTGTCCGGTCGTTGACCGGGCTCCTTGGCCAGCAGGTCGAGCACCACGCGGTCGAGGAAGCCGGGCAGCTCGGCGCGGTGTTCGCGTGGGGGGCGGGGTTCGGTGTGGCGGTGGCCGACGAGCACCGCCCAGGCGTCGTCCAGGTCGAACGGGGGCACGCCGGTGGAGATCTCGTAGAGCACACAGCCGAGCGAGTACAGGTCGCTGCGGTGGTCGACCTCGGCGCCGCCGATCTGCTCCGGTGACATGTAGTGCGGGGTGCCCATGGCGATGCCGGTGCCGGTGAGGCGGCCGGTGAGGTCGATGTCGGCGTCGAGCCGGGCGATGCCGAAGTCGCAGATCTTCACGGTGCCGTCGTCGAGCCGCATGATGTTCGCGGGCTTCAAGTCCCGGTGCACGATGCCCTGTTGATGGGTGTAGGCGAGGGCCGCCGCGACCTGTTCGGCGATGTCCACGACGTCCGCGACCGGCAACGGCCGCTGCTCGTTGTCGTCGAGGCACTCGCTGAGGTTGCGCCCGTCGAGCAGTTCCATCACGAGGTAGAGCCCGCCCTCGTACTCCCCGAAGTCGTGCACGACGGTCACCCCGCGGTGCTGGAGCGCGGCGGCGAGCCGGGCCTCGCGCCGGAAGCGCTCCCCGAGGACCCGGGCGACGGACTCCTCGTGGCCCGGGGCGGGCGGCTTGAGCAGCTTGATCGCGACCCGCCGCTCCAGCGACTCGTCGCGGGCCCGCCACACCTCGCCCATGCCACCGCGCCCGACCACGTCGAGCAGCCGGTAGCGGCCGTGGATCAGCCTGGTTTCCGCCATCTGATGCCGTCGCCCCCGTCACTCACCACCCCGCGCCTCCCGGGCCCGTCCAGTATGGCCGCCTCCCGGCGCAGTGTGTACGGCGCGGGTCGGACCTGGGGCCCGAGCCGGGCGACCGCCTTCAGGATGTGCCGCGGCGGGAGCTGCCAGCGGATCGTCGCGGGGATGCGGCGCAGCGCGGTTCCGGCCATGGTCAGACGGCGGTCCACCACCCCTGTGGCGGGGGCGGGACGGCCGTAGAGCTCGTGGGCGTACGGGGGCAGCGAGGCGTAGGCGAGGGCGGCCACGCGCCGCCACACCAGCGTGCGCGCCGGGACCAGCAGGGGATGGACGGGCGGGCGGCGCAGGAAGTCGTCGACGGCCCGGGCGTCGGCGGTGACCGCGAGACGGGGCCGTATCGAGTCGAAGTAGGCGGCGAGCTCGGCGACGGTGCCCGGCACACCGGCCGGGTCGAGCCCCACCAGGCGGGCGTCCACCCGGTGTTCGCCGACGTAGCGGTCCGCCTGGGCGTCGTGGAGGCGGAATCCGGAGCGCCGGACGACGCCGAGGTAGCTGTCGATCTCGGCGCAGTGCACCCACAGGAGCAGCTCGGGGTCGTCGATCCCGAACCGCTCCCCCGTCTCGGGGTCGTCCGCCGTGAGCAGGGCGTGGATGCGCCGCACCCGGGCGCCGGCCCGCTCGGCGGCCTCCTTCGTGCCGTACGAGAGCGTTCCGACGAAGTCGGCCGTACGCATCAGGCGGCCCCACGCGTCCTGGCGGAAGTCGGAGTTCTGCATGACCCCGCGCACGGCCCGTGGATGCAGAGCCTGGAGGTAGAGGGCGCGGACGCCCGCGATCCACATCATGGGGTCGCTGTGCAACTGCCAGGTGACCGAGTCGGGCCCGAAGTACCCGGGGTCGGCGTCCGTCATCCCCCACCTCCAGTGAGCGTGCGCCCAGCACCGTGCGCGCCTTCCGCCGAGGCTAGTCGCCGCGTTCCTCCGGGGGTACGGGCCGGCGGCAGGGATGTCCGGTCAGGAGGGCGGGCATGCGGGGGCCGGGGCTAACGCCGCACCCGCGGCATCCCCAGGCCGATCCAGGCGATGATCTCCCGCTGGATCTCGTTGTTCCCGCCGCCGAAGGTGAAGATCACGGCGGAGCGGTAGCCGCGTTCGAGTTCGCCGTGCAGGACGGTGTGGGCGGAGCCCTCCTTCATCGGGGCGGCGGCCGCCACGACCTCCATGAGGCAGGCGTAGGCGTCCCGGCGCGCCTCCGAGCCGTACACCTTGACGGCGGAGGCGTCCTGCGGGGTGAGGGTGCCCTCCTGGACGGCGTTGACCATCTGCCAGTTGAGGAGCTTCATCGCGTCCAGGCGGGCGTGGGTGCGGGCGAGGTTCTTGCGGACCCAGCCGAGGTCGATGACGCGGCGGCCGTCGGCGAGCTTGGTGTCCGCCGCCCAGCGCTGGACGTCGTGCAGGGCGCGGATCGCCATGGTGCCGTGCGCCGCCAGGGTGACCCGTTCGTGGTTCAACTGGTTGGTGATCAGGCGCCAGCCCTTGTTCTCCTCGCCGACCCGGCGGGTGGCGGGCACCCGGATGTTCTCGTAGTAGCTGGCCGTGGTGTCGTGCGAGGCGAGCGTGTTGATGAGGGTGCAGCTGTATCCCGGGTCGGACGTGGGCACGAGCAGCATGGTGATGCCCTTGTGCGCGGGGGCGTCCGGGTCGGTGCGCACCGCCAGCCAGACCCAGTCGGCGGTGTCCCCGTTGGTGGTCCAGATCTTCTGGCCGTTCACCGTGTACGTACCGGTGGCCTCGTCGCCCTCGCGTACCGCCCGGGTCTTCAGGGCCGCGAGGTCGGTGCCGGCGTCGGGTTCGCTGTAGCCGATGGCGAAGTCGATCTCGCCGGAGAGGATCTTCGGCAGGAAGTACGCCTTCTGCTCGTCCGTGCCGAACCGCATAATCGTCGGGCCGACGGTGTTCAGCGCCATCAGCGGCAGGGGGACGCCCGCCTGGGCGGCCTCGTCGAAGAAGATGAACTGTTCCATGGGGCTGAGTCCGCGTCCGCCGTACTCCGTGGGCCATCCCACCCCCAGCCAGCCGTCCTCGCCGAGCCGGCGCACGGTCTCGCGGTAGAACCGCTTCTGCGCGGCCGGGTCGGCGTACCGGGCGTGGACGTCGGCCGGCACCAGTCCGGCGAAGTAGGTCCGCAGCTCGGTGCGCAACTGCTGCTGCTCAGGCGTGTATTCGAGGTGCACGGCGCCTCCAGGACGGTCGCGGTACGGCGGCGCACACAGTAGAACGTGTTCCAAGAATCCGGAAGAGAAGTGCCGCTCCCGCCCGCCCGGCCCGCTGGGCGCCCGCTTTCGGACACCCGGTACGCGCCGGGCGGACCGCCGCCTCCCCCGCCCGTGCGGCCCGGGGACGGAGGGGGCGTGTGGGCCGGATGCGGTCCGGGTAGGCGGGGGCGAGAATGGTGCATTACCGGACGAACGTAGGAGGCGGTATGAACGACCGGCCCGATTCCAGCCCGCACGAGCCCGTGACCCCCGACGCCCTGCTGCACACGGGAGCGGGGGGCGAGGTCACCGCGGAGGACCTGGTGCTCGCGTCCGGGCGGGACATCAATCCGCAGAACCTGGCCTGGGCCGAGCGCAAGCTGGCCGCCGAGGGCCCCGCCGCCCTCGACAAGCTGCTGCCGTAGGAGACACCCGGCGAGCGGGGCCGCGCGGGCGCGCCCGGTGCCGCGCCGGGGTGCGGGCCTGCGCCCGCGCGGCTCGGCGCCCGCGCTGGACCGCGCTCGTGCCGGTGCGCCACATGGCGGGGCCACGCGCTCGTGCCGTTCCGTCGCACGGCCGGGCCATGGGCCCCCGGGTGGAGCCGGCCCGGGACGGACGCTTCAGGCGGTGAGGCGCACCTGGCGCAGGAAGGCCGCGTTGTCGGGCGTGCGGCGGAGTTTGTCGAGCAGCGCCTGGAGCGCGCCGTGCGCGTCCTGGTGGTGCAGTGCCCGGCGCAGTGCGCGCATCGCGCTCAACTCCCCCGGTGCGAGCAGGAGTTCCTCGCGCCGGGTGCCGGAGGTGGTGATGTCCACGGCGGGGAAGAGCCGCTTGTCGGCGAGGGTGCGGCTCAGGCACAGCTCCATGTTGCCGGTGCTCTTGAGCTCCTCGAAGAAGTAGTCGTCGGCGCGCGACCCGGTGTCGACCAGAGCGGTCGCGAGGACCGTGAGGGAACCGCCCTCCTCGGTGAGCCGTGCGGCGCCGAACAGCCGCTTGGGGCCGTGCAGCGCGGCCGCGTCGACGCCGCCGCTGAGGGTGCGCCCGCCGGGCACCGCCGCGTTGTTGTGCGCACGGCACAGCCGCGTGAGGGAGTCGAGGAGCAGGACGACGTCCTGACCCTGCTCGACCAGGCGTTTGGCACGTTCGATGGCGAGTTCGGCGAGCGCGATGTGCTCCCTGGGCGGCCGGTCGAAGGTCGAGGCGAGCACCTCGCCGCGGACCGAGCGCATCATGTCGGTGACCTCCTCGGGCCGCTCGTCGATGAGCAGCACCATGAGGTGGCACTCGGGATGGTTCTCGGCGACGGCCTGGGCCAGCTCCTTGAGCAGCACGGTCTTTCCGGTCTTGGGCGGGGCCACGATCAGACCCCGCTGTCCCTTGCCGATGGGCGCCACGAGGTCGATGACACGGGTGGTGAGCCGCTCGGAACGGGTCTCCAGGCGCAGCCGTTCGCGCGGGTGCAGCGGGGTGAGGTCGGCGAAGTGCGGCCGGTGGCGCAGCTCTTGGACCGGGAGGCCGTTGACCCGCACGACACGTTCGGGCGCGACGCCTTCGCATTCGATGAAGTCGCCGTTGCGCAGGCCGAGTTGGCGGATGAGAGCGGGCGGAAGTCTTACGTCGCCCAGGGCCGGGGCGTACCCGGCGGTCCGGATTCTGCCCTGCCCGCCCGCGAGGTCGAGGACGCCGGCGAGCGGGGTCCGGGTGGGGTGGTCGTGGTGGATGGTGGGTTTGTCGAGCGTGCTCAGCACAGGAGGGTCCCTTCGCGCGACGGGGCGCAGGAGAAGTCCGGGCCGTACAGCGGCCGGGAGGGGAACAGCGGGCGCCGCGCCGGAGGCGGCACCGGGAGGAAACAAGCACGGACGCCGCGACGAAGGGGCGTACACACGTGCTGTGGGCAGAGTAGCACCCTTGCTGCCCGGCGGTCCCGAAAAGCGCTCGACGCCGGAACCGCTTCTCCTCAACTCCCCATCCACCAGGGCCATATGAGCCGCCCTGGCCGGGGCCGGCCGGCCTGCCCGTCCCAGGCGGCCTCGGCTGTGTGCGCCCCGGGCCCCTTCTCCCCTGCCCTTCCCGGCCCCGCTGCCCTGTTCCCTGCTACTCCCTGCGACCCTCGTCCCCGCGCTCCTCGAAGACCTCGCGCGCCGCGGCGATGCCGTTGAGGGCGGCGGGGAAGCCGGCGTAGCCCGCCATCTGCGTGATGACCTCGACGACCTCCTCGCGGCTGCCGCCCACGTTGAGCAGTCCGTGGATGTGGACGCGCAGTTGGAGGGCGGCCGTGCCCAGCGCGGTGCACATGGCGACGGAGGCCAGTTCGCGCGACTTGAGGTCGAGCCCCGGGCGGGAGTAGACGTCCCCGAAGGCGAACTCGACGATGTAGCGCGTCAGATCGGGCGCGATGTCCCGCATCGAGGCCACGACCTGGTCCCCGGCGTGTCCGTCGACCTCGGCGAGCTTGGCGAGTCCCCGCTCGTACCGGTCACCCGGCAGCGGCTCGGAGTCGACCGGTGTGGCGGCGACGTCGGGGCGGCGCTCGAAGACCTCGCGGGCGGCACCGATGCCGTTGAGGGCGGCGGGGAAGCCCGCGTACACGGCGGTGTGGATGAGGATCTCGACCACCTCGGCCGGGCTGACCCCCACGTTGAGCGCGCCGTCGATGTGGAAGCGCAGTTGGGGGGCCGCGTTGCCCATGGCGGCCAGCGCGGCGACGGTGGCGATCTGCCGCTGGCGCAGGGTGAGTCCGGGGCGGGACAGGACATCGCCGTAGCCGAAGGCGACGGTCATGCGGCCGAGGTCGGGGGCGATGTCGGCCAGGCTGTCCAGGACCGCCGGGTGCTCCTGGCCGCCGACGGTGCGCAGCAGGGCGAGGCCCCGCTCGAACCGCTCGTCGCTGGTCTCACTGCCGGAGGAGAGGGGGGAGGCGTGGTGTGCGTGCTCTGCGCTGTTCATGCGACAGACGCTACGAGTTGGAGTGTGCTCCAGCACAAGGGGCCGCGACCGGCGCGTCTTCGGGGCGGGCGCCCGGTCCCGGCCGCCGCCACACCCAGGGACCTCACGTGGCCGCCCGCGCCCTGCTCGCCGTGGCCCCCGCGACGAGGGCGGCCCGCGCGGTGCGGGCTCGCTGGGCGATCTCGTCCTGGGGTTCGGCGGGGCTGTAGACGACGAGCGCCCGTTCCGCCTTGTCGAGGAGCAGAGCGTCCGGCGCGGCCGCGGTCTCCCCGTCGTACGCCAGGGCGTTGATGTTCTCCAGGCCGGTGAGCCGGATCGACCGGACGCGTTCGGCGCGGTAGACGTGCGAACGGCGCAGGGCGCCGGCGAGGGCGGAGATGACGAGTCGGGTGCGGGCCAGACGTGCTTCGGCGTCGACGGTGCGTACGTCCAGGAGTCCTTCGTCGAGGCGCGGCCGGTGGGAGGGGGCGAGTCCCTCGGGCTGGTAGTGGCCGTTGCCCGCGAAGAGCAGCCACAACGCGCGCGGCCGGCCGTCCACTTGGAGGCGTACGGGGTCGGCGGTGCGCAGCGTCCGGACGAGGGCGATGGCGGCGGCCGGCCACTTGCCGATCCGGCTCTCCATGGCCTCGCGCCTACGTACCAGGTCGGGGTAGAGCCCGATGCTGAAGGTGTTGAGGAAGGCGGCGACGTCGTGGCCCGCCCCGTCGCGGACGCGGGCGAAGTCGACGCGGATCGCCTCGCCGTGTTCGAGGGCGTACGCGGTGTCCTCGAAGGCGGCGACGCCCGCGTCGAGGGCGAAGTGGTTGAGGGTGCCGCCGGGGAACACGGCGAGGGCGAGCCCGGCGCGGGCGGCGCGTTCGCAGGCCGCGTTCACCGTGCCGTCGCCGCCGCACACCCCGAGCACCTTGGCGCGCGCGCCCGCCCGTTCGACGGCGTCGTCGAGCAGGTCCCCCAGGTCCTGGCCCGGTCCGAGTTCGATGATCTCGGCCTCGGGCAGCAGCAGCCTCAGGTGGTCCCGGGCGGGCAGACGGCCCGGAACTCCTTTGCCGACGCCGCTGTTGAGGACGACCACGAGACCCTGACCGCGCGCCAGCTCGGCCGCCGCGACCCGGGTGTGCAGGGAGTGCGGGGGGCTGGGCCGGGGCGGCCACCAGTAGCAGGTGACGGCGGCGGCGGCCACGCCGAGCGCGCATCCGGCGAGCACGTCGCCCGGATAGTGCACACCGACGTAGACGCGGGAGAAGGCCACGGCGGCGGCGAGCGGCGCGACCACCGCCCCGTACCGGGTGGATTCCAGGGCGACCCCGGCGGCGAAGGCGGCGGCCGACGCGGAGTGGCCGGAGGGGAACGAGGTGGTGACCGGCGCCTTGGTGAGGCGCCGCACCAGCGGGACCGCATCGATCACCGGGCGCCGGCGCCGGGTGGCGTATTTGGCGACGGTGTTGGTGGTGAGCGAGGCGAGCGCGAGGGCGCCGATTCCGCGCCGGGCGGCCCTGCGGGCGGCGGGGCCGCCGGCCAGCGCGAGCACGCCCGCGGCGGCGAACCACAGGCCCCCGTGGTTGGCGGCGCGGCTGAGCCGGGGCAGTACCTGGTCGGCGCCGGCCGGCCGTGCGGTGGCCACGCGCTCGAACCAGCGGCGGTCGATCGTCCCCATCCGTGACATCGGTGACATCGGTGACATGCCCCCTGCCTAGCCCGGATGGCGAGCGGCCGCCCGCCGGGTTCACCCGGACGGGCGGTCCCGGCCCACGGCCGCGACCAGGGTCGGCACATGGCTGTGGTCGACGTCCTTGGCCGCGGTGAGCAGGGTGACGGTACGGTCCTTGGCCAGCTCGGCGAGCCGGTCGAGCGCCCGGGCCTGTTCGGTCCCGGTCAGCTCGGCCTCGTACCGCTTCCGGAACTCGGCGTAGCGCGAGCGGTCCTCGTGGTACCAGCGGCGCAGCTCCGTCGAGGGGGTGAGCTCCTTGGGCCACTCGTCGACGGCGGCGTGTTCCTTGGACAGGCCCCGGGGCCAGAGCCGGTCGACCAGGACGCGTACGCCGTCGGCCTTCTCGGGCGGGTCGTAGACGCGGCGGACCCGGAGTGTGTGTCGTGCCGTCATCGTTGCCTCCTCGCTGTCGCGCCGTGCTTCGGTCTCGACGGCCACCCTGTCAATGGCCCGCGCCCGGCGCGACCGAGCGCCCGTGACGCGCGGGGCGGCTCCGCCGAGCGGGCCGCCCTGGTGCGTGGGGCCGGTGTCAGACGCCCACGGCCTCCTCGATCTCCTCTTGCTCTTCCTCTTCCTCTTCCTCGACGGCCTCGGCCGGGGAGGAAGACGGCGCGGGGGCGACGGAGGCGGGTGTGCGGCGGCGTTCGACGGTGGCCGCGATCGCCATGACGGCGAGGCCGAGGACCAACCAGGCGACGAGCACCCACACATCGCGGGCGAGGTCGTGGCCGCCGAAGTAGACCAGATCGCGGATTCCCTCAACAAGGCCGGCGCCGTTCCAGAAGGCGTGCAGGCCGGCGAAGAAGCCGTTTTGCAGTTCGGGCCGGAAGAGCCCGCCGGAGCTCGTGAAGTTGAGCATCACGAACAGGACCATCACGGCGAGCGTGGTCCAGCGCTTGAGGAAGGTGTGCAGTCCCACGCCGAGGAAGAGGATGCCCGCCGAGTACAGCCAGGACATCGCCCACACGCCCCACAGACCGTGGTCGACGAGGTGGAACAGCGGTCCCGCGAAGGCCGCGCCGATCAGGGAGACCGCGAAGGAGACCCCGGTCACCAGCGCCGCCCTCGTACGGGTGGACAGGCCGGCCCCGGCGGCGCCGAGCACGGCGACGGAGGCGTAGGAACCGATGCTGACGGCGATGAGCAGGAAGAAGATGCCCGAGCCCGTCGGGTCGCCGGAGACCGGCGGGACGACGTCGGTGACCTTGAGCGGGACGCCTTGGGCGGTGGCGACCGGGGTGAAGACCTTCTCGACGGCCGTGGCGCTCATGTCCGATCCGGCGGAAGCGACGATGAGCTCGGGGGCCTTGGCGTCCAGGACGTAGGCGCCGGTGATGTCCCGGTCCTTGAGCTGGTCGACGGCGGTGGCCCGGTCGGCGAGCGTACGGACGTCGAGCGCGTCGCCCGCCTTGTCCTTCACCGTCTGCGCGAACACCTTCGCCTCGGGGCCCGCCCCGACGACCGCGACCGGGAGGTGGTGCGGCTCGGGGGTGACGAACGTGCCGAGGTAGGCGAGCCCCATGCCGAGGCACATCAGCAGGGGGGTGACGAGATGGGTGAGGACGTGCCGCAGCGCGGGGTTCGACGGCGCCGTACGCGCGTCGCCGGGCGCGGCGACCCGGCCGGCCTTGTGGCCTCCGGACATGACAGGACCCTTCTGATCGGACGCAGGGCCGGGAGCGATCCCGCATCCAATGGTTGGCTTTTACAACTCCAATGAGTTGTACTCTACAAGCATCTCCTCGCGGAAGCCACCCGGGATCGAGAGGCGGGTCCTGGGCATCGTGGTGGGGGGCGGCGACGGCGGCGAGCGCGGCGGGGTGCACACGCTCGGCAGGTCGCGCCGTGGATCACGGTCGCGGCGCGCGGCCCGGCCATTCACGCGCGAGCCGGGGCCGCCCGGAAGTTCACACCCGCCGGGTGCGCCCGGCAGTTCACAACCGCCGGGCTCGCCCGGGTGTTCACGCCCGCCGGGCCGGCGCGACAGCGGGCCCAACTGCCGTGCAGGACCGGCTAGTTGGCTTCTCGACGCGCGGCGCGCACCCGGCGGACCAGGTCGGCGGCGGCGCCGGGCCACTCGGGGTGCTCGAAGGTGAAGCCCTCGTCCAGGAGTCGGCCGGGCACCACGCGGCGGCTCTTGAGGAGCAGCTCGGTGTCCGAGCGCAGGGCGAACGCGCCGAGCTCGGCCATCCACTTCGTCGCGGGCAGCCCCACCGGGATGCCCGAGGCGCGGCGCAGATCGCGCATGAAGGCCCGCTGCGGCAGCGGTGCCGGCGCGGCCAGGTTGATCGGACCGGTGATGTCCTCGCGCTCGACGAGGAACTCCACCGACCGGACGAAATCACGGTCGTGGATCCAGGACACGTACTGCGCGCCGCCCGCGACCGGGCCGCCGAGCCCGAGCCGGGCCAGCTTCAGGAGCACGTCGAAGACGCCTGCACGGTCGGGGCTCATCACCATCGCGGAGCGCAGGGCGACCTTGCGGGTGTCCGGGGTGCGGGCCTGCTCCTGGGCCGCTTCCCACGCCTTGGCGATCTCCACGCTGAACCCCCAGTAGCCCGGGACGTCCGGCTCGGCGCCGCCCACGACTCCGGTCGCCTCGTCGTTGGCCGCGTCGAAGCGGTGGGCGTACACGGTCGCGGTGCTCATCTGGAGCCAGACCTTCGGCGGGCGCGCGGCGGCCTCGATCGCCTCACCCACGACGCGTGCGGAGCGCACTCGCGAGTCCATCATGGCTCGCAGGTTGGCCTCGGTGTAGCGACAGCTCACGCTGCGGCCGGCCAGGTTGATGACGACATCGCTGCCGTCCACGGCGTCCGCCCACGCGCCGAGCGTCTCGCCGTCCCAGGCCACCTCCCGCTCGTGGCGCGGGCTGCGGGTGAGGATGACGACCTCATGTCCTGCGGCGGTGAGCGCCCGGTCCAAAACCGTTCCGACCTGCCCCGTTCCGCCGGGAATCACTATCTTCATGGCGCCCCCTCGATGTGGAAGCGACCCTACCGCACGAACTTGAACGCGTTCAAAGTGATCTGGCGCTCACCCGGGTGGCTGGCGTGCGGTGGTGCCGGGCGCCGGGCCGCGCCGAGACTGGGGACGGCTGCCGGATCGGACCGAGCGGCGTGCGAGCCACCGGTCGCGACCCAGGAGGTAGCCGTGGTCGACAGTGAGGCGTGGGGGGACGAGGTCTACCAGCCCGACGGCTCCGAGGTCCAGGACGACGAAGGCATCCTCGGCGCCGAGGACACCCTGGACGACGGGCCCGCGGACCCCCTCGACGTCGGTTACTCCCCGCCGGAGCGGCCCTGGGCCGTGGAGCGCACCGGCGTGACGGCCGCCGAGCGGTTGCGCGGCGACAGTCTGGAGCAGCGCCTGGCCACGGAGCTCCCCGAGGTGGCCGCGGCCGAGGGCGACGGCATGGGCGACACCTGGGACACCGACGGCGAGCCGCGCGACAACGAGGTCGGCGGCGCCCGCGCCGGACGCCTGGTGGCCCCCGACGAGGGCGCCCACCCCGACGACGAGACCCGGATGCTCGCCACGGACGTGGGCATCGACGGGGCCGCCGCCTCGGCGGAGGAGGCGGCCATGCACATAGTGGACGAGGACGACACGGAGTACCTCGACGGCTTCGAGGACCCCGCCCGCGCCGAACCCGGCGACACCCGCTGACCGACAACCCCCGGAGCCCCCATGCAGCGCGACAAGCAACCCCCGTACCAGCCGGTCGTCTTCCGCGACCGGGCGGCCGGCTTCGCCTTCCTCACCCGCTCGACCGCGACCAGCGAGGAGACCATCGACTGGGACGACGGGAACACCTATCCGGTCATCGACGTGGAGATCTCCGCCGAGAGCCACCCGTTCTACACCGGCAAGGCCCGGACCGTGGACACGGAGGGCCGGATCGCCCGGTTCGAGCGGCGGTACGAGGGCAAGGAGTGAGCCCGCCGCACACTCGCCCCGGTCTGCCCGGCACCGTCCGGTGATGGTCCACCGCGGCATCATCGGCAGCGTGGAGCGCGCCGTGGCACACCTCGTCGAGCGCCATGGGGGTGCCTTCCCGGCCTGGCTCGCGCCCGTCCAACTGGTGGTCGTGCCCGTCTCCGGCGCACGGACCGGGCCGCCGCCCACGTGGTGGAGCGGGCCGTGGCCGACGGCCTGCGCGCGGAGCTCGCCGGACCGGAGCAGGGCTCCCTCGGCGCCCGCATCCGGGCCGCCCGTCTCGTCCCGCACCAGGTGGTGATCGGCGCCCGGGAGGCCGCGTCGGCCGAGGTCGCCATTCGGCCGCGCGACGGCCGCCGCCCGGCGGCGCTGCCCGCCTGCGACCTCCTGCGGCGCGTCGGCGCACTCGTGTCGGCCCGCAGCGCCCAACTCCGGGAGGACGAAGCGCAGTTGACGGCGGGCATCTGAGGTTCGGCACCCCCGGGGCTAACACCTCGCCGCCTCGGGGTCCGCGGCTCGCGACTCGGCGCGGACCCCGGCGGTCCCGCCCCCCGGGCCCATGGCGGCCGCGGATGGCCGACGCGTGTCCTGGGGTGGCCGCGGAAGGCCGACGCGTGTCCTCGGCAGCCGCGGAACGCCGATGGGTGTCCTCGGGCAGCCGCGGAAGGCCGATGTGGGCGTCCTCGGGCAGCCGCACAAAGCCGACAGGCGTCCTCGAGCGGCCACGCAAGGCCGACGCCTGTCCTCGGGCAGCCACGGAAGGCCGATGTGGGCGTCCTCGGGCAGCCACGGAAGGCCGACGCCTGTCTCGGGCGGCCGCGGAAAGCCGACAGGCGTCCTCGGCAGCCGCGCAACGCCGACAGGGCCGCTCACACGCTCGCCCCTGGACCTCCTGGACGAACGGATTCCACCCGCACCGGGGAACGCGCCGGCCATCTCGGCGGGCGCGCCTGGCGGGCGACCCTGCGGCGGGGGCGGCCTGGCACCTTGGCGGACGTCGATCCGAGCCGTCGTGAGGAAACGCGCATGCGCCACCGCACCGCCCTGTCCACCGTCGCCGCCACCCTGTGCGCGGCGCTCGCCCTCACCCTGCCCACGCACACGGCGCAGGCCCGTGCGGCCCGGACCATCACCGTCTACGGGCATCGCGGGGCCGCGGCCTACGCCCCGGAGAACACCCTCAGTTCCGTCCAGCGGGCCGCCGACCTCGGCACCCGCTGGGTCGAGAACGACGTCCAGCGCACCCGCGACGGCGCGCTCGTCGTCATCCACGACACGACCCTGGCCCGCACCACCGACGCCAAGCGGCGCTACCCCGGCCGGTCGCCCTGGTCGGTCGGCTCGTTCACCCTGGCCGAGATCAAGACCCTGGACGCGGGCGGCTGGTTCGCGCCCCGCTTCCACGGTGAGCGCGTCCCCACCCTGGCCGAGTATCTGGGCCGGCTCGACCGCACCGGCCAGGGTCTGCTCCTGGAACTCAAGCGGCCCGAGCTGTACCCGGGCATCGAGGACCAGACCCTGCGCGCCCTGGCCCGGGCCGGCTGGCTCGACGGGCCGCACCTCGCCCGGCGCCTGGTCGTGCAGAGCTTCAGCGCCCCCGCGCTGCGCACCACCCACCGGCTGCGTCCCGCGGTACGCACCGGATTCCTCGGCAACCCGCCCGTCTCCGAGCTCAAGCGGTACGCCGCGTTCGCCGACCAGATCAACCCCGAGCAGCGCGCGGTGACGTCCCCGTACGTCAAGGCCGTGCACACCACCCTCGGGCCGCACCGGCTCCCGATGCGCGTGAACGCCTGGACCGTCGACAGCGCGCCGGACGCCACCCGTCTCGTAGGGCTCGGCGTGGACGGCCTCATCACCAACCGCCCGGACGTCATCGCGAAGGCGACCCGGCGGAGCCTGCCCGGGGCTGTCCGATCCCGCTGATCCCGCGCCACCGGAGGATCCCGCACCACCGGACATGATCGTGAACCTCGCGTGATACTGAGGCCGTCGCACTTCGCACGCCTCGCCCTGGAGGTCATGGTGAACATGCTCATCAACGTGCCCGAGACCGTGGTGGCCGACGCGCTGCGCGGGATCGCCGCCGCGCATCCCTCGCTCACGGTGGATGTCGAGAACCGGGTGGTGATACGGCGGGACGCGCCGGTGGCCGGGAAGGTCGGCCTCGTCTCGGGCGGCGGCTCGGGGCACGAGCCCCTGCACGCCGGGTTCGTGGGGCCGGGGATGCTGTCCGCCGCCTGCCCCGGCGAAGTGTTCACCTCGCCGGTGCCGGACCAGATGGTGCGGGCCGCGGCGGCCGTGGACGGCGGCGCCGGAGTCTTGTTCGTCGTCAAGAACTACACCGGCGACGTCCTCAACTTCGACATGGCGGCCGAACTGGCCGAGGACGAGGGCATCGTCATCGCCAAGGTCGTCGTCGACGACGACGTCGCGGTGAACGACAGCCTGTACACGGCGGGGCGGCGCGGCACCGGGGCGACCCTGTTCGTGGAGAAGATCGCCGGAGCGGCGGCCGCCGAGGGCGCACCCCTGGAGCGGGTCGAGGCGATCGCCCGGCGGGTGAACGCGAGCGCACGCAGCTTCGGGGTCGCGCTGACCGCGTGCACCACCCCGGCCAAGGGCAGCCCCACCTTCGAACTCCCGCCCGGAGAGCTGGAGTTGGGGGTGGGCATCCATGGCGAGCCGGGGCGCGAGCGGCGGGCGATGATGACCTCACGGGAGATCGCCGACTACGCCGTGCAGGTCGTCCTGGAGGAACTGCGCCCCACCAGCCCCGTACTGCTCCTGGTGAACGGGATGGGGGCCACTCCCCTGCTGGAGTTGTACGGATTCAACGCCGAGGTCCACCGGGTGCTGGCCGAGCGGGGCGTGCCGGTGGCCCGTACGCTCGTCGGGAACTATGTGACCTCGCTGGACATGGCGGGCTGCTCGGTGACGCTCTGTCAGGTCGACGAGGAGCTGCTGCGACTGTGGGACGCCCCGGTCGACACGCCCGCGCTGCGCTGGGGTCGCTGAACCGATGCCTGAGGGAGGGCCTGTGCTCGACGCCGCGTTCATGTGCCGCTGGATGTCCGTCACCGCCGCCGCGGTGGACCGGGAGGCGGCCCGGCTGACCGACCTCGACTCGGCGATCGGCGACGCCGACCACGGAGCCAATCTGCGGCGCGGCTTCACCGCCGTGACCGAAGTGCTCGCCAAGGAGGCGCCGGACACTCCCGGGGCCGTACTCGCCCTAGCCGGACGGCAGTTGATCTCCACGGTCGGCGGCGCCTCGGGCCCGCTGTACGGGACGCTGCTGCGGCGCACGGGCAAGTCGCTCGGCGACGCGCCCGAGGTCGACAGGGAGGGGCTGGCCGAGGCACTCGGGGCCGGGGTCGCCGCCGTCGCGCAGTTGGGCGGGGCGGCAGCCGGGGACAAGACGATGCTGGACGCGCTGCTGCCGGCGGTCGAGGCGCTCGGCGTGTCCTTCACGGCGGCGGCCGAGGCGGCCGACGCCGGCGCGCTCGCGACCGTACCGCTGCGGGCCCGCAAGGGGCGGGCCAGCTATCTCGGGGAACGGTCGGTGGGCCATCAGGATCCGGGGGCGACCTCGGCGGCCCTGCTGATCGGCGCCCTCGCGGAGGCCGCCGCGTGAGCGGGGCGGAGCCCCTGGTGGGGGTGGTCCTCGTGTCGCACAGCGCGGCGGTGGCGGAGTCCGTGGCCGAGCTCGCCCGGGGGCTCGCGGGCGGCGGCGTGACCGCGCCCGTCGCCCCCGCGGGCGGCCTGCCCGACGGGAGCCTCGGCACCAGCGAGGAGCGCATCGTGGGGGCGGCCCGGGCCGTGGACCGGGGCGCCGGTGTGGCCGTCCTGGTGGACCTGGGCAGCGCGGTCCTCACGGTCAAGGCCCTGCTGGCCGAGGGCGACGAACTCCCGCCCGGAACAAGGCTGTTGGACGCGCCGTTCGTGGAGGGGGCGGTGGCGGCGGTGGTGAGCGCGTCGGCGGGGGCGGGGCTTGAGGCGGTGGTCGCGGCGGCGGAGGAGGCGAACGCGTACCGCAAGGCGTGACGGCTTCCCACCCGGGGGCGCCGCCACCCGGCACCCCCGGCCGCCCCCAACCCGCCTCTCGC
Organism: Streptomyces sp. ASQP_92; assembly: GCF_025399895.1. Lineage (GTDB taxonomy): Bacteria > Actinomycetota > Actinomycetes > Streptomycetales > Streptomycetaceae > Streptomyces. The sequence continues at coordinate 278,414 of NZ_JAODUA010000002.1, read as the reverse complement.
GCAGTTCCCCGCGCCCCTGACCCGCTTTCAGGTGCGGACCGTGCTCGCTTCTCGCGCAGTTCCTCGCGCCCCTGAACCCCCTTGAAGCTGCGGACCGTGCTCGCTTCTCGCGCAGTTCCCCGCGCCCCTAAACCCCCTTGAACCTGCGGGCCGCGGTCGCTTCTCGCGCAGTTCCCCGCGCCCCTTAACTACTCGGTGCTGGGGCACCTTCAGCCTGTCCGGCGATTGAGGACGAGCGCCGTTCAGGCGCGAACGGGGTCCGGGGCGGAGCCCCGGGACGCCTGCGGGCCGTGGTCGCTTCTCGCGCAGTTCCCCGCGCCCCTAACTGCCCGGTGCTGGGGCACCTTCAGCCCGTCCGGCGATTGAGGACGAGCGCCCTTAAGGCGCGATCGGGGTCTGGGGCGCAGCCCCAGGGGGGCCGGAACCCACCAAGCCGCCGCACGGGTGGGTGGGAAAGCGCCCCGGTGTCGCCCCGACACCCCCCGCGCCATCATGAAGGCATGAGCGCCTTCAACGACATCGGCGGCACCGACCCGCCCCGCGTCCAACCGCTCCCCGAGGACTGGACCCGCTGCCTGGCGGTCGTGGCCCACCCCGACGACATCGAGTACGGCACCGCCTCGGCCGTGGCCCGCTGGACCGCGCAGGGCAAACAGGTCGGCTACCTCCTGGCCACCCGCGGCGAGGCCGGCATCGACGGCCTGCACCCCGACCGCGCCGCGCCGCTGCGCGAGGCGGAGGAGCGGGCCGGGGCGCGCGAGGTCGGCGTGAGCGACGTGGAGTTCCTCGGCCACCGGGACGGTGTCGTCGAGTACGGGATCGGACTGCGCCGCGACATCGTCCGCGCCATCCGCCGCTTCCGGCCCGAGGTGATGGTCTCGGGCGCGCACACGATCAGGATGATCGGGGGGCTCGTCAACCAGGCCGACCACCGGGCCGTCGGGCTCGCGGCGCTGGACGCGGCCCGCGATGCCGGTAACCGCTGGATCTTCCCCGAGCTCGCCGACGAGGGACTCGAACCGTGGTCGGGCGTGCGCTTCGTCGCCTACGCCGGCCCGGAGCGGCCCACCCACGGCGTGGACGTGACCGGGGAGCCCCTGGAGCGCGGCATCGCCTCGCTCGCGGCGCACGCCGAGTACACCAAGGGGCTGGGCGCCGAGGCCGGCAACTTCGATCCGCGCCCCTTCCTGACCTGGGTCGCGCGCTCCTCGGGGCCGGCTCTGGGCGTGGAGGCCGCCGTCCTTTTCGACGTGCACCAGCTCGCCCCCGAGGGGCCGCCGCCCTGGGTGTGAGCGGGTGTGAGCGCCGCCTCAGTATTATGCAACTTGTTGCATAACCGGGGTGCGCTGGTCTACAACGGGTGGCGACGACATCGCACCCGGAGGCGCCCCCATGACCGCGTACCCCCATCTGCTGAGCCCCCTGGACCTCGGGTTCACCACGCTGCCCAACCGGGTGCTGATGGGCTCGATGCACGTCGGCCTCGAAGAGGCCGAGAACGGCTTCGAGCGGATGGCCGCGTTCTACGCCGAGCGGGCCCGCGGCGGGGTCGGCCTCATCGTCACCGGCGGCATCGCCCCCAACGACGCGGGCCGCCCCTACCCGGGCGGCGCCCGCCTGACCACCGAGGCGGAGGCCGCGCAGCACCGCGTCGTCACCGAGGCGGTGCACCGCGAGGGCGGCCGGATCGCGATGCAGATCCTGCACTTCGGCCGGTACGCCTACCACGAGGACCTGGTGGCGCCCAGCGCCCTCCAGGCCCCCATCAGCCCCTTCGTCCCGAACGCCCTCGGTGACGACGAGGTCGAGGCGACCGTCGAGGACTTCGTGCGGGCGGCCGGACTGGCCCGGGAGGCCGGCTACGACGGTGTCGAGATCATGGGCTCCGAGGGCTATCTGATCAACGAGTTCATCGCGGGCGCCACCAACCGGCGCACCGACCGCTGGGGCGGCTCGTACGAGAACCGGATGCGCTTCCCGGTGGAGATCGTGCGCCGCACGCGGGAGCGCCTGGGCCCGGACTTCATCATCATCTACCGGCTCTCGATGCTCGACCTCGTGCCCGGCGGCTCGACCCTGGAGGAGGTCATCACCCTGGCGCGGGCAATCGAGGCGGCCGGGGCGACGATCATCAACACCGGCATCGGCTGGCACGAGGCCCGCATCCCCACGATCGCGACCTCGGTGCCCCGGGGCGCCTACACCTGGGTGACCCAGAAGCTGATGGGGTCGGTGTCGATCCCGCTGATCACCAGCAACCGCATCAACACCCCGGAAGTGGCGGAGCGGTTGCTCGCCGAGGGCCGGGCGGACATGGTGTCGATGGCGCGGCCCTTCCTCGCCGACCCGGAGTTCGTCGCGAAGGCGCGCGCGGGCCGCGCCGAGACCATCAACACCTGCATCGGCTGCAACCAGGCCTGTCTGGACCACACGTTCAGCGGCAGGATCACGTCCTGCCTGGTGAACCCGCGCGCCTGTCACGAGACCGAGCTGGTCCTGTCCCCCACCCAGCTGCGCAAGCGCCTCGCCGTGGTCGGCGCGGGCCCGGCCGGGCTCGCCTTCGCCGTGTCGGCGGCCGGGCGCGGCCACGCCGTCACCCTGTTCGACGCGGCCGACCGCATCGGCGGCCAGCTCAACATCGCCAAGCGGGTGCCGGGCAAGGAGGAGTTCGACGAGACGCTGCGCTACTACCGCACCCAGCTCGAACTCCTGGGTGTGGACGTCCGGTTGAACACCGAGGTGACGGCCGCCGGTCTGACTGACGGCGGGTACGACGAGATCGTGATCGCGACCGGCGTCACCCCGCGCACCCCCGAGATCCCCGGCTCGGACCACCCGAGCGTGGTCAGCTACCTCGATGTGCTGCGCGACGGTGCGCCGGTCGGCGAGCGGGTCGCGGTGGTCGGCGCCGGTGGTATCGGCTTCGACGTCGCCGAGTTCCTCACCGACGGGGGCGACGCGGCGAGCCTGGATCCCGAGACGTACTTCCGGCAGTGGGGCGTGGACACCACCTACGGCGAGCGCGGCGGTCTGCGCGAGGCCGAGCGGCCCAAGCCGCCGCGCCAGGTGCACCTGCTCCAGCGCAAGACGACGAAGGTCGGCGCGGGCCTCGGCAAGACCACGGGCTGGATCCACCGCACCGAGCTCAAGCACCGCGGCGTCACCATGGTCCCGGGCGTGCGCTACGACCGGATCGACGACGAGGGCCTGCACATCACCGTGGACGGCGTCTCCTCCGTGCTGCCCGTCGACACGGTCGTGCTGTGCGCGGGCCAGGAGTCGCGGCGCGGTCTGTACGAGGAGCTGAGCGCGGCCGGTGCGACGGTGCACCTGATCGGCGGCGCCGACGTGGCCGCCGAACTGGACGCCAAGCGCGCCATCGACCAGGGCACTCGCCTCGCCGCGGCACTCTGAGCCGGTCCGAACCTAGGATGCGGTCATGTCCCTGCCGCACGCGATCCTGACCGCCCTGCTGGAAAAGCCCTCCTCGGGGCTTGAGCTGACCCGCCGCTTCGACAGGTCGATCGGCTACTTCTGGTCGGCCACGCACCAGCAGATCTATCGCGAGCTGGGAAAGCTGGAGCAGCAGGGGTTCATTCGCGCGCTGCCGGGCGCCGCCCCGGCCCGCGGGCAGAAGAAGCAGTACGAGGTCCTGCCCGCGGGCCGTGCGGAGCTCGCCCAGTGGGCGGCGGCCGGGCAGGACCCCAAGCCGATGCGGGATCCCCTGCTGGTGCGGATGCGGGCGGCGGCGGTGATCGGCACGGGGGGCCTGCGGGCCGAGCTGGAGCGTCATCTCGCCCTGCACCGCGCCCAGTTGGCGACGTACAGCGGGATCGAGTCGAAGGACTTCCCGCCGGGCCGGGACGGCGAGCAGGACCGGCTGCGGCATCTCGTGCTGCGCGGCGGAATCGAGCTGGAGTCGTTCTGGATCGGCTGGCTGACCGAGGCCCTCGACGCCCTGGGCGAGGAGCCGGCCGAAGAGTGAACCGAGCCCCACGCCGAGCCCCACGCCGAGCCCCCGGCCGAGCGCACGGCGTGGTGCCTTCGGCACCCGACACAACGTTGTATTCTACAACTGATCCATCGCGAGACGAAAGGGGATCAGTCGTGCTCAGCCGAGACCGGTCGGTCGTCACCATTCAGCGTGAGCTGACCGCCTTCGCCCGGCGCGCCCGGGCCGCCGCCGCCCGGATGCACCCGGAGCTCTCGCTCGTCTCGTTCACTCTGCTCTCCCACCTGGAGGACCAGCAGGGCTGCCGGGCGACCGATCTGGCCGCCTACTACATGCTCGACAAGTCGACCATCAGCCGTCAGATCGCGGGCCTGGAGAAGCTCGGCTTCGTCGAGCGGATCAGTGACCCGGACGACCACCGCATCCAGGTGCTCCGGCTGACCCCGGCCGGCACCGCGAAGCTCGCGGAGGCCGCCGAACTGCGCCGCCAGGCCTTCCACGAACGGCTCGCCGACTGGGCGCCGGAGGATCTGGACCGGTTCGCGGAGTATCTGCTGCGTTACAACAGCCTGGCGGAGAACGGTAGTTGAGGGAGGCCGGGCCTCAGATTCCCTCGATGTGGTCGGAGACGGCGACGACGAGGACCCGGGTGCCGGGCAGCGTCGCGCGCCAGCGGTGGCGCACCCCGCCGGTGAGGTAGAGGGTGTCGCCCCGGGACAGGGCGTAGCCCCGGCCTTCCGCCTCGACCTCGGCCGCACCGTCCGCGACGTACATCAACTCGTCGTTGTGGTGCAGGAATTCGCGGTCCGCCGCCCGCTCACCCGTGAACTCCAGGGCGTGCATCTGATGGCGGCCCCGCACGAGTGGGCGCACCCCCGCGTCGGGTGCAAGGCCCGCGTCGTCGTCGGCGCGTACGACATCGACCGCGCGGTCCCGCGCGTCGGCGGCCGCGAGCAGTTCGACGGCCGTCGTGCCGAGTGCGTCCGCGATGCGCTGGAGGGAGCGCATGCTGGGGCGGGCCCGGTCGTTCTCGATCTGGCTGAGGAACGGCACGGACAGGCCGCTGCGTTCGGCGACCGTCGCGAGCGTGAGGTCGAGCGCCCGGCGCCGACGGCGGACCGCGCCGCCCAGCGCCGGTCCCGCACCCGTCCCACCTGTGTCGTTCATCCGCACCGCCCTCCCTGAGGATCACCTTACGCACCGCACGGAACGGTTTCGCACTCCCGTCATACGGCCGACATACAACCCCTCTACCTTCGAAGCTGTTTGAGCACATCAAAGAAACTTTGAAGGAGTGTCGTCGTGACCGTTCGTCCGACCGTCGTCGACCAGAACCAGCGCCGCCGGCGCGGCACCGGCCTCATCGCGCTCGACCCGGAAGCGGCCTGCCCGGGATTCACCCTCTACGCCCCGCTGACCGGCGGCGGCGAGGTGTATCTCGTGGACCTGCGGGGCGAGACGGTCCACACCTGGCACCTCCCCTACCGGCCCGGGCGGCACGCCCGGATCCTCGGCAACGGGAACCTCGCCTACAACGGCGTACTGCCCGGCCAGGAGGCGCTGTTCCCGATGTGGCACAAGTACCGGGGCGGCGTGATGCTGGAGGCCGCGCCGGACGGCACGGTGGTGCGGGAGCACCTCGATCCGCTCCAGCACCACGACGCCCACCACCTCGACGACGGCCGCGTCCTCTACACCGGACTCGAACCGCTGCGCGGCGCCGAGGCCGCCGGGGTACTCGGCGGGGTCGCCGGTTCGGAGGCGGCCGGAGGGACGGTGTGGGCCGACACCATCAAGGAGGTGGCGCCCGACGGCACCGAGCTGTGGTCCTGGCGCGCCGCCGACCACCTCGACCGCGCCGAGTACGCGCTCCATCCCGACTACGCACGCGAGCACTGGCCGCTCATCAACAGCGTGACGCCGCTCGCCGACGGCAACGTGCTGGTCAGTCTGCGCAGTGTGTCCGCGGTGGTCGTCATCAGCCGGGACACCGGCGAGATCCTGTGGCGCACCCGCCCCGGCACGGTCTCCCAGCAGCACCACCCCACCGAGCTGGCCAACGGCAACCTCCTCGTCTTCGACAACGGCGTCTTCCGGCCGGGCCACGACGTCCCGTACTCGCGCGTCGTCGAGATCGAGCGCGCCGGCGGCACGGTGGTGTGGGAGTACCACGATCCGGCCCGGGAGTCGTTCTTCGCCCCGTTCATGGGTTCGGCGCAGCGGCTGCCCAACGGCAACACGCTGATCACCGACTCCCCGGCGGGCCGCCTCTTCGAGGTGACCCAACAGGGCTATCTGTGCTGGGAGTTCGTGGTGCCGCAGTTCGGCGGCTACGAGGAGTCCGAGGTGCGCGAGCTCTTCCCGGCCGAGCCGAACGCGGTGTTCCGCGCGCACCGCTACCCGGCCGGGGAACTGCCCTGGCTGGAGGCCCGCCCCTGACGTCCTCCGTCGACGCGGCGCCCTGCGATGAGGCAAGGTCTGGGGTGTGCCTTCACTTCCTCACCAGCCGCTCCCGTCCCAGCCATGGCCGGGCCCGCCCGTCGGACACATGATCGTCAGCGGCGACGGCGCGCTGGCCCACCGGCTCGCGGGCGAACTGCGCGAGGTGTACGGCGAACACGTCGTCCTCGTCGTGCCGCCGGACAGCGGAGCGCGGTCGGCCCGCCTGCCGGCGAGCGGCCGCACCAGGGCCTCGGCGCTCTTCGACCGCATGTCCTCCGTGATGCTCCGCTCCCCCGCCCCCGGCCCCGAGGGCGTCGGCACGGGCGGGCTCATCGAGGCGGTGGAGCCCAGCGACGAGGCGCTGACGCAGGCCGGCATCGAGCGGGCCGCGGCCCTCGCGCTGGTCCACCGCGACGACGAGACCAACATCCGGGCCGCCCTCATCGCCCGGCGCCTCAACCCGCGCGTCCGGCTCGTGATCCGCCTCTACAACCGCAAACTCGGCCAGTACCTCCAGGAGTTGCTCGATCAGGCCGCGGCCCTCGCCGCCCCGGACGGGCCGGGCCCCACGGCGTCCGAGACCTCCACCACCGTTCTGTCCGACGCCGACACCGCGGCCCCCGCCCTCGCCGCCACGGCGCTCGCGGGCACCAGCAAGGTGGTCCACGCCGACGGGGTGCTGCTGCGGGCCGGGCAGCGTCCGCCACCGCGCCCCGGCGAGGTCACCGACCCGGGGCTGTGCACCCTCGCCCTGCTCTCGTCGACCACCAACGACCCGGCGGGCTCCGAGGGTTCGGACCGCAGTGGCTCGGAAGGCCCCCGGCTGCTGCCCGACGAGCGCTCGATGGACGAGGGCGGCCATCGCGGCCGGGTCGTCCTGGAGACCGTCACCTACACCGGTCCGGCCCAGGCCCCCGGCCGCCTCGCCGACCTGGGCGCGCCCCTCGGCCGGCTCTTCTCGCGGCGCCTTCGCTGGTCGCTCGCGGGGATCGTCGCCTCGGTGTTCGCGCTCGCCGTCGCGACCTGGCTCACCACCGGCGACGACCCGCTGCACGCCGCGTATCTGACCCTGCTCGACATCTTCGCCATCGACGATCCCGCCATCGGCCAGCCCGTGGAACGGCAGATCCTTCAACTCCTGTCCGGGCTCACCGGGTTGCTGCTGCTCCCGGTCCTCATCGCAGCCGTCCTGGAGGGGCTCGGGACCTTCCGCAACGCCTCCGCGCTGCCCCGGCCCCCGCGCGGGCTCTCCGGGCACGTGGTGCTGCTCGGCATGGGCAAGATCGGCGCCCGCGTCCTGGTGCGGCTGCGCGAACTCGACATCCCCGTGGTGTGCGTGGAGGCCGACCCGGAGGCCCGGGGCATAGCGCTCGCGCGGCGCCTGAGGGTGCCCACGGTCATCGGCGACGTCACCCAGGAGGGCCTCCTCGAATCGGCCCGCATCCACCGGGCGCACGCCCTGCTCGCGCTGACCAGTTCGGACACCACCAACCTCGAAGCGGCCCTGTACGCCCGCTCGGTCAAGCCGGACCTGCGGGTGGTGATGCGCCTGTACGACGACGACTTCGCGACCGCCGTCCACCGCACCCTGCGCGCCGCCCACCCCCAGGCCCTGACCCGCAGCCGCAGCGTCTCGCACTTGGCTGCGCCCGCCTTCGCCAGCGCCATGATGGGTCGTCAGATCCTGGGCGCCATACCGGTGGAGCGCAAGGTGCTGCTCTTCGCTGCGGTCGATGTGGGCGGCCATCCGCAGCTGGAGGGCCGCACCGTCGAGGAGGCGTTCCGGGAGGGCGCCTGGCGGGTCCTGGCGCTCGACACGTCCTCGCCGGCCGACCGAGTGCCCGATCTGGGCGCCACCCGCCGCGACCGCTCCGGCACCCCGGGCGATCTAGTGTGGCAGGTGCCGCCCGGGTACGTTCTGCGGCCCGAGGACCGGGTGGTGCTCGCCGCGACCCGGCGCGGCCTCGCCGAACTCCTCGGCCGCCGCCCTTCGTCACGGGTGTCCCAGCGGCCCCAGTAGGCACGGCTCACGACTCCGGCCACAGGCCGAATCCGTACCGTCGCACCCTTACCCGGCGGCGCACGGGGTACGCACTGTTCACCGCACTGCGCAGCGCCTCGAAGAGTGCCGCCCCGCTCCCTCCCGGGGGAGAGGTCCGACAGCCCGCCGCCGGAACGGAGCCCGACGTGATCGAACTCTCCCCGCAGCAACTAGCCGCGCACCCGCACCTGTTGGGCGATTGCGAGCCGGGCCCCGCGACCCTGGCCGAACACGTGCTGTCCACCGGAAACGGCCGCGCCCTGGCCGACCGCGCCGCGCACCCGCGCACGCTGGCCCTGGACTGCGCCCGCCATGTCCTGTTGCGCGGCGACCCGGATGTGCTCGGCCCCGCGGACCTCGCCCCGTTCGCGCACCGGCGCGTCGAGGCGCCCGCCTCCTTCCTGGCGGTCCTCGACGTCTCCTTCGACCAGGTCGTGCCGACGGAAAGCATGGTGTACCTACAGCAGCAGCCCGCCGCGGCGCCGGGTCCGCCACGGGGTGTGACGATCCGTCCGCTCACCTCGTCCGACGCGCCCTCACTGGTCGGGCTCCCGGCCGACTCGGCCTGGATCCATGCGAGTTGGGGCGGCCCGTCGGGCCTGTGCCGGTCCGGTCACGCCTGGGGGGCCTTCCGGCAGGGGCGTCTTCTGGCCATTGCCTGCACCTACTTCCGGGGTGGCGCACATGAGGAGATCGCGGTGGTCGCCGCCCCGGGCCGAAGCCACCAGCGCCTCGCCGTGAACTGCGTACTGGCTCTGGGGCGGGATGTCGCCGCGCGCGGCCGCACCGCCTGCTGGACCTGCTCGCGCCACGACCGGGCGAGCCGGCTGCTCGCCTGGACGGCCGGGTTCCGGCTGGTGCGCGAGTACGTCCACTACGCGACCGGCGCCTCCGTCGTGCGCGGCGCCCGCGTACCGGCGTGAGCCCCCGGCCGTGGCAGCGATCCGCGCTCGCCCGGACACGGTGTGTAGGGACACGCGTTAGGCGCACGCGCCTGCGGGCACTCGGTCCGTATGAGCGTATCCAAGACCAGCATCCTCGTTCTGGACTGTGCCGAACCCATCGAACTCGCCGAGTTCTACGCCAAGTTGCTCGGTGGCGAGATCCGCACCGCCGGTGACCCCGACTTCGTCGAGATCGTCGGCACGGACGGTGTCCACATGGCGATCCGCCGCGACCACGGATACGCGCCGCCGAGCTGGCCGCGTCCCGACGACTCCCAGCAGGCGCACCTCAGGATCGTCGTGGCCTACGGCGACATGGACGCCGCCGAGCGGGAGGCCATCACCCTGGGGGCGATGCCCGTGGACACCAAGAACAACAACGGCCCCCGCGACGAACGCGTCTACGCCGACCCGGCCGGCCACTCCTTCACGCTCGCCGTGTGGGCCAAGCGCTCCGAGCAGTCAGACAGCTAGCGGAGCTCTCAGGCCGACCGGTCGTCGCGGTGCAGTCGGCGGGCGACGAGCGGCAGCACGAACCAGCAGCCGACGAACCACGTGACCACGCCGGCCACCAGCCACGGCGCGAGCGCGCTGTGCAGCGCGACGCGCAGGATGAGCATCAGCGAGCTCGCCACCGTACACAGCAGCAGCACCAGGCCGACGACGGTGAGCCGCGAGGCCCAGGCGACGGTCTGCGGCTTCAGCCGCTGCCCGGCCAGCATCCGGTGGAAGGAGACGGGTCCGATCAGCGCCCCGGTGGTCGCGGCGCCGAGCACCACCGTCACCACATAGATGGTCCGGTCGGTGTCGCCCAGGCTGGTGAACCGCTGCTGGAAGACGACCGCGAGCAGAAACCCGAACAGGATCTGCACACCGGTCTGAGCCACTCTCAGTTCCTGGAGCAGGTCGTTCCATTTGCGGTCGGCGCGTTCCTCGACCGTCTCGTCGCGTCCTGAATCCGTCATGCGCACCACCTCCTCGGCATCCGGTACCCATACATATCAACTGAAACCCCAGCAGTACCGCCGCCTCATGGCGCCGCGCCCGCCGGACCCTCAGACTGGCGGCATGACGGGAAAGCGCAGCGCGGGGCTCCTGCTGTACCGCAGGGCGGGCGACGGCATCGAGGTGTTGGTGGGCCACATGGGCGGGCCGTTCTTCGCCCGGCGCGAGGCCGGCGCCTGGTCGGTTCCCAAGGGCGAGTACGGCCCCGAGGAGCGGGCCGAGGCGGCCGCCCGGCGGGAGTTCGAGGAGGAGTCGGGCCTGCCGGCGCCGGAGGGCGCGCTGGTGCCGCTGGGCGAGATCGTGCAGCGCGGCGGCAAGACCGTGACGGTGTGGGCGATCGAGGCGGACCTCGATCCGGCCGGGGCGGTGCCGGGCACGTTCACCATGGAGTGGCCTCGCGGGTCGGGCACGATGCGCGAGTTCCCGGAGATGGACCGCTTCGCCTGGCTGACTCCCCAGGCGGCCGCTCCCCTGCTCGTCGAGGGGCAGCAGGCCTTCCTCGAACGGCTCGTCGCGTACCTGGCCTAGCCGCTCGGCGTGCCCTTGAGGCCCCCGGCCTTTCCGCGGCCGGATACCCCTCCGATCGATCTCATGGCTTAATTTAGGGCATGAGTTAAGCGCGCCACGAGGGCGCGGCACAGGCTCTCGCACCGGTATGTTGCACGCAGGGAGGGAGCCACATGGCCACACCGAACAGAAGGACCGTCCGCGATCTGCGCCGGGACAACCGCAGCGTGGTGCTGCGGCGGTTGTACTTCGACGGCCCCATGAGCCGTCAGGCGCTCGGCCCCGCGACCGGGCTGAGCTCGGGATCCATCAGCAACGTCGTCGCCGAGCTCGCCGCCGACGGCCTCCTGGAGGACGCCGGGCTGGTGGACTCCGACGGCGGCAGGCCGCGCACCCTGCTCAGGGTGGCCCCCGACAGCGGCCATCTCATCGGCGTGGACGTCGGCGAGACCCGCGTCAGGGTCGAGCTGTTCGACCTCGTCCTGCGTGAACTCGCCCGTGTGGAGCTGTCGTTGGACGCGGGCGGCTACGACGTCGATCACATCGTGGGCCACATCCGCGCGGGCGTCACCGCCGTCCTGCACGAGAGCGGCCTCGATCCGGCGCGGCTGCTCGGCGTGGGGGTGGGTGTGCCCGGCATCGTCGACCGCAGCTCCCCCGACGGGGCCGTGGTGCACGGCCAGACCATCGGCTGGGACGCGGTACCCCTGGAGTCGCTGCTGCGCGAGAGCCTCCAACTGCCGTCCGGCACGCGGTATTTCATCGAGAACGGCGCCAAGACGCTCGGCCAGGCCGAGATGTGGTTCGGCGGGGGCCGGGGGGCCTCCGACGCGGTGATCGTCCTGTTCGGCTCGGGCGTCGGCGCCTGCATCGTCTCCGGCGGGGCGATCTACGGGGGCGCCCACAGCAGCGCCGCCGAGTGGGGCCACACCACCGTGCACGTACGCGGCCGGCGCTGCCGGTGCGGCGCGCTCGGCTGCCTGGAGGCGTACGCGGGCGCCGAGGCGCTGATCGAGCGCTGGCGCGAGGCGGGCGCCCAACTCCCGTCAGGGGCGAGCGAGGAGACGGCCGTGACGGCGCTGCTCGCGGCCGCCCACCCCGCGAAGAAGGGCGCGGCAGCGAGCCCGGTGGCGCTCGCGGTCCTGGAGGAGACCGCCGAGTACCTGGGCGCGGGCCTCTCCGACCTGATCAACCTGTACAACCCCGAGCGCATCCTCATCGGTGGCTGGGCGGGGCTCCAACTCGGCCCGTACATCCTGGAGTCGGTGCGCGGGCACGCCACTGCCTACGCCCTGCGCCATCCGGCCGAGCGCGTCACCATCGAGCTCGGCCGGCTCGGCCCGGACGCGGTCACCGTGGGCGCGGCGACCCTCCCGCTGGCCGACTTCTTCGCCCTGGGCGGCCATCGCGCACCGGCCGCCGCGTCAAAGACGCCCGCGGAGCGGGCCGGCTGGCGCTCCGCGGTGGAGGAGCGGGCGGCACGCTGATCCGGGCCCCGCGAACCGGCCCGCTTTCCCGGCCCGCCCTCCCGTTCTCTTGACATGCCCTGGCTCGACCGCTGAGATGTGGTTGCTTTCGTTCGACACCGTTCACTTGTGCGCCAATGACCCCCACTGGAGCCGCACTTGATCGCCGAACCGCACAACTTCAGACAGCATCTGACCGCAACCCTGACCACGCTCGCTCTCCTCGCGGGCGGGGTGACGGTCGCCGTGGAGGTCGCGTCGGCGCCCGTGGCCGCGGCCGTGGACAACGGTCTGGCGCGCACCCCGCAGATGGGGTTCAACAACTGGAACTCCACGCACTGCCGGGCCGAATTCAACGAGGCCATGGTCGAGGGCATCGCGGACGCGTTCATCAGCCGGGGCCTCAAGGACGTCGGTTACACCTACGTCAACATCGACGACTGCTGGGCGCTGCCGAACCGCGACGCCTCGGGCAACCTCGTCCCCGACCCGGTGCGCTTCCCGCACGGCATCAAGGCTGTCGCGGACTATGTGCACGCCAAGGGCCTCAAATTCGGGCTCTACTCCAGCGCCGGAACCAAGACCTGCGACACCCAGGGCTTCCCCGGCGGCCTCGGCCACGAGCAGCAGGACGCCAACCTGTGGGCGTCCTGGGGCGTCGACTACCTCAAGTACGACAACTGCAACAACAACGGTGTCGACGCCAAGCAGCGTTATCGGGCGATGGGCGACGCGCTCAAGGCGACCGGCCGGCCCATCCTCTACAGCATCTGCGAGTGGGGCTCCAACCAGCCCTGGACCTGGGCGTCCGGCACCGGCAACTCCTGGCGCACCACGGGTGACATCGGCGACTCCTGGTCCAGCATGATCAACATCGCGCACCAGAACCAGCCGCTCGCTCCCTACGCGGGCCCCGGCGGCTGGAACGACCCGGACATGCTGGAGGTCGGCAACGGCGGCATGACGGACACCGAGTACCGCACCCACTTCAGCCTGTGGTCGCAGATGGCGGCCCCGCTGCTCATCGGGAGCGATCTGCGGGCCCCGAGCGCGGCCACCCTCGCGATCCTGAAGAACACCGACGTCATCGCCGTCGACCAGGATCCGCTGGGCAGGCAGGGCACGGTGGTCTCCTCCTCGGGCGGTCTGGTCGTGATGTCCAAACCCCTTGCGGACGGCGGCCGTTCGGTGACCCTCACCAACGAGACCACCTCCACCCGGACCATCGCCACGACCGTCGACGCGCTCGGCATCGGCGGCGCCTCCTCGTACGCGCTCAAGGACCTCTGGTCCCGGGCGACGAGCAGCACCACGGGCGCCATCAGCGCCTCGGTCCCGGCCCACGGAACGGTGATGTACCGGGTGACGCCGGGCACCCCGGTGCCGCCGCCGACCGGGCTCGACCAGCTCAGCGACCTGCCGTGGACGTCGGCCGTGAACGGCTGGGGCCCGGTCGAGCGCGACCGCAGCAACGGCGAACAAGCCGCGGGCGACGGTCGTACCCTGACCCTCAACGGCACCACCTACACCAAGGGCCTCGGCACCCACGCCGCCTCGGACATCACGTACTACCTGGGCGGCGGATGCCAGTCGCTCACCGTCGACGTGGGGGTGGACGACGAGTCGACGGCGGGCGGCTCGGTGGTGTTCAGGATCTACCGGGACGACACGCTCGTCGCCGACAGCGGGCTGCGCACCGCGAGCGACCCGCCCCGCCGTCTGTCGGCGGACCTGCGCGGCGGTGGCAAGCTGCGCCTGGTGGTGAGCGACGGCGGGGACGGTATCACCTACGACCACGCCGACTGGGCCAACCCCCAACTGGCCTGCGGGCGCGGCCCGTCGGCGGGCACCCACGCGCTCAGCGATCTGGCGTGGACCTCGGCCGCCAACGGCTGGGGCCCCGTCGAGCGCGACCGCGCCAACGGTGAGCAGGCCGCCGGCGACGGCTCACCCCTCACCCTGAACGGCACCGCCTACACCAAGGGCCTCGGCACCCACGCGGCGTCCGTGGTGACGTACTACCTGGGCGGCTCCTGCACCGCGTTCAAGGCGAACGTGGGCGTGGACGACGAAGTGGGCGCCAAGGGCTCCGTCGTCTTCCAGGTGTACCGGGACGGGGCACTCGCCGCCGACAGCGGCAAGGTCACCGGCGCCGACGCGGCCAAGGCGGTGAATGCCGACGTGAGCGGCGCAAGTGAGCTGAAGCTGGTCGTGACCGATTTCGGCGACGGCGTCGACTACGACCACGCCGACTGGGCGGCTCCACAACTCACCTGCACCTGACGGTAGTTGAGGCCGAGCGCGGCTGAGCCTGCGAGGGCCTGGTCCCTCCCCCCGGCTCCGCGAGTGCACGACCACGGGTCCCGTCCGCACCGGGCGGGACCCCTTGCCGCGCTCTCCCTACTTCCCCTTCGTGCCCACGACGAGACGGGCGCGCGGACTGCCGTCCGGGCGCCGGCCGAACTCCTCCAGGGCGTACAGCTCGACGGAGAAGCCCGCCTCGGCGAGCTCCCGGCGTACGTCCGCGAGGCCGAAGCCGCGGTAGTACATGACGAACGGGGGCCGCCACACCGCGTTGCGGACCCGCATCGCGGTGTCGAACCCCAGCAGGGCGAGGTGGCCGCGGCTGCCGGGCCGGGCCGGCGCCCCCACGGGGAACGCGAACCGGCCGCCCGGACGCAGGGCTCCGTAGACCTGGGCGAAGAGGTCGGGCCGCTCCTTGGGCAGGAAGTGGCCGAACGCCCCGAAGCTGACGGCGAGGTCGAAGGCGGCACGCAGCGGCAGCGCCCGCGCGTCGGCCCGTACCAGCCGGGCCCGCGGATGGGCGCGGGCGGCGACCGCCAGCATTCCCGCGCTGATGTCGACGCCGGTGACCGGCTCCCGGCACACCGCGTCGAGGACATCGATGCCCGCTCCGGTGCCGCAGCACAGGTCGAGGCCCCGGCCGAACGGGCCGAGGCCGTCGAGTACGCCCGCCACGGACGCCAGCACCCTCTCGGGCGTGCGGAACGGGGTGTGGTCGAACTTCGGGGCCAGGAGGTCGTATCCGTGCTCGACGGACGACAGCGCCTGGACGGCGAGTTCACGGAAGGTGGGGCCCTGGGGTGCGAACATGGCTGCCCAGCTTAGAGGGCGAGTGCGCGCGATGCCCGGTTTATGACCCTTCCGTAACAGCCCGCTCGCCCACGACGACCCGACTCGGCGCCCGTGACCTGCACCGATAGCCGGTTCGCTATGGGGCCGAGGTCCCGAACGCACTTGGACACCGAGGGGCCGGACCTGTTCTGCTGATCACCATCTGTCCGGTTCAACCCCATTCGGTCGGTCTCTGGGAGCGTGATGAACAAGCCGCTGCGGCACATAGCCGCCTTCTGCGGAGTGATGGTGCTCGCCCTGCTGGTGCGGGCGACCTGGGTGCAGTTCGTGAAGGGCGACAGTCTGGCCAACGACAAGCACAACCGCCGGGTGACGATCGAGGCTTTCTCGAAGCCGCGTGGGGACATCGTGGTCGGCGGAGAGCCGATCACGGGTTCGGTGGCGACGCCCGGCTCGGACTTCAGGTACAAGCGGACCTATCGGGACGGCCCCATGTACGCGCCGGTCACCGGTTATCTCTCCCAGGCACAGGGCGCGACCTTCCTGGAGGGCGTGCACGCGAAGGTGATGAACGGCAAGGACGACCGGCTGTTCCTCGACCGCGCCAAGTCCCTTCTCACCGGGGAGAGTTCACGAGGTGGCGATGTGATCACCACCATCGACCCGGCCGCACAGAAGGCCGCGTACAAGGGCCTGACGGATCTCGGGGCCAAGGGCGCCGTGGTCGCCCTCGACCCGCGTTCGGGCAGGATCCTCGCCATGGCGAGCACGCCCTCCTACGATCCCTCCGTCTTCTCCGGGATCTCGAAGAAGGAGGGCGCGGAGTTCCACAAACTCGACTCCGATCCCGACAAGCCGCTCGCCAACCGGGCGATCCGCGAGGCGTACCCGCCGGGATCGACCTTCAAGATCCTCACCGCGGCGGCGGCCCTCGACCACGGTGTGGTCACGGACATCAACGCCCCGATGCCGTCCGCTCCCGCCCCCTACACCTTGCCGCTCAGCACCACCAAGGTCGGCAACGACGTCGACAACGCGCTGTGCGACAAGGTCTCGTTGAAGACCGGCATGCAGTGGTCCTGCAACAACGTGTTCCTCGACACCGCGCTGAAGACCGGCAACGACAGGATGCGCGAGACGGCGGAGAAGTTCGGCTTCAACCAGGAGCAGTTCACTCCGGTCCGCACGGCCAGGAGCGGCTACCCCGACAAGCTGGACAAGCCGCAGACGGCGCTGACCGGCATGGGCCAGGGCAGCCTCACCAGCACCCCCCTCCAGATGGCCATGGTGACCGCGGGCATCGCCAACGACGGCAAGGTCATGAAGCCGTACATGGTGGACGAGTTGCGCGGCCCCGACCTCACCTCCCTGGAGAAGGCCCGGCCCGAGGTGCTCCACCAGGCCGTCTCCGAGAGCACCGCGAAGAAGGTGCAGGAGATGATGGAGTACACGGCGAGCGAGGGCACCGCGAAGAAGGTGCGGATGGAGGGCGTCACCGTCGGCGGCAAGACCGGTACCGCCCAGCACGGCGCCGACGTCCGCGAACAGCGCCCGTACGCCTGGTTCGTGTCGTACGCCAAGCAGAGCGACGGCTCCTCGCCGGTGGCGGTGGCCGTGTTCGTCGACCCCTCGGACATGGACATCGAGCGTGCCGACATCGCCGGCGGCAAGCTCGGCGCGCCGATCGCCAAGTCCGTGATGGCGGCCGTCCTGAAGAAGTGAGGGCCCCTGAGGCGCGCGGGACGCACGGCCGGCCGGTCACGGCGGTGCCGAGCGTCCCGCGCCCCCGCGGTTCGCGACCCCCAAGCCCTGCCGCCACCCCCTTTCTGCCATGTACGGTTCAACCGCGCGCCGCACGGGCGTCCGTACAACGGTGTTCTACGCGCGCAGACTTGGTGTCCCCACCACCTTGCCCCCACCCCTCATGGAGGTACGCAGGATGCTCGGAGCCAGAAGTTCCGCTCCCTCGCGCCGCCGGACCGCCGGTGTGCTGACCGCGCTGTGCACGCTGGTCGCCGCCGGTGGCGCCGCCGCCCAGGCCGCGACCCCGCCCATCGCCGCGGCCGCCACCACCGGCCCGCACCGGGTGCTGTTCGACAACTCCAAGGCGGAGACCGCGGGCAACGCCGACTGGATCATCGGCACCAGCCAGCCGGACCCGCTCGGCCAGAACCCCTCCCCCGCGACCGAGAAGGACTGGACCGGCGCCCTCTCCTCGTGGGGCGTGGCGCTCCAGAAGACCGGCAACTACGCCCTGAAGACGCTGCCTTCGGGCAGTTCGATCACGTATGGCACCTCCTCGGCGACGGATCTGAAGAACTTCGACACGTTCGTGCTGCCCGAGCCGAACGTGCTGCTCAGCGCGGCCGAGAAGACCGCCGTGATGCAGTTCGTGAAGAACGGCGGTGGCCTGTTCCTCATCTCCGACCACACCGGATCCGACCGCAACAACGACGGCGCGGACGCGGTGAAGGTCATCAACGACCTGATGTCCAACAACGGAGTGGACAGCACCGATCCGTTCGGCTTCTCGGTGGACGCGCTCAACATAGGCACCGACGATCCGCGGGCCATCGGCGATGCGGCCGACCCCGTCCTGAACGGCTCGTTCGGGAAGGTGACCGGCAGCATCATCCGCAACGGCACCACCGTGACGCTCAAGCCCGCCGACAACCCGGCCGCCAAGGGCCTGGTCTACCGCACCGGTTCGTCCGGCACCACCGGCGCCTTCTTCGCCACCAGCACCTTCGGCAGCGGCCGCGTCGCGTTCTGGGGCGACAGCTCGCCCATCGACGACGGCACCGGCCAGTCGGGCAACACCCTCTACGACGGCTGGAACGACCCGGCCGGCACCGACGCCGCGCTCGCCCTCAACGCCACCGAGTGGCTGTCGGGCGCGCCCGGCGGCACCGGCGGCGACCCCACCGGCTGCACCAGCGCCCAGCTGCTCGCCAACCCCGGCTTCGAATCCGGGAGTTCGGGCTGGACGGCCACCAGCGGCATCATCAACACCAGTGCCGGCGAGCCCGCCCGCACCGGCGCGTACAAGGCGTGGCTCGGCGGCAAGGGCACCGCGCACACCGACACCCTGGCCCAGACGGTGACGATCCCGGCGGGCTGTACGGCCTCGCTCGTCTTCCAGCTCCACATCGACACGGCCGAGACGTCGAGCACGGCGTACGACACCCTCAAGGTCCAGGTGGTCGACGCCGGCGGCGCGGTCCTGGCCACGCCGACCACGTACTCCAACCTGAACGCGGCGAGCGGCTATGCGCAACGCACGGTCGACCTGAGCGGCTACGCGGGGCAGACGGTGACCCTCCGGTTCACCGCCACCGAGGGGTCCAAGCTCCAGACGTCGTTCGTCATCGACGACACCGCGCTCACGGTGGGCTGACGGGGCGCCTCGCCCGGGCTCCGGCCCGGGCGGGTGTCTCAGCCGCGCAGCCGTACCGGCAGCGACTCCACCCCGTACACGATCGACAGCTTGCGGAAGGCGAGTTCGTCCGCCGGTACGGCGAGGCGCATCTGCGGGAAGCGGCGGACGAGGGCGGGAAAGGCGGCGCGCAGTTCCATGCGGGCGAGTTCGGCGCCGATGCAGCGGTGGATGCCGTAGCCGAAGGCGAGATGGCCGCCCGCCTTGCGCTGCGCGTCGAAACCGGCGCTGTCCGGGGTGAAGGCGGCGTCGCGGTTGGCGCCGCTGAGCGAGCACAGCACCATGTCGCCCTTGGGTATGAGCACCCCGGCGACCTCGACGTCCTCGCGGGCGAAGCGGGGAAAGGCCAGCTGGACGACGGTCAGGTAGCGCAGCGCCTCCTCCACGAAGGTCGCGGCCGCCTGCTCGTCGTGGGCTATTCGCTCGGCGGCGGCCGGATCCTGGAGCAGAACGAGGGAGCCGAGCGCCAGCATGCTGGCGGTGGTCTCGAACCCGCCGGTGAGCACGCCGTCGGCGAGCCCGGCCAGCTCGTCGTCGCCGACCCGGTCGCCGTGCTCCTTGACGATCATGCCGAGGAGGCCGTCGCCCGGGTTCTCGCGCTGCTTCTTGACCACGTCCCGGAAGTAGGACAGCGAGGCGGACATCGCGCCGAGCGGAGCGGTGGCCCCGGCGAACAGGTCGAAGCGCTCCATGGCGAGCTGCTGGAAGTCGTGACGGTCCTCGTAGGGCACGCCGAGCAGTTCGCAGATGGTGAGCGAGGGGATGGGCAGGGCGAAGGCCTCGACCAGGTCGACGGTGCCGTCAGCCGCCTCCATCGCGTCGAGCCGCTCCTCGATCAGGGCGTCGATGCGCGGGGTGAGGCGGCGCAGTCGGCGCATGGTGAACTCGGGCGTCAGAATGCGGCGCAGCCGGGTGTGGACCGGCGGATCGCTGAACCCGAGCCCGCCGGGATGCTGTTCCTCCACGACGCCCGCGTTGCCCGCGAGATGGGTGAAGTCGTTGCTGAACCCGTCGGCCGAGCCGAGCACGGCCTTCACGGCCTCGTGTCCGGTGACCACCCACGCGTCCATGCCGAACGGCAGCGGGACCTTGCTGACGGGCTCCTCGCCCTGCCGAGCGGTCAGCTCGGCCACGGGGTCGAGTCCGTCCCGGCGCAGCGGCATGAGCAGCGCGTCCGGGAGCAGGGCCATCGTGCCGGGGCCGATACCGCGTTTCTGGATCCTGGCAAGGTAGGTGCGCCCGAGCCACATGGTGACTCGGGAACGGAGATTTACCCTCAAGGCGGACTCCAAGGACAAGTTGTGCGGCCAGGACGCCGGGTATGGACTGAGTGGCTCAGGATAAGTGGCCCACGGCTCCTCCCGATCCGCGAGGGACCCAGCTCACATGTGCTTCGCGGCCGCGACGGCCTCATCCGCACCCGCTCCTCGATGGTCCGGGGCCGGGCGGGGGCCCGCGAGGGACCGGCGGTCCGGCGTTCGCGCGCACGACGAGGGAACGCAACTCCCGTGTCCGGCAGGGTGATCTACGGCGTGGTGCCATCGCATCCGGCCCGGCAGGCACCATGCGATCACCGCGACCGGCGACGGCCGGCTGCGGCTGGCGATGGCCGGCTGCGCCCGCTCCTGGTCGGCGACGGCAACGAGAACTCCGTCCGGACCACCCGGCTGTCCGCGCTGACGGTCCGGCCGCCCCGGCACGTCTGACGGCGCAAGACGGCCGCCCCGGCCGGAACAGGTCCGGCCGGGGCGGCTGCGAGCTCAACTGCACTCCCCTGCAAGGGAGTTGCTGGTCAGGCCAGGGTGGCGAGGGCCTGGTTCAGCGTCTTCGAGGGACGCATGACCGCGGAGGCCTTGGCCGGGTCGGGCTGGTAGTAGCCGCCGATGTCGACCGGCGAGCCCTGCACCGCGATGAGCTCGTCGACGATGGTCGACTCCTGCTCGGACAGCGTCTGGGCCAGCGCCGCGAACGCGGCGGCGAGCTGCGCGTCCTCGGTCTGCCGGGCCAGCTCCTGCGCCCAGTACAGGGCCAGGTAGAAGTGGCTGCCGCGGTTGTCGATGCCGCCGAGCTTGCGGCTCGGCGACTTGTCCTCGTTGAGGAAGGTGCCGGTGGCGCGGTCGAGCGTGTCGGCGAGGATCTGGGCGCGCGCGTTGCCCGTGGTCGTCGCGAGGTGCTCGAAGCTGACCGCCAGCGCCAGGAACTCGCCCAGGCTGTCCCAGCGCAGGTAGTTCTCCTTGACGAGCTGCTGGACGTGCTTGGGGGCGGAGCCGCCGGCGCCCGTCTCGAAGAGGCCGCCGCCGTTCATCAGCGGGACCACCGAGAGCATCTTGGCGCTGGTGCCCAGCTCCAGGATCGGGAACAGGTCGGTCAGGTAGTCGCGCAGCACGTTGCCGGTGACCGAGATGGTGTCCTCGCCGCGGCGGATGCGCTCCAGGGAGAACGCGGTCGCCTCGACCGGCGACATGATCTCGATCCGGAGGCCCTCGGTGTCGTGGTCGGCGAGGTAGGTGCGGACCTTCTCGATGAGGACGGCGTCGTGGGCGCGGCCCTCGTCGAGCCAGAACACGGCCGGGTCGCCGGTGGCGCGGGCGCGGGTGACGGCGAGCTTGACCCAGTCCTGGATGGGCAGGTCCTTGGTCTGGCAGGCGCGGAAGATGTCGCCCTCGGCGACCTCCTGCTCCAGGAGGACGTTGCCCTCGGTGTCGACGAGACGGACGGTGCCCGCGGCCGGGACCTCGAAGGTCTTGTCGTGGCTGCCGTACTCCTCGGCCTTCTGCGCCATGAGGCCGACGTTGGGCACCGAGCCCATGGTGGCCGGGTCGAAGGCGCCGTTGGCGCGGCAGTCGTCGATGACGGCCTGGTACACGCCGGAGTAGCTGCTGTCCGGCAGGACCGCGAGGGTGTCGGCCTCCTGGCCGTCGGGGCCCCACATGTGACCGGAGGTGCG
The DNA here is from genome assembly GCF_025399895.1 of Streptomyces sp. ASQP_92. Taxonomy (GTDB): domain Bacteria; phylum Actinomycetota; class Actinomycetes; order Streptomycetales; family Streptomycetaceae; genus Streptomyces. Next base: position 256,578 of record NZ_JAODUA010000002.1, on the reverse strand, counting down.
GATCATGGCCGGCATGGAGGCGTCGACGATGACGTCGGACGGCACGTGCAGGTTGGTGATGCCGCGGTCGGAGTCGACCATCGCGAGGGCCGGGCCCTCGGTGAGCTCGGCCTCGAAGGCCGCCTTGATCTCGGCGCCGACGTGCGGCACGTTGTCGAGGCCCTTGAGGATCCCGCCGAGGCCGTCGTTGGGGGACAGACCGGCGGCGGCCAGCACGTCACCGTACTTGTCGAACGTCTTCGGGAAGAAGGCGCGCACCACGTGGCCGAAGACGATGGGGTCGGAGACCTTCATCATGGTGGCCTTGAGGTGCACCGAGAACAGCACGCCCTCGGCCTTGGCGCGGGCGATCTGCGCGGTGAGGAACCGGCGCAGCTCGGCCACGCGCATCACCGAGGCGTCGACGACCTCGCCCGCGAGGACCGGTACGGACTCGCGCAGCACCGTGGTGGTGCCGTCGGCGGCGACGAGCTCGATGCGCAGCGCACCGTCCTCGGCGACGACCACGGACTTCTCGGTGGACCGGAAGTCGTTCTCGCCCATGGTGGCGACGTTGGTCTTCGAGTCGGAGGTCCACTTGCCCATGCGGTGGGGGTGGGTCTTGGCGTAGTTCTTGACCGAGGCGGGGGCGCGGCGGTCGCTGTTGCCCTCGCGCAGGACCGGGTTGACGGCGCTGCCCTTGATCTTGTCGTAGCGCGCGCGGACGTCCTTGTCCTGGTCGCTCTTCGGGTCGTCCGGGTAGTCCGGCAGCGCGTAGCCCTGGCCCTGGAGCTCGGCGACGGCCGCCTTGAGCTGCGGGATGGACGCCGACACGTTCGGCAGCTTGATGATGTTGGCCCCGGGCGTCTTGGCCAGCTCGCCCAGCTCGGCGAGCGCGTCGTCGATCCGCTGGCTCTCCTCGAGGAACTCGGGGAAGCTCGCGATGATGCGCCCCGCGAGCGAGATGTCACGGGTCTCCACAGTGACACCGGCGGTCGAGGCGTACGCCTGGATCACGGGCAGGAACGAATGCGTCGCCAGGGCCGGCGCCTCGTCAGTGTGGGTGTAGATGATGGTCGAGTCAGTCACCGGGTGCTCCGCTCCACGTCTGCAACATTGCTCGACATCAAGATATCTCGTGATCGCCCCGGGTCACGACGGGGCCCCGGCCGCGACCCCGGCGGGCACGGCCCGGCGCGAGGTGCCGGGGTCTTTGGCTCAGGGGCGTACGGCGCGCGCCTCGAAGCGGCCCCGGGCCAGCTCGATGACGAACGAGACCCGCTGCCCCTCGGAGAGCGTCCGCGTCTCCCCCTCGATGTCCTCCCGGCGCACGTAGATGCCGTCGTGCTGGCCTATCGGCACGACGAATCCGTAGCCCTTCTCACGGTCGAAGTACTGGACGATCCCCTCGCACCTCTCGTTCATGGCCTCACTCCTCGGTGATCGCTCCCACGGCCCGCGCCGGACCCGGGAGAGCGGGAACCGGCTGGGTTCGCGTAAAAAATCCGGGTGCATTACCAGGATGGAACGGAACGCGGCATCCCGCGCCGGGACAGGCCTGCCCACGGGGCCCCGCCGTCCCGCCGGGGGGGAACCGTCGGGCCCCGGCGACGGCCGGACGCCCTCTGGACCGGACAGGTTCCTTACCGGTGGATATACCGCCGCCCCCGGCTTTTGATACCTCCCGGGCACCGGGGCCGGGACGCTCCGGGCGGGGCCCGGGCGGGGGCGTGAGCGTGCGGCCGCCCCCAGGGTGTCGGGGCCGTGCGCCCCCCTGCCTCCACTGCCCCCACACCACCCGGCCCACCTGTATGGGTGCTGCGCCCATGGGGCAGGATGGCAGCCCGTTGCGCGCGCGGGCCGATGCCCGGCCGCCCGAACGAGGCTCCACGCAAGACGATCTGACAGGTGAGAACGTGACGACACATCACATACGGCGGTCAGCGGCACCCGTCGCCCGCCCCTTGGTTCCGCGCCGCCGGGAGGACGTCCGTTGAACCGGGGTCTCGTCCTGCACGACTGGGTGGTGGCCTCCATGGCCATGATCGTCGGCATCGCGGCCGGGCTGCTCCTGCGCCTGGTACTGATCTGGCTGGGCAAGCACGCCCGCAGGACACGGTGGAGCGGGGACGACATCATCGTCGACGCCCTGCGCACCATCGCTCCCTGGGCGGCCGTCCTGTCGGGTACGGCGGTGGCGGCCTCCGCGCTGCCGCTCACAGCCCGGGTCGCGGGCATCGTCAACCACACCCTGACCGCGCTCTTCGTCCTCATCGTCACGTTCACCGCGGCCCGGGTGGTGGCCGGGCTCGTGCAGACCCTGGCCCAGTCGCGGACCGGGGTGGCCGGCTCCGCCACCATCTTCGTGAACATCACCCGCGTCGTGGTGGTCGCGATGGGCGTCCTGGTGGCCCTGGAAACCGTGGGCATCTCGATCGCCCCGCTGCTCACCGCCCTGGGAGTGGGCGGCCTCGCGGTCGCCCTGGCCCTTCAGGACACTCTCGCCAACCTCTTCGCGGGTGTCCACATCCTCGCTTCGAAGACCGTGCAGCCCGGCGACTGCATCCGGCTCAGCACGGGTGAGGAGGGGTACGTCGTCGACATCAACTGGCGCAACACGGTGGTGCGCAACCTCTCCAACAACCTGGTGATCATCCCCAACGGCCGCCTCGCCCGCACCAACATGACCAACTACGCTCGCCCGGAAGCCGAGTTGACGGTCCTGGTACAGGTGGGCGTCGGCTACGACAGCGACCTGGAGCACGTCGAGCGGGTCACCCTGGAGGTCATCGACGGCGTGATGGCGGAGGTCACGGGCGCGGTGCCCGGGCACGAGGCCGCGATCCGCTTCCACACGTTCGGGGACTCCCGGATCAACTTCACGGTGATTCTGGGGGTGGGCGAGTTCAGCGACCAGTACCGGATCAAGCACGAGTTCATCAAGCGGCTGCACCGGCGGTACCGGGAGGAGGGCATCTCGATCCCCGCCCCGGCCCGGACCGTGTCCCTTCAGCGGGACCCGGCCGAGCCGCCCCTGTCCCCGACCGCGCCCATGCCGCCGGCCACGCCTGGGGCCGCGGTCCCGTACCAGCGCGAGGCGCCGCCCTCGCCCCTGCCCGGCCTGTCGGACAAACGGCTCTGAGACGGGCGTTTATGCAGGTCAGGAGCGCTGTCAGCGGGCGGTGGTAGCGTCGTTTCATGACGCCGGAAGAGCTGGCCAACCTCGTGCACCTGCGCCGGGCGCGCGACCTGATCGACCGGGAGTACGCCAAGCCCCTGGACGTCCCGACGATGGCGCGCCACGCCCTCATGTCCCCCGCGCACTTCTCGCGGCAGTTCCGGGCGACCTACGGCGAGACCCCGTACAGCTACCTCATGACCCGCCGGATCGAGCGGGCGATGGCGCTGCTGCGCGGCGGCATGAGCGTGACCGACACCTGCATGGCGGTGGGCTGTACGTCGCTGGGATCGTTCAGCTCCCGCTTCACGGAGATCGTCGGCGAGACGCCGAGCGCGTACCGGGGCCGGGCTCACGAAGCGGTGGCGGCGATGCCCGCGTGCGTCGCCAAGGTCCACACCCGTCCGACACGGAACCCGCCGAGCGCCCCGGGCGTTCCGCGGGTCCCTGGCGCCCCGAGCGCTCCGAGCGCCCCGAGCAGGATCCGAGAAGCAGGTGGCGACGAGGCGGCCTAACGTGGACCGCATGACGATCGCACTGCAGTACTGCCACATCACCGTCAACGACCCCGACGAGTCGCTCGCCTTCTACCGCGACGCGCTCGGTCTCGAAGTGCGCAACGACGTCGCGTCGGGCGGTCACCGCTGGGTGACCCTCGGCAGCCCGACCCAGCCGGGCCTGGAGGTCGTGCTGTCGGAGCCGCACGCGGGCCGTTCCCAGGCCGACGGCGACGCGATGCAGGAGCTGCTCACCAAGGGCGTCCTGCCGATGTTCGTCTTCCGGACCGACGACGTGGACGCGACCTTCGAGAAGGTCCGGGCGTCGGGCGCGGAGGTGTTGCAGGAGCCCATCGACCAGGCGTGGGGCCCGCGCGACTGCGCCTTCCGCGACCCGTCCGGCAACCTGATCCGCATCCAGCAGGAGACCAAGGCGTAGCCCGCCTTCCCCGGCGCCGCGCCCGGTCGGCGCTGGGCCGGGGCGCGCCACTCTGTACCAAATGGCGCGCCGAGGGATGTATGGGCACGTAGATGGGCAGTGTGGGCTCGTGCTCTCCAACGTCTTCACGTGGTGCCGCGCCCACCTGCCTCGACCGCGCTCCGCTGCCGCCTCCCCGGCGGACGACGGCCCGGTCGTGTTCACCGCGGATTTCGCGTCCCTCGCGCAATGGGTCGCGGGCCGCTCGTCCGCGTATCCGGACGGCGGGCCGGTCAACCCCGGTGACAACAAGCTGGATTATCTCGTCGAGGATCCGTCGTACAGCCGTAACGGAGTGTTCCGGGCGACCCGGAACCCGGACGGCGCGGGCACCTGGAACGCCGGCCTGCTGACCACGGAGGGCAGCGCCGAGGCGTTCATGGTCCGCACCGGGGACGTAATGGAGGCGCGCGTGCGGCTGCCCGCCCAAGTGGGGGCGTGGCCCGCGATCTGGACCTGGCGGGACGGCGGCCAGGAAGTCGACGTCTTCGAGTACCACCCCGACAACCCCGACCTCCTGGAACTGACCAACCACGTCAACGGCGGCCAGACCTATTTCCGCGACCCTCGCATCGCTCCCGGCGCATGGCTCGACCTGCGGGTCCGGTTCGGTGCCCGCTCGGTGACCTGGTGGGTCAACGGAGTACGCGCCTTCCGCGACCACGCGGGCGTGGGCCGGGACTGGCAGGCGTACCTCATCGTGAACCTGTCCGTCTGCGCGGGCCGCTTCCACCCGCAGCCACCGCCGGACGTGACGGAGCTGTCCTTCGAGGTGTCGGCCCTGCGCGTCCACCGCCGCTGAGGCAGTGGGTGGGCCCATGCTCGCGGCCGGAACTATGGTGTCCCACCATATACGCCTCTGACCTGCACATTCCTACGGTGTGGCGACACCCGATCGTCCCCGTCGAATGCCAGGAAGTGGTGCCGATGTCCTCCCCCGCGACCGCTCCCCCACCCACCAGCCTCAGGCGCATCGTCGCCGCCAGCCTCATCGGCACCACCATCGAGTGGTACGACTTCTTCCTCTACGGCTCGGCCGCCGCGCTCGTCTTCAACAAGCTGTTCTTCCCCGAGTCCGCCCCGCTCGTCGGCACCCTGCTCTCCTTTCTCACCTACGCCGTCGGTTTCGCGGCGCGGCCGCTCGGGGCGCTGGTGTTCGGGCACTTCGGGGATCGGCTCGGGCGTAAGAAGCTGCTGGTGGTGAGCCTGCTCATGATGGGCGGGGCCACCTTCGGCATCGGGCTGCTGCCCACGCACGCCACCGTGGGCGCTGCGGCTCCCGTGCTGCTCACCGCGTTGCGCCTTGTGCAGGGCTTCGCGCTCGGCGGTGAGTGGGGCGGGGCCGTGCTGCTCGTGTCCGAGCACGGGGACGCCCGGCGGCGCGGGTTCTGGTCGTCCTGGCCGCAGACCGGCGCACCGGCCGGGCAGTTGCTCGCCGCCGGGGTGCTCTCCGCACTGACCGCGCTGCTGAGCGACGACGCGTTCACCGCATGGGGCTGGCGCATACCGTTCCTGCTGTCGGGTGTGCTCGTACTCGTCGGGCTCTGGGTCAGGCTCTCGGTGGACGAATCCCCGGTGTTCAAGGCCGCGTTGGCGCGGGCAGAGGCCCGCGAGGCGGACTCCGGAGCCGAACGGCCGCCGCTGGTCGCGGTGTTGAGGGACCACTGGCGCGATGTGCTGATCGCCATGGGCGCCCGGATGGCGGAGAACATCAGCTACTACGTGATCACCGCCTTCATCCTGGTGTACGCGACGACTTCCGCCGGTATGGCGAAGCAGACCGCGCTCAACTCCGTACTCATCGCCTCCGCCGTGCACTTCGTGGTGATCCCGGCGTGGGGCGCGCTTTCGGACCGGATCGGACGCCGGCCCGTGTATCTGATCGGCGCACTCGGCGTCGGCGCGTGGATGTACCCGTTCTTCGCGCTCATCGACACCGGCAGCTTCGGCAATCTGGTCCTCGCCGTCACCGTCGGCCTGATCTTCCACGGGGCGATGTACGCGCCGCAGGCCGCGTTCTTCTCGGAGATGTTCGCGACCCGGATGCGGTATTCGGGGGCCTCGATCGGGGCGCAGTTCTCCTCCGTGGCGGCGGGTGCGCCCGCGCCGCTCATCGCGACGGCGCTGCTCTCCGACTACGGCACGTCGACGCCCATCACCCTCTACGTCATCGCGGCCGTACTGCTCACCGTCGTCGCCCTCGGATGTGCCAAGGAGACCCGGGAGCGGGACCTGGAGCGGATCACGGGCCGCGCCCCAAGCAGTCCGGTGACGCCGACCTGGGCCGAGGCCGGCGCGCGCGGCGCCGACGCCGAGGTGCCGGACGCCCGAACCACCTGATCGCAGACGGGAGTTGGGTGGGGCGGCCGTGTGGTGACGCCCCACTCCTCAGGGCGTCATGGCTGGGGCCGCCACATGAAGGCGGAGAGCCAGCTGAATCTCCAGGGCGCGCGCCGGGCACTGCCAGTCGGGGCCGAGGAGGCGGCCGATCCGCTCGACGCGCTGGGCCACCGTGTTCACATGGACGTGCAGATGCTCCTTGGTGCGGGCCGGGCTCATGCCGTTGGCGAAGTACGCGTCGAGGGTGCGGACCAGATCGGTCCCGCGTTTGCGGTCGTACGCCACGACCGCGCCGATCGTGCGGTCGACGAACCCCGCAATGTCCCGGCTGTCCGCGAGCAGCAGTCCGAGGAAGCCGAGGTCCTGCGCGGCGGCGCCCTCCCCCGAGCGGCCGAGCAGTCGCAGCGCCTCCAGGCAGCGGCGGGCCTCCGCATAGGCCGTCGCGACCGCGGTGGGTGTCGCGGCCGGTGCCGCGAGGACGGCCGAGGCCCCCACCGTGACCGGCTCGTGCAGGGCGGTGCTCAGCTGTTTGGCCGTCTGCCGGGCGATCTCGGCCGGGGTGTCGCCGGGGCCGAGCGGTAGCAGCAGCACCGTACCGCCGTCGCGGGCCGAGGCGAGCCCGTGCCGGGTCGCGGCCAGATACACGGCGGCGGAGCCGATGCGCCGGCGCTCGGCGGTGCGCCGGGCCGCGCCGCCCGGTCCGGCGCCGCCGGGGTGGGGGCCGTCGATACGGGCGGCGAGCACCACGTGCGGGGCGTCGAGGTCGGCGCGCAGCCGGGTCGCGCGTTCGCGCAGCAGCCGGGGGTCGCGGCCCGGCGCGTCCAGAAGATCGTCCAACAGCTCGCCACGGACCCGCTGTTCGGCCTCACCCGCCGAACGCCGGGCGAGCAGCAGCAGGGACGTGACCATCGCGGCCCGCTCCAGGGTGCGCCGGTCCACGGGGTCGAGGCCGGGCTGGCCGCGCAGGACCAGCGCGCCCAGGAGTTCGCCACCGGCGGAGACTCCGGCGAGCCAGTCCTCGCCGTGGCGCAGCGCGTGGCCGTCGCTGCCGCTGAGCTGGAGCACGGCGGCCTGCGCGGAGTCCGCGTCCGCGAACTCGACCGTCCCGGCGAGCACTTCGGACACCGCGTCGGCCACATCACGTACGCCGCCGCCGCGCAGGACCAGTTCGGTGAGGCGGTCGTGGACCTCCGAGGCCCGCTCCAGGACCGCGCTGTGGTCCCGGATCGTCTCGTTGGCCTTCTCCAACTCGGCCAGCGCGGAACGGGTTTCGGCCAGCAGGTTGGCGGTGTCGATGGCGACGGCGGCGTGCGCGGCGAACGAGCCGAGCAGGGCGATCTCCTCACGGGCGAAGACGCGTGGGTGGCGGTCTGCCGCGAAGAGCACCCCGATCACGGTGCTGCCGAGCATCAGGGGCACGCCGAGGATGGCGACGAGTCCCTCTTCGCGCACCCCGGAGTCGATGGCGGTGGTGTGCTGGAAGCGTTCGTCGTCGAAGTAGCTGGCCGTGACGTACGGCCGGGCGGTCTGCGCCACGAGCCCGCCGAGCCCTTCGCCCATGCCGAGCCGCAGCTGCTGGAAGCGGGCGGCGACCGAGCCTTCGGTGACCCGCATGTAAGTGTCGCCCGCCGCCGGGTCGTTGAGGCTGAGGTAGGCGACTTCGGTGCCGAGGAGCGAGCGGGCCCGCTGCACGATGGCGCGCAGTACGGCGTCCAGGTCGCGCAGGCCCGCGAGGTCGTGGGCGGTCTCGAAGAGGGCGGACAGTTCGGCCTCGCGGCGTCTGCGCCCTTCGAGGTCGGCCCGTACGCGCAGGGCGAGTTGCTTCGCGGCGTCCAGGCCGGCCAGCGCCTCGGGCCCCGCGCCGTCAGCGCGGGCCAGGAGCGCCGGGCGGTCGTACGCCTCGGCGGGCGCGCCTCGGGCCAGGAGCGCCAGATAGGGGGCTTCCGGGTGGTCACTGAGCTGCGGGTGATCGGGGGACATGGTCACAGGGATACCTGCCGGACGGGCGGCCTCGCCAGGCCTGTGGACAACTGTTGAAGGGTACGGAACAAGCGGGGAGTTGAATATCGGGGCGGCCCCGGGGGGCCGGGCCGGCCGGTTCAGGGGCGGACGACTTCCAGGCCGATGGGTTCCGTGTCGGCCCGGTTCGGGGCCGGCCGGTTCAGTGCGCCGTCCAGCCGCCGTCGAGGGCGAGCGAGGTGCCGGTGATGAAGGACGCCTGAGGGGTGCAGAGGTAGGCGACCGCTTCGGCGACCTCGTGCGGCTCGACGAGCCGCTTGAGCGCCGTGTCCTTGAGGAGGATCTCGGTCAGGACGCGGTCCTCGGGGATGCCGTGCGCCGCCGCCTGGTCGGCGATCTGCCGTTGTACCAGGGGCGTGCGCACATATCCGGGGTTGACGCAGTTCGATGTGACGCCGTGCGGGGCGCCTTCGAGGGCGGCGGTCTTGGACAGGCCCTCAAGACCATGTTTGGCGGACACATAGGCCGACTTGAAGGCGGAGGCCCGCAGGCCGTGCACCGAGGACAGGTTGACGATGCGGCCCCAGCCCTGCCCGTACATGTGGGGCAAGGCGCCCCTGATCAGGCGGAACGGGGCTTCCAACATCACGGTGAGCACGGTGTGGAAGACCTCGGGCGGGAACGTCTCGAGCGGGCGCACCAGTTGGAGTCCGGCGTTGTTCACCAGGATGTCGGTACCGGCGGCGGCCTGTTCCGCCGCGTCGAGGTCGGTCAGGTCCAGGACGAGCGGCTCGACCGTGCCGGCCAGTCCGTTGGCGCGGGCGGTGAGCCTCTTGAGGCCTGTGGCGTCCCGGTCCACCGCCCTGACCTTGGCTCCGGCGCCGGCGAGCCGGAGCGCGCAGGCGCGGCCGATGCCGCCCGCGGCGCCGGTGACCAGCGCGGTGCGGCCTCCCAGGTCCAGGGCGACGGAGGGCGGAAGGGGCGCGGGGGCGGTGGGGGCGGTCATGCTCCCGACCCTAGGCAGCCCGCTCCTCGCCACCCATGTGGTCAGCGCACATACTTCAGAGCCCGGTACTGGGTTGGAACCATGTGGGGCCCTCCGACTGTGCCTGCTTGATACGGAACAGCGCGAACTCACTGAGCTGCGGCAGGGCGTCCAGGGCGAACCAGCCCACTTCGAGCGATTCGTCGTCGTTCACGCGTGCCTCGCCGCCTATGGCCCGGCAGCGGAACGCGATGTCCATGAACTGGCACTGATCCCCGTTGGGATAGGTCACCGTGGAGTGGCCGGCCTCCACCAGGACCACTCGCTCGGCGACGCACCGTACCCCGGTCTCCTCGTACACCTCGCGGACCGCGGTGTGTGCGGGCTCCTCCCCCGGCTCCGGGATGCCTCCGATCGTCGACCACTGGCCGGTGTCCGCCCGGCGGCCGAGCAGGACCCGGCCGTCGTCGTCGAAGACGATCGCACTCACACCCGGCAGCAGGAGCAGCTGATGACCCGCGACGGCCCGGATGTCTCGAATGAAGTCAGGAGTTGCCATGCCCCGACCCTAATGGCCGCCCGGAACCGGCCGGTCAGCCCCGCGTGCCCCGCCGGGCGCGCACGGTGCGGGTGATCGCCCAGGCCAGGCCCGCCGCGGCGGTCGCGACGAGCGCCCACTCGGGCAGGGTGCCCAGTTCGGTGGCGGGCGTACGCGACGAGCGCAGCGGCACCTTGGCGACGAGCGAGGCCGGCGTGAACAGGGCCGTCTTCCGCACGACCTTGCCGTCCGGCATGATCACGGCGCTGACGCCGCTGGTGACCGGGACGGTGACGGTCCTGCTGTGCTCCACCGCCCGCACCCGGGACATGGCGAGCTGCTGGTAGGTCATCTCGCTGCGGTCGAAGGTGGCGTTGTTGCTCGGCACCGAGATGAGCTGGGCGCCCGCGGTGACGGTGTCGCGCACCGCCCAGTCGAAGGCCGCCTCGTAACAGGTGGCGATGCCGACCTTGGTGCCGGCCATGGTGAACACACCAGGCTTCGTGCCGCGGTTGAAGTCCTCGCGGACCATGGAGGTGTAGCCGGGGGCGAAGGTTCCGATGAGGCCGCGCAGCGGGATGTACTCGCCGAACGGCTGGATCTGCCGCTTGTCGTACGTCGCGACGGGGCCCAGCCTCGGGTCCCACTGGACCTGCTCGTTGTAGAGCTTCGTGCCGTAGCCGCCGACGACGGCGCCAACCGAGATGGGGGCGCCGACGGCCCGGGCGGCCTGGTCGATGACGGCGCGGGCGTCGTCGTCGACGAAGGGGTCGACGTCGGAGGAGTTCTCCGGCCACAGGACGAAGTCGGGCCGGGGCTCCTGGCCCGCCCTGACCTTGTCGGCGAGGCGCAGGGTCTCGCGTACGTGGTAGTCGAGCACGGCCCGGCGCTGGGAGTTGAAGTCGAGGCCGAGGCGGGGCACATTGCCCTGGATCACCGCGACGGTCGCCGTGCCGTCCTCGGCGGCGTCGCTGACCAGGCCACGGGCGCCGAACGAGGCCCCGACCGGCACGACGACGGTGAGCAGCGCGGCGGCCGCGGCACCCCTGCGGACCCCTCCGGTGCCCCGCGCCCGCAGCGCCTCGCGGAGGCAGGCGTACAGGCCGAAACCGCACAGCGCCACGGCGAAGCCGAGGACGGGGGTGCCGCCCAGGGCGGCGAGCGGCAGGAACGTCCCGTCGGCCTGCCCGAAGGCGACCTTGCCCCAGGGGAACCCGCCGAACGGCGCCCGGGCGCGGGCCGCCTCGGCCGCGATCCACAGGGCGGCTGACCAGAGGGGCCACAGCGGAAGCCGGGAGACCACGGCCATGCCCGCTCCGGCCGCCCCGATGAACAGCGCCTCGATGGCGGCCAGGCCGAGCCACGGTCCGGGGCCGACCTCGACTCCGGTCCATACGAGCAGGGGCAGCAGGAAACCGAGGCCGAAGAGGTAGCCGAGGCCGAGGCCCGCCTTCCAGCTCCGGCCGTGCAGGACCCAGCCGAGGACGGCGAACGCGAGGAGCGCGAGCCACCACAGGGGCCTCGGCGGGAAGCTCAGATACAGCAGCACCCCACCCAGCGCGGCCACGGCGGGCCGCAGGAGACGGTTCAGCAGTGCCCGCGGCCGCGAAGGGGCGGCGGCCCGCGGTCCGAGCTGCTCCGGCTCGGCGAGGGGGGTTTCGGTGGTGCTCACCCGGCGGAGTCTACGGCGGGTCCCTGGGGAGGGGGGAGTCCCGCTTTCGGGGGCGCACGGCCGGGAACGGCCCGAGCCGCGGACGATCAGGCCTCGGCGGGCTTCCCCGTGCCGAGCAGGCGCAGCCGGTCGCGGATGACCCGTACGGCGGCTTCCGCGTCGTCGACGGTGACGGTGAAGACGCGTCCGTCGCCGAGTTTGAGCGCCACGCCCTCGCCCCGGCGGACGACGACGGCGGTGCCGATCTCGGGGCGCCAGCGATATCCCCAGCCGCCCCACTGGCGCGGGGTGACGCTGGGCACGAAGTCGGCTCCCACCACGAGTTCGAGAGGGATGGTGCGGCGCGGGAGCCCGATGTGGCCGCAGCGCACCTCCAGGCAGTCGCCGTCGACCTTGACCGCCACATGGACGAAGGCCAGCGTCCCGAACAGGACGAGGAGCCCGGCCGCCAGGCAGCCGACGACGGACATCAGCAGGGGCAGGATGCCCGACGTCCAGGTCGAGTCGACGGCCAGTTCGACGCCGAGCGCGATGCAGGCCGCGCCGCCGACCGCCAGAAGCCACTGGACGCGGTTGGTCGCCCGGCCGGTCCAGACTTCGGGGGGTTGCGCGGTGGCGCCGGATCCGGTGCGGGGCTCGGGGGACGCGGGGTACTCCCGGGACGGTTCCCTCATGCTTAGCAGGGTACTCAGGTTCCGCTCCGGTGGCACCGCTCGGCGCTCAGAGAGCGGTGCTCACGGCCTGGAGCAGCCGCCCCTCGGGGTAGGCGAGGGCGACGTCGGGCAGTATGCCGACGCGGCCGCTGAGGAGCACCGTGAGGCCTCCGACCTGGGCCGCGTCCGGTGCGGGCAGGATGTCGGCGCGGCGCAGGGCCTGGGCGGCGACCGGTTCGGCGCTGCCGAAGAAGGTGAGCGGGCCGCCCTGGGGGCGCAGGGCCGTACGGATGCGTTCGGCGACCAGCTCGTAATGGGTGCAGCCCAGGACGACGGTCCTCACCTCCGGCGGGGTGAGCGCGGCGGCCACGGCGACGGCCCGGTCGATCGCGGCGTCGTCGGCGTGCTCGACGGCTTCGGCGAGACCGGGGCAGGGCACCTCGGTGACGGGGACGCCGTCGGCGAATTCACGGATCAGTCCGCGCTGGTAGGGGCTGCCGGTGGTGGCCGGGGTCGCCCAGATGGCGAACGGCTCCCGGGCGGCGGCGGCCGGCTTGATCGCGGGCACGGTGCCGATCACCGGGATCGCGGGTTCCAGGGCGGCCCGGATCGCGGGCAGAGCGTGCACGGACGCGGTGTTGCAGGCGATGATCAGGGCGTCCGGCTCCTGGGCGGCGGCCGCCTTGGCCACCGCGAGCGCGCGTTCCGTGATGCCTTCGGAGGTGCGCGGGCCCCAGGGCATGCCATCCGGGTCGGACGAGATCACGAGGTCGGCGTCGGGGCGTAGCCGGCGTACCGCGGCGGCCGCGGCGAGCAGGCCGATTCCGGAGTCCATGAGCGCGATCTTCACCCGGTCACCATAGTCGACGGCCATGGCGCGACCGGCCGAAGGTCCGGTGCGCGGCCCGGGTCGTGGGGCAGACTGCGGCGGGTGAGCGCTCTAGTGTGGATCGCCTTGGTGTCCCTGGTCGTCTGGGTCTGGCTGCTGCTCGGGCAGGGCTTCTTCTGGCGTACCGATCAGCGGCTGCCGCCGCGTGCCGAGCTGGCGGATTGGCCTGATGTCGCGGTGGTGGTGCCGGCTCGCGACGAGGCGGCGGTGCTGCCGCTGAGCCTTCCCTCGCTGCTCGCCCAGGACTATCCGGGCCGCGCCGAGGTCTTTCTGGTGGACGACGCGAGCTCGGACGGCACCGGCGAGCTCGCCCGCCGCCTCGCCGAGGAGCACGGGGGTCTGCCCCTGACCGTCGTCGCGCCGGGTGAGCCGGAGGCGGGCTGGACCGGCAAGTTGTGGGCGCTGCGTCAGGGCATGGCGCTCGCGCGGGCGGGCGACCCGGAGTACCTGCTGCTCACCGACGCCGACATCGCGCACCGGCCGGACAGTCTGCGCGAGCTGGTCGCGGCGGCGCGCGGCGGCGGCTTCGATCTGGTGTCGCAGATGGCCCGGTTGCGGGTGGCGACCGGCTGGGAGCGATTGATCGTCCCGGCGTTCGTGTACTTCTTCGCCCAGCTCTATCCGTTCCGCTGGATCAACGCCCGCAGGCCGCGTGCCACGGCCGCGGCCGGCGGCTGCGTGCTGCTGCGTACGGAGGCGGCGAGGCGGGCCGGGATTCCGGACGCGGTGCGCCAGGCGGTGATCGACGACGTGTCCGTGGCGCGCGCTGTGCGCCGGTCCGGGGGGCGGGTCTGGCTGGGCCTCGCGGACCGGGTCGACAGCGTGCGTCCCTACCCGGGGCTCGGGGACCTGTGGCGGATGGTCTCGCGCAGCGCCTACGCCCAACTGCGCCACAATCCCCTGGTGTTGCTCGGCACGGTCGCGGGTCTCGCGCTCGTGTATCTGGCTCCCCCGGTCACGTTCCTGGCCGGCCTGGCGGGCGGCGGGGCGGGGGCCGCGTGGGCGGGCGGGCTCGCGTGGCTGGTGATGACCGTGACGTATCTGCCGATGCTCCGCTACTACCGCCAGCCGCTCGCGCTCGCCCCGACGCTGCCGTTCACGGCGCTGCTGTATCTGCTGATGACGGTCGACTCCGCGGTGCAGCACTACCGCGGCCGGGGCGCGGCCTGGAAGGGGCGCACCTACGCCCGCCCCGAGGCCGCTCCCGAGCAGCGCTGAGGGCGGCCGTCACTTGCGGCCGGGCGTCCAGTTCATGCCCCAGCCGTAGGTCTGGTCGACGGTGCGCTGGGGGCTGACGCCGCGCGCGGGCACCAGATAGCGGGCCTCGCGCTGGACGACGAGGTCGCCGCCGTTGTTGGTGATCAGGGCGAGGGCGCAGACCGTGGAGGGGACGGTGCACTCGTCGAGGAAGAACTCGATGGGGGCGCCGAACTGCGGCTGGAGCGTCACCGTGGCGTGCAGGTCGGCGAAGCTGCGGGCCCCCTCGTAGATGGTGACGAAGATCAGCAGGCGGCGGAACTTGTCCTTCTGGTCGAGGTTGACGGTGATGTTCTCGCCCGAGTCGACGGCGCCGGTGCGGTCGTCGCCGTCGAGGTGGATGTACGGGGGCTGGTGGAGCGCGCCGAAGGCGTTGCCCAGCGCCTGGACGACGCCCTTGCGTCCGTCGGTGAGCTCGTACAGGGCGCACAGGTCGAGGTCGAGGTCGGAGTGGTTGGCGGCGGCACGCCCCAACTTGGCGCCCCAGCCGCTGAATTGCTTGCGGCTCTGCCAGTTGAGGTTGATCCGCATCGCGCCCGAGCTGCCGCCCTGCTTGGCGAGCGAGACCCGGGGCGCCTCCTTGGTGAGGGTCACCTTGGAGAGCCGCACGGGCGCCGCCGGGGCCGCGGGCGGGACCGGAACCTGGGCGGTCGGCGCGGGGTACGGGAGCGATGGGGTGTGCGGGGCGGGGGATGCGTAGGGGGCCGCGGCGGGCGGGGTGTAGGGCGCGGCGGGCGGCGGCGTGTACGGGGCGGCGGGCGCCGGGTAGGGAGTCTGGGACGCGGCGGGCGGCTGCTGGGGCTTGTCGACGGTGATGCCGAAGTCCGTTGCCAGGCCTTCGAGTCCGCTGTCGTAGCCCTGGCCGACGGCACGGAACTTCCAGGCGCCCTGACGGCGGTAGAGCTCGCCGAGGATGAAGGCGGTCTCCACGGTGGCGTCCTGGCTGTCGAAGCGGGCGAGTTCCGCACCGCCCGCCGCGTCCAGGACGCGGATGCCGAGCCCGGGGACCCGGCCGAAGGTGCCGCCGTCGGCCGAGGCGGCGAGCACCAGGCGCTCGACGGCGGGTTCCATGCGCGCGAGGTCCACGAACAGTGTGTCCGTCACCGCGCCGGGCCCGGACCGCTTGCCTTCGTGGCGTACGGCGCCCGAGGAGTGCGAGGGCTGGTTGTAGAAGACGAAGTCGGCGTCCGAACGGACCCGGCCGCCCACCAGCAGGAGCGCCGAGGCGTCGACGTCGGGGACACCGGGGCCGGACCGCCAGGTCAGTTCGACGCGTACCGAGTGCGCCGGCACCGGGACATTGGCTCCCTTAAGCATGGACATGCTCTCCCCCATCACTCGATCCCCGTCGCTCGACGCGGTGTCCGGACCTCTGTGCACGTCAACCTAATGCCCGAGCGGCCGCATGGCCCGGTGTCCACGGGGAGATCCTGGACCGGCGCGTCCCCGCCCGGGGACGAGACCTCCAAAAACGCTGATCGAGGCGCCCGCCCCATGGATGAGTCGCGGAGTCCGCCCCATGGATGAGTGCGCGGTCCGCCCCATGGATGGCCGAAAGGTGACGAGGGCCCAACTGGCCTTCCGGACAAGCGCCGAGAACGGCCCCGCGAATGTCGCCGTTCGTACACCGCCCGCCACTATTGGTGAACGTCGGGACCCCGGAACGACCCCTGGCGTTCAACGGCTTCATCTCTTCGTTTCGGCAGGTCAGATTGGCAAAAGCCGCGCAAAACGGATGACCCGGGGATTGGGGCTCCCCAACGGCCACATCGTGGGCTTAACTTATGTGCCATGACCTCCCCCCGCTCCACCTATGGCGGCGGTTACTACTCCGCGCCGTTCTTCCCCGACACCCCCATCTACGACTCCCTCGTCGCAGAGCGGGGTACGCCTCAGATCGCCCCGATCCGAGTGCCCGCCCTCTACGACACCGGCAGCAACTACCTGCCCGCTCTGCCGTCGGCCATGCCCGCCCTGCCGGCCGCGCCTTCGCAGCAGACCCCGTCCTACGCCTCCTCGTACGGATACCAGCAGCAGATGCAGCAGCCGGTGCCGCTGCAGCACGCGCCCGCCCCGTACATTCCGCAGCAGAACTCCGCCCCGCGCGGCTACCAGGCGCAGCAGTCGATGCCGCAGCGTCCGATGGGCACCGGGTACGAGGCCATGCGGCCCGCCGCGCCCCGTCCGGCGCCCGCGCCGTACGAGGATCCGTACAACCGGCCCTATCAGGGCACCGGGTACTGACCGAGGGCACGACCCGGCCGCCCGGGCGCTGTCCGGAGCGGCTGGCAGGATGTGTTTATGGACAACAGACTTGATGCGGTCGTGCACGGGATTCACATCCATCCCGTCAAGTCGGTCGGGGGATACGACACGACACGAGCGGCGGTCGAGCCATGGGGGCTCGCCGGGGACCGCCGCTGGATGCTGGTGGACACGGACGGCACGGCCGTCACACAACGCGAACGTCCGGACCTCGCCCTGAGCAGTGCCGCCACACTGCCGGGCGGAGGGGTGCGCCTCTCCGCGCCCGGGCGGCCCGACCTGGAGGTGGAGCCGCCGCAGTCCGTGGCCGCCGTGGGCGTCACACTGTTCGGCAAGAAGTTCAAGGCGGTGCCCGCCGACGACGCGGCCCATGCCTGGTTCAGCGCGTATCTGGGCAGCGACGTGCGGCTGATACACCTCGACGACCCGGCGCGCCGCAGGACGATCAACCCCAAGTACGCGCCGAACGGAGAGACGGTCAGCTTCGCGGACGGCTACCCGCTCCAGATAGCCACCCGCACCTCGCTCGACGCCCTCAACGCCCTGATCGCGCAAGGCGATCGCCCCGATGAGGGCCCATTGCCGATGAACCGGTTCCGGCCCAACGTGGTGCTCGACGGGACCGAGCCGTGGGCCGAGGACACCTGGTCGCGGGTCTCGATCGGCGAGGTCTCCTTCCGCGTCGTGAAGCCCTGCGGCCGCTGCGTCATCACCACCACCGACCAGGCGACGGCCGAGCGCGGCAAGGAACCGCTGCGCACGCTGGCCCGGCACCGGCGGATCGGCAGCGCGCTCGCGTTCGGCGTCCTGGTGATCCCGGAGAACACCGGCACCCTCCACGTCGGGGACGCGATGAAGGTGCTCGCATAGCTCTGCGCCACGCGGGAACTCCTGTGGGTAGCAGAGGCGTTGGACAGGACAAGCCGGGTGGTCCGGGCCCTGTTCACGCCACCCGCGCACGCCGTCCCACCGGGCGGCCCGGAGGCGGAAGGGGGTGCGTGGCCCGTGCGAGCGATGTCGGGGCTGTGGCGCTGGCGCCACAACCCACTGCGCCGGCGCACCGACCTGGTGGAGGCCTGGGTGGCGCTCGCGGCGCTGGTCCTGATGGTGTTCGCCGCCCCCGCGGTGGGGGTGCTGTGCGGTTCGCTCACCGACACCTCGCTGCGACAACAGGTCACCGAGCAGCGCCTGCACCGGCATGTGACGGCGGCCGTCGTGGCGGGCCGGGCCGAACAGCGCCCGGGGGCCGCCCAGCCCGAAGGCTCGACGATCCGCGCCACCCGCACCACCGTGGTCGCCAACTGGACGGCGTACGACGGCAGTTCACGCCGCGGCACCCTGGTCTCTCCCCTCAGGGCGCCGGAGCCCGGCGCCACTTTCCGGCTGTGGACCGACGACCACGGGCGCCCGGTGCCCCCGCCGATGGCCCGGTCCGCGGCCGATACGCACGCGGTGTTCTCGGGGATCTGCGCGGCCGCGGCGGCCGCCGGACTCATCGAGGGCATACGGCGGTTGACCGTATGGCGGCTGATACGCCGGCGGTATGCCCGGCTGGACCGCGCATGGGCCCGGTGCGGTCCGGACTGGGGCCGTACCGGCGCTGGTGGCTGACCGGTCAACTCACCGGCCCCGCGCGCGCTACGGTGGACCATCAGGCGCAGACACCAGGTCACGTTCCAGGTGGGTGCGACGACGCACGCACGAGGCGGGGGCACGGCAGCACGATGGCTCAGGGCACGGTCCAGGTGACGCACACGGGCACGTCGAGGTGGCGCCGCCGCACGGGTGAGTACGCCTCACTGGCTGCGGCCCTGGAGGCCGCGGGCGACGGCGATGTCCTGACCATCGCCCCGGGCACCTACCGCGAGAACCTGGTGCTGCGCCGCTCCGTGACCCTGCGCGGCCCCGAGGGCGCCGTCGGCTCGGTCCGGATCGCGCCCGCCGACGGGGTGGCGCTGACCGTGCGCGCCTCGGCGACCGTACGGGACCTGTATCTGGAGGGCCAGGACGCGGCGGCGCCCGCGCTTCTCGTGGAGGACGGCGCGCCCGAGCTCGTCGACCTGCGGGTGGTGACGCGCTCCGCGGTCGGCATCGAGGTGCGCGGCGGAGCGCGGCCCACGGTGCGGCGCTGTGTCGTGGACAACCCCGGAGGCGTCGGCATCGGCGTGTTCGACGGCGCGGGCGGCCTGTTCGAGGAGTGCGAGGTCGTCGCGGCCGGACAGTCCGGGGTCTCGGTGCACAGCGGCGGCCACCCCCGGCTCGAACGCTGTCGGGTGCACCACGCCAGCGGCGCCGGGCTCACCGTCGGCGGCGAGGGCAGCGGCCTCGAGGCGCTCGGCTGCGAGGTGTACGAGATCAAGGGCGCGGGCGTGCAGATCGCCTCGCGCGCCGCGGCCCACCTCACCGACTGCACGGTGCACCGCACGTCGGCCGACGGCATCACCCTCGACACGGACGCGGTGCTCACGCTCGCGGACTGCGACATCCACGACATCCCCGAGAACGCGGTCGATCTGCGCTCCCGCGCGGTGCTCACCCTGACCCGCACCAAGGTGCGCCGCTTCGGCCGCAACGGGCTTTCGGTGTGGGACCCGGGCACCCGGGTCGACGCCAACCAGTGCGAGATCCACGACAGTACGGGCGACTACCCGGCGGTGTGGGTGAGCGACGGGGCGACCGCGACCCTGGAGGGCTGCCGCGTCCATGACGTACCGGACGCGATCTTCGTCCTGGACCGGGGTTCGCGCGCCGACGTCGTCGACAGCGACCTCACCCAGGTGCGCAACACCGCCGTGTCGGTGAGCGACGGCGCGACCGCCCAGCTCGACGACTGCCGGATCAAGGAGGCGGCCACGGGCGCCTGGTTCCGTGACCACGGCAGCGGGGGCACCCTCGCCGGCTGCACCATCGACGGCGCCCAGACCGGTGTCATCGTCACCAAGGGCGCCGATCCGAGGATCGAACGCGTCACGGTCACCTCGCCCGCCGAGGCCGGGTTCTATGTCTCCGCCGAGGGCCGGGGCACCTTCCACGGCTGCCGGGTGACCGGCAGCGGCGGCTTCGGCTTCCATGTCATCGACGGCTGCCGTACGACGCTGACGCGCTGCCGCACCGAGCGGTGTGCGCGCCGGGGTTATGAGTTCTCCGAGGACGGCGCCGTCGTCGAGGACTGCACCAGCGACGAGAGCGGCGCGCGCCCCGGCGCCCCCGAGCCGCCGGCCGTGCAGAGCGCCACCCAGACGATGGGGCTGCTCTCGGCCCTGCCCGACCAGCGTGCCGTCGAACCCCGGGCGGTCCAGCCGGCGGCCGAGCCCGCGCGTGATTCAGGGGCGGTGCTCGGTGAGCTGGACACGCTGGTGGGCCTGGAGAGCGTCAAGCGCGAGGTGCGGGCGCTGACCGACATGATCGAGGTCGGGCGCAGACGGCAGCAGGCCGGCCTCAAGGCCGCGTCGGTCCGCCGCCACCTGGTCTTCACCGGCTCCCCCGGCACCGGAAAGACCACGGTGGCCCGCCTGTACGGGGAGATCCTGGCCTCCCTCGGCGTCCTGGAGCGCGGCCACCTGGTGGAGGTGTCCCGCGTCGACCTGGTGGGCGAGCACATCGGGTCGACCGCGATCCGTACGCAGGAGGCGTTCGACCGGGCGCGCGGCGGGGTGCTGTTCATCGACGAGGCGTACGCCCTGTCCCCCGAGGACTCGGGCCGGGACTTCGGGCGCGAGGCCATCGACACCCTGGTGAAGCTGATGGAGGACCACCGTGAGGCCGTGGTCGTCATCGTCGCCGGCTACACGGCGGAGATGGAACGCTTCCTGAGCGTCAACCCCGGTGTGGCGTCCCGGTTCTCACGGACCATCAGGTTCTCGGACTACTCCCCCGAGGAGCTGTTGCGGATCGTCGAGCAGCAGGCGGACGAGCACGAGTACCGGCTCGGCGCGGGCACGGCGGAGTGCTTGCTGAAGTACTTCACGGTGCTGCCCAAGGGCGCCGCGTTCGGCAACGGGCGTACCGCGCGCCAGACCTTCGAGTCGATGGTGGAGCGGCATGCGGGCCGGGTCGCCCAGCTCGCCGACGCCAGCACCGACGACCTGACGCTGCTCTACCCGGACGACCTGCCCGAACTCCCCTGATCCACCCGCTGGTTGGGGACATCGCTCGCCAACGCGGCCAGCAGCAGGGCCCGTTCGCGGGCGAACGCGGGGTCGGCCTGGTAGTCGGAGTGTCCGAGGACCGGTGCGGGCAGCGGGTGGGTGCTGGTGCGGCCGTAGGCGACGGGGTCGAGCAGGGGGCCCTTGTCGACGTCGCCGCCGGTGCGTACCGGCCCGCCGATGGGGTCGGTGGCCCGCCACAGGTTCCGCCAGCAGTGCACCTCCTGGTGCAGGGCCGCGAGCGGGGCCGGGCCGAAGTAGGTGGGGAACCAGCGCCCGTAAAGACGCTCCACGGGACAGCCATAGGTGAGCAGAGCGACCCGGCGCCGGGTCGCGGCCGGCAGTTGCCACACGGCGGCCGCGGCGAGCACGCTGCCCTGCGAATGGCCGGAGATCACCAGGCGCCCTCCGGTGCGGCCGGTCCAGGTGTTCATCCGCCAGGCGAGGTCGGGCACGGCGCGCTCGGCGTAGCAGGGGGGCGCGAAGGGGTGGGCCGCGCGCGGCCAGAAGGTGCCGACGTCCCACAGGATGCCGACGGTGCGGCGGGCCGCCGCGTCCTTGTAGGCGCGCCGCCCCCAGGTGACGAAGAGCAGGAAGCCGAGGCCCGTGCACCAGGAGCCGAGCGACTGCACGGCGTCGGCGGCGAAGCCGACGGGGGCGGGGGCGCCGTCGGCGGCCCTGGCCGGCACTTCCCCCGCCCACCAGGCACCCACCAGGGCCGCGGCGCCGAGCAGCAGGGAGGCGCCGGAGACGATGCCGAGGAAGAGCGGGGCCCGGTCGGTGAGTCCGGCCATCGCGCGGGCCGCGGCGATGCGCCGGGTGCGGGCGGTGTCGGGCCGCTCGGTGGGGTAGTCCGCCATGACGCGGGGCTCGTCGGCGCGGGCGGTGCGCCAGGTGCGGACGCCGAAGTACAGCAGGACGGGAACGAGCAGCACGAACAGGGCGGGGATCACCGAGGCCTGCCATGTGAGCAGCGGGGGCGGCCCGTGGTAGGCGGAGGGGTCCATGCCCGGGGTGGCGCCGTGGTCCAGCCAGTCGGCGACCCGCTGGGCGACACCGCCGGTCATCACCCCGCCGAGCGCGCAGGCGAGCATGGCGACGGCGGGACCGCCGAGGCCGCGTAACGCGGTGCGCTCGCCGGGGGCTCGGTGGCGCAGATGCTTCGCCACGGCGGCGAGGGCCACCACCAGCACCCCTTGGGCGAAGGCGAGGAACCCGAAGGCCCGGTCGCCGGGCAGGGTGCCGGCCGAGGTCCAGTCGGGGCGGCCCCAGGACGCGTACAGCAGGGCGAGCGCCAGCAGGGAGAGCGAGGTGGCAGGCAGCCAGGCGGTGAGGGCCTTGTCGAGCCGCTCGTCGAGACGCGATTCGGTACGTCCGCGCCGGCACACCACGCCCACCACAACAAGCCCTGCCAGAAGCAGAGTTGACTCCAGGAGCAGGCCGAGCGTCTCCCGGACGGCGCTGGTGGAGTCGTGGTCGTAGCGAGCGGCCGCGACCGTGACGGCGGCGGCGGTGGTCAGGAACCCGGCGGCCGTGTGGGCGGCGCGCAGCCGGGCCACCAGGCGCCTGCCGTACCAGAACCCGGGCCTGCTGAAGGCGGGCCGGGGCGGCGCCTGCGGGGAGTCCTCGGCGGACGCCTCGCCGAGCGGCTGCTGCGACTCGTAGGCGCTCCAGGTCCGGTTGGAGAGGTACCAGAGCAGCACGGTCAGGCCCGTCGGCGCGAGGGCGGCGAGGGCGAGCCGGCGGCCGGGCTGGGCCCACCAGCCGTGGTGGTTCACGGAGATGAAGCCCGGCCAGGACCACGAGCGCGAGCAGGTGGCCGAGCCCGCGCACTGCCAGGCGGTGAGGTCGAGCGCGACCTCGCAGGCGGCGGCCACCAGGAGCACGGTGAGGCTGAGCGCGATGAGCCGTACCAGCACTCCGTACAGCCGGATCGCCCAGTGCGGCTCGGCGGCGGGGGGCCGCATCCAGTGGGCGAGGTTGATCACCATGAAGGGCAGCAGGAGCAGCCACAGGGCGCGGGCGCTGTTGCCGGACGTCAGATTGCACCAGACGTAGGCCTCGGGCACCGGGCGGTCGCGGTAGCGCTCGGGGTGGGCTTCGGCGTCGGCGTCCTGCGAGCGCCGGTGGATCGCCGCGGTGTCGTCGCCGGTGACGCGCACGGTGCGGGGGTCGCCGAGCATCTCCTGCGGTGAGGTGCCGCCGACGCCGTGGACCAGCAGTTCGAGGGCGGGGCCGCCGTGGTCGGCGGCGGGGGCGCCGGCTGGGGCTTCGGCTGGGGCACGGGACACTTCTGCGGCTCGCTCTCGTGGGGGCGGGATCGGCGGCGCGGGATGGCACGGAACATCAGGATCTCGGATCGGGGTGCCTCGGTGCAGTGCTTGTACGGAATCCGCCCGTGACAGGATGGGTGTCCGTAGGCCGGGGGCGCGGATGTGTCCGGCGAGGTGTTCGACGATGGGGAAGGGGTCGGCCCGGCAGTGAACGACCACCAGAATCTGCTCGCGGAGCAGCGTCGCGCGCTGATCCTCGATGAGGTCAGACGGCGTGGCGGGGTCCGGGTCAACGAGCTCACCCGGAAGCTCAACGTCTCGGACATGACGGTCCGCCGGGATCTGGACGCGCTGGCGCGCCAGGGTGTGATCGAGAAGGTGCACGGCGGGGCCGTGCCGGTCGCTGAGGCCACGGCACACGAGCCCGGCTTCGAGGCGAAGTCGGCGCTGGAGCTGAGCGCCAAGCAGGACATCGCGCGGGAGGCGGCCAGGATGGCCGTGCCCGGCAGCGCCATCGCGCTGGCGGGCGGTACGACGGCGTATGCGCTGGCCCAGCAGCTGGTGGACGTTCCGGAGCTGACGGTGGTGACCAACTCGGTGCAGGTCGCCGATGTCTTCCACGCCGCCCAGCGCTCCTCGGCCGCGTCCGGGCCGCGCCCGGGGGCGGCGACCGTGGTCCTCACCGGCGGGGTGCGGACGCTGTCCGACACCCTGGTGGGGCCGGTCGCCGACGCGGCGATTCGTTCCCTGCACTTCGATGTGCTGTTCATCGGGGTGCACGGCATCTCGGTGGAGGCCGGGCTCTCCACGCCCAACCTGGCCGAGGCGGAGACCAATCGGCGGTTCGTGCACTCGGCGCGGCGGGTCGTGGTGATCGCGGACCACACCAAGTGGGGCACGGTGGGGCTGAGTTCGTTCGCCACGCTCGACCAGGTCGACTCGCTGGTGACGGACGCGGGCCTGTCGAAGGCCGCCCGCGAGGAGATGACCGAGCATCTGCCCGATCTGGTCGTGGCGGGTGAGACCCCGGACAACGGGGGCGACAACGGCAGCGACAGCGGTGGGACCGCAGACATCTGACGGGTCGCCAGTTATGGTGTGCGGGCCGTCCCGCCGCGCGGCGGGGTGTGCCGCCTCCGTGGAGCGAGGCAGTCCCTTCCTGCCCCCCGGGAGGCACGCCTCACCGTCCCCGCGGAGACGGGCCTTCCGCCCCGCACGTGCGGGGTCTCGCCCCTCGACCGCCCGGAGGTATACGTCATGGCTCGCCGACTCAGGCCCGTGGAACTCGACTTCGCCGAGTCGGCGCCGGTGCGTCTGGCCTTCACCACCCGCCTCTCGGCCGCGCCCGGCGCCGTCTACCGGGCGCTCGCCGAGGAGGTCGCCGACACCCCGGTCTGGTTCTCCTCCGTGGCCGCGGCCCGGCCCCTGGACGGCGGGGCCGGGCGTGAGGTCAGACTGCGCGGCGGGGTGTTCTTCCGCGAGACGATCATGGCGACGGATCCCGGCGAGCGCTATGCCTACCGGATCGACGAGACCAACACCCCTGGTGTGCGCGCCCTGTTGGAGGACTGGCGACTTCGGCCCGCGGGCCCCGGCACCCTGGTGCGCTGGACGATGGCGGGCGAAGGGCCCGCGCTGTTCCGGCTGGCCATGCGGGCGGCCGGGCCGGGGATCGGCCAGTCCTTCCGCGGCGCGATGCGCGCACTCGACCGCCACCTCGCCCAAGCGGAAACGGCTTAGCAGCCCTCAACTGGCCTTTGTCGCAAGGCCCATGACGGAGCGCCAGATGTCTGCCAGCGAGTCGGGCGTGAGTCCCTCGTCGGAGCGGGCCGCGACGAAGCCGTCCGGGCGGACCAGGAGCGCGCCCTCCGGGGGCAGCCCGGCCACGTCGCACCAGGCCCCCTCGGTGTCGTACAGCACCCCCGCTCCGGGCTCGGACCCGGGCTTCCCCGCGACGATGGGGTGCACGGCCACGGGCAGCGGCTCGGCCGCCCGCGCCCAGGCGGCTCCCGCCGCGCCGTCGCCGCCGGTGAGCAGGGCGAAGCCCGGGCCGCAGAGGTCGAGGGTGGACACGCGGGCGCCGTCGCGGTCGAGCCACAGGTGGGGGACGCGGGTGCCGCTCTGGCCCGCGAGCCGGTCGACGGTGTCCCCGGCAGGTGAGCCGTGGACGGCGGCGGACGCGTAGCGGTAGCGGGTCATGATCTCGCCGGTGCCCAGTTGGCGGTCGAGGGCGTCGGCGTTGCCCGGCGTGCGGATGGCGTACCGGGCCAGGAAGTCGGTGCGCAGCCAGGCCTGTTCGGCGACGAGCAGACCGCGGGGACGGCGTTCGGGCTCATAGGTGTCCAGGAGCGCGTCCGGGAACTGTCCGCGCAGGACCGCGGCGAGTTTCCAGGCGAGGTTGTGCACATCCGCGATGCCGGTGTTGGCGCCGAAGCCGCCCCAGGGGGCGTGCCGGTGGGCCGCGTCACCGGCGAGCAGGACCCGGCCCCGGCGATAGGTGTCGGCGACGGCGGTGCCGGTGTCCCAGGCGGCGCGGGCGAGCAGTTCGATGCGGAGTCCGGGGTCGTCGGCGCCGATGGCGGTGCGCAGCAGGGCGAGGCAGCGCTCGTCGGGGTAGTCGGCCGGGCTCTCGCGCTCGGGGTCGTAGGCGAGGTGGAAGGACCATTCGTCGGTGTTGTTCTTGGCCAGGAAGAGTCCGGACACCGCGGGCCCGCTGATCTCGCACTGGCTGAAGGTGCGGTCGCGCACGAGCTCGGTGAGGTCGGCGCGGAAGTAGAGGTTGAGGTAGTGGTGGGTGGCGGGCCGCGTGGTGCTGGTGATGCCCAGGGCTGTGCGGACCGGGCTTCCGGCGCCGTCCGCCGCCAGGAGGTAGTCGGCGTCCAGGGTGCTGGTACGGCCGGTGGCGCGGTCCCTGAGGGTGGCGGTGACGCGGTCGGCGCCCTGGGTGAATCCGGTCAGCTCGGTGCCGAAGCGAACGTCGCCGCCGCGCTGTTCGGCCATCTCGCGCAGGACCGGTTCGAGCAGCACCTGGGGGCAGAAGCAGAACGAGGAGGGGCTCTCATCGGCGCCGACCATGGCGCCGGTGGCCAGGACATGGCTGAGGTCGAGCGCCTCGGACGCGGCGATGCTGGCGCCGGTGCGGGCGCCGCCGAAGCGGCCCATCTTGAGGGCGGAGGCGCTCGCGGCCTGCACGGCGTCCTCGACGCCCAGCTGCCGGAAGATCTCCACGGCCCGCGTGTGCATGCCGCGTGAGCGGGGCAGCACGGTCGGCTCGGTGTTGCGTTCCACCAGGACGTAATCGACCCCCTGGTGCTCCAGACACAGGGCCGCGGTCAGACCGACCAGTCCCCCGCCGACGATCAGTACAGATGGCATGACAGCTCCCCGTGGTTCCCCGTGCCGTTCAGTGGATCTTTCCTACCGTAGACAGCCGGGGCACCATCGGGGGCAAACTGCGGGTCAACGCTGAGGTTGGCTCAACACCACTCCCGCGTGCGGAAGTTGAGGCACACCGCGCGGCTCGGGGTCCGGTTCAGTCGTCGTCGGCGACCGGGACCACCGCCACCGGGCACTCCGCGTGGTGCAGCACCGCGTGGGCGACGGAGCCCATCAGGAGGGAGCCCGGCTTCAGGCGCCTGCGGTGCCGGCCGACCACGATCAGCGCGGCCGAGGCCGAGGCGTCGACGAGATGTCCGGCCGCGTCGGCGGGCGCGATCACGGCGTCCGTCTCGACGGCCGGGAACCGCTCCTCGAAGGGGCGCAGCCGCTCGGCCTGTTCGCGTCGTACGTCGCGCTCGCCGGGCCCGTACTGGTCGACGTCGAGGCGTCCGGGCGGGAACTCGCCCGCGACCATCAGGGCGGCCGGGGGCGTGGCCGGGTAGGCGGAGATCACCTGGAGTGCGACGCCCCGCGCCGAGGCCTCCTCGAAGGCGAACGCGATGACGTCGTCGACCGTGTCGCCCAGGTCGAGCCCGAGCACCACCCGGCCCGTTGCCCGTTCGTCCTCCCCGGTACGGGCCAGACGCGGCACGACCACGACGGGGCAGGGCGCGCGGGTGGCCACGGCCAGGCTGTTGGAGCCGAGGAGCAGGCTGGCGAAGCCGCCGCGCCCGCGCGATCCCATCACCAGCATGCGGGCCTCGGCGCCCAGGCCGTGCAGCGCGTCGGCGACCTCGCCCTCCAAGGAGTCGAACCGCACCGAGGGCAGCCCGTCGCGGCCCGAGAGCGCGGCCCGCACACGGTCGGTCACCGGGTCGTTGAGCTCGGGCCCCGGGCCGAGCGCGGAGCGGCGGGCCGTCCAGAGCTGGGTGTGGTCGGGCAGGACATGGGCGATCACCAGGTCGGCGGCGCGTCTGCGGGCGGTGGGAATGGCCCACTCCAGGGCCCGCAGACTGTGTTCGGATCCGTCGACGGCGACGACTACCGGGCGCGTGTCCATGACGTCACCCTGGCACGCTCCGGGGGCTCCCGCACGGGCAGAAGGTCCCGCTGTGGCCGGTTCACGGGGCGGGCCAGACCCCGCTCTCCAGGAAGGTGTCGAGCGTCCTGCTGTAGGGCGCGATGTCCAGGCCCTGTTCGGCGAGCCAGGCGTCCGAGTAGTACTTGTCGAGGTAGCGGTCGCCCGGGTCGCAGAGCAGGGTGACGATGCTTCCGGTACGGCCCTCGGCGACCATTTCGGCGACGATCCTCAGCGCGCTCCACAGGCCGGTGCCGGTGGAGCCGCCGGCCTTGCGGCCGATCGCCTTCTCCAGGGCGCGTACCGCCGCGACGCTCGCCGCGTCCGGCACCTTCATCATGCGGTCGATGGCGCCGGGCACGAAGCTGGGCTCCATGCGCGGGCGCCCGATGCCCTCGATGCGCGAGCCGCAGTCGCTGGCGGCCAGCGCGTCGCCCCGGGTCCAGCCGTCGAAGAAGCAGGAGTTCTCCGGGTCGGGCACACAGATCATCGTGTCGTGCTGCATGTAGTGCACATAGCGCGCGATGGTGGCCGAGGTGCCCCCGGTGCCGGCCGTGGCGACGATCCAGGTGGGCTCGGGGTAGCGCTCCAACTTCAGTTGCTGGTAGATGGATTCGGCGATGTTGTTGTTGCCCCGCCAGTCGGTGGCCCGCTCGGCGTAGGTGAACTGGTCCATGTAGTGGCCGCCGGTCTTCGCGGCGAGGGCCGCGGACTCCTCGTACATCTTCATCGAGTCGTCCACGAAGTGGCACCGGCCGCCGTGGAACTCGATCAGACGGCACTTCTCGGCGCTGGTGGTGCGGGGCATCACCGCGATGAAGGGCACGCCGATCAGTTTGGCGAAATATGCCTCGGACACGGCGGTCGAGCCGCTGGACGCCTCGATGACCGGCTTGCCCGGCCGGATCCAGCCATTGCACAGGCCGTACAGGAAGAGCGAGCGCGCCAGGCGGTGCTTGAGGCTGCCGGTGGGATGCGTCGACTCGTCCTTGAGATAGAGATCGATGCCCCAGGCCTCGGGGAGGGGAAAGCGCAGGAGATGGGTGTCGGCGGAGCGGTTGGCATCGGCCTGGACCTTGCGCACGGCCTCCTTCAGCCAGGCGCGGTACTCGGGATCACTGCGGTCCACATCGATGGTTTCCATGCCACTCCTCGTCGTTTCTGCGTGCCGCCCCCACACCCGACAATACCGCTCCCACCTGCACAAACGTTCCCTTTGGGCATCCATAGGAGTGGCTTGTGGGACGCCTGGTGAGCGCTGGGCGGCGCTGGCCCGGACCCGATCCCCGCCGCGCCCTGGTGCGTAGGCTCGACGTTGTGCAGACTGCCCACCAGGAGCGATGTGAAGGGGGCCGGACGGTCATGGCGGAACCCGAGTTCAGCGCGAAGGGTGTACGGATCGAGCGGTGGACCCGTTCGCTGACCAGAGCCGGGCAGGTGTTGATCAAGGACGGCCGGCTCGCCCTGCTCACCAGCAACGGCCGGGAGATCGACAGCGCGCCCGTCGACACGGTCAGCGCGACACGGCCCCGGCTGCCGTGGCTCGCCAAGGAGGACCGGACGGTGGCGCGGCTGAACGGCACCCGCTACCGGCTGACGATGGGCGAGGAGCCGGACCGTTCGCGCGGCTCCGAACTGACCCGGCGCTTCCTTCAGGCCATCGGGCAGACGACGCACGGCGCGCACAGCTGAGACGCCCGGGCTCCAGTGGTGCGAGTTGCGCAGTGCGAGGCCGTGGGCCACGCTGGTGTCACATCACTGAGGGTTCACCGGCGGTCACGCTCTGATGAGGGCCGTCGGATCAGACAGCTACTTCCGGACCTATTCAGGGAGTCGCAACCGTGATCAGCCAGCCAAGCAGGCAGTGCACGGTGGAGCTCCAAGCCCTGCCGTCGCGGATCGGTCAGGTCCGCAGAATCGTATCGGCGCAGTTGCGCTACTGGCATCTGGATCCGTTGATAGACGAGGCGGCGCTGGGCGTCACCGAGCTGCTCACCAACGTCCACCGGCATGCCGAGCCGGACAAGATGTGCACGGTGGAGATCGAGCTGCTGCTCGACCGCCTCACCATCTCGGTGCACGACCACGATCCGACCCTGCCCGCCCTGCGGGACTCCAACTCCCTTGCCACCAACGGTCGCGGGCTGGCTCTGATAGCCGCGGTCAGCGAGAGCTGGGGCGTGCGCCCGCTGGGCGAGACGGGCAAGACGGTGTGGTTCACGCTCGCCGCACCCTCCCCCGCGACGGCCCTGTCGCCCTACCCCGTGTACCGGTCGACGCCCCGCACCCCCTTCCGGGAACCCCGCCCCCAGCACGCGGTGCGCGGTCGCGCGAACACCGCCGCCCGGTCCCCCGTCGCGGGCTGACCGGACGGGGGCACGAGCGGCGGGCGTTCGTCAGGCCGCGCCTCCCTTGCCGGGGGACGCCGGACGCGCCCGCCCGAAGTGCTCCTCCAGGACGGAGATCCGGCGCCAGTACTCCTCCTCGTCGATCTCCCCGGAGGCGAACCGGCGGCCGAGGACAGCCATCGGCGAACGGTCGTCCACGGGCGGCCGCCACGCTCCTCGCCGCCCCCGCCATCCGCCGCGCCGCAGCACGGTCACGACGGTGAGGATCACGGCGGCCCAGACCAGCGGGACGAAGAAGATCCAGGGTCCGGGTCCTGTGTGGGCCAGGGTGTTCATGTCGCTCAGCTCCCTCGGTGGCGTTGCTCATTGCGTGCTTCGAGCCTCCCGCCGCGAGGGGGTCCCCGTCGTCGTCCGCCCGAAGGCGGCCGGCGTACCCCGGGGGAAGTAGAACGGGCCCCGGGGGAAGTAGAACGGGCCCCGGGGGCTGCTCTGGATTCTGTACCTACTGGTATGTACAGTACGGGCATGAGCACTTCGGAGCGCCTGATCGAGGCCACCCGCGAGCTGCTGTGGGAGCGGGGCTATGTGGGCACCAGCCCCAAGGCCATCCAGCAGCAGGCCGGCGCGGGCCAGGGCAGCATGTACCACCACTTCACGGGCAAGCCCGATCTGGCGCTCGCCGCGATCCGGCGCACCACCGAGCAGATGCGGGCCGCCGCCGAGGCCACCTTCGCCGACGGGCACACGGCGTACGAGCGGATCTCGGCCTATCTGCTGCGCGAGCGCGATGTGCTGCGCGGCTGCCCGGTGGGGCGTCTCACCATGGACCCCGAGATCATCGCCGACGCGGAGCTGCGCGCACCGGTCGACGAGACCCTCGGCTGGCTGCGCGGACGGCTCGCCGAAATCGTCCAAGAGGGCCTGGATCAGGGCGAGTTCGAAGGCCGCGTCGTGCCCGAGGAGATCGCCGCGGCCGTGGTGGCGACCGTCCAGGGCGGCTATGTGCTGGCCCGCGCCTCCGGGTCGCCCGACGCCTTCGACGCGGGGGTGCGCGGCCTGCTCTCTCTGCTGGCGCCACCCGCCAACTCCCGCTGAGACAAAGGCTGTTCATGCCCCGGCCCACCGCACGAGGAGTACGTCATGCATGCCATGCAGTACGAGATAACGCTGCCCGCCGACTACGACATGGAGATCATCCGCAAGCGCGTCGCGACCCGGGGCCACCTCCTGGACGACTTCCCCGGGCTCGGCCTCAAGGCCTATCTGATCCGTGAGCGGAGTGCCGGGTCGCCGGTCAACTCCTACGCCCCGTTCTACCTCTGGGCCACCCCCGAAGGCATGAACTCCTTCCTGTGGGGCCCCGGATTCCAGGGGATCGTCGACGACTTCGGCCGTCCCCGGGTCCAGCACTGGACCGGACTTTCCTATGCCGAGGGGCCCGCGAGCGGGGCGGTGCCCGCCACCGCGACCCGTCTGCGGGTCCCGGTCCCCGAGAGGGCCGAACCGGCCCGGTTCGTGGCGCGGGAGGTGGCCCAGGAGCCGGCCGCCGGGGTGGTGGCGAGCGCCGTGGCCATCGACCCGAGCCGCTGGGAACTGGTGCGGTTCACCCTGTGGGAGCAGGGCGCCGCGCCGACGGACGGCGACGTGTTCCAGGTGCTGCACCTGTCGCGGCCCGCACGTGCGGACCTGCCCGTGGGGCGGCACTGGTGAGCGCGGCACACACCGTCCTCGGCGAGGTCGCGGCCGACCGGCTCGGCGTCGTCGACGCCCATGACCACCTCTTCATCCGCAGCCCGCTGCTCCCCGGCCAGGAGCTGGACGACGTGGCGGACGCGGCGGTGCGGCTCTCCGGGTTCGGCGCGCTCGGCGGCGGCACCGTGGTCCAGTGGACGCCGTACAAAATGGGCCGCCGCATCGCCGAACTGCCCGCCCTGTCACGGGACTTGGGGGTGCACATCATCGCCGCCACCGGCCTTCACCAAGCCGCCCACTACCCGGCCGAGCTGCTCGATTCCGTACGCGACCGGCTCGCCGAGCTGTTCATCACCGAGCTGACCGAAGGCATCGGCGACACCGGGGTGCGGGCCGGGCTGATCAAGGTGGCGGGCGGCTTCCACGGGCTCGACGACCACGCCGTGTTCACGATGCGGGCCGCCGCCGAAGCCAACCGCCGCACGGGCGCCCCGATCGCCGTCCACCTGGAGCTGGGCACCGGCGCGCTCGACGTACTCGACCTGCTGTGCGGGCAGTTGGGGGTGGCGCCCGGTTCGGTGATCCTCGGCCACCTCAACCGCTCCCCCGACTTCACCGTGCACCGGCTGGCCGCCGAGGCCGGGGCCCGGCTCGCCTTCGACGGGCCCTCGCGGGCCAACCACGCCACGGACTGGCGGATGCCGGACGCGCTGCGGGCGCTCGCGGACGCGGGCTTCGCCGACCGGCTGCTGCTCGGCGGGGACACCGTGACGCCGGACACCCCGGGGATGACATATCTGCTGCGCAGGGTCCGGCCGCGGCTCGAACTCGCCCTGGGCGAAGCCCTGGTGGAGCAGATCCTGGTCACCAATCCGGCGCGGGCCTACGCCTGGTGAGTCAGCGCCCCCAGCGGGTCGTCGAGCACCGGCTGCCAGGCCAGCTCGGCGGCCCCGACCAGGCTGTTGTGGTCCAGGGAGCAGGCCAGGATCGGGACGCCGCCGCTGCGCCCCCACAGGCTGCGGTCGGCGACGACGGCACGCAGCCGGTCGGGGTCGGCCTCCAGGAGCGCCTTGTGCAGCCCGCCCAGGACGATCCGGTCGGGGTTGAGGATGTTGACCAGGCCCGCGAGGCCGAGGCCGAGCCGGTCGACGAGTTCCTCCGCGGCCCGGCGCACGGAAGCGTCCCTCGCGTACTCGTGGCGCAGCAGGGCCCGTGACTGCTCCAGGAGCGACACCTCCGGCCCGGGCGTGCGACCCGCCGCGGTGAGGAAGGCCAGCGGGTCGGCCTCGACGTCCAGGCAGCCGCGGCTGCCGCAGTAGCAGGGGCGGCCGTCGGGGTTGACGGTGAGGTGGCCGACCTCCAGCGCCAGGCCCGAACTCCCGGTGTGCAGACGGCCGTCGAGCACCAGCGCGCCGCCGACGCCGCGGTGTCCGGTGGCCACGCAGAGCAGGTGCTGGGAGCCGCGTCCCGCGCCGTGCCGGTGCTCGGCGAGCGCGGCGAGGTTGACGTCGTTGCCGGTGAAGGCGGGGCCCGTGATGCCGGCGGCGCGGACGCGCTCGGCGAAGATCTCGCGCACCGGGGCCCCCGCCGGCCAGGCCAGGTGGAGCGGGTTGAGCGCGGTCCCCTCCGGTTCGGCGACGGCGGACGGCACGGCGAGCCCGGCGCCCACACAGCGGCGGCCGCTGCCCTTGAGGAGTGCGGCGCCCGCGTCGACGACCTCGCCGAGCACCTGGGCCGGGTCGGCGGAGACGATGACACAGCCCGGGTCGGTGGCGACGATCTCGCCGCCGAGGCCGACCAGCGCCGCCCGGAAACCGTCCGCGTGCACCTGAGCCGCGAGCGCGACGGGCCCGGCGTCGTCGACGGCGAGGCGGTGCGAGGGACGGCCCTGCGAGCCGGCCGCGGCGGGACGGGAGTCGACCCGGATCAGGCCGAGCGCTTCGAGTTCCGCGGCGACCGCGCCCGCGGTGGCACGGGTGACGCCCAGCTCGGAGGTGAGCACGGCACGGGTCGGCGCACGGCCGGTGTGTACCAGTTCGAGCGCGGGTCCGAGCGCGCTGCGGCCCCTCTCCAGTCTGGTCCGCGTGGTCGTCGCCTTGCCGTTCATGGGGGCGAGTCTCCCATGATCCCGGACGGAAGCCGCCCTTCCGGCCGGTGGTCGGCCGACCCGGGGTCCGGGGACCGGTTTCCTCGCCGAGGCCGGGCGGGTCGGCGGCCCGCCGAGCCTCGAAGCTCGGCCGCCCATCGCCTCCCCGACGCCCGTGATCGACCAGGCTCCCCCTCCCCAGCCGGTTGATGGAGCCCTGGCCCTGCCCCTATCCTGACTTTGTGCCGCTACTAAACAAAGTACGGACGGCCGCTCCGGGGGGCCCTGGCGACACCACCGCCGCACCCTCCCTGTCCCGCCTCCGCTCCGCCCTGACCGTGTTCTTCGCCCTCGACGGCTTCCTGTTCGCCGGGTGGGTGGTCCGCATCCCGGCCATCAAGCAGCAGACCGGCGCCTCCGCGGGCGAGTTGGGCCTGGCCCTGCTGGGCGTCTCGGCCGGAGCGGTGGTCACGATGGTGCTCACCGGCCGGCTGTGCCGGCGCTTCGGCAGCCATCCGGTGACCGTGGTCTGCGGTGCGCTGATGGCCCTCGCCATCGCGCTGCCCGCGCGGACCCACTCCGCCCTCGCGCTCGGCCTGGTGCTGCTCGTGTTCGGTGCCGCGTACGGCGGTATCAACGTCGCGATGAACAGCGCCGCCGTGGACCTGGTGGCCGCGCTGCACCGACCGGTGATGCCGAGTTTCCACGCGGCCTTCAGCCTCGGCGGGATGGTCGGAGCGGGCGCCGGCGCGCTGGTCGCGTCAAGCCTCTCCCCGACCGCGCATCTCCTGGCCCTGACCGGCCTCGGGCTCGTGGTGACCGCACTGGCCGGGCGGGTGCTCCTCAACCACCCCGCGCCGGTCCGCACGAGGACGCCGCACCCCGAGGGACGCCGCCTCGACGGCCGGGCCCGGCGTCTGGTGCTGCTCTTCGGGGTGATCGCGCTGTGCACCGCGTACGGGGAGGGAGCGATGGCGGACTGGGGCGCGCTGCACCTGGAGCAGGACCTGGCCGCCGCCCCGGGTGTGGCGGCGGTGGGGTACTCCCTGTTCGCCCTCGCCATGACGGCCGGCCGCCTCTCGGGGACCGCCCTGCTCGAACGGCTCGGCCAGACCCGCACGTTGGTGGCGGGTGGGCTCACGGCCGCGGCCGGGATGCTGCTCGGCGCGCTGGCCCCCACGGCCTGGCTCGCACTGGCCGGTTTCGCCGTGATGGGCCTGGGCCTCGCCAACATCTTCCCCGTCGCCATAGCGAGGGCGGGCGCCCTCGCCGGGCCCGGCGGGGTGGCCGCCGCCTCCACGCTCGGCTACGGCGGCATGCTGCTGGGGCCGCCCGCGATCGGGCTGCTCGCCGAGTGGTTCTCGCTGCCGCTCGCCCTGACCACGGTCGCCGTACTCGCCGCGGCCGCCGCGCTGATCGGCTACGCCGCCCGCAACGCGACCGCCCCCCGGGACTGATTCGACACCGCGGGCGACCTCAACTCGCCGGAAGGGGAGGGGAGTTCGGGCCCGATTCACGACGGGCGTCAGCCCTTGGGCCGGTCCGCGAGCGTTACGGGCGTCAGCCCTCGTGCCGGCGCGAGCACTACGGGCGTCAGCCCTTGGGCCGGTCCGCGAGCATCCGGGCGAGCACCGCACGCTGGACCGGGAGCACCTCGGCGTGGCGGGCGCGGCCGGACTCGGTGATCACCACGCTCACACCGCGCCGGTCCTCACTGCACATCCCGCGCGTGACCAGGCCGTCCTTCTCCAGGCGCCCGATGAGACGGGACAGCGCGCTCTGGCTGAGGTGGATCCGTGAGGCCAGCTCCTGGACCCGGAAGGCGCACCCCGGGTCGCCCTCGCGTCCCTCGGCCAGGATGTCGAGGACCTCGAAGTCGCTCGCGCAGATGCCGAACGCCTGGAACTCGCGGTCGAGCTCGCACGTGGTGCGCGCGTGAACCGCGAGGATGTCCCGCCACTCCTCCACGAGCAGGCGCTCGGGCTTCTCAGTCGCCATGGCGGCACGCTAGCAGAAACGGCTGGTTTTGTTGCATCGTAATTAAATGCGCTTGCATTCAATGCACGTACAGGTAATCTCGTGGTGCAAGCGGGGGGAGGGACGGCCGGCGGGCGACGGTTGCCCGTCGGCCGTCCCTGCTGTGAGACTTCGCGCATGGTGACACGGAGTCGGGCCGAGCGGGACGCCATCACGATCGAGATCGGATACGCGCTGGCCAGCGCCCTGTTGGCGGCCGGTGTGGTGTTCGGCGTCATCACCGGCTCCGGCTACGCCCTCCAACTCCCGCACCCGCTACGGCGGGTCCTGCTGCTCCTCGGCGGCGGCGGCGCGCTCATCGTCTTCGTCTGGCGGACCGTGCATGTGCTGTGGCGCTTTCCGTACGGGTCCGGCCGGGGGCCGCGTCAGCCCAGCCAGCCGGGGCGTACGAGCCCCGACTCGTAGGCGAGGACGACCAGTTGGGCCCGGTCCCGGGCGCCGAGCTTCACCATCGCGCGGCTGACATGGGTCTTGGCGGTCAGCGGGCTCACCACGAGACGGCGGGCGATCTCGTCGTTGGACAGCCCGATGCCGACGAGCGCCATCACCTCCCGCTCCCGCTCGGTGAGCTGCGCCAGAGCGCCGTCGGCGGCCGGTTCCTTGGAACGCGCGGCGAACTCGGCGATCAGCCGCCGGGTCACTCCGGGAGAGAGCAGGGCGTCTCCGTCGACCACCGCCCGGACCGCGCGCAGCAGTTCGTCCGGCTCGGTGTCCTTCACGAGGAAGCCGCACGCACCGGCGCGGATCGCCTCGAAGACGTACTCGTCGAGTTCGAAGGTGGTGAGCATGACCACCTTCACCCCGGCCAGGGCCGGCTCGGAGGTGATCTCGCGGGTGGCGGCCAGACCGTCGAGCCGGGGCATCCGAATGTCCATCAGGACGACGTCCGGGCGCAGTTCGCGTACCAGGACGACTGCCTCCCGGCCGTCGGCGGCCTCCCCCACCACCTCGATGTCGCCCTGAGCGTCGAGGAGGGCCCGGAACCCCGCCCGTACCAGGAGCTGGTCGTCGGCGAGCAGGACGCGGATCATGAGGTCTCCTCGGAGTGGCCGGCCAGCGGAAGGCGGGCGGTGACCCGGAAGCCGCCGGACGGGAGCGGGCCGGCCTCGATGCTGCCCCCGAGCGCGGCGGCCCGCTCCCGCATGCCGATCAGGCCGTTGCCGCTGCCGCCCGCCTCGCCGCCGGACGGCGGCCCGTCGTCATCGACGCACAGCACGAGCGCGCCGGGTTCCCAGCCGATCGCGACCCGTGCCCTGCGTGCCGCGGAGTGGCGGACCACATTGGTGAGGGCCTCCTGCACGATGCGGAAGGCCGCCAGATCGGTGCCCGGCGGCAGGGCCGGGCGTCCGCCGCCGGTCGTGGTCTCGACGGTGAGACCGGCGCTCGCGGCCTGCTCGACCAGTTCGGGGAGCCGGTCCAGGCCCGGCGCCGGGGAGCGGGGGGCCTCCCCCGGTGTGCGCAGGTTCTCCAGTACCTGGCGCACCTCGCCGAGCGCCTCCTTGCTCGCGGACTTGATGGTGGTCAGCGCGGTGCGGGCCTGTTCGGGGTCGGAGTCCAGCAGAGCCAAGCCCACACCGGCCTGGACGTTGATGACGGAGATGCTGTGGGCCAGCACGTCATGCAGCTCGCGGGCGATGCGCAGCCGTTCCTGTTCGGCCCGCCGCCTGGCCGCCGCGGCCCGCCCTGCGCGCTCCTTGGCCCACTGCTCCCGGCGTACGCGGACGAGTTCGGCGACCGCGACGACGGCCACCGCCCAGGCGGCGACGGCCACTTCCTGACTCCACGGCGCGGCCGAGTCCCCGGACGGCGGCAGCCACCGGTAGAGCCAGTGCGCGACGAGGAGGTGCCCGAGCCACAGCATGGCCACCGCGCACCAGGCCTGACGGCGGTATCCGGCGATGACCGCGGAGAAACAGCCGACCGCCACGGGCAGGAACACCGGGCCGTAGGGATATCCGGCGCCGAGGTAGACCATGACCGCCGCCGAGGCGCCGAACACCGCGACCACGGGGTGGCGCCGACGGATCAGCAGGGCGGCGCACCCGGCGAGAAGCAGCACGAGGGCGAAGGCGTCGATCGGGGCCCGGCCCGCCTGGGAGCGCCCCGCGACATGGGAGCCGGCCAGCACGATCAGGGTGAGCGCGACCGTCGAACGCCACGGCGGCCCGGCCGGACCGTCCCCGCCGTCCGGCCCCCGCACCCAGCGCCGCAGCAGGGGCGGCGGCCCCTTGGGCGACCGGGGCGGACCGCGGCGGGCGGTGCCGGGCGGAGACTGCTGCTCTTCCATACCGGCCACGCTAGACCGGGCCCGGGCGCCGCGGCGTCGGCCGAGCGGGGTGATCGCGCGTACTACGCGGGGAGTACGAGACCGACCGAGCCGGCCAGCTGCTCGGCGGCGTGCGCGAAGAACGGCTCCCGGTCCTCGACGACCCGGTGGAACTGGCCGAACACCTCGAAGGAGACGAGCCCGAACAACTGGGCGCAGGCGGCGACCAGGGCGACCGCCACCGCAGGGGGCAGATCCGGCGCCAGGTCGGCCGCCATCCGCTCGGCCTCGGCGCGCAGCGGCGCGGGGGTCCTGGGCGGGGCGATGCCCTTGCCCCGGTGGGCCTCCCGGGCGATGGACACGAGCACCAGCCAGACCCTCGCGGCGGGGGCGACGGTGTCCTCGGGGGCGCTGTAGCCGGGGACGGGCGAGCCGTAGATGAGGGCGTACTCGTGCGGATGGGCCAGCGCCCAGGCGCGCACCGCGCGGCAGACGGCCGTCCAGCGGGTGGCGGGCGAGGCCGATGCCCGCTGCTGGGCGAGGGCGTGTTCGGCGCTCTCGCCCACCGCGTCGTAGGCGTCGACGATGAGGGCGGTCAGGAGGTCGTCCCGGCTGGGGAA
Organism: Streptomyces sp. ASQP_92; assembly: GCF_025399895.1. Lineage (GTDB taxonomy): Bacteria > Actinomycetota > Actinomycetes > Streptomycetales > Streptomycetaceae > Streptomyces. Next base: position 217,965 of record NZ_JAODUA010000002.1, on the reverse strand, counting down.
GTAGCGGTAGAGGGCGGAGGACACCATGCCGAGTTCGCGGGCGACGGCGCGCAGCGAGAGTTTCGCCGCGCCGTCCTGGGCGAGCTGCTTTCTGGCCTCGTCCTTGATGGCCGCGGTGACTTCGATACGTGCCCGTGCGCGGGCTCCCTGGACGGTGCTCATGACGCCAGTCTGCCAGTTCGGAGAGCAGTGGCCAACGACGCGACTGGCGCACACAAAGTGGAGCATCCGCCACATACGAGAGCGCTGCTCTTGCTTTGGAGCACTTGCGGGGTGCACACTGCTCACGAACGAGAGCACCGCTCTCTCGCAGGGTCAGGGAGACACACCATGTCCGCATCCGCACATGTCCAGAAGCCCGGCTGGTTCACGGTCAACGTCCTCAACCGGTCCGTCGCCTGGATCACCCGGCGCGGGATCAGCGTATGGGGCTCGCGGGTCCTGGCCGTCCGCGGCCGCAAGAGCGGCGAGTGGCGCCGGACCCCGGTCAATCTGCTGACGCTGGACGGCGAGCAGTATCTGGTGGCCCCGCGCGGCCATGTGCAGTGGACGCACAACATGCGGGCGGCCGGCGGTGGCGAGTTGCACCTGGGCAAGAAGGTCGAGGCGTTCAGCGCGGTGGAGGTCGCCGACGACGACAAGCCCGCCGTGCTGCGCGCCTACCTCAAGCGCTGGAAGGCGGAGGTCGGCGTCTTCTTCAACGGTGTGGGGCCCGACTCCAGCGAGGCGGAACTGCGCCGGATCGCCCCCGACCATCCCGTCTTCCGCGTCACGCTCACCAAGTAACCGGCCCCCTCGCGCAGGGCGCCCGGCGAGCGCGGTCACCCGTACCCGGCGGGGCCGGAAGATCTCCGGCCCCGCCGGCGCGGGTCAGCGGTCGACGGCGTCCAGGGCCCGGCGGGCCATCGGGTGGGCGCGCACCAGGCCGGCCAGGGTCGTGGCGCCGCGCGTGATGTCCGCGAAGGCCTTCCACGCGGGCCGCACACCCGTGATGGCGGCGTGCAGCAGCAGCGGCCGCTTCTCGAAGAGGCTGAGCATCCGGCGGCCCACCGCCATCTCGACGCCGAGCCCCGCCTTGATGGCGAACGCGTAGTTCAGCGCCTGGCGCCGGGCGTCCACCGCGTCCTGCGATTCGGAGATGCGCACCGCCCACTCGCCCGCGAGCCGGCCCGAGCGCAGCGCGAAGGAGATGCCCTCCCGCGTCCACGGTTCGAGCAGGCCCGCCGCGTCGCCGCAGACCAGGACGCGGCCGCGGGAGAGCGGCGAGTCGTCGGTGCGGCAGCGCGTCAAGTGCCCGGAGGAGATGGCCGGTTCGAAGCCGGCGAGCCCGAGGCGGGCGATGAAGTCCTCCAAGTATCGCTTGGTGGCGGCGCCTTCGCCTCGCGTCGCGATGACGCCGACGGTCAGGGTGTCGCCCTTGGGGAAGACCCAGCCGTAACTGCCGGGCAGGGGGCCCCAGTCGATGAGCACCCGGCCCGCCCAGTCCTCCGCCACGCTCGGTGGCACGGGGATCTCGGCCTCGAGGCCGAGGTCGACCTGCTCGGTGCGCACCCCGACATGTGCCCCTATGCGGCCGGCGCTGCCGTCGGCGCCGACGACGGCGCGGGCCAGCACGGTCTCGCCGTCGGACAGGATCACGGCGACGGTGCGCCGGTCGGGCACGGCCGAGCCGTGCTGCTCGACCTTGGAGACGGTGACACCGGTGCGCACCACCGCTCCCGCCTTCTCGGCGACGGCGACCAGGCCCGCGTCGAACTCGGGGCGGTTGATCAGGCCGAACAGCATCTTCCTGGACCTGCGGGTGCGCGTCAGCTTCCCGTTCAGGGAGAAGGTCACCGCGTGCACCCGGTCCCGGAGCGGCAGTTCGAAGCCGGGCGGCAGGGCGTCGCGCGAGGGGCCGATGATGCCGCCGCCGCACGTCTTGTAGCGGGGCAGTTCGGCCTTCTCCAAGAGGAGCACCGTGCGCCCCGCGACGGCCGCCGCGTGCGCGGCGGTGGCTCCCGCGGGGCCCGCGCCGACCACCACGACATCCCAGACGGGCCCCTCGGCCGGTCCGGTCACCGGCTCGGCGCCGGGCTCTCGCTGGTTCTCCCCCAGCGGTCCGTCCGTCCCGGCGTCTGCGTTCTCGCTGCTCACGATGTGCCTTTGCTCCCCGTCCGACCAGTGGCCCGTGTTGACGACCGCATCCTACGGGGCAGTAGCCCCGCCCTCCTGTGCTGGCCCGCTGTGGGAGGATCGGCCATACCTTCGTCGTACACCCACGTGCACTACACGTGTCTGTACTTACAACGTCGCACCCACGAGGAGCGTGCCCATGACCGCGAATCCGATCGCCGAGACCATCGCCTCGCTGATGCCCCGCGCCAAGGCGGAGCTGACGGAGCTGGTCGCGTTCCAGTCGGTGGCGGACGAGGCGGTGGCGCCCAGGAGTGAGTGCGAGGCCGCCGCGAACTGGGTGGCCGGCGCCCTGCGCGCCGAGGGCTTCCAGGACGTGGCGCTGCTCGACACCCCGGACGGCACGCAGTCGGTGTACGGACTGCTGCCCGGCCCGGTGGGCGCGCCGACGGTCCTTCTGTACGCGCACTACGACGTGCAGCCCCAATTGGACGCGTCGGCGTGGGTGAGCCCGGCGTTCGAACTGACCGAGCGCGACGGCCGCTGGTACGGCCGGGGGGCCGCCGACTGCAAGGGCGGGTTCATCATGCACCTGCTCGCGCTGCGCGCCCTCAAGGCCAACGGCGGCGTGCCCGTCTCCGTCAAGGTGATCGTGGAGGGCTCGGAGGAGCAGGGCACCGGCGGCCTCGAACAGTACGCCGAGGCGCACCCGGAGCTGCTCACGGCCGACGCGATCGTCATCGGCGACACCGGCAACTTCCGCGTGGGCCTGCCCACCGTGACGGCGACGCTGCGGGGGATGACGATGGTCCGCGTACGGGTCGACACCCTTGAGGGCAACCTGCACTCGGGCCAGTTCGGCGGCGCGGCACCGGACGCGCTGGCCGCGCTCATCCGCGTCCTGGACTCGCTGCGCGACGAGAACGGCCAGACGGCCGTCGAGGGTCTCGCCGCGGACTCCGCGTGGGACGGCCTCCAGTACCCGGAGGAGGAGTTCCGCCAGGACGCCAAGGTGCTCGACGGTGTGGCGCTGCCCGGCACCGGCACGGTCGCCGACCGCATCTGGGCCCGCCCGGCCGTCACGGTCGTCGGCATCGACTGCCACCCGGTGGCCGGTGCGACGCCGTCCATCCCGGCGAGCGCCCGCGCACAGATCAGCCTGCGGATTCCGCCCGGTCAGGACGCGGCCGAGGCGACCAAGCTGCTCTACGCGCACATCGAGAAGCACGTCCCGTGGAACGCCCGGGTCACCCTGGAGCAGGTCGGCCAGGGCCAGCCGTTCCGCGCGGACGTCAACAGCCCGGCGTACACCTCGATGGCCGAGGCGATGGCGGTGGCCTACCCGGGTGAGGAGATGCAGTCCTCGGGCATGGGCGGCTCGATCCCGCTGTGCAACACGCTGGCCGCGCTCTACCCGCAGGCCGAGATCCTGCTGATCGGCCTCAGCGAGCCCGAGGCGCAGATCCACGCGGTGAACGAGAGCGTGTCGCCCCAGGAGCTGGAGCGCCTCTCGGTCGCGGAGGCCCACTTCCTGGTCAACTACGCGCAGTCGAAGCGTGGTTGAGCGAACCGGGAGAGGTTAAGCGCTCGGCGGACATCGCCCAGAGCGTAGATCCATGGGGCGGGCCGCGTCCTCGACGTACGTTCGCTCCATGGATCTCCTAGACATCACTCCCCGGCTGCACATGTTCCGCTTCCCGATCGGCCAGGCGTATCTGTGGCGCGACGAGGACGAGTTGACGCTCATCGACGCGGGTCATGTGGACGCGGCGGCGCCGATCGAGGAGGCGGTGCGCGGACTCGGGCTCGATCCGGCCGCGATCCGCCGCATCGTGATCACCCACTGCCACCGCGACCACTACGGCGCGGCCGGCGAGCTGGCCGGCCGGTACGGCGCCGAGGTGATCGCGCACCGGCTCGACGCCCCGGTGATCCGGGGCGAGGCCCCGTTGGCCGAGCCGGTGCTCCTGGAGTGGGAAGTCCCGCTGTACGAGCTGGGTCTGACGGTGCCTCAGGCCCCGCCGACCCGGGTGGACCGCGAGGTGGGCGACGGGGACGCGCTGGGCTTCGGTGACGGCGCGGTCGTCGTCCACTCCCCCGGTCACACCGACGGCTCGATGGCGGTCCATCTGCCGCGCCACGGCGTGCTGTTCACGGGTGACAGCGTGGCCGGGGTCGGCCAGGTGATGCTGGGTGTCTTCAACACCGACCGGGAGCGTGCGCTCGCCTCGTTCCGCCGCCTCGCCGAACTCGGCGCGCACACCGTCTGCTTCGGGCACGGCGACCCGCTCACCAAGGACGCGGTGGCCGTCATGAAGGCCTCAGCCGACCGGGACTCCGGCCTCCAGGTTGAGCACGGTTGACTGTTCCCGCGCCCGCAGCGCCCAGCGCAGCCGCTCGAAGCGGGCGGGCGGCAGCAGGTGGGCCGCTTCCTGTTCGCTGACGAAGCGCCAGCCGCGCAGTTCGGCGCCGGGCAGCAGAACCTCGTGCGCCCGCGCGCTCTCCAGGCGGCCGCCGTCGAACAGCAGCCGCAGACCACCGAAACCGGGCGGTCTCGGCGGCTCCCAGTCGATCACGAGAAGCTTCGGGACGCGGTCGAGCCGTACGCCCAGCTCCTCCTCGACCTCGCGGACACCGGCCCTGGCCGGGGCCTCGCCGCGCTCGACGACACCACCGGGGAACTCCCAGCCGGGCTTGTAGGTGGGGTCGACGAGCAGCACCCGGTCCTCCTCGTCGAAGAGCAGCACCCCGGCGGCGAGCGTCTCGGCGGTGGGCTCGGGGGTCTGCACGATCTCGCAGGCGCGGGCCGCTCCGGAGCGGACCGCGTCGGCTATTCGCCCGGCGGTCTCGCGCGCGGTGAGCGTCCCGTTGTCGACCATGTACGCGTCGACGGCGAGCCATTCCAGCGCGCGCCGGAACACCTCGATGTGCTCATAGGCCCATTTGCGGACGCGCTGCTCGTCGGCCTCGGGGTCGTCGGGAAACTCCACACGGCCCGCGATGCGCGCCCGCAGGATCGTTTCGTCCTGGGTGAGGAGCACATGGCGTACGGGGATCCGGCGAGCCGCGAGCCCGCCGAAGATCTCGTCCCGGTACTCCTGCCGCAGCAGGGTCATCGGCACCACCAGGACGCCGCCGACCTCCGCGTGCAGCGCGGCGGCGCCGTCCACCACCAGGCGCCGCCAGATCGGCAGGTCCTGGTAGTCGCTCACCTGCGCAAGGAGTTTCTGCGGCAGCAGATGCCGCAGCGCCCCGCCGATGACCTCGGGGTCGTAGAACGTGCTGTTCGGGATCAGGTCGATCAGCTCGCGCGCGGTGCTGGACTTGCCCGCGCCGAACGCACCGTTGACCCAGACGATCACGGTTCCCCCTCATAGGTAGCCCCCAGTGGACTGCCCGCAACACCCTGCCACGGAAACCCCCGACGGGCTCGGGCCGTCCTTGATCGTGGACACAACTGTGGCCGGGCTGTTGCTTGCGCGGGCCCGGCGTTTCGGCCCCCGGCGCGTCCGGGTGTTCGAGCACCGGCCGCGGGGGGCCGTAACGCCGACGGCGGGGAGGTCGTTGTGCGAGTGCCGCACGAGACACAAGGGGGCGCGACATCATGCGTCATACGGTTCTGGAACGTTTTCCCGCGGGTGGCCCGCGCGGTCACTGGCCTGCTGAGGAGTTCGCCCACGAGCGCCGGAGCGAGGGGCTCGCCGCCGAGGTCGTGATGGATCTGGAGAGCGACGCCTTCCTGGTCGTCGTCACCCCTCCCCGGCAGGAGCCCCTGGGCTGACGCCCGCCCCGCTCCGGGCCGGCTCGCGCGCGCGGCCGCTCGGAGCGACGTCCGGTTTCCGCCGGTCGACACCGGCCCGCAGCGGGCCCCCCGGCCCTTCATATCCCGGGCGAGAGGCGAACTCCCTCAGAAATCACCGTAGTTGACCTGCCAGGTGGGCAGCCCGAGGCGGCGCCACACGGCGACGACCCGGTCCCGGTCGTCCAGGCTGACCCGCACGTTGAACCGGTGGCGTACGTGGGCGTCGAACAGCTCGGCCTTCACGAGGTCGTCGCGGCGCCCGTCGCCGGGCGGCCGCATCCACAGTTCGTCGTAGGGCACGTCGTGCGCGGCGAGCCAGGCCCGCGTCTGCGGCCGGTACTCCTCGCCCCGGCCCGACAGCAGCACGATGGTGTCGCCGTGCGCCTGCCGGAAGCCGATCAGGGCGTCGCGCACGCAACCGTTGAGACCGTCCTGCTCGCAACGTGTGAAGTCGTACGGATTGCGGTCGAGGTTGATGGCGAGCGTGCCGTCGATGTCGCACATCACCGCGCTCGGCAGGGACGTGTCCGGGGTGTAGGGCTCGACCTCCGCGAGGACGACGGTGTCGTTCATCCAGGCGTCGGTGAGCCGCCAGCCGTTGCGTACGGCCTTGGCGTGCTTGTCGGCGAGGAGGCGGATGACGTCCTCGCCGACGGGGTCGGTGCGGGCCGCGTCACGGCGCAGGCACTCCTCGACGGGCACGTCCGTGAAGTCGTGTACGGCGAACCGTGCCCGCCCGGCCACGGCGGCCTTGAGGCGCTTGGGGATGTGCGGGGTCAGATGCGTGTTGTCGACGACGACGTCGAACCCGGCGGCGATCGTCTCGCGCACCGCGGCGTCCTGGACGGCGAGGACGCTCTGCTCGGCGGTGTGCGACCGCTCTCCCCGGCTGCCGGCCGCGTTGAACATGGCGCGCAGGTCGTCGAGGTTGACGCGGCGGCACTGGCCGGCGGAGTCCGCGACGAGCTCGCGGGCGGCGGTGGTCTTGCCGGACGCGGGCAGTCCGGTCATGACGTGGACGGTGGGCATGGCGTGGTTCAGCTTTCTTCGTCGTTCGTGAAGGGGTCGGCGGCCGTCGGCTTGACGGACCGCCAGATCATCAGGTCGATGTCGCGGCCGTCGAGGAGCTGGAAGACGGCCGCCCGTACGGTACGGTCCGCGATCCTCTGCGCGCCCCGCGCGAAGGCGCCCCGGTCCTCGGCGAGATGCGCGAGCTCACCGAACCCCTCGGCGGCCGTCCCGGCCCGTTCGGCGGCCTGGGCGTCCAGGCGCGCCACCACCGACCGTACCCAGGCGTCGAACTCGTCGGGAACCTGCTGGAGCAGGGCCTCCAGCGGGTCGGCGCCGTCCGCGGTGAGTTCGGCGATCTCACCCGGGCCGCAGCCCAGCGCCTGCGCGACCTGCCGGAGGTCACGCCCGGCGAAGCGGCGGATGCCGAGGAAGCGCCAGATGTCGCGTTCGGTGATGCCGGTGAGCACCTTGTGCAGCCGGACGTACTCGCTGATCTTGGCCTTGACCCGGAGCCCGGAGGCGTACCGGATGACATAGCCCTCGGCGTCGGTGCCGGTGGCCTCGCGGCCGTCGGCGTGGGCGTTGCCCTCGGTGCGCTTGAGGAGGTCGGCGAGGGCCATCGCGGGCCAGGTACGGGCCACGGACCCGACCGCCGCCCAGTCGGCGGCGGCCCGGGACAGCTCGATCTCACGCCCCATCGCGTCGTACGCGGCCAGGAGCACGAGGTCGCGGCGGCCGCCGTAGTCGACGACGATCCGGTTCTGCGGGTAGAGGATCTCGGCGAGGTAGGTGACGCCGGGGCGCAGCTTCGCGGTGTCCCGGCCGTCCAGCCAGGCGCTCGCCCAGGTGGCCTGTTCGGAGGTGAACGAGCCGCGGGAGGCGACGCGCCAGCGCCCCTCGTAGTGGAAGACGATGCCGAGCGAGCCGTCGACCTTGTCGTACACCTCGAACGGCTCGTCGGGCAGCGGCGGCGCATAGGGGCGGCCGTGGCCGTGCTCACCGACGTTGAAGAACTTCGGCAGGCAGTGCGCGACGACCGTCCCGCTCACCTCGTCGACGACGAGCCCGCGGCAGCGCGTGGTGACCGCGTCCCACGCCTGTGCGTACTGGCACGACCTGCTGTACGAGTAGATGGACAGCGGCAGTTCGGGGTGCGTCTTGCGGACGACGTGTCCCGCGTCCATGGCGGTGGCCAGGCCGGCGGGCGAAACGATGCGGTCGAGGTCGATCACTGCTGCTCCAGAAAGGTGGGCTGTCACCAGCAGCTTGGCCGGTCCGCTCCCCCTGTGGCCAGCGGATTTCGGTTCCCTCTACGCCGCGAGCGGGACGCTGGGCGCGATGAAGTAGCCGTCCCGGTCGTACCAGCGGATCTCGGTGATGCGGATGTCGTGGAATCCGGCGCGCCGGAAGATGGGGTCCACGAGCGCGGCGCCCTCGGGGGCGTCCGTGGGCTCCAGGTCCACGATGGTGACCATGGGATCCACGGGACTCTGCCGCCGGGCGACCTCGCGCCCCGGCAGCGGATTGCGTACCGGGTCGATGTCGTGCAACAGGGCGGTGGCGACGTGCAGTTCGACGGTCATGGCGCTCTCCCGGTGCCGGGCCGCCACCCCCCGGCCCCGCGTACCCAGTACGGGCCGCACGGCCGGGCGGAGCGGACGAGGTCTGCTTGAGGCCGCAGACCATGGGGCGATCGCCTTGAGGGGTGGTGGGGTCGTGGTGGAGGGGGCGTGGACGCGCGGTGGTGGGCGGGCCGTGTCCGGCTCGCCGGAGGAACGAGCCGGACCGGAACGCCCGTGCCCGGAGGGCGAGTTCACCCCTTGCTCGACCCCAGCGTGAGCCCCGCGATGAAGTGGCGTTGCAGCAGCAGGAAGACGATCAGTGTCGGGAGCGCGACGATCACCGAGCCGGCCGCCAGCAGGTTGTAGTCGGTGAAAAATTGGCCGCGCAGGTTGTTCAGGGCCGAGGTGATGGGGAGTTTGTCGCCGTCGGACATGAAGACCAGGGCCCACAGGAAGTCGTTGTACATCCAGGTGAACTGGAGCGTCGCCAGCGCCGCGAGGGCCGGGCGGCACAGGGGCAGGGTGATGCGCCAGTACTGCGTCCATACGCCGGCGCCGTCGACGATGGCCGCCTCCAGGATCTCCTGCGGCAGGGTGCGCATGAAGTTGGCGAGCACGAAGACGCAGAACCCGAGCTGGAAGCCCACCTGGACGGCGATGACGGCCCAGTAAGAGTCGAACATCGTCATCGAGTCGGACATCCAGTAGGGCAGCGGGATGCGGTTGAAGACCACGTACAGCGGGGTCACGATGACCTGCTGGGGCAGCAGGTTGCCCGCCGTGAACAGCATCAGCAGGAGCATTCCGCCCCGCAGGCGAAGGCGCGAGACGGCGAAGGCGACGAAAGCCGCCAGGAACAGCACGATCACCACGCCCGGCACCGCGATGATCAGGGTGTTGACGAAGTACTTGGTCATGCCCGCGTCGGAGAACGCCTGTTGGTAGTAGTCGAAGGAGAGGTGTTCGGGCAGGGAGAAGTAGCCGTCGCGCGAGGTCTCCTCGTACGGGCGCAGGGAGGCGTAGACGGCGAGCAGCAGCGGCGCGAGGAAGGCCAGCGAGACCGCCATGAGGAAGGCGTGCACGCCGAGGCGGCCCGGTCGCACCCGGCGTCCGCGGGTGGCCGGGGTCGCGGCCGGGGCGGCGGTCGCGGGCGCGGTGTCGGTGGTCATCGGTTCTTCTCCCCTCGGATCTCCTGGACCAGGTACGTGATGACGAACCCGAGGGAGACGGTCAGCAGCACCACGGCGATCGCCGAGCCGAAGCCGATGCGGCTGGCCTCGCCGATGATGTTGTCGGTGACGAGCACCGAGAGCACTTCCAGGCCGTTGCGCCCGTGGTTGACGGCGTACACGATGTCGAACGCGCGCAGCGACTCGATCACCGTGATGACGCCCACGATGACGTTGACGGGGCGCAGGGTGGGCAGGACGACCCGGAAGAAGGTCTGGCGCTCGCTCGCGCCGTCGATGGCCGCGGCCTCCTTCAGGGTGGGGTCCACCGCCTTGAGTCCCGCGAGGTACAGGATCATCACGTAGCCGGTGTGCCGCCAGGCCGCGGCCAGCAGGATCATCCAGATGTTCAGGTCCGGATCGCCGAGCCAGTCGGTCGGATCGCTGCGGTTGCCGAGCACGGCGTTGAGCGCTCCCTGGTCGCGCGAGAAGACCAGCTGGGCGATGAACCCGACGACGGCGAGCGACAGCACGACCGGCATGTACAGCGTCGACTGGTAGAAGCGGCTGAACCGTACGCCCCGGTCGATGAGGACGGCGAGCAGCAGCCCGAACGGCGTTGCCACCAGGCCGAGTACGCCCAGCCACATCAGGTTGTGCCGGACCGCCGGCCAGAACGGCGGGTAGCCGGTGAAGAGGTCGGTGTAGTTCCGGGTGCCCACCCACTTCACGTCCCCGATGCCGTCCCAGCTCGTGAAGGACAGGACGACGGAGGCGAGGGTCGGGCCCCACACGATGGCGAGGTCGAGCAGGACGGGCAGGCCTAGCAGCACGCCGAGGACGACGAGGTCACGGGCGGCGAACCGCCGGGGACCTCGTCGTCCTCCGCGCCGCGCGGTGATGAGCGCCACGGCGATGTACTCCAAGTAGGGGCGGTAGCAAGGGAGTTGAGCGGGGTGGGTGACGCGAGGAGAGCCGGCAGCCACCGGACGAATGGCCGGCGGGTGGGGCCGTCAGCACCCGGAAGGCCGGCGGACGAGACCGTCAGCCCTCGGACGCGAAGATGCTCTTCTTCTGCCGCTCGATGTCGTTCACGAGGCCGTCCACGTCGTTCGGGTTGCCGATGAACTTCTGGATGGCCGGGATCATCACCGTGGACGCGAAGTCGGGGCGGGTGTCGCGGTCCAGGAACTGCGAGATCTGCTTGGCCCCGGAGACCAGCTCGACGGCCTTCTTCTGCAACGGGCTGTACTTCGAGGTGTCCGCCCCGGAGTTGACCGCGATGTTGTTCGGGTCACCGGCCAGGTAGACATCCTCCGCCCGGGGCGTGGCGAGCCACTTGAGCAGGTCCTTCGCGCTCTCCATGGACTGCTTGTTCTTCAGCTCCTTGGCGTTCTTGGCGAGGAGGAAACCGTCGATGGGCGCCTCCACCGCGTCCTGTCCGTACTGCGGATCCATCTCCGGGAACGGGAAGAACGCGATGTCCGCCTGGTCGGCCGCGGGGAACTGCTGGCCCACGTGCGGGAGTCCGAACACCGCCATGCCCGACTGCTTCTTCTGCAGGCTCTGCGCGGCCTCCTGCCAGGTACGCCCGTTGGCGCCCTGCTGGCAGTACGGAAGGATGCGGCGCCAGCTGTCGAAGACGTTCCGGACCCGCTTGTCGGTCCACGCCTCCTTGCCGGCCATCAGGCTCTTGTGGAAGTCGTATCCGTTACTGCGCATGTTGAGATAGTCGAAGGTGCCCATGGCGGGCCAGCCGTCCTTGTCGCCGAACGCGATGGGATCGAGCTTGTCCTTGCGCATCTGCCGGGCGAGATCGACGTACTGGTCGAAGGTCTTCGGCGCGGTGTAGCCGTGCTCCTGGAAGAGGCTCGCGCGGTGGAAGACCGCCCACGGGTAGTAGTAGTACGGCACGAAGTACTGCTTGCCGTCCGCGCCGGTCGACTGCGCCTTGAGCGCGTCGGAGAAACCCTGGAAACCCTGCCAGATGTCGCTGATGTCGTAGAGCAGTCCCTTCTGCGCGAAGAACTGCATGCGGTAGCCCGCGAACCACATGAAGACGTCGTCCGGCTTGCCCTGGAGATAGCGGTTGATGTTCTCCTGGAAGCTGTTGTGGTCAACGGTGTTGACCTTGATCGTGCGGCCTTCCTCGGACTGTTTCTGGTACGCCGCGAACGCGTCGGCGAACGCCTTCTTGGGGACGGCGTCCGACGAATTCGAGCCCAGCCGGATCGTCTTGGGGTCACTGCCGGGGCCGCTGTCACACGCCGCGAGCAGCGAGGGCAGCGCGACCGCCCCGGCGCCGATCGCCGCACCCCGCAGAAGATTTCGCCGAGACATCCGATGTCCTGCCACGCCGCCGGGCGCCACAGAACCGTTGAACGATGACTGCGCCATGTCCCCCTCCTTCGGGGTGCAACCGAACACAACCAAACGCGAGGCTTGGATCTCACCCCCAAGTCAGGACGTCGTCAAGGGTTTTGACGCGAAGGCGAGCAACCGTTATCGCTTCTCACCCAACAGAGTCCAACAAGCCCTACCGAAAGCGCGCGCCGGCGTGGAGGGGTGGGTGGGGAGTGGTGTCATCCGATCTTGCGTACGGCCGGGAGGACATGACGATGCGTCAACTCGCGCGGCCCAACGGGGGTTGGGGGCCTGCGTCAGTCGTCGGAGCACTGGAGGGTGCGGTAGCGGGCCGCTCGAGGCGCGTCCGTCACTTCAGCAGCGCCGCCGCCTCCCCGGACCTCCGCACCGACGCCGCGGCGGCCGCCCCGACCAGACCGGCGTCCGTGCCCATCACCGCGGGCGTAACGGTGAGGCGCTGGACGAAGGAGAGCGTGGCGTACTCGCGCAGGGCTCGGCGCAGGGGCGTGAACAGGACGTCGCCGGCGCCGGCCACTCCCCCGCCGATGACGGCGATGTCGATCTCGACGAGCGTCGCGGTGGCCGCGATGCCGGCGGCCAGCGCCTGGGCCGCGCGCTCGAAGGAGGCGGTGGCCACCGGGTCGCCGGAGCGTGCGGCCGAGGCGACGGCGGCGGCCGAGGTGTCGCCGTCCGGGCCGGGGCGCCAGCCGTTGTCCAGGGCGCGCCGGGCGATGTTGGGGCCGCTGGCGATGCGCTCGACGCAGCCGCGCGCTCCACAGGGGCAGGCGTCCCCGTCGAGGTCGACGCTGATGTGGCCGATGTGGCCGGCGTTTCCGGTGGGGCCGGGGTGGAGGGTGCCCCCGAGGACGAGTCCGCCGCCGACGCCGGTCGACACCACCATGCACAGGGCGTTGTCATGACCGCGTGCGGCGCCGAGCCAGTGTTCGGCCGCCGTCATCGCGACGCCGTCGCCGACCAGCGTGACGTCGAGTCCGCCGGTGACCGCACGCACCCGGTCGACCAGCGGGAAGCCGCGCCAGCCGGGGATGTTGACGGGGCTGACCGTGCCCGCCGAGGCGTCGACCGGTCCCGCGCTGCCGATGCCGACGGCGCCCGTACGCTCCCACAGAGGGGATCCGGTCAGCTCGGCGAGGACCGATTCGGCCGCGCGCATCACCGTGTCGCCGTCCTCGTGGGCGGGAGTCGGCCGCTGCGTCCGGACGAGCAGCCGTCCGTCGGCGTCCACCAGGGCTCCGGCGATCTTGGTGCCGCCGATGTCGAGCGCGGCCACGAGGTCGGTGTGCATCGAGGTCGGATCTCCTGGTGAGAACGGGTAACAGCAGGTCAAGATGAGAGTCTCCCCGGATGTGACAACGTTGTCCAGGGCCTATGCTCGACGCCACACACACCGTTATGGCACCGGACCCCGCCGGACGGCTCCCGACGACGACAGGACAGCGCACTGTGGCCGAGAACGCCCGCCACCCCGAGCACCGCTACGGCAACCGTCCGACGATGAAGGACGTCGCCGCGCGCGCCGGTGTCGGCCTCAAGACGGTGTCCCGGGTGGTCAACGGCGAGCCGGGCGTCACGCCGGACACCGAGCGGCGGGTGCAGGAGGCCATCGAGGCGCTGGGCTTTCGCCGCAACGACAGCGCCCGGGTGCTGCGCAAGGGCCGCACCGCCTCGATCGGTCTGGTGCTCGAAGACCTGGCCGACCCGTTCTACGGGCCGCTCAGCCGCGCCGTGGAGGAAGTGGCCCGCGAGCACGGGGCGCTCCTGATCAACGGTTCGAGCGCCGAGGACGCCGATCGTGAGCAGGAGTTGGTGCTGGCGTTCTGCGCCCGACGGGTCGACGGGCTGATCGTGATCCCCGCCGGGTCGGACCACCGCTACCTCGAACCCGAGATAAAGGCGGGTGTGGCCACGGTGTTCGTGGACCGGCCGGCCGGGCAGATCGAGGCCGACGTGGTCCTGTCCGACAGTTTCGGCGGCGCCCGGGCGGGAGTGGCCCACCTCATCGCGCACGGGCACCGCCGGATCGGCTTCATCGGCGACCAGCCGCGGATCCACACCGCCACGGAGCGGCTGCGCGGCTATCACGCGGCGATGGCCGACGCGGGGCTGGCCGTCGAGGATTCCTGGGTGTCGCTCGGCTCGACCTCCCCCGACCGGGTGCGGGGGGCCGCCGAGTCGATGCTGGCCGGGCCCGGCGCGGTCACGGCGCTCTTCGCGGGCAACAACCGGGTGACGGTGACGGCGGTGCGGGTCCTCGCGGGGCGCTCGCATCCGGTGGCGCTGGTCGGCTTCGACGACATCGAGCTCGCCGATCTGCTCGGCATCACCGTCATATCGCAGGACGCGGCGACGCTGGGCCGTACGGCGGCGGAGCTGCTGTTCCGGCGGCTCGACGGGGCCGACGAGACGCCGGCGCGGGTCGAGTTGCCCACGGTGCTGATTCAACGCGGGTCGGGCGAAGTTCCGCCGCCCGCGCACGGCTAGGGTCCGCCGCGCTTGCGCAGTTCCTCGCGCCCCTGACCCGCTTTTGTCCTCCGCCGTGGAGGGCTGAGCGCGCAGTTCCCCGCGCCCCTAGCCCGCTTTTGTCCTCGGCCGTGGAGGGCTGGGCGCGCAGTTCCCCGCGCCCCTTGATCGTCTTCGTCCTCCGCCGTGGACGGTTGAGCGCGCAGTTCCTCGCGCCCCTGACCCGCTTTTGTCCTCCGCCGTGGAGGGCTGGGCGCGCAGTTCCTCGCGCCCCTGGCCCGCTTTTGTCCTCCGCCGTGGAGGGCTGAGCGCGCAGTTCCTCGCGCCCCTGGCAGGGCCGGGGGGGCGGCGGGGTCGTGGGAGGGCTGGCAGGGTTGGGGGGCGGCGGGGTCGTGGGAGGGCTGGCAGGGCTGGGGGTTGCCCTGGGTGTAGATCCTGCCGCGGGCGGCGGGGTCGTGGGAGGGCTGGGGGTTGCGGGGCCTCAGGGGCCTTGCGGGGCTGACAGGGGTCAGCAGGTTTTTAGGCCTGGGACCGGCTGGTCGTTGTCGCCGCCCTTGAGGTAGACCACGCTCACGTAGACGTTGGTGTTGCCGCTGTCGTCGTCGGTCCTGGCCCACCAGGTGTTGGTCCACTTCCCGTACGTCTCGCGGCGGCCCAGATTCGTCTGGCAGTAGAAGTAGTTGGTGCCCGCATTGAGCACGCCGGCCGCGGCGCCGTCCTGGCGTATGGACTTCGCGCTGCGCCACACCTGGCAGTTGACCTTGCCCGCTGCGATCGGCCGGCAGCTGCCGGCCGGGGGCGCGGCCCCGCCTCCCGTGCCGCCGGGGCCGGCCGGGCCGGAGGCGCTCGGGGTGTTCTTCTTCGCGTCCGGCGTCTTGCCGGCCGTGCCCTTCTGGTCGTCGCCCTTGGCGGGGCCTCCCGTCGCGGAGGGCTTCGCGCCGGTGCTCGGCGACGAGTTCGGCGGTGACGCCTTCGGGGATGCCGCGGAGGCGTCGGCCGCGCCGCCGAGCCGTGCGGCGTCGCCCGGCTCCTCCGAGGCGCCCGGGGTCCCGCTCCGCGCCGCCCCCACGGCCTGCCGGCCGTCGCCGGAGGTGTCCTTCCGGTCGAGCAGCGCATACCCGACTCCGGCTCCGACGAGGACGACGGCGGCGACCCCGGCCGCCACCAGCACCCGGCCCCGGTTCTGTCCGCCGGCCGGTCGTGGCTCGGGGGCATTCGTGATCACCGGGCCGAAGGCTTGCGGGGTGTGGGGCGCGGGGTGCGGCTCAAGTCCGGTGCCTGGGGCGGGTGTTGGGGGGACGATCTCGTTCGGCGCCTGGGGCGCGGGGTGGGAATCGAGGCCGGGGGCATGGGCCGCCATCGCGGGGCCGAAGCCCTCGGGGCGGTGGGGCAGGGCGTCGCGCACGGTCGAGCTGCGCGGTGGCTGGGCGGCGGCGCGGGGAGGCCCGGGCAGGGCGGTCGGGACGGTCTGGACGGCGGTGGGGGCCGGTGTGGCGGTGCCGTGGGTGCCCGCGACCTCTTCGAGCAGGCGCGCCGCGGTCTCGGCGTCGGGACGGTGGGCCGGGTCCTTGTCCATCAGGCGCAGCAGGACGGGCCCGAGCGGGCCGGCCCGGCGCGCCTGGGGCAGCGGGTCGACCACGATGGCGTTGAGCGTGGACCAGGTGGAGGTCCGGCGGAACGGCGCGGCGCCCTCGACGGCGGCGTAGAGGGTGGCGCCGAGTGCCCAGATGTCGGAGGCGGGGCCGGGGTCCTGGCCCTGGGCCCGCTCGGGCGCCAAGTAGTCGAGGGAGCCGACCAGTTCGCCGCTGCGGGTGAGGTGGGTCTGCGAGCCGTCGCCGGGGTCGTCCATGGCGGCGATGCCGAAGTCGGTGAGGACCACCCGGCCCGAGGCGTCGAGCAGGACGTTGCCGGGCTTCACATCGCGGTGCAGGACGCCCACCCGGTGGGCGGCGGCCAGCGCGTGGAGGACCTTGGCGCCGATGGCCGCTGCCTCGCCCGGTCCCAGGACGCCGCGCTCGCCCAGGACGTCGTCGAGGGAGGGGCCGTCGACGAGTTCCATGACGATGACGGGGCGGCCTTCGTGCTCGGTGACGTCGTGCACGGCGATGACCGAGGGGTGGCGCACCCGGGCCGCGGCACGCGCCTCGCGCTGCATCCGCAGCCGCAGGTCGCCCAGTTCGGGTGCGGAGGCGTCGGTGTAGGCGCGCAGTTCCTTGACGGCGACCTCGCGGCCCAGCACCTCATCATGGGCACGCCATACGACGCCCATGCCGCCCCGGCCGAGCTGCTCGACGATCCGGTACCGGCCCGCCAGTACGTGGCTCTCCCCCGTAGACACCGCTGCCCCGTCCCTGTGTGGCGATTGTGGTCGCGTACAGAGTACGGGGCAGGGGTGACGGCGTCCGGGGGCGTCCGGTTCCGGTTCCGCTACGGGGCGGTGACGGTGAGGCTGCCGCGGCGGGGCGAGGAGAACGCGTCGAGGTCGGTGCGGGTCAGGCCGGTGAGCCGGGCCACCTCGGCGTTGTCGAGGGCGCCGCAGTCCAGGCCGCGCAGCAGGTAGCCGCTGAGCGCCTTGGCGGTGGCGGGCTCGTCCATGACGTCGCCGCCGGTCTTGGCGACGTACGCGGCGAGGCGTCCGGCGGCCTGCTCCAGGCCCTCGCGGTAGAAGGCGTACACCGCGGCGTAGCGGGTCGGCAGGTGGCCCGGGTGCATGTCCCAGCCCTGGTAGTAGGCGCGGGCCAGGGCGCGGCGGGTGAGGCCGTAGTGCAGGCGCCAGGCCTCGTGGACGTGTTCGGTGGAGCCGATGGGCAGCACGTTGGTCGAGCCGTCCGAGACGCGTACGCCGGTGCCCGCGGCGGCGACCTGCATGACGGCCTTGGCGTGGTCGGCGGCGGGGTGGTCGCTGGCCTGGTAGGCGGCGGAGACGCCGACGCAGGCGCTGTAGTCGAAGGTGCCGTAGTGCAGGCCGGTGGCGCGGCCCTGGGCGGCGTCGATCATCCTGGCCACGGCGGCGGTGCCGTCGGCGGCCAGGATGGACTGGCTGGTCTCGATCTGGATCTCGAAGCCGAGCCGGCCCTCGGGCAGGTCGTGGGCCTTCTCGAAGGCGCTGAGCAGGCGCACGAAGGCGGTGACCTGCTCGGGGTAGGTCACCTTGGGCAGGGTGAGCACGAGACCGTCGGGCAGGCCGCCGTTGTGCATGAGGGTGGTGAGGAAGACGTCGGTGGTACGGATGCCGCGGTCGCGGACGGCGGCTTCCATGCACTTCATGCGGATGCCCATGTACGGGGCCGCGGTGCCGTTGCGGAAGGCTTCGGCGATGAGGCGGGCGGCGCGGGCGGCGTCGGCGTCCTCCTCGGCGTCGGGGCGCGGCCCGTAGCCGTCCTCGAAGTCGACGCGCAGGTCCTCGATGGGCTCGCGGGTCAGTTTGGCGCGCACCCGGTCGTACACCGGCCCGGCGAGTTCGTCGGAGATGCCGAGCACCTTCGCGAAGGAGGCGGCGTCGGGGGCGTGCTCGTCGAGTGCGGCCAGCGCCTGGTCGCCCCAGGTGCGGAGGGTGTCCGCGTCGAAGGCGTCGCCGGGCACGTAGACGGTGTGGACGGGCTGGCGGGTGCCGGGGTCGCCCGGGTAACGGCGGGCGAGCTCCTCGTCCACGGCGACGAGCGAGGCACTGATCTCCTCGCTGACGACGCCGGCGAGGCTCGTTGCCACCTGCTCCTGCTGACCCATCCTGCATCCTCCACACGGTCGAAACTTTTCCGCTTCACGGAATCAATAATCCGTATAGCGAAGTTAATCGGCCCACTCCCCCGCGTCAATGCTTACCAGCGGGTCTCCGAAACGACCCGGGGCCGCGCGGTGAGGATCACCACGCGGCCCCGGGACCGGAAAGAACTCGCAGGTCAGCCCTTGCGGGCCTGGACCGCTTCGGTGAGCTGCGGGACGACCTGGAACAGGTCGCCGACCACGCCGTAGTCGACCAGGTCGAAGATCGGGGCCTCGGCGTCCTTGTTGACGGCCACGATGGTCTTCGAGGTCTGCATGCCGGCCCGGTGCTGGATGGCCCCGGAGATGCCGTTGGCGATGTAGAGCTGCGGCGAGACCGACTTGCCGGTCTGGCCGACCTGGTTGGAGTGCGGGTACCAGCCCGCGTCCACCGCGGCGCGCGAGGCGCCGACGGCCGCGCCGAGGGAGTCGGCGAGGGCCTCGATGACCGCGAAGTTCTCGGCGCCGTTGACGCCGCGGCCGCCGGAGACCACGATCGCGGCCTCGGTCAGCTCGGGGCGGCCGGTCGACTCGCGCGGGGTGCGCGAGGTGACCTTGGTGCCGGTGGCGAGCGCGGAGAAGGTGACCGACAGGGCCTCGACGGCGCCCGCGGCGGGGGCGGCCTCGACGGCGGCCGAGTTCGGCTTGACCGTGATGACCGGAGTGCCCTTGGAGACACGGGACTTGGTGGTGAAGGAGGCGGCGAACGCGGACTGCGTGGCCACCGGACCCTGGTCGCCGGCTTCGAGGTCGACCGCGTCGGTGATGACGCCGGAACCGATGCGGAGCGCGAGGCGGGCCGCGATCTCCTTGGCCTCGGCGGAGGACGGGACGAGCACGGCCACGGGCGATACGGCCTCGTACGCGGCCTGGAGCGCGTCGACCTTCGGCACGACGAGGTAGTCGGCGAACTCGGGGGCGTCGGCGGTGAGGACCTTGACCGCGCCGTGCTCGGCGAGCGCGGCCGCGGTGTTCTCGGCACCCGCGCCGAGCGCGACGGCGACGGGCTCGCCGATGCGGCGGGCCAGCGTCAGCAGTTCGAGGGTGGGCTTGCGGACGGCGCCGTCCACGTGGTCGACGTAGACCAGAACTTCAGCCATGGGACTTCAATCTCCTGCACGTGCGAAGAAAAGGCGGGCGGTTGAGGGGCTCGGCGAGCCGTGAGCGAACACGGCCGGGAAGGTTCCCGGGCCGGGTGCTCAGATGAACTTCTGGCTCGCGAGGAACTCGGCGAGCTGCTTGCCGCCCTCGCCCTCGTCCTTGACGATCGTGCCGGCCGTACGGGCCGGGCGCGCGGCCGCGGAGTCGACCGCGGTCCAGGAGCCTTCGAGACCGACCTCGTCGGCCTCCAGGTCCAGGTCGCCCAGGTCCAGGGACTCCACCGGCTTCTTCTTGGCGGCCATGATGCCCTTGAAGGACGGGTAGCGGGCCTCGCCCGACTGGTCCGTCACCGAGACGACGGCCGGAAGCGAGGCCTCCAGCTGCTCGGTGGCGGCGTCGCCGTCGCGGCGGCCCTTCACGGTGCCGTCCTCGACCGAGACCTCGGAGAGCAGCGTGACCTGCGGGACGCCCAGGCGCTCCGCGAGCAGCGCCGGCAGCACGCCCATGGTGCCGTCGGTGGACGCCATGCCGCAGACGACGAGGTCGTAGCCGGTCTTCTCGATGGCCTTGGCCAGGACGAGGGAGGTGCCGATCACGTCGGTGCCGTGCAGGTCGTCGTCCTCGACGTGGACCGCCTTGTCGGCGCCCATCGACAGCGCCTTGCGCAGCGCGTCCTTGGCGTCCTCGGGGCCGACGGTCAGCACGGTGATCTCCGCGTCGTCCGCCTCGTCGGCGATCTGCAGTGCCTGCTCGACCGCGTACTCGTCGAGCTCCGAAAGGAGGCCGTCGACGTCGTCGCGGTCGACGGTCAGGTCATCGGCGAAGTGCCGGTCGCCGGTGGCGTCGGGCACGTACTTCACACAGACAACGATCCTCAAGCTCACGCCGGCTCTCCTACTGCATCGTCATTTCTGGGCTGCCTTGTTGCACGCAGCATAGGCGCCTGATGGGGCGGTTTCCGGTCGGGGCGACCGGCGCTCCGAACGAAATATTACTCGTCAGTACACCCAGCTTGTTCCCAGTAAGCAAGCGCTTTGCACTGTGACCTTGGCAACGGTGAGTAATCACCCGGTGGGGGAACTCTCAGTCGCGCAGCGCGTTGAAGCGGCCCTGGTGGTAGAGGAGCGGGCGGCCGGCGCCCGTGAGGTCGCCGGCGACCGCCTGGCCGAGCACGATGCGGTGGTCACCGGCCGGGACGCGGGCCACCACCTTGCACACCAGCCACGCGAGGACGCCGCCGATGACGGGCACGCCTTCCGGGCCGGTGCTCCAGTCGGTGGCGGGCCCGAACCGGTCGGCGCCGCTGCGGGCGAAGGTGGCCGCCAGCTCCTGCTGGTGCTCACCGAGGATGTGCACGCCGATGTGGTCGGTCTCGGCCACCACGGGCCAACTGGAGGAGCCGGTGCCGATGCCGAAGGAGACCAACGGAGGCTCGGCGGCGACGGAGTTGAGGGAGGTGGCGGTGAATCCGACGGGCCGGCCGCCCCGTTGGGCGGTAATCACGGCGACGCCTGCGGCGTGCCGGCGGAAGACCGACCTGAGCAGTTCGGGAGAGGCGGCCTGGGCGGTACGGAGCTCGGGCGAAGCCGTCACGACAGTGTCCTTCTTCAAGAGGTGCGACAGGGGCTGCGGGTCTTCAGCAGCCCGGACAGCGCGCGCTCGCGGTGCGGGCGAGGTCCACTGGGACGCGTCCATGGAGAAGAAGGTTTGTCGGCACATCGTCAGACTGACGATGCGGCGCCGCCCCAGTCAAGTGCCTTCCGGGATGTGGGAGATCCCTCACGGTGCGTCGCGCCGAGGCGTGGGGGGGCGTCACACGGCCTCCCCGAGCGCGGCGATGACGTCCGCCCGGCGTGGCTGTCCCTCGGCCCGGCGCACGATGGCGCCCCGGGCGTCCAGGACGAGCACGGTCGGGGTGCGGGCGATGCGCAGTTCCCGGACGAGCGCGAGACGTTCCTCGGCGTCGATCTCCACATGGGCCACGCCGTCCACCATGGCGGCCACCTCGGCCAGGGTGCGCCGGGTCGCCCGGCAGGGCTGGCAGAAGGCGCTGGAGAACTGCACCAGGGTGGCCCGCCGCCCGAGCCCGGTTCCGAGTTCGGCCTCGCCGAGCCTGCGTCCTTCGTCGTCACTCAAGCCGTCTCCCACCGCCACCGCCCCGGCCCTCCCTCGTCTTCACACGGCCACTACCCGCACTGCCGTACGGTTGCAGCACGTATGGGCCCACAATGATTCCTCCCCGGGCCGCGACCTGCGAAGACGTGATGAGGATCTCGCCCGCGCACCACGGGGGGACTGGCCAGCTCGGCTCGTATCGGGCACCATCTGCCCAAAGCCCAAAACCTACGGGCGCGTAACTTATTTCTCCGGGAGCACCCTCCCCGGGCACACGAAGGGTCTCCCCTCAGATGGCAGAACTCGTCTATCGGCCGGTCATCGGCGCCGCACTCGCGATGTTCAAGGCGCTCGACCTGAAGATCGACACCCAGGGTTCGGAGAACATCCCGCGCACGGGCGGCGCGGTGCTCGTCAGCAATCACATCAGCTATCTCGACTTCATCTTCACCGGGCTCGCGGCACTGCCGCAGAAGCGGCTCGTGCGCTTCATGGCCAAGGAGTCGGTGTTCCGGCACAAGATCTCCGGCCCCTTGATGCGCGGCATGAAGCACATCCCGGTCGACCGCAAGCAGGGCGAGGACGCGTATCAGCACGCGCTCGCCTCGCTGCGCTCCGGCGAGGTCATCGGGGTGTTCCCGGAGGCGACGATCTCGCAGTCGTTCACGCTCAAGAGCTTCAAGTCGGGCGCCGCGCGCCTGGCCCAGGAGGCCGGGGTGCCGCTGATCCCGATGGCGCTGTGGGGCACGCAGCGCGTGTGGACCAAGGGGCGCCCGCGCAACTTCAAGCGCAGCCACATCCCGGTCACCATCCGGGTGGGCGAGCCCCTGGAGGCGCCCACCGATCAGTACGCAGGCGCCATCACCCGGCGCCTGCGGGAGGCCTGCCAGGAGCTCCTGGAAGCCGCGCAGCGTGCCTACCCGGTACGCCCCAAGGACGCGAGCGACACCTGGTGGGTGCCGGCTCACCTGGGCGGCACGGCCCCGACGCCCGAGCAGGTCAAGGCCTCCGAGACGCGCGGCTGAATCGTCACTCCTGACCGGAGACGGCGACCGGGGCGTGGACCGTGATCCGCGCCCCGGGGCTGAACTTCTCCAGGAGCTCGGCCAGTTCGGCCCCGGCCGCGGCCAGGTCACAGTGCGGGGCCATGCCCTCCAGGAGGAAGAGCGCGTCGGCCGACTCCTCGGTGAGCCTGGTGCGTACCCCCTGACGCCAGTTCCAGCGACGGCAGGTGACGCCCGCGTCGTCGCGCCACACCACCTCGCCCGCGTCGGGGTGCTCGATGACCGCCTCGCCGCCCGCGACGGTGTGGAACGCCTCCTCGCCGGAGGCCCGCACCAGGCGCATCGCGCCCTCGATGCGGTCGGCGTCCTCGCCGCCGACCGGCACCAGATGAGCGACGCTGACCGCGTTGTAGACGTCGACGAGCCGGTTGACGCGCGGCAGCCCGCCGTCGGCGAGGGCCCGCCTGGCGAGCGCTTCCGCCGAATTGCGGGTGCGGTTCGGCTTGGAGCCGAAGGCGGTGTACGCGGCGCGCCAGGCGGCCAGGTGCGGATCCTCGTGCGGGGCACGGCCGCCCAGCCGTCCGGCGAGGCGGTGTGCGGCGTCGTCGAGCAGGGCCGAACTCGCCGCGTCGCTGGGCGCGTTGAGGAGTCCGGACGCCTCGACGGCGACATAGGTGAAGCCCGGCGCGAGGGCCCGGACGTCGTCGGACACGGTGAGTGCGAGTGTCATGATCGGTGGTGCCTCACAGTTCGGTCGGGTAGATCGGCCACAGGGACGGCCGGTCGGGTGCGGTCCTCAGGGCCCGCAGAACCGCCTCATGAGGTACATCGTAGAGCACCGGGTAGTCCACTTCACTGAACTCGGGCCGCGCCCGCCAGGCGAGGCGCTCCTCGTCGAGGGAGAACCGGGCGTCCACCCCCGGCTTGTTGCCCCGGGCGTCGACGCGCGCCCAGAGGCCCGATCCCGGCAGCCGGAGGGCGACGAGGCCGTGCACGAAGGGGCGGGATCCGTCGTCGTCGGCGAGCCGCTGATAACAGAAGGCGGCGGGAATGTTCCCGGCCCGCAGCAGGGCGGCCAGCGCATGCGACTTCGCGCAGCAGATGCCGGTGCGCCGGGCCAGCACGTCGGAGGCGCGCCAGGTCACCGCCAGGTCACCCGAGTCCTCGGAGTGCGCGATCTCGTCCCGTACGAAGGTGTAGGCCACCTCGGCGTATGCGTATGCGTCGGGGGAAGCGGAGGCGAGCCGGGCGGCCGTCTCGCGCACCAGGGGGTGGTGATGATCGACGACGTCGTCCGCCACCAGATAGGCGGAGAGTTGAGGATTGCGTTGGATGAGCTGCATGGCACGCGAGCGTACGAATGCGGCCGACCGCAAGTCAATGACTTTACGGTCGACCGCATAAGTATTCAGATGGATCGGTCGCCTAGCGCGCCATCTCTTCCTTCAGCGCCAGCAGGAAGCCGTCCACGTCGTCCTCGGTGGTGTCGAAGGAGCACATCCACCGGACGTCGCCGGCCTTCTCGTCCCAGAAGTAGAAGCGGTAGCGCTTCTGGAGCCGCTCGCTGACGTCGTGCGGAAGCCGGGCGAACACCGCGTTGGCCTGCACCGCGTGGAGGATCTCCACGCCGTCGACCTGGCGCACCCCCTCGGCCAGGCGCTGGGCCATGGCGTTGGCGTGGCGGGCGTTGCGCAGCCACAGGTCCTTGGCGAGCAGTGCCTCCAACTGCACGGAGACGAAGCGCATCTTGGAGGCGAGCTGCATCGACATCTTGCGGATGTGCTTCATCTGCTGGACGGCGTCCGGGTTGAGGACGACGATCGCCTCGCCGAACAGCATCCCGTTCTTGGTGCCGCCGAACGACAGGACGTCCACGCCGACCGTGTTGGTGAACGTACGCATCGGCACGTTCAGCGAGGCGGCCGCGTTGGATATCCGCGCACCGTCGAGGTGGACCTTCATGCCGCGCTCGTGGGCGTGGTCGCAGATGGCCTTGATCTCGTCGGGCGTGTAGACCGTGCCCAGCTCGGTGTTCTGGGTGATCGAGACGACCTGCGGCATCGCACGGTGCTCGTCCTCCCAGCCCCAGGCCTGCCGGTCGATGAGCTCCGGCGTCAGCTTGCCGTCGGGTGTGGTCACCGTGAGCAGCTTCAGGCCGGCCATGCGCTCGGGCGCCCCGCCCTCGTCCACGTTGATGTGCGCGGTGTCGGCGCACACGACCGCGCCCCAGCGGTCGGTCAGCGCCTGGAGCGCGGTGACGTTGGCGCCCGTTCCGTTGAAGACCGGGTAGGCCTGCGCGTCCGAGCCGAAGTGGCTGTGCATGACACGCTGAAGGTGTTCGGTGTAGTCGTCCTCGCCGTAGGCGATCTGATGGCCGCCGTTAGCGAGGGCGATGGCGGCGAGGACTTCGGGGTGCGCGCCGGCGTAGTTGTCGCTGGCGAAGCCGCGCACCGCCGGGTCGTGGTGCGCTCGCGCGTCCGTCCTCACGGCTTGGGGGTCAGCCACAGGCGCTGTCCGTTCACTTCCTGGGCGGGCTTGTCCCACACTCCGGCGATGGCGTCGGCCAGCTCCGTGACATCGGTGAAGCCCGCGAACTTCGCATTGGGTCGCTCGGCGCGCATCGCGTCGTGCACCAGTGCCTTGATCACCAGGATCGCAGCAGCGGCCGTCGGCCCGTCCTCACCCCCCGCCTTGCGGAACGAGTCGCCGAGCGCGAGGGTCCACGCCTCGGCGGCGGCCTTGCCCGCGTTGTACGCGGCGTTGTTCGCGGTGGGCTTGTGCGCCCCGGACTGGCTGACCAGGACGAAGCGGCCCCGGTCGCTGCGCAGCAGCCCGTCGTGGAAGGCGAGCGAGGTGTGCTGCACGGTCTTGATCAGCAGCTTCTCAAGGAGCTCCCAGTCGGCCAGATCGGTCTCCGGGAAGGAGGTGCTGCCGCGCCAACCGCCGACGAGGTGGACCAGGCCGTCGATGCGCCCGAAGTCCTTCTGGGTGCGCTCGGCCCAGTCCCGGGTGGCCTGGAGGTCGAGGAGGTCCACGGTGTCGCCGGTGACGGTGGCCCCGCCGTGCGCGTACCGCGCGGCGTCCACGGCCTCGGCCAGGCGTTCCGCGTCCGCGTCCGCGCCGACGACGACGGCGCCCGCTTCGGCGAGCCGCAGCAGCGCGGCCCGCCCGGCGGGTCCCGCCGCACCCGCGACGGCGACGACAGCGCCGTTGAGAGGTCCGTTGTTCATCTTCCTCGCCCCTTCCGAACCGTCCGTACGAGTGCTCACGCGGCGGCCCCGGCCGGAGCGGAAGCGGCGGTGATCCCCTTGGTGGAGGCGATCACGTTCTTCAGCTTCTTGGAGAGCGCCTCATAGAACATGCTGAGCGGAAACTCGTCCGGAAGCACGTCGTCGACGAGTTTGCGGGGCGGCTGCGTCAGATCCAGGGCGTCGGGGCCCTTGGCCCAGCGCGATCCCGGGTGCGGGGCGAGGTAGGTGGAGACCAGGTCGTACGCGGCGAACCAGTGGACCAGCTTGGGCCGGTCGATGCCGTCGCGGTAGAGCTTCTCGATCTCGGCGCAGAGCTGGTTGGTGACCTGCGGGGCGCGGTCCCAGTCGATGTGCAGCTTGTTGTCGGTCCAGCGCACCACGTCGTGCTTGTGCAGGTAGGCGAAGAGGAGCTGGCCGCCGAGCCCGTCGTAGTTGCGGACGCGGTCGCCGGAGACCGGGAAGCGGAACATCCGGTCGAAGAGCACCGCGTACTGCACGTCGCGGCCGTGCTGGTTGCCCTCGGCCTCCAGCTTCACGGCCTCCTTGAAGGCGGTGAGGTCGCAGCGCAGCTCTTCCAGGCCGTACATCCAGAACGGCTGGCGCTGCTTGATCATGAAGGGGTCGAACGGGAGGTCGCCGTGGCTGTGGGTGCGGTCGTGGACCATGTCCCAGAGCACGAAGGCCTTCTCGCAGCGCTCCTGGTCGGCCACCATCTCCCGGATGTCCTCGGGGAGTTCAAGACCCAGGATGTCCACGGACGCCTCGGTGACGGCGCGGAAGCGGGCCGCCTCGCGGTCGCAGAAGATGCCGCCCCAGGTGAAGCGCTCGGGGGCCTCGCGCACGGCGATCGTCTCGGGGAACAGGACCGCCGAGTGGGTGTCGTAGCCCGAGGTGAAGTCCTCGAAGGTGATGCCGCAGAACAGCGGGTTGTCGTAGCGGGTCGCCTCCAGCTCGGCGAGCCACTCGGGCCAGACCATGCGCAGCACGACCGCTTCGAGGTTGCGGTCGGGGTTGCCGTTCTGCGTGTACATGGGGAAGAGCACCAGGCGCTGGAGACCGTCGGCGCGGTCGGCGGCCGGGTGGAACCGCAGCAGCGAGTCCAGGAAGTCCGGCACGTCGAAGGCGCTGTCGGCCCACTTGCGCAGGTCACCGATCATGGCGCGGTGGTAGGCCGCGTCGTGCGGCAGGAGCGGGGAGAGCTGCTCGACCGCCGCTATCACCTGGTCGAGCGTGGCCTCGACGACGGCGCGGGGCGGGGCGCCCTCGGCGTCGAAGTCGATCGAGCCGTCCTTCGACTGCCAGGGCCGGATCTCCTCGACGGCATTCTTGAGCGCGGTCCACGCGGGGTGGTCGACCACCCGCCGGTCGGCTGTTGCGCCCCCCACGGCCGGGTCCTGCACAAGAATTTCCGTCATGTCACTTCCTCCACAGGAGAACCTCGCGTCAAGACACCGTATCCGCGTTCGGTTCTTTCCCTCAAGAGGAAGCTCAATAAATTATCCTGTGATGTTCGCGTTGCACCGCTCATCTTCCTGTGCCGACGCAATGGCACGGTTAATGGCTGCGGTCCCCGAGGTGAGCGGCGTCACTACCGGAGGGCGACCGTCCGGTGCGATCCGCCAACGCCGCCGCGAAGATCACGGAGCATCTCACGGGCCCTTCGGGGCTTGTTTCCCGGTGCCGCGCTCACTTCAATTCGCCGTATGACCAGTCGTCCGTTCTCCCGCGAGCACGAACCGCGGCAGCAGCTGCCGCCGACCGCCTGGGCGGTCCTCGGGCTGCTCTCGTTCCCCGGCGAACGGACCGGCTACGAGCTCAAGAAGTGGGCCGACGCCTCGCTGCGCTTCTTCTACTGGTCACCCGCCATCAGCCAGATCTACGCCGAGCTGCGCCGTCTGGAGACGCTCGGGTACGCCACCTCCCGCCGCTCCGGTCCCGAGGAGCCGCGCACCAAGCGGCGGTACGCGATCAGCGAGGCGGGCCGCGCCGCGCTCGCCGACTGGGCCGACTCGACGCAGGACGTGGGCCCCCCGGTGCTCAAGCATCCCCTGGTGCTGCGCATCTGGCTCGGGCACCTGGCGGCGCCGGAGCGGCTGCGCGCGCTGGTCGAGGAGCATCTGGCGCGCACCGAGGCCGAGTTGCGGCAGGTACGGGCCGCGCTGGCCCGCGCCGAGGACCACGAGGAGTGGGCCCATCCCCGCATCGCGCTGCGCTGGAGCGAGCTGCGGGAGCTGGCCGAGCTGGAGCTCGCTCGGGCGATGCTCGCCGACCTGGACCGTCTGGTGCCGCCGAGGGGTGCGGTTTCGGACAGCGACGACGGGTGGCCCGGCCCCGGCTGAGGCCCGGACGGCGGGCGCGTCAAGGGTGAAAGGAATCGCCCACGGGCGGGTGACACGGGTTGGCCCGCGCGGGGTGCGCACAGGTAGGACGGAGTCCCCCCGCCCGTCGACCGCACCCCGGAGCCGCGCCCGTGAGTACCCGCGCCGTCCTTGTCGCAGCCCTGATCACCGGTCTCGTCCTCGGGATCGCGTCAACCCGCGCGGACGACTCCGATGCGCCCCGCGAGCCGGGGTCCGTTGCGGTGGCGGGCCGTTAGGCTGCGGCTGCCGCGTGCGCACGGGACCGCATCGCGCGCGCATACCGCCGTCGACGGAAGCGAGGCCTGTCTTGACGTTCCTCACCATCGGTCATCGCGGGGTCATGGGTGTCGAACCGGAGAACACCCTGCGTTCCTTCGTCCGCGCGGAACGCGCGGGCATGGACGTCATCGAACTCGATCTGCACCTCAGCAAGGACGGCGCCCTCGTCGTCATGCACGACGCCGAGGTCGACCGCACCACGGACGGCACGGGCCCCATCGGGGAGCTGACCCTGGCCGAGCTGCGGGAGCTGGACGCGGGACAGGGCGAGCGCGTCCCCGTGTTCGAGGAAGTGCTCGACGCGGTGAAGACCCCTATCCAGGCAGAGATCAAGGACACCGCGGCGGCCCGCGCGCTCGCCGAGGTGATCCTGCGGCGGGACCTGGTGGGCCGGGTGGAGGTCATCTCGTTCCACGACGCGGCGCTCGCCGAGATCGCCGCGCTGGTGCCGGGCCTGCGCACCGGGCTCGTCGACGACGACTGGGGCCCCGATCTCCTGGACCGGGCCCTGGCCGTCGGCGCGAAGAGCCTGGTCCTGAGCATCGAGCGGATCACCTTCGAGACGGTCGAGCGGGCCCACACAGCGGGGCTCAAGGTGATCGGCTGGACCGTCAACACCCAGGACCAGCTGCGCCTCGTACGCGCCCTGCAACTGGACGGCGCGACGACCGACCACCCGGAGATCCGCCGCACCGGCCGCTTCACCGCGTGAGCCAGGCGCGCGGCTCCCGGCTCCGCCGAGTCCTGGCCCGGCTCGCGCCCTGGCTCAGCCCAGGTCCTTGACCAGCAGCTCGAACGCGAGGTCGTCGCGCTGCGGCAGGCCGAAGCGCTCGTCGCCGTACGGGAAGGGCGTCAGCTTTCCCGTACGGCGGTAGCCGCGCCGCTCGTAGAACGCGATCAGCTCCTCGCGCACCGAGATGACGGTCATGTGCATCTCGCCCACCCCCCACTCGGCCCGCGCGACGCGCTCGGCCTCGGCGATGATCCGCTTGCCGAGGCCCGCGCCCTGGAGCGCGGGAGAGACCGCGAACATGCCGAAGTAGGCGACCTCACCGCGGTGTTCGAGCTGGCAGCACGCCACCAGGACGCCGTCGCGCCACACGGTGAGCAGCTTGCTGCCGGGCGTGGTGATGACCGCGCGCACGCCCTCGGGGTCGGTGCGCTGGCCTTCGAGGATGTCGGCCTCGGTGGTCCAGCCGGCCCGGCTGGAGTCACCGCGATACGCCGACTCGATGAGCGGCACCAGCGCGTCGATGTCGGCTTCCGTGCCGTCCCGGTAGGTCAGCTCCGTGTCGGGGCGGCGGGCGGTGTCCATCGGGCGGTCTCCCTGCTGATCGATTGCGCTGGGGCGGCCTCCCGAGCGTAACCCGGCGGCTAGGGTCCCCTGTCATGGTGCATGTACTGAGCAGCCGGACCCTTCTGCGCCCTACCGACCCCGAGCGTTCACGGGACTTCTACGGCGAGCGGCTGGGCCTGCCCGTCTACCGCGAGTTCGGTACGGGGCCCGAGCGCGGCACGGTGTACTTCCTGGGTGGCGGCTTCCTGGAGGTGTCCGGCCGCTCCGAACGTCCGCCCGCTCCGGGGCTCCAGATGTGGCTTCAGGTCGCGGATGTGGCCGAGGCGCACGAGGAGCTCGTGGCGCGCGGGGTGACGATCGCGCGGCCGCCGGTGCGCGAGCCGTGGGGGCTCGTCGAGATGTGGCTGGAGGACCCGGACGGGGTGCGCATCGCGGTCGTGGAGGTCCCCGCCGACCACCCGCTGCGCTACCGCCCCTGAAGGCCCGGGGGCGCACCTTCTCCCTCGGGCGTCCCGCCGACCGGCTCCCCACCCGCTCCTGACCGGCGAAGATCCCCCGCGCGCTCCCCTTGTGTGTCCCTGCGCCCGCGTATGCGGCCCCGGCGACGGGCATCGACTCGTCGGCAGGGCGTCACATCGAGCGGGGAGGTACGCCGTGCACGGTCCGGTGCTGCCCGGCTGGCTGCTCGTCGCGCTGTGCGCGGCGACGGGCTCGTACTGTCTGCTGCGGATGCGCAGCGGCTCCGCGCGGGCCCGGCGGGCGGCGGGCGGCGAGGCGGTGATGGGGTTCGGCATGGCCGCGATGGCCGTGCCGGCCGCCTTCCTGGCGCCACCGCCCTGGATGCTGACGGGGTACGCGGTGGTCTTCGGCGGCGCCGCGCTGCGCGCGCTGTGGCTCGCGCGGGGCGGGGCGCACCATCTGCATCACGTGGTGGGCTCCCTCGCGATGGTCTACATGGCGCTGGCGATGGCGCCACCGGCCGGCGGGACCGGAGCCCCTGCCGGGCACGAGGGGCACACCGCGGGCGGGGTCCCGCTGCTGACCGGGGTGCTCCTCGTGTACTTCGCGGGGTACGTCCTGTCGACGGGCGCCCGGCTGCTGCCCGGAGCGGCAGCGGGAGCCCCGGGCGCGACCCTCTCGTGGGGCGCGCGGCCCGAACTGGCGCTGGCCTGCCGCCTGTCGATGGGGATCGCCATGCTCGCGATGCTGGTGACGGTCTGAACCGCCCGGCGGCCGGACGGTTCGTGGCGTGCGTCACTTGACGGCCGCGGACATACCTATGACGGCGGCCCCGCTCATAGGCTGAGACCATGACGGTCTCCCTCGCGTTGCTGGTGCTCGGCCTGGTGTCCGCCGTCGCCGCCCCGCGACTGCTGGCCCGCGCCGACTGGGTCGAGCGCGAGCCGGTGGTGGCGCTGTGGGTGTGGCAGTGCGCGGTGGCGGCGGTGCTGCTCTGCTTCGGGCTCGCGATGGTCCTCAGTGCCGCGTCCGCGTGGCGGACCGTGCGTGGCCAGGTGTTCGCGCCCGCGCCCCGGGCCGTGGTCGAGGCGTACGCCCTGGGCCCGTACGGCCCCTGGTCGGCGGCGCTCGCGGTGGTGCTCTTCCTGGGCGGCGCCTGGACGGGGGCGATGCTCACCCGCGAGGTCCGGGACAGCTGGGCCAGGCGCCGCCGGCGCCGCGCGGAGCTGCGCCTGCGCTCGCCGCTGCTGCCCGGGGAGGAGCCGTCGGGCGAGCGTCTGGTGGTTTTGGAGGCGGCTCGGCCCGACGCCTGGTGGCTGCCCGGCCAGACGCCCCAACTGGTCATCACCACGGCGGCACTTCAGCGTCTGAAGGGCCATCAGCTCGATGCGGTGCTCGCCCATGAGGTGGGGCACGCCCGGGCCCGCCACGACTGGCTGCTGCACTGCGCGGGGGCGCTCGCGCGGGGGTTCCCGCAGGTGCCGGTGTTCGCCGCGTTCCGCGACGAGATGCACCGGCTGGTGGAGCTGGCCGCCGACGACGTCGCCTCGCGTCGCTTCGGCCGCCTCACGATCGCGCTCGCGCTGGTCGAACTCAACGAGCACCGCGGGGTGTTCGGGCCCTGTCCGGCCCCGGACGGCCAACTCCCCCAGCGGGTGCACCGGCTGCTGTCGGCGGCCCCACGGCTCTCCGCGAGCCGCCGGCTGCGGCTGACCGCGTACGCCGCGCTCGTCCCCGCCGTGCCGCTGGCCGTCGCCTTCGTGCCCGGGCTGCACGCGCTGGGCTAGCCGGGGCCCGCCCCGATCGGCTTGGATCATTCCCATGCTGCTCACCGCCCCCGAGGCCCGTTCCCGCCCGGCCGCGCCCCTGCGCGCCGGTCTCCTCTGCCTCGCGCTCGCCGCGGTGCTGCTCGCTCTGGTGGTGGCGCAGTGGTCCCCGCTGACGTCCCTTGACCGGGCGATCGCGCAGGGGCTGCACCGCCGGGCGGTCGCCGACCCCGGCCTCACCCACGCCCAGCGGATCCTGAGCGACTGGGTGTGGGACCCCTGGGCGATGCGCGCCCTGCTCGCGGTGGTCGTGGCCGTGCTGCTGCGGCGCGGCGAGCGGCTGCTGCCGTTGTGGGTCGCGGCGACCAGCGCCCTCGGCACATTGGTGCAGCAGGGGATGAAGGCGGCCGTGGGCCGGGACCGGCCGCGCTGGCCCGACCCGGTGGACTCCGCCGGTTTCGCCGCGTTCCCCTCCGGCCACGCGCTGACCGCGACGGTCGCCTTCGGGCTGATCGTGTGGCTGCTCTCGCTGCACGGGGCGGGGCGCGCGGTGCGCGGGACCGTCCTGGTGGTGGGGGTGGTGTCCGCGCTGGGTGTGGGGTTCACCCGGCTGTTCCTGGGCGTGCACTGGTTCACGGACGTGCTGGGCGGCTGGCTGCTGGGCGTGGCGATCGTGACGCTGAGCGCGGCGGCCCATCGCCGCTGGGCCTTGAACCGGGCCCGTTGAGCACGCGAGGATCACGGGCATGACGATCAAGGGCGTTCTCTTCGACTTCTCCGGCACTCTCTTTCGCGTCGAGCCGGTGGGTGACTGGCTGTCCGCCGTGCTCGAAGACTGCGGGATCACGCTGCCCGCCGATGAATTCGCGCGCTGCGCACGGGAGTTGGAGGAAGCCGGCGCCCTGCCCGGCGGCGCCAACCCGCTGCGGATCCCCGCGCATCTCACGGAGTTGTGGGGCGTGCGGGACAAGGACGGCGAGCGCCACCGCCGGACGTACACGGGCCTTGCCCGCGAGGTGGAGCTGCCCGATCCGCGCCTGTACGACCTGCTCTACGACCGCCACATGACCCCGGAGGCCTGGCGGCCCTACCCCGACACCAAGCCGGTGCTCGCCTCCCTGCGGGAGCGGGGCGTCAAGGTCGGCGTGGTGAGCAACATCGGCTGGGACCTGCGGCCGGTCTTCCGTGCGCACGGCCTGGACGACTTCGTCGACGCGTATCTGCTGTCCTTCGAGCACGGGGTGCAAAAGCCCGGCGAGCGTCTGTTCCGGGCGGCGTGCGAGGCGATCGGCCTGGAGCCGGCCGAGGTCTTGATGGTGGGCGACGACCGGCGGGCGGACGGCGGCGCGGCGGCCCTCGGCTGTGCGGTGCACTTCGTGGACCATCTGCCGGCGGACGAGCGGCCGGACGCCTTGCTCGCGGTGCTCGCGCTGGCCGGAGAGGACCGCTGAGGGCGGAAGAAGGGCGAAAGAGGGGCCACCCGTCCGGGGTGATCCCCCGCGTCACCCCGAACGAGCAGCCCGCGCCCAGGTCGGTCCCCGGCGAAGGGGTACCGCCCTGCGACAGCCTGAGTATATTGGCTCAGAGCCAGTCAACGCAGGAGTTACAGCATGTCCCCGCGCAGCGCATCGGTCAATGAAGAATTGCGCAGACGTTCTCGCGAGCGGCTGCTGCAGGCCACTGTGGAGCTGGTGGCGGAACGCGGCTACGAGGCGACGACCCTCGCCGACATCGCGGACCGCGCGGGCTCGGCCCGCGGCCTGGTGTCGTACTACTTCCCGGGCAAGCGCCAACTGCTCCAGTCCGCGGTGCACCGGCTGATGCACCTGACCCTGGAGGAGGGCCTGGAGCGGGAGCCCCGACCCTCCGACGGGCGCGAGCGCCTGGCCCGGGCGATCGACGCGATCCTCGGCCTCACCCATGAGCAGCCGGTCCTCATGCGGGCCCACATGGCGGGGATCCTCCAGGCCCAGGGCTTCGTGCGGTGCCCGGAGCAGCAGCGCCTCGCGGCCCTGCTGCGGGACACCGTCGAGCGGTACGGCGCCCGGGACGTGGACACCGAGTACCCGCTGCTGCGGGCCAATCTGATGGGCGCGGTCTTCGCCGCGCTGCTGCCGGGCGCCCCGATGGACGCGGTGCAGCTGCGGGCCGAGCTGTTCCAGCGGTACGGGCTCGACTGGGAGCTGGGCGTTCCGCCGGTTCCGGTCCCGTGAGCGCCGCGCCCCTCCCCGGTCCGGCGAAGGTGGTGCCCGTCGCCTGACCGGCGGCGCACGTCTATCCGCGGCACGCACGGCGGTGCCATCCTGAAGGCCCTGCGGTTTCCGCGGTTCTCTCTCCCGAGGAGCACCCGCCATGCTGCGCATCGCCGTCGTCGGATCCGGACCGAGCGGTGTCTACACCGCCCAGAGTCTGGTGGAACAGAGCGCGGTGACGGAGGTCCGGGTGGACGTCCTGGACCGGCTGCCGTGCCCGTACGGCCTGGTCCGCTACGGGGTCGCCCCGGACCACGAGAAGATCAAGTCGCTCCAGAACAACCTCCGTACGGTGCTGGAGGACGACCGGGTCCGCTTCCTCGGACATGTCGAGGTCGGCCCGGGCGGCGTTTCGCCGGAGCTGCTGCTGCGGCTCTACCACGCGGTGGTGTACTGCGTCGGCGCCAAGTCCGACCGGCATCTGGGGATCCCGGGCGAGGAGCTGCCGGGCAGTTTCTCCGCGACCGAGTTCGTCTCCTGGTACAGCGCGCACCCCGACAGCGACCCGGGTGGCTTTGTGCTGGGCGCCCGTTCGGCCGTGGTGATCGGCGCGGGCAATGTGGCGGTGGACGTGGCCCGCATGCTGGCGCGCGGCGCGGACGAGCTGCGGTCCACCGACGTTCCGCAGTCCGCGCTCGGCGCGCTCGCCGTCAGCCGGGTGCGCGAGGTGCACATGGCGGCCCGGCGCGGCCCTTCCCAGGCCCGCTTCACCACCAAGGAGCTGCGCGAGCTGGGCGCCCTGCCCGGCGCCGATGTCACGGTGCGCGTGGACGAGCTGGCCCGGGACCCCGACTTCGTCGACCCGGCCGGGCTGCCGGGGCCGGTGCGGCGCAATGTGGAGGTGATGCGCGGCTGGGTGGGGCGCGCGGAGCGGCCCGGTGCGCGGCGGCTGCACCTGCGGTTCTATCTGCGGCCGGTGGAGATCCTGGAGCGGGACGGCAGGGTGGGCGCGGTCCGCTTCGAGCGGACGACGCCGGACGGCGGCGGCGGGGTGCTCGGCACCGGAACGTACGAGGACATCGAGGCGCACCTGGTGCTGCGGGCCGTCGGCTACCTCGGGGTGCCTCCGCTGGGCCTCCCGTTCGATCCGGCGACCGGGACCGTGCCGCACACGGCGGGAAGGGTGCGGCGCGCGGGCGTCCCGTCGCCGGGCGAGTACGTGGCGGGCTGGATCAAGCGCGGCCCCACGGGCGTCATCGGCACCAACCGGCCCTGCGCGAAGGAGACGGTGAGCTCGCTCCTCGCGGACGCGCCGCGCCTGGCCGGGCGGACGGTTCCGGCCGAACCCCTGGACGCCCTGCGGGAGTTGGGGCTGCGCCCGGTGACCTGGCGCGGCTGGCTGGCGATCGAGCGGGCGGAGGCCGAGCTCGGCCGGTCACTGGGCCGCGGCTCGGTGAAGATCCCCGACTGGGACGGACTGCTCTCGGCCTCGGGCGACGCGGGCTGAGCCGTACCGCCCTCAGGCGCCGTCGCCGAGGCGCTCCGCCTGCCGGGCCGCCGCGTCCAGAACGCTGTCGAGCAGTCCGGGGAACAGGGCGTCGAGGTCGTCGCGGCGCAGGCCGTTCATCTTGGCGGTGCCCCGGTAGACCTGGCGGATCACCCCGCTCTCGCGCAGCACGCGGAAGTGGTGGGTGGTCGTCGACTTGGTGACGGGCAGCACGAAGTACGAGCAGGAGAGCTCGCCCTCGGTGGTGGCGAGCGCCCGCACGACCCGCATCCGCATGGGGTCCGAGAGCGCGTGCAGGATGCCTTCCAGGCGGATCTCGTCGCGCGCCGGGTGGGCGAGTTCACGGGTGTTCGTCGCGGTGGTCACGCCGCTCATTGTACGAGGACCGTCGTAGTTTGACATCTCCCGTACTACGAGAGTTATCGTACGAAGCGATCCCGGCACCGCACCGGTGCCCCGGGCCGTTTCGACTGGAGTATGCCGTGGCTGCTGCGAGTGCCCTCTTCGAACCCCTCACCCTGCGCTCCCTGACCGTCCCGAACCGGGTCTGGATGGCTCCGATGTGCCAGTACTCGGCCGAGGCCTTCGGGCCGAACGCGGGCGTGGCCGACGACTGGCACTTCGCCCACTACGCCGCCCGCGCCGTCGGCGGCACGGGTCTGATCCTGGTGGAGGCCACGGCCGTCAGCCCCGAGGGCCGCATCTCCCCGGCGGACCTCGGCATCTGGAACGACACCCAGGTCACCGCGCTGCGCCGGATCACCGCGTTCCTGGAGAGCCAGGGCACGGTGCCCGGCATCCAGATCGCGCACGCCGGGCGCAAGGCCTCCACGGACCGCCCCTGGCGCGGAGGCGCCCCGCTGGCGCCGCACAGCGAGGAGGGCTGGCAGCCGGTGGGCCCGAGCCCGGTGGCCTGGGACGAGCACCACACGGTCCCCACAGAGCTGACGGTTGATCAGATCCAGGACATCGTGGGCGAGTTCGCGGCCGCGGCCCGCAGGGCCCTGGACGCCGGCTTCAAGGTCGTCGAGATCCATGGCGCGCACGGCTACCTGATCGGCCAGTTCCTCTCCCCGCACTCCAACCGGCGCACCGACCGGTA
Source organism: Streptomyces sp. ASQP_92 (assembly GCF_025399895.1). Classification (GTDB taxonomy): domain Bacteria; phylum Actinomycetota; class Actinomycetes; order Streptomycetales; family Streptomycetaceae; genus Streptomyces. The sequence goes on along the minus strand of NZ_JAODUA010000002.1, from coordinate 181,266 downwards.
CGGCGGCTCGTTCGAGAACCGCATCCGCTTCGCGCTCGAAGTCACCGACGCCGTAAGGGCGGTGTGGCCCGAGGAGCTGCCGCTCCTCTTCCGCGTCTCGGCCACCGACTGGCTGGAGGAGGGCGGCTGGACACCGGACGACACGGTGCGCCTGGCGGCGCTGCTCAAGGAGCACGGCGTCGACCTCCTCGACGTGTCGAGCGGTGGCAACGCCTCGGGCGTCCGCATCCCGGTCGGGCCCGGCTACCAGGTGCCGTTCGCCGAGCGCGTCCACCGCGAGAGCCCGCTCGCGGTCTCGGCGGTCGGCCTGATCACCGAGCCCGGGCAGGCGGAGAAGATCCTCGCCAACGGCGAGGCGGACGCGATCCTGCTGGGCCGCGAACTCCTGCGCGACCCCTCCTGGGCCCGCCGGGCCGCCCGCGAACTCGGCGCCGAGGTGCGGGTGCCCGACCAGTACCACCGCTCGGTCTGAGCACGCGGCGCCCGGCCCGGCGGCGGTCTCGGGGAACCTGCAACTGCCTTGCCTGGCAGGCTAGTTGACGTGGTCCGGGTCGGAGTGGGCGATCTGCTCGTAGAGCGGCTGGGCCTGGAACCAGCCCGCGAAGTGGCCGCCGAGCTGGCTTCGGGTGTGCAGTGCGGTCTCGCGGTCGATGTGACGCGGGGTGCCGGCGGCCATGGCCAGGAGCTGGGCCTGGCAGGAGCGCTCCATCGTGATGAACCACCACACCGCCTCGGCGACCGAGTGGCCGACGGTCAGCAGCCCGTGGTTCTGGAGGATCACCGCCTTGTAGGCGCCGAGCGCCGCCGCGATCCGCCTGCCCTCCTCCGCGTCACTGACGACGCCCCGGTAGTCGCTGTAGAGGCCGTGGTCCTCGAAGAAAGCGCAGGCGTCCTGGGTGATCGGGTCGAGGGGGATCCCCAGGGACGAGAACGCCTTGCCGTGCAAGGAGTGCGAGTGGGCGGCGGCCACCGCGTCGGGACGCGCCCGGTGGACGGCGCCGTGAATGAGGAACGCCGCCCGGTTCACCGGGCGGGCGCCGTGCAGCAGGTTGCCCTCGTGGTCGACCAGGATCAGGTCGGACGCCGTGATCCGGCCGAAGCTCATGCCGAACGGGTTCACCCAGAACCGGTCCGGGTGCTCCGGGTCCCGGACGGTGATGTGTCCGGCCACGCCCTCGGAGAAGCCGAAGCGCCCGAACAGGCGGAAGCCCGCGGCGAGTTGCTCCTTGCGGTGGCGCCGCTCCTGCGCCACGTCCTCGAAGGTGGGCGGCATGGGCACGGTCACCCCGTCGGGCAGGGGTCCCGCCGCGTCCGCCAGCACCTCGGCGGGGGCCGCAGCCGTGACGAAGTCGGTCATGAGGGTTCCTCCTGATGGGAGTTGCCGGACTCGCCCGGACGGGCCGCCGGGAGCCATCATCGGATACATTCACGTATCCGATACGCGCTTGGATGCTTTCCGAGCGCCCACGCGCTGTCAAGGGTCCGGGAGCGAGCAGTGCCCAAGGGAACGACGAAGCGGCGGCCACGGACGCTGGCCCGGTTGCTCGACGCCGCGCTGGAGGTGTTCGCGGAGTCCGGGTTCGGGGCGGCCCGGATCGAGGACATCTGCCGACGCGCCGGATATACGCGCGGCGCCTTCTACTCCAACTTCTCCTCCAAGGAGGAGCTGTTCTTCGCCCTGTTCGACGCACACGCCGCCCGCGAGCTGGAACGGATCACCCAGCTCGCCGCGCGGACCGAGGACCGCGACCTGTCGCCGGAGCGGATCGCGGCGCTGCTCGCACACATCGAGCCCGACGAACGCACCTGGTTCCTGGTGACCACCGAGTTCACCCTGTACGCGATCCGCAACCCGGGGGCGGCCGCCCGGCTCGCCGACCACGACGCCCGGCTGCGCGAGGAGGCGGCGGCCCTGCTCGGCGCCCTCCTGACGCGGGCCGGCCTGGAGCCGCGCGCAGAGCTGACCGATCTGGTGCGGGTCGTGGTCGCCCTGCGTGAAGGGGCGCTCGGACAGAGTTACGTCGAGCCCGGGGCGCTGGAGCCCGCGGCGCTCGCCGAGCGCTTTCTGCCGCATCTGCTCCAAGCGCTGACCCAACCCGCGACGAAACCGCTCTGACCTGCCAATTCCCCGACCCTGGACGCCATTGTCAGTGGCCGGGTGCACACTGGCCCCTATCCGGAACAACGGCGTTTTGGAGGGACCGGCATGACCGAGGTACTGCTCACCGTGGGTACACGCAAGGGACTGTTTCTGGGCCGGAGGCGAGGCGGGGCCTGGGACTTCGACGGCCCGCACTTCAACGCCCAGGCGGTGTACTCCGTCGCCATCGACACCCGGCACTCCCCCGCCCCCCGGCTGCTGGTGGGCGGCGACAGCGCGCACTGGGGGCCGTCCGTCTTCCACTCCGACGACCTGGGCCGCAGCTGGGTCGAGCCGAAGCAACCCGCGGTGAAGTTCCCCGAGTTCACGGGCACGTCCCTGGAACGCGTGTGGCAACTGCGCCCCGCGGGGGCCGAGGCCCCGGGCGTCGTCTACGCGGGCACGGAACCGGCCGCGCTGTTCCGCTCGCAGGACGGCGGCGAGAGCTTCGAGCTCGTACGGCCCCTGTGGGAGCATCCGACGCGCTCGCGCTGGGTACCCGGCGGCGGGGGCGAGGGACTGCACACCATCGTCACGGACCCACGGGACAGCCAGGCCCTGACGGTCGCCGTCTCCACGGCCGGGGTGTTCCGCACCCGGGACGGCGGGGCGAGCTGGGCGCCCGCCAACAAGGGGGTCTCCGCGGTCTTCCTGCCGGACCCGAACCCGGAGTTCGGCCAGTGCGTCCACAAGGTCGCCCAGGACGCGGCCGACCCGGACCGGCTCTATCTCCAGAACCACTGGGGCGTCTACCGCAGCGACAACGCGGGCGAGCAGTGGACGGACATCGGCGCCGGCCTGCCCTCCACCTTCGGCTTCGCGACCGCCACCCACCCCCGCCGGGGCGGCACCGCCTATGTCTTCCCGATCACGGCGGACTCCGACCGGGTGCCGGCCGACAACAAGTGCCGCGTCTTCCGCACCGAGGACGCGGGCAAGAACTGGGAGCCGCTCTCCGCGGGCCTTCCCCAGGAAGCCCACTACGGCACGGTGTTGCGCGACGCGCTGTGCGTGGACGACGCCGATCCGGCGGGGGTCTACTTCGGCAACCGCAACGGCGAGGTGTACGCGAGCGCCGACGACGGCGACAGTTGGCAGCTGCTCGCCTCGCACCTGCCGGACGTGCTCTGTGTGCGGGCGGCGGTGATCGGTTGACCGGGGCGAACATGCCGTGGGCGGTGCGCCAGTAGAGTGACGGCCGTGGCAGCACGACCGTTGAAAGAGATCGTCGAGCCCGGCTGGGCGGACGCACTGGAACCCGTGGCCGGAAGGATCGCCGCGATGGGCGACTTCCTGAGGCAGGAGATCGCGGCAGGTCGCACCTACCTGCCGTCGGGAGCGCACGTACTGCGGGCTTTCCAGCAGCCGTTCCACGAGGTGCGGGTGCTGATCGTCGGCCAGGACCCGTATCCCACGCCGGGGCACGCGGTGGGCCTGTCGTTCTCGGTGGCACCCGAGGTGCGGCCGCTGCCCGGCAGCCTGGAGAACATCTTCCGCGAGCTGGGCTCCGACCTGGAGCTGCCGAGGCCGTCCAACGGTGACCTGACGCCCTGGACGCGGCAGGGGGTGCTGCTGCTCAACAGGGCGCTGACGACGGCGCCCCGCAAGCCCGCCGCCCACCGGGGCAAGGGCTGGGAAGAGGTCACCGAACAGGCCATCCGGGCGCTCGTGGCGCGCCGCACCCCGCTCGTGTCGGTGCTGTGGGGCAGGGATGCGCGCAATCTGCGCCCGCTGCTCGGCGACCTTCCGGCGATCGAGTCCGCGCATCCCTCCCCGATGTCGGCCGACCGCGGCTTCTTCGGCTCGCGCCCCTTCAGCCGTACGAACGAACTTCTCGAGCGGCAGGGCGCCGAGCCGGTCGACTGGCGCCTGCCGTGACGGGCCGGGGCGCGCCCTGGGTGCTCGGGGTCGACTCGGGGGGCTCCGGCGTCCGGTTCGCGCTGCGCCGGGCCACCGCGGACGCCCCGGCCGAGGTCATCACCTCGAAGGAGCCGGTGCGCACCGGCCCCGCCGGGATCGACGCCGCGCACCTTCTGGCCCAACTGCTGCCCGCCGTCGAGGAGTTGAGCGTACGCACCGGGGCGGAGCGGATCGCGGCCGCCGCAGTCGGGGCGGCCGGGATGGCCACGCTCGGGGACGGACTGCGGGCCGAACTGCCGGGCGCCCTGGCGCGTTCGCTGGGCGTGCGCACCCTCGCCCTGGCCGCCGACGCGGTCACCGCCTACGCGGGCGCGCTCGGCCGCCGGGCCGGGGTGGTGGTCGCGGCCGGAACCGGGATGATCGCGCTCGGCACGGACCTCAGCGGCTGGCGGCGGGCCGACGGCTGGGGGCATCTGCTCGGCGACAGCGGAAGCGGCGCCTGGATCGGCCGGGCGGGACTCGACGCGGCCCTGCGCCACCACGACGGCCGGCCAAACGGTTCGGCGGCCCTCCTCGCCCGCCTGGAGGCGGCCTTCGGCGCTCCGGGCGAGCTGCCGGGGCTGCTGTATCCGCGCGGCGACCGGGCCGCCGTGCTCGCCTCGTTCGCGCCCGAGGTCGCGGCATGCGCCCAGAGCGACCCGGTGGCCGCCGGAATCCTGCGGGAGGCGGCCCGGCACATCGCCGGCACCGCCGCCGCGGTCTGCCCGCCGCCCGGCACCGACGAGCAGCCCCACGTCGCCCTCACCGGCGGCCTGTTGAAACTCGGCGATCCTCTGCTCGTACCGCTGGAGGAGGAGCTCCGCCGTCAACTGCCGTACGCCCGCGTGGTCGAGGCGGCCGGGGACCCGCTGGAGGGCGCCCTGCGCATCGCGTCGGGGCTCGCCGAGGGGGAGCCGGGACTGCCGCTGGATGCGCGCATGTTGTGGGTCGTGACCGGGTGAGGGCCACGACAGACCAGGACAGTTGATCCTTATGCCACTCTCCGGGAATATCGGGGCAGATACCGCTCAGCTGTCCCCTCCCCGAACAGCCGCCCACGCAAAACCAGTAGCATGCGACGCCATGAGCACCCCCACTGGGCCGGCATCCGGCCTGCCCGTACGAATGCCGCGGCCCCGTCAGTCCGGCCGGCACCGCCGCCCGGAGCCGGTGGTTGCTCCGGAGGGCGCGCCCGCGCTCGTTCTCGCCGTTCCCGGCGCTCCCGGCCCGGCTGTGCGCAGTCTGGCCGACGAGGTCATCAGCATCGCGCGTTCCGAGCTGCCCGGCCTGCACGCCCGCATCGGTTACCTGGACAGCACCGAGGCCGAGGCCGCCGAGTACCCCACGCTCGAAGCCGTGCTCGCCCACACCGCCGCCGAGCGCACCGCGCGTGCCGAGCAGGCGCGCGCGGCGGGCCGCGAGGTCGCCGACCCGCAGGGCCCGGCCGCCGTGGTGGTCCCCCTGCTCGCGGGGCCCGACAGCGCCCTGATCCGCCGGATACGGCAGGCCGTCATGGACAGCCGTGCCGCGGCCGAGTTGACCGACGTGCTCGGCCCGCACCCGCTGCTCGCCGAGGGCCTGCACGTGCGGCTCTCCGAGGCCGGTCTGGCCCGCGCCGACCGCGCCCGCCTCTTCACGGTCGCGACCGCCGCCGACGGGATCATCCTGGCGACGGTGGGCGGCGAGGAGGCCGTACAGGCCGCGGGGATCACCGGCATGCTGCTCGCCGCGCGTCTCGCCGTGCCGGTGATGGCCGCCGCGCTCGACCAGGAGGGCGCGATCGCGGCGATGGCCGCGCAGCTGCGCGGCTCGGGTTCGGTGCAGCTCGCCGTCGCCCCGTATCTGATCGGCCCGGAGGTGGCCGACGGGCTGCTCGACGCCGCCGCCAAGGAGGCCGAGTGCTCGGTCGCCGAGGCGCTGGGCGCCTACCCGGCGATCGGCAAGCTGGTCCTGTCGAAGTACGCGGCCGCGCTGGGGATCACCCCGCAGGCGCAGGGATCGCCGGTCCACTGACCGTCCGTACGACGTGAAGAGGCGGGGCCCGCACCGATGACCGGTGCGGGCCCCGTCGCGTCGCCGGGCGGGATCAGGCGAAGACCACGCACGAGGCGGCGGGTGCCTGAAGGGAGCCCGCGCGGGTGGGGACGCCGGTGCGCGCGTCGATGCCGAACCAGGTCACGTCGCCGGAGCGCTCGTTGGAGGCGTACAGACGGCGCCCCGCGGGGTCCAGGGTGAGGTCGCGCGGCCAGTGGCCACCGCAGTCCACGGTGGTGACGAGTTCGGCCTTCTCGCCCGTCGGGTCGAGCGCGAGGACCGCGATCGAGTCGTGTCCGCGGTTGGCCGCCCACAGAAAGCGTCCGTCGCGGCCGACGACGACCTCGGAGGGATAGATCTCGCCGTGCGCGCCGTCCTCGACGACGGGCACCTCGTGGAGGGGTTCGAGGGTGCCGCTCTCCGCGTCCCAGCGGCACACTGTCAGCGTGGGCGCCAGTTCGTTGAGGACGTAGGCGTGCCGGCCCAAGGGGTGGAAGGCGAGGTGGCGGGGGCCGCTGCCGGGCCGGAGCGCGGCCTCGGAACGCAGGCTCAGGGCGCCGGTCTCCTCGGTGAGCGCGCAGACGCGTACGGAGTCGGTGCCGAGGTCGACGCTGACGATCCAGCGTCCGCTCGGGTCGGCGAGCACCTGGTGGGCGTGCGGTTCCCGCTGGCGGTCGGGGTCGGGGCCCGACCCCTGGTGGACCAGGACGGACGCGGCGGGCCCGAGGCCGCCGCCGGGCAGCGCGGGCAGCGCGCTGACGCTGCCGGAGTCGTAGTTGGCGGTCAGCAGGTGCCCCGCGGCGAGGTCGAGATGGGTGGGCCCGGCGCCCCCCACCGGCACGGGCGCACCGAGCGGCCGGGGCAGGTCCCCGCGGATGTCGAAGGCGGCGGCGGTGCCGTCGGCGTTCTCCCCCACGGCGTACAGGACGGCTCCGTCCGGCGAGGCGACCAGGAACGAGGGGTTCGCGACGTGGTCCGACGAGCCGAGCGGGGTCAGCGCCCCGGTCTCCTCGTCGACGGCGACCGCGGTCACCCCGCGCCCGCCCGCCGTGGTGAACGACCCGATGAATGCCCGCCCGGCCCTGTCCGTGCCCACCGTGCCACCCCTCTCGCCCATACCGGTCCCGCCGGCCGGAACCCGCCCGCACACAGCTGTGCTGCGGCGACCGTAGCAGGGGGTGCCACGGCCCCGGCCGGATGGTGACGCAGAGCAGTGCGCCGGAGCCTCAAGTGGCGCCGAAACGGCCGGAGTTGGGGCCGGGCGGCCGGGGCGGTGACGGTCGGCGGGCTGCGGTCAGGAGGCCGCGGTCGGCGGGCTGCGGTCAGGAGGCCGCGGTCAGGCGTCGGCGAGTGGCGACCCGGGGGCGGCCTGGAGCGGCCTTCCCAGGCCCACCAACGCGCGCTCCAGGGCGTGCAGATGGGCGAGGGCCGGGTGCTCCGCCGCGACGGTGGTGTCCTTGTGTTCCGGTGTGCTCGCCCGGGCCGCCGGGCTCCCCGCCGACGGGGCGGAGACCAGCACCGCGACGGCGGCTTCCACGCGCTCGCACGCGGCGGTCAGCCGCTGGTCGTGGGAGGCCTCGGCGTCGGCGGCGACAGCCGCGAGCTGACGCGCCTGCCGGGCGCAGTCGTCGAGGTATTCCAGGACCTGCCGGGCCCGCGCCTTGCGCGCCCGATGCGGATTGAGCGGGTGGACGAGAGGCGCCAGCGAGAGCCGGACCTTGTGGAGGGTGAACTCCAGCTCGGTGATGTGCGGCAGCGGGTCGGCGTCGGCGCCCGCGAGGCGGGCGGCGGCCGTCGCGGCGGAGGCCCGGACGCTGTGCAGCGCGTGCCGCACCCAGGCGTCCGTCGTGGCGTGCGTGGTGATCGGCAGGACGATCAGCACGGCGAGAACCGATCCCGTCATGCCGACTCCCGTCTCGAAGAAGCGCAGAGCGAGCAGGTCGGTGTCGAGGACGCCCAGGAGTCCGTAGAGCAGGCTGGCCATCACCGTGACCGCGAGCATCATCCAGGTGTAGGAGACGGCCGCTGTGTAGAAGATGCCGAAGACGCAGAGCGCGATCAGCACCGCGGTCGGCACGGGGGCTCCGTGCAGCGGTACGGCCACCGCCAGACCGACGCCGACGCCGATGACGGTGCCGAGCACCCGGCGGAAGCCACGGACGAGGGTCTCGCCCCGCGATGTCGTGTTCACGAAGATCCACCAGGTCGCGCCGACCGCCCAGTACCAGCGGTCCGGCGACAGGAGCTGGCCGACGGCCAGGGCGAAGCCCGCTCCGGCCACGGCCTGCACGGCCTGGCGCGTGGTCGCCCGGTACAGGCCCCGGCCCGGCGTGGGGGCCGTCATCACGACGGGTCCCGCGTGGCGGCGCTCGTAGCACCAGGCGCCGAAGCGCACCGCCGCGGCCATCGCCAGGGACAGCAGTACGGCCACATACAGCTCGGGGAGCTGGCTCGGCACCATGTGCAGGAACTGCGCGACGAAGAACGCCATGAAGGCGAACACGCCGAGCGCATGGCCGCGCGGGCCCCAGCGGCGCGCGTAGACGCCACCGCCCACGATGGCGAGGAAGGCCAGGTCGCGCGCCCAGGGGTGGCCGTGGAGCACGGCCGCGAGGGCGAAGACCGGCAGGCCGACCACCGGCAGCAGGGCCGTGGTCACCGCCTGGCTCCGCACGCTCGGGTCCGTCACGGTGAAAAGGGCCAGCAGGGCGGCGAGACCACCGGTGATGGCCGCCACGAGTGAGTGACCGACCGTGCCGCACGCCACGACCGCGAGCCCGATCCCCAGCACGGCACGTGTCGCGGCGCGCAGCCGCAGCCGTCCCGGGTCGGGAGCCACGAACACCCTCTTCACCACTGACCCACTGCTCCTTTTCCCGTCCGGACATGAGAAAGGCGCTGCGGAGACCACAGCGCCATCGACTCGCCTATGACAACATCCTGAGCCCAATGGCTCAACTCGTCCCCGCGAGACTGGGCCAATGGCCCAGCTGGTTCGGCGTTCCTCCGTCCATGGGGGCCCATCGGCCCAGTGTCGGCCCCACCGCCGGGTGCGCCCCGCGCCCCGCACGCACGCGTGCCCGCCGGCGGACGGGGGTCACCGACGGGCACGCGGCACTCGCCCGCGCGTCTACCGGCGCTTCAGCAGACCCCGGACATACGCGGCCTGGCCGACGTGCTGGAGGCTGTCGGCGATGACGCTGACCAGGCGGACGCCCAGCGTGACGTGGGGCGTCCAGCGCTCGTCGACGATCCGGTCGAGCGACGCGTCGTCAAGGTCGCGGACGAACGACAGGGTCTGCTCGTGGACGGCGTCGTAGTAGCCGCGCAGCTGCTCGGCGGACACGTCCCGCACCGCCGCCACCTGCTGGGTCGTGTGCCCGTAGCCGGTCTCCTCGTCGTCGAGCGACAGGCCGAACCGTTCGGCCCAGCCCTGGTCGGTCCACACCTGGGTCCGGTCGGCGGCATCCGCGATGTGGTCGTCCTGAACCCGCGTCAGATGCCAGATCAGCCAGGCGATCGAGTTGGCCTCGTCGTCGGGCCGGAACGCGAGGTCCTCGGCCGACAGACCCTTGACGGCGGCGTGCACTTCGCCCTGGACGCGTCCGAGCGCGTCCGCCACAAGCTCTCCAGTATTCATCCGGCCATCCTCTCCCATCCGGCCCGCGGGCGTCGGTGTCCGCCGGCATCTCGTGCCCGGGCGCGCTCCCGGCCCTTCGGTACGTCTCCGTCCGGTTCGGGGCGCCATTGGTACTGTCGGCACCCGTATCGGCAGGACCAGAAGGAGCCAACGGACCGTGACGGTGGACTCGCTCGACACCAGGATCCTGCGTCTGCTCATCGAGCAGCCCCGCACCAGCGTCCGCGAGTACGCGCGCATCCTCGGCATCGCGCGCGGCACGCTCCAGGCCCGGCTCGACCGCATGGAGCGGGACGGCGTGATCACCGGCACCGGCCCGGTGCTCTCCCCCGCGGCGCTCGGCCACCCGGTGCTCGCCTTCGTCCACATCGAGGTGACCCAGGGGCATCTGAACGAGGTCGGCGACGCGCTGGCGGCGGTGCCCGAGATCATCGAGGCGTTCTCGATCACCGGTGGCGGTGATCTGCTGACCCGGGTCGCCGCGCGCGACAACGAGCACCTCGAAGACGTCATCCAGCGGCTCATCCAGCTTCCGGGGGTGGTCCGCACCCGGACCGAAGTGGCGCTGCGCGAGCGCGTCGCGCACCGGCTGCTCCCGCTGGTCGAGTCGGTGGGGCGGGCCGCCGCCAAGTAGGCGGCGCCGGGTCCCCTGCGGCCGCTTCATGCCCAACTGCCCTCTGCCGCACGCCTCCTGACGCTCCGACAGGTCCAGGACTTCAGCCGCCGACCCGATTGACGGAAGGTCTGGACCAATCTACGGTGTGGGGCGCCACCCCCCTCGCACCTCCTCAGGTCCCCCCACGGTCCAGGAGCGGCCGTGCCCCGTCGCGGGCGCTCCCGGAGGCAAGGAGCACAGCATGATCGGTCGTACGTTACGTCTGCTGGGAGCCGGGCTCGTGCTCGCGCTCGCGACGCAGACTCCGGTGAGCGCGGCGCCGAGTGCGCCCCGGGCCGACACCTGCGCGGTGAAGCCGAGACCCTCGGGCAAGGTGCTCCAGGGGTACTGGGAGAACTGGGACGGGGCGTCCAACGGCGTTCATCCGCCGCTCGGCTGGATCCCGATCACCGACTCCCGCATCGCCGCCCACGGCTACAACGTGCTCAACACGGCCTTCCCCGTGATCCGTTCGGACGGCACGGTGCTGTGGGAGGACGGGATGGACGCGACGGTGAAGGTGCCCACTCCCGCCGAGATGTGCCAGGCCAAGGCGTCGGGACAGACCCTCCTCATGTCGATCGGCGGGGCCGCCGCCGGCATCGACCTGAGTTCGAGCGCCGTGGCCGACCGCTTCGTGGCGTCGATCGTGCCGATCCTCCAGCGGTACAACTTCGACGGCATCGACATCGACATCGAGACGGGCCTGGTGGGCAGCGGCTCCATCACCACCCTGTCGGCCTCCCAGGCCAATCTGATCCGCATCATCGACGGCGTGCTCGCCAGGATGCCGGCCGGTTTCGGCCTGACGATGGCGCCCGAGACGGCCTATGTCACCGGCGGCAGCGTGGCCTACGGCTCCATCTGGGGCGCGTATCTGCCGATCGTGAAGAAGTACGCGGACAACGGCCGGCTGTGGTGGCTCAACATGCAGTACTACAACGGCAGCATGTACGGCTGCTCCGGCGACTCCTACGAGGCCGGCACCGTCGCCGGGTTCACCGCGCAGACCACCTGCCTCAACAAGGGGCTCGTCGTCCAGGGCACCACGATCAAGGTCCCGTACGACAAGCAGGTGCCCGGACTTCCGGCCCAGCCGGGCGCGGGAGGCGGCTATATGACCACCGGTCAGGTGGCGCAGGCGTGGAACGCCTACGGCGGCGCCCTCAAGGGTCTGATGACGTGGTCCCTCAACTGGGACGGTGCGAGGAACTGGACGTTCGGCTCCAACGTCAAGGCGCTGCAAGGCCGTTGACGCGTGTCATCCGTGGGCGGTCCGTGCCCGCGAGGCAAGCGGAAGGGCTCCTTCCGAGAATCTGCACATCGCGTGCGCGGACCCGTCACCGCGACCACGAGCCCGCTCCGGCGCGGGGGCGGGCCGAGGGGCATTGGTGCGGGAGTGTCCCACTTGAGAAAAGCGCTGCCGAGCCCGGAGGAATTCGATTCGTGAAGCTCGTGAAGAAACTGCTCCCAAACCATGAACGCGCCTGCACGTGACGGCAATTCGAGCCGGTGGGGAACCGTCACAACACGCCTTGGCGATTGGCTGTGCATGCCGTCGGCGTGTTTTGATCCTGGCCACTGCGGGAGCACCGACGAGGTGTTCCCGATAGGAAATGTCCCCATGAAAGGCAGTACTCACCATGAACAACGCTCCCCAGGTCGAGACCCTTGAGATCTCCGACGCCGACCTGGACAACGTGTCCGGCGGCCTCGTGGGCACCGTGCTCGGCAACGTGACCGGCACCGCCGACTCCGTCCTGCCGGTTTCGGGCATCGTGAACTCGGTCACCGGCCTGGTCGGCTCGGTCACCGGCGTGAACACGGGCGCCGTCACGGGCCTGGCCACCGGTCTCGTCGCCGGTCTCTGAGATCGCGCACGAGCCCCGGAACCGCTCGGTTCCGGGGCTCATTGCCGACGGTCAACGGTTTGCGAATGTTTCGCGGGTGAGGAAAGAGTTCCGTGCAATTTCGTCAGCAAGCCCTTTCCAAACTGCAGTCGCCCGAAGAACTCGACCTGCCCGTGCGTTTCGCGCGCCCGCAAGGACGACTTGTCCTTCTCATCACCGTTCTGGTCATGGCGGCCGCTTCTTTCTGGGCCGTGACGGGGTCCCTTTCCTCCACGATCGACGCACCCGGCATCCTCACCCACGCGCAGGGCAGTTACATCCTCCAGAGCCCCGTCGAGGGCCAGGTCACCGGGATGTTCGCCCAAGAGGGCGCGACCCTGGCGGCCAACGCGCCGCTCCTGAAGGTCCACACGCCCCAGGGCGACCGGGTCGTCCACGCGATCGCCGCCGGCCGTCTCACCAGTCTCTCCGCCACCATCGGCTCGGTCATCGCCACCGGTGCCCACGTGGCGAGCGTGGAGCGCACGGACGGCCCCGACGATCCCCTGGTGGTGATGGTGTACGTGCCCGGCGACAGCGCGGCCGGTGTCCCCGTCGGCGCGGCCGTCGACCTCGCCGTGCAGTCCGTGCCGACCGAGCGGTACGGGGTGCTGCGCGGGACGGTGGCCGCCGTCGGCAGGACGGCGCAGACCCCCCGCCAGATCGCCGCGTTCCTCGGCGACGACCAGCTCGCCGAACAGTTCTCGCGGGACGGCATGCCGGTGCCGGTCCTGGTGCGCCTCGACCGTATGCCCGGCACGAAGTCCGGCTACCGCTGGTCGTCGGCGGACGGGCCGCCCTACGCGGTCGACTCCATGACCCCGGCCACCGGCACGGTCCACCTGGCCGACCGGCGCCCCCTCGATTGGCTGCTCCCGTGACCGCACCCCGCACCTCCACCTCCCAGCTCCCGCCCCCCGGTCACGGACGGCGCCGCCCGGCGGAGCCGCCCGGCGGCAGGCGCCGTGCGCGGGCGCGCCGAACGCCGAGGGCTCCACGGGCCAAGGCGGTGCACAGCCCCACCGTCCTCCAGATGGAGGCCCTGGAGTGCGGCGCCGCCTGCCTCGCCATGGTCCTCGCCCACCACGGACGCCATGTCCCGCTGGAGGAGCTGCGCATCGCGTGCGGCGTCTCACGCGACGGCTCACGGGCCAGCAACGTCCTGAAGGCGGCGCGCGGTTACGGCCTCACCGCCAAGGGCATGCAGATGGAACCGGCCGCACTCGCCGAGGTCCAGGCGCCCGCCATCCTGTTCTGGGAGTTCAACCACTATGTCGTGTACGACGGCATGGGGCGTCGGCTCGGCCGCCGGGGCGTGCACATCAACGACCCGGACAAGGGACGCCGGTTCGTGGCGTCGGAGGACTTCGACACCAGCTTCACGGGGGTCGTGCTGGTCCTGGAGCCCGGCCCCGACTTCCGCCCCGGTGGGCGCAAGCCCGGCGTGCTGGCCGCGCTGCCCGCACGACTGCGCGGCACCACGGGCACGATGCTGGCCTCGCTGCTCGCGAGTCTGCTGCTCGTCGCCGTCGGCGCCGCGCTGCCCGCGCTGAGCCGCACCTACATCGACCTTTTCCTGATAGGCCATCAGACTTCCTTGCTGGGCGTGCTGTTCGCGGCGATGGGCGCCATGGTGGCCCTCACCGTCGTGCTCACCTGGCTTCAGCAGGCCAATCTCCTGCGGGGGCGCGTCATCTCCTCGACGCTCAGCAGCGCCCGCTTCTTCCGGCATCTGCTCAGGCTGCCGGTCACGTTCTTCGCGCAGCGCAGCCCCGCCGACCTCGTCCAGCGGCTCCAGTCCAACGACGCGGTGGCCGAGACGCTGGCCCGCGATCTGACGGCGGCGGCCGTGGACGGTGTCGTCGTGCTGCTGTACGCCGCCCTGCTGTGGACCTACGATCCCCAGCTCACCGTCATCGGGGTGGGTATCGCCCTGCTCAACGTGGTCGCGATGCGCGTCGTGGTCCGGCTGCGGGCCACCCGTACGCAGAAGCTGCGCGCCGACAGCGCGCGGCTCACCAACACCGCTTACACCGGGCTCCAGTTGATCGAGACGCTGAAGGCCACCGGCGGTGAGAACGGGTTCTTCCGGCGCTGGGCGGGGCAGCACGCCACCACCCTGGAGGAGCAGCAGCGCCTGGGGGTGCCGAGCGCCTGGCTCGGTGTGGTCGCCCCCGCGCTCGCCACCCTCAACAGCGCGCTCATCCTGTGGATCGGCGGGCTTCGGGCGGTGGAGGGGCACATCTCCATCGGTCTGCTCGTCGCCTTCCAGGCGCTGGTGACCCGCTTCACGGCGCCGGTGACACGGCTGAACGGCGTCGCGGGCCGGATCCAGGACTTCGCGGCCGATGTGGCCCGCCTCAAAGACGTCGAGAACTTCCCCGTGGACGCGCTGCACAGCCGCCGCGAGCCGGCCGCGAGCACCCGCCGTCTCAAGGGCCATGTCAGCCTCGAAGGCATCACCTTCGGCTACAGCCCGCTCGACAAGCCCCTGCTCTCCGGGTTCTCGCTCACGGTCGGGCCGGGGCAGCAGGTGGCCCTGGTGGGCGGCTCGGGAAGCGGCAAGTCGACCGTTTCCAGGCTCATTTCGGGTCTGTACGCACCGTGGGAGGGCACCATCCGCATCGACGGGCAGCGCCTGGAGGACATCCCGCGCGGCGCCCTCGCCTCGTCCGTGTCCTTCGTCGACCAGGACGTCTTCCTGTTCGAGGGCACGGTGCGGGACAACGTCGCGCTGTGGGACCCCTCGATCCCGGACGACGCCGTGGTGGCCGCTCTCAAGGACGCGGCTCTGTACGAGGTCGTCGCGCGCCGGCCGGGCGGCATCCACAGCCGGGTCGAGCAGGACGGGCGCAACTTCTCCGGCGGCCAGCGCCAGCGCCTGGAGATCGCGCGGGCGCTGGTGCGCCGGCCCAGCATCCTGGTCCTGGACGAGGTCACCAGCGCCCTGGACGCCGAGACCGAACACACCATCATCGACAACCTGCGCCGTCGCGGCTGCGCCTGTGTCGTCATCGCCCACCGGCTGAGCACGGTGCGCGACAGCGACGAGATCGTGGTCCTCGACCACGGGACCGTCGTGGAGCGCGGCCGCCACGAGGAGCTCGTCGCCGCCCGGGGGCCGTACGCCGAGCTGGTCGGGGAGCACTGAGTGACCTCCGTACACCCGTGGACGGCCCAGGACGCCTCCGGGCAGGACGCCGTCGTCGGCGCGCTCGGCGGGCTGGGGCAGCCCATCGACTGCACCGGCACCGGAGGCTTCTCCCTGGAGGGCCCCCAGGTGCTGTGGCTCGTGGTTGGCGGAGCGCTGGACCTGTTCGCGGTGGACGCGGCGGAGCAGGGGCACTGGCACTTCCTGGGCCGGCTCGAACCGGGCACCCTGCTGCTCGGCCCCGTCGAGGGCCCTCGGCACACGCTGGTGGGGCGGCCCCTGCGGGAGTGCGTACTGCGCCGCATTCCGCTGCGCGAGCTGTACCGCGAACCGCACTACGACGGGTACGGGGCCGCCCACCCGAGCCGGTACGACTCCGGGGACGCGGCCCTCAGCCTGGTGGAACACGCCTTCTCGCTGGGCGTCGGGCGCGGCCAACGGGTTCTGTTCGAGGCGCCGCTGGACGGGCGGACCGCGCCCGACGAGTCGGTGGCCGACGACGACATCCTGTGGCTTCCGGTGGCACCGGGCAGTGTGCAGTACGGCGCTGCGTTCAGTGCCGAGGCAGCCGGTGACCTGCTCGTCGACGGGGCCCTGTGGCAGGGCATGGTCAACCGGCAGTACCGGCTGCTCTCCGCCCTCGACCGCTGGATCGAGCGCGTGGAGCGGGCCCACGAGGACCGTACGGCGGCCGGGATCAAGGCGGGTGAGGCCGTCCGCGAGGAGGCCGACCGCGCTCTGCTCACCTCCATCGGGCGCACCCGCAAGGCGCCCGCGCGCACCGCGGGTTCCGCCGACGACGCGACCTACGCGGCCTGCCGGCTGGTCGCGGACGCGGCCGGGATCACGCTCGCGGACCCGTCCCTCGACGGCGCGGCCGGCGACCGCGTCGATCCGGTGGAGCGGGTCGCGATGGCCTCCCGGATCCGTACCCGGCCCATCCGGCTCGCCGGGCGCTGGTGGCGCGAGGACGCGGGGCCGCTGGTCGGGCGGCGAGCGAGCGGCACGCCCGTCGCCCTGCTGTGGCGGCGCGGCGGGTACGAGGCGGTGCATCCGCTCTCCGGTCGGCGCACCCGGGTGGACGCCGGCAACGCCGAGGAGTTCGAGGGGCGCGCCGTCATGCTCTACCGGCCGCTGCCGGACCAGCCGCTGAGCACGTGGGGCCTGCTCCGGTTCAGCCTGCGCGGCACCCGCGCCGACGTACGCCGGCTGCTGCTCGCGGCCCTGGTGACGGTGGCGCTCGGCGCGCTGGTGCCGATCGCGACCGGACAGGTCCTCGGCGTGTATGTGCCGCGCGCCCAGAGCGGCCTCATCGTGCAGGTCTCGCTGGCCGTGGTCGTGACCGGCATCGTCTCCGCCTCGTTCATGCTGCTCCAGAACCTCACCGTGCTGCGGATGGAGGGACGGATCGAGAGCACCCTGCAACCCGCCGTCTGGGACCGGCTTTTGAGCCTGCCCACCCGGTTCTTCGCCGGGCGCTCCACCGGTGAGCTGGCCAGTGCGGCGATGGGCGTGAGCGCGATCCGGCGGGTCCTTTCGGGCATCGGGCCGGTCGTTGTGCAGGCGGGCACGGTCGGTGTGATGAACCTCGTCCTGCTGCTGTGCTTCAGTGTGCCGCTGGCGCTGGTGACCGTGGCCCTGCTGATCGTCATCGTCGCCGTCTTCCTCACCCTCGGGATGTGGGAGCTGCGCTGGCAGCGCCGCCTGGTCGAGCTGGGCAACAAGCTGAACAACCAGGCGTTCCAGACCCTGCGCGGTCTGCCCAAGCTGCGGGTCGCGGCGGCGGAGAGCTTCGCGTACGGGGCGTGGGCGGCGGAGTTCGCCCGCAGCCGTGAGCTGCAACAGCGGGCGGGCCGGATCACGAACCTGACGACGGTCCTCAACTCCGTCTATCTGCCGCTGTGTTCGCTCCTCATGTTCGTCCTCCTCGCCGGTCCCGCCCGCGGCACGCTGTCGGCGAGCGCCTTCCTGACCTTCAACACGGCCGTGACGATGCTGCTCACCGCCGTCACGCAACTGACCGGCGCCTTCGTCTCGGCGGCCGCGGTGCTGCCCCTGTTCGAGCAGATCAAGCCGGTCCTGGACGAGGCGCCCGAGGTGCGCGGGGCCGGTACCCGGCCCGGTGAGCTCACCGGGGAGATCGAGGCGCGGGGTGTGTCGTTCCGCTACGGCGACGACGGTCCGCTGGTCCTGGACGACGTGTCGCTGAAGGTGGCGCCGGGCGAGTTCGTGGCGGTCGTCGGGCCCAGCGGCTGCGGCAAGTCGACCCTGCTGAGGCTGCTCATCGGCTTCGACGACCCGGTCTCCGGCAGCGTCCTGTACGACGGCCAGGATCTGGCGGCCCTCGACCGGGCGGCCGTGCGCCGCCAGTGCGGGGTGGTGCTCCAGAACGCCCAGCCGCTCACCGGGTCGATCCTGGACTGCGTCTGCGGGGCCGAGGTGTACAGCCAGGAGGAGGTGTGGGAGGCCGTGGCGATGGCGGGTCTCGCCGAGGACATCAAGCGGATGCCGATGGGCCTGCACACCATGATCTCCGGCGGCGGCGCCATCTCGGGCGGCCAGCGCCAGCGCCTGATGATCGCCCAGGCACTGGTGCGGCGCCCGCGCGTCCTCTTCCTCGACGAGGCGACCAGCGCCCTGGACAACGAGACCCAGCGCACGGTGATCGAGAGCACCAAGGCCCTCAGGGCGACCCGTTTCGTGATCGCCCACCGCCTCTCCACCGTCCTGGACGCGGACCGGGTGATCGTCATGTCCGAGGGCCGCATCGTCCAGCAGGGGCCGCCCGCCGAACTCCTCGCCGACCCCCACGGGCGCCTGCACGAACTGGTCCGCCGCCAACTGCGTTGAGCAGCGTGTGACGAGGGACCCTCTTCACCCCAACTCATGCTCCGCCGCCCGGCGTTGAACACCGGGCGGCTCGGTCGCGTACTGGAGGACGTCCCCCTGTCGCGCCCGGCCCGAAGGGCTCCTTGTGAGGTACGCACCGAAGCGGAGGGCGGCCCGCTGGGCCGTTGTGCTCGCGACCGTCGCGACGGTCGCGAGCACCGGAGCGGCACTGCCCGCGCGGGGGCCCCAGCCGTCCGTCAGCGCGGCGGACGACTGCGCCCGCGGCGGTGTGGCCGTCACCGCCAACAACGGGGGCGACGAGCCGTTCACCTTCCGTCTTGCGGGTGTCGCGGCCGCCGTGGAGCCCGGCGGATCGCGCACCGTCCTGGTCCCGGTCGCCGACGGGCAGAGCTACCGGTTCACCGTCCTTGGCCCCGGCGGTTTCCGTCAGGACGTCGCCGGCGTACTGGACTGTGCCCCGGACTCCCCCTCCCCGGCGGCCGGCGCCGGCCCCCCGGCACGCGCTGAGCGTGCCACGGGCGCGACGGCCGCGTCCGCCGCGCCCCGCGAGAGCGCGGCGCAGGCGGGCGGGCGCCGGTTCGCGCTCACCGGGGTCACGGACCTGGACTCCCTGATCACGGGGGCGGTCCTGGTACTGCTCGGCGCGATGGTCTTCGTCGTACGCCGGCTCGCACTGTGAGCACCCCCCGCCCGGGGGCCGGGGCCGGACCGGTCAGAAGTCGGCCTGGGCGTTGACGTCGGCCCGCCCGACGGATTCCAGGCCGTACATCGAGCAGTACAGGGCGCGGATGTACTCGATGTCGAGGTTGTGGGCGCGGGCCTCGCGGGTGGGATAGAGCACGGTCAGCTCGTAGGAGATCTCCCGGTTGATGCTGCCGCTCCTGTCGCGCCACTGGCCGCGGCCCTGCTGGATGGTGAGCCCGGAGGGGAAGCGCGGGGTGATCACGTCCGCGACGAACTTCATGAACTGCTCGTCGGTTATGGGTGGTTGACCGTTGTGGCGGCCCGTCCCGAAGTAGAGGTGTGTCGCCAGATAGGCGCTGCCGGTGGCGGTCTGTTGCTGCGCCACCGGGGCGACCGGTTTGCCGTAGGCGACCTCGGACACCTGCCCGCCGGTCGTGAGGAGAAGAACGACCGCCACGAGAGCGGCGGCCGCGGGCGTGGACACCCTGATGTGCAGCATGTGATCCCTGTCTGTCGGGTTCTGATGGGGGTGGTGCCCTGCCGGTCCTGGCGGGCCCTAACGGGAGGGACGGCCTCGGCCGCCGGGGTACGGCGGCACGGACTCCAGCAGGTGGACCGCCGCGTCCCGCAGGTTCGCGGGCGCCTTCGCACATCCGCGCAGCCGGGTGGCGGTCCTGGTGAGGGTCTGGGTCGTACGCGCGGAGCCGATGCCGGCGGCGCGCGGGGCGATGTCCACGATGAGGTCCTCGGCCTCGCTCCAGGCCCGGGCGCCGGCCAGCGCCTGGAGCAACTCCGCGGTGAACAGGTCGCGGTAGGAGGGGCCGGGTGCCGTGGCGGCCTCGTGCAGCAGGGGGATCGCCCGGTCCCGGGCGCCCAGCCTGGCCAGCACCCAGCCGTGGTGGCCGGTGAGTTCGGCCTGGTCGATCCACCAGGCCCAGGGCGGGTCGTGGGGCGAGGCGCCGTCGAGGAACCGGCTCCGGGCGCGGGAGATGAGGCGCTCGGCCGGGCGGGACGCGCCCAGCAGGGCGAGGGCATGGGCCCGGCGCACGAGGACGAGGGTGGCGACCAGGGTCGGCAGGGGGCGGGGTCCGGCCACCCGGGCGGCGGACTCCAGGGCGGCCAGCGGCCGTTCGGCGCGGGCGTGCAGCATGCTGTCGTTGAGCAGCACCAGTCGGGCGACGGCCCGGTCGCCGCAGAGGTCGGCGAGGGCGAGGGCCCGGGTGTTCATGCGGTGGGCCGCCTGGTCCGAACCCGCGTCGAAGAGGATCCAGCCGATCACTTCGCACAGTTCGGCCAGTGCCGCGAGCAGGTCGCTGTCCTCGCCGCCCCCCGCGGCCGGCTCGGCGGACAGCTCCGGGACGCTTCTCAGCAGCGCGCGCACCGCGGGCAGGGCCGCCCTCGCCCCCTGTGCCGCGTCCAGCGCCACCAGACGTACGACTTCCTTACGCGCCAGGCCGGTCAGCGTCTCGCGGGCGGCCCTGCCGGAGGGCGCGGCAGCGGGATGGGGCGGCTGTGTCATGAGGGGATTCTGTCGGGTGCGCGCACCGCCCGGCCCTGGGTGAGCGCGGTGAACGAGGACGCCACCTGGGTCAGCCACTCCACCTCGTCACGGAAGTCGTCGTACGGCGGTCGCGCCGGGATGTCGGCGGCGTCGGCCTGCTCGTCCCGCTCCTCGGCCGGACGGTCCAGGACGGCCCGCACCTGGAGCGCCTCACCGAGGGGAGAGGTCGGGTCCTGGGGCAGGCCCAGCGAGCGGGCCACCCGCGAGAAGTCGGCGAGTGAGAGCGAGGTGCGGAGCATCAGCTGGCCGTCGCGTATCTCGATGACCCGCCGGTAGAGGCTGTAGTGCGGGTCGCGCGGCGGGACTAGGTCGCGCGCCCAGGACCGGGGCGGGTCGAGCGCGATGTCCGGGGAGGCCTGGTAGAGCGCCCACCACAGGGGGCGCAGCCGCAGATAGGAGCGGTAGCTGCGCAGCCAGCCCGCGGCGCGGGTGAGATGGATGCCCCAGGACGGGATGGTCCAGCCGGTGATCTGGAGCAGGGCTCCGATGGTGCCGCACGACCACTGGATCGGGTCGAGGGCCGAGGCGTCGTAGTGCAGCCGGGTCCCGGCGATCTGGATGCTGCGGGTGACGCAGTAGACCAGGATCAGGCTCGCGCCGACGGTCACCGTGCGCATGCCGACCTTGAGCCACTGCCGGTTGGCCATCTTGGTGAAGCGCAGCGAGAGCCGGACCGTCTCGAACTGCCCCACACCGCACATGACGAGATAGAACGACATGTACAGCGCGTACTGGCCGTCCTGGATGCTGAGCAGGATGGTGGAGGTGGCCGTTTTGGCGCTGGCGACCGGGCTGACGGCGAGGGACGCCACCACCAGGACGCACAGGGCGGCGCCGAAGAACAGCACCCGGCGCCGGGCCCGGTGGCGGGCCTCCTCGGGCGGCGACGACCAGTACACGAGGACGACCTGCTGGGCCGCGGTGAGGACGACGACGGCGACCTGGACGATCAGCGACGTGATGTTGGGCAGTCCGAACAGCGCGGAGATGTGCACCCGCAGCGCGTCCAGGTCGACCAGGAAACTGATCCCGGAACACAGGAAGTAGACACACAGCGCCCACAGGGCGACGTCCTGCCTCCTGCGCAGCAGATCCGGGAGACGGTAGCCGAAGGCGGCGATCCCGCCGAACGCGCAGACCCAGGTGAGGACTCCATTGACCGTGTTCATGACGGGTCCGGGTGGCCGACGCCGTTCTCGATGCGGGCGACGATCTCCGCGGCCTCCTCGGGAACGCCCCAGGCGGGTTCCAGCCAGCGCTTGGTGGCGCGGGCCAGGATCAACGAGGCCATCGTCTCGGCTTCCTGTTCCTCGTCGTCGCTGTAGCGGGAACGCATCAACATGCTCCGAACCGCCGCCGGTTCGGCATTCGTGAACAACTGACTCGTATCAGTGTGATCGAATTCCACGGAGCCCCGGTGCGCGAAGGCGATATGGGAGAGCTCATGGGCGATGATGTGTTCTTTGTGTGACGCGGATGCCGCCTTCTCGTAGGCGATGATGTCGAAATCGTCGAGTTTCAGCCACAGTCCGAAGAGATGGCGCTCGGGGAAGGGCATCGGAATCAGATGGATCGGACGCCGGTTCTGCGCACTGAGGTAGCGGTGCAGTTCATCGATGCCGCAGCCGTGCTCCATGCCCCACTCCGCGAGCAGCGCCTCACACGTGTGACGAACCTTTTTGAGACGGCGCCTGAGCCGACGGTCCTCCGGCGACGGTAACGCAGAGCCAGACACCTTCATCCTTAGCCTTCCACGCCTTCCACGTTGGAGAAGCAGGCCGTTGCAATGCCGATTCGACTGGTTCCCCGGATTCGGCTTCCCCACTCCGGGAGAACGACGCGGCTATGATGCCACACCCCCAACTCCCCTACGGGGAAAGTTCCTTTCACCGGACTCAACCGAGAAAACTCAGCCGCACCTCGCGGTTCGGATTGTCCTTGTTCGTGTCCACCAGACACACCGACTGCCACGTTCCCAGGGCGAGCCGTCCCCCGACGACGGGCAGGGTGGCGTGCGGCGGGACGAGGGCCGGCAGCACATGGTCGCGGCCGTGGCCGGGGCTGCCGTGGCGGTGCTGCCAGCGGTCGTCGGCGGGGAGCAGGGTGTGCAGGGTGGCGAGCAGGTCGTCGTCGCTGCCGGCGCCGGTCTCCAGGACGGCGACGCCGGCGGTGGCGTGCGGCACGAACACGTTGAGCAGACCGTCGCGGCCGGCCGCGTGCCGGCGCAGGAACTCCTCGCAGTCCCCGGTGAGATCGGTGACCGTCTCGTGGGAGCCGGTGGTGATGTTCAGGACGTGGGTGGTGAAGGCGTCGGACATGCCTCCCATCTTCCCGCGCACACTCCGCGTACGCCCGGCAGCCGCACCGACGGCGTGCCCGAGGGGCAAGATCGCGCGTCCGACCGGCGAGACACCGTTGACCCGGTCCGGAACGGGTCGCTACGTTCACGCCATGTCACGTTCAGCCTTGCTCACCACGCGCGGTCACATCGACCTGCTGCGGGTGGCGTCCGCCGCCTGTCGCCGCGGCTGCTGACCTCCTGACCCCACCCGCCCGACGGCCGAGCCCCTTCCCCTCAGCCGCTTCGGCCGACCGCGGTCACCGATCCCGCCTTCGCCGCGTCTGACGCCTCGCGTTCTTCGCGGCGTCACGCGGGCGTTCCGAAGGTTCTCCTGAGGCGTCCTCAAGTCCCGAGGCTTCCTCGCGGCTTTCCGGAACGTGCCGCGCCCGGCGGTTCCCACCTCACCGTCCCCTGCCCGACCGCCCCCTGCCTCGCAGTCGTCGCACGCACCCGCCCACGCACGGCCCGTCACGCCCCGCACCCGCCTCCGGTGGGGGCGGGCTCCGCACGGGGCGACGTCGTCGTGCGGCGGCCGAGCACGCCCCGGGGTCCGCCCCTCCCCCAGCGCTTCTCGCTGCCCTGACCCATGGAGTCCCCATGACCGTCGACCATGCCCCGCCGGACACGACCGCCCCATCCGGCGGGCTCGCCCCCGCCCCGCCCGCCGGCCCCCCTCTGGAAATCGTCGTACCCCTCACGTCCCGGGGCGGTCGGCTGCGCTCGGTGCCGCGCTGGCTGCGCCGCACCGTGGGTCCCGTGACCCTGCTCGTTCTGTGGCAAGTCCTCAGCGCCAGTGGGGTGTTGAGCCCGGACACCCTGGCTTCGCCCGGTACGGTCGCCCGCGCCGGGGCCGATCTCGTCGGGGACGGGACGCTGCCGTCGGCGATGGGCATCTCGCTCCAGCGGGTGGCCGTGGGCCTGCTCATCGGCGGCGCGGCCGGCATCGTCCTGGCCCTCGCCTCCGGGCTCTCCCGGCTGGGCGAGGACCTGATCGACGCCACCGTGCAGATGCTGCGCACCGTGCCCTGGGTGGGCCTGATCCCGCTGTTCATCATCTGGCTCGGCATCGGCGAGGCCCCCAAGGTCGCCCTCATCGCGCTCGGTGTGGCCTTCCACCTCTATCTGAACGTGTACGCCGGAATCCGCGGCGTCGATGCCCAACTCGTCGAAGCGGGCCAGGCGTTGGGCCTCGGCCGCTGGGGACTGGTGCGTCATGTGGTGCTGCCGGGCGCGCTGCCCGGCGCGATGACCGGGCTGCGCTACTCCCTCGCCACCGCCTGGCTGGCCCTGGTGTTCGGCGAGTCGATCAACGCGGACGCCGGCATCGGCTTCCTGATGAACCAGGCCCGCGAGTTCTTCCGCACGGACGTGATCGTCGTCTGCCTCGTCGTCTACGCCTTCCTCGGCCTGCTGGCCGACGCTGTCGTCCGCACTCTCGAAAGGCTGCTGCTCCAATGGCGACCGACCTTCACCGGCCAGTGACCCCCTCGGCCGACGCCGACGCCGTACGGGTCGAGGGCCTGACCCGCGCCTTCGACGGGCGCCCCGTGATCGACGGACTCGATCTCACCCTGCGGGCGGGCGAGTTCACCGCGCTGCTCGGGCGCAGCGGTTGCGGCAAGTCGACCCTGCTGCGGGTGCTCGCCGGTCTCGACCGGGAGATCGAGGGCACGGTGCTCGTCCCCGAGCGGCGGGCCGTCGCCTTCCAGTCACCCCGGCTCATGCCGTGGAAGCGGGTGTGGCGCAATGTCCTGCTCGGACTTCCGGGAAAGCCTCAACGGGCCGTCGCCCAGAGCGCGTTGGAGGAGGTGGGCCTCGGTCACCGGTCCGGTGCGTGGCCCCGAACGCTGTCCGGTGGCGAGGCCCAGCGCGCCTCGCTCGCCAGAGCCCTGGTGCGCGAGCCCGATCTGCTGCTGCTCGACGAACCGTTCGGCGCGCTCGACGCGTTGACCCGGATCAAGGCACAGCAGCTCGTCGCCGAGCTGTGGCAGCGGCGCGGCTGCGCGGTCCTGCTGGTGACGCACGACGTGGACGAGGCGCTGCTGCTCGCCGACCGCGTCCTGGTGATGCGGGACGGCGCCATCGCGCATGACACCCCCGTCGCCCTCGACCGGCCCCGCACGGTCGGCGCCCCCGGCTTCGCCGCGCTGCGCTCGGCGCTCCTCGC
This sequence comes from Streptomyces sp. ASQP_92, assembly GCF_025399895.1. Classification (GTDB taxonomy): domain Bacteria; phylum Actinomycetota; class Actinomycetes; order Streptomycetales; family Streptomycetaceae; genus Streptomyces. The sequence goes on along the minus strand of NZ_JAODUA010000002.1, from coordinate 156,255 downwards.
CGAACTGGGCGTACAGCAACCCGCCGTCTCCTCCCGCTGACCCACGCCACCGACCCACGACCCACGACCTCCGATCCACGAGAAAGAGCACCCACCCATGCGACGCCACCTCCTGCCCGCCCTGCTCCCGCCGCTCGCCCTGCTGCTCGCCGCCTGCGGTGGCAGCCCGGCCGCCGACTCCAGGACCGGGCTTGGTTCAGGATCCGGCTCCGGCTCCGGCTCCCTCACGCTCAACGCCGGTGACCAGAAGGGAGGTTCCGAGTCACTCCTCAAGGCAGCCGGCGAGCTCGACCACCTCGATTACAAGATCAAGTGGTCCACGTTCACCTCGGGGCCACCCCTGCTCGAAGCGGTCAACGCCGGGGCCGTCGACATCGGCGCGGTCGGCAACACGCCGCCGGTGTTCGCCGCCGGCGCGGGCTCCAGGATCAAGGTCGTGGCGGCCAGTCATGGCTCGTCCGCCGGCGAGGCGATCCTCGTCGCCCCCGGCTCCCCGCTGAAGCACCCCGCGGACCTGCGGGGCAAGTCGATCGCCGTCGCGCAGGGAAGCTCCGCCCACTACCAGCTTCTCGCCACCCTGAAGAAGGCCGGGCTCGGCATCGGGGACGTCCAGGTCAAGCTCCTCCAACCCGCCGACGCGCTGGCCGCGTTCAACCGGGGCAAGGTCGACGCCTGGGCGGTGTGGGATCCGTACACCGCCCAGGTCCTCGGCTCGGGGAAGGGGCGGGTGCTGGCGACGGGCGAGGGGACCGTCAACGGCCTCGGGTTCCAGGTCGCCTCGCCCGCCGCGCTGAAGAACCCGGCGAAGGCGCGGGCCATCGGGGACTACCTCCAGCGGCTCAACCGCGCCCAGGAGTGGGTGTTCAAGCACCCCGAGGCCTGGGCCAAGGTCTGGTCGAAGGAGACCGGGCTGCCCTACACGGTGGCGCTCGACTCGGTGCGCCGCAGCAACGGCACCCGGGTCCCGGTGGCCGTGGACGACGCGGCGGTCTCCTCCGAGCAGCGGATCGCCGACACCTTCGCCGATCTCCGGCTGATACCGCACCGTTTCGCCTTCAAGGACTACGTCGACACCCGCTTCAACGGCACGCTGCCCGCCTCCACCACCACGCCCCGTTCGTACGGAAAGGCCTCTTCCTGATGACCGTTCACCTGCACTGGTTCCTGCCCACCGGCGGTGACGGCCGGACCCTGGTCGACCGGCACGCCTACACCGATGGTGGCCTCAAGCGCTCGGGGATCGCCCCGGTGACCGGGGTGCGCGCGCCCGACATCGCGTATCTGACCCAAATCGCCAAAGCGGCCGAGCAGTTGGGTTTTGAGGCGGTGCTGACCCCTACGGGCACCTGGTGCGAGGACGCGTGGCTCACGACGGCCGCGCTCGCCCAGCACACCGACCGGCTGAAGTTCCTCGTCGCCTTCCGGCCCGGGGTGATCTCCCCCGTGCTCGCCGCGCAGATGGCGGCCACCTACCAGCGGATCACGCGCGGGCGGCTGCTGCTCAACGTGGTGACGGGAGGCGACTCCACCGAGCAGCGCCGCTTCGGTGACCACCTCGACCACGACCGGCGCTATGCCCGCACCTCGGAGTTCCTCTCGGTCGTACGCGGCGTCTGGCGCGGCCGGCCGTACGACTTCGACGGCGAGCACTACCAGGTGGAGGGCGGTCTGACCGCGCTGCCGCCGGACCCGCTGCCGGAGATTTTCTTCGGGGGTTCCTCGGCGGCGGCCGGGCCGGTGGCCGCCGATCACGCCGATGTGTATCTGACCTGGGGCGAGCCGCCCGCCCAGGTGAAGGAGAAGATCGACTGGATCCGGGGACTCGCGGAGGAGCGCGGGCGCACGGTGCGGTTCGGCATCCGGCTGCACACCATCTCGCGGGACTCCTCGCGTGAGGCATGGGCCACGGCCGACCGGCTGCTCGGCGATCTCGACGCCGAGACCATCGCGGCGGCCCAACAGGCGCTCGGCCGAAGCGAGTCGGTGGGCCAGCAGCGGATGCTGGCCCTGCACGGCGGCTCGCGGGACGCTCTGGAGATCTCGCCGAACCTGTGGGCGGGGGTGGGCCTGGTGCGGGGCGGAGCGGGCACGGCGCTGGTCGGCAGCCACGGCGAGGTGGCCGACCGGATCGAGGAGTACCACGCGCTCGGCATCGAGCACTTCGTGCTCTCCGGGTATCCGCATCTGGAGGAGGCGTACTGGTTCGGCGAGGGCGTGACGCCCGAGCTGGCGGCTCGCGGGCTGCTCCCGACGATCCCGGCCTCCCCGCTGCTCGGGGTGCCCGCCGCGAACGGGCGTCCGGCCTCGGCGCCCGGCGGGGCCCCGCTCCTGGTGGGCGGCGGCCGCTGAGCGCCTCCCGGGAAGATCCCGGGCCCCTGGGAGGTTGGTAGAACCGTGAACGACTCCGGGGTGCGCGCGATGGACGTGGTGGTCATAGGCGCCGGGCAGGCGGGCCTGTCCGGCGCGTACCACCTGCGGAAGGCGGGCCTGGAGCCCGGCCGGGACTTCGTGGTGCTCGACCACGCGCCGCGGCCGGGCGGCGCTTGGCAGTTCCGCTGGCCCTCGCTCACCTATGGCAAAGTCCACGGGATGCACGCGCTGCCCGGCATGGAGCTGACGGGGGCGTCCGCCGACCGCCCCTCCGCCGAGGTCATCGGCGCGTATTTCGCCGCCTACGAGGACGCCTTCGACCTGCGGGTGCACCGGCCCGTCGAGGTGAGCGCCGTACGGGAGGGCGAGGCGGGGCGGCTGCTCGTCGAGACCTCGGAGGGCGGTTACGCCACCCGTGCGCTGATCAACGCCACCGGGACGTGGGACCGCCCGTTCTGGCCGCGCTATCCGGGCCAGGAGACGTTCCGGGGGCGGCAGTTGCACACCGCGGACTATCCGGGCCCCGACGCCTTCCGGGGGCAGCGGGTGGTCGTGGTGGGTGGCGGGGCCTCGGGCACCCAGCACCTGATGGAGATCGCCGGGGTCGCGGCGGACACGACCTGGGTGACGCGGCGGCCGCCGGTCTTCCGCGAGGGCCCCTTCGACGAGGAGGCCGGGCGCGACGCCGTCGCCCTGGTCGAGGAGCGAGTGCGGCTGGGGCTGCCGCCGGCGAGCGTGGTCTCGGTGACGGGGCTGCCCCTGAACGACGCCGTCCGGGCGGCGCGGGCCGGTGGTGTCCTGGACCGGCTGCCGATGTTCGACCGGATCACCGAGCACGGGGTGGCGTGGGACGACGGACGGAGCATCGGGGCCGATGTCATCCTGTGGGCCACCGGCTTCCGCCCGGCCATCGATCACCTCGCCCCGCTGCGGCTGCGCGAGCCGGGCGGCGGCATCCGCCTCGAAGGAACGAGGGCGGCCAGGGACGAACGGATCCATCTGGTGGGCTATGGCCCGTCCGCCTCGACGATCGGCGCGAACCGGGCCGGGCGGGCGGCGGTGCGGGAGATCCGGCGGCTGCTCGACCGCGAGGCCGTGGGGGTGTGAGCCAGGCGAGGTTCAGCCGGCGCCGACGGGAACGGGGCGCCTTGAGCCGGCCCTGCCCGATGGGAACGAACGCCACGAACGCCTTCAGCCCGCCCCGTCCGTTGGGAACGAACGCGTTCAGCCTGTCCCGTCCGTTGGGAACGAACGCGTTCAGCCTGTCCCGTCCGTTGGGAACGAACGCCTTCAGCCTGTCCCGTCCGTCTCCTTGTGGCTCTTGCGGTTTTCGTTGAACTCGCTGACGTTCAGCCGGTGTTGGGCATAGCTGTCGGTGAAGCGCGTGTCCCCGGGGGCCACCGTCACGAAGTACAGCCATGTGCCGGGGGTCGGGTCGATGGCGGCGTCGAGGGCCTGCCGGCCGGGGTTGCCGATGGGCGTGGGCGGCAGTCCTTTGCGTTCATAGGTGTTGTACGGGCTGTCGATTTTGGTGTCGCCCGTGGTCGTGGCGAGCGTGGAGCGGTTCAGTGCGTAGTTCAGGGTCGAGTCCATCTGGAGCGGCATGCCGTGGGCGAGCCGGTTGCGGATGACGCGCGCCACCTTGCCCATGTCGGCCGGGGTGTCCGCCTCCGCCTGCACGATCCCGGCCATCGTCACCACCTGATAGACCGACAGACCCGCGCGCCGGGCGCCCTCGGCGATGCGGTCCTGCCCGAAGCGCTTGTTGGCCGTCTGGACCATGTACGCGAGCAGCCCGCCCGGGGTCGTGTCGTCCGTGACCGGATAGGTGGCCGGGAACAGATAGCCCTCGGGGTTGCCCCTGGCCTCGGCCGGAAGGTCGAGGTTCGCCGTCGACGCGGCTCGGCGCGTGGTGCCGGGCGCCAGCTCCAGGCGCTTGTCGACGGCCGCGTACACCTGCGTGGCGCGCCACCCCTCGGGGACGAGGAGGGTTCTGGCCGGAGCGCCGGTCTCGCGCAGGACCAGGACGAGCACCACACCCGCCGACAGGAGCAGCGCGAACAACAGCAGGAGCAGTCGGCCACGGCGGGTCAGCCGGCGGCTTCGGCGGTACGTGGTCTCGCTCATGGCGGCACGCTACCCCCGCATATGGGATGGATCAGACATATGACCGGGCTCGCCGTGTGGCCGGGGCGCCGGCCGTGGCCGTGCGCGGGCTCACCCGCGCGTGGGGGCCGGCTCGGCGTCCCTGCGGACCAGCGCCGCGTACCGGCCGTCCCGCTCGAGGAGCTCCTCGTGGGTGCCGCGCTCGGCGATCAGGCCGCCGTCGAGGACGACGATCTGGTCCGCGTCGCGCACGGTGGACAGACGGTGGGCGATCGTGATGGTGGTGCGCCCCTCGGAGAGCGCGTCGATGGCCTGCTGCACCGCGTGTTCGGTACGGGTGTCGAGCGCGCTGGTGGCCTCGTCGAGGATGAGGACCGCCGGATCGCGCAGGATCGTCCGGGCGATGGCCAGGCGCTGCTTCTCGCCACCGGAGAACCGGTAGCCGCGCTCACCGACCAGGGTGTCGTAGCCGTCGGGCAGCGAGGCGATGTGGTCGTGGATCTGGGCCGCGCGGGCCGCCGACTCCAACTCCTCGTCGGTGGCCTCCGGTTTGGCGAAGCGCAGGTTCTCGGCGACCGAGGCGTGGAAGAGATAGGTCTCCTGGGAGACCACGCCGATCGCCCGGGCCAGGCTGTCGAAGTCGAGCTCGCGCACGTCGACGCCGTCGAGGGTGACGCGGCCACCCGTCACGTCGTACAGACGCGGCACCAGATAGCTGAGCGTGGACTTTCCGGAGCCGGTCGGGCCGACGACGGCCAGGCTTCCCCCGGCGGGCACAGTCAGGTCGATGCCGGAGAGGGTGGGCCGTTCCTGCGTGTCGTCGTAGTGGAAGTCGACGCCCTCGAAGCGGACCGCGCCGCGCGCCGCCGGCAGCCGTACCGGCTCGTCGGGCTCGGTGATGTCCACCGGCAGATCGAGGTATTCGAAGATCCGCTGGAACAGGGCGAGCGAGGTCTGCATCTGGACGCCCGTGGACAGCAGGCTCACGGCGGGCCGGAACAGGCCCTGCTGGAGCGTGACGAACGCGACCAGGGTGCCGATCGAGACGGCGGGGCCACCGGTCTGGAGGGCCATGCCGGCCGCCCAGTAGATGACGGCGGGCATGGCGGCCATGACGATGCCGATGGTGGACATCCGCCAGCGGCCGGCCATGTTGGAGCGGACTTCGAGGTCGACGAGGCGCTCGGACTCCGCGGCGAAGTTCTTGGTCAGCGAGTCGGCCCGGCCCATGGTGCGGCCGAGCAGGATGCCGCTGACGGACAGCGATTCGGTGACCTCGGCGGCCATCGCGGCCATCTGCTTCTGGCGCTGGGTGGTGATCTTCTTGCGCTCCCGGCCGACCCTGCGGCTGATCCACACGAAGAGCGGCAGCAGAAGCAGCGAGACGCAGGTCAGGCGCCAGTCGAGCGCGAGCATCGCGACGACGGAGGCGACGACGGCCGTCAGGTTGGAGACCAATGACGTCGCGGTGGAGGTGACGGTCGCCTGCATGCCGCCGATGTCATTGGCGATGCGGGACTGCACCTCGCCGGTGCGCGTCCGGGTGAAGAAGGCCAGCGGCATTCGCTGGAGCTGGGCATAGACGGCGGTGCGCAGGTCGTGCATGACGCGCTGGCCGACGGTGGTGCTGATGAGCGTCTGAAGGACACCGAAGACGCTGTTGACGACCGCCGTGGCGATCATGCCGAGGGCCAGCAGGCTCAGCAGGCCCGTGCGGTTCTGCGGAATGGCCACGTCGAGGATCTCGCGCAGCAGGAACGGCGAGGCGACCGAGACGAGCGAGGAGGCGGCGACGAGCAGGCCGACCACGGCGAGCCGGCCACGGTAGGGGCGGAAGAGGCCGAGGATACGGCGGATCTGCGCCGGTTCCTGCGGCTCGGTGCCGCGGGGCGGGGGCGTCCAGGTGGATGTTTCGGGGCGCATGGGCTCCTTCGACAGGGGTGAGGGCGCCCGCCCGGCGGGGGCGGGAGCGGTGACGACTTCGGGAGCATAGCTCATTGTTACCTATACTCACAATGAACAGGGTCCTGTTATTGTTCCCGTATGCAGCCACCTATTTCCCGGGCCCCCGACGCCGACGGCATGCTCGCCGAGCAGTTGCTGCGGCTGACCCGCCGACTGCACCGGATCCAGAAGCAGCACCTGGAGCCGGTGGGCATCACGCCCGCCAAGGCGCGGCTGCTGCGCACGGTCGCCCACTGGCCCGAGCCGCCGCGCATGGCCGATCTCGCCGCGCGCCTGGAGGTCGTGCCCCGCGCCGTGACCAGCCTGGTCGACGCCCTGGAGGAGAGCGGGGACGTGCGCCGGGTGCCCGATCCGACCAACCGCCGGGTGATCCGCATCGAGCTCACCGACGCGGGCCGCGCCACGCTGCGCGCGCTGCGGGGCGCCCGTCGGGGGGCCGCCGAGGAGATCCTGGCCCCCCTGACGGATGATCAACGCGAGGTGCTCGGCGGGCTGTTGACGGCCCTGGTGGACGGAGACCCGGAGCGCCGCTGCTGACGTCCGGTGGCCGACACGCGCGGTCGCCCTTCCGATGAAACGCCATCGGGCCTGCCTGGGCCGGTATCAAGAGACCGGCGGCGCTCCTGCGCGGCACGCACCCCACCTTCAGGGTCGCTCCCTGGGTCGGTTGACGTCGCGCGGTCGTCAGCCCACGGAATTCCTGTAGCTCACCAGGAGGCTCGATGAACGACGCACGTCCGGAACACCACGACGTCAGCCGGCGCTCCGTGCTGTGGACCGCGGGAGCGGCCGGCGCCGGGCTCGGTCTCGGGGCGTTCGGCCAGTCCGCCGAGGCGGCGGAGCCGGAGGAGGAAAGCCCCCGGCGGCAGGGCAGCACCATGATCGGGGTGCCGTTCCAGCGGCGGTCGACCGTGCGCGTCGCGATGGTGGGCCTCGGCAACCGCGGTGGCGCGATGATCGATCTGTATCTGGCCGTGCCGGGCGTCAAGGTGGTGGCCCTGTGTGATCCGGTGAAGGCGAAGGCCGAGCGGGCCGCCGCCAAGGTCACGGCCGCCGGACAGCCCTCCCCCGCCGTCTACGTCCACGGTGACCACGACTACGAGGAACTCCTCAAGCGCGGCGACATCGACTTCGCGCATGTGGCCACGCCCTGGGACTCCCATTTCGAGATCGCCAAGTCGGCGCTCCTGAACGGAGTTCACGTCGGGGTGGAGTGTCCCGTCGCGCTCCGTCTCGAAGAGCTCTGGGAGCTGGTGGACCTCTCCGAGCGCACCCGCAGGCACTGCATGCAGCTGGAGAACTGCTGCTACGGGCGCAACGAGCTGCGGGTGCTGCGCATGGCGCACGCGGGCAAGTTCGGGGATCTGCTGCACGGGGCGGGCGCGTACAACCACGATCTGCGCTCGATGATGTTCGACCCCTCCTACTACGAGGGCCCCTGGCGCAGGCTCTGGCACACCCGGCTGCGCGGCGACCTCTACCCCAACCACGGCTTCGGCCCCGTCGCCAACTACATGGACCTCAACCGGGGTGACCGGGCGGTGAGCATCGTCAGTGTCGGCTCGCCCTCGCTGGGCCTGGCACAGTACCGGGCCGCCCACATGCCTGAGGGCGACCCGAGCTGGAGGGAGACGTACATCGGGAGCGATCGCACGATCAGCCTGGTGACGACCGCGAAGGGGCGGGTGATCCGCCTGGAACACGACGTGTCGACGCCGCACCCCTACAGCAGGATCAACAGCCTGGGCGGGACCAAGGGTCTCTTCGAGGACTATCCCGAACGGATCTATCTGGAGGCGGACCACCGGGACGACGCCTGGGGCGACTTCTCGAAGTACGCCGAGTGGGACCACTGGCTGTGGAAGGAGCACGCCAACCCGCCCGGCGCACACGGCGGGATGGACTACATGCTGGTGTTCCGGCTGATGCAGTGCATGCGCCTGGGCCTGGTGCCCGACTTCGACGTGTACGACGCGGCGACCTGGACCTCGCCGGTCCCGCTGAGCCATCGCTCCATCAAGGAGCGGGGCCTGCCGCAGCAGATCCCCGACTTCACCCGGGGCGAGTGGCGCAGGTCCCGCCCCGGGATGGACTCCGAGAAGCCCGCCGAGGCGTGAGGCCACTGTCCGCCCCCGGCCGCGCGGGCCGGGGGCGGACGGTGGCTCAGCAGTACCGGACGTCCTCGGTCAGGGCGCCCTGGGCCGTCTTCAGGCTCCGGTCGTAGCAGCCGTCCGAGCCGTAGAGGCGGTAGCGCTCGGCGGAGGTACCGGTCGCGTGGCGCTGCTCGCGCGGCACGTTCATGGTCCAGGAGGCGTCACCGCGATAGGTGTCGTCGAGGTGGGAGAAGGCGGTGGGGCGCGCGCCGCGCAGGGTCAGGGAGTCCGCACGGTCGCCGAGGGTGATGGCGGTGCGCAGCCTGCCGTCCGCGCCGATGGTCGTCGTGCCGTCCATCGTGTACGTACGGTTGTCGCGGACGGTCACCGCGGGGCCCCGGCCGGAGGTCGTGACGCTCTGGTCGTCGTGCCAACTCGCCTTCAGCGCATCGAGGTTCTCGCCTTCGGTCCAGCGGTGCGTCGAGTCGGACGTCACCGAGCGGGTCACCGTCGTGGTGACGCGGCCGTGCGAGGTGTCGAGGTATCCGGCCGTGGTGAGCCGGTGCTCGCCGGTGGCGTCAAGCCGCAGTTCGGCCGAACTCGGCTTGTAATTGGTCGAGTTGACGGGGGCCGTCTCCTCGTGCCGGCTCAGCGCGCCCGTGACGACCTGCCTCCCCGCGTCCTGCCAGATGAGGAGGTTGGTGGGCGTGGACCAGCCGTCCTGTCCGGCGGGAACCCCGGCCACGGACACCTCGACCTGGTGCGGGCGGCCGTCGTTGAGCAGGGCCGCGTACGGCGTCAGGTCGTACTCGACGGGCTTCACGTCGAAGGCCCGGGGCGCGGGAAGGACGTACCAGAGGAAGGGATTGGACCAGCCGCCCGTCCATACCGTGGGGAACGGCGCGGCGATGCCGGCGAGTTGACCGTCGACCCTGACCTGCACCTCCCGGTTGGGGCCGGCCGGCGCCTTGCAGGAGTACGGGGCGGGCTCGGGAACCGCCAAATACCAGAACTCCTCGCAGCCGCCCCCCGATCCGGTCGCATACACCTCGGCGACGACGCGCTCGGCGTTGCGGGGCGTGGTCACCCGCGGGGTGTCGAGGGGAAGCACCGTGTCGGGGGTCGCGGCGGGCGGGGTGCGCCCTTCGGCGGCGTAGAAGGTGAGCGTCACCTTGACGTCGATGACCCCGGTGTAGGTGTCGTTCACGGTGTTGCCGATGAGCATCTCGACCGGCTGGGCGGAGCGGAAGGTGGCGCTGTACCGGGTGACGTCCTTCTCGACGTTCCAGGCGATGCCGTCCACGGAGGGCTCCGGCGTGGAGGTGCGCAACACCTCGGTGCCACCGACGTGGAGATAGCCGAGCCGGTCGTACTGGCGCCCCTTGACCTTGCCGTCGAGGCGCAGCACCACCTTGCTCCACCGGTCGCCGCAGCCCCTGGGAGGCGTGTAACTCCCCTTGTACGGCGTGAAGTCGCGGAACTGGGCCTCGGCCAGGGTGACATGGCAGGACCTGGTGTGCGGGGTCGTCACCGGAGGCGCCGCGGTCAGCGGGTCGTGCCAGTCGGTGCCGAACTCGGCGGGCGGGGTGTCGGCGCCCGCGGCCGGGCCCGCGCCGAGCACCAGACCGGCGGCCAGGGTCAGGCCGCCGAGCATGGACATGATCCTTCGTCGTCTCATGGACCAGGAGTGAAGCGCGAGCGCGGCCGGGGCGCCAGACCCGGGGAGTGGGCGATGGCGGGTTCTGGGCCCCAACGCGGAAAAATCGATTGAAATCCGCGGGCACGAAGGGCGAACCTTGCACGGCTCCAGCCACTCGACGCGAGGAAGCCCGGGACACCATGCAGATTCGCGATCTTCCCTATTCGGATCCCGGCGAACCCGATGTCCGCTCGGGGCCCCGCTTCCTGTACTGGCTGGCGCGCAACCAGCTGGGCGGCCAGCTCAAGGCCGTCGGGTGGGGCCTGCTCCAGCAGTGCGGCATCGCCGGGCTGCCGCTGACCGTCGGCCTCGCGGTACAGGCCGCCGTCGACCGCTCGGGCGACCGGCTCGCGTTCGCCGCCGCGCTCAATGTGCTGCTCGGCGTGGCCATCGCGGTCGGCGAGACGATGCTGCACCGCACCGCGGTCACCAACTGGATCACGGCGGCCGCTCGGGTGCAGCAGTTGCTCGCGCGCAAGACGGCCGAACTCGGCTCGGTGCTCACCCGCCGGGTCGCGGCCGGCGAGGTGGTGGCGGTCTCCACCGGTGACGTCGAGAAGATCGGCTGGTTCGTCGAGGCGCTGTCACGGTTCGCGGCCTCGGCCGGCGCGCTGGTCGTCATCTGCGTCGGGCTGCTGATCTACCAGCCCGCGCTCGGCGTGGTCGTCGCCGTCGCGCTGCCCGTACTCGCCCTGGCCGTCCTGCCGTTGCTGCCGCGCGCCACCCGGCGTGCCGACCTTCAGCGCGAAAAGGCGGGCCGGGCCACCGAGTTGGCGTCCGACACGGTCGCGGGGCTGCGGGTGCTGCGGGGCATCGGTGGCGAGGAGCTGTTCCTCGGCCGCTATCGCGAGGCCTCCCAGGAGGTGCGCCGGGCAGCCGTGCACAGCGCCCGCATGTGGTCGCTGATCTCGGCGGTCCAGGTGCTGCTTCCGGGGCTGCTGCTCATCACGGTGGTCCTGTACGGCGCGCGTCTCGCGCTGGACGGGCGGATCGCGGTGGGTGAACTGGTCACCGTGTACAGCGCGGTGACGCTGATGCTGTTCCCCTTGCAGCACTTCGAGGAGATCGCGATGGCGTACTCGTTCTCGCGGCCCTCCGCGAAGCGGGCGGCGCGGGTGCTCGCGCTCCAGCGGGTCACCGACCCGGCCGGGACGGACACGGGGGTGTCGTCCGGGCCGCCGGCGGATCTGCCGACCGGTGATCTGTACGACCCGGCGACCGGGCTTCTCGCACCCGAGGGCCGGTTCACGGCCGTGGTGTGCGGCGACCCGGACGCCGCGGGACGGCTCGCGGACCGGCTCGGCGGGCATGCCGCCGAGCCGGGCGGGCTGCCCTCGGTACTGCTCGGCGGGGTCGCCCTCGACGGGTTGGCGCTCGAGCGCGCCCGTACCGCAGTCCTCGTCCAGGACAAGGACCCGGTGCTGCTCTCCGGCACGTTGCGGGAGCTGCTCGACGTCCCGTCGTCGGGACAGGTCGAGGCGGCCGACGCGCTCGCGGCGGCGCGCTGCGAGGACGTGCTGGAGGCGCTCGCCCAGGCGTCGGTGATCAGTGACGGCGACCCGATGGACACCCGGATCACCGAGCGCGGCCGGTCGCTGTCGGGCGGACAGCGTCAACGCCTGGCGCTGGCACGGTCGTTGGTGACCGATCCCGAGGTCCTTGTGCTCGACGAGCCGACCTCGGCGGTCGACTCGCACACCGAGGCGCGGGTCGCGGAGGGCATCAAGCGACTGCGGGCCGGCCGGACCACGGTGGTGTTCACCTCGTCGCCGCTGCTGCTCGACGTGGCCGAGCGCATCGTGTTCGTACACGACGGCGAGGTCGTGTCGGTGGGGCTGCACCGCGAACTGGTGCACACCGACGCCCGCTACCGGGCGGTCGTCACCCGGGAGACCGACGAGGAGCAGGCGCGGGCGATGGAGAAAGTGGAGGAGTCGGCATGATCGGCGTGGCAGCACCGCAGTACGACCCGGCGGCCCCCCAGTCGGCCACCACCCTGCCGGTGGGCACCCCGGCCACCGTCCGTGCGTACGTACGGGAACTCCTGCGGCGCCACCGCGGGGCGTTCGCGATCCTGATCGGGACCAACGCCGTCGCGGTGATCGCGTCGATGGTGGGCCCCTATCTCCTGGGCGGCGTCGTCGAGGACCTCTCGACGGGGGTGCGCGACCTCCAACTCGGGCGCGTGGCCGCCCTGTTCGCGGCCGCGCTGGTCGTGCAGACGGTCTTCGTACGGATCGTCCGGCTGCGCGGCGGCATGCTCGGCGAGGAGATGCTGGCCGATCTGCGCGAGGACTTCCTGGTGCGCTCGGTCGGCCTGCCGCCCAGCGTGCTCGAACGGGCCGGCACGGGCGACCTGCTGTCCCGGATCACCACGGACATCGACCGCCTGGCCAACGCGATGCGTGAGGCCGTGCCCCAGCTCGCCATCGGCGTGGTGTGGGCGGCGCTGCTGCTCGGCGCCCTCGGCGTCACGGCCCCGCCGCTGGCCCTCGCGGTGCTGATCGCGCTGCCGGTCCTGGTGACGGGCTGCCGCTGGTACTTCCGCCGGGCCCCGGCCGCCTACCGTTCGGAGGCCGCCGGGTACGCGGCGGTCGCCGCCGCGCTGACGGAGACGGTCGACGCGGGGCGCACGGTCGAGGCGCACCGGCTGGGGGCGCGGCGGATCGCGCTCTCGGACCAGCGGGTCAGGGAGTGGACGGCGTGGGAGCGGTACACCCTGTTCCTGCGCTCGGTGCTGTTCCCCGTGGTGAGCATCACCCATATGACGATCATGGTGTCCGTGCTGACGATCGGCGGGGTCTTCGTCCTCAAGGACTGGATCACCGTGGGCGAGCTCACCGCGGGCGCGCTCCTGGCCCAGATGCTGGTCGAGCCGGTCGGGCTCATTCTGCGCTGGTACGACGAGCTCCAGGTGGCGCAGGTCTCGATCGGCCGTCTGGTCGGGGTCCGCGACATCGAGCCGGACACCGGCGACGAGGAGGTACGCCCCTCGGGCCGGCAGGTCGAGGCGGACGCGGTCCGCTTCGGCTACCGCGAGGGCGTGGACGTCCTGCACGAGGTGTCGCTCTCGGTGGCACCGGGCACCCGGGTCGCCTTGGTCGGTCCTTCGGGGGCGGGCAAGTCGACGCTGGGCCGGCTGCTCGCGGGGATCTACGCGCCGCGCCGGGGCAGCGTCACGCTCGGCGAGGCGGAGCTCTCGCGGATGCCGGCGGAGCGGGTGCGCGAGCATGTGGCCCTGGTCAACCAGGAGCACCACGTCTTCGTGGGCTCGCTGCGCGACAACCTGCTCCTGGCGCGCACGGGCGCCGACGACGCCGAGCTGTGGGCGGCGCTCGGGGCGGTCGACGCGGACGGCTGGGCGCGCGCCCTCGACGACGGTCTCGGCACGGAGGTCGGCTCGGGCGGCCTCGCCCTCACCCCGGCGCAGGCCCAGCAGATCGCGCTGGCCCGCCTGGTCCTGGCCGACCCGCACACGCTGGTCCTGGACGAGGCGACGTCCCTGCTCGACCCCCGGGCGGCCCGCCATCTGGAACGCTCCCTGGCGCGCGTCCTGGACGGCCGCACGGTGGTGGCGATCGCCCACCGGCTGCACACCGCGCACGACGCGGATGTGATCGCGGTGGTGGAGCGGGGGCGGATCGCGGAGCTGGGCAGCCATGAGGAACTGGTGGCGGCGGGGGGCGCGTACGCCGCGCTCTGGCGGTCCTGGCACGGCTAGCCTGCGGCGCGCGGGCGGCCCTCGGGGCGGGGGCCCGGCACGCTCGGCTGGGCCGGGGTGCCCTCGGGGCAGGGTGCGGCTCGGCGTGCTCGGCTGCGCCGGGGCGCCCTCGGGGCAAGGTGCGGCCCGGCACGCTCGGGGTGGCCCCGGGCCGTCTGTGCGCTGCGGACCGTGCGTGGTTGCTCGCGCAGTTCCCCGCGCCCCTGGACACCCTGCTCCCCGGCACCGCGGCGCGGGCTCCCACCGTCCCTCTCTCGCTGCGGACCGTGCGTGGTTGCTCGCGCAGTTCCCCGCGCCCCTGGAACGCGCTGCTTCCCAGCACCGCGGCGCGGGCCCCCACCGTCCGTCTTTCACAGCAGACCGTGCGTGGTTGCTCGCGCAGTTCCCCGCGCCCCTTCAGGGCGCTGTCCCGGACGGCGCCCGTAGGGCCACAAGGGACCCCACACAGCCAACAAACAAAGACAGACGGCACCCCCAGGGGCGCGAGGAACTGCGCGAGCAACCACACACAACCGACCGACACAAACAAACCGCACCCCCCCCAGGGGCGCGGGGAACTGCGCGACCAACCACACACAACCGACCGACACAAACAAACCGCACCCCCCTCAGGGGCGCGAGGAACTGCGCGAGCAACCACCCACCACCGACGGACAAAGACGAACCGCACCACCCCAGGGGCGCGGGGAACTGCGCAAGGGGCGGCCCCGGGCAACGGCGGACGGCGGCCTCAGGGGCGCGGGGAACTGCGCAAACGGGCACGGCCAACCCCGCACGCCAAACCACCCCCCGAACCCCCCACCCCCGCAGGGAAGCGCGACGCCGGGGTCAGATGAAGTTCAGCGCGCCCGCCGCCCCCAAACCCCCCAGCACCATGAACGCCGGCATCAGAACCTTCAGCTCCACCCAGCTCCCCGCACGGAACCGCATGCCCTTCGGCGGTCCGAGCGGAGCCCAGCGCTTGCGGCCCAGCGGGATGGGCCACAGGATCGGGCAGCCCGAGACCGTCAGGGCGTCGCCGATGTCGTGCACCAGCGCGCCGAGAATGATCGGCAGGCCCAGCCACAGGTACTCCTGGCCGGGGCCGGCGAACAGCCAGTCCGAGCCGTTGCCCGGCTTGTCGAGGACGCCCGCGAGGATCCACGCGCTCGTCCCGCCGAGCAGCCACACCAGTACGTCGCTGGAGACGCGGGCGGCCCGCCACAGCAGGCCTTCCACCGCCAGCACCAGATGCACGAAGAGGATCGCGAGGACCGCCCAGCGCCCGCCGAACACCGCCGCCGCCGAGGCGCCCGCCCCGATCAGGACGGCCCACAGCCAGGTGTGGGTGAGGGTGCGGTGGCCGCCGTTGCGGCGGGGGTCGCCGGGGCCCCGGGTCGCCTTGTAGACCGCGTGCGAGAGCTCGTCCACGATGCCGCACAGGCCCTTGGAGATCGGCCCGAACGCGCGCGAGATGGTCGCCGACTTGTGGTCCAGGTCGGGGGCGAGGGCCGCGCCCGCCGTGATGAGGGCGCCGACGGCGAGCACCGGCCATGGCATGGGGTGCCCGGCGGCGGCAGCGGCAGCGCCCACCCCGAGCCAGGCCGCGGCCCCCGACAGTGAGTGTGCTGGTCCCATCATGGCCGCGCCCCGCCCCATCCCTCTTGCCGACAAGCCCCGTTGACGGCCCGTCCGTGGACGGCCCGAGCCGGCAGCCTACCCGTGATGATCTTGGCGTCGGTGGCCGGTTCCCGCTTACGGTCCCGCGCCAGGCAAGATGGGGTCGTGACCCTTATCGATCAGCTGCCGCCGAGTGCCGACCCCGATGCCCTTTTCGAGGCCTTCTCCACCTGGGCCGAGGAACAGGGCATCACCCTGTACCCGGCCCAGGAGGAGGCGCTGATCGAGGTCGTCTCGGGGGCCAACGTCATTCTGTCCACCCCGACGGGCTCGGGAAAGAGCCTGGTGGCGGCGGGTGCGCACTTCGCGGCGCTGGCCCGGGACGAGGTGACCTTCTACACCGCGCCGATCAAGGCGCTGGTCTCGGAGAAGTTCTTCGACCTGTGCAAGCTGTTCGGGACCGAGAACGTCGGCATGCTGACCGGCGACGCCTCCGTCAACGCGGACGCGCCCGTCATCTGCTGCACCGCCGAGGTGCTCGCCTCCATCGCGCTGCGCGACGGCAAGCACGCCGACATCGGCCAGGTCGTGATGGACGAGTTCCACTTCTACGCCGAGGCCGACCGCGGCTGGGCCTGGCAGATCCCGATCCTGGAGCTCCCCCAGGCCCAGTTCGTCCTGATGTCGGCCACGCTCGGCGACGTCTCGATGTTCGAGAAGGACCTGACGCGCCGCACCGGCCGTGAGACCACCGTGGTCCGCTCGGCGACCCGGCCCGTGCCGCTCTCGTACGAGTACGTCACGACGCCCATCACGGAGACGCTGACCGAGCTGCTCGAAACCAGGCAGGCGCCCGTCTACATCGTGCACTTCACGCAGGCGCAGGCGGTCGAGCGGGCGCAGTCGCTCATGTCGATCAACATGTGTACACGCGAGGAGAAGGACAAGATCGCCGACCTGATCGGCAACTTCCGCTTCACCACCAAGTTCGGCCAGAACCTGTCCCGTTACGTCCGCCACGGGATCGGCGTCCACCACGCGGGCATGCTGCCCAAGTACCGCCGCCTGGTCGAAAAGCTCGCCCAGGCAGGCCTGTTGAAGGTCATCTGCGGCACGGACACGCTCGGCGTCGGCGTCAACGTCCCCATTCGCACGGTGCTGTTCACGGCTCTGACGAAGTACGACGGCACCCGCGTGCGCACCCTGCGGGCCCGGGAGTTCCACCAGATCGCGGGCCGCGCGGGCCGGGCGGGATTCGACACGGCGGGGTATGTCGTCGCGCAGGCGCCCGAGCACGTCATCGAGAACGAGAAGGCGCTCGCCAAGGCCGGCGACGACCCGAAGAAGCGCCGCAAGGTGGTCCGCAAGAAGGCCCCCGAGGGCTTCGTGGCCTGGTCGGACACCACCTTCGAGAAGCTGATCGGCTCCGAGCCCGAGCCGCTGACCTCCCGCTTCCGGGTCACCAACATCATGCTGCTCTCGGTGATCGCCCGGCCGGGCAACGCCTTCGAGGCGATGCGGCACCTCCTGGAGGACAACCACGAGCCGCGCAAGGCGCAGCTGCGGCACATCCGCCGGGCCATCGCGATCTACCGCTCGCTGCTCGACGGCGGCGTGGTGGAGCAGCTGGACACCCCCGACGCCGAGGGCCGCACGATCCGGCTCACCGTCGACCTCCAGCAGGACTTCGCCCTGAACCAGCCGCTGTCCACCTTCGCGCTGGCCGCCTTCGACCTGCTGGACCCGGAGTCGCCCTCCTACGCGCTCGACATGGTCTCGGTCGTCGAGTCGACCCTCGACGACCCGCGCCAGATCCTCGCCGCGATGCAGAACAAGGCGCGCGGCGAGGCCGTGGGGCGGATGAAGGCGGACGGCGTCGAGTACGAGGAGCGCATGGAGCGCCTCCAGGAGATCTCCTACCCCAAGCCGCTGGAGGAGCTCCTCTGGCACGCCTACAACGTCTACAAGACCTCGCACCCGTGGGTGGGCGACCACCCGGTCTCGCCCAAGTCCGTGATCCGCGACATGTACGAACGGGCGCTCACCTTCACGGAGTTCACCTCCTGGTACGAGCTCGCGCGGACCGAGGGCATCGTCCTGCGCTATCTGGCGAGCGCGTACAAGGCGCTGGACCACACCATCCCCGACGACCTGAAGACCGAGGACCTGGAAGACCTCATCGCCTGGCTCGGCGAGATGGTCCGCCAGGTCGACTCCAGCCTGCTGGACGAGTGGGAGCAGCTCGCCAACCCCGAGGTGCAGACCGCCGAGGAGGCGCAGGAGAAGGCCGACGAGGTCAAGCCGGTCACGGCCAACGCCCGCGCCTTCCGGGTCCTCGTGCGCAACGCGATGTTCCGCCGGGTGGAGCTGGCCGCCCTGGACAACCTCACCGCGCTCGGCGAGCTGGACGCGGAGTCCGGCTGGGACGCGGACGCGTGGGGCGAGGCGATGGACAAGTACTGGGACGAGTACGACGACCTCGGCACCGGGCCCGACGCCCGCGGCCCCAAGCTCCTGTCCATCGAGGAGGACGCGGCGCACGGCCTGTGGCGCGTCCGCCAGGCGTTCGCCGACCCCAACGGCGACCATGGCTGGGGCATCAGCGCCGAGGTCGATCTGGCGGCCTCCGACGAAGAGGGCCGCGCGGTGCTGCGCGTCACCGACGTCGGCGAGCTCTGACCCCCACTCCCCCGTTCCGAGAGGACCGCGACGACATGACCAACCCGGCGGAGAGACTCGTCGACCTGCTCGATCTGGAGCAGATCGAGGTCAACATCTTCCGCGGCCGCAGCCCCGAGGAGTCCCTCCAGCGGGTCTTCGGCGGCCAGGTCGCGGGCCAGGCCCTGGTCGCGGCTGGGCGCACCACGGACGGCGAGCGTCCGGTGCACTCGCTGCACGCCTACTTCCTGCGGCCGGGCCGTCCCGGTGTGCCGATCGTGTACCAGGTGGAGCGGGTGCGCGACGGGCGCTCCTTCACCACCCGGCGGGTCACGGCGGTGCAGCAGGGCCGCACGATCTTCAACCTGACGGCGTCGTTCCACCGCCCCGAGCCCGGCAGCATCGAGCACCAACTGCCGCCGCGCCTGGACTTCCCCGAGCCTGAGTCGCTGCCGACGGTCACCGAGGAGATCCGCGCGCACCTGGGGGCGCTGCCGGAGTCCCTGGAGCGGATGGCGCGCCGCCAGCCGTTCGACATCCGGTACGTGGACCGGCTGCGCTGGACGCCCGAGGAGATCAAGGGCGCGGACCCGCGCAGCGCCGTCTGGATGCGCGCGGTGGGCCCGCTCGGCGACGACCCGCTGGTGCACACCTGCGCGCTGACGTACGCGAGCGACATGACGCTGCTCGACGCGGTGCGCATCCCGGTCGAGCCGCTGTGGGGCCCGCGCGGCTTCGACATGGCCTCGCTCGACCACGCCATGTGGTTCCACCGCCCCTTCCGCGCCGACGAGTGGTTCCTGTACGACCAGGAGTCCCCGGTCTCGACGGGCGGGCGGGGCCTCGCCCGCGGCCGGATCTACAACCGCGCGGGCGAACTGCTGGTGTCGGTGGTCCAAGAGGGCCTCTTCCGGCCCCTCACCCCGTCCGGCGACTGATCAACTCACCTTTTTCCAGAAGGAGTTACCGAATGAGCCTGTACGACATTCCGCTGCGCACCCTCACCGGCCAGACGACCTCGCTCGGCGAGTACAAGGGCCGGGCCGTGCTCCTGGTCAATGTCGCGTCCCAGTGCGGTCTGACCCCGCAGTACGCCGGCCTGGAGCGGCTCCAGCAGCAGTACGGCGAGCGCGGCCTGACCGTGCTCGGCGTGCCGTGCAACCAGTTCGGCGGCCAGGAGCCCGGCACCGCCGAGGAGATCGGCACGTTCTGCTCGGCGACGTACGGCGTGACGTTCCCGCTCCTGGAGAAGACGGACGTCAACGGCGAGAGCCGCCACCCGCTCTACGCGGAGCTGACGAAGACGGCGGACGCCGACGGCGAGGCCGGCGACATCCAGTGGAACTTCGAGAAGTTCCTGATCTCGCCGCAGGGCGAGGTCGCCGCCCGCATCCGGCCGCGCACCGAGCCCGAGGCCCCCGAGGTCGTGGCCCTCATCGAGGCCAACCTGCCGGCCTGACCCGGTACGCGACACCCCGGCGCTCCGTCCTCACCCGAGGGCGGAGCGCCTCGTCATGTCTCACGCCAGGATCTGTACCCAGGGGCTCATGAGGCGGTACGGCGTCCCCGCCGGGATGCGCTGGCGCTGCATCCCGTTGCGGATCTTGCCGTCGGCCTGAACCGCGTCCTGGGTTTCGGAGGGCACGAAGTAGGTGCGCCCGTTGGCGACGGCCAGGCCCCAGTACTGGTAGTGCGTGAGCGTCAGATAGACGCGCTTCTGGATGTAGTCGAGGACGACCTTGGTGTTGTGCTCGGAGTTCGAGCCGGTTCCCGTGTACTCGGCGAAGCCACGGGGGAACCCGGCGGCATTCAGGGTCGAGGACCCGGTGCCCGCCTGGGAGTGGGCGCGGTAGTGGTCGTGCAGGCCCCGGCTCTCCTCGGGGACCTGGGCGCGGAAGGCCTCGGGGCCGCCGGTGTGGTCCGCGCCGGTGGAAGGCAGTCGGCCCGAGTCGTCCTGGTGCCAACTCCTCAGCGTGCCCGGCTCGTTCGGTGTCGCGTCCCGCCTGGTGAGCTGGTCCGGTGTCCGCTCGTCGAGCAGGGTGCCGCTCTCCAGCTGGAACCGCACGTCGAAGATCAGGTTGGTCAGCGGCCTGGGCAGCAGTTCCTTGGCCATGCCCCAGGTGAGCTGCTTGAGGGGGTCACTGCCGATGCGGCCGGTGGTCTCCTGCGCCTCGGCGGCGCGCTCGCCAAGCCCCTGGCCGAACTCGTCCCACATGACGTCGTCATTCGCCCAGACGCCCTCCTTGCCGCCGTTGGGCAGGCTCTGGTGCTCGTAGCCGCCCTGGGGCTCCACCGCGTACCGGGTGTTCTTGTTGGCCCGCAGGTCCGCCGGCACATCGGTGGCGATCACGCGCCGAATCTCCGCGACGAGGGCGTCCAGCTCAACTGCCCCGTTCCCGGCGGGAGTTCGCAGCGCCTTCGCCAGGCCCTTCAGCGTGGTGCCGCCGTCCTGGGCGTAGCCGACGGCCAGCTTGTAGTCGTCCACGACGACCATCCGGTAGTACTCGCCGACCTGTTGCCGCGTCAGATCGTTCTTGTCCGCGACGTTCTTGGCACTGGCGTATCCGTCGAGGGTGACCGTGATGGCGCGTTGCACCGCCGGTTCGGCTGGGGCGCTCTGGACCGATGCCGAGGGTCCGGACTCGGGGGCCGAGGGCGCGGACTGCCGGGCGGAGCCGCCCGACATCACCCGGGTGGCATTGGCCTCCGCCTCCCGCTCGAACCGGTCGGAGGGATCGGAGACCTTGAGCCCCGAGCCGTTGTCGGTCCCCGCGACCGGGCCCTGGCGCTGCTGGATGACATGGGTCAACTCGTGGGCCAGCGTGTGCTTGTCGTTCCCGCCGTCGCCGATGACGACATGGCTGCCCGAGGTGTAGGCGCGGGCGCCGACCTCCGCCGCGGAGGCTCGGGCGGCGGAGTCGTTGTGGATGCGGACGTCGGAGAAGTCCGCGCCGAGCCGCGCCTCCATGTCGCCCCGGGTCGCCTCGTCCAGGGGGCGGCCGCTGCCGCGCAGGACGTCGTGCACGGCGGAACGCTGCACGGCGGGCTGCTCGGCCGCGTGCCCGCAGCCGGCCCCGTGCCGGTGCTCCTCCCGCTCCCCCGGGTGACCGGCCCGGCGGAGCATCTGCACGACGGCCGCGTTCCCCACGGTGCCCTGTAGTGCGCGCAGGCCCTGCGGCGGTGCCGCGCCCTTGGCCGCGGGCTTGTCCGCCGGGCCGCGCCCGTTCGCGGCGCCGACCCTTCTGGCATCGTCATGGTCGTGCACGGAGCCTCTTCCTGCGCTGGAATACATCCCTTTCTGCATACGCGGTGAAGGCGGCCCAGGGCCAGGTACGGGAGGGCACTGTTGCGGGGCCGCCCGGGCAGACCGGGCACGCCCGGGCGGCTGTGCGCCTGTACGGCGGGCGCGCCTAGCGGATCGGCATGCCCGACAGGGTGCGGGCGATGACCAGGCGCTGGATCTCGCTGGTGCCTTCGAAGATCGTGTAGATGGCGGCGTCCCGGTGCATCCGCTCCACCGGGTACTCGCGGGTGTAGCCGTTGCCGCCGAGGATCTGGATGGCCTGCCCGGTGACCTTCTTCGCGGTCTCGCTCGCGTACAGCTTGGACATCGAGCCCTCGGCGGACTCGAACTTCTTGCCCGTGGTCGCCATCCAGGACGCGCGCCACACCAGCAGGCGGGCCGCGTCGATCCGGGTGCGCATGTCGGCGAGCTGGAAGGCGATGCCCTGGTTGTCGATGATGGGCCGGCCGAACTGCTCACGGGTCTTGGCGTAGTCGAGCGCGTAGTCGTACGCGGCCCGCGCGGTGCCGACGGCCATCGCGCCGACGGCCGGGCGGGAGGCCTCGAAGGTGGCCATCGCGGCGTTCTTCACGCGCTCACCACCCGCCTTCGCCTTCTCACGGGAGCGGGCCAGCCGTTCGTCGAGCTTCTCCTTGCCGCCCAGCAGGCAGTGGCCGGGGACACGGACGTCTTCGAGGACGACCTCGGCCGTGTGCGAGGCGCGGATGCCGTGCTTCTTGAACTTCTGGCCCTGGGTCAGGCCCGGGGTGTTCGGCGGCACGATGAAGGAGGCGTGGCCCTTGGAACCGAGTTCGGGATCGACGACCGCGACGACGACGTGGACATTGGCGATGCCGCCGTTGGTGGCCCAGGTCTTGGTGCCGTTCAGGATCCACTCGTCCTTGGCCTCGTCGTAGACGGCCCTGGTACGCATCGAGGCGACGTCCGAGCCGGCGTCCGGCTCGGAGGAGCAGAAGGCGGCGACCTTGACATCGGTCACATCGCCGTACATCTGCGGGATCCAGGTGCCGATCTGCTCCTCGGTGCCGTTGGCGAGGACGCCGACGGCGGCGAGACCGGTGCCGACGATGGAGAGCGCGATGCCCGCGTCCCCCCAGAACAGCTCCTCCATGGCGACCGGGATGCCGAGACCCGTCGGGTCGAAGAACTGCTGCGCGTAGAAGTCGAGGGAGTAGATTCCGACCTTGGCGGCTTCCTGGATCACCGGCCAGGGCGTCTCCTCACGCTCGTCCCACTCGGCGGCGGCGGGGCGGATCACGTCCTTGGCGAAGCCGTGCAGCCAGTCCCGGACCTGCTTCTGGTCGTCGTTGAGATCCATTGTGAACTCGGCCATGACCCCTCCACCACTCCAACTGTTACTTACGGTAACAACAGTCTGTTACCGACGGGTAGCCGCTGTCAACCGGCCACCCGCCCGGCAGCACCGCAGGCGGGCGGAGTGTTACGTTGCGCAAGGCTTTCGACAGCGGGAACCCACGGAAGACGCAGTACGGGCGGGGAGAAGAGACCCATGGAGACCACGCAGCAGGCCGAACAGCAGCGAACGGCGGCGGAGCGCCGGCGGCGCGAACTGCTGGAGGCGGCGGACCGGGTGGTGCTGCGGGACGGCCCCAAGGCGTCGATGAACGCGATCGCGGCGGAGGCGGGCATCACCAAGCCGATCCTCTACCGCCACTTCGGCGACAAGGGCGGCCTCTACCGGGCGCTCGCCAAACGGCACACCGACGCCCTGCTCTCCGCGCTGCGGGCCGCGCTCGACGCGCCGGCCGAGCGCCGCGAGCGGGTCGAGGCGACCCTGGAGACGTATCTCGCCGCCATCGAGGCGCGGCCGCAGGTCTACCGCTTCCTGATGCATCCGGCCGAGGACGCACCGGCGCCCGAGTCCGAGCAGGGCTTCGACGTGGGCCGTCACTCGGCGCCGCTGCTGCGCCGCATGGGCGAGGACCTCGGCGTCGTCATAGCCGAGCGGATCGACCTCGGGCCGGGGAGCGATGTGCTCGCGCGGGTCTGGGGGCACGGAATCGTCGGCATGATGCATGCGGCGGGCGACTGGTGGCTGGGTGAACGCCCCTGCTCCCGCGCGGAGTTGGTGCGGGCGCTCGCCGATCTGCTGTGGGGTCGGCTCGCCGGGGCGGGCGACCGGGCCGACGGTCCGGGGTTCTGATCCCCCACCCCGCCCCTTCCCGAAAGCCTCCGGCGGAGCATGTCGTCCGCGGACCGTGGACGGCTGGTCGCGCAGTTCCCCGCGCCCCTCAGCTGCTCGGTGCTGGAGCACCTTCAGCCCGTCCGGCGATTGAGGACGAGCGACGTTCAGGCGCGATACGGGGTCTGGGGCGGAGCCCCAGGGCGCCCGCGGACCGTGCGTGGTTGCTCGCGCAGCTCCCCGCGCCCCTTAGCTGCTCGGTGCTGGAGCACCTTCAGCCCGTCCGGCGCTTGAGGACGAGCGCCGTTCAGGCGCGATACGGGGTCTGGGGCGGAGCCCCAGGGCGCCCGCGGACCGTGCGTGGTTGCTCGCGCAGTTCCCCGCGCCCCTCAGCTGCTCGGTGCTGGAGCACCTTCAGCCCGTCCGGCGATTGAGGACGAGCGCCGTTCAGGCGCGATACGGGGTCTGGGGCGGAGCCCCAGGGCGCCCGCGGACCGTGCGTGGTTGCTCGCGCGGTTCCCCGCGCCCCTCAGCTGCTCCGGCGTGAGGACGAGCGACGTTCAGGTGCGAACGGGGGCCGGGGCGGAGCCCCAGGGGGTCTTGCGGATCGCGCGGTGCAGGCGGGACTTGGCCCAGCCCGTCACCCGGTCCGCGTACACCACCCCATCGAGGTGATCGCACTCGTGCTGGAGGCAGCGCGCGAAGAACCCCGTACCCTTGACGCGCACGGGCGCGCCCGCAAGGTCCACTCCCTCCACCACCGCACGGTCGAAGCGCGAGGTCGGCGCCTCCAGCCCCGGCAGCGACAGACAGCCCTCGGGCCCGCGCACCTCGACGCCGTCCGCCTCCACGAGGCGGGGGTTGACGACGTACCCCAGGTGTCGCACATCCTCGTCGTCGGGGCAGTCGTACACGAACACCCGCTGGGCGACGCCGATCTGGTTGGCCGCCAGGCCGACCCCGTCCGCCGCGTACATCGTCGCGAACATGTCCTCGACAAGGCGGCGCAGGGCGGGACCGAAGTCCGTGACGGGCTCGCAGGGGGCATGGAGCGTGCGGTCACCGAGGAGACTCATCTCTCGTACGGTGCCGGAACTGCCGGGAATGGGGCGGTGGCGCATGGGCGCAAGAGTACGTTCCCAGGGGCCGGGGCCATTTCGGATGGTGGCGCGGTTCGGGGCGCTGACCGGATCTCGATAGGCTGACACCCGACCCAGGCGCAAGGAGGATCAAGGACGATGTCAGGACACGTTGGAGGTGCCGGGCCCCTGTCACCGCGAGCCAAGCTGGCGGTGACCGCGGGCAAGGCCGCCGCGGCGGTGTCGCGCGCGGCGGGCCGGGGCAGTGGATCGGTGATCGGCGGGCGCGTCGCGCTCAAGCTCGACCCCGATCTGCTCGGGCGGCTCGCCACTCATCTGGACGTCGTCCTGGTGTCGGCGACGAACGGCAAGACGACCACGACCCGGCTGATCGCCGAGGCACTGGGGGCCAGCGGCCCCGTGGTGTCGAACGCGCTCGGCGCGAACATGCCGGCCGGCATCACCTCCGCCCTCGCGGGCGGTTCGGACGCCAAGTACGGCGTGATCGAGGTCGACGAGAAGTATCTGGCCGGTGTCGCGCGCGATGTGACGCCGAAGGCGATCGCGCTGCTGAACCTCTCGCGCGACCAGCTCGACCGCGCCGCCGAGACCCGGATGCTCGCCGAGAAGTGGCGCGAGGGCCTGTCCGGCTCGAAGGCCGTGGTCATCGCCAACGCGGACGACCCGCTGGTGGTGTGGGCCGCGTCCTCCTCCCCCAACGTGGTGTGGGTGGCGGCCGGTCAGGAGTGGAAGGACGACGCCTGGTCGTGCCCCGCCTGCGGCGGTGTGATGCAGCGGCCCGGCGACGACTGGTTCTGCGGCGAGTGCGGTTTCCGCCGCCCGGCGCCCAGTTGGGTCCTCAACGGCGACTACGTGCTGGACCCGCACGGCTCGGCCTGGCCGATCCACCTCCAGCTTCCCGGCCGCGCCAACAAGGCCAACGCCGCCACCTCCGCCGCGGTCGCCGCGGTGTTCGGGGTGCCGCCGCAGGTCGCCCTGGAACGCATGTACCAGGTGCAGGCGGTGGCCGGCCGCTATGACGTCGTCACCTTCCAGGGCCGGGAGCTGCGGCTGCTGCTCGCGAAGAACCCGGCGGGCTGGCTCGAAACGTTTTCCCTCATCGACCCGCCGCCCACGCCGGTCGTCCTGTCCGTCAACGCCCGTGGCGCGGACGGCACGGACACCTCCTGGCTGTGGGACGTCGACTACACCCGGCTCGCGGGCCATCCGCTCTTCGTGATCGGCGACCGCAAGCTGGACCTGGCGGTGCGCCTGGAGGTCGCGAACCTGAACTTCCGGGTCTGCGAGAGCCTGGAGGAGTGCACGCAACTCGCGCCGCCCGGGCGGATCGAGCTGATCGCCAACTACACCGCGTTCCAGGACGTCCGCCGCGTCGTCGGCAACTGACTCAGCAAGGAGCAAGCAAGCGACATGGCAGACAACAGCCTGCGCCTCGTGTGGGTCTACCCCGACCTCCTGAGCACCTACGGCGACCAGGGGAACGCCCTGGTCGTGGAGCGCCGTGCGCGCCAGCGCGGTCTGGAGGTGCACCGGCTCGACGTCCGCAGCGACCAGCCGATCCCGACCTCCGGTGACATCTACCTGATCGGCGGCGGCGAGGACCGGCCGCAGCGGCTGGCGGCCGAGCGGCTGCGCCGCGACGGCGGCCTGGAGCGCGCCGCGTCCAACGGCGCGATCATCTTCTCGGTGTGCGCCGGATACCAAATCCTCGGCCACGAGTTCATCAACGACGTCGGCGAGCGCCAGCAGGGCCTCGGCCTGATCGATGTGATCTCGACCCGCGGCGAGGGCGAGCGGTGCGTCGGCGATGTGCTCGGAGACATCGACGAGCGCCTCGGCCTGCCCCAGCTGACCGGCTTCGAGAACCACCAGGGCATCACCCACCTCGGTCCCACCGCCCGCCCGTTCGCCCGGGTGCGCCTGGGCAAGGGCAACGGCACCGGGGACGGCACCGAGGGCGCGTACAACGACACCGTGTTCGGCACGTACATGCACGGTCCGGTCCTCGCCCGCAATCCACAGATCGCGGACATGCTCCTGAAGCTGGCCCTCGATGTGAACGCGCTGCCGCCGACCGACGACCGCTGGTACGAGGCGCTGCGCGCGGAGCGCATCGCGTCGGCGACGCAGCCCGCATGACGCGCGCGTCCGGCACCGGCGCCCTCCCGGCCCGGCCGCCGGACGGCTCGTAGGTTCGTACGACGTCCATCAGGCGGACCTCCGATTCGGCCCCCGTCACCTTGCGCCGGTAGGGTGACGGGGATCCAACCGGACGACGTGGTCCGGTCGTCGGCCCACGTTGCAAAGGTTCTCCGGGCAATGCGAATTGGTGTGCTCACCTCCGGCGGCGACTGCCCCGGCCTCAACGCCGTCATCCGATCCGTCGTGCACCGCGCGGTCGTCGACCACGGCGACGAGGTCATCGGCTTCCACGACGGCTGGCGGGGCCTGCTCGAAGCCGACTACCGCAAGCTCGACCTCGACGCGGTCGGCGGCATCCTGGCCCGTGGCGGCACCATCCTCGGCTCCTCCCGCGTCCAGCCCGCGCATCTGCGCGACGGCGTGGAGCGCGCCAAGGGGCATGTCGCGGAGCTGGGCCTCGACGCGATCATCCCGATCGGCGGCGAGGGCACCCTGAAGGCCGCGACCCTGCTGTCCGAGGCGGGCCTTCCGATCGTCGGCGTGCCGAAGACCATCGACAACGACATCGCGTCGACCGATGTCACCTTCGGCTTCGACACCGCCGTGGGCGTGGCCACCGACGCCCTCGACCGTCTGAAGACCACCGCCGAGTCGCACCAGCGCGTGCTGATCGTCGAGGTCATGGGCCGCCACACCGGCTGGATCGCGCTGCACTCCGGCATGGCGGCCGGCGCCCACGCCATCGTGGTGCCCGAGCGTCCCTTCGATATCGGCGAGCTGACCGAGCTGGTCGGCCGACGCTTCTCGGCGGGCAAGAAGTTCGCGATCGTGGTGGTCGCCGAGGGCGCCAAGCCGCGTGAGGGCTCGATGCAGTTCGACGTGGGCGGCACCGATGTCTACGGTCACGAGCGCTTCGCCGGAGTCGCCCGGCAGCTCTCCATCGAGTTGGAGCAGCGCCTCGGCAAGGAGGCCCGGCCGGTCATCCTCGGGCACGTCCAGCGCGGCGGCACGCCCACCGCGTACGACCGTGTGCTCGCCACCCGGTTCGGCTGGCACGCGGTGGAGGCCGCCCACCGCGGCGAGTTCGGGATGCTGACCGCGCTGCGCGGCACCGACATCGTGATGGTCCCGCTCGCCGAGGCGACGGCCACCTTGAAGACCGTCCCGGCCGAGCGGTACGCCGAAGCGGAGTGCGTCCTCTAGGCACCGCTCGCCTCCGTCCGCTTTCCGGATCGTTCGATCCGCACGGAACCGCCCCCGGCCGCACCATCGGCCGGGGGCGGTTCTAGTCTGGTGCGGGACAACCGGTACGAATCAGGAGTCAGCGGATGGATCACAGCGGGCACGGCATGGACATGAACATGGACCTGCCGCCGTTCACGCTGGCGCGGGGCCTGGAATGGTCGGCGGACCCCTTCTTCCTCATCGGCTGTCTGCTCGGCCTCGCCCTCTACGCGTGGGGCGTGGCCCGGCTGAGGCGGCGCGGCGACAGCTGGCCGGTCGGCCGGATGGTCTTCTGGACCGTGGGCGTCCTGACCATCGCCCTCGTCATGTGCACCAAGCTGAACGACTACGGCATGGTCATGTTCAGCGCGCACATGGTGCAGCACATGGTGATCAGCATGCTGTCGCCCATCCTGCTGCTGCTCGGGGCGCCGGTCACCCTCGCGCTGCGCGCGCTTCCGGTCGCCCCGCGCGGCCGCAGGGGCCCGCGTGAAGT
This sequence comes from Streptomyces sp. ASQP_92, assembly GCF_025399895.1. Lineage (GTDB taxonomy): Bacteria > Actinomycetota > Actinomycetes > Streptomycetales > Streptomycetaceae > Streptomyces. The sequence continues at coordinate 127,635 of NZ_JAODUA010000002.1, read as the reverse complement.
CCTGTTGATGCTGCTGCACAGCCGGTACATGAAGATCGTCACGCACCCCGCGTTCACGATCCCGCTGTTCATCGCGAGCCTGTACGGGCTCTATTTCACGCCGCTGTTCGACTTCCTGATGGAGTCCAAGACCGGGCACATCGCGATGATGGTCCACTTCCTCGCGGTCGGTCTGGTCTTCTTCTGGCCGATCATGGGCGTGGACCCGGGGCCGCACCGGCCCGGCTATGTGATGCGGATGCTGGAGCTCTTCGCCGGGATGCCCTTCCACGCCTTCTTCGGCATCGCCCTGATGATGGCCAGCGAGCCCATGATCAGCACGTACAAGAACCCCCCGGCCTCGCTCGGCATCGACGCGCTCGCCGACCAGCAGGCGGGCGGCGGCATCGCCTGGGCGTTCAGCGAGATCCCCTCGGTGCTCGTCCTGATCGCCCTGGTCTTCCAGTGGTACGCCACCGAGAAGCGGCACGCGCGCCGCACCGACCGGGCCGCCGAGCGCGACGGCGACAAGGAACTTCAGGCCTACAACGCCTATCTCGCCTCGCTGAACACGCGCGGGCAGTAGCGCGCCGGCCCCTCTCGGGGTGACCATGGCCTTCACGGCACCTGCCGGGAGGAAGGGGACCGCGATGCCCCGTTCGACGAAGTCGATGATGGTGCTCACCCTGGTGATGCTGGTGGTGATCACGGCGTACACGGTGGCGCTCGGCAGCAGCGGCTGGCTGTGGTTCGGCTGGGTGGTGCTCGGGCTCACCGCGATCGGGACGGCCGCGGTGTCGCGCAGCACCTGAGGCGGCCGTGCGGGTCAGCCGAGCCGGACGACGGTGGTCTGGGTGGCCCCGCCGGTGCCGCTGAGGTCGCCGAACGTGAGGGTCAGGGCCGCGCCGGTGCCGACACCCGTGACGGTGGCCGGCCGTGAGATCACCGAGGCCACGGCCCGTCTCCAGGTGAGGGTGAGCGAGGTCTGCGCGCGCATGGGATCGCTGACGCAGATCGCGGCCGTGCCGTCGCTCCGCTCGCTGATCATCACCGCGCACGGCGCACTCGCGGTGAGCGCGCCGACCGTGCCGCCGAACCAGAAGGCGGCCCCGGTGAAGCCGAGCGAGGGCACCCGTACGCCCTGCTGGTCGTCGGTGTTGGCGAGCACGGTCAGCCAGCCGGTGTCGGCGGCGCGCGCGGCGCTCTGGGCCGCGGAGGCGCCCGGCATCAGAAGGTAGGCGTAGCCCGCGCCGGACGGATCGGTTCCGTGGTCGGCCCACAGGGTGAGGTAGTGGCGGCCGGCCGCCGCCGTCGAGCCGCCCTTGTTGATGTCGCTCCAGCGCCCGGTGCGCTCCTCGCGCCGGGCCCGTACCGTGGCCCGGCCGGGGAAGACATAGCCCGCATGACCCGCGAGGTGGACCCAGGAGACGTCGGTCAGGGTCGCCGACCAGGGGTGGGTGAGCGGCTGCACGGTGCCGTCGACGGTGAGGGCCGCGCTTCCGCTCGGCCCGAGGTTGCGGTTGTCGACGGTCGACTCGACCACCGTGCCGTCCCGGCAGGTGATGCCCGCGCCCAGGCACACGATCGCGTCGTCGAGGCAGAACCAGGCCTTCTTGGCGAGCAGGGTGCTCTGGAGCCCTTTGAGGTACTGGCCGATCGTGGCCCGTTGCCCGTCGCTCGCGCCGCCCACCCAGTGGACGTCCGGGCGGGACGCGCCCCAGTCGCCGCCCGCCGCGTCTGCGAGGACCTTGCGCGAGACGCTGGTGCCGGGCAGCCGATAGGGGTCCACGGTGGGCCAGAAGTCGTCGCTGTACTGTCCGTTGGCGTAGCCGCCGCCCCACCAGGAGAGCATTCCGGAGCCGGTGTGCCAGCCGTGCAGGTTCTCGCCGTTGCCGGTCTCGTAGTACGTGATCCGCTGGTCGGCCATGCTGATGGCGGCCGCCCAGGCGGGTCGGCGGTGGGTGGCCCGGGCCATGGAGGGGAAGATCCGGTGGCCGACGGGTTCGGCGATCGCGGCCACCGTGCGGTCGTCCTGAACTCCCTTGAGCAGAGCCAGACTTGACAGGCCGAGGAAGGGGTCGCTCAGCGGTGGGCTGTAGTAGTCGCGTTGCATCCAGCCCTTGACCAGTCCCCGCCAGCGGGTGTTCTCGGCGGCGGAGGCGCCCTGCCCGAGCAGCAGGATCGAGGCGAGGATCGCGTGGCCGCGCACATGGTCGTCCTGCCTGCGGGCCCCGGGGTCCGAGGCGGCGACACCCCGGCTGATGGCGCGGCCCGCCACGCAGTCCAGGGCGAGGCCGTTGTAGAGGAAGGGCGCCCAGGCGTTCTCGACCGCGTCGAGGACGACCTGCCGGGCGGGGTCCGAGACCTCCCAGGCGGAGCCGGTGAGCAGCGCGAACAGCAGGCCGAGGCCGCCGAGCATCACCGTTCCGTAGGAGGCGGTGTACGGCACATGGGCGTGCTGCACGAAGGAGCCGTCGCGGTAGAGGCCGTCGCCCTCGGTCACATACGGAAAGACCGGCGAGAGCGCGTTCCTGGCCAGGGAGAGCTTCGCGGAGTTCTTGCCGAGGAGTCCGCGCAGGGCCAGCACCCGGCAGAGGTCGACGCGATTGGCGCCGGTGCTGGTGCCGCCGTAGACGGCGACGGCGCTGTCCGGCACGAAGTGGTCGACCGCCGTGAGGATGCCGCCCAGTTGGGCCGCGGGCAGGTGGTCGTACAGCAGGACGCACGTGTCGAGCAGGGCTTGGGGGGCGCCGATCCGCCAGTTGTACCAGTTGCCGTAGGCGGCTCGGTTCTCGTTGTAGACGTCGGCGTGGAGGTGGTCGAGGCCGGTGGCGATGGCCGCGGCGAGGGCGCCGTCGCCGGTGAGGCCGGTGCCCGGCCAGCTGTACGCCTCGGCCATGGTGCGCAGCCGGGTGCAGCTGTCGTTCAGCCGGGCCGAGTAGCCGAACGACTCCTGGTCGGTGTCCGGTTCGGGGTCCGCGTACACGGCGTCGGGCCACAGGGAGCCGCTCGCGGGGGCCATCGTGGCCCGCAGGGACGCGGCCGAGGCGCCGAGGTCGGCGAGCCTGGACGTGAACGGTTCGACGGCGGGGTCCACCCCCGCCCCGAGGATCAGGGTGCGCCATCTGGCGCGCAGCGTGTCATAGGCGTCGGCGGCGCTCGCCGGCGGGGCGGCGGCGATCCCCAGTGCGAGGGCGGACGCGCCCGTGGCGCAGAGGAAGCCACGGCGGGACCAGGGAGTGGTCATGGGGACTCCAACCCGGAGGATGAGGGGGAAAGGCATGAGGAAGGCGGAGGGTTCACACGCAGACGTGAACGGTTTGTACACTCCGCGCTTCGTTCGCTCAATGACTCGCACACAAATGATCGAATGATCGATCCGTGGCGGGCCGGGCGAGATGGTTACCCGAGGCCGGAGCCGCCCTTTACACTGGCCACCCTTCTGCATGGTGAGGAGCTCGCGGGTGCTCTACTACATCCTCAAGTACGCAGTTCTGGGGCCCCTGTTGAGAGTGCTGTTCCGGCCGAGGCTGGAGGGTCTCGAGTACGTTCCCGAGGAGGGCGCGGCGATCGTCGCGGGCAACCACCTCTCGTTCTCCGACCACTTCCTGATGCCGGTGATGCTGAAGCGGCGCATCACCTTCCTCGCCAAACAGGAGTACTTCACTGGTCCCGGCATCAAGGGCCGGCTGACCGCCGCCTTCTTCCGGGCGGTCGGGCAGATCCCGGTGGACCGCTCCGGCAAGGAGGCGGGAAAGGCCGCGATCCGCGAGGGGCTCGGAGTGCTCGCCAGGGACGAGCTCCTCGGCATCTACCCCGAGGGCACGCGTTCGCCGGACGGCAAGCTGTACAAGGGCAAGGTCGGCGTCGCGGTGATGGCCATCCGGGGCAAGGTCCCCGTGATCCCCTGCGCCATGGTCGGCACCTTCGAGATCCAGCCGCCCGGCCGGGTCGTCCCGAAGATCCGGCGCGTGTCGGTCCGCTTCGGTGAGCCCCTCGACTTCTCCCGGTACGAGGGGATGGAGGACGAGAAGGCCATCCTGCGGGCGGTCACCGACGAAATCATGTACAAGGTCATGGAGTTGTCGGGTCAGGAGTACGTGGACCGGTACGCGGCCGATGTGAAGGCGGAGGAGTCGCGGCGTTTCCGGGGCCTCATCGGCTGAGCCGGAAGTTCCCGCCGGCGCTCGGCCCTGAGCGGATCCGCGCACGGCGAAACGGCCTGGTCGCGGTGGTCGGCGCGGGCGTAGCGTCCGGGCCATGACTCAAGGAACCGCGTTCGTCATCGGCGCTACGGGACAGATCGGCCGGGCCGCGGTGCGCGCGCTCGCCGAGGACGGCTGGGAGGTGCGTGCCGCCTCGCGAGGAGGGGAGGCGGACCCGAACTGGCCGGGCGAGGTGCGGACCGTCCGCGTGGACCGGGAGGACGGCGCGGCTCTCGCGGCGGCCCTCGGGGAGGGCGTCGACGTGCTGGTCGACATGGTGGCGTGGGGGCCGGACCACGCACGGCAGTTGATCGGTCTCGCGGACCGGATCGGCTCGACGGTGGTGATCTCCAGCGGCGCCGTCTACGAGGACGACAAGGGCCGTAACTTCGACACCCAGGACGAGCCGGACGGATCGCCCCGCTACCCGGTCCCGATCCCGGAGTCCCTGGGCACCGTCGCTCCCGGAGACGCGACGTACAGCACCCGCAAGGTGGCCCTGGAGCGGGAACTGCTCGGCTCCTCCATCCCCTCCACGCTGTTGCGCGCGGGGGCGATCCACGGGCCCCAATGCCAGACGCCCCGCGAACTGTACTTCGTGAAGCGGGCGTTGGACGGTCGTCCGGTGCGGGTGCTCGCCCACAACGGCGAGAGCCGCTTCCATCCGGCGCATGTCTCCAACCTCGCGGAGCTGATCAGGCTGGCCGCGCTCAAGCCCGGCGACCGGGTCCTGAACGCGGCGGACGGCGAGGCGCCGACGGTCGCCGAGATCGGCGCGGCCATCGACGAGGTCCTCGGCGTGCGCAGCGAACTCGTCCTGGTGGAAGGGCCCCCGCCGCACGGCACCGTCGGCATCACGCCGTGGAGCGCCGCGCATCCGATCGTGTACGACATGTCGGCGGCCGAACGGGAGCTGGGCTACCGCCCGGTGACGGGGTACGCGGAGTCGCTGCCGGCCACGGTGGAGTATCTGGCCTCGCGGCTCGAGGGCCGGGAGTGGAGCGAGGCGTTCCCGAAGATGGCCAAGAACTACGCGTCGGTCGGTCTGTTCGACTACGCGGCCGAGGACGCCTGGCTGGCCGGGCGCGGCTGAGGCCGGACAGGACGACGGCAAAAAAAGGGGGGCGACCGGAAGGATCCGGCCGCCCCCCTTCACTCAGTCGACCGTTACGGAACGGGCGTCGCGTGCGGGGTGCACGTGAAGTCCGCCTTGTCGGTCTTGCCGGTGAGCAGGTAGTCGTCCACGCGCGAGTTGATGCACGGGTTGACGAGACCGGTCACACCGTGCGAACCGGCGCCCTTCTCGATGATGAGGCGCGAGTTCTTGAACGCCTTGTGCAGCTCGACGGCGCCCTGGAACGGGGTGGCGGCGTCATTGGTGCTCTGCACGATCAGGACGGTGGGCAGACCCTTGCCGGTCTTGACCTCGATCGGGTTGTGCTGCTTGGTGGGCCAGGTGGCACACGGCAGGTTCATCCAGGCATTCGACCAGGTCAGGAACGGGTAGTCCTTGTTCAGACGGGTGTTGTCCCGGTCCCACTTGCGCCAGCTGGTCGGCCACTTGGCGTCCGCGCACTCGACGGCCGTGTAGACGGCGTTGCCGTTCTCGGAGGCGATGTTGCCCGCGATGTCCGTCATGTCGGACGCGGCGGCCTGGACGACCGGCTTGGAGTCGCCCGCCGCGTAGGCGCTGAGCGCCTTGGCGACCGGCACCCAGTACGAGTCGTAGTACGGGGCCTTCTGGAAGAAGCCGAGGAGTTCGGCCGGGCCGACCTTGCCATCGAGCGGGTTCTTCTTCGCGTCGGCGCGCAGCTTCAGCCACTGCGCCTCGACCTGAGCCCGGGTGGTGCCGAGGTGGAAGGTGGCGTCGTACTTGGCGACCCAGTCCTCCCACTCGTTCCAGCGGGCCTGGAAGGCGACGTCCTGCTCCAGGTTGGCCTGGTACCAGATGTTGTCCCGGTCCGGGTTGACCACGCTGTCCACGATCATGCGGCGCACATGCGTGGGGAAGAGGGTGCCGTAGACCGCGCCCAGGTAGGTGCCGTAGGAGACGCCCAGGTAGTTGAGCTGCTTCTCACCGAGCGCGGCACGGATGACGTCCAGGTCGCGGGCGGTGTTCGGGGTGGTCATGTACGGCAGCATCCAGCCGCTGCGCTCGGCACAGCCGTCCGCGTACTCGGCGGCGAGCTTGCGCTGGGCGCGCTTGTCGGCCTCGCTGCTCGGGACCGGGTCGGCCTTCGGAGCCTTGGCGTACTCCTGCGGGTCGACGCAGGAGATCGGCGTCGAGTGGCCCACGCCGCGCGGGTCGAAGCCCACGAAGTCGTACGCCTTGGACGTGTTGGTCCACAGCGGGTTCTTGCCGGTCACCCGGGTCGGGAAGCGCATGCCCGAACCGCCGGGGCCGCCCGGGTTGTAGACGAGCGCGCCCTGGCGCTCGGCCTTGGTGCCGGTGTTGCCGATGCGGTCGACGGCCAGCTTGATCTGCTTGCCGTTGGGCCGCGAGTAGTCGAGCGGAACGCTCACGTAGCCGCACTGGATGGGCTTGGCCAACGCCCAGTCGGCCGGGCAGTCGGTCCAGGCGATGCCCTGCTTGGCGGCCCGGTCTGCCGCGACCTGCGTGCCACGTGCCTCGGACCAACCGTGGTCGCGGTTGTCGGCGTTGGCGACCGGAGCCGCTATCGCGCCCACCATCAGCGTGCCCGCGATCAGTGTGCCGGCCGAGCCGAGCACTGCGGTGCGTCTCAAGTGGTACCTCCCCCTGCTGAAGTGCGCTGTCAGTCTCAGCGCTCCGTTTGGGCCTGTCGGGCGATCCTTTCGTCTGTGAGGCCACTGTGCACAGGCCGTACAGGTGTTTTTTTACCGAACCGATAGCCGGTGCGACGTGTTCCGCTGAGCGGTCAGCGTGTCGGGGGGTGGGCGCGCAGCACCTCGTCGAGGGTGCGGCGCAGCAATCGGGCGTCCGGAGCGAGGGCCGTGACGAGCAGGCCGGGCCCGGCGAGCGGGGTGAGCACGGCGTTCTCGCCCAGCACCTTCGGCTCGGCCGGACGGTCGGCGAACTCCGGCCCGACGATGAGCAACTGGCCGACCGCCCGGTGGCCGCCGAGCACCGCTCCCCCGTCCCAGCCACCCGGCGCGCCCGGCCCGTACGCCAGCTCCTGGTCGAGCAGGGGGCGCCCGGCGCGGTACACGGTGAGGCGGGTGAGGAGGGTGCCGGGCGTCTCACCGTGGCGGCCGAGCACCTGCTCCTCACGGAACACCAGACGGGCACCGGCCGCGAGCTCGATCCTCGTACGCATCACGAGCTCGCTGCCGGCTGCCGAGATGAGCTGCTCGGGAAGCCAGCGCAGTTCGGCGCCCTCGCCGACGCCGAGGCGTACGTCGTAGTGCGCCCGCTCACCGTCGCGGCCGGGCAGCGCGATGGTGGCCGCGGCCGAGTCCACGTGCAGGCGGGCCCCGTCACGCGCCTCGGCCTCGATCGCGATCCGGTCGCCACCGAGTGGCGCGCTCATCGCGCCGACGACGGTCACCCGGTGGTACGGACCGCGCGCGCGGGTGCGGCGCAGCGCGAGCGGCCCCCCGCCTTCCAGCACGGGCAGGCCCCCCGGGGTGGCGACCATCCGGGCGGTGGCGCGCACTCCCGGCGCGCCGAGCGTCAGGCCGCCCATGCCGCGAGCTGCTCCCGCACCCAGTCGGCGACCTGGGCGACGCCCGCCTGCGACCTCAACGACTGGAAGACGACGGGGAGTTCGGCCCGCTGCTCCTTGGCGTCCCGCGCCATCCGCCCGAGGTCGGACCCGACGTACGGCGCGAGGTCGGTCTTGTTGACGACGAGCAGATCCGCCGTGGTGACCCCCGGCCCGCCCTTGCGCGGAATGTCGTCCCCGCCCGCCACGTCGATGACGAAGATCTGGGCGTCGACAAGTCCCTTGGAGAAGGTGGCCGTGAGGTTGTCCCCGCCGGACTCCACGAGGATCAGATCCAGCGGCCCGACGGAGTCCTCCAGGTCCTCGACGGCTTCGAGGTTGGCGGAGATGTCGTCGCGGATGGCGGTGTGCGGACAGGCCCCGGTCTCCACGGCCTGGATCCGCTCGGGCGGCAACACGGCGTTGCGCAGCAGGAAGGCGGCGTCTTCGCGGGTGTAGATGTCGTTGGTGACGACGGCGATGGAGAACTGGTCACGAAGGGCCCGGCAGAGCGCGGCCACGGTAGCGGTCTTCCCGGACCCCACGGGCCCCCCGAGCCCCACCCGCAACGCCCGCCGTGTCCCGTCGCCCCGATGGGCGTCGGCACTGATGGCGGCGGGTCCTTCGTGGGAGTGGTCGAGGTGCATGGGGTCTCCTTGGGATGTAGGTACGGACAACCGGTCCGGGCAGGGTCAACTCCCTGAGCCGGCCCGGCGCTTGAGGACGAAGGAAGGCCGTGGACTCCAACAGGTTCGGGCCGGGTGCAACCCCTTGAGCCACACCGGGCGTTCCAACAGGTTCGGGCCGGGTGCAACCCGTTGAGCCCGTCCGGCGATTGAGGACGAGCGCCCTTAAGGCGCGATCGGGGGTCCGGGGGCGGAGCCCCCGGCAGGGACGACGCGGCGCCCTGCCAAAGAGGCGCCCGCCGCGGAGGCGAAGCACCCCTAAGACGCAAACAGCCGCACCGCCCACCCCGCATGCGCCTCGGCCATGACATCGAGCAACGGAGCCGACGCCGCGGGCAGCGCGTCGACCCCACCCCGCACCGCCTGAGCCGCGGCGACCGCCGCCCGCCGGGCCACCGCGTCCATCTCCGGCGCGAGCCGGGCGAGGACGCCCGTCGCCTCGAAGGGGTCGAGGCTCAGCAGCCGCACCACGGCCGTGGCCGGCCCGCTGACCACCTCGTACGCCACGCAGTGCGCCGCGTCCTCGGGCCCGAGCCCCGCCGCCCGGGCCGCGAGGCCGAGCACGATCGGCTGATGGGCGCCGCGCGGGCGAGCCGCGGCCAGCGCGTCGAGTTCGGCCGAGGGCCAGGTGGCGCGGGCGGCCCGCATCATCTGGCGGCCGAGTTTGCGCGCGGTGGCCCGGAGCGCCGGCGACGGGGTGCGGGCGTCGGCGGCCTCGTCCAGGATCAGCGGATCGAGGCCGGACGCCGCCGCGGCCGCGAGCGCGGCGGAGGTGAGGCCCGCGGTGTGCAACCGCCCCCGGCAGAACTCCGCGAGGTCGGCGGCGGTCCGGACGCGCCCCGAGGCTACGGCGGCTTCGGCGCCGCCGGAGTGGGCGTGGCCACCGGCGGGGAAGCGGCCGTCGGCGAGGACGAGCAGGGCTGCGCGGCTCATGGAATGACAACCCGTCAGAAGAGGAAGTACCGCTGGGCCATGGGGAGTTCGGTGGCGGGCGCGGGCTCCACCACATCCCCGTCGATGGTCACGGTGAACGTGTCCGGGTCGACCCGGACATCCGGCAGCGCGTCGTTCTCCCGCATGTCCGCCTTGCTCACCCGGCGCGTGTTCTCGATCGACACGAACCGCTTGTCCAGGCCGAGCCGTTCGGGCAGCCCGTCCTCCAGCGCGGACTGGGACACGAAGTTGAGGGAGTTGGCGGCGGGCGCCCGGCCCTGGGCGCCGAACATGGGCCGCGGCAGGATGGGTTGCGGGGTGGGGATCGACGCGTTGGCGTCCCCCATCTGCGCGTAGGCGATCTGGCCGCCCTTGATGACGAGGAGCGGCTTGACCCCGAAGAACGCGGGCTCCCACAGCACGAGGTCGGCGAGCTTGCCCGGCTCGACGGAGCCGATCTCGCGGTCGAGGCCCTGGGCGACCGCGGGGTTGATCGTGTATTTGGCGACATAGCGCCGCGCCCGGTGGTTGTCGGCTTGTCCGTCGCCGGGCAGCGCGCCGCGCCGCACCTTCATGACGTGTGCGGTCTGCCAGGTCCGCAGGACGACTTCGCCGATCCGGCCCATCGCCTGGGAGTCGGAGGAGATGATCGAGATGGCTCCGAGGTCGTGCAGGAAGTCCTCGGCCGCGATGGTGGAGGGGCGGATCCGGGACTCGGCGAACGCCAGGTCCTCCGGCACCGCCGGGTTGAGGTGGTGACAGACCATCAGCATGTCGAGGTGTTCCTCGATGGTGTTGACGGTGTGCGGCCGGGTCGGATTGGTCGAGCTGGGCAGCACGTTGGGCTGCGAGACGACGGTGATGATGTCGGGCGCGTGTCCGCCTCCCGCGCCTTCGGTGTGGTACGCGTGGATGGAACGGCCCGCGATGGCGGCGAGAGTGTCGCCGACGAAACCGGCCTCGTTCAACGTGTCGGTGTGGATGGCGAGTTGGGCACCGGTCTCCTCGCACACGCCGAGGCAGGCGTCGATGACGGCCGGGGTCGCCCCCCAGTCCTCATGGATCTTGAATCCGAGGGCGCCACCGCGCAGTTGGGAGTGCATGGCTTCGCGGGACATGGTGTTGCCCTTGCCGAGCAGCCCGATATTGACGGGCGCGTTCTCCAGGGCGGCGAACATCCGGGCCAGGTGCCAGGGGCCGGGCGTGACGGTGGTGGCCTTGGTCCCCTCGGCGGGGCCGGTGCCGCCGCCGACCAGGGTGGTGATGCCCGAGGAGAGCGCCTGGTCGATGAGGGTGGGCGAGATGAAGTGGACGTGGGTGTCGACGGCCCCCGCGGTGAGGATCTTCCCGTTGCCGGCGATGATCTCGGTCTCGGGTCCGATGACGAGGTCGGGGTGGACGCCGTCCATGGTGTCCGGGTTGCCGGCCTTGCCGATGCCGGTGATCCGGCCGTCGCGGATGCCGATGTCGGCCTTGACGATGCCCCAGTGGTCGATGATGACGGCCCCGGTGACAACGGTGTCGGGTGCGCCTTCGGCGCGGGTGGTCCGCGCCTGCCCCATGGACTCGCGGATCACCTTGCCGCCGCCGAACACCGCCTCGTCGCCCGACCGTCCGGGCCCGCCGGAGCGGTCCTCCTCGATTTCGACGAGGAGTTGGGTGTCGGCGAGCCGGATGCGGTCGCCGGTGGTGGGGCCGAACAGGTCGGCGTAGACGGCGCGGTCGAGGTCAGTCATCGAGGGACCCTCCGGTCTCGCCGCGCAGCCCCGGCACGATGCGCCGTCCGGCCAGGGGGACGAGTTCTACGTCGACGGGAACGCCGGGTTCGAAGCGGACGGCGGTGCCTGCGGCGATGTGAAGTCGCTTGCCCCGGGCAACCGTACGGTCGAAGTGGAGACCGGGGTTGGCCTCGGCGAAGTGGTAGTGGGAGCCGACCTGGACGGGCCGGTCGGCGGCGTTGAGGACGGTCAGGCGCACGACCTCGCGGCCTTCGTTCAGCACGATGGGGTCCTCGGCGAACAGGATCTCTCCGGGAATCACGGCGGCGCCCCCGTCAGACGATCGGTTCGTGGACGGTGACGAGCTTGGTGCCGTCGGGGAACGTGGCCTCGACCTGGACGTCGTGGATCATCTCCGCGATGCCCGGCATGACATCGCTGCGGGACAGCAACTTCCGCCCCGACGCCATGAGTTCGGCGACGGTGCGACCGTCGCGGGCGCCTTCCAGGATGTGCGAGGTGATGAGGGCGACGGACTCGGGGTGGTTGAGCTTCACCCCGCGGGCTCTGCGCTTCTCGGCCACATCGGCGGCCACATGGATGAGCAGCCGTTCCTGCTCGTGCGGCGTCAGTTGCACGCTTCCCACCTCACAGTCGTGCCCTTCCCTCCACGGACGGCCGTGGACGGGCCCAGCGAGCGTCGAGGAGGGAGAAGGGCCGGACCGGCATCTTCCGCCCGGACGCAGCGGAACCGTATCCGACGTCAACATCCTGTTGAGGGCCATCTCCCGGCCCCTTGGCCAGGCATTGCACGTTAGGGCGGAAGTTTTTCCGGCGCGTTAACTGGCGCTTTAAGAACGCATGATCATCGAGGGGGTGCCGGACGGCAGGCGGTACATGTATGGAGCACCTACGGGGGACGCGACAGGGGGTCAGTCGCCGGCGTGCGGTCCCCGGTGCTCGGCGGCGATCCCGAAGCGCCTGGGTTCGGCCGGCGCGGACGGCCTCAGGGGGTGCACGGACGAGAGCGAGCTCGCCACCTGCTGTTCCTCCTCCTGCTGCGCGGCCTCGAGTTTCTCCAGGTCGGCGGCCGAGACGAGGGCGACGAGCGGCTTGCCGTGGCGGGTCACCACGACCCGCTCCCCGCCGTACACCACGCGGTTGATCAGCTCCGCGAGCTCTGCGCGGGCTTGCGTCACCGGAATCTCGTAGGCCATGTCTCCCAGCTTAGACGCCGCTCACCGGCGGCCACAGAAGTCCGTCGGCCATAGTGGGTGCGCAGGTCAGAGGCGTGCGCGACGGCTCCGGCGCAGGCAGGCGGGCCCCGGTCGGAGCCCGCCCCCGGACACCGTGACGTCAGGCCGCCGCGGCTCCGGCTTCCCACGCCACCCTGGCCTCGGCCGCGTACACATCGACGTACTCCTGCTCCGACAACCGCTGCACCGCGTACATGATCTCGTCGGTGAGGCCCGCAGCACCAGGCGCTCGTCCTCCATCCCGGCGTAGCGGGAGAAGTCCAGAGGTTCACCGAATCGGAGGACGACCGGTACGCGCCGGGGCAGCCTGCGCCCCTTCGGCTGCGCCTCGAACGTTCCGATGATCGCGACCGGGACCACCGGCGCACCGGAGCGCAGCGCCATCGCCGCCACCCCGACCTTGCCCTTGTACAGGCGTCCGTCATGGGAGCGGGTGCCTTCGGGGAAGATCCCCAACACCCCTTCCCGGGCCAGCACTTGGAGCGCCGTGTCGATCGCTGCCCGGGCCGCGTCCTTGCCGGAGCGGTCGACGGGGATCTGCCCGAGCGCACGGAACAGGGCCGCGGTCGCCCGGCCACCGAGGCCCGGCGCGGTGAAGTACTCCTGCTTGGCCAGGAAGGTCAGCCGACGCCGGAGCGCCGCCCCCAGCAGGAGCTGATCGGTGAACGACTGGTGATTCCCCGCGAGGATCACCGCACCCGTCTCGGGCACCCGCCCCACCCCCTCGACGCGTGGGCTGAACAGCCACCGCAGCAGCGGCAGCAGCACGAGACGGAATGCGAAATAGAACACGTCAGTGAGCCCTCTCCCCAGGTGACCCCGCGCCGACGCACGCTAGTCAGCCGCGGAAACCCTGGGGAGAGGGCCTATTGAGCCAGCTCCCCCGCCGTCCGGCGGCGCAAAGCCTCCGCTCGCTCACAGCGAAACCGCCTCTGACCTGGCATGTCTTCATCGAGGCAGCATCAGGACCGTATTTCATTCCGTACGTCCTGTACATTTTTTACAGAGGCCCTCAGGTCCGCCGGTCGAGGAGAGGTATGCCATGAACCACCGTCCCGCCGCCCGTCATGTGCTCCCCCAGTTCGAGGAGCGCACCGCCATCGGCGTCCGCACGCTCGATCCGTACTCCAAGCTCTTCGCGGAGCGGATCGTCTTTCTCGGCACCCCGGTCGACGACGCGTCGGCCAATGACGTGATGGCCCAGCTGATGCACCTGGAGCACGCGGATCCGGACCGGGACATCTCGCTGTACATCAACTCCCCGGGCGGCTCGCTCACCGCGATGACCGCGATCCACGACACGATGCGCTTCGTGACCTGCGATGTGCAGACGTTCTGCCTGGGGCAGGTGAGTTCGGTGGCCGCGGTGCTGCTCGCGGCGGGCACGCCCGGCAAGCGCGCCGTGCAGCCGGCCTCGCGGGTGCTGCTGCGCGAGCCCGCCATCGAGGAGCCGCTGCGCGGCCAGCCGTCCGATCTGGAGATCCAGGCGGCCGAAGTCCTGCGCGGCCGACGGCTGCTGACCGGACTCCTGGCCCAGTACACCGGGAAGACCGCCGAGCGGGTGGCGGCCGACATCGAGCGGGACGTGATCTTCGACGCCGAGGGTGCGGTGGCGTACGGACTCGCCGACCACGTGCTCGTGTCCCGCAAGACGTCCTCGCGCGGGCGGTGAAGTGCCGTGCTGCCACCGGAACTTCCGCCCCTGCCCGCCCTCACGCGTGCCGAGGCCGCGTTCGTCGACTCCTATCTCGAAGTGGTCGATCTGCTCGGCCGGATCAATCCGGCGCACGGCCATGACACCTACGGGGCCCTGCGGGCGGCCCAGGCCCTGGTCGGCCGCGCGGCCGCGGTCCGGGACGCGCTCGCGCTGATGCACGGGCGCGGAGAGACGCGGGTGTACGCGCCGACGCTGACACGGGCGCTGCGGGTCCTGGACGGCGAACGGCGCGCGGGGCGGCTCATGGTGCCGCCGCGGACGACGCCCTGAGGGGCCGGAACGCGCTCGCGACGTCCAACGCGCTCGCCGGACCGGCGAAACGGACCAGACGGGCTACCCCCGTTCGGACCACCGGCGGATCCGTCGACTGGCCCTTACGAGTCGCTTACAGCGTGTGGCCACAGTGCGGAATCGATCCTTCCGTCGCTGGTACGAGGCTCGTCGGCCCCTCGATGGGGAAGGCCGGATTGCCCGTGTCCACCCAAATGAGTCAGTCGTGAGCAGTCTCACAGAAAGCCGTTTTGGTCCGGTAATCCGACAGTCGGTGCGTGAAGATCCCTGGAAACGACAAGCCCCGCCACCGCGGCGGGGCGGTCCGGGCGGACGCCGAGTCCTGCCGCCGTTTCCGGGCCTCTGGTCGACAGGAGTGGACCGGCAGGAGTGGAGGACCCGAGTACTTCGGGAGGGCCGAGCGCCGGCCCTCCCTCGGGGTGAAGCCGCTGACGCGGCCGGGCGTCTTCGCCAGTCCGAACCCGACAGGTCATCCTTCGCAGGCGGTTTGACGAAGGGTTGCGCATGACCGCGCAGACATACGTCCCGTCCCTGGCGGTCCGTCTCGGCACCGTCTGTGTCCTCACCCTCGCCGTGACGGGCGCGTCGACGCTGGCACCGGGCATCACGCCCGGGGCGAGCGCCGCGGCCGTGGCGAGCAGGGCGCTCCATGTGGCCGCCTCGAAGAAGGGCTCGCCCTATCAGTACGGCGCCACGGGTCCGCACCGCTTCGACTGTTCGGGGCTCACGCTCTACTCCTTCAAGGAGGCGGGCCGCAAACTGCCCCACTCCGCGCAGCAGCAGTACAACATCTCCCGGCATGTCACCGCGTCCTCCCGCCAAGCCGGCGACCTGGTGTTCTTCCACTCCGGCCGCAGGGTGTACCACGTCGGGATCTACGCCGGGAACGGGCGGATCTGGCACTCCCCCAAGACCGGCGACGTGGTCCGCCTGGAACGGATCTGGAGCGGCGCCGTCTGGTACGGGCGGGTGGGCTGACGGAACTAGCCGCTCTGTACCGGCGCCGTCCACGGAAGGGCGATCCAGACCGTCTTGCCGCCGTCCTCGGTGGGCGCGACCGAGAGCCGGCCGCCCGACTCGGCCGCCAGCCAGCGGATGATCACCATGCCTCGGCCGTTGTCCTGCTGGACGGCGGCGGGCAATCGTTTCGGCCAGCGCGGATGGCTGTCGGTGACGCCGATCCGCAGCTCCTCCTCGCGCTCCAGATGGATCTCCACCGTGAAGGTGGGCGACTGACCGAAGGTGTGCTGGACGGCGTTGGTGGCGAGTTCGGAGACGATGAGGCGGACCGTGTCGGCAGCCTCGGCGTCGGGCGGCAGACCCCAGTCGGCGAGAGCCTCGGCGACATACCGCCGTGCCGCGGAGACCGAGGCGGGGTCGCTCGGCAGAGTGATGGTTGCTTCGAGATGGTCTGCCATGGCGACGCTGTCCCTTTCCCACCCGGACCGGCTGGAGAACTCGTAGCGGATGAGCGCTCACTGAGACGACGGTGCCGACCTCGGATTGTGCTTCGCGCCAGAGTGCCACTCATCGTGCCGGTCTTGGGTGCGATCCACCAAGATATGCATATATCTGTCCCTCAAAGCAGTGAACTCTCCGACGGAAGACCGGATTTGGGCCCACACTTACCCTTCGCCGCAGGCGAAGGAGGTGACCATGGGGCACGGACCGGCGGTGCGCAGGCGCAAGCTCGGCGAGGAGTTGCGCAAACTGCGCGACGACGCGGGCCTGACGAGCGGGGAGGCGGCCTCGCGGGTCGGCTGGCACCAGTCGAAGGTGAGCCGGATCGAGACCGGCCGCAGCGCGGCGAAGCCCGCCGATGTGGCCCGGCTGCTCGACGCGTACGACGCTCATGATCCCCAACTACGGGACCTGCTCCAGGCGTTGGCCGACTCAGCGGACCGGGGCGGGGTCGGCTGGGCGCACGCCTACCGGGGTCTGTTGCCGCCCCAGTACCGCGACTTCATCAGTCTGGAGTCGCAGGCGTGCTCGGCGCGCACGCTGGAGACCTCGGTGGTGCCCGGCCTGTTGCAGACGCCTGACTACGCGCGGGCGGTGACCCGGGCCGCGCTCCGGGGACTGTCGCCGGAGACCGTGGACGCACTGGTGGAGGTACGGATCGCACGCCAGGAGGTGCTGCGCGGCGATCCTCCCCTCGTGCTCAGCGCGGTGCTCGACGAGGCGGTGGTGCGGCGCTGGGTGGGCGGCCGGGCCGCCATGCGGGAGCAGTTGCGCCATCTGCTGGAGGTCGCCGCGCTGCCGCATGTGCGGTTGCAGGTCATTCCCTTCCATTACGGCGGCTATGTCGGCCTCACCGGGCCTTTCATTGTCTTTTCGTTTCCGGCCATTTCAGATCTGGATGTGGTCGTTATCGACCATCTGACGAGTAGCCTCTATCTCGAACGGAGAGAAGACCTCACGGCGTACAGTGCCGCGTTCGAGACCGTCCAGGCACTCGCGCTTTCCTCCGAGAACTCGTTGGATCTCATCGCCAGAGCAGCCCGGGAAGGCCCGGGCTAGTTCATGGCGAGTGGGGAGGCATGATGTCCGCACACCCTGCGCACGTTCCCTGCAGTACGTCCCTCACCGGTGCCACCTGGCGGCGCAGCAGCCGCAGCGTGGGCATGAACAACTGCGTCGAGACGGCCCGGCTCCCTGGCGAGCTCCTCGCCGTACGCGACTCCCAGCGCACCGACGGACCCGCACTGCTCTTCGGCAGCCCCGCCTGGCAGCGCTTCATCTCAACGCTTCCATAGGCGAGTTGACGACCCCTCACCGCCACGCACCGACCAGGTGATGGGCCGTCAGGCGGTGGGGGCGGTCCGCAGGATCGTGTCCACCGCGCTGTCGATCTGCCGCTCCGTCAGGTCGGCTCGCGCGGTCAGGCGGAGGCGCGAGATGCCGTCCGGTACCGACGGCGGCCGGAAGCAGCCCACCACGAGCCCGGCCGCACGGCAGTCGGCCGCCCAGGCCACCGCGGCCTCGGGCGAGGGAGCGCGCACCGAGACCACCGCGGCGTCGGGACGGACCGCGAGGTGGCCGGCGGCGGTGAGCCTGCTGTGCAGTTCAGCGGCGACCGCGCGGGCCCGAGCGGCCAACTCCGGCTCCGCGCGCAGGTGTCGCAGGGCGGCGAGCGCACCGCCGACCGCCGCGGGGGCGAGTCCGGTGTCGAAGATGAAGGTGCGGGCGGCGTTCACCAGGTGGCGGACGACCCGGGCCGGGCCGAGCACCGCGCCGCCCTGACTGCCCAGCGACTTCGACAGGGTGACGGTGGCGACCACGTCGTCCGCGCCCGAGAGCCCGGCCGCGTGGAGCGCGCCGCGCCCGCCCTCGCCGAGCACCCCGAGCCCATGGGCGTCGTCCACCACCAGGGCGGCCCCGAACTCCCGGCAGGCGTCGGCCAGTTGGGACAGCGGAGCGGCATCGCCGTCCACCGAGAACACCGAGTCCGACACGGCGAGCCCGGGACCGCCATGGGCCTCCAGGGCCTTGCGGACGGCCTCCGGCTCGGCGTGCGGAACGACCTCGGTACGGGCGCGCGCCAGTCGGCAGCCGTCCACGATGGAGGCGTGGTTGCCCGCGTCGGAGACGATCAGCGAGCCGTGCGGGCCGAGCGCGGTCAGCGCCGCCAGGTTCGCGGCGTAACCGGAGGAGAAGACGAGGGCGGCCTCGAAGCCGCAGAACGCCGCGAGTTCGCGCTCCAGTTCCGTGTGCAGCGCGGTGGTGCCGGTCACCAGACGGGAGCCGGTGGCACCCGCGCCCCAGCGGTGGGCCGCCTCGGCCGCGCCCTTGATGACCGCGGGGTGCCGGGTCAGGCCGAGATAGTCGTTGCTCGCCAGGTCGAGCAGGTCCTGGTCGGCCGCGCGCGGCCGCAGGGTGCGGACCAGACCGGCGCGCTCGCGGCGCTGTGATTCTCCGTCGATCCAGTCGAACGGCGCTCGCGGCATGGTGGAGTCCCTTTTTGTAGGCTGCCGACAGACCCTAGCGGGTGCCATGCCTGGTCAGGATGTGGCGATACACACACCTCAAACCGCCCGTGTTGTGGGATCCCTACCTTGGCCAGGGGCGGTCGCGTGCGCGAAGATCGGCGCCATGGACCTGCTGAACACGCTGGTGGACAAGGGGTTGCGGCGCGAACTGCCGACCCGCGAAGAGGCACTCGCCGTACTGGCGACCTCCGACGACGAACTGCTCGATGTGGTGGCCGCGGCCGGCAAGGTGCGCCGCCAGTGGTTCGGACGCCGGGTGAAGCTGAACTATCTGGTGAATCTGAAGTCGGGCCTGTGCCCCGAGGACTGTTCGTACTGCTCCCAGCGGCTCGGCTCCAAGGCCGACATCCTGAAGTACACGTGGCTCAAGCCCGACGAGGCCTCCAAGGCCGCGGCCGCGGGCGTGGCGGGCGGCGCGAAGCGGGTCTGCCTGGTGGCCAGCGGCCGCGGCCCCACCGACCGTGACATCGCCCGCGTCTCCGAGACCATCGAAACGATCAAGGAGCAGAACGAGGGCGTCGAGGTCTGCGCCTGCCTCGGACTGCTCTCGGACGGCCAGGCCGAGCGGCTGCGCGCCGCCGGGGCCGACGCCTACAACCACAACCTCAACACGTCCGAGGGGACGTACGGGGACATCACGACCACGCACACCTACCAGGACCGCGTGGACACCGTGACGAAGGCCCACGACGCGGGCCTCTCGGCCTGCTCGGGTCTGATCGCGGGCATGGGCGAGTCCGACGAGGACCTGGTGGACGTGGTCTTCGCGCTGCGCGAGCTGGACCCGGACTCGGTGCCGGTGAACTTCCTCATCCCGTTCGAGGGCACCCCCCTGGGCAAGGAGTGGAACCTCACCCCGCAGCGCTGCCTGCGCATCCTCGCCATGACCCGGTTCGTGTGCCCGGACGTCGAGGTGCGCCTCGCCGGCGGGCGCGAGGTACATCTGCGCACCATGCAGCCGCTCGCACTGCATTTGGTGAACTCGATCTTCCTCGGCGACTACCTCACCAGTGAGGGCCAGGCCGGGCAGGCCGACCTCGACATGATCGCGGACGCCGGGTTCGAGGTGGAGGGCGCGGGCACCACGACGCTGCCCCGCCACCGCGCCGACGCGCTCGCCGCAGCCGGCTGCGGTACGAGCCCGGCCGGGTGCGGTTCGCACGAGGACAGCGGCTGCGGCTCCCACGAGGGCGGCGGCTGCGGTCCCTGCGGCGGCCACGGCGCGCCGGAGGTGCCCGAGCAGGTGGCCGCCGACCAGGCCCGCACGGATCTGGTGGCCGTACGCCGCCGGGGTGCCGGAACGGACCTCGCGCCCAATGCCTGAGCACTCCCCCGCGGATCTGCTCGACCTGGACCGCCGCCATGTGTGGCACCCCTACGGTCCGATGCCCAACCGGCAGGAGCAGCTCCTCGTCGAGTCGGCGTCGGGCGTACGGCTGCGCCTGGCCGAACCGGCTTACGGGCAGGGCGAGTTGATCGACGGCATGGCGTCGTGGTGGTCGGCCGTGCACGGCTACAACCACCCGGTGCTCAACGAAGCGGTGCGCGGCCAGCTCGACCGGATGAGCCATGTGATGTTCGGCGGGCTCACCCATGAGCCCGCCGTCCGGCTCGCCGCCCGGCTGGTGGAGATCACGCCCGGCCCGCTCCAGCACGTCTTCCTCAGCGACTCCGGGTCGGTCTCGGTCGAGGTCGCGGTGAAGATGTGCCTTCAGTACTGGCGCTCGGTGGGGCAGCCGCGCAAGCAGCGGCTGCTGACCTGGCGCGGCGGGTACCACGGCGACACCTGGCAGCCGATGTCGGTGTGCGACCCCGAGGGCGGGATGCACGAGCTGTGGCAGGGCGCGCTGCCCCGCCAGCTGTTCGTGGGCGCCCCGCCCGCGGAGTTCGACGAGGCGTACGCCCGTGAGCTGCGCGAGACGATCGCGCGCCACGCCGACGAGCTGGCCGCGGTCATCGTGGAGCCGGTGGTACAGGGCGCGGGCGGCATGCGCTTCCACGCGCCCGAGTATCTGCGGGTGCTGCGCGAGGCGTGCGACGCGTCCGGCGTGCTCCTGGTGTTCGACGAGATCGCGTCCGGCTTCGGCCGCACCGGCGAGCTGTTCGCGGCCGGTCACGCGGCGATCTCGCCGGATGTGATGTGCCTCGGCAAGGCGCTGACCGGCGGTTATCTGTCGATGGCGGCGACGCTCTGCACGAGCGAGGTCGCCGAGGGCATCTCCTCGGGCGAGGTGCCGGTGCTGGCCCACGGCCCGACCTTCATGGGCAACCCACTGGCCGCCTCGGTGGCGCTCGCCTCGATCGACCTGCTGCTCGGCCAGGACTGGCGGGGCGAGGTCAAGCGCATCGAAGCCGGGCTGCGCGACGGGCTCGGCGCGGCCCGCTCGATCGAGGGCGTACGCGAGGTGCGGGTGCTCGGCGCCATCGGCGTGGTGCAGCTCGACCACGCCGTGGACATGACGGCGGCGACCGCCGCGGCCGTGCGCGAGGGCGTGTGGCTGCGGCCGTTCCGGGACCTGATCTACACGATGCCGCCCTATGTGACGGACGACGACGACCTGGCGACCATCTGCCGTGCCGTGTGCGCGGCGGCGCGGGAGGGCTGAGATGACGATTCTGTTCGTGAGCGGCACCGGGACCGAGATCGGCAAGACGGTCACCACGGCCGCCGTCGCCGCCCTCGCGCTCGCCGACGGCCGCTCGGTGGCCGTCCTGAAACCGGCCCAGACGGGGGTCGCGCCGGGCGAGCCCGGCGATGTCTTCGAGGTGCGGCGGCTGGCCGGCGAGGAGGTGACCGGGGTCGAACTGGCCCGGTTCCCCGAGCCGTTGGCGCCCGACACCTCGGCGCGCCGGGCGGGCATGAGGCCCGTGGGTCCCCGTGAGGTGGCCGAGGCGGCGGCCAAGCTGGCCACCGAGCACGACCTGGTCCTGGTCGAGGGCGCGGGCGGCCTCCTGGTCCGCTTCGACGACGAGGGCGGCACCCTCGCGGACGCGGCCCGGCTGCTCGGCGCCCCCGTCCTGGTGGTGACGCCCGCCGGACTGGGCACACTCAACTCGACGGCCCTGACCGCCGAGGCGCTGCGGGCCCGCGACCTCGCATGCGCCGGGATCGTCGTGGGGAGCTGGCCCGCCGAGCCGGACCTGGCCTCGCGATGCAACCTCGTGGACCTTCCCAAGGTGGCCGGCGCCCCGTTGCTCGGCACCGTGCCCGAGGGCGCCGGACGGCTGGCGCCCGCCGACTTCCGTACCCGAGCGGCCGGTTGGCTCGCCCCGGCGCTCGGCGGCGTTTGGAGTAGCTGATGGCTGTGTTACGGGCCCGCCTCGGGCAGCTCGTCGTGGACTGCGCCGACCCGGAGCGGCTCGCCCGGTTCTGGGCCGGGCTGCTCGGCGGGCGCCCGGTGGTGCGGGACGCCTCCTGGGCGTACGTCGATCCGCCGGGCTCGCCGCGCCTGGCCTTCCAGCGCGTGGCGGAGGCGAAGACGGCCAAGAACCGGCTGCATCCGGACCTCGCCGTCGAGGACGTGCGCCGGGCCCGGGCGGCGGCCGTGCGGCGCGGGGCACACCCCGTGGGCGGGACGGTCACCGACGCGCAGGGCACCTTCCAGGTGATGCGCGACCCCGAGGGCAACGAGTTCTGCTTCGTGGCGTCCGCGGACGGGTAGAAGCGGGCGCCGCGCGGGGACAATGCCGACAGGGGTTGTCCGCCGGCTCAGGAGGTCCGTCATGGCGCAGCGCACCAAGATCGCCCCGGATGCCGTGCACCACCCCCTCTTCGCCCGTTTCTACGCGCGCTTCAGCGAGGCGATGGACGTCAGGGCCGGGATCGAGGCGTACCGCCGTGAACTGCTCGACGGACTCTCGGGGCGGGTCATCGAGATCGGCGCGGGCAACGGGCTCAACTTCGCGCACTATCCGGCGGCCGTGTCCGAGGTCGTCGCACTCGAACCGGAGCGCACGCTGCGGCAGTTGGCGGTCCGCGCGGCCCTGAAGGCGGACGTCCCGGTGGATGTGGTGCCGGGCGCGGCAGAGGCGCTTCCGGTCAAGAGCGAGGCCTTCGACGCGGCGGTCGCCTCCCTGGTGCTGTGCTCGGTGCGGGATCTTCCCCGCGCGCTGGGCGAGATCCGGCGAGTCCTGCGCCCCGGCGGCGAGCTGCGCTTCTTCGAGCACGGCCGCGCCGAGGGCCGTGCGTTGGCGACGGTGCAGCGGGGCCTGGACCGCACGGTGTGGCCGCTCCTGTTCGGCGGCTGTCACACGGCACGCGATCCGCTGCGCGCGATCGAGGCGGCGGGCTTCGAGATCGTCGGCCACCGGCGGCTTCGGGTGCCGGAGAAGGGCGTCCCCGCACCGTCCTCGCCCTGTGTGCTCGGGGTGGCGCGCCGCCCGGCCCTGGGCCCGGACGAATAGCGGCGGGGCGCGATGCCGAGGGCCGCGGCGTGCCTCGCCCTCCTGGGCGGACGGCCGCCGCGCTGCGCGTCCGCATGCCAAAACGGATCGCCGCGGCGCGCGCGCCGGTGGTGGGATGAGGGCATGAACGAGTCGCGCATCCGGGCCGCACGGCCCGAGGATCTGGACGCCGTGCTGGCCTTCTGGAAGACGGCCGCCGAGGGAACGAGCATCAGCGACGACCGGGCTGGCGTCGAGCGCCTGGTCGCCCGCGACCCCGAGGCGCTGCTCCTGGCCGAGGACGGCGACGCGCTGGTCGGCACCGTGATCGCGGGCTTCGACGGCTGGCGCTGCCATCTGTACCGGCTCGCCGTCCATCCGGACCACCGCCGCCGCGGGATAGGCGGGGCGCTGCTGGCCGCGGCCGAGGACCGGTTCGTGGCGCTCGGCGGGCGCCGGGCAGACGCCATGGTGCTGGTGCGCAACGAAACGGCCCAGCACGCCTGGCGGGCCGCGGGCTACGGTCCGCAGGAGCAGTGGCGGCGCTGGGTGAAGCCGCTGGCCTGAACGGCCCGAGCCGGTCCTTTTGCCACTGCTTTACCATGGGTGGACTTCTGCCCATCGACTGAAAGGTGTGAGCGTCCGCCCATGGGCGAGCCTCCCAGTACCAGTACCGCCGCGCGACACCGCGCGCCCCGCCTCCCTCTGGCCGATCATGGGACGGAGGTGACCCGATGACCGAAGTGCTCCTGCTCCTGGCGGCCGTACTGCTCTCGCTGGTGTGCGCGGTCTTCGTGGCGGCCGAGTTCTCCCTCACCACCGCCGAGCGCAGCGATCTGGAGCGGGCCGTGGAGCGCGGCGAACGCGGTGCCTCCAGTGCCCTCAAGGCGGTGCGCAGCCTCACCTTCCAGCTGTCCGGCGCCCAGCTCGGCATCACCGTCACCGGCCTCGTCATCGGCATGATCGCCAAGCCGTCGATCGCGAAGCTGCTCACCGGCCCGCTCGAAGCGGTCGGCCTGTCCGCGACGACCGCGAGTTCGGTGGCGCTGGTACTCGGCATGGTCCTCTCGACGGTGTTCCTGATGGTCGTCGGCGAGCTGGTCCCCAAGAACTGGGCGATCTCCTCGCCGGTCGCCGTGGCGAAGGTCGTCTCGACCCCGCAGCGCGCCTTCAGCGCGGCCTTCCGCCCGCTGATCAGCCACCTCAACACCTCGGCCAACCATCTCGTACGCCGTTTCGGTCTGGAGCCCGCCGAGGAGCTGGCCTCCGCCCGCAGCCCGCAGGAGCTGGTCGCCCTCGCCCGGCACTCGGCCAAGCAGGGCGCGCTGGAGGCGGACACCGCCGAGCTGTTCGTCCGTAGCCTCAAGCTCGCCGAGCTCAACGCGGAGAACGTGATGACGCCCCGCGTGCAGGTCACCGCGCTCGACATCCAGGCCACCGCCGAGGACGTCGCGAACGCGACCCGCGCCACCGGCCTGTCCCGTTTCCCGGTGTACCGCGGCAGCCTCGACTCGGTCGTGGGCATCGCGCACATCAAGGACGTCCTGGCAGTGCCGGCCGAGCGCAGGCGCCTGTATCCCGTGACCTCACTGCTGCGCGAGCCGCTGCTGGTACCCGAGACGCTCACCGTGGACCGCCTCCTGGACCAGCTCTACGGCAAGCGCACCATGGCCGTCGTCATCGACGAGTACGGCGGCACCGCGGGCGTCGTGACCATGGAGGACATCGTGGAGGAGGTCGTGGGCGAGGTGCGGGACGAGCACGACCCGCACGAGACCCCCGACCTCGCGCCCGCCGGGCAGGACGCGGACGGCCGCACCCTGTACTCCGCCGACGGCGCCGCCCGCGACGACCAGCTCGCCGTGATCGGACTGCGCGTCCCGGACGGCCCGTACGAGACCCTCGCCGGCCTGGTGGCCACCGAGCTCGGCCGGATCCCGAGGGTCGGCGACCGGGTGGAACTGGCCGGATGGCGCATGGACGTGGTCGACGCCGCCGGCCGGCGCGCCGCCCGCGTCCTGCTGCACGCGCCGCACACCGAGGACGACGAGGACGACGAGGAGGCCGGCCGATGACCGTGATCCAGATTCTGATCGGCCTGGCCACGCTGGTCGTCAACGCCTTCTTCGTCGGCGCCGAGTTCGCGCTGATCTCGGTGCGCCGCAGCCAGATCGAACCGCTCGCCGAGGACGGCAACCGCCGAGCCCGCAGCGTCATTTGGGGCCTGGAACACATCTCGGCCCTGATGGCGGCGGCGCAGCTCGGCATCACGCTGTGCACCCTGGTGCTCGGTGTGGTCGCCGAACCCGCCATCGCGCACCTGGTCGCCCCGGTCTTCGACGCGGTGGGCGTGCCGGAAGGACTCATCCACCCGGTGTCGTTCGTGATCGCCCTGGCCGTCGCGACCTATCTGCACATGCTGCTCGGCGAGATGGTGCCGAAGAACATCGCCCTTGCCGAACCCTCGCGTACGGCGCTGCTGCTCGGTCCGCCGCTCGTGACGCTGACCCGGGCGCTGCGTCCGGTGATCTTCGCGATCAACGCCTTCGCCAACACCCTCCTGAAACTGCTCAGGGTGGACGCCAAGGACGAGGTCGCGGCCACCTTCTCGGACGACGAGCTGGCCCGTCTGGTGACCGACGCGGGCGATGCGGGACTGCTCGACGACCGGTCCGCCGAGCGCCTGCGCGACGCGCTGGAACTCGGCCGACGACCGGTGCGGGAGGTGGTCGTGCCGCTGGACAAGGTGGTGCGGGCGGCGGTCGGCACCACTCCGGAGGAGCTGGAGCGGCTCGCCGCGAGTTCCGGGTTCTCACGCTTCCCGGTCGTCGACGACGGCAGCCGCATCCTGGGCTATCTGCACGTCAAGGACGCGCTGGACGCGGTCCCGCGCGAGGTGGCCTTCCCGGTCGCCGCGCTGCGGCCGATCGCCCGGGTGCGCGGCGCGAGCCCGCTGGACGACGTGCTGACCGCGATGCGCCGCAGCCGTACGCACCTGGCGGCCGTCCTCGACGAGGACGGCCGGCTGGCCGGTCTGGTGACCATGGAGGACGTGCTGCGCGAGCTCGTCGGGCCTCCGGCGGCCGCGGCCTAGGCTCCGCTCACCGGGCGGATTTGGCGGGGTGGCTCGGGATCACGGTCTCGGTGAGGCCCGGGCCCGGCTGCCCCAGACCCGAGGATCCGACCGCCATCAGCACGGCGAGCAGCGCGGCCATGCCGGCGGTGGCGAACGCCGCCGTCCAGTGGACGTCGAGCAGGTTGGTGGCGCCCGCCGTCAGCACGGCGGCGAGCGCCTGTGCGAAGGTGCGGATGGCCCGCTCGGCGGTGGCCTTCCAGAAGGCCGCGGTGAACAGCATCGCTCGCTCGCTCTCTCACCGGCCGGTCCCGGCCGGGTTCGGAATAGTTGATGTGTTCCTGGCATACCAAGAACGGGACACCCCTGACAGGCCCCGGTCGGCCTCTTTGTGATCACGGTCCCGGCCAGGTGCCACCGCCCCGGACCACTTCCGTACCGCGCGGTACGATCACTCCGCCATGGAGATGAATGCCTCATACACCAGCTTTGCCGCGCTCGGGGACTCCTTCACGGAGGGCATGTCCGACCGGCTTCCCGACGGGTCCTACCGCGGCTGGGCCGATGTGCTCGCCACCCGGCTCGCGGCCCGTACGCCGGGTTTTCGCTACGCCAACCTCGCGGTGCGCGGCAAGCTCATCGGGCAGATCGTCGAGGAGCAGGTGGCCCCGGCGGTCGCCCTGCGCCCGGACGTCATCACCCTGGTCGGCGGCCTCAACGACACGCTGCGGCCCAAGTGCGACATGGGCCGGGTGCGCGGGCTCCTGACGGAGGCGGTCGAGCGGCTCGCCCCGGCCTGCAAGCAGTTGGTGCTGATGCGCAGCCCGGGCCGCGACGGGCCGGTGCTGCAACGTTTCCGGCCCCGCATGGAGGAACTCTTCGCCCATGTCGACCAACTCGCCGAACAGCACGGCGCGTTGGTGGTCGACCTGTACGGGGTGCCGGCCCTCGGCGACCAGCGGATGTGGGACGTGGACCGGCTGCACCTGACGGCGGACGGGCACCGCAAGGTGGCCGAGGCGGTCTGGCAGACCCTGGGCCTGGACGCCGAGGACGACTGGCGCGCGCCCCTGCCTCCCGCGGTCCGGCCCGGCTGGGCCCGCAGCCGTACCGCCGATCTGGCCTTCGCCCGGCGGCATCTGGTGCCCTGGATAGGACGTCGCCTCACCGGTCGGTCCTCCGGCGACGGCCGCAGCGGCGCCCACTTCAGCGCGGAACAGGGACGGGCGTTCTGGGTCACACCGGCGGACGACGCGCATCCGGGCCCGGTCTCGGAGTGGGTACGCGTGGAGGACTGAGCGGGGTGCAGCGCTGAGCCCCGGCAGGGGCGCCGGTTGCCCCGACCCGACTGCTCGCGCCGGTGGCCCCGCGCCGTGCGGAGTCGGACGCCCGCGCCGGACGCGTCCGGCCCGATTCCGGCGTGCGCGCACCCGACGCCCGAACCTGGCGAACCCCGGCGTGCCCGCCGGGTGATCACCCTTGGCATGCTGGGCACATGTCGTCTCCCGCGCTCCCCGACCTCGTCGACGCCCTCCTCGCCCTACCGGGTCCCCTGCCGATCGTCTCCGCAGGCGACCCGGTCCTGCGGCAGCCCACCGAAGCGTTCGGCGATCGCCTCGACCGCCGGCGTCTGGACCGGCTGATCGAGGCGATGCGCGAGACCATGCGTGCCGCCCCCGGTGTCGGTCTCGCGGCGCCGCAGGTGGGTCTGCCGCTGCGGCTCGCCGTCATCGAGGACGCGGCGGAGGTGTCCGAGGAGATCAGGCAGGTCAGGGGCCGCGTACCGCAGCCGTTCCGGGTCCTCGTCGATCCGTCGTACGAGCCCGTCGGCACCGGCCGGGCCGCCTTCTTCGAGGGGTGCCTGAGTGTGCCGGGCTGGGGCGCGGTCGTCGCCCGCCACCCGACGGTGCGGCTGCGGGCGCTGGACGAGCGGGGCCGTGTGGTGGACGAGCTGTTCACGGGCTGGCCCGCGCGCATCGTGCAGCACGAGACGGACCACCTCGACGGCGTGCTCTATCTGGACCGCGCGGAACCGCGCTCGCTGTCCTCGCGGGAGGCGATGTCCTCGCGGTGGGCCCAGCCGACCCCGCTCGCCGCCGCCGAGGCTCTCGGGTTCGAGCTGGACGAGGACGCCGACGCGTGAACGGGCCATCACGATGAGCCCATGCGCCGTGGCGCTCCGTGGATCGCGGCCCCGCTCGTAGTAAGGCACAAACCGGGGTGGGGCGCTGGCCTGCAGAAATCGCCAGTAGACTCTCCACCCGTGACTGCTGTGTCTGCGAAGCCTCGCATCCCGAACGTTCTGGCCGGCCGCTACGCCTCCGCGGAGCTCGCCGTCCTCTGGTCCCCCGAGCAGAAGGTCAAGCTGGAGCGCCAGCTGTGGCTTGCCGTGCTGCGCGCCCAGAAGGACCTGGGGATCGAGGTGCCCGAGGCAGCGCTGGCCGACTACGAGCGCGTCATCGACCAGGTCGACCTCGCCTCCATCGCCGAGCGCGAGAAGGTCACCCGGCACGATGTGAAGGCCCGCATCGAGGAGTTCAACGCCCTCGCCGGGCACGAGCAGGTCCACAAGGGCATGACCTCGCGCGACCTGACCGAGAACGTCGAGCAGCTCCAGATCCGGCTCTCCCTCGAACTGATGCGGGACCGCACGGTGGCGGTCCTCGCCCGCCTCGGCAAGCTGTCCGGCGAGTACGCCGAGCTGGTCATGGCCGGTCGCTCGCACAACGTGGCCGCGCAGGCCACCACCCTGGGCAAGCGCTTCGCGACGGCGGCCGACGAGCTGCTCGTCGCCTACGGCCGCCTCGAGGACCTGCTCGCCCGCTACCCGCTGCGCGGGATCAAGGGTCCCGTCGGCACCGCGCAGGACATGCTGGACCTGCTGGGCGGCGACGCCTCGAAGCTCGCCGACCTGGAGCAGCGCATCGCGGGCCACCTCGGCTTCGCGCACGCCTTCACCTCCGTCGGCCAGGTCTACCCCCGCTCTCTCGACTACGACGTGGTGACCGCGCTGGTGCAGCTGGCCGCCGCCCCGTCCTCGGTCGCCAAGACCATCCGGCTGATGGCCGGGCACGAGCTGGTCACCGAGGGCTTCAAGCCCGGCCAGGTCGGCTCGTCCGCGATGCCGCACAAGATGAACACCCGCTCCTGCGAGCGCGTCAACGGCCTGATGGTGATCCTGCGCGGCTACGCCTCGATGACCGGTGAGCTGGCGGGCGACCAGTGGAACGAGGGTGACGTCTCCTGCTCGGTGGTCCGCCGGGTCGCGCTGCCCGACGCGTTCTTCGCTTTCGACGGCCTGCTCGAAACGTTCCTGACGGTCCTCGACGAGTTCGGCGCGTTCCCGGCCGTGGTCGCCCGTGAGCTGGACCGCTACCTGCCGTTCCTGGCGACGACCAAGGTCCTGATGGCCGCCGTCCGCGCCGGGGTCGGCCGGGAGGCCGCGCACGAGGTCATCAAGGAGCACGCGGTGGCTTCCGCACTCGCGATGCGCGAACAGGGCGCCGAGCGCAACGAGTTGCTCGACAAGCTGGCCGCCGACGAGCGCATGCCGCTCGACCGCTCCCAGCTCGACGCGCTGATGGCCGACAAGCTGTCCTTCACCGGTGCGGCCGGCGACCAGGTGACCGCCGTTGTCTCCCGCATCGAGGAGATCCTCAAGCAGCACCCCGCGGCAGCCGGTTACGCCCCGGGCTCGATTCTGTGATCCTGCTTCCGTGCTGACTCCCCAGGAACTCCAGGCCGCTCGTGACACCGTCATCCCCGACGTGATCGCGAGCGGCCTGTCCGTACTCTTCTGCGGCATCAACCCCGGCCTGATGTCCGGCGCCACGGGCCACCACTTCGCCCGCCCCGGCAACCGCTTCTGGCCGGTACTGCATCTGTCCGGCTTCACCCCACGGCAGTTGAAGCCCTCCGAGCAGGACGAGCTTCTCTCCTACGGTCTCGGCATCACCAATGTGGTGGCCCGGGCCGCCGCGCGGGCCGACGAGATCGACGCCGAGGAGTTCCGCGAGGGCGGGCGCCTGCTGGCGGCGAAGGTCGAGCGGTTTCGGCCCACCTGGCTGGCCGTGGTCGGAGTGACCGCGTACCGCACGGCCTTCGATGACCGCAAGGCCCGGATCGGGCCCCAGGAGCGCACCATCGGCACGACCCGGGTGTGGGCGCTGCCCAACCCCAGCGGTCTCAACGCCCATTGGACCGCGCAGACCATGGCCGAGGAATACGCCCGGCTGCGCCTCGCCGCGCAGGGCTCCCCCTCCGACTGACACCGCTGACGGGCGCCGTGGCCGCTTCCGAGGGAGCGACCGCCAACCTGTTCCTACGGAGGGTCTATCTCCGTCACCGTGACGCTCAGGTCCCAGCCCGGTCCCTCCGCCTCCAGGTCCAGGCCCAGCGCGATCCAGCGGCCGTCGACCCGCCACAGGTGCAGGAAGTCGAACCCGACGGCGAACTCCGCCCACGGCTCCGGTATCTCCTCGCCCGCGACCAGCCGGGCCTGGGCACTCCAGAGGCTGATCCACTGCGGCTCCTCCCAGCGTCGCGTGAGCTCGGCCACCAACGCGTCGTGGTCCGCGACGCATTGGGCACGTTTTTCGAGGCGTTCCGTCAGGTCCTCCCACTCCTCCTCGTCGGCGCTCAGGCATGAGCAGTGGTATCCCGGCCCGCTCACATCCGAGCCGCTTCGGCTGCGCTCGCCGGGGAACTCCCGGGAGCGCAACCAGTCGATGTGCTGGAGATACAGGGCGGTGGTCATGTCGTCAGTAAACCGCCCGGCACTGACAATTGGCGCGTCGTCAGGCTCGGCTCCGACGCCATTCGGTCAGGCGTCCCGCCGCCGCAGCGACCACCAGCCGGCCGCCACCGCGAGCGCTGTCCATCCCGCCAGGACGGCCAGCCCGCTCCACGGCCCCAGCGCCCCCACCGGGTGCTGGAGAAGGACCTGTTGGCCGGCGCGGTCGGGCAGGAAATCGGCGGCGCCGCCGCCCTGGGCCATGTCTCCCACCACGAACGGGACGATCAGGAACAGCGGCACAAGGACGCTGAGCGCGCCGGTGACACTGCGCAGCAGCGCGGCCGTGCCCGCCGCGAGCAGGCTGATCAGGGACAGGTAGAGGGCGCAGCCGATGATCGCGCGCAGCGCGCCCCGGTCAGCGATGCCTATGCCGAACCCCGGGTCCATCAGCGCCTGGCCCCCCAGGAAGCTGATCAGGCTGGCCACCAGGCCCGCGGCGAGCACACAGCCGCCCACCGCGGCGAGTTTGGCGCCGTAGAAGAGGGTTCTGTTCGGCACGGCCGCCAGCGATATCCGGATGCCGTCGTTCTTGTACTCCCCCGCCATCGCGATGACGCCGAGGATGATGGCGGCCAACTGCCCGAAGTTCAGGCCGTAGTAGGAGAACAGCACCGGGTCGAAGTCCGTGCTGCCGGGCGCCGGGCGACCGAGCGCGCCGCAGGCGAGGAGGGAGAGGCCCGCCGTCGCCAGGGGAACGGTCAGGAGGGAGCCCGTCAGGGAGCGCAGCGAACGGATCTTTATCCACTCGGTGTGCAGCGCCGCGGGAAACGTCATGGTTCAGGCCTCCTGGTCGAGGGATGCGCCGGTGGACGTGTATTCCGCCTCGCCGGCCGTCAGATCGAGATAGGCCTGCTCCAACGTGGCCTGCTGTTGCGCGAGTTCCAGAATCGGTATGCCTTCATGGGCGGCGATGCGGCCGATGTCGTCGATGCTCGCGCCCTCCACCGTCCACACGCCGCCCTCCTCTCGCACGGGGTCGAATCCCTTGCCCCGCAGGACGGTCCGCAGCCGGGCGTCGTCAGTGGTGCGGAGCCGGACCCTGGGGCGGATGCGGGAGTCGATGAAGTCACGCATCGGGGTGTCGGCGAGGAGCCGGCCGCGGCCGAGGACGACGAGATGATCGGCGAACGACGCGGTCTCGTTCATGAGGTGGCTGGAGACGAGCACCGTTCTGCCGTCCCGGGCCAGGGCGCGCATCAACTCCCTTGTCCAGATGATGCCTTCGGGGTCGAGCCCGTTGGACGGCTCGTCCAGGATCACCACCGCGGGATCGCCCAGGAGGGCGGCCGCGATGCCGAGCCGCTGGCGCATGCCGAGGGAGAACGTCTTGATCCGGCGGTTCGCCACCGCCGCGAGCCCGGCTTCCTCCAGGACCTCCTCCACTCGGCGCCGCGGTATACGGTTGCTGACCGCGAGGGCCAGCAGATGGGCGCGGGCGGTGCGGGAGCCGTGTGCGGCCTGGGCGTCGAGCAGCGCGCCCACTTCGCGCAACGGCTCCACCAGATCCCCGTACGCGCGGCCGCCTATCAGCGCGCTGCCGGACGTCGGCCGGTCGAGGCCGAGCATGATGCGCAGGGTGGTGGACTTGCCCGCACCGTTGGGGCCGAGGAAGCCGGTCACCCGGCCGGGCTCGACCGTGAAGGTCAGCCCGTCCACCGCTCGCGTGCGGCCATATTCCTTGCGAAGCTCTTGGACGTCGATCCGTGTCATGCCCCCAAGCCTGGCCGTCCACGCAGGTCGGACGCCTCCCCCGGCCGAGGGGAGCTTCTCCCCCGCGCGGGGGAGCCCAACGGATCCGCGCGCTGCGACGATGGGCCGATGCACCGCATTCTTCGCCTGCTGGCCCGCCCGGTCACCTACACACGATGGCTGCATCTGCTCATCCCCGTCGCGTTCGTGGCCATTTGGCTCTTCATCGACATGGACCACATGTGGGTGCTCGCGCTGGTCGTCGTGCCGCTCGGGCTGATCCCCGCGGTGCGGCTCGAAGAGGGCATACAGGCTCAGCTCCTCCTGACCCCCGGCGAGCGTGGGAGACCCGACGCGTCCATCGCCGTGGCGCCGTCCGCCACATGGCGCGACCGTTGGCGGACCGTGCTGTGGCTGGAGGCCCGGCTCGTGCTGTCCGGGGTGGTGGTGGCGTGCACCGTATGGGCCCCGTCGCTCTCCGTGGACCTGGTCGCACGCGGGCTCGGCAACCCGCCGACCGTCTTCAGCTGGCTGGACGCGTGCCCGCCCTCGCGGTGGTGGCTGATACCGCTCGCGGTGGTTCCGCTCATGGTCATGGCGGTCTGCCTGGTGCTGGCAGGCGACCTCATCACCTTCCTCGCGCGCACGTTGCTCGGACCCTCGGCCACCGAGCGGCTCACCGCTCTGGAGGAGCGGACCGAGTTGCTTCTCGAGCGCAACCGCATCGCCCGCGAGATCCACGATTCCATCGGCCACGCGCTCACCGTCGCCGTCGTGCAGGCGGGTGCGGCCCGCGCCGCCGGGGATCCCGCGTTCACCGACCGGGCGCTCATCGCGATCGAGGAGACCGGCCGGGCGGCTCTGGAGGATCTTGAGCGGGTGCTGCTCGTGCTGCGTGAGACGGGGCTCCCGGCCAGCCAGCGGCCCACGCTGCTGGAGGCCGACCGGCTCATCGAGTCGGCCCGGGGCTCGGGCGCCGAAGTCGACGCGGAGTTCTCCGGACCCCTGGAACAGGTGCCGGGGCCCGTCTCCCGGGAGGGATACCGCATCCTTCAGGAGGCCCTCACCAATGTGCTGCGGCACTCGGGGCCCGTGCCCGTGCGGATCCGGATGGCCGTGCTGGGCGGGCGACTTGAGATGGACGTGACCAATCCGCTGACGGGCGGCGCGGCACCCGGCGCAAAGGGCGGAAGCGGTCTGCGCGGGATGCGGGAGCGGGCCGCGCTGCTCGGAGGGGAGGCGGACACGGGGGCGCACGAGGGTGAGTGGCGGGTGCGGGTGCGGCTGCCGCTGGACTCCCTGATCTGACGGGGAGTTGGGGTGGCGGCCGGGGTGCGGACGGGGGCATATGGCTCGGCCCCTGCCCCCGCCCCAGCCGCCCAGCCTCCGGCAGGAGGGGTCCTGGCACCGACGTTGTCCACAGGCCGGCCGGTCTGTGCGAGGACTGCCACTACGCTGGTCCGATGCCGGTAACCGTACTTCTGGTCGACGACGAACCCCTGGTCCGCGCGGGTCTGCGGGCCGTGCTCGAGGCGCAACCCGACATCGAGGTGGTGGGCGAGGCGGCCGATGGCGCGGCCGTGATCCCCCTGGTGCGGCAACTGCGCCCGGACGTCGTCGCGATGGATGTGCGGATGCCGCTCCTGGACGGCATAGAGGCGACCCGGGCGGTGCTGCGCACGGTCGACGATCCACCGAAGATCCTCGTCGTGACGACCTTCGAGAACGATGAGTACGTGTACGAGGCGCTGCGGGCCGGGGCGGACGGTTTTCTGCTCAAGCGGGCCCGGCCCGCCGAGATCGTGAACGCGGTCCGGCTGGTCGCGGAGGGCGACTCGCTGCTGTTTCCGGCCGCGGTGCGCGCCCTGGCCGCCGAGTACGGCAACGGCTCGGCGCGTACGGCACTGGCCGAGGCGGCGCTCACCGACCGGGAGGCCGCGGTGCTGCGGTTGATGGCGCGCGGGCTTTCCAACGCCGAGATCGCCGCGAAGCTGATCGTCGGCACCGAGACCGTGAAGACGCATGTCAGCGCGGTGCTGGCGAAGTTGGGGGCGCGGGACCGCACCCAGGCGGTCATCGCCGCGTACGAGTCCGGATTCGTGGCCCCGAGCTGATGCGCCTCCGTTACCGGCCGCCGCTCGCCGTACACCTGACCAGCGAGTACGATCCGGCAGACACGCGCACGAGCTGGGAGGACACACGTTGGGGCGGCTGACCGGCGGGGATCCCTCTCTGCTGCGGAGGATCAATTCCGCGGTGGTGCTGCACGCCCTGCGGGGCGCGGAATCCCCGACGCTGACGGATCTGACCCGGATCACCGGTCTGTCCCGGCCGACGGTCGAGGGTGTGGTCGACGGGCTGATGGAGGCGGGGCTCGTCGTCGAGTCCGCCCCCGAGGAGGGCGAGGCGCGCCGCCAGGGCCGGCCCGCGCGGCGCTTCCGGTTCCGTGCCGAGGCGGGCCATCTGCTGGGCATCGAGATCGGTCCGCACCGGGTGGCCGCGCTGTTGTCGGGTCTGGACGGCCGGATCTTCGGCGCGGGATCACGTGAGGTGCCCGAGACCGCCTCGGCCGACGAGCGCCTCGAACGGGTCCGGATGACCGTCGCGGATGTGCTGCGCCGGGCCGGGGTGGCCCGTAGTTCGTTGCGCGCGGTCGGCGTCGGCAGCCCCGGCATCGTGGAGGCCGACGGCACCGTGCGGCTGGGTACCGCGTTGCCCGAGTGGACGGGTCTGCCGCTGGGCGAGCGGCTGAGGCGTTCCTTCCGCTGCCCGGTCCTGGTCGAGAACGACGCCAACGCGGCGGCCGTGGCCGAGCACTGGAAGGGTGCGGCGGTCGACTCCGACGACGTGGTCTTCGTCATGGCGGGGCTGAGTCCGGGGGCCGGATCGCTGATCGGCGGCAGGTTGCACCGCGGCTTCGGCGGCGCGGCGGGCGAGATCGGCGCGCTGCATCTGCTCGGCCGCGACGTCACGCCGGAGAAGCTGCTCTCGACGACGGGCGAGCCTCTGCACCCGCTGGACGAGCAGGCCGTCGCGGATGTGTTCGCGCTGGCCCGGCAGGGAGACGAGCGGGCGCAGGCGGCGGTCGAACGGTTCCTTCAGCGCCTGGTGCACGACGTGGCCGCGCTGGTGCTCGCCCTCGACCCCGAGCTGGTCGTCGTGGGTGGCTGGGCGGCCGGCATCGACGGCGTACTGGAGCCGCTGCGCAGGGAGTTGGCCCGCTACTGCCTGCGGCCGCCCCGCGTGGTGCTCTCCATGCTGGGTGAGGCGGTGGTGGCGACGGGCGCGCTGCGTCTCGCCCTCGACCATGTCGAGGAGGAGCTCTTCGCCGTCGAGGGAACGGTGACGGCGCGGCGCTGAGCCTGCGCCGCGCCGGAGATCGCCACGCCGGGCCACCGCGGGGCGCCCATAACGGGGCGCCACGCCGTGGCCGTGGGGTGGTTCAGGAAGCTTGGCGCTGCTGGCCGGGGTGGCTGATCTCGACGTCGCCGGAGTCGCCGAACGTCAGCCGGCAGGTGTCCGCGCGGTAGGTGGCGACAGAGACCGCCGCGGTACGGCCCTCGCTGAAGTAGCGGGTGGTCACGACGAGGACGGGGGCACCGGGCAGCCGGTCCAGTTCCTTGGCGTCGTCGGCGCGGGCGGAGCCCAGTTCGACCGCGCGGTCCTGGCCTTCAAGATCCAGGCGCTGCAGTTCGCGCAGCACGGCGCGGCCGCGGGCCGGCCCCGAGGGCACGTCGATCGCGGACAGTTCGGGCACCGAGCCGGCCGGTACATAGAGGAGCTCGGCGGCGACGGCCTGGCCATGGGCGAGGCGGGTGCGGCGCACGACGTGCGTCTCGTCGGCGGCGTCCCCCTCGAACATGCGGCGTACGGCCAGGGGCGGCACGGCGGCGGTGGCGTCGGCGGTCTCCCAGTCGTCACCGGGGGCGCCGGGCCAGTCGTGGCGGGCGGTGGAGACCGACACGGCCGTGCGCGGCGGGGCGACCGTGGTGCCCACGCCGCGGCGGCGCTGGAGCCGGCCTTCGAGTTCGAGCTGTTCCAGTGCCTGGCGGAGCGTGGCCCGTGCGACGCCGAACCGGGCCGCGAGATCACGCTCGTTGGGCAGGATCTCGCCCACCGCGAAGTCCGAGTCGAGCGCCTCGCTGAGTACCGTCTTGAGGTGCCAGTACTTCGGTTCCGGCACCGATTCCAGCTGCGTGGTCCCCACCCTGATCCTCCGCAATCGCCGTGTCCGCGGCGGCTTTCCGTGCCCTTGTTTATTAAAGGTTCCTGCACTAACTCTGCGACCATAGGGCGGCCCACCCCCTTGGTCAAGACCAATGGTCGGTCCGTTACGGAGCGCACACGAGGGTTTCCGCACAGCGTTCACGCGGCGTTCGCACCACTGGGCCGGCCACGGGCGGAGGGGACTCCCGCGGTCGGCGTCGCGGCTCGGGCCTCACCTCGCGCCGCCCCGCACCGCCTCACCTCTCCCCGCACCGCCCCGCCTCACCCCGCCTCACCTCGCCTCACCCCGGGAATGGACGGCCGGCCGCTCCCCTGTCCGGTATGCCTCTTGAACTCCGGGCTACTGGGCGGTAGTTGTTGCTGACAAGATGTCTAAGCGTGGTCCCCGGATCAGGGAGCAGCCCCATGACCGAAGAGGTCTCGTTCACGATCGACACTCCCCTGGGGAGCCGCGTCACCTCGGTGACCTATCGACGGCGAGGGACGGGTGAGCCGCTCCTGCTGCTCCATGGCATAGGCCATCACCTTCAGGCCTGGGACCCGGTCTTCGATCTGCTCGCCGCCGACCGCGATGTGATCGCGATCGATCTGCCGGGCTTCGGCGCCTCGCCCGGCCTGCCGGACGGCGTCTCCTACGGCCTGTCCACCGTGGTTCCGGTCCTCGGCGCGCTCTGTGAGGCGCTCGGCATCGAGCGACCGCACGTCGCGGGCAATTCGCTGGGTGGCCTGCTCGCCCTGGAGCTGGGGCGCGAGAAGCTCGTCCGCTCCGTGACGGTGCTCTCCCCCGCGGGTTTCTGGACCCCCGCCGAGCGGCAGTACGCGTTCACCGTCCTCAAGACGATGCGCCGGACGGCGAAGGCGCTTCCGCTCCCCCTCATCGAGCGGATGGCCCGCACGGCCCTCGGGCGTACCGCGCTGACCAGCACGATCTACGCCCGGCCCAGCCGGCGCTCCCCCGAGGCCGTCGTGGCCGAGACGGTCGCGCTGCGCACCGCGCCCGGCTTCGAGCAGACCCTGGCCGCCGGGCAGGACGTCCTGTTCACGCATGACGTGCCCGGCGTGCCGGTGACCATAGCGTGGGGCAGCAAGGACCGGCTGCTGCTGCGTCGCCAGGGAGTGCGCGCCAAACTCGCCGTTCCGGGTGCCCGGCTCGTCCGCCTCCCGGACTGCGGCCATGTGCCCATGAACGACGATCCCGCCCTGGTGACCCGCGTCATCCTGGACGGCAGCCGTACCGTGGGCGGACCGTCGCCCCGGTCGGCGATCCAACTCGTCTGATCCGAGACCGACTTCGGGTTCTTCTGGCCCGCCGCCGGGGTGGCGAGCCTGGAGTCGGAGGCGATCACTCCAGGACACGTTCAACAGAAAACGACCAAAAGGCCATCAGAAGCACACTTAACCCGTCAGTCACAAAGCGTTCGTGATCACGCAACACCGCTGCGTCACAGTGGTGCCATGACTGACGCCCAAGTACGGATCTCCCACCCGCGCGCCCGCCGCCGGCACCACTGGCGGCGTGACCTGGTCGAACTCGCCGCGCTGTTCACGGCCGTGGCCGTCGCCGACGGGCTCGCGAACCTGGTCGCCCACGGCCCCGACGGGCCGGTCCTGCTGATCGCCTCCGCGGTGGCGCTGGTCGCCACGGCGGCGTTCCACACCTGGTGGGCACGCCGCCACAGCCATGCGCCTCCGCCCGCGGACACCGTCGATACGGGCGAGAGCCTCGACCCGGCGAGCGCCACCGGCCCGCAGGGCGAGGACGTTCCCCGCGAGACGGCGCTCTGGCGGATGCGGACGACCGTGCGGGACGAGCCGGGCAGCCTCGCCGCGCTGTGCGTCGCGCTGGCCGGGCACCGTGTGGACATCCTCACCCTCCAGACGCACCCGCTCGCCGAGGGCACGGTGGACGAGTTCCTGCTGCGCGCCCCGGCGGAACTGTCCGCCAACGAACTGTCCCGGGCCGTCGCGGCGGCCGGCGGCAGCGACACCTGGACGGAGCGGGCCGACGCCCACGATCTGGTGGACGCGCCGACCCGGGTGCTCGGCCTCGCCACCCGCACCGCTCTCGACGCCGCCGAACTCCCGCTCGCGCTGCGCCAGTTGCTCGGCCGCTGCACGATCCACTCGCTGCCCGCGGTCTCCCTGACCGGCCGCCCCACGGGTGAAACCGCGCCGGTGGAGGGCGTACTGGAGTCGACCACGATGCGGCTGCGCGACCCCAACGGCGGGGCGATCACCATCGAGCGGCCCCATCTCCCGTTCACCCCGACCGAGTTCGCGCGGGCCCGCGCGCTGGTCGAGCTGGACGCCCGGCTCGGCCCCCGCGTCCCGCGCGGCGAGGACGTCCTGACGCTGCCCGAGGGCAACGAGATCACCGTACGGCGTGCCGCCCCGGGCGACATCGAGGCCGCCAAGGCCATGCACGAGCGCTGCTCCGACCGTACGCTGGCACTGCGCTACCACGGCCCGGTCGCCGACGCGGACCGCTATCTCGGGCACCTCCTCAGTCCGCGCTACGGCCGCACCCTCGCGGTGCAGACCGCCTCGGGACGCCTGGTCGCGCTCGGCCACCTCCTGTGGGACGGCGACGAGACGGAGGTCGCCCTGCTCGTCGAGGACTCCTGGCAGCGCCGGGGCATCGGCTCCGAACTGTTGCGCCGCCTGGTCGACCTCGCCGTCGAGGCCCGCTGCGACAGCGTGTACGCCGTCACCCAGGCCTCCAACACCGGCATGGTCGCGGCCATGCGCGGGCTCGGACTGCCCCTGGACTACCAGATCGAGGAGGGCACCCTGGTGGTCACCGCCCGCCTGGACACCGCGGCCCCCACCAACTACGCCGTGCGGCGCGGGCACTTCGGGCGCGGCTGAGCCGTTGAGGGAGTGCGGATGCGCGGCCGATCGCGGCCGGCCGCGCGTCGTCGTACGAACGGCCGGGCGTCCCGGTCAGGTGGCTCGGCAAGCTGGGTGGTGACGCGGAGCCCTCACTCGGAGAGGATGTCCGCATGTCAGTCACTTCCAGCAGCGCGCTGCCCCGCCAGGTCGCCGACGCCTATGTCGACGCACTCATCGAACTCGACCCGATCACCGGAAGCTATCTGGGCGTCAGGGCCAGTCACGCCCTCCTGCCGGACTTCTCCCCCGCAGGACAGTCGGCCGTGGCCGACCTGGCACGCACCACGCTCGCCCGCCTCGACGAGGCCGAGCGCCTGCCCGGCGCCGACAGCGACGCCGAACGGCGCTGCGGCCGACTGCTGCGCGAGCGGCTGACCTCCGAACTCGGCGTGCACGAGGCGGACGAGGGCCTGCGCACGGTCAGCAATCTGCACTCGCCGGTCCACAGCGTCCGGATGGCGTTCACCATGTCGCCCACGGAGACCGAGGAGGACTGGCGCGCGCTGGCCTCCCGGCTGCGCGCGGTGCCCGACGCCATCGAGGGCTACCGCGCCTCGCTCGAACTGGGCCTGGAACGCAAGCTGTTCGGCGGCCCGCGCGCCACGGAAACCGTCATCGGGCAGCTCGGCGAATGGGTGGAGACCGGCTTCTTCGAGGGCCTCGCCGCACCCGGCCCGGACGCGCTGCGCGACGAGCTCGACACCGCGGCGGCCGGCGCCTCCGCCGCTCTCACCGCCCTGCGCGACTGGCTGCGCGACGTATACGCGCCGGCCATCGAGGGCGCCCCCGACACCGTGGGACGCGAGCGGTACCAGCGCTGGTCGCAGTACTACAACGGCACCGCGCTCGACCTCGACGAGGCGTACGCCTACGGCTGGTCCGAGTACCACCGGCTGCTCGGCGAGATGAAGACCGAGGCCGCCAAGATCCTCCCCGGCGCCGAGCCCTGGGAGGCGCTGGCCCACCTCGACGAGCACGGCACGCACATCGAGGGCGTCGACGAGGTGCGCGACTGGTTGCAGGCTCTGATGGACGAGGCCATCGAGGCGCTCGACGGCACCCACTTCGAACTCGCCGAGCGGGTACGGAAGGTGGAGTCCCGCATCGCGCCGCCCGGCGGCGCCGCGGCCCCGTACTACACGGGCCCCTCCGAGGACTTCTCCCGCCCCGGCCGCACCTGGCTACCCACCATGGGCGAGACCCGCTTCCCCGTATACGACCTGGTGTCGACCTGGTACCACGAGGGCGTGCCCGGCCATCACCTCCAGATCGCGCAGTGGGTGCACGTCGCCGACCAGCTCTCGCGCTACCAGGCGACCGTCGGCCACGTCAGCGCCAACGCCGAGGGCTGGGCGCTGTACGCGGAACGCCTGATGGACGAGCTGGGCTTCCTCACCGACCCGGAGCGCCGGCTCGGCTACCTGGACGCGCAGATGATGCGCGCCTGTCGCGTGATCATCGACATCGGCATGCACCTGGAGCTGGAGATCCCGGCCGACTCGCCGTTCCACCCGGGCGAGCGCTGGACGCCGGAGCTGGCCCATGAGTTCTTCAGCGGCCACAGCAGCCGTCCGGCGGACTTCGTGCAGAGCGAGCTCATCCGCTATCTGTCGATGCCGGGGCAGGCGATCGGTTACAAGCTGGGCGAGCGTGCCTGGCTGCTCGGGCGGGAGAACGCCCGGGCCCGCCACGGCGACGCCTTCGACCCGAAGGCCTGGCACATGGCGGCCCTCTCTCAGGGTTCGCTCGGCCTCGACGACCTGGTCGACGAGCTCTCCAAGCTCTGAGGGTTGTGCGGTTCCGGGGTCGTGCGGTCCCGGGTCGGGAGGTTCTGAGCGCGTGCGGTTGTGAGCGCGTGCGGTTGTGAGCGCGTGCGGTTGTGAGCGCGTGAGGCTCAAGCCCGTGAGGCTCTGAGGTTCGCGCGGGGGCGGTCCCTTCCCGGGGCCGTCCCCGTCCCGTTCCTCAGCAGCCGCAGTCGTCCGCGCCGACCGGCGCGGTCAGCGGGTCGGCGTCGCGCCGCTCCTCGCCCTCCCACGTCTCGAACGCGAAGCCCTCGCGCACCCAGTACTCGAAGCCGCCCAGCATCTCCTTGACCTGGAAGCCGAGTTCGGCCAGCGCGAGCGCCGCGCGGGTGCCGCCGTTGCATCCCGGGCCCCAGCAGTACGTAATGACGGGGACCGACTTGTCCAGGAGCGTCTCGGCCTGTTCGGCGATCTGCGCGGTCGGCAGATGGACGGCGCCGGGCACATGGCCCTGGTCCCAGGACGCGGTGGAGCGGGAGTCCAGCACCACGAAGCCCGGGTCGCCTCCGGCGGCCAGGACCGAGGCCACGTCGGAGACGTCCGCGTGGAAGACCAGACTGGCGCGGAAGTAGGCGGCGGCGTCGTCTGGGGCGGCCGGGGCCACGCGCAGGACCGGGTTGGCGGGGGCGGTGAGCTGTGTTGTCATGGCTGAAAAATTATCCGTCGATGATCAACTCCGGGAAGGTCCGATCCCCGGAACGCCCCTTGATTCGCCGGGGATTCCACGGTTGTCTGGGGCGATGAACGCGTATTCCCCGGACGCCACCGACTGGCGCATATTGGAAGCCCTCCAGCGGCAGGGGCGGGCGACCTTCGCCGAGCTGGCCCGGGCCGTCTCGATGTCGGCGAGCGCCGTGACCGAGCGGGTACGCCGCCTCGAAGAGGCCGGGGTGATCGCGGGCTACACGGCCGTCGTCGACCAGGAACGTCTCGGCCGGCCGATCCTCGCCTTTGTGCGGCTTCGCTATCCGAACGGCAACTACAAGCCGTTCCACGATCTGGTGGAGGCGACTCCCGAGATCATGGAGGCGCACCATGTGACGGGGGACGACTGCTTCGTGATCAAGGTGGGGGCGCGGTCGATGAGCCATCTTGAGGAGATCTCGGGGAAGATCGGGGCGTTGGGGGCGGTGACGACGAGCGTGGTGTATTCGTCGCCGCTGCCGCGGCGGGCGATCGGTCTCTGAGGCGAGCCTACCCCGAGGCCTGTCCTGGGGCTTCGCCCCAGACCCCGGTGAGGCGCCCGGCCCGTCCCCGCGGATTCCCTCCGGGGGGGGTGAGTGGAGTGCGGTCGGGTGCGGGCCGTGCGGGGCCGATCGCGCAGTTCCCCGCGCCCCTGGCGGGGTTGCCGGGGGGGCTGCGCCGGGATGCGGCGCCGCAGGTCGACCATGTGGCTGACGATTCCTACGCTTCGGGCCCCCGTACACCATCAGGTGCCACGGGTCGTATCCAAGGACGTCATCGCCCTCACCCCCGCCACCACCTACCATCCCCAGCCGCGCACTCCCTATCGGCCTTCCAAGATCGGGTACTCCGCGTCACGAGGCGTCTGGGCCGGGGTATCGGCCATGT
Organism: Streptomyces sp. ASQP_92; assembly: GCF_025399895.1. Classification (GTDB taxonomy): domain Bacteria; phylum Actinomycetota; class Actinomycetes; order Streptomycetales; family Streptomycetaceae; genus Streptomyces. The sequence goes on along the minus strand of NZ_JAODUA010000002.1, from coordinate 84,745 downwards.
AGTGCACGTGCAGGACGGTGTAGTGCGGCCGGCCTTGTTGGCCTGGTCTGGGGCGGACGGTGTCGAGGCGGACTGTTACCGGGTACGAGTGGAAGCGGCCGGCGGCACAGTACGGGACGCAGTCGTTCACCCGGTCCAAGCCCCGGGCTGCGGCCGATGCCGGGCCCCACTGCGTCCAGTGCAGGGAGACGAGGCCGTTGTTGCCGTCACCGCAGGCGATCAAATAGCTGCTGGGCCGGACCTGAGGGCGACCGGAGCAGTCGACGACGACGGTGTCGGACCCTCCGGGTTGGCCCTCGGCGGCGGCTGGCCCGAGGGCTGCGGCCAGGGCCGCGACTGCGCCGATGAAGACTGCCGCCTTGACCTTCTGTCGACGCATGTCTGCTCCTCGGACGCGTCAGCGGGAAGCGAGTGCGCCGCCTGAGTGTCATGTCGGCGCTATCCCCATTGTCCGCTTCCATCTCCAGTCTGCGACCGCGCCGGCGGACATACCACCCTGCTCAGTGACAGCCGGATCTCGATTCCTGTCGTGGAGACGGTCACCGCAGGCAGGAGCCCCCGGGAGCGCTCCGCCCGGCCCCGGCTGCTCCTCTCAGCCCTCGGCCCCGACGCCCTGGAGCCGTACCGTCGACCCCGCGCGATCCTTCACCACTTCCAGTTGCGTCGGGATCCGGCGGCGCAGGTCGCCCACGTGGCTGACGATTCCTACGCTGCGGTCCCGCTCCCGCAGGGAGTCCAGTACGTCCAGGACCTCGTCCAGGGTCTGGTCGTCGAGGCTGCCGAAGCCCTCGTCGATGAACAGGGTGTCCAGGCGCGCCCCGCCCGCCTCGTCCGTGACGACGTCGGCCAGCCCGAGTGCCAGGGCGAGGGAGGCGAAGAAGGTCTCTCCCCCGGACAGGGTCGCGGTGTCCCTCTCGCGGCCCGTCCAGGCGTCCACCACATGCAGCCCGAGGCCCGAACGGCCGCGGCCTCCCCTGGCGTCGGAGTGGACCAGGGTGTACCGCCCGCCCGACATGCGCCGGAGGCGGGCCGTGGCGGCGGCCGCGACCTGTTCGAGGCGGGCGGCCAGGACGTAGGACTCCAGGCGCATCTTGCGCTCGTTGTCGGCGGAGGTCCCCGCGGTGAGCCCCGCCAGGCGGGCCACCCGCTCGTACTCCTCGCGCAGCGGGCCGATCCCGCGGGTCTCCTCGGCGGCCGCATCACTCAGGGTGCCCAGTTCCGCACAGCGGGCCCGGGCGGCGGCGAGGGCCGACGCGGCGTCGCGCAGGGCGCGTTCGGCTGCCGCGGACTCGGCGTCCGCCTCCGCCGTGCGGGCCGGCGCGGCACGGCCGGCCGCGGCCGTCTCCGGCTCGGCCAGGCACGCGGTCACCGCGGCCCGCTCCTGCTGCCAGGCGTCGAGCCGGTGCTGGATGTCCCGCTGGCCGCGCTCGTCGACCAGGGCTGCCGCCGCCGCGGCCGGGGTGTCGAAGCCGGCCCGGAACGCGGCCTCCGAGAGCCGTCCGTCGGCCTCCTTGAGCCGCTCGGCGCTGTCCTCGACGGCGCGGACCGCCTCCACCGCCTCGGCGAGGATGGCGGCGCGGCGTTCGAGCAGCCCGGCCTGTTCCGCGACGCTGGACGCCCCGGCCCGGGCCTGGCTCAACTCCCTTTCCAGCGCGGCCTGTTCACGCTCAAGGGCTTCACGGCTCGCGGTGCGGGCCGCGGTGTTCTCCTGGGCCGTGCGCTGGGCGGCGAGGCGTTGCCCGTGCTCCCGCTCGGCCGAGGCGAGGGCGAGCCGGGCCTCGTGCAGCCCGGCCGCCGCGTCCCGCGCCGCGCGGTGCTCTCGCTGCAACTCCGCCGCCTCGTCGGCCAGTTCGGCGACATCGGCCTCGCCCGCGGCGGCCCGGGCGCCCGCGAGCTCCTCGCGTACCCGGGACAGGGCGGCCTCCGCCTCGGCGCGGATCCGGTCCGCCCGGCGGTACGCCTGGTGGGCGGCGTCCTCGGCGGCGCGGTCGACCTGGCCGGTGCCGGGGCGGGCGGGCGCCGGGTGCTCGGCCGAGCCGCACACCGCGCAGGGTTCGCCCTCCTGGAGCCGCGCGGCCAGCTCGGCCGCGATGCCGCGCAGCCGCTCCTCGCGCAGGGTCAGCCAGTGCTCGTGCGCCGTGTTGGCGGCTTCGCGGGAGGCGTCGTGGGCTCGGGTCGCCTCGGCCGAGCGGGCCTGGAGCGCGTCGCGTTCACGGGCGGCGGCGAGGCGCCGGGTGGCCGGTTCGAGCTGTCCGGCGAGCTGTTCCGCGCGGGCCGCCGCCTCATGGGCGGCGTCGATCCTGTTCTGGTGGCCGAGCCGGACGCTCTCCCAGCCCGCGAGCCATGCCGTGGTGTCGGTGAGAACGTCCTCGTCGGCGCGGGCCTGCCGGTCGAGGCGGTTACGCTCCTCGTCGATCTCGGCGCTGCGGCGCTCGGCCCGGCGGGCGGACTCCAGGGCGCCGAGGTCCTGGCGCATCCGCCGTTCCAGGGCGGCCAGTTGCTCCGCTCCGGCGTCGGCGAGGTCCGGGTGCAGCCGGGCGCGGGACCGGTCCCGCTCGGCGGTCGCCGCGCGGTGGGCGCGCTGGGCCTGTTCCTGCCATTCGAGGGCGGGCGAGACCCGTTCGGCCTTGCGGGCCGTCTCCAGGCGGTCCTTCAGCTCGTCCAGCTCGGGGCGGCGGGCCGCCAACTCATCGGCTCGGGAACGGGCTTGGGCGTACCGCTCCTGGAGTGCGGCCAGCCGTCGGGTCTCTTCGGCGGTGCGGCGGGCGGCGGCCTGCCTGCTCTCGGCGGTGGCCACGGCGGCCGAGGCGATGTCGAGGCGTTCGCGTGCCCCGCAGCGCGCGACGGCCGCCCATTGCAGGACGGCCGAAGCGAGGCCCGGGTCGCCGGGCCGTGCGTCGGGCAGCGGCCACGCGCGAGCGTCCGCGGTGTCGCCGGCGGCCTGCGCCATCCGCTGGGCGAGGGCCAGCAATCGTTCGTCGCCGTCCTTGACCTGGCGCTCGGCGGTCTTGCGCAGCTCGGCGAGCCGGTCCTCGACGGCCGCGAACCGGCGGGTGTCGAAGAGCCTGCCGAGCAGCTTTCCGCGCGCTTCGGCGTCGGACCGCAGGAACTTGGCGAACTCCCCCTGCGGCAGCAGCACCACCTGGCAGAACTGCTCCCGGCTCATCCCGATGAGCTGACCGAGCTCCTCGCCGATCTCCTGGTGCGAACGGCTCAGTGCCCGCCAGGCTCCGGTCGCCGGGTCGTACTCCCGCAGCCAGGTCTGCGCCTTTTCGGTGGTGAAGCCGCTGCCCCGCTTCTTGGGCCGTTCCTGCTGCGGACGGCGGGTGACCTCCAACCGCCGTCCGGAGACGGTCAGTTCGAGCAGGACCTCGGTGAAGACGTCCGGCGCGGCGTGGTCGCTGCGCAGGGGGGTGGCGGGACTCTGCCGGGCGCCGGGGACCGCTCCGTACAGGGCGAAACAGACCGCGTCGAGGACCGAGGTCTTGCCGGCGCCGGTGGGGCCGTGCAGCAGGAACAGGCCCGCGGCGGACAGCGCGTCGAAGTCGACCTCCTGGCTGCCCGCGAAGGGGCCGAAGGCGGTGACCCGCATGTGGTGCAGCCTCACCGGGCCACCTCGCGCACCCCGTCGTCCACCCGCACGGCGTCGAACGCCCCTTGCAGGACCGTCCGTTCGTGGTCGTCGGGGCCGCTGCCACCGCGTACGTGCGCCACGAAGTCCTCCGCGATCTGCTGGTCGCTGCGTCCGCTGAGGCGCTGCGCGTACGAGGCGTGCGGCTCGCCGTCGGCTCCCTCGGGGTCGAAGGCGAGGCTCAGGGTGCCGGGGAAGCGGGTGGCGATCCTCGTCATCGCGTCGGCCGGGCGCACGGCGTCGGTCAACGTGGCCTCCACCCAGGCCTGTTCGTGCCGGGTCAGGGCCGGGTCGTCGAGGAGCTCGTCGAGCCGGCCCCGGATGCGGGCGAGGGGTCGCGGCACCGGGCAGTCGATCCGCTCGGCCTCCACGGCCCCGTCGGCCGCGAGGTCCACCAGCCACATGGACTTGCGGTGGTCGGCCTCCGAGAAGGAGTAGGCGAGCGGGGAGCCCGAGTAGCGGACCCGTTCGGTGATGACCTGGCTGCCGTGGAGGTGGCCCAGGGCCACGTAGTCCACGCCGTCGAAGACCCCGGCGGGCACGGCGGCCACTCCCCCGACGGTGATGTCGCGTTCGCTGTCGCTCGGCTCGCCGCCGGCCACGAAGGCGTGCGCCAGGACGACGGAGCGGGTGCCTTCGGGGCGCTCCGCGAGGTCGGCCCGCACCCGGTCCATGGCCGCGGAGAGCACCGCCTCATGGCCGCCCCTGGGCGCGCCTAGTTCGTCGCGGACCAGCGCGGGTTCCAGATAGGGCAGCCCGTAGCAGGCCACGTCGCCGATCATGACCGGGGTGCCGCAGCCCGCCGGGTCGGTCCGCAGATGGATTCCGGCCCGCTGGATGAGCCCGGCCCCCACCCCGAGCCTGCGCGCCGAGTCGTGGTTGCCGGAGATCATCACGGTGGGCACGCCGACGTCGGCGAGGCGGTGCAGCGCCCGGTCGAAGAGGTCGACGGCGGCCAGCGGCGGCACCGCGCGGTCGTATACGTCGCCCGCCACCAGGACCGCGTCCACACCTCGGTCACGCACCGTCGCCACCACGTGGTCGACGAACGCGGCCTGGGCACCGAGCAGATCGACCCGGTGGAAGGACCGGCCCAGGTGCCAGTCCGAGGTGTGCAGGAATCTCATGATCCTCGAGGGTAACGGTGGGGTCTGACATCACGGGCGGTAACGGGAACATCCGGCCGCCCCCGGCGGCTCAGGCGCACAGGGGTGGCCATCCGGTGTCGTACGGCTCAGGCGTCTCCGTACGCCTCTCCGCCCAGCTCCAGCGTGGCCGTGCCGGCCGTGGCGTCGGCGAGCCAGCCCCGGAAGGCCTCGATGTCGGCCTCGGGAAGCCCGATCTCGATGGTGACGGCCTCGGCGTAGGCCACCTCGCGCACCGCGCGGCCGGTCGCCCTGAGGTCGTTCTCCAGTTTCCCGGCGCGCTGATGGTCGACGGTGACGGTCGCCAGCCGGAACCTCCGGCGCACGATGGTGCCGATCTCGTCCAGCGCCTCGCCGACGACGCCTCCGTACGCCCGGATCAGACCGCCCGCGCCCAGCTTGACCCCGCCGTAGTAACGGGTGACGACGGCCACGGCGTACCGCACCTCGCGCCGGGTCAGCATCTGGAGCATGGGGACTCCGGCGGTGCCGCCGGGTTCGCCGTCGTCGCTCGCCTTCTGTACGGAGGCGTCGGCCCCGATGACGTAGGCGAAGCAGTGGTGGCCGGCCGTCGGGTGCTCCTTGCGGACGCGGGCGACGAAGTCCTGGGCTTCCTGTTCGGTGGCGGCGGGCGCGAGCGCGCAGATGAAGCGCGACCGGTTGATCTCGCTCTCGTGCACGCCCGCTCGGGCGACGGTGCGGTACTGCTCCTGCATCCGCCCACCCTATGCGCCCCCACGCGCCCCGCCCCGGCGGACCGGGGCGGGGCAGGGGGCGGCTACCGCGCCAGAAGGGCGTCGGCGACCGCGGCCGGTACCGGCGCGAGCGGGGCAGGGCGGGTGGTGAAGGTGCCCCGGCCCTGGGTCCGCCCGCGCAGCCGGGAGGCGTACCCGAACAGCTCGGCCAGCGGAACCGTGGCGGTGATCACCGCGGTTCCGGCGTCGGCGGTGGACGCCGAGACCTGGCCGCGACGGGCGGCGAGATCGCCGAGGACGCCGCCGACGCCGTCCTCGGGCACGGTCACCGTGATCTCCGCGACGGGTTCGAGGAGTCCGATCTCACTCGCCCGCAGCGCTTCACGCAGCCCGAACCGGCCCGCGCTGCGGAACGCCATCTCCGAGGAGTCCTTGGAGTGGGTCGCTCCGTCGGTGAGCGTGACCCGCAGGCCGGTGACCGGGTGGCCGCCGAGCGGGCCCTCGGCCAGGGCGTCACGGCAGCCCGCCTCCACGGCCCGCGCGTACTCCTGCGGCACGCGGCCGCCGACCACCGTCGAGCGGAATTCGAATCCCACCTCGTCCAAGGGCTCCACGTCCAGGACGATGTGCGCGAACTGCCCGGCGCCGCCGTCCTGTTTGACGTGCCGGTACACGAGTCCGCTCACGCCGCGCAGAACGGTCTCGCGGTAGGAGACCCGCGGGCGGCCCACGGTGACCTCCACGTCCTGGTCGCGGCGGATCTTCTCCACCGCGACCTCCAGATGGAGCTCGCCCAGGCCCGAGAGCACGGTCTGGCCGGTCTCCGGGTCGGACCGCACCACCAGGGACGGGTCCTCCTCGGCCAGGCGGGCCAGGGCCGAGGCGAGCCGTCCCGTGTCGGTGGCGAGCCTGGCCTCCACCGCGACCGACACCACGGGATCGGCGACCGAGGGCGGCTCCAGCAGCACGGGCGCGTCCGGCGCGCACAGGGTCGCCCCGGGCCGGGCGGTCTTGAGGCCGACCACCGCGACGATGTCCCCGGCCATCGCTTCCTCCCTCTCCTCGTGCTGGTCGGCCTGCACACGCAGGATCCTGCCGACGCGTTCGGTGCGGCCACTCGCCGCGTCACGTACCCACGCGCCCTTGCGCAGGGTGCCGGAGTAGATCCGCAGATAGGTCAGGCGGCCGCGCGCCGTGGCGTTCACCTTGAAGGCGAGCGCCGCGAACGGTGCCGCCGGGTCGGGCGCCCGTTCCTGCTCCTGGCCGTCGGCGGTGCCGCGTACCGGCGGCATGTCGGCGGGCGAGGGCAGATAGGCGAGTACCGCGTCGAGGAGCGGTTCGATCCCCCGGTTGCGGTACGCCGAACCGCACAGCACGACCACCGCGTCACCGGCGAGGGTCAGCTCGCGCAGAGCGCGCACCAGGGTCCGCTCGCTCAGCGCCGAGGCCGCGCAGAGCTCTTCGAGCGCGTCCGGATGGAGCTCCGCCACCGTCTCCTCCAGGAGCCGGCGCCGTCCGGCGGCCTCGTCGGACCATCCCTCGGGGACGGGCCCTTCGGTACGGGTGTCGCCGTCCCACAGCAGGGTGCGCATGCGCACCAGGTCGATGACGCCGGTGAAGCCGTCCTCGCGTCCGACGGGCAGCTGGACCACCAGCGGCACGGCGCCGAGCCGCTCCTTGATGGAGGCGACCGCCGTGTCGAGGTCGGCGCCCGCCCGGTCCAGCTTGTTCACGAACGCGATCCGCGGCACGCCGTGCCGGTCGGCCGTGCGCCAGACCGACTCGCTCTGCGGTTCCACACCGGCGACCGCGTCGAACACCGCGACCGCGCCGTCCAGGACCCGCAGGGACCGCTCGACCTCGTCCGCGAAGTCGACGTGGCCCGGGGTGTCGATGAGGTTGATGCGATGTCCGTCCCAGTCACAGCTCACGGCGGCGGCGAAGATGGTGATGCCGCGATCGCGTTCCTGGGCGTCGAAGTCGGTGACGGTCGTCCCGTCGTGGACCTCGCCGCGCTTGTGGACGGCGCCGGTCGCGAACAGGATCCGCTCGGTGAGGGTCGTCTTGCCCGCGTCGACATGGGCGAGGATGCCGAGGTTGCGCAGGGCGGAGAGACGGGTCGTCGCGAGGGCGCGGACGGGAGTACGCATGGCCTGAGGCCCTTTCGAGTGCTGCCGCTGAGATGTCTCAGGGACCGCGGAAACTGGCAGCGCGATTGCGGACGGCGTCACCGGGTCTGCCCAGGGGACCGCCGTCTTGCGACAACGGTGCGCTCAGGCAAAGGGTTTGACGCTGCGTCACTTACGTGCGGTGAAAGCCGCGCGGCCGTCACCGACCGACGCGGGACACCGGAATCACGTCGTACCGGCACGAGGGGGCGAGGGCCGCGATGCACTGCGTACGCATGGCCCGGCCCCCTTCCTCTTCGCTCGTCGGCGTCACTCGTCACTCGTTACTCGAAGTGCGGCGCGGCGCCTACTGGGCGGCGCGCTCGGCGAGTGTAGGCAGCGGCGCGGGGAGAGGGCACGGGGTTTTTCGGCGATCCCGCGGCGTTCCTCAACAAGCGGGGTTCTCAAGTAGCGCTTCCGGCAGGGGCGTTGACCACCTTTCGGGGCCGGGGCTACCTTGGCTGCACCCAAGAGTTCTCGTACATAGGCATTGTTCATGTAGTTGAACCAGAGGGTGATGTGGTTCCCGCCGCCGACGAACCCCGTGTGAGGACGAGCGATGTCGCTTGACCGCAGAGACGTGCTGCGCTTCGGAGCAACCGCGGCCGCGGCCGCCACGGTTCCCCTCGGGCTCGGGGAGCCCGCATCGGCCGCACCGCGCGGCCCGTCCGGCGCCGGGGACCACGCCCGGATCGTCGCCGCCTACCGCGAGCTCCAGGTCGGCGTGGGCCGCCCCTCGCTCCGGCGCGACCGGGCCGTTGCCGCCCTGGACAAGGTGGCTCTCGCGTATGACGCGGCCATGGATGTGACCGGCGACCAGCTCTGGGCGGACCTGCCGACCGGGCCCGGCAGCACCTACTTCCCCACCATGTACTACCGGTTGAGGACGATCGCCGTGGACTGGGCGACACCCGGCTCCGCCCTGTCGGGCCGCCCCGGCCTGCCCGAGCGCCTCGTGACCGCGCTCACCACCCTCTACCGCACGCAGTACAACGAGGGCACCCCGGAGATGGGCAACTGGTACTCCTACGAGATCGGCGTGCCCTACTGGCTGCTCCAGATCGTCGTGGCGCTCGGCGACCACTTGCCCGCCGCCGACCGGGAACGCGTGCTGCGTCCCGTGCTGCGCTTCGTCGCCGACCCCAACCACCGCACGAATACACCAGGGTTGGTCGAGACCGGAGCCAACCGGGCGGACAAGGCGCTCATCACGGTGGTGTCCGGAGCGCTCGCGCAGGACCCCGCCCGGGTGGCCGCCGGCCTCGCGGCGGTGACCGACGTCGCGGGCCACGGCGCCGCCGACCTCACCCGCCGGTCCACCGAGGGCGACGGCTACCGCACCGACGGGTCCTTCATCCAGCACGAGGTGGTGCCCTACCCGGGTCACTACGGTCTGGTGCTCCTGAGCGCGATCGCCGCCCTGACCCATGTCACGGCCGCCACCGGCACCCAACTCCCGCCGCCGGTACGGGAGATGTTCGAGGCGGCGGTCACCGAGGTGTACGCGCCGTTCCTGTTCGCCGGGTCGATGATGGAGCCGGTGCGCGGCCGGATGCTGTCCCGCCAGGGTGAGACCGGGCACGACGCCGGGCACCAGTTCATCGCCGCCGTGGTTCTCCTCGCCAGGACCGCCGCCGAACCGGCCCGCTCCCGGCTCGCGTCGCTGGCCGCGCGCTGGATCGACGAGGGCACCTGGGCGCCCTATCTCGACGTAGCCGACCTCGGCAGGTACTCGGGCGGGCTGCAACCCGTGGGCGTACCCGAGGTGGAGTTCGCCGAACGGCTCACCTCCGCGCCGCGCGCCGTCACCGCCGCCGCCGTCCGCGAACACCGGGTGTTCCCGCAGATGGACCGGATGGTGCACACCACCCCGGGATGGTCGGCTTCGCTCGGAACAGGATCACGGCGGATCTGCCGGTACGAGTCCATCAACGGCATGAACCTGCACGGGTGGTACACCGGCGACGGCGTGCTCTACACCTTCCTGCCGGGCCGACAGGGCCACTACAGCGACGCCTACTGGCCGACCGTGGACGCCACCCTGCTCCCGGGCACCACCGAGAAGGACGCCACCCCGCCCACGCTGCTCCCCGACCCGCCGCGCACCACCACCGCGTACGCCGGCGGGGTGCGCTTCGACGACGCCCATGGCGCGCACGGCCTGGACTTCGTCTCGCAGGACGGCACCCTGTCGGCCAGGAAGTCCTGGTTCTTCACCCCGGACGCGGTGATCTGCCTCGGCGCCGCCATCACGGACGCCTCCGGTGCCCCGGTGCGCACGGCGATCGAGAACCGCAACCTCGGCGAGCGGGGCGCCGCCCGCCTGCTGGTCGACGGCCGCCCGGACCGGGCCCTCCCCGGTACGCCGGTCGCCGTACCCGACGCGCGGTGGCTGCATCTGGAGGGCACGGCGGGCTACGTACTCCTCGACGGGCCACGGCGACAGCCCCTCACCCTCCTGCGTGAGGACCGCACCGGGAGCTGGCTCGGCATCGACACCGGGGCCAACACCCATGGCACGGCGGAGCGTTACACCCGGCGCTACCAGAAGATCGTCCTCGACCACGGTGTCCGCCCGGCCGCCGCGAGCTACGCCTACGCGGTGCTGCCGGGCGCCTCGGCGGACCGCACACGCCGGGCGTGCGGGCGCTGGCACGTGCTGGCCAACACGGAGAAGGTCCAATCAGCCCGCCTGGACGGGCAGTTGACGGCGGCGTCGTTCTTCACGGCGGGCGGCGTCGAGCGGGTCCGGGTGTCCGGGGCCGCCGCGATGATGTGGGGGCGCACCGCCCACGGGTGGACGTTCGCCCTGTCCGACCCCACGCAGACGCAGGACACGGTGCGGGTGACCGTCGAGGGGGCGGGCCACCGCGTGCGGCACGCCGACCCCTCCGTCACCGTGGTCGCCACCCACCCGAGGCTGGTGGTGGACATCGAGGTCGCCGGGTCGTTCGGGGGCACCCACACGTTCACGACGGCCTGAGGGGCGGCCGGCCGCCCGGCCGTGATCCACTGGAGCCCGGCATCCACACCCCGGGAGAGGTCATCGATGAGTGCGTGGAACCAGGCCCTCGACGCCGCGGACATCCGCGACCCGGGACTGCGCGACGACTACACCCGCCAGCGCGAACTGGCCGCACGCTTCAAGCGCAGCGCCTATCTGGCCGCCCGGCTGCTGCTGCCGCGACCGCTGTTCCCGCATGTGGTCGCGGCGACCGCGTTCATGCACCACAGCGACAACCTGCTGGACAGCGGCCCCCTCGACGACCGGACCGGGGCGTATGCCGCCTGGGAGCGGCAGGTGCGTGACGGTCTGGCCGACGGCGACAGCGCCCACCCGGTTATCTGCCCGCTCCTGCACACCATCAGCGCCCACCCCCGCCTGCGCGGCCACGTCGAGGACTACCTGCGCACCGCCCGCGCCGACCTGGACTTCGCGGGCTTCGCCACGGAGGCGGACCACCAGGCCTACATCGACGCGTACTCGCTGCCCGCGTTCATGCTCGTCGCCTGTCTGCTGGCCCCGGACGGCGACGCGAAGGAGTTCCGCGCGGCGTGCCGTACTTACATCGACGCCGCCCAGCGGATCGACTTCGTCAACGACCTCGCGGAGGACCTCGCCGACGGCCGACTCACCCTGCCGCGCGAGGAGTTGGAGCGCTGCGGGGTCACCCGCGAGGACCTGGAGCAGGCCCGCGACCTCCCCGGCACCCGGAGGCTGATCGCCTCCTCGCTCGACCGGGCCAGCACCACCCTCACCGCAAGCGCCCCCCTGACCCACCTCGTCCCGCCCCCCGGCCGCCCCCTGGTCCGCGCCCTGATCGCCCTCGACCACCTCACCCTGACAGCGGCAACCCGCAAGGGCCCCGCCCTCCTGAAATCCTCCGCCCGCCCGTCGGTGCGGGGCGCCGCGGGGGTGCTGCTGCGGGAGTACGGGGTCGCGCGGCGGGTGGGGCGCGGGACCCACGCCGACCAGCACGCGGACCTCATTGCGGGGTCCTGACCGGAATGCGGCCGGGCGGTGCGGACGTTGCCCGAGTGACCATGGGCCACCCCCGACCCCCAGGAGCCACCGTGCAACCCGAGCAGTCCGAGCAGTCCGAGCAGGACGTCATCCGCAGGATCCTCGCCGAGACCGGCGACACCTGGGCCGTCGTGGGGCTCTCGTCCAATCAGGGGCGGGCCGCCTACGGCGTGGCCCGGGTGCTTCAGGGGTTCGGGAAGCGGGTCGTGCCCGTGCATCCCAAGGCGGAGACCGTGCACGGGGAGCAGGGGTACGCCTCGCTCGACGCCATTCCCTTTCCCGTGGATGTCGTCGACGTGTTCGTCAACAGTGAGCTCGCCGGTGCCGTGGCCGATCAGGCCGTCGCCGTCGGGGCCAAGGCCGTCTGGTTCCAGCTCGGGGTCGTCGACCAGGACGCGTACGACCGCACGCGCGCGGCCGGGCTCGACATGGTCATGGACCGGTGCCCGGCGATCGAGATCCCCCGCCTCGGCTGAGCGGAGCGGGCCCGCCGCGCATTCGGCGAGTGCGGGTATGTACCACTGAATCGCACACGCTCATACTGGCGCCAACCAGACCTAGGGGGAGGCACCAGTTGGGGGAGCTGATTCGTACCAGGGACGGGCGGGACTTAGCGGTCGAGAATTATGGGAACCCGAAGGGCAGACCGGTGTTCCTGCTGCACGGCACCCCGGGGAGCCGGCTCGGCCCGGCCCCTCGCAGTGCGGTGCTCTACCGCCTCGGTGTCCGCCTCATCACGTTCGACCGGCCGGGATACGGAGATTCGGACCGGCTGCCCGGGCGCCGGGTGGCGCACGCGGCGGCCGATGTGGAGGCCATCGCCGACGCCCTTGACATCGACGAGTTCGCCGTCGTGGGCCGCTCCGGCGGCGCCCCGCACGCGCTCGCCTGTGCGGCGCTGCTCCCGGACCGCACGGCGCGGGCCGCGGCCCTGGTGGGGCTCGCGCCGCGCGACGCGCAGGGGCTCGACTGGTTCGACGGAATGACCGAGGCCAATGTCCGTGAGTACATCAACGCGGCTGCCGGTAAAGGGCAGTTGACGACAGCGCTCGAGATGCGCTCGATCACCATCCGCTCCGATCCGCGCCGCTCCGTCGCCGACATGCGGCACGATCTGCCCAAGCCGGACCGGGGCATCGTCGCGGACGCCGGCATCCGGGCGATGCTGGAGCGCAACTTCGAGGAGGCGTTGCGCAGTTCGGCCGACGGCTGGGTGGACGACGTGATGGCGTTCAGCACCGACTGGGAGTTCCGCCCGGAGGACATCACCGCGCCCGTCCTGCTGTGGCACGGCGAACAGGACGTGTTCGCGCCCGTGCAGCACACCCGCTGGCTGGCCGAGCGGATCCCCGGCGCCCAGTTGATCGTCGAGCGCGGCGCCGCCCACTTCGGAGCGCTTCGGGTGCTCACCCGGGTGCTGAGCTGGGCCACCTGGTGAGCGGCTGAGGACGCGCGAGCCGGGCTGCGCCGGGCCGTTGGGCGGGTGCGGACGAGCCGGGGAGCGCGGGGCCGTTGAGACCCGTGCGCTCCCCGGGCCGCGTCACACCGGCTGCGGCTCCAGGTCGCGGTTGATGCGGCGCCAGGCGCGGGCCGCCTCGGCGATCGGATGGTCCACGCCGAGCTGTTTCGCGGCCGGTTCCAGGATGGAGGTCCGCAGCCGCTGCGCCTCGTCCTCGCGCCCGGCCGCCCGCAGCGTGATCGCCAGATTGGAGCGGCAGGCGAGCACATCGGGGTGGGTCGGTCCGAACCGCTCCAACAGGCCCTTGAGCGCCGTCCGTTCCCAGCGTTCGGCCAGGTCCGGCCGGCCCATGTCACCGTAGGCGTTGGCCAGATTGATCGCCGCGGAGAGGGTGAACGGGTGGCGTGAGCCCAGCACTTCCTCCAGGGCGGCCCGCACGTCCTCACCGCCGCGCGCCGCCTCCTCGGCGGCGCCGAGGCCCCGCTGATAGATGTAGACGTTGTTGCGGCAGGCCAGGGTGAAGGGGTGCTCCTCGCCCAGGGTGCCCTGATAGCCCTCAAGGGCCTGGAGGGAGAGGTCGTAGGCCGCCTGTTTGTCACCGGTCGCCGAGAAGTCGGCCGCCAGATTGAGACAGCAGGCGAGCGCGTCCGGCGCCTTGGTCCCGTACCGGCCCCGGTAGCGGTTGTACGTCTCCTCGGTCAACCGCTTCGCCTCGTGCGGGTGGCCCGCCTTGCGCAGCGACACGGCGAGGCTCTTGGCGGTCCGCAGCGCCTCGGGCACATCCGCGTTCAGCACCCGCTCGAACGCGGAGACCACCTCGCGCAGCACCTGCACCGAGGCCGTGTACTCGCCGCTCTCGCGCAGATCCCTGCCCAGGTGGCCCTTGGTGGTGAGGGTGAAGGGGTGGTCCTCGCCCAGGAGGGCGCTGCGGCGCTCCACCGTCTCCTCGTCCAGCCTGCGGGCCGCCTCGCTGTCACCGCTGAGCCGGTAGTCGATGGCGAGGTTGTTGGCCGCGATGAGGGTGCGCGGGTGGTTCTCGCCGAAGATCTGGCGAAGGCCGTGGTAGATCGTGAGGTCCCGGGTGAGGGCCTCGTCGAACCGGCCGAGGGCGCGCAGGTCGGCGGCGAGGCTGCCGGTGGTGATGAGGATGCTGGGGTGGTCGTCGCCCGGGTGGTCCTTGCGCAGGACGCTGATCTGGCGGGCGAGGGTGTCCTCGTCCATCGCCCGGGCCTCCTGGTACTTGCCCTGGGCGCGCAGCGCGTTGGCCAGTTCGAAGCGGATGTTGAGGGTCTGGAGGTCGTTCTCGCCGAGTTCGCGCGTCCAGACCTTGTTGAGCTGGGTGCCGAGCACCCGGGCGCTCTCCAGCTCGCCGCGCTTGAGCAGATAGCGGATGCGGTCGACCATGAGCTGGCGGACCTTCTCCTCGTCGCAGTCGGCGATGCCGGAGGCGCTCAGGTGCGGCCAGATCAGTTCGAAACTGGGCCAGCTCTTGGGGTCGTTGACCGGGTTGTCGCGGTCGACGCCCTCGACGGGCCGGGCCTCGGCGAGGATGCGGTGCACCTCGTGCTTGGCGGTGTCGACCTCCTCGTCGCTCAGGCCCGCCCGCACGGCGGCCTGCACCAGGCGGTGGACCTGGATGCTGCTGTCGGCGGGGTCGACCTTGGCGAGCGCGAACCGGTTCAGGGTCTGGATGACCTTGCCCAGCATGTACCGCTCCCGCAGGTCGGGGTCGTACGGCAGGAGGGACTCGAACATCGAGTCGCTGCCGATGAGCCGCATCGAGATCGGTTCGGCGGAGAAGAACGAGCAGAGCTCCAACAGGCGTACCGCGGCCTTGGATTCATCGCGCAGCCGGCTGATCGAGATGTTCCAGGTCGCGCCGATCTGCTCCGAGTAGTCCTCGGGCTTGCCGAGCGAGAGGACCTTGGTGCTCTGCTCCCTGAGCTGTTCCACATAGGCGTCGACGGGGGTCGCCGTCTCGGCCAGCCAGGCGGCCGCCACCTCGACCGCGAGCGGCAGGTCGCCGACCGCGTCGGCGACCCGGTCGGCGTCGGCGGTCGGGAGTTTGGTGACCCGGCGGCACAGGTGCTCGATGCTCTCGGCCCGGGTGAAGACCTCGACCTCGATGGCCTCCACCTGGGTGGAGGCGGGCTTGTTGCGGCAGGTCGCCAGGATGTGGCCGTAGGTCTCGCCGGGGATGGGCTCCATGTCCTCGGGGAGCAGCTTCAGCGCCCGGTCGAGGTCCTCGACGTTGTCGAAGATCAGCAGCCAGCGCGAGTACGGCGCGCCGCGCCGCAGCGCCTGGAGGGCGGCGGTCGCGGCCTCGGCCACCACGTCGCCGGCCCTGAGATCCATCTCGGCGGCCAGCTCGGCGAGCGAGGACACCACGCGGTCGGGCTGCTCGGCCTCGATCCACCACACCAGGTCGTAGTCCGCGCGGAAACGGTGGGCGTACTCCCGCGCGACCTGGGTCTTGCCGACGCCGCCGAGGCCGTAGAGGACCTGCGGGAAGCGCTGGGCGGAGCGGCTGTCGCCGCGCAGTTGGTCCCGCAGCCGCTCCAGGACGGAGGTGCGTCCGGTGAACCAGGCGTGCCGGGGCCGTACGTTCCAGACCTTGGGCACACTGCCCGGATAGCGCGGTCCGGGAGGCCCGGACGCCAGGGCGGCGACGGCCTCGGACCGGTCCAGCGCGCTGAGCACGGCGGCCGCGGCATCCCCTTCGTCGAGCCGTACGAGGTCGATGACGCCCCGGCTGCTGAGCGGCGGGCTGAGCCGTACGTCGCCGACGCGCACCGGCAGGATGTGGCGCCGGCCGCCGGAGATGTCGAGTCCGGTCCCGGACTCCCAGGAGCTCCTGGCCCGCTCGGAGTTGAGGTAGGCCTGGGAGACGACCGGTATCACCCGGTAGCCGGCGCCGGAGGTGAACTCGGCCTCGGTGGCGCTCGACCGGGGGGCGCGGACGTCGACCGGCACGACGTGGAAACCGGCCGCGGTGAGGACGTACACCAGCCAGTCGGCCCACATCTGGTCCTCGGCGACATGGGTGAGCACCAGGTTCGACGGCGGCATGGGCCGGCGCCGGGTGTAGGCGGCGACATGGGTGAGGCGGTCGGCCTCGTCGATGGGCGGCAGCGAGTTCACCAGGCCGCCGGTGAGGACGGAGGTGAGGCGTTCGCAGGCGCTGAGCATGGAGCTGCTGACGTTGGGCGCGTCGCCGAAGGTGGCCAGGATCTCCTCGTACGCGTAGAAGGGGCGGTACGGGACCTCCACCGTGCCCCAGTAGTTGCCGAGTTCCTCGGGGCTCAGTCCGCTGGGGAAGCCGGGGAAGCTCTCGCGGGCCAGGGCCCGGCCGGCGTCCGCCTTCTCCTTCTCGCCGTCGTCGATGCGCATCGGGACGGGCAGGATGCGGATGCGCCGCTCGTGGTAGCGCTCCTCGATGTCGCGGGCCACCGCGGAAGCGCCGTCGATGCTCTGGTCGCTCAACGTGAAGCAGACGACGAGGACTTCGGGCATCTGGACGGTGCAGATGTCGGCGATGTCGCTCAGGCCGGTGCGGCTGTCGATGAGGGTGTAGTCGTAATGGCGCTGCATGTCGTCGCGCATGGCGTCGAAGAACTGACCGCCGCCGAACCGTTCGTGGAAGTCGTCCCAGTCCATCTTGCCGACGATGGAGGGGTAGTCGCGGTTGCGCCGTCCGGCCGAGAGGAAGTCCAGGCTGCCACCCTGGGGGAAGTTCCAGTTGAGGGAGGTGGCGTGGGGGCGGACCCGGGCGTATTCGCGGTGCCAGTCGGGGTCGCGGTCGGCCGGTCGCCGGGCCTCGTCCTGGTAGTCGGTGATCAGGTTGATCAGGCCCGGGGTCGCCTCCAGGTCGGCGAGGTCGAGGAAGGGGTGGAAGAACCGGTGCAGACCTGGCGCCTCCAGGTCCCAGTCGACCGCCAGCACCCGGTACCCGTTGGCCGCCAGGATCCAGGCGCAGTTGGCCAGCGCCATGGTCCGTCCGGTGCCGCCCTTGTACGAGTAGAACGTGACGACGGTCCCGTTGCGGTTCTCAGTCATCTGATGAGCCCTCCGCCTTATCACCGTGGTTCTTCTCCTGGTCAGTACCGCGACCGCGGGCGCTGGGGCCCGGTGCGCCGTAGCCGATGCCGCCGGGGAGCACCCGGGGCATCCGGCCGCCGCTTCCGGGCGGTGGGTAGGTCGGCGCGTGAGCCTCGTAGTGGCGTACCGCCGCCTTCACGGCTCCCGGGATCGCCTTGCTGAAGGCTTCGAGGGTGGGCAGTCCGCCGCTGGGTGTGCGGTGTCCGTCGCTCTCGTTGACCCGGGTGGAGAGCGCGGCGTCGGTGCCCAGCGACAGCTCCTCGTCGCGCTCCCGGGTTTCGGGGTCCGCCACATTTCCGGGGATCATGACACTGATCCAAGGTCGGCGGGTGGCGCCCAACTGGTCGAGCAGTTCGCGGCGGCGCCGGGCGTCCAGCGCCCAGCGGTCGAGCAGCAGCAGACCGGGCCCGGGCGGTCCGGAGGCGAGGAGCCGCTGGGGCTCGGCCTCGAAGTCGCTGAGGTGCACGGTGTAGTTCAGATTGCGTACGACGTCGACGGTGTGGTCGGCGAGCGGTCTGGAGGAAGCCGGATGGTACGGGTTCCAGTCCAGGGCCTCGGTTCCGTAGCAGTCCGGGCTGCGTCCGGTGGGGAGGCTGGAGCGCGAGCAGGCGAGGACGGCGACCTCCATTTCCCGGGCGGGCCCCCCGGCCGGACCGAAGGCGGGCGGCACCTTGGCGTAGTCCTGGTGGGGGTCGCCGGGTTCCAGTTGGGTCTGCTGGGCCACGTTGACGATGCGTTTGGCCAGCCGGTAGACGGCGCGTTCGTACTGGTCGCGCAGGTAGTTGAGTTTGATGAGCCCGTAGAAGCCCTCGTCGGCGTACTCGTCGCCGAACGTGGCGTGGTTGAACTGGAGGCGTTCCGCGGGCTGCGGGAGCTGCCGGGTGGGCACGGGCACCCACAGGGCCGGCACTATTCCGGTGACGGGGTTGCTGTTGTTGCTGCTGTTACGGGTGTTTTGCGCGGCGGCCCGGCTGGAGAAGGCGAACCACTCCCGGCCGCACTGTTCGCTGAGGAAATAGCGCGGCGAATAGAGCGGTACGAACACCTTGCAGAAGGCGAGCGCCTCCGAGAGCCGTTCCTGCCACCCCTCCCCGGGCTGCATCTGCTGATCCATGAAGCCGGCGCTGCCGGCCGGGAGGGGCGTCAACTGCATCACATGGGCGCAGAGGTCCCGGAAGAAACGCTGGACCCAGAGGTTCGGGTCCTTGTCCTTGGGGTCGCTCTTCGGCGTGTGCGCGTAGCTGAGGAAGAAATAGGGCTTCTGCTCGTCTCCCCCGGCCCCCACTGATCCCTGCACCACTGTCTCCCCCGGTCCAAGTGGATGGGACCTCAGTGTAGGAACGGAAGATTCTCCGGCGGAACAGAACGAACAAACCCATGGGGAGATCCACTCCCGGATTTTCGATCAGATCATGACCGAAATCATGCGGCGCTCCGGGAGTGGATCAATCAAATGGGGGGAGAATTCGCTCAATTCGCTGATGAATTCAGCGGGTTCCGCCTTCGGTACGGGCCTCCCAGGCGGCCCGGTGGCGACGGGCGGACTCCTCCGCGGCGCCGAGCGCGGCGGGTGAGACCGCCTCGTCCCGCCAGCCGGCCACCGTCTCGCCCATGCGCCCGACGAAGCGTTCTCCCAGGTCGGTGAGGGAGCCCGAGCCGAGCAGCACCTCCACGGCCCGCGCCGTCTGCTGCCGCCAGCGAGCGAACTCGGCCTCGGCGGCGCCGCGTTCGGTGGCCAGCGGAGCCGTCTCGCGGCGCACCCGCCAGAAGTCGGTCACCGCGATGTGGGCGTACGTTCCCTGGAGCAGGCCGCCGATCGGGCGGGGGTCCTCGCGCCAGGGGGCGTAGTAGCGGTCGTGGTCGGCCGTGTCGTACAGGTCGACCGCGTCGAGGACGGCGGCGAGCTTCACGTGCTGGAACTCGTGGACGATCAGCAGGGCGAGCTGTTCGGGGGAGGCCGGCCGGGCCACCCCGATCGCCCCCCAGGCGTCCTTGCAGGCGGCGCTGACATCGCTGCCGTCCGGCGCGTTCAGGGGGGTGATCACCCGCAGCCCCGCCGCCACGCCGTCGGCGTAGGCGGGCAGTTCGCGCCGGATCAGGGACCAGGCTCCGGTGAGGTCCTCGGACCACAGCTTGGCCTCGCCGGCCGGGAGGCGATCGGCGACGGGCCACTCGTGGCGGTCCCGCAGCGGGTCGGTGTCCTCGATCGCGACGTTCCAGCCCTCGCCCTCGAAGAGGCGCACGGGCCGCCAGTGCGGGGTGAGCCCGTCCATGCCCTCGTGCCAGCCGATGTCGATCCGGCGCGCACCGGCGCGCACGGTGAACCCGTCGGCGCCCGCCGTCACTTCGGCGTGGGTGGCCGCGACGTCGAGCCGCACGGTGCCGAAGCCGGGCAGGCGCAGGGTCGTGCCGCGCAGCGGCACCGTGACGGTCCGGTCGAGCCGGGCGCGCAGGGCGGTGGTGGCCGCGATTTCGGCGAGGCCGCCCGCGGGGGCCTCCCGGCCCCCGAGCACGCCGAGCGCCCAGGGCCTGGTGTAGGGGTGGGCGAGTACGCCGGCGAGTTCATCGGGGACCTCGGCGTCCAAGTCGGTGAGGGCTTCCCAGGCCTCGGCGCCCTCGCGGTCCGAGAGCGCGATGCGCTGCGCGCTGACGGCGGCGAGCAGTTCCTGGTTGATGTCGAGTTGGGCGGCCGCGAGGCGCCCGACGGTGTCCACCCCGCCGAAGCCGGCCGCGAGTGTTTCGAAGTCCCCCTGTTCCAGCGGGAGTTGGGCGGCAACGGGGGCCGGCGCGGGCACGGCCGCCTCCCGGTCCCTGATGGTGGTGACCAGAGCCATCAAATCGGGGCAGAACACCGACGGGTTGTCGAAATCGGTTCCGGTCCGGTAGCGGTGGGCGTAGAGGCCTCCGCCGCAGGACTCGACGACCGGGCAGGCCCTGCACTGTGCGCAGAGCTGCTCGGCGCCCTGCTGGCGGGCGAGCATGCCGGGGTGCGCGAGGACGTCGTCGAGCGAGTGCCGGAAGACGTCCATGCCGGTGGCCGGGGCGCCGTCGTACGAGGTCTTGAGGCTGTCGGCCTGCTCGAAGGTGCCGTCGGTCTCGATCACGACGAGGTCGGCGGGCGCGAGCCCGAGCGACTCGGTCAGGCTGCTCTCGCCCCGCAGGGTGCGCAGGACGGAGTCGAAGATGCGGACCGGCACGGGCCGGCCCGCCGCGTCCCAGCGCCGGTAGATCGCGTCGAGCCAGTCCGCGTACGGCGTGGGCGCGCCGCCGGGACGCGGGGGCGGGGTGTCCCAAGTGGCGTGCGGCAGAAGGAAGTCGATGCGCGGGGGCGCGAGTTCGAGCAGGGCGTCGTACACGGCGACCGGGTCGTTCTCGACGTCGATGGTGCAGAGCAGTCCGGCGAACAGGGGCCGGTAGCGGGGGCGGTTGAGGAGCTCGATCGCCCGGATGACCTTGGCGTGGCTGCTGCGGCCGTCGGCGTAGCGCCGGTGGCGGTCGTTGGAGACCTTGTCGCCGTCCAGGGACACCCCCACCTTGATGCCGAGTTCGAGGAAGAGTTCGCAGAACTCCTCGTCGAGGAGCACGCCGTTGGTGTGCATGCGCAGATCGAGGGCGCTCACACCTCGCAGGGCCCGGCGCAGTTCGTCGGCGGCGGTGCGCAGCCGGTCGGGGCCGGCGAGCAGGGGCTCTCCGCCGTGCAGGACGACGTGGACGGTGGGGAGTCGATGGCTGCGGGCGTGCTCGGCGATACGGTTCGCCACCTGGGCGAGGATCTCCGGCGACACGGCCCGGGGCTTTCCCCGCCAGCTCGTGTCCGCGTGCTCGTAGACGTAACAGTGGTCGCACGCCAGATCGCAGCGGCTGTGTACCTTCAGCACGAACTGCGACAGGGCGGGCGAAAGCGTCTGGTCCATGGGTGGAGTCGTTCCGCCCGTCAGAGCGCCGACTGGAACGCGGAGGCGGCGGGGACGTGTGGGGCGCCACAGGCCGCGATCACCCGGGCCAGATTCGCCGGAGCCCGCCCGGCGTGCTGCGCCGCGGCCCGCCGGGCCAGCGGCAGTCCCCGGTCGGCCGACCGGTGGGTGGCGGGGCCGGGCCGTACGGCCGCCGAGACGAGAGCTTCCACGTGAGCGCCTTTCGGTGTCGAAGCGCCGTCTTCGCAGCAGGGTCTGGGGGATCGCTGTGCGGAACACGGCTCGTAGATCAGGTGGATCAGTGCATGGGCTGTTGCGTGCGTCGAGCCACTCGCGGCCGCACGCCGTGCCCCTGGGCGCTTCGACGCCATGCGACCGGTCCGACCACTGCCGCCTCCCCGGGACACCACAACTGCCGTGCCCCGTCCCCAGGTTCGGCGATGACGCCGAAACCACCCGCACGAGTGGTTTCGTCCGCGAAGAACCGCGCTTCCGTCGCTCCCGCAGGCGCGAGAGTGACGATAGTCAGCCTCCACCCGTGGCGGCCCCCATTACCAGATACAAGGCCAAAATCGTCCAGAACGTGTAGAGGAACCGGTCGGAGTGCGCGCCAAGGAGTACACACCGGTTCATCCGTGGGCACGACGCCTCACGCCCCTCCCGCCCCACCACTCCCCCGCACGCGCGGGCGCGCGCGTTCCACGCTAACAGGGCGCCGGGCGCCCGGCCGTTGGCATCTCAGCGTTCGAACGGGACGGAGATCGCCATCGTCATGACGACCGGCTCGGAGCCCTCGTTGCGGTACGTGTGCGCGGCGTTGGCCTCGAAGGCCGCCGAATGCCCCGCCGGAACCGGGTGGTCGACGCCGTCCACGCCGAGGGTGAGGGTGCCTTCGGTGACGTGGATCAGCTCGACGGTGCCCGCGGGGTGCGGATCCGAGGAGCTGCCGTCGCCCGGCATCAGGTGCCAGCGCCACATCTCCAGCGGACCGGGCGCCTCGGTGCCGGCGAGCAGCGTGCTGGAGCTCCCCCGCTCGGTGGACCACAGCCGGACGGCCTGCTCGGGCGGGACGATGCGCACCTTGGGGCCGCTCTCGTAGTCGAGCAGCGTGGTGATGCTGACGCCCAGCGCGTCTCCGATCTTCACCACGGTGCCCACGCTGGGATTGGTCCGGGCCTGCTCGATCTGGATGAGCATGCCGCGACTGACCCCGGCGCGCGTCGCGAGCGCGTCGAGGGTGAAGCCCCGCTCGGTGCGCCAGCGCTTGACGTTGCGGGCCAGTGACTGGGTCAGCAGTTCTAGGTCCGACACATTCCGTCCATGAGGAGGGCCCCCTCCACAGAGAGAGGGCGTCAAATATTTTCGATGACAGAGTCCAGTGGAGTGCACTACCGTGGAGTGCACTCCACTGATCTCCCGTGTCACCGCACTGTACTGCGAGGCCCCCCATGACAGCACTGTTCGCCCTGGCCACCAGCCTCCTGTGGGGGCTGGCCGACTTCGGGGGCGGACTGCTCACCCGGCGCATGCCCGCCCTGACCGTGGTGGTCGCCTCGCAGACGGTGGCCGTGGTGGTCCTCGGGGCGGTCGTGGTCGCCACGGGCGGCCTCGGCGAAGCGGGCCCGCAGCTGTGGTTCGCTGTGGCGGCGGGCGCCGTGGGCCCGGTCGCCATGCTCAGCTTCTACAAGGCCCTGGCGCTGGGCCCCATGGGTGTCGTCTCGCCGCTCGGCTCGCTCGGCGTCGCGGTGCCGGTCGGGGTCGGTCTCGTCCTCGGCGAGCGCCCCGGCCTGCTCCAGTTCGCCGGGATCGCGGTGGCCGTGGCCGGTGTCCTGCTCGCGGGTGGCCCGGAGTTCCGGGGTGCCGCGGTGCGGCGCCAGGCCGTTCTCCTGACCCTGCTCGCCGCCTTCGGCTTCGGCGCGGTGATGGCCCTGATCTCCGAGGCGTCCACCACGGTGACCGGTCTCTTCCTCGCGCTCTTCGTGCAGCGCGTCACCAATGTCGCCGTCGGCGGCACCGCGCTGCTGGTCTCGGTGCGGCGCGGCGGCGCCGCCCTGCCCGAGGACGGCGGATCGCGCGCCGTATGGCTCGCGCTGCCCGCGCTCGCCTTCGTAGGCCTCGCCGACGTGGCCGCCAACGGCACGTACGCGATCGCCGCCCAGCAGGGCCCGGTCACCGTCGCGGCGGTGCTCGCCTCGCTCTACCCGGTGGTCACCGCGCTCGCGGCGCGCGGTGTGCTCAAGGAGCGGTTGCGTACGGTGCAGGCGGCGGGCGCCGGACTCGCGCTGGTCGGCACCGTGCTGCTGGCGACCGGCTGATCAGTCCACCAGCCGATCGGGCACCCGGCCGATCAGGCCTCTTCGGGGCTCAACTCCGCGATGGCGAGAAGCTGTTCGGGCGTGACGCCGTCCGGGATGGGGACCGGCGCGGGGGTGCGCAGCGGCGGCTGCCAGCCGCCTTGCTCGTCCCAGGTACGCACGATCTTCGCGGGCGCCCCGGCCACCACGGCGTGGTCGGGCACCTCACCGCGTACCACCGCGCCCGCCGCCACGACAACATTGCGGCCGAGCCGCGCGCCGGGCAGGACGACCGCGCCCGTGCCCAGCCAGCAGCCCGGGCCGATCTCCACCGGTTCCATGCGCGGCCACTGCTTGCCCACCGGCTGCCGGGGATCGTCGTAGCTGTGATTGGTCGAGGTGATGTAGACGTTCGGGCCGCAGTACGTGTCCGAGCCGATGGTGATCGTCGTGTCGGCGATGACATGGCTGCCCCGGCCGAGCACGACCCCGTTGCCCAGCGTCAGGATCGGCTCGGCGCCGAGGTCCAGGCCCGGCATCATCCCGGCGGTCAGAGTGACCTGTTCGCCGATGATGCAGTGGTCGCCCAGCTCGATCCAGGGCTCGCCGAAGACGGTGCCCTGCGGAAAGGCGAGGCGGGTGCCGATGCCGATCCGGCGAAAGCGCAGCCGCCCCGGGTGCTCGGCGGTGACCGCGCCCGTCCGCTTGATCCAGTCCCAGCCCCCATGGACCGCGCGGGAGGCGATTTCGCGCCGCCAGGCGGTCAGGGACGAGAACGTGTTTCTGTTCTTGGGCACCCGCTCACGGTACTCACCGCCGACGCGGCCGATCAGGGCCGACGCCTGTGATCTTCCGCTCAGCCCGGCCTCAGCCGCCGTGCGCCGCGCGGTGGTCCTCGGCCAGACCGAGGTACATCAGGGCGTTGACCTTGATGCCCTCGCGCTCCTCCGCGCTCAGCTCGCGCCGCACCTTGGCCGGTACGCCCGCGACGAGGGAGCCGGGCGGCACGACCATGCCCTGGGGTACCAGGGCGTGTGCCGCGATCAGTGAACCCGCCCCGATCCGGGCGCCGTTGAGGATGGTGGCGCCCATGCCCACCAGGACGTCGTCCTCGACGGTGCAGCCGTGCAGCACCGCGTTGTGCCCGACGGTGACCCGCTCGCCGAGGGTGACGGGGAAGCCCGGGTCCACATGGACGGTGCAGTTGTCCTGGATGTTGCTCTCGGCGCCGATGACGATCGGCCCGCAGTCGGCGCGCAGGACCGCGTGGTACCAGATGCTCGCCCGCTCGCCCAGGGTCACCTCACCGAGCACCACCGAGGTGGGTGCGGTGAATGCGGTCGGGGCGATCTCGGGCGCCTTGCCGCCCACTGCCGCGACCAATGCCTGCTCTGCCATGCGCCACTCCTTGTACGGATTCCATCGCGCCGGGTGTCACGCTAAGCGACCGTGTTCCGGCCTGCGCGGGCGGGGCCCGCTTACGATCACGCGATGGCACTCTTCCGGATCGACCGCCGAACCGAGGTCACCCCCGCCGAGGCGTGGCGGAGGCTCACCGACTGGGAACGGCACGGCGAGGGCGTGCCCTTGACCCGGATCGCCGTGCGCACCCCGCCGCCGGCCGGGCCGGGCACGGTCTTCGTGGCGCGCACCGGGCTCGGCCGCCTTGCCTTCGACGACCCGATGGAGATCACCCGCTGGCGCCCGCCGGCCGAGGGCCGCCCGGGCGTGTGCCGCCTGGAGAAGCGCGGTCGGGTCATCACCGGCTGGGCCGAGATCGAGGTGGCCACGGCCGGGCCGGGGGCGCTCGTGAGCTGGCGTGAGGAGCTGCGCGTACGTGGACTGCCGCGCGCCCTGGACCCGTTGACGGCGACGGCCGGCCGGTTCGTGTTCGGCCGGGCCCTGACCGTACTGCTGCGGGACCGCGGCACCTGAGGAGCGGCGGGGCGCCGCTCGGGCGCCCGGACCGTGCAGGCGGGAGTTCAGTCCCCGGCCGGGACGTTCTCCGGTGCGGGCTGCGCGGCCTCCGCCTCGGCCATGGACTTCTTCGCCCGGTTCTTGACGACCAGCATCGACGCGACACCGATCAACAGCGCCGCCACCAGGCCCAGATAGGAGAAGTTCTTCAGCCAGGACTCGGCGACGATGCCGAGGTAGTAGATGACGGCCGTCGTCCCGCCCGCCCAGCAGATGCCGCCGAGCACGTTGGCGATGAGGAACTTCCAGTACGGCATGTGCAGAACGCCCGCGAGAGGACCCGCGAAGATGCGGAGCAGCGCGATGAAGCGGCCGAAGAAGACCGCCCACATGCCCCACTTCTGGAAGGACCGTTCCGCCATGGCGACATGGCCTTCGCTGAAGTGCTTGGGGAACTTGCCGCCGAGCCAGGCCAGCAGGGGCCTGCCGCCCTTGCGGCCGATCGCGTAACCGATCGAGTCGCCGATGACCGCTCCGGCCGTGGCGCAGGCGCCGAGGACGACCGGGTTGATGTGGCCCTGTTGGGAGGCGAGCAGTGCCGAGCTGACCAGGACGATCTCGCCGGGGAGCGGGATCCCGAGGCTTTCGACCCCGATGACCAGCGCCACCAGAAGATAGACACTGACGGCGGGGATGTGCTCCAGCCACTCCTGGATGTGCAACGCCGCTTCCCTCCCTCGCCCGGGCCGGAGCCCGGAGTGCGCCCCCCTGGCGCACTCCGGGAAGCCTACCCGGTCACGGTCGGCGGGCCGGAGCCTGCGCCGTGACCGAGCCATGGCCCACCAGGCGCGTCTCGCCCGCCGAGACGCCCACGCTCACCTCGCGCCGTCCGGTGCCGAGGACCCAGGCGTGCCGCTCGGGGTCCCACGAGGACAGCGAGCGGGCGCCGACGCGTACGGTCACCCGGCGGTCGCGGCCGGGCTCCAGTTCCAGGCGGCGGTAGCCGGCCAGGGCCCGGCGGACCTGGTCGAGGCGCAGGTCGGGCGAGGGGCCGACGTAGACCTGCGCGACGGTGACACCGGTGCGGTGTCCGGTGTTGCGGACGGTGAAGGCGACCGCGAGCCCGTCGCCGTCGGGCCGCACGCTCAGGTCCCGGTAGGCGAACGTCGTGTAGGACAGGCCGTGGCCGAAGGGGAAGAGCGGGGTCACGCCCTCGGCGTCGTACCAGCGGTAGCCCAGGCGCAGGCCCTCGGAGTACTCCTCGGTGCCGTCGACTCCGGGATAGCGGCGGGGGTCGCCGGCCGTCGGGTGGCGGTCATCGGAGACCGGGAAGGTTTGGGTGAGCCGGCCGCCGGGGTCGCACTCCCCGAACAGGACGGCGGCGGTCGCGTCGGCGCCTTCCTGGCCCGGGTAGTACATCTGGAGCACGGCGCCGACCCGGCCCAGCCACGGCATGGTGGTGCACGACGAGGTGTTGAGCACCACCGTGGTGCGGGAGTTGGCGGCGGCGACTGCCTCGATCAGCTCATTCTGGTGGCCGGGCAGGGCCAGACGGGTGCGGTCGGCGCCCTCGGTGGCGTCCTCGTACGCGAACAGCACCACGCTGCGGGCCGCGCGTGCGGCGCGGACCGCCGCGGCGACGTCGGCGGCGCGGGTGGCTCCGGTGACGCGGCGCAGCCGGAACAGCTGCCCCCGCTCGCGGCCCTTGGCGGTGATGACGAGCCGGTGCGTTCCGGCGCGGAGGTGGAGGGTGGCGCGGCGGACATCGAGCCCGTCGGGGGCGGTTCCGACGAGGCCGCCGCCGAAGAGTTCGCCGAGGCCGGGGGCGGGCGGGAAGAGCTCGGTGCCGTCGAGCAGCACCTTGGGGCGGTCACCGGAGTAGTGGATGCAGAAGGTCCACTCGTCGTCATCGGCCACGGTGAGCGTGCCGTCGTAGGTCCAGGTGGCGCCGGGGTCGACGTGCTGGCCCTCGAAGTCGGCGCCCGGGGAGGTGCCGGGCAGCGGCTTTCCGTACAGGTCCTCGCCGAGCGTGTGGCAGACGCGTGCACCTTCCCCGGCCCGGGCGCGCAGGGCGTCGAGCGGGCTGCGGGCGTGGTCGGGCACGACATGGGCGCTGCCGCCGCCGCTGACGAACGGGAGGACCGCGGTGGGCCCGATCACCGCGATGTGGCGGGCGTCGGCGCCGGAAAGGGGCAGGGTGGCGTGCCGGTTGTGGAGCAGGGTGGCCCCGGCCCGGGCGACCGCGAGCGCGGTGCGCGCCCCGCGCCGGGCGTCGCGGGCGGGGCGGGCGGGAGCGCTCCCGTCGAGCAGTCCGAAGCGCTCCATGACCGACAGGACGCGGCGCACGGCGCGGTCGACGAGGGCCTCGGGGACGCTTCCGTCGAGCACGGCCGCCTTGAGGGTGTCCGCGAAGTGCACGGCTGCGGGCATCTCCATGTCGAGTCCGGCGGCGAGGGCGCCGAGGCCGTGGGTGGCGAACCAGTCGGTCATCACCCAGCCCTCGAAGCCCCAGTCGGTGCGCAGGACGTCGCTGAGAATTGGCTTGTTCTCGCAGGCGAAGGCTCCGTTGACCTTGTTGTACGCGCCCATCACCGCGCCCACCCCGGCGTCGACCGCCGCCTCGAAGCCGCGGAGTTCGAGTTCGCGCAGGGGCTGTTCGGCGATCCGCGCGTCCAGGGTCAGGCGGCCCTTCTCCTGGTTGTTGAGGGCGAAGTGCTTGACGGTGGCGATGAGTCCCTGGCTCTGGATGCCGTGGATCTCCGCGGCGACCATGTCGGCGCTGAGCAGCGGGTCCTCGGAGAAGGTCTCGAAGTTGCGTCCGGCGTACGGGGTCCTGATCAGGTTGACCATGGGCGACAGGAGTACGTCCTGTCCCAGCGCTCGGCCCTCGCGGCCGATGACCTCGCCGTACTCGCGGGCGAGCGCGGGGTCGAAGGAGGCGGCGAGCATCACGGGGGCGGGCAGGGCGGTGGCGTGCGCGGTGACGCGGACGCCGGCGGGTCCGTCGGCCAGCCTCAGCGGGGGGATCCCGAGCCGGGGCACGCCGGGCAGGTAGCCGGCCTGGCCGAGGCCGTGGGGGTCCTCGGAGCCGTGCAGCAGACCGAGCTTCTCGTCGAGGGTGAGGCGGCCGAGCAGGGCCTCGGTGCGGCGGGACCCGGCGGTGTCGGTGCGCGGGCGGGCGGACGCCGTGAAGTCGCCGGTGGCGGCGGCCACGACGGTGGCGGCGCCGGCCAGCAGCCGCAGCGCCGACCTTCGGGAAACGGTGTCGGACATGGGCCGTCACTCCTTTGTGTGCGGGCACGTCGTGATGGACCGCGGCACAGCAGGCGGCGGGCGGCCGATCGACCTGTGAACGCACTATGCGCCACCAGCGAGTTGACAACCCGTCAGGCGCCACGAGGCGCCGGAAACGTAGGACCGTCCGATAGAAGAGTCAAGGCGGCCGAACGGGGCGGGGCCGGGACATGACGAAGGCGTCCCGGCCGTGGCCGGGACGCCTTGGGGGTCCGTTGTCCGCGCTCCGGATCAGGAGTTGGGGCGCAGGGTCCAGACGACGGTCATCTCGCCGGTCACGGCGCCGTCCGCGCGCTGGATCTCGATGACGACGGGAAACTCGGGACGCTGCCCGGCGTCCAGGTCGGCCACCACGTCGGCGATCGGGCGGCCCAGCGTCGCGGTCGCGGTGACGACGCCCTTGGCCAGCTTCTTGTAGCCGATCTCCGCCTTGACGGCCAGCGGCACGGCGCGGTGCATCTGGTCGCCGAAGGCGGCGATGACGATGGCGCCGCTGGCGGACTCGGCGAGCGTGAACATCGCTCCGGCGTGCGGGCCGCCGAGGTGGTTGTGGTACTCGGCCCGGTCCGGCAGCCGCACCACGGCGCGCTCGGGAGTGGTCTCCAGGAATTCCAGCTCAAGGGTGCGGGCCATGGGAACGGTCGCGGTGAGCATCTCGCCCACGGACATCTGATCAGCGCTCATGGGCCCCGATGTTACCCATGGGTAGCCCTCCTTGGCCATCCCCGCCGGGGGCGGCCGTAGCAGCACCGCGTGCGCACCTCTATGGTTACTGGCCATGTGGCCAGGACAGCAGCCGCCC
Organism: Streptomyces sp. ASQP_92; assembly: GCF_025399895.1. GTDB lineage: Bacteria > Actinomycetota > Actinomycetes > Streptomycetales > Streptomycetaceae > Streptomyces. The sequence goes on along the minus strand of NZ_JAODUA010000002.1, from coordinate 55,304 downwards.
GGGGGCGAGCAGAACCCGCAGGATCCGAATCAGAACCCGTACCAGCAGCCGGGGTACCAGCAGCCCAATCCCTATCAGCAGCCGGGGCAGCAGCCGCCCGGATACCCGCCGCAGGGGTACCAGACGCCCAACCCGTACCAGCAGCCGACGGTTCCGCAGTACCCGGTGGCCGGTCCGCCCGGGCCGCCGCAGCCGCCGCAGAACAACGACAAGAAGAAGACCACGATCATCGCCATCGTGGCCGCCACCGCCGTGGTCGTGGCCGCCGCCGTGACCGGGGTCATGGTCCTCAAGGACGACGACAAGGGCACCCCCCAGGCGGACGGCAAGGGCTCCAAGTCGCCCTCCGCTCCTGCCTCGGGCTCGTCGACGCCGTCCTCCCCCGCGCCCAACCCGCGCGGCGCCGGCGCCGCGGTCCCGCCGGTGATCGCGGGCTGGAAGGTCGTGGTGAACCCGGCCCGCGGCGACGCCTTCGACGTGCCGCCGGACTGGGAGGTCGACAGCCCCACCATGAGCACGGGCTGGTCCGACAAGGCGGACCCCAACGGGTTCGGCGGCATGATGATGTCCGCTCCCGCCTACCTCAAGTCCAAGTGGTGCACCACCAAGAGCAGCAGCGGCCGCGACGCGAACACCCCGCTGGTCACCGTCGGCACCAAGGGCGCCAACGGCGCGAAGTCCACGGGTGAGGCGGCCGAGCAGGCGGACGACTGGCTGTACTACGCCTACACCCAGCCGGACAAGGACCACATAACGGGCGAGAAGCCGGTCCCCTACACCACCAAGTCCGGCCTTCAGGGCAGCGTGGCGCGCGCCAAGACGACGGGCGTGAAGAAGACGGACAAGTGCTCCACCGAGGGCCAGTCCGTGCTCTTCGGCTTCAAGACCGCCAAGGGCGACCTCGCCGCCTGGAGCCTCATCGCCAACACCGGTGTCCCGGGCGCGGTCGACGAGGACACCATCCAGAAGATCCTCAGCACCATCCGCCTGGTGCCCGCCACCTCCTGACGGCGGCGGGCGGCAAACCGTTTGGCACCGCGGGGTGGCGGCGGCGATAGTCCCAGGGTGACTTCCGCCGCCACCTCTCCGCCCACGCGCCGTCCGTCCTGGGCGGGCCGCAACTACACCCTGCTGACCGCCGCCGCGATCGTGACGAACCTGGGCAGCCAGGGCGCACTGATCGCGGCGGCGTTCGCCGTGCTGAGCTCCGGCGGCGACGCCGGCGACGTGGGGCTGGTGGCCGCGGCGCGCACCGTACCGCTGGTGCTCTTCCTCCTGGTCGGCGGCGCGCTCGCCGACCGGCTGCCCCGGCACAAGGTGATGGTGGCCGCCAACACCCTCAACTTCCTTTCCCAGGGCGCCTTCGCGCTCCTCGTCCTGACCGGTGACCCCCGGCTCTGGCAGATGATGGCGCTCACCGCGCTCGGCGGGGTGGGACAGGCGTTCTTCGGCCCCGCCTCCGAGGGCATGCTGATGTCCGCCGTGAGCGGCGCGGACGCGGGGCGCGCCTTCGCGTTCTACCGGATGGCGATGCACGGCGCGGGCATCGGCGGGGCCGCGCTCGGCGGCGCGCTGATCGCCGCGTTCGGCCCGGGCTGGGTGCTCGCGATCGACGCGGCGGCGTTCGCGGCGGCCGGTGCGCTGCGCGCCTTCCTCGACGTGAGCCACATACCGGCGCGCTCGGCGGGCGGCGGCATGATCTCCGATCTGCGGGAGGGCTGGCGGGAGTTCGTCACGCGCCCCTGGCTGTGGTCGATCGTGGTGCAGTTCGCCGTGGTCAACGCCGTGGTCGCGGCCGCCGAGGCGGTGTACGGGCCGCTGGTGGCCCGCGACGAGTTGGGCGGACCGGGGCCGTGGGGCCTCGCGCTCGCCGCGTTCGGCGCCGGCACGGTCGCCGGGGCCTTTTTGATGATGCGCTGGAAGCCGCGCCGGCTGCTGCTGGCGGGCACCCTGTGCGTGTTTCCGCTGGCGCTGCCGTCGGCCGCGCTCGCGGTGCCGCTGCCGGTGGCCGGCCTCGCCGCGGTCATGCTCCTGACGGGCGTCTCCATCGAGGTCTTCGGGGTCTCCTGGATGACCGCCCTCAACCAGGAGATCCCGGAGGAGAAACTCTCGCGGGTCTCGGCGTACGACTGGCTCGGTTCGATCGCCATGGTCCCCGTGGCGACCGCGCTCGCCGGGCCCGCGCAGAACGCGGTCGGGCGCACCAGCGCGCTGTGGGGCTGCTCGGCGCTGATCGTGCTGCTCACAGCCGCGGTCCTGTGCGTGCCCGACGTACGCCGTCTCACCCGGCGCGGGGAACCGGTGGCCCTGGCCGCGCCCGAGGTCTCAGCCGATGCTGAAGGCGCCCTCGGGAGGCTCGGGTGAGGGCTGTGCGGACGCGTCGTCCACCGGCTGCGCCCGCGCGATGAACCGGCGCAGCGAGTCGCCGTGCTCGACCCGGGCGGGAAAGGCGTCCCCCGCGGTGCGCCGGGCCAGCGCGGCGACGTCCAAGGGGCGCTGGGAAGCGAGCAGCACCGCGTTCCCGAACCGCCGTCCGCGCAGCACCGATGGCTCGGCGATGAGCGCGACCTCCGTGAACACCGCCTGGAATGTGGCGAGTTGGGAGCGGAGGAAGTCGAACGGGGCGCCGTCCGCGAGGTTGGCCGCGTAGACACCGCCGGGCTTGAGGACCCGCTCGGCGGCCCGCGCGTACTCGATCGAGGTGAGGTGCGCCGGCACCCGTGAGCCGCCGAAGACGTCCGCGATCAGCAGGTCCGCCGAGGCGGCGGGGGCGGCCAGCGTCCAGGCCCTGGCGTCCGCCGCGTGCAGCGCCGTCGCGGTGCCGGGAGCCAACGGCAGCTTTTCGCGGACGAGTTGGAGCAGCGCGCGGTCGGCCTCCACGACGTCCTGCCGCGACCCGGGCCGCGTCGCCGCGACATAGCGGGGCAGGGTGAGCGCGCCGCCGCCCAGGTGCAGCACGTCCAGGGGGGCGCCCTCGTCGGCCACGCAGTCCACGACGTGCGCGAGCCTGCGGACGTACTCGAACTCGATGTAGGTGGGGTCGTCCAGGTCGACATAGGACTGCGGGGCGCCGTCCACGGTCAGCAGCCACGCCCGCGCGCGGTCGACATCGGGCAGCAGCTTCGCGGTGCCGCGGTCGACCTCCCGGATGACGGGGATCGGCTCGGAGCGGGCGTTGTCGTTCACGGTCCCATTGTGCGCCCGCCGCCGACGCGGGGGGCGCGGGCCCGGGCCCGCCCCTCACCCCACGCCGATCCTGCGGACCCCGGCCCGCGGAAACCCGTCTTCGGCCGCGGGCCGTGCGGGGCTGGCCGCGCAGTTCCCCGCGCCCCTGAAACCCGCCTTCGTCCGCGGATCGCGGTCCCCTCTCGCGCAGTTCCCCGCGCCCCCAAACCCGTCTTCGGCCGCGGACCGTGCGGGGCTGGTCGCGCAGTTCCCCGCGCCCCCCTAACTACTCGGTGCGGGCCAGCGCAGGCCACCTCCGCCCGCCCGGCGCCTGAGAACGATCCTGCGGACCGTGCGTGGCTGGTCGCGCAGTTCCCCGCGCCCCTTAGCGGTACTGGTGCTGGCCCGCATCGAGGCATTTCAGCCCGTCCGGCGATTGAGGACGAGCGCCCTTAAGGCGCGATACGGGGTCTGGGGCGGAGCCCCGGGGGCCCGTTACAGCAGCGTGCCGACGGTTCCCGCGCCCACCGTGCGGCCGCCCTCCCGGATGGCGAAGCCGAGGCCCGGCTCCAGGGGCGTGTCGCGGCCGAGCTCCACGGTCATGGTGACCGTGTCGCCGGGCCGGGCCACCGCGAGCCCGCCGAGGTCCACGTCTCCGACCACGTCCGCGGTGCGGATGTAGAACTGCGGACGGTAGCCCGTGGCGATCGGCGTGGAGCGGCCCCCCTCGCGCGTGGACAGGACGTACACCTGGGCGGTGAACCTCCGGCTCGGCGTGACGCTGCCGGGCTCGGCGACCACGTGCCCGCGGCGGACCGCGTCGCGTGGCACCCCGCGCAGGAGCAGCGCGACGTTGTCGCCCGCCTGCGCCGAGTCCATGGGCTTGCCGAACGTCTCCAGGCCGATGACGACGGAGTCGAGGTCCGCGCCCAGGACCTGGACCCGGTCGCCGACGCGCACGGTGCCGCGTTCGACGGCCCCGGTGACGACGGTGCCGCGCCCGGTGATGGTGAGCACGTTCTCGACCGGCAGCAGGAACGGCGCGTCCACATAGCGCTCGGGCAGCGGCACATAGGTGTCCACGGCGTCGAGCAGCGCGCCGATCGCCTCGGTCCAACGCGGCTCGCCCGCAAGGGCCTTGAGCCCCGAGACGCGCACGACGGGCACGCCGTCGCCCCCGTAGCCGTGCGCGGAGAGCAGCTCGCGCACCTCCAGCTCGACGAGGTCGGCGAGCACCGCGTCCTCGCCGTCGTCGACGGCGTCCGCCTTGTTGAGCGCGACCACGATGTGGTCGACGCCCACCTGGCGGGCGAGCAGGACGTGTTCGGCCGTCTGCGGCATGATTCCGTCGAGGGCGGAGACCACCAGGATCGCCCCGTCCAGCTGGGCGGCGCCGGTGACCATGTTCTTGACGTAGTCGGCGTGGCCCGGCATGTCGACGTGCGCGTAGTGGCGGGTGTCGGTCTCGTACTCGACGTGCGCGATGTTGATGGTGATGCCGCGGGCGGCCTCCTCCGGGGCCCGGTCGATCCGGTCGAACGGCACGAACGTGCCGGTGCCGCGCTCGGCGAGCACTTTGGTGATGGCGGCGGTCAGGGTGGTCTTGCCGTGGTCGACATGGCCCATGGTGCCGATGTTCAGGTGGGGCTTGGTGCGTACATATGCCGTCTTGGGCATGGCTGAGTGTCCCTCGCGTGGTCGCGGAGCTGAGCTGGGACCCCTGGATCCGGCCGACCCTCCCCGTGCGGGGTCCGCCGGAATATCCGGGAAGGGTCAGCTTCGGGCGCCGCCGAGGGGCGCTGCGGCCGCGTACACGCCGGCCGCGGTGAGGACGGCAGCCTTCAGCGCGCCCGCGACTGCGGACGGCGCTGCGAGGAAGGCGTACCTGGACATGTCGCCGATCATCCCTGGTGGGTGCGGACGCGTCGAATGGTTTTCGCCGGGCGGGAGTTGGCGCGGCCAACCCCCGTCACAGGTTCTTCAGGGCCTCGCGCACGGACAGCGGGGACAGCCGTGCGCCCTCGGCCGCCACGAAGGCGCGGACGGCGCCCGGGTCGCTCTTGGCGTACTCGCGCAGGCTCCAGCCGATGGCCTTGCGGATGAAGAAGTCCGGGTCCGCCGCGCGCCGCAGGCAGAAGTCGAAGAGGCGGTCGGGGTCGGTGCGCTCCTTGTAGGTGAGCTGGTAGAGCAGGGCGGTGCGCGCGAGCCAGAGGTCGTCGTCGTCGATCCAGCGGTCCATCACCGCGGTCAGCTCCTCGTCGGCGGCGACCAGGGGGCCGACGACATGCGCCGCGAGGTGGTCGACGGTGTCCCACCAGGAGGTGGTGACGACGAGGTGCCGGGCGACCGGCAGGAACGCCGACGAGCAGACCGGGACGTATCGGCGCAGGTAGTCCACCGCGAAGTAGTGGTACTCGCGCTCCTGGAGCGCCCAGCACCGCAGCGCCACGGCCGCGCAGTCCGCCTCGGTGGGCTTCGCCAGGCCGTCGAGCACCGTCCGCGACAGCGCGCGGCGCTCGGGGCTGCGGATGCCGAGGAAGGGCGCGACGCCCTTCATGTACGCGTCCATCTCACCGGCCCGGTGCGGGTCCCCGCCGCCGGGATAGATCCGCACCAGGCGGGCGAGCACCTCGTCGGCGAGCGGGCTGTGGGGTGCGCGAGGGGTCATGGAGCCCACCGTACGCACGGCGGGCGGACGGGGTGGAGGACTTCGCGCGGGACTTCGCTTACGGCGGGCGAGGCCCTTTGTCGGTTACTCTCCCCGGATGTTCGAGCCCGCTGCCCGGTCCACGTCCGGTCTCGCCGCACGCTGTGGGAGAGCACTGCTCTCGCCGTGGTCGAGACTGACGCTGCTCGTGGTGGTGCTCGCGGCCGCGGGGAGTGCCGTGCTGGTGCTCCAGCCGCAGCGGCTGCTCGCCGACGGCCGGCTGCCCGAACTGGGCGGCGCCGGTGCGGTGGCCCTGTTCGCGCTGGCGTACGGGCTGTGCGCCGCGGCGTTCGTGCCGCGCCCGATCCTCAACCTGGCGGCCGGGGCCCTCTTCGCCACCTCGGCCGGGTTCGTGTCGTCGCTGGGGGGCACGGTCCTGGGCGCGGGCATCGCGTTCGGTCTCGGCCGGGTGCTGGGCCAGGACGCGCTGCGGCCGCTGGTGCGCGGACGCTGGCTGACGGCCGCGGACGGCCAGCTGTCGCGGCACGGATTCCGCTCGATGATGGTGATCCGGTTGTTCCCCGGGGTGCCGTTCGCCGCCGCCAACTACTGCGCGGCGGTCTCCCGCATGGGGTGGGCACCGTTCCTCCTGGCGACGGGGCTCGGTTCGGTCCCCAACACCCTCGCCTACGTCGTCGCGGGCGGCAGCGCCTCGTCGCCGACCTCGCCCCCCTTTCTGATCGCCATGGGCTTCATCGTCCTGAGCGGCGCCGCCGCCGCGACGGTGGCCTGGCGCAAGCGGCAGGGGCTGCGCAAGCGGTAGCGGCGGCCGGTCCCATCCCGCCCCCGCCCGCCGGTGCGGGATGGGACCGGCGCGCTGCCCGCAGGCCTCGCGGCGTCAACCGTCCGTTAACCCGGGCTCGTTACCGTGCCCCTCGATCCGCGCGAGATCACCGGGGGGGCCCGCGGCCGCCCCGGCGTTCCGGCGGGTCCTCGGCGTGCCCAACGGCCGTGACCCCGACCCCCCTTGGATGGCGCAGCACCCCATGTCTTGGTTCGAATCGTTCATACTCGGGCTCGTCCAGGGTCTTACGGAGTTCCTGCCGATCTCCTCCAGCGCTCATCTGCGGCTGACGGCCGCCTTCGCGGGGTGGCAGGATCCCGGGCCGGCGTTCACCGCGATCACCCAGATCGGCACCGAGACGGCCGTCCTGATCTACTTCCGCTCCGACATCGCGCGGATCGTCTCGGCCTGGTTCCGCTCGCTCACCGACCGCTCGCTGCGCGCCGACCACGACGCGCGGATGGGCTGGCTGGTCATCGTCGGTTCGATCCCGATCGGGGTGCTCGGCATCGTCCTCAAGCACCAGATCGACACCTCGTTCCGCGATCTGCGGGTGATCGCCACCACCCTGATCGCGATGGGCGTCGTGCTCGGCATCGCCGACCGCCTGGCGGCGCGTGACGAGTCGGGCGGCCGCCACCGGGCCGCCCGAGAACGCAAGTCGCTGCGCGAACTCGGCACCAAGGACGGCCTGATCTACGGCATCTGCCAGGCCATGGCGCTCATCCCGGGTGTCTCCCGCTCCGGCGCCACCATCAGCGGCGGCCTGCTGATGGGCTACACCCGCGAGGCCGCGGCCCGTTACTCCTTCCTGCTCGCCGTTCCGGCCGTCCTCGCGTCGGGGGTCTTCGAGCTGAAGGACGCGGGCGGCCCGGGGCAGGCCCCCCTGCTGCCCACCCTGGTGGCCGCGGTCATCGCCTTCGCGGTGGGATACGCGGTCATCGCGTGGTTCATGACGTTCATCACGACCAAGAGCTTCATGCCGTTCGTCATCTACCGCGTCCTGCTGGGCATCGCCCTGTTCGTCCTCATTGCCGCCGGCACCCTCGCCCCGGACGCGGGTGGCGGCCTCTGACCCGGCCCGGCGGTGCCGCAGTCGAGGCGCTCAGCCCTGCGGCGCCTGCGGCCCGTCCCCCTTGGCCTCCTCCGCGCGCAGCGCCAGATCCCGCAACACATCGGCCGACGACATGTCCGGCTCCCCGGAGTCGTGGACCTGGGCCAGGGCCAGGAACGCCAGGCTGAAGGCGGCCACGAGCTGCCGGATGGCCCCGCCGACCTCCCTCGCCACCAGGGTGGCCATCTCCTGCGGCGTCGCGTCGGCCGGGATCCGGATGTGCGGCATCGTCTCGTTGAGCAGTGCGGTCACGATGCCGATCTCCGTGTCCCGGGGCCCTTGTTCGCCGTCCTCCTCGATGCGGCGGCGGTAGTCCCCGGCCTCGGTGAGAATGCCGATCACTCGTTTGAGAACCTCGCTCTGCTCCATTGCGCGAGGATAGGCGGCGGGGCCTGTCCTCGTGCGGGACAACGCCTCGGTGGCGGCGGACAGTTGGCGCGGGCGCGGCGCGGCGTGTCCGGTTCTCGCCGTCCGGTTCTCGCTCCCCGGCCGCTGTGTACCGGTCGCCTCACGCCCCTCAACTGCTCCATGTTGGCTGAGAGTTCCTACTCCGTGGCGGTGGGTCACCTCGTGGCCGTAGGCTTGCCCCATGCCCCCGACTTACGACTGCCGTTCCCTTCGCCCTGCCGACGTGGTGAACGCGGACATCCGCTCGCTGTGGGAGCAGTCCGACGGCCGCCTCTCGCCCGACGAGGAGGAGCGCTACCACTGGCTCCTCGTCGAATGGGCCGCCGCGGTACGCGTCGACACCGCCCAGGCAGCGTGACGTACGCCGCTCCAAAACCCCCCACGGCTGTGACCTTGACCACCCCGCACCGCTCCCACCTGCACTTCGACGGAGCGGGCGGGGCCGAGTGTCCGAGCGGACCCGTAGCCTGGTCGCATGTCTTCCTCCTCCGAGCGTCCCGGCCCCGCGCCGTCCGACGCGGATGCCGCCAACGACGCCATCCGTGCGCTCGTCGACGGCGCGGACGGACAGTGGCCCGCCGAGGAGTACGAGCGGCTGCTCGCCGACTGGGCCGCGGCGGTCGGTGAGACGACCCCGCTCCCCGCGGGAGCCGTCTCGAAGCCGCGGGCCTGAGCCGCCCCCAATTCGGTTGCCGGGCCCCGCGCCCACTGGTGAAGTGGCCCGATGCACACCGACGCGCCGGCCGGCGCCCCCGATGACGAATTGCTCGCGGTCTTCGACCGGCAGATGCGCCGGCACGCCCAGCCGGACGGCCCGGGCGCCACGGTCGAGCGGTCCGGCGGCGTAGTACGGCAGGTGGGGCCCGCCCCCGTGTGGAACGGGATCCTCTGGTCCGACCTGACCGCGTCGGGCGCGGACGCCGAAATCGCCGCGCAGGTACGCCACTTCGCCTCGCTGGGCAGCGAGTTCGAGTGGAAGCTGTACGCCCACGACCGCCCCGCCGACCTCGGGCGGCGCCTGGCTGCGGCCGGGTTCGAGGCCGAGCCCGAGGAGACCGTGATGGTCGCCCGGGTCGCCGACCTCCCCCTCGACGTCGAGCCCCCGGCCGGTATCACCCTGCGCCCGGTGACCGACGAGGCCGGAGTGGCCCTCATGAACCGCGTCCACGACGGTGCCTTCGGCCGGCCGTCGGCCGCCCTGGGCGAGCGCCTGCTCGCCCAGTTCGCCGAGGTTCCCGACACCGTCACGGCGGTCGTGGCCATGGCGGGGGAGGTCCCGGTGAGCGCTGCCCGCATGGATGCCCACCCCGGTACCGAGTTCGCCAGTCTGTGGGGCGGCGGCACCCTGCCCGAGTGGCGCGGCCGGGGCATCTACCGCGCCCTGATCGCGTATCGCACCCGCATCGCCGCCGAGCGCGGCTACCGCTACCTCCAGGTCGACGCCTCGGACCGGAGCCGCCCCATCCTGCGGCGCCTCGGCTTCACCCCGCTCACGCTGACGACGCCCTACATCCGCCGGCCGTAGCGCACGGCCCCAACGGACCTTGTTTCAGGGGGAGTTGTCGAAGGCTCCGTGCCGGCCCGCCCCCGCCGTGAACCGGGCGGCGCCCTCGGCCGCCTCGCCCAGCGCGTGGGCGCCGTGGCGCACCTCGTTGAGCAGCGCCTCGGACTCCCCGAGGCCCTCCTGTTCGAGCAGCGACATCCGGTCGTGGCGCAGACACGTCTGCGGGAAGGCGGCGATCTCCGCGGCCAGGCGCTCGGCCCGGGTGCGCGCGGTGCCGGGCGGCACGATCCGGTCGGTTAGACCGATGGCGTGCGCCTCGGCCGCGTCCACCGGCCGGCCCGTCAGGACGAGGTCCATGGCGCGGCCGGCCCCGATCAGCCGGGGCAGGCGTACCGTCCCGCCGTCGATCAACGGCACGCCCCAGCGCCGGCAGAACACCCCGAACACGGCGTCCTCCTCCATCACCCGCAGATCGCACCAGAGCGCGAGTTCGAGGCCGCCCGCCACCGCGTGGCCGGCCACGGCCGCGATCACCGGCTTGGAGAGCCGCAGCCGGGTCGGGCCCATCGGCCCGTCGCCGTCCTCGGTCACCGTGTTGCCGCGTTCGGTGCCGATCGCCTTGAGGTCGGCGCCCGCGCAGAACGTGCCGCCCTCGCCCCAGAGCACCGCGACCGCCGCCCGCTCGTCCGCCTCGAAGGCACGGAAGGCGTCGGCGAGCGCCCGGGCGGTGGGGCCGTCCACCGCGTTGCGCGCCCCGGGACGCGACAGGATCACCGTGGTGACCGGGCCGTCGTGTTCGCTGCGTACCGCGGGAGTCGTCTCGTCCGTCATGGCGCCAGCGGTAGCACGAAGCGTCAACGGGCCACAAGCGACGGGCTCTTGGCGTTCGGGTCCCACTGGCGGAGACTGAGCCGATGACACAGCGCGTGGATCTCGGAACCCTCCTCGACCGCTTGGCCATCGACGAACTCATCACCGGATACGCGGCGGCCGTCGACGACGGGGACTGGACCGCCTACCGCGCCCTGTTCACCGCCGACGGGCGCGCGGACTACGGCGCCGCGGGCGGCATCGAGGGCTCGGTCGAGGAGGTGGCCCAGTGGCTCGCGGAGACCATGCGGCTCTTCCCGGTCCGCCAGCACCTCATCGCCAACCGGCTGCTCGCCCTCCAGGACCTCGGTGGTTACCCGGGCGACCGCGCCGAGCTGCGCGCCGACTACCTCAACCCGATGTGCTTCGGCGCAGACGGCGGCGGGACCCCGTCGGCGCCCGACTTCGAATCCGGTGGGCGCTACGCGTTCTCGCTGATCCGTACCGAGGCCGGGTGGCGGCTCGGCTCGGTGACCGTGCACGAGAAGTGGCGGCGGATGTCGGGGGCGCTCGCCGGGAACTGAGGGGCGGACGGGGCGCGCCGGGCGCGGGGCCGTCTGTCCGCGACGCCGCCTCTCCCGCACACTGGCAGTGCGGGAAGCCAACTGATCACGGGGGTGGGCAAGGAGGCGCGGTATGCGGATCCCGGTCGGCCGTCACGGTCCACGCCTGAGCTCCGCCTGGTGGCGCGGCGCGGCCGCGCTGCTCGCGGGGGCGCTGCCCGCGCTCGCCTTCCCGGCGCCGGCGCTGTGGTGGCTCGCCTATGGGGCGCTGGTGCCGTTGCTGCTGCTCGTGCGCTCGGCGGGCAGCGCCCGGCGGGCCGCGCTCGACGGCTGGCTCGGCGGCACGGGTTTCATGCTGGCGGTGCACCACTGGCTGCTGCCGAGCCTGAGCGTCTTCATCGTGGTCCTGGCCGGGCTTCTCGGGCTGTTGTGGGCGCCGTGGGGCGTCCTGGTGCGCTCTGCCATGGGGGGCCGTCCCTCCGTGCCGCGTGCGCTGGCCGCGGTCGCGGTGGTGCCGTCGGGCTGGCTGGTGGTGGAGCTCTGCCGGTCGTGGCAGGGGCTGGGCGGGCCGTGGGGGTTGCTCGGCGCGAGCCAGTGGGAGGTGCCCTTCGCGCTGCGACTGGCGTCGGTGGGCGGGGTGTGGCTGGTGAGCCTGCTCGTGGTGGCGGTGAACACCGCCGTCGCCCTCCTGGTGGTGCTGCGCCCCGCTCGTCTCGCCATGGTGTCCGCGCTCGTGGTGTGCGCCCTGGCGGCTGGGGGCGTCTGGATGTGGGCTCCGCACATGAAGGGGGACGGCCGGATCAGGGTCGCCGTGGTGCAGCCGGGCGTGATCGAGAACGGTGACGCTCGGTTCGCCCGCGGTGAGGTGCTGACCCGCGCCCTCGCGGGGCAGCACGTGGACCTCGTCGTATGGGGCGAGAGCAGCGTCGGGCAGGACCTGGCGGCCAGGCCGGATCTGGCGGCGCGGATCGCGAAACTCTCCACGGAGGTCGGCGCGGACGTCCTGGTGAACGTGGACGCGCGCAGGTCCGACAAGCCCGGCATCTTCAAGAGCTCGGTCCTCGTGGGCCCCCACGGCCCCACCGGGCAGCGCTACGACAAGATGCGGCTCGTGCCGTTCGGCGAGTACATCCCGGCGCGTTCGCTGCTCGGCTGGGCGACCTCGGTCGGCAAGGCGGCCGACGAGGACCGCCGGCGCGGCACCACTCCGGTGGTGATGACGCTGCCGGACGGGGCGCGGCTGGGTCCCCTGGTGTGCTTCGAGTCGGCGTTCCCCGACATGAGCCGTCATCTGGTGCGCGGTGGCGCTCAGTTGCTCATCGCGCAGTCCTCGACCTCGTCGTTCCAGGACACCTGGGCGCCCGCCCAGCACGCCTCGCTGGCCGCGCTGCGCGCCGCCGAGACGGGCCGCCCGATGGTGCATGCCACCCTGACCGGCATCAGCGCCGCCTACGGTCCCGACGGCGCCCGGATCGGAGCGTGGCTGCCCACCTCGGCCAGTACCTCCGCGGTGTACGACGTCCCGCTGGCGACCGGCACCACGCCCTATGTGCGCCTGGGCGACTGGGCGGTGCACGCGGCGCTGGTCGCGCTCGGCGCCTATGGCGCGGCCGAGGGCGCGCGGGCGCTCAGGAAGCCTGCTCCAGGGCTTCCCGCACCACCCTCTCGCACAGCTCGTGAGTCGCCAGCGCGTCCTGTGCGCTGAGCGTCTTTCCGGCCCGTACGGCGTCGAGGAAGGAGAGGACGGACTGCTCGATGCCGCGCTGACGGGCCACGGGCACCCAGTCGCCGCGGCGGCGCACCGACGGCTGGCCCTTGTGGTCGACGACCTCGGCCAGATTCAGGACCTGGCGCTTGGTGTCCTGGCCCGAGACCTCCAGGATCTCCTCGGTGGACCCGTTCATCCGGTTCATGGTGCCGATCGCGGTGAAGCCGTCGCCCGAGAGCTGAAGGACGACGTGCTCCATCAGACCCCCGCGGACCCGGGCGCGCACGACGGTGTGCTCGATCGGGCCGGGCGCCAGGAAGCGCAGCGTGTCCACGACGTGGATGAAGTCGTCGAGCACCAGGGTGCGCGGGTCCTCGGGCAGGCCGACGCGGTTCTTCTGCATCAGGATCAGCTCGCGCGGGTGGTCGGCGCACTGGGCGTAGCCGGGCGCGAGGCGCCGGTTGAAGCCGACGGCGAGGCCGACGCCGCGCTCCTCGGCGAGCGCCACCAGCCGCTCGGACTCGGCCAGTTCATACGCCAGCGGCTTGTCGACATAGGTCGGGACGCCCGCTTCGAGCAGCCGGGTCACGATCTCGGGGTGCACCGCGGTCGGCGCGTGGACGAACGCCGCGTCGAGCCCCTGGGCGAGCAGCGAGTCGAGGCCGGTGTGGCACTGCGCGGCCGGTATGCGGTGGGCCGCGGCCACCGCGGCGAGCGTGGCGGGGGTACGGGTCTGAAGATGCAGCTCCGTGCCCGCGAGCGTGGTCAGAACCGGCAGATAGGCCTTCTGCGCGATGTCCCCGAGCCCGATGCATCCGACCTTCACGGGGTTCTCCTGTCGCCGAGCGGTGTTGAGCCTTCTTCCCTGGTCAGCATACGTGCGGCGGGGGGCTGCCAGGTGGCGGTGGCGGCGAAGGAGCGCAGCAGGAGACCGGGGGCCAGTGCCGAGAGGGCACCGATCAGGGTGTCGCGCACCGCGATGCCGAGCGGGTTGCGCAGCATGTTGAGCCGCGCGGTGCGGTCCGCCGTGCGCACCAGGCCCATGGTGCGCGGCAGCCGCTCGGCGCTGTAGCGGGCGAGGCCGGTGGCGAGGTCGCCTGCCGGGTCGGCGTGGTGGGCCAGGACGATGGCGTCCTCGATGGCCTGGTTGCCGCCCTGGCCGAGGGTGGGGGCCATGGCGTGTGCGGCGTCGCCGACGAGAGCGACCCGGCCGCGGTGGTAGGCGGGCAGCGCTTCCAGGATGTGGTGCACGTCGTTGCGCAGCGCCGGGCCCTCGCCCACGGCGTCGAGGATCGCCGGGATGGGGTCGTGCCAGGTGCCGAACAGCCTGCGTAGTTCGGCCTGTTCACTGTCGGGGGCGTGTCCGTTCCGAGGAGCCCTGGCCGCCGCGTACGCGTAGATCCGGCCGTCCTTCAGGGGCTGGGTGCCCCAGATCCGGCCGGGCCCCCAGGTCTCGTGCGGGGCGAAGGGCCGGCCCGGGTCCGGCACCACGACGCGCCAGGTGGTGAATCCGGAGTACGTCGCGCCGGGGTGGGCGGGGAAGAGCGCCGTGCGCAGCGCGGAGTGGATGCCGTCGGCACCGACGACGAGCTCCGCCTCGATGTCACCGTCGGCGGTGCGGACCACGGCGGGGCGGTCGGCGGCGCCGGGGTCGAGGAGTTCGGCCGCGGATCCGGTGTGCACAGTCCCCTCCGCGAGCGCCCCGGCCAGTGTCGCGGTCAGCGTCGCCCGGTGCAGCAGGACGATCGGGTCGCCGAAGGCCTCGATGGCGGCCTCGGGGTCGGTCCGGGAGAGCCAGCGGCCGCTCGGGGTGCGCAGGCCTCCCTCGCCCTGCCAGGCGGCGAGCGCCCTGATCCGGTCACCGAGGCCGATGACGTCGAGGGCCCGCAGGCCGTTGGGGGCGAGCGCGATGCCCGCGCCGACCGGCTTCAGCTCCTCGGCCCGCTCCAGGACGGTGACCCGCCAGCCGCGCCGGGTCAGGGCCGCCGCGGCGGTGAGCCCGCCGATGCCCCCGCCGACGACCACCGCGCGCCGTCCCTCGCTGTCCCTGTGTCCACTCATGATGCCCCCTGTCGACTACATCTGTAGTACCGAGGACGACGTTACTACATCTGTAGTGCGAGGGGTAGATTGAGGCCATGCCCGCGCACACTCCCGGCACCTCGCGTGCCGATCTCATCGCCGACTCCGCGCTCGCCCTGCTCACCGAACGGGGCATGCGGGGACTGACCCACCGCGCCGTCGACGAGCGGGCCGGGCTGCCGCAGGGCTCGACCTCCAACCAGGCGCGAACCCGTCAGGCGCTGCTCGAAGCGGCGGTCCGGCGCCAGGCCGAACGCGAGGCCAAGGTGCTCGTCCCGGCGGAGATGCCGGTACCGGGCAGCGACCTCGACGAGCTCGCCGGGGCGCTGGCCCTCGCCCTGCACCGCTATCTCACCGGCCCCCGCGAACTGCTCGTGTCCCGTTACGAGTTGGCGCTGGAGGCCACCCGGCGGCCCGAGCTGCGGGCGTACTACGACGCGGCCGGGCGACAGTTCAGGGCCCCTCTGGTGCGGCTCATGCGGGCCGCCGGATCGAGTGCGCCCGAGCGCCACGCCCTGTCGCTGATCTCGTTCAGCGAGGGCCTGATGTTCTCCTGCGCGGCCGGTTCGTACCACGCGGAGGTTCCGTCCCTTGCGGAGATCCGCCGGAGCTTCGCCGAGCTGCTGAGCGGCATGCTGACCGGACCCGGGATCGGACCCGGACCCGGGCGCCGATAACCGTTGGCCAAGGCCGCGGGCACGAGTCAGGATGACCCCATGACGACCCCCGAGGCACCCGTGACCGAGCCCACCGAGCGCAATGAACCCGCACTGGACGCCGGGGAGCGGGCCATGCTCGACGGCTGGCTGGAATACCACCGCGAGACGCTCGTCTGGAAGTGTTCCGGCCTCTCCGACGAGCAGCTCAAGCGGGCCGCCGTCCCGAGCTCCGAGCTCACCCTGCTCGGACTGCTGCGCCATCTCGCCGAGGTCGAACGCTGGTGGTTCGTCACGGTGTTCGCGGGCGGGACGGACGAAGGCGTCTACGGGACCGACGAGGACCCCGACGGCGACTTCCACTTCGGCCCCGAGGACACCCACGCCGAGGCGCTCGCCACCTGGCGCGGTGAGGTCGCCGCCGCACGGGACATAGCGGCCGCACACGTCCTCGACGACCTCAGCGCGGGCACCGCACGGGGCGGGCAGCACTTCAACCTGCGCTGGATCTACACCCACATGATCGAGGAGTACGCCCGCCACAACGGCCACGCAGATCTGCTCCGCGAGGCGATCGACGGCGCGACGGGAGCCTGACCCGGGGCGGCCCGCACGGAGGCCGGCCCCTGGGCCCGGGCCGTCGCGCGCGTCGACCCCTTTCACTCGTGCGGGCCATCACGGGCCCGCACGGGCACCCAACCGCCTTACGCGGCCGCAGAGTTGAGGGATGCACCGCACCCCGAACACCCTCCGGCTCCTGGCGGCCGTGACGGCGCTGAGCCTGTCCGGATGCCTCGTGGGCTGTGTCTCCGTCGAGGCGGACCGCGCCCCCGCCCCGCCGTCCGGGCCGCCCGCCGTCCCTCGGCCGCAGGCCACCGCGAGGATCGCCCAGGCCCCGGCCCGCGAGGCCCTGGAGACCGTCATGCCCCCCGACGCCGCCTCCTCCCCGCCGACCGCTGCCGCGCCCGCCCCCGAGGAGCCCGCCCGCCCGGATCCGCCCCGTCGCGGACGTCGTCCCGGCGCCGAGCGCACCGGAGGCCGCCCCGCCGCACCCAGGACGAAGCGGCATCCCCGAACCGCCCCCGCGCCGGCCGCCCCGGCCGGTATCTGCGCGCTCGGCCAGGCCTACGGCGGCTGGCGCGACGACAGCCCACAGGCACGCATCTGCCGTGAGACGTACGGCAGTTGACGGCCTGTCATGTCGGGAGCTGCGACGCCCTGGCACGAGATACCCGCACCGCGCCCGCCACGCCCGCGCCCCCTCTCCGCAGCCGTCACCGCGCCACGCCGCACCGACTACGCGGCGTCCAACTGGCGCTCCAGGCGGCGCACCGCCTCGCGGATGCCGTTTCCGTACGCGTCGTCGGACAGCGTGTCCAGGGCGTCGTGGGCGCGCTCGATATGGAGCCGTGCCTCGTCGGGGCGGTGCAGCTTGACGTAGTCGGCGGCGAGGTTGAGGTGGAGCGAGGGGTAGAAGGCGCGCACCGCGAGCGAGGCGTGGTGCTCGGTGAGGCGGTCCTGGCTCAGCCCGTCGGCAGCGGCCAACGCCCTGAGATCCCACGCCAGTTCGTCCCCCGGATCGTCCTGGGCGTCCGCCATGTAGTGGGCCAGGGTGCAGCGGTGGAGGGCGTCGCCGTCCTCGCCGATCTGGGACCACAGGGCGACGAAGCGGTTGCGGGCCTCCTCGCGGTCCCCGCCGTGCAGCAGCATCATCGCCTGCCCGATGCGGGTCATCACGAGGTCCCCGGGTGCTTCCTGCATGTCCGTCACCGCTGTCTCCACCAGTCGTCGCGAAACTCGAACGTCCTCGACGCTAGCGGCCCCCACTGACAATCGGCCTCAGGCTCGGTCGGCCGCCCCCGCCCTGTCAGCCGGACGCCGTCACGCCTCCCCCCGAGAGCCCGCTCGCCGCTCCCCCGCCCCGCCCCGCTCAGCCCAGGTTGGGGATGCGCCAGTCGATGGGGGCGTGCCCCTGCGCCGCGACCGCCTCGTTGATCTGCGTGAAGGGATGCGAACCGAAGAACTTCTTGGCGGACAGTGGCGACGGGTGCGCCCCCTTGACCACGACGTGGCGCTCCTCGTCGATCAACGGGAGCTTCTTCTGCGCGTAGTTGCCCCACAGCACGAACACCGCCGGGTCGGGCCGCGAGGCGACGGCGCGGATCACCGCGTCGGTGAACTTCTCCCAGCCCTTGCCCTTGTGCGAGTTGGCCTCGCCGGAGCGCACCGTGAGCACCGCGTTGAGCAGCAGCACCCCCTGCTCGGCCCACGGCATGAGGTAGCCGTTGTCGGGGATCTCCAGGCCGAGCTCGTCGCGCATCTCCTTGTAGATGTTGCGCAGCGAGGGCGGTGTCCTGACACCCGGGCGCACCGAGAAGCACAGCCCGTGCCCCTGGCCCTCGCCGTGGTAGGGGTCCTGGCCGAGGACGAGGACCTTGACCTTGTCGTACGGTGTCGCGTCCAGCGCCGCGAACACCTCCTCGCGGGGCGGGAAGACGGGGCCGTTCGCCCGCTCCTCCTCGACGAACGCGGTGAGCTCCTTGAAGTACGGCTTCTGGAGCTCCTCGCCGAGGACGCCCTGCCAGGACTCGGGCAGCATGGCGGTATCGGTCACGTCAACAACCTCCGTGGGACATTCGGTTCGACTCCGCACTCTCACTGCGGATTTCCGAACCTACCCGCCGCCACTGACAACGCCGTCCGCGCCCGTGTCCTACCAGCTCGTCTTGCGGTGCAGCTCCCACAGCTGAAGGACGGTCTGCGGGTCCAGGGCCCGCTCGCCGCCCGCGATGTCGTCGCTCGCCGCGATGCAGAGCTTGCCCTGCCACAGCGGCAGCAGCCGCACGTCGTCGACGAGGATGTCCTGGGCCCGCTCGAACTGCCGGCTCGCCGCTCCCCGGTCGGAGATCTGTCGGGACTGCGGGATCAGCCGGGTGGTGATCTCGCGGGGCTCGTACGGCGTGCCGACGGCGTTCTCCTCGCCGACGAAGGGGGCGATGAAGTTGTCCGGGTCGGGGAAGTCGGGGAACCAGCCGCGTCCGAAGACGGGGAAGTCGCCGGCCTGGAAGCCCTGGGTGTAGGTCTTCCAGGGGCGGCTCTTCAGGGTCACGTCGAAGAGCCCGGAGCCGTCGAGCTGCCGCTTGAGCTCGGCGAACTCCGCGGCCATGGACGAGCCGTAGCGGTCGGTGGTGTACCAGAACGTCAGCGGCACCGGGGCGTTGACGCCCGCCTTGCGCAGAATGTCCCTCGCCTTGGGCACGCTGGGCGAGCCGAAGGTGTCGAAGAAGCTGGTGGTGTGCCCGTTCACGCCGGTGGGGACCATCGAGTACAGCGGTTCGGCGGTGCCCTTGTAGACCTTGGCGACCAGGGCGTCGCGGTCCACGACCTGGGCGACCGCGCGGCGCACCGCCGCGTTCGCGGCGTGCGGGTCCTTGGGGTTGAACACCAGGAAGCGGATCTCGGTGCCGGTGTTCTCGATGAGCTGGAAGGGCTTGCCCGCCGCCTTCTCCTGGCGGATGTCCTCGACCTCGTCGGCGGTGATGCCGCGATAGGTGAGATCGATCCGCTTGCTCTTGAGGGCGTCCACCATAGTGGTGGAGTCGTGGAAGTAGCGGATGGTGACGCCGTCGTTCTGGGGTTGAGCGAAGCCCTGGTAGCCGATGTTCTTCTTCAGGACGGCCCGGTCGCCGGCCTTGTACGACTCCAGGGTGTAGGGGCCCGAGCCGGTGAGGCCGCCGTCGTCGCGGAGCCGGTCGGCCGGGTACGTCGCGGGGTCGACGATCGACATGGCGGGCGCGCCGAGCACATAGGGGAAGGTCGCGTCGGGCTTGTTCAGGTGGAAGGTGACGGTCAGGTCGTCGTCGGCGGTGACCGTGTCCAGGCTGCTGAGCAGGCCCTTGGGCCCGGCCTTCACGTTGATCCTCACGATGCGGTCGATCGAGTACTTGACGGCGTGCGCGTCGAGCTTCGTCCCGTCGGAGAAGGCCATTCCCCTGCGCAGTGTGCAGGTGAAGGTGCGACTCGTCCTGTCCGAGAAGCGGCAGGACTGGGCGGCGTCCGGCTGGGGCGAGGTGCTGCCGGTCGGAAAGGCCACCAGGGTCTGGAAGACATTGCGGTAGAGCTCCCACGATCCGTCCCAGGAGGCGGCCGGGTCGAGCGTGCTCGGTTCGCTCGTCGTCCCCACCGTGATCCCCTGCTGGGGCCCCGAACCGCTGCCCGGAAGCAGTCCGCAGCCACCCAGCACGGCTATGGACGCAAGGGCCGCGCCGGTGCGCCGGCGGCTGGTCCGTCTGAACACGTGCACGCTCCTCGATCGGCCGTGGCGGCAGACCATACCGCAGTGCCCCGCTGGGTCAACCGACCGTCTCAACGGGGCACTGGGCACTATTCGGGAGCAAATCCGCTCAGGGCGGCGAGCGCCTTTCCCGGGGTCTTCCTCAGTGGACTCCGACGTTCAGGAAGAGCCCGCCGTCGACGACCAGGGTCTGCCCCGTGACCCAGGCCGACTGCTCGGAGGTGAGGAACGCGGCGGCGCCGCCGATGTCGGACGGCACGCCGAGCCGGCCCATCGGATAGGCCGCGGCGGCCTCCGCCTCGCGGCCCTCGTACAGCGCCTGGGCGAACTTGGTCTTGATGACGGCCGGGGCGATCGCGTTGACGCGGACGACCGGCGCGAACTCGTGGGCCAGCTGGAGCGTCAGG
Organism: Streptomyces sp. ASQP_92; assembly: GCF_025399895.1. Taxonomy (GTDB): domain Bacteria; phylum Actinomycetota; class Actinomycetes; order Streptomycetales; family Streptomycetaceae; genus Streptomyces. Next base: position 35,102 of record NZ_JAODUA010000002.1, on the reverse strand, counting down.
TTCACCATGGCGGCCTTGCTCATGCCGTACGCGCCGATGAAGGGCGAGGCGGAAACGCCGGCGATGGAGGCGATGTTGACGATCGCGCCGCCGTTGTCCCGCTGCCAGGCCTTCCAGGTCTGCTGGGCGAAGCCGAGCGCGGAGACCACATTGGTCTCGAACACCTTGCGCGCCACGCCCAGATCGAGTTCGGCGATGGGGCCGAACACCGGGTTGGTACCGGCGTTGTTGACCAGGAAGTCGACCCGGCCGAAGGCCTCCATGGTGCGCTCGACGGCGGCGGCCTGGTGGGCCTCGTCGGCGGCCTTGCCGGCGACCGCGATGACGCGGTCGGAGCCGAGCCGTTCGACGGCCTCCTTCAGGGCGTCCTCGCCGCGTCCGGTGATGCACACCCGGTCGCCGCGGGCGACGAGCGCCTCGGCGACGCCGTAGCCGATGCCCCGGCTGCCGCCGGTGATCAGGGCGACCTTGCCGGACAGTTCAGGAAGTTCAGTCATGTCCCTTGTCCCTGGCCTTAGTTGAGCGGTCCGCCGGCCACGTACATGACCTGGCCGGAGACGAAGCCCGCGGCGTCGCCCGTGAAGAAGGCGATGGCGTTGGCGATGTCCTCGGGGAAGCCGACGCGCTGGACGGGGATCTGGCCGGCGGCCGCGGCCTGGAAGTCCTCGAAGCCCATGCCGACGCGGGCGGCGGTCTGCGCGGTCATCTCGGTGACGATGAAGCCGGGCGCGACCGCGTTGGCGGTGATCCCGAACTTGCCGAGTTCCTTGGCGAGGGTCTTGGTGAAGCCCTGGAGGCCTGCCTTGACGGCGGAGTAGTTGGCCTGGCCGCGGTTGCCGAGCGCGGAGGACGAGGAGAGCGAGACGATGCGGCCCCACTTGGCGTCCACCATGTGCTTCTGACAGGCCTTGGCCATCAGGAACGCGCCCTTGAGGTGCACGTTCATGACCAGGTCCCAGTCCGACTCGCTCATCTTGAAGAGGAGGTTGTCGCGGAGCACACCGGCGTTGTTGACGAGGATGGTCGGCGCGCCGAGCTCGGAGGCGACGCGCTCCACGGCCGCCTCCACCTGGGCGCTGTCGGAGACGTCGCAGCCGACGGCGATGGCCCGGCCGCCCGCCGCGGTGATCTTGTCGACGGTGTCCTTGCAGGCCGCCTCGTCGAGGTCGAGTACGGCGACGGCCCGGCCCTCGGCCGCAAGCCGGACGGCGGTCGCGGCGCCAATGCCCCGCGCCGCCCCGGTCACGATGGCGACGCGCTGCTCGGTGGTGGACATGCTGTTCTCCTCGCCCTGGGATCCGCGGCCCTCAGTGACTGAGCAACCGCTTAGTAGCTTCAGCAGACGAGACGCTAGAAGCCCTGGCACCCGGTGTCAACGGCCCACGGATCCCCTCGGCGCATGTCACATTCCCGGCGGGCCGGATTCAGCGCACCAGCAGGTCGAGCAGTCGCTCGGTCTCGGCCTCGGGATCGGCGGTCAGGCCGGTGTGCACCGGGCCCGGCTGGACCACCGTGGAGCGCGGTGCGATCAGCCAGCGGAACCGGCGCCCCGCGTCGTCACCCGCCGCCTGCCCGGCGCCCTCGCCGCCGCCGCAGACTCCCTCGACGGCGCGCAGCGCGGCCCGTACGCCCAGCACGTCCGCGCCCGGGTCGAGCGCCCTCAGCTTCGCCTCGTCCAGATGGGTGCGCGCCGCGACGTAGGAGTGGGCGCGGCAATAGACCAGGACGCCCGCGTTGAAACACTCGCCGCGCTCGACGCGTGGCACCACGCGCAGCAGCGCGTACTCGAAGACATCGCGCTTGCTCAACGGTCGTCGTCCTTCGTGCTGTTCTTGGTGGGGTGGGGCCAGGGCTTGAGGTGGTCCGTCAGCCAGCCGGGGGCCTGCGAGGGCTTGGTGACGGCGGGCGCGTCCAGGGTGATCCGCTCGTGGATCGTCGCGGCGCGGGCGAGCAGCGGCTCGACATAGGCGCGGCGCAGCGCGTCGGTCGTCTCGAAGCCGGGTTCGTCGAGCAGCCACTCGTCGGGCACGAGGGCCGCGACCTCGGTCAGGAGCTCCTCGGTCACCAGCGGCGCGAGGGCCGCGGCCGCGGCCGCGACATCGGGGCCGAACGGCGCGAGCGCGTGGTCGGAGGCGTTGTACGGCTTGGCCGCGGACGCGGCGGCGCCCGGCCAGTTGTGGTGCCAGATCATGGTGGCGCCGTGGTCGATGAGCCACAGGTCGCCGTGCCAGACCAGCATGTTCGGGTTGCGCCACGACCGGTCGACGTTGTTGATCAGCGCGTCGAACCAGACGACCCTGCCCGCCTCGGCCGCGTCCACCTGGTAGGCGAGCGGGTCGAAGCCGAGCGAGCCGGGCAGGTAGTCCATCCCGAGGTTGAGGCCGCCGCTCGCCTTCAGGAGCTCCTGCACCTCCTGGTCGGGCTCGGACAGGCCGATGACCGGGTCGAGTTGGATGGTGACCAGCTCCGGGACGCGCAGCCCGAGCCTGCGGCCGAGTTCGCCGCAGATGACCTCCGCGACGAGCGTCTTGCGGCCCTGGCCCGCCCCGGTGAACTTCATGACGTAGGTTCCGAGATCGTCGGCCTCGACGATGCCCGGAAGCGACCCGCCCTCACGCAACGGCGTGACGTAGCGGGTCGCGGTGACTTCGGTGAGCATGCGCACAGGCTACGTCGCGCTCCCCGGGGCCCCTGACTCCTTTTCCGCCGCCCCCGCACCCGCCCCGCATCCTTGGCCCCGGCAGGTCACCCCGCCGCTGAACGCCCCGCCTCCCGCGCCCGTACTCCCCCTCGCAGCTACGCGTCGTACGTCGAGAGGACAGTCAGCATGAGCACCGAATCGCAGCCCGTACCCGCCCCGGTACCGGCGCGCCGCACCGTCATCGCGTGTGTGGGCGCGGCCGGGCTCGCGGCCGCGCTCACCGCGTGCGGGGGCGGCTCGGACAGCGCGGCGGGGACCGGGAACGCGGCGCCCGCCGGGGACGGCGGCGGCAAGGACACCAAGGGCGTGCTCGGCAAGACGTCGGACATCCCGCAGGGCGGCGGAAAGATCTTCGCCGAGCAGGGCGTCGTGGTGACCCAGCCCGCCGCGGGCCGGTTCAAGGCGTTCTCCGCGAAGTGCACCCACCAGGGCTGCGCCGTGTCGTCGGTCACGGACGGCACCATCAACTGCCCCTGCCACGGCAGCAAGTTCGACGTCGCGGACGGCAGCGTCAAGGCGGGCCCCGCCCCGGCTCCGCTGCCGGCCGCCGCGATCTCGGTGGAGGGCGGTTCGATCAGGCTCGCGTGACCCGGCGGCCCACTCTCAGACAGCCCAGGATCTCGTCGGTGGTGGCCACCGTGGCGACCAGGGCGAGGGTGTGCCGGATCATCGCGGGGGTGTAGTCGGCCGGCACCCCCGCGATCGCGTCGGCGGCGACCACCGCGGTGTAACCGAGGTTCACCGCGTCGAAGACCGCGTTGGGGATCGCCACGTTGGCCGAGACCCCGGTCACGATCAGGGTGCGGCAGCCGAGGTTGCGCAGGAGCGGGTCCACGTCCGTGCCGGCCACCGGCGACAGACCGTGCAGCCTGCGCACGACGATGTCCTCGTCGGCCACCTCGATCGGCTCGGCGATCCGCACCGCCCGGGAGCCGGAGTACTGCTGCACCGGCAGTCGTTCGGCGGCCCGGAAGAGCCGCGCGTTGCGGTTGGCCCCGCGCCCGTCGGGGCGCCGCTCGGCCACCGCGTGGAGTACCTGCACGCCCGCCTCATGGGCCCCGGCCACCAGCCGCGCCACGTTGTGCAGTACGCCCGACTCCCTTGCCGTCTTGGCGAGTTCGGGCAGGGCGCTGTCCGCCCCGACCACGCCCTGCTGGCACTCGACGGTCATCAAGGCCGTGGAGGCGGGATCGAGCTGTCGCGCGAGAAGTTCCTTCGTCGCCATGGCGCCGGAGGCTAACCGCCATTGCGCACCGAGGGAAGAGCGCGCCATGATTCCTGACGTATCGTCAGAACCGTTGTCGGTACGGATGGTTGGACGCGACAGCACCGTCGACGCACGGAAGGGAAGGCGCCATGGCCGCCATACAGCGCCGAGGCCGACGGATCATGATGAGCGACGAAGAGCGCGACGCCTTCCTCGGCGCACAGCGCACCTGCCGGGTCGCCACCGTATCGGCGGACGGCAGCCCCCATGTCGCGCCGCTCTGGTACGTCTGGCACGGCGGCTCGCTCTGGCTGTACTCGATCACCCGCAGCCGGCGCTGGAGGCAGCTCGGCAAGGACCCGCGGGTCGCGGTGGTGGTGGACGACGGCACGGAGTACGGGGAGCTGCGCGGGGTGGAGCTGAGCGGCAGCGTCGTCCCGGTCGGCGAGGCGCCCCGCACCGGCGAGCCGTGCCCCGAACTCGCCGAAGTGGAGGCGCTGTTCGCGGCCAAGCACTTCGGCCTCGACGAGATGGTCCACGACGGACGGCACGCGTGGCTGCGGCTGACTCCGGACCGGGTGGTGTCCTGGGACTTCCGCAAACTGGGCGGCGAGTTTGCGCGCTGAGGCGCGGGAGCGAGCCGGTGACGGGAACGGTGGCGGAGCCGGGCGCCTGTCCGCGCCGGGCGCGGGGCGCGCCGACGCCTACCCCAGCCCCTCCCCCGCCGCCGCAAGCGCGTCGACCGCCGCCCGGATCGAGGGTCTGCGGTCGGCGTCGGCGCGCCACACCGCGTACACATGGCGGCTCATCGCGGCCCGCACCGGGACCACCCTGACCCCGTCGGGCACCGGGCCCCGGCCCAGGCGCGGGGCGATGCTGACCCCCAACCCCGCCTCGACCAGGGCGAGTTGCGTGGCGTGCTCGCGGGCCACATGGGCGATTCTCGGCTCGACGCCCTTGCCGCGCAGGGTGAAGAGCAGCCACTCGCTGCAGAACTCGCCCTCCGGCCAGGTGATCCACTCGTCCTCGGCAAACTCCTCCAGATCGACCGTCGCACGGTCGGCCAGCGGGTGTCCCGCGGGCAGGGCCACGTCCGCCACGTCGTCGAGGACCGTCCGCTTGGCGAGCCCGTCGGGCAGCGGCAGCGGCTTGTTGTACCAGTCGAGGACGAGGGCGAGGTCGAGGTCGCCGAGCAGCACGCCCCGCACCGACTCGTCGGCCTCCTGCTCCTCGGAGCGCACCGTCAGCTGCGGGTGATCGGCGCGCAGCGAGGCCAGGGCGGCGGGGAAGAGGCCGCGGGCGGCGGTGGCGAACCCCGCGATCCTGAGCTCACCGACGACGCGGTCCCGCTGGGCCTCCAACTCGGCCTGGGCGACCTGCACTTGGGACAGGATGCGGGCGGCGTGCTCGGCGAGGAGGCGGCCCGCGTCGGTGAGCCGCACCCCGCGCCCGTTCTTGGCGAGCAGCGGCTGGCCGGCCTCGCGCTCCAGTTTGGCGAGCTGCTGGGAGACGGCGGAGGTCGTCACATGCAGGGTGTCGGCAGCGCCACCCACCGAGCCGTGCCGGGCCACCGCGTCAAGGGTTCGCAGACGCTCCAGGTTCAACATGTAAGCGATGCTAACCGAACCCTCGCGCGAAGTCTCGCTTGTGCTACGCGGTATCCGGGCCCCATGGTGGTGGTCATGAGCACCGCCACCCCACCCCGGTCCACACCCTCTACACCCTCCACCACCCTTCCGCCGTCCTCGACGCCGGCCGCCCGCCGCCGTCCGGCCCTGGACTGGCGCGTCCGGTTCGCGGGGCTCTCACTGATCTGGGGCTTCAGCTTTCTGCTGATCAAGGTGGGAACCGACGGGTACGCCCCGTTCCAGGTCACCCTCGGGCGGCTGCTGTTCGGCACCCTGGTGCTCGCGGTGGCGATGGCGGTCAAGCGGGAGCGGCTGCCGCGCGGGCGCCGCACGTGGCTGCACCTCACGGTGGCGGCGCTGCTTCTCAACGCCGCGCCGTTCTCCCTCTTCGCTTATTCGGAACTGACCATTCCGTCGACCCTGGCCGGCATCTGCAACGCCACCTCTCCGCTGTGGGGCATGGCCCTGTCGATGGTGGCGCTCTCCGAGGACCGGCCGACCCGCCGCCGGGTGGCGGGGCTCGGGCTCGGTTTCCTCGGGGTGCTGACGGTGCTCGGCGCGTGGCAGGGCTTCCACGGCCTGGACGTCACGGGTACCGCGATGGCCCTGCTGGCCTCGCTGTGCTACCCGATCGGCTGGATCTACGTCCGGCGCACCCTGGCGGGCGGCGGCCACTCCAATCTGTCCCTGATCGGCTCCCAGCTCGGTGTCGCGAGCCTCCAACTCGCCCTGGTCACCCCGCTGTTCGCCGGGTTCCCGCATGCGTTCCCGCTCGTGCCGTCGCTGGCCGTGGCCGCGCTCGGCGCGCTCGGCACGGGGCTCGCGGTGCTGGTCCAGTACGGGCTCGTGAACGAGGTGGGGCCGACGACCGCGCAGATGGTCACCTATTTCATTCCGGTGATCGCCACGGCCGCCGGGGTCGCGGTGCTCGGCGAGAGCCTGAGCTGGAACACGCCGGTCGGGGCCGCCGTCGTGCTCGCGGGCGCCGCACTCACCCAGAGCCGCCCGCGCGCCAAGCGGGGTCAGTAGGCGTAGCGCGTGCCCGGCCCCGGGCCGACCGCCGAGGCGACGGCCTCCGCGAGCGGGCCGATGTCCTGCGGGGCCAGGCTCGACACGGTGATCCGCACCCCGGGCGCGGAGGCCATCCGGAAGCGGGCGCCGGGCGCGACCGCCCAGCCCGCGTGCAGCAGCCGGGACACCGCGCCCGTCTCGTCGGGCACCGGCACCCACACCGTGAACCCGCTGCGGCCCCGGGCCTCGACACCCCGCTCGCGCAGGGCCCGCAAAAGGCCCTCGCGCCGCTCGCGGTAGGAGCGCGCGACCTCCGCCGGGTCGACGGCACCGGAGTTCCACAGCTCGACGACGGCCCGCTGGAGCAGCCTGCTGACCCAGCCGGGGCCGAGCCGCTGGCGCCCCCGCACCCGGTCGAGGGTGACCGCGTCCCCGGTGAGGAGAGCGAGCCGGAGGTCCGGTCCGTACGCCTTCGCGACCGACCGTACGAACGCCCAGTGCCGGGTGGCCGGCGCGATGGGGTGCAGGGGCAGGTCGACCATGCCGTGGCCGTGGTCGTCCTCGATGAGCAGCACCCCGGGGTGCGCGGCCAGCACGGCGCGCAGCGCCCGGGCGCGGGCCGCGCTCACGGCCGCGCCGGTCGGGTTCTGCGCCCGGCAGGTGACCACGACGGCCCGGGCCCCCGCGGCGAGGGCGCGTTCGAGCGCCTCGGGCAGCGGTCCCTCCTCGTCGAGCGCCATGGGTTCGGGTTTCAGGCCGAGCGCCGGTACGAGGTCGAGCAGCGCGCCCCAGCCCGGGTCCTCGATGGCCACGGCGTCGCCGGGCCTGAGATGGGCGGTGAGCACCCGCTCGATGGCGTCGAGCGATCCCGAGAGCACCCCGACGGGTCCGGCCGGCACATCCCCCGCGTCGAAGGCGGCGCGGGCGAGCCGGGCGAGTTCCTCGTCGACGGGCTCCTGCCCGTACAGATACCGGCCGGGCCGTTCGACGGTGTCGCGGGCGGCGGCCGCCAGCGCCTCGGCGAGCGGGGGCAGCAGCCGCGCGTCCGGGTTGCCGTCGGCGATGTTCCGCACCCCCTCGGGCACGTCCGCGCGGATCAGGTCGCGGGCGGTGCTCGCGGGCCGCGGCCGTACGCGGCTGCCGCGGCGGCCCGCCGTCTCGATCACCCCTCGGTCGCGCAGCAGCCGATAGGCGGCCGCGACGGTGTTGGGATTCACGCCGAGTTCGGTGGCCAACTCCCTGAGCGGGGGCAGCAGTTGGCCCGGTTCGAGCCCGCCGGAACCCACCGCGCGCTCCACGCTCTCGGCGATCTCCGATGCACGGCGCCCCTCGATCCGATATTCTCCTAGCACAAACTGGATTATGAACTAGTGCAATAGAGAACGCAAGGGAGAACGCCATGGCGGACACCGCGACCGCAGCCCCCTACCCGGCGACCGACCGCACCGTGCCGACCCGCTCGCGCGAGCGGGCCTCGTACGACCGCGAACTGGTGCACGGCATCCTGGACACGGCGTGCGTCTGTCACCTGGGCTTCGTCCGGGACGGCGCGCCCGTCGTGCTGCCGACGCTCTTCGCCCGGGTCGGCGAGCGGCTCTACATACACGGCTCGACGGGTTCGCGTCCGCTGCGCGCGGCCGGGCAGGCCGATCCGGGCCTGCCGGTCTGCCTGACGGTCACCCATGTCGACGGGATCGTGCTCGCCCGGTCGGCCTTCCACCACTCGATCAACTACCGCTCGGTCGTGGTGCACGGAATCGCGCACGAGGTGGCCGACCCGCAGGAGAGGCGAGAAGCGCTCGACGCGCTGGTGGACCAGGTCGTGCCCGGCCGCTCACGGGACTCGCGTCCGGCGAACGGCAAGGAACTGGCCGCGACCGCGGTGATCAGCCTCGACCTGAACGAGGTCTCGGCCAAGCTCCGCACCGGCGGCCCCAACGACGACGCCGAGGACCTCGGGCTGCCGCACTGGGCCGGCGTCCTGCCGCTCGCCCCGGGCTACGGCGAGCCCGTGCCCGCGGACGACCTGGACCCGGCGGTGGCCGTACCGGACTACCTCACCGGACGCTGAACCGCCGCCGGGCCCAGCCGTTACACCGCCACCGCCGCGCGGCGGGACCTCGCCGCCTGCCGCGTCTCGGCCGCCGCGAGCCCGATCACCGCGAGGAGCAGCAGTGAGGTGCCGGCGGCGGTGGCCGCGGTGATCCGCTCGCCGAGCACGGACACCGCGAGCAGGGCCGCGCTGACCGGTTCGAGCAGCATGATCACGGAGACGGTGGCGGCCCGGACGACCGCGGCGCCCGCGAAGTAGAGGGCGTAGGCCAGGGCGGTGGGGACGGCCGCCACGTACACGAGCAGGACGGCCACCCGCGCCGGTTCCACGGTGTGCGGCAGCAGGCCCTCCGCGCCCGCGAACGGCAGCAGGAGCACGGCCGCGACGCCGAAGGCCCAGGCCGTGGTGGCCGACGGGTCGGCCGCCCGGCCGTCCCGGCCGAGCCACCGGGTGAGCAGGGTGATGGCCGCGTACCCGGCGGCCGACACCAGCGCGAGGGCGATCCCGGCGGGCCGGACCGCTCCCCCGCCGTTGCCGGCACACAGGACCGCGAGCCCGGCGAGCGCGCCGGTGACGGCGGTGATGCCGGACCGGCCGATCCGCTCGCCGAGGGTGAGCCGGGCGCCGAGCGCGATGAGCACGGGGCCCGCGCCCAGGGTGACCACGGTGGCGACCGCGAGTCCGGTGGCCTCGACGGCCGCGAAGTAGGCGCTCTGGAAGACCATCAGGCCGATCCCGTTGCCGAGGATACGCAGCAGCCTGCGGCGGCGCGGTTCGGCGACGGGGGCCGGGGCGGGTCGGCGGCGCAGCGCCATCGCCCCGAGCAGCAGGACGAGTCCGCCGGCGCAGCGCCAGAACGACAGGGCGAGTGGTCCGAGGTCGCTGGCCCCGAAGACCAGGGCGGCGGCGCCGCCCGCAGTGCCCCAGGCGACTCCGGCGACGGCGAGGTAGAGCAGACCACGGCCGACGGGCAGCGCGGTGGAGGGGCCCATGGCGAGGCCCGTCGAAGAGTTCGACACGTACGTACTCCGAAGAGGAAGGTGGTGGCTGGTCGCTGGCGTGGAGTACGCGGGCAGCGGCGAGCCGCTCGGGGACTGCCCGAGCCGGTTCCTCGTCCTCAGTGGCCGCCCGCTTTACGCGGCGGGAGGCGGCAGTACGGTCGAATGCATGATCGCCACCCTAGGCGGCGGAGTGCCCGGCCGACAACTCCCCTTCGGCGGGCACGGACCCGCCGGAAACGAGCGGTCCCGAGGGCGCCTTCGGCGCCGCGGACTGCGCGATGAAGGCGCCGGTCAGGACGACCGCACCGCCGACGATCTGCGGCGCGGAGAGATGCTCACCGAGCAGGATCCAGGCGAACACGGTGGCGAGCACCGCCTCCAGGCAGGCGACCACACCGGCCACCTGGGGCGAGAGCCTGCGCACCGAGACGACCCCGGTGACATAGGCGATGACGGTCGCGATCAGCACGATCCAGCAGAGCAGCAGCGCGGCGGGCACCTGGGAGCCGTTCATGTCGGCGCTGCCGGCGAGCACCGGCCACCGCATGGTCCAGGGGCGGGCCACGGCGGTCAGGACGAGCGAGCCGATGAGCAGTCCGTAGGCGATGACACCGAGCGGGTCCGCCGTGTCCTCGCCTTCGCCGCCTTGGTCGGACAGGACGAAGTAGCCGACCTGGCAGCAGGCCGCGCCGAGCGCGAGGAGCAGTCCGACGGCGTCGAAGCTGAGCCCGGACCACACCTCGACGACACAGGCGAGCCCGGCGACGGCGAGCACCACGCCGGCCGCGGCAGCTCGGCTCACGGCCCTGCGCTGGACGAACCGGACCCAGCCGAGGACGAGCGCGGGCGCCAGGTACTCGACGAGCAGGGCGACGCCGACGGGTATGCGCGAGATCGAGGCGAAGTAGCAGGCCTGGACCCCGGCGACGGCCAGCAGTCCGAACCCGGCGAGCAGCGCGGGCCTGCGCAGCACGAGACGGCGGTGGCGCCAGGCCACCGGCAGCATGACGAGCGCGGCCCCGGTCACCCGCAGCCACACCACGTGCAGCGGGTCGAGCCCCGCTTCGATCAGCGGCTTGGCCGCCACTCCTGAACCACCGAATGCGAAGGCCGACGCCAGGGCGAGTCCCAGGCCGACGCTTCTTCCCCGAGACGCGTGCATCGGCCCATCATGACAGCCGCGGTCAGCACCTTCATCCGCGTAACACCTGTCGGAACGCGCCTCGTGCGCACGGCCGGGCGGGGGCCCGGGCCCGGACCCGCCGAGCTACGCCGAGGACGGCCACGCGGGCTCGCCCAGGCCGCGCAGCGTGCCGCTCCCGGGCTCTGCCAGCCGTTCGGCCAGCGTGGCCGTGTCGACGCCCGCGTGCCGGAGCACCTGGACGGCGCGGCAGTCGCGGTCGGCGGCGAGACCGGCCAGGACGTCCCGTCCGGTGACCCGTTCGCCGCGGCCGTCGGCGAGACCCAGCGCGTACTCGACCGCCGCCAACGTGCTGGGCGACCAGCCGGGCTGGCTCGCCAGGGGCACGGCCCCCGAGTCCTCGACGGACCCCTGCCAGCGCAGCCCGTACCCGATGCTGCGCTGCACCAGATACCCGAGCACCCGCGCCACCTGGGGGCCGTCGTCGAAGGCGGCGCGCACCGCGGGGTCGCTCTCCATCAGGGAGTGCAGCAGGTGCGCGGTGTCCAGTTGACGGTCGCCGTCGCGCAGCGCACGCCTGCGGGCGCCCGCGACCACCGAGCTCAGCTCAGCGGTGAGCCGGGTGTCGATGTCTGCGGGGGCGGTCGTCCGGGGAGCTCCGGGGGGAGAACTGTGCACCCCTCCACCTCACCAGGCGCCGGCTCGCGGAACATCCCCGTGCGGGAGCATTCGCCCTCCCGCAGAAGGTGGGCACGCATGACCGGCTTCTCCTCCTTGCGGATGAGATCTCGGAAATCTCCCGCCGGGGGGAACCCGAAGGCGCCCGCCGTCCTCGCCCGCGCCCCCGGCGCAACCGCTTTGGCCTGCGGGCTCGTCCTTCCCGGATGACACAGCCGTCCCCACCGCCCGCCGAGGGAGCGCCGATGTGCTGGATGGTCGCCCTCCTGGCCGAGGACGGACAGCAGTACGTGTACCGGGTGTACGCGCCGCCGGACGCGCTGCCCGGCGATCTGTTCTGGGCCGCGTTCCACTGCCACGACGAGTCCGCGCGGCCGCGCGCCTGCGACCTGTTCGACTCCGCCCAGATCTGGGCCCTGGAGACCCAGTGGATCTGACGGTTCATCAGTATTGAATGTTCGCCCCGCTGCGGCTACGTTCCGCGCACGTCCCCGTCACCGTCCCACGAAGGAGTGGTCGCATGGCCGAGGTCAGCGCGGAGGCACGTATCGAGGCTCCGGCAGAGAAGGTGTGGGCGCGGCTCACCGACTTCTCCTCGTACGGCGAGTGGAACGCCACGCACACCAGCTTCCCCGCGGGCGGGCCGGACAAGCTGGAGCTGGGCGCGACCTACGCGGAGAACATGAAGCTCATGGGCTTCCCCGCCGAAGTGGCCTGGACGGTGGACGAGTTCGAGGCCGGCCGGGTCTTCGGCGTCAAGGGCAAGGGCCCGATGGGCGTGAACGTCACCAACCGGTACACGGTCATTCCCGAGGGCGAGGCCAGCACGGTCCGCATCGACGGCGAGTTCACGGGCGCCGCGGTCTCGCTGATGGCGGGCAAGCTGAAGGACTCGGCGACGGCGGCCCTCAACGAGTCGCTGCGCAAGCTCGCGGGTCTGTGCGCCTGAACGCGCCGAAGCCCCGCGGCCATGGGCCGCGGGGCTTCGGCGCCCGATGAGGTTCAGCCCTCGTCGGCGAGGATCAGGTAGAGCTTCTTACGGGCGTCGTTGATGACGGCGATCGCCTTCCGGCGCTGTTCGGCGGAGCCGGTCTTCCAGACCTGACCGAACGCCTCCATCAGACCGGAACCGGCCTGCCGGATCTCGTGCATGGCCTCCCAGTCGACCCCGCGCCCGGCTTCCTCCCAGGGAGCGTCGGCTCCCGATTCGGCTTCCGTGCGCCCGGCGTCGGTGAGCGTGAACAGCTTCTTGCCGCCCTCGCTCTCGCTGGTGATCAGGCCCTCGTCCTCCAGCAGCTGGAGGGTGGGGTAGACCGAGCCCGGGCTGGGCTTCCAAGCCCCGCCACTGCGCTCGGCGATCTCCTGGATCATCTCGTAGCCGTGCATCGACCGGTCCTTCAGGAGGGCCAGGATCGACGCGCGGACATCTCCGCGCCGCGCCCTGCCCCGGGGACCACCCCGGCCGCCACGGCCGCCGGGTCCACCACCCCACGGGCCCCCGCCGAAGCCGGGACCGAAGGGCCCGAAGGCGGCGCGCCGCCCCTCGAAGTCGCCCCGACCGCGATGGCCGGGTCCCTGCTGTCCGTATCCATGTGAACGCATGGTTCGTTTCCTTCCATCGTTGATCTGTCGCGATGCGTCAACGATATATCGGCGACTTACGCTTGGCAAGCCTTCTCGGGGAAGTCCGCCGCCGGGCCGCCGACCCGCGCGCCATCGCGCCGCCCTCGCTCGCCCGCGCCGCCCTTCGGGCGCAGGATGGAGGGAGCGGAGCTGGAACCGGCCAAACGGACTTGGCGGTTCTGAACGCCCCGGCAGCGATCGCCGGAAGGGGGTGCGACGCCATGTCCCAGTTCATGGACGTCCACCACGGCATGACGGGCATCACCGCCGACCAGTTGATGCAGGCCCACCAAGCGGACCTCGCCATCGAGAAAGAGGAAGGCGTCCACTTCCAGAAGGCCTGGGCGGACCCGAAGTCGGGCACCGTCTACTGCCTCTCCGAGGCGCCGTCGGCCGAAGCCGTACAGCGCATCCACGAACGGGCCGGCCACCGGGCCGACGAGGTGCACCCCGTCCCCCTGACCGCCTGAATTCCGCGACACCGACACCGACACCAAGCAGACGGCGGGAAGGCGCCCACTCCGCCGTCCCGCGCACGTGGCTGCCCGGCCCGCCTCGGCGGAAAGGCGCCCGCCGCCCCGGGGCGGCCGTCTCCCACGACCGGTCCAGCGGTCGCGCATTGGCCTTGGCCCCGGGGATTTCGCGTCCCGTACGGTGCCGCCATGCGTATCCGAATCGTCGACGCCTTCACCGACCGTCCCTTCGCCGGCAACCCGACCGGCGTCCTGCTGCTCGACGCCTTCCCTGCCGACGCCTGGCTCCAGGACGTCGCCCGCGAGGTCAACCACGCGGAGACCGCCTTCGCCCACCCCCTGCCGCCAGGCGGCGAGGCGGACTGGGCGCTGCGCTGGTTCACACCCGCCGCCGAGGTCGACATGTGCGGCCACGCCACCCTGGCCACCGCCCACGTGCTGCACACCACGGGCGCGGCGACCGGGACGGTACGGTTCGCCGCGCGCTGCGGCATCCTCACGGCGACCACCGCCGAGGACGGCACGATCACCCTGGACTTCCCCACCTCCGCCCTGCGGGAGGAGCCGGTCCCGGCGGCTCTTGCCGAGGCACTCGGTGCCCCGGTGGTCTCGGCCCACGGCACCTCCGCCCACATCGGCGACCTCCTGGTGGAGCTGCCCGACGAAGCGGCCGTACGCTCCCTGGCGCCCGACATCCGGGCACTGGGCCGGCACTCCGAGCGCGGCATCATCGCGACGGCCCCGGCCGCCGACCCGGCCCGCGGCTACGACTTCGTCTCGCGCTGCTTCTTCCCCAACGTCGGCATCGACGAGGACCCGGTGACGGGCAGCGCCCACACCGTCCTCGCCCCGTTCTGGTCGGCGCGCCTGGGCCGCACCGAACTCACCGGCCTCCAGGCCTCGGCCCGCTCCGGGTTCGTCCGCACCGAGCTGCGTGGTGAGCGCACCCTGCTCATCGGCCGGGCCGTGACCGTGATCGACGGCGAGCTGCTGACCACCCCCTGAGGGCAGGTCGCGTCGCATGGCCGCACCGCCCGGTCGAACGGCGCGTACGGGTAAGGGGCGTAGGCGATAGCCATACGCCCCTTACCCGTTCACGCCCACTCGACGGCTCACCCTGCACGCCCCCGGCCGCTCACATCGTCGGCAGCCAGCTCACCTTCCCGGCGAGCAGCGCGTACCCGACGAACGCGCCGATGTCGAGGAGCGCATGCGCCACGACGAGCGGCCCGACCCGCTGCCAGCGGCGGTAGAGCAGGACGAAGACCACGCCCATCACCATGTTGCCGACGAAGCCGCCGATGCCCTGGTAGAGGTGGTACGAGCCGCGCAGCACGGAACTCGCCACCAGCGCGGCCATCGGTGTCCACCCCAACTGGCCGAGCCTGCGCAGCAGATACCCGACGACGATCACTTCTTCGAGCACCGCGTTCTGCACCGCCGAGAGAACCAGCACCGGATACTTCCACCACACACCCGGCAGCGACTCGGGAACCACGGTCAGGTTGCCGCCCGCCGCCCGCGCCACCAGATAGAAGGCGAGCCCCACGCTGCCGATCCCGGCGGCGATCAGCACCCCGCGCCCCAGGTCCGACCAGGGCCGCCTCCGGTCCAGACCGAGCGTCCGCAGGCCGTCGGCCCGCTCGCGGAACAACAGGTGTGCCACGAGCGCGACCGGCACCAGGGCCGTCGCGATGCCGAAGAGCTGCCAGGCGAGATCGAGCCACGGCCGTCCAGGAGCGTGCGAAGCGTTGAGGTTCGCCGCCTGGTGCTTGAGCCCGCCCTCCTTGGTGAGTGATCCCACGAAGCTGATCAGCGCCGACACTCCGCTCGCACCGAGCGAGAGCGCCAGGACGAGCACCGTCTCGGACCGCAGGATTCGCGGTGAAGTACCCGCTTCGGGAAGAGAATCAGCCACGCGCTCGGCCTCCACCTGCACACCTGCCTCCAGTTGACGAATCCCGTTCCCTCCCCACGGCCGCCCCGCTAGGGTCTCGAAGGACATCACGAAGATCGCGCGCGACAGGCCGGGGGACGGGCGCCATTACGAGGGTGCGGGTCTCCCTTTTCCTTGTTCGGGATTCAAGGAGGGGCACCACCGCCATGGGACGTCACAGCTTGCCCGACGACGCCGCGACCGGGAGCACCGGGGCGGCCCGGGGCTCCGCCCGGCGGCGCACCGTCGCCCTCGCCACCGCGCTCGTCCTGGCCGTGGCCGGGGGCGCCGCCATCGCCGTACAGCGCGGGGCGCTCTCCTTCGGCCGCTCCTGCGCGTCCTCCGCCGTCCGTCTGGACCTGGTCGCCTCCCCCGATGTGGCGCCCGTGATCGAGGCCGTCGCCGACCGGGCCCGCAAGGAGCGGATCACCTCGGACGGCTCGTGCATGGACGTCCGGGTCACCGCTCGCGACTCCTATCAGGTGGCCGCGTCCTTCACCTCCCGCTCCAGACCCGACTTCGCGGTATGGATACCGGACGCCTCGATGTGGGTGGAGCGCGCCAAGGACGCGAGCGGCTCGGCCAATGTGGTCACCGCGGGCCATGTCGCCGACTCCCCCGTCGCGCTCGGCGCGCTGCCCGGCGCGGCTACGTCGCTCGGCTGGCCGCACAAGACGTACACCTGGGCCGAGTTGGCCCTGGCCACCGCCGAGGACGACAAGCTGGGCCTGGGCTCGGCGGACCCCGCCCACAGCGCGGCGGGCCTGCTCGCGCTGAGCTGCATCGGCAAGTCCGCGGCGGCTCGGGGCGCCGAGGGCGCCACCCAGGGCGCGGCTCTCGCCAAAGTGCTCTCGCAGCGCGTCGCCGACAGCGACGGCCACGTGGTCGACACGCTGGCCCGCGACAACTCCCCTGCCGACGGCGCCACTTCGCGCCACAGCGCGGCCGTGGTCCTGTCCGAGCAGGCGGCCTTCTCCTACAACGCCGCACACGGCGGCGGGAGTTCCGGCTCGGGGCTGCGGCTCTTCTACCCCAAGGACGGCGCGCCGCAGCTCGACTATCCGTACACCATGGTCCGCGAGGCGGGCATGAGCACCGACGAGAGCCGGGCGGCGATGCGCTTCCTGACGCTGCTCGGCGATCCCGGCTCCCAACACGCCCTGGCCGGGCGGGGGTTCCGCACACCGGGCCGGTCCGACGCCACCCAGGTCGCTGCGGCGGCCGGGGCCGGCGCACCCCAGCCGTACGCGAGCGCCACCGCCGACCCGCCCTCGAACCAGGAACTCCAGGACGCCCTCGGCATGTGGACGATCACCGTGCAGAGCGCTCGCCTGACCACGGTGGTGGACGCCTCCGGATCGATGGCGGCCGTGGTCCCGGGCTCGGGCGGGCGCTCCCGGATGGACGTCACCAAGGCCTCGCTGCTCCAGGCGCTGTCGCAGTTCACCGCCGAGGACGAGATCGGTCTGTGGGACTTCGCCACCCGGCTCGACGGCTCGCGCGACTACCGCCGCCTGGTGCCGACCGCCCGCCTGGGCGGCCCGGCGGCCGGCGGCCACACCCAGCGGTCCAGGCTGACGTCGGCGTTCGCCGCACTCCAGCCGGTGCCGCAGGGCGCGACCGGCCTGTTCGACACGACTCTGGCCGCCTACCAGGAGGCGACATCGACGTACGCGAGCGGCAAGTTCAACGCGGTCGTGCTGCTCACCGACGGCGCCAACGAGGACCCGGGCAGCATCTCCCGCGCCGACCTCGTCACCCAGCTGCAGAAGCTCGCCGACCCCTCGAAGCCGGTGGCCCTGATCGCCATCGCGGTCGGCCCGCAGGCCGACCAGGACGAGGTGCGGGAGATCGCCCGGGCGGCCGGCGGCGCCGGGTATCAGGTCAACGACCCGGCCGACATCCAGGCCGTGATCCTGAAGGCGATCGTGGCCCTGGGCCAGGCCCAGCACCGCGCCTAGCGCCGGCGCGCCTCAGGGCCGGGGAAGCCGGTCGGCCAGGTGTGCACGGGCTCGCCCTCCAGCATCAGCTCCCGGTAGCGCCGGGTGGTGGCCGCGAGCGCGGCCTCCCTGCCGAGTCCGGCGGCCAGCGCCCGGTGGTAGGTGTCGACCTGCCAGGACGCCCCGTTGACGCGACGCCGGCAGCGCTCCTCGATGATGCCGAGGTAATGGTCCCGGTCGGCCGCCTCGATGCCCCACGCGTCGAGCCCCGCGGCCGCCAGCGGCAGCAGCTCCTCACTGACGAGCTTGATGGCCGGCACCCGGGCGACACCGCCCCCGCGGCGCGGCACCGGCCACAGCAGCTCGGCCTCGATGCCGTAGCGGCATGCGGCGTCGAAGTTGGAAGCGGCCGACTCGAAGGGAAGCCGCGTCCACACCGGCCGCGACTCCTCCGCGAGGGCGCGCACCAGGCCGTAGTAGAAGGCCGCGTTGGCCAGGACGTCGGCGACGGTGGGCCCGGCCGGCAACACCCGGTTCTCCACCCGCAGATGAGGCACCCCGTCGGCGATCCCGTACACCGGCCGGTTCCACCGGTAGATCGTGCCGTTGTGCAGCACGAGCTCCTTCAGGCCCGGCACCCCGCCGTCCGCGATGACGCGCAGCGGATCCTCCTCGTCGCAGATGGGCAGCAGCGGCGGGAAGAACCGCAGGTTCTCCTCGAAGAGTTCATAGGCGGACGACACCCAGCGCTCCCCGAACCAGGTGCGCGGACGCACCCCTTGGGCGCGCAGCTCGGCCGGCCGGGTGTCGGTGGCCTGCTCGAACAGCGGCGGCCGGGACTCCCGCCACAGCTCACGCCCGAACAGGAAGGGCGCGTTGGCACCCACCGCGACCTGCACGGCCGTGACCGCCTGAGCCGCGTTCCACACCGCGGCGAACCGCCCCGGCGTCACCTGCAGATGCAACTGCACGGAGGTACAGGCGGCCTCGGGGGCGATCGACGCGGAGGTGCAGGAGAGCCGTTCCACCCCTTGGATGTCGAGGGTGAAATCCTCCCCACGGGCCGCCACAATTTGATCGTTGAGCAACTGGTAGCGGTCGACGTCGGAAAGGTTCCCGGGTACGAGATCGTTCTGCGTCAGCGTCGGCAGAATACCGATCATGACGATGCCGGCGTCGACCTCGGCCGCCTTGCGATCGGCATACCCGAGGGCAGTGCGCAGCTCCTCGGCGAGCTGATCGAATACCCGGCCTCCGAGCCGGTGCGGAGCGATGTTCACTTCCAGATTGAACATTCCGAGTTCGGTCTGGAAATCCCGGCTCGCGATGCGTTCGAGCACCGCGCCATTCATCATCCGCGGCATACCGTCGGGACCCGCGAGATTCAGTTCCAGCTCCAGCCCCATCATGTTCTTGGGACGGTCGAACCGCTTCTGGGCCAGCAGCTTCTCCAGCCCCTCCAGACACTGGTGCAGCTTGTCCCGGTAGCGGTGCCGATCGGACAGGTCGAATCCGCCTGCCACGACCTTCTCCCCCATCGATGGGTCCCTCCTCGAATGGGTGCCCGGTGGCGCCGGGCACTCCGTGTCATGGTCGATAATGCCCAGACTGACTGATCCATAACGCCTGCGCGGGAGGTGCTGATGGAGTAGCGTCGCCGACTACGGCCTCCGGCACATTCGGCGGGCATACGGCAACGTGCAGTTACCGCGTTCTCGGCAATGGTGAAAAACACCGACGAGAATCGGCCGACCCCCGCCGGGACAAATCTCCAGGTCGGCGCGGCGCGCACCATATTTCCCCCGGTAGGGCGCCCGCATGTAAGGGCCTGATACCGGCTTGCGGGCAAATACCGGGACGGCTAGACGAAACAACGCGTGAACACGTGTCGTATAAACTCCGCAAACGAGGCAGAGAGTTGGCGCCCCGGCCCTCCATCGTCGGCCCCCCTCTGACCCCGCACCGCAGACAGCGCCGTCCGCACCGCCCACGCATCACCGTGTCTCCGAAGTGAGAGGCGACCCACCATGCCGCTGCATGTCCCCCCGGCCCCCGCGCCCGCCCTGCGCAGCGTCCTCGCGGCACTCGGTTCCCCCACCGCCGTACGCGAGGCCCGCACCCCGGCCCTCCGCTCCGCCGAAGGTCCGCTCACCCCCGAACTCCCGCTCCCCCTGCACGTCCTGGACGGGATCACCCCGGGCGGCCGTACCCCCCGCACCCGCCTGGCCGGATGGCGCTTCCTGATCAGCGGCCCCGACCACCCGGTCGCCGCCGCGGACACCCGCCTCACTCCGGACGGCTGGGCCTTCTCGCACTTCTTCGAGGGCCCCTACATCGCCTCGACCCAGCGCGCCCTGCGCCAGGCCGAGCCGCTCGCCACCCACTACCAGCCCCGGCTGCTCTCGATCCCCGAGCTGTACATGCTCACCCTGTGGCTGCACGCGGACACGACCGCCGACGGCGGCTCGGGCAGCCCCGCGCCCCACGACCTCCTGGTGCCGCTGGCCCCCGCCCCGCCCGGCATCTGCGCCCACCGTCCGCTGCGGGTCAGCGAACTGCTGCCGGTCCTCACCCTGCGCCTGGCCGCCGCTCCCCTGCTCGGCCAGCCCGTCTGACCCCTCCGTCGGCGCCCGGCGAAAAAAGTGCCCCGCGACCAGTGTGGTCGCGGGGCCTGGTGTGTCTATGCTGCGTACGCGCGGCTCCGCCATACGGGCTAGTCCTGCCGGGCCACCCCGAACCACCCGAAAAGACAGGCCAGTTGAGCTGAACCGTCCGCACGGGTGACACGTCCTTAAGCAGTAGGAAGCGCTGCCGCGAAATCCCTGCGGATTGACTCCCGTGGGGCAACACTGGGAACGGACCGACCGACTGACTACGGGGGGCGGCCATGAACAACGCATCGAGCCGCAGCACACTCACCACGACGCAGCGAAAGAACGCATCCATGTGCCAGCACCAGCCAGCCTGCCCGACAGCCTTCTCCGCCGACCGGGAAGCCGCGAAGCCCGTGGCACACCACCCGGAGCAGGGCTGGAGCCTGCTGTGCAACGGTGTCCTGCTCTTCGAGGACACCGGTGAGCTGCTGCCGGACGGGCAGATCATCGCCCCGCACCGGTCGCTCACGGCGGAGCAGGTGGCGACCGCCGCCTAGCGCGGCTTCGTACGGACAGCGCTCGTAGGGACGCCTCCCCAGCGGAAGCGTCCCGTACGGACACATGAGGGCCGGCCCGGGGACAACCCCGAACCGGCCCTTACGCATGGGTGGGTCAGTGGTCGTACTCGTCCAGCGGCGGGCAGGAGCAGACCAGGTTGCGGTCGCCGAAGGCTCCGTCGATGCGGCGGACCGGCGGCCAGTACTTGTCGGCGGCCGACACCCCGGCCGGGAAGACGGCGTCCTCGCGGCTGTAGGCGTGGTTCCACTCGCCGCCGAGCGCCGCCGCGGTGTGCGGGGCGTTGGCGAGCGGGTTGTCGTCGGCGGGCCAGGCGCCGGAGGCGACCTTCTCGATCTCGCCGCGGATCGCGATCATCGTGTCGCAGAACCGGTCGATCTCGCCCAGGTCCTCGGACTCGGTGGGCTCGATCATCAGCGTGCCGGCCACCGGGAACGACATGGTCGGCGCGTGGAAGCCGTAGTCGATCAGGCGCTTGGCGATGTCGTCGACGCTGACGCCGGTCGCCTTGGACAGCGGGCGCAGGTCCACGATGCACTCGTGGGCGACGAGACCGGCCGGGCCCGTGTAGAGCACCGGGTAGTGCGGCTCCAGGCGCTTGGCGATGTAGTTGGCGGCGAGCACGGCGACCTGGGTCGCCCGCTTGAGCCCCTCGCCACCCATCAGACGGACGTACGCCCAGGAGATCGGCAGGATGCCGGCCGAGCCCCAGGGGGCCGCGGAGATCGGGCCGACGCCCGTCGCGGGACCGGCGGTCGGCTGGAGCGGGTGGTTCGGCAGGTACGGCGCGAGGTGGGCGCGCACACCGACCGGGCCGACGCCGGGGCCGCCGCCGCCGTGCGGGATGCAGAACGTCTTGTGCAGGTTGAGGTGCGAGACGTCGCCGCCGAACTTGCCCGGCTTGGCGAGGCCCACCAGCGCGTTGAGGTTGGCACCGTCGACGTACACCTGGCCGCCGGCCTCGTGGACCTGGGCGCAGATGTCGGCGACGTGCTCCTCGAACACACCGTGCGTGGACGGGTAGGTGATCATCAGCACCGAGAGCTCGTCGCGGTACTGCTCGATCTTGGCGCGCAGGTCGGCGGCGTCGACCTCGCCGTCGTCGGCGGTCTTGACGACGACGACCTTCATGCCGGCCATCACGGCGCTCGCGGCGTTGGTGCCGTGCGCGGAGGACGGGATGAGGCAGACGGTGCGCTGGGTGTCGCCGTTGGCGCGGTGGTAGGCGCGCACCGCGAGCAGGCCCGCGAGCTCGCCCTGGGAACCGGCGTTGGGCTGGATGGACACCGCGTCGTACCCGGTGACCTCGGCGAGCCGCTCCTCCAGCTCACGGATGAGCGTGAGGTAGCCGGCGGCCTGGTCGACCGGCGCGAAGGGGTGGATCTGCCCGAACTCGGGCCAGGTCACCGGCTCCATCTCGGTGGTCGCGTTCAGCTTCATCGTGCAGGAGCCGAGCGGGATCATGCCCCGGTCCAGCGCGTAGTCGCGGTCGGCGAGCTTGCGCAGGTAGCGCAGCATCGCGGTCTCGGAGCGGTGCTGGTGGAAGACCGGGTGGGTCAGGAAGTCGTCGGTGCGCAGCAGCGCGTCCGGCAGGGTGTCGGCGGCCGTCGCGTCCAGCGTCTCGATGTCGGCGTCGGCCCCGAACGCGGCCCAGACGGCGGCCAGTTGGGCCCGGTTGGTGGTCTCGTCACAGGCGATGGAGACGGTGTCGGCGTCGACGAGGTACAGGTTGACCCCGCCCTCGCGGGCGGCGGCCACGGCCTTGG
Source organism: Streptomyces sp. ASQP_92 (assembly GCF_025399895.1). Taxonomy (GTDB): domain Bacteria; phylum Actinomycetota; class Actinomycetes; order Streptomycetales; family Streptomycetaceae; genus Streptomyces. Next base: position 12,774 of record NZ_JAODUA010000002.1, on the reverse strand, counting down.
CGGCGCTGCCCGGGACCCGCACGGTGAGCGTGTCGAAGTAGGCGCCGTGGACGACGTCGACCCCGGCGGCCTTGAGGCCCTCGGCGAGCAGGACGGCGTAGCGGTGGGTGCGCTGGGCGATCTGGCGCAGCCCGTCCGGACCGTGGTAGACGGCGTACATCCCGGCCATGACGGCGAGCAGCACCTGGGCGGTGCAGATGTTGCTGGTGGCTTTCTCGCGGCGGATGTGCTGCTCGCGGGTCTGGAGCGCCAGGCGGTAGGCCTTGTTGCCGTCGGCGTCGACGGAGACGCCGACGAGGCGGCCGGGCAGGCTGCGGGCGAACTTCTCCTGGACCGCCATGAACCCGGCGTGCGGGCCGCCGAAGCCCATCGGGACGCCGAAGCGCTGGGTGGTGCCGACGGCGATGTCCGCGCCGAGCGAGCCCGGCGAGGCGAGCAGGGTGAGGGCGAGGAGGTCGGCGGCGACGGTGACGATCGCGCCGAGCTCGTGGGCCGCGTCGATGACGGGCTTGATGTCACGGACCTGGCCGGAGGCGCCGGGGTACTGGAGCAGCACGCCGAAGACACCGCGCTCGGCGACCTCGGCCGGGATGCCGTCGCTCAGGTCGGCGACGACGACCTCGACGCCGGTCGGCTCGGCGCGGGTCTGGATCACGGCGATGGTCTGCGGCAGGGTGTCGGCGTCGACGAGGAAGACCCCGCCCTTGACCTTGCCCACGCGCCGGGACAGGGCGAGCGCCTCGGCGGCCGCGGTGCTCTCGTCGAGGAGCGAGGCGCCCGAGGTGGGCAGACCGGTGAGCTCGGCGACCATGGTCTGGAAGTTGAGCAGCGCCTCCAGGCGGCCCTGCGAGATCTCGGGCTGGTAGGGCGTGTACGCCGTGTACCAGGCCGGGTTCTCCATGACGTTGCGCAGGATCACCGGCGGCGTGAAGGTGCCGTAGTAACCCAGGCCGATCATGGGGGCGAGCACCTGGTTGCGGTCCGCGAGCTGTCGCAGCTCGGCGAGCACCTCGGCCTCGGTCCGCGCGTCGGGCAGGTTCAGTGCCCCGGCGCTCTTGATGACCTCGGGAACGGCGGCGGCGGTCAGCTCGTCGAGCGAGCCGTAGCCGACCTGGGCGAGCATCTTCGCCTGAGCCTCGGCATCGGGCCCGATGTGGCGCTGCTCGAAGGGGATGCCGCGCTCGAGCCGGCTGAGCGGAATGCGGTTGGCGGTCATGACGGAGGCCTCCTGGTCGCACGACCTGCGAGGGGTACCACGGCGCGGGTACCCGGACGGCCTCCCCCTCTGTCATCTCAACCTGAGAGCTTCACCGGGGCGCGCGGGGGCGCTCCGGTTTTCACCGTCGGTGAGGAAAGGTTCCGCCCGGGCCGAAGTGCCCGTGCTTCCCCCGTCCTGCTTTCCAGAGTGACCTCGTCCGTGCGGTCCGTGGGCCTGAGAGATTCCGGGGAGGAGTTGCTCCTTCGGCGTCCGCCGAGGACTCAGTGAGTACGTCGGAGGACTCTCCCGCACGGGGTCAGCAGCCGTTTGCCAGCCTACCAGCGCACTCCGAGCCGATTCTTTGTTCAACTGCTCAAGTGGCCAACACCCACGATGTGCCCTTTCGTAGTGCTTATGGAGCAGTTGTAACCGGTTGCGACCAGTTGGAGGGACCGTGCAGACCGATATCGATCCGCGCAGCCTGATCGGCCGCAAGGCATACGACCGCAATGGACACAAGATCGGAACGGTGGACGAGGTTTACCTCGACGACGCCACGGGCGCCCCGGAGTGGGCCGCCGTACGCACCGGACTGTTCAGCAGGGACGCCTTCGTCCCCCTGGAACCCAGCACCCTGGTCGACGAGACGCTGCGCGTCCCCTACGACCGCGCCCTGATCAAGGACGCGCCCGACTTCGGCGTGGGCCGCCATCTCTCCCCGGAACAGGAGCTCCAGCTCTACCACCACTACGGCCTGGACATCGCGGCCCCCGAACCCGGCCCACCGCCTTCCGACCGGGACTTCGGCCGACTCGCGGGCGGCGACATCTGACCCGGCGGGCGACCCGCGCCGACCGCCACCCCGGCGGCCTCCACCCCGCCCACCCCGACCGCCTGCGCCCCGTCCACCGCCACCGCCACCGCCATCCCGAGCGGCTGCGGGCCGCGCGCGGTCGATGCGTGTCCGTCCGCCCCGGGCGCGTCCGGGGCCGACGCCATCCCGTCCGCCATAGGTGCATCCTCGGCCAACGCTTCTCGGGCCGTCTGCGGGCCGCGCGCGGTCGCCGCCTGCCCGTCCGCCCCGGGCACGTCGGGGGCCGACGCCATCCCATCCATCATCGGTGCGTCCTCGGCCAACGCTTCCCGGGCCGTCTGCGGGCCGCGCGCGGTCGCCGCCTGCCCGTCCGCCCCGGGCACATCCCGGGCCGACGCCATCCCGTCCGCCATAGGTGCGTCCTCGGCCAACGCTTCCCGGGCCGTCTGCGGGCCGCGCGCGGTCGCCGCCTGCCCGTCCGCCTCGGGCACGTCCGCGGTCGACTCCCGTCCATCGGTCTCCGGCACATCCGCCGGTGACGCCATCCCGTCCGGCTTCGACCCGCCGGGGGTCGCCGCCTTCCCGTCCGCATCCCCGGCCCCCCGCACTCCGGTCTCTTCCTCGGCCGCTCCCGCCTCCGCGCCGGTCCGCTCCACCAGCGGCAGGGGTTCCGAGGGCTCCAGGCCGGGGTCGTCCACCTTGAAGGTCCGCACTCGCCCCGGCACCCGGGCCGTCGGCGTCTCGAAGCGCACCGTTACCCGCCCGACGCCGCTGCCCTGCACCCACCCCGCCCCGTACTCGACATGGCGCACGTCGTGCCCGGCCAGCCAGCGCCTCTGTGCCGGGGCTTCCACGGCCTCCGCCGGGATTCCCGCCTCCGCCGCCTCGACCACCCCGGTGGCCTCCTCGCTCTCCGGCTCCTGTGTGTCCCGCTCGCCCGCGGCCTGCGCGAACAGGTCCTCCTGCGTGTAGTCCGTGAGCCCGCTGACCCCGACGCCGAGCAGGCGCACGCCGCCCGTGGTGTCCACGGAGTCCAGCAACCGCGCCGCCGCCTCCCGGACCACGGCGGGGTCGTCGGTGGGGCCGCGCAGTGTCTCGGAGCGCGTCAGCGTCGAGAAGTCGTACCGCCGGACCTTGAGCACGATGGTGCGCCCCGAGTGCCCGGAGGCCCGCAGCCGCTGCACACACCGGTCGGCCAGGCGCCCCACCTCGCCGGTGATTCGGAGCCGGTCGTGCAGGTCCACGTCGAAGGTGTCCTCCACGGACACGGATTTGGCGTCCCGCTCGGCCACCACGGGCCGGTCGTCGTACCCGGACGCCATCCGGTAGAGCGAGGCCCCGTGCGACTTCCCGAGGAGCCGTACGAGCTCGTCCTCCCCCGCCTCGAAGAGGTCGGACACGGTGGTCATGCCGGCCCGCCGCAGATGTTCTCCGGTGGCCGGGCCGACACCGGGGAGGATGCGCACCGACATGGGGGCGAGGAGGCCGCGCTCGGTGCCGGGCTCCATGAGGACCAGACCGTCCGGCTTGGCCTGCTCGGAAGCGATCTTGGCCAGCATCTTGGACCCGGCGAGCCCGACGGACCCGCTCAGCCCGGTGACCGCTCTGATGTCCCTGCGCAGTCGCTCACCGGCTTCCCGCGCCGCCGCCGACCCGAAGGCCACCCCGCCGGCCTCCAGGTCCACGAAGGCCTCGTCCAGGCTCAGCGGCTCGACCAGCGGAGACAGCCGGCCAAGCAGCTCCATGACCTGCTCGCTGATGGTGCGGTAGAGCTGGAAGCGCGGCACCAGGTACGCCGCGTTCGGGCAGAGCCGCCGGGCCTGCGCCATGGGCATCGCCGAGCGGATCCCGAAACGTCTCGCCTCGTACGAGGCCGTCGAGACCACACCGCGTGGACCGAGACCGCCCACCACCACGGGTTTTCCGCGCAGGCTGGGCTTCGACGCCTGCTCTGCGGCGGCGAAGAAGGCATCCATGTCCAGATGCAGAATGGTCGGCGCGGCTCTCACATCTCCGATGCTGCCGTACGCCACTGACAATCGTCCCCGCGGGCCGCCGCCGCGGGGTCAGACCGCCCGGTTGCGCCGCCTGGCCAGCTCGTCGGCCGGGTTGTGCCCGACCAGGGTCTCGCCCGTGTCGACGCGCTCGCCGTGGAGCTGCGAAAGCGCCGCCTCGACGTCCCGCCACACCACGCCCACCGCGATCCCGAAGATCCCCTGACCGCCCTGGAGCAGGTCCACGACCTCGTCCGGCGAAGAGCACTCGTAGACGGTGGCGCCATCGCTCATCAGCGTCATCCGCTCCAGATCGCGAAAGCCGCGATCGCGCAGGTGCTGCACGGCGGCCCGGATGTTCTGAAGGGCCACACCGGTGTCGAGGAATCGCTTGACGATCTTCAGGACGACGACGTCCCGGAAGCTGTAGAGGCGCTGGGTGCCCGAGCCGTAGGCCGGGCGGACACTGGGCTCGACCAGACCGGTGCGCGCCCAGTAGTCGAGCTGGCGGTAGGTGATGCCCGCCGCCGCGCACGCGGTGGGCCCCCGATATCCGACCGTTTCGGTGCTCGGCTCGGACGTACCGCTGTGGAGCGGGTACGGCCCGCCCTCTCCCGAACCGAGTCCGGGAGCACCCCCTGCCGTACCGTCGCCGCTCATTCTCACGCCGACCCTCCGTCCTTGACCTGCCCACTCGACGGTAGGCAGTCACCAGGGGTGCGTCAACGATCGCCACACTCGGCACGCCGAGTGATAATCACCCTGAGAGTGGTTTCCCGTGTCTCTCTTGCGGGAAAGGCTACTCGAATGCGCCGAAACCCCTCCGGCGCACGCGCCGTGCGCGGCACCACTCGGACGGCCGCCGGATCACTCGTTTCCGGTGCTCACTGGCTGTTGGTACCGAAGTCCTCGGGCGAGATCTGGTCGAGGAACTCGCGGAACTTCTCCACTTCGTCCTCCTGCTCGTCCGGGATGGCGATTCCCGCGTCATCGAGGACACCGTCACTGCCGTAGATCGGCGTGCCGGTGCGCAGCGCCAGCGCTATGGCGTCGGACGGCCGGGCGCTCACCTCCACGCCACTGGCGAAGACCAGCTCCGCGTAGAAGACGCCTTCGCGCAGATCCGTGATGCGGACCTCGGTCAGTTCCTGGCCCACGGCCTCCAGCACGTCCTTGAAAAGGTCGTGCGTCAGCGGCCGCGCCGGCGCCATCCCCTGCTGGGCGAAGGCGATCGCGGTCGCCTCCCCCGGACCGATCCAGATAGGGAGGTACCTATCGCCTCCCACTTCACGCAGGAGCACGATCGGTTGGTTGGAGGGCATTTCCACCCGGACACCCACGACGTCGAGCTCGTTCACACAGCAACCCTAGGACGTGCTCGGCAGGTTTGGGTAGTCGGGCAGCCACAAGATCAGTGAAGCCGGACACCCAGGGCGGTCTGCACCAGTGCCGCGTGGAGGCGCACGGAGAGCGCCGCGAGCTCCTTCGTGGTGGCCTCCGCATGGGCCCTGGTCTGCGGATTACGGTGCAATCGCAGGGGCGCCACGACCTGCTCGATCAGCCCCGCCTCACGGTCCGCGGCTGCTTTCATGGCGCGCAGATGGCGGGGTTCCAGACCGAATCGCCCCAGATCCGCCACAAGGCGTGCCACATTCACCGACTCGGCGTCGAAACCGCCCTCGGGCCCGGGCGTGAGCAGACCGTAGGACTCCCACTCGGCCAGTTCCGCCTCGGTGACCTCGGCGGCCGCCATCAGCTCGGCGCGGCCCACCCGGGCTGCCGTGGGCCGTTCCCCGTCCGGTTCGCCCAGGCCGTCCAGCAGCTCCCGGGCGCCGCCCGGGGCCGGCAGAGAGGGCTGCTCACCGCGGTCCAGGGCGTCCAGGTGCTCACGGATGACCTTGAGCGGCAGATAGTGGTCCCGCTGCATCCGCAGCACCTGAGCCAGGCGCTCGACGTCCTCGGGGCTGAACTTGCGATACCCCGACGGCGTACGCCGGGGCTCCACCAGGCCCTCGGACTCCAGGAACCGGATCTTCGAGATCGTCACTTCGGGAAATTCGTCGCGCAGCTGGTTGAGCACCCCGCCGATGCTCATCAGCCGGCCGCCCGCGGCGGCGGTGCCCGATCCGGCACCGCCCGTCGGTGTCTGCAGCATGGACCTTCCCTGGCCTGGGCTCAGAGCGCGCGCTGGCTCGCGTAGAAGACCAGCCGGTACTTGCCGATCTGGACCTCGTCGCCGTTGTTCAGATCGACGGCGTCGATCCGCTCGCGGTTCACATACGTACCGTTGAGGCTGCCGACGTCGGAGACGGTGAACCGCCCGTCGGGGCCGCGCCGGAACTCCACGTGGCGGCGCGAGACCGTCACGTCGTCCAGGAAGATGTCGCTCTGCGGGTGACGGCCCGCCGTCGTCAGTTCGCCGTCCAGGAGGAAGCGGCTTCCCGAGTTCGGCCCGCGGCGCACCACCAGGAGCGCCGAGCCCAGCGGAAGGGCGTCGACCGCGGCCTGCGCCTCCGGGGAGAGCGACGGCAGTTGCGTCTGCCCGGTGACCTCGGCGTCGTACGCCTCGAGACCGGAGATCGAGATGGTCGAGGTGGTCTCCGAAGCCCGCTCCGGAACGACACCGGGCCGCAGCGGCGCGCCGCAGTTGGAACAGAAGCGGCTGGCTGCGGGATTGGTGTGCCCACACCTCGTACAGACCGGCATGCCCGACATCGACGGATCCTCCTGCCGCGGCGGCACCGCGTGGGCACTGGTGGCATACGGGTCGGAGGCAAACCCTCCACCCGTACTTGAGGTTGACGGTTCCCCGAAACCTATGCGTCCCGCGCCCGCCGGGTCAACAGACGACACGCCCGGAATGTCACCACCGGAACCGGCCACCTCATCGCGGAACAGCGGGCGGTCGCCGCCCTGCTCCTCCGGCTCTCCGGGGCGCTGAGCACGGTGCCTGGCGGCGCTGCCGCCGTCCTGGCGTGCGCTCTTGCCGAACAACTTCGCAAACAACTTCACGGGCGATTCCCCTTGACCGAAACAGACCCGCCCGTGGGGCAGGACGAACCCAGAACCAACACACCGGCCGAACCGGACACCCTCACAACGTCCGTATCCGCCAAACAGTTTCCACCACGCACCACTGTTACGGAGCGGCGACCCCCCGCAACCTCCTGTCGTTGTGCGCCAGGACGCATACCCGTCCTCATCAGTGCGAGGACGACTGAGCGTAGTCAGGCCGCTTCGCCACTCGCAAGGCGTTCACAACGATCTTCTCCGAGCGGACCACCGTGGCGGTGGCCTGCTCCTTCTCCAGAGTCTGCACCACTCCGCCGGGGATGTTCAGCGCCGGCTCGAGATCCTGCGGCTTGCCGATCACCTTGAAGACGTACGGCCCGCCGACCTTCTTGCCGTCGACCCCGATGCCACCGGTCTCGTCCGAGAAGTAGGTGTTGGCCACCACGCGCACATCGTTGATCTGGATCGCCTCCGCCCCGGCGGCGCGCAGTTCCTGCACCGTGTCGAGCACCTTGTCCGCCTCGACGGCGCCCTTGGGGTCGCTGATCGTCAACGTGATGCCGGGGCCCTGCGCCGCGACCGTGCCGGCCAGAATGCCGAGCTGCTGCTCCTTCTCCACGGTCTGCTTGCGCGCCTCCTCCGCCTGGTTGGAGCTGGTCTCCAGCTCGGTGCGCTGGCCCTCCAGACGCTGCTTCTCGTCCTCAAGACGCTTCGTACGCGAGTCGAGTTCATCCAGGATGCGCACCAGGTCCTCCTGGCGGGCGCCGCGCAGCGCGCTGTTGTCGCTGTTGGACCGGACCTGAATGGCCAGCCCGAGGCCGAGGACGAACAGCAGCAGCGCCACGATGAGCTGAGCCCGGCTGACCCGCGGCGGCCAGAGCCCCGCGGCGAGCCGCTGCCGACCCGTCAACTGCGGCTCCGCCCCCGTGGGTTCACCCGGTACCTCGGCGGACGGCCCCTGCTCGCCGTCACCCTGATCGGTGTATTTCTCCGCGTCACTCATCGGCGTCAGGCCCTGAAGACGTGCCGACGGATGGCGGCCGCGTTGGAGAAGATCCGGATGCCGAGCACCACGACCACGCCGGTCGACAGCTGCGCGCCGACACCCAACTTGTCGCCGAGGAACACGATCAGCGCCGCGACCACCACGTTCGACAGGAAGGAGACCACGAAGACCTTGTCGACGAAGATGCCGTCGAGCATGGCGCGAAGGCCGCCGAAGACCGCGTCAAGTGCCGCTACGACGGCGATCGGCAGATACGGCTCGACCACCGCGGGCACCTCGGGCCGGACGAAAAGCCCGACCACGACTCCCACGACGAGGCCAAGTACGGCGATCACGATGTGCCCTTCCCTGTGGCGGCCGCGCCCTTGCCGGCGCCCGTGGCCATTGGCTTTGCTGTACGCACGGTCAGGCTCGGCGCAGCCGGAAGGCGCACGTCGCCCTCGGCCGAAACGCTGGCCCTGATCCCGTAGTTCTGCTGGAGCACGTGCAGATACTGCCCGTCCGCGCTGTCCTGGAAGTCGGTGCTCAGCTTCTTGCCGTCACCGACCGCGAGGACCGTGTACGGCGGCACCAGGGGCCTGTTGTCGACCAGTATGGCGTCGCCGGCGGCCCTGATCGCCGAAAACGATGTCAGCCGCTGCCCGTTGATGGCGATCGCCTCCGCGCCGGACTGCCACAGCCCGTTGACGACGCGCTGCATGTCGCGGTCCCGGACCCGGCCGGTGTCCGCGAACGTCGTGCTCTCGCGCGGTCGGCTGCCGTCACCCGGGGCGGTCTCCTTGGCGTCGTCGACGACGAGTTTCACGCCCGGACCGTGCACTTCCGTCGCACCCGACAGCAGCGCCACCAATTCACCCTGGTCGCCGCCGTGCTTCTCCAGTGCCTTGCGCTGCCGGTCGCCGACCTCGGTGCGCAGGTCGTCCACGTCGTCCTCGAGCTTGTCGGCGGCCTTGGTCGCCGACTCGACCCTATTGATCAACTCCTGGCGCTCCTTGGCGACCACGGGAGCGGTGAAACGCGCCTGCGCGGCCCCCACCGTCACGACGAGAGCGGCGAGCACCAGTCCGGCCGCGAGGCCCAGTTTGGCCTTCAGCGTGCGCGGCATTCCGGCGCCGCCCTCGGCCTCACGCCGAGCGGTCGCCTCCGCGTACCCGTCGTCGAGCGCGTGGTCCATGACGTTGGTCAGCAGCGACATCGACGCGTCGGGACGCGGGGGCGGAGACGGTGTGCTCCGAACGGGGGGCTGCTGCGGCATGCCGCACATCGTCGCACGTCGGCGGCGCTACCACCGAATGGCCCCACCGATGTGCCGGGCCGGGCCCGAAGGCCCGGCCCGGCACACCCTCGGGACGTCAGTGACCCGCGCTGTCGACCACCGCGGCCCACTCGTCGAGCAGCGCCTGAGCCGACACGTCGTCCGGCCCCTCGGCCCACAGGTGGGTCACGGCCTCGGCCGGGTCGGGCAGCACCATCACCCAGCGGCCGTCGGCCTCGACGACGCGTACGCCGTCGGTGGTGTCCACGGACCGGCCTCCGGCGGCCTCGACGACCCGGCGCATCACCATGCCCTTGACCGCCCACGGCGTCGGAATGTCCCGCCGCAGCACATGTGCCTGCGGTATCCGCGCATCGATCTGACTCAGCGTCAGCTGCGTACGCGCCACCAGCCCGAGAAGCCGCACGAACGCGGCCGCACCGTCGAAGACACTGCTGAACTCGGGCACGATGAATCCGCCGCGCCCGTCTCCACCGAAGATCGTGGACTCCTCACGGCCGACCCTCGTCAGGTCGTCCGGCGAGGTCGTCGTCCACTCGACCTGGGTGCCGTGGTACGCGGCGACCTGCTCGGCGATCCGGGTCGTCGTGACGGGCAGCGCGACCCGCCCACTGCGCCGCTCGGCCGCCACCAGGTCCAGCATCACCAGCAGCGCCCGGTCGTCCTCGACGATCCGGCCCCGCTCGTCGACCAGCGAGAGCCGCTCACCGACGGGGTCGAACCGCACGCCGAACGCGGCTCGCGCCGAGGCGACGATCTCCCCGAGCCGCACGAGCCCGGCCCGCCGGCTCTCCGCCGTCTCCGTGGGCCTGGACTCGTCGAGACCGGGGTTGATAGTCAGGGCGTCCACCTTGAGCCGCCCGAGGAGACTCGGCAGCACCAGACCGGCGCTTCCGTTGGAGGCGTCGACGACGACCTTGAGGCCCGCCTCCGCGATCCCGGCGGTGTCGGCCTTGCGCAGCAGCGATCCGGTGTACGAGTCGAAGACGCTGGAGGGGAACTGGAGATCGCCGATCTCTCCGGGGAAGGCGCGTCGGTACTCCTGGCGCGCGTAGACCCGGTCGAGCTTGCGCTGGCCGGCCTGCGAGAGGTCCGCGCCCCGCTCGTCGAAGAACATGATGTCGACGGAGTCCGGCACTCCCGGCGAGGTCCGGATCATGATGCCGCCGGCACTGCCCCGCGCCGTCTGCTGGCGCGCGACGGGCAGCGGCACGTTCTCCAGATCCCGTACGTCTATGGCGCTGGCCTGGAGCGCCGAGATGACGGCCCGCTTGAGCGCCCGCGCACCACGCGAGTGGTCGCGCGCCGTGGTGACCGTCGACCCCTTCTTGAGCGTGGTGGCGTACGCCCCCGCGAGCCGTACGGCGAGTTCGGGTGTGATCTCGACATTGAGAATGCCGGAGACGCCCCGGGCTCCGAAGAGATGGGCCTGCCCTCTCGACTCCCAGATCACCGAGGTGTTGACGAACGCGCCGGCCTCGATGGTCTTGAAGGGATAGACCCTGACATTCCCCTGGACGATCGATTCCTCACCGACGAGGCACTCGTCCCCGATAACGGCGCCGTCCTCGATTCTGGCGGCCCGCATGATGTCCGTGTTCTTGCCGATCACACAGCCACGGAGATTGCTGTGCTGACCGATGTACACGTTGTCGTGGACGACGGCCTTGTGCAGGAACGCGCCGCTCTTCACCACCACATTGGATCCCACGACGGTGTGCTCACGGATTTCCACATCCGCTTCGACCTTCGCGTAGTCCCCGATGTAAAGGGGACCGCGGAGCACGGCATCGGGGTGGACCTCGGCGCCTTCGGCGACCCAGACTCCCGGGGAGATCTCGAATCCGTCGATGTCGACGTCGACCTTGCCCTCGAGCACGTCGGCCTGCGCCTTGACGTAGCTCTCGTGCGTGCCCACGTCCTCCCAGTAGCCCTCGGCGACATAGCCGTAGATCGGCTTGCCTTCCTTCATGAGCTGCGGGAAGACGTCACCGGACCAGTCGACGGACTTGTCGGCCTCGACATAGTCGAAGACCTCGGGCTCCATCACATAGATGCCCGTGTTCACGGTGTCGGAGAAGACCTGACCCCAGGTGGGCTTCTCAAGGAAGCGCTCGACCTTGCCCTCTTCATCGACAATGGTGATGCCGAATTCAAGAGGGTTGGGAACGCGTGTCAGGCACACCGTGACGAGTGCGCCCTTCTCCTTGTGGAAATTGATGAGATCGGTCAGGTCGAAGTCGGTGAGGGCGTCACCGGAGATGACCAGGAAGGCATCGTCCTTAAGAGCTTCCTCGGCGTTCTTGACGCTGCCCGCGGTGCCGAGGGGCTTCTCTTCGTTGGCATAGGTGAGCTCCATTCCGAGCTCTTCTCCGTCACCGAAGTAGTTCCGGACGAGTGACGCCAGGAACTGCACGGTGACGACGGTTTCATTGAGCCCATGCCGCTTGAGCAGCCGAAGCACATGCTCCATGATCGGCCGGTTGACCACCGGCAGGAGCGGCTTGGGCATGCTCGAGGTCATGGGGCGAAGGCGTGTGCCTTCGCCACCAGCCATAACGACGGCCTTCATGTCGGAAACGTCCTCCTCAAGAAGCGACGGTCTGGCCGACTTCGCCCGTACGGACGGGTCTCTGGCGTCATACGCGGCTACCCACTCATCACCAGGGGCCCACGATCGCCGGACTCAATCGGCCGCTACGTCCGCCTTCACCAGTCGGCGGACCTGAACCACATACAGGATTCCTGCCCACCAATACAGAGTTGTACCCCATCCGGCGAACGCCCATCCGAAAATCGCTGCGAGTGACGCCAGCCATCCGCTTCCGTCACTGAGCAGCAGCAGCGGGAAGGCGTACATCAGGTTGAACGTAGCGGCCTTACCCAGGAAGTTCACCTGGGGCGGCGGATAGCCGTGCCGGCGGAGGATTCCCACCATCACCAGAAGCATCAACTCACGGGCCACGAGGGCGGCGGTCAGCCAAATCGGCAGGATCTCCCGCCAGGTGAGGCCGACCAGCGTGGAAAGGATGTACAGCCGGTCGGCGGCCGGGTCGAGCAGGCGCCCCAGATTGCTGATCTGGTTCCACCGCCGGGCCAGCTTGCCGTCCAGGTAGTCACTGACACCGCTCAGCGCCAACACCAGCAGAGCCCAGCCGTCGCTGTTCGGACCACCGAAGACGGGTCGGAGAATCAGCCACAGGAAGAGCGGCACGCCCACGAGGCGCGCCATGCTGAGGATATTGGGGATGGTGAGCACCCGGTCCGTCTGAACGCGAGTCTCCTGGACCTCCACCCGGGGGCCTCCTGTGGGAAATGTGCCGACGATGCCCCCTGACCCTACCGTCAGCGCGGGCCAATGCCTGCACAGGGGGTACGGGCGCCCTACCGACGCCGCAAAGCGGACCATGAACGCGAAAAAGCCCCGCACCGTGACCGTATTTCTACGGTCTGGTGCGGGGCTTTCCCTAAAAA
>NZ_JAODUA010000001.1 GCF_025399895.1 Streptomyces sp. ASQP_92 | reverse complement strand
CCCCGTCGGAAGGGGGAACGCTTCGAGATCTTCGCTTTCGCGTTTCCCTTTCGGCGTGTCCACTACTTTAGCGGGTTTCCCCTGCCATTCATAATCGAGTCATTCGAGTTCGAATTTCGGCATGCCGAAATTAAGACCCGTTTGGGGTTCGATCGTAGGTAGTGGATGGCCGCTTGGGGTTGCTGAACAGCAGGGCCCGTCTCAAGCGGCTCGGGCTACGTTAGGCGCCGGTCGAGGCCGAGTCAAGTTCGGCGCTTGCGGGGCTGATGGGCCCGGTAGGGGCTCACCGTGGGGTCGTCGGAGATCCAGAACCGCCAGGGGTGCGGGGCCCCGTCGCCGCCGACGCCGGTGCGCGGGCCGCTGCGTACCTGGTCGGGGTGGGGAGGGGTGCCCGTGAGGACGGAGAGCGGGGCCTCGGGGCCGTCGCACGCGTCCGTGCCGTTCAGGGGGCGGCCGACATCGAGAGCGGTCGCCAGCCGGGCCGGGCCTTTGGCCAGTTCTTTGTCATGGCGGGCCGAGAGCCGCCGGGAGCGGGCCAGATCGGCGCCCAGCACGATCTCCCCCGCCCTGAGCAGAACACCGCTCGCCTGCCCCTCGGGACCGCACACCAGATTGAGGCAGTGCCACATCCCGTACGTGAAATAGACGTACGCGTGTCCGGGCGGGCCGAACATCACGTCGTTGCGGGGTGTGCGGCCGCGGAAGGCGTGGGAGCCGGGGTCGTTCGGGCCGTCGTACGCCTCGACTTCCGTGAGACGGAGTTCGAGGGGCCCCTGGGGAGTGCGGCGTACCAGCGTGCGGCCCAGGAGGTCGGGGGCGACCTCCAGGACGGGGCGGTCGAAGAAGTCCCGGGTCAGTGGCGTACGTTCGATGGCCGTGATCATGCCGTACGAGCGTACTTGACGGCCGGGTGGAACCGGAGGTCGTGGTCACGCGTTCGTAGGGGGCGAGATCGAGCGCATCTAGGGGAAGGACTGGCATGGGGTTCAAGCGGCTGCTGGCGAGTTTGGGGGCCGGCGGGGCTTCGGTGGAGACCGAGCTCACCGAGACCAATGTGGTGCCGGGCGGGGTCGTCCAGGGTGAGGTGCGGATCCAGGGCGGCTCGGTCGACCAGCGGATCGAGGGCCTGTCGGTCGGGTTGCAGGCCCGGGTCGAGGTCGAGGGCGGCGAGCACGAGCACAAGCAGGACATCGAGTTCACCAAGGTGCGGCTCGGCGGGGCCTTCGAGGTGAAGGCGGGCGCGGTGCACGTGGTGCCGTTCGGTCTTGAGATTCCCTGGGAGACGCCGGTCACGGCCATCGACGGGCAGCAGCTGAGGGGCATGCACATCGGGGTGACGACCGAGCTGGAGATCGCCCGCGCGCTCGACTCGGGTGATCTCGACCAGATCCAGGTGCATCCGCTGCCCGCTCAGCAGGCGATCCTCGACGCGTTCATCCGGCTCGGGTTCCGCTTCAAGAGCGCGGACATGGAGAAGGGGCACATCCGCGGGACACGCCAGCGGCTGCCCTTCTACCAGGAGATCGAGTTCTACGCGCCGTCGCAGTACCGGGGTCTGAACCAGGTGGAGCTGACGTTCGTCGCGGACGACCGCGAGATGGACGTCATCCTGGAGATGGACAAGAAGCCGGGTCTGTTCAGCGAGGGCAGCGACTCCTACCGCTCGTTCCAGGTCGGCCTTGACGACTTCCGCGGGACGGACTGGGCGGCGTACCTCAACGAGTGGCTGGCCGAGGTGGACGGGCGGCGGAACTGGTTCTAGGGGCGAACCCCCTAGGCTCGGTTCCATCAGTTGATGCCGAATCAGGAGGTGCCGACGTGAGCGAGCTCAAGAGGCCGCCGCTTCCCCATGACTTCCACCCCGAGGTGCCGTCGTTCACCGTGGTGAGCGAGGACGTCGAGCCGGGTGCCGTGCTCAAGGACGCCCAGGTCTACGCGGCCGGAAACACCTCGCCGCAGCTCCGGTGGGAAGGCTTTCCGGCCGGCACGAAGAGTTTCGCGGTGACGTGCTTCGACCCCGACGCCCCGACGGGCAGCGGGTTCTGGCACTGGTCGGTGTTCGACATCCCGGCGTCGGTGACCGAGCTGCCGGCGGGCGCGGGCAGCGGGAAGTTCGAGGGGCTTCCGGCCGGCGCGGTGCAGGTGCGCAACGACTACGGATCGAAGGACTTCGGCGGCGCGGCGCCGCCCGCCGGGGAGACCCACCGTTACGTGTTCACGGTGTACGCGGTCGACACGGAGAAGCTGGGTCCGGACGCGGAGGCCTCGCCGGCCGCGGTCGGCTTCAATCTGCGCTTCCACACCCTGGGTCGGGCGCAGCTCATCGGCGAGTACACGGCCCCTGCGGAGAGCTGACCGTTCGTTTTCCGTTTGCCCTGCCCTGGTCTTGGAGAGATCAGGACAGGGCATTTTTCTGTTGCGGGTCCGGAGCTTCTCCGGGCGGGCGCGGATATTGCGTTGTCCATCGTGGCGAGCCCGGCCAGAGTTGATCCAAGCCCGCGTCGGTGGGCCGGCGCTACGGAGGTGGGCACGATGAGGGAAACGCTGGTACTGAACGCGAGCTTCGAGCCGCTGTCGACGGTGACGCTGAACCGTGCCGTGGTGCTGGTGCTCCAGGACAAGGCCGTCGTCGAGCAGGCCCATCCGGGGCTCCGGGTGCGTGCGGCCGCCGTCGACATACCGGTGCCGCGGGTGATCCGGCTGTGCAGATACGTACGGGTGCCCTTCCGAAGACAGGCTCCGTGGTCGAGGCGGGGGGTGCTGATCCGGGACCAGCACCGGTGCGCGTACTGCGGGCGGCGCGCGACGACCGTGGACCATGTGGTGCCGAGGGCGCAGGGCGGCCGGGACGGCTGGCTGAACACGGTGGCGTCCTGTGCCGAGGACAATCACCGCAAGGCGGACCGGACGCCGGAGGAGGCGGGGATGCCGCTGCTGCGCGAGCCGTTCATCCCCTCGCCCGCCGACGCGATGCTGCTGGCGATGGCGTCCGGGGACCGGTCCGAGCTGCCCGAGTGGCTGGCGGCAGGGGCGGTGCCGGCCGCCTAACGGGAGTCGATCCACCGGGTGCGAAGCCCGCCTTCGGGGTGAAGGCGGGCTTCTTCGTGCGCCTACGGCGCGGGTGTACGGCCGCGTGCGTACGGCGGGTGCGTACGGCTGGGTGCGTACGGCCGTACGTACGGCCGGGTGCACAGGGCCGTACATACGGCCGCTACGTGAGGGTCAGTTGGAGGATCGCGACGATGCCGACGACGATGATCACCCCGCGCAGCACCGCGGGCTTGAGGCGGCGGCCGACCTTGGCGCCGATCTGGCCTCCTATCGTCGAGCCGACCGCGATGAGCAGGACGGCGGTCCAGTTGAACTCGGCGACGAAGAGGAAGAAGACGGCCGCGATGCCGTTGACGACGGCGCCCAGGATGTTCTTGACGGCGTTGACGCGCTGGAGGTCGTCGGACAGGAGCAGGCCCATCAGGGACAGGTACAGGACGCCTTGGGCGGCGCCGAAGTAGCCGCCGTACATGCTGGCGAGGAAGAGGCCGACGAGGAGGGCCACGCCGCCTTCGGGGTGGGCCTCGCCGCCGGTGGCCTCGCGGCGGCGCCTGATGACGGCCGCGAGGCGCGGCTGGAACAGGACGAGGACGAGGGCGAGTCCGACCAGCACCGGGACGATCGCGTCGAACGAGGAGGACGGCAGCGCGAGCAGCAGGATCGCTCCGGCGAGCCCACCGAGCAGCGCGGTGCCGCCGAGGCGGAGCACCCGGCTGGTCTGGCCGCGCAGTTCGTGGCGGTAGCCGATGGCCCCGCTGATGGAGCCGGGGACCAGGCCGAGCGCGTTGGAGACGTTGGCGGTGATGGGTGGCAGGCCGGTCGCCAGGAGCACGGGGAAGGTGAGGAGCGTGCCGGATCCGACGATCGTGTTGATGGTGCCCGCGCCGATGCCGGCCGCGAAGACCGCGAGTGCTTCCCAGATGGACAAGGCCATCTCCTTACACGTTCAGTGAGTCGCCTCCCCGCCATGGAGGTCGAGGGGCCGCACTGATCATGCATGAACTGTGTATGGGACAGTCAACTCGGCCTGGTCCAGCGGCCGTTGACGCCTCAGGGTCCTGGGGTCAGTCCACGGTGGGCGATTCGCGACGTTCGGCCGCGCCGTTGCCCTGGTTGCCGGTGTTGCCCTGGTTGCCGGTGTTGAAGCCGGGCATGCCGCCGCCGAGGTTGCCGAAGGCGCCGGAGAGGCCCTTGAGGGCGTCGCCGATCTCGCTGGGCACGATCCAGAGCTTGTTGGCGTCGCCCTCGGCGATCTTCGGGAGCATCTGGAGGTACTGGTACGAGAGCAGCTTCTGGTCCGGGTCGCCGGCGTGGATGGACTCGAAGACCGTACGGATCGCCTGGGCCTCGCCCTCGGCGCGCAGGGCGGCCGCCTTGGCCTCACCTTCGGCGCGCAGGATCGCGGACTGCTTCTCACCCTCGGCGCGCAGGATCTCCGACTGCCGTACACCCTCGGCCTGGAGGATCGCGGCGCGCTTGTCGCGGTCGGCGCGCATCTGCTTCTCCATCGAGTCCTGGATGGAGGTGGGCGGCTCGATCGCCTTCAGCTCGACGCGGTTGACACGGATGCCCCACTTGCCGGTGGCCTCGTCGAGGACGCCGCGCAGGGCCGCGTTGATCTCCTCGCGGGAGGTCAGGGTGCGCTCCAGGTCCATGCCGCCGATGATGTTGCGGAGCGTGGTGACGGTGAGCTGTTCGATGGCCTGGATGTAGCTGGCGACTTCGTAGGTGGCGGCGCGGGCGTCGGTCACCTGGTAGTAGATGACGGTGTCGATGTTGACGACCAGGTTGTCCTGGGTGATCACCGGCTGGGGCGGGAAGGGGACGACCTGTTCGCGCAGGTCGATCCGGTTGCGGATCGAGTCGATGAACGGGACGACGATGTTCAGGCCCGCGTTCAGCGTCCTGGTGTAGCGGCCGAAGCGCTCCACGATGGCGGCGCTGGCCTGTGGGATCACCTGGATGGTCTTGATCAGGGCGATGAAGACCAACACCACCAGAATGATCAGGACGATGATGATCGGTTGCATCGCTTACCCCCGTGCCCTTCTTGCTCTCGGATGGCCCTGGAAACGTTGACGGTTACCGGACTTGATGATCCTGGCATGGTTCACATCACGATGGCAGTGGCTCCGTCGATCTCGACGACGTCGACCTGGTGGCCGGGTTCGTACACCTGCTCCGTGTCGAGCGCGCGGGCCGACCAGACCTCGCCGGCGAGTTTGATCCGGCCGCCACTCGCGTCGACCCGTTCCAGGACGACGGCCTGACGGCCCTTCAACGCCTCGGTACCGGTGGCGAGTTGGGGATGCTGGGTGCGGTGGCGGGCGGCGATGGGGCGTACGACGCCGATGAGTGCGACCGAGACGACCACGAAGAGGAGCACCTGCGCGACGGCGCCGAGCCCCAGGGCCGCCCCGATGGCGGCGGCGATCGCGCCGACCGCCATCATCCCGAACTCGGGCATGGCCGTCAGGACGAGGGGAATGCCAAGACCCGCCGCGGCTACCAGCCACCACACCCATGCCTCGATGTCCACCAGGTCATGGTAGGTCCGGGCGCCCCCTCACCGACAGGGCACATGGCACGGGGCACGAGGCACATGCCCCAGGGCACGGGCCTCAAGGCCCCGGGCCCCGGCCTCCGGCATCGAGCTCCGGGCTCCGGGCTCCGGGCTCCGGGCTCCGGGCTCCGGGCTCAGGGCTCAGGGGCCGAGCGGGAGGCCCGTCGCCGTGTAGCGGTCGCCGCGGTGCTCGACGAGCAGCGGGAGGCCGAAGCAGAGGGAGAGGTTGCGGGAGGTGAGCTCGGTCTCCATGGGGCCGGCCGCGAGCACCTTGCCCTGGCGGATCATGAGGACGTGGGTGAAACCGGGGGCGATCTCCTCGACGTGGTGGGTGACCATCACCATCGACGGCGCGTACGGGTCGCGCGCGAGGCGGCCGAGACGGCGCACCAGGTCCTCGCGGCCGCCGAGGTCGAGTCCGGCGGCGGGCTCGTCGAGGAGGAGCAGCTCGGGGTCGGTCATCATGGCGCGGGCGATCAGGGTGCGCTTGCGCTCGCCCTCGGAGAGCGTGCCGAACTTGCGGTCCAGGAAGTCCGTCATGCCGAGCCGGTCGAGGAAGGCACGGGCGCGGTCCTCGTCGACGGCGTCGTACTGCTCCTGCCAGCTCGCCGTCATGCCGTAGGCGGCGGTGAGGACGGTCTGCAGGACGGTCTGGCTCTTGGGGAGCTTGTCGGCCATGGCGACGCCGGCCATGCCGATGCGCGGGCGCAGCTCGAACACGTCGACCTTGCCGAGCTGTTCGCCGAGGATCTTGGCGGTGCCGGTGCTCGGGAAGAGGTAGCTGGAGGCGATGTTGAGGAGGGTGGTCTTGCCGGCGCCGTTGGGGCCGAGGATGACCCAGCGCTCGCCTTCCTTGACCGACCAGGAGACGTCGTCCACCAGAGCGCGTCCGTCGCGGACCACGGATACGTCCACCAGCTCCAGTACATCGCTCATGAGCGCGTTGTCTCCCCATGCCATCGTCGTGAGTGCGCGAGTGCGTCGCGGGGCGCGCCGGTGGGCGCGGTCCCCAGGGAAAACCTACGCCACTGGGGAAGTGATCCCGCCTCTAGGTCCGGTCGCGCGGCTTCCCTAGGCTGGGGGCCATGTTCTCGGAACCACGTTCAGGTCGGCTGACCGCTTGGGGAAATGCCCTGTTGGCCGGAAATGTCTCGCCGGACGACGCGCAGCTCGCGATCGTCGCGGACGACGCGGTGCACCGCGTGGAGGGGCTGCCCGGCGAGTCCGCTCCGGTGGGGCTCACGCTGGCGCTCGGCCGGCTGCGCACGCTCGGGGTGGCCGGCTGGCGGCTCGCGCTCCCGGTGGCGGGCCATCCGCTGGGGCTCAGCGGGCCCGCGGAGTTCAACGCGCGGGCGCTGGAGGCCGAGGAGGCCGTGGTCGGGTTCGGGGCGCCGTACGGACTCGTGCCGCAGGTGTACGAGGCCGGGCCCGCCGGGGACGTGCACGCGGAGGTCGTCTGGCACTGCCTGGCGGTGCGCGAGGCGCCGCCCGCGGACGTGCCCTCGCTCGGTGAGGCGGAGCGCGAGCTCGCGGAGGCGCTGCGGGATGCGACGGCCGTACTCACCCGGCTCGACGTGGCCGGTTCCGGCCCGGCGGCGGCCGCCGCGATCGACGCGTACCGGGCGCGGGTCGAGGGGCCCGACGACGAGGTGCTCGCGCCTGGCTATCCGCCGCGGGCGGTACGGGTGCTGGAGCTGGCGCGGCGAGTCGCGCTGCTGGTGGCGCTCGCGCTGGAGAACGGGCACGGGGGTGCGGTGAGTGCCTCGGAGATCGCGGCGCGGGGGGAGGCGTTGCGGCCGGTGGAGCGGGTGGCTCGGCGGGCCAGGGTTGCGGCGTACAACGCGTACGTCGAGCAGCGCGAGCGGGGGTGACCTCGGCCGGGGCGGGTTCCGGCCCGCCCCCGGGGCTCCGCCCCGGCCCCCGTGTCGCCGGACGGGTTGAAGGTGCCGCCGCACCGGGCGTTTAGGGGCGCGGGGAACTGCGCGAGAAGCGGGCACGGTCCGCAGCCGAACAAGCCCCTGGGGCTCCGCCCCAGACCCCGATCGCGCCTGAACGGCGCTCGTCCTCAAACGCCGGACAGGCTGAGGTGTCCCGTGCGGACCAGCACCGAGTAGTTAGGGGCGCGAGGAACTGCGCGAGCGGCCACACACGCCCGCAGACGCCCCGGGGCTCCGCCCCAGACCCCGATCGCACCTGAACGGCGCTCGTCCTCAAACGCCGGACGGGCTGAGGTGTCCCGTGCGGACCAGCACCGAGTAGTTAGGGGCGCGGGGAACTGCGCGAGAAGCGACCACGGCCCGCGGGCGGAATCGGGGTTGGGGGCGCGGGGAACTGCGCGACCAGCTACGCACGGTCCGCAGGCCGACAGCGGGTTCAGGGGCGCGGGGAACTGCGCGAAAGGTGAGCGTGGGGCGTGGTGGAGTCCGGGCGTCAGCCCGTTACGCCGTTGCGGACCGCCCACAGCGCGGCCTGCGTGCGGTCGGCGAGGTCCAGCTTCATCAGGATGTTCGAGACGTGCGTCTTGACGGTCTTCTCGGACAGCACGAGGTGGCGGGCGATCTCGCGGTTGGAGCGGCCGTCGGCGATGAGGGCCAGGACCTCCTTCTCGCGCTCGGTCAGGGTCGTGCCGCGCCCCGTGCCGCCGTGCCCTTCGTCCTGGCTGAGCAGGGCGCCCGCGACCTCGGGCTGGAGCAGGACGTGTCCGGCGTGCACGGAGCGGATCGCTCCGGCGAGCGCGTCCGGGTCGACGTCCTTGTATACGTATCCCGAGGCGCCCGCCCGCAGTGCGGGGACGACCGTGCGCTGCTCGGTGAAGCTGGTGACGATGAGGACCCTGGCCGGGTTGGCGAGTTCGCGGAGCCTGCGCAGGGCCTCGATGCCGTCCATGCCCGGCATCTTCACGTCCATCAGGACGACGTCCGGTCTCAGCTCCTCGGCGCGGGCCACGCCCTCGGCGCCGTCGGAGGCCTCCCCCACCACCTCTATGTCGTCCTGTACTTCCAGGAACGTGCGCAGCCCCCGGCGGACCACCTGGTGGTCGTCCACGAGCAGGACCCTGATCACCTTGTCAGCCACCGGGGACCTCCATCTCGATCGTGGCGCCCTCGCCGGGTGCCGATTGCACGGTGAGTCTGCCGCCGACGCCGCTCGCCCGGTGCCGCATCGACACCAGACCGAGGTGGCGGCCCGCGCGCCGGACCAGGCCGGGATCGAAGCCCCGGCCGTCGTCGCTGATCCGCAGCACCGCGCCCTGCTCCCGGCGCTCCAGTACGACCTCGACGCGGCCCGCGCCGGAGTGGCGCAGCGCGTTGTGCAGGGCCTCCTGGGCGACCCGCAGCAGCGCCTCCTCCTGGGCCGGGGGCAGCGCGCGCACACCGAGGTTGTCGAAGGTGACGCGGGCCGTGTGGGCGCGGTCGAGGACCTGGATGTGGGTGCGCAGGGTGTGGACCAGGCCGTCCTCCTCCAGGGCGGCGGGCCTCAACTCCACGACGGCGGCGCGCAGTTCGTCGGCCGCCTCCGCCGCGAGGGCCGCGACCTGCTGGAGTTCGCCCTTGGCGCGGGCCGGGTCGCGGTCGACCAGGGCCGCGGCCGCCTGGGCGGTGAGCCGCAGCGAGAACAGCTTCTGGCTGACCGCGTCGTGCAGCTCGTGGGCGAGCCGGGAGCGTTCCTCGGCGATGGTCAGCTCGCGGCTGCGCTCGTAGAGCCGGGCGTTGGTGAGGGCGATCGCGGCGTGCTGGGCGAGCAGGCGAAGGAGTTCCTCGTCGTGCTCGGTGAAGCCGCAGCGGTCGCCCCGGCGGGAGAGGGAGACCGTGGAGCAGCGCTTGTTGGCGAGGAAGAGCGCGCCGAGCGTCTCGTCCCCGTCGCGGATCGGCATGCCGAGGAAGTCGGACATGTCGGGGTGGGCGGAGGGCCAGCCCTCGAAGCGGGGGTCCTTGCGGACGTCGGCGAGGCGCTCGGCCTTCTCCTCGTGGAGCATCGCGGCGAGGATGCCGTGCTGGCGGGGCAGCGGCCCGATCGCCCGCCACTGCTCGTCGCTGACGCCGTCCACCACGAACTGGGCGAAGCCGCCGCGGTCGTCGGGGACGCCGAGCGCCGCGTACTCGGCGTCGAGCAGTTCGCGGGCGGACGCGGTGATCGTCTTGAGGACGTCCCCGACCTCCAGGTGCCGGCTCATGGCGAGCAGGGCGGTGCTCACGGCGGCGAGGCCCGCGCTCGGCGAGGGGGCCTCTCCCGGCCGGGCGGCGCAGTCGGGTCCAGGACGGCTCATGTGATCACCGTACCGGCGGGGTGTCGCGGTGCGCCTCGGCCTGTGGACCAGCACCGCTCGGGTCCTGCGGCCTAGGCCGAAGTGCCGTGCCGGGGTGGGCCCCGCGTCCGAGGCGGCGCCCACGCCCCCGGCGCCACTGTGAACGCATCGACGGACACGCTCGACGGACTGATGGATTAAGGGGTTGGACACCATGCCGGTCGCGATCATCACAGGTGCCTCGAAGGGGCTCGGAGGGGCACTCTCCGTGGCACTGGCCCGGCGGGGCTGGGATCTGGTCCTCGACGCGAGGACGGGTCCCGTACTGGAGGAGGCGGCGCGCCGGCTCGACGGGTACGGCACAAAGGTGGTGGCGCTCGCCGGAGACGTCACCGACGCCCGGCACCGGGCGGAGCTCGTGGCCGCGGCATGGGATCTGGGCGGTCTCGATCTGCTGGTGAACAACGCCTCCGCGCTGGGCGCCGAGCCGCTCGTCCCCCTTGAGGAGCTGGAGCTCGCGGGGCTTCGGGCGGCCCTGGAGACCAATGTGGTGGCCGCGCTCGGGCTCGTGCAGGAGGCGCTGCCCCTGCTGCGGCGGGCGCCCTCGGGCGCGGTGGTGGCGGTCAGTTCGGACGCGGCGGTCGAGGCATACGGGACCTGGGGCGGTTACGGGGCCTCGAAGGCGGCGCTCGACCAGGTGGCGGCGGTGCTCGCCGTGGAGGAGCCGGGCCTTCGGGTGTGGGCGGTGGACCCGGGTGATCTGCGCACGGACCTGTACGCGGCCGCGGTGCCGGGCGACGACTCGGGGCGGCCGGAGCCCTCGACGGTGGTGCCGGGCTTTCTGCGGCTCCTCGACGAGCGGTTGCCCAGCGGGCGCTACAGCGCGCCTTCCCTGGTGGGGGGCCTGGTGGCCACCGGTGAGGAGGCGGCGCGATGACCGCGCCCCTGGTGGTGCGGGTGCCCGATGACCTGCTGGCCTCGGTGCCCGCCGAGGTGCGCGGGGCGGGGCGCGACGACGTGCGCCTGATGGTGTCGCGCGGCTCGGCGGTCTCCCACCACCGCTTCCGCGAGCTGGCCGGGCAGTTGCGGGCCGGGGACGTGCTGGTGGTCAACACCTCGCGGACGCTGCCCGCCGCGGTCGACGGGAGGGTCGGCGGGCGGCCGGTGGTGGTGCACTTCTCCACGCTCGGCCCGGACGGGCGCTGGGCGGTGGAGCTGCGCCGCCCGACCGCCTCGGGCAGTACGGAGCGGCGCACCGGGGACCGGGCGGGAACGCCGGTGGCGCTGCCGGACGGCGAGCACCTGGTGCTGGAGGAGGCGCTGAGCCCCGACCGGCTGTGGTGGGCCCGGGTGTCGGCGGCCGACGTGGTGGGGCTGATGAGCCGGCACGGGCGGCCCATCCGGTACTCCTACACCGAGCGGGACCAGCCGCTGGCCGCGTACCAGACGGTGTTCGCGCGGCCCGCGCCCGGCGGGCTCGGCTCGGCCGAGATGCCGAGTGCGGCACGGCCGTTCACGGACCGCCTGGTCGCGGAGCTGGTGCGGCGCGGCGTGCGGTTCGCGCCGGTGGTCCTGCACACCGGGGTGGCCTCGGCGGAGGCGCACGAGCCGCCTTACCCGGAGCGCTTCGAGGTGCCCGCGGCCACGGCCCGCCTGGTGAACGCGGCCCGCGCGGGCGGCACCCGGATCGTGGCCGTGGGGACCACGGCGGTGCGCGCCCTGGAGTCGGCGGCCGGGCCCGACCGGGTCGTGCGGGAGGCGGCGGGCTGGACGGATCTGGTGGTGACGCCGGAGCGCGGGGTGCGGGTGGTGGACGGACTGCTGACCGGCCTGCACGAGCCGGAGGCCTCCCACCTTCTGATGCTGGAGGCGATCGCGGGGCGCGAGGCGCTGGCCGCCGCCTACGACCAGGCGCTGAGCAGGCTCTACCTGTGGCACGAGTTCGGCGACGTCCATCTCCTCCTCCCGGAGGAGAACCCTCACCCTGCGCATTGCTCCAGCAACGTGCGGTGAAAATGTTACGTGGCCGATGTGAGCCCGCGCATAGGACGCACATCACTTACGAAGCGGGCTAGTGGACAGATAAAGGCGGTGTGAGCCGGGCCGGAGTGGGTACGAGGCGCCTTTCGCGCGGCCCTGATCCACTACCCGGCTTCGTAATGGGCAGCTTTGCCACCAGATTTTGCGGCCGCTAACAATGGCTCCCGTCGCACAGCGCTGCGGCTCAAACGCCGCGGCGCTTCGATGCGCCGTCCCCCGCCATTCGGAAGAGGTCCAACCGCCATGCCCGAGTTCAGCAACCTGGGTCACAGTCGTCTGCCCAAGACGCACAAGATCTCGATTGCCGGTGTCGCCGCCCTCGGCGCCGCCGCTCTCGCTCTCACGGTCCTTCCCGGCACGGGCGAGTCGGGCAGTGCCGCCGCGGCCGCCGAGCCCGCCGCCTTCTCGGTGACCGTCGCCGGTACCAAGACGCTCTCGGAGAGCGTCGCCAAGCAGCACGTCACCGCGGACAAGCAGGCCCAGGCCGCCGCCAAGGCCAAGGCCGCGGCGGACGCGAAGGCGAAGGCCGACGCCGAGGCGAAGAAGCGGGACGAGGCCGCCGCCGCGAGCCGCGCCGCCGCCCGCAAGCCGATCTACGCCAACAACCTCGACGGCTGGATCCGCCAGTCCCTCGACATCATGAAGAGCAAGGGCATTCCGGGCACCTACGAGGGTCTGCACCGCAACATCATGCGCGAGTCGACCGGTAACCCGATGGCCATCAACGGCTGGGACATCAACGCCATCAACGGCGTCCCGTCCAAGGGGCTGCTCCAGGTCATCCAGCCGACCTTCAACGCGTACCACGTGCCCGGAACCTCGTGGAACATCTACGACCCGGTCGCCAACATCACCGCCGCCGCCAACTACGCGGCCGACAAGTACGGCTCGATGGACAACGTCAACAGCGCCTACTGAGCCTCTTCCTGACGTACGGGACGCGAGAAGGGCGGCACCCCCCACGGGGTGCCGCCCTTCTTCCGTGACCGGGTCCGGCTACTTGCGCATGACCTCGGGCTCGTGGCGGCGCAGCAGGCGCGCGACCACGAAGCCGAGCGCGATGCCGATGACCAGCAGCACCGAGATGTCGGTGAACCACTGGGCGGCGTCGTGCTTCCACAGCGGGTCGAGGTTGGTCGGGTCGCTCTGGTCCATCGGGCCCATCAGATGGGACAGGTCGAGCGTCGTGCCGGCGCCCGCGATGGCCCAGCGCGACGGCATCAGCCAGGCGAACTGCTCAAGGCCGGGCGAGTCGTACACCTTGAACAGGATGCCGGTGAAGACGACCTGCACGATGGCGAACATGACGAGCAGCGGCATGGTCTTCTCGGAGGTCTTCACCAGCGAGGAGATGATCAGGCCGAACATCATCGAGGTGAAGCCGAGCGCGATGACGACCAGGCACATCTCGACCGCGGGCGGCATCACCAGACCCTCGGCGGGCAGCTTGCGGGTCGAGAAGCCGATGATGCACAGGATCACGCCCTGGAAGGCGGTGATCACTCCGAGCACCAGGATCTTGGACATCAGATACGCCGAGCGGGACAGGCCGGTGGCCCGTTCCCGTTCGTAGATGACCCGTTCCTTGATCAGTTCTCGTACGGAGTTGGCCGCGCCCGAGAAGCACATGCCGACCGCGAGGATCAGCATGATCGTGCCGGCGTCCCCGTTGAACCGGGACGGCGGCGTCGGCGGGCCGAGGCCGAACTTCGCCGGGATGACGACACTGACCGAGCCGATCACGGCGGGCAGCGCCACCGACAGGGCGAGGAAGCCCTTGTCGGAGGCGATCACCGAGGTGTAGCGGCGCATCAGGGTCCACAGCTGGGAGAGCCAGCCCTGCGGCTTCGGCGGCTTCATCGCCTGGGCCGGCGGCATCTGCACCGACTGCGGGGCGACGGCGTCGATGTCCGCGGCGTACATCTGGTAGTGCTGCGAGCCCTTCCAGCGGCCCGCCCAGTCGTAGTCGCGGTAGCTCTCGAAGGCGGAGAAGACATCGGCCCAGGTGCCGTAGCCGAAGAAGTTCAGGGCCTCCTCGGGCGGGCCGAAGTAGGCGACCGAGCCGCCCGGCGCCATCACCAACAGCTTGTCGCAGATGGCGAGTTCGGCCACCGAGTGCGTGACGACGAGCACGGTGCGGCCGTCGTCGGCGAGGCCGCGAAGGAGCTGCATGACGTCGCGGTCCATGCCCGGGTCGAGGCCCGAGGTGGGCTCGTCGAGGAAGATCAGCGACGGCTTGGTCAGGAGCTCCAGGGCGACCGAGACGCGCTTGCGCTGGCCACCGGAGAGGGAGGTGACCTTCTTCTCCTTGTGGATGTCCAGCTTGAGCTCGCGCAGCACCTCGTCGATGCGCTGCTGGCGCTCGGTCTCGGTGGTGTCGGCGGGGAAGCGCAGCTTGGCCGCGTACTTCAGCGCCTTCTTGACGGTCAGCTCCTTGTGCAGGATGTCGTCCTGCGGAACCAGGCCGATGCGCTGGCGCAGCTCGGCGAACTGCTTGTAGAGGTTGCGGTTGTCGTAGAGGACATCGCCCTTGTTGGCGGGCCGGTAGCCGGTGAGCGCCTTGAGGAGCGTGGACTTTCCGGAGCCCGAGGGGCCGATGACCGCGATGAGCGACTTCTCGGGGACGCCGAACGAGACGTCCTTGAGGATGTCCTTGCCGCCGTCGACCGTGACGGTCAGATGGCGGGCGGAGAAGGAGACGTCACCGGTGTCGACGAACTCCTCGAGGCGGTCGCCGACGATGCGGTACGTCGAGTGACCGACGCCCACGATGTCCTGCGGGCCGAGCAGGACACTGCCGCCCTTGGCGATCGGCTGGCCGTTGACATAGGTGCCGTTGTGCGAGCCGAGGTCGCGGATCTCCATCCGGCCGTCGGGCGTCGCGTGGAACTCGGCGTGGTGGCGCGAGACCTGGAGGTCGGAGACGACCAGCTCGTTCTCCAGGGCACGGCCGATGCGCATGACGCGGCCGAGCGCGACCTGGTGGAACGTGGTCGGGCTGCGGTCCCCGTAGACGGGCGGGGCGCCCGCGGCGCCGCCCTGCTGCGGGACCTGCGGCTGCGGGGGCTGCTGCCACTGCTGCTGCGGGACCTGCGGCTGCTGGGGGTGGTGCGCCTGCTGAGGGTGCTGCGCCCAGCCGCCCTGCTGGGGCGGGGCCTGCTGGGGTTGGGGGTGGGCGGGCGCCGCCTGCGCCTGCTGGGCGGGGGCGGGCTGTGCGTAGGCGGCCGCGGCGGCACCGGTGAGATTCAGCCGCGGACCGTCGGTCGCGTTGCCTAGGTGGACCGAGGAGCCGGGGCCGATGTCCATCTGGTGGATCCGCTGGCCCCGCACATAGGTGCCATTGGTCGATCCGTGGTCCTCGATGACCCAACTGCGGCCGCTCCAGCTGATCGTGGCGTGCCGCCACGACACTCTGGCGTCGTCGACCACCAGGTCACCTTGCGGGTCCCGGCCAAGGGTGTACGACCTGGACGGATCGAGCGTCCAGGTGCTGCCATTCAATTCCAGTACGAGTTCCGGCACTCCAGCCCCACTTGTCGTCCCCCGAAAGGCCTCCGCACCGGAGGCCCCTGACTCCCGACAGGGAGTCTAGGGATGGTGAACATCGTGGGGAACTATTTCAGGCCCGGGCTCGTATCCGAAACCCGGGCCTTGTGAATTACGTGCACAGACCGGGCACAGTCCCGTCGCGGTCGTGCAACAGGGCCCCGGCGCCCGCCCGTTGACGCGGGCCAAACACCCCCCGAGAGTAGTAAGCACCCATGAGTGCGTACGGATCATGATGTCCGCCCATAAATGATGTGTCGGCGGTCGAAATTGGTCTCTCCATATCCAACAGGGGCAAGTCGGCTCGTATCGGGGGGGTCCTGATGAACGTGGGCGACAACGAGGTCCGGGGCTCGATCCGGTGGGGCGATGTCTGGCTCACCTCGATCGCCTCGGTGAGCTGGGCGCTGGTCGCGATGGCGGGCACGGCCGCGCTCGGGCTCCATCTGCTGGGCGCGGACGCGGCGGGAGCGCTCGGCCCGATGACGGCGGCCGTGGTGGTGCTCGGGGCGGGCGGCTCGGTCACCCCGTCCGGCGATGTCTCGGCGTTCGGCCTGAGCGGCGCGCAGGCGCGGACGGCCGTCGATGTCGCGCCCCTGGGGGTGGGCCTGGCAGGCGCGCTGCTGCTCGCGTTCTTCTTCCTGCGCTCGCTGCGGAGCGCCGGGGCCCGGATCCGGGGGGCCGAACTGGCGGCCCGCGCGGCCGTGCTGGCCCTCGTGTTCGTCGCGGTGGTCGCCGGGCTCGCGCGGGTCGGCCACGACCTGGTCACGCTCGACGGCACGGATCTTTTGCCGGGCGGCGTGAAGGTGCCGGCCATCCCCGGCATCGGGGACGTCGGCGGGCTGTTGCCGGGCCGGCTCGCCGGGCTCGCGGACACCGGGGCGAAGGTCGGCTTCCGCGTGGAGACGGCCCGCTCGCTGACGGGCGCGGCCTGCTGGGTCGCCGCGGTGCTGGCGATCGCCCTGCTCGCCTCGCGCCGCACTCCTCTGCCGCGCGGCTGGTCGGCGCTGCACCGGGCGGTGCGGCCCGCGGTCTCCGCGCTGGTGACGGTGGCCCTGGTGGCGGTGGCGGCGGGGTTCGCGGCGGCGGCGTACGCGGCGATCGGCGACGCCCACCCGGGCCGCATCGCGGGCGCCGCACTGCTCGGGGCGCCCAACGGGGTGTGGCTCGCGATCCCGCTCGGCCTCTTCGTACCGTGGAGCGGCCACGCCACGGGCACGCTCGCCACCCTGCTCCCGGACCCGCTCGGACGGCTGCTCGGCACGCGGGCCGACGAACCGGTGTCGGTGGCCCGGCTCGCCCAACTCGACGGCAGGGCATGGCTGTTGGTCCTGGCAGCCGCGTGTCTGACGCTGTGCGCGGGGGTGCTCGCCGCGGTCCGGACGCCGGTGGGCGGGCGTTCGGGCGGCGCTTTCGCCGGGCGGTGCGCGCTGTCGCTGGCCGCGGCCACCGCGGTGGCGCTCCCCCTGATGGTGTGGCTCACCGGGGTGTCCGCGAACGCCTCGCTCTCGGTGCTGGGCTTCGACGCGTTCGGGGCGGGCGTCGAGCTGCACGGCGACGCGGGGCTCGCCCTCGCGCTGGGCGCCGGGTGGGGGGCGGGCGCGGGCGCCCTGGGTGCGCTGCTCGCCGGCGCCTCGGGGGCGGCGGGCCGGCGGGCGGCCGTGCTCGCGGACCCGGGCTACCCGGACGCGGCGCGGCCTCGGGGGGAGCGGCCTCCCGGGCCCTACGACCCGGCGCCCTCCCACCGGCCGCCGAACCCCGACACCAACCCGTATCTGAAGCTGCCGCCCGGGCTGCACGGCGACCCGACCCTGCCCGGCCCCGGGGGCGGGCCGCGACCGGGCCCGCGGCCGCGCAGGCCCCCCTACGAGGGCCCGCCTCCCCCGCCCGGCCCACCGCGGCGCGGCCGCTGAACCGCTCCGGCCCGGGGCGTACGACGCGGGCCCGGGGCCCCACCCCGCCGGTCACAGCCGTACTCCCGGCTCCCACCCGGCCCGTCCAAGCCGTGCCGAGGGGCCGTACGAGGGGGGCCTGTCCGCAGGGCGGGACGGCGTGCGGGTCCGGAGCGGCGTGCGGATACGGTGGGATCACCATGACGCCATCGCCCCTGCCCCCCGCCGGCCAGAACTCCGACGCCGGTCAGAGCTCTGACGTACCGACCCTCCTCGTCAAGATCTTCGGCAAGGACCGCCCCGGCATCACCGCCGGGCTCTTCGACACCCTCGCCGCCTACTCCGTCGATGTCGTGGACATCGAGCAGGTCGTCTCCCGTGGCAGGCTCGTCCTGTGCGCGCTGGTCACCGAGCCGACCGTCGCCTCCTCGGGCGAGCTGCGGGCCACCGTGCACAGCTGGGCCGAGTCGCTGAAGCTGGAGGCCGAGATCATCTCCGGCACCGGCGACAACAGGCCGCGCGGCAGCGGCCGTTCGCATGTGACGGTTCTGGGCCACCCGCTGACCGCCGAGTCCACGGCGGCCATAGCGGCTCGTATCGCCGGTACCGGCGGCAACATCGACCGTATCTTCCGGCTCGCCAAGTATCCCGTCACCGCCGTGGAGTTCGCGGTGTCCGGCGTCGCGACCGGGACGCTGCGCACCGCGCTCGCGACCGAGGCCGCCGCTCAGGGCGTGGACGTGGCCGTCGTCTCGGCGGGCCTGCACCGCCGGGCCCAGCGGCTCGTCGTGATGGACGTGGACTCCACGCTCATCCAGGACGAGGTGATCGAGCTGTTCGCCGCGCACGCCGGCTGCGAGGCGGAGGTCGCCGAGGTCACCGCCGCCGCGATGCGCGGCGAGCTGGACTTCGAGCAGTCGCTGCACGCCCGGGTGGCGCTGCTGCGGGGCCTGGACGTCTCGGTGGTGGACAAGGTACGGGCCGAGGTCCGGCTCACCCCGGGCGCCCGCACCCTGATCCGTACGCTCAAGGCGCTCGGCTATCAAGTGGGCGTCGTATCGGGCGGGTTCACCCAGGTCACCGACGACCTCAAGGAGCGCCTCGGGCTCGACTTCGCGTCCGCCAACACCCTGGAGATCGAGGACGGCAGGCTCACCGGCCGGGTCACGGGCGAGATCGTCGACCGGGCCGGCAAGGCCCGGCTGCTGCGGAGGTTCGCCGACGAGGCGGGGGTGCCGCTGTCCCAGACCGTGGCGATCGGCGACGGCGCCAACGACCTGGACATGCTGAACGCGGCGGGCCTCGGGGTCGCCTTCAACGCCAAACCCGTGGTGCGCGAGGCCGCGCACACGGCGGTGAACGTGCCCTTCCTCGACACCGTGCTGTATCTGCTCGGCATCACCCGCGAAGAGGTCGAGGCGGCCGACGGCCTCGTCGACTGATCCCCTCGGACACGAAAGGGCCCCGGCGCGGTGTGCGCCGGGGCCCGACGCGTACGGGGCCGGACGTGCGGGGCCAGGCGTGCGGGGTCAGGCGTGCGGGGTCAGGCGTGCGGGGTCAGGCGTGCGGGGTCAGGCGTGCGGGGCCCAGAAGTCGACGAGCCTGGCCACCCCGTGTTCCACGGACTTCCAGGGGCCGTCGAAGGTGAGCACGGCGATGGCGCAGGTCGGGAAGCCGGTGCGGTTCATCCGAGGCAGCAGGTCGCCCTCCGCGTCGCCGCAGAGCGCGTCGGCCATCGCGTGCATACCGGGGTTGTGGCCGATGAGCAGCAGGTCCGCGACGTCCTCGGGGGTCTCGTTGACCAGCGCGATGAGTTCGCCGAGGGAGGCTTCGTACATCCGGTCCTCGTAGACCGTCCTGGGGCGGTGCGGCAGTTCCTGCACGGCGAGCTTCCAGGTCTCGCGGGTCCGCACCGCACTGGAGCACAGGGCGAGGTCGGGGACGATGCCGGCCTCGGCCAGTCGGCGGCCGGCGACGGGGGCGTCCGCCCTGCCTCGGTCGGCGAGCGGCCGCTCGTGGTCGGACATCTGGGGCCAGTCGGCTTTCGCATGCCTCAGAAGGACGATCCTGCGGGGTGTGTCGACGCTCATGTTCCCCAGCTTCGCATGTTTCGCGCCACCGGGCGCAGGGTCTCCCATGCTCCCCCGGCGAGGGCGACGGCCGTGCCGGCGGGGGCTGTTGCGCGTCGCAGTGCGGGGCTTTCGCGGAGCCCGGCACGCTAGCGCGAGAGGCTTTCCTGGATGCGCTCGACGAGGTGGGTGAGCGTGCCGTCGCCGGACACCGCGTGGGCGTCGCCGGACCCCACGACCAGCGCGAGGAGCGCGAAGAACGCGATCGCGGGCAGGACGACGCCCCACCACGGCAGCTTGAAGTCGATGCCACCGGCGGCCGGTTGGGTGGACCTGGGGTGGGTGTGGGCCGACATGACCGCCTCCGTGGGGGTTCCCGCTTCGAGTTCCGCGGGCGGACGGGGTGTCCGTCGCGGTACCTCAAAACCTACGGATCCGGCGGGCGTCGTCCCATCCGGCGACCCACCCACTCGACCCTGACCCTGGCCCCCTAGGGGATGGTGGGGCTAGCACCACCCTGGCGGGCCCTGCCGTCGCCCTGACCACGGCAGGACGACGCGGGGACGTCGTCCAGGTGACGCGCGGGCGTCGCCGTGGGAGAGGCGCGGGCGTCCGTCAGGGGGAGGCGGAGGCGTCCGTCAGGGAGAGGCGGAGGCGTCCGTCAGGGAGAGGCGAGCGTCGCGATGACGGCGACGACGACCGTGACGGCGAGCATCGCGCCGAGCACGAGCAGCAGCTTCTTGTGGCTGTTCTGCGGATTGGGTTCGAGCACTGGCATGCGGCCAGTGTCGCATCCCGGTTTGGCCCGCTATCGCCGGGCCCCGGCCTCGCTCTCGCGGGCCCCGGCCTCGTCCTCGATCGTGCGGTCCCGGCCGGCCAGGACGCCCACGACGATCTGCGGCACCATGAGGGCCGCCATCAGCGCGATGGGCAGGTCCCAGCCGCCGCTGCGGTCGTGCAGGAGGCCGACGAGCAGGGGGCCCGGGATGGAGAGCAGATAGCCGACGCACTGGGCGAAGGCGGAGAGGCGTACGACGCCCGCGCCGGTCCGGGACCGCTTGCCGATCATCGTCAGGGCGAGCGGGAAGGCGCAGTTGGAGATGCCGAGCAGCAGCGCCCAGGCCCAGGCTCCGGAGGCCGGTGCGAGGTAGAGCCCGGCGTACCCGGCCAGGCCGCAGGCACCGAGCGCGACGACGATGGGCCCCTGGCTGCGCAGCCGGTTGACCATCCAGGGGATGACGAAGCCGAGCGGCACGCCCATGACCATGGTGATCGACAGGAGCAGCCCGGCGGTGCCCGCCGAGACGCCCGCGTCACGGAAGATCGTCGGCATCCAGCCCATGGTTATGTAGGCGCCGGTGGCCTGGAGCCCGAAGAAGCAGGCCAGCGCCCAGGCGGTGCCGCTGCGGGTGATGCGCAGGGCGGGCGCCGCCTCCTGCTGGGCGCGGACGGCCGGCCCCGTACTCCCCGAGCGGTCGCGCGTCAGCGGGAGCCAGGCCGCCACGGCGAGGACCGCGAGCAGCGCCCAGACGCCGAGCCCCTGGCGCCAGCTTCCGCCCAGCGCGTCGGTGAGGGGCACGGTGGTGACCGCGGCGAGCGAGGTTCCGGCGGCGAGCGCCATCGAGTAGAGGCCGGTCATGGAGCCGACCCGGTCGGGGAAGTACCGCTTGACGATGACCGGCATCAGCACATTGCTGACGGCTATGCCCATCAGGGCGAGCGCGCTGGCCGCGAGGAAGGTGACGGTGCCGCCCGCGAACGGGCGCAGGAGCAGGCCGACGGTGATGGCGGCCATGCCGGCGAAGACGACGGCGCCGGGGCCGAAGCGGCGGGCCAGGCGCGGCGCCATGATGCCGAACAGCGCGAAGCAGAACGCCGGCACCGAGGTGAGGACGCCCGCGAGGCCGCCGCTCATGTGCAGTCCGCCGGTGACCTCCTTCATCAGCGAGCCGAGGCTGGTGATGGCGGGGCGCAGATTGACGGCGGCGAGGACCAGCGCGAGCGGTACGAGCCAACGCGTCCACGCCGGCACCCGGGCGGCGCCGGCGGGCGCGGGGGCTTCCAGGGGCTCGGTGCGGACGGTGGGCGCGGCGCTCAGCGTCGTGGTCTCTTCGTCGGGCATGCCGCCCATCATAGAATCATGGGATGATTGGTTGTCCAATCGTTCACGATCCCCCTTCACGGATCGTCGTTGACCCTCTTCACCCTCCCCTCTCGGACTGGAGCACCATGACGCTGAGTTCTCCCCGGCGGTCCGCCCTCGCCGACCAGGTGATCGCGCAGTTGCGCAACCAGATCACCTCGGGCGAGTGGCCGGTGGGTGCCCGCATCCCGACCGAGCCGGAGCTGGTCGAACAGCTCGGGGTGGCCCGCAACACGGTGCGCGAGGCGGTTCGCGCCCTCGCGCACAACGGCCTGCTCGACATCCGCCAGGGTTCGGGCACCTATGTCGTGGCGACCAGCGAGCTGGCCGGGGTGATGCAGCGCCGGTTCGCCGACGCCGATCCCCGCCATGTGGCCGAGCTGCGCTCCACCCTGGAGTCGTCGGCGGCCAGGCTCGCCGCCCAGCGGCGCACCGAGCGCGAGCTCAAGCAGTTGGACACGCTGCTCGACCGGCGCGAGCGGGCGTGGGCCTCGGCCGACCGGGAGGCGTTCATCGCGGCCGACGCGACGCTCCACCTGGCCGTCGTCGCGGCCTCGCACAACGACGTACTGACCGAGCTGTACGCGGACCTCGGCCATCTGCTGCGGGACTGGCTGCGGGACGACGTGGGCACCGAGATGACGCCGGAGAACCACATGGACCACGCCCGGATGGTCGACGCGATCCGGACGGGCGACGCGGAGAGCGCCGCCGCCGAGGCCGCGGCCCACGCCTTCATCTGCCTGCCGGACCGCCTCGAAGGGCGCTGAGCGGAGCTCGGCGCCGGCCGCGGAGGCCGTGCGGACCGCGCGGGACGACGCCGTCGGGGCGCCTCGCGGGACGACCCCGCACCGAGCGCGTCAGGACACCTTCTCGTGGGTGACCCACACCGCGCGGACATCCTTCCAGCACCGGTCGGTGAGCCGTACGGTCTGGCCGGGGCCGACCTCCACCGGCGCCGCGTCGGCGTCCAGGTCCCACCACATCGCGCAGTCGGTGTGCAGACGCACCCGGTCCGCGCCCGGGTAGGGGTTGTGGCAGTACGCGATCACGTGCGAGCCCCGTACGGAAGGGCGGCAGTCGGCGCCGAACGGCTCGGGCCTGGCCACCGGGGGCGGGGCGTCGGGGGCCGTCGCGGCCCGCACCACGGAGGGCACGGCGAGCCCGGCCGCCGTGGCCAGCGCCAGGAGGAGCAGGGCCAGGGCACGGCGCTGGCCCACCCGCAGGGGGTGTTGGGGGAACGGGCGTCCCCGGCGGGGGCGCGACCCCGGGGGCCGTGCCCGCGAAGACCCCGGGAGCTGCCCATCGGAACCTTCCGGGGGCCGTACACGCGAAGACTCCGGGGGCCGTACACGCGAAGGACGCACGCCCCCACCTCTTCCCGGCCGACTGCCCGACATGTCCGTCTCGTTCAGTCTGCGGGGAAGTCGTGGTCCACGCACGGCGGCCGCCCACCGGAAGGTTCCGGTGGGCGGCCGCCGATCGTGCTGGGAGGGTCAGGCACCCACGGCGTGCAGGCCGCCGTCGACGTGGATGATCTCGCCCGTGGTCTTCGGGAACCAGTCCGAGAGGAGCGCGACGACGCCCTTGCCGGCGGGCTCGGGGTCGGCCATGTTCCACTCCATCGGGGAGCGGTGGTTCCACACGTCTGCGAGCTCCGAGAAGCCCGGGATGGACTTGGCGGCCATGGAGCCGATCGGGCCCGCCGAGATCAGGTTGCAGCGGATGTCGTCCTTGCCCAGGTCGCGGGCCATGTAACGGGACGTCGCCTCCAGGGCGGCCTTGGCCGGGCCCATCCAGTCGTACTGCGGCCAGGCGTACTGCGCGTCGAAGGTGAGGCCGACGATGGAGCTGCCCGGGGTGAGCAGCTCGCGCAGCGCCATGGTGAGCGACTTCAGCGAGAACGCCGAGACGTGCATGGCGGTGGCGACCGACTCGAACGGCGTGTTCAGGAAGTTGCCGCCGAGCGCGTCCTGCGGGGCGAAGCCGATGGAGTGGACGATGCCGTCGAGGCCGCCGAGCTCCTCCTTGACCAGGCCCGCGACCCGGTCCAGGTGCTCCTGGTTGGTCACGTCGAGCTCGATGACCTTGGCGGGCTTGGGGAGCTTCTTGGCGATGCGCTCGGTCAGGGTCGGGCGCGGGAAGGCGGTGAGGATGACCTCCGCGCCCTGCTCCTGCGCCAGCTTCGCGGTGTGGAAGGCGATGGAGGACTCCATCAGCACACCAGTGATCAGGATGCGCTTGCCCTCGAGAATTCCGCTCATGGTGATCAGTGACCCATGCCCAATCCGCCGTCAACCGGGATGACGGCTCCAGTGATGTACGAGGCGTCGTCGGAGGCGAGGAACTTCACCGCGGCGGCGATCTCCTCGGGCTGCGCGTAGCGGCCGAGCGGCACCTGGGACACGATGCCCGAGCGCTGCTCCTCGGTGAGCACCTTGGTCATGTCGGTGTCGACGAAACCGGGTGCGACGACGTTGAAAGTGATGTTCCGGGACCCGAGCTCACGCGCGAGCGACCGGGCGAAGCCGACAAGTCCCGCCTTGGAGGCGGCGTAGTTGGCCTGCCCCGCCGAGCCGAGCAGCCCGACGACGGAGGAGATGAGGACCACGCGGCCCTTCTTGGCCCGCAGCATGGCGCGGTTGGCACGCTTGACGACCCGGAAGGTGCCGGTGAGGTTGGTGTCGAGGACGGAGGTGAAGTCGTCCTCGGACATGCGCATCAGGAGCTGGTCCTTGGTGACGCCGGCGTTGGCGACCAGGACCTCGACGGGACCGTGCTTGTCCTCGATCTCCTTGTAGGCCTGCTCCACCTGTTCGGTGTCCGTGATGTCGCACCTGACGGCGAGACAGCCCAGTTCGGTGAGCGCGGCCGGCGGCTCTCCGGAGCGGTACGTGATCGCGACCTTGTCGCCGCTCTCGGCAAAAGCGCGGGCGATGGCGAGGCCGATGCCCCGGTTACCTCCGGTGACGAGAACCGAGCGGCTCAACGGATCACCCTTTCGATAGGCGGATTCGTACTCCCCGCAAACTATCGGTACCGCCCGACTTACGAGGAATCGGGCCCTGACAGTGGCGAGGAACGAGCGCTGTCGGGTCCCTACAGAAAGACGTAGTCAGGGACCGGGCCGGCGGTGAATGATCGGGGGCGTCCGGTCTCATACGACAGGGAGACAGCTGTGCCATCTGGGACCCATTCCATCGACGAAGCCTTCACGGCGCTGCCCTTGCGGGCCCTCGCCGACGCGGCGCTCGCGCGGGCCCGCGCCCTGGGGGCCGATCATGCCGACTTCCGGTTCGAGCGCGTGCGCAGCGCCGCCTGGCGGCTGCGCGACGCCCGCCCGGCCGGCTCCTCGGACAGCACCGACCTCGGCTACGCGGTGCGCGTGGTGCACGGCGGGGCCTGGGGCTTCGCCTCCGGGGTCGACCTGACCATGGACGCCGCGGCCAAGGTCGCCTCCCGCGCGGTGGCGATGGCCAAGCTGTCCGCGCAGGTCATCGCGGCCGCGGGGTCGAACGAGAGGGTCGAGCTCGCGGACGAGCCGGTGCACTCCGAGAAGACCTGGATCTCCTCCTACGAGATCGATCCCTTCTCCGTCCCGGACGAGGACAAGAGCGCGCTGCTCGCCGACTGGAGCGCGCGGCTGCTGCGCGCCGACGGGGTCGAGCACGTGGACGCCTCGCTGCTCACGGTGCACGAGAACAAGTTCTACGCCGACACCGCCGGCACCGTCACCACCCAGCAGCGGGTCCGGCTGCACCCCCAGCTCACCGCCATCGCGGTGGACCGCACGACCGGCGAGTTCGACTCGATGCGCACCATCGCGCCGCCCGTCGGCCGCGGCTGGGAGTACCTGACCGGCACCGGCTGGGACTGGGACGCCGAACTGGAAGAGATCCCTTCGCTTCTGGCCGAGAAGATGCGGGCGCCCGGCGTCGAGGGCGGCCGCTACGACCTCGTGGTGGACCCGTCCAACCTGTGGCTGACCATCCACGAGTCGATCGGCCACGCCACCGAGCTGGACCGGGCGCTGGGCTACGAGGCGGCGTACGCGGGCACCTCGTTCGCCACCTTCGACCAGCTGGGCAAGCTGGCGTACGGCTCGGGGGTCATGAACGTGACCGGCGACCGGACCGCCGAGCACGGGCTCGCCACCATCGGCTACGACGACGAGGGCGTCGCGGCACAGTCCTGGGACCTGGTGAAGGACGGCACCCTCGTCGGGTACCAACTCGACCGCCGCATCGCGAAGTTGACCGGTCTCGGCCGCTCCAACGGCTGTGCCTTCGCCGACTCCCCCGGGCACGTTCCGGTCCAGCGGATGGCGAACGTCTCGCTCCAGCCGGATCCGGGCGGGCTCTCCACCGAGGATCTGATCGGCGGGGTCGAGCGCGGGATCTACGTGGTCGGCGACCGGTCGTGGTCGATCGACATGCAGCGCTACAACTTCCAGTTCACCGGCCAGCGCTTCTTCCGCATCGAGAACGGGCGCCTGACCGGCCAGCTCCGCGACGTCGCCTACCAGGCGACCACCACCGAGTTCTGGGGCTCCATGGAGCAGGTCGGCGGCCCCGGCACCTACGTCCTGGGCGGCGCCTTCAACTGCGGCAAGGCCCAGCCGGGCCAGATCGCGGCGGTCTCCCACGGCTGCCCCTCCGCCCTGTTCCGCGGGGTCAACATTCTGAACACCACGCAGGAGGCCGGGCGATGAGCTCCCGTACGACCGTCAAGCCGCACGAGATCGTCGAGCGGGCCCTGGAACTGTCCACCGCCGACGGCTGTGTCGTCATCGCCGACGAGCACTCCTCGGCGAACCTGCGCTGGGCCGGCAACGCGCTCACCACCAACGGCGTCACCCGCGGGCGGACCCTCACCGTGATCGCCACGGTGGACGGCGCCCAGGGCACCGCCTCCGGTGTCGTGTCGCGTTCGGCCGTCACCGCCGAGGACCTGGAGCCGCTGGTACGCGCCGCCGAGGCGGCCGCCCGGGGCGCCGGGCCCGCCGAGGACGCCCAGCCACTGATCACCGGTATCCCCGTCGCCGCGGACTTCACCGACGCCCCGGCCGAGACCTCCTCCGCCGTCTTCACCGACTTCGCGCCCGCGCTCGGCGAGGCCTTCGCGCGGGCCCGGGCCGGCGGCCGCGAGCTGTACGGCTTCGCCAACCACGAGCTGAACTCCACCTACCTCGGCACCTCCACGGGCCTGCGGCTTCGCCACGACCAGCCCAACGGCACCCTGGAGCTCAACGCCAAGTCCCCGGACCGCACACGCTCGGCGTGGGCGGGCCGGGCCACCGCGGACTTCAAGGACGTCGACCCCGGCGCCCTCGACGAGGAGCTGGCCCGCAGGCTCGGCTGGGCCGAGCGCCGCATCGACCTGCCGGCCGGGCGGTACGAGACGCTGCTGCCGCCGACCGCCGTGGCCGACCTGCTGATCTACCAGATCTGGTCGGCGGCGGCCCGGGACGCCGCCGAGGGCCGGACCGTGTTCTCGAAGCAGGGGGGTGGCACCCGCGTCGGCGAGACGCTCTCGCCCCTGCCGCTGACACTGCGCAGCGACCCGAACGAGCCCGGTCTGGAGTACGCGCCGTTCATGGTGGCGCACTCCTCGGGCGACACGGAGTCGGTGTTCGACAACGGGCTCCCGCTGACCGCGACCGACTGGATGCGCGGGGGCCGTCTGGAGAACCTGGTCACCACCCGGCACAGCGCCGCCCTGACCGGACTGCCGCTCGCCCCCTCGCCGGGCAACCTGATCCTGGACGGCGGCGGCGAGCGCACCCTGGACGAGATGGTCGCGGCCACCGAACGCGGGCTGCTCGTGACGTGCCTGTGGTACATCCGCGAGGTGGACCCGGCGACGCTGCTCCTGACCGGTCTGACCCGGGACGGGGTGTACCTCGTCGAGAACGGCGAGGTGGTCGGCGAGGTGAACAACTTCCGCTTCAACGAGTCGCCGGTCGACCTGCTGTCACGGGCCACCGAGGCGGGCCGCACCGGCAGGACGCTGCCCCGGGAGTGGAACGACTACTTCACCAGGACGGCGATGCCCGCGCTGCGCGTGCCCGACTTCAACATGAGCTCGGTCAGCCAGGGCGTGTGACCCGCCTAGACTGGCGGTTCCACCCCGTACTACGCCAAGGAGACCCAGAACCGTGACGGACATCGTCGACGAGCTGAAGTGGCGCGGGCTTTTCTCGCTGTCCACCGACGAGGACGCACTGCGCAAGGCTCTCGCGGACGGTCCCGTCACGTTCTATTGCGGCTTCGACCCGACCGCGGCCAGCCTGCACGTCGGCCACCTCGTGCAGGTGCTCACGGTGCGCCGGCTCCAGCAGGCCGGGCACCGGCCGCTGGCGCTGGTGGGCGGGGCCACCGGCCAGATCGGTGACCCGCGCCCGACCGCCGAGCGCACCCTGAACGACCCGGAGACGGTCGCGAACTGGGTGAACCGGCTGCGCGGCCAGATCGAGCCGTACCTCTCCTTCGAGGGCGAGAACGCGGCCGTGATGGTCAACAACCTGGACTGGACCGCGGGCCTGTCCGCGATCGAGTTCCTGCGGGACATCGGCAAGCACTTCCGGGTCAACAAGATGCTCACCAAGGACTCGGTGGCCCGCCGCCTGGAGTCCGAACAGGGCATCAGCTACACGGAGTTCAGCTACCAGCTGCTCCAGGGCATGGACTTCCTGGAGCTGTACCGGCGCTACGGCTGCACCCTCCAGCAGGGCGGCAGCGACCAGTGGGGCAACCTCACGGCCGGGCTCGACCTGATCCACCGCCTGGAGCCGGACGCCGAGGTGCACTGTCTGGCGACGCCGCTGATGGTCAAGGCGGACGGCACCAAGTTCGGCAAGACCGAGGGCGGGGCCGTCTGGCTCGACCCGGAGATGACCACGCCGTACGCGTTCTACCAGTTCTGGCTGAACGTGGACGACCGGGACATCTCGACGTACATGCGCATCCTCTCCTTCAAGTCCCGCGAGGAGCTGGAGGAGATCGAGAAGCTCACCGAGGAGCGCCCGCAGGCGCGCACCGCGCAGCGGGCGCTCGCCGAGGAGCTGACCACCCTGGTGCACGGCGCCGACCAGTGCGCGGCGGTCATCGCCGCGTCCAAGGCGCTGTTCGGCCAGGGTGAGCTCGCGGAGCTGGACGAGGCGACGCTGGCCGCCGCCCTGTCCGAGCTGCCGAACGCGAAGGTGTCCGAGCTCGGCCCGGTCACCGATCTCTTCGCCGAGGTGGGCCTGGTGGCCAGCAAGTCGGCGGCCCGGCGCACCGTGAAGGAGGGCGGCGCCTACGTGAACAACGTGAAGGTGACGGCCGAGGACGCGGTGGCCACGGCGGAGGAACTGCTGCACGGGCGCTGGCTGGTGCTGCGCCGCGGCAAGAAGAACCTGGCGGCCGTCGAGGTCGTCGGCGCCTGACCGCGCCCGGCGCCGACCCGCACCGGTCGGCCCGTCGCACCACCAGGGGGCGGCTCCTTCGCGGAGCCGCCCCCTCGCGCTGCCTCAGGCTCTCTGCTTGTTGCCCCGCAGCGCCATGTAGAGCATGTCGCCCAGGAAGACGATGACGACGGCGGCCGCGATCTGGAGGCCGTGCCGGCCCCAGTCGATGCCCTTGGTCTCGGCGATGCCGATGGCCCGGGCGATCGAGTTGCCGACGATGCCGCCGATGATGCCGAAGATGGTGGTCAGCCACAGCGGACTGTGCTGCTTGCCGGGAATGATCGCCTTGGCGATGAGACCGAGCACGAATCCCACGATGATGGCCCACAACCAGCCCATGGCTGCCTCCTTGTACGGCTCGACGTGAGCAGGTTCAGCCAGTGTCGGCCCACTCCCGGTACGGCGCACGTCGGACAGGTCCGTACGGGGCGGGTACCGCGGCATCCGGGCGGGTGGGGCCCTCCCCGGTCTCGTGCCCGGCGGAGCCCCGGCGTACGGTGGGAGCAGTCCGGGCCGGGGAGAGCCCGCCGTGGAACTCGGGTGGTGGAACGTGATGCGGAAGCAGAGCAGCGGCCAGGTCTTCCGGATCACCGGGGCCCGCCAGGGGCTCGCCGAGGACGTCCGGGGCAGGCAGCGCCGCTATGTGATCTCGATGTCGATCCGCACCCTGTCGGTGGTGCTGACGGCGGTGCTGTGGAACGTCGAGCGTCCTGTCGCCATCGTGACGCTGGCCCTCGGGGCGCTGTTGCCCTATGTGGCGGTCGTGTTCGCCAACGCGGGCCGGGAGAACGTCACTTCACTGCCCTCCACCTTCATCCCCGCCCCCGTGCGGCCGGCGCTCGGCGCCGCCCCGGTGGGCGGCTCCGCGGAACCCCCGGCGGAATCCGCGGCCGGTGACCAGGAGTGGCGTTCACACGATCACGGCTGATCCGTCACCGTCCGCAAAGCTCAGGAAAACCTCAGATCAATCATGAAGTTCCGGTGCACCACACCGGGTCCCCCATGACATACTTCGTAAGCGCTCCGCATCCCCCGTCGGAGCGACGGACCGACGCCGGGCAGCTCCCCCCGTGGCTGCTCGGCGTCGCCTTTGTACGGGGCCGCATGCCGCACAATGTCTCTGTGAGTGACGAGACCAGCG
Organism: Streptomyces sp. ASQP_92; assembly: GCF_025399895.1. Classification (GTDB taxonomy): domain Bacteria; phylum Actinomycetota; class Actinomycetes; order Streptomycetales; family Streptomycetaceae; genus Streptomyces. The sequence goes on along the minus strand of NZ_JAODUA010000001.1, from coordinate 1,344,159 downwards.
ACGAGACCCCCGTGTGTTCCGCCAAGGGCTGCCGTGCCGACGCCGTGTGGGTGCTGGCCTGGAACAACCCCAAGATCCACACCCCGGAGCGCCGCAAGACGTGGCTCGCGTGCGAGGAGCACCGCGAGCACCTGTCCCAATTCCTGGGCGTACGGGGCTTCTTGAAGGATGTCGTGGCGCTCGCCGAGTGGGAGTCGGCCGGGTCAGCCGCCGATCGCTGACATCGGACGGTCGGGCTGGAGGAACGAGGGGTCGTCCAGGCCGGAGCCGGCCTTCTTCCCCCACATCGCCAGCTTCCACAGCCGGGCGATCTCCTCGTCACCGGCGTCCGAGCGCAGGGCCGCGCGCAGGTCGGACTCCTCGCGGGCGAACAGGCAGGTGCGCACCTGGCCGTCGGCGGTGAGCCGGGTGCGGTCGCAGGCCCGGCAGAAGGGGCGGGTCACCGAGGCGATGACGCCCACGGTGTGCGGGCCGCCGTCGACCACCCAGCGCTCGGCGGGGGCGGAGCCCCGCTCGTCGTCGCCCTCGGGGGTGAGCGTGAAGCGCGTCCGCAGCGACTGGAGGATGTCGCCCGCGGTGATCATGCCGTCGCGCTTCCAGCCGTGCTGGGCGTCCAGCGGCATCTGCTCGATGAAGCGGAGCTCGTAGTCGTGCTCCACGGCCCAGGCCAGCAGGTCGGGAGCCTCGTCGTCGTTGAGGCCCGGCATCAGGACGGCGTTGACCTTGACCGGGGTCAGCCCCGCGTCGCGGGCCGCCACCATGCCCTCGATGACGTCCTTGTGGCGATCGCGCCTGGTCAGCGTCTTGAAGACCTCGGGGCGCAGGGTGTCGAGCGAGACGTTGACGCGGTCAAGGCCCGCCGCCTTCAGGGCGGCGGCGGTGCGCTTGAGGCCGATGCCGTTGGTGGTGATGGACATCCGGGGGCGCGGCTCCAGGGCGGCGCAGCGCTCGACGATGCCGACCAGGCCCGGCCGCAGCAGCGGCTCGCCGCCGGTGAAGCGGACCTCCGTGACACCGAGGTCGGTGACGGCGATGCGGATCAGGCGGACGATCTCGTCGTCGGTGAGCAGATCGGGCTTGGCCAGCCACTGCAAACCCTCTTCCGGCATGCAGTACGTGCACCGCAGGTTGCACCGGTCGGTCAGCGAGACACGCAGGTCAGTGGCCACACGGCCATAAGTGTCGATGAGCACTGTGGGCCCCCTCCCCTCGTCCGTCGAACATCAGCCGAATGTGTACGCACCCGAGCCTACGCGAGACGTATGACAACGGGGGAGGCCGATTGTCACGAGGTGCGGCGAGGCCGTGTCGTAGGGTCCTACGACACGGCCTCGGGCATCCGCCGTGCGGATGTACGTGCGGGGCGGCTCAGTGGGCGCCGACGCCGGTCAGGGACTTGACCTCCAGCTCGGCGTACTTGCCCTTGTCGGACTCCTCCTTGGACAGCAGCGAACCGATCCAGCCCAGCAGGAAGCCGAGCGGGATCGAGATGAGGCCCGGGTTCTCCAGCGGGAACCAGTGGAAGTCGACCCCCTTGAACATCGAGGTCTTCGGGTTGCCGGAGACGACGGGCGAGAACAGCACCAGGAACACCGAGCTGAACAGGCCGCCGTAGATCGACCACAGCGCGCCCTGGGTGGTGAAGCGCTTCCAGAACAGGCTGTAGAGGAGGGTCGGCAGGTTCGCGGAGGCGGCCACCGCGAAGGCGAGGGCGACCAGTCCGGCCACGTTCATGTCGCGGGCGAAGGCGCCGAGCAGGATCGCGACCGCGCCGATGAGGACGGTGGCCCAGCGGGCGGCGCGCATCTCCTCCTTCTCGGTCGCCTTTCCCTTGCGGATCACATTGGCGTAGATGTCGTGCGCGAAGGAGGACGACGAGGCGAGGGTGAGGCCGGCGACCACGGCGAGGATCGTCGCGAAGGCGACGGCCGAGATCACCGCGAGCAGGGTCGCGCCGCCGGTGGTGCCGACGCCACCGCCCAGGTACTCGGCGAGCTGGGGGGCCGCCGTGTTGCCGGCCGGGTTCTGCGCCTTGATCGCGGCGGGCCCCACCAGGGCGGCCGCGCCGAAGCCGAGCGCGATCGTCATCAGATAGAAGGCACCGATGATGCCGATGGCCCAGTTCACGGACTTACGGGCGGCCTTCGCGGTGGGGACGGTGTAGAAGCGGATCAGGATGTGCGGAAGTCCCGCGGTGCCGAGGACGAGGGCGATGCCCAGCGAAAGGAAGTCCAGCTTGGAGGTGCCGCTGACGCCGTACTTGAGGCCGGGCTCCAGGAACGCGGCGCCCTTGCCGCTCTTCTGGGCCGCCGAGCCGAGCAGGTCGGAGATGTTGAAGTGGAACTTGAGCAGCACCATGAACGTCATCAGGAGGGCGCCCGCGATGAGCAGCACCGCCTTGACCATCTGCACCCAGGTGGTGCCCTTCATGCCGCCGATGGTGACGTACACGATCATCAGGACGCCGACGAGGGCGACGATGAGGATCTTGCCCGCGTCGGTGGTGATGCCGAGCAGCAGCGAGACGAGCACGCCCGCGCCGGCCATCTGGGCGAGCAGGTAGAAGATCGAGACGACGATGGTGGAGGCGCCGGCCGCGGTGCGGACCGGGCGCTGGCGCATCCGGTAGGCGAGCACGTCGCCCATCGTGTAGCGGCCGGAGTTGCGCAGCGGCTCGGCGACCAGCAGGAGCGCCACCAGCCAGGCGACCAGGAAGCCGATGGAGTACAGGAAGCCGTCGTAGCCGAACAGGGCGATGGCGCCGGCGATGCCGAGGAAGGACGCGGCGGACATGTAGTCGCCGGAGACCGCGAGGCCGTTCTGGAAGGCGGTGAACTGGCGGCCGCCCGCGTAGAAGTCGGAGGCGTTCTTGGTCTGCCGCCCGGCCCAGACGGTGATGGCGAGGGTCGCGGCGACGAACACCGCGAACAGGGTGATGATCAGCGGCCGGTGCTCGGTGGTCGAGGAGGCCGCGGCGAGCGGAATCAGGGCGGGGCTCATGCGTCGGCCTCCATGCGGGACTTGATGGCCTCGGCCTTGGGGTCGAGCCTGGCCGTGGCGTGGCGCGAGTAGAACCAGGCGATGAGGAAGGTGGTCAGGAACTGGGCGAGGCCGAACACGAAGGCCACATTGATGTTGCCGATGAGCTTGGTACCCATGAAGCCGCCCGCGTAGTTGGACAGCAGCACGTACAGCAGGTACCAGGTGATGAAGGCGATGGTCAGCGGGAAGGCGAACGAGCGGTGCGCGCGGCGGAGTTCAGCGAATTCCGCGCTCTGCTGCTCCGCGACGAATGCCTGGGTACTGGGCTGGGCCGGGCGGGATTCCACCCCGGCTTCGGGCGGCGGCGCGTCGGTGGCCACGGAATCTCCTCGCGATGCGGGTACGGCGGGTACGGAAAGTTCGGACATGGGGGTCCTTGTCGGGGATGGGACGCGGTCCCCCTGACAACGGCACGGAGCGCGGGCCGTCTCGGTTCAGTCCGGCCGTGTTTTGTCGCGGCGCCTTCCACCGGCGCGTTCGTCAGCGGGGCGCGCCGCGCGGGTGCCCGGCGCCCTTCGCGCTCCCCCGGGTCGACTACGCGACTTTCTTCGCGAACTCGGCGCAAGCCGTTGAATCGCCGTGATGATCGGGGATAGCTTCACTCCTCGATGCCCCGGGACGGCCCGATGGTCCCGGTCGCCGTCCCTCACGTCCGTACGTACCGAGAGTTCCGCCAACCCCATGGAGACCCCATGACGTTGCACATCTCCCGTACGCGCCGCGCCGTCGCCGTCTCGGCGGGTCTGGCCACCGCCACCGCGCTCGCGCTGCTGCCCGGCACCGCGTCGGCCGCTTCCACCGGAGCCGGGCCGGCCCCCGCGCGGGCCGCGTCGAGCACCGGCCCGGAGCTGAGCTACATCGTCAACGTCCGCCCCGGGCAGGGCAATTCGGCCCGGGTGCGCAGAGCCGTCGAGCAGGCGGGCGGCTCGGTGCTCCAGGCGTACGACCGCATAGGCGTGCTCGTCGTGCACTCCGCCAACGCGGACTTCGCGAAGACCATCCGCACCGTCAGGGGCGTCGATTCGGCGGGCGCGACCCGGACCGCGCCGCTGCCCGCGCAGTCCACCACCGATGTCGGCACGCCGAGGAACATCACCGCCGAGGAGCTGAGGACGCTGTCCGCGAAGGCGGCGCCCGGCGAGGATCCGCTGGAGCCGTTGCAGTGGGACCTGAAGGCGATCAAGGCGGACAAGGCGCACGAGAAGACCCTGGGCAGCTCCCGGGTCACCGTCGGCGTGATCGACACGGGCGTCGACGACACCCACCCCGACATCGCCCCGAACTTCGACCGCGCCAAGTCGGTGAGCTGCATCACCGGCAAGCCGGACACCACGGACGGCGCCTGGCGCCCGTTCACCACCGGCGGCTCCCCGCACGGCACCCATGTGGCGGGCGAGATCGCGGGCGCCAAGAACGGCGTGGGCATCACCGGGGTGGCGCCCGGGGTGAAGGTCGCGGCCATCAAGGTGTCGACGCAGGGCGGCAGCTTCTTCTACACCGAGGCCGTGGTCTGCGGCTTCATGTGGGCGGCCGAGCACCACATCGACGTCACCAACAACAGCTATTACACCGACCCGTGGTACTTCAACTGCAAGAACGACCCCGACCAGAAGGCGCTGGTCGAGGCGATCACGCGGGCCTCGAAGTACGCCGAGTCCAAGGGCACGGTGAACGTGGCGGCGGCCGGCAACGAGAACTACGACTTCGCGTCCGACGCGATCACCGACTCCTCCAGCCCGAACGACTCGACGCCGGGCAGCCGGGTCGTCGACCCGCGTGAGTGCCTGGACATCCCGACCCAGCTCCCGGGTGTGGTCACGGTCGCCGCGACCGGCGCCAAGGGCCTGAAGTCGTCGTTCTCGAACTACGGCCTCGGGGTGATCGACATCGCGGCGCCGGGCGGCGACTCGACCGCGTACCAGCCGCCCCAGGCCCCGGCCACCAGCGGTCTGATCCTGGGCCCGCTGCCCGGCGGGACCTGGGGGTACATGGCGGGTACGTCCATGGCGACGCCGCATGTGGTGGGTGTGGCGGCCCTGCTGAAGTCGCAGCACCCGTACGCCTCGGCGTGGGAGATCAAGGCGCTGCTCGCCCTCGGGGCGGTCCGTACGCCGTGCACCACGCCGTACGACATCGACGGTGACGGCAAGGCGGACGCGGTCTGCCAGGGCGGGGCGTTCTACAACGGCTTCTACGGGGCGGGTATCACCAACGCGCTCAACGCCGTTCGTTAGCAGGTGAGTTGAGGGGGCCGTCCGGAACGCGGGCGGCCCCCTCCGGCGTGTTACGGCTTGACGAGGACCTTCAGGGCGGTGCGCTCGTCCATCGCCCGGTAGCCGTCGGGCACTCCCTCGACGGAGACCGTGAGGTCGAAGACCGGGGACGGGTCGATGGTGCCGTCGAGGATGTCGGCGAGCAGCTCGGGGATGTAGGTGCGCACGGGGGCGACGCCGCCGCGCAGCGCGATGTTGCGGTCGAACATGACGCCGAGGTCGAGTCCGGTACCGCTGCCGTGCGGGACGCCGACGTAGCCGATGGCGCCGCCGTCGCGGGTGATGTCGACGGCGGTGCGCATGGACTGCTCGGTGCCGACGGCCTCGATGACGGCGTGCGCGCCCTGGCCGCGGGTCAGCTCGCGCACCGCGTCCACGGCGGCCTCGCCGCGCTCGGCGACGACATGGGTGGCGCCGAAGAGCTTGGCGATGTCGGTACGGGCCCGGTGGTGGCCGAGCGCGATGATCCGCTCGGCGCCGAGACGCTTGGCGGCGAGCACCCCGCACAGGCCGACGGCGCCGTCGCCGACGACCGCGACGGTGGAGCCGGGCCGCACGCCGGCCCCGAGCGCCGCGTGGTGGCCGGTGCCCATGACGTCGGACAGGGCGAGCAGCGCGGTCAGCAGGTGGTCGTCGGAGGCGGCGTCGGCGGGCAGCTTGACGAGGGTGCCGTCGGCGAACGGGACGCGGACGGCTTCGCCCTGGCCGCCGTCGGAGCCGACCGAGCCCCAGAAGCCGCCCTGCGGGCAGGAGGTGGTGAGGCCTTCGGAGCAGAAGTCGCACGTGCCGTCGGACCAGACGAAGGGCGCGACGACGAGGTCGCCCTTGCGCAGCCCGCGCACCGCGGGCCCGGTCTCCTCGACGAGGCCAAGGAACTCGTGGCCGATCCTCTGCCCAGGCTGACGCGCGGACTCGCCGCGGTACGCCCACAGGTCGCTGCCGCAGATGCAGGCCCGCAGGACCCGGACGACCGCGTCGGTGGACGTCTGGATCCTCGGGTCCGGCACCTCCTCCACCCGGATGTCGTGGGGGGCGTGGATGACGGTGGCGCGCATGGTGCGGATCCTTGCCGGTCAGGAGGTGGTTCGGGGTCCTTCACGGTACGCCTGTGCGAGAAGGGACTGCGCGCCGAGATACGTCAGCATGATCCAGAAGTCGGGGCGCGGAAGCTGCGGCCAGTCGGCCACGCCGGTGGCGATGAGGGTGTCGGAGAGCAGGAACAGCGCCCCGCCGAGGCCGACGAGCGGGCCGAGCCGGGAGGAGCGGCAGGCCATCGCGGTGAGCAGCAGGCTGTATCCGGCGACCGGGATCCGCAGCCCGCCCGGCAGGTCGGCCCAGAGCGCCGCGACGGTGGCGATCAGCGCGACCCCGTAGGCGGCGCCGAGCCCGGGATGCGTCCTGCCGCGCCCGAACAGCACGAGGTAGCAGACGTGTCCGGCGGCGAAGCAGCCCATGCCGAGCAGGAAGGCGGGGTCGGCGTCCGAGAGCAGGAACACATCACCGCCCCAGCCGCACAGCAGCGCCGCGACGAGCAGCCGGGGCCCGCCGCGCGCGTACACGTGCCCGGCGAGCAGCGGCATCAGGAGCGGCTTGGCGAGTAGGTGGCCGGGGTGCCAGTGCGCGAGCAGCGAGCCGAGGTCGACGAGGCAGACGCACGCGAAGGCCACCAGGAGCGGGGCGACGGCGCCGGGGTGCGGCACGGCGGGCGCGTCGGCGCCCGGGGCCGTTCCGCGCGGGACGGCGCCCGCGCCGGGGGACGTCATACGGCGCGCTCCGCCACGGCGACGGGCTCGGCGGCCGGCGCCACCGGCGTCCTCGGCTGCCAGCCCGGGCCGCGGAAGATCCGCCCGGCCCGCTCGCGCCAGGTGCTCGCGGCGCGCACGTCGCGGGCGATGGCGGCGTACTCGTGGGTGGCGACGCGCAGCGGGTTGAAGGTGGAGATGTTCTTGGTGAGCCCGAACACGGGCCGCTCGGTCTCGGCCGTGAACGAGCCGAACATCCGGTCCCAGATGATCAGGATGCCGCCGAAGTTCCGGTCCAGATAGCCGCCCTGCGACGCGTGGTGCACCCGGTGGTGGGAGGGCGTGTTGAGGACGAACTCGAAGGGCCGGGGCAGCTTGTCGACCCGCTCGGTGTGCACCCAGAACTGGTAGACGAGGTTCGCCGACGAGCAGAACGCGAGGACCGCCGGGTGCACGCCCAGCGCGATGAGCGGCACATAGAAGGGCCACACCGTCCAGGTCGTCCAGGGCTGGCGCAGGGCGGTGGTGAGGTTGAACTTGCGGCTGGAGTGGTGCACCACGTGACAGGCCCACAGGATCCGGATCACATGGTGGCCGCGGTGCGACCAGTAGTAGAAGAAGTCCTGCCCGAGCAGCATCAGCGGCACGGTCCACCACAGGACCGGGATGGCGAGCGGGGTCAGCGCGTAGACGGCCGTGTAGATCGCGACGATGGGAATCTTCCACAGCGCGTCGAAGACAAGACTGCCGAGCCCCATGCCGACACTGGTGGCGGCGTCCTTCGTCTCGTACCCCGCGGCCTCCTCGTCCGGATGGAGGCGGTAGCTCACCATCTCGACGACGGTGAGCAGCACGAAGGCGGGTATCGACCACAGCACGACATCGGGCAGGTTCGGCGACATGCCTGCACCGTAGGGGCGGGGTGGCGGCTCCGGCTAGATGTTGTTACCGACAAGTATGCGAGACGGGTTGTCAGCAGCCGTTGGTGAGTTCCGCCAATCGGTGCGGAGGGTGCGGCGTACGATCGCCGGTACCGGTGCGCTCTGGGGGGAGACAATTACGGTGCCAGGCCTTGAAGTTGTGGTGCTGCGTCTTGCCTGCACGGTGGTCTCGGCGGTCGCGAAGTCCGTCCTGACCCCGAGGCCGGGCGCAGGTCTGGTCGCCGGGCCGCTGCGCCCGCTGCCAAAACAGGCCTCCCCCGATCGTCTCGCGAAGGTCCTGGGACGCCGCCTCGACGAAGCCCATGACTCGCTGCCCGAGCACGAGCGGGCGGCGGCCGTCGACGCGGTTCGGGACGGCTTCGCGGCAGCCGGCGCCCTCGGCTTGGACCGCCTGTTTTCGCTAGGCCTTGACGCAGACCGCCTCGCCGCCGAACTGCGCCGCCCATACCCCGGCCCCGGCGAAGCCCTCTATGACGAACTCCTCACCCTCTGCTGCGCGCATGTCCTGGAACAGCTCACCGCGCATCCCTCCTTCGCGGCCCGGGCGGCGCTGGAGCAGACCAGGTCGGCCCAGGCCGCGCGCGGCCTGATCGAGGACGTACGCGACCGGGTCGGCCCCCGTCCCGAGGCGGCCGCGCTCGCCTTCGAGGAGACGTACGCGCGGTACGTGGCCGAGATCCACGGGCGACTCGAACTGTTCGGTCTGACCCTGGGCCGCTCGGCGAGCGAATGGCCGCTGGACACGGCGTACATCAGCCTCGCGGTCAGCGGGGAGCCCCGCCAGGCGGTGGGGCTCCCCCACGCGCGGGCCGCCACGATGGGCGTGGAGCAGGCGCTCGCCGGAAACAGCCGACTGCTGCTGCGCGGCCCGGCGGGCTCCGGCAAGTCCACGCTGGTGCAGTGGCTGGCGCTGAACGCGGCCCGCCGGACCTTCGGCCCCGAACTGGCCGACTGGAACAGGTGTGTTCCTTTCGTCCTGCGCCTGCGGGCTTTCACCTCGGCAGCGTCGCTGCCGATGCCGCAGGACTTCCTGCAGGCGGCCGGGGTGCCGCTGACGCCCGCGCCCGGCTGGGCCGGGCAGCTCCTGTCGGAGGGCCGGGCACTGGTCCTGGTGGACGGTGTGGACGAGGTCCCTATGCGGCTGCGGGCCCGGACCGAAGCCTGGCTGAAGTCCTTGGTGACGGCGTTCCCCGCAGCTCGATACGTCGTCACGACCCGACCGTCGGCGGTGTCCGAGGATTGGCTGGCGGGCCAGGGCTTCGTGGCGCACTCGCTCCTGCCGATGGAGCGCGAGGATGTCCGCGCTTTCGTGGCCCACTGGCACGCCTCGGCGCGGCTCGCCTGCCCGGCGCCCGAGGAGCGGGAGCGCCTGGACACCTACGAGGCCTCGCTGCTCACGGCGGTGGCCTCCCGCCGCGACCTGGGGCGACTCGCCACCAACCCGCTGATGTGCGCGCTCCTGTGCGCCCTGAACCGGGACCGACGCATGCAACTTCCCCGCGCCCGCAAAGAGTTGTACGACGCCGCGCTCGACATGCTGCTCGTGCGACGGGACACCGAGCGGGAGATCACCGGAGTCGAGGGGGTCACCCTTACCCGCGACGAGCAGACGGCCCTGCTCCAGCGGCTCGCGTACTGGCTAATCCGCAACGGCCTCGCGGAGGCGGACCGGGACGAGGTCGCCTCGATGGTGACAGAGTGGCTCGGCGCGATGCCGCAGGTGACGGGCGACCCCGACCACGTCTTCGCCCACCTGCTGATCCGCAGCGGGCTGCTTCGCGAGCCCATGCCTGGCGCGGTCGGCTTCGTCCACCGCACCTTCCAGGACTATCTGGGCGCGAAGGCGGCGGTGGAGGAGCGCGACTTCGGCGTCCTGGTGCGCAACGCGCACGACGACACATGGGACGACGTGGTGCGGATGGCGGTGGGCCACGCACGGGCGGACGAACGGGCACGTCTACTACGTCAGTTGCTGCGCCGCGCCGACCACGCGCCGCGGCTGCGCCACCGGCTGGTACTTCTGGCCGCGGCCTGCCTGGAGCACGCCCCGGAGCTGGACCCAGCCGTGTGGGCCGACGTGGAGGAGCGGGCCCGCGAACTGATGCCCCCACGTTCGTGGGACGAGGCGGAAGCCCTGGCCAAGGTGGGGCCGCTGGTCCTTGAGCTGCTGCCGGGGCCGGAGGGGCTTACCGAAGACGAGGCGGCTTTTGCGGTGCGGACGGCGGGGCTGATTGGCGGGGATGCGGCGCTAGGCGCGATCAGGCGGTTCCGAGGTGAGAAGCGACCCAGGGTGCGGGTCCAACTCGGCCTGGCCTGGGGCAAGTTTGACGCAGCGGAATATGTGACAGAGGTACTGGGACCGGCCCAGGAATGGGAAAATACCTATCTCAGTGTACGCACCGAGGAGCAGGTGGCTCAGCTGAGCCGACTCCAAGGAATGCGGATGATCAACCTGGAGGGCGACTGCGCATTGCCGGACGTCGTTCTCACCCACCCGGGCCTGACCGCCTTGAACCTCATCGCAAACGGTGTCGTCGAAGACCTGGTCCCACTGCTTCAGCTCAACGCCCTGGAGCGCCTGGCTCTACACAATTGTCCGGCCATCACGGATCTCACACCCGTCTCCGGCCTGCCCGCCCTCCGCGACCTCTCGCTCGCCACGCTCTCGCCCCGCCTTTGCCTAACACCCCTGGCCGCACTTGACCGGCTGGAGGCTCTCGCACTAGGGATCCCCGGTGAGACCCGGCGTATTGCCGACATTCCGGCCCCGGACTGGCTCCTTACATTGGGTCTGTACCGGGGGTCAGAGAGGATCAGCCTGAGCGGTCTGGAGCGTTGGCCCGACCTCCGCAACCTGACTATCACGGGTGGCCTCCAAGCGGGCGAACTGGTGCACCGTTCCACTCTGCGGAATCTACGCACCCTGCAGATCGGTGACCATCAAACCCTCGACCCGGCCGCACTGATCCAGCACTGCGGGCTGACCTACCTCAATCTGAGTAACTGCCGTCTCGTCGCGGGCCTGGGAATCCTGCGCGAGCTGCCGGATCTTCGATCTCTGTCGCTTTACAACTGCACCGGTCGACTCGATTTGAGCACTCTCGCCCACTTGGACCGGCTCCACATCCGGTACAGCAGGACCGATGTCCAGGGTGCCGAGTCCATCCCGCCCGAGCGCCTGGAGCGGTACTGACGCTCACACCCCCACCGCCCCCAGCAACGCCCCCGCCGCATAAGTGACCGCCATCGCCACCGCGCCCCCGCCCATGTTCCGCAGGACCGCGCGGTGGGCCGGGGCCGAGCCGAGGCGGGCGCTCCACCAGCCGGTCAGGGCGAGTGCGGCCAGGACCGAGCCGACCGTCACGTACAGGCGGACCGACGAGGGGGGCAGCACGATCGCGAGGAGGGGGAGCAGCGCGCCCGCCGTGAAGGCGAGGAAGCTGGCCCAGGCCGCGTGCCAGGGGTTGGTGAGTTCGTCGGGATCGATGCCCAGCTCGACGCTGGCGTGCGCGCGCAGGGCGTCGCGTTCGGTGAGCTGGACGGCCGCCTCGCGGGCCACCTCCTCGCTGAGCCCGCGCTCGGCCAACAGGCCGGTGAGTTCGGCGAGTTCGGCCTCGGGCGACTCCTTCAGCTCCCGGCGCTCCAGGGCGAGGGCGGCCTTCTCGGAGTCGCGCTGGGTGGAGACGGAGACGTACTCGCCGGCCGCCATGGACATGGAGCCGGCGAGCAGTCCGGCCAGGCCGGCGGTCAGGAGCGCGGAGCGGTCGTCGGTTGCCCCGGCCACGCCGACGACCAGTCCGGCCGTGGAGACGATGCCGTCGTTGGCGCCCAGGACCGCGGCCCGCAACCAGTTGAGCCGCGAGCCGAGGGCCCCGTTGTGCGCCTCGTCGTGCTGGTCGGATGAGCTCATGCGGGGCAGGGTCTCACCCCGTACTCACCAGACGCGCACCGACCCGCCAAGGGCGAACGCGGGGCTCGTCGCCTCGGGCGGTATCTCCTTCAGGGGCTCGGCGATCTCCGCCACCGTGGGGCCGACCCGGGCCGCGATCGCGTCCAGGGAGGTCAGGTCGAAGCCGTAGACGCGGGCCGCGTTGCCGCCGGCCATCGCCGCGACCTCGTCGCTGGGCAGGCCCGCGTAGGCGATGCGCAGGCCCTCCCGGGAGAAGGGGGTGGTGCCTTCGTCGTGGGGGTAGTCGCTGCCCCACATGATCTTGTCGAGGCCGATCCGGTCCCGCAGCGGCACCTCGTGCGGGCGCATGAAGCTCGCGCCCACGAAGCAGTTGTCCCGCCACACCTGGGAGGGCCCCTTGCCCATGGACTCGGCGAGACCGCTGCCGAACTTGGACTCCGCCGTGGACGCCTTCGTCGCGGCCGCCACCAGGCGCCCGTGGTAGTAGTCCAGCATGTCGAGCACGCCGGGGATCCAGCCCGAACCCTGCTCGGTGAGCACGAGGTTGAGGGAGGGGTGGCGGTGGAAGACCCCGCCGAAGATCAGGTGCCACAGCGCCCGGTGCGAGAACCAGGTCGTCTCCACCATGAACACCGCCCGGGCCGCCGGCTCCTCCCCCAGCGGCGGCGACGCGGACCCGCCGTGGTGGTTGACCGGTATGCCGCGTTCCGCGCAGATCGCCCAGATCGGGTCGTACACCTCGGAGTAGAGCTCGGGCACCCCCGAGCCCGGCGGGGCGCCCGGCAGCAGGATTCCGCCGGTCAGACCCGCTTCCTGGGTCCGGCGGATCTCGCGTACCGCCTCGTCCACGTCGCCCAGCAGGATCTGCGCGACGCCCGCCCGCCGGCCCGGCGCCCGGGCGCAGAAGTCGGCCAGCCAGCGGTTGTGGGCGCGCAGCCCCGCCCAGCGCCGCTCGAACTCCTCGCGGGTGGGGGTGGGTGCCATGAGGGAGGCGCTCGGGAAGAACGGCGGGATCGTGTTGGGGAAGATCACTTCCGCCACGATGCCGTCCGCCTCCAGGTCCGCCAGCCGGCGGTCGGAGTTCCAGTTGCGGTCGGCCGCGTCGGCCAGCAGGTCCTCGTACGGGTTGACGTAGGTGGCGGCCCACGCGTCGAAGGCCTCGTGGTACTTGGACTCCAGGTAGGGCCGGTAGTCCAGGAGGTCGGCGCCGGCGTGGCAGTCCGCCGAGATGACGGTGTAGCGCTCGGTCATCGCGTCACCCCGAGGACGGGGAAGTCGTGTTCGGTCAGCCAGTGGCGGCCCACCTCGCGCGAGCGCGCCCAGGACGCCTCCACCGTCAACTGGTCCTCGGGCTGGCCGAGTTCGGCCGGGGTCGGCCCGATCCGGCGGGCGATCGGCGCGAGCTTGCCGGTGTCGAAGCCGAACACCTCGGCGGCCGCCAGGCCCAGCATCCGCCGGGTCTCGGTGACCGGAATGTCATGGAAGGTGTTCTTCAGCCACTCCCGGGTGCGGGGCCAGGTGCCCTCCGGGTGGGGGAAGTCGGAGCCCCACAGGATGTTGTCGACGCCGATCTCGTAGCGCTGGGCGAGTTCGCGTCGCTTGGTGTTGGTCGCGCAGACGAAGAGCTGGCGGTCCAGATACTCGCTCGGGGGCCGCTTCAGCTCGGCGAACGGGGAGAGCTTCTTGCCGCCGTGGGCGCCGAGGTAGAGCCGGTCCATGAACCACAGCAGGTTGGGCAGCCACCAGCAACCCGACTCCGCCACCCCGAACTTGAGCCCTGGGTGGCGCTCGAAGACCCCGGACCACAGCAGGAACCAGAGCGGCCTGGCCGGCCACCAGGTCACCTCGCTGACGTAGATCCCCAGATGGTCGCCGTACTCGTGGCGCGGGGCCGCGCCCGAGTGGGTCACCAGGGGCATGCCGGTCTCGGCGGCGGCCGCCCAGACGGGGTCGTAGCGGCGGTCGTGGTAAGGCGCCTTGTCCACCCACATCGAGGGGATCATCAGCGCGCCGAGCCCGGACTCCCTGGCGCGGTGGATCTCGGCGACGACCCGGTCGACCTCACCGGTGACCGGCAACAGGGCGACCCCGCAGTGCCGTTCGGGATGCTGGCCGACGAACTCGGCGAGCCACCGGTTGTGCGCCTGCGCGCCCGCCATGCCGAGGTCGGGGTCCTGGTCGCCGGAGAGGCCGAGGCCCACGCCGAAGGGGGCGGCGGTCCGGCTGTCGACGGCGTCCGCGTCGGGGAAGACGACCTCGCCGGCCACCCCGTCGCCGTCGAGCTCCTTGAGGCGCTGCACCGCGTCCCAACCCCCGCGCAGCCCTTCCTCGTTGTCGCTGAACCAGCGGTCGGCGAAGGCCTCGTTGCGTACGCCGAGCCGGGTCATCTCCTCGCGGCGGCGCTCGCGCCCCGCGAGGAACTCGTCGAACTCCCGGTGGAAGCGGGCGTCCAGACAGGGCCGGTACTCCTCGGTGGGGAGCCCGGCGTGGCAGTCGGAGGAGATGATCAGGTACGGGTCCATCTGTGCTGTCATCGCACGTCCCTCGTCAGTCCAGAATGAAGCGTTCCAGGTAGGCCGGGTTCGCCCGGTCGAGCATCGACTGCGACCGCGCTCTGATCTGGCGGTCGCTGTGCTCGCCGGCGGGCAGCATCCAGAAGCGGTCGGCCCGGATCCCGTCGACGACCTCCGCGGCCACCGCCTCGACCGGGGTGAACTCGATCTCCTGGCCCGCCGCCTTCATGGCGGCCTCCCACTGGTCGAGGCTGCGGTAGGGGGTCCTGCGCGGCCGCTCCTTGGCGTACCGCTCGGGCCGGTTGCGGTGCGACTCCCACAGTCCGGTGCGCAGCATGTGCGGGCCGGGGAAGAGCACCGAGGCCCCCACCGCGGCGCCCTCCGCCTTCAGATGCGCGTACAGGGACTCGGTCATCGTGACGACCGCCGACTTGGTGACGGCGTACACGGACGCGGTCGGCAGCGGGGCGATCCCGCCGTCCCCCGAGGAGGTGTTGACGACGCGGCCCGGCTCGCCGCCCGCGATCATGCGGGGCACGAAGGCCTGGATGCCGTGGAAGACGCCCCACACATTGACCGCGAAGGCCCACTTCCAGTCGTTGACCTCGTGTTCCCACATGCGGCCCTCGGCGCCGGAGCCGACCCCCGCGTTGTTGCACAGCACGTGCACGGCGCCGAAGGTGTCGTACGCGGCGTCCGCGAGCGCGATCACCGAGTCCCGTTCGCTGACGTCGACGACGCGGGCGAGCACCTGGGCCCCGTCCTCGCGCAACTGCCCCGCCGCCTTCTCCAGGGCGCCCTCCTCCACGTCGGCGAGGACCACCTTGAGGCCCTCGGCGGCGAACCGCCGGGCCATCGCGAGCCCGATCCCGCTCGCGGCGCCGGTGACGACCGCGACCTGCCCCTGCCCGAGCTCCATGGTCAGACGCTCCCCTCGGGCGGCCCGTCGAGGATCTGGTGGGGGTCGTCGTAGCGCTGGTGGATGTAGGGCAACAGGGCCTGGGCGCTGACCCGTTCGACCACCCGGCCCTTCTGGTCGGTGGTCTTCTCGCCGATGGTGATCTCGACGACGCGGCGCACCGGCAGATCGGCGACCGGGTCGTACATCGACTCGCGCAGCACCACGTCGCCGGTGATCCGCTCCAGTTTGCGCACCTTCTCGTTGCGTACGCAGTGGACGAGGACGGGGTCGGCGTCGAAGCCCTCGCCGTCCACGGCCGGCAGGAACTTGAAGTAGAAGTCGGTCTTGAGCGTCGGCTCGGGCAGCGGCAGCGGGCCGTCGACGGCGCCGCGCACCTCGACGAACGCGATGGAGTGCCGGGCGAGCGAGGCCCGTACCACCAGGCCGTCCCGCTCGACGACCACCTCGCCGAGCTTCTTGGGTTCGCCGAACACCTCGCGCCCGCCGATCAGGGCCCGCTCGTGGGTCATCGGCATGACCAGCGGATACCAGCCCTCCTGCCCGTCGTGCACGGCGGCGACCGCCACCGAACCCGCGCCGAGCGGATAGCCGGGCAGGTCGACCTTGCTGATGTTGGCCCGCACCAGGGGGCGTTCGGCCGGCTTGAGCGGCGGCGGAAGGACGGCCGCGACCGCGTCGGGGTCGCTCTCCCAGAGAGCCACCACGCCGGTCGACCAGATGTCGGGGAGCTTGGAGCTCGCGGTGCGCGCGGCCTGGATCTCGGCCTCGGTGCGCGCCCCGTACCGTACGCGTGCCATGTCGTACCACCCTTCTCGAGCTGTTCTCCTCGGGGGGTCCTCGGGGTCTGTAACACAGTTACACCGCGCCCGATGAAGGGTAAAGAGCCGTGCGGGCACCGGAATTGAGGGAGCGTCAGACATGACACGCGCGTCACTCACCCGTGAGGAGGTCCTGCTCGCGGCCGGATCCCTGGTCAGACGGCACGGCCCGGCCGCCCTCACCATGCGGGCGCTCGCCGCCGAACTCGGCACGGCGGTCACCTCGATCTACTGGCACGTCGGCAACCGCGAGTCCCTCCTGGACGCCCTGGTCGAGCGGACCGTCGAGGAGCTGGGTGAGATCGAGCCGCGCGGGCGCACCCCGGCCGCGCGCGTGGTGTCGGTCGCGCGCGCCCTGCGTCGCGAACTGCGCGCCCGCCCGCATCTGATCGCGATGGTCCACGAACGCGGTCTGACCGAGCGGATGTTCCTGCCCGCCCAGCAGGCCCTGGTCCACGAGGTGCACGCGGCGGGGCTGCGCGGCGCCCGCGCGGCCCAGGCGGTGCGGGCCGTCCAGTTCCAGGTGGTGGGGTACGTCCTGGTGGAGCGCAACCGGGAGCGCGCGCCCCTCCAGCGCCCGGCCGAGGAGGAGCTGTGGCATCCCGCCATGGCCGAACAGGACCCGGCGCTGGCCCGCGCCCTTGGCACACCGGTGGACCAGGACCGGCTGTTCGACGACTCGGTCCGGGCGCTCGTGGCGGGGCTGCTCGGGGATCCGGGGGCGTGACGTACGGGCGCGCGAGGGTGCGCCTCGACCGCCCCGAGCCGCCGGGTGGTGCGGCCCGGCCCCCATCCCCACACCCGAGGGGGTGGCTTCCGCGCGGACCGAGGGGTGCCCATATCGCCTGTTCCGGGCGCCGGTTGGGGCGCGTGCCCCGGCGGGGGCGGGCCCCGGGCATCCCGTCGGGGCCCCGGCCGCGGCCCGCGCTGTCAGTGCGGGCCCGTATTCTCTGTGACCATGCTCGACGACCTGACGACAGCAGCGACGTGGCCGACCGCCTACCCACCGGGGTACGCGGTCGTCGACGTGGAGACCACCGGCCTCGCCCGCGACGACCGGATAATCTCGGCTGCCGTCTACCGGCTCGACGCGCGGGGCAACGTCGAGGACCACTGGTACACCCTGGTCAACCCCGAGCGCGACCCCGGCCCGGTGTGGATCCACGGGCTGACCAGTGACGTGCTCGAAGGCGCCCCGCTCTTCCCGGAGGTCGCCGAGGAGTTCGCGGCCCGGCTCGACGGACGGGTCCTGGTCGCGCACAACGCGATCTTCGACTGGCAGATGATCGCCCGCGAGTACGCACGGGCCGCGCGGACCGCCCCGGTCAAGCAGCGTCTGTGCACCATCGCCCTGTCCAAGGAGCTGGCGCTGCCGCTGCCCAACCACAAACTGGAGTCGCTCGCCGCGCACTTCGGCGTCGTGCAGCAGCGCGCGCACCACGCGCTCGACGACGCGCGGGTGCTGGCCGAGGCGTTCCGGCCGAGCCTGCACGCGGCCGCGGCCGGGGGCGTGCGCCTGCCGCTGCTCGAATGCCGCCCGCTGACCGAGTGGACGGACTCCCCCGCGGCCCCCCGCATCGGCTACCAGGCCTCCTACCGCGGCGGCTCGGGCACCTGGCGCGCCTCGCGCAAACGCCCCGCCTGCCCGCACCCCAACCCGGGGCGCTACGAGCCGGACCGGCCGCTCAAGCAGGGCATGCGGGTCGCGTTCTCGGGCGACACCTCCGTCGACCGCGAGCTCCTGGAGGACCGGGCCGTCGAGGCGGGGCTGCACGTGGCGACCAGCGTCTCGCGCCTCACCAGCCTGCTGGTCACCAACGATCCCGACTCGGCCACCTCCAAGACCGTCAAGGCGAAGTCGTTCGGCACACCGGTCGTCGACGAGGCCGCCTTCACCCAACTGCTGCGGGACGTGACACCGGCAGACGGGTGAGTGCCGGGCGCGGCGCCCACCGCACGCGCCGCCCAGAGCCCACCCTGTGGCCCATGGCACGTTGCGAGGTCTGCGGAAACGACTACGGGATGTCCTTCGAGGTGCACGCGCAGGGCGCGGTGCACGTCTTCGACTGCTTCTCGTGCGCCATCCACCGCATGGCGCCCATCTGTGAACACTGCCGGGTCCAGATCATCGGCCAGGGGGTCGAGGTCGAGGGCGCGTGGTACTGCGGAGCGCACTGCGCCCGCGCGGAGGGAAAGGCGGGCATCGTCGACAAGGTCTGACCCCCTGTACTTCCCGCCACCCCACCCGGCGCATCCCATGACCCGAGTTGTACGGTCATGGGGTGTACCGCTTCCTGTTGTCCCGGCAGTGGGTGCTCGTCACCCTCCTGGCCCTGGCTCTCATCCCCACGATGATCGAGCTCGGTTTCTGGCAGCTGCACCGGCACGAGCACAAGGTCGCCCAGAACACGATCATCGCCGACAACCTGAAGTCCCGGCCGGTCCCGGTGACCGACCTCACCTCGCCCGGCCACACCGTCCCGCACGCGGACTACTGGCGCCGGGTCACCGCCACCGGCAGCTACGACACCGCGCACGAGGTCGTCGTGCGGCGCAGGACCGCCGCCGACGGACGGGTCGGCTACCACGTGCTCACCCCGTTCGTCCTCGACGGCGGCGGCCCGACCGTACTGATCAACCGGGGCTGGATCGCCGACAACGGCAACCAGAGCGACTTCCCGAAGATCCCCCCGCCGCCCGCCGGCAAGGTCACCGTCACCGGCCGCCTGATGGCCGACCAGACAACCGCGGCCAGCGGCATCAAGGACGTCAAGGGCCTGCCGCCCCGCCAGGTCATGCTGATCAGCAGCGCCCAGCAGGCCAAGGCCCTGGGCCGTACCGTCCTCGGCGGCTACATCGAGCAGACCGGGCCCGAACCGGCCGACAACTCCCCCGAGCTGATCCCGGCCCCCGACGACAGCTCGATCGGCCCGCACATGGCGTACGCCGTCCAGTGGTGGCTCTTCTCGGCCGCGGTACCGGTCGGCTGGTTCATCCTCGTACGGCGCGAGAAGCAGGACCGCCTGGCCGCGGCCGCCGAGCCGGTGGCGGCGCCCGAACACGCGGCTGCTTAGCGAATTGTCCGGCCGGGAACACGCCTTGGCGTGACCCAACGTACGCAACGCATCGAGGACTACGCCCTCATCGGCGATCTCCAGACCGCGGCCCTGGTCGGCCGCGACGGCTCCGTCGACTGGCTCTGTCTGCCCCGGTTCGACTCCGCCGCCTGCTTCACCGCGCTGCTCGGCGACGAGGACAACGGCCAGTGGCGGATCGCCCCGGCCGAGGCCGGCCCCTACGGGCAGTGTTCCCGGCGCGCCTATCTGGATGATTCGCTCATCCTGGAGACCTACTGGGAGACGCGTTCGGGCACGGTGAAGGTCGTCGACTTCATGCCGCAGCGCGACACGGCGCCCGACGTCGTACGCATCGTGGAGGGCGTCAGCGGCACCGTCGAGATGTCCTCCGTCCTTCGGCTGCGCTTCGACTACGGCCATGTGGTGCCCTGGGTGCGGCGCTCGGACGGGCACCGGGTGGCGATCGCGGGCCCCGACTCGGTGTGGCTGCGCAGCGAACCCGAGGTCAAGACGTGGGGCCAGCACATGAGCACGCGCTCCTCGTTCACCGTCGCCAAGGGTGAGAAGGTCGCCTTCGTCCTCACCTGGCACCCCTCGCACGAACCGCGCCCCGCCCTCATCGACCCGCACGAGGCGCTGGAGCAGTCCCTCGCCGGCTGGCGGGAGTGGGCGGGGCGCTGCCGCTACCAGGGCCCCTACCGCGAGGCCGTGATCCGCTCCCTGATCACCCTCAAGGCGCTCACCTTCGCCCCCACCGGCGGCATCGTGGCGGCCCCCACCACCTCGCTGCCCGAGGAACTCGGCGGCGTCCGCAACTGGGACTACCGCTACTGCTGGCTGCGCGACTCCACCCTCACCCTCGAAGCACTCCTCTCGGGCGGCTATCTGGAGGAGGCGGCCCAGTGGCGCAACTGGCTGCTGCGCGCCGTCGCCGGCGACCCGGCCGACCTCCAGATCATGTACGGCCTGTCGGGCGAGCGCAGGCTCCCCGAGGTCGAACTCCCTTGGCTGAAGGGCCACTTGGAGTCGGCACCGGTACGGATCGGCAACGCGGCCGTCGAGCAGCTCCAGCTCGATGTGTACGGAGAGGTGATCGACTCGCTGTACCTGGCGCGCCAGGCGGGTCTGGAGAGCGAGTCCCACGCCTGGAACCTCCAGCTCAGTCTGCTCGGCTTCCTGGAGGCCCGCTGGCGCGAACCCGACGAGGGCCTGTGGGAGGTGCGCGGGCCGCGCCGGCACTTCGTCCACTCCAAGGTGATGGCCTGGGTGGCCGCCGACCGCGCGGTACGCACCCTGGAGGCGGAACCGGAGCTGCGCGGGGACGTCGCGCGCTGGCGCAAGATGCGCGACGAGGTCCACCGGGAGGTCTGCGAGAAGGGCTTCGACCCGGTCCGCAACACCTTCACCCAGGCGTACGGCTCAGAGGAGCTGGACGCGGCGACCCTGCTCATCCCCCGCCTCGGTTTCCTTCCCCCGGACGACCCCCGGGTGGTGGGAACCGTCGACGCGGTCCGCGCCGAACTCGGCGGAAGCGGCTTCGTGCGCCGCTACAGCACCGACGGCTCGACCGTGGACGGGCTGCCCGGCGACGAGGGCACCTTCCTGGTCTGCTCGTTCTGGCTGGCGGACGCGCTGCGCCTGACCGGCCGGGTGAAGGAGGCGCGGGAACTGTTCGAGCGGCTCCTGACGCTGCGCAACGACGTGGGGCTGCTCGCCGAGGAGTACGACCCGGGGGCCGAGCGCCACCTCGGCAACTTTCCGCAGGCCTTCAGCCACATCGGCCTGGTCGCCACCGCCTGCGCACTGGAGCCGGACGGCGGGGACGAGGCAGGATAGACGGCATGGATCTTGGACTGAAGGACCGTGTGTACGTCGTCACCGGGGCCTCGCGGGGCCTTGGCCTCGCGTCCGCCCGCGCGCTCGTCGCCGACGGCGCGAAGGTGGTCGTCAGCGGCCGCGACGAGAAGACGCTCAACGAGGCCGCCGCCGAACTCGGCCCCGGCGCCCACCCGTTGGCCTGCGACAACGCCGACCCGGAGGCGGCGGCCCGGCTCATCGCCACCGCCCGCCGGCACTTCGGGCGCTTCGACGGGGTGCTGATCAGTGTGGGCGGCCCGGCGCCGGGCTTCGTCGCGGACAACACCGACGAGCAGTGGCAGTCGGCCTTCGAGTCGGTGTTCCTCGGCGCGGTCCGCCTCGCCCGGGCGGCGGCGGACGAGCTGGAGGAGGGCGGGGTGATCGGCTTCGTCCTGTCCGGCTCCGTCCACGAGCCGATCCCCGGCCTGACCATCTCCAACGGCCTGCGCCCCGGCCTCGCGGGCTTCGCCAAGTCCCTGGCCGACGAGCTCGGCCCGCGCGGCATCCGCGTGGTGGGCCTGCTGCCGGCCCGCATCGACACGGACCGGGTCCGCCAGCTGGACGAACTGTCCGGCGACGCGGAGGCGACTCGCGCGGCGAACGAGTCCCGCATCCCGTTGCGGCGCTACGGCACGCCGGAGGAGTTCGGGAGCGTGGCGGCGTTCCTGCTGTCGCCTGCGGCGTCGTATCTGACGGGGGTGATGGTGCCGGTGGATGGGGGGGCTCGGAGGGGGTTTTGAGGGGGCGGGGGGTTGGGGGTTGGGGGGCCGGTAAGAGCCGCATCCCGACTGCGGGCCGCAGGCGGCTGGTCGCGCAGTTCCCCGCGCCCCTCAACCCCCTGCCGGGTGCAGACCGTGCTCGCTTCTCACGCAGTTCCCCGCGCCCCTAACTACTCGGTGCTGGTCCGCACCGGGCAACCTCAGCCCGTCCGGCGTTTGAGGACGAGCGCCCTTAAGGCGCGATGCGGGGTCTGGGGCGGAGCCCCAGGAATGCGGCACAGCAAAGGGCACCCCGCGCTCAACTGACGCGCCGCGCCCGGTGCTTGACCGCCCGGAGACGAACCTCCGCCGGCAGCTCCGCGAGCCCCGCCGAGTCCCGCGCGTGCGCCAGCGACTCCCCTTCGAGCCGCGCCAGCACGTCCCCCGGCTGGGCATGCGGCTCAAGCAGCAGAGCGACCCGCGCGGCCGGCGCGGCCCGCCGGCCGACCAGCACGGCCTGGGCCCGGGCCACCCCGTCAAGCCCTTCAGCCTCCCCCGCGAGCACCGACTCCAGCGCCCGCCCCCGCAACAGCGCCCCCTCACCGTCCCCGGAATCCACCAGGACCTCGGCGAGCCGGGCGCGACGCAGTTGGGCGAGCAGCCACCACAGGGCGAGCAGGACGGTGAGCGCGAGGGCCGCGATCACGACCGGCCACCACCAGTCCTGCTCGTGCCAGCGGATGCGACGGGACCGGCTCAGAAGTACGTCGTGCTTGGTGCCCCAGGGCCACCAGGACGGCACATCGAGGCCGAGTCCGGCGGCGAGGGCCGCACCGCCGCCGAGGAACAGCACCAGTCCCACAAGGCCGAGCACCACCCGGTTGACCGTCCTCAGCATGGCTCAGCCCTTCCGTTGCGGACGGCTCACATGGACCGCGAGCCCGGGCGGCCCGGCCAGGCCCAGCTCCCGGATGCCCGCACCCAGCGCCGCGTCCAAGTCGGCCCGTACATCGTCGAGTTCACGAAAGTGCGACAGGGCCCGCACCACGACCCGGGTGCGTCCCATGCGCACCCGCGCCGACTGGATGCCGGCCACTTCCATCGCCCGGTCGCGCAGCACGAGCGCGGCCGCGTCCCGGTCGAGTCCGGCGCGCACGGCCGGCGACCGGCGCCGCATCGGCAGGATGCTGCGCAGACCGGGGGTGACCGCGAGCACGATCAGCCAGACGCCGAGCGCCGCCACGGCACCCGCGCCGGCGAGCACCGCGACATCGTCGACGGGGTGCTCGGCCAGCCAGTCCGCGAGCCCGGACCGCCAGCGCATCGCCGAGCGGTGGGCCCGCACGGAGGCGATGTCGTAGAGCAGGAGGCCGGCGGCGGCCAGGATCAGCAGCGCGACGAGGCCCGAGGGGACGCGACGCGCGGACCAGAAGCGTCCCGCCCTGCCGCCCGCGCCGTCCGCGAGGACCGGCACGGCGGCGTAGTCGGCGGCCGACGCCGACTGGTCGAGCCCGGGGTCGGCCGCGGTGGCGCCCTGCTCGATCACGGGCAGCCGCTGGGTGTTGTGTTCGCCTTCGTACGGCTCGCTCATCGGATTCTCCCCCGGTCCCCGCCCGCGTCCGTCGCGTGCAGACGCTCGATCCGCACCGCCACTTCGGGCACCTCCATCCCCGCCAACGCCCTGACCCGCTCGGCGACTTGACGGCGTACCGCGCCGCACTGGCCGCCGAGGTCTCCGGGGTAGCCGAGTTCGACACTGACTTGTACCCGCGCCGAGTCGTGGTGAACGGTGACGGCGGCGCGAGGTGGGGCGCCGCTCTCGGGGATGTGGTCCAGGGCTTCCCTGGCCGCCTGCGCGGCGATCTTCGCCACCACCCGGTCGGCGATCCGGGTGGCGCCGCGCTCGGCGGGCTCGATCCGTGCGGCCACCGCCATGGGTCAGCGCCGCCGGTCGCCGCGGTCACGCGGGCGGAAGAAGTCTCCGGGGTCGAGGTCGCCGTCCACGAAACGGCCCACCACGAAGCCGATGGCGCCGAGCGCCGCGATCAGCAGGAAGGCCCCGAATCCGCCGAAGTATCCGGCGAAGCCGAGTGCCATGCCGGCCATCAAGCCAACCACCGCCATGCTCATGCCGAACTCCTCGGTTGGATGCGTGCGTCGTGTCCTTGCTGGTCCTGCGTCATGGTCGTACGGCGTTGCCGGCCGTACCGCGTTACTGGTCGTGCGGCGTCGTCGGCCGTACCGCGTTACTGGTCGTACGGCGTTGCCGGGTGCCGTACCGCGTTACTGGAGGCGGGATTCCGGTTCCTCGTCCTCGTCGTCGGGCAGCTTCACATCGCTGACCGCGATGTTGACCTCGACGACTTCAAGGCCGGTCATCCGCTCCACGGCGGAGATGACGTTCTCCCGCACATCGCGGGCCACCTCGGCGATGGACACGCCGTACTCGACGACGATTTCCAGGTCGAGCGCGGTCTGCACCTCACCGACCTCGGCCTTGACCCCGCGCGTGACGGCCGACTTGCCGCCGCCGGGGACCCGGTCCCTGACCGCGCCGAACGTACGGGACAGGCCACTGCCCATGGCATGGACGCCCATGACGTCACGGGCCGCGAGGCCGGCGATCTTCTCCACGACGCCGTCGGCGATGGTGGTGCGGCCGCGGCCGCCGGGGTCCGCGCCGCCCCGCTTGACCACGGAGGTCTTCTGGCCGTGTTCGGCCGATTCGCCCGACGGTCCGTCCCCGGGGGCGCCGGACCTGCGCTGTGCGGTGGTGTCGCTCATGTGAGTTCGTCCCTTCGCGCTTGGACTCCATTGCCCACATTAAGTGCGGTTGCCCCGACTCGCGCCCCCGATGCGGCAGGCTGGGGGAATGACGGGTGATGCGTGGAGCGCCGGGGTACGCCGCCGGCTGGGTATGGGTCGACTACTCGCGCTGGGCGGTCCGCGGGACGGGGTGTGGATCTCCGAACGGGCGGCCGTCTCGGTGCTGGGAGCGGTGGCGGCAGCGCTGCCGGGGCTCGCCGTGACGTCCCTGCGGCTGGCCCCGGCGGACCCGGAAGCCCGGGCGGAGCCGTCGATTCCGGCGCCTCCGAGCGCTCTGCCACCGGTGCCGCTGCGGATCTCCGCGCGGCTTGAGGCGCTGGGCGACCGGCCGCTGCCGGAGCTGACGGAGGGGCTGCGCCAGGCACTGTTCGACGCGGCCGACGCGCGGCTCGGCCTCGATGTCTCGGACGTCGACCTCCAGGTGGCGGCCCTTCTGGACGCCCTTCCGGTTCCCCCGTCCGGCGGTCCCCCGCCCGGCCCAGCCGAGCCGCCCGCCACGAGGGCGGCGACGGCGGCGCTCGCCACCCCCGGCGTGGCGCATCTGACGTCCGAGCTGGGTCCGCCGGTGCAGCTCACGGAGGACCACATCCGCCTGGAGCTCGCGACGACGGGCCACCCCCTGGAGGTGGCGCGTGCGGTACGGAGCGCGGTGGCCCGGGCGGTCCCGGAGGCGGCTTCCGTCGGGGTCCTGGTGACCTGGGCGGGCTGACCGGCCGGACGTGGCACGGCCGGTCAGGGGCGTCCCGGGCGGTACGGCCGGTCGGGGCGTCCCGGGGCGGCACCACTCGGGGATCGCGTCGTCAGTCGGCGAGGCCGGCCAGATCGCGCAGGCGCCGGGCCTGGGCGGCGCGCTCGGCGACCCGCTGCTCCTCGTAGCCGCGCCCGGCCGCGCCGCGCAGCAGCGCCTTCGTCTCGACCACGGCGTCACGCGGCGCGGCCAGCAGCGCACCCGCCAAGTCCCTTACCGCCGAGTCGAGTTCGCCGGCGGGCACGGCGAGGTTGGCGAGGCCGACGCGCTCGGCCTCCTCGGCCCCGACGAACCGGCCGGTCGCGCAGATTTCGAGCGCGCGGGCGTATCCGACGAGCCCGACGAGCGGGTGGGTGCCGGTGAGGTCGGGGACGAGTCCGAGACTGGTCTCGCGCATGGCGAACTGCACGTCCTGCGCGACGACCCGGAGGTCGCAGGCGAGGGCGAGCTGGAAGCCGGCACCGATCGCGTGTCCCTGGACGGCCGCGATCGACACGATGTCGTTGCGGCGCCACCAGGTGAACGCCTCCTGGTATTCGGCGATGACCGCGTCGAGTTCCGCGTCGGAACCGCGCGCGAGGTCGAGGAACGAGGGCTCGCCGTCGAAGCCTTCGGGGGTGAAGGCCTGGCGGTCGAGGCCGGCGGAGAAGGACTTGCCCTCGCCGCGCAGCACGACGACGCGCACGCTGCCCGGGAGCGACCGTCCGGCCTCTGTCAACGCCCGCCACAGAGCGGGAGACTGGGCGTTGCGCTTGGCCGGACGGGTCAGGGTCACCGTGGCGACCGCGTCGTCGACGGACAGCCGGACGCCGTCCTTGTCGAATACCTCATGTACGGATGCGGGCGTAGCCATGGGGCGCCTCCGGGTCAGTGGCCGTCAGTGAACGACCGCCTCGGCGGTCATTAAGTGACTGCACAGTAACCACCCGGTCGACCGCAGGGCCGACCGGGTGGCCACCACCGGACCCGGGGGGCCACAGGAGCCGTCCGAACCGCCTCGGTCAGACCGAGGTGGCCTTCTTGCCCCGTGTCGCTCCGCCGCGTCCACGGAGAGTGACCCCGGACTCGCTGAGCATCCGGTGGACGAACCCGTAGGACCGGCCGGTTTCCTCGGCCAGCGCCCGGATGCTCG
The DNA here is from genome assembly GCF_025399895.1 of Streptomyces sp. ASQP_92. Taxonomy (GTDB): domain Bacteria; phylum Actinomycetota; class Actinomycetes; order Streptomycetales; family Streptomycetaceae; genus Streptomyces. Next base: position 1,317,660 of record NZ_JAODUA010000001.1, on the reverse strand, counting down.
CACCGGAGTCGTACTTCTTCTTCAGGTCTGCCGCGAGCTTGTCGCGCGCGGCGCCGGTAACCCGGCTGCCCTTCTTCAGAGTCTCGGCCACCCGTGCCTCCTCATGGGAAGTGCGCTCTGGACTTCTCATGATCACCCCTTCCGCGCTTCCTGGCCACCCATTCGGCAAGGTCCGTCCAACATCCTTGGGGGCCCGGATGGCGCACGGCCGGGGCGGAACCTCACATTCCGGCTGGGCGCGGACATATCCCGGCCCGAAAGTCGAGACGAAGCGCCAGGTCAGCGCTGTGTTCCGGGTCACACACGGAAAAAGGCCCGTCCCACAAGGGACGGACCTTGATCCCGTACCGAACACACCGGGGGTACGAGACGCACTCACTCAGATTGAGGATCACGTCTGAGCCGAATGATCCAGAGGGAGTGGATCAGCGGATGGATCACCGACCGGTCCCGCCCCCGGACACCGCCTCGGGCCGGTCAGGCGAGGGCGACCAGGTCCGCGTAGTCCGGGCCCCACAGGTCCTCGACGCCGTCCGGCAGCAGGATGATGCGCTCGGGCTGGAGCGCCTCGACGGCGCCCTCGTCGTGGGTGACCAGGACGACCGCGCCCTTGTACGTGCGCAGCGCGCCGAGGATCTCCTCGCGGCTGGCCGGGTCCAGGTTGTTGGTGGGCTCGTCGAGCAGCAGGACGTTGGCGGACGACACCACGAGGGTGGCGAGCGCGAGACGGGTCTTCTCGCCGCCGGACAGGACCCCGGCGGGCTTGTCGACGTCGTCCCCGGAGAAGAGGAACGAGCCGAGCGTCTTGCGGACCTCGACCAGGTCCAGGTCCGGCGCGGAGGAGCGCATGTTCTCCAGGACCGTGCGGTCGGGGTCGAGCGTCTCGTGCTCCTGGGCGTAGTAGCCCATCTTCAGGCCGTGGCCCGGGGTGACCTCGCCGGTGTCCGGCTTCTCGGCCCCGGCGAGCAGCCGCAGCAGGGTCGTCTTTCCGGCGCCGTTGAGGCCGAGGATGACGACGCGGGAGCCCTTGTCGATGGCCAGGTCGACATCGGTGAAGATCTCGAGCGAGCCGTACGACTTGGAGAGGCCCTCGGCGGTCAGCGGCGTCTTGCCGCAGGGCGCGGGGTCGGGGAAGCGCAGCTTGGCGACCTTGTCGGAGACGCGGACCGCCTCCAGGCCGGAGAGCAGGCGCTCGGCGCGCTTGGCCATGTTCTGCGCGGCGACGGTCTTGGTGGCCTTGGCGCGCATCTTGTCGGCCTGCGAGTTGAGGGCCGCGGCCTTCTTCTCGGCGTTCTGGCGCTCGCGCTTGCGGCGCTTCTCGTCGGCCTCGCGCTGCTGCTGGTAGAGCTTCCAGCCCATGTTGTAGACGTCGATCTGGGCGCGGTTGGCGTCCAGGTAGAAGACCTTGTTGACGACCGTCTCGACGAGGTCGACGTCGTGGGAGATGACGATGAAGCCGCCGCGGTACGTCTTGAGGTAGTCCCGCAGCCAGACGATGGAGTCGGCGTCGAGGTGGTTGGTCGGCTCGTCGAGGAGCAGGGTGTCGGCGTCCGAGAAGAGGATCCGGGCGAGCTCGATGCGGCGGCGCTGACCTCCGGAGAGGGTGTGCAGCGGCTGGCCGAGCACCCGGTCGGGCAGGCCGAGGGCGGCGGCGATGGTGGCCGCCTCGGCCTCGGCGGCGTACCCGCCCTTGGTGAGGAACTCGGTCTCCAGGCGCTCGTACTTCTTCATCGCCTTCTCACGCGTGGCGCCCTTGCCGTTCGCCATGCGCTCCTCGTTCTCGCGCATCTTGCGCAGCACCTCGTCGAGGCCGCGTGCGGACAGGACGCGGTCGCGGGCCAGCACGTCGAGGTCGCCGGTGCGCGGGTCCTGCGGCAGATAGCCGACCTCGCCCGAGCGCGTGATGGTGCCGGCGGCCGGGATGCCCTGGCCGGCCAGGCACTTGGTGAGGGTGGTCTTGCCCGCTCCGTTGCGGCCGACCAGACCGATGCGGTCGCCCTTGGCGACGCGGAAGGATGCGGACTCGATGAGGACTCGGGCGCCGGCGCGCAGCTCGATGCCGGTGGCGGTGATCACGGAAAGACTCCAGGGCGGTGTGGACGGCGGACGGGACGTCATGAGGCGCCACGCGCAGCGCGTCCCCGAAGGGGCGGCCGTGGGCGGCGGGGCGTGGAGGTCGACGCCGCCTAATGCACGAGGAGAATTGCCATGGGGCCAATTCTAACTGGGCCGTGCAACCCGGTTTCCGCCGCCGTCCGCACGCCGCCCGCCCGGGAGATCGTTGCCGAGCGGGGTACGGCCGGGGGTGATCTCGCCGAGGCCGTCGACCGCGACCAGTTCCCGGGGCCAGGGGTGGGGGCCCCGGCAGGGCCGCGCGAGCAGCAGCGCCCCCGCGGTGTGCGCCGTGCGCGCGGGGTCGAAGGCGCATCCCTGGGGCGCGGGCAGCAGCCAGCGCAGGTCCCCGTCGGCGACCCGGAAGGCGCTGACCCGCTCGGGGGCGACGACGGCCAGCATGGTGGCGTCCGGGTCGAGCGGCTGGAGCACCCCGGCGGCGCGCGCGGGCGAGGCGGTCAGCCAGGCGCCGAGGCCGGGCACGGCCCGGTGCCAGCGGACCCTGCGGGCGTCGGGGTCGGTGTCGGTGACCATGCCGTCGGCCCAGAGCGCCACGGCGTGGCCGGGCGCGCGGTACAGGGCGAGCACCCGGCTGCCCCGCCTGCCGTACGTCCAGCGCGGGGCGCCGGTGCCCCGGTCGTACGCCTCCACGGCGGCGCCCCGGATCCGTACCGCCGCCGCGCCGGCCGTCGGGGCCGCGAAGCGGTGGAAGTGGTCGCCGTAGGGGGCCCGGTCGGCGTGCCGGGCCGCGGTGACCAGTGGGAGAGCGAGTACGGCGGCGATCGCGGTCAGCGCGAGACGGGTCCGTTCCATGACGCGCCGAGCGTAACGGCCGGGGCGATAAAACAGGCGTAGCGCCGTGACCTGTCCCATACTCGGGGTGACCTTTTGATACTCGGGGTGATCATGAGCGGCCCGGGCCGCTCTGGCGGCCCCGGTGGAACAGACGGTGGTGCGCCCATGCAGTTCGACGACGACGCCGGTCTGGACACCTCCGAGGTCAAGGACCAGCGGGGCGGCGGGATCCCGGGCGGCCGGGCCACCGTCGGCGGCGGCATCGTCGGTGTCATCGCGCTGCTCCTCGGCCTGTTCTTCGGGGTGGGTCCGGAACAGCTCGGCCTCTCGTCGGGCGACACCGCGCCGGGCGCGCGTTCGTCGTCGCAGGCCCAGGTGAACCAGAGCTGCCGCACCGGCTCGGACGCCAACACCAAGGAGGACTGCCGCATCGTGGCGGTGGTCAACAGCGTGCAGGACTACTGGAGCCAGGAGCTCCCGCGGCGCGGCGGCAGGTACTCCCCCGCCCAGACGGTGTTCTTCACCGGCCGGGTCAACACCGCCTGCGGGGCGGCCACTTCGGCCGTCGGCCCCTTCTACTGCCCGGGCGACCGGCAGGTCTATCTCGACCTCGGGTTCTTCGACGAGCTGCGCACCAAGTTCGGCTCCAGCGGCGGGCCCTTCGCGCAGGCGTACGTGGTGGCGCACGAGTACGGCCACCACATCCAGAACCTGCTGGGCACCCTCCAGAAGTCGCAGGACGGGCGGCAGGGCGCCGACAGCAACGCGGTGAAGGTGGAGTTGCAGGCCGACTGCTACGCCGGGGTCTGGGCGCGCCACGCGACGACGACCCCGGACAAGGCCACCGGCCGCCCGCTGATCTCCCGGCTCACCGACCAGGACATCAAGGACGGCCTGGACGCGGCGGCGGCCGTCGGGGACGACCGCATCCAGGAGAAGTTCCAGGGCCGGGTCACCCCGGAGACCTGGACGCACGGCTCGGCGCAGCAGCGCCAGCAGTGGTTCTACACGGGCTACCGGACGGGTGACATGGCCCGCTGCGACACCTTCGCGCGGTGAGCCGGGGCCGCCCGGGAGGCGGCCGCTACGCGCGTCGCTATACGGAACCGTTGTGCACCTGGAACGCGGCGCGGCGCACGGCCTTGGCGAGGGCCGGGTCGGGGTGGGCGGCGGCGAGGGCGACCAGGACCTGCACGGTGCGCGGATGACCGATGGCCCGCACCTCCTCCAGGAGCGCCGGGACCGTGCCCTGCACCGCGGAGTCGAGGTGGCGTACGAGCAGTTCGCTCTCGCCGTGGTCGGCCACGGCGGCGGCCGTGTCGACCCACAGCCAGGTGGACTCCTCCCGGGTGAGCACACCCAGGACGTCCTCGGGGTCGCCGCCCTCGTGCTCGGCGAGCCAGAGCAGCGCGTAGGGGCGCAGGCACGTCTCCGTCGCGGCGGCGCGCACGGCGGCCTCGGCGGGCGCCCCCACGACGCGCAGCGCCTCGAAGGCCAGTCCTCTCAGCAGGGCGTCGTCGCCCCGGGCCACGTCGAGGAGCTCGGTGACGGCGCTGGTGACGGTGCGCGCGGCGGTCCAGGCGCGGTACTCGGCGCGGGCGGGCCCCGGGGTGAGTCCCGCGCAGCCGCGCAGCATGTCCTCGGCGGGCTGCTCGATGTTGCCGGCCGGGCTCTGGGCGGCGACGCAGATCTGCTCCAGCTTGACCCAGACCGCCCAGTTGCCGAGGGGGGTCAAGGTGGCCTGGCCCTCGCCCAGGACGAGGGCGCCGACCGCGGCGAGGCCGGTCAGGGCCCAGTCGAGCAGGTGGGGAAGGAGGGGCGGCAGGGACACGGGGTCGGTCCGGGGGCCCTGGGGCACCTCGCAGCGTTCCTCGCGGAGTTCGGCGACGCGCTGTTCGAGCAGATCGAGCAGGGCCGGCATGAGCACGGGCCCGTTGGAGAGCTGGAGGAGCGAGAGCACCTGGGGGACGGCTTCGACGACCTCGGCGACCGCGGTCGGGGCGAAGTCCTCCGGCGCGGGGTGGACCAGGGACCACGCGTCGAACAGGGCGACCCAGCCGCGCAGCACGGCCGCGTCGTCGCGGTCCCAGGCGCGCATGCGCCAGCCCGGCCGCACCGTGGCGCCGTGCAGTTCGACGAGGCCCGCGAGCCGGGCCCGGTCCCAGCCGGCCCGCACCTGAGCGGGCGTCAGTCCCAGGGCGGCGGCGGCCCGCTCCGCTACGGGCGCGGGCAGCGGGCCGGGCCGGCCGGGGCCGGGGGCGGCGCCGCGGGCACGCTCGGCCTCGGTCCAGCGGGCCACGCGTACGGCGTCCTGGAGCACCGCCCTGGCCTGGCGGGCCAGTTCGGCGGCGGCGGGGGTGCCCGCGGGCGGGCGCGGGGCCGGCCGGGTGCGCCGGTCGGTCACGGCCCTGCGGGCGGCGGCAAGGGGTCGGGCTTGCATCGGGTGCGGAGCGCGGACAAGCCGCAGTCTGGAGTCGCGCGGCAACTTCTCTTCAGGCTTCCGGGACGTCACGCATGCAGTCTTCCCGGTCACTGCCCGAAAGCCCAAACGGAACGAGCCGCCTTCGGGGGGCCCGGGCGCCGGTCGGGGCCCGGTATCGGGGCCTCCCGACCCGGACGAACACACTCCGTGCCCGGAGCGGAAGGCGAAACGGAATCAGCCCCGCGCGGTCGGCCCAGGCCGGAGCCGACCGCCGGGTGGCCGGGAGTCGCCCCTTGGACGCACCCTTCCCGGTGACCGTCCGAAAGTTGAAGCGGAATCGGCGGTGCTCGCCCGGTGGCCGACGCAGCGTCACATCAGCGGGGTGAGGAAACGGCGCAGGGTTTCTTCGTAGACCGTCGGGTCGGCGTTCCACATCGAGGCGTGCGGGGCGTGCCGCACGGCGTGCAGGGTGACCAGATCCGGTCGCCGGGCGGCCAGTTCGCGGGACGGACCCCAGGGGGCGAGCGTGTCGTCGGGGCCGTGGAAGAGCAGGGTGGGGACGCGCAGCGCCCGGGGGTCGACGGCCTCCCTGAGGCGGTCGCCGTGAATGCCGGTGCGGCCCTGGGCCGCCCGGACGGCGAGCGGCAGCAGGGGGCCGGGGGTGCGGTGGGCGGAGGCGAGGGCCTTGAGGGTGAACTCCCAGTCCAGTACGGGCGAGTCGAGGACGATGCCCTCGACGCGGTCGCGCAGCGCGGAGTGGGTGGCGGCGTGCAGCGCCATGGTGGCGCCGGTGGACCAGCCGTGCAGGATGACGCGCCGGGCGCCGGAGCGCAGCGCGTAGCGGATCGCGGCGTCGACGTCGCGCCACTCGGAGTCGCCGAGGTGGCCGAGCCCGTCCGGCGAACGGGGGGCGCCCTCGTCGCCGCGGTAGGCGAGGGCCAGCACCGGGAGCTGACCGCGGTGCAGGAACTCCGCGATGTTCAGGGCGTGTTCACGGGTGGTGCCGAGACCGTGCACGGCGATCACCCAGGTACTGCGGACTCCGGGGATCAACCAGGCGGGCAGCGGCCCGAGTTCGGAGGTGACCTCGACGTCCCGGTGCTCGATGCCGAGGGCGGTGCTCGGGGTGCCGCGGTGCAGTTGCGGGGTGAACCGGACCCGGTCCCCCGGCACGAGGGCGCCGTGGGTGACCCGCTCCAGGCGGCGTACCACCGTGTCGGCGGTGTGCGGGGCGTCGTCCAGGACCTCGCCGACGACGGCGTGCGCCCCCTCGCCCTCCAGGCCGTACACCCCCGGGCGCAGCGCGGCGAGCGAGCGGGTCAGGGTGATCCGGCCGGGGGCCGTGGCGTGCACGGTCAGCCGGGGGTCGGCGGGCAGCGGTCGGCCCGGCGCCGCCTTGAGCGCGGCGTCGCTGGCGTGGCGTCCGGCGACGATCGCTGCCGCCCCGACGCCGAGGAGTGTGGTGACGGCCGCTGCCGTCTTGGTTGCAGGACGCACGCGTACAGTCTCGGGGCCATCGGGCCCGGATGCCAGTGGGCGGGGCCCATCGGGGCGGCGCCGGGGGCCGCCCGTGGCCGCCCGGCCGCTCACCGCTGGGGCTGTCCGTACCCCCGCAGCCGCTCGGCGACCTCGTCGAGCTGGTCCGTGGTGAGCAGGGACGGCGTCCGGCCCGGCCGGGCCGAGGCGGTGAGCCAGAGCCGGCACATCCACTCCAGTTGGGCGGTGCGGTCGTAGGCCTGGGCCAGGCTCGTTCCATAGGTGAGGGCGCCGTGGTTCTGGAGGAGGCACCCGGTGCGGTCCTCCAGGGCGCGCAGCATGTGCCCGGCCAGTTCCTCGCTGCCGTACAGGGCGTACGGGGCGACCCGGACGGGGCCGCCGAGCGCGGCCGCCATGTAGTGGATCAGGGGCAGTTCGGTCACCAGGGTGGACACGGCGGTGGCGTGCACGGCGTGGGTGTGGACGACGGCCAGCGCGTCGGTGTGGCGGTAGACGGCCAGGTGCATCGGGATCTCGCTGGTGGGCCGGAGCGTGCCCCTGACCTGACGGCCTTCGAGGTCGACGGCGACGGTGTCGGCGGGGCCGAGCCGGTCGTAGGGCACACCCGTCGGGGTGACCAGGACCAGGTCGCCGACGCGGACCGACACATTGCCCGAGGTGCCGACCACCAGACCCTCGGCGGCCGTTCTGCGCGCGGTGTCGACCAGTTCGGACCATGCGGCGGCGATGGCCGCCTCGTCGTCGCTCATGCGGGCGATCCTGCCAGGCGGGGGCGGCCGGGACACGGGGTGGGGCCGCACTCTTCGCTAGCCTCCGGGTGGTTTGTTCCGTACACCGGAGTTTCGGGGGGAATGCATGGCTCGTGATCGCACCCGGCTGCCGCGCCGGTTCCGGGTGGGCGCGCGGGTCGCGCTCTCGGTGTCCCTGGCCTCGCTGGCGCTAGGCTCCGCGGCGCTCGCGGTGCCGGCGGGAGCCATGGACAGACCGGCCGGCCACGACGTCTCCTCGCACCAGGGGAACGTGGACTGGGGCGCCGCGAAGAGCCGGGGGGCCTCCTTCGTCTATGTGAAGGCGACCGAGTCCACCTCGTACCGCAACCCCTACTTCGGACAGCAGTACGGCGGCGCCCGGCGGGCCGGCCTTGTCCGGGGCGCCTACCACTTCGCGGTGCCCGGCCAGTCCTCCGGCCGGGCCCAGGCCGACTACTTCGCACGCAACGGGGGCGGCTGGTCGGGCGACGGCTGGACGCTGCCGCCGGCCGTCGACCTGGAGCACAACCCATACGGCAAGGACGCCAAGGACGGCAAAGACGCCAAGGGCGGCAGCGGCGCCCCCTGTTACGGGCTGAGCCCGGCCGCGATGACCGACTGGATCGCCGGGTTCAGCGACGAGATGCTGCTGCGCACCGGTCGCCGCCCGGTGATCTACACGACGGCCGCCTGGTGGAACGAGTGCACCGGCCACAGCCGGGCGTTCGGCGCGGACCACGCGCTGTGGCTGGCCCGGTACGCCGCCGCGCCGGGCGCGCTGCCGGCGGGCTGGTCGTACTGGACGTTCTGGCAGCACGCCAACGGGAGCGGGAAGCTGCCGGGTGACCAGAATCTCTTCAATGGGTCTTTCGAGCAGTTGAGGCGGTTCGCGGCCGGGCGCTGAACGGCCCCCGAGGCCGGGCAGGGAACGACAAGGGAACAACAAGGGGACACGGACACCGCTGCGCCCGCCCCAGTTCACCTTCCGTTCATCCAGGTTACTTACGTTCGTCCCGCCACTGACGTCGAACGATTGCCTGGGTAAATGGAACACATCACGCTGCTGCTCGCGATTGTGATCGTGACAGCTCTAGTGTTCGATTTCACGAACGGTTTCCACGACACCGCCAACGCGATGGCCACGACCATCTCGACCGGCGCCCTGAAGCCCAAGACGGCGGTCGCCATGTCCGCCGCACTCAACCTGCTCGGCGCGTTCCTGTCGGTGGAGGTCGCCAAGACGATCTCCGGCGGGATCATCGACGAAAAGGGCATCCGCACCGAGGTCATCTTCGCGGCCCTGGTGGGTGCCATCCTCTGGAACCTGCTGACCTGGCTGCTCGGTCTGCCCTCCAGCTCCTCGCACGCCCTGTTCGGCGGCCTCATCGGCGCCGCGGTGATGTCGGCCGGCTGGTCCTCGGTCAACGGCTCCACCGTCGTCACCAAGGTGCTGCTGCCCGCCGTCGCCGCGCCGGTCGTCGCGGGCATCGCCGCGATGCTGGCCACCAAGCTCACGTACCGGATCAACCGGAACACCGACGAGAAGGCCACCGCCAAGGGCTACCGGGCGGGCCAGATCGCCTCGGCCGGCCTCGTCTCGCTGGCGCACGGCACCAACGACGCCCAGAAGACGATGGGCATCATCACCCTCGCCCTGGTCACCGGCGGGGTGCTGCACCCCGGCGCGAACCCCCCGCTGTGGGTCATCGTCTCGGCCGGCCTGGCCATCGCGATGGGCACCTACCTCGGCGGCTGGCGCATCATCCGCACCATGGGCAAGGGCCTGACCGAGCTCCGCCCGCCGCAGGGCTTCGCCGCCCAGACCGCCGCCGCCACCGTCATCCTGGCCTCCTCGCACATCGGCTTCTCGCTCTCGACCACCCAGGTCTGCTCGGGCTCGGTCATGGGCGCCGGCGTCGGCCGCAAGGGCGGGGTGGTCCGCTGGTCCACCGCGTCCCGGATGGCCGTCGCCTGGGTCCTGACGCTGCCGGCCGCCGCACTCGTCGGCGCGGGTGCGGAGTTCCTCGCCCGGCAGGGCACCTGGGGCATCGCCGCCGTCGCCGTCCTGCTGATCGCCGGCTCGGGCACCATCTGGAAGCTGTCGCGCCGTCAGCCGGTCGACCACCACAACGTCACCGCGGAGGAGATCGGCGAGGCCCCCGTGGCCGAGCCCGCCGGGGTCGTCACCACCGCGATCGCCGCGGTCACCCCGCCGCCGACCCTCGCCGCCGCGACCGCCGGCCTCACCGCCACCATCCCGGCGCCTGCCCCGGTGGCCCCCGCCGATCCGCCCACCCCGGCGACGGTCTGACCCCGGTCCTCCGGCACAGCTAAGGAATCCTCATGCACATCAACTGGGAAGCCCTCGGCTCCGTGTTCGGCGTCAGCCTCGCGGTGACCGTCGGCCTGGTGGGCCTGTTCACGCTCGGCATCGTCGGCCTCACCAAGCGGGAGGCCGCTGCCTCCGGCGCCGGCAACACCGGCACCACCGGCAACACAGTGATGGCCCGCACCGGTGCCTACGCCTGCTTCGCGCTCTGCGCGGCGGCCGTCGCGTACGGGATCTTTCTGATCGTCGCCTGACCCACAAGCACCATCCGAACCGCCCTCCGGCCCGCGCCGGAGGGCGGTCGTGTGCCCGGCCGCACGCTCTCTCGCGCCGCAGGTCAACGGCAAGTTGACGGCTGTTCTCGGGGCATGGTGGACTGCACCGGCCAGCTACGGCGGCAGAAGAGGAAGCCGGTGCGAATCCGGCGCGGTCCCGCCACTGTCACCGGGGAGAGATCCCCGTGAGCCAGGAACTCTCACCGCCGGTCACGTCGAACCAGGGCGCGGACACCCTGAGTGAGGACATACCGCCATGCGTGCCTGCCTGCCCAGCCCTGCCGGTCCTTCCCGCCACGCCCTGGCGCGCTGAGGATGCGGGCCGATCGCACCTTCGCCTACGGCGCCACCGCCGGCCTCGTCGCCGACCTCCTGCTCGGCGATCCACGCCGCGGCCATCCGGTCGCCGCGTTCGGCCGGGCGGCGGGCGCCGTCGAACGCCTGCTGTGGCGCGACCACCGCGGCCGGGGCGCCCTGCACACCCTGGTGTGCGCGGGTGGCGCCGTCGGCGCCGCCGCGCTCGTCTCCCGTGCCGTACGAGGCCGCCCCGCCGCCTCCTTCGCGCTGACCGCGGCCGCCACCTGGTCGGTGGTCGGCGGCACCTCGCTGGCCCGTGAGGCGCGGGCCATCGGCGGCGCGCTCGCCGCGGGCGACGTGGAGGTGGCCCGCGAGCGCCTTCCGCATCTGTGCGGGCGCGACCCGCGCTCCCTGGACGCCGACGGCGTCGCGCGCGCGGTCGTCGAGTCGGTCGCCGAGAACACCTCCGACGCGGTCGTCGGCGCCCTGGTGTGGGGCGCGCTCGCGGGCGTGCCCGGGCTCGTGGGCTTCCGCGCGGTCAACACCCTGGACGCGATGGTCGGGCACAAGTCGCCCAGATACCGCCGGTACGGCTGGGCCTCGGCGCGGCTCGACGACATGGCGGGCTGGCCCGGCGCACGGGTCACCGCGGTCCTCGCCGCGCTCGCGGGCCCGGACACCAGGGGCGCGTTCCACGCCTGGCGCGCCGACGCCGCCCAGCACCCGAGCCCCAACGCGGGCCCCGTGGAAGCCGCGTTCGCGGGCGCGCTCGGTGTGCGGCTCGGCGGCACGCTCTCCTACGGAGGGCGCGTCGAGCACCGGCCGGTCCTGAACACGTCGGGGCGGCCCGTCGAGGTCACCGACATCGAACGTGCGGTACGGCTCTCGCGCACGGTGGGCCTGCTGACGCTGGCCGGCGCCGTGGTGGCGGGGGCCGCTGTGAGAAAGGGACGTACATGGGTGGCGGGCTGCTGATCGCGGGCACGACCTCCGACGCCGGCAAGAGCGTCGTCACGGCCGGGATCTGCCGCTGGCTGGTGCGCCAGGGGGTCAAGGTCGCGCCGTTCAAAGGGCAGAACATGTCGCTCAACTCCTTCGTCACGCGCGAGGGAGCGGAGATCGGGCGGGCCCAGGCGATGCAGGCGCAGGCGGCGCGCGTGGAGCCCACCGCGCTGATGAACCCGGTGCTGCTCAAGCCGGGCAGCGACCGCTCCAGCCAGGTCGTCCTGATGGGCAGGCCGGTCGGCGAGCTGAGCGCCCGGGGCTACCACGGGGGACGCCAGCAAGCGCTGCTCGGCACCGTCCTGGAGTGCCTGGAGGAACTGCGCAGCACCTATGACGCGGTGATCTGCGAGGGCGCGGGCAGCCCGGCCGAGATCAACCTGCGGCGGACCGACATCGTCAACATGGGCATCGCGCGGGCCGCGCGGCTGCCCGTGGTCGTGGTCGGCGACATCGACCGCGGCGGGGTGTTCGCCTCGTTCTTCGGGACGACGGCGCTGCTGAGCCCCGAGGACCAGGCGCTGGTCGCCGGGTACGTGGTCAACAAGTTCCGGGGCGATGTGACGCTCCTGGAACCCGGCATCGAGATGCTGCGCGGCCTCACCGGACGGCACACCTACGGAATCCTGCCGTACGCCCACGGGCTCGGCATCGACGAAGAGGACGGGCTCCGCGTCTCGATGCGGGGGGCCGTGCGGGAGTCGGTGGTGACGCCGCCGGTCGGCGAGGACGTGCTGCGGGTCGCCGTCTGCGCGGTGCCGCTGATGTCCAACTTCACCGATGTGGACGCGCTCGCGGCCGAGCCCGGCGTCGTCGTGCGCTTCGTGGACCGGCCCGAGGAACTCCTCGACGCCGACCTGGTGGTGGTGCCCGGCACCCGCGGCACGGTCCGCGCCCTGGAGTGGCTGCGCGAGCGCGGCCTCGCGGCCGAACTGGCGCGCCGCGCCGCCGCGGGCCGCCCGGTCCTCGGCATCTGCGGCGGCTTCCAACTGCTCGGCGAGCACATCGAGGACGACGTCGAGTCGAAGGCGGGCTCCGTCGCCGGCCTGCGGCTGCTGCCGGTCCGGGTGCGGTTCGCGGCCGACAAGACCCTGGCGCGGCCCGTCGGCGAGGCCCTCGGCGAACACGTCGAGGGGTACGAGATCCATCACGGGGTGGCCGAAGTCCTGGGCGGCGAGGCCTTCTTGGACGGCTGCCGGGTCGGCGCCGTGTGGGGCACCCACTGGCACGGCTCCCTGGAGAGCGACGGGTTCAGACGGCGCTTCCTCGAAGAGGTCGCGCGCGACGCGGGCCGCCGTTTCGTGCCCGCGCCCGACACCTCGTTCGGAGCCCTGCGCGAGGAACAGCTCGACCGGCTCGGCGACCTGATCGAGGAACACGCCGACACGGAAGCCCTGTTGAGGCTGATCGAGCAGGGGCCGCCCGCCGGACTGCCCTTCATCCCGCCGGGGGCGCCATGACCGCCCCGGCCCGCCCGCCGCGTACCGCACCAATCCGAGGAGAGATCGGCACATGAGCACCCGGTATCCGTTCACCGCCGTCGTCGGCATGGACGACCTGCGGCTCGCGCTGCTCCTGAACGCCGTCAGCCCCGCGGTGGGAGGGGTTCTGGTCCGGGGCGAGAAGGGCACCGCCAAGAGCACCGCGGTGCGCGCGCTCGCGGATCTGCTGCCCGAGGTGGCGGTCGTGCCGGGCTGCCGTTTCAGCTGCGACCCGGCCGCGCCCGACCCGCGGTGCCCGGACGGGCCGCACGAGAGCGGCCCCGGCGTCGCCCGTGCCGCCCGCATGGTGGAGCTTCCGGTGGGCGCCTCCGAGGACCGTCTGGTGGGCGCCCTCGACATCGAACGGGCGCTGGGCGAGGGCGTGAAGGCCTTCGAGCCGGGGCTGCTCGCGGACGCGCACCGCGGCATCCTGTACGTCGACGAGGTCAACCTGCTGCACGACCACCTCATCGACCTCCTCCTCGACGCCGCCGCGATGGGGTCCTCCTACGTCGAGCGCGAGGGCGTCTCGGTCCGGCACGCCGCGCGGTTCCTGCTGGTGGGCACGATGAACCCCGAAGAGGGCGAGCTGCGGCCGCAGTTGCTCGACCGCTTCGGCCTGACGGTCGAGGTCGCGGCCTCGCGCGAGCCGGCGCAGCGCGTCGAGGTGGTGCGGCGCCGTCTCGCCCACGACGACGACCCGGCCGCGTTCGCCGCACGCTGGGCGGACGAGGAGGGCGCGCTGCGTCAACGGGTCGTCGCGGCACGGGAGTTGCTCCCCTCGGTCGTGCTCGGGGACGCGGTGCTGCTCCAGATCGCGGCGACCTGCGCCGCGTTCGAGGTGGACGGCATGCGCGCCGACATCGTGATGGCGCGCACCGCCACGGCGCTCGCCGCGTGGGCGGGCCGCACGGACGTGACGAGCGACGACGTCCGCCAGGCCGCGCTGCTCGCGCTGCCGCACCGGCGCAGGCGCAACCCCTTCGACGCGCCGGGCCTCGACCAGGACAAGCTCGACGAGACCCTGGAGCAGTTCCGGGGCGAGGACGAGGGCGACGACGATCCGGACCCGGGCCCCGAGGGCCCCGGCGGCGGTGGCGGGGGCGGGGTGCCGCCGCAGGGCGACTCCCCCGAGAGCCCGGCCGAATCCCCCGAGGCACCCGACGCGTCGGAGCCGTCGGAGCCGGCCGGGTCCCCGGACTCCGCCGACGCGGTGGAGCCGCCCGCCTCCCCCGTCCCCAGCGGCCCCAAAGAGCGCGCCGCGGTGAAGTCCGCCGAGCCGTTCCGTACGAAGATGCTGAGCGTGCCCGGACTCGGCGAGGGCGCGGCCGGCCGGCGCTCGCGGGCCCGTACCGAGCATGGCAGGACCACCGGCTCGCGCCGCCCCCAAGGGGCCCTCACCAAGCTGCACTTGACGGCCACCGTGCAGGCGGCCGCCCCCCACCAGCGGGCGCGCGGGCGGGTGGGCCGCGGTCTCGTGGTGCGCCGCGACGATCTGCGCCAGGCGACCCGCGAGGGCCGCGAGGGCAACCTCGTGCTGTTCGTGGTGGACGCCTCGGGGTCGATGGCGGCCCGGCAGCGGATGAGCGCGGTCAAGGGCGCGGTGCTCTCGCTGCTGCTCGACGCCTATCAGCGCCGCGACAAGGTCGGCCTGATCACCTTCCGGGGCAAGGAGGCCGAGCTCGCGCTGCCGCCCACCTCGTCGGTGGACGCGGCCGCCGCCCGGCTCGAAACGCTGCCGACCGGCGGGCGCACCCCGCTCGCGGCGGGGCTCCTCAAGGCCCACGACGTGCTGCGGGTCGAGCGGTTGCGGGACCCCTCGCGCCGTCCGCTGCTCGTGGTCGTCACGGACGGCCGGGCCACGGGCGGCCCCGAGCCGGTGGCGCTCGCGGGGCGGGCCGCCCGGCTGCACGCCGCCGAGGGCACCGCGTCGGTGGTCGTGGACTGCGAGTCGGGCATGGTGCGGCTGGGGCTCGCGGGGGAGCTCGCACGTGAACTCGGCGGCAGCGCCGTCACGTTGGACGAGTTGCGGGCGGACTCCATCGCCGGCCTCGTCAAGGATGTCCAGGGAACTTCGAGGAGGGCCGCTTAATGCCGCAGGGACAGGTCAGTGTCGTACCCGAGGACGGTCTGACGACCCGTCAGCGACGCAACAGGCACCTGGTCATGGTGCACACCGGCGTCGGCAAGGGGAAGTCGACGGCCGCGTTCGGGATGGCCCTGCGCGCATGGAACCAGGGCTGGCCGGTCGGGGTGTTCCAGTTCGTGAAGTCGGCGAAGTGGAAGGTCGGCGAGGAGAACGCGCTGAAGGTGCTCGGGGCGTCCGGCGAGGGCGGCCCCGTCGACTGGCACAAGATGGGCGAGGGCTGGTCGTGGATCCAGCGCGAGACCGCCGAGGGCGAGCCGACCCACGAGGAGAAGGCCCGCGAGGGCTGGGAGCAGGTCAAGCGCGACCTGGCCGCCGAGACGTACAAGTTCTACGTCCTCGACGAGTTCGCCTATCTGCTGCACTGGGGCTGGGTCGACGTCGACGAGGTCGTCTCGGTGCTCCGCGACCGTCCGGGCACCCAGCACGTGGTGATCACCGGCCGCAACGCGCCCGAGGCGCTGGTGGAGTTCGCGGATCTGGTCACGGACATGTCCAAGGTCAAGCACCCGATGGACGCCGGCCAGAAGGGCCAGCGGGGCATCGAGTGGTAGCACGTCTCGTCATCGCCGCCCCGGCGTCGGGCAGCGGCAAGACCACCGTCACGACAGGCCTGATGGCCGCGTTCACGCGCGCCGGGCTCACCGTGTCCCCGCACAAGGTCGGCCCGGACTACATCGACCCCGGCTACCACTCCCTGGCGACCGGACGGCCCGGCCGCAACCTCGACGCGTACATGTGCGGGCCCGAGCTGATGGCCCCGCTGTTCGCGCACGGGGCCCGCGGCTGCGACCTCGCCGTGGTCGAGGGCGTGATGGGCCTGTACGACGGGGCGAGCGGCATGGGCGAACTCGCCTCCACCGCCCAGGTGGCCAAGCTGCTGCGCGCGCCGGTGGTGCTCGTCGTGGACGCCTCCTCGCAGTCGCGGTCGGTGGCCGCGCTGGTGCACGGCTTCGTGTCCTGGGACCCCGAGGTACGGGTCGGCGGGGTGATCCTCAACAAGGTCGGCTCGGACCGGCACGAGGCGCTGCTGCGTGAGGCGATGGAGGACGTGGGGGTTCCCGTCCTCGGCGCCCTGCGCCGCGCGCCCCAGGTGGACACGCCCTCGCGTCATCTGGGCCTGGTCCCGGTCGCGGAGCGCCGCACCGACGCGGTGGACGCGGTGGCGGCGATGGGGGAACAGGTGCGGCAGGGCTGTGATCTGGAGGGCCTGCTCGCCCTGGCCCGTACGGCGCCGCCGCTGGGGGTGGAGGCGTGGGAGCCGGGGTTCGGCCTCCCCCACCCCGCCCCCTCCCGAAAGTCCCCGGCGGACGCGTTGCCGGCCGCGGCCCGGCCCGCACGGGGCTCTGCCCCGGGCCCCGCTCCTCAAGCGCCGCAGGGGCGGGTTTCCGCCCGGCCCCTCGTCGCCGTCGCGGGGGGTTCCGCGTTCACCTTCTCCTACGCCGAGCACACCGAACTGCTCACCGCCGCCGGCGCGGAGGTGGTCACCTTCGACCCCCTCAGGGACGAGCAACTCCCGCCCGGGACAAGCGGGTTGGTGATAGGCGGCGGTTTCCCCGAGGTGTACGCCGCCGAGCTGTCCGCCAACGAACGGCTCCGCAAGGCCGTCGCCGAGCTCGCCCGCTCGGGGGCGCCGGTGGCCGCCGAGTGCGCGGGGCTGCTGTATCTGGCGCGCTCCCTCGACGGGCAGCCCATGTGCGGGGTGCTCGACGCGGACGCGCGGATGTCGGGCCGGCTCACCCTGGGCTACCGGGAGGCGGTGGCGGTGCGCGACAACAGCCTGGCCGTCGCGGGGACGAGACTGCGCGGCCACGAGTTCCACCGCACCGTCATCGAGCCGGGCGCGGGCGCCGACCCCGCCTGGGGCGTGGTGCACCCCGAGCGCCGCTTCGAGGGCTTCGTCCAGGACGGTGTGCACGCGAGCTATCTGCACACCCACTGGGCGGCCCGCCCGGAGGTGGCCCACCGGTTCGCCGGGGCCTGCGCGCGATGACGTACTCAGCCGGCGGCGCCCACCACCAGCCAGATGAACCCCACGCCCGCGACCGTGCACAGCAGCGTCGAGAGGGCGGGGTGCTCGTGGTGGGCCTCGGGGAGGATCTCGGCGGCGGCCAGGTACAGGAGCACGCCCCCGAAGAACCCCAGATAGCTGCCGAGCAGCTGCTCCGGAAGGGTGAACAGCAGGGTCGAGGCGGCGCCCACCATCGGCGCCAGCGCGTCGGCGAACAGCATCGCGAGCGCCTTGCGCTTCTCGTTCCCGTACAGACTGGTGATCGTGTACGTGTTGAAGCCGTCGGCGAAGTCGTGGGTGATGACGGCCAGGGCCACCGCGAGGCCCATTCCGGCGCCCACCTGGAAGGCCGCGCCGATCGCGACGCCGTCCATGAGGCTGTGCCCGACCATCGCCGAAGCGACGGTGACGCCGACCTGCGGCGCCCGGTGCTCGCCCGCCCCGTGGGCGGCCTGGCGCACGGCGAGCACCCGCTCGACGACATGCGCGAACAGGAAGCCGCCCACGAACAGGAGCAGGGCGCGGGGCACCCCGAAGAGGTCCTCGCCGGCCGCGTCCAGGGCCTCGGGCAGCAGGTCGAGCCCGACCACGCCGAGCATGAGTCCGCCCGCGAGCCCGAGCACCAGGTGGCGCCGGTCGGTGACCCGCTGGGCGGTCCAGCCGCCGACCAGGGTCATCAGGAACGCGCCGAGCGCGACGAATACCACCATGCGCCCTTGCTAACCGACGGGGCCCGTACTCCGCACGTCCACACCGGGGCCCGCCGCCGCCCCGGAGCGGCCTGAGAGGATTCCGTCATGGCCGACGACGCCGCCCGCAGCGCCCGGGACGCAGCCCCTCTCGTGGTGGGCGTCGGCGCCTCCCGGGGGGTCGCGGCGGAGGAGGTGCTCGCGCTGATCGAGACCGCCCTCGCGGACGCGGGCCTCGACGCTCCGGCCGTCGCCGAACTGGCCACCGTGGACACCAAGACGCGCGAGCCGGGGCTCCTCGGGGCAGCGGCCCGGCTCGGGGTGCCACTGGTCGGGTACCCGGCCGACGAGCTGGCCGCCGTCCCCGTGCCGCACGGCTCGCGCACGGCCCTCGCCGCGGTCGGCACTTCGTCCGTCGCGGAGGCCGCGGCCCTGGCGGGGGGCGGGGAACTGCTCGTGCCCAAGCGGAAGTCGAGCCCCGCGGGCCGTGCCGCCATGGCGACGTGTGCGATCGTACGTCGGTCCCACCTCCGGCCGTACGCCGACGAAGGCGACGGACCCCCCACCAGGAGCGAGGAAGCCATGCCCATCCCCACCACCGAGTCCCCCCACGACCTGCGCCACCACGGTGACGCCGAGGTCCGCGACCACGGCGGCGAGCTGACCGATCTCGCGGTCAACGTACGCACCGGCACTCCCCCCTCCTGGCTGCGCGAGCGGATCGCCGATTCGCTGACCTCCCTCGCCGCCTACCCGGACGGCCGCGCCGCGCGCGCGGCGGTGGCCGAGCGGCACGGACTGGCGCCGGAGCGGGTACTCCTGACGGCGGGCGCGGCCGAGGCGTTCGTGCTGCTCGCCCGCGCGCTGACGGTCCGTCACCCCGTGGTGGTGCACCCGCAGTTCACCGAGCCGGAGGCGGCGCTGCGCGATGCCGGGCACACGGTGCGGCGGGTTCTGCTGCGGGCCGAGGACGGCTTCCGGCTTGACCCCGCAGCCGTCCCCGAGGAGGCGGACCTGGTGGTGGTCGGCAACCCGACCAACCCCACGTCCGTCCTGCACCCGGCCGCTCTGCTGTCCCAACTCGCGCGCCCCGGGCGGACGTTGGTGGTGGACGAGGCGTTCATGGACGCGGTGCCGGGCGAGCGCGAGGCGCTGGCCGGCCGCACCGACCTGCCCGGCCTCGTCGTGCTGCGCAGCCTCACCAAGACGTGGGGTCTGGCGGGGCTGCGGATCGGCTATGTCCTGGCCGAGCCGGAGACGATCGCGACGCTCCAGGGCGCCCAGCCGCTGTGGCCGGTGTCGACTCCGGCCCTGGTCGCGGCGGGCGCCTGCATGGAGCCCCGGGCACTCGCGGAGGCCGAGGCGGCGGCGGTACGGGTCGCCGAGGACCGGGCCCATCTGCTCGCCGGGCTCGCGGAGTTCGAGGAGGTGCGCACGGTGGAGGCGGCCGAGGGGCCGTTCGTGCTGGTACGGATCGAGGGGGCGGACCGGGTACGGGAGCGGCTGCGTACGCTCGGGTTCGCGGCGCGGCGCGGCGACACGTTCCCTGGGCTCGGCCCCGAGTGGCTGCGGCTCGCGGTCCGCGACCGCACCACGACCAACCGCTTCCTCCAAGCCCTGGACCAGTCCCTGACCCTGACCCACCCCTGACCCCCCGCCCCCTGGGGCTGCGCCCCAGACCCCCTTCGCGCCTTAAGGGCGCTCGTCCTCAATTGCCGGACGGGCTGAAATGCCTCCATGCGGCCCAGCACCAGTACTACTGAGGGGCGCGAGGAACTGCGCGACCAGCCACGCACGGCCCGCAGACCGAAGGGCTTCAGGGGCGCGAGGAACTGCGCGAGAAGCGACCACGACCCGCGGACGAAAGCGGGTTTCAGGGGCGCGAGGAACTGCGCGAAAAGCGACCACGGCCCGCAGGATCGAGAGGGGTTGGGGGCGCGGGGAACGGCGCAGAGAAGGCACCCCGGGGGTGGCCGGCCCACCCCCAGCACCCAGAACCCCTACCCCCGCCCACCCCTCACGCGACCCCGGGTCAGCACAACCACCCCCGCCCCACCCACCAGCACCGCCGCCCCACCCACAAGCCAGGCCGTGACCGAACCCCCACCCGTCTCGGCCAGTTCGGAGTCGCCCGCGTTCCGCGCAGCGATCCCGCTCGCCACGGGCGCCTTCTCGGGGCGGGCCGCGACCCCGCTCGGCCGAGGCGCCTCCGGCGCCGCCGGCGCCCGGCAGGTCGCCTCGGCGAGCGTGACCTCTCCCTCGACCTGGGCGACGTTGAGATGGAGCGGGTTCACCGAGACCTTGAGCCGCAGCGCGACCGCCGCCGCGGTGCGCGAGGTGGTCGTGGCCCGCGACAGGTCGAGGGTGACCTCGCCGACCCCGGGCACCCGCACCCGCGTGGTGCCGCCCGTGGACACGGTGACCTTCTTGCCGAGTACCGTCACCGCGCCCAGCACATTGGACTGGGCGACGGGCGCGCGGCCCGCCTCGCAGACCGCGCTGGAGGTCACCTCGCCGACCTCGATGAGCGAGAGCAGCGGAAGGCCGGGCAGGTGCAGCCGGGCGTGGACCAGCCGGGCCGAGGACTCCGCCTTCCGCGCGTCGGCGCTCGCCCGCGCGGTGGCGACGTCCGCCTTCAGTACGTTGACGGGCTGACCGCCGCCGACACCGTCCAGCTTCACGGTCAGCGCGGTCTTCTCTGCCCCGGCGGGCGCCGAGACCTCGTTGAGCGTGGCCTTCAACGGCACGTCGAGGGCCTTGTCGAGGAGGGAGACGTCGAGCCCGGTGCGCAGCACCACGGCCCCCGCCCGGCCGCCCCCGTCCCCCTCGGCGCCGGTGGAACCGGCGGCGTGCGCGGGCGCGGCGAGCAGCAGCGGCCCGGCGGTGAGCGCCGCGCAGGCCGCGATCGCGGCGGACCGGCGCGCGAGGGGACCGTGCGCGGGCAGGCGGAAGTTGTCGCTGTTCAAGATGGTGGAACCCCCACGGGAGACATGGCAGTCCGGGCGCCCGCCACGGGGACTCGTGGGACTCCTGCGAATCGAGGGGCGCACCGGCGACTTGGGACACCGCATCTTTACGCACTGAGAGTGAACTGACCGTCACACGAAGCGAGTTCACCCCAAGGGGTGGTTTCCGCTCCCCTATTCGATTCCCCGACCACCCCCACCCCCTCCGTCACCCCCACCACAGCGCCCACGCCCCAACGCCGCCCCACCACCCCGGCGTACGCGTGAAGGTCTTCAACGACCCGCCCCCGCCGAACGTAACGGGCGGTCAACTCAGGGCGTTTCACGCAGGAGCGAGATCAGGTGATCCAGGACGGCTCCGTCGCTCGTGCGCAGGCCGTCGTGCTGGTAGGCGTCGGTGATCCAGGGCCTCAGTCCGCGGATGGCTCCGGCGGTACCGATCGAGAGGTCCCGGTCGAGGTACATGTCGTCGTGGTAGATGGCGGCGGCGACGGGGACGGTGTTGGCGCCCAGGCGCTCGATGTCGTAGAGGGCGGGCCAGGTCGAGCGTTCGGCGAGCAGGTGGGCGGCCCGGTGGAAGGGGCGCAACGCCGGGTCGGTGTCGAACATCCAGGGGTAGATCATCTCGCCGGTGAACAGGACGGGCTCGCCCGAGTCGAGGGCCGTGAGGGCGTCGAAGGCCGGGAACTCGGCCCGGACGCGCTGGGCCGACCACCGCGTGGCGCCTTCCCCCTGCGCGTAGGTCGCCTCGTGCAGCACGGAGTACAGCGGCCCGCCGGCGATCGCGGACAGTTCTCGGTCGACCTCGGCCAGGAAGGCGTCCGAGGGCTCGGTACCGCCGGTGAAGGGGTCTTCGAGGAGATAGTGCAGCCGATGGCCGCCGTCGTCGCTGCCGAGAAGGTTGCCCAGGGACTGGAAGGCCTCGACGGTCAGGGGGCGGCCACTCGGCAGGACGACCCGGTGGTCCCTCAGGTACCGGGCGACGTCACGGGCCCGGTCGCCGTCGTCCGGGAAGCGGTCGACGTGCTCGGCGTTCTTCTCGGCCACCCGGGGGTACAGCGCGCGGTAGACCTCGTCGGCCCCGGCGCGCACCCCGGGCAGCCCCCCGGTGATGAACGCCTCGGCCATGCCCTGGGGAGCGAAGGAGAGGTAGGTGACCGTGCACAGGCCTCCGAAGCTCTGCCCCAGCACACTCCACGGCCGGTCCCCGATGAGCGTGCGGCGCATCATCTCGGCGTCCCGCACGATCGCATCGGCACGGAAGTGCGCCAGGTACTCCGCCTGGGCCCGCGGAGCGCGGACCTGGGCCAGGAAGCGACGGTCGACCGGGGTGGACCTGCCGGTGCCGCGCTGGTCGAGGAGGAGCACCCGGTAGTCCCGCACGGCCCGGCGCAGCCAGCCTTCTCGGCCGAGTGGTCGAGGGGCGGCCGCGCCGGGGCCACCTCCCAGGAACAACAGCCAGGGGAGGTTCTCGGCCGCCTTCCCGGCGTGGCGCGCCTCGCGCGCGTACACCAGGATCCGCCGTCCGTCCGGCCGGTCGTGATCAAGGGGCAGGGCGAAGGTGTGGTCGGTGAACACGATGCCGTACCGGCTCGTTGTCGTCATGGTGCCGCCTCCCGAGTCGGGCCGTGGACGAGAGGATGACGAGAGGATGAGGAAAGGCGCGCCATGTGCCCGGCCTCTCCAACTCCCTTGCCGGGGATGCTGATTGGCTCGCCCCGGCTCACGATGCGGCGCCGAGGTCTGCTTGCGGGGGCTCGAGGACGGCCTCAACTTCTGCCGGCATCGGCCGAGTTGGCCCCCTCACCCCACCACCCGCCCCCGCAGCACGACACGGCTGGGGGTCGCGAGGACGCGGACGTCCGTACGGGGGTCCTGGTCGTAGAGGACCAGGTCGGCGGGGGCGCCCTCCTCCAGGGCGGGGCGGCCCAGCCAGGCGCGGGCCCCCCAGGTCGTCGCGGAGAGCGCGTCGAGCGCGGGGATGCCCGCCGTGACCAGTTCGGCGACCTCGGCGGCGACCAGGCCGTGGGCGAGGGAGCCTCCCGCGTCGGTGCCGACGAAGACCGGTACGCCCGCGTCGTAGGCCGAGCGCACCGTGTCGTAGCGGCGCGCGTGCAACCGCCGCATATGGGCGGCCCATTGGGGGAACTTCGCCTCGCCGCCGTCGGCCATGTGCGGGAACGTGGCGATGTTGACCAGGGTCGGCACGATCGCGACGCCGCGCTCGGCGAAGAGCGGGATGGTGTCCTCGGTCAGGCCGGTGGCGTGCTCGATGCAGTCGATGCCCGCCTCGACCAGGTCCCTGAGCGAGTCCTCGGCGAAGCAGTGCGCGGTGACCCGGGCGCCGAGCCGGTGGGCCTCGGCGATGGCGGCCTCGACCTCGCCGCGCGGCCAGCAGGCGGCGAGGTCGCCGGCGTCCCGGTCGATCCAGTCGCCGACCAGCTTGACCCAGCCGTCCCCGCGCCGCGCCTCCCGCGCGACGTAGGCCACGAGGTCACCGGGCTCGATCTCGTGGGCGTAGTTGCGGATGTAGCGCCGGGTGCGCGCGATGTGGCGGCCCGCCCTGATGATCTTCGGCAGGTCCTCGCGGTCGTCGATCCAGCGGGTGTCGGAGGGCGAGCCCGCGTCCCGGATCAGCAGGGTGCCGGCCTCGCGGTCGGTCAGGGCCTGCTTCTCGCTCACCTCGTCGGGCACCGGCCCGTGCTGGTCGAGGCCCACATGGCAGTGCGCGTCGACGAGGCCCGGCAGCGCCCAGCCGGTCAGGGTGAGGGCCTCGCCCGGGGGTCGCTCGTAGGTGATCCGCCCGTCGACCGCCCACAGTTCGTCCCGTACGTCCTCGGGCCCGGCGAGGACGCGCCCCTTCACATGCAGCACCATGCGATCGCTCATGGTCAGCACTGTACGAGGCGCTGGGTAGTCTCCCTCCAGAGGATCGAACACCGGACTCGAACCCCGGCCCGAGCCTCCCCACGACCCCCGAGCCGACCGAAGAAGGCACCCCCGTGACACACCCGCTCCTGGACCTGGCCCCGCTGACCGCCGACCACTTCGCGGCGATCGAGCGACGGGTGGCCGCTCTGCTCGCCACCGGTCAGGACGTGGTGATCATGCAGGGCGAGGCGCTGCTCCCCCTGGAGGGCTGCATCCGGGGCGCGGCGCACCCCGGCTCGACCGCGCTCAACGTCGTGACCGGCCCCTATGGGCAGACCTTCGGCAACTGGCTGCGCGACTGCGGGGCGCGTGTGGTCGATCTGGAGGTGCCCTTCCACACCGCGGTCACCGCCGAGCAGATCGATCGTGCGCTCACCGATCACCCGGAGATCGATTTCGTTTCGCTCGTTCACGCGGAGGCGGCGACCGGCAACACGAACCCGGTCGCGGAGATCGGCGAGGTGGTGCGCCGGCACGGCGCCCTGTTCATGCTGGACGCGGTCGCCTCGGTGGCCGCCGAGCCGCTCCGGCCGGACGACTGGGGCGTGGACCTGTGTGTGATCGGCGCGCAGAAGGCGATGGGCGGCCCGGCCGGCGTCTCGGCCGTCTCGGTGAGCGCCCGCGCCTGGGAGCGCATCGCCGCCAACCCGAACGCGCCGCGCCGCTCCTACCTCTCGCTCCTCGACTGGAAGCAGCGCTGGATCGACGGCGGCCGCAAGGCCCTGCTGCACGCGCCCGCCCAGCTGGAGATGCTGGCCCTGGAGGCGTGTGTGGAGCGCATCGAGTCCGAGGGACTGGAGGCCGTGATGGCCCGGCACGCCTCGGCCGCGGCGGCGACCCGGGCGGGCGCCCTCGCGCTCGGCGGCGGGCTCGCGCCGTATGTCCACAAGGCGGCGGACGCGGCCCCGGTCGCCACGACGCTGCGCGTCCCCGAGGGCGTGGACGCCGGTGAGCTGGTCGCCGCGGCGCTCGCGGCCGATCCCTCGCTGCCGCTGATCGCCGGCGGCGGGGCGCTGGCCTCGACCATGATCCGGGTCAACCACTACGGGGTGGACGCCACGCGCGGCGCCGTCCAGTCCTCGCTCGCGGCGCTGGGGGCGGCGCTCGGCGAGCGCGGGATCGCGGTGGACCTCGAAGCTGCCCGCAAGGCCGTTTCCGAAACCTGGTGACACCTTTTCCGCGATCCTCCGACGCGTAAAGCACAAGCGACGCACAACTGACGCACAACTGAATTCCACAAACCGTTCCACAAAACGGGAAGCTGCTTATCCACCGCAGCTTCCCGTTTTCTTCTGCCCCCACTTGCCGAACTCAAACATATGGGTTTCGGCAAGGTTCCCGGGCGGTCACAAGGGTGTGATCGACTCCACAACCCCGCCCTTTTGTCCGGTAATTACCGGACAAACCGGTTCGCGCGCATGCTCGCGTGATAACACGAACGACCTCTGCGCACACCCCCTGACGGGAATGCGATTTCAATTTCCGATCGGTAAATTCCCTCGGCATGACCGCCGCGCAAACAGCAGTCCGTATCGAAAACCCACGAGTGGAGGACGGAGCCGCGATCTGGCGTATCGCCCGTGACTCCGAGGTGCTCGACCTCAACTCCTCGTACAGCTATCTGCTCTGGTGCCGCGACTTCGCCAGGACGTCCGTGGTGGCCCGGGACGACGACGGCGCGCCCATCGCGTTCATCACCGGCTACGTACGGCCGGACCGCCCGGGCACCCTCGTCGTGTGGCAGGTCGCCGTCGACCACGCCCACCGGGGCCAGGGGCTCGCGGGGCTGCTGCTCGAAGCGCTGACCGCGAAGGTGTCCACCTCGCACGGGGTGACCTGGCTGGAGACGACGGTCTCGCCGGACAACACCCCCTCCGACCGCCTCTTCGCGTCCTACGCCAAGCGGCGCGGCGCCGCCCTCGACCGTGAGCTCCTCTTCGACGCGGGCCTCTTCCCCGACGACGGCCACCAGCCCGAAGTCCTCTACCGAATCGGCCCCCTCCACCCCCAGGGAGAATCGCTGTGACCATCACCCCGCCCGCCCTCAGTGTCTTCGAGTCGCTCGAATCGGAGGTACGCAGCTACTGCCGCGGCTGGCCCGCCGTGTTCGACCGCGCGCAGGGTGCCCGTCTCACCGACGAGGACGGCCACAGCTACCTGGACTTCTTCGCCGGAGCCGGCTCACTCAACTACGGCCACAACAACCCGGTCCTGAAACGGGCGTTGCTCGACTACATCGAGCGGGACGGCATCACCCACGGCCTCGACATGGCGACCACCGCGAAACGGGCGTTCCTCGAGACGTTCCAGAACGTGATCCTGCGCCCGCGCGACCTGCCGTACAAGGTGATGTTCCCCGGCCCGACCGGCACCAACGCCGTCGAGTCCGCGCTGAAGCTGGCCCGCAAGGTGAAGGGCCGCGAGTCGATCGTGTCCTTCACCAACGCCTTCCACGGCATGTCGCTCGGCTCGCTCGCGGTGACCGGCAACGCCTTCAAGCGGGCCGGCGCCGGCATTCCGCTGGTGCACGGCACGCCGATGCCGTTCGACAACTACCTCGACGGCCGGGTGCCCGACTTCCTGTGGTTCGAGCGGCTCCTGGAGGACCAGGGCTCCGGCCTCAACAAGCCGGCCGCCGTGATCGTGGAGACCGTGCAGGGCGAGGGCGGCATCAACGTGGCCCGGCCCGAGTGGCTGCGCGCGCTCGCCGACCTGTGCCGGCGCCGCGACATGCTGCTGATCGTCGACGACATCCAGATGGGCTGCGGCCGCACCGGCGCCTTCTTCTCGTTCGAGGAGGCGGGCATCGTGCCGGACATCGTCACCGTCTCCAAGTCGATCAGCGGCTACGGCCTGCCGATGTCGCTGTGCCTGTTCAAGGGCGAGCTCGACGTGTGGGAGCCCGGCGAGCACAACGGCACCTTCCGCGGCAACAACCCGGCGTTCGTCACCGCGACCGCGGCGCTCGACGCGTACTGGGCCGACGGCCAGATGGAGAAGCACACCCTGGCCCGCGGCGAGCAGGTCGAGCAGGCGCTGCTCGCGCTCTGCACCGAACACAGCCGGCTCGGCGCGAGCTACCGGGGCCGAGGTCTGGTGTGGGGTCTGGAGTTCGCCGACGCGGCGCGCGCCTCCGAGGTCTGCGCCCGCGCCTTCGAGCTGGGGCTGCTCCTGGAGACCTCCGGCCCCAAGAGCGAGGTCGTCAAGCTGCTTCCGCCGCTGACCATCACGCCGGACGAGCTGGACGAGGGGCTGCGCTCGCTGGCCCGCGCGGTCGCCGCGACGGTCTGACCCGTCCGCCCCACCGGCGTCCGCAGAACCGACCGACGTACACAGAAAGGCAGCAACTCACCGTGATTGTCCGCTCGTTCAAGGACATCGAGAACACCGACCGCCATGTGAAGGCCGCCTCCGGCACCTGGGAGAGCAAGCGGATCGTCCTCGCGAAGGAGAAGGTCGGCTTCTCGCTGCACGAGACCGTCCTGTACGCGGGCACCGAGACCTCCATGTGGTACGCCAACCACATCGAGGCCGTGCTGTGCACCGAGGGCGAGGCCGAGCTCACCAACGAGGAGACCGGCGAGACCCACTGGATCGAGCCGGGCACCATGTACCTCCTGGACGGCCACGAGCGCCACACCCTGCGCCCCAAGACCGACTTCCGCTGTGTCTGCGTCTTCAACCCGCCCGTCACCGGACGGGAGGACCACGACGAGAACGGCGTCTACCCCCTGCTGACCGAACCCGAGGAGGGCTGACCATGACCATCCAGGATCTCTACCCCACGCGTGGCTCCGCCGAGGTGATCACCCCCCGCCAGGACCCGGTCGTCTGGGGACCGTCCGAAGGGCTCGAATCGTTCGAGCAGGACGGCTTCCTCTCGATCCAGGATCTGCTGTCGGACGACGAAGTGGCGCTCTACCGCTCGGAACTTGAGCGATTGATCACCGATCCCGCCATTCGTGCCGATGAGCGGTCGATCATCGAGCCGACGTCCCAGTCCGTGCGTTCGGTCTTCGAGGTACACCGGATCAGTGAGGTGTTCGCGCGCCTGGTGCGCGACGAGCGCGTGGTGGGCATGGCACGCCGCATCCTCGGCTCGGACGTGTATGTCCATCAGTCCCGGATCAATGTGAAGCCCGGCTTCGGCGCCTCCGGCTTCTACTGGCACTCGGACTTCGAGACGTGGCACGCCGAGGACGGCCTGCCGAACATGCGGACGGTCTCGGTCTCGATCGCGCTGACCGAGAACCACGACACCAACGGCGGCCTGATGATCATGCCCGGCTCGCACCGGGACTTCCTCGGCTGCGAGGGCGCCACACCCAAGGACAACTACAAGAAGTCCTTGCAGATGCAGGACGCGGGAACGCCGTCCGACGAGGCGCTCACCAAGATGGCCGACCGCCACGGCATCAAGTTGTTCACGGGCCGGGCCGGCTCGGCGACCTGGTTCGACTGCAACGCGATGCACGGCTCCGGGGACAACATCACCCCGTTCCCGCGCAGCAACGTGTTCATCGTCTTCAACAGCGTGGAGAACACCGCGGTGGAGCCCTTCGCCGCGCCGATCCGCCGCCCGGAGTTCATCGGGGCGAGGGACTTCACGCCCGTGCGGTGAACGACCTCCAGGCCGGGGGTCCGGGGAAGGCGTCCCCGGACCCCCGGCCTGGGGGCCGTCTCGGCGCCGTCCCCGCCCGTCGCTCCCCATGGACCGATCCATGAAGATCCGTCCACAGAGATCGTTGGTACGGTCCCTCCATGTCCATGGTCGATGAACCTTCCCGAACTCCCGTCACCGCCGCCGACGTCGAGCACGCGGTACGGCTGTCCGTCACCGCGCTGCGGGCCGGGCTCGCCGCGGACTGGAGCGTGCCGGCCGGTTCGCTGGAGTGGGACTGCTGGGAGACGGTGGAACACCTCTCGGACGACCTCTTCGCCTACGCCGTGCAGCTCGGCCCCGCCCAGCCCCCGCTGGACGGCGAGGTGCCGTACCTGTGGGAGGCCAAGCGGCCCGGCGGCCCCCGCAACGCGGTGCACGCCGACCGCGCGGCCGGGCCGGCCGGCCTCCTCCAGACGCTGGAGGCGAGCGGCGCCCTGCTCACCGCGATGGTGCGCACCACCTCGCCCGAGGTACGCGCCTACCACGGCTTCGGCGTCTCGGACCCCGAGGGCTTCGGCGCGATGGGCATCGTGGAGACCCTGCTGCACACCCATGACGTGGCCGAGGGCCTCGGCCTCGTCTGGGCCCCTCCGGCCGGGCTCTGCGACCGGGTGCTGGCCCGGCTCTTCCGTGACGTACCGGACGACCAGGACCGCTGGCAGGTGCTGCTGTGGGCCTCCGGCCGTGCGGACCTGCCCGGCCGGCCCCGTCCGGACTCGTGGCGCTGGTACGGCGAGCCGGTCAGCGCGGGCGCGGCCACATCCTGAGCGGCCCCGCCGGGGTGCCGCACGCAGGGCCGTGACCAGCGGATTTCACGCGTCGAGCGCGGGGTAGTCGAGGTAGCCGCGGTCGTCGCCGCCGAAGAACGTCGCCGGGTCGGCCGCGTTGAAGGGGCCGCCCGCCCTGAGCCGCGCGGGCAGGTCCGGGTTGGCGAGGAAGAGGACGCCGTAGGAGATGAGGTCGGCGGTGCCGTCCTCGATCAGGGCGAGCGCCTCGGGGCCCGTCGGACCTTCGGTGGCGGCGTTCAGGATGAGCGTCCCCGAGAACGACTTGCGCAGTTCGAGGGTCAACTCCCGCTGTTCCGGGGCGGTTTCGAGGAGGTGGAGGTAGGCGAGGCCGAGCGGTTCGAGGGCGGCGACGAGCGCGGTGTACGCCGCCCGCGGCTCGGGCTCGTCGATGTCGTTGTACGGGTTGCCGGGCGAGAGGCGGATCGCGGTGCGCTCGGGTCCGATCGCGGCGGCGACCGCCCGGGTCACCTCGACGGCGAAGCGGATGCGGCCTTCGACGGATCCGCCCCAACGGTCGTCGCGCACATTGGAGTTGGGCGCGAGGAACTGGTGGATGAGGTAGCCGTTGGCGCCGTGCAGCTCGACCCCGTCGAAGCCCGCCTCGATCGCGTTGCGCGCGGCGGTGACGTACTCGCCGATGGTGACGAGGATCTGGTCCTCGCTCAGGGCCTGCGGCGTGATGAACGGCTTCGGGCCCTCGTGGGTGTAGACCTGGCCCACGGCGGCCACCGCGGACGGGGCCACGTTGACGAGGCCGTCGGGCAGCAGATCGGGGTGGCCGATCCGGCCCGCGTGCATGAGCTGGGCGAAGATCCGGCCACCCTTGGCGTGCACGGCGTCGGTGACCTTGCGCCATGCCGCGACCTGCTCGGCGCTGTGCAGTCCGGGGGTGTCGGGGTAGCCCTGGCCGACCGGGGAGGGCTGGACGCCCTCGGTGATGACGAGCCCGGCGGAGGCGCGCTGGGCGTAGTACTCGGCCGTCGACGCGGTGGGCGAGTTCCCCGGGCCGTGGGCGCGGCTGCGGGTCATCGGCGCCAGCGCGATGCGGTTGGCGAGCCGGGTGCCGGCCAGGTCGATCGGGTCGAAAGCGGTGGTCACAACGGCCTCCAGGGAGACGGGCAGGGCAACGGAACAGCAATATGTGGTCGACCAAGTATTGGCGCCGGATGCCACTGTAACCCATTGCTTGGCCGACCAAGGTAATCTTGTCGGCATGACCTCCGACGACCCCGCCTGTACCGCGTACCCCCACCTGCCGAGCGCCGCCCGCGGCGGCCCGTTCAGCCATGCGGTCTCCCGGGTGGCCCGGCTGCACCGCATCGCCGCGGGCAGGCAGCTGCGCGCCGCCGGGCTCTACCCGGGGCAGGAGCTGCTGATGATGTACCTGTGGGACGCGGGGGCGACGCGCCAGTCCGAGCTGATCAAGCTGCTCGGACTCGACCCGTCGACGGTCACCAAGATGCTCCAGCGCCTGGAACAGGCCGGCTATGTGCGGCGCGCCCCGGATCCCGGGGACCGCCGCGCCTCGCTCGTCGAGCCCACCGATGACGGCTGCGTACTCCACGAACGGGTGCGGGACGCCTGGACGGAGCTGGAGGAGCAGACCCTGGCCGGCCTCGATGAGGGTGAACGGGCCGAGCTGGCACGGCTGTTGGGCAAGGTGGAGGCCAACCTGTGCCGGTCGGCCGGCGACGAGGCGGGCTGCGGGGAGTGACCCGGCCGGGGGCCTTGCCCCCCCCGGCCGCACTCCGCCGCCGGACCCGGGGCCGCGTCTCCCCCGCCCCCACTCCGCCGTCAGCGGGCGGGCAGCAGCTCCAGAAGCCGGTCCACGTCCTCGGCCGAGCTGTACAGATGGAAGGCCGCCCGCAGGTTGCCGGCGCGGTTCGACAACTCGACGCCCGCGCCGCTCAGTTCCTCCTGCCGGTGGCCTAGGCCGGGCACCGAGACGATCGCCGACCCGGGCGCGGCCACCGGCTCGTACCCGAGCGGGACGAGACCGGCACGGAAGCGGTCGGCGAGCGCGGTGTTGTGCGCGTGGATACGTTCGATGCCGAGCTCCTCGACGAGTGCCAGCGAGTGCCGGGCTCCGGTGTACGAGAACAGGGCGGGGCTCTCGTCGAACCGCCGCGCGGAGTGGGCGAGTTCATCGATCGGGCCGTAGCAGGAGTCCCAGGGGCGCTCGCCCGCGACCCAGCCCGCGAAGATCGCGTTCAGGCCGCCGAGGTCGTCGGGGACGGTCAGGAAGGCGACGCCGCGCGGGGTGGTGAGCCACTTGAAGCCGACGGCCACGGTGTAGTCGTACGCCCCCGCGTCGAGGGGGTACCAGCCCGCCCCCTGGGACACGTCGACCAGGGTCCGGGCGCCGTGGGCGCGGGCGGCCTCGCGGATCGCGGCGAGGTCGGCGATCCGGCCGTCGGCGGACTGGACCGCGCTGACCGCGACCAGCGCGGTGCCCGGGCGCACCGCCTCGGCCAGGCGCTCCAGCGGAGTGGTGCGCACCTTCAGGTCCTGGCGCATGTGGAAGGGGTTCACCACGGAGCTGAAGTCGGCCTCCGCGAGCAGGACTTCGGCGCCTTCGGGCAGGGAGGCGGCGACGAGCCCGGTGTAGACGGCGACGGACGCGCCGGCCGCCACGCGCCGCTCGGGGACGCCGACGATCCGGGCGTAGGCGGCGCGGGCCGCCTCCACGTCGGCGAACATGTCGGTGGGGCGGCCCGCGGCCGAGGCGGCCACGGCCTCACCCATGGCGGTCACGGCGCGGGCGGGGAGCAGCCCGGTGCTCGCGGTGTTGAGATAGGTGGTCTGCGGCGCGAACTCGCCGCGTGCGAGGGAGTCCAGTTCCATGGCTCCACCCTGAATCCCCGCCATCCCCAAGTCAATTGGGCAAAATTGACCGATATCCCCAAGCGATCCTTATGTGTCGGGGTGCGTCGGGGTGCGGACCGAAAGGGATCGGGCTCAGCGCGGAACCTCGCACCCTTCCGGCCCGCAGGCCTCCGCATCGCCCTCGATCGTCCTCAGGGCCGGGGTCTGCGCCTGCCAGGCCTGTTCGAGGGCGCGGGTGAAGACCTCGGCGGGCTGGCCGCCGGAGATGCCGTACGTGCGGTCGAGCACGAAGAACGGGACGGCGTTCGCACCGAGCTCGGCCGCCTCGCGCTCGTCGGCGCGCACCGCGTCGGCATAGGCGTCCTCATCGGCGAGCACCGCACGCACCTCCGCCTCGTCCAGACCCGCCCGGACCGCGATCTCGGCCAGGACCTCGGCGTCGAAGACGGAACGCTCCTCGGCGAAGTTGGCCCGGTAGGCGAGGTCGAGCAGCTCGCTCTGGCGGCCGCGCGCCTTGGCCAGGTGCAGCAGCCGGTGGATGTCGAAGGTGTTGCCGTGGTCGCGGCCGTCGGCGAGATAGCCCAGCCCCTCGGCGTGCGCGTTGGAGGCGACGTTGGCCTCCATCTGCCGGGCCTCCTCCAGGGTGCGCCCGTACTTCTCGGCCAGCATCGGGATCACCGGGCCGACATCGCCCTTGGGCCGGTTCGGGTCGAGCTCGAAGGAGCGGTGCACCACCTCGACGTCATCGCGGTGGGCGAACTCGGCCAGGCCCTTCTCGAACCGGGCCTTGCCGATGTAGCACCACGGGCAGGCGATGTCGCTCCAGATCTCGACGCGCATGTCACTTCTCTCAGTTTGTTGAACCCTGTACCTCCCCGACAACACGGACACGCGGTGCGCCATTCCCGGGTGCCGCCCCCTCACGCCACCGTGGGGAGCCTGCTGAAGGCGGACCGGTAGGCGGTCGGGGTGAGGCCGGTGCGGCGGACCAGATGGGCGCGGAGGGAGTCCGCGCTGCCCAGGCCGCTCGCTTCGGCGATCCGGTCCATGGGGAGAGTGGTCGTCTCCAGGAGTTCCTTGGCGCGCTCCACGCGCTGGTGCAGCAGCCACTGGAGCGGGCTCACCCCGCTCTCGGCGTGGAAGCGGCGGGTCAGGGTGCGCACGCTCACGCCCGCGTGCCGGGCCAGGTCGGTCAGGGTGAGCGGCTTGTCGAGGTTGCGCATCGCCCAGCCCCGGGTGTCCGCGCAGGCCATCCCGCGCTCCGCGGGCAGCGGGGTCTGGGTGAACTGGGTCTGGCCCCCCGGCCGGACCGGTGCGACCAGTGCCTGGCGGGCCACGGCGTTCGCGGCGGCCGCGCCGTAGTCGCCGCGGATGATGTGCAGGCACAGATCGATTCCGGCCGCGTATCCGGAGGAGGTCATGACATTGCCGTCCTGGACGTACAGGACATCGCCCTTGAGATCGAGCGCCGGGTAACGCCTGCGCAGTTCCTCGGCCAGTTCCCAGTAGGTGGTGGCGCTGCGCCCGTCGAGCAGCCCCGCCTCGGCGAGCACGAACGCGCCGCTGCAGATGGAGGCGATCCGTACACCCCGGGCGGCGGCCGCCTCCACCGCGGCCACCGTGCGCGGATCGGGCTCGTAGCGCCGGCCGGTCCCCGCGACCAGGACCGTGTCGGCGCCCTCCACCGCGTCCAGACCCCGGGCCACGTACAGGTCGAGTCCTCCGGTCGTGGCGACCGGGCCGGGCTCGGGGGTGCACACGACCACCTCGTACGCCGGTCGCCCGTCGACCTCGACCTTGCCGAAGAGCAGCTCGGGGATGGCGAGGTTGAACAGGGAGACGGGCGAGGGCGCGATCACGGCGACCCGGTGCGACGGCATGGCCAGAACCTCCGGACGTATGGCATTCGGGCCACTACTGTACGCGCCGGGCGCCCGCCAGGCTGGGGGCATGGCACCGAACACCTCCCTCCAAACCCCGCCCACCGAGCGCCGGTTGACCCCCAGGCCTCCGCGCGGCTCCTCCGCCCTCACCCTGGCGGCCGCCCTGCTCGGCTTCGCCCTGATCACCCTGGACGCCTCCGTGGTGAACGTGGCACTGCCCGCGATCGGCGGTGACCTCGGCGGTGGCATGTCCGGCCTCCAGTGGGTGGTGGACGCCTACACGCTGGCCTTCGCCGCGCTGATGCTGTCGACCGGCGCCTTCGCCGACCGGGTCGGCTCGGCTCGGGCGTACGCGCTCGGCACGATCGTGTTCACCCTGGCCTCGGCGGCCTGCGGCCTCGCCCCGACCCTCGGGGTACTGACCGGCGCGCGAGTCCTCCAGGGCGTGGCGGCCGCGGTGGTACTGCCCGCCTCGCTCGCCCTGGTACGCCAGGCCTACCCGGATCCGCAACGCAGGGCCAGGGCGGTCGCGCTGTGGGCGGCCGGGGGCTCGGTGGCCGTGGCGCTCGGCCCGGTCGCGGGCGGCGCGCTGACCACGCTGTGGGGGTGGCGGGGGATCTTCTTCATCAACCTGCCGCTCGGGCTCGCGGCGCTCATCCTCACCGCCCGCGCCCCGCGCGCCGGGCGCCGGCCCGCACCGCTGGATCTGCCCGGTCAGCTCGCGGCCGCCGTGGCGCTCGCCGCGCTCGCCTTCACCGTGATCGAGGACGGCCCGGTACGGATCGTGGCGGGCCTGCTCGCACCGGCGGCCGGGGTCGCGTTCTGGTGGATCGAGCGCCGTGCCGCGCACCCCGTGGTGCCGCTCGGCCTGTTCCGCGGCCGGACCGTGGCCGTCGCCCTGGGCGCGGGGGCCTCGGCCAGCGTGGCGTTCTACGGCGTGATCTTCGTCTTCAGCCTCTACTTCCAGCGAGTGCGCGGCGAGTCCGCGCTGATGGCTGGGCTGATGTTCCTGCCGATGACCGCGCTGATCCCGGTCATGAACGTGCTGTCGGGGAAGCTGTCGAACCGCTTCGGGCCGCGTGTGCCGATGCTGATCGGTCAACTCATCGCACTGGGCGGCCTGTTGGTGCTGCTGCTCGCCGACGAGCGGACTCCCACGCTGCTCGCCGCGTTCCTGCTGATCCCGCTCGCGCTCGGCTGCGGGCTCTCGGTGCCCGCGCTGACCGCCGCCATGATGGAGGCGCTGCCGCAGGAGCGGGCGGGGCTCGCGGCGGGGGTGCTCAACGCCGGGCGGCAGGTCGCGGGGGCGCTCAGCATCGCGGTGTTCGGGGCGCTGGTGGGGGGTGGGGTGGGGTTCGTGCGCGGTCTGCGCCTGAGTCTGCTGATCGCGGCGGGGCTGTTCGTCCTCTCGGCCCTCTCCACGGCGAGGCTCCGCCGGGCGTGAGGTCCCTGCCTCGGGGGTGGCCGCCGCCCCCCTGGGGCTCCGCCCCAGACCCCGGGGGGGGTTTCCCACCCACCCGCCCGTGCACCGGGGTTGGTTGGTTCCGGCCCCCCTGGGGCTCCGCCCCAGACCCCGGGCACCTTTGCCCACCCACCCGCCCGTAGGCGCAGGGTTGGTTGGTTCCGGCCCTCCTGGGGCTCCGCCCCAGACCCCGTATCGCGCCTTAAGGGCGCTCGTCCTCAAACGCCGGACGGGCTGAGGTGTCCCGTACGGGCCCGCACCGAGCAGTTAAGGGGCGCGGGGAACTGCGCGACCAGCCACACACGACCCGCAGATGGCCAGGGGTTTTGGGAGCGCGGGCAACTCCGCGAGCAAGCGACCACGGCCCGCGGACGACCGGGGGTTTAGGGGCGCGGGGAACTGCGCGAGACGCGACCACTACCCGCGGACGACCGGGAGTTCAGGGGCGCGGGGAACTGCGCAAGCCGTCCATGCGAGAGGGCGGACGCACGGTCACCCCGAACCCCCCGCCCGCAGGGAAGCGCCCGCACCGTCACCCCCGAACCCCCTCCCCGCAAGGAAGCACCCGCCCAGTCACCCCAGAACCCCGTTCACCCGACGCGGCAACCCCAGCGGATTGTCGTCGCGCAGCTCCGGAGGGAGCAGGGCCTGGGGGGTGGACTGGTAGGTGACCGGGCGCAGCCAGCGTTCCACGGCGGTGGCGCCGACCGAGGTCGAGGTGGAGGTGGTCGCGGGGTAGGGGCCGCCGTGGTGCTGGGCGGGGGCGACGGCGACACCGGTGGGCCAGCCGTCGACGAGGACCCGGCCCGCCAAGTGGCTCAATTCCGCCAGGAGTTGGGCTCCCGAACCCTCGCCCCGCGCCTCGGCGGTGGAGAGCTGGAGGGTCGCGGTGAGGTTGCCCGGCAGGCGGGAGAGCACCGCGCCGATCTCCGACTCGTCCGCGTACCGGGCGACGACGGTGACCGGTCCGAAGCACTCCTCCAGGAGGAGGTCGTGTGCGCCCTCCTCGGCGAGCAGCGACGCCGGTACGGTCAGGAAGCCGCCGCTCACCGTGTGCTCGCCGCCCGCGCCGGGCGTGACCGGGGCCTCGACCCCGGGCAGTGCGGCCCGTTCGGTGACCCCGGCGACGAACGCGTCGCGCATGCGGTGGTCGAGCATGACCCCGGCGTCGGTGTCGCTGACGGCGGCGGTGAGGGCCTTGAGCAGGGCGTCGCCCGCCTCACCCAGCGGGGCGAGCACGAAGCCGGGCTTGGTGCAGAACTGGCCGACCCCCATGGTCATCGAGGCGCCGAGCCCGGCCCCGATCTGCTGCCCCCGCTCCTCGGCGGCGGCGGCTGTCACCACGACGGGGTTGAGGGAGCCGAGCTCGCCGTGGAAGGGGATGGGCGCGGGGCGCGCGGCCGCCGCGTCGAACAGGGCACGCCCGCCGCGCACCGAGCCGGTGAATCCCGCGGCCGACACCAGCGGGTGGCGTACGAGCTCGACGCCCGCGGTGAAGCCGTGCACCAGCACGACGACGTCCTCGGGGAGGCCGGCCTGGGCCGCCGCGCGGCGCAGGAGCGAGACGCACAGCTCGGAGGTGGCCGGGTGGTCGGGGTGCGCCTTGACGACGACCGGGCAGCCGGCCGCGAGCGCGCTCGCGGTGTCGCCGCCGGGGACGGAGAAGGCGAGCGGGAAGTTGGAGGCCGCGTAGACGGCGACGACCCCGAGCGGGACCTTGATCCGCCGGAGGTCGGGCCACGGCGGCATCCGGGACGCGTCGGCGTGGTCGATCCGTATGTCGAGGAAGGCCCCCTCCTCGACGGCTTCCGCGAACGCCCTCAACTGGGCGCTGGTCCGCGCCAGTTCGCCGGTGAGGCGGACGGGGCCGAGCGCCGTCTCGGCGTCGGCGGCCTCCACCACGTGCTCGGCGGAGGCGTCCAGGAGGTCGGCCGCGGTCCTCAGCAGGACGGCGCGTACGCTCAGGTCGGCCAGCGCCCCGCGAGTGGCCCAGGCGGCCCGGACCGCCTGGTCGACCTCTTCGGGCGTGGCTTCGACCGCAACCTCTTCACGCGGCTTCCCCGTACGGGGGTCGACACTCCAGACTGGTGCTGCTGCGCTCACCGCGTTGTCCTTCCACTGCCCGGTCCGCTCCTGCCACCCACCAGGACTTGTTCGGTATTCTGAACAGAGTTCCCGATGCTGAATATGCTGGGACTCTATTAACGGGCGTTCCGCCTTGGCAAGAAGCCTCGGCGAGAAGGAGCGGGGTGCTGGGATGTCGGCTGCCGATTCAGGTGGACCACAGGTCAAGTCCGCGGTGCGGACGGTCGAGTTGCTCGAGTATTTCGCAGGGCGGCCCGGAATGCACTCCCTCGCCGCGGTCCAGGAGGCGGTGGGCTACCCGAAGTCCAGTCTGTACATGCTCCTTCGCACCCTGGTGGAGCTCGGCTGGGTGGAGACCGACGCGACCGGCACCCGGTACGGCATCGGCGTACGGGCCCTGCTGGTGGGCACTTCCTACATCGACGGCGACGAGGTGGTGGCCGCGGCCCGCCCCACCCTGGACCGCCTCTCGGACGACACCACCGAGACCATCCACCTCGCCCGGCTCGACGGCACGAACGTGGTCTATCTCGCCACCCGCCAGTCGCAGCACTATCTGCGCCCGTTCACCCGCGTCGGCCGCAGGCTTCCGGCCCACTCCACCTCGCTCGGCAAGGCGCTGCTCGCCACCCACAGCGACGAGCAGGTGCGCAAACTGCTCCCGGAGAACCTCCAGCAGCTGACCGAGCACACCATCACCGACCGCGAGAAGCTCATCGAGGAGCTGCACCTCGTCCGCGAGCAGGGCTACGCCGTGGACCGCGAGGAGAACACCCTCGGCCTGCGCTGCTTCGGAGTCGCGATCCCGTACCGCACCCCGGCGCGCGACGCGATCAGCTGCTCGGTGCCGGTGGCCCGGCTCACCCCGGCGCACGAACAGATGGTGAAGGACGCCCTGTTCGACGCGCGGGACCGCCTGACGCTGGCCACCCGCCGGCTCTGAACCCCCCTCGCCCCGGGGGTCGTTCGGCCGTGCGCCGGTGCCTTCGGTGCCGGTGCGGCCGGGCCCGGAGGTCGCCGCCCGGGGCCTCGCCTAGGCTGTACGGGTGATCACCGGATCGCCCGACCCCGCCCTCGGGCCGCGCTGCCGCGCCGAGCGCTCCCGTCGCCCGAACCGTACGCCGTGATGCGCGCCCTGTTCGGCGCCCGGGCGCGGCACCGCTGGGTCCATCTGGTCATCGGCGGCGCCCTGTTGATGCCGTACTTCCTGGTGGGCTCGGTCGTCGTGGGCCCCCTCGCGGGTGACGTCAGCCCGTTCACCTCCTTCCCGCTCGCGCTCGTGACGTTCGCCGTCGCTCTGCCGTTCGCCGCCGTGTCCGCTCTGGTGCCGATCGCCAGGCCGCTGCTGGTGTCCGGCGTCCGGGCGCTGGGCGGGGTGGATCCGGCGGCGCTCGCCGACGGCCCCGCCCGCTCCTGGGACGCCCGGCTGCGCGTCTCCGCCTGGTACACCGCCCATCTCGCGGTGGGCGGGATCCTGAGCGGGATGAGCCTGGCGCTGCCCCCGTTCACCGTCTTCCTGATCGTGCTGCCCCTCTTCCCGAGCCTGCGCCACACCGCGTACAGCGGCGACGGCCCGCTCTCCACAAGCTGGGGCGTCGCACTCGCCCCGGTCGCCGGGATCGCGATGCTGTTCGGTCTGGCGGCGTGTTCGGCGGCGGCCGGGGCGCTGCTCGCCCGGCTCGCGCCGCTCCTGCTCGGGCCCGCCCCCGCCGACCGGCTGGCCGCCGCCGAGCGACAGGCGGCGGAACTGGCCGTGCGCAACCGGCTCGCCCGTGAGCTGCACGACTCGGTGGGACACGCCCTGAGCGCGGTGACGCTCCAGGCCTCGGCCGCCCGCCGCGTCCTGGACTCGGACCGCGCCTTCGTACGCGAGGCCCTCGCCGCCATCGAGGAGACCGCCCGGCGTACGGTGGCCGAACTCGACTCCGTACTGGGCCTGTTGCGCCAGGACGACGGGGATCCGGCCACCCCGGACCTCGCCACCCTGGAGGGGCTGCTGTCCCGCACGGGCCTGGAGGTGACGTACTCCCTGGAGGGCGATCCGTCCGCGGTGCCCGAACTCGTCTCGCGGGAGGCGTACCGGATCGTCCAGGAAGGGCTGAGCAACGCCCTTCGCCACGGCGGGAGTTCACCCGTCGCCCTGCAAGTCGCCGTCGGCGGCGGAGAGTTGGTGCTGGTGCTGGAGAACCCCCTGCCCGTGGAGGCGACCGTGGTGCGCCCCGGGGGCGGACGCGGCCTGCGCGGCATAGCGGAACGGGCCGCCCTGCTCGGCGGGCACGCCTCGGCCGGCCCCGTGGACGGCCGCTGGCGGCTGCGGGCCTGCCTTCCGCTGGGCGGCGCGCGATGAGCGCCGCGATCCGGGTGGTGGTGGCCGACGACGAGCGGATGGTGCGCACCGCGCTGCGGGTGATCATCGACGCCGAGCCGGATCTGGAGGTGGTCGGCGAGGCCACCACGGGGGCCGAGGCCGTCACGGTGGTCCGCGACCGGCTGCCCGACGTGGTCCTGATGGACGTACGGATGCCGGAGATCGACGGCATCCGCGCCACCGAGCGGATCCTGGCCACGCTCGCCGCGCCGCCGAGGATCGTGGTGGTCACCACGTTCGAGAACGACAGCTACGTCTACGACGCGCTGCGCGCGGGCGCCTCCGGTTTCCTGCTGAAGCGGGCCGCCGCCGAGGAACTGATCCAGGCGGTCCGTCTGGTCGCCCGCAGCGACTCGCTCCTGTTCCCGGCGAAGGTCCGCGAACTGGCCGCCCGGCACGCGCCCGACCAGGGCGCCGCCCCGGCGTGGACGGCCCGGCTCTCCGAGCGGGAGGCGCAGGTGCTCCGGCTGATGGCGACCGGCCTCACCAACGCGGAGATCGCCGGGCGAATGGGCGTGGGCCCGGCCACGGTGAAGACCCATGTCGCCTCCGTGCTGGCCAAGACCGGCACCCGCGACCGCACCCAGGCGGTGATCGCGGCGTACGAGTCGGGCTTCGTCCGGCCCCGATGAAGGTTTCCTGAGAAACCGGGGCAACAGGAACTTCGCGCTCCGGTCCGTCCGTCGTGCGTACGGGATGAACAAGACAATCAGGCGCGCCTCGGTCTTCTGTCTGCTGATGGTGCTCGCCCTCCTCGGTCGAGCCACCTATGTGCAGTTCTACGAAGGCCAGGCCCTCGCGGACGACAAGCTGAACCGGCGGAACACCATCGCGGAGTACTCGCAGCCGCTCGGGGACATCATCGTGGCCGGCTCGCCGGTCACCGACTCGGAAAGGACGAAGAGCGGCGATCTCGCCTACCAGCGCGGCTACAAGGACGGGCCGCTGTACGCACCCGTCACCGGCTTCGCGTCCCAGGTGTACGGATCGACCCAGCTGGAGGGGATCTACTCCAAGGTCCTCGACGGCAGCGACCCCCGCATGGGGAACCCCTTCGACGCGCTGACCCGCCAACGCGCCCCCGGCGGAGACGTCCTGACCACCATCGACCCGGCGGTCCAGAAAGCCGGCTACCAGGCGCTCGGCGACAAGGAGGGCGCGGCCGTCGCGATGGACCCGAAGACGGGCCGCATCCTCGGCATGGTCTCCACACCGTCCTACGATCCGTCGAAGATCGCGGGGTCCTCGGCCGCGGACGGCGACGCCTGGAAGCGGTTGGAGGAGGACAAGAGCAAGCCGATGCTCAACCGGGCACTGCGCCAGCCGCTGGCGCCGGGCTCCACGTTCAAGCTGGTGGTGGCGTCGGCCGCGCTGGAGAACGGGCTGTACTCCTCGATCGACGAGAACACCGTGAGCCCCAACCCGTACCGGATGCCGGGGACCACCACGGATCTCCGCAACGAGTCGGCCTCCGCGCCCTGCGAGAACGCCTCGATCCGTACGGCGCTCGAATACTCCTGCAACAACGTGTTCGGCAAGATGGCCGTGGACCTGGGCCAGGACAAGGTGCGGGCGATGGCCGAGAAGTTCGGCTTCAACGACGCCGAGCTGGATGTGCCGGTCCGCGCGGCCACGAGCGTCTACCCGAAGAACATGGACAGGTCGTCGACGGCCCTCTCGGGGATCGGCCAGTTCGATGTCACCGCGACCCCGATGCAGATGGCCATGGTGTCGGCCGCCATTGCCAACGATGGCGTCATGTCCTCGCCGCACATGGTGTCCAAGGTGACCGACGCCAAGGGGGGCACGCTCCAGTCCTACCCGGACTCCGACGGCAAGAGGATCCTGTCCTCGAAGACGGCCCGGGCGATGTACAGCGCGATGATCTCGGTGGTCACCGACGGCACCGGGTCCAACGCGAAGATCGACGGCCTGGAGGTCGGCGCCAAGACGGGCACGGCCCAGCACGGCGTGGACAACTCCAAGAAGCCGTACGCCTGGTTCACCTCGTTCGCCAAGGACCCCGGGACCGGCAAGGAGGTCGCGGTGGCCGTGGTCATCCAGGACTCCGACGCCGATCGCTCCGAGGTCAGCGGCAACGGCCTGGCGGGCCCGGTCGCCCGGGCGATGATGAAGGCCGCGCTGGCGTCGAACTGACGCGGTGGCCCGGCCCGGGGCGCGCGTGGACGGCGGGCGCCCCGGACCGGAGCGGACCGGACCGGTTTACGGCAGGAAGTACATCGGGTTCGGGATCTTGTACGTCTTGTCGGCGTAGCCACCCGAGAGGTCGGTGTACTGGTCGCCGAGGTTGGCCACGATGTGGTACCCGAGCGACTCGATGTGCTTGCGGGTGCCCGCCTTGTAGTCGACGGTCGAGCAGGTCCAGGTGGGCTTTCCGCAGCTCAGGTAGGCCGGGGCGTTGACCTTGTCCTTGAGGAAGAAGTGCGCGGGGTCGACGGGCACGTTGTAGCCCGCCTTGGTGAGGTTGACGGCGCTGGCGTTGCGCTGCGAGACGTCGCGTCCGGTCAGGAAGAAGACGGTGACGCCGTTCTTGGCCGCGTAGTTGACCAGGTCCGGCATGCCGAACACGGCTATCGAGCGGGCGCTCTGTACGTATGCGTCGAAGGCGGCGGCGTTGTAGGCGAAGCCGTTCTTCTTCTCGTAGTCGTACGTCAGCAGCGTCGTGTCGTCGACGTCGAGCACGATGGCGGGCTTACGGCCGTCCCGCCCCGGGTGCTCGGCGGCGTGCTTGATCTGCCGCTTGGCGCGGGCCTCGATGTCGGCGACCTGCTTGGCGTAGTTACTCGTGGGCGACGCCTGGTAGCTCCCGGAGGCGTCGGGGGCTCCGCCGTAATACGCGTTGATCTTGTCTTCGACCTTGGTGACGTTGGGGATCTCGCGGTCCGACTTCGGCGCGGCGTTGTCGGCGGAGGCGGCGCCGACGCCGTAGAAGGCGACACCGGTGAGGGCGAACGCGGCGGCGGTGGCGGCGGCTTTGGTAAGAGTGCGCATGGCGGCCTGTCTACGCGCATCACACGCGTCCCGCCAGGGGAAACGCCCAAATCTTTGCCGCAC
This sequence comes from Streptomyces sp. ASQP_92, assembly GCF_025399895.1. Classification (GTDB taxonomy): domain Bacteria; phylum Actinomycetota; class Actinomycetes; order Streptomycetales; family Streptomycetaceae; genus Streptomyces. Next base: position 1,274,808 of record NZ_JAODUA010000001.1, on the reverse strand, counting down.
CGTGTCCTACCGGGGGTAGGGGGTGGGGGTGTTTGTGGTTTCCCCCACCCCCTACCCCCTGCGGGGGCGCGGCGCGCAGTTCCCCGCGCCCCTGGCCCCTCCTTCCCTGCGGCCCAGGCGGGGTTGGACGCGCAGTTCCCCGCGCCCCCAAAACCCTCGGCCGTGTGCGGGCCGCGGTCGCTTCTCGCGCAGTTCCCCGCGCCCCTAACCCCTCTTGGCCCTGCGGACCGCGGTCGCTTCTCGCGCAGTTCCCCGCGCCCCTAACCCCTCTCGATCCTGCGGACCGTGGTCGCTTCTCGCGCAGTTCCCCGCGCCCCTGGCGGAGTCGGTGCTGGCCCGCAGCGGGGCATTTCAGCCCGTCCGGCGATTGAGGACGAGCGCCGTTCAGGCGCGATACGGGGTCTGGGGCGGAGCCCCGGGCAACCTCGTTCTCGGCTGCGGGTCGTGGTCGCTTCTCGCGCAGTTCCCCGCGCCCCTCAGCGGTACTGGTGCCGGCCCGCATGGAGGCATTTCAGCCTGTCCGGCGTTTGAGGACGAGCGCCCTTAAGGCGCGAACGGGGTCTGGGGCGGAGCCCCAGGAGGGCCGGAGCCAACCAACCCCGCTGCACGGGCGGGTGGGTGGGCAAGGCGCCTCGGGGTCTGGGGCGGAGCCCCAGGAGGGGCGGAACCAACCAACCCCGCCGCACGGGCGGGTGGGTGGGCAAAGGGGCCGGGGTCTGGGGCGGAGCCCCAGGGAGCCGGAGCCAACCGACCCCGCTGCACGGGCGGGTGGGTGGGAAGACGGGGCCGGGGCCGGGGCGGAGCCCCGGGGGGTCAGGGCAGCGCGCCCGCGTTGCGGACCGCGTCGAGGTCCTCGTCCGACGCCAACCCCACGTGATACAGCCGAAGTTCCGTCGCCCCCAACGACACCACCCGCCCCGCCTCCTCCCCCAGCGCCGCCGGCCGGCCCCCCATCCCCGACACCACCGTAAGGTTCGCCGCGATCACCGAACCCCCCGTCGCCCGCGCGGCGAACGGCTCCAGCAGCGACACCCCGCCCGCCCCGCCCGCGCCGCCGCACGGCACCACCACCCCGTCGGCCACGCCGAGAACGTGCCCGGCGTCGACGCCCACATTGGCCCCGCACCGATCCGGCCGGGGATCCGCGTGGAGCAGCACCTGGAACCCCGCCCCCGCCCGCCCCCGTACCGCCGCGACCGCCGCCTCCTGGAGCTCTTGGGCGACGCGCGTGCGGAACGGGAGCGTGGCCGCGAGGAGTTCCGCGCCGGACGCGTCCGGCGGGCCGCCCCGCCACACCGGCTCCAGCGCCCTCCGCACCCGGTCCCTCAACTCTCCCTCTTTCAGGCCGGCTTCCTCATAGCCCTGCCCGCAGGAGGGGCAGAAGCAGAGCGACATCAGATACTGCGCGGTGTCGTCGAGGACCACCCCCGCGATCTTGTCGTGGCCGTGCAGATGGGCGAGGCCGTACCAGCCGCAGGACTCCAGCTCGGTCCCGAGGGCCCCGGGTCGCACCGCCGCCTCGGCCGCGAGGGCGACGAGGTAGGCCCGGACCCGGGGCTGGGCGATGCAGGGGGCCCAGGGGTAGCGGTCGCCGTAGGCGTTGACCACGGACGTACCGGGGTGTTCCGCGCCGAGCCGGGAGTTGTGCGCGAGCACCACCCAGGAATGCACGTCGAGCCCGGCCTCCGCGAGCGCCCGCGCGGCCTGACCGAACGCGTCGCCCGGCGCCCAGGCACCGGACGCGTACGGTCTCAAGTCCCGCCCCCGCCAATACAGTTCACCCGGTGGATAGAGCACTGCCGCATGCTCGGCGGTCACGATGCGGTGGCCGGGGTGTCGGGGTGTCAGGGCTCGGGTCGAGTGATAGGCGGAGGCGAGCGTCACCTGCCGCACGCCGAGGTCCGCGATACGCGCCGGGGCGTCCGGATCACCCAGGACGTCCCAGGGGTAGAGAAACGCGGAGGCCTTCACACGCCCGCCCCACGAGCTCCGGCCGCACCGGCCACACCTGGCGTACCGGCCACACTTGGCGTACCGGATGCAGCAGCCTCGGATCCGCCGACGGGCCCGTCCGCCGCCGGCACCAGCGTTCGCCCCCGCTCGATCAGCGCGGCGAGCTGCTTGACGTGGTCGTCGTCCGGCTCGGTCAGCGGGGGCCGGACCTCGCCGACGTCCAGGCCGGTCAGCCGCACGCCCGCCTTGACCAGTGAAACCGCGTACCCGCGACCTTGGTTGCGCAGTTCGACGAGTGGTGCGAAGAAGCCGTCGAGCAGCCGGTTGGCCAGGGCGTCGTCGCCCGATTCGAGGGCCCGGTGGAAGGCGAGCGCGATGTCGGGGGCGAAGCAGAAGACGGCCGAGGAGTAGAGGGTGATGCCGATGCCCCGGTAGGCGAGACCGGTGAGTTCGGCGGTGGGCAGACCGTTGAAGTACAGCGGGTCGAGGCCCGCGGAGCGTACGGCGCTGACGATGCGCTGCATCAGGTCGAGGTCGCCCAGACCGTCCTTGAAGCCGATGATGCCCTCGACGCGGGCCAGCGCGACGGCGGTCGCGGGGGTGAGGATCGCGTTGTCGCGCTGGTAGACGATGACGTCGAGCGAGGTCGCGCCGGCCAGCTCGGTGTAGTGGCTCAGCAGCCCCGCCTGGTCCGGCACGACGAGGTAGGGCGGCAGGGCGAGCAACCCGTCCGCGCCGGCCTCCTCGGCGAGCCGGGCGTACTGCACGGCGAGCGCGGTGCCGTATCCGGCGCCGGCGACCACCGGGACGCGGCCCTCGCTCTCCTCGACGGCGGCGGCGACGCAGTCCCGGAACTCCTGCGGGGTCAGGGCGTGGAACTCCCCCGTGCCGCAGCAGGCGAACACCGCGGCCGCCCCCGCCTCGATGCCCCGGCGCACATGGACGCGGAAGGTGTCGAGGTCGAGGCTCCCGTCGGGCCCGTACGCGGTCACGGGAAAGAAGAGGGGTCCGCTGACGTGAGTGAGACGGGCGGCGAGCGGGGCTGAGGTCACGGGTGCTCCCTGGGCAAGGACCGTCGTGCACAATTCTGACTGGCGTCTATATTTCTGAACGTCTCAACGCTAAGGCAGCGTCCTGGCGCCGGTCAAGGCGAACAACCGCGACCCGCAAGCCGATTGGGCCCGCAGGCGCACCCCTTGACTCGGTTCGGTCCCGCTCCCTAGCGTGTCCACGCATGTGAATGATGTCCATGGATGCATCGCGGCGTCGACGACCCGCGATGCATCCGGGCACCCGCCTCCCAAGGAGAGCCCATGGCCCGACCCCGCACCGTCCTGCTCACCGGCGCCGCCGGCGGCCTCGGCACCCTGATGCGCGGGCTGCTCCCGGCATACGGATACGAGCTGCGCCTCCTGGACGTGCTGCCGATCCCGGGCGAGCCGGACGCGATCACCGCCGACCTCGCCGACAAGGACGCCCTGCGCGCTGCCGTGTCCGGGGTCGACGCGGTGCTCCACCTGGCGGGGATCTCCCTCGAAGCGTCCTTCGACAAGATCCTGAAGGCCAACATCGAGGGCACGTACAACCTCTACGAGGCCGCGCGCGCGGAGGGTGTGCGCCGGATCGTGTTCGCCTCCTCCAACCACGCGGTCGGCTTCACCCCCCGCCCCATGGGCACGGACCCGCTGATCCCGGTCGCCACCGCTCACCGCCCGGACACCTTCTACGGCCTGTCCAAGGCCTTCGGCGAGGATCTGGCGCAGTTCTACTGGGACAAGCACGGCCTGGAGACCGTCTCGGTACGCATCGGCTCCTGCTTCGCCGAGCCCACCTCCGTACGGATGCTGTCGGTCTGGATGAGCCCGGGCGACGGGGCCCGCCTGTTCGACGCCGCCCTGACCGCCGAGCACGTCGGGCACACCGTGGTGTACGGCTCGTCCGCCAACACCCGCCTGTGGTGGGACCTTTCCTCGGCGCGGGCCCTTGGCTACGAGCCGCGGGACGACTCCGAGCGGTACGCCGAAAAGCTCATCGCCGAACAGGGCGAGCTCGACCCGGCCAGGCCCGAGCACGCCTGCCTCGGCGGCCACTTCACCACCGACCCGCCGGTCTGGCCGCACTGACCCTTCGGCGCGGGAGGAGCGCGGCGTCGACATTCGGCCGAGGTTCAAGGAACCGCAAAGCCGCGCCGCTCGTTTCCGGGGCATGACCGCAATGACCCCCGGCTCGAACCTCCCGCTCCCGACCACCCGTGTGACGGTGGACGTCGCCGCCCCCGTGCGGCTCGACGTCTCGGGCCTGCTGCTCACCGCCGACGGCAAGGTGCGCTCGGACGACGACTTCATCTTCTACAACCAGCCACAGGGCCCCGGTGTCACCCACCGCTCCGGCGGCGGAACCGCGCCCGACGCGATCGTCGTGGACACCGCGGCCGTGCCGCCCGGCATCGAGAAGATCGTGGTGACCGCGAGTCCGGACGCGGCGGGCCAGACCTTCCAGGGCATCGAGCCCACCGCCACCCTGCGCAACGGCGACGACGGCAGCGTGATCGCCTCCTTCACGCCGCCCCAACTGGGCACCGAGACAGCGCTGGTGGTCATGGAGATCTATCTGCGCGGCGGCGCCTGGAAGGCCCGCGCGGTGGGCCAGGGGTATGCCAACGGCCTCGCCGGGATCGCCACGGACTTCGGCGTCTCGGTCGAGGAGCCGGCCGCGCCCGCCGCGGCGCCCGCGCCCCCGATGCCGTCCGCGCCTCCGGCCGACCCGCGCCTCACGGCCCCTTCCCCGGCGGCTCCCGCGGCCCCCGCGCCACCGGCCGCCTCCGCACCGGCGGCCGGCCAGAAGATCAACCTGGACAAGGGCCGGGTCAACCTCCAGAAGAACCAGACGGTGTCCCTGGTCAAGGGCGGCCGTCCGCTGCTCTCGCAGGTCAAGATGGGTCTCGGCTGGGAGCCCGCGTTCCGCGGCAAGGACATCGACCTGGACGCCTCGGTGATCGCCTACGGCCCGCAGCGCAACCACCTCGACAGTTGCTACTTCGGCAAGCTCTCCATCCTGAACGGCGCCGTCAAGCACTCCGGCGACAACCTGACGGGCGAGGGCGCGGGCGACGACGAGGTGATCGTGGTCGACCTCGGCCGCATCCCCGCAGAGGCCACCGGCCTGGTCTTCACCGTGAACTCCTTCTCCGGCCAGAAGTTCACCGAGGTCGCCAAGGCGTACTGCCGACTGATCGACGCGGCGACCGGCGAGGAACTGGTGCGCTTCGACCTGACCGGCGCGGAGCCTCAGACCGGCGTCATGATGGCGAAACTGATCAAGCAGTTCTCGGGCGAGTGGGAGATGACGGCCCTCGGCAGCTTCGTGAAGTCCCGTACCGCGCGCGGGATGGTGAAGCCGGGGGCGGAGGCTCTGTAGCGGCGCCGGAGCGCGGAGCCGCGGACCACTGAGCGCGGGCGGGGCCCCCGGGCCCCGCCCCTCCTCGCCCGAGCCGTCTTTCTATCAGAACCCCACAAACCTCCAGGGACAAATCGCTACCTCCACGCCCTCCCTCGGCATCCGCCCCGGCTGACAGGGTCGAGGCATGAGTGATCTTGGAGAAGTACTCGTCACCGGTCTCGGCGCCCTCACCCCGCTCGGCGCGGATACCTCCACCACATGGGCGGAGATGCTGGCCGGCACCTCCGGAGTGCGCCGGATCGAAGAGGACTGGGCGGCCGGCCTGACCGTGTCGGTGGCGGCCGGGCTCGCCGTGGACCCCCTGTCCCTGCTGCCTCGCGTCGAGGCCCGCAAGCTTGACCGATGTGAACAACTCGCGATGATCACGTGCCGTGAGGCCTGGCAGGACGCGGGTGCCCCGGAGGTGGCCCCGGAGCGGCTCGCGGTGGTGATCGGTACCGGCTCCGGTGGCGTGCTGAGCACCCTGGGCCAGGACGACACGTTCGAGAAGAGCGGCGCCCGGCGCCTCTCTCCGTACGCCGTGCCGATGCTCATGCCGAACGGGGCCGCCGCCTGGGTGTCGATGGAGCTCGGCGCGCTGGGCGGGGCCCGCACGCCGGTCAGCGCGTGTGCCTCCGGCGCCGAGGCGATCGCGATGGGCCTGGACCTGATTCGCGCGGGCCGCGCCGATGTGGTGGTGGCCGGTGGCACCGAGGCCTGTCTGCACCCCTTCACGCTCGCCGCGTTCGCGCAGATGAAGGCGGTGTCGACCGAGGGCAAGGATCCGGCCGCCGTGTCACGGCCGTTCGATGTGGACCGCAGCGGTTTCGTGATGGGCGAGGGGGCGGGGCTGTTCGTCCTGGAGCGGGCGGAGTTCGCGCGGGCCCGGGGCGCGCGGGTGTACGGGGCGGTGGCGGGCGCGGGCGTGACGTCCAGCGCGCGGCACATCACGGCCTCGGACGTGGCCGGGCAGGTACGGGCCATCGACATCGCGCTGCGCGACGCCGAGTTGGGCCGCTCGGACATCGGCGTGGTGCACGCGCACGCCACCTCCACTCCCCCGGGCGACCTCGCCGAGGCGCAGGCGGTGGCCCAGGCCATCGGCACCCATCCGGTGGTCACCGCCACCAAGTCGATGACGGGGCACATGTTCGGCGCTTCCGGCGCGATCGGCGCGATGGCGGCGCTCCTGTCGCTGCGCGACGGCACGGTGCCGGCCACCCGCAACCTGGACCGCCTCGACCCGGCGGTCACCCTCGATGTGGTCGCGGGCGAGAACCGCACCGGTTCCTGGGACGCGGCGCTCGCCAACTCCTTCGGGTTCGGCGGGCACAACGTGAGCCTGGTGCTCAAGCGGGCCTGAGCACCGGGCACACGCGGGCCGGGCCGCCGGGCGGCGGCCCGGTGGGGCGGGCGGCTCCGGCGGCGCGGTGGGGCGGACGGTCGGGGCCGTCAGCCCTGCCGCCACGGCCAGTCGGCCGAGCGGCCCGCCTCAAGGAGCGGCACCATGCGGAAGGCCGCGTCGGTCAGGCCCCCGAAGACATGCCGGCCGGCCGTGCCCGAGGGGCCGTGTCCGCTGCGGTATCCGGCGAGGTTCCAGGTGTAGACCGGTACCTCGGCCGGGATCTGCTCCGTCGGGCCGCCGTCGCGGTGGTGGGCGCTCTGCTCGTCGGTCACGATCAGCACCCGGTCGTGTCCGCGGTAGTGCCGGCGGACCGCTTCGGTGGTGCGGGTGCCGCCGAGGTCGCCGAAGCGCCCCAGGACCTTCAGGACGGACTCCCCCGCCCGGTACGCCACCGGAGCGCTGGTCGAGCCGAACTGCACGAGGTCCGCGGCGCCGGCCCGCAGTGCCAGCGCCGTACCGAAGATCGCGGCGGCGTCGGCCCGGTTGAGCCGGGAGCGGTCCGAGAGCGGCGCCCACATCGAGCCCGAGCGGTCGACCAGGATCAGGGTGCGCCCGCCGAGCGCGGGCACGTTGGCCAGCGAGTGGCCGAGCGCCCGCTCCAGCGGATACGCCCAGCGAAGCGACGGCGCGTGGCGGTAGGCCGCGAGGTAGCGGAACGGGAACTGCCGTGAGGCGGCGACGACTTCGGGGTCGGAGATCTTCGCCGCCACCTGTGCGGCGACCTCGTCCGAGACACCCGCCTCGTCGAAGTTGCGCAGGTTGCGCACCAGCGCCATCGGGCCCATCGACGGAATGACCGCCTCCCAGGCCCGCTGGTCCATCGGCCCCTGCAACCAGCCCGCGAGCGCCTCCCAGGTCAGTCCGGCGGCGGCCAGCCGCTCGGCGCCGTCGGGGGCGAGCAGGACCGCGCGGCGCTCCGCCACCGGCAGCGCCATCAGTGCCCGGTGCGCGCCGAGGACCCGGTCGCCGGGCGGCGGCACCGCGGTGTCCGGGTGGTGCCGCCGGTCCAGCGCGTACCGGAACAGCTCGCCCTGCCACGGCTTGGCCGGGTCGGGCGCCGCGTGCACCAGGTTGAGGATGTCGCCGAAGCGGTACCCCTTGGACGCGGTGTCGTACTTGAGCAGCGCCCTGGCGCTGTACAGCCGGCGTACGGCGTCGGCGATCCCGCGCTTCACGGGCTTGGGCACGTTCCGGCCGTAGCGGGACGTCCAGTAGCCGAGCAGTTCCCCGGGCTCGTCGGGGCGCAGCAGTACCGAGGCGACGACCCCCCGGTTGGCGGGGCCGTCCACGGCGCCCGCGTCGAGGCGCGCCTTGACGTATTCGGCGGCGCCGACGAGGGAGGCGGTCCGCAGTCCGCCCTCGCCGCGCAGCCAGCCGAGCAGGCCCGCGGTCCACTCGGGGTCCTCGACGGCGAGAGCGCGCACCAGGGTGGCGAACCGGTCGTCGCGGTCCGCGCCGGACTCGTAGAAGGTCCCCTGGGAGACGAAGTTGGCGACCGCGAGCAGGAAGAGTTCGGAGCGGGCGTCCCGCAGGTGGCCGCGCCCGCCCTCGTGGGTGGGGGCGAGCGCGCCGGTGGACGCCACCGGCGAGGTGGTGCGCGCCTTCGCGGCGCGCGTGTTGAAACGAGCCATGGTGAATGGCCTCCCGAGATCGGATGCGGCGACGGCGCGTTTCAGATGAGGAAGGAGCCGTTGCCTGCGCACCGGGAGGTGCACGAGCGGATGACGTGTGGGTGTCCAGAGATCAGGGCGGCGGAACCGACATGTGGTGCTCTACCACCTGAGCTACACCGGCACGGCCGTGCCGGCGGCGGGATTCGAACCCGCGACCTCCCCGTTGGCAGCGGAAGTAGGTCCTGCCTGCGCACCTGGACGAGTTCGACCCTAGGCGCGGGGCGCACGGCGCCGCCACGGATTTTCCCGGGGCGGCGCGCGCGGGTCCTGGCTTCGCCTGCCCGGCCGCGCGTCAACTGACCACCCAGCACCCGGAGTTGACCGACCGTGGGACATCCGGACATGCCTCCGCCCGGCGGCCGTGGCGGACGCCGGGCGGAGAAGGAGCAGCGGGGGCGGTCAGGTGCGGGAGCGGGCCTTGAAGGCCGCCTTGCGGGCCTCCTTGGCGGTGGACTTGTCGGGGTGGAGGCGGCCCATCGCCTCCAGGACGTCCGCCGTCGCGGGGTGCTCCACCCGCCAGGCCGCGTCGAAGAACCCGCTGTGCTGGCCGACCAGGCCCTCGACGAGTTCCTGGAGCTCCTCCAGGTCGCCCTCGACCGCGAGTTGGGCCGCGATGGTGTCGATGGCCAGCCAGAAGATCATGGTCTCCGAGGGCGGCGGCACGTCGGGGGCGCCGCGCTCGGCGAGCCACACCCGGGCCAGGCCCCCGAGTTCGGGGTCGGGCAGGACCGCGCGCACGGCGGGTTCGGCCGAGGCGCCGGTCAGAGCGAGCGCCTGCTGGCAGTGCAGCCGGCGCAGCGGGGCGCCCGCGTCGGCGCCCCGGGCGGCCGCGAGCAACTCCCCTGCCGCCGCGGCCGGTTCGCGCCGGGCGAGCCACTGCTCGGTCTCGGCGCGGGCGGAGAGTTCGGGGAAGTGGGCGATGCCGTCGAGCAGCGCGTCGGCGCCCTTGTCGGCGAGGTCGCCGACGGCGGGGGCGTCCACACCCGCCTCCAGCATCCGGGCCCGTACGCCGTAGAGGCCGAGCGGGGTGAGGCGGACCATGCCGTAGCGGGAGACGTCCTCGTCGTCGACCGGCGGGGCGGGCTCGTCGCCGACCTCGGCCATCAGCGCCTCGTCGACGGGCTCGTACTCGACCAGGCCGATCGGCTCCAGGATCCGGAACTGGTCGTCGAGGCGCATCATCGCGTCGGAGACCTGCTCCAGGATGTCGTCGGTGGGCTCGCCCATGTCGTCGGGGACGATCATCGAGGCGGCGAGCGCGGGGAGCGGCACGGGCCCCTCGGAGGCGCCGGCCTCGCTGACGGTGAGCAGATACAGATTGCCGAGGACACCTTCCAGGAAGTCGGCCTCCTCCTCGGGGTCCCATTCCAGGCGCTCGAAGTCGATCTCGCCGTCTTCGCCGACGAGGTCGGCGAAGTCGTCGATGACGGGGGCGGTGGCGTCGGCGAAGACCACGTCGAAGGCGTCGAGCCAGAGGGCGAGGACGTCGTGCGGCGATCCGGAGGTGAGCACGGACAGGTTGTCGCCGGCGGAGGCGGTGCCCTCGGCGTCGTCGTCCTCGCCGGTGGCACCCGGGGCGTCCGCGATGTCGACGAGGCCGGTGTCGACGGCGACCCGCCAGGCCTCGCTCGCGTACGCCGGGCCGTCCTCGTCGTCCCCCAGGCCGAGTTCCGCGGCGGCCGCGGGCAACTGCTCCTCGACGAGTTCGCCGCCCGCGCCGACGCGGGTTTCGGGACCGGCCCAGCGGGCGAGCCGCACGGCGCGGGCGAGCAGCGGGGCGGACAGGGCCTCCCGGGCCAGCTCCGCCTCGGAGTTCAGCCGTACCGGCGGCAGGGTGGGGCGGTCTCCGGACATCTGGGGGTACTCCTCGGCCGTACGGTCTGGGGGCTCTGGTCGCGCTGGGTCAGCGGTGTCGAGCGGCACCCAGCGTAGACGCATTTCACCGGGTTTCGTTGCGCCGGCCGTGAGCCCGCCGCCGGCCCCCCGGCCGCGGGACCGGTCGTGGCCCGCCCCCGGCGTGCGCCGTGCCCGGCGCCCCAGAGATTCACCTACTCGTCAGTAGTCATCCACCGCGAACCCTTGACAACTCGCCACCCCAGACAAGAGATTGACGCGCGTAGAACCGCACCGCCGCACGCACCTTTCCTCCCTCATCACCGGAGTACGTGAATGCCCGTTCCCAGAACCGCCGCCGTGTCCGCCGTGGTCGCCGCAGCGCTCGCCGCAGGCCTGATCTGTGCCGCCTCCTCGCAGGCGGCCCCCGCCGCCCCCGTGCCGGCAAAGATCCATGACATCCAGGGCACCACCCGGATATCGCCGCTGGCCGGCCAGCAGGTCACGGGCGTGACCGGCGTGGTCACCGGCGTGCGCGCCTACGGCTCCTCCAAGGGCTTCTGGTTCCAGGACACCGCGCCCGACAAGAACCCCGCCACCAGCGAGGGCATCTTCGTCTTCACCGGCGCCAACCCGACCGTCGCGGTGGGCGACGCGGTGGACGTCTCCGCCACCGTCACCGAGTACGTTCCCGGCGGCCTCTCCTCGGGCAACCAGTCGCTGACCCAGCTCTCCAAGCCGACCGTGACCGTGCAGTCCTCGGGCAACCCCGTGCCCGCCCCGGTCGTCATCACCGCGCGCTCGGTGCCCGACCGGTACACGCCGAACGGCGACCCGGCGGCCGGCAACAGCGTCAACGGCCTCACGCTCCGCCCGAAGACGTACGCCACGGACTACTACGAGTCCCTGGAGGGCATGAACGTCCGCATCGGCACCTCGCGGGTAGTCGGCGCCACGGACCCGTACGCCGAGCTGTGGGTCACGGTGAAGCCGCACGAGAACCGGACCGCGCGCGGTGGCTCCCTGTACGCGTCCTACGACGACCAGAACACCGGCCGCCTCCAGATCCAGAGCCTGATCCCGAAGGCCGAGCAGCCCTTCCCCACCGCGAACGTGGGCGACACCCTGACCGGCACCACCGAAGGCCCCCTGGACTTCAACCAGTTCGGCGGCTACACCATCACCGCGCGCACCCTCGGCACGGTCAAGGACAACGGCCTCAAGCGCGAGGTCACCCGCAAGCAGCGCACGGGCGAGCTGGCGGTGGCCACGTACAACGTGGAGAACCTGGACCCGTCCGACCCGCAGTCGAAGTTCGACGCCCTGGCGCAGGGCGTGGTGACCAACCTGGCCTCGCCGGACATCGTGGCCCTGGAGGAGATCCAGGACAACAACGGCGCCAAGAACGACGGCACGGTGGACGCCTCGGCGACCGTAAGGAAGTTCACGGACGCGATCGTCGCCGCGGGCGGCCCGGCCTACCAGTGGCGTTCGATCGACCCGGAGAACAACAAGGACGGCGGCGAGCCCGGCGGCAACATCCGCCAGGGGTTCCTCTTCAACCCGGCCCGGGTCTCCTTCACCGACCGTCCCGGCGGTGACTACAAGACCGCCGTCGCCGTCACCGGCACCAAGGGCCATCCGGCGCTCACCGCCTCCCCCGGCCGGATCGACCCGGCCAACGCGGCCTGGCAGGACAGCCGCAAGCCGCTGGCCGGCGAGTTCGTGTTCAAGGGGAGGACGGTCTTCGTGATCGCCAACCACTTCGCGTCGAAGGGCGGCGACGAGGGGCTGCTCTCGCAGCACCAGCCCGTGCCGCGCTCCTCGGAGACCAAGCGGCTCCAGCAGGCGCAGGCCGTCAACGCCTTCGTAAAGCAGCTGCTCGCGGTCGACAAGCACGCGGACGTCCTGGCGCTCGGCGACATCAACGACTTCGACTTCTCGGGCACCACCAAGGCTCTGGAGGACGGCGGCGCGCTGCGCTCGGCCTACCGGACGCTGCCGAAGAAGGAGCGCTACTCCTACGTGTACCAGGGCAACACCCAGGTCCTCGACCAGATCCTGACCAGCCCCGCCGTCCGTGGCTTCGACTACGACAGTGTGCACATCAACGCGGAGTTCGCGAACCAGACCAGCGACCACGACCCGCAGATCATCCGCTTCCGCCCGTAGCGGCCGTCGGGCCGGCCCGGGGGGCATCTCGCTGCCCGGGCCGGCCCGAACTCGCGCGGGCCGGAGGCTCACACGAGATGGCCGCCGCCGTCCACGAACAGGACCTCGCCCGTGATGTACGGGGCGTCGACGAGGTGGACGACGGCGTCGGCCACGTCGTCCGCGCTTCCGGTACGGCGCAGCGGCACCGCGTTCTCCACGTGCCGCTTGGTGTCCGCGAAGCCGTCGACGCCTTCGTACCAGGGGGTCTCGATGAAGCCGGGCGCCACCGCGTTGACGCGGACCTCGGGGCCGAGCGTCTTGGCGAGCAGCCGCGTCAGGTGGTTCACCGCCGCCTTGGAGACGGCGTAGGGGATGGAGCTGCCGTTCGGCCGGACGCCCGCCTGCGAGGACACGGTGACGACGGCGCCCGCGCCGCTCGCCTTCAGATGCGGGGCGGCGGCGGTGATGGTCTGCCAGACGCCGAGGACGTTGACGTCGAAGATGTCCCGCCAGACCTCGGGGCTCGCGGCCGCGAGGTCGTCGTGCGGGATGAACCGGGTGGTGCCGGCGCTGTTGACCAGGATGTCGAGCCGCCCGAAGGCGTCGATGACGCCCTGGACCAGCCGCTCGGCCTCGCCGTCCACCGCGACGTCCGCCTGGAGGTAGCGGGCGCCGGGCAGTTCGGCGGCGAGTTTCTCACCCGCCTCGGGCGACCGGGAGTTGATCACGACACGGACGCCGGACGCGGCGAGCCGGCGGGCGGTGGCGGCGCCGATGCCCGAGGAGGAGCCGGTGATCAGTGCGACACGTGCTTCGCTCATACTGCTGTTCCCTCAATCGCGGTTTTCAGCCGCGCCCGCGGCCGATCATGCCACGGCCGGGTACGGCTCGCGCACACTGGATCCCTCGGGGACCGAACGGCAGAGCGGAGTTGTGCGATGGACCGCGCGGCATTCAGTCGCAGGACCTTCCTCGGGGCGGCCGGCGCGGCCGCCGCGGCGGGAGCGGCGGGCTGCGCGTCCGGCGGCGGCCGGGACGGCAAGGACGCCGCCCCGCACTCCTCCGCCCCGAAGGCGCCCGCGCGGGAGAACGACCGCCCGGGCGACGCGCGTTGGCGGCTCACCGGGCGCGGCGCCGAGCACGAGGTCGAGGGCTACGCGGACCGTACGAGCGTGGCGCCCGGCGACTCCTTCCGCCTCCATGTGCACACCACCGCGAAGACTTACCGCGCCGAGGCGTTCCGGATGGGCTGGTACGGGGGCGCACTCGCCCGCAAGGTGTGGGAGTCGGGGCCGCTGACAGGTGTCCGGCAACCCGCCGCGAAGGTCGAGCCGGGCACGTACACGGTCACGGCGGCCCACTGGTCGCCCGGCCCCGAGATCACCACCGGGGCCTGGCCAGAAGGCGCCTACCTGATCCGCCTCACCGCCGACAGCGGCGGCCAGCGCTACGTTCCGGTCACCGTCAGGTCGGCCACCACCCGCGGCCGGGTGGTGATCGTCAACGCGGTCGCGACCTGGCAGGCGTACAACGAATGGGGCGGCCACAGCCTCTACAACGGCCCGAGCGGCGACGACGGGGACCGCTCGCGCGCGGTGAGCTGCGACCGGCCCTACCACCGGGACGGCGACGGCCTGTTCCTCACCTATGAGCAGCCGGTCGTGGCGCTGGCGGAGAAGCTGGGCCTCGACCCCGCCTATGTGACCAACATGGACATCGACCGCGACCCGCACCTGCTGGACGGGTCAACTGTCGTGCTGTCACTGGGACATGACGAGTACTGGACGCAGGCGATGCGCGACCGGGTCACGGCCGTACGCGACCGGGGCACGAACATAGCCTTCCTCGGCGCGAACGCCTGCTTCCGCCGCATACGCCTCGAGAACACCCCGCTCGGCGACCACCGACTGATCGTCTGCTACAAGAACGACTGGCCCAAGGACCCGGGCCGCCGCGAGGGCGAGCCCCCCACCACCAACTTCCGCGAGCCCCCGCACGCCCAGCCGGAGAACTCCCTGACCGGCACGGTGTACGAGTCGAACCCGACCACCGCCGACTATGTGGTCACCTCCCCCGGCCACTGGCTGTTCGAGGGGACGGGCGTCACCCAGGGCGCGAAGTTCCCCGGCCTGGTGGGCACGGAGTACGACCGGGCGAACGGCACGGAGACGACACCGCGCCCCATGGAGGTGATATCCCACTCCCCCCTGACCTGCCGAGGGGTCCACTCCTTCGCCAACTCCGCCTACTACACGGCGAGTTCGGGGGCGGGCGTCTTCAACACGGGGACGATGCGGTGGGTGCAGTCGACGGTCGGGGCGGGCGGCCACGGCATCGACGCGACGACGGCGACGTTCACGTCGAAGGTCACGGAGAACCTGCTGCGCGCCTTCGCGGCGGGCCCGGCGGGCCGCAGGCACCCGGCGAAGGACAACCTGGATTCCTTCCACCCGTACGCGGGGGATCCGACGTGGTCGAAGCGGAATCTGTGGTGACGGGGCGGATGGCGAGGGCCGCCCGCCACCCTTCAGTAGAGCTAACCCCACCCCCCACCAACTCTAAGTAGACGTTAACCGTGGGACAGGGCAAAACTGCCCCATGACGACCACAACACCACCGCCCCACCTTTGCCACCCCCCTCGCCCTCTTGGCCCGCCCCGCCCGTTCGGGCGGGCGCTGTGCGCGATGGTCACACCCTTCACCGCGTCGTACGAGCTCGACCTCCCGGCCGCGCGGGAGCTGGCGGAACACCTGGTCGACAACGGCTGCGACGGCCTGGTCCTGAACGGAACGACCGGGGAGTCGCCGACGACGTCCGACGAGGAGAAGACGGCGCTGGTACGGGCCGTGGCGGAGGCGGTCGGCGACCGGGCCGCGGTCGTGGCGGGCGTGGGCAGCGCGTCGACCGCCCACACCGTCGCGCTGGCCCGCGCGGCCGAACGGGCGGGCGCGGACGGCCTGTTGGTCGTGACCCCGTACTACAGCCGGCCGCCGCAGGACGCGGTGGAGGCCCACTTCCGCACGGTGGCCGACGCCACGGCGCTGCCGGTGATGCTGTACGACATCCCGGGCCGCACGGGCACCCGCATCGAGGTCGACACGGTGCTGCGGCTCGCGGAGCACGAGCGGATCGTGGCGGTGAAGGACTGCGCGTACGACCTGCTCGGCTCGACCAAGGTGATCGGCCGTACGTCGCTGGCGTACTACTCGGGGTGCGAGGAGCTGAACCTTCCGCTGTACGCGGTGGGGGGCGCGGGCTATGTGAGCACGGTGGCCAATGTGGCGCCACGGGCGATGCGGGCGGTACTGGACGCGTACGACGCGGCCGCACCCGCGGAGGCGGCTCGCCTCAACCAACTGGCCCTGCCGCTGGTGGAGTTGATGATGGCGTCGGGCCTGCCGGGCGCGGTCACGGCGAAGGCACTGCTGGGCCTTCCGGTCCGGGGGCCGCTTCTGCCGGCGTCCCCGGCGGAGGTGGTGCGGCTGGGGGTGGCGCGGGAGGGGGTGCTCGCGGGGGCGGCGGCGGGTGCGGGACGTTTGCGCAGTTCCCCGCGCCCCTGACCCGCTTCGCCCGCAGGCCGTGCCGGGTACTCGCGCAGTTCCCCGCGCCCCTGGGCCGCCGTTGGCCTGCGGGCCGTGCCGGGTGTTTGCGCAGTTCCCCGCGCCCCTGACCCCCTTCGCCCGCAGGCCGTGCCGGGTACTCGCGCAGTTCCCCGCGCCCCTGGGCCGCCGTTGGCCTGCGGGCCGTGCCGGGTGTTTGCGCAGTTCCCCGCGCCCCTGACCCGCTTTCGGCCGCGCCCCGCGCGTGGCTGGTCGCGCAGTTCCCCGCGCCCCTTAAGGGCGGCCGACTGGGGGGAGGTGGGAAGCTCGGCGGGTTCGTCCTTGCGGAGGGCGGACGGGGGTCCAGGGGGCAGAGCCCCCGGCGGGGGTAGGGGCGGAGCCCCTGGGGTCCGGCCTTTTCATGCCCGTCACGGGCGGGTGGGTGGGCAAACCCCACGGGGGTCCAGGGGGCGGAGCCCCGGCGGGGGTAGGGGCGGAGCCCCTGGAGCCCGGCCTTTTCATGCCCGTCACGGGCGGGTGGGTGGGCAAACCCCATGGGGGGGCTGGGGGCGGAGCCCCCAGGGGGGCAGCCCGGGGTGGGGCCCGGCAGGGGTCCGGGGGTGGCCCCCGGTGACGCCGACTGCCGGGCGGCTCCGGCTAGTTGTGCGCGTGCAGCACCTCGTTCAGCCCGCCCCACACCGCGTTGTTGGGCCGCGCCTCGACCGCCCCCGTCACGGAGTTCCGCCGGAACAGAATGTTGGACGCCCCCGACAGCTCCCGCGCCTTGACGATCTGCCCGTCCGGCATCGTCACGCGCGTACCGGCCGTGACGTACAGCCCCGCCTCGACGACGCACTCGTCGCCGAGCGCGATCCCGACGCCCGCCTCGGCCCCCACCAGGCACCGCTCCCCGATGACGATGCGGACGTTGCCGCCGCCCGAGAGCGTGCCCATCGTGGACGCGCCGCCGCCGATGTCGGAGCCGTCACCCACGACGACGCCGGCCGAGATGCGCCCCTCGACCATGGACGTGCCGAGCGTGCCGGCGTTGAAGTTGACGAAGCCTTCGTGCATGACGGTCGTGCCCTCGGCGAGGTGGGCCCCGAGGCGCACCCGGTCGGCGTCGGCGATGCGTACGCCCTTCGGGGCGACGTAGTCCGTCATGCGCGGGAACTTGTCGATGGACGTCACCTGGAGGTGCAGCCCTTCGGCGCGGGCGTTGAGGCGGACGGTCTCGACGTCGTCCACGGCGACCGGGCCGAGCGAGGTCCAGGCGACGTTGGCGAGCAGCCCGAAGAGTCCGTCGAGGTTCTGGCCGTGCGGCTTGACGAGCCGGTGCGAGAGGAGGTGCAGCCGCAGGTAGGCGTCGTGCGCGTCCAGCGGCTTGTCGTCGAGCGAGGCGATGACCGTGCGGACGGCGACGACCTCGACCCCGCGGCGCTCGTCGGCGCCGACGGCCTTCAGCGCACCCGCGCCGAGCAGTTCGGCGGCGCGCTCGGCGGAGAGGCGCTCGGTGCCGGCCGGGCCGGGCTCGGCCACGGTCACGAGCTCGGGGGCGGGGAACCAGGTGTCCAGGATGGTGCCGTCGGCGGCGATGGTGGCGAGTCCGGCGGCCGCGGCGCCGGTCGTAGCGGTAGTCGTGTCGGTCATGACCCAAAACCTAACCGGCCACGGCCCGCCGGGGCGAACCGGTCTCAAGTGACGGTCCCGTGTCCGCCCCGCCCGGCCGCCCGGGCAGCCGCCGTGCCCCCAGCACGGCCAGGCCCGCGAGCGCGGCCAGCAGCGCGCACAGGGGCCACAGCAGTCCGGGTGCCCAGGCGTACAGGGCGCCGCCCAGCGGCGGGGCCAGCGCCTGTCCGCTGATGGAGGCGCCCGCGTACAGGCTCTGGAACCGGCCCTGGGCATGGGCGGGCGCCTGGTCGGCGACGTACGCGGTGGCGGTGGTCTTGTAGAGGATCTCGCCGAGGGTGAGCAGCACCATCAGGGCCACGGCCGCGCCGAGCGAGGCGCTGGGGACGAGTGCGGCGTAACCGAGTCCGACCAGGAGCAGTCCCGAGCCGATCACCGGGAGCGGGGCGCGGCGGCGCAGGGCGTGCGCGGCGGGGAGTTCGAGGCACAGGATGATGCCGCCGTTGATGGCGATGAGCCAGCCGTACACCCGGGCGTCGAGACCGTGGTCGCCGAGGAAGACGGGCAGGGTGGAGTACTGCTGGCGGTAGACGAGGTCGACGCAGACGATCGCGGCGAGCAGGACGAGCACGGCGGGCCGCGCCCTCAGCTCTCCGAGCAGGCCGGGCGCGGACGCGGCACGCGGCCCGGGCGACCGGACGGCGCCGTGGCCGGGCAGCACCCGCGAGGCGTACAGCGCGAAGAGCAGCGTGCCGATGCCGTCGGCGACGAAGAGCCAGCCGTAGGAGAAGCGGGCCGCGACCAGGGCGCCGAGCGGCGGCCCGACGGTGAACCCGGCATTGCTGGCGAAGCGCATGACCGCGAAGCCCTGGCGGCGGCTGCCCTTGGCGACGCCGACCGCGACGAGCGCGGCGCTCGCGGATCTGACCACACCGGACGCGTACTGGGCCAGTGGCAGCGCCACGAAGAGGGCGGCGACCGGGAGCAGGGCGATGACGGACAGGACGCTGCCGCTGACGGCGGCACCCGCGAGCAGGGCTCGGCGATGTCCGTAGTGGTCGCCGAACCATCCGCCGGTGAAGTTTCCGGCCACCAGGCCGAGGCCGCCGATGCCGCTGATCAATCCGGCCTGGGCGGGGGTGAGTCCGCGTGGGCCCGTCAGCCAGACGAAGAGATAGATGAAGGTGAAGCTGACGATCGCGTTGAAGAAGATTCCGCAGCACAGCAGTTGGACCGTCTTCGGCACCGCGCGCAGTGTCTTCACTCCGCCCCGCCCCCCGAGCTCGGACCCGGGCCGCTGGACCCGCCCGGGTCCCTCCGAGCGGGTCCACCCGCACAGGTTCCAGGTGAGTTCCTTATGGGAACGGACTATGGCAGCATGTTTTCGGCAGGTCAACCGACGCCCGCTGTCAGCGGCTCGGGCATCGGCGGACAGCGGACGCTGGCTGCTGACTGCTGACAACTGACGGCTGGCAGCTGACAGATGACAGCCGCCGACCACCGACCACCGACTGCCGACTACCGGCACCGGTCGTCGAGTGCCGGCCGCGTCGCCGACGAACCGGACCCGCGTCAGGCCCGCGTGCGATCGCGAAAGGATGGGCGCATGCCCCAACGCACCCGACTCGACGACGAACACTGCGCCATCGCCCAGGCCCTGGACGTGGTGGGCGACTGGTGGACCCTGCTGATCGTGCGCGACGCGGCACGCGGCGTGCACCGGTTCGACGCGCTCCAGCGGGAGCTCGGCATGTCCCGCAAGGTCCTCGCCGAACGCCTGAAGCTGCTGGTGGAGTGCGGGGTCCTGATGCGCGAGCCGTACCAGGAGCGCCCGGTGCGCCACGAGTACCGGCTCACCCCGCGCGGCCGCGCCCTGCTGCCCGTACTGATCGCACTCCAGGACTGGGGAGACACCTGGGTGCTGGGAGAAGGAGAGACGATGGCCACCTCGACCGAGACCTCGGGCGAGACCGAGCGGGTCCGGGAGCTCGTCGGCACCCGGGTGCCGGAGCTTCAACTGACGGATTTCGACGGGGAGTTGACCGACCCCGTGGCTTCCTCGACGCCGTACACGGTCCTGTACTGCTTCCCCGGCGCCTACGCCCGCGCCGAGTCCTACCCGCCCGGCTGGGCCGGGATTCCCGGCGCGCGCGGCTGCACCCTGGAGTCCTGCACCTTCCGCGACCAGCTCGCCCGGTTCACCGCCGCGGGCGCGAGCGTGCGCGGGGTGTCGACCCAACGCCCGGACGAGCAGCGGGCGTTCGCCGACAAGGAGGCCCTGCGCTTCCCGCTGCTCTCGGACGCCGGCCTCGATCTGACGGCGGCGCTGCGCCTGCCCACCTTCCGCACAGCGGGGGTGAGCCGGCTCAAGCGCCTGACCCTGGTGGTCGACCGGGACCGCACGGTGATCGAGGCGCTCTATCCGATCACCGACATCGAAGCGAGCGTGCGGGCCGCGCTCTCGGCGGTCCTGCGCGCCGGCGCCTGAAGCCCCGCCCGGTGCGCCGCGCCGCCGGGGCCCAGCGCGGCCCGCTCTCCATCGGGTTCCCGTTGTTCCGGCCTGGTCACAGAGCATGCCCCCCGACCGTACCCGCAGGTCGCGCGGGCTTACGGTAAGGCGATCGATCAGGGGACGGGACGTACGGAGACGTACGGGAAGAGCGAGGTTGCGGTGGCGCAGGACATGGGGTGGGGGCCGGGTGGCCAGGGCGGGCCGCCGGGACCGCCGCCGGGCTGGGGCCCGGGCTTTCAGGGCGGGCCGCCCGGACCGCCGCCGGGGTGGGGGCCGGGCTGGGCCGGTGGCTGGATGCCGCCTCCCCCCAAGCCGGGCGTGATTCCGCTCAGGCCGCTGAACCTCGGCGACATACTCGGCGGGTCCTTCTCGGCCCTGGGCCGCCACTGGAAGCAGCTCTTCGGGATGGCCGTCGTGGCGTACGGCCTCGCGGCGCTGCTGATGGGCGGGGCGGCCGCGATCGCCGTGGCCGCCGTGTACGACCATCTCCGCCACCTCGACCATGTCGTCAACTCCACCTACCGGGTGGTCCCGGCGCGCTCCGACGTGCAGCCGGTGGTGATCGCCGGGTCTGCCGTCGTGATCTTCGCGATGGTGATGTGGCTCGTCGCGATGGCCCTGCTGTGCTCGGCCGTCCCGGCCGTGCTCCAGGACGCGGTCCTGGGCCGCCGCAGCACCTTCTCCGCCGTGTGGCGCAGGGCGTGGTCCAGGTTCCCCGCCGTGCTCGGCACGGTCGCGGTCCAGTGCGCGGCCCTGATGGGCATGACGCTGCTGTTGGTGGTGGTGCCGATGGCGATGTTCCTGTCGGCCTCCCGTCACCATGCCCCGTCGTCCCTGCCGCTGCTCCTGTTCGCCCTGGGCGCCCTCGTGCTGACACCGGTCGGCACCTGGCTGTGGGTGCGCTTCGGTTTCGCCCCGGCGATCGCGGTGCTGGAGAACCAGCGGCCCCTGGAGGCGCTGCGCCGCTCGGCCCATCTGGTCAGGGGCGTCTGGTGGCGGACCTTCGGCATCCTGATCCTCGTCGTCATGATCAGCGGCGTGATCGGCTACTTCGTCCAACTGCCGCTCACCTACGGCGGGATGTTCGCGACGATGCCCCTGATGCTGGCCGACGATTCGACCGGCAGCGTGGCCCTGGCCATCACCATCTTCGTGGTGATGTATCTGGCCGGCATGGTGATCAGCCAGTTCGTGTCGACCACGCTGCCCCAGCTCGCCACCGGTCTGCTCTACATCGACCAGCGCATACGCCGTGAGGACCTGGCCCTGGCGCTGGCGGACGCGGCAGGCATCCCGAAGGAGCCGGCCGGCCCGATGGGCACCTGGTAGCCCGGATCAGCCGTTCAGCGTGAACCACGTGGCCCGGGACTTCTTCCACTCGGGGTGGGTGAGGTCCTTGGCGTCGGTGCCGTCGCCGTAGAGGTCGGCCGAGCCGTCGTCGGTGATGAACTGTGCCTTGGCGCCCGGCTGGTCGAGGTCCGGCACGGCCACCACGGCCTCCCAGCCGCCCGGGTCGCTGGTCGGCAGGTCGGCCCGCTTGACGGGGGCGTGCTGGGCGAGCCCGTCCCAGGAGTAGACGGCGTACGGGTCGGAGTTGTCGTCCG
Organism: Streptomyces sp. ASQP_92; assembly: GCF_025399895.1. Taxonomy (GTDB): domain Bacteria; phylum Actinomycetota; class Actinomycetes; order Streptomycetales; family Streptomycetaceae; genus Streptomyces. The sequence goes on along the minus strand of NZ_JAODUA010000001.1, from coordinate 1,253,067 downwards.
CGGCCCAGGAGCCGGCCACGATCAGATACTGGTCGGCGGCGTTCTTGCGGATGTCGCGGATGCTGAGCCCGCCGAGGTCGAGCTGGATGGCGGTGCCGAACACCGGCTTGGCGCCGCTCGCGAGGACCTTGTCCATGTTGGTGACGGGCACGATCAGCGCCTTGCCGCCGTCGACGGGCGGCGCGAGCGGCGCCCGGAACCCCATGTAGGCGGTGCTGGTGGAGCCGGGCGCGAACTCCAGTCCCTCCACGTTGAACCCGTCGATCTGCTTGGGCGCCTGGCCGTCGGCGGTCGCGGATGCGAAGCCGAAGCGGTCCCCGTTGGCGTGGTCCCAGGCGACGAGGTCGTCCCGCAGCTTCTTGTACGAGCGGCCGACCGCGAGCTGGGTGGAGGCGCCCGAGCCGGTGACGGTGGTCGTGAAGACGGTGTTGCGGTCCGCCTTGTACGCGCCGTCCTTGTTGTTGCCGAGCGAGCCGGTCCAGTAGATGGTGTTGCCGACGCGGGCCGCGCCCTCGATGTCGATCTCCTTGGTGACGCCGAGGGCGGAGCTGAAGTCCCAGGTCCGCACGGGTGCCCCGGAGGACGAACGGTCGTACAGGCGGAGCGTGTTGGACTCGTCGTCGGCGACGACGGCATAGCCGCCGCCCACGTCCACGGCGGCCGAGGCGTCGCTGGAGCCGGTGAGGTAACGGGTGTCGGCGGCGCCCCGCACGGCGGCGGAGGCGGCGTAGTGCAGCGTCTTGGTGGCGCTCTTGCCGCCGAGTCCGGTGACCTTGACGGTGAGGTCGGTGTAGCCGCGCCCGCGCGCGGCCACGGACAGCTGCCGGCCGGCGCCGCTTCCCGTGATCTGGACGTCCCCCGTGCCCGCCACGGACGACGTGGAACTCGCCGAGGCGGCCACGGTGAGCGCCGATGCGTCGGCCCCGCTCTGCCCGACGGTCACGGTGACCACCGGGTCGCCGGTGGCGCCCACGGCCCCGGACAGGTAGGAGGCCGAGAGCGCGATGGTCGGGGTGCCGTAACTAACGGCGTGCGCCGGGGCGTTGCACCCCAGCGCGGCCAGCGCGAGAACACCGGAGGCGGCGACGGCCCTGGTACGGCGGAGCGGCGGGTGATGCGGCACGGGTGGCCTCTCGTCGGCGGGATCTCGTCGAGTAGGTTCCGGTCACCCCGCCACGCGCGGGCGTACGCGATACGTACAGCGGACGAACGTCAGCCGAGCAGCAGCCCGCCCGCCCGCGGCGCCCGGAACCCGTTCCCGGCACCCTGCCACGCGAAGGCCCCCGGCACCAGCGGTACCGGGGGCCTCAACTCGTGGGCGGGACTCAGACGTTGAACCCCAGCGCGCGCAGCTGCTCGCGGCCGTCGTCCGTGATCTTGTCCGGGCCCCACGGCGGCATCCAGACCCAGTTGATCTTCAGCTCGCTGGCGATGCCGTCGGTCGCGGACTTCGCCTGGTCCTCGATCACATCGGTCAGCGGGCAGGCCGCCGACGTCAGGGTCATGTCCAGCGTGACGACGTTGGAGTCGTCGATGTGGATGCCGTAGATGAGGCCGAGGTTGACGACGTCGATGCCCAGTTCGGGGTCGACGACGTCGTACAGCGCCTCGCGGATCTCTTCTTCGGTCGCCGGCTTGATCGCCGCCTGTGCGTTCTCGGTCATGCCGTCTTCCTTTCGGCGACGTCTCCCAGAGCCTGGGCCGTCGCGTCCTTCCACGCCATCCAGCTCAGCAGAGCACACTTCACGCGGGCCGGGTACTTGGAGACGCCGGCGAAGGCCACCGCGTCCTCGAGGACCTCCTCCATCGCGTCGTCCGGCTCCAGCTGGCCCTTGGACTGCATCAGCTCCAGGAAGGTCTCCTGGATGCGCTGCGCGTCCGCCAGCTCCTTGCCGACCAGCAGGTCGTTGAGGACCGAGGCGCTGGCCTGGCTGATCGAGCAGCCCTGGCCCTCGTACGAGACGTCCTCGATGCGCGAACCCTCGTACTTCACGCGCAGCGTGATCTCGTCGCCGCACGTCGGGTTCACGTGGTGCACCTCGGCGTCACCGTCCCGCAAGCCCCGGCCGTGCGGGTGCTTGTAGTGGTCCAGGATGACGTCCTGGTACATCGAATCAAGCTTCACGTCGGTAACCCCTAGCCGAAGAAGTTTCGTACGTGCTCCAGGCCGTCCACCAGGGCGTCGACCTCGGCGGGCGTGGAGTACAGATAGAAAGACGCTCGCGTGGTCGCGGGAATTCCGTAGCGCAGGCACACCGGGCGCGCGCAGTGGTGGCCGACGCGGACGGCGATGCCCTCCTCGTCGAGGACCTGGCCCACGTCGTGCGGGTGGATGTCGCCGAGCGTGAAGGAGATCGCCGCGCCGCGGTCCTCGGCCGTGGTGGGGCCGATGATCCGCAGGTCGGGCACCTCGAGGAGGCGCTTGACCGCGTACTCGGTGATCGCGTGCTCATGCGCGGCGATCTTGTCCATGCCGATCGCCGACAGGTAGTCCACGGCCGCGCCCAGTCCCACGGCCTGCGCGATCGGGGGCGTGCCCGCCTCGAACTTGTGCGGCGCCGGAGCGTAGGTGGAGGAGTGCATCGAGACCGTCTCGATCATCTCGCCGCCACCGAGGAACGGCGGCAGGTCCTCCAGGAGCTCCTGGCGGCCCCACAGGACGCCGATGCCGGTCGGGCCGCACATCTTGTGGCCGGTGAAGGCCACGAAGTCGGCCTGGAGCGCCTGCACGTCCAGCGGCATGTGCGGGGCGGCCTGCGAGGCGTCGATGCAGACCAGCGCGCCGACCTGCTGTGCGCGGCGAATGATCGCGTCGACCGGGTTGTGGGTGCCGAGCAGGTTGGAGACCAGCGTGAAGGAGACGATCTTCGTCTTCTCGGTGATGATCTCTTCGATGTTCGACAGGTCGAGCCGGCCGTCGTCGGTGAGGCCGAACCACCGCAGCTTCGCGCCGGTGCGCTGCGCGAGCAGCTGCCACGGCACGATGTTGGAGTGGTGCTCCATCTCCGTGATGACGATCTCGGTCTCGCTGTCCACGCGGTAGGGCTCGTCGGCCCAACCCAGCATGTTGGCAACGAGGTTGAGCGACTCCGAGGCGTTCTTGGTGAAGATGACCTCGTCGCGGCTCGGCGCGTTGATGAACCGGGCGACCTTGTCACGGGCGCCCTCGTACAGCGCCGTGGCCTCCTCGGCGACCAGGTACACGCCGCGGTGCACGTTGGCGTTGTGCTGCTCGTAGTACTCGTTGAGCGCGTCGAGCACCTGGCGCGGCTTCTGCGAGGTCGCGGCGGAGTCGAGGTAGACGATCTTCTTCCCGTCGTGGACCACACGGTCCAGCAAGGGGAAGTCCTTGCGGATCGCCTCGTCCAGGAGAGCGGACTGCGTGAGGAGGCCCGGCAGCTGTGTCACGCCCTGCTCCTTTCGTTCGCTTCTCCGCCCGCGAGGCGCGTCTGCGGCTCGCAGCTCATCCGCGGGCCGGTGGCCTCGCGCGCGTCGCTCACAGGTCAGCGCCGCCCTTCGTGTACGACTCGTAGCCCTCGGACTCGAGCTTGTCGGCGAGCTCGGCGCCGCCGGACTCGACGATGCGGCCGCCCGCGAAGACGTGGACGTAGTCGGGCTTCACGTAGCGCAGGATGCGGGTGTAGTGGGTCACCAGGAGGGTGCCGACCTCGCCGTTCTCACGGACGCGGTTGATGCCCTCGGAGACCTGGCGCAGCGCGTCGACATCGAGGCCGGAGTCGGTCTCGTCGAGGATCGCGATCTTCGGCTTGAGGAGTTCGAGCTGGAGGATCTCGTGGCGCTTCTTCTCACCGCCGGAGAAGCCCTCGTTGACGTTGCGCTCGGCGAAGGCCGGGTCCATCTGGAGCTGCTCCATCGCGGACTTGACCTCCTTCACCCAGGTACGCAGCTTGGGGGCCTCGCCGCGGATCGCGGTGGCCGAGGTGCGCAGGAAGTTGGAGACCGAGACGCCGGGGACCTCGACCGGGTACTGCATGGCGAGGAAGAGGCCGGCGCGGGCGCGCTCGTCGACGGACATCTCCAGGACGTCCTCGCCGTCGAGCGTGACGGTGCCGCTGGTGATCGTGTACTTGGGGTGCCCGGCCAGCGAGTACGCCAGGGTCGACTTGCCGGAGCCGTTGGGGCCCATGATGGCGTGGGTCTCGCCCTGCTTCACGGTCAGGTCGACGCCCTTGAGGATCTCGCGGGGGCCGTTCTCGGCCTCGACGGAGACGTGCAGGTCGCGGATTTCAAGCGTTGCCATGGGGAACTCAGGACTCCTGGGTGACGGAGACGAGCACATCGTCCCCTTCGATCTTGACGGGGTATACGGGGACGGGGCGCGTCGCGGGAAGGCCGGACGGCTTGCCGGTGCGGAGGTCGAAGCTTGAGCCGTGCAGCCAGCACTCGATGGCGCAGTCCTCGACCTCGCCCTCCGACAGCGACACGTTCGCGTGCGAGCAGATGTCGTTGATCGCGAACACCTCGCCCTCGGTGTGGACGAGGGACACCGGCGTGCCGTCGATCTCCACCCGCTTGGGGGTGTCGCTCTCCAGCTCGCTCAGCGCACAGGCTTTGACGAAGGCCATCAGACGGAAGCCTCCAGCTCCGTCTCGATCTTCGCGAGCAGGCGCGCCTCGACGTCCGGCAGACCGATCTGCTGGACGAGCTCCGCGAAGAAGCCGCGGACGACCAGGCGGCGGGCCTCCATCGGCGGGATGCCGCGGGACATCAGGTAGAAGAGCTGCTCGTCGTCGAAGCGGCCGGTGGCCGACGCGTGACCGGCGCCGGCGATCTCGCCGGTCTCGATCTCCAGGTTCGGCACCGAGTCGACGCGGGCGCCGTCGGTCAGAACCAGGTTGCGGTTCATCTCGTAGGTGTCCGTGCCCTCGGCCGCGGCCTGGATGAGCACGTCACCGATCCACACCGCGTGCGCGTCCTCACCCTGGAGGGCGCCCTTGTACACGGCGTTGGACTTGCAGTGCGGGGTGTTGTGGTCGACCAGGAGGCGGTGCTCCTGGTGCTGGCCGTGGTCGGTGAAGTACAGCCCGAAGAGCTCGGCCTCGCCACCGGTGCCCGCGTAGGCGACCCTCGGGTGCAGCCGCACCAGGTCGCCGCCGAAGGTGACCACGAACGACTTGAAGGTGGCGTCGCGGCCGATCAGCGCGTTGTGCTGGGCCACGTGGACGGCCTTGTCGTCCCAGTCCTGGACGGAGACGACGGTCAGCTTGGCGCCGTCGCCCAGGAGGTAGTCGACGTTGGCACCGAGCACCGCGTCGCCGGTGTGGTCGATGACCACGACGGCCTCGGCGAAGGCACCGAGCTCGATCACCTGGTGGCCGTAGGCCACGCCGCCCTCGCCGTGCACGGCGATCCGGATCGGCTCGGTGAGCACGGTGTCCTTGGGAACGGACACGACGGAGGCCTTCTCGAAGGACGAGTACGCCTGGGCCGCGACACGGTCCACCGGCGTGCCGGCCCTGCCGATCCGGGCGTCGTCGCGCCCGACCGTCTCGACGGTCACGCCCTCGGGCGCCTCGACGGCGACCTTGACACCGTCGCCGGTCGCGACGGCGGTGCCGTCGTGCAGCCCGCGCAGCCGCTCCAGCGGCGTGAACCGCCACTCCTCCTCGCGGCCGTGCGGGACCGGGAAGTCCGCGACGTCGAAGGACGGGGGCGCGCTCATGCGGGTGGCGACGGTCGACTCGGCGGCCACCGCGATGGATCCGGCGGTGGTGGAGCCCACCGGGATGTTTGCCTCAGCCATGGCTGTCGTAGTGCTCTCTTCCTAGATCAGAATCTGCTCAACTGCCGGACGGGGAACGGTCGTTATCCGACCGAGCCCTCCATCTGCAGCTCGATCAGCCGGTTGAGCTCCAGGGCGTACTCCATGGGGAGCTCCTTGGCGATCGGCTCGACGAAGCCGCGCACGATCATCGCCATCGCCTCGAACTCGGTCAGACCGCGGCTCATCAGGTAGAAGAGCTGGTCCTCGGAGACCTTGGAGACGGTCGCCTCGTGGCCCATGGAGACGTCGTCCTCGCGGACGTCGACGTACGGGTAGGTGTCCGAGCGGGAGATGGTGTCGACGAGCAGGGCGTCGCAGAGCACGTTCGACTTGGAGCCGTGGGCGCCCTCACCGATCTCGACGAGGCCTCGGTAGGAGGTGCGGCCGCCGCCTCGCGCCACCGACTTGGAGACGATGTTGGAGGAGGTGTTCGGCGCCATGTGGACCATCTTGGAGCCGGCGTCCTGGTGCTGGCCCTCGCCCGCGAAGGCGATGGAGAGCGTCTCGCCCTTGGCGTGCTCGCCCATCAGGTAGACGGCCGGATACTTCATGGTGACCTTGGAACCGATGTTGCCGTCGATCCACTCCATGGTCGCGCCCTCGTACGCCACGGCGCGCTTGGTGACCAGGTTGTAGACGTTGTTCGACCAGTTCTGGATCGTCGTGTAGCGGCAGCGGCCGCCCTTCTTGACGATGATCTCCACGACGGCGCTGTGCAGCGAGTCGGAGGAGTAGATCGGGGCGGTGCAGCCCTCGACGTAGTGGACGTAGGCGTCCTCGTCGACGATGATCAGCGTCCGCTCGAACTGGCCCATGTTCTCCGTGTTGATGCGGAAGTAGGCCTGGAGCGGGATGTCGACGTGGACACCCTTGGGCACGTAGATGAACGAGCCGCCGGACCACACCGCCGTGTTCAGCGACGCGAACTTGTTGTCGCCGACCGGGATGACGGTGCCGAAGTACTCCTGGAAGAGCTCGGGGTGCTCCTTCAGGGCGGTGTCGGTGTCGAGGAAGATGACGCCCTGCTCCTCCAGGTCCTCGCGGATCTGGTGGTAGACGACCTCGGACTCGTACTGGGCCGCGACACCGGCCACCAGGCGCTGCTTCTCCGCCTCGGGGATGCCGAGCTTGTCGTACGTGTTCTTGATGTCGGCGGGCAGGTCCTCCCAGGACGCCGCCTGCTTCTCCGTCGAGCGCACGAAGTACTTGATGTTGTCGAAGTCGATGCCGGAGAGGTCGGAGCCCCAGTTCGGCATGGGCTTCTTGTCGAACAGCCGCAGGCCCTTGAGGCGCAGCTTCAGCATCCACTCGGGCTCGTTCTTCTTCGAGGAGATGTCGCGTACGACGTCCTCGTTCAGACCGCGCTTGGCAGCGGCGCCGGCCGCGTCGGAGTCGGCCCAGCCGTATTCGTACGTGCCCAGGCCATCGAGCTCAGGGTGGGCAGTCTCCGTGGGGAGCGTCATGCGGGGTTCCTCCCGGCCGTGCTTGCGGATGCTTGCTGGTGTGTGGTCCGTGGTGGCGCGCCGTGCGGGATGAACGTGGTGCAGACGCCGTCGCCGTGGGCGATCGTGGCCAGGCGCTGCACATGCGTTCCCAGGAGGCGGGAGAAGAACTCCGTCTCCGCCTCGCACAGCTGCGGGTACCGCTCGGCGGCGTGGGCGACCGGGCAGTGGTGCTGGCACAGCTGCTCACCCCGCTGGGGAAGGGGCGCGCTGCGCGCCGTAGCAGCGTACCCGTCGGCACTCAAGGCCCTGGCCAGGGCCTGGGTCCGCTCTTCAGGCTGTACGGCCTCGATCGCGTCCCTGTACGCCCCGGCTTGAGCCTCGACGCGGGCCCGCGCGAACGCCGCCACGGCCTCCTCGCCGGCCGCGCCGCCGCCCGCCGACCGCTCGATCCAGTCCAGGGCGTCGACGGCGAGCTTGTCGTAGGCCTGCTCGAAGGCGTCCCGGCCGCAGTCGGTGAGCGCGAAGACCTTGGCCGGACGGCCTCGGGTCCGCGCGCCGTAGACGCGCTGTTCACGCGGGACGACGACCTCGTCGGCCACCAGCGCGTCGAGGTGGCGGCGCACGGCGGCCTGGGTGAGACCGAGGCGGTTGGCCAGGTCCTGGGCGGTCGAGGGACCGTGGTCCAGGATGGAGCGCGCGACCCGGTTGCGGGTGGACCGCTCACCGGTCGCGAGTTCCTCCTGGGGAGCCTCGCCGATGTTTTTCACAACGCCATTGTTGCGTAATTCCTCAGAAGCTGACAACCCACCTCGGGATCACCGGCGGTGCGCTGCATCACTTAGGCATACCTAAACTGACCTGCGGAAACGATCTTTGATCGATCACTTCCGGGGCGGTGCGGCGGCCGCCCGCGCGCCCCTCCCGCCCCTTCTTCGGCCGATCCGCACCCCCTGTGACCGGGCCTTTGTGTGCGCATGGCCGCAGAGCGCCCGGTCCGGGCCGACAGAGCCACGATCGCCCGGACGCTCCTCGCACACCTCCGCCCGGCATCCCCCGGCCAGGGGCGCCAGGGGCTCGTCGCGGGCCCTGGATTTCGTGCCGACACGCGGGGCCGATCGGGCCCCGGGCCCCGCTCCGGAGGGGTGGCGGGCCCCGCCTAGACTTGGCGTCCATGAACAGCGAGCCCGCCCTTCCGTCTCCCGGCCGCCACCCCTCAGGGAGACCCCGCGGGTCGCACCCCGTCGTCGAGATCACCGGCCTGGTCAAGCGGTACGGGCCCAAGACCGCGGTGGACGGCCTCGACCTCACGGTCGGCGCGGGCACCGTGACCGCCGTCCTCGGCCCCAACGGCGCCGGCAAGACCACCACCATCGAAACGTGCGAGGGCTACCGCAGGCCCGACGCGGGCACCGTCCGCGTCCTCGGTCTCGACCCGGTCGCCGACGCCGAGCGGCTCAAACCGCGGATCGGCGTGATGCTCCAGTCCGGCGGCGTCTACTCCGGCGCCCGCGCCGAGGAGATGCTCCGCCACATGGCGAAGCTGCACGCCCACCCGCTGGACGTGGACGCGCTCATCGAGCGCCTGGGCCTCGGCAGTTGCGGACGCACCACCTACCGCCGGCTCTCCGGCGGTCAGCAGCAGCGCCTCGCGCTCGCCATGGCCGTCGTCGGCCGGCCCGAACTGGTCTTCCTCGACGAGCCGACCGCCGGGCTGGACCCGCAGGCCCGCCGCGCCACCTGGGACCTGGTGCGCGAACTGCGCTCCGACGGCGTCTCGGTGGTCCTCACCACGCACTTCATGGACGAGGCCGAGGCCCTCGCGGACGACGTGGCCATCGTCGACCTCGGCAAGGTCGTCGCCCAGGGCTCCCCCGAGCAGCTCTGCCGGGGCGGCGCCGAGAACACGCTGCGCTTCACCGGCCGCCCCGGCCTCGACCTCGGCGCGCTCCTCAAGGCGCTGCCGGACGGCACCGCGGCGGCCGAGCTGACACCCGGCGCCTACCGCATCACCGGCGCCATCGACCCCCAGCTGCTCGCCACCGTCACCACCTGGTGCGCCCAGCACGGCGTGATGCCCGAGGGCATCGCGGTCGAACGCCACACGCTCGAGGACGTCTTTCTGGAACTGACCGGCAAGGAGCTGCGCGCATGAGCGCTGGTACGTACGCGCCGAAGCCGGGCGCGGCACCGCTCGGGCGGATGATCGGGGCGCAGACCGCCCTGGAGACGCGGATGCTGCTGCGCAACGGCGAGCAGCTGCTGCTCACCGTGATCATCCCGAGCCTGCTGCTCGTGCTGTTCTCGACCGTCGACATCATCGACACGGGCGCCGGCAAGTCCGTCGACTTCCTGGCCCCCGGCGTCCTCGCGCTCGCCGTGATGTCGACCGCCTTCACCGGCCAGGCCATCGCGACGGGCTTCGAGCGGCGGTACGGGGTGCTCAAGCGGCTCGGCGCCTCGCCGCTGCCCCGCTGGGCGCTGATGACCTCCAAGACCCTCGCCGTGCTCGTCACCGAGGTGCTCCAGGTCGTCCTGCTCACCGTGATCGCCCTCGCGCTCGGCTGGTCCCCGCACGGCAACCCGCTCGCGGTGCTGCTCCTGCTGGTCCTCGGCACCGCCGCCTTCTCCGGGCTCGGGCTGCTCATGGCCGGCACCCTGAAGGCCGAGGCGACGCTGGCCGCGGCCAACCTGGTGTTCCTGCTGCTGCTCGTGGCGGGCGGGGTCATCGTGCCGATGGACAAGTTCCCCGGCGGTGTGCGGTCGGTGCTGGAGGCGCTCCCCATCTCGGCCCTGTCCGACGGGCTGCGCACGGTGCTCCGGGACGGCGCCTCGATGCCCTGGTCGGACCTCGGGATCCTCGCGGTGTGGGCGGTCCTGGGCCTCGGCGCGGCCGCGCGCTTCTTCCGCTGGGAGTGAGCCGGGGGCGGTGGCGGAGGCGGCGGCCGGGGTAAGGCCGGGGTGACGCGGGGGTGACTTTCCTCCCGTCCGGGTACGGCGGGCCCCCCTCGTGAAAACATGCACAATCGGGCGCCTACGATAGGCCGCATGCCGAAAGTGACCCGAGCCGATGTGACCGCGGCGGCGCGCAATCCGCTCCTCTACATCGCGCAGCGGTGGACCGCCTCCCCCACGGTCGTGCGGCGCGCGGCCCTCATCGCCCTCGTCATGTCCGTGGCCATCGTGGTGACCGGAGGAGCCGTCCGGCTCACCGGCTCCGGGCTCGGCTGCCCCACCTGGCCCAAGTGCACCAGCGACAGCCTGACCGTCACCAGCGAGATGGGCTTTCGCGGTGTCATCGAGTTCACCAACCGCATGCTGACGTACGTGCTGTGCGCCGCGGTCGGCTGGGCCATCATCGCGGCCCGCTCCGCGAAGCCGTGGCGGCGCCCGCTGACCCGGCTTGGCTGGGTGCAGTTCTGGGTGGTCATGGGCAACGCGGTGCTCGGCGGCATCGTCGTCCTGGTCGGTCTCAACCCGTACACGGTGGCCGCCCACTTCCTGCTCTCCAGCGCCCTCATCGCGGTCGCGGTGGTCACCTGGCAGCGCACCCAGGAGGGCGACGGAGCGCCAAGGCCCTTGGTGGGCAAGGCAGTTGTGCAACTGACCTGGCTCCTGGTGGGTGCCTCGGCGGCGCTCATCGCGGTCGGCACCATCGTCACCGGCACCGGACGCCACCCCGGCGACTCCAAGGACGTGCCGCGCATCCCGCTGGACTGGACGATGATCACGCAGCTCCACGCGGATCTCGCCTGGGTCGTGGTGGCGCTCACCGTCGCGCTCTGGTTCGTCCTGAAGGCCGTCGACGCGCCCCCGGGCCCGCGCCACCGCGCCCGTGACCTGTTCCTGGTCCTGATGGGTCAGGGTGTGATCGGTTACGTCCAGTACTTCCTGAAGACGCCCGAGGTCCTGGTCGCTCTGCACATGCTCGGCTCGTGCCTGGTGTGGATCGCCGTGCTGCGCGTCCTGCTCGCGCTGCGCGAGCGTCCGCAGGCCCCGGTCGAGGTCCCGGAGCGGACGGGCTCAGCCCTCAGCCACGCCTGACAGGCCGTAGACGCGGCGGGCGTTGCCCGCCGCGATCATCCCGGCGACCCGCTGCGCGTCGCCGCGCGACCAGGCGCCGTCGCCCACCCAGCCGCCGAGCACCCGGCCGAGCGCCTCCGAGAACAGCCGCGCGCCCACCACATGCAGTTCGGGCAGCCCGCGCGCCCCGCTGGAGTAGAGCAGCTTCCCGAAGGGGGCCAGCTCCAGGATCTCGGCGAGCACGGCCGCGGCCCGCGCCCCCGTCCGCACCAGGGCGGGCCCCACGTCCGCGTACACATGCGGATGGACGCTGGCGAGATGGGCGGCCTGGCGGTGGTACGGATAGCCGTGCAGCAGCACCAGATCGGTGCCGAGCCCGCACGTCGCTTCCGCGAATCCGGCGAGCGGCATGGGGTCGGCCATCCCCACCTGGAGCTGGAGCGGCCGCCCGCACGCGACGGCGCTCCACAGCAGGTGGCGCAGGAGCACCGGGTCCCGCAGGCGGCCGTGCTTGCGCCGGCCGTCCAGCCACCGCCCCGCCGCCCCGCGCACCTCCCCCGGGCCCGGCGGCCGCGGGTCGAGCCCCTCGCGGGCGCCGCTCACCGAGGCGAAGGCGACCGCGGACGAGGCCGCGGTGTGCAGGGCCTCGGCGAGGTTGGCGAGGAAGGACTCGACGGTCCCGGAGGTGTCGGCGACCTGCTCGGCGAGGAGTTCCAGACGCACGATCTCGTGGGCGTCGGCGGCGCCGGCCGCGGCGATCTCGTGCGGGGCGGTGAGGTCCCCGGGCAGCCCGGTGTCGACCAGATAGGTGGAGATCCCGGAGCCCCTGAGCAGCCGCCTGCCCGACTCCAGCACGCCGAGCTCGCGGCGGCGGGCCAGATAGCGGGCCGGGGGGCAGTGCGGCTCCAGGCCGAGGAGCGGTGGGCACCAGCGGCGTACCGCGAAGCCGGTCTGGGTGTCGAAGAACGTGGTGCCGGGCGCGGGCAGGGTTCCGGTGCGGCCGAGCGCCGTCTCGAAGGTGCCGAGGCCGAGCTCGGTACGCAGCACGCCGTGGCAGTACTGGTCCACCAGGCTCGGGGTGTCGATCATCCGGGGCTCCCAGGGATGGAGGCGCTTGTACCCCTCCTAACGGGTGAGCCCCGGATCGGTGTTGCTCGCGGGCTGCTCAGCCGTTCTTCGGACCGCCGAGCTGGATGCCGGCCATGCGCGACCACTCGTAGGGGCCGGTCTTCACCTTGGCCGCGAACTCACCGTCGAAGTCCTCGTGGACGGTGATCCCGGACTTCTCGACGGCGCTCATCGCGACGGCGTGGCTCGGGGCCACCAGGTCGCCCCAGCCGCCGTCCTCGCCCACCAGGACGATGCGGGCGCCCTTCTGCCCGATGTACGCGACCTGGCCCTCGGCGCCGCCGTGCTCCTTGGCGAAGGAGTCGATCCGCCGGGCCAGCTTGGCCGCGTGCCGTTCGGCCGCCGCGGCCTGCTTCTCGTCAACCTGGGTGTCTGCCATGCCGCGATGCTACTAGCGGGTAGATCCGGGAGCGACAAGAGGGGCCAGTGGCTTGCGCCACTGGCCCCTCGACGTCGTGCGGACGGCTCGGTCAGCGCAGGAACGGGTCCACCGCGACGGCCACGAACAGCAGCGACACATACGTGATCGACCAGTGGAAGAGCCGCATTTCCTTCAGCTTGGTGCCGGTCGCCTCGTTCTTGGCGCGGGACTGGAGCGCGTGCGCCTCCCACAGCCACCAGCCGCCGGAGACCAGCGCGACGGCCGTGTAGAACCAGCCGGTGTAGCCGAGCGGGGTGAGCAGCAGCGAGACGGCGACCATCACCCAGCTGTAGAGCACGATCTGGCGGGCCACCACCTTGTTGGAGGCGACCACCGGCAGCATCGGCACGCCGACCCGCGCGTAGTCCTCCCTGACCTTCATGGACAGCGGCCAGTAGTGCGGCGGCGTCCAGAAGAACATGACGAGGAACAGGATGACCGGCGCCCAGGACATCGAGTTGGTGACCGAGGACCAGCCGATGAGCACCGGCAGGCAGCCCGCGATGCCGCCCCAGACGATGTTCTGTGAGGTGCGGCGCTTGAGGATCATCGTGTACACGACGACGTAGAAGAGCAGGGCGCCGAGTGAGAGCGCGGCCGAGAGCCAGTTGACGAGCAGCCCGAACCACAGCGTGGAGACGACGGCGAGCGAGATGCCGAAGACCAGGCACTCGCGCGGCGAGACCATGCCGGTCACCAGGGGCCGCTGCGAGGTGCGGTCCATCAGCGCGTCGATGTCGCGGTCGATGTACATGTTCAGGGCGTTTGCGCCGCCCGCCGAGAGGTACCCGCCCAGAGTGGTGGCGAAGACCAGCCACAGCGGGGGGACGCCCTGTTCGGCGAGGAACATCACCGGAATGGTGGTGATGAGGAGCAGTTCGATGATTCGTGGCTTGGTCAGCGCCACAAAGGCCTTGACGCGGGCCCCGAATGGCCGATGGCCCCCCGGGCTGGGAGTCAAGACGACCCCTGCGGGTCGGGACTCGACGGCCGTCACGCACACCCCTGACAGAGAATTCCCAGCAAGTCCCCGGTGATCCGGGATGTTCCCGGACGTGAAGGCCCGGTAAAGACTTGCGCGTACCACGCCACTCTAGACGTTGCCCATACGCCGCCCTCCCCGGGGGTGGGGTCGTGTTGGGGGTGGTTCGCCGGGAGGCGGATTTCATGGCTCCCCGGCACCCTGGAGCTGTCCGTCTCAGCGTGCAGGCAGTCGAAAAAGTGAGCGTTCGGGCAGGGGTAGGCTCGACAACGCCCGGTGCGCCCTCAGTCACCGGGATACGACATGTGGAGAGGAGCCCTGACTCAGGGTGAGCACCAAGCCGACCACCACAGACCTCGAGTGGACCGAGCTCGACCAGCGGGCCGTAGACACCGGCCGCGTCCTGGCCGCGGATGCTGTACAGAAGGTCGGCAACGGCCATCCAGGTACGGCGATGAGCCTGTCCCCGGCCGCGTACACCCTCTTCCAGAAGGTGATGCGGCACGACCCGGCGGACGCCGACTGGGTCGGACGCGACCGCTTCGTTCTCTCCGCGGGCCACTCGTCCCTGACCCTCTACATCCAGCTCTACCTGGCCGGTTTCGGCCTGGAGCTGGATGACCTCAAGGCGTTCCGCACCTGGGGTTCCAAGACCCCCGGCCACCCGGAGTACGGCCACACCACCGGCGTCGAGACGACCACCGGCCCGCTGGGCCAGGGTGTCGCCAACGCGGTGGGCATGGCGATGGCCGCCCGCTACGAGCGCGGCCTGTTCGACCCGGAGGCCGCCCCCGGCACCTCCCCGTTCGACCACTTCGTGTTCGCCATCGCCGGTGACGGCTGCCTCCAGGAGGGCATCTCCTCCGAGGCGTCCTCGCTGGCCGGACACCAGAAGCTCGGCAACCTGATCCTCCTGTGGGACGACAACCACATCTCGATCGAGGGCGACACCGAGACCGCGGTCTCCGAGGACACCGTCAAGCGGTACGAGGCCTACGGCTGGCACGTCCAGCGCGTCGCGCCCAAGCCGGACGGCGACCTGGACCCCGAGGCGCTGTACGACGCGATCGAGGCCGCCAAGGCGGTCACCGACCGGCCGTCGTTCATCGCGATGCGCTCGATCATCGCCTGGCCCGCGCCCAACGCCCAGAACACCGAGGCCGCGCACGGCTCGGCGCTCGGCGACGACGAGGTGGCGGCCACCAAGCGCGTTCTCGGCTTCGACCCGGAGAAGTCCTTCGAGGTCGCCGACGAGGTCCTCGCGCACACCCGCGGGGCCCTGGACCGCGGCCGTGAGGCCAAGGCGGAGTGGGAGAAGTCCTTCGCCGCCTGGCGCACCGCCAACCCCGAGCGCGCCGCCGAGTTCGACCGCATCAACGCGGGCGAGCTGCCCGAGGGCTGGGAGTCGCACCTCCCGGTCTTCGAGACGGGCAAGGGCGTCGCCACCCGCGCCGCCTCCGGCAAGGTGCTCCAGGCGCTCGGCGCGGTCATGCCCGAGCTGTGGGGCGGCTCCGCCGACCTCGCGGGCTCGAACAACACGACCATCGACAAGACGTCGTCGTTCCTGCCGTCCGGCAACCCGCTGACGGAGGCCGACCCGTACGGCCGCACCGTGCACTTCGGCATCCGCGAGCACTCCATGGCCGCGGAGATGAACGGCATCGCGCTGCACGGCCACACCCGCATCTACGGCGGCACCTTCCTGGTGTTCTCCGACTACATGCGCAACGCGGTGCGCCTTTCCGCGCTGATGCACCTGCCGGTGACGTACGTGTGGACGCACGACTCGATCGGCCTCGGCGAGGACGGCCCCACCCACCAGCCGGTGGAGCACCTGGCCTCGCTGCGCGCGATCCCCGGCCTCAACGTGGTCCGCCCCGCGGACGCCAACGAGACCGCCATCGCCTGGCGCGAGATCCTCAAGCGCTACACCAAGGTGTTCGGCAAGGGGGCCCCGCACGGCCTCGTGCTGACCCGCCAGGGCGTGCCGACGTACGAGGTCAACGAGGCCGCCGCCAAGGGTGGTTACGTGCTTGTGGAGGCCGAGGGCGGCGACGCGCAGGTCGTGCTCATCGGCACCGGCTCCGAGGTCCAGCTCGCCGTCGGCGCGCGCGAGGAACTCCAGGCCGCCGGCATCCCGACCCGTGTGGTCTCGATGCCGTGCGTGGAGTGGTTCGAGGAGCAGGACCAGGCGTACAAGGACAGCGTGCTGCCGCCGTCGGTCAGGGCGCGGGTCGCGGTCGAGGCCGGCATCGGTCTGACCTGGCACCGCTTCGTGGGTGACGCGGGCCGCATCGTCTCGCTCGAGCACTTCGGCGCTTCGGCCGACGGCAAGGTCCTCTTCCAGGAGTTCGGCTTCACCGCCGAGCACGTGGCCGCCGCCGCCCGGGAATCCCTCGACGCCGCCAAGCGCTGACGCCGGTATACGAACTAGTAGGAGATGCAATTCTCATGACAGACGCACTCAAGCGCCTCTCCGACGAAGGCGTCGCGATCTGGCTCGACGACCTGTCGCGCAAGCGGATCACGTCCGGCAACCTGGCCGAGCTGATCGACCAGTCGCACGTGGTGGGCGTCACGACCAACCCGTCGATCTTCCAGAAGGCGATCAGCCAGGGTGACGGCTACGACACCCAGCTCACCGACCTCGCGGCCCGTGAGGTCACCGTCGAAGAGGCCATCCGCATGATCACGACGGCTGACGTGAGGGACGCCGCCGACATCCTGCGCCCGGTCTTCGACGCCACGGACGGCCAGGACGGCCGGGTCTCCATCGAGGTCGACCCGCGCCTGGCGCACAACACCCGCGCCACGGTCGCCGAGGCCAAGCAGCTCGCCTGGCTGGTGGACCGGCCGAACACGCTCATCAAGATCCCGGCCACCGAGGCGGGTCTGCCGGCGATCACCGAGACGATCGGTCTCGGCATCAGCGTCAACGTCACGCTGATCTTCTCCCTCGAGCGCTACCGCAAGGTCATGGACGCCTACCTCGCCGGCCTGGAGAAGGCCAAGGAGCGCGGCCTGGACCTCTCGAAGATCCACTCCGTGGCGTCCTTCTTCGTGTCCCGCGTGGACACCGAGATCGACAAGCGGATCGACGCGCTCGGCACCGACGAGGCCAAGGCCGCCCGCGGCAAGGCCGGTCTCGCCAACGCGCGCCTGGCCTACCAGGCGTACGAGGAGGTCTTCTCCTCGGAGCGCTGGGCCGCCCTCGACAAGGCGCACGCCAACAAGCAGCGCCCCCTGTGGGCCTCGACGGGCGTGAAGGACAAGGCGTACAAGGACACCCTGTACGTGGACGACCTGGTCGCGCCCAACACGGTGAACACCATGCCGGAGGCCACCTTGGAGGCCACCGCCGACCACGGCCAGATCACCGGCGACACGGTGACCGGCACGTACGAGCAGGCCCGCGCCGACCTCGACGCCGTCGAGAAGCTGGGCATCTCCTACGACGAGGTCGTGCAGCTCCTGGAGGACGAGGGCGTCGAGAAGTTCGAGGGCGCCTGGAACGACCTGCTCAAGTCCACCGAGGCGGAGCTCAAGCGCCTCGCACCCTCGGAGGCGTAAATCTTGACCGCGATTCGCGAAGCGAACCCGCTTCGTGACGCCGCAGACCGACGGCTCCCGCGCATCGCGGGGCCGTCGGGTCTGGTGATCTTCGGCGTCACGGGCGATTTGTCCCGTAAAAAGTTGATGCCCGCCGTCTATGACCTCGCCAACCGGGGTCTGCTGCCGCCGGGCTTTTCCCTGATCGGCTTCGCCCGCCGCGAGTGGCAGGACGAGGACTTCGCGCAGGAGGTCCACGACGCGGTCAAGGCGCACGCCCGTACGCCGTTCCGCGAGGAGGTCTGGCAGCAGCTCATCCAGGGGATGCGCTTCGTCCAGGGCGACTTCGCCGACGACGACGCGTTCGAGACGCTGAAGTCGACGATCGAGGAGCTCGACAAGGCGCAGGGCACGGGCGGCAACTTCGCCTTCTACCTGTCCGTGCCGCCGAAGTTCTTCCCCAAGGTCGTCCAGCAGCTCAAGAAGCACGGTCTGGCCGACCAGAAGAACGGCGCCTGGCGCCGTGCGGTCATCGAGAAGCCGTTCGGCCACGACCTGGTCTCCGCCGAGGAGCTCAACCAGGTCGTGCACGAGGTCTTCCCGCCCGACGAGGTCTTCCGGATCGACCACTACCTGGGCAAGGAGACCGTTCAGAACATCCTGGCCCTGCGGTTCGCGAACACCATGTTCGAGCCGCTGTGGAACCGCTCCTACGTCGACCACGTGCAGATCACCATGGCCGAGGACATCGGCATCGGTGGCCGGGCCGGCTACTACGACGGCATCGGCGCGGCCCGTGACGTCATCCAGAACCACCTGCTCCAGCTGCTCGCGCTGACCGCGATGGAGGAGCCCGCCTCCTTCGACGCGGACGCGCTCGCGGCCGAGAAGACCAAGGTGCTGGGTGCGGTACGGCTGCCCAAGGACCTCGGCAAGGACACGGTGCGCGCGCAGTACGCGGCCGGGTGGCAGGGCGGCGAGAAGGCCGTCGGCTACCTCCAGGAAGACGGCATCGACCCCAAGTCGAAGACCGACACCTATGCCGCGATCAAGCTGGAGATCGACAACCGCCGCTGGGCGGGCGTCCCGTTCTACCTGCGCACCGGCAAGCGGCTCGGCCGGCGCGTCACGGAGATCGCGGTGGTCTTCCAGCGCGCCCCGCACTCCCCCTTCGACCACACCGCCACGGAAGAGCTGGGGCAGAACGCCCTGGTCATCCGGGTGCAGCCGGACGAGGGCGTGACCGTGCGCTTCGGCTCCAAGGTGCCGGGCACCTCGATGGAGGTCCGGGACGTCTCCATGGACTTCGCCTACGGCGAGTCCTTCACGGAGTCGAGCCCGGAGGCCTACGAACGCCTCATCCTGGACGTCCTGTTGGGCGACTCCAACCTCTTCCCGCGCGTGGAGGAGGTGGAGCTGTCCTGGAAGATCCTCGACCCGATCGAGAAGTACTGGGACACCCACGGCAAGCCCGCCCAGTACCCCTCGGGGACCTGGGGCCCGGACGAGGCGGACGAAATGCTCGCACGAGACGGACGGAGCTGGCGTCGGCCATGAAGATCGACCTTACGGACACCACGGCCAGCAAGATCAACAAGGCGCTCGTGCAGGGCCGCCGGGCGGTCGGCACGCCGGCCGTCGGCATGGTGCTCACCCTCGTCATCGTCACCGACGAGGAGAACGCCTACGACGCCCTGCGCGCGGCCGGCGACGCCTCGCGCGAGCACCCCTCGCGCACCCTCGTCGTCATCAAGCGGGTCTCGCGCTCGCCCCGCGACCGCACCAGCTCCCGCCTCGACGCGGAGGTGCGGGTCGGCGCGGACGCGGGCACCGGCGAGACGGTGATCCTGCGGCTGTACGGCGAGGTGCTCAACCACGCCCAGTCGGTGGTCCTGCCGCTGCTGCTTCCGGACGCGCCGGTCGTCGTCTGGTGGCCGGTGAACGCGCCGGTCGACCCGGCGCAGGACCCGCTGGGCGCGCTCGCCCAGCGCCGGGTGACGGACACCTACACCTCCGAGCAGCCCATCAAGGAGCTGACCGCGCGCGCCGAGGCCTACACCCCCGGCGACACCGACCTGTCGTGGACCCGCATCACGCCCTGGCGCTCGATGCTGGCCGCGGCCCTCGACCAGGTCGCCTGCAAGGTGACCTCCGTCGAGGTGGAGGGCGAGGAGTTCAACCCGAGCTGTGAACTGCTCGGCATGTGGCTCGCCGACCGGCTGAACGTGCCGGTCAAGCGCTCCCCCTCGGGGGGTCCCGGCCTCACCGCGGTCCGCATGGAGACGGACTGCGGCCCGATCGTCCTGGACCGGGCCGACGGCTCGCTGGCCACGCTCTCCATGCAGGGCCAGCCGGACCGCGCGGTGGCGTTGAAGCGCCGCGAGACCGCCGAGCTCATCGCGGAGGAGCTGCGCCGTCTCGACCCGGACGACACCTACGCCTCCGCGCTGAAGTACGGCGTGGACCGCCTCGGTGAGGGTTCCGGGGGCAAGGCCGCGCCCGTCGCCACGGAGGACGCGCAGGCCAAGGAGGCTCCAGCGAAGAAGGCGGCTCCGGCCAAGAAGGCAGCGGCCAAGTGAGCACGCCTCAGCTCGTCGTCCACCGCGACAAGGAGCTGATGGCGCAGGCCGCCGCGGCCCGGCTGATCACGAAGGTCGTGGACGCCCAGGCCGCGCGCGGCTCGGCGTCCGTGGTCCTGACGGGCGGCCGCAACGGCAACGGGCTGCTCGCGGCGCTGGCCTCCTCCCCGGCCCGGGACGCGATCGACTGGTCGCGTCTGGACCTGTGGTGGGGTGACGAGCGTTTCGTCCCCGAGGACGATCCCGAGCGCAACTACACCCAGGCGCGTGCGGCGCTGCTCGACGCGGTGCCGCTCGATCCCAAGCGGGTGCACGCGATGCCCGCCTCGGGCGGCGCCCACGGCACGGACGCGGACGCGGCGGCCGCCGCCTACGCGGCGGAGCTCGCCGAGGCGTCGGGGCCCGAGGACCACGGCCGGGTGCCGACGTTCGACGTGCTGATGCTGGGCGTCGGCCCGGACACCCATGTGGCGTCGCTGTTCCCGGAGTTGCCCGGGGTGCGGGAGACCGAGCGGACGGTCGTCGGGGTGCACGGCGCTCCGAAGCCGCCGCCCACCCGGATCTCGCTCACCCTCCCGGCGATCCGGGCGGCCCGCGAGGTGTGGCTGCTCGCGGCGGGCGAGGACAAGGCGCACGCCGCGGCGATAGCCCTGTCGGGCGCGGGCGAGGTGCAGGCCCCCGCGGCCGGCGCCTACGGCCGGGCCCGCACGCTGTGGCTCCTGGACGCGGCGGCCGCCTCCCGGCTGCCGCGGTCGCTGTACCCACCGGCGTCCGCCTGACGTCTCACGCGAACGGCCCGGCCCGCCCCCTCGGGGAGCGGACCGGGCCGTTCGTCGTACGGGTGCTTCAGGGGGTCAACGGCCGCGCAGCGAGCGGTACTTGGCGACGAGCGCCTTGCTGGAGCCGTCCAGGCCCGGCACGTCGGCGCCCTCGGTCAGGGCGGGCTCGACCCGCTTGGCGAGCACCTTGCCGAGCTCGACGCCCCACTGGTCGAAGGAGTCGATGTTCCAGATGGCGCCCTGGACGAACACCTTGTGCTCGTAGAGCGCGATGAGCTGGCCGAGGACCGAGGGGGTCAGCTCCTTGGCCAGGATCGTGGTGGTGGGGTGGTTGCCCTTGAAGGTCTTGTGCGGGACCAGCTCTTCGGCCACGCCCTCGGCGCGCACCTCGTCCGGCGTCTTGCCGAAGGCCAGCGCCTGTGTCTGGGCGAAGAAGTTGGCCATCAGGAGGTCGTGCTGGGCGACCAGGCCCGGCAGCAGGTCGGCGACCGGCTCGGCGAAGCCGATGAAGTCGGCCGGGATGACCTTGGTGCCCTGGTGGATCAACTGGTAGTAGGCGTGCTGCCCGTTGGTGCCCGGGGTGCCCCACACCACCGGCCCGGTCTGCCAGTCGACGGGGTTGCCGTCGCGGTCCACGGACTTGCCGTTGGACTCCATGTCCAGTTGCTGGAGGTAGGCGGTGAACTTGGACAGGTAGTGCGAGTACGGGAGCACCGCGTGCGACTGGGCGTCGAAGAACGCCCCGTACCAGACGCCCAACAGGCCCATCAGGAGCGGCACGTTGGACTCGGGGGGCGCGGTGCGGAAGTGCTCGTCGACGAGGTGGAAGCCGGCCAGCATCTCGCGGAAGCGGTCCGGACCCACGGCGATCATCAGGGAGAGCCCGATGGCGGAGTCGAAGGAGTAGCGGCCGCCGACCCAGTCCCAGAACCCGAACATGTTGGCCGTGTCGATGCCGAACTCGGCGACCTTGTCCGCGTTGGTCGACAGGGCCACGAAGTGCCGGGCCACCGCCTCCTGGTCGGCCTTCACTTCACTCAGCAGCCAGTTGCGCGCCGAGGTGGCGTTGGTGATGGTCTCGATGGTGGTGAAGGTCTTGGACGCGATGATGAACAGCGTCTCGGCGGCGTCCAGGTCGCGGACGGCCTCGTGGAGGTCGGCGCCGTCCACGTTGGACACGAAACGGACCGTCAACTCCCGGTCGGTGAAGGCCCGCAGGGCCTCGTAGGCCATCGCCGGACCGAGGTCGGAGCCGCCGATACCGATGTTGACGACGTTCTTGATGCGCTTGCCGGTGTGGCCGGTCCACTCGCCCGAGCGGATCTTCTCGGAGAACGCGGCCATCTTGTCGAGGACGGCGTGCACTTCGGGCACCACGTTCTCGCCGTCGACCTCGACGACCGCGTCCCGCGGGGCGCGCAGCGCGGTGTGCAGCACGGCGCGGTCCTCGGTGGTGTTGATCTTCTCGCCCCGGAACATGGCGTCCCGCAGTCCGGCGACGTCGGTGGCCGCGGCCAGCTCGCGCAGGAGCGCGAGGGTCTCGTCGGTCACCAGGTGCTTGGAATAGTCGAGATGGAGATCGCCGACTTGCAGGGTGTATGCGGTGCCGCGATCGGGTTCGGCGGCGAACAGCTCCCGCAGATGGGTCTCGCCCAACTGCTCCCGGTGCTTGCCCAGCGCGGTCCACTCGGGCATCTGGTTGAGCCTGGTACGGCTTCCTGCGTTCATCTGCGGCATCAGCCCACTTCTACTCGTACGTGCGTACCTGCCCCGCTGCCCCTCCAACCTAATTGATCAGGCCCGGCGGGCAGGAATCAGCGCGGCGACGGCCACCACGAACAAGCCGGACGCCAGCAGCGCCGGGGTGTTCAGGCCCCAGGACGCCGCCGCCGCGCCGCCAGCCAGCGCTCCCAGGGGCGCGCCCGCCACGGCCAGCGTCCGGAACGCGGCGCTCACCCGCCCGAGCATGGCCGCCGGGGAACGCTCCTGCATCAGCGTCGTCAGGTTCACGTTCCACACCATCCCCATCACGCCGAACAGCGCCATGGCCGCGACCGCCACCCCCAGGGAGCGGACCGTGCCGATCGCCACCAGAGCCCCGGTCTGGACGGTCCCGGCGACCAGCACGCTGCGTATCCGCCCGAACCGTCGCGCGAGCCGCTGGGCGAGCAGCCCGCCCGCCAAGCTGCCGGCTCCGTACGCCGTGATGGTCGCCGCATAGCCGCCCCGGCCCGCGCCCAGCCAGCCGGTGATGTGCAGGACGAGGGTGGCGATAAGGGCGCCCATGCCGATGTTGCACACGGTGGTGGCGGCGCACAGGCCGCGCAGCGCCCGGTCGGCCCACAGGGTGCGCAGGCCCTCGGCGGTCTCCGACCGCAGTGTGGAGCCGGGTTTCCTGGCCGCCCGCTCGGGGGCAACCGGCCGCAGCGAGGCGACCAGGGCCGCGGCCAGGACATAGCTCGCCGCGTCCACCCCGTAGGGCGCGGCGGCCGACACCGCGAGCAGCACCGGCACCAGCGGGGCCGCGAGGAAGCTGCCCGCTATCTGCTGCCCGGTCATCACCCGGGCGTTGGCGCTGCCCAGCGCGCCGCTGGGCACGAGTGAGGGCAGCAGGGCGGTGGCCGCGTTGTCGAAGAGGGTGCCCAGGGCGGTCAGCGTGAAGGCGAGCACCATCAGCAGGACCATGGAGGCGTGGCCGGCGGCGACGGCCAGGGCGAAGGCGGCCACCAGGGCGCCACGGAGCAGGTCCACGGCCCACATGGCGCGGCGCTGGTCCACCCGGTCGGCGACCGCGCCGCCGAGCAGTCCGAACAGGAGCCACGGCACATAGCCGCAGGCCGTGACGAGAGCGATGAGGAACGGGTCGGAGGTGAGGGTGGTGGCGAGCAGGGGCAGTGCCGCGGTGCGCAGGGCGTCACCGAAACGGCTGACGACGGCGGCCGTCCACAGCCGTCCGAAACCTCCGCGCCAAGCGGGCTTCGCGGGCGCGGCGCCCTCCCTTGCCTCTACCGCTGTCACAACTCCCCCTCGTGATCGACTGCTTCACAAGGTAGAGGGCGCCACTGACAATCGCCGGTGACCTGCGCGTTCACCCGTTGGGGTGGGAGCGTGCGGTGTGCGCCGGTGCGACGGGTTGCGGCCCGGATGCACCGAAGGGCCCTGCGGATGAACGGAGTTCACCGTGCGGGCCCCTCAACTGTCAGATCTCGCCGCGGAGCTTGGCGAGTGCCTCCGCGAGGATCGCCTCGCCGTCCGCGTCGCTGCGCCGTTCGCGTACGTACGCCAGGTGCGTCTTGTACGGCTCGGTGCGCGGCGGGTCCGGCGGGTTGTCCCGGTCCTGTCCCGCGGGGAACCCGCAGCGCGGGCAGTCCCACGTCTCCGGAACCTGTGCGTCACTGGCGAAGCTCGGCTGCGTCTCGTGCCCGTTCGAGCACCAGAAGGAGATGCGCAGGCGCGGCGCGGACTCGCCCCGCTCGGCCTCGCCCATCGGCCCCGCTCCGACCCGGCTTCCCCGGATCGCGTTGCCACTTGCCACGGTCGTAACTCCCTGCGTGATGGTGCTCGAAGATGCCCCAGTCTACGTAAGGCCCAACGCGCGTCCAGTGATTGGAGTTACACCCCACCCCACAAACGCCGAACGACGACGGCTTACTTGAGCTTCATCAGCAGACCAAGTACGACAATGCACGCGAACCACAGCAGACCGATCACGATGGTGATGCGGTCGAGGTTGCGCTCGGCGACCGAGGAGCCGCCGACGGAGGACTGCATGCCACCGCCGAACATGTCGGAGAGGCCGCCACCCTTTCCCTTGTGCATCAGCACCAGCAGCATCAGCAGCAGGCTGAAGACGATCAGGGCAATCGAGAACCCGACAATCACGGCTGGACCAACTTCCTAGGACTGATATGACGACGGGGGCCGGGGGGACATTCCACAATCCCTGTTCCGGCCCCCGCAAGGGTACGACGGATCCGCGCTACCGCATACTTACTGGTCGCGGAAGCGGACGATCTTGACGAACTCTTCGGCGTCCAGCGCCGCGCCGCCGACCAGGGCCCCGTCCACGTCGGGCTGGGCCAT
Source organism: Streptomyces sp. ASQP_92 (assembly GCF_025399895.1). Classification (GTDB taxonomy): domain Bacteria; phylum Actinomycetota; class Actinomycetes; order Streptomycetales; family Streptomycetaceae; genus Streptomyces. Next base: position 1,228,296 of record NZ_JAODUA010000001.1, on the reverse strand, counting down.
GATCGCGGCCACGTTCCCGGACTTCACCGAGCCGCCGTACTGGATGCGCACCTTGTCGGCGAGCTCCTGGGAGTACAGCTCGGCGAGGCGGCCTCGGATGGCGCCGCACACCTCCTGCGCGTCCTCGGGGGTCGCGACCTCGCCGGTGCCGATCGCCCACACCGGCTCGTACGCGATCACGATGGACTCGGCCTGCTCGGCCGGAATGTCCTTGAGGCCGCCGTCGAGCTGGGCCAGCGTGTAGGGAACCTGCTGACCCGCCTTGCGGATGTCCAGGCCCTCGCCGACGCAGAGGATCGGGGTCAGGCCGTTCTGGTAGGCGGCCTTCACCTTGGCGTTGCAGAGCTCGTCGCTCTCGGCGTGGTACTGACGGCGCTCGGAGTGGCCCACGGCGACGTAGGTGCACTTCAGCTTGGCCAGCATGGAGCCCGAGATCTCACCGGTGTAGGCACCGGAGTCGTGCGCCGAGATGTCCTGGGCGCCGTACTTGATCTTGAGCTTGTCGCCGTCGACGAGGGTCTGCACGGAGCGCAGGTCGACGAAGGGAGCCAGGACCGCGACCTCGACGGCGTCGTAGTCCTTGTCGGCGAGCGCGAAGGCGAGCTTCTGGACGTGCGCGATGGCCTCGAGGTGGTTGAGGTTCATCTTCCAGTTGCCCGCCATCAGCGGGGTACGGGTGCTCACAGGTGTTCAGTCCTCCAGTGCGGCGAGGCCGGGAAGCGTCTTGCCCTCGAGGTATTCGAGGCTGGCGCCGCCACCGGTCGAGATGTGGCCGAACTTCGACTCGTCGAAGCCCAGGTTGCGGACGGCCGCGGCGGAGTCGCCGCCGCCGACCACGGTGAAGCCCTTGCTGTCGAGCAGGGCCTGCGCGACGGCGGTGGTACCGCCCGCGTAGTCGGGGTGCTCGGCGACGCCGACGGGGCCGTTCCAGAAGACGGTCTCGGCGTCGGTGATCTTCGAGGCGAACAGTTCACGGGACTTGGGGCCGATGTCCAGGCCCTCCTGGTCCGCGGGGATCTTGTCCGCGTCGACGGTCTGGAAGGTCGCCGGAGCCTTGGTCTTCAGGTCCGGGAAGTCCTTGGAGACCAGCACGTCGACCGGGAGCACCAGCTCGACGCCGGTCTCCTCGGCGCGCTTCATGTACTCCTGGACGACCGGGATCTGGTCCTCCTGGAGCAGGGAGATGCCGACCTCGTGACCCTTGGCCTTGAGGAAGGTGTACGCCATGCCGCCGCCGATGAGCAGGCGGTCGGCCTTGCCGAGCAGTTGGTCGATGACGGCGAGCTTGTCGGAGACCTTGGCGCCGCCGAGCACGACGGTGTAGGGGCGCTTGACGTCCTCGGTCAGCTTCTTGAGGACGCCGACCTCGGTGGCGATGAGGTAGCCCGCGTAGTGCGGCAGGCGCGCCGGGAGGTCGAAGACGGAGGCGTGCTTACGGTGCACGGCTCCGAAGCCGTCGCCCACGTAGACGTCGGCGAGGGCGGCGAGCTGGTCGGCGAAGGCGGCGCGCTCGGCGTCGTCCTTGGCCGTCTCGCCGGCGTTGAACCGCAGGTTCTCGATGACGGCGACCTGGCCGGGCTGGAGCCCGTTCACCGCGTCGTGGGCGGCGGCGCCGACGGTGTCCTGGGCGAACGCGACCGGGGCGCCCAGGAGTTCACCGAGCCGCTCGGCGGCCGGAAGCAGCGAGAACTCGGGGTCCGGGGCGCCCTTGGGGCGGCCCAGGTGCGAGGCCACGACGACCTTGGCGTTGGCGGCGACGAGCGCCTTGAGGGTGGGCAGCACGGCGCGGATGCGGCCGTCGTCGGTGATGCGGCCTTCTGCCAGCGGCACATTGAGGTCGGCGCGGACGAATACCCGCTTGCCCGCGACCCCTTCGGCGAGAAGTTCGTCGATCGTCTTCATGTGTGGGTGACTCCTTGGAGCTACGTGACGGGCGGTCAGGACAGGCGACAGGGCCCGCACAGCGCGTCGTTGCGCTGCCCGAGCCCTGTAGCTCACATCAGGTGCCTACCGGACCGAGGTCAGAGCTGGCCGCCGACGAAGACGGTCAGGTCGACGAGGCGGTTGGAGTAGCCCCACTCGTTGTCGTACCAGCCCAGGATCTTCACCGTCTTGCCCTCCTGGACCATGGTCAGGGAGGAGTCGAAGGTGCAGGAGGCGGCGTCGCCCACGATGTCCGAGGACACGATCGGGTCCTCGGTGTAGAAGAGGACGCCCTTCAGGTCACCGTCGTCGGCGGCCTTCTTGAACGCGGCGTTGACCTCGTCCTTGGTGACCTCGCGCTGGAGCTCCACGACGAGGTCGGTGGCCGAACCGGTCGGGACCGGGACGCGCATCGCGATGCCGTCGAGCTTGCCCTTGAGCTGCGGGAGGACCAGGGCGGTGGCCTTGGCGGCGCCGGTCGTGGTCGGGATGATGTTCTCGGCGGCGGCGCGGGCGCGACGCAGGTCCGAGTGCGGGAAGTCCAGGATGCGCTGGTCGTTGGTGTACGCGTGGACCGTCGTCATCAGGCCCTTGACGATGCCGAAGTTCTCGTCGAGAACCTTGGCCATCGGCGCCACACAGTTGGTGGTGCAGGAGGCGTTGGAGATGACGTGGTGGTTGGCCGCGTCGTACTTGTCCTGGTTGACGCCCATCACGATGGTGATGTCCTCGTCCTTGGCCGGAGCCGAGATGAGGACCTTCTTGGCGCCACCGGCGATGTGCTTCTCGGCGTCGGCCTTCTTGGTGAAGATGCCGGTCGACTCGATGACGATGTCGACGCCCAGCTGACCCCAGGGGATGTCGGCCGGGTTGCGCTCGGAGAGGACCTTGATGGTGTGGCCGTCGACCGTGATGGTGTCGGCGGTGTGGGTCACCTCGGCCTTGAGGCGGCCCAGAATGGTGTCGTACTTCAGCAGGTGGGCGGTGGTCGCAGTGTCACCCAGGTCGTTGACAGCCACGATCTCGATGTCCGCACCCTGCTCAAGGAGCGCGCGGAAGTAGTTGCGCCCGATGCGGCCAAAGCCGTTGATGCCTACGCGGATCGTCACGAACCGATCTCCTCGTTAGGTACGCCGGGTTTCTCGACGCCGGCGAGTTGTATGGGATGTCCCCGACCGGTTACGACCCTACCTCCCCGGGGACGGCGAAGTGACATCGAGCGCGTCCGGATGGTTCCGAAATGCCGCCCGGGACGGCCCGGTGGCCCGTACCTACCTGCGGGTACGGACCACCGGGGACCTTCGGCCCCACTACACGGTGTCAGCGGCGCAGTGCGCTGAGCGCCTTGCCGACGAGCTGCTTGCGGTCGGCGGCCGAGGGCACGTTCTCCAGACCGAAGCCGAGCAGCACGGTGTCACGGGTGGTGACGGCGGCCGAGGAGTGGAACAGCGCCTGGGAGCGGGCCCAGTCGGCACTGTTGCCGGGGCTGCCGGCGGGCGGTCCCGGCACGCTCCAGGCGCCGAGCGCGGTTTCGAAGCCCTCGGCTCCCGACGCCGCGCCGCCCATGACAAGGCGGGTGTCGTCGACGAAGGCACCGAGTCCTCCGGTGCCCGGGTCGGACACATAGGAGACGGCGACCTCGACCTGCTTGCCGGCGTACGGGGCGAGGTCGACGGACACCTGCTGCCAGCCGTTGGACGAGCCGGTGAAGCGGTTCCAGGCGCCGCTGCTGCCGCTCGCCGCGCAGGCGGACGGGCCGGGCGTGAGGTAGTGCGTCAGGAAGGGGTGCTCCTTGAGGAGGAAGCCCTGTTCGCACTGGCTGGGCACGCTGGTGGTGCTGCCGCCGTTGAGGTCCGGCAGGGTCGTCCAGTCGTCCTGGCCGACGGTGTGAGCCTCGACGATCACCTGGTCGTAGCCGGGTTCGGTGTCGTAGCTGAGCTGGAAGTCCAGGCTCGGCTTCACCGAGGCCGTCGCCCGGGTCAGGTCGACGGTGCGGGCGAGCCGCATATAGGCGTCGTCACTGTGCTTGGCCGCGGCGAACCAGGAGCCCTCGGCGGGTTCGAACGGGGTGCGCACCCCGGGGTAGTCACCGGCGGAGGCGCTCTTGAACTGCGGGAACTGCTCCGGCTTCAGGGTGTCGGAGGTGACGGTGTACGCACCGGCCGCGGTCAGCGGGCTGCCGGGCGCGGCGGCCAGGGAGGCCTTGGCTCCGGCGAGCCTTCCGGCCCCGGCGAAGGCGGGCGGCGACTTGAGGCCGGCCTTGTTGTAGGCGCCGAGGTAGTACTGGGAGAAGTCGTCGGACAGGGCGCCGTCGCCGAGGTCGACGCTGCCGCCGGCCTGCTCACCGGCGTTGACGAGCTTGCCGCCCTCGTTGACGAAGTCGCGTACCGCGAACATGGTGGCCGCCGACGGCTGGGCGCTGCCGGTGTACCAGAGAACGTTGCGGAAGTGGCTGAGCACGCCGAGCGCGCTCGGGGTGCCCTGGGTCGCCACGTCCCAGACCGCCGCCTTCCTGCCGTTGTCGGCCAGCGCCTTGGTGTAGAGCGCGGCGTTCCTGGCCGGCGCGGTGCCTCCCTCGTCGGCGAGCACCAGGGTGTCGCCCTTGGGGCGTTCGGCCACGGTGTAGGTGAACGGCGTGCTGGACGTCTGCTGCCCCGTCGCGGTCCGCCCCGTGAACCACACCTGGACCTGGTCGCCGGCGTCGGCGTCCTCGACCTTGGCGCGGTACTGGTCGAAGCGGATGTTGTCGTGTCCGCCGAAGACCTTGCCGCCCTTCCAGGGCTCCAGTTCCTCGGTGTGCCTGCGGCCGCCGTTGATGCGGTAGTTGAGGGTCTTGTCGCGCACCGACTTGCGTGCGGTGACGGCGACTTCCTGGTCGTCGTCGCGCGTGTAGGAGGTGGCGAAGGCGTCCGGGGTGAAGTCCGGGGCGTCGATGCCGACCGGGGAGGAGGGCCGGTCGGGGTGGGCGGTGGTCTCGGCGACGGAGAGCGCGAAGGGGATGTTCTTCTGGAACTCGGCCTGGATCAGCTTCTCGCTGTCCGGGAAGTTGAAGTCCGAGGGGCAGTCGGCCGCGTTCCACTCGTCGGACGGGTCCGCCTTGGACACCGTGGTGCAGGTCGACATCTCGGGGGTGAACATCATCGTGCGGTTGACGTTCGCCGCGTGGCCGTCGGCCTCGCCGTTGGTGGTGTAGAGCGCGGAGGAGAGCTCCGAGTGGTAGCCGGGGATGGCCGGCTTGTCGGGGGTGCCGGCGAGCGACTTGTAGATGACGTCGTCGGGGGTCGGCGTCGCGACCTGCCAGCCCACTCCGTACAGCAACAGCTCCGCGGCGGAGTGGTAGTTGATGGCGTAGTTGAAGTGGACCCGCTTCTCGAAGGAGTCGAGCGCCTTGGTCTCGGGTTCGCTGCCCGCGCTCGGGCCGCGGTAGGTCTCGCTCGACGGGTCGGGCGAGGAACCCTCGTTGTCGTAGCCCCACTTGTAGGGGAAGTTGCGGTTCGGGTCGACGCCGTCGCCCGCGGTGATCTTGCCGTCGCCGTTGTTGTCGCGGAGGTTCTTGCGCCACAGCCGGTTGCCGGGGGTGAAGGTGTAGTCGTAGCCGTCCGGGTTGGCGGATATGACGAACCACAGCTCGGTGGAGTCCACGATCTTGGTGATCCGCGGGTCCTTGCCGTAGTTGTCGAGGTAGTAGTGCATCAGCCGCCGGGTCATCTCCGGGGTGATCCACTCCCGGGCGTGCTGGTTGGACATGTAGAGCGTGGCGGGCCTGGAGCCGTCCCTGGACTTGTTGGCGCCCTTGGTGAGCTTGACGGCGAGGATGTCCTGGCCGTTGACGGTCTTGCCGATCGACTCGACCTTGGTGAGGTCCGGGTGGGCCTTGCCGGTGTCGAGGATCTCCTGCTTGAGGCCGTGCCCGCCGCTGTACGGGCGGAACACCCCGTCGCCCGCGGCCTTGAGGCGGTTGGCGGCCTGGGCGGAGACCTTGTGCTCGGTGAGGTCGACGCCCTTGCCGCGCAGGGCCGCGGCCTGGGACTTGGTGAGGTAGAGCTCGACTCCCGCCGAGCCCTTGGCGGGCAGAGCGGCACCCAGTTCCTGGGCGTCGGCGCCGGCTTCCAGGAGCAGCGGCAGTTGTGCGCGGCTGACCTGGGCGTTCCAGACGACGATGCCCTCGCCGTCGGCTCCGCTCGGACGGGCCTGGACGGCGGGCGCCGCCACCAGTCCGGCCGTCAGCAGTGATGCAGTGGCGAGGATCGCTCTCGCTCTGCGTCTCATGAGCCCCCCTTGCTGTTGTCTGCCACGAAAGTGGACAGACGCCAGGCTCATGACAGTTCATGATCATGTCAATAGCGCGGGGGCCTTCGCGGACGCGGCCGGAAAACGAGACCGGCGCCCGTCAAGTGGGCGCCGGTCGAAGCGAGTTGAGGACGGTGGCGGCTCAGCCGACCAGGCCGTCCGCCATCTCCTCCGTCAGATTGGACTCCGTCCCGGGGATCCCCAGGTCCTGGGCCCGCTTGTCGGCCATCGCGAGCAGGCGGCGGATCCGGCCCGCGACCGCGTCCTTGGTCAGCGGCGGGTCGGCGAGCGCGCCCAGTTCCTCCAGGGAGGCCTGCTTGTGCTCCATGCGCAGCCGGCCCGCCGCCGCGAGGTGCTCGGGGACCTCCTCGGCGAGGATCTCCAGGGCGCGCTGGACGCGGGCCCCGGCGGCGACCGCGGCCCGCGCCGAACGGCGCAGGTTGGCGTCGTCGAAGTTGGCGAGGCGGTTGGCGGTGGCCCGGACCTCGCGGCGCATCCGCCGCTCCTCCCAGGCCAGCACCGACTCGTGCGCGCCGAGCCGGGTGAGCAGCGCGCCGATCGCGTCGCCGTCCCGCACGACCACCCGGTCCACACCGCGGACCTCGCGTGCCTTGGCCGCGATCTGGAGCCGCCGGGCGGCACCGACCAGGGCGAGGGCCGCCTCCGGGCCCGGGCAGGTCACCTCGAGGGACGAGGAGCGGCCCGGCTCGGTCAGCGAGCCGTGCGCCAGGAACGCGCCGCGCCAGGCGGCCTCGGCGTCACAGGTGGCCCCCGAGACCACCTGGGGCGGCAGGCCGCGGATGGGACGGCCGCGGCCGTCGACGAGACCGGTCTGGCGCGCCAGCTGATCGCCGCCCGCCACGACCCGTACGACGAAGCGTGAGCCTCTGCGCAGGCCGCCCGGGGCCATCACGATCAGCTCGGAGCTGTGCCCGAAGATCTCCAGAATGTCCCGCTTGAGCCGGCGCGCCGCCATCGCGGTGTCCAGCTCCGCCTCGATCACAATGCGGCCGCTCACCAGGTGCAGCCCGCCCGCGAATCGAAGAATCGCCGAGACCTCCGCCTTCCTGCAGCAGGTCCGGGTGACGGGCAGCCGGGAAATCTCGTCCTTCACCGCCGGCGTCATCGCCATGGGCCGATCCTTCCATGCATCCGAAAAATACGGTCGTACGCGGCGGCCAACAGCTCCGGATCGTGCTTCGGAGAACCATCGGGCCTGGCCACGGGCGCCAGCTCGACCTCGGCTCCGAGCCGTTTCGCGGCTTCGGTCAGGCTCCCCCGGTCGGGCACGGCGGCCACATCGGCCAGCACCACGTCGAAGGCGAGTTTAGGGGCGTGTCGTCCCAAAACCTCCAAATGACGCTGCGGTGAGAAGCCATCGGTTTCACCCGGTTGTGGCGCGAGGTTCAGCGAGAGGACCTTGCGGGCCTTGGTCTCGGTGAGCGCGTCGAGCAGTTCGGGGACCATCAGATGCGGGATGACGGAGGAGAACCAGGAGCCCGGGCCGAGCACCACCCAGTCCGCGTCGAGCACCGCGGCGACCGCTTCGGGGACGGCCGGCGGGTCGTGCGGGACCAGTTGCACGGAGAGCACCTCGCCGGGCGTGAGCGCCACCGTGGCCTGCCCGCGCACGGTGTCCACGTCCTCGGGGCGCGCCACGTCGTGCCCCCGTACGAGGGCTTCGAGCTCCAGCGGCACGGCCGACATCGGAAGCACCCGGCCCTGGGCGCCGAGCAGCTTCCCGACCAGATCGAGGGCCTGCACATGATCGCCGAGCTGTTCCCACAGGGCGACGATCAACAGGTTGCCCACCGCGTGCTCGTGCAGCTCGCCCTGGGACTGGAAGCGGTGCTGGATGACCCGGGCCCAGGTCTGGCCCCAGTCGTCGTCGCCGCACAGCGCGGCCAGCGCCTTGCGCAGGTCGCCCGGTGGCAGCACGCCGAGTTCCTCGCGGAGCCGGCCGCTGGAGCCGCCGTCGTCGGCGACGGTGACGACGGCCGTCAGGTCGCCCGTGATGCGGCGCAGGGCCGCGAGCGAGGCCGACAGGCCCATGCCGCCGCCGAGCGCGACGACCTTGGGCTGGGCGCCCCGCTTGCGACCGGTGCGCAGCACCGGCCCGGCGGTGCGCCGGCGGTACACCTTCACTCGCGCCCCATGTCCCGGTGGACGACGACGGTCTCGATCCCCTCGGAGGCCAGGCGGGCGGCGAGCTTCTCGGACATGGCGACCGAGCGGTGCTTGCCGCCGGTGCAGCCGACCGCGATCGTCACGTACCGCTTGCCCTCGCGGCGGTAGCCCGCGGCGATGAGCTGGAGCAGCTCGGTGTACTGGTCGAGGAACTCCTTGGCGCCCGGCTGCCCGAAGACATAGCCCGACACCTCCTCGTTGAGGCCGGTGTAGGGACGCAGCTCCGGCACCCAGTGCGGGTTGGGCAGGAAGCGGCAGTCGACGACCAGGTCCGCGTCGACCGGCAGGCCGTACTTGTAGCCGAACGACATGACGGTGGCGCGCAGCTCCGGCTCCTCGTCGCCCGCGAACTGGGCGTCCATCTTGGCGCGCAGCTCATGGACGTTGAGGCTGGAGGTGTCGATCACCAGGTCGGCGTCGCCGCGCAGCTCGCGCAGCAGGTCGCGCTCGGCGGCGATGCCGTCGACGATGCGGCCGTCGCCCTGGAGGGGGTGCGGGCGGCGCACCGACTCGAAGCGGCGCACCAGGGCGTCGTCGGAGGACTCCAGGAAGACGATCCTGCGGGTCACCTCCTTCGCGTCGAGGTCGGCGAGCGACTCGCGGAGGTTGTCGAAGAACCTGCGGCCGCGCACGTCGACCACGACGGCGATGCGCGCCACGTTGCCCTGGGAGCGGGCGCCGAGCTCCACCATGGTGGGGATCAGCGCGGGCGGCAGGTTGTCGACGACGAACCAGCCGAGGTCCTCCAGGCACTTGGCAGCGGTGCTGCGCCCGGCGCCGGACATACCGGAGATGATCACCAGCTCGGGGATGGGCGTATCGGCCCCGCCGGCCTCGATCGTCGTGCCCGTACTCACGTCTACTCCCGCGTCTCGGTCTTCTTCGTGCTGGTCAGTCATGTCGTGCTGCCCCCGTCGTCCTCTTCAATGATCTCTCCTGTCGCCGTGTTCACGGCGGGCGCGGCCGGAACCGCTTCGGCGAGGGCCGCGGCAACGGTCTCGGCCGTCTTGCGGCCTATGCCGGGGACCTCGCAGATCTCGTCGATTGTCGCCGACCGGAGCCTCTTCACCGAGCCGAAATGCTTGATCAGAGCATGCTTGCGGGTGTCGCCGAGGCCGGGCACCGCGTCCAGCGGCCCCGCCTTGAAGCGCTTCGTCCGTTTGGCCCGCTGGTAGGTGATGGCGAAGCGGTGAGCCTCGTCACGCACCCGCTGGAGGAGGTAGAGCCCCTCGCTGGAGCGGGGCAGCACCACCGGGTCGTCCTCCTCGGGCACCCAGACCTCTTCGAGCCGCTTGGCGAGGCCGCATACGGCGATGTCGTCGATGCCCAGCTCGTCCAGGGCCCGCTTGGCGGCGGCGACCTGGGGCCGGCCGCCGTCGACGACCAGGAGCTGGGGCGGGTAGGCGAAGCGCTTGGGGCGGCCGTCCTCGTCCTGGAACGCGGACACCTCGCCCGGCGGCGGGGCGGACACGGGGGCCGCCGGCTCGCAGGGGACGCCCCGGTCCGGCGCGTCCGTGGGCCCGAGGGGAGCCCGGCCGGACGCGTCCGGCAGTTCGTCCGCGACCTGGCCGGGCATGTCCGCGCCGTCCTGGCTCTCCTCCTCGACCCACTCCCCCGTGCGCGCCTTCTCCGACAGATAGCGCTTGAAGCGGCGGCTGATCACCTCGTGCATGGACCGGACGTCGTCCTGGCCCTCGAAGCCCTTGATCTGGAAGCGCCGGTACTCGCTCTTGCGGGCGAGGCCGTCCTCGAAGACGACCATCGAGGCCACCACGTCGTCACCCTGGAGGTGGGAGATGTCGAAGCACTCGATGCGCAGGGGCGCGCTGTCCAGCTCCAGGGCAGTGGCGATCTCCTCCAGGGCCCGCGAGCGCGTCGTCAGGTCCGAGGCGCGCTTGGTCTTGTGCAGCACCAGGGCCTGCTGGGCGTTGCGGGCGACCGTCACCATCAGCGCCTTCTTGTCGCCGCGCTGGGGGATGCGCAGCGAGACGGCCGAGCCGCGCCGGCTCGCCAGCCAGCCGCTCACCGCGTCCATGTCCTCGGGGAGCGCGGGAACCAGGACCTCCTTGGGTACGGAGTCGCCGGTCTCCTCGCCGTAGAGCTGCTGGAGCGCGTGCTCGACCAGGCCCGCGGTGTCCACCGCCTCCACCTTGTCGGTGACCCAGCCGCGCTGGCCGCGCACCCGGCCGCCGCGCACGTGGAAGATCTGGACGGCCGCCTCCAGCTCGTCCTCGGCGACCGCGATGAGGTCGGCGTCGGTGGCGTCGTTGAAGACGATCGCGTTCTTCTCCAGGGCCTTCCTGAGCGCCCCGAGGTCGTCCCGGAGCCGGGCCGCCCGCTCGTACTCCATGTCCTCGGCCGCGGCCATCATCTGCTGCTCGACGCGGCGCAGGTAGGTGCCGGTGCGGCCCGCCATGAAGTCGCTGAAATCCTCGGCCAGTTCGCGGTGTTCCTCGGGGGTGACGCGGCCGACGCAGGGGGCCGCGCACTTGCCGATGTAGCCGAGCAGACAGGGGCGGCCGATCTGGGCCGAGCGCTTGAAGACGCCCGCCGAGCAGGTGCGGACCGGGAAGACGCGCAGCATCAGGTCGACGGTCTCGCGGATCGCCCAGGCGTGCCCGTAGGGGCCGAAGTAGCGCACGCCCTTCTTCTTGGCGCCGCGCATGACCTGGACGCGCGGGAACTCCTCGTTCATCGTCACCGCGAGATAGGGGTAGCTCTTGTCGTCGCGGTACTTGACGTTGAAGCGCGGGTCGAACTCCTTGATCCAGGAGTATTCGAGCTGGAGCGCCTCGACTTCGGTGGCGACGACGGTCCACTCCACGGAGGCGGCCGTGGTGACCATCGTGGCCGTGCGCGGGTGCAGACTCGTCAACGGCTGGAAGTAGTTGGCGAGCCGCTGGCGCAGGGACTTCGCCTTCCCGACGTAGATCACCCGGCGGTGTTCGTCGCGGAATTTGTAGACCCCCGGCGAGTCGGGGATCTGTCCCGGCTTGGGGCGGTAGCTGGAGGGGTCTGCCATGGCCACCACCCTACTGGCGGCCGCTGACAACCCAGCCGCTCCCGGCCCCTCTGGGCCTCCGCCCCAGCCCCCGCTCACACCTCGAACGCGCTCGCCCCCAACCGCCGGCCGGGCTGAGGCGGCCTTTGCCGGCCCGCACCGGCCCTGCGTCCCCAATCGCCGGGTGCCAATGGCTCCCATGCGGGCCTGCGCCCTCAACCGCCGGCCGGGCTGAAGAAGCCGATGCGGGCCGGCACCTGTCCTGCCAGGGGCGCGGGGAACTGCGCGACCAGCCCACGCACGGCCCGAGGATGGAGACCGGCCTCCTGGGGCTCCGCCCCAGACCCCGTTCGCGCCTAAAGGGCGCTCGTCCTCAATCGCCGGACGGGCTGAGGATGCCCACATGGGCCGGCACCGAGCAGTTACAGCCTGAGGGGGTCGATGGAGCCCAGCACCAAGTAATCAAGGGGCGCGAGGAACTGCGCGAGAAGCGACCACGGCCCGCAGACAGGAGCAGGCTTCAGGGGCGCGGGGAACTGCGCGACCAGCCACCCACGGTGGACAGGTGAAAGCGGTTTTGGGGGCGCGAGGAACTGCGCGACCAGCCACCCACGGTGCAAGGACGAAAGCGGGTTCCAGGGGCGCGAGGAACTGCGCGACCAGCGACCCACGGTGGACGGGCGAAAGGCGGTCAGGGGGCGGAACGCGCAGGTCGGGGCCCGCCGGGGCACGGGCGGGAGGGGCGGGCCGGGGCCGGGCGGGAGGGATGGGCCGGTGCGGGGCGCGGCGTCGGGCCCCGCACCGGCCCCGGCCGCTACACCCGCCCCGCCGCGCGCCGACGGCGACGCCACGCCGTGCCCAGCAGACCGAGCGCCAGCCCCGCCCCGGCCACGGCGGACACCGGGGCCAGAGCGGTGTCGCCTCCGGCGACGGCCGCCCGGGTGACCCCCGCGGCCTCGGCGGGCCCGGCATACCCGCCCGCCTTGCCCGACCTGTCGTACGCCGACCCCGGCAGCTTGTCCCCGTACGCCCGCAGGACGCGCTGGTGGTAGCCGGCGAGGCTGGTGCCGCCCGCGCCGATCGCCTTGACGGCGTCCTCGTCGAGCGGCAGCACCTCGCTGTCCTTCGTCACGTACCAGGCGTTGATCTGCGGCTCCTGGAACACGGTGCCGCCGGGGAGTTTCGCGGCGCCGGCCGCGGCGTAACGGGACTCGTCGTCGCCGGTGGCTATGTTGACCACCTTCCAGGACGAGCCCTGGGGGACGGTCCACAGCGAGGCCTTGCGGCCGTCGGAGGCGACGGCCGTGGAGGCGAGGTATTCGAGCTGCGCGACGGGGGCGCCCGCCGTGCCCGCCACGAACCCCGGCGAGAGCGTGTACACGGGCACCGCGTCGCCCTCGATGTGCGGGGCGACGGCCGTGAGCGCCACCTTGCCGTCCCGGGCGAAGAAGCGGGAGAGCGTGGAGAGGGTGGTGGGTGCGGACGCGGCCTGGCGGGCCGCGGCCTTCGACTGCGCGGAGGCGTTCGGCACCTGGTCGGCGACGGCGTGGGGGGCCGCGAGACCGAGGAGCGCGACGGCGGCGGTCACGGGTGCGAGGCGGGTCACCTTCATCGTCGTCACGCCCCGATCCGGTACAGCGAGTGGGTCCAGGAGAAGGAGTTGTTGTTCACGTACCAGTCGTGCGACGCCCAGTTGTAGCGGGTGCTGGAGGGCCAGGGATCGCCCCAGTACACCCAGCTGTTGGCGTCGTCGTAGCCGTACACGACGTGCATGTGACCGCCGCCGCTGGACCACTGGATGCGGGTCTCGATCGGACGGTTGTTGTTGATCTCGGTCTGCACGGTCGAGTAGCGCAGCCAACCGGTCACATACGAGCCCGGGTTGATGCCCGCCCAGTCCAGGGCGTTCTGCACATTGCCCAGGTTCGCCTGCCAGTTGGGGCAGTCGTAGCCCTGCGTCCGGCCGAACGCGGCGTTGCAGAACTGGTTCTGGGTGTACGAGCGGCCGAACCAGGTGGCGATGGTGTTTCCGCTGCCGGCCCAGCACCAGTTGTCCTTCTGCTGCGCCTGCATGGTGATGTTGAGGCGCTTGGAACCGGCAGCGCTCGCCGCGGCGGCTGCGGAGGGCACCGGCTTGTCGCTGTGCGGGGCGGCGGTGGCTGTTGCCGTGGGGGCGGCAAACAGGGCCGCCACCACGAGGGTGAGGGCGGACAGCCGTCTGTTCTTGCTGCGCATCGCGTTCCTCCCATGGCGGGGTGGGGGGTTGGGGATGGTGGAGGATCGCGTCCGGACGCTTGTTGTCGAGCATCGGCCGTTGTCGAGAACAGGTCAACGCGCTTCAATGCGGGGTGGGACGCGGGTGTGAACGAAGTGGCCGGAGTGTGAACAGCTCCTTCCCCGCCACCAGGTTTTCCCCGACCTGCTGACGCCCCGCGTCCACCCCCCACCGTGAACGTTCACTGAGGAGTCCCCCATGCTCCACACCGAGGCCGACTTGAAGCAGGTGCTCCACACCGGCCCGTTCCATCTGGCGCTGCGGGCCGCGCTGTCCGTCCGGGGCCTGCCGCTCCAGCGCGTGCAGCACCATCTCGCCGGGCGCGGCATCAAGGTCGGTGTCACCAGCCTGAGTTACTGGCAGCAGGGCGCGCGCCGGCCGCAGCGCCCCGAGTCGCTGCGCGCGGTCCGCGGGCTGGAAGAAGTACTGGGCCTGCCCGCGAACTCCCTGCTGCGCCTGCTCGACGACGCCTCGGCGACCGAGGTCGAGCGTCCCGCGGGGCGCTCCTACCGTTCGCTCGTCGAGGCCTCGGGGGTGGTGGAACAGCTCATCGCCGGTCTCGAAACCCCCGTGGACGGCGGCCTCCACACCGTCGGCCATCATGAGCGCGTCCGCATCGGCGCGGCCCGCGAACTGCGCGGCCGCGACTCGCAGCACGTCGTACGGGCCCATCGCGACGGCATCGACCGCTATCTGGCCATCCACCGCGGAGACGCCGGCTGCGATCCCGCCCGGGTGGAGGTGCGCGCGGGCGAGAACTGCCGTACCGGCCGCGTCCGTTGGGACGCCGCCAGCGCGGTCCTGGTCGCGGAACTCCTCTTCGACACCCGGCTGCGGGCCGGCGAGACGTATCTGTTCGGCTACGGCTTCGAGGACGGTACGGGCGGCACGAGCCGGGAGTACGTACGCGGCTTCGCCTTCGCGGGCGGCCAGTACGTCCTACAGGTGCGGTTCGACGAGCGGGCCCTGCCGGCCCGCTGCCGCCGCTTCGCCCAGACCTCCACCGGCGCCACCCGCTCCGGCCGCAGCGACCTCACCCTCAGCGGGCGCCACCGCTCGGTCCACCTGGTGGAGCAGGGGGTGCGGCCGGGGATCCTGGGGGTCGACTGGGACTGGGAGTGAGCGCGGGGTGCCTGTAGGGCCGGGGGCGGGAGGGCTGCCGGGTCGGCCGTCATGGACCTGCCGCGTCAGGCGTCGAGTGCCTGTCGGGCCGGGGAGCGGGAGGGTCGCCGGGTCGGGCGTCCTGGACCTGCGCGTCAGGCGTCGAGTGCCTGTCGGGTCAGGCGTCCGGCCCAGCCACGAGCTGCCTGTCCGGTCAGGCGTCCGGCCCCGCCACGAGCTGACCGTCCTTGAGCTTCACCGGAACCGGGGGCAGCGGCACGGTGGCCGGGCCGTGGACGGGCTTGCCGGTCATCACGTTGAAGCGGCTGCCGTGGCAGGGGCAGTTCGCGTGATCGTCCTCGATCTTGTCCAGGAGACAGCCGGCGTGCGTGCACTGGGCGCTGAACGCCTTGTACTCGCCCTTGGCCGGGCAGCTCACCATGACCCGCTGCTCGCGGTAGAGCTTGGCTCCGCCGACGGGAACCGCGTCGGGCGAACCGAGCGGCTCGGGGGCGGTGGGCGTGGGGGTTTCGGCGTGCCCGAGCTTGGAGTCGGTGGAGCAGGCGGCCACGCCGACCCCCGCGACCCCGGCGAGGGCGGCGCCTTTCAGCACGGTGCGACGGGCGGCGGGCTGGCCGGTCATGGGCTGTCTCCACTGTTCACTGGTCTTGTCCTGGTCGGCCGCTCGGCGACCGGTCCGGCCGCCGCAACCGACCCGGGTTGCCCCATCGACGATACCGGCGCAGATCGCCCGCTCGGCGCCGGGGCTCTCCCCTCGGCGGGGCTGCCCGCGCGGCCGTGGGATGGGTTACGTTCTGGGCCGTGATCGTCGTCGCCGGAGAATCCCTCATCGACCTGGTGCCGCAGCACCCCGAGGATCCCCTGGGGCCGCTGACGCCCCGGCTCGGTGGCGGCCCGTACAACACTGCGGTGGCCCTCGGGCGGCTCGGGGCGCGGGCCGCCTTCTGCTCCCGGGTCTCCACGGACGGCTTCGGCGAGGCCCTTCTCGGCGGGTTGCGCGCGGCCGGGGTGGACACGTCCCTGGTCCAGCGCGGCCCGGAGCCGACGACCCTCGCCGTGGCGACGCTGGCACCGGACGGCTCGGCGGGGTACGGCTTCTACGCGGACGGCACCGCCGACCGCCTCTTCGCACTCCCCCCTCAACTGCCGCCCGCCGCAACCGCGTTGGCCCTCGGCACCTGCTCCCTGGTCCTGGAACCGGGCGCGAGCGCCTACGAGGCACTGCTGCGCCGGGAGTCCGGGCGGGGCCTACTGACCCTGCTCGACCCCAACATCCGCCCGCCCCTGATCCCGGACCCCGACGCCTACCGCGCCCGGTTCCGCGACTGGCTGCCGTACGTCTCCGTCCTGAAGCTGTCCCAGGAGGACGCCCAGTGGCTGGGCGGAACGCCCGAGGAGTGGCTCGCGGCGGGCCCCCGGGCGGTGGTCCTGACGAAGGGCGCGGACGGCCTGACGGCATACACCGGCGACGGCGCCGAACACTCCGTCCCCGCCGAGCGGGTGGCCGTGGTGGACACGATCGGCGCCGGCGACACGGTGAACGCGGCCCTGCTCCACCACTTCTCGGACCACACCGCCCTCACCTCGGCGAACTGGCCGAAGGCCCTCCGCTACGCGGCGAGGGCGGCCGCCCTGACCTGCACGAGGGAGGGGGCCCAGCCCCCCACGGCGGAGGACCTGAGAACGCGCCCCTAACCCCTCGGAGGCAAGGACGCCCTCGCCTCCGACCCCGACCCCCGAGGGAACCCCGCCCCGAGCCCACTGGGCGCCGGGCCTCAGGAGCCCCAACCGCACCAACCCTCAAGGGAGTTGAGGGTCGCCAACCCCCGGGGGGTTCGGGGCAGAGCCCCCGGGGGCGAGGCACACAACCCCGCGGGGGGCGAGGCGCGCAGCCCCTGGGGGGTCGAGGGGCGCAGCCCCCGGGACAGCAAGGGGCGCAACCCCGGGGCAGAGCCCCCCGGGGGGGCGAGGTGCACAACCCCCGCGGAGGTCGAGGCTCGCGGCCCCCGGAGCAGCAAAGGGCGCAACCCCAGGGCCCCCGGGGGGGGCGAGGTACACAACCCCCGCGGAGGTCGAGGCTCGCGGCCCCCGGAGCAGCGAGGGGCGCAACCCCCGGGGCTTCGGGGCAGAGCCCCCGGCGAGGCGCACAACCCCCGCGGGGGTCGAGGGGCACAGCCCCCGGTGGGGTCGAGGGGCGCAGCCCCCGCGGAGGTCCGGGGCGGAGCCCCGGGAAAACACCCCCCACCCCCACCCTCAACCCCCGGCGGGTTTCGGGGAGGGGCGGGGTGGGGCGAACTCAGCCCTTCCGCGCCCGGGCCACCTTCTTGGCGGGGGCCGCCTTCTTGGCCGGCCCCGCCTTCGCCGAGGCAACCGCCTTCTTGGCCGCCGCCCTCTTCACCGGCTTCCGCCCCGAAACCGCCGCGTCACTGATCCGGTCCGCCCCCAGAATGTCCCGCAGGAACTTCCCGGTGTGGCTGGCCGGCTCCGAGGCCACCTCCTCGGGCGTGCCCTCGGCGATGACCAGGCCACCCCCGTTGCCGCCCTCGGGACCCATGTCGATCACCCAGTCCGCCGTCTTGATGACGTCCAGGTTGTGCTCGATGACGATGACCGAGTTGCCCTTGTCGACCAGCCCCGAGAGCACCTTGATCAGCTTGGAGATGTCCTCGAAGTGGAGCCCGGTGGTGGGCTCGTCTAGCACGTACACCGTGCGGCCCGTGGAGCGCTTCTGGAGCTCGGAGGCGAGCTTCACGCGCTGGGCCTCGCCGCCCGAGAGCGTGGGCGCGGACTGCCCGAGCCGGACGTATCCGAGCCCGACCTCGTTCAGCGTGCGCAGATGGCGCGCGATGGTCGGGACGGCCTCGAAGAACTCCAGGCCCTCCTCGATCGGCATGTCCAGGACCTCGGCGATGGACTTGCCCTTGTAGTGGACCTCCAGGGTCTCCCGGTTGTATCGCGCCCCGTGGCAGACCTCGCACGGGACGTACACGTCCGGCAGGAAGTTCATCTCGATCTTGATGGTGCCGTCGCCCGAACAGTTCTCGCAGCGGCCGCCCTTGACGTTGAAGGAGAACCGGCCCGGCAGATAGCCCCGGACCTTCGCCTCCATCGTCTCCGCGAACAGCCGGCGGACATGGTCGAAGACGCCGGTGTACGTCGCCGGGTTGGACCGCGGGGTGCGGCCGATGGGCGACTGGTCGACGTGCACGACCTTGTCGACGAGGTCGTCCCCGTCGACCCGGGTGTGGCGGCCGGGCACGCTGCGCGCCCCGTTCAGCTCCCGGGCGAGGTGCGTGTAGAGGATGTCGTTGACCAGCGTGGACTTGCCCGAGCCGGAGACGCCGGTGACCGCGGTCAGCACGCCGAGCGGGAACGAGACGTCGATGTCGCGGAGGTTGTTCTCCTTCGCGCCGTGCACGGTGAGCCGGCGCGTCGGGTCGGTGGGGCGCCGGACGTCGGGCAGCGGGATCGACTTCTTGCCCGCCAGGTACTGGCCGGTCAGCGACTCCTTGTTGCTGAGCAGCTGCTTCAACGGCCCGCTGTGGACGACCTTTCCGCCGTGCTCACCGGCGCCGGGGCCGATGTCGACGACCCAGTCGGCCACCTTGATGGTGTCCTCGTCGTGCTCGACGACGATCAGGGTGTTGCCCATGTCGCGCAGGCGTACCAGCGTCTCGATGAGGCGGTGGTTGTCGCGCTGGTGCAGCCCGATCGACGGCTCGTCCAGCACGTAGAGCACGCCGACCAGGCCGGAGCCGATCTGGGTGGCGAGCCGGATGCGCTGGGCCTCGCCGCCGGAGAGCGTACCGGCGGCGCGGTTGAGCGAGAGGTAGTCGAGGCCGACGTCGACCAGGAACTTCAGCCGCTCGTTGACCTCCTTCAGGACCCGCTCGGCGATCTTCTTGTCGCGGTTGTTGAGCTTGAGTTCGCCCAGGAAGTCCGCGCAGTCGCTGATCGACATCGCGGCGACCTCGGCGATGGACTTCTCCATCACGGTGACCGCGAGGACCAGGGGCTTCAGGCGCGTGCCCTCACAGGTGGGGCAGTGCACCTCGCGCATATAGCCCTCGAAGCGCTCGCGGGCGCCGTCGCTCTCCGCCTCGGAGTGTCGGCGCTTGACGAACGGCACCGCGCCCTCGAAGGCCGTGGTGTACGCCCGCTCCCTGCCGTACCGGTTGCGGTAGCGGACCTCGATCTGGGTCTTGTGGCCGTAGAGCAGCGCCTTCTTGGCGCGCTGCGGAAGGCCGGCCCAGGGGATGTCGGTGCGGAAGCCCAGCTCTGCGGCGAGTGCGCCCACCAGGCGGGCGAAGTAGTCCTTGGTGTGACCGAGCGACCACGGCGAGACCGCTCCCTCGTCGAGGGACTTGTCCACGTCGGGGATGATCAGGTCGGGGTCGACCTCCATGCGCGTACCGATGCCGGTGCAGTCGGGGCAGGCGCCGAACGGCGAGTTGAAGGAGAAGGAGCGCGGCTCCAGCTCCTCGAAGGAGAGGTCGTCGTACGGGCAGTACAGGTGCTCCGAGTACATCCGCTCGCGCTCGGGGTCGTCGGCCGCGAGGTCGACGAAGTCCAGCACGACCATGCCGCCGGACAGGCCCAGCGCGGTCTCGACCGAGTCGGTCAGGCGGCGCTTGGCACCCTCCTTCACCGTGAGGCGGTCGATGACCACCTCGATGGTGTGCTTCTCCTGCTTCTTGAGCTTGGGCGGCTCGGCGAGCTGGATGGTCTCGCCGTCGACCCGGGCCCGGCTGTAGCCCTTGGTCTGGAGGTCGGCGAAGAGGTCGACGAACTCGCCCTTGCGCTCGCGCACCAGCGGCGAGAGCACCTGGAAGCGGCTGCCCTCGGGCAGTTCGAGGACCTTGTCCACGATGGCCTGCGGCGACTGGCGGGAGATGGGCCGGCCGCACTCGGGGCAGTGCGGCTTGCCGATGCGCGCGAACAGCAGACGCAGGTAGTCGTAGACCTCGGTGATGGTGCCGACCGTCGAGCGCGGGTTGCGCGAGGTCGACTTCTGGTCGATGGAGACCGCGGGCGACAGGCCTTCGATGAAGTCGACGTCCGGCTTGTCCATCTGGCCGAGGAACTGGCGCGCGTACGAGGACAGCGACTCGACGTAGCGGCGCTGTCCCTCCGCGAAGATCGTGTCGAAGGCGAGCGAGGACTTGCCCGACCCGGACAGACCCGTGAAGACGATGAGGGAGTCACGCGGCAGGTCGAGCGAGACGTTCTTGAGATTGTGCTCGCGCGCGCCACGGACGATGAGACGGTCGGCCACGCCGGTCCGCACCTTTCTAGAGGGAGCGAGGGGGCTCCAGGAGCCCCCGTCCCAGGGTATGGGGGGCGCCACGGTGATGTCGTTGATTCTTGGATGAATCCGGACAGGTTCCACAACGGTTTTGAGGGGGGACCCATTCCCGAGCGTATAGCACGCACATTCGAATTATGGACTCGTCCAGCCACCTTCACCCAATCGAGTGGCGGGGCTATCGTCGGCGCCATGATTGATCACGCGCGCGACCTGGCCTCTGTACGCGAAGCCACCGAACGGCTGCTCACCGCAGCCGCCGCACTGGACAACGTCTCCGTCGCCGAGCCGTCACGGCTTCCCGGCTGGAGCCGCGGCCATGTGCTCGCCCATGTCGCACGGAACGCGGACGCGCTCGTCAATGTGCTGGCCGGGCGGCCCATGTATGCGAGCGCCGAGGCCCGGGACGCCGACATCGACCGTGACGCGCCCCGCCCGCTGGACGTCCAGCTCGCGGACGTGCGCGACAGCGCGGCCGGCTTCCAGGCGGAGGGCGATCGGCCCGCCGACTGGTCGCGCACGGTCGAGCTGCGCAACGGCGTGACGGACGCGGCGGCCCGCGTGCCGTTCCGGCGCCTCGTCGAGGTCGAGCTGCACCACGTGGACCTCGGGATCGGTTATGAGCTCGAGGACCTCCCCGCGGACTTCGTCCGGCGGGAGACCGAGTTTCTCGCCGACCGGTTCGCCGGCCACAAGGACCTTCCGTCGATCACCCTGAGCGACGACACCGGCGGAACCTGGACCACCGGGGGCGGCGGCCAGGGCGACCCCGTCCGGGTGAGCGGTCCGGCGGCGGACCTCGTCGGCTGGCTCGCGGGCCGGCGTGACGGCGCCGCCCTCAAGGTGACCGGCGGAGCACTTCCCGCCCTGCCCCCGCTGTGACCCCGGCGATAGGCTGAGCCCATGACGTACAGCGGAGCGGTGAAGGCCGGCGGTCCTGCCGACGTGCACGAGTTGACGGACCTGATGATCTCCAAGGTCGAGGTCGGGTCGATGGGCAACAACGCGTATCTGCTGCGCTGCCGGAACACCGGCGAGCAGCTGCTCATCGACGCGGCCGCGGACCCCGCGACGCTGCTCACGCTGATCGGTGACGACGGCATCGCGTCCGTCGTCACCACGCACCGCCACGGCGACCACTGGCAGGCGCTGGCCGAGGTCGTCGCCGCGACGGGCGCGCGCACCTATGCGGGCCGCCATGACGCCGAGGGCATCCCGGTCGCCACGGACGTCCTCGTCGAGGACGGCGACACGATCACGGTCGGCCGCGTCGAGCTGACCGCGCGCCACCTCGTCGGCCACACCCCGGGCTCGATCGCCCTGATCTACGACGACCCGCACGGCCACCCCCATGTGTTCACCGGCGACTGCCTCTTCCCCGGCGGCGTCGGCAACACCTGGAAGGACCCGGAGGCCTTCGCCAGCCTCCTCCACGACGTCGAGACCAAGCTCTTCGCCGCCCTGCCCGACGAGACCTGGGTCTATCCCGGCCACGGCAACGACACCACCCTCGGCGACGAGCGCCCGCATCTGCCGGAGTGGCGCGAGCGCGGCTGGTAGCCGGCGGGCAGCGGCTCGCGCCACCCGTCCCGCCGAGGCGAACCGCCCTCGCCACGCGCCGAAGATGTCCATGCCTCGATGGTGGCACCCGCCACTGACAATCGGGCTCGGCCCCGTGCGCCCGCCCGCCTCCCACGAAGCTCCCGCACGCCCCGTAACGGCCGTTCACGGTGGGTAGTTGGCGCGGTATGCCCACCACTACTCCCCCGGGTCCGCCCACGCCCCCGTCGATGCTCCGCCTCGCGGCCGCCTCGCTCGCCGGCACGGCCATCGAGTTCTACGACTTCTTCGTGTACGGGACAGCGGCCGCTCTGATCCTGGGCCCGCTGTTCTTTCCCACGTTCTCCGCGCTCGCGGGAACCCTGGCCGCCTTCGGCACCTTCGGGGTCGGCTTTCTGGCCCGCCCCCTGGGCTCGGTCCTCTTCGGACATGTCGGTGACCGGCATGGGCGCCGCCCGGTCATGTTCGCCTCGCTCGCGCTGACCGGCCTCGCGACGGTGGCGGTCGGCTGTGTGCCCTCGTACGCCACGATCGGCGTCGCGGCGCCCTTGCTGCTCATGGTGCTGCGCTTCCTCCAGGGCCTCGGGCTCGGCGGCGAGTGGGGCGGCGCGGTGCTGCTCACGGCCGAGCACGCGCCCGCCCACCGGCGCGGCCTGTGGACGAGCTTTCCGCAGATCGGCCCCTCCATCGGATTCCTGCTCGCCAACGGAGTCGTCCTCGCGCTGTCCGCGGGGCTGAGCGACGCCCAGTTCCGCGACTGGGGGTGGCGGGTGCCGTTCTGGGCCGCCGGGCTGCTCGCCCTGGGCGGGCTGCTGCTGCGGACCTCACTGGCCGAGACCCCGCACTTCCGTGAGATGGGCGAGCCGGCCAAGCTGCCACTGCTCGAAGTGGCGCGCGGCCACTGGCGGTTGGTGCTGCTCACGGCGGGCGCTCTCGCGATCGGGTACGCCCTCTTCTACACGGTCTCCACCTGGTCGCTGGTGTACGCGACACAGCGGCTCGGGGTGGACCGCACGGTGGCGCTGGTCTGCGTCATGGCGGCGGTGGCGATCATGGGCGCGGTGACCCCGCTGGCGGCGCTGCTCGCCGACCGCTACGGGCGCAAGCCGCTGTGCCTTGCGGGGTGCGGCGCGGCGGTGGTGTGGATGTTCCCGATGGTGGCGCTGCTCGGGACCGCCGAGCCCTTGTGGATGTTCGCCGGGTTCCTCGGCGCGATGCTGGCGTTCATCACGATGTTCGGGGTGATCGCGGCGTATCTCCCGGAGCTGTACGAGCCGAGGGTGCGCTGCACGGGGGCCGCGGTCGGCTACAACCTGGGCGGGGTGCTGGGCGGCGCCCTGACGCCGATCGCGGCGACGGCGCTGGCCGGCCGCGACGGGCCGCCCTGGGGCGTCGCCGCGTATCTGGTCGGGGTCGGGCTGCTGAGCCTGGCCTGTTTCGCGCTGCTGCCGGAGACCCGTCCGGCGCCGGTGGTACAGCCTGTGTCCGGGACGGAATCGGAGGCGGCCCCCGCGTAGGGGGGCCGCCCTGATCCGCGCGGTCAGGCGCCGATGCTGTCCTTCTGGGGCTCCTCGGCCGCCTGCTTCCGGGCGGCGACGAGGCTGGTGATGGTGGTGATCACCAGGACGCCGCAGATGACGCCCAGCGAGACGGGGATGGAGATCTCGGGGACGTTCACCCCGTTCTCGTGCAGGGCGTGCAGCACCAGCTTCACGCCGATGAAGCCCAGGATCACCGAGAGGCCGTAGCTGAGGTGGACCAGCTTCTTGAGCAGCCCGCCGATCAGGAAGTAGAGCTGGCGCAGACCCATCAGCGCGAAGGCGTTGGCGGTGAAGACGATGTACGGGTCCTGGGTGAGGCCGAAGATCGCCGGGATCGAGTCCATCGCGAAGAGCACGTCGGTGGTGCCGATGGCGAGCATGACGACCATCAGCGGCGTCATGATCTTCTTGCCGTTCTTCGCCACGAACAGCTTGGTGCCGTGGTAGCGGTCGGCGACGCCGAACTTCTTCTCGACGGACTTCAGAAGGCGGTTCTCCTCGAACTCCTCCTCCTCGTCGCCGGAGCGCGCCTCCTGGATGAGTTTCCAGGCGGTGTAGATCAGGAACGCGCCGAAGATGTAGAAGACCCACGAGAAGTTGGCGATCACCGCGGCACCGGCCGCGATGAAGATCGCGCGCAGTACCAGGGCGATCAACACGCCGAAGAGCAGCACCCGTTGCTGCAACTGCGAGGGCACCGAGAACTTCGCCATGATCAGGATGAAGACGAAGAGGTTGTCGACGGAGAGCGACTTCTCGGTGATGAAGCCCGCGAAGAACTCTCCGGACGCCTGGCTTTCGCCGAAGAACAACAGGCCGAGACCGAAGAGCGCCGCCAGCACGATCCAGACCACGGTCCAGACGCCGGCTTCCTTGACCGACACGTCATGGGGCTTGCGCCCGATGAAGAAGTCGGCCGCGATCAGGGCACACAGACCGAGGATGGTCAGTACCCACATGGTCATTGAAACGTCCACTGCGCCTCCGGCGTCGTACGGCTACTGATCAGCGTCGTCGCTGCCGGAGGTCTCTTCCACCCGGGCGCCTTCCCTCGCGCCGCGGGCCGGCGCCCCGGGACCCGTCCCGTGGGTCCGTATTGACGGGAACGCCGCAGTCGGGAGTACTCCCCTCCGCTGAAAGCAGCCTACCCGAATAACCAAGAGAAGGTAAAGAGATGGGTAAAGAAGATACAAAAGGCCAGCTCGGAGGCGTCCGGGCCGACCCCGAACGGCCGAGCCGACGCCCCCGGCGCGGGTAATCCGCTAATGGGGCCAGGCGGCACGGGCCTCGCCGACCCGGCCGAGCACCTGCTCCAGGACCCGGCTGCCGGGCGGCGCGAGCGGCGGCTCGTACGTCCAGGCGTGCCCCACCCACGGGTCGGCGAGATGGTCGTCGGGGGCCGGGGTCAGGCGCAGCAGCGAACGCCACAGCGGCTGGAGGACCGGCCCGTACTCACTGGCCTCCTCGCGGTCGGCGATCATGAGCAGGTGCACGCCGACCGAGGGCCCCTCGTCGGCGAGGTAGCGCAGCTGGTTGAGGGCGCGGTCGTCGAAGCCGTGCGGGAAGTCGTTGACGATGAGGAGCTGTTCGGCGGTGTCCATACCGGGCGGCAGCGCGTCGGCACCGGCCCCGGCCCGTACCGCCATCTGTACGAGGTCCACCCGCTCGGTGAGCTTGGCGAGCACCTCGGACACCCCGGCGGCGCCCGCAGCGGGCGGTGCGGCGAGCACCCCCGAGCGCGTGAGCGGGGCGAGCCGCGCGGCGGCGGTGCCCGCAGGGTCGATGACGTGCACCGCGAACTCGTGCGCCGGGTAGACCGCGAGCAGCCGCGCCGCGATGGCCACCGCGGTGTCCACCGCCAGGCGCTTGACCTGGTCGGGATCCAGGAAGGCGGCGGCATCGAACCCGCTGCGGCCGGAGTCGATCCACAGTCCGCGCTCCAGAGGCAGCCGGACCAGCATCGGAATGCGCAACTTGGGCTGCTCGGGCAGGTGGAGGTCGCCGATCCTCAGCGCCATGGGGAGCTCCATCGGCACCCGGTAGGCGTGCCACACCGGGTTGTCCCAGCGGGCGTACGCGGGCGGCAGCGCGGGCTCGACGACCTCCGACTCGGCGGTGAGCTGGGCCAGATCGCGGTCGAGTACCTCCCTGGCCCGGTCGACGAGTTCCTCCCGCTTGCCGCGGGCCTCATCGCGCGCCCGGTCCCCCGCTGAGCCCAGGCGGGCACGGGGGTCGGACAGGGCCCGGTCGAGCTCCTGCCCCAGCCGCGAGTCCGCGAAGTCGACGGCGCTGCGGTAGGCGGCGACGGTGCGGGCCAGGTCCTCGAACATGCCCCACACCTGGTTGTAGAGCCGCTCGTCCATGGACCAGCCGCTGGCATCGCCCGCGACGGGCCGCGCGGGCTCGCCGGGGGCCGCGGGCGGCGCGACGGGGGCGGGCGGCGGCGGGGTGCTGGTCTGGCGCCGCGGATGGGCGTAGTTGATGGGGCCGCCGTCGCCGACCGCCTGCTGCGGCACGGCGGCGGGCGGCTGAGCGCCGGCGGGCGCGGGCCGGCCCGAGGGTCCGGTACCGGACGTACGCACCCGCGCGTCGTCGCCCGTACGGGGCGGGGGCGCCGCCACCGAACGGGAGACGCCGAGCGTGACCGCCTCCTGGATGGCGGCGGCCACCTGGGCGGCCTCGGCCAGGCCCTGGGCGGCCAGCAGCGCGGCGAGGCCGCCCTCATAGCCCTGGCCGATGGCGCGGATCTTCCAGGCGCCCTGGCGGCGGTAGAGCTCCAGGGCCACCACGGCCGACTCGGCGCCGAGACCGGTGAGGGTGAAGCTGGCGATCTCGGTGCCGTCCAGGCCGGTCACGGCGACGAAAGGCGCGGCGACCGCGGCGAACCGGCTGGGCCCCGGCGTCCCGAAGGGAAGCGCGAGCAGCACGTCGACCCGGTGGACATCCTCGCCGAGGGCCTCCAGGTCCACCGCGAGGCGGTGGTCGGCCGCGGCCTGCCGGGAGACTTCCAGGCCGGGCAGCGTCGGCGAGCCGGGGTGGGCGACCCGCTCAGCCGCCCCCACCCTGCCCTGCTCGTCGCCGAGCGTGGCGGCGGCCACCACCGGGGTGCCGGCCGACACCCGGATCTCCAGTCGGGTCACGGGCAGGGGATGGTTCTGTCCCCGTACCAGCTCGGCCGTCATCGCCTCTGTCCCCTCGTCGAGTTGATGGTGGTGCGTGTGGTGCGTGTGGTGCCTGTGCGGTTGCGGTGCAGCTCCCGGCGGCCTGGTGCCTCCGGGAGCTGCGGTGGTGCGGTGTGGTGCGGTGCCTCAGAGCTGCGGCAGGATCGCCGGCATCAGGTCCTGGAAGGTGCGGCCGTTGGCCGGGTTGCCGATGGCGGTCATCTGCCAGCCGGCGCCCGAGCGGTGGACCTTGGCCATGATCTGCGCCGTGTACTGGCCGCCGCCGTCCAGCGTGTAGCGGGCCAGCTCCTGGCCGTTGGTCTCGTCGACCAGCCGGCAGAACGCGTTCTGCACCTCCTGGAACGTCTGGCCGGTGAAGGAGTTCACCGTGAAGACGATCTGGTCGATGTGCACCGGCACGCGCGAGAGGTCGACCAGGATCGACTCGTCGTCACCGCCCTGGCCCGCACCGCCCACGAGGTTGTCACCGGTGTGCCGTACCGAACCGTCGTCGCTGACGAGGTGGCGGAAGAAGACCACGTCGACGGGCTGCTTGTCGGCGAACAGCACCGCCGACGCGTCCAGGTCGATCTCCTGCGTCCGCTTGCCGAACAGGCCCCGGCGCGGGGCCGCCTGCCAGCCGAGCCCCATCCGCACCGCGGTCAGGGTGCCGCCACCCTGCTTCTCCAGGCTGATGGCCTGACCCTTGGACAGATTGACCGTCACGCGCTGTCCCCTCTCCCCATGTTGTCGTTCTTGACATGCTTTGCGTGGTGTACGTTCTCGGGCCCGACCCTACGCAGTGGCACGGGCCGCCCGCTCCGGCAGGGGCGCTTTTGTGGCGGTGTTGCAACACACCGCCCCCGCGGGGCTCCCGCGGGTCAGGCGAGGCCCGCCTCCCTCATCTGGCGGAGCTCCTTCTTCAGCTCGCCGACCTCGTCGCGCAACCGGGCCGCCACCTCGAACTGAAGATCCGCGGCCGCCGCCCGCATGCGATCGGTCATCTCCTCGATGATTCCCGCCAGTTCGGCCGCGGGCCGGTCGGTGAGCTCCTTCTTCGCGCCCTTCGCCGACTTCGCCGCCTTGCCGCCGAGCGAGGGCACGGGAGCCTTGGCGGCCTTGCCCTCCTTGCCCTGGCGGTATCCGGTGCCGAGCAGCTCCTCGGTGTCGACCTCTTCGCGCGCGATGCTCGCGGCGATGTCGCTGATCTTCTTGCGCAGCGGCTGGGGGTCGATCCCCCGCTCCTTGTTGTACGCGATCTGCTTCTCGCGGCGCCGGTTGGTCTCCTCGATGGCCTTCTCCATCGCCGGGGTGACCCGGTCGGCGTACATGTGGACCTGGCCCGAGACGTTACGGGCCGCACGGCCGATGGTCTGGATCAGCGAGGTGCCCGACCGCAGGAAGCCCTCCTTGTCGGCGTCGAGGATCGCCACCAGGGAGACCTCCGGCAGGTCGAGGCCCTCACGCAGCAGGTTGATGCCGACCAGCACGTCGTACTCGCCGGCCCGCAGTTCGCGCAGCAGCTCGATGCGGCGCAGGGTGTCGACGTCGCTGTGCAAGTACCGCACCTGGATGCCCAGTTCGAGGAAGTAGTCGGTGAGGTCCTCGGCCATCTTCTTGGTCAGGGTGGTGACCAGGACGCGCTCGTCCTTCTCGGTGCGCTGACGGATCTCGTGCACCAGGTCGTCGATCTGCCCCTCGGTCGGCTTGACCACGACCTCCGGGTCGACGAGGCCGGTGGGGCGGATGATCTGCTCGACGAAGCCGTCGCCGCGGGAGAGCTCGTACTTTCCGGGGGTGGCCGAGAGATACACAGTCTGGCCGATGCGGCCCAGGAACTCCTCCCACTTCAGCGGCCGGTTGTCGAGCGCGGAGGGCAGCCGGAAGCCGTGGTCGACGAGGGTGCGCTTGCGGGAGGCGTCGCCCTCGTACATCGCGCCGATCTGCGGCACGGTCACATGCGACTCGTCGAGGACCAGCAGGAAGTCCTCGGGGAAGTAGTCGATCAGGGTGTTCGGCGCGGTGCCGGGCTCACGTCCGTCGAAGTGCATCGAGTAGTTCTCGACGCCCGAACAGCTGCCGATCTGCCGGAGCATCTCCAGGTCGTAGGTGGTGCGCATGCGCAGCCGCTGGGCCTCCAGGAGCTTGCCCTGCTTCTCCAGCTCCGCCAGGCGCTGCTCCAGCTCCTTCTCGATGCCGTTGACGGCCTTCTCCATGCGCTCCGGGCCCGCCACGTAGTGGCTCGCGGGGAAGACGTAGAGCGACTGGTCCTCGCTGATGATCTCGCCGGTGATCGGATGCAGGGTGGACAGGGCCTCGATCTCGTCCCCGAACATCTCGATGCGGACGGCCAGTTCCTCGTAGACGGGGAAGATCTCGATGGTGTCGCCGCGCACCCGGAAGGTGCCGCGGGTGAACGCCATGTCGTTGCGGGTGTACTGGATGTCGACGAAGCGGCGCAGCAGCTGGTCACGGTCGATCTCCTCGCCGACCTTGAGCTGCACCATCCGGTCGACGTACTCCTGCGGGGTGCCGAGGCCGTAGATGCAGGAGACGGAGGCGACCACGATCACGTCGCGCCGGGTGAGCAGCGAGTTGGTCGCCGAGTGGCGCAGCCGCTCGACCTCCTCGTTGATCGAGGAGTCCTTCTCGATGTAGGTGTCCGACTGCGGGACGTACGCCTCGGGCTGGTAGTAGTCGTAGTACGACACGAAGTACTCGACGGCGTTGTTGGGCAGCAGCTCGCGGAACTCGTTGGCGAGCTGGGCGGCCAGCGTCTTGTTCGGCGCCATCACCAGGGTGGGGCGCTGAAGCTTCTCGATCATCCAGGCAGTCGTCGCCGACTTTCCGGTGCCGGTCGCGCCGAGGAGGACGACATCCTTCTCACCTGCACGGATGCGCTTCTCCAGCTCGGCGATGGCCGCCGGCTGGTCACCGCTGGGCTGGTAGGGACTGACGACCTCGAAGGGCGCCACCGTACGTTCGATCTTGGAAACGGGCCGCATGCAACCACCGTACGACCCGCCACTGACAACCGGCGTCCGATCGGGGTCCGCTCACCAGTCGTGCGGCGAGGCGGAGCCCTCGCGCGGGGGCTCGGAGGGCGCCCAGCTCGTGCGCTCGGGGAAGGACGGGCGGTGCCGGGGCAGCGGAATCGCGCGCGGCGGACGCTTCTCCCAGTCGGGCTTGCCCATCACCACCAGCGGGTCGAACATCACGACCACCCCGGCGAGGATCAGGAAGGCGACGGGCCCGATCAGCATGGGCGCGAGCAGGGCTGCGGGCGTCTCCCCGCCGGCCGCGACGCCGGAGGCGCCGTGCAGCTGGACGCTGAGCGCCGCCATGCCCGTGTAGTGCATGCCGCTGACGGCGACGCCCATGACGAGGCTGGCCACCAGGCTGGCCAGGAATCCGTGCACGGAGACGGCGGCCCACAGGGCGGCGGTGGCGGCCACCACCGCGATCACCACGGAGATGCTGACCACGACGGTGTTGTACTCGAACTCGCCGTTCATCCTGATCCCGGCCATGCCCAGGTAGTGCATGGTGGCCACGCCCAGACCGGTGATGGTGCCCCCGGTGACCAGCGCCATGGGGGTGGCGCCCCGGTAGCCGACGATGAAGATCCCGATGCCGACCATCACGATCGCGACGGCGAGACTGGCGAAGGTGATGCCCCGGTCGTAGCCGAGCGGCACCTCGTGGACCGAGAAGCCCATCATCGCGATGAAGTGCATGGTCCAGATGCCCGACCCTATGGACGTGGCGCCCAGCGCCAGCCAGGCCGCCTTGAAGGACCGCTCGGTCCGCAGCGACCGCGCGGTGCAGCGCAGGCCCAGCGCCCCGCCGAGGCAGGCCATGATGAACGCCGCCACCGGCGTGACGAGGCCGTAGCTGAATCCGTCGACCGTCCCGTGCATACTCATGTGCCCTTCGCCCCGTGCCGACTGAAGAGGCCCTACTCCTGTGGCGACCCTGGTGGGGGCGACATTAGGGCTCGCTGCGCGACAGGCAAACATTTTCCGGGCAATTTATCGACTCCGGGCACTTGGGACGTTCCCATCTGAGGGGATCCGTTCGCTTTGGTGCCCCCGTCGCGGGCTCCGGGAAGGCCTGCCCGGCCGCGTGGGCCGCGTTGGCCGCGTTGGTCGCGTTGGCCGCGTTGGTCGCGTTGGTCGCGTTGTCAGTGGGTGGTCCTACGGTGGTCGGCATGGACAGCAACGCGCAGTTCGTCGAGTGGGCGGTCGTTCGCAGCGACATCGGCCCGCTGCTCCTGGCCGCGACCGGCCAGGGCCTGGTGAACGTGGTGTTCCACGCGGACGAGCCGGTACGGGACCGGGCCGTGCGGGCCCTCGCCGCCCGGTTCGCCACCGAGCCCACCCCGGCGGTGCCCGGCGGTCCGGGCCTCCTGGAGGAGCCCATACGCCAGATCGAGGCCTACTTCGACGGCACCCTGCGCGAGTTCACGCTGCCGCTCGACTGGTCGCTCTCGTCCGGGTTCAACCGCCAGGTGCTGCGCGAGCTCGCGTCCGGGGTGCCGTACGGGACGGTGGTGGGGTACGGCGATCTGGCCGGCCGGGTCGGGCAACCCGGGGCGGCGCAGGCGGTCGGCGCGGCCATGGGCTCGAACCCGCTGCCGGTGGTGGTGCCCTGCCATCGCGTGGTGGAAAGCCGCGGCGGCCTGGGCGGATTCGGCGGCGGCCTGGAGACCAAGCGGCACCTCCTCGCGCTCGAAGGGGTGCTTCCGCGCCCCCTGTTCTGAGCGCCGGGCTTCCTTCGGCCCGACTGTTTCCCGGCCGTGTACGGGCTGGCACACTGCGCCGGTGACCACACGTCCCCACCCCACCGGAACCGGCGCGCCGCCAGACCCGGCGGCGCTGCCCGCGCTGCGGCGCCGCATAACCGCCGTGCTGATCGCGAGCCAGATACTCGGCGGGCTCGCGAACGCCACGGGGATCGCGCTGGCCGCCGTGCTGGCCGCCGCGATCAGCGGCAGCCAGGCCCTGTCGGGGCTCGCCTCGGCCTCCATGGTGGCGGGGCCCGCGCTCCTCGCTATGCCGCTGGCCGCGTTGATGACCAGGCACGGCCGCCGGCCCGGCCTGGTGCTCGCCTATCTGCTGGGGGTGGTGGGCGCCTGCGTCGTGGTCACCGGCGCGGTGCTCGAGAACTTCCCGCTGCTCCTCGTCGGCATGGCCGTCTTCGGCGCGGGCTCGCTGGGCAACCTTCAGGCCCGGTACGCCGCCGCCGATCTCGCCGAACCGGGGCGCCGCGCCCGTGCCATCTCCACCGTGGTCTGGGCGACGACGATCGGCGCGGTGCTCGGCCCGAACATAGCGGCACCGGCCGGCCGCAGCGTCACCGGCCTCGGCATACCGGCGACGGCGGGCCCGTTCGTGTGGGCTGCCGGGGTGTTCCTGCTGTCGGCCGTCCTCGTCGGCATACTGCTGCGCCCGGACCCGCTGCTGACCGCCCGAGCCCTCGACGGCGGCGCGGCGCATCCCCCGGCGGCCCGCTCCCTGCGGGCCGGGGTCACAGCGGTCCGGCAGTCGCCGCGGGCGCGCCTGGCGCTCGTCACCGTCGCCGTGTCGCACACCGCGATGGTGTCGATCATGTCGATGACGCCGGTCGCGCTCACCCGTCATGGCGCGGACATCGAGCTCGTCGGGCTCGTCATCAGTGTGCACATCGCGGGGATGTACGCGTTCTCCCCGGTGATGGGCTGGCTCGCCGACCGGCTGGGGCGGCTCTCCGTGATCGGTCTGGCGGCCGGACTGCTGTGCTGCGCCGCCCTGTTGGCGGGCACGGCGGGCACGAGCCACGGCCAGACCATGGCCGGGCTCTTTCTGCTCGGCCTCGGCTGGTCGGCGGGGCTCGTCTCCGGCTCGGCCCTGCTGACCGACTCGGTGCCGGGCCCGGCACGCGCCGCCGTGCAGGGGCTGTGCGACCTGACCATGAACGTGGCGGCCGGAATCGGCGGCCTCACGGCCGGCCTGATCGTGGCCCGCGCCGGCTACGGCTGGCTCAACGCGGCGGGCGCCTCGCTGCTGCTGCCGATGGCGGGCCTCGCCCTGTTCACCTCGCGACGGCACGGGACGGGGACGAAGGGGGCGGCGGAGTCCCCGGGATAGCGGAATAGCGGAACAGGGGAGGCGGTAAGGCGGCCGCCTTCGGGCGGAGGGATGCGCGCCCAGCCCGGCACGGGGGCTGGTGCCGGCCAGCGCGCTCAGCCCCGCACGGAGGCTGGTGCCGAACCAGCGCGCTCAGCCTGCCGCTCTGAGCCCGCCACTCTCAACAGGCCCCGCTACAGGCTGATGTGGTAGGCCTTGCGCAGCGTCTCGTGGACGGTCCAGGTGGTGCGGTCCCCGGCGCGCAGCACACACGCGTCGCCGGGACCGATCTCCAGGGTCTCGCCGCCCTCGACCTCGACGGTGGCGCGTCCCTCGACGACCACGAAGAGCTCGTCGGCCTCGGTGTCGGTCACCACGCCCGGCGTGATCTGCCAGATGCCCCGGATCTGCTTGCCGTCGGGCGACTCCCACAGCACCTTGCCGGTCACCCGCGGAGTGCCGGAGACGATCTGCGCCGGGTCGAGCGGCTCCGGCTCCAGGTCGGCGTCGCTGATCCGCACGGCGAACGAGGCGGGCTCGAGCGGCGGAATCCGGTCGTCGGGCGCGGGGCTCGTGTGCGCCGGGTTCGTGGGGGCGGGGTTCGTGGGGGCGGCGGTGGGCTGGTCCGTGGTGCTCATGACCGGTCAATCTAGCCGCGCCGGCTCGGGGCCGTGACCGGCAGTACGCCCAGGTCCGCGCGTCCTCCCACGACAGTCTGTCCAGTGCGTCCCCCGGCCCGGTTACCGGCCGCCGAAACGGGTCCGCCCGGCGCGGAGTTGAGGAACGTTTACCCGGCTTCCGTACGCGCCAGGGATGGGGCATGCCCTTTGACGACGTATCCGCTGAGACCACGGTGTCGGAAGAAGTAAGGACGGCTCTTGACGAGGGTCGCCCGGTCGTCGCTCTGGAGTCGACGATCATCTCGCACGGCCTCCCCCGTCCGCGCAATCTTCGCGTCGCCCGCGAACTGGAGCAGGTGGTGCGGGACCGGGGCGCGGTCCCCGCGACGATCGCCGTGCTCGACGGACGGCCTCGGGTCGGCCTGGACAAGGCGCAGTTGGAGCGGGTGGCCAACGAGGAGCTGCGCAAGCTCGGGCACCGCGACCTGCCGATGGCGCTGGCGGCCGGGGTGAGCGGGGCCACCACCGTATCGGCCACCGCGTTCCTGGCCGCACGGGCGGGCCTGCGCGTCTTCGCGACCGGCGGCCTCGGCGGCGTACACCGCGGGTGGACCGAGACCCAGGACGAGTCCGCGGATCTGCGCCTGCTGGCCAGGACGCCCATCGCGGTGGTGTGCGCGGGCGTGAAGTCGATCCTCGACGTGCCGGCCACGTTGCAGCGCCTGGAGACGCTCGGGGTGTCGGTGGTCGGCTACGGCACGGACCGGTTCCCGGGGTTCTATCTGTCCAGCTCCGGCGAGCCCGTGGACTGGACGGTGCACTCGCCGCAGGAGGCCGCGAACGTCCTGCGGGCCCACCGTTCGCTGGCGCTCGACGCGGCGGTGATCGTGGCCAACCCGGTGCCGGAGGCGGACCAGCTCGATCCGCGGCTGCACGACGCGGTGCTCGCCTCGGGCCTGGCCGAGTGCCGCGCCGCGGGCGTCACGGGCCAGGCGGTGACCCCCTTCCTGCTGCGCTACCTGGTCGAGCACACGGACGGTGCTTCCCTGGAGGCGAATGTGGCGGCGGTACGCGGCAACGTCCGGCTCGCAGCCGACATCGCGGCGGCGCTGTGACCGAAGGGGTTGACAGCCACGCCGTGACCGAAGCGGTGGACGGCCGCGCGGGCGGGGGCCTGCTGGTCGTCGGGGACGTGGTCACCGACGTGGTCGCGCGCCACCGCGGCCCCCTCGCTCCCGCCACGGACACGGTCGCCGACATCCGTACGGTGCCGGGCGGTGCGGGCGCCAACGCGGCCTGCTGGGCGGCCCGTTCGGGCTGTCCGGACGTGCGGCTGCTCGCCCGGGCCGGCCGGGACGCGGCCGACTGGCACGACCTCCAGCTGCGCCGGGCCGGCGTACGCCCCCTACTGATCGCGGACGACGACGCCCCCACCGCGACCGTGATCGCCCTGGTCGACACGGCGACGGCGGAACGCACCTTCCTCACCGACAGCGGCGCCGTCCACCGCATGGGTCCCGCGGACTGGTCGCCGGCTCTCCTCGACGGCGTCGCCCAGCTCCATCTGTCCGGCTATCTGCTGTTCGCCGAATCGAGTCGTCAACTGGCGCTCGCTGCACGCGAGTCGGCGCACGAGGCGGGCGTCGGCGTGAGCCTGGACCCGGCGTCGACCGGCTTCATCGCCGGCCTGGGCATCGAACGCTTCCTGGCCCTGACCGAGGGCATCGACGTACTGCTCCCCAACGCGGACGAGGCGTCCCTCCTCACCGGACTGCCCCAACCGTCGGACGCGGCGGCCAAGTTGAGCCGCCAGTTCCCCTTGGTGGCGGTCACGCTCGGCGCGGCCGGCGCACTGGTGGCCGTCGCCGGGGAGATCGTCGCGCGGGTTGCGGCGCCGGAGGTGACGGCCCTGGACTCCACGGGCGCGGGCGATGCCTTCACGGGCGGCTTCCTCGCCGCCCGCCTGCGCGGCGCGACCCCCGCGGAGGCCGCCGAGGCGGGGTGCCGGGCGGGGGCGCTCGCGGTGGGGGTGGTGGGAGGGCGGCCGACGACGGAGTAGGGGCATGAGGAAGATCCGTCACCCGCCCTCCGTCGTCCTCACCTCCCAAGCCGGGTGCCGAGGGTCGTCGACCCGCACCACGACGTCGGCCACCTCGGCCGGTCGCACCTCGGCCTCGTACCGCTCGAAGGCGGGCAGCGTCCAGCGGGCGTCCGCGTCGGTTCGGCGGCGCAGCGCCGGCGCCGAGAGACGCAGGTGCACGGTGAGGTCGAGCGGAAACCAGCGGCCCAGGAGCAGGGGTCCGTGCACCAGCAGCACCCCGCCCTCCGGGATGACCTGATACGGGCTGCGGGTCGCCCGGTCGGTCGCCGGGTCCCACAGGTCGGGCAGGACCCGTCCCGTACCGCCCGCCTCCAAGGGGCCGAACACCTCCCGCCACAGGGCTCCCGTGTCGAACCAGCCGTCGTAGTACGTGTACGCGTCCTGGTGGCCGAATTCGAAGCGCAGCGACGCTGGCCGCAGAAAGCCCTCGGTGGAGACGGCGAGGACGGATCTTCCGCGCAGCCGGAGCGCGTCCGCCAGGAGCCGCGCCAGCTCGTCGGTGCGGGCGGCGGGAGCGCCGTCGATGCCGATGCGCAGCCGGGGGCCGCCGTCGGCCGTCTTCACGTCCATGGCCCGCTCGGCGAGGGCATCGGTCAGCCGTTCCCAGGTGATCGCTTCGAATCGCACGCACCCATGATGCGTCGTTGCGGGGCGCACGGGCCGGAAACGGGAGCGGGCCCGGAGACGTAGCCGGCCCCCGGGCCCTGGTGGATGCCACCGCGACCGCACACACCGGTCCGCTTCGGTGTCAGCTTTGCGCTCCTCGCGCACCCGGCCGCGCGGGGCGCACATCCAATCCGGCTTGTTCCACGGCTTATTGGGCGGGGCATCACAGAAGGGAACGGCATCCTCGGGAAACCTGCGCGAGGAGGGCGGCCGCATGCTCGTCATACAACCCCGGCGCCACCACCACTGCGCCGACTGCGGGTGCGCCCCCCTGCGGCATCTCGTCCTGGTGTCGGGCGCCCCGCTCTGTCTGGACTGCGCGGACCTGGGCCATCTGGTCTTCCTGCCGCGCGGCGACACCGCGCTCACCCGGCGCGCCCGCGCGGGCGGCTCGCTGTCCGCCGTCGTGGTCCGCTTCAACCGGCGCCGGCGGCGCTATGAGCGGCAGGGCGTGTTCGTCGAAGAGGCCGCGCTCGCCGCGGCCGAGGCCGCCTGTCTGGCCGATGCGGAGGCCCGGGCCCGCCGGCGCGCCCGGGACGCGGAGCGCCGGGCGGTCCAGGACGTGCGGTTCACCGCGGCGCTGGCGGCCGAGATCCTGCGCCTGTTCCCGGGCTGTCCGCCCGCGCGGGCCCGCGACATCGCCGAGCACGCCTCGGTGCGGGGCAGCGGCCGGGTGGGGCGCTCGGCGGCCGGGCGGGCCCTGGACGAGGCGGCGGTGACGGCCGCCGTGCGGGCGTCCGTACGCCATCTGGACACGGAGTACGACGCGCTGCTCATGGCGCGCGTGCCGCACAACCGGGCGCGGGCCCGGGTCGCCGCGGCGATCGACGCCGTCATGTCCGCCTGGGCGGCGGGCCCGGCCACCCCTCCCCCGCCACCCCGAGCGGGCCCCGCCCAAGGCGAGGCGGCAGCCGATGCCGAGACAAGTCATCGCCCGTAGCGGCACGGGGCCGCCCCTGGCGGTCCGACCGGAACCGCGAACCCACCGAGACAAACCGACACCCACCGCACAACTACACGTCTCTATGCGGAAATTGACATCCCATCATGGGTATCCCTCCCGCATGACGACTGCGCCGGACCGCCCGCTGCTGCTCCTCGACGTGGACGGCCCCCTCAACCCGTACGCCGCCCGCCTGCCGCATCTGCGCGGCTACCGCACCCATCGGCTCCGCCCCTCGAACTGGCTCTCCCGCCAGGCCCCGGGCTCCCGACCGCACCGTCGCGGCCTGCGCGTCTTCCTCAACCCGGCGCACGGCCCCCTGCTGCGCGCGCTGCCCTACGAACTGGCGTGGGCCACCACCTGGATGAACGAGGCGAACGAAATGATCGCCCCCGTCATCGGCCTCCCCCCGGACCTCCCCTTCATCGCCTGGCCCGAACTGTTCGCCACCGACCCGGACGGCCTGTACTGGAAGACCAGACCCCTGCTGAAGTGGGCTGCCGGCCGACCGTTCGCCTGGGTCGACGACATGATCACCGATCTGGACGAGACATATGTGCGCACCCACCACGACGCACGCGCCCTCCTGGTGCGCGTCCACCCTCGACGGGGCCTGAGCGAGGCCGACTTCAAGAGGCTGACCCATTGGGCGACGAGCGGGTAGGGGGCGCGGCCATGCCTTCCGGGAGGCCGCGCCCCATCTTTGCGAGGGGGCTGGTGTCCCCTCATGCCTTTTCCCTTTCCCCCAGGCAGGAGCACATCGGCGAGTAGGCTCGATCCCGCGCTCTTGGGGAGGGCATCAACTTTTCCGTGAACAGAGGGCAGTTCGGCCATGCCCGTGCAGCCCTCCATCCCGTGGGGGGATCTCGCATGCACGAAATGGTCAAGGGTGCCAACGTGGGCCTGGCGGCGCTCAGTGAGAACGCCGGTTCCGTGATGGTCAACCTGAGCTGGAGCAGTCCCAGCGGAGAAGGCGACGCGGATATCTCCGTGCTGTTACTCGGCGCCGACGGCAAGGTCCGGGACAACGCGGACTTCTACTTCTACAACAACCCGGCCGCGCCCGACGGCACGGTGCAACTCCTCGGTCCGGCACCGACCGAGAACGGCAGTGAGGACAGAATCCGGCTCGATCTGACGGCCCTTCCCGGCGAGGTCGACCGGATCGTCAACGCGGCCAGCCGCCATCAGCGGGCTCATTTCGGCGAGTTGGAGAACATCCGCCTCACCCTGGCGGACGGTTCCGGCGAAGCCATGCTCGGTTTCTCCATCGCCGACGCCGACTCGGAGAGCGCATTCGTCTTCGGGGAGATCTACAGGCGTGCGGATGCCTGGAAGTTCCGGGCGATCGGTCAGGGCTACGACTCAGGCCTGGCCGGCCTCGCCACCGACTACGGGATCGGGATCGACGAGGACGACGACCAGGACGGCCGACAGGACGAGGCGGCCGACACCCTCCATGCCGCGGACGACAGCAACGCCGAACCGGCCATCGAGAGCGTTGCCCCAACCCCGCGGGCGGACACGGCCGTCGCCGCTCAGGCCGCCGCCCGCGCCGCCGCGCTCGCGTCCGTACCCGTTCCGCGCACCGCCGAACCAGACCCGGCCGCACCAGCCCCGGCCGAGCCGACCGCCGCCGCGCCCGCACGACGGCTGCGTACGGCCAAGAAGAAAGTCACGCTGCCGAAGGCACCCAAGCCCTCGCTCGCCGAGAACGACGCCTGGCGCGGCGCCCGGTTGTTCCCCGCGTCCTCGCTCAAGAGCGACCGGGAACGCGAGGTGCGGGCGACGTCCGTACTGCTCGCCGTGATGACCCAGGTGCCCGAGTTCGGACGCCGTCTCACCGCCACGTTCGGCGCGCCCGCCGGGCGGATGGAGACATTCACCGAGGTCACACTCCCGCACGGCGACACCCCCAAGCGGCCCGACGGTGTCATTCGTGTGGAGCGCGCGGGAAAGTTGTGGACGGCCCTCGTCGAGACGAAGACCAACGGCAACCCACTCAAGGCCGAGCAGATCCAGGCGTACATGGACATCGCCGCCCGCCGGGGCTACGAAGCGGTCATCACTCTCTCCAACGACGTGGCGCTGGAGGGAAGTTCCCTGGTCGAGGTGAAGACCGATGGGCGGCGCAAGCACAAGGTGGCTCTGTGGCACCTGTCCTGGGCCGAAGTGACGCACCAGGCACAGCTCCTCATCCGGCACGAGGGTGTACGCAACGAGGCGCACGCCTGGCTCCTCCAGGAGCTCCTGCACTACCTCCAGCATGACAACTCCGGCTGTCACGGCTTCCAGAACATGGGGCCCGCGTGGGTCCCGGTGCGCAACGGAATCGATGAGGAGACCCTGTCGCCGGGCGACCCGCGGACCGTGCAGGTCGTCGAGAGCTGGGAGCGGCTGATCCGCCAAGTGTGCCTGCGGCTCGGCGGAGAGCTCGGCACGAAGGTGGTGCCCGTGCAGCGGGCCAAGCGGGGCACCGATCCTCAGTCACGCCGTGCCGAACTGGCCGGGCGCCTCTGTGTGGACGGGCAGTTGGGGGCCGAGATCCGTATCGAGGGCACGCCCGGCATCCTGGGGGTCGTCGCCGATCTGCGGATGGGACGGCTCAGGACGTCCATCGAGATCGCCGCACCCGAACAGGGGTATCCCCTCAGCTGGGTGAAGAAGCTGATGAAGCAGCTGAGCGAGGCGCCGGCGGACCTTCATGTGCAGACCCTCCTCGAAGGTGAGACGGTCGGCCCCCGCGGCACCCTGGAGAAGTTGCGCCCCGAGCCGGGGGACCTGCTGCCGAAGGGGCCCGAGCGGATCACCGGGTTCCGGCTGTCGCTCTCCAAGGGCGTGGGCAGTACGCGCGGCAACGCCGAGACGGGGTTCATCCGCGGGGTGGACGCGGCCGTCGACCTGTTCCACTCCGGCGTGGTGACGCACCTGGAGCAGCGGCCGGCCCCGCGCGCCAGGGTGGCCGGCCCGGCCGCCTGACATCCCGCCCCTCCCGACCCGGCACTGCTTCGGCGCGTCGGCGGCCGTCAGGAGCCCAGGCGGGCGGTGAGGGCTCCTACGGGGTCGGGATCGGGGGTGCCGCGGGGCCACCAGTCGTCTCGGCCGGGGTCCGATTCGTAGCCGTACCAGAGGCCGTCGCGGCCGTAGCGTAGCTGGACGGTGGGGGTGGAGAGGCGGTTGCGGTGGGGGCGGAAGCCGGGGAAGCCGGCGGTGCTCAGCGCCGGGCGGGCGCGGTCGAAGGGGCCGGCCGGCGGGTCCCAGGGCGATTCGAGGACGGCGAGCGCCTCGATACCGCCCTGGCGCCAGGCGGCCACCGCGCGGGCCAGGTCTGTGGGGGTGCGGTCGGTGGCACGGGTCAGCGAGGTGTAGAGCGCGCGGGTGGCCGAGGTGAGGCCGGAGCCCGGGTGCGCGGCGGCGAGACGGACCGCGTCCTGCCAGGTGGTGAGCGGGGCGATCGGGTCCTGTCCGGTGGTCAGGAGGGTGTGGGCACGGATGGCCGCCTCGGTGGCGAGGAGGTCGAGGGACAGCGGGTCGGGGCCGCCGTGCACCTCGGGGAAGGCGGGCGGGTGGCCCGGCCGCGCGGGTGCGGGGAAGGGCGGCGGGAGCGGCGGCAACGTGCGCGGCTGGACGGCCGACCGGGCCTGGACGGTGGGGAGTCGGGGCGGCGGCGCGGGTCGTTCCACGGCCATGCGGGTGGCGTTGCGCCGGGTGAGCGCGGCGAGGACCTCCTGCTCGCCCCGCCCCCGCATCAGCAGCAGTACGAAGGGGTCCTCGTCCAGCAGGCGGGCGGTCTGGTAGCAGAGCGCCGCCGCGTGCTTGCAGGGGTAGCCGTCGTCGGGACACGAGCAGTCGGGGATCAGGTCGCCCGACGCGGGAAGCAGCGCCGCCTCGTCGGCGAGCGCCTGCGGAAGGTCCTTGTCGAGCAGGGCCGCGATGTGGGCGGGCTCCCGGGCCGCGGTGTCGAGGAAGTCCTCCCACGCCTGCTCGGGCAGGGTGCG
Source organism: Streptomyces sp. ASQP_92 (assembly GCF_025399895.1). Classification (GTDB taxonomy): domain Bacteria; phylum Actinomycetota; class Actinomycetes; order Streptomycetales; family Streptomycetaceae; genus Streptomyces. Next base: position 1,187,496 of record NZ_JAODUA010000001.1, on the reverse strand, counting down.
CAGCCGCAGCTCCGTACGGTAGGGGCGGGGCCTGGAGCCGTGGACGTAGGCGGTGATCCGGCCCGGGGTGACGGTGATCGCGTCGACCTGGCCGGCTTCGGCGTAGGCACGCCCGCGGGCCAGGCGGGCGGGGTCCAGGGCGAGGTCCTCCAGGGCCTCCACCCAGGCGTCGCCCCACCAGGTCCCGGTCCGCTGCGAGCGGGCGCCGAGCGCGGGGTAGGTGCGGCGGCGGTCGTCGTGGCGCGGGGTGCGCAGGGGCGCGCGGGGGTTCACGCTGCCCTCCGCAGGGAGATCAGATCGGCCAGTTCACGGTCGGTGAGTTCGGTCAAAGCGCTCTCCCCGGATCCGAGGACCGCCTCGGCCAGCCGGCGTTTCTGCTCCAGCATCTCGGCGATGCGCTCCTCCACCGTGCCCTCGGCGATCAGACGGTGGACCTGGACCGGCTGGGTCTGGCCGATGCGGTAGGCGCGGTCGGTGGCCTGTTCCTCGACCGCCGGGTTCCACCATCGGTCGTAGTGGATGACATGGCCGGCGCGAGTCAGGTTGAGGCCGGTGCCGGCGGCCTTGAGGGAGAGGATGAACACGGGGACCTCGCCGTCCTGGAAGGCGTCGACGAGGCGGTCCCGCTCGGCCACCGGTGTTGCGCCGTGCAGGAGTTGGGAGGGCACGCCACGGGCGGTGAGATGGCTGGAGAGCAGCCGGGCCATGGCGACGTACTGGGTGAAGACGAGGACCGAGCCGTCCTCGCTGAGGATGGTGTCGACCAGTTCGTCGAGCAGGGCCAGCTTGCCCGAGCGGGACGCCAGGCGCGGGGCGTCCTCCTTCAGATACTGCGCCGGGTGGTTGCAGATCTGCTTCAGGGCGGTCAGCAGCTTCATGATCTGGGCGCGGCGCGCGATGCCTTCCGAGGCCTCGACCGCCACCATCACCTCGCGGACCACCGCCTCGTACAGGGCGGCCTGTTCACGGGTGAGCGGGACGGGATGGTCCGTCTCGGTCTTAGGCGGCAGTTCGGGCACGATGCCCGGGTCGGACTTCTTGCGGCGCAGCAGGAAGGGGCGGACCAGGCGGGAGAGACGGGCCGCGGCTTCGTCGTCCTCGCCGTTCTCCACCAGGCGGGCGTGCCGGGCCCGGAACGCCTTGAGGGGGCCGAGCAGCCCGGGGGTCGTCCAGTCGAGCAGCGCCCACAGTTCGGAGAGGTTGTTCTCCACGGGGGTGCCGGTGAGCGCGACCCTGGCGGGCGCGGGGATGGTGCGCAGCGCCTTGGCGGTCGCCGAGAACGGGTTCTTGACATGCTGCGCCTCGTCGGCGACCACCATGTTCCAGGCGTGGTCGGCCAGTTGGGGCGCGCTGCCGCGCATGGTGGCGTACGTGGTGAGGACGAAGCCGCCGGCGCTGCCCTCCAGGCTCCGGCTGTTTCCGTGGAAGCGGCGCACCGGGACGCCGGGCGCGAACCGGGCGATCTCGCGCTGCCAGTTGCCGAGCAGCGAGGCCGGGCAGACCACGAGGGTGGGCTCGGTGCGGGCCCGGCGCAGATGCAGGGCGATCACGGTGATCGTCTTGCCGAGGCCCATGTCGTCGGCGAGGCAGCCGCCGAGACCCATCGACGTCATCATGTCGAGCCAGGCCAGACCCCGCAGTTGGTAGTCGCGCAGCGTCGCGTCCAGGCCGGGCGGCTGTTCGGCCGTCGCGGGGCCTTCCAGAAGCCGGTCGCGGAGCAGGGCGAGCGCTCCGGCCGGGACCGCCTGGACCGTCTCGCCGTCGACCTCGGCGGCGCCGGTGAGGGCGACGGACAGCGCGTCCACGGGGTCGAGCAGCCCCAGGTCGCGTTTTCTGGCCTTGCGGACGAGCTCGGGGTCGGCCACCACCCACTGGTCGCGCAGCCGCACGATCGGGCGGTGGGACTCGGCGAGCACATCCATCTCGGCGTTGGTGAGGGGTTCGTCGCCGAGCGCCAACTGCCAGTCGAACGCGAGGAGTTCACCCGCGTCGAAGAAGGAGGTGCCGTCGGTCGCCGAGCCGGGGGCCGGTCGCACCACGGCGGTGGCGCTGAGGGTGCGGGCCAGTTCGCGGGGCCAGTGGACGGTGATGCCCGCCGCCGCCAGCCGCGCGGAGGCCTCGCCGAGCAACTCGTACAGCTCGTCCTCGGTGAGCGGCAGCACATCGGGGACGCCGCGCTCCAGGAGCAGGCCGAGCGGTGACCACACACGGGCGGCGCGGCGCAGGGCGAGCAGCGCGTCGATGCGGGCGCGCGGCCCGAAGGCCTCGACTCCGCTTCCCGGGACGGCAGTTGGGGCCTGAGGGCGCTCGTCGGCCGCGCCGTCCGCCCACAGGTCGGCCGCGTCGACGACCAGGGTGGGGTCGGCGAGGCTGTGTACCTGGACGATGGCCGAGCCCGCCCGTCGCGCCTCGCCCTCCTCCTCGGACGCCGTGTCGAACAGCTCGTACCCGGAGAGGTCCAGGCGCAGCGAGACCCGGACGCCCGCGTCCATCCCGGCGGCCGCCTCGGCGGCCCAGGCGCGGGCGCCCGGCAAGTGCTGGGCGGTGGGCGCCGCGAAGGGTGCTCCGGCGGCGTGGGCCGCGGCCGGAGTACGCGGCAGGGTGTCGGCGACCGCGTCGAGGAAGGCCCGCACCAAGGCCTCCGGTTCGGGCAGTTGGAGGGCGCCGCGGCCGGGGACGGGCATGCCGTACGCCTCGTACGGCATGGCGGCGGCGATGGCCCGGAGCTGGGCGATGTCGTCGGCGTCCAGCGGGCCCGCGCGCCAGGCGTCGTGGTGGGTGGAGGTCAGGCCGGGCAGCAGTCTGCCGCGCGCGACGAGGTGCAGGGCATGCAGCGCGGCGGCGCCCCAGCAGGCCGCCGCCGGGTGTGCGGCGGGGTGGCGGCGGGCTCTGACCAGCAGCGGCAGCGCTTCGGCGACCGGCAGCACGAGAGCGGCGACCTTGCGGCTGCGGGCGCCGCCGCCGTGGCGGCGCACCACGGTCAGCTCGGTCACCTCGGCGCCGGGCGGTCCTTGGGGCAGCGGGCCCTGGTCCGGATCCCAGAACGCGACCCTTCCCTCGCGGGGCAGCCCGGCGGGCAGGAACACGGCGGCGGCCGACACCGCGGGCCCCGGTGCGGCCGGGTCGTCGTGCGGCCGCGCGGGGTTCTGGCCGGGCCCTGGAGGCCGCTGGGTGTGCGGGGAAGGCTCGCGGCGGGCGGGCGCGGGGCCGGAGGAGGCCGCGCGGCCGGACTCGGGGTGCCACATCGGTGTCGGCCGGTTCACCGCCGGTCACCTCCTTCGTCCGCACGGTCGTCTCCGTCGCGTGGTCCGCGACTGATCTACGACCTTACGGGCGAGGTCTGACAATGGGCCCCGCGACCTCAGCGCACCCCCTCCCACAAGGCACGTTCTTCGGCGCGGGGGTCCGGCTCGACGCCGCAGACATCGTCGAAGACCTGGGTCGCGCGGGTCTCGCGGTCATAGGGCGCCCAGCCCGGGTCGCCCGTCTTCGCGAAGGCCACCCAGGCGCTGTGCATCGCGTCCGCGAGGGGCTGGAAGGGCTTCTCGCCGAGGATCGGAGCGTAGGTGGGGTCGTCGAGCCGGTCGAAGACATACGCGAGCTCGGAGGCGTGGCAGGCGCCGAGCCGGCCGTCGGCGGCCGGGGAGCGCCGGGCGAACTCGTACACGTGGGAGCCGGGCACCGCCTCCGCCAGACGCAGGGCGGGGATCCGGTAGAACCAGTCGGTGGTGACCGCGTCGAACAGTTCGCCCGGCGACGCGTCCGGGCGGTTGCGCGCGTACACGGGCAGCGCCTTGTCGGGATCGAGACCGTACGCCGTCGTGGCCGCGCGCAGCCTGTCCTGCGACAGGACGTCCAGGCGCCGGGTCGGCACCAGGAAGAGGCGGTACTCCTCCAGGTTGCTGCCGGTCATGAGCTCCACCCCGCAGTCGGCCGACGGCAGCGGCAGCTCGTCCAGGACGGGCTCGAACGGCATCATGTTGAGCGCCGCCTCGCCCCACAGGGCGGGGTCCGGGCACGCCCCGATCTCGCCGCGCAGCTCGGCCTGGGCGGGAAGCAGGGCCTCCAGGGGGACGGCGGCGAACTCCTCCGCGGTCGCCCCGATGCCCAGTTTCCCGGCGAGCCGGGCGGTGATCAGGTCGGCGGAGGCGGGCCGCAGGAAGTGGTGGGCGGCGCCGCTCTGCAGGATCGCGCGGCGGAACAGGCCACGGGCGCGGGGCATGGAGAGCAGCGCGCCGATGCTCATGGCGCCCGCCGACTCGCCGAAGACGGTGACCTGGCCGGGGTCGCCGCCGAAGGCGTCGATGTTGTCGCGAACCCATTCCAGGGCGGCGATCTGATCGAGCAGCCCGCGGTTGTCCGGCCGGTCGGGCAGCCGCAGGAAGCCGTCGGCGCCGAGCCGGTAGTTGATGCTGACGTACACCACGCCGTCGCGCGCGAAGGCGCTTCCGTCATAGCCGGAGGCCGACCCGGAGCCGTTGGCGAAGGCCCCGCCGTGGATCCACACCATCACCGGGAGGCCGCCCCCGGAGGCCGGGTGCGGGGTCCAGACGTTGAGGTTGAGGCAGTCCTCGCCCTGCGGTCCGTCGTCGGGGAGCAGGACGTCGAAGGGCGGCGCGTAGGGAGCTCGGGGCACGCTCGGGCCGTAGGAGAGCGCGTTGCGCACGCCGTCCCAGGAGGCTGCGGGCGCCGGTGCGCGAAAGCGCGCCTCCCCGAAGGGGGGCGCGGCGAACGGGATGCCGAGGAAGGCGGCCACGTCGTCGGCGACGAGCCGCCCTCGCACCGCGCCCTGGCGGGTCGTACGGATGGGTTCCATCAGGTGCGTGCGCCTTCCGACAGCGTTTCGAGCAGTGCCGCGCCGAACTCCCGGGGACGTTCGACATGGACCGCATGCCCGGCTCCGGGCACCACAACCTCTCGTACCCTGCCGCCGGCCCGGGCGTAAAGGCCCAGCACGTGACGGGTCTGGGCGAGCATCGGCTGGGCGGGGGTGCCGTTCCAGTCGGGCACCACGCCGAGCGCGCCGAGGTGGGCGAGGTCGAACAGGGAGGTGTCGGAGACGATGACGTCGTCCTCGCCGCGGATCCAGGTCACCGGCGGCAGGACGGGCAGCGTGTGCAGGTCGTCGAGGCGGAAATGGGTGGGGGCGAGGCAGTTGAGGACGCCCCGGCCGCCGGGCGCGACCCCGGGCCAGGTGCCGCACACCATGCTGTCGCCCGGATAGTGGTCGTCGCCCACACGGGTCGTCAGCATGGCGGCCACCAGTTCGTCCTCGCGGGCCGGGCGCATCGGGGGCTTGACGTAGCAGGTGGCCAGGACCTGGCGCGGTGAGAGCGGGGAGCCGTCGCCCTGGTCGCCCTCGCGCAGGAGCCGTACGAAGTCCGCGTTGGCGGTGCCCCCTCCGGAACCGGCCCCGTCGGGCGAATTGAGCTGCCCGTCCTCGCCCCGGGTACCGCCGAATCCGTACGGCGAGACCGGGTTGACGAGCGTGACGGAGCGGACGGCGGACGGCCGGTCCCGCAGATACTGGAGCACCACGCCTCCCCCCAGGGACCAGCCCACCAGGTGTGCGCCGCCCACATGCAGGGCGTCGAGCAGCGCCGCGAGGTCGTCCGCGTAGTCGCGCAGCCCCCGGGTCGCGTCGACGGGCAGCGGATCGGTTCCACCGAAGCCGCGCAGGTCTACCGCGATCGCCCGGTAGCGCTCGGGCACATCGTGCAGGGTGTCCTGCCAGAACGCCGAGGACGAGACATTGCCGTGGACGAAGACGACGGTCCCGGCCGGGTCCTCGGGCCCCGCTCCGGGCCCGGTTTCCAGGATGTGCTGGGTGAGCCGGGCCGTGGCCACACGGCGGGTTCGCAGGGTGCGCATCGACGGTTCCTCAGGGGAGTGCGAGCCAGGCGGCTACCTGGGCGGCGGATGTGCTGTTCCAGCCGAGTTCGAGGTGGTTGGCGTCCGTCACGGTGGCCGTCCCGCCCACGGTGGCGATCCCGGTGGTGTCCAGCGCGCTGGAGATGAAGACGACTCCGTCGCTGGGTCCCCGGTTCTCATTGACGATGCCGATGACGTTCGGGGTGGCTCCCGCCAGCAGATAGGTGGTGACGGACGCGGGGACCCCCGCCCGCCGCAAAGGCGCCACCAGGGAGCCGCTGTCCAGCGCTTTCTGGATGCCGTCTCCGGCGGTGTAGAAGCCCTGGCCGCCGTAGTAGGTGGTGTACCAGTCCTGGGCGGACTGGTCGACGCCGTACACCGAGTCCCAGCGGGCCAGCATCTGGCGCTGGCCCGGGTAGTCGTCGTAACCGCCGGACGGCGTCATGGAGTACTCGGGGTGCGCGGTGTAGGTGCCGTAGCAGGTCATCCTGGAGTGCGGCGACGGCGCGTTGATCTTGCCGCCGCACTCGGGCCAGATGGAGAAGTCGTGCGCCCAGCCGTGCGCGTACGGGTAGTCGTAGCCGCCGTTGGGGCCGCCGAGCGTGATCAGTTTCCGTACGTCACCGGCGTAGGCCCGCCCCCAGGAGGGCTTCACCGACGAGACATAGGCGCGGGTCGACATCTCGCCCTTGCTCCAGCCGACCAGATCGACCTTGGCGACGCCGAGCTTGGCCTTGATGGCGGCGACGGCGTCCCCGACGGCCTGCGCCTGCATCAGGTTGTCGCCCTGTTTGTGGGCGAAGCCGATGGCGAAGACGCGCCGGCCGCGCGACGACAGGTACTGCATGAGGCCGGTGGAGGGGCAGGACACGGCGCCGCAGCCGTAGCCGCCGGACTCCCCCGGGTTGGCCCAGGCCCGGTCAGCGGTGTCGTTGGCGCCGTGCACGAGCAGCACGGGAACGCTCTGGGCGCCGGTGTTCCAGCCGGGCGCCGAGTACAGCAGGAAGCGGTCGGAGGCCGGCCGCGCGACCTTGCCGAAGTACGTCACGCGTACCCCGTCCTGATCGCCGCGGCCGTCCGGCGGATAGCCCTCGGCGGCGCCCGCCGCGAATCCCGCGGTGGTGTCGCGGAAGCGCTCGACCTTCTCCCAGCCGTTGGTGACGGTGCCCGCGCCGTAGCTCGCCTCCAGCGAGAGGTGGGCGGGGTACGCGGTGGCCCCGGCCGCACTCGCCGCGCCGCCACCGCCGAGGAGTCCCGCCACCACCGCCACGACGGCGGCGATCACTCCCCATCCGGCACGCTGTCCGTAACGCACGACCCGGTCCCCCTTGCCTCGGCACCACCGCGAAACCCGCCCTGTCCGGGTAGACGCTATGCAGCGCGCGGCTCCGGAAGTGATGTGTGCGGACCACATAAGACGAGGCGGAACTGTGGATTGTCGACGCCTCCTCGCCCGGGCGGGCTAGCCGGGGCCCGCACCGGATGCCGGAAGCGGGAGCAGAGGGCAGGCTGACGGCACTGACCGCCGCAGTCATGCCGTACAGACGAGGACCGCTCATGTCCGTGCCCGCGTCCCAGTCCCCCAAGCCGACTTCGCGCCGCCGTCGCCGGACGCGGATCGCCGGCGGGGCGATGCTGCTGATCCTCGCCACCACGGCCTGCTCCAGCCTCGGGCGGACGGCCGTCGGAACCATCTCGTACACCATCGGACCCGAGACGTCCGTCAAGGTGACCAGCCCGAAGGTGCGGGGCTGCCACCGGCTCCCGCCGGCCGGCACGACCGAGGTCTACAACAACACGCTGGTCGACATGGTCATGTACCGGACGCCCGACTGCACCGGCAAGGACACGACGTATCTCGGCAGCAGACTCGCCAACAACACGGCCCCTCAGGCCGCGCCCTGGCGCAGTTACAGCTTCGTGCACTGAGCCGGTTCGCCCGGGCAGGGCTCCTACAGCTCGAACCATCCGTGCCCCACATACCAGTGGCCGCCGTCCAGGAGATGGCGGGCGACGGCGCGTTGCAGGGTGGTGCGCTGCGGCAGTTCCGCCACGGGGAGTTCCCGATTGCCGAAGACGAAGCCGACGGGTTCGCCGTCGGCGGGCTCGTCGTCTTTGTAGGCGGCGCGGAACAAACCCTGGAATCGCGCGATGTTGGAGTGTTCGGGCAGGTAGTCGCGCAACTGCGCGTCAAGCAGCCAGGAGTGGCACACAGCGAGCCGATACCCCTCATCGGGGAAGTGGCGCGCGAAGAACTCCTTGGCCCGGGCGATGGAGTCGGCGCACGCCTCGGGCGTCAACGGGCCCCGGAAGTCGGGGACATGAAGGTCCAGACAGCGGTCGCCGGGGTTCGCGTCGAAGCCTGCCGCCCTAATGCCCCGGCCCGTACGCTCACCGAGGCGTGAGCGCTGGAACTGGAGCCGGCCGAGCTGGTAGATCTCCCCGCGGGAGTGGAGCCGCAGCCATCCGGGCACGGTCAGCCCGCCGCTCCCGCGCCGCTCGCGGTGCAGCGCGATGTGGCGCCCGAGGTCGGCGAGCGTACGACGGGAGACGTCGTCGGGGATGCCGCGCTCCCGGTGGTAGGCCCTGGTGTACGGCAGCGCGGCGACGGCGACATAGACCGGGAACCAGCGCTCCAGATCACCCAACCCCTCTGGCAGGGGCGGCAGTTCGGGCCGTACGTCGACGTTTCCGATGTCCTGGACGAGAGCCCGTGCGGAGTCCTCCAGAAGATCACCCAGCGCGGGTTCGGCGCCGAACCGGGCGGCCAGCGACGTCAGTTCGTTGATGTCCTGGTGCGGCACGGCGAGGTCGAGCAGCGTCTCGGGGAGGTCGTCGGGGAGCGGCATGCGCGCCACCCTAGCCAGCGCGCTGCCTTCGCGCCGCAGTATGCGCGGGCCCGCCCTCTGGACGCGCCTCGCGCGCCCCGGCGGCCCGGCCCCGGCTTGCTCCCCCTCACCTGGAAGCGCCTGGATCCGCCGCGCGCACGACCTCCGCGCCGCCCCGTGAATACGGCACTCGGAGACCAGGAACGCGCCGCCCGGCAGATTCGACACGCCCCACGCTTTCACCCCCGCCCCAGCGGGTACACCCTCTATAGAGGCGATCACCATGCCGCGTACCGGTAACGAACCGATCACCGCCCGCAGTCCCCTGCGGATGCGGCTCTGGCTGAGCATCTGGGGCCTGATCTGGGCCCTCGGTGGCACGGTCGGCTTCGCGCTGGAGGGACGGCCGGGGTGGATGGCGGCCTGCGCGGTTCTGTCGGCGGTCATCGTCGTCGATCTGTTCGTGATCGTCCGCCATATCCGGCAGGGCCCCCACTACCAGCCGGGCCGCGACGTCCCGCCGTACGAGCCGCTGCGCAAACGCCGCCCGTGAGGGCCGGCCCCGCCTCCCCCGAGCCCCGGAGCAGGCACCACCGGCCCCGCTAGTCCCCGTCCTCCTCGAAGCGTGCCGCCGCCACATAGTCCGGCTTCGGGTCCAGGGCGGCGGCCAGGCGGAAGTGGCGCTTGGCCTGGTCCGGGCGGGCCTGGCGTTCATAGGTGCGGGCCAGGGCGAAGTGGGCGAAGGCGTTGTCCGGCTCGCGTTCCAGGACGAGCTGGAACTCCAGCTCGGCCGAGCGGAGCTGGGCCGAGGCGAAGAAGGCGCGGGCCCTGAGCAGGCGGGCCGCGGTGTTCTCGGGGTGGGCCGCGATGACCGAGTCGAGGAGTTTCACGGCACCACGCGGATCCCGGGCGGCCAGGAGTTGCTCGGCCGCGCGGTAGTCGATGACGTGGGTCTCGGGAGTGCTTTCGGCCACGTGCCTGTCCTTTCCCTCGCTGCGCGATGTCAACGCCATGCCCGGCCCCGGTATTCCGTACGCCTGTGAACACGCTTACGCCCCGGCGCCACGGCTCAGAGGGCGGCCGCCGCCAGGGTCAGCCCGAGCGTGACGAGGACTCCGCCCGCCACCATGAACGCCCGGTCCAGGGAGGTGCGTTGGCGGCCAAGGAGGACGATGCTGCGGGGGTCCTCCGGGTCGTAGGACAGCCGGACGCCGACGCCCGGCGGAAGCGGTTCGCGGCGGCTCGGCGGGACGGGCGAAGGGAGTTCGAGGACGAGACCGTCAGCCGTCTCGAACTGGAGGAGAGGACGTGTCGAGCCAGGCGGGGGCGCCTTCACGAGCGCCCACGCGGGCTCCCCCGCCCGCTCGACGCGCCGGGTCTCCCGCAGCCCGTACGCCCCGGCGAGCAGCGCCACCAGGCCGCCGATCGCCGTGAAACCCGCCAGTACGAAGAGCACGGTCGGATCGTAATCCGCACCGGCGACGGACGGCGGGGCAAGCCCGGGAAACCCAGCATGATGAGGGAAATCCGTACGGTTCGCTTACGTATCCGCAGCGCCCGGGGAGTCCCGGGCCCCCGCCCGCGAGTCTTCCAGGGGTTCTGACACGGCTGCCGAACCGCTCGCATACGGCGGCCGTGTGCCCGGCATGGAGGCAGCAAGGCCCCCGCCCTGCCTCGCCCGCTACCGTGCGGTTCGCTCCAGCAGCTCGGACCACACCTTGCGCACCTGGGGTTCGAGCGCTTCCAGCGGGCCGTCGTTGTCGATGACGAGGTCGGCGACGGCCAGGCGCTGGGATCGGTCGGCCTGGGCGGCCATGCGGGCGCGGGCCTCGTCGGCCGCCATGCCGCGCAGGCGCACCAGCCGGTCGAGTTGGGTCTCGGTGCTCGCGTCGACGACGACCACCAGGTCGTAGAGGGCCGCCAGACCGTTCTCCGTCAGGAGGGGAACGTCGTGGATGACGACGGAGTCGGCGCCGGCCGCCGATTCCAGCTCGGCGGACCGCGCGCCCACCAGCGGATGCACGATGCCATTGAGGGTCGCCAGCTTCTCCGGGTCGGAGAAGACGATGCCCCCCAGCCGGGGGCGGTCCAGGGTGCCGTCGGCGGACAGGATGTCGGGGCCGAATGCCTCGACGACCGCCGCCAGGCCCGGAGTTCCGGGCTCGACGACCTCGCGCGCGATCCTGTCCGCGTCGATCAGCACGGCTCCGTAGGAGACGAGCAGCCGTGACACTTCGCTCTTGCCGGCGCCGATACCGCCGGTCAGGCCCACCTTCAGCATGAGCGGAAGCTTAGGCGGACGCCACTACGCATCGCCCTCCCGCTCCGCGAGAAAGCGCTCGAACTCGCGGCCCAGCTCCTCCGCCGACGGGAGATCGGCCGGCTCGGCGACGAGGTTGCCGCGCGATTCGGCGCCCGCCACCGCGTCGTACTGGTGCTCAAGTCCCTGCACCAGGCTGACCAGTTCCTCGTCGCCCTCTCCGATCTGCCGCTCGATCTCGGTCTGGGTGCGCTGCGCCTCCGTACGGAGGCTGTGCGCGACGCTCGGCAGGACCAGGCCCGTTGCCGCCGTGACCGCCTCCAGGGCCGTCAGGGCCGCGTCCGGGTAGGAGGAACGCGCCACATAGTGCGGCACATGGGCGGCGACGCCCAGGACGTCGTGGCCGGACTCCATGAGGCGGTACTCGATCAGCGACTCCGCGCTGCCGGGCACCTGCGCCTCGTCGAACGGCGAACGGTGGCCGGGCATCAGGTCGGTGCGGTTGCCGTGCGGAGTGAGGCCGACGGGGCGGGTGTGCGGCACGCCCATCGGGATGCCGTGGAAGTTGACCGAGAGACGCACACCGAGACGCTCCACGATCTGGCGCACGGCCAGCGCGAAGCGCTCCCACTCCACGTCCGGCTCGGGGCCCGACATCAGCAAGAAGGGCGCGCCCGTGGCGTCCTGCACCAGGCGCACCTCCAGCGCGGGCACCTCGAAGTCGGTCCAGCGGTCGCGCCGGAACGTCAACAGGGGGCGGCGGGCGCGGTAGTCGACGAGTCTGTCGTGGTCGAAGCGGGCGACCACCTGGTGGGGCAGTGTGTCCAGCACCTTCTCGACGATCTGCTCGCCGGTCTCACCCGCGTCGATGTAGCCGTCGAAGTGGTACAGCATGACCAGGCCCGCCGACTCCTGCGCGAGCGCCATGTCGACGACGGCGAGGCCCTTCGGCTCCCATTCGTACAAACTCTGCGGATCAAGCACGATTACCGCTCCTCCTCGTGTTCACCAGGAAGAACGACCGCCAGGACGCGGGCATTCCCGTCCGCGCCCCTTTCCCGCAAAGCGGCGCTCGCCGGAGAGGCTCACCAGGTACCCGGACCACGTGTTCGCCCACAGGAAGCCCCTCGGGGCCGAGGCGTCTGCCAACTCGGTTGTGGGCAAGCCGAGTTGAGCCTCGGCATCTCCGATCCGGCGCCCTCTGGTCCAGACCTTGACATGCCCACAGGGCCACCCTAGGTTCACCCAGCGGTACGGAGTTCAGGTTCTCGCCCCCCATTCATGTACGAGAACATGGCATTGACGCGGAGGATCCCCCATGCGCACGCGCCCGCTGCTTCTCTCCCTGCTGACGACCACCCTCGCCGTGGGCGTCCCCGCCCTCACGACCGCCCACGCCGATACCGCGGCGGTCATCAATGTGGCCACGGCCGCCCAGCTCAAGTCCGCCCTCGCCGCGGCCAAGCCCGGCGACACGATCAAGCTCGCCGACGGCACGTACACCGGCAACTTCAAGGCGACGACGGGCGGAACCGCCTCGGCGCGGATCACCCTGGCCGGCTCGTCGAGGGCCGTCCTCACCGCGGGCGGCGGCTACGGGCTCCACCTCAACGGCGCCTCGTACTGGACCGTCCAGGGCCTCACCGTCACAGGCGGCCAGAAGGGCATCGTGATGGACACCGCCGTCGGGGTCGTTCTGGACTCCGTCACCGTGCACGGCCTCACCATGGAGGGCGTGCACTTCCGCAAGTCCAGCAAGAACGGCCTCATCAGGAACTCGCGGATCTACGACACCGGCCGGGACGGCAGCGGCATGGGCGAGGGCGTGTACGTCGGCACGGCCGGCGATCTGTCGGACCGCAGCGATCAGGTGGAGATCACCGACAACACCATCGGGCCCGGCGTCGGCGGCGAGAACGTCGACGTGAAGGAGGGCACCACCGGCACCCGCATCGTGGGCAACCATTTCGACGGCAGCGGGTTGACCAACGCCCACTTCGACGACTCCTGGGTCGACGTGAAGGGAAACGACGTCCTGGTGGAGAACAACACCGGGGTGCACACCCTGAACAACGGCTACGAGACCCACACCCAGCAGTCCGGCTGGGGATGCGGCACGGTCTTCCGCTCCAACACCTCGGACCTGAGCGACTCCCCCGGCGCGCTGCGGCTCGCCGTCAACGTCACCAACTACAGCGCGGCCACGTGCCCCACGACCGTCTACCGCAGCAACACGGTCATCGGCGGCGAGGGGCTGACCAATATCCCCGTCACCCCGTAGGGACGCGCGTTCCGGTCGCCTGCGGACATGAAGTAAGGCCCGCCCCCAAGGGGAGCGGGCCTTACTTTCAGCTATCTACCAGCCGGGATCAGAGCGTCAGCTCTGGCCGCCCGCCAGCTTCTCGCGCAGGGCAGCCAGCGCCTCGTCCGACGCCAGGGCGCCGGAGTTGTCGTCGGACTCCGAGGAGTACGAACCACCGGAGACGCCCGCCGGGGCACCGGCCGGAGCGGCAGCGCCCTCGGCAGCGGCGGCCTCGTCGGCCTCGCGGGACTTGATGACCTGGGCCTGGTGCTGCTCGAAGCGCGACTGCGCCTCGGCGTACTGGCCCTCCCACGCCTCGCGCTGGGTCTCGTAGCCCTCGAGCCAGTCGTTGGTCTCGGGGTCGAAGCCCTCGGGGTAGATGTAGTTGCCCTGGTCGTCGTAGGACGCGGCCATGCCGTACAGGGTCGGGTCGAACTCGACCGACGCCGGGTCGGCACCGAAGGACTCGTTGGCCTGCTTCAGGGACAGCGAGATCCGGCGACGCTCGAGGTCGATGTCGATGACCTTGACGAAGATCTCGTCGTTGACCTGGACGACCTGCTCCGGGATCTCCACGTGGCGCTCGGCCAGCTCGGAGATGTGGACCAGGCCCTCGATGCCCTCGTCGACGCGCACGAACGCACCGAACGGAACGAGCTTGGTGACCTTACCGGGGACGACCTGCCCGATCTGGTGCGTACGGGCGAACTGCTGCCACGGGTCTTCCTGCGTCGCCTTCAGCGACAGGGAGACACGCTCGCGGTCCATGTCGACGTCGAGGACCTCGACGGTGACTTCCTGGCCGACCTCGACAACCTCGGACGGGTGGTCGATGTGCTTCCAGGAGAGCTCGGAGACGTGCACGAGACCGTCGACGCCACCCAGGTCCACGAAGGCACCGAAGTTGACGATCGAGGAGACGACGCCGGAGCGGACCTGACCCTTCTGCAGGGTGGTGAGGAACGTCTGGCGAACCTCGGACTGGGTCTGCTCGAGCCAGGCGCGGCGGGACAGGACCACGTTGTTGCGGTTCTTGTCCAGCTCGATGATCTTCGCCTCGAGCTCCTTGCCCACGTAGGGCTGGAGGTCGCGGACACGGCGCATCTCGACGAGGGAGGCCGGCAGGAAGCCACGGAGGCCGATGTCGAGGATGAGACCACCCTTGACGACCTCGATGACGGTACCGGTGACGATGCCGTCTTCTTCCTTGATCTTCTCGATCGTGCCCCAGGCACGCTCGTACTGAGCGCGCTTCTTGGACAGGATCAGGCGGCCTTCCTTGTCCTCCTTCTGGAGAACCAGGGCCTCGATCTCGTCGCCGACCTTGACGACCTCGTTCGGGTCGACGTCGTGCTTGATCGAGAGCTCGCGGCTCGGGATCACGCCTTCGGTCTTGTAACCGATGTCGAGCAGGACCTCGTCCCGGTCGACCTTCACGATGACGCCGTCGACGATGTCGCCGTCGTTGAAGTACTTGATCGTCTCGTCGATCGCGGCGAGGAAGGCTTCCTCGTTACCGATGTCGTTGACCGCTACCTGCGGAGTGGTAGAGGTGGTCTCGGTGCTGCTCGTCATGTGGGAAAGGGCTCCGGTTACGGACAGAAAGTCGTAGGTACTGCCACGCCGAAAGCCCGTATCGCCTCTGCATAAGCCGGACAGCCTGGGAAGCGCCGATCCGGGTCGGTCCGGATGGCGCCTCGACAACCGAGGGGACATACAACAGATGGAAGCGCGCCTGCTAGGTCTGAGGTGCGCAGGCTCGCAGCGCAACTTGTAGCATACGGGGGCAGCCGGACAGGGTCAATGCGCGAAGGCGCACACCCGGGGAGGATCCCCGCAATCCCGGCACAACTAAGGTTCCCCGAGGCCCCGATGGGCCCCGCAGACCTCTTTCGAGAACCTTCGAGAACACGGGGTCGCGTTCCGCGCAAACTACAACGACGGACACGATGAGCCAAGAGATCCAAGCGTACGAGTCCGAGAACGGCTCCGATGCCGAGCCCGCGGCGACCCGCCGTACGGCCGGGGACACGGAGAGCAGCCGGGCCAGCCGGGGCTGGTGGGACCGCAACGCCGACGAGTACCAGACCGACCACGGCGCGTTCCTCGGGGACGACCGGTTCGTGTGGGGGCCCGAGGGGCTGGACGAGGCGGACGCGCGGCTGCTCGGCCCGGCCGAGTCCCTCAAGGGCCTGGACGTCCTGGAGATCGGCGCGGGCGCGGCCCAGTGCTCGCGCTGGCTGGCCGCCCAGGGCGCGCGCCCGGTGGCCCTGGACCTCTCGCACCGCCAGCTCCAGCACGCGCTGCGCATCGACGGCGGCGCCTTTCCGCTGATCGAGGCGGACGCGGGCGCCCTGCCGTTCCAGGACGGCTCCTTCGATCTGGCGTGCTCGGCGTACGGCGCGGTGCCCTTCGTGGCGGACCCGGTGAAGGTGTTCCGCGAGGTCCGCCGGGTGTTGCGCCCCGGCGGCCGCTGGGTCTTCTCGGTCACGCACCCGATCCGCTGGGCCTTTCCCGACGAGCCGGGCCCCGAGGGTCTGTCCGTGGCCGCCTCCTATTTCGACCGCACGCCCTATGTCGAGCAGGACGAGAACGGTGACGCGGTCTATGTGGAGCACCACCGCACGCTGGGCGACCGGGTGCGGGACGTGGTGGCGGGCGGCTTCCGCCTGGAGGACCTGGTCGAGCCGGAGTGGCCGGCCTGGAACGGCCAGGAGTGGGGCGGCTGGTCCCCGCTGCGGGGCAATCTGATCCCCGGCACCGCGATCTTCGTGTGCGTACGGGACTGACCTCGTAGGGCCGGCCCGCTCGCCCGCACGGGGCGAGCCCGCCACGTGGTGCCCAGCGTCAGTCATACAAATGGACCGGCCCTGTGGACAGAGCGTCACGCCGTCCGGCGGGACGTACGACACTGAGCGCATGATCCGAACCGCCGCACTCGACGCCCTCCCCGTACGCGAGGCCGTGCCCGAGCTGCTCGCCGCACTCGACGGGCACGGCACGGCGGTGCTGTGCGCCCCGCCCGGCACCGGCAAGACCACCCTTGTGCCGCTCGTCCTGGCGGGGCTGGTCGGGGGCGGCCCGGCGCGGCGGGTCATGGTCGCCGAACCGCGCCGGATCGCGGCACGGGCGGCCGCACGCCGCATGGCCTGGCTGCTCGGCGAGCGCACCGGTGGACGGGTCGGCTTCACCGTGCGCGGCGAACGTTCCGTGAGCGCCGAGACCGTCGTGGAGGTCGTCACCACGGGCGTGCTGCTCCAACGCCTGCAACGCGACCAGGAGTTGACCGGGGTCGACGTCGTGGTGCTCGACGAATGCCATGAGCGCCATCTCGACGCGGACACCGTCGCCGCCTTCCTGCTCGACGTACGAGCCGCACTGCGACCCGAGCTGCGCCTGCTGGCGGCCTCGGCGACGACGGACGCCGAGGGCTGGGCCAGGCTGCTCGGGGACGCGCCGGTGGTGGAGGCCGCAGGGGTCGCCCACCCCGTGGAGGTGGTGTGGGCCCCGCCCTCGCAGCCGGTGCGGCCACCGCACGGCATGCGGGTGGACCCGGCGCTGCTCTCCCATGTGGCCGCCACCGTGCGCCGGGCGCTGACCGAGCGGGCCGGCGACGTGCTGTGCTTCCTGCCGGGGGTGGGTGAAATCGCCCGGGTGGCACGGCAGTTGGGCGATCTGCCGGGCGTGGAGGTGCTTCAGGTGCACGGCCGGGCCCCGGCCTCCGTGCAGGACGCGGTGCTCGCCGGTTCCGAGGGGCGAAGAGTGGTGCTCGCCACCTCGGTCGCCGAGTCCTCACTGACGGTGCCCGGGGTGCGGGTGGTCGTGGACTGCGGCCTGGCCCGCGAACCGCGCGTGGACCACGCCCGCGGCCTGGGCGCGCTGACCACGGTGCGGGCCTCGCAGGCGGCGGCCCGCCAGCGCGCGGGCCGGGCCGGTCGCGAGGCGCCGGGCGCGGTGTACCGGTGCTGGACCGAGGCGGAGAACAATCGCCTGCCGCGCTTCCCGGCCCCCGAGATCAAGGTCGCCGACCTGGCCGCGTTCGCCCTGCAGGCCGCCTGCTGGGGCGATCCCTCGGCCGAGGGCCTCGCCCTGCTCGATGCGCCGCCGGCGGGCGCGATGGCCGCGGCCCGTTCGGTCCTGACGGCGATCGGCGCGGTCGACGACCAGGGGCGCGCCACCGACCGGGGTGCCCGCATGGCCCGGCTCGGCCTGCATCCCCGGCTCGCGCGGGCCCTGCTCGACGGCGCCTCGGAGGTCGGCGCCCGCAGGGCGGCGGAGGTGGTGGCCCTGCTCAGCGAGGAGCCTCCGCGGGAGTACGGGGACGACCTGGCGGCGGCCTGGCGCACCGCGCGCCGGGGCGGGGACGGATACGCGGCGCGCTGGCTCCAGGAGGTGCGACGCCTCGCCTCGTTCGCCGGAACCCATCCCGAGGCGGGCTCCGCCGAGGCCGCCACCGGGCTGATCGCCGCGCTGGCGTTCCCGGAACGGGTGGCGCGGGGTCGTGGCGGCGGTTCGTTCCTTATGGCGTCCGGTACCGGCGCCGAGGTGGGGCAGGGCTCCGGGCTCGGCACGGCGGGCTGGCTGGCGGTGGCCGTCGCGGACCGGCCGGTGCAGGCGGCGTCCGCCCGGGTCCGTCTGGCGGCCGTCATCGACGAGTCGACCGCCCGGCTCGCCGCGGGGCACCTGCTGACCGACGGCGAGGAGGTGCGCTGGGAGGACGGCGACGTCGTGGCCCGCCGGGTGGCCGGACTCGGCGCGATCGAGCTGTCCGTACGCCCGCTGAAGAACGCCGACGCCTCGCTCGTGCGTCAGGCGCTGCTCGACGGCCTGGCACGCGAGGGGCTCGGGCTGCTGCGCTGGACCCGGGACGCCCAGGGGCTGCGGGAGCGGCTCGCCTTTCTGCACCGGGTGCTCGGGGAGCCGTGGCCGGACGTGTCCGACGAGGAACTGTTCGCCCGCGCCTCCCACTGGCTGGAGCCGGAGCTGTCGCGGGCCCGGCGCCGGGCCGACCTCGGGCGGATCGAGGCGGGCGCCGCGCTCAACCGGCTGCTGCCGTGGGCGACCGGGGAGGCGGCCCGGCTCGACGAGCTGGCACCGGAACGCATCCAGGTTCCCAGCGGGTCGCGGATACGGGTGGAGTACGGAGGTGAACAGCCGGTCCTGGCCGTCAAGTTGCAGGAGATGTTCGGCCTGGACGGCACACCGGAGGTGGCCGGGGTGCCCGTCCTCGTCCATCTGCTCTCCCCCGCCGGCCGGCCCGCCGCGGTCACCGCCGACCTCGCGAACTTCTGGCGGGACGGATACCGCGCGGTCCGTGCCGAGTTGCGCGGGCGCTACCCCAAGCACCCGTGGCCCGAGGATCCGACGGCGGCGCAGCCGACCCGGTTCACCAAGGCACGGCTCGCGCGGTAGGGGCGGGATCAGGTGACGGCTCGTGCGACGGCGGGGAGGTGATCAGGCGATGGCCGGGTCGAGATGCTCGGTGACGGCGGGCGGCGGATCGCTGGGGCGGCGGCCGCGGGCCTCCAGCCAGAGGGACAGGGCGAGCAGGACGATCCCGAGCCCGAGGAATCCCCAGGGGAGATAGGAGGTGAGCAGCAGGATCAGGACGCGGTTCTTCTTGACCAGGTCGACGGTGTGCTCGACGTAGTCCTCGCGCATCTTGACGTCGCCGGCGAACACGGTGACCTTGTCGCGGCCGCCGAGGAGGGTGCCGCCGCGCATTTCCTCCTGGTTGAGTTCCTCGCCGTTGACGGGGGCGCCGGTGACCGGGTCGATCCAGAACTTCCGGGTGGTGGTGTACCAGAGGGAGGTACCGGTGGACTTCTCCAGGGTGCTGGAGTCGATGCCCGGCAGGGGCATCTTCTTCGGGTAGGGCACCTTGGTCCACGGGATGGTCTGCTCGAAGTAGTACACGTCGAGGCCGTGGAACTTCTGGGTGCCCTTGTAGTGGATGGGCGCCGAGGTGCGGGCCTGGAAGTCGAAGTACTCGTAGTCCCGCTTCTCGGTCAGGAAGGGCCACTTGAACTCGATGCCCTTGCGCTGCACCGGGTCGCCGTCGACCATCTCACCGGTGGCGTGGACGGGCGCCTGGCTGTGGGCGTCGAAGATGTAGCGCTCGGGTATCTGGGAGACCATCTTGCCGTCGGGGCCCTGCACATAGGCGAGGGTGTCCCACACCACCACGTCCCGCCCCGCGCTCTTCTCGATCTCCCTGGCCGCCTCCACATTGCCCTTGAGCGTCTGGACGACGGTCACCTTCGGGACGGTCCTGGACTGCATGGTGCCGTAGTCGATGAGGGTGGCGTTCTTCGCTTCGAGAACCGCCTCCTGGTACTGGCTGGGCGGGATCTTCGCCAGCCGGGGAAAGGCGTACCAGCGCAGCAGGGGTGACAGGGCGGCGAAGAACACGGCAAGGGCGAGCAGGACGAGACTGGCTTTGCGTCGCATGGACCTGCTCTCCCTCAACTGGTCTGCGTGATCGTCTACTTGGTCTGGGTGATCTTCCCCGGGGCGCTGGGCACGGTGGTGAGCAGCGGCTTGGGCGAGGTCGTGCCCTCGGGAGCACCCATGGCCGAGACCGTCAGGACGAGGGCGAGGGCGGCAACCAACCCGATCGCGGCGGCTATGAGGGCACGCATGCTCGGCCTCCGGGAACTGATGGAGCGTCAGGAGGAGGCACCGTAGCAACGCCCGGCACAGATGAGAACACGTCGAACAGCCCCTCTGCCGTCGGACGGCGGAGGGGCTGCTGAAAAGGACGTGACCGCGAGGCCGTCAGGAAGCGGCGGCGACCTTGAGGTCGAGGGTGAGCGTGGCGCCGCCCTCGGTGGTGACGCGCAGCAGGAAGGTGCCGGTCTGACCGTCCGCGTACATCTTCGGCAGTACCAGGGCGCCGTTCGCGTCGGTCTTCAGGTCCTTCAGTTCACGGACCGGGTTGCCCTTGGCGTCCTTGAAGTACGGGCCCTTGTCGTTGACCTTGGGCGCGGCCTTCGGGTCGGCGCCTGCGGACGGTGACTCGACCATGGTCGCGGACGCCGTCACGCCCGAGGCGACCGCGCCCTTGTACGTCGCCTTGAGGGACACCTGGGCGGCGAACTCGCCACTCGGTACGGCCGTCAGCTCCTTGGCGTCGGCGCGCAGCAGCGCGTCGGCCTGGCGGGCGACGACCGTCGCCTTCCACTGGATGGCGGGCAGCGCGGTCGTGGAGACGGTGGCCCGCACGGTGAACGTGCCCGTCTTCTCGCCCGACTTGAGGGCCGGCACGGCGGCGGTGCCGTCCGCCGCGGTGGTCACGGTCACGGAGGTCGCGGCGCCGGCGAAGCGGGTGTCGGTGTCGCCGACGATCTCGAACTTCACCGCCACCTTCGCCATCACCTTGCCGGACGCGTCCTTCACCCGAGCGATCGGCTGCCCGGCGAACGCGCCGCCGGCGAACGCCGTGAGCTCCTTGGCGCCGGTGCTCTCGAACGTCGTGGGCCGGGGCGTCACGGGTGTCGGCGTCGTGCCGCCGCCGTCGGGCCTGGTGGGCGGCACCGGGGGCTTGACCGGCGGGGCGGGCGGGGTCGGCTTAGGAGCCGGCTTGGTGCTGGGCGGTGTCTGGGGCGTGAGGGGCGGCTGCTTGCCGATGGTGCGGGGGCTGGGGGTCTGGTCACTGCGGCGCACCGGCAGCGAGCCCGTGCCGTCGGGGACCTCGTGGGTGCCGCGCCGGTAGAAGTCGAACCACGTCGTGACCGTGGTCAGGTACTCCTGCGACTGGTTGTAGCTCAGGATCGCCTTGTCCAGGTCGGCCTTCACCGCCAGGTCGCGGCCGCCTCCGCAGAGGTAGAAACCGGCGGCGAGCGACGCGTCGTAGACGTTGTTGGGGTCCTTGACGCCGTCACCGTTGCCGTCCCGGCCCGAGGACGCCCAGGTCGACGGGATGAACTGCATCGGTCCGACGGCCCGGTCGTGCACCTTGTCGCCGTCGTACGCGCCGCCGTCGGTGTCGGTGATGTTGGCGAAGCCCGCGCCGTTGAGCACCGGGCCGAGGATCGGGGTGAGCGTGGTGCCGTTGACATCGACGCGGCCGCCATTGGCGTGCCCCGACTCGACCTTGCCGATACCGCCGAGGAGTTGCCAGGGGAGGTGGCAGTTCGGCCGGTCCGTCGCGAGCGCGGTCTGCGCCCTCTTGTACGCGTCGAGAACCGTCGCGGGTATTCCCTGCTGGTCCCCGACGGGAAGCGTTCCGGTCGACGCGTTGGGCGGCGGCGTCGGCGACACCAGCGGCGGAAGGTCCGTGTAGTACGGCGAGTTGCCGGAGGCCGGGGCGTCCGGGGTGGGCGACGGGGTCGGCGTCGCGTCCGAGGCCGCCTGGTCGATCGGGCTGTTCGCGTGCACGACTCCCGGCGCCTGCGATGCGGACAACGCCGCCACCGCCAGCGCGGCCACCGCCGTGGTGCCCGCTCCCTTACGCAGTCGTCGGCCCATGTGCGGTGCCATACGTCAAGTCCCTCCCCGTACTCGGCTGTCCGCGCTCCCCAGCGCGAGACTCACGTGACACTACGGCAACCGAGGATGCCAGGACACCGTGGGCTGACCGGTTTTCACCATTTCGCCATCTCGGTGCCGCCGGCCGACGGCCGGGTCGCGGATCCGCATACCGAACGCTGTTGATCGCTGACAGGCTATGGGGCTCTGTCAGCTGACGGTTGAAATCGGTCATCGGCTGTTGGTCACGGCCACCATCCAACAGCCCGCGGCTAACGGACGGCTAACACCCCACCCCGGCACCACCCAGGCGCCCCCCGTCTGCCGGGCCCTGGGCCGGGCCCGGCAGACGACAGGCAGATGACCTAGTGCGCCGCCGACTCCCAGTCGTGGCCCGCGCCCACCGACACGTCCAGCGGGGCGCGGAGTTCCACCGCGCCCGCCATCTCGCGGCGCACCAGCGCCTCGACCTGCTCGCGCTCCCCCGGCGCGATCTCCAGGACGATTTCGTCGTGGACCTGGAGCAGCAGGCGGGAGGTGAGGCCGGCGTCCGTCAGGGCGCGGTCCACGTTCAGCATCGCGACCTTGACGATGTCCGCCGCGGTGCCCTGAATCGGGGCGTTGAGCGCCATCCGCTCGGCCATCTCGCGGCGCTGGCGGTTGTCGCTGTTGAGGTCCGGCAGGTAGCGGCGCCGGCCCAGCATCGTCTCCGTGTAGCCCGTCGCGCGGGCCTCTTCGACGGCGCGCTGCAGATAGTCGCGTACGCCGCCGAAGCGCTCGAAGAAGGTGTCCATGAGGCCGCGTGCCTCGCCCGCCTCGATGTTGAGCTGCTGGGAGAGACCGAACGCGGACAGGCCGTAGGCCAGGCCGTACGACATCGCCTTGATCTTGCGGCGCATTTCCGGGTCGACCTGGGTCTTGGCGACGCCGAAGACCTGGGAGGCGACGGTGGTGTGGAGGTCTTCGCCCGACGTGAACGCCTCGATGAGGCCGGCGTCCTCGGACAGGTGGGCCATCACGCGCAGTTCGATCTGGCTGTAGTCCGCGGTGAGCAGTGACTCGTAGCCCTCGCCGACGACGAAGCCGCGCCGGATCGCCCGGCCCTCGTCGGTACGTACGGGGATGTTCTGCAGGTTGGGGTCGGTGGAGGACAGGCGTCCGGTCGCGGCGACGGTCTGGTTGAACGTGGTGTGGATGCGGCCGTCCGTCGCGATCGTCTTGATCAGGCCTTCGACGGTGACCCGCAGCTTCGCCTGTTCGCGGTGGCGCAGCATGATGACGGGCAGTTCGTGCTCGGTCTGGGCGGCGAGCCATGCCAGCGCGTCGGCGTCCGTGGTGTAGCCGGTCTTGGTCTTCTTCGTCTTGGGCAGGGCCAGTTCGCCGAAGAGGACTTCCTGGAGCTGCTTGGGCGAGCCGAGGTTGAACTCGTGGCCGACCGAGGCGTGCGCCTCCTTCACCGCTTGCTGCACGGCGGCGGCGAACTGCTGCTCCATCGCCTCCAGATGGGCCCGGTCGGCGGCGATGCCGTAGCGCTCCATGCGGGCGAGCAGGAGGGAGGTGGGCAGTTCCACGTCGTGCAGCAGGTCCGTCGCGCCGACCTCCTTGAGCCGCTCGGCGAAGGCCGCGCCCAGGTCGAGCACGGCGCGCGCCTGCGTCATGAGGGCGGCGGCCTCGGCCTCGTCGTCCGCGCCGAAGGCGAGTTGCCCGTCGGCGGCGCCGGCCGGGGCCAGTTCGCGTCCCAGGTACTCCACGGACAGGGCGTCGAGCGCGAAGGAGCGGCGGCCGGGCTTGACCAGGTAGGCGGCGAGCGCGGTGTCCATGGTGACGCCGGCGATGCTCCAGCCGTGTTCGGGGAAGACGCGCATCGCGGCCTTGGCGTTGTGCATGATCTTCGGCTGGGCCGGGTCGGCGATCCAGGCGGCGAAGGCCTGCTCGTCGGCGGCGTCGATCAGCGCCGGGTCGAACCAGCCGGCCGCGCCGTCCGCCGCGGCGAGCGCGATCTCGGTGACGCTTCCGGAGCCCAGGGCCCAGGTGTCGACGGTGGCCATGCCCAGGGGCTGGCCGCCGTGTTCGGCCAGCCAGGGCGCGAGTTCGCCCGCGCCGAGGACCGTGCCGTCGACCTCCACGCCTGCGGCCGGCGCGGGGGCCTGCGCCTCGCCGGCGCCCGGGTCGACGGCGAGGAGGCGCTCGCGCAGTGAGGGGTTGCGGATCTCCAGGACGTCGAGGACGCCG
Organism: Streptomyces sp. ASQP_92; assembly: GCF_025399895.1. GTDB lineage: Bacteria > Actinomycetota > Actinomycetes > Streptomycetales > Streptomycetaceae > Streptomyces. The sequence goes on along the minus strand of NZ_JAODUA010000001.1, from coordinate 1,163,534 downwards.
GTGACGGCGCTGCGGTCGTAGGGGGCGCGCTCCAGCTCGGCCGGGCCCTTGGGCAGCTCGACGTCCTTGATCATCTCGGTGAGGCGGCGGTTGAGCTTCACCGCGTCCAGGTGGTCGCGGAAGTTCTGCCCGGCCTTGCCCTTGATCTCTTCGGCGCGCTCGACGAGCTCCGCGAACGAACCGAATTGGTTGATCCACTTCGCGGCGGTCTTCTCACCGACGCCGGGGATGCCGGGCAGGTTGTCCGACGGGTCGCCGCGCAGCGCCGCGAAGTCGGGGTACTGCTGCGGGGTCAGGCCGTACTTCTCCTCGACCTTCTCCGGGGTGAACCGGGTCAGCTCGGAGACGCCCTTGGTGGGGTAGAGGACGGTGACGTTGTCGGAGACGAGCTGGAAGGAGTCGCGGTCGCCGGTGACGATCAGGACCTCGAAGCCGGCCGCCTCGGCCTGCGTGGCCAGGGTGGCGATGATGTCGTCGGCCTCGAAGCCGTCCGTCGCGAACCGGTCGACGTGCATCGCGTCGAGCAGCTCGCCGATCAGCTCGACCTGGCCCTTGAACTCGTCCGGGGTCTTCGACCGGTTCGCCTTGTAGTCGGGGAACTCGGTGGAGCGCCATGTCTTGCGGGACACGTCGAACGCCACCGCGAAGTGCGTGGGCGCCTCGTCACGCAGGGTGTTCGCCAACATGGACATGAAGCCGTAGACCGCGTTGGTCGGCTGGCCCGTCGCGGTCGTGAAGTTCTCCGCGGGCAGCGCGAAGAACGCCCGGTACGCCAGGGAGTGCCCGTCCATGAGGAGCAGGCGCGGTCGGTTGTCCGGGGTCTTCTTCGATGCTGTCTCAGCCATGACCCCGATCCTGCCACGCCCCACTGACAATCCCCGCCAGTCCCCGCCAGGCCCCGTTCCCACCCCGGCCCCGCACCCGCTGCGCCCCGCGCCGGCCCGCGGCCGGAGCCTGGGCCGCACGGCTGTCGGTGGGGCGTGACAGGATCGAAGACGTACGCATCTCGTGTTCGCTCGAAGGGGAGCAGCGCATGGCCACCAAGCCGCCCGCAGGTGATCCGGTTCAGGACGCGCCGCAGGTCGAGGCGCCCCAGCACGCCGCCGCCGGCCTCCCCGCCATCGGTCACACGCTGCTGATGGCCCAGCAGCAGATGGGCCTGCGCCGCACCGCGCGGACGCTGCTCAAGGTCAACCAGAAGGACGGCTTCGACTGTCCGGGCTGCGCCTGGCCCGAGGGCGACAAGCGGCACACCGCTGAGTTCTGCGAGAACGGCGCGAAGGCCGTCGCCGAGGAGGCGACGCTGCGCCGGGTCACGCCCGACTTCTTCGCCGCGCACCCGCTCGCCGACCTCGCCGCCCGCAGCGGGTACTGGCTGGGCCAGCAGGGCCGCATCACCCACCCCATGTATCTGCCGCCGGGCGCGGACCGGTACGAGGCGATCACCTGGGAGCGGGCGTTCGCGATCATCGCGGAGGAGCTCAACGCGCTCGACTCCCCCGACGAGGCCCTCTTCTACACCTCGGGGCGCACCAGCAACGAGGCGGCGTTCCTGCTCCAGCTCTTCGCGCGCGAGTTCGGCACCAACAACCTGCCGGACTGCTCCAACATGTGCCACGAGTCGTCGGGGTCGGCGCTCACCGAGACCCTGGGCGTCGGCAAGGGCAGCGTCTCGCTGGAGGACCTCCACCAGGCCGATCTGATCGTGGTCGCCGGGCAGAACCCGGGCACCAACCACCCCCGGATGCTGTCCGCCCTGGAGAAGGCCAAGTCCGCCGGAGCGAAGATCATCTCGGTGAATCCGCTGCCGGAGGCGGGCCTGGAGAAGTTCAAGAACCCGCAGACACCCCAGGGCATGATCAAGGGCGCCGCCCTCACCGACCTGTTCCTCCAGATCCGCATCGGCGGCGACCAGGCCCTCTTCCGCCTGCTCAACAAGCTGATCGTCGAGACCGAGGGCGCCGTCGACGAGCTGTTCGTGCGCGAACACACCCATGGGTACGAGGAGTTCAGGGCCGCGGCCCTGGAGGCCGACTGGGACAGCACCCTCGCCGCGACCGGCCTGACCCGCGCCGAGATCGAGAAGGCATTGGCGATGGTGCTCGCCTCCCAGCGCACCATCGTGTGCTGGGCCATGGGCCTGACCCAGCACAAGCACTCCGTGCCGACCATTCGCGAAGTCGTCAACTTCCTTCTGCTGCGCGGCAACATCGGCCGCACCGGCGCCGGGGTCTGCCCCGTGCGCGGCCACTCCAACGTGCAGGGCGACCGCACCATGGGCATCTTCGAACGCCCGGCGCCCGCCTTCCTCGACGCGCTGGAGAAGGAGTTCGGCTTCGCCCCGCCCCGCCACCACGGCTATGACGTCGTGCGCTCCATCGAGGCGCTGCGCGACGGGCGGGCCAAGGTGTTCTTCGCGATGGGCGGCAACTTCGTGGCCGCCACCCCCGACACGGAGGTCACCGAGGCCGCGATGCGCCGCGCCTCGCTCACCGTGCACGTCTCCACCAAGCTCAACCGCTCCCACGCGGTCACCGGGCGGCGCGCGTTGATCCTGCCCACCCTGGGCCGCACCGACAAGGACGTGCAGCACAGCGGCCGCCAGTTCGTGACGGTCGAGGACTCCATGGGGATGGTGCACGCCTCCCGCGGCAACCTGGCGCCCGCGAGCCGCCATCTGCTGTCCGAGCCGGCCATCGTCGCGCGCATGGCTCGGGCCACCCTGGGCGCCAAGTCCCTGGTGGACTGGGCCGAGTTCGAGAAGGACTACGCCACGATCCGCGACCGCATCGCACGCGTGGTGCCCGGCTTCGACGACTTCAACGCGAAGGTCGCGCACCCCGGCGGCTTCCAGCTCGCCCACGCCCCGCGCGACGAACGCCGCTTCCCCACCGCCACCGGGAAGGCCAACTTCACGGCCGCCCCCGTGGAGGCCCCCGAGCTCCCCGAGGGCCGGCTGCTGCTTCAGACGCTGCGCTCGCACGACCAGTACAACACCACCATCTACGGCCTCGACGACCGCTACCGCGGCATCAAGGGCGGGCGCCGCGTCGTCCTGGTCAACCCGGAGGACGCCCGCCGACTCGGCCTGGCCGACGGCTCGTACACCGATCTCGTCAGCGAGTGGAAGGACGGGGTGGAGCGGCGCGCGCCGGGCTTCCGCGTCGTGCACTACCCGACGGCGCGCGGCTGCGCCGCCGCGTACTACCCGGAGACCAACGTCCTGGTGCCGCTGGGCGCCACGGCCGACGTCAGCAACACCCCGGCCAGCAAGTCGGTGGTGGTCCGCTTCGAGAGCACGCGGCAGGAGGCGGGCCCGGGAATGAGAGCTGAGCCCTAAGCGTTTGCTCAGGCATCTGGTATGACGGTGCGGACACAGAGTCGTGAGCGCAGATGAACGGAGCCGGAGCCCATGGGCGAGCAGCACAGCGTGAAGTTTCCGCAGGAAGTCCTGGATGAGTACGCGGCCCTCGGCGTCGATCTGCCCGCCATGTTCTCCGCCGGGCACCTGGGCACCCGCATGGGCGTGCAGATCATCGAGGCCTCGGCGGACAAGGTCGTGGGCACCATGCCCGTCGAGGGCAACACCCAGCCGTACGGGCTGCTGCACGGTGGCGCCTCGGCGGTGCTCGCCGAGACGCTCGGCTCGGTCGGTTCGATGCTGCACGGCGGCAGCACCAAGATCGCTGTCGGAGTCGATCTGAACTGCACCCACCACCGGGGTGTGCGCAGCGGCCTGGTCACCGGTGTCGCCACCCCCGTGCACCGGGGGCGCTCCACGGCGACGTACGAGATCGTCATCACCGACGAGCAGGACAAGCGGGTCTGCACGGCCCGGCTGACCTGCCTGCTGCGCGACGCGCAGGGCCTCGCAGGCTGAGAACCCGCGACAGCCGGGCGCGGCACCGTACCGATGAGCGCGGCACCGCACCGTCCGGCGCGCGGCACCGTACGGTTCGGCGCGGCACCGGATCATCCGCGCGAGGTGGCCCCGGATCACGCGCGCACGCGCGCACGCGCGCACGCGGCACGGGATCACCCGCCGCGATGCGGCACCGTAGCGCCCATCCCGCACGGAGCGCCCAACTCCGGTACGTACGGGGTGAGTTGAGTCGATGACGGCCGGTGAGTCGAGGACTCACCGGCCATTGTCACCTCCCCGGCCGGGCTCTAACGTCGTGTCATGACACCCCGAGCGCGGCCCCGGGCACGGTGGACACTGCTGGGCGCGCTCGCCGCCTCGGCCGCCCTGGCGGGCTGCTCGACCACCGGGCCTTCCTCGCACAGCACCCCTTCGACGACCGTCACGGTCGCCAACTCGCCCTCACCGCATGTCACTTCACCGGCGGAGCTGTGCGTCCATCTGGTCACGTACTGGGCGGAGCAGGAGCTGGACCAGGGGCAGGGCTCGGGTCTGGACTATCAGGAGAAGGGCCTGTCCGACGGGCAGAACGCGATCCTTCTGACCGCGCTGGCCGCGGCACGCAAGGAGCGCGCGGCCCACGGAGCGGCGGCCGGCGACCGCGTCATCGAGCAGGAGGCGCGGCAGGGTTGTGAGGAGCGCTATCGCAACGGGACGCCGACGACCGACCCTTGGGCGCAGACGAAGCAGCCCCAGCCATCCGGCTCGCCGTAACACAGCGTAACGATCATGGCGGGGGTCAAGATCGAGAACCGGCCACCGGAGCACACCCGCCCGGCCACCGACCGGGTTCCGGACGCAGGGTGGCCTGTCAGCACCATGATCCCCTCAAGCCCCTTAGCGGAACTGGGCGTTCTCATCATGCGAGAAATCCCCACGCCCCGAAATGTACAAATTGTCCGCCCTGTGCCATCAAGGTTTGGCCTTGGCATAACAAGAAAGTCACATCCTGTCCCGGCCGCTCCCCACCCCCCTCAGCTGCGCTTAGAGTCACGGCCAGTCACCGCGCCGCCGGGTGCGACTACTGCACGGCCCTTACCACCCAGTACGGCCCGGCGACCGACACGGCACCTCGCCACGAGGAGGCCGCGCCAGGGAAAGGACCCATCGTGCGACACCGTTCCTTGCTCATCCTCACCACAGTGCTCACCACAGGCGCACTCACACTCACCGCCTGCGGCTCGCGCGACAAAGGCGGCGACGACAGCAGCGGCAAGAAGCAGACCGTCGTCATAGGCGTCGACGCACCCCTCACGGGTGACCTGTCCGCCCTCGGCCTCGGCATCAAGAACTCCGCCGACCTCGCCGCCCAGACGGCGAACAAGCAGAACCTCGTCCCCGGCGTCGAGTTCAAGACCCAGCCGCTCGACGACCAGGCCCAGCCCTCCGTCGGCCAGCAGAACGCCACCAAGTTCATCGGCGACAAGAGCGTCGTAGGCGTCGTCGGACCCCTGAACTCCAGCGTCTCGCAGTCCATGCAGAAACCCCTCAACGACGCCGGCCTCGCCCAGATATCCCCCTCCAACACGGGCACCGAACTCACCCAGGGCGACGGCTGGAAATCCGGCGAGAAGAAGCGCCCCTACAAGACCTTCTTCCGCACCGCCACCACCGACCAGGTCCAGGGCGCCTTCGCCGCCAAGTACCTGTTCAACACCGCCAAGCTCGACTCGGTCTACCTCATCGACGACCAGAAGACCTACGGCGCCGGCCTCGCCGCGTCCTTCAAGGACACCTTCACCAAGCTCGGCGGCAAGATCGTCGGCTCCGACCACATCAACCCCGACGACCGCGACTTCAACGCCATCGTCGCCAAGGTGAAGAACACCGGAGCCAAGGCCCTCTACTACGGCGGCGAATACCCCGCCGCCGGCCCCCTGAGCCAGCAGCTCAAGGACAGCGGCACCAACATCCCGCTCATGGGCGGCGACGGCATCTACAGCGCCGACTTCATCAAGCTCAACAAGAAGGCCGCCGGCGACCTCGCCACCTCCGTCGGCAAGCCCGTCGAGCAGCTCGACTCCGCCAAGAACTTCATCGCCAACTACAAGGCCGCCGGATTCAAGGACGCCTACGAGGCCTACGGGGGCGGCACCTACGACGCCGCCTGGTCGATCATCGAGGCCGTCAAGGCAGTCGTCGCCGCCAACGACGGCAAGCTCCCCACCAGCGACCTGCGCGCCAAGGTCCTCGACGCCGTCGGCAAGGTCAAGTTCGACGGCGTCACCGGCCCCGTCTCCTACGACCAGTACGGCGACACCACCAACACCATGATGACCGCCTACAAGGTCACCGACGGCGCCTGGAAGCCCGAGCTCAGCGAGGCCTACAAGCCGTAACCGGCGCATCCCGCCCACGCACAAAAAAGCCGCGCGGGAGCGCCACCAGCGCTCCCGCGCGGCGCCATATCCGATCACTTCACGGAGGCCCCGCGGTGCACGAACTGCCGCAACAGCTGGCCAATGGACTCATCCTCGGCGCGATGTACGGACTGATCGCGATCGGCTACACGATGGTCTACGGCATTGTCCAGCTCATCAACTTCGCCCACGGCGAGATATTCATGGTCGGGGGCTTCGGGGCTCTCACCGTCTTCCTCGCACTCCCGGCAGGATTCTCCCTCCTCGCCGCCATCCCCCTCATGATCATCGGCGGAGTCGTCATCTCCGTCATCGTCGCCACCGCGGCCGAACGCTTCGCCTACCGGCCCCTGCGCAACGCGCCCCGCCTGGCCCCCCTCATCACCGCGATCGGCCTCTCCCTCGCACTCCAGCAAGCCGTCTGGAAGTGGTACCCCGACGCCAAGAAGGACCGCTCCTTCCCCCAGTTCGACGGCGGCCCCTTCCACTTCCTCGGCGCCAACATCCAACGCGGCGACCTCTTCATCCTCATCGCCGCCCCCGTCTGCATGATCGCCCTCGGGTTCTACGTCACCAAAACCCGCACCGGCCGCGGCATGCAAGCCACCGCCCAAGACCCCGACACCGCCAAACTCATGGGCATCAACACCGACCGCATCATCGTCATGGCCTTCGCCATCGGCGCCGCGTTCGCAGCCGTCGCAGCCGTCGGCTACGGCCTCCACAACGGCCAAGTCGGCTTCCGCATGGGCTTCATCATGGGCCTCAAAGCCTTCACCGCAGCCGTACTCGGCGGCATCGGCAACATCTACGGAGCCATGCTCGGCGGCATCGTCCTCGGCCTCGCCGAATCCCTCGCCGTCGGCTACATCGGCAACATCCCCAGCATGGAACTCTTCGGCGGCGGCGCCTGGAAGGACGTATGGGCCTTCGTGCTCCTCATCGTCGTCCTCCTCGTACGACCCCAAGGCCTGCTCGGCGAACGCGTCGCGGACAGGGCGTGAACACCATGACCAACACCACCCACACCGACAGCGCCACCCCCCTCATCCCGCTGCCCACCACCCTCGCCCGGCACACCACCACCGCCGGCGCCGCCATCGCCCTCATCGGCACCTTCCTGGCATGGACCTGGACCAGCGACTTCCCCGGCGACCTCACCGTCGACGGCTACCCCGGCGGCCTCCAACTCCTCACCCTCACCACCGCAGCCCTCACCCTCCTCTTCGCCCTCTCCACCTACGGCATCCCAGGACTGCGCTGGCTCACCCCCGCCGCCGCCCACGCCCCCCTCCGCCTCCTCGCCCTCGCCACCCTCGGCACCACCGGCTACACCCTCGGCGCCATCTCCCAAGAACTCGGCGGCGTCGTCAACCTCGAACCCGGCGCCTGGATCACCGGCACCGGCGCCCTCATCACCACCATCGGCGCCTTCGCCCTCCCCGGCGACACACCCGGCACCGACACCACCGGCGACAACCCCTGGCAACGCCTGCGCCACACCCTCGCCGCCCCCAGCCCCCGCCCCGCCCAACCCCTCCCCGACTGGGCCGGCATCCTCATCATCGTCGCCGCCTTCGCCATCGGCCTCTACGCCTTCGCCTACGGCATCGACACCGAATACACCGAACTGTTCATCGGCTTCCTCATCACCGCCGCGTTCACGTTCGCCGCCCTCACCCAAGCAGGCCTCATCGCCCGCCTCTCCGCACTCACCGCACAACACCGCACCGTCACCCTCAGCGCCGCCTTCGTCGCCGCGATCTGCTTCCCCTTCACACAATCCAGCGACGAATACGCCCTCATCGGCGCCAACATCCTCATCTTCGCCACCGTCGCCCTCGGCCTCAACGTCGTCGTCGGCCTCGCCGGCCTCCTCGACCTCGGCTACGTCGCCTTCCTCGGCGTCGGCGCCTACGCCGCAGCCCTCGTCTCCGGCGCAAGCCAATCCAGCCTCGGCGTCCACTTCCCCTTCTGGGCCGCCATCCTCGTCGGCGCCGGCGCATCCCTCATCTTCGGCGTCCTCATCGGCGCCCCCACCCTGCGCCTACGCGGCGACTACCTCGCCATCGTCACCCTCGGCTTCGGCGAAATCTTCCGCATCACCATGAACAACCTCAACGGGAACAGCGGACCCAACGTCACCAACGGCTCCCGAGGCATCCCCGCCATCCCCGACATCACCATCTTCGGATACGACCTCGGCACCAGCCACGACGTCGCCGGCTTCACCCTCGGCAAACCCGGCAACTACTACCTGCTGATGCTCGTCATCACCCTCATCGTCGTCACCGTCTTCCGACGCAGCGCCGACTCCCGCATCGGCCGCGCCTGGGTCGCCATCCGCGAAGACGAAACCGCCGCCACCGCCATGGGCATCAACGGCTTCCGCGTCAAACTCATCGCCTTCGCACTCGGCGCCACCCTCGCCGGACTCGCCGGCACCGTACAAGGCCACCTCACCAGCACCGTCACCCCCGAGCAGTACCAATTCGCCGGCTCCGTACCCCCCAACTCCGCCTTCCTCCTCGCCGCCGTCATCCTCGGCGGCATGGGAACCATGAGCGGACCCCTCATCGGCGCATCCCTGCTCTACCTCATCCCGGCCAAACTCCAATTCATGCAGGACTACCAGCTGCTCCTCTTCGGAATAGCCCTCATCGTCCTCATGCGCCTGCGCCCCGAAGGCATCATCGCCGACCGCAGGAAAAAGCTCGAATTCCACGAAACCGGCCAACTCGACACACCCGAAACAAGCCTCACCGACACACCCGTCGGCGTCACCAAGGCGGGGGCGTGACCAGCATGACCACCACGACCAACACCGTCCTCCACGCCAGCGGCGTCACCATGCGCTTCGGCGGCCTCACCGCCGTACGCAACGTCGACCTCACCGTCAACAGCGGCGAAATCGTCGGCCTCATCGGACCCAACGGCGCAGGCAAAACCACCTTCTTCAACTGCCTCACCGGCCTGTACGTCCCCACCGAAGGAAAAGTGACCTACAAGGACACCGTCCTTCCCCCCAAACCCCACCTCGTCACCCAAGCCGGCGTCGCCCGCACCTTCCAGAACATCCGCCTCTTCCCCAACATGACCGTCCTGGAAAACGTCCTCGTCGGCCGCCACACCCGCACCAAAGAAGGCCTCTGGTCCGCACTCCTGCGCCTCCCCGGATTCAAAAAAGCAGAAAACGCATCCCGCGAACGAGCCATGGAACTCCTCGAGTTCACCGGCCTCGCCGCAAAAGCGGACCACCTCTCCCGCAACCTCCCCTACGGCGAACAACGCAAGCTCGAAATCGCCCGCGCACTCGCCAGCGAACCCGGACTCCTCCTCCTCGACGAGCCCACCGCAGGCATGAACCCCCAAGAAACCCGCGCCGCCGAAGAACTCATCTTCGCCATCCGCGACCAAGGCATCGCCGTCCTCGTCATCGAGCACGACATGCGCTTCATCATGAACCTCTGCGACCGCGTCTCCGTCCTCGTCCAAGGCGAAAAACTCGTCGAAGGCACCCCCGACATCGTCCAAGCAGACGAACGCGTCATCGCCGCCTACCTCGGCACCCCCTTCGAAGGCGCACCCGGAGAAGAGGAACTCGCCGAAGTAGAAGCCGCCGAAACGGCGCAGAGCACCACCAGCACCGAAGGAGACACCCCGTGACCGCACTCCTCGAAGTCGAGGACCTCCGGGTCGCCTACGGCAAAATCGAAGCCGTCAAAGGCATCTCCTTCAGCGTCGAAGCAGGACAAGTCGTCACCCTCATCGGCACCAACGGCGCCGGAAAAACCACCACCCTGCGCACCCTCTCCGGCCTCCTCGAACCCCTCGCCGGAACCATCACCTTCGACGGCAAACCCCTCAAAAACGTCCCCGCACACAAAATCGTCGCCCTCGGAATGGCCCACTCCCCCGAAGGCCGCCACATCTTCCCCCGCATGACCATCGAGGACAACCTCCGCCTCGGCGCCTACCTCCGCGACGACAAAACAGGCATCGAAAAAGACATCCAACGCGCCTACGACCTCTTCCCCATCCTCGGGGAACGCCGCAAACAAGCCGCCGGCACCCTCTCCGGCGGCGAACAACAAATGCTCGCCATGGGCCGCGCACTGATGTCCCAACCAAAACTGCTGATGCTGGACGAACCCTCCATGGGCCTCTCCCCCATCATGATGCAGAAAATCATGGCCACCATCAGCGAACTCAAAGCCCAAGGCACCACCATCCTCCTCGTCGAACAGAACGCCCAAGCCGCGCTCTCCCTCGCCGACCACGCCCACGTCATGGAAATCGGCAAAATCGTCCTCTCCGGAACCGGACAAGACCTCCTCCATGACGACTCCGTCCGCAAGGCCTACCTCGGCGAAGACTGAACCCCCCGCCATACAAAAGTGGCCCGCACCCGGAACCCCGGGTACGGGCCACTCTCGTACGACCTCCAGAGAACTACTCCCCCTTAGCCGCCTTCTTCTCCTCAGCGTCCTCAATAACCGCCTCAGCCACCTGCTGCATCGACATCCGCCGATCCATCGACGTCTTCTGAATCCACCGGAACGCCGCCGGCTCCGACAACCCATACTGCGTCTGCAACACCGACTTCGCGCGATCCACCAACTTCCGCGTCTCCAAACGCTGCGAAAGGTCCGCGACCTCCCGCTCCAGCGCCTTCAACTCCGTGAACCGCGACACCGCCATCTCGATCGCCGGCACCACATCACTCTTCGAGAACGGCTTGACGAGGTAGGCCATCGCACCGGCGTCCCGCGCCCGCTCCACCAGATCCCGCTGACTGAACGCGGTCAGCATCAGCACGGGGGCGATCGACTCCTTCGCGATCAACTCCGCCGCCGAGATCCCGTCCAGGACGGGCATCTTCACGTCCAGGATCACCAGGTCCGGCCGGTGCTCACGGGCCAGCTCGACGGCCTTCTGCCCGTCACCGGCCTCGCCCACGACCGCGTAGCCCTCTTCTTCGAGCATCTCTTTGAGATCGAGGCGGATGAGGGCCTCGTCCTCGGCGATGACGACACGGGTCGTCAGCGGGGGGACGTGCGACGCGTCGTCGTCTGCGGTGGGCTGGGGCGACTCGGGGGCGGTCACGGGGGCTCCTCGGTGCGGGGCAGATACTGCTCCCCAGAAGGGTACCTAGCTGCTGGCGCCGCGCGTGAGCGGGTACACTCCCACCAGCAGCCTTGCCGGGTTGGCGGAACGGCATACGCGGATGTCTCAAACACATCTGTCCGAAAGGGCATGCGGGTTCGAATCCCGCACCCGGCACACCCTCTAAGCGGAGGTTCACGTTCGCGTGGATCTCCGCTTTTTGCTACGCGGAGCGACGATCCGTCACGCAGAGTTGCCGCATGAACTTTCACGGCACAGAGGTGCGACAGAAGGCGCTCACGCTGCTGCGGGACGGGAAGAGGAACGCGGATGTGGCGCGCCAGTTGAACGTGCCGCTCGGCACCGTCTCGTACTGGCTCCACATTGACCGCTCCAAACGAGGCCAATGCCCAGGCTCCCATGATCCGAAGTGTCCCCGCTGCGATGGGCGCCCTTTGGACTTCGCGGCGTATGCATACCTGCTGGGCCTCTACCTAGGCGACGGTCACATCAGCCATTACTCGGCACACCGGGTGCCGAATCTCATGATCACGCTCGATGATGCCTGGCCCGGTATCCAGAACGAAGCCGAGGCCTCGATGCGCGCGGTCTTCCCCGACAACGCCACGTGCCGAGTTCGCAAGGTCGGCTGCCACAACATCAAGGTCTACTCGAAGCACCTGCACTGCCTGTTTCCCCAGCACGGACCCGGCAAGAAGCACGACCGTCCCATCGTCCTCGAACCCTGGCAGCAGGACGTCGTCGAGGCGCACCCCTGGGAGTTCGTACGCGGTCTCATCCACTCCGACGGCTGCCGCATCACGAACTGGACGGAGAAGGTCGTCGGCGGGGTGCGCAAGCGCTACGAATACCCCCGGTACTTCTTCACGAACAAGTCGGACGACATCCGCAAGCTGTGTGGTGATGCCCTCACCTCTGTGGGCGTCCAGTGGACCACCCTCGCGCGCGGCAGCGACCCGTTCAACATATCCGTCGCCCGCAAGGCATCCGTCGCCCTCATGGACCAGCACATAGGCCCCAAGTACTGACCGAAGGACCGGCGGGGCCCCCTGCGAGGGGTGGGGCAAGGGGCCGGGGCCCAGGGTTACTTGGGGCTGTCGTCCTCGCCGATGTGGTGGACGCGGACGAGGTTGGTCGAGCCGGCCACTCCCGGTGGGGAGCCCGCCGTGATGACGACCACGTCGCCCTTCTGGCAGCGGCCGACCTTCAGGAGCATCTCGTCGACCTGCGCCACCATCTCGTCGGTGGATTCGACGTGGGGGCCGAGGAAGGTCTCGACGCCCCAGGTGAGGTTGAGTTGGGAGCGGGTGGCCGGTACGGGGGTGAAGGCGAGGAGGGGGATCGGGGAGCGGTAGCGGGAGAGCCGTTTGACGGTGTCGCCGGATTGGGTGAAGGCGACGAGGAATTTGGCGCCGAGGAAGTCGCCCATTTCGGCGGCGGCTCGGGCGACGGCGCCGCCTTGGGTGCGGGGTTTGTTGCGGTCGGTCAGTGGGGGCAGGCCCTTGGCGAGGACGTCTTCTTCCGCTGCCTCGACGATGCGGCCCATCGTCTTGACGGTTTCGATGGGGTATTTGCCGACGCTGGTCTCGCCGGAGAGCATCACCGCGTCGGTACCGTCGATCACCGCGTTGGCGACGTCGCTGGCTTCGGCCCTGGTGGGGCGGGAGTTGTCGATCATCGAGTCGAGCATTTGGGTGGCGACGATGACGGGTTTGGCGTTGCGTTTGGCCAGTTTGATGGCGCGCTTTTGCACGATGGGGACTTGTTCGAGGGGCATTTCGACGCCGAGGTCGCCGCGGGCGATCATGATGCCGTCGAAGGCGGCGACGATGTCGTCGATGTTGTCGACGGCTTGTGGTTTTTCGATTTTGGCGATGACGGGGAGGCGGTGGCCTTCTTCGTCCATGATGCGGTGGACGTCTTGGATGTCGCGGCCGCTGCGGACGAAGGAGAGGGCGATGATGTCGGCGCCGGTGCGCAGGGCCCAGCGGAGGTCTTCCTGGTCTTTGTCGGAGAGGGCGGGGACGGAGACGGCGACGCCGGGGAGGTTGAGGCCTTTGTGGTCGGAGACCATGCCTCCTTCGATGACGAGGGTGGTGACGCGGGGGCCGTCGACGCCGGTGACTTGGAGGGCGACTTTGCCGTCGTCGATGAGGATGCGTTCGCCGGTGGTGACGTCGGTGGCGAGGCCGCCGTAGGTGGTGCCGCAGAGGTGGCGGTCGCCGGGGGTGTGCGGTTCGGTGGTGATGGTGAAGGTGTCGCCGCGTTCAAGGAGTACGGGGCCTTCGTGGAAGCGGTCGAGGCGGATCTTCGGGCCATGTAGGTCGGCGAGGATGCCGACGTTGTGGCCGGTTTCCTCGGCCGCGTTGCGGACGTGGTGGTAGCGCTGTTCGTGTTCGGCGTAGGTGCCGTGGCTGAGGTTGAAGCGGGCTACGTCCATGCCGGCTTCGATGAGGGCTTTGATCTGGTCGTATGTGTCGGTGGCGGGGCCCAGGGTGCAGACGATTTTGGCTCGGCGCATGGTTCGAGCCTAGGGCTTACCGGTGGGTAGACGTTTGATCCTGGGTGACTGCTCAACGTCCGTTGCCCGTGCGGTGGTTGACAAGTTTTGAAGTGTGCGCGGGGGCGCTCCGATGAGCGGTGTGGGGCGCCCGGCGCGGGTGGTGGTGGGGGCGGTGTCAGAGGCGTGGTGGGGTCATGATGAAGCGGGCGTTGACGCGGGCGTGGACGGTTTGGCGTTGGGGTTCGAGGTCGAGGGCGGGGGCGGGTTCGGGGGTGGCGCCGCGGCTGCGGAAGGCCATGGCGCCGCCGGGGGCGCCGTAGCCGGGGCCCGGGTGGTCGGCGCCGGGGTCGGAGAGTTCGACGAGGGCGGCGAGGGTGGTGCCGAGGGCGTCGGCGTATTCGCGGGCGCGGGTGAGGGCTTGGTGGACGGCTTGTCGGCGTACTGCGCTGTGGGCGGGTGAGTCGTGGCGCAGGGACCACCAGGGGCCGTCGACGCGGGTGAGTTCGAGTTCGGCGAGGCGGGTGGTGAGTTCGCCGAGGGTGGTGAAGTCGGTGAGTTCGGTGGTGATGTGGACGGTGCCGTGGTAGGTGCGGACGCGTTCGCCGCGGCCGTGGCGGGTGAGTTCGGGGGTGAGGGTGAAGGCGCTGGTTTCGAGTTTTTCGATGGTGTCGCCGTAGCTCTTGATGAGGTCGAGGGCATGGGTGTTGCGGCGGGTGAGGTCGTCGAGGGTGGTGCGGCGGTCGGGGCCTCGGGTGGTGATGGTGATGGTGAGGCCGGCGATTTCGGGGTCGACGTCGAGGTGGGCTTCGCCGTGGACGGCGAGGCGTGGTTGGTCGGGGGTTCCGTAGGGCTGGGTGTCGGTCATGGTTCCACTGTGGCATCGGTGGGGTGGTTGGCCGGGGGTTGTGGCGGGGTTGGGTGGGGGGGTGCTGGGGGCGGGTTCTCGGTGGGATGTGTCGGGTGCCGGTCATCGGATCGCAACCTGTTGGGGGTGTCGCGGTGGTGGGTTGTGCGTCAGAATCCGTGGGTCTACGCGCGTCGCCGTCCGCTCAACTTCTACGCGCGTCATACGACTTCAGGGAGAGAGCATGCCGCTGAACCGCAGGACGTTCCTGGGCACTACGGCCGCCGCCGGTGCCGGTGTTGCCGTGGCCGGGGGTGTGGCGTCGCCCGCCGCCGCCGAGGGCCGTGAGGACCTGGGCCATGGGCACGATCACGGACAGGGGCGCCCGCCGAAGCGGTACGCGTTCTCGGTGATGGGGACGACCGATCTGCATGGTCATGTCTTCAACTGGGACTACTTCACGGACAAGGAGTACGACGACGCGGCGCACAACGACGTGGGTCTGGCGAAGATCTCGACGTTGGTGGATGAGGTCCGTAAGGAGAAGGGCCGTCACAACACGTTGTTGATCGACGCGGGTGACATCATCCAGGGCACTCAGCTGTCGTACTACTACGCGCGGGTGGAGCCGATCACGGGGTCGGGTGGTAAGCGGGGCCCGGAGCATCCGATGGCGCTGGCGATGAACCACATGCGGTATGACGCGGCGGCGCTGGGCAATCACGAGTTCAATTACGGGATACCGACGCTGCGGGCGTTCCAGGAGCAGTTGGACTTTCCGCTGCTGGGGGCGAACGCGCTGGACGCGAAGACGTTGAAGCCGGCGTTTCCTCCGTATGCGGTGCGGCGGTTGAGGGTGCCGCACGGTCCGGATGTGAAGGTGGGGATCCTGGGTCTGACCAATCCGGGGATCGCGATCTGGGACAAGGCCCATGTGCAGGGGAGGATGACGTTCCCGGGTCTGGTGGAGCAGGCCAGGATCTATGTGCCGAAGTTGCGGGCGCTGGGTTGTGATGTGGTGATCTGTACGGATCATTCGGGTCTTGACGGGGGTACGTCGTACGGGGACGCGCTGCCGTATCCGGAGAACGCGTCGTCGTTGGTGGCGGAGCAGGTGCCGGGGATCGACGCGATTCTGGTGGGTCACACGCATAAGGAGGTGGCGTCGCGGACGGTGGTCAACAAGGAGACCGGTAAGTCCGTGGTGCTGTCGGAGCCGTATATGTGGGGGATGCGGCTGAGTGTCTTCGATTTCGCGCTGGAGTTCGTGCGGGGCCGTTGGCAGGTGGTGTCGGTGACGGCCGAGGTGCGGAACGCGAACGCGGTGGCCGAGGATCCGGTGGTGCGTCGTCTGGTGAAGGCGGAGCACGACAAGGTCGTGGCGTATGTGAACCAGGTGGTGGGGACGAACGCGGCGGAGATGCGGTCGACGGAGGCTCCGTACAAGGATGTGCCGATCATCGATCTGATCAACCGTATTCAGACGGAGACGGTGAAGGCGGCGCTGGCGTCGTCGGAGTATGCCGCGTTGCCGGTGTTGTCGCAGGCGGCGTGTTTTTCCCGGTCGGCGGTGATTCCGGCGGGGAAGGTGACGATCCGGGATGTGGCGGGTCTGTATGTGTACGAGAACACGCTGGAGGCGCGCCTGGTGACGGGGGCTCAGGTGCGGGCGTATCTGGAGTTCTCGGCGAACTACTACGTGCAGACGACGGGTGCGGTGGATCCGGCGAAGATCACCAACGCGAACGGTACGCCGGACTACAACTACGACGTGGTGAGTGGTGTGTCGTATGAGATCGACATCGCGAAGCCGGCCGGCTCGCGGGTGTCGAAGGTGATGTTCGACGGGAAGCCGTTGGACGACAAGGCGCAGTTCGTGCTGGCGGTGAACAATTACCGGGCCAATGGGGGCGGTAATTTCCCGGGGGTGGCCACCGCCAAGCAGGTGTGGGCGAATTCCGACGAGATCCGTAACACGATGATCGCGTGGGTGAAGGCGAAGGGTGTCATCGATCAGGCGGAGTTCGCTTCCGTGGACTGGAAGTTGACGCAGAACGGTGTGCCGGTGTTCTGATCCGGGCGTCGTTCGGGCGGCTTCATGGCTGTTCGACGAGTGGTACCAGGCCCTCCGGTTGTCGGACCGGGTGGGCCTGGTTTTTTTTGTCCAGGCCGAAGGTGGTGAAGGCGGTGCGCGCGGGCTGGGGGTAGGGCTCTTTGCCGGTGAGGGAGTTGAGGATGGTGGCGCTGCGCCAGGCGGCGAGGCCGAGGTCGGGGGCGCCGACGCCGTGGGTGTGCTGTTCGGCGTTCTGGACGTAGACGTGGCCGGTGACGGAGGCGTCGAGGACGAGCTTGAAGTCCCGGTCGATGCGGGGGCGTTGGGCGCTGTCGTAGCGCATGTAGGGGTCGAGTCCGGCGAGCATGCGGCCGAGTGGGCGTTCGCGGTAGCCGGTGGCGAGGACGACGGCGTCGGTGGTGAGGCGTTCGCGTACGCCTTGCTGGGTGTGTTCGAGGTGGAGTTCGACTTTGGTGGTGGCGACGCGGCCGGCGGTGCGGACGCGGACGCCGGGGGTGAGGGTGACGTCGGGCCAGCCGCCGTGCTGGGTGCGGCGGTAGAGCTCGTCGTGGATGGCGGCCATGGTGTCGGCGTCGATGCCTTTGTGGAGTTGCCATTGGCGGGGCAGGAGCTGGTCGCGTACGGGTTCGGTGAGGGCGTGGAAGTAGCGGGTGTAGTCGGGGGTGAAGTGTTCGAGGCCGAGCTTGGAGTACTCCATGGGGGCGAAGGCTTCGGTGCGGGTGAGCCAGGTGATCTTCTCGGCGCCGGCGGGGCGGTTGCGTAGCAGGTCGAGGAAGACTTCGGCGCCGGACTGGCCCGAGCCGATGACGGTGATGTGGCCGGCGCCGAGCAGGCGGGGGCGGTGGTCGAGGTAGTCGGCGGAGTGGATGACGGGGACGGCGGGGGCGTCGGCGAGGGGTTGGAGGGGTTCGGGGATGTGGGGTTGGGTGCCGACGCCGATGGCGAGGTGGCGGGTGTAGGAGCGGCCGAGTGCTTCGGCTTCGCCGTGGAGGTCGAGCTGGGTGAAGTCGATCTCGAACAGGGCGCGTTCGGGGTTCCAGCGGACGGCGTCGACCTGGTGGGAGAAGTGGAGGTCGGTGAGGTTTTCGCTGACCCAGCGGCAGTAGGCGTCGTATTCGGTGCGCTGGATGTGGAATTTTTCGGCGAAGTAGAACGGGAAGAGCCGTTCGCGGTGTTTGAGGTAGTTGAGGAAGGTCCAGGGGCTGGCGGGGTCGGCGAGGGTGACGAGGTCGGCGAGGAAGGGGACTTGGAGGGTGGTGCCTTCGATGAGGAGGCCGGGGTGCCAGTGGAAGGCGGGGCGTTGTTCGTAGAAGGCGGTGTCGAGTCCGCCGGGTACGCCGTGGGCGAGGGCGGCGAGGGAGAGGTTGAAGGGTCCGATGCCGATGCCGACGAGGTCGTGGGGTTGGTCTTCGGCGGTGGTGGGCGTCATTGGGGGGTGCCTTCCGTGGGGGGTGGGGTGCGGGCGTTGAGGGTGGTGGCGAGGAGGGTGCCCAGGTCGTGGGGGGTGAGGTGGGGGTTGAGGAGGGTGGCTTTGAGCCAGAGGCGGCCGTCGGCGCGGGCGCGGCCGAGGACGGCGGTGCCGTGGGTGAGCAGGGTGCGGCGGATGTGGGCGACGGTGTCGTCGTCGGCGTCGCGGGGGCGGAACAGGACGGTGGAGATGTCGGGGTGGCGATAGAGCTCCAACTGGGGTTCTTTGTCGATGAGTTGGGCCAGTTCGCGGGCGCTGTCGAGGACGCGGTCGATGAGGTCGGCGAGGCCGTCGCGGCCGAGGGCTCGCAGGGTGACGGCGATTTTGAGGGCGTCGGGGCGGCGGGTGGTGCGCAGGGAGCGGCCGAGGAGGTCGGGGAGGCCGGCGTCGGTGTCGTCGTCGGCGTTGAGGTAGTCGGCGGTGTGGGTGAGGGGGGCCAGGTGGTGGGGGTCGGCGACGGCGAGGAGGCCGGCGGCTACCGGCTGCCAGCCGAGTTTGTGCAGGTCGAGGGTGACGGTGTGGGCGCGTTCGATGCCTGCGAGTTGGTGGCGGTGTTGGTCGCTGAACAGCAGGGGTCCGCCGTAGGCGGCGTCCACGTGGAGGGGGGCCCGGTGGGTGGCGCACAGGTCGGCGATGGCGGGCAGGGGGTCGATGGCTCCGGTGTCGGTGGTGCCGGCGGTGGCGACGACGAGGAGGGGGTGGGGGTGGAGCCGGCTGAGGGTGTCGTCGAGGGCGGTGAGGTCGGTGGTGCCGGTGGGGGCGGGGACGACGACGGGTTGGGGCAGGCCGAGGAGCCAGGCGGCGCGGTGGATGGAGTGGTGGGTGTGGGCGCCGCACACGATCTGGATACGGCTGTGGTGTTCGCGGGCGAGGAGCAGGGCGAGCTGGTTGGACTCGGTGCCGCCGGTGGTGACGAGGGCGTCGCCGTGGGGCCAGATCTCGTGGGCGATGGTCTGGGTGACGAGGGCTTCGAGGGTGGAGGCGGCCGGCGCCTGGTCCCAGGAGTCCAGGGAGGGGTTGAGGGCCGCGGCGGCGAGGTCGGCGGCGGTCGCGAGGGCGAGGGGCGGGGTGTGGAGGTGGGCGGCGCAGTGGGGGTCGGCGGGGTCGGCGGCGCCTTCGGCGAGGGTGCGCACGAGGGTGGCGAGGGCTTCTTCGGCGCCGGTGCCGTGGGCCGGGAGGATGGTGGGGGCGGCGGCGCGTACGCGCTGGGCGACGGCTTCGGGCCCGCCCGGGGGCAGTGGGCCGCCCCGGGTCTTCGCCCCGTGGTGGAGGGCGTCGAGTACGACGTCGAGCAGGGGGCGCAGGGCGGCGGGTCCTGCGGTGCCTCCGGCGAGGGGCGGGCTGTGCATGGGGTTCCTTCGGGGGTGCGGGCAGCGACTTCACCAGCGTGGTCCCGCGGGGGCCGGTGAAGCCGCTGTGCACAACGATCTCAACCCGAAAGTGGTACTGCCTTGCGGTGAGGGCGAGTTGGTGCGGGTGGTTGCTGCTATGGCTGCGTGTCCCTCGCCCAACTCGCCGGTGGGGTGGCCGAGTTCGGCCGGGGACGGGATGGGCGGCCGGGGTGCCGCGGGGGGTCAGCCGCGGACGTTCAGGGCCCTGCGCAGGTCGTCGACCTGGTCGATGAGTTTGCGGCGCAGCGCGGGCAGCAGGTCGGTCCGGTCGAGGAAGGTCTCGCCGAGGTGGAGTGCGCCGGGGTCGACGGGGGTGGGGAAGGCGTAGCGGCCGGCGGCCTCGGCGATGGCGGGGCCGCGGCGGTCGGCGAGGGGGCCGGCGTCCTGGTAGTAGCGGGCGACGTAGGGCTGGAGCAGGTCGTTCTGTTCGGGTTGCCAGAAGCCCTGGGCGGTGGCGGCGAACAGGTAGTTGGACAGGGTGTCGCTCTGGAACATGGCGGTCCAGGCGGCTTCCTTGGCGTCGGGCGTGGGCAGGGCGGCGCGGCAGCGGGCGGCGCCTTCTTCGCCGGTGGCGCTGGGGTCGGCGGCGAGGTGGGCGGCGATCTCGGTGTCGGTGGTGGCGCCGAGGACGGCGAGGCGGGTCAGGATGCGCCAGCGCAGTTCGGGGTCGAGTGCGGGTCCGCCGGGGACGTGGCCCTCGTCCAGCCAACCGCGCAGGGTGTCGGGCTGGGCGGCGGCGTCGATGAAGTGGCGTACGGCGGTGAGGCGCAGGCCCGGGTTGGTGCCGTCCTCGGTGCGGCGGATGAGGTCGCGGGTGAGGTCGGTGAGCAGGGCGAGGGCGGCGGGGCGCTCGTCGGCGGGGAGGTAGCGGTCGGCGATGTGGGTGGCGGCGAAGGCGAGGACGCCCTGGACGATGGCGAGGTCGGCTTCGTGGCCGAGGTGGGTGCGGGCGGTCTCCAGGTAGGCGGTGGGGGCGAGTTCGCCGTCGCGGACCATGTCGCGCAGGGTGTTCCACAGGACGGCGCGGGTGAGGGCGTCGGGGACGCCGGACAGGCGGCGCAGGGTGGTTTCGGTGGAGGTGTCGTCGAGGCGCATCTTGGCGTAGGTGAGGTCCTGGTCGTTGAGGACGATCAGTGCGGGGCGCCGGCCGGGGCGTGTGGTGGCGGTGTCGCCCTGGGGTACGTCGAGGGCGAAGTGTTCGCGCGCGAGGAGGGCGGCGGGGTGGTGAGGGTCGGGGTCGTAGGCGCCGACGGTGAGGTGGTGGGGGCGGTCGCCGTGCTGGGTGACGGTGAGGTGCCAGGCGCCGTCGGCTTCGCGGACGGTGGGGGTGAGGGTGTCGGCTCCGGTGGTGGTGAGCCACTGGCGGGCCCAGGCGTGGACGTCGCGGTCGGTGGACGCGGCGAGGGAGTCGATGAGGTCGGCGAGGGTGGCGTTGGCGAACTTGTGCCGGGTGAAGTGGGTGTTGATGCCGGCGAGGAAGTCCTTCTCGCCGAGCCAGGCGACGAGTTGGCGCAGCGCCGAGGCGCCCTTGGCGTAGGAGATGCCGTCGAAGTTGAGCAGGGCGGAGGCGGTGTCGGGGACGTCGTCGGGGGTGGGGGCGACGGGGTGGGTGGAGGGGCGCTGGTCGGCGTCGTAGCCCCAGGACTTGCGGGCGATGCCGAACTGGACCCAGGTGTCGCGGAAGCGGGTGGCTTCGGTGAGGGTCTGGTAGCCCATGTATTCGGCGAAGGACTCGTTCAGCCAGATGTCGTCCCACCACCGGAGGGTGACGAGGTCGCCGAACCACATGTGGGCCATTTCGTGGGCGATGACCATGGCGCGGGTCTGGCGTTCGGTGTCGGTGACGGCGGAGCGGTAGACGAACTCGTCGCGGAAGGTGACGAGTCCGGGGTTCTCCATGGCGCCGGCGTTGAATTCGGGGACGAAGGCCTGGTCGTAGGAGTCGAAGGGGTAGGGCTCGTCGAACTTCTCGTGGTAGCGGTCGTAGCACTGCCGGGTGATCTCGAAGAGTTCTTCGGCGTCGGTGTCGAGGTGGGCGGCGAGGGAGCGGCGGCAGTGCAGGCCGAAGGGGAGCCCGGCGTGGCGGGTGGTCACCGAGTGCCAGGGTCCGGCGGCGACGGCCACGAGGTAGGTGGAGATGAGGGGGGTGGTGGCGGCTTTCCAGCGGCCGTCGTCCTGCCGCTGGGTGATGCCGTTGGCGAGGACGGTCCAGCCGTTGGGCGCGGTGACGGTGAGGTCGAAGGCGGCCTTCAGGTCGGGCTGGTCGAAGGCGGCGAAGACGCGCTGCACGTCGTCCATGAAGAGCTGGGTGTAGGCGTACGTCTCCCCGTCGGCGGGGTCGGTGAAGCGGTGGAGTCCCTCGCCGGTGCGGGAGTAGTCCATGACGGCGTCGACGCGCAGTTCGTGGGGGCCGGCGGTGAGGCGCAGCGGGAGCCGGTTGCCGGTGAGCGTGTCGGGGTCCAGGGGCGCGCCGTCGAGGGTGGCCGAGCGCAGGGCCGCGGGCTTGATCTCGACGAAGGTGTCTTCGGCGGTGCGGGCGGTGAAGTGGATGACGGTGCGGGAGGCGAAGGTGTCCTCGCCGGTGGTGAGGTCCAGGTCGATCGCGTACCGCTGTACGTCGAGGAGTCGGGCTCGGGTCTGCGCTTCGTCGCGCGTCAGTACGGACATGGGGCCATGCTGCCCGAACGGGGCGGGTGGGCACAGGGCGAGGCCCTCCGGGGGGCAGGGCAGGGCAGGGCCGGGGCGGCGGGGGTCCCTGGGCGGAGCCCGGCCTGCGGTGATGCGTGTCCCTGGGCGGGACCCGGCCTCAGGTGAAGCGGACCTGCGGGCCGGGACCCGGCCTCAGGTGATGCGTGTCCCTGGGCGGAGCACGGCCTCAGGTGATGCGGGCCTGCGGGCCGGACCCGGCCCCAGGTGAAGCGTGTCCCTGGGCGGAGCACGGCCTCAGGTGAAACGGGCCTGCGGGCCGGACCCGGCCCCAGGTGAAGCGTGTCCCTGGGCGGAGCACGGCCTCAGGTGAAACGGGCCTGCGGGCGGGACCCGGCCTCAGGTGAAGCGTGTCCCTGGGCGGAGCACGGCCTCGGGTGATGCGGGCGGATCGCGTCCGGCCAGCGGCGTGGGGGGCCATCGCGTCGGCGGGCGGTGTTGGGGCGCGGCGCATCGGGGCGGTGTGTGTGGGGCGCCGCGTCGGCGGGGTATTGGGGGGCTCGCGGCGGAGGGGCTGGGGGTCAGGCGGAGTTGGCGATCGTCTCGTGGTGCCTGATGACCTCGGCGATGATGAAGTTCAGGAGCTTCTCGGCGAAGGCCGGGTCGAGTTTGGCGCTCTCGGCGAGGCGGCGCAGCCGGGCGATCTGTTCGGCTTCGCGCGACGGGTCGGCCGGGGGAAGCCGGTGTTCGGCCTTGAGGTGGCCGACCTGCTGGGTGCATTTGAAGCGCTCCGCCAGCATGTGCACGACAGCGGCGTCGATGTTGTCGATGCTGTCGCGGAGCCGGGACAGCTCTGCCTGCACGGAGGGGTCGATCGTGGTCATGGTCGTCGAGCTTACGTGGCGTGGCCCGCGATCGTCGGGGGGTGTTCAGGATCCGGGATCTTGTCGCTCCAGCCGCCGGGCACGGTACGGGCCTGCTGCTCGCGGAAGCGTATGGGCGCGATGCCGACGCGGCGGGTGAAGAGCCGGGAGAAGTAGGCGGGGTCGTCGTAGCCGACGCGGCGGGCGACGGCGGCGACCGGTAGTTCGGTGGCGGCGAGGAGTTCCTTGGCGCGGCCCAGGCGGATGCCGAGGAGATAGTCCTTGGGGCTGCATCCGGCGCCCCGGCGCACCGCGGTGCGCAGTTCGGCGGGGGTCATGCCGTGCCGGGCGGCGTGCTCGGCCACCGACAGGGGCTGGAAGGCGTCGCGGGCGAGGGCGTCGAGGACGGGGTCGCCGTCGGGGGCGACGTCGGCGCGGGCACGGCGCAGCGCGACGAGCAGTTCGTGGACGGCGGCCGCGGTCTCGACCTCCAGGAGCGGGTTGCCGCGCCGGGCCGCCCTGGCGATGCGGCCGACGGCGGCGCGGGCGCCCACGGTGTCGCTGAGCGGCACCACGGGCTGGTCGGGTTCGATGTAGCCGAGTTCGGTGTACGTGGCGGCGGCGGGCCCGGCGAAGTCGACGAAGGACTCGTCCCAGCCGGTGGCGGGGTCGGGCCCGTAGTGGTGGGGAACGCCGGGGGTGAGCCAGATCAGGGCGGGCGCGGTGACGGGGACCTCACGGCCGTCGGCGCCGCGGAACCAGCCGGAGCCGGCGCCGATGACGACGGCGACGTAGTGGTCCAGGGTGCGGGGGCCCACGGTGGGCAGGGTGCCGTGCTGGAGACCGACACCGAGGCAGACCAGACCGAGCCGGTGATGGGCCGGGCTGGGGGTGAAATACCGCATCCAGGTGTGATACATGCCGGTTTCCGTTCTTGGCCGTCCCCCTTGTGTCCAATCAGCGCCGATCTTTGTCCATGGACCGGCGGCGCGCCAGGGGCGAGAGTGGCCGGGCGGAGTGACTGACACAAAGGGGCGGGGGGACCGGTGGGCGATTTCACCGTGGGAGACGAGGACTTTCTGCTCGACGGGCGTCCGGTGCGCCTGCTGTCGGGCGCGCTGCACTACTTCCGGGTGCACGAGTCGCAGTGGGGGCACCGGCTCGCGATGCTGCGGGCGATGGGCCTGAACTGCGTCGAGACGTATGTGCCGTGGAACCTGCACGAGCCGGGCCCCGGCCGGTACGAGGACGTCGGGGCGCTGGGCCGGTTCCTGGACGCGGCGCGGGCGGCCGGGCTGTGGGCGATCGTGCGGCCGGGGCCCTACATCTGCGCCGAGTGGGAGAACGGGGGCCTGCCGCACTGGCTGACGGGTCCGCTCGGGCGGCGGGCGCGTACGTGCGACGCGGAGTATCTGGAGCGGGTGGACCGCTGGTTCCGGGTGCTGCTCCCCCAGGTCGCCGAGCGCGGCATCGACCGGGGCGGACCGGTGCTGATGGTGCAGGTGGAGAACGAGTACGGCAGTTACGGCACCGACCGCGCCTATCTGGAGCACCTGGCCGGGCTGCTGCGCTCGTGCGGCATCACGGTGCCGCTGTTCACCTCGGACGGCCCTGAGGACCACATGCTGAGCGGGGGTTCGCTGCCGGGTGTCCTCGCCACGGCGAACTTCGGCAGCGGGGCGCGCGAGGCCTTCGGGGTACTGCGCCGCCACCAGCCGGCGGGGCCGCTGATGTGCATGGAGTTCTGGTGCGGCTGGTTCGACCACTGGGGTACGGACCATGTGGTGCGGGACGCGGCCGACGCGGCGGCGACGCTGGAGGAGATCCTGGCGTGCGGGGCGTCGGTGAACATCTACATGGCGCACGGCGGCACCAACTTCGGGGGCTGGTCGGGCGCGAACCGGGCCGGGGAGCTGCATGTGGGGGCGCTGGAGCCGACGGTCACCTCGTACGACTACGACGCGCCGATCGACGAGGCGGGGCGGCCGACGGAGAAGTTCTGGCGGTTCCGGGAGGTGCTGGCGAAGTACCAGGATGGGCGCCCGCTGCCCGAACTGCCACCGGAGCCCGTCGAGTTGGCGGTGTTGCGTGTAGGCGGCGCGGACGGGGGCGCCGCGGACGGGGTCATTCCTGACGGGGTCACCGCCGAGGGCTCGGCGGGGTCGCTCGTGGTCGCCCTCGACGGGTGGGCGGGGCTCGGCGAGGTGCTGGACGTGCTGGGGGGTGCGGAGCGGGAGTCTCCGGTGCCGCCGACGTTCGAGGAACTGGACGTCGACCGGGGCCTGGTCCGCTACCGGCTCGACGTGCCGGGGCCCCGACAGCCGTACGCGCTCGGGGTGCTCGGTCTCCGGGACGTGGCGACGGTGTACGTCGACGGGGTGCGCGCCGGGGTGCTGGACGGCGAGGAGGCCACGCTGCGCGATCCCGTGCCGGGGGGTGCGGCGGTCGAGCTGTGGGTGGAGTCCCTCGGCCGGGTCAACTACGGGCCGCGCAGCGGGGAGTCGAAGGGAATCGTGGGCGGGGTGCTGCACGAGCGGCAGTACCTGCACGGGGTGCGGGCGCGGGGGTTGCGGCTGGACGCCTTCGACTCCCCGGAGGCGGTGGGGAAGGTCGCGTTCGGGCCGGCGGGGGTGGCGGGGGCGGTCGGCCTGCACCGGGGCCGCGTGGAGCTCGCGCCGCCCCGGGCCCCTGGGGCGCCCGACGCGTACGCCTTCCTTCAACTCCCGGGCTGGGGGCGGGGGTTCGTGTGGGTGAACGGGTTCTGCCTGGGGCGGTACTGGGGGGTTGGGCCGCAGCGGTCGTTGTATGTGCCGGGGGCGGTGTTGCGGGGTGGGGGTAATGAGGTGTGGGTGCTTGAGGTTGGGGGCGGGGTGGGGTGAGCCGGGCCCCGGGGGGTGTTTTCCCACCCACCCGCCCGTGCGGCGGGGTTGGTTGGTTCCGGGCCCTCTGGGGCTCCGCCCCAGACCCCGAGGCACCTTCGCCCACCCACCCGCCCGTGCAGCCGGGTTGGATGGTTCCGGCCCTCCCGGGGCTCCGCCCCAGACCCCGAGGCACCTCGCCCACCCACCCACCCGTGCGGCGGGGTTGGATGGTTCCGGCCCCCTGGGGCTCCGCCCCAGACCCCGTTCGCGCCTGAACGGCGCTCGTCCTCAAACGCCGGACGGGCTGAAGGTGCCCCAGCACCGAGCAGCTAAGGGGCGCGAGGAACTGCGCGAGAAGCGACCACAACCCGCAGACGAAGACCGGTTTTGGGGCGCGGGAAAGGGCCGAAGCTGCCCGCCCGGCCCGACACCGGCTAGTTGGGGGCGCGGGGAACTGCGCGAGAAGCGACCACGATCCGCAGCCGACCGAGGTTTTTGGGGGCGCGGGGAACTGCGCGAGCAACCACGCACGATCCGCAGGATCAAGAAGGCTTAGGGGCGCGGGGAACTGCGCGAAAAGCGGCCACGGCCCGCAGGACCGAGACGGGCTGGGGCGCGGGGAACTGCGCGAAAGGCGGGGTCGGCGTGCAGGCCGAGGGGGGTGAGTGCCAGGGGGGTCAGGGGCGCGGGGAATCGCGCGGGCCGCCCCGGGGGCTAGGGCGCGTCCAGCGGTAAGGTCGCCAGAACCTGCCAACCCCCCTCCGGCGCCGGCCCCGCCACCAGCTCACCCCCCATCGCCACGACCCGCTCGGTCAGGCCCGCGAGGCCGAAGCCGCCACCCCGTGCCTGCTCCGCGAGCGCGACCCCGCTGGATCCGTCGTCGGCGACCCGTACCTCCAGGGCGCCGGCCGTGGCGCGGATGCCGATGCGTACGGCACTCGCGTCCGCCGCGTGTTTGCGGACGTTGGTCAGGGACTCCCGCACCACCCGGTGCGCGAGCGCCGCGGCGTCCCCGGGCAGCCGCTCCTCCAGGCCCGTCTCGATGGACAGGACGGCCGGGGGCCCGGCCCGGGAGAAGCGGGCCGCGAGTTCGCGGATCTGCGCGATCCCGGCCACCGGCTCGGTCTCCGCGGCGCCCTCCCGCAGCACCCGCACCAGGCGCCGCATCGCGCCGAGCGCCTCGCCCCCCGCCTCCTCGATGCGGGCGAACGACTCGGCGGCGCGCTCCCCCGACTGTGCGGTGAAGCGGGCGGCCTGGGCCTGCACGACGATGCCGGTGACATGGTGGGCGATCAAGTCGTGCAGTTCGCGGGCGAGTTCGATGCGTTCGGCGGTCCGTACCGCCTCCAGGTCACGCATCCGCTGGCCCGACTGGGCGCGCAACAGCAGGGAGTACGCGCTGACGACGACCGCGAGGACGGCGAAGAGCAGGGTGAACCGGCCCGGCTGCGCGTCGCGTACCGGCGCCGCCATGCAGCCGAGGGCGAGGAGCGGGCCGAGGACGGCGGCGGTGCGGGCCGGGGCGTACAGCAGCACGGAGGACAGCAGCACCAGGAGGGCGATGGCCTCGCCCATGCCCCACACGATGTCGGGGCGGCCGCTGAGGAGCAGCGCCACCGTGGCGGTCCAGCTCACGGCGGCCGCCGCCCAGGCGCGCGGCACCAGCGCCACCTTCGCCCAGGGCACCGCGCACAGGCACACCGCGATCCCGGCGCTCCACACGATGGCGTGCGGCCGGGTGGGCTGGCGGGCGAGGGCCACGCCTTCGTAGGTGACCAGGGCGACGAGGACAGCGGCGAGCAGGGGGCGGGCCGCGGCCACGGCCCGGGGATGGCGTCGCAGCCACCCGCGCACGGGACTCACGGGCACCCCACGAGGTGGCGAGGCCATGGACGCGCGGCGCGCACAGCGACACCCTCACCCACGTACGGCACCCCCACACCCCCACCCACGTACGGCACCCCCACAGCCACACCCCCACCCCCGGCCCCACCCACGTACGGCACCCTCACAGCCACACCCCGCACCGGCGTTCCCACCCGCACGCCGGCCTCACGGGCGCCTCATGCCGCGCCCGCCGTGAGTCCGCTCTCCCACGCCCACGCCGCGATCTCCACGCGGTTGCGGGCGCCGAGTTTGGCCTGGACGTTGGCGAGGTGGGTCTTCACGGTGGACAGCGAGACGTACAGTTCGCCGGCGATCTCGGCGTTGGTGGCGCCTCGCGCCAGACAGCGCACGACGTCACGTTCGCGGTCGGTGAGGGGCTCGGAGGGTGTGCGGGCGCCGTCGGAGGGGCGGGCGGCGGCGAGTTCCTTCAGGAGCCGGACGGTGATCGCGGGTGAGACGAGGGAGTCTCCGGCGGCCGCGGCTCGTACGGCCTCGACGAGCATTTCGGGGCTGGCGTCCTTGAGGAGGAAGCCGCAGGCGCCGCCGTGCAGGGCGGCGTGGACGTATTCGTCGAGGTCGAAGGTGGTGCAGATGACGATGCGGGGCCGCTCGCGGCCGGCCAGGCGGCGGGTGACTTCGAGTCCGTCGAGGCCGGGCATCCGGATGTCGAGGAGGAGGACGTCGGGCTGGAGGCGTTCGACGGCTTCGAGGGCGGCGTGGCCGTCGACGACATCGGCGAGGACCTCGATGTCGGTTCGGCTCTCCAGGATCATGCGGAACCCGGTCCTGACCATTTCCTGGTCGTCCGCGATGACCACTGTGATCGACATGTCCCTATATGAGCAGGTCCGGCCGGGCCCCCGCAAATGCGGGGCGCCCGGCCGGGCAGCGGTGTTCGACGCGGCCGCCGCCGGGGCCGGGCCGCGTTCGCGAAGCGACCCGCGGCCGCGGCGGCCCGACGGTGCCGGGCCGGCGCCGGGCTCAGCGGCACCGGCCCCCGGGGGGCGGACTCCGCGGCACCGTGCTCCGCGGCGCCGGACCCCCGGGCTCGGCGCCGCGACGCGGGGCCCTACAGCGTCGAGGCGGCCTGGGCTATCGCGGAGGCGAAGGTCGAGACCTCGGAGTAGACGCCGGGGTAGCCGGGCTCGGCGCAGCCCTGGCCCCAGCTCACGATGCCGACCTGGATCCAGGCGCCGGCGTCGTCCTTGCGGAACATCGGTCCGCCGGAGTCGCCCTGGCAGGTGTCGACGCCGCCCTGGGCGACATAGCCGGCGCAGATCTCGTCGCTGGGGACGAGATCGCTGCCGTACGCCTGCTGGCACTGCGCGTCCGAGACGAAGGGGACGCTCGCCTTGTAGAGGTAGCGCTGCTGACCGCCGCCCTCGCTGCGGGCGCCCCAGCCGGCGATGGTGAAGGTGCCGTTGTTGTACGCGGTGGTGGTGGCGATCTTGAGGGTGGGCTGGTTGATGGGCTTGGCCAGTTTGATCAGCGCCCAGTCCTTGCCCTTGCCGGTGTAGCCGGGGGCCTGGAGCACCTTGGTGGACTTCACCTTGATCGCGCTGGAACTCTGGAGGTCGACGACGCCACCGGTGGCGGTGATCGAGGTGTTGGTGCCGCTGCCGTCGACGCAGTGGGCGGCGGTGAGCACGATCTGCTGGGTGTACAGGGCGCCGCCGCAGCCCATGGAGAGCCGGACCATGAACGGGAACTCGCCCTGGGCGGCCCGGGTGCCGCCGACCACGGGCTGGGGTGCGGCGGGTGAGGCGAGGGCGTCGGTGGCGGGCAGGCTGATCGCGGCGGCGAGGACGGCCGTGACGGCCAGGCATCTGCGCAGGGCTCGCATGATTCTCTTCAACTGACTGCCTCTCGTGGGGGGTTGGCTGTCATGTGCGCCGAGGGGGACCGCGCCCGTCGATCGATAATGTCATGGGCGCGTCAAGGCGCGTTCGGATTATGCGGAGCCCGCGGCGGCCCTCACAAGGGCCACTTTCCGGCCAGTTCGCGGTCGGGCCGGCCGCCGCCCCCCGCGCTTACAGTGGAATCCGGCCCACGGTCGGGAACGCCGGTTCCGCGGCCGGGAACGGGGGTGGCAGCGTGGGCGTGTCGAGCCCGGTCGTGCACGGCTATCCGCACCTCGTCACCGTGCGCGCGGCCATCACCGCGCTGCACCGGCGCCTGACCTACGACGGTCTGCACGGGTACGCGACCAGCGTGCTCCCCGCCGATGTGGCCTTCGCCGACCAGGACGACCCGCACCTGGGGACCCAGCGGGTGGCCCGCGCCCTCGTCCAGCATCTGCGGCTGCCCGACGCGCGGATGATCGTGGGCTTTCGCGAGATGCGGCACGCGGCCAACGTCGAACTGACCGCCGGGCCCGAGTACTTCATCGAGCTGAACGACCGGTTCCGCAGCCACCGCCGGGACATCGGGGCCGCCCTCGCGCACGAGATCACCCATGTCCTGCTGCACCGCCTGGACCTGACGTTCCCCGGGACCCGCGACAACGAGATCCTCACCGACACCGCGACCACCTATCTGGGCGCCGGCTGGCTGCTGCTGGACGCGTTCCGCGAGGACGGGGTGTCCAGTCAGAAGCTGGGCTATCTGACGCCGGAGGAGTTCGGGTACGTCCTGGCCAAGCGGGCCGCGCTCTTCGGCGAGGACCCCTCGCCCTGGTTCACCAGCCCGCAGGCGTACCCCGCGTACAGGGCGGGCGCCGCGCTGGCGCGGCGGGACGGACAGCGGCCCCCGCTCAGCGCGGCCGGCTGGGCGGGGCGGCGGCGTTACGCCAAGGACCGCCGCCAGGCCCTGGAGCAGGGGGGCGGCCGGGCCGGACCCGGCTCCCCCTACTCCTTCGAGTCCGGGCCGCAGGGGCCGCGGGTGTGCTTCGCCTGCCCGACCTGCCACCAGCGGATCCGGGTGCCCGTGAGCGGCCGGGTCAGGGCCCGCTGCGGGCTGTGCCGCACGGTCCTGGAGTGCGACACCTGACCCCGTGAACCGCCTCCCTGCGCACGACAGGGCCCGCCCGTCCGGGATGGACGCGCGGGCCGGGGCAGGGGGGGGAGCAACCGCCGTGTCAGCAGCCGAAGTCGACGAGGCGGAAGGTGGCGTAGTGGTCGGCGGTGTAGTAGTCCTCCTGGGACCTCTCACCGGTGATGATCCGGCGCGTGCCGCGCGTCGGGGCGCCCGGGGTGATCACGGTGTACTCGTGGTAGTAGCCGGTGCTCCGCTGGGCCAGCACGCCTTCGCGGTTCTGGAAGACGACACCGTCCTGGGAGTACGGGAACGGGCCGCCCTGGTCGATGAGGCGCAGGGTGTCGTGCGCCTGGGAGGGCAGCGCGGAGTAACAGACGCTGCCGACCGAGGCCACGGACACGGACGTGGCGGAGGGGGCGAGGGGGGTGGCCGAGGCGTCGCCGGCGACCGGGCCGGCGAGGAGGGCGGCGGCCACGGCGAAGGCGCCACCGAGGGCTTTGATGCGCGGGGGGATGCTCATGCCGACATGATGACGCGCGTAGAGCGGCGGCCGTCAACGCCAACTCCGTTGAATTTTCTTCTTGTTCACCCAACCCGTCGATATGTTCACCAAGCCCGTCCGTCGCGTGACGGCGGGGCCATGGGCCGTTGATCCGGACGTGGTCCACGCCGTCATCGCGGGCCGCGCACCCGCGCCCTGCCGCCTAGCGCGAGCCGTACACCGCTCCCGGAGTCGCCGCCTCGGTGAGGAGTTTCAGCGCCGCCGTGCCGGCCTCGCGCGGGGTCCAGCGGGCCCCCTTGTCCACGGTGGGGCCGGGCCGCCAGCCCTCCATGACGGTGATGCGGCCGGCCTCCGCCTCGAAGACCCGGCCGGTGACGCCCTCGCTCGCGGCCGAACCCAGCCACACCACCAGGGGCGAGACGTTCTCCGGTGCCATCGCGTCGAAGGCGCCGTCCTTGCCGGGCGCGGCCATCGTGTCCGCGAAGGCGGTCTCGGTCATCCGGGTGCGGGCGGCCGGCGCGATGGCGTTGACCTGCACTCCATAGCGGCCCATCTCGGCCGCCGCGACCAGGGTGAGCCCCACGATCCCGGCCTTGGCGGCGCTGTAGTTGCCCTGTCCGACCGAGCCCAACAGGCCTGCTCCCGAGCTGGTGTTGACCACCCGGGCCGCGACCTCGCGGCCCGCCCTGGCCTCGGCGCGCCAGTACGCGGCGGCGTGTTTGAGGGGCAGGAAGTGGCCTTTGAGGTGGACCCGCATCACCGCGTCCCAGTCGTCCTCGTCCAGGTTGACCAGCATCCGGTCGCGCAGGAATCCCGCGTTGTTGACCAGGGTGTGCAGCGCTCCGAACGTCTCCACGGCCGTCGCGATCAGCGAGGCCGCGCCGTCGGTGGTGGCGATGTCGCCGCCGTGCGCGACGGCTTCACCGCCCGCCGCGCGGATCTCGTCCACCACCGACTGGGCCGGCCCACCGGACCCGCCCGCCCCGTCCAGTGCGACGCCGAGGTCGTTGACGACGACCCGGGCCCCCTGCTCGGCGAACGCCAGGGCGTGGGCGCGGCCCAGCCCCCGCCCCGCGCCGGTCACGACCACGACGCGTCCCGCGCACAACCCGCTCATCTTCCGTTCCCCTCAGGCTCGTTGAACGCTTCCGTCGATCGCTTCGGTCGATCCCCGCGGTTGACCGTGGCCGCGTCCAGGAAGGCGGGGCGTTCGCCGCCGCCGTGGACGAGCAGGGAGGCTCCGCTGATGTAGGCCGCCCGCGCGCCGGCGAGGAAGACGGCGGCGGCGCCGACCTCCTCCGGCTCGGCGAGCCGGCCGAGCGGCACGGTCGCGCCGACCCGGGCGACGCCGTCCGCGTCGCCGTAGTGCAGCTCGCTCGATTCCGTACGGACCATGCCGAGAACCAGCGTGTTGACGCGGACCTCGGGCGCCCATTCCACCGCCATGGAACGGGCGAGGCTGTCCAGACCGGCCTTGGCGGCGCCATAGGCGGCCGACCCCGGGGAAGGCCGCGCCCCGCTCACGCTGCCGATCATCACGACCGATCCCCGTGCGGCCCGCAGATACGGGCGGGCGGCGAGCGAGGCCGTGAGCGGGGCCACCAGGTTCAGCTCGACGACCCGTGCGTGGCGCTCCGCCTCGCCCTCGTCGAGCAGCCGGTGGGGCGTTCCGCCCGCGTTGTTGACCAGGGTGTCCAGGCGTCCGTAGTCCGTGGCGAGCGCCGCGAAGAAGTCGCGTACGGCGTCGGGTCGGCGCAGGTCGAGCGGGCGGAACTCGGCCGTGCGGCCCCCGGAGGCGATGGGTTCGCCGGGTGGTCTGCGGGCGCACACCACGACGTCCGCGCCCGCGTCGAGGAACGCCCTGGCGATGCCCGCGCCGACACCCCGGGTGCCACCGGTGACGACGACTGCCTTCCCGGCCAGCTCCATCCGCTGCTACCTTCCTCACCTAACAAATGTTTGGTGGAAAGGTAGCTGATCCGCCCATGGGTGTCTCCACCGCAAGCCCCGAGAAGGGCATCCGCCTCGTCACGGTCGACTTCCCGCCCGTCAACGCCCTTCCCGTACAGGGCTGGTACGAGCTCGCCGACGCGGTGCGCGCGGCGGGCCGCGATCCCGAGAACCGCTGTGTGGTGCTCGCCGCCGAGGGCCGCGGCTTCAACGCCGGGGTCGACATCAAGGAGGTGCAGCGCGACAGCGGCCACGGCGCGCTGATCGGCGCGAACCGGGGCTGCGCCGAGGCGTTCGCGGCGGTGTACGAGTGCGAGGTGCCGGTCGTCGCGGCGGTCGGCGGGTTCTGCCTGGGCGGCGGCGTCGGCCTGGTCGGCAACGCGGACGCGATCGTGGCGAGCGAGGACGCCGTCTTCGGCCTGCCCGAGCTGGACCGGGGCGCGCTGGGCGCCGCCACCCACCTGGCCCGGCTGGTCCCCCAGCACCTGATGCGCGCGCTGTACTACACCTCCCGTACGGTCTCGGCGCGGGAGCTGCACGCCCACGGATCGGTGTGGAAGGTGGTGGCCCGGGCCGAACTTCTCGCGCAGGCGCTGGAGTTGGCGCGCGAGATCGCCCGCAAGGACGGCACGCTCATCCGGCTCGCGAAGGCCGCCATCAACGGCATCGACCCCGTCGACGTTCGCCGCAGCTACCGCTTCGAGCAGGGCTTCACCTTCGAGGCCGGCCTCAGCGGCGTCGCCGACCGCGTCCGCGACACGTTCGCGCCGGGCGGCACGTCCCCAGCGGGTGGCCCGCCCGCACCGCCGGCCAGTGAGGGGGTTCGCCCGTGACGGACAAGACCATGACGCCCGAGGACGTCGTACGGCGGCTGCGCAGCGGGATGACCGTCGGCATCGGCGGCTGGGGCTCGCGCCGCAAGCCGATGGCGCTGGTGCGGGCCCTGCTGCGCTCCCCCGTCACCGATCTGACGGTGATCTCGTACGGCGGACCCGATGTCGGCCTGCTCGCGGCCGCCGGCCGGATCCGCAAACTCGTCGCGCCCTTCGCCACGCTCGACTCGATCCCCCTGGAGCCGCACTTTCGCGCGGCCCGCCAGGCCGGCGCCTTCGAGCTGATGGAGATCGACGAGGCGATGTTCATGTGGGGCCTGCACGCGGCGGCGAACCGGCTGCCGTTCCTGCCGGTGCGGGCCGGCATCGGCTCGGACGTGATGCGGGTCAACCCCCTTCTGCGCACGGTGACTTCACCCTATGAGGACGGCGAGACGTTCGTGGCGATGCCGGCACTGCGCATGGACGCGGCCCTCGTCCACCTCAACCGCGCCGACCGGCTCGGCAACGGCCAGTACCTGGGCCCCGACCCGTACTTCGACGACCTGTTCTGCGAGGCCGCCGACAGCGCGTACCTGTCGTGCGAGCGGATCGTGGACGGCTTCCGGGGCGCCCCGGCGCAGTCCCTGCTGATCAGTCGGTCCGCGGTCACCGGCGTCGTAGAGAGCCCGGGCGGCGCCCACTTCACCTCGTGCGCCCCCGACTACGGCCGCGACGAGCCGTTCCAGAAGCTGTACGCGAGCACGCCCTGGGCCGAGTTCGCCCAGCGGTTCCTGT
Organism: Streptomyces sp. ASQP_92; assembly: GCF_025399895.1. Classification (GTDB taxonomy): domain Bacteria; phylum Actinomycetota; class Actinomycetes; order Streptomycetales; family Streptomycetaceae; genus Streptomyces. Next base: position 1,128,550 of record NZ_JAODUA010000001.1, on the reverse strand, counting down.
CCGGGCCCGACGAGAAGTCCTACCAGAGCGCGGTCCAGAGCTGGCACGAGGAGCGGACGTGACGACGAGCGCCGTGCGGGTGACCCGCGCCGAGTACTGCGTGATCGCGTGCGCCGAGGCATGGCGCGACAACGGGGAGGTACTGGCGAGCCCCATGGGTCTGATTCCGTCGGTGGGGGCCCGTCTCGCCCGGCGGACCTTCTCGCCCGATCTGCTGCTCACCGACGGCGAGGCGATGCTGGTCGGCGCCGACGGGGAGCCGGAGGGCTGGCTGCCGTACCGCCGCCACCTCGCGATGGTCACCGGCGGGCGGCGGCACGTCATGATGGGCGCGAGCCAGATCGACCGGTTCGGCAATCAGAACATCTCCTGTGTCGGCGCGTGGGAGCGGCCTTCCCGCCAGCTCCTGGGCGTGCGCGGCGCGCCCGTCAACACCCTGAACAATCCGGTGAGTTACTGGGTGCCGAAGCACTCGGCCCGGGTCTTCGTGCCGAAGGTCGACATGATCTGCGGGGTCGGCTACGACAGCGCGGCCGCCGCAGGCCCGTCCGCCACCCGTTACCACCGCATCCCGCGCGTCGTCAGCGATCTGGGCGTCTTCGACTTCGCGACTCCGGACCACGCGATGCGGCTGGTCTCGCTGCACCCCGGGGTGGCCCTGGAGGAGGTGCGGGCGGCCACGGCGTTCGAACTGGCCGGCTGCGACGAGGCGGCGTACACCCGTGAGCCCACCGCCGAGGAGCTGCGCCTCATCCGCGAGGTCATCGACCCGGACGGCCTGCGCGACCGCGAGGTGGCGCGTTGACGCCCGCGCCCGCCACGCCCCCCGCGCTCGGGGCGCCCCGCATCGAGACGGCCCTGACGAAGCTGGTGGGCGTCCGGCATCCGATCGTGCAGACCGGCATGGGCTGGGTGGCGGGTCCCCGTCTGGTGTCGGCCACCGCGAACGCGGGCGCGCTCGGCATCCTGGCCTCCGCGACGATGACGGCCGGCGAACTGCGCCGCGCCATCCGGGAGGTGGCCTCCCGTACAGAGGCGCCGTTCGGGGTCAATCTGCGGGCGGACGCCGCCGACGCGCGCGAGCGGGTGCGGATCATCGTGGACGAGAGCGTGCGCGTGGCGTCCTTCGCCCTGGCCCCCTCCCGTGACCTCGTCGCCGAACTGAAGGACGCGGGGGTCGTCGTGATCCCCTCCATCGGGGCGCGCCGGCATGCGGAGAAGGTCGCGGCGTGGGGCGCGGACGCGGTGATCGTGCAGGGCGGCGAGGGCGGCGGCCACACCGGGCAGGTCGCGACCACCGTGCTGCTGCCGCAGGTGGTGGACGCGGTGGACATCCCGGTGATCGCGGCGGGCGGTTTCCATGACGGGCGGGGTCTGGTGGCGGCGCTCGCCTACGGCGCCGCGGGCGTGGCGATGGGGACCCGCTTCCTGCTCACCGCCGACTCGACGGTGCCCGACGCGGTGAAGGCGCGCTATCTGCGCGCCACCGTGCAGGACATCACGGTGACCACTGCCGTGGACGGCCTGCCGCACCGCATGCTGCGTACCGAATTCGTCGCGTCGCTGGAGCGGGCCGGGCGGACCCGGGCGCTGGCGCACGCGGTGCGCCGCGCCTCGGGCTTCCGGAAGATCTCCGGCCTGACCTGGCGTCAACTGGTCGCGGACGGCCTGAAGATGAAGCGCGGCAAAGACCTGACATGGAGTCAGACACTTCTGGCGGCGAACACCCCGATGCTCCTGAGGGCGGCGATGGTCGAGGGCCGTACGGATCTGGGAGTGATGGCCTCGGGCCAGGTGGCCGGGCTCATCGAGGACCTGCCGAGCTGCACCGAACTGGTCGCCCGGGTGATGGACGAGGCCGCGCACGTGCTTGCCGCTCTGCCCCGGGCGGAGTGAACCCCCACCGAAATCAAGGGAGTTGATTCCCGTGAACCGAAGAAGCAGCCGCACGGTGACACGTGCCGCCGCGGTGACGGCCGCCGTCGCCGCGACGCTGGCGCTCGGCGTGCCCGCCACGGCGTCGGCATCGGCATCGGCGCCGCCGGGCGTGACCGGCGCACACCGCCAGGCCGCGCCCGCGATCCGCCAGGTCGTGCTCCAGGGCGCGGTGAACGTCCGCGACCTGGGCGGCTACGGGACGTACGACGGCGCGCGGGTCCGCTACGGGCTCGCCTACCGGGCCGACGCGCTGAACAGGGCGACGGACGGGGACCTTTCGACGCTGGACCGGCTGGGCCTGCGCGAGGTGGTCGACTTCCGGGTGCCCCTGGAGCTCCAGTACGACGGCCCCGACCGGCTGCCGGCCGGGCTCGCCCCGATCTCGCGCCCGGTCACCGACAGCGGTCTGTACGCGCGGATGCTGGCCGCGATCGGCTCCAGGGACCCGGCGACGCAGGACGCGATGTTGGGCCACGGCCAGGCGGAGGAGCTCATGCGCGCCGAGTACCGGGCGTTCGTCTCGGACCCGGGCGCCCGCGCCGAGTTCGGGGCGACCCTCAAGGACCTGGCCTCGGCGCGTGGCCCGCTGCTCTTCCACTGCACCTCCGGCAAGGACCGCACCGGCTGGGAGAGTTACGTCCTGCTGCGCGCCCTCGGCGTGCCCGCCGCGACGGCCCAGCAGGACTACCTGGCGTCCAACGGGTTCCGGGCGGCGGCCGACGCGGCGCTGCGGGCGGCCCTGAAGCAGTCCGGCACGATGCGGGACCCGGATCTGCTGATCCCGCTCCAGGAGGTACGCGTCGACTACCTGGACGCGGCCCTGGACCGACTGACCGCGCTCTACGGCGACTTGTACGGGTATCTGACCCAGGGGCTCGGGCTTGGCCTGCGCGACCTCGCGGCGCTGCGGGCCCGGCTCGTGACCTGAGGGCCCGCCGGGGAAGGGCTCAGCCCCGGCCCCGGCCCGCGCCCGCCGCGCCACCCTGGCCCCGGCCGCGACCACCCTGGGAACGGGAGGCCGGCGCGCCCTGGCGGGAGGCCGCCGAACCCTGGGAACGAGAGGCCGCCGCGCCCTGGGTGCGTCCGCCCTGGGCGCGGGAGGCCGCGCCCTGGCCCGAACCCTGGGCGCGGGCGCTCTGCGCGCGGGCGGCGGACGGCTGGCCCGAACCCTGCGTGCGCGCGCCCTGCGAACGGGCCGCGGACGGCTGGCCCGAACCCTGGCCGCCGCCGCGGCGGCCGCGGCTGCGTCCCCCGGAGGCGGCACGCTTGGGCTCCGGCTGGGCCGGGACCTCGATGACGACGGGGATGCCGGACGGCTCGCGCGCGCCCGTGACCTGGACGAGCTCCTCGGAGCTCGACTTGATCTCGGCCGTGCGCGGGCGGATCCCGGCGAACGACATGAGCTTGGTCATCTCGCGCTTCTCGTCGGGCAGCACGAGCGTGACGACACTGCCCGACTCCCCCGCCCGCGCGGTGCGCCCGCCGCGGTGGAGGTAGTCCTTGTGGTCCGTCGGCGGGTCCACGTTGACGACCAGGTCCAGGTCGTCGATGTGGATGCCGCGCGCCGCGACGTTCGTCGCCACCAGCGCGGTGAGCTGGCCGTTCTTGAACTGGTCCAGGGTGCGGTTGCGCTGCGGCTGGGACCGTCCGCCGTGCAGGCCGCCCGCCCGGACGCCGCTCGCGAGCAGCCGCTTGACCAGCCGGTCGACCGAGCGCTTGGTGTCCAGGAACATGATCACGCGGCCGTCGCGGGCGGCGATCCGCGTGGTGACGGCCTTCTTGTCGGTCTCGTCCATGACGTACAGGACGTGGTGTTCCATCGTGGTGACGGCGCCCGCCGACGGGTCGACGGAGTGCACCACCGGGTCGGTGAGGAACATCCGGACCAGGCGGTCGATGTTGGCGTCCAGGGTCGCCGAGAACAGCATCCGCTGCCCGTCCGGCTCGACCTGCTTGAGCAGCGCCACGACCTGCGGCATGAAGCCCATGTCGGCCATCTGGTCGGCCTCGTCGAGGACGGTGACGCTCACGTTCTCCAGCGAGCAGTCACCCCGCTCTATGAGGTCCTTGAGCCGGCCCGGCGTGGCCACCATGACCTCGGCGCCGCGGCGCAGCGCGTTGGCCTGCTTGGTGAGGGAGAGACCGCCGACGACGGTGGTCAGGCGCAGGTTGACGGCCGTCGCGTACGGGGTGAGCGCGTCGGTGACCTGCTGGGCGAGCTCGCGCGTCGGTACGAGGACCATCGCGAGGGGCGCCTTGGGCTCGGCGCGCCGGCCCGCGGTGCGGGCGAGCAGGGCGAGGCCGAAGGCGAGGGTCTTGCCGGAGCCGGTGCGCCCACGGCCGAGGATGTCGCGGCCCGCGAGCGAGTTCGGCAGGGTGGCGCCCTGGATGGGGAACGGCTCGGTCACGCCGTGCGCGTCGAGCGTCTTGAGCAGCGCCGCGGGCATGTCCAGGTCGGCGAAGGCGTCGACGGCCGGCAGCGCGGGGGTGAGGGTCTCGGGCAGGGTGAACTCGCCCTGCGGCGCCATGGTCCGGCCCTTGGCGGGCTTGGCGGACTTGGCGGCGGGCCGGCCGGAGGCCCTACGTGCACCGGAACCGGAACCGGAACCGGAGCCGGAACGGGTGCCGGTACCGGCACCGGAAGCGGCACCGGAGCGCTTGCTGGTCATGCGCGTCATACAGAATTTGCCTTCCTGGGACAAGACAGCACAAGCCGGGGCCCGCACCTTCAGGGTGCGGGCCCCGGCTGCTAAATTCGCGAGCCGCAAAAGCCGCGGCTGCAAAATACGCCTCGTCGGCGATCAGGCGGGGAGAATGTTCTCCGCCTGGAGGCCCTTCTGGCCCTGGGTGACCTCGAAGGAGACCTTCTGGCCCTCGAGGAGCTCACGGAAGCCGGAGGAGGCGATGTTGGAGTAGTGGGCGAAGACGTCGGGGCCGCCGCCGTCCTGCTCGATGAAGCCGAAGCCCTTTTCCGAGTTGAACCACTTAACGGTGCCAGTAGCCATGTCATTTCTCCTAAGACAGGGGCAGTTCCGGAAATCCGCGGAATTACGGATTCCTCGTCGCCGCATTGAGCCCATCCGGAGAAACCCGGAAAACAAATATGCGCCTGAGGAGCATTCCCGTCAGGCGCACATAAAGTATATGGGTACCAAAACTGCAACGCGCCAACAGTAGCATGCCGCGGCTGAGGGCCGCCGTGACGGCGGTTACAGGCGCTCGATGATGGTGATGTTGGCCTGGCCGCCGCCCTCGCACATGGTCTGGAGGCCGTAGCGGCCGCCGGTGCGTTCCAGTTCGTGCAGCAGGGTCGTCATGAGTTTGGCGCCGGTCGCGCCCAGGGGGTGGCCCAGTGCGATCGCGCCGCCGTTGACGTTGACCCGGTCCGGGTCGGCGCCGGTCTCCTTGAGCCAGGCGAGCGCCACCGGCGCGAAGGCCTCGTTGATCTCGACGAGGTCGATGTCCTCGATCCTCAGGCCGGTCTTCTTCAGGGCGTACGCGGTGGCGGGGATCGGCGCGGACAGCATGCGGATGGGGTCCTCGCCGCGCACCGAGAGGTGGTGGACGCGGGCGCGGGGGGTGAGTCCGTGTTCGGCGACGGCGCGCTCGGAGGCGATGAGGAGGGCGGCCGCGCCGTCGGAGACCTGGGAGGAGCAGGCCGCGGTGATCGTGCCGCCCTCGACGACGGGTTTCAGGGCGGCCATCTTCTCCAGGGTGGTGTCCCTGCGCGGCCCTTCGTCGGTGGTGACGCCGGCGCAGGCCACGGTCTCGCGGTCGAAGCGGCCCTCGTCGATGGCGCGCAGGGCCCGTCGGTGGGAGCGCAGCGCGAACTCCTCCATGTCACCGCGCGTCACGCCCCATTTCTCGGCGATGAGCTGGGCGCCGTGGAACTGGTTGACGGGGGCGTCGCCGTAACGCGCCCGCCAGCCCTCGCTGCCGAGGAAGGGGCCCTCGGTCAGGCCGAGCGGTTCGGCGGCCTGGCGGGAGGCGAAGGCGATGGGGATCATCGACATGTTCTGGGTGCCGCCCGCCACCACCAGGTCCTGGGTGCCGGAGAGCACCGCCTGGGCCGCGAAGTGCAGGGCCTGCTGGGAGGAGCCGCACTGGCGGTCGACGGTCACGCCGGGCACCTCTTCGGGCAGGCCGGCCGCCAGCCAGGAGGTGCGGGCGATGTCGCCGGCCTGGGGGCCCACGGTGTCCAGACAGCCGAAGACGACGTCCTCGACGGCGGCGGGGTCGATCCCGCTGCGTTCGACGAGCGCGGTCAGCACCCGGGCGCCGAGGTCGGCGGGGTGGACCGCCGAGAGCCCTCCCCCGCGCCGGCCCACCGGGGTGCGCACCGCTTCGACAATGTAGGCCTCGGTCATGCCAACTCCCCAATTCTGTACGCCAGTTACGCGCGTACGGCGATTCCGTCCAGGACCATCGAGAGGTACTGGCGGGCGATCTCCTCCGGGCTGTGCCGGCCGCCCGGCCGGTACCAGGACGCGGCGACCCACACCGTGTCCCGTACGAAGCGGTAGGTGAGGCGGATGTCCAGGTCGGCGCGGAAGGCGCCGGAGACGACGCCGCGCTCCAGCGTCCCCAGCCACGCCTTCTCGAACTTCTGCTGGGAGTCCGTCAGGTAGTGGAAGCGGGGCAGCGCGGCCAGGTGCTTGGACTCCTTCTGGTAGATCGCGACGGCGGCGCGGTGCCGGTCGATCTCCCGGAAGGACTCGGTGACGAGGGCCTCGATCGTCTCGCGGGGGCCGAGGCCCGCGGCGAGCACGGCGTCGTACCCCTGCCACAGCTCGTCCAGGAAGGCCGAGAGGATCTCGTCCAGCATCGATTCCTTGGAGTCGAAGTGGTAGTAGAGGCTGCCCGCGAGCAGACCGGCCTCGTCGGCGATCCTGCGGACGGTGGTGGCGTTGTAGCCGTGGGCGGCGAACACCTCGGCCGCCGTGGCGAGGAGTTCGCGCCGCCGCTCGGGCGAGGCGGTCACCTGGGTCTTCTTCTTGTTCGTCGGCACCCGGCCATTGTGCTGCCCCTAGGGGTGCTGGCTGCTGACGGAGACGACCTCGCCGGTCAGATACGAGGAGTAGCCGCTGGCCAGGAACACGATGACGTTGGCGACCTCCCAGGGTTCGGCGTACCGCCCGAACGCCTCGCGGGCGGTGAGTTCTTCGAGCAGTTCGGCGGAAGTGACCTTCGCCAGGTGCGGGTGCATGGCGAGGCTGGGGGCGACCGCGTTGACCCGTACTCCGAAGGCGGCGGCCTCGATCGCGGCGCACCGGGTGAGCGCCATGACGCCGGCCTTGGCGGCGGCGTAGTGGCTCTGGCCGGCCTGGGCGCGCCAGCCGACGACGGAGGCGTTGTTGACGACGACGCCCCGGCGGCCGCTCTCCTTGAAGGCGCGCAGGGCCGCGCGGGTGCAGCGGAAGGTGCCGCCCAAGGTGACGTCGAGGACCTTCGACCAGGCGTCGTCGGTCATGTCGACGAGGGAGCAGGTGCCGCCGAGGCCCGCGTTGTTGACGACGATGTCGAGTCCGCCGTGTTCGTGGGTGGCGAGCGCGAAGAGGGCCTGGACCTGCTGTTCGTCGGTCACGTCGCACGGCAGGGAGGCGACCTGGTGCGCCCCGAACTCGGCGGCGAGCGCCTGCTCGGTCTCTTTGAGGCGGCGGGCGTGGGCGTCGCCGATGACGACGCGGGCGCCCTCTTCGAGGAGTCTGCGGGCGGTGGCCCCGCCGATCCCGGCTCCGGCCGCGGCGGTGACGACGGCGGTGCGGCCGTCGAGGAGGCCGTGGCCCGGCACGTACTGAGCCTTGTTGTCCGTCACGGCGCCACGTTAACCTACCAAACACTTGTTAGGGAAGGATGGTGCTCCGCCCCCATGGACCTGGATCCCACGCCCGATCAGCAGGCCTTCCGGGCCGAGGCGCGCGACTGGCTCGCGGCCCACGTCCCCTCCACTCCCCTTCCCTCCCTAGAGACCGCGGCCGGTTTCGCGGCCCACCGGGAGTGGGAGGCCCGCCTGTTCGCGGACCGCTGGTCGGTGGTGTCGTGGCCCGGGGAGTACGGAGGCCGGGGCGTCGACATCTTCGGGTGGCTGGTCTTCGAGGAGGAGTACTACGCGGCGGGCGGACCCGGACGCGTCTCGCAGAACGGCATCAACCTCCTCGCGCCCACCCTGTTCGACCACGGCACCGTCGAGCAGCGGGCCCGGATCCTGCCGGACATGGCGAGCGGCGCGACGATCTGGGCGCAGGCCTGGTCCGAGCCGGAGGCCGGTTCCGATCTCGCGGCCCTGCGCTCCCAAGCCGTGCGCACCGAGGGGGGCTGGCTGCTGTCGGGGCAGAAGACCTGGTCCTCGCGGGCCGCGTTCGCCGACCGCGCCTTCGGCATCTTCCGCACCGACCCGGACGCGGCCAGGCCCCACCAGGGTCTGACGTATCTGATGTTCGACCTCCGGGCGCCCGGGGTGACGGTGCGCCCCATCGGCCGCCTCGACGGCAAGCCCGCCTTCGCCGAGCTCTTCCTCGACCACGTCTTCGTGCCCGACCGGGATGTCATCGGGGAGGTGGGCGCGGGCTGGCGGATCGCCATGTCGACGACCGGCAACGAGCGCGGTCTGATGCTGCGATCCCCGGGCCGCTTCCTCGCCTCGGCCGCGCGCCTGGTGGAGCTGTGGCGCACCGCGGGCGACCCTGCGGACACCGCGCTGCGCGACCGGGTCGCGGACGCGGTGATCGGGGCGCGCGCCTACCAGCTCTTCACCTGCGCGAACGCCGCGCGCTTCGCCGCCGGCGAGAGCATCGGCGCGGAGTCCAGTCTCAACAAGGTGTTCTGGTCGCAGTACGACATCGCCCTGCACGAGTGCGCGCTCGATCTGCTCGGCCCCTACGGCGAGCTGTCCGACGAGGCCGATGAGGCGCCCGCGCACGGGAGTTGGGCCGAGAGCCATCTCTTCGCGCTGGCGGGTCCGATCTACGCCGGGACCAACGAGATCCAGCGCGACATCATCGCCGAGCGCCTGCTCGGCCTCCCGAAGGGACGCCGATGAGGTTCCTGCTCACCGCGCAGCAGCGCGACTTCGCGCGCTCCCTGGACGCGATGCTCACCGCCGCCGACACTCCCGCGGCGGTACGGGCCTGGAGCGCGGGGGACGCGGGGCCCGGGCGCGCCCTGTGGTCGCGTATCGCCGAGGCGGGGGTGTTCGCGCTCGCGGCGCCCGAGGAGTACGAAGGGCTCGGCCCGCTGCCCGCCGAACTGGCCCTCGCTTGCGTGGAGTTGGGGCGCCATGGCGCGCCGGGCCCGTTCGTGGAGACGGTGGCGGCCGCCGCCCTGCTGTCCCGGCTCGCGGAGCTGGGCCAGGAGGGCCCGGCCAAGCGGCTGCTGCCCTCGATCGTCTCGGGCGCCTGCGCGGCGAGCGTGCTGTTCCCGGGGGCGAGTCCCTACGCGCTCGACGCGGACGCGGCGGACGCGGTCCTTGTCGTGCGCGGCCAGGAGCTGCGGCTCGCCCCGGGTCATGGTCCCGTCCAGCGCTCGGCCGATCCGGCACGGCGCCTGTCCCGGCCGCTGGACGGCGGTGAACTCCTGGCCTCGGGGCCCGAGTTGACCCACGCGCTCGCCCACGCCACGGTCCTGGCGCGGCTCGCGGCGGCCGGTCAGTGCCTCGGGATCGCCGAGGCCCTGCTGCACCGGACCGTGGCGTACGTCTCGCAGCGCACGCAGTTCGGGGTGCCCATCGGCTCCTTCCAGGCGGTCAAGCACCGGCTCGCGGACACGCTGGTCGCGGTGGAGTTCGCCCGGCCGCTGCTGTACGGAGCGGCGCTCACCCTCGCGCCGGGCGATGTGGCCGCCGCGAAGGTGACGGCCGGGGAGGCCGCGTACGCCGCCGCCCGCACCGCGCTGCAACTGCACGGCGCGACCGGCTACACCGAGGAGCTCGACCTGTCGCTGTGGCTGCGCAAGGCGCGCCCGCTCAGGGACGCCTGGGGGACGCCGGGCGAGTGCCGGGCACAGGTGCTGGCGGGCTGAGCGCAGGGCGCCGTCCACGGGCAGGCGCCGGCGGGGTTCGGCGGCCCGGGGCTGTCAGTGGAGCTGGCCCGTGGGGCGGACCACCACCTGGTTCACCTCGACGCCGGCCGGCTGCGCCAGCGCCCAGACGACGGCCTCGGCCACCTGGCCGGGGGTCATCGAGGGGCCGTCGGGGACGACGCCCGTGGGGTGGCTGGACCAGAACGGGCTGTCCACCCGGCCCGGGGCGACGAGGGTGACCCCGACACCGGAGCCGGTGACGAGCACCCGGGTGTTCTCGGCGAGCGAGGTCAGGGCGCTCTTGCTGACCGAGTACATGTTGCCCGGGGTGTTCTTGATCCCCGCCGTGCTGCCCACCATCACGACGCGTCCCCCGCTCGCGGTGAGCGCGGGCAGCGCCGCCTTCACCAGGACGGCGGGGCCGAGCACATTGACCAGCAGCATCTCGCGCCAGTGGTCGGGGTCTCCGTCGGCCAGGTTGTCGTGGGTGGAGAACCCGGCGTTGGCGACGACGTGGTCGAGCCGCCCGAACGTCTTGACCGTCGCCTCGACCGCCGCGCCGATCGACGCCAGATCGGTGGTGTCGGCGGCGATCGCCAACACCCGGTCCCCCGCGCCGAGTTGGCTGGTGAAGGCGTCCAGCTTCGCCTGGTCGCGGCCGGTGACGGTGACCCGGTGGCCCGCGTCCAGGAGCCGTTGGACGGTCGCCGCGCCGATGCCGCTCGCCCCGCCGGTGACAAGAGTGACCGCGCCGTTGTCGTGCTCGCTGTTCATGAACTCCCCTGGATTCTCGAACGCGTCGAATGACCAGGTGACTCTAGCTTTCGGCGGCCCGGGCGTCCCGGGCGCCGCGGCTCCAGAAGGCCCCGGCGCCCGGCGCTCTCCGTCCGCCGGTGCGGCCTACCGCGTCGGCAGGGTGACGACGGCCGCGTGGCCCTCGGCCCCTACCGCCACCGCCCCCACCCCGGCGTGCACCGCGTCGTAGCGGCCCAGGCGTACGCCGCCGGCCCGGGCGGGGGCGTCCAGGGCGACGACCAGGGCGGGTCCCGCGATGGTGACATCGCCCCGCACCACGGCGACCGAGGGGGCGGGGTGGCCCCGGCGGAACATCACGTTGAAGTTGACGACGGGACCGGCAAGGAGCCGGCAGTCGGTGGGGGCGTCGCCCGGGAAGCGCTGCGGCACGAACTTCTCGTCCACCAGGCGCCGTTGGCCGCCCACGGTGAGGTCCATCCCGGCGCCCTCGACGACGGTGAGGATCCGGTCCACTCCGGGAAACCCGGAGAACGGGCCGTCCGCTCCGACGTCCGCGAGGCTGACCCGCCAGACGAAGTCCGCGGTCCCGGCGCCCTCGGGGTGGGCGGCGATGCTCCGGGTCACCCCGCCGCCGTTGCGCCACGGCACGGCCTCACGCGCGGCGGCCCGCAGGACTCTCACCGTACGATCCCTTGCGCCCGGGCCGCGCGCAGCCACAGGGGGAACTCGCCGAGCAGCCGGTCGTAGAGCTGCGCGTCGGTCACCTTGCGGGGGTCGGTGCCCGCGGCGAAGAAACCGGCGTTGTCGACACACCGGCGCTCGGGGACGGCCAACTCGTCCAGTCTCCGCAGGAAGTCGAACTGGTGGCTCCGGGGGTTGCCGAACCCGATGAACTGCCAGAACATCGGCAGGGTGGCCGCCTTGCAGACGTAGCGCTCGGCCGCGAGCCTGCTGCTGGGGCCGCCGTCCGTCTGGAAGACGACCAGGGCGGGGGCGCTCGCGCCGCTCTGGAGGTAGTGGTCGATGACGGCGTCCATCGCCACGTGGTAGTTGGTGCGGCCCATGTGGCCGAGGTTGGCCACGATCCGCTCGATACGGCCCTGATGGTTCTCCAGGGCGATCTCCGTCTCGGCGTCGATGTCGGTGGAGAAGAACACCACCGGCACGCGACCGTCGTCGTCGAGGTGGGCGGACAGGCCGAGCACCCGGTCGGCGAGCGCCTGCACGCTGCCGTCCCTGAAGTACGGGCGCATCGAGCCGGAGTAGTCGACGACGAGGTAGACCGCGGCGCTCTCGTCGTCGAGCCCGTGTCTCTCCAGGGAGGCGGCGGCGCTCTTGTAGAGGGAGACGAGTGCGGGGGCGCTCTCCTCCACCTTCTGGAGGGACAGTGCGGACATGCGCCTGGTCTCCGTTCGCTCGCCGTCCGACGGGTCGGGAGTGCCGAGGGTACGCCACCTCAGGGCCGCCAACGAGCCCTGCCCCCAAGGGCCGAGCGGCCGTTGGGGGCGGGGGGCACCTGGGTCAGCGGCCGGCGTCGGCCAGTTTCAGACCCAGGCCCACGAAGGCCGCGGCGAAGGTCCGGCGCATCCAGGCCAGCACCTTGGGGCGGGAGATGATGTGGTCGCGTACGCCCGCCGCGAAGGCGCCGTAGATCACGAAGACGACGAACGTCATGGCCATGAAGACGGCCGAGAGTTCCAGCATGGGCATGAGCGAGTGGCCGCTGTCGGCCGGGACGAACTGGGGCAGGAACGCCAGGAAGAACATGGACAGCTTCGGGTTGAGGAAGTTGATCAGAATGGCCGTCCAGGTGACCTGCGCCGACGATCGCCGCTGCGGCTCGTCCCCACCCCGCACGTCGAGTCTCATGGCGCCCTTCTCCCGCAGGGTCGCCCAGGCGAGGTAGAGCAGATAGCCGACGCCGGCCCACTTGAAGCTCGCGAAGGCCACGGCGCTGGTGTGCAGGACGGCGGCGAGGCCCGCGATCGCGGCGGCCAGATGCGGGACGATCCCGAGGGTGCAGCCGAAGGCCGCCACCACCGACATGCGAAACCCGCGCGTCAGGCCGGTACCGACGGTGTACACCGCGCCGGTGCCCGGCGCGACGACGATGATGAACGCGGTGATCAGGAACTCAACACCCATGAGATGACGCTCCCTTGATGGATGGTCAGGACGGTTCGACACCTGTCGGCACCACTCTGCCATCCGGGGCTCTCAGGGCGCCTCGCTCTGCTCCTGGAAGGACGGCAGGGCGAAGATGCGTTCCTTGGCGGGGTCGTCCATCAACTCGACCAGGGGCAGCACCGGTTCCCACAGGTTCTGCCGGTCGACCTCGCGGGCCAGCGCGTCCAGGTCCTGGTCCGAGAGCGAGCCCGCCGCGTCCGCCACGACCTTGCGGGACGGCTCCGGCAGCAGTTCCACCAGTGGCAGGAACTCCGCCCACAGCGCCGTCGCCACCACCGCCGGGACGATCCCGGTGAGGATCGCGGGGTCGGTGAGGGAGGGCAGCACGGCGACGGCCCTGCGGTCCTCCTCACCCAGCAGGGCGACCAGCGGCAGCAGCGCCTCCCACAGATCCTGCTCGGCGACCGTGCGCACCAGGGTGTCGAGCCGGTCCTCGGGCAGGCGCGCGGCGAGCGCGGCGATCTTGGCGCGCTGCTCCTCGGTCACCATCCCGGCGACCGCGAGGGCCTCGGGCCACAGTCCGTCGGCGGCCGAGGCGATGACCCGGGCCAGCCGGCCCTCGCCCATCAACTCCACGATGGCGCCCAGGCGTTGGGGCTGGTCCACGGCGAAGCCGGTGCGCAGCACCACCGCGTCGTCGACCTGCGGCAGGATGCGGGTCAGTGCCGAGTCGCGCAGATGGCCGACGAAGCGGCCCATCGTGAGGTGGTCGCCGCGTTCGGCGAGGGCGACCGAGATCCGTATGAGCAGGTTCTCGTCGAGGCGGTCGACGATGCCCTCGATGCGCCGGGGGTCGAGGTGTGCGCAGGACGCGGCGGTGAAGGCGACGGGCAGCTTGTCGATGATGTCGGCGGCCCGTGCCGGTTCCAGGCGGCCCGCGACGGCGGCGGCGAGGCGCGGGCCGAGGGCCTTCTGCGAGATGGCGGCGGCGACCCCGGCCGGGACGAGCTTGGTGGCCCTGGCGATGCGGTCGAGCATGTCGGGCATGTGGTCGAACAGGGCGGCCACGGCTTGTTCGCGCAGGGTGCGCAGGTCGTCGGTGGGCAGCTCGGCGAGGAAGGCGAGGCGTTCGGGACGCTCGTCGAGGAGGGCGGCGAGCTTGTCGATCTCGGCGCGGTTGCGCAGTGCGTCGCGGGTGTCCATGGCGGTGACCGGCCTCACTTGAAGAGGATGCGGCGGACGGGTCCCCGGGCGAGGGCGGGCACGAGCCCCAGGGCGGCTTCGGCGGCCTCTTCGAGGCCGGCCGCGCGGTGCGCGCGCTCGGTGCCCAACGCGCTGGCCAGCAGGGTGAGTTGATCGCTCGTCAGGTGGGCGAGGCTGTCCGGTGGTGTGGCCCCCAGCTCCGTACTGACCCGCGACAGCGCTTCGTTGCTCATGGGACCTCCCGGTGGCGGACGGCGGCTCGCCCCGAGCGTGAAGCGTTATTGACTATTAGTCAATACATCGGGCGGCCCCCGGCCGCACACGCCGCGGCGCCCGCCCAGTCGTCCGGTCGGGGACAGTGGGGCGGGCGCCGGTCAGTTCCGCACGTCGTTGTGCGGGACGATGAGGGGTCAGACCGTCAGGGCACGGTCCGTGGGGCGGATCGGGGCGGGCAGGTCGCTCGCGCCGGTCAGATAGCGGTCTACACCGCGGGCCGCGGAACGGCCTTCGGCGATCGCCCAGACGATCAGGGACTGGCCGCGGCCGGCGTCACCGGCGACGAAGACGCCGTCGACGTTGGTCGCGAAGTCCGCGTCGCGGGCCACGTTGCCGCGTGCGTCCAGTTCGAGACCGAACTGCTGGACCAGGCCGTTGGCCTGGTCGGTGCCGGTGAAGCCCATGGCCAGGGTGACGAGCTGGGCGGGAATGGACCGCTCGGTGCCGGGCTTGGGGGTCAGCTTGCCGTCGATGAACTCGACCTCGGTGAGGTGCAGCGACTGCACGTTGCCGTCCTCGTCGCCCTCGAAGTGGGTGGTCGAGACGGAGTAGACCCGCTCGCCGCCCTCCTCGTGCGCGGAGGTCACCTTGTAGAGCATGGGGAACGTCGGCCAGGGCTGGCCGGGGTTCCGCTCGTCGCCCGGCCTCGGCATGATCTCCAGCTGGGTGACGGAGGCCGCGCCCTGGCGGTGGGCGGTGCCCACGCAGTCCGCGCCGGTGTCGCCGCCGCCGATGACCACGACGTGCTTGCCCTCGGCGGTGATGGGGGGCGCCACGAAGTCGCCCTCCTGCACCTTGTTGGCGAGCGGCAGGTACTCCATCGCGAAGTGGATGCCGTTCAGCTCGCGGCCCGGGACCGGCAGGTCGCGCGAGACCGTGGCGCCGGCCGCGATGACGACCGCGTCGTAGCGCTTGCGCAGCTTGGCGGCGTCGATGTCGCGGCCGATCTCGACCTCGGTGCGGAACTTGGTGCCCTCCGCGCGCATCTGCTCGATGCGGCGGTTGATGTGCACCTTCTCCATCTTGAACTCGGGGATGCCGTAGCGCAGCAGACCGCCGATGCGGTCGGCACGCTCGTACACGGCGACCGTGTGGCCGGCCCGGGTGAGCTGCTGGGCGGCGGCCAGGCCCGCCGGGCCCGAGCCGATGACCGCGACGGTCTTGCCGGACAGGCGCTCGGGCGCCTGGGGCCTGACGTCGCCCGTGTCCCACGCCTTGTCGATGATGGAGACTTCGACGTTCTTGATGGTGACGGCGGGCTGGTTGATGCCGAGCACACACGCCGACTCGCAGGGGGCCGGGCACAGCCGCCCGGTGAACTCCGGGAAGTTGTTGGTGGCGTGCAGGCGCTCGGAGGCGGCCTGCCAGTCCTCGCGGTAGGCGTAGTCGTTCCACTCGGGGATCAGGTTCCCCAGCGGACAGCCGTTGTGGCAGAACGGGATGCCGCAGTCCATGCAGCGCCCGGCCTGCTTGCTGATGATCGGCAGCAGCGAACCGGGAACGTAGACCTCGTTCCAGTCCTTGAGGCGCTCGCCCACCGGGCGGGTCTTGGCGACCTCGCGGCCGGTGGTCAGGAAGCCCTTGGGGTCAGCCATTGGTCGCCGCCTCCATCATCTTCTCGGTGGTCTCCTGCTCGGAGAGACCGGCGAGCTCAGCGGCGTCCTTGGCGGCGAGCACTGCCTTGTACGTGGTCGGGATGATCTTGCTGAAGCGGTCCACGTCGACGGACCAGTCGGCGAGCAGCTTCTCGGCGACCGTCGAGCCGGTCTCCTCGAAGTGGCGGCGCACGACGTCGTGCAGCCACTGCTTGTCGGTGTCGCTCAGGGCCTCGATGGCGTTCAGGTTCCCGGAGTTGACGTTGTCCCGGTCGAGGTCGATGACGTAGGCGATGCCACCCGACATGCCGGCCGCGAAGTTGCGCCCGGTCTCGCCGAGGACGACCGCGTGGCCGCCGGTCATGTACTCGCAGCCGTGGTCGCCCACGCCCTCCGAGACCACGAGGGCGCCCGAGTTGCGGACGCAGAAGCGCTCGCCGGTGCGGCCGCGCAGGAACAGCTCGCCGCCGGTCGCGCCGTAGGCGATGGTGTTGCCCGCGATCGTCGAGTACTCGGCGAGGTGGTCGGCGCCCCGGTCCGGGCGGACGATGACGCGGCCGCCGGAGAGGCCCTTGCCCACGTAGTCGTTGGCGTCGCCCTCCAGGCGCAGGGTCACCCCGCTCGGCAGGAACGCGCCGAAGGACTGGCCGGCCGAGCCGGTGAAGGTGATGTCGATGGTGTCGTCGGGCAGGCCCGCACCGCCGAACTTCCGCGTCACCTCGTGGCCGAGCATGGTGCCCACGGTCCGGTTGATGTTGCGGATCGCGATCTGCGCGCGGACCGGCTGGGCGGCCTCGGCGCTGTCGGCCTCCAGGGCGTCGGCGGCGAGCTTGATGAGCTCGTTGTCCAGCGCCTTCTCCAGGCCGTGGTCCTGCTCGATCACCGCGTGGCGCACGGCGCCCTCGGGCAGCTCGGGCACGTAGAACAGCGGCGCGAGGTCCAGGCCCTGGGCCTTCCAGTGCGTCACGGCCCGGTCGGTGTCGAGGAGTTCGGCGTGGCCGACGGCCTCCTCGATGGTGCGGAAGCCGAGCTCGGCGAGGATCTCGCGGACCTCTTCGGCGATGAACTCGAAGAAGTTCACGACGAATTCGGGCTTGCCGGAGAACCGGTCGCGCAGGACCGGGTTCTGGGTGGCGATGCCGACCGGGCAGGTGTCCAGGTGGCAGACGCGCATCATGACGCAGCCGGAGACGACGAGCGGCGCGGTCGCGAAACCGAACTCCTCGGCGCCGAGCAGCGCGGCGATGATCACGTCGCGGCCGGTCTTGAGCTGGCCGTCGGTCTGCACCACGATGCGGTCGCGCAGGCCGTTGAGCAGCAGCGTCTGCTGGGTCTCGGCGAGGCCGAGCTCCCAGGGGCCGCCCGCGTGCTTGAGCGAGGTGAGCGGCGAGGCACCCGTACCGCCGTCGTGGCCGGAGATCAGGACGACGTCCGCGTGCGCCTTGGAGACACCGGCCGCCACGGTTCCGACGCCGACCTCGGACACGAGCTTCACATGGATGCGCGCGGCCGGGTTGGCGTTCTTGAGGTCGTGGATCAGCTGAGCCAGGTCCTCGATGGAGTAGATGTCGTGGTGCGGCGGCGGCGAGATCAGACCGACACCCGGGGTGGAGTGCCGGGTCTTGGCGACCCACGGGTAGACCTTGTGGCCGGGCAGCTGGCCGCCCTCGCCAGGCTTGGCGCCCTGCGCCATCTTGATCTGGATGTCGTCCGCGTTGACCAGGTACTCGCTGGTCACGCCGAAGCGTCCGGAGGCGACCTGCTTGATCGAGGAGCGGCGCGCCGGGTCGTACAGGCGGTCCGCGTCCTCGCCGCCCTCACCCGTGTTGGACTTGCCGCCCAGCTGGTTCATGGCGATGGCGAGGGTCTCGTGGGCCTCGCGGGAGATCGAGCCGTACGACATGGCGCCGGTCGAGAACCGCTTGACGATCTCACTGACCGGCTCGACCTCGTCGACGGAGATCGACGGGCGGTCGCCCTTGAAGCCGAACAGGCCGCGCAGCGTCATGAGCCGCTCGGACTGCTCGTTCACGCGGCCGGTGTACTGCTTGAAGATGTCGTACCGCTTGGTGCGGGTGGCGTGCTGGAGGCGGAAGACCGTCTCCGGGTCGAACAGGTGCGGCTCGCCCTCGCGGCGCCACTGGTACTCGCCGCCGATGTCCAGGGCGCGGTGCGCCGAGGGGACGCCGGAGGCGGGGTACGCCTTGGCGTGCCGGGCGGCGACCTCCTTGGCGATGATGTCGAGGCCCGCGCCGCCGATCTTGCTGGCGGTGCCGATGAAGTACTTCTGCACGAAGGCCTCTTCGAGGCCGACGGCCTCGAAGACCTGGGCGCCCCGGTAGGAGGCGACCGTCGAGATGCCCATCTTGGACATGACCTTCAGGACGCCCTTGCCGAGCGCGTGGATCAGGTTGCGGATGGCCTGCTCGGGCTCCAGACCCTCGATGAAGGTGCCGGCCCGGACCAGGTCCTCGACGGACTCCATCGCGAGGTAGGGGTTGACCGCCGCGGCTCCGTAGCCGATGAGCAGCGCGACGTGGTGCACCTCGCGGACGTCACCGGCCTCGACGAGCAGACCCACCTGGGTGCGCTGCTTGGTGCGGATGAGGTGGTGGTGGACGGCGGCGGTGAGCAGCAGCGAGGGGATCGGCGCGTGCTCGGCGTCGGAGTGCCGGTCGGAGAGCACGATCAGGCGGGTGCCGCCCTCGATCGCGGCGTCCGTCTCCTTGCAGATGGCCTCGATGCGGGCGGCCAGCGCGTCGCCGCCGCCGGAGACCCGGTAGAGGCCGGAGAGCGTCGCGGCCTTCATGCCCGGCATGTCGCCGTCCGCGTTGATGTGTATCAGCTTCGCCAGCTCGTCGTTGTCGATGACCGGGAAGGGCAGCGTGACGCTGCGACACGAGGCGGCGGTCGGCTCCAGGAGGTTGCCCTGGGGGCCGAGCGTGGAGCGCAGGCTGGTGACGAGTTCTTCCCGGATCGCGTCGAGCGGCGGGTTGGTGACCTGCGCGAAGAGCTGCGTGAAGTAGTCGAAGAGCAGCCGGGGGCGGGCGGAGAGCGCGGCGATCGGCGAGTCGGTGCCCATGGAGCCGAGCGGCTCACCGGCGGTGCGGGCCATCGGCGCGAGGATGACGCGGAGCTCTTCCTCGGTGTAGCCGAAGGTCTGCTGGCGGCGGGTGACCGAGGCGTGGGTGTGCACGATGTGCTCCCGCTCGGGCAGGTCCTCCAGCTCGATCTCGCCGGCTTCCAGCCAGTCCTGGTACGGGTTCTCGGCGGCGAGGGACGCCTTGATCTCGTCGTCCTCGATGATGCGGTGCTCGGCGGTGTCGACGAGGAACATCCGGCCCGGCTGGAGGCGGCCCTTGCGGACGACCTTCGCGGGGTCGATGTCGAGCACGCCGACCTCGGAGGACAGCACCACGAGGCCGTCGTCGGTCACCCAGTAGCGGCCCGGGCGCAGCCCGTTGCGGTCGAGGACCGCGCCGACCTGGACGCCGTCGGTGAAGGTGATGCAGGCCGGTCCGTCCCAGGGCTCCATCATCGTGGCGTGGAACTGGTAGAAGGCGCGGCGGGCCGGGTCCATCGACTCGTGGTTCTCCCACGCCTCGGGGACCATCATCAGGACCGAGTGCGGCAGCGAGCGCCCGCCGAGGTGGAGGAGCTCCAGCACCTCGTCGAAGGAGGCGGAGTCGGAGGCGTCCGGGGTGCAGACGGGGAAGATCCGGTCGATCTTGCCGGCGCCGGAGTTGAACAGGTTCGACGCGAGCTGGGACTCGCGGGCCACCATCCAGTTGCGGTTGCCCTTGACCGTGTTGATCTCGCCGTTGTGCGCGACGAAGCGGTACGGGTGGGCCAGCGGCCAGCTGGGGAAGGTGTTGGTGGAGAACCGCGAGTGCACGAGGGCGACGGCGGTGGCGCAGCGGCGGTCGGAGAGGTCCGGGAAGAACGGCTCCAGCTGGCCGGTGGTCAGCATGCCCTTGTAGACGATGGTCCGGGCGGAGAGCGACGGGAAGTAGACACCGGCCTCCCGCTCGGCGCGCTTGCGCAGCACGAAGGCCTTGCGGTCGAGCGCGATGCCGGACGTGACGCCGTCGCTCACGAAGAGCTGGCGGAAGGCGGGCATGGTGGCGCGGGCGCCGTTGCCGAGCAGTTCGGGGGTGACGGGGACCTCACGCCACCCGAGGACCGTGAGGCCCTCCTCGCCGGCGATCGTCTCGATGGCCGAGACGGCCTCGGCGGTCTCCTCCAGCGGCAGGAAGGCGATACCGACGGCGTACGAGCCCGCCTCGGGCAGCTCGAAATCCGTGACCTCGCGCAGGAACGCGTCCGGGACCTGGAGCAGGATGCCGGCGCCGTCGCCGGAGTCCGGCTCGGAGCCGGTGGCCCCGCGGTGTTCCAGATTGCGCAGTACGGTCAGGGCCTGCTCGACCAGCTCATGGCTGGCAACCCCGGTGAGGGTGGCCACGAACCCGACGCCACAGGCGTCGTGCTCGTTACGGGGGTCGTACATCCCCTGCTGGGCGGGGCGACCGTCCATGGGCGACCAGGCGTCGGAACGCATCGGCTCTCCCGTCGTCGTCGTGGCATGTGCTTGCCGAGGGACGACGTTGGCCCTCTGCGAAATTTGGTGCAGGTTACATGATGGAACGTATCTCGGGAACCGGATAGTGCATTCCAGCATGCGGACACCCGGCTGCGGGCTTCATTGCCCACGGGGGCGCACAGGAGTGCGGTTCTCGGGTGTGTACGGCCTATGCCCGGCCGTTACGGCTGTGAAACCGCCGAGTAACGATTAGTTATGTGGGCCTCTGCATACTCCGTCATTCTACGGCCCAGGAGGCCGCGACGCGCAGGACGAATGTCACACGGGGCGGCGCCGAGTGGCGCCGCCCCGTGTGATGTCCGCGCGTGAGGGCCCCGAGCGAGGGTCCCTGTGCGTGAGGGCCCCGTGCGCGGGGCCCTCGTCGTCCGTCAGCCGATGGCCGTTCCGAAGAAGGAGCCGATCCCGAAGGTGAGGGCGGCCGCCGCGCCACCGAGGGCGAGCTGGCGCACACCGCTGAACCACCACGAGCGGGCCGTCACCTTGGCGACCACCGCGCCGCACCCGAAGAGGCCCACGAGCGCGAGCAGCACCGCCGGCCACAGCGCGGAGGCGCCGAGCAGATACGGCAGCAGGGGCAGCAGCGCGCCCAGCGCGAAGGAGGCGAAGGAGGAGACCGCGGCCACCGTGGGCGAGGGCAGGTCGGAGGGGTCGATGCCGAGCTCCTCGCGGGCGTGGATCTCCAGCGCCTGCTCGGGGTCCTGCGAAAGCTGCCGGGCGACCTCGCGGGCCAGCTCCGGTTCGACGCCGCGCGACATGTACAACTCGGCGAGCTCGCGCTCCTCGTCGGCCGGGTGCTTGCGCAACTCCCGCCGCTCGATGGCGAGTTCGGCCTCGACGAGCTCCCGCTGCGAGGCGACCGAGGTGTACTCGCCGGCCGCCATCGAGAAGGCGCCGGCCGCGAGTCCGGCGAGTCCGGTGATGACGATCGTGCGGTGCGAGACCTCGCCACCGGCGACACCCGTCATCAGGGCGAGGTTGGAGACCAGGCCGTCCATCGCGCCGAACACGGCCGGGCGCAGCCAACCACCGTTGACATCGCGGTGGGTGTGGTTGTCGCGGTGCGCCTCGTGCAGCGTCGCGTCGGTATCGATGATGGACACAGCTATCCCCTTGCTTCCAGCAGCGGGCACCGTTCACGTCCCGCGCCCCCTCAACACCCTCGAAACTACGCTCGATGTAAGGGCCCCGCCAGCAAGCAAGGCCTTACTTAGTGAGGTTGGGCTCACCTGGAGCGGGCTTCGGGGACCGCCCCGCCGAACGCGCCGGGCCCTTCGCGGTCACATAACCGGCCGCCCTCGGGAGACAATCCCGGCATGACCCGGATCACCGTGCTCGGCAGCACCAACATGGACCTCGTCGCCTACGTCACGACCGCGCCCCGCAGCGGTGAGACCGTCACAGGACACGAGTTCCGCACCATCCCCGGCGGCAAGGGCGCCAACCAGGCCGTCGCCGCCGCCCGGGCCGGGGCGGAGGTCGCGATGATCGGGGCGGTGGGCACGGACGAGTTCGGCGGGCGGCTGCGCGCCACGCTCGAGGGCTCGGGCGTCGACATCGATCTGCTGCGCACCACCGAGGGCCCCACCGGCACCGCCCACATCGTGGTCGACGGCGACGGCGCCAACTCGATCGTGGTCATCCCCGGCGCCAACGGCTCGGTCACCTCGCTCAGCCACGCCGACCGCGCGGTGATCGCCGAGGCCCGGTCCCTGCTGCTCCAGCTGGAACTGCCCATGAGCGCGGTCCTGGAGGGCGCCGAAACGGCCCGGCGCAACGGAGTCCGTACGATCCTGACCCCCGCGCCCGCCCAGCCGCTGCCCGCCGAACTCCTCGCCGCCACCGACCTGTTGGTGCCCAACGAGCACGAGGCCGCCACCCTCACCGGCGTCTCGGGCGACCCGCAGCGCGCCGCCGAGGCGCTGCTCGCGCAGGTGCCCGAGGTCGTGATCACGCTGGGCGCGCGGGGCTGTCTGTACGCGTCCCGGTCGCAGCCGGAGCCGGTGGCCGTGCTGGCGCCGCCGGTCACCGCGGTGGACACGACGGGCGCCGGTGACACCTTCGTGGGCGCCCTCGCGGTGGCTCTCGCCGAGGGCCGCCCGATGATCGACGCGCTCACCTGGGCGTCCAGCGCGGCCGCGCTCTCGGTGCAGCGGCCGGGGGCGGCGACGTCCATGCCGTATCGGGGGGAGATCGACGGGTAGCCCTCCGGGGGGCGGGGAGTTTCGGGGCGGGCCAGGGTTGTTCGTGCCGACCGGGACCGCGGGGGCTCCGCCCCCGAGCCCCCGCTCCTCACACGCCGGAGGGGCTGCTTTTCGGGTGCGGGCCGTCTTGGGCTGGGCGCGCAGTTCCCCGCGCCCCTGAAACCCCACGTCGTGTGCGGACCGTGCCCGCTTCTCGCGCAGTTCCCCGCGCCCCTTAAGCGCTCGGGGCTGGCCAGTGCAGGCCACCTCAGCCTGTCCGGCGATTGAGGACGAGCGCCCTTCAGGCGCGATGCGGGGTCTGGGGCGGAGCCCCAGGGGAGCACCCGGCTCGGTCAGGCCTTTTTGGGCTCCGGGTCCGGGATCGCCGAATCCGCCTTCGGCTCGTCCGGGGAGTTCGGGGACTCGTCCTTGTCCAGGGAGACCGGCGTGTCGTCCTGCGCGCCGGGCTCGATGATCTCCTCGCGGCCGGGCCGCAGCTTCGCGGAGATCACGATGTAGGCCACGGCCAGCAGGAACACCACGGCCGCCGTCCAGACGTTCAGGCGCACCCCGAGAATGTGGTGGGCCTCGTCGACGCGCATGGCCTCGATCCAGAACCGGCCCGAGCAGTACGCCGCGACGTACAGCGCGAACGCGCGGCCGTGGCCGAGCTTGAAGCGGCGGTCGGCCCAGATGACCAGGAAGCCGGCGCCCACACACCACAGCGACTCGTACAGGAACGTCGGGTGGTAGGTGCCCGCGATCCGGTTCGGGGCCTCGCTGATCTTCAGCGCCCAGGGGACGTCGGTGGGCCGGCCGTACAGCTCCTGGTTGAACCAGTTGCCCCAGCGGCCGATGGCCTGGGCGAAGGCGAGGCCGGGGGCCAGCACGTCGGCCCAGGCGGGAAGCGGGATGCCGCGGCGGCGGCAGCCGATCCAGGCGCCGACCGCGCCGAGCGCGACCGCGCCCCAGATGCCGAGGCCGCCCTCCCAGATCTTGAAGGCGCCGACCCAGTCCTCACCGTCGCCGAAGTACAGCTGGTAGTCGGTGATGACGTGGTAGAGCCGGCCGCCGACGAGCCCGAAGGGCACCGCCCACACGGCGATGTCGGCGACGGTGCCGGGGCGGCCACCGCGGGCGACCCACCGCTTGTTGCCGTACCAGACGGCGACGAAGACACCGATGATGATGCAGAAGGCGTAGCCGCGCAGCGGGATCGGTCCGAGGTGGATCACACCGGTCGACGGGCTGGGGATGAAGGCAAGTTCCATGGCAGGGACGACGCTACCGTGCCGGGCGGGCGCAGCGGCAACCCGCCCGGCAACTTATGAGTAACGAGAGGCCCCCGGGCTCAGGAGGCCGGGCTCGCCTTGCCGGCGGGCTTGCCCTTGTTGGCCTGGGCGACCCACTTCTTGAACGTGGCCGGGGAGATCTGCTCGCCGCCCTTGGTCGGGAAGATCGATTCGCCGTTGAGCTGCACGGTCGGCGTTCCGTTGAAGTGGCCCGCCTGGAAGGCCTCGTTGGACTTCACGACCCAGCTGTTGTGCGTCCCGTTCTCGACGCAGGAGCGGAAGGCGGGGGTGTCCAGGCCCGGCACCTTCTTGGCCAGATCGAGCAGCTTGGCGTTCTTCGCGTACGCGTCGTCCATCTCGTCGGGCTGGTTGGTGTAGAGGACGTCGTGGTACGCGGGGAACTTGCCCGCGTCCTGTGCGCAGCCCGCCGCGTTGGCCGCGTGCAGCGAGCCGCCGCCCCGGGTCTTGTCGTCGATGAGGGTGGCCAGGTGGTACTGGACACGGATCTGGCCCTTGGTCTCCAGCTCGTGGATCGTGGAGCGCATTCCGTTCTCGAACGCGGCGCACGCCGGGCAGCGGAAGTCCTCCCACACCGTGAGCGTGGAGGGGGCGTCGGCGGCGCCGACCGGGATGGCCAGGGCGTCCTTGCCGTCGGCTCCGGTGGGGGCGACGACCGGGCCGGCGGTGCTCGCGCCCTTGGCGCTGTCGTTGCCGCCCGCGTTCGCCGCGATCACGCCGATCACGGCGGCCAGGGCCAGCACGCCCACCACGGCGCCGGCCACGATGAGCTGCCGCCTGCGGCGCTCTCCGGCCTTGTGCTGTTCACGTTCTTGGATGAGCCGGTCGCGCGCGGCCCTTTTCGCATCGGGGTTCTTGTCACTCACACCCGCAGCAACGAACCGGGGAGGCACGCTCGTGCCTCCCCGGTCCGACTTCCACCCGTACGGGTGAGCTGTGCGACGAGCGCGCTACGACGTCCTGCGAACGCCCTCGGCGAGCTCGGCCGCCAGTTCCCGTACGGCGGTGAGGCCCGCCGCGTGGTCGGGGGCGTCCAGCATGAGCTTGACGAAGGCCGAGCCGACGATGACGCCGTCGGCGAAGGCGGCGACCTCCTTGGCCTGGGCGGCGTTGGAGACGCCGAGGCCCACACAGACCGGGAGGTCGGTGGTGGCGCGGGTGCGGCCCACCAGGTTCTCGGCCGAGGCGCCGACCGAGGCGCGGGTGCCCGTGACGCCCATCAGGGAAGCCGCGTAGACGAAGCCGGATCCGGCCGCCGTGATCGTGGCGAGGCGCTCGTCCCGGCTGCTGGGCGCGACCACGAAGACCGTGCCCAGGCCGTGCTTCTCGGCGTGCTCGCGCCACAGCCCGGCCTCCTGGACCGGCAGGTCGGGCAGGATGCAGCCGGCGCCGCCCGCCTCGGCGAGCTCGGCGGTGAAGCGCTCCACGCCGTAGCGGTCGACGGGGTTCCAGTACGTCATGACCAGGACCGGCTTGCCGGTGGCCGCGTGGGCCTCGCGGACCGTGCGCAGCACGTCCGCGATGCGCACACCGCCCTTGAGGGCGATGTCGTCGGCGGTCTGGATGACCGGGCCGTCCAGGACCGGGTCGCTGTGCGGCAGGCCCACCTCGACGATGTCGGCGCCACCCTCGAAGACGGCCTTGACCGCTTCGATGCCGCCGTCGACGGTCGGGAACCCGGCGGGCAGATAGGCGATGAGCGCGGCGCGGTCCTCGGCCTTCGCGCGGGCGAGGGTGTCGTCCAGCAGAGTCAGGTTCCCGCTCACTTGGCGTCTCCCTCGATCTCGGCGAGGCCCGCGGCGTCGGCGGCCACCTCGGCGTCGGTGCCGTACAGGCCGAAGTAGCGGGCGGCCGTATCCATGTCCTTGTCGCCGCGTCCGGACAGGTTGATCACGATCAGGCCGTCCTTGCCGAGCTCCTTGCCGACGTCGAGCGCGCCCGCGAGGGCGTGCGCCGACTCGATGGCCGGGATGATGCCCTCGGTGCGCGAGAGCAGCCGCAGGGCCTGCATCGCCGCGTCGTCGGTGACCGCGCGGTACTCGCCGCGGCCGATGTCCTTGAGGTAGGAGTGCTCGGGGCCGATGCCCGGGTAGTCCAGGCCCGCCGAGATCGAGTAGGGCTCGGTGATCTGACCCTCCTCGTCCTGGAGGACGTAGGACCGCGAGCCGTGCAGGATGCCTGGCTCGCCCGCGGTCAGGGTCGCCGCGTGCTCCCCCGTCTCCACGCCGTGCCCGGCGGGCTCGCAGCCGATGAGGCGTACGGAGGCGTCCGGGATGAAGGCGTGGAAGAGGCCGATCGCGTTGGAACCGCCGCCGACACAGGCGACGGCCGCGTCGGGCAGGCGTCCGGCGCGCTCCAGGATCTGGCGGCGGGCCTCGACGCCGATCACCCTGTGGAAGTCGCGCACCATCGCGGGGAAGGGGTGCGGTCCCGCGACCGTGCCGAAGAGGTAGTGGGTGCGGTCGACGTTGGCGACCCAGTCGCGGAACGCCTCGTTGATGGCGTCCTTGAGGGTGCGGCTGCCGGAGGCGACGGGGACGACCTCGGCGCCGAGCATCCGCATCCGGGCGACGTTCAGGGCCTGGCGCTGGGTGTCGATCTCGCCCATGTAGATGGTGCAGTCGAGGCCGAACAGGGCGCAGGCGGTGGCCGTGGCGACGCCGTGCTGGCCGGCTCCGGTCTCGGCGATGACGCGGGTCTTGCCCATGCGCTTGGTGAGGAGCGCCTGGCCGAGCACGTTGTTGATCTTGTGCGAGCCGGTGTGGTTGAGGTCCTCGCGCTTGAGGAACACCCGGGCGCCGCCCGCGTGTTCGGCGAAGCGGGGCACCTCGGTCAGGGCGCTGGGCCGGCCGGTGTAGTTGACCATCAGCTCGTTGAGCTCCGCCGCGAAGGCGGGGTCGTGCTTGGCCTTGTCGTACTCGACGGCCACCTCGTCGACCGCGGCGACCAGCGCCTCGGGGATGAACTTGCCGCCGTAGGCGCCGAAGTACCCTTCGGCGCTGGGGACTTGACCCTGTGGGTCGGGTACGAAGAACTCGTTCTCGTGGGACATGCGGATACCTCGCGGGGGCGTCGCGGCCCCGGGTCCTGGGTTGGCTGGTGGGCACGAGTGCGCCGAACGCCGTGCGGGTGCGCGTGGTTGTGCGTCCGTCCGCGGTATCGGGCCGGTCGCGCAGTTCCCCGCGCCCCTGAAGGGGCGCTCAGCTCAGCCGCGTCGCCATCGCATGCCGTTGACCTGGCCGGGTTCCGAGCCGATCACGTAGCGCACGCGCCGTCCGTGCACCCGGCGCGCCGGAGCGCGGCAGCCGCGGGGGCGGCAGCCGGGTGCGAGGCGGACGGCGATGGACATCGGGTCAGCTCCGCCCGTGGCGCAGGGCCGGGTGGGCGCCGGCGGCGACCAGGTCGGCGACGGCGGCGCGCGGGTCCTTGCCGGTGACCAGGGACTCGCCGACCAGCACCGCGTCGGCGCCGGCGTTGGCGTACGCGATGAGGTCGTGCGGGCCGCGGACGCCGGACTCGGCGATCTTCACGATGTGGTTCGGGATCTCCGGGGCGACGCGGTCGAAGGTGGTGCGGTCGACCTTGAGGTCCTTCAGATTGCGCGCGTTGACGCCGATGATCTTGGCTCCGGCGTCCACGGCGCGCTCGACCTCGTCCTCGTCGTGCACCTCGACCAGCGGGGTGAGCCCGATCGACTCGGCGCGCTCGATCAGCGACACCAGGGCCGGCTGGTCCAGCGCGGCCACGATCAGGAGCACCAGGTCGGCGCCGTACGCGCGGGCCTCCCAGAGCTGGTAGGCGGTGACGATGAAGTCCTTGCGCAGGATGGGGGTGTCGACCTTGGCGCGCACGGCCTCCAGGTCGGCGAGCGAGCCGCCGAAGCGGCGCTGCTCGGTCAGGACGGAGATGACGGACGCACCGCCCGCGGCGTAGTCGGCGGCGAGGGCAGCGGGGTCCGCGATGGCGGCGAGCGCGCCCTTGGAGGGGCTGGAGCGCTTGACCTCGCAGATGACCTTCACGCCGTCACCGCGCAGGGCCGCGACCCCGTCACGGGCCGGGGGCGCCTTCTCGGCGCGCTCCTTCAGCTCGTCGAGGCTGACACGCGCCTGCCGCTCCCCGAGGTCGGCGCGGACGCCTTCGATGATCTCGTCGAGCACACTCACGCGAGCGGCCCCCTTCCGGGACGGTGATGTCGGTCAGGACGAGGGTGACCCTCCCAAGCGGTCACGATCAGCCATGACGATGGTATCCGCACCGGGGCGAAGGCATCGCATCCGGTTGACCGGCGTCCCAATAATTGGGACGTCACCTGCGGGTTTGTCGTTGCGTCATGGCGCGAGCACGGAGCCGAACGGCAGGTTCCGGACCACCGAGAAGATCAGTACGGCCGCTCCGACGAGCCACCACTGGCGGTCGCCGAGGGCGATCCGCAGGGGCAGGCCCCGGGCCGAGCGCACGGCCCACAGGACCCAGACCGCGGCGAAGACCAGATAGCCGGCGACGGCCAGCGCGTTGGAGTGGACGGCGGCCGCGAAGTGTCCGGTGACGAAGTCGTGGGCGCTGCGCAGCCCGCCGCAGCCCGGGCAGTAGACGCCGGTGAACCGGAACAGCGGGCAGACCGGGTAGTGGCCCGGCTGGTTCGGGTCCACCAGGCCCACGTACGCGAAGGCCGAGGCCACCGCGCCGAGCGTGCCGAGCGGTACCAGGAGGCGGCGGGCCGCGGTGGCGGGCCGGGCGGTGAGGGAGGCCGGCACGGGGTGCGCCGGGGCGGGGGTCGGCTGGGCTGCGTCCACTGGGTGATTGTCCCCGTTCACATGGAAAGGCGCAGCCCGTACGGGCTGCGCCTCGCGCGGTGGCTTTCGGGTTCAGCCGGCCTGGGCCTCGAGGCGGGCGCGCACCTTGGCGGCGGCGTCCTCGCGCAGGCGCGAGATCTCGGGGGTGTCCTTGGGGGTGCCGAGGCCCGCCATCTTCATGACGCCGCCGACGATGGCCGCGATGGCGAGGAGCGCGATGCCGGCCCAGAAGCCCACCGGGTTGGCGGCCACTATGAAGACGCAGGTCACGCAGAATCCGATGAAGGCAATGATGACACCGGTCCAGGCTGCCGGGGTGTGGCCGTGGCCGCTCTTCGCCATGGGGGTTGCTCCTCGTAGGTGTGTTCCGTGTTGTCGTCGTCGCTGTCGGCGCCGATGGCGGCTTGCCGCCCGCGGATCCTGCCGCCACCGCTGTCGTCGAACCCGACGCTCGATGCCATTGTCCCGTACCGGGACGCGTGGGTGAGTGCGGGGGTCAGCTCTCGCGCGTCGGATCCTCGCCGCGGTCGAGCGCCTTCCACAGTTCCTCGGGGCGCTCGGGGTCGGGCGCGGTGCGCGCCTTGCGCGGGCGGGGGGTGCCGTCGCGCTCGTAGCGGCCGCCCATCGCGGGCCAGGACGCGCCGAAGCGGAGTGCCAGGAGCCCGGCGAGGAGCAGCAGGACGCCGCCCGCGACGGCGACGTAGGGCCAGCCGGTGTGGGTGAGCGCGCCGACGGTGGCGGCCGCGTCGCCGCTGGCCTTGGCCGCCTTCTCGTCCAGGGCCGCGCTGTCGCCCACGCCGAGCCAGGCGGTCGCCGCGGCTCCGGCGCCGCTGAGCGTGAGCAGTCCGGCGACCAGGAGGCGGCCCGCGCCGCGCACGGCGAAGACCGCGACGAGGGCGGCGAGTCCGACGATCGCGAGCGCGGAGGGCACCCCGGTGATGTCGCCGCCGGAGGCCTTCAGCGGGAGCGCGCCGCCGCCGACGGCCGCGTCGCCGTGCGCCCAGGTCTGCCCGGAGGCCATGAGGACGACGGCGGCGCCGACGGCACCGGCGAGCAGGGCGGCGGCCAGGCTGCGGCGCCCTCCGCCGCGGGCGGACGGCGCGGCGGCTTCGGCACGGGGCTGGGGTACGGATGCGGCACTCACGTACTCCACTATCGCCTGCGCGCCGCCCGGGGCGTCACCCGGGGGCGGCTGCGGCGGTCCGCCGGGGCCCGGCGGACCGGACCGCCGCAGCTCAGCGGCCGAGCCGGTTGGCCGTGTCGACCGCGCGCAGCACGGCGGCCGCCTTGTTGCGGCACTCCTCGTCCTCGGCGACCGGGTCCGAGTCGGCGACCACGCCGGCGCCGGCCTGGACATAGGCGGTGCCGTTCCGCAGCAGCGCGGTGCGGATGGCGATCGCGGTGTCCAGGTCCCCGGCGAAGTCGAGGTAGCCGACGCAGCCTCCGTACAGACCCCGGCGGCTGGGCTCCAGCTCCTCGATGATCTGCATCGCGCGGGGCTTGGGGGCGCCGGAGAGCGTGCCGGCCGGGAAGCAGGCCGTGAGGACGTCGAACGCGGTGCGCCCCCGGGCGACCGTGCCGGTCACCGTCGACACGATGTGCATCACATGGGAGTACCGCTCGATCGACATGAAGTCGACGACCTCCACCGAACCGGGCTCGCAGACCCGGCCCAGGTCGTTGCGGCCGAGGTCGACGAGCATGAGGTGCTCGGCACGCTCCTTGGCGTCGGCGAGCAGTTCGTCGGCGAGCTCCTGGTCGCGCCGCGGGGTGGCGCCGCGCGGCCGGGTCCCGGCGATGGGGTGCAGCAGCGCCCGGCCGTCCTCGACCTTGACGAGCGCCTCGGGGCTGGAGCCGACGACGTCGAAGCCGTCGAAGCGGAACAGGTACATGTAGGGCGAGGGGTTGGTGGCCCGCAGCACCCGGTAGACGTCCAACGCGCTTGCGCGGCACGGGGTTTCGAAGCGCTGCGAGGGCACCACCTGGAATGCCTCGCCGGCCCGGATCCGCTCCTTGATGTCCTCGACCGCGTCCTGGTAGGCCTTGCCGCCCCACAGCGCGGTGTACTCGGGCAGTTCCGAGTCGGGCAGCGCGACCGGGGCGTACTCGGTGGGCTTGGCCAGATCGGCCTCCATGGCGTCGAGCCGCGCCAGGGCGTCCTGGTACGCCTCGTCCACACCGGTGGCGAGGTCGTTGTGGTTGATCGCGTTGGCGATCAGCAGGACCGAGCCGTCCCAGTGGTCGAGCACCGCGAGGTCGGAGGTGAGCAGCATGGTCAGCTCGGGGAGTTGGAGGTCGTCGCCCCCGTGCTCGCCGATCTTCTCCAGCCTGCGCACGATGTCGTAGCCGAGGTAGCCGACCATGCCGCCGGTGAAGGGCGGCATTGCGGTGTCCGGGTCGCGCGGGGTGTGCAGGGTCTCGACGGTGGCTTTGAGTGCCTGGAGAGGATCACCCGAAGTGGGGACGCCGACCGGCGGCGTACCGATCCAGTGGGCCTGCCCGTCGCGGGCGGTGAGGGTCGCGGCGGAGCGTACGCCCACGAACGAGTACCGCGACCAGGACCGCCCGTTCTCGGCCGACTCCAGCAGAAAGGTGCCCGGCCGCTCGGCGGCGAGCTTGCGGTAGAGGCCGACCGGGGTGTCGCCGTCCGCGAGGAGGCGGCGGTGCACGGGGATGACGCGGCGGTCGACGGCGAGCTTGCGGAAGGTCTCCAGGTCCATGACTACTTCCCGAGGTCGAGTACGTCGGCGTCGAAGCAGGTGCGGTCCCCGGTGTGGCAGGCCGCGCCCACCTGGTCCACCTTGACCAGGACCGTGTCCGCGTCGCAGTCCAGGGCGACCGACTTCACGTGCTGGACGTGCCCGGAGGTGTCGCCCTTGACCCAGTACTCCTGGCGGCTGCGCGACCAGTACGTGCAGCGGCCGGTGGTCAGGGTGCGGTGCAGGGCCTCGTCGTCCATCCAGCCGAGCATGAGCACCTCGCCGGTGTCGTACTGCTGGGCGATGGCCGGGACCAGACCATCCGCGCCGCGCTTGAGGCGGGCGGCGATGGCGGGGTCGAGATTGCTGGTCATGCCGCCATTCTGCCGTGGCCGGCGGGGCGTCCGGGCGGCACGTCCACTGTCCGGACGTGCCCGGCGGCCGTACGCTGGCGGACATGTCGACCCATGCCAAGCGTGAACGGCTTCTGCTCGCCGACCTGTTGGAGGCGGCGGGCCCGGAAGCGCCGACCCTCTGCGAGGGCTGGACGGCCCGCGAACTCGCGGCCCATGTGGTGGTGCGCGAACGGCGCCTGGACGCGGCGGGCGGGATCGTGATCCCGGTGCTGAAGAACCGCCTGGAGCGGGTCCAGGCCGAATTCGCCGCGAAGCCGTACGAGGAACTGATCCAGCTCATCCGCACCGGCCCCCCGAAGTACTCCCCGTACAACCTCAAGCAGGTCGACGAGGTGGCCAACGCGGTGGAGTTCTACATCCACGCCGAGGACGTCCGCCGGTCCCAGCCGGACTGGACGCCCCGCGAGCTCGATCCGGTCTTCGCGGACGTGCTGTGGACCCGGCTCGAGCGGGCCGCGCGGATCACGGGCCGCAGGTCGCCGGTGGGCCTGGTGCTGCGACGGCCGGACGGCCGGACGGTGGTGGCGCACAAGGGCACCCCGGTGGTGACGGTCACCGGTGAGCCGGGCGAGCTGACGCTGTTCGCGTACGGTCGCCAGGAGGCGGCGCAGGTGGGGATCGAGGGGGACAAGGAGGCCTCGGCGCGGGCGCTGGAGGCCAAGCTCGGCATCTAGCGCCACCGCGTCCGGCGGCTCAGCGCGGGAGTTCGGCGCGGCGCAGGTGGCGGGAGGCGAGCCCGCTCACCGCGCCCGTCGCGCACACTCCCGCGCTGACCAGGAAGACCGGTGTGGTGCCCCATGCGCCGATGGCGGCGCCCGCCAGCGGATAGCCGAGCGGCGCGACGCCCATCGTGAACAGGGAGGCGACCGCCGTGACCCGGCCCAGATAGGCGGGCTCGGTGGCGGTCTGTATCAGCGCGCCGCACAGGGCTCCGCTCAGCCCGGCGAGCAGCCCGATGAAGACCCCGGCGACGGCGGCGTACGCCACGGAGGGGGCGTATGCGAGGGCCGCGATCGCGAGGGTGCCGCCGAGCAGGGAGAGGGGCAGGACGAGGCCGGCCCGGGGGATGCGGCCGCGCAGCGAGAGCAGCAGGGAGGCGGCCCCGGCGCCGGCCCCGAACGCCGCGACGATCCATCCCATGCCGGCCGCGCCCCAGGCCCGCTCCTTGGCGAGCAGCGCGAGTCCGATGTTGAGCGGGGCCGCGAAGCCCAGTTCGCCGATGGCGATGACCAGCATCAGGGGGGCGAGCAGCCGGTGGCGGCGGATGTAGCGCAGCCCGGCGGCGAGGTCGCGCAGCGGGGGCTGCGCGGTGCGCGGCGCCTCGTCGTCGAGCCGGGCGATGCGGACCCGTACGAGCAGCGCGGTCGAGGCCGCGAACAGGGTGCCCGCCACGGCGAAGGTGGCGGCGGTGCCGCCGAGCGCGACGGCGAGGCCGCCGAGCGGGGCGCCGGTGATGTTGGCGACGCGGGCGGAGAGGCCCTTGAGGCCCTGGACCCGGGCGAGTTCGCCGGGCCCGGTGATCCTGGGCGGCAGTGCGCCGAGCGCGGGCAGCAGGACCGCGTCCACCGCGCCGAAGACCAGGGCGAGCACGATCAGCAGCCACAGCTGGGGGCCGGTGACGAGCAGCACGGCCGCCATGCCCAGGATGATCACGCTGCGGGCGGCGTCGCTGCCGATGACGACCCGGCGCGGTCCGAACCGGTCGGCGACCACTCCCCCGCCGAGCATGAGCAGTGCCCTCGGCACGGCGCCAACCGCGAGCACGAGACCGGCCTGCCCGGCGCTCCCGGAGCGGGCCGCGGCCCAGGCCAGCGCCATGTAGTACACGCTGTCGCCGACGAGCGAGAAGGTGTACGCGGCGAGCCAGCGCAGGACGTTGGCGTCGCGGTGGGCGGGGCGCGCCGGGGCCGGCGGTATGCGGGTGGTCAGGGACATGACGGGGCCTCTCAGACGCGGAAGGGGAAGCCGTACAGGTGGACCGCCACGTTCTCGCGGCCCTCGGTGTCGCCGGCCGTGGCCGCGGCCTCGCCCCGCTCCTTGAACCTGCCGAGCACGGCGTCGAGTTCGGCCTCCATCTCGCGCACCTCGGCGGGGGTCAGCCGCACCGCGTACTCGCTGCCGAAGGCGGCGCCGGTCCACTCGGCGCTCCAGGCGGCCATCTGGTCGAGGAAGCTCCGGTAGAGCTCCATCCGCTGTTCCACGAGGAGGCGGGTGACGGAGGTGTGCGCGGCCACCCGCTCGGGGGCGTCGTTGAAGTCCTCGTGGCGGTAGCTGATGCCGTCCGAGGCGGGCCGCCACCACCGCTCCCGCCCGTCCGTGCCCTGGCCCTCGGCCTCTTCGATGAGGCCGTGGTCGGCGAGTTTGCGCAGGTGGTAGCTGACCAGTGAGACCGCCTCGTCGACCTGGTCGGCGAGCTGGGAGGCGGTGGCGGTGCGGGCGATGTACAGCGCGCGGTAGAGCTTCATACGCAGGGGATGGCCGAACGCCTTGAGCGTGGCGACATCCGTGATCCTGCGGTTTCCCTGGGGTGCCATACGCGCCACGCTAGATGAGAAAGGAAACTTGCGCAATAAAAGTTGTGCAACTAATGCTGCGCATCCGGGGACGAAAAAGGGCCCGGGGGCGCACCCCCGGGCCCTCCTCGGCGGTCAGCGGACCGGGTGGCCCGCTTCGCGCAGGGTCTGCTTGACCTCCGCGATGCGCAGGTCGCCGAAGTGGAACACCGAGGCGGCGAGGACCGCGTCCGCGCCCGCCGCGATCGCCGGAGGGAAGTCCTCCAGGCGGCCCGCGCCGCCCGAGGCGATCACCGGCACGGTGACATGGCGGCGGACCGCCGCGATCATCTCCGTGTCGTAGCCGTCCTTGGTGCCGTCCGCGTCCATGGAGTTGAGCAGGATCTCCCCCGCCCCCAACTCCGCGGCGCGGTGCGCCCATTCGACCGCGTCGATCCCGGTGCCCCGGCGACCGCCGTGGGTCGTCACCTCGAAGGTGCCGGCCTTCGTGCGGCGGGCGTCCACGGACAGGACGAGCACCTGGCGCCCGAAGCGCTCGGCGATCTCGCGGATCAGCTCGGGCCGGGCGATGGCGGCGGTGTTCACGCCGACCTTGTCCGCGCCGGCCCGCAGCAGCTTGTCGACGTCGTCGGCGCTGCGGACGCCGCCACCGACGGTGAGCGGGATGAAGACCTGCTCGGCGGTGCGGCGCACCACGTCGTACGTGGTCTCGCGGTTGCCGGACGAGGCGGTGATGTCGAGGAACGTCAGCTCGTCCGCGCCCTCGGCGTCGTACAGCTTGGCCATCTCCACCGGGTCGCCGGCGTCGCGCAGGTTCTGGAAGTTGACGCCCTTGACGACCCGTCCGTTGTCCACGTCCAGGCAGGGGATCACGCGTACCGCGAGGGTCATGCCCGCGCACCTCCCCGGTACGCCTCGACCTCGACCTCGACGACCAGGCTCGGGTCGACGAAGCCCGACACGATCAGCATCGTCGCGGCCGGGCGCACATCGTCGAAGAGCTCCTTGTGGGCGCGGCCCACATCCTCGACATCGCGGGCGTGGGTGAGGTACATACGGGTGCGCACCACGTCCTGGCGCCCGAGCCCCAGGGACTCCAGCGCCTCGATGGCGACGCCGAACGCGGTGACCGTCTGCTCGTAGGGGCCGCCCTCGTCGATGCGGCCCTTGACCGTCGACGTACAACCGGACACCAGGACAAGGCCGTTGGGGAGTTCCACGGCGCGGGAGTAGCCGAAGCGGTCCTCCCAGGCGCCGCCCGAGGAGACCTTGCGCGTCTCGCTCATGCCGCCACCGCCTTGAGTGCCTCTTCGAGCGTGAAGGCCTTCGCGTACAGGGCCTTGCCGACGATGGCGCCCTCGACGCCCAGCGGGACGAGTGCGGAGATGGCCCGCAGGTCGTCGAGCGAGGAGACACCGCCCGAGGCGACGACCGGCCGGTCGGTGGCCGCGCAGACGTTCTTCAGGAGCTCCAGGTTGGGGCCGGTCAGCGTGCCGTCCTTGGCGATGTCGGTGACGACGTACCGCGCACAGCCCTCGGAGTCCAGGCGCGCCAGCGTCTCGTACAGGTCGCCGCCGTCGCGGGTCCAGCCCCGGCCGCGCAGCGTGGTGCCGCGCACGTCCAGGCCGACCGCGATCTTGTCGCCGTACTCGGCGATGACCTTGGCGACCCACTGGGGGGTCTCCAGGGCGGCGGTGCCGAGGTTGACGCGGGTGCAGCCGGTGGCGAGGGCCGCCTCCAGGGTGGCGTCGTCGCGGATGCCGCCGGACAGCTCGACCTTGATGCCGTCACCCGCGAGGCTCCCGGCGACCTCGGCGATCAGCGCGCGGTTGTCGCCGGTGCCGAAGGCCGCGTCCAGGTCGACCAGGTGCAGCCACTCGGCGCCGGAGCGCTGCCAGGCGAGCGCCGCCTGGAGGGGCGAGCCGTAGGAGGTCTCGGAGCCTGACTCGCCGTGGACGAGGCGTACGGCCTGGCCGTCGCGGACGTCGACGGCGGGGAGCAGTTCGAGCGTGGGGGCCATCACAGGGTTCCGATCCAGTTGGTGAGCAGCTGGGCTCCGGCGTCGCCGGACTTCTCGGGGTGGAACTGGGTGGCCCACAGGGCGCCGTTCTCCACCGCGGCGACGAACGGCTCGCCGTGGGTGGCCCAACCGACCCTGGGGGCACGGATCTTGGGGTTGG
Organism: Streptomyces sp. ASQP_92; assembly: GCF_025399895.1. Lineage (GTDB taxonomy): Bacteria > Actinomycetota > Actinomycetes > Streptomycetales > Streptomycetaceae > Streptomyces. Next base: position 1,091,948 of record NZ_JAODUA010000001.1, on the reverse strand, counting down.
TCACTTCGAGGCTCCACTCGCGCACGGCGTAGGAGTGCACGAAGTAGAAGCGGGCGTCGGCGTCCAGACCGGCGAACAGTTCGCTGTCCTCGGGCGCCCGCACGGTGTTCCAGCCCATGTGCGGCACGATCGGCGCCTTCAGCGGCTCGACCACGCCGGGCCACTCGTCGAGGCCCTCGGTCTCCACGCCGTGCTCGATGCCGCGCTCGAAGAGGATCTGCATGCCGACGCAGATGCCCATGACCGGGCGGCCGCCGGAGAGCCGGCGCCCCACGATCCAGTCGCCGCGGGCGTCGCGAAGACCCTTCATGCAGGCGGAGAAGGCGCCGACACCGGGCACGAGCAGCCCGTCGGCGTTCATCGCCCGGTCGTAGTCGCGGGTGATCTCCACGTCCGCGCCGACATGGGCCAGGGCCCGCTCGGCGGAGCGGACGTTGCCGAACCCGTAGTCGAAGACGACGACCTTCTTGGCGGGTGCGCTCATGACCACACGTCCAGTCGCAGGATGCCCGCGGCCAGGCACATCACGGCGCCGATGGACAGGAGCACGATCAGGCTCTTGGGCATCCCCTGCTTGACGAAGGAGATGATTCCGCCGATCAGGAAGAGGCCGAGCACGATCAGGATGGTGTTGAGACCGTTCATGCTTACAGGGCACCCTTGGTGGAAGGAAGGATTCCGGCGGCGCGCGGGTCACGCTCACTGGCGTAGCGCAGCGCCCGGGCGAGCGCCTTGAACTGGCACTCCACGATGTGGTGCGCGTTGCGCCCGTACGGTACGTGGATGTGCAGGGCGACCTGCGCCTGGGCGACGAAGGACTCGAAGATGTGCCGGGTCATCGTCGTGTCGTACGCGCCGATCATCGGCGCCATGTTCTCGGGCTCGGTGTGCACCAGGTAGGGGCGGCCCGACAGGTCGACGGTCACCTGGGCGAGCGACTCGTCCAGCGGGACGGTGCAGTTGCCGAAGCGGTAGATGCCGACCTTGTCGCCGAGCGCCTGCCTGAAGGCGGCGCCGAGCGCGAGCGCGGTGTCCTCGATGGTGTGGTGGGTGTCGATGTGCAGATCGCCGTCGGTCTTGACCGTGAGGTCGAACAGGCCGTGGCGGCCGAGCTGGTCGAGCATGTGGTCGTAGAAGCCGACCCCGGTCGCGACATCGACCTTTCCGCTGCCGTCGAGGTCGATCTCGACGAGGACGGACGTCTCCTTGGTGGTGCGTTCCACCCTGCCAACGCGGCTCATGCGCTCTGCTCCTTCTTGAGTTGACGGACCGCGTCGAGGAACGCGTCGTTCTCGGCCGGGGTGCCGGCGGTGACCCGCAGCCATCCCGGTACGCCGTTGTCCCGGACGAGGACGCCCCGGTCGAGGATCCGCTGCCAGACGGCGTGGCTGTCGTCGAAGCGGCCGAACTGGACGAAGTTGGCGTCCGACTCGGTCACCTCGTAGCCGAGTCCGCGCAGCTCGGTGACCAGCCGGTCCCGCTCGGTCTTGAGCTGCTCGACATAGCCGAGCAGCGTGTCGGTGTGCTCCAGGGCCGCGAGCGCGGTCGCCTGGGTGACGGCCGACAGGTGGTAGGGAAGGCGCACCAGCTGGACGGCGTCGACCACCGCGGGGTGCGCGGCGAGATAGCCAAGACGCAGCCCGGCCGCGCCGAAGGCCTTGGACATGGTGCGCGAGACGACCAGGTTCGGCCGGCCCTCGATGAGCGGGAGCAGCGAGTCGCGGTGGCTGAACTCGACGTACGCCTCGTCCACGACCACCATCGACGGCTTCGCCGCCTGGGCCGCCTCGTACAGCGCGAGGACCGTCTCGGCGGCGACCGCGGTGCCGGTGGGGTTGTTGGGCGAGGTGATGAAGACGACGTCCGGGGCGTGCTCGGCGATGGCCCGCTCGGCCGCCGCGAGGTCGATGGTGAAGTCCTCGTGGCGCGGCCCGGAGATCCAGCCGGTGCCGGTGCCGCGGGCGATCAGGGAGTGCATCGAGTACGAGGGCTCGAAGCCGATCGCGGTGCGGCCGGGCCCGCCGAAGGTCTGGAGCAGCTGCTGGAGGACCTCGTTGGAGCCGTTGGCGGCCCACACGTTCTCGACGGCGACCGGGTGCTTGCCGGTGCGGGTGAGGTAGCGGGCCAGCTCGGTGCGCAGCTCGACCGCGTCGCGGTCCGGGTAGCGGTTGAGGTTCCTGGCCGCGGCGCGGACCCGCTCGGCGATCCGCTCGACGAGCGGCTCGGGCAGCGGGTACGGGTTCTCGTTGGTGTTCAGCTGGACGGGGGTGTCCAACTGGGGCGCTCCGTAAGGGGACTTGCCGCGCAGCTCGTCCCGGACGGGGAGGTCGTCGATGCCCGTCATGCGCTCGGCACCTTCCAGGAGAAGCGCGCCTTCAGGGCCGCTCCGTGCGCCGGCAGGTCCTCGGCCTCGGCCAGCGTCACCACGTGGTGGGTGACCTCGGCGAGCGCGTCGCGCGTGTAGTCGACGATGTGGATGCCGCGCAGGAAGGACTGCACGGACAGGCCCGAGGAGTGGCAGGCGCAGCCGCCGGTGGGCAGCACGTGGTTGGAGCCCGCGCAGTAGTCGCCGAGCGAGACCGGGGACCAGGGCCCGACGAAGATCGCGCCCGCGTTGCGGACCCGGTCGGCGACGGCCGCGGCGTCGGCGGTCTGGATCTCCAGGTGCTCGGCGCCGTACGCGTCGACGACCTTGAGGCCGTCCTCCAGGGAGTCGACCAGGACGATCGCGGACTGGCGCCCGGCCAGCGCCGGCTTGATCCGGTCCTCGATGTGCTTGGTCGCCGCGACCTGCGGCGCCAGCTCCTTCTCGACCGCCTCGGCGAGCGCGAGGGAGTCGGTGACCAGGACGGCGGCCGCGAGCGGGTCGTGTTCGGCCTGGCTGATCAGGTCGGCGGCGACGTGCACCGGGTCGGCGGTGTCGTCGGCGAGGACCGCGATCTCGGTCGGGCCGGCCTCGGTGTCGATGCCGATGCGGCCCGTGAAGTAGCGCTTGGCGGCGGCGACCCAGACGTTGCCGGGGCCGGTCACCATGTTCGCGGGTGCACATCCGTCGGGGCCCGTGGTGCCGTACGCGAACATCGCGACGGCCTGGGCGCCGCCCACCGCGTACACCTCGTCGACGCCGAGCAGCGCGCAGGCCGCGAGGATCGTGGGGTGCGGAAGGCCGCCGAAGTCCGCCTGCGGCGGGGAGGCCAGCGCGATCGAGCCAACGCCCGCCTCCTGCGCCGGGACCACGTTCATGATCACGGAGGACGGGTACACCGAGCGGCCGCCCGGTGCGTACAGGCCCACCCGATCGACCGGCACCCACTTCTCGGTGACGGTGCCGCCGGGCACGACCTGGGTGGTGTGGGCGGTGCGGCGCTGGGCGCGGTGGACGATCCTGGCGCGCCGGATCGACTCCTCCAGAGCGGCCCTGACCTGCGGGTCGAGCTGTTCCAGGGCGTCCTTGAGGGCCTCGGCGGGCACCCGGACCCGCTCCAGCTTCACGCCGTCGAACTTCTCCGCGTACTCGATCAGCGCCGCCGTGCCGCGATGATGCACGTCCTCGCAGATGGGCCGCACCTTCTCCAGGGCGGCTTCCACGTCGAACTCGGCACGGGGCAGCAGGTCGCGCAGGGCTCCACCCTCGGGGAGGGTGTCGCCGCGCAGGTCGATTCGGGAGATCACGTATCCAATTCTCTCAGACGGCTCCGCGGCACTGGACGCCTGTATCAGTGGCTGATACGCGCCACGGACCTCACCCGCTGTCACCCATGACCACTAGCGTTCCTCCTGTCAGGGTGGACGGCGAGGGGGACGGCATTGACCGAGGCGCCCGATCCGGGTGAGGCTCCGGACTGGCTCAGTCCGGCGGAGCTGGGGATGTGGCAGGCGTTCCGCAACGGCAGTACCTACGATCTGCGCACCCGCAATCCGGTACGCGACGATCCGTTCGCGGCGCGCCCCTGGGGGCCCGGGCGCAGCGTGCGGGCCAGGGTGGTGGCGCTGCTCCTGCTGAGCGGGCCGCCCGCGCTGCCCGGCCGGGTCGCCGCGCTGAAGCTGAACGGGGTGCAGATCACCGGCATCCTCAACCTGTCCGGCGGCACGATCACCCCGTACGTCGAGCTGAACAACTGCCGGTTCGAGAACGAGGTCCTGCTCCCCGAGGCCCACTTCACCACCGTGCGCATGGTGAGCTGCGCGATCCCACGCCTGGAGGCGGCCCGCCTGACCACCGAGGGCGATCTGCACCTGCCGCGCTGCCGGGTCGCCGGCGGCATCCGGCTGACCGACGCGCACATCGGCACCGACCTCCTGCTCAGCCAGGTCGTGGTGCACGGCGACCGCAACGGCCGCTCGATCGCGGCCGACGGGCTCTCGGTCGCCCAGGACCTCCAGGCCGATCTGATCGAGTCGTACGGGGAGCTGAGCCTGCGCGCCGCGAAGGTCGGCGTGACCCTGAGCCTGCGCGGCAGCCGACTGATCAACCCGGACGGCCAACGTGCCCTCAACGCACCGCAGTTGACCGTGGAGCGCACCCTGTATCTGACCTCGGCGGCCGTCTATCCGAGCGGCAACCAGGCGGGCACCACCCCGCCGTACGGGACGAACTACACCAACACGCCCGTGCGGGGCACCCTTATCCAGCCGTTCGAATGCCAGGGCGGGCTGCGCCTGGACGACGGGCGGTTCGGGGACGCCGTGGACCTGGCCCAGTCCCGCGTCGTGATGACCGACACCCAGGAGCTGTCGCTGCGCCGCATCCAGGCACCGGAGCTGCGCTTCACCGGGCAGCACCCCGAGCGCGGCAAGGTCGTGCTGTCCGGGGCCCGGGTGGTCAACCTGGTCGACATGGCGGACAGCTGGCCCGGGCCCGGCCATCTCACGATGAACGGCTTCACCTACGAGAACCTCATCCCCATCGGCCCGTTCACGCTGGCCGAGCGGCTGGAGTGGGTGACGGCGGCGACGCCCGAGTACGCGCCCGAGCCGTATGAGCGGCTCGCCGCGGTGCTGCGCGGCTGCGGTGAGGACGCGGACGCCCGGGCGGTTCTGCTGGCCAAGCAGCGCAGGCGGCGCGAGACGCTGCCGCTGGCCGCGAAGGCGTGGGGGGTGCTCCAGGACCTGACGGTGGCCTACGGCTACCGGCCCGGCCGGGCCGCGCTGTGGATGGCGATCCTGTGGGCGGCCGGCACCCTCGCGTTCTCGCACTACGACCCCCGGCCGATCAAGGCCGACGAGCACCCCGACTGGAACGCGGCGCTCTACTCGCTCGACCTCCTCATTCCGGTGGTCAACCTGGGCCAGGACGGCTACTGGAAGCTCTCCGGGCCCTGGCAGTGGGCGGCGGCCCTGCTGATCATGCTGGGCTGGATCCTGGCCACGACCGTGGCGGCGGGCGCGTCACGACTGCTGCGCAGGGGGTGAGGGCGAGGGCGGACGGAGGGGACCCAGGGCGTCGGCCGCAGGGTTTTCGCCGGCCCTGCCCGAGGTCTTCACCGGTCCCCCGCGGAGCCCGGTACGGGCGAATTTGCCGGGCCTTGACCCCGGCCCGTACAACCCTCACCACCGATACAGAAGCTTCACAGCGGCCCTCTGGCGCGGTCCTCACCTGCGGATTTCAATGGTCCACACCATGACATTCGTATCCGCGCTGATCCGCACAGCCCGGCGGGCCAGGCACTTCCCCAGACTCTCGGCTCCGGTCGAGCACGGAAGGCCCCCGCTGGTCCCCGCTCCGGGTCTGCCCGACGGCCGGGACGTGCTGCTCGACGCCCCCGACGCCCGGCTCGCCCCCGCGCTCGTCGCGGCCGCGCTCGGCGAGTACGAGGCGGCGGCGCACCTCCTCGCCGCCACCCGCGAGCTGGCCGAGTGGGAGAACCGCGACCGCTACACGGTCCGGCTCGCCGCCTTCGCGGTCAGCAGGCCCGAGTGGCTCGCCCGCTGGCTGGCCGACGCGCCCCGCGACCCGGACGCGCTGCTGGTCAAGGCGGAGCTGGCGATCGTGCGGGCCTGGGGTTCGCCCGCGCGGGCCGAGCGGCTGCGCGAGGTGGCCCCGCTGATCCTCTCGGCGGCCGAGGGCGAGCCGAACGATCCGGTGCCCTGGCGGATCGCCCTGGACCACGCCCGCGGCACCCATGCGCCGCACACCGTCTTCGAGGAACTGTGGGGCGAGGCCATACACCGCTCCTCGCACCACTACGGCTGCCATGTGGCGGCGCTCCAGTACCTCTCCGCCCAGTGGTACGGCTCGCACCGCGAGTGCTTCGACTTCGCCGAGCGGGCCGCCGAGGACTCCCTGCCGGGCTCGCTGATCCGCGCCCTGCCGGCCCGCGCGGCCTTCGCCTATCTGGCGGGCGGGGGCGGCCACAGCATCCCGTACGAGCGGATCGACGCGGCGGCCGATCTCGGCATCGAGGTGTCCGCCGCCTACGAGCCCGGCGACCCCTGGCCGGCCGAGGTCCGCAACCTGCTCGCCTACGTCCTCGTGGTGCGCAGACGCTGGCCGGAGACGCTGGAGGAGTTCCGGCGCATCGGGCCGTACGCCACGTCCTTTCCCTGGCTGCATCTGGCCGCCGATCCGCTGGGCCAGTTCCTGGAACTGCGCGAGTTCGTGCGCTGCGAGGTCGCCGGGAGCACGCCCTGGGGGCGGGAGCGCCAGAAGCCAGGACGAGCTCGCTCCGGCGGCCATTACGCTTGAGCGTTGTGACCACCGCACGCCTACCACTCTTCCCGCTCAACTCGGTTCTGTTCCCCGGCCTCGTCCTGCCGCTGAACATCTTCGAGGAGCGTTATCGCGCCATGATGCGCGATCTGCTGAAGACGGGCACCGACGCATCCGGCTCCTTGGGCTCCGAGGGTGAGGCCGGCGACGAGCCGCGCCGTTTCGCCGTCGTGGCGATCCGGGACGGGCGGGAGGTGGCGCCGACCGCCCCCGGACTGCCCGACCAGACCGCCCAGCCCGAGAAGGGGCCCGCGGCCGGCTTCGGCGCCGACCCGATCCAGGCCTTCCACCGGGTGGGCTGCGTCGCGGACGCCGCCACGATCCGGGAGCGCTCGGACGGCAGCTTCGAGGTCCTGGCCACCGGCACCACCCGCATCCGCATCCTGTCGGTCGACGCGAGCGGGCCGTATCTGACCGCCGAGGTCGAGGAGCTCCCCGAGGAGCCGGGCGAGGAGGCGGGCGCGCTCGCCGAGGGCGTGCTGCGCGCCTTCCGCGCGTACCAGAAGCGGCTCGCGGGCGCCCGGGAACGCTCCCTGGCCGGCACCGCCGACCTCCCCGACGAGCCCTCCGTCGTGTCCTATCTGGTCGCGGCGGCCGCCGTCCTGGACGTCCCGGCCAAACAGCGTCTGCTCCAGGCCCCGGACACGGCGACGCGGCTGCGCGAGGAGCTGCACCTGCTGCGCGCGGAGACCGCCGTCATCCGCCATCTGCCGTCGCTGCCCGCGGTGGACCTGACCCGCACGCCCACCAGTCCCAACTGACCCAGGGCCCAACCGACCGACCGGAGGGCCGACTTGGCCAAGAAGAAGCAGCAGAGCGGGGGCACCCCGGCGACGGTGGCCCTGACCGCGGCCGGCACCGCCTTCACCGTGCACGCCTACGCGCACGACCCCGCCTCCGCCTCCTACGGCGAGGAGGCGGCGCAGGCGCTGGGGGTGAGCGCGGAGCGGGTGTTCAAGACCCTGGTCGCCGACGTGGACGGCGAGCTGACGGTGGCCGTGGTCCCGGTGGCCGGATCGCTCGACCTCAAGGCGCTGGCCTCGGCGGTCGGCGGCAAGCGGGCCACGATGGCCGACCCGGCGGCCGCCGAGCGGACCACCGGCTATGTGCGGGGCGGCATCTCGCCCCTCGGCCAGCGCAAGCGGCTGCGTACGGTCCTGGACGACTCGGCCTCGGCGCACGCCACGATCTGCGTCTCGGCGGGCCGGCGCGGCCTGGAGGTCGAGCTGTCCCCCGGGGATCTCGCGGCCCTCACCGGGGCGCTGCTCGCCCCCATCGGACGGAGCTAGCGCGGGGGGCGGGAGCCCGGCGGATTGTCGCCACCGGAGCCCACCGGAGCCCACTGGAGCCCATCGGAACCTTCGCGGGGGCTCGACGCGGGCCCCGTCCTCGACTAGACCCCGAGGACGGGAGGTACGCCCATGTCGAAGCGGACCCGCAAGCGCAAGTGGCGCGTCAGAAAGGGCCAGGCCAACCACGGAAGGCGCCCGGCCTGAGCACGGTCGTCAGTGGCCGGCCGAGTCCGGCTTTCCCAGGCCCGGGTCCAGCGGCGGCACCTGCCACACCGGATCCGGGTCCCGGGGCCCGAACAGGGCCGTGAGGCCCAGATGGACGGCCATGGCGGCGACCGGCCAGGCCAGCAGCGCGCCCTTGGCGTCGAGTTTCAGCGGTGCGTCGAAGGTGACGCCCTGTCCGGCCGCCTTGGCCGCGGCCACCACGTCCTGGTTGGGGCCCAGCCAGATGCCCAGGCGCCAGGCGAGTACGGAGGCGAGGAGCGCGCCGACCGCGAGCGCGACCACCGGGGCGATGCCGCCGTTCCTGCGGAACAGGAAGACCGCGGCTGCGCTCAGCACGCCGAGTCCGAGCGCCAGCAAGATGAACGTTCCGTCACCGCCGATCGCCTCCTCCCCCTCGGTGTCCTTGAGGAAGACGGCCTTGTCGTCGGCGATCAACGGCACCCGGGGTGCCAGCCACAGCCACAGCAGCCCCAGCGCCACCCCGGCCACCGTCACCGCGGCGGCGATGATCACCGCGTCCCGCAGTTCCTTCTTCATGGCGGCCGCCTCCTCGACGGCTGCGGGGTGCGAACCCGCGGCGTGCGTCTGCCACGGGTCGTCGCCCGGTGGCTGCTGATGGGGCGGTGTCAGAGGTGCGGTCACCCTGACATCGTGCCAGGCGTGTCCTGCGGCTGCCTCACCGGACCGCCGCCCGGCGGTAGGCCCACGCCGCCACGGCGAGGGAGACGACGCCGACGGCTGCGCAGACCCCGAGGTCGAGGCCGACCAGAGCCCAGTCGGGGTGGGTGTCGAAGCTCCGCGCCAGGGCCTCCACGCCGTAGGTGGAGGGCAGCAGATCACGGGCGTAGGCGATGGGCCCCGGCATCCGGCCGGCCGGCAGCACTCCGAGCAGCAGCGCCGCCGACATCCCCAACTGGCCGAAGAGGGTGGCGAGTTCCTGGCGGGGCGCGAGCAGCCCGAGGGCCGCGCCGAGCCCGGAAAGGGCGGCCCCGGCGAGCGGGATCACCGCCGCCAGGATCCACAGGTGCCCCATCGGAAGCCCGAACAGGACGCAGCCGAAGACGGCGGTGACGGCGGTGCCCGGCACGGTGAAGGAGGCGTACGCGGCGGCCGTGCCGAGCACCACCGACGCCGCCGGCACGGGCAGCGTCGCGTAGTGGTCGAGGCCGCCGCCGGCCCGTAGCTGGCCGAAGTACTGGGCGAGCAGATTGAGCGCGACGAAGGCGACGACGAGCACGCTCGATCCGGCGACCACCGAGCGGGCCTCGCTCCCGCCGTCCACCACCCCGCGCATGAGGATCATGATGCCGACGGACTGGAACGTGGCGACGAAGAGCAGCGGGATCCGGGCGACCCGGGCCCGCGAGAGCTGGGCCCGGTAGACGGCGGCGAGCGCGGGCAGCAGCCGGGCCCGGGGGGCCAGCGGGGCGGCGAGCGGGGCGTCAAAGTGCTGGGTGGCACCGGCCGGGGCCCGCTCGGCCACGGCTTCCATGCCGCTCTCCACAGGAATGGCGCTCACGCCTTCACCAGCCCTTCCGTGCGGCCGCCGAGGGCGAGGTAGACGTCTTCCAGGCTCGGCGTGGCCAGGGTGAAGTCGTCGAGGGCCGCGAAGGCGGGGCCGCCGGTGACGGTGGCGACGGCGGCCCTGGCCCGCTCGGGGCTGAGCCGCAGCGTCCAGCGCCGCCCCGACTCCTGGGCCGACGCGCGCAGCGCCGCGACCTCGGGGACCTCGACGGGAGCGCGGTCGCGCCACACCAGCTCGACCCGCACCTCGTCGGCGACCCGCGCCTTGAGCCCGGCGGGGGTGTCGCAGGCGATGACGCGGCCGCGCTCGATCACGGCGACCCGGTCGAGGACGGTCTCGGCCTCGATGACGTTGTGGGTGACGAGGAGCACGGTCGCGCCGCGTTCGGCCCGGCGCCGGTCGACGGCCGCCCACACGGCGCGCCGGGCGACCGGGTCCATGCCGGTGGTGGGTTCGTCCAGGACGAGGACGGGCCGCTCACCGACCAGGGCGGCGGCGACACAGGCCAGTCGGCGCTGGCCGCCCGAGAGCTTCTTGAGCGGCCGTCCGGCGATGTCGTCGAGGCCGAGTTCGGCCAGTACGGCGTCGCGTTCGGCGCGGGCTTCGCGCAGGGTGAGTCCGCGCAGCCGGCCGGTGGTCTCGGCGGCCAGCGCGACGGTGAGCTCGTCGAGCGCGGTGGACTCCTGGCCGAGGTGGGCGATGAGGCGGGCCGCGCGTTCGGGGTGGCGCACCAGGTCGTGTCCGAGCACCTCGACGGAGCCGGAGTCGGGCCGCATCAGCCCGGTGAGCTGGCGTACGAGGGTGGACTTGCCGGCGCCGTTGGGGCCGAGCAGGCCGAAGATCTCGCCGCGCCGCACCTCCAGGCTGATCCCGTCGGTGGCGCGGACCTCGGGCGTACCGGGCGCACCTCGTCGGCCCCTGGTCGCGGGGTACGTCTTGACCAGGCCCCGCACCGCGCAAACGGTGTCGGCCCGGGCCGCTGCTGTGCCGGTACTCACGGGGAACGAGCCTAAGGGGTCCGGGGACCCGTCCGGTCCCGGGGGCGGCTTAGCGCTCGGCCCGCGCCGCCCCGCGACGGCCGCGCTACTCGCCGGCGGGCTGGCGCTCGGCGGCGGCCCGTACGTCGATCTCGCGCCAGAAGCCGGCCCGGATCGCGTACCGGTCGTGCTCGTCGATCTGGTCGTCCTTGTGCGCCAGGAGGCCGAACCGGGCGGCGTAGCGCAGGAGTTCACCGTCGATGCGGTGCGGGATGCGCGGGTACATCGTGGACAGCTTCTGTACGTGCGAGGGCTCGGGGAGGCGTTCCATCCAGCGCCGCGCGAAGACCTGGCCCACTTCGTAGGGGTCCCCGCCGACCGTGGTGATGTCCTCCTCGCGGTCCGCCCAGCGCTGCTCGGCGCTGGTGAGCTGGGCCAGGGTGGGCAGCGAGGCGGTCTCGGGGGATTCGCCGAGCGCGGAGCCGGGCCGCTCCACCCAGCCCTTGTCGGAGGACCAGCGCAGGGTGGCCGAGGCGGGCACGGACGCGGCGGCCGGGGTGCTTCCGGGGCCGCGCAGGGAGGCGAGGTCCTTCGGGGTCGGCACGCCCTTGGCGCCGCCCGGGGCGGGCACGGAGGCGCCGTTCTCGCCGGGGGCCTCGGGCGCCGCCGCGGTGCCGTTGCGCGCGGCGGCGGCCTGGGCTTCGGCGGCGCGTTCGGCGGAGGCGGCGAGCGCCGATTCGGGCAGCGGCGCGGAGAGGATCGCGGCGATCTCGGGGCGGGGGGCCGGGGCGGGGGCGCAGATGCCGGTGAGGTCGCGGGCGCGGACGGCCTGGGTGATCCAGGCCCGGTCGAGCACCCGGCGCTCGTCGGCCTCGGCGACGAGGTCCTCGGACTGGTTGTAGTCGCCGTCGGCGGCCTGCACCGCCCAGAGGTGGACGGCGACGCCGTGTTCCTTGGCGGACATCAGACCCGGCAGCAGATCGCCGTCGCCGGTCACCAGGACCACGTCCGAACAGGCCCGGTTGCGGGCGAGTTCGGTCAGCTCGGCGTGCATCGCCGCGTCCACGCCCTTCTGTGCCCAGCGGCCGTCGCTGCGGGTCAGGGCACCCAGGCGGACCGTCACTCTGGGCATCACGCGCAGCCGGCGGTGCTCGGGCTGGGGCACCCGGTCGGGCGCGCCGTCGAACCAGTAGATACGCAGGAGCGGTTGCTGGGTGTCGGCCTCGGCGCGCTCGCGGAGCCCCTGGATCAGGGCGGCGTGGTCGACGGTGATGCGGGAACGGGCCGGTTCTCCGGCGAGCAGACTCGCGGCGGCACCGAGTAGGTAGCCGGCATCCACCAGGACGACGCAGCGGTCCATGCGTTCCACCCTCTTTCGGGAACGGAAAAGCCGAAGACATAAGAAATCAGGAGCGGGAAATCGGGAGATCACCGAACGGGATTCGGGTTTCCTTCGAGTCTGCCCGACCGTGCGGGGGTTGAGCACCGGAACTCGATCATCGGCGTGGCGGATTGGGGTGTCACACCCCGCTCACGCACGGTAATGATCCGAAATGCGCTCTTTGTCCGTGTGTGTGAGTCTGACAGCGGCCCTGGCCCCGAGTTCCCACAGGAGGCAGCACCATGGCCAAGAACAAGAACCGCAAGTCGGACAGTCAGCAGGACCGCTCCAGCGCCGCCGAGCGCGGCGAGCAGCAGGCGAAGTCCTCCGCGATGGAGGCCCAGGCCATGCCCCAGGCACAGGCCCAGGGCAGCCCGGCGGATGTTGCGCGTAAGCACCAGCGTCGCTTCGGTCATAACTAGCCGTCATTGCGAGCGAAAGAAGGGGCGCACCCGACGGGGTGCGCCCCTTTCTCGTACCGTCTCCCCCGCGCGGGAGGTGCCGGAGCTCAGCCGGCCAGGCAGGACGGGCCGAGCAGCACCTTCAGGTCGCCGAAGAGGGCCGGATCGGGCTGGACCCGGTGCCGGTCGAGCCGCAGCACGGTGGTCGAGCGCGGGCCCTGGAGCTTGATCCGCACCTCGGTGTTGCCCCGGTGGTGGCCCAGGATCTCGCCGAGCCTGCTGACCATGGGCGGGGTGACCTTCACGGTGGGGATGGTCAGGACGACCGGGGCGTTGGTGCCCGCGGACGACAGGTCGGGGACCATCAGCTCCATCGCGACCAGGCGCGGGATGTCCTCGCGCTTGTCGAGCCGTCCCTTGACGAACACCACCGCGTCCTCGACGAGCTGTGTCGAGACGAGCTGGTAGGTCGCCGGGAAGAACATGCACTCGATGGAGCCCGCCAGGTCCTCGACGGTGGCGATCGCCCAGGCGTTGCCCTGCTTGGTCATCTTGCGCTGGAGGCCCGAGATGATGCCGCCGATGGTGACGATCGAGCCGTCCGAGTAGTCCCCGCCGGTGAGCTGGCCGATGCCCGCGTCCGCCTTGTCGGACAGCACGTGCTCCAGGCCGAAGAGCGGGTGGTCGGAGACGTACAGGCCGAGCATCTCGCGCTCCTGGGCGAGCAGATAGGACTTCTCCCATTCGACGTCGCCGAACTCGACGTCCAGGCCGAAGCCCGGCTCGTCGCTGCCCTCGTCCATGCCTCCGAAGAGGTCGAACTGTCCCTCGGCCTCCTTGCGCTTGACCTGGACCACGTTGTCGATCATGGGCTCGAACTGGGCGGTCAGGCCCTTGCGGGTGTGGCCCATCGTGTCGAAGGCGCCCGCCTTGATGAGGGATTCCGTGGTGCGCTTGTTGCAGGCGGCGGCCTCGACCTTGTCCAGGTAGTCGGGGAAGGAGGCGAACTTCCCCTTCGCCTTGCGGGAGCGGATGATCGAATCCACCACGTTGGTACCGACGTTGCGCACGGCCTCCAGGCCGAACAGGATCACGTCGTCGCCCTGGGCGGCGAAGTTGTGCACCGACTCGTTGACGTTGGGCGGCAGCACCTTGATGCCCATGCGCCGGCACTCGTTGAGGTAGATGGCCGACTTGTCCTTGTCGTCCTTCACCGAGGTGAGCAGCGCCGCCATGTACTCGGCCGGGTAGTTGGCCTTCAGATACGCGGTCCAGTAGGTGACCAGGCCGTACGCGGAGGAGTGCGCCTTGTTGAAGGCGTATCCGGCGAACGGGACCAGGACGTCCCACAGCGCCTGGATCGCGGCGTCCGAGTAGCCGTTCTTGCGGGCGCCGGCCTGGAAGAGGACGAAGTTCTTGGCCAGCTCCTCGGGCTTCTTCTTGCCCATCACGCGGCGCAGGATGTCGGCCTCGCCCAGTGAGTACCCGGCGACGATCTGGGCGGCCTTCTGCACCTGCTCCTGGTACACGATGAGGCCGTAGGTGAGGCCCAGGGTCTCCTTGAGCGGCTCCTCCAGCTCCGGGTGGATCGGAGTGATCTCCTGGCGGCCGTTCTTGCGCTCGGCGTAGTTCGTGTGCGAGTTCATGCCCATCGGGCCCGGCCGGTACAGGGCCGAGACGGCGGAAATGTCCTCGAAGTTGTCGGGCTGCATCTGGCGCAGCAGCGAGCGCATCGGGCCGCCGTCGAACTGGAAGACGCCGAGGGTGTCACCGCGGCAGAGCAGTTCGAAGGTCTTGGGGTCGTCCAGCGGAAGCGAGAGCATCTCCAGGTCGATGCCCTTGTTGGCCTTCACCATCTTGACGGCGTCGTCCATGATGGTCAGGTTGCGCAGGCCCAGGAAGTCCATCTTCAGCAGGCCGAGCGACTCGCACTGCGGATAGTCCCACTGCGTGATGGTGACGCCGTCGGTGTGCCGCACCCAGATCGGCGCGTGGTCCACGATCGGCTCGCTGGACATGATGACGCCGGCCGCGTGCACGCCCATCTGCCGGACCAGGCCCTCGACGCCCTTGGCGGTGTCGATGACCTTCTTGACGTCCGGCTCGTTCTCGTACATCCCCCGGATCTCGCCCGCCTCGCTGTAGCGCGGGTGCTTGGGGTCGGTGATGCCGGAGAGGTCGATGCCCTTGCCCAGGACGTCGGCGGGCATCGCCTTGGTGAGGCGGTCGCCCATCGCATACGGGTAGCCGAGGACGCGCGCGGAGTCCTTGATGGCGTTCTTCGCCTTGATCTTGCCGTAGGTGCCGATCATGGCGACCTTGTCGGAGCCGTACTTCTCCGTCACATACCGGATCACCTCGACGCGCCTGCGCTCGTCGAAGTCGATGTCGACATCGGGCATGGAGACGCGCTCGGGGTTGAGGAACCGCTCGAAGATCAGGCCGTGCGTGATCGGGTCGAGGTCGGTGATGCCCATCGCGTACGCCACGATCGAGCCGGCCGCGGAGCCTCGGCCGGGGCCGACGGCGATGCCGTTGTTCTTGGCCCACATGATGAAGTCGGCGACGACCAGGAAGTACCCGGGGAACCCCATCTGGATGATGATGTCCATCTCGTACTCCGCCTGCTTCTGGCGGTCCTCGGGGACACCACCCGGGTAGCGGCGCTCCATGCCGACCCGGACTTCCTCCTGGAACCAGGTGACCTCCGTGTAGCCCTCGGGGATCTCGAACTTCGGCATGAGGTTCTTGGCCTCGAACATGCCGGCCGTGTCGATCTGTTCGGCGACCAGGAGGGTGTTGCGGCAGCCCTCCTGCCAGGCGTCCGAGGAGTCGATGGCGTACATCTCGTCGGTGGACTTGAGGTAGTAGCCGGTGCCGTCGAAGCGGAAGCGGTCCGGGTCCGAGAGGTTCTTGCCGGTCTGGATGCACAGCAGCGCGTCGTGCGCGGTCGCCTCGTGGGCGTAGGTGTAGTGCGAGTCGTTGGTGACCAGCGGCGGGATGCCGAGCTTCTTGCCGATCTCCAACAGGCCGTCGCGGACCCGGCGTTCGATCTCGATGCCGTGGTCCATCAGCTCCAGGAAGTACTTGCCCTCGCCGAAGATGTCCTTGTAGTCGGAGGCCGCCTGCATCGCCTCGTCGAACTGGCCGAGTCTGAGCCGCGTCTGGACCTCGCCCGAGGGGCAGCCGGTGGAGGCGATGAGCCCCTCGGACCACTGCGAGATCGTCTCCTTGTCCATCCGCGGCCACTTCTGGAGCCAGCCCTCGGCGTACGCGTCGGAGGAGAGCCGGAACAGGTTGTGCAGGCCGGTCTTGTTGTGCGCCCAGATCGTCTTGTGCGTATAACCACCCGAACCGGACACGTCGTCGCGCTTCTGGTGCGGCTGTCCCCACTGGATCTTGCGCTTGTTGCGCCGCGACTCGGGGGCCACGTACGCCTCGATCCCGATGATCGGCGTGACGCCCGCCTTCTTCGCGGAATGGAAGAAGTCGTAGGCCCCGTGCAGGTTGCCGTGGTCGGACATGGCGATGTGCGTCATGCCCATCTCGTTGCAGGCCTCGAACATGTCCTTGAGCCGCGCGGCACCGTCCAGCAGCGAGTACTGGGTGTGGACGTGAAGGTGCGTGAACGGTGTCTTGGACGTGCCAGTCACGGTTGGGGCCTCCAGCGGCAAGGGGGTCTCGTGGAGCGGGGGGACAGCCTCGGAGTCTACGTCGCCCCGCCGACAGTCGAGGGGGAACCGCGGCGCCGAGCACCTCGCCGAGAGGCGACGGCGGGGCGGCCCGCGGGCACTCCGGGGTACGGTCGCGCGTTGGAAGGGGCACACCCTGTCCCAACGTGACGCAGGCAGTACGTACCAGGAGGCACCCAGCGATGTCGGTCCCGCAGCTCAGCGCTGAGACGCGCGGCGAAGAGATACTCGCCGTTTTCGAGACCGCGTTCGGCGAGCTCCTGGCCGCCGACCCGGCCGCTTTCCGGGTCAAGTTCCGCAAGATGGCGGCCTCCGCGTTCGCCTTCTACCGGGGCACGGCCTGCCTGTTCTACGCCGACCTGGAGAAGGAGCGGCACGGCGGCCCCTACCTGGACGAGCGCACCGGCCGGGTATGGATCCACGGCGATCTGCACGCCGAGAACTTCGGCACCTACATGGACGCCAACGGGCGCCTGATCTTCAACGTCAACGACTTCGACGAGGCGTACGTGGGCCCCTTCACCTGGGACCTGAAGCGGCTCGCCGCCTCGCTGGCGCTGATCGGCTACACCAAGGCACTCGGCGACGAGCAGATCACCTCCCTGGTGCGCACGTTCGCCACCGCCTACCGCGAGCGCATCCACGCCCTGGCGTCCGGCGCCAAGGATGACGAGGTGCCCCCGTTCACCCTGGACACCGCCGAGGGCCCGCTGCTCGGCGCGCTGCGCGACGCCCGCGCCCGCACCCGGTTCGCGCTGCTCGACTCGATGACCGAGATCCGCGACTACGAGCGCCGGTTCACCGAGGGCGACGGCTCGATCGAGCTGGACGCGGCGACCCGCTACAAGGTCCTCGCCGCCTTCGACGGCTATCTGGAGACGCTGCCCGAGGAGAGCCTGGTGCGGCCGGACTCCTACCGCGTCAAGGACGTCGTGGGCCGGCGCGGCATCGGCATCGGCTCGGCGGGGCTGCCCTCGTACAACATCCTCCTGGAGGGGCACAGCGACGCCCTGGAGAACGACGTGGTGATCTACATCAAGCAGGCGCAGACGCCTGCGGTGTCGCGGCACATCACGGACCCGGCGGTGCGCGGCTACTTCGAGCACGAGGGGCACCGCACGGTGATCTCCCAGCGCGCGCTCCAGGCCGCCGCCGACCCGTGGCTCGGCTGGACCGAACTGGACGGCGCGGGGCAGCTCGTCGCCGAGGTCTCGCCGTACGCGGTGGACCTGGACTGGTCGGACATCGACGACCCCGACGAGATCGCGGCGGTCGTCGCCGACCTCGGCCGGGCCACCGCCACGATGCACGCGGCGGCGGACGACGAGAGCGGCCACTCCGAGCTCGTGCCGTTCTCCACCGAGCGCGCCATCGACGCGGCGATCGCCGCCGACGAGGAGGGCTTCGGCGATCTGCTCGTGGACTTCGCGCACTCCTACGGGGCGCAGGCCAGGGCGGATCACCAGATCTTCGTCGACCTGTTCCGTAACGGTCGGATCCCGGGTCTGTAGTCTCACCGAACTCTCAGGCACGGCTCACAGCCGGACATGGCACACTCACCCGCGATGGACATATCCGGGACGCAGCTCAGGGCGGCACGCGCGGCGCTTTTCACGGCGCTCGTCGTGACGCTCTCGGCCGCGTCCCATGTGCTGCTCTCGCGGGTCCCGCTGCCCCTGTCGCTGGTGTCGGCGGCGGCCGGCGCCGTGTTCGTCATCGCGTACGCGCTGGCCGGCCGCGAGCGCGGCTTCTGGGCGATCGCGGGCGCCCTCGTCCCGCTGGAACTGGCCGCCGACACTTTGTTCACCACGGGCCAGCACGTCTGTTACGGCCCGGCGGGGGGTCCCGTCGCGGGCGCCCTGCGCGCGGTCGGCTTCGACGTGCTGTGCGGCGGCGGAGCCCTGGGAGCGGTGTCCGGCCCGGCCGACGCGGCGACGATGCCGGCCCACCCGGGGCCCGCCGTGCCCTGGCTGCTGCTCGCCGCCCATCTGACGCTCGGGCTGCTCGCCGCCCTGTGGCTGCGCCGCGGTGAGGCGGCGCTGGCCCGGCTGCTGCGCGCGGTCGGCGCGTTCGCCTTCCGGCCGCTGCTTGTGGCCGTCGCCGTGGTGCGGGCCGCCGCCGATCGCCCGGGCCCGCTCGCGCGCCCGGCGCACCACCGGTCCGGCCCCTCGCCCACCCGCCTCCTGGTGCACTCCCTGGCACGAAGGGGACCGCCCCGCCGGTCGCTCGGCACCGTCTGAGCTCCGAGCACCGCAGTCCCCCGTCGTTTCCCTCTGCCATCCGGAGAAGAAGATCATGAGTTCCCGCAACAGCCAGGCCAACAAGGCTGCCGCCCGCGAGCGGCTGCGAGCGGAGCGCGAGCGCGAGGCGAAGCGGGCCAAGACCCGTCGCCAGGTCATCGTGGCCGTGTCCGTCGTCGGTGTCCTCGCCGTCGCGGGCGGCGCCGGCTACGCGATCATGCAGGCCATGAAGCCCAGCGCGTGGGAGGCCGCCAAGGACAAGGCCCTGGTGAAGCCCGCCAACTCGGGCAACGACGGCACGACCGTCGTCATCGGCAAGCCCGACGCGAAGAAGACCCTCGAAATGTACGAGGACCCGCGCTGCCCGATCTGCTCGCAGTTCGAGCAGGCCGTCGGCCCGACCGTCAAGAAGGACATCGACGCCGGCAAGTACAAGATCCAGTTCATCGGCGCCACGTTCATCGACAACGGCAGCCCGGGCACCGGTTCCAAGACCGCGCTGAGCGCGCTGGGCGCGGCCCTCAACGTCAGCCCCGAGGCGTTCCTGGAGTACAAGTCGGCGCTCTTCTCGGCGAAGTTCCACCCCGAGGAGACGCAGGACAAGTTCAAGGACCGCCAGTACCTGATCGACATCGCGGACACCGTTCCGGCGCTCAAGGGCAACGCGGCCTTCGACAAGGCGGTGAAGGACGGCACCTACGACAAGTGGGCGCTCGTCATGTCGGACAAGTTCAACAAGAGCGGCGTCCAGGGCACGCCCACCCTGAAGATGGACGGCAAGAAGGTCACCGCCGAGGGCTCGGACAACGCGCCGTCCGACCCGGCCTCCTTCACGGCCGCGATCGACAAGGCCCTCAAGGGCTGAGCCGGTCTCGTCTCCCTGAGTCACCTGCCTGACGGGCCGTCCGGACTCCCGCTCCCGGACGGCCCGTTCGGCGTTTCTACGCCGCGTCGTCGAGGCTCTCCAGGAAGCCGAGCGCGGTGCGCCAGGTCAGCTCGGCGGACGCCTCGTCGTAGTCCGGCAGTTCGGGGTCGGTGTAGAGGTGGCCGGCGCCCGGGTAGCGGTAGATCTCCACGTCGGCGCCGGCCCGCCGCATCTGGAGGTACCAGGAGTTGAGCCAGTCCGCCGACTCGAACGGGTCCGGGTCGGCGACGTGCAACTGGACCGGCAGCTCGTCCACGGCCGTGTTCTCCGCCATGTCCGAGGTGCCGTGGAGCAGCAGCAGACCGCGGGCCTTCTCGTCGCCGAGCGCCAGGGTCTGCGCGATGGATCCGCCGAGCGAGAAGCCCGCGTAGACGAGCCCGCGCTCCGAGTAGGGGGCGGCGGCGAGAATGGCCCGCTTCAGGAGCTCCTCCTTGCCGATCTCGTCCTTGAGCCGGGCCCCCTCCTCGGTGCTCTCCGCGGTGCGGCCCTCGTACAGGTCGGGGACGTGCACCTCGTGACCGGCGGCCCGCAGCCGCTCGGCGGCCTCCCGCACGGCGGGACGCAGACCGAGCACGGAGTGGAAAAGCATGATGTTCATGAGGACATCGTGCCAGCCGCGGCCCGGGAGACGAGGAGGGTGCGCGTCCGGTGATCGTCGGCGGCGCGTTACGGTCGGGGCATGGAGAACGTACTGCGTCCGTTGATCGTCATCGGCGGCTCGGTCGTGCTCACGCTCGTCGTAGGGTGGCTCGCCGACCGACTGTTGCGCCGAACCGACGCCCGTCACCGGGACACCCCGCTGTGGGGTCTGCTGCGGCGCTGCCGCATACCGCTGAACCTCGTCCTGCTCACCGCGATCCTGCGGGGCTCCTACGACGAGATCAAGTGGCGGCCGGTGCAGGAGCACAGAGCGGGCCTCGGCCAGTGTCTGACGCTGGTCCTGATCGGCGCGAGTTCCTGGCTGGTGGTGCGGATCGCGACGGCCGTCGTGGAGTCCTCGTACACCCGCTACGCGAGCTCGACGCGCGACCCCGCCCGGGTGCGCCGGGTCCGCACCCAGGTCACGCTCATCCAGCGGGTGGTCAGCGCGATCGTCATCGTGGTGGCGCTCGCGGCGATGCTGCTCACCTTCCCCGCGATGCGGGCGGCGGGCGCGTCCCTGCTGGCCTCGGCGGGCATCGTCGGCATCGTCGCCGGTGTGGCCGCCCAGTCCACCCTCGGCAACCTCTTCGCCGGGCTCCAGATCGCTTTCGGCGACATGGTGCGCATAGGCGACACCGTGGTGGTCGACGGGGAGTGGGGCGTGGTCGAGGAGATCACGCTCACCTATCTCGCCGTCCGCACCTGGGACGAGCGCCGGCTGACCATGCCGGTGTCGTACTTCACCAGCAAGCCGTTCCAGAACTGGTCGCGCGGCGGCGTCCAGATGACCGGCACGGTCTTCTTCCACCTGGACCACTCGGCGCCGCTGCCCCTGATGCGCGAGCGGCTCACGCTGATCCTGAAGGAGTGCCCGGCGTGGGACGGCCGGGACTTCTCGCTCACCGTCACCGACACCACGCCCTCCACCATCGAGGTGCGGGCCGTGGTGACCGCCAAGGACGCCGACGACATCTGGACGGTGCGCGTCACCGTCCGCGAGCAGATGGTGGCGTGGCTGTGCGCCGAGCACCCGTACGCGCTGCCCAGGATCACGACCTCCTCGGCCGGGCCGCGCACCGAGGACGGCGGCGGGCCCGAGCGGACTTCGCCGCGTCCGGCGATCGAGGACGAGCGCGGGCGGCCCTGAGGCCGGGCCGGCGCCGGGAGGTCACTTCAGGCTGCGGACGTCCAGCTGCCGCAGCACCCGGTCCACGATCTCCGGGTCCGCCCCCGGCTCGCTGCGCGCGGACAGCACCTCGTGGCGGGCGGCGGACATCATCTCGCGCTGGATGCGCTGCACGGCCCGGATCCGCTCGACCCGCTTCGCGTACGCCTCGCGCCGCTCCTCGTCGACCATGTCGGGGCTGATCTTCGCGCCCACGTCGAACGCGCGCCGGTGCAGCTGCTCCATGACCTCCTCGGGCAGCTCCTCGACGTCCTGGATCTCCTTCAGACGCCGCTTGGCGGCCTTGGCGGCCCGGATCGCCAGGTCCCGCGCCAGCACCCGCTCGACGTCCGTGTCGGCCCGTACGCCCAGCTTCCGCACCAGCCACGGCAGGGTGAGCCCCTGGAAGACCAGGGTGGTCATGATCACGGCGAAGGCGATGAAGACGATCTCGTCGCGGTCGGGGAAGGGCGAGCCGTCGGCCGTCTTCAGCGGGATGGCGAGGGCGAGGGCGACGGAGGCCACGCCCCGCATCCCGGCCCACCACATGATGATGGTCTCGCGCCAGGACGTGGGGATGTCCTCGTCGTAGTCGCGCTTGGTGTGCAGCCGCTTGGCGAGCCAGGTGGCCGGCAGCAGCCACAGCAGCCGTACGCCCACGACGACGCCCACCACGACCGCGGCCCAGCCGAACATGTGCGTCGCCTGGCCGGTCGCGGTGCCGAAGACATGGTGGAGTTCAAGACCGATCAGGCCGAACGCCACCCCGGTGACCAGGGTGTCGACGATCTCCCAGAACGTCGCCCCGGCGAGCCGGCCCTGCACGTCGTCGGCGTCCATCGTGTGCTCGGCGAGGAAGAGCGCCACGGTCAGCACGGCGAGCACCCCGGAGCCGCCGAACTCCTCGGCCAGTACGTAGCCGACGAAGGGGACCAGGAGGGTGAGGCCGATCTGGAGGGTGGGGTCGCCGAGCAGGCCCATCAGCTTGTTGGCCACCCAGCCGAGCGCGAGGCCGACGGCGACGGCCACCACGGCGGAGAGCACGAGTTCACCGGCGGCCGACGCCCACGAGAAGCTGCCGCTCACGACGGCCGCGATCGCCACGTGGTAGAGCACGATCGCGGTGACGTCGTTGAACAGGCCCTCGCCCTCCAGGATCGACACCAGCCGGCGCGGCAGCCCGAGCGAGCCGGCCACCGCGGTCGCGGCGACCGGGTCCGGCGGCGCGACGAGGGCCCCGAGCGCGACGGCGGCGCCGATCGGCAGGCCCGGCACGATGGAGTTGGCGACGGCCGCGACCGCCGCCGTGGTCACGAAGACGAGCGCCACGGCCAGCAGGAAGATCGGCCGCACATTGGCCGTGAACTGCCGCCAGGAGGTGCGCTGCACGGAGGCGTAGAGCAGCGGCGGCAGCACCAGCGGAAGGATGAGCTCCGGCTCGATGGACACATTGGGCACGAACGGGAGCAGCGCCATGACGATCCCGCCGATCGTCATCAGGACCGGCGCGGGCAGCTTGAGCCGCTCACCCAGCGGGACCGTCACCACCGCCCCGAGCAGGAGGACGAGCAGCAGGGCGAGCTGGTCCACGAGTTCCCCTCCGGGCGGTGCGGGCCTGGGCGGCCTTGACGATCAAGACCTCAAGCGTGCCACGCAACCCGCCCCAACCGCCCATCGGGGAGCAAAGGGTCCGGCGGCGGTGCCGCTGGGCCACGCCCGTCGCGAACCCGGGAAGGGGGTTACTCGCTCTCGGCGCGGATGGCGTCCAGGGCGTAGCGCAGATCGGCCGGGTAGTCGCTCTCGAACTCGACCCAGCGGCCGTCGGAGGGGTGCTCGAAGCCCAGCTTCACCGCGTGCAGCCACTGGCGGGTCAGCCGCAGCCGCTTGGCGATGGTGGGGTCGGCGCCATAGGTGAGGTCGCCGACGCAGGGGTGGCGGTGGGCCGACATGTGGACGCGGATCTGGTGGGTGCGCCCGGTCTCCAGCTTGATGTCGAGCAGCGAGGCCGCGCGGAAGGCCTCGATCAGGTCGTAGTGCGTGACCGACGGCTTGCCCTCGGCGGTCACGGCCCACTTGTAGTCGTGGGTGGGGTGGCGCCCGATCGGGGCGTCGATGGTGCCGCTCATCGGGTCCGGGTGGCCCTGGACCAGGGCGTGGTAGCGCTTGTCGACGACCCGCTCGCGGAACTGCGCCTTGAGCGAGGTGTAGGCCCGCTCGGACTTCGCGACGGCCATAAGGCCCGAGGTGCCGACGTCGAGGCGGTGCACGATGCCCTGGCGCTCGGCGGCGCCGGAGGTGGAGATGCGGTACCCGGCCGCGGCGAGGCCGCCGATGACCGTGGTGCCGGTCCAGCCGGGGCTGGGGTGGGCGGCGACGCCGACCGGCTTCATGATCACGACGATGTCGTCGTCGTCGTGGACGATCTCCATCCCCTCGACCGGCTCCGCGACGATCTGCACGGGGGCCGGCGCCTGCGGCATCTCGACCTCCAGCCAGGCCCCGCCGTGCACGCGCTCGGACTTGCCGACCACGGCGCCGTCGACCTGGACCTTCCCCGCCGCGGCGAGCTCGGCCGCCTTGGTACGGGAAAACCCGAACATGCGGGAGATGGCGGCGTCGACGCGCTCGCCTTCGAGGCCGTCGGGAACGGGCAGGGTGCGGATCTCGGGAATCGTACTCACCCGTCGAGTATGCCTTGCCGCACCGACCCCGCCCGCCGCGCGTCCGGCGGGCGGGCGCGCGACCGGGCACCGGGGGAGGTCAGTCCTTGTGGAGGGTGCCGTCCGGGTCGAGGCCGCGGAAGGAGAGGATCACGATGAGGATGCCGCCGCAGACGATCGCGGAGTCCGCCAGATTGAAGACCGCGAAGCCCTTCGGGGCGATGAAGTCGACGACCTCGCCCTTGAAGATGCCGGGCGAGCGGAAAACGCGGTCCGTGAGGTTGCCCAGCGCGCCGCCGAGCAGCAGGCCGAGGGCGATCGCCCAGGGCAGGCTGTAGAGCTTGCGCGCGAGGCGGGCGATCACCACGATCACCGTCGCCGCGATGATCGTGAAGATCACCGTGAACGCCTCGCCGATCCCGAAGGCGGCGCCCGCGTTGCGGATCGCGTTGAGCTGGAGCAGGTCACCGATCACCTCGATCGGCTCGTGGTGCTCCAGCCTGGCCACCACGAGCATCTTGCTGCCGAGGTCGAGAAGGTAGGCGACGACCGCCACCGCGAACAGCACGGCGATCTTCCGCTTGCCCTTCGGCCGGTCGGCGGGGGCCGCCTGCCCGTCGGCCCCTTCCACATCCGGCGTACCGATGATGCGCTCCGCCTCTGCCACGTGAGTCCCTCAACCGACTAGGTGCCTGACTGAGCACGAGAGTACGGCACACCTCCGCGGGGCTCAGCCCCGCCGTTCCTGCTTCTGCTTGTCCTCCACGCACAGGGTCGCGCGCGGGAACGCCTGCATCCTGGCCTTGCCGATCGGGTTCCCGCAGACCTCGCAGTACCCGTACGTCCCGGCGTCGAGCCGCTCCAGGGCGTGCTCGGTCTGCTCCAGGGTCTCGCGGGCGTTGGCGGCCAGCGCCATCTCGTGCTCGCGGGTGATGTTCTTGGTGCCGGTGTCCGCGTCGTCGTCACCGGCGCCGTCGCCGGAGTCCCGCATCAGGCCGGCCAGGGCCGCCTCCGAGGCCTCGATCTCGCTGCGCAGCCGCAGCACCTCGCTGGACAGCTCGTTGCGCGCCTCGGCGACCTCCGTCGGCGTCCAGGGGTCCTCGCCCGGCCGGACGGGAAGCTCCCCAGGGGCGGCCGTGGCGACGGCACGGGCCGCCGGCACCGCCGACGCCGCGGCGGTCCTGGCCGCCGTTGCCCCTCCCGCAGTCTTCTTCGCAACCACCTTGTTGGCTCCCGTCTGTTCCGCGGCCGCAGCCGCCCCCTGGGCCGCGGTCGCGGCCTTCTTGGCGCCCGCCCCGGCAGACTTCGCCGGAGCCGTCTTGCCGGTCGCCCTGTCGGACGCGGTCCGGGCCGTCCCGGTTGCCTTGCCGGCCGCGGTCTTCCTGGCGGCGGCCTTCTTCGCCGTCGCCTTCTTCGCGCTCGCCGCCTTCTCGGCGCCCGCTCCCCCGGCCTGCTCCGCCTCGCTGCCCGGGTCCGCGTCCTTGGCCGCGGTCTTCTTGGCGGTGGTCCTGTCTGCGGACGCCTTCCTGGCGGTGGCCTCGTTGGCGGGCGTCTTCTCGGTGGTGCTCTTCCTGGCGGAGGACTTTCTGGCGGGGGTCTTCTTCGCGGTGCTCTTCCCGCCGGTCGTCTCCTCGGCCGCCGAGCCCGTGGTGGCACCTGCGACAGCAGGGGTGGCACTGGCTCTTCCGGACGCCGTTGTGGTCTCTACGGCGGTCTTCTTCGCCACCATGGCCGCGGCCCCTTCACATATTGTGATCTTGCTCGCGAATCGTGCTGGGACGATAAATCGACCCCAGGCCCGCGGCAACGGGGCACGCCGCCGGTTCGCCCCGCCCCGGACCCGCGGAAGGACGAACCTGCCTCGGTTGTGCCCAGCTCCCGGCCCGGTAATCCGCCGGACGGGCGGCGCCGGAGTCCGCCGCGCCCCGTGTGGCCATTCGGGTCACGCGCGCCCCCGCGCCGGGGCCCGCCGAAAACCGGTCGGCCGCCTCCCGCCGGGCCCCGTACACTGGCCGCAGCGAGAGGCGTGGACGGGACGAGTAGCGGCGTACGCAGCCCAGAGCGATCCGGGGACGGTGGGAGCCCGGAGGCGAGCGCGCGGCGAAGATCACCCCCGAGCCGCCGGAAGAACGACCCCGCATCCCGGGGTCCAGTAGAACCGGCTTCGCGACCCCAATGAGGGGGCGGTGTGCGCGAGCACCACCGCCAAGGAGGGTGGTACCGCGGGAGCGCGCACAGGGCTCTCGTCCCTCCGACGGAACCGCACGACGATCCGCCGGAGGATGACCGGATGTCGCAGTACCGCCAGGTGCCCGCCCAGGTAGACCTGCCCGCCCTCGAGCACGCCGTGCTCGATTTCTGGGAGCGCTCCAAGGTCTTCGCCCAGAGCCTCGAACAGTCCGAGGGCCGCCCCGAGTGGGTCTTCTACGAGGGCCCGCCCACCGCCAACGGCATGCCGGGCGCCCACCACATCGAGGCCCGCGTCTTCAAGGACGTCTTCCCCCGCTTCCGCACGATGCAGGGGTACCACGTGGCCCGCAAGGCCGGCTGGGACTGCCACGGCCTGCCCGTCGAGCTGGCGGTCGAGAAGGAGCTCGGCTTCACCGGCAAGAAGGACATCGAGGCGTACGGCATCGCCGAGTTCAACGCCAAGTGCCGCGAATCGGTGACCCGCCACACCGACGCCTTCGCCGACCTGACGACGCGCATGGGGTACTGGGTCGACCTGGACGACGCCTACCGCACCATGGACCCGCAGTACGTCGAGTCCGTCTGGTGGTCCCTGAAGGAGATCTTCAACAAGGGCCTGCTGGTCCAGGACCACCGCGTCGCCCCCTGGTGCCCGCGCTGCGGCACCGGCCTCTCGGACCACGAGCTGGCGCAGGGCTACGAGACCGTCGTCGACCCGTCGGTCTTCGTCCGCTTCCCGCTCACCTCCGGCCCCCTCGCGGGCGAGGCGGCCCTCCTGGTGTGGACGACGACGCCGTGGACCCTGGTGTCCAACACGGCGGTCGCGGCCCATCCCGAGGTCACCTACGTCGTCGCCACCAACGGCGAGGAGAAGCTCGTCGTCGCCGAGCCGCTCCTGGAGAAGGCCCTCGGTGAGGGCTGGGAGGTCACCGGCCCCCGCTTCACCGGCGCCGAGATGGAGCGCTGGACCTACCAGCGCCCCTTCGAGCTCGTCGAGTTCCCGGCCCCGGCCCACTACGTCGTCAACGCCGAGTACGTCACGACCGAGGACGGTACGGGTCTGGTCCACCAGTCCCCCGCCTTCGGCGCCGACGACCTCCTGGTCTGCAAGGCGTACGGCCTTCCGGTCGTGAACCCGGTGCGCCCCGACGGCACCTTCGAGGAGGACGTCCCGCTGGTCGGCGGCGTCTTCTTCAAGAAGGCCGACGAGAAGCTGACCGAGGACCTCTCGGAGCGCGGCCTGCTCTTCCGCCACGTCCCGTACGAGCACAGCTATCCGCACTGCTGGCGCTGCCACACGGCGCTGCTCTACTACGCGCAGCCGTCCTGGTACATCCGCACCACCGCCGTCAAGGACGCGATGCTGCGGGAGAACGAGAAGACCAACTGGTTCCCCGACTCGGTCAAGGAAGGCCGCTTCGGCGACTGGCTGAAGAACAACATCGACTGGGCGCTGTCCCGCAACCGCTACTGGGGCACCCCGCTGCCCATCTGGCGCTGCGAGGAGGGCCACCTCACCTGCGTGGGCTCGCGCGCGGAGCTGACCGAGCTGACCGGCACCGACCAGTCCGCGCTCGACCCGCACCGCCCGTACATCGACGACGTCACGTTCACCTGCACCCACGAGGGCTGCTCCCTGGACGCGGTGCGCGTGCCCGAGGTCATCGACGCCTGGTACGACTCGGGTTCGATGCCGTTCGCGCAGTACGGCTACCCGCACCAGAACAAGGAACTGTTCGAGTCCCGCTACCCGGCGCAGTTCATCTCCGAGGCCATCGACCAGACCCGCGGCTGGTTCTACACGCTGATGGCCGTCGGCACGCTGGTCTTCGACAAGTCGTCGTACGAGAACGTGGTGTGCCTGGGTCACATCCTGGCCGAGGACGGCCGCAAGATGTCCAAGCACCTGGGCAACACCCTGGACCCGATCCCGCTGATGGACCAGCACGGCGCCGACGCGGTGCGCTGGTTCATGGCGGCCGGCGGCTCCCCCTGGGCGGCCCGCCGGGTCGGCCACGGCACCATCCAGGAAGTCGTCCGCAAGACCCTCCTGACGTACTGGAACACGGTCGCCTTCCAGGCCCTGTACGCCCGCACCAGCGGCTGGGCGCCCAGCGCCGCGGACCCGGCTCCGGCCGACCGCACGGTCCTGGACCGCTGGCTGCTCGGTGAGCTCAACTCCCTTGTGGAGGGCGTCACTTCGGCCCTGGAAGCCTACGACACCCAGCGGGCGGGCAAGCTCCTGTCCTCCTTCGTGGACGACCTGTCCAACTGGTACGTACGCCGCTCGCGCCGCCGCTTCTGGCAGGGCGACAAGGCCGCGCTGCGCACCCTGCACGACGTGGTCGAGACGGTCACCCGCCTGATGGCCCCGCTCACCCCGTTCATCACCGAGCGGGTGTGGCAGGACATGGTCGTGCCGGTGACCCCGGACGCCCCGGAGTCCATCCACCTCTCGTCCTGGCCGACGGCGGACCGGGCGGCGATCGATCCGGCCCTCTCGCGGCAGATGGCGCTGGTACGCCGCCTGGTGGAGCTGGGCCGCGCCACGCGTGCGGAGTCCGGCGTCAAGACCCGCCAGCCGCTGTCGCGCGCGCTGGTCGCGGTGGCGGGCTTCGAGACGCTCTCCCCCGAGCTGCACGCGCAGATCACGGAGGAGCTGAACGTGACGTCCCTGGCCTCGCTCTCCGAGGTGGGTGGCTCACTGGTCGACACCACGGCCAAGGCCAACTTCCGGGCCCTTGGCAAGCGGTTCGGCAAGGGCGTCCAGGACGTGGCGAAGGCCGTCGCCGCGGCCGACGCGGCGGCGCTCTCGGCCTCGCTGCGGGACACGGGCACGGCGTCGGTCGAGGTGAACGGCGAGTTGGTGGCGCTCGCCCCCGACGAGGTCATCATCACCGAGACTCCTCGTGAGGGCTGGTCGGTGGCCTCCGACTCCGGCGCCACGGTCGCCCTCGACCTGGAGATCACCCCGGAGCTGCGTCTCGCGGGTCTGGCCCGGGACGCGATCCGGCTGATCCAGGAGGCGCGCAAGAACAGCGGGCTCGATGTCGCCGACCGGATCGCGGTGCGCTGGACGTCCTCCGACCCGGAGGTCTCCTCGGCCCTGACGGCCCACGCGGGTCTCATCGCGGACGAGGTTCTGGCCACGGATTACGCGGCCGGTGAGGCGTCCGCGGGCTATGGCGAGCCCTTCACCGACGAGGGCCTCTCCCTCACGTTCCACCTCCGCAAGGCGTAGCCCCCCGGACAGGGCCCGCCCCGGCTACCCGGGGCGGGCCTTCCCCGTCCCTGCGGCGCTCTCCCACCCGCGCGCCCGTGCGGGGTGTTGGTCGGTTCCGGGGCGTTCTCCCACCCACCCACCCGTGCACCGGGGTTGGAAGGTTCCGCCCCTCCTGGGGCTCCGCCCCAGACCCCGTTCGCGCCTGAACGGCGCTCGTCCTCAATCGCCGGACGGGCTGAAGGTGCTGGCCGGCACCGAGCAGTTAAGGGGCGCGGGGAACTGCGCGAGAAGCGAGCACGGCGGCCCGCAGGACCGAGACGGGCTGGGGGCGCGGGGAACTGCGCGAAAAGCGACCACGATCCGCAGCCGACCGAGGTTTTTGGGGCGCGAGGAACTGCGCGACCAGCCACACACCGCCCGCGGACGTAAAGCGGCCCCAGGGGCGCGGGGAACTGCGCAGAAAGCGGTCGGGCCGCCGCCAGCAACCCGGTCGTCGGGGAATCCGGGGCGGGGGCGGAGCCCCCGAGGTGTTCGGGGGGTGGGGGCAGAGGACCCCGGGGGCCGGGAATGGCGAAGGGCCGGTACTGGGGGTTACCCCAGTACCGGCCCCGCAGCCTGCCGACGGCTACGCACGCGTCACGCGCGTAGACCCCGTCAGTTGTCGTCCTCGTCGATCAGAAAGCCCCGCATGGGCGACGGCGCCTGCTGCATGGGCGAGGGCCCCTGCGGCCGCACCGGCGCCATCGGCTGGGTCATCGCCGGCGACATCTGCTGCTGGCCGCCGTAGGACGGCCCGCTCGGCATGGACTGCTGGCCACCCATCGACTGCTGGCCACCCATGGGGTGCCCCATCGCACCGGCACCGGCCGACGCCATGGACCCGCTCATCTGCGGAGCCGGCGGCAGCGAGGCGGTGGCCGGAGTGCGCGGCGGCGCGAGCGAGTCGTCGGCCTGGGTCTCCAGCTGACGCAGCTGGGACTCCAGGTAGGACTTCAGACGCGTGCGGTACTCGCGCTCGAAGCCCCGCAGGTCCTCGACCTTGCGCTCGAGCGTGGCGCGGGCGGACTCCAGGGAGCCCATCGCGACACGGTGCTTCTCCTGCGCGTCCCGCTCCAGGGCGTCCGCCTTGGCACGGGCGTCGCGCTCCAGGCCCTCGGCGCGGGACCGGGCCTCGCCGACGATCTTGTTGGCCTCGGAACGGGCCTCCGCGATCGCCTGGTCGGCGGTCTGCTGCGCCAGGGAGAGCACACGGGCGGCGCTGTCGCCACCGGGAGCCGGGGCCGGCTGGCCCATCTGCTGCCCGTGGCCCATGGGGCCACCCATCTGCTGGCCCATGGGGCCCTGGCCGAGCTGGTTCTGACCCATGGGGCCCTGACCGAGCTGGTTCTGGCCCATCTGGTTCTGACCCATGGGGTTCTGGCCCATCGGACCCTGACCCATGGGGCCCTGGCCCATCGGACCCTGGCCGTGCTGGCCCTGCGGGCCGTGGCCACCGGGGCCGGCGGGCAGCTGCGGCGCGCCGCTGGGCAGCTGGGGCGGGCCGCCCATCTGCTGCTGCTGCTGAACCTGCGGCGGACCCGATATGGCGGCGGGTACGGGGGCGCCCGGGCCTCGGCCGTCCTGCGGCTCCGGCTTGCGCATGCCCTGCTGCTGCTGGTTCTGTGCGGCGGCGCGAGTGGCGGCGGCCAGCTTGGCGCGCAGATCCTCGTTCTCGCGCAGCAGTCGCGTCAGCTCCGACTCGACCTCGTCGAGGAAGGCATCGACCTCGTCCTCGTCATAGCCTTCTCGGAGGCGGACGGTCGTGAACTGCTTGTTCCGCACGTCCTCGGGGGTCAGCGGCATCTCTTCTTCACCTCTACGTAGTCGTCGGCAGTCGGCAGGACCGAATCGTTCACAACCTGACCACGATGCTGATCAGGATGTAGACGATGATCATCAGAACGAAGAAGGACAGGTCGAGTGCCACGCCCCCGAGACGCAGCGGCGGAATGAACCGCCGCAGAAGCTTGAGCGGTGGATCGGTGACAGTGTAGGTGGCCTCAAGAACGACCACCATCGCCTTACCGGGTTGCCATGAACGGGCGAACTGGAAGACGTAGTCCATGACGAGCCGGAAGATCAGCACGATGAGGAAGCACATCAGCGCGATGTAGACCACCTGTAGTGCGACGCTCATCCCGCGCTTCCCTCTCCCCTTGCCTCAAGCTCCGGCCTGGTCTCGGCCGGTTCGTTCCCGGTGTCGTGTCTCAGCTCTGGTTGAAGAATCCGCCCTCTGCGATGCGGGCCTTGTCCTCCGCCGTGACATCGACGTTAGCAGGAGACAGCAGGAACACCTTCTGCGTCACGCGTTCAATGCTGCCGTGCAGGCCGAAGACGAGACCGGCGGCAAAGTCGACAAGTCGCTTCGCGTCGGTGTCGTCCATCTCGGTGAGATTCATGATCACCGGAGTGCCCTCGCGGAAGTGTTCCCCGATGGTACGGGCCTCGTTGTAGGTCCGCGGGTGCAGCGTGGTGATGCGGTACGGCTCCCGCTCGGACACGACCTTGGGCATGATCACCGGTGCGTTCTTCTCCAGGCTCGGACGTTCAGGTGTGATGGACGCCACGGGTGCGATTCGCGCCGGTCGTCCGCTTTCAACCGATAGCTGAACCGGTTCTCTTGGCGCCGGAGGCTGTGCAACTCGTACCGGTTCGTCCCGTTCGTCCTGGAGCGAGGACTGGTGCGGGGGCTGATGCCGCCGACGGTCGCGCTCCGGTTCGGGCTCGGGTTCGAAATCGTCGTCGGGGTCGAACCCCCGGCCGTCGTACCCATCGTCCTCCACGAGGCCGAGGTAGACCGCCATCTTGCGCATCGCGCCGGCCATGCTCAGATTCCTCCGCTCTGTGGTGGATCGCTCCTGTCGCCAAGTGGCAGCGTCACCAAGGGCCCACGATCCACGCGGTCTGCCCACCGAAGAGTGGGAATGACCATATTTTCTGCTGTGGTCCGACTT
The DNA here is from genome assembly GCF_025399895.1 of Streptomyces sp. ASQP_92. Lineage (GTDB taxonomy): Bacteria > Actinomycetota > Actinomycetes > Streptomycetales > Streptomycetaceae > Streptomyces. The sequence continues at coordinate 1,059,708 of NZ_JAODUA010000001.1, read as the reverse complement.
CTTCGCGACGTTACCCGAGCCGGGGTCGGTCTCCGAGTACCGCCGTTCCGACGCGTACATGTGTCGCTCCGGCCGCGACGGCCTCCTCGAGGTCCGCACTCATCCCTGCTGACACCATGTTCGCAGCCGGATGGTCCGCGCGCAGGCGGGATGACAATTCCAGCAGCCGCTCGAAGGCGGCCCGTTGCCGGCCGGCGTACTCTCCGGCCAGCGGCGCCACCGTCATCAGACCGTCGAGCCGGAGCCCGGGCGCCTCGTCGAGCAGCGCGGCCAACTCCCCGATCCCGTCCGGACCGACGCCTCCGCGCTCCCCCCGCTCGCCGGACTCCGCGTCGAGGGCGACCTGGATCAGACAGCCCAGTTCGCGCTCGGCCCGGACGGCCGCGGTGGAGAGCGAGGCGATCAGTCTGGCCCGGTCGACCGACTGCACCGTATCGGCATAACTCGCCACCGAACGAACCTTGTTCGTCTGCAACTGGCCCACGAAGTGCCAGCTCAGATCGAGGTCGGCACAGGCGGCGGCCTTGGGGGCCGCGTCCTGGTCCCGGTTCTCCGCGACATGCCGTACGCCCAGTTCGTGCAGCAGGCGGACATCGCTCGCGGGGTAGGTCTTGGTGACCACGATCAGGGTCACATCCGCCCGCTCACGCCCGGCCGCGGCGCAGGCGGCGGCGATACGTTCCTCCACCTGTGCGAGGTTCGCGGCGAGTTCGGTCTTGCGATCCGTCATGAGTCGTCAGTCCAGCCAGACATATCCGGCGAGCCGCCCAGTGGTGCGGTCGCGGCGGTACGAGAAGTGGTCGGGCGATTCGAGCGTGCAGACCGGCGAGGCCTCCCGGTCGGTGACGCCGAGAGCGGCGAGCTGTGCGTGCACCCCGGCCGTGACGTCCACCGCGGGCGTGCCCCAACTGGTCTGTGACCAGGCGGCGGGCTCGATCTCTGCGACCTCGGCGCGCATCGGCTCGGGCACCTCGTAGCAGCGGCCGCAGACGGCGGGTCCGGTACGGGCCACGATCCGGGCCGGGTCGGCGCCGAGCGAGACCATCGCCTCGACGGCGGCGGGCACCACGCCCGCCACCATGCCGGGCCGGCCCGCGTGCACGGCGCCCGCGACCCCCGCCACCGGATCGGCGAGCAGGACCGGAGTGCAGTCGGCGGTCAGTACGGCGAGCGCGGTCCTGCGACGGCTGGTCACCACCGCGTCCACCGCGGCCGGGTCGCCCGGGGCGAAGGGGCCGTCGACGACGGCGACATCGCGTCCGTGCACCTGGTTCATCCAGACCACCCGGGCCGGGTCGAGCCCCAGCTTCCCGGCGGCGCGCTCGCGGTTGGCGCGTACCGAGACCGGGTCGTCGCCGACCGCACCGCCGAGGTTGAGCTCCTCGTACGGAACGGCGCTCACCCCGCCCCACCGGTCGGTGAAGGCGAAGTGCGCGCCGCTCACACTGCCCTGCTCTCGTATCACTTCAAGAGACCGCTTCGAAAGGTCACTTCGCTCACTTGAGGAAGTCCGGAACGTCCAGCTCCTCGGCCTGGCTGTCCGGGTAGGGACGGGCCGTCGGGATGGCCGAGGGGGCCGGGGCCTCGCTGACCGGCGCGGGTTCGACCGGAGTCGGGGCCGCCGGGGGCTCCTCGCGGGCCGGCACCGTGTTGAGGCCGCCGAGCGGGCGGGAGGTCTCGGCGGCACGCGAAGGGGCGGGCTCGTCGCGCTTGTTGGAGGCGGCGCCGAGCACCGTGTCCCGGCGGGCCGGCGGCTGACCGCCGTCGAAGCCGGCCGCGATGACCGTGACGCGCACCTCGTCGCCCAGCGCGTCGTCGATGACCGCGCCGAAGATGATGTTGGCCTCGGGGTGGGCGGCCTCGCTGACCAGCTGGGCCGCCTCGTTGATCTCGAAGAGACCGAGGTCCGAACCGCCGGAGATGGAGAGCAGCACACCGCGGGCGCCGTCGATGGACGCCTCCAGGAGCGGCGAGGAGATCGCCATTTCGGCGGCGGCCACCGCGCGGTCGTCGCCGCGGGCCGAGCCGATGCCCATGAGGGCCGAACCGGCCTCGGACATGACCGACTTGACGTCGGCGAAGTCGAGGTTGATGAGACCCGGCGTGGTGATCAGGTCCGTGATGCCCTGGACACCGCTGAGCAGCACCTGGTCGGCGGACTTGAACGCGTCCAGGACGCTGACCTGGCGGTCCGAGATGGAGAGCAGCCGGTCGTTGGGGATGACGATGAGGGTGTCGACCTCTTCGCGGAGTTCGGCGATGCCGTCCTCCGCCTGGTTGGCCCGGCGCCGGCCCTCGAAGGTGAACGGGCGGGTGACCACACCGATCGTCAGAGCGCCGAGCGAGCGCGCGATGTTGGCGACGACGGGTGCGCCGCCGGTGCCGGTGCCGCCGCCTTCGCCTGCGGTGACGAAGACCATGTCGGCCCCCTTGAGGACCTCCTCGATCTCCTCACGGTGGTCCTCTGCCGCCTTGCGTCCGACTGCCGGGTTGGCTCCGGCCCCGAGGCCGCGGGTGAGTTCACGGCCGACGTCGAGCTTGACGTCGGCGTCGCTCATCAACAGTGCTTGTGCGTCAGTGTTGATCGCGATGAACTCGACGCCCTTGAGACCGACCTCGATCATTCGGTTGATGGCATTGACACCACCGCCGCCGACACCGATGACCTTGATGACTGCGAGGTAGTTCTGCGGTGCTGCCACGTCGAAGGCCTCTCGCCTCGAGTTACGGGTCGTCACTTCGCGGTTGCCGCAAGGTGACGACGAATGCCGATTGGGACGGTCCATATCGCCGACCCGAACCCTAACGTTGAAGTTTAGGGTTACCAGTGTGTCTGTTCGCTGGACTCTTCCGAACAGGACACTAAGTCGACAAGTGGCGCGCGTTCAACGAACACGCCGAACCTCCCGTTTTTCTTTTCACCCTATGTGATCACCCGTGTCGCTGACCAACCAGGGTGCTGGCCAGCGCATATGTCCGTCAACTACCCGATACCGCAGGGGCGGTGGGGGCGCTCACATCGAAGCGGACCGCCTTCGGCCGCGCTTTCATCAGTGCACTGAGGGTACGTCCCTTCAGCTCACCCTCCTCGTCACTTCCCCATCGGACGCCGCGACCGCCGGTCAGCTCGAGCGTGACGGAGTCGTACGAGGAAATCCTGACGGAACGCGTCTCCTTGGCGACGGCGGGCGGGAGTTCGCCCGTGATGCGCACCGCTTCCAGGACCAGTCGGTCGGCGCCGAAGCGGCGCAGACTCGGGGACTGCGAGACCCCCAATTCGAGCTGCGGAACGCCCTTCGACGGCTGGGAGACCGTGGCGAAACGCACACCCTTCACGTCCACTTCGTCGAACTTCGCGCCGTTCTTCATGACCAGCACGGGTCGGCGTTCGGTCACCTTCAGACCGATTCCGTGCGGCCATGAACGAACGACCTCGACCGAGTCGATGCGCGGCAGTTTCTGTCGCAACCGCGCCTCGATCGCGTCCGTGTCGACGGAAATCAGCGGTGAACCGATCGGCACCGCGGCGACCGCCTCGACCTCACCGGTCGTCAGAACCCGGGTCCCGGTGGTCTTCACGTGCTCGGCGCGCAGCCACGTCGAGCCGTACAACAGCCAGATGACGCCGGCGCCGATCACGACCGCGGCGACGGCGAGGACCAGCAGACCGCGGCGGCGGGGCAGCCGGAGGCGGCGGCCGCGCGCGGGACGGGGGCCGGGCCGGCCGGACTTCGCGGATTTCGCCGACTTCTCAGCCTGTCCGCCACCGCGCTGAGCGGTCGCCTGTCCGGCCACGGTCCCTGCCCTTCCGTCGGTTGATCAGCGTCCTGCGACGGCCTCGTACACCATCTGGACGAGGAGCTGGTCGGCGTCGCGCCGCCCGAACTCGGCGGCGGCGCGCGACATCTCGTACAGCCGGTGCGGGTCGGCGAGCACCGGGAGGACGTTGCCCTGCACCCACTCGGGGGTGAGTTCGGCGTCGTCGACGAGGAGTCCGCCGCCGGCCTTCACCACCGGCTGGGCGTTCAGCCGCTGTTCGCCGTTCCCGATCGGCAACGGTACGTAGGCGGCGGGCAGCCCGACGGCGGAGAGTTCGGCGACGGTCATCGCGCCCGCACGGCAGAGCATCATGTCGGCCGCGGCGTACGCGAGGTCCATCCGGTCCACGTACGGTACCGGGACATACGGCGGCATCCCCGGCATGTTGTCGACACGCGGCAGTTCGTTCTTCGGGCCGACCGCGTGCAGGATCTGGATGCCGGAGCGCTGGAGCACCGGCGCGATCTGCTGGATCACCTCGTTGAGGCGGCGGGCGCCCTGGGAGCCGCCGGAGACGAGCAGCGTCGGCAGACCGGGGTCGAGCCCGAACGCGGCGCGTGCCTCGGGGCGGACCCGGGCCCGGTCGAGGGTCGCGATCGAGTAGCGCAACGGGATGCCGATGTAGCGGGAGTTGCGCAGTTTGCTGTCCGGCGTGGCGACGGCCACCGAGGCCGCGTACCGCGAGCCGATCTTGTTGGCGAGGCCGGGGCGTGCGTTGGCCTCGTGGACCACGATCGGCACCCCGAGCCGCTTGGCGGCGAGGTAGCCGGGCAGCGCCACATAGCCACCGAAGCCGACCACGCAGTCGGCCTTGGTGCGCTCCAGGATCTGCTCGGCGGCCTTGATGGTGCCGCGCAGCCGCCCGGGGACGGTGATCAGTTCGGGGGTGGGCCTGCGGGGCAGCGGAACGGCCGGGATGAGCGCGAGCTCATAGCCGCGTTCGGGCACGAGCCGGGTCTCCAGACCCTTCTCCGTGCCCAGTGCCGTGATCCCCACGGTGGGGTCCTGCCTGCGCAGGGCATCCGCGAGGGCGAGCGCGGGCTCGATGTGGCCGGCGGTCCCCCCACCGGCGAGTACGACATGCACCGAAATTCACCGCTCTCCGGACGGACGCTTCTTGACGCGCCGTCTCATCGACTTCCAACTCACCCGAGGCTGCCGCATGGCCAGCGCCGCCCGCGCCGCGGGGTCGTCCCGCGCGAACGCGATCAACAGCCCCACGGCGAACATGGTCGGCAGCAGCGCGGACCCTCCGTAGGAGAACAGCGGGAGGGGGACACCGGCGATCGGCAACAGGCCGAGCACCGCACCGATGTTGATCACGGCCTGAGCCACGATCCAGGTGGTCACACCTCCCGCGGCGTACCTCACGAAGGGGTCCTCCGTGCGTCCGGCCACGCGGATACCCGCATAGCCTAGAGCCGCGAAGAGGGCGACGACCGACAGCGTCCCCGCCAACCCCAGTTCCTCACCGGTGACGGCGAAGATGAAGTCGGTGTGGGGCTCGGGGAGTTGACCCCATTTCTCCACACTCGCCCCCAGGCCGGATCCGAACCAGCCGCCCGAGGCGAGCGCGTAGATTCCGTGCACGGCCTGCCAGCACTGGTCCTGCGGGCCCGGGTCGGTGGCGCCGATGCAGTTGAGCCGGCCCATCCGGTGCGGGCTGATCTTGATGAAGAGCGCGGCGAGCGTACCCGCGATCGCGAGCACCCCCGCGAACAGCCGGGTGGGGGCCCCGGCCAGCCAGAGCAGGCCGAACAGGATGGCGGTCAGGATGATCGTGGTGCCCATGTCGCCGCCGAGCATGATGAGTCCGAGCAGCACGAACGTGACCGGCACGAGCGGCACCAGCATGTGCTTCCACTCGGTCAGCAGCCGCTTGTCCTGCTTGCGGGCGAGCAGGTCGGCGCCCCACAGGAGCAGGGCCAGCTTGGCGAATTCGCTGGGCTGGAGCTGGAACGGGCCGCCCAGATAGATCCAGTTCTGGTTGCCGTTGACCGATTTCCCTATCCCGGGCACCTGCACCAGGATCAGCAGGAAGACCGTCCCGGCCAGTATCGGATAGGCCAGGGCCCGGTGCAGTTTGGCGGGCATGCGGGCCGCGACGATCATCAGGGCGCCGCCGATCAGCGCCGCGAGGAACTGCTTGCGGAAGAAGTACGAGCCCGGGAGCGACAGTTCGAGGGCCTTGATCATCGAGGCGGAGTAGACCATCACGAGGCCGAGCACGGTGATGAGCAGGGCGCTGCCGAGGATCAGGTAGTACGCCGTCAGCGGCCGGTCCCAGGCCCTCCTGGCCTGCTCCACCAGGCGCCTGGGGCCCCGTGGGCCGGAGCTGCGGGGAGTACCGGTGGAGCCGCCGCGGACGGCCGGGCCGCGCACGGGTCCCGCGGTGCGGCTGCGCAGCAGGAGACCGGCGAGTGCGGGCACCCCGCGCGCGCCGTCCCCGGAGCCGCCAAGAACATCGGCCGCCATGTGTGCAGTCCCCTCCAGTCGTGCCCGGCGCCGGCCGGTCCGTGGAACGGGTGGTCCGGCTAGGCGCGCCCTGCGGTGAGTTCACGGACCGCTTCCGCGAAGGCCTCGCCGCGCTTGTTGTAGTTCGCGTACATGTCCATCGAGGCGCAGGCCGGGGCCAACAGGACGGTGTCCCCCGGCCGGGCGAGCCCCGCCGCCTCGCGGACCGCCGCCGACATCGCCCCAGTGTCGGTCCGGTCGAGGTCGACCACCGGGACCTCGGGGGCGTGTCGCGCCAGGGCTTCGGCGATGAGGTGGCGCTCGGCGCCGATCAGGACGACGCCCCGCAGCCGCTTCGCGGAACGCTGGACGAGCTCGTCGAAGGAGGCACCCTTGGCCAGGCCCCCGGCGATCCAGACGATCGGGTCGTACGCCGCCAAGGAGGCTTCGGCGGCATGGGTGTTGGTGGCCTTGGAGTCGTCGACGTAGGCGACCTCGGCGACGTCCGCGACGTGCTCGATGCGGTGCGCGTCGGGGCGGAAGGCGCGCAGGCCGTCGCGGACGGCCCTGGGCTCGACGCCGAAGGCGCGCGCGAGGGCGGCGGCCGCGAGGGCGTTGGCGATGTTGTGCGGGGCGGGCGGGTTGACGTCCGTGACCTCGGCGAGCTCCTGGGCGTTCTTCTGCCGGTTCTGCACGAAGGCCCGGTCGACGAGGATGCCGTCGACCACGCCGAGCTGGGAGGGGCCGGGGGTGGCCAGGGTGAAGCCGATCGCGCGGCAGCCCTCCTCCACGTCGGCCTCGCGCACCAGGTGTTCGGTCGCCTTGTCCTCGGCGTTGTAGACGCAGGCCACCGTGTTGCCCTCGTAGATGCGGCCCTTGTCGGCGGCGTACGCCTCCATGGAGCCGTGCCAGTCGAGGTGGTCGGGCGCCAGGTTGAGCACGGCGGCCGAGTGGGCGCGCAGCGAGGGCGACCAGTGGAGCTGGTAGCTGGAGAGCTCGACGGCCAGGACGTCGTACTCCTGCTCGCCGAGGACCACGTCGAGCAGCGAGACACCGATGTTGCCGACGGCGGCGGTCCGCAGACCCGCGGCCTCCAGGATGGAGGCGAGCATACGGGTGGTGGTGGTCTTGCCGTTGGTGCCGGTCACCGCGAGCCAGGGGGCCGGGGTGCGGCCGTCCAGGTCGCGCAGGCGCCAGGCCAGTTCGACGTCTCCCCAGACGGGCACGCCCGCCTTCTCCGCCGCCGCGAACAGCGGCTTGTCGGGCCGCCAGCCGGGGGTGGTGACGATCAGCTCGGTGCCCTCCGGCAGGGTGGCCCCGTCGCCGAGGCGCACGGTGATGCCCTGCGCCTCAAGCTCCGCGGCCTGCGCCCGGGAGCGCTCGTCGGCGCCCTCGTTGACGGCGGTGACGACGGCGCCGAGGCCGTTGAGGACCTTGGCCACCGGCATCCCGGAGACGCCGAGTCCCGCCACCGTCACGCGCTTGCCCTGCCAGGTGGTGCTCACTTGTCGGCTGCCCATCCCGCGTAGAAGAGTCCGAGTCCCACGATCACGCACATGCCCTGGATGATCCAGAACCGGACCACGACAAGGACTTCGGACCACCCCTTGAGTTCGAAGTGGTGCTGGAGCGGCGCCATCCGGAAGACCCGCTTGCCGGTCATCTTGAACGAGCCGACCTGGATGACCACGGACATCGTGATCAGCACGAACAGGCCGCCGAGCAGCGCGATCAGGAACTCCGTGCGGGAGCAGATCGCCAGGCCCGCAAGCGCGCCGCCGAGCGCCAGCGAACCGGTGTCGCCCATGAAGATCTTGGCGGGCGAGGTGTTCCACCACAGGAAGCCGAAGCACGAGCCCATCAGGGCCGAGGCGACGACCGCGAGGTCGAGCGGATCGCGCACCTCGAAGCAGGCGTTGGGGTTGGTCAGGGTCTGCGCGTTGGCGCAGGACTCCTGGAACTGCCACAGGCCGATGAAGGTGTACGCGCCGAAGACCATCACGGAGGCGCCGGTGGCCAGGCCGTCCAGACCGTCCGTCAGGTTCACGCCGTTCGACATGGCGAGGATCATGAACAGCGCCCACACCACGAAGATGACCGGCCCGACCGACCAGCCGAAGTCGTTGATGAACGACAGCTTGGTGGAGGCGGGCGTGTTGCCCCGGGCGTCCGCGAACTGGAGGGCGAGCACCGCGAAGGCGATGCCCACGATCAGCTGTCCGGCCATCTTCGCCTTGGCCCGCAGGCCCAGCGACCGCTGCTTGACGATCTTGATGTAGTCGTCGAGGAAGCCGACCAGACCCATGCCCGCGGTGAGGAACAGCACCAGCAGACCCGAGAACGTCGGGTCCTCGCTGGTGATCACCTTGGTCAGGGCGTACGCGATCAGCGTGGCCAGGATGAAGGCGATGCCACCCATGGTGGGTGTGCCCTTCTTCCCGGCGTGGCCGCGCGGCCCGTCGTCCCGGATGAACTGGCCGTAGCCCTTGCGGGCGAGGAGCTTGATGAGCAGCGGGGTACCCACCAGGGTCAGGAACAGACCGATGGCTCCCGCGAAGAGGATCTGCCTCATCGGGCGGCGACCTCACCCTCGGCGGCGCCATCGAGCAGCGCGAACGCCACCCGCTCCAGACCGATCGACCTGGATGCCTTCACCAGCACGACGTCACCCGGGCGCAGTTCACTGCGCAGCAGGTCGACGGCCGCCTGTGCGTCGGACACGTGCACCGACTCCTCACCCCACGAACCCTCGTTATATGCGCCCAGTCGCAGCCAGGACGCCTCCCGGCCCCCGACCGCCACGAGCTTGCTGACGTTGAGCCGGACGGCGAGCCGTCCGACCGCGTCGTGCTCGGTGAGCGACTCGTCGCCGAGCTCGGCCATCGGACCGAGCACCGCCCACGTCCGGCGCCCCTTGCCCATGGCCACGAGCGCGCGAAGAGCGGCTCGCATGGATTCGGGATTCGCGTTGTAGGCGTCGTTGACGACCGTCACACCGTCCGGACGCTCGGTGACCTCCATACGCCAGCGGGAGAGGGTGCCCGCCTCGGAGAGCGCGCGGGCGATCTCGTCTGCGGACATGCCCAGCTCATGGGCGACGGCGGCCGCGGCGAGCGCGTTCGACACGTGGTGCTCACCGTACAGGCGCAACGTCACGTCGCCGCACCCGGAGGGTGTGTGAAGGCTGAAGGAGGGCTGTCCGGCGGCTGTGAGCCGGACGTTCTCGGCCCGTACGTCGGCGTCCTCGGCCTCGCCGAAGAGCAGCACCCGCGCCGTGGTGCGGGACGCCATGGCGCGTACCAGCGGGTCGTCCGCGTTCAGGACGGCGCATCCGCTCTCGGGCAGGGCCTCCACCAACTCGCCCTTGGCCAGGGCGATTTGCTCCCGGCCGCCGAACTCGCCGATGTGGGCGGACCCGACGTTCAGGACCAGCCCGATCGTGGGCGGGGTCAGGCCCGTGAGGTAGCGGATGTGGCCGACGCCGCGCGCGCCCATCTCCAGGACCAGGTGCCGGGTTTCCGGGCCCGCGGTGAGCGCGGTCAGCGGCAGGCCGATCTCGTTGTTGAGGGAGCCCGGCGTGAAGACCGTCGGCGCGTGGCGCTGGAGGACCTGCGCGATCAGGTCCTTGGTGGACGTCTTGCCGGACGAGCCGGTCAGGGCGACGACATCGGTGCCGAGCCGGCGTACGACGGCGCGGGCCAGCGCCCCGAGGGCGCCCTGCACGTCGTCGACGACGATCGCGGGCACGCCGACCGGGCGGGCCGCCAGGACCGCCACCGCGCCCGCCTCGAAGGCGCGCTGCGCGTAGTCGTGGCCGTCGACGTGTTCGCCGGCGAAGGCCACGAAGAGCGAACCGGCCGCCACCTGGCGGGAGTCGATGACGACGGGGCCGGTGACCGTGACGGACGGATCCGGTATGTCGTGCGGCTGCCCGCCGACGATTGCGGCGATCTCGGCGAGGGAGAGGGCGATCACTACTTCATCCCTGACTTTTCTGGATGGCGGCGCGGAGGACGAGGCGGTCGTCGAAGGGGCGTACCACTCCGTGGATGTCCTGGCCCTGTTCATGGCCCTTGCCCGCGACGAGCACGGTGTCGCCGGGTTCGGCGCGGGCGACGGCGGACGCGATGGCGGCGGCGCGGTCCTCGAAGACCTGGACCTCGCCGCGCTCGTGGGCCGGCACCTCGGCGGCGCCGGCCAGCATCGCGGCGAGGATCGCGAGGGGGTCCTCGGAGCGGGGGTTGTCGGAGGTCAGTACGGCGGTGTCGGCGAGCCGGGCGGCGGCGGCGCCCATCGGGGCCCGCTTGGTCTTGTCGCGGTCGCCGCCGCAGCCGAGCACGATGTGCAGCTTGCCCTCGGTGACCTTGCGCAGGGAGCGCAGGACCGATTCGACGGCGTCCGTCTTGTGCGCGTAGTCGACGACGGCGAGATAGGGCTGGCCCGCGTCCACCCGCTCCAGACGGCCGGGCACGCCGGGTACGGCGGCCACTCCGTCGGCGGCGGTCTGCGGGTCCAGACCGGCGACGGCGAGCGTGACGATGGCGGCCAGCGTGTTCGCCACGTTGAACGGGCCCGGCAGCGGGGCGGTCGCGGAGATGCGCTCGCCCCGGGGCGTCACCACGGTGAAGGTGCTGCTGTCCTGACGGACCTGGACGTCCTCGGCCCGCCAGTCGGCGTCGGGGTGGCCCTCGGCGGAGAACGTCGTGATCTCGATCCCGGCCTCCTTCACGAGCCTGCGGCCGTACTCGTCGTCGAAGTTGACGACGCCCCGCTTGGCCCGCCGGGGCGTGAACAGCTGCGCCTTGGCCTGGAAGTAGTCCTCCATGCCGGAGTGGAACTCCATGTGCTCCGGGCTGAGGTTGTTGAAGACGGCGACGTCGAAGACGCAGCCGTCGACCCGGCCGAGCACCAGGGCGTGGCTGGAGACCTCCATGGCCACCGAGTCGACGCCGCGTTCGCGCATGACCGCGAACAGCGCCTGGAGGTCGGTGGCTTCGGGGGTGGTGCGCTCGGACTTGATGCGCTCGTCGCCGATCCGCATCTCGACCGTGCCGATCAGGCCGGTCGCGTGCCCGGCGCCGCGCAGCCCGCCCTCGACGAGGTAGGCGGTCGTGGTCTTGCCGGAGGTTCCGGTGATGCCGAGCTGGAGGAGTTCGCGCCCGGGGTGTCCGTAGATCTCGGCGGCGAGTTCGCCCATGCGGCCGCGCGGGTCGCCGGACACCAGGACCGGAAGGCCGGTCGCGGCGGCCCGCTCGCGGCCGGCCGGGTCGGTCAGCACGGCGACCGCGCCGAGGCTCGCGGCCTGGGCGGCGAAGTCGGCGCCGTGGGTGTTGGCGCCCGGCAGCGCGGCGTACAGGTCTCCGGGGCGTACCGCCCGGGAGTCGTGCGTGATGCCGGTGACCTCTCCCGGTCCGGGGCTGTTCGTCCCCAGTCGCTCGGCCAGCGCGCCGAGCGGGGTCGGACGGGCCTGTTCCGGTCGGGGCGCTCCCGGCTGTTTCGCGGGGGCGTCCTGCTGGGCGGTTCGGTACTGATCAGCGTGTGGCACGGCGGTGAGCGTACCGGGCGCACCCGCCGGGTCGCCAAAAGAGGGGGGCACGGTGTCCTGGGTCCCGTCCTGGTTCCCAGGGCCGTGGGTGATGGTTGTCACTGAGGCTTCCGGATTTCAGTCGTTGCCGCCGAAGGTGACGGGCAGGTTGGGCGGCTGGGCTCCGCTCGGCGGGATCTGGAGGGTCTTGAGGGCGAACTCCATGACCTGCTTGTAGATGGGTCCGCAGATCTGGCCGCCGAAGTAGCTGCCCCTGGTGGGGTTCTGGATGGCGCAGTAGACGGTGATCTTGGGGTTGTCGGCGGGCGCGAAGCCCGCGAAGGAGGCGGTGTACCCCTTGTAGGTGCCGGTCTTGGGGTCGACCCGGTTGGCGGTGCCGGTCTTGCCCGCGACCCGGTAGCCGGGGATGGCCGCCTTGGTGCCGGTGCCCTCGGCGTCGCCGACGACCGATTCGAGCATCTGGGCCAGCGTCTTGGCGGTCTTCTCGCTGACCACCCGGGTCTGGCGGGGCGCGGGCGCCGGGGTGAACCGCCCGTCCGGCCCCTTGGTGCCGCGCACCAGGGTCGGCTCGATGCGGACCCCGCCGTTGGCGATGGTCGAGTACACCGATGCGGCCTGCATGGCGTTGAGCGAGAGGCCCTGGCCGAAGCGGACGGTGTACTGCTGCGAGGTGGACCACTTGTTCGCCGGGGCGAGGATGCCCGGGGTCTCGCCGGGGAAGCGGAGGCCGCTGGGCGAGCCGATGCCGAACTTGCGCAGATAGGAGTACAGGACGTTGTCGGCCTGGGCGTCGGTCTTGCCGAGCTGCTCGACGGCGAGGATGGTGCCGATGTTGCTGGACTTGGCGAGCACGCCGTTGAGGGTCAGGTTCCAGGTGGCGTGGTCGACGTCGTCCTTGAAGAGGCGGTCGGCGCGCTGGAGCCGGTTGGGCACCACCACATGGGTGTCGGGGGTGGCGACGCCCTCCTCCAGGACCGCGGCCATGGACATGACCTTGGCGGTGGATCCCGGCTCGAAGGCGTCCTGGAGCGCCGCGTTGCCCATCGCCGCCGCGTTGGCCTGGGCGATGTTGTTCGGGTCGAAGCCGGGCGCGTTGGCCATCGCGAGCACCTCGCCGGTGTCGGACCGCTGCACTATGACGTAGCCCCGGTCGGCGCGGGACTCGGCGACCTGGTCGGCGATGGCCTTCTGCGCCATCCACTGGATGTCCCGGTCGATGGTCAGCTCGACGTCGGAGCCGGGCACGGCCGGGGTCTCACGGGTACCGGCGGTGGGCACCCGGCGGCCGCCCGACTGGGCGTAGGAGATCTGGCCGTCGGTGCCGGCCAGCTCCTTGTTCAGGGACGACTCCAGGCCGCCGCCGCCCTTGCCCTCGGCGTTGACGTAGCCCAGTATCCCGGCGGCGAGGTCACCGTTGGGGTACACGCGCTTGGTGCTGGACTCGTTGAGGACGCCCGCCAGCACATTGGCGCCGGGACCGCCCTTGGCGCGGTCGGCGGCCGCCTTCTCGCCGAGGACCTTCCTGAGGTCCTTGATCTGGTTCCAGACCTGCGGGGTCTGCCTGCGGGCGAGCACCACATAGCGGGTCCTGGGCGTCTTGAGCTTCTTGGTGAGCTCCGCCTGGTCCTTGCCGATCAGCGGCGCGAGCAGCGCGGCCGCCTGCTCCGCGGCGTCCGGGATCCTGGCGCTCTCGGGGGTGAACAGGGTGGGGTCGGCGGTGATGTCGTAGGCGTCGACGCTGGTGGCGAGCGCGATGCCGGCCCGGTCGGTGATCTTGCCGCGCTCGGCGGGCAGCGCGTAGCTGGCGTACCGGTTCTTGTCGGCCTTGGCGGCGTACGCGCTGGCGTCGACGGCCTGCACCTGGAGCAGCCGTACGACGAAGGCCAGCATGACCAGGGTGAGCCCGAGGCTGACCAGGCGAAGGCGGGGGCGGTGACTGCCGAGCTTGAGCTTCTTGGCGGCCGGGGGGCGGCGGGCCGGCGGGCGGGGGCGCGCGGGCGGGGGCACCCGGCGGCGCGGGGGTTCCTTGGGGCTCACTGCGTCACCTGCCGGGGGTCGGGGAGGTCTTCGCCGGCCGGCCGGGCTGGGGGGCCGGGGTGTGGCGCTGCCTGGGGTGCGGTGCGGGGGCCTGGCTCGCCGCGCCGGGCAGCGGCGCGGGCTCGGCGGCCTCGGCGGGCGAGGGGTCGCCCGCGGTGCCGGGGACGCCCTTGACGGTGCCGTCGGGGCCGAGGAAGACGGGGTTGCCGCCGGGGACCATGCCGAGGTCGCCGGCCCTGCGGGACAGTGCGTCGGGGGCGGACAGATCGTCCACGTCGCGCTGGAGGGCCTGCTGTTCGTCGGTGAGTTCGGTGGTCTGCCTGCGGTACTCGCTGAGCTTGAACGAGCCTTCGTTGAGGGCCGAGTTCAGCACCAGGAGCGTGATGAGGCCGCCGCCGAGCAGGGCGACGACGAGGAGCACGAAGGGGGTGCGGGCGGCGCTGTTGGCCCCCTGCGACGGCATCAGCCTGCCGAGCCGCGCGGCCGTGCCGCGCAGCTGCCTGGCCGGTTTGCTCACACGTCCTCCCTGATCCGCTCGACCCCGCGGAGCCGGGCGGGGGCCGCGCGGCGGTTCTCGGCGACCTCCTCCTCCGTGGGGAGTTCGGCGCCGCGGGTGAGGAGCTTGAGCCGCGGCTGGTAGCGCTCGGGCACCACCGGGAGCCCGGGCGGCGCGGTGTTGGCGGCGCCGGCCGCGAACACCTGCTTGACGATGCGGTCTTCGAGGGACTGGTAGGAGAGCACCGCGACCCGGCCGCCGAGCGCGATGGCGTCGACGGCGGCGGGGATCGCCCGCTCCACGCTGGCGAGTTCGCCGTTGACCTCGATGCGCAGGGCCTGGAAGGTGCGCTTGGAGGGGTTGCCTCCGGTGCGCTTGGCGGCCTGCGGCAGCGCGTCGCGGATCAGCTCCACGAGCCGGGCGCTGTTGGTGAACGGCTCCTTCTCGCGCTCGCGCACGATCGCCGAGACGATCCGCTTGGCCTGCTTCTCCTCGCCGTACGCCCGCAGGATCCGCACGAGTTCACCGGGCGGGTAGGTGTTGAGCACCTCCGCCGCGCTCATGCCCGTCGACTGGTCCATGCGCATGTCCAGGGGCGCGTCCTGGGCGTAGGCGAAGCCGCGGTCGGCCTCGTCGAGCTGCATCGAGGAGACACCGAGGTCGAACAGGACGCCCTGGACGCGGGGGGTGCCGAGACGTTCCAGCACCTCGGGGAGCTCGTCGTAGACGGCGTGCACCAAGGTGGCGCGCTCCCCGAAGGGGGCCAGGCGCTCGCCGGACAGGCGCAGCGCCTCCTTGTCGCGGTCGAGGGCGATCAGGCGCGCCTCGGGGAACTGGGTGAGCAGGGCTTCGCTGTGGCCGCCGAGGCCGAGGGTGCAGTCGACGACGACCGCACCCGGGCGGGTCAGGGCCGGGGCCAGCATGTCCAAGCATCGCTGGAGCATTACCGGGACGTGTCGCTGGCTCAAAGCCGCCCTCTCAAGGTCCGGCGCACCGCCGCGCATACGGGCCGGTTCCCGCTCCCCCGCCAGGGGGCGAACGGCTGGCGCCGGAAAAGGGGCGTCAGCCGACCGGAGGGCGGGAGGAGGCCGAGCCGTACGCGCGCCGGGCACGCGGGTAAACGTATGGTCCGGGAGGACGTGCTTCCCGGAGGCTTGGGGTTCCGCACAGGGGGAGACCAGGTGTCACGGCTCCCGCTTCGCGTCACTTTAGTCCACCGGTCCTTCGGGTCAATCAACCCTCCAGCGCGCCGCGAGGCTCTTTAATCACTCGTTCGGGTGAAGGCCGGTGAGGCCTGTGGGTTACCTCACAGGCGCCCGAGTTGACGCTCTTTTTCCGGCTCCACGACAAGACCCGGAGATTGGCGGCGGCTACCGTCATACATATGTCGACTCCTGCGCACATACCCGCAGAGCCTCCCGCTCGCCTTCCGCGTCCGACCGTCCGCAGCGGGGGGACGGTGACGGACGGGCTGGTCGAGGCGAACCGCCAGTACGCCGCGGCCTTCACCGATCCCGGCATGGACGCCCGCCCCGTCCTGCACGTCGCCGTCGTGGCCTGCATGGACGCGCGCCTGGACCTGCACGCCGCGCTCGGTCTCGAACTCGGCGACTGCCACACCATCCGCAACGCGGGCGGCGTGGTCACCGACGACGTGATCCGCTCCCTCACCATCAGCCAGCGCGCGCTCGGCACCACCAGCGTCATGCTGGTGCACCACACGGGCTGCGGCATGGAGACCCTGACCGAGGACTTCCGGCACGCGCTGGAGGAAGAGGTGGGTCAGCGTCCGGCCTGGGCCGTGGAGTCGTTCCGCGACGCCGACCAGGACGTACGCCAGTCGATGCAGCGGGTGCGGACCTCGCCGTTCCTGCCGCACGTCGACGACGTGCGCGGCTTCGTCTTCGACGTGACGACGGGGCTGCTGCGCGAGGTCGACCCGGTCGCCTGACCGCGACGGCGCAGGCCACCCGACCACGCAGGAACGGAAATAGGGGGACAACTCACCATGAATCCCCCCCAGTTGTCCACAGGCGAGTGACACGACGCGGCAACGGCAACAAGAATGCGGATGTGACAGAGGGCCGAACCGTTCGGCCGCGCTGTCCGTACTTCGGGGTGGGCCGTGCCGTTCGCAGTGCACCGGCCCGTATGCAAGGGCCGAGGAGGGCCGGGTGACGACCTATGACGATCGAGCGAGCCTCAGCGATCTGACCGCCACGGCGGAGCGTGTCCGCGGGTCGGTGGAGCGTGTGATCGAGGGCAAGCCCGAGGTCGTACGGCTTTCGCTGACCGTACTGCTCGCCGAAGGGCACCTCCTGATCGAGGACGTGCCCGGCGTGGGCAAAACCATGCTGGCCAAGACCCTGGCCAGATCCATCGACTGCTCGGTACGACGCATCCAGTTCACGCCGGACCTGCTGCCCTCGGACATCACCGGGGTGTCGATCTACGACCAGCAGCGGCGGGACTTCGAGTTCAAGCCCGGCGCGATCTTCGCCCAGATCGTGATCGGCGACGAGATCAACCGCGCCTCGCCCAAGACCCAGTCCGCGCTCCTGGAGTCCATGGAGGAGCGCCAGGTCACCATCGACGGGCAGACCTACGAACTGCCCAGCCCGTTCATGGTCGTCGCCACCCAGAACCCGGTCGAGATGGAGGGCACCTACCCGCTGCCCGAGGCCCAGCGCGACCGGTTCATGGCCCGGGTGTCGATGGGCTATCCCACCCCCGAGGCCGAGCTCCAGATGCTCGACGTGCACGGCGCCGTCTCCCCGCTCGACGACCTCCAGCCGGTGGCGCACGCCCACGACATCGTCAAGCTGATCGACGCGGTCCGCGGCGTGCACGTCGCCGACGCGGTACGGCGCTACGCGGTGCAGCTGGTCGGCGCGACCCGCAACCACCCGGACCTCCGGCTCGGCGCCTCGCCGCGCGCCACGCTCCATCTGCTGCGCGCCGCGAAGGCGTCCGCCGCCCTGAGCGGCCGGGAGTACGCGCTGCCCGACGACGTCCAGGCCCTGGCCGTCGCCGTGCTCGCCCACCGGCTGCTGCCCACCGCGCAGGCCCAGCTCAACCGGCGCACCGCCGAGCAGGTCGTTCTGGAGATCCTCCAGCACACGCCCGTTCCGCAGGCCGGGAACCCGCTGTACGGCCAGCAGCCGCCTAGCGCCCGGCGGCTGTGATGGCGGCCGGGGGGCTCCCCGCCGAGTCCGCCGACGAACAGGCGCGGGGCGGCCTCTGGGCCGCCCTGGCCGGTCTCACCACCCGGGGCCGCTCCTTTCTGGCGGCCGGGGTCGCCGCCGCGGTCTGCGCCTTCGTCCTCGGCCAGGAGGACCTGCTGCGCGTCGGCCTGCTGCTCGCCGTGCTGCCGCTGGTCTGCACGGTGGTCCTCTACCGCACCCGCTACCGGGTCGCGGGCAGCCGCCGGCTGTCCCCCGGCCGGGTCCCGGCCGGCTCCGAGGCGCGGGTCCATCTGCGGCTCGACAACGTCTCCCGGCTGCCCACCGGCCTGCTCATGCTCCAGGACCGGGTGCCCTACGTACTCGGCCCGCGCCCGCGCTTCGTGCTCGACCGGGTCGAGGCGGGCGGCAAGCGCGAGGTGTCCTACCGGGTCCGCTCCGACCTGCGCGGACGCTATCCGCTGGGCCCCCTGCAACTGCGGCTCACCGACCCCTTCGGGATGTGCGAGCTGACCCGCGCCTTCAGCGCGTACGACACCCTGACCGTCATCCCCAGGACCGAGCCGCTGCCGCCGGTACGGCTCTCGGGCGAGGCCGCCGGGTACGGCGACGGGCGGCACCGCTCGCTCGCGCTCGCCGGCGAGGACGACGTGATTCCGCGCGGCTACCGGCACGGCGACGATCTGCGCCGGGTGCACTGGCGCTCCACCGCGCGCTACGGCGAGCTGATGGTGCGCCGCGAGGAGCAGCCGCAGCGGGCCCGCTGCACGGTGCTGCTCGACACCCGGGACATCGCGTACGCGGGCGCCGGCCCCGACTCCGCCTTCGAATGGGCGGTGTCGGGCGCGGCCTCCGCCCTGACCCACATGCTGGAACGCGGCTTCTCCGTACGTCTGTTGACCGACACGGGCAGTTCCGTACCGGGCGAGGGGGCGGGCGGGTTCGCGGGTTCGACCCAGGACTCCTCAGACTCGGCCGGGCTGATGATGGACACCCTCGCCGTCGTCGACCACTCCGACGGCGGCGGCCTCTCCCGCGCGTACGACGTGCTGCGCGGCGGCAACGAAGGACTGCTCATCGGCTTCTTCGGGGACCTCGACGAGGAGCAGGCCGCGGTCGCGGCGAAGATGCGGCGGCGCAGCGGCGCCGCCGTCGCCTTCGTGCTCGACAGCGGTCTGTGGACGCACGGCTCCCCGGAGCGCGGCCCGGTCGAAGAGCGGCTGCGGCTGCTGCGCGAGGCGGGATGGGCCGCGCTCGCGGTGAGCCCGGGCGCCTCACTGCCCGAGCTGTGGCGCCGGGCCGCCCGGGAACGAAGCGAGGCGGGGACGGCGTCCAAGGGCACGGCGGGGGGATGGTCATGAGCGGGCGCGGACGGCTGGCGCTGTGCGCCTATCTCGCCACGGTCCTGGCGGCCTGCTCGATGCTGCCGCTGGTCGACCCGGCGAGCTGGATCCTGCAAGCCGCCTTCCTGCTCGCGATCGTGGCCGGGGTCGGCGCGCTCGCCCGGCGGGTGCCGCTGGCCCGGCCGCTGACCGTGCTCGCCCAGTCCGTGGTGGCCCTGCTGCTGCTGACGCTGGTCTTTGCGCGTCATCAGGCGCTCGGCGGGGTGCTGCCGGGCCCCGATGCCGTGGAGCAGCTCAACGCGCTGCTCCAGCAAGGCACTTCGGACGTCGGGCAGTACGCGATCCCGGCGCCCGCCACCGCGGGCATCCGGCTCATGATGGTCGGCGGGGTGCTGATCATCGGACTCGCGGTGGACGCGCTCGCGGTGACGTTCCGCAGCGCCGCCCCGGCGGGCCTGCCGCTGCTCGCGCTGTACTCGGTGGCCGCCGGGCTCTCCTCCGGCGGCGCGAGCTGGCTGTGGTTCGTGCTCGCGGCCGCGGGCTATCTGCTGCTTCTGCTCGCCGAGGGCCGTGACCGGCTCTCGCAGTGGGGGCGCGTCTTCGGCGGCGCCGCGCGGGCTCCGGGCCGCGCCCAGCAGGGTGTGTTCGACAACGCGGCGCCGCTCGCCCCGGTCCGTACCGGACGGCGCATCGGGGTGCTCGCGCTCGGCATCGCGCTGGTGATCCCGGCGATGCTGCCCGCTCTCGACGGCGGGCTGCTCGGCGGGGCCGGCGGCGGTGGGGGCGGCGACGGGAGCGGCGGGACCATCTCGGCGGTCAACCCGCTGGTGTCGCTCCAGAACAGCCTGAACCAGCCCGAGGACCGCGAGGTGCTGCGGTACAACACCAACGCCGAGGACACGAAGGAGATGTATCTGCGCATCGTCGCGCTCGACGAGTTCGACGGCGCCTCCTGGAAGTCCTCGGAACGGCACATCAAGGACGTGCCCGATCCCCTGCCGCGGCCCGACGGGCTGAGCCCGGTGGTCGCCACCACCGAGGTGCAGACCAGCGTCTCCGCGGCCGGCTGGTACGCGCAGAGCTGGCTGCCGATGCCCTTCCCCGCGACCCAGGTGAAGATCAAGGGCGACTGGCGGTTCGAACCGGTCGGGCGCACCCTGGTCGGCGACCGCAAGCAGACGACCCGGGGCGCGCAGTACACGGTCGGCAGTCTCCTGATACGGCCCACGGCCGCCCAGTTGGCGAACGCCGCGCCTGCGCCCGCGGACCTGCTGAAGGAGTACACGCGCGTTCCGGACTCGCTGCCCTCGGTGGTGAGCGCCACCGCCCGGCAGGTCACCGGCGGCGCGGTGAACAACTACGAGAAGGCCGTCAAGCTCCAGGACTGGTTCTCCACCAACGGCGGCTTCACCTACAACACCCACGTCCAGTCGGGCAGCGGCACCGAGGCCATCGCCAACTTCCTTCAGGAGAAGGAGGGCTTCTGCGTCCACTTCTCCTTCTCGATGGCCGCGATGGCCCGCACCCTGGGCATCCCGGCCCGGGTCGCGGTGGGCTTCACTCCGGGCACCCCGCGCCCGGACGGCACGATGTCGGTGGGCCTGCGCGACGCGCACGCCTGGCCCGAGCTGTACTTCCAGGGCGTGGGCTGGACGCGCTTCGAGCCGACGCCGACGCGGGGCACGGCCCCCGACTACACCCGCCGTCAGACTCCGGCGGGCAACCCGAGCAGCCCGGCCGAGCCGTCCAAGCAAGCCTCCGCCGAGCCCTCGGCGGCGCCCTCCGTCTCCGACTCCTGCCCGCCGGCGGCCCGCCGTCTGGGCGACTGCGGCCCCTCCGCCGCGGCGGGCGTCGCGGCCCCGACCGACGGCGGCCCCTCGGCCTCGGCCCTGGCCGGAGCGGCCCTGGGAGCAGCCGTGCTTCTCACGCTGCCGCTGCTGCCCCTGCTGTGGCGCACGCGGATACGGGCCCGGCGCCTCGGCTCCGGCGGGCGCACCCCGGCCGACGCGGTGGCCCGCACGCTGGCCGCCTGGCAGGAGATCACCGACACGGCCTGGGACTACGGCATCCCACCGGACGATTCGCGGACCCCCCGCAAGGCGGCGGCCCGGATCGTCCGCCTGGGCGGCCTGGACGGCGCGGCGGCCGAGTCCGTGCACCGGGCGGCGAGCGCGGTGGAGCAGGTCCTGTACGCCCCGGTCCCCCAGCCCACCCCTGGCCTGGTGGACGACGTCACCCGCGTGACAACGGGCCTGCGCACCCAGGCCACCCGCCCCCAAACCCTCCGCGCGATTCTCGCCCCCCGCTCAGCCGTGCGGGTGATCTGGTCGATCACCCTCCGCTGGGACCGGGCGAAGCGGGGGGTTGCGGGGTGGGTTCGTGCGGTGGGGGCGCGGGGGCGGGCTGGGGGTGCGAGGGGGTAGGGGGTGCTCGCCTTCGGGTGCGGGGCGGCCGGGGGGGCTTCGCGTTTGGGTGCGGGATCCCCCCGGGGGGCTGCCTTTAGGGCGCGGCCCGACCCGGGCTCCCTTGGCCTTCAGGTGCGGGGCTGCCCGGGGGGCTTCGCGTTCGGGTGCGGGCCGTGCGGGGCTGCCCGGGGGGCTTCGCGTTCGGGTGCGGGCCGTACTGGGCTGGTCGCGCAGTTCCCCGCGCCCCTCAACCCGCTCTCGGCCTGCGGACCGTGGCCGCTTCTCACGCAGTTCCCCGCGCCCCCAAAACCTCGTCCGTCCGCGGACCGTGGTCGCTTCTCGCGCAGTTCCCCGCGCCCCTAACCCCTCTGGATCCTGCGGACCGTGGTCGCTTCTCGCGCAGTTCCCCGCGCCCCTGGCGGGGTCGGTGCTGGCCCGCATCGGGGCATTTCAGCCCGTCCGGCGTTTGAGGACGAGCGCCCTTAAGGCGCGAACGGGGTCTGGGGCGGAGCCCCAGGAGGGCCCGGAACCAACTGGGGGGCGAGGTGGCTCGGGGGCTGGGGCGCGGCCCCGGGGATGCCGAAGGGGCGGCCACCTCGTCAAGGTGGCCGCCCCTTCGGTGCAGGTCAGAACGGGGCGGGGCTAGCGCCCCTCATCCCGGCGCCGCTGCCAGCGCTGCTCGATCCGGTCCATCACAGACCGCCGCTGCCGCACCTGCCGAGGCCCGGCAGAGCCACCCGGACGCACCTGTTCCCCGGGACGCGGCGCCTTGCGCCAACCGGTCACCGCGAGCACCGCACATCCGAGCATGACGAGGAAACCCACCACACTGATCCAGATCTGCTGCGCGACCATTCCTGCCATGAGGAGCGCGATACCCACCAGGAAGCCGGCGACCGCCTGGTAGACCCGTCGCCGGGTGTACGTACGCAGCCCGCTTCCCTCAAGCGCTGTCGCGAACTTGGGATCTTCGGCGTACAGCGCTCGCTCCATCTGCTCGAGCATGCGCTGCTCGTGCTCCGAGAGCGGCACGGAGTCCTCCTACTCGTCGGTCGCGGGGGGCGACCGGATGCGGCCCCTTCAGGATAGGCAGGGAATCGCCCCCGTGACACCCGCCCTCTACGCCAAATCGCCAGCCCGGCCACCACGGCGGATCGCCTGTGGAGATTCAATTCCCCAAGAGTCGATCCGTCATGCCGGTCGGTGTCCCCCGATCATACGGGGCGAAGTCGCCGATCGGGGGGCCTGTGGCGTACTCCATGCGGCACAGCGTCGCTGATCAGCCCGCCGCGGGCCATCCGAGCCACACCGGGACGCGGCACCGGCCGGGGGGCGAAGGTCAGCCGCGCTTCTCGCCCAGGACATGGAGCTGGGTGGCGATGGCGTGGAAGGCGGGGAGTTCGGCGGCGGCCGCCTCCAGCTTGAGCAGCGCGTCCAGGGCGCCCGGCTCGGTGTCCACCAGGACGCCAGGGACCAGGTCGGCGAAGACCCGCACGCCGTGGACGGCCCCGGCCGTGGCCCCGGCCGCGCCGACCAGCTCGGTGAGGCGCTCGGCGGTGAACCGGTGCGGCACGGGGTCGCCGGCGCCCCAGCGCCCGGCCGGGTCGGAGAGCGCGTGCTGGGCCTCGGTGAAGTGCCCGGCGAGCGCGCGGGAGATCACCGCGCCGCCGAGACCCGCGGCGAGCAGGCTGAGCGCGCCCTCGGGCCGCAGCGCGTCCACCGCGTTGCGCACGCCTTCCGCCGGGTCCTCGACGTACTCCAGGACGCCGTGGCACAGCACCGCGTCATAGCCGCCGCGCTCGACCACGTCGAAGAGGCCGAGCACGTCGCCTTGGACGCCCTGGACCCGCTCGGCCACCCCGGCCTCGGCGGCCCGGCGCTCCAGCGCGAACAGCGCGTTGGGGCTGGGGTCGACCACGGTGACGCGGTGGCCGAGTGCGGCCAGCGGGACCGCGAAGTTGCCGGAGCCCCCGCCGGTGTCCAGGACGTCCAGGGCCGCGCGCCCGGTCGCCTGGACCCGGCGGTCGAGCGCTTCCTTGAGGACCTCCCAGACCACGGCGGTACGAAGGGAGGCGCGGGGGCGCATGGGGTCCGACACGGCAGTTGACTCCTCGGCGCGGTGCCGCCGCGGACGCGGCGTGGGAAGGGTGAAGACCCGTCCACCCTATTGCCTCCCCGGTCCGTACCCGATCAGCGCGGGCCGCCGTGCCCGGGCTCGTCGAGCCGCGGTCGGCCCGCCTCCCGTCGAGCCCCCGCCGGCCCGCCTGGCCCCCGGGCGCCTCAGCCCGCCCCCCTCTCCCCCTCCGGCTCGCGCGGCCTGGGCTGGGGCAGCACGGGCTGGAGGACGAGCAGGCGCTCGACCAGGCGCAGGAACATCGCCGCGTCGCGGAGCAGGTCGTCGGCGTCCCGGGTGGTGGCCGCGCCCGGGATGCCGGCCTCGGCGCGGGCCCGCCGGTCCGCCCCCGAGGCGAACAGGGCGCTCCACTCGGCCAGTTCGGGCGCTATCTCCGGCAGCACTTCCCAGGCGCTGCGGATGCGCCGGCGCCGGCGCGGGGTGGTCTCGGGCCGCCCACGGGCGGCGAGGACGGCGGCGGCGGTGCGCAGGGCGGCCAGATGGGCCGTGGCGTACCGCTCGTTGGGGGCGTCCAGGACGGCGGCCTCGTCGAGGCCGCCGCGGGCCTGGGCGAGCAGGTCCAGGGCGGCGGGTGGTGCGCCGGCCCGGCGCAGCACGGGGTGGACGTCGGTTGCGGCACCGTTCAGTGAGGGGGCAGGGCTGCTTGCGCGGCGCCGGGGTACAGCTGCTGCGTGGGAGCTGGCCATGACGAACCTCCTGTCGTCGTGTGACGGCACTGTGGCCGTATGTGTCCATCGTGAGGGTCACCACTGACAATCGACCCGGATGCGTCGCTGAGCTGGCGCTTTGCCTCGCATAGGGGTTCGGGCTATCTTTTGTACTGACCAGTCAGTTCAAAAGAATGGGGCCGGGGTTCCGGCCCGGGGACGCGCAGAGCAGGGGGGAATGTGGAGAGTTCGCACGCGGACGTGACCGGCGCCGCGATCCGCGCCGAGGACTTCGGGCTCAAAGGGCCGCGCGGCTGGGCCTTCAGGGGGGTCGGCGTCGACGCCGGGCCCGGTTCGCTGATCGCGGTCACGGGCCCCTCCGGCTCCGGCCGCACCTGCCTGCTGCTCGCCCTCACCGGCCGCATGAAGCCCGCCGAGGGCCGGGCCGAGGTGGCCGGCCACCCGCTGCCGCGCAAGATGGCGGCCGTGCGGCGGATCAGCGCGCTCGCCCATGTGCCCGGCGTCAGCGAGCTCGACCCGGCCTTCACGGTCGCCGAGCACCTGCGCGAGCGCGTGATGCTGAGGCATCGCTACGGCGGTTCGGTGCGGGCGCTGCTGCGCTCCCCCGCCACCCGCCGGGCCGAGTCCCGCGCCCTGATCGACCAGGCGCTCGCCGCGGCCGGCCTCGACCTCGCCTCGCTGCCCAAGCGCGAGGCCACCGCCGTGCGCGACCTCGAACGCCTGGAGGCGCTGCGGCTCACGGTGGCGCTCGCGCTGATCCAGCAGCCGCGGCTGCTCGCGGTCGACGACACCGACATGAAGCTCGCGGACGGGGAACGCGCCGCCGCCTGGGCGCTGCTGCGCTCGATCGCGGACTCGGGCATCACCGTGCTCGCGGTGTGCAGCGAGTCGCCCGCCGAGGCCGACACCACCGTACGCACGACAGGATCCGGCGCCGGGGACGGGGCCACGGACAAGGAGGGGGCGGCGGATGCGTTCGCCACGACTGGCAGCGCTTGAGCTGAAGCGGTTCGGCAGGGGGAAGCTGCCGCGGGCCGCTCTGGTCGCGCTCCTCCTGCTGCCGCTGCTGTACGGCGCGCTCTACCTGTGCTCGTTCTGGGACCCCTACAGCCGCCTGGACCGCATACCCGTGGCCCTGGTCGACGACGACAAGGGGGCCGAGGCCGCGGGGCAGAAGCTCCAGGTGGGCAGGGAGCTCAGCAAGAAGCTCCGCGACAGCAAGACCTTCGAATGGCACGAGGTCAGTGACGCCGAGGCGCGCGAGGGGCTCGAAAAGGGCACGTACTACCTGTCGTTGACGGTGCCGTCCGACTTCAGCCAGAGGATCGCGTCCAGCTCCGGGGACTCCCCCGAGACCGGCGCGCTCCAGGTGCACACCAACGACGCGAACAACTACATCGTGGGCTCGATCTCCCGCACGGTGTTCGCCGAGGTGCGCGCCGCCGCCTCCACCAAGGCCTCGCGCTCCTTCCTCGACAAGATCTTCATCTCGTTCGGCGACCTCCACGACCAGACCGAGAAGGCGGCCAAGGGCGCGGGCGACCTCAAGGACGGGCTCGGCAAGGCCAAGGACGGATCCAAGGCGCTGGCGGACGGGCTCAGTGACGCCAAGGACGGCAGCGGCAAGCTGGCCGGAGGGATCACGAAGCTCGACACCGGCGCCGGCACCCTGGCGAGCGGCGCACGGCAGGTCGCCGAGGGCACCCAGCAGCTCGCGGACGAGGCCAACGCGGTGGCCGGCCAGGCGCGTCCGTACCTCAAGGACAACGGCAAGACGGTCGGCGACGCGGCGAAGCTGCTCGCGGACTCGATCCAGCCGGTGCGCGACCACCTCCAGAGGATCATCGACCTCGCGCCCGTCGCCGCGTCCGGCACCCGCAAGGCCTCCCAGGACCTCGACGCCCTCTATCAGCACCTCTGTGTGGACAAGTCCACCGAAGGCCAGGTCTGCCCCACGCTCAAGGAGGCCAAGAAGGCGATGGCCACCGGCGCGACCCTTACCGCGGACGTCAACAACCTCGTCAAGGACCAGGGGGGTGACCTCAAGAAGCTCGAAAAGAGCCTCGCCGACCTCCAGACCAAGGCCAGGGACCTGGCCGCGAAGGCGCCGCACCTCTCGGCCGACCTCGACAAGAGGATCGCCGACATCAACAAGCTCAACAAGGGCGCGCACGACGTCGCCAAGGGCGCGGCCGACATCCACACCGGGCTCGGCACCGCCAAGAAGGGCTCCACCGACCTCGACACGGGCGTCGGCAAGCTGAAGAAGGGCGCGGGCGCGCTGGACGGCGGGATCGTCAAGCTCTCCGACGGCTCGGTCCAGCTCTCGAACGGCCTGCACGACGGCGTCGGAAAGATCCCCGACTACGACAAGCAGCAGCGCGACCAGCGCACCGAGGTGATGGCCGACCCGGTCAAGCTGGCCTCCCAGGCGATGCACAAGGCGCCCAACTACGGCACCGGCTTCGCCCCGTACTTCATCCCGCTCTCCCTGTGGGTGGGCGCGATGGTCGCGTACATGCTGATCCAGCCGCTCAACCGGCGCGCGCTCGCGGCCGGGGCCTCGGCCTGGCGGATCGCCCTCGCGGGCTGGCTGCCGGTGGCGGCCATCGGGCTGGCCCAGATCGCCGCGCTGATGTCGGTGCTGCACTTCGGGCTCGGTCTCGAAATGGAGCGGACCGCGGGGACGCTGGGCTATCTGGCGCTGGCCTCCTGCTGCTTCACCGCGATCGTGCAGTGGCTGAACGCCAAGTTCGGGGCGGCCGGACGCATCCTGGTGCTGGCCCTGCTGATGCTCCAGCTGACCTCGGCGGGCGGCACCTACCCCGTCCAGACCAGTCCGGCCTTCTTCAACGCCATCCACCCCTATCTGCCGATGAGTTACGTCGTGGACGGGCTCCGCAGGCTGATCACCGGCGGCGATCTGGGCGTGGTCTGGCAGGGCTGCGCGGTCCTCGCGGCCTTCACGGCGGGTGCCCTCGCACTCACCGCGCTGTCCGCCCGGCACAAGCAGGTCTGGTCGCTCGACCGCCTGCATCCGGAGCTGAGCCTGTGAGAATCGACGCCATGGACAGCAGCAGCACCAGACGCCAGGCGACCCGGCAGAAGCTGTACGAGGCCGCCGTGACGCTCATCGCCGAGCAGGGCTTCTCGGCCACCACCGTCGACGAGATCGCCGAGCGGGCCGGCGTCGCCAAGGGCACGGTCTACTACAACTTCAAGAGCAAGACCGAACTCTTCGAGGAGCTGCTGCGCCACGGCGTGGGTCTGCTGACCGCGTCCTTGCAGGCGGCCGCGGACGAGACCGCCGAGCGGGGCGGGACCAGGATCGAGGCCCTGGACGCGATGATCCGGGCCGGCCTCGGGTTCATCGACCGCTACCCGGCCTTCACCCAGCTCTACGTGGCCGAGCTGTGGCGCACCAACCGGGCCTGGCAGTCGACGCTCCTGGTGGTGCGCCGGGAGGCGGTGGCCGTGGTGGAGACGGTCCTTCGGGACGCGGTCGCCGAGGGCGAGCTGAGCGAGGAGATCGACATCCCGCTCACGGCGGCGGCCCTGGTCGGCATGGTCCTGGTGGCCGCGCTCGACTGGCAGGCCTTCCAGAGCGAGCGCTCCCTGGACGACGTCCACGCGGCGCTCTCCCGGCTGCTGCACGGCCGGGTCGGCGGGCGCTGACGGAGGCCCAGGAACGCGCGGACGCCGGGCCGGTGCGGTTCAATCCCCCTTGAACCACACCGGCCCGGCGCTTCCCCCGTACGTCCCCCCGGGTCTCCCCCACCCCCGTCACGTCCGGGGAGCCGCGCCGGTTCCGCCGCCCCGTGTCGGCGGTACCGGCGCCGCGCCCCTTCCGTGGCCTCCACCTTCCCTTCTGCGCAGGTGGGAGCCCATCCGTGCGGGTACTCATCTGGCCGTCTAGGTACGGATACTCAGATGTCCGTGCACAACCCCAGACCCGGCCGCGCGAATCTGGCTACGATCGCGACCGTGTCCGTACTCCCGCTCGTGTTCACCAGCGGCTGGGCGAGCGGGATCAACGCGTACGCGGTGGTCCTGCTGCTCGGCATCTTCGGCGCCACCGGACTCACCGACGAGGTGCCCGACGCGCTCCAGCGGCCCGACGTCCTGATCGTGGCCGGCGTTCTCTTCCTCTGCGAGGCGGTCGCGGACAAGATCCCGTACGTGGACTCGGTCTGGGACTCCGTGCACACGGTGATCCGGCCGATCGCGGGCGCGGTCGTCGGCGCGCTGCTCGCCGGGCAGAACGGTTCGCTGCCGGATCTCGCGGCCGGCGCCGTGGGCGGTTCGACCGCGCTGATGAGCCATCTGGTCAAGGCCGGGACGCGGATGGCGGTGAACACCTCGCCCGAGCCGTTCAGCAACATCGCGCTGAGCACGGCGGAGGACCTCGGGGTCGCCGGGATCATCAGTTTCGCGGTCTTCCATCCGCTCGCGGCGGCCGTGATCGCGGGCGCCCTGCTGCTTGTCGGCATCGTGATACTGGTCGTCCTGTGGCGGAGGATCCGCCGGTTCCGGCGGCGCAGGGCGCAGCGCCGGGAGGAGAAGCGGCTGGCTTCGGCGGGGGTTCCCCGGCCTCCGGGGTGAGGTGTCAGTGGCGGCGGATAAAGTCGCCGGCATGGCACGGATTGTGGTGATCGGCGCCGGCGCGGGCGCCATGGCGGCTGCCGCCCGGCTGGCCGTGGCAGGCCACCGGGTGACGGTGTACGAACGCTCGTCGACCTATGGCGGCGCTCTGGGGCGGTTCGAGCGTGACGGGTTCGTCTTCGACACCGGCCCCGGTCTGCTGCGGCTGCCCGCCGTCTACCGCGACCTGTTCGTGAAGACCGGCAAGGAGCCGCTGGAGAGCGTGGTGGAGCTGGCGCCGGTGGATCCGGCCGCGCGCCATGTGTTCGCCGACGCCACCGAGGTCGAGCTGCCCAACGCCTCGCGGGCGGGCGTGATGTCCGCGCTGGACGACGCGCTGGGCGCGGGCGCCGGCGAGCGGTGGGGTGCCTTCCTGGTCCGGGCCCGCGAGGCCTGGGACCGCACCCGCAGGCCGCTCCTGGAGGAGCCGCTGTGGCCCAACTGGGAGGTGCTGGCCCGCGAGCCCTACCCCGCGCTCAAGCAGCGCCGCCTGCTGCGCGCGCCCCGGCAGGCGACCACGCTGGGCGAGGTGGCCGCGTGGGAGCTGGGTGGCGGCCGACTCGGCGCGCTCCTGGAGGGTTACGCGCTGGAGTACGGCCTGGACCCGGGCACGGCTCCCGCCTCCGCGGCCGTCCTGCCGTACATGGAGCAGACCTTCGGCAGCTGGTATGTGCGCGGCGGCATGCGGGAGCTGGCGCGTGCGGTGTACGAGCGCTGTCGGGCCAGGAAGGTGGAGTTCGTCTTCGGCGCCGAGGTGCGGCTGATCCGCGAGAAGGACGGCCGGGCGGCCGGCGTCGAGCTGGCCGACGGCACCGCGATCGAGGCGGACCACGTGGTGTGCGGCGCGGATCCGCGCGGCCTCCAACGGATGCTGCCGGAGCGGGAGTTGTGGGAGGCGGGCCGGGTGCGGCCCTCGGCCGGGCTCCGGCCGAGCCGCTTCACCGTGCTGCTGGCGCTGCGCGGCGGACGCCCCGCGGACGCCGCGCACCGCACGGTGGTGCACTCTCCGGACGCCGCCGCCGAGGCCCGGACGGCCTTCGCGGGCCCGCACACCGAGCGGCCCACGGTCACGGTGCTGCGCCCCGACGACCCGGCGGTGCGCCCGGACGAGGACCACGAGGCGGTGACGCTGACGGCGACCGTCGCGCCGCACGGCCCGGTGGACTGGACGGACGATCAGCTCGTCCTGCGGTACACGGACGAGCTGATCGCGGCCGCCGAGCGGGCCGTGCCCGGCCTGCGCGAGCGGCTGCTGTGGCACGAGGCACGCACCCCGGTCGATCTCGCGCGGGTGACCGGCGCCGAGGGCGGTTCGGTCCCCGCGCCCTCCCTCGCCGGGGCCGGGGCCGCGTTCCTGCACCCGGCCAACACCACGGGACTGCCCGGGCTCTACACGGCGGGCGGCTGGGCGCACCCCGGGGGCGGGCTCGCGCACGCCGGGATGTCAGGCGCGCTGGTGGCCGGCCTGATCGTGGAGGGGGACGACTTCCGCGGCTCGCGGTGAGCCCGGCCGG
Organism: Streptomyces sp. ASQP_92; assembly: GCF_025399895.1. Classification (GTDB taxonomy): domain Bacteria; phylum Actinomycetota; class Actinomycetes; order Streptomycetales; family Streptomycetaceae; genus Streptomyces. Next base: position 1,029,470 of record NZ_JAODUA010000001.1, on the reverse strand, counting down.
GGGCCCCTCGCGAGCGGCAGGTCAGTAGCGGTAGGGCTGCTGCTCGGGGTGGTGCGGCAGGTCCGGGTGGTTCGGGTCGTACGGCGGCTGGGCCTGCTGCTGCTCGTAGGGGACGTACTCGCCGTCGCGCTGCTGGGGCACCCAGACGCCACCGGGCGGGGTGTCCGTGCCGTACTGCGCGGCGAGCGGGTCCGGGTAGGAGTGCTGGCCGCCGAAGCTGTCGTACGCGCTGTAGGTGCCGTACGCCTGGCCGCCGTTGCCGATGTACGGATCCGAGTAGGCGGCGTACTGCTGCTGCCCCGCGCCCGTCTCGTCGTACGGCGGGGCGTAGGGGTCGGCGTAGGGCTGGTGCGGGTCGTACGCGCCGTACTGCGGCTTGTCCTCGGCCTGCTGGGCGGGGCTGTAGATGCCGTACTGGCCGGTCTCGTCGGGCATCGGCAGCGGCTCGTAGACCGCATCGGCCCGCGTCGCGGGCCCGTTGGGGTCGAAGGGGCCGGCCTCGGCGGGCTCCTCGTACTGGAGGTCGGAGACTTCCAGGACCGGCTCGGGCGCGGGGGCGCCCCTGCGCCCCGCCTTGCGGCGGCGGCTCGCGCCCGGCCTGCCGCCCAGCGCCCAGCCGGTGGAGAAGCCGCGCCGGAAGGAGAGGGTGACGTACACCTGGCCGACGGCGAAGGCGATCGCGCCCACGATGATCACGAGGACGGACGGGATGAGGACGCCGAGGACCACACCGAGGAATCCGGTGAAGGCCAGCAACCTCCAGCGCAGTCGCGCCTTGTACTGCAACAGCACCTCGCCGAGCAGCCACAGTGCGACGATTCCGAACGCGATGTAGAGGACCGTCCAGCCCATGTACGCCCCTCATTCTCCTGCCCCGGGTACAGCTGTCCCCTGACCCGGGTACCGGTATCCGGCTACGCCTGCTGGTGCAGGCCGAGATTCTCGTAGATTTCGAGCGTCGCCGTGGAATTGTTGAGGGTAATGAAGTGCAACCCGGGAACGCCATCGGCGAGCAGCCGCGAGCAGAACTCGGTGGCGAACTCGATGCCAATGGAGCGTACAGCGGCCGGATCGTCCTTGACCGCAAGCATCCGGGCCCTGAGGTCCTCCGGGAAGACCGCGGTGCTGAGTTGGGGCAGCCGCTCCAGCTGCTTCACGCTGGTCACGGGCATGACCTCGGGGATGATCGGGGTCTCGCAGCCGGCCGCCGCGACCCGGTCGCGCAGCCGCAAATAGTTCTCGGGCTCGAAGAACATCTGCGTGATGGCGTAATCGGCGCCCGCGCGGCACTTGTCCACGAAGTTCCGGATGTCGGAATCCCAGTCGGTGGAGCGGGGGTGCATCTCGGGGAAGGCCGCGACGCCCACGCAGAAGTCGCCCGACTCCCGGATCAGCGAGACCAGTTCGGCCGCGTAGGTCACCCCTTGGGGGTGCTTGACCCACTCGCCCATCGGGTCGCCCTTCGGGTCGCCGCGCACCGCGAGGATGTTGCGGATCCCGGCGTCGGCGTACTGGCCCACCGTGTGGCGCAGTTCGGCGACCGAGTGCCCCACGGCGGTGAGGTGGGCGACCGGCGTGAGGGTGGTGTCCTCGGCGATCTGCTGGGTGGCCTCGACGGTTCCGGTCCGGGTCGTGCCGCCGGCGCCGTAGGTCACGGAGACGAAGTCGGGGGCGACCGCCTCGACCCGGCGCAGCGCGTTCCAGAGGTTCCGTTCGCCCTTCTCCGTCTTGGGGGCGTAGAACTCGAAGGAGTACGTGGTCTCGCCGGTCGCGAGCATGTCGCGCACGGTTCGCGCGCGATCGGTCCTGGTGGAAGCAGTGCCGTGGGCCATACCGGCAGGTTAGCCAGGGGGCGTCGGCACCCCAAGCAAACGGGGTGAATTGTCTCGATTGCCGGACTTCTGTCCACCCCTCGGACAACCGGGCCCCTACCCCGGAGTTTCCGATCACCCCGCGCGGCCGACGCCGTTGACCAGCCCTGTTGGCCGGCCCGGCGCCGATCCGGGACTCAGCCGAGCCGCTCCCGGACCCGCTTGGCGAGATCGGCGGCGGCCGCGGCCGGGTCGTCGGCCTCGGTGATCGCCCGTACGACGACGACCCGATCCGCGCCGGCGTCCAGGACCTCGTCCAGATTGCCCGCGTCGATCCCGCCGATCGCGAACCAGGGCCGCTCGGTGGCGAGCGCGGCGGTGTGGCGCACCAGGTCCAGGCCCGGCGCGTGGCGGCCCGGCTTGGTGGGGGTGGGCCAGCAGGGGCCGGTGCAGAAGTAGTCGACACCGGGCTCGGCGGCGGCCGCGGCGGCCTCGTGCGCGGCGTGTGTGGAGCGGCCGATCAGCACGTGGGGGCCCAGGATCGCGCGGGCGGCGGGGACCGGCAGGTCGCCCTGGCCCAGGTGCAGCACATCCGCGCCGATGGCGTGCGCCACATCCGCCCGGTCGTTGACCGCGAGGAGCTTGCCGTGGCGGCGGCAGGCGTCCGCGAGGACGGCCAGGTGCTCCAGCTCCTCGGCCGCCTCCATGCCCTTGTCGCGCAGCTGCACGATGTCCACGCCGGACGTCAGCACGGCGTCCAGGAACGCGGGCAGATCGCCCTGGCGCTTGCGAGCGTCGGTGCACAGATAGAGCCGGGCGTCGGCGAGCTGCTCACGGGCCGTGGGCATGGAAGGTCCCCCGTTGTGTTCGTCTTCGGCCGGGCCGCGCGGTGTACGGGGCCGGGTGGACCGGACCGTACACCGCGCGGCCGTGGCACGTTCGGGTGGGCTCTTTCGGCGTTCGGCTCAGAGGGCGAGCGCCTGGGCGCGGCGCTTCACCTCCGTGCCGCGATTCTCACTGAGGGCCTCGGCGGGGGTGCCGGGCAGGCTCGGGTCGGGCGTGAAGAGCCACTCCAGCATCTCCTCGTCGGAGAAGCCGTCGTCCCTCAGGAGCGTCAGTGTTCCCACCAGGCCCTTCACCACCTTGTCGGTGTCGATGAAGGCGGCGGGCACCTGAAGTGCCCTGTTCTCACCTCGGCGTACGGCGATGAGCTGGCCCTCCTTGACCAGCTGCCGTACCCGGGTCACCTCCACGTCCAGCATCTCCGCGATGTCGGGCAGGTAGAGCCAGGCGGGGACGAGAGCATCAATCTTTGCGTCAATCTCGGTCACGGTCCAAGCGTGCCACCTCGCGGGGGCGGTCGGTACCGGGGTGACCTTTCGGGGGCCGTGCCCCCGGTCCCCCTCAGGGGGCGCTGCCCCCCGGCCCCCGCTCCTCAAGCGCCGGAGGGGCTGGTTTTCGGCTGCGGACCGTGGGCGCTTCTCGCGCAGTTCCCCGCGCCCCTGGCAGGGTTGGTGCTGGCCCGCATCGGGGCACCTCAGCCCGTCCGGCGTTTGAGGACGAGCGCCGTTCAGGCGCGATACGGGGTCTGGGGCGGAGCCCCAGGAAATCCGCTTTCGGCTGCGGGCCGTGGGCGCTTCTCGCGCAGTTCCCCGCGCCCCCGTAGGGGACCCGGCGTTCCTAGGGCAACGTCGCCGACTTCAGTGGGATCCCGGGGTCCGCCACCTTCGCCGGGTCCATCGGGGTCGCGGATTCGATCAGTTTGCGGGCCTGGGCCAGGTCTCGGGGGCGGCCCACCGTCAGGACCGCCACCAGGGCGCCGTCCCTGAGCCAGCAGACGGACCAGGGGGTCGAGGAGGGGTCGCCGCGGTGGATCAGTTCGTCGGTGTCGGTGTGGTGGCCGGCGTACTGGACGAAGCGGCCGAACTGCTCGGACCAGAAGTACGGGACCGGGTCGTAGTCGGTGGGTGCCTCGCCCACGATGTCGGCGGCCACCGTGCGCGGGCCCTGCAACGCGTTGTCCCAGTGGTGGACCAGCAGGCGTTCACCGAAGCGCGCCGAGGGGAACGAGGCGCAGTCGCCCACCGCGTACACGTCGGGCAGCGAGGTGCGCAGCCGGGCGTCGGCGGTGATCGCCCCCTCGGGGCCCAGCGCGATGTCCGAGCCGGCCAGCCAGCCGGTCGCGGGGCGGGCGCCGATGCCGACGATCACCGCGTCGGCGGGCAGCCGCCGGCCGTCGGCGAGCAGCACCTCGCCCGGCACGACCGCCCGGACCCGGGCGCCGGTGATCAGTTCGGCGCCGGACTCGGCGTACCAGGTGGCCATGGGGGCCGCGACCTCGGCGGGGAGCACCCCGGCGAGCGGGCGGTCGGCGGCCTCCACGACGGTGACCTCGCAGCCCGCGTCGCGCGCGGCGGTGGCGAACTCGGCGCCGATCCACCCGGCGCCCACCACCACGATCCGGTGCCGCTGGTCGAGGACCGGGCGCAGCCGCCGGGCGTCGTCCAGGGTGCGCAGCAGGTGCACGCCCGGCACTCCCCCGCTGCCGGGCAGGGTGAGCGGTTCGGCTCCGGTGGCGATGACGAGGGTGTCGTAGCCGACCTCGCCCGCCTCGGTCACCACGCGGTGCTCGGCCGGCCGCACCCCGGTGACCTCAAGGCCCAGGCGCAGCTCCACGCCGAGCGCCTCGAAGTCCACCTCGAAGGCCGAGCCCTCGGACGTGCCGAGCAGCACCGCCTTGGACAGCGGGGGGCGGTCGTAGGGCTGGTGGGGTTCGGCGCCGATGAGGGTGATGGCTCCCGTGAAGCCCTGTTCGCGCAGGGCCACCGCGGTCTGGACGCCGGCCATGCCCGCGCCGACGACGACCACGTGCCGCGCTTCGGAATGCGTCTGCTGTTCGCTCACCCGATCACCATAAGCACCTGACAGATCGTCAGGTAAGGGGCCCGGGCCGCGCGCCCGCCCCCCGGCCGCGCCGACGCTCCCTTACTGCGGGCTGGGGGCTCGGGCTATGGTGGCGGGCGTAAAGCACTCGCGGGAGCCCGGACGCACCGGGCTGAGAGGGAGGCTGGGCGGCCTCCGACCGTACGAACCTGATCCGGGTCATGCCGGCGAAGGGAGGGGCTGGACGCCCATGCGTTCTTCACGAAACGGGCCCGGGAACGGGTCCGACGTCCTGGTGGTCGGCGGCGGCATCATCGGGCTGGTCACCGCCTGGCGGGCCGCGCAGCGCGGACTCGACGTCGTCCTCGTCGACCCCCAGCCGGGGGGCGGGGCCGCCCAGGTCGCGGCCGGGATGCTCGCCGCCGTCACCGAACTCCACTACGGCGAGCAGACCCTGCTCGCGCTCAACGTCGAGTCCGCCCGCCGCTACCCGGCCTTCGCGGCCGAGCTGAGCGAGGTGAGCGGCCTTGACACCGGCTACCGCGCCTGCGGCACCCTGGCCGTGGCGCTCGACTCCGACGACCGCGCCCACCTGCGGGAGCTGCACGCCCTCCAGGTCCGCTGCGGCCTGGAGTCCGAGTGGCTGTCGGGCCGTGACTGCCGGCGCCTGGAGCCGATGCTCGCGCCCGGTGTGCGCGGCGGCCTTCGCGTCGACGGCGACCACCAGATCGACCCGCGCCGCCTGGCCAAGGCCCTGGTCGCCGCCTGCGCGCGGGCCGGGGTGCGGTTCACGCACGGCTGGGCCGAGCGCCTCTCGGTCGTACGGGAGCGGGCGACGGGAGTCGTCCTGGCCGACGGCACCGCGCTCGCGGCCGACCAGGTGGTGCTCGCCGCGGGCAGCCTCAGCGGGCGCCTCGCGGGCGTACCCGCGGAGCTCCTTCCTCCCGTACGCCCCGTGAAGGGCCAGGTGCTGCGGCTGACCGTGCCGGGCGCCTACGCGCCCTTCCTGTCCCGGACCGTGCGGGCGCTGGTGCGGGGCAGCGTCGTCTATCTCGTACCGCGTGAGAACGGCGAGCTCGTCGTCGGCGCCACCAGCGAGGAACTCGGCTGGGACACCACGGTCACCGCGGGCGGCGTCTACCAACTGCTGCGCGACGCCCATGAGTTGGTGCCGGGCATCACCGAACTGCCGCTCACCGAGACCCGGGCCGGGCTGCGCCCCGCATCCCCCGACAACGCGCCGCTACTGGGTCCGACCGCGCTGCCCGGCCTGCTGCTCGCCACCGGGCACTACCGCAACGGCGTGCTGCTCACGGCCGTCACCGGAGACGTCATGGCGCAGGTCCTGGCCACCGGTGAACTGCCCGTCGAGGCACGCCCGTTCACCCCCCGACGCTTCACCTCCGCACCATGGGAGCTGACGACCGCATGACCATCTCCGTCAACGGCGAGCCGCGCGCGCTCGCCCTCGGGACCACCCTCGACGTCCTCGTCGCCACCCTCACCCCGTCCCGCTCCGGGGTCGCCGCCGCCGTCAACGAGACGGTCGTACCGCGCGGCGCCTGGCCGACGACCACACTCGGCGACGGCGACCGCGTCGAGGTCCTCACCGCCGTGCAGGGGGGCTGACCATGGCCGACGACCGCCTCACCATCGCCGGCACCACCTTCGACTCCCGGCTGATCATGGGCACCGGCGGGGCGCCCAGCCTGGACACCCTGGAGCGGGCGCTGGTGGCGTCCGGCACCGAACTCACCACGGTCGCGATGCGCCGCCTCGACCCGACCGTGCAGGGCTCGGTCCTGTCCGTGCTCGACCGGCTCGGCATCCGCGTCCTGCCCAACACCGCCGGCTGCTTCACCGCCGGGGAGGCCGTGCTCACCGCGCGCCTGGCCCGCGAGGCGCTCGGCACCCACTGGGTCAAGCTGGAGGTGGTGGCCGACGAGCGCACCCTGCTGCCCGACCCGATCGAGCTGCTCGACGCCGCCGAGGTGCTGGTCGACGACGGGTTCACGGTGCTGCCGTACACCAACGACGACCCGGTCCTCGCCCGCAAACTGGAGGACGTCGGCTGCGCGGCGATCATGCCGCTCGGCTCCCCCATCGGATCCGGGCTCGGCATCCGCAACCCGCACAACTTCGAGCTGATCGTGGACCGGGCGGGCGTCCCGGTGATCCTCGACGCGGGCGCCGGCACCGCCTCCGACGTGGCGCTCGCGATGGAGCTGGGCTGCGCCGCGGTGATGCTGGCCTCGGCGGTCACCCGGGCCCAGGAGCCGGTCCTGATGGCGGAGGCGATGCGGCACGCGGTCCAGGCGGGCCGCCTCGCCCAGCGCGCCGGCCGCATCCCGCGCCGCCACTTCGCGGAGGCGTCCTCGACGATGGAGGGGCGGGCCGCGCTCGACCCCGAGCGCCCCGCGTTCTAACGGGTCCGCGTCACAGCTCGGCTTCAGTCCGGCCCCCACCACGCCCGCGGCGTGAAGGGGGCCGGACGGCGCTCGTAAACTCTCCCCCGTGGATACGACCCTTCATGACCCCCTCGTCGGGCAGGTGCTCGACGGCCGCTACCGCGTCGACGCGCGCATCGCCGTCGGCGGTATGGCCACGGTCTACCGGGCCGTCGACACCCGTCTCGACCGCGTCCTCGCCCTCAAGGTGATGCACCCGGGCCTCGCCGCGGACGCCACGTTCGTGGAGCGCTTCATCCGGGAGGCCAAGTCGGTCGCCCGGCTCGCGCACCCCAATGTGGTCGGCGTCTTCGACCAGGGCGCCCAGGACCAGTACGTCTATCTCGCCATGGAGTACATCGCGGGCTGCACCCTGCGCGATGTGCTGCGCGAGCGCGGCGCGCTCCAGCCGCGCGCGGCCCTCGACATCCTGGAGCCCGTGCTCGCGGCCCTCGGCGCCGCCCACCGGGCCGGGTTCGTGCACCGGGACATGAAGCCCGAGAACGTCCTGATCGGGGACGACGGCCGGGTCAAGGTCGCCGACTTCGGCCTGGTGAGGGCCGTGGACGCGGTGACCAGCACCACCGGCTCGGTCCTCGGCACCGTCTCCTACCTCGCCCCCGAGCAGATCGAGCACGGCACCGCGGACACCCGCGCCGACGTGTACGCGTGCGGGGTCGTCCTGTACGAGATGCTCACCGGTGCCAAGCCGCACGGCGGGGACACCCCCGCCCAGATCCTCTACGCCCACCTCCACGAGGGGATGCCCGCGCCGTCCGCGGCCGTGCCCGGGCTCGCCCCGGAGCTGGACGAGCTGGTCGCCTCGGCGACGGCCCGTAACCCCGATGTCCGCCCCGACGACGCGGTCGGCCTGCTCGCGCTGACCCTGACCGCCCGCGCGGCACTCGACGAGGAGCAGCTCGACGCGGTCCCGCCCGGCGCGCACGCCGCCTCGGACAAGAGCGGCTCCGAGGACCGTACGCGGGTGATCCCTCGCGCCGTGACGACGCCGGTCACCCCGGCGGCCGTGCCACTGCCCGCCGAGTCCCCCCTGTCCGACTCCGTCCACCGCACCAGCCGGCTGATCATGCCGCAGCGCGTCGAGGAGGAGCCGGAGCCCGCGCCCCGCGTGCGGGGCGGGCGGCTGAACAACCGGCGCGGCCTGATCGCCCTGGTGACCGCGCTGCTGCTCGTCTTCGGCGTCGGCGCGGGCGTCTGGTACATCAACTCCGGCCAGTTCACCCACGTTCCGGCCCTCATCGGGCAGAGCGAGGACGCGGCGAAGAAGAAGCTCTCGGGTGCCGGGCTCGGCGTCGAGAAGGTCGACCGGCAGTTCAGCGACACCGTCGAGCGGGGCCAGGTCATCTCGACCGACCCGGCCACCGGCGCCCGTATCCGCGGCAACGGCTCGGTGACGCTGGTCGTCTCGCGCGGCCCCGAGACGGCTCAGGTGCCCCAACTGAACGGGATGGCGCTGGAGAAGGCCAAGGACGAGCTGCGCAAGGCGGGCTTCGCGCCCGGCGACACCTCCACCGAGTTCAGCGACGACGTCGAGCAGGGTGCGGTGATCCGCACCGACCCGCCCGCCGGCGTGAAGCGCCACACCGACACCGCCGTCGCGCTCGTCCTCAGCAAGGGCGCCCCCGTCGACGTGCCCGGGGTCGTCGGCGACTCGGTGGCCGATGCCACAGCCGCCCTCCAGGACGCGGGCCTCAAGGTCACCGTCGCCCCCGAGCAGGTCAACTCGCCGCAGGACGCGGGCAAGGTCGCGGTCCAGTCGGCCGCCGAGCACGCCCGCCTCGCCAAGGGCGACAGCGTCACCCTGACCGTGTCCAAGGGACCCCGGCCGGTGACCGTGCCCAAGGTGACCGGGCAGAAGGCGTCCGACGCCCAAAAGGCGCTGGAAGCGGCCGGGTTCAAGGTGAAGGTCGACCGCAGCTTCCCGTTCCTGAGCGACGAGGTGTCCGGGCAGTCGGTGGCCGCCGGCGCGCAGGCCCCCGAGGGCTCCACCATCACCATCACCACCAAGGGACTGTAGGTAGCCACCCCATGCGCAACCCCATCGGCGGCCATGTCCCCGTGGCCGGCGGCCTCGCCACGACCGGGCTCGCCTTCGCGCGCGACATCGGCGCCGAGACCGTCCAGGTCTTCGTGGCCAATCCGCGCGGCTGGGCCACTCCCACCGGCAACCCGGCCCAGGACGAACGGTTCCGGGCCGAGTGCGCCGAGGCCTCGATCCCGGCGTACGTCCACGCCCCGTACCTGATCAACTTCGGCTCCAGCACCGAGGCGACGGTGGAGCGGTCGGTGGAGTCGCTGCGGCACTCGCTGCGCCGGGGCCGCGAGATCGGCGCGCTCGGCGTGGTCGTGCACACCGGCTCGGCGACCGGCGGGCGCACCCGCGCGGAGGCCCTGGCCCAGGTGCGCAGGCATCTGCTGCCGCTCCTGGACGAACTCACCCACGACGACGACCCGTTCCTGCTGCTCGAGTCGACCGCCGGGCAGGGCTCGTCCCTGTGCTCGCGCACCTGGGACTTCGGCCCCTACTTCGAAGCCCTGGACGCGCACCCCAAGCTGGGGATCTGTCTGGACACCTGCCACATCTACGCGGCCGGCCACGACGTGGCGGGGCCCGGCGGGATGAAGCAGACCCTGGACCTCCTGGTGGAGACCGTCGGCGAGGGACGGCTGAAGCTGATCCACGCCAATGACTCCAAGGATGTGGCCGGCGCACACAAGGACCGCCACGAGAACATTGGCTCGGGACACATCGGCCAGGAGCCGTTCCGTGAGCTGCTCGGACATCCGGCGACCGAGGGCGTACCGCTGGTCATCGAGACGCCCGGCGGCAAGGAGGGGAACGCGGCGGACGTGGCCCGGCTGAAGTCCCTGCGGGCCTAGGGCCCGGCCGGCTCAGAGCTCGGGGCCGTCCCCGGGCTCCTCCTGGTAGGAGTAGCGCTGCTCGCGCCAGGGGTCACCGATGTTGTGGTAACCCCGCTCCTCCCAGAAGCCCCGGCGGTCGGTGGTCATGTACTCGATGCCGCGGACCCACTTGGGGCCCTTCCAGGCGTAGAGGTGCGGCACCACCAGGCGCAGCGGGAAACCGTGTTCGGCGGTGAGCAGTTCGCCGCCGTTGTGGGTGGCGAACAGGGTGCGGTCGGAGAGGAAGTCGGCCAGCCGCAGATTGGAGCTGAAGCCGTATTCGGCCCACACCATCACATGGGTGACATCGGGTGCGGGCGGCGCGAGTTCGACGATCGTGCGGGTGCTGACCCCGCCCCATTCGGCCCCGAGCATCGAGAACTTGGTGACGCAGTGCAGATCGGCGACCACGGTCTCGAACGGCAGCGCCGAGAACTCCTCGTGGTTCCAGCAGTGCTTGTCGCCGTCGGCGGTGGCCCCGAAGACGCGGAACTCCCAGCGCTCCGGCTTGAACTTGGGCACCGGGCCGTAGTGGGTCACCGGCCAGCCGCGCTGGAGGCGCTGACCCGGCGGAAGCTCCGACTGCGCTGCTCCCTGCCGCTCCCGGCTCTCCGGCTGACCCATGACTCCATGGTGACAGACCCCGGGGGGTGGTGTTGACCAGGGACGTCCCGATTCGGGCAACTCCTACTAAGCATGCACTTACTGGACGGTCCCTGATCACGGTGCAAGGATGCGCGAAACCTGCCCAGTTACCGCTTGGAAGGAGCCTCTGCGATGCAGGGCGACCCCGAGGTCATCGAATTCCTGAATGAGCAGCTGAGTGCCGAGCTGACGGCGATCAACCAGTACTGGCTGCACAGCGCGATGCAGGCCAACTTCGGCTGGACGAAGCTGGCCAAGTACACGCGTCATGAGTCGATCGACGAGATGAAGCACGCGGAGGTGCTGACCGACCGGATCCTGTTCCTGGACGGTCTGCCGAACTTCCAGCGCCTCTTCCATGTGCGCATCGGGCAGACGGTCACCGAGATGTTCCAGGCGGACCGGCAGATCGAGGTCGAGGCGATCGACCGCCTCAAGCGCGGCATCGAGGTCATGCGGGCGAAGGGCGACATCACGTCGGCGAACATCTTCGAGTCGATCCTGGCCGACGAGGAGCACCACATCGACTATCTCGACACCCAGCTGGAGCTGGTCGAGAAGCTCGGGGAGCCGCTCTACATCGCGCAGCTCATCGAGCAGCCCGAGAGCTAGACGCCCCGCGGGGCGCGGCTCAGGCGGCGGCGTCGTCGAGGGCGGGGGCGAACTCGGGCGCCACGGCCGTGAGCGCGGGCCGGCCCTGTTCCACCAGCTCGCGCCGGGGGCAGGCGCCGCGTCCGAGCAGCGACTGGATGCGGCGCACGCACGAACCGCAGTCGGTGCCGGCCTTGGAGGCGGAAGCTATCTGGCGGGGGGTGCAGGCACCGCCCTCCGCGTGCTTCTTGACCTGCTCCTCGGTGACACCGAAGCAGTTGCATACGTACACGCGGTTCACCTCCCGGGGTGATCGACGGGGGTCGAATGAGGCCCGTCCCGATCGGCCGTTTCCCGCTCCGTCGGTGAGGCAACCCTAACCTTACCTGTCGGCCCGGGTGCGCGACAGACCGGATACGCCAGTGGGGCGCGGATCACATGGATCCGCGCCCCATTGCTGTGCGTACGCCTCTGCGGGCCGGCTGGGCCTACTGGTCGCGGTACATCTCGGCGACGAGGAACGCCAGGTCCAGGGACTGGCTGCGGTTCAGGCGGGGGTCGCAGGCCGTCTCGTAGCGCTGGTGGAGGTCGTCGACGAAGATCTCGTCGCCGCCGCCCACGCACTCGGTGACGTCGTCACCGGTGAGCTCGACGTGGATGCCGCCCGGGTGCGTGCCGAGCGCCTTGTGGACCTCGAAGAAGCCCTTGACCTCGTCCAGGACGTCGTCGAAGCGGCGCGTCTTGTGGCCGGAGGCCGCCTCGAAGGTGTTGCCGTGCATCGGGTCGGTGACCCAGGCGACGACCGCCCCGGAGGCGGTGACCTTCTCGACCAGCTCGGGGAGCTTGTCGCGGACCTTGTCGGCGCCCATGCGCACGACGAAGGTCAGCCGGCCCGGCTCGCGGTCCGGGTCGAGGCGGTCCACGTAGGTGAGCGCCTCGTCGACGGAGGTCGTCGGGCCGAGCTTGATGCCGATGGGGTTGCGGATCCGGGAGGCGAACTCGATGTGCGCCCCGTCCAGCTGCCGGGTGCGCTCACCGATCCAGACCATGTGGCCCGAGGTGTCGTAGAGGCTGCCGGTGCGCGAGTCGACGCGGGTGAGCGCCGACTCGTAGTCGAGCAGCAGCGCCTCGTGCGAGGCGTAGAACTCGACGGCCTTGAACTCGGCCGGGTCGGTGCCGCAGGCCTTCATGAAGTTCAGCGCGTTGTCGATCTCGCGGGCGAGCTGCTCGTAGCGCTGGCCGGACGGCGAGGACTTCACGAAGTCCTGGTTCCAGGCGTGCACCTGGCGCAGGTCGGCGTAGCCGCCGGTGGTGAAGGCGCGCACCAGGTTGAGCGTGGAGGCGGAGGCGTTGTACATCCGCTTCAGGCGCTCGGGGTCCGGCACGCGGTCCTTCTCCGTGAAGGCGAAGCCGTTCACGGAGTCACCGCGGTAGGTGGGCAGCGTCACGCCGTCGCGCGTCTCGGTGCCCTTGGAGCGGGGCTTGGAGTACTGGCCGGCGATGCGGCCGACCTTCACCACGGGCACGGAGGCCGCGTAGGTGAGGACGGCGCTCATCTGGAGGAGGGTCTTGAGCTTGGCCCGGATCTGTTCGGCGGAGACGGCGTCGAAGGCCTCGGCGCAGTCGCCGCCCTGGAGCAGGAACGCCTCGCCCCGGGCGACGGCTCCCAGACGGGCGCGCAGCTGGTCGCACTCGCCCGCGAAGACGAGCGGCGGATACGATTCGAGGTCCGCGATCACATCGCGCAGAGCCTCGGCATCGGGGTACTCGGGCTGCTGCGCCGCGGGAAGTTCACGCCAGGTGTTTACGTTCACGGTCACCGCACCCACATTACGGGGTCGGCCAAGCCGTCCACCCGGGCGACCACCAAATGAGACGCCGCTCACGCGCCCGTGACCGAAAGGGCAGTCCTGCCGTCCGGGAGGTCCCGGACCGTGACTGTTCATGATCATCCCCTGTTAATCTCACGCCGTCATTCAATTCCGGACAAAGGTGACCAGGGGTGGGCGTGAGTCGAAGCAGGGGCAAAACCCAGCAAAAACGCGCGAAGGGGAAGGTGCTGGGCTACGGGCTGGCCGGGGCGCTGGCGCTCACGGCGCTCGGCCCGCAGGCGCTCGCCGCGCCGGGCGTCGCGGCCCGTGACGGCGGCCCGGCGCCCTCGGTCCGGCAGGCCCAATTCGCCCGCGCGGCACAGGAGTTCAGGGTTCCGCAAAGCGTGCTGATGGCGGTCTCCTACCGACAGACGCACTGGGAGGACCACGACGGGCGGCCCAGCACCTCCGGTGCGTACAACGTCATGGGCCTGACCCGGGTGCTGCCCGGGGACGTGCTGCGGCCGAGCGCCCAGGAGCGGCTCGCCCATCTCGACCTGAGCGGCGACCCGGCCGTCATGAAGAGGTTCGACGCCGCGCGGGCGCCGCTCGCCGAGCCCCCCGTGGACACCGCCGACCCGCGTCTGCACACCCTGGACGAGGCCGCGGGCCTGATCGGCGCGCCGGTGGACGCGGTCCGCGACGACGCCGGGCAGAGCATCCGGGCGGGCGCGGCCCTGCTCGCCCGCTACCAGCGCGCGGCCACCGGCTCGCTCCCGGTCGACCCGGGCGCCTGGTACCCGGCGGTGGCGCGCTACAGCCAGGCCCCCGACGCCCGGGGCGCCGGCGCCTTCGCCGAGCGCGTCTTCGACTCGGTGCGCTCCGGCGAGCGCCGGGTCACCGACGACGGCCAGTCCCTCGCGCTGCCCGCCGACCCCGGGGTGAAGCCCGCCGCGCCCGCCACCGCGGCGCCCTCGGCCGGGACGGCGACCCCGGAGTGCCCGGCCGGTCTCCCCTGCGACCTGAAGCCCGCCGACCCGAACAACTACAACGTGGCGACCCGGCCGGACGGCGGCTTCGACATCCGCCAGATCGTGCTCCACGACACCGAGGGCTCCTACGAGAGCGCGATCAAGACCTTCCAGGACCCCAAGAGCTCCGCCAGCACGCACTACGTGGTCAAGGACGACGGCAGCCTGGTCACCCAGGTGGTGGCCACGAAGGACGAGGCGTACCACGCGGGCAACAAGTCGGTGAACATGCACGCGCTCGGCGTCGAGCACGTGGGCTTCGCGATGAAGCAGGGCAGTTGGTACGGCGAGCCGCTCTACGACGCGTCCGCCCGGCTCGTGACGTACCTGGCCGAGCGGTTCTCCATCCCCCTGGACCGCGAGCACGTCCTCGGCCACGACGAGGTGCCGGGCCCGCTCGACGGCTATGTGGCCGGCCAGCACTGGGACCCGGGTCCGTTCTGGGACTGGAACCACTACATGACGCTGCTGGGCTCGCAAAACTGCCCGGGCCGGGGGATGCCCGAGGCCGGTCAGGCCGTCGAGGTCGTCCCGTCGTTCACGCCCCGTACGACGACGTACTACGACCCCGCCACCAAGGTCCGCACCACCTTCGACCAGCCCGTCAACTTCGGCTATCTGTACGCCTCCCCGTCCACCGACGCCGCCCCGCTCGCCGACCCCTACCTGGGGACGCAGATCGCGACCGAGGGCCCGAACTGGGCCAACAAGGTCGTCGCGGGCGGCCGGTACGTCGTGGCGGACCGGCAGGGCGAGTGGACGGCCATCTGGTACGGCGGGCAGAAGGCCTGGTTCCACAACCCGGGCGGCCGTTTCACCTCCCCCGTGGCGGGCTCCCCGGCCCCGGTCGTCCTGAAGGCCAGGGGCTCCGAGCCGGTCCCGGTCTACGGGCGCTCGTACCCCGAGGACGCGGCCTACGCGGGCACCGGGGTGCCGGTGCAGGGCAACAACTCCGCGGCCCTGACCAAGTACGCGATCCCGGCCGGCCAGGCCTACGTGGCCGCGGGCGGACCGGTCGCGGGCGACTACTACTACGGCGGGACCACGCTCGGCACCCTGGTCAAGGGCGACCGGACCTTCTACCCGATCCGCTACAACCACCGGATCGCCTGGGTGCGGGCCGCCGACGTCCAGCAGGTCACCCCGGCCGGCTAGGCCCTTTTCGACGGCGCCGCCGGGTGGCGGTTTCGTCGGGTAGAGTGCCCGCCATGTTCGCGCACTCGACCCAGAACTGGTGGTGGACCGCTCATCCGGCGGCCCGCTGATCTCTGCGCGTACACAGACTCGCGAAGGCCGCCCCGAGGGGCGGCCTTCAGTGTTTTCCCGGGCCGTTCCTCCCGCTCACCCCCGGAAGGAATTCCCCGACTCATGCTGATCCAGAGGCTGTTGGACGAGAACTGCCCGCCGTTCGCGCTGCTGCGCAGGCGCACCCCGGGCCGCGACCACGATGTCGTCGAGCTGTTGATCGGCGAGGTCCACGAGGTCGAGCGCCTCGCCGATCTGCCCGTCGGGGACCGGCCCGCGCTCGCCCTGGTGCCGTTCCGGCAGATCAGGGAGCGCGGCTTCGACGTCCGCGACGACGGGACCCCGCTCTCGGTGCTGATCGCCGGCGAGCGGCACGAACTGCCCCTCGCGGACGCCCTCGCCGAGCTGCCCGCGCACGAGGTGCGGGTCGAGCGAGGCGGCTTCGACGTGGGCGACGAGGAGTACGCCGGGATCGTGCGGCGGGTGATCGACGACGAGATCGGCCGCGGCGAGGGCGCCAACTTCGTCATCCGGCGCACCTTCACCGGCGAGATCCCCGGCTTCGGCCGGGCCGACGCGCTCGCCCTGTTCCGCCGGCTCCTGGCGGGCGAGCGGGGCGCGTACTGGACGTATGTGGTGCATACAGGCGACCGCACGCTGGTGGGGGCGAGCCCCGAGGTGCACGTACGGATGTCCGGCGGCACGGTCGTCATGAACCCGATCAGCGGGACCTACCGCTATCCGGCGTCCGGCCCCACTCCCGAGGGCCTGCTGGACTTCCTGGCCGACCGCAAGGAGACCGACGAGCTGTCGATGGTCGTCGACGAGGAACTCAAGATGATGTGCACCGTCGGCGACATGGGCGGCGTGGTGATCGGCCCCCGCCTCAAGGAGATGGCCCATCTCGCGCACACCGAATACGAGTTGAGGGGACGCTCCTCCCTGGACGTGCGCGAGGTCCTGAAGGAGACGATGTTCGCGGCGACGGTCACCGGCTCGCCGGTGCAGAACGCCTGCCGCGTCATCGAGCGGTACGAGGACGGCGGGCGCGGCTACTACGCGGGCGCGCTCGCCCTGCTCGGCCGGGACGCGGGCGGCGCCCAGACGCTCGACTCGCCCATCCTGATCCGCACCGCGGACATCTCCCCCGAGGGCCGTCTCAGGGTCCCGGTCGGCGCCACCCTGGTACGCCACTCGGACCCGGCGAGCGAGGTCGCCGAGACCCATGCGAAGGCCGCCGGTGTCCTCGCGGCGCTCGGGGTGCGGCCCGGCCGGCCGGCCACCGGCTCCGTACGCCCGCGACTCGCCGACGACCCGCGGGTGCGGGCCGCCCTGGACGCCCGGCGGGCCGACCTCGCGCCGTTCTGGCTGCGGATGCGGGAGCGGCCGGCCGAGCCGGGCGGATCGGCGCTGGTGGTGGACGGCGAGGACACGTTCACGGCGATGCTCGCGCATGTGCTGCGCTCGGCGGGCCTGGATGTCTCGGTGCTGCGCTACGACGCCCCCGGGCTGCGGGAGCGGGCGCTGGGCCACCGGGGCCCGGTGATCCTCGGCCCGGGGCCCGGCGACCCCTCGGACGCGGCCGACCCGAAGATGGCGCTGCTTCGCCCGCTCGCCGCGGAGCTGCTGCGCTCGCACCGGCACGGGCTGCTCGGCGTGTGCCTGGGCCATGAGCTGATCGCCGCCGAGCTGGGCTTGGACATCGTGCGCAAGCGGGAGCCGCACCAGGGTGCGCAGCGGCGGATCGACCTGTTCGGGCGGGCCGAGACGGTCGGCTTCTACAACAGCTTCGCGGCGCGGTGCGCGGGCGAGCTGCCCGGTGTGGAGATCGCGCGGGACCCGGTGACGCACGAGGTGCACGCGCTGCGCGGCCCGGGCTACGCGGGCATCCAGTTCCATCCGGAGTCGGTGCTGACCCTGCGCGGACCCGAGGTCGTCAGGGAGCTGCTCGCGGGGGTGGCGGCGGTGCGCTGAACGCGCGCCGCCTCACCAGGGGGCGGGGACCAGGACGTTCTCGGTGTGGCGGCCCTCCCCATAGGCCGCCACGTTCTCCACCGTGGCCGCGACGATCTGACCCACCGCCTCCCGGGTGTAGTACGCCTGGTGCGAGGTGACCACCACGTTGGGGAAGGTCACGAGCCGGGCCAGGGTGTCGTCCTCGACGGCCTCCAGGGACTTGTCGAGGAAGAACAGACCCGCCTCGGCCTCGTACACGTCCAGGCCCACCCCGGCGAAGCGGCCCTTGCGCAACTCGCCCACCAGGGCGTCCGTGTCGATGAGCCCGCCCCGGCTGGAGTTCACCAGGATCGCGTCGTCCTTCATCGAGGCGAGTTCCGCGCGCCCCACGAGGTGCTGGGTGGAGGGCAGCAGCGGCACGTGCAGGCTGATCACGTCGGCGCGCGCGAAGAGTTCGTCCTTGTCGACGTACGTCATGCCGAGCTCGACGCAGGACGGGTTGTGGGCCACGTCCCAGCCGAGCAGGTTCATGCCGAAGCCATGGGCGATCCGGGTGAACGCCTCGCCGATCTTCCCGGTGCCGAGCACCCCGACCGTGCGGCCCCGGAGGTCACGCCCCAGCAGCCCGTCGAGACGGAAGTCGAAGTCGCGGGTGCGGTTGGAGGCCCGCACGATGCGCCGGTTCACGGCCATCGCCAGGGTCCAGGCGAATTCGGCGACCGAGTACGGGGAGTAGTGGGAGACCCGGGCGATGGTGAGGCCGAGGCGGGCGGCCACCTCCAGGTCGATGTTGTTGAAGCCCGTGGAGCGCTGGGCGATCATCCGCGTGCCGCCGACGGCCAGGCTCTGGAGCACCCGGGCGTCCAGCCTGGCGTTGACGCTGGTGGAGATCACCTCGTACCCGGCGGCGATCGGGGCGGTGTCCTCGGTCAGGAAGACGTCCAGGCAGCGCACCGGGTGGTGGCCCGCGAAGGCCCGCTCGATCAGCGGCTTCTCGTCGGCCTGCACGCCGAACGCGAGGATGTCCACGACTCTCCCTGAAGGGGCGAAGGGGGGCGCCTTTCGACCACATCGGCCGCCGATGAGGGCCATGGGCCGGATGTCGCGAATATACGGCCCACAGCCCCGCCCCGCCCGGCCGGATCAGCCGAAGAAGACGCCCACCTCGGCGTAGAGCGCGGGGTCCACGGTCTTCAGCTTCGCGGTCGCCTCCGAGATCGGCACCCGCACGATGTCGGTGCCGC
Organism: Streptomyces sp. ASQP_92; assembly: GCF_025399895.1. Taxonomy (GTDB): domain Bacteria; phylum Actinomycetota; class Actinomycetes; order Streptomycetales; family Streptomycetaceae; genus Streptomyces. The sequence goes on along the minus strand of NZ_JAODUA010000001.1, from coordinate 1,010,884 downwards.
GCAGCGCGACCATCATGCCGAAGGCGCCGTCGCGCACCGCCTCGATGGCGTGCAGTCCGAAGCGGGTCGCCAGCCACCGGTCGAACGCGCTCGGGGTGCCGCCGCGCTGCACATGGCCGAGGACGGTGGTCCTGGCCTCCTTGCCGGTGCGCTTCTCGATCTCCTTGGCGAGCCATTCCCCGACGCCGGAGAGGCGTACGTGCCCGAAGGAGTCCAGGGTGCCGTCCTTCAGGACCATCTCGCCGTCCTTGGGCATGGCGCCCTCGGCGATGCAGACGATCGGGGCGTAGGAGGCCTTGAAGCGGGAGGTGACCCATGCGCAGACCTGGTCGACGTCGAAGCGCTGCTCGGGGATGAGGATGACGTTGGCGCCGCCGGCCAGGCCCGAGTGCAGCGCGATCCAGCCCGCGTGCCGCCCCATAACCTCGACGACGAGGACCCTCATGTGGGACTCGGCCGTGGTGTGCAGCCGGTCGATGGCCTCCGTCGCGATGCCGACGGCGGTGTTGAACCCGAAGGTGTAGTCGGTGGCGGACAGGTCGTTGTCGATCGTCTTGGGCACCCCGACGCAGGGGATGCCGTACTCGTCGCTGAGGCGGGCCGCGACACCGAGGGTGTCCTCGCCGCCGATCGCGATCACGGCGTCGATCTCGTACTTGGTGAGGTTCTCCTTGATGCGGCGGACCCCGTTCTCCGCCTTGAGGGGGTTGGTGCGCGAGGAGCCGAGGATGGTGCCGCCGCGCGGCAGGATGCCGCGCACCGCCGGGATGTCCAGCTTGACGGTGTCGCCCTCCAGGGGCCCGCGCCAGCCGTCCTTGAACCCGGTGAACTCGTATCCGTACTCCTGCACACCCTTGCGGACGATGCCCCGGATGACGGCGTTGAGCCCGGGGCAGTCACCGCCTCCGGTCAGTACTCCGACCCGCATGGAATGGTCCCTTCACCTGGGAGTGACGTACGCGGTCCACGCTAGTGGTGACGTACGTCACTCCGGGATGGGCCGGAAGGTCAATTCCCTTGATCCGTACGGGAGTTGACGGTCCGTCGGTCACTCGTACGGGGGATGGCCCGCTCAGGCGTCGTCGAGGCCGGCCTCGATCGCGTACCGCACCAGCTCCACCCTGTTGTGCAACTGGAGCTTGCCCAGGGTGTTCTGGACGTGGTTCTGCACGGTGCGGTGCGAGATGACCAGGCGCTCGGCTATCTGCTTGTAGCTCAGGCCCTTGGCGACCAGGCGGAGCACCTCGGTCTCGCGCTCGGTGAGCCGGGGGGCGTTCGGTTCGTCGGCGGCCGCGGGCGCGGGGTCGCGGGCGAGCCTGCGGTACTCCCCGAGGACCAGGCCGGCCAGGCCGGGGGTGAACACGGGGTCGCCGACGGCCGTGCGGCGCACCGCGTCGGTCAGCTCCTCGGTGCTGGCCGACTTGAGGAGATAGCCCAGCGCGCCCGACTTCACCGCCTCCAGGACGTCCGCGTGCTCGCCCGAGGCCGACAGGACCAGCACCCTCAACGCCGGGTTGGCGGCGACCAGTTCCTTGCAGACCTGGGCGCCCGGCATGCCCGGCAGATTGAGGTCGAGGACCAGGACGTCGGGCGCCGCGGCCCGGGCCCGGCGCACCGCCTGGGGGCCGTCACCGGCCGTGGCGACCACCTCGAACCCTGCGGCGGCGAGGTCGCGGGCGACCGCGTCGCGCCACATCGGGTGGTCGTCGACCACCATCACCCTCACCGTCGTGTCCGCCCGCGCCGTGTGCTGCTCCGTCATCCGTTCCGTCCTGCCTTCCCCCGTGGGACCTTCAGTTCGACTTCCGTGCCCTGGCCCGGCACGGAGATCAGCTCCGCCGTGCCGCCCAGGTCGCGCAGCCGGCCCCGGATCGAGAGGGCGACGCCCATGCGCCCTTCCCCCTCGGCCCGCTCCAGCCGGCCCGCCGGGATTCCGGGCCCGTCGTCCCGTACCGTCACGACCACTTCGTCCCCCCAGTCCTCGACCAGGATCCAGGCCTGGGCCGAATCCCCCGCGTGCATACGGACATTGTCCAGGGCGGCACTGACAGCGGCCGCGAGCTCCCGCGCGGCGGGGGACGCGAGGAGCACCGGGGCGCCCGGCTCCGCGAAGGAGATCCTCGATCCGGCGTGCCGCGCGAGCAGCGAGCGCAGGTCCACGTCCCCGGCGTCACCCGGCTCGTCGTCGACCTCCACCACCCGCACGACGGCGCCGTTGGCGACGTCCTCCGAGGCGCGGGTCGGCGCGACCATGCCGCTGGAGACCAGGGTGCGCAGGGCGACCTCCTGCTCACCGGCGAGCCGGCCAAGTTCCGCGGCCTCGCCGCCCAGGGCACTGCCTCGGCGCTGCACCATGGCAAGCACCTGGAGCACGCTGTCGTGGATGTCGCGGGCCAGGCGCTCGCGCTCGCGGGTGGCCGCCTCGATCTCCAGGGCCCGCGCGAGCGTGGCCTCACTGGCCCGGGCCACCTCCACGATGTAGCCGATCGCGATCGAGGCGATCCACACCAGGATCACGTTGTGGAAGGTGTCCCGGGTGGGGTGGGCGCGCTCCACGATGTTGGCGACGGCCACCAGCGAGGAGGCGAACCCGGCCCAGCGCCAGCCGCCCTTGATCGCGTAGGCGAGGACCGCGCCGGCCGTCGCTATGGTCGGCAGCGTGGGGCCGTCGACGTGCTGGGCGTCCAGGTCCGCGAGCGGGGTCAGCAGGATGCCGGCCAGCATCACGGCGAGGTCGACGGCGAGGAAGGGCCTGGTGCAGGCGGCCGCGTTCGCCACGTTCGGCAGGGTCGCGAACGTCCACACGGTGAGCACCGCGAGGTAGCCGATGCCGACCCAGGGCCGTTCGAACTTCTCGTAGCCGCTGGCGAAGATCGCCAGCGCGTAGAGCGTGGTGAGCACCCGGTAGCCGGTCAGGGCCCGCCACAGCGGCAGTTCCACCGACATCCGGACGACTCGTTCGCGCTTCGCCATCTCCCCCACCCCTGACCGGGACCCGGCCGCCCCCCCTGGAGGGACGCGGCTAGTCGCCGGGCCGTTCCGCCCGCTTGGCCTGCTCGATCTCACGGGCCTTCTCCGCCCGCTCGGCGGCCTTGTGCTCGTCGGCGACGCGCTTGGCCTCGTCGGCGATCTGCCGCTTGGCGGCCGTCGCGTAGATGTCGACGTACTCCTGGCCGGAGAGCTTCATGATCTCGTACATGACCTCGTCGGTCACCGAGCGCAGGATGAACCGGTCGTTCTCCATGCCCTGGTACCGGCTGAAGTCGAGCGGCTTGCCGATCCGGATGCCGGGGCGCATCAGCTTGGGGACGACCTTGCCCGGCGGCTGGATCTTCTCGGTGTCGATCATGGCGACCGGGATGACGGGGGCGCCGGTGGCCAGCGCGACCCGCGGCAGGCCGCCCGGCTTGCCGCGGTAGAGGCGGCCGTCGGGCGAGCGGGTGCCCTCGGGATAGATACCGAAGAGGCCGCCGGCCCTGATGACGTCGATGCCGGCCTTGATCGCGGCGTCGCCCGCCCCCCGGGCGCCGGACCGGTCCACCGGGAGCTGGCCGACGCCCTTGAAGAAGGCGGCCGTCAGCTTGCCCTTGACCCCCGGGGAGGTGAAGTACTCGGCCTTGGCGATGAAGGTCACCTTGCGGTCGAGGACGGCCGGCAGGAAGAAGGAGTCCGAGAAGGAGAGATGGTTGCTCGCGAGGATCGCGGGACCCTCGGCGGGGATGTTCTCCAGGCCCTCCACCCACGGCCTGAAGGCGAGCTTCAGCGAGCCGCCGATGGAGAACTTCATAGCGCCGTAGATCAACTCGGATGCCTTCCTGTGCTTGTCGAACAGACCTTAACCCGTGCCGGACCCGGCCTCCCGCGCGACGGCCCTGGTCGGTGTCGGTCCGGTCGCGTACCGTGAAGTACGACTCCCCCGCACGAACCCCGCCCCTGCTCATGAACAGGAGACCCCTGGTGCCGGTCCTCCCTGGAGCCGAGCCGTTCCGCCACGAGGGCGGAGAGGTCGGCGTCCTCCTCTGCCACGGTTTCACCGGTTCCCCGCAGTCGCTGCGGCCCTGGGCCGACCACCTCGCCGAGCGCGGCCTCACGGTCTCGCTGCCGCTCCTGCCCGGCCACGGCACCCGCTGGCAGGACATGCAGCTCACGGGCTGGCAGGACTGGTACGCGGAGGTGGACCGCGCCCTGAGCGAGCTCCTGGAGCGCTGCACCCAGGTGTTCGTCTTCGGGCTCTCCATGGGCGGGGCCCTCGCGCTGCGGCTCGCCGCCAAGCACGGCGACGCGGTCAGCGGTCTGGTGCTCGTCAACCCCGGCAACAAGGTGCACGGCGTCGCCGCCCGCGCCCTGCCGGTGGTCCGCCACTTCGTGCCGTCCACCAAGGGCATCGCCAGCGACATCGCGCTGGAGGGCTCCCAGGAGATCGGTTACGACCGGGTGCCGCTGCACGCGGCGCACTCGCTGCGCACCTTCTTCAGGATCGTCGACGGTGAACTGCCGCAGGTGACCCAGCCGTTGATGGTTCTGCACAGCCCGCAGGACCATGTCGTGCCGCCCGCCGACTCGGCGCGGATCCTCAGCCGGGTCTCCTCCACCGACGTCGAGGAGATCCTGCTGGAACAGAGCTACCACGTGGCGACGTTGGACCATGACGCGGAGCGGATCTTCGAGGAGAGCTACTCGTTCATCGGCCGCCTCGCTCCGAGCGTCGGGAAGAAGGGGAGCACGAGCGGTGGCTGAGCACGATGCGGACCGCGAGCCGCAGCCGATCGACGAAGAGGCGGCCTGGGCGGCGATCGTGGCGGGATACGGCGAGGAACCGGCCGACCCGCCCGGCACCAGACCCTTCAGATCGGTGGAGGATCTCGCCCTGATCGAGGACGAGACGGCCGAGGAGGGCGAGGAGCCCGACCCGGCGGTCAAGACCAAGGGGCCCGACAAGGGCCTGGACAAGCCCGCCCTGGGCAGCTCGGTGGTGTTCGCGCCGGGCGTCGGCGGGCCCCGCGACTTCACGCCGGCGGAGCCGGCCGACGAGGGTGCGGGCTCGGCCCCCTCCGACCCCTCGGATCCCTTGGACGAGGGTCACTTCGTGCCGCCGGAGCCGCCCCCGCTGCCGGAGGCCGACGCGGCGGCGAAGTTCGCCTGGCTCGGGGTGATCGGCGGCCCGCTCCTGCTGATCCTCGCCGCGATCTTCGGCTGGGACATGACGTGGTGGCTCACCCTGCTCGGCGTGGGCGGCTTCCTGGGCGGCATCGCGACGCTGTTCGCCCGTATGCGGCCGGACGAGGACGACGACGACCCGGGCCGGGGCGCGGTCGTCTAACCGGGGCTCCGCCCCGGACCCCGTTCGCGCCTGAAGGGCGCTCGTCCTCAATCTCCCCCAAGGCCTTAAGGGCCAGGGGGGACCCCCACGACGGGCTGAGGATGCTCATGCGGGCCGGCACCGGTCCTGCCAGGGGCGCGGGGTACTGCGCGAAAAGCGACCACGGCCCGCACACGAAACCAGGGTTCCCCGGGGCTCCGCCCCAGACCCCGCATCGCGCCTGAACCGCGCTCGTCCTCAAACGCCGGACAGGCTGAAAATGCCCCCATGCGGGCCGGCACCAGCACTGCCAGGGGCGCGGGGAACTGCGCGAAAAGCGAGCACGGTCCGCGGACAGAAGGGGGTCAGGGGCGCGGGGAACTGCGCGGAGAGGATCAGCGGGCCCGCACCTGATCCCGCTCACCCCCGCGGAGCGATCCGGTCGGGACGCGCACGGCCGCCAGCACCGGAAGGTGATCCGTGGCCGCGCACAGGTCGGCCGGGGCCGCGAGGTCCAACGGGACGCCGCAGCCCAGGACTTCGATGCCCCGGGTCGCGAAGATCGCGTCGATGCGCTGGTGGGGGTCGGTCGGCGTGGAGGTGAACTCCCCACCCCACGGCGCCACTTGCCGGCAGTCCTGGAGGGCCGAGGCGAGCCGGGCGAAGCCGCGTCCGTCGGGCCGTTCGTTCAGGTCGCCGCCCGCGATCGCGTGGTCCACCCCCATCCCGGCGAGCCGGTCGAGCAGCGCCCCCGTCTGCTCGTAACGCTCGGCCTCCTGGAGGCTGAGGTGGGCGCTCAGTACGCCGAGCCTCGCCCCGCCGATCCGTACCACCGCGGTAGCGAAACCGCGCCGGTGCAGGCCGGGGGTGAGCGGCAGCAGCACGTCTTCGGTGCGTTCCACGGTGGCCCGCAGGGAGCACAGCAGCATCGGGCCCGCGGCGGTGGCCCCGCCGCCGAGGATCACCAGATCGGTCGCCGCCGCGAGGCGCGCCGCGGCCTTGCGCCAGCGGAAGAAGCGGGGTGCCTCCTGGATCAGGACGAGGTCGGGCGCGCAGGCGCGGATCACCCGGGCCAGCGCCGCGTTGTCGTCGCGCATCGAGCGGATGTTGTAGCTGAGGACGCGGATCACGGCCGAGCCGCTCTCCGTCGCGGACGCGGGCAGCTCGCCGTCGGGGGTGCTCATGGTCCACAACGTATGACAGCGCCCGCCGGTCCGGCGTGGACTCGGCGGGCGCCGTCGGCGGTACGGGTCCTACAGGGTCGGGCGTCCGTATGACAGCGCGCCCGCCGGTCCGGCGTGGACCCGGCGGGCGCCGTCGGTGGTACGGGTTCTACATGATGGGGTCGGGCTGGCGCGCGAGGTCGGCCGCGCCCACCAGACCGGCCTTGTTGCCGAGCTGGGCCGCGATGACATCGGCGACCGGGCGCCAGTTCCCGCCGACCAGCCAGCGCTTGTAGGACTTGCGGATGGGGTCGAGCACCAGCTCGCCCTCGTCCGAGAGCCCGCCGCCGACGATGAAGGCGGACGGGTCGAAGAGCGAGGCCAGGTCGGCCAGGCCCGCGCCCGCCCAGCGCGCCAGCTCGCGGTAGGAGTCGACCGCCACCGGGTCACCCTGACGGGCGGCCATCGAGATGTGCTTGCCCTCGATGCCCTCGGGGGTGCCGTCGCCGAGCCCGAGCAGGAACTCGGCGCGCTCGGGGGTGGCGTTGGCGCGCTGCTTGGCGTAGCGCACCAGGGCGCGGCCTGAGGCGTACTGCTCCCAGCAGCCCTGGCTTCCGCAGCCGCACAGCAGGCCGTCCGGCACCATCCGGATGTGGCCGAACTCGGCGGCCACGCCGAAGTGGCCGCGGCGCAGCTTGTTGCCGATGATGATGCCGCCGCCGAGGCCGGTGCCCAGCGTGATGCAGATGACGTTGCGGTGGCCCTTGCCGGCGCCGAAGCGGTACTCGCCCCAGGCGGCCGCGTTGGCGTCGTTCTCGACGACGACCGGGAGGCCGACGCGCAGCTCGACCTTCTCCTTCAGCGGTTCCTGACGCCAGTCGATGTTGGGCGCGAAGTAGACGGTGGACCGCTGGCGGTTGACGTAACCGGCGGCCCCGATGCCCACGCCCACGATCTCGTGTCCGACGCGCGCGCCGTCGACGGCCGAGGCGATCGCGTCCACGATGGCATCGGGCGTGCCGGGAGTCGGCACCTTGTGGGTCGAGAGGATGTTGCCCTCCTCGTCGACCACGCCCGCCGCGATCTTCGTGCCGCCGATATCGACACCGATGGTGAGTCCCATGAATCCCTCAGTTCGGTCGAGCCCCGCTACGGCCAACCGTACCCGAGCCGGGGCGGCACCCAGCGTGCCGAGCCCGCGTTCGTCCGGGGGGTGGGACGGGGGCGGCGCTTTGTCCGTACCGGTCCGGATGTCGGGGCGGGCGGCTCGCGGGGCGGCGGGCCGGGGCGGGGGTCTCGTCGGAGGGCTCAGTCGAGGTCGATGTGCTCGGTGGGGCCGGGGCCCTCGTCGCCTTCGCGGCCGGTGCGTTCGCGGCCGGTGCCCTTGCGGTCGGCGTCGGACGTCCAGCGCCTCTCGTGGCCCTCGACGGCCGAGCGGTAGGCGGCGAGCAGTTCCCCGCCGGCCGCGGCGAGGTGGTCGAAGACCTCGGGGTTGCGCTCGATGACGGGCTCGACGGCGGCCTTCGCCTGGCTGATGAGCTGCTGCACGGCGCCCTGGGCCGCCATGCCGGACAGGCCCGAGGGGCCGTCGAAGAGCCCGGCGAACTTGTCGGTGACGGCGCCCAGCAGCTTGCGCAGCTCCTCGGCGGCGGACCCCGGCTCGGGGCCGTACTGGGCGCGCCGGCGTTCCTGCTCGGCGGCCAGGTCCTCGGCGCAGGCGTCGGCCCAGGCATCCGCGTCGGGGGCGGGGCGCTCGGTGGCTTCGCTCATGGCGGACTCCAGCCGCTGGTTTCCTACGGTGTCGTTTCTCTCGACGTTACCCGAACGGAGGTATCGCGTTCACTGTCCGCGGGGCCACAGCTCGGGATCGGGCGCGAACCGGATGTCCAGAACGCCGTCGTGCAGCCCGGCACCGGTGACGGTGCAGCGGCGCAGCGCCGAGGGCAGCGGCACGATCCGCCGGAACGGGCCGACGGTGAGCAGGAGTTCGTCACCGCGCCGCACCAGCGAGAGCCCGTCCTTGACGGCGCCGGGCAGCGGCAGGCTCCACACCAGGACGCCGTCCTCGGCGAGCCGGTCGTGGACGGCCCATCGCGGGGGCGAAGGCACGCTCTCGTCGGGCCCGTGACCGGCGTCGAGGAGGTCGAGGTCGTCGTCGCCGCGCGGATCGCGGCCGAGGTGGGCCACCTCGCGCACGGCGGGGAACTCCCCGGCCAGCTCGTCCAGGTACTTGCGCTGCTGCGCGACGAGCCCGGCGAGCCAGGGGTCGGGGGTCTCGGCGGGCAGCAGCCGGTTGGCGACCATCGTGTCGAGGGCGAGGCCGTGCACGGCGATGCCGAGCCGTGCGGTGCGCAGCGCATCGGCCGCGGCAGGACCCGGCTCCGCGACCAGGCGCACGGTGGTGCCCGGGTCCTCGATCACGGCCTGGACGGCGGCCAGTTCGCGGTCCCAGCGGGCGGCGGTCTCGTACAGCCACTGGGCGGGCATGGGCACCCCGGCGAGCTGGGCGAGGACCGGGCGCAGTGAGCGGGCGGCCTGGCGCTCGGGCGGCAGGAGGCGGCGCAGATAGCGGCGCAGTTGCTCGGGCAGCGCGAGGGCGGCGAGGGCGCGGTCGGCGGGCGGGAGGTCGACGACGAGCAGCCCGGGTTCGCCGGCCGCCGTCTCGCGCAGGGCGGCGAGCAGGGCGAGCTGTTCGGCGCCGGGGAGTTCGGTGAGTTCCTCGGCGTCCAGGCGGGAGGCGCCGAGGAGGTCGAGGGCGGCGCCCGCGCGGTCCTGGAAGGCGAGGAGTTCGGCGCGGAAGTGGGCCGCCGCCTCGACGCGCCGGACGGTGACCCCGGCGAGTTCGCCGGGCAGCCGGTCCGCGGTCAGCAGGGTGACCCGGGTGCCGCGCCGGGCGGCGGCGCGCGCGGTCGCCGCCGCGACGGTGGTGCGGCCCGCGCCGCCGGGGCCGGTGACCAGGACCGTACGCACGTCTAGAGCTTCTTGTTCCCGTCGGCGGAGCCGGCCCCGGCGCCGCCCGAACCGCTCTCGACGCGCTTCTTCAGGCCGGCGAGCGCGCGGTCGATGATGACCTTCTCGGCCTTGCGCTTGATCATGCCGAGCATGGGGATCTTGACGTCGACGGTGAGCCGGTAGGTGACCTCGGTCTTCCCGCCGGGGGCGTCCGCGAGGATGTACGAGCCGTCGAGGGTGCGCAGCATCTGGGACTTGACCAGCGTCCAGCTGACCGTGTTGCCGTTCCAGGTGTAGGCCAGGGTGTGGTCGTCCTTGATGGCGCCCGCGTCGAGCACCAGCCGCACCTTCTCGGCGTGACCGGCGGCGTCGGTGGCGAGGACCTCGGCCTGCTTCACCTCGCCGGTCCACTCCGGGTAGCGGGCGAAGTCCGCGATCACCCCCATGACGTCGGCGGGGGCTGCCTCGATGGTGATAGACGAGCTGGTGTGTTCCGCCATCGTCGTGGCTCCTCCAGTGCGCGGTCCGGTGGGTCTGGGTCTCCCCGGCCCGGCGGGGCCGTCGTTGGTGGGGAGATGTGCGTGCAGGCTATCGCGTACGGGTCGGCGCCCACTCCAGTGGCCGGATCACCACTGGAGGGCGAAGGGCCGGGAGGTGGCCGCGAAGTGGCCGACGTTCACGCACTCGGTGCGGCCGATCCGCATCCGCCGGGCCAGCGGCTGATGGACGTGGCCGAACAGGGAGTAGCGGGGCCGGGTCTTCCCGATGGCCGCGAGCAGGGCGCGCGAGCCGCGCTCGAAGCGGCGGGCGACGGTGTCGTAGACGAGCTCGGGGACCTCGGGCGGGATGTGCGAGCAGAGCACGTCGACCTCGCCGAGCGCCTCGACCTTGGCGGCGTACTCCTCGTCGGAGATCTCGTAGGGCGTGCGCATCGGTGTCCGCAGCCCGCCGCCGACGAAGCCGAAGACGCGGCCGGCTATCTCCACGCGCTGACCGTCCAGAACGGTGGTGCCCGGGCCCGCGTACTGCGGCCAGAGGCCCGGCATGTCGACGTTGCCGTACGTGGCGTACGTCGGGGTGGGGAAGGCGGCGAACAGCTCGGCGTACTGGCGCCGGACCGCGGCCTCGATCGCGGCCTCCCGGTCCAGGCCGGCCCAGAGCGAACGCCCCAGCTCACGGGCCTCCTCGAAGCGCCGGGCGGTGCGCAGGGCGACGATCCGGTCGGCGTTGTCGACGCCGAAGAGGTCGGGGAAGATGCCGCGCGAGTGGTCGGCGTAGTCGAGGAAGAGGACCAGGTCACCGAGGCAGATCAGGGCGTCCGCGCCCTCACCCGCCCTGGCCAGGCCCTCGGCGTTCCCGTGCACGTCACTGACCACATGAACTCGCATGCGGATCACCTTAGGCCGTCGACCTGCGGTTACTTCCGGGTGGTCAAAGGTGTGGACTACTGTGCGCGAAGCAGTGTCAAACATGTGTGACGCACCGAACATCTGGCCAGAACCCCCTATCCGGAACCCACTACCGGTGGGTAACGTCCGGGCAGTCCAGTCGTGCTCGTCAGTTCCGCCCCCCACGGATCCGCCGGGCACCTGCCCGATCTTGGACCGCAGCCGGTGCGTCACACAGAGCCGTGGCACCGGCGCCCGATGAGGAGCAGCAGTCTTGCGCGAGTTCAGCCTTCCGGCCCTGTACGAGGTCCCTTCGGACGGCAACCTGACGGATCTGATCCGCCGCAATGCCGCTCAGCATCCCGACGTCGCGGTGATGGGCCGCAAGATCGCGGGTGCCTGGGCCGATGTCACCGCCCGCCAGTTCCTCGCCGAGGTGCGCGCCGTCGCCAAGGGCCTGATCGCCGCGGGCGTCGAGGCGGGCGACCGCGTCGCCCTGCTCTCGCGCACCCGCTACGAGTGGGTGCTGATCGACTTCGCGATCTGGAGCGCGGGCGCCGTCACCGTGCCGGTGTACGAGACCAGCTCCCCCGAGCAGATCCAGTGGATCCTCGGCGACTCCGCCGCCACGCTCGCCATCGTCGAGTCCCCGGCGCACGAGGCGTCGGTGGAGTCGGTCCGGGCCGGCCTGCCCGCGCTCAAGGGCATCTGGCAGGTCGAGGCCGACGCCGTCGCCCGGCTCACCGCGGCCGGCGCGGACATCGCCGACGCCGTGCTCGACGCCCGGATGTCCTCGGCGCACGCCGACGATCCGGCGACCATCGTCTACACCTCGGGCACCACCGGCCGCCCCAAGGGCTGTGTGCTCACCCACCGCGCGTTCTTCGCCGAGTGCGGCAACGTGGTCGAGCGCCTCAAGCCGCTCTTCCGCACCGGCGAGTGCTCGGTCCTGCTCTTCCTGCCCGCCGCCCACGTCTTCGGGCGCCTGGTCGAGGTGGCCTCGGTGATGGCCCCGATCAAGCTCGGCTGCGTACCGGACATCAAGAACCTCACCGATGAACTCGCCTCGTTCCGGCCGACGTTGATCCTCGGTGTGCCGCGCGTCTTCGAGAAGGTCTACAACTCGGCGCGCGCCAAGGCGCAGGCCGACGGCAAGGGCAAGATCTTCGACAAGGCCGCCGGCACCGCGATCGCCTACAGCAAGGCGCTCAGCACGGACGCCGGGCCGTCCATCGGTCTGAAGCTCAAGCACAAGGTCTTCGACAAGCTCGTCTTCAGCAAGCTGCGGGCGGTGCTCGGCGGGCGCGGCGAGTACGCGATCTCCGGCGGCGCGCCGCTGGGCGAGCGGCTCGGCCACTTCTTCCGCGGCATCGGCTTCACGGTCCTGGAGGGCTACGGCCTCACCGAGTCCTGCGCCGCGACCGCCTTCAACCCGTGGGACCGGCCCAAGATCGGCACGGTCGGTCAGCCGCTGCCGGGTTCGGTGGTGCGGATCGCGGACGACGGCGAGGTGCTGCTCCACGGCGAGCACCTGTTCCAGGGCTACTGGAACAACGAGTCCGCGACCGCCGAGGCGCTGGCCGACGGCTGGTTCCACACCGGTGACATCGGCACCCTCGACGAGGACGGCTATCTCGCGATCACCGGCCGCAAGAAGGAGATCATCGTCACGGCGGGCGGCAAGAACGTCGCCCCCGCGGTGATCGAGGACCGCATCCGCGGGCACGCGCTCGTCGCCGAGTGCATGGTCGTCGGCGACGGACGGCCCTTCGTGGGCGCGCTCATCACGCTGGACGAGGAGTTCCTCGGCCGCTGGGCGGAGGAGCACGGCAAGCCCGTGGGGGCCACCGCGATCTCGCTGCGCGACGACGCGGAGCTCCTCGCGGAGGTGCAGCGGGCGGTGGACGACGGCAACGCGGCGGTCTCCAAGGCGGAGTCGGTACGCAAGTTCCGCATCCTCGGGGCGCAGTTCACGGAGGAGGCGGGGCACATCACGCCGTCGCTGAAGCTCAAGCGGAATGTTGTGGCCAAGGATTTCGCGGACGAGATCGAAGCGATCTACACCCCCTGAGCCCCAGGGGGCCCGGGGGCTCCGCCCCCGACCCCGTTCGCGCCTCAAGGCCGCTCGTCCTCAAACGCCGGACGGGCTGAGGATGCTCGACGCGGGCCCGCATCGGTCCTGCCAGGGGCGAAGGGCTTTCAGGGGCGCGGGGAACTGCGCGATCAGCCACGCACGGTCCGCGGGCGCCCTGGGGCTCCGCCCCAGACCCCGTTCGCGCCTGAACGGCGCTCGTCCTCAAACGCCGGACGGGCTGAGGATGCCCGTGCGGCCCGGCACCGAGCAGTTCAGGGGCGCGAGGAACTGCGCGAGAAGCGACCACGGTCCGCAGACCGAAGGACCTTCAGGGGCGCGAGGAACTGCGCGAGAAGCGACCACGGCCCGCGGACCGAAGGCCCTTCAGGGGCGCGAGGAACTGCGCGACCAGTCACACACGGTGGACGGACGAGAGCGGGTCGAGGGGCGCGGGGAACTGCGCACAAGGGGGCCCCGGGGCGGAGCCGGGCGCGGGCACCCCCGTTACAGGAGCTCGCGCAGCTTCGCCGCCAGCGAATCCCAGCGCCACCGCTCCTCCACCCACGCCCGCCCCCGCTCCCCCATCCGACTCCGCAGGCCCGCGTCCTGGAGCAGGGTCACGATGCGGTCCGCCGAGGACTCCGCGGAGCCGCCCGGGACGACGAAGCCCGTCTCGCCGTCCAGGACCGCGTCGGGCGCGCCGCCGGAGTCGCCGGCCACCACGGGCAGGCCGGTCGCGGAGGCCTCCAGGTAGACGATGCCGAGGCCCTCGACGTCCAGGCCGCCCCGCCGCGTGCGGCAGGGCATGGCGAAGACGTCCCCCGCCCCGTAGTGCGCGGGCAGTTCCGCCCACGGCACCGCCCCGGTGAAGCGCACCGAGGACGCGACCCCGGTGTCCGCCGCGAGCTTGCGCAGGTCGGCCTCGTAGGGGCCGCCGCCCACGATGAGCAGGACCGCGTCGGGCACCTGCGCGAGGATCGCCGGGAGGGCGAGGATCAGCGTGTCCTGGCCCTTGCGCGGCACGAGCCGCGAGACGCAGACCACCACGGGCCGGTCGGTGAGCTTGAGCCGCTCCCGTACGGCGTCGCCGCCCGAGCCGGGGTGGAAGGTCTTCTCGTCGACGCCGGGCGGCAGTTGGACCATGCGGGCCGCGGCCTGCGGGGTGAGCGCGCCCGCGATCCGGGAACGGGTGTACTCGCCGAGGTAGGTGATGGTGTCGGTGCCCTCGCCGATGCGCCTCAACAGCCCGCGCGCGACGGGGAGTTGGGCCCAGCCGGCCTCATGCCCGTGGGTGGTCGCCACGATCCGCTCCGCGCCGGCCCTGCGCAGCGCGGGCCCCATGAGGCCGAGCGGGGCGGCGGCCCCGAACCACACCGAGGAGCAGCCGTGTTCGCGCAGCAGCCCGACGGCCCGCCGGGTGACCCGGGGCGTCGGGAGCAGCATCGTGGTGCGGTCCCGTACGACGGTGAACGGCTGCTCGGCGTCGAACGCGGCGGTCGCCGCCGCGCCCTCTGGGCCGCGCTTCCACGTCGAGGCGTACACGACGACCTGCTCGGGGTCGAGCCGCAGCGCCATGTTGTGCAGAAACGCCTGGATCCCGCCCGGGCGCGGCGGGAAGTCATTGGTCACGATCAAGGTCTTGTGCATCGCCGCCGACAGTACCGAACCCGGCGCGCGCGGCGGCGGCGGGCGGGCCCGGTCGGCGCCCCGTGCCCGGGGGCTCGGCCCCGCCTGACGCCCCACGGCCCGGGGCACCCGGCATCATGGCTGGTTCCGGGCCCCCGACCCCCCGAAACAAGGACGAGACGGACATCATGAGCATCCCCCGGCGCCCCCTCGCGGTGGCGGCCACCTGGGCCGTGACCCGCTTTCTGCTGCTGCTCTGCGCCTTCAGGGTGCTGGTGCTGCCGGGCCCGGACGTCACCAGCGACGTCCACGCCATCTATCAGGGCTGGTCTCAGGTGCTCGCGACCGGCACCTATCCGCTGGACGACGTGACCTGGCAGTACCCCCCGGCCGCCGCCCTGGCGATCCTCTCCCCCGCCGCCCTGCCGTTCCTCGACTACGCGACCGCGTTCTTCGTGCTCGTCTTCCTGGCGGACGCGCTGGTGTTCTGCCTCCTGATGTACGCGGCGGACCGCCCGGGCACGTCGCTGAGCGGCGCCTGGGTGTGGACGCTCGGAGTGGCGCTGCTCGGCCCGACCGCGTACGCCCGCTACGACCTGATGGTGACGGCCGTCGCGGTCGCCGCGCTGCTGGCGGGGGTCGGCCGGCCGCGCGTCCTGGGCGCGCTCGCCGCGTTCGGGGCCCTGCTGAAGGGGTGGCCGGCCCTGCTGCTCGTCCGCGCGCCGAGGCGGGCCTGGACGGCGGCCGCGGTGACCGGCGCCGCGCTGCTGGTGGCCTGTGTGGTGGCGGCGCCGGGCGCGTTCGCCTTCCTCACCTTCCAGCGGGAGCGGGGCACGGAGGTCGAGTCGCTGGGCGCGCTGGTCTTCCATGTGGCCCGCCTTTTCGGCTGGCGGGGCCGGGTCCAGCTCAACTACGGCTCGGTGGAGTTCCTCGGGCCGTATGTGCCGCTGGTGTCCGCCGTGTCGATGGCGCTGACCGTGCTCGCCTTCGGCTGGCTGCTGCTGTGGCGCGTCAAGGCGCGCGGGCCGGTGCGCCCGAGCACCCCGGCGGACGCGGCGTTCACGGCGGTGCTGCTGTTCACGACCACCAGCCGGGTCATCAGCCCCCAGTACATGCTGTGGCTGGTGGGCCTCGCCGCGGTGTGCCTGGTGTACCGGCGCGGCCCGATGGCCCGGCCCGCGCAGCTCGTCCTGGCCGCCACGGGGGTGACGTTCCTGGAGTTCCCGATCTGGTTCTCGCACGTGGTGGCCGGCGACTGGCTGGGCCTGCTCCTGCTCGCCGTGCGCAACGGCCTGCTGGTCTGGGCGTCCCTCCTGGCCTGCCGCACCCTGTGGCGCACCACCGTCCCGGCGCGCGTCCGCCGCCCCCTCCTTCCTCAGCCCACCCGCGCGGGCGAGCCGTCGACGACGCGCTGACCGCCGATGCGCCACTGAAGCCGCGCCAGAGCCGCGCACTGCACGCCCATCGCCAGCGCCATCGCGAGACAGATCCCCGGCAGCCCGAGCCCCGACAGGGCGTGGGCGAGCCCCAGTTGAAGCACCACCCCGCACCCGGTGATCCCCACCAGACGAGCGCTGCCGCCCCCGCCCTCCACCACCCCGCCCCAGGCGATGAAACACGCGAGCAGGGTCAAGTAGGGCCCCAGGCACCGCAGTTGGAGCACCCCGGCGGACGCGACCGCGCCGTGCACGCCGAACGCCGCCATGATCCAGGGCGCGGCGGCGAACAGGACGAGGGAGCCCCCGGCCCCCAGCACGGCCGCGACGCGCAGGGCCGCGCGGCCGACGGCCCCGCGCTCGTCCCGCCCGGCCCCGAGCAGCCGCGCGGTGTGGATCGCGGCAGCCTGGCGTACGGCGTAGAAGGCCATGGTCGCCCCGTACATCGCCTTGGTCGCGATGCCGTACGCGGCGACCTCGGCGACGCCGATCCGGGCGACGACGGCGACCAGGGCGAGGGCGCCGCCCATGCGCGTGACGAAGTCGGCGGACAGGGGCAGCCCGGTGCGGACCGTGCGCCGCAGATCGGTGGTCCACGCGTACGGGACGGCCCCGGCGGTGCGCGGCACGGGAGCGCTCAGGGCGGGGATGCGGCAGAGCACCACGAGCCCCCGGGCCAGCGCGGCCGAGCGCCCGAGCACGGTGGCCAGCGCCGCCCCCCGCACACCGAGGCCGCAGCCCAGGATCAGCAGCGGGTCGAGGACGAGGACGAGTCCGTTGGCCAGCAACGCCAGGCGCATGGGGGTGCGGGTGTCGCCGGCGCCCTTGAGGATGCCGTCGACGACATTGGTGGCGAAGAGGACCGCGATCCCGGGCAGGGCGATGGAGAAGTAGCCGACGGCAAGGGGAAGGGCCGCGCCCGCGTCGGCGCCCAGCGCCAGACGTGCGATCGGCTCCCGCCCCAGGAAGGTGCCGATCGCGACGGCCGGGGCGAGCAGCGCCCACAGCGCCCAGCCGCCCCGCACGGCCGCCCGCACCGCGCCCGGCTCTCCCGCTCCCCTGGCCCGGGCGAGCAGCACGGTCGTGCCCGACCCGGCCATCAGGGCGACGCCGAGCAGCATGTTCTCGACGTTGGTCGCGACGGCGACCGCGGCCACGGCGTCCCCGCCCAGGCGGGCCACCCAGACCGTGTTGATGATCCCGGCCGCGACCCCGGCCATGAGTTCGCCGTAGACCGGAAACGCGAGCGACACCAGCCGCCTGCGGTGAGCGGTCGCCTCCATGAGCTCTCCCCCGTCGACCAATACCTCGATTCGAGGTAACTCGATAAGAGGTACCATGAGCTCCGGCAACCGGACAAGACGAGGGGCGCCATGCTGGAGCTGTCGATCCTGGGCTTCCTGTACGAGGAGCCGCTGCACGGCTATGAGCTCAAGGAGCGCATCAAGGGCCTCAGCGGCCACATCCGGCCGGTCAGCGACGGGGCGCTCTACCCGGCCCTCACACGCCTGGTGAAGGCCGGCGTCCTGGAGCAGCGCACCGAGGCGGGCAGCGGGGCCGCCCCCCGGCGGATCCTGTCCCTCACCGACGCGGGCCGGGCCGCCCTCCTGGAGCGGCTGCGGCACCCCAAGGACGTCGAGATCACCGACGGCCAGCGCTTCTTCACCCTGCTCGCCTTCCTGCGGCATCTGCCCGACCCCGCCGAACAGGCGGCCGTCCTCGTCCGGCGGCAGACCTTCCTCGAAACGCCCGCGAGCTTCTTCTACCGCGAGGGCGAGCCCGTCACGGTCGAGCGGGCGCCCGATCCATTCCGCCGGGGCATGCTGCGGATCGCGCGGGCCACCGGCGCGGAGGAGAAGGCGTGGCTGGCCGAGACGATCGAGGAACTGGGGGGCGGGCGCTGATCAGGCCAGTCGGGACCGTACGTACTCGCGCCACCGGGTCGTGAACTCCCTTGGTGACAGGCCCAGTTGGTCGCTCATGGCCTTCTCGAGGGCGCCCTCGCGGTGGGGCTGGTCGCCGACCTCGGTGTAGAAGCGGGCCAGGGCGGCCTCGCCCCAGTTCTCGGCGATCATGCGACAGGCCAGCCAGCCGCTCTCGTACGCCTTCGCCAGGCGGTCCGCGCCGCCGTCGAAGCCGAAGTCGGCGTCCGAGGGGAGGCCGGCGGGGAGGTCGCCCGCGCGGACGGCCTTGAGGAGTTCGGGGGCGGCCTGCGGCGCGGTGCGGCCGGTGTCGCGGTAGCCGACCCAGTCCGCGTATCCCTCCGAGAGCCACATCGGGGTGGCGGGCGAGGTGTGGGCGCGGGTGGCGACATGGGTGGTCTCGTGGGCGAGGACGACACGGCGGCCCAGATCGCCGAGGACCGCGTACGCGTCCGGATTCACGATCACCCGGTCCGCCGGGGCGGCCCCGGCGCCGCCCGCCTCGCCGGTGGTCACGGCCGCGATGCCCCGGTAGGAGGCGGCGGGCGCGCCGAGCAGCGCGGCCATGCCGTCCAGGGACGCCGGTACGAGGACGACGACCCGGCGCGCCCAGGTCCCCGGCCAGGCCGCCGACACCGTGGGCACGGCGGCATCCTCCGCCGCCGCGATCTCGTGCAGCTTCGCCGGTTCCTGGCCCACCCCGAGGATCAGGCTGCGGGCGCCCCGCACGACGGTGACCGGGCCCTGCTGCCACAGCGGTTGGGCGGCGCCGGGCGCGGGCCGGTCGCCGGTGACGTACCAGGTCCCGCCGCGCCGGTTCAGCGTCAGGGTGCGCGCCGCCGTCACGGGCGCGGAGTCATAGCCCTGGATCCGGTAGCGCAGATCGACCTGGGCGGTGGCGCCGGCGCCCTTGTGGTCCACCCCGGTGACCTGGTAGGCCCAGGAGGCCAGCGGTACCTGCGCGAGGTTGGTGAACTCGGCGCCCTGGGCCGCCCGCAGAGCGGAGGCCGCGGGGTCGACGGCCGCCAGATAGCCGCTCGCGTCGTGCTTCAGGACCGCGGCCGCGCGCCGGTCCAGAACCTGCTGCACCTCGCCCCGGGTGCCGTCGGACGCCGCCCCGGGCGCCGAGCAGGACGTGGCGCACAGCAGCACCACGAGCGCGCCCCCCGCCGCCCGGCCGCGCCGCGTCCCTCGCCCCAGCCCATGACCTGCCACGCCGCCGATCGTACGGTCACACGCGGGTCACCGAGGAGACGGGCATCATCCCGACGGGGTCGTAGCGCACCGGGGCGCCGGGGTACGGCGCGTGCACCACCTGGCCGTTGCCCACGTACATGGCGATGTGGCTTGCGTCGTGCCGGTAGGCGACCAGGTCCCCGGGCCTGGCCTCGGAGAGCGGCACCTGGTGGCCGGCGTACCGCTGCGCCTGCGAGGTGCGCGGCAGGCCGACGCCGGCCCGCGCGTACGACCACTGCATCAGGCCCGAACAGTCGAACCCGGACGGCCCGTTGGCGCCCCAGATGTACGGTTTGCCGATCGCCGAGCGGGCCGCCATGACGGCCGCCGCGGCGCGCGAGGAGGCGGGGGCGGAGTCGGAGACCGGGGGGAGTTCACCGCGCTCCGAGCGGGAGGCGCGGTCGAAGGCGGCCCGGTCGGTGGCGGTCAGCGCGTTCAGGGTGCGGCGCGCCTCGGCCAGCTTCGACTCCACGGTCCGCTTGTGCCGGGCCACCTCGGTGCGGCTGCGCTCCAGCTCGGCGAGCTTGCGGGTCGCCTCGGCGCGCTGCTGGGCCAGGTGCCGCTGCTCGTGCCGCAGGTCCTGGAGCGCGCCCGACTGGCGTTCGCTGAGCCGGTCGAGGGTGGCGGCCTGGTCGAGATAGGTGGCGGGGTTCGAGGAGAGCAGCAGGGCGAGCGCGGGGTCGATGCCGCCCGCGCGGTACTGGGCCCCGGCGATCGCGCCGAGCGCGCCCCGCATGCGGTTGATCTTCTCCTGGCCGCGCGCGACGCCGTCCTGTGCCTGTTTGACCTGGTCGCGCAGGTGCCTGGCGTGCTCGTCCGCCTTGTCGAACTGCTCGGTGGCCCGCTCGGCCTCCTCGAAGAGCCGGTCGACCTTGGCCTGCCCGGACGGGCTCGGCTCATGCGGGGAGGCGCTCGCCACGGGGGCCCCGAGCGCCGCCGCGGCCGTTGCCGCCGCGGCCGAAAGAACGGTGACGCGGGCGCTCTGGGTCAGGCCCGACTGCGAAGGCCGGCGATGGGACGCCACGGATGCCGTACTCCCTTGCACTGCGTGCGGCCCCTGCCGCCCGGGCGGGCGGCGAGTCACCGGGGGAACCGCACGCCGGACAGTAACGGGGCGAACACCCGTGGGCCAACGACCATGTCGCCTACGCAAAGTGACGCCCCACCGGAGAACACAGGTCACCGGCGGGGCGTCGCGTCAGCGGGAGTTGCCGCAATTCGCCCGTTTGGGCGGTGTGGACGGCTGACGAAGGGTAAGGCGGATCAGCCGATGCGCACACCGAACTGGAAGGGCATGTTGTCCATCGACTCGTAGCGGACGACCGCTCCGGTGTGCGGGGCGTGCAGCACCGTGTTGTTGCCGGCGTACAGGCCGATGTGGTGCAGGTCGCCGAAGAAGAGCACCAGGTCGCCGGGCTTGAGGTCGCCGCGGCCGATCCGGGTGCCCCGGGTGGCCTGCTCCTGCGAGGTGCGCGGCAGGTGAACACCCGCCTGTGCGTAGGCATAGCCGGTCAGACCCGAGCAGTCGAAGGTCGCCATGCCGGTCGCGCCGTAGCTGTACGGCTTGCCCAACTGGGTCTGGGCGGCGGCGAGGGCGGCGGCGCCGACTCCCGAGGCCGGCACGTCCTTGCCGAGGTTGGGCCGCTCGGTGGAGCGGTTGGCACGGGCCTCGTCGGAGGCGAGCGCGGCCTTCTCCTGCGCGGTCAGCGTGTTGAGCAGCTTCTGCGCCTCGCCGAGCTTGCCCTGGACTTCCTTCTTCTTGTCGTCGAGCACCTGGCGGGTGTCGGCGAGGTCCTTCAGCTTGTCCTGGGCCTCCTTGCGCTGCTGCGCGAGGGTGCGCTGCTTGCCCTGGATCTTCTGGAGCGCCTCGGTCTGGTTGGCGCCGAGCTGGTCGAGGGAGGACGCCTTGTCGAGGAAGTCGTCCGGGTTGGAGGAGAGGAAGAGGGCGAGCGAGGGGTCGATGCCACCGGAGCGGTACTGCGCGGAGGCCATCGAACCGAGGCCGCTGCGCAGGGTGTTGAGCTCCTGCTGGCCGCGGGCCACCTTGTCCTGGATCTCGCCGATCTGCTTCTCGAGCTGACCCTGCTTCTCCTTGGCGCCGTTGGCCGCCTCGGTCGCCTGCTCGGCCTCGTCGTAGAGCTTGTCGACCTTGCTCTTGACCTCGTCCTTGGTGGGCTTCGGGTCCGCCTGCGCGGCCTGCGACGTAAGGGCGACGACAGCGGCGGCGGTCGCGCTGAGCACGGTCACGCGCGTGCGGCTCGCGGGCTTGGGACGACGGTGGGACCCCACGAAGGCGAGCTCCTTCTTCCTCAGCCGCCGAACAGAGCAGAATCGGCGGGCCCTTCACGGACACCCCGAACGAGTGATCAACCGCATGAAGGTACGAGCCCCGACCCTAGTGACCTTCTTGTGATCAGTTCAAATCCTGATGGCAAAAAAATCGGTCACTGAGAGGATTCTTTACTGTCATCCCACGCGCAGTAGTGGACACTTGACGGAGTGCTCGTCGCCGATCACCCGAATTCGGGCATTGAACGCAGGAGTTGCAGAACGCCCTCAATGCCTCAGACGCGTGAAAGCCGCTTCAGGAGCAACAGAGAGGCGACCGGCCGGGCGCCCGCCTTGGCGACGCCGTCCGCGACCTCCTTGTCCGTGGAGGCGACCACCACCGGCCGCCCCGACGGCTCGGCCCGCACCAGCTGACGGATCAGCTCGTCCGCGGTCACCCCGGGCTTGGAGAACAGCACCCGTACGCCTCGGGGCGGAGCGAGCAGCACCGGGGCCGCCAGTTCCGCGCCGTCGAAGACACAGGTGATCTCGGCGCCGGTCTGCGCGGCCAGCACGGAGAGCCCGCCGAGCAGGCGCAGGCGCTGCTTCTCCAACGGCATCGTCGGATAGCCGGTCTTGGTGACGTTGTAGCCGTCCACCAGCAGATGCACCTGGGGCAGCGCGAGCAGCTGGTCGAGCAGCGCCGGATCGGTCTCCGACAGGGCCCGGGCCGCGATGTCCTTGGGCGTCATGGTGCCCGGCGCGACCGCGTCCACGGTGTCGGCGGGGCGTACCGAGGCGGGCGGCAGGGCGAGTTCGCGCCGCAGGCCCTGGGCGCCCTCCAGGACGGTGTCCAGCAGCAGCCGCAGGCGCATGTCCTCGACGGAACGCCCCTCGCGCGTCGCGCGCCGGCTCGCCTCCAGGCCGGACTCGGCCTCGCTGAGCCGCGTCTTGAGCCGGCGTGTCTCGCTCTCGGCGGCGGTGACGCGCGCGGCCGCCTCGGACTTGATGCCGTCGATCTCGGCGGTGGTCCTGCGCAGGGCCGCCTCGCCACGCTTCACATCGCTCTGCGCGCTGCGCAGCTTGCGCTGGAGCGTCTCGGCCTCCTTGCGGGCCGCGAGCAGTTCGGCGCGCAGGGCCTCGTTCTCGGACTTGATCCGGTCGCGCGCCTCGGCGAGTTCCTCGCGCAGGCGCTCCACCTCGCGCCGGCCCTCCTCCTCCGCACGCTCGGCGAACGCCCGCTGGGCCTCCTCGCCGGCCGCGGCCACCAGCTTCACCCAGCCGGCGGGGCGCAGCACATAGGCGGCGGCCGCCACGTCCACCGGGTCGGCGGCCGCGGGGGGCGAGCCCGCCTCGACGGCCCCGGCGAGCTCCGGCTGCGCCTCCTTGAGCCGCTCGCCGATGCGCTGACGGAAGACCGGGTCGCCCTCCAGGGCGGCGGCCATCGCGTTGCCCGCGAACTTGGCGCGCCGGGTGGGGGTGAAACGGGCGTACTGCCGCAATTGTGCGGGCAGTTCGGCGACGGTCAGGCCGCCGAACGCCTCCGACACGAAGGCGACGACCCGGCGCCGCACCCCTTCGGGCAGCGGGCGGTCGAGCACCTCGGCGGGGCCGTCACCGGCCGCAGCGGCCGGTTCAGCACCGCTTGCATGCTCCACAATCCGTCACCCCAACTGTCATCCGTACCGCGTGGGCGGCCGCCCTCAGGAGGCGGTCGCGGTACCGGTACCCGGCCGGTCCACTAGCTCGATCTGGTCCACCGCGTTGCACCAGCGGCAGCGGACCGACTCGATGGTCTCACTGACCACCTCGCGCTCCTCCACCGTGGGCTCTCCGGCGAGGTCCAGATGGACGTACTCGACCACCTTCGACGAGCGGGTGACATCGAAACGGGTGAGGTTTCCGCAGAGCGTGCAGCGCCACCGGGTCTCGGTGGTCGGCTGGGGAACGGTGGTCATCTGGTGCCGCCCTCTTTTCCACTTTCCATGGTCCAGGATCTCGCGGTGCGCCGTCGAACTGCGGGAGTACTGCCCGCAACCCTACGGCCTACCCATCGGCCCCCGGCACGGCGAGGCGGTCTGTACCGAAAGCTCCCTTTAGGCCATTCTCTCCCCATGACCAAGCGGCGGGCGGCGGCCATCCTGAGCGGCGCGGTGCACGGCCCGACCGTGACCTACGGGCTGATCGCCGCGTGCTGTCTGCTCTTCCTGGTGAGCCCGGTCTCCGGCCTGAACCCGGTGTACGGCACCGGCGACGCGATCCTGAGCGCCCAGAGCGACTACTTCGCGCGCTGGGGCGTCATTCCCGAGGAGCTGATGGGCGGCGTGCCGCACGCCCTGCTCACCCCCCTCACCGCGCTGTTCGTCCACGGCAGCTGGCTGCACCTGCTGGGCAACATGCTCTTCCTGTACGTCTTCGGCGCGATGGCCGAGGAGCGCCTGGGGTGGGCCGAGTTCGCCCTGTTCTATCTGGTGGCCGGCTATCTGGCGCTGTTCGCGTACGCGGCGGCCCACGCGGGTTCGCAGCAGACGCTGGTGGGGGCGTCCGGGGCCATCTCGGCCGTGCTCGGCGCCTTCCTCTACCTCTTCCCGCGGGCCCGGGTGACCAGCATCTTCCCGTTCCTGCTCTTCCTGCCGCTGCGCTTCCCCGCCTGGCTCGTGCTCATCTTCTGGTTCGCCCTGCAATGGCTGGCGATCCAGAGCGCCTCGACCGGGCCCGGAGTGGCCTACCTCGCCCATCTCGTCGGCTTCGGCCTGGGCTTCCTCTACGCGTGGGCCCGTTTCGGCGGGGCGGATAGAGTGAAACGCCGAAAGCCCGTGAAGACCGCGGGTCCGGCCGCCACCGAGGGAGAAAGCCAGCCGTGATCACCGCGATCGTGCTCATCAAGACCAGCGTGGACCGGATCCCCGAGATCGCGGAGTCCATCGCGGCGCTCGACAGCGTCAGCGAGGTGTACTCGGTGACCGGCACCTACGACCTGATCGCGCTGGTCAGGGTGGCCCGCCACGACGACCTCGCGGACATCATCCCCGGCAGCATCAGCAAGATCCCCGGGGTGGAGGGCACGGATACGCACGTGGCGTTCCGCACGTACTCCCAACACGACCTGGAAGCGGCCTTCGCCATCGGCCTGGACTCCTGACCCCGGCCCCTTTCCGCGCAGTTCCCCGCGCCCCCAGCCACTCGATGCCGGGGCACCGGGGCGAGGCCCCAGGGGCCCGGACACACCCTGCGGACCGTGGACGGCTGGCCGCGCAGTTCCCCGCGCCCCCAACTATCCGGTGCAGGCCCGCACCGGACACCTCAGCCCGTCCGGCGATTGAGGACGAGCGCCGTTCAGGCGCGAACCGGGGTCTGGGGCGGAGCCCCAGGAGGCCCGGACACACGGTGCGGGTCGTGCGTGGTTGCTCGCGCAGTTCCCCGCGCCCCCAGCTATCCGGTGCGGGCCCGCACGGGACACCTCAGCCCGTCCGGCGATTGAGGACGAGCGCCGTTCAGGCGCGAACCGGGGTCTGGGGCGGAGCCCCAGGGGCCCGGACACACCGTGCGGACCGTGGACGGCCGGTCGCGCAGTTCCCCGCGCCCCCAGCTACTCGGTGCCGGCCCGCACAAGCACCTTGAGCCCGTCCGGCGATTGAGGACGCGGGGGCCGGGGCGGAGCCCCGGGGAAGGGGAGCCCGGCGGGGTCAGACTGCGGGGACGCAGCGGCCCTCTTCCGTGCGGTACTCCCACTTCGCCCCCTCCACCACCAACTCCCGCACCGCCCGCACAAACCGCTCCACGTGCTCGTCCGGCGTGCCCGCCCCGAAGCTGACCCGGATCGCGTTCAGGGACCGCTCCCCCGGCTCCGCCTCGGGCGCCCCGCACTCGCCCGGGTCCTGCGGGTCGCTGCCGAGCAGGGTGCGCACCAGCGGGTGGGCGCAGAACAGGCCGTCGCGCACCCCGATCCCGTACTCCGCCGACAGCGCCGCCGCGAAGTGCGAGCTGTTCCAGCCGTCGACGACGAACGAGATGACGCCGACCCGGGGCGCGTCGTCCCCGAACAGCGACAGGACCCGCACCTCGGGAACCTCCGCCAGACCCTCGCGGACCTTCGCGATCAGGTGCCGCTCCCGCGAGACGAGCGCGTCGAAGCCCGCCTCGGTGAGCGCCTTGCAGGCGGAGGCGATGGAGTAGACGCCGATGACGTTGGGCGAACCGGCCTCGTGGCGCGTGGCCGTGGTGTGCCACTCGACGTCCACGCCGCCGTCGGTCCGCCGGGCGACCTTCTTGGAGGCGCCGCCGCCCGCGAGGTAGGGCTCGGCCTCCTGGAGCCAGTCCGCGCGCCCCGCCAGCACGCCCGAGCCGAACGGCGCGTACAGCTTGTGTCCGGAGAAGGCGATCCAGTCGACGTCCAACTCCCTTACGGATACGGGGTGATGGGGCGCGAGCTGGGCCGCGTCCAGGACGATGCGGGCGCCGTGGGCGTGCGCGGCGGCGGCGAGTTCGCCCACCGGCCACAGCTCGCCGGTGACGTTGGACGCCCCGGTGACGCAGACCAGCGCGGGGCCGTAGGGGTCGCGGTCGGCGAGCGCCCGCTCCAGCGTCTCGACGGCCTGGCGCGGGGTGCGCGGCGCATTGAGGTAGGTGACGCGGGCGCCCTGCCACGGCAGCAGCGAGGCGTGGTGCTCGGTCTCGAAGACGAAGACCTGGCAGTCGGCGGGGAGGGCCTGGGCGAGCAGGTTGAGCGAGTCGGTGGTGGAGCGGGTGAAGACGACCTGGTCGTCGGCGCGGCAGTCGAGGAACTCGGCGACCGTGGCGCGGCTGTTCTCGAAGAGGTCGGTGGAGAGCTGGGAGAGGTAGCCGGCCCCGCGGTGCACGCTGCCGTAGTAGGGGGCGTACGCGGCGACGTCGTCCCAGACCCGCTGGAGGGCGGGCGCGCTCGCCGCGTAGTCGAGGGCGGCGTACGTCACTTCGCCACCCGTGACCAGCGGCACGGTGACGTCGCGGCCGAGCACCGGCAGCGGCGCGGCACAGCAGGGGTCGGCGGACTCTACGGCGACGGAGGGGGCAGCGGCGGTGGCGGTGGGGCGTGCGGACATGGCGGTATCTCCCGGCAGAACAAGGCGAGTTGACTTCGGACCCCGGGTACGGCGGAGCGGCCCTGCATCGAGTGAGAGGGTTCGACTGCCGTGCCGTGTACGGGGGTTGACCTCGAACACGCAGCCCGAAGAAGGGTGCGCGGAGGGGGGAAGAAGGGGCGGTACGCCCTATCGCATTCGCTTGCTCACGAGACTGCTCCCTTGAGGACCAGGACCCCAGGGCTGTGACATCACGCGATGTCCAGGGGTCCGCGCTTGCCGTAGGCCTTGCTGCCTACGACCTGGTCTTCACCCGGGGCACCCCGCCACGGACGGAGGGTTGCCGGACAGCGAGCCGGGGCCTAAATCGCTGTCACTCATGACCTTGGACAGCATCCTGCCACAGCTCCCGGCGGACGCAAGGCGCAGTCCGCGATCCGGACTGCGCCCTGTGTCACATCCCGCACGCATCGGGCCCGAAGGACTCGGCGGAGGTCGGCGCGGATCCGTACCGCGCCGCCGGACGCTCAGGCGTTGCTGGCCGCGACCCAGCGCTCCAGGGTGCGCCGGGCAGCCCCGGAGTCGATCCCCTCGGCGGCCCGCGCCATCGCCGCGCCGATCTGCTCGGCGAGCGGACCGTCCCCCGGCTCCAGGGCGACGAGGGCCGCGGCGGCGTTCAGGAGCACGGCGTCCCGCACCGGCCCGCGCTCCCCCGCGAGGAGGCGGCGGGCGACATCGGCGTTGTACGAGGAGTCCGCGCCGCGCAGCGCCTCGATGGGCACGGTCTCGATGCCGACGTCCCGCGGGTCGAACGCCTCCTCGTGGACCCGGCCCCCGCGCACCACCCAGACCCGGGAGGTACCGGTCGTGGTGAGCTCGTCGAGACCGTCGTCGCCCCGGAAGACCAGCGCGGAGGAGCCCCGCTCGGCCAGCACGCCCGCGACGATGGGCGCCATGCGCGCGTCCGCGACGCCGGTCGCCTGGGCCCGTACCCGGGCCGGATTGGTCAGCGGGCCAAGGAAGTTGAAGGTGGTGCGGATGCCCATCTCGCGCCGGGCGGCGGCCACGTAACGCAGCGCCGGGTGGAACTTCACGGCGAAGCAGAAGGTGATGCCGGCTTCCTCGGCGACCTCGGCGACGCGGCGCGGCGTGAGGTCGAGGTTGACGCCGAGCTTCTCCAGGACGTCGGAGGCGCCGCTGGCCGACGATGCGGCCCGGTTGCCGTGCTTGACGACCTTGGCCCCGGTGCCGGCCACCACGATCGCCGACATGGTGGAGATGTTGACCGTCTTGGCGCCGTCGCCGCCGGTGCCGACGATGTCCACGCTGGGGCCCGGCACCTCGATGAGGTTGGCGTGCTCGTACATGGTGCGTACCAGGCCGGTGATCTCGGCGACGGTCTCGCCCTTGGCGCGCAGGGCCACGGCGAAGGCGGCGATCTGCGCGTCGGTGGCCTCGCCGCGCATGATCCGGTCCATCGCCCAGGCGGTGACGTCCGCGCTCTGGTCGGTGCCGCTGAGCAGCGCGTCCAGGACGCCCGGCCAGGTGCGGGCCGCCACGGTGTCGCCTCCGGTGGGGGTAACAGCGCTCATGCTCGCTCCTGGTGGTCACGGGTCGTGGAATACCGCCCGTCAGCCTATCGACAGCGGAGGGCGGGGCCGCGCGCGTGCCCGCAGTGCGGACGGCCGTGCGGCGCCAAAAGGCTCCGGCCCGGCCCCCGGGAAGGGGCCGGGCCGGAGCCTCGGTTGTGGCGACCGACAGGTCAGCGGTGATCAGTGGTGGCCGTGGCCGCTCGTGATCTCCTGGTACTCCTCGGCCGTCGGCTTGGGAATCTGGTTCCCCTCGCCGTAGTAGCCCTTGCTGAGCTTGGCGCGCAGCTTCTGCGTCCGCGAGATCTTGCGGGCGACACCGTTCTCGTCGGTCTCGGGACCGAGTTCGACCGGCTTGTACTGGTCGTGCGCGGTGAGCTTGTAACGCGCGGCGGCGTCCAGCGGCTCGTGGATCTCGACGAACTCACCGTGCGGCAGCCGCTTGATGATGCCGGACTCGCGTCCGTGCAGCACCTTCTCGGCGTCGCGACGCTGAAGGCCCAGGCAGATCCGCTTGGTGGCGATGAACGCGAGGACCGGAGCGACGAAGAACGAGATCCGCACGAACCAGGTGATGACGTTGATCGACAGGTGGAAGTGGGTCGCCCAGAGGTCGTTTCCACCACCGATCAGGAGCACCATGTACCAGGTGATCCACGCGACACCGAACGCGGTGCGCGTCGGCGCGTTGCGCGGCCGCTCCGCGATGTGGTGCTCGCGCTTGTCGCCGGTGACCCAGGACTCGATGAACGGGTAGACCGCGATGGTCGCCAGGACCAGCGGGAAGATCACCAGCGGGATGAACACACCCAGGACGAGCGTGTGGCCCCACAGGTTGATCTCCCAGCCCGGCATCACACGGATGAGGCCTTCGGAGAAGCCCATGTACCAGTCGGGCTGGGCGCCCGTGGAGACGTGGTCCGGCCGGTAGGGGCCCATCGCCCAGATCGGGTTGATCGAGGCGATCGCCGCGATGACCGCGATGACGCCGAAGACCAGGAAGAAGAACCCGCCCGCCTTCGCCATGTACACCGGGAGCAGCGGCATGCCGACGACGTTCTTGTTCGTCCGTCCGGCACCCGCGAACTGGGTGTGCTTGTGGTAGAAGACCAGGATCAGGTGCGCCACCATCAGGCCGAGCATGATGCCCGGCAGCAGCAGGATGTGCACCGAGTAGAACCGGGCCACGAAGTCCCCGCCGGGGAACTCGCCACCGAAGAGGAAGAACGAGAGGTACGTGCCGACGACCGGCACGGACAGGACCGCGCCTTCCATGAAGCGGACACCGGTGCCCGACAGCAGGTCGTCCGGGAGCGAGTAACCGGTGAAGCCGGTGAACATGCCGAGGACGAACAGCAGGAAGCCGAACAGCCAGTTGACCTCACGGGGCTTGCGGAACGCGCCCGTGAAGAACACGCGCATCATGTGCACGAACATGCCGGCCAGGAAGACCAGCGCCGCCCAGTGGTGGATCTGCCGGATCAGCAGACCGCCGCGCACGTCGAAGCTGATGTGCATGGTCGAGTTGAACGCCTCGGACATGTGCATGCCCTGAAGCGGCACATATGAGCCGTCGTAGACGACCTCGTTCATGCTCGGGTGGAAGAACAGCGTCAGATACACACCCGTGAGGATGATGATGATGAAGCTGTACATGCAGATCTCGCCGAGCATGAAGGACCAGTGGTCCGGGAAGATCTTGCGCATGTTGGCCTTGGCCAGGGAGTAGATCCCGAGCCGGCCGTCCGCCCAGTCCGCGATCCGCTCACCGGCGGGCGCTTCGCGCCGTGCGTCTGTCGTGGTGCTCATCCGCGCTCCCAGAAGGCAGGACCGACGGGCTCTTCGAAGTCGCCGAGCGCTTCGAGGTAACCCTCGTCATTCACACCGATCCGCAGCTGCGGAAGGGCGTGGCCGGCCGGGCCGAAGATGACGCGGGCGCCGTCGGAGAGGTCGAAGGTGGACTGGTGGCACGGGCAGAGCACGTGGTGCGTCTGCTGCTCGTACAGGGAGATCGGGCAGCCGACGTGGGTGCAGATCTTCGAGTAGGCGACGATGCCCTGGTGCGACCATTCGAGCTCGCGCTTGTCCTTGATGTCCTCCGGCTTGATCCGGACGAGCATCAGGGCGGCCTTGGCGATCTGCGTCTGGAAGTCCTCGGCGTCCTCCTCCAGGCCCTCGGGCTTGGCGAAGGTGAGGGAACCGACCAGCAGGTCCTCGGGACGCAGCGGCTCGTTGGTGTTCATGTTGATCAGGGCCTTGCCCTTGGACCACATGGTGTGCCGCAGCTTGTCCTCGGGCAGCGTGCCCAGGTCGCGCAGCAGCATCACACCGGAGAGCGGCACCATGGCCAGCGCGCCGAACATGGTGTTGCGGATCAGCTTGCGTCGGCCGAAGCCGGACTCGGCCGCACCCTGCCGGAAGTCGGCCAGGACCTGCGCCTTGACCTCCGGCGGAGCCGCGATCTCGTGCCGCTCGGCCGGCATCTCGACGTCCGACATCAGGGTGCGGGCCCAGTGGACCGCGCCCGCGCCGATGCAGAACAGCGCCACGCCCAGGGTCAGACCCAGAGCGAAGTTGAGGATGCTGACATGCCCGAACGGGAAGATGAAGACGATCTTGTCGACCGGGAAGATCACGTACGAGGCGATGAAGCCGATCGTCGCGACCATGGACAGGAAGAACAGGAACGCGACCACGCGCTCGGAGCGCTTGGCCGCCCGCTCGTCGATGTCCTGGATGCGCGGCTTGTGGGCCGGCAGTCCCGGGTCGGCGAAGGGGTCGCCCGCGTGCGCTACCGCGCCGTGCGCGGTGGCCTGCGCTTCAGGCAGGCTCTCGGAATTCTCTTGGCTACTCATGACTTCTTGGCCTTAGCGGTGTGGGCCGCGACCCAGATGGCTACTGCGATGAGGGCACCCAGACCGAAGATCCAGCCGAACAGACCCTCGCTGACCGGGCCGAGCCCGCCGAGCTTGAGACCACCGGGGCTCGCGGACTTGTCGCTGTTCACGGCGTGCAGGTACGCGATGATGTCCTGCTTCTGCTTCTGCGGCATCGTCGTGTCCGGGAAGGACGGCATGTTCTGCGGGCCGGTCTGCATGGCCTCGTAGATGTGCTTGGGGTCCACGTCCTCCAGGCTGGGGGCGAACTTGCCGTTCGTCAGGGCACCGCCCTCACCCGTGAAGTTGTGGCACTGGGCGCAGTTGGTGCGGAACAGCTCGCCACCCTTGGCGACGTCCGCACCGCTCGGGTTGTACTGCGAGTCGGTCGGCACGCTCGGACCGGCGCCCAGCGAGGCCACGTACGCGGCGAGCTGGTCGATCTCGGACTGCGAGTAGATGACCTTCTTCTTCGGCACCTGCGCGCCGGGCTGCTGCGCCGGCATACGGCCGGTGCCCACCTGGAAGTCCACCGCGGCGGCGCCGACGCCGACGAGGGAGGGGCCGTCAGAGGTTCCCTGACCGCCGGTTCCGTGGCAGCTTGCGCAGCCGACGGAGTAGAGCTTCTTGCCCTCGTCGATGGCGAGGGACTGGGCGGTTTCGTCAGCCTGAGCCTTGCCCGCGGGCGCGAACGCGGCGTACAGCCCCCCGGTGGCCGCCAGCGCGAGGAGTAGGACGACGACCGCCGCCAGCGGATGGCGTCGTCGTGCGGAGAGCTTTTTCACGGATTACCCCGGTGTCAGGATCTTCTGCGTCGATGCTGGATGTGGTGCGGACCTACTGGCCCTGGTTACTTGATCAGATAGATCGTGGCGAAGAGTCCGATCCACACAACATCGACGAAGTGCCAGTAATAGGACACGACGATGGCCGCGGTCGCCTGCTCGTGGGTGAACCTCTTGGCCGCGTACGTCCTGCCGAGAACCAGCAGGAAGGCGATCAGGCCGCCCGTCACATGCATTCCGTGGAAGCCCGTCGTCAGGTAGAACACCGAGCCGTACGGATCCGAGGAGAGCGAGAGGCCTTCCTCCTTCACTAGGGAGGTGTACTCGTAGACCTGACCACCGATGAAGATCGCACCCATCACGAACGTGATGATGAACCAGGTGCGGAGCTTCTTCACATCGCCCCGCTCCGCGGCGAAGACGCCGAGCTGGCAGGTGAGAGAAGAGAGCACCAGGATCGTGGTGTTGGTCGCCGAGAACGGAAGGTTCAGGGACGAGGCCATTTCTGACCAGTGCGCGGCACCCGTTACCGAACGCAGAGTGAAGTACATCGCGAAGAGGGCCGCGAAGAACATCAGCTCGGAACTCAACCAGATGATGGTTCCGACGCTGGTGAGGTTCGGCCGATTGACCGACGGGTGCGCGTGCCCGGTTTCTACTGTCGTTGCTGTCGCCACGACCGACATTATGTCGGTCGCTTATCCCGCCCTCACTCCGGGGGGTGCCGTTCGGTGTGTCAGCCGCGTATGCAGGGCCCGAACGGCCCATCGAAGGGCTGCCGGAACCGGTGTTGACGGGCAGTCGGACGGAGTAGCATCCGCGCATCGGTTCATGAGCCAACGTCGGCGACAAAGCCGGACCTTCGGAGGATCCATGCAGTCGAGCGCCACCGTTCTGGTCTACAGCGACGACGCGAACACCCGCGCCCAGGTGCGGCTCGCGGCCGGACGCAGGCCCGCCCTTGACGTGCCCCCCGTGGAGTTCCTGGAGTGCGCCACGCTGCCCGCGGTCCTCAAGGAGCTGGAACGCGGCGGGATCGACGTCTGTGTGCTGGACGGAGAGGCCGTCCCGGCGGGCGGCATGGGGGTCTGCCGCCAGATCAAGGACGAGGTCTTCCGGTGTCCCCCAGTGCTGCTTCTCATCGGCCGCCCGCAGGACGCCTGGCTGGCCACGTGGAGCCGGGCGGACGCCGCGGTGACCCTGCCGGTGGAACCGGTCGAGTTCGCGGACGCCCTGGCCTCCCTGCTGCGCAAGCGGCTTGCCGTGGGTGCCTGACCTCACACTCCCGGGCGCAGCCGGGCGGAGTTGACCCTGCTCTGCCCGGCCTTGGCGTCGGCCGCCAGGACGCTGCCCGTGCGCCACTTGTCCCACGACACGTTCCAGTCGCCGAACCCGTTGTCGAAGGGCGTCATGTCCTCGCCGATGCTGTTGACGACCTTGACGATGTCGCCCTCGTTGATGGTCTCGAAGAACCACGCGGCGTTGCCGGTGCTCATGCCCGTACAGCCGTGGCTGACGTTCGCGGAGCCCTGTGAGCCCACCGACCAGGGCGCGGCGTGCACGTACTCACCGCTCCAGGTGACGCGGGTCGCGTAGTAGACCGGCAGGTCGTAGGCGTCGGCGCTGCTGGACGAGATGCCGACGGTCTCCCCGCGCATACGTACGAAGTACTGCTTGCCCAGGACCACCTTGACGCCGTTGCGCGTGGAGAAGCCGGGCTTCCCGGTGGTGACCGGAATGGTGTTGATCACTTCTCCGTTGCGCTTGACCGTCATGGTGTGCCCGGCGGCGTCGGTGATGGCCTCGATGCGGTCGCCGGTGGTGATCTTCAGGGGCTTGGCCGCGCCGCCGTACAGCTTGTCGGCGATCTTCACGCCCTGGAGGTTGGAGTGGACGTTGATGGTGGCGTGGGTGGGCCAGTACTCCTTGGGGCGGTAGTGCAGGACCTTGTCGTCCACCCAGTACCAGGCGCCCTCCACCGAGGGCGTGGACTCGACCTTCAGGGCCCGCTCCACCACCGCGCGGGCGGCCTTGTCCTTGACGGGCCTGCTGAGTTGCGCGGTGATGGGCTGCCCGACGCCGTACTTGCCCGCGTCGGGGCCGAATTCGACCTCCAGGGCGTCCTTGGCCGCCTCGGTGTCGAAGGTCAGCGTGCGCAGCCCCGGCGAGCCGTCCTCGTTCTCCGTGGACACCTTGACGGTGTAGTGCGCCCCGGCCACCAGCGGGGCCGTGGAGTGCCAGCGGCTGCCGTCGGCGGCGAGTTCGCCGGCCAGATAGCGTCCGTTGCCGTCGACTGCCGTGACGTCCGTGAGACGGCCGTCCTTGCCCTTGGCGGTGATCTCCAGGGGCTTGTCGGGATCGGCCTTCTGACTGCCCGCCGGGCCGTTGTACGCGACCTGCCCGGCCGCGTCGTACGGCTTCGCCGAAAGCGGGTTGCCGTCGGACCCGCCGCACCCCGTGACCCCCACACCGAGGGACAGGACAAGGAGGGTGCAGCTCACTACGGTGCGGATGCGCGGTGCGTGGCTCATGACCACACGGTATGAAGATTCGTCAGGGACGGCGCGCGGGGTGACTGCAAACGAGGGGCCCCCCGTCCCGGAACGAGACGGAGGGCCCCTCTTGGCGCGGTGCGGCGTGCGGACCTACTGGTTCTGGTTCTCGCCGCGGTAGTACTCGAACACCCAGCCGTAGATGCCGATCAGGATGAGCGGCGCCGAGAAGTACAGCAGCCACCAGCCCATGGCGATCGCGAGGAAGGCCAGGGCACCGCCGATGCCGAGCGCGAGCGGCTGCCAGGAGTGCGGCGAGAAGAAGCCGACCTCACCGGCGTCGTCCGCGACATCGGCCTCCTTGTCGTCCTGGGCGCCCACGTCGACCCGCCGGGCCGTGAAGGCCAGGTAGAAGCCGATCATGACGCTCAGGCCGAAGGCCATGACGAGCGCGGTGGTTCCGGCCGCCTCCTTGGACCACACGCCGTACACGACGGCCATGACCAGGATGAAGGCGGACAGCCACAGGAACATCTTGCCCTGGATCTTCACTTCCCGGCCTCCTTGCCACCGGCGAGCATGTGGTCACCGTGGACGTCGCCGTGGTTCTCGAGCTGGTCGAGAGCCGCGATCTCCGGGTGGTGGAGGTCGAACGCCGGCGATTCGGAGCGAATGCGCGGCATGGTGAGGAAGTTGTGCCGCGGCGGCGGGCAGGAGGTCGCCCACTCCAGCGAACGGCCGTAGCCCCACGGGTCGTCGACCTCGATCTTCTTGCCGTACTTGGCGGTCTTCCAGACGTTGTAGAGGAACGGCAGGATCGACAGACCGAGCAGGAACGAGGAGATCGTCGAGATCGTGTTGAGGGCGGTGAAGCCGTCGGCCGCCAGGTAGTCGGCGTAACGACGCGGCATGCCCTCGACACCCAGCCAGTGCTGCACCAGGAACGTGCCGTGGAAGCCCACGAACAGCGTCCAGAAGGTGATCTTGCCGAGCCGCTCGTCCAGCATCTTTCCGGTGAACTTCGGCCACCAGAAGTGGAATCCGGAGAACATCGCGAAGACCACGGTGCCGAAGATGACGTAGTGGAAGTGCGCGACGACGAAGTACGAGTCGGAGACGTGGAAGTCCATCGGCGGCGAGGCCAGGATGACGCCGGTCAGACCACCGAAGGTGAAGGTGATCAGGAAGCCGATGGCCCACAGCATGGGCGTCTCGAAGGACAGTGAGCCCTTCCACATCGTGCCGATCCAGTTGAAGAACTTCACGCCGGTCGGAACGGCGATGAGGAACGTCATGAAGGAGAAGAACGGCAGGAGCACGCCACCGGTGACGTACATGTGGTGCGCCCACACGGTCACGGACAGACCCGCGATCGCGATGGTGGCGCCGATCAGACCGCTGTAGCCGAACATCGGCTTGCGGCTGAACACCGGGATCACTTCGGAAATGATTCCGAAGAACGGCAACGCGATGATGTACACCTCTGGATGGCCGAAGAACCAGAAGAGGTGTTGCCACAGCAGCGCGCCGCCATTACTGGCGTCGAAGATGTGCGCACCGAACTTGCGGTCCGCCTCCAGGGCGAACAGCGCGGCCGCGAGGACCGGGAAGGCCAGCAGGACCAGGACACCGGTCAGCAGGACGTTCCACACGAAGATCGGCATACGGAACATCGTCATGCCGGGGGCGCGCATGCAGATGATCGTGGTGATGAAGTTGACCGAGCCGAGGATCGTGCCGAAGCCGGAGAAGGCCAGACCCATGATCCACATGTCGGCGCCGACACCCGGCGAGCGGACCGCGTCCGACAGCGGGGAGTAGGCGAACCAGCCGAAGTCGGCCGCGCCCTGCGGGGTGAGGAAGCCACCGACCGCGATGGTCGAGCCGAACAGGTAGAGCCAGTAGGCGAACATGTTCAGCCGCGGGAACGCCACGTCGGGCGCGCCGATCTGCAGCGGCATGATCCAGTTCGCGAATCCGGCGAACAGCGGCGTCGCGAACATCAGCAGCATGATCGTGCCGTGCATCGTGAACGCCTGGTTGAACTGCTCGTTCGACATGATCTGCGTGCCGGGGCGGGCGAGTTCGGCGCGCATGAAGAGCGCCATGATGCCGCCGATGCAGAAGAACGCGAACGACGTGACCAGGTACATCGTGCCGATCGTCTTGTGATCAGTGGTGGTCAACCACTTGATGACGACGTTTCCCGGCTGCTTGCGCCGGACCGGCAGCTCGTTCTCGTACGAGTCGTCTGCTGCCGCGGCACCCTGAGATTCGTTGAGGATGCTCACAGTTTGTTCGTCTCCGCGTTCTTGGCGGGGTCGGTCTGAGCGATGCCCGCCGGCACGTAGCCGGACTGGCCCTTAGCCGCCAGCTCCTTGAGGTGCTGCTGGTAGCGCTCGGGGGAGACGACCTTCACGTTGAAAAGCATGCGCGAGTGGTCGACGCCGCAGAGTTCGGCGCACTTGCCCAGGAAGGTGCCTTCCTGGTTCGGCGTGACCTCGAAGGTGTTGGCGCGCCCGGGGAAGACGTCCTGCTTCATCAGGAACGGCACCACCCAGAAGGAGTGGATGACGTCGCGCGAGGTCAGCACGAAGCGGACCTTCTCGCCCTTCGGCAGCCACAGGGTCGGGCCCGGGTTTCCGGTCTGCGGGTTACGCGTGCCGGGGATGCCGACGTCGTAGACGCCGCCCGCGTTGGCGGGGAAGTCCTTCTTGAGCCGGTCCGGAACCGCTTCCAGGTTCTTGTCCGTCTTGGCGTCGCCCTTCACACCGGGCACGTCCTCGACGTAGTTGAAGCCCCAGCTCCACTGATAGCCGACCACGTTGACCGTGTGGGCGGGCTTCGGGGACAGAGCCAGGAGCTTCGTCTCGTCCCGTGCCGTGAAGTAGAAGAGCACGGAGACGATGATGAGCGGGACCACGGTGTACAGCGCCTCGATGGGCATGTTGTACCGGGTCTGCGCGGGTACCTCGACCTTGGTGCGGCTGCGCCGGTGGAAGATGACGCTCCACAGGATCAGGCCCCAGACCAGCACGCCCGTGGCGAGCGCAGCCGCCCACGAGCCCTGCCAGAGGGACAGGATCCTGGGAGCCTCTTCCGTCACCGGAGTGGGCATACCAAGTCGAGGGAAGTCTTTCCAGTTGTACGAGCAACCGGATGCTGTCGCCAGGACCAGGCCCGCAGTCAGCACCTGCGGCAGCTTCCGCCGCATCGGGCGCCTCGACGTGGGGGAACCACCCGCGCCTTCCAGGCAGCGGGGGAGGTCGGAGCCGTTGGGACTCACGTAGCGCCTTCCCGAGAGTCTCGCCCGCGGTGGTCGGCTACGGCCGTCTCGCTGGTCGGTCGCCGCCCTGGCACACGGGCAGGGGTTTGGATGTTTATGCGGACCAAACCCTACTGGACGCTATTTGGGGTCGCGCGGGGAGGGTGCCCAACGCGCCGTCCGAGTCCCCGAAGGGGTGGAGCCGTGGTGGAATCCCGGCCTCCGGGCGCCATCTGACGGCCCCTCGCCCCGGCCACCGCCGTGGGCACGCCGGGCCGGGGTTAGCGTGGCCGCGTGCCCTACTTCGACGCGGCCTCCTCGGCCCCCCTGCACCCCGTCGCCCGTCAAGCCCTGCAAGCCTCCTTGGACGAGGGGTGGGCGGATCCGGCCCGGCTCTACCGGGAGGGAAGGCGCGCCCGGCTGCTCCTGGACGCGGCGCGCGAGGCCGCCGCGGAGGCCGTCGGCTGCCGCCCGGACGAGCTCAGTTTCACCGGTTCGGGTACCCGTGCGGTGCACTCGGGAATTTACGGATCCTTGTCCGGGCGTCGGCGTGTCGGGCGGCATCTGGTGGTGTCCGCGGTCGAACACTCCTCGGTCCTCCATTCGGCCGCCTCCCTCGAGTCGGACGGCGGTTCGGTGACGCGGGTCGCGGTGGACCGTACGGGCCGGGTCTCCCCCGAGGCCTACGCCGAGGCGCTGCGGAGCGACACCGCGCTCGCCTGCCTCCAGTCCGCCAACCACGAGGTGGGCACGCTCCAGCCGGTCGCCGAGGTGGCCGAGGCATGCCGGGCGGCGGGGGTGCCGCTGCTCGTGGACGCGGCCCAGTCGCTGGCGTGGGGGCCCGTCGAGGGCGCGTGGTCGGTCCTGGCCGCGAGCGCCCACAAATGGGGCGGTCCGGCGGGGGTCGGGCTGCTCGCGGTGCGCAAGGGCGTCCGCTTCGCTCCCCAAGGCCCGGCGGACGAGCGGGAGTCGGGGCGGGCGCCCGGCTTCGAGAACATCCCGGCGATCGTGGCGGCGGCCGCCTCGCTGCGCGCGGTACGGGCCGAGGCGGCGGCCGAATCGGCGCGTCTGCGGGCGCTGGTGGACCGCGTCCGCTCCCGGGTCGGGGAGCTGGTGCCGGATGTGGAGGTGGTGGGCGACCCGGTGCGACGGCTGCCGCATCTGGTCACGTTCTCGTGTCTCTATGTCGATGGGGAGAGCCTGCTGCACGAGCTCGACCGGGCGGAATTCTCCGTTTCCTCCGGTTCCTCCTGCACCAGCAGCACCCTGACGCCCAGCCATGTGCTGCGCGCGATGGGGGTGCTGAGCGAGGGCAACGTCCGGGTGTCGCTGCCGCTGGGCACGGCGGAGCGGGACGTCGAGCGGTTCCTTGAGGTGCTGCCGGGCGTGGTCGCGTCCGTACGGGCCAGTCTTGGGGCACCGGCCGGGGCGACCGGACCCGCCGCCGCCGAGGAGTTCGAGGAGTTCACCGTGGACTCGCTCGGCAGGCTCTGCCCGATCCCGGTCATCGAACTCGCCAAGGCGATCGGCCAGGTGCCCGTGGGCGGGGTCGTGACGGTGCTGGCCGACGACGAGGCGGCCCGCCTGGACATTCCGGCGTGGTGCGAGATGCGGGGCCAGGAGTACCTGGGCGAACACCCGGCAGAGCGCGGAGTCGCCTACCGGGTGCGCCGTACGGCCTGAGGACTACCGCAGGTGGGCCCGCACCTCGGCGGCGGCCTCGTCGCCGTACGCCTTGGTGAACCGGTCCATGAAGTTGGCCCGGCGCAGGGTGTACTCCTGGGTGCCGAGCGTCTCGATGACCAGGGTGGCCAGCATGCAGCCGAGCTGGGCCGCGCGCTCGTGGCCCACGCCCCAGGACAGGCCGGTCAGGAAGCCGGCGCGGAAGGCGTCGCCCACGCCCGTCGGGTCGACCTTGGCCTCCTCCTCGGGGACGCCCACGACGATCGGCTCGGCGCCGACCTGCTCGATACGCACCCCGCGCGATCCGAGCGTGGTCACGCGGTGGCCGACCTTGGCGAGGATCTCCTCGTCGCTCCAGCCGGTCTTGGACTCGATGAGCCCCTTCTCGTACTCGTTGGAGAAGAGGTAGGTGGCGCCTTCGAGCAGGGTGCGGATGTCGTCGCCCGACATGCGGGCGATCTGCTGCGAGAAGTCGGCGGCGAAGGGGATGCTCCGCGCCTTGCACTCCTCGGTGTGGCGGAGCATCGCCTCGGGGTCGTCGGCGCCGATCAGCACGAGGTCGAGGCCGCCCACCCGGTCGGCGACGGACTTCAGCTCGATCTGGCGGGCCTCGCTCATCGCGCCCGTGTAGAAGGAGCCGATCTGGTTGTGGTCGGCGTCGGTGGTGCACACGAAGCGAGCCGTGTGCAGGACCTCGGAGATCCGTACCGAACCGGTGTCGACGCCGTGCCGGTCGAGCCAGGCGCGGTACTCGTCGAAGTCGGAGCCGGCCGCACCGACCAGGATCGGCCGGCCGCCGAGCTGGCCCATCCCGAAGCAGATGTTCGGCCCGACCCCACCACGGCGTACGTCGAGGTTGTCGACCAGGAAGGAGAGGGAGACCGTGTGGAGCTGATCGGCGACCAGCTGGTCGGCGAACCGGCCGGGGAAGGTCATGAGGTGGTCGGTGGCGATGGAGCCGGTGACTGCGATACGCACGACGGGGGCGCTCCTGGTGGGAATACGGAGGGGCGGGCGTTGACAGTTCACGCTACCGGGTCGTCCCCGCGGGTCCGACCGGCGGAAACTACCCAATAGTAGGTCTTTCTGCGCACGCCTCGTGATGCGTACGGTGCGAAGCATGGAAACCAAGGTGAGCGGCGGGCGAGCGGTGGCGACGGATCCGGGTCTTGAGGAGCTGCGCGGGGACTGCGCGCGGATGGCCCCGCACTGGGTGGTGCCGGCCGCGAAGGCTCCGGCGCCGGTGCCGCCGTCCCGGATCCACGGTGTGACGATTCCGTCCGCCTCGGTACGACTGATCGCGGACATGTCCGAATACGGGGACTGAAACGGCTCGATCGCGCGGGTGCGGCGCGCGGGATGGAACCGTGCGCTCCCCCGCTCCGTCCAAGCGGCGTCCCTCGTAAGGGGGATGCGGGATACGACTGGACAGGAGCGATCTGGTGAGCAGCGAGCACACGCAGGACGAGCCCCGGCAGCGGCGTTCGCGGCGGTCTCCCTTGATCCTCGCCGCGACGGCCGTGGCCGTACTGGCCGCGGGCGGTGGCGGGGCGTACTGGGCCACGACGGCGTCCTCCTCGGGCGGTGGCGGCACGCCCGGTGCGGACGGCGCACCCCCGCCGCTCGCACTCGACAGCGCCCCCGGCGGGGGTGGCGGCAGCGGTGGTGGCAGCGGCGGCGGCAACGGCATCGCGCCGGGTGAGCCGGACCCGAACGGGGTCCTCTACCGGGCGTCGGTGAAGCTGCCCGGCGGCCCCCGCGAGGCGGCCGTCCACCGGCCGCGCGGCACGGTGGGCGAGGCGGAGGTGAACCGGCTCGCGCGAGCGCTGGGCGTCGAGGGCACGGCCCGCCTGGAGGGCGACAGCTGGAAGGTGGGCGCGACGAAGGACGGCTCGGGACCGACTCTGACGGTCACTCAGAAGGCGCCGGGCACCTGGACCTTCGCCCGGTTCGGCAGCGGCGGCACGGACAACTGCCCCAAGGGCGCGAAGTGTCCGATGCACACCACGGGCGCGGACACCGGAAGCGGTACGGGCGGCGGCCCGGTGAGCGAGCAGGCGGCGAAGACGGCCGCGGCGCCGGTCCTCAAGGCGCTCGGGCAGGACGACGCCAAGCTGGACGCCCATCAGATCCTCGCCTCGGCCCGGGTGGTGAACGCCGACCCGGTGGTCGACGGCCTCCCCACCTACGGCTGGTCGACCGGCATCCAGGTCGGTTCGGGCGGTCAAGTGGTGGGCGGCAGCGGCCAGTTGACGATGCCGGACAAGGGCGCGGTCTACCCCGTGATCAGCGCGGACAAGGCCCTCGACCAGCTCAACAGCCACCCCGGCCGGCGGCCGGCGACCAAGGACTGCACGGGCCCGGTGCCGCTCGACGGGCAGCCCACCCAGGGCCGGCTGCCGAGCGACCCCCAGGGCAACATCCGTCCCTGCGAGCAGCCCACGCCCTCGACGGTGACGGTCGACGGCGCCACCTTCGGGCTCGCCGCGCACTTCGTGGACGGGGCCCAGGCCCTGGTGCCCTCGTGGCTGTTCCATGTGAAGCCGGACGCCGGGGAGCCGTTCACGCTCAGCGCGCCCGCGGTGGCTCCCGAGTACATCGCCAAGCCGCCGTCCTCGCCGACCGGCGCCCCGGTCCCGGCCCCCTCGGGCTCGGCCACGGCGCCGGGCGCCCACGGCCTGGCACTTGAGTCCTACGCCCTCGCGGCGAATGGGCGGACCCTGGAGATCACGTTCTGGGGCGGGGTGTGCAGCACCTACACGGCGAGCGCCGACGAGAGCGGCGACGGCGTGCGCGTCAAGGTGATCGGGCAGGTGCGGGACCCGAAGAAGATGTGTGTCGCGCTGGCCAAGCAGCAGACGGTCTCGGTGGAGCTGAGCCAGACCCTCGGGGCGCGGAAGGTGATCGACGCCGACACCGGCAAGGAGCTGGCGAAGAAGTAGCGCCGGGGGCGACGGACCCCGGACATGGCGAAGGCGGGTGTCCCCGATGACCGGGGGCACCCGCCTTTCGGCTGCCGCGAGGCTTAGCTGAAGGAGTCGCCGCAGGCGCAGGAACCCGTCGCGTTCGGGTTGTCGATCGTGAAGCCCTGCTTCTCGATCGTGTCGACGAAGTCGATCGAGGCGCCACCCAGGTACGGGGCGCTCATGCGGTCGGTGACGACCTTGACGCCGTCGAAGTCCTTGACGACGTCGCCGTCGAGCGAGCGCTCGTCGAAGAACAGCTGGTAGCGCAGGCCGGAGCAGCCACCGGGCTGAACGGCGACGCGCAGCGCCAGATCGTCCCGGCCTTCCTGCTCAAGAAGGCCCTTGACCTTGGCCGCGGCGGCGTCGGACAGGAGGATGCCGTCGCTCACGGTGGTGGTCTCGTCCGATACGGACATCTGCTTCTCTCCCGGGTTGTACGGACTGCTTGCCGACGGTTGCAACCGGCGGGGCCCCGGATTCATTCCGGGTCTTCTCTTTCATGCTCGCACACGTGGGCGCAAGCGGGGAAAGGCCTGGGGACAACGGGCGACGGAGACGGGGCGGGGGCCGGGTGCGTCACATCGACGCTATGGCCATCGTCAAAGTGACGTGAAGCAGTTATGATAGATAGCGTCATTTAGACGAAAACCCCCGGTGCAGACACACCGGCTCCACTGGAGCGGCTCCGCCGCACTGCTCAGGAACAGAAAGGGTGCGTGACGTGACCACCGCCCAGCCCCGTCAGGACCTCGCCGGCCGCGTCGAGCTCGACGTCCAGCCGACGCCGCTCGCGCTGCTCCTGCTCGGCCGCGAGGCCGACCCCAAGAGCGAGCGCGGCGTGGAATGTCCCGGCGACCTGCCTTCGCCCTCCGACCCGGACCTGGTGGCGCGCGCCCGCGCGGCCAAGGCGAAGCTCGGGGACAAGGTCTTCATCCTCGGGCACCACTACCAGCGCGACGAGGTCATCGAGTTCGCCGATGTGACGGGCGACTCGTTCAAGCTGGCCAAGGACGCGGCCGCCCGGCCCGAGGCCGAGTACATCGTGTTCTGCGGTGTGCACTTCATGGCCGAGTCGGCGGACATCCTGACCGGGGACGACCAGAAGGTCGTCCTGCCGGACCTCGCCGCGGGCTGCTCGATGGCCGACATGGCCACCGCCGAGCAGGTCGCCGAGTGCTGGGACGTGCTGACCGAGGCCGGGATAGCCGAGCAGGTCGTACCCGTCTCGTACATGAACTCCTCGGCCGACATCAAGGCGTTCACCGGCAAGCACGGCGGCACCATCTGCACCTCCTCCAACGCCGAGCGCGCCCTGAACTGGGCCTTCGAGCAGGGGGAGCCCGGTTCGACCAAGGTGCTGTTCCTGCCGGACCAGCACCTGGGCCGCAACACCGCCGTGCGCGAGCTCGGCATGTCCCTCGAGGACTGCGTGCTCTACAACCCGCACAAGCCGAACGGCGGGCTCACCGTCGAGGAGCTGCGCGCCGCCAAGATGATCCTGTGGCGCGGGCACTGCTCGGTGCACGGCCGTTTCTCGCTGGACTCGGTCAACGACGTGCGCGAGCGGATCCCGGGCGTGAACGTCCTGGTGCACCCGGAGTGCAAGCACGAGGTCGTGGCCGCGGCGGACTACGTGGGCTCGACGGAGTACATCATCAAGGCCCTGGAGGCCGCCCCGCGGGGCTCGAAGTGGGCGATCGGCACCGAGCTGAACCTGGTGCGGCGCCTGGCCAACCGGTTCGCCGCCGAGGACAAGGAGATCGTCTTCCTCGACAAGACGGTCTGCTTCTGTTCGACCATGAACCGCATCGACCTCCCGCACCTGGTGTGGACCCTGGAGTCGCTCGCCGAGGGCAAGCTGATCAACCAGATCCAGGTCGACCGGGAGACCGAGAGCTTCGCGAAGCTGGCCCTGGAGCGGATGCTGGCGCTGCCGTAGCCGCCCCGGACACGACCGAGGCCGCCCCCTGGAGCAGGGGGCGGCCTCGGTCGTCCGTACCGGGACGGGCGGGCGAACCGGCCGAGGCGGGCGCGAGCCCGCTCGGCCGGTGGCCGGATCAGGCGTTGGCCGGCTCCCGGTCGTCGGAGTCCGACGCCTCGGTGGCACCCGCCTTCCTGGCGCGCTTGGCCGCCTTCTTCTTGGCCTTGCGCTCCTTGCGGAGCTCGACCATCGCGTAGAGGGTCGGGACCAGGAGCAGGGTCAGCAGCGTCGACGTGACCAGACCGCCGATCACCACGACCGCGAGCGGCTGGGCGATGAAGCCGCCCTCGCCCGTGATGCCGAGGGCCATCGGGAGCAGCGCGAAGATCGTCGCCAGCGCCGTCATCAGGATCGGGCGCAGACGGTGGCGGCCACCCTCGACGACCGCCTCGACCACGCCGAGGCCCTGCTTGCGGTACTGGTTGATCAGGTCGATCAGGACGATCGCGTTGGTCACCACGATGCCGATCAGCATCAGCATGCCGATCATCGCGGGGACGCCCATCGGGGTGTCGGTGGCGATGAGCAGACCGATCGCGCCGGTGGCCGCGAACGGGATGGCGACCAGCAGGATCAGCGGCTGGATGAGGGACTTGAACGTCGCGACCAGGAGCATGAAGACGATCGCGATCGCCGCCAGCATCGCCAGGCCCAGGTTCTTGAACGCGTCCGACTGGTCCGAGGAGACACCGCCGATGGAGGCGGTGGCGCCGGCCGGCAGCTTCAGGTCCTTGATCTTGGCCTGGAGGTCGGTGCTGACCTTGCCGGTGTTGTCGCCGACCGGCTTGGCGGTGATGGTCGCCGAGCGGGCGCCGTCGATCCGGGTCATCGAGACCGGGCCGGGCACCAGCTTCACCTCGGCGATGTCACCGAGCTTGAC
Source organism: Streptomyces sp. ASQP_92 (assembly GCF_025399895.1). Classification (GTDB taxonomy): domain Bacteria; phylum Actinomycetota; class Actinomycetes; order Streptomycetales; family Streptomycetaceae; genus Streptomyces. The sequence continues at coordinate 965,943 of NZ_JAODUA010000001.1, read as the reverse complement.
CGGGCCGAGCGAGAGGTTCTTGAGCTGGTCCACGGTCGTGGCCGGGTTGGGCGAGGTGATGTAGACGTCCCGCTCGGAGTCGCCCATGATCGCCTTGGTGACCTGGGTGCCGCGCACCTGCTGGGCGACGGCCATGCCGAGGGTGGTCTGGTTGAAGCCCGCGTCGGCCGCCTTGTCGTTGGGCTGCACCGAGACGCGGGGCACGCTCTGCGCCAGGTCGCTCTGCACGTCGCTGACGTCCTTGAGACCCGCGACGGCCTCACGCACCTGCTCCGCGGCCTTCTTCAGGACGTCGCCGTCGGCCGCCTTGACGACCACGCTCAGGTTCTGGCTGCCGAAACCGCCGCCGGAGGAGATCGCGGGGTTGCCCGGCTGGTTCTTGAGGGCCGCCTCCAGACGGTCGTGCGCCTTGTCGTAGTCGCCCGCGCTCTTGAGCGTCACGGTGTACGAGGCCTGGTTGGCTCCGGTGCCGCCGCCGAAGGCCGCCATGAAGCCGGAGGAGCCGACGGTGACCTGGTAGCTCTTGACCGCCGGGTCGCCGGCGAGGATCTGCTCGACCTTCTTGGAGGCGGCGTCCGCCGCGTCCAGGCTGGTGCCCGGCTCCAGCTCCTGCTTGATCGACAGGGTGTCCTGCTCGCCCTGGTCGAAGAAGTTGGTCTTCAGCAGCCCGGCCATCCCGAAGGTGCCGATCAGGATGACGACCGCGAGCAGCACGCTGGTGAGGCGGCGCCGGGTCGCGAAGCGGAGCACCGGGACGTACACCCGCTGGAGGCGGGACTTGTTCTCCTTCTCCTCCGCCCTACGGCGCGCCTCCTCCGGGTCGATGCCCGCGATCGCCTTCGGCGCGCGCAGGAACCAGAACGACAGGACCGGGACGACGGTCAGCGAGACGAGGAGCGAGGCCAGCAGGGCCGCGGTGACGGTGAGGCTGAACGAGCCGAAGAGCTCGCCCACCATGCCGTTGACGAAGGCGATGGGCAGGAAGACCGCGACGGTGGTGAGCGTCGAGGCGGTCACCGCGCCGGCGACCTCCTTGACGCCCGTCAGGATCGCCTCGTGGCGCTCCTCGCCGTAGCCGAGGTGACGCTTGATGTTCTCCAGGACCACGATCGAGTCGTCGACGACCCGGCCGATCGCGATGGTCAGCGCGCCCAGCGTGAGCATGTTCAGGGAGAGGTCCTGCGTCCACAGCACGATCAGCGCGAGGACCACGGACAGCGGGATGGAGACCGCGGTCACCAGGGTGGAGCGGATCGAGGCGAGGAACAGCAGGATCACGATGACCGCGAAGAGCAGGCCGAGCGCGCCCTCGGTGGTCAGGCCGGAGATGGCCTTGGAGACCTGGGGGCCCTGGTCCGAGACGACGGTGAGCTCCGCGCCCGCGCCGAGGTCCTTCTTCAGATCGGGCAGCTTGTCCTTGACGGCCTGGGAGATCGCGACGGCGCTGCCGTCGTGGTCCATGGTGGCCATCACGGCGAGGCTGGGCTTGCCGTTGGTGCGCGTGATGGAGACCCGCTTGGCGGGCTGCTGCTTGACCGTGGCGAGGTCACCGAGGCGGACCGGGGCGCCCTGCTGCGGCTTGATCCGCAGGTCCTCGATCTGCTTGAGCGAGGTGTAGGGGGCGCCGACCTGGACGGTACGGCTCTTGCCGTCCTCGGAGAACGAGCCGCCGGGTATCGTCGCGCCGCCCGCCTTGAGGGCGTCGCCGAGCGTCATGGTGGTGAGGCCGGCCTCGGCGAGCTTCTTCGCGTCGGGCGTCACGTCGACCTGGAGGTCCTGCACTCCGTCCACGCTGACGCGGCCGACGCCCTTGATGTCCTCCAGGACCGGGACGACCGTGCGGTCCAGCTGGTCGGCGAGCGCCTGCTGGTCCTTGTCGGAGGTCACCGCGAGGACCACGGTCGGCATGTCGTCGGTGGAACCGGCCACGACCTGCGGGTCGACGTCCGAGGGGATCTGGGTGCGGGACCGGTTGACGGCCTGCTGGATGTCGGCCACGAGCTGCTTCGTACCGGTGCCGAAGTCGAAGGTCGCCATGATCACGGCGTTGCCCTCGGACGCCGTGGACGTGATGCCCTTGACTCCGCTGACGGCCTTGATGTTCTTTTCGAGCGGCTCGACGACCTGCTTCTCGACCACGTCGGGGGACGCGCCCTGGTAGGGGGCGAGCACCGACACCATCGGCAGTTCGATGGTGGGCAGCAGTTGCTGCTTGAGCTGCGGAATGGCGATCGCCCCGAAGACGATCGCGACGATCGACATCAGGCCTATCAGGGCCCGCTGTGCGAGGCTGAATCTGGACAGCCAGGACATGGGTGGGGTCTCTCTTCTGTGGCGTGCGAGCGGCGGTACGAGGCGGACGGGGCAGGCGGGACCGGCCCGTGATCACGCGGCGCATCACCCGGGAAGACCCGGCCCCCGCCTACAACCCTCCGCCATGGGGCGGGTTCAATGCCTCGCTCCCAGGTCCCTTTCCTTATCCCGCGCATACCGCAGCCGCAGTACGCCGCACTCCACCCTTCAGTCCACCCGTGGGCGGACAAGGCCCGATTCGTAGGCGATGACCACCAGTTGGGCACGGTCGCGGGCGCCCAATTTGGCCATCGCCCGGTTGACGTGGGTCTTGACCGTGAGCGGGCTGACGGTGAGCCGCTCGGCGATCTCGTCGTTGGAGTGGCCGCCCGCGACCTGGACCAGCACCTCGCGTTCGCGCACGGTCAGGGCGGCGAGCCGCTCGCCGTACCGTCGCGACTCCTCCTCCCCCGCGTCCCAACTGCCGCCCTGGGCAAGGAAGGTGGTGATCAGGCCCTTGGTCGCGGCCGGCGAGAGGAGGGCCTCGCCCGCCGCGGCGATCCGGATCGCGCCGAGCAGTTCCTCGGGCTCGGCGCCCTTGCCGAGGAAGCCCGAGGCGCCGGCCCGCAGCGACTGCACCACGTACTCGTCGACCTCGAAGGTCGTCAGCATCACCACGTGGACGGCGGCGAGGGCCGGGTCGGCGGTGATGGCGCGGGTCGCGGCGAGGCCGTCGGTGCCGGGCATCCGGATGTCCATCAGGACGACGTCCGGCAGCGTCCGGTGGACCACGTCGACGACCTCGGCCCCGTCGGCCGCCTCGCCCACCACCTCCATGTCCGGCTCGGAGTCGACCAGGACGCGGAACGCCGAGCGCAGCAGCGCCTGGTCGTCGGCGAGTACCACCTTGATGGTCATGACGTGCCTTCCCCCGTGGCCCCGGTCTCCGCGGCCTTGACCGGCAGTATCGCCTGGACGCGGAAGCCGCCGCCGTAGCGGGGGCCCGCGGTGCAGCTGCCGCCGAGGGCGGTGACGCGCTCCCGCATCCCGAGCAGGCCGTGGCCGCCGCCGCCGCCGTCCGCGGCGCCGGGGCCCGTGCCGTTGTCGATGACGGTGATCTCGGTGTGCGGCCCGACGGTCACGACGCTCACCTCGGCCCTGGCGCCGGGGCCCGCGTGCTTGCGTACGTTGGTGAGCGCCTCCTGGATGACCCGGTAGGCGGCGAGGTCGACGGAGGCGGGCAGCGGGGTCTCGTCGGTGCGGGCCAGTTCCACGGGCAGGCCCGCCCGCCGGAACCCGGCCAGCAGATCGTCCAGGACGGCGAGGCCCGGAGCGGGTTCGGTGGGGGCGGCGGGGTCGCCGGACTGGCGCAGCAGGCCGACGGTGGAGCGGAGTTCGTCCAGCGCGGAGCGGCTGGCCTCGCGTACGTGGGCGAGGGCCTCCTTGGCCTGGTCGGGCCGCTTGTCCATGACGTGGGCCGCGACGCCGGCCTGCACGTTGACCAGGGCGATGTGGTGGGCGACCACGTCGTGCAGGTCGCGGGCGATCCGCAGGCGCTCCTCGGCGACCCGGCGCCGGGCCTCCTCCTCACGGCCGTGCTCGGCCCGCTCGGCGCGTTCGCGGATGGCCTGGATGAAGGCGCGCCGGCTGCGCACGGCGTCCCCGGCGGCCGCGGCCATGCCGGTCCAGGCGAAGACCCCGAGGTGTTCCTGGGAGTACCAGGGCGGGACGCCGAAGAGCATGGCCGTGCCGGTGAGCACGACCATGGTGAGTACGCCGACCCGGTAGGTGGTGGGCCGGTCGGTGTGGGCGGCCACGGTGAACAGGGCGACGACCGCGCTCATCGCGACGGGCGCGGGCGGCGCGCCGAGGGCGAGCTCCACCGCGGCGAGCGCGGTGGTGCAGGCGAGCACGGCCATGGGCGCGCGGCGCCGCAGCACCAGGGCCCCGGCGCCCAGCGTCATCAGGACGAGCGAGCGCAGACCCGGCGTACGGGTGCCGAAGGTGGGCCCGTTGGGTCCGTGCGGGTCGGCGAAGGACCCGATGACCATGCAGATCAGCACGCCGACGGCGAGGGCGGCGTCCAGGGCAAGCGGATGCGCCCTGAGCCAGGGGCGGGCACGGTCGATGGGGGTCACGGGCACCTACCGTAAGGCCGGGGCCCGCCCCGGTCAGCCGGGGATGAGGCCGTCGTCGCTGAGCATGTCCCTGACCTCGTCCAGGCTCGCGTCCGGGCCCGGAAGGATCAGCTCGGACGGTTCGAGGGCGTCGTCGGGCAGGGGCTCGCCCAGGCGGCGCACCGCGTCGAGCAGCGCGCCCAGGGTGCGGCGGAAGCCTTCCTGGTCACCGCTCTCCATCTGGCCGAGGAGCTCGTCGTCGAGCTTGTTGAGCTCGGTGAAGTGGCTGTCCGCCAGCTTCACCTGCCCCTCCCCCATGATCCGGACGATCATGAACGTCTCCTGCCGCTCGTCACTGCTTGTCGAAGCGCGGGCTCTGCTGCGGGGCCTGGTCCTGCGGGGCGGCGGCGCCGCCCTCGATGGCCTGCTTCCCGGCGGATCCGCCGCCCATGAGCTCGGCCTTCATCCGCTGCAGTTCCAGCTCTACATCCGTACCACCGGACAACCGGTCGAGCTCGGTCTGGATGTCGTCCTTGGCCAGGCCCGACTGGTCGTCGAGCGCGCCGGAGGCGAGCAGTTCGTCGATCGCGCCGGCCCGCGCCTGGAGCTGCGCGGTCTTGTCCTCGGCCCGCTGGATGGCGAGGCCCACGTCGCTCATCTCCTCGGAGATGCCCGAGAAGGACTCGGCGATCCGGGTCTGGGCCTGGGCCGCCGTGTAGGTGGCCTTGATCGTCTCCTTCTTGGTGCGGAAGGCGTCGACCTTGGCCTGGAGCCGCTGGGCCGCGAGGGTGAGCTTCTCCTCCTCGCCCTGCAACGTCTGGTGCTGCGTCTCCAGATCGGTGACCTGCTGCTGGAGCGAGGCACGGCGGGACAGGGCCTCGCGCGCCAGGTCCTCGCGGCCCAGCGAGAGGGCCTTGCGCCCCTGGTCCTCCAGCTTGGAGGACTGGCTCTGCAACTGGTTGAGCTGCAGTTCAAGACGCTTGCGGGAGGTCGCCACGTCGGCGACGCCCCTGCGTACCTTCTGGAGCAGCTCAAGCTGCTTCTGGTACGAGTAATCGAGGGTCTCGCGAGGGTCCTCGGCCCGGTCAAGGGCCTTGTTCGCCTTCGCGCGGAAGATCATTCCCATACGCTTCATGACACCGCTCATGGGCTTCGCGCGCCCCCTTCTGACGGACTCCAGCTCCCGCTGCTGCAACAGAACCCACAGTACGGGCCCTGCATCCATTACCGCACTGTTCGGGCGGCGATGCGCTCATCCCCAAGGACGACTACGTCCGCCGCTGATCCGGCGCAGGGAGTAGGTGACCCTCGGGGGAAGCTCGCGCCGCCCGTCTCTACGGACGCAAGGCGTTGCCGGATCGTTCCCCACCGGCCTGGGGTCCATGCCGGGTACCCCGTACCCTTGGGGATTGTGTTCCGTAGCCGTTCCAACGCAGAGAAGGCCCCCACCGACAAGGTGACGGCGGACCTCTCCCAGCCCCGCGACCCGCAGGCCCCCAAGGGGCGCCCCACTCCCAAGCGGAGTGAGGCGCAGACCCAGCGCCGCCGGGCCTCGACCGTGCCGACCGACCGCAAGGAGGCCGCCAAGCGCCAGCGCGAGGCGCGCCGGGTCGACATGGCGAAGCAGCGCGAAGCGCTCGCCAATGGCGACCAGCGCTATCTGCCGGCCCGTGACAAGGGCCCGGTGCGCAAGTTCGTCCGCGACTACGTCGACTCGCGGTTCTCGGTCGCCGAGATGTTCCTGCCGCTCGCGGTGATCATCCTGGTGCTCTCGATGATCCGCATCGGCAGCCTCCAGAACCTCTCGCTGCTGCTGTGGCTCGTGGTGATCGTGCTCATCGTGCTCGACTCGGTGGGCCTGGCCTTCCGCCTGAAGAGGGCGCTGGCCGCCCGCTTCCCGGACGAGCCGAAGAAGGGCGCCGTCGCCTACGGCCTGATGCGCACGCTCCAGATGCGCCGGCTGCGGCTGCCCAAGCCGCAGGTCAAGCGCGGAGAGCGGCCCTGAGCGGCAAACCGTCCGGGTTCACCGGCGCCTCCGGCGCCTGGCTCAAGGGGCTCGGCGGGCTGCGCAACGTCGTCCGCCAGGAGCTCGTGGCCCGGCACCTCGACGAGCAGATAGCCGGGCGCTTCCCGGTGGGCCAGCGGCTGCGCGTGCTCGACGTCGGCATGGGCCAGGGCACCCAGGCCCTGCGCCTGGCCCGCGCCGGGCACTCGGTGACCGGGCTCGAATCCGATCCCTCGATGCTCAAGGTGGCCCGCGAGGCGCTGGTCACCGAGCCCGAGGGGATCCGCGAGCGGGTCCGCCTGATCGAGGGCGACGGCCGCGAGACCGGCGTGCACTTCATGCCGGGCTCCTTCGACGTGGTGCTCTGCCACGGCGTCCTGATGTACGTCGAGGAGCCGGACGCGATGCTCGCGGGCCTGGCCCGGATGCTCGCCCCCGGCGGGCTGCTCTCGCTGCTCGTGCGCAACGCGGACGCGCTGGCCGTGCGGCCGGGCCTGGCCGGTGACTGGGCGGGCGCCCTCGCCGCCTTCGACACCGACTCGTACACCAATCGGCTCGGCCTGCCGGTGCGGGCCGACCGGCTCGCGGCGCTGACCCGCACGCTGGATGGGATCGCGGCGCCGCTGCACACCTGGTACGGGGTGCGGGTGTTCACCGACAACGTGCCCAACGCGGCCGAACTGCCCGCCGCCGACGAACTGGAGCGGCTGCTGGCCGCCGAGGACCGGGCGGGCCGCACCGACCCCTACCGCCAGGTCGCGGCGCTGCTGCACCTCTTCGGCGTACGGGACTGACGCGCGGGGTATCCGCCGAGTGGGCCCCGGCCCGGGGCCCCGGTACCTGCCGGTACCTGATCGGGCGCACCGACAGGCCGTTATATCGGACCAAAGGGATACTCCTGCCATGGATGCATCTCTTCGCGCCGGGCGGGTGCGCCGTGCGGTGCTGCCGCTGACCGTCGCCGTCGCCACCGCCGTCGCGCTGGGCGGCTGTTCGGGCGCCGGATCCGGCGCGGCGCCGAAGGCGTCGGCCGCCTCCGCGAGCAACGCGGCCCCCCAGCGCAACGGCTCCGGGGGCACCGACACCCTCCAGGGCGACTACATGCGGGTCATCAAGAACGTGCTGCCCTCCGTCGTGCAGATCGACGCCACCAACAGCCTGGGGTCGGGGGTCGTCTACGACGGCCAGGGGCACATCGTCACCAACGCCCATGTGGTCGGCAAGGAGCGGACGTTCAAGGTGTCGACCTCCGGCAGCGGTTCGGCGATCACCGCGCGGCTCGTGTCGTCCTACCCCGAGCAGGACCTCGCCGTGATCAAGCTGGACTCGGTGCCGAGCGGTCTGAAGGCCGCCAGGTTCGGCGACTCCGCGAAGGTCGAGATGGGCCAGATCGTGCTCGCCATGGGCTCCCCGCTCGGCCTGTCCTCCAGCGTCACCCAGGGCATCGTGTCGGCGACCGGCCGCACCGTCTCCGAGGGGAGCGCCGGCGGCGGGACGGGCGCCACCATCGCCAACATGGTGCAGACCTCGGCCGCGATCAACCCCGGCAACAGCGGCGGCGCCCTGGTCAACCTGGACGACGAGGTCATCGGCATCCCGACGCTCGCCGCCACCGACCCGGACATGGGCGGCAGCGCGGCCCCCGGCATCGGCTTCGCGATCCCGGCGTCGATGGTGAAGACGGTGGCCGACCAGATCATCAAGAGCGGCAAGGTCACCGACTCCGGCCGCGCCGCGCTCGGCATCACCGGCCGCACCGTGGTCGACGCGGGCTACCGGCCGGCCGGGGTCGCGGTCGTGCAGGCCCCGGCGAACGGCGCCGCGGCCCGGGCGGGCCTGCGGCCGGGCGACATCATCACCCGGCTCGGCGACACCGACATCGCCTCGATCACCGCGCTCACCGAGGCGCTCGCGGCCGACAAGCCCGGCCAGAAGGTCCAGGTGACGTACGTCCGCGACGGGGCCGGGAGGACGGCCGAGGTCACCCTCGGCGAGATCTGAGCGCGGCCGGGGACACCGCGGGCGCCCCCGGCCGCCACGCCGGACCTGTCCGGCGTGCGGGCCCGTCAGACCTGTTCGGCGTGCAGGCTCATCGGGCCGTAGATCTTCGCGCCGTCCTCGAAGAGGAAGACCTGGTCGGCCCCGCCCTCCAGCAGGTCCTTCCACACCTCACCGATCCAGGACTCCGCATCGCCCTGGGTCGTGAACTCCTCCGGCGCCACCGCCGGCTCGACCTCCGTACCGTCCGACTTCTCGAAACGCCACGTCCACGCCATGTCCGCCTCCTTACGTCACGTTGCTGCCCGCAGCGTAACCGGGCGCGCAAGAGGGCCGGTTACGCGGGAGGATCGTGCCTGTGGAACTGACTCTCCTCGGCACCGGGGCCCCCGCCGGCCTGCCGCGCCCCGACTGTCCCTGCGCCGCGTGCGCCCTCGCCCGCGGGTCGGACGCCCGCGCCGCGACCGCCCTGCTCGTCGACGGCGCGCTGCTGCTCGACCTCACGCCCGGCGCGGCGCTCGCCGCCGCCCGCGCCGGGCACTCGCTCGCGGGCGTGCGCCAGGTGCTGCTCACCCACCCGCACGACGGGCCCGCCCTGGAGCTGCCCGCCGGGCTGCCCGCGGCCGGCCGGGTGCCGGACGGCCGCAGGCTGTCGCTGATCAGCGGCCACCGGGTGCTGGCCGTGCCGCTGGACTCGCCGGGCACCGGGTACGAGGTGACCTCCCCCGACGGCGAGCGCCTGCTGTACCTGCCGCCGGGCGGCGCCCCCGCGGGCCCCGCCGAGGTGCGCCCGTACGACATGGTGGTGGCCGATGTCTGCGGGCGCCCGGACGCGCTGGCGAGGCTGCGGGCGGCGGGCGGCATCGGTCCCGCCACCGATGTGATCGCGGTCCACATCGACCACGAGGTGCCGCCGGGGCGGGAGTTGGAACGCCGGCTCGCCGCGCTCGGCGCGCGGGCGGTGCCGGACGGCACGACGCTGGTGGTCGGCGAGTACCACGCGGTGCCCGACGTGCCGCGCCGGGCGCTCGTCCTCGGCGGGGCGCGCTCGGGCAAGTCGGTGGAGGCCGAGCGGCGCCTGGCGGGCTTCCCGCAGGTGGTGTACGTGGCGACCGGAGGCGGTCGCGAGGGCGACGCGGAGTGGGCGGCGCGGGTGGGCCTGCACCGCGAGCGCCGGCCCGCCTCCTGGCGCACCGAGGAGACCTGCGAACTCGCGCCGCTCCTGGAGGAGCCGGGCCCCCCGCTCCTGATCGACTGTCTGGCGCTGTGGCTGACCGACGCGATGGACCGGGTCGGCGCGTGGGACGACGAGAAGTGGGCGCAGGGCGGCGAGCGGGCGCTGAAGGAGCGGACGGCCGAACTCGTCGCCGCCGTACGGGGAACCTCGCGCACGGTGGTGGCGGTGAGCAACGAGGTGGGCTCGGGCGTGGTGCCGGCGACGGCGTCGGGGCGCCGGTTCCGGGACGAACTCGGGCGCCTGAACGCGGCGTTCGCGGCCGAGTGCGAACAGGTCCTGCTCGTCGTCGCGGGGCAGGCGCTCACGCTGCGCGGCTGATGTCCACCCGCTGGCGGTACTGTTCGGCAGATGAGCAGGCTGAACCTGGACGACTTCTCCGATCTGATCGAACGCCCCGACAACGGTGTGCGGCGTGACGCCGAGGAACGCCGGGAGCGGCAGGGCGTGCCGCCCGGCGCGCTCGGCCGGCTCGACGAACTGGCCACCTGGCTGTCGGCGGCACAGGGCGCCAACCCCGTCCGGGCCGTCGAGCAACCCCGCGTGGTGCTGTTCGCGGGCGACCACGGGGTGGCCGGGCTCGGCGTCTCGGCCCGTCCGGCCGGCTCCGCGCACACCCTGGTCCGCGCCGTCCTGGACGGCGCGAGCCCCGTCGCGGTGCTCGCCCGCCGCCAGGGCACCTCGGTCCGTGTGGTCGACGCCGGTCTCGACTGCGACCCGGCCCTGCTGCCCGAGGACGTCGTACGCCACCGGGTGCGGCGCGGCAGCGGCCGTATCGACGTCGAGGACGCGCTCACCGTGGAGGAGGCGGAGGCCGCCGTACGGCTCGGCGTGAAGATCGCCGACGAGGAGGCCGACTCCGGCACCGACCTGGTGGTGCTCGGCGACCTCAGCGTGGGCGGCACCACCCCGGCGGCGGTGCTGATCGCGGCGCTGTGCGGAACGGACGCCTCGGTGGTCACCGGGCGCGGCGGCGCCGGGATCGACGATCTGGCCTGGATGCGCAAGTGCGCCGCGATCCGCGACGCGCTGCGCCGGGCGCGGCCGGTTCTCGGCGATCAGCTCGAACTCCTGGCCGCGGTGGGCGGCGCGGACCTTGCCGCCGCCACGGGTTTCCTGCTCCAGTGTGCGGTGCGCAGGCTGCCGGTGATCCTCGACGGGGTCGTCTCGTCGGCCTGTGCGCTGGTGGCCCAGCGGGCCGCCTTCCGGGCGCCGGACTGGTGGCTCGCGGGCCAGCTCAGCGGCGAGCCGGGCCAGGCGAAGGCGCTGGACCGGATGGCGCTCAACCCTCTGCTCGATCATGGCGTCACAGTGGGCGAAGGAACCGGGGCCTTGCTCGCTCTTCCCCTCGTACAAGCCGCGGCCGCCCTGGCCGCGGAGCTGCCCGAGCGCGCCGACCGGCGCACGGACGGCACGCAGGAGAGCGTCGACGAGTGAGTCACGGCGGTGCCGGGGAGCCTCCCCCGGCACCGCTCGCGGCCGCTGCGAAACGCTTTGCCCCCATATCATCGCGTTTCATGGGAGAAGTCCGCTTGAGCACCACTGAAGGAACGAACCGGAGCACCCCGCGCTCGCGGACCGGTGCGGCGTTCGCCGTCTGGTATCTGCGCGTCGTGACGTTCATCAATTTCCTCAGTGCCGTGTGGGTGACCCTCGGACAGGGGCTGCGGCGGCACAACACGGACGACTACTTCACGCCGTATCTGCTCGAAGCCGGCTTCACCTCCGGGGTCGTCACGCTCTTCCTCGCCGTCACCATGCGCCGCCGCAAGCGGGCCGCCTGGATCCTGAACCTGGTGCTCGGCGGGCTCTTCCTGCTGCTCTTCGCGTACGTCATGGCGCTGCCGGGATTCCACCGCTACGTCCAGAACTGGATCTCGCTGGGCCTCACCACCGCCTTCGTGGTGGCGCTGTTGGTGGGCCGCCGCGAGTTCTACGCCAAGGGCGACCGGTCCAACCCGCTGGCCGCGGTCGTCACCGCCGTCGGCGGGCTGCTCGTCACCTCCCTGATCGCGGCCGTCCTGGTCAGCGCGACCAACACCTACGACGGCACCGACCAGTCGACGTTCCTGCGACGCTGGCGCTACGGCCTGATGCGCCTGGTCTTCCTGGTCCCCGACGACCGGCACACCCAGGGCGTCACCACCCCGGGCTGGGTCAACGTCACCATCAACGTGCTCGCCACGCTGCTCCTGATCGCGGTCGTCTTCGCCGCCTTCCGCAACCGCAGGGCCGTCGACCCGCTCACCGTCGAGGACGAGGAGAAGCTGCGCGCGCTCCTGGACAAGCACGGCGAGCGCGACTCGCTCGGCTACTTCGCGCTGCGCCGCGAGAAGGCCGTCATCTGGTCGCCCACCGGCAAGGCCGCCGTCACCTACCGCGTGATCAACAGCGTCTCGCTGGCCTCCGGCGACCCCATCGGCGACCCCGAGGCCTGGCCCGGCGCGATCGAGCCGTGGCTGGCCGAGGCCCGCGCGCACGGCTGGATCCCGGCCGTCACCGGCGCCAGCGAGGAGGCCGGGCAGATCTACGCCCGGCACGGCCTGGACGCGCTGGAGATGGGCGACGAGGCGATCGTGGAGACCGCCGAGTTCACCCTGGAGGGCCGCGCCATGCGGACCGTGCGCCAGGCGTACAACCGGGTCAAGCGGGCCGGATACGAGGTGCGGATCCGCCGCCACGCGGACATTCCCGCCGAGGAGATGGACGAACTCCTACGCAAGGCCGACGACTGGCGCGACGGCGCCACCGAACGCGGCTTCTCGATGGCGCTCGGCCGGCTCGGCGACCCGGCCGACGGCCAGTGCATGATGCTCGAATGCTTCGACGGCGAGGGCGAGTTGAGGGCGCTGCTGAGCTTCGTGCCCTGGGGCCCCGAAGGGCTCTCGCTGGACCTGATGCGGCGTGACCGCGACTCCGAGAACGGCCTGATCGAGTTCATGGTGATCGAACTCCTCCAGCGCGCCAAGGAGATCAGGATCACTCAGGTCTCACTGAACTTCGCGATGTTCCGTTCCGTCTTCGAGCGCGGCTCGAAGCTCGGGGCGGGACCCGTGCTGAGGCTGTGGCGCTCGCTCCTCAGCTTCTTCTCCCGCTGGTGGCAGATCGAGTCGCTGTACCGGTCCAACGCCAAGTACCGGCCGATCTGGGAGCCACGGTTCACCTTGTTCGAGAAGAGCGCGGACCTGCCGCGCATCGCCATCGCGTCCGCGCGCGCCGAGGGCTTCCTGGAAGCCCCGGGCCTGCCCAAGTGGCTGCACCGCAGACACCTGGAGTCGCAGAGATGAGGGGTGGGGCCAGGGGCGGGGTGCGCCGGTTCGCGGAACGCGAATGGGGGCCCCTGCTCAAGACCGTCGCGTACGCGCTGCACACCCAGCGCTGGCGGGCGATCGGGCTGACGCTCTCGGCGGTGGCCCTCACCTCGGTCTTCCAGATCATCCAGAACCAGTCCTGGGGCTTCAGACCGATCCAGATCCTCGGCTCCGTGAAGGCCGAGTACCCCCTGTGGATCTCGCTCCTGCGCACCCCGTTCTCCCTGTTCGTGCCGGCCCTCGACCTGCCGGTGTGGGGGGCGCTCGCCCAGGTGCTGCTCGTCTTCGGCGTCGCGGAGATCTGCATCGGGCGCGGCCGGATGCTGCTCATCGCCTACGCGGCGACGCTGGCCGGCACCCTGTACGCGCGGGTCGGCATCCGCATCGGGCCGGACAGCGTCTTCGGCCTGCCCGCGTCCGCCGCCGAGATGGTCGACACCGGCCCCTCGGCGGCCGTGGTGGCCCTCGCGGTGTACGTGTGCTGGCGCTACCGGGCGTACTGGACGGCCGGGGTGGTGGTCGTCTCGATGGTCCTCGAAGTGGTGCTCAAGAACAACCTCGCGGGCAAGGAGCACATCGCGGCCCTGCTCGCGGTCGCCGTGATCTGCTGGATCACCTGGCTGCGGCGCCGCAGGAGGCGACGACGCGACCATCATGATCGGGGGCGGCGCACCGGGAGCTTGTCGGGTGCGCCGCCGATCCAGTCCTGAAGCCGACGGCGCGGCGCCGACCAGCGCCGGTCGTGGCGGTAGGCCCGCAATCCGGCCCTGGCGCGGGCCCTGGGCCGCTTGCGGTAGAAGCGCTGGGCCCACGGGGAGCCGGGGCGGGCGAGCCGGAGCGCGCCGAACAGGGCCACGAACGGCACGAAGATCCCCAGGATCGACAGCCGCGCCTTGCCCTTGAAGAGGGCGATCAGCACGAAACAGAAGTTGATGGCGATCGTGGTGATGAACGAGGCCCGGTCGTGCTGCTCCTCGGGGCTCACGTCGTTGACGCCGAGCGGTGAGAACCCGGCGAGCACCAGCGTCATCAGGGCGGCGGTCAGCACCACGATCTCGACGCTCTTGCGCCCGCTCTCGCTCCAGTACACGTCGTCGAGGTGCAGGATCAGCGCGAACTCGTCGAGGACCAGGCCCGCGCCCATCCCGAAGAGGACGGCGAAGACGGCCGCCGCGATGCCGTGGCGGCCGCTGCCGACCGCGCCGAAGCCGCCCACGATGGTGAGGATGACGCCCGGCACCACATGGTGGATGTGCATCCCGCCGGGCCTGATGTTGCGGAACGGGCCGCGCCCGGCCCTGATCAGGCGGGTGATGGAGCGGGTGACCACGAACGTCACGACGAACGCGGCGAGCGCGAGCAGCATGGGCAGCTTGCCCGGCTCGGTGATGTTCCGGTAGAACCAGTGACCCATCCCACCCGCTCCTGTTTGCGCTGGTATGCGCAATTTACCGCCGGGGGCGGGCGAAGCGCTCAAGATAGCCTGCGCCGGGTGAACCCAAGCATGGCCCTGCACGGCGTACGTTTCGCCTTCGGCACCCTCACCGTCTTCCCCGTCCGCATCACCCGGTGGGACCGCGACACCGCCCGTACGGGGATGACGCTCGCCCCGCTCGCCGGGCTCGCCGTGGGGCTCTGCGCGGGGGCCGCGGGCGCGGGGTTCTGGGCGCTGGGGGCGGGGGCGTTGACGGCGGCCGTGGCGGGTGTGGCCGCGCCCGCTCTGCTGACCCGGGGCCTGCATCTGGACGGGCTCGCCGATGTCGCCGACGGCCTGGGCAGCGCCAAGCCCGCCGAGGAGGCGCTGCGCATCATGAAGCGCAGCGACATCGGCCCCTTCGGCGTCATCACCCTGCTGTTCTGTCTGCTGGCCCAGATCGCCGCCCTCTCCCGGCTGTTCGAGGACGGCTGGGCCCGGGGCGTGGCCGGGGCCGTCGTCGCGGCGCTGGCCGCCCGCACCGCGCTGACCCTGGCCTCGCGGCGCGGGGTCGCGGCGGCCCGGCCCGACGGGCTCGGCGCGGTGGTGGCGGGCACGGTGGCGGGGCGTCGCGCGCTGGCCGTGGCCGCGCTGGTGACGGCCCTCTGCGCGGGCGCGGGCGGCCTGTTCGGGCCGTGGTCCGCCCTCCACTTCGCGCTGGCCTCGGTGGCCGGACTCGGGGCGGCCGAGGTGCTGCTGCGGCGGTGCCTGAGGCGGTTCGGCGGGGTGACGGGCGATGTGTTCGGGGCGGTCGCGGAGGGCTGCGCCACGGTGACGCTGGTCGCCCTCACGCTCGGCTGAGTGTCAGCAAAGCGCCGGTCGCCCGCACGCCCGGCCGAGCCTCAGCAGGGGTCGCGCCAGGCCTGGAGGTCGTACTTCTTCGCCATCGAGCTGAGGCCGAGTCTCCTCGACTGCGCGCAGAACCGGGCCGGCGGGAGTTCGTACTCGACGTGGAAGACGGCCTTGCCCGCGGCGACGAACGGGGTGAGCCGGTCGCACTCGCGGTACTGGGCGCACTGCTCGTTGACCGCGAAGTCGACATGGGCGAGCAGCTGGGGGATCTGGTCGAGGTCGTTCTTCAGGCCCACGCCGAGTCCCCGGTCGTGGGCGAGGCGGGCGACGAGCTCGTTGTAGCGGAGCTGGTCGGCGGCCTTGAGCGGGAAGCCGGTGTCGTTGCGGTAGCCGTCCATGTTGTCCGGCTCGACCGCGTCGAAGCCCTTGGACCGGCACAGGTCCAGGCGCGCCGCGACGAGCGGTTCCAGGACGTCGGTGCGGCGGATGTCGAGCCAGCGCTCGCCGTCCCAGCCGTTGCCCTTGCCGAGCACGTCCTTGGGGAACCGCCCGGCGTCGGGCCGCCAGTTCTCCCAGGCGCCCGTCGAGACGTAGCAGATGACCTTGCGGCCCCGGCGGTGCAGATCGGCGACGGCCGC
Organism: Streptomyces sp. ASQP_92; assembly: GCF_025399895.1. Classification (GTDB taxonomy): domain Bacteria; phylum Actinomycetota; class Actinomycetes; order Streptomycetales; family Streptomycetaceae; genus Streptomyces. Next base: position 950,082 of record NZ_JAODUA010000001.1, on the reverse strand, counting down.
GGCGCTCTGGTCGAAGGCGTCGATGTCGTAGACCTGGACGTCCACCGTGGGGTCGAGCGTGCCCTTGAGCTGCCACTGCCAGGTCAGGCCCGGCTTCGGCTTCCAGTGCGGGCCCGAGGGGGCCGGGGTCCTGGTGCCACCGCCGTCCGCGTCGTCCCCGTCGTCGGGCCCGTCCGGGGAAGCGGTGCACGCGGCGAGCAGGAGCAGCGGGACGAGCAGGAGGAGCGCGCGTCTCACCGGGCGGGCTCCAGGACGTGCGGCAACGTGCCCCAGGGGTGCGGGAGGCGGCCCGGCACCAGGCAGTGGACCGGGGCCTGGGCGACCGCGTCGGGCGGCGCCTCGTACACCAGATGGCAGGTGTCGGGCCCGGCCGTCCCGGTCGGCCGGTACGCGGACCAGGGGCCCTCGAAGGTGACCGAGAGGTCCGCGATCCTGGCGTAGCCGGGGTGCGGGGTCGCACCGTGGTTGAGGACGAGCGTGACATAGGTGTCCTGGGTGGCGGCGAGCGCCGTCCGCAGATCCGCGTAGTACGGCAACTGCTGGGCGCTGGTGGCCGCCTGGTCGAGGAAGAGCCCGTGCACCCCGTACCACTGGTGGTGGCGCACCGCCTCGCGCACCACGTCCTGCGGCGGGCGCGCGCCATAGGCGGTGTCCACATAGCCGAGCACCCGCACGCCCGCCGAGCGCAGCCGTCCGGCCACCGCGGCGAAGGCGTCATCGGGTGAACTCCCCGGCCCGCTGGCCGGGTTGAGGACGACCCCGTACAGCGAGGGCGCGGCGGCGATCAGCGCGTCCCAGGCGTCGGGCCGCTCGGCCGGATGCTCGTAGTAGGGCACAAGGAGTTTGCTCATGTGCTTCCTCGCAGCGCGCTCGGGGTCTCGGGGGGTTCGGTGGGGGGATCATGGGCGGTGGGCGCTCGCCCTTCCCAGGAGGACACACACCAGCGCGGCCAGCAACGCGGCCGCGCTCCCCGAGACCACCAGGCCGGCCTCCGGCGGCGCGCCCAGGATCAGTGCCAGGGTCTGCGCGAGGGCCGCCGCGCAGCACACCACGGCCGCGCCCGGCGCCGCCCCGAACGACTGGAGCAGCAGCCCGGTCCACAGCACCGCGCCGATCAGCAGCAGCGTCGCCAGGCGGGTGGCGTCCAGGACGGGGGCGTCCGGCCACAGCCGGGTGCCCGCCTCGGCGAGCGCGGCCAGCGTCAGCAGATAGGCGAGCAGGCACAGCGACACGGTGGCCGCGACCGTGCCGCGAAACCCGCGCGCGCTGGACGTGCCGCGCAGACCCGCGAGGCTCTCGGCGCGGAAGCGGTGCAGGAGCCATTCGGCGGGGCCCATGCTCAGCGTGAGGGCGACCGCCGAGGGCCCGGCGACCATGCCCGCGGAGTCGTGCCGGAAGAGGTCGCCGAGGGCGGCGTACAGCACGAGGATGCCCGCGCCGAGCCCGAACAGGCCGTACGGCACGGAGGCGGCGAGCGGGGGCGAGACCGCGCCGCGCGGTCCGTGCCCCGCGGCCTCGCCGCGCAGCGCGAGTACGGCGAGCGTCACGGCGGCGACCAGCGAACCGAGCAGCAACAGCGGCCCCACGGCATCCCCGACCGGCGGTACGAGGCCGAGGGTCAGCGGCAACAGGGCCCAGAACAGCGGGCGTTCACGGCCCAGCACCAGCAAGGTGGTGGCCGCCGCGAGGTAGCAGCACTGGCCGGCGGCGAACGCGGCGGCGTCCAGGTCGTTCGGGCCGGCCGCGGCGACGGCGGCCAGGGCGCTGAGCGCGGCGCCGAGCGGGGCTCCCCGGCGCAGCGCGCGGACGGCGGCGGGGCGGTCGGCGAGGCTGAGCCAGGAGTGGGCGCGGTGCGAGAGCGACTGGTTCCACACCCAGCCCGTGACGGTCCCGGCGAGCAGCGCGAGGGTTCCGGACGGGAGGCCGAACTCGGCGGGCGGCCCGGCCAGCAGGGGCGCCCCCAGGACGTAGGCGAGTCCCGGCAGGGCGAAGACGAGGCCGCGCAGGAGGCAGGAGCCGAGGTGGGTGTGCCAGGGCTCGGGGGGCGGGGCCGGGGCGGCCGGGTAGCGGCGCGCGACCCGGTCGTACAGCTCCTCGGCGAGCGAGAAGGAGTCGGGGTGCCCGTAGACGGCGTGTATCTGGGCGTCGGTCATGCCGTCGGACTCCATGAGCGCGGCTATCTCGTCCGGGTGGACGGCGACGGCTATCACGTCCTCCAGGCGCAGGGCGAGTTCGGCCACGGCGTCGCCCCCGGGCGGCCGGGCGGTGCGCTGGCGGGGGATGAAGGGCAGGGTGTCCTGCCCCTCCTGCCCCTCCTGCCCCTCCTGCCCGCCGATCCACAGGGATCCGCTCATCGGGCCACCCCGTCCAGCGTGGCGTCGTGGGACAGCTCCCGGTACCAGGGCGCGGCCAACTGGAGCGTCCAGTCGTCCTCGGGCGTGAACTCGCCCAGGGCGGGCTCGGGTTCGCGGAGTCCGGCCAGTTCGCGGTAGATCCGGCGGAAGCCGTCCACCGACCGGTGCAGGGTGAACTTGTCGATCACGCGCTGCCGGGCGGCGGCGCCCAGTTCGGTGCGGCGCCCGGGGTCGCGGAGCAGCCCGATGGCGGCTTCGGCCATCACCGCGGGCTCCCGCGGCGGCACCACGAGCCCCGCGTCGCCGGCCGCCTCGCGTACCCCTCCGACGTCCGTGGAGACGGTGGCGCGCCCGCAGGACATGGCCTCGATCAACGAGAACGGGAAGCCCTCGCTGATGCTGGAGAGCATCACGACGCTGCCCGAGGCGTAGGCGCTCGCGACGTCCGTGACCCGGCCCTCGTAGGAGATGCCGTCGGTGACGCCGAGTTCGGCGGCCAGCTTCTCCAGGCGCGTCTTGTAGTCCTGGCCGCCGGCCGGCACTCCCCCGTACAACCGCAGCCGGGTGTCGGGGAGTTCGGCGCGCACGATGGCGTAGGCGCGGATCAGGGTCTCCAGGTCCTTGATCGGGTCGATGCGTCCGCACCAGCTCAGGGTGGGGACCGCCGGGTCGGGGCCGGCGTGCGGGAACAGCTCGGGATCGACGCCGTTGTAGACGGTACGGATGCGCTCGGAGGGGGCGCCTCCGCGCTCCTCCCAGCGGCGGTTGTACTGGTTGCACGGGGTGATGAGGTCGGCCTTGCGGTAGCCCAGGGTGTTGAGCTCGCGGTAGAAGCTCAGCAGGACCGCCTTAACCGGCCAGCTCTGCTGGGCCGTGCGGTAGCCGAGATAGCGTTCACGCAGATAGATGCCGTGTTCGGTGAGCAGGAACGGCACCTGGTCGAAGTGCTGCGCGGCGAGCGCGGGCAGGGTGGCCAGGCCGCTGCTGACCGCGTGCGCCACGCTGTCCGCCGGGATGCGGGCGGCCAGCGGCCGCAGCGCGTGTTCCAGGAGGTCGGTCGCGGTCAGGGCGTCGTGCACGGTGGGCCGCGCCCGGGACAGCGCCAGGTGGGGCATGGTCCAGATCCACATCAGCGACTTCAGCGCCGCCTCGGAGCGCAGCGCCGCCGACAGGCGCCCGGCCCGGGCCAGTTCGGCCAGGCCGTACAGGGCCGAGCCGAAGTCGCAGCCGGACTCCGGGTCGAGCAGGGCGAGCAGGAAGCGTTCGTAGGTGTCGGTGAACCGGCGCCTCTCCTTGCCGAGGAGCGGTCGGCGCCTGCCGGGCCGCGGCCCCCACAGGGGGAACGCCGTGTGCCGGTAGACGTTGGCGGGAAGCTCCCAGGTGACCGGCTCGCGGCCGCTGCCGGTGAGGGCGACGACCTGGAAGTCGACCTCCGGCATTCCGCGGACGAGCTGATCGCACCAGGTACTCACACCCCCGTGAATATGCGGATATGTGCCCTCTGTGAGCATGGTGACATGACGGCCACTGCTCGGCATGAATGTCCCCCCAGGACAAGCGGTCGTGCGTACAAGGTCTGCCCGGCGGATCCCCGCCCGGGACGCCTGGTGGTGCTCACGGCGCCCGGGGGGCCGGGCCGCCGACGGGCGACCCGACCCGCCGGACAGACCCTGGCGATCGTGCTGTCGGTCAGGCCGGCAGCTTGAGCGTGATCGCCGACTGGAGCGCCTCGGGCGAGGTCCAGTCGGAGCGCTCGCCCGCGTACGGCGTCCCGAACACCGCGGTGCCGAGGAGCAGTTGCTTACGGGTGCCCTCCGGCGCCGTGACCGGGACGGCCACCCCCTTCGGAGCCTGGACGGTCACGGCGGTACCGATCCGGTAGGCGGTCACCGAACCGGAAGCCAGCGCCTTGTCCCAGGACGCCCGGCGGCCGAACTCGGTTCCCGCGTCCTTCTCGCGCAGGTTCACGATCGGCGCGTTGTCCGCGTACAGCGCCTTGTAGTCACCGAGGATCCGGTCGAGCACCGGGTAGAGGATCCGCTCCTCGGCCAGGTTCGACTGGTGGACGTAGTGCGGGCGCGGGTCGTTCCACAGCACGTGCGAGAGCGCGGTCTTGGCCTCCCGGGGCACGATGTACGACTGGTAGCCGGTGGCCGTGTCCAGCGGTGCGGTCATGCAGGTGGAGGCCGGGTTGTCCTCGCAGACACCGCTTCCGCCGTTGGCCCGGGAGGTGTACAGCCAGTTGTACTCGTCGGTCATCTCGGCGGCCTTGCCGACGTTGTAGTACACGTTCATCGGGTGCCGGGGCACCGTCTGGGTGGCGCCGACCGCGCGCTGGTCCGGCTCGCGCGAGGCGTCGCTGCCGGCCCATTTGATCCCGTTGTCGGCGAAGGCGCCCGCCAGGTTCGGGTTGTCGTCGGGCTGCTGCGGCAGGACCTTCATGCCGGAGTGCTCACCGGTGACGATCTCGCTCCTGTCGACCGGGAGGCCCTTCTGGACGGCCCAGTTGTAGTTCTGCGAGATCTGCGAGGAGATGTCGGCCCGGCTCATCCACTGGGTGGAGCCGTCGGGGTTCTTCTTGCACTGCCACGGCACGACGGTGTTGTCCTGGACGCAGCCGAGGAACTCGTGCGTGTAGGTGTGGTTCATCCAGCGGAACTTGGCCTTGTCGGCGAGGAGTTGGGCGGTGAGCGCGTCGGTGCCGCCGTTCTCGGACTTCCACTCCTCGCCCGAGCCCGCGTTGAAGACCATGTCGAGCGTGAAGCCGCTGGTCTGCTCCCACTGCGCGGCGTACTGGGCGTCGGCCGCCGTCATCCGGATGTCGGTGCTCGCGGTGCCGCCCGCGGGGCAGTCGAAGTCGCCAGGGGTGCAGTTGTGGGCGCTGTCCCAGCGGGCGTCCGGCGCGAACACGTCGTCCACGTGCATCGAGAAGTAGTTGTGGCTCTGGCCCAGGTGCACGCCCTGGGTGACCCACTCCACCATGCCCTTGGCCAGCGCCTGGAACTGCTGCTGGTACTGGTTGTAGGCGAAGGTGACGACCATTTCGCTGCGGCCGTCGTGGGCGTACTGGCCGAGCATGCTGCCGCCGGTGGGGGCGTCCAGATAGCTGGTGAAGCCGTCCCTGGGGTGGGCCGCGTAGCCGTAACTCTCGGGCACCGCCGGGTCGTTGTCCTCGAAGGTGAGCGGCCCGTCGAGATAGCCGAAGGCCGCCGCTTTGCCGGCCGCGGTGAGCTGGGTCCTGGCGCCGTCCAGGACGCCGGACCAGCCGCCGTTCTGGTCGGTGTAGTCGAGCCCGACCTCGGGGTGGGCCCAGGTGTAGGCGTCGATCTGGCGGATCCCGAAGGTCTTCTCGTAGGCGGCCAGCGCGGCCTGCTCGGGAGCGTCCGCGGTGCCGAACGGGATCTCGTTGGGCGCGACGACGCCCTGGAACTTGGCGTGCGGACGACCGCTGATGTAGTCGCTGAGGAACGCGGCGTTGATCGTCGGACGCCCCGCGGCGCCCAGCGCGACCGTCTGGTAGGGCACTCCAGTGTTCTTCAGCTCGGCGACGAGCGCGCCGACCGCGCTCCCCCCGTCGTCGAGCACCAGCACCTTCAGATCGATCCTCGGCAGCACCGTGGCCGCCGCGTTCGCCGCCGGAACGGCCGTGCCGAGCAGTCCGGTTGCCAGCAGCGCCGTGAGCGCCACCCGTGATCTGCCCAGTTTTGAGGCCTTCGCCTTCATATGTCCCCCCTCATGAGGTTCTCCGGTGCGCGGAGCGCGCAGGGAGAGCCTGTGGTGATGATGCAAAGGGGCACCGTGTCCCCTGTGCCCGATCGAGGTGAGTGTGACGGAGCTCTCAGGGAGAGTGCGGGCCAAACATGAAAGAGACACCACGGATGAGTGAATTACCGCCCCCGCTATCGAACTCCGTCACCGCGCGTAGGCTCGTGGCTGGTGCTCGACCCGCCCGAAATACGATGTACGGGGCCCCGGCCGGGCCATCCGACGGTCGAACACTCCCCAAAGATTCTCAAGGAAGAGAGATCTCACCACCGTGACTGCTCTGACTCTCAGCACTGCCGGTGCGGCGACGCTCCGCGCCGACGCCCTCGTCGTCGGCGTCGCCAAGGCCGCGGGCCCCAAGGGTGGGCTGGTCGTCGCGCCCGGCGCCGAGGCCGTGGACAAGGCGTTCGGCGGCAAGCTCGCCGCCGTCCTGGAGACCCTCGGCGCCCGTGGTGCCGAGGGTGAGGTGACCAAGGCCGTGTCGCCCTCCGGCCTCAAGGCCCCGTTCGTCCTCGCCGTGGGACTCGGCACCGCCCCCGCCGCCGACGAGGCCTACGACGCCGAGGTGCTGCGCACCGCGGCGGGCAACGCCGCGCGCGCCCTGCACGGCATCAAGAAGGCCGCGTTCGCGCTGCCCATCGAGGCCGCCGAGGACATCGAGGCGATCGGCGAGGGCGCCCTGCTCGGCGCGTACGCCTTCACCGCCTACCAGGATCGCGGCCCCGACGCCAAGGGCCCGCTCGCCGAGGTGACGCTGCTCGGCGCCAAGCCGCGCGACAAGGCGCACAAGGCCGCCGTCGAGCGCTCGCTGGCGCTGACCGAGGAGATCAACCGCGCCCGCGACCTGATCAACACCCCGCCGAACGACCTGACCCCCGAGGCCTTCGCCGCGGTCGTCTCGGCCGCCGGCAAGGAGCACGGCCTGAAGGTCCAGGTGCTCGACGAGAAGGCCCTGGAGAAGGGCGGCTTCGGCGGCATCCTCGGCGTCGGCATCGGCTCCGAGAACCCGCCGCGCCTGGTCAAGATCACGTACACGCACGCCAAGAACGCCAAGCACCTGGCGCTCGTCGGCAAGGGCATCACCTACGACTCGGGCGGCATCTCGCTCAAGCCGGCCGGCCACAACGAGACGATGAAGTGCGACATGTCCGGCGCGGCCGCCGTGTTCGCCGCCGTCGTCGCGGCCGCGCGCCTGGGCCTCGAAGTGAACGTCACCGGCTGGCTCGCGCTCGCCGAGAACATGCCGTCGGGCTCCGCCACCCGCCCGGGCGACGTGCTGCGCATGTACAGCGGCAAGACCGTCGAGGTCCTCAACACCGACGCCGAGGGCCGTCTGGTCCTGGCCGACGCGCTGTGGAAGGCCTCCGAGGAGAAGCCGGACGCGATCGTCGACGTGGCCACGCTGACCGGCGCGATGGTGCTGGCGCTCGGCGACCACACCTTCGGCATCATGGCCAACGACGACGCCTTCCGCACCGCGATCCACGAGATCGCGGAGGAGTCCGGCGAGCAGTCCTGGCCGATGCCGCTCCCGGCGAACCTGCGCAAGACCATGGACTCCCCCACCGCCGACCTCGCCAACATGGGCGTGCGGATGGGCGGCGGCCTGGTGGCCGGCCTGTTCCTGAAGGAGTTCGTCGGCGAGGGCATCACCTGGGCCCACCTCGACATCGCGGGCCCCGCCTACAACGAGGGCGCCCCGCACGGCTACACCCCCAAGGGCGGCACCGGCTCCTCGGTGCGCACCCTGGTCCGCCTGGCGGAGCGCACCGCCTCGGGCGACCTGGGCTGACCGCTCGCGCACAGCCGGTCCCCCCGACCGGCACGAGCGGCCCCGGGCATGGATACGGGGCCGCTCGTGTTGACCCTCCGTACCGTCACCCTCCGGCGGATTTCGCTGTCGACGAAATCCGTACGCCGGGGCGTGGCGGTGGAGTCACTCCTGGGACCGCCGTGCCCGACGATCAGCGGTCTCAGACACCGGCCCCGCGTCCCGCCTTCCGTCAACAAGTGCGAAGATGGGTTCTCGGCAGGACAGGGCCCCCACCACAGGGCCGAAGACAAGCGGCCGATACCAGCCGCCGCCGGTCATCGACGACCGCGCCCGGCGCACATGCATGGAGGACGTGACGTGGCGAACGACGCCAGCACCGTTTTCGACCTAGTGATCCTCGGCGGTGGCAGTGGCGGTTACGCCGCGGCCCTGCGCGGAGCGCAGCTGGGCCTGGACGTCGCACTGATCGAGAAGAACAAGCTCGGCGGCACCTGCCTGCACAACGGCTGCATCCCCACGAAGGCCCTGCTGCACGCCGGCGAGATCGCCGACCAGGCGCGCGAGGCCGGCCAGTTCGGCGTCAAGGCCACCTTCGAGGGCATCGACATCAACGCGGTCCACGCGTACAAGGACGAGGTCATCTCGGGCCTGTACAAGGGACTCCAGGGCCTGGTCGCCTCCCGCAAGGTGACCTACATCGAGGGTGAGGGCCGGCTGTCCTCCCCCACCTCCGTCGACGTGGGCGGCCAGCGCGTCCAGGGCCGCCACGTCCTCCTGGCGACCGGCTCCGTGCCGAAGTCGCTGCCGGGCCTGGAGATCGACGGCAACCGCATCATCTCCTCCGACCACGCGCTGACCCTGGACCGCGTCCCGCAGTCCGCGATCATCCTGGGCGGCGGCGTCATCGGCGTCGAATTCGCCTCGGCGTGGAAGTCCTTCGGCACCGACGTCACCGTCATCGAGGGCCTCAAGCACCTCGTGCCGGTCGAGGACGAGAACAGCTCCAAGATCCTGGAGCGCGCGTTCCGCAAGCGCGGCATCAAGTTCAACCTGGGCACCTTCTTCCAGAAGGCGGAGTACACCGCCAACGGTGTGAAGGTCACGCTCGCCGACGGCAAGGAGTTCGAGGCCGAGGTCCTCCTCGTCGCCATCGGCCGCGGCCCGGTCTCCCAGGGCCTCGGGTACGAGGAGCAGGGCGTCGCGATGGACCGCGGCTACGTCCTGGTCGACGAGTACATGCGCACCAACGTGCCCACCATCTCCGCCGTCGGCGACCTCGTCCCGACGCTCCAGCTCGCGCACGTCGGCTTCGCCGAGGGCATCCTGGTGGCGGAGCGCCTGGCCGGTCTCAAGACCGTCCCGATCGACTACGACGGCGTGCCCCGGGTGACGTACTGCCACCCCGAGGTCGCCTCCGTGGGCATCACCGAGGCCAAGGCCAAGGAGATCTACGGTGCGGACAAGGTCGTCGCTCTGAAGTACAACCTCGCGGGCAACGGCAAGAGCAAGATCCTCAAGACCGCGGGCGAGATCAAGCTCGTCCAGGTCAAGGACGGTGCCGTCGTCGGTGTCCACATGGTCGGTGACCGTATGGGCGAGCAGGTCGGCGAAGCCCAGCTCATCTACAACTGGGAGGCTCTGCCGGCCGAGGTCGCGCAGCTCATCCACGCGCACCCGACGCAGAACGAGGCGCTCGGCGAGGCCCACCTGGCCCTGGCCGGCAAGCCGCTGCACTCCCACGACTAGTAGCCCCTCGGGCGCGACGACCACTTCCCGCAATTCGTAAGGAGCAACCGAAACCATGTCGGTTTCCGTAACCCTTCCGGCGCTCGGCGAGAGCGTCACCGAGGGCACCGTCACCCGCTGGCTGAAGGCCGAGGGCGAGCGCGTCGAGGCCGACGAGCCGCTGCTCGAGGTCTCGACCGACAAGGTCGACACCGAGATCCCCGCCCCCGCCTCCGGCATCCTCGCCTCCATCAAGGTGGCCGAGGACGAGACCGTCGAGGTCGGTGCGGAACTCGCCATCATCGACGACGGCTCCGGTGCGCCGGCCGCCGAGTCCGCCCCGGCGCAGCAGGCCCCGGCGCAGGAGGCCCCCGCCCAGGAGGCTCCCGCACCGCAGGCCACGCCGTCCACCGACACCGAGACCCCGGCTCCGGCCCCGACGGCCGAGGCCGCTTCGGGCGGCGGTTCCGCCGAGGGCACCGACGTCGTCCTCCCCGCGCTCGGCGAGAGCGTGACCGAGGGCACCGTCACCCGCTGGCTCAAGGAGGTCGGCGAGGAGGTGGCCGAGGACGAGCCGCTGCTCGAGGTCTCCACCGACAAGGTCGACACCGAGATCCCCGCCCCGGTCGCCGGTGTGCTCCTGGAGATCGTGGTCGGCGAGGACGAGACGGCCGAGGTCGGCGCCAAGCTCGCCGTCATCGGCGCCCCGGGCGCGGCTCCGGCCGCCGCCCAGGCTCCGTCCGCCCCGGCCCCCGCGGCCGCCCCGGCTCCGGCTCCGGCCGCTGCCCCGGCGCCCGCTCCGGCGGCTGCCCCGGCACCGGCTCCGGCCGCGCCCGCGGCGCCCGCCGCTCCGGCTCCGGCTCCGCAGGCTCCGGCTCCGGCCGCTCAGGCGCCCGCTCCCGCCGCCACCTCCGGTGACGACGGCGCGTACGTCACGCCGCTGGTCCGCAAGCTCGCCTCCGAGTCCGGTGTGGACCTGGGCGCGGTCAAGGGCACCGGCGTCGGTGGCCGCATCCGCAAGCAGGACGTCATCGCCGCCGCGGAGGCCGCCAAGGCTCCCGCTCCGGCCGCCGCCCCCGCCGCGCCGCAGAAGGCCGCCCCGTCCGTCGAGGCGTCCCCGCTGCGCGGTCAGACGGTCAAGATGACCCGCATGCGCAAGGTCATCGGCGACAACATGATGAAGGCCCTGCACTCGCAGGCGCAGCTCACCACGGTCGTCGAGGTGGACATCACGAAGCTGATGAAGCTGCGTGCCGCCGCCAAGGACTCCTTCGCCGCCCGTGAGGGCGTCAAGCTGTCCCCGATGCCGTTCTTCGTCAAGGCCGCGGCCCAGGCGCTGAAGGCCCACCCGGTCGTCAACGCCCGGATCAACGAGGACGAGGGCACCATCACGTACTTCGACTCGGAGAACATCGGCATCGCCGTGGACTCCGAGAAGGGTCTGATGACCCCGGTCATCAAGGGTGCGGGCAACCTCAACCTGGCGGGCATCTCCAAGGCCACGGCCGAGCTCGCCGGCAAGGTCCGCGCCAACAAGATCACCCCGGACGAGCTGTCCGGCGCGACCTTCACGATCAGCAACACCGGCTCGCGCGGCGCCCTGTTCGACACGGTCATCGTGCCGCCGAACCAGGTCGCCATCCTGGGCATCGGTGCCACCGTCAAGCGTCCGGCGGTCATCGAGACCGCCGAGGGCACCGTCATCGGCGTCCGCGACATGACGTACCTGGCCCTCTCCTACGACCACCGTCTGGTGGACGGCGCCGACGCGGCCCGCTACCTGACCACGGTCAAGGCGATCCTGGAGGCCGGCGAGTTCGAGGTCGAGCTCGGCCTGTAAGGCTCTCCAAGGCACCCTGGGACGGCTGTAAGACTCGTCTCACCAGCGGCCGCGCCCCCGTTCGGACTCTTCCGGGCGGGGCCGCGGCCGTATTGTTTGGCACGTCACCGCTCGCCTTAAGGAGCCATCCCCATGACCGTGCCCGTCGTCCACTCGCTGCGCGAGCAGATCCGCGAGCACATCGTGGAGGGGATCGTCAGCGGGCGCTGGAAGCCCGGTGAGCGCATCGTGGAGCGGCGCATCGCGGTGGAGCTCCAGGTGAGCCAGACGCCGGTGCGCGAGGCGCTGCGGGAGCTGGAGAGCCTGCGCCTGATCGAGTCGGCGCCCAACAAGGGTGTACGGGTGCGCAATCTGAGCGCGGCCGATCTGGAGGAGAGTTATCCGGTGCGGGCCGGTCTCGAGCAGATCGCGGCCGAGCTGGCGGCGGAGCGGCTCGCCGAGGACTGCTCGGCCCTGGAGCCGCACGTGGCGGCCCTGTACGAGGCGGACCGGGCGGCGGACGGCACCGCGCAGGTGCGCCACACCGTCGGTTTCCACCGGGAACTGGTTCGGGCGGCCGACAACAGTGTGCTGTTGCACACATGGGAGGGCCTCGGCATCGAGGTGTTCACGGCCCTTTCGATCCGCTGGCTCGGCACCGTGCAGAAGTCGTACGCCGAGGAGCACGAGGATCTGGTCGCGGCCTTCCAGCGACGGGATCCGGCCATCGGCCCGCTGGTGAAGGCCCATGTTCTGGGGTGTGCGCCGCGTAGCGCCTGACCTGCGGAACAGCGCGAGGGGCACCTGCCAATCCAAGGCACCGGGTGCCCTTTTTCGCGGCACCCTGTGCCGACTTTCGGGATTCGAAGAAGTTTTTGGCTCAACGCTTTGATCGATCATCGATCGTCGGCTTACAGTCAACGGCGGACTCACCGGTCCGCGGCCCCGTCCTGCCAGACAAAGGCCCCCTTTTCTCCACCCCCCTCCTGTCCGGAAGGCGGCGATCATGATCGACCCCGTAGCCAAGTTTCCGAGCGAGCTCGACCAGCTCCCGGACCGTGACACCGAGGAGACCGCCGAATGGGCGGCCTCCCTCGATGCCGTCGCCAAGGCCGCCGGCCCCCACCGGGCCGCGTATCTGATGCGCCGCACGCTCCAGCACGCCGAAGGCGCGGGCCTCGCCCTGCCGAAGCTGCTGGAGACGGACTACGTCAACACCATCCCGTCCTCCGCGGAGCCCGTCATCGACGGCGACGAGGAGATGGAGCGCCGGATCACCGCGTGGAACCGCTGGAACGCGGCCGCCATGGTGACCCGCGGCTCGAAGTACGGCGTCGGCGGCCACATCGCGACCTTCGCGTCCGCGGCCTGGCTGTACGAGACCGGCTTCAACCACTTCTTCCGCGGCAAGGAGGGCGACGGATCGGGCGACCAGCTCTACATCCAGGGCCACGCCTCGCCCGGCATCTACGCCCGCGCCTTCCTCGACGGCCGCCTCACCGAGGCGCACCTCGACAAGTTCCGCCAGGAGTCCGCCGGCGACGGCCTGCCGTCCTACCCGCACCCGCGGCGGCTCCCCTGGCTGTGGGAGTTCCCGACCGTCTCCATGGGACTCGGCCCGCTCTCCGCGATCTACCAGGCGCGCTTCAACCGGTACCTCACCAACCGCAACATCAAGGACGTCTCCAACTCCCACGTGTGGGCGTTCCTCGGTGACGGCGAGATGGACGAGCCCGAGTCGACGGCGGCCCTGGCGCTCGCCGCCCGCGAGGGTCTGGACAACCTGACCTTCGTCATCAACTGCAACCTCCAGCGCCTCGACGGCCCGGTCCGCGCCAACTTCAAGATCGTGCAGGAGCTGGAGGCCCAGTTCCGCGGCGCCGGCTGGAACGTCGTGAAGTCGCTGTGGGGCGGCGCCTGGGACGAGCTCTTCCAGCTCGACACCACCGGCGCCCTCGTCCGCCGCCTGCGCGAGGTCCCCGACGCCCAGGTGCAGACGTACCAGACGCGCGACGCGGCCTACATCCGCGAGGACTTCTTCGGCAAGGACCCGGCGCTCGCCGAGATGGCGAAGCTGCTCTCGGACGACAAGATCCTGGAGTGCTTCCACCTCTCGCGCGGTGGCCACGAGCCGCGCAAGGTGTACGCCGCCTACAAGGCCGCCCTGTCCCACAAGGGCGCGCCCACCGTCATCCTGGCGCAGACCGTCAAGGGCTTCACCCTCGGTGAGGGCTTCGCGTCCAAGAACGCGAACCACCAGATGAAGAAGCTCAGCAACGACGAGTTCAAGAACATGCGTGACCTTCTCGAACTCCCCATCTCCGACGCGCAGTTCGTCGACGGCGTGGTCCCCTACGGCCACCCCGGCGCCGACTCCCCCGAGGTCCGCTACCTCCAGGAGCGCCGCGCGGCGCTCGGCGGTCCGGCCCCGGCCCGCCGCAGCCACGCGCTCGCACCGCTGCCGGCCCCGGCCGACAAGTCGTTCACGGCGTTCGACAAGGGCTCCGGCAGCCAGTCCATGGCCACCACCATGGCGTTCGTGCGGCTGATGAAGGACCTGATCCGCGACAAGACGACCGGCAAGCGCTGGGTCCCGATCGTCCCGGACGAGGCCCGCACCTTCGGCATGGAGTCGCTGTTCCCCTCGCTGGGCATCTACTCGCCCAAGGGTCAGACGTACGAGCCGGTCGACCGCGACCAGCTCATGTATTACCGCGAGGCCACGGACGGCCAGATCCTCAACGAGGGCATCACCGAGGCCGGCTCGATGGCCGACTTCATCGCCGCCGCCAGCGCGTACGCCACGCACGGCGAGCCGATGATCCCGTTCTACATCTTCTACTCGATGTTCGGCTGGCAGCGCACGGCCGACCAGATGTGGCAGCTCGGCGACCAGCTCGGCCGCGGCTTCCTGGTGGGCGCCACCGCGGGCCGCACCACCCTGACCGGTGAGGGCCTCCAGCACGCGGACGGCCACTCGCCGATGATCGCGGCGACCAACCCGGCGGCCCTGTCCTACGACCCGGCCTTCGCCTACGAGGTCGCGGTCATCGTCAAGGACGGTCTGCGCCGGATGTACGGCGAGGCGGCGCCCGGTGAGGACCGGGACGTCTTCTACTACCTCACCGTCTACAACGAGCCGATGCCGCAGCCCGCGAAGCCCGCGGGCATCGACGAGGGCATCATCAAGGGCCTGTACCGCTTCAACACGGCGGAGTCGGCCGGCGTCACCGTCCCTGTGAATGCCCCCCGCATCCAGCTCCTGGGCTCCGGCACGGCGATCCACTGGACGCTTGAGGCCCAGAAGCTGCTCGCCGAGGAGTGGGGGGTGGCCGCCGACGTGTGGTCCGCGACCTCCTGGACCGAGCTGCGCCGCGACGCCCTGGAGGCGGACGCCGCCCTGCTGCGCGGCGAGGAGCGAACTCCCTTCATCCGTACGGCACTTGAGGGCGTGGACTCCCCCGTCCTCGCGGTGTCCGACTACATGCGCCAGGTCCCGGACCAGATCGCGCAGTGGGTCGAGCAGGACTACTCCTCGCTCGGCGCGGACGGCTTCGGCCTCTCCGACACCCGTGAGGCGGCCCGTCGCCACTTCGGCGTCGACGCCCAGTCGATCGTGGTGGCGGCCCTGGCCCAGCTCGCCAAGCGCGGCGAGGTCCCGGTCACGGCCGTGAAGGAGGCGCGCGAGCGCTACGGCCTGTAGGCCGCACCCGGTACGCACGTGTGCCCCGTCCCGATTGCCGGGGCGGGGCACGCGTGCGTGAATGGGCGACCGGGGGCGGCACGACTCCGGGAGCACCGCATGAAGATCTACAACCGTCCCTCCGCGCCCGCCTGGGCCGACCTGTCGACGACCGACGTACCCGGCGCCAAGGCCTTCTACGGCGGCCTCTTCGGCTGGCAGGGCGCGGACGTGCCGATGGAGGAGGCCGGCGGTTACGGCATGTTCCTGCTCGGCGATCGGTACGCGGGCGGGTACGGGCCCTGCATGGCGCCGGGGCAGCCGGTGGCCTGGCTGGCGTACTACCAGGTGGAGTCGGCCGACGCGACGGCCGCGAAGGTGACCGGCAACGGCGGATCGATCGTGGCCGGCCCCATGGACGTCTTCGAATCGGGCCGCCTCGCGGTGTTCGCCGACCCGGAGGGCGCGGTCTTCGGCGTCTGGCAGCCCAAGGAGCACAAGGGCTTCGGGGTGGCCGGCGAGCCCAACAGCATGACCTGGTTCGAGCTGCTGACCCGGGACCCCGACCGGGCGAAGACGTTCTACCGGGCGGTCTTCGGCTGGGGCGGCGACGCCGAGCCGTACGGCTCGTCCGAGTACACCGAATGGCAGGTGGACGGCGAGAGCTTCGGCGGCATGATGCGGATGACCGACGACTTCCCGCCCGAGGTGCCGCCGCACTGGATGGTGTATGTACGGGTCGAGGACTGTGACGCCACCGCCGCGCACGCCCGCGAGCTGGGCGGCGAGGTCCACGTTCCCCCGACCACGATCCCGCCGGGCCGCTTCGCCCTGCTGCGCGACCCGCAGGGCGGGGTCTTCTCCGTGATCGCCCTGAACCAGGGGTAGTTGGCGGCCCGGGGAGACCCTCTCCGCCCCGGGCTTCCCCAACTCGGCGCGCGGGAGGCGCCATTGGCGGCGACAGACTGTTCACGACGCGCAACTCGCCGTCAATGGCAGGGCGTTGTAGGCTTGGTCCGTGCCTGGAATCAGCGCTTCGACCGATGGACGACGTCGTCCCCGGGATGTGGTCGCCGAGGGCCTGCGTGCCCTCATCTCCGGCGGGGAGCTGCGGGTCGGTGAACACATCCCGACCCAGGCGCAGCTCAGCGAGCGCTTCTCGGTGCCGCGCGGCGCGGTCCGCGGCGCGGTCGAACTCCTGGAGCGCGAAGGCCTGATCAGGCGGGCCCAGCAGGGCACCCCGCCCACGGTGGCCCGCCCCGGCGCGGGCCGGGTTCCGGCCCGGCGCGACGAGGTGCCCGGGCCGCGCCGGCACGCACCGCGGCCGGCCGGGATCTTCCTCGGCGAGCGGGTGGCGCAGTGCTTCCGCGAGGAAGAGGTGACCATCGACGCGTACTGCCTCAATGGCGAGACATTGGCATCGGCGCTGGCCGGTCCGCTGGTGACCGTGCAGGCCGAGGGGGCGGGCCCGCGCCGGGTGGCGGTGCGCATCCTGCTGCCGGACGCCGAGGCTCCGCTGGCCCTGCCGCAGGTGGTCGGCGATCTGGGAAACGCCAGGGCGCGCGAGCGGCTGCGGATCACCAGCAACCACATCTACGGCTCGCTGCGCCATTCGCTGCGCATGCTCAAGGTCCGCGACCTGGTCCCGGACGTGACGGTGGAGGCCCGCAAGGTGTCGATCACCCCGACGCAGAAGGTCTACATCCTCAACGGCCGCGAGGTGCTGGCCGGGCACTACCAGGTGACCGAACGGACGGTGGATCTCGACCGGACCCCGATCGAGATCTACGACATGCTCGGCGTGGAAGGCATGCTCTTCCGGCACGCGGTGGTCGACGACGACGAGGTCACCCGCGGCTATGTCGAGCAGACCCAGCAGTGGTTCGACTCGCTGTGGAACACCATCGCCCGCCCCATGGACCCGAACTGAGCCGGATCCGGAGCGGGCGCCACGCACTACGGCCACACACAGTCATCCGGCCACCCGGTCAGCGGGCGGCCATCAGCATCAGCACCACCAGCACGGCCGCCACACACACCAGGTTGGCGCGCGGCCCGGCCGGAACCGTCGCAGGCCGATCGCCCTGCGCGCCGCCGCCCTTCGCGAGCAGCACGCCCAGGGCGAGCACCAGCAGGCCCGACGGCCCGAGCAGCGACACCACACCCGCGTTCGACAGCAGTTCGAGGACGATTCGCACGCGTGTCTCCAGTCCCATGGAACACCTCCTCCGGTTGTCGCCGCCGCGGACCGCGTGAGTGACGATCGGTACCCTCATTGGCAGGCGATTGTGTTCCCTCCTCCTACCCGGACTGAATGGCTGCCATCTATGGTCAACCGCCTGCATATTGGGCAACACGACTATGCCAATGGGCAGTTGCCCGGCCGACCGGCTCAACCAACCGGGCAAGTACGCGAGTTGACCGGTCGTCGCAGCCATCTGTCCTGCCCTGCCCGCGAGTTGTAGCCTCTGTGGGTGACGACCCACACCACCGGGGCCGACCGGGACGAGGCCGGGGAGATCCCCCGCTACCGATTGGTCGCCGACGCGCTGCGCCAGGACATCCAGAACGGGGTGCCGGCGCCCGGCGAGGGGCTGCCCAAACAGGAGCAGCTCATGCGCCGTTTCCGCTGCGGACGCGGCACCGTGCAGAAGGCGCTCCAACTGCTGCGCGACGAGCAGCTCCTGGAGGAAGGGGTGTCGGGCCGGGGCGCCCGGGTGGCCCGCCAGGCTGCCATCGGGCGACCATTGGGCTACTACATCTCCCGCGCCTTCGAGGTGCCCCACGTCTCCCTGGACGTCTGGTCGCTGCACACCGAGGAGCTGTCCCGAGCGATCCAGCAGCAGGCCGAACTCATCGGGCTCGGCGACCGCCCGGCCCCGCGGTCCATCCGGGTCCGGGTCCTGGTGCCGGACCTGGACACCCATCACCCCTATCCCCGCCACCTCGACGACCCGGACGACCTGCGCCCGCTGCGGCGGCTGCGCCGGGTCATCCGGATGTACGCGGAGGCGCTCCACCACTCGCTCACCCAGCTCGCCGAGGAGGGCACGGTGGGGTCGGTGTCCGTGGAGATCAGGGTCCTGCCGACGGTGCCCGGCGAGAAGCGCTACCTCATCAACGGCACGCAGATGCTGACCGGCTACTACTTCCTGCGCAAGACCCGGATCCTGGTGGACGCCGCGTCCATAGAGGTCCTTGAACTGCACAGCGACACCCTGTTCCCGGCCACCCTCGAAGGCAACGGGGCCCGGTCCCTGGAGCGCGCGGAGTTCCAGCAGGCCCAGGCCTGGTTCGACTCGCGCTGGGAGACGGTGGCGACGCCGCTGCGCCCCCTGGACGAATGGCCCGGCCAGTAGCGCGCCCCGCACACCCGCCCCCGGCCCTGCGAAACGGCCCGGCGGGGGGCGACAGATGTGCCAGGGGTGGCCCGGCGTGGCAACCGGACGAATAGCGCCGCTCCGCGTGCGCCGCCTCCCCCTACCCACGATGCTGGTTCCGTGATGGACGAGACGGAGTTCTGGGAGATCGTCGACCGTACCCGCGAGGCCGCCGACGGCGACCCCGAGGAACAGGCCGACCTGCTCGTGGAACGGCTGCTTCAGCTGGACCCCGACTCCGTGCTCGACTTCGCCCGGCACTTCGAGGCGCGCTACAACCGCGCCTACCGCTGGGACCTGTGGGGCGCCGCGGCCGTGCTGCTCGACGGGGCCGGCGACGACACCTTCGACTACTTCCGCTGCTGGCTCATCGGCCAGGGCCGCGAGGTCTTCGAGGGCGCGCTGCACGACCCCGACGCCCTCGCCGACCTGCTCGGGGATTTCGACGAGGAGGTCGACGGCGACGGCGAGGAACTCGGCTACGCGGCCGACGAGGCGTACGAGCAGCTCACCGGGGTCGTCGCCCCCGACCTCGGCATCCCGCCCCAGGCCGAGGAGCCGGAGGGGACCGCGCTGGACTTCGAGGACGACACGGCGCTCGCCGCCCGCTTCCCCCGCCTGTGGGAACGCTTCGGCACGGGCTGAGCGGACGCCCGCGGGGCCGGGCCCGAAGGCGCTGCGGCCGCCTGCGGGGCCGTGCGACCGCAGGCGCGGGTCGCGGGGTGTCTCATCCCCCCGCGCGGGGGCGGCTCAGAAGTGGGTTCCGCCGTCGACGCGGACCTCGGTGCCGGTGATGAAACGGCCGTCGTCGCTCGCCAGCATCGCGACCACCGACGCCACCGTCTCCGGGCCGGCGAAGCCCTGACCGATGGCCGGGGCGAGCTTCATGAAGAGCGACATGTCGGCGTCGGCGGGCAGGCCGGGGCCCACGCTCGCCCGGGAGGCACCGGTGCCGTCGGTCATGCCGGAGGAGATCGAGCCGGGCTGCACCGCGGTGAAGCGGATGCCCTGCTTGGCGTACTCGGCGGCGAGCGCGTGCGTCATCGACTGGATGCCGCCCTTGCTGGCCGCGTACGCCGCCATGTAGGGGTGGGCGAACACGGCCGAGGTCGAGCTGAAGTTGACGACGGCCGCGCCGTCGCCCCGGAGCAGCGCCGGGATCGCCTCGCGGATCATCAGGAAGGTGCCGGTCAGATTGACCGCGACGACCTGGTTGAACTCGGCCAGGCTCGTCTCGTGGGTGTGCGAGGAGCGCAGGATGCCGGCCGCGTTGACCAGCACGTCCAGGCCGCCCAGCGCGGAGACCGCGACGGCCACGCCCTCGCGGACCGAGGCCTCGTCGGCTATGTCGATGACGAGGGTGGTCAGCCGCCCCAGGCCCGCTCCCGCCTTCTGGGCGGTGTCCTTCAGACCGGCCTCGCTGACGTCCGCCGCGACGACATGGCCGCCCTCGGCGAGCAGGCGCAGCACGGTGGCCTGCCCGATGCCCGAGCCACCGCCGGTGACCAGGGCACGGCGTCCTTCGTAGCGGTCGGTGACGGTGTTCGGGCTCATCGCGGTCCAGCTTTCTGGGAGTGGGGCCGGGCGGACGACCCGGACGACACCACCGTACGCCCGGGTGGCACGTTTTGCCATGTCGTCAAAGCGTGCATACCCCCTGGGTGCGCGCGTACGCTGACGAGGTGACCGCCTCCGATCCGCAGCCCGCCTCCCCGTCCCGGCCCTCGCTGACCGAGCGCCGCAAGGCCGCGACCCAGCTCGACATCGCCCGCGCCGCGGCCGCACTCTTCGCCGAGCACGGGCCCGACGGCACCACCGCCGAGGCCATCGCCCGGCACGCCGGGGTCGCGCTGCGCACCTTCTACCGCTACTTCCGCTCCAAGCAGGACGCGGTCGGCCCGCTCCTGTCGGGCGGCGCCGAACGCTGGCGGGCGCTGCTGGCCGCGGCCGAGCCGGGTCCTCTCGCCAGGACTCTGGAGTCCGCCGTGCGGGAGGCCCTCGCGGCGCCGGACGCGCACGCCGTCGAGCAACTGCGGTGGACCCGGGGCCTGTTGCGCGCGGCCGAGCACGACGCGGCGCTGCGCGCGGTCTGGTACCGGGTCAACCAGGACTCCGAGGAGCGCCTGCTGCCCGTGCTCACCCGCCTCGCGGGACCGGGGGCGGACGCCCTGGAGGTACGCCTCGTGGCGGCCGCGGCCACCGACGCGATCCGGGTGGCTCTCGAGGCATGGGCCGCCACCGACGCCCCGGCCTCGGGCCCCGGCTCCCCCGCCGAGCTCGCGGTGCGCTGCCTGCGCGAACTGACGGGCGGGATGCGCCTGTTGGGGAGGTGACGGGCGGCTGTGCGGGTGGGAGCGGACCCCGCGAACCCCGCCCGGCTCCCGGGCCGGCCCGTCGAGGGCGTACCGCCGGATCAGGCTTCGCGCAGGGAGCGCCCCATCAGGACGTCGTCCACCTGGGCGCCCTCGATGAAGAACTCGCCCGGCAGCACGCCCTCGACGGCGAAGCCCTCCGCCTCGTACAGCTTGCGGGCCGGGGCGTTGTGGCCCAGGACGCGCAAGGTGATGCGGGTGGCGCCCTGCCGGCGGCAGGCGTCGTACGCCGCGTGCAGCAGGGCCCTGGCCACTCCCCGGCCGCGTGCCGCCTCGGCGACTTCGAGGCCCTGGATCTGCCGGACGTGACGGTTGCAGGCGAGCGGGGTGGGGGGCACCAGCCGGATGAACCCGGCGAGTTCGCCGTCCACCTCGGCCACGAGATGGTGCGCGGGGTCGTGCCGCGCGTCGAAGAAGGGCTCGTACGGCTCGGTCGGGCGCGGCTGTACGGAGTGCAGCGGGGACCAGACCGCCCGGGTGAGCGCGCCGAGCGCCGCATCGTCCGAGCGCCGGGCGGGGCGTATCGACACGGAGGGAGAAGTGCGGGGATCGGTGGACGACTCGGCCATGCGGTCACTGTGCCATGCGGCCGGGGAGCGCGAGGATGGTCTCCATGAAGATCGCGGTGACGGGTTCGACAGGACTGATCGGTGCGGAGCTGGTGCGCTCGCTGCGGGCGGACGGGCACGAGGTGCTGCGTCTCGTACGGCGCCGGCCGGAGGCGCCCGACGAGGTCGCCTGGGATCCGGCGCGCCAGTACGTGGACGCGGCGGGCCTGGCCGGCTGTGAGGCGGTGGTCCATCTGGCCGGGGCGGGGGTGGCCGACCACCGCTGGACGGCCGCGTACAAGAAGGAGATCAGGGACAGCCGGGTGCTCGGCACGGCCGCGCTCGCCGAGGCGCTCGCCTCCCTCGACACCCCGCCGAAGGTGCTGGTCAGCGGGTCGGCGATCGGCTACTACGGCGACACCGGCAGCCGTGCGGTGGACGAGTCGGCGCCGCCCGGCGAGGGCTTTCTGCCCTCGGTGTGCGTGGAGTGGGAGGAGGCGGCGGCCGCTGCCCAGGAGGCGGGCATCCGGACGGTGTTCGCGCGCACCGGCCTGGTGGTGGCCCGCCGGGGCGGCGCCTGGGCGAAGCTGATCCCGCTGTTCCGGGCGGGGCTCGGGGGACGGCTCGGCAGCGGGGGCCAGTACTGGTCGTTCATCGCGCTGCACGACGAGGTGGCGGCGCTGCGGTTCCTGGTGGACACGGAGTCCCTGTCCGGGCCGGTGAACCTGACGGCGCCGGAGCCGGTGACGAACCGGGAGGTGACGGCGGCGATGTCCCGGGTCCTGCGCCGCCCGGCCCTCCTGCCCGTTCCGGCGGCCGCGGTGCGGCTTGCGCTGGGCGAGGCGGCGGGGGATGTTCTGGCGGGCCAGCGTGTGCGGCCTGCGCGGCTGCTGTCGGCGGGGTTCAGGTTCGCGTTCCCCGACGTGACCTCGGCGATCACCGCGGCAGCCCACTAGGAGTGGCCCACCCCCAGCCCCCTGGGGCTCCGCCCCAGACCCCGAGCTCCTTCGCCCACCCACCCGCCCGTGCAGCGGGGTTGGTTGGTTCCGGCCCTCCTGAGGGCTCCGCCCCAGACCCCGTATCGCGCCTGAACGGCGCTCGTCCTCAATCGCCGGACGGGCTGGGTATGCCGGTGCTGGCCGGCACCGAGCAGTTAAGGGGCGCGAGGAACTGCGCGAGAAGCGACCACGGCGCGAGGTGGACATCGGGTTTTGGGGGCGCGAGGAACTGCGCGACCAGCCACCACCGGCCCGCAGGCTCAAGCGGGTTTCAGGCGCGGGGAACTGCGCGAAAAGCGACCACGGCGCGAGGTGAACATCGGGTTTCAGGGGCGCGGGGAACTGCGCGAGAAGCGACCACGGCGCGAGGTGGACATCGGGTTTGGGGGCGCGGGGAACTGCGCGAGAAGCGAGCACGGTCCGCGGAGAGAGACCGGCCGGGGTGGGGCGGAGCCCCGAGGGGGCGGCCCGGGGCGGGGCGGAGCCCCGGGGGGTTGGGGGCCGGCCGGGGCGGGGTGGAGCGGAGGCGGGCCGCGGCGAGGGGGGCCCCACCCCCGGAGGGGCTCCGTGCGCCCGCCGTGCCCCAACGCCCACCCCCACGCGCACCACCCCGAATCCCGGGAAGATACCTACTCTCTCCCCGAACTCCGGCATTCCGTGGGCCAGTTGGGGGCATGAGGCCTCCACCTACCGCGCCTACCTCGGGGAGGGGCACGTGCTCAGTACCGCACACCATGCGGACGTACTCATCGTGGGGGCCGGGCTCGCGGGCCTGTCAGCGGCTCATCGGCTGACCGGCGCGGGAGTCACGGTCAGCGTCCTGGAGGCCGCCCCCCGCGTGGGCGGCCGCATGTCGACCGCCTCGGTCGACGGCTTCCGGCTGGACCGGATAGGTCAGCTTCTGTCGACCTCGTACCCGGAACTGCGCCGCACCCCGGGCCTGGAGGACGTGCCGCTGCGGGCGTTCTCGCCGGGCGCCCTCGTGCACAGCGAGGGCCGGCACTACCGGGCGGGCGTGACGGGGAGCGCGCGGGGCGCACTGGCCGCAGCGCGCGCCCGTGCGAGCGCCCCTCGGGGCACGGCCACCCCGCTCGGCGGCGCCCTGGACCAGGCCCGGCTCGGCAAGGCGCTCGCCCGGCTCGCCGCGACCCCCGTCGAGCGGCTCGCCGCCCGCCCCGAACTCCCCATAGGTCAGGCCCTGTTGGGCCGGGGCCTGCCCACCCGCACCCTGGACGGCTTCCTGCGCCCCCTGCTCTCGGCCCTGCTGTGCGACCCGGACCTGACCACGTCGAGCCGCTGCGCCGACCTCGCGCTGCGCGGCTTCGCCCGGGGCCGGCTGTGCGTCCCGGCGGGCGGCGCGGCCACTGTGCCCGAGCTGCTCGCCCGGGCCCTGCCGCCCGGCACGGTGCGTACCGATGTGAAGGTGACCTCCGTCGCCACGACCGAGGTCACCACCACCGACCACGGCGTCCTGGGCTGCCGCTCGGTGCTCCTGGCCACCGACGCCCCCGCCGCCGCCGAGCTGCTGCCCGGCCTGCGGGTCCCGGACTTCCACCCGCTGACCGTGCTGCACCACACCATGGCGAGGTCCCCGCTGGCCGACCCGGCGCTGCTCCTGGACGCCGACCGCAGCGGGCCGGTGGCGTACACCTCGGTGATGAGCGAGGTCGACCCGAGCCGCGCACCGCACGGCCGGGCTCTGGTCACCTCGACCGTGCTCGGCTCCCCGCCCGCCGATCTGGAGGACGCCGTACGCCGTCAACTGGCGCGCCTGTACGCGACGTCCACGCGGGACTGGGAGCTGCTGGCCGTGCACCACACCCCGCAGGCGGTGCCGTCGATGCCCGCCCCGCACGATCTGCGCCGGCCGGTCCGGCTCCTGGACGGCCTGTACGTCTGCGGCGACCACCGCGACACCAGCACCGTCCAGGGCGCCCTGTACTCGGGCCGGCGAGCCGCCCGGGCGATCCTCGCCGACCTGGGCGTCCCGTCCTGGCAGGCGACGCCGGAGGTGATCCACAAGGTGGCCTGACCGCCGGCGCCCCCACACCTCAGCCCAGCGCGGCCACCCGGTCCCGATAGGTGCGCACCGCCGCCGCGTCCCGGTACGGCTCGAGGCGGCGCTCGAAGTCGCGCACGTACTCGACCGCGCGCGCCGACCGCATCTCGCTGGCCTGCTGCGCCGCCTCCGCGCCCAGCGCACAGGCCTGGTCGAGTTCGCCGAGGCCGAGCCGGGCGGTGGCGAGCACGACCCGGCAGAACAACCGGGAGCGGGCATAGCCCGGCGCGCGCAGTTGCAGCGAGCGCTCCGCGTGCTGGGCGGCGGTGCGGTACTGCTGGAGGTCGCGGTGGCAGTGGCCGAACTCGTCGGCGAGCTGCGCCTCGTCGAAGTACCGCCCCCAGTGGGGCACGTCGTCGCCGGGCCGCGCGCTCTCCAGGGCCCGTTCGGCCCGGGCCAGCGACGCCGTGCAGGCGCGGACCTCGCCGAGCACCGCGTGCCCGCGCGCCTCCACCGCGTTGAGCAGGGACTGCACCACGGGCGGCGCCGCCGACCCGACGCCCTGCTGGGCGACCCGGGCGAGCTGCACCGCCTCCCGGCCGTGCCCGAGATAGACGGCCTGCCGGCTCATCGTGACCAGCACATAGGAGCCGTACGCCCGGTCCCCCGCGGCCTGGGAGAGCCGCAGCGCCTGCACGAAGTAGCGCTGGGCGAGCCCGTGCGCCGCGATGTCGTACGAGGTCCAGCCGGCCAGTCTGGTCAGGTCGGCGGCGGCCGCGAAGAGCCGGCGCCCCACGTTCTCGCCGTAGGTGCCCCGCAGCATGGGCTCGGCCTCGTGCTCCAGATAGCGCACCAGTGCTTGGCGCGCGTGGCCGCCGCCGTAGGCGTGGTCCAGCGTGCGGAACAGCTCGGCGACCGAGCGCAGCGCCGCGATGTCTCCGCTGGTCACCCGCTGTCCCGGGCCCCGGTCGGTGGTGCGCTGGCGCGGCACCGAGGGGCGGCCCTGGACCGGGATGCGGGCCGCCTGGGCCTGCGGGTTCGGCTCGCCGCGGCCCACCCGGTCGTCGGGCCGCCCGATCAGCCAGTCCCGGCTGGGGACCACCAGGCCCGCGGGGGTGAAGGCAATCTTGCGGAGCTCGGCGTGGCTGCCCGAGTCCTTGCGCCACAGACCGCTGACGATGTCGACGGCCTCCTCCGGGGTCGCCGCGAACTCCAGGCCCGCGTACACCGGCGCACACGCGTCGAGCCCCAGGTCCTGGGCGGAGAGCCGGCGGCCGAGCCGCCGGGTGAACACCTCGGCGATCAAAGCGGGTGTGGTGCCGCGCGGTTGCTGGCCGCGCAGCCACCGCGTCACCGAGGTCTTGTCGTAGCGCAGGTCCAGGCCGTGCTCAAGACCGAGCTGGTCAACGCGGCGGGCGAGCCCGGCATTGGAGAACCCGGCTTCTGCGATGAGTGCGGCGAGCTGGCGGTTGGGGGTGCGCTGTGAGGGTCGTTCCGTCATCAGCTCTGCGTTCTCCTGCCTTCCGGGCCAAGCGTGCAGCCCTCATGGAACGGCGAGAATTTAGCGGTCAATACGGCCGGTGCCGCCACCTTCGCCCCGCATTCATCCGATCGTGTGGTGACGTGCCGTTTCTGCCGGGGTCAGGGGGCGTACGGGGGTTGTCGAACACGGTCGTACAGTGAGGAGCGCGCACAGGACGCATCCAAGACGCATCCAAGACGTTCGACGGGAGAGCTGGCGTGAACGAGCTGCGATTTGTCCGGCTGGGATTCGGCGAGGACGCGGTCGAGTACCAGGAGGCCTGGGACGAGCAGCGCCGGGTGCACGCGGCCCGGTTCGCCGACGAGATCCCGGACACCTGTCTGCTCCTGGAGCACCCGCCGGTCTACACGGCGGGGCGGCGCACCGAGGACAGCGAGCGCCCCCTGGACGGCACCCCGGTCGTCGACGTCGACCGCGGCGGCAAGATCACCTGGCACGGCCCGGGCCAGCTCGTCGGCTACCCGATCCAGAAGCTGCCCCGCCCGGTGGACGTCGTGGCGCACGTACGCCGCCTCGAAGAGGCCCTGATCCGTACCGCCGCCGACTTCGGCCTCGCCACCACCCGCATCGAGGGCCGCAGCGGGGTCTGGGTCCTGGGCGACCCGGTCGAGCAGCGCCCGAAGCTCGGCGGCCTCTCCCTCGACTTCGACCCGCGTCTGCACGACGACGAGTTCGACGCCCGCCTCAACGGACCCGAGTACGCGCCCTCCAACGCCGGCCAGCGCCGCGAGGACCGCAAGCTGGCGGCGATCGGCATCCGGGTCGCCAAGGGCGTCACGATGCACGGCTTCTCGTTCAACGTGAACCCGGACAACACCTGGTTCGACCGGATCGTGCCGTGCGGGATCCGGGACGCGGGTGTGACGTCGCTCTCCTACGAGCTGGGCCGCGAGGTCACCATCGCCGAGGTGCTGCCCGTGGTGGAGCGTCATCTCAAGGACATCCTGGAGCACGCGGAACTGGCCCCCCGGGTCGTCGAAGCCGCCGCGAGCTGAGCGCCTCCGCCGGGGAATGCCGCCGCACCCCGGCGGGTTGCCCCTGGCGGGAGCGTCACCCCCCAAGCAAATAACGGGCGTACCCTAGGGTTCGCCGAAGAATCGAAGTCACAGGGAGCCGGACGTGTCCGCAGTCGCACCCGACGGACGCAAGATGCTGCGCCTGGAGGTCCGGAACAGCCAGACCCCCATCGAGCGCAAGCCCGAGTGGATCAAGACCCGGGCGAAGATGGGCCCCGAGTACAACCAGCTCCAGAAGCTGGTGAAGAGCGAGGGACTGCACACGGTCTGCCAGGAGGCGGGCTGTCCCAACATCTTCGAGTGCTGGGAGGACCGCGAGGCGACCTTCCTCATCGGCGGCGACCAGTGCACCCGGCGCTGCGACTTCTGCCAGATCGACACGGGCAAGCCCGAGGCGCTCGACCGTGACGAGCCGCGCCGCGTCGGCGAGTCCGTCGTCACGATGGACCTGAACTACGCGACCATCACCGGCGTCGCCCGCGACGACCTCGCGGACGGCGGCGCCCGGCTGTACGCGGAGACGGTGCGCCAGATCCACGCGCAGACCGCGGACCGCGCCGAGGGCCGCACCAAGGTCGAGCTCCTGGCGCCCGACTTCAACGCGGTCCCCGAGCAGCTCCAGGAGGTCTTCTCCTCCCGCCCCGAGGTCTTCGCGCACAACGTCGAGACCGTGCCGCGGATCTTCAAGCGGATCCGCCCCGGCTTCCGTTACGAGCGCTCCCTCGACGTGATCACCCAGGCCCGCGACTACGGCCTGATCACCAAGTCGAACCTGATCCTCGGCATGGGCGAGACCCGCGAGGAAGTCAGCGAGGCGCTCCAGCACCTGCACGAGGCGGGTTGCGAACTCATCACGATCACCCAGTACCTGCGCCCCTCCGTGCGCCACCACCCCGTCGAGCGCTGGGTGAAGCCGCAGGAGTTCGTGGAGCTGAAGGAGGAGGCCGACGAGATCGGCTTCTCCGGTGTGATGTCGGGCCCGCTGGTCCGCTCCTCCTACCGCGCCGGCCGGCTGTACCAGCAGGCGATGGAGGCACGGAGCGCCGCCACCACGGCCTGATTCCGGAGACGGATCGGCGGGCGCGCTCCCCACTCGGCTCCGGCGCGGGGTACGTGAACCCGCTCGACTCCGGCGCCGGGTACTGAACCCGCTCGACTCCGGCGCGGGGCGCGTGAACCCGCTCACAAGCGACTACCCATCGGTAATGGCCTCATCGACGCGGCCCGTGCCTTCCCCGCAGGTCGGGGCGGGCGTACGGGTCGCGTCAGTGTTTTCCCGGACCGCGTCAAGGTTTCATTGGCGTTTGACCGCTCCGACACGCCCTGGTAACACCAATCAGTGACGATGGCTCTACGCACCGCACACCCCCACACCCACCGCC
This sequence comes from Streptomyces sp. ASQP_92, assembly GCF_025399895.1. Classification (GTDB taxonomy): domain Bacteria; phylum Actinomycetota; class Actinomycetes; order Streptomycetales; family Streptomycetaceae; genus Streptomyces. Next base: position 921,725 of record NZ_JAODUA010000001.1, on the reverse strand, counting down.
CGCTTCCCACTTCCCGTCCCGAGGGGGGACCTCGACGATGCAGGCCGTTACCGCTCCGCAGACCGTGCGCGCCACCACGCTCGACTCCGTCACCGGCGCGCTGCGCGTCATGGAGTCGCTGATCATGGGCTCCGGGCAGCGCACCGCCCGCCGCAACGCCTGGACCGCGGTCCTGGAGGACCGGCGCCGGGCCAAGGACCGCGTCGAGGCCCAGCACGTACTGGAAGCCGTGGCCACCCGGCGCTCCTAGGCCACGTAAACTTCCTGCTATGGCGAGGAAGGCAACCGCAGAGAGCGCTGCGAACGATGCGAATGCGGGGCGACTGAAGCAGATCGCCCTGACCTACAAGATGACCCGCAAGGCCGATTCCAAGATCGGGCTTGTCATCGCCGGCGTGGGAATCGTCGTCCTCGGCGTCTTCCTCGGGATCGGGTTCCTGCTCGGGCACCCGGTCTATCTCGGCATCCTGGGCCTCCTGGTGGCCGTGCTCGCGATGGCGATCGTCTTCGGACGGCGTGCCGAGCGGGCGGCCTTCGGGCAGATGGAGGGCCAGCCGGGCGCGGCGGCCGCCGTGCTCCAGAACATCGGGCGCGGCTGGACCACCACCCCGGCCGTGGCGATGAACCGCAGCCAGGACGTCGTCCACCGGGCCGTCGGCCGGGCCGGCGTCGTGCTGGTGGCCGAGGGCAACCCGAACCGGGTGAAGGCCCTGCTGGCCGCCGAGAAGAAGAAGATGGCCCGCATCGTGGTGGACGTCCCCGTCCATGACGTGATCGTCGGCGACGGCGAGGGCCAGGTGCCCCTGAAGAAGGTGCGCACCACCCTCCTGAAGTTCCCCCGCGTGCTCTCGGGCCCGCAGGTGACCGCGGCCAACGACCGGCTGCGCGCCATGGGCGACCTGATGAGCAACATGCCGCTGCCGAAGGGTCCGATGCCCAAGGGCACGCGGATGCCGCGCGGCGGAAAGATGCGCTGACCCTCACCTCGTTCGCATACGAATCGTCCGCACACGAAGCATGAAGGCGGCCCGGACCGACACGGTCCGGGCCGCCTTCTGACGTCGTACGCCGCTGAACGGGGATGCGAGGGGACGCGGGGCTGGGCGTGGGGTCAGATCCTGACCTGGACCGCCCGGGCGAGGCGGTCGTGCAGGCCGCGGCCGTCGCGGTCCCAGATGAGCGCGGGGATCGCCAGGCACAGCAGTACGGTGCGCAGCGTGACGCGGACGATGCCGAGCCGGCCGCCCTCCTCGGCCACCACCCGCAGGCCGAGCAGCCGCTTGCCCGGGGTGAACCCGACGGTCCCGACCGTCAGCACGCCAAGCACCAGGAACATGAGCAGCGCCCAGTTGTTGGCGGCCTGCATGTTGCCGTGGGCGAGCAGCCCGTACGCGATCAGGGCGCACAGGCCCCAGTCGATGAAGATGGCGCCGAAGCGGCGGCCGAGGGGGGCCACGGAGCCGGGCCCGTCCTTGGGCAGACCGAGCCGCTGGCCCCGGTAGCCGAAGTCGACGCCCATCTCCTCGGCGGCCGCGCGGGGCCCCGAGAGCCACGATCCCATTGCTTGCCTGTTGTCCACGGATCCACGGTACTGCGCCCGTTTTCGATCACTTCGGGCCGGGTCGGCCTTGGCACCTTCGCCACCAGGCCGGTTAACTTGGGCGAAACAAACGGGTCACGCTTGGGAAATCCCGCCTGCCTATGGTCGGGTCCAGCGTGTGCCACCGCACTGGCCGCACGACCGAGCTGCAACCCCGCCCCTCCCCGGGTGGGAGTAGGAGGAGTTGGATGTTCCAGAACGCCGACGACGCGAAGAAGTTCATCGCGGACAACGACGTGAAGTTCGTCGACGTCCGGTTCTGCGACCTGCCGGGCGTGATGCAGCACTTCACGATCCCTGCGAAGGCGTTCGACCCAGCCGAGGAGCTCGCCTTCGACGGCTCGTCGATCCGCGGTTTCCAGGCCATCCACGAGTCCGACATGGCTCTCCGCGCGGACCTGTCGACGGCACGCCTCGACCCGTTCCGCAAGGACAAGACGGTCAACATCAACTTCTTCATCCACGACCCGATCACGGGCGAGCAGTACAGCCGCGACCCGCGCAACATCGCCAAGAAGGCCGAGGCCTACCTCGCCTCCACCGGCATCGCGGACACCGCGTACTTCGGCCCCGAGGCCGAGTTCTACGTCTTCGACAACGTCCGCTTCCAGACGTCGGCGAACGAGAGCTTCTACCACATCGACTCCGAGGCCGGCGCCTGGAACACCGGGTCGACGGAGAACAACCGCGGCTACAAGGTCCGTTACAAGGGCGGTTACTTCCCGGCCCCGCCGGTCGACCACTTCGCCGACCTGCGTGCCGAGATCTCCCTGGAGCTGGAGAACTCCGGCCTCCAGGTCGAGCGCCAGCACCACGAGGTCGGCACGGCCGGCCAGGCCGAGATCAACTACAAGTTCAACACGCTGCTCGCCGCGGCGGACGACCTGATGCTCTTCAAGTACATCGTGAAGAACGTCGCCTGGCGCAACGGCAAGACCGCGACCTTCATGCCGAAGCCGATCTTCGGTGACAACGGATCGGGCATGCACGTCCACCAGTCCCTGTGGTCCGGCGGCGACCCGCTGTTCTACGACGAGCAGGGCTACGCGGGCCTCTCGGACATGGCGCGCTACTACATCGGCGGCATCCTCAAGCACGCCCCGTCGCTGCTGGCCTTCACCAACCCGACGGTGAACTCCTACCACCGCCTGGTCCCCGGCTTCGAGGCCCCGGTCAACATGGTGTACTCGCAGCGCAACCGCTCCGCCGCGATGCGCATCCCGATCACGGGCTCCAACCCGAAGGCCAAGCGCGTCGAGTTCCGCGCCCCGGACCCGTCCTCCAACCCGTACCTCGCCTTCTCGGCGCTGCTGCTCGCGGGCCTCGACGGCATCAAGAACAAGATCGAGCCGGCCGAGCCGATCGACAAGGACCTCTACGAGCTGGCCCCCGAGGAGCACGCCAACGTCCAGCAGGTCCCGACCTCGCTCCCGGCCGTCCTGGACGCCCTGGAGGCGGACAACGAGTACCTCCAGGCCGGCGGTGTCTTCACCTCCGACCTGATCGAGACCTGGATCGACTACAAGCGCACCCACGAGATCGCCCCGATCCAGCTCCGCCCGCACCCGCACGAGTTCGAGCTGTACTTCGACCTGTAGGACTTACAGCTCGAACTTCGCAAGCGAGACGTGACCGGAATGGCGTTGGCTGCACCTGCCTGGGTGCAGCCAACGCCCATTGGCCGTCAGGTTGGGTAGCGAGCAGCCGCTCTGGACGAAGCTACGCCGGTGGCGGCTCGGCAATGCGCCAGACGATGTGGAAGCGCTGCTCAGGTGGAAGCCCGAACCTGCCAACCGGGCCGATGGTCTTGATGAGGTAGCCAAAGACTTGGTGCTGGGCCTCCTCGGAGAGTTCGTGCCAGGTCTCGGGGGACGCCACCATCACCTCCCGCATCAAAGACGCGTCCGATTCGGCACGCAGCATCTCGATGCGATCCTCACGGTCCATTGTCTCGTCTGCGTGCATGGCAACGATCGACCGTTGCAGGAGATTTGGTTCCGTGGCCAGGCGCTGGAGCAGCCGGTCGCATCCATAGCGGAAGGCCGTGTGTGCCTCGACCGCTTCCTGGTCAGGGAACTCGTAGCCGAAAGGGCTTCCCTCCTCAGCCCCCAGGTAGTCACCCTTCAGGTTTCGCAGGATGGCACGTAGGGCGAACTCGGCTCCGTACTCCTCTATGAGGCCGGTGCCGAGCTGTACCCACTCGTCCTCCGAGACCAACGGCTCGTGCGGCACCGCGAGCGACGGGGCGATCTCGATGGCATTGAATGGGTTGATCATCACCCCCACGACTGCCTCAGCGGTCCAGTGTCCGTCGTCCGTGCCCCATCCCTGCGACAGTGCCAGTTCCCGGGCAGACTTCATGCCACCCGGTTCTCCCTCCCGCACCGCGCGCCACAGGGGCAAGAATCGTGCCACCTCGGCCGTGGGATCCCGGGGTGGATCGACACAAGCTGTGGCAAGCACCGCCACGATCGATTGCACGGTTTCCCAGCGCGGAACGTTCAGGCCCTTGAGGGCCGTACGTACGCCCTCATGACTGACAACCGCTGGATGGTCCCCCTCAGCGATAAGGGCACTTACCTTCCGCATACCGGGGTGACCGGCTGCTCTGTGCAGTTCTTCCAGAGCACGCACCAGTTCCTGGTGGGCTCCGTTCGGAGAAGGAACGCTTCGGGTGGCCACGAACCGACAGATCCTTTCAGGGGTGCAGACGGCCGTCCGGAGGGCCGCCAGATAGTGCCAAGAGCGTAGAAGTCGCAGGCGAAGTGCCACATGTCAGATTGCGCCAACTTCCCGGGGGCGCACGCCAAACGACGACAAGCGCCCGCGGGCGGCCCGGAGCATGGATGCAGCGTCGCGAGCGAATCGGCGCCATCCCGGAAGGACTGCCCCGTGCACATCCCTGACTACGCCCGTGCCATGATCAGATCCGCGCTGCCAACTCTCCCCACCGCACGACAAGTGGAGGCTTTGAATTGCTGCCTCTGCGACAGCCCCTTCGAGGATCGGCTGCCCGTACCACTCGGGCCAACCCGCGAGTCGGGGCTCTTCGGCTGCTACCCCTGTCTGACCCGGTTGGTATCCCGTGCCCGCCGGGCTCGTGACGCCACGCTGACCCAGAACGCCGAGCAAGCCGCAGCTGAGTCCGCAGCCTGGGTTTCGCTGCGTGGTCAGCATCTTGCCCGTCTCGATGGTGTCCGGCAGGCAGCAGACGCCGTGGCGGAACTGGCCGAGAGACAGGACATCGAACCGCTACGGATCGCTTGGGTGCTGATCTCCCTCGAATCGGCGTACACGTGGCTCCCGGACGCGCCGGAGCCACCGGCCTCTGCAGATCGTGAAGAGTCAGGGCTCAGAGACGAGATGTTCAAGCTGAACCTGGCGATGATCGCAGCGCGGGAGGCGGTGGCGGAGCGGCTCGCCTACCACCTGATCAACGCGGCGCAGCCCGAAGAGCCGGAGATGTGCGAAGGGTTGGAGTGCCAGGAAAACCGCTCGGGGCGCCACGATTCATCACACATAGACTGTGGCCCGAATGACATCTTCGAGCAGTTGGCGAAGCACGGACTCTCCGTGGATCTGCCTGAGCCAGCGCCTCTGCCACCTCGCGTCCTCGCTCGCTTCGGGACGCCCGATGCCGAAGACACGGGTCTGCCGCTCCCCGGCATCGAGGAGCAAGCCCCCAAGGTTCTGGCGCACTTCGGCATCGATGCGAGCGATACGGATGTCCTGGTCAGCGCGGCCGCGGTGGGTCTGGTCTTCGATGCCTGGCGCGAGGGGCCAATGGAAGACATTCACGCGGCCGACGACGGGCCGAGTGACGGGGAAATCTATGCCCAGAGCGTCGATCTCTACCGCAGGGCGCGCACAGCGTTGATCGCCGCCCGAGACGAGGGTCCCGAGGCTCTGCTCGCATTCGCCGCAATAGCCTCGGACGTGAACCTTCCTTGGGCCGGTGGTTCTCGCTTCGCTCTGCGGACAGTTGCCGAATCAGTGGAGGAGTTCGTCCAACATGTTGATGACAGGGTTTGGTTCACCACGGAGTTGATACGGGCACAGGGCTGGCACGCGGCGCTGCTTCATAGAGCGTGTTCGGCGGCGTTCAAGGCAACCCATCACTTCGGAATGCCCGGCTGGCCCGATGCTGTCGCCGCGACCTTGGAAAGCGTCGCCGCTCCGGATCGGGCCGACATACCCGAGGCGTTGACAGACTTCGCGGCAGTGGAAACCTCACTACTCGAAGCCCCCGACCAACTGGGAGCTGAGATGCTCGACTGGATTTCCCATGCCAACAGGACCAGTTAGCGGACACGTCCCGGGCCCGTCACTGCCAGGGCGGAACTGGTCGGGCCCTCACACTCAGACATAGCTGCGTTGCATCCGGCTCGCGGGGAGTCTCGTGGGCGGCATTTCTCCTGCGGGCCCCGGCACCCGAGGAGCCGCACACGCCTGTGACTCCACCCTCCGCATCCCTACGTCAGGGATTCACACCTATACGACTCAAGCGCCAGTCGGGGTGGCGTGAGGTATCGATATGCTCGAAAACGGTGACAGATCAATCTGCTTCGCTGAACCGATCAGGAGTCAAGCCAAGCAGGGCGCCCTCAGCCCGCTCCCCTGGGATGACTACTTCCTGGACCAGGCATCTCCTTCACCAATGCACGTCACTACCCCGGATTCCGCCGTCCGCGCCCTCGATCTCCACCATCCACTCAAGGCCAGTCCCCCGGTCCTGCGACTTTCCCTACATTGCAGCGCAGACCAGCAGAGCCTGGGAGCCAGGCCATGAGCTGGGACGAGGTGACTGTCTTCATTCTGGCCGCGTTCGGCTGCGTCACGCTGCTGATGGCACAAATAAGCGACCTGCTTTCGCGAGTACCACAGATCATTCGGGCATGGCGACAGGTCAGAAACGAATTGAGTGGTGACGCCGGTCCCGGGACTCGACCCAACTCGCCTCGTGGTACCTCCGCGGACCCCCTCGCGAGCGACACGAACAACGGGGGCCATGCGCTCGGAGAGAATGGAAGGGGGCGAAACGAACCCTGATTCGGTCAACGAGACGCTGGAAAAGGCTGTTTGAGAGAGCGAACCGGCAGCGGGCAGCCTTCGCTCAACGGCGCAACTGGGCATCCCAATGCCACAGCCGGGAACACCCGGGGGGAGTCGGCGCCCGAACGGAGGGCGCCGTCCGCACCGGCGGGGGTACTGGAGCTCGAGAATCGTCTGCCCGCCGGCCTGCTGGACGGGATAGCGGGTGGAAAACTCCGACTCGATCCCAAACGAGTGACGAAGCCCGCACCGTCGTGCCCGGAATCAGCCTCGGCCGCGCGCTCTGCGGCGTGCAGCGCCCCCCTCACTCCCCCGGCGAAACGAACTCCGGCTGGTCCAGGAAGCGGAGCCAGGAGCCGTCGGGCTGGCGGCGGACCACTTGGGCGCGGGCGCCGGTGCCGTCCTTCGGGGGGGTCGCGGTGAGGGCGATGTCGCCGTTGATCAGGGTCGGCAGGGGCTGCTCCTGGTCGAAGTGGGGGCGGTGGGCGAGCACCTTCTCCCACAGTTCGCGGATCGCCTCGCGGCCCACCGTCCGGCTGCCCGGCGGGTAGGCCAGCACCGCGTCCTCCTCGTAGAGCGCGGCCACCCCGGCCGCGTCGCCGGCGTTGGACCGCTCGACGAACAGACGCGTGATGTCCTCGGGCCGCATGGCCTTCTCGTACTCCGACATGGGGTCCTCCTGGTCTCGGCGACGGCGGCGGTCGTCCGCGCTTCCGTGGAGTCCAGTCTCGTCAGGGGCTCAGTAGAAGTCCAACAGATGGATCTACTGGGAACTAGAATCCAGAGTCATGGATCTGAGACAGCTCGAATACTTCGTCGCGGTCGCCGAGGAGCGGAACTTCACCCGGGCCGCCGAGCGGGTGCACATCAGCCAGTCGGGCGTCAGTGCCCAAATCCGGCAGCTGGAGCGGGAGTTGGGGGCCGAACTCTTCGACCGGTCGGCCCGCGCCGCCACTCTCACCACCGCGGGGAAGGCCGCTCTCGATCACGCCCGGGCCGCGCTCGCCGCCGCCGGGGCGGTCAGCCAGGCGGTGGGTGAGGTGACCGAGCTGATCCGGGGGCGGCTGAGCGTCGGGATGGTCATCGGCTGCACCATCACGCCGCTGTTCGACGCCCTCGCCGCGTTCCACCGGGCCCACCCCGGCGTGGAGATCTCACTCCTGGAGGACAACTCCGACCGGCTCGTGGAGGGGGTTCGCGCCGGCACCCTGGATCTCGCGCTCATCGGGACGCCGAACGCCACCCACCCGGGGCTGGACGCGCTGACGATCGTCAAGGAGCGGCTGGTCGCGGCGGTCCCGGCCGGCCACGCCCTCGCCGAGCGGCGCCGGGTCACCCTGCGCGACCTGAGCGCGTACCCGGTCGTGTGCATGCCTCCGGGGACGGGGCTGCGTACCGTCTTCGACCAGGTCTGCGCCGCGCAGGCCCTCCACCCCGTGATCGCGCTGCAAGCCGGCGCCGCGGACGCGATCGCCGACCTCGCCTCCCGCGGGCTCGGTGTCGCCGTCCTCAGCGAGTCGATGGCCGCCCACTACCGCGACCGCCTCACCGCCCGGCTCATCGACGACGCCGAGACGCCCGCCTTCCTCTCCCTCGTCTGGAAGCCCGCCCACAGCCCCGCGGTGCGCGCGTTCCTCGCGCACGGCCGGAAGGCGTTCGGCATGTCCGGCGCCGGCTAGCCGGACCGGGTCGGGCCGGGTCCGGCGCGCGGGGCCGGCCGAGCGGGCGCGGGCCCCCGTCTCAGGCGCCGCCCGCCGCCCACTTCTGCTCGACCTTGCCGAACCGCCAGTACGCCAGTGCCGCACCCCACACCACCACGAACAGGCCGACGATGACGAAGCCGACGTTGTCCAGGTCCAGGGCCGCCACCCAGCCGCTGACGGGGTCGGTGAGGTCGAGCTTCTTGTGCAGGACGCCGACGAGTTCGATGGTGCCGATGAAGAAGGCCACCGCGATGGAGAGGCCCGTGATGGTGAGGTTGTAGTAGACCTTGCGCACCGGGTTGGAGAACGCCCACTGGTAGGCGAAGTTCATGAACGTGCCGTCGAGGGTGTCGAACAGGCTCATCCCGGCGGCGAACAGCAGGGGCAGGCACAGGATCGCGTACCAGGGCAGCCCGGCCGCCGCGCCCGTGCCGGCCATCACCATCAGGGTGACCTCGGTCGCGGTGTCGAAGCCGAGGCCGAAGAGGAAGCCCAGCGGGAACATCTGGCCGGGCCGGGATATGGACTTGGTGAAGCGGCCCAGGATGCGGTTCATGAACCCCCGCGAGTCCAGGTGGGCTTCGAGTTCCCGCTCGTCGTACGCGCCCGACCGCATCGCGCGGAACACCTTCAGGATGCCGAAGAGCGCCACCAGGTTGAGGGCGGCGATCAGATACAGGAAGGAACCGGAGACGGTCGTTCCGACGACGCCGAGCACCTGGTGGGTGCTGGAGTCCTCGTTCAGGAGGATGCCGGCGAGCTGCGCGCCGCCGGCCACCAGGGCGGCCAGGACGACCACGACGCTGGAGTGGCCGAGCGCGAACCAGAAGCCGACGGAGACCGGCCGCTTGCCGTCCGCCATCAGCTTGCGGGTGGTGTTGTCGATGGCCGCGATGTGGTCGGCGTCGAAGGCGTGCCGCATGCCGAGCGTGTACGCGGTGATGCCGAGGCCCACGCCGTACGTCTTGGTGCCGACGGCGTAGTGCTCGGGGGCCACGAGCAGGAACAGGACGCCGAAGGCGACGACATGGAGGGCGGCTATCACCGCGAGGAGGACGGCGGTGCGCACGGTGTCCTCGCGCCGCCAGCGGAAGGAGGGCGCCACGGGGACGCCCGCATCGGGGGACGTGCGGACGGGCAGGGTCATACGGGTCACGCTCCAGCACCTCGTGGATCACTTCGTGAGATGCCGCGGCCGGTCTCCTGGCTGACGGGTGGGTGCCTTGGTCCCGGCCTTCCCGGGCAGGTGGATCCTGGCCAGTGGCGACGCGAGGGGACGGCGGCTCTCCGAAGCCGGAGAACCCGATCACAGTGGCGAGGGCCGCTCCGGTTTCGCACCGGTCTTCCCGAACACCACGGCCAGGTCACCCTAGACGCTGACCAGTTGCCCGCACAGCTGCACAGCTGTGCAGGTATCGAAGATCACACATGCCCGGGCGGCGCGCCCCTGGGAGGATGCGGGCATGCATCTCGTTCCCGCCGACCGCGCCGGCCACCGCATCATCGACGGCCACCGGGTCTGCGACGCCGTCGCGGCCATCGGTGACCCGGACCGGGTGCGGGCCTGGGCCGACCGGTTCTCGCTGCTCGCCGACGCCAACCGGCTCGCCCTGCTCCTCGCCCTGCACCGGGCGGGCCCGCTGGCCGTCTCCGACCTCGCCGTGGCGACGGGCATGCGCGACCCCGCCGTCTCGCAGGCGCTTCGGCTGCTGCGGGCGGCCGGAGCGGTCGCCGGCGAGAAGGAGGGGCGGGTGGTGCGCTATCGGGTGGTCGACGAGGCGACGGCGCGGCTCCTCGACGAGTGCGCGGCGAACGTGCCGGTGTGAGGCGGGAGTTGGGGCTGTTCCCGCCTCCAGCCGCGCCCGGCCCGAATCACCGCGGCCGCACCCGGCCCGGATCGAGTCCGCGATGTCGCCGCGCGGCACGATCCGGGCGGGCGGCCCCGTCGTGGATCAATTGGCCGTCGTACATCAACGGCCGTCGTGTTTCAGCGGCCGTCGCAGATCAACGGCCGTCATGTTTCAGCGGCCGTCGTGCATCAGCGGCCGTCGTGCGTCAGCGGCCGTCGTAGATCAGCGCGCGCACCATGCGGCAGGTGGCCTCCGAGGGAGGGTGCACCCCGATGAGCGCCGCCATGGTGCGTATCGCGCGGTCGGGCGCCTGCTCGGGGCGGTAGACGCCGGTGTCGAGCAGCGCGATGGCCAGGCGCATGGCCTTCAGGCGCCGGTTGTGGGACTCGTACCACACCCGCGGGCGACCCGCGGGCAGCGGCACCTTGTGCAGGGGCTGGAGGGACAGCTGTTTCGGGCGTTGCGAGGTGAGTACGGCAGCGGTCATGGGCATCCTCCTGGGCGGTCGGGGACCCTCACTTACTCCCTCGATTTTACTGCGGGGCACTGACAATCGGCCCTGGCCAGCGGGGCTTTGAGGGTCCTTCGCGGGTAACCTTGCGGCATGGAGATCTGGATCAACCCGGCCTGCTCGAAGTGCCGCAGCGCGGTGGACCTGCTGGACGCCGAGGGCGCCGACTACACGGTGCGCCGCTACCTCGAAGACGTGCCCTCGCCCGACGAGATCCGGGCCGTGCTCGGCCGGCTCGGCCTCGAACCGTGGGACATCACCCGCACCCAGGAGGCCGCCGCCAAGGAGCTCGGCCTCAAGGACTGGCCGCGCGACGCGGATTCCCGCGAGCGCTGGGTGACGGCCCTTGCCGAACACCCCAAGCTGATCCAGCGCCCCATCATCACGGCGGACGACGGCACGGCCGTGGTGGGCCGCACCGACGAGGCCGTACGCGACGCCCTGTCCCGCTGAGCCCGGTACGCGACGCCCTGTCCCGCTGAGCCCGGTACGCGCCGGGCTGTCCCGCCGGGCTCGTACACGGGCTTGTCCCGCTACGCCCCCGTACGCGACGCGCGGCCGAGTTGGGCCTCGGCGTCGGCCAGCAGCTCGGTGACCCGCGCCCCGAACCGTACGTCGCAGGGGTGCGGCACCCCGGTGCGGGCCGCGTCGAGGAGGGCGTCGATCGCGGCGGCGAACGCGCCCAGCGCGCCGTCCCATTCGGGCATTGCGGTGGCGCCCCGCGCCCCGAGCAGCGACACCTCGACGCCCGCGGCGGCCGGCGGCGCGGTGAAGCTGAGGTCGGCGGTGCTGGAGGCGCCCGAGGCGTGCCGCAGGACCAGGTGCGCGGTGTCGCCGGACCCGGCCGCGGCCGTCAGCCCCGTCACCTCGCCGAGCACCCCGGACAGCACGGCCAGGGCGTGCGGGCCGACATCCCACAGCGCGCCCTTCTCGCCGCGCCAGGGCGAGGCGGCGTAGGGGCTGTGCTCGGCGCCCGGCGCGAACAGGGCCGCGTACCACTGGGCCCGTCCGGTGAACCAGCCGTCCTCGGCGGCCTGTTGGGCCACCCACGCGGCGGTCTCCGGCGCGAACCGCAGCGTGAGGAACACGACGGAGGCGACCCGGGCCCGCTCGGCGGCGTCGGCCAGCGCACGGGCGCTCGCCACGTCCGTGGCGACCGGCTTGTCCAGGAGCAGATGGCAGCCCGCGGCCGCGGCGCGCACGGCCAGCGGGGCCTGGACGTCCGGCGGCAGCGCGAAGGCGACGGCGTCGCACTCCGCGAACAGGGCGTCCGCGTCCTCGTACACCGCCACCCCGTGCTCGCGCGCGATCACGGCCGCCGCCTCGGGCCGGCGCCCCCACACCCCCACGAAGTCGACGCCGGGGTGCGCGGCGAGCGCCGGGGCGTGGGTGGCGGCGGCCCAGGGGCCGGTGCCGAGGAGGCCGATGCGAGCGGGGGCGGCGGTGTCGTTCATGGCGTCCAGTCTGCCCCGGGCGACCGGCACCGCGCGAAGAGCGGCCGACTGTCGCGGTATACGAGCCGGACGCGGCGGTGTCGTGAGCGGTGGGCGGGCCGCCTTCTGGGACGAAGCGCCGAGGCCCCGGGCGCCGCTATCGGAGGAACCGCAGAGCGGGCGGGCTCCGGGCGGCCCTTCGCCCCGTCAGGTAACACCGGGTTCACAAACGGGCAACGGCCGGGAAATTTCGGGGTGTGAGGCTCCGGGCATACAGCAGCGCCGCAGCGTGGCAGCGCGCAGGCAACCCGCAGCTCCCGCAAAGGATGGCTTCCGTGACGTACAAGGCCGAGTACATCTGGATCGACGGCACCGAGCCGACCGCCAAGCTCCGTTCCAAGACGAAGATCATGGCCGGGTCGCCCGTCGCCGTCGCCGAGCTGCCGATCTGGGGCTTCGACGGCTCCAGCACCAACCAGGCCGAGGGCCACGCCTCGGACCGCGTCCTGAAGCCCGTCGCCTCCTACCCGGACCCGATCCGCGGCGGCGACGACATCCTGGTGCTGTGCGAGGTCCTGAACATCGACGGCAGCGCCCACGAGTCCAACACGCGCGCGCTGCTGCGTCCGTTCGCGGAGCGGTTCGCGGACCAGGAGCCGATCTTCGGCATCGAGCAGGAGTACACCTTCTTCGACGGCGCCCGCCCGCTCGGCTTCCCCGTGGGCGGTTTCCCCGCCGCGCAGGGCGGCTACTACTGCGGCGTCGGCGCGGACGAGATCTTCGGCCGCCAGATCGTCGAGAACCACCTCGACCACTGCCTCGCCGCGGGCCTCGGCATCTCCGGCATCAACGCCGAAGTGATGCCCGGCCAGTGGGAGTTCCAGGTCGGCCCGCTCTCCCCGCTGGAGGTCTCCGACCAGCTGTGGATCGCGCGCTGGCTCCTGTACCGCACCGCCGAGGACTTCAACGTCTCGGCCACCCTCGACCCGAAGCCGGTCAAGGGCGACTGGAACGGCGCGGGCGCGCACACCAACTTCTCCACCAGGGCGATGCGCGAGGGGTACGACGCGATCATCACCGCGTGCGAGGCGCTCGGCGAGGGCTCCAAGCCGATGGACCACGTCAAGAACTACGGCGCCGGCATCGACGACCGGCTGACGGGTCTGCACGAGACGGCCCCGTGGGACCAGTACAAGTACGGCGTCTCGGACCGCGGCGCCTCGGTCCGCATCCCATGGCAGGTCGAGGTGGACCGCAAGGGCTACATCGAGGACCGCCGCCCGAACGCCAACGTCGACCCGTATGTGGTGACCCGGCTCATCGTCGACACCTGCTGCACCGGCCTGGAGAAGGCCGGCCAGGTCTGAGCAGCTGCCCCAAGTGCCGCCAGGGCGCCCGCCGTTGACCGGTGGGCGCCCCTCGGCGTTCCGGGCCGCGTTTCGGAGCGACCGATTCCGGTCACGCTGTGCCCCCGGCCCGTATCAGTCCGTGGGAGGGGGCTGCTGCGCCGGGCCCCTCGTCTGGTTGAATGGGGGCATGACCAGCGCCCCGAGCACCTCGACAGGTCGCACCGACCTCGAGCCGTTCTGGCCGTCGCGTCAGGACCACGACTTCGACCGGGTGTGTTGCCGCGCGAGGAACGCGCCGGCCCTCTAACGCCTCGATCCCCTCCAGGCCTTCGGCCCGCGCGCAACGACGTACGTCCCCTGCCGACGACTCTCCGCGCGAAAGAGCTGACCCCTCATGGCGAACACCCGTACCCTCCAGCCCTCCGACGCCCCCGCCCCTCTCCCCCGGGGCCGGCACCGACTGCGGGCCGTGGACCGCGACGAGGTGGCCCAGCCGGCCGCCGCCCAGGTCCTCGACTTCCTTCCGCCGGGCGCCACCTGGCTGCCCGCCCCCCAGCACACCCTGCCCGCGCTGCCGGGGCGGCCCCCGATGGTCGGCTATCTGGTGCTGGTCCCGGCCGACCACCAGCCCCCGGTCCTGGCGGCGGCCCCCGAGTCCCTGACGCCCGTGCCGGTCGAGCCCGGCACCGGCGGTGACGCCCTGGTACGGATCGACGGGGCACGCCGGATCGCCTCGGTGCACGGGCGCCAACTCGACCTCACCTACCTGGAGTTCGAGCTCCTCGCCCACCTGGTGGCGCATCCGCACCGGGTGCACACCCGCGACCAGCTCGTGACCACGGTGTGGGGCTACGGGCACGTCGGCGACGGCCGCACCGTGGACGTCCATGTGGCCCGGCTGCGCCGCAAGATGGGCGCCGAACACCGCGGGGCCATCCAGACCGTGCGCCGGGTGGGCTACAAGTACGCCCCCTGATCCCCTCGACGGTGCTCGCCGGGCCGCTCCCCCCGCCCGTACCGGCCACCGGGGTGTCGCCAGCTACACCCCCCGCCCGGGGGCCGGACCCCGTGACCCGGGGTCCGGGGCTCGGCGACACTGAGGTCCGGCAGCACGGGCGAGGGAGACGGGGACACGATGAACGCGAGCAGGGCACGCGAGGGACTGGCGGCGGGGGCGCGGGGCGTCGCGGTGGCACTGAGCGCGCTGACCGCCTCGATCGTCCTGTTCGTCCTCGCCGTGGTCTCGATCGGCCTCATCCCGCTCGGCATCGGGGTGGTGACCACACCTGCCGTCCTCGGCAGGGTGCGCGCGCACGCCGACATCCGGCGCAGGCTCGCCGCGCAGTGGAGCGGGGTGCGGATCGGCTCCGCCTACCCCCCGGTGCCCTGCCGCCCCGGCTGGATGGGCGCGGTCCAGCGGTGCGCGGCGCTGCTGCGGTCCCCGGCGACCTGGCACGATCTGCGCTGGCTCCTAGTGGACATGACCGCGGGCGCCGTGCTCGCGCTCCTGCCGGGGACCCTGCTCGCCTACCTCGGCTACGGCTGGGTGCTCGCGCTCGGGGTGTGGCGGCCGATCGCGGACGCGGGCGGCGACTGGTTCCTGTTCATCCACGTCACCAGCCAGGCGAGCGCGTTCGCGGCCGCCGCGCTCGGCACCGCGATGTTCGCGCTCGGCCTGTTCGTCAACCCGGCCCTGCTGCGCGCCCACTTCAGGCTCGCCGCCGCGGTGCTCGCCCCCTCCCGCGAGGCCGAACTGGCCCAGCGCGTCGACCGCCTCACCGAGACCCGGCACGACGCCGTGGACACCTCGGCGGCCGAACTGCGGCGCATCGAGCGGGACTTGCACGACGGAGCGCAAGCGCGGCTCGTCGCGATGGGGATGAACCTGGGCACCATCGAGGCGCTCGTCGAGACGGACCCGGCGCAGGCCAAGAAGCTCCTCGCGATGGCCCGCGCCTCGTCCGCCGAGGCGCTGACCGAGCTGCGCGACCTGGTGCGCGGCATCCACCCGCCGGTCCTCGCCGAGCGTGGACTGGCCGACGCCATCAGGGCGTTGGCGCTGCGGCTGCCGGTGCCCACGGAGGTCTCGGTGGATCTGCCGGAGCGGGCCCGCGCCGAGGCGCCGGTGGAGTCGGCGGCTTACTTCGCGGTCAGCGAGGTGCTCACCAACGCCGTCAAGCACGCGGCGGCGGACAGCATCTGGGTCGACCTGTCGTACGCGGCGGGCGCGCTGCGCGTCTCCGTCGGCGACAACGGCAGGGGCGGGGCCGCCTCGGGGGCGGGCGGCGGCCTGAACGGGGTCGAGCGGCGGCTCGGTACATTCGACGGCGTGCTCGCCGTCAGCAGCCCCGCGGGCGGCCCCACTCTGGTCACCCTGGAGATCCCTTGCGCGTTGTCCTAGCCGAAGACCTGTTCCTGCTGCGCGACGGCCTCGTCAGGATGCTGGAGGCGTTCGACTTCGAGATCGTCGCCGCCGTGGAGAGCGGGCCCGAGCTGACCCGGGCGCTGGCCGACCTGGAGCCGGACGTCGCGATCGTCGATGTCCGGCTCCCGCCGTCGCACACCGACGAGGGCCTCCAGTGCGCGCTCGCCGCCCGCCGGGCCCGGCCCGGCCTGCCGGTCCTGGTCCTGTCCCAGCACGTGGAGCAGCTCTACGCGCGCGAGCTCCTGGCGGACGGCACCGGCGGCGTCGGCTATCTGCTCAAGGACCGGGTGTTCGACGCGGCGCAGTTCGTGGACGCGGTACGCCGGGTGGCCGCCGGCGGCACCGCGATGGACCCCCAGGTGATCCAGCAGCTGCTCTCCCGCAAGGCGCAGGACAAGCCGCTCGGCAAGCTCACCCCGCGCGAGCTGGAGGTGATGGAGCTGATGGCGCAGGGCCGCTCCAACGCGGCGATAGCCGAGCGGCTCGTCGTCACCGAGCGGGCCATCGCCAAGCACACCTCCAACATCTTCGCGAAGCTGGGCCTGCCGGTCTCCGACGACGACAATCGCCGGGTGCTCGCGGTGCTCGCCTACCTCGACCGCGGCTGAGGCGGACCCGCCCGGCCGCCGCGGCGGGGACGGCCGGCCGATCCGGGTTAGCCTGGCGGACAATGAACCGCATGATCACGCCTTGGGGCGAGCACGAACTGACCCGATTCCCCGAAGACCCCCGCGACCCGCTGCGGGCCTGGGACGCCGCCGACGAGTATCTGCTGCGCCACCTCGCCACCATCGGGGACCTGGACCTGTCGGGGACCGTCGTCGTCACCGGCGACCGCTGGGGCGCGCTCACCACGGCCCTTGCCGAGCACCACCCCGTACAGATCAGCGACTCGTTCCTGGCCCAGGAGGCGACCCGGGCCAACCTGGCGCGGGCGGGCCGCGCGCCGGATTCCGTACGCCTGCTGTCGACCCGGGACGAGGTGCCCGAGCGCGTCGACGTGCTGCTCGTACGGGTGCCCAAGAGCCTCGGGCTCCTGGAGGACCAGCTGCTGCGGATCGCGCCCTCGCTGCACGCGGGCACGGTCGTGGTCGGCGCCGGGATGGTCAAGGAGATCCACACCTCGACGCTGGACCTGTTCGAGCGGATCCTGGGCCCGACGAAGACCTCGCTGGCCGAGAAGAAGGCACGGCTGATCTTCACCACCGTGGATCCGGAGCTCGCCAGGCCCCGCAACCCGTGGCCGCTGACGTACTCCCTGGAGCTGGGCATCGGCCCCGCGTCCGGGCTCGCCGTCACCAATCACGCCGGGGTGTTCTGCGCCGACCGCCTCGACATCGGGACCCGCTTCCTGCTCCAGCACCTGCCCGAGCGCACCGGCCCGGACCACGTGGTGGACCTGGGCTGCGGCAACGGGATCGTGGGGACGGCCGCGGCGCTGGCCAACCCGGAGGCGCGGGTCACCTTCGTCGACGAGTCGCACCCGGCGATGGCGTCGGCCGAGGCCACCTTCCGGATGTGCGCGGGGCCCGACCGCGAGGCGGAGTTCCGGCTCGGCGACGGCCTGGCCGACTTCCCGCCCGAGAGCGCCGACCTGGTCCTGAACAACCCGCCGTTCCACACCCACCAGGCGACGACGGACCGCACCTCCTCGCGGATGTTCGCCGACGCCCGCGCCGCGCTGCGCGAGGGCGGTGAGCTGTGGGTGGTCGGCAACCGCCACCTCGGCTACCACGAGAAGCTCCGCCGGATGTTCGGCGCCTGCGACGTCATGGCGTCCGACCCGAAGTTCGTGGTGCTGCGTGCGGTGAAGCGGGCGCGCTGAGCCGTCGGGGCGGGTGTCAACTCCCGTTAATCTCCGGAGCCGTTGAACGCCCCACCCCTCACTTGCGTATGGAACTGCGCGCTTCAAGCGAAGGAGTTCCATGGGACGCATCGCACGCTCACCCCGAAAACGCTCGACCCTTCCCCGCCGGATGACGCTGGCCGCGGCCGCGCTCATCCTGGGGGGAGGCGGGCTCGCCGCGGTCAATTTCTACGCGTCCGCCAGTGAGGGCGGCGGGGGCGGCCACGGGTCGTCCGGGCACGACATGGCGCAGATGCGCATGGTGTCGACCATCGACTGTCCGGACGTCGGTAATTCCCTGTCCACCGTGCCCGATTCCGCGAAGTCGCGGGTCGACCGCCAGCTGGCCGACCTCGATACCCAGATCACTGACGCGTATACGACGTTCGCCGACAACAAGGACCGGATCCAGCGCGATCCCCGCCTCGCGGACTCGATGGTGCTCGCCCCGCTGAAAGAGCAGCGCACCGATTCCATCGGGCGCATCGCGGACGCCACCGGGCAGCGCGACCTCAACGGCAAGGGCCTCGCGCCCTGCACGATGCGGGCCGCCGACGACCCGTCGTCCGGTGCGCAGGACGGCCAGAACGGGCAGGACGGGCAGGACGCTCAAGGCGGCCAGGACGGGCAGGGGAACGGTCAGGGCGAGGATGTCGGCGTCCAGTCGTTCGCCGCCTCCGCCTCCGGTCTCTCCCGCCGCGACTTCGTCGACATCCGGTCCGTGCGCCCGAACGTCGCCGCCCCGCCCGCCCGGCGCGGCGCCTCCACCGGGAGCTTCACCAGCGACTGCGGGCGCAACGAGAACGGCAAACGCAACCCCGACAACGTGATCGTCGCGCCGGGTGTGGGAAATGGCGCCCACCATATGCACGACTACGTCGGAAACCAGGCGACGGACGCCTTCGCCAGTGACAACGATCTGGCCCGGGGAAAGACGAGTTGCCGCAACCAGGGCGACAAGTCCACCTATTACTGGCCGGTCGTCCGCCTTCTCGGCCAGGGCAACGACGTGGACGCCAAGGCCAAGGGCGGCGGCAAGGACAAGAACGTCGGAAAGATCCAGACCCCGGCGCAGGCGACGATCCGGTTCGTCGGCAGCCCGGTGGGCAAGGTCACCGCGATGCCCCGGTTCCTGCGGATCATCACCGGCGACGCGAAGGCGTTCACCAATGGCGACGCCAATGCCAATGCCTCCTGGAGCTGCACCGGATTCGAGAACCGCCAGCTCAAGGACAAATACCCGCTGTGCCCCCAGGGCAGCAAAGTGGTCCGCACCTTCAATTTCCAGAGTTGCTGGGACGGAAAGAACATCGACAGCGCCAATCACCGCACCCATGTCGCCTTCGCCGACAAGTCGGGTGCCTGTCCGGCGGGATTCAAGGCGATTCCCCAGCTCGTGCAGCGCATCGTCTACGACCTGCCCGCCAAGGCCGGCGCCTTCGCGGTGGACTCGTTCCCCGAGCAGCTCCACAAGCCCGTCACCGATCACGGTGACTTCATCGACGTCTTCAGCGACGCGCTGATGGGGAAGGTGGTGGACTGCGTCAATTCGGGGCGCTCCTGCGCCTGAGCCCCCGCGCCAGGGCGCGAGGAGGCATCTGCCGCCGCGCGGCCGACCCGGTCAGTGTCCGGAATGCATGGTCCCGGTCTCGACACTGCCACCGAGTCGGCCGCGCAGTGCCGTGACCACCGACTGCTCGCCCACCGCCACCCACTTGCGGCCCACCAGATAGGCGCCGCCGTAGTCCTTCGCCTCGTTGATCCACTCCCGCTGGCCGCGGTCGGTGGCGAAGGTGGCCAGCACATAACGGCCGTCCGCCGTCGTGCAGTTGGCCCGGCGCAGCTCGGCCGAGTCCGTCGAGAGGACCGGCCGGCAGTCGGCGCGGGCGGCCAGCTCCTCCAGGGTTCCGCCCGCGGTCTTCGAAGGCTTCGGCGACGACGCGTCGCACCCGGTCAGCACGGCGAGTGCCACAACCGCCCCAAGGACCACTCGTGCATGGTTTCGCATCACCCCATCCTGCCCCCAACTCCCTTATGAACAAAGCGACTTGGCGATATTTCGTACGCCGCCGGGCGGCCGGGCCCCCGATGCCCGATCATGGACACATGCGTGTCCCCACCCTCGCGCCGCTGTATGTGGGCGGCGTCCAGCTGATCGCGTACGCGAGCCGGCGGCTGCTCGACGACGCGGCCCGCCGGGACCTGCTGCGCTCGTGCTCCACCAACGTGGACAACTTGAGCGCCGGCCGCCACGCGACGCTGGCCACCAGCGCGCTGCTCGTCGAGGAGCCCATGGAGCTGCCCTACGCACTGCTCCTGCTCGCCGTGCTGGGCTACGCGGAGTACGCGCACGGGGCCTGGTGGGCGGCCGGGGTCTTCGCGCTCGGCCATGGAGGGGCCACCCTCCTGGTGTACGGGGGCCTGCGCGCGGGCCGCCCCTCGGCGGCCACCCGCTCCGCCCTGGACGTGGGCGGCAGCTACGGCTTCTACGCCACCCTCGGGGCGCTGACCTCAACGCTCCCGCGCGGCGCCCTGCGCACCGGCGCCCGCGCGGCCCTGCTCGCGCTCACCGTGAAGCCCCTGCTCGGGGCCGGGCGCGGCTTCACGGACGCGGGACACTACGCGGCCCTGGGGCTCGGCCTCGGGGTGGCGCGGGCCGTGGACTACCGTTCGGGAGGAAACCGGTAGATTTCCCCCGCTCAGGAGCCACCCGTACATGATCGCGATCCCCGCCACCACCATCGCCAATCTGCGTGACCTCGGCTCCGCCCCGCTCTCCGGAGGCCGCAGCGTCCGCCCGGGCCTGGTCTTCCGGGCCGGCCAGCTCGACCGCATGGACCCGGCCGCCGACCCCGCGGTGGCCTCGCTCGGGCTGCGGACGATCCTGGACCTGCGCACCGACGCGGAGCGCGCCGACCATCCGGACCGGGTGCCGGCCGGGGCCCGCCTGCTGGTCGCCGACGCGCTCGCGGACACGATCTCGGCCGCCGGGGCGCCCGCCGCGGCCCAGCTCAAGCACATCCTATCCGACCCGGTCCTGGCCGAGAGGCACCTGGGCGGCGGCCGCGCTCAGGCGCTGTTCGCCGACACCTACCGCGCGCTCGTCTCCTCCGGCTCCGCCCGCGCCGCCTACCGCACGCTCCTGACGGAGCTGGCCGCCGACGACGCGGTGCCGCTCCTCTTCCACTGCACGGCGGGCAAGGACCGCACCGGCTGGGCGGCCACGGTGATCCTGACCCTGCTCGGCGCCGACGAGGAGACCGTCGAGCGCGAGTACCTGTCGGTCAACCCGGCGGTGCGCGAGGCCTTCGCCCCGCTCATCGAGGGCTTCGTCGCCCAGGGCGGCGACCCCGAGATCGCGCTCGCCGTCATCGGCGTGGTGCCGCAGTACCTGGGGGCGGCGCTTGACGAGGTCGCGTCGCGGTACGGCTCGATGGAGAAGTACGTCCGCGAGGGGCTCGGGGTGCCGGACGAGGCGGTGTCCCGGCTGCGCGAACGGCTCATCGCGTGACCACCCCGCACCGGCGTCAACTCCCGGGTGGCGTGCGCTGGTTGGGCCCGGGGTGACCATCTCCACATTCGCTCGTTTTGCTGAACGTGGCCCCAGAGCAGGACATCCTCAACCCACCCGCCCCCTCCGTCGGCGTCGAGCAGGCCGAGGCCGCGCTCGTCGAGCACTACCCGCGGCTGGTGCGGCTCGCCTACCTCGTGCTGCCGCCCTCCCTCGGGCGCAACCGCCGGGTGCTGACCGCGCACGCCATCGTGCAGCGCTCGCTGCCGCGCGGCCGCGGCGGCTCCGGTGACGCCTCCGCCGGAGGGCTGATCCCGGGGGCCCGGCGGGCCGACGCGGGCGTGGATCCGGGGTATGTGTACGTCCGGCGGCGGGTGGTGCGCCAGGCACTCGAAGCGGGGCTTCCGCTGCGGCGCAGGGCCTGGCCCAAGCGGGCCCAGTTCCCGCCGCTGCTGCCGCAGGTCTGGGGCCTGAGGCTGTTCCCGCGCTCGGGCGGCGCCGATGAACTCGCCCTGGACCAGCACCTATCCGCCCTGTCCGGGCCCGCCCGCGCGGCCTATGTGCTGCGCGGCCTCGAACGGCTCGGCGACGAGGCGGTGTGCGCGGAGCTGACCGCCGCCGGGGTCGACCACGCGCGCCGCGCCCTCACCGAGGCCGGCGAGGCCGAGCCGCGCTCGGCGCTGCTGGAGTCCGCCGAGTTCGACCCCTGCTCGCTCCAGGCGCGGCCCACCGATCTGATGCGCCGCCGCCAGCACGGCCGGGCCGCGCTCGCCGCCGTGGCGGCGCTCGTGGTGTGCGGGGCGCTCATCGGTCTGCCCGGCGACGGCTGGGGGCCGAACGGCGCGGCCGCGCCGGCCTCCGCGCAGAACCCGGCGGCCCTGGCCGCGCTCGACCCCGGCCGGCTGCTGCGGGTCGAGCCCACGGCGTGGACGACCGCGACCCGGACCGACTTCTCGGTGTGGCCGGCCCGGGGCAATCTGCTCGGCGACGCGGCGCTGCTGCGGCGGGCGCTCGCGGTGTGGGCGCGGCCGGGCGAGTCCGTGCAGGTCTCGGCGACGCCCGGCACCCCCTCGGGTCCGCCGATGGGCGCGCCCCAACTGCTGTTCGCGGGCGATGTGGACCAGGCCAGGGTGGTGTTGTTCTACGACGGGCTGCGGGTGGCCCGCTACGCCGAGCCGCACCAGGGCACCGCCGGGGCCGCGCTCGACTTCGCGCGGGTGGACGCCGCCGACGCGACCTCGGCGAGCGCGCTCGTGGTGGGCCGCACCGACGGCAATGTGCGCTATCTGACGGCGCCCTGGGTGCGCGAGGTCTCGGTACGCGATCTGCTCACGCCGGACGCTTCGGCTCGGGAACTGCGCCGGGACGGGAACGGGGTGACCGGCCCGGTCATCTCGCCGAGCCAGGCGCGCCAGTGCACGTCCTGGGACGCCCTGGAGTTCCACGACGACAGCGGGGTGCGGCTGATGACCGACCTCGGCGAGCTGGCTCCGGCCCGGCTGACCTGGGGCCCGCCCTCGGACGTCCGCGATGTCGGGGACCGCTCGGCGCGCGAGGGCTGGGCGCGCACCGCGTGCCTGCTGCCCACCGTGCGCTCGCACGGGGTGCGTTCCGTCAACGACTGGCGGTTCGCCCAGCAGGCGCTGCCCGAGAGCAATGGCACCGGCGACTGGATCTGCACCCGGGCCGAGACCTGGCGGGGCGCGGGCAGCCGGGTGTTCGCCCAGTTCCAGGCGCCTTCCACCCGGCTCGCGCCGGGCGCGATCGTGGCCCGCGCCGAGAACACCGCGTCCTGCGGCGCCCGCGAGGCGCGGGTGCTGGCCGGGGTGCTGTGGAAATCGCGCGGCGGGAACTGGTTCGTGCTCGCGGCGGGCAGCCCGCAGGTGGCGTCGGTGACGCTGTCCGGCGGGATGACCGGCAGCGAGAAGGGCAATCTGCTGGCGGTACGGGCCAAGGAGGGGGCGCGCGCCGAGCTCAACGGGCGGCTCGCGGACGGGAGTCCGATCAACACCCTGCGCTGAGCCCTCCCCCGAACAATCCGGTGCGGACCCCTGTCGCTGCGGCGTACCCGTCAGTACATTGACGCCATGTCTAATACGCCGCAGCCCGCTCCGGTCGCGGAGGAGCGCATCGAGCTGAAGGCCCGGAACGTCTCGTTCGCGTGGGAGAACACCCCGCTGCACTGGATACCGGGCGACCCGTTCACCGGCCACACCATCAATGTGCTGCATCTGCTGCTGCCGGCCGGTGAGCGCTGGTTCGTGCACGTGTACAAGCAGGTGCTGCCGCTCATCACGGACGACCGGCTGCGCGAGGACGTCATCGGCTTCATCGGCCAGGAGGCGATGCACTCCGCCGCGCACGACGACGTACTGCCCCATCTGAAGAAGCTCGGCCTCGACCCGACGCCCTACACCGCGCAGGTGGACTGGCTCTTCGAGAAGCTCCTCGGGGACCGGACGCTGCCGCCGGGCCGGGCGCGCCGGTGGTGGCTGATGGAGCGGGTCGCCACGATCGCGGCGATAGAGCACTACACCGCGTTCCTCGGCAACTGGATCCTCAACGCCGAGACCCTGGACCGGTGCGGCGCCGACCCCACGATGCTGGACCTGCTGCGCTGGCACGGCGCGGAGGAGGTCGAGCACCGCTCGGTGGCCTTCGAGTTGTTCCTGCACCTCGACGGCGGCTACCGGCGCCGGGTGCGCACCTGGGCCACCGCGTTCACCGCGCTCGCCTTCCTGTGGCAGCGCGGGGCCCGCTTCTTCATGGCGAACGACCCGACGCCGTCGGTCGGCCGGGCGAGCCTGAGGGCGTTCTACCGGGCGGGCCGCGCCGGGATGCTGCCGTCCACCCCCGCCATGCTGAAGTCCGTCCCGCGCTATCTGAGCCGGGACTACCACCCCTCGCAGGAGGGCAGTACGGCGCAGGCCGTGGCCTATCTCGCGTCCTCGCCCGGCGCGGGCGGGGGCCGCTGACATGCGCCGTGCCACCACCCTCGCCCTGGCCGCGGGGGCCGCGCTGCTCACCCGGCGGGCGCTGCGCCGCCGCATCGGCGTCTCGCCGCTGTGGCCGCTGCCCGCCCTGGAGGACCCCATATCGGGGCGCGGCAGCAGGCGTTCCACCGTCGCCCTCAGGCTGAGGGTCGGCGAGCGCACCGAGCCCGCCGAAGGCGTCGTACGGCTGCGTCTGGTGGCGCCGGACGGGGGCGAGCTGCCCTCCTGGGAGCCGGGCGCGCATCTCGATCTGGTGCTGCCGTCGGGCCTGGTGCGCCAGTACTCGCTCTGCGGTGACCCCGCCGACCGGACCTCGTACACCGTCGCCACCCGTCTCGTCGAGGGCGGCCGGGGCGGTTCGGCGGAGGTGCACGAGCGGCTCACGGAGGCGGTGGAGCTCTCCGCGCGCGGGCCGCGCAACCGCTTCCCGCTGGTGGCGAGCGCCTCGTACGTGTTCGTGGCCGGCGGCATCGGGATCACCCCGATCCTGCCCATGCTGGCGGCGGTTGAGGCCGCCGGCGCCTCGTGGCGGCTGCTGTACGGCGGCCGCTCGCGGACCACGATGCCCTTTCTCGACGAGGTAGAGCGGTTCGGCGGGCGGGTCACCGTGGTCGCCGAGGACGAGTCGGGGCTGCCGGACCTCGCCGCCTTCCTCGCCAACTCCCCTGCGCAAGCCGCCGTTTACTGCTGTGGACCCGAGCCCCTGATGGAGGCGGTCACCGCGGCACTCGGCCCCGGCCGCATCCCGTACCTGGAGCGGTTCGCGCCCGGCGCGTCCGCGACGGGCGCCGGGTTCGAGGTGGAGCTGCGCCGCTCGGGCCGCACCCTCGCCGTCCCGGCGGACCGCTCGCTGCTCTCCGTGCTGCGCGCGGAGGTACCCGGTGTTTCCTACTCCTGCGAGCAGGGCTTCTGCGGAACCTGTCAACAGCGGGTCCTGGAAGGCGAGATCGACCACCGGGACGAACTGCTCACGGACACGGAACGCGACGACTCGATGCTGATCTGTGTATCGCGGTGCCTCGGCAGGAAGCTGGTGCTCGACCTATAGGTACTCTGTTCGCATGACGACCGGGGTACGGCGCAGGATGGGCGTCGAGGAGCGCAGGCGGCAGCTCATCGGGGTCGCCCTCGAACTGTTCAGCCACCGCTCGCCCGACGAGGTGTCCATCGACGAGATAGCGGCGGCAGCGGGCATCTCCCGTCCGCTGGTGTACCACTACTTCCCCGGTAAGCAGAGCCTGTACGAGGCCGCGCTGCGCCGGGCCGCGGACGAGCTGGCCGGTCGTTTCCTGGAGCCCCACGAGGGCCCGCTCGGTGCCCGGCTGCTGCGGGTGATGGGGCGCTACTTCGACTTCGTCGACGAGCACGGGCCCGGCTTCTCCGCGCTGATGCGGGGCGGCCCGGCCGTCGGCTCCTCCACCGCCAACGCCATGATCGACGAGGTGCGCGACGCCGCGTACCTCCAGATCCTGTCCCACCTGGGCGTCCAACAGCCGCCGGCGCGGCTGGAGTTGGTCGTACGGTCGTGGGTGTCGCTCGCCGAGGCGACGGCGCTGATCTGGCTGGACGGACGGCGCATCCCCCGCGATGAGCTGGAGTTGCAGCTGGTGCACGACTTCGCTGCGCTGGCCGCGGTGAGCGCCGCCCAGGACGAGGAGATGGCGGCGATCGTGCTGCGCATGCTCGCGGACGAGCCGGCCGACGGCCCGTTCGGCGAGCTGGTGGGCCGGCTCGGCGCCCTGCTCCCCCTGGTGCCCTCGCCCCGGCTCGGCTGAGCCCTGCGGCATGATCGTTCCATGACCCCGGAACTGCTCTTCGACCTCGCCGGCGACGGTGACCTCCCCGTCCTGACCGGCCTGTACGACGGCGCCGCCCGCTGGATGCGGGACCACGGCATCGACCAGTGGCAGCCCGGCGGCAAGGACGCCGAGCACTTCCGGCTGCGGATGAAGGAGGGCGAGGTGTGGCTCGCCCGCGCCGGGTCCGCCGTCGTCGGGGCGTACGAACTGTGGTGGCGGGACGAGCCGGCCTGGGGCGAACAGCCGCCGGTGGCCGGCTATGTGCACCGGTTGATGGTGGACCGGGCGGCCGCGCCGCGCGGCTCCGGCCGGGCCATGCTGGCCCACGCCGAGCGGCGGACCGCCGAGGCGGGCCGCCCGCTGTGCCGCCTGGACTGCCGCTCGGACAACGCGGCCCTGATCCGCTACTACGAGGGCCTGGGGTACGCGGTGGTCGGGGAGCAGGCGGCGAAGACGGACGGCGGGGGCAGCCCGTACGCGGTCACGCTGATGGAGAAGGCCCTCGCTCCGGGAAGCCGCCCCTGAGGGCCAGCGCGAGCCCGTCGTCCAGGCCGGTGGCCACACCCCGGCCGAACGCCGAGTCGTAGGCCCCGTCGCCGAGTGCGGCCCGCGCCCGGCGTTCGCCCTGGCGGCGCACGGCGGTCAGCCCCGGCGCACCCATCTGCTCCTTGCCGACCGTGCGCCAGCATTCGCGGCTCAGCCCCAGGAGCAGTGCGCCGTCCTCGCCGTCGCCCTGGGAGGCGACCGCGCAGGCCAGCATGTCCAGGCCCATCGCGATGCCGAAGCTGTCGTGCAGCAGGCGTTTGCCGGCCAGCATGGCGCGGGCGTGGGCGGCTGCCTCGGCGGGCCGGTCCAGGGCGAGCGCGCCCGCGGCCAGCATGTAGTCGGCGAACGCCCGCATCCAGTGTTCGCCGTGTGCGGCGCACTCGTCGCGCAGCACCACGGCTTCGGCGGACGCCTCGGCGTGGCGCCCGAGCGTGCTCAGCGCGTAGCTGCGGGCGAGGGCGCACAGGGCGCGGCCGGGGGTGAACCGGTCGTTCTCGGCGAGGGCGGGGTCGAGGATGGCGAGGGCCTGCTCGGGCTCGCCCGGCATGAGGATGCTGGAGCCGTAGAGGTGGGCCGCGCGCAGCCGCTCCTCGGGGTCGGTGGCGGTGCGGAAGCACTCCTCGCCGAGCCGGTGCGCCATGACGAAGTCGCCCTGGAGCAGGGTGCACATGCCGAGCGCCCACACGGCGGCGGACCGGTAGGGACCCGGCCCGGGGCAGCCGTCCAGGGCGCGCTGGAGGTAGCCCCGCCCCTCGCGCTGGCGGCCGCAGCAGAACCAGACGAACCAGAGCGAGCCCGCCATGTCGAGGGCGGCCTCGGGGTCGGTAGCGAGGAGGTGTTCGAGGGCGGTACGCAGATCGGCGTGCTCGGCCTCCAGGCGGGTGTACCAGGCGAGTTGGGCGGGCCCCATCCAGGCGGCGGACGCCTCGCGGGCGATGCGTCCGAAGCGGCGGGCGTGACGGTCGGCGGCCTCCGGGGTCTCGCCGAGTTCGTCGAGCCAGCGCAGGCCGTACTCGCGGATGGTGTCGAGCATGCGGTGGGCGAAGCGGCCGGACGGTTCGAGCCGGGTGCGCACCACCGACTTGTCGACGAGCCCGGCCAGGACCTGTTCGACGGCGCAGGCGGGCAGGGGGCCGCCCGCGCCGATGTCCTGGGCGGCCGCGAGGTCGAAGTCGCCCGCGAACACGGAGAGCCGGGCCCAGAGCAGCCGTTCCAGGGGTTCGCACAACTCGTGGCTCCAGCCGATGGCGGTGCGCAGCGTCTGGTGGCGCGCCACCGTCGCGACCCGGGTGTCGGTGAGCACCTCGAAGCGGGAGCCGAGCCGGGTGGCGAGTTGTTCGACCGACCACGATTTGACGCGGGCGCCCGCGAGTTCGAGCGCGAGGGGGATCCCGTCGAGGCGACGGCAGACGTCGGCGGCGGCCGCGGCACGGGCCGGGTCCTCGAAGCTGAGGTGGGGCGCGGCCTCGGTGGCGCGTTCCTTGAACAGGGCCAGCGCCTCGTCCGCGACGGGCAGCGGCTCCAGCGGGAACACCTGCTCCTGCGGCCGCCCCAGCGGCTGTCTGCTGGTGGCCAGGACGGTCAGGCCCGGCGAGGTCTGGAGCAGCTCGCCGATCAGATGGCCGCAGGCGCTGATCAGGTGTTCACAGGTGTCGAGGACCAGGAGCGGCTTCTTGTCGGCGAGCCAGGCGCAGAGCGCCTCGCAGGCGGTGCGCATGGTCTGGTCGGTGAGGTCGAAGGCGTCGGCGACGGTGGCGGCGAGTAAGGCGCGGTCCCGCAGCGGCGACAGTTCCACCCACCAGACGCCGTCGGGGTGGCGCTGTGCGATCCGCCGGGCGGCGCGCAGGGCGAGCCGCGACTTTCCGACGCCGCCGGGTCCGGTGACGGTGACGAGCCGATGCTGTTCGAGGAGGCCGTCGAG
The DNA here is from genome assembly GCF_025399895.1 of Streptomyces sp. ASQP_92. Lineage (GTDB taxonomy): Bacteria > Actinomycetota > Actinomycetes > Streptomycetales > Streptomycetaceae > Streptomyces. Next base: position 893,186 of record NZ_JAODUA010000001.1, on the reverse strand, counting down.
GGTGGCCAGTTCGACCGACCGACCGATGAAACTCGTGCTCTCCGCAGGAAGATTCCCCACCACGGGCACAGTGTGGACCACAGTGCGGTCCCTGACGGAACCCGCGGTGGGGAACATCCGAAATCGCTCGTCGAGCGACCTGGAATGATCGGTTCAGCGTTGCTTGAAGACCGCAACGGTGCGACCCGGGACCGTGAAGCTCCCGGAACCCTGATCGTATGTGGCCGTCTTCACCACCGGGTCGGCCCCGTTCGCCTGCCCCGGGTGCAGGGCGTACGCGGCTCCCGCGAGGGACGCGACCCGCTGGACCTGCGTCCTTGGGGTGGCGTTGAAGACGACGACCAGCGGGCCGAGCCGCATGGTGATCACGCCGGGGGTCTCCTCGCGCCCCGACAGCGGGAACGACAGCGCCGACTGGACCTGCCCGGCGGTGGCGAGCCGGAACGCGCTCTCGCCGCGGCGGATCGCGAGGAGGTCCTGGTAGGCGGCCGAGGTCCCGTTGATCTCGGCGCAGCCCGGGGTGAGCGAGGGAGCGGTCAACAGGGGCCTCGCGTAAGCCCATTTGGCCTGGTTGTCGGCGGCCGTGGGCAGCCCGCGCCCGAACCCGTTGCCCGCCCGGCAGTCCCAGTGCACGGCGTTGAACCAGTCGCCGCTGTCGTAGGAGTTGCGGTCCAGCGACTTCGAGCGGAGCAGGTCGCTGCCGGCCTGGGACAGGGCCGGGCCCTGGGAGAGCGCGGCGGTGGCGAGCGCCAGGACCTGCATGCGGGAGCGGCCGGCGGCCGGGGTGGCGACGGGCAGTTTGTAGGCGAGCGCGTCGTAGAGGGACTCGTTGTCGTGGGCGTCGGCGTAGGCGAGCGCGTCACCGGGGGCGGCGGCGTAGCCGGCCGGGGCGCCGTTGTAGTCGACGTCGGAGCCCTTGACCGGGCGGCCCGCGCTGTCGGTGAAGGTGTACGCGGCGAGGTTGCCGCTCAGGCCCACCTTGAGGAGGTCCTGGTAGTGCAGCAGCCGGGCCTTCTGCTCGGCCGGTGTGCCGTTCGCCGTCGAGGAGTTGGGGTCGGTGAACAGGCCCGAGGCGAAGCCCTGGACGCCCGGGTCGGCGTCGAAGGGGCCTCCGCCGCGCACCGCGTCGCGGGCCCGGTCGGAGAACGTGGCGATGCCGGTGCCCGCCATGTTCTTCTGGGTGGCCTGGGTGAAGCGGGCGTCGTCGGCGACCTCGCCGAAGTTCCAGCCCTCCCCGTACAGGATGATCTTCTTGCCGTCGACGCCGTCCTTCGCGACGGTCAGCGCGTCGAGCGCCGCCCGCACGGCGAGGATGTTGGCCTTGGGGTGGTGGCCCATGAGGTCGAAGCGGAATCCGTCGACCTTGTACTGCTTGGCCCAGGTCACCACCGAGTCGACGACGAGCTTGCCCATCATGGCGTTCTCGGGCGCGGTGTTGGCACAGCAACTGGAGTTGGCGACGCTGCCGTCGGCCAGGAGCCGCTGGTAGTAGCCGGGCACGATCTTGTCGAGGACCGAGTGGTCGGCCTGCCCGGCCGCCGCGGTGTGGTTGTAGACGACGTCCATCACGGTGCGCAGCCCCGCCTGGTTGAGCCCCTGCACCATCTGCCGGAACTCGACCGTGCGGCGCGTCCCGTCCGGGTCACTGGCGTAGGAGCCCTCGGGGACGGTGTAGTGCAGCGGGTCGTAGCCCCAGTTGTACGCGTCCTTCGCGGCGGAGCGTGCCACGCAGGCCTGTTGCTCCTGCGAGTCGGGCGCGTACGCCTTCAAGTCGCAGGCTGGTGTCGCCTGTTGGGACTTCCTCTCCGGGATGCCCGCGATGTCGAAGACCGGCAGCAGATGGACGTAGTCGGTCCCGGACTTCGCGAGCCGGGCCAGGTGCTTCATGCCGTCGGAGCCGGTGTCGGTGAAGGCGAGGTACTGGCCGGGGTGGTGCGAGGTGGGGTCACCGACGGAGAAGTCACGGACGTGCAGCTCCTGGATCCGGGCCTCCCGCAGCGGCACCGCGGCCGGCTTGCGCAGCGTGGCCCAGCCCCGGGGGGCGAGTGTCGGGTCGGCGAGGTCCACCACGAGGCTGCGGGCGGAGTCGGCGGTGAGGGCGGTGGAGTAGGGGTCGGTGACCAGGTTGGTGACCACGCCATGGGCGCTGGGCGCCCACACCCGCACCGCGTACCGGTAGGGCTTGCCCGCCCAGGACGCGGGCCCCGTCACCGACCAGACTCCGGAGGCGTCGTCGCGGCGCATCGCGAGCGTGCGCCCGTCGAGTTCGAGGGAGACCTGCCGCGCGGTCGGCGCCCACACGGACAGGGTGGGGCGGCCGTGGTCGAAGACCGGTCCGAGCGAGGCCTTGGCGGCGCCGGCGGCGTACAGGTCGTCGAGCACGCCCTGCGTCTGGACGCCGGTCGCGGCCAGCAGCGCCCCGTTCGCGGCCCGCTGGGTGGCGATGAGCTGCCCGGTGAGGGACTCACGGACGCGGGAGCGGTCGCGGGCGTCCACGGTGAAGGCCGGATAGTCCTTCAGGTGCGGGAACCTGGCCTCCTGCGCGTCGCTGAGAGCCCCGGGGGTGAGTCGCAGCCACTGGCCCTCGTCGGAGAGGGCGCCGTCCCGGACCGTGATGCCTCCGCCGGGCGCGTACACGAGCTGCTCGCTGGTCGCCCCGGTCGCCTTGACCTTCCAGACGACGGTGTCGCGGTCGATCCACTGCGCCTCGGACTTCCCGAGGTCGAGCGAGACCCCCGAACCGGCTTGCGGCAGAAGGTACTTGGGCTGTCCGGCCAGCAGCCACACCTCGTTCCCGCAGGTGGCCAGGTCCAGGGACTGGTCGTCGGGCAGGTCCTTGCGGTCGCCGTTGTGCAGGATGTAGCTGAGGGAGGTCGCGCCCTTGGCCAGGGGCACCTCGAAGGTCACCCCGTAGGCGTCGCGGCCGCTCGGCGCCAGCGGCCTGGACCAGTCGGTGGGCGAGGCGGCGCCGGTCCAGGTGTGCAGGCCCCAGCCGTCGTAGTCGCCGTCGGCCCGCGTGTAGTGCAGCACCACCTTGGAGGTGTCCTGGGGCGGCCGGGCGCCGGTGGGCGGCTGGTCCGCCTGGCCGTCCTTGCCCTGCTCCACCCACACCTCGCCGGTGCGGCCGAGGTCGACGGTCCGCAGGGGTCCGTCGGCGCCCTCGCCCCTGGCGATCGTGTAGGCGAGGGACCCGGCGCCCTGCGGGACCTTGACCCAGGCGAAGGCGCCGTAGGCGTCGCGGCCGGTGAAGGCGGCGCTCTCGCCGTCCGACTTCAGTTGCCAGCCGTCGTAGTCGCCGGCCGGACGGAGGTAGTGCACGACGGCGTAGTCCCGTTCGACGGCGGTGGGCCTGGCGGGCGGGGGCGTCGGGCCCGCCGCCGTCGTGGCGAGCGCGCTCGCGGTGCGTCCGCGCCCGTCGACCACAACCGCCTTGTACCGCAGGGGAGTTCCGGCCGCCAGACCGGTCAGGTACTGGGTGACCCGGTATGGGGCGTGGTCGGCGGAGCCGAGCGTCTGCCACTTTCCGTTGCCGATCTGCGCGGCGAAGACGACCCGGTCGAGCGGTCCGCCGGTGACGTCGGCGGAGATCTCGACGGTGCCGGTGGCTCCGGCCGCGGGGGCCTTCAGGGTGATCGACGGCTTGGCGGTGGGCACGGGCAGCGGGGCGGCGGCCTTGAGGACCAGCGAGGACAGCGCGGGCACCGTCACCTGGACGGCGCCGTCCGCGTCGCTGCGCACCGACCCCGAACGACCGTACAAATAGGCGTAGTTGGTGCGGGGCGAACCCGTGGGCAGGGTGACCGTCTTCGGCTCGGTGGCGTTGTTCACGGCCACCACGTACTCGGTGCGGGTCTTGGCGTCCGTACGCGAGAAGGCGTAGACGGAGTCCTTGGCGTAGCGCTCGGTCTGGACGCCGTCGCGCAGCGCCGGGTTGGCCCGGGTCAGGCGGGACAGGTCGGCGATGGCGCGGTAGAGCGGGTGCGTGGGGTCGTAGGCGTCGAAGGCGTGGGTGCGGTCGGTGCCCAGCTCGTCGTCGTCGAGGTAGTCGGGGACCTGGGAGGCGAACAGGGTCTGGCGGGCGTCCTTGTCGCCGCCGGCGCCGGTGAAGCCCTGCTCGTCGCCGTAGTAGACCACCGGGTTGCCCCGGCTGAAGAACATCAACTCGTTTGCCAGCCGGTCGCGTTGGAGCAGTTCCGCCTCGCTCGCCCCGGGGTGGTCCTGCTTGAGGAAGGCGCCGATGCGGCCCATGTCGTGGTTGCCGAGGAAGGTGACCTGCTCGTAGGCGTTGGCCTTGTCGGTGGTGTAGCGGTAGTCCTGGGCGAACAGCGCCGCGAGCTTGTCGGCGGGGGCTCCCCGGGAGGCGTACTGGCGGGCCGCGTCCTGGAAGGGGAAGTCGAGGGTGGCGTCCAGGCGGCCCCGGGTGACGTACGGGGAGGTGAGGGCGGGGTCGGCGGAGTAGGTCTCGCCGAACAGGAAGAAGCCGGGCCGGCCCCGCTTCTTGGCGTACGCGTCGAGCGCGGTCGCCCACTGGGTCCAGAAGTCCAGGTCGACGTGTTTGACGGTGTCGATGCGGAAGCCGTCCACGGCGAAGTCGTGGACCCACTTCTCGTAGATGTCCTCCATGCCGGAGACGACCTCGGGCCGTTCGGTCCACAGGTCGTCGAGCCCGGAGAAGTCGCCGTACTCGGCGCTCTCGCCCGCGAACGTCGAATCGCCCCGGTTGTGGTACATCGTGGGGTCGTTGAGCCAGGCCGGGACCTTCTTCTCCTTCACGACGGGCGTGTAGGGGAAGGAGTTCACGTCGACCTTCCTCACGCCCGTACGGTCGTCGAAGGGGCGGCCGCTGGTGTCGAGGTAGGGGTAGGCGCCCTTGGGCCGGTAGCCGTACTGCCGCTCGGCGTAGTCGACGGTGTCGGCGGTGTGGTTGGTGATGACGTCGAAGAAGACCTTCATCCCTTTGGCGTGGGCCGCCGCTATCAGCCGGGTGAGGTCGGCGTTGGTCCCGAAGTGCGGGTCGACCTGGGTGAAGTCGGTGATCCAGTACCCGTGGTACCCGGCGGAGGCGTCCTTGCCGGTGCCCTGTACGGGCTTGTTCTTGAAGATCGGGGCGAGCCAGATGGCGGTGGTGCCGAGGCCCTTGATGTAGTCGAGCCGCTGGGTGATCCCCTTGAGGTCGCCGCCCTGGTAGAAGCCCTTGTCCGTGGGGTCGTACCCGGTCTCCAGGCGCGAACCGGCAAGCCCGCCGCGGTTGTTGGAGCTGTCGCCGTCGGCGAACCGGTCCGGGAGCACGAAGTAGAACTGCTCGCGCGTCGCGTCGTGCCGGGCCGGCTCGGCGGCCAGGCGCGCGTCGCCGGGCGGGGCGGGCGGCTTCGGCGCGGCGGTGGCGGCCGTGGCGGGGACGAGCGCCGCACACAGGGCGGCCGCGACGGCGACCGCCGTTCTTCGCAGGGGGATCACCGGGGGCTCCTCGGTCGTACCGACGCGGCTGAATGTTCTTGCTGCAAAATTGCAAGCGCTTCTCAGCAGGTGACCGTAGGAGGGAGGGCGGGATCCGGTCAACGGTTCGAGCGGAATCCGGCTCGATTGACGGTGAATTTGCAAGCAGTTGCGAGCCGAGAGGCGCGGCCATCAGGCGGGCGCGTAGCCTCGCTCGCGCACATGCTCCCCGACGATCCGGGTGAACGCGCGGGCGGCGGCGCCGCGGTAGGCGTTGTCGCGGCGCAGCAGGACGACCGTGCGCGCGGGCAGCGACGGTTCGAGCGGAACGGGCACGAGGTACGGGTGGTCGTGCGTGACGGCGTCCGGCAGGACGGTGGCGAGCGGGGTGCGGCGGACGATCTCCGTCAGGGCGTGGACGGAGTTGGCCTCGACGGCGATGCGCGGGGTGACGCGGTGCTGCCCGAGGTAGGCGTCGATGTGCCCCCGGGTGGCGAAGTCGCCGCTCAGCAGGGCAAGTTGACGCTCCCTCAGGTCGCGCACGGCGAGCGGCGCGACCCGCCCGGTACCGGCGGCGGCGACGAGAGCGAGGGTCTCGGTGTAGAGGGGCGTCGCATGGATCCCGGGCAGATGCGGCCGGGCGAAGGCGACGCCGAGGTCGAGCTCGTCGGCGAGCAGCGCCGCCTCGATGCGGTCCTGCGCCAACTCCCGTACGTCCAGGGCGATGCCGGGGTGGCGCGTGTGCAGCTCCGCCATGAGCGGGCCGACGAGGTACGCCGTGAAGGTCGGGGTCACCGCGAGGCGCAGGGTGCCGCGGGAGAGGTCGGCGATGTCCAGGACGGCGCGCTCGGCGGCGGCGAGGTCCCGCAGGGCGCGGCGCGCGTAGTGAGCGTAGGCCTCCCCCGCGTCCGTGAGCCGCACGGAGCGCCCGGTGCGGTCGAGCAACTGAACGCCGACGGTGCGCTCCAGCTGCTTGACCTGCTGGGACAGGGTGGGCTGGGAGACCCGCAGCTCCTCGGCGGCGCGGGTGAAGCTGCCCTGCTCGGCGACGGCGAGCAGATAGCGCAGGTGACGCAGTTCCGGAGCCATGACTCCCACTATAGGTGAGAGCTATAGCAGATATGGAACGTACGTCTTGGACTCTATAGGCGCTGCTCATGCAGGGTGGTTGTCGCCGGGTCGGCCCTACGGCCCGGCAGCACACCGAGGGAGCAGTCACTCATGCCAGACACCCCGCACGTCCTCGCCGAAGGCGTCGAGCGCTTCCGGCGCGGCGTCTTTCCCGCCCGGGCGGACCTCTTCACCCGTCTCGCCACCACCCATCGGCCGGCCACGCTGTTCATCGGCTGCTCCGACGCCCGGGTGGTGCCCGAACTGATCACCCAGAGCGAGCCGGGCGAGCTGTTCGTCATCCGCACGGCCGGGAACCTGGTGCCCGCCCACGCGCCGGGTGCGGACGGCGTCGCGGCGAGCATCGAGTACGCCGTGGCCGTGCTGGGAGTCGGCGACATCGTGGTCTGCGGCCACTCGGCATGCGGGGCGATGACGGCCCTGGCCGAGCGGCACGACCTGAGCGCGGCGCCCGCGGTCGCCGCGTGGCTGCGGCACGCGGACGCGGCCCCGGCCCACTCGGACACCGCGGACCTGGCCGCCCTGGTCCGCGGCAACGTACGGGCCCAGCTGGCGAACCTGGCCACACATCCCTCGGTGGCCCGCGCCGTGGCCGGGCAGCGGCTGACCCTGCACGGCTGGGTCTACGACATCCCGACCGGCGCGGTCGAGGACGTCACGCCCTGATCCGCCCCCTCCCTCAACCCACCTGCACACCATAGGAGTTACCCCATGATCCAGAGCCAGTTCGACACCACCGCCCGCCAGGACCTCGCCATCGCCGCCGTCGAGGCGAAGCTCCGCAAGGACCTGTCGTGGAAGGAGATCGCCGACGCGGCGGGCCTCTCGGTCGCGTTCGTCACCGCGGCCGTGCTCGGCCAGCACGCGCTGCCCGCCGACTCCGCGCGGGCCGTCGCGGAGCTGCTCGGCCTCGACGACGACGCGGCGCCGCTCCTGACCACGGTCCCGAGCCGCGGCTCGATCCCGGGCGGCGTGCCCACCGACCCCACGATCTACCGCTTCTACGAGATGCTCCAGGTGTACGGCACCACGCTGAAGGCACTGGTGCACGAGGAGTTCGGGGACGGCATCATCAGCGCGATCAACTTCAGGCTGGACGTGCGGAAGGTGGCCGACCCCGAGGGCGGGGAGCGTGCCGTGATCACCCTGGACGGCAAGTACCTGCCCACCAAGCCGTTCTGATCCCCGCCGAGCGCCCGCCCCGCGCTTCAGCCCCGCGCCCGCGCCGTCGACCCCCGCACCACCAGCTCCGGCTGGAAGACGAACTCCGTTCGTTGGACGGGGGTTCCGGCGATTTCCTCCAGGAGGGCCGAGACCGCGGCCGCCGCCATCGCCTGGACCGGCTGGCGCACCGTGGTCAGGGGCGGGTCGGTGAAGGCGATGAGCTGGGAGTCGTCGAAGCCCACCACCGACACCTCGCCCGGCACCTCCAGACCGCGCTCGCGCGCGGCGCGCACCACCCCGAGCGCCATCATGTCGCTGGCGCAGACGATGCCGGTGCAGCCCTGGTCGAGCAGGGCGCCCGCCGCCACCTGCCCGCCCTCCACGCTGTAGAGGGTGGGCCGGATGTAGGCCGCGGCCTCCTGTTCGCGCAGCCCGAGCCGCTCCCCCAGCGCCGCCGTGAACCCCTCGGACTTGCGGCGCGAGGGCACGTACCGCAGCGGGCCGAGCGCCAGGCCGATCCGGGTGTGGCCGAGGTCGGCGAGGTGGCCCACCGCCATGCGCATCGCCGCGTGGTCGTCCGGCGACACGAACGGGCCCCGTATCGCCTCGTTGTAGCCGTTGACCAGGACGTAGGGCACGCCCCGTTCGGCCAGGGCCCGATAGCGGGCCGGGTCGGTGGAGGTGTCGGCGTGCAGCCCGGACAGGAACACGATGCCGTTGACACCGCGCTCCTCCAACTGCTCGACCAGCTCGTCCTCGGTTGCCCCGCCCGGGAGTTGGGTGCACAGGACCGGGGTGTAGCCGTGTCCCGCGAGCACCTGCTCCACCGCCTGGGCGAAGGCGGGGAAGATCGGGTTGGTCAGCTCCGGGGTGAGCAGGCCGATCAGGCCCTCACTGCGCCGGCGCAGCCGGGCCGGGCGCTCCCAGCCGAGCACGTCGAGCGCCGCGAGCACCCGCTGGCGGGTGGCGTCGGCGACGCCGGGCTTGGCGTTGAGCACCCTGCTGACGGTGGCCTCGCTGACGGCGGCCTGGGCCGCTATGTCCGCGAGGCGCGGCCCGGCCGGCTGCGCGGCATGGCTCACACCGTCCACCACACCGTGGTGTCGCCGGGCAGCTCGAACCGGTCGCCGTCCACCGTGAAGGGGCCGCTGGCCAGCAGGGACCGGCCGGGCACCAGCAGCGACACCAGGCGGCCCGTGAGGTTGACCGTGCACACGAAGCCGTCGCGGGCGAAGGCGAGCACGCCCTCGGGCGCGTCCAGCCACCGCACGTCGGACCCGGCACCGAGGCCGGGGTGGGCGCGGCGGGTCGCGATGGCGCGGCGGTAGAGCTCCAGGGTGGAGTCCGGGTCGCCGCTCTGCGCCTCGATGCTGAGCTTGCCCCACGACTCGGGCTGCGGCAGCCAGCTTCCGCCGCTGCCGAAGCCGTAGGAGCTGCCCTCGACGGTCCACGGGATCGGGACGCGGCAGCCGTCGCGGAAGCCGTCCTGGCCCGCGGCGCGGAAGAACGACGGGTCCTGGCGCACCTCGTCGGGCAGGTCGGTGACGTCGGGCAGGCCGAGCTCCTCGCCCTGGTAGACGTAGGCCGATCCGGGCAGCGCCAGCATCAGAAGGGTGGCGGCGCGGGCCCGGCGCAGGCCGAGCTCGCGGTCGCCCGGGGTGCGCAACTGCGTGCCCAGGCCCTGCGGGTTGGCGAAGCGGGTGGCGTGCCGGGTGACGTCGTGATTGGACAGCACCCAGGTGGCGGGGGCGCCGACCGGGCGCATCGCGGCGAGCGACACGTCGATGACCTCGCGCAGCGCCGCCGCGTCCCAAGGGGCGCCCAGATACTGGAAGTTGAAGGCCTGGTGCAGCTCGTCGGGGCGCACGTAGTTGGCGGTCCGCTCGACCGTGGGGGTCCACGCCTCGGCGACGGCGATGCGCTCGCCGTCGTACTCGTCGAGGATGGTGCGCCAGGAGCGGTAGATCTCGTGCACGCCCTCCTGGTCGAAGAACGGCATGACGTCGTTGCCGAGCAGCTTGAGCTGGTCGTGGCCGCCGATGTCGGGCAGGCCCGGCGCCTTGACCAGGCCGTGGGCGACGTCGATGCGGAAGCCGTCCACGCCCATGTCGAGCCAGAAGCGCAGGATGGAGCGGAACTCGTCCGCGACCGCCGGGTGGCCCCAGTTGAGGTCCGGCTGCTCGGGGGCGAACAGATGCAGGTACCACTCGCCGTCCTGGGTGCGGGTCCAGGCGGGGCCGCCGAAGATGGACTCCCAGTCGTTGGGCGGCAGTTCACCGTCCGCGCCCTTGCCGGGGCGGAAGTGGTAGCGGGCCCGCAGCGGCGAGCCGGGGCCCTCGGCGAGGGCGCGCTTGAACCACTCGTGCTGGTCGGAGGAGTGGTTCGGCACGAGGTCGACGATGATGCGCAGACCGAGCTCGTGCGCGTCGCGGATCAGCGCGTCGGCGTCGTGCAGGGTGCCGAACATGGGGTCGATGGCCCGGTAGTCGGCGACGTCGTAGCCGGCGTCGGCCTGCGGGGAGGCGTAGAAGGGCGAGAGCCAGACGGCGTCGACGCCCAGGTCGCGCAGGTAGGGCAGCCGGGCGCGGACGCCTTCGAGGTCGCCCATCCCGTCGCCGTTGCCGTCGGCGAAGCTGCGCGGATAGACCTGGTAGATCACGGCGTCCCGCCACCACTGCGTACCGGTCTTCCCGGTGAGGCGGTCGGGGGCGGTGAAGTGCTGGGTCATGTCGTCCTTAGGGGTCTGGGGGCGGTCAACCCCCGAGCCTTTGCTGTGCGGGGCCGGGGCAGAACCCGGCTCAGCCCTTGGTCGCGCCCGCGGTCATGCCGGTGACCAGGTGCTTCTGCACCAGGTAGAAGACGGCGGAGACCGGGATCGCGATGAGTACGGCGGTGGCCGCCATGTAGTTCCACTGGGCGTCGTGCTGGCTGACGAAGCTGGAAAGTCCCACGGCGAGCGTGTACTTGCTGTCGTCGAGCATGAAGGTGGAGGCGAACGCCACCTCGCCCCACGCGGTGAGGCAGGTGTAGAAGGCGGCTACCGCGAGGCCCGGCCGGGCCAGCGGCAGGATCAGGCGGAAGAAGGTGCCGAACGGGGAGAGGCCGTCGACGCGGCCCGCCTCGTCGATCTCGATCGGGATGGTGTCGAAGTACCCCTTGAGCATCCACGCGCAGTACGGCACCGCGGTGGAGCAGTACACGAGGATCAGGCCGCCGTAGGTGTCGATGAGGCCGAGGTCGCCGAGGATCTGGTACATCGGCACGATCAGCACGGCGATCGGGAACATCTGGGTGACGAGCAGCACCCACATCAGCTTCTTGTAGCCGGGAAACCGCATTCGGGAGACGGCGTAGCCGGTGGTCGCCGCGAACATCACGCCGATGACGCAGGTCAGGAGGGCGACCAGGGCGGTGTTGCCGAGCCAGGTGAAGAACTTGGTGTGCTCGGTGACGAACGCGTAGTTGGAGAAGGACAGCTTGGACCAGATGCGGCCCGGGTGCAGATAGTCGTCCTTGTCCGGCCCGAGCGAGACGAAGACGAGCCACACGATCGGGAAGAGGGCGACGAGACTGGCGAGGCACAGCGCGAGGTGCGACAGGACGGCGGTGCGGCGCCGGCCGTGATCCCGGGAGACGGCCTTGGTGGTCATGGGGGCATCAGACCTGTTCATTGCGGGCCAGCCAGCGACGGTAGACGGAGGAGAAGACGATGAGGATGGAGAGCAGCAGCACGCCGTAGGTGGCGGACTGGGCGAAGTCGCGGGGCTGCTGTCCGAAGCCGAGCCGGTAGGCCCAGGTGACGAGGATCTGGGCGTCGGGGGCGCCGCCGTTGCCGAAGAGCAGGTAGATGATCACGAACTGGTTGAACGTCCAGATGATGCCGAGCAGGACCACCGTGGCGCTGACCGGGCGCAGGCCCGGCAGGGTGACGTGACGGAAGCGCTGCCAGGAGCTCGCGCCGTCCATCTCGGCGGCCTCGTACAACTCGGCGGGGATCGTCTGGAGGCCGCCGAGCAGCGAGACCATCATGAAGGGGACGCCGACCCAGGTGTTGACGAGGATCGCGGCGAGCTGCTGGAAGTGCGGCTGCTCCAGCCATTCGGGCTGCGGCAGGTGGAGCGTGCCGAGCACGGTGTTGACGATGCCGGAGTCGCTGAGCATCAGGCGCCAGGAGAAGACGGTGACGAAGCTGGGCACCGCCCAGGGCAGGATCAGCATCATCCGGTAGAAGGTGCGCCCACGCAGCTTCTGGTTGAGCAGCAGGGCGAGCGCGAGGCCGATGGTGTAGTGCAGGGCCACACAGGCGACGGTCCACACCACCGTCCAGATGAAGTGCGACCAGAACCGGTCCCAGGCGGTCGGCCCCCACAGGATGTCCGCGTAGTTGTGCATCCCGACGAACTCATAGGTCGCCGCGATGTGGTTGGCGCCGATGGTGCGCGCCGAGTTGAGGCTGTTGGCGTCGGTGAGCGTGTAGTAGAAGCCCTGGACGAGCGGATAGAGCACCAGGACGCCGAGCACGACGACGATCGGCGCGACCATCGCGTACGCGTACCAGTGCTTCTGCCAGGACCGCCTGAGGCGCTCCAGCGGCCCCCGGCGCGCGTTCGACGCGCTCTTCGGGGCCGCGCCATCGACGGCAACGGTCATCTCGACACCTTTTCCGGGAAGTTCGGCGGACGTGCGTGCCGCCGGGCCGTCCCCCGGGGGGAACGGCCCGGCGGCGGGGCTCACTTGGTGAAGCCGGGGACCAGCTTGGCCATGTCCTGCTCAAGGCTCTTGGTGGCGTCGGCGACGGACTGCTTGCCGTCGGCGACCTTCGGCAGGGTGGTGTCCATCGGGGTCCACAGCGAGCTGTACTCGGGCAGCTCGGGCCGCGGCCGCGCGGAGGGCAGCACGCCCTGGAAGCCGGCGATGCCCGGGTCGGCCTTGACCTGGGTGGTGTAGGCGTCCTCGCGGGTGGGCAGCGTGGAGTTCTTCAGGGCGATGGACTCCTGGCTCTTGGCCGAGGTCATGAAGTTCACGAACTTCATCGCGGCGGCCGCGTGCGCCTTGTCGGAACCCGCGTACACGGACAGGTTGTGGCCGCCGGTCGGGGCGCCGGCCTTGCCCGCGGACCCGGCCGGGACGGTGGCGATGCCGAGGTTGGCCTTGTCCTTGAACGCGGAGCCCTTGTAGAAGTTGGTGATCTCCCACGGGCCCTGGACGATCGCCGCGACCTTGCCGTTCACGAAGGCGTCCTGGATGTGGGCGTACGCGTCGGCGGTGACGTCCGCCTTGTGCAGGCCGGGCCCGTCGAACAGGCCCTTCCAGGTCTCAAGTCCCTTGACGGCGGGCGCACTTGCGATGGTGACCTTCTTGGCCGCGGCGTCCACGGTGTCGGTGCCCTCGCCGTACAGGAAGGGCTGCGCGTAGTAGCCGGCGGTGGAGTTCCAGAAGCCGTCGACGCCGGCCTTCTCCTTGACCAGGGCGGCGTCCGCCTTCAGCTCTTCCCAGGTGGCGGGGGCCTTGGTGATGCCGGCCTTGGCGAACAGGGCCTTGTTGTAGACCAGGGCGAGGGTGTCGGTGACCAGCGGGACACCGTAGGTCTTGCCCTCGAACTGGGCCTGCTTGATCAGGTTGGGCTGGAACTTCGCCTGGTCGGTGAGGGCCTCGGTGCCGTCGAGCGGCAGGAAGTAGCCCTTCTTCGCGAAGGCCGGGGTCCAGCCGACCTCGGCGCGCAGCACGTCCGGGGCGCCCTTGGCGCCGGCGGCGGTGTCGAACTTGTTCTGCGCCTGGTCGAAGGGGACGTTGACGTACTTGACCTTGATCGTCGGGTTCGCCTTCTCGAACTCCGTGACCAGCGCCTGGTACGTGGGGGCCTCGTTCGTGGCGTTCGAGGTGTCCCACCAGGTGATGGTGACGGGGCCGTCCGCCTTGCCGCCGTCACTGTCGCCGCCGCCGCAGGCCGTCGCCGCGAGAGCGAGGGTCGCCGCGAGCGCGGTGGCCGCTATGCCACGTCGCATCTGAACTCCTTCACTGGGTGCCGTTCCATCACGGCGCCGGATCGCCAGGAACGTAACAAGGATGAAAGGCGACCGAAAGACCTTGCGGAGAATTTCTGCAAGCCCGGCTGATCGTTACATCAGCGTGTCCGCACGGTTGCCGTTGTGCGCCTTGTCAAAGCCGGTATGACTGATCCACGGGCACCCGAACAGCATCTGCAAGAGTCCCGCAAGGTCTTGCAGGACGGTTACTTTTCGGGGCCCAGCGGCGTTGATCCCGCAGACACAGGTTTTCGAGAGGGACCCCCCATGACGCAGGAGCTCGCGACGGCCGCCGTCGCCCAGGTGTCCACCCGGCCCACGACGGGCTGGTGGCGGGACGCGGTGATCTACCAGGTGTACGTGCGCTCCTTCGCGGACGGCGACGGCGACGGCATCGGCGACCTGGCCGGCATCCGGGCCCGGCTGCCCCATCTGCGGGACCTCGGCGCGGACGCGGTCTGGCTCACCCCCTTCTACCTCTCCCCGCAGGCCGACGGCGGCTACGACGTGGCGGACTACCGGACGGTGGACCCGCTCTTCGGCTCCCTGTCCGACGCGGACGACCTGGTGCGCGAGGCCCACCGCCTGGGCCTGCGGGTCATCGTCGACATCGTCCCCAACCACACCTCCGACCAGCACCCCTGGTTCCGTGCCGCGCTGGCCGGCGGCCCCGAGCGCGAGCGCTACCACTTCCACCGTGGCAAGGGCGCCGACGGCGGGCTCCCGCCCAACGACTGGGAGTCGGTGTTCGGCGGCCCCGCCTGGACGCGGGTCCCCGACGGCGACTGGTATCTGCATCTGTTCGCCCCCGAACAGCCCGACCTGGACTGGGAGCACCCGGCGGTGCGCGCCGAGTTCGACTCCGTCCTCCGCTTCTGGCTCGACCTCGGCGTGGACGGCTTCCGCGTCGACGTGGCCCACGGCATGGTCAAGGCCCCGGGCCTGCCGGACATCGGGGCGAGCGAGCAGGCCAAGCTCATCGGCAACCAGGTGCTCCCCTTCTTCGACCAGGACGGCGTCCACGAGATCCACCGCGCCTGGCGCACCCTGCTCGACGGCTACGACGGCGAGCGCATCGCGGTCGCCGAGGCCTGGGCCCCCTCCCCCGAGCGCCTGGCCCTGTACGTACGCCCCGACGAACTGCACCAGGCCTTCAACTTCCAGTTCCTGACGTGCGATTGGGACGCCGAGCGGATGCGCGCCACCGTCGACGCCTCGCTCGCCGCGACCGGCGCGGTCGGCGCCCCCACCACCTGGGTCCTCTCCAACCACGACGTCGTACGCCATGTGACCCGCTACGGCGGCGGCGAACAGGGCCTGCGCCGGGCCCGCGCCGCGGCCCTGTTCACCCTGGCGCTGCCCGGTTCCGCCTACCTCTACCAGGGGGAGGAGCTCGGCCTGCCCGAGGTCACCGAGCTGCCCGACGCGGTGCGCCAGGACCCGGCCTTCCACCGCGCGTCCGGCCAGGACGGCTTCCGCGACGGCTGCCGCGTCCCGATCCCGTGGACCACGGACGGCCCCTCGTACGGGTTCGGCGAGGGGGCGTCCTGGCTGCCGCAGCCCGACTCCTGGCGCGGGCTCAGCGTCGCCGCCCAGAGCGGCGACCCGCACTCCACCCTGGAGCTCTACCGCTCGGCCCTCGCCCTGCGCCGCGAACTGCCGGGCCTCGGCGACGGCACGATGACCTGGCTCCCGGCCCCCGAGGGGGTGCTCGCCTTCGCGCGGCCCGGCTTCGTCTGCACCGTGAACACCCTGGACCACGCGGTCCAACTGCCGCTCCAGGGACGCCCGTTGCTCACCAGCGCGGACGTCGAGTTCGGCTCGGAGCACGCCCTGCTGCCGGCCGAATCCGCGGTCTGGTGGGCAATCTGACGTGCGACCGGTACAGTCCAATCCCGTGACCGCACGGCTCGCCGACATCGCAGCCCAGGCGGGGGTCAGCGAAGCCACAGTCAGCCGCGTGCTCAACGGCAAGCCCGGTGTGGCCGCGGGCACCCGCGAATCCGTGCTGGCCGCACTCGACGTGCTGGGTTACGAACGGCCCGTACGGCTGCGTCGCCGCAGCGCCGGGCTCGTCGGCCTGATAACGCCGGAACTGGAAAACCCGATCTTCCCCGCCCTCGCCCAGGTCATCGGCCAGTCCCTGACCCGGCAGGGGTACACCCCGGTGCTCGCCACCCAGACCCCCGGCGGGTCCACCGAGGACGAGCTCACCGAGATGCTGGTGGACCGGGGCGTCTCCGGGATCATCTTCGTCTCCGGGCTGCACGCGGACACCACCGCCGACATGGAGCGCTACGAGCAGCTGCGCGCCCAGGACGTCCCGTACGTCCTGGTCGACGGGTTCTCGCCGAAGGTGCGGGCCCCCTTCATCTCGCCCGACGACCGCGCCGCGATGCGCCTCGCGGTCACCCACCTCGCGGCGCTCGGCCACACCCGGATCGGGCTCGCGGTCGGGCCCAAGCGCTTCGTGCCGGTGCTGCGCAAGATCGAGGGCTTCACCGCCGGTATGCAGGACCGGTTCGGGCTGAGCCTCGCCGAGGCCGAGTCACTGATCCAGCACTCCCTGTACACACTGGAGGGCGGCCAGGCGGCGGCCACCGCGCTGATCGCGCAGGGCTGCACCGCCGTGGTGTGCGCCAGCGACATGATGGCGCTCGGCGCGATCAGGGCCGCGCGCCAGGCGGGCCTCGATGTGCCCGGCGATGTCTCCGTGGTGGGCTTCGACGACTCTCCGTTGATAGCGTTCACCGATCCACCCCTCACCACGATCCGCAAGCCGGTGACGGCGATGGGCCAGGCCGCGGTCCGCGCCCTGCTCGAAGAGGTCGGCGGCACCCCGGCCCCGCACAGCGAGTTCATCTTCATGCCGGAACTGGTCGTGCGCGGTTCGACATCGGGTGTCCGGCCCCGGATCCGGCCCTGACCCTCACGGGGAAACCTCGTCCTTAGGGAGTACCAGGTGCGGAGCGAACCCGACCGGAGGATGATCGGCGGGGGATATGTGCGTCTGGCAGACTCTCCTCCTATGGGTGACATGACCGTGAAGACTCTGGAAGGCCGGACGGCCGCTCCAACCAATGAGCCGTCGGCCTCACCCACCAGCATCGAACCGGGACGAACCGGATTTTCCTCCCGGTTGCGTGGTGTGCGCGTGCCGCGCCGTCCGCGCATCTGGTTCGAAGTGCTTCTGATCGCGGTGAGTTACTGGGTGTACTCACTGGTCCGCAACGCGGTGCCCGAGCAGAAGACGCAGGCGCTCAAGAACGCCGACTGGATCTGGAGCGCCGAGCACCACCTCGGCATCGCGGTGGAGCAGTCGGTCAACCACGCCGTGAATTCGGTGACATGGCTCATCGTGGGCATGAACTACTACTACGCCACACTGCACTTCATCGTCACCATCGGTGTTCTGGTGTGGCTGTTCCGTAGTCACCCCGGCCGCTACGCGGCGTCACGCCTCGTACTCTTCGCGACGACGGGCGTGGCCCTGCTCGGCTACTACTTCGTCCCGCTCGCGCCGCCCCGCCTGATGAACGGCGGCGGCTTCATCGACACGGTCCTGGTGCACCACACCTGGGGCTCGATGGCCTCGGGCGACCTGAAGAACATGTCGAACCAGTACGCGGCGATGCCGTCCATGCACATCGGGTGGTCGACCTGGTGCGGCCTGACGATCTTCGCGCTCGCGTCGGCGCCGTGGGCGAAGATCCTGGGCCTGCTCTACCCCATGGCCACGCTGGTGGTGATCGTCTCCACGGCGAACCACTTCTGGCTGGACGCGGTGGGCGGCCTGCTCTGCCTGAGCTTCGGCATCCTGGTCTCCCGCACCTGGTACGGCGCCCTCCCCCACCACCTCCCGAAGCGTGTGCCCGGCCGCGCGGCGCCGGCCCGCACCGGCACCGCCCGCCCACCCGGCGCCTAAGCCCCCTGGGGCGAAGCCCAGCAACCCCGCTCCGGACCGGCTGGGGCGAAGCCCCGGCGCCCCCGGCTGCGGACTGTCCGTGGCTGGGGCGAAGCCCCGTCGTCCCCGCTGCGGACCGTGCGCGGCTGGGGCGAAGCCCCGGCGTCCCCCGGCTGCGGACCGTGCCCGCTTCTCGCGCAGTTCCCCGCGCCCCTGGGCGGCACCGGTGCCGGCCCGCCTCGGACACCTCAGCCTGTCCGGCGATTGAGGACGAGCGCCCTTCAGGCGCGAACGGGGTCTGGGGCGGAGCCCCAGGGGCTTTCGGCTGCGGACCGTGCCCGCTTCTCGCGCAGTTCCCCGCGCCCCTGGCGGGTCGGTGCGGGCCCGCCTCGGACACCTCAGCCCGTCCGGCGATTGAGGACGAGCGCCGTTCAGGCGCGATACGGGGTCTGGGGCGGAGCCCCGGGGAGGCATGGGGAGTTACAGGTGTGCCCCGTAGAACAGCTCCTCCACAACCCCCCGCGCCCTGCGCGTAAGGCGCCGGTAGTCCTCCAGCATGTCCCCGACATGCCCCGGCTCGTACCCCAGGTAACGGCCGACCGCCGCCAGCTCCCGCCCGTCGGAGGGAAAGGTGTCCCCGGCCCGGCCCCGCACCAGCATGACCCCGTTGCGCACCCGCGTCGCCAGCACCCACGCCTCGTCCAGTATCGAGGCGGCCTCGGCGTCGAGGAGCCCGGCGGCGTGCGCGGCGGCCAGCGCGGTCCTGGTCCGCGTCGTGCGCAGGCCCGGCAGCTCCCAGCCGTGCCGCATCTGGAGGAGCTGCACGGTCCACTCGACGTCCGAGAGGCCGCCGCGGCCCAGCTTGGTGTGCAGGGTGGGGTCGGCGCCCCGCGGCATCCGCTCGGACTCCATGCGCGCCTTGAGGCGGCGGATCTCGCGCACCGCATCGTCATTCAGGCCGCCCACCGGATACCGCAGCGGGTCGATCAGCTCGATGAAGCGGGCCCCGAGCTCCGCGTCGCCCGCCATCACCTCGGCGCGCAGCAGCGCCTGGCTCTCCCAGACCAGCGACCACCGCCGGTAGTACGCCTCGTAGGACCCCAGCGTGCGGGCCATCGGACCCGACTTCCCCTCCGGCCGCAGATCGGCGTCGATCAGCAACGGCGGGTCGGCGGTGGGCAGTTGGAGGAGGCGGCGCATCTCGGCGACGACGCGGCCCGCGGCCCGGGCCGCCTCCTGCTCGTCCACGCCCTCGCGGGGTTCGTGCACGAACAGGACGTCCGCGTCCGAGCCGTAGCTCAGCTCGTGCCCGCCGAAGCGGCCCATGCCGATGACGGTGAAACGGGTGGGCAGGGTCTCGCCCCACTCGGCCCGCACGGCGGCGCGCAGGGCGCCCGCGATGGTGGCCGCGTTCAGGTCGGTG
Organism: Streptomyces sp. ASQP_92; assembly: GCF_025399895.1. Lineage (GTDB taxonomy): Bacteria > Actinomycetota > Actinomycetes > Streptomycetales > Streptomycetaceae > Streptomyces. The sequence goes on along the minus strand of NZ_JAODUA010000001.1, from coordinate 874,102 downwards.
ACCGCGTTGCCGACCCGGTCCACCAGCGCGCCCGGGTCCTCCTCGGCGGGGCTGTCCTCGGTCCCGTAACTGCCGATGAGGTCGCCCGCGGCGGTGCGGAAGAGTTCGCGCCGGCGCACCCCCCGGGCGGCGGCGACCGCGCCCTCGGCGCTCTCGGCTCGGCCGACCGCGGCGAGTACCTCCTGCTCCAGATGGGCCCGGCCGCGCGGCACGAGGCCGTCCGGATCGCCCAGGATGGCCACGGCCTCGGGGGCGCGAAGCAGCAGGTCGGGGGCGAGCCGGCCGGCCGAGAGGACCCGGGCGAGGTTCTCGGCGGCGGCGCCCTCGTCGCGCAGCAGCCGCAGGTACCAGGGGGTCTTGCCGAGCGCGTCGGACACCTTGCGGAAGCCGAGGAGCCCGGCGTCCGGGTCGGCGGAGTCCGCGAACCAGCCGAGCAGGACCGGCAGCAGGGTGCGCTGGATGGCGGCCTTGCGGCTCACGCCCGAGGACAGCGCCTCCAGGTGGCGCAGGGCGGCCGCCGGGTCGGCGTAGCCGAGCGCTTCGAGGCGGTGGGCGGCCGCGCGGGCGCTGAGCCGGGTCTCCCCCGGCGCGAGCTGGGCGACCGCGTCCAGGAGCGGCCGGTAGAACAGCTTCTCGTGCAGCCGGCGCACCACCGAGGCGTGCCGCTTCCACTCCTTGTTGAGGCTGACGACGGGTTCGGTGCGCAGCCCCAGTGAGCGGCCCAGGCGGCGCAGATCGGCCTCGTCCTCGGGCACGAGATGGGTACGGCGCAGCCGGTAGAGCTGGATGCGGTGTTCCATGGCCCGCAGGAACCGGTAGGCCGCGTCGAGTTGGGCGGCGTCCGCCCGGCCCACGTAGCCACCGGCGGCGAGCGCGGCCAGCGCGTCCAGGGTGGTGCCGCTGTGCAGGGTGGCGTCGCTGCGCCCGTGCACCAACTGCAGGAGCTGGACGGCGAATTCTACGTCGCGGAGCCCACCGGGGCCGAGCTTGAGCTCGCGCTCCACCTGGGCGGCGGGGATGTTGTCGACGACCCGGCGCCGCATCTTCTGCACGTCGGCGACGAAGTTGTCCCGCTCGGCGGCCTGCCACACCAGGGGGGAGACGGCCTCGACATAGGCCCGGCCGAGCTCCGGGTCGCCCGCGACGGGCCGGGCCTTGAGCAGCGCCTGGAACTCCCAGGTCTTGGCCCAGCGCTGGTAGTAGGCGAGGTGGCTGGAGAGCGTCCGCACCAGGGGGCCGTTGCGGCCCTCGGGGCGCAGATTGGCGTCGACGGGCCAGATCACGCCCTCGACGGTGGTCTCGGAGCAGATCCGCATGAGGTGGGCGGCGAGCCGGCCCGCGGCCTGCATCGCCTTGCCCTCGTCGAAGCCGTCGGCGGGCTCGGCCACGAAGATCACGTCGACGTCGGAGACGTAGTTGAGCTCATGGCCGCCGCACTTGCCCATCGCGATCACCGCGAGCCGGCACTGGGCGGCGTCGGCGGGGGCCTCGGCGCGGGCGATGGCGAGCGCGGCGCGCAGGGTGGCGGTGGCGAGGTCGGCGAGCTCGGCGGCGGCCTCGGCCACGTCGGTGGTTCCGCACACGTCGCGGGCGGCTATGGCCAGCAGGCAGCGCCGGTAGGCGATGCGCAGCGACACCGGGTCGGTGGCGCCGGCCAGGCCCCGCTCGAACTCGGCGACCCCGGGATGGAGATCGGCCGCCTCATAGGTGACCAGGGCGTGCCAGTCGTGCGGGTGGCGCGCGAGGTGGTCGCCGAGCGCCTCCGAGGCGCCGAGCACCCCGAGCAGCCGGTCCCGCAGCGGCTTCGCGGTGGCCAGGGTGTCCAGGAGGGCGCGCCGCTCGTCGGCGTCCTGCGCCTCCACCACCCGGACGAGTCCGAGGAGGGCCAGATCGGGGTCGGCGGTGGCGCCCAGCGCGTCCAGCAGCACCGGGTCGTCGCGTACGGGCCCGAGCTCGGGGGTCTCCAGGAGCCGCTCGGCGGCCGAGGGGTCGGTGAAGCCATGCCGCAGCAGCCGTGTGAAGGTACTGCTCCTGCGCCCCGGCACCGTCATCTGGCCGCCTCTCACCTCGTACGTACGCCCGCGCGCCCGGCCGGGGGTCGCCGCAGCCGGCCCACCCGATCAAGACCCGGATTCCGAGCCTAGCCGCAGTGGGGCCGCCGGGCCCTGGGGAGGTCCGGGACCTTCGGCTCGAAAGCGACCCCGGGCCGCCCGCTGCCCCAGCGTGACGCCGTCCTCACTGTCGGCGAGATGCCGGGAGGCCACCCCTGAACCGGCCGCCGTTCCGGCCCAGTTCACGACCCGTAGGTCGGACTTGTGCGGATATAGCGGCAATTCGGGGTGATCAAGACCACATGATTTGCCCAGCCGTCCAAATGAACCGCATTCTTGGACCTTTCGTCTTCCTAGCCGATCAGGTTCCGACCGCAACTGATCGAGCACTCACGACCGGGCTCGGCGAGGACGTGCTCTCACGCACCGACCGGCCGCCCAGGCCGCCCGTACCGAAAGACCGCACCCATGAAGTCCAGGCTGCCGCTGCGCTCCGCGCTGCTCTCCCGCCGTGGCGCCGTCGCCGGCGCCACGCTCGCCGCCGTCCTCATCTCGGGCGGTGTCTTCGCCGAACTCGCCATGTCCGACACCGAGGGTCCCAGCCTCCCCGAGGGCCACGCCGTGGCCACGCCCGCGATGGCGGCCTCGGGCCCGGTGCGGCCCCTGGACGGCTCGGTCATGCAGATCATGGCCCACCCGGACGACGACCTGTTCTTCATGAACCCGGACACCGGCCAGTCGCTGCGCTCGGGCCGCCCCATCACCTCGGTGTACGTCACCGCGGGCGAGGCGGACGGCGTGAACTCACCGCCGCTGAAGAAGGGCGCGCCCCGGCCCCCCTCCGACCGCGCCAAGTACGCCGAGGCCCGCCAGAACGGCATACGCGGGGCGTACGCGCAGATGGCGACCGGCGACCGGTCGGGCACCTGGTCCCGTACCGCGATACCCACCGCCGGCGGCGGCACCGCCGAGGTGGACACCCTCGACGGCCACCCCGGCGTCCGTCTGGTCTGGCTGCAACTGCGCGAGTCCGAGACGATCCTCGGCAACCAGCCGCACAGCCTGCGCGGCCTGTGGAACGGCCAGACCGGCGCGCTCGACTCCCAGCTGTCCTCCGGCACCCCGGCCCACCCCTTCAGCTACACCAAGGACCAGGTCGTCAAGACGCTCGCCGGGCTGATGGAGACGTTCCGCCCGACGCATGTGCGCACCCTCGACCCGACGCCCGGCCGGGACGGCAGGCCGCAGAAGATCATCGACCACCAGGACCACATCTTCAGCGCCCGCTTCGCCCAGGCCGCCCTCAGGGAGTACGCCGACTCCCCCCACCACCCGGACTTCAGCGTCCAGACCTACTACGGCTACAACACCAGCCACCTGCCGCACACCTTCGCCAAGCCGGCCACCGACGCCAAGGCCGACATCGTCAAGACGTACGCCTGGACGAACGCGAAGGACAACTACTGCGCCAGCACGGCCGGTTGCGGCGACCGCAAGGTCGCGCCCCACCCGCACGGCAACAACTGGGCCGAGTCGGTCCGCTACAGCCGCACCAACTCCACGTCCTGGCTCCAGACCGCCAAGGACGGCAGCCTGTGGGCGTTCGGCGTGCTCAACCAGCGGCTCGCCGCCTGGCACAAGGCGCCCGGCGCCGACGGCACCTGGGGCAGGCCGCTGGTGGTGCCCGGCGAGGGCATGGACCCCGGCGTGAGCTCCGTGCGGCTGGCGGACGGCCGGCTCGCGGTGTTCGGCACCCGCACCCTCTTCGGCGCGGATCTCGGCGACTACCGCCGCGAGGTGGTGGCCACCGTGCAGACGGCGTCCGGCACGTTCACCCCCTGGCAGTCGCTCGCCGCGCCCGTGCGCAGCGGCAGCGACGGTGTCTTCGACATGTCCACCCCGACGGCCGCGGTGGACGGCTCCGGCCGGCTCACCGTGTTCCTGCGCGGCGGCGACCGCCGGCTGTACAGCACGAGCGGAACGCCGGACGGCACCTGGACCCCGTGGGCCGGTCTCGGCGGCACCGACCTGATCGGCGACCCGGCGGCGGTCACCGACGGCGCCGGCCGCGTCCACGTCTTCTCCAGCACCCCGCGGACGATGTCGACGTGGGCACAGCCGGAACCCGGCGCCCCGATGCCCGCGAGCGCCACGGCCACCGGGCTCCCCCCGAACACGACGGGCGTGTCCGCCCGCGCGGACGGCGACGGAGTGCGCGTGTACTACCGCCAGGCCGACTCGGGCAACGTCCGCTGCGTCCTGTTCGACGGCGTGACCCCGTCCGCCCCCGCCGACCTCGGCGACACCTCCGGCTACGGCATGGTCGGCGTGGCGGGCCCGCTCGTCACGGGCCGTACCGCCTCCGGCGCGCTCGCCGGCCTGGAGCCGGGCGCGGTGGCCCCGGCCTGGAAGGCGGACACCGGCATCCTGTTCACCGGAGCGCCCTCCGCGGTGCAGAACGGCGACAGCGCGGTAGCGGCCGCGATCGGCCTGGACGGCCGCCTGTACTGGACCCGCACCGCGGGCACCGACGGCCCGGCCACGCCTTGGCGGGCGGCCGCGAACTGACGCAGCCCAGGGCCTGCCCGTCTCAGCGCGCCAGCGTCTTCTCGCGCTCGGTGGCGGCCGTCGGCACGGGTGCGGGCGCGGCCACCCGCACCGGAGGGACCAGCCACCGCGGAAGGCGCGGCTCCACCAGGGGCCGCAGCACCGCCCGCACCGGCGGTGTCGAGAGCAGCACGACCACCGCGACGGCGGCGGCGCTCAGCACCAGCGTGCCCGCCGGCCCCGCCTGCCGTAGCACCCGGAAGACGCCGCAGTACTCGGCGACGCGGAGCACGATCCCGTGGAGCAGATACGGATAGAGGGTGACGGCGCCGAACGCGGTGATCCAGGTTCTGCGGCCCGGCACCAGCGCCAGGAACGACGCCACAAGGAGCGCGGACACGGTGAGCAGCGCCAGCCTGAGCAGCAGGTACTGCCCGAGCGAGACGTGCAGGAGCGTGTTGTCGGCGTCGCTGGAGAGCCAGTCGTCGTTCGGGTCCGGGGAGAGCCGGTAGGCGAGCCCGAAGGCACCGGCGAAGACGGGCACCGCGAGCGTGCGGGCCGTGCGGGTGCGCAGCCTGGCGAAGTGCTCGGGCCGCAGCCGCAGGCCCAGGACGAAGAACGGCAGGAACATCAGGACCCGGGGCATCGCCATGTCCCCGCTGATCCGGGTGGTGCCCGCGGCGAAGGAGATGACGAGCGAGATGGGCACCGCGAACCGCAGCGCGTTCCAGATCGGGGTGGAGAGCCGCCAGACGAACAGGGCGAGCAGGAACCAGCAGAGATAGGTGGGTGCGACCGGGGTGATCTCCAGGTCCGAGCCCCGGCACCAGTGGTACACGAAGCTGTAGACGGTCTCGAAGATCAGGTACGGCAGCAGTACCCCGGTGAGCAGCCGGCGGATCTGGTCGGGCCGGCCGGTGAAGCTGCGGGAGAAGTAGCCGCACAGCAGGATGAAGGCCGGCATGTGGAAGCCGTAGACCAGGTTGTGCACGGCTCTGAGGACCGGCGTGTGCGGCGTGATCACCTGCTCCCAGCTGTGGCCGAGCGCCACCAGGACGATCAGCAGGAACTTGGCGTTGTCGAAGAACGGACTGCGGTCAGGGGTTCGGGGGCTGCCGGGACCGGGAGGCTGGGTGGCGCTGGTCATTCACCCCAACGTAGGGGACGGTGTGCGTTTCCCGCAGCCGCCACCGCCATGGGCACGCGACGTTCCCCGGGTCTTCACCCACTTCCACCTTCCCGGTTGACATGAACACCCCTACTCTCTGGGCATTCCGTCCCCCACCCCGGAGGTAGCCGTGTTCGGCGAGCCCAGACCGCGCCGCACCCGCACCGCCCTGCTGTCCGCCCTAGGCCTCGCGGCCGCGTCCGCGGGCCTGTGGGCCGGCCTCGGCCAGGCGTCCTTCGCCCAGGCCGCCACGACCGTGCCCACCCCCGACCACGTCGTGGTCGTGGTCTTCGAGAACCACGCCTACAACCAGGTCATCGGCAGTTCGAGCGCCCCCTACATCAACTCGCTGAAGTCGGGCGGCGCCAGCCTCTCGGCCTCCTACGCCGAGACCCACCCCAGCCAGCCGAACTACTACGCGCTGTTCTCCGGCTCGACGCAGGGCATCACCGACGACAGCTGTGTGACCCCCGGCTTCTCCTCCGCGCCCAACCTCGCCTCCGAGCTGATCGCCGCGGGCAAGACCTGGGCGAGCTACAACGAGACGCTGCCCAGCCAGGGCTCCACCACGTGCACCAGCGGCAAGTACGCGCAGAAGCACAACCCCTGGTTCGGCTTCTCGAACGTGCCCACCTCGTCGGCGTACACCTTCACCCAGTTCCCCACCGACTACAGCAAGCTGCCCCAGGTCTCGTTCGTCACGCCGAACCTGTGCAGCGACATGCACGACTGCTCGGTGTCCTCGGGCGACACCTGGCTGAAGAACAAGCTGGGCGCGTACGCGACCTGGGCCAAGACCCACAACAGCCTGCTCGTCGTCACCTTCGACGAGGACAACAGGCTCTCCGGCAACAAGATCCCCACCGTCCTGTACGGCCAGCAGGTGACGCCGGGCTCCTCGTCCTCGACGACGTACAACCACTACAACCTGCTGCGCACCCTCGAGGACATGTACGGCACCGCGCACGCCGGGCAGGCCGCCAGCTCCACCGACATCACGGGGATCTGGGCCAACTGACGTGTACGTAGCGGACAGTCGCGGCACCCCCGCCGCTCCCGCGGAAGCCGCCCGGACCGGTTCCGGGCGGCGTTCGGCCATCGCCCCCACCGTGTTCGCGCTGGGCACCGTCAGCCTCATCACGGACGTCTCCTCGGAGATGGTCACCGCCGTGCTGCCGCTGTATCTGGTGACGGGCCTGGGCCTGTCCCCGCTCGGCTTCGGCCTGCTCGACGGCGTGTACAACGGCTTCAGCGCACTCGTCCGCCTCGCCGGCGGCCACCTCGCCGACCGGGGCGGCCGCCACAAGACGGTCGCCGTGCTCGGCTACGGGCTCTCCGCGCTGTGCAAACCCCTTCTCCTGGTGGCCGGTTCGCTGCCGCTGATCGGCGCGGTGCTCGCCGCCGACCGCACCGGCAAGGGGCTGCGCACCGCCCCGCGTGACGCCCTGATCTCCCTCGCGTCCGATCCGCGGTCGCGCGGCCGGGCCTTCGGTGTGCACCGGGCGATGGACACGGCGGGCGCCCTGCTCGGACCGCTCACCGCGTTCCTGATTTTGCGTCAGGCGGCGGACGGCTATGACGCGGTGTTCACGGTCAGCTTCTGCGTGGCCGCGGTCGGCGTCCTGGTCCTGCTCCTGTTCGTCCCCTCCCGGCCCCCCGCGACCGCGCTTCCCCAGGACGCCCCGCGCGCCTCCCTCAAGGCGGCCCTGGCCCTCTTGCGCGTCCGGTCGATACGCCAATTGACCCTGGCCGCGCTGCTGTTGGGGCTGGCCACGGTCAGCGACTCCTTCGTCTACCTCCTGCTCCAGCACCGGCTCGGCGTCCCCGACCGCTGGTTCGCGCTGCTCCCCCTCGGCACGGCCGCCGCCTTCCTGCTCCTGGCCGTACCTCTGGGGCGGCTCGCCGACCGGCTGGGCCGCCGGCGCGTGTTCCTCGGCGGGCACGTGGGCCTGCTGCTTGCGTACGCCCTGCTCCTGACCGGCTGGCAGAGCCCGGCCCTTCCCTTCCTCACGCTGGCCCTGCACGGCGGGTTCTACGCGGCGACCGACGGCGTCCTGATGGCGGCAGCCGCCGGACACGTCCCGGCCGAACTCCGCTCCTCCGGGCTGGCGTTGATCCAGACCGGCCAGGCGCTCGCCCGGTTCGTCTGCTCGATCGCGTTCGGCGCGGCCTGGACCGCGTGGGGCGACCGTACGGCGCTCGGCACCGCGACGGCCGTCCTGGCCGGATGCGCGGTGGGCGCGTTCCTGCTCCGCCCCTCGGCCTCCGAGAGCCCCGAGGACCCCCAGGACCCCCAGGACCCCGAGAAGACGACGCGGCCCGGGACCCGGACTCCACCCGAGACCATCACACGACCCGAGAAGAAGGCCCGACCGTGACGCTCCGCGGCAAGATCCTGGTCCTCGTGGCGGCCCTGGCGGTCCTGGCCGCGGTCGCCGCCGCGTCCGTGCTGCACGCGGCGGACCGCGAGGACCAGAAGAACCGGCCGCGGTCCGACGGCCCCCGCGTGACGGAGGGAACGGTGTCGTTGCGGTCCAGCCCCGGGCCCAGAATCGTGTTCCGCAGCATGGCCTGGGGCCCGCACCGCGACGAGCTGGCCTCGGTCCCGGCCGCCGACCCGGCGGGGCCGCGCACCGCCTCGGGCGTGAAATGCCTGCGCTTCTACGCGGCGGCCGGCACCGGCATCTGCCTCCAGGCCGAGCACGGCACGATGACGGACTCCTACCGCGCGGTGGTCCTGGACGACCGGCTCAAGGAGCGGGCCCACTACGCCCTGCCCGGCATCCCGACCCGGGCCCGGGTCTCGCCGAACGGACGCTGGGTGGCCTGGACGGTGTTCGTGGGCGGCGACTCGTACGCGGGCACCAACTTCTCCACCCGCACCGCCGTGCTCGACACGAGGAGCGGCCAACTCACCGCGTCTCTGGAGGACTTCACGGCGTATCTGGACGGGTCGCGACACCACGCCGCCGACACCAACTTCTGGGGCGTCACCTTCGCCGGCGACGACCGGCACTTCTACGCGACGATGGCGACCGGCGGCCACACCTATCTGGTGCGGGGCGACCTCGCGGCGCGCACGGTGACCTCCCTGCACACCAACGTCGAGTGCCCCTCGCTCTCCCCCGACGGCACCCGCGTCGTCTACAAGAAGCGGGTGCCGGGCCTGCCCGCCGACGCGCCCTGGCGGCTGTACGCGCTCGATCTGGCGACGATGACGGAAACCGCCCTCGCGGAGCCGCGCAGCGTCGACGACCAGGCGGTCTGGCAGGACGACCACACCGTCGCCTACGCCCTGGCCGGCGACTACGGAACCGACCTGTACACGGTCCCGGCCGACGGCACGGGAAAGCCCCGCCGCCTCCTTACGGCGGGGCTGGCCCCGGCCTATCTGCCCTGAGACGGGCCGGCGCCCCGAGACGGGCGGGCCTGGTAGGGGCCGGGCGCCCCGCGGGCGGGCTGGCCCCTGCCCGGAGCGGGGCGCTACTCCCAGGGCCCTACTCCTTGTGGGCGCGGTAGAAGTCCCGCTCCATCTCGCGGGCCTCGACCATGACGTGCAGCCGCCGGCCCTCGACCGCCGTCACATGCTTGCGGGCGATCTCCAGGACGGTCCCGCTCAGCTCCTCGACCGCCTCCGGGGTGCGCCCGGAGAGGATCGCGACCTGGATGAAGACGGCGTCGAGGTCGTCCTCGCCGGCTCCGAAGTACGACTCCTCGATGCGCCGGAACCGGGTCTTGAAGGCCTCGGTGGAGGCGTTGATCGGGGCGGGTGCGGCCTCGTGGACCTCACGGGCGAAGGCCCGCCGGTCGAACGTGGCGGCGAGGCCCTCGGAGTATTCGACGGTGACGAACGGCATGACCAATTCCCTTGTTCTGCCCGGGGGTTGAGTTCTACCTGGGGGTCGAGTGCTACCTGGGGGTCGAGTGCTACCTGGAAGGTGGACGGGTGGACGGGTGGACGGGGGGACGGGTGGACGGTTCAACCGGAGGACTTACGGGCGGCATAGTGGCGGGCGGCCCGCACCCGGTTGCCGCACTTGGTGGTGCACCAGCGGCGGGCGGCGTGGGAGCGCAGGAACCAGCGGGTGCAGCCCGGCGCGCCGCAGGGTGCGAGCCGGCCGGCGTCGTCCCCGGTGAGCAGTTCGGCCCCGTCCTCGGCGAGCGCGCACAGGGCGGCGCCGACGGGGTTCGCGGTGTCGGGCTCGTCGGCGCGGTGCGGCTCCCGCCCGGTCCACACGAGGCGGGGCGTCGGGGGCGCGGCGGCCAGGGCCGCGTTCAGCGTCTCCAGAGCGGACCGAGCGGGCACGGCGCCCTCCGCCCGCGCGGCGAACAGCTCCCGCAGCGCCTCGCGCAGCACCCTCGCCCGCCCCGCCTGACGTCCACTCAGAACCGTTCGGTCCGGCAGCAGTTCATGCCGTACGAGCCACAGGCGCGCGGCGTCCGTGTCCTCCAGGAGGTCGACCTGGCCATGGCTGAGCGCGAACCGGGTGTTCACCAGGGCGAGGGAGAGGAAGCGTTCCTCGCCGGGGACCGGCTGCTGGTGGAGGTAGTGGGGCGCGTCGTGTTCCACGCCTCTCATGCTAACGCTTGCCGTTATCCGTGAGAAGCCCTACCGTCACCTAACGGAAAAAGAAGCATGCAGACGTGAGAGAAGGGGCGGCCGGAACATGAGCACGCACACGGCGGAGCGGCGCCGGGGAACGACGGGCATCGACGTGGAGCGGGTGCGCGAGGACTTCCCGATCCTCGGCCGGACGCTCGACAGCGGGGCGCGCCTGATCTATCTGGACTCGGGCGCCACCACCCAGCGGCCGCTCCAAGTCCTGGACGCGGAACGGGACTTCTCCCTGCACCACAACGCGGCCGTGCACCGCGGCGCCCACCAGTTGTCGGTCGAGGCGACCGACGCGTACGAGGGGGCGCGCGCCACGATCGCCTCCTTCGTCGGCGCGGCGCCCGACGAGATCGTCTTCACCAAGAACGCCACCGAGGGCATCAACCTGGTGGCGTACGGGCTCGGCAACGCGGGCCGGGTCGGGCCGGGCGACACGATCGTGGTGACCGAGATGGAGCACCACGCCAACCTGGTGCCCTGGCAGCAGCTCGCCGAGCGGACCGGCGCAACCCTCACCTGGTTCGGCCTGACCGATGACGGCCGGCTCGACCTGGACCGCCTGGACGAGCTGGTGAACGAGTCGACGAAGGTCGTGGCACTGACCCACCAGTCGAACGTCCTGGGCACCCTCAACCCCGTCCGCACCATCGCGGACCGGGCGCACGCGGTGGGCGCGGTCGTGGTGGTGGACGGCGCCCAGTCGGTGCCGCACCGCCCGGTGGACGTGGGCGGGTTGGGCGCGGACTTCCTGGCCTTCTCGGGCCACAAGATGCTGGGCCCGAGCGGCGTCGGCGTCCTGTGGGGCCGGGCCGCACTCCTCGCGGAGCTGCCCCCGTTCCTGACGGGCGGTTCGATGATCGAGGTGGTGGAGATGACGCACTCGACGTTCCTGCCGCCGCCCCAGCGCTTCGAGGCCGGCGTCCCGATGACCTCCCAGGCGGTGGGCCTCGCGGCGGCGGTGGACTACCTGGAGGCGCTGGGCATGCGGGAGGTGGCGGCCCACGAACAGGCCCTGACCGCCCTGGCCCTGAACCTCCTGGACGAGATCCCCGGGGTGCGGATCATCGGCCCCGGGAACGTCCCGGACCGGGGCTCGGCGGTGTCGTTCGTGGTGGACGGCATCCACCCCCACGACGTGGGCCAGGTCCTGGACGACCGGGGCATAGCCGTCCGCACCGGCCACCACTGCGCCCGCCCCCTGGCCCGCCGCTACGGCGTACCGGCCACGACGAGGGCGAGCTTCTACGTCTACACCACCGAGGCGGAGATCCACGCGCTGGCGCAGGGGGTGCGGGCGGCCCAGAAGCACTTCGCGTGACGGCCGGGCCCCTTCGGCAGGACGGGGGCCCCTGCCGAAGGGGCCCCCGGCAGGGCGGGCCCTCGGGAGACGGCCCTTACAACACCGGCAGATTCTTCCGCAGCTCGAAGGCGGTGACCTCGGACCGGTACTCCTCCCACTCCTGCTTCTTGTTGCGCAGGAAGAAGTCGAAGACGTGCTCGCCCAGGGTTTCGGCGACGAGTTCGCTGCGTTCCATCAGGGTGATCGCCTCGCCCAGGTTCTGCGGGAGGGGTTCGATGCCCATGGCTCGGCGTTCGGCGTCGGTGAGGGCCCAGACGTCGTCGTCGGCGCCCGCGGGGAGTTCGTAGCCCTCTTCGATGCCCTTGAGGCCGGCCGCGAGGAGGAGGGCGTAGGCGAGGTAGGGGTTGCAGCCCGAGTCGAGGCTGCGGACCTCGATGCGGGAGGAGCCGGTCTTGCCGGGCTTGTACATGGGGACGCGGATGAGGGCCGAGCGGTTGTTGTGGCCCCAGCAGATGTACGAGGGCGCCTCGCCGCCGGCGCCCGCCGTGCGCTCCGAGCCGCCCCAGATGCGCTTGTAGGAGTTGACCCACTGGTTGGTGACCGCGGCGATCTCGGCGGCGTGCTTCAGGAGGCCCGCGATGAAGGAGCGGCCCACCTTGGACAGTTGGTACTCGGCACCGGACTCGTAGAACGCGTTCCGGTCGCCCTCGAAGAGGGAGAGGTGAGTGTGCATGCCCGAGCCCGGGTACTCCGAGAACGGCTTCGGCATGAAGGTGGCCTGCACGCCCTGTTCCAGGGCCACCTGCTTCATGACCAGGCGGAAGGTCATGATGTTGTCGGCCGTGGACAGCGCGTCCGCGTACCGCAGGTCGATCTCCTGCTGGCCCGGCGCGCCCTCGTGGTGGCTGAACTCGACCGAGATGCCCATGGATTCGAGCATCGTGATGGCCTGGCGGCGGAAGTCCATGCCGACGTTCTGCGGGGTGTGGTCGAAGTAGCCGGAGTTGTCCGCCGGGACGGGGCGGGTGCCGTCGAGCGGCTTGTCCTTCAGGAGGAAGAACTCGATCTCGGGGTGCGTGTAGAAGGTGAACCCGAGGTCGGAGGTCTTGGCCAGGATGCGCTTGAGGACGAAGCGCGGGTCCGCGAAGGACGGGGAGCCGTCGGGCATCCGGATGTCGCAGAACATCCGGGCCGTGCCGGGGGCCTCCGCGCGCCAGGGCAGGATCTGGAAGGTGGACGGGTCCGGGCGGGCGATCATGTCGGACTCGTAGACGCGCGCGAAGCCCTCGATCGCCGAGCCGTCGAAGCCGATCCCCTCGTCGAAGGCCTGCTCCAGCTCGGCCGGGGCGACCGCCACCGACTTCAAGAAGCCCAGCACATCGGTGAACCACAGGCGCACGAACCGGATGTCGCGCTCCTCGAGAGTCCGGAGCACGAACTCCTGCTGCTTGTCCATAGCCACATCCTTGCAGTTCAGACGGCCTGTGCACCGCTACCCGTCGGGAGAGGGGACGGCGGGGGAATCCTCAGTATCGAGGCGCGGGATTACCTCCACATTACGCACCCGGTATGACGTGCGGCACGTCCATCCCGTCGTCGTCGCCGACGCGGCCCGCACAGGGGCGCCGAATGCCCGGTCCCTCGCATCGCGTCCCCCGCGTCGCGTCCCCCGCATCGCGGCCGGTACACCACCCGGCCCGCACCGCCCCGCGCTCCCTCGCCTACGATCTGCGCCCATGGGGGGAGCGAGGCTCACGCGCGTGATGCGTCCCGTGGTGCTGCTGAGCCCATGGTGACGCTGCTCGGCGCCGCCATCCCGGGGTACGGGGACCGGCCGCGCGCGCCGGATCTGCACGTCCTTCAGGTCCTGCGGACCTAGGGCCCGCCCGGCCCCCACGGCCGCTTCGGCCCAACTCCCCCTCACGCGAAGGACGTTAGCCACTCATGACCATGCAGGACGACTACCACGCCTCCCGCAGGGCCCACATAGAGGAGCAGCAGCACGCCCGGCAGACCCGGCGCCGGCGCGAGATGACCGTGGCGATCGGCTCCGTCACCGCGGCCGTGCTCGTCGTCGCGGGGCTTGTGGGCTTCGGGGTGTACAAGTTCAGCACGTTGAAGGACAGCAAGAGCACGAGCGCCGCGCCCCGCACGGAGCCGTCGGCGCAGGGACCCGCGCAGGGATCCGGTGACGCGGGCGCGCCGATCGCCGGCGAGAAGGACTGGGACACCAAGAAGCTGACCCGCAACCATGTGACGACCCCGGTGCGCTACCCCATGTCACCGCCGGTGGGCGGCGACCACGCCGCGGTGTGGATGAACTGCGGCGGCGTCGTCTACCAGAAGCCGGTTCCGGACGTGAACGCGGTGCACTCCCTGGAACATGGCGCGGTGTGGGTGACCTACACGGACAAGGCGTCCGCCGCCGATGTGAAGAAGCTCGGCGACAAGGTGTCCACGACGCCGTACTCGCTGATGAGCCCGTACCGGGACCAGCCCGGGGTGATCATGCTGAGCGCCTGGGGCAGGCAAATCACCGTGGACAGCGCGGACGACCCCCGGGTGAACCAGTTCTTCACCCGGTACGTGGAGGGCCCCCAGACGCCCGAGCCCGGCGCCCCGTGCACCGGCGGGCTGGATGAGCGGTGAGCCGCCGGCACTGGGGGCTCGCCGCCGCGCTCGCGCTCGCGATGGTGTTCGCGGCGGCCGCGGTGCTCGTCTCCTCGGGCGGCAGGGGCAGCGCGGCCGAGGCCGTGCCCCGTACGCCCGGAGCCACGTCGGCGGACGCCGGGTTCGCGCGTGACATGGCGACGCACCACCAGCAGGCGGTGGAGATGTCGTTCATCGTGCGCGACCGCACCTCGGACGACGAGGTACGGCGCCTCGCGTACGACATCGCCAACACGCAGGCCAACCAGCGGGGCATGATGCTCGGCTGGCTCGATCTGTGGGGGCTGCCGAAGAACGAGGCGTCCCAGCAGCCGATGGCGTGGATGGGCATGGCGACGGCGCCGGGCGCCGACGGCGCGCTGATGCCGGGCATGGCCACCAACGCCGACCTGACCCGGCTGCGGGGGCTCGGCGGGCGGGACGCCGAGGTGCTCTACCTCCAGCTGATGACCGAGCACCACAAGGGCGGCATCCACATGGCCGAGGGCTGTGTGCGGCGCTGCTCGGTGGGTCCGGAGAAGCGGTTGGCGCAGGGCGTGGTCGACTCCCAGCGGTCCGAAATCGACCTGATGGCACAGATGCTGAAGAAAAGGGGCGTAACACCGCGCACCAACTGACGCACCAACTGAGCGTGGATAAACGCTCTTTGGCGTTTCTTGGTGATCACATGCCCCCCGCATGAACCGTTCCTGACAAGAGTGACGCAGTACATGCGCGCATCAGACAGCGCATGTGCAGCACGCGAAGACCTCACGCAGGGGGTTACATGAGAATTAGCCGCGCCAGGCGGCGCGCCGGTGTGAGCATGGCAGCGACACTGCCACTGCTCGCCGGCGCGCTCGCCCTCGGCATACCGTCCGCCCAGGCGGCCGACCCGGTCCCCGGCGGACGGGCCGCCCTCGCGGGCACCCAGCCCACCTGGGCCACCGGCTCCGCCGACCAGGGCGCCGCTGCCGCATCCACCAAGGTCGACGCCCGGGTGTACCTCGCCGGGCGGGATGCGAAGGGCCTCGACGCGTACGCCGCGGCCGTGTCCGACCCGCGGTCGCCGTCGTACGGCAAGTACCTCAGCGCCGCTCAGGCGCAGCAGCGCTTCGGCGCCACCCAGGAGCAGATCGACGCGGTCACCACGTGGCTGAAGTCGTCCGGACTGACCGTCACGGGCTCCAACCAGCACTACATATCGGTCTCCGGTGACGTCGCGGCCGCGCAGAAGGCGTTCGCCACCCAGCTCCACAACTACCGCAAGGGCAACCGGACTTACCGGGCGCCCGCGAAGAACGCGTCGGCGCCGAACGCGCTCGCCGACGCCGTTCTGACGGTGACGGGCCTGGACAACGCGCCGCACAAGGCGTCCCACCAGGACACCCTTCCGGGCCCGGGGGCCGGCTTCCGCAACGCGGGACCGTTCTCCACGTACTACGGCTCCAACATCGCCACGTCGCTGCCGGACGCGTACGGCACCAAGGTCCCGTACGCCGTGCACGGTTACACCGGGCAGCAGCTGCGGGCCGCGTACGGCGCGGGCAAGTACACCGGCAAGGGCGTGACGGTGGCGATCACCGACGCGTACGCCTCGCCCACCATGGCCTCGGACGCCGCCCAGTACGCCAAGCGCAACGGGGACAAGCCCTACAAGACGGGCCAGTACACCGAGGTGCTCCCGGCGGACTACAACAGCACGGAGGCGTGCGGCGCGTCCGGCTGGTACGGCGAGGAGTCCCTGGACGTCGAAGCCGTGCACGCGGTCGCGCCCGACGCGAACATCGTGTACGTGGGCGGCGCGTCCTGCAACGACCCGGATCTGCTCGACGCCCTCAACAAGGTCGTCGACCGGCACCTGGCCGACATCGTCTCCAACTCGTGGGGCGACATCGAAGCCAACGAGACCCCGGACGTCGCGGCCGCGTACGACCAGACGTTCAAGCTCGGCGCGATCGAGGGCATCGGCTTCTACTTCTCCTCCGGTGACAACGGCGACGAGGTCGCCAACACCGGCAAGAAGCAGGTCGACACCCCGGCCAACTCGGCCTGGGTGACGGCGGTCGGCGGCACCTCGCTGGCGGTCGGCAAGAACGACAAGTACCAGTTCGAGACCGGCTGGGGCACCGAGAAGGCCAGCCTGTCCGCGGACGGCAAGAGCTGGGTGAACTTCCCCGGCGCGTACACCAGCGGCGCGGGCGGCGGCACCAGCTCCACGGTGAAGCAGCCGTTCTACCAGCGTCACATCGTGCCGGACGCGCTGGCCAAGGCGAACGGCGCGACCCGGATGCGTACGGTTCCGGACATCGCGGCCGTGGCCGACCCCAACACCGGGTTCCTGGTGGGCCAGACGCAGTCGTGGCCGGACAAGTCGGTGAAGTACGACGAGTACCGCATTGGCGGCACCTCGCTGGCCGCGCCGGTCATCGCGGGCGTCCAGGCGCTCGCCCAGCAGGCGCAGCGCTCCCCGATCGGGTTCGCGAACCCGTCGATCTACGCGCGCTTCGACTCGCGGCTCTACCACGACGTGACGGACCACCCGCTGGGTGCGACCCGTGACCTCGCGGTCGCCCGGGTCGACTTCGCCAACAGTGTCGACGCGTCGGGCGGGCTGCTCACGTCCGTGCGGTCGCTCGGCAAGGACAGTTCGCTGGCGGCGACGCGGGGGTACGACGACGTGACGGGTGTGGGTTCGCCCGCGCCCGGCTATGTGGCGTCGTACACCAACCCGTTCCGCCGCTGATCCCATCCGGGGGTACGCCCCATCTCCGGCCGGCTGGCCGGGGGTGGGGCGTTCGCGTTCCCCCCACCCCCCGCCCAGACCCCCCGGGGGCGCGGGGCCCCTTGCCCGAACCGTGCGCGGCCGCTCGCGCGGTTCCCCGCGCCCCCAACCCGCCTTCACGTGCGGACCGTGCCCCCTCTTTGCGCAGTTCCCCGCGCCCCCAACCCTCGGTCATGTGCGGACCGTGGTCGCTGCTCGCGCAGTTCCCCGCGCCCCCAAAAACCCGTTGTCGGCTGCGGACCGTGCCCGCTCCTCGCGCAGTTCCCCGCGCCCCTAACTACTCGGCGCTGGGCAGCACCGGCAGCCTCAGCCCGTCCCGGCGCCCCTGAACTACTCGGTGCCGGGGCAGCGCGGGCATACCCAGCCCGTCCCTGCGCGCCTAACTACTCGGTGCCGGGCAGCACCGGCCACCTCAGCCCGTCCCCACGCCCCCTAACTACTCGGTGCCGGGCAGCACCGGCATACCCAGCCCGTCCGGCGATTGAGGACGAGCGCCGTTCAGGCGCGATACGGGGTCTGGGGCGGAGCCCCAGGAGGGGCCGGAGCCAACCAACCCCGCTGCACGGGCGGGTGGGTGGGCAAGGCGCCTCGGGGTTTGGGGCGGAGCCCCAGGGGGCCCGGAGCCAGCCAACCCCGCCGCACGGGCGGGTGGGTGGGAAAACGTGGCCGGGGTCTGGGGCGGAGCCCCAGTAAGGGGCCGGGTCAGATCGCTGAGGCCACCACCCCCGGCGCGTCCAGCATCAGCAGGTGGCCCGCACCCTCCGCGACGGCGAACCCCGCCCCCAGCACCCCCGCAAGGCCCCGCTGACGCCCCACCCAGCGCCCCCCACCCGCCCCGCCCGCCAGCACGGTGGCAGGACAGTCGAGCGGGCCCAACTTCCGCCGCAGGGACAGGAGTTCCGCCGCCACCGATCCGTACGCCGCGTTCTCAAGGACCAGCCCCCGCCACACCCGCGAGCCCCGATAGCACAACCGCACCAGATCACGCGGCGCCGGATCACCCCCGCCCGTACGCGACGCGCGGACGACGGCGCGGCGGGTCGCGGGGCCCAGCGCGGCGGGCACACCGGCGTGGCCGAGCAGGAAGCCCAGCGCCCGGGCCAGGGCGAGCCGCGCCGGGAGGGCGGCCGGGGGGCGGGCGCGCTCCTCGACGCTGGAGTCGACCAGGACGAGCCCCGCCGTACGGGAGGGGTGGAGCCGCGCGAAGGCCTCCGCGTGGAACCCGGCGATGGAGTGGCCGACCACCGTCACGGGGCCGGTCAGCCCCAGCCCGTCCAGGAGCCCCGCGATCCGCCCCGCCTCCCCCGCGGCGGTCGGCGGCGCCACGGCCGGCCCGGAGAGCCCGTGCCCGGGACGGTCGAAGCGTACGACCGTGTGGCGCGGGGTGAGCAGCGGCACCACCGGGTCCCAGTCGAACCAGCTCATGCCGAGGCCCGCGCTGAGCACCACCACCGGCCCGGCCCCCTCGACCACCACATGGTGGGCCACCCCGCCCCACCGCAGGAACCGCCCCACGGGTCTCACGTCCGCCTCTCCTGCGCCACGCTCCACGCCAGTACCCCCAACCAGAGCGCCACGAGCAGGACTTGGAGGCGCTGGCCCGCACCGAGCGCCCAGGTGCCCCGCCCCGCCTGGAAAGCGGCCACCGACGTCAACGTCCAGGTGGTGGCGGCCAGTTCGAGGGCCACCAGGGGCGGTCCGAGGGCGGCGAGCGGCGGCCACCACCGGTAGCGGCGGGCCGCGACGGTCAGGGCGACCACGCCCAAGAGCGCCCCCACCATCGCGAGGCCGCTGCTCACCGCGTGCGCGGTGTGGGTCGCGGGGACCAGACCCGCCGTCTCACGGGCCGCGCACACCGGGTCGGCGGTGGGCGCGCAGCTCAGCGGGAGCCGGGAGTCGAGGGCGGTGGCGGCGCCGAACAGGGCGAGGCCCGACCAGCCGAGCAGTGACCAGGGCCGCCGCTCGCAGCGCGGCAGGGCGCACACCGCACCGGCCAGGACGAGGAGCCCCGCGACCAGGTCGGTCGCGCGGAAGAGGCCTCCGAACGGCTGGTCGGCGGCGGCGAGTTCACTGACGTACGCCTGGATGGGGTCGAGTCCGGTGTGGAACACCAGCTCCAGCACCCAGGCCGTGTAGGCGAGGGCGCCGAGCGCGAGCAGGACGGCTACGGGCCGGGCCGGGACTCCACTGCGGGACATGGTGGGACCAAGGCTACGGGGGTGGCGGCGGTCGCCGGTGGTCCGGATGGACCCAGCTCGGCTTGCGGAACGTCAGGAAGGCGAGGGGGGCGAGGACGCCGAGCGCGAGCAGGCCGCCACCGACGATCAGCAGATAGCGCCAGAGCGGCTGTCCGCCGAACTGGTCCGGCGGCACGAACCCGATGAACAGCGCGGCCACCGACGCCACGAACCCGATGCCGGCGACCCAGGCGACGGCGGGCACCCTAAAGCCCCGCTCCACCTCGGGCCGGGTCCTGCGCAGCCGGACGACCGCCACGAACATCAGCAGATAGGCGATCAGATAGATCTGGACGGTGATGACGGAGAACATCCAGTACGCGCTCGACACGTCGCCGCTGAAGGCGTACAGGATGCCGATCAGGGTGGTGATGACGCCCTGCGCGACCATGATGTTCTGCGGGGTGCCGTACTTGTTCAACCGCTGGAGGAACGGCGGCAGATACCCCTCCTGGCGCGACAGGAGCACCAGGCCCTTGGCCGGTCCGGCGAGCCAGGTCAGCATGCCGCCGAGCGCGGCCGCCACCAGCATCACGCCGACGACCTTGGTCATCCAGCCGATGTGGAAGTGGTCGAAGAACGCCTGGAAGGCCTGCATCAGACCGGCCGTGAGGCTCAGTTCCGAGGAGGGCATCACCCAGGAGATGGCCAGGGCCGGCAGGATGAAGATCAGCAGGACCAGGCCGGTGGCCAGGAACATCGACTTCGGGTACTCGCGCTTGGGGCTGCGCAGCGAGGAGACGTGGACGCCGTTCATCTCCATGCCCGCGTACGACAGGAAGTTGTTGACGATCAGGACCAGGCTGGCGAGCCCGGTCCACGGCGGCAGCCAGTGCGTGGCGTTCATGGGGGCCGCGGAGGGGTTGCCCTGGCCGAGGAAGACGAAGCCGAGGACGACCAGGACCACGCCGGGCACGAGCGTGCCGATGACGAGCCCCATCGAGCTGAGGCCCGCGACGGTCTTCGTGCCCCGGGAGGAGATCCACACGCCGGTCCAGTAGATGACGACGATGACGATGGCGACGTAGAGCCCGTTCTCGGCCAGGCTCGGGTCGATGACGTAGGCGAAGGTCGAGGCGACGTAGGCGAGCAGGCTCGGGTAGTACGCGATCGTCATGGCGAACTGGCACCACACGGCGAGGAAGCCGAGCGGTTTGCCGAGCGCCTCGCTCACCCAGCGGTAGATGCCGCCGGTCCAGCCGGAGGCCAGTTCGGCGCCGACCAGGGCGGTCGGCAGCAGGAAGACGACGGCCGGCAGGAGGTAGAGGAAGATCGCGGCCAGGCCGTAGATGGCCATGGACGGCGAGGGCCGCAGGCTCGCGACGGATGCCGTCGTCATCAGGCCCAGGGTCACCCAGGAGACGAACTGCCGTGGGGTCCCCTCGTCCGCGACGAGTTCTTCATCGGAGGCGTCCGTGGTCGTCATGCGCCCATGATCGGCTCGGCCGACGGGTCCCGCACGTCGGCCGGGGCCGGTCCGAAAGAAACCCGCCATCCCCCGGCCCGGCGCGATCCGGCCTCGATCCGGAGGCGCACCGACCTGAGCACAGCCCGCCCGGTACCGCGTCCGACCCCCCATCGCGTCGTATTGACGATTAAGGTGGGGGGCGTGCCTCAACTACGTCTCGCCCTGAATCAGATCGACTCGACCGTCGGCGACATCCCCGGCAACACCGAGGCGATCGTGCACTGGACCCGGCACTGTGCCGAACAGGGGGCGCACCTGATCGCGTTCCCCGAGATGATGCTGACCGGCTACCCCGTCGAGGACCTCGCTCTGAGATCCTCCTTCGTCGAGGCGTCCCGTGGGGCGCTCACCGCCCTGGCCGCGCGTCTCCAGGCGGAGGGCCTCGGGGAGGTCCCCGTAGTGGTGGGCCATCTGGACCGCTCCCCCGTCGCCGTCCCCCGGCTCGGCCAGCCGGCCGGCGCCCCGCAGAACGCGGCGGCGGTGCTGCACGGCGGCCGCGTCGTGCTCGGCTTCGCCAAGCACCACCTGCCCAACTACGGCGTCTTCGACGAGTTCCGCTACTTCGTGCCGGGCGACACCATGCCGGTGGTGCGGGTGCGCGGCATCGACGTGGCCCTCGCCATCTGCGAGGACCTGTGGCAGGACGGCGGGCGGGTGCCGGCCACCCGCTCGGCCGGGGCCGGCCTGCTGATCTCCATCAACGCCTCGCCGTACGAGCAGAACAAGGACGACTCCCGGCTCGACCTGGTCCGCAAGCGCGCCCAGGAGGCCGGCTGCACGCTGGCGTACGTCGCGACCGTGGGCGGCCAGGACGAGCTGGTCTTCGACGGCGACTCGATCGTCGTCGACGCGAGCGGCCAGGTCGTGGCGCGGGCGCCGCAGTTCTCCGAGGGCGCGATGATCCTCGACCTGGAGCTGCCCGCGGCGGGGCCCGCCCCCTCGGGTGTGGTGGACGACGGGCTGCGCGTCGACCATGTGGTGATCTCCGAGGAGCCGGTCCCGGCCTACGAGCCGGAGCTCACCGGCGGGTACGCCGAGCGGCTCGACGACGACGAGGAGGTCTACTCGGCGCTGGTGGTGGGGCTGCGGGCGTACGTGGCGAAGAACGGCTTCCGGTCCGTCCTGATCGGGCTCTCCGGCGGCATCGACTCGGCCCTTGTCGCCGCGATCGCGTGTGACGCGCTGGGCGCGGCCAACGTCCACGGGGTGTCCATGCCGTCGAAGTACTCCTCGGACCACTCCAGGAGCGACGCGGCGGAGCTGGCCCGCCGGACGGGGCTGGATTTGCGCACCGTTCCGGTGGAGCCGATGTTCGACGCGTACATGGGCTCGCTCGACCTGACCGGGCTCGCCGAGGAGAACCTCCAGTCGCGGCTGCGCGGCACGATGCTGATGGCGCTGTCCAACCAGGAGGGCCACCTCGTGCTGGCCCCGGGCAACAAGTCCGAGCTGGCGGTGGGCTATTCGACGCTGTACGGCGACTCGGTGGGCGCGTACGGACCCATCAAGGACGTCTACAAGAGCGCGGTC
Source organism: Streptomyces sp. ASQP_92 (assembly GCF_025399895.1). GTDB lineage: Bacteria > Actinomycetota > Actinomycetes > Streptomycetales > Streptomycetaceae > Streptomyces. The sequence goes on along the minus strand of NZ_JAODUA010000001.1, from coordinate 851,752 downwards.
TTCCGGCTCGCCCGCTGGCGCAACCGGGCGGCGGCCGAGCGCGGCCAGACGCCGCCGATCCCGGAGAACTCCATCTCCAAGCCCCCGAGCGCCGAACTGCGCCCCGGCCAGGTCGACACGGATTCGCTGCCCGACTACCCGGTCCTGGACGCGATCCTGGCGATGTACGTCGACCGGGACCAGGGGGCGGACGCGATCGTGGCGGCGGGGTACGAGCCGGAACTCGTGACGAAGACGCTGCGGATGGTGGACACCGCGGAGTACAAGCGGCGCCAGTACCCGCCGGGCACGAAGATCTCGCCGAAGGGCTTCGGCAAGGACCGCCGACTGCCCATCACCAACCGCTGGCGGGAGTCGAGTTGAGCCACCGGGGCCCGCGGGAGCGGGCCCCGCGGCCGGCTACACCTTGAGGCGCGCCGCGATCGGCAGGTGGTCGCTCCCGGTCCTCGCCAGCGTCCACGACGACGTGGGCTGCATGCCCTTGACCATGATCTGGTCGATCCGGGCCATCGGGAACCCGGCGGGCCAGGTGAAGCCGAAGCCGCTGCCCGCAGCGCCCTGGGTGGAACGCATCTGGGCGGTGATGTTGTTCAGGGAGCGGTCGTTCATCGTGCCGTTGAGGTCGCCGAGCAGCACCACCTTGCGGAGCGGCTCCGCGGAGATCGCCTCGCCCAGCGTGTAGGCGCTGTTGTCCCGCTGGTTGGCGGTGAACCCGGCGTTCAGCTTGACCCGTACCGAGGGCATGTGGGCGACGTACACCGCGACATCACCGGAGGGCGTCCGCACCGTGGAGCGCATCGCGCGCGTCCAGCCCATCTTGATGTCGACGGGCCTGCTGTCGCTGAGCGGGTACGTGGACCACAGCCCGACCGTGCCCTGCACCGAGTGGTACGGGTAGAGGTCCGCGAGGGCCTTCTTGTACGTCGCGACCTGGTCGCCCGGGATCTCCTCGAGGGCCAGCACCTGCGCGCCGGAGGCCGCGACCTGGCGGGCGGTGCCGGCCGGGTCCGTGTTGTCGGCGTTCACGTTGTGGGTCGCCACGACCAGGTCGCCGCCCGAGCCCTGCTTGTCGGTGAGCAGCCCGCCGAACATGTTGAACCACATGATCACCGGGAGCAGCAGCGCGATGAGCGCGGTCGCCGAGCGGCGCCACAGCGCGAGCCCCAGCAGCACCGGCAGGAAGACCCCGAGCCACGGCATAAAGGTTTCGGAGAGCGAGCCGAGGTTGCCGATCGAGTTGGGGATCCGCGCGTGCAGGACCATCACCAGGGCGATCAGGACGGCGAATCCGGCGAGCACCAGGCCACGGCGCCAGATGCCGCGGTCGTCGCGCCACTTGTCGGTCAGGCGCCGGAACCGGGACCCGGTGCGCTCGCCCTCCGCGCTTCCGTCGCCCGTCTCCGTCATGTACGCCCGCGCCATACCGCTGTCCTCACTGCTGTTCCGCAACCGTCCTCGCTGTTCGACCCTAGGCGAAAACGGCCGGCTTTCCGTGCCGTGGTCCGTCTCGTACGGACATCCCTACGGCGAGCAGGACGACCGGGCGCGGTGGCGGGTTCCAGGTCGGGGCCCTCGTGGGGCGCGCTGTGACACAACGCGCATATTCAGCGGGGCGGGCGCAGACCTTCGAGGACGGCGTCCACGATGCGCTCGGCGAGTTCGGGGCCGGGCAGTTCGGTGTCGGGTCGCATCATCGTGCGGACCAGCATCGGGGCGACGAAGAGGTCCCCGGCCATGTCGAGGTCGAGGCCGGCGCGGAGTTCGCCGTTGGCGACGCCCCGCCGCAGCACCTCGTCGAGGAGCTCGCGGCGGGGGTCGATGACCAGGCTGTGGTACTTGGACCAGAGCTTGGGGTAACTCTGCATCTGGGCGAAGACGTTGTGCAGCAGCGCGGAGGACCGCTTGGCGGCGCCGCGCCGGCGCACATTGTCGACCATGTGGATCAGGTCGCCCCGCAGGGAGTGGCCGGGCAGCGGCGGGGTGGGCGACTCCATGGACCGGACGACCTCGACGAACAGCTCCTCCTTGCCGGCCCAGCGCCGGTAGATGGTGGCCTTGCCGACGCCGGCGGTGCGGGCGATGCGTTCGATGGAGAGGTCGGCGAGCGGGACGCCTTCCTCGAGCAGCGCGATCACGGCCTCCAGGATCTGGCGTTCCGCGGCCTCGGAGCGGGGCCGCCCGCGCCTCGGTTCGCCGTCCTTGTGCTGCTTGTCCATCAGGGTCACGCCCGCTCCGTCTCTCTCGACCGTCCCGCTGATTGTCCCCGCCTCCCGCCGGTCAGCGGCGGGCGGCCTCGGTGGGCCGGTCCTGTGCCTGGGGCGAGGGGCCCACGGGCGGCTTCCCGGGCAGGAAGAGGACGACGACGAGCGCGCCGAGCAGGGCCACGCCGGCCGAGGCGAACGCGGTGATGTGCATGGCGTGGATGAACGCGTCGTTGGCGGGACCGATCAGCGCCTTGCCCTCGGGGCCCATCCGCTCGGCGATGCCGAGGGTCGCCTCGATGGACTCGCCGGCCGCCTTGCGGGCCCCTTCGGGGACCGCGCCGAGGTGGCCCTCGATGTCGCCGCGGTAGACCGTGGAGAGCAGCGAGCCGAGCACGGCGACGCCGAGCGCGCCGCCGACCTGGCGGAAGGTGTTGTTGACGGCCGAGCCCGAGCCGGCCTTCTCGCGCGGCAGCGCTTGCATGATCGAGACGGTGACGGGCGGCATGATGTGGGCCATTCCGGCGCCCTGGAGGAAGAAGACGACCTCCATGACCCAGATGGGAGTGGTGGCGTCGAAGAGGCCGAAGGCGGCGAGGCCGACGGCCACCAGGACCAGTCCGGCGGTGCAGACGGCGCGGGCGCCGAACCGGTCGACGACGAGCCGGGCCCGCGGCGCGAAGATCATCTGGGCGGCGGCGAGCGGCAGGATCAGCAGTCCCGACTCCAGGGCGCTGTAGCCGCGCACGCTCTGCATGTAGAAGACCGAGAAGAAGGTGACGCCCATCAGCGCGAAGAAGGTCAGCGCGATGGCGACGACGGCCGCCGAGAAGGCCGGCTTCTTGAAGTAGCCGATGTCGATGGCGGGGTGGTCGCAGCGCTTCTCGTACAGGACGAAGCCGACCAGGACCGCGATGCCGCCGAGGGTCGTGGCGAGCACGGTGGGATCGGTGAAGTCCGCCAGCTCGCCGCCGTGGATGATGCCGTACACGAGCAGCACGAGACCCACCACGGACAGCAGCACGCCCACCGGGTCGAGCTTGCCGGGGCTGGGGTCCCTGGAGTCCGGGACCAGCACGACCATGGCGATCAGGGCGATGATCACGACCGGTACGTTGACCAGGAAGACCGAGCCCCACCAGAAGTGCTGGAGCAGGACACCGCCGGTGATGGGGCCGATCGCGATGGCGAGGCCCACGCCGCCGGCCCAGATGCCGATCGCCTTGGGCTGCTCCTCGCGCTCGAAGACGTTCATGAGGACGGCGAGGGTGGCGGGCATCACGAAGGCGCCGCCGAGGCCCATCAGGGCGCGGAAGGCGATCAGCTGGTCGGGGGAGTTCGAGAATGCGGCGAGCACCGAGCCGAGGCCGAAGACCGTGATGCCGAAGAGCAGGATCTTCTTGCGGCCGAGCCGGTCGCCGAGCAGGCCGGAGGTGAAGAGCAGCCCGGCGAAGACGAGCGTGTAGGAGTTGATCGCCCATTCCAGCTCGCTCTGGGTGGCGCCCAGGCCGGTGGGGGTGGGGCTCGCGATCGTCTTGACGGCGACGTTGAGGATCGAGTTGTCGAGCACGACGATCAGCAGGCTGAGCATCAGGACGGCGAGGATCGCCCAGCGTCGGCGGTGGACGGCTTCGGGTATCCGGGGTGCGGCCGGGGCGCCGGACGCGGCAGGCGTTGTTGACATGCCCGCCACTGTAGAACAATTTCGATACGACACCGTCTCGTATAGGAATGACTTTGCTTTCCGGCCACCGTCGACGCCCGGCCGATATGCCTTCCCGGCACACCCACTTCCCGGCACGGGGCACGGGATGCCACCATGGACGTGGTCCGGAGACGCCGTGAGGGCGCTTCGAGATGACGAACAGGAGCCGTTGCGATGACGCAACATCTTCAGGCTGCGCAGACCCCGAAGGCATCCGACAGCAGCGACCCGAAGGCGCTGTACGGAGGCAAGGGCACCCGGCGCATCACCGTGCACGACATCGCCGCCGCCAAGGCGCGCGGCGAGAAGTGGCCCATGCTCACCGCCTACGACGCGATGACCGCCTCCGTCTTCGACGAGGCCGGCATCCCCGTCCTGCTGGTGGGCGACTCCATGGGCAACTGCCACCTCGGCTACGAGACGACCGTCCCGGTCACCCTCGACGAGATCACCATGCTGTCCGCCGCGGTCGTACGGGGAACCTCGCGCGCCCTGGTCGTGGGCGACCTGCCCTTCGGCTCGTACCAGGAGGGCCCGGTGCAGGCGCTGCGCACCGCCATGCGCCTGGTCAAGGACGCGGGTGTCGGGGCGGTGAAGCTGGAGGGCGGCGAGCGCAGCCACGAGCAGATCCGGCTGCTCGTCGACTCCGGGATCCCGGTCATGGGCCACATCGGCCTCACCCCGCAGTCCGTGAACACGCTGGGCTACCGGGTGCAGGGCCGCGGCGACGAGGCGGCCCACCAGCTGCTGCGCGACGCCAAGGCGGTCCAGGACGCGGGCGCCTTCGCGGTCGTCCTCGAACTGGTCCCGGCCGAGCTGGCCGCCGAGGTCACCCGCATCCTGCACATCCCGACGGTCGGCATCGGCGCGGGCGCCGAGTGCGACGCCCAGGTGCTCGTCTACACCGACATGGTGGGCCTGACCCCTGGCAAGACCCCGCGCTTCACCAAGCAGTACATGGATCTGCGCGCCTCGCTGGGAGAGGCCGCGAAGGCGTTCGCCGGCGAGGTCGTCGGCGGGGCGTTCCCGGCCGAGGAGCACACCTTCCACTGACCATCGCCCCCTGAGCCACTGCGGTCACGACGACAGTCCGCCGACTTCCCCCATCGGCGGGCTGTCCGTCGTCGCGGGCCGGGCCGGGGTGGCCGGTACGGGCCTGGTGGACGGCTGTCGGCGGGGCGTCCCGGGGCTGTCGGTGGCTTGTCGGCGCCCTGTCGGTGACGCCTGGCACCTTGGTGGACATGACGCGAATCGACAAGAACCCCACCGGTGGTGCCGACGGAATCGCCGCCGGCACCGCCATCTCCGTACGGGGGCTGGTGAAGCACTTCGGCTCCACCAAGGCGCTGGACGGCGTCGACCTGGACGTCCGCGAGGGCACCGTGCTCGGTGTCCTCGGACCGAACGGCGCCGGCAAGACGACACTCGTACGCTGCCTGTCCACCCTGCTCGTGCCGGACGCGGGCACCGCCACCGTGGCCGGTTACGACGTGGTGCGCCAGCCCCGGCAGCTGCGCCGCACGATCGGTCTGACCGGGCAGTACGCCTCGGTCGACGAGAAGCTGTCCGGCCGCGAGAACCTGTACATGATCGGCCGGCTGCTCGACCTGTCCCGCAAGGAGGCGCGCTCGCGCGCCGACGAGCTGCTTGAGCGCTTCTCGCTCACCGACGCCGCCAAGCGGCCCGCGATGACCTACTCCGGCGGCATGCGCCGCAGGCTCGACCTGGCCGCCTCCATGATCGGCCACCCGGCCGTGCTGTATCTGGACGAGCCGACCACCGGCCTCGACCCGCGCACCCGCAACGAGGTGTGGGACGAGGTGCGCCGGATGGTCGCCGAGGGCGCCACCGTGCTGCTGACCACGCAGTACATGGAGGAGGCCGAGCAGCTGGCGAGCGAGCTGACGGTCATCGACCGCGGCACGGTCATCGCCAACGGCGAGGTCGACGAGCTGAAGGCCCGGGTCGGCGGCCGCACTTTGCAGATCCGGCCCACCGACCCCGAGCAGTTGGGCTCGATGGCGCGGGCCGTCACCGAGGCGGGCCTCGCCGGTGTCTCCGGCACCCAGGTCGTGCCCGACGAGGGTGTGCTCAACGTGCCGATCCTCAGCGACCAGCAACTGACCGCCGTGGTAGCCCTGTTGGGCTCCCGCGGCTATGGCATCGCCCACATAGGCACCCACCTTCCCAGCCTGGACGAGGTGTTCTTGGCCATCACCGGCCAGAAGACCGCCGACGCCCAGGAGGCCCACCGAGAGACCGAGGAGGTCGCGGCATGAGCACCACCACTGTCGAGGCGCCCGCCCAGCAGTCCCCCACCGCCCCGCCGCGGCCCGCCGGTGCGGACGACGTACGGATCGGGCTGCGGGCGAACCTGCGCCACATCGGCGCCCTGGCCCGCCGCAACATGCTCCAGATCAAGGCCGACCCGGAGTCGATGTTCGACGCCGTGCTGATGCCGATCATCTTCATCCTGCTGTTCGTGTACGTCTTCGGCGGCGCGATGTTCGGCGACGGCAACCAGGGCGCATACGTCAACTACCTGGTGCCCGGCCTGATGGCGATGATGGGCCTCAACATCGCGATGGCCGTCGGCACCGGCGTCAACGACGACTTCAAGAAGGGCGTGATGGACCGTTTCCGGACGATGCCCATCGCCCGGTCGTCCGTCCTCATCGCCAAGATGGTGGTCGAGGTGGGCCGCATGATGGTGGCCACCACGATCCTGCTGATCATGGGCTTCATCCTGGGCCTCAGCATCAGCACCTCGGTGTGGGGCCTGCTCGCCGCGGTCGGCCTGTCGCTGACGTTCGGCGCCTCGCTCATGTGGATCTTCATCCTGCTCGGACTCACCATGAAGACGGCCCAGGCCGTCCAGGGAGTGGCCATGCTCGTGCTGATGCCGCTGCAGTTCGGCTCGTCCATCTTCGCCAAGCCGACGACGATGCCGGGCTGGTTGCAGTCCTTCACCGACTACAACCCGCTGTCCAACCTGGCGGACGCGGCCCGGGGCCTGATGATCGGCGGCCCGGTCGCCCACTCCGCCCTGATGACGCTGGCCTGGTCGGCCGGGATCACGCTGGTGATGGCCCCGCTGGCGGTCGCCAAGTTCCGTAAGCGCACCTGATCCTGACGGGTCGTCAGTACTTGCGATCGCGTCGCACCAAGGCGGTGGCCTCCTCGATGGAGAGGCCGCCGCCTTCGGCGTGTGCGCCCGTGTACGCGGCGTCGTCGAGCAGGGCGCGGGTGACCCGCTCGGCCGAGGTCCGCTGCCTCGCCTCCCCGGGCGAGAGGAAGTGGCCGGCCGGGAGCAGGGCGTCGTGGGCCCCGATCAACCGCGCCGCGTCCAGGGCGTTGCCGGCGCCGCCGAGCCCGGCGATCCCCCAGGCCGCGGTGAGCAGATGGACCGCGATCATCTCCGGCGCGATCATCCGGGAGAGCGGCTCCCGGGCCCGGCCGAGCGCGGTCAGCGCCCCGGCCACGGCGTCCTCGAACCGGCCCTGCTCGTTGTCCAGCCAGGCCCGCACCCCGAGGACGAACCCCTCGAAGAGCAGCAGGTTGGCGCCCCGGAAGTCCCCCAGCATCGTCTCGATCTGTTCGCGCGCCTCCTCGAACCGCCCGGTGCGGCCCAGCCAGGTGGTGAGCAGGAGCCGGGCCGCGGGCCGCGCCTCGGCGCCCGCGCGGTGGCCGTCGGCGAGGATCTCGCGCAGCATCGCCTCACCCCGCCCCTCCCGTCCGGTCTCCAGGAGGGTGCCCGCGAGCCTGGCCTTGAGGAGGGTCGCCTGGGCCTGGGCGCCGAGTTGCTCGGCGTACTGGAGGGCGGCGGCGAAGTCCTCGGCGGCGAGGTCGAATTCGCCCCGTTTCTCGCGGGCCTCGCCCCGGGCGCCCAGCGCCTCGGCCGCGCCCCAGGCGTCCCCGAGGCGCTGGAACATCCGGAGGCTGGCGTCGGCGTCGCCGGCCGCGTCCCCCGACCACGCGGTGCGGTTGGCGAGGACGTTGGCGCGCATCTGGAGGGCGGCGGCCAGCTCCCACTCGTAGCCGAACTCCTCGCAGGCCGTCACGGTCGCGTCGAGGACCTCTCTGAGCCGGTCCTGGTCGCCCGTGAGCACGACGGGGAAGAACCACAGGGAGCCCGGCATGCGGCAGGTCTGGGGCAGCCCGGGTCGGTAGACGGAGACGATCGCGCGCAGCCGCTCCATGGCTTCGGGCGTGGTCCAGTCGTCCACCTCGTGGTCCATGGAGACCAGTTGGATCAGACGCACCCCGCGCCGCGCCTCCTGGAGCACCTCGTCGTCGAACGGCGGCGGGGCGTCCGTGCAGCGGACGTGGACCGGGGGCGCGGGCGTCAGGGGCGGCGCGAACGGGTCGGGGCCGAGGGCGGCCACCTCCCGCGCCCAGGACCGCGAGTCGACCCGCAGATCGCGCATCTGCCAGTACCAGAGCAGCGCGTGCACCAGACAGAGCGCCTCGTGCTCGTCGCGCAGCGCGATCGAGCGGCGCAGCGCGGTCCGCAGGTTCTCGTACTCGCGCTCGAAGGTGTCGACGGCGGCCCGCTGGCCCGGGCCGCGCAGTGCGCCGTCGTTGCGCCGGGCGAGCTCGCGGTAGTACGTGAGGTGGCGCCGCTCGGCGCCGGCCCGGTCCCCGGCCCCGTCGAGCCGCTCCGCCGCGTACTCGGCGACGGTTTCGAGCAACCGGTAGCGCATGTCGCCGGTGTCGTCGGGGGCGGCCACCACGAGCGACTTGTCGATGAGCGAGCCGAGGACGGTGGCGACGTCCTCGGTCGCCACCTCGGCGGTCGGGCCCCGCTCGGCGCGGCCCCGCTCGGCGCACACCGCCTCGGCCGCCGCCAGGTCGCAGCCGCCCGCGAAGACGGCGAGGCGGCCAAGGACCGCCCGCTCGGGCGCCTCCAGGAGGTCCCAGGACCAGTCGACGACGGCCCGCAGCGTCTGCTGGCGGGGAAGCACGGTGCGGCTGCCGCTGGTGAGCAGCCGGAAGCGGTCGTCGAGCCGGTCCGCGATCTGACGCAGCGTCAGCGCGCGCAGCCGGGCCGCGGCCAGTTCGATGGCGAGCGGGAGGCCGTCCAGGCGGCGGCAGATCTCGGCGGCCGCGTCCGGATCGTCCTCGATACGAAAGCCCGGCCGGGCCGAGGCGCCCCGCTCGGCGAGCAGCCGCAGCGCGAACGGCGTGGGCAGCGGCTCGACGGGCCGCACCAACTCCCCCGGCACGCCCAGCGGTTCGCGGCTGGTGGCGAGGACGACCAGGTGCGGACAGCGGGCGAGCAGATACTCGGCGAGTTCGGCGGCGGCGCCGACCACATGCTCGCAGTTGTCCAGGAGCAGCAGCATGCGGCGCGGCCCGCAGTGTTCGGCGAGCCGCACCGCCGGGTCGTCCGCGTGCCGGTCGGCCGCCCTCAGTTCCTCGGCGCCCGCCGCGTGCAGCACCGTCTTGCGGGCGCCGACCGCGGTGAGCACCGCGGCGGGCACCCCGGCCGGGTCCTCCACGGGCGCGAGTTCGGCCAGCCACACCCCGTCCGGCCAGCACTGCGCGGCGCTCTCGGCCGCCTCCTGCGAGAGCCGGGTCTTGCCGGCCCCGCCGGGCCCGAGCAGGGTGACGAGCCGGGCGCTTTCGAGGTCGCCGCGGATGTCGGCGAGGTCGCCCTCGCGCCCGACGAAGGAGGTGAGGCGGGCCCGCAGATTGCCGGGCGCGGTGGGAGCCGGCGCCGGTCGCGGCTCGGCCGGCGGGCTGAGCAACTCGGCGTGGATGGCGCGCAGTTCGGGCCCGGGGTCGGTGCCGAGCTCCTCGGCGAGGGCGGCCCGGGCGCTCTCGTACCCGGCGAGCGCCTCGGCGGGGCGGCCCGCGGCCCGCAGGGCCCGGATGCGCAGCGCGTGCAGCGGCTCGTCCAGGGGGTGGCTCGCGCACAGCGCGGCGAGTTCGGCCAGCGTCTCGTCGGCGCGGCCGAGCGCGAGGGCGGCCGCGAGCCGGAGCCTGCGGGCGTCCAGGCGGCGGGCCTCGGCGCGGGCGGCCCGGGCTCCGGGGTCGGGCAGATCGGCGAGCGCGGGCCCGGTCCACAGGGCGAGGGCGTCGTCGAGCAGAGTGGCGGCCTTCGCCGGATCGCCCTCCTCCAGGGCCCGGGCGCCGTCGGCGGTGAGCCGCTCGAAGCGGTGCAGGTCGATGTCGTCGGCCTCGGCGGCGAGTCCGTATCCGCCGCTCTCCGCGGAGAACACCGCGTCATGACCGAGAGCCCGGCGCAACCGGCCGACCAGCGCCTGGAGCGCGGCGGGCGCGTCGGCGGGCGGTTCGCCGCCCCACACCTCGTCGACGAGGGTGCCGACGGAGGCGGCCCGGCCCGGCCGCAGCGCGAGCACCGTCACCAGGGCGCGCAGCCGCGCACCGCCGAGGGCGAGGGGGGTGCCGTCGGGGTGGCGGGCCTGGGTGTTGCCGAGAATCCGGTAGCGCACGCCCCCATTCTCATCGACGGCGCCGCGGCCCGGTGCCGCGGCGGGAACTCCCCCCGGCCCGCGAGACGTTTGACGGTCACCCCCTGTACGGTCGGGCGCGATCCGTCCACTCGTCCCACCAGCACTGGAGCGCCTCGCATGGCCACCGCACCCTCCCGCCACCACGACCGGCGGATCAGCCCGGTCTTCCTCGGGATCGTCGCCGTGATGGCGGTCTCCGGGTGGGCGGTGTGGACGAGTTACGCCGCGTCGCCCGGCCTCGCCGTGTTCCTGTTCGTGACGTCCGCGTGGGTGGTGTCGCTGTGCCTGCACGAGTACGCGCACGCCCGCACCGCGCTGCACGGCGGGGACATCACGATCGGCGCCAAGGGCTATCTGACGCTCAATCCGCTGAAGTACACGCACGCACTGCTGTCGATCGTGCTGCCGGTCATCTTCGTCATCATGGGCGGCATCGGGCTTCCCGGCGGCGCGGTCTTCATCGAGCGCGGTCGGATCCGCGGCCGCTGGCGGCACAGCCTGATCTCGGCGGCGGGCCCGCTCACCAATGTCGCCTTCGCCCTCGTGTGCACGGCCCCGTTCTGGCTGCACGCGCTGGACGGGGTGCCCGACGACTTCCGCGCCGCGCTGGCGTTCCTCGCACTGCTCCAGGTGACGGCGGCGCTCCTGAACTTCCTGCCGGTGCCGGGCCTCGACGGGTACGGGATCATCGAGCCCTGGCTGTCGCACGCGGCGCGCCGCCAGGTCGAGCCGTTCGCCCCGTTCGGGCTGCTCGCGGTGTTCGGGCTGCTGTGGATCCCCGAGGTCAACCAGGAGTTCTTCCGGCTGGTCTACGCGATCCTCGAAGGTCTCGGGGTGCCCGACGTGGCGGCGGCGACCGGCCGCAGCCTCTACCAGTTCTGGCCGGACCTCTCGCTCACTCCGCAGAGCTAGCGGCGCGGCCCCGGCGCAGGTAGTACCACGTCATGTTGGACGAGAGTCCGACGAGCAGCACCCAGATGATTCCGAGCCAGCTGCCCTGGGCGAAGGAGACCACGGCCGCGACGACGGCGAGGACACAGACGACGAGGGCGTACAGAGCGAGGCGGGGCATGGAGGTCGGCTCCTGTCGGGGTACTTCGGCACTCGGGTCGAGCAAGCATCGAGCGGAACAACACGGGACGGGCGGGCGCCTTCGCACCCGCCCGTCCAGTGTCCCCCATGGCCGGCCGTCCTCAGACGTCGGTGACGCGCAGCCCCGCGTGCGCCTTGTAGCGCCGGTTCATCGAGATCAGGTTGGCGACGAGCGACTCGACCTGGTGGGCGCCCCGCAGCCGCCCGGCGAAGACACCGCGCATGCCGGGGATGCGGGCGGCGAGCGCCTGCAAGAGATCGGTGTCGGCGCGGGACTCGCCCAGGACCATCACATCGGTGTCGATCTCCTCGATCGAGGCGTCCTGGAGCAGCACCGCCGACAGATGGTGGAAGGCCGCGGTCACCCGGGATTCGGGCAGCAGGGCGGCGGCCTGCTGGGCGGCGCTGCCCTCCTCGGGCTTCAGGGCGTACGCGCCCTGCTTGTCGAAGCCGAGCGGGTTGACGCAGTCGACGACGAGCTTGCCCGCCAGCTCCTCGCGCAGCGACTCCAGGGTCTTGGCGTGGCCGTCCCACGGCACCGCCACGATCACGATGTCGCTGCGCCGCGCGCACTCGGCGTTGTCGGCGCCCTCGACGCCGAGCCCGAGCTCCTCGGCCGCCGTCCGCGCCCGCTCGGCGGCCCGCGAGCCGATGATCACCTTCTGGCCGGCCCGGGCGAACCGGTAGGCGAGGCCGCGGCCCTGGTCGCCGGTGCCGCCGAGGACGCCGACGACGAGACCGGAGACGTCCGGAAGCTCCCAGGGGTCCTTCGCGGCGGGCTTCGAAGCGTTACCGGCGTTGTCAGTGGAAGTCATGAGGGCGACCTTACTCGGCCGTAGCCCGCCCTTCGTTGGGATGACGTAGCGGGGTTTCGGCCCACGGCCGCCGCCGGATGCGGCAGGCTCGCGGGCATGGATGCCGTACGGGTCGCGCTGCTGCGGGAAGTGCTCGCCGGGACGGAGTGGCTGCGGGCCACCCGCCGCTTCGCGGGCGTCCTGCGCTCCTCCGTCGTGCCGCACGGAGGGGGGCTGCTCCTGGTCGGCACCCAGTCCTACGAGCCCTGGCACCTGGCCGCCCACCTCACCGACGAGGCCGCCTGGTCGGGGCTGCCGGAGCTGAGCCCGACGCTGGTGCGCCACCGCACCGAGCCGGGCGGCCCGCCCCATCTGTCCGTCGGGCTCGGCCGTCTGGAGGCGGCGCGGCGCGGCGAGACGCTGCTCGTGGTGGCGCCCGAGCGGCCCGCCGAGGGACTCCTGAGCCGGGTCCACGACGCGCGCCGGGCGGGTGCGACGGTGCTCGCCCTGGACGGCGGCGACCGCGAGGTGCGGGGGCTGGCCCACGAGTCCCTGACGGTGGCGCCGGACGCCGAACTGGACCTCGACACCGTGCAGCACCTGGTCAGCGCCGCCACCGGCGAGAACACCCTGCCCCCGCAGCGCGGCCCCCGCCGCTTCCGCGACCGCCTCGGCCGGCTCGCCGATCAGCTGACCGCCCCGCCGCCGGGCCGCTGGTGACGGGCCTTCCCCGAGGCGGCACTTGACGGCCGGTAATTCACTTGCGGGCGTGCTCCCGCGCCCGCAGCATGGCCCTTCGTGCCCGAAGAACCCGCCGTCTCCCGACTCCGCTCGGTCCTGCCCGACCTCGCCCCCTGGCGGGCCTCGGCCGATTTCCGGTTGCTGTGGGTGCAGGGCCTGATCACCACCTTCGGCAGCTTCATGGCGATGGTCGCGCTGCCCTTGCAGATCAAGGAGCTGACCGACTCGCCGCTCGCGGTGGGCGCGATGGGCGCGGTGGAACTGGTCCCGCTGGTCGTCTTCGGTCTGTACGGCGGCGCCCTCGCGGACGCCGTGGACCGCCGCAAGGTCATTCTCGCCACCGAGGCCGGCCTGGGCCTGCTCGCGCTGATCCTGCTGGTCAACGCGGTGTTGCCGAGCCCCATGCTCTGGCCGCTGTACGGGGTGGCGGCGGGCGTCTCGGCGCTGTCCGGCCTCCAGCGTCCGGCGCTGGACTCACTGCTGGCCCGGATCGTCCCGCACGACCACCTGCCGGCGGCCGCCGCCCTCAACGCGGTGCGCTGGCAGCTCGGCGCGATCGCGGGGCCCTCCCTGGCGGGCCTCGTCGTGGCGTACGCCGGCACCGCCACCGCGTACGCGACCACCATCGGTACGTTCACCGTGTCGGTGCTGATGTGCGCCCGGCTGAGCCCGGCGCCGCCCGCCCATGACGCCAAGAAGCCCTCGCTGCGGGGCATCGCGGAGGGCGCGCGTTACGCGTGGTCGCGCCCGGTGCTGCTCGGGACGTACGCCGTGGACCTGGCCGCGATGTTCTTCGCCTTCCCCAACGCGATCTTCCCGTTCCTCGCCGAGAGCCTGCACGCCGACTGGTCGCTCGGCCTGATGTACGCGGCGGGCTCGGCCGGTTCGGTGCTGCTCAGCCTGACCAGCGGCTGGACCTCGCGGGTGCGGCGGCACGGCCTGTTCGTGGTGTGCGGGGCGGCGGTCTGGGGCGCGGCGATGGCCGGGGCCGGGCTGCTCGGCAACGTGTGGCTGGTGCTCGCCTGTCTCGCCGTCGCGGGCGCGGGCGACATGCTGAGCGGGCTCGGCCGCTCCACGATCTGGAACCAGACCATCCCGGAGGAGCTGCGCGGCCGGCTCGCGGGGATAGAGGTGCTCTCGTACAGCGTGGGCCCGCAGCTCGGCCAGGTCCGGGCGGGCGCGATGGCCGGCTGGACCGGGACCAGGGCGGCGGTGTGGTCGGGCGGGGTCGCCTGCGTCGCGGCGGTGGGGCTGCTGGCCGCGGCCCTGCCCAAGCTGGTCACCTACGACGCGGCGACCGACGAGGACGCGGTGCGCCGCCGGTCGGCCACCCAGCCCACCTCCACCGCGGTCTAGCGGAGGGGCGGGCGGCCACGCGGGCCGGCGCCACCGCGGTCCGGCGGGCGGGCGGCCACGCGGGCCGGCCCCGACGCGGTCCAGCGGGCGGGCGGCCACGCGGCCCCACACCACCGCGGTCTAGTCGGCGCTCTCCCCCGGCGCCGACTTGTCGTGCCACTTCGGATCGTTCTCCCACTCCAGGTTGCGTTCCTGGGCGTTCTGCATCGCGTGCTCGGCCTCCTCGCGCGTCGTATAGGGGCCGAAGCGGTCCTTGGCCGGGCAGTCGGGGCCCTCCTCGACCTTGTGGTGAACCAGGCAGTAGAACCACTCGCCGGGCTTACCGACCGTGCGCTTCTTGAACAGAGCCATGCGTGCCTCTTCCCTCGACGGTGACCTGGGGCCTCAAGGCCATGCTGCCCCACACCCGGTCGATAGACTCGCCGGCATGTCTGGCCAGCCGAAGTCGCAGTCCCTGCTCGTGCCCGGGGAGATCTCTCCGGCCCGTTCCGTCCCGGGTCGCATCCCGCGCCCCGAGTACGTCGGGAAGCCCATGCCCGCGCCGTACACCGGCCCCGAGGTGCAGACCCCCGAAACCATCGAGCTGATGCGGACCGCGGGCCGGATCGCGGCGCAGGCGATGGAGGAGGCGGCCAAGCACATCGCGCCGGGGGTGACCACGGACGAACTCGACCGCGTCGCCCACGAGTTCATGTGCGACCACGGCGCCTACCCCTCCACCCTCGGCTACCGCGGCTTCCCCAAGTCGCTGTGCTCCTCGGTCAACGAGGTCATCTGTCACGGCATCCCCGACTCGACCGTCCTGAAGGACGGCGACATCGTGAACCTGGACGTCACCGCGTACATCGGCGGCGTACACGGCGACAACAACGCCACCTACCTCTGCGGTGACGTGGACGAGGAGTCCCGGCTGCTGGTCGAGCGGACCCGGGAGTCCCTGGAGCGCGCGATCAAGGCGGTCCGGCCCGGCCGCCAGATCAACATCATCGGCCGGGTCATCGAGTCGTACGCCAAGCGCTTCGGCTACGGGGTCGTACGGGACTTCACGGGGCACGGGATCAGCACGGCCTTCCACTCCGGCCTGATCGTGCCGCACTACGACGCCCCGCACGCCACGACCGTGATCAAGCCGGGCATGACCTTCACGATCGAGCCCATGCTGACGCTCGGCACCCACGAGTACGACATGTGGGAGGACGGCTGGACGGTCGTCACCAAGGACCGCAGGCGCACGGCCCAGTTCGAGCACACCCTGGTGGTCACGGAGACCGGCACGGAGATCCTCACGCTGCCGTGACGCCCGGCGGGCGGCGTCTGCCGACCGGGTGTCGCCTCGGGGACGAGCGGGTACGTCTTTACCGACAGGACGTCGGGAACTGTTCGGCTTCACCCCGCCGTGGGGTGAGCCCGGCGATTCCCGCCCCCCTCGGTCCCCGGAGGCCCGCCTTGACCCCGTCCGCTCCCACGCCGTTCTCCACGCTGATCCGCACCGCCTCGCAGCAGCAGCACGTGGAGGCGGAGAACTCGACGTTCATGGGGGACCTGCTCGGCGGCCGGCTCGGGGTGGCGGCCTACGCCCGCTACACCGAGCAGCTCTGGTTCGTGTACCGGGCCCTGGAGGAGGGCGCCCGCACGCTCGTGGACGACCCGGTGGCGGGCCCCTTCATCCGGCCGGAGCTGATGCGGACGGCCGCGCTGGCCCGGGATCTCGCGCATCTGCGGGGCCCGGACTGGCGGGACACCGCGACCCCGCTGCCCGCGACGACCGCGTACGCCGCCCGCGTCACCGAGTGCGCGCGGTCCTGGCCCGCCGGATATGTGGCGCACCACTACACCCGCTACCTCGGCGATCTGTCGGGCGGCCAGATCATCCGCGACCGGGCGGAGCGCACCTGGGGCTTCGCGCGCCGGGGCGACGGCGTCCGGTTCTACGTCTTCGAGGAGATCCCCAACCCGGCCGCGTTCAAGCGGAGTTACCGCGAGCTGCTCGACGCGGTGCGGGTGGATGAGGTGGAGAGGCGGCGGGTGGTCGAGGAGTGCGGGCGGGCGTTCGCGATGAACACGGCGGTGTTCGGGGAGTTGGCGGAGGAGTTTCCCCCGCGGCGCGAGGCCGAAGTCGGGTGAAGGCGCGCGGGGACTGCGCGAGAAGCGACCACGACCGGCAGAGGACAGCGGGTTGAGGGGCGCGGGGAACTGCGCAAGAAGCGACCACGACCGGCAGACGGCAGCGGGTTGAGGGGCGCGGGGAACTGCGCAATCGGGCACGGACGGCCCCGCACGCCAAACCAACCCCCCGAGCCCCCCGTGTGTGGTTGCGCTCCTTCGGTGCCGGGGGGTGGGGCGTGCTCCGGCGCGTTTTTTGGGAGGGTGCGCCCCTCGGTGAGAGGTGAATCACGTACCCCGCGGGTATCGGTCAGGTAAGGCTCGGTTAAGTTAGGTCCGCCTCAGTCGACCTGTCGACCCGACCAGCGTGGAGCCCGCATGCGACCCGTCCGTACCACCGTCGTCACCGCCGCCGCTGCCGTCGCGGCCCTGACCGCCGTCACGGGCTGCGCCGACAAGAGCGACGCCAAGGCCGACGGCGCCGCCGGCTCGATCCAGGTGACCGCCACCGACGACTCCTGCAAGCTGTCGAAGAACGACTTCCCGGCCGGGCACGTCAAGTTCGACATCGAGAACAAGGGCTCCAAGGTCACCGAGGTCTATCTCCTCTTCCCGGACGACCGCATCGTCGCCGAGCGCGAGAACATAGGCCCCGGCCTCAAGCAGCAGCTCACCGCCGAGGTCAAGGCCGGCTCCTACGAGATCGCCTGCAAGCCCGGCATGAAGGGCGACGGCATCCGCCAGAAGGTCACCGTCACCGGCGGCACCGCCGTCAAGCGCAACCCCGCCCTCGACACGGCCGTGGCCGAGTACCGCAAGTACGCGCAGGAGCAGGCCGACGAGACGCTGCCCAAGGTCAAGGTCTTCACCGACGCGGTGCGGGCCGGTGACCTGGAGGCCGCAAAGAAGGCGTTCGCCCCCTCCCGTCTGGGCTGGGAGCGCACCGAGCCGGTCGCGGAGTCCTTCGGTGACATCGACCCGAAGACCGACACCCGCGAGGACGGCCTGGAGAAGGGCCAGAAGTGGACCGGCTGGCACCGCCTGGAGAAGTCGCTGTGGGCGGACGGCAAGATCGGCCAGGAGGAGAAGGACCTCGCCACCGAGCTGGACAAGGACCTGGCCGACTGGCAGAAGCGGGTCGGCACCGCCGAGATCACCCCGACCTCGATGGCCAACGGCGCCAAGGAGCTCCTCGACGAGGTCGCCACCGGGAAGATCACCGGTGAGGAGGACCGCTACAGCCACACCGACCTGTCGGACTTCAAGGGCAACGTCGAGGGTGCGCAGAAGGCGTACGAGCTGCTCAAGCCGGTCGCCGCGAAGAACGACGCGGCCCTCACCACCGAGCTGGACAAGCAGTTCGGCGGCCTCAACGCCCTGCTCGACAAGTACCGCACGGACAAGACCTCCTACGATTTCACCGCGTACGACAAGGTGAGCGAAGGTGACCGCAAGCAGCTCTCCGACGCCGTGAACGCGCTCGCCGAGCCGCTGTCGAAGCTCGCCGCCGCCGTCACGAAGTAAGCCAGGGCCGGCAAGGAACCAGGAGGAGATCCGCCATGAGCGACACGACCGAGGCCACCGAACCCGCCAGGACGCCGTCCCGCCGGGCGCTGCTCGGCTGGGGTGGCGCGGGCCTCGCGCTGGGTGCGGCCGCGGCCGGCGGCACGGTCGCCGTCGTCAGGGGCGGTGGCAGCGACGCGGTGCCGGCCGCCGAATCGGGCGCGGCGGTGCCGTTCCACGGTGACCACCAGGCCGGCATAGCCACCGCCGTCCAGGACAGGCTGCACTTCGCCTCGTTCGACGTGACGACGAAGGACCGCGCCGCACTCGTGCAGTTGCTCAAGGACTGGACGGCGGCCGCGGCCGCGATGACGGAGGGCAAGCCGGTCGGCGAGGGCGCCTACGGCGGCCTGGCCGAGGCTCCGCCGGACGACACGGGCGAGGCGCTGGGCCTCAAGCCGTCCCGGCTGACCCTGACGTTCGGCGTCGGACCCTCCCTCTTCGCCAAGGACCGCTTCGGCCTGGAATCCAGGCGTCCCGAGGCACTGGTCGACATCGAGCAGTTCCCCGGCGACAACCTCGACCCGGCGCGCAGCGGCGGCGACCTGTGCGTGCAGGCCTGCGCGGACGACCCGCAGGTGGCGGTGCACGCGATCCGCAACCTGGCCCGTATCGGCATGGGCAAGGTCGCCATCCGCTGGTCGCAGCTGGGCTTCGGCAAGACGTCCTCGACGACGCCGGACGCGCAGACTCCGCGCAACATGATGGGCTTCAAGGACGGCACCCGCAATGTGGCCGGCACCGACACCAAGGCGCTCGACGAGCACGTCTGGGTCGGCGCCAAGGACGGCAGCGACTGGATGACCGGCGGCTCCTACCTGGTGGCCCGCCGGATCCGGATGCACATCGAGACGTGGGACCGCACCTCGCTCCAGGAGCAGGAGGACGTCTTCGGCCGCGACAAGGGCGAGGGCGCCCCGGTCGGCAAGGCCAAGGAGCGCGACGAGCCGTTCCTGAAGGCGATGAAGCCGACCGCGCACGTGCGCCTCGCGCACCCCGACTCCAACGACGGCGCGCGGATCCTGCGCCGCGGCTACTCCTTCACCGACGGCACGGACGGCCTCGGCCGCCTGGACGCGGGCCTGTTCTTCCTGGCGTACCAGCGTGACGTGCGCAAGGGCTTCCTGCCCATTCAGCGCGCCCTGGCCCGCCATGACGCGCTCAACGAATACATCCAGCACGTGGGTTCGGCGATTTTCGCGGTCCCGCCGGGCGTCCGTGACAAGGGCGACTGGTGGGGCCGGGGACTCTTCGGCTGAGAGGAAGACATGTTCGCCAACTATCTGATCGGCCTGCGCGAGGGGCTCGAAGCGAGCCTCGTCGTGTGCATCCTGGTCGCCTACCTGGTGAAGACCGGTCGCCGTGACGCCCTGAAGCCGGTGTGGACGGGCATCGCGGTCGCCGTGGCCGTCGCGTTCGCGTTCGGCGCGGGGCTCGAATTCGGCTCCCAGGAGATGACGTTCAAGGCGCAGGAGGCGCTCGGCGGTTCGCTGTCGATCATCGCGGTCGCCCTGGTCACCTGGATGGTGTTCTGGATGCGGCGCACCGCACGGCACCTGAAGAGCGAGCTGCACGGCAAGCTCGACTCGGCGCTGCGGATGGGCACCGGCGCGCTGGTGGCGACCGCGTTCCTCGCGGTCGGCCGGGAGGGCCTGGAGACCGCCCTGTTCGTGTGGACCTCGGTGCACGCGGCCGGTTCCGAGAACGGCACCTTCCAGCCGATGATCGGCGCCCTGCTCGGACTGGCCACCGCGGTGTTCCTGGGCTGGCTGTTCTACCGGGGCGCCCTCAGGATCAACCTGGCGAAGTTCTTCACCTGGACCGGCGGCATGCTGGTGGTCGTCGCGGCGGGCGTCCTCGCGTACGGGGTGCACGACCTCCAGGAGGCCGACTTCCTGCCGGGCATCAACTCCCTTGCCTTCGACATCAGTTCGACGATCGAGCCGGACAGCTGGTACGGCACGCTGCTCAAGGGCGTCTTCAACTTCCAGCCCGACCCGACGGTCGTCCAGGTCTCGGTCTGGGCCCTGTATCTGATCCCCACGCTCGCGCTGTTCTTCGCCCCGGTAGGGTTCCGGAAGTCCGTGGGGACCAAGAGGGTCGAGGGGCAGAAGGCGGTTCATGAGCAGGGTGAGTCGGCTGATGGCGGGGCTCGCGACGGCGACCGTACTGACGGTGACCGCGAGCGGCTGCGTGACGGTGCACGGGGAGCGGGAAGTCGTACCGTCGGCGACGAAGGCTGAGGCCGCCCGGGCACTCACCGCGTTCACCGACGCGTACAACAGGGCGGACAAGGCCTATGACCCGGCCCTGGACGCGGACCGGGTCACCGGCGCCTTCGGCGCCACGACCCAGGCGGGCTTCGCGGCCCGCCATGTGACGAGCCCGGGCGGCAACGCCCGGTACACGCCGCTGGAACTGACCGGCGCCGCGTACACGATCCCCCGCCAGGCGGGCTGGCCGCGCTGGTTCGTCGCCGACACCGACTCCAACCGCGACCAGGACGACCAGGGCCCGGGCGACACCCGCTGGCTGCTGCTCTTCATACGCAACGGCCCCGAGCAGGGCTGGAAGCTGGCCTACCTCTCGATCCTCGGCGTCAACGAAGTCCCCGCGTTCGCGAAGGACAAGGACGGCTGGGCGAAGCCGGTACGGCCCGACGACCCCGCGCTCGCGATCGCCCCGAAGGATCTGAGCACCGGCTACACCTCCTACCTCCAGAGCGGGAAGCCGGCGGTGTTCGCGGACGGCGGGCACACCAGCGGCTGGCGCGAGGCCCGCCAGAAGAACGCGGTACGTTCGGGCCGCGTCAGCCAGTTCGTCGACCAGCCCCTGGACGACGGCGACTTCGCCCCCTTGGGCCTGCGCACCGCCGACGGCCACGCCCTGGTCTTCTTCGCCGCCCGCCACTTCGAGCGCCAAACCGTCGCGAAGGGCGTCCGCCTGGACATCACCCCCGACGAGAAGGCGATGCTGACAGGCCAGGTCACGACATCCCTGACCCGGGAGTGGATCTCCAACGAACTGGCCCTCGTACCGCCCCAGGGCAAGGCAGTGGTGATGGACCGCGTGCAGGGCCTGGTGGCAACGAAGGGCGAATAGCCCCCGGGGCCGGGCGTGGGCCCCGCCGGGGCCCCTCCTCCTTTTCCTCGCGCCGCGCGGGGTTGCGGGTGCGTTGGCCTGCGACTTCGGGCGCGCGGTGCGGGCTTGCCGGTGCGTTGGCCTGCGACTTCGGGCGCGCGGTGCGGGCTTGCCGGTGCCCCGCCTCTTCGGCCTCGCGCCGTGCGGGGTTGCTCGCGCAGTTCCCCGCGCCCCTGAATGCCCTTTCGTCTGCGGGCCATGGTCGCTTCTCGCGCAGTTCCCCGCGCCCCTAGATGCCCTTTCGTCTGCGGGCCGTGATCGCCTCTCGCGCAGTTCCCCGCGCCCCTGGCGGGTCGGTGCCAACCGGCATGGACAGCCTCAGCCTGTCCGGCCTGAGGCGGAGCGCCGTTGAAAGTGCCGGTGCTGGGAACACTTTCAGCCCGTCCGGCAACGAAGGCCGAGCGCCGTCGGCAGTGCCGGTACTGGGGACACCTTCAGCCCGTCCGGCGATTGAGGACGAGCGCCGTTCAGGCGCGAACGGGGGTGCAGGGGGCGAAGCCCCCGCAGGGGTGCAGGGGGCGAAGCCCCCGCCCGGGGGGCCGGGGCGGAGCCCCGGCGGGGTGGGGGCTAGCGGCCCAGGGGCCAGGCCGCGGCATGCGGCCCCGCCTCCCCCGCATACCTCCCACACGCATCGGTCAACGCCTCAAGCAACGTCAACGGATCCGGAAGCCCATGCTCCGGCCCCCGTACCCACGTAACCCCGAGCTCCCCCGGCAGCCGCGCCGGCGGCACGAGGACATAGCTCCCCCGGCAGTGCCAGCGCAGCCCGGGGTGCTCGTCCATCGTCTCGGGGTGGCAGTCGAGCTCGCAGGGCCACCACTCGTCCTCGTCCTCGGGCGTACCCCGGGTCGCGGTGAAGAACAGCATCCGCCCGTTGTCACCGTCACCGGCCGCCTCGGCGACCGGGCCGATGTCGATGCCCTCGGAGAGCAGCCGGGCCAGTGCCTCGCGCCCCGCTTCGAGCGGCACGTCGAGCACGTCGTGGACCATGCCGGTCGCGGTGATGAAGTTGGCCTCGGGCTGGCCGAGCGCCCAGCGCTCGATCTGCGCGGGGTCGGTGGTGGACTGCGTCTGCCAGGCGAAGGAGACGGGGTGGCGGGCGGGCGTGGGACAGCCCATGCGCTCGCAGGAACAGCGGTAGCCGATGGGGTACGCGGCGGGCGCCAGGGGCAGATCGGCGGCGGCCACGGCCAGAAGCAGCGAGAGCCGGCTCGGGTCCACGCCCGGAGCGTCCTTGGGCCGCCTGCGCAGCCAGCGGGACAGTTTGCTCTCCTCGCCGCGGGAACGGCCGAACTCAGCGCCCATCTATCCCCTCACCTCACCGTCGACCCCGGGGACTCTCGTCCACGGGGAACATCGTCCCACCATCCTGCTCCCCGGGTGACCGCACCGGACATCCGGGGTGTGTGACATGCCCCGCCCCGGTCCGGCGCACGGCGACGCCCAGGTCAGCGGGGTGCGATTCCGCGCAGCGCGTACTCGACGAGGCTGTCCGCGTAGGCGTGGGTGAGCGGGAGGGTGCGCAGCAGCCAGCGGTGGGCGAGCGGGCCGACGAGCAGTTCCACGGCGACGCGGGGGTCGACGTCGGGGTCGATCGCGCCCGCGTCCCGCGCCGCGCGCAGCCGGTCGACGTACAACTGGAGCCCGGGTTCGAGCAGTTTGCGCACGAACTGGGCGCCGAGGTCCGGGTTGATGACACCCTCGGCCGCGAGCGCGCGGTAGGGGATCTCGAAGCCGGGATCGGTGAGTTCGTCGACGGTGGCGCGCAGCACCTGCTTGAGATCCGCCTCCAGGTCCCCCGTGTCGGGGAGGGCCGGGTCGCTCTCGGCGGCCTGGCCGCCGCGTTCGAGGAAGGCTTCGAGGAGGACTTCCGCCTTGGAGGGCCACCAGCGGTAGATCGTCTGCTTGCCCACGCCGGCCCGCGCCGCGATGCCCTCGATGGTCGTTCTGCCGTACCCCGCCTCGCCGACGAGCGAGAGGGCCGCGTCGTAGATGGCCCGGCGTGAACGCTCGCTGCGGCGGGTGGAGTCGGGTGTTCTGGTCTCTGCCATGGGTCGATTCTAGCGGCTCGGCGAGGCGAGACGTATCGTCTCTTGACAAGACGATTCGTCTCGTTCAGACTCGAAGCACGAGGCGAGACGAACCGTCTCGGCCCAGGACCGCGCCTGTGCGGTCCGGGCGATGGGGAATCCCGACGGAAGGAGATGTGTCATGACCCGAGGTGGAGCAGGAAACATGCTGGGCGTCGGCGGCACCCGCAGCCGGCTCTCGCGCCAGGCGCTGCGCGGCACGGGCGGAAACGCCCGGGGCGGCGCCGCTCTCGATCCGATGGCCCAAAAGCGGGAGCTGCTGCGGAAGTTGAAGGAGGGGCGTACGGCATCGCATGGGACGTGATCGCGCGCATGAACCGTACGGGCCAGGTGAAAAACAACCCGGACGGTGCACTGCGCGATGGCCCCGCACGGCGGACCATGGGCTGCACGCGGCTGCGCGCCCGTGCGGCCCCAAGTCTCCCGTGAGGAGCCCTCATTGCCTCGTGCAGCCCGTGACCTCCGTACGCAGAGAACCGCCCGACCCCGGCGCTATCTGATGTGCCCACCGGCACACTTCAAGGTCACGTACTCCATCAATCCCTGGATGGATCCCGAAAAGCCGGTCGACCTGCCACTGGCCCTGGCCCAGTGGGAGGACCTCCGCGACCGCTACCGCGCGCTCGGCCACACCGTCGAGCTCCTCGACCCCCGCCCCGACCTGCCCGACATGGTCTTCGCCGCCAACGGAGCCACCGTGATCGACAGCCGGGTGCTCGGCGCCCGCTTCGCGCATCCGGAACGCGCGGCGGAGGCCGCGGTCCACCTGGAGTGGTTCCGCACCCACGGCTTCACCACCGTGCACGAGCCGTCCCACATCAATGAGGGCGAGGGCGACTTCGCCGTCACGGCCTCCTATCTGCTCGCCGGGCGCGGCTTCCGTTCCAGCCCGCTCTCGCACGACGAGGCCCAGGAGTTCTTCGGCCGCCCGGTCATCGGCCTCGACCTGGTCGACCCCCGCTACTACCACCTGGACACGGCCCTGTGCGTCCTGGACGACGCGGCCGACGAGATCATGTACTACCCGGCCGCCTTCTCTCCGGGCAGTCAGGCCGTACTGTCCCGACTGTTCCCGCACGCGTTGATCGCCGAGGAGCCGGACGCGGCCGCCCTCGGGCTCAACGCGGTGAGCGACGGCCGCCATGTGCTGCTCCCCCAGGGTGCCATCGGCCTCTTCGACCCGCTGCGCGCGCGGGGCTACGAGCCGATCGGCATGGACCTGGGCGAGCTGCTCAAGGGGGGCGGCAGCGTCAAGTGCTGTACGCAGGAACTGCGTTCCTGACTAGGAGGCCGGCTCCTCGGGGTGGGGCGGCCAGGGGTCGCCCCACTCGACATCCCGAGCCGCGCGATACAGGGCGCCGTGCCGCTTGCTGACCGTCTCGCGGCTCAACTGCTCCTGCGCGGTGCACAGTTCGAGCAGCACCTGCCCCTTGCGGATCTGGGGGCGCCGGATCACCCGCGCCGGGGCGGGCGAGGGCGGAAAGCGGGTGGCGGCGACATAGCTGAACTTCTCGTCCTCGTACGCGAGGGAGCCGCCCTTGACCTGGCGGTGCAGCGAGGAACGGCTGACCCGGGCCGAGAAGTGGCACCAGTCGGTGCCGGGCTCGATGGGGCAGGCCGCGCTGTGTGGGCAGGGCGCGGCGATGTGCAGGCCGGCCGCGATGAGCCGGTCACGCGCCTCGATGACGCGGGCGTAGCCGTCGGGAGTGCCGGGCTCCACGATGACGACGGCACCGCTCGCCGCGCCGGCCACCGCGTCCACCAGGGAGCGGCGGTCCTCGGGGGTGAGCTCGTTCAGGACGTAGGAGACGGTGACGAGGTCGGCGCCGTCCAGGGTGAGGGCCGAGCCGATGCGGGCGCGCTCCCAGCGGGCGGCGCGCAGGCCGGGGAGCCCGGAGGCTTCGGCGAGTTCGCGGCCGATGGCGAGCGCGGGCTCCGCCCAGTCGAGGACGGTCGTGGCCACGGGTGTCGCCGCGTCCTGCCAGGCCTCGGCGACCGCCCAGCTCGCCGAGCCCGTGCCGCCGCCGATGTCGGTGTGCGTGGCGGGGGTCCACGCTCCGGTCGCGTCCCGGAACGCGTCGAGCGCGGAGCGCACCGCCTCGAAGGTGGCGGGCATCCGGTACGCGGCGTAGGCGGCGACGTCCGAGCGGTCCCGCAGTACCGGGGCGCCGGTGGGGACGACCCCGCGGTAGTGGGAGATCAGCCGGTCGACGGCGCCCGAGGTCGCCGAGGGCGGCAGCCCGTCGAGCAGTCCGGCCAGGGCAGAGCGCAGTACGTCCGGGACGGGGAGGGAGTGGTTCACCGGCAGGAGTCTACTTTTGCGGCGTCGGGTCGCCGGACGCCGAGCCGAGCGACTCGTGCGTGCGCTGCCAGGGCCGGCACAGGAGCAGGAAGCACAGCAGAGCGGCGACGGCCGAGGCCAGCTGGACGACCGCCATGGGCACCGCGGTCGCCTCGCCCGCGATGCCGACGAGCGGGGAGGCGACCGCGCCGACCAGGAAGGAGGAGGTGCCGAGCAGCGCGGAGGCGGAACCCGCGGCGTTCGGGGTGCGCATCAGGGCCTGGGCGTTGGTGTTCGGCATGGCGAGACCCATCGCCGACATGAGCACGAAGAGGCCGGCCGCGACCGGCGCGAGGCCCACCTCGCCGAACGCACCGGAGGTCATCAGGAGCAGGGCGGTCGCCGCGAGCGCGATGACGGCAAGGCCGAAGCCGAGCACCTTGTCCAGGCTGACCCGGCCGATGAGGAGCTTGCCGTTGATCTGGCCGACGACGACCAGGCCGACGGAGTTCAGGCCGAACAGCAGCGAGAAGGTCTGCGGGGAGGCCCCGTAGATCTCCTGCACCACGAAGGGAGAGGCCGAGATGTAGGCGAACAGGGCGGCGAAGGCGAGGCCTCCCGCAAGCATGTAACCGGTGAAGACCCGGTCCTTGAGCAGGCCGCCCATGGTGCGCAGCGCCTCCTTCACGCCGCCGGAGTGACGCCGCTCCACCGGGAGCGTCTCGTGCAGCCACCGGAACACCACCGCGGTGAGCAGCACACCGATCACGGTCAGGACGGCGAAGACACCGCGCCAGTCCGTGAGCCGCAGTATCTGGCCGCCGATCAGCGGGGCGATCACGGGGGCGACCCCGGAGATCAGCATCAGGGTGGAGAAGAAGCGGGCCATCTCCACACCGTCGTAGAGGTCGCGCACCACGGCCCGGGCGATCACGATGCCGGCGGCCCCGGCCAGGCCCTGCAACAGGCGGAAGGCGATGAGGAGTTCGACATTGGGGGCGAAGGCGCAGACCGCGGTGGCCAGCACATAGACGATCATGCCGATGAGGAGGGGACGGCGCCGTCCCCACTTGTCACTCATGGGCCCGACGACGAGCTGGCCGAGCGCCATGCCGGCGAGGCAGGCGGTGAGGGTGAGCTGGATGGTCGCGGCCGGCGAGCGCAGCGCGTCGGTGACCTCGGGCAGCGCCGGCAGATACATGTCCATGGAGAGCGGCGGCAGCGCGGTGAGCCCGCCGAGGACGAGCGTGACCAGCAGGCTGGTGCGGCGGACGGCCGCGCCGGCACGGGGTGCCCGGGCGTCGGCCGTGGTCGGTATGGGGCCCTGGGTGTCCTGGCCGCCGCGCTCCGGCATCGGTTTCTCTCCTGAAGGTTGAATCGAATAACCAATGCTCTCAGCCGCCCCGGGGTACGGGGACCACCCGGGACGCAAAGGAAGGGAGGAACGGGTCACACATCGGCGTCGTGCGCACGATCCCACGGCGGCCGATCACCATCCGCATCCATCCCGCGAGCTCCGCACCCTCGCTCCCACATCCCGGACGGGTGATCACGCCCGGGGGCCTCTCCCGTACGCTCCGGACTCATGGACATCACTTCGCAGAAGTCTGCCGTTGTGACCGGCGCCGGGTCCGGCATCGGCCGTTCCGTGGCACTCGTGCTGGCCGGCGCGGGCTGGTCGGTGGCGCTCGCCGGGCGCCGGGCCGAGGCCCTGGAGGAGACCGCGGCACTGGCCGGGGCCGACGCGGACGTGCTGTGCGTCCCGACGGATGTGACCTCGCCCGACGAGGTCGGCGCCCTGTTCTCCGCGACGCGGGCCGCCTACGGCCGGGTGGACCTGCTGTTCAACAACGCGGGGGCGTTCGGGCCGGTCGGGGTGGCGGTCGAGGACCTGTCGTACGAGGCGTGGCGCTCGGTGGTGGATGTGAACCTGACCGGCGCGTTCCTGTGCGCCCAGGCGGCGTTCCGGGCGATGAAGGAGCAGACGCCCCAGGGCGGCCGGATCATCAACAACGGGTCGATCTCCGCGCACACCCCGCGGCCGCGGTCGGTGGCGTACACGGCGACCAAGCACGCCATGACCGGGATGACCAAGTCGCTGTCCCTGGACGGGCGGCCGTACCGGATCGCGGTCGGACAGATCGACATCGGCAACGCGGCGACCGAGATGACCGCGCCCATCCAGACCGGGACCCTCCAGGCCAACGGGGAGCTGGCGGTGGAGCCGGTGATGGACGCGCGGGACGTGGCGCGCACCGTGCTGCACATGGCGGAGCTGCCGCTGGAGGCGAACATCCAGTTCGCCACGGTGCTGGCCACGGCGATGCCGTACATCGGCCGAGGCTGACCGAGACCGGCCCGGGTTCGCGGCCGCGCCGACCCCGGCTCACCCCCATCGCGTCTGGAATAGGCGCGCGGGGGCAGTAGTTGGGGTGGTCATGACCAGTGACGCGCAGCCCGAGATCCTCCGCTACACGGCCTTCAGCAGTGACCCCGCCGGGGGCAATCCGGCCGGCGTCGTGCTGGACGCGTCGGGGCTCGACGACGCCGGGATGCTGGCGATCGCCGCCGAGCTCGGTTACAGCGAGTCGGCGTTCCTGACGGCACCGCCGCAGGGGCTCGGGGAACCCGGGCGGGCGTTCACGCTGCGGTTCTTCAGCCCGAAGGCCGAGGTGCCGTTCTGCGGGCACGCCACCGTGGCGACGGCGATCGCGCTGGGCGAGCGGATCGGCGCCGGGGAGCTGATCTTCGCCACTCCGGCCGGTACGGTCCCGGTGACCGTCGCCGAGGACCCGGCGAGCGGTGGTCTGCGCGCGACCCTGACCAGCGTCGAGCCGCACTCCGAGCCCGTCGGGGAGAAGGATCTCGCCGAGGCACTGGCCGCCCTGGACTGGCGGGCCGAGGAACTCGACGCCACGGTCCCGCCCCGGATCGCCTTCGGCGGCGCCCGCCATCTCGTGCTGGGCGCGGCCACGCGTGAGCGCCTGGCGGACCTCGCGTACGACTTCGACCGGCTGACGGCGCTGATGCTGCGCCTCGACCTCACCACCGTCCAACTGGTGTGGCGCGCCTCGGACTTGGTCTTCCATGTCCGGGATCCGTTCCCGGTGGGCGGGGTCGTGGAGGACCCGGCCACGGGGGCGGCGGCCGCCGCGTTCGGGGCGTACGCGAGGGAACTCGGCCTGGTGGACGCGGAGTCGGAGCTGACGCTCCATCAGGGTGAGGACCTGGGCCGCCCCGGCGTGATCACGGTGACGCTGCGGGCGGGCGACTCCCGGGTGCGGGTGAGCGGGGCGGGGACGCGTATCGCGGCGTGACGCCGGGCGGGCGGCCCGGCGCGGCCGGGCCTCCGAGAGGTGCCGGTCGGGCCGGCACCCGAGCGATGCCCACGTGGGCAGCCGGGGAGACCGGGCGGCCTCAGGCCTGGCCCGTTTCGAAACGGCTCACCTTGCCGCCGTCCACGGTGAAGCGCCAGGACGTGCGCATCTCACCCCACGTGTCGTTACGGTAGTTGGCGACCAGGCCGAGCCCGTCGTTCGTCTGCTTCTCGATGTCCATGTGGCCGCCGGAGGAGAAGATCTCACGCTCGGTCCAGTCGGCGACGTCACGGTCCGTGCCGTCGTCGGACATGGTGGCGTTCGACGTCAGGGCGGCCGAGAAGGCCTCGCGGTCACCGGAGTTGAGCGCGCCGACGAAGGCGCGTACGGCCGGATCGGTCAGTTTGTCGAGGGCGATGGTCACGGTCTCTCCCGGTCGGTGGGCCTACGGAACACTCACCCCCAGAACACCCCAGGACCCCGCACCGCGCCACCGGTGCGCTGCCGGATGACACCGTGGGCGCATGGACGACACAAGCTGGAACTCCCCCTGGCCGACGATCACCGCGCTGCACGCCTGGCTGACCGAGCGCAGCCCCGTACCGCCCGAGCAGCAGACCCTGCTCAGGATCCTCAAGCTGTCCGAGGAGGTGGGCGAGGTGGCCCAGGCCGTCATCGGCGCGACCGGCCAGAACCCCCGCAAGGGCGTCTCGCACAGCTGGCAGGACGTCCAGTCCGAACTGTGCGACGTGATCGTCACGGCGATGGTCGCGCTGACCACGCTCACCCCGGACGCGGCGCATGTCTTCGACACCCATCTGGCCAAGGTCGCCGCACGCTCGCTGGGCACGGACTAGCGTCCGGTCACGCGGCGGAATTCCGTCAGCCGAGTTGCCCGAGCATGCCGGTGACGGAGTTGAGCGCGGTGTGCAGCGAGGGGGCGACCGCGGTGTCGGCGAGATAGAAGCCGAACCCGGCGCAGATGAGCGCGTGGGACAGCTTGGTGCCGCCTTTGCGGCAGAGGAAGAAGGCGCCCGCTGTGAGCGCGAGCATCACGGGAAAGTGCAGGGAAGGCACGGTGTCTCACCTCGTGTCCCCGAGTCGAAGTGTGGGGTACCCCGGCCGCCTCGTAGGAGCGCGGGCTTTGGGTTCGGTACCGGGAATCACGCTACGGCCACGGGTCGCGTTCCGCCACACGGAGGATGAGCGGATGAATACGGATGGTGACAGCCACAGGTCGGAGAGCCGCCACGGAGCCCTGAGGAGGCGGCGCGAGGACACCGCTTCGACGGCGCACCGGACAGGGGAAGAGCGGAAGAGGGAAGAGCGGAAGGGGAAGGGGAAGGGGGGTGGGGCAGACGAGTCGGGCTGTACGCCGGGTTCTGTACCCCGGGACCTCGCGGTCGTCGGGGTGACGGCCATCCATCTAGGACCGGCGTTGCCGCCGGCCTCGTGCGGTCTACCCGCGGACTCGGGCAGGCTGCCCTCGATCGTCCGCGCAGGGCCGCTTCTTACGGCGGCCCCTCTTGACCTTGCTCCGGGTGGGGTTTACCTAGCCGCCTGAGTCACCTCAGGCGCTGGTGGTCTCTTACACCACCGTTTCACCCTTACCGAGGACCGAAGTCCAAGGCGGTCTGTTCTCTGTGGCACTGTCCCGCGGGTCACCCCGGGTGGCCGTTGGCCACCACCCTGCCTTGTGGAGCCCGGACGTTCCTCGGGAAGATCGAAGATCTCCACGCGGCCGTCCGCCCGGCTCGTCTGCCGTACCGCCCATGCTACCCGCCACCGGACGGCCCACCGGCCGCGCCCCCGCCCGCGGCGATCAAGGATGCCGGCCCTTGACCCTGCCGCAGCGTCAACGTTTCTAATGAGGCCATGCGGATCTCGGAGATCGCCGCGCTGGTAGGGGTGACCACGCGGGCCGTCAGGCACTACCACCACCTCGGCCTGCTGCCGGAGCCGGCCCGGCTCGCCAACGGCTACCGGCAGTACTCGGTACGGGACGCCGTCGCGCTCGCCCGGATCCGGCGCCTCACCGAGCTGGGCCTCGGCCTGGACGAGGTGCGGGACGTGATCGCCGACGACGCCGGGCGCGAACCGGCCGACGTACTGGCCGAGTTGGACGCGGATCTGGCGCGCCAGGAGGGGGAGATCCGGGCCCGCCGGGTACGTCTCGGCGCGCTGCTCGCCCGGGCCGCCGAGGGGCCGTTGACGCCCGAGGACGAGCTCTCGCCCGAACTCGCCGAACTTCTGGCGGAGTTGGGGACTGGGGAGTCCGCGTCTTTGATGGCCGCCAAGGACCGCGAGCTGCTGGCCCTCCTGGAGACGGCCGCGCCGCCCGGCGAGCGGGACCGACTGATGGCCGCCATACGGTCCACGGCCGCGACACCCGGCGCCGCCGAGCGGGCGCACCGGGTGTACGCGCTGCTCGACGAGCTGGCGGACGCGGAGTCGTCGGACCCCCGGGTGGAGGTGGCGGCCCGGGCACTCGCCGACTGCCTGCCCCCCGAGCTGAGGACGCAGATCGCCGCGAACGCGGGGGCCGCCGCCGCGGCCGACCAGGGGTTCCTCAAGGCCTTCCTCGCCGACTTCGCGCCCGCTCAGGCCGAAGCGGTCCGGCGGGCCATGCGGATGATTTCCGAGAAGGGTGGGACGGACGGATGAGGCACGGATTCCTTCCGGAGCCGGTAAGGCGGCTGGCCGCGCACGAGGGACGGGTAATGAAGAGCCTCGCCCTGTGGATCGGCCGCAGGCGCCACCAAGTGGGGCCGGACGACCGGGCGTTCGGGTACGCGAGCCCGCAGACGGCGACGGTGTACGGGCTGGCGTTCGTCTGCGTCGTCGAGACGGTGGGGGTGTCGTTCATGGTGCGGCAGTGGCCGGTGGTGCACGCCGTCCTGCTCGTGCTGGACGTCTACACGGTCCTCCTGGTCCTGGGCATGCAGGCCGCCGCCGTGACCCGGCCGCATGTGCTGACCGCGCGGTCGCTGCGGGTGCGCGCGGGCGCCCGGGTGGACCTGCCGATCCCCCTGCACCACATAGCCGCTGTGCGACGGGAGTTGAAGTTCCAGGCGTCGGGCGGGGAGGCGCGGGACGACGTCCTGGAGCTCGCCGTCGGCGCCCAGACCTCCCTCACGCTGGAGCTGGCCGAGCCCGTCACCCACGTACCACTCCTGGGAAAGCCGCGGGAGGTGCGGACCGTACGGTTCCACGCGGACGAGTCCGGGGAGCTGGCGAAGGCGCTGCGGTCCCTGGTCGCGTAAGAGGCGCGTCGCTCAGGCGGGGGTGAACAGGACCTTCGCGCTGCCGGGGTCGGCCTGGGTGAGGCGGACCCTCAGGCGTTCGCCGAGCGGTAGCGGGCCGCCGCCCTCGACACGGGCCACCACCGCCGGGTCGCTCAAGTGGACTGTTCCGACGCTTGGTTGCTGCTCCTTCACGTCGACGACGGTCGCCTCGAACAGCTCGCCCACCCGGTCCTTGAGCAGCGCCGCCTCGACGATGTCCACGCACTCGCGCTCCACGGTGTTGGCGCGGCTGGTGCCCCGCGCCATCTCCTGGGGCAGCTCGCCGAGGGCGGCGGTCACCCAGTCCGGGGGATCCTGTCCCGCGACGGCCGCGAGGCACAGCTCGCCCGCGTACCGGTCCACGAGGCGGCGCAGTGGGGCGGTGCAGTGCGTGTACGGGGCGGCGACCGCGGCATGCACGGCGAGTTCGGGCGGGGTGTGCCCGGTGAACACGGTGTACCCGGCGCCGCGCAGCAGCGTCGTGCACTCCTGGAGGAAGGCGGCGTGGTTCGGCTCGCGCGGGTCGAGGGAGCGGACGACCGCCGCGTACGGGACGTGGTGGGGCCAGTCGATGCCCAGCGCCTTCGCCGAGCGGCGCAACCGGGCGACCGCGCCGTCCGGGGCGCTGGGCAGCGTCCGCAGGATCCCGGTGCCGTACGCCAGCATCAGCTCGGCGCCGGCGATGCCGGTGAGCAGCGAGATCTGGGCGTTCCAGCCATCGGCGGCCAGGGGGGCGCGGTAGGTGAGGTCGTAGCGGTGGTCGTGCTCGACGATCTCCTGCTCGGGGACGTTGAGCGAGATGCCGCCGCGCGCGACCTCCTGCTGTTCGCGCAGGGTGCCGATGTCGCGCAGCAGGGCGAGGGACTCGGGGGCGGTGCCGGCGTCGATCTGCTTCTGGACGCCCTCGTAGTCGAGTTTGGCGCGGCTGCGGACCAGGGCGCGGCGCACGTCGGTGGCGGTGGTCGCGCCGTCCGCGTCCAGGTCGACGCACCAGAGCAGCGCGGGGCGGGCCCCGTCGGGGAGCAGGCTCGCGGCGCCCTCGGACAGGACGGCGGGGTGCAACGGGGTCTTCTCGTCAGGGAAGTAGAGGGTGGTCACCCGGCGATGGACCTCGGCGTCCAGGGCGCCGCCCGGCGTGACGAACGCGGCGACGTCCGCGATGGCGTAGTACACCCGGTATCCCCCGCCCGCCCGGCGTTCCAGGTGCATGGCCTGGTCCAGGTCGGTGGAGGTGGGCGGGTCGATGGTGAAGAGCTCGATGCCGGTGGCGTCGTAATCCGGAAGCCGCGGCGCCTTGGCCGCCCGCTCCGCCTCGGCGAGCACATCGGCCGGAAAGTCCGGGGGAACGTCCAAGGACGTCCGCAGCGCACTGAGCGCGGCGCGCAGGGGGGCTTCGGCGGCGCCCTGTACGTGGAGATGACGGCGGGGCATGTCTTCGAGCGTAGGGGAGGGAACCCGAATCAGCCCCTCCGGCGCCTGGGCAGAGCCCCGGAAGCCTCTCCGGTGCCGGGAACCCGAATCAGCCCCTCCGGCGCTTGAGGAGCGGGGTCCGGGGCAGAGCCCCGTGCGGCCCCCGGAGGCTCTCCGGTGCCGGGAAGCAAAACCAGCCCCTCCGGCGCTTGAGGAGCGGGGTCCGGGGCAGAGCCCCGTGGGGCGCGGGGAGGCTTTCCGGTGCCGGGAACCCAAATCAGCCCCTCCGGCGCTTGAGGAGCGGGGTCCGGGGCGGAGCCCCGTGGGGCCCCCGGAGGCTCTCCGGTACTGGGCACCCCCGGCCAGGTCAAGCACAGCGCAGCGCCCCCGTACCCTGGCCGCAGGGGCCGCACCCCCTCCCCGTACGTACAAGAAGGAGAATCGCCGTGCTGGTGCTGTTGCCGCCCTCCGAAGGAAAGGCCGCGTCGGGGCGCGGGGCGCCCCTGAAGGCGGAATCGCTGTCCCTGCCCGGGCTCGCGCAGGCCCGCGCGGCCGTCCTCGACGAGCTCGTCGAGCTGTGCGCCGCCGACGAGGACAAGGCCCGCGAGGTACTCGGCCTGAGCGAGGGCCTGCGCGGCGAGGTCGCCAAGAACGTCGAGCTGCGCACGGCGGGGACGCGTCCGGCCGGGGAGATCTACACCGGCGTGCTGTACGACGCCCTCGACCTCGCCTCCCTGGACGCGGCCGCCAAGCGCCGGGCCGCGAAGTCGCTTCTGGTCTTCTCGGGGCTGTGGGGCGCCGTGCACACCGGCGACCGCATTCCGTCCTACCGCTGCTCGATGGGCGTGAAGCTGCCCGGCCTCGGCGCGCTCGGAACGTACTGGCGAGGCGTGATGGACCCGGTCATGACCGAGGCCGCGGGCACGGGCCTCGTCCTCGATCTGCGCTCCGCGGCGTACGCCGCCGCCTGGAAGCCGAAGGGCGCCGTAGCGAGCCGCACCGCCACCGTCCGGGTGCTGCACTCGGCGATCGTGGACGGCGTGGAGAAGCGGTCGGTGGTCA
This sequence comes from Streptomyces sp. ASQP_92, assembly GCF_025399895.1. Lineage (GTDB taxonomy): Bacteria > Actinomycetota > Actinomycetes > Streptomycetales > Streptomycetaceae > Streptomyces. The sequence continues at coordinate 817,133 of NZ_JAODUA010000001.1, read as the reverse complement.
GCCACTTCAACAAGGCGACCAAGGGCCGGATCGTCCGCGATCTGCTGACCGCCGGAGCCGCCCCCGCCGACCCCGCGGAACTGGTCGAGACCCTGCGGGGCCTGGGTTACGTCGTGGAGGCGGAGCCGCCCGTCAAGCCGGGCCGACCCTGGTCGCTGGACGTGGTCGTGACCCAGATCCACTGAGGCGGAACCCGGTTATCGTTGCAGCATACGCAACGAGCGTTGCACACACCGCAGGGCACCGGCAGGATGGGCGCATGACGCCCCCCGCCGCGCCCTCCCCCGCCGCTGCCTCCGTACTGGATCTCGCCCCGGTCGTCCCCGTCGTGGTGATCGACGACGCCGCCGACGCCGTGCCGCTCGCGCGGGCGCTGGTGGCGGGCGGGCTCACGGCGATCGAGGTGACCCTGCGTACGCCGGCCGCGCTGGACTCGATCCGGGCCATCGCCGCGGAGGTGCCCGGCGCGGTCGTCGGGGCGGGCACGGTACTGACGCCGGACGCGGTGGCCGACGCGGTGGACGCCGGAGCCCGCTTCTTGGTGAGCCCCGGCTGGACGCCGAACCTGCTCGCCGCGATGCGGGCGTCAGGCGTGCCGTTCCTGCCCGGGGTCTCGACGGCGTCGGAGGTCGTGGCCCTGCTCGAACAGGGCGTGAGCGAGATGAAGTTCTTTCCGGCCGAGGCGGCGGGCGGCACGGCCTACCTCGCCGCCCTCGCCGCCCCACTCCCCCGGGCCCGCTTCTGCCCGACCGGCGGCATCACCCCCGCCTCCGCCCCCGCGTACCTGTCCCTGCCGAACGTGGCGTGCGTAGGCGGCAGTTGGATGCTCCCCCGCCCCGCGATCACCGCCCACGACTGGCCCCACATAGAAACCCTGTCCCGCAAGGCCGCGACACTGATGCCCTGAACCCCCGCCCCCATCAAGAGAGTTACCCCCGAGCACCCCAGGGGCACGAGGAACTGCGCGACCAGCCACCCACGGCCCGCAGGACCGAGAGGGTTGAAGGGGCGCGAGGAACTGCGCGACCAGCCACCCACGGCCCGCAGGACCGAGAGGGTTGAAGGGGCGCGGGGAACTGCGCGAGAAGCGACCACGATCCGCAGAGCGAAGAGGGTGTAGGGGCGCGAGGAACTGCGCGAAAAGCGACCACGCCCCGCACCCGAAAGCGGCGTTAGGGGGCGCGAGGAACTGCGCGACCAGCCACCCACGGCCGGCAGGGCCGAGAGGGTTGAAGGGGCGCGGGGAACTGCGCAAACCGCCCCAACCGGCCCGCACCCGAAAGCGACCCCCACCCCAAGCCCCCCACCCCCCAAGCCCTACCGCAGGTGCCCCGTATCGTTCAGCCCCCGCACCGACGCATTGCCGTCCCCGTAATACGCCACCGACGAAATCGAGGCCGCCGAGAGTTCCATGCGGAACAGGGACTCCGGCGGCGCCCCCAGGGCCAGCCTGACCAGGGTCTTGATCGGGGTCACATGGGTCACCACGAGCACCGTGCGCCGGGGATGCGCGGCGATCACCCGGTCCCGGGCCGCCGAGACCCGCCGGGCCACCGTGGCGAAGCTCTCGCCCCCGCCCGTCGGGGCCGCCTTCGCGGAGCCGAGCCAGGCATCGAGATCGTCGGGATAGCGCTCGCGGACCTCGCCGAAGGTCAGCCCCTCCCACGCCCCGAAGTCCGTTTCGCGCAGGCCGTCCTCGATGTGCACGTCGAGTCCGAGGCGGCCCGCCACCGCGGCCGCGGTCTCGCGGCAGCGACGCAGCGGGGAGGAGACGATCGCCTGGACGGTGCCGCGCTCGGCGAGGGCGGCGGCGACCCGCTCGGCCTGGTCGCGCCCGACGGCCGACAGCTCGGGGTCGGTGCCGCCGCTGCCGGAGAACCGCTTGAAGGGCGTGAGCGCGGTCTCGCCGTGCCGCAGCAGCACGAACGTGGCGGGCGCCCCGAGATCGGCGGAGGTCCCCCAACCGACACTGGGCGCGGCCTCAACAGCCGTGTCCAGTACGGGAGTTGCCCCTTCGACGGCAGCCACGCCCGCCGAGGCATGCGCACCCGCCCCGGCACCCGCGCCCACCAGACCGCCCCCGGCCACGGAACCCGCACCGCCTCCGGAACCCGCACCGTGCGCCGAGCCCGCCGCATGGACGGCCCCAGCCGGCGCCGCCCCGGCCGGCGCCGCCCCCGCCAGCGCCGCCCCCGCCAGCGCCGCCCGCGCCCGCGCCGCGCCCGCCGCCGCGTCACCCACCACGCGAGCCGCACCGGCGTCGGCCGCGGACGCCTCGGCCGCGGACGTCAGGTCGGCCGTGGAGCGCGAGGGCGACCACCGCTCACCCCGCCTGCCCGCGTCCATCGCCTCGTTGGCGAGCCGGTCGGCGTGCTTGTTGCGCTCGCGCGGGATCCACTCGTACGACACCTGCGAGGGCGGCAGGACGCGGGCCGCCTCGGCGGCGAGCGGTTTCATGTCCGGGTGCTTGATCTTCCAGCGGCCCGACATCTGCTCGACGACGAGTTTGGAGTCCATACGGACCCGCACCCGCGCCGCCGGGTCGAGCGCGCGGGCGGCGCGCAGGCCCGCGATGAGGCCCTTGTACTCGGCGACGTTGTTCGTGGCGACGCCGATGAACTCGGCGGCCTCGGCGAGCGTCTCGCCGGTCGCCGGGTCGAGGACGACCGCGCCGTAGCCGGCGGGGCCCGGGTTGCCCCGGGAGCCGCCGTCGGCCTCGACGACGAACTGCCGATCCGCGACGGGCGACGAGGGCACTTACAGACCCGATTCCGAGGTGCGCACCAGGATGCGGCGGCAGTTCTCGCAGCGCAGCACGGTGTCCGGAGCGGCCGCCTTGACCTCGTTGACCTCGGTGATGTTGAGCTCCAGACGGCAGCCCTCGCACCGGCGCTGGAAGAGGCGGGCGGCGCCCACGCCACCCTGCTGGGCGCGCAGCTTGTCGTAGAGCTTGAGCAGGTCGGCCGGCACGGAGGCGGCGACGACCTCGCGCTCCTTGGTCGCCGAGGCGATCTCGGCGTCGAGCCCGGCGAGGGCGGCGTCGCGGCGGGCGGTCGCGTCGTCGGCCTTGGCCTGGACGGAGGAGACCCGCTCGGTCAGCTCGGCGGCCCGCTCCTGCGCGGCCTCGCGGCGCTCCATGACTTCGAGGACGACGTCCTCCAGGTCGCCCTGGCGCTTGGCGAGCGAGACGAGCTCGCGCTGGAGGCTCTCCAGGTCCTTGGGCGAGGAGACCGCGCCCGAGTCCAGGCGCTGCTGGTCGCGGACGGCGCGCTGGCGCACCTGGTCCACGTCCTGCTCGGCCTTGGTCTGCTCGCGAGCGGTGTCGCTCTCCTCGGTCTGCGAGGCGACCAGCAGGTCACGCAGTTGCGTGAGGTCCTTGTTGAGCGATTCGATCTCGGCGTGCTCGGGCAGCGAATCGCGCTTGTGGGCGAGCTGCGACAGGCGTACGTCCAGCGCCTGTACGTCGAGGAGGCGGATCTGGTCGGCGGGCGCGGCGTTCAGTTGGGGGCTCCATCAATAGAAGGGGAGGTGTGGTGGGCGGACCACGGGTCCGTGACCGTCTTCGAGACGTGGACCCTCAGGTCCCAGCCGTGGCGGTCGGAGATCTCGTCGAGCTGGGCGGCGGCCTGCTCGCACCAGGGCCACTCGGTGGCCCAGTGCGCGGCGTCGACCAGTGCGAGCGGTCCGTGCTGTACGACCTCGGACACCGGGTGGTGGCGCAGGTCCGCGGTGAGGAAGGCGTCGGCTCCCGAGGCGCGTACGGCGTCGAAGAGGCTGTCGCCGGAGCCGCCGCTGACCGCGACCGTCCTGATCACCGCGTCGGGGTCGCCCGCGACGCGCAGGCCCTGCGCGGTGGCGGGCAGCCGGGCCGCGGCGTGGGCGCCGAACTCGCGCAGGGTCATCGGGTGGTCGAGCTCGCAGACGCGGCCGAGGCCGCGACGGCCCGCGGGGTCGCTCGGATCGGGCACCAGCGGCCCCGAGACGCGCAGGTCGAGGGCGCCCGCGAGGGCGTCGCTCACCCCGGGGTCGGCGGTGTCGGCGTTGGTGTGGGCGACGTGCAGGGCGATGTCGTGCTTGATCAGGGTGTGCACCACGCGGCCCTTGAAGTGGCCGGCGGCGACCGTGGTGGTGCCGCGCAGATAGAGCGGGTGGTGGGTGACGATCAGGTCGGCGCCCAGCTCGACGGCCTGGTCGGCGATCTCCTGGACGGGGTCGACGGCGAACAGGACCCGGCGCACCTCGGCGTCGGGGTCGCCGCAGACGGTGCCGACGGCGTCCCACTTCTCGGCCCGCTCGGGCGGCCAGAGGGCGTCGAGCGCGGCGATGACTTCAGACAGACGGGGCACGCACACAGGTTACCTGCGCTCCGCGCCCCACCGGTCGGCCGCCGGTGGCTCCCTCACGACAGGGCGGCCGGCCTGTCCTCCCGGACGCCTCGCGGCGGCGGATCCAGGACGACGGCGCCGCGACGGAGGGTCGCCCCGGTACGCCCGACCTCGCACTAATCGTTCCTGCACATCCACCTCCCCGGCCACCGGCGAATCGCCCGACCGCCACCCGTTGGTGTGAAGCCAGTGGTCTCGTGTTGTCCGGCTCGACGTGCGCTCCCTAGCTTCGGTGGCCGGAGGTGAGCCATCTGATGACGGCTTTGGCCATCGAGACCGCCGCCGAGGGCGGCGCGGTCAGGAGTACGGGATTCGCGATCACGGCGAACGGTGCGTACGCCGCGAGGCTGGTGCGCGACGAGGGTGGGAGCGCGGCCTGGTTCCCGGAGCGCTGGACGCTCGACGGGCCCGAGCCGTACGCGGTGCCGCTCCCCGGCAACCAGCCGGAGGAACCGGACGCCGGGGTGCTGCCCATGGCGGACGGACGGGTGCTCATCCACCGCCGGATCGCGGACCGGCACTCCTTCGCCCTGCTCTACCCCACCGGCCCCGCCACCGGCGAGCTGCCGCTGGGCGCCGTCGACGCCGGGCCGGACGCGCTCACGCTGCTGCCGCCCTCCCCGGACGGCAGCTGCGCCTACGCGCTGGCGGCGGGCCCCGACTCCACCGCGCTGTGGCTGGTGGCGGGCGGCGCGTTCGGGCCCGAGCTGGTGGCGAAGGTCCCCGGGCACTGCTCGGGCGGGGTGTGGCTGGACCGCACCGGCCGGATGCTGGCCCTCGACCGGGAGCTGGGGGGCCGCACCAAGACGGTCACCGTCGACCTGGAGCGCGGGGGTGAGGTCACCGAGCTGCTCCAGATCACCGAGGACAGCGACGACCGGCTGCTGCTCGCGGACCCCGACAGCGGACTGCTCCTGATCCGCTCGAACGCCCCGGGCCACGACCGGCTCGGCTGGGGCGTGCTCGGCTCCGCGCTCCCGGTGCGCTTCCCCGAGTGCCTGCGCCTGGCGGACGCGGCGGTCACGCCGTTCGCCGTGCAGCCGGGCCAGGTGCTGATGCCGGAGTCCTGCGCGGTGGCCCTGCGCATCGACGCGGCGGGCGGCACCTGGGTCGGCGTGTGGCGTCCCGCGGGCCGCCATCTGCATCAACTGGCCGCACCGCAGGGCTGGTTGGCGGGTGCGGGGCTGTGGACACCCAAGGGCGTGCTGAGGCTCCCGTACGCCACTCGGACGAATCCCTGCGCGGTGCTCGACCTGCCCGCCCCACCCGACCCTCCGCCGGCTCCGGCCGGCCCCGCGCCGGGGCCCGCGCGGCCGGCCGCGGCCAAGCCCGTACCGCTGGGACAGGCGCCGCTGACCGGCCGTCGGCCGCCGTCGGGTGATCGTTAGAATCTGCGCGCGGTACCAGGCATACGCAAGACGACTACGGGGTGACCACAGCTCATGTCCAACCAGATCGACACCCGTCCGCAGGAGACGGCGTCCGAGAGCGCCGGCCGGCACCGGGGTGGTGCGGCCTCCACCGAGGACTCGGCGACACCGGCCCACGGCCGCCACCGGCGCGAGGAGAACGCGCCCCGGCACGCCTGAACGGGCGCGCCGGACGAGGCCCCCGGGGTGACCGCCCCGGGGGCCTCGTGCGTTCCACAGGACCGCTCAGCCCCGCTTGAGGCCCAGCACCTCGGCCGCCGCGAAGGTCTCGCCGGCGGGCCTGTCCTCGTAGTAGGGGGAGAGCAGCTCGTCGAGTTCCCCGTACGAGAAGACCTCCTTGGCGGTGTCGAACTTGGCGGCCACCCGGGGCCGTTCGACGATCGCGACCATCCCGCCGTGCACCACCAGGAGCTGCCCGTTGACCTTGCCGGCCGCGGGCGAGGCGAGATAGCCGACCAGCGGCGAGACGTGCTCGGGCGCCAGCGGGTCGAGCTGTCCCTCCCCCGGCTCCTGGAACCCCTGGAAGACGTCCTCGGTCATCCGGGTGCGGGCGCGCGGGCAGATCGCGTTGGCGGTGACGCCGTACTTGGCGAGCGCGAGGGCGGTCGAGGTGGTGAGGCCGACGATGCCGCCCTTGGCCGCCGCGTAGTTGGGCTGGCCGGCCGAGCCCGCCAGGAAGGCCTCGGAAGAGGTGTTGACGATGCGGCCGTAGACCGGGCCGCCTGCCGCCTTGGACCGCTCGCGCCAGTGCGCCGCGGCGAAGTGGGTGGTGTTGAAGTGACCCTTGAGGTGCACATGGATCACCGAGTCCCACTCGGCCTCGCTCATCGAGAAGATCATCCGGTCCCGCAGGATGCCCGCGTTGTTGACCAGGATATCGAGCTTTCCATAGGTGTCGATCGCCAACTGGACGAGTTCTCGCGCCTGTTGGTGGTCGGCGACGTCCCCGGTGTGGGCGGTGGCCCGTCCGCCCGCGGCGCGGATCTCGGCGGCCACCTCCTCGGCGGGGCCCGTCGACGCCTGCCCGGAGCCGTCGCGGCCGGGCTGCCCGAAGTCGTTGACGACGACGGACGCGCCGAGCCGGGCGAGTTCGAGCGCCTCGGCCCGGCCGAGCCCGCGTCCGGCCCCGGTGACGATCGCGGACAGGCCTTCAAGTGGCAGTGCTGCCATGCCGGTTGGGTCCTCTCACAAGGGGTGCGCGGATGGGGGCGGCGGGTCAGATCTCGATGCAGGTGCGCAGGGCTTCGCCGCTGCGCATCTGGTCGAGGGCGTCGTTGATCCCGGCGAGCTGCACCCGGTGGGTGATCAGCCCCTCCAGGTCGATGCGGCCCGCCCGCCACAGGGCGATGGCCCGCTCGTAGGAGCGCAGCACGTCACCGCCGCCGTACAGGGACGGCAGGATGCGCTTCTCGTCGAAGAACAGCTCGAACATGTTGACCTGGAAGAAGTCGTCCATGGCGCCCGCGCCGACCACGCACAGGGTGCCGCCGCGCCGGGTGTTCTCGTACGCGGTGCGGGCGGTCGCCGAGCGGCCGACCACCTCGAAGACGTAGTCGAAGCCCTCGCCCGCGGTGATCCGCTGCTTGGCGTCGGCGAACTCCTCGGGCGAGACCGCCTCCGTCGCGCCGAACCTGAGCGCCGCCTCGCGGCGGGACGCCACCGGGTCGACCGCGACGATCTGGGCGGCGCCCCGCACCCGGGCGCCCTGGATGGTGGAGATGCCGACGCCGCCGCAGCCGATGACCGCGACGGACGAACCGGCCTCCACCTTCGCGGTGTTGATGGCCGCGCCGAGCCCGGTGGTCACCCCGCAGCCGATCAGCGCGGCGATCTCGTACGGCACGTCGTCGGGGATCGGGACGGCGCAGCCGGCCGCGACGACGACCTCCTCGGCGAAGGTGCCGGTGCCCGCGAAGCCGAACACATCGCCCCCCGCACGGCGGAAGTTGGGGGTTCCGGCGTTCATGAATCCGGCCAGACAGAGCTGGGTCTGGCCGCGCTTGCAGGACGGGCACGCCCCGCACGCGGGCAGCCAGCACATCAGGACCCGGTCGCCCTGCTTGAGCCCGGTCACCCCGTCGCCGACGTCGATGACCTCACCCGCCCCCTCGTGGCCGGGCACGAACGGCGCGGGCTGCGGCAGCACCCCGCTCATCGCCGAGAGGTCGGAGTGGCACAGGCCGGTGGCGCGGACGCGGAGCTTGACCTTGCCCGGGCCGAAGCCGGTCGCCTCCATGTCGTCGACCACGTCGAGCTTGTCCTGGCCTATCTCGTGCAGTACGGCTGCGCGCATGGTGCGGCTCCCCTCAAGTGCCGGAAAACACGGCTCAGTTGTGTTCCACGATCGTGTCGGCGAGGACCGGCGCGTCGTCGCGCTCGACGGCCGTGACCGACACCTGGACGCGGCCGGGGCCCGACCACATCCGGATGCGCAGGGTCTCGCCCGGGAAGACGACCCCGGTGAAGCGGGTGGCGTACGAGCGGACGCGGGTCACGTCCCCGTCGAGCAGGGTGTCCACGACCGCCTTCAGCGTCATCCCGTAGGTGCACAAGCCGTGCAGGATCGGCCGGTCGAAGCCGGCGAGCTTGGCGAAGTCGGGGTCGGCGTGCAGCGGGTTCCAGTCCCCCGACAGGCGGTAGAGCAGCGCCTGTTCCTCGCGGACGGGGCGCTCGACGACCTGGTCGGGGGCCCGGTCGGGCTGCTCGACGCGGGCGGAGGGCCCCCGGTCCCCGCCGAAGCCGCCCTCGCCGCGCACGAAGATCTGCGCGTCGCTGGTCCACAGCGGCCCGTCCGCGTCGGCGGCCTCGGTGCGCAGGACCAGGATGGCCGCCTTGCCCTTGTCGTAGACGGCAGCGACCTTCGAGGTCGAGGTGGCCCGGCCGGCCACCGGGAGGGGCCGGTGCAGGGTGATGGCCTGCCCGCCGTGGAGCACCGCCGCGAGGTCCACGTCGATGCCGGGCGCGGAGAGCCCGCCGACCACGCCCATACCGGCGCCCGCGACGGTCGCGAACGAGGGCAGCACATGCAGCCGGGACTCCAGGGTGTAGCGCAGCTCGTCCGGATCGGTGGCGGGGACGCCGGCCCCCAGGCCCAGGTGGTAGAGCTGTACGTCCTTGTGGTCCCAGGCGATCTCGGTGGACCGGGGCTCGGCGGCGACCGCCTGCGCGGCGTCAATGGGCATGTGGATGCTGCTCCTTGAGCGTTGTGCGGGCACGGGAGAAGACCTCGGTGCGGCCGTCCGCACCGTCGGCCACACCGAGGTCGTACTGGACCGGACCGAGGACCCGCCCTTGGGTTCTAGAACGCGTTCTAGGCCGATGGCCCCCAGGTATAGCGCACGCCCCGGCAGTTGTGAAGGCTCCTGACGCCACGTCAGATCCGGTGGGCGGAAAGGGTCCCCGCCCGCCCCGAGGGGGCCGTGCCATGACATTTGTCCTGCCCAGCTCCGTACAAGCGCATCTGGGGCGCACCCCCTGCCGCTCCGTAGCGTTCGGGACATGACGCAGACGACGACACAGAGCGCCACCGCGGTCCGCTTCAGCGGGGTGGTCAAGTCCTATGGGGCGGTACGGGCCGTGAGCGGCGCCGAACTCACCATCGGGCGCGGCGAGACCGTGGCGCTGCTCGGCCGCAACGGGGCCGGCAAGTCCACCACCATCAGCCTGCTGCTCGGCCTGAACGAGCCCGACGCGGGCGAGGTGGCGATCTTCGGGCGGAGCCCCGAGCGGGCGGTGCGGGACGGGCTGGTGGGGGCGATGCTCCAGGAGGGCAGCCCGATCCCCCGGGTGACCGTGCGGGAGCTGGTGTTCTTCATCGGCAGCATGTACCCGCGGCCGATGCCGGTCGCCGAGGCGCTCGCCCTCGCGGGGCTCACCGAGTTCGCCGACCGCCGGGTCGACAAGCTCTCCGGGGGCCAGACCCAGCGGGTCCGGTTCGCCATGGCCCTCGCGGGCAACCCCGAACTGCTGCTCCTGGACGAGCCGACGGCCGCGCTGGACGTCGAGGCGCGCCGCGCGTTCTGGGAGTCGATGCGCACCTACGCGGCCCGCGGCAACACGGTGCTGTTCTCCACCCACTATCTGGAGGAGGCCGACGACAACGCGGACCGCATCGTCGTCATCGACCAGGGCCGCGTCGTCGCCGACGGGCCCGGCGAGACCGTCAAGCGGGCGGCGGGCGGCAGCCTGGTCTCCTTCGACCTCGCGGGCATGGCGACCGAGGGCCTCTCCCGGCTGCCGGGCGTCGTCACCGTCGAGATCCACGGCGACCGGGCCCGGCTGCGCACCGACGACTCGGACGCCACCGTCGTCGCCCTCGCCGCGATGGGCGCGGTCCGCCGCCTCGAAGTGGCGCCCGCGAGCCTCGAAGACGCCTTCCTCTCCCTCACCGCACACGAAAGCGAGACCGTCTGATGTTCGAGTACATCAAGCTGGAGATGCGGCGCACGCTCCGTGACGCCTCCTTCGTGATCTTCGGTATCGGGATGCCGGTGCTGATGTATCTGCTCTTCACCAACGTCGGCGGCGGCCAGAACGGCGACGCCGAGTGGAAGGTCTCCTCGATGGTGGGCATGGCGGCCTACGGGGCGCTGGGTTCGGCCCTCGGCGTCGGTACCGGCGTCGCCTCCGACAAGTCGATCGGCTGGCTGCGGCAGATGCGGATCGCCCCGCTCCCGCCGACCAGGGTGGTGTCCGGGCGCGCGATCAGCGGCTCGGTGACGGTGCTGCCCGGCATCCTCGCGGTGCTCCTGTCCGGCGCGCTGATCAACGGCGTACGCCTGGACGCCTGGCAGTGGGGTGCGCTCACGCTGCTGCTGTGGGTGGGGGCGCTGCCCTTCACGATGCTCGGCCTCGGCAACGGCTACCGCCTCTCCGCCCAGGCCACCGGCGTCGTCAACGTCGCCTGCCTGATGGGCCTCGCGATCCTGGGCGGCCTGTGGTTCCCGGTGTCCGCCTTCCCCGGCTGGCTGCGGAAGATCGCCGAGTACACTCCGACCCACCGCTTCGCCGACCTCGGCTGGGCCACCTCGCAGGGCCACGCCCCGGGTGCGGCCACCCTCGCCCTGATGACAGCCTGGCTGCTGGTCTTCGGTGCGTACGCCGTGGTCTCCTACCGACGGTCGGCGCGAACGGCCTGAGCGGCGGCCCCATGAACCGGCGCCCGCCGCACCACCCCACGCATGACCAGCCGAACCTTGAGCCGGGCCCTGAACCGGACCTTGAACCGGACTTTCAGCCGGACCTTCAGTACGGGGAGAACACGTTGCCATCACTGCTGCCGAAGCTGCCGCCGCGGGGTGAGAAGGCCACCGAGTTCCCCGGCCCGCCCGCCAACGGGTACACCTTCCTGCCGTGGCTGTTCATGGGCACGGGCGCCGCCCTGGAGGTCGCCAAGGGCAAGGTGGCCCACCCATGGCTCGGCGGCCTCGGCATCCTCGCCTTCGCCGTCCTGTACGCGGTGGTCGCCTTCCGCGCGTTCGACAAGCGCCGGCGCGAGGAGCGGGCGAGCCTGGTCCTGCTCGGCGCACTCGCCGCCGTCACCTACGCCCTGGGGATCGGCTACGGCGGGCTCTGGCTGCTGTTCTTCCCCCTGCTCTCGCTGGCCTGCGGCGCGGTGCTGCGGGACAAGCGGCTCGGCGTCGTGATCATCACGCTCGCGGGCTCGGTCGGGGTGATCTCGGGGTTCAAGACGGGTGACCCTTGGGCCAACATGACCATCGCGTACGGGACGTTCCTGTCCGGCATGGTGATCGCGGCGCTGCTCTCGCTCTCCGAGACGGTCCGCGAACTGCGCGACACCCGGCAGGAGTTGGCCCGTACCGCGGTGGAGAAGGAGCGTCTGCGCTTCTCGCGCGATCTGCACGACCTGCTGGGCCACACCCTTTCGGTGATCGTGGTGAAGTCGGAGGCCGCCCGCCGGATCGCCCGGCGTGACCTGGACGCGGCGCTCGGCCAGGTCGCGGACATCGAGTCGGTGGGCCGCCAGGCCCTCACCGAGATCCGCGAGGCCGTGACCGGCTACCGCGAGGGCAGCCTCGCCACCGAACTGGACCGGGCCCGCTCGGCGCTCAGCGCCGCCGAAGTCGAGCCGGTGGTACGCCAGTCGGGCCCGCCGCTGCCCGCGCAGGCCGAGGCGTTGCTGGGCTGGGTGGTCCGCGAGGCCGTCACCAACGTCGTGCGCCACAGCGCGGCCACGCGCTGCGAGATCGCGGTCGAGGGCACGCCGGAACGGGTGACCCTGACCATCACCGACAACGGCCGCGGCGCGCCCACCGCGCCCGCCCCGACCCCCCGGATCGGCGGCACGGGCCTCAAGGGCCTGACCGAACGCCTGGCCGCCGCAAGCGGCTCCCTGACCGCGGGCCCCGCCCCCCGCACCGGCTTCCGCGTCACAGCCGAACTCCCGGTGGACCCGGCGGACACGGCCCTGGACGCGGAACTGACAACGGGGCCGGCGGGGCACTGAGCCGCCTCCACGGACTGGTTGGGTGCCGCCGCGCATGAGGCTGCCCCGCCCTTCCCCGAGGGGTGGGATTGGCGGGGCGCGTGGTATCGGCTATCGAGTTTGCTCGATGGCTTCAAAAATATCCGCGTCTGTCTGCTGCTGCCATACGGGGAGTTCGGGCCAGTCGGCGACGTAGCTCGGTTTCGGGTCATCGAAATGCTTGTGGATCTGGGCGACCCAGCACAGAGCGACAAATCGCCCCTTCTGATCGCGAGACAGTTTCGATGTGTTCCCGCTGCTCACCGCGATGAAGTCCGCCACCTGCGCGCACACCGCAGCCGCTGCATCCCGCTCCCAGTCGGGTGTTTCTTCCCACGGGGTAACGTATCCGGGCTTGGGCTCGCCGGGGTAATATTTCTTCACGCCGGAAATCCACGCTTCGCGGAAGATCCGTCCGTCCTCTTTCTGCAAGACAACTCCCCAACTGATCACATGGGCATGGCGAGTGCTGAAATTTGTTCACTGAGCGCTGCTACGCGTCGATCGGACAGCAAGGGGTGCAGCCGACCCCGCAATCCCTCCAACTTACGGACAACGTAACCGGATTCCGTTTGCGCGGCCAGATCGAGTGCCTGTGACGCGTAGCCGACCAGTTGGTCCACATCCCGGCGCTGCATGCCGAGCGCAGCGAGATCGACGAGGACGCTACCGCGCCGCCGCGCGGACAATGGTTGCCCGAGAGCGTCAGCCAGAGCCAGCTCGGCCAGATCAAGCCTGCCGAGCCGCACGTAGCACGTGCCGCGCTCCTCAGCGAGACGGGTCCCGTCGAAACGGAGCCATCCACCGTTCTGCGCTTGTCCACTTAGAGCGTGCACCTCCTCGGCCCGGTCCAAAGCAGCCTTGCAGCCGTTCAAGTCACCGAGGCCTGCGAATACCTCCGCCTGAACTGCCGCTACCCAATGCCGGGTTGCCAGCTGCCTGTCACCCCGCTTCGCAGTCTCCGCGGCAGCGGTGAGCAGAGAAGCTGCGGCGCGGGGCCTCCCGTCGTAGATGCTGACGAAAGCGTGGCGTGTCAGCGCACACGCTGACAGGTCCGGGTTCCCTGCTTCACGACCCGCGCTCGCAGCGAGGGTGTAACACTGCGCAGCGTCCGTGTAGTTGTTGCTGTCGAAATGAATCTCCCCCGCGAGCTGAAAGAGATCACCCACAACGGCACAGAGTTGTCGCCGTTCACGGTTCGTTTGTGCGGCCGTGAAACTGTCCGCGATACCCCGTGCGTGAGCGTGCACCATCGGCAGAGCTGAACGTTTGGTCTTGGCAAGGGCGAAGATCTGCCATAGGTGAGAATTCACGGCGGTGTACGTCGCCACGTCATGGAGTGCGGGCACAACAGCGTACTGATCGACGGGGACTGCCTCGTCGGTAACCGGCAGGGCGGCAAGCGTCCCCGTAACAGTCAACAGTCTTAAAAACTCGCGCCGAATCATGTCGTCCAGATCACCGGTGCCTAAGTCGTCGTCGGATGGCGCCTGCCCGACGAATACCCTGCGCACCCGATGGGCAGCGGGCGGATTCACGGGCTCTGACGCTTCCGGCCTCAGTAGCTCATCCAACTCGGCGAGCGTGACGTGCAGTCGCGCGGCGAGTTTCGGGCGAAGGTACGCCTGTGGCTCCGCTTGGCCCCGGCCCCATCGCCCGATGGTGGTCGTGTCCACCCCGAGAGCCTGGGCAAGTCGTTCTTGACTGTAACCAAGCGCCTTCCAGCGCCGCACAAGCGCCGTTCGAGGTCCCATACCTGCCTGCCCCTTCACCCTGGTCGCGGTCATCTTCCCAGTCCAGGTGAGCCAATGCAGTGAAGATGCAAGACAACTGCATCGGTTCCTCCCTGGCCTTGCGCAACCGCAGCGGGTTGCCTGGAGACACCACAGCTCAGGCCGACCGCGAGGAACTGCCATGGCCATGGATGGCGCAGCGATGCGAACGACCCGCCGGACGGCGGCGGGACCCCCTACCCCCCAGTCGATCCAAGCCGTTCCGATGGCCCGGTGCGGCGCGCCACTGTCTCTCGAACGAGAACTCCGTTACGCCGCGATTGAGTTGGTGAGGCACGGCACCGCTGGGGACGTGGCGCAGTTCCAGCACTGCGAGTTGGACGAGCACGTAGAAGGTGAGCACGCAGCTCACGTGCTGTTCACCGAGGACAAGACCGGGCGTGCGGTGTGGGTGTTCTGGCGCGGAGCGGAGTTCCGCGTACAACTCATGGCCCCATGCCCGGACAGGAACGGTGATCAAAACGTCTGCCTGCTGTTCTCCAGGCACTCCGGAGGCCACCTCTGGCCCGAGGATGCCGCTTACGCCTTGTCCCCCTCACCCAGCTGAGTCCCGTTCCGACCCGTGCACATACTCCCGCTGCGGGACCAGGGCGGACCGACCAGCCCATCGAATGAGAGGAAATCCGATGACCGTTGTCACCGAGTCGATGCCAGCCGCCGACCTCAAGCCGAGCGCCCGGCACCTGATCGCGGACGAGAGCTTTCAAGGGGCCGTCCGCCTGGTGCGACGCGCCAACCCGGAGGTCGACGAAACTCTCGCAGAGCGAATCGTCGATGAAGCTCTCAAGTTCGTGGCAACGGCGGCAGGCAACAAGACGCCCGGCCTCGCCCTGCGGCCCTCCCGGATTGTCGACGAGGGATGGCATGCATTGATCCAGGACACGCGCACCTACAAGCGCCTCGCGGACGAGCTCGGCGTTTTCGTCCACCACGTACCGGAGACCCCGGCAACGAAGAAGCACGACGAAGTGACGGTGATCCGAACACTGAGCGCCATCGAACGCGCTGGGTTTGTGCCGGACTTGTACCTGTGGACCAGGGAAGCCCAGGCTGAAGTACGGGTGTCCGCCGACTGCATGCACAGTGAGTGCACCGACGGAGGGTCCAACTGCGCCGCGCCGCACATCGTCTGAGTAACGAACAGCAAGAGCCCGCCCAACTCGTCGCTGCCGCCCTACAGTTGGACACGTCCTGTGAGGGAGGAATCACGATGAGTGAAGCAGGTGGAGCGCCCCACCGGTGGGACGACCCCCGGTACAGCCGACTGCTGGCGAGCTGGCGGCGGCTTCGGGTGGAAAGGCGCCCCGGGAGGCGGCCCCGTCGATACTGTCCGCACGGTGTCGGGGTGACCCTCACGGTCGACCTTGGTACGGGTAGGCCGTTCAACGTCGGGTGTGCTTCCTGCAACTCGGCAGAAGGCTGAACCGGGCCCGCTGGGCCAGCGTCGGAGAAAGCCCCGTCGGACCACGCACCCCGCAGGGCCTCGCGCTGCCCTGACCAGCAGTTCCGCCCGTACTCTTGGCACATGGACGAGATGCCGCAGGATCACCGACCCGCCAAATCCGTACGCGTCCTGCTCGCCGAGGACCAGGGCATGATGCGCGGTGCGCTCGCCTTGTTGCTCGGGCTGGAGGAGGACATGGAGGTCGTCGCGCAGGTGGCGGCGGGGGACAAGATCGTGCCCGAGGCGCTGGTGGCGCGGCCCGATGTGGCGTTGCTCGACATCGAACTGCCGGGGATGAGCGGCCTGGACGCGGCCGCCGAGCTGCGGACCGAGGTGCCCGACTGCCGGGTGCTGATCCTCACCACGTTCGGCCGTCCCGGCTATCTGCGCCGTGCGATGGAGGCGGGGGCCGCCGGGTTCCTCGTGAAAGACGGGCCGGTGGAGGACCTCGCGGAGGCGATCCGCCGGGTGCTGCGCGGCGAGACGGTCATCGACCCGGCGCTCGCCGCGGCCGCCCTCAGCGCGGGGCCGAGCCCGCTGACCGCGCGCGAACGCGACGTCCTGAACGCCTCGGTGGACGGGGCGACGGTCTCCGACATCGCGGGCAAGCTGCATCTGTCGGAGTCGACCGTACGCAACTACCTGTCGTCCGCCATCGGCAAGACCGGCACCCGCAACCGCATGGAGGCCGTGCGCGCTGCCCGCCAGCAGGGCTGGCTGTAGCCCTCAGGCCCGGTGGGCGGTCCTCGGCGTGCGGGGCAGCCACACCAGGGCGATCAGGACGCTGCCCAGGAGGACGAAGCCGCCGACGCGGAAGGCGAGCGCGTACCCGGCGGTGAGGCTCTCGGCGCTCTGCACCACCCCGGTGCGCGAGGCCGCGACCGTCGACAGCACGGCGAGACCCAGCGCCCCGCCCATCGTCCGGGACGTGTTGATGAGCCCCGACACAAGCCCCGCCTCCCCCGGTTCGGCGCCCGAAGTGGCCAGCGCGGCAAGGGGAGTTGTGGCGAGTCCGGCACCCGTCATCATCAGGATGCCGGGCACGAGGATCGACATCCAGTACGGGTCGTCCGCGCGCATCGTGGACTGCCAGCCGAACCCGGCCGCGGTCACCAGGACACCCAGCACGGTCAGGTTCCGCGCGCCCGTTTTCGGCATGAGGCGCGGCGCCAGCTTCGAGCCGAGCACGACGCTGAGCGAGCTGGGGATCAGGGCGAGGCCCGCCCCCAGCGGGGTGTAGCCGAGCACGTTCTGCGCGTACAGCGTCATGAAGAACCAGGTGCAGAACATCGCGGAGCCGCACACGAACATCACGGCGTTGGCGGCGGACACGGCCCGCAGCCGGAAGAGGCGCAGCGGCATGAGCGGCGCCGCCGTCCGGCCCTCGACCACGAGGAAGGCCAGCAGCAGCGCGGCCCCGCCGAGCAGCGGAACGAGCGTCCCCGCGGCGCCCCAGCCCGAGGCCTCGGTCTGGACGATGCCGTACGAGAGGGTCGCGAGGCCGGCCGTGACGAGGACGGCGCCGGGCAGGTCCAGGCGGTGGCGCCGGCCGGCCCGGGACTCGGTGATCCACAGCGTGGCGCCGACCAGGACGAGGGCGCCGATGGGCACGTTGATGAGCAGCACCCAGCGCCACGAGAGCGTGTCGGTGAGCAGCCCGCCGACGAGTCCTCCCGCGGCTCCGCCGCCCGCGCCGACCGCCGCCCAGGTGCCGATCGCCCGGGTACGGGCGGCGCCCTCCGGGACGGCGGCGGTCAGGATGGTGAGGGTGGCGGGCGCGAGGACCGCAGCGCCGAGGCCCTGGGCGGCGCGGGCCGCGAGCAACTGCCATCCCTCCTGGGCCAGTCCCCCGCCGAGGCTGGCGGCGGTGAACAGGCCGAGCCCCACGAGGAACATCCGCTTGCGTCCGTACAGGTCGCCGGCCCGGCCGCCGAGCAGCATGAACCCGGCGAAGGCGATGGCGTACGCGTTGACCACCCATTGCAGCCCGCTCGCGCTCATCCCCAGGCCCGTCCGCATGGAGGGGAGGGCCACGTTGACGACGGACACGTCCAGCACGACGAGGAACTGGCCCGCGCAGGCGGCGAGGAGGACGGGCCAGGTGCGGAGGGGTGTGACGGGGGTGGATATGTGGGTGTCTGCGGACGCGTGAGCCATGCGAGTCATGCTCGCACGGGGTGGGCGCCCGTTACACCCCCCTTTTCCCCGGGACCTCTGGGGCTCCGCCCCAGACCCCGTTCGCGCCTTAAGGGCGCTCGTCCTCAATCGCCGGACGGGCTAGGTATGCCTGCGCCGGCCCGCACCGAGTAGCCAGGGGCGCGGGGAACTGCGCGAGAAGCGAGCACGGTCCGCGGCCGAACCACATCCCCCGGAGGGTCTCGGGAAGGGGCGGGGTGGGGAGGACTACCGGCGCAGCACCGTCACCACCGCCGCCCCACCCAGCCCGATGTTGTGCGCGAGCCCGACCCGCGCCCCCTCGACCTGTCGGCCCCCCGCCTCCCCCCGCAACTGCCACACGAGCTCCGCCGCCTGCGCGAGCCCCGTCGCCCCGAGCGGATGCCCCTTGGAGATCAGGCCGCCGGACGGGTTGACCACCCAGCGCCCGCCGTACGTCGTCGCGCCGGATTCGATGAGCTTCCCGGACTCCCCCGGCCCGCACATCCCCAACGCCTCATACGTGAGCAGCTCGTTGATCGAGAAGCAGTCGTGCAGCTCGATCACGTCGACGTCCTCGATGCCCAGGCCCGCGCGGGCGAACGCCTGGCGGCCGGCTTCGCGGGACATCGGCGCGCCCACCGCGTCGATGCAACTGCCCGAGGCGAACGACTCCTCGGTGTCGGTGGTCATCGCCTGGCCCGCGATCTCGATCGCCCTGTCGCCCAGACCGTGCCGCTCCACGAACCGCTCCGAGACGACGACCGCCGCGGCCGAACCGTCCGACGTCGGTGAGCACTGGAGCTTGGTCAGCGGCCGGTGGATGGTCTTGGCCGCCAGGATCTCCTCCACCGAATAGGGCTGCTGGAACTGGGCGTTGGGGTTGTTCACCGAGTGCCGGTGGTTCTTGGCGCCCACCGCGGCGAGCTGCGCCGCGGTCGTCCCGTACCGCTCCATGTGCTCGCGCGCCGCGTTGCCGAAGATCTGCGCGGTGGGCGGGGTCATCTCGAAGCCGTGGCGCGCCGCCATGACGCCGTAGTGGCGGGCCACGGGCGAACTCGCGAAGTCGCCGCCGTCCGAGCCCCCGCCCAGCGCGCCCCGCTTCATCTTCTCGAAGCCGAGCGCGAGGACGCAGTCGCAGGCGCCGCCCTCCACGAACTGCCGTGCCAGCATCAGCGCGCTCGCGCCGGTCGCGCAGTTGTTGTTGACGTTGTAGACGGGCACCCCCGTCAACCCCAGTTCGTAGACGGCTCGCTGTCCGGCCGTCGAGGCCTGGAAGCAGTAGCCGACCGGGACCTGTTCGACCAGGCCGTAGTCGAGCCCCGCGTCGGCCAGCGCCGCGCTCCCGGCCTCCTTCGCCATGTCCCAGTACTGCCAGTCGCGGGACTCCGGCTTCTCGAACCTGGTCATGCCCACACCGACGATGTAACTCTTCACGGCACGACAACCCTTCAGTCTCTAGGCAGGCCGAGGATGCGCTCGGCGACGACGTTGAGCTGGACCTGGGTGGTGCCGCCCGCGATGGTCAGGCAGCGCGACATGAGGAAGCCGTGCACCGCGCGCTCGGCGGCCCCCTCGGCGGCCGCGCCCTGGGGGCCGAGCAGTTCCAGGGCGAGCTCGGCGACCTTCTGCTGGTGCGGGGTCTGGACGAGCTTGCGGACGCTGGCCCCCGCACCGGGCTCCAGGCCCGACACCTGCTGCATGGTGGTACGCAGCCCGATGCAGGCCAGCGCGTGCGCCTCGGCGGCCAGCGCGCCGATCCGCGCCCGGTACGCCCCGTCGAGTTCCCCGGCGCGGGCGATCAGCGCTTCGAGCCCGGTGTCGAAGGCGACCTGATCGGCCATGTGGACGCGTTCGTTGCCCAGGGTGGTGCGGGCGACCGGCCAGCCGCCGCCGATCTCCCCGACGACGGCGTCCGGGGGCAGCAGCGCGCCGTCGAAGTAGACCTCGTTGAACAGGGAGTCCCCGGTGATCTCCTTCAGGGGGCGGATGTCGATGCCCTCGGTCCGCTTCATGTCGACGAGGAAGTAGCTGAGCCCCTGGTGCTTGGGGGCGGCCGGGTCGGTGCGGGCCAGCAGGATTCCGTAGTCGGCCCACTGGGCGGCGCTCGTCCACACCTTCTGGCCGGTGACGCGCCAGCCCCCGTCGGGGGTGCGTTCGGCCCGGGTGCGCAGCGAGGCGAGATCGGAGCCGGCGCCCGGCTCGGAGAAGAGCTGGCACCACAGGAGTTCGCCGCGGAGGGTGGGGCCGAGGAAGCGGTCCTGCTGGGCTGCTGTGCCGTGGGCGATGAGCGAGGGCACCACCCAGGTCGCGATCCCGAGGTCGGCAAGCTTGACTCCCGCGCGCCTCAACTCCTCCTGGATCACGAGCTGTTGGACCGGGCCCGCCCCCAGGCCGTACGGGGCGGGAAGGTGCGGGGCAGCGTAACCGGTGGGGGCCAGGGCCCGGCGGGCCGCGCCCGGATCGAGGCCGCGCGCCGCCTCGATCGCCGCGCGGGCGGGGGCACGGAAGGTCTCGGCCCCGGGCGGCAGCTCCATGCGCAGCTCGCGGCGGGCGCCATCGCCCGCCAGGCGTACGGCCCGCAGCCGGTGGGTGTCCCCGGCGCCGAGGAGCTGGCGGGCGACCAGGGCGCGGCGCAGATACAGGTGGGCATCGTGCTCCCAGGTGAAGCCGATGCCGCCGAGGATCTGGATGGCGTCCTTGGCGCAGGAGCAGGCGGCGTCCACGGCGGTGGCCGCGGCGAGCGAGGCGACCAGGCCGCGCACTCCGGCGGGCTCGTCCATGGCGCGGGCCGCGTCCCACACCAGGGCGCGGGCCCCTTCGAGGCGTACGAGCATGTCGGCGCAGAGGTGTTTGATCGCCTGGAACCGGCCGATGGGGTGCCCGAACTGCTCGCGGACCTTGGCGTGTTCGGTGGCGATCTCCAGGGTGCGGGCCGCCGTGCCGCAGGATTCGGCGGCCAGGACCAGGGCCGCGAGGTCGTGGACCAGGGCGGAGTCCACGTCCAGGACCCGGTCCTGGGGGACGACGACGCCCTCGGCGCGCACCTCGGCGGTGGGGCGGGTCGGGTCGGTGCCGCGGTGCGGGCGTACGCGGAGCGTTTCGGCGTCCACCGCGAACCAGAGCGTGCGGTGGTGCGCCTTTGCCGCGAGGACCACCAACTCGGCCTGCCCGGCGGCCAGTACGGGAGGCGCGGCGCCGTCCAGCAGCCAGCCGCCCGCGCCCTCGACGGCGGTGAGCGTCCCGGCGCCGAGCGCCACGGCCGCGGTCCGGCGCCCCTCGGCGATGTCCGCGACCAGGGGATCGTGGCCGGTGGCGCGGCGCAGCAGCTCGGCGGCGAGCACGCCGGGCAGATAGGGCCCCGGCAGCAGACCGCGTCCAGCCTCCTCCAGGACGACGGCGAGTTCGGGCAGTCCTCCCCCGCCGAACTCCCCGCCGAGGTGGATACCGAGCAGCCCCTGTTCGGCGAGCCCGTCCCAGAACGGCGGGCGGGCGGCGGCGGCCTCGGGCGCATCCAGGAGCTTGCGCGTCTGCTCGACGGGCACGGCCCGCGCCAGCCAGCCGCGCACCGCCTCGGCCAGCTCCCGCTGTTCTTGCGTGATCGCGATGCCCATGGACGCCCTCACCCCGTCGCCGGTCCCGGAACGGCGCAAGAGTAGAACACGTTTCAATCTGACGGAAGGTCAGGTGGCGATTCCGCCCCGGGCCACCCCGCCTTCGGCCGGGCCCGCCCGGCCCGGCGCCCACCCCGTACGGCACCATGGACCGCCCACCCACCTATGACCCCAAGGAGCCGGGCCGTGGCCTCTCCCCAGCCTCAGATCCTGGCCGCTTTCGAGGCGGCCAAGGGCTTCATGCCCGTACGGGAAGGCCTCGCGCTGTACGAGGCGGCGGCCGCGGCCGGGGCGCTCGGGCTGCCGCTCCTGGAGGTCGGCACCTACTGCGGGCGCTCCACGATCCTGCTCGCCGAGGCCGCCCGCGAGAGCGGCACCGTCGTCGTCACGGTCGACCACCACCGCGGCAGCGAGGAGCAGCAGCCGGGCTGGGAGTACCACGACACGACGGTCGTCGACCCGGAGGTGGGG
Source organism: Streptomyces sp. ASQP_92 (assembly GCF_025399895.1). GTDB lineage: Bacteria > Actinomycetota > Actinomycetes > Streptomycetales > Streptomycetaceae > Streptomyces. The sequence continues at coordinate 795,358 of NZ_JAODUA010000001.1, read as the reverse complement.
CGCATGGACACGCTGCCCACCTTCCGGCGCACCCTGCACGCGGCCGGCCTCGAAGACCACGTGATCGCGGTGGTCGGGCACTCGCCGCAGGTGGCGCGGGTGTGGGGCGGGCCGCTCGGCTTCGTCTTCATCGACGGCGGCCACACCGACGAGCACGCGAACGCGGACTACGAGGGCTGGGCGCCCAAGCTCGCCGAGGGCGGCACGCTGGCCATCCACGACGTCTTCCCGGACCCGGTCGACGAGTTCACCGGCCAAGCCCCGTACCGCGTCTATCGCCGGGCGCTGGAGTCCGGCGCGTTCACCGAGGTCTCGGCGACGGACTCGCTGCGGGTGCTGCGCCGCACGTCCGCCGCGCTGTGACACGTCGGGGCGCGCAGCGCCCGGGCCGGGCGGGGCCGCGCGGTTAGCATCACCTTCGTGTCGTACGACAGCGAGTCATCGAACCCGGACAGCCGGTCGCGCCGTGTGCGCGGGCGGGCCCTCGTCACCCTTGCCGCGCTCGCGCCGGCCGTCCTCGCGGGCTGGCTCGTCTGGCAGGCCGCGGGCGGCCCCGGCGCGCAGGACGACAAGCCGCCGAGCGCGCTGCCGAGCGGCGGCCGGCGGCCCGCGCCCTTGGGGACCGGCACCGCGACCATGACGGTGTCGGGCACCCCCCGCCCGGCCACCCCCGGCTCCCCCTCGCCGTCGGCCCCGCCCGCGGGCGGATCGGGCGCCGGATCGCTCGCCGGAAAGACCGTCGTCATCGACCCGGGTCACAATCCGAATAATTTCCGGCATACGTCGGAGATCAATGAGCCGGTGGACATCGGAACGAACAAGAAGGAATGCGACACCACCGGCACCGAGACCAACGACGGTTATACGGAAGCCGAGTTCACGCTCGATGTGTCGCACCGGATCCGGGCGATCCTCGAAAAGCAGGGCGCGAAGGTCGTCCTCACCCACGACGGCGAGCGGACATTCGGGCCGTGCGTGGACGAGCGGGCGCGCATCGGAAATCAGGCGAAGGCCGATGCCGTCGTATCGGTGCACGCGGACGGCGCGGCCGAGGGCCAGCGCGGATTCCATGTCATCCTGCCCGCCAAGGTGAAGGGCGGCTCGGCCGACACCGCCCCCATCGTGGGGCCTTCGCGTGAACTCGGTGTGCGGATCGCGGGGAAGTTCGTCCTGGATACGGGCATGAACGCGTCCAACTACGTGGGCGAGGGAACCGCTCTGGACACCCGCAGCGACCTCGGCGGCCTCAACCTGTCGACCGTTCCGAAGGTGTTCATCGAGTGCGGCAACATGCGGGATTCCCGGGACTCGGCACTTCTCAAGAGCGCGGACTGGCATCAGAAGGCGGCCCGGGGCATCGCCGACGGCATTACGGCGTTCCTGGGCGGGTAGGCTCCCGACCCGCCGTACGGCCCACAGCCGCAGACGATAGATTCTTCCGCACAGGGGGAACCACCTAGAGCTTCACGCCGTGTGCACGTACACCGGCGGCAGCGATGACCGCCCCGACGAGACGACATAAAAGAGGACTTTTACGTGAACATCCGCTCCCTCACACGAGGCGACGGCGTGGTGATCGGCGCAGCGGTGGTGCTGTTCATCGCCTCGTTCCTGAGTCTCACGTCCGCTCCGAGCTGCGCCGGCCAGTTCTGCCCGCGCGCCGACGAGCCGAACGCCTGGGACTCGCTCTCGCTCCTGATGAGCATGTTCCTGGCCGGCATCATCGGTGCGGTGCTGGTCGTCGTCGGCCGTTCGCTGCCGCAGCCCAAGAAGGTCGCGGGCCTCGACCTCACCCAGTTCGGCGTCGCGTTCACGATCTTCGCCGCGTGGACCGCGTTCTGGACGATCATCGACGCGCACGGCTCCGGCGCCGGCATGATCCTCGGCCTCATCGCCACGCTGGTGCTGGCCGCGGCCGCCGTCGCCTCGCCGCTGGTCGGCGCGTTGAAGGCGCCGCTGATGGGCACCCCGAGCCCGGCCGCCCCGCAGCCCTACGGCTACCCGGGCGCGGCCCAGCCGGCCGGCGGCTACGGCTACCCCGCCGCCGCCCAGCAGCCCTACGGCGCCCACCCCGGCGACCCGAGCCTCGGCGGTCAGCCGGCGGCCCAGGCCCAGCCGTTCGGCGCGCAGGCCCCGGCGGCCGACGCGCACCAGGACAGCCAGGCGCAGGCCGGCGCGGCCCCGGCCGGCGACTTCGCCCCGTTCTGGTTCGCGGTCCCCGTGGCCCGTCCGCTGTACGCGGAGGACGGCTCGCCCACCCCGATCGCCGAACTCGCCCCCGGCACCTGGTACCTGGCCGTCGACCAGCGCGGCCCCGGCCTGGTGGCGCAGACGCAGGACGGCCGGCGCGGTGTCCTCCAGGACACCACCGGGATCCAGCGCGGCTGATCCCCCCGGGCGTCACGACGGCCCCTCGCCCTTCCGGGCGGGGGGCCGTTGCCCTACAGTCCCCTGACGGTTCGTCAGATCTGTTGGAGGGGACGGCACATGCGCCTGGGACTCGCACTCGGCTACTGGGGGCGGGGCCCGAACCCCGCCCATCTCGAACTGGCCCGCGCCGCCGAGGAGTTCGGCTACCACTCGGTGTGGACGGCCGAGGCCTGGGGATCGGACGCCTTCACGCCGCTGACCTGGATCGCCGCCCACACCTCGACGATCCGGCTGGGCACCGCGGTCGCGCAGATGGCCGCGCGCACCCCCACCGCCACGGCCATGCACGCCCTCACCCTCGACCACCTCTCGGGCGGCCGGATGATGCTGGGCCTCGGGCTCTCGGGCCCCCAGGTCGTCGAGGGCTGGTACGGCCGGCCCTTCCCGTCGAGCCCGCTCACCGCGACCCGCGAGTACGTCGACGTGATCCGCCAAGTACTGCGCCGCGAGGGCCCCGTGGAGCTCGACGGGCGCTTCTACGCGCACCCCTACGGCGGCCCGGACGGCACCGGTCTGGGCAAGCCCCTCAAGGCCATCACCCACCCCCTCCGCCCCGACCTGCCCGTACTCCTGGGCGCCGAGGGCCCCAGGAACATCGCGCAGACGACCCGCATCGCGGACGGCTGGCTGCCGCTGTACTGGTCGCCCACCCGCACCGACGTGTACGAGGCCTCGCTCACGGAGCTGCGCGAGGGCTTCCTGGTGGCCCCGATGGTGCGGGCCCAGGTGTGCGACGACGTCGCCGAGGGCCTGCTGCCGGTGAAGGCGATGCTGGGCTTCTACATCGGCGGCATGGGCCACGCCGCCCGCAACTTCCACGCCGAGCTGATGGCCCGCATGGGGTACGAGGACGCGGCCCACCGCATCCAGGAGCTGTTCCTGGCGGGTCGGCGCGAGGAGGCCGTGCTGGCCGTGCCGGACGCCTTCGCCGACGAGATCTCCCTGGTGGGCCCGCGTCAACGCATCGCGGAACGCCTGGAGTTGTGGCGCGAGGGCCCGGTGACGGACCTTTTGGTCACCTCACCGGACCCCGCGACGCTGCGCACGCTCGCGGACCTCAACTCCTAGCGGTCAGCCGCCGCTGAGCTGACCGGCCGAGGGCACCTGGTCCTTGACCGGCGCACCCGCCTTCTGACCCGCGTCCTTGACGCCGTTGATCATCTTCTCGAACATGCCGACGTCGGCGTCGCCCGCCTCACCCTTGCGCAGCTTGCTGCCCAGGCCCTTGAGCGAGTCGATGCCGGAGCTGAGCGGGGCGACGGCCTTGGAGAGCAGCGGGTCGCCCTTGGCGTTCTCGGACGCGGCCTTCAGGCGGTTGTACGTGAACGCGCCGGCCAGGCCCGCCTTGACGAGGGCGAAGGTACGGCCCTTGGCGCCCTTCTTGAACTTGCCCGCCTTGTACGGCTTGACGATCCACTGGTAGGCGGCGCCGGCCGCGAGTCCCGCGTTGGCGACGAAGCGGGTCTTGGCGAGCTTCTGCCGCTCCGCCGAGGCGGTCGGCGACGGGCTGCTCTCCGCCGCCGTGAGGGCGGCGCTCTGGGTGGACCTGGTCTCTCCTCCGCAGGCGGTCGTCGACACCAGGACGGCGCAGGAAAGGACGACCGCCACGACTATGCGGCGGATGGGGAACGAACTGGCCACGATGACCTCCGGGGGGATGTGTCGGCCTCCCCGGCAGCCTCACCCGGCCCGCCGCACTGCGCCACCCGGGCGACTCCGTACGGGCGGGCGCGCCTCAGCCGCAGCAGTAGGGCGCCAGGCCCCGGGGCAGCCGTTCCCCGCCGAAGACGGCGCCGGTCGCCTCGTCGCCGCCGAGCGCCGCCACCGCGAGCAGCAGGGAGCCCGCCGTCCACGTCGTGAGCTCCTCCGGCCACACCGCCCGGTTGCCCTCGAAGACGTAGCCCGTCCAGTACATGCCGGTCGCGGGGTCGCGCAGGTGCTGGATGGACTGGAGGATCTCCAAGGCCCGGTCGGACTCGCCCGTCGCCCAGAGCGCGAGGGCCAGCTCGCAGCTCTCGCCGCCGGTGACCCACGGGTTGGGCAGCACACAGCGCACCCCGAGACCGGGCACCACGAAGTCGTCCCAGCGGGACTTGACGCGGGCCGTGGCGGCCGCGCCGGTGACGGCGCCGCCGAGGACCGGGTAGTACCAGTCCATCGAGTAGTGCGACTTGTCGAGGAAGCGCTCGGGGTGGTGCTGGATGGCGTGGGCGAGGGCACCGGCCGCCAACTCCCAGTCGGGCTGCGGCTCTTCACGCTGCTCGGCGATGGCGAGCGCGCAGCGCAGGGCGTGGTGGACGGAGGAGCTGCCGGTGAGCAGCGCGTCGGTGACGGGGGTGCCGTCCTCCTCGCGCTTCCAGCCGATCTGGCCGCCGCCCTGCTGGAGGGCGAGGACCCACTCCACGGCCGCGAAGACCGTGGGCCACATCCGGTCGAGGAACGTGTCGTCGCCGGTGGCGAGGTAGTGGTGCCAGACGCCGACCGCTACGTAGGCGACGAAGTTGGACTCCCGGCAGCGGTCGGTGACGTGGTCGTGTTCGCCGTCGTGGTAGGCCGCGTACCAGGATCCGTCCGTGTTCTGGTGCCGGGCGAGCCACTCGTAGGCGCGCTCGGCGGCGGCGTGTTCGCCCGCGGCGTCCAGCGCCATCGCCGCCTCGGTGTGGTCCCAGGGATCGAGGTGGTGCCCGCGGAACCACGGGATCGCGCCGTCCGCGCGCTGCGCGGCGAGCAGGGCCGAGACGGTCTGCCCGGCCTGTTCCGCGGTGAGCACCCCGGGCAGGACGAGGTGTTCGGTGCGCTCCGGAGAGGTCACTTGGCGGCACCCTTTTCCGGCAGCGACGGCAGGTGCGGCTTGGTCGCGTACGCCACGAAGCTCTTGCCGACGACCGGGTTGAGGGCCCGCTCGGCGAGGCGGGTGACGGTGCTGATGCCGGGCGTCCGCATGATGTCCCAGACCAGCAGCTTGTGGTACGCCCGCACCGGCAGCGCCTTGTCGTTGTCGACGCCGAAGGCGCACTTGAGCCACCAGTACGGCGAGTGCAGCGCGTGCGCGTGGTGGGTGCCGTACGGCTTGAGGCCGGCCTGGCGCATCTTGCCGACGAGCTCGTCCGCCTTGTAGATGCGGATGTGGCCGCCCTCGACCTCGTGGTACGCGTCGGACAGCGCCCAGCACACCTTCTCGGGCCCGTAGCGCGGCACGGTGACGGCGATGCGGCCGCCGGGGCGCAGGACGCGGACCATCTCGGCGAGCACGCCCTTGTCGTCCGGGATGTGCTCCATGACCTCGGAGATGATCACGACGTCGAAGGACTCGTCGGGGAAGGGCAGGTTGAGCGCGTCGCCCTCCATCGCGGTGGCGGTGGCACCCTCGGGCGCCTCACCGGCCTCCTTCATCGCGGCGAACCACTTGGCGACCTCGCGGATGTCCTCGGCGTTCTGGTCGAGCGCCACGACCTGGGCGCCGCGCCGGTAGCACTCGAAGGCGTGCCGGCCCGCGCCACAGCCCAGATCGAGCACACGGTCGCCCGGGGCGAGCGGGAAGCGGGAGAAGTCGACGGTCAGCACGGATGCCTGCTTTCGCGGACGGGGGGATGGGGTCGGCCGGGGTGGGGGGAGCGCCGTGTCACCCGGCACCCCTCGGGGCCGCGGGTGCGGCCGCGCGTCGGGGGCGCGGGGCGGCACTGGGGGGTGGGCGCGGGGCGCCCGGGGTTGGTGCTCCGGCTCACCTGGCTGCCTTCCGGGCCGAGCGGCCCTGAGCGGCGATGGCGGAGCGGTAGAGGTCGGCGGTGCCGAGGGCGGCCCGGCGCCAGGTGAAGCGCTCCAGGACCCGTTCGCGTCCGGCGGCGCCGAGCCGGCGGCGCAGGGCCGGGTCGCCGAGGAGGCGGGCCAGTCCGGCGGCCAGCGCGCCCGCGTCGCCGGGCGGCACCGCGAGGCAGGTCTCTCCGTCGGGTCCCGCCACCTCCGGGATGGCTCCGCCGGTGGTGGCGAGCAGCGGGGTGCCGGTCGCCATGGCCTCGGCGGCCGGCAGCGAGAAGCCCTCGTACAGCGAGGGGACACAGCTCACCTGCGCGGAGCGGACGAGGTCGACGAGTTCGGCGTCGGTGATGCCCTTGACGAACTCGACGGCGTGGCCGAGCCCGTACTTCTCGATGGCCTGGGCGACGGGTCCGTCCTCGGCGCGCTTGCCGACGACGACGAGATGGGCGTCGGGGTGCTCGGTGCGCACCTTGGCGAGGGCCTCGACGAGGAAGACCAGGCCCTTGAGCGGCACGTCCGCGCTGGAGGTGGTCACGATGCGGCCGGGCACCTCGGCGACGGACGGGTCCGGCGACCACAGGCCGGTGTCGGCGCCGATGTGCACCACCTCGATGCGGTCCTCGCGCACCTTGAGGTGGTCGACGATCTCGCCCTTGGACGTGCCGGAGACGGTGAGCACCGAGGGCAGCCGGCGGGCGACCCGCTTCTGCATCTGCGTGAAGCCGTACCAGCGGCGCACCGAGGCGCGGCGCTTCCAGTCGGGTGCCGCGTCCAGTTCGAGCCTGCGGTCCACGGTGATGGGGTGGTGGATCGTGGTGACCAGGGGCGCGCCCACGTCGCCGAGCAGACCGTAGCCGAGCGTCTGGTTGTCGTGGATGACGTCGAACTCGCCCCGCCGGGCGGCCAGATGGCGCCGGGCGCGCAGCGAGAAGGTGAGCGGCTCGGGGAAGCCGCCGGTGCGCATCGCGGCGACCTCGAGCCGGTCGATCCAGTCCCGGTACTCGTCCTTGGCGGGCGTACGGAACGGGTCGGGCGAGCGGTAGAGGTCGAGGCTGGGGAGCTCGGTGAGCGGGACGCCCTCGTCGAGCACGGGGTAGGGCTGGGCGCCGATGACCTCGACGCTGTGCCCGAGCCGGGCCAGTTCGCGCGAGAGGTGGCGCACGTAGACGCCCTGGCCGCCGCAGAAGGGGTTCCCCTTGTACGTCAGGAGCGCGATCCTCAGCGGACGCTCGCCCGCGCGGTCGTCGCCCCCGGTGCGGGGGCTTGCCTCTATGGCCTCAGCGGTCACTCGCGGCCCCCTTCATCACTGCGTTTCGCCGGAGCGTAACCGCTGGCGCTAATCTAGAACAAGTTCCAGACTTGATCCTTCTCGAGCGTTCATTGATCACTCAAGAAGCTTCGAATCTACCGGCAGGTAGCGCGACTGTAAGAACCGGATCAGGTGATTCGCGCCACGGCGGGGCCCCTGCCATGCTGGGCGGCCGAACACCGTGGCAGACGACGCCGGAGAACTGGACAAACGGAACGGGACACATGACAGCGGAAGCCAAGGCGGCCATGCCGGCCACCCCTCCCCTGACGGAACGCCAGGAGGCCCGGCGGCGGCGCATCCTGCACGCGAGCGCCCAGCTCGCCAGCCGCGGCGGCTTCGACGCGGTCCAGATGCGCGAGGTGGCCGAGGCCGCGGGCGTCGCGCTCGGCACGCTGTACCGCTACTTCCCTTCCAAGATCCACCTCCTGGTCGCCACCATGCAGGACCAGCTCCAGCATCTGCACGGCACCCTGCGCAAGCATCCGCCCTCGGGCGCGGGCTCGGCCGAGCGAGTGGCCGAAACCCTCATGCGGGCCTTTCGCGCGTTGCAGCGCGAGCCGCATCTGGCGGATGCGATGGTGCGGGCCCTGACCTTCGCGGACCGCTCGGTGAGTCCCGAGGTGGACACGGTCTCCCGGCAGACCACGGCGATCATCCTGGACGCGATGGGCCTGGAGCACCCCACGCCCGAGCAGCTCTCGGCGGTCCGGGTCATCGAGCACACCTGGCACTCGGCCCTGATCACCTGGCTCTCGGGCCGGGCGTCCATCGCACAGGTCAAGATCGACATCGAAACGGTCTGCAAACTGATCGACCTCACGGGCCCACCCCGCTAGCGCCCCCAGGGGGTTCACCGCGCAACCGCCCAGGAGCGCAGCCCCCCAGGGGCGCGGGGAACTGCGCGGTCGGCCACGCACGGTCCGAGGTCGGACGACACCGGTAGTTTCTGTGTTCGCAGGACTCCAACAGGCCCGGGTCGGGACCAGCGTCCGGGAGGCTAGTCCTCGGGTGGGAAGACGGTCTCGCCGGAGCCGAGCAGGGTGATCCGGATGGCTTCGACCGGGCAGCCCTCGGCCGCCGCCAGGACCTGACCGCCGGCGTCGGTGTCGGGTTCGCGCGGGTGGGATTGGCGTGCGGAGTCGAGCTCGAATCCGGCGGGGGCGTGGTTCACGCACATGCCGGAGCCGATGCACACGCTCCGGTCGACCTCCACGTGCCAGCGGTCCCCCATCACTCGCCCCCGTGGCCGGCGGGCAGATGGATCATCTTGTGCTCCAGGTACTCCCCGAAGCCCTCGGGCCCGAACTCCCGCCCCAGACCGGAGGACTTGTAGCCGCCGAACGGGCCCAGCATGTCCAGGCTGAAGGTGTTGACGTTGAAGGTGCCGGTGCGCACCCGGCGCCCGAAGTCGATGCCGTGCTCCACGTCCCCGGTCCACACACTGCCGCTGAGCCCGTACTCGGAGTCGTTGGCGATCCGGAGCGCCTCGGCCTCGTCCCCGTACGGCAGAAGGCAGATGACCGGCCCGAAGATCTCCTCGCGGGCGATGCGCATCGTGTTGTCGACCCCGCCGAAGAGGGTGGGCTCCACATACCAGCCGCGCTCCAGTCCGGCCGGACGGCCGCCGCCGGTGAGGATCTTGGCGCCCTCCTCCTGGCCGATGCGGATGTAGTCGAGCGAGCGTTGCCGCTGCCGCTCGGCGACGAGGGGGCCGACCTGGGTGGCCGGGTCCAGCGGGTCCCCGACGACCAGCGACCCGGCCGCCGCCGCGAACGCCTCGGCGAACTCCTCGTAGCGGGCGCGCGGGGCCAGGATGCGGGTCTGGGCCACACAGGCCTGCCCGTTGTTCATCCAGGCCGCCGAGGCCACGCCGGAGACGGTCGACTCCAGGTCCGCGTCCGGCAGGATCACCGCCGCCGACTTGCCGCCCAGTTCCAGGGTGACCCGGGTCAGGTTGCGCGCGGCGACCTCCATCACGCGCTTGCCCGCCGCGACGGACCCGGTGAAGGACACCTTGTCGACGCCGGGGTGCCCGACGAGGTACTCACTGACCTCGCGGTCCGCGGGCAGGATGGAGAGCACGCCCTCCGGAAGCCCGGCCTCGGCGGCGATCTCGCCCAGGATGTAGGCGTCCAGGGGGGTCTCCGGGGACGGCTTGAGGATCACCGAGCAGCCGGTGAGCAGCGCGGGCCCCAGCTTGGCGGCGGCCACGAACTGCGGCACGTTCCACGGCACCACGGCGGCCACCACCCCGACCGGTTCGCGCCGCACAAGGAGCGGCCCGAGCGCCCCAGACCGCCGTTCCTCGTACGGGAATTGGCGGGCGACGGTGAGGGCGGAGTCCCACACCATCATCGCGCCGAGCGCCTGGGCGAGCACGCTCCAGGAGTACGGGGAGCCGTTCTGCGCGCTGATGCACCGGGCGATCTCCTCGTGCCGCGCGAGGAACGCGTCCTTGATGCGGGACACCACCTCCATGCGTTCTTCGGGGGTGGCCCGCGCCCAGGGCCCGGAGTCGAAGGCCTCGCGGGCGGCGGCCACGGCACGGTCCACATCCGCCCGGCAGGCGTGCGGGACGCGGCCGATGACCTGCTCGGTATGGGGCGAGATCACCTCGATGACGTCGGAGCCGAGGGGATCGGTCAACTCCCCGCCGATGAACAGCTGTCCGTGTTCCACGAGCTCGGTCATGCCTGGTGCCTCCTGCGGCGCGGGCTTGGCTGCTGCCTGGACGTGCGGGATGTACGGGAGGTACGGGGTTCACGTGCGGGGCGTGCGAGGTGTGCGGGTCGCGCGGGGTGTGCGGCGGAGACACGTGCTGGATGCGCGGACAACGGGACCCGACCCCACCCCCGAACTGATACCAGTTCTAGTTCCAGGAGTCCACGGGTGGAGCGGCGCCTCGACCGGGGTGCGCAACGGGGGTTGGGACGGCGGCGGTTGCGTGATCGAGGCAACCATTGAAACCAGTTCTAGTTATAGTGGCCGGGAGGGCGGGCCCCCGGGCACGCCGGGCACGCACCCCCGGGCCCCGCCGTGAAGCCCCAGAGAGACGAGGACTCCATGCCGCAGGAGCCAGCCGCGCCTCAGGTGAGCGACCACGGGGGCGGAGTCCACTCCATCAGGGTGCCGATCCCCGACAACCCGCTCGGGCACACCCTGGTCCACCTCGTCGACACGGACCGGGGCCCCGTGCTCGTCGACACCGGCTGGGACGACCCCGCCTCCTGGGACACCCTGGCGGCCGGGCTGCGCGCCCTCGGTACGGATGTGTCCGCCGTGCACGGGGTGGTCATCACCCACCACCACCCCGACCACCACGGCCTCTCCGGCCAGGTCAGGGAGGCCTCCGGGGCGTGGATCGCGATGCACGCGGCGGACGCGGCCGTCGTACGGCGCACCCGGGAGGCCCAACCGGGCGTCTGGCTGGACTACTTGTGCGCCAAGCTCACGGCGGTGGGCGCGCCCGACGAGCACATCGCGCCGCTGCGGCGGGCCCGCGCGTCCGGCCGTGCGAGCAGCCCGCCCGGGTTGCGGGCCGCGCTGCCGGACCGCGAGATCGTGCCGGGCGACCTGCTGCCGCTGGCCGGGCGCCGGCTGCGCGCGATCTGGACGCCGGGGCACACGCCGGGCCATGTCTGCCTCCACCTGGAGGAGGCGCACCCCGCCCAACTTCCGGGCCACGGGCGCCTGTTCAGCGGAGACCATCTGCTGCCCGGCATCACCCCGCACATCGGCCTGTACGAGGACCCCGACGACGGCGAGGCCACTGACCCGCTCGGCGACTACCTCGACTCCCTCGAACGCGTCGGGCGCCTCGGGGTGGCCGAGGTGCTGCCCGCGCACCAGCACGCGTTCACCGAACCGGGGGCACGGGTGCGGGAGTTGCTGGCCCACCACGAGGACCGGCTGACGGGGCTGCTGTCCCTGCTGTCCACGCCCCTCACGCCGTGGCAGCTCGCGGAACGCATGGAGTGGAACCGGCCCTGGGAGCAGATTCCGTACGGGTCGCGCACGATTGCCGTGTCGGAGGCGGAGGCGCATGTGCGGCGCCTGCAGAAACTGGGCCGCGTCGACCGCCTCCCCGGCCCTCCGGCCCGCTACCGAGCGCTCTGACCTCCGCCACCCGCCCGCGCGTGCAGCGGGGCCGGCCGGCCCCGCCCCTTGGGGCTCCGCCCCAGACCCCGAGCTCGCTTTCCCGTGCGCCGGGGTCGGCCGGCCCCACCCCTCCTGGGGCTCCGCCCCAGACCCCGTTCGCGCCTGAAGGGCGCTCGTCCTCAATCGCCGGACAGGCTGAAATGCCCCCCTGCGGCCCAGCACCAGCACCACCCGGGCCCCCCAGGGACGCCGAAGATGCCCATGCGGACCGACCCCAGTCCTGCCAGGGGCGCGGGGAACTGCGCGAAGAGCGACCACGACCCGCAGACGAACGGTGGTTTAGGGGCGCGAGGAACTGCGCGAGAAGCGGGCACGGTCCGCAGACGCACGGGTGGTTTAGGGGCGCGGGGAACTGCGCGAGAAGCGGGCACGGTCCGCAGACGCACGGCGGTGATAGGGGCGCGAGGAACTGCGCGACCAGCACCCACGGCCCGCAGGACCGAGAGGGCTCAGGGGCGCGAGGAACTGCGCGAGAAGCGGGCACGGTCCGCAGGGCCGAGAGGGTTGAGGGGCGCGGGGAACTGCGCAGAACGGGGCTCGGGCCGTTCAGGCGGCCCGATGGGGGAGGTCGCGGGGGTCCGCGCCCCGGCGGGTAGGGTGGGCGGGTCGTCGTCATGCCCGGGTGGACCGGAATTGCCCCGTCACCGCATGACCGGCTCAGCGTCACCCGCCCACCGCAGGTGACCCCGCACCGTCGAGGCATACGGAGCAGAGCCGGGTGCCAGCGCGCCCGTGCCCGCGCTCCCCGCAGGAGAGGCACCGCCCGCCATGACCGTACGCCGCAGCGCCGCAGCGCTCACCGCGCTCACCGCGCTCGCCGCCGCCACCGCCGTCCTGGGCGGTGCCGCCCCCGCCGCATTCGCCGACGGCACACCCTCCCCCGTGGCGATCCCGCCGGGCCTGTACGGCACGAAGGACCCCCAGTTCGACGGCGTCTTCCGGCAGTCCCTCGCCTTCCTCGCCCAGGAGAAGGCCAACGTCAAGCCCGCCGAACAGGCGATCGGCTGGCTCGCGGGGCAGCAGTGCGCGGACGGCTCCTTCACCTCCTTCCGCGCGGACACCTCCACGGCGTGCGACCCGAAGAAGCTGGACACCAACGCGACCGCCGCCGCGGTGCAGGCGTTCGTCGCGGTCGGGGGCCACGCCGACGCCATCAAGAAGGGCGTCACCTGGCTGAAGTCGGTCCAGCAGGACGACGGCGGCTGGCCGTACACCCCGGGCCTGGGCGGCAGCGACGCCAACTCGACCGCCATCGCGATCGGCGCCCTCGCCGCCGCGGGCGAGAAGCCCGCCGACGTGAAGTCGGCCAAGGGCGGCAAGACCCCCTTCGACGCGCTGCTCACCTTCGCGCTGCCCTGTGACGATCCCGGCGGCCCGGGCGCCTTCGCCTTCCAGCCGGACCCCAAGACGCAGAAGCTGTACGCCAACGCGGACGCCACCGCCGCCGCCGTGACCGGCGCGCTCGGCAAGGGCCTCACCGCCACCGCGGGCCCCGCCGACACCAAGGGCACCGCCTGCGAGAAGGCCACCACCCCCGAGCAGGCCGCGCACAACGGCGCCGCCCACCTCGCCAGGACGCTGGCCCCGACCGGGTTCCTGAAGACGCCGCCGATGCCGGGCGCCGCCGACCAGCCCGACTTCGGCAACACGGCGGACGCGGTGGTCGCCCTCGCCGCCGCCGGCCAGAGCCGGCAGGCGAAGGCGTCCGCCGACTGGCTGGCCAAGAACGCGGGACCCTGGGCCAAGGAGAGCGGCCCCGCCGCCTACGCCCAGCTCGTCTTCGCCGCCGACGCGACCGGCGCCGACCCGAGCAACTTCGGCGGCCTGAACCTGGTCAAGTCCCTCAACGCCACCGGCCCGGCCCCGCAGTCGGCGGTGACCTCCACCCCCTCCGCGCAGACGTCGCAGTCCAAGGACGACGACGGCATCTCCCTCTGGTGGATCGTCGGCGCCGGCCTGGTCGCCGGCATCGGCGTCGGGTTCCTGATCAGCGGCCGCAAGAAGAACCAGCAGCTGTGATGCGGACGCGACTCGCCGCGTTCGCCGCGCCGCTCCTCGCCCTGGTGGTCCTCGCCACCGGCGCGGGGCAGGCGCAGGCGGCCGGCTACCGGTACTGGGCCTTCTGGGACCTGGCGGGCGACGCGTGGACGTACGCCACCCAGGGCCCGGCGTCCGCGCACCCCGGCGACGGCTCGGTGCAGGGCTTCCGCTTCGCGGTGAGCGCGGACTCCAAGGACGCCTCCCAGCCGCGGACGGCGCCGTCCTTCGAGGCGGTGTGCGGTACGACACCGACCAAGGACGGCACGAAGCGGGTCGCGCTCGTCATCGACTTCGGTACGCCCGAGGACGCCGCCCCGGGCGAGACACCGCCCGCCGCGCGGAGCGCCTGCGCGCAAGTGCCCCCGGACGCCACCACCGCGGACGCCCTGGCCGCCGTGGCCAAGCCGCTGCGCTACAACAGCGCGGCCCTGCTGTGCGCGATCGGCGGCTATCCGCGCACGGGCTGCGGCGAGCAGGTGGCCGACCCGTCGGCGCCCCAGGCCGAGCCCGCGAAATCCGGGCCCGACAGCGGGCCCTCGGTCGGCCTGCTGGCCGGAGTCGCGGCGGTCCTGGCCCTGGGCGCGGCAGCGATCTGGCAAGCCCGCCGCCGCAGGAACTGACGCCGGCGATGCCCGTTCAAGAACCGGGGGCGACCGCTCGGGAAGCGGGCGTGCCCGCCCGGGAACCAGGGACGACGACCGCTCGGGAAACGGCGTCGCCGGCGCGGTGGCCGGCCCGCAGGCTGACCGCCCCCGAGGCGAGCCGGAGCAACGCCGTCCACCCCGGCGCCTGGTGGCTCTGGGCGCTGGGCCTGGCCACGGCCGCGTCGAGGACGAACAACCCGCTGCTGCTCGGCCTGCTCGTCGGCGTCGCCGGTTATGTCGTGGCCGCCCGCAGGACCGACGCGCCCTGGGCCCGTTCCTACACCGCGTTCATCAAGATCGGGCTGTTCGTCGTCGGCATCCGCCTCGCGTTCAACGTGGTCCTCGGCTCGCCCATCCCGGGCAGCCACACCCTGCTCACCCTGCCCCAACTCCCGCTCCCCGACTGGGCGAAGGGCATCCGCGTCGGCGGCCCGGTCACCGCCGAGGGCATGCTGTTCGCGCTGTACGACGGCGCGCGCCTGGCCACCCTGCTGATCTGCGTGGGCGCGGCGAACGCGCTCGCCAACCCCGCCCGTCTCCTCAAGTCACTGCCCGGCGCCCTGTACGAGGCCGGTGTCGCCGTCGTCGTCGCCATGACGTTCGCGCCGAACATGGTCGCCGACGTCGTACGGCTGCGTACCGCGCGAAGGCTGCGCGGCCGCCCCACCGGGGGCATGAGGGGCATCGCCCAGATCGGCCTGCCGGTCCTCGAAGGCGCCCTGGAACGCTCGGTCGCGGTGGCCGCCTCGATGGACGCGCGCGGCTACGGCCGCACCGCCCAGGTCCCCGCCCGCGTGCGCCTGACCACCACGGTCCTCACGCTCGGGGGGCTCCTGGGCGTGTGCGCGGGGACGTACGGACTGCTCGCCGCCGAAGGCGCGGGGTACGGCCTTCCCGTGCTGGCCGGCGGGGTGCTCGCCTCCCTGGCCGGGCTCCGCCTCGGAGGCCGCCGCCAGCTCCGCACCCGCTACCGCCCCGACCGCTGGGGCGTCCGGTCCTGGCTCGTGGCCGGTTCCGGGGCCGCGGTCGCGGGCCTGTTGCTGTGGACGGGTACGTACGCTCCCGAGGCCCTCACCGTCGGGGTCGTTCCCCTGACCGCGCCGAGCCTGCCGCTGTGGCCCGCGCTGTCGCTGCTCGCCGGTCTGCTCCCGGCCTTCGTCTCACCCGTACCACCGAAGGGGTCCCCGTGATCCGGTTCGAGAACGTGTCGGTCACCTATGACTCCGCCGGGGAGGCGACCGTACGCGGCGTCGAACTGACCATCCCCGAAGGGGAGTTGGTGCTGCTCGTCGGGCCGTCCGGGGTCGGCAAGTCGACGCTGCTCGGTACGGTCAGCGGACTCGTCCCGCACTTCACCGGGGGCACGTTGCGCGGGCGCGTCACCGTCGGGGGGCGCGACACCCGCACCCACAAGCCGCGCGAACTCGCCGACCTGGTCGGCACGGTGGGCCAGGATCCGCTCGCCCACTTCGTCACCGACACCGTCGAGGACGAACTCGCCTACGGAATGGAGTCGTTGGGGCTCGCCCCGGCCGTGATGCGGCGCAGGGTCGAGGAGACCCTCGATCTGCTGGGCCTGGCGGAGCTGCGCGACCGGCCCATCGCCACGCTCTCCGGCGGCCAGCAGCAGCGGGTCGCGATCGGCTCGGTGCTGACCCCTCATCCGAAGGTGCTGGTTCTGGACGAGCCGACCTCCGCCCTCGACCCGGCCGCCGCGGAGGACGTCCTGTCGGTCCTCCAGCGCCTGGTCCACGACCTGGGCACGACGGTGCTGCTGGCCGAACACCGCCTGGAACGGGTGGTCCAGTACGCGGACCGGGTGGTGCTCCTGCCCTCGCCCGGCGCACCCCCGCTGATGGGCACCCCCGCCGAGATCATGAAGGTCTCCCCCGTCCACCCCCCGGTGGTGGCCCTGGGCCACCTGGCGGGCTGGACCCCCCTCCCCCTGTCCGTACGCGACGCCCGCCGCAGGGCGGACACCCTGCGCACCGAACTGGCCACGCGCACCCCGCGCCCGCCCCACTCCTCACCCCCCGCCGGCGACCCGCTCCAGGCGGACCTCACCGACGCCGGCGATCCGCCGCAGGCGGGCCCCACCGACGGCGGGCGGACGCCGACGGTGGGGGCGGGCCACGGGGAGACCCGTACCTTGGCACTCGGCAGCACGGGTGGCGCGGGTGGGAAACACGACCCGGCCGGAGGCCGGGTGCACCCCCACCGGCAGGCGGCCGAACCCCGCACCCCAACCGGGCCCGCGGCCGAACCCCGCACTGAAACCCGGCCCGCGGCAGAACCCCGCACTGGAACCCGGCCCGCCGAACCCCGCCCCCGCCCCCGCCCCGCGGCACTCCGCCCCCTGGCCCGCCTCTTCCGCCGCCCGCAGGGGCCCCGCACTCCCGCCTCCCCCAGTACGGCGACCGTCACCGCTCTGGGCGTACGCCGTGGCCGGGTGGAGGCGCTGCGCCGCGTGGACCTCACGGTCGCCCCGGGCGAGACCATCGCCCTGATGGGCCGCAACGGCGCCGGGAAGTCCACCCTCCTCAACACCCTCGTCGGGATGGTCGAGCCCACCACGGGCTCGGTCACCGTGGGCGGCCGCACCCCCCACCGCACCCCGCCGGCCGAACTGATCCGCGAGGTCGGCCTCGTACCCCAGGAGCCGCGGGACCTGCTGTACGCCAACACCGTCGCCGCCGAGTGCGCCGCCGCGGACGCCGACGCCGGGGCGGCTCCCGGGAGTTGCCGCGCGCTGGTCTCGGCGCTGCTGCCGGGCGTACGCGACGACACGCATCCCCGTGATCTGTCCGAGGGCCAGCGCCTGGCCCTCGCGCTCGCGATCGTCCTGACCGGCCGTCCTCCCCTTCTTCTCCTGGACGAGCCGACGCGCGGTCTGGACTACGCGGCCAAGGCCCGTCTGGTGGAGGTGCTGCGGGCGCTCGCCGCCGAGGGGCACGCCATCGTCCTGGCCACCCATGACGTGGAGCTGGCCGCCGAACTCGCCCACCGGGTCGTGATCCTCGCGGGCGGCGAGATCGTCGCGGACGGCCCGACCGCCGAGGTGGTCGTCTCCTCGCCCGCCTTCGCCCCGCAGGTCGCCAAGGTCCTCGCGCCCCAGCACTGGCTGACCGTCTCCCAAGTACGCGAGGCCCTGTCGTGACGGAACCCAGCGAGCGCACCCGGCCGGATCGGCCCGACCATGCCGTACGGGCCGTCCGGCTCGGCCCCCGGGCGGTGGTGGCCCTGTGCCTCATCACCCTCATCGGGATCGCGGCCTTCGGCTGGCCGCTGCTGGCCGACGCCGACTCCGGTCTCGCGCACGCGCACGACGCGCCCTGGCTCTTCGCGGCGCTGCTTCCGCTCCTGGTGGGTGTGGTGATCGCCACGATCGCCGACGACGGCATGGACGCCAAGGCCGTCGCGATGCTCGGGGTGCTCGCCGCGGTGGGCGCGGCGCTGCGTCCGCTGGGCGCGGGCACGGCGGGTCTTGAGCCGATGTTCTTCCTGATGGTGCTGAGCGGGCGGGTGCTCGGCCTGGGCTTCGGCTTCGTGCTCGGCTCGGTGACGATGTTCGCCTCCGCGCTGCTGACCGGCGGGGTCGGCCCGTGGATGCCGTTCCAGATGCTCGCGATGGGCTGGTTCACGATGGGCGCGGGCCTGCTGCCGGGCCCGCACCGGCTGCGCGGCCGGGCCGAGTGCGCCCTGCTCGCGCTCTACGGTGCGCTGGCCTCGTTCGCGTACGGCACGGTCATGAATCTCCAGAGCTGGACCTTCATCGGGGGCATGTCATCAGGCATCTCCTTCCATCCCGGCGACCCGCTGCACGACAACCTGGTCCGGTTCTTCGCGTACTGCGCGGCCACCTCGCTCGGCTGGGACCTGGGGCGGGCGGCGCTCACCGTGGTGCTGACGCTGACCCTCGGGGCCACCCTGCTCAAGGCGCTGAGGCGGGCGACGCGACGCGCGGCCTTCGAGGCCCAGGTCACATTCGAGGCCTGAACGGGGTCCCTGCGGGGTGAGGCCGCCCACAGGCCGATGGTCCTCTACGAGGCGGAATAGTGGCCCTGGGCCATGATCCACGAGAGCCCTCGCGCCCGGGCTGACCTGGGCTTACCCGCTCCTTACACGCTGCGGGCCGTTCCACCCCCGGTGCGACTCCCACTAGTACATGGGGTCATTGCGGGCCGCCCCCGCGGGCCGTTACAACTGTTCGAGTCGCCGGAACCGACCGGTCCGCACCTGGGCCGACACACATGGGTTCCCTCGCCGTGGAGGTCTTCGGAGCCTTTGGCGGAGTGCGGCACCCATGTCCCCGACGTTAGGTTTCGCGTTGTCTTTCGCCGCCCGTCTCACCGCTCGCAAGAAGTCCGTCGCCGCCGCCGGAGCCACGCTGCTGGCCGCCTCCGGTGTCGCCCTCGCCGCCGTTCCGGCCCAGGCCGCACCGACGAGTGCGCAGGCGATCGCGCGGCAGATGATGCCGTCCGACCAGTTCCAGTGCTTCAGCAAGATCGTGAACCACGAGTCCGGCTGGAACCCGTCGGCCACGAACGCGTCCTCCGGGGCGTACGGTCTGGTCCAGGCGCTGCCCGGCTCGAAGATGGCCTCTGCCGGGGCGGACTGGCAGACGAATCCTGCGACGCAGATCAAGTGGGGGTTGGGGTACATGAACGAGCGTTATGGCAGCCCGTGCGGCGCGTGGAACTTCTGGCAGCAGAACAGCTGGTACTGACCCACCCCCACCCCCTCGGGGCTCCGCCCCGATCCCCGGGGGGTTTTCCCACCCACCCGCCCGCGCGGCGGGGTTGGCTGGCTCCGGCCCCCCTGGGGCTCCGCCCCAGACCCCGAGGCACCTTCGCCCACCCACCCGCCCGTAGGCCCAGGGTTGGAAGGTTCCGGGCCTCCTGGGGCTCCGCCCCAGACCCCGTTCGCGCCTGAACGGCGCTCGTCCTCAAACGCCGGACGGGCTGAAATGCCCGATGCGGGCCAGCACCAGTCCCGCCAAGGGGCGCGAGGAACTGCGCGAGAAGCGACCACGATCCGCACGGTCGAAAGGGGTTAGGGGCGCGGGGAACTACGCGGCCAACCACGCCCGACCCACGGACAAAGACGGGCCTCAGGGGCGCGAGGAACTGCGCGAAAAGCGACCACGACCCGCAGACCGAAGGGCCTTTAGGGGCGCGGGGAACTGCGCGAGAAGCACCCGCGGCCCGCACCCGACAGGGGATTGAGGGGCGCGGGGAACTGCGCGACAAGCGACTGCGGCTCGCAAGCCGAAAGCGGGTTCAGGGGCGCGGGGAACTGCGCGAACAAAGGGGCAGCCCGCAGGCTGAGGGGGGCCGGGCCCCCGGGGGCTACAGGCGCTGGATGATGGTTCCCGTCGCCAGCGCCCCACCCGCACACATCGTCACCAACGCAAACTCCTTGTCCCGCCGCTCAAGCTCGTGCAACGCCGTCGCGATGAGCCGCGCCCCCGTCGCCCCCACCGGGTGCCCCAGCGCGATCGCGCCCCCGTTCACGTTCACCTTCTCCAGGTCCTGCTCGAAGACCTGCGCCCAGCTCAACACCACCGACGCGAACGCCTCGTTGATCTCGACGAGGTCGATGTCGGGCAGGGACATCCCCGCCTTGCCCAGCACCGCGCGCGTCGCGTCGATGGGGCCGTCCAGGTGGAAGTGCGGGTCGGCGCCGACCAGGGCCTGGGCCACGATGCGGGCCCGGGGCTTGAGCTTCAGGGCGCGGGCCATGCGCTTGGAGGCCCACATGATCGCGGCCGAACCGTCGGATATCTGCGAGGAGTTGCCCGCCGTGTGGACCGCCGTGGGCATCACCGGCTTGAGCCGGCCCAGCGCCTCCATCGAGGTGTCGCGCAGTCCCTCGTCGCGGTCGACGAGCCGCCACATGCCCTGCCCCGCCGCCTGCTCCTCCTCGGTGGTGGGCACCTGCACCGCGAACGTCTCCCGTTTGAAGCGTTCCTCGGCCCAGGCGACCGCCGCCCGCTCCTGGGACAGGAGTCCGAGGGCGTCGACGCGCTCACGGGTCAGGCCCCGGTTGCGGGCGATCCGTTCCGCCGCCTCGAACTGGTTGGGGAGGTCCACGTTCCACTCGTCGGGCCACGGCTTGCCCGGCCCGTGCTTGGAGCCGGAGCCGAGCGGTACCCGTGACATCGCCTCCACGCCGCAGCTGATGCCGACGTCGATGACCCCGGCCGCGATCATGTTGGCGACCATGTGGCTCGCCTGCTGCGAGGATCCGCACTGGCAGTCGACGGTGGTCGCGGCGGTCTCGTACGGCAGCCCCACGGCGAGCCAGGCGTTGCGCGCCGGGTTCATGGACTGCTCGCCGGCGTGGGTGACCGTACCGCCGACGATCTGTTCGACGCAGTCGGCGTGGATGCCGGTGCGGCCGAGGAGTTCGCGGTAGGTCTCGCCGAGCAGATAGGCGGGGTGCAGATTGGCGAGCGCGCCCCCGCGCTTGCCGATGGGCGTGCGTACGGCTTCGACGATGACGGGTTCCGCGGCCATGAGCTCGTCCTCTCCTGACACAGCCGCTGGGTGTCCCGGCACCGCACGGCCACGAACTGATACGCGTTCTAGTTCTGAGTGCAGTCTTATGAGAGCTACCCCGGGTACGCAAGGGTTGTGCACGTCCCGCGTGGGGAGTTCAGTGCGCAACAGATGCTGCCGCGAGCCTTGCTTGTTGTAGAACCCGTTACTACCTTTCGGTCAACTTCTGATGGACCGTCAGACATGGAGTGGCCAATGCGTTGCCCCCACCTGCCCGACGGGTTCGACTTCACCGACCCCGACCTGCTCCAATCCCGCGTACCGCACCCGGAGTTCGCCCAGCTGCGCCAGGCCGCGCCGGTGTGGTGGTGCGCCCAGCCGAGGGGCATCTCCGGCTTCCAGGACGACGGCTATTGGGCGGTGACGCGGCACGCCGACGTCAAGTACGTGTCCACCCACCCGGAGTTGTTCTCCTCCCACACCAACACCGCGGTGATCCGCTTCAACGAGTCGATCAGCCGGGAGCAGATCGACGTCCAGAAGCTGATCATGCTGAACATGGACCCGCCCGAGCACACCCGGGTCCGCCAGATCGTCCAGCGCGGCTTCACCCCGCGCGCGATCCGCTCCCTGGAGGGCGCGCTGCGCGACCGGGCCCGGGGCATCGTGGACGCGGCCCTGTCGGAGGCCGACAAGAACGACGGCTCCTTCGACTTCGTCACTCACATCGCCGTCGAGCTCCCGCTCCAGGCCATCGCCGAACTGATCGGCGTCCCCCAGGAGGACCGCACCAAGATCTTCGACTGGTCCAACAAGATGGCGGCGTACGACGACCCCGAGTACGCGATCACCGAGGAGATCGGCGCCGAGGCGGCGATGGAGCTGGTGTCGTACGCGATGAACCTGGCGGCGGCGCGCAAGGAGTGCCCGGCCAAGGACATCGTCTCGCAGCTGGTGGCGGCCGAGGGCGAGGGCAATCTGCTCTCCGACGAGTTCGGCTTCTTCGTGATCCTGCTCGCGGTGGCGGGCAACGAGACCACGCGCAACGCGATCAGCCACGGGATGCACGCCTTCTTGACCCACCCCGACCAGTGGGAACTCTACAAACGCGAGCGCCCGGCCACCGCGGCCGAGGAGATCGTGCGCTGGGCCACCCCGGTCGTCGCCTTCCAGCGCACGGCGACCCAGGACACCGAGCTCGGCGGCCAGAAGATCACGGCGGGCGACCGGGTCGGCATCTTCTACTCCTCCGCCAACAACGACCCCGAGGTCTTCGAGGAGCCGGAGCGCTTCGACATCACCCGGGACCCCAACCCCCACCTCGGCTTCGGCGGTGGCGGACCGCACTTCTGCCTGGGCAAGTCCCTGGCCGTGCTCGAAATCAACCTGATCTTCAACGCGATCGCGGACGTCCTGCCCGACCTCCGTCTGGCGGGCGACCCGCGCCGTCTGCGTTCCGCCTGGCTGAACGGCATCAAGGGCCTGCGGGTGACACACCGCTGACCCTTCCGGAACCGGGAGGCAGGGGCATCCCCCTACGCCCCGCCCCTGTCTCCTCCCGGACAACCCCCGATCCCGCTCGGAGGCGCCCGTGCGGTGAGCACGGGGCGACCGCTGCCCCTTGTCCGCACACCCGTCCTGCTGAAACAGTTGCATCGGCACTCCTCAGCAACGGAATCGGCAGGCAAATGGACGTACAGCAACCGGATCAGCACAGTCGGCCCGAGTCCGCCGATCTGGCCGTCACCGAGCGGACCCGGCACCGCCGGCTTCGTGAGCAGGGCAGCACCCGGGTCGAGGATCTCGACGCGATCCTGAGGGCCGGGTTCGTGTGCCATCTCGGGGTCGTCGTGGACGGCACTCCGATGGTGGTGCCGACGGTGTACGGGGTGGACTTTGAAGCGCGGACGCTGTTCGTGCACGGCTCGGTCGCCTCCCGCAGCATCGTGCGGGCGCCGGAGGCGACGGTCTGCGTCACCGTCACCCACATCGACGGGCTCGTGCTCGCCCGGTCGGTCTTCGAGCACGGGGTCAACTACCGCAGCGCGATGGTGTACGCCGTGCCCCGGTTGATCACCGAGGGGGACGAGCTGCTGCACGGGCTCAAGGTGCTGACCGAGCACTGCGCGCCGGGACAGTGGGAGTACGCGCGAAGCCCCAACTCCAAGGAGCTGGCGGCCACTTCACTGCTCGCCCTGCCGCTGGACGAGGCGTCGGTCAAGACGGCGTCGGGCCCGCCCCAGGACGGGCAGGGGCCCGACGGGGAGCTGGGCCTGTGGGCCGGGGTGGTGCCGGTGCGCAGCCACTTCGGGCCTCCCGAGCCCGACCCCGCGCTGGCCGCCGGCATCGCGATGCCCGGCCACATCGCGGCGCTGGGAAGGGATCGTTCGCGGAACGGGACGGCGTATTCGCGGAACGGGACGGCGTAACGGAACCGAAGGCACCGCTACGCCGTCGTAGCTCCCGTCGATCGATCACACGGGGGTAGCGGACATGCGGGACGGCACGGGACGATTGCGGCGCACCGGGGATGGCCGGCGCTCGTGGCGGCGGGCGCTCGTTCTGGCGCTGGCGCTGGTGGCCCTGCAACTGGGCTCCCTCGTGGCACCCGCGTACGCGTGTGGCTGCGGGGCGATGGTGCCGCAGAGCGGGCGGCAGCTGAGCGTGCGGCAGGAGACGTCGGTGGTGCGCTGGGACGGCCACAGCGAGCAGATCGTGATGCGCCTGACCGTCGACGGCAACGCGCCGCAAGCCGCGTGGATCATGCCGGTGCCGAGCCGGGCGACGGTGAAGCTCGGCGACCGGAGGCTGTTCGAGGAGCTGGAGCGGCTCTCCGCCCCGGTCCACCGCACCCGCACCTACTTCTGGCCCCGCGGCGGGGACTGGCCGCTCGCCCGGGACCGCGGCGTCGGCGACGGCGCGCCCCGGGCGGCCGCGAAGCCGCCCGTGGAGGTGGTCGGCAGGGAGCGGCTCGGCCCCTTCGACGTGGCCCGGCTGACCGCCTCCGATCCGACGGCGCTGCGCGACTGGCTGAGCCACAACGGCTTCCAGCTGCCGCCCGCCCTCTCCACCGAGCTGCGCCCCTACGTCGACCAGAAGTGGGAGTACGTCGCGATCCGCCTGGCGCCCGACCAGCCGGGCCGAACCCTGGGCGGCCCGCTGGACCCGCTGAGCCTGAGCTTCGCCAGCGACCGGCTCATCTACCCGATGCGCCTGTCGCGCCTGGCGAAGACCCCGCAGAACCTGAACCTGTACGTGCTGGCCGACCACCGCATGGAGACGGCGTCCACGATCGGTGGTAACCGGCCCGAGACCCTGTTCGCGGGCACCATCGAGCACCCTTCGGGCCCCCTCGCCGAGCTGACGAAAGGCACCGGGCCGGTCTATCTGACCGCTCTGACCCAGTGGTTCACCCGGCCCTCACGCATCACGGGCGACCATGAACTGACCCGGTCCGCCGACGACACCGGCTTCCAACGGGCTTGGTACACCGACGAGTTGATGACGGTGGGCGGCGTTCCGCTGTGGTTGGTGACGGTGGGCGGGGCGCTGGCGGTCCTGCTGGCGGCCGGCCTCGGAACGGGCCTGGCCGTGCGCGGCCGCCGCAGGCGAAGGGCCGGCGCCCGGCTGCCGGGGCCGGCCTCGCACACCCGCCCGTCCTAGCGCGCCCTCGCACGCTCACACCGTCTTGACCTGGTCATGGAGCACACTGATCCCTCATGGACGGCCCGAAGGCCCCCGCCCCGGCGGCCTTCTGACGAGAGGTGTCGCGTGCCCAGCGTCGTAAAGATCAACGTACTGACCGTGCCGGACGAGCAGCGAGAGGTCCTGGAGAAGCGGTTCGCCTCGCGGGCCGGGTCGGTGGAGGGCTCGGACGGGTTCGAGTGGTTCGAGCTGCTTCGGCCCGTCGAGGGCACCGACCAGTACCTCGTCTACACGCGCTGGCGCAGCGAGGAGGACTTCCAGAACTGGATGTCCACCTCCATGCGCGGCTCCCACGGCGGCGCCCAGGGCGAGGGCGGCGAGCGGCCCAAGCCCGCCGCGTCGGGGTCCACGCTGTGGTCCTTCGAGGTCGTGCAGCAGGCGGCGCCCAAGGCGTGAGCCCAGGGGCCCCGCGCGGCGTGGGCCCTGGGCCGGATTAATTCGGTGGCCAGGGCGCCCGCCGCCGGGATAGTCAGTGACCCATGAGCTGGATCATGGCCGCCGAGCGGCCCGACACCCCCGACGCGAGCCTGCTGAGGCGCGACTACTACGACGAGGTGGCGAGCCGCTGGTACGGCAGGGCCGCCACCGCCGAGGAGATCGAGCAGGGGCTCACCGACGACGGGACGGACCAACTCTGGCCGCCCACCGGGGACTTCGTGGTCGGCCGCTACCAGGGCCGGCCCGCGGCGTGCGGGGGCGTACTGCTGTGTGCGAAGGCCCCCGTCATCGACGGGACGGCCCCGGCGACGGCCGAGCTCACCCGTGTGTTCGTCCGCCCCTTCGCGCGCGGAACGGGGGGTGGCGGGGCGCTCCTGTCCTCCCTGGAGGACGCGGCCCGCCGCCTCGGCGCCCGGCGGATCGCCCTGGACACCCGGCACGACCTGGTCGAGGCGCGCGGCCTGTACGCCAAGCACGGCTATCGCGAGGTCGCCCCGTACAGCCAGGGTCCCTACACCGAGCGCTGGTTCGCGAAGGAGCTGTGAGCGCGGGCCGTCAGACCCGGCCGCGCCCGTAGAGCCGCAGGACTCAGACCCGGCCGCCACGGCGGGGGGCGGGTCCCGTCGGCTGCTCCCCGTCCGAGCCGGACAGTTCCGAGGTCAGCTCGGCGATCAGTTTCACCAGGTCCCGGGGCCGGTTCGGGCCCCACCAGTCGCCGAGCAGCTCGGCCAGGGACTCCTCACGCGCCGCCACCAGCCGCCCCGCGACCTCGCGGCCCGGCTCGGTCAGCACCAGGGGCATGCCCTCGCGCCGGGCGAGCCCGCGCTCCTCGACCTGGCGGGCCGCCTCGGTGATGACCTGGATCGGTACGGGGTTGCGTTCGGCGAGCATGCCGGGTTCGGCGGACCCGTACTTGTTGATCCGCAGCAGCAGCCAGCTCGCCGCCGGGAGCAGGTCCAGGTCCGCCTTCTTGGTGATCGTCCGGTAGATCTCCCGGCGGCCCTCGCGGGTGCCGAGCACCGAAAGGGCCCGCGCGCACTCGTCGTACGAGGAGCGCTCGACGGGGTTGGACGCCAGGGTCTGGCTGGTGTCGGGCGCGGTGACCGCTCCCCGCAGCTTGTCCTCCCTGAGGAACCACGCCGTCACGAAGGCGAGGAGCACGACCGGGGCCGCGTACAGGAAGACGTCGGTGATGGACGAGGCGTAGGCGTGCAGCACCGACGGCCGTGCCGCGGCCGGGAGTTGGGCGATGGTGTGGGGGTCGGCGGAGATGGTGGCGGGGCCGACGCCGGGCGGCAGCGGCTGTCCGGCCAGCGCGTCGGAGAGCTTGCCGGTGAGCCGGTTGGTGAAGATCGTGCCGAAGATCGCCACGCCGAAGGAGGCGCCGATGGAGCGGAAGAAGGTGGCGCCGGAGGTGGCGACGCCCAGGTCCGCGTAGTCGACGGCGTTCTGCACGACCAGGACCAGGACCTGCATGACCAGGCCGAGTCCCGCGCCGAAGACGAAGAAGTACAGGCTCATCTCCCAGGTGGGGCTCGTCTCGGTGAGCCGGTGCAGGAGCAGCAGGCCGATGGTGGTGACCGCCGTGCCCGCGATGGGGAAGACCTTCCAGCGTCCGGTGCGGGACACGATCTGGCCGGACGCCGTCGAGGTCAGCAGCATGCCGAGGACCATCGGCAGCATGTGCACCCCGGACATGGTGGGCGAGATGCCCTGCACGATCTGGAGGAACGTCGGCAGGTACGTCATCGCGCCGAACATCGCGAAACCCACGATGAAGCTGATGACCGCGACCAGGGTGAAGGTGCGCACGCGGAACAGCTTCAGCGGCAGGACCGGTTCGGCCGCCCTGCGCTCCACGGCGACGAAGGCCACGAGCAGCACCACGCCGAGCACCGCGAGCCCGATGATCCGCGCCGAGGCCCAGGGCCAGGTCGTGCCGCCGAGCGAGGCGACCAGGACCAGACAGGTGGCGACGGAGGCGATGAGGAAGGTGCCCAGGTAGTCGATGGTGTGCCGGGTGCCGCGCGCCGGGATGTGCAGCACGGCGGCGATGACGAGGAGCGCGATCACGCCGATGGGCAGGTTGATGTAGAACACCCAGCGCCAGCTGAGCTGTTCGGTGAAGAACCCGCCGAGCAGCGGCCCGAGCACGCTGGTCGCGCCGAAGACCGCGCCGAACAGGCCCTGGTACTTGCCGCGTTCGCGGGGCGAGACGATGTCGCCGACGATCGCCATGGACAGCACCATCAGTCCGCCGCCGCCCAGGCCCTGGAGCGCGCGGAAGCCGATCAGCTCGCCCATGTTCTGCGCGATGCCGCACAGACCCGAGCCGACGAGGAAGATGACGATCGCCAACTGGAACAGCTTCTTGCGGCCGTACTGGTCGCCCAGCTTGCCCCACAGCGGGGTCGCGGCGGTCGCGGCCAGCATGTAGGCGGTGACGACCCACGACAGGTGCTCCATCCCGCCGAGGTCGCTGACGATGGTAGGCAGCGCGGTCGAGACGATGGTCTGGTCGAGCGCGGCGATCAGCATGCCGAGCAGCAGCGCGCCGATGGCGACCAGTACGTTCCGCCGTTCGTGCCCCGCGCCCGGGGCGACGGCGGCGGAAGCGGTTCGCTGAGCCATGGCCACGTCCCATCCGTGTGTGTGCTGCGACTCGTCCCACCATCTTGATCGGAATGTACGGAAATGGCCTGCCGGGCTCGGCCACCCGCCCCGGGGGCGCGCGGACCGCCCGGCATAATCGCTCGCAGCCCATGGGGAGGGAAACCGACGATGACCGGACACGGCTGTCCTGAATGTGGTGCGGAACGCGGGGTGGACGGCAGACCCGGCTGCGCCTGCGCCGAGCGCGCCGCCGAGACGCCGCACGCCGAACGCCCGGCCCGGGCCGCCGCCGCGGAGGACTTCGACCCGCTGCGGATCCGCCCGTACGTGATGCTGCCGAACGCCTCGGCGGCGCCGGACGAGGACCCCTCGGGTGTTCCGGGTGTACCGGGTGTTCCGGGTGCTCCGGGTGCCCCCGGCGTTCCGGGCGTCCCCGGCGTTCCGGGCGTCCCCGGCGTTCCGGGCGTCCCGGGCGTCCCGGAGGCCGAGCGGACGATGCGGCTGGGCGCGGTGGTTCCGGCGGCGGAACCCCTACCCCAGGAGGCTCGGCGGGGGAACCACAGCGCCCCGCGGGACGGCGCGCGGGCACCCCGCGGGCGCCGTCGCCTCATCGCGCTGACCGCGGGCGCGGCCGCCGCCGTCGTCATCGCCGCGGCGGCCTTCGCGAGCACCCTGTTCGCCGACGACGCCACGCCGAAGCGGGCACTTCCGGACGCGGCGGACACCGGCCTGCCCTACAGCGGCGGCGACTCGGCGCCGCCCGGAACCCCCTCGGCCGCCGCCGGCCCGACGAAGAAGGCCTCCCCGAGCCGCTCCGCCTCCGCGCGGCCCTCTCCGACGCCGTCGCCCTCCGCGTCCCGGACCGCCTCGCCGACGCCGTCGAAGCACGCGCCGTCACCCTCCGCCTCCGCGCCGGGGCCCTCCGCGTCGCCCGACGGCAAGCCGCTGGCGCCGCCGCCGAGCACCACGCTGCGGCGCGGCGACAGCGGACCGGGCGTCCTCGAACTCCAGCGGCGGCTGGCCCAGTTGGGCCTCTACAACGGCACCACGGACGGGAACTTCGGCTCCCGCACCGAGCGCGCGGTGCGCGACTTCCAGTCGTACATGGGCGTGAGCGGAGACCCGGCCGGGGTCTACGGGCCGCCGACCCGCCAGGCCCTGGAGTCGATGACCGACAAGCCCTAGGCGCCGGGGTTCACACCGCGGGAAGGAGCGGCCCCGCGACCCTGGAGAGGGGGCCGGGTGGCACAACACCCCTCGCGTTTTGTATCGTGGAGAAACAAAGTGATCCCTGCCTGTTTCCTCCCTGACCGGCGGGCGGGGGTCACCTTTGTGTTTCCGCGCCCCCCGCTCCCGTGACCTGGAGTTCGCCGATGCCGGCCAGCACCACGACGACCACCGTCCTGACCGCCCGCGCCCTGCTCCTGGACATGGACGGGACGATCGTGAACTCGGACGCCGTCGTGGAGCGCTGCTGGCGCCGCTGGGCGGAGCGCCACGGCCTCGACCCGGAGGCCGCCCTCAAGGTCGTGCACGGCCGCCAGGGCTACGCGACGATGGCTCTGCTGCTCCCGGACCGGCCCATGGAGCAGAACCACGCCGACAACAAGGTGATGCTCGCCGAGGAGACCGCCGACACCGACGGTGTGGTGCCGGTCCCCGGGGCGCCCGCCTTCATGGCCTCCCTCGCCGAGCTGCCGCACGCCCTGGTCACCTCGGCCGACGCGGCGCTCACCCGGGCCCGTATGACGGCGGCGGGTCTGCCGATGCCCGGGGTGCGGGTGACCGCCGAGTGCGTCGGCGCGAGCAAGCCGGACCCCGAGGGCTTCCTCAAGGGCGCCGCCGAGCTGGGCTTCGACCCGGCGGACTGCGTCGTCTTCGAGGACTCCGAGGCCGGCATCGCGGCGGGCCGGGCGGCCGGGATGCGCGTCGTCGGCGTGGGCCCGCGCGCCGACGCCCACGAGCCGACCGCGTACGTTCCCGACCTCACGCACCTCACCGTCACCGCCGGGGCGGACGGCACCCTGCGCCTGGAGATCACCATCTGATCGCGCCCCTCCGCCCGGCCCCGCCCGGCCACCACGGACCAACGGCCCCCGTCCTACCGCGGGGGCCGTTTCCGTGTGCGCGCCATCGCGTCCGCCAGGACAAGGCGGGCGGCCTCAGCCCGCGATCGCCTCGAAGAGGCTGAACCCGGCCAGGGTCAGCATCAGGCAGGCCGCGACCTTGGTGATCAGCCGCAGCGGCACCCGCTTCATCAGGGCGCGACCGCCCACGATGCCGAGACCCGCGACCGCCCACAGGGCGAGTACCGCGCCGATGCCGACGGAGAGCGGGTTGTCGTAACGGGCGGCCAGGTTGGCCGTCATGATCTGGGTCAGGTCGCCGAACTCGGCGACCAGGATCAGCATGAAGCCCGCCCCCGACACCTTCCAGAACGACTGGTCGGCGGGCGCCTTGACCTCCTCGTCGTCCTCGTCCTTCTTGAAGAGCAGCATCGCCGCGCCCGCGAGGAACAGGACGCCGACGATCGCCTGGAGCAGCCGGTGCGGCAGCAGGGTGAGCACGCTGCCCGCCGCGATGGCGAGGACGACGTGCACGGCGAAGGCGGCCGCGACGCCGACGAAGACGTAGGAGGCCTTGTAGCGGGTGCCGAGCATCAGTCCCGCGAGCGCGGTCTTGTCGGGGAGTTCGGCGAGGAAGATCACACCGAAGGTGATCGCCATGATCGTGAAGCTGAGCACGGAAGGGGTTCCTCAATCGGTCGGGCGCGTCCGCTCCGAGAGCGGTTCCACCGGATCCGGGGTCGCTTCGGCTCGGCAGCGCCATGAATGGTTCAGGTCACTGCGGCCGAAGGTCTCGCTGGCGGGGCCCTCGCGGGCACTCGCCTCCGGGCGCCGGCCGAGAACCCCTGGGGGACTCGGCAGTATGTCGACGTTCCGGCGAAGAGCTACTCCCCTTCTGCGCCCTCAAGAATACGGCACGTCGTGCGCGCCCCATCAGGGACGAAGGTCCCGGACCTCGCGGTGCACCCTGCCCCGCGCGACGAGTTCGAGCACCACCGACACCGCGACCGCCTGTACGGCCATGAGCGCGACCAGCACGAAGAGCTGGACCGCGCCCGCCTGCACGGGTGAGGCGCCGCCGAGCAGCATGCCGACGAACGCGCCCGGCAGCGTGACCAGGCCCACCGTCCTGGTCTGGTCGAGGCCGGGCAGCAGCGCGTCGGACGCGGCCGGCCGGGCGATCTCCAGGCGCGCGTCGCGGTCGAGCAGGCCGAGCGCCATCGCGGCCTCCACCTCGCCGTGCCGCGCGGTCAGCTCGTCCAGGGCGCGGCGCCCGCCGAGCACGGTCGCGGTGAGCGCGCCGCCGATGAGGATGCCGGTGACCGGGATCAGCGCGATGCCCTTGACCGGGACGAGCCCGGTGAGCAGCAGCGCCACCACCACGGGGACGACGCCCGACGCGATGGGAGCGGCGGCCCACCACCAGGTGCGGTTGGCGGTCATGCGGCGCCCCGCGGTGCGTACGGCGACGGCGAACATCAGGGTCAGGAACCCGAGCAGCAGCGGCACCGAGCCGACCACCCAGTGGATCACGAGGGCGACGACGGCGAGCTGAACCGCCGCCCGCACCCCAGCGATCAGGATCTCGCGATGCCGCCCCAGCCTCGCGGCCGCGGCGACACCCGCGGCCGCGACGAGCAGTACGGCGAGGACGACCCCGAGCGTGACGTTCACGGGCAGCAGCACGCGCCCACCGTACGACGCGCCGACTTGCACGCGACGGTACGTCGTTTTCCGCGCCGGGCGGGTGTCGTGCGGGTTGATCCGCCCGCGGTGGTAGGGGTGCGGGGCGGTGGCGCGCGGGGCCCCTGCCGGGCGGACCGATGGCATGCGGGCCCGGCGCCGTGCGGCCCGGCGCCGTGCGGACCTGGCGCCATGCGGGCCGAGTGGCGCCATGCGGACCGGCGCCATGCGGGCTCGGCAGCATGCGGGCAAGGCGCACCCCGGACCGGCGCGAGGGGGCCGTGGCCCCTGGCGCACCCCCGGTTCACTCCCCCGCGCCCGCGCCAGCGCCCACGAGGGGGCGTCAATTCCCTTGCCCTCCCTTGGCGTTCGGGCTCTTGATCTGACGTGACCATGTCGCCACGCTGTTACCTGGCGCCCATCCCCGCGCAACCCGGCGCCGTCACGCTGGCCGAGCCGCCCATCCCGTGGCCGGTCAAGTTCCCCCCACGTCAAGGGAGTTCGGATGTCAGCCGCCATAGAAACGCGCACGCCCCGCGTCTACGCGCGTCGCTCGGCCGTCCTCGTCGCCGCTGCCGCACTCGTCGCGGGCGCCGCGCTCGTCACCGCTCCGGCCGCCGAGGCCTCGCCGCCGACCCCGGTGAGCGCCGCCACCGCCCGCACCTACCTGGGCGAGCTGACCGTGCGGGCGGAGGGCTCGCTCACCGGCTACAGCCGCGACAAGTTCCCGCACTGGATCACCCAGTCCGGCACCTGCAACACCCGCGAGGTCGTCCTCAAGCGCGACGGCACCAATGTCACGACCGACTCCAGCTGCGCCGCCACCAGCGGCAGTTGGTACTCCGAGTACGACGGCGCCACCTGGTCCGCCGCCGCCGACGTGGACATCGACCACATCGTGCCGCTCGCCGAGGCCTGGCGCTCCGGCGCGAACACCTGGACCACGCCCCAGCGCCAGGGCTTCGCCAACGACCTGACCCGCCCCCAGTTGATCGCGGTCACCGACAACGTCAACCAGGCCAAGGGCGACAAGGACCCGGCCAAGTGGCTGCCGTCGCTGACCTCCTACCGCTGCACCTACGCCCGGATGTGGGTGGATGTGAAGCACTACTACAGCCTCACGGTGGACTCCGCCGAGAAGTCGGCGCTCCAGGGCATCCTCAACGGCTGCTGAGGGCGGCCCAGCAGCTCAACTCCCTTGGACCGGACGGGCGTTGAAACCTGTCGCACCCCTCCGTCGTTCCGTACCGTACGAACGGACGGCGACGGAGGGGGCACCACATGGCCGGGCTTCGCCTGGGGCCGCTGCTGCGACACCTGGACCCGCACGGGTCCGCCACGGTGTGGATCGAGGCCGACCGGCCCTGCACCGCCCGGGTGCGCTGCGCCGACGGCACCTCGGGCCGGGCCCGTACGTTCCAGATCGCCGGGCACCACTACGCGCTGGTCCCGCTGGCCGGACTGACGCCGGGCACCGCCACCGCGTACGAGGTGCTGCTCGACGAACGGCCGGTCTGGCCGGCGCCGCACTCCCGTTGCCCGCTGAGCACGATCCGCGTCCCGGCGCCCGGCGCCGAGCTCCGCGTCGCCTTCGGCTCCTGCCGCCGCGCGCCCGACGCCACCGCGACGGACGCCCTCGACGCTCTCGCCGGGGGCCTCGCGGCCGACCCCGGGGCCGAGCGGCCCGACCTCCTGCTGCTCCTGGGCGACCAGGTGTACGCGGACAGCGTCTCGGACGGGACCCGCCGCTGGCTGGCCGCGCGCCGGGATCTGCGCGAGGCCCCGGGCGCCGAGGTCGCGGACTACGAGGAGTACACCCGCCTCTACTACGAGTCCTGGCTCGACCCGGAGGTGCGCTGGCTGCTCTCGACCGTGCCGAGCTGCCACATCTTCGACGACCACGACGTGATCGACGACTGGAACACCAGCGCCGCCTGGCTCGCCGAGATGCGTGCCACGCCCTGGTGGCAGGAGCGGCTGGTCAGCGGTCTGATGTCGTACTGGGTGCACCAGCACCTGGGCAACCTCTCGCCCGCCGAGCTGGCCGCCGATCCGCTGTACGCGGCGGTGCGGGACACCCCGGACGGCACGGAGGCGCTGCGCTCCTTCGCGGCCCTGGCCGGCGCGGACCCGGCGGCGGCGCGCTGGAGCTACCGGCGCGACGTCGGCCGCACCCGGCTGCTGATGGTGGGCAGCAGGGCCGCCCGCGTCCTGGACGAGGGCCGGCGGGCGATGCTCGACGAGGGCGAGGAGCGCTGGCTGCGGGCCCAGGTGCCGGGCCCCGGTGAGTGCGACCACCTTCTGATCGGGACCTCCCTGCCCTGGCTGCTCCCTCCGTTCATCCATGACGCGGAGGCCTGGAACGCGGCCCTGTGCGCGGGCTCCCGGGGCCGGCGCTGGGCGCGCATCGGCGAACGGCTGCGGCGGCGGGCCGACTTGGAGCACTGGGCCGCCTTCCCCTCGTCGTTCGCGTTCCTCACCGAACTGATCACCGGCGCGGGATCCGGCCCCGGGGCGCCGGCGACGGTCAGTGTCCTGTCGGGTGATGTCCACCACGCTTACGTGGCGGAGCCCTTCTGGCCAATTTCGGTGCCCCAACCGACGTCACACGTACGTCAGTTGACCTGTTCGCCGGTCCACAACTCGGTTCCGGCCCCCGTGAGGGCCGGATTCCGCCTCGGCTGGAGCCGGATGGGGCGCGCTCTCGGCCACGTACTGGCGCGGCACGGCGGGGTGGTCCGGCCGCTGTTCGACTGGCGCAGGGCCGGCGGACCCTGGTTCGGCAACCAGCTCATGACCCTTACGCTGCACGGCCGTTCCGCCCGGCTGCGGCTCGATCAGGCGCGCCGGTCGCGCCGTGTGCGCGGTGGTCCAGTCCGCCTCGTGACCGTCATGGACCGGCCGATCACCCCCGAGGGCGCACCTGGCCCAATTCACCCAGCCGAAACAAGACATTAAGAATGTTGAACTTGCAAGCACTAGTGAGGCCTGCCTAACCTGTGCATCCCATCGGTCACGTCCCCAACCGAAGGAGCCCCCCATGGCCTCCCCCACGCTCGATGCCGAGCGCGCGCGCCCCTACGCGCTCGCCCTGTTCCGCATAGTCATCGGCCTTCTCTTCGCCTGCCACGGCGCGGCCTCCCTGTTCGGCGTCTTCGGCGGCGCCATGGGCGGCGGCTCGATCCCCGCGGGCACCTGGCCCGGCTGGTACGCCGCCGTGATCCAGCTCGTCGGTGGTGTCCTGGTGCTGACCGGTCTCCTGACCCGCCCCGCCGCCCTGATCTCGTCCGGCTCGATGGCGTACGCCTACTTCAGCGTCCACCAGTCGAACGCGGTGCTGCCGTTGCAGAACGGCGGCGAGGCCTCCGCCATGTACTGCTGGGCGTTCCTGCTCCTGGTCTTCACCGGTCCCGGCGCGCTCGCGCTCGACCAGCTCCTCGGCGCCCGGCGCACCGCGCGGCCGGCCGCCGACGCGCAGCGCGAGAGCGTCGCCGCCTGAGCCGAAGGTCACCGCGCACGCCTCCCGGCCGACTCCATCGTCCGGCGCCCGCGCCTCCAACGCCCGTCCCGCTGCCCGGAGTTCAGGTCCCGAACTCCGGGCAGCGGCATGTCAGGACGCGGGCCGTACCGATCCGGCCCCGCGCTCGACCGTCCCCCCACCGGAACACCACCCACCCCTGGCAGAAACGTCCCGGGGCCCGGGCGTACGCTGTACGGCTGTACCGCCGCCCCCTGCCGCTTCCCCGCGACACCGCGGTATTCACCGTCCGGGGAACCGACAAGCCGCAGAGGAGCGAACGTGCTGGAGAGTGTGGGGGCGTTGACGTCCAGCCCCTGGATCTACGCCGTCGTCACCCTCTCCGTCCTGCTCGATGTCTTCCTTCCGGTGCTGCCCAGCGGGGTGCTCGTGATCACGGCGGCGACCACGGCCGCGGGATCGGCCACGGAGGCGGGCGCGGGAGCCGTCCCCGGGGCCGGCCACGCCGATCTCTTCACCCTCGCCGCCTGCGCCGCCACCGCCTCCGTCCTGGGCGACCTGGTCGCCTACCGCCTCGCCCGACGCGGCGGCGCCCGCCTGGAACGCGCGATCGCCCGCTCCCGCCGGCTGACGCGGGCCCAGGAGCGACTGGGCCTGGCGCTCAGCCGGGGAGGCGGCGGCCTCGTCGTCATCGCGCGCTTCGCCCCCGCCGGACGCTCCGTCGTCTCGCTCGGCGCGGGCGCGGCGCACCGCAAGATCCGGGAGTTCCTGCCCTGGTCGGCGTTGGCGGGCGTGGCCTGGGCGACGTACAGCGTGGGGCTCGGCTACTTCGGCGGGCAGTGGCTGGGCGCGACCTGGCTGGGCACGGCGGTCTCCCTGCTCGCCCTCTTCGCGGCGGGCGCGCTGGCGGCGTACGTCGTCAAACGCCCGATACCGGCGCCGACCCCGGCGTCCTGACCCGGGGGCCCGCCGGCCGACCCCTCCACCTGGGCCGGTTACGCCGTCTTCCGCGTGCTGCCCGCGCCGCGCACCTCCAGATGGGCGAGGAGCTCGCGGGTGGCCTCGGTTATCTCGTCCACCGCGCGCTCGAAGACCTCCCGGTTGTGCTCGGCGGGCGCCCGGAAGCCGGACACCTTGCGCACGTATTGCAGGGCGGCGGCCCTGATGTCGTCCTCGGTGGCCTCCTCCGGCATGGCCGGCGGCCTCAGCGTCTTGATGCTTCTGCACATGCCCCCAGTGTGACCGACACCACTGACAACGGGCCCGGGTCCGCCTCGCCCGCCCGCTCCCCGGGGGCCGACCCCCTGGGCAATGGCTCAGCGAGTCCCCGTCCCCCGGGCGACAGCCCGGCGCCCTCCGCGTCCAAAAACCGCGAGGCCCCGCCGCGCCCGCCGATTAGAGTCGGGGGCATGGCCCAAGCAGCGAACGGCACCACCACCGGCACAGGTACCGGCCCCGTACGCGTCGACAGCTGGATCTG
Organism: Streptomyces sp. ASQP_92; assembly: GCF_025399895.1. Classification (GTDB taxonomy): domain Bacteria; phylum Actinomycetota; class Actinomycetes; order Streptomycetales; family Streptomycetaceae; genus Streptomyces. The sequence continues at coordinate 759,055 of NZ_JAODUA010000001.1, read as the reverse complement.
GTCGGTCCGGCTCACCAAGACGCGCTCGCAGGCGGGCACCGCCTGCCGGGCCGGGCACGTCCAGGTCAACGGCGAGCGCGTGAAGGCCGCCCACCAGGTGAGGGTCGGCGACGAGGTGCGGCTGCGCATGGACGGGCGGGAGCGGATCGTCAAGGTCGTCCAGCTGCTGCGCAAGCGGGTCGGCGCGCCGGTCGCCGCCGAGGCGTACATCGACAACAGCCCGCCGCCTCCGCCTCGCGCGGACGCCCTGGCCGTCGGCGTACGCGACCGAGGTCTGGGCCGGCCCACCAAGCGTGACCGGCGCGAGATGGAGCGCCTGCGCGGCCTCGCGGAGAGCCGCCGCACCGCGGGCTGAGGGCCGTGTGCGCGCAAGCGGCGGGGTGGGCGGCCGGTCCGCCCGGGCCCTGACGGCTTCCGGCCCGCCCGGAGGCCCGCCGCCTTCCGCCCGCCCGGAGGCCCGCCGCTTCCGCCCGCCGGGGGGCCCGGCGCTTCCGGCCCGCCCGGAGGCCCGACGGCTAGAGCCAGCCGTTGCGGCGAAACCCGCGGTGGATGACGCCGCAGGCGACCGCCATGAGCCCGAGCGCCATGAAGTAGCCGTAACGCCAGTGCAGTTCGGGCATGTTCTCGAAGTTCATGCCGTAGATGCCGCAGACCATGGTCGGCACGGCGACGATGGCCGCCCACGCCGTGATCTTCCGCATGTCCTCGTTCTGGGCCACCGTGACCTGGGCGAGGTGGGCCTGGAGTATGGAGTCCAGCAGCCCGTCGAAGGCGGCCATCTGTTCGGTGGTGCGGAGCAGGTGGTCGGTGACGTCCCGGAAGTACGGCCTGACCTCGGGGTCGATGGCGGGCACTTCTTCACCGGCGAGCCTTTGCAGGGGCCGGGCCAGCGGCGCCACCGCCCGCTTCAGTTCGAGGAGTTCGCGCTTGAGCTGGTAGATCCGGCCGGCGTCGCCCCGTCCCGCGTTCTGGGCGAAGACGGCGGTCTCGACCGCGTCCATGTCGCTCTGCATGGCCTCGATGACGGCGAGGTAGTCGTCCACGACATGGTCGGCGACGGCGTGCAGCACCGCCGACGGCCCCTTGGCGAGCCGCTCGCCCTCGCGTTCCAGCTCCTCGCGCAGCGGTCCGAGCGAGCCGTGGCAGCCGTGCCGCACGGTGATGACGAAGTCGGTGCCGGTGAACACCATCAGCTCGCCGGTGTCCACCACTTCGCTGGTCTCGGTGAGTTCCTCGTGCTCGACGTAGCGGCACGTCTTGAACACGGAGAACAGGGTGTCGTCGTACGGCACGACCTTGGGGCGCTGGTGCGCGGTGACGGCGTCCTGCACGGCCAGCCGGTGCAGCCCGAACAGTTCCGCGAGCCCCGCGAACTCCTCCTGGGTGGGCTCCTGGAGCCCGATCCATACGAAGGCCCCGTCGCCCAGCCGGCGCACCCGCCGCAGCGCCTCCTCGGCGGGGCAGTCGTCCTTCTGCCGTACGCCGTCGACGTACACGGCACAGTTGACGACGGCGCTTCCCAGAGGAGAGCGCACCGGATGGCTGAGGTCGACGGTCCGCCGGTAGGAGCGGCGCACCGCCCTCCGCAGATTCCGCATCATCGCCACGACCAGCTTCCCTTCACCGAACGAGCGGCCAGTGTGTCACCGCCTCCTGTACGTCCTCGCACCTCCCGGAGAGACGAGGCGCGCCCCGCTCGCGTTCCCTTCAGTGGCTTCCCTCACGCACGGCGGCGGCCACGGCCAGGAGATAGCGCCGGGTGGCGAGATCCTGGAACAGCCTGGTGAGGGGCCCGCCGAGCCGGGCGAACCAGCGTGCGGGCCGGGAGAACGCGGCGACCTCGAACCAGACGAGCCCGTCGGCCTCCCGCCCCACGACGAACGACTCCTCGCCGCACTCGGGGTGCCCGGGCAGGGTGCCGTAGGCGAAGCCGATGCGTTCGGCGGCGCGTACGGTCCACACGACGCGGCACGGGATGACCAGGCGGGGCCACGGCAGCCGGGGCAGCGCTGCCGTTCCTCCCGGCCGCGGCCGGGAGCGCCTCGACGGTCGCAGCACGACGAGCGTGGTGGCGCCCGGCACGGCGGGGGTCCCCGGGTACACCCCGAACCCGGCGCCGCGCTGAACCCCCCAGCTCAGCACGTACGCCCCGGCCCGCTCGAAGGCGTCCTGCCCGTACCCGACCCGGATCCGCCGCCGGAACACCCGGTACCCGCCGGGCAGCGCGCTCCCGCCGGTGGCGCCGACCTCCCCGTAGCTGGGCTCGGCCCCGCACGCCCGCGCGTACGCCCGCCGCAGCCCTCTCTCTCCGGCCACCCCGCACCCCACTCCCTCTCCCCCGCCGGGCCACGGCCCGCGCCCCACCGGGAGCACCCGCCGACCCCGCCACCTCGGCGTCCCGTGAATTCGTCGGCGCCTCATCATGCACAGGGGTTACGTTCCAGCCAAGCGCAGGCGTAATCTCGGCCATCCGGCGGAGTCCTCCCCGCTCCTGACCCGCCGAACCCCGGCGCCGGGCGTCGACCCCGAGCACGCCACGCCGCCGGCCGAGAAGCCCCGTCCGCACCCCGGCGGGGCTTCCCGCTGCGGTGGGTGTGAGTGTGACGACGCCCCCGAAACGAGCTTGGCACCGGCCATGGCTCCAGGGCAGGGTCCGGTCTTGGCGCGGGCCGGGGCGACGTGAACGGGTCAGCGGAATGTCTCCCTTGGGGAACCCCTGAGTGCCATCCGCAAGAAGCGGTGAGGCGGGGGGCGGCGCGTTCGGCTGACTGCACGGCTCCCTCAACGGCCGCAGGATCAGGCGCACTTGGGCCTCTGTACTGCACGAGCATGGGGCCATGGACGAAGCACGGCGCCGGTCGGGCCGGTCACCGGATCGGGCGGGCACAGGGGCGATGCCGAAGGCCCCCCGCCAAGATCGGCGAGGGGCCTTCGTGCTGGTGGGCGTGGACGGTTTCGAACCGCCGACATCTGCTTTGTAAGAGCAGCGCTCTACCCCTGAGCTACACACCCGTGGGATGAGGGACCAGCGTACATGGCCCACGGGGTGCCCCCGCAAACCCGATTGCGGGCGGGGTGGAGGAGGGGGTGGGGGTAGCACCCCCTCCTATTCGGTAGCAGGCTCCAGCGCGCGCCGCCGGGTCGCTTCGTACCGTGGGCGTACGGCCGTCGCACGTACGGCTCGCACGTCATCGGGGGATCATCGCCATGGGTTTTCACAGTCGCACCGCGCTCATCGCCGCCGTCGGGGCCGGTGTTCTCGCACTGGCGCTGGCCGGGTGCGGGAGTTCCGACCCGGCGAACGCGCCCGTCGAGCACAAGAGCTTCGCCTTCGCCGGTAAGGCGCTGACCATCGAAGGCGGCAGTTCCACGGTCGTGGTGCGGCCGGCCGATGTGAAGAACGTCGAGGTCGCTCGGCAGGTCGACGGCTGGGTCGCCTTCGGCAGCGGGCCCGACGCCGACTGGCGGCTCGAACAGGGCACGCTCCGCCTCACCGTGAAGTGCAGCGGGGTCCTCAAGAACTGCGGCGCCCGCCACGAGGTCACGGTGCCGCGCGGTGTCGCGGTGACGGTCCGCAATGACGACGGGCGGGTCGAGGCGAGCGGCTTCGAGACCCCGCTGAAGATCGGCTCCGACAACGGCCGGGTCAGCGTCAAGGACTCCGCCGGGCCCCTGGACCTCACCTCGCGCAACGGGCGGATCGAGGGCGAGGGCCTGCGCGCGAAGACCGTGCGGGCCGCCTCCGACAACGGCCGGGTGAGCCTGGCCTTCGCCGTCGTGCCGGACAGCGTGGAGGCCACCAGCGACGACGGCCGCGTCGATCTCGCCGTGCCGAAGGACGCCTACAAGGTGACCGCCGGCGCCGACGACGGCCGCGTCGACGTCACCGTCGCCCGCTCCGATTCCAGTACCCATGTGCTGACCGCCCGCAGTGACAACGGCCGGGTCACCGTCCGCAACGGGTGAGCGGGAGGCGCCGCCTTCGACGGGCGGAGCCCTCCGGCTCCCTGGGCCCAAGAAGAACAGGCAGAACCGTGAACTGACCGGGCCGTGTGTTCGTCCTTGGCTGGTGGGAGAATGGACCCGCAGGGCGACCAGCACGGGAGAGGGATGTGACGGGGACACACGCGCGGCCTGACAGCAGAGCGGGTGCCACCGTCCGGGACGTGCTGGCGCTGATCGCGTTTCCCGTGGTGCTCGGCGCCATGGCGCTGCCCGGCGCTTTCGCCGGGGGTGGCACGCGTCGCTGGTTCGGGGGGCGCGGCGAAAGCCTGCGGGCGGAGGCGCAGGCCGCCAAGGACGCCGCGGCGGCCGCCTTCTACGAGCTCGACACCGCCCAGCGCGACCTGCGGATCTCCATCGAGACGATCATGGCCGTGGACAGTTCGCCCGGTGCCCGTCGGGCCGTCGACGACTTCGCGGCCCTCGGGCGCCGTATCGACGAGGTCTCCAACCAGTACATCAACGCGGTGGACGCGCACGACCTGGACCGGGACGATCTGGACGCCTCCGTCGCCTCGCGGGCGCGCGCGGAGCTGGCCGCCGCCAAGGACGAGCTCGTCCGGGTCAAGGGCGAGCTCGACCGCTTCGAGCAGAGCCTGCGGCCCCTGCTGGACACCGCCGAGACCCAGCTCGCCCGGCTCGCCCCCGCCGTCGAGCGGGCCCGGCACGCGCTGCTCGGGGCCAGCACCGCCCTGGACGCGGCACGCGCCGAGGGGCTGCGCGCCGACGACCTCGCGGCCCGGCTCGCCTCGCTCGCACCGGAGCTGACCAAGCTCAACCAGGGCGCGGGGCAACACGGCGTGCCCGAGACGCTCCAGCGCGCGGACCGGGTGCTGCGGGACGCCGAGGCGGTGCGGGCCGAGGCCGAGCAGCTCCCTGCCAAGGCCGCCGAGATCGACCGCAGGCTGGTGTCGCTGCGCACCCGCGCCCAGGCACTCACCACCCGGGCCGGCAACGTCGACCCGATCCTGAGCGAGCTGCGCCGGCGCTTCACCGCCGCCTGCTGGCAGGACCTTCAGCAGGTGCCCGAGCAGGCCGCCGTCTCCGTACGACAGGCGGAGGACAAGCTCAAGGAGGCGGCCGCGGCGCGCGACGAGCAGCGCTGGGCGGACGCGACCTCGCGGCTCAGTACGGTGCGGGCGCTGCTGAACGCCACGGACGAGGCCGTATCGGCCGCCGGCGACCGGCTCCAGCGGCTCAACGCCGTCTCCAAGGACCCGCAGCAGGAGATCCAGCGCACCCGGTTCGCGATCCGCGACGCCCAGCGTCTCGCGATGTCCGGCCGCACCACCCCCGACCCCCGGCACGCCCGGCCGCTCGACGACTCCGTGGCGCGCCTGGACCGGGCGATCGCCACGCTCGAAGGCCGCCACCCCGACTACTGGCACTTCCTGACCGAGACCGAGGCGGTGCGCCGGGCCGTGTCCCAGGTGGTGGCCGGCATCCGGGAGGAACTCGGCCACGGCGCCTGAGCCCTGCCCCGGAGCCATCGGCCGGGCCGCGCACCGCTGAGTTGTTGCGGGCCCCGCCCGGGCGGATCCTTGAGTACGTACGCGCGTGCCCAGGGACGAGGAGGGCTCCCACTATGGCCACCCATACGATCTCGCAGCGCATCAACCACAGCCGCGTCTCGCTCAACGAGCACCTGCCGATCGACCACCGTCTCAACAGCGTCTACCGCTTCGGTGCCGGTGCCATGGGCATCATCCTGATGATCTTCGGCATCCTCGGTCTGGTCCATCAGATCGGCTTCTTCGACACCGGCGGTGACACCGTCGCCGGGCTCAGCACCAATGGCGCGCTGAGCGTGCTGTCCATCGTCGTGGGCCTGCTGCTCCTGTACGGGATGGTCAGGGGCGGCAACTTCGCCTCGACGCTCAACATCGTCCTCGGCGTCCTGTTCCTGGTGAGCGGGTTCGTGAATCTGGCCCTGCTCGACACCTCGCGCAATTTCCTGGCCTTCAGGATGCAGAACGTGCTGTTCAGCTTCGTGGTCGGGCTGCTGCTGATGGTGTTCGGGATGTACGGGCGCGTCACCGGCTTCCTGCCGCACGACAACCCGTACTGGAAGGCGCGCCACGAGCACCTCGACGAGGAGCGCCCCTAGGCCGGGCCGGGCCCCGGAGCTCCCCGGCTAAGGACGGGCCGCGAGGGCCGGGGACCGCTTAGTCTGGGCGCATGCCTCGTTACGAATACCGCTGCCGCTCCTGCGGCGACACCTTCGAACTCAGCCGGCCGATGGCCGAGTCCGCGGCCCCCGCCGCCTGCCCGGCCGGGCACGACGACACCGTGAAGCTGCTGTCCACGGTGGCCGTGGGCGGCGCCGCCAAGTCTGGCCCGGCCCCGTCCGCGGGCGGCGGCGGAGGGTGCTGCGGGGGCGGCTGCTGCGGCTGAGCCCGGCCGGGTCCTGGGCTGAGCCCGGCTAGATCTTGCGGGACAGCGTCAGGCCGTCCGCGACGATCAGCATGACGCTGTCCATCCGCGGGTCCTGGGCGACGTGTTCGTTGAACGCGCGGATCGCGGCGGGCGACCCGGTCGCCCGCGCGTCCAGGACGGTGCCGTGGTAGAGCACGTTGTCCGTGGCGATGAGGCCGCCGGGCCGCATCCGGGGCACCAACTCCTCCCAGTACGCGATGTAGTTGCCCTTGTCCGCGTCCAGGTAGGCGAAGTCGATGTGCGGCTCGTGCGGCATCGCGCGCAGGGTGTCGAGGGCGGGCGCGATCCGCAGCTCGATGCGGTCGGCGACCCCGGCCTTCGCCCAGGCCTCCTTGCCGTACGCCGTCCACTCCTCGGAGACGTCGCAGGCGATCAGCTTGCCGTCGGCGGGCAGCGCCTGCGCCATGGCGAGGGCCGAGAACCCGGTGAAGGTGCCCACCTCGACGACATGGCGGGCGTTCACCAGGCGTACCAGGAAGGCGAGGAGCGGCGCCTGCTCCTCGGCCGACTGCATGCCCGCCTGGTCGGGCAGCCGGTCGTAGGTGGTCTTCACCAGATCCCGCTGGACCTCGTCCAGGGGCGGGTTGTGGGCCAGCATGTAGGCGTACAGCTCATCGGTGATTTTGGTGCTGTTTCCCTTGGTCATGCGGCGACCGTACCGGCTGCCGCGCGGCGCGGGAACGCTCCTCAGCGTGCGGCGCGGGCCAGGAAGCGGCGCAGGATCTCCTCCCCCGCCAGCACTCCCCGCTCGGACAGCGCCTCGGTGCCCGGGGACAGCCAGCCGGCCTCGGCGAGCTCGCCGTGGCCCGGCCGCCAGCCCTGGTCGGCGGCGAGCAGCAGGTCGGCGTCGAGGAGCGAGTCCCCGGCGGCGAGGGTCAGTTCGGCGCCGGTCCTGCGGGCCACTTCCCGCACCGCGGCGCTCTTGGTGAGCGGCTTCGGCACGGCGTAGATCTTGCGCCCCTGGAGGGAGACCGTCCATCCGCGGGGGTCGGCCCAGGCGGCGAGTTCCTTGACCCACTCCCCGGGCAGCAGTTCGCGCTCCACCACGAGGTAGACGAAGAGGTCCTCGGCGACCCGTTCCTTGCGCAGCCAGTGCGGATCGGCGACGGCCCGCACATGGGCGCGGACCTCGTCGAGGGAGGCACACTCGGCGGCGATCCGTCCGGTCACCGAACGGGCCCAGTCCGCGTCGGACACCCCGTCCACGAGCAGGTGGCCACCGTTGGCGCAGATCGCGAACCGCGAGGGCGGGCCGGGGAGTTGGATGCGCTGGTACTGCTTGCGGGTGCGGGTGGTGGTGGGCACGAACACCGAGGACGACTTCAGCTCGGCGAGCAGCCGGGCCGCTTCCTCGGTCACGTACGACAGGGGCTTGTGCTCGTGCACCTCGACGCAGAGCAGCCGCGGCGCCCGCTGGTCGGGCATGGTGAGGGCGAGGGCGGCGGCCGAGTAGATCAGGGTGCGGTCGAGGTCGCTGGCGACGAGCGTGCGGGGGGTGTTCACTGCGCGACCACCGCCGTGCCGTCGGCGCCGGTGGCGCCCCGGGTGTACTGGGGGTGGATCAGGCCGACACAGGTGTACGGCAGGCCGTCCACCTCCTCGACCGGCACCCCGCGCTGCTCGGCGAGCAGCCGGACGTGGTCGAGGTCGGCTCCGGCGCCGCGCCCGGCGAGGATCTTCCAGGGGACCCGGCGCAGCAGCACCCGGGTGGTCTCGCCGACGCCGGGCTTGACCAGGTTGACGTCGTGGATGCCGTACTCCTCGCTGATCCGCTCGACGGCGGCCCAGCCCTCCCAGCTCGGGGTGCGGTCGGCGTCCCGCAGCGCCTTGGCCTCGCGGTCCACCTCGGGGGCGACCTCCTCGAAGCGCGCGGCGACGGAGTCGAGGAAGTGGCCCGAGACGTCGGCGCCGGACAGCTCCCGGTAGAACTTGGCGCCGTGGAAGTCGCCCGGGCCGATGAGGTCGTCGCGCAGCACGGTGCGCGAGATCAGGCCGGACACCGTGGAGTTGAGGCAGGCCGAGGGGATCAGGAAGTCCTCGCGGGTGCCGTAGGTGCGCACACAGGAGCCGGGGTCGGCGAGCACCGCGATCTCCGGGTCGAAGCCCGCGAACTCGGGGAACTCGCCTATGGCGGCGGCCAGTTCACGGGTGATGGCGCCCTTGCCGGTCCAGCCGTCGACGAACACGACGTCGGCCGGGTCGTGGTGGGCGGCGAGCCAGCGCAGCGCGTTCGGGTCGATGCCGCGGCCGCGCACGATGGACACCGCGTAGTGCGGCAGGTCCAGGCCGTGGCGGTACTGGGCCCAGCGGCGCATCAGGACACCGACCGGGGTTCCGGCGCGGGCGAGCGAGACCAGCACCGGGCGCGGCGACCTCTCGGCCAGGACGGTCTCGGTGACCACGCCGACGGCCCGCGCGATCCGGGGCGCCGAGACGTCGAGCGCCGCGCGGAACAGCTCCTGGTACTGGGGGCTCGGCTGGTACTCGACCGGCAGCGACTCCGCGTAGTGGGCGCCTCCGCTCTGGATGGCCTCCTCGCGCTCCTCGGTCGGCGCTTCGAGGGGGACCGAGGACAGGTCCTTGAGCAGCCAGCCCACCTCGTCGGGCGCGTAGGAGGAGAAGGCGGGACCCCTGAGGGGTTCGGGCAGCGGCTCGGGCATGGGGGCACCTTGGGGTACGTACGAGGGCAGCACGGCGAGCGCGACGTGCGGTATGCGGGCGGCGAGCTGGGCCAACAGGCCGTCGGGGGCGTGCAGTTGGGGGGTGTCGGCGGCCGAGTCGACGATGGCCACGACGGCGTCGAAGCCGCCGCCCGCGACGTTGTAGGCGTACCGCTCGCCGGGTCCGTCGGCCGGGTCGTCGTGCGCGGGGAAGGCGAGGCGGGTGCGGATGGCGTAGCCGGGGTCGTCGACCGCCAGGACGGGCGAACGGGTCGTGGTGGAGTAGCGCACCTCCGCCCCGCCGTGCTCTTCGAGGGCGAGCGCGAGCCGCAGCGGGGCGTACATCAGCTCCTCGAAGCCGAGCACGAGGACGCGCGGCGTCCCGGTGGCGCGGGGGATCCCGAGCGCCCCGGCGAGGCGGGCGGCCATGCCGGGCAGCGCGGCCTCCAGCTCGGCCCGGTGCGTGGGGGTGAATCCGTGCCGTCCGCCGTCGGGCAGGCCCTCGGGCCAGTCCAGGTCGACGCGCAGGGCCGGGCTCGGGCAAGGAGCTCCGTTCTTGTGCAGCGGATGTGCCGGGGTCGCCGTCTCGTACTCCTCCACCAGCGCCCGCCCCTTCTCCAGGACGCCCTCCGGCAGCCGGACCGTGCCCGACGCCGAGGCGATGAGGTCGACCCGGGCACCGATCTCCGCCGCGAAGGCGGTGAGGCGGTCGCGGTCGCCCGGGGAGCGCATGTCGACGAGCGCGACGATGACGTAGTGGTCGCGCGGGTAGCGCGCGTGCAGATCGCGGATGGTGTTGAGGACCGTGTTGCCGGTCGAGAACTCGTCGTCGACCAGCACCAACGGGCCGTCCCCGGCGAGGAGTTGGGGGTCCTCGGGCAGCAGCAGATGGGAGGTGGCGTGGGAGTGGGACTCCTCGAAGCCGCCCGCCGTCGCCACGCCCGCGACGGGGCGGCGGGTGGAGTGGAGGCAGGGGGCGAGGGCCAGGCCGTCGGCGACCGAGTGCCCCAGGCCCGTCGCGGTCTCCGCGTAGCCGAGCACCACGGCCCGCGCGGCCGCCTCCTCCCCCAGCAACTCCCTGACGCGCAGGCCCAGTTCATGACCGGCGCCCCACACCACGGACGGCCGTTGCGGTACGTGCTTGCCCAGGACGTGGGAGACGAGCAGATGGGCGCGCTTGGGGTTGCGGCGCAGGGCGAGGCCGAGCAGGGCGCTCAGCCGCTCGTCCCCGACGAGCTCGACTCCGAGCCGCTCGGCGACCCACGTTCCCGACCACTCAACCACGGTGCTGTGTCCCTCTGTTCGTTCGTTCCGCTCGACGCGTGCGTGCCGCCGGGTTCGTTCGTTCCGCTACCCGCGTGCCTGCCGCCGGGTTCGTTCGGTCCGCTCGACGCGTGCCTGCCGCTCGGTCCGGTCGCGTTGCTCGTGCGCGGGTCATTCGGCGAGGCCGGCCGTCAGCAGGTCGACGAAGCCGACGTCCTCGGCGGCGACGCCGAACACCTCGGCCCGCAGCAGCGTGCGCTCGGCCCAGGCTCGGTGCGGCTTCACCTCGTTCATCTTGTTCGTGTACGCCGAGCGCAGCACCCCGCCGCCGCCCCGCTCGGGCCGCAGGATGTCCTGGGCGTCGCTGAACTCCTCGTGGCTGACCACCGACAGGGCGTGGACGGGCACCACGTGCGTGGGGTGGATGCAGGTCTTGCCGAGCAGCCCGTTGGCCCGGTCGAGCTCGATCTCGCGCAGCAGCCCGTCCAGGTCGTGCTCGATCAGCGCGGTGCGCAGCTCCTCGGCCCGGCCTTCCAGGAAGGGGCTGCGGCGCAGTTGGGGCTTGAACATCCGCTCCTGGAGCCGGAAGTACTCCCACACGGGGCCCGTGATGGTGAAGCCGCTGCCGTCGGCGCGGCCCAGCACGTTCACCACGTCCGCTATCACCCCGGCCACGATCTTCACGTCGTACGCCGTCATGTCGGGCGAGCGGCGCAGGCCGTAGGCGGAGCAGAAATCGGTGACGCCGAGGCGGAGGGCGAGGATCCGCTCGCGGTACTTCTCCACCGTGCGCGCGATTCCGGCCAAGGTCTCGGCCCGGGTCTCCAGGTGGAGCAGCTCGGGGGACTCCAGGACGGGCATGGCGAACAGCCGGCGTCCGCTCGCGGACTCGGCCGCGGTGAGCGCCTCCAGGAAGCCCATGCCGCGCTCCTCGGTGAACTTCGGCAGGACGAAGCCGCACAGGAGGCGGGCGGAGGCGCCGAGGCGCTGCACCAGGTCGGGGATCTGGAGGGGGTCGCGGACCCGCACGAACAGCAGCGGAACCTCCTCGCCGCGGTCGTCGAGGGCGGCGAACTGGCGCACCAGGTTGGCCTCGGCGGCCACCACCTCGGCGTCGTCGATCGAGTCCTCCAGGCACAGCACCATGGACGTGACGCCGCGGCGGGCCTGTTTCAGGACGTCGCCGGCGAGCGTCGCCCTGGTGGCCGGGCTGTAGAGCGTGGCACCGAGGGCGGCCGACAGCACGCGTGCGGAAGAGCCCGCGGTGAACTCACAGGGCTCCTGATGGAAGAGGTTCTTCCGCACAGCCGGCGGGACGTGCCCGAAATGCCGCATATGTATCCCCGTACTGCCAGGACGGCCGAGACTTTGGGTGGCCGGTAATAGTACGTAGGAACACGTGTCAAGAGTTCCCCAAATGCATGAAATTCCGGTAACTCATCTGAGTCGTTCCTCCCGCGCGGAGGCGGCGCGTACGTCGCGGGGCGTACCGGGCCGGGCCCCGCGTTGTCCGAGGGGGCCGCGGGGAGGCAGGATGACCGGCATGACGCACGCGATGCTGAAGGGATCGAACGTCCCGCTGGAGGCCCCGGCCGTACGGGCCGTGCTCCGCTGGTCGCCCGGCGCCGACGTCCCGGACGTGGACGCCTCGGCGCTGCTGCTCGCCGCCGACGGCCGGGTGCGTTCGGACGAGGACTTCGTCTTCTACAACCAGCCGCGCCACCCGTCGGGGCTGGTGCGCAGGCTGCCCAAGAAGCGCGTGGCGGAGGGGCTCACCGACACCGTCGAGGCCGATCTGGCGGCCCTGGACCGCTCCGTGGACCGGGTGCTGATCACCGCGTCGTCGGACGGCGCGACCTTCCGTGCCGTACGGGACCTGCGGATCCTGCTGTTCGACGCGGCGGTGTCGGGGGGCGAGCCGGTCGCGCTCTTCGACGTGAAGCCGGAGACCGGCGAGGAGACCGCGATCATCTGCGGCGAGCTGTACCGCCGCGGCGAGGGCTGGAAGTTCCGCGCGGTCGGCCAGGGCTACCCGACGGGCCTGGTGGGTCTCGCCACCGAGTACGGCATCTCGGTGGATGACGGTGAAGGCCCCGACAGCGCGCCGAGCGCGCCCTCCGTGCCCCAGCCGCTGCCGCGGCACGCGGCCGAGCCCGCCTACGGCTACCCGCACCCCGCTCCCCCGGCCCGGCCGCCGGCCGCGCAGCCCTCGTACGGCTATCCCCAGCCGGCCTCGCCCCAGCCCGCGTACGGCTATCCGCAGCACGCCCCCGCGCCGGACCCCACGTTCGTCCTGCCGCCCATGGGGCCGCAGTTCATCCGCCCGTAGCCCGCGGCGGGCTGATGCGGCTCAGGCCTTGGTCTTGTAGCCGCGGCCCCACTGGAGCCCCCAGCCGTACAGGCGGTCCAGCTCGGCCTGGAAGCCGTACACGAACTTCACCTCGCGCCGCACGATCATGTCGCCCTTGACGTTCTCGATGGACACCACCGCGCAGGAGCGGGCCTCGGGGGCGCGCTCGTCGAGTTCGATCTCGATGCGCGGCCCGTTGCTCGGGTAGAGCGTCACCTTGGCGTGGGTGCGGTCGAAGGCCGGGGTCTGGTCGTAGATGTAGACGAAGACCAGCAGCCGCTTTATCTCGTCGCGGTGGTCGAGGTTGACGAAGACCGTCTCCCCGGAGGCCGAGCCGAAGCGGTCGTCTCCGCTGCACTCCACATAGGGCGGCTTGTTGGTCGCGCCGAAGAAGTTGCCGAGCGGCTGGACCACGCCCTTGGTGCCGTCCTGGAGCTCGTACAGACAGCCGAGGTCCAGGTCGACGTTGACCATGGAGTGGGTGTGGCCCTGGACCATCTCGGGCTTGAAGAACTTCAGCGGGTGGCGCAGCAGCCGCCCGCTCTGGTCGGGCTTGCCCCCGAAGTCCGAGGTCCGCATCCGCCAGGACAGGTTGACCCGCAGGCTGCCGGTGTTGGCGCCCTGCTTGCCCAGCGAGACCGTGTTGTGCCGTCGGGTCAGCTCGATCGTGTTGGTCGACGCACTGCCCGAGTCGAACTGTGAGGTCCTGCCCCGCCACAGGCCGTCCCAGAACGCCATTGCCCCCACCCCATAGGTTCGTTGAACCGTCCCCGCACACAAAGCTCTGCGGGGCGGCCGGCGAGGCCGATGCCTCGTGACCGCCCCGCAGGAAGCGTTCCTCAATCGACGGCGGATCACACGCGCCAGGGCGTGCGCTCCGGAAGCACCGGGGTCACACCCCGGAGCCGACTTCCGCCCGGTCGCCGGCATCCTCGCCGCCGGCCGCCGCGATCCGCCGGTTACGGCGCACGGAGGAGAAGAAGGACCAGGCGATGAGAACGACGCCGACCAGACCGGTGATGACCTCGTTGATCTCGTACTGGATGGTGACGAGCAGAATCACGGCCAGCGCACCGATCGCGTAGTGCGCTCCGTGCTCCAGGTAGACGTAGTCGTCCAGGGTGCCCTGGCGGACCAGGTAGACGGTGAGCGACCGTACGTACATCGCGCCGATGCCGAGGCCCAGCGCCATCAGGACGATGTCGTTGGTGATCGCGAAGGCGCCGATCACGCCGTCGAAGGAGAACGACGCGTCCAGGACCTCCAGGTAGAGGAACATGAAGAACGCGGCCTTGCCGGCCATGGCGACGGCGGACACCGCGCTGCCGGTGCGCTTGGCCTCCTCCTCCTGCTCGTGCTCGCGCTCCTCGTCCTCTTCGAGGCGGTTCTCGAAGTATCCGGAGAGGCCGCCGACGACGAGGTAGGTGATGAGGCCGGCGATGCCGGAGATCAGGACCGTCTGCGCCTTGTCGACATGTGCGCCGCCGTGCTGGTGGGCGTGGGTCGCGAACGTCATGGCGGCGACGAGCAGCACGACCAGGGCGATGCAGACCGACAGCATGTCGACCTTGCCGAGCTTGGCCAGCGGGCGCTCCAGCCAGGCCAGCCACTTGATGTCCCGGTCCTCGAAAATGAAGTCGAGGAAGATCATCAACAGGAACATGCCACCGAAGGCCGCGATCGACGGATGCGCGTCGGTCACGAGCTGCTGGTAGCGGTCCGCGTCGTTGAGCGCGAGGTCGACCGCGTCGACCGGGCCGATCTTGGCGCTGATCGCGACGATGACCACGGGGAAGAGCAGGCGCATGCCGAAGACGGCGATGAGCACGCCGACCGTGAGGAAGATCTTCTGCCAGAAGGCGTTCATCTTCTTCAGGATTCCGGCGTTGACCACCGCGTTGTCGAAGGACAGCGAGATCTCGAGCACGGCCAGGATGGCCACGACCCCGAAGGCCGTCCATCCGTCGTAGAGCACGGCCAGGGCCAGGCCGATCGCGGTGATCACGAATGACCAGCCGAAGGTTTTCAGAAGCACTGACTTCCCCATCGTGTAGAGCGGGCCGACCCTACGTAGAGCGGGTGTCCCCCCGCACCGCGCACGGCTTCACACTGCTGTCTCCCGGGGACCACCCCGGACCCCCGGCAAAGACCGCTCCCGAAGGCACTCGACTTGAACGCAACCGGGCGATCTCTTTAGGAGACGTTGACCCCGAAGTCTAGAGCGATGCCCCGCAAACCCGACGCATACCCCTGACCAACTGCACGGAACTTCCACTCGCCGTTGTAGCGGTACAGCTCGCCGAAGATCATCGCGGTCTCCGTCGAGGCGTCCTCGCTCAGGTCGTAGCGGGCCAGCTCCTGGCCGTCGGCCTGGTTGACGACGCGGATGAAGGCGTTGGCGACCTGTCCGAAGGTCTGGCCGCGGTTGTCCGCGTCATGGATCGAGACCGGGAAGACGATCTTGTCGCAGCCGGCCGGCACCTTGGTGAGGTCGACGATGAGCGACTCGTCGTCGCCCTCGCCCTCACCGGTCAGGTTGTCGCCGGTGTGCTCGACCGAACCCTCGGGGCTCTTGAGGTTGTTGTAGAAGACGAAGTACTCGTCGCCGAGCACCCGCCCGTTGGCGCACAGCAGGGCGCTGGCGTCGAGGTCGAAGTCGGCTCCGGTGGTGGAGCGCGCGTCCCAGCCGAGACCGACGAGCACCTGGGTCAGGTTCGGTGCGGCCTTGGAGAGGGAGACATTGCCCCCCTTGGCGAGCGTGACGCCCATGATCGTGTCCTCCCCGAGATGTGGAACAGGTGGCGAGCGCGTCCGGCGCCGCACCGAGGAGGTGCGGCGCCGGACGGAAGAGCGGGTCGGCTCAGACGTTGACGCCGAAGTCCTGCGCGATGCCGCGCAGGCCCGAGGCGTAGCCCTGGCCGATGGCGCGGAACTTCCACTCCGCGCCGTTGCGGTACAGCTCGCCGAAGACCATGGCGGTCTCCGTCGAGGCGTCCTCGCTCAGGTCGTACCGGGCGAGCTCGCTGTTGTCCGCCTGGTTCACCACGCGGATGTAGGCGTTGCGCACCTGGCCGAAGGACTGCTGGCGGGACTCGGCCTCGTAGATCGAGACCGGGAAGACGACCTTGGCGACGTCGGCCGGGACACCGGCCAGGTTCACCTTGATGACCTCGTCGTCGCCCTCGCCCTCACCGGTGAGGTTGTCACCCTGGTGCTCGACGGAGCCGTCGGGGCTCTTGAGGTTGTTGAAGAACACGAAGTTCGCGTCGTTGGTGACCTTGCCCTGGTCGTTGGTCAGCAGGGCGCTGGCGTCCAGGTCGAAGTCACCCCCGGTGGTGGTGCGTGCGTCCCATCCCAGACCGACGATGACCGCGGTCAGGTTGGGGGCGGCCTTGGTCAGCGAGACGTTGCCGCCCTTGCTGAGGCTGACTCCCACGAGTCCTCCCAATGGTGTGAGGGGCCGGCTTGGTCAGCGTCCCCGTCGTGCGTTGGCATCGGATCAACGAATGGATCCTAGTGACCGGTTCCCGGGACAAACAGACGATTCGGCCGAACGGCCGCCGGTGCCGGCCGGGCTCCGGGCCGGCGGCGCGTCCCGGTCAGATGGTGTCGAGCGCCTTGAGGTACTCGTTCAGGTCGCGCGCGTCCGGGAGGGCGTTCACGACGGTCCAGCGGACCACGCCCTCCTTGTCGATGATGAAGGTGCCGCGCACCGCGCACCCCTTGTCCTCGTCGAAGACACCGTAGGCACGGCTGACCTCGCCGTGCGGCCAGAAGTCGGAGACCAGCGGGTACTCCAGGCCCTCCTGCTCGGCGAAGACGCGCAGGGTGTGGATGGAGTCGTTGGAGACGGCGAGGAGCTGGGTGTCGTCGTTGACGAACTTCGGCAGGTTGTCGCGCAGTTCGCACAGCTCGCCCGTGCACACCCCGGTGAAGGCGAACGGATAGAAGAGCAGCACCACGTTCTTCTCGCCGCGGAAGTCGCTCAGCTTCACGGTCCGGCCGTGGTTGTCCTTGAGCTCGAACTCCGGGGCCAGGGTGCCGACCTCGATAGCCATGGAAACGCCTTCCCTTCACTGGGCCGTATCGGTGACACCCACCCTACGCACCCCCTCATGCACAGGACCCCCTCAGGCTGGTGCCTGAGGGGGTCCTGTGGGGCGTGAGGGGCGGATCAGCGCTTGCCGGACTTCAGGCGGGTGCCCGACCAGTCCTTGCCGACGCTGACGCTCTTGGCCGGCGACAGGCCGGCCGTCTGCGCGGCGTCGTTGATGTCGCTGGGCTCGACGTATCCGTCCCGGCCGGTCTTCGGGGTCAGCAGCCAGATCGTGCCGCCGTCCTCAAGGAGACCGATGGCGTCCACCAGGGCGTCCGTAAGGTCGCCGTCCTCGTCGCGGAACCACAACAGCACGACGTCGGCGACGTCGTCATAGTCCTCATCGACGAGATCCTGGCCAATCAGGGACTCGATGCCCTCGCGGAGATCCAGGTCGACGTCGTCGTCGTAACCGATCTCCTGGACCACCTGTCCGGGCTCGAACCCCAGCCTCATGGCCGGGTTGGTCCGCTCCTCCGCGTGGTCCGCGGTCGCGCTCACGGCTTGCCTCCTGATCTTGATTCGGTAAGTTCTGCAGCCGCGCGCATACGCGTGGCATTGGGCGTAGTCCACACGGGCGGGACGAATCTCGCAAGTACCCGGTCTCCTAACCCGCCCTTTGGGGGCCAGTGTGGCCGTGTTCAGGGACATCCGCATCCCCGCCGGTGATTCATCCCACACCATTGGTGACTGTTTGCACCGTTGTGTTCCTTCGGGTACTCCAATCGGGGCCGAACACCCTTCGGGAACGGATGGCCGGGTTGAGCGTAAGGTTGCGATTTGGCCCGACCCGTCCAGGCCCTGAGCCTACTTCCTGCTCCGGTGACGGTTACCCCCTGAGTTACCTCTCGGTAGAGATGACGTTTGCGCCCGAGCGGTACACGATGGGATGCGGCGCAGAATTGGCGTTCTCCGCATCCCCCGACAGTGAAGGAACAGCGTGGCTTCCGGATCCGATCGCAACCCGATCATCATTGGCGGCCTGCCGAGCCAGGTCCCGGACTTCGATCCCGAAGAGACCCAGGAGTGGCTCGACTCCCTGGACGCCGCCGTCGACGAGCGGGGCCGCGAACGGGCCCGCTATCTGATGCTCCGGCTGATCGAGCGGGCCCGCGAGAAGCGCGTGGCCGTGCCCGAGATGCGCAGCACGGACTATGTCAACACGATCGCCACCAAGGACGAGCCGTTCTTCCCCGGCAACGAGGAGATCGAGCGCAAGGTCCTCAACGCGACCCGCTGGAACGCGGCCGTGATGGTCTCCCGGGCGCAGCGCCCCGGCATCGGCGTCGGCGGCCACATCGCCACCTTCGCCTCCTCCGCCTCGCTCTACGACGTGGGCTTCAACCACTTCTTCCGCGGCAAGGAGGAGGACGGCGGCGACCAGATCTTCTTCCAGGGCCACGCCTCGCCCGGCATCTACGCCCGCGCCTTCCTGCTCGACCGCCTCAGCGAGCAGCAGCTGGACGCCTTCCGCCAGGAGAAGTCGAAGGCCCCGTACGGGCTTTCCTCCTACCCGCACCCGCGGCTCATGCCCGACTTCTGGGAGTTCCCGACCGTCTCGATGGGCCTCGGCCCGCTCGGCGCGATCTACCAGGCGCGGATGAACCGCTACATGGAGGCGCGCGGCATCGCCGACACCTCCAACTCGCACGTGTGGGCCTTCCTCGGCGACGGCGAGATGGACGAGCCCGAGTCGCTCGGCCAGCTGTCCATCGCCGCGCGCGAGAACCTGGACAACCTGACCTTCGTCGTCAACTGCAACCTCCAGCGCCTCGACGGCCCGGTGCGCGGCAACGGCAAGATCATCCAGGAGCTGGAGTCGCAGTTCCGCGGCGCCGGATGGAACGTCATCAAGCTGATCTGGGACCGCAGTTGGGACCCGCTGCTCGCCCAGGACCGGGACGGCATCCTGGTCAACAAGATGAACACCACCCCGGACGGCCAGTTCCAGACGTACGCCACCGAGACCGGCGCGTACATCCGCGACCACTTCTTCGGCGACGACCAGCGGCTGCGCGCCATGGTCGAGAACATGACCGACCAGCAGATCCTGCACCTGGGGCGCGGCGGCCACGACCACAAGAAGATCTTCGCGGCGTTCTCGGCGGCCAAGGCGCACAAGGGCCAGCCGACCGTGATCCTGGCGCACACCGTCAAGGGCTGGACGCTCGGGCCGAACTTCGAGGGCCGCAACGCGACCCACCAGATGAAGAAGCTGACGGTCGACGACCTCAAGGGCTTCCGCGACCGGCTGCACATCCCGATCACGGACAAGGAGCTGGAGTCCGGCGCGCCGCCGTACTACCACCCGGGCCGCAAGTCCGAGGAGATCCAGTACATGCACGACCGCCGGCTCGGGCTCGGCGGTTATGTGCCGACCCGTGTGGTGCGGTCGAAGCCGCTGGCACTGCCCGAGGACAAGACGTACGCGGTCGCCAAGAAGGGCTCCGGGCAGCAGTCGATCGCCACGACGATGGCGTTCGTGCGCATCCTGAAGGACCTGATGCGGGACAAGGAGATCGGCAAGCGGTTCGTGCTGATCGCGCCCGACGAGTACCGCACCTTCGGCATGGACGCGTTCTTCCCGAGCGCCAAGATCTACAACCCGCTGGGCCAGCAGTACGAGGCGGTCGACCGCGAACTGCTGCTCGCCTACAAGGAGTCGCCGACCGGGCAGATGCTGCACGACGGCATCTCCGAGGCCGGCTGCACCGCCTCGCTGATCGCCGCGGGTTCGGCGTACGCCACCCACGGCGAGCCGCTGATCCCGGTGTACGTCTTCTACTCCATGTTCGGTTTCCAGCGCACCGGCGACCAGTTCTGGCAGATGGCCGACCAGTTGGCGCGCGGATTCGTGCTCGGTGCGACCGCCGGGCGTACGACGCTGACCGGTGAGGGTCTCCAACACGCCGACGGGCACTCGCAGTTGCTCGCCTCGACCAACCCGGCCTGTGTCGCCTACGACCCGGCGTTCGGCTACGAGATCGCGCACATCGTGCAGGACGGCCTGCGCCGGATGTACGGCCCGGACAGTGAGGACGTCTTCTACTACCTCACCGTCTACAACGAGCCGATCCAGCACCCGGCCGAGCCGGCGGACGTCGACGTGGACGGCATCCTCAAGGGCATCCACCGCTTCGCTCCCGGCACTTCGGGCTCCATCCCGGCGCAGATCATGGCGTCCGGCGTGGCCGTGCCGTGGGCCGTCGAGGCGCAGCGGATCCTCGCCGAGGAGTGGAACGTACGGGCCGACGTCTGGTCGGCGACGTCCTGGAACGAGCTGCGCCGCGAGGCCGTCGAGGTGGAGGAGCACAACCTCCTGCACCCCGAGGAGGAGCAGCGCGTCCCCTATGTCACGCGCAAGCTCCAGAACGCGCAGGGTCCGTTCGTGGCCGTTTCCGACTGGATGCGGTCCGTTCCCGACCAGATCGCGCGCTGGGTGCCGGGCACGTACCAGTCGCTCGGCGCGGACGGGTTCGGCTTCGCCGACACCCGGGGTGCGGCGCGGCGCTTCTTCCACATCGACGCGCAGTCCATCGTGCTGGCCGTCCTCACGGAGCTGGCCCGCGACGGCAAGGTCGACCGGTCGGCGCTGAAGCAGGCGGTCGACCGGTACCGGTTGCTTGATGTGGCGGCGGCGGATCCGGGGGCCGTGGGGGGCGACGCGTAGGCTCTGCGAGGCTGGTGGGTGCGGGGTGGCGTGGGTGCTGCGGGGTTTTTCCCCGGGCCCCCGGGCCCCCTCGCTTCCGCGGGTGGGGTGTCGGGTGCGGGGTGTGGTCGCTTTTTGCGCAGTTCCCCGCGCCCCTCAACTCCCTTGCCCCTCAACCCCCTTGCAGGTGCGGGCCGTGCGTGGTTCTCGCGCAGTTCCCCGCGCCCCTCAATCCCCTGTCGGGTGCGGGCCGTGCGTGGTTCTCGCGCAGTTCCCCGCGCCCCTCAACCCCCTTTCGGGTGCGGGTCGTGGTCGCTTCTCGCGCAGTTCCTCGCGCCCCTGGCCCCCTTGCCCCTCAACCCCCTTGCGGGTGCGGGTTGTGCGTGGTTCTCGCGCAGTTCCTCGCGCCCCTTTGGGGCGCGGGGGCAAAGGAAGGGTGGCGGCTCCTTGGAGGAGTCGCCACCCTTGTTCTTTATGGGGGCGTCAGAACATGCCGTTGCCCAGGGTTGCTGTGCCTATCAGCCAGACGATGGCCAGCAGGGTGTCGATGGCACCGAGGATCAGGGCCACCAGGGCCGGCACGGGCGGGGAGCCGTTCCAGCGGCGTCCCATGGCCAGCCAGCCGCAGATGATCGCCACCGGTCCGAGCACGATCCCGAGGACGAAGAATCCCGCGATCGCGCAGACCAGTCCGATGATGCCCAGCGTCGCGCGGTCCGGCCCGGTCCGGGGCCCCATGCGGTTCCGTGACCGGGGGGTCCTGCGTGTACGCGTACTGTGTCCGAAGCCCGCCATCATCACTCCCTGAGGTTGGTCGGCTCGGCCTCAGGAATTCGGGTACCACGTCTCAGCTCTCCCACACCTTGAACGCCCTCATTCGATAAGGAACTTGGGGCACCCAGGTCCCGCTGCCCGGATACGTGTCGAACTCGGCGGTCTCCGCGCACTCGGCGGACTGGTAGCCGGTCACGGGCCGGCCCGTGCGGTTGGCGAGGGACTGGATGTCGGTGCCCGGGGGCAGCGGGGTGCAGCTCTCGATGTCGATCCGCGTCAGGTCGTACACCTGGCGCGGGCCCTTGAAGGCCCCCTTGGCCCAGAGGCAGAGCTCGCCCGGCGCGCAGTCCCCCAGGCGTGGGGACGCGGCGGCCTGGGCGGTGGTGGGCATCAGGAAGGCGGTCGCGGCGAGCAGGGCCGCCGTGGTCGTGGTCGTACGCATATGAGTCAACCCCCGTGTCGATTCGATCAGTTGGACTCGGAGAACGCTCGGCACCCTGGACCGGTTCCGGCATGCGCGGGCATACGTGCGCAACCATCCGAATAGGTGAAAGCCCCGCCGGATCACGCCCGGCGGGGCTTTCGTGCAACGGAGTTGACGGGGGCGGGGCGGGATCAGATGTGGCCCGCTCCTGCGCCCGCTTCGGCGTTCACACCGCGCTTGGTGAGCATCGCGACCGCGGCGGCCAGGACCGCGACGATCCCGGCGACGGTGAACGCGGTGCTCATGCCCGACACGAACGTGTCGTGCGCGACGCCCGCGATCTTGGCGGCGACCTCCGGCGGGGTGCTCGGCTGGACCGGGCCCATGCCGACCTCGACCGCCTTGGACAGGCCCGAGGACTGCTCCGGAGTCAGCGGCGGCAGCTTGGCGGCGGCCCAGTTGTCCGGGAGCTTGGAAGTGACCTGCGAGGACATCACGGCACCGAGGACCGCGGTGCCGAGCGAGCCGCCCACCTGCATACCGGCCTGCTGGAGGCCGCCCGCGACACCGGACAGCTCCAGGGGCGCGTTGCCCACGATGACCTCGGTGGCGCCGACCATGACCGGGGCCAGGCCCATGCCGAGCAGCGCGAACCAGATCGACATGGTGAGGGTGCCGGTGTCGATGGTCAGGCGGGACATCCCGAACATGGCGACGGCGGTGCAGACCATGCCGCCGACGAGCGGGATGCGCGGGCCGAGCTTGGTGATCAGGATGCCCGCGACGGGCGAGGCGACGATCATCATGCCGGTGAGCGGCAGCAGGTGGAGCCCGCTGTCGACGGCCGACATGCCGTGCACGTTCTGGAGGTAGAAGGTGACGAAGAAGAGGCCGCCCATGAAGGCGAACGCCATCAGGATCATCAGGATCGTGCCCGCCGACAGCGGCACGGAGCGGAACAGGCCGAGCGGGATCAGCGGCTCCCTGACACGGGTCTCCCACACGGCGAAGAGGACGAAGCTGATCACCGCGACCGCGATGAACGCAAGCGTCTTCTCGCTGGCCCAGCCGTACTCCGAGCCCTTGATGAGCGCCCAGATCATGCAGAACATCGCGACCGACAGCAGCACGATGCCGAGGATGTCGAAGGAGCGCGGGGCGTTCTCCGCGCGGTGGTCGCGCAGGATCAGCAGGCCGAGGGCCAGGGCGATCGCGCCGACCGGCACGTTGATGAAGAAGACGGACTGCCAGCTCACGTGCTCGACGAGCACACCGCCGAGGATCGGGCCGCCCGCGGTGGAGGCGCCGATGACCATGCCCCAGATGCCGATCGCCATGTTGAGCTTCTCGGCGGGGAAGGTGGCGCGCAGCAGGCCGAGCGCGGCCGGCATCAGGAGCGCGCCGAACAGACCCTGGAGCACGCGGAAGGCGATGACGAAGGTGACGCTGTGGGAGAGCCCGATCGCACCGGAGGCGGCGCCGAAGCCGACGACGCCGATGAGGAACGTCTGGCGGTGACCGAAGCGGTCACCGAGCTTGCCCGCGGTGATCAGGGAGACGGCCAGGGCCAGCATGTAGCCGTTGGTGATCCACTGGACGTCCTGGAGCGAGGCTCCGAGGTCCTTCTGGATGGCGGGGTTCGCGATCGCCACGATGGTGCCGTCGAGCGCGACCATCATCACGCCGATGGCCACGGCGAAGAGCGTCAGCCAGGGGTGGCCCCGCAGCCCCTTGGCCGGCGCCGGTATCTCGTCCCGTGGCGCCTTTTCGACGGTGGTCTGACTAGTCATGCGATCGAGGCTAGTGTCAGCGACTGACAGTTGACAAACCATTTAACAAGTCGGCAGCTGTCAGGTGGCTCACAGTTAGACTGAACACGCCAAATTGACCGAAAGAGGACCACACGTGACGGTGGAGCAGCGACCGATGGCACCCGTGAGGGGCCTGCGCGAGCTGAAGAAGCAGCGCACCCGCGACGCGCTGCTGCGGGTGGCTCTGGAGCTCTTCACCACCAACGGATACGAGCAGACGACCATCGACGAGATCGCGGACGCCGTCGATGTCTCGCAGCGCACCTTCTTCCGCTACTTCGCCAACAAGGAGGCGGTGGTCTTCGCGGCCCAGTCCACGGTGGAGTCCCACTTCGTCGACGCGCTGCGCGAACGGCCGCCCGCCGAGGGCCCGTTCACCGCCATGCGCCGGGCGGCGCTCTCGGCCTGGGACACCCTGGAGGAGCTCCTGTCCCCCGTGGTGCCAGTCGGCCTCTACATGCGGACGTACCAGGTGATCGAGTCGACCCCGGCGCTGCTCGCGGTCCATCTGCGCCGCTCGGCGGAGGTGGAGGAGCGGGTCGCCCGGCTCATCGCCGAACGCGAGGGCCTCGACATCGACGCCGACCCGCGGCCCCGGGTGGCCGTGGCGGCCTTCACCGGAGTGATGCGGGTGGCCGGCGGACTCTGGGGCCAGGGCGAGGATCCCAGCGTGGCGGCGATCCGCGAGCTGACCGCCGACTACCTCGACCACCTGGGCCCCGCCCTGGCCGACGACTGGCGCGGCTGATTCGCCTCGGGCCCGAGCCGCGCCCCGGGCCGCCGCGGGCCTGCCCGCACCGGCTCCCGCCGCGCCGAGACTCGTACGGAGCGTGCGCCCGCGCGCGCTCTTGGTGAGACCACTCCCCGTCTAAACGTGATCTGAGTCACTGTCAGCCCAGTGGACCTCCGGGGTCTCCTACTGTGTTCAGCAGTGACTTCCTTCGACTCCTCCCCCACCTTGAACGCCTGGCGCGCGCTGCTCGCGCTCGCCGTCGTGTTCGTCATGCTCGCGACCTCCGGCTGGACGGCGATCCGCGGCCACTCCGGCGACTTCGAGCCGCGTTCCAAGGCCCTCGCCGCCTGGGCGCGCGACACCCTGGACGGCCACAAGCTGCCGAAGCCGGACGCCGGCGCCCCGGAGCTGGCCCGGTTCTTCGGCTCGGTCACCGCCGCCGAGCGCGACCGGCTCGCCGACCGGTACCCGCTGGTCGTGGGCAACCTCGACGGCGCCCCCGTGCCGCTGCGCTACCGGGCCAACCGGGCCGCGCTCGCCGACGCACGCGCCGTCGAGCAGAAACGCATGGTCGACCCCCGGCTCTCCGCCGACGGCCGCCAGGAGGCGAGCCGCCGGATGCACCGGTTCGAGTCGCTGCTCGACGACGGCCGCCAGATCCTCGCCTTCGACCCCTCCGACACCGGCCGGGTCGCGGAGGTCTTCGGCGACCTGGACCGCGCGCAGCGGGTCTCGGTGATCGTCCCCGGCGTCGACACCAACGTCCTCACCTTCGAGAAGACCAACCGCAGGAACACCGCCCCGGTCGGCATGGCCGAGTCGCTGTACGAGGCCGAGCACGCGGCGGCGCCGGACGTGCGGACCGCCGTGATCGCCTGGGCCGACTACACGGCGCCGGCCGGTCTCGGCATGGACGCGGCGATCGGCAGGCTGGCCGAGGAAGGCGCGGTGCGGCTCGCGGCGATGGTGCGGGCGCTGCCCGGAAACTCCTCGGTCGAGCTGTTCTGCCACAGCTACGGCTCGGTGGTGTGCGGGGTCTCGACGCATGAACTGCCGTCCCGCGTCAGCGACATCGCGGTGGCCGGGAGCCCCGGCATGCGGGTGCGTAACGCCGCCCAGTTGGCCACCAAGGCCCAGGTCTGGGCGATGCGCGACAAGGACGACTGGATCCAGGACGTGCCGTATCTGGACGTCGCGGGTCTGGGCCACGGCGCCGACCCGGTCTCGGCGGCCTTCGGCGCCCGGGTTCTCTCGGCCGCCGGCGCCATCGGCCACACCGGCTATTTCGAGCCCGGCACCCAGAGCCTCGCCAACTTCGCCGCCATCGGAGTTGGCGCGTACCGGACGGTCGGCTGCGCCGCCTATGACGCCGACTGCGGCAGCGGGATCTCCTCCGCGTCGGCGGCCTGACGGGCACTCCGACGAGCGGACACGCGTAGACGCCGTGTGATCGCCCGGAGACCCGCGTGGGGGCGGGGTTTTCTCCGAGGGGGGACGCGCGGGCGTGCGCCGCCTACGATGAGGCGCATGGGTGATGTGCTGGCCGGAATTCATGCCACCTGGGAGTTCGAGTCCGACTCCGTGCTCATCCGCTTCGAACGGGGGATCCGTGCGCCGAAGCTGTACCAGGCGCTGCGTGAACGACGCATCCCCCACGAGGCGTTGGAGTCGGTGTCGCTGTCCCAGGGCAAGCGCGGCACGGTGGTGCTGCACGCGGTGCCCAGACCGGGTGCCGATCCGCTGATGGATGCTGCGGCGGGCCAGTTGAAGGAGTCCTGCGACCCCTATCGCCTGGTGCTGCCCGCCGAACGCGAGACGCTCGCCGAGTACTACGCGGACGAACTGCGCGCCTGTCTGACGCCGTACGCCGCGAAACCCGCCGACCGCCATCTGGTGGCCGCGCCCGAGGCGCCGCTGCACTTCAAGGCGTACGACGGCAGGGCCGGGTTCGACGGTCGTCAGGTGACCTTCCGCTGGTTCTGGACGGGTGCCTCCTCGGAGAAGTGGAAGGCGGGCGACCAGACGTTCCCGGTCGCCTCGCTCAGCGGCGTCGACTGGCGCTCCCCCGAGGTCTTCGACGGGCATCTGCGCCTGCTGCGCCGCGAGGGCGACGGCGGCCCCGCGCAGGCCGACCGCGACCCGGCGGCCGTGATCTTCGGCCTCGGCTACGGCCCGGTGCACGAGTCGCTGCCGTTCGCGGCGGCGGTCCTCGCGGCCGTACGGGGCGGTGCGGGCCCGGCGATCCCGCACCAGCCGGTGCCGGTCGCGGCGGGGCGGCGCGACCCCGCCGACATCGCGGAAAGGATCCGCCACCTCGGGGACCTGCACCAGGCGGGCCTGGTGACCGACGACGAGTTCAGCGCGAAGAAGGCGGAGCTGCTCGCGGAGCTTTAGGGGGCGGCCGGCCCGCCCGGGGGTGCGTGGGTCGGGCCGGCGGCCCGGGGTGGGCTGGGCCGCCGGCCCGGGGCCCGGCCGATACCCCGGTCCTGGGTGCGGGTGGGCCGCCGGTCCGGAACGCGGCGGATACCCCGGTCCTGGGTGCGGGTGGGCCGCCGGCCCGGAGCCCGGCCGATACCCCGGTCCTGGGTGCGGGTGGCACCCCGGTATGACGCGTGGTGGGGTCACCGCTGCCTACGCTGGCCGGGTCATGAAGATCTCACCGCTCTCCGACCGCGCGCTCGCCCTGTTGCGGCCCCCCGCCGACGCCACCCGGCCCCTGTTCTGGCAGGCGCCCCGGCGCCGGCAGCGGTGGGCCCCTTACGTCGTCGCCGGCGGCTTCGTCGCGGCGCTGCTTCCGATCACCATCACCGTGCTGGCCGACGACTACCGCCTCGCCGGCGGCTGGGCCGGGGCGCTGGGGGTGGCCCAGACCGTGCCACTGCTGCTCGCGGTCACCCGGCCGCTCCAGGCATGGGTGATCATTTTCGCCGCCGATGTGCTGGGCGCGGCCTTGCTGTACGGCGCCGACACCGCTTCCCGCTCCTGGCCGTGGCCGCCCCCGGCGATCGTCGGCTTCCTCGTCCTGATGGCCTGCCTCGGGCTGCGCGAGTCCACTCGTACGCTCGTCACGGTGTGGCTGGTGTCGGGCGCGGCCGGTGTCGCGTTCGGGGTGTTCCCGCCGGCCGGCTCCAGCAGCACCTACCTCCTGCTGATCGTCCTGACGGGCGTGATGCTGACCGTCACCGGCGCGGTGCGCCGACGCGAGGAGGCCGAGCGGGCGCTGGCGGAGCAGGCGACCATCAGCGTGGCCGAGCGCGCCCGGCGCACCCTCCTGGAGGAGCGCGCCCGGATCGCACGCGAACTGCACGACGTGGTGGCCCACCACATGTCGGTGATCACCGTGCAGGCCGACTCGGCGCCGTACCGGCTGACCGGGCTCGACGAGGCGACGCGCGGGGAGTTCGAGTCCATCGCGTCGAGTGCCCGGGAGTCGCTGAGCGAGATGCGGCGGCTGCTCGCGGTGCTGCGCAGCGACGGCAGCGGACAGGAGGGCGAGCGCACACCCCAGCCCGGCGTGGACCGGCTCCAGCAACTGGTCGAGGCGACCGTACGCTCCGGGCAGCCGGCCGCGCTCTCGCTCACCTCGGACCTGCCCGCGCTGCCGCCGGCGGTCGACCTGTCGGCGTACCGGATCGTGCAGGAGGCGCTCGCCAATGTCGTACGGCACGCGCCGGGCGCCACGGCCCGTATCTCCGTCACCTGCGACGGACGCCATCTGACGGTGGTCGTCGTCAACGGGCCCGCGACGGGACGCACTTCTGCCCTGGAGGACTCCGGGACGGGGCACGGGCTCGTCGGCATGCGCGAACGCGTACGGTTGACCGGTGGCTCGCTGGACACCGGGCCGCTGCCGGACGGCGGCTTCCGGGTGGCGGCACGCCTGCCCCTCGATCCCGATGCCGCATCGAGCACCGCCACCCAGTTCCACGCCAACTCCGCACCCAAGGACGTCAGTTGACCATCCGCGTGATCATCGTCGACGACCAGGCCATGGTGCGCGCGGGATTCGCCGCGCTGCTCTCGGCGCAGGCCGACATCGACGTGGTGGGCGAGGCGCCCGACGGCCGCCAGGGCGTGGAGGTGGCGCGCTCCACCCACCCGGACGTGGTCCTGATGGACGTCCGCATGCCCGAGATGGACGGGCTCGCCGCGGCCCGCGAGATCCTGGACCCGCCGGTGGGGGTGGTGTACCGCCCGAAGGTGCTCATGCTGACCACCTTCGACGTCGACGACTACGTGTACGAGGCGCTGCGCGCGGGGGCGTCCGGGTTCCTGCTCAAGGACGCGCCGCCGGCCGACCTCATCGGGGCGGTACGGGTCGTGGCGGCGGGCGAGGCCCTGCTCGCGCCGTCCGTGACGCGGCGCCTCATCGCGGACTTCGCGGCGCAGCGGCCGGCTCCGCGCCGGGGGGCGGAGGCGTTGCGGCTCAACGGGCTCACGCCGCGGGAGGCGGAGGTGCTGGAGCTGATTGCCCGGGGGCTGTCGAATCAGGAGATCGCGGGGCGGCTGGTGTTGGCGGAGCAGACGGTGAAGACGCATATTGGGCGGGTGCTGGCGAAGCTGGGCCTGCGGGATCGGGCCCAGGCGGTGATCTTCGCCTACGAGGCGGGCGTGGTCCGCCCCGGCACCCCGAGCTAGCGCCGCCCCGCCCGCACAGCGGGGTCGGTCGGTTCCGGCCCCCCTGGGGCTCCGCCCCAGACCCCGTATCGCGCCTTAAGGGCGCACGTCCTCAAACGCCGGACGGGCTGAGGTGGCCGGTACGGACCCGCACCGCGTGGCCAGGGGCGCGGTGGCGAGCTGAGGTGGCCGGTACGGACCCGCACCGCGTGGTCAGGGGCGCGGGGAACTGCGCGACCAGCCACCCACGATCCGCAGCCGAGAGCGGTCCCGCTAGGGCTCCGCCCCAGACCCCGTTCGCGCCTGAACAGCGCTCGTCCTCAAACGCCGGACGGGCTGAGGTGTCCTGCGCTGGCCGGCACCGAGTAGTTAAGGGGCGCGGGGAACTGCGCGAGGAGCGAGCACGGCCCGCAGACCGAAGGGGTTTTTAGGGGCGCGGGGAACGGCGCGACAAGCCAGCACGGCCCGCAGACCGAAGGGCATTGAGGGGCGCGGGGAACTGCGCAAAAAGCGGTCACCCCCCACACCCCCGGAGGGTCTCGGGGAGGGGCGGGGTGGGGATATCCCCCCGGACACCCCCTACCCCGGTAGCACCCCCCACCCAACCCCCCGGTGTGACGCCGAGCCCCCCCACCCCCCACCTACCTTCCCCCTCGTCAAGGAACGGACGAGGAAAGGGAGTCGGCGCATGCGTGGGTTGGGGAGGGCGCTCGTGGCCGCGGCACTCGTGGGCGTGGCCGTCGCGGGGACCGCGGGGTGGGCCGCGGCCGACGCGCAGGAGGCGGTGACCGGCCCGCCCCCCGGCACCGCCGCCTGGCGCGCCGACACGACGACCGGGCACCCCCTGCCCGACCCGGCGAGCGCGAGCCCCCGCGAAGTCGCCGCGTTCTTCGGCGAGTTGAGCGAGCCGCAGCGGCAGGCGCTGGCCCGCCGGCACCCCCAGGTCGTGGGGAACCTGGACGGCGCACCCGTAGCGCTGCGCTACGAGGCGAACCGGCGGGCCATCGCCGCCACCCACGACCCCCGTTACACCCGGCTCGCCGCCCCCGATCGTCAGATCCTCGCCTTCGACCCGCGCGGCCGGGGCCAAGTCGCCCAGGTATACGGAGAGTTGGAGGGAGCCGCCCATGTCTCCGTCATCGTCCCCGGCTCCGACATCGACGCCCGCACCTTCGACCGCGCGAAAGACCCCTACGGAACCCCCGCCGGAATGGCGACCGCCCTGCGGGACGCCGACCACGGCGCGACCGCCGTGATCGCCTGGGCCGGGTACACCACCCCGGTCGGGGTGGGGGTCGACGCCGCGTCCGGCAGGCTCGCCGAGGCGGGGGCCGGACGGCTCGCCCGGCTCACCGAGGGGCTCGACGCCGTCGGCGCCCCGGACCCCGTGCTGTTCTGCCACAGCTACGGCTCGGTGGTCTGCGGGCTCGCCGCACACCGTACCGACGCCTCGGACATCGTCGTGCTCGGCTCCCCCGGCATGCGCGCCGACACCGTCGCCGACCTGGGCACCGAGGCCCGGGTGTGGGCCGCCAAGGACCCCTCGGACTGGATCGACGACGTGCCGCACATCGAGTTCGCGGGGCTCGGCCACGGCACCGACCCGACCGACCCGGCCTTCGGGGCCCGCCGCGTCCCCGCCGCCGACGCCAAGGGCCACACCGGCTACTTCGCCCCCGGCACCGAGTCCCTCAACGCCTTCGCCGCCATCGCCCTGGGAGATGTCCGATGAGTACCTTCTCGCGTACACCGCCGACGAGCGCTTCGGCCGGCACCACGCGCCCCCCGCACCGCGCGCGCCGCGCCCTCGCCAGGACCGTCGCGGACATCGAGCGCCGCACCCCCGTCGACCGCGACCGCGCGATCGACGGACTGCGCGCCCTCGCGCTGCTCGCCGTGCCGACCGGGCACTGGCTGCTCGGCGGGTTCACCCGTGACGACTCCGGCGCGCTGCACAACGCCAGCCCGCTGTCGGCCTTCGCCGGGCTCGCGCCGGCCAGTTGGATCCTTCAGATGCTGGGGATCTTCTTCCTGGTCGGCGGCTACGCCTCGGTGCTGTCCTTCCACCGCAGGAAGGGATCCACCGGGCAGTGGCTGCGGGGACGGATCGCCCGGCTGGGGCGGCCGGTGCTCGGAGTCACCGCCGTCTGGGCCGCGATGATCCCCGTGCTCCACACCCTCGGAGTGCCCCACGACACCCTGCGGACCGGCTCCACCCTCGTCATCCAGCCGCTGTGGTTCGTGGGGGTGTACGCCGTCGTCACCGCGCTCACCCCGTACTGCGTGCGCGCCGCCCGCCGGCTCGGCGGGTGGGCCGCCGCGCCGCTGCTCGGTTCGGTCACCGTCGTCGACGTCCTGCGCTACGGCCCCTACGCCGACGCCATGCCGTCCTGGCTCTCGCTGATCAACATCCTGCCCGGCTGGATGTTCGCCTATCAACTCGGCGTCGGCTGGGGCGAGAAGAGGATCGGACGCCGGGGTGCGTGGCTCCTGCTCGGCGGCGGGGCGGTGCTGTTCGCGGCGCTGCTCGTGCTCTTCCACTACCCGGCGTCCATGGTCGGGGTGCCCGGCCAGGCCCGTACCAACTCCCATCCGCCGTCGCTGCTGGTGCTCGCGCTCGCCGCGGCCCAGTCGGGCGTCGCGATCCTGCTGCGCGACCGGATCGCCCGGTGGCTGCGGCGGCCCGCGCTGTGGGCGCCCGTCGTGGTCGTCAATCTCTGCGCGATGACCATCCTGTGCTGGCACCAGACGGCCATGCTCGCGGCCGCCGTCCCGGCCTCCCTCGCCGGGCGGGTGCCGGGCCTCACCACCGCGCCCCACACCTGGGCCTGGATCGGTGAACGGCTCGCCTGGATGCCGGTGTTCGCGGTACTGCTGGTCCTGATCGCCCGGTACGCGCGGGGCTTCGAGGCGCCCTGGACGAAGGCGACGAAGGCCCGCCGGGCAGCGGCGGGGCTGCTCGCGGCGGGCTTCGCGGTGTTCGCGCTGGGGCTCGCGTGACGTGCTGGGGCTCGCGTGACGTGCTGGTTCCCGGGGGTCCCGGCCGTCACGCGAGGTGCCGCAGAGGGAACCACGTGGGGGAGCTACGGAGGGAACTACTGCTCGCGGGCCGCCGAAGTCGAGGACATGTCGGGGTAGCGGTCGCCCGCGACCCGCCCCGCGATGGGTTCGAGCAGGGCCAGCTCCTCGGCGCTCAGCGTGATGCGGGTCGCGCCGGTGTTCTCCAGGAGGCGGCTGCGCTTGCGGGTGCCGGGGATCGGCACCACCGTCAGGCCGTGCACCTGGGCCCGCTGCTGCACCCAGGCGAGGGCGATCTGGGCGGTCGTCGCGCCGTGCGCCGCCGCGATCTTGTGCAGGGGTTCGAGCAGGGCGGCGTTGGCCGCGGCGTTGTCGCCGGTGAAACGGGGCTGGAACTGGCGGAAGTCGCCCTTGCTCAGCTCCTTGCCCGCGTCGGCGAAGGCACCGGTGAGGAAGCCCCGGCCGAGCGGCGAGTACGGCACGAAAGTGACACCGAGTTCGGCGGCGGCCGGCACGGCGCTGCGCTCGACGTCGCGGCTGAAGACCGACCACTCCGACTGGAGGGCGGTGATCGGGTGCACCGCGTGCGCCTCGCGCAGCTCGGCTCCGGTGACCTCGCTCAGGCCCAGGTACTTGACCTTGCCCTCGGTGACCAGTTCGGCCATCGCGCCGACGGACTCCGCCAGCGGCACCTCGGGGTTGCGGCGGTGCATGTAGTAGAGGTCGATGGTCTCGATGCCCAGACGGCGCAGGCTCGCCTCGACGGCCTTCTTGATGTAGGCGGGGCTGTTGTTGATGCCCCGGTAGGCGGGATCGTCGGCGCGGCGCTCGATGGCGAACTTGGTGGCCAGGGTCACCTCGTCGCGGTGGGCGGCGAGGAACGGGGCGAGGAACTCCTCGTTGGCCCCGGAGCCGTAGATGTCGGCGGTGTCGATGAGGGTGACGCCCGCCTCGACGGTCGCCTCAAGGGTGTCGCGGGCGGCGCTCTCGTCGGTGTCGCCGTAGAACTCGCTGATGCCCATGGCGCCGAATCCCTGGACGCCGATCATCGGGCCCTCGGTGCCGAGGCGGACGGTGCTGATCTTCTCAACGGGGTTGGTGCTCATGGGCGTTCAGGCCCTTTCCGACGCCTTGCGGGCGTCCGCATAAAAGTCGATCTTGTAGTCGAGTACGGCGAGGGTGTCCTGGAGCTCCGCCATGCGCGTTATGACGTCGCGCCGGGTCTGCTCCAGGAGTTCCTGGCGCGCCTCGAAGGTGTGCTGCCCCTCGCGGACGAGTTCGGCGTAGCGGACCATGTCGGCGACCGGCATCCCGGTCAGCCGGAGCTTGCCGACGAAGGACAGCCAGTCCAAATCCTTGTTGGTGAACCGGCGCTGGCCGGTGTGCGAGCGGTCCACGTGCGGCATGAGGCCGATCCGCTCGTACCAGCGGAGGGTGTGCGCGGTGAGTCCGGTGCACGCCACGACCTCGCTGATCGTGTATCGGTCCTGGCCGTCGGGGCGTGGATGGGGCGGCTCCGTGGAACAGAGGTCCTGCTGGACCCGCGCCACCGCCACCGTCGTGCTGTCGATCACCGTCATGACCTCCACGCTAGGACCTTGGAGTGCACTCCAAGCAAGCGTAGGACGTGACCTTTCCCGTGTCCGTGACCTTTCCCGTGTCGTGGCGGGCCGTCGCGCCGCGCGGGCCGCTCGCCCCGGGCCGTACCGCTCCCCCCGGGCCCGGACCGGCCACGGCTTCCGGCCTATTAGGCTCATACGCATGGAGAGCCTGCGGATCATCGAGACCTGGCCCGTACCGACCGCCGCCGCGGCCGTGGTGCGGGCCGACGGAACGCTTGCCGGCACCTACGGGCCGCTGTCCCACCGGTTCCCGCTGGCCTCCGTCAGCAAGCCGCTCGCCGCGTACGCGGCCCTCGTCGCCTACGAGGAGGGGGCGGTGGAGCTCGACGAGCCGGCCGGTCCCCCCGGCGTCACCGTCCGCCATCTGCTGGCGCACACCTCGGGGCTCGCCTTCGACGAGCACCGCGCGATGGCGCAGCCCGGCGACCGGAGGCTGTACTCCAACGCCGGGTTCGAGGTCCTCGGCGACCACATCGCCAAGCAGTCCGGCATCCCCTTCGCCGACTATGTGCGCCAGGCCGTGTTCGAGCCGCTGGGCATGGCCTCCAGCACCCTCGAAGGCTCCCCCGCCAAGGACGGCGTCTCGACCGTCGAGGACCTCGCGCGCTTCGCCGCGGAGCTCCAGGCGCCCCAGCTGATCCACCCCGCCACGGCCGCCGAGGCGACGCATGTGCAGTACCCCGGCCTCAAGGGCGTGCTGCCCGGCTACGGCCACCAGAACCCCAACGACTGGGGCCTGGGCTTCGAGATCCGGGGCGCCAAGTCCCCGCACTGGACGGGCAGTTCGTCCTCGCCCCGCACCTTCGGCCACTTCGGCCAGTCCGGTACGTTCCTGTGGGTCGACCCGGACGCGGGCCTGGCCTGTGTCGCCCTGACGGACCGGGCGTTCGGCCCCTGGGCGGCCGAGGCGTGGCCGGCCTTCACCGACGCGGTACTCGCCGAGTTCACCCGGCGCTGAGCCCCCGGAGCCGCCGTCGCGCGGGCCGCGCTCCCCACGCCCGCCTCACATGGCGCCGATCTCCCACAGCAGCACCTCGGCGGCCTCGGACGCGGTCAGTTCCAGGCCGGCGGCCCCGGTGATCCGTGCCGAGTCGCCGGGCCCGAGCGCTTCTTGGGCCAGGCCCACCCGGCCGCGTACGACATGGACGTACACCCCCGGCGCGTCCGGCACGGCGGTGCGCTCGCCGGACGCCAGGCGCCGCACGTGCAGCAGGGCGCCCGCGGCGAGCACCGCGTAGGGCGTGGAGTCCGCGATGCCGCGCACGATGTCGTAGGCGGGGGTGCCGCCGGGCTTCTTCGGGGCCAGCCACAACTGGAGGAAGACCAGCGGGGCGGTGCCCTCGTTGCGCTCCTCGTGCCGTACGCCGCCCGCGGAGCTGAGGCACTGCACATCGCCGGGGCGCACCACCGTGGCGTGGCCCGCCGAGTCGCGGTGGGTGAGCTCGCCCTCGATCACCCACGTCACGATCTCGGTGTGGCTGTGCGGGTGCTCGTCGAAGCCGGCGCCGGGCGCGAGCCGCTCCTCGTTGCAGGCGAGGACCGGACCGAAGCGGAGGTTGTCGGGGTCGTAGAACCGGCCGAAGGAGAAGGCGTGCAGGGACTCGATGCCGACGTCCGGGTCCCCGCCCGGATAGCGCTCGTCGCCGCGCCTGACTG
This sequence comes from Streptomyces sp. ASQP_92, assembly GCF_025399895.1. GTDB lineage: Bacteria > Actinomycetota > Actinomycetes > Streptomycetales > Streptomycetaceae > Streptomyces. The sequence continues at coordinate 723,944 of NZ_JAODUA010000001.1, read as the reverse complement.
AAATCACGCCCACCACGGTAGACCCGGCACCGCCGGCCGCACCCGTTTGTCGCCGTCCCTCACCCCGGCCCGGCGGGGGAGGTTCCCGATAAGGCAGTCTTGTCCCCGTGCCAGCACCCGATCCCGTACACCCCGCGAAGAATGCCCATCCGCATGCCGCGACCCTGAAGCGTCTTGAGCAGTCCTCGGGGCGGCTCGCCGCGAACGCGATCGCCCGCATGGACGCGACGCTGCCGTGGTACCGGGCGATGCCGCCGGAGAACCGCTCCTGGATCGGTCTGGTCGCCCAGGCCGGCATCGCGGCCTTCACCGAATGGTTCCGGCATCCCGAGACGCCCCAGGCGATCTCGACCGACGTCTTCGGCACCGCGCCGCGCGAACTGACGCGGGCGATCACGCTGCGCCAGACCGTCGAGATGGTGCGCACCACCATCGAGGTCATGGAGACCGCGATCGAGGAGGTCGCGGCGCCCGGTGACGAGTCCATCCTGCGCGAGGCGCTGCTCGTGTACGCCCGTGAGATCGCCTTCGCTACGGCCCAGGTGTACGCCCAGGCCGCCGAGGCCCGCGGCGCGTGGGACGCCCGCCTCGAATCCCTGGTCGTCAACGCGGTGCTGTCCGGCGAGGCCGACGAGGGGGCCGTGTCCCGTGCCGCGGCGCTCGGCTGGAACTCCCCCGAGCATGTCTGCGTCGTGCTCGGCACGGCGCCGGACGGCGACAGCGAACTCACGGTGGAGGCGATCCGGCGGGCCGCCCGGCACACCAAGCTCCAGGTGCTCACCGGGGTGCTCGGCAACCGCCTGGTCGTCATCGCGGGCGGCAGCGACAACCCCCTCCAGGTGGCGAAGGGCCTGATCGGGCCGTATGCCGCGGGTCCCGTGGTGGCCGGGCCCGTGGTGCCGGACCTGCTGGCGGCAACCCGGTCCGCGCAGGCCGCGGCGGCCGGCCTGAAGGCGTGTTCGGCCTGGCAGGACGCTCCCCGGCCGGTTCTCGCGGACGATCTGCTGCCGGAGCGCGCGATCGCCTCCGATCCTGCCGCGCGGGAGCAGTTGGTGGAGGAGATCTACAGACCGCTGGAGGAGGCGGGCTCGGCGCTCCTGGAAACCTTGAGCGTTTATCTGGAGCAGGCGAGCAGCCTTGAGGGCGCGGCCCGGATGTTGTTCGTCCACCCCAATACCGTTCGCTACCGGCTCCGACGTGTGACGGACGTCACCGGGTGGTCGCCGTCCGATGTGCGCTCCGCGTTCACGCTGAGGATCGCGCTGATCCTGGGGCGTCTGGCCGACGGAGATTCACAGTCCTAGACTTTTGTCGGACACCCACAATTCCCCCGACGGTTCTTCGTCCCTGTCCCCACGGGCGTGCGGAGCCGTCCACAAGAGAGAGTGTGAGAGTGCTCGTACTCGTCGCTCCCGGCCAAGGCGCTCAGACGCCCGGCTTCCTGACTCCTTGGCTCGACCTTCCCGGCGCCGCCGACCGGCTCGCCGCGTGGTCGGACGCCATCGGTCTCGACCTCGTCCACTACGGCACGCAGGCCGACGCCGACGCGATCCGCGACACCGCCGTGGCCCAGCCCCTGCTGGTGGCCGCCGGTCTGCTGTCCGCCTCGGCCCTGGGCGAGGTTTCCCCCGGCGCGGTGGCCGGGCACAGCGTCGGTGAGATCACCGCCACCGCCTTCGCGGGCGTCCTGTCCGAGGAGGCCGCGCTCGGCTTCGTCCGCAAGCGCGGGCTCGGCATGGCGCAGGCCGCGGCGATCACGCCGACCGGCATGGCCGCGCTGCTCGGCGGCGCGCCCGCCGACGTGCTGCCGCACCTGGAGAAGCTCGGGCTGACCCCGGCGAACGTGAACGGCGCGGGCCAGATCGTGGCCGCCGGCACCGCCGAGCAGCTCGCCGCCCTGGAGGCCGACAAGCCCGAGGGGGTGCGCCGCGTGGTGGCCCTCAAGGTCGCCGGCGCCTTCCACACGCACCACATGAAGCCGGCCGTGGCGGAGCTGGCCGAGGCCGCGGAGTCCCTGACCGTGGTCGACCCGCGGTTCACCTACGTCTCCAACGCGGACGGCAAGACCGTGGCGAGCGGCCAGGACATCGTGGCCCGCCTGGTCAACCAGGTCTCCAATCCGGTCCGTTGGGACCTGTGCATGGAGACCTTCACGGAACTCGGCGCCACGGCGCTGGTCGAGCTGTGCCCGGGCGGCACCCTGACCGGGCTCGCCAAGCGCGCGATGCCCGGGGTCAAGACCGTCGCCCTGAAGACCCCCGCCGACCTCGACGCGGCTCGCGCGCTCATCGCCGAGCACGCATCCGCCTAAGGAGCCGAGCCATGTCGAAGATCCGTCCCAGCCAGGGCGCCCCGTACGCGCGCATCTTGGGCGTGGGCGGCTACCGTCCCGTGCGCGTGGTGCCCAATGAGGTGATCCTGGAGACGATCGACTCCTCCGACGAGTGGATCCGCTCGCGCTCCGGCATCGCCACCCGGCACTGGGCCTCCGCCGAGGAGACCGTGGCCGCGATGTCCATCGAGGCCTCCGGCAAGGCGATCGCCGACTCCGGCATCTCGGCCGACCAGATCGGCGGAGTGATCGTCTCCACCGTCTCGCACTTCAAGCAGACCCCGGCGGTGGCCACCGAGATCGCCGACAAGCTGGGCACCGGCAAGGCGGCCGCCTTCGACATCTCGGCCGGCTGCGCGGGCTTCGGCTACGGTCTGACCCTGGCCAAGGGCATGATCGTCGAGGGTTCGGCGAAGTACGTCCTGGTCATCGGCGTGGAGCGGCTCAGCGATCTGACCGACCTCCAGGACCGCGCGACGGCGTTCCTGTTCGGCGACGGCGCGGGCGCGGTCGTCGTGGGACCCTCGGACGAGCCGGCCATCGGCCCCACGATCTGGGGTTCGGAGGGCGACAAGTCGGAGACCATCAAGCAGACCGTGCCGTGGACCGAGTACGACAGCTCGGGCAAGTTCCCCGCGATCACGCAGGAGGGCCAGGCGGTCTTCCGCTGGGCCGTGTTCGAGATGGCGAAGGTCGCCCAGCAGGCGCTGGACGCGGCCGGAATCAGCCCGGACGACCTGGACGTCTTCATTCCGCACCAGGCCAACATGCGGATCATCGACTCGATGGTGAAGACTCTCAAGCTGCCGGACCATGTCACGGTCGCCCGTGACGTGGAGACCACCGGCAACACCTCGGCCGCCTCGATCCCGCTCGCAATGGAGCGGCTCCTGGCGACCGGACAGGCGAAGAGCGGCGACACCGCGCTCGTCATCGGCTTCGGGGCGGGTCTCGTGTACGCCGCTACGGTCGTTACCCTCCCCTAGGCACTCCGGATCTTCCGGAAGCCCGTAATTCGAAGCATTAACACCGAAGGAGCGCCAACATGGCCGCCACGCAGGAAGAGATCCTCGAGGGTCTCGCCGAGATCGTCAACGAGATCGCTGGTATCCCGGTCGAGGACGTCCAGCTGGACAAGTCCTTCACCGACGACCTGGACGTCGACTCGCTGTCCATGGTCGAGGTCGTCGTCGCCGCCGAAGAGCGCTTCGACGTCAAGATCCCGGACGAGGACGTCAAGAACCTGAAGACCGTTGGCGACGCCGCCGGCTACATCCTGAAGCACCAGGCCTGATTCAGGACCTGAATTCGGGCTGCCACCCAGCGGTGGCGCCGCTGATTCACGTCCCTTACACACGTGGAGAAACTTCCTGTGAGCTCGACCAATCGCACCGTGGTCGTCACCGGTATCGGCGCAACCACACCGCTGGGTGGCGACACCGCCTCGACCTGGGAAGGTCTGCTGGCGGGACGCTCCGGTGTCCGCCCCCTGGAGGGCGAGCGCTTCGCCGAACTGCCGGTCCGCATCGCGGCCCCGGCCGCGGTCGACCCCGGTGAGGTGCTGCCCCGCCCGCTGGCCCGCAAGCTGGACCGCTCGGCGCAGTTCGCGCTGATCGCGGCCAAGGAGGCCTGGGCGGACGCGGGCTTCACCGCCCCGGCGGGCGACGAGGCCGGCATCGCGCCCGAGCGGCTCGGCACGGTCATCGCGTCGGGCATCGGCGGTGTCACCACCCTGCTCGACCAGTACGACGTGCTGAAGGAGAAGGGCGTACGCCGCGTCTCCCCGCACACCGTGCCCATGCTGATGCCGAACGGCCCCTCGGCCAACGTCGGCCTGGAGGTGAACGCCCGGGCTGGCGTCCACACCCCCGTCTCCGCCTGCGCCTCGGGCGCCGAGGCCATCGGGTACGCCGTCGAGATGATCCGCACCGGCCGCGCCGATGTCGTGGTCGCCGGCGGCACCGAGGCGGCCATCCACCCGCTGCCCATCGCGGCGTTCGCCAACATGATGGCGATGTCCAAGAACAACGACCACCCCGAGCACGCCTCGCGCCCCTACGACAAGGGCCGTGACGGCTTCGTCCTGGGCGAGGGCGCCGGCGTGGTGGTCCTGGAGTCCGCCGAGCACGCCGCCAAGCGCGGAGCCCGGGTGTACTGCGAGGTGCTCGGCCAGGGCCTGTCCGCCGACAGCCACCACATCGCGCAGCCCGAGCCGACCGGCCGGGGCGTCGCCGCCGCGGTGCAGAACCTGCTCGACTCCACGGACCTCAAGCCGTCCGAGGTGGTCCACCTCAACGCGCACGCCACCTCGACGCCGCAGGGCGACATCGCCGAGATCAAGGCGCTGCGCAAGGTCCTCGGCGACGACCTGGACCATGTCGCGATCTCCGCGACGAAGTCGATGACCGGCCACCTCCTCGGCGGCGCGGGCGGCATCGAGACCGTCGCCACGGTTCTCGCGCTGTACCACCGCCTGGCTCCGCCGACCATCAACATCGAGGAGCTCGACGACGAGATCGACCCGGCTCTGGTGAGCAGCGAGGTGCGCAAGCTGCCCGAGGGTTCGATCTCCGCGATCAACAACTCGTTCGGCTTCGGCGGCCACAACGTGGTGCTCGCCTTCCGCTCGGTCTGAGCCGGCCGGTACGGCTGCTCCGTAGACGGCGTAGACGGCTGAAAGGGCCCCACCATCCGGTGGGGCCCTTTCGCATACGCGGGTGGTGTCTCAGACGACCTGGTGCAGCCAGCGCACCGGGGCGCCCTCTCCCGCGTAGCGGAAGGGCTCCAGTTCGTCGTCCCAGGGCTTGCCGAGCAGCTTGGCGATCTCGGCCTCCAGGACGGTTTCGCCCTGGGCGGAGCGGGCGAGCGCGGCCCGCAGCCGGTCCTCGGGGATCAGGATGTCGCCGTGGATGCCGGTCACGGCGTGAAAGATGCCCAGGTCGGGCGTGGCGCTGTAGCGCTCGCCCTCGGCGCCGGCGCAGGGCTCGGCCGTGACCTCGAAGCGCAGCAGGTGCCAGCCGCGCAGTGCGGAGGCGAGCTTGGAGGCGGTGCCGGGCTCGCCCCGCCAGGAGAACTCGGCTCTCCAGGTGCCGGGCGAGGCGGGCTGGCGGATCCAGTCGAGCTGGACGCGCACCCCCAGAACGCCGGCCACCGCCCATTCGACGTGCGGGCACAGCGCGCGCGGGGCGGAGTGGACGTAGAGAACTCCACGTGTCGTCACCGGGACCTCCAGTGCGGTTCGAGGTTCGCCTTCCCCAGCGGCCTCGCGCCCCTGCCGTTCCCGGTCAGGACAGCACTTGACATTCTGCCCCTGGGTTCAACAGTAAACAGCATCGGGAGCGAATCTCCTGAAATGGGACAGTATGTGACGTGATGTAATTTACCGGAGTCGTCTGGCGTGGTTCCTCTGGCTGGACGGGCCAAAGCTACCGCGCGGAGCTGTGCCAAGGGTGTCGTACTGTCGGTCGGAGCGCCCGAGAACACGAAGCTTTCACTCGCGAGGACCCGCGAAAGCCCAACGACCGACACACGCAGGGGGACCCGGGATGCAGGACAGCCGCCGGAGCCGTCGCGTCCGCGCCGCGGCCGCCCTTCTCGCCGCGTCCACCCTCGCCCTGACCGCCGGCTGCGGGTCCGGCGGGGGCCCCTCGGGGGCGAGCCCGGGCGCCTCCAAGAAGCCGTCGCCGAGCCCCTCCCCCGCGTGGAACCGCAGCCCGGCGTCGATCGCGGCGATCGGTGACTCGATCACCCGCGGCTTCGACGCCTGCCAGGTGCTCGCGGACTGCCCCGAGGTGTCCTGGGCCACCGGCAGCGACGCCGGGGTCGACTCGCTCGCGACGCGCCTGCTCGGCCCGGCGGCCCCCACGCACAGCTGGAACTACGCGAAGACCGGCGCCAGGATGGCCGATCTGCCGGCCCAGATGGACCGGGCGGCCGCCCAGCACCCGGGCCTGGTCACGGTGATGACGGGGGCGAACGACGCCTGCCGCGACGACGTGGCGGCCATGACGCCGGTGGCGTCCTTCCGCGCGGACTTCGAGACGTCCCTGCGCACGTTGCGCGCGGTGTCCCCGACCTCACAGGTGTACGTGTCGAGCGTGCCCGATCTGAAACGGCTGTGGTCGACGGGGCGGGGCAGCCCGCTGGGCAAGCAGATCTGGAAGCTGGGCATCTGCAAGTCGATGCTGGTGGACCCGGACGATCTGGGGGCGGCGGCGACGGCGCGGCGGGGGGCGGTGTACGAGCGGGTCGTGGCGTACAACGAGGTGCTCAGGGATGTGTGTGCGCGGGATCGGCGGTGCCGGTACGACGGGGGGGCGGTGTTCGCCTATGCGTTCGGCGGTACGCAGCTCAGCCCCTGGGACTGGTTCCATCCCAGCCGGGACGGCCAGGCGCGCCTGGCCGAGATCGCCTACCGCACCGTGACGTCCCCGCGCTGACCCACCCCGCGGGGGGCGTTTTCCCACCCACCCGCCCGTGCAGCGGGGTTGGACGGCCCCGGGCCCCCTGGGGCTCCGCCCCAAACCCCAGGCACCTCGCCCACCCACCCGCCCGTGCACCGGGGTTGGATGGTTCCGCCCCTCCTGGGGCTCCGCCCCAGACCCCGTTCGCGCCTGAACGGCGCTCGTCCTCAAACGCCGGACGGGCTGAAATGCCCGATGCGGGCCAGCACCAGTACCGCTAAGGGGCGCGGGGAACTGCGCGAGAAGCGACCACGGTCCGCAGGATCGAGAGGGGTTAGGGGCGCGGGGAACCGCGCGACCAGCAACGCACGCCCCGCGGACGAAGGCGGGTTTCTGGGGGCGCGAGGAACTGCGCGAAAAGCGACCACGACCCGCGGACGGAATCGGGGTTTGGGGGCGCGGGGAACTGCGCGACCAGCCACACACGCCCCGCGGACGAAGGCGGGTTTCTGGGGGCGCGAGGAACTGCGCGAAAAGCGACCACGGCCCGCAGAGCCGAGAGGGGTTAGGGGCGCGGGGAACTGCGCGACCAGCAACGCACGGCCCGCACGCCGAAGGGGGTTCAGGGGCGCGGGGAACTGCGCGAAAGGTCTCGGGAGTCACCCCGCCACCCCCCTCGGTGGAGCCGAACCCCCTTAAATCCCCAGCACCGCCGTCAGGCGAACATCCTCCAGGGAGTGGCACGCCCGCACCTCGTACTGGCCCGGCACGAAGCGCCACACCCCCTCCGCCTCGTCCCAGATCTCGAACGCCCGCCCGCGCAGCGGGATGTCGACCTCCACCGCGTCGCCCGCTCCCGCCGAAACGGAGGCGAACCCGGCGAGCCAGCGCCGGGGACGTTCGACCGCGTCGGCGACCGGGGCCAGATAGATCTGGACGGTCTCGCGGCCGGCCCGCACTCCAGTGTTGCGGACGCGGACCTTGGCGTGGGTGGGCGTCACCTCCAGGGACTCGTACTCCCAGGTGGTGTAGCCGAGCCCGTGCCCGAAGGGGTAGGCGGGGGCCACCCCGTCCCGGTCGTAGGCCCGGTATCCGATGAACAGGCCCTCGGAGTAGGGGAGTTGGCCGTCCGTGGGGCGGACCTCCGTGACGGGGGCGTCGGCGAGTCCGGCCGGCCAGGTGGTGGGCAGGCGCCCGCCGGGCTCGGCGTGGCCGAGCAGTACGTCGGCGAGGGCGGCGCCGCCCTCCTGGCCCGGGAACCAGCTCAGCAGCACCGCCGCGACGGACTCGCGCCACGGAAGTTCCACCGGGGAGCCGGAGTTGACGATCACGACGGTCCGCGGGTTGACGGCGGCGACCGCGCGGACGAGGTCGTCCTGGCGTCCGGGCAGGCGCAGATCACGGCGGTCGAAGCCTTCGGACTCGACGCGGTCGGTGGTGGCGACCACCACCACGGCGAGCTCGGCCGCCCGCGCGGCCTCGACGGCCTCGGCGATCAGTTCGTCCGCGTCGCGCCGCGGGCCGAGGTGGGTGAGGGAGAACATCACGGCCGACAGCGGGGCGTCGGCCGGCTTGGGCGTCGTGTGCAGGAGGGAGACCTCGACGGGCTCGCCCTTGGTGAGGTGGACGCGGCCGCGTTCGGCGGGGGCGCCGAAGAACGCCTCGAACGGGTCGGCGCCGTCCCGCAGCGACTGGCCGCCCTCCCACAGGACGCGCCCGCCGACGGTCAGCGTGTACGCGCCGATGCCCCGGGTGCCGAAGGTGTGCTCGCCGCTCTCGCGCGGGATGAAGGTGCCGGTGACCTCGACGGAGTGCAGCGCCTGGTGGGTCACCCCGGCGGGCAGGTCGTCGCCGATCCACTGGACCTGGCCACTGGGCAGCGATCCGGTGCCCAGGACGTTCCCCGCGGCGTCGCGGCACACCGCGCGGAGGGTGAACCCCTGGTCGGCGGGGGCGAGTTCGTCACTCGGGTCGGCGCCGACCGTGTAGGTGAGGGCGCCCGCGGGCAGCGCCGCGGTGAGGCCGTCGAGCGGGGAGACGACGTGTTCGGGGAAGACGGTCGCGGAGCCACCGCCGAGCACCCGGGCGTCACGGGCCGCGGCGCCGCTGAGCGCGACCGTGCCGACGCGGGCCGCGTCGACGGGCAGGGCGCCGCCTTCGTTGCGTACGAGGACGAAGGAGCGGTGGGCCAACTCGCGGGCGAGGGCCTGGCCGTCGAGGGCGGCGGGGAGTTCGGTGACGGCCGGCTTGACGCCGTCGAGGATGCCGACGCGGGCGGCGAGCCGCAGCACGTTGCGCACGGCGTCGTCGACGGCCGACTCGTCCACCTCGCCCTTGCGGACGGCGGCGGCGAGCGCGTCCCCGTACACCGTGCGGGGTCCCGGCATGGCGACGTCGAGGCCGCCGAGGATGTCGCCGACGGTGGAGCGGGCGGCCATCCAGTCCGAGACGATGAACCCGTCGAAGCCCCATTCGCCCCGCAGGACCTCGTTCTGGAGGTGGCGGTGCTCGGTCATGGTGGTGCCGTTGACCTGGTTGTAGGCGGACATGATGCCCCAGGGGTGGGCGTTTTCGACGATGGTCTCGAAGGGGGCGAGGTAGAGCTCGCGCAGGGGGCGGGGGGCCACCACGTTGTCGACGGTGAAGCGGTCGGTCTCGGCGTCGTTGGCGACGAAGTGCTTGACGGTGGTTCCGACGCCGCCGCTCTGGACGCCGTTGACGTAACCGGAGCCGATCTCGCCGGTGAGGCAGGGGTCCTCGGAGTAGCACTCGAAGTGGCGGCCGCCGAGCGGTGAGCGGTGCAGGTTGACGGTGGGCGCGAGCAGGACGTGGACGCCCTTGCGGCGGGCCTCCTGGGCGAGCAGGGTGCCGGCCCGCCGGGCAAGGTCCGGGTCCCAGGTGGCGGCGAGCGCGGTCGGCGAGGGCAGCGCGATCGAGGGGTCGTCCGCGCTCCAGCGGACCCCGCGCACCCCGATCGGACCGTCGGACATCACCAGGGAGCCGAGGCCGATCTCGGGCAGCGCGGGCAGCGACCACATGTCCTGCCCGGCGAGCAGCCGGGCCTTGGACTCCAGGTCGAGCTTGCCGAGGGCCGCCTCGACGGCCTCGCTGTAGTCGGGGGTGGAAACGGGTGCTCCGGCCACGGTCGTACCTCCTCGTAGAAGTCGGCTGAGGAGACCATCGTGACCGGTTTACCTGTAGAGCGGTAGGGTTAGTTATCTTTCCGTGATAATCGAATGCCGTACGGTCCTCTCGGAACATCGACGGACGGCAGGAAACGGGGCGGACATGGCGAGGACCAGGAGCGCCAGAAGCGAGGAGCGGCGCGCGGACATTCTGCGGGCCGCCCTGGAGGTCATCGCGGAACGCGGCTACCGGGGCTCCTCCCTCGGCGCGGTGGCCGAGCGGGTCGGCCTCACCCAGCAGGGCCTGCTGCACTACTTCCCCACCAAGGAGGCGCTCCTCCTGGCCGTCCTGGAGGAGCGGGACCAGTGGGACACGGGGGGCCGGCGGGCCACCCCCGACGGCTGGCGCCTGGAACTCCTCGCCTCCCTCGTCGAGTACAACGCCATGCGGCCCGGCATCGTGCAGACCTTTTCGGCCCTGCTCGGCGAGTCGGTGACCGAGGAGCACCCGGCCCGGCCCTTCTTCACCGGCCGCTACGCCCAGGTGCGCCGGGAGATGGTGGGGGTGCTGCGCGCCGAGTTCGGCGACCGGCTGCCCGGCGGCCTCACCCCCGAGCGGGCCGCGCCGCTGCTCACGGCGGTGATGGACGGCCTCCAGTTCCAGTGGCTGCTCGACCCGGACGCGGTCGACATGGCCGGCGCCTTCCGCGATTTCATGACGCTTCTGTACGGCTCGGACGGCTCATAAGTCCCCCTGTTCACACGGGACTTCCTTGCGAATACTGGGCGCCACCGGACTTCGACGGAAGGATCTGTGGTGCGACGACATGTACGGGTGGCGCGGCTCGGCTGTGCGCTGGCGGCGATGACGTTCTGCACGCTGCTCGCCCCGGCCCCCGCGCAGGCGGCCGCCGGGGCCGGGCCGGCGACCGTGGAGGAGCAGCGGCTGGACCAGCCGGCGGCCCAGGAGATTCTGAAGCGCGCCGGATTCGCCGATGTGGCCCCGGAGTTCGCCCGCGAGCTGGCCGGCGCCCGCTCCTACGACGCGGCGCGGCGCCTGGTCGAGCGCGAGGGGAGCGGGCTGTGGCGGCGCGCGGTGGACCGGGTGCAGGGCAGGGGCCCCGCCGGCGGCGACCTGAGCCGCGACGACGACCGCCCGCTGTACTGGGCCAGGCTCGGCCTCACCCGTGAACTGCGGCTCTGGCAGCCCCGGTTCACCCTCACCCAGGAGAACCGCGCCGCGCTCCTGGACCGTCTGGAACAGACCTCGCGCGGACAGACCGGCGTCGACTACCCCGGCGGCGCCGGCTGCAAGCGGATCCTGCTGACCGGCTTCGACCCGTTCACACTCGACCGCGACATCCGGATCAGCAACCCCTCGGGGGCGACCGCGCTGGCCCTGGACGGCACCTGGATCCGGACCGCCGACGGGCAGCTCGCGCGGATCGAGACCATGACGTTCCCGGTGCGCTGGCAGGACTTCGCGGACGGGGCGGTCGAGCGGGCCCTGACGCCGGTGCTGCCGAAGGTGGACGCCTTCACCACGGTGAGCCAGGGCCGCGTCGGCCGTATCGACGTGGAGCGGTTCAACGGGGCCTGGCGGGGCGGCTTCCCGGACAACGACAACGCCTCCAGCACCGGCCCGGTCCCGGTGAGCGATCCGGCGTCACAGCCCCAGTGGACCCGCACGACACTCCCGTACCAGGACATCGTGGCGCACGCGACCGGCCGCTTCCCGGTGTACGACCACACCGACGTCACCGAGATCCCGGCCGGGTCGACGGACCCGGTGGACCGCCCCGACGGGCCGACGCCCGGCTCGACCGCGCGGGCCGGCGGCGGCGGCGACTACCTCTCCAACGAGATCGCCTACCGGGCCACCCTGCTCCGCGACCGCCTGGGGCTCACCATCCCGGGCGGCCATGTGCACACCCCGGTGCTTCAGTTCGGCCCCGACAACACCGATCCGGCGACGGGTTCGGTGACGGACCCCCAGTTCGTGCGCAACCGCCTGGACATCGTGGCCCAGATACGGGCGATCGTCCGGGTGGCCGCGCGCTAAGGCGAGCCGACCGGGCGCCTAGCGGGCTCACCCCCCGGCGCGGATGCGGTCCGCGGCGCGGGCGAGGTCGTGTGCCGCGAGGTCGGGGTGGGCGCCGAGCCGGTCGAGGACCGCGGCGAGCACCGGGAGGGGCGCCGTCGCGGTGGCGAGGTGGAGGTCCTTGGCGGCGAGCGCGGTGGGGAAGGCCGCCTCGGTCGCCAGGGCCCGCCGCGCGGCGCCGCCCACCGCGCTTGCCAGCAGGGCCTGTTCGGCCGTCGCGGCCGGGACGCCGAGGCGGCCGGCGAGGGCGAGCGCCTCGGCGACGACGACCACCCCGCCGATGAGGGCCGTGTTGACCACCAGCTTGAGCGCGGCGGCCGAGCCGGGCGGACCGCAGCGCGTCACGGTACCCAGCACGCCGAGCACCTTCTCGACGCCGTCCGCGTCGCCCCCCACCAGGATGCCCAGCTCACCCGTGGCCGCCTTGTCGACGCTGCCGAGCACGGGCGCGTCCAGGAGTGTCACGCCCGTCGGCAGGCGTTCGGCGAGGTCCCGCACGGCGTCGGGCCCGATCGTCGACATCTCGATCCAGTGGGTGCCCGGCCGCAGTCGGGGCGCCGCGGCGGCCGCGACCTCGGCCACGGCCCCCGGGTCCGCGAGCATGCTGATGACGACATCGGCCGAGCGGACCGCGTCGCCGGGAGTGGCGGCGACGGCCGCACCCCGGGCCGCGAGCCCTTGGGACCGGGCGGCCGTGCGGTTCCAGACGGTCAGCGGGTGGCCGGCGTCGAGCAGCCGGGTGGCCATCGGCGTACCCATGCCGCCGAGTCCGAGAAAAGCGATCTTCGTTGTCATGGCTTCGACGCTATGAGACCTCCACCCATGCCACAAGCGAATGTCTAGCATGGACGCCATGCCGCACACGCATAGCTTGTACGAGGTCTTCCTGCGGGTAGCCGCCGACCGCTCCTTCACATCGGCCGCCGCCGCCCTCGGCTACACCCAGTCGGCGATATCGCGCCAAGTGCAGTCCCTGGAGGCGGAGTTGGGGACGCGGCTTTTCGACCGGCTGCCCCGGGGCGTCCGGCTCACCGAGGCCGGACGGGTGCTGCTCCCGCACGCCGAGGCGGTGCGCGACCGGCTCGCGACGGCCCGCGCGGAACTCGATGCACTGCGCACCCTGGACGGCGGACTGCTGCGCATCGGCGCGTTCGCGACGGCCGACGCGGCGCTGCTCCCCCGCGCCCTCGCCGCGTTCCGCGCGCTGCGGCCGGGGGTCAGCGTGGCCCGCACGGAAGGCCCTTCCGCCAAGCACCTGCGGCTGCTGGCGGCCGGGGACCTCGATGTGGCCGTGGTCAGCGACACGGCGGGCCAGGCCCTGGACGGCTGCACCCTGCACCATCTGCTCGACGAGCCCATGTACGTCGCCCTGCCGAAGGGCCATCGGCTCGCGGGCAGAGGGCAGTTGAGGCTGTCCGAGCTCGCCGACGAGGAGTGGGTGGCCGGGTCGGCGCGCCCCGAGGACACCCTGCTGCGCTCCGCCGCCGAGGCGGGCTTTCGGCCGCGTACCGCGTATGTCGTCCAGGACTGGATCGCCAAGCAGGGCTTCGTCGCGGCGGGCCTCGGGGTGACCCTGCTCCCGGCGCTCGCCGCCGATTCCGTACGCGCCGACATCACGCTGGCCACGGTGCATCCCGAGGACGTGCCCCACCGCGCGGTCTACGCGGCGACCCCGCGCGGCCTCGGCCACTCCCCGGCCACGTCCGCCTTTCTGGCCCAACTGCGCCTTTCCGCGCATGAGTTGATGGACGACGTCGCCGCCAGGTGACGACGGGCCGCGGCACCCCGGCGGTTCAGAGGGCGGGCGGGGCCGGCGCCGGGGTGTCGCCGTCGCCGTTCGCCGTGTCCGGGTTCCGCGGGGCGTCGTCCGCGTCCGGCTCGTCGAGCAGGTCCCGCACCATCAGCGTGGCGCCCGCGACCGCTCCCGGCATCAGGAAGACGGCGACCAGCGGGACGACGAAGGCGACGGCGAGCGGCACGCCGAAGCCCAGGGTCAGCAGGCGGCGCGAGCGCAGCAGCGCCAGGCGGGGCCGCAGTTCCATGCCCCGGCGTTGCAGGGCGACCGCCGTCAGCTCCTCGGTGAGGAAGAAGCCGGTGACGCAGAAGCCGATGGCCGGAATGACGCTCTGGCCGATCACCGGCACGAAGCCGAGCGCGAAGAGCAGAACGCCGTAGCACGCGACCCTGACGAGGATGCGCAGGGAGTCGCGGGCGGAGATCCACAGTTCGCGCCCCAGCGAGAGGCCCGACTCGGGGGCCGCGCCGCCGCTCTCGGCCCGGTCGACGTCCGCGGAGAGCTTCTCGTAGAAGGGCTGGCCGACGAGCAGGGTCACGGCGGTGAAGGAGATCACGGCGAGGAAGAGGCCGAGCGCGAAGACCAGCGCGGTCAGACAGCCGCGGAACAGGCCGAGCCAGGGCGAGGACCAGTCGTCGGCGAACGGGGTCGCCCAGCCGACGAAGTCGTCCGCGCCATAGGCGAGTCCGACCAGCGCCCCCACGTACAGGACCAGCGTGATGATGCCGGGCAGCAGCCCGACGCCGAGCGACCTGCCGTGTCCGGCGGCCCACCGCTGTCCCTTGACCAGATATCCGAAGCCCGCCCCTAGATCACGCATGGCACCGACCCTATCCGGCCGCCGACCAGTCGATTCAAGCCGCCTCCACCCATCTTCCGTACTGAAGGAATGGAAAGCGCTAACCCTGAGGTTGCGTACGTCACCAGCATCGATCCCAGGGGGGACCCACCATGTCGAGCGACCTCACCACCCACACGCCGGCCAGCGACGACGAGGACACGACCAGAGGCGACGGAGTGCACGGCACCGTGGCCGAGGGGTACGAGAGCGTGCGCGAGGAGTTCGCGGCGTTCGTCGGCGGTGAGCAGCACGACCCGGCGGCCCAGCTCGCGGCGTACAAGGACGGCCGTCTCGTCGTCGATCTGTGGGCCGGGGACGTCACCGGGGAGTCGCTGACCGGCGTCATCTCGGTCACCAAGGGCGCCGCCCATCTGGTGGTGGCGCTGCTCGTCCAGGACGGCGTCCTCGACCTGGACCGCGAAGTCGCCCACTACTGGCCCGAGTTCGCGGCCGCCGGCAAGGGCGCGGTGACCCTGCGCGAACTCTTGTCGCACCGCTCCGGCGTCATCGGTTCGGACACCGGATTCAGCGGCGAGGAGCTGGCCGACGACCCGGTGATCGCCGAACGGCTCGCCGCCCAGCGGCCGTTCTGGCAGCCCGGCGCGGGCCACGGCTACCACGCGCTGGCGATCGGCGCGCTCACCGGCGAGGTGGTGCGGCGGGTCACCGGCCGCACCATCCAGGAGATCTTCGAGGAGCGCGTACGCGCCCCGTACGGCCTGGACTTCTTCCTCGGCCTGCCCGAGGCCGAGCGGGCCCGCCACCGCGATGTGCTGCCGATGCTGCCGACGCCCGAGCAGCGGGCCGCGCTCGCCGCACGGGCGAGCGGGCGCTACAACCGTTTGGCGATCGCGTTCAACAGGAGCGCGGACCCGTCCTTCGACCTGGTGGACTTCGTCAACTCCCCGGCCTCGCTCACCAAGAGCCCCGCCTCCATCGGCGGCACGGGCAACGCGCGCGGCATCGCCGGGTTGTACGCGGCGGTCCTCGGCGACTTCAACGGCCAGGGCCCGCTTCTGAAGCCGGAGACCGTCGCCGAGTTCGCCCGTGTCCACTCCTTCGGCACCGATCTGGTCGTGGGTGTCCCGACGGCCTTCGCCCTCGGCTTCGAGGCGGTCGGTGTCGGCTACCCGTCGCTGGGCGCGGACACCTTCGGGCACAGCGGCGCCGCCGGGTCGCTCGCCTTCGGCGACCCGCGCTCGGGCCTCGCCTACGGCTACACCCGGCGCCGGTCCGCCTTCCCGGGTGGCGCCGCGCCGGAGAACGAGCGGCTCGCGCGCGCGGTCTACAACGCGGCCCTCGCTCAGTAGCGGGCGAACCGGTCGAGCGCGTCCTGGGCGGCCGCGCTCATGCTCGCGTGGCCCAGGCCGTGGCCCGCGTCGTCGATCACCAGCAGTTCACAGCCCGGCCAGCGGTCCGCGAGGGCGCGGGCCGGGTCGGGCGGTGAGCTGAGGTCCTGCCCACCGGTGATCAGCACGCCGGGAATCCTGCCCAACTCGCGTGCGCCATCGAGGAGTTGACCTTCTTCGAGCCATGCCGCGTGGCGCCAGTAGTGGGTGACGAGCCGGGCGAAGGTCATCCGGAAGGCGGGGTCGGCGTACCGCGAGTCGCCGAAGTGCCCGGGCAGCCGCGCCCCCGGTTCCCGCACATGGGTGTCCTCCCAGCGGCACCAGTTCCGGGCGGCCTCCTCGCGTACGGCCGGATCGGGGTCGGCGAGCAGCCGGGCGTACGCGTCGACGAGCCGCTCGCCCTCGCCGGGGCGCGCCGCGTCGCGGAACTCGGCCCACGCCTCGGGGAAGTGGACCCTGACCCCCTCGGTGATCCAGTCCACTTCGGCGCGGCTGGTCGTCACGATCGAGAAGAGGACGACCTCGCTGACCCGGTCCGGGTGCGCCTGCGTGTACGCCAGGCCGAGCGTGGATCCCCAAGAGCCGCCGAACACCAGCCACTTGGCTATGCCGAGGTGCTCGCGCACCTGCTCCATGTCCGCCATCAGATGGTGGGTGGTGTTGGTGGCGAGGCCGGTCGTCGCCTCGCCCGCGGACGGTGTGGAGCGGCCGCAGCCCCGCTGGTCGAAGAGGACCACGCGGTAGCGCGCCGGGTCGAAGAAGCGGCGCCAGGAAGGACCCGCCCCGGAGCCCGGACCGCCGTGCACCACGACGGCGGGCTTTCCCCCGGGGTTTCCGCACACTTCCCAGTGGACGAGGTTGCCGTCACCGGTGTCGAGCATGCCGTGGTCGTACGGGACTGTCTCGGGGAAGGTCATGCGGCCCAGCATGGCAAAGGACCGCGCCGCGGGGGCGCGGTCCTTCGAGGTGCCGGTTACGCGACGGCGAGGTTCACCGTGATGTTGCCGCGGGTCGCCTTGGAGTACGGGCAGACCTGGTGGGCCTTCTCGATGAGGTCCTGCGCGGTGGCGCGGTCCACGTTGGGGATGGTCGCGGTGATCTCGACGTAGATACCGAAGCCGTCGTCGTTCTTGCCGATGCCGACGTGCGCGGTGACGGTCGAGCCGGATATGTCGGCCTTCTCGTTGCGCGCGACGACGCCGAGGGCGCCCTGGAAGCAGGCGCTGTAGCCGGCGGCGAAGAGCTGCTCGGGGTTGGTGCCCGCGCCACTGCCGCCCATCTCCTTCGGCGGGTTGACGACGACGTCCAGCCGGCCGTCGTCGGTGGAGACGCGACCGTCACGGCCGTTCTCGGCGGTGGCGACGGCGGTGTAGAGGACCTCGGACTTCTGAATGGACATGCTGGGGTGCTCCTCCTGGGTACGCGGCCGCTCGCGCCTCACGGCCGCCGGGATGTGGAAAAACCTTATCGGATCGCGGAAACCGTGAGGCGGAGTGTGCGATGGGTCACTCACCGCCTACCCAGGAAGTGCGCAGGAGCGCACTCCCCGGGGGCGCCGCTCACCGAGCGCGCCCCCGGGGAGTGCCTACGGCGGGATGCACGGGGAGTGCCTACGGGCGGGAGGCCCGGGGAGTACCTACGGGCGGGAGGCCCGGGGAGTACCTACGGGCGGGAGGCCCGGGGAGTACCTACGGGCGGGAGGCCCGGGGAGTACCTACGGGCGGGAGGCCCGAGGACTACTTGTCGAGCGAGACGACCATCTTTCCGGTGTTCGCGCCGCGCAGCATGCCGAGGAAGGCGTCGACGCCGTTCTCGATGCCGTCCACGACGGTCTCGCTGTACTTGAGCTCGCCCGACGCCAGCCAGCCGGCGACCTCGCCGACGAACTGCTGCTGCATGCCGTAGTGGTCGCCGACCAGGACGCCCTGGAGCCGCAGCCGCTTGCCGATGACCATCGCCATGTTGCGCGGGCCGGGGGTGGGCTCGGTGTCGTTGTAGCCCGCGATCATGCCGCAGATGGTGGCACGGCCGTGCACGTTGAGGGTGGAGATCGCCGCCTCCAGGTGCTCGCCGCCGACGTTGTCGAAGTACACGTCGATACCGTCGGGGGCGGCCGCGCGCAGCTGGTCGAGGACCGGGCCCTTCTTGTAGTTGAAGGCGGCGTCGAAGCCGAGCTCCTCCACCAGCCACTTGACCTTCTCGTCGGAGCCGGCCGAGCCGATGACCCGCGAGGCGCCCTTGAGCCGGGCGATCTGGCCGACCTGGCTGCCCACGGCGCCGGCCGCGCCGGAGACGAACACCGCGTCGCCCTCCTTGAAGGAGGCGACCTCCAGGAGGCCCGCGTACGCGGTGAGGCCCGGCATGCCGAGAACGCCGAGGTAGGCGGAGAGCGGGGCGAGCTCGCCGTCCACCTTGGTGGCGTGCTGGGCATCGACGTCGGCGTACTCGCGCCAGCCGAGCCCGTGCAGGACCTGGTCGCCGACGGCGAACCTGTCGTCGTTCGAGGCGATGACCTCGCCGACCGCGCCACCGTCCATCGGCCGCTCCAGCTGGAACGGCGGGACGTAGGACTTCACGTCGTTCATACGGCCGCGCATGTACGGGTCGACCGACATGAAGAGGTTGCGGACCAGGATGCGGCCGGCCGCCGGCTCGGCGACGGGGGTCTCCCGCAGCGCGAAGTCGGACGGCACGGGCCAGCCGTTCGGGCGGGCGACGAGGTGCCATTCACGGCTGGTGGCGGGGAGTGCGGACGAGGTGGCCATGGGGTGCGTCCTCCTGCGAGCAATGCTGATCGATACTTCAGGTACTGAAAGAACAATGCTCCCCGATATTTGAGATTGTCAAGTAACTCGGTAGGCTTCGGATCATGGCCCCTCGAACGGATCCCCTGAGCCTCGAAGTGATCGAGCTGATCGGCACCATCGTCGCCCGCTACCACGAGGAGTACGAGCGGGCCGCCGCCGAGCACTCCCTCACCGGCGCGCAGGCCCGGGTCCTCGGGCTGCTCTCCCTGGAGCCGATGCCGATGCGACGGATCGCCCAGAAGCTGAAGTGCGAACCGTCCAACATCACCGGCATCGTCGACCGCCTCGAAGCGCGGGGCCTGGTGGAGCGCCGCCCCGACCCGGTGGACCGCCGCGTCAAACTGGCGGCCCCCACCGAGGAGGGCCTGGCGACCGCCGCCGATCTGCGCGGCTCCCTGAACTTCGCGAGGGAACCGCTGGCCGAGCTGTCGACACGGGAGCGGACGGTGCTGCGGGATCTGCTCAAAAGGATGCTGGGCGACTGAGAGCGGCTGCGCGGCTGAACGGGTGTGGGCTGAACGCGTGCGGACTTACCGGATGCGGGCTTGCCGGATGCGGGCTCGCCGGATGGCGGGCGATCAGAAGGATGCCGGCTGCCCCGGCGCGTGAAGCGGCCCAGGGCGCGCGGCGAACGGACGCGCCGCGCTCAGGTACACCACCACAGGAATCGATGGCAGGTTTTGGTCGGGGACGGGGCCGGCGGTGGGGGCGGGGGCGGGGGCTGTTCGGAGTGGCTGGGCTCGCCCGGCCCGGGTGAGTCGGTGGCCCCCGGCGAGGCCGGATCCGTCGGTACGGAGGAGGAGGGCCCGGCGCCGGGGGTGGCCGAGGACGACGTCTTCGGCGAGGCGCCGCTGCGGGGCGGTTCGCTCGTACTCCCGCCGGGCGCGAGGACCCCGGTGGCCGGCCCGGCGGCCGGGCCCGAGCCCCGGCCGTGCCCCTTGGAGGACACCGGCCTCGCCGTCGGCTTCGAGGGCACCCCGGCCGCGCTGCCCGACGGCAGCGGCTGGGGGTCGGAGATCGTCTGGTCCTCCTGCACGGAGGAGGCCCGGTCGTCGACGGGCGGCTCCATCGCCATCTGCACGAAGCCCACCGCCCCGGCCACCAGCACCAGACCGGCCGAGCCGAACAGGATCACCTTGCCCCGCTTGCGCCGGGCCCGGCGGCCTTTGCGGGCACGACGGTGACCGGGCGGCGCGAGCACCTCCGCGACGCCGGTGGGAGCACCGGCGTACACCAGGAGCTCGTCGTCGGGCGCGGGCGCCAGCGCCTCCACGGGTGTTCCGCAACCGGCGCAGGCCAGTGCGCCGTTGAGGTGCCGTCGGCAGGAGTGGCAGTAATCCATGGCCCAGGGAGGCTATGCGGCGGCCGGGCAACAAAAGGGGCCGGAGATGTGTGGATCTTGTGCGGAACGACCGCCTCCCTGGCGTGGCCGCGTGACGAATCGCCATGGACCGGGGCGTTGTCAGTGGGGCCGGGCAGGATGGACGTCATGACGGAAATCGTGACGCGGCCGTTCGGTCCGCTGGACTTCCAACTGGTGCTGCTGCGGCGGATGTCCGACCACCAGCCCGGGCTCGTCGAGGACGCCCGGCAGGAGCTGGGCGCGTCCGTGGCGCAGATGCGCGAGGCCAACAGACGCTGGCAGGCGATGGTGCGCTCGGCCCGCTCGCGCGGCGCGCTGTCCCGCTACCGCTCGGTGCTCGGGGCGCCCGAGGCGGTGCTGCCGCGCCGGATCGGGGACCTGGACTGCGAGGCCCATCTGTGGCCGGTGCCGCTCTGGCCGGAGCTCCGGTTCGAGGTGCTGGCCGGGCCCGGGGGCGCGGTGTGGAACGAGTGGCTGATCAGGGCCCCGGGCACGGCGGGCCCCGAGCTGCACGGGGAGGACGATCTGCGGCCCTGGTCGTGCACGGTGGACGAGGCGGCCCGCGCCTTCCCGCCGGCCCGCCCCATGGAGGGCTCGGCACCGACGCGCTGGCAACTGGCCATCACCCTGCCCGGCGGCGGGACCCGCGTCGCGGAGTTCACCTGGGGGCTGTTCCAGCGACTGCTGCCCTGAGGGGGAGGGGAGGCGGAAGGCGGAGGAGGCGGAATCCCAGAGGGTTGACGGAAGGCGGAGGCGGAACGGAGGCAAGGCGGGAAGGCGGAGGCGGAGGCAAGGCGGAGGGGGGCCGAGGGAGGCGCTCGTCCCGCCGCCGGGCGGGGCCCCGAGCCGGCTTCGGCCTGCGCGGTGTCCTCTTTCTGGCTGATCGTCAGCTCGTATGTCCCCTACCGGCGGATCCCAGCGCGCGTCGGCCCCCGCGCGGTCGCATGATGCGAACTAAGTACCGCTCTCGGGAGGATCTGCCGTGACCGTCAGTCTTGAGCAGTTGCGCCGTTGCCATGTTGCCGTCGACCTCGGGGCCGCGAGAACCCGGGTCTACGTCAAGGGAGCCGGACTCGTCGTCGACGAGCCGAGCGTGGCCGCCGTCAACACCCGCACCGGCGCGCTCATCGCCGTCGGCGCCTTCGCCGAACAGATGACGGGCCGCACGCCCGACTACATCCGGGTGGCCCGCCCGGTGTCCGGCGGCACCGTCGTCGACATCGAGATGGCCCAGCGCATGCTGCGCCACCTCCTGGGCGAGAAGCTCCGCCGCCAGTTGCGCCGCAAGCCGAGGCTGCGCGCCGCCGCCTGCACCCCGCACGACAGCGACCCGCTGGCGCAGCGCGCCGCGATGGAGACCCTGGTGGGCCTCGGCGCCCGCCGGGTCGAGCTGGTCGACACCCTGATCGCGGCCGCCGTCGGCTGCGGGCTCCCGGTGGAGCAGCCCACCGCCACCATGATCATGGTGTGCGGGGCCGCCACGACCCAGATCGCCGTCCTCTCGCTCGGCGCCATCGTGACGGCCGTCCGCATCCCCGTCGGCGGCGAGGCCATCGACCACGCGGTCATCCAGCACCTGCGCCACCAGCACGAACTGATGCTGCCCAGCCAGTCCGTGCGCCCCCTGCAACTCGCGCTCCGGGGCAACGGCCTCACCCCGCAGGGGCCCGCGTCCACCGAGATCCACGGGCGCGACGTCGCGACCGGTCTGGCCCGTTCGGTCCTGGTCGACACGGCCGCCGTGCGCAACGCCATCCACACCCCCCTGACCGCCGTGCTCGACGGCATCGGCAAGGTGCTCCGCGAGTGCCCGCCCGACCTGGTCGCCGACCTCGCCGAGCGGGGCATCATGATGGTCGGCGGCAGCGCCCTGCTCCCGGGCCTCGACCAGATGCTGCGCGACTCCACGGGCATGCCGGTCCACATCGCCGAACGGCCCGACGTCTGCGCGATCCTGGGCCTCGGCTCGATGCTGGAGGGGACGATCCAGCCGATGGCGCTCGCCCCGATGGCCGAGTGACCGGCACGACAACCGTGTCTGCCGGGGCCGGCGGCCGGGGTGAGGGATCCTCGAAGGATGACTGAAGCGGAGGGGTTGGGCGGTGCGGAGCCGGGAGGCCCGCGCCGCCCGACGACCGCGCGGCCGGGCGGCGCGGAGCGGTCCGCCCCCACCCCCGAGGGCACGGACCGCAGGGCCCCGCGCCGCCCGAACCGTCCCTCCCCCGAGGCCGCGACGGCCTCGAACCCGGCCACCCCCAAGGACTCGACCGCCCCGAGTCCGGCCACCCCCAAGGACTCGACCGCCCCGAGTCCGGCCACCCCCAAGGACTCGACCGCCCCGAGTCCGGCCACCCCCAAGGACTCGACCGCCTCGAACCCGGCCACCCCCAAGGACTCGACGGCCCCAAGTCCGGCCACCCCCGAGGACTCGACGGCCCCGAACCCGGCCACCCCCGAGGACTCGACCGTCGCGCCCCGGCTGCCCATGCTCCTGGAGGCCGTGCTCGCGGTCGGGACGGATCTCGAGCTGCGCACCACGCTCCAGCACATCGTGGAGTCCGCGGCCGAGCTGACCGACGCCCGGTACGGGGCGCTCGGGGTGATCGACCCCGAACGCGGGCGGCTCACCGACCTGTTCACCACCGGCCTCACCGACGCCGAGCGCGAACGGATCGCCTCGCTGCCCGACGGCCACACCGGGCTGCTCGGCGCCCTCATCCAGGACCCGAGACCGCTGCGCCTCGACGACCGGCGCACCGACCCCCGCTCCGCCGACCTGCCGCCCGGCCACCCCCCGATGCGCTCGTTCTTGGGCGTACCGATCCGGGTGCACACCCAGGTCTTCGGCAACCTCTACCTCACCGAGAAGCGCGGCGGCCCCTTCACCGAGGAGGACCTGGCGCTGCTGCGGGTGCTCGCCGCGCAGGCCGGCATCGCCATCGGCAACGCCCGCCTGTACGAGACCGTACGGGTGCGGGAGCGCTGGATCGAGGGTGCGGCGGCCGTCACCACCTCCCTGCTCACCGGCGAGACCGCGGCGGACGCCCTGATGAAGGTCGCCGAACGGGCCCGGCTGCTCGCGGACGCGGCGGCCGGGGTGGTGCTCCAGCCCACCGCGGCCGGCGGCATGGAGATCGTCGCGGCCTCCGCGCCGGACGACCCCGACGACATCGTGGGCACGACTATCGAGCCCGGCTCGCCGGTCCTGGTCCAACTCCTGGGCGGGGAGCCGGTGTTCCTGGAGGATTCGGCGACCGATCCCCGGATGACCACGCATGTGCGCAGCCGGTTCGGGCCGAGCATGATGCTGCCGTTGCAGAGCGGCGGCAAGCTGATCGGCACGCTCGCGCTGCCCCGGCGGCGCGGCGCCCGCCCGTACACCGCCGTCGACCGGCTGCTCGCCGCCCAGTTCGCCTCGCAGGCGGCGCTCGCCCTGGTCCTCGCCGACGCGCAGCACAACCGTGAGCAGCTCGCCGTGTACGAGGACCGCGACCGGATCGCCCGCGACCTCCACGACCTGGTCGTCCAGCGCCTGTTCGCCACCGAGATGATGCTGGAGTCCACCCGGCGCCGGGCGGAGAAGGCCGCGGCCGACGACACCGACGAGATGCTGACCCGGGCCGTCGACGAGCTCGACTCCACCATCCAGGAGGTGCGCACCGCGATCTTCGCCCTCCAGCAGCCGCCCGCCGACGCCCCGACCACCCTGCGCGGCCGGGTGCTGCGCGAGACCGCCGGCGCGGGCGCGCTGCTCGGCTTCCGGCCCTCGGTGCGTTTCGAGGGCGCGGTCGACACCCTGGTCGGTGAGCCGGTGGACGCCCAGCTCGTCGCCACCCTGCGCGGCGCGCTCGCCGCGGCGCACCGCCGGGCCGGGGTGTCCTCGGTGCGCGTGGTGGTGGACGCGGGTGCCGAACTCCCCGACGGGCGGCCCGGGGTGCGGCTCACCGTCGTCGACAACGGCATGCGCGACGACGGCATCCGCGGCACCACCCTCACCTGGCAGGCGCCGCTCCCCTAGCCGCCACCCGTGGCCGGGGGCGGCGGTGGGCGGGGAAAATGAGCTGCGTCCGGCATGCCCCGGCCTCCACAGTGAGGCCATGAGCGAGCTGTGGGCCACGGCGATGGCGGGTGCGGCGGCGGGCCTCGGGGTGGCCGTGCCGGTGGGCGCGGTCGGGGTGCTGCTGATCCAGGAGGGCATGCGCGAGCGGCGCGGCGCGATGGCCGCGGCGGCGGCCGTCGCCACGGTCGACCTGGTCTACGCGGCGCTCGCGACGGCGCTCGGCCCCCTGGTGGCCGCCGCGCTGTCCGGTGTGGAGGCCTGGGTGCGCCTGGTCTCGGCCCTGGTGCTCGCCGCCATCGCGGGCCACGGCCTGTGGGTGTCACGGCGCCCGGCGCGGAAAGCGGGCGGCGCTCCAAGCTCCCCGCCGAGCCCGACGCGGAAAGCGGGCGAGGCTCCAAGCTCCCCGCCGAGCCCGGCACGGAAAGCGGGCGGCGCTCCAAGCTCCCCGCCGAGCCCGGCACGGAAAGCGGACGGGGCTCCAAGCTCCCCGCCGAGCCCGGCACGGAAAGCGGACGGGGCTCCAAGCTCCCCGTCGAGCCCGGCGCGGGACGCGCACACGGCACCGGCCGGCCCCGTGGGCCCGGAAGCGGCGCACACGGCACCGGCCGGCCCGGCCCGTACCTTCGCCCGGTTCACGGCGCTCACCCTCATCAACCCGACCACCGCCCTCTACTTCGCCGCGCTGACCACCGCGCGGGGCTCCTCCCTCAGCGGCGGCACGGCGGGCGCGGTGTTCGTGGCGGGGGTCTTCGCGGCCTCCTTCCTGTGGCAGCAGTTCCTGGTGGCCGCGAGCGGCTTCGCGGGCGCACGGATCTCCCCGGCCGCCCGGGCCTGGACCTTCCGCGCCGGGTACGGCCTCGTCGCCCTGTACGCCGTGAAGGTCGCGCTCCCCCTGCCGTGACAGTGCTCACGCTTGGGGTGGCTCCAGCGGGATGCGGGGATCCGTACGGCAGGATGCGGATCATGCGTCCGGACGGCGCCGTGCCGGGTCAGGACCCGGCACGGCACGGTCCGGGCCCCGCCCGCGCCGCCGACACCGAGGAGTCCCGTACGTGTCCCCTCTTCTGCCCCGTCTGTACGCCGCCGAGCCCCGGGAGGCGGTCCGCTTCGGC
This sequence comes from Streptomyces sp. ASQP_92, assembly GCF_025399895.1. Lineage (GTDB taxonomy): Bacteria > Actinomycetota > Actinomycetes > Streptomycetales > Streptomycetaceae > Streptomyces. The sequence goes on along the minus strand of NZ_JAODUA010000001.1, from coordinate 698,656 downwards.
GATCACGCGCTGACGTACGCCGAACTGGCGGGCTCCGCAGGCGCGTTGGCCCGCCGGATCGCCGACGCGGGGCGGGTCGCGGTCTGGGCGACGCCGACTTTGGAGACCGTGGTCGGCGTGGTGGCGGCGCTGGTCGCGGGCGTACCGGCGGTGCCGCTCAACCCGAAGACGGGCGAGCGCGAGCTGACCCACATCGTCGGCGACAGCGAGTCGACCGTGGTACTGGCCGGCCCGGACGACCAACTGCCGCCCGCTCTGGCCGGGTTGGAGCGTATCGATGTCGTCGCGGACGGGGTCGTACCCGCGAACGGGGCGGACGGCGGCCTGCCCGCCGAGCCCGACGACTCGGCGCCGGCCCTGATCGTCTACACCTCCGGGACGACCGGCCCGCCCAAGGGGGCGGTGCTGCCGAGGCGGGCCCTCGCCGCGACCCTCGACGCGCTCCAGGACGCCTGGGGCTGGACGGACGACGACATCCTGGTGCACGGGCTCCCCCTGTTCCACGTCCACGGCCTGATCCTGGGCGTTCTCGGTCCACTGCGCCGCGGCGGCTCGGTGCGCCACCTCGGCCGGTTCTCGGTGGAGGGCGTGACCCGGGAGCTGTCGGCGGGCGCGACCATGCTGTTCGGGGTGCCGACGATGTACCACCGCATCGCCGAAGTGGTCGAGCGGCAACCGGAGTTGGCGTCGGCGCTGGCGGGTGCGCGGCTGCTGGTGTCCGGCTCCGCGGCGCTGCCCGCGCCCGACCACCGGCGCATCGCACGGGCGGCGGGCCGTCCGGTGATCGAGCGGTACGGCATGACGGAGACCCTGATGCTGTGCGCCCAGCGGGCGGACGGCGGGGCGCGCCCCGGCACGGTCGGCACCCCCCTGCCCGGCGTCGAACTGCGCCTGGCGGACGAGGCCGACGGCATCGGCGAGATCCAGGTACGCGGCCCGAACCTGTTCAGCGGCTATCTGAACCGGCCGGACGCCACGGCCGCGGCCTTCACCGAGGACGGCTGGTTCCGCACCGGCGACATGGCGAGCCGGGACGCGGACGGCCAGGTGCGGATCGTCGGCCGCAAGGCCACCGACCTCATCAAGAGCGGCGGCTACAAGATCGGCGCGGGCGAGATCGAGAACGCCCTCCTCGACCACCCCGGGGTGCGCGAGGCGGCGGTGACGGGCGAACCTGACGAGGATCTGGGCGAGCGCATCGTGGCGTGGGTGGTGCCGGCCGACCTCCAATCCCCGCCCTCCGAGGCCGAGTTGTCCGATCACGTGGCCCACCAACTCGCCCCTCACAAGCGCCCGCGCGTGGTGCGTTATCTGTCCGAACTGCCCCGGAACGAGATGGGCAAGATCATGAAGCGAGCCCTGCATGTCTGAGCGGATGTCTGAGCGGATGTCGGCGCGGGACGCCATCGCGGCCGTGTCCAAGGACTTCGCCGAACTCCCCCTCACCGAGGGCGAGTTCGCCGAGGACGGCCCGCTCTCCTGGGAGGGCTACGGCGCTTCGCGCGCACGGGCGACGGAGCGTACGGGCGAGACGGAGTCGGTGGTTCCCGGCCTCGCCACCATCGAGGGGCGGCCCTGTGTGCTGATCTCCTTCGAATTCGGCTTCCTGGGAGGCTCGCTGGGCGGGCGCACCGGCGACCGCCTGGAAGCCGCGTACGAGACGGCCCGCGAGCGGCGCCTCCCGCTGGTCTCGCTGATCGCCACCGGCGGCAGCCGGATGCAGGAGGGCATGCTCGCACTGGCCCAACTCCAGCGCGTGGCACGCCAGTCGGCGCTGCTGCGGGAGGCGGGCCTGCCACAGATCGCGGTGGTGCGCGACCCGACGACCGGCGGCGGCTGGGCCACCCTCGGCGCGGGCGCCGATGTGGTCCTGGCGCTGCCGGGCGCCCAGATCGGCTTCGCGGGCTCCCGGGTGCGCCCGGCCGACGCGGACCCGGCGGCCTATCGCGCGGAGGGCCAGCTGGCGGCGGGCCAGATCGACGCGATCGTGGGGAAGCGGGAGCTGCGCGGTGTCCTCGCGGGCTGGCTCACCCTGCTCGGCGGCGCCCGGCCCGACGGGCCCGCGCCCGTCCCCGACGCCTTCGGCGCGTCCGGTCTGCCGGAGGACGGCTGGGACGCGGTGAACCGGGCCCGCGCCACCGGGCGGCCCCGCGCCGAGGCCTACCTGGACGCCTACTTCCCGCACCGCCAGGCCCTGGTGGGCGACCGGTGCGGGGGCGTGGACCCGGGGATGCTGTGCGGCTTCGGCCTGCACGCGGGGACGAGCTACGCCTACGCGGCCCAGACCGGCACCGCGACCCGCCCGGCGGGGTACCGCGCCGCGGCCCGCCTGATCCGGCTCGCCGACCGTCTGGGCATCCCGGTCCTGACCCTCATCGACACCCCGGGGGCCGCGAACGACGCGGAGGCGGAGCGGGCCGGGCAGGGGGCGGCGATCGCCGACGCGTTCGCGGCGGTGGCCTCCGCGCGGGTGCCGGTGACGACCCTGGTCATCGGCGAGGGCGGCTCGGGCGGCGCGCTGGCCCTGACGTCCCCGGACCGCACCTGGGTGACGGCGGACAGCTACTTCTCGGTGATCGCGCCGGAGCTCGCGGCGGCGATCCTCAAGCGCGACCCCTCCCAGGTACGCCCCACCGCCTCCCAACTCCGGCTGCGTCCCCAGGACTTGGTGGAGCTGGGCGTGGCCCGGGGCGTGCTGGGGGCCTAGGGCCCGTCCGTTGTGTCGTGTCCGGGACGCGCGGCCCCGGCCGGCCCGCGCCCCCGCTACGGAACGGGGTTGCGGGCGTCGTAGCGCGCGAAGTCACGGCGGCCCAGGCCGAGCAGGGTCACCGCGAGGACACAGGCCAGGCCGCCGCCGACCACCATGACGGTGGGCGAGGTGAGGTCGGCGACCGTCCCGGCGAGGAAGTCGCCGAGCCTCGGGCCGCCCGCGACCACCACGATGAAGACGCCCTGGAGCCGGCCGCGCATCTCGTCGGGGGCGGCGACCTGCATCATCGTGTTGCGGAACACCATGGACACGGTGTCCGAGAACCCGGCGACGGCCAGCATGAGCAGGCCGAGCCAGAGGTGGCGGGTCAGCCCGAACGCCGCGATCGCCGCGCCCCAGCCGCCCACCGAGACCAGTACCGCGAGCCCGTGCCGGTGGATGCGCCCCTGCCAGCCGGAGAACACCCCGCCGAGCAGCGCGCCGACGGCGGGCGCCGCGACCAGCAGCCCGGTGGTGCGGGCGTCACCGCCGTACCAGAGGACGGCGACGGCCGGGAACAGGGCGCGGGGGTGGGCCAGGATCATGGCGCAGAAGTCGCTGAAGAAGGTCATCCGCAGATTGGGCCGGGTGGCGAGGAACCGCAGCCCCTCCATGATCGAGGGCCGCTTGGAGCCGGTCCGCTCCGGCAGCATCGCGGGCAGTCGCCACATCGCGTACAGCGAGGCCGCGAAGGTGATCGCGTCGATGAGGTACGCCGTCTTGTACCCGGCGAAGCCGACGACGAGACCGCCCAGCATCGGACCGACGAGCGTGCCGGTCGTCATGATCATGGAGTTGAGGGCGTTGGCGGCCGGCAGGTGCTCGGGCGGCAGCAGCTTGGGGATCATCGCCGAACGGGCCGGGGCGTTCAGGGCCTGGCACACGGACTGGAGCGCGATCACCGCGTACAGGAACCACACGTTCGCGACGCCGGCGAAGGTCCCGGCCGCGAGCGCCCCGGACAGCGCAGCCGACCCGAGCGCGCTGTGGAGCCCGAGCTTGCGGCGGTCCACGGTGTCGGCGATGGCGCCGCCGTACAGACCGAACGCGATCAGCGGTACGAGGGTGAAGATGCCGACCAGGCCGACGTAGAAGCTGGAGCCGGTGAGGTCGTACACCTGGAGGGAGATGGCGAGCGCGGTCATGCCGCTGCCGACCCAGGACACCATGTTGCCGAACCAGAGCCTGCGGTAGTCCGCGGATATGCGGAAGGGGGTGAGGTCCGCGAGGATCCGGCGCCGGACCCCCGCCTCCGGTACGGCCCCCTCGCCCCCCGTGCCCGGCCGGGGTCCGGCGGCGGGGGACGGCGTGGTCACGGAAGTCTCGGTGGGCTGTTCGGCTCGTTCGGTCACGCGGGATGGTAACCCCGCCCGGGAGCGGCCAGGGAGGGTCCCACCATGCCCCGGGCGGGTCAATGCTCCGGAACCCACTTTTTCGGCAATACACCGCGGTCCGTACGCGGTGATCATGCCCCCACGAGCACATCGCCTCAGGTGGGGGCCGCGCCGACCCGATTCGGTTGACCATGCCACCTTTACGCCACGCCTACATGCGCGCGCCGAAGCCTCCGGGCGCCGCTACGCTTCCCCCGATCAGTAAAGCGTCGTCGCCGCCCCCGCCGTCATCAGGCGGGGGCGGCGACGCATCTCGCCGGAAGGCCCACCATGAACACTCTGATCTCCGCCGCCGCCCGCAGCGCCGCCACCCCGCAGACGGCCCGGCGGGTGCCGCTCGCCGCGCGCGCGGCGGCCCAGCACGCCGGCCGCGTCCCCACCGCCCTCGACCGCGTCACCACGGCCGCGGCCGACGTGCCCAGCGCCTCGGCCTTCCAGTCCGCCCTGTGAAGGCTTGGTAACCCCCAAGCCCCAGGCAAGAGGCCCCCGCCACCCGCACCGACCGTGCGCGCCACCGGGGGCCTTCGTCGTACCCCCGCCCCCGCGACCCGACCCGAACCCCCCTCCCGACACGCCCGGTTGCGCCGTTCGGGGCGTCGGCGTCACTCCACGCATCAGGCCTGCCGAACCGTCTTTGGACAGCAGCGCGCCCCGGCCGGAAAGACCCGGCCGGGGCGATAAAACAACAGGTCGCAACGTTTCTGCACGGGGACCCGGAGTGGGGCGGGTGGGACTCGAACCCACGGCCGACGGATTATGAGTCCGCTGCTCTAACCGGCTGAGCTACCGCCCCTAACGGCGCGTCGCGCACATGTGTGCGCGCCGTCTGCCGCAGCATAGCCGCTCATACGATCTCCTGCCTCGGATGGTCGGCATCGCACGCCCATGAGGACTTCGCGGAGATCCCGGCGGTTCCGCCGGATACGAAAAAGGACCCCGAAGGGTCCGATTCCGCTGCTCTCCCGACTGGACTCGAACCAGTAACCTGCCGATTAACAGTCGGCTGCTCTGCCAATTGAGCTACAGGAGACCGAGCTCCCCCGACTGGACTCGAACCAGTAACCTGCCGATTAACAGTCGGCTGCTCTGCCAATTGAGCTACAGGGGAACGTCTCGTTGCGGTGAACGTACCTGCCTGGATGTTCCCGGGCGGCGTGCGTTCGCTGCGACACATACATTAGCGCAAGCAGGGGGGTGCTCCGCCAATCGGTTCCGCCCTGGGTGATCACGGGGCTGCGCGGGTAGGCGCGGCACACACGCTAGGGAAGGGTGACCACCATGCGATACCGGCTCACGTTCGCCGTCGGACTGGCTCTCGGATACGTGCTCGGAACCCGGGCCGGCCGCGAGCGCTACGAGCAGTTGAAGAAGTCCGCACGTCAGGTCGCTCAGAACCCCGCGGTGCGGAACACCGCCGAGTCGGCCGCGCAGACCTCGCGCGCGGCGGCCGGCAAGGCGTTCCACGCGGTGAGCGAGAAGGTCGGGGACAAGATGCCGGCCGCCGTCAGCGACCGGGTGCGCTCCCTGCGCGAGCGCCAGGGCACCGAGGACGAGTGGGGCACCAGCAACACCTGACCCACGGGCACCGCCTCGTGGCGTCCACCGTGCCGGGCGACACCGTTGTCCTGGCCACCGCCGTCCCAGGAGTCCCTCGCGTGCGGCAGAATCGTCAACCATGGGGATAGTCGCCGGGCTGGACAGCTCTTCCGCCTTCACTCGCATCGTCGTCTGCGACACGGACACGGGGGCCGTGCTGCGACAGGGGTACGCCCCGCACCCGATGGAACCCAAGGCGACCGAGGTGGATCCGCAGGCCTGGCTCCTCTCGCTCGGCGAGGCCGCGGCCGGCGGGCTCCTCGAAGGCGTCCAGGCCATCGGGGTCTGCGCCCAGCAGCACGGACTGCTGCCGCTGGACGGCCAGGGCAACCTCGTACGGCCCGCGCTGACCGGCAACGACAAGCGGGCGCAGGTCGCCGCCGCCGACCTCATCGACGGGCTCGGCAGCAGGGAGGCCTGGGCGCAGGCCGTCGGGTGTGTGCCGCAGGCCGCCCAGGCGGTGGCCAAACTGCGCTGGCTGGCCCGGCACGAGCCGGAGGCCGCCCAGCGCACCGCCGCTGTATTGCAGGCCCACGACTGGCTGGTGTGGCAGCTGCTCGGCCGGCCCGCCCGGCGCACCACCGACCGCGGCGCCGCCTCCGGCACCGGGTACTGGTCGGCCGCCACCGGCTTCTACCGCCCCGACCTGGTCGAACTCGCGCTCGGCCACCAGGTGGCGCTGCCCGAGGTGCTCGGCCCCTCGGACGCGGCCGGCACCACCCCCGAGGGCCTGCTCATCTCGGCCGGCACCGGCGAGACGATGGCGGCCGCGTTCGGGCTCGGGGTCGGCGTGGGCGACGCGGTGGTCTCGCTCGGCGCCTCGGGCTCGGTCATGGCCGTGCACCACGAGGCGCTGGCCGACCCGAGCGGGATGATTACGTCCTTCGCCGACGCCACGGGCATGCATCTGCCCGTCGTGCATACGAGCAACGCCGTCCGCACCCTGCGCGGCACGGCGGAACTGCTCGGCGTCGAGGATCTCGCCGAACTCAGCGCCCTGGCCCTCAAGTCCACCCCCGGCGCCAGCGGCCTCGTCCTGCTGCCCTACCTCGAAGGCGAGCGCACCCCCCGCCTTCCGCACGCGGCGGGCACGCTGGCCGGGCTGCGCCGCGAGTCGATGAAGCCCGAACACCTGGCGCGGGCCGCCTTCGAGGGCATGCTCTGCTCGCTCGGCGACGCCCTTGACGTGCTGCGCAGGCGCGGAGTCGAGGTGCGGCGGGTCTTCCTGCTCGGCGCCGCCGCCGAACTGCCCGCCGTGCAGGCGGCCGCGCCCGCCCTGTTCGGTACGCAGGTCGTGGTCCCCCAGCCCGCCGAGTACGCGGCGCTCGGCGCCGCCCGGCAGGCGGCCTGGGCGCTCGGGGTCTCGCAGGGAACGCTCGGTGCGCACACCCCGCCGGCCTGGCAGGGCGCGGCGGCGCAGATTTTCGAGCCGGGCGAGGAACTGTCGGTCGGACAGGCGGTGCGTCAGCAGTACATCGCCACCCGTGACGAGATCCACCCCGGCGCCTTCGGCCAGGGTGCTTGACGCCGGCCCCGGCCACGCTCTTTGCTATTCCTTTTGACTCGGGCTCGATAATCGCTTGAGCTTCCAGCGGTGGAGTGTCGCAAGATGGGGGGTCGAACCCCCGATCTTGCCGACCCGGAGAGCCTGCGCGTGCTCATACGACTCCTGCGGACCCACCTGGGGCCGTACAAGAAACCGATCGCCCTGCTGGTGCTGCTGCAACTGCTCCAGACCAGCACCACTCTCTATCTGCCCACCCTGAACGCGGACATCATCGACCAAGGTGTCGCGAACGGGGACACGGGTTACATCCTGACGCACGGCGGCATCATGATCGCCGTCAGTCTCGTCCAGGTGTTCTGCAACATCGGAGCCGTCTTCTTCGGCGCCAGAACCGCGGCAGCCCTCGGACGCGATGTCCGGGCCGGAGTCTTCGCGCGGGTGCAGTCCTTCTCGGCCCGCGAGGTCGGACAGTTCGGGGCGCCGTCCCTGATCACCCGCACCACCAATGACGTCCAGCAGGTCCAGATGCTGGTCCTGATGGCGTTCACGCTGATGGTGTCGGCGCCGATCATGTGTGTCGGCGGCATCATCATGGCGCTCGGCCAGGACGTTCCCCTGTCGGGCGTGCTCCTTGCCGTCGTGCCCGTCCTCGGCATCGCGGTCTCGCTGATCGTGCGCAGGATGCGGCCGCTGTTCCGCACCATGCAGACCCGCCTGGACACGGTCAACCGGGTCCTGCGCGAGCAGATCACCGGCAACCGCGTGATCCGGGCCTTCGTGCGGGACGAGTACGAGCAGGAGCGCTTCAGGGGCGCCAACACCGAACTCACCGACGTCTCGCTCGCCACCGGCCGGCTGATGGCGCTGATGTTCCCCACCGTGATGACCGTCGTGAACCTGTCGTCGGTGGCCGTGGTCTGGTTCGGCGCGCACCGCATCGACAGCGGCGGCATGCAGATCGGGCAGCTCACCGCGTTCCTGGCGTACCTCATGCAGATCGTGATGGCCGTCATGATGGCCACCTTCATGTTCATGATGGTGCCGCGCGCCGAGGTCTGCGCCGAGCGCATCGAGGAGGTGCTCGGGACGGACACCAGCGTGGTGGCGCCCAAGAGCCCCGTGACCGAACTGCGCCGCCACGGCCATCTGGAGGTGCGGGGCGCCGACTTCACGTACCCCGGCGCCGAGGCGTCCGTGCTGCGCGGCGTGGACCTCGTGGCCCGGCCGGGCGAGATCACCGCGATCATCGGCTCCACGGGCAGCGGCAAGTCGACCCTGCTCGGCCTCGTGCCGCGGCTGATGGACGCCACCGACGGCCAGGTGCTCGTCGACGGCGAGGACGTCCGCACCCTCGACCCCGTGCTGCTCGCCAAGACCGTCTCGCTCGTACCGCAGAAGCCCTATCTGTTCTCGGGCACGGTGGCCACCAACCTGCGCTACGGCAACCCCGACGCGAGCGACGAGGAGCTGTGGCACGCGCTGGAGGTGGCGCAGGCCAAGGAGTTCGTCAGCGCGCTGGAGGGCGGCCTCGACGCGCCGATCGCCCAGGGCGGCACCAACGTGTCCGGCGGTCAGCGCCAGCGGCTCGCGATCGCCCGGACGCTGGTGCAGCGCCCGGAGATCTACCTCTTCGACGACTCCTTCTCGGCGCTCGACTACGCCACCGACGCGGCGCTGCGCTCCGCGCTCACCCGCGAGACCGCCGAGGCGACGGTCGTCATCGTCGCCCAGCGGGTCTCCACCATCCGCGACGCCGACCGGATCGTCGTCCTCGACGAGGGACGGGTCGTCGGCGCCGGCCGCCATCACGAACTGATGGCCGACAACGAGACATACCGGGAGATCGTGCTCTCCCAGCTGACGGAGGCTGAGGCGGCATGAGCGGGCCCGGTGGACGCATGATGATGGGCGGCGGTCCCGACCAGCGCTCCCTCAACTTCAAGGAATCCGGAAAGCGGCTCCTCAAGGGGCTCGCGCCGGAGAAGGCGACCCTGAGCGTGATGATGCTCGCGGTCGTCGTGAGCGTCGGCCTGTCGGTCATCGGGCCGAAGATCCTCGGCCGGGCGACCGACCTGGTCTTCGCCGGTGTCGTGGGCCCGCGCTTCCCGGACGGCATGACCAAGACGCAGGCCCTTCAGGCGCTGCGCGCCAAGGGCCAGGGCGGTCTCGCCGACATGCTCTCGGGTGTGGACTTCGCCCCCGGCGACAGCATCGACTTCGGCGCGGTCGGCTCCGTCCTGCTCACGGCCCTCGCGGTGTACCTCGGCGCCGGCCTGATGATGCTGGTGGCGACCCGGCTCTCCAACCGGGCCATCAACAAGACCGTGTTCCGGATGCGCGAGGACATCCAGACCAAGCTGTCGCGGCTGCCGCTGTCGTACTTCGACAAGGCCAAGCGCGGTGAGGTGCTCAGCCGCGCCACCAACGACATCGACAACATCTCGCAGACGATGCAGCAGACGATGGGCCAGCTCATCAACTCGCTGCTGACCATCGTCGGCGTCCTGGTGATGATGTTCTGGATCTCGCCGCTGCTCGCCCTGGTGGCCCTGATCACGGTGCCGCTCTCGGTGGTCGTGGCCACCAGGGTCGGCAAGCGGTCGCAGCCGCAGTTCGTCCAGCAGTGGAAGTCCACGGGCAAGCTGAACGCGCACATCGAGGAGATGTACACCGGGCACGCCCTGGTGAGGGTGTTCGGACGCCAGAAGGAGTCGGCGCAGGCGTTCGCCGAGCAGAACGACGCGCTGTACGAGGCGTCGTTCCGGGCACAGTTCAACAGCGGTGTGATGCAGCCGCTGATGATGTTCGTCTCCAACCTGAACTACGTCCTGGTGGCGGTCGTCGGCGGTCTGCGGGTGGCGACCGGCTCGCTGTCCATCGGTGACGTCCAGGCCTTCATCCAGTACTCGCGGCAGTTCTCGATGCCGCTGACCCAGGTCGCCTCGATGGCGAACCTGGTGCAGTCCGGTGTCGCCTCCGCCGAGCGGATCTTCGAGCTGCTCGACGCCGAGGAGCAGGAGCCGGACACCGCCTCGCCCGAGCGCCCCGAGGTGCTGCGCGGCGCGGTCGCGCTGGAGAACGTCTCCTTCCGGTACGAGCCGGAGAAGCCGCTCATCGAGGACCTCTCGCTGGCGGTGGAGCCCGGGCACACGGTCGCGATCGTCGGCCCCACCGGCGCCGGCAAGACGACGCTGGTCAACCTGCTCATGCGGTTCTACGAGGTCACCGGCGGCCGGATCACCCTGGACGGGGTGGACGCGGCGCGGATGACCCGCGAGGAGCTGCGGTCCTCCATCGGCATGGTGCTCCAGGACACCTGGCTGTTCGGCGGCACGATCGCGGACAACATCGCGTACGGCGCGAGCAAGGACGTGACGCGCGAGGAGGTCGAGGAGGCGGCGCGGGCGGCCCACGCGGACCGCTTCATCCGTACGCTCCCCGAGGGCTACGACACCGTCATCGACGACGAGGGCACCGGCGTCAGCGCGGGCGAGAAGCAGCTCATCACCATCGCGCGGGCGTTCCTGTCCGACCCGGTGATCCTGGTCCTCGACGAGGCGACGAGCTCGGTCGACACCCGTACCGAGGTGCTGATCCAGAAGGCGATGGCGCGGCTCGCCCACGGGCGTACGTCGTTCGTCATCGCGCACCGGCTCTCCACGATCCGCGACGCGGACGTCATCCTGGTGATGGAGAACGGCTCGATCGTCGAACAGGGCACCCACGACGAGCTGTTGGCGGCCCAGGGCGCCTACGCCCGCCTGTACGCCGCCCAGTTCGCCCAGGCGGTCGCCGAAGTCGACTGACGCACACGGTGGTTGGGGCCGGTACGGGAGCGTCCCGTACCGGCCCCGGTCAGTCCAGGTAGCCCCGCAACTGATCCGCGAACGCGTGATCGCGGAGTTTGTTCAGCGTCTTCGACTCGATCTGGCGGATCCGCTCCCGCGTCACTCCGAAGATCCGCCCTATCTCCTCCAGCGTGCGCGGCCGCCCGTCGGCGAGCCCGTAGCGCAGCTGGACGACCTTGCGCTCGCGCTCGCCGAGCGTGGAGAGCACCGCGTCCAGATGCTGGCGCAGCAGCAGGAACGCGGCGGACTCGACGGGGGACGCGGCGTCGCCGTCCTCGATGAGGTCGCCGAGCGCGACATCGTCCTCCTCCCCCACCGGCGCGTGCAGCGAGACCGGTTCCTGGGCCAGCCGCAGCACCTCACCGACCCGCTCCGGGGTCAGGTCGAGGTGGGCGGCGACCTCCTCGGGGGTCGGCTCGTAGCCGCGTTCCTGGAGCATCCGGCGCTGGACGCGCACCACGCGGTTGATGAGTTCGACGACATGCACGGGGACGCGGATGGTGCGGGCCTGGTCGGCGAGCGCCCGCGACATGGCCTGGCGGATCCACCAGGTCGCGTACGTCGAGAACTTGTAGCCGCGCGCGTAGTCGAACTTCTCGACCGCCCGGATCAGCCCGAGGTTTCCCTCCTGGACCAGGTCGAGCATGGTGAGTCCGCGGCCCACGTACCGTTTGGCGACGGAGACCACCAGACGGAGGTTGGCCTCGATGAGGCGCCGCTTGGCCATCCGGCCCATGACGACCAACTTGTCGAGATCCAGGGCCAGTTGGGAGTCCAGGTCGGGGGCGCCGGCCAGCTTCTCCTCGGCGAACAGGCCCGCCTCCACGCGCCGCGCGAGCTCGACCTCCTCGGCCGCGGTGAGCAGCGGGATGCGGCCGATCTCGCGCAGATACTGGCGGAAGAGGTCGGAGGACGGCCCGCCGGTGTCCGCCCGGCCCGGACGCGGTTCGGGCACCTCGGGGGCCTCTTCCTCGGTGAGCGGCCCGGCCACCGGGCCCGCCGGCGGCCCGCCCGGCTCCGCCTCGGGGTGATGGACGGCCCGCGACTGCTGCGGTACGGCCGTGACGACGTCGTTGTCGGTCAGGGTCTGGGTCTGCACGGGGGCGACCTCCAGGGTGATCGCTGCCGGATCGGGGGCGCCCGGCAGCGGGACGGGGGCGGCCGGGCCGCATTCCGTCCCGTACACATCGAGCGGATCCGCGGGGGCGAGGTGCCCACCTCCCGGGGTGGGCCGGCCGCGCTCCGAGGACTCAGGCACCGCACCCCAGTGTGGGGTACGACACACACTCGCCGCGACGGGCGTGCGACCACTTTCTGAAGCCGGTGCGTGACCGGGCGGTTACCCGGACGGATATGCCACCGCGCGCGCCCGGATCGCCCCGGAGGCCCTAGAGGGCCGCGACGCCCTTGTTGCGCAGAGCCTGCCCGTACTGCTGAAGGACCCACAACTCGTTCTGCACGGCGGCCAGTTGGGCCGGGTCGCCGTTCTGGCCCAGGCGCGCCAGGGTGCCCTGGATGTCCAGGAGGCGGCGGTCGACGGCCCGGCGCCGGACCGCCACCAACTGCTCGCCCGCGTACGCCTCGTCGACCGTGCGGGCGTGGATGGCCTCGACGGCGAGCTCGGTGACCAGGGCGCGCACCACGTCGTTGGGCGCGGAGTCCATCACGGCCGGCAGATAGTCGGAGGGCGCGTCGGTGGCGCCGCCCGCGTCCTGGATGCACTGGCGGACCGCGGCGTAGGGCGGGGCGGTGAACTCGTCGATGCCGTACGCGTCGAACGCCGGGGACACCAGGTGCGGGTGCTGCAACGCCAGCTTGAGGAGCTCGCGTTCGGTGCGGTGGGCGGGGCTGCGCAGGTTCAGGGCCGGGCCCGGGCCGCCGGCGGGGCGCGGGGTGGCGCTCTCGTACTGCTGACGGCGGTGCTGGGCGGGCGCGGGGCCCTTGCCGCCGCGGTCGCGGGCCCAGCGGGCGAGCTGGGCGACCCGCTTCACCACGAACTGGGTGTCCAGGATGCCGAGGATTCCGGCGAGTTGGACGGCCACCTCGTGCTGGGACGCCACGTTCTTGATGCGGGCCACGATGGGGGCCGCCTCGTCGAGGGCGGCGGCGCGGCCCGCCGGGGTCTCCAGGTCGTAGCGCTGGACGATCTGGCGGATCGCGAACTCGAAGAGCGGGGTGCGGGGCTGGACCAGGTCCGCCACCGCCTCGTCGCCCTTGGCCAGGCGCAGATCGCACGGGTCCATGTTGTCGGGCGCGATCGCGATGTAGGTCTCGGCGGCGAACTTCTGGTCGTCCTCGAAGGCGCGGAGCGCCGCCTTCTGGCCGGCCGCGTCCCCGTCGAAGGTGAAGATCACCCGGGCCGAGCCGTTGTCCATGAGGAGCCGGCGCAGGATCTTGATGTGGTCGACGCCGAAGGCCGTGCCGCAGGTCGCGATGGCGGTGGTGACGCCCGCCAGATGACAGGCCATGACATCGGTGTAGCCCTCGACGACCACCGCGCGGCTCGACTTGGCGATGTCCTTCTTCGCGAGGTCGATGCCGTACAGGACCTGGGACTTCTTGTAGATCGGCGTCTCGGGGGTGTTCAGGTACTTCGGCCCGTTGTCGTCGTCGCGCAGCTTGCGCGCGCCGAAGCCGACGACCTCGCCCGACACGTCGCGGATCGGCCACATCAGCCGGCCGCGGAAACGGTCGATGGGGTTGCGCCGGCTCTCCTGGGCGAGCCCGGAGGTCAGCAGTTCCTTGTCGGTGAAGCCCTTGCCGCGCAGGAAGCGGGTCAGATGGTCCCAGCCGGCCGGGCTGTAGCCCACCCCGAAATGAGCGGCCGCCGCCTGGTCGAAGCCGCGCTCCGCCAGGAACTTACGGCCGATCTCCGCCTCGGGACTGTCGAGCTGCTCGATGTAGAACTGCGCGGCCACCTTGTGCGCCTCGACCAGACGGATGCGCTCACCGCGCTGGTTGGACGGGTTGTAGCCGCCCTCTTCGTAGCGCAGCGTGATGCCCGCGGTGGCGGCGAGCCGCTCGACCGCCTCGGAGAACGACAGGTGGTCGATCTTCCGGATGAAGGCGATCGTGTCGCCGCCCTCCTGGCAGCCGAAGCAGTGGAAGAGACCCTTGCTCGGGCTGACCTGGAAGGACGGCGACTTCTCGTCGTGGAAGGGGCACAGGCCCTTGAGGTTGCCTCCCCCGGCGTTCCGCAGCTGGAGGTACTCGGACACGACGGCGTCGATCGGGACCGCGTCCCGTACCGCCTTCACGTCGTCATCGTTGATCCTGCCTGCCACGCGTGAAGTCTACGGGGACGGCAGGACCCTCAGGGTGCGAGGGAGTCGAGCGGGACGGACGGATCGGCGAGCGCCTCCGCGTCCACCGGGGCCCCGCCCCGGATCAGCGCCTGGATCGGCGCTGTGACATCCCACACGTTCACGTTCATTCCGGCCAGCACCCGGCCCCCGCCCAGCCAGAACGCGATGAACTCCCGCTTGCCGGTGTCGCCCCGGATCACCACCTGGTCGTAGGAGCCCGGCGGCGCCCACCCCGAGTACTCGAGCCCGAGGTCGTACTGGTCGGAGAAGAAATAGGGGATGCGGTCGTACGTCACGTGCTGGTCCAGCATCGCGCGAGCCGCGGCCGGTCCGCCGTTGAGCGCGTTGGCCCAGTGTTCGACGCGCAGCCGGGTGTCGAGCAGCGGATGGTGGACCGCGGCCACGTCGCCTGCCGCGAAGATGTCCGGGTCCGAGGTGCGCAGCGAGGCGTCCACGGCGATGCCGCCGCCATGCCCGCGGTCGACGAGGGCCAGCCCGGCCGTCTCGGCGAGCGAGGTGCGCGGGGCGGCGCCGATCGCGGCGAGCACGTCGTGCGCCAGGTGCTCCTCGCCGTCGTCGGTGCGGGCCGCCAGGACCAGGCCGTCCTGGCCGATGATCTCGGTGAGGCGGGCGCCGAAGTGGAAGCGCACCCCGTGCTCGGCGTGCAGGTCGGCGAAGAGCTGGCCCAGCTCGGGGCCGATCACGTTGTGCAGCGGGGTGGGCTCCGGCTCGACGACGGTGACCTCCGCGCCATACCCCCGGGCGGCGGCCGCGACCTCCAGGCCGATCCAGCCGGCGCCCGAGATGACGAGATGGCCGTTGTCGCGGCCCAGCGCCTTCAGGACGTGCCGCAGCCGCTCGGAGTGGGCGAGGCGGCGCAGATGGTGCACGCCCGCCAGGTCGGTGCCGGGGATGTCGAGGCGGCGCGGCTCGGCGCCGGTGGCAAGCAGCAGCCGGTCGTACTGGATGAGGGCGCCGTCCCCGAGCCGGACCGTCTTGGCCTCGCGGTCGATGGCGGTGACGGTCTGGCCCAGGTGCAGCTCGATGTCGTTCTGCGCGTACCAGGCGGCCTCGTGCACGAAGACGCTGTCGCGCTCCTCCTTGCCGGAGAGGAACCCCTTGGACAGGGGCGGGCGTTCATAGGGGTGCTCGCGCTCGTCGCCGATGAGGATCACCCGCCCGTTGAAGCCCTCGGACCGGAGCGTCTCGGCGGCTTTCGCCCCCGCGAGACCGCCTCCGACAATGACGAATGTCCGATCTGCGTCGACCACTTGATGCCTCCTCGGTGCTTGCTGCGCGGCGCCGCCACCTGCGAGCGTCCCGCACGGAGCGTGATGGGGGAAGAGGGCTTGCTCCGTCGGGACGCGGGGACGGCCGGGATTACCGGTGGTGCACGGTGAGTCTGGAGTGCAGCGAACGGGCCGCCGCGTCGGTGAGCGAGGCGATCTGATCGACGATCACCCGCTTCCTCGTCCGCTCGTCGTCCGCCTCCTCGTACAGCGCCCGGAACTGCGGGTCGAGGCCCTCGGCGGGCGCCCGGGCGGTCAGCGCGTCCGCGAGCTCGGCCAGCACCACGCGCTGGTCGGCGCGGAGCCTCTCCTGCTCGTCGCGCTGCATCACATAGCGGTCGGCCACCGCCTTCAGCACGGCGCACTCGTTGCGGGCCGCGCGCGGCACCACCAGCTCCGCGCCGTACCGGGTCAGGTGCCCGGTGCCGAACGCGGCGCGCGTCGCGCCCTCGGCGGCCAGGCAGAACCGGCCGATGAGCTGGCTCGTGGCGTCCTTGAGACGGGCCTGCGAGACCGCCGAACCGTCGTAGCGGTGCGGCCACCACTCCTGCTCGATCAACCGCTCCAGGGCCTCGGCCAACTCCTGCGGGTCGGTGTCGTCCGGTACGTAGCGGCCGATGGCGACCCGCCAGATGTCGGCCCGCTCCGCCTCCGAGCGCAGCGCGCCCGGGTCGATGTGCCCGGCGTGCAGACCGTCCTCGAAGTCGTGGACCGAGTACGCCACGTCGTCGGACCAGTCCATCACCTGGGCCTCGAAGCACTTGCTGTAGGGCGTGGCGCCCTCCCTGACCCAGGCGAAGACCGGCAGGTCGTCCTCGTACACGCCGAACTTCACCGACGCCGGGTCGGTGGGGTGACCGCCGCGCGCCCAGGGGTACTTGGTCGCCGCGTCCAGCGCGGCCCGCGTGAGATTGAGGCCGACACTGACCGGTTTCCCGCTCTGCGCGGCACGTACGAAGCGTTTCGGTTCGAGCCGGGTCAGCAGGCGCAGCGACTGGGCGTTGCCCTCGAAGCCGCCGATGTCCTTGGCGAAGTCGTTGAGCGCCTGCTCGCCGTTGTGCCCGAACGGCGGGTGGCCCATGTCGTGGGCGAGACAGGCGGCTTCGACCAGATCGGGGTCGCAGCCGAGGGCGGCGCCCAGCTCGCGGCCCACCTGGGCGCACTCCAGCGAGTGCGTCAGGCGGGTGCGGGGGCTCGCGTCCCAGGCCTGACTCCGTGAGCCGGGCGTGACGACCTGGGTCTTGCCGGACAGACGGCGCAGCGCCCCCGAGTGCAGCACCCGCGCGCGGTCGCGCTGGAAGGCGGTGCGGCCGGGCCGCTTGTCGGGCTCGGCGGCCCAGCGTTCTGTGTCGGCCTCGGCGTAGAACTCCATGCACCGACAGTAAACGGAGTCACCGACAACTGGGCTCAAGGGTGCGTCGAGGCTCGCCCGGGACGCGGACGAACGCGGAGGTCACGGCGGTGTCGCCGAGGACCGGGGAATACGTCAACGCCTGTGCGTAGCGGTGCAGTACGAGCCGCGCCATGGCCGGATGCGCCCCCATGGGCGCCGCGGCGATCCACGGCGCCCGCGCCGCGCTCTGGGCCGCGAACCGTCCCGGCGCAGTGAAGTACGAGGCGATCGCGACCCGCCGCATCCCGCGTGCCGCGAAGGCGTCGAGTGCCTGGGGCACGGTGGGCGAGGCCGCGGAGGCGTACGCGGGCAGCACGGGCACCCCGCCGAGCCGCTCGCCGAGCAGCCGCGCCGTACGGCGGGTGTCGGCTGCCGATTGGGGATCGCGGGACCCGGCGGCGGCGAGGACGACCCCCGTGCCGCCCCCGCCGGGCCCGTCGAGATCCCAGCCCGCTTCGAGGAGCCGCCCGTACAGCGCCTCGACGAGCAGCGGATGCGGGCCGAGCGGGGCGGCGACACGGGCGGTCAGATGCCGGCCCGCCACGGCGAGGGTCCCGGGGATGTCGTGCTTGACGTGGTAACCGCGGCCGAGCAGCAGCGGTACGACGACGGCCTCGCCCCGCAGGTCGGCGAGGGTGTCGGCCAGCAGCGGACGGTTGATCTCGATGTGGCCGAGCCGTACGTCGAGATCCGGGCGCAGGGCACGGACCCGCTCCAGGAGCGCGGTGACCGTCCGCAGCGCGCCGGGATCGCGGCTGCCGTGCGCGACGGCGACGAGGGCGGGGCGGGCGGTGGTCGTCATGCGCCGATCCTGTCGTGTCCACGTTGCCGGGTCGTTGCGGGGCGGTGACGGGTGATTTCGGCGGCCTCACGCGCGAACGAACCGGGGCGACGCCTTTGGCGTCCCTCTTCTCGTCAACCGATGGAGATCACCACAGGGGGCCCCATGTCGCACCCGCGACTCGAACGGTCGCGCCTGCGGGTCGAGCGACCCCGGCTGCCGCGCACACGCGTCGGCAAACGGCGCCTGGTGCGGGGCGTCGTCGTCGCGTGCGTCCTCGCGCTCACGCCCGCGACCTGGTTGTACGCGAGCACCGGCGACCGGGTCGGCACGGTGGCCGACGCGCCGGCGGCCGGGGTCGCGGTCGTCTTCGGGGCCGGCCTGTGGGACGGAAAGCCCTCGCCGTATCTGGCCCACCGGCTGGACGCGGCCGTGGCGCTGTACCGGGCGGGCAAGGTGAAGGCCGTTCTGGTCACCGGCGACAACAGCCGCGCCACCTACGACGAGCCCGACGCCATGCGCGGCTACCTCGTGCGGCACGGGGTGCCGGACACGAGCGTGGTCAGTGATTTCGCGGGCTTCGACACCTGGGACTCGTGCGTACGGGCCAAGAAGATCTTCGGCGTGGACCGGGCCGTGCTGGTCAGCCAGGGATTCCACATCCGGCGTGCGGTGGCCCTGTGCGAGGCCGCGGGCGTGCGCTCCTATGGTGTCGGCGTGGACGCCGTGCACGATATGACCTGGTACTACGGTGGCGCCCGCGAGATCTTCGCCGCGAACAAGGCGCTGCTGGACGCCGTGTTCCGTCCGGACCCGACGTTTCTGGGCCCGAAGGAGCCGGGGGTGGGGCGGGCGCTGGCGGATGACAGATGACAGATGACAGACAGCAGGTGGCTCATGCCCCATGGCAGTCGCCGACCCTCAGCCGGCAGCCGGCAGCCGGTCACCGCCGCTCCCCCGCCCCCGAACGAACCCCGAGCCCCGGCCCCCACCCCTCCTCACCATGCCCCCTCCCCCACAATGAGCCCCCCGCCCCGGCGGCGTAACCCGAGGGCGGGGGCGGGCGTAACACGGTCGGCGCAGGCTGAGGGCATGCTCACCGATGCTCTCGCGCCCGCCCCCGTGACCGCCACCCACTGCCCGTACTGCTCGCTCCAGTGCGGCATGGGGCTGCGGGCGGCGAGTGACGCGGCGGGCGGTCTCGATGTGGTTCCGCGCGACTTCCCGGTGAACCGAGGCGCGCTGTGCGGCAAGGGCAGTACCGCGCCCGCCCTGCTCGCCCGGCCGCTGCGGCTGACCGAGCCGCTGATCCGGCGGCCCGCGTCCGGGCGGCTCGAACCGGCGGGCTGGGACGAGGCGTTGGCGCTGGTCGCCGAGCGGCTGGGCACCGTACGCCGCGACCACGGCGCCGACGCGGTCGGCGTGTTCGGCGGGGGCGGGCTGACCAATGAGAAGGCGTACGCGCTGGGGAAGTTCGCGCGGGTGGTGCTCGGCACCTCGCAGATCGACTACAACGGGCGGTTCTGCATGTCGTCGGCGGCCGCCGCGCATCAGAGGGCGTTCGGTGTCGACCGGGGGCTGCCGTTTCCGCTGGAGGACGTGGCGCGGACCGGGTGTGTGATCCTGACGGGCTCGAACATGGCCGAGACCATGCCCCCCGCCGTGCGCCACCTCCGTGAACTGCGCGAGAACGGCGGCACGTTGATCGTCGTCGATCCGCGCAGGACGAAGACGGCCGAGCTGGCGGATCTGCATCTCGCGCCCCGCCCCGGCACCGATCTGGCGCTCGCGCTGGGCCTGCTGCACCTCGTGGTGGCCCAGGGCCACGTCGACGAGGAGTTCGTGCGGGAGCGTACCGCCGGATGGGAGGCCGCGCGGGCGGCGGCGATGGCGCACTGGCCGGAGCTGGTGGAGAAGATCACCGGCGTTCCGGTTCCCCAGCTCCGGGCCGCCGTGGACCTGTTCTGCGGGGCGGCGGACGGCATGGTGCTGACCGCGCGCGGCGCCGAGCAGCACAGCACGGGCACGGACACGGTCGGCGCGTGGATCAACTTCTGTCTCGCGACGGGCCGGGCGGGCCGCCCGCTGTCCGGATACGGCTGTCTCACCGGCCAGGGCAACGGGCAGGGCGGCCGTGAACACGGCCAGAAGGCCGACCAGTTGCCGGGCTACCGCAAGCTGGTGGACCCGGCGGCGCGGGCCCATGTCGCCGGGGTGTGGGGGGTGGAGCCGGACTCGCTCCCGGGCCCCGGCCGCAGCGCCTACGAACTCCTCGACGCGCTGGGCGGCGAGGTCAAAGCGCTGCTCGTGATGGGGTCGAATCCGGTCGTGTCGGCGCCGCGCGCCGCGCATATCGAGGGCAGGCTGCGGGAGTTGGACTTCCTGGCCGTGGCGGACGTGGTGCTCTCGGAGACCGCCGCGCTCGCGGACGTGGTGCTGCCGGTGACCCAGTGGGCCGAGGAGACCGGCACGATGACCAATCTGGAGGGGCGGGTGCTGCTGCGGCGGGCCGCGATCACGCCCCCCGAGGGCGTACGCAGCGATCTGTACGTCCTCAACTCCCTTGCGGCGCGGCTCGGTTCCCCGGAGATGGCCAAGGGGTTCCCGGCCGATCCGGAGGAGGTGTTCGAGGAGTTGCGGCTGGCGTCGGCGGGCGGGGCCGCGGACTATTCGGGCATCAGCTACGCGCGGATCGAGGCGGAGGACGGGGTGTTCTGGCCGTGCCCGCGGGAGGGGCATCCGGGTACGCCCCGGTTGTTCCTCGACCGGTTCGCGACGGACGACGGGCGGGCCAGGTTCGTGGAGGTCTCCTACCGCGAGGTGGACGAGGAGACCGACGCCGCCTATCCGCTGGTGCTCACGACGGGCCGGGTGCTCGCCCAGTACCAGTCGGGCGCGCAGACGCGGCGGGTGCCCGCGCTCAACGCGGCGGCGCCCGGCGCGTTCGTCGAGATGCATCCGCTGCTCGCGGACCGGCTCGGGGTGGGTGACGGCGATCCGGTGACGGTGACCTCGCGTCGCGGGCGGGCCACGGCCCCGGCCCGGGTGACCGGCGCCATCCGGTCGGACACGGTGTTCATGCCGTTCCACTGGGCGGGCGAGGGCCGGGCCAACAACCTGACGAACCCGGCACTCGACCCGGTCTCGAAGATGCCCGCGTTCAAGGCCTGCGCGGTACGGGTGGAGCGGGCCGCGCCGGCCGGCTGAGCCAGTCGCCGCCGGGGATCAAGGCGCCGTGGGCCAGCAGCTCGCGGGTCAGGCGCGGGGCGGCCAGATAGACCCAGGACCGTATGGGCTGCCCGTCGACGACCGCCTCGCGCTCCAGGCGGTCGTAGACGTTGCGGGGATGGCCGGGGCCCGCGTACTCCTCCAACTCGTCCAGCGCGGCGAGGAGTTCGGGGTGCGCGTCGGGGCCGACCTCGATCAGGACGCCGGTGATCGTGCCGTTCCCGGCTATGGCGTAGGGGTAGCCGGGGCCGTCGTACAGGAGGGCGCCGGGCAGGAGCGCGGGGCGCTCGCGCAGGGTGCGGCCGCGCAGGAAGCGCTGGTGGTAGCGCTGGCCGGGGCGGAGCGTGCCGTACACGAAGAAGGGGAGCGGGGGCTCGGCGGCGGAGGTCATCGGGCGACCGTCTCGGCGGTGATCCAGGACAGATAGGCGGGGCTGCCGGCCACCACGGGGGTGGCGATGATCTCGGGGGTCTCGTAGTCGTGGGCGGCCAGGAGGTGGCGTTCGAGCGCCGGGTAGCGGGCGGCGGTGGTCTTGAAGAGGACCTGCCACTCCTGGGTGGTCTCGATGCCGCCGGCCCAGTGGTAGACGGAGGTGACGGGGCCCGCCACCTGCGCGCACGCCGCGAGGCGGGCCTCCACCGCGCCCCGGGCGAGCGCCGCCGCCTTGTCCTCGCTGTCGGTGGTCGTCTGCACGGTCAGCGTTTCGGCCGATGTCATGGCTTCCTTCCTCGGTCGTGCGGCCGGGTCCGGCCGGGACGGCGGGGGTCGTCCGGCCGGGACGTCGGTCCCGATCCTGCCGGACGGGGCGGGGCATACGCACGGCTGCTACCTGGTGTCGGCCACCAGCCCATGACGGCCAGGCTGCCGGGATACGGAAGGACGAGGCCACCGGCCCGTGACGGACGGGCTGCCGGGGTGCGGAAGGGCGAGGCCACCGGCCCGTTACGGACGGGCTGCCGGGGTGCGGAGGGGGGCCGCCGGGAGGCAGGGGCGCTGGAAGGCAGGGGCGCCGCTCGCTCAGCCGGCGTACGGCCGCACCGCCTTCGCCTGGCGCAGGGCCCGCGCCCACCACGCCACCTGGTCGAGCATCTTCTTCACGGCCGCGTCCGCCTGCGAGGGCTCCCGGTGACGGCCGTCCTCGTCGAAGAGGCCGTGCACATGCTGGAAGCTGACCGTGTCCCGCACCGTGACCGCGTGCAATTCGGCGAAGACCTGCCGCAACTGCTCCACCGCGCGCAGGCCCCCGGAGATCCCGCCGTACGAGACGAAGCCGACCGGCTTGGCCTGCCACGGCGCGAAGTGCCAGTCGATGAGGCTCTTGAGGGCGGCGGGGAAGGAGTGGTTGTACTCGGGGGTGATCACGACAAAGGCGTCGGCGCCCGCCAACTTGGGTGACACTACGGCCAGTTGGGCCTGCACGGCGGGCGAGGGATGGTGGGAGAGGGCGGTCGGCAGGTCGGTCTCGGCGAGGTCGAGCACCTCGATGGCGAAGCCCTCGTGCTCGCGGGCCCGGGCGAGGAACCAGTCGGCGACGACCGGGGCGAACCGGCCCTCGCGGTTGGAGGCGACGACGACGGTGAGCTGAAGAGCGGCCTGTTCGGCCGTGGCGATGTCCATGCCGAGAAGGATTCGACCTCAAGTCAACTTGAGGTCAAGCCCGGCCGGGCGGCCGAACTATCTTGTGCCGCATGACACTTCCGTACGTCGAGATCGACGGCCGCCCCGCCGATGCCGAGAACCTGCTCGTCCCCGCCCTGAGCGGCGGCTACGGCCACTTCACGGCGATGCAGGTACGGGACGGAAAAGTGCGCGGCCTCGCCCACCATCTGAGCCGGCTCGACCGGGCCAACCGCGAACTGTTCGGACCCGGCCTGGACGGCGAACGCGTCCGCTCGCTGATCGCCCGCGCCCTCGACGGCTTCGGGCACACCGACGCCTCGGTACGGGTCCAGGTGTACGGGCCGCCCGACGCGCCCACCCCCATGGTCGTCGTGAAGGGGCCCGCCGAGATGCCGTCCACCGCGCAGTCGCTGCTCTCGGTGCCCTATGAGCGGCCGGTCGCCCACATCAAACACCTCGGCGGCTTCGCCCAGGGCTACTACAGCCGGCTCGCCCGGCGCCAGGGGTTCACCGAGGCGCTCCTGACCGGCCCCGGCGGCGTCGTCGCGGAAGGCGCCATCACCAACATCGCCTTCTGGGACGGCACTTCGGTGGTCTGGCCCGACCGTCCCGCGCTGCTCGGCATCACCAAGGCGGTTCTCGACCCGCGGCTCGCGGCGTACGGCCTGAAGTCGGCGCGGCGCGAGGTGACCCTGGCCGGGCTCGACGCGTACAGCGCGGCGTTCGTCACCAACGTGCGGGGCATCGCGCCGGTGGGCCGGATCGACGAGCACGCGTTCGCGGTCGACGCGGAGCTGATGAAGGTGGTGTGGCGGGCGTTCGAGGAGGCCCCCTGGGATGTGATCGCCCCCGGGTGACGGTCACCCGTACGGCCCACCCCCTCACTCTTTCGTCCCCCTCCGACGGGCGGAGCGGCCCGTACGCCTCTTGGGTCGTAGGCAGAAGCACTTGCCGCGCCCCCGGAGGATCCATGCGTTCTGCCCGAATCCTGACCAGTGCGCTGCTGACGTCCACCGCCGTGCTGGGCCCGGCGGGTGCGCTCGCGTACGCCGACAGCCCGCCCGGCGGCTCCCCCGCATACGCGGAGAACGCGCCGGGCGGCGCGCTCGAACTGTGGCCGACGAGCGCCTCTCCGGGGACCACGGTGACCGCGAACACCACGGCCTGCGGGTCCTCGGGGCGCGCCACGGGTGACGCGAACGCGGTGGGCTCGGGCGACTTCCCCCTGACAACCTCCACGCACAAGGAAGTGCTGGCCGGGCAGTTCCAGGTCGCGTCCCCCACCAAGCCGGGCAGCTTCCCCATCCGCGTGAGCTGCGAGAACGGCAAGGTCGTCGAGGCCCGGCTCACGGTCACCGGCAAGAGCGATCATGAGCACGACCAGTGGACGAAGGACAAGCCGTGGGACCCGGGCGCCCAGCAGGGCCGCGACAAGGGGTGGGGCCACGACGACCAGCACGGCCGCGACAAGGGCTGGGGCCACGACGATCCGGCGGGCCGGGACAAGGCGTGGGAGGGCAACGACCCGCACGGGCATGTGAAGACCGGAGTCGGCGGCAGCATCGGCCCCGACACCACCGAGATCGCGGCGGGCGTGGCGGTACTGGCCGCGGCCGCCGTGGGCGGCACCTGGCTGCTGCGTCGCCGGGCGAGCGGCGCGCAGGGCCGGGGCTGACCGCCCTTGCCGGCCCTGGCCCCCGTCCCGCCCCGCGCCCCGGCCTCGGTCCCGGTCGCCCGGCGCAACGCGGGCTGGCTGGTGGTGGTCGCCGCGTTCGTGGGGCTCTGGCTGATCGAGCACGGCCTGGAGTCCGTGGAGCCGCCGCGGCCGTCGTCCGCCGAGGCGTTCGCGGGGGGCCCGGCGGCCGCCCGTGACGGCCTGGGCGCCTCTCCCCCGGCGGGGTCCGCCACCCGGGCCCGGCTCGAACTCCCGCCCCCCGACGGCCTCCTGCCCTCCCCGCCCGTGCGGATCAGGATCGCCTCGATCGGGGTGGACGCGCCGGTGATGGGCCTCGGGCTCGGCGCGGACCACAGCCTGGACGTGCCGCCTGCGGGGAGCACCCACAAGGTGGGCTGGTACAAGGACGGCACCGCGCCGGGCGTCCGGGGCACCGCCGTGCTGGCCGGCCACGTCGACGACTCCCGCGGACCCGCCGTGTTCTACGCGCTCGGCGCCCTGAGGAAGGGCACCCGGGTCGAGGTCTCCCGCGAGGACGGGCGGACCGCGGTCTTCGACGTCGACGCGGTCGAGGTGTACGAGAACGAGGCGTTCCCGGACTCCAAGGTGTACGGGCCCGCCGCGCGACCCGAACTGCGGCTGATCACCTGCGGCGGCGGCTTCTCGAAGAAGACCGGCTACCGGGGCAATGTGGTCGCCTTCGCCCACCTGACCGGAGTGATCGAGACCGCCCCGCCGGGACATCCGGCGGACGTCCACTGAGCCCGCCCCGCCCGACTGCCCCTCCTCTGTCGCCCTTTCCGTCCCTACTGCCTTCCGGACGCCTGGGCGAGGTCCGGGCCGGGGGCGGTGGGGGCCCGGTCGGGGGCGGGTGGCGCGGCCGGGGTGACGGTGACGGCCAGGAAAGTGGCCGCGAGGGCGCTGACGGCGGTGAGCCCCATGGCGAGCCGGCGCCGGGCGCGGTCGAGGGGAACGGGGGTGGCGCACTTGCGGTGTCGGGCCATGGTGCGGCGATTTCCTCGTGTTCTGAAGGACCCTTCACAGGGCTCGCTGGGCTGTGCGGGACGGGGTGTTCGGGACGGGGTGTTCGGGACCGGGTGTTCGGGGCGGCCGGCGCTCTCGGCGCGGCGGGTGTCAGAAGCTGAACCGCTCGGTGTGGATGTGCTGTTGGGGCACACCGGCCTTGACGAGCGAGGCGATCGCCGCGTCCGCCATGGGTCCGGGACCGCACAGATAGACGTCGTGTTCGGCCAGGCCGGGGACGAGATTGCGCAGTGCCTGCGGGGCGAGCGGGTCGAAGGACGCGTCGGAGGGCCCCAGCAGATAGTGCAGCGCGGCCCCGCGCCCGGCGGCGATGGCCTCCAGCTCGTCGCGCAGCACCAACTGTGCGGCGTTGCCGGCCCGGTAGAGCAGGGTGAGGTCACCGGGTGCCGCGGGCAGCGTCTCGAACAGGACCCGCATGGGCGTGATGCCGACGCCGCCCGCCACCAGCAGCACTTTGCGACGGGTGCGGCGGTGCGCGGTCATCGCGCCGAAGGGACCGCTCGCCAGCACCCGCGTACCGGGACGAAGCCGCCGCATCCGCCGGCTGTGGACACCGAGGGCCTTCACCGTGATCCGTACGGTGTCGTCCCTGACCGGCGCGGACAGCGAGAACGGCAACGAGGTGTACCAGAGCCTGCGCTGCACGAACCGCCAGCGCAGGAACTGCCCGGGTTCGGCGCGCAGCGCGTCGAGCCCGGCGCCGCGCATGACGACGGACACGACGTCCGGGCTCTCGTCGCGCACCTCGACCACCCGCAGACCGTGCCGCAGCGCCTGCCGTACCGGGACGATGCCCCGGTACCAGACGATCAGCACGGCGACCGTGGCGTGCAGCATCGCCCAGACCCACACGGTCGGCGGACCGGAGGCCACGTCGGGGCCGACGAGCTGGTGGGCGAAGGCGAGCGCGGCACCCAGATAGGTGAGGAAGTGCAGCGCGCGCCAGGTCTCCCGCGAGAGCCGCGCCCGGGCCGCCCGCACCGAGCTGACCCCGGCGACGCCCAGCGCGGCCGTGCCGAACGCGGCGGCCACAATGCCCGGGTAGCCGAGCAGTCGCGCGGCCGAACGCAGCAGATCGTTCCCGGTGTACGCGGCGTATCCACACAGCGCCAGCACCATGTGCGCGCCCACCAGGCTCAGGACGTAACGGCCACCCAGCGCGTGCCAACGCGCCAGCCGGTCGGCGCCCACCCCGTGTTCGACAGCCGGCACGCGCGCCATGAGCGACAGCATCACCAGGATTCCGTAGCCCGCGAGCAGCCCCGACAGATGGGCCCCGCTCGCGAACAGCGCGTCCAGCCGCGCGGAGGGCTCGGCCTGGCTCCCCCACAGCAGCCCCACGGCCCCCGCCCCGGCCACTATCCCGCGCCGCATCACCCGGGGCCGAACCCGCAGCGCCCCCACACCACCACCCGGCCACGCCCGATTCCCCTCTCCGGCCCCCTCGCGCGCAGGGACACTCCCCTGCTGCGACTGGTGCGACTGGTGCGACTGGTGCGACTGGTGCGCAAGATAGGCGGACAGCGCCGGGTAGGCGGCTAGTTGCGGGTCGGTGGCCTCGATCGTCACGCCCGGCAGCCTAGGTCGGCCCAGCGCCCCAAAGGCCCTGGTCAGAGCCGGACCGGGGATCCTTAAGGCGCCCTTGAGGAGGGGCTGACCGCCGATTAAGCCGACCGGGCGCCCCCCTCACTCGGCGACCGCTCCGGTGGCCGGAACGGGCCGGTGATCGACGATCTCCCCGCCGCCCGATCACGTCACGTCCACCACCCCCACCCCTCAGTTCACGTTCCGGTCCAGATAGCGCAGGACCGCCAGCACCCGCCGGTGGCCCGACTCCGAGGGCGGCAGGTCCAGCTTGGTGAAGATGTTCGCGATGTGTTTCTCCACCGCTCGCTCCGACACCCCGAACCCCTCGGCGATGGCGTGGTTGGTACGGCCCTCCGCCATCAGTCCGAGCACCTCGCGCTCGCGCGGGGTGAGCCCGTCGAGCGCGGCGGCCCGCCGGCTCGCCCCGAACAGCTGGGCCACCACCTCCGGGTCGAGGGCGGTACCACCCGCCGCGACCCGCTCCAGCGCGTTCACGAACTCCCCGATGTCCACGACGCGTTCCTTCAGCAAGTAGCCCACCCCCGCCCCGCCGTCCCCGATGAGCTGCGCCGCGTACGTGGTCTCCACGTACTGCGAGAAGATCAGCACCCCGGTGCCGGGTGCGGTGCGGCGGATCTGCACGGCCGCGCGCAGCCCTTCGTCCGTCTGCGTCGGCGGGAGCCGGATGTCCACCACCGCCGCGTCCGGACGGTGTTCGGCGACGGCCGCGAGCAGCGCCTGCGCGTCCTGGACCGCGGCCACCACCTCCACTCCCCTCATCTCCAGGAGCTGGACGAGTCCGTCGCGCAGGATCGAGGAGTCCTCGGCGATGACGACGCGCATGAATGACCCACCCTGCTCTCGGCGTTCGCACCGTTCCCCGTGCGCGGACCGCTCACCTTTTCACCCTCATCTGAAAGGCAGCAGCACGCTCACCACCGTAGGCCCTCCCGGTGGGCTGTCGCAGGTCAGCGAACCGTCGACGGTACGCACCCTCGCCCGCAGCCCCGCGAGGCCGCTGCCCGCGCCGACCACCGCTCCCCCGCGCCCGTTGTCCTCGACGGTGAGCAGCAGGATCTTCGCCGCCCCGTGCACGGTGACGCTCACCTCCGAAGCCCCGCTGTGCTTGGCCGCGTTGGTCAGGAGTTCCGCCGTGCAGAAGTAGGCGATGGACTCGATCGCGGGGCTCGGTCTCCCCTCGATCCCTCCACTGACCCGCACGGGGAGCGCGCTGTCGGCCGCGAGGGTGGCGAGCGCCGTCTGTAGCCCCTGGTCGAGCGCGGGAGGGTGGATGCCCTTGACCAGGTGCCGCAGATCGGCGACGGCCTGCTTGGCGTTGCCTTGTGCCGTCTCGACGGCCTTGAGGATCCTGTCCCGCTCCGCGCCGCCCGCCACCAGTTCGCGGATCATCGTGAGGTGCATGCCCAGGCCCACCAGGCGGGCCTGCGTCCCGTCGTGCAGGTCGCGTTCGATGCGGCGCAGGGTGGCCGCCGCGTCGTCGACGGCCTGGGCGCGGGTCTCCTCCAGGGTCCGAATGCGCTGGTCCGCGCGGTCCGGCCCGAGGAGGGCGGTGAGCAGCAGCCGGTGCGGGGTGAGCGCGTGCCGGATCAGCCACGGCGCCGCGTACAGGAGCAGCAGACCGGCGGCGAAGGGCAGCAACCACCGGGGCCAGCTGTCCAGTTCCACTCCTCCCACCTCCAGGCCCACATGCCGTACGGAGCCGTCGGACTCCCGGATCGTGAAGTAGTTCCAGCGCTTGAGTACGGGATACAGGGTCAGCAGCACCCCCTGCACCACGCCGAGGTACACGGCGAGCAGAGGCAGGAGCGCGGTCAGCGGGGCCGCCAGGGCGCAGCCCACCGCCCGCCAGCCGGGCCGCCCGCCCAGCACCGAGCGCCGCCAGCCGAACACCCCGCTCCCCTCCATCCGCTCCGGCGGCTCGATGCCCAGCCCCAACAGCCGCCGCGCCAGGGCTCGTTGCACGCCGCCCAGAAGCAGCGCCCCGTGGACCGCGGCGGCGACGAGCCAGAGGCCGAGCGCCGTCCACGACAGCACCGCGCCGACGAACAGGACCGCGAGGACCAGGGCCAGGCCGGCCAGTGCGAGCGGCAGCGCGATGAGCGAGTAGAGCGCGGCGCGGGCGACCTGGGCCGGCCGGTCGCGCCGGTGCATGAAGTCCCAGGAGCCCAAGAGGCGCAGGCGGTGCATGAGGATCAACCCTAGGGGCGCGCCGGTCAGAGCTGGTGGATCACGGGTATGGACAGGAGCACGCAGAACGCGGCCACGGCGAGGGCCACACCTGTCGCCCCGAACAGCCCGGCCCGGTCGGCACCGAGGAAACTCTTGACCAGGCGGGCCTGGAGCAGGGTGAACCCCCTCATCACCCAGGGCGTGATCAGCAGGAACGACACGCCGCCCGCTATGCCGTGCAGCGCCCACGCACCGGCCATGGTGGGGCCGCCCCACGCGCTCGTCGGGTCGCTGTCGGGCCGCAGCGGATAGGCCAGGTTGATGACGACGACGGTCCAGAAGTAGCCCGACACGACGAGGGCGGTCAGATTGAGCGGCACGCTGATCACGGCGTGGGCCAGGGCGAGCGGCCCGGTACGCCGGGGCTCGGCCACCTCCACGCCGAGCAGTCTCCGGGCGAGCCCCCGCTGGATCCGGCCCGCCGGGCCGCCGACCAGGGCTATGGGGACGCACAGGATGCCGAGGGGCAGAGCGAGCAGGAGATAGGAGAAGCGCCGCCATGTCGCGGCACGGAACGGCTCCTGGAGCACTGTCCGCCACGGTGCGAGGCCGCCCGGGGTCCGTGCGGGTCGGCGGTCCTGGCCGGGTGCGGGGGCGTCCGGGGTGGGTGCGGGATGTCGCTGGTCGAGGTCCATGCGTCAAGGCTCCCGCCCCCGCCCCGCCGTTTCGATCGTGCCAGCACGGAACTTCATGGTTCGGTTTACCCCACCCCACCCCACCCCGCATCGACCTCCGCCGGCCCCCACCGCCGTGCCTCGCCCTCACCGGCCCCCACCACCGCACCGCGACCTCACCGGCCCCCACGTCACCCAGCGCCACCACCCCCCTCCCCGGGGATCCCGCGAGGGCGCGACGGCGGCCCGGCCCTCACACCTCGCCCTCCGACCCGCTGAGCTCAAGGTTCCCCCGTGGAAATCGGCGGGATGCGGCCGGGTAACAGCCGTCGCGCACGCTGGGCACATGAGTACGGACATCGTGGTGATCGGCGGCGGCACAGCGGGTGCCCGCCTGGCCCGGCATGTCCCGGTGACCGTCATCGGCGAGGAGAGCCACGCCCCGTACAACCGGGTGCTCCTCGCGGAGGTCCTCGCCGGGCGGTACGGGCCCGAGGTGATCGCGCTGCCGCCGGTTCCGGTGCGGCGCGGGGTGCGGGCGGTGCGGATCGACCGCGCGGCGCGCAGGGTGCACTGCGACGACGGGAGCGCCGTCCCCTACGGCCGCCTCGTGCTCGCGACCGGCTCGAACCCGGTGCTGCCGCCGCTGCGGGGACTGCGCGAGGGACGGCTGCCCGAGGGCGTCCACCCCTTCCGCACGCTCGACGACGCCCTCGCGCTGCGCGAGAAGGCGCGCGCGGGCACGCGTGCGGTGGTCATCGGAGGCGGGCTGCTCGGCGTGATGGCCGCCCGGGCGCTCGCCGAGTGCGGAGCCCAGGTCGTCCTCGCCCAGCAGGGCGAGCGCCTGATGGAACGGCAACTGGACGCCGAGGCATCCCTGTTGGTCCGTGCCCATCTCGAACTCCTCGGCGTGGAGGTACACACCGAGTGCCGGGTGCGGGGCCTGACCGGCCCGGCCGGCACGGACGTCGAACTCGCCGACGGATTCGTCCTCGGCGCCGAACTCGTCGTCCTGGCCACCGGCGTGCGCCCCCGGACCGGGCTCGCGCTCGACGCCGGCCTCGACGTCCGCCAGGGCGTCGTCGTCGACGACGAGCTGCGCACCTCGGACCCGCACATCCACGCCGTGGGCGACTGCGCCGAGCACCGGGGAACGGTGTACGGGCTCGCGGGTCCGGCGCTCGAACAGGCCGACGCGCTGGGCGCGTTGCTCTCGACCGGGCGCGGCTCCTACTCCGGGACGCGCGGTCTGACCCGGCTCACCCTGGGCGGCCCGCGCCCGCTGGACCTCGCCGCCTTCGGCGAGCCCACACCGCGCCCCGGTGACGACGTGGCGCATCTCGCGGACGCGACCCGGGGCGCCTACCGCAAGGTCGTCGTGCGCGGCGATCGCCTGGTCGGGGGCGTACTCCTCGGCGATCTCGGGGCGGTCGGGGCGCTCGCCCGGACCTGGGAGGGCTACGAGCCCGTTCCGGACGCGCCCCTGCTCCACCTGCTCACCCACGACGGAGGTTCCTGACGTGTCCACCGAACACCTTTCCACCCTCGTGGTCATCGGCCACGGCATGGTCGGCCAGCGCTTCCTGGAGGCCCTCGCCGAGCGTGGCGCCACCGAGAGGACCCGGGTGGTGGTGCTGTGCGAGGAGCCCCGCCCCGCCTACGACCGGGTCCAGCTCACGTCCTACTTCCAGGGGAAGACGCCCGACGAACTCAGCCTCGTTCCCGACGACTTCATGGCGCGGTACGGGATCGAGCTGTACGTCGACGACCCCGCCGAGTCGGTCGACCGGGCCGCCCGCACGGTCACCGCGCGCTCGGGGCGGACCTTCGCCTACGACACGCTGGTGATGGCCACCGGCTCGTACCCGTTCGTGCCGCCCGTGCCCGGCAAGGACCTCCCCGGTTGTTTCGTCTACCGGACGATCGAGGACCTCCTGGCCATCGAGGCGTACGCGAAGACCGCGACGACCGGTGCGGTGGTGGGCGGCGGGCTGCTCGGACTGGAGGCGGCCGGAGCGCTCGACGGACTCGGACTGGCCACCCACATCGTGGAGTTCGCGCCCCGGCTGATGCCGGTGCAGGTCGACGAGGGCGGCGGCGCGGCCCTCCTGCGCACCATCGAGAACATGGGCCTCACCGTGCACACGGGGGTCGGCACCCAGGAGATCACGGCCGACGACGAGGGCCGCGTCAATGGAATGACCCTTTCTGACAGCTCTCATCTGTCGACCGATCTCGTGGTGTTCTCCGCCGGTGTCCGTCCGCGCGACCAGCTAGCCCGCGACTGCGGCCTCGACGTCGGCGAGCGCGGCGGCATCGTCGTCGACGAGCAGTGCCGCACCAGCGACCCCGCCGTGTTCGCGATCGGCGAGTGCGCCCTGGCCGCCGACGGCCGGGTCTACGGCCTGGTAGCGCCGGGGTACGACATGGCCGAGACGGCCGCCGACGCGATCGCCGCCGCCGGCTCCCGCGCCTTCTCGGGGGCCGATCTGTCGACGAAGCTGAAGCTGCTCGGCGTCGATGTGGCGTCGTTCGGCGACGCGCACGGCACGGCCGACGGCTGCCTGGACGTCGTCTACTCGGACTCGCGCTCCGGCGTCTACAAGAAGCTCGTGGTCTCCTCCGAGGGCGTGCTGCTTGGCGGCGTCCTGGTCGGCGACGCGGACGCGTACGGCATGCTGCGCCCGCTCACCGGGCACGTGCCGCCCGTCGCCCCCGAGCAGCTGGTGCTGCCGGCCGGGCTGGGCGCGCCCGCGGCGCTCGGCCCCGAGTCCCTGCCGGACGACGCCGTCATCTGCTCCTGCCACAACGTCACCAAGGGCGCGATCACCGCCTGCTCCTCGCTGCCCGAGGTCAAGAAGTGCACCAAGGCCGGTACGGGCTGCGGGAGTTGCGTCAAGACGATCGGCATGCTGCTCCCCAAGTCCGGCGACGGCGGCCTGTGCACCTGCTTCGCGCAGACCCGTCAGGAGCTGTACGAGATCGCCCTCGCGCTCCGCCTGACCTCGTTCACCGAGCTCCTCGACGGGTACGGCCGCGAGGCGGCGCGCGGCGGCGAGGGCTGCGAGACCTGCAAGCCGGCGATCGCCTCGATCCTGGCCGCCCTCGGCAACGGGCACATCCTCGACGGCGAGCAGGCCGCCCTCCAGGACACCAACGACCACTTCCTCGCCAACCTGCAGCGCAACGGCTCCTATTCGATCGTGCCGCGCATCCCGGGCGGCGAGATCACCCCCGACAAGCTCATCGTGATCGGCGAGGTGGCCCGGGACTTCGGTCTCTACACGAAGATCACCGGTGGCCAGCGCATCGACCTGTTCGGCGCGCGCGTCGACCAACTCCCCTCCATCTGGACCCGGTTGGTGGACGCCGGCTTCGAGTCCGGTCACGCGTACGGCAAGTCGTTGCGCACGGTCAAGTCATGTGTGGGACAGACCTGGTGCCGCTACGGAGTGCAGGACTCGGTGCGGATGGCGATCGATCTGGAGCTGCGCTACCGGGGTCTGCGCTCGCCGCACAAGCTGAAGTCGGCGGTATCCGGCTGCGCCCGCGAGTGCGCCGAGGCCCAGTCGAAGGACTTCGGTGTGATCGCCACGGCCAATGGCTGGAACCTGTACGTCGGCGGCAACGGCGGAGCGAGCCCGCGCCACGCCGATCTGCTGGCGCAGGACCTGACAGATGACGAACTTGTCCGTCTGATCGACAGGTTCCTGATGTTCTACATCCGCACCGCCGACCGCCTGGAGCGCACCTCCGTGTGGCTGGAGCGGATCGAGGGCGGCCTCGCCCACGTCAAGGACGTGGTGGTGAACGACTCGCTCGGCATCTGCGCCGAGCTGGAGGCCCTGATGGCCGCGCACGTGGCGGGCTACCGCGACGAGTGGGCCGAGACCCTCGACGACCCCGAGCGGCTCTCCCGCTTCGTGTCCTTCGTGAACGCGCCCGGCGCGCCCGACCCCTCGGTCCGGTTCGTTCCCGAGCGCGATCAGATCAAGCCCGAACTCCCCCTCCTCACCCTGGGAGCAACCCGATGACGATGGTCCAACTCAAGCTGGACGAAGGCTGGTTCGAGATCTGCGAGGCCGCCCGCCTCACCCCCGGGCGCGGGGTCGCGGCGCTGCTGCCCGACGGCCGCCAGGCCGCCGTCTTCGCCGACCGGCGCGGCCGGACGTACGCGATCGACAACCGCGACCCGTTCACCGGCGCCTATGTGCTCTCGCGCGGGCTGCTCGGCTCGACGCCGGAGGGCCGCCCCTATGTCGCCTCCCCGCTCCTCAAGCACCGCTTCGACCTGGAGACGGGAGCCTGCCTCGACGACGAGGCACAGGCCGTCCAGACGTACTTGACCGATCGTTCCAGTAAGTCGTAGCGTTCCGGTGTGGCCAGGACCAAGGAATTCGACCCGGACGCCGCACTTCAGTCGGCCCTGGAGCTGTTCTGGCGGCGCGGCTACGAGGCGACGTCGATGGCGGACCTCGTCGACCACCTCGGCATCGGCCGCGCCAGCATCTACGCGACGTTCGGCAACAAGCACGAGCTGTACCTCAAGGCGCTCGACCGCTACAGCGAGCACCACGACCCCCGGCTGCTGACCGAGCTTTCGGGCCCCGGCGCCGCACTGCCCGCCGTGCGCGGCGTGGTGCGGCGCTTCGCCGCCGAGTCGACGGCGAGCGGATCCCGCGCGGCCGGCTGCTTCCTCACCAACACCGCGGCCGAGCTGGGCCCGCACGACAGCGCCGCGGCCCGGCGGGTCGAGCGCGGCTGGGAGCACCTGGAGACGCTGCTGCACTCGGCGCTCGTGCGGGCGCAGGCACAGGGCGAGCTGGCACCCGGCCGCGATCCGCGCGGGCTCGCCCGGATGCTGCTCGTCTTCCTCCAGGGGGTACGGGTCGTCGGCAAGGCGTCCGATGAGCCGCGCCGCGTACGGGATGCCACCGAACAGATTCTGACCATCCTCGACTGACACCTGCCATCAGCGGACGGCGGGATCACTCGCACGTCCTCATAACAGAACGATTGGTCAAGAATATGCAGGCCCCCATGCAGGCCCGTTTCGCGCACAAGACCGTTCTCGTCACCGGCGCCGGCTCCGGCCTCGGCCGTGCCGTGGCCCTCGCCTTCGCCGCCGAGGGGGCCCGGGTCGCCGTCGCCGGCCGTACGGCCGCGTCCCTCGACGAGACGGCCGCACTGATCACGCGGGCGGGTGGCACGGCGGCCGCGTTCGTCGCCGATGTCTCCAGCCCCCCGGCCGTACGCGCCCTGGTGGCCGGAGTGGCCGAGCGGTACGGCTCCCTCGATGTCGCGGTCAACAACGCCGGCGTCTTCCGCGGTGGCACGCCCCTCGTCGAGCTGTCGGAGGACGACTGGCAGACATTGATATCCGTCAACGTCACCGGCGTATTCCATGCCCTCCAGGCCGAGATCGCCCGGATGCGCACCCAGCCGTCCGGCGGCGCCATCGTCAACATCGCCTCCAACCTGGGCGCCCACAGCAGGCGCCCGGGGCTTGCCGCGTACGCCGCGTCCAAGGCCGCCGTCAGCGCGCTCACCAGGGGCGCCGCGCTCGACCACATTCGGGACGGGGTGCGGATCAACGCGGTGAGCCCGGGCCCCCTCGACACCACCATGTCGCTGCGCCCCGGCGAGAGCGAGGCGGATCGGGCGGCCCGGATGAAGGAGAACCAGCCGCTCGGCCGGGTCTCGACCACCGCGGAAGCCGCCGCGGCCGTGCTGTACCTGGCCTCCGACGACGCCGCCTCGGTCGTCGGTACGGATTTCGTCATCGACGGCGGCGCCTCCGCCTGACCCTCCGGGGTGCCCCTCCCGCCACGCCCTGCCCACTCGGCATACCGACCGGTACGGTGGGAGCATGACACAGGGGTGGAGTGCTCAGGACATACCCGACCAGGGCGGCCGCACGGCGGTCGTCACCGGGGCGAACAGCGGCATCGGCCTGGTCGCGGCCCGGGAGCTGGCTCGCAGGGGCGCGCGCGTGGTGCTCGCCTGCCGCAGCGAAGCGCGCGGACGGCAGGCCGAGGCGCGCGTCAGGGACGAAGTCCCGGGTGCCGAGGCCGAGTTCCGGCGGCTCGACCTCGCCGATCTGTCCTCGGTCCGGGACTTCGCGGCGACGTTTCCGTACGAGCGGCTCGATCTGCTCATCAACAACGCGGGCGTGATGGCACTCCCCTACGGCAGGACGGCCGACGGGTTCGAGACACAGTTCGGCGTCAACCACCTCGGCCACTTCGCGCTCACCGGGCTGCTGCTGCCGCGGCTGCGGGCGGCCGGGGCCGCGCGGGTGGTGAGCGTGTCCAGCGGGATGCACGCGCTGGCCAACATCGACCTTCGTGATCTCAACAGCGAGCGGGGTTACCGCCGTTGGGTGGCCTACGGGCGGTCCAAGACGGCGAACCTGTTGTTCATCCACGAGTTCGCGCGCCGGCTGCGAGCGGCCGGCTCGGACGTCGTCGCGGCGGCGGCGCACCCCGGCTATGCCGCGACCAACCTCCAGACGCAGGGCGTGCGCATGGAGGGCCGCAGGCGAGCCGAGCGGGTGGTCGCCCTCGGCAACCGTGTCCTGGCGCAGCCCGCCGAGGACGGCGCGCTGCCCACGCTGTACGCGGCGACCGCGCCGGGGGTGGGGCCCGACTCGTTCACGGGCCCGTCCCTGATGATGTGGCGCGGCGCGCCCGCCAGGTCCTGGCGGGCGAAGTGGACGCTGAACGACGTCGCGGGTGAGCGGCTCTGGGAGGCCTCGGAGCGGCTCACCTCGGTGACGTACGACCTGCCCTGAGGGCTCCGGCCCCAGGTTCGGCTCAGGCGGCGACGGCGGCCGGGTCCATGTACATGACCTCCCAGTGGTGGCCGTCGGGGTCCAGGAACGAGCGGCCGTACATGGGGCCCTGCTCCATCGTGTCCTGGGCGGGCGAGCCGCCGGAGGCGAGGGCGGTGTCGACCAGGCGGTCCACCTCCTCGCGGCTGTCCGCGCTCAGGCAGACGATCGACTCGACGGTGGTCGCGGTGTCGGCGATCTGGCGGCTCGTGAAGCCCTTGAAGAACGGCTCGGTCAGGAGCATGGCGTAGATCGTCTCGCTGATGACCAGGCACCCCGCGTTCTCGTCGGTGAACTGGGGGTTGAAGGAGTAGCCCAGCTTGCCGAAGAAGTCCTTCGAGCGGTCCAGGTCCTTGACCGGCAGATTGACGAAGATCATGGTGGGCATGTCGTGCTCCCTCGTGGGCTGTGGTGTCGCTTACGTAGGGGTAGACGGCGGCCCCCACGAAAACTCATCGCCGCACCGCGATTATTTTTTCGACGGCGGCAGAGTGCCCCCGTCCGGCCCCGGGCCGGGGCCCAGGGCGCAGTCCGGCCGCGCCCGGCCCGGTCGACACACCGGCGCAATACCCCTGTCGTAATCCCCCTGCATGGTTGATCGTTGAGCCGTACAGCGGAATGACGAACAGGGGGCGTACGCCATGACGATCAGCCGCCGGACACTGCTCGGCACCGGGGCCGCACTCGGCCTGCTCACCGCCTGTGGCTCCAACTCGGGCCGGGACAAGGGAGGTTCTGCGGACGGGAAGGTCGCCCTCGACCACTGGTACCACCAGTACGGGGAGGCCGGGACGGAGGCCGCGGTGCGCCGCTACGCGGCCGCGTACGGCCGGGCGAAGGTCGCCGTGCAGTGGCGGCCCGGTGCCTATGACCAGCAGACCGCCGCCGCGCTGCTCACCTCGTCGGGGCCGGACGTCTTCGAGGTCAACGGGCCGACCCTGGACCAGATCCAGGGGGGCCAGGTCGCCGATCTCACCGCGCTGCTCGACGGGGTGAAGGACGACTTCAACCCCGCCGTCCTCGCCCCCAAGACCTACGACGGCAGGATCTGGGGCATCCCCCAGGTCGTCGATACCCAGTTCCTCTTCTACCGCAAGAGCCTGCTGGCCCAGGCCGGCGTCCAGCCGCCGACCACGCTCGACCAACTCCTCGACGCAGCAAGGGCGTTGACCCGGAACACGGTCAAGGGCCTCTTCCTCGGCAACGACGGCGGGGCCGGTGTCCTCGGCGGTACGCCCCTGTACGCGGCCGGGCTCAGCCTGGTCGGCGCCGACGGCAGGGCCGGCTTCGACGACCCGGCCGCCGCGCGCACCCTCGGCAAGCTGCACCGGCTGTACGCCGACAAGTCGCTGCTGCTCGGCGCCCCCTCGGACTGGTCGGACCCCTCGGCGTTCATCCAGGGCCTCACCGCGATGCAATGGTCCGGGCTGTGGGCGCTGCCCGCCGTGCACAAGGCGCTCGGCGACGATTTCGGGGTGCTGCCGTTCCCCAAGGACGGGCCGGCCGGGAAGCCGTCGGTGCCGGTCGGGGCGTACGCGGCCGCGGTGTCCACCCGCTCGAAGCACCAGGCGGAGGCGAAGGAGTATGTGAAGTGGCTGTGGGTGGAACAGGCCGATTTCCAGACGGACTTCGCGCTCTCCTATGGTTTCCACATCCCGGCCCGGCTCTCGCTCGCCAAGAAGGCGGCCAAGCTGCGCGAGGGCGCGGCGGCGGACGCGGTGGCGTATGCGACGGACCACGGGTACGCCCAGCCGCTGCTGTGGACGCCGGTGCTCCAGACCGCCTACCAGGACGCGCTGAACCGGATCATCAAGGACGGGGCCAACCCTGATGGCGAGCTGAAGGCGGTCGTCCGCAAGACGAACGAGGAGCTTCAGCGGGTGAAGAGGCGCTGAGGGTGGGGTGGTTGGGGGGCGGTGGTCGCGGGATGACCGGCGTCGGACGACGGATGACGGATGACAGGGAGGCGCTGACAAACGTGCGACGACGGATTTCGGACAACACCCTCTGGTTCTGGATCTTCGTCGGCCCCTTCGCCGCCGGCCTCGCCCTCTTCACCTACGTCCCGCTCCTCTGGAGTGTCTACCTCAGCTTCTTCGACGCCCACAACACGGTCTCCCCCACCGACTTCGTGGGCTTCGGCAATTACACGGCGATGCTGCGCGACGGCGCGTTCACCTCCAGTCTGGGCACGTTCGCGGTGTTCTCGCTGTTCATTGTTCCGGCGACCTACGCGCTCGCGCTCGCCCTCGCGCTCATGGTGAACCGGCTCCGCCGCTTCCAGGCGTTCTTCCGCTCGGTCTTCTTCCTGCCCGCGGCGTGCTCGTACGTCGTCGCCGCGCTGATCTGGAAGTTGTCGATCTTCAACGGGGTGCGGTTCGGCCTGGCGAACACCGTGCTGGGCTGGTTCGGCGCCGATCAGACGGCCTGGCTGTCGACGACCCATCCGCCCTGGTACTGGCTGGTCATCGTGACCGTACGGCTGTGGCTCCAGGCCGGGTTCTACATGATCCTCTTCCTGGCGGGGCTCCAGCGGATCAGTCCGCGTCTGTACGAGGCGGCGGCCGTGGACGGTGCCCGGCCCGGCTGGCAGGTGTTCCGGCACATCACCTTCCCCCAGCTTCGGACCACCTCGGTCGCGGTGGTGCTGCTTTTGGTGATCAACGCGTTCCAGGCGTTCGACGAGTTCTACAACCTGCTCTCGGACGCCCGCGGCTATCCGCCCTACGCCCGGCCGCCGCTGGTCTATCTCTACTACACCGCCCTCGGCCAGGGGCAGAACCTGGGGATGGGCAGCGCGGGCGCGGTGATCCTCGCGTTGATCATCGCGGTGGTGACGGTGTTCCAGGCCCGCTGGTTCGGTCTGGGCGGGAAGGAGGCCGACTGATGACCGTGCCCCGTGCCACCGGCGGCGGTGGCGGCAAGAGGCCCGCCGGGAGCCGGCCCGAGGAGTCGCTGCTGCGGGTCGGGCGCGCGCTGCGGCTGGTGATCCTGGCCGCCCTCGCGCTGCTCTTCCTGGTCCCGTTCTACCTGCTGGTGCGCAACGGCCTGTCGGCCGAGCCGGACATCACCTCGCCCGGCTGGACGTTCTTCCCGTCCACCCTGCACTGGTCGAACGTGGCCGAGCTCTTCGCCGACCCGGCGGTGCCGATGGCGCGCTCGCTGCTCAACTCGGCGCTCATCGCCGTCGCCACGACGCTTGGGACGCTGCTGTTGGCCTCGCTCGCCGGGTACGGCCTGGCGCGCATCCCGTACCGGTTCGCCAACCAGGTCTTCTACGCGGTGATCGGCACGTTGATGGTTCCTTCGGCGGTCACGTTCGTACCAAGTTTCGTTCTTGTTTCGTCCCTCGGGTGGGTGTCGAGCTTGCGCGGGCTGATCGTGCCCACCCTGTTCTCCGGGTTCGCGTGCTTCGTCTTCCGCCAGTTCTTCACGGGATTTCCACGAGAGTTGGAGGATGCGGCGCGCGTCGACGGACTTGGATATTGGCGTACGTACTGGAGGATCGTCGTGCCCAATGCGCGTCCGGTCTTCGCGGCGGTCGGCACGATTGTGTTCATCGGCGCCTGGAATTCCTTTCTGTGGCCGCTGGTCATCGGCCAGGACCGGGACGCCTGGACGGTACAGGTGGCGCTCTCGACGTTCACCACCGCCCAAGTGGTGAACCTGCACGAGCTGTTCGTGGCGGCGGCCGTCTCCAT
This sequence comes from Streptomyces sp. ASQP_92, assembly GCF_025399895.1. Lineage (GTDB taxonomy): Bacteria > Actinomycetota > Actinomycetes > Streptomycetales > Streptomycetaceae > Streptomyces. Next base: position 658,243 of record NZ_JAODUA010000001.1, on the reverse strand, counting down.
CGTCCCGCTGGTCCTGGTCTTCCTGCTGCTCCAGCGCTACATCGTGGCGGGCGTGGAGCGCTCGGGGATCGACGACTGACGCGGCCTCGGGACGCGGGGGGTGCCGCCGCACAGCAGGGCGGAGCCGAGTGGGGTGAGGGTGTGCAGGACGGAGTTGCCGTGCCGGAGCGTGACGAGGAGGCCGGCGTCGCGCAGGACTCCGGCGTGCTGGCTGGCGGAGGCGAGGGACACGCCTGCCCTGCGGGCGAGTTCGCTGGTGGTGCAGCCGTTGCCGATGGACTGGAGCACGCTGGAGCGGGTGTGTCCGACGAGTCGGCCGAGTGAGGCGCCGCGGTCGGGGCCCGGCGGGGATTCGTAGGGGGCCTGGGTGTGGGTGACGGGGTAGACGAGGACCGGGGGCAGGGTCGGGTCCTGGAGGGCGACGGGGGTGCGGCGGCAGAAGAACGAGGGCTGGAGGAGCAACCCCCGCCCGCCCAGGTGGAGTTCGCGGTCCACCGGGTAGTCGGCTTCGAGGACGGGGGCGCGCCAGCGCAGCATGGGCGGGAGTGAGGCGAGGAGTTCGTCGGCGCCGCCGTCGAGGAAGGCGCGGCCGCGGGTGGCGCGGTCGGCGTCGACGCGGGTCTGTATGTGGGCCCAGTACGGGGAGACGGACGCTTGGTGGTAGGCGTTCAACGCGTCGGCGAGGCGGCCGAGTTGGGTGGTGCAGCCGTCGGCGAGGGAGGCGGCCCAGCCGGTGGTGGGCCGGCCGCCGGGGAGCCGGGAGAGTTCGGCGCCGAGCCGCTCGGGCGCGGTCTCGCGAATTCGTTCGAGGCCGGCTTCGAGGGAATGCGGTCCCTCGGGCGGCGTGAGAAAGTCGGGGAAATATCCTCGGCATGGGACGATTGCGGAGAGCAATCGTGTTTCTCCGCTCAGCCGGCCGCGAGTTTCCTGTCGCCATTCACCGAATACCGAGGAACCCCTGCGGTCCCTCAAACGGTGAAAGCTGAGAATCGTTTCCCACAGCGTGTCGGGACCCGGCGCCATACGGAGCCGGGCCAGATCCTCGCCGGTGAAATGAATGCGCAGCACCGAAACCCCACCTGTCCGCTGTGGTGCAACCTGTTGCCTCGTGTTGCACCCGCAATTGATCCCCCGATCGACTCGACTGAGTATGCCGCCCGTCACTGCCCGTGACCACGGGCCTTTCAGCCACAGTTGAAAGGCCTCGCGGAAGGGGTGCCGGGGACGAAAGGCTGTACCTCGTCGGGCACGACACCGGGCCGACCGGAAAGATTCTGCGAAGACCGTGGGGGGCTTCACAGTGTCTGGCGGCGGTGGGCGTAGGTGGCGGCTCCGTGCTCGACGCGGTTGACAGAGTGCGGTTCACGGGTGGGGATCCGTGAACCGCACTCTGCATTTCCGGCCACCACCCCGTTAAATGTCCGCCATTCAACAGGAATTAGGCGGCCGCACACCTGGGTGGTGTAGTGGGGACGCCCTCGGCAAACGCTTACGGGGCCGGGACGGCGGCGGGAAGGCAAAAGGGGCAGCCACCCCCGCACAGGGTTGCTGCCCCTTCTTGGTGTTCCGGAGCCGCCGCCGGATCGGTGGTGAGGGTCGGGGACCCGGCGGCGGCTCCGGGGTCTCAGCGGGAGTCGCTGCCCTTCGACTCGGCTGCCGCGCGGCCCGCTTCGAGGCGGGCGACGGGGATGCGGAACGGCGAGCAGGACACGTAGTCGAGGCCCACCTCGTGGAAGAAGTGCACCGACTCGGGGTCGCCGCCGTGCTCGCCGCAGACGCCGAGCTTGAGGTCGGGGCGGGTGGCGCGGCCGGCTTCGACGGCGGAGCGCACGAGGGAGCCGACGCCGTCCTTGTCGATGGTCTCGAAGGGGGAGACGCCGAAGATGCCCTTCTCCAGGTACGCGGTGAAGAAGCTGGCCTCGACGTCGTCGCGGGAGAAGCCCCACACGGTCTGGGTGAGGTCGTTGGTGCCGAAGCTGAAGAACTGGGCGGCTTCGGCGATCTGGCCGGCCGTCAGGGCGGCGCGGGGCAGTTCGATCATGGTGCCGATGGTCAGCTTGAGTTCGGTGCCGGTGGCGGCCTCGACCTCGGCGATGACGGTGTCGGCCTCCTCGCGGACGATCTCGAGTTCCTGGACGGTGCCGACCAGCGGGATCATGATCTCGGCGCGGGGGTCGCCCTTGGCGTTCTTGCGTTCGGCGGCCGCCTCGGCGATCGCCCGTACCTGCATGGCGAACAGGCCGGGGATGACCAGGCCCAGGCGTACGCCGCGCAGGCCGAGCATGGGGTTCTGCTCGTGCAGCTTGTGGACGGCCTGGAGCAGGCGCAGGTCGTTCTCGTTGGCGTCCTTGCGGGACTCGGCGAGGGCGACGCGGACCGACAACTCGGTGATGTCGGGCAGGAACTCGTGCAGCGGCGGGTCCAGCAGGCGGACGGTGACGGGGAGTCCGTCCATCGCCTCGAACAGCTCGACGAAGTCCTTCTTCTGGAGCGGCAGCAGGGCACTGAGTGCCCCTTCGCGCTCGTCGTCGGTGTCGGCGAGGATGAGCCGCTCGACCATTTCGCGCCGCTCGCCGAGGAACATGTGCTCGGTGCGGCACAGGCCGATGCCCTGGGCGCCGAAGCGGCGGGCCCGCAGGGCGTCCTCGGCGTTGTCGGCGTTGGCGCGTACGCGCAGGCGGCGTACGCGGTCCGCGTACGCCATGACGCGGTGCACGGCGGCGACGAGTTCGTCGGCGTCGTCGGCGCCCGCGTGCATGCGGCCCTCGAAGTACTCGACGACCGGGGACGGCACGACCGGTACCTCGCCCAGGTAGACCTTGCCGGTGGAGCCGTCGATGGAGACGACGTCGCCCTCTTCGATGACGGTGCCGGCCTGGGTCGTCATGCGGCGGCGCTTGGTGTCGACCTCCAGCTCCTCGGCGCCGCAGACACAGGTCTTGCCCATGCCGCGGGCGACGACGGCGGCGTGTGAGGTCTTGCCGCCGCGCGAGGTCAGGATGCCCTCGGAGGCGATCATGCCGTCGAGGTCGTCGGGGTTGGTCTCGCGGCGGATCAGGATGACCTTCTCGCCGGAGCGCGACCACTTGACGGCGGTGTACGAGTCGAAGACGGCCTTGCCGACGGCGGCGCCGGGCGAGGCGGCGATGCCGCGCCCGATGAGGTCGCTCTTGGCCGCCTCGTCGAAGCGGGGGAACATCAGCTGGGCGAGCTGGGCGCCGTTGACGCGCTGGAGCGCCTCGGCCTCGTCGATGAGGCCCTGGTCCACGAGCTGGGTGGCGATGCGGAAGGCGGCACCGGCGGTGCGCTTGCCGACCCGGGTCTGGAGCATCCACAGCTGGCCGCGCTCGATGGTGAACTCGATGTCGCAGAGATCCTTGTAGTGGTTCTCCAGGGTCTCCATGATGCCCATGAGCTGGTCGTACGACTTCTTGTCGATCGACTCCAGGTCGGCGAGCGGCACGGTGTTGCGGATGCCGGCGACGACGTCCTCGCCCTGCGCGTTCTGGAGGTAGTCGCCGTAGACGCCCTGGTGGCCGGAGGCGGGGTCGCGGGTGAAGGCGACGCCGGTGCCGGAGTCGGGGCCGAGGTTGCCGAACACCATGGAGCAGATGTTGACGGCGGTGCCGAGGTCGCCGGGGATGCGCTCCTGGCGGCGGTAGAGCTTGGCGCGGTCGGTGTTCCAGGATTCGAAGACCGAGCAGATCGCGAGGTCCATCTGCTCGCGCGGGTCCTGCGGGAAGTCGCGGCCGGCCTCGGTCTTGACGATCTTCTTGAACTGCTTGACGAGCTTCTTCAGGTCGCTCGCGTCGAGGTCGGTGTCGACGGCGACCTTCTTGGCGGCCTTGGCGTCCTCGAGGGCCTCCTCGAAGAGCTCTCCGTCGACGCCGAGGACGGTCTTGCCGAACATCTGGATCAGGCGCCGGTAGGAGTCCCAGGCGAAGCGTTCGTCGCCGGACTGCTTGGCGAGGCCGGTCACCGACTTGTCGGAGAGGCCGATGTTGAGGACGGTGTCCATCATGCCGGGCATGGAGAACTTGGCGCCGGAGCGGACGGAGACCAGCAGCGGGTCGTCGGCCTGGCCGAGCTTCTTGCCCATCGTCTGCTCGAGGGTGTCGAGGTGTGCGCTGACCTCGTCGCGCAGCTCGGCGGGTTCGTCACCGCTGTCGAGGTAGACCTTGCACGCCTCGGTGGTGATCGTGAACCCGGGGGGGACCGGGAGACCGAGGTTGGTCATCTCGGCGAGGTTCGCGCCCTTTCCGCCGAGGAGGTCCTTGAGGTCCCTGTTCCCCTCGGTGAAGTCGTAGACGAACTTCTGGGTGTGCTGGAGGTCTTTGTCTTCCGACACGGGTCTCGACTCCTCGAATCCGCGGTGGCTGCCCTGACGGCGAGGAACATACCCAGATCGAAGGTGTCTGGGTACGTCCACTTGCGCGTCACGGGGTCGTAACCACTCGTCCGCCCCCGGATCGAAAGTGACTGGCGCGTAAAGGCCCGCCCTGGCATTCCTTCATCACTTGAACGCAGTGCGGGTTGACTGGCCCGATATCCGCTCATGTGAGCGTTACGAGCGCCATTCGAGTTCACTAGTTGAACACCTAAGGGGTGGCACTGAGTGCCACCCCTTTCAGAGATGCAGCCACGCGAAAAGCGCTCATCTGAGCGCAACCCCTATCAGGGGTGGCGAGAATCACGCGCTCAGTCGAGCGGAATTCCAGCCTTCGGACCGCTCTTTGGACCGGTCCGGGCCGGTCCGGACCGTCGTGGATCAGCCGCCGGAGGTGTCCAGCTCGGCTTCCATGCTGAGGCCGGAGCAGTCATAGGGGTCCTTCAGCCAGCCGTCGGGCAGGACGACCCGGTTGTTTCCGGACGTTCTGCCGCGCGGGCCGTCGGCGCCCTCGGGCCAGGACTGGTCGAGGTCGAGCTCGCTCAACTGAGCGCCCAGTTCGGCCAGCGACGAGGTGACCGCGAGGGACTTGCGCATCTCGGAACCGACCGCGAACCCCTTCAGGTACCAGGCGACGTGCTTGCGGAAGTCGATCACACCGCGCGTCTCGTCGCCGATCCACTCACCCAGCAGCGTCGCGTGTCGCAGCATCACCTCGGAGACCGTGCGCAGCGTGGGGCGCGCGAAGGAGTCGGTGCCCTCGAAGGCGGCCACCAGGTCGCCGAAGAGCCAGGGCCGCCCGAGGCAGCCGCGGCCGACGACGACGCCGTCGCAGCCGGTCTCCTTGACCATGTGCAGGGCGTCCTCGGCGGACCAGATGTCGCCGTTGCCGAGCACGGGGATCTCCGGGACGTGCTCCTTGAGGCGGGCGATGGCGTCCCAGTCGGCGGTGCCGCCGTAGTGCTGGGCGGCGGTGCGGCCGTGCAGGGCGATGGCCGTGACGCCTTCCTCGACGGCGATCCGGCCGGCGTCGAGATAGGTGATGTGGTCGTCGTCGATGCCCTTGCGCATCTTCATGGTGACCGGCAGGTCGCCCGCGCCGGTGACGGCCTCGTGCAGGATCGCGCGCAGCAGCGGCCGCTTGTAGGGCAGGGCCGAGCCGCCGCCCTTGCGGGTCACCTTGGGCACCGGGCAGCCGAAGTTGAGGTCGATGTGGTCGGCGAGGTTCTCGTCCACGATCATGCGGACGGCCTTGCCGACCGTGACCGGGTCCACTCCGTAGAGCTGGATCGAGCGCGGGGTCTCGGTCTCGTCGAAGTGGATGAGCTGCATGGTCTTCTCGTTGCGCTCGACCAGCGCCCGCGTGGTGATCATCTCGCTGACGAACAGGCCCTTGCCGCCGCTGAACTCGCGGCACAGGGTGCGGAACGGAGCGTTGGTGATGCCGGCCATGGGTGCGAGCACCACGGGCGGCTGCACGGTGTGCGGGCCGATGGAGAGCGTGGTCATCTGTTCATTGTCACCCATGTGTGCCCCACCCCCGGGGAGTCATTAGTTAGGCGTACTATCGAAGCCATGTCCGAGCCGAATCACCGTCGACGGATGCTGATCCTGGCGATCTGCTGCATGAGTCTTCTGATCGTCAGCCTCGACAACACCGTCCTCAACGTCGCCCTCCCCTCCATGCAGAAGGAGCTCCATGCCGGGGTCTCCGGAATGCAGTGGACCATCGACGCCTACACCCTGGTCCTGGCCTCCCTGCTGATGCTGTCGGGCTCGACGGCCGACCGCATCGGCCGCCGCAAGGTCTTCAAGGCGGGCCTGATCGTGTTCACGATCGGGTCCGTGCTCTGCTCGCTCGCGCCCAACCTGGAATCGCTCGTGGCCTTCCGGATGGTGCAGGCGGTCGGCGGCTCGATGCTCAACCCCGTCGCGATGTCGATCATCACCAACACCTTCACCGACCCCCGCGAACGGGCCCGCGCCATCGGCGTCTGGGGCGGCGTCGTCGGCATCTCGATGGCCGCGGGGCCCATCATCGGCGGGGTGCTCGTCGAATCGGTCGGCTGGCGCTCCATCTTCTGGCTCAACCTGCCCGTCGGCCTGCTCGCCCTCGTCCTGACCTGGCGCTACATCCCCGAGTCCCGCGCCCCCAAGCCCCGCCGCCCCGACCCGGCCGGCCAGCTCCTGATCATCGCGCTGCTCGGCTCGCTGACGTACGCGATCATCGAAGTGCCCAGCGCGGGCTGGGACTCGCCGCAGATCCTGGCCTTCGCCGCGATCGCCGTCGCCTCGCTCGCGACCCTCCTGGTGTACGAGCCCCGGCGCGCCGAACCCCTCATCGACCTGCGCTTCTTCCGCAGCGCCCCGTTCAGCGGCGCCACCGTCATCGCGGTCGCCGCCTTCTCCGCGCTCAGCGGCTTCCTGTTCCTCAACACCCTCTACCTCCAGAACGCCCGCGGACTGAGCGCCTTGAACGCGGGGCTCTACATGCTGCCGATGGCCGCGCTCACCTTCGTGTGCGCGCCCCTGTCCGGACGCCTCGTCGGCAGCCGGGGGCCGCGCCTGTCGCTGCTGGTCGCGGGGGTCGCGATGGCCGCGAGCGGGCTGCTGTTCGCCGCCTTCGACGCGGAGCGCACCACGGCGCTGCTCTTCACCGGGTACGTCCTGTTCGGGCTGGGCTTCGGCATGGTGAACGCGCCCATCACCAACACCGCGGTCTCCGGGATGCCCCGCTCCCAGGCGGGCGTGGCCGCGGCCGTCGCCTCCACCAGCCGCCAGATCGGCCAGACCCTGGGGGTCGCCGTGATCGGCGCGGTGCTCGCGGGCGGCATGGCGGGCGTGGCCTCCGGCGCGTACGCCGAGCACTTCCCCGACGCGGCGCGGCCCGCCTGGTGGATCATCACGGGCTGCGGTGTGAGCGTGCTGGGCGTGGGCCTCGCGACCAGCGGGCGCTGGGCGCGCGAGTCGGCCCGGCGGACCGCCCGGAGCCTGGAGGCGCCCGCCGTTCAGACCCCGGCCGACGCCAACGCCTGACCGGACTCCGCGAGCGCCCGCAGCCGCTCCAGGCGCTCGCGGGTCTCGTCGTCCGCGGGCACGTACATCACCAGGCGCGGGCCCGCCGAGGGGCCGAGCCACAGATTGGTGTGCTCGACGCACAGCAGCCCGACGTGGGGGTTGCGCAGATACTTCACCTTGCCGCCCTGGCCCACCACCTCGTGCCGGGCCCACACCTCGCGGAACTCCGCCGAAGCGCCCTCCAGGCGCGCCAGCAGCGCCTTCCAGGCCGGCTCGGTCAGATGCTCGGCCATCGAGGCGCGGAACTTGGCGGCCATCACCCGGTTCATCTCGGCGAGATCCACCACCGAGGCCCGCCAGTCGGGGTCGGTGAAGGTCAGCCACAGGCAGTTGCGGTCCTCGGGCGCGAGCTTGTCGAGGTCGCACAGCAGCCGCCCGTAGGTGGCGTTGTAGGCGAGGATGTCGTACCGGCTGTTCTGCACGCAGGCCGGGATCGGGCCGAGCTGGTCCAGCATCGCGCGCAGCGCCGGGGTCACGCTCGGGCACGGCGTGTTGGGCGCCGGGTCGAGGGAGCCGGCCAGCGCGAAGAGGTGGCTGCGCTCGCTGGGGTCGAGCAGCAGGGCCCGCGCGAGGGCGTCCAGGACCTGCGGGGAGACCTGGATGTCGCGGGCCTGCTCCAGCCAGGTGTACCAGGTGACCCCGACGGCGGAGAGCTGGGCGACCTCCTCGCGGCGCAGCCCCGGGGTGCGCCGGCGCCGGCCGGGGGGCAGGCCGACCTGCTCGGGGGTGATGCGCTCGCGGCGGCTGCGCAGGAATTCGGCCAGCTCATGACGGCGGACATCGCTTGCCGGGGCCACAGTGCTCATGATCTCAGGGTGCCGCACCCGGCCGCCGTTGTCAGCGGGTTTCCGGGTAGTGCTGGTACCAGGATAAGGAGACTCTGGTACCAGGCTCAGGATCGGAGGATGGTCTTGTCCGTGAGTGAAACAACGGTACGGACGACCTCCCACCCCTCCCCCTCCTCCCTTGCTGCCCCGGTCACCCACCATGGGGCGGTCATCGGGCCGCTCGGTCTCTTCACGGTGCTGCTGGGCGCGGCCCTTCCTCTGATCGACTTCTTCATCGTCAATGTCGCCCTGCCGGCCATGGACAGCGACCTCAAGGCGGGCCCGGCCCTGCTGGAACTGGTGGTCGCCGGATACGGCGTCGCCTACGCCGTCCTGCTCGTGCTGGGGGGCCGCCTCGGCGACATGGCCGGGCGGCGCAGGCTCTTCCTGATCGGCATGGCGGCCTTCGGCGTCACCTCGCTGGCCTGCGGACTCGCCCCCAGCGCCTGGACCCTGGTCGGCGCGCGGGTGGCACAGGGTGCCGCGTCCGCGCTGATGCTGCCGCAGGTCCTGGCCACCATCCAGGCCACCACCCAGGGCCCGCGCCGCGCCAAGGCCATGAGCCTGTACGGGGCCACCGCGGGCCTGTCGATGGTCGCCGGGCAGATCCTCGGCGGTGTCCTGGTCGCGGCGGACGTGTTCGGGTCCGGCTGGCGCTCGGTGTTCCTGGTGAACGTGCCGGTCGCCGTCGTCGGACTGTTCCTCGCGGCCCGTACGGTGCCCGAGACCCGCTCGGACCGGCCGGCCACCATCGACGTGGCGGGCACCCTGCTCCTGGCGCTCTCGCTGCTCTCGCTGCTGCTGCCGCTGACCGAGGGCCGGGCCGCGGGCTGGCCGCTGTGGACCTGGATCTCGCTCGGCGTCTTCCCGTTCGCGGCCCTCGCGTTCTGCCAGGTGGAGCGGCGCGCGGACCGGCTCGGGCGGACCCCGCTGGTTCCGCCGAGCCTGCTGGACCTGCCCTCGCTGCGGCGCGGTCTGGTGATGGTGGTGCCGTTCTCGATCGGCTTCAGCGGCTTCATGTTCGTGGTCGCCGTGGTGCTCCAGCAGGGCCTGCGGCTGGGCCCGGTCGCGGCCGGCCTCGCCCTGGTGCCGATGGCGCTCGCCTTCTTCGCCGCCTCGCTCGCCGGGCCCCGGCTCATCGGCCGGTTCGGCACCCGCGTGGTGACGGCGGGCGGAGTGATCCAGGCCGTGGGCATCGCGCTGCTCACGCTGACCGTGTGGCAGGGCTGGCCGGGCCTGGGTGTCGCCGAACTCGCGCCGGGTGTGGCGATCGCCGGCCTCGGCCAGGGTCTCCAACTCCCGGTCCTCATCCGCCTGATGCTCTCCGACATGCCTGCCGACCGGGCCGGTGTGGGCGGCGGCGTGGTGGTCACCACCCAGCAGTCCGCGCTCGCCCTCGGCATCGCCACCCTGGGCACGCTCTTCCTCGCGCTGGCCTCCTCCCTCGGCATGCGCGACGCGCTCGTGGTGACGCTGCTCGTCCAGCTCGGCCTGATCGTGGTGACGGTGCTGCTGAGTCTGCGACTGCCGCGCGTCATGCGGTGACCGGGTGCGCCCCGACGGCGAAGGGCCCGGAACGTCTGTCACGTTCCGGGCCCTTCGCCGTTGTGCGCCCCGCACTCGCCGGGCGCTGCGGGTCAGCTCTCGTTCGACTCCGTCACCACGGGGTTGGCGCGCTCGCGCATCTTGCGCAGCAGCTCCTCCTTCTTGTCCACGGCCGCCTTCCGGTCGGCCGCACTCCCCTGGACCGAGCCCTGGTCTCCGTTGCCGGACACCTTCTTGCGCTGTCCACCGACACCGAGCAGGTTGTTACGACTCTTAGCCATGAGGGCGACGGTACCGGGCGCGAGGGGGTGGGGCGTACCAGTTATTGCCGATGGGGGACGGCGGTGGGGGTGAGGGCGGGGGTCGGAGTGGGGTTGGAGCGCGGGTGAGAGCAGGCGCGGGTGAGAGCAGGGGTGACGGGTATCAGGTGACAGGTGACAGATATTGAAATCTGTCACCTGTCATGTCATGGTGGAGAGGAACCACCCCCTCCACTCCCCACCCCCAAGGAGCCCCCCATGCGCACCCTCACCCTCGGCGCCACCGGCCCCCGCACCTCCGCGCTCGGCCTCGGCTGCATGGGCATGTCCGCGCTGTACGGCGAAGCCGACCGGGACGAGTCGATCGCCACCATCCATGCCGCACTGGACGCCGGCGTGACCCTGCTGGACACCGGTGACTTCTACGCGATGGGCCACAACGAGATGCTGATCGGCGAGGCGCTGCGCTCCGCCCCCGCCGCGGCCCGGGAACGGGCGCTGACCAGCGTGAAGTTCGGCGCCCTCCGGGACCCGGACGGCGGCTGGTCCGGGTATGACGGGCGGCCCGCCGCGGTCCGGAACTTCGCCGCCTACTCGCTCCAGCGGCTCGGTGTCGACCACATCGACGTGTACCGGATCGCCCGGCTCGACCCCGATGTGCCCGTCGAGGAGACCGTCGGCGCCATCGCCGAGCTGGTCCAGGCCGGTCACGTACGCCACATCGGTCTGTCCGAGGTGGGGGCGGACACGCTGCGCCGGGCGGCCGCCGTGGCACCCATCTGCGATCTGCAGATCGAGTATTCGCTGATCTCGCGCGGCATCGAGGACGAGATCCTGCCGACGGCGAGCGAGCTGGGCATCGGCGTCACCGCGTACGGGGTGCTCTCGCGGGGTCTGATCAGCGGGCACTTCTCGCGCGAGAGGCAGTTGGCGGCGGGCGACTTCCGGGGGATGAGCCCGCGCTTCCAGGGTGAGAACCTCCAGCACAACCTCGATCTCGTCGAGGCGCTGCGCAAGGTCGCCGAGGACAAGGGCGTCTCGGTGGCGCAGACCGCCATCGCGTGGGTGCTGGCGCAGGGGCCGCGCCATGGCGCGGACATCGTGCCGCTGGTGGGCGCGCGTCGCCGGGACCGGCTGGCGGAGGCGCTCGGCGCGCTGGAGGTGGAGCTCGGTGCGGCCGATCTCGCGGCGATCGAGGCGGCCGTTCCGGCCGGCGCGGCCGCGGGCGACCGCTACCCGCAGGCTCAGATGGCCCATCTGGACAGTGAGCGGTGAGCCCGTCGAGCGCGGTGTCCGGCCCGCGGAGGTGACCTGTGGACAAGCCGTTCACCGGTGTTGTCCACAGGCCCCGCGGGGCCTTTCGAGCGGCAGGTAACGTCATGGCCATGAGTACGGAACCACTGACCGCCGAGCGCATCCTCGTCGCGACCGAGGAGGTGCTGCGCCGCCACGGCCCGGCGAAGGCCACGGTCGTCGATGTCGCGCGTCAGCTCGGGGTGAGCCATGGCAGTGTCTACCGCCATTTCCGTACGAAGGCGGCGCTGCGTGAGGCGGTCACCGAGCGGTGGCTGAACCGTTCGACGGATCTGCTGCGCGACATCGCGTCGCGCCGGGATCTGGAGTCGGCCGTTGTGCTGCGTCTGTGGCTGAGCGAGTTGTTCCTGGCGAAGATGGCCAAGGCGGGCGACGATCCGGAGTTGTTCCGGACGTATGAGGTGCTGCTCCGGGAGAACAGCCGGGTCGTGGAGGAGCACATCGGGGAGCTGGTGGGTCAGCTCGCCGCGATCATTCAAGTCGGTGTGGAGCGGGGTGAGTTCGCGGTGCCGGACACGGCTGCCGTCTCGGCGCGGGCGGTGTTCGACGCGACGGGCCGCTTCCACGATCCGGTGTATGCGGCGGAGTGGTCGCGCCCGTCGATCCGGGACGATTTCGGCGCGGTGGCGGATCTGTTGCTGAACGGGCTGAAGCGCTAGGAGGGGTTCGGGGGCCGGGTCAGAAGCCCGGGTAGCCGACGTTCACGGAGCCGGAGCCGGTGGAGAGCTTCAGGAGCCGGTCGGAGTTGTTGTCGAGGAGTTCGTCCTGGATGTCGCGGCTGCCCGAGCCCGAGCTGCCGCTCACCCGGTAGCGGGTGCCTTCGGGCACGGTGACCGTGACGGAGCCCGATCCGGTGCGGGCCGTCACCTGGCGGGGCGCGGCCGAGAAGGTGGCGTCCAGGGATCCGGATCCGGTGTTCAAGGTGACGTATGGGGAGGTGAGTTGGGATGTCCGGAGTTCTCCGGAGCCGGTTTTGGCCGAGACGGTGCCCGCGAGTCCTGTCAGCTTGATGGAGCCGGAGCCGCTCCGGATGTCGACCGGCGCGCTCAGGTCGCGGATCACGGTTTCGCCCGAGCCGCTGCGCACCGTGAGGCGGGTCGTCGCGGGGATGGCCAGGTCGAGGTCGACCTGGCAGTTGCCGAAGACCTGGTCCACGAAGCCGACGCACCGGGTGCGCAGCTTGAGGGTGTCGCCGTCCCAGGTGCGTTCGACGCTGGGCCGTTTCACCGCCCAGGTGAGTCTGCCGTTGAGGGTGACGTGGTCGGCGGCGCTGGCCTTCACGGTGATCCGTGCGCTCCCGGCGTCCACTTCGACGGCGGAGACGGGGTGGGCGTGGCCGTTGTCGGGACTTTCGTAGCGGGCGGTCTGGCTGACGGAGTCGGCGAGCGTCCAGTAGAGGGAGGGTGCCACGACGAGCAGGGCGCCGAGGAAGGCGACGACGATCCAGGCGGTGCGGTGGCGCGGGCGTCCGCCGGTGGCGGTGTCGCCGGTCGCTGAGGCTCCTGCCGGTGGGGCGCCGGCCCCTCGGGTGGGCGTCTGGTGCTGCTCGGTGGTGCTCATGCCGGTCCGCCGTTCAGGAAGCGCAGGACGGCGAGGACGCGGCGGTGGTCGCCGTCGGCGACGGGCAGGTCGAGTTTGGCGAAGATGTTGTTGATGTGTTTGGCGACCGCGCTTTCGCTGACGACGAGTTCGGCGGCGATTCCGGCGTTGGAGCGGCCCTCGGCCATCAGGGCGAGGACTTCGCGTTCGCGGGGGGTGAGCCGTTCCAGCGGGTCGGGGCCGCCGCCGCGGCGGAGCAGCAGTTGGGCGACGACCTGGGGGTCGAGTGCGGTGCCGCCGGCCGCGACGCGCTTGAGGGCGTCGATGAACTCCTCGACGTCGGCGACCCGTTGCTTGAGGAGGTAGCCGATGCCGCCGGTCTGGGTGGCCAGCAGGTCGGCCGCGTACCGTTCCTCCACGTACTGGGAGAGCAGCAACACAGCTGTACCGGGCCACTGTTGACGGATCATCAGGGCGGCGCGGACGCCTTCGTCGGTGAAGCCGGGGGGCATCCGGACGTCGACGAGGGCGAGGGTGGGGCGGTGGTCCTCGACGGCCTTGAGCAGGCTGTCGGCGTCTCCGGCCTCGGCGGCGACGTCGAACCCGGCCATTTCGAGGACTTTGACGAGTCCGATGCGCAACAGCACGGAATCTTCGGCGATCACAGCCCGCACGGCAGCTCCACAGTGATGACGGTCGGGCCCCCGTGGGGGCTGTTGATCCTGATGGTTCCGTCGACCGACCCTACGCGCTTGCGCAGGCCCAGCAGTCCGGTGCCGCCCGCCGGGTCGGCGCCGCCGACGCCGTTGTCGCTGACGGTGATCGTCAGGAGCTGGGCGCGGCGGCGGACCTGGACGGAACAGCGGGTCGCCCGGGCGTGCTTGGCGACGTTGGCGAGGGTTTCGGACACGACGAAGTAGGCGACGGCCTCGACCGTGGGGGTGGGGCGTTGGGGCATGTCCACGGTGAGTTCGACGGGGAAGGTGGCGCGGGCGGCGATGCCGGAGATGGCGGCGTCCAGGCCGCGGTCCTCCAGGACGGCCGGGTGGAGTCCTCGTACGAGGTTGCTGAGTTCCTCGATGGCTTCCTTGGCCTCGCGGTGGGCTTCGTCGATGACGGCGCGGGCTTCGGGCGGCAGGTCGGTGAGGGTGGCGCGGGCGATGCCGAGGTTCATGGCGAGGGAGACGAGGCGCTGTTGGGCGCCGTCGTGCAGGTCCCGTTCGATGCGGCGGCGTTCCAGGTCGGCGGCGTCGAGGATGTCGGCGCGGCTCTCGGCGAGGTCCTCGACGCGGCGTTCGAGTTCCTTGGCCCGGTTGGGGCCGAGCAGGATGATCGCCGCGTGGGTGTCGAGCCGGGCGACGAGGGCGGCGAGCCAGGGCGTGGCGATCAGGAGCAGGGCGCCGAGGACGGTGAAGGCGACGTAGTCCTCGGTCCAGCCGGTGGGCCGGAGTCTGAGGGGCAGCGCCCATACCCAGGTGAAGACGGACGCGAAGGCGGCTCCGGTGACCCAGCCGAGGGTGACGAGGGCGCCGCCGAGCGCCGTGAGCGGGGAGACGAGCAGGTGGTAGCCGTACTGGCGCCAGGTCGACTCGGCGCGCAGCCGGCGGATGACGCCGTGGGGGTGGTACCAGGGGTGGGGCCAGTGGATCTTCGGGATGTCCCGTCCGGCCAGTGACCACAGGCGGCCGCGTTGCAGGGCGGTGAGCAGGGGGCGCAGCAGGAGGACGGAGCCGAGTGCTTTGAAGAGGTGCCCGGGCTCGGCGACCGTGTAGGTGAGCGCGAGGACGGCGGGGACCGCGACCGGTATGGACGCCGCTACGAGGGCGGTGTTGCGCCAGGCCCACGCCGACCACGGCGTGTGTGCCGCGGTCCAGTCGTATGCGCGCCGCAGCGGGCCGGGAGTTGCCATGGGCACAGCGTAGTTGGGCTGGTCAGAGCGCTGCCATCATGCTGCTGCCCGGGCGGGGGTATAGCCAGCACCACCCCGGGTTCGGACAGCCGCGCTACTGACCGGGGCGGCTCGGCGGGCGAGTGTTGGGGCTGTGCTCGGGCGGAGGGACCGCCGGGCCGGAAGGAGCGCCCGCCGCCATGACTCTCGTCGCCCCGCAGATCCGTACGCGCCGTAACTCCCGTGCTGTTGCGGGTACTTGGGCGTGGGCGCGCCGCCGGCCGCGTCTCGCGACGGTGCTCACGGGCGCCGGGGTGGCGCTGGTGCCGTGGATGGTGGTGTTGGCCAAGACGCTGCCGGCGACCACGGAGGTGTCCAACTGGTCGACGGCGTGGGTGGGTCTGGACGCGCTGCTCGCGGTGGGTCTGACCGGTACGGGTGTGCTGCTGGGGCGGAACGACCCGCGGGCCGCGCAGGTCGCCGCGGCGACCGCGGCGATCCTGGTGGTGGACGCCTGGTTCGACGTGACGACGGCGTCTCCCGGCGGGGAGCTCGCGACGGCGCTGACGCTGGCGGTGGCGGTGGAGCTGCCGATGGCGGTGACCTGCGCGGTGGTGTCCCTACGCAAGCCCTGACCCGAGTGCGCGCCCGCACGGTGGACTCCGCCCCCACCCCCCTGCCGCTCGTCCTCAAACGCCGGACAGGCTGAAATGCCTCCATGCAGGCCAGCACCAGCACTGCCAGGGGCGCGAGGAACTGCGCGAGACGCGACCACGGCCCGCAGCCGAAACCGGGGCTCTTGGGGCTCCGCCCCAGACCCCGTATCGCGCCTGAACGGCGCTCGTCCTCAAACGCCGGACAGGCTGAAATGCCCCCACGCAGGCCAGCACCAGCACTGCCAGGGGCGCGGGGAACTGCGCGAGAAGCGGGCACGGTCCGCAGACGGAGGGCTTGGGGGCGCGAGGAACTGCGCGAGAAGCGACCACGGCCCGCACACGACCGAGGGTATTGGGGGCGCGAGGAACTGCGCGAAAAGCGACCACGGCCCGCACCCCACCGAGGGCATTTGGGGGCGCGAGGAACTGCGCGACCAGGGTCCACCACCCGCGCCCGACAACGCAGTTGGGGCTCGCCCCCCGCAGGGGGAAGCCCCGGACGGGCCGCACCCCAGGGGAAGACCCCCCGGGGTGCGGCCCGGGTTCAGCAGCCGAGGAGGCGGCTGCCGAGGTACTGCTGGATCTGGTCCAGGGAAACCCGCTCCTGGGCCATCGTGTCGCGCTCGCGCACGGTGACCGCGTTGTCGTCGAGGGTGTCGAAGTCGACGGTGACGCAGAACGGCGTGCCGATCTCGTCCTGGCGACGGTAGCGGCGGCCGATCGCGCCCGCGTCGTCGAACTCGATGTTCCAGTTCTGCCGCAGGTCGGCCGCGAGGCCCTTGGCCTTCGGGGAGAGCTGCGGGTTGCGGGAGAGCGGCAGCACGGCGACCTTCACGGGCGCCAGGCGCGGGTCGAGGCGCATGACGGCGCGCTTCTCCATGACGCCCTTGGCGTTGGGCGCCTCGTCCTCGCTGTACGCGTCGAGCAGGAACGCCAGCATGGCGCGGCCGACACCGGCGGCGGGCTCGATGACGTACGGCGTCCAGCGCTCGCCGGCCTCCTGGTCGAAGTAGGCCAGGTCGTGGCCGGAGGCCTTGGAGTGGGCGGTGAGGTCGTAGTCGGTGCGGTTGGCGACGCCTTCGAGCTCGCCCCACTCGCTGCCGCCGAAGCTGAAGCGGTACTCGATGTCGGCGGTGCGCTTGGAGTAGTGGGAGAGCTTCTCCGCCGGGTGCTCGTACCAGCGCATGTTCTCCTCACGCAGGCCGAGGCCGGTGTACCAGTTCCAGCGCTGCTCCATCCAGTATTCCTGCCACTGCTCGTCCTCGCCGGGCTTGACGAAGAACTCCATCTCCATCTGCTCGAACTCGCGGGTGCGGAAGATGAAGTTGCCCGGCGTGATCTCGTTGCGGAAGGACTTGCCCATCTGGGCGATGCCGAACGGCGGCTTCTTGCGGGAAGCCTGGAGCACCTGGCCGAAGTTGGTGAAGATGCCCTGGGCGGTCTCGGGGCGCAGGTAGGCGACCGAGGCGGTGTCCTGGGTGGGGCCGAGGTGGGTGGAGAGCAGGCCCGAGAAGCTCTTGGGCTCGGTGAAGGTGCCCTTGTTGCCGCAGTTGGGGCAGTTGAGGTCGGCGAGGCCGCCCGCGGGGGCCTTGCCGTGCTTCTCCTCGTAGGCCTCTTCGAGGTGGTCCGCGCGGAAGCGCTTGTGGCAGGAGGTGCACTCGGTGAGCGGGTCGGTGAAGGTCGCGACGTGACCGGAGGCCTCCCAGACCTCGGAGGCCAGGATCACCGACGAGTCGATGCCGACGACGTCCTCGCGCGAGGTGACCATGTAGCGCCACCACTGGCGCTTCAGGTTCTCCTTCAGCTCGACACCCAGCGGCCCGTAGTCCCAGGCGGCCTTCTGGCCTCCGTAGATCTCGCTGCACGGGTAGACGAAGCCACGGCGCTTGCTCAGGTTGACGATGGTGTCGATCTTGTCGGCGGCCACGGTGCTCTCTTCATTAACGACGACGTGAACGGGGAACGGCGAAGCCTTCAGATTAGCGGCGGCCGCACCCCCTCTATCAAATCGGTTGCCCCGCGGGGCCCGTGCAGGGGGCCACCCGTACTGATTATTGACAACCGTTTCCATCTTTGTTGAAAATGGATGTCATGAACGTACGACGCCTCATACCCGCGGCCGCCCTCTCCTGCGCCGCCCTGCTCGGCCTCACCGCCCTGACCGCCTGCGGTTCCGGCGCGGCGGGCGAGGGCAGGAAGGACGGCAGGCTGGACGTGGTGGCGTCGTTCTATCCGCTGCAGTTCCTCACCGAGCAGATAGGCGGGGACCATGTGTCGGTCTCGGGTCTGACGAAGCCGGGCGTCGAGCCGCACGACCTGGAGATCAGCGCCCGCCAGACCGCCAAGCTCAACGACGCCGACGCGGTCGTCTACCTGCGGGGCCTCCAGCCCGCCGTGGACGCGGCGGTCCGCCAGGCCGAGGTCACCACGAAGGTCGACGCCTCGACGCTCACGTCGATGGAGAAGCACGGCAACGAGGTGGGCGGGCATGCCGCGGCGCACGACCACGCCGCCGGCGAGGACAACCACGGCGACGACCACGGCCACAGCCACTCCGAGTCCGGCGACGACCCGCACATCTGGCTGGACCCGGTGAAGTACGCCGAGGTCGCCCGGGGCATCGGCGCCGCCCTGGCGAAGGCCGACCCGGCGCACGCCGCCGACTACAAGAAGAACACCGACACCCTGGTCGGCAAGCTGGACGGCCTCGACAAGGAGTACGCCGCCGCCCTCGGCAAGGCCCGGACCAAGGTCTTCATCACCACCCACGCCGCCTTCGGCTACCTCGCCGAGCGCTACGGGCTGACCGAGGAGGCCATCAACGGCCTCGACCCCGACTCCGAGCCGAGCCCGGCCCGGATCAAGGACCTCCAGAAGATGGCGAAGGCCGACGGCGTCACGACCGTCTTCTACGAGACGCTGGTCAGCGACAAGACCGCCAAGACCCTGGCGTCGGACGCCTCGCTCAAGACCGATGTACTCGACCCCCTCGAAGGCATCACCGACCAGTCCAGGGGCACCGACTACTTCTCGGTCATGCGGTCCAACCTGACCGCCCTGACGACCGCGCTCGGCACCAAGTGACCACCCGCCCCTCTCCTGTGGAGGAAGCCGCCATGGAGCCCGTCATATCGCTCACCAAGGTGAGCGCCGAGCTCGGCTCGCGCCCCGTCCTGCGCGGCATCGACCTGGCCGTGCACCGCGGCGAGGTCGTGGCGCTGCTCGGCGCGAACGGTTCGGGCAAGTCCACCGCGATCCGCACGATCATCGGGCAGGTGCCGCTCAGCGGCGGCTCGGTGGAGCTCTTCGGCACCGCCCGCCGGCGCTTTCGCGACTGGGGCCGGGTCGGTTACGTACCGCAGCGCACCACCGCCGCCGGCGGGGTGCCCGCCACGATCCGCGAGGTCGTCTCCTCCGGACGTCTCTCGCGCACCCGTTTCGGGATCCTGCGCAGGGCCGACCGCGAGGCCGTCGACCGGGCCATCGACGCGGTGGGCCTGGCCGACCGGGCCAGGGACTCGGTGGACGCCCTCTCGGGCGGTCAGCACCAACGCGTCCTGATCGCACGGGCATTGGCCGCCGAACCGGAACTGCTGATCATGGACGAGCCCATGGCGGGCGTCGACCTCGAAAGCCAGGAGATCCTCGCGGCCACCCTGCGCGAACAGGTCGCGGCCGGCGCCTCGGTCCTGCTCGTCCTGCACGAACTCGGGCCCCTGGAGCCCTTGATCGACCGGGCGGTGGTGCTGCGCGACGGATGCGTCGTGCACGACGGGCCGCCGCCGAGGGCCGTGGGCCAGCACGCCCTGCCCGGCCACGACCACGTACATCCGCACACGGCCGCCGAGCCGGTACGCACGGGACTGCTGAGCTGACCATGATGGACATCCTGAACTCCCCCTTCATGCAACGGGCGTTGATCGCCGCGGTCCTCGTCGGGATCACCGCGCCCGCCGTCGGGATCTACCTGGTCCAGCGCCGCCAGGCCCTGATGGGCGACGGCATCGGCCATGTGGCGATGACCGGCGTCGGCCTCGGCTTCCTGCTCTCCACCTCGCCCGTGTGGATGGCGACGCTGATCTCCGTCCTGGGCGCGGTCACCATGGAACTGATCCGCTGGTACGGCAGGACGCGCGGCGACATCGCGCTCGCGATGCTCTTCTACGGAGGCATGGCGGGCGGCGTGCTCTTCATCAACCTCGCGCCGGGCGGCTCGACCGCCAACCTCAACTCCTACCTCTTCGGCTCCCTTTCGACGGTGTCGCGGTCCGACGTGTGGGCCATCGGCTTCCTCGCCGCGTTCGTCCTCGTGGTGACGGTGGGCCTGCGCCGCCAGCTCTTCGCGGTCAGCCAGGACGAGGAGTTCGCCCGGGTGACGGGGCTGCCGGTGCGCGCCCTGAACCTCCTGACGGCCATCACGGCGGCGGTCACGGTCACGGTCGCGATGCGGGTGGTGGGACTGCTCCTGGTGTCGGCCCTGATGGTGGTGCCGGTCGCGGCCGCCCAGCAGCTCTCCCGCAGCTTCGCCCTGACCTTCGCGATCGCGGTGGCGATCGGGGTGACGGTGACGCTGAGCGGGACGGTCGTCACGTACTACGAGGACGTGCCGCCCGGCGCCGTCATCGTGCTGTTCACGATCGCGATCTTCATCGTGCTGACGGCGCTGGCGACCCCGCTCGCCAAACGGCGGGCCCGTACCCGGGCGGCCGCGGCCGCCGAGGGCGAGTGCGGGCTCGACGTGCCCGCCCCCGCGAAGCCTCAGGCCGGCGAGGTCACGGCCTGAGCGGGAGCTGGCACAATGGCCCCAGGAGAGTTTGTACGGGTCGAGGCTTGGAGGCACCTGTGACGACAGCGCCGCTCGGCGGGTCGAATACCGCCCCCGTACGAGGCCGGTCGACCCGGCAGCGTGCCGCGGTGGCGGCGGCGCTGGACGAGGTCGACGAGTTCCGCAGCGCGCAGGAACTGCACGACATGCTCAAGCACCGGGGTGACTCGGTGGGCCTGACCACCGTCTACCGCACGCTCCAGTCCCTCGCGGACGCGGGCGAGGTGGATGTGCTGCGCACCAGTGACGGGGAGTCGGTGTACCGGCGCTGCTCCTCCGGTGACCACCACCATCATCTGGTGTGCCGGGTGTGTGGGAAGGCGGTGGAGGTCGAGGGGCCGGCGGTCGAGAAGTGGGCGGAGTCGATCGCGTCGCAGCACGGGTATGTGAATGTGGCGCACACGGTGGAGATTTTCGGCACGTGTGAGCCCTGCGCCAACCCCGCGACCGCCTAGCACCCCCTCCCCGGGGGCTCCCGCCCCCGGTCCCCCAACCCCCTTTCGTCCGCGAACCGTGCTCGCTTCTTGCGCAGTTCCCCGCGCCCCTGAAACCCGCTTACGGCTGCGGATCGTGGGCGCTGCTCGCGCAGTTCCCCGCGCCCCCCGCCGGGGTCGGCGCCGACCCGCATGAGCCTCTTCAGCCCGTCCGGCGTTTGAGGACGAGCGCCGTTCAGGCGCGAACGGGGTCTGGGGCGGAGCTCCAGGGGGTTAGGGGCGGGGGGCGTCGCCGGACTTGTCCAGGGCGGCGAGGGCCTCGTTGGGGATGGCACCCCCGAAGCGCCGGTCGCGGGAGGCGAACTCCAGGCAGGCCCGCCACAGGTCACGCCGGTCGAAGTCGGGCCACAGAACGTCCTGGAAGACCATCTCCGCGTAACTGGACTGCCAGATCAGGTAGTTGGAGGTGCGCTGCTCACCGCTGGGCCGCAGGAACAGGTCGACGTCCGGCATGTCCGGGTAGTACAGGTACTTCGCGAACGTCTTCTCGTTCACCTTCGACGGGTCGAGCCTCCCCGCCGCGACATCACGCGCGATGGCCTGTGCCGCGTCGGCGACCTCGGCGCGCCCGCCGTAGTTGACGCAGAAGTACAGCGTCATCGCGTCGTTGTCGACGGTCTGCTCCTGGGCGACCTGGAGCTCCTGGACGACCGACTTCCACATCTTGGGCATGCGGCCCACCCAGCGGATGCGGATGCCGAGGTCGTTCATCTCGTCGCGCCGGCGCCGGATGACGTCGCGGTTGAAGTTCATCAGGAAGCGGACCTCTTCGGGCGAGCGCTTCCAGTTCTCGGTCGAGAAGGCGTACAGGGAGAGGTTCTTGACGCCCATCTCCAGGCAGCCCTTGAGGACGTCGAGGACGACGCCCTCGCCGACCTTGTGGCCCTCGGTGCGGGGCAGCCCGCGCTCCTTGGCCCAGCGGCCGTTGCCGTCCATGACGCAGGCCACGTGGTTCGGCACCAGCTCGGCCGGGATCTTCGGCGGCACCGCGCCCGAGGGGTGCGGCTCGGGGGTCTTGTAGTCGCGCCTCGACCGCCCGCCCAGGATTCCGCGTACTGCCATGTGGAGCTCTCTCCCTAGATGCTCAGATGCTGCGCTGTACCGCTCAGTTCTTCTCTACGTACCGCAAGGAGCGCAGGCCGCGCTCCAAGTGCCAGTGCAGGTAGGCCGATACGAGCCCGCTGCCCTCCCGCACATGCCTCGGCTCGCTCGCGTCCGCGGTCTCCCAGTCCCCCGTGAGCAGCGCGCTGAGCAGGCCGATGGCCTCCGCAGAGGGTACGACGCTGCCGGGTACGCGGCAGTCACCG
Source organism: Streptomyces sp. ASQP_92 (assembly GCF_025399895.1). Classification (GTDB taxonomy): domain Bacteria; phylum Actinomycetota; class Actinomycetes; order Streptomycetales; family Streptomycetaceae; genus Streptomyces. The sequence continues at coordinate 636,123 of NZ_JAODUA010000001.1, read as the reverse complement.
CATACGACGCCGCCGCCCGCGACGGAGAAGAACCGGTTGGGGCCGTGGATGCCGCATTTCGCGCAATCCTCGAAACTCGGGGCGTATCCGTTCACGGCGAGCGAGCGCAGCAGGAAGGCGTCCAGGATGAGGTGCGGGGCGTGCTCGCCCCGGGCGAGGGTGCGCAGGCCGCCCACCAGGAGCAGGTACTGCTGCACGGAGGGTTCGCCCTCGTTGTCGGTGAACCGTTCCGCCGTCTCCAGCATGGCGGTGCCCGCCGTGTAGCGGCCGTAGTCGCTGACGATGCCGCCACCGTAGGGAGCGATGGTCTCGCTCTGGGTGCACAGGGGCAGCCCGCGGCCGACCAGTTCGCTGCCGCGGGCGAAGAACTGCACGTCGACGTGGCTGAACGGTTCGAGGCGTGCCCCGAACTTCGACTTGGTCCGCCGTACGCCGCGGGCCACGGCGCGGATGCGGCCGTGGTTGCGGGTGAGGAGGGTGATGATGCGGTCGGCCTCACCCAGCTTCTGGGTGCGCAGCACGACGCCATCATCCCGGAACAGACTCATGCCCCCATTCTCCTGCACGCCCCCGGGGCTCCGCCCCGGCCCCCGCCATCGCGCCTGAACGGCGCTCGTCCTCAATCGCCGGACAGGCTGAAGGTGCCCCAGCACCGAGTGGTCAAGGGGCGCGGGGAACTGCGCGACCAGCCCCGCACGGCCCGCACCCGAAGGCGGGGTTGCCTGGGGCTCCGCCCCAGACCCCGTTCGCGCCTGCACGGCGCTCGTCCTCAAACGCCGGACAGGCTGAAATGCCCGATGCGGGCCAGCACCAGTACTGCCAGGGGCGCGGGGAACTGCGCGACCAACCACGCACGGCCCGCAGACCGGAGGGCTTTTAGGGGCGCGGGGAACTGCGCGAGAAGCGGGCACGGTCTGCGGACGGAGGCGGGGTCAGGGGCGCGGGGAACTGCGCGAGACGCGGGCACGGTCTGCGGACGGAGGCGGGGTGAGGGGCGCGGGGACCTGCGCGAAACGGTCACCCCCGGCCCCGGGGAGGAGAGGCCCCCCAGCACCCGGCCCCCTCCCCCACCCCCGCGGAGCGACGTGGCAGGGATCACCCCCCGCCCTCCACCCCTTGCCGCCCAAGCTCCCCGGACGCGCCCGGGTGCCCCGGTGAGGCCGGTTCGCGGCATGGGCACAGAACGATGGGGCACCATGGCGCCAAGCACGCGGGTTCTCGCCGTGTGCCGATGCCCCACTCCCCCTGGACGGACCGGAATGCCGCTGCCCACGACCGGCCGCCACGCCCGCGCGGCGGTGGCCTGCGCGCTCGCCGTGGTGGCGCTCGCGGGGTGTTCGGCGGGCGAGGGGGTGCGCGACGGCGGGCCGGCGGCCACGCCCTCCGCCTCGGTGACCGCCTCGCCGCTGTGGCCCGGCCACACCGCCTCCGCCGCGCCCGCCAAGCCCGGCCAGGGTTTCCACGCGCGGGGGCCGGTGCCGGGGGTGACGGTGCCGGACGGGGATCTGACGCGGGTCGAGGGGGCGCGGCTGCTGGCCGCGGACCCGGCCACCGACGAGGCGGTCAGAAGCAGCCTCAAGGAGTGCCCGGACCGTTCCTCGTGCCGGTTGCGGCCGCCCGCGTACGCCGATCTCACGGGCGACGGCAGGCGTGAACTCGTGCTGGCCTACGACGACTTGGGGCGCAGCATCCTGTGGGTGTACACCGCCGCGGGTGAGCGGGCGCACGCCGTTCTCGAATACGCGGGGCGGCCCGGGACGAGCGCGGAGACGCTGGGTGGTGATCTGGTGGTCACCGAGCCCGCGGGCGGCCGCGACCGCCGGTCGGAGACCACCCTGCACTGGAACGGCACCGAGCTCGCCCCGCTGCCCGCGGTCTCGGATTCGGCCGGGGGCGCCGCCAGGGCGCGGCCCTCGGAGGACTCCCTGATCGAGCCGGCCGACGGCACGAAGGAGCCGGGCAGGGGCTGAGCCCGGCGGGCCTCACGCGCCCGGCACCACGAGCCCGGATTCGTACGCCAGGATCACCAGCTGGGCCCGGTCGCGTACCCCGCACTTGCCCATGATCCGGCTGACGTGGGTCTTGGCGGTGAGCGGGCTCAGGGCTAGCGCGTCGGCGATCTCGGTGTTGTTGAGGCCGCGCGCGACCAGGGTGAGGACTTCGCGTTCGCGGTCGGACAGGGCGGACAGCGTCGCGGGCCCGCCGCCGGCCGCGGGGCGCGGGGCGCGCAGCACCCGGGCGATGAGGCCCGCTGTGGGGCCGGGCGAGAGCAGTGCGTCGCCGGCGGCCACCGTGCGGATGGCGTCGAGGAGTTCGGCGGGCCGGGTGTCCTTGACCAGGAATCCGGAGGCGCCGGCCCGGAGCGCGTCCAGGACGTTCTCGTCGGTGTCGTAGGTGGTCAGGACGAGTACCCGGACCTCGGCGAGGTCTTCGGCGGCGGCGATCAGCCGGGTCGCCTCGATGCCGTCGGTGCCCGGCATCCGCAGGTCCATGACGACGACGTCGGCGCGGGCCGAGTGGGCCAGCGCCACGGCTTCGTCGCCGGTGCCGGCCTGGCCGACGACGGCCATGTCGGGCGCGGACTCGACGAGCATCGCGAAGGCGGAGCGCACCAGGGTCTGGTCGTCGGCGAGCAGCACCCGGATGGGGTCGCCGGGCAGCGCGGTCATGCGGTCGCCTCCGGGGGGTGGCTGTGTGGGGGTGGTGGCGCGAGGGGCAGGTGGGCGGTGACCCGGAAGCCGCTGTCGGGGTGCGGGCCGGCCTCCAGGGTGCCGCCGACGCTGCGGGCCCGTTCGCGCATGCCGAGGATCCCGAAGCCGCCGAAGCCGGGGCCCTCGGCGGCCGGTCCCCGGCCGTCGTCGGTGACGGTGACGGTGAGTGCCCGGCCTCTCGCCTGGACGCGGACCCGGGCGGTTGTGCCGGGGCCCGCGTGGCGGACGGCGTTGGTGAGCGACTCCTGCACGATGCGGTAGGCGGCGGCGCCGACGGCGGGCGGTATCCGGGCTCCGTCGGTGTCCAGGGTGAGTTCCGCGTTCGCGCCGCGGGCCAGTTCGGGCAGGCCCGTGAGGTCGGGCAGCGGGCCGTGCTCGTCGGCGCGCAGCACGGTCAGGGTGGTGCGCAGTTCCGCGCGGGCCTCGCGGCAGGTGTCGGCGATGGAGTCCAGGGCGGCGGCGAGGGCCGCCCGGTCGATCCGGTCGGGGGTGGTGGTCAGGACGTGGGCGGCGACCGCGGTGCGTACTCCGATCAGGGTGATGCTGTGGGCGAGCAGGTCGTGCAGGTCGCGGGCGATGCGCAGGCGTTCCTCGGCGCGTCGGCGTTCGCTCTCGCGGGCGGCGGCGGCCCGCTGTTCGGCCACGTAGGTACGCGAGTTGCGCAGCGCGACGCCGAAGACGAGCGCGGCGACCAGCCAGCCGGAGGTGCGCAGCACGTCGAGGGCGTGGTGGACGCCGTTGAAGGACATGCCGGTGATGGCGAGGCCCACGACGCAGGCGCCGACGGTGGCGGTGCGGCGGACCGTGCCGGTGGCGGCGACCGTGTACATCGCGGTCATCGCGAGCGGCATGGGCCCCATGTGGGCGTTGTCGAGCAGTTGGTAGGGGGCGATGCAGGCCACGACCACGGCCAGGGTCGCCACGGGGTGGCGGCGCCTGGCCACCAGGGCGAGGGTGGCCACGGTGAGCAGGGCCCAGCCGGTGGTGTCCGGGCGCAGCGCGGTGTCGGCGTAGGCGATGGCCGCGCCGAGCAGTCCGGCTCCGGCGGCGAGCGCCGCGTCGGCCCGCAGCGGGTGCGCGCTGTCGCGCGGGTCGCGGTGCGTCATCGCGGTCACCCACGCGCCCGGCCCGGACCGCGTGCCGCTCGGTGTGTTCACGTCGCTCACCGGGCCATCCTCGCCCTCACCGGGCGGCGCTGACCAGCGCGGGGTCCGGCTCGGTGGCTCGCGGGGCGCGGGCGAGGCGTCCGGGCCACCACACGCGGCGGCCGAGGAGGAGGCCGGCGCCGGTCAGCAGGTAGGTGCGGACGAGGAAGGTGTCCAGGAGGACGCCGACGGCGATGATCGTGCCGAGTTCGACGAACATCACCAGCGGCAGCGAGGCGAGCACCGCGAACGTCGCCGCGAGTACCGTCCCGGCCGAGGCGATGACCCCGCCGGTGGTGCGCAGCGCGGTCAGCGCGGCCTCGTGCGGGCCGGCCCCGCGCAGGGTCTCCTCGCGGGTGCGGTGCATCAGGAAGATGCCGTAGTCGACGCCGAGGGCGACCAGGAAGACGAAGGTCAGCAGGGGAAGACCGGGGTCGAGGCCGGTGAAGCCGAGGACCGGTCCGAAGACCAGGCCGCCGATGCCGAGGGCGGCCCCCCATACGGCCACGACGGCGGCGACGAGCAGCAGCGGGGCGATCAGGCTGCGCAGCAGCAGGGCGAGGACGAGCAGGACGGAGGCGAGGACGAGCGGGATGACGATGAGCCGGTCGTGGGCGTTGGTGTCGGCCAGGTCGAGGGCCTGGGCGCTGGCGCCGCCGACGTGTGCGCCGGTCAGTCTCTGTCGCAGCCGCTCGATGGTGGCGTTCTCGGCGGCCGATTCGGGGGCGGCCCCGGCGGTGACGGTGATCTCGGTCCAGCCGCCGCCGCTGCGGCCGCGTTCGGCGCTCGCGACGCCGTGGACGGAGCGGGCGTCGGCGAGCGTACGGTCGGCCCGGCCGGTCGGGGTCATGACCTGGATGGGCCGGCTGCCGCGGTCGGGGAAGGCGGTGGCGAGGGTGCTCATGGCGCGGGTGGACTCGGGCTTGCTGGTGAAGCTGTCCTCCTGCTTGAGCGCGCCGGGCAGGTGGAACGTGCCGATCGCGAGAGCGCCCAGGAGCATAACTCCCGTGAGCAGTACGGTGGTTGGGCGTTTGGCGGTGGAACTTCCCATCGCGGCGAACAGGTTGCGGCGGCGCGCCGCGGGCTCGCTGCCGTAGGCGGGGATGAGCGGCCAGAACACCCGCCGGCCGAGCAGTACCAGGAGGGCGGGCAGCAGCGTCAGCATCGCGGCGAGCGCGCAGACCACCCCGACCGCGCCGACCGGGCCGAGCCCCCTGATGTTGTTGAGGTCGGCGGCGAGCAGGCAGACCAGGCCGGCCACGACCGTTCCGGACGAGGCGAGCAGGGCCGGTCCGCAGCCGCGCAGGGCGGCGCGCATCGCGTCGTACGGGAGCGGGGTGCGGCGCAGTTCGTCGCGGTAGCGGGCGACCAGGAGCAGCGCGTAGTCGGTGCCGGCGCCGAAGACGAGGACGGTCATGATTCCGGCGCTCTGGCTGGTCACGGTGGTCCCGAAGGTGGTGGCGAGGCCGTACACGGCGGCCCGTGCGCACACCGCGCCCGCGCCGACCGCGAGCAGGGGGACCAGCCACAGTACGGGGCTGCGGTAGGTGAGGATCAGGAGCAGGGCGACCACCAGGCCGGTGGCCAGCATCAGGGTGGTGTCCAGGGAGCCGAACACGCCGCGCGCGTCGACGTCGAGGGCGCCGTCGCCGCCGACCCGCACGGTCATCCCGTCGCTGTCCGTGGCCCGCGCGCGTACGTCGTCGACGAAGGTCTTGCGCGCGTCGTCGTTCTTGGCGGGCGCGGCCGTGGACACCGCGTACATGAGGGTGGCGCCGTCCTTGGACGTCACGGCGGGGCCGTGGGTGACGGCCGCGAAGTCCTTGGGATCTTGGGCGGTGCCCAGTGCGGCCGGCGACTTGGCGGCCTGGACTCCGGGCGCGACGGTGATCGCGGAGAGCTGCCGGGCGGCGGTGGCCCGGTCGGCGGCCGTCAGACCGCCGTCGCGGTGGTAGACGAGCACCAAGGAGGTGATCTCGCCGCCGGGCAGCTGCTCCTGGAGCGCGGCGGCCCGCGTGGAATCGGCGCCGGCCGGCAGGTAGTCGGCGGTCTGGTCACGCTGTACGTCCCCGAGCCGGCCGGCGAACGACCCGGCGACGGCGAGCACGATCACCCACAGCGCGAGCACGCCCCAGGGAACTGCCCTCCGCCGGCGCCCAGTTGACGACTGCGCCGTGACACCCGGCCCCGCTGCGTCCTTCGCGCCCGCCGTGTCTTTCGTGCCCGCCGTGTCCTTCGTGCCCGCCGTGTTCGACGTCCCCGCCGTGTTCGACCCCATCCCGGGCCCCCTCCGGCCGGACATCTCGGAAGGGCCCGTGCGGCCGGCCCGGCTGGTCCCAGCGTCTCGCCCGCCCGGGCCGTGTTCGTCCCGCCGGCGACCGAGATCGCGGTACTTCCCGGGGTGTCCGTGTGCCGGCCGTTACTCCCGGGGGAGTACGCGGCCGGACGACGGTACGAACGACGGGCGGTGGGGCTCGTCGCGGCCCCGGGGGCGGGGACTACCAGCCCACCCCGATCTGCGCCCGGTCGCCCAGGGCCGAGCCGGTCGTGCCGGGGTAGAAGTAGAGGGCGCCGGTGGCGGAAGCGGGGGCCTGGACCGCGTCCACGTCGCCCTTGCCGTCGCCGTTGAAGTCCGCGCCGACCAGCTGGCGCATGCTGTCCCAGCCGGAGCCGACGCGGGTGCGGGCGCCCAGGGTGGCGGTGCCGTTGATGGCCCCGGTGCCGGGGTAGCTCCACAGCGCGCCGGTGCGGTCGACGGCCACCAGGTCACCCTTGGCGGGGCTGGTCAGCTCGGTCATGGAGTCCCAGCCGGAGCCGATCTGGGCGCGGGAGCCCAGGGTGTTCGTGCCCTGGAGCGAGCCCGTGCCGGGGTAGACCCACAGCGCGCCGGCGCGGTCGATGGCGACGAGGTCGGCGCGGCCGTCGGCGTTGGCGTCCAGGGCGGTCAGCTCGCGCAGGTCGTTCCAGCCGGTGCCGATCCGGGTGCGGGCGCCGAGGGTGTTCATACCGGCCGCGGTGCCGCTGCCCGCATAGACGTACAGGGCGCCCGTGCCGGTGTCCACGGTGATCAGGTCGGCCTTGCCGTCTCCGGTGTAGTCACCGGCGGCGAGCTTGTCCATGGCACCCCAGCCGGAACCGATCTGGACCCGGTCGCCGAACGTGCCGTCGCCCTTGCCGGGGTAGAGCCACAGTCTGGCGGTGGCCGCCTCGACGCCGACCAGGTCCTTGCGGCCGTCCCCGGTGAAGTCGGCCGAGGTGACCTTGACCATGCCGGCCGGGGCCGGGGCGTCGGGCCAGGGGGTGTGGGCGACCACGCGCCCGCCCGGGACCTCGTTGACCATCCACAGCTCGTCGCTGCCCGGCCAGTACGAGAGGTTCTCCGTGTTGACGGCGGTACGGGTGACCAGGCGTACGGGCTGGTCGGCGCGGGCTTCGTAGAGGCAGCTCGGGTAGTTGACGACGGGCCTGTCCTTCGGCTGGTTCGCGGCCGCGATCCACTCGGGGCAGGCGCCCGAGAGGGCGAAGCGTCCGTTGTGCATGGCGACGCCCTGGACGCCGCCCATCGGCGAAGCGTAGGCCGCGGAGGCGGTGACGTGCCCGGCGGCGTCGGCCTTCAGCTTGCCGGTGGCCAGGTCGATGGGCCAGCGCACGATCGGGGCGGCGCCGCGGCCGAAGTCGGCCTCGGTCGGCTTCTCGTCGCCCTCGGCGGTGACCAGTGCGGGCGAGTCCCCGGAGGTATCGAGGGAGGCCGAGGTGAGGCAGGGCCGGTCGGGCACTCCGGCGTAGGCGCCACAGCCGCCGCCCGCGCCGGTGTAGGCGTAACTGCCGGTCCGGGGCAGGACGTAGGTGAATCCGCCGCCGTGCGTCCGGCCGTTGGCGTCCAGCCCGACCGTCGTGTCGGAGGTCGTGTCCATCTGCCACACGTCGTTGAGGTCGAAGACGTCGAAGCCGCTGCCGATCGACGACACGTACAGCCTGCTGCCGGACCAGACCACGCTGTTGGCGTGCCCCCCGGCGAGCTGTCCGAAGGTCCTGCTGTCGTCGGACAGGCCGGCCAACAGGGCGTGTTTGTAGGTGACATGGGCCGGGTCGGTCACATCGGTGAAGGTGACCCGCTCGCCCGCGTCGCTGGGGGCGTGGGCGCTGCTGATGAGCACCTTGCGGCCGTTGACCGACTGGGCGGCCTGCGGTGACTCGCCGGATCCGGTGAGGCCCTGGGGCACCCAGGGACCGCCGTCGTCGTCCGAGGACGGGCAGAAGCCCTGGGCGCCGGCGATGTTGGTGGGGTGGCACAGCGGTCGTGCGGCGATGTCGGCCCCGGAGTTCGCGAGGAGGCCGTTGACGGTGGTGCGGGTGAGGCCGGGGTGGGCTGACTCGAAGGTCGACACCCGGCCCGCGTCGCGGCCGTTGTCCCACTGGAAGCCCATGCCGGAGGCGTCGATGCGGGTGATGGCGTTGTAGGTGGCGATGGATCCGTCGGATATCGCGGTGGAGTCGGCGGCGGCCGGGCTCCCGCTCAGCGTTCCCGCGACGAGCGAGGTGAGCACCGCGACGGCGGCGCCTGTGGTGGTGCGGAAGCGGGTCTTCATGGCGGTGCTGGTCCTTTCGGACTCGTACGGGGCGGGGTGCGGGACGCGGGACGGGCCCGTCCGCGCATCGCAGTGACGCGCGAACGGGCCCAAGTGGTACGGAAGTTGAGCGCAATGCCCTACCAGCCGGTGCCGATCTGGGTGCGAGCGCCGAGGGTGTTCATGCCGTTGACGGCGCCGGTGCCGGGGTAGACGTAGAACTTGCCGGTAGCGCCGGGAGCCGCCTCGACCGCCGCGATGTCGCCCCTGCCGTCACCGTTGACGTCGGCACCGACGATGTCGGTCATCGCGCTCCAGCCGGAGCCGATCTGGGTGCGAGCACCGAGGGTGTTCGTGCCGTTGAGGGAGCCCGAGCCGGGGTAGACGAAGAGCTTGCCGGTCTCGTCCTTGGCGACCAGGTCGTTGATGCCGTCGGCGTTGAGGTCGCCGGGGGTGGTCAGGCTGCTCATCGAGTTCCAGCCGGAGCCGATCTTGACCCGGGCGCCCAGGGTGTTGGTGCCGGCGAGGGTGCCGGTGCCGGGGTAGGCGTACAGGTCGCCGGTGGCGGTCTCGACGGCGACGACGTCGGCCTTCCCGTCGTGGTTGACGTCCATGCGGGCCACGTCGTGCATGCTGGACCAGCCCGTGCCGATCTTGACGCGGCTGCCGAGCGTGCCCATGCCGTTGACCGCGCCCGTGCCCGGGTACAGGTAGAGGTCGCCGGCGGCGGAGTCGGTGGCCAGGACATCGGCCTTGCCGTCGCCGTTGAAGTCACCGATGGTCTCGTTGGTCATGGTGTTCCAGCCGCTACCGATCTTGATCCGGTTGCCCAGGGTGCTGGTGCCGTTGATCGAGCCGGTGCCCGGGTACATGTAGAGGTCGCCGGTGGTGACCTCGGTGGCCAGGACGTCGTGGGTGCCGTTGGCGTCCAGGTCGCCGCCGGCCAGGTGGGTCATGCCCGCCGCCGACGGAGTCGCCCCGGCATCGCTGTTGAGCACCGGCGAGATGTACCCGCTGATCGTCTGGCCCCAAGGCGCCGAGCCCACCGACCAGTTGGTGGTCGACTCGCGCTGGACGATGCCCTCGCTGTGGCCGCTGTTGTGGCCCTCGTTTCCGCCGACGACGGTCACCGTCGTGCCGTCGAATCCGGTCACCATCGCGACGTGGTCGGCGTACCCGCCCCGGTAGTTGTAGACGACCGCGTCGCCCACCTTCGGGGTGTCGTGCAGGGTGCCGTTCGCCTGTCCGTAGGCGAAGAAGCTGGCGGCGCCGTCGGTGAGCGAACCGATGTGGGCCACGTCGTAGTGCGACCAGACCCAGCCGACGAAGTCCGCGCACCAGGCGTGGGACTGGGTCCCGCCGCCTCCGCAGCTGTTGTTCTGGCTGTTGTTGTGGCTCCAGTAACCGCCCTGGCCGCAGGGGCCCTGGCCGATCTGACCGGCGGCGGTCGAGGCCATGGAGGAGGTGGCGTCGGCGTGGGCGGGGGCGGCGGTCAGTCCGGTGACGGCCGCGGCGGCGACGAGGCCGGCGAGGGAGGACTTCTTGAGCTTGTCGGCGATCTTCGACATGGTGGGTGTTCTCCAGGGAGGTCGATCCCCGGGCGCGCCGAACGGTGCGCCACACGGGGGAAGTTGAGGGCGTTGCGGGTGCTTCGGGATGCCGCGGCCGGCGCGAAGTCGGTGCCGGCCGGGGCCGGGGGCCTACCAGCCGGTGCCGATCTGGGCGCGGTCGCCGAGGCCGCCGCTGCCGTTGCCGGGGTAGAAGTAGAAGGTGCCGGTGGAGCCGGAGGGGGCCTGGACGGCGTCGAGGTCGCCCTTGCCGTCGCCGTTGAAGTCGGCGCCGACGAGCTGGTGCATGGTGTCCCAGCCGGAGCCGATCTGGACCCGGCCGCCGAGCGTGCCGGTGCCGTTGAGCGAGCCCGTGCCCGGGTAGTTCCAGAGTTTGCCGCCCTGGTCCACCGCGACGAGGTCGGCCCTGCCGTCACCGTTCAGGTCGCCGGGGCTGGAGAGTTCGGCCATGGTGTCCCAGCCGGAGCCGATCTGGACCCGGCTGCCGAGCGTGCCAGTGCCGTTGAGCGAGCCGGTGCCCGGGTAGGCCCACAGTGCACCGTTGTTGTCGATGGCGACGAGGTCGGGCTTGTTGTCCTTGTTGACGTCGAGGGCGGTGAGGTCCCGCATGGAGTTCCAGCCGGAGCCGATCTGCACCCGGTCGCCCAGGGTGTTCATGCCGCCGGCGGCGCCCGAGCCGGGGTAGACGTAGAGCTTTCCGGTGGCGTTCTCGACGGCGGCGAGGTCGGCCTTGCCGTCACCGGTGTAGTCGGCGGCGGCCAGGCCGCTCATGCCGCCCCAGCCGGAGCCGATCTGTACGCGGTCGCCGAGGGTGCCGTTGCCCTTGCCCGGGTACAGCCACAACTTGCCCGTGGCCGCCTCGATCCCGACGATGTCCTTCGTTCCGTCGCCGTCGAAGTCGGCCGCGCTGAGCTGGACGACACCGACCGGGGTGGGCGGTTCGGCCGGGTACGGGTCGGCGTGGTCGTTGGCGATTCCGCTGGGGCCGCCGCATACCGGCCAGGGGGCGGCGCCCCGGGCGGCCAGGAGCTTCTCCCCGATGAGGATCTGCTGCTTCTTGGTGGCCTGGTTGGGATACGTGGCGTACTGGCGGCCGCCGTAGGCGTTCCAGGTCTGGAGGTCGAACTGGAGCCCGCCGTAGTAGGTGTGGGTCGAGTCGACGATCGTCCAGTCGCCGGACCCTCGCACTGGGCGAGCTTGTCCCAGGTGGCGACGGACGCCGCACCGGCCGGGCCGGCTCCGGCGAGGGTCAGGGCGCTCGCGGCGACCCCGGCGAGGGCCAGGGCGGCGATGGCCGTCCTTCGCCTGGCAGGACGGGAGTTCGTTTCCGTGCCGGACGTACCTGTGCCGGACGTTTCAGTGGCGAGCGTTCCTGTTCTGGGCATGACAGATCCTCGGAGCTGGTTCGACGGAGAAGTCGCTGAAGGGTGGGAGCGGCGCGGCGCAAAGGGGGCCGCGGCGGGCCGGGCGGACCGACGTGTGGGGTCGGATGGACGGCTCGGCCCGGGTCGGGCTCAGGTCGGCGAGCCGGGCGGGTCAGCCCCAGATGTAGTCGGCCGGGGTCACGGTGGCGGTGCCCGTGGTGACGGCCGGGACGGCGGTGGTGGTGGCCGCGGGGGCGGAGGCGGGGGCCGGGGTGGCGGCGGGGGCCGCGGCCGGGGCGGTGAAGGAGTGACCGGCGAAGGCGGCGGCGAGACCGAAGGTGGCGACCGCGGCGGCCTTGGCGATACGGATGCGCAGCATGGTGGTTCCTTTCGTGCCGGGCGGCCGCTGGGCGACCGGTGCCGGCTCTGACGGCGATCGGGGTGTCCTGAACCGGTGCGCATCCCGCGGTGGTGCTTCCCGGTTTTTGCCTGCCGGGTGGTGTTCCCTGCCGGCGAGAACTACTTTCGTCGCTGGTCAGAAGGGGCGGAAGAGGTTTCCGGTGGCCCGAAGGGGCCTTGACCCTTTCCGTCCAGGCCCCCTCCCCCTGGCCGTTTTCGTCCAGGCCGCCCGTCCTCCCACGGTCCTTCCCGTCCAGGCGCCCCTCCCCCGGGCCCCGCCGTCCGGCGTGCTCATACCTGCCGGCCCGTACCGTCCGGCTCGAAGGCGCCGAGGGCGGAGGCGGGGGCGATGGCGGTGGAGAGCGCGTCGTAGAACGGGCCGACGAGGGGGACGTGCGCGTCCAGCAGCGACCAGCCGTCGAACACCCGGGTCGTCAGGGTGCGCCGGACCAGCGCGAAGGCACGCGCCTCGGCGGAGGCCAGGTCCGCCGCGCGGACGTACAGGCCGATCACGGGGTGCGGCCGGGCGTCGGCGTGGACCGTGACGTGCTCCAGGCCGTCCCGCGGTCGCGCCTTGACGTTCACCAACTCCCGGGCGGCGGCGGGCATGGGGGTGCCGGGGGGCCCGAGCAGTCGGGCATGCACGAGGTACATGGAGCCGACCCTCTCAAGCGGACAACACCCCTGGCCGCCGGGCGACATGGCCGGTTCGGGCTTTGGCCGGTTGTGTCCAGGCCCGTACGCGGATCGCTCCCGGCATGCCCTGGTCCAGACCGGCCGTGGCATGATCCGGAGAGTCGGGGGAGGGGGGGAGCTGGGGAGCTCTCCGCGTACTGGGGGGTTGGGGACATTGCTGACGACGTTGGGGCTGGACGCGGTCGCGGAGGCCGTCTACCGCACGATGCTGGCCGATCCGCAGGGTGGGGTGGCCGAGCTCGTGGCGGTGACGGGGGCGCCGGAGGCGGAGGTGCGCCGCGCGCTGGACACGCTGAGCGAACTCGCGCTGATCCGGCCGTCGGCCGAGCAGCGGGGCAGGCTCCGCGCGGTCTCGCCCGACATCGGGATGGAGATCCTGATGGCACGCCAGCAGGCCGAACTGGCCGCGCAGCAGCAGAAGTTGGAGGCCTCGCGGGCCGTCGCCGCCCAGCTGATCGCGGAGTACGCCGATCTGCGTCCGGCCGCCACCAGCCCGGGGGTGGAGCAGCTCATCGGGCTGGACCGGATACGGGACCGGCTGACCCGGCTGGCCCGCGAGACCCGTACCGAGGTCGCCACGTTCGCGCCCGACGGCGGCCAGTCGCAGGAGAACATCGCGGCGGCCAAGCCGCTGAACGAGGCGCAGCTGCGGCGCGGGATCCGGATGCGCACGGTGTATCTGGACAGTGTCCGCAACAGCCAGGTCACCGTGGACTACGTCAACTGGATCGCCGCCCTCGGCGGGCAGGTCCGCACGGTGCCTTCGCTGCCCACCCGGATGATCATCGTGGACCGTGCCACGGCCGTCATCCCGGTCAGCAGCAACGACACGGCGGCCGCGGCCGTGGTGCTCAACGGCCAGGGCACGCTCACCGCGCTGTGCGCGCTCTTCGACAGCGTGTGGGAGGGGGCCCGGCCGCTCGGCGCCGCGTCCGCGCGCGACGAGCACGGGCTGAGCCCCCAGGAGTCGACCACGATCACTCTGCTCGCGCAGGGGCACACCGACGAGGCGATCGCGAAACGGCTCGGGGTCTCCCAGCGCACCGCGCGGCGGATCGCGACGGACCTGATGGAGCGGCTGGGCGCGCGCAGCCGTTTCGAGGCGGGCGTACGGGCGGTCCAGCACGGCTGGCTGCCCACGCAACCCTCCTGATCGCGCGGGGAGTTCGGGCCGGAACGTCAGGAGGGCGTACGGGCCGCCGCGAGCAGCCGGGCGGTGTCGTCCGCGCAGAGCGAGAGCGCGCCGCCGACCGTGCTGAGCACCTCGCGTTCGGCCGGGCTGTACGGGCCGTCCGCGAGCGCGATGCGGGCACCCTGGAGCAGGATCGACTCGCGGCCGGCGGGGGCCAGGTGCGGGGCGAGCGGTTCGAGGGCCTCGTGGAGTTCGATCGCGAGGGCCGCGCCGCAGGGGTCCGTCTCGTCGACCGGGTCGGTGAGGAAGCGGCCGGTGTCGGCGGCCAGGGCCTCGATGAGGGCGACGAGCTGATCCTCGGTGCAGTCCTCGAACCCGGCGGCCCGCACGGTGGCGACGGCGGTGCCGGTGACCGTACGGGACGAGGTGCCGCCCGCAGCGAGGACGGCGAGGGCGACGGTGTGCACGGCGTCGCGCAGCATCGCGGAGAAGCGGGTCGTGGTGGGGTGGTCCAGGGCTTCCGTACCGAAGTGGCCCTGGCAGGCGGCGCACTCGACGACGGGGCCCGCGGCGCCGCGGGCGACGAGCGGGATGCCCAGGATCGTGAGGCGCTTGCGGCCGGTGCGGCGCTGGTAGTTCCGGTCGCCTCCGCAGTCGGGGCAGAAGAACTCGCCGTCTCCCACGGTGTGCCACTGCGTGCGGGTGGACCACAGACGGGGGCGGGGGCGGGTGCCGGGCGTGGGCCCGGTGCTCAGGTTCGTACCGTTCTGTCCCCGTGCTGGCCGCACCGCGCACCTCCGTAACGCTCCGGCAACGTTGCCGCGTTGACGTGATGTTAGCCACATCCGCGATGTGGCGTCAGCACCCCGGAAGAAGGCCCCCCCTCGGATGGCGAATTCCCGCCGCCCCTGGGGCTCCGCCCCAGACCCCGTATCGCGCCTGAACGGCGCTCGTCCTCAAACGCCGGACGGGCTGAGGTGTCCCATGCGGCCCGGCACCGAGTAGCTAGGGGCGCGGGGAACTGCGCGAAAAGCGACCACGATCCGCGGTCGAAGGCGGGTTTCAGGGGCGCGGGGAACTGCGCGAACAGCGAGCACGGCCCGCAGGGCCGAGGGGGGAGGGGCGGCGCGGCGCCGGGCACCCCCGCAGGGGGGCCCGGCGCCGGGGGTCAGCGGGCGGCGCGGTTGACCGCGGAGATGACCGCCTTCAGCGACGCCCGCGTCGTGTTCGCGTCGATCCCGATCCCCCACAGCACGACCCCGTCGATCGCACACTCGATGTACGACGCGGCCAGCGCGGACGCGCCCTCGCTCATCGTGTGCTCCTGGTAGTCCAGCAGCCGCGCGTCCACCCCCACCGCCGCCAGCGCGTCGAAGAAGGCCGAGATCGGTCCGTTGCCGGTGCCGGTCAGGACCGTGTCCGTGCCGTCGACGACCGCCTCGACGGTCAGGGTGTCGCGGCCGTCCTTGTCCGTCGTCGTCTGGCCCGAGCGCAGCTGGATGCGGCCCCAACGGGCCTCGGCGTTGTCGGGGTTGGGCAGGTACTCGTCCTGGAAGGTGGACCAGATCGCGGCGGGGGTGACCTCGCCGCCCTCCGAGTCCGTCTTCTGCTGGATGATCTTCGAGAACTCGATCTGCATCCGGCGCGGCAGGTCCAGCTTGTGCTCGTTCTTCAGGACGTAGGCGATTCCGCCCTTGCCGGACTGCGAGTTGACCCGGATGACGGCCTCGTAGGAGCGGCCGACGTCCTTGGGGTCGATGGGCAGGTACGGGACCGCCCATTCGATGTCGTCCACCGACTTGCCCGCGGCGGCCGCGGCCGCCTCCATCGCGTCGAAGCCCTTCTTGATGGCGTCCTGGTGGGAGCCGGAGAAGGCGGTGTAGACCAGGTCGCCCGCGTAGGGGTGGCGCGGGTGGACCTCCATCTGGTTGCAGTACTCGCTGGTGCGGCGGATCTCGTCGATCTGGGAGAAGTCGATCTGCGGGTCGACGCCCTGCGAGAACAGGTTCATGCCCAGGGTCACCAGGTCGACGTTGCCGGTGCGCTCGCCCTGGCCGAACAGGCAGCCCTCGACGCGGTCCGCGCCGGCCATGATGGCCAGTTCGGCGGCGGCCACCGCCGTGCCGCGGTCGTTGTGGGGGTGCGCCGACAGGCAGACGTAGGCGCGGCGGGTCAGGTTGCGGCTCATCCACTCGAAGCGGTCCGCGTGCGTCGAGGGGGTCGAACGCTCCACCGTGGCGGGCAGGTTGAGGATGATCTCGCGGCCCTCCTCGGGCTGCCAGACGTCGCACACCGCCTCGCAGACCTCCAGGGCGAAGTCAAGCTCGGTGTCGGTGAAGATCTCCGGCGAGTACTGGTAACCGAAGATCGTCTCGTCGCCCAGGATCTTGTCCGCGTACTCCATGACCAGCCGCGTGCCGTCCACGGCGATCTGCTTGACCTCGTCCCTGGTGCCGCGGAAGACGACCCGGCGGAAGGTGGGGGCGGTCGCGTTGTACAGGTGGACGGTGGCGCGGTGGGCGCCGCGCAGGGATTCCACGGTGCGCTCGATGAGCTCTTCGCGGGCCTGGGTCAGGACGGAGATCGTCACGTCCTCGGGGATCGCGCCCTCTTCGATGATGGAGCGTACGAAGGCGAAGTCGGTCTCGCCGGAGGAGGGGAAGCCGACCTCGATCTCCTTGTAGCCCATGCGCACCAGCAGGTCGAACATCTCGCGCTTGCGGGCGGGGCTCATGGGGTCGATCAGCGCCTGGTTGCCGTCGCGCAGGTCCGTGGAGAGCCAGCGCGGCGCCTTGGTGATGCGGGCGTCGGGCCAGGTGCGGTCGGGGATCTCGACGGCCTCGTAGCGGCCGTACTTGTGGATCGGCATCCCGGAGGGCTTCTGCGTCCGGGTGGCGTTGGTGATGGGGGTGGGGCGACCGACGGGCTGAGACATGGCGTGCGGCTCCTCGAGGCAGAGGGAGGGACGGCCGACTGTCGAGCGCAACACCAGATCCCGCGGGGAGGGGGTCGGCCTACGACTACAGGCCCTCGCCGCGGCAGCTAAGAAGAAGCAGCCCGATACGCATGATGCCGCAGCCTAGCCGAGGGACCGCGCGAGCGCGGGTCCCGTATCAGTATGCGGGACGCAGGCCTCGATTCGGACAAACGTGATGTATCCCTCGTCGAAGGCTCGGCATCCCGCGCGGCCGTGCGGGATCGGTCCGCGCACCCGCGTTCCGTCGCCGGGACCGCGGCCGCAATGGCCGGGAACAGACGTAGAAAAAGCACGCTTCACAATCATGGTGGCGACTGGTGACAGGCCCGTCACCCGGTGCCACATTGCCCGGCATGGACGCCACCACCTACCCGGTCTTCTGCACCATCGTCCCGCCCCACGTCTTCGACCGCCTCATCGAGGCCGAGGACCCCGCGCTCGTCCGGATCGCCCGCAGGACCCTCGTCGCGGACGCCGCCCAGCGCACCGAACGCCGCCTCACCACCGTCCTGGGCGCCGAGCCGCCCGCCGAGCCCGCGGACGCGAGCGCCGACCAGCCCCGGCGCACCGTGTACGACGCCGGGCACACCACCACGCTGCCCGGCCGCAGGGTGCGCGGCGAGGGCGAGGCCCCCGTCGCGGACGCGACGGTCAACCGTGCGTACGCGGGCCTCGGCGCGACCTTCGAGCTGTACCTCACGGCGTATCTGCGCCACTCCATCGACGGCCGGGGGTTGCCGCTGGACGCGACGGTCCACTTCGACCACAGCTACAACAACGCGTTCTGGAACGGCACCCAGATGGTGTTCGGCGACGGTGACGGCCAGATGTTCCTGGACTTCACGCTGCCGGTGGACGTCATCGGCCACGAGCTCACCCACGGCGTGACCCAGCACTCCGCGAACCTGACCTACTTCGGCCAGCCGGGCGCCCTGAACGAGTCGATGTCGGACGTGTTCGGCTCCCTGGTCAAGCAGTACTCCCTGGACCAGGACGCCCACCAGGCGGACTGGCTGATCGGCGAGGGACTGCTCGCGCCGGGCGTGCACGGGGAGGCGCTGCGTTCGATGAAGGCCCCCGGCACCGCCTACGACGACGTCGTGCTCGGCCGGGACCCGCAGCCCGCCACGATGGACCACTACGTCACCACGGGCCGCGACAACGGCGGCGTACACATCAACTCGGGCATCCCCAACCACGCCTTCTACCTGGTCGCCGACGCCCTCGGCGGCAAGGCCTGGGAGCGGGCCGGACAGATCTGGTACGACGTGCTCACCGGCGGGCACCTCGGCCCGCAGGCGATGTTCAAGGACTTCGCCGAGCTGACGGTGGCCGCGGCCCGGGCGCGCTACGGCGACGGCGCCGAGACGCAGTCGGTCCTGAAGGCGTGGGCGCAGGTGGGGGTTCCGGCCTCCTGAGGCGTTACCCGCTGACGTACCGCGCGAGGGCTGCTAGACAGAGGCCATGCGTATCCAGGTTTCCCGTTCAGGAGGATTCACCGGCATCGAGCGCCGGGCCGAGATCGACACCTCGGGCCGGCCCGATGCCGCCGCGTGGCGCACGCTCGCGAAGGCGGCGCTGGTCAAGGCCCACACCGGGCCGACGGCCGGCGTACCGGACGGCTTCCACTATGTGATCACCGTCGACGGCCATACGGTCCACTGCGCCGACCCCGACCTCACCGAGGCCCAACGCGAGCTGATCTCAAGGGTGTTGAAGGAGGGCGCGTAGGCGGCGCCGAAAAGGCGGGTGCGCGGGCCTGTCGTCACTGCTTTGATGCGCACCATGAGCACCACTTCCCACACCGCCCTGGCCGCTCTCGAGCGCTACTACGATGCCGCGCCCAGGAGTTCGGCGCGCGCCGAGGACTTCGGGCCGCTGACCCTCTTCGTCCGCGAGGGCGCCGGCTGGCCCTTCTACGCACGACCCACCCTCGGCCACGACGGGCCCGTCACGGCGGCCGACGTGGACGCGGTCCGGGCCCGCCAGCGCGAGGTCGGGGCGCCCGAGGCGTTCGAGTGGGTGGCCGAGGTGAGCCCGGGGCTGCGGGCGGCGGTCGAGAAGTCGGGCCTGGTGGTGCACGAGCACCCGCTGATGGTGCTCGACCCCGCGACACCGGCCGCCGAGCCCCATCCCCTGGTACGTGTCCTCGGCCCGGCCGACCCGCTGCTGCACGCCGCGCTGGTCGTGCCGCATCTCGCGTTCGCCGCGCCCGGTACGGGAGTTGGGCCGGCGGGCGCGGCCGAGCTGGCCGCGCGGATCACCGCCAGCGCCGGTGACGGCCGGGCCGAGCAGGTCGCCGAACGCATCCGCACGGGCCGCTCCGCGCTGGCGGCGGCCGTCGAGAACGGGCTGCCGCTGTGCTCCGGGATGCACAACCCGGTGGGCGCGGTCACCGAGATCGTGGCCGTGGGCACGCTGCCCGCCGCGCGCCGCAGGGGACTTGGACGCGCGGTCACCGCGGCACTGGTCGCCCACGCGAGGGCGGCCGGGGCGACGACGGTGTTCCTGTCGGCGGGCGACGCCGACGTGGCCCGGATGTACGCGACCCTCGGCTTCCGCCCGGCGGGCACCGCGCTGATCGCCGAACCGGCCGACGCCTGACGGCAGTTGGGGCGGCGTCGACCACCCCGCTCCCCAACTCCTTTCCCTGGCAACCGACTTCCCTTCTCCTGCGTACACCGTGCGCTTGCGTACACACAGCCCCGTGCGTACGCTGTTCGCACATGGGGGACGCTGTACGCATTCGGGAGGGGCGCGATGTCGAAGAACGTGAGCTGGGACCAGCGGGGGAACTGGCGGGCCGAGGGCGGATGGGGTGTCGGCGACTCGGGCGGCGAGCACTTCTACCGCGACCAGTGGCAGGCCCGGCTCGACCGGCTCCGCCGCACCCACCACGTGCCCGGCGCCACGCTCGCCGTGCTCACCCACGGCACGATCCACGAGCTGGCGAGCGGTGTGCTGCACACCGGGACCGGGGTGGAGGCCACCACCGACTCGGTCTTCCAGCTCGGCTCGCTCGCCAAGACGTACACCGCGACGCTGATCATGCGGCTGGCCGACGCCGGCAGGCTGGACCTCGACGCGCCGGTGCGCACGGTGCTGCCGGACTTCACGGTCGCCGACGAAGAGGCGGCCCGGACCATCACACCCCGCCAGTTACTCTCCCACACGAGCGGTCTGACCTGCGACTTCACCTTCGACTCGGGTCGCGGTGACGACTGCCTTGAGCGGTACGTGGACGCGGCCGCGGGCGTCGCCCTCGACTGCCCGCCCGGCAGCGCCTGCTCCTACAGCAGCCTCGGCTACAACGTGCTGGGCCGCATCGTCGAGGTACTGACCGGCACCACCTGGGACCAGGCGCTCAAGGATCTGCTGCTCACCCCGCTCGGCCTGACCCACACCATGACGCTGCCCGAGGAGGCGCTCGCGTTCCGGACCGCGATGGGACACCTCGGCGAGTACGGCCACGCCCCCGAACCGGCCCCGGCCTGGGACCTCATGCCGCGCTCGGCGGGCCCCTACGGCCGGGTCCTGGCCACCGCGGGTGACGTGGCCCGGTTCGCGCGGCTGCACCTCGCGGACGGCACGGCCCCCGACGGGGCCCGGCTGCTCAGCACGGACAGCGTGAGGGCGATGCGGACCCGCGAGGTCGACTCCCCCGACAAGTGGACCGTCCACGCGGACGGCTGGGGTCTGGGCTGGACGCTGTACGACTGGAACGGCGTGCGGGGCTTCGGCCACGACGGCGCCTCGATCGGCCAGTACGGCTTCCTGCGCGTGGTGCCGAGCGCCGGGGTCGCGCTCGCCCTGCTCACCAACGGCGGCGACGCCCGCCGCCTCTACGAGGAACTCTTCACCGACCTCCTCGCCGACCTGGCCGGGGTGCGGATGCCGCCGCCGTTCGGGCCGCCCGCCGCGCCGGTCCCGGTGGATTGCGCGCCGCTGACCGGGACGTACGAACGCGAGGGCGTCCTGATCACCGTCTCCGCGCGCGAGGACGGCAGGCCGCACCTGGTGTACGAGTTCGTCGGCGGGATGAAGGACTTCTCGCCGCCGCTGGAGATGGACCTCGTGGCGGTGACGGACACGGTGTTCGCCGGCGCGGGCTCCGGCGCGTACAGCGCGGACTGGATGCCGGTCGTCTTCTCCACCCTCCCCGACGGCACGGCCTGCTGCTACATCGGCATGCGGTGCGCTCCGAAGGTGTCCTGACGCGGGTCCCTCCCGGTACGCCTCCACCCCCGCCGGGCACTTCCGGCGGGGGTGGAGGCGTGCGCCGGGTCAGAAGCCGAGCTTGCGCAGTTGCTTCGGGTCGCGCTGCCAGTCCTTGGCGACCTTGACGTGCAGGTCGAGGAAGACGGGCGTGCCGAGCAGTGCCTCGATGTGCTTGCGGGACTTCATGCCGACTTCCTTCAGGCGCTTGCCCTTGGGGCCGATGATGATGCCCTTCTGGCTGGGGCGCTCGATGTAGACGTTGGCGTGGATGTCCAGGAGCGGCTTGTCGGCGGGCCGGTCCTCGCGCGGAATCATCTCCTCGACGACGACCGCGATGGAGTGCGGCAGCTCGTCGCGTACGCCCTCCAGGGCCGCCTCGCGGATCAGCTCGGCCACCATGACCTGCTCGGGCTCGTCGGTGAGGTCGCCCTCCGGGTAGAGCGGGGGGCTGTCCGGGAGCAGCGGGATGATCAGGTCCGCGACGAGCTGGACCTGCTGGTCGCCGACGGCCGAGACCGGGACGATCTGCGCCCACTCGAAGCCGAGCTCCGTGGAGAGCTGGTCCACGGCGATGAGCTGTTCGGCCAGCGTCTTGGAGTCGACCAGGTCGGTCTTGGTGATGATCGCGATCTTGGGGGTCTTCTTGATCCCGGCGAGTTCCTTGACGATGAACTTGTCGCCGGGGCCGAGCTTCTGGTCGGCGGGCAGGCAGAAGCCGATCACGTCGACCTCGGCCCATGTGGTGCGCACCACGTCGTTGAGGCGCTCGCCGAGCAGGGTGCGCGGCTTGTGGAGGCCCGGGGTGTCGACCAGGATCAGCTGGGCGTCCGGGCGGTGCACGATGCCGCGCACGGTGTGCCGGGTGGTCTGCGGGCGGTTGGAGGTGATGGCCACCTTCTGCCCGACCAGAGCGTTCGTGAGGGTGGACTTGCCCGCGTTGGGGCGGCCGACGAAGCAGGCGAAGCCGGCCCGGTGGGGCTGGGCGGCGGCGGTGTCAGCGGCAGGGGTACGAGCGCTCATGCGGCCATTCTCCCCGATCCCGACCCCGGCGCCGCCCAGCACCCCGCCCCGGGGGGTTTCGGCCCCCTCGCCCGCCCACCCGCCCGTGCGGCGGGGTTGGCTGGTTCCGGCCCACCTGGGGCTCCGCCCCAGACCCCGTATCGCGCCTCAAGGGCGCTCGTCCTCAAACGCCGGACGGGCTGAAGATGCCCATGCGGGCCCGCACCGGTCCTGCCAGGGGCGCGGGGAACTGCGCGAGACGCGGGCACGGTCCGCGGATCACCGGGGTTTAGGGGCGCGGGGAACTGCGCGAGAAGCGAGCACGGTCCGCACACGACCGAGGGTTTAGGGGCGCGGGGAACTGCGCAAGACGCGAGCACGGTCCGCACACGACCGAGGGTTTAGGGGCGCGGGGAACTGCGCAAGACGCGACCGCGGGCCGCAGGGTGGGGGGCACCGTTCACGGGCGCCAACAGCTGGGCGGAAGCTCAGGCGCGAGCCGTCCGGTGGCGGCGTACCGCCCGGTGGGTGGGGTAGGCCAGGGCCGCCGCCAGGAGGACCGCCAGGGGCAGCCAGGGCAGGGCCACGAAGGAAACCCCGGCGGAGCCCTGCGCATCCCTCGCCGTGGCCCTCAACTTCACGTCCCCCCAGTCGAGTTGGGGCGCCCCCCGCCACACCTCCGTGAGCGTGACCCGCTGCCCCGGCAGCAGTTCGGACGGCACCTTGGCAAGGCCGCGGCTGAGCAGCGTACGGCCGAAGAGCCCCGTCGCGCTCAAGGCGACCTTCGGGGTGAGCGTGACATTGCCCCGGTTGTGCAGCGTGTACGTGATGTCGGCGCGGCTCTCCCCCACGCCGGGCACCAGCGGCCGGTGCTGGGAGAGCGAGACGTCTTCGACGGCGAGCGCGGGCACGGTGGGCCCGCCGACCCGCAGATAGATCCGCGCCCCCACCGCCTGCTGGATGCCGACGGCGACCTTCCCGTCGGCGCCGGAGCCGGGCGCGACCCGGTCGTCGAGCGCGACGAGGGCGCCGACGTGGTCGCCGGGCTCGGCGTCCGGCGGCACGGTGAGCGTGAAGGCCACGGTGACCTGGGACCGGGCGGGCACGGTGAGCGTGGTGCGGCCCGGCTTCGCCCAGGCCCCCACCCCCGTCTGCCGCTCCTTCTCGGTGCGCACGGCGAACCCCCCGTCGCGCTCGGTGTTGTACGCGTCGGCCCCGTACAGCCGGAAACTCAGCGGCGCCGCCGTCTTGTTGGCGACGGTCACCTTGTCGTCGAGGGTGGTGCCGGGGTCGGCGGAGAGGTAGAAGTACGGGCGCTGGGCGGCGCCCGTGGACGCGGGGAAGACGGACCAGTTGCCGTTGTCGGCGGCGTGCGCCGCGGGCGCGGTGAGCCACCCGAGCGCGGTGAGCCAGGCGAGTACGGCGGCCAGGAGGAGTGCGGACGGCTTGCGCACGGTGCGGGACCCCCGGGGGCTGGTGGGCGGGGCGGGTGCGCGCCCGGCCCACGGTGGACGTCAGGTGAGGGTGAGGGTCAGTACGCCGCTGTAGGCGCCGGGCGCGGTGAACGCCGGCACGTCGAGCGAGAGCTTCGCGTCCACGGTGAACTCGCCGCCGGTGAGCGCCGCGTTCGGGGTGGAGGCGAGGGTCGCGCCCGCGCTGCCCACACTGCCGGCCGAGCCCGCGGCACACACGGACGGGGAGCCGGCCTTGGCGGAGCACGCCGGGGTCCAGCTCAGCCGGCCCGCGTCGATGGAGCCGGCGGGACCGGTGAAGTCGGTGACCTTGCCGGTCAGGGACCAGCCCGCGGGGCCGCCGCGGAAGTCCTGGACCGTCACCGTCTTCAGATCGCCGGTGGAGGCACCGCCCTTGCCGAAGTCGACGGCCTGGAGGTCGACGCTGTCGCCGGCCTGGGACATCGCCAACGTACCCGCGTTCACCGAGGTGTTGAGCTTCTGGGCGGGTCCGGTGGGCGGGGGTCCGCTGTTGACTTTGTACGCCACGGGGCCCGCGCCGTGCGCCGGATCCCAGGCCGCTCCCTCGTAGGCCACGATGCCGGTGGTCGCCGGGTCCGTGATCTTCGGGCGGGCGGTGAAGCCGCCGTTGGCGTCCGACTTGAAGGTGATCTTGTCGGCGGTGGTGGCGCTGCCGTTCCAGCCCGCGACGGTGACATCCGCGTTCGGGGTGAACTTGGACCCGGTGACGGTGGTGCGGTCACCGGCGTTGCCCGAGGCCGGGTCAGCCGCGATGGCCCGCTCGTTGACCTGGCCCCCGCCGTCCGTGGCATTGACCGTCTCGGAGACGGGCGCGGGCGGATTGGTGACCGTGCAGGGGGTGTCCAGCTCCATGATGTAGCTGGTGTGGATGTTGTAGTCGCCGGGCGACAGGGTGATCGCGCCGGCCTTGGTGGCGGTGAAGCTGCCGCTCATGGAGAACGCCGGGAACGCGCCCTTGCCGGGCACCGGGTCGTTCTTCTTCGGCCCGGCCACGTCGACCGAGCCGGTCTGGGCGCCCGCGAGGGTGACCTTGCCGGTCGGCGTCATGATGTCGGCGGGCAGGGCGATGTCGACCGGGTTGCTGGCGGCGGGCTTGTTCACCGTGTACGTGACGGTGACCTTGTCGCCGACCTTGGGTGCCGCGTTGTCCACGGTGATGGTCGCGTTCGTGGTGCCGTCGATGGGCGGGATGCCGGCGATGGCCGGCGGGATGCAGTGCGTGGCGAAGTCCACGGGCGTCGCGGCCAGCGCGCTCGCGGGCGCGGCGAGCGCGCCGGTCCCGGCGGCGAGTGCGACCGCCCCCAATACGGCGGCCAGACGCCGTCTTCGACGTTCCGACATGGGCGTGCCCCCCTTCGTGAAGTGGCACAGCGCGGCTCGGCTGCGCCGACAGGGGGCCATTGACGGCTCGGCGCGAGAAGAAGTCAATGGAATCCCGGTGCATCAACTGATGACCCATCAGATACTGTCAAGATCCCGGCATTTCACGTCTCCGGCGGGTGGGTACGGCAGGGTCGGCCTTCCGGGCCATGCCGGTCCTTACCGGCCCTTGCCGGACCTCGCGTGGCCTTGCCGGACCTCGCCGAACCTCGCGTGGCCTCGCCGAACCTCGCCGAACCTGCCGGGCCCGGGGTACGCGAAAGCCGGCGCCGCCCGGGACGGCACCGGCTCGTTCTGCGTGGGCGGACGTCAGAAGACGAACGGGCCCGGGGACTGCGAGGTCGTGGCGTCGCAGTTCACCGCGACACCGAAGATCGTCATCTTCAGTGCGGTACCGGCGAAGTACGAGTTGAGGCTGTCGCCGGCGGCGACCGTGCCCTTCAGCGGGCCGATCTTGACGGCGCTGCCCGCCGGCAGGGCGGGGTTGGCCTTGCCGCTGAACACCCTGGTTCCGCCGCCGCCCCGGGCGAGGGTCAGGGTCGCGCTGATCTGGTTGGCGCCGACGGCGACCGGGGTGGTGACGGCCGAGGTCAGCGTGATGGTCGCGGCCGTGCCGCTCTGGGTCGCGGTGAGCGTGGCGCCGCCGCCACCCCAGGCCCCGCAGTCGTACGTGGCGGTGGCCGTGGTGGGCGTGACGGCGGCGGCGCCCGGCGCGAAGGCGAGGCCCGCCACGGCCACCGCCCCCACGGCGAGTGCGGCCCGCGCGACCGGCCTGCTGGTGCTCCTACGCATGATTCCCCTTCCCATGACAGGGAGTTGATCGTCTGCCGCGTCCATCGACACACGACCGCGCAGCGGCCCCCGGCCCACGTGCACGGGTGCGCGGGCGTGCGGGCATGGCTGTACAGGGGCTGCGGTTCGCTGCGCGTCGGGAGCGCGTCCGACTCCGGTGCGGGGTTGCGGCTCTGCACCCCACGCCGGCCCGTCACCTTGACCTGACGGTCCGTCGGATCGACTGTCGTCCATTGATGCGCGGGGGTGTGTGGATTGCAAGGGGCATCGCGTTGATTCTTAGGGGGTGCCGGCCCCCGGGGGGGGTGGGGGCGGGGCCTGGTGCGGCTGCGGTTGCGGCGGGGCTACGGCTGCGGGCCGTGCGGGGCCGCTCGCGCGGTTCCCCGCGCCCCGGGGGGGTGGCCTGGGGCGGGGTTCTGCGCAGTTCCCCGCGCCCCAAAACCCGATTTCCTCCGCGGGCCGCGGGTGGCTGGTCGCGCAGTTCCCCGCGCCCCTGGGGGTGACCCGGGCCCGGGGTTTGCGCAGTTCCCCGCGCCCCTGAACCCGCCTTCGTCCGCAGACCGTGCCCGCGTCTCGCGCAGTTCCCCGCGCCCCCAACCCTCTCGATCCTGCGGACCGTGGTCGCTTCTCGCGCAGTTCCCCGCGCCCCTAAAAGCCCTCCGGTCTGCGGGCCGTGCGTGGTTGGTCGCGCAGTTCCCCGCGCCCCTGGCGGTGCTGGTGCTGGCCCGCATCGGGCATTTCAGCCTGTCCGGCGTTTGAGGACGAGCGCCCTTAAGGCGCGAACGGGGTCTGGGGCGGAGCCCCAGGGTCCCGGAACCAACCAACCCCGCCGCACGGGCGGGTGGGTGGGAAAACACCCCCGGGGCCGGGTCAGGAGGTCGGAGACCTCAGGGTGCCGTCGGGGGAGGCCAGGAGGATGGGCGCGCCGGGCCCCCCCAGGTCCCGTACCGCCGCCACATCCGCCTCCGCCAGCCCAACCGCCTCCGTCACCACCGCCGCCGCCTCCAGCGACCCCGCCCCACTGGCCACCGCCATCGCCACCGCGGTCTGGAGCGCGGAGAGCTTCAGGGAGGCCAGCGACACCGTGCCGGCCACATATGTGCGGCCGGTCTCGTCGCGTACGGCCGCGCCCTCGGCCACGCCGTTGCGGGCCCGGGCGCTGCGCGCCAGCGTGATGATCTTGCGGTCCTCGGGGTCGAGTTCGGTGCTCTCAGTCATGCCCCGAGCATAAGGAGTGCCGGGCCCGGGACCGCTGCGGGGCTCAGCCCTTGACCGCCTGGTCCAGCTTCTTGGCGACCGTGGCCGTGATGGTCTTGAACTCCGCGCCCGCCGCGCCCCCCGGCGTCTTGCTCTTCGTGGAGAACGTGCTCAGCGCCGCGCCCTTGCGGACCACGTAGTTGTCGAAGGCCATCTTCACCTGGGTCAGGTCGAGGACGAGCTGGTAGCCGTGGGCCTCGTCGCCCGCCTTGTCCAGGGTGAGCGGCTTGAGGGTGGCGGGGTACTTCTGGCCGTCCACCTCAACGCCGAAGGAGGCACACTGCGCGAGGCTCGCGTCGAAGCCCTTGAGGTAGCCGGCGGCCTTGTCGCCGTCGAAGCCGAAGACCTGCTGGCCGCCGTCCTCGAAGTTGACGGTCTGCCGGGCCGCGGCGCCCAGCGGGGCCGGCTCGCTCTGGACGATGTCGAGGAACTTCTGGCACTCGGCCTTGTCGGCCTTGCCCATGGTGGAGCCGCCCTCGGGGTCCACCTTCCAGCCCGCCGGAACGTCCTTCGTCGTCAGCAGGGCCGCCTTCAGCTGCGCCTCGGAGACGGTGCCACCCGCGGCGCCCGGGGCGGAGGCCGAGGGTGCCGAGGACTTGGCGGTGTCCTTGTCGGCGGCCTTGTCGCTCTTGCTGTCCGAGCCTCCGCACGCGGCGGCGAACAGCAGGGACGAGGCGACCAGGGTGACGGCGGCGGCGCGTCGGGCGGAGCGGGAAGCGGACATGGGCATGCGGGATCCCCCCAGGGATGGATGACTGTGGATCGCGCGCCTGACGGCGGGCTACCTGTGGACTTTATGTGAAAGGCGGCCCGCGCCGCCTCCCGATACCCGCCCGTGCGGCCAGGCCCACACCTGCCGCGGCCGCCGCACCTGTCTCATCCCGCCGGCACCCCGCGCCTCACCGGCCCCACTCGAAGCCCGCACCCGCCCCGCCCGTCACCCCGCGATCGGGTACATCGAGCCGCGCCGCCCCTCCGGCGAGGTCAGCCACTCCAGCTTCTCGGCGGTGTCGGTGTTCGGCAGCGGGGTGTGCAGCACGATCACCAGGTCCGGGCGGGCCGGCACCTGCAGCTGCGTCGACTCGACATGCAGGGCGCCGACCACCGGGTGCTCCATCTCCTTGCGGACCTGCCCGCCGGGCATGACGTCGCGCCGCTCCCACAGCTCCACGAACTCCGGGCTCAGCGCCCGGGTCTCCTCGACGATCGCCTGGAACCCCTCGTCGTCGGGCCGCTCCGAGCAGGCCGCGCGGAACTGGGCGACGACCGTGCAGGCGATCTCCTCCCAACGCTTGGCGCGCGAGCGGTAGATGGGGTCGGTGAAGAACGCGACCAGGCAGTTCTGCACGATCTCCGGGCGCATCCCGAGGACCAGCGCCGCCGCGTCGTTGTACATGACCGTGTTCCAGTACGCGTCCATGATGTGCGCGGGGAACGGCATCCAGGCGTCGATGAGCCGTTGCAGACCCTGGCACATGTCGGCGTTGGCCGGATCGACCTCGGGGGCCGGCGGGTTGAGCCCGGCCAGGACGTACAGGTGCCGGCGTTCGGCGCTGGTCAGCCGCAGCACCCGGCCCACCGAGTCAAGGACCTGCGGGGACACCGTGATGTCGCGGCCCTGCTCCAGCCACTGGTACCAGGACACCCCCACCCCGGCGAGGACCGCGACCTCCTCGCGGCGCAGTCCCGGGGTGCGGCGCCGGCCTCCGCCGTCGGGCAGTCCCGCCTGCGTCGGGGTGATCCTGGCGCGCCTGCTCATCAGGAACTCGCGGAGCTCACTGCGGCGGCGCTTGTCGATCGGTGTGGCCACGAACAACTCCCCCTGTCGGCTGCCTGGTGGTGCCGGCACCAGCATAAGTTCCCTCTCTCCACGGGCATTCCCGAGCCGCGAGGGTGGTGGACATGGCGATCGACACACCGACCACAGTCCCCGGGCCCGACACCGCGGCCCCCTCCCCCACCGCACCGCCGCCCCCGGCCGGCGTCCGGCTCAGCGGCCGGGCCAAGCTCGTCCTCTTCGTGCTCTGCGCCGCCCAGTTCATGGTGGCGCTCGACTTCTCCGTACTGAACGTGGCGCTGCCCGCCCTCGGCGCGGACCTGGGTCTGAGCCGGTCCGCGCTCCAGTGGGCGGTCACCGCGTTCGCGCTGCCCTCGGGCGGCTTCCTGCTCCTGTTCGGCCGCATCGCCGACCTGTTCGGCCGCAAGAAGCTGTTCCTGACCGGCCTCGTCCTGTTCGGTACGGCCTCGCTGCTCGCCACCCTCGCCTGGGACCCGGCGTCCTTCCTGACCGGGCGGGCGCTGCAAGGCCTCGGCGCGGCCGTGATCGTGCCGACCGGCATGTCGCTGCTGACCACGACGTTCCCCGAGGGTCCGCTGCGTGACAAGGCGCTCGGCATCTCCGGCACGCTGCTCTCGCTGGGCTTCACCGTCGGCATGGTGCTCGGCGGCGTCATGACCGACACCCTGGGCTGGCGCTCCACGATGGGCCTGCTCGTGGTCTTCGCGGTGGTCGTCCTGGCCCTGGCCCCCGGCCTGCTCCCCGAGTCCCGCACCCCCGAGCGCCCGCGCCTGGACGTACCCGGCGCCGTCACCGTCACCGGCGGTCTGCTCGCGGTGATCTACGCCCTGTCGACGGCGGCCCAGCGCGGCTTCGGCGGTGCGGACGTCCGGGGCACCCTGCTCGTGGGCATCGCCCTGCTCGTCGCGTTCGTCGTCGTCGAGTCGAAAGCGTCGGCGCCGCTGGTCTCGCTGCCGATGCTCAAGCGCCGCACGGTGGCCTGGGGCAATCTGGGCGGCCTGGTCACCTTCTCGATGATGTCGACGGTCGTCTTCGTGCTGACCCTCTACCTCCAGGAGACCCTGGGTCTCTCCTCGTTCGAGACGGGCCTGGTCTTCGGCGTCCAGGGCGTCGCCTCGGCCGTCGCCGGTTCCTACGCCGCCCGTCTGATCGGCCGCTTCGGCGCCCGCCGTGTCCTTGCCGGATCGCTGCTCGGCCAGGGCGCCTTCATCGCGGCGCTCCTCGGCCTCGGCACCCACTCGGGCGCCCTGCTCGCGACCGTCGCCGTCTCGCTGGCCAGCATGTGCCACCTCGGCGCGATCATCTCGTACGGCGTGACCGTGACCAGCGGGGTGCCCGACGAGGAGCAGGGGCTCGCGACCGGCCTCGTCACCACCACCCAGCAGGTCGGCCTGACCGTCGGCATCCCGCTGCTCGGTGTCCTGGCCACCACGCGGGGCTCCCTGTTCGACGGGGTGCGCACGGTCCTGTTGATCGACGCGGTGATCGTGGTCGCGGCGGCCGCGCTGGTGGCGGTGGGCCTCGGGCTCGGCCGCGGCCGCGGGAAGGCCTAGTGACCCCGGCGGCCGGGGCCCCCGGGGTGCGGGCCGTGAGAAGGCCCGGCGCCCTGGCGGTTCAGGCCCGGTCGAGCCGGAGCCGCTCGGCCTTCGGCAGGCCGGCGACCACCAGGTCGTACGAGTCCTCGATGAGCTCCCGGACCATCCGGTCCGGGAGTTCGGCCACGTTCACGGTGTTCCAGTGGCGCTTGTTCATGTGCCAGCCCGGCACGATCGCGGGGTGTTCCTCGCGCAGCCGGATCGCGTCGTCCGGGTCGCACTTGAGGTTGATGGTGAGCGGCTTCGCGTCGAGGGCGGTGAGCGCGAACATCTTGCCGAGCACCTTGAAGACGGACGTCTCCGCGTTGAACGGGAACTCCTCGGTGGCGGCGTTGAACTCCAGGCAGAACGCCCGCAGTTGCTTCGGGTTCACCGCGCTCCCTCCTTCTCCTCGTCGTCGTCCTTGGTCGGCTCCACGAGTACCGTGACGATCTTGTTGCGGCGGCCGGCCGGCGACTCGGCGGTGAGCCGCAGCCGGCGCGCGTCGGGCAGTTCGACCACGGCCGTGGCGCCGGCGATCGGCACCCGCCCGAGCGATTTGGCGAGCAGCCCGCCGACGGTCTCCACGTCCTCGTCGTCGTACGCGTCGAAGCCGAACAGCTCGCCCAGATCGCCGATGTCGAGGCGGGCGGTGACCCGGAAGCAGCCGTCCGCGAGCTCGGTGACCGGCGGCAGTTCGCGGTCGTACTCGTCGGTGATCTCGCCGACGATCTCCTCCAGGATGTCCTCGATGGTGACGATGCCGGCGGTGCCGCCGTACTCGTCGATGACGACCGCGACGTGGCTGCGCTGCTGCTGCATCTCGCGCAGCAGGTCACCGGCGTTCTTGGTGTCGGGCACGAAGGCGGCGGGCCGCATCGCGGAGGAGACGAGGTCGGCCTCGGAGTCCCGGTTGATGTGCGTCTTGCGCACCAGGTCCTTCAGATAGACGATCCCGACGATGTCGTCCTCGTTCTCACCGGTCACCGGGATGCGCGAGAAACCCGAGCGCAGGGCGAGGGTGAGCGCCTGGCGGATCGTCTTGTAGCGCTCGATGCACACCAGGTCGGTGCGCGGCACCATCACTTCGCGCACCAGGGTGTCGCCCAGCTCGAACACCGAGTGCACCATGCGGCGCTCGTCGTCCTCGATCAGCGACTCCGCCTCGGCGAGGTCGACCATCGCGCGCAGCTCGGCCTCGGAGGCGAACGGTCCCTTGCGGAAGCCTTTTCCGGGGGTCAGCGCGTTGCCGAGCAGGATGAGGAGCTGCGGGATCGGCCCCATGATCCTGGCCAGCGGCAGCAGGACGTACGCGGCGGCCGTCGCGGTGTTCATGGGGTGCTGCCGGCCGATGGTGCGCGGCGAGACGCCGACGGCGACGTACGACACGAGGACCATCACGGCGATGGCGACGAGCAGCGCCGCCCAGGTCTCGCCGAACTCCTCCAGGCACACATAGGTGACGAGGACCCCGGCGGCCATCTCGCAGGCGACCCTGACGAGCAGGGCCACGTTGAGGTAGCGCGTGGGGTCGGAGGCGATCTGGGCGAGCTTGGCGCTGCCGCGCCGGCCGGTGCGTACCGCCTCGGCGGCGCGGAAGGAGGAGATGCGGGCGAGCCCGGCCTCGGCGCAGGCGGCGAGCCAGGCGACGACGACCAGGGCGACGGCTCCCGCGATCAGTTGCCCGGTCATGAGACGGTCGGCGCCGGGGAGGGACCGGTCAGGCCCTTCTCCGCACGCCAGCCGTCGACGATGGCCGCCTGGAGGCCGAACATCTCGGCCTTCTCGTCCGGCTCCTCGTGGTCGTAGCCGAGCAGGTGCAACACCCCGTGGACGGTGAGGAGTTGGAGCTCCTCGTCCATGGAGTGCCGCGTCTCGGCGTCCTCGCCCTGCTGCTTGGCGACCTCGGGGCACAGCACGATGTCACCGAGGAGCCCCTGCGGGGGCTCCTCGTCGTCCTTCGACGGCGGCCGCAGCTCGTCCATCGGGAAGGACATGACATCGGTCGGCCCCGGCAGGTCCATCCACTGGATGTGGAGCTGCTCCATGGCCTCGGCGTCCACGACGATCACCGACAGCTCGGAGAGCGGGTGGATCCGCATCCGTGTGAGGGCGTAGCGGGCGATGTCGAGGATCGCCTGCTCGTCGACCTCGGTTCCGGACTCGTTGTTGACGTCGATCGACATGGTGCGCTCTGCTCTACTTCCCGTTGCGGCCGCTGTGACCGTTCTGGTCCTGGCGGCTGTCGTACTGCTCGTACGCGTCGACGATACGGCCGACGAGCTTGTGCCGTACGACATCCTGCGAGGTGAGCCGGGAGAAGTGCACGTCGTCGACGCCGTCCAGGATGTCCTGGACCTGGCGCAGACCGCTCTTGGTGCCGCCGGGCAGGTCGACCTGGGTGACGTCACCGGTGATGACGATCTTCGAGTCGAAGCCGAGGCGGGTCAGGAACATCTTCATCTGCTCGGTGCTGGTGTTCTGTGCCTCGTCGAGGATGATGAACGCGTCGTTGAGCGTACGGCCCCGCATGTACGCCAGCGGGGCGACCTCGATGGTGCCGGCGGCCATCAGCCTCGGGATCGAGTCCGGGTCGAGCATGTCGTGCAGCGCGTCGTAGAGCGGGCGCAGATACGGGTCGATCTTCTCGTAGAGCGTGCCGGGCAGGAAGCCGAGGCGCTCGCCGGCCTCCACGGCCGGCCGGGTCAGGATGATCCGGGTGACCTGCTTGGACTGCAGGGCCTGGACCGCCTTGGCCATGGCGAGATAGGTCTTTCCGGTACCGGCGGGGCCGATGCCGAAGACGATCGTGTGCTTGTCGATCGCGTCGACGTACCGCTTCTGGTTGAGGGTCTTGGGGCGGATCGTGCGGCCGCGGCTGGAGAGGATGTTCTGGGTGAGCACCTCGGCCGGGGTCTCGCCGTTCCCGTCGGCGGCCGCCTGGCCGCCGTTCGCGTTGCCGCTCGCCCGGAGCATGGCGATCGAGCGTTCCACTGCGTCCTCCGTCATCGGCTGTCCGGTGCGGAGCACCAGCATCATCTCGTCGAACAGGCGCTGGATGAGGGCGACTTCCGTCGCGTCCCCCACGGCGCTGATCACATTGCCCCGTACATGGATGTCGGCCGACGGGAAGGCCTTCTCGATCACGCGCAGCAGGGAGTCGCTCGAACCCAGAATGGTCACCATGGGGTGCTTGGCCGGGATGGTGATCTGGGCGTGCGCCTGCGGGTGTGTGGGTGTCTGCGTCATGGGCCGGCCCTGTGGCCTGCACATACCTCCCGTTGCAGGGTTCTCGCCGCTCGAGAGCCTCTGGAATACCAAGCGTACGACTTACGCCCCGGGGGTCCGAGCCCTTTTCCCCGGGCCCCGCCCCCGACCCGTTTCCCCCGGGCCCCCACCGGGATCGCCCGGCTCCACCCCTGAGGCCTCCCCCGCCCCCCAGGGGCTCCGCCCCCGGACCCCCGCTCCTCAAACGCCGGAGGGGCTGAATCGCCGGGATTGCGCTCGGCCCTCCCCGCCGCCTCCCTCGCCCCCGCTGTGGGCAATCGTCCCGCAGGGCGGGACGGGTGGGCACAGCCCCCGGTGCCGGGCACCGCATCGGTTCCGCCGTCACGCCCCCGCGGACCGCGTCCAGGGGCTCCGCCCCCGGACCCCCGCTCCTCAAACGCCGGAGGGGCTGAATTCGCGCCGGCCAGGGTCGGAGAGGGACCGAGGCCGGGAGCAGGGCGTCCAACCCCCGCGGGGTTGGACCGGCCAGGACCGGGAGGGCGGGCATCCAGGCCGCGCGGGATTGGGCCGGGCAGGGTCCAGCGACCCGGGCCGGAAAGGGAGGTCAGGACGGTGTGCGGAAGCCCAGGGTGGGGACGGCTCGGCGGAGGGGCCAGGTGCGGGCCGCGCCGGGGAGGAGGTCGGAGAGGAAGGCGTAGCGGCGCAGCGCCGCGGGGTCCTGGTTCTCCAGGGTCCGCACCCGCTCCCACCACCCCGCGATCTCCGCCCACCCCGGCGCCGACAGCGAGCCCCCGAACTCCTGGACCGAGAGCGCCGCCGTCAGCCCCGCGAAGGCGAGCCGGTCGGGCAGGGGCCAGCCCGCGAGGGTGCCGGTGACGAAGCCCGCCACGAAGACGTCGCCCGCCCCGGTCGGGTCGAGGGCCTCGACCTCGATGGCCGGCACGTCCGCCGTCTCCCCCGTCGCCCCGTCCACCGCGTACGCCCCCTCGGGCCCCAGCGTCACCACCGCGAGCGGCACCTTCTCGGCGAGCGCGCGGGCCGCCGCCCGGGGGCAGTCGGTCCCGGTGTAGCGCATCGCCTCGGCCGCGTTGGGCAGGAACGCCTCGCAGTGTTCGAGCTCGGGAAGCTCCGCCAGGTCCCAGCGTCCGGTGTCGTCCCAGCCGACGTCCGCGAAGATCCGCGCGCCGGAACGGGCGGCGTCCGCGATCCACCCCTCGCGCCGCCCCGGCACCAGGGAGGCGACGGCGGCCCGGGCGCGCGGCGGGCAGTTGGGCGCGGACAGTTCGTGGGGCGCCTCGTGGCCATGGGTGACCATGGTGCGTTCGCCCTCGTACGCCATCGAGACGGTGACCGGCGAGTGCCAGCCGGGCACGGTGCGCGACGGCGTCAGGTCGATGCCCTCGCCCTGTTCGAGCGCGTCCCAGCAGTATTCGCCGTAGTGGTCGTCGCCGAAGGCCGCGGCCAGGGAGGTGTGCAGGCCGAGGCGGGCCAGCGCGGTGGCCATGTTGGCGATGCCGCCCGGGCTCGAACCCATGCCCCGCGCCCAGGACTCGGTGCCGCGCACCGGCGCCGAGTCGAGCCCGGTGAAGATGATGTCGAGGAAGACCGTGCCGGTGAGGAAGACGTCGCAGGGCGGGTCGCGGGGGTCGCGCAGCCCGTCGAGCGGGTCGAGCCGGGAGGCCGGGCGCGGTTCGGCACTGGGAGCGGGCCGCCGGGGGCTCCGCTCCGACGGCCCCGACGGCCCCGACGGCTCGGCCGGACCGCCCATGCCCGGCCGCCCGGGCTCGTGGTGCGGGCCGCGGGGACGGTGCGACTGGTGGTGCGAGGGGTGGGGCGGCTGTTGGGGCGACCGCCCTCCGCTGGGTGGTGTCGTCACGGCGGACTCTCCGTTCGCGTACAGATCTGGCAAGTCTGCCCGATGTACGCGGGAGAGGTCCGGACGGCAGCAGGGCTGCCGGCGCGGGAGTCGCCCGGGGACGGCCCGGCGGCACGCACGCCCGCCGGACTTCCCGGAACGCGCTCCGGCCGCCCGCTACCAGCGCGGCAGCGCCGGAGTCGTCCAGTCGGCGTGTTCCGGGGCGCGGCGCATCGCGGCGGCGTCGTCGCGGTCGCGCAGGGTGCCGTCGTCGTCGAGCCAGCGGCGGTGCAGCCGGGCCAGTTCGACGCGGTCGAGCTGGACGCCGAGTCCAGGGGCGTCGGACACCGCCAGGCGCCCGTCGCGGAACTCGGGCCGGACGGTGATCACGTCCTCGGTACTCCACGGGTAGTGGCTGTCGCAGGCGTAGTCGAGGTTGGGGACGGTCGCCGCGACCTGGGTCATCGCGGCGAGGCTGATCCCCATGTGCGTATTGGAGTGCATGGACAGGCCGACCCCGAACGCCCGGCAGATCGCGGCGAGTTCACGGGTGTTGCGCAGCCCGCCCCAGTAGTGGTGGTCGGACAGGACGACCTGGACCGCGTCGGTCAGGAACGCCTGCCTGATCTCGGGGAACGTCGTCACGCACATGTTGGTGGCGAGCGGCACCCGCGCACCCCGGGCCACCTCGGCCATCGCGGCCGTGCCGGGCGCCGGGTCCTCCAGGTACTCCAGTACGTCCACGAGTTCGGCGGCCACCCCCAGCGAGGTCTCGGGGGTCCAGCCGCCGTTGGGGTCGAGCCGCAGCGGACGGCCGGGGAACGCGGCGGCCAGGGCGCGGATCGCGGCCACCTCCTGCTCGGGCGGGAAGACGCCGCCCTTGAGCTTGAAGGAACGAAAGCCGTACGCGTCCACGAAGCGGCGGGCCTGTTCGACGATCCCCGCGGGGTCGAGGGCC
This sequence comes from Streptomyces sp. ASQP_92, assembly GCF_025399895.1. Classification (GTDB taxonomy): domain Bacteria; phylum Actinomycetota; class Actinomycetes; order Streptomycetales; family Streptomycetaceae; genus Streptomyces. The sequence goes on along the minus strand of NZ_JAODUA010000001.1, from coordinate 600,011 downwards.
GCGCCCCAGGCGTCCTTGTGGCCGGCCCCGCCCGGGTGTTCGGCCCAGCGGTAGAAGAGGTAGGCGCTGTACTCGACCTCGTCGCGGACCTTGCCGCCGAGCAGGGTGTGGACGGGCACGCCCTGGATCTTGCCGAGCGCGTCCAGGCAGGCCACCTCGAAGGCGGAGACGACGGACAGGCGCAGCTTGTCGGCGGTCTGGACGCCCCGCAGTCCGCCCACGTCCACCGCGTGGTCGACCCGGGCCTCATCGACACCGATCTCGTTCACCAATGTGAACAGTCCATTGAGGTCGGCGATGTCGTGGCCGATCAGCGCGTCGGCGTAGGGACGGGCCAGTTCGAGGTATTTGGTGTCGCCGTACGTCTCACCGACCCCGGCCACCCCCTCGGCCGTGACGACCTCGACCACCAGCCGGGGGGTATAGGGCTGGTGCACGCCCTGGACGTTGAGGAGAGGCGGGTCGCCGACGAGGACCGGCGTGAGCCGCACCTCGGCGATCCGCTGCCCCCGCACCGCGGCCACTCGATTCATGACGCCCCGCCCATCCACCGTCCGTCCGCCATGCCGCCATGACGGATCACCATCCACTCATGAGAATGGAGACTAGGTATGTGAACAGGCATCGTCAAGGGTGACCGGTCTCGACCAGGGGCCCTCAACTCCCATGCCCCCGTGCGAAATTCGCGCTTTTACCCGACGAGACCCGGGGCAAACGAAACGTGACCCAGATCACTCCGTCCCAGCTTTTCGCGCACTCGGGACGCTTGATACAAATTGGGCCCGCGTTCCCGTACAACACCGGGCGCATCCCCCCTCTTTGACCTCCCTGCCCCCGGGCCCTGTTCCTTGGAACGCGCATGTCCGCACGCCCTCGTGCCGCCTGGCCCCTGGTCGCCGTCTTCACCGCCGGTTACCTCGCCGCCTATCTCCTTCCCACCGTCGTCGGCCGGCTCTCGGCCGGCCTCGGGCTCTCCCCCGCGGAGGCCGGACTGGTCGGCTCGACGCTGCTGTTGAGCTCCGCCATGGCCGGCTTCACGCTCGCCTCCAGAGTCGAACAGCAGGGCCCGCGCCGGCTCGCCCGCTGGGGCCTGCTCCTCGCGATCACGGGGTACGGCGGCGCCGCCCTCACCACACTGATGCCGGTCGTCGTGGCGGGCGCGGTGGTCGGCGGACTCGGCTCCGGCACCGCGACGGCGGTCGCCGCGGCCGGTATCGCCGCGCAGCGCGACCCCCACCGCGCCTCGACCCTGGGCCTGCTCTCCGTCTCGGCGACGGCGGGCGCCCTCTATCTGACCATCCCTCACCTCGGCGGCGGCCACGCGACCCCGCTCGCCTCGATCGCCCTCGTCGCGGCCCTGGTGTGGCCCGCGACGCGGTGGCTTCCGGGCGGGAGTGGGGTCGGTGTCGGTGCCGGTGGGCTCGGCGCGGGCCGAATGGCCGACTCCGTTGCGCCGCTCGAACCCGTCACGGCCGGCGAGGGAGCGGGCGGGCGGCTGCCGCACCGGCGCTCCGGTACGGTCCTGGCCGCGACCATGCTCTGCTGGTCCCTCGCGCAGAACGCGCTGTGGGGGGTGAGCGGACGGATCGGCCTCACCCAGGCCGGGCTGAGCGAGGTCACCGTGGGCATGGTCTTCGCGGCCGGGCTCGGCGCGGGGCTGCTCGGCGTGCTCGGCGCGGGTGCGCTCGGCGCGCGGCTCGGGCGGGCGGTGCCGATCGGCGCGGGTACGGCGATCATCGCGGGCTGCATCGTGGTCAGCGCCTCGGCGCGGGGGCTGGTGTCGTTCGCGGCCGGCGAGGTCCTGTGGAACGTCTTCTACCCGGTGGTCCTGTCGTATCTGATCGGCCTGTCCGCCTCGCTCGACCCGCGCGGACGCTGGGCGGTGCTCGCCGGCTCGGCGTCCTCGCTGGGGGTGGCCTGCGGGCCGCTCACGGGCAGCCTCCTGTCCCAGTACGCGGGGTACCGGGGCATGGGGATCGTGCTGTGCGCGCTGCTGCTGCTCATCGCGGCGCCGATGAGTGCGGTGGCGCTGCACACGTCGGGGCGGCCGCTGGTGCCGGGGTCCATCCGGCGTCGCGGCGGTACGCCGGCGGCGGTTGTCGCGGGGCGGGTGGGGGCGTCGGGGGCGGGGCTGCTTCCGCAGATCGGGGTGCGGGAGCAGGAGGTCGCGGAGATCGCGATCCGCTCCCGGGCGAGGAGGCGCCGCAAGGTCTTGGCGTCCTGAGTTCCCCCCACCCCGCCCCTCCCCGAAACCCTCCGGAGGCATGGCGGGCGCGCCCCCCACTCCCCTGGGGCTCCGCCCCAGACCCCGAGCACCATTGCCCACCCACCCGCCCGTGCATCGGGGTTGGATGGTTCGGGCCATCCTGGGGCTCCGCCCCAGACCCCGTATCGCGCCTGAACGGCGCTCGTCCTCAAACGCCGGACGGGCTGAGGTGTCCTGCGCTGGCCGGCGCCGAGTAGTTAGGGGCGCGGGGAACTGCGCGAGAAGCGACCACGGCCCGCAGGCGAAAACGGGTTTTGGGGGCGCGGGGAACTGCGCGAGGAGCGAGCACGGCCCGCAGACCGAAGGGCTTTCAGGGGCGCGGGGAACTGCGCGAGCAACCACGCACGGTCCGCAGACGAAAACGGGTTTTGGGGGGCGCGGGGAACTGCGCGAAAAGCGACCACGGCCCGCAGACCGTGACGCCGCTGAGGGCACGCCTCACCCACCCCGCACCCCCTGCGGAGCTACTCCGCAGAGAAGTCGTACGCCTCCACCTCCGCCAGATACCCCGCCCGCCTCCCCTCCTCGTCGTCCAGGAACGCCGCCAGGAAGGAGTTCCGGGCCAGCTCCCGCAGCCGCCCCCGGTCCAGCCCCAGCGCCTCGCGCACGGCGTGGAACGTGTCGTCCACGTACCCCCCGAAGTACGCCGGGTCGTCGGAGTTGACCGTGCACAGCAGACCCGCGTCCATCATCGCCGCCAGCGGATGCTCCTCCAGCGTGTCGATCGCGCGCAGCCGTACGTTCGACAGCGGGCACAGGGTGAGCGGGATGCGGTCCCGGGCCAGGCGGGCCACGAGGTCCGGGTCCTCCAGGGCGCGCAGGCCGTGGTCGACGCGCTCCACACCCAGTACGTCGAGTGCCTCCGTGATGTACGCCGGCGGGCCCTCCTCGCCGGCGTGGGCCACCCGGCGCAGACCGAGGGCCGCCGCCGCCTCGTACACCTCGCGGAACTTGGCCGGCGGGTGGCCGACCTCCGCGGAGTCGAGGCCCACGCCGGTGATCCGGTCCAGATACGGCCGCGCCGCCTCCAGGGTGAGCAGCGCCGACTCCGCCGACTCGTCCCGCAGGAAGCAGAGGATGAGCCGGGTCGAGATGCCGTGGCGTTCCTCGCTCGTGGACAGGGCGCGCCACAGCCCCTCCACCACCGTGCCGATCGGCACACCCCGCGCGATGTGCGCCTGCGGGTCGAAGAAGATCTCCGCGTGGCGTACGCCCTGAGCTGCGGCCCGGGTCAGATAGGCGTCGGCCAGCGAGGCGAAGTCGTCCTCGGTGCGCAGCACCCGCATCAGCGAGTAGTACAGGTTGAGGAAGGACTGGAGGTCGTCGAAGAGGTACGCCTTGCGCAGTTCCTCGGTGTCGGCGTACGGCAGCTCCACGCCGTTGCGTGCGGCGAGTTCGAAGGCCAGCTCGGGTTCGAGGGTGCCTTCGATGTGGAGGTGGAGTTCGGCCTTGGGGAGAGGCATGGGGGGCTTCCTAGCGGTCGTGCGTGATGCTTCAGAGCTTTGGGTACGTCAGGTGGGGCGGGAGCGGCCGGTCGGGCAGGAGCGGTAGAGGTGGCCGGTGTCCGGGGGCGCCAAGTATCCGGGGAGCACCAGGTATCCGGGGGCGCCAGGGTGTCTCAGGCCGGCGTGCGTTTGGGGACCGGGATCCGGACCAGGTCCGCGGCCACCGTCAGTTCGCCGGTGAATCCCGCGGCCCGGGCCTGCCGCTCGAACTCGTCGGGGTCGGAGTACCGCTGCGAGAAGTGGGTGAGTACGAGGTGGCGCACCCCGGCGTCGCGGGCCACCGCAGCCGCCTGACCTGCCGTCAGGTGGCCGTGGTCCAGGGCCAGTTGGGTGTCTCCGTCCAGGAACGTCGACTCGATGACCAGCATGTCGCAGCCCTTCGCCAGCGCGTGGACGCCGTCGCACAGGCGGGTGTCCATCACGAACGCGAACCGCTGGCCGCGCCGGATCTCGCTGACCTCGTCGAGGGTGACGCCGTTCAGCTCGCCCTCCCGCTGGAGGCGCCCCACGTCGGGGCCCTTGATGCCGCGCTCGGCGAGCAGTTCGGGCAGTATCCGCCGCCCGTCCGGCTCGACGAGTCGGTAGCCGTACGACTCGACGGGGTGCGAGAGCCGGCGGGCGTCCAGGGTGTACGCCGGTGTCGTGGCCAGCACCGCGCCGTCGCCCGCGACCGGCGCCTGGCCGAGCGGGACCGACTCGCGGTAGGCGGTGGCGTACCGCAGGCGCTCGAAGAAGTGCTCGCCGCTGAGCGGGTAGTGCGCGGTGACCGGGTGCGGGACCCGGTCGAGGTTGATCCGCTGGATCACTCCGGCCAGGCCCAGCGAGTGATCGCCGTGGAAGTGCGTGACGCAGATCCGGTTGATGTCGTGGGCCGCGACCCCGGCCCGCAGCATCTGGCGCTGGGTGCCCTCTCCGGGGTCGAAGAGGATGCCCTCGCCGTCCCAGCGCAGCAGGTAGCCGTTGTGGTTGCGGTGCCGGGTGGGAACCTGGCTGGCGGTGCCGAGGACCACCAATTCACGTACGGACACGGTGAGTTGCCTTGCTGTGCGGGCGGAGCTTATCCGGGCGGCCACTGGAGGCCGCGGCCTCCCAGGACGTGCGCGTGCGCGTGGAAGACGGTCTGGCCCGCGCCGCTGCCCGTGTTGAACACGATCCGGTACCCGGAGGCGTCGATGCCCTCCTGGGCGGCGACGTTTCCGGCCTCGCGCAGCACGTCCGCGGCGATGGCCGGTTCCGCGGCGGCGAGGGAGGCGCCGTCGGGGTGGTGGACCCGGGGGATGACCAGGACGTGGGTCGGCGCCTGGGGGTTGATGTCACGGAAGGCGACCGTGGTGTCGGTCTCCCGCACGACGGTCGCCGGGACATCGCCCGAGACGATTTTGCAGAACAGGCAGTCCGCCTGCGGCTCTCCGGCCACGATCCGGTCCTCCTTGGTCGCGTTGATCAGGTAACCGCATGCTACTCAACGCGTACGGGCGGGGGCGGGGGCCTCTTCGGGTGGGGGCGCCTCACTTGCCCTGGAAGGACTGGGTGACCGTCACGGTCACCGTCACGGTGGGGTGGCCGCCGGGGGCGGGGGTGACGCGGGTCGTGGTCGGGGCGGGCGCGGTGCAGTCGCCGAGGACGGAGGCGCGGAACACGGTCCTGTCGGCGACCTTGGCGGTCAGGTCGCCCTTCACACAGCGGCCCTCCACCTCCTGCGTGACCGTGCCCCTGACCGTGATCGGCCTGCCGTCCTTGGTCTCGCCGTCGCACGTCACGTCGGCGACGTCCTTGGTGGCGCTGCCGGCCGAAGGGGTCGCGCGGGGGCCGTTGTCGAGGTGGGCGGTGCACGTCAGCCACTTGATGTCGACGTGCTGGTGCTGGAGCGCCGCGGTCGCGACCTGGTCGGTGGTGACGGCGACGGCGGCGGAGTTGAGGCCGCCGACGGGGTCGCAGGCGGTGGTGAGCGCCAGCGCGGCGGCGGCGATGGCGGCGGCCAGGGCGGGGTGCGCCGCGCGGCGCGGGATGCGGTGTGACCTCGTGGCCCCCATGGGGGTCAGGGTGCCACCGTGTTCCCGCGCGCGGTAGACCTCTTGCGGCCATCCTGGCCCCGGGTCGAGGCGCGCCCCTCGCGCCACGCCCCCCGCTCGGCCCGGTCCGCGCCCCGGCGGACACGGGGGCTCCGCCCCGGACCCCGCTCCTCGAACGCCGGAGGGCTGAACGCGCGGCCGGGCGGAGAGGCGGGCCCGCGTCAGGACCAGCGGCCCGTTCGGGACATCAGGACCGCCGCCGCCACCGTCCCGGCCGTCGACGTGCGGAGCACGCTCGTTCCCAGGCGGTGGGGGCGGGCGCCCGCCTCGGCGAAGGCGGCGAGTTCCTCGGGGGACACGCCTCCCTCGGGGCCGACGACCAGGACGATCTCCCCGTGGGCGGGCAGCTCGGCCGTGGACAGGGCGGCCGAGGCGACTTCGGGGTCCTCGTGCAGGACCACGGCCAGGTCCGCCTCGGCCAGCAGGGCCGCGACCTGCTTGGTGGTCAGCGCCTCGCGCACCTCGGGGAAGCGGACGCGGCGCGACTGCTTGCCCGACTCGCGGGCCGTACTGCGCCATTTGGCAAGGGACTTGGCGCCGCGTTCGCCCTTCCACTGGGTGATGCAGCGCGCGGCCTGCCACGGCACGATCGCGTCCACGCCGGTCTCGGTCATCGTCTCCACGGCGACCTCGCCCCGGTCTCCCTTGGGCAGCGCCTGCACCACGGTGATCCGTACGGCGGGCTCGTCCTCGCTCGCGTACCCGGTGACGCGTACGGTCAGGCGGTCCTTGCCCTCGGCGGACACCACCACGGCGTCCGCCCGGTTCCCCGCGCCGTCGGTCAGGGTGACCCGCTCGTCGGGGCGCAGCCGTTTGACGGAGACGGCGTGGCGGCCCTCCGCGCCGTCCAGGACGAACTCGCCGCCGACGGGCACCGTGTCGACAACGAAGACCGGGGCGGTCATGACGCACTCCTCAGGTTTCTCAGGTTCCGCAGGGTCGCGGTCAACTCGGCTGCCGCGTCGTCGAGTTCGGCGGCCAGGACCTCGACGAGCCGGGCCGCCGGGAGTTCCCGGGCAAGACGGTGGCCCTGGCCCGCCCAGAGCGCCATGCCCTGCGGGTCACCGGCCTCGGCCGCGGCCTTGCGCAGGCCGAGGGTCAGCTGGTGCACCTGCGGGTAGGCGGCGGGGGCGTACGGGCCGTGCTCGCGCATGAAGCGGTTCACCAGGCCCCGCGCGGGCCGCCCGGAGAACGCCCGCGTCAGCTCCGTACGCGCGAAGAGGGGGTTGGTCAGCGCCTGCTTGTGCGGCGCGCTCGCGCCCGACTCGGGGCAGGACAGGAACGCCGTGCCCAACTGCGCCGCGTCCGCGCCCGCCGCGAGGACCGCCGCGATCTGGGCGCCGCGCATGAGTCCGCCGGCCGCGACGATCGGCAGGGGTACGGCTTCGCGTACGAGGGTGATCAGCGTGAGCAGTCCCAGTCCGGCGCCACCGGACTGCGGGTCGTCGCGGTAGGTGCCCTGGTGGCCGCCCGCCTCGACGCCCTGCACACACACCGCGTCCGCCCCGGCCCGGTGCGCGGTCTCCGCCTCCTTGGGCGTCGTCACGGTGACGATCGTGTACGTGCCGATCTTCGCGAAGGCGTCGAGCACCGTGCGCTCGGGGCAGCCGAAGGTGAACGAGACCACCGGCACCGGGTCCTCGCGCAGGATGGCCAGCTTGGCCTCGTAGTTGTCGTCGCCCCCGGAGTCGGCCTCCCCCAGCGGGGTGTCGTACCAGGTGGCCTCGCCCGCGAGCTGATGGCGGTATACCTCGACGGCGGCGGGGTCGGTGGCCGGTTCCTGGGGCATGAACAGGTTGACGCCGAAGGGCCGGCCGGTGAGCCCGCGCACCTGCTTGATCTCCTGGTACATGCCGTCGGCCGTCTTGTAACCGGCGGCCAGGAAACCGAGGCCCCCGGCCTCGGAGACGGCCGCGGCCAGCGCCGCACCGGAGGCGCCACCCGCCATGGGCGCCTGCACGATCGGATACCGGCAGAGATCGGTCAAAGCCATGTCCGCATCGTGCCACGGCGTTGCTCTCGCGCCGAATCGCCGGTTCCGGCCCCGCGCGCGTCCTCACCCGCGAGCATTCTCCCCGGCCCGGTTCCTTCCCCGCGCGGTTCCTCCCCCGGCGCGGTTCCTCCCCGCTCGGGCGGGGCGGGCGCCTGGTCGCGGTCCTGTCCCCGGGGCCCTGCTCCCGTAAGCCGACGAAAAGACGAAAAAAAGGAGGCCGCGGGGATGATCCCCGCGGCCCCCCTCCACTCGGCTCAGCGTCCGTTGAAGGCGTCCTTCAGACGGGAGAACAGACCCTGCTGACCGGGCTGGAACTGGCCCGTGGGCCGCTCCTCGCCGCGCAGCTTCGCCAACTGGCGCAGCAGATCCTCCTGTTGGGGGTCGAGCTTGCTCGGGGTCAGGACCTCGACGTGCACGATGAGGTCTCCCCGGCCGCCGCCGCGCAGATGCGTGATGCCGCGGCCGTGCAGCGGGATGGACTGGCCGGACTGGCTGCCCGGGCGGATGTCCACCTCCTCCATGCCGTCGAGCGTCTGGAGCGGCACCTTCGTGCCGAGGGACGCCGCCGTCATGGGGATGGTGACCGTGCAGTGCAGGTCGTCGCCACGGCGCTGGAACACATCGTGCGCCACCTCGTGGATCTCCACGTACAGGTCTCCGGCGGGGCCGCCGCCGGGGCCGACCTCGCCCTCGCCCGCGAGCTGGATCCGGGTGCCGTTGTCGACACCGGCCGGGATCTTCACGGTGAGGGTGCGCCGCGAGCGGATGCGGCCGTCGCCCGCGCACTCCGGGCACGGGGTGGGGACCACGGTGCCGAAGCCCTGGCACTGGGGGCACGGGCGTGAGGTCATGACCTGGCCCAGGAAGGACCGGGTGACCTGGGACACCTCGCCGCGACCGCGACACATGTCACAGGTCTGCGCGGAGGTGCCGGGGGCCGCGCCCTCGCCCGAACAGGTCGTACACACCACCGCGGTGTCGACCTGGATCTCCTTGGTGGTGCCGAAGGCCGCCTCGTTGAGGTCGATCTCCAGGCGGATCATGGCGTCCTGGCCCCGGCGGGTCCGCGAGCGCGGGCCGCGCTGCGAAGCCGTGCCGAAGAAGGCGTCCATGATGTCCGAGAAGTTGCCGAAGCCGCCCGCGCCGAAGCCGCCCGCGCCACCGCCGCCGCCCGACGACGACAGCGGATCGCCGCCGAGGTCGAAGACCTGCTTCTTCTGCGGGTCGGAGAGGACCTCGTAAGCGGCGTTGATCTCCTTGAACCGCTCCTGGGTCTTCGGGTCGGGGTTCACGTCGGGATGGAGTTCCCGCGCGAGCCTCCGGAAGGCCTTCTTGATCTCGTCCTGTGATGCGTCGCGGCGCACGCCGAGTACGGCGTAGTAGTCCGTGGCCACTTACGACTCCGCCAGGATCTGTCCGACGTAACGTGCCACTGCGCGTACCGCTCCCATCGTTCCGGGGTAATCCATGCGGGTCGGTCCGACCACGCCGAGTTTGGCGACCGCCTCGCCGCCGGAACCGTAGCCGACCGAGACGACGGACGTGGAGTTCAGGCCCTCGTGGGCGTTGTTCTCGTGCCCGATGCGTACGGTCATGCCCGATTCCTTGGCCTCGCCGAGCAGCTTGAGGAGCACGACCTGCTCCTCAAGTGCCTCCAGCACCGGCCTGATGGTCAGCGGGAAGTCGTGTCCGAAGCGGGTGAGATTGGCGGTGCCGCCGATCATCAACCGCTCCTCGGTCTCTTCGACCAGGGTTTCGAGGAGGGTGGCGAGGACCGTCGACACGGTACCCCGGTCCTCCGGTTCAAAGGACTCCGGCAGGTCCTGCACCAGTTGCGGCACGTCCGCGAAGCGGCGCCCCACCACCCGTGCGTTGAGCCGGGCCCGCAGGTCCGCGAGCGCGGCCTCGCCGAACGGCGCCGGGCAGTCGACCATCCGCTGCTCGACCCGGCCGGTGTCCGTGATCAGCACCAGCATCAGCCGGGCCGCCGCGAGTGAGAGAAGCTCCACATGCCGCACCGTGGACCGGGTCAGCGACGGGTACTGGACGACCGCCACCTGCCGGGTCAACTGAGCGAGCAGCCGCACCGTGCGGGCCACCACGTCGTCCAGGTCCACCGCGCTGTCCAGGAAGTTCTGGATGGCGCGCCGCTCCGGCGACGACAGGGGCTTGACACCCGCGAGCCGGTCGACGAACAGCCGGTATCCCTTGTCCGTCGGGATCCGGCCGGCGCTGGTGTGAGGCTGGGCGATGAAGCCCTCCTCCTCCAGGACCGCCATGTCATTGCGCACCGTCGCCGGCGAGACGCCCAGCGCATGCCGCTCCGTGAGGGCCTTGGAGCCCACCGGTTCCTCGGTGCCGACATAGTCCTGGACGATGGCGCGCAGCACCTCGAGCCTGCGTTCACTGAGCATCGCGCACACCTCCCGTTGCCGTCCGTTTGGCACTCACTGCGTTCGAGTGCCAGCAATCCCCGGCCAGTGTACGGCCGACCGGTACGCACCTAGCAAGGGCGGCCGACCACGCTACCGTGCGGCGACGTCCCGCGATTGCGGATAGCGTCGCGTCATGGACGTCCGTTGGGAAGAGTTCGGCTGGGAGCGGCTGGGTGACGGGGTCGGGCGCAGACGCCTGCCGATCTGGGACGCGACGGCCGCGCTGGTCGCCGGCGAGGACTCCCTCCTGCTGTGCGACACCGGGGCCACGCTGCGCGAGGGCGCCGAGCTGCGGGCCCAGGCCGAGGCCCTCTTCGGCCGCCGTGTGACCCACATCGCGCTCAGCCACCCGCACTTCGACCACGTCCTGGGGACGGCCGCCTTCTCCGGCGCCCAGGTGTACGGGGCGGTCGGCATCGAGCGTGCGCTGAGCCGTGAGGCGATGCGTGCCGCCGCCGTCGGCCACGGCGTGTCCGGACAGGACGCGGCCGAGGCCGCCGACGTACTGGTCCTGCCGCACCACGCGGTGTGCGGCGAGTGGACGCTGGAACTCGGCGGGCGCCAGGTGCTGCTCGCCAACGTGGGCCCCGGGCACAGCGGGCACGACCTCGCGGTCCTGGTGCCGGCGCGCGGCGACTCCCCGGAGATCGTCTTCTGCGGCGACCTCGTGGAGGAGTCGGGCGAGCCCCAGGCCGGCACGGACGCGCTCACCTCCCGCTGGCCGGCCGCCCTGGACCGGCTGCTCTCGCTGGGCGGCGAGGACGCGGTGTACGTGCCGGGGCACGGGGCGGTGGTGGACGCGGCGTTCGTACGGGCGCAGCGGGACCAACTCGCGGTGCGGTTCGGGGTGTCGTAGCGGAAGCGACTCGCGGGGGCGGTTCGAGGAGTCGTGGTGGAAGCGACTCGCGGGGCGGTTCGGGGTGTCGTGGCGGGGTACGGCCGTACCGTTCCGTCTTCTCCGTCTTCTCCGTCGTCTCCGTCGTCGCACTCTCCGGTCCGTCCGCCCCGCACGAATGATCTTTCCCGAATAATGAGGCCATGCGCAGCTACAGCCCTGATCTCACCCCGCCGTGGAAGAAGAAGCAGGCGCCCGTTCCCGAGGTGCCGGCCGAGACCGACCTCGTGGTCGAGGAGGTCTCCACGGGATTCTGCGGAGCCGTGATCCGCTGCGAGAAGACGGCCGAGGGGCCGACGGTCACCCTTGAGGACCGCTTCGGCAAACACCGGGTCTTCCCGCTCGCGCCCCGCGGGTTCCTCCTGGAGGGCAAGGTGGTCACCCTCGTACGCCCCTCCGCCTCCGCACCCGCCCCGCAGCGCCCCGCGCGCACCGCCTCGGGATCGGTGGCCGTGCCGGGGGCGCGGGCCCGGGTGGCACGGGCCGGGCGGATCTACGTCGAGGGGCGCCACGACGCGGAGCTCGTCGAGAAGGTGTGGGGGGACGACCTGCGGATCGAGGGCGTGGTCGTGGAGTACCTGGAGGGCATCGACGACCTTCCGGCGATCGTCGCCGAGTTCGCGCCCGGGCCGGACGCACGGCTCGGGGTCCTGGTCGACCACTTGGTCCCGGGCTCGAAGGAGTCCCGTATCGCGGCGTCCGTGAACCATCCGGACGTCCTGGTCGTCGGGCACCCCTACATCGACGTGTGGGAAGCGGTGAAGCCGGCGTCCGTGGGGATCGAGGGGTGGCCGGTGGTGCCGCGGGGTCAGGACTGGAAGACGGGGGTGTGCCGGGCGTTGGGGTGGGCGGAGAACACGGGGGCGGCGTGGCAGCGGATTCTGGCGGGGGTGCGGACGTATCGGGACCTGGATCCGTCTCTGCTCGGCTCCGTCGAGCACCTCATCGACTTCGTGACGGCCCCGTAGCCCCCTGGGGAGTTTCCCCACCCACCCGCCCGTGCAACGGGTTGGTTGGTTCCGGCCCCCTGGGGCTCCGCCCCAGACCCCGTATCGCGCCTGAACGGCGCTCGTCCTCAAACGCCGGACGGGCTGAAATGCCCCGATGCGGGCCAGCATCAGTACCGCTTAGGGGCGTGGGGAGCTGCGCGACCAGCCACGCACGGCCCGCAGATGAAGACGGGTTTTCTTAGGGGCGCGAGGAACTGCGCGAGAAACGACCACGGCCGCACGCCGACAGCGGGTTTAGGGGCGCGGGGAACTGCGCGACCAGCCACGCACGGCCCGCACGCCGACAGCGGGTTTAGGGGGCGCGGGGAACTGCGCAAGAGGCGGGCACGGGCCGCAGGATCGAGGGGGTCAGGGGCGCGGGGAACTGCGCAAGAGGAACCCCGGGCCGGGTCAGTCGACCAGGGCTCGGACGAGCGCGTCGGCCAGGAGCCGGCCCCGCAGGGTCAGAACCGCCCGCCCCGCCGAGAACGCGGACTCCGACAGCAACCCCTCCCCCACCGCCCCCCGCGCCGCGGAAAGCCCGGCCGGCCGCAGGATGTCGAGGGGGCACCCCTCGCGGAGGCGGAGTTCGAGGAGGATGCGCTCCACCCGGCGGTCCTCCGCGGACAGCAGCTCCCGCCCGGCCCCGGGCGAGCGCCCCGCCGCCAGCGCCGCCGCGTACGCACCGGGGTGCTTGACGTTCCACCACCGCACCCCGCCCACGTGGCTGTGCGCGCCGGGCCCCGCCCCCCACCAGTCCGCCCCGCGCCAGTACAGCTCGTTGTGGAGGCAGCGGCCCGCCTGGGTGGTGGCCCAGTTGGAGACCTCGTACCAGGAGTAGCCGGCCGCGCCGAGCACCTCGTCCGCGATGAGGTAGCGGTCCGCGTGCTCGTCGTCGTCGGTCATGGGCACCTCGCCGCGCCGGATCCGCCGGGCGAGCTGGGTGCCCTCCTCGACGATCAGGGCGTACGCGCTGATGTGGTCGGGGCCCGCGCCGACGGCCGCGGCGAGCGAGGCGCGCCAGTCCTCGTCGCTCTCGCCGGGCGTGCCGTAGATCAGGTCGAGGTTGACGTGGTCGAAGCCCGCCGCGCGGGCCTCGGCGACGCAGGCCTCCGGGCGCCCGGGGGTGTGGGTGCGGTCGAGGACCTTCAGGACGTGCTGCCGGGCGCTCTGCATGCCGAAGGAGACCCGGTTGAAGCCGCCCTCGCGCAGCTCCGCGAGGTACTCCGGGTTCACCGAATCCGGGTTGGCCTCGGTCGTCACCTCCGCGTCGTCGGCGAGGCCGAACTCCTCGCGTACCGCCGCGAGCATCCGTACCAGGTCGGACGCCGCGAGCAGGGTGGGTGTGCCGCCGCCGACGAAGACGGTCCGCACCGGGCGGGGGTCCCCGCCGAGGACCTTGCGGGCGAGGCGGATCTCCTCGACGACCATGTCCGCGTAGTTGTCGCGGGAGGCGAGGACGCCGCCCTTGCCGACCAGTTCGCTCGCCGTGTACGTGTTGAAGTCGCAGTAGCCGCAGCGCGTCGCACAGTACGGAACGTGCAGGTAGAAGCCGAGCGGCCGGTCCCCGGCGCCCTCCAGGGCATGGCGGGGCAGCGACCCGTCCTCGGGCATGGGCTCACCATCGGGCAGTACGGAAGGCATGACCCCATTGTCCGGCACGCGCGGCGCTCCCCGGGCCGGACGGGGTGAGGACCTGGCCGTACGGGTGCGGACCGGGCCCGCGGGGCGGTTCAGCCGGCCCGGAGCACGAGCAGGGCGAGGTCGTCGGCGGGCGGGGTGTCGCCGAACGCGTACACCGCCTCCTTGATCCGTTCCGCCACCTCGGCCGCGGTCAGTCCCGCGCAGCCGGCCAGCACGGTGGCGAGCCCGTCGGCGTCGTCGAACATGCGCCCTCCCGAGCGCCGCTCGGTGACCCCGTCCGTCACGCACAGCAGGGTGTCGCCCGGGTCGAGGCTGAGGCTCTCGCTCTCGTAGCGCGCGCCCTCGATGACGCCGAGCAGGATCTGCGGGGCGGCGGCCGCCCGTACCGAGCCGTCGGGCCGCAGCAGCAGGGGCAGCGGGTGGCCGGCGCTGGCCAGGGTGCAGCGCACCGGGCCTCCGTCGGCGTCCGGTACGAGCTCCCCGTACAGCAGGGAGAGGAAGCGGGCCTGGGGGCCCTCCAGCGGATCGTGCGGTCCGGGCGGCCCGGCGCGGGGAGGGGCCGGGGCGAGGCAGACCGCCGCCTCGGCGGCTTCGGTCGCGTCGTCGACGAGGAGCTGGTTGAGCCGGTGGAGCACCTCGTGGACCGCGTGCCCCTCGCGGGCGAGCAGCCGCAGCCAGGGCCGGGCGAGGCCGGTCACCACGGCGGCTTCGGGCCCGCTGCCCTGGACGTCGCCGAGCGCGAAGCACCAGCGTCCCTCGGCGCCGGGGAAGACGTCGTAGAAGTCGCCGCCGGCGAGCGCCTCGTCGCTGGGCTGGTAGATGAAGGCGCTGTCGATGCCGGGGATCACGGCGACGCGGCTCGGCAGCAGGCCGCGCTGGAGCACCCGGCTGATGGTGGCCTGCCGGGTGTACTGGCGGGCCGCTCCGATCGCGAGCGCCACCCGGCGCAGGAAGTCCTCGATCAGGCCGGTGATCTCGTCGGGGATGCGGGCCGGGCCTGCCTGGCCGAGCAGCAGCACGCCGACCTCCCGGCCGCCGGTGACGAGCCGGTACGCCAACGCCGCGCCGTCCGGGCCGAGTTCGGCCACCGAAGGCCAGGGCATCGGTACCGGTCCGCCGCGCGCGGCGGCGGACAGCCGGGGCGGTTCCTTCTCGACGGCGGCCCGCAGGGGCTCGACGGCGGCCTCCCTCGCGTGCCAGACGCGGGCGAGGCGGGGCGCGGCGAGCGGGCCGCCGGCCGCGTCGTCGAGCCAGATCGCGCACCAGTCGGCGAGCCGGGGCACCAGGAGCTGGGCGGCGAGCGTCGCCACGAGGTCCTCGTCGAACTGTCCGGCCAGCAGGTCGGAGGCCTCCGCGAGGAAGGAGAGGGCGCCGCGGTTGACCCAGTCCCGGTCATGGCGGCGGGGGGTGCGGTGGGGGGCGGGAGCGTGGGCGTCGGTGGCGCGCGCGGCGCGGTGGAGCGTTTCGCCGGGCCGGCGCGTCTCGTCGTGGTGGTCGGCGCCCTGCTCCGGCGGCTCGCCGTTCACGGTGAGCCGGGCCCAGACGGTCTTGAGGCCCGGGCGGTAGGTGATGCCCCAGCACTCGGCGAGCGCGGCCACGACATGCAGGCCGCGCCCGTGCTCGTACGCGAGGAGCTCGTCGTCCCGCACGGACCGCGGTGCGCCGCGCAGCGCGCGGGCGGGGTGGTGGTCGGAGACCTCGATGACGAGGGCGGCGGGTTCCGTGGCGTCGCCGCTCTCCAGGCGGCACAGCAGATCGACGGAGGTCCCGGCGTGCACGACCGCGTTGGTGACGAGCTCGTTGACGAGGATCCCGGCCTCGTGGACGAACTCCTCGCCGCAGTCCTGGAGTTGGGCCGGACCCCGCGGTCCCGGCTCGGCCCAGTCGGCGAGCGCGGCTCGTATGAAGCGCCGGGCCGCTCCCGGCGCGAGCGGGTTGCCGGGCAGGCTGGTGCGGGCGGTGGGGTGGGGGCTGGGAGCGGCGCCCGGGGCGGGCGGGCCCGGCTCCCCGGGAGCGGCGTGCGGCGCGGCGGGTGGGCTCGTCTCCGGGGCCGGGGCGGGAGCGGCGCAGGGCGCGGGGGCGGCGGAGTGCGGGCCCGGCTGCTCCGGCGCGGAGGGGGTCGGGGCGCAGGGGCGGTTCACGCTGTCCCGCTGGGCTGGAAAGGGTCCCACGGTGCGGCTCCTGACGGGTTCTCACAATGCGCCGCTCACGGCTTCGACAGAGTGACAGACTGAGCGGGCCCATAAGCGCCGAGTCACCGAAGTGGGCCCGCATGAACGAAGACAGTGCTATGCCGCCCGAGGGCGGCGGCTGGATCCGCGCCTGCGAACTGCGGCCGCTGCTCGCCGCGTTGACGGCGTTGCGTGACGGCGACTTCCGGGTGCGGTTGCGGGAGACCGACGAGGGGCTCCCGGCCGAGCTGGCCTCCTTGTTCAATCAAGTGGCCGCGCGCAACCAGCACTTCACCGACGAGCTGACACGGGTGCGCCGCGAGGTGGTCCGGCACGGGCGGCTCGACGAGCGGCTGGCGGCCAGCCCCGGTCAGGGCGCCTGGACCACCGGGATCGGTCATGCGAACACCCTGCTCGACGCCCTGGTGGTGCCGGCGGCCAACGCGACGCGGGTGCTGGACGCGGTGGCGGGCGGCGATCTGACCCAGCGGGTCGATCTGCACGACGGCAGCCGCCAGTTGCGCGGCGATCTGCGCCGGCTGGGCCGGGCGGTCAACACGATGGTCGACCAGTTGTCGCTGTTCACCGGCGAGGTGACGCGGGTGGCGCGCGAGGTCGGCACCGAGGGCCGGCTCGGCGGGCGCGCCAAGGCGCAGGGCCTGAGCGGGAGTTGGCGTGACGTGACGGAGGCCGTGAACACCATGGCCGCGCGTCTGACGGCCCAGGTCCGTGACATCGCGGCGGTGACCACGGCGGTCGCCCGGGGCGATCTGACGCGTACGGTGACGGTCGAGGCCACCGGTGAGCTGCTCGAACTGAAGCTGACCGTGAACACGATGGTGGACCAGCTCTCCGCCTTCGCCGACGAGGTGACCCGGGTGGCGCGTGAGGTCGGCACGGCGGGCCGGCTGGGCGGGCGGGCCCAGGTGCGGGGCGTGTCCGGGGTGTGGAAGGACCTCACCGACAACGTCAACTTCATGGCGTCCAACCTGACGTCGCAGGTACGCAACATCGCCCAGGTCACCACCGCCGTCGCCAACGGGGACCTCTCGCAGAAGATCACGGTCGACGCGCAGGGCGAGATCCTGGAGCTGAAGTCCACCATCAACACCATGGTCGACCAGCTCTCCGCCTTCGCCGACGAGGTGACCCGGGTCGCCCGCGAGGTCGGCACCGAGGGCAACCTCGGCGGGCGGGCCCAGGTGCGCGGGGTGTCCGGGGTGTGGAAGGACCTGACCGAGAACGTCAACTTCATGGCGGACAACCTGACCTCGCAGGTCCGCAACATCGCCCTGGTGTCGACGGCGGTCGCCCAGGGCGATCTCGGCAAGAAGATCACGGTGGAGGCGAAGGGCGAGATCCTGGAGCTGAAGACCACCATCAACACCATGGTCGACCAGCTCTCCGCCTTCGCCGACGAGGTGACGCGGGTGGCCCGCGAGGTCGGCACCGAAGGCAACCTGGGTGGTCAGGCGCAGGTGCGCGGGGTGTCGGGGGTGTGGAAGGACCTGACGGACAACGTCAACTTCATGGCGTCCAACCTGACCTCACAGGTGCGCAACATCGCCCAGGTCACCACCGCCGTCGCCAACGGCGATCTGTCGAAGAAGATCACGGTGGACGCCCGGGGCGAGATCCTGGAGCTGAAGGACACCGTCAACACGATGGTGGAGCAGTTGCGCGCCTTCGCCGACGAGGTGACGCGCGTGGCCCGCGAGGTCGGCACCGACGGCCGGCTCGGCGGGCGCGCCCAGGTGCTCGGGGTGTCCGGGGTGTGGAAGGACCTCACCGACAACGTCAACTACATGGCCGACAACCTGACGTCGCAGGTGCGCAACATCGCCCAGGTCGCCACGGCGGTGGCCCAGGGCGACCTGTCGAAGAAGATCGACGTGGACGCGCGCGGTGAGATCCTGGAGCTGAAGACCACCATCAACACCATGGTGGACACGCTGTCGTCGTTCTCCTCCGAGGTCACCCGGGTGGCCCGCGAGGTGGGCTCGGAGGGCCAACTCGGCGGCCAGGCACGGGTGGAGGGCGTGTACGGGACGTGGAAGCGCCTGACGACCAACGTCAACGAGCTGGCCCTGAACCTCACCACCCAGGTCCGCGCGATCGCCGAGGTCGCCTCGGCCGTCGCCCAGGGCGACATGTCGCGCTCGATCACCGTGGAGACCCGGGGCGAGGTGTCCGAGCTGAAGGACAACATCAATCTGATGGTGTCCAATCTGCGCGAGACGACCCGGGCCAAGGACTGGCTGGAGTCCAACCTGGCGCGTCTGGCGGGCCTGATGCAGGGCCACCGGGACCTGATGGAGGTCGCCGACCTGATCCTGCGCGAGCTGACGCCGCTGGTGAACGCCCAGTACGGCGCGTTCTTCCTGGCCGACCCGGACGGAGACGGCACCCCCTCGCGCACCACCAGCGCCACCAAGGGGCTCGCGTTCATCGCGGGGTACGGCTCGGCGCAGGGCGCGACCGTGGACACCACCGGCATGCCGGGGCACGGCCTGGTCCGGCAGGCGGCCCTGGAGAAGAAGCGGATCCTGCTCGAAGAGGCCCCGCCGGACTACATCAAGATCAATTCAGGGCTCGGCGAGGCGTCGCCCGCCAGCGTCGTCATCATCCCGATCCTCTTCGAGGACAAGCTGCTCGGGGTGATCGAGCTGGCGTCCTTCTCCCGCTTCTCCGATGTCCACCTGGCCTTCTTCGACCAGTTCGTGAACACGATCGGCGTCGCGATCAACACCATCATCGCCAACTCCCGCACCGAGTCACTGCTCAGCGAGTCCCAGCGCCTGGCCGTGCAGCTCCAGGAGCGCTCGGACGAACTCCAGCGCCAGCAGGCCGAGTTGAGACGCTCGAACTCCGCCCTGGAGGAGAAGGCGGCCCTGCTGGCCACCAGTTCCCAGTACAAGTCGGAGTTCCTGGCGAACATCTCGCACGAACTGCGCACCCCGCTCAACTCGCTGCTCATCCTCGCCCGGCTGCTCGCCGACAACCCGGACGCCCACCTGTCCGAGCAAGAGGTGCAGTTCGCGGCCACCATCCACCGCTCGGGCTCCGACCTCCTCCAGCTGATCAACGACATCCTCGACCTGTCGAAGATCGAGGCCGGCCGGATGGACGTACGCCCCACCAAGCTCCCGCTCATGAAGCTCCTCGACTACGTCCACGCCACCTTCCGGCCCATCACCCTCGACCGCGGCCTCGCCTTCGACGTGGCGGTGGGTGAGGACGTGCCGCGCGAGATGTACTCCGACGAGCGGCGCCTCCAGCAGATCCTGCGCAACCTGCTCTCCAACGCGATCAAGTTCACCTCGTCGGGCCGGGTGGAGCTGCGGGTCGACCGGGTCCGGGATCAGCGCGACGCGGCGGCGCCCGGCGAGGACCTGGTCGCCTTCGTGGTGCGGGACACCGGCATCGGCATCGCGCCCGAGAAGCTGCCGGTGATCTTCGAGGCGTTCCAGCAGGCGGACGGCACCACCAACCGCAAGTACGGCGGCACCGGGCTGGGCCTCTCCATCAGCCGCGAGATCGCCGGGCTGCTCGGCGGCCGCATCGTCGCCGAGAGCGAACCGGGCCGCGGCTCCACCTTCACCCTGTACGTCCCCGTCCTGCACCCCGGGAACGCCCCCGGCGAACCGCAGCCGGGCCCCGAGCCCGCCCTGGACGCCTCCGAACTGCTCTCCCGCGAGCACCTGGCGCTGCCCGACCAGGACGACGACTGGCCGGCCGGCGGCGAACTGGAGGAGTGGCGGGGCGGGCGGGCCGGTCAAGTCCTGTCCGGGCGGCGGGTGTTGATCGTCGACGACGACATCCGCAACGTGTTCGCACTCACCCATGTGCTCGGCCGGGTCGGCATGCCGGTGCTGTACGCGGAGAACGGGCGGGAGGGCATCGAGGTCCTGGAACGCGAGCCCGGCGTCGAGCTCGTCCTGATGGACATCATGATGCCGGAGATGGACGGCTACGAGACGATCGAGGCGATCCGGCGCAGTCCGCTCTGGGCCGACCTGCCGATCGTGGCTCTCACCGCGAAGGCGATGCCCGGCGACCGGGAGAAGTCCATCGCCCAGGGCGCCAACGCGTATGTGCCCAAGCCGGTGGACGTGGACCGGCTCCTGGGCGTGGTGTGCGCCCTGCTCGACCCCGACGGCGGGGCCGAGGGCGCCGGGAATGAGCGGGAGGGGAACGGCGAGAGCGGTCCGGAGGCGGCCGGGCCGGAGTCGGGTGAGGCCGACCCCGCCATCCCGGCGCAGCCGGACCGCCCCCAGAGACCGGCCACCACCCCACCGGGTGCGTGAGGCCGCGCGCCACGGGTAGCCCTGCTTGCGCAGTTCCCCCCGCCCCCAGAACCCGCGGTCATGTGCGGCCCGTGCCCGCTGCTCGCGCAGTTCCCCGCGCCCCTCAACCCTCTCGAACCTGCGGGTCGTGGTCGCTCCTCGCGCAGTTCCCCGCGCCCCTTAGCGGTACTGGTGCTGGCCCGCAGCGGGGCATTTCAGCCCGTCCGGCGATTGAGGACGAGCGCCCTTAAGGCGCGAACGGGGTCTGGGGCGGAGCCCCAGGAAACCCCGGTTCCGGCTGCGGACCGTGCTCGCTTCTCGCGCAGTTCCCCGCGCCCCTGGCAGGACCGGTGCGGGCCCACCTCGGACACCTCAGCCCGTCCGGCGATTGAGGACGAGCGCCGTTCAGGCGCGAACGGGGTCTGGGGCGGAGCCCCAGGAAACCCCGGTCCCGGCTGCGGACCGTGCCCGCTCCTCGCGCAGTTCCCCGCGCCCCTGGCGGGGTCGATGCTGGCCCGCATCGGGGCATTTCAGCCCGTCCGGCGATTGAGGACGAGCGCCCTTAAGGCGCGAACGGGGTCTGGGGCGGAGCCCCAGGAAACCCCGGTCTCGGCTGCGGGTCGTGGTCGCTCCTCGCGCAGTTCCCCGCGCCCCCGGCAGGACCGGTGCGGGCCCGCATCCACGCACCTCAGCCCGTCCGGCGATTGAGGACGAGCGCCCTCAAGGCGCGAAGCGGGGTCCGGGGCGGAGCCCCGGTGCGGGGGTCAGGCCTCGCGGGAGCCTGCGTACATCTCGTCGATAAGCGCCCGGTACTCGCGCTCGACAACCGGCCGCTTCAGCTTGAGGCTGGGCGTCAACTCGCCGTGCTCCACGTCGAGATCGCGCGGGAGGAGCCGGAACTTCTTGATCGTCTGCCAGCGCTGGAGCCCCTCGTTGAGGCGCTTGACGTAGCCGTCGACCAGCTCCACCGTCTGCGGGGCCGCCACGACCTCGGCGTACGAGCCGGTGATGCCCTGCTCCGCGGCCCAGCCGAGGATGGTGGGCTCGTCGAGGGAGATCAGGGCGGTGCAGAAGTTCCGGTCGGCGCCGTGCACCAGGATGTTGGAGACGAACGGGCAGACCGCCTTGAACTGGCCCTCGACCTCGGCGGGCGCGATGTACTTGCCGCCCGAGGTCTTGATGAGGTCCTTCTTGCGGTCGGTGATCCGCAGATAGCCGTCTGCGGACAGCTCGCCGATGTCACCGGTGTGGAACCAGCCGTCGGACTCCAGCACCTCGGCGGTCTTCTCGGGCAGCTGGTGGTAGCCCTCCATGATGCCGGGGCCGCGCAGCAGGATCTCGCCGTCGTCCGCGATCCGCACCTCGGTGCCGGGCAGCGGCTTGCCGACCGTGCCCGTGCGGTACGCCTCGCCCGGGTTGATGAAGGAGGCGGCCGAGGACTCGGTGAGCCCGTAGCCCTCCAGGATGTGGATGCCGGCGCCGGCGAAGAAGAAGCCGATGTCGGGGGCGAGCGCGGCCGAGCCGGAGACGCAGGCCCGCAGCCGCCCGCCGAACGCCTCGCGGATCTTGCTGTAGACGAGCGCGTCGGCGACCTTGTGCTTGGCCGAGAGGGTGAAGGGCGCCCCGGGGCGACCGGTGCGGCGGAAGTTGTCCTGGCTGACCTTCGCGTACTCGCGGGCCACCTCGGCCGCCCACTGGAAGATCTTGTACTTGGCGCCGCCACCCTCCCGGGCCTTGCTCGCGACGCCGTTGTAGACCTTCTCGAAGATGCGCGGCACCGCGGCCATGTAGGTCGGCTGGACCACCGGCAGATTCTCGATGATCTTGTCGATGCGGCCGTCGACCGCCGTGACGTGACCGACCTCGATCTGGCCCGAGGTGAGCACCTTGCCGAAGACATGGGCGAGCGGCAGCCACAGGTACTGCACGTCCTCGCCGGTGACCAGGCCGGTCGCCGCGATCGCCTTCGCCATGTACGACCAGTTGTCGTGCGGCAGCCGGACGCCCTTGGGCCGGCCGGTGGTGCCGGAGGTGTAGATGAGGGTGGCGAGCTGGTCGGCGGTGATGGCCGCGATCCGCTCCTTGACCGCCCCGGGGTTCTTCTCCAGGTGGGCGGCGCCGCGCGCCTCCAGGTCGGCGAGGCTCAGCACCCAGCCCTCCGGGTCGCCCTCGACGGGCTCCGCGCCGGTGGGGTCGACGACCACGACGTGGCGCAGGTTCGGCAGCTCGGCGCGCCGCTCGCGGGCCTTGGCCAGCTGGCCGGCGTCCTCGGCGATCAGGACGCGGCTCTCGGAGTCGGCCAGGATGAACGCCGACTCCTCGGCGTTGGTGGAGGGGTAGATCGTGGTGGTGGCGGCTCCCGCGCACATCACGCCGAGGTCGGCCAGGATCCATTCGACCCGGGTGGAGCAGGCCAGCGCGACCCGCTCCTCGCTGAGCACCCCGAGCTCCGCGAGGCCGGCGGCGATCGCGTAGACCCGCTCGGCGGCCTGGGCCCAGCTGAGCGACTTCCACTCGTCGGGGGTCCGACCGCTGCCCGGTACCGGGTAGCGGTAGGCCTCCGCGTCCGGCGTGGCGTCCACGCGCTGGACGAAGAGGGTCGCCACGGACGGCGGCCGGTTCTCGATCAAGGTCTGTGTGTCGCTCACGACGTCCTCCGGGCTGGCCTGCGGCAAGGCTGCGCGACTGGCTGGTTGTCCGAGTGCTCTGGCTGTCCGACGCTTGTTTAACTGGCGAGTAACCATCGGGCCGTGATCAGAGTAGAGCGCCGTCGGCCCCCGCGTAAGGGGCAACGGAGAGTGGTTTCATAACGAACGGACCCCCGTGCGAAGGCGCGGGGGTCCGTTGTGGCGGCCTTGCGAAGAGCCGGTGATCGTGGGCGTCCTACTTCTTCTTGGCGCCCGACTCGTCGCTGGAGAGCACCGCGATGAAGGCCTCCTGGGGGACCTCCACGGAGCCCACCATCTTCATCCGCTTCTTGCCCTCCTTCTGCTTCTCGAGCAGCTTGCGCTTACGGGAGATGTCGCCGCCGTAGCACTTGGCGAGGACGTCCTTGCGGATGGCGCGGATCGTCTCGCGGGCGATGACCCGGGAGCCGATCGCGGCCTGCACGGGCACCTCGAAGGCCTGGCGCGGGATGAGTTCGCGCAGCTTGGCGACCAGGCGCACGCCGTAGGCGTAGGCCGCGTCCTTGTGGCAGACGGCGGAGAAGGCGTCGACCTTGTCGCCGTGCAGCAGGATGTCGACCTTGACCAGGCTCGCGGCCTGCTCGCCGGTGGGCTCGTAGTCGAGCGAGGCGTAGCCGCGCGTCTTGGACTTGAGCTGGTCGAAGAAGTCGAAGACGATCTCCGCGAGCGGCAGGGTGTAGCGGATCTCGACCCGGTCCTCGGAGAGGTAGTCCATGCCGAGCATGGTGCCGCGCCGGGTCTGGCACAGCTCCATGATCGAGCCGATGAACTCGGAGGGGGCGAGGATGGTGGCCCGCACGACCGGCTCGTGCACCTCCGAGATCTTGCCCTCGGGGAACTCGCTCGGATTGGTGACGGTCACCTCCTTGCCGTCCTCCAGGACGACCCGGTAGACCACGTTGGGCGCGGTCGCGATCAGGTCGAGGCCGAACTCGCGCTCCAGGCGCTCGCGGATCACGTCGAGGTGCAGCAGGCCGAGGAAGCCGACGCGGAAGCCGAAGCCGAGGGCCGCGGAGGTCTCCGGCTCGTACACCAGGGCGGCGTCGTTGAGCTGGAGCTTGTCGAGGGCCTCGCGCAGGTCCGGGTAGTCCGAGCCGTCCAGCGGATACAGACCGGAGAAGACCATCGGCTTCGGGTCCTTGTAGCCGCCGAGCGCCTCGGTCGCCCCGTTGTGCAGGCTGGTGATGGTGTCACCGACCTTGGACTGACGGACGTCCTTCACGCCGGTGATGATGTAGCCCACCTCGCCGACGCCGATGCCGTCGGCGGGCGTCATCTCGGGGGACGAGACGCCGATCTCGAGGAGCTCGTGGGTGGCGCCGGTCGACATCATGCGGATGCGCTCGCGCTTGTTGAGCTGGCCGTCGATGACACGCACATAGGTGACGACGCCCCGGTAGGAGTCGTACACCGAGTCGAAGATCATCGCGCGGGCGGGCGCGTCGGCGACGCCGACCGGGGCGGGCACGTCGCGCACCACGCGGTCCAGGAGCGCGTCCACGCCGATGCCGGTCTTCGCCGACACCTTCAGGACGTCCTCGGGCTGGCAGCCGATGAGGTTCGCGAGTTCCTCGGAG
Source organism: Streptomyces sp. ASQP_92 (assembly GCF_025399895.1). Classification (GTDB taxonomy): domain Bacteria; phylum Actinomycetota; class Actinomycetes; order Streptomycetales; family Streptomycetaceae; genus Streptomyces. The sequence goes on along the minus strand of NZ_JAODUA010000001.1, from coordinate 575,491 downwards.
AACTTCTCGGGCTGGGCGGCCGGCAGGTCGATCTTGTTGAGGACGGGAACGATGGTGAGGTCGTTCTCCATGGCCAGGTACAGGTTGGCCAGCGTCTGCGCCTCGATGCCCTGGGCGGCGTCGACGAGCAGGACGGTGCCCTCGCACGCGGCGAGCGAACGCGACACCTCGTAGGTGAAGTCCACGTGGCCCGGGGTGTCGATCATGTTCAGGATGTGGGTCCGGCCCTGGCCGGGGCCCTCGGTGGGGGCCCACGGCAGACGGACCGCCTGGGACTTGATCGTGATGCCGCGCTCGCGCTCGATGTCCATGCGGTCGAGGTACTGGGAGCGCATCTGCCGCTGGTCGACCACGCCGGTGAGCTGGAGCATCCGGTCGGCAAGGGTCGACTTGCCGTGGTCGATGTGGGCGATGATGCAGAAGTTGCGGATCAGCGCCGGGTCGGTACGGCTCGGCTCGGGCACGTTGGGAGGAGTCGCGGGCACGCAGGGTCCTGATTCTTGAGACGCGCGGGGTCGATCGCGACGTCTCGTCTCGGGTCGACGACGGTTCGATACATGAGGAACAGCCTCTATCGTCCCACGGCCGCGGGCCTGCGCCCGGTTTGGGCCGGTCGGGAAGCGGCTGGTAACGTGGACAGCTGTGTCTCGTCACCCTCGTGGCGGCAGGCACGACCGAAGATCGAATCATCGAACCTGCAAAGGCTCTTTCGTGGCGAACATCAAGTCCCAGATCAAGCGGAACAAGACGAACGAGAAGGCGCGCCTGCGCAACAAGTCCGTCAAGTCCTCCCTGCGCACCTTCATCCGTAAGGCCAACGAGGCCGTCGCCGCCGGTGACGTCGAGAAGGCCACGGCTGCGACCCGCGCCGCTTCGCGTCAGCTGGACAAGGCTGTCTCGAAGGGTGTCATCCACAAGAACGCCGCCGCCAACAAGAAGTCGGCGCTGGCGCACAAGGTGGCCGGCCTCCAGGGCTGACGCACCCCGCTTCATCTGATCGACCGCCCGACGGGATCAAGCGGCCCCTCTACCGCTCCCCGACGGCACCCCAGTGCCGCGCGCGGACGCGTTCGCCACGCGGGCGCGGTGCTAGTGAAGACGTAACGCGAAGGCCCCCTCGCCTCCTTCCCCAGGAGTCGAGGGGGCCTTCGTGCCGTCCGGGCCCGCTCAGTGCGGTACGCGGCCGACCAGGTCGACGACCTCGCCGAGGAAGCCCTCGTCGAGCATGGTGGAGACCGCCGTGTCCCCGTCGTCGCGCAGCCCCGCGTCGTGGCAGGCGACCCCCACCAGATAGCCGCCGTCGAGTTCGAAGGTGGCGAAGGCCCACTCGCCGTGCGAGGCGGGCTCGCCCTGGGGGGTGAGCAGGCTGGTGGCCTCGGCGTCGAAGCCGAACTGGGTGAAGCCCATCCGCATGCCCTGCCCGAGCGCCTTGGTGTACGCCTCCTTCAGCGTCCAGGTGCGCACCAGGCCGCGCTGCTGCTCGGCCTCCTCCAGGGTGCTCAGCCAGCGGCGCTCGGCGGGGGTGCACAGATGGCGCTGGACGGCGGAGTACTGGATGCGGCGGTCGGCGAGCTCGGTGTCGACGCCGATCCGGCCGCGCCGGTTGAGCCCCACCACCAGCAGGTCCCGGGTGTGACTGAGGCTGACCTCGATCTGGTCGCAGCCGCGCAGATAGGGGCGCCCGCCCGCCTTGGAGGCGAGCTCCACGGTCTCGGGCGGGGTCTGGAGGGCGGCGCCCGCGGTGTACTTCACGAGGAGGCGGGAGGCGGCGAAGCGGTCGCGGGCCTCGGGGTCGGGGAGGTTGTTGAGGCGCTGCCAGTCGCGGGGGCCGAGCAGCGGGCGCAGCTGGGGGTCGGCGATGGCCGCGGGCAGCCAGTCCCGCCAGTTCGCGTGCACCACCACATGGCCGTGCCACGCCATGGACTGCCGCACCCGGCTCCATGGGCTGTCGGGTCCCGGCATCAGAAGGGGTTCGGCGATGCCCGTCCGTGCGAGGGGGCTCATGGGGTACCTGCTTCCGCCAGAGGCGCGTCGTGGAGATCGAAACCGCGGCCGGCGCGAAAGCGCGCCAGCAGCTCCTCCGCCACCCGGTCGACGCAGTCCGGTGGCAGCGGAGGAAGGGTGAGGCCGAGCCTGCGCCCGTAGCGGTGCAGGGCGACCACCAGCCAGGCGGGGTCGGCGAGGAACCCGGAGCCGCGGCGGTGGTGCTCCCACACCGCGAGGGCGGCCCCGGCCGCGGACAGGACGGAGTGCCGGTCGGCGAGCGCGGCGGTGGCGGGGCTCGCGAGCGCGGCCCGGTCGCCGGGCTCGATGGCCAGGCACGCCTCGCGCACGGCCAGCAGGTCGGCGTGGAAGGCGGCCGCCATCGTACGGAGCGCCTCGCCGTGGGGTCCCTCGGGCGCCGCGCCGGCCAGGCGCGCGGCCGAGGCGGTGAGGGAGGCGGCCAGGAAGTCCCCGCCGCCCGCCACTTCGAGGGCGCCGATGTCCAGGTGGGGCAGGGGCTCGGCGGTGTCGTACAGGGCGGCGGGCGGTTCGGCCTCGCGACCCCACGCATGCCGGGCCAGGACCGGGAGCTGGGGAATCACCACGGCCTGGCAGGAGGCGGTTCCGGCGTGTCCGAGCCCGGCGGCGGGCAGGTCGCGCAGGAGTTTGCCGAGCATGCCCTGGTCGGTGTCGCGGCTGTAGCCGCCGGCGCCGAGCACCGTGGCGAGCTCCTCCAGGTCGTCCCTGAGCAGGTCCGGTACGAGGTACTTGAGTTCGGCCGCGGCCAGATGGGCCGCCCCGGGCAGCAGGGACAGGGCGCGCAGGACGGAGGTGGCCATGGCGTCCCCGGCGAGCAGGTCCGCGAACACCCCGGCCAGGACGCCGCGTTGGCGTCTTCCGAGGGTGCCGCCGGAGAGGGCGGCCCGCACCGAGGCGCGCAGCACGGTGTCCACGGAGGCGATGACGGCGCCGGTGATCAGGGTGCGGTTGAGCTGGAAGGTGCGCAGGGCAAGGCGCACCCCGGAGCCGAGGTCACCGACCAGTGCCTCACCCGGGACCTCGCACTGGTCGAACTCGTACCCGGCGAAGCGGCAGCCGCGCATACCGGTGGTGGGCTGCCGCTTGAGCAACCGCACGCCGTCGGGCGGGAGTTGGGCCGGGTCGAGCAGGAACACGGAGTGGGAGGCGGGGCCGGGGGCGGGGTCGGTGCGGACGTGGGCGACGACGGCGCCCGCGCGTTCGGCGTTGATGACCACGTCCTTGCGGCCGTCCAGGACGAAGCCGCCGGAGTACTGCATGGCGCCGAGCTCGCCGCGCAGCATCGCGCTGCCGTGGGCGAGCGAGCGGTGCACGATGGCCGCGCGGCCGCCCGACACCAGCAGGCGGGCCACGCTCGCGCGCTGGTCGGGCGAGCCGGCGGCGAACACCGGGGCGGCCGCGAACAGCGAGGTGATGCCGTAGCCGAAGGCGAGGGCGACATCGCGGCGGAAGACCGGGCGCAGCATCCGCATGAGCTCGTCGGCGTCGCGCAGCCGGCCGCCGAGCGCGCGGGGCACCAGCTCGGCGCCGAAGCCCTCCTCGTCGAGCAACTCCTCGGCTGCGGACAGGAGTTCACTGTTCCCGTCGGCGGCGAGCAGGGCGCGGAAGCCCAGGGGGTTGGCCGGGTCGCAGGGGTCGCCGAAGCGGAATTCCAGCCGCTCGGCGCGGTGGCGTACGTCCGGGTCGGTGACCCGGACGGCGGCGATGGGCATGGGCTCAGCCTCCTTCTGCGGCGTACGGAGGCGCCGATGCGTACAGCGGGCGCAGTTCGCCGCGCAGATAGAGCTCGCGCATGAGCGAGCGGCGGACCTTGCCGCTGGTGGTGCGGCGCACGGTGCCGGGGCGGACCAGGACCACGCCGCCGAGCGAGGCGCCGAACTCCTCGTGGAGGCAGCCGCGCACCCGCTCGGCGAGGTCGGCGAGCTGGCCCCGGCTCCAGCCGGCGCCCCGGATCTCCTGGATGGCCACGATCTCCTCGTGCTCGGCGGGCGTGGCCAGGACCACGGCGGAGCCGAACGGGGCTCCGGACTGGGCGAGTTGGCGTTCGGCCTCCTGGGGGTGCAGGGTGCGGCCGTCGACGAGCAGGGCGTCCTTGATGCGGCCGGTCGGATAGAGCTCGCCGTCGCGCAGTGCGCCGAGGTCGCCGGTGCGCACAAAGCCGTACTCGCCGGAGGTGGTGGCGTGCCCGAAGGCGGCGGCGGTCTCCAGGGGGCGGCGCCAGTAGCCGTCGGCGACGGCCTCGCCGCGCACCCAGATCTCACCGACCGACCCGTCGGGCAGCACGGCGCGGCTCTCGGGGTCGACGATGCGTACGGTGACGCCCCGCGCGGGTCCGCAGCTCGCCAGGGTGCGCACCGGGTGGCCCGGCACCGGCGGCGTCAACGCGCCCCGCTCCAGGCCTTCGGCGGACACGGTGGCCGGTGCGGGCGGCAGCCGGTCGGCGAGGCTGACCAGAAGGGTGGCCTCGGCGAGCCCGTATCCGGCGGCGAGCGCGCCGGGGCGCAGGCCCGCGGCGGCGAAGCGGTGGGCGAAGGCGGTGAGGGTGACGGCGGAGACCGGCTCGGAGGCGTTGACGGCGGTGGTCAGGGCGCTCAGGTCGAGGCCGGCGAGGTCGTCGTCGGTGACGGCGGCCAGGCACCGGGCGTACGCGGAGTCGGGGGCGGCGGTGACGGTGACGCCGTGCCGGGCCACCGCACGCAGCCAGCTCAGCGGGTCGGCGGCGAACCGGCGCGCGGGCATCAGGACGGCGGTGGCGCCGAGCCAGAGCGGGTGCAGGAGCTGGCCGATGAGGCCGAGGTCGTGGTGGAGCGGGAGCCAGCCGCCGATGCGGGAGTTCTCGTCGGTGCCGAGCGTGGCGCGCAGCGTCTCCATGGTGGCGAGGAGGTTGGCGTGGGTGACCTGGACGCCGCGCGGGGCGGCGGTGGAGCCGGAGGTGTACTGGAGCAGCGCGATGTCGGTGCCGTCCAGGGCGGGCGGCTGCCAGTCGGCGCCGTCCTCGGGCAGACAGTCGACGGCCAGGCACACCACCGCGGAGCGCCCCGCCTCGGCGAGGCGGCGGGAGAGTTCGGGGGCGTGCGCGGACTCGGTGAGCAGGACGGCGGCGTCGGTCTCGGCGGCGATGGCGTGGGTGCGTTCGGCGGCGGCCCGCGAGGCGTCCGGTGGCGGCACGGGGACGGCGACCGCGCCCGCGTACAGGCAGCCGAGCAGGGCGGCTACGGTGTGCGGGCCGCCGTCCATGGAGATCAGGACGGGCCGGCCGGCCGCGCGGCGGCGCAGCAGCGCGGCCGCGACGGCCCTGGCCCGCGCGTCGAGTTCCCGGTAGGTGTGCCCGTCGGCGTTGCCCTCACCGTCCAGGCGGAGCAGCGCGGTCCGTGCGGCTCTGTCGGCGAACCGGGCCGCCAGTGCCTGCGTGAAGCTCTTCGCTGGGGTCATCCTCTGCTCCCTGGTGCTCGGACGGATGGTTGGTCCTCCTACTCTGTTCCTCCGCCCTCGACGGGTACTTGAAGATCAACTGTGCTGGGGCGGCCGGGCCGCTCATCTTCTGTGTCCGGGCACCTCGTTCAGCAGGTCCTGCAGGAGCATGAGTTCCTGGCGGGTGAGCGGGACATCGGGGCGCAGCCGTTCGGGGTGGCCGGGCGGCGGCCCGTCGGCGTCGGTGCGCAGCATCAGACGGAAGCCGCTGTCGAGCGAGTGCAGCCGGGCCCGGTTCCCGTCGGCGGCGGTCAGATACATGTCGACACCGCCATGGACCATGAGGGCCTCGCCCACGGGTCGCAGACAGCGGCCGATGAGGCGACGCCAGCGGCCCTTGGGGCGGCGGCCGGAGCTCTCCGGTCCGTCCGGAACATCCTGGTTCTTCCGGCCGGGCATGTCAGAGAACACCTTCCGAGCTGGGGTGTCCGTTCATGTTCACGTCACCTCTCCCTTCCCCCTGGCCGCCGGACGGCGCCTGGGTGGAGGGAGGATGGGAGCAACCACTTGAGCCGTGGTCGGGTTCTGGCTGAAAGGCGCGGGTGCGGAATCCCTCGTACCGGTCCTGAAACGGCATGTGCCCAATTGGGCTCGGCCCCGGGTCCCGGCCCCGGCCTATTGCATAATCGCTACGACCGACCCATGATCCAGCACAACGGGGGGCACCATGGTGCGAGTTCTGATTGCCGAAGACATGCATATGCTGCGCAAGGCATTGGTGTCGCTCATTGAACTGGAGCCCGACCTGGAAGTCGTGGCCGAGCTGTCGTCCGGTACGGACATCGTGCCGACCGCGATGGCGATGCGGCCGGATGTCGCCGTTCTCGACATCGATCTGCCCGGCACCGACGGCATCACCGCCGCGGCCGGATTGCACACCTCGGTACCGGAGTGCCGCACGCTCATCCTGACCAGCCTGGGCAGACCGGGAAACCTCAGACGGGCGCTGGCCGCCCATGTCTCGGGGTTCCTGCCGAAGGACTCCGACCCCGACAGCCTCTGCGCCGCGATCCGCCAGGTGGCGGCGGGCGAGCGGGTCATCGACCCCCAACTGGCGCTCGCCACCCTGGACTCCGGCCCCTCCCCGCTCACCGACCGCGAGCGGGAGGTGCTGCAACTGGCCTCGGGGGGGATGGAGGCCGGCCAGATCGCGTCCCGGCTCCATCTGTCGTCCGGCACCGTACGCAACTATCTGACCTCGGCCGTCAGCAAACTCAACGCGCGTAACCGGGTCGACGCGATCCGCATCGCCCGCGAGGCGGGGTGGCTCCACTCGGTCTGACCGACCGGTCCGGGACAGGACCCGTGCCGTACGCGGAAGCCGGCGTCCCAGCACCGCGACCCAACCATCAAAACAGCGCCAGCACCGGCCCCAGCCCCAGCCGAATCGTTTCTGCTCCGCCGGGGCCGGGCCCGTGCGCTCTCCTCCGGCCAGGGGGCCCGGCCCGCCCGCTCTCCCGCGCCGGGGCCGGGTGGTCCCGTCCGCTCACGCCGCGAGCAGGGCCACCTCGGCGCGCAGCTCGAACCGGCCGTCCGGCCGGGGCCCCGCCGTCAGGCGGCCGTTGACCGCCTCGACCCGGGTGGTCAGATTGCCGATCCCGCTGCCGCCGCCCACCCGCGCGGCGACCGCGGCCTCGCCCACCCCGTACGCGCCGTCGTTGACGAGGGTCAGCCGTACCGCGCCCGCCGTGCGCTCGGCGGTGATCTCGCAGCACTCCGGCTTGCTGTGCCGCAGCATGTTGGTCAGGCCCTCGCGGACCATCGTGGCGAGCACCGTCTCCACATCGCCGGGCAGCTCGCCGCAGTCGAGGCGGACGGTGGCGTGGATGCCGGCGCCGGTGAGCATGGCGATGGCGTGCTCGGTCTCGTCGGTCAGACACATCCGCAGACTGCCGCCCGCCACCGTGCGCACATCGGCGAGCGCCTCGCGGACGATGCCGAGCACCTCGGTCAGCTCGTGCCGCGCCTGGATGGGCCGGGTCGGTGCGAGCCGGCGTACCAGCTCGCACTTGAGCGTGATCGCCGACAGGCTGAACCCGAGCAGATCGTGCAGGTCGCGCGCGAAGCGGAGCCGCTCGGTGCTCACCGCGAGGCGGGCGATCGCGGTGCGGGAGCGGTGGAGTTCGGTGGCCACCTGGGCCATTCTGGTCAGCCCGAAGACGACCACCGCGCAGATCGGGGTGTACGCGGCCTCGTAGATCACGTCCTGCACGGGGACGCCCACCGCGTACTGGGCGGCGGCGCTCGCGGCCGTGACGAGGACCAGAACCGGCCACGCGGCCACCGAGGGCAGCACGAGCAGCGCCGACCCGGCGAGGAAGCCGGGCAGCCCCGCCCACTGCTTGCCGAACGCCAGGAACGGCACGAACTGGAGAAGCGCCTGCGCCCCCAGCGCCCCGTACCGCAGCGGGCCCCGCCGGCGCGGCCCCCAGGAGTGGCGCCAGTGGAAGGACTCGGCGAGCTGGAGCGCGAGCGAGCCCAGCAGACAGAACTCCACGGTGGGCAGCCCGCGCGCGTACGGGGCGTAGGACCAGCCCTCGGCGGAGTACGCGAAGAAGTAGCCCACCAGCACCGCGAGGGTGATCGCGCCGGCCGCGCGGGGCATCACATCGGTGCGCCCGGGCCGGGCCGCCCTGCGCCGGTCGCCGCTCGGGCCGCGCCGGGCCGTGCACCCGGCGCGGGGCAGCCCCGCCTCATGCCGCAGCGGGACGACCGCCCGCAGTCTGAACCAGCCCCGGCCGTCGGCGCCATGGGTCAGGGTGCCGCCGAGTTCGCGCAGCCGGGAGTCGAGCGCGGCGAGGCCGCTGTGCGGCCCGGGCCGGCCCGAACGGCCGCCGCCGACACCGTCGTTGGCGAGGACGAGCACGGCGACGCCCCCGCCGCGCTCGGTGGTGATCACACAGCGCTCGGCCTTGCTGTGCCGCAGCATGTTGGTCAGGCCCTCGCCGAGCACGGTGGCGAGGATGGTGTCCACGGTCGCGGGCAGTTCGCCGCAGCGGTGGCGCACGGTGGTGTCGATCCCCGCCGCCGAGAGCATGGAGACCGCCGCGTTCGCCTCGTCCGAGAGGGACATCTGGCGGTAGCCGCGGCTGACCGACCGCACATCGGCGAGCGCCTTGCGCGCGGTGCGCAGCACCTCGCCGACCTCCTCCTGCGCCCGGGCGGGGGTGTCCGCGAGCAGCCGGTAGGCCAGCTCGCACTTGAGGGAGATCGCGGAGAGGCTGAGCCCGAGCACCTCGTGCAGATCGCGCGCGAACCGTAACCGCTCCCCCGCCACCGCGAGCCGGGACAGCTCCTCGCGCGAGGCGTGCAGCCGGTCGATCATGGCGGACATCCGCGAGAGCCCGATGACGACGAGCGGGATCAGTACCGCCTCGATGCCGCCGTACACGAAGTCGCCCGCGTCGAACCGCAGATGGTGGAAGAGCACGAACTCGCCCGCGACCGCGCACGCGAAGAGCGGCCAGCCCACCGCCGCGGGGAAGACGAGCACCGCGGAGGCCGCGAAGAACTCGGTCATCCCGCTCCAGGCGGCCCCGAACACGGCGATCGGCCCATACGAGAGCAGCCCGAGCAGCACCCAGGTCGCATAGCGGTAGAGCCCGAGCCGGGGGATGAACCCCGGGAAGGAATGGACCAGTTGCAGCCCCATGATCCCGGCGAAGCCGAACACGGCGGCCGCGCCGTGCCACACCGGGGGGTGCTCCGCCCAGACATGGCTGGCGTCGATCACGATGAAACCGAGCAGCACCCCCGCGGTGATGGCGACCGCGGTACGCCGCGGCAGCGCCCGGCCGTCCCCACGCGCCGGTGCCGGGCCGGCGCGGCCGACTGCGTCGGTCCTCCCGCCTCGCCCCTGCCCGCGCAACGGTCTTCCGTCCGCGCGGCCGACTGCCTCGGTCCCCAAGTCTCCCCCGTGAGCTTGCTTCTTCGATTGTGGTGATGCGTGACGCGTCCGGCGCGCCGGCGCCGCGAGCCCTCGGGCCTCAGGCGGCCGTGGTGAGGAGCGCGACCTCCGCCTTGAGCTCGAAGCGGCCGTCCGGTCGCGCCCCCGCCACCAGCCGGCCGTTCACCGCCTTGACCCGCGTGGTCAGATTACCGATCCCGCTGCCGCCGTTGACCTTCGAATCGAGACCCGGTGCGGCACCGCCGTCCACGCCGTCGTTGACCAGGGTCAGGCGCACTCCGGCCGGGGTGCGCTCCGCGGTGATCTCGCAGTGGACGGCCCTGCTGTGCCGCAGCATGTTGGTCAGGCCCTCGCGCACCATGGTCGCCAGGACGGTGTCCACGTCGCCCGGCAGCTCTCCGCAGTCGGTGTCCACGGTCGCCCGGATCCCGACACCGGCGAGCATCGCGGTGGCGTTCGCCGCCTCGGCGGTCAGGCTCATGCGCTGGCGGCCGTCGGCCACCGTACGCACGTCGGCGAGAGCCTGACGCGCGATCCCGAGCACCTCGGTCAGCTCGGCCTGGGCCTGCACCGGCTTGGTCTGCGCGAGCCGGCGTACGAGTTCGCACTTGAGTGTGATCGCCGACAGGCTGAAACCGAGCAGATCGTGCAGGTCGCGCGCGAAGCGGAGCCGCTCCGTCGTCACCGCCAGGCGCGCGATCTCGGCGCGGGAGCGGTGCAGTTCGGAGGCGAGCTGGGCCATGCGGGACAGTCCGAAGACCACGAGGCCGCACATGACCGTGTAAGCGCTCTGGTAGGTGATGTCCCACGTGGTGTTCCCCGCCAGGTGCAGCTCGACGCCGCACGCGGCCGTGACGGCGGCGACCAGCGGCCAGGCGGCCGCGGCCGGCAGCGTCAGGAAGGCCGCGCCCGCGACGAAGCCCGGCAGTCCCACCCACGTCGGGCCCAGGAACAGCGGCGGCACGAACTGGAGCAGCACGAGCGCGCCCAGGGCCGCGTACCGCAGCGCCGGGGGCCTGTGGGCCGTCCGGGCGAAGCGCCCCTGGAAGGACAGGACGAGCTGGATCACGAGCGTGGCGGAGAGGCAGAGCTCCACCGCCAGCCCGTGTCCGAAGGTGGGGTGATAGGCCATGGCGACTTCCGAGTACGCCAGGAAATAGCCCATCAGAACCGCGAAGGTGATCGCGGCGGCCGCGCGCGGGACCATGTCGGGGTGGCCGAATCCCCTGGCCGAGAGCGTCGGCCGGTCGGCGTCGTCGGCTTCGGGGACGACCGGTTTGCTCGTGCCGGGTTCGCGGTCCATCTGCGCGGGCAGGGGCACGACGGCTTCCAGGCGGAACCAGCCCTCGCCGTCGCAGCCGTGGGTGAGGGTGCCGCCGAGTTCCTGGACCCGGGAGCCGAGCGCGGCCAGTCCGCCGTGCGCGCCCGTCTTCGGCAGCCGTGAGCGGCCGATGCCGTCGTTGGCGAGGATCAACGCGGCTGCCCCGTCGCGCCGTTCGGCCGTGATCTCGCACTGCTCGGCCTTGCTGTGCCGCAGCATGTTGGTCAGGCCCTCGCGCAGCACGGTCGCCAGGACGGTGTCCACGGTGACGGGCAGGGCCCCGTCGTCGACCTTCATGCTGGTGCGGATGCCCGCGGCCTGGAGCATGGAGGCGGCCGCGTTGGCTTCGCCCGACAGTGACATCTCGCGGTAGCCGCGGCTGACGGAGCGCACATCGGCGAGCGCCTTGCGCGACGTGCGCAGTACCTCGCCGAGTTCCTCCTGCGCCCTGGCGGGCGCGTCCGCCAGCAACCGGTAGGCCAGTTCACACTTGAGGGAGATCGCCGACAGGCTGAAGCCGAGCACATCGTGCAGGTCACGGGCGAAGCGGAGCCGTTCGCTCGCGACCGCGAGACGGGAGAGCTCCTCGCGCGAGCGATGCAGTTTGACGATCATGTCGGACATCCGGGAGAGCCCGATCACGATCAGAGGAATCAGCACCGCCTCGATGACCGCGTACACGGCGGTCTCCCAACCGGTCCCGAAGTGGAAGAAGACGAGGCTGTCCCCGGCCGCCGCCAGACAGAACAGCGGCCAGCCGATCGCCGCGGGGAAGACCAGCACCGCGGAGGCCGTGAGGAACTCCGTCATCCCGCCCCAGCCGACCCCGAACGCGAGGATCGGCAGATACGTGAGCAGTCCCTGGAGGGCCCACGTCCCGTACCGGTAGCGCGGGGGCCAGGGCGCGAGACTCGGAAAGGAATGGCCGAGTTGCAACGCCAGGATTGCGGCGAAACCAAGGAAGGCGGCGGCGAGTTCCCACCGCGGAGGATGCTCGAACCACACATACGAGCCGTCGATCACGAAGAAGCCGAGCAGCACCCCAGCCGTGATGGCTATCGCTTTGCGAGGTGGCAACACCTGACTGCCGACATCGGCGGAGAAGACCTCCGCCTGGTCGGCTACTTCTGATTTCAACTGTCCCCCATGGTTTTCGGTGCTTGGTCAGAAGCACGTCTCCGGACCGGATCATAAGTAATCCGGAGGCCGAATCTGTAGTGCTCGACCGGTTCTCACAGTCGGACGGCACCGTTGAGATCCACCGCGGAGAGCATGCCGGCGGCGACCGCGTAGGCGCGGGCCGCCCGGACGACACTCCCCGGCAGCGGCCCGTCCAGCGGTGACCGGAAATCGCCCTCGCTGCCCTGCAGGTGGAGCAGCAGGCGCGGGCCGTCGGCTCCGTGCAGCTCGACGCGGTGGTCGCAGCCCTCGTACGCCAGCACGGGATCGTGTCCCGGTCTGCGCAGCACCACGCTCGTCGGCACTCTCAGTTCACGTCCGGGCGCGACCGGCGGCGGGGTGAAGGTGGCGTCGGGCGAGAGCGGGACCACGCTCAGGACCGGCGAGGCGCCGATGGCGATATGGCGCACGATCAGGTGCTGGAGCGGCGCGAGCGCGCCGAGCAGCTCCCGCGAGGCGTCGTTCCACTCGTCCTCGGGCACGTCGTAGCCGGGAAACCCCGGCACCACGTTGGCGAGGGACACCGGGCCGAGCTGCATCCGGTGCAGCGCCTCGCGCAGCAGCGCCCCCGGGCGCTCCAGGCGCAGCTCCCCCCATGGCGTGCGCAGCACGGTGCTCTGGCCGAAGAGCACCGTGACGTCCTCGCGCAGCGACCAGAACTCACCGAGTTCACGGGCCGCGAGGCGGTCGATACGCATGAGAGGGGGTCCTTCCACCGGCAGGTGTGGCGTTCGTGTGCGTCGTACGGATTTCAGAGGAAGAGCGGGACCGGGTTGAGCTCCTCGTAGGGGGTCGGCGCGGCCAGTCTGCCGAGTTGTACCGGGACGTCGAAGAGGCGTCCGGGGGCGAAGCGGGCCCAGTGCGATCTGAGTCCGGGCACCACCACCTTGACCACCGGCAGCCCGACGTCGGGTCTTGTCTGATCGAGGACGAGCAGTTCCATGCCCTTCCCGCGCAACAGCTCCACGACCGTCTCGATGTCTTCGTACAGGTCGTCGTGCGGAGTGTAGGCGTGCGTGGCGGGCCCGGTCGGGGCGCAGTCGGCGGGAAGCAGATAGGTGTGCTCCTCGACGGTCGCCGTACGCAGCCACTCGCGTACGTCGGGGTCCTCGGCGGCGGCGCGGGACACGCTTCCGTCGGGGGCCACCACATGGGGCATCATCTGGTTCAGCTCGGTCAGGGCGCGGCGGAGCGCGATCGCGGGGTCGAAATGGGCGCCGAAGCCGAACATGATGTCCTGCCGCTGCCCGGTTTCGGCGTCGGCAATCCTCGAAAGCGCCGCCATGACCGGGATGCCGAGGTCGGCGGTGAGATCGAGGACCCACACCTCGCGCCCCAACGAGGCGTGTACGCGCCGCAGTTCACCGATCCAGGGATCGTCGAAGGCGTCCAGGTCCACGGCCGGGTGGCGGGTGCGGTTGTACCACCACAGGGCCAGCGCGTCGCGCTCGACGAGTTCGAGGAAGCCCTGGAGCACGGCGTCCTCGATCGTTCCCCCGGCGGCGGTGCCGTTGGAGGTGGCCAGGCAGGAGAAGGCGCCGGATGGCTGGGGCGCCCCGTAGTAGAGCAGCGCGGTCGGGAGCAGCTTGTGGCGCTGCTCGGTCACCGACCACAGCGGTGTCCAGTCGGTGGGTCTCTCCCCTTCGAAGGGGTCGGCGACGTACTGGAAGGGCCCGTGCCGCTCGTTCCACTCGGCGCGGTCGGCGTACTGCCGCTCGTCGTAGAGCTGGACGGTGTCGGGGTGGATCGCGTTCGCGGCCAGCTCGCGGTAGGTGCCGCGAACCGTGGACTCGCCGCCCTCGAAGTGACCCGAGTGACGTTCGAGCGCCTCGGCCAGGGCGCTGACCCTGGCCTGGATCTCAGTGGCGCCCTTGCCTCCGCAGGAAGCTCGCAGCCCGCCGCGTATCGCGCCCAGGCCCTGGGTTCCGGCGGCCGGGTTGAGGCCGGCGGAGAACGAGTTGAAGAACTCCGGGCCGCAGGCGTGGCGGTTGATTCCCCGCACCAGGCCGGTGACCGGATCTACCAAGTGGCCGAAGCGGTCCAGGAGTTCCGCGGGTGTAAGACTGCGGTGGCCGTTGCCGTCGGTGTCCCGCTTGATGCGGGAGCGCAGCACGACGGGCGCCTCGACCTGGGCCGTGGTCATGCCGGGCTCGCCGCAGCTCGAACATTGGGGTCGGCGCACCACGGGGTGGAGTTCCCCGGCAAGGGTCAGTCCGTCGAGCGTGCGCAGCGCCTGCTGGGCGGCGTCACGGTATCCGGCGAGCCACTTGGCGGCTTCGAGGCCGGCCAGTTGCAGGGCGGCGAGCCGGGCGGCGGGCAACGTGCACGAGGGCCGGGGCACCGGGCCCGAGCGGCCCAGCATGCGCTGGACGTGGGCCTCCACCGGGCGGGTCCGCCACAGGCGTTCGGCCAGACACGCCCAGCAGGCCCCGTCGAGATCCCCGAAGAAGGGGCCGATCCACATCTCGGTGCCCTCGGTCTTCACGGGCAGCCACCGCCTGCCCGAAGCCCGGAACTCGGCGTCCAGGACGGCGAGTTCGGGATCCAGGTAGTCGTCGCACAGGACGAGGGTGAGCTCCGCGGGGCTGTCGGTGACGGTGAGCCCGGCGGCCGTGAGGCTCGCGGACAGTTCGGCGGCCTGTGTGCTGCCCACCGATACGACGCGTACCGCACCGCGGGCCAGGGCGGTCGCCGCCCTGTTTCCGTCCAGTCCCGCCGCTTCCCAGTACGCCTGCTCGGCGGTCTCCCGCTCGCTCACCTGGCGCTCACGGCCGCACAGCAGCCCGGCGCCGGTCAGCCGCGACACCAGCCGGGCGGCCTGCCCAGAAGGAAGCGCGTCCGCGGTGTCCTGGGCTATGCGCTCCAGGGGGCGGGTGCCGTCGAGGAAGGGGGCGAGCCGGGCGATCTGCTCACCGTGCAGTGCGGTGACCCGCTGGTCGGAGATCAGGTACACCGCTTCGCCGGGCACCTGCTCGACCCGCAGGTGCGGCTTGAACCCCAGCAGCGGGGCGGCGGTCTGGACGGCCGCCATCAGGCGGTGTACCGAGACGCGTCACGGGCGCCGGCCACGGGTACCGGGGTGACACCGGTGAGACCACAGGGAACCGAGGCCTGTCCGACCAGGAAGTGCCGCCCGAACTCCTCGATGACAAGGTCGTCCCCGGCGGTCACGACAAGACTGAGGTTCGCGTTCATCTGGATATTCCCCCTGGCAGACACTGATGGAGGCTCGGGGGCCCCGCCCCCTAGCCGTCGGCTCTCGACTCCTGGTCGGGCTGACGTCCAGAACTCTGCCGGGTCGGCCGAATCCGCCCCAGTGCCGCGGTCACGGGATGCACATGAAACTTTCATACTCGTCCCCAGGACACTCACATGCCGGGTTCAGGAGCCCGGCACTGCCCCAAGTCGGGTCCGGGTGACAGCTTTTGAGGGTGCTTGGAGCCGGGTCCGAAAACCATCGGGTCATCCGGCAGATCCGACCCCGGAGGAATCCCATGGAGATCAAGGTTCTCGGTCCGCTCATGGCCGAATCGGGCGGCACGTCGGTCGTCCCGAGCGCCGGCAAGCCCCGGCAGATACTGGCGTTGCTGTCCGTGTACGCCAACCAGGTCATGCCGGTGCCGACGCTGATGGAGGAGATCTGGGGCGCCGACATGCCCCGCAGCGCGCTCACCACGTTGCAGACGTACATCCTCCAGCTGCGCCGGCTGATCGCGGGAGCGCTCGGCCCGGACAGCCCCTACACCGCACGTGAGGTGCTCGCGACCCGGCACGGTGGCTACCTCCTGGAAGTGACGCCGGGCTCGGTGGACGTGCACGAGTACGACCACCTGGTGGCGACCGGGCGGAGCGCCGCCGAGCGCGGTGACGACGAGAGCGCCGCCGCGCTCTACCGCGACGCGCTCGCCATGTGGCGCGGGCCGGCCCTGGTGGATGTGCGCCTGGGCCCGCTGCTGGAGATCGAGCTCGTGCGTCTGGAGGAGAGCCGGCTCGGTGTCCTGGAGCAGCGGATCGACTCCGACCTGAGACTCGGCCGCCACATGCAACTGCTCGCCGAACTCACCTCGCTGACGGCCCGTCACCCGCTGCACGAGGGCCTGCACGCCCAGTGCATGGTGGCGCTGTACCGGTCCGGACGGCAGTGGCAGGCGCTGGACGTGTTCCAGAACCTGCGGCGCGGGCTCGCCGACGAGCTGGGGCTCGACCCCTCGGCGCGGCTCCAGCACCTGCACCGCGCGGTGCTCGCCGGTGACCCGGCGCTCGACTCGCACCTGGCCCGGCGTCGCCCGGTGCTCGACCTCTTCGCCGCCTGAGCGGCGCACGGGCGGCCTGACCGCCCGGCAGCAACGCGTCCGGACCCCGCCCTCTCCCCCCACAGGGCGGGGTCCGACGCGTGCGCGGCTCGATCCGGCCTCTAGGCCGTCGCCGCACAGTGCCCCCCGAACGTCGCCAACGACACTGGGGGTTACCTTGCGAGTCATCGATCTGTCGTCGCCCGTGGACGCGGCCGGCTGGGAGCCGGACCCCATCGTCCACGAGATCATGACGCCGGCCGAGGGCGCCGCCCACATGGCGGCGGAGATGAAGGAGCACTTCGGGCTCGACTTCGACCCGGCCGACCTGCCCGGGGGCGAGCTGCTCTCCCTCGACACACTCACCCTGACCAGCCACACCGGCACCCATGTGGACGCGCCCTCGCACTACGGCTCGGTCGGTGACTACGGCCGGCCCCGCAACATCGACGAGATGCCGCTGGACTGGTTCCTGCGCCCGGCCGTGGTGCTGGACGTGAGCGATGTCGGCATCGGCGCCATCGGCGTGGAGCGCATCGAGAAGCAGATCGCCGAGATCGGGTACACCCCGCAGCCGCTCGACATCGTCATGCTGCACACCGGCGCCTCCCAACACGCGGGCACACCGCGGTACTTCACCGATTTCGCCGGGCTCGACGGGCCGGCCACCGACTTCCTGCTCGACCTCGGCGTACGCGTCATCGGCACGGACGCCTGGAGCCTGGACGCGCCGTTCGGGCACATGATCCGCACCTTCCAGGAGACCGGCGACCAGTCGGTCCTGTGGCCCGCGCACTTCGCCGGGCGGCGCCGCGAGTACTGCCAGGTCGAGCGGCTCACCGCGCTCGACACCCTGCCCACGCACGGCTTCCGGGTGTCCTGCTTCCCCGTGAAGATCGCCGGAGCGGGGGCGGGCTGGACCCGGGCCGTCGCCCTGATCGACGCATGAGATCCGACACCGCGGTCCGCGAGGACACCGTGACGCCGTGGCTGTTCTGCTTCCACCACGCGGGCGCCGGGATCTCCTCCTTCGCCAAGTGGCAGAGGATCCTGGGCGACACGGCCGAGGTGGTCCCGGTGCTGCTCCCGGGCCGCGGCCCGCGCGCCAAGGAGGCCCGGATCACCGACGCCACCGAACTCATGAATGAACTGCGGGAGTTGATCACCCCGCTGCTCGACCGGCCCTATCTCCTGTACGGGCACAGCCTCGGCGGTCTCGTCGCGCACGCGCTGACCCGGACCCTGGAGGACGACGGCCTGCTGCCGCCGGCCCGCCTGGTGATCGGCGCCGTACCGCCGCCGCATCTGCGCAACACGCTGCTGCGCGGGGCGCGCCTTCCCGACCATGAACTCATCGATCTTTTGGTCGACCTGGAGGCGGCGCCCCCGGCGGCCGCCGGGCGCGACCGTTCGCTGTGGCAGCGCCAGGTGATCCCGGCGCTCCGGGACGATCTGCGACTGGGCGAGGCGCTCTGCCAGGTCAACGCCGACATGGCGGTGGGCACCCCGCTCACCGCGCTGGCCGGCCGGGACGACCCCATCGCGCCGCTGTGGGAGATGGCCGAGTGGGCCGACTACTCGGTGACCCGCTTCCAGCTCCAGACACTGCCCGGCGGCCACTTCTTCGTCCGCGAGCGCGGGGTGCCGGAACTGCTGCGCGAAGTGGCGCTCGAGCTGCGGGCGTCGCTCCAGGGGGAGTACGGCGGTGAGTCGAGCAGGCGTCAAGAGGGCGGGACCAGACTCCTTCCAACAGCGGATCTCACAGCGGACCTATCAGAGAGGTGACGCAGCCGTGCTGCACATTCCCGGGGCGCACCCCCAGGCCAAGACCCACGAGGGGGACAGGTGAGCCGACGCGTAGTCATCACCGGAATCGGTGTGGTCGCCCCCGGGGGCGTCGGCACCAAGGAGTACTGGTCCCTGCTGACCGCGGGACGCACCGCGACCAGGGCCGTCACGCTCTTCGACGCCTCGGCCTTCCGGTCGAAGATCGCCGCGGAGGTGGACTTCGATCCCGTGGCCCAGGGGCTCACCGAGGAGCAGGCGGGACGCCTGGACCGGGCGGCCCAGTTCGCTCTGGTCGGCGCCCGTGAGGCGGTCTCGGACAGCGGTCTGGACATGGCCGGCCTCGACCCGTTCCGTACCGGCGTCACCATCGGCAGCGCGGTCGGCGCGACCACCGGGCTCGACTACGAGTACGCGGCGGTCAGCAACAACGGCGCCGAGTGGCTCGTCGACCACGAGCGGGCCGTGCCGCACCTGTACGACTACTTCGTGCCCAGCTCGTTCGCGGCCGAGGTGGCCTGGGAGTTCGGCGCGCAGGGTCCCACCGCCGTGGTCTCCACCGGCTGCACCTCGGGCCTGGACTCGGTCGGCCACGCCGTCGAGCTGATCCGCGAGGGCAGCGCCGACGTCATGATCGCCGGGGCCACCGAGGCGCCGATCTCGCCGATCTCGGTCGCCTGCTTCGACGCCATCAAGGCCACCTCGAACCGCAACGACGAGCCGGAGACGGCCTCGCGCCCCTTCGACAAGTCGCGCAACGGCTTCGTCCTCGGCGAGGGCAGCGCGGTGTTCGTCCTGGAGGAGTACGAGCAGGCCGTGGCGCGCGGCGCGCACATCTACGCCGAGGTCGCCGGGTTCGCCTCGCGCTCCAACGCGTACAACATGACGGGGCTGCGGGCCGACGGCGCGGAGATGGCCGAGGCCATCGGCGCCGCCCTCGCGGAGGCCGGCATCCCGGGCACCGACATCGACTACATCAACGCGCACGGCTCGGGCACGCTCCAGAACGACCGGCACGAGACGGCCGCGTTCAAGAAGAGCCTCGGCGACCACGCGTACAACACGCCCGTCTCGTCGATCAAGTCGATGATCGGGCACTCGCTCGGCGCCATCGGCTCCCTGGAGGTCGCCGCGTCCGCGCTGGCCATCGAGCACGGCATGGTGCCGCCCACCGCGAACCTGCACGAGGCCGACCCCAAGTGCGACCTCGACTACACACCGATCCACGCCCGCGAGCGCGCCATCGACACGGTGCTCAGCGTGGGCAGCGGCTTCGGCGGATTCCAGAGCGCGATCGTGCTCACCAAGCCCGAGCGGAGGAAGACGGCATGACGAGCGAGCTGCTCGAACGTACGGCGGTGCGCTCCGCCACCGCGGTGTTCACCGGGATCGGCGTCACCGCCCCCAACGGGCTTGGTACACAAGCCTGGTGGGAGGCGACGGTGGCCGGCGAGAGCGGCATCCGCCCGGTCTCCCGCTTCGACGCCTCCGGCTATCCGGCGACGCTGGCGGGCGAGGTGCCCGGCTTCGACGCCGCCGAGCACATTCCCAGCAGGCTGCTGCCGCAGACCGACCACATGACCCGGCTCGCCCTGACCGCCGCCAAGGAGGCCCTTGAGGACTCCGGCGCGGACGTGGCCGAGATGCCGCCGTACTCGGCGGGCGCGGTCACCGCGGCCTCCGCGGGAGGCTTCGAGTTCGGCCAGCGCGAGCTCCAGGCGCTGTGGAGCAAGGGCGGCCAGTACGTCTCCGCGTACCAGTCGTACGCCTGGTTCTACGCCGTCAACACCGGCCAGATCTCCATCCGGCACGGGCTGCGCGGGCCCAGCGGCGTCCTGGTCACCGAGCAGGCGGGCGGCCTCGACGCGGTCGCCCAGGCCCGGCGCCAGCTGCGCAAGGGCAGCAAGCTCATCGTCACCGGCGGCGTGGACGGCGCGGTCTGCCCCTGGGGCTGGACCGCGCAGCTCGCAGGCGGCCGGATGAGCCCGGTCGCCGACCCGGCGCGCGCGTTCCTGCCCTTCGACACCGAGGCCAGCGGTTACGTCGCCGGAGAGGGCGGTGCCATCCTCGTCCTGGAGGACGCCGAGGCGGCCCGCGAGCGCGGCGCCCGGATCTACGGCGGGCTCTCGGGGTACGCCGCCACGTTCGACCCGGCGCCGGGTCGCGGCGGCGAGCCGGGCCTGCGCCGTGCGGCCCAACTCGCCCTGACCGAGGCCGGGTTGAGCGCGTCCGACGTGGATGTGGTCTTCGCCGACGCGTCCGGGGTGCCCGAGCTCGACCGCCAGGAGGAGGCCGCGCTCACCGCGCTGTTCGGCCCCCGCGGTGTGCCGGTGACGGCGCCGAAGACCATGACGGGCCGGCTGTCGGCCGGTGGCGCCTCCCTCGACCTGGCGGCGGCGCTGCTGTCCATCCGGGACGCGGTGATCCCGCCGACCGTCAATGTCACCTCCCCGGTCGCGGCCGACACGCTCGACCTGGTGACCGAGGCCCGGCGCGGGCCCGTACGCACCGCACTCGTCCTGGCCCGCGGGACCGGCGGCTTCAACGCCGCGGCCGTGGTGACCGCGGCGAACTGAACTCCACTGTTGTCATTGAGGATTGAGAGAGGCGAGCTTCATGAATCTCAAGGAACTGACCACGTTGCTGCGTGAGTGCGCGGGTGTCGGCGAGGGGGTCGATCTGGACGGGGACGTTCTGGACGTGCCGTTCGACGACCTCGGGTACGACTCGCTGGCGATCCTTCAGGTGACGGGGGTCATCGAGCGGGACTATCAGATCCAGCTGTCCGACGACACGGTTGCGGAGGCGTCGACGCCTCGGGTGTTGCTGTCGTTCATCAACGAGTGCCTGTCGTCTGCGACGGCGGCGGCGTAACCCCTCCCGGGCCCCGGGCCCCCTCGGCTGCCGCACCCCCCACGGGCGTGCGGCAGCCGTCGTCGTGCCCCGGGACGCGTTTCCCCACCCACCGACCCGCGCGGGGGGTTGTCAGGCCCCGGCCCCCCTGGGGCTCCGCCCCAGACCCCGGGACGTTTTCCCACCCACCCGCCCGTGACGGGGGTTGGATGGTTCCGGCCCTCCTGGGGCTCCGCCCCAGACCCCGTTCGCGCCTGAACGGCGCTCGTCCTCAAACGCCGGACGGGCTGAGGTGCCCTGCGCTGCCCCGCACCGAGTAGTTAGGGGCGCGGGGAACTGCGCGACCAGCCACACACAGCCCGCAGGCGAAGGCGGGTTTTCTTAGGGGCGCGGGGAACTGCGCGAAAAGCGACCACGGTCCGCAGGATCGAGAGGGTTCAGGGGCGCGAGGAACTGCGCGAAAAGCGACCACGGCCCGCAGGATCGAGAGGGTTCAGGGGCGCGGGGAACTGCGCAGGAAGCGCGCGGCCCGCACCCGAAAGGTTCCCCCTGCCGCGCACGCGAAAACGTTGCCCCACCCCCGCCGCGCACGCGAAAGCGCCCGCACGCCGGGGGATTCGCGTGCGGGCACTCGTCTCGGGGGGCCGGGCGCCCAGGCAACCGGGGCCAGGGGCAAGCCCGCAGCCGGGGGGCCGGGGGAAGCCCCAGGCACCGGGGGCCGGGGCAGGCCCGGGTGACCGGGGTCGGGGGGAGCGGCGGGGGTCAGATCAGGTCGTCGCGGGTGATCTGGCGGTCCTGGATCTGCCAGGCACCCCCCACCCGAACCACCCGGTCCACACACAGCGTGCTCGCCTTGATCTCCGGCCGCCCACCCCGCGGGGTCTCGATGACCAGGGCGTAGCAGCGGGCCGTCACGACGTCGCCGTCGACGCCCTCGACCGAGACCATGCCCAGCCAGTGGCGGCGCTGGACGCCCGCCTTGGCGTACGCCTCGGTCGCGGCGGCCGCGGCCGCGGTGATGGCCTCGCGGCCGACCGCCGGCACCGGCTGCGCGTTGGCGGCGAACACACCGTCGGTGGTGAAGGTGTGGGCCCACTCCTCGACCCGGCCGTCGTCGAGCAGATGCATCTGCTGCGCGTAGAACTGCTGGATCTCCGTGTACAGCCCGGCGGTGGTCGCCTGCGGCAGCTCGGTGACGCTCATGGGGGTCCTCTCCTCCTGGATCTTCCTGCCCCCTGAGCATCCGGGCCGCCACTCGACCCGTACTGGTGCCCCGGTGGGGGCCGCGCCCGGCCCTCGGGTTCCAGCCCGGCTCGATACCCGTTCGAGTGCCCCGGCGCACGTTGGCCGCGTACACCAACTCATCCGAGGAGATTCGTATGACTCAGCCCAAGGCCACCAGCGAGCGCCGGGTCGCGCTCATCACCGGGGGGACCAGCGGGATCGGTCTGGCGTCGGCGCGGGCGCTGGGCCAGGCCGGTCTCGCGGTGTTCATCTGCGCGCGCAGTGCCGAGTCCGTCGAGCTGACCGTGAAGGAACTCCGTGAGGAGGGCCTGGAGGTGTCGGGCGCGACCGCCGACGTGCGCAGCCCCGAGTCCGTCAAGGAGTTCGTGGCCGCCGCCGTCACCGCGTACGGCCGCGTGGACGTCGTCGTCAACAACGCCGGCCGCAGCGGTGGCGGGGTGACCGCCGACGTGTCGGACGAGGTGTGGGACGACGTGATCGACACCAACCTCAACTCGGTCTTCCGGGTCACCCGCGAGGTGCTCAACGCCGGCGGGATGCGGGAGCGCGGCTGGGGCCGGATCATCAACATCGCCTCCACCGCCGGCAAGCAGGGTGTGGTGCTCGGCGCCCCCTACTCCGCGTCCAAGCACGGCGTGGTCGGCTTCACCAAGGCGCTCGGCAACGAGCTGGCCCCGACCGGGATCACCGTGAACGCGGTGTGCCCGGGCTATGTCGAGACGCCGATGGCGCAGCGCGTACGGCAGGGCTACGCCGAGGCGTACGACACCTCCGAGGACGCCATCCTCGCCAAGTTCACCTCGAAGATCCCGCTGGGGCGCTACTCCACCCCCGAGGAGGTCGCCGGTCTGGTCGGCTACCTGGCCACCGACACCGCCGCGTCCATCACCGCGCAGGCCCTGAACGTCTGCGGCGGCCTCGGCAACTTCTAGCCGGCCCCCGAACTCCCCGATCAGAGAAGGAATTTCCCGTGTCCGTGACCGGAACGAAGCACCACACCCTCCACAGCGTCGCCGTCGCCGCCCCCGCCGAGGTCGTGTACGGCATCGTCGCCGATGTCACCAAGTGGCCGCTGTACTTCGGCCCCAATGTGCACGTCGAGCACCTGGAGCAGGACGACCGCGCGGAGCGCATCCACATCTGGGCGACCGCCAACGGCGCCGTCAAGAACTGGATCTCGCGCCGCACCTTCGACCCGGAGCGCCTGCGGATCGACTTCCGCCAGGAGGTCTCGACACCGCCGGTGGCGGGCATGGGCGGCGCCTGGGTGGTCTCCCCCGTGGACGCCGAGACCTCGCTGCTCGAACTCCACCACGACTTCGAGGCCGTCGACGACACCCCGGACTCGGTGGCGTGGATCAACGAGGCGGTGGACCGCAACAGCGCGGCCGAGCTGAACAACATCAAGGAACTCGCCGAGCGGCACGCCCAGTTGGACGAGCTGGTCTTCACCTTCGACGACACCGTCCACATGAAGGCCGACGCGGCCGATGTGTTCGACTTCCTGAACCGGGCCGACCTGTGGCCCGAGCGGCTGCCGCACGTGGCGCGTCTCGACCTCACCGAGGACGAGCCCGGTGTGCAGGTCATGGCGATGGACACCAGCACGGCCGACGGTTCGGTGCACACCACGGAGTCGATCCGGGTCGTGTTCGCACCGGACCGCATCGTCTACAAGCAGACCACCGTGCCGGGTCTGATGACCGCGCACACCGGCCGCTGGACGATCGTCGAGGTGGAGGGCGGCGTCGACGTCACCTCCCGCCACTCGGTCGCGCTGCGCACCGACACCATCGAGAAGTACCTCGGCGAGGGCAAGACCGTCGCCGACGCCCGCGCCTATGTGCACCGCGCGCTGTCGACCAACTCCACCAACACCCTGAAACTGGCCCGCACTTACGCGGAGGCGCTCCGTGGCTGACACCCTGCCCGAGGTGCCGGACCGGCTCGACCAGTTGCTGTCCCGGGCCGCCGCCGCGCACCCCGCGCGGGCCGCCGTGGTCACCGACGACTTCGCGATGGACTACGCCGCCTTCGACGCGCGGGTGACAGCTGTGGCCGCCGGGCTCCAGGCGCTGGCGCCCGAGCCGTCGGTCGTGGCGGTCGGCACCGTGCTGCACCCGGACGTCGCGGTCGCGTACTACGCGGCCGTGCGGGCCGGGCACACCGTCGCCGTGGTCAATCCGCTGCTGCGCGAGGACGATCTGCTGCATGTGCTCGGTCTCGGCGGGGCCCGCGTGGTGCTGCTCGACCCGGCCCTGAACGCGCGTCTTGAGAAGGTTCGGGATCAACTGCCCGAGCTGCGTGACGTCGTGCTCATCGGCGCCGGCACGGACGGCCTCGACCTGCTCGCCTCCGACGCGCCGCTCGCCGCCCACGCCAAGGGGCCCCAGGACACCGCGGCCCTGCAATTCACCAGCGGAACGACCGGACGGCCCAAGGCGGTCCGGCTCAGCCACCGCAATGTGACGGTCAACGCGGCACAGATCGCCCAGGCGCACCGCCTGGACGGGGACACGGTCAGCCTGAACCATCTGCCGACCTACCACCCGATGCACCTCAACTCGGCGATCGCGGCGGGCGCCACCCAGGTGCTGTGCGCCTCGCCCGAGCCGTACGCGGCGCTGATGACCGCCAACCGGCACCGGGCCACCATCCTGTACAGCCTGCCCGTGCGTCTGGCCCGGCTCGCGGCCGACCCGGATCTGGACTCGGTGTCGATGACGTCGGTCCAGCGGATCGCCTCGGGCGGCTCGGGCCTCGCGGTGCCGGCCGCGCGCCGCCTGTCCAGGCGGTTCGGGGTGCCGGTCTTCCAGGGGTACGGGCTCGCCGAGACCTCCCCGCTGACCCACAGCGACGACCCCGACCGGCCGGTGCACGGCTCGGTCGGCACCCCGGTCGCCGGGACCGAGTGCCGGGTCGTCGACCTCGACTCGCGCGCGGTGCTCGCGCCGGGCGGTGTCGGGGAGGTGCAGTTGCGCGGCCCGCAGGTGATGCAGGGGTACGCGGGCGGGCCCGACGGCGCCGGTCTGGAGCCCGACGGCTGGCTGAACACCGGCGATGTCGGCCGGATCGACGAGGACGGCCGGCTGTTCCTGGTGGACCGCCTCAAGGACGTCTTCAAGTGCGACAACTTCCTGGTCGCCCCCTCGGACGTGGAGCGCGTGCTGCGCCGGGACGAGCGGGTCCGCGATGTCGTCGTGGTCGAGCTCGCCGACGCCGGGCACGGTGCGGTCGCGGGCGCCCTGGTGGTGCTCGCCGACGGCCACACCGAGGCGCTCGCGGACGTCGTCGCGCGGGCCAATGACGCCCTGCCGTACTACCAGCACGTACGCGACGCCATGACGCTCGACGCGATCCCGCGTTCGGGCAACGGAAAGATCCAACGCCGGGTCCTGGCCGAGCAGTTGACCAGTCGCCTGCCCGTCGCGGGCTGAGCCGGAGAGGCACCGCATGTCCTTCACCGTCATCAACACCTTCACCCTGCTCGACCCGGCCGGCGCCGAGGAGTTCGAGGCCCGCTTCCTGTCCCATGTGGAGTGGATGCGCGCACAGCCCGGCTTCCTCGCGCACCAGGCGGTCCGCTCGGCCGACCGTCCCGAGGTGTACGTCAACCTCGGCTGGTGGGAGCGGCCCGAGGACTTCCAGCGGGTGCTGGCGAGCGCCACGTTCCAGGAGCACGCCGAGGAGTTCCACAAGATCGTCGCCGTGGAGGCGGACCCCTCGATGGGGGTCGCCCGCTTCGACGGCGCCCCGGGCGAGTCCGGCGATGTCGTGTTCGTGGACTCCTTCACCGTCGGGGGCGACGCCACCGAGGCCTTCGTCGGCGCCTACCAGGCCCACGCGCGGGCCGCCGCGGAGCTCGACGGCTTCGTCGCCGCCGACCTCGCCAAGTCGCTGTTCGCGCGGCCCGGCGGATTCACCGCGCTGAGCCGCTGGCGCGACGCGGAAGCCGCGCTCGCGGCGACCGGGCTGCCCCAGTACGCGGCGCTGGCCGCTCTCGCCGAGGTGCGCACCGTGCCCGCCACCCATGTCGCGGGCAACCGCGCCGAGTTCGCTCCCGCCGGGGCCTGAGGGCCCGGGAGGCGGGAGTCGACCGGAAACAGAAGGGATTCACCATGGAGTACCGCCGTCTCGGCGTCTCGGGGCCGGTGGTCAGCCGGGTCGCGTTCGGCAACTCGCTGACCGCGGGCAACCAGTTGGACGACCGGGCAGCCGCCGCCTGTGTGCGGGCCGCCCTGGACGCGGGCATCACCACGTTCGACACCGCGGACGCGTATGCCGAGGGCCGGGCCGAGGAGCACCTCGGCCGGGCCCTCGCGGGCGTCGACCGGGACACCGTCGTGATCTGCACCAAGGTCGGCAGGGGCGGCGGACCCGGCCCGGGCGCCCTGTCGCGCACCCGGATCGCCGCGTCCCTGGATGCCTCGCTGCGCCGGCTCGGCACCGGGCACATCGACCTGTACCAGGCGCATCTGTACGACGACTCGACGCCGCTCGACGAGACCATGGGCGCCTTCGCGGACGCCGTCGCCGCGGGCAAGATCCGCTATGTCGGCGTCTCGGAGTGGGCCGCCGACGAGATCGAGCGGGCCGCCGCCCTCGCCCGTGAGCTGAACATCCCCCTGGTCTCCAACCAGCCGCAGTACTCGATGCTGTGGCGGGTCATCGAGACCGAGGTCATGCCGGCCTGCGCGCCGCTCGGCATCGGGCAGATGGTGTGGTCGCCGCTGGCCGGCGGCGTGCTGACCGGGAAGTACAAGCCGGGCCTGAAGGCGCCCGCCGGTTCGCGGGCGGTGGCCGCCAAGGGCGGTGACGTCTCGATCCAGCGCTATCGCTTCCTGTCGGACGAGGTCCTGGCGGCCGTCGCCCGCGTCGGCGAGCTGGCCGAGGAGACCGGTCTGACGACGGCGCAGCTCGCGCTGGCCTGGGTGCTGCGCAACGCGCAGGTCGCCACGGCCGTCATCGGCGCCTCGGCGCCCGAGCAGATCGCCCGCAACCTCGCGGCCACCGAGGCGGTGCTCGACCCCGAGCTGCTCGTCCGGGTGGACGCGGCCCTCGGCCCGGTCGTGGTCACCGATCCCGAGCTCACCTTGAGCCGCATGCTGCGCGCCAAGGCCGCCGCCGCCCCCTCCCCCGCCACCCTCTGAGAGGTTCTGCTGTGAGCACTTCCACGACCGACAGGGAGATCCACCGGACGCGCGCCGGGATCGAGATCGACGCCCCGGCGGACACCGTCTACCGGGCGCTGACCGAAGTGGCCGACTGGCCGCTGCTCTACCCCTGGATCGCGTACACCGAGGTCCTGACCCAGCAGGGGCAGGACGACGAGGTGAAGTTCTGGGCGGTGCGCCCGGGCCCCGAGGGCGGTCTGCGCGTCTGGACGTCCCGGCGGACCCTGGACCCGGTGGCCCTGCGCATGGACTTCACCCAGCAGGGCTCGGTGGGCCCGATCAAGGAGCTCGGCGGCACCTGGGACTTCCTGCCCCGGCCCGACGGCGGCTGCCGGGTGGTGTCCGGGCACTGGTTCACCACCGACGCCGACCCGAAGGAGACCGCGGGCGAGCTCGACCGGCACGGCGGTCTCCAGATGCGCACCCTCAAGTCCAAGACGGAGCAGCCCAGTTCGCTGACGTCGGACGTGATCCGGGTCGAGGACAGCGTGGTGCTCGCCGGTTCGGTGACCGAGGCGCACGCCCGGCTCCTGGCCGCGCTGCCCGCCCGCGAGGGCGAGGAGAGCGCCTGGTTCGGCACCCAGGACGGCGCCCCGGCCGTGCAGATCGAGCACGGCGGCCACACCCTCGTACAGAAGCTGCTCACGCCGCCCGAGCCGGCCGAGCTCTACCGGCGCCGCTGGCGTCTGGCGGCGGCGCCCGGCGGGGTCTCGGTGACGGCGGACGTGCTCGCGGTGGCGTCCAACGGCCGCGACCGGGTGCTCGAACGCGCCGCGGGTGACGTGCGTGCGGCGCTCGCGCTGGCGGGGCAGCGATGACCGCGGCCGCCGAGGAGGTCCGTGCCGGGGCCCGCGCCGACGAGGAGCACCGCAGTGACGTGTGCGTCGTCGGGGCGGGCCCCGCCGGCCTGACCCTCGCTCTGCTGCTGCTCAAGTCGGGGGTGCGGGTGACCGTGGTGGAGCGTTCCCGCTCGCACCAGCGGGAGTTCCGCGGCGAGATCCTCCAGCCGGGCGCGATGACGGTCCTGGACCGGCTCGGGGTGCTCGCCGGGGCCCGCGCGCGCGGCTGCCACGAGCACGACCGCTTCCGTCTGGTGGAGCGGGACCGGGTGCTGCTCGACATCGACTACCGGGCTCTGCCCGCCCCCTACGACCACCTCCTGTCCATTCCGCAGTCCCATCTCCTGTCCGAACTCCTCGCACACTGCCGGGAGTTCGCCGATTTCGAGTACGTGGACGGCTGCCGGGTCAACGCGCTCGTACGGGACGAGCGGGGGCGGATCACCGGGGTCGCCGCCGACGGGCACGTCTTCCACAGCACCGTCGTGGTCGGCGCCGACGGGCGGTTCTCCAAGGTGCGCCGGCTGGCCGGGATCGAGGCGGGCCGCAGCGAGGCCTTCGACCAGGACGTGCTCTGGTTCAAGCTGACCAGCCGCACGCCCCAGGTCAGCCATGACGTACGGGTGTTCAGGAGCGCGGGCACCAGCCCGGCCCTCGCCTACGGCTCCTGGCCCGACCGCATCCAGGTCGGCTGGACGCTGCCGCACGGCGGCTACAAGCACGTCGTCTCCCAGGGCCTTGCTCATGTCAAGGCCGAGCTGGCGAAGGCGGTGCCGGAGTACGCGGACCTGATCGACGAGCAGATCACCTCGCTGCGCGATCTCAGCCTGCTCGACGTGTTCTCCGGGCGGGCCGAGCGCTGGGCCGACGACGGGCTCGTCCTGATGGGCGACGCCGCGCACACGCACAGCCCAATCGGCGCGCAGGGCATCAACTTGTCGGTGCAGGACGCGGTCGTGCTGCACCCGCTGCTCGTCGAGGCGGTCGGCCGCCAGGACGCGAGCGCCGCGTTCCTGTCCCGGTTCGAGGAGCGCCGGGCGCCGGACATCGCGACGATGATGCGGCTCCAGGGCATGCAGTCCAAGGCGATGCTGTCGACCGGTACGTTCGCGACCCGGGTGCGCCCCAAGCTGGCGGCCGTCGTCAAGCACACCCCGATCTACCGCAAGGTGCTGCGCACCATCGCATTCGGCAACCCCGCGATCGAGGTGGCCGACGAGCTCTTCACCGCTCGCTGAACCTCGTGACACGAAAGGCGGGCCGGGTCCTGAAGGACCCGGCCCGCCTTTGGTGTGCGGTGGTTCAGACGGCGACCTCGGTGCGGGCCGAGTCGACGACCGCGGTGTACAGGCCGCCCTTGACCTCGGCGTGCACCGCCATGATCGCCGCGTCGGCGGCCATCTCGGGGCTGCGCAGCACCGGCAGATAGGCCTGGGGGCCGCTCCACCAGCCGATGTTGACGTAGGCGCCGGTCTCCCGGTTGGAGTGCACGAGCTGGTGGCCGAGGAAGCCCTCGTGGCCCTTGACGAACGACAGATGACCGAGGAAGGAGCCCTCGAAGGCCTGCTGGTCGGCGCCCTCGCGCAGGGTGAAGGTGGTCAGCGCGACCGCCGCGTCCGCGGCCGGCACGGCCGTCCCGCCGAGCCCGTCGGCCGCGTTCTGGCCGGCCAGGACCGGGCCGTGCACGCTGGTGATGGAGGCGAGGTAGACGAAGCGGCTGGAGACGGCGGTGAAGAACTGCCAGTCGCCGACGACGGTGCGGTGCGCGTCGGCATCCCGCCACCAGGTGAGGATGACGAAGTTGTCGGGCTCCTTGATGCCGCGCAGCAGCGCGGTGCGCAGCAGGCCGTCCTTGGCGGCGACGGCGTCCTTGTACTTGAGGTAGGCCTTCTCGAACTCGGCGCCCTTCGCCTTGTGCTTGTCCTTGAGGACGAAGTGGGCGACCGCGACGACGGGGCTGTTCTCGCTCATGGGGTGTACCTTCCGCTTCTTGGGTTGGAGGGGTTACGCGGTGACGGGCTGGTGCGCATAGGCGTGGACGTACTTGTCGAGGACGCCGCGGTAGTAGTCGGGTCCGAAGCCGAGCCCGTACACCGGCGGCACGAGACGGCAGAGCTTGTCGATGGAGACGGGCTGCGCGCCGGACGCCTCCACATAGGACTTCTCGGCACGGGTGTCGAGCAGGTGCTCCATGTGCGTGACGATGTCCTCGATGCGCGGGGCGTGGCCCGAGGCCACGTTGACGACGTCGCGGGTGCGGCCGTCCACGAGCAGCGTGTGCACGATCTTGATGACGTCCTCGACGTCGATGAGGTCGCGCTGCGCGCCGCGGTAGACCTGGATGCGCCCGTCCATCAACTGCCGTACCAGGGCGGGCAGAAGCTGGTGGGCCGGCTGGTGGAAGCCGACGACGTGCGACAGGCGCAGGATCAGGTACTCGACGTCCGAGGACTTGACGACCGCTT
Organism: Streptomyces sp. ASQP_92; assembly: GCF_025399895.1. Classification (GTDB taxonomy): domain Bacteria; phylum Actinomycetota; class Actinomycetes; order Streptomycetales; family Streptomycetaceae; genus Streptomyces. The sequence continues at coordinate 544,938 of NZ_JAODUA010000001.1, read as the reverse complement.
CGAGGGACAGCTTGTGGCGCCCGTACGGGGTCGCCGGGTAGACCGGGCCGTCCTCGCGACCGGGCGAGGCGTCGGGCACCGAGTACATCCCGGCGGACGCGGTGGAGAAGAACACCAGGCGTTTGCCGGTCTTCTCGCAGTGCCGCAGCACCTCGTACAGGCGCTTGGACTCCCGGGTGTACTGCTCCGGCGGGATGTCACCGGCGGCCGAGACCCCGGCGGCCAGCGCCACCACGTCCCGGTGGTGATCGGCGATGCCTGCCAGGTGTCCGGCCAGGAAGCCCCTGCCGACTATCTCCATGGGATGTGCCAACTCCTTGTGACGGGCGGCTCGTTCAGGCCGCGGCGGGTGTGGCCCAGGCCGGGATCTCAAGGATTTCCAGCACGGCGGTGGTGATGGTGTAGCCGGCTCCGCCGCCGTAGAGCATGACGTGGTCGCCGGGCTTCAACTCGCCCGTGAGCAGCAGGTTTTCGAGCCCCGCGGCCCAGTCGCCGGCGCCGATGTGGCCGCTGCGGCGGGCGAACTCCCAGGTCGTCTCGGACTCGTCCACACCCAGCAGGTGGTGGATCTGGAAGGGGCCCTTGATACGGCCCGTGGAGGGGATGATGACGTACGCGATGTCGTCGATCCCGATTCCCGCGTCGTCCAGGACGGCCTGTTTGGCCTCCTGCATCACCTTGCCGAACCGGATGTTGGTCATCGTCTCGTCGCTGACGGCCTTGTGGGCGTCGCCGCGTGCGGTGAGGTCGATCTGGCGCTCGGCGGCGCGCGAGACGGGGCCGAACCCCTCGTCGCCCCGGGCCATCGGCTCAAGGGAGTTGTCGGCGACGGTCGCGGTGGCCACGAGGCGGGCGAAGCCCCCCTCGGTGGACAGGATGGTCGCGGTGGCGCCGTCGGCGTAGGCGTTGCCGTGCCGCAGCTGCCAGCGGTCGGCGCCGGGGCCGCCGAAGCGGTCGGCGGTGGTGAGCATGACCGCGCTGCCCTTGCCGTAGCCGACCGTGAGGTGGGCGGCGGCCAGGTCGAGCCCGCTGATGCCGATGTTGCAGCGCTGCTGCACGTCCAGGCCCGGCACGGTGGCGCCCACGGTCCGCTTGGCGATGTAGGACGCGGCGGGCCAGATGTCGAGGCCCTGGAACCAGGTGCTGCCGTGCAGGAGCAGCGAGTACGCGGACTTGTTCAGGCCGGAGCGCTCATGGGCGGTGCGGCCGGCGGCGACCGCCATGTCCGGCGGCGCGGTCCAGCCCTCCTCCTCGCTCTCGCGGGCGATCCGCACGGACTCGTACCCGAAGTCGTCGATCCACTCCTGGCCGCACTCCCCGGCCGCGACGGCCTCGGCCACCGGGACGGGCTCGGGCAGCCAGCTGCCGAGCGAGGCGACATAGATCTCGTTCCAACGCATCCAGCTACTCCCCTGTTCGGCGGTTCGGTCGAATCCTTCGGGCATACGGCATGCGCCCAAGGTCGCCACCGCCTCTCGAATCGGACTTGAGTGCGGCAGGGGAAAGCCCGGCCAAGGGCGGCTCGAGTCCGAATCGAGTGGAGGCCGTCACGCTCTGGGGCATGACCGACGGGCGGCCCTCAAGGGGCCGCTCCCACCCCCCAATCGGAGACCCGCCGTGCGCATCCTGTTCACCGCCCATGCGGGCAAGTCGCATCTGCGTCTGCTGATCCCCCTGGCCCAGGCAGCCGTCCGGGCCGGGCACACCGTCGCCGTGGCCGACGACGAGTCCATGCGCGAGGAGAGCGAGAGGTACGGACTCCCGTTCTTCCCGGCGGGGTTCGACTGGTCCAAGGACCCGTTCTGCATCGAGGCGATCGCACTGCCGCTGTTCCGCGGCGACCAGGAAGCGTACGAGGACGGTCTGGTGCGCTGTGTGCTGGGGCCGCCCGCCCTGGCCGCGGCCCGCGACATCCTCGCGATCGCCGCCGACTGGCAGCCCGACCTGATCGTCCGCGAGGGCGAGGAGATGGGCGGTCTGCTCGCCGCGGAGAAGCTCGGCATCCCGCACATCGCGGTGGCCGGCGGTTCGACGCATCTGCTGCCGCCCGCCGTCACCCACGCCCCGCTGAACGCGCTGCGGGCCGAACTCGGCCTGCCCGAGGCGGCGCAGGACAACTGCGCCTACCGGCACGGCCTGATCAGCTGGCTGCCCGCCGAGTGCACCGGCGACGACCTGGACCCGCGCACCCTGCGCCACTACCGCCAGACCGCGCCCTACCGCAGCGACGACACGGCCCTGCCCTGGCTCGCCGAACTGCCCGACGACAAGCCGGTGGTGTACGCCTCGATCGGCACCATGGCGCCGTCCATGCCGTGGAAGTCCGACGAGGTGCTGCACGCCGTGATCGAGGCGGTGTCCGGGCTCGACTGCACCGCCCTGGTCTCGATCGGCGTGGGCCGCGACCCCGACGAGTTCGGCGACGTGCCCGCGCACGTACGCCTGATCACCGAGTGGGTTCCGCAGGACGTGCTCCTGGAGGCGGCCGACGTGTTCATCACGCACGGCGGCCACAGCAGCATCCGCGAGGGCCTGCGCAGCGGTACGCCGATGCTCGTCACGCCGATGTACGACGACCAGCCCAACTCGGCCGAGCACGTCGCCGACGTCGGCAGCGGCCTCAGCGTGCCGGCCTACTGGGTGACCGAGGAGACGGTCGCCGAGGCCCTGGAGCGGCTGCTCACCGAGCCCTCCTTCCGGCTGCGCGCGGCCGCCGTGCGGCGCTCGGTCCTTGCCTGCCCACCGGTGGAGCAGTTGGTCACCGATCTCGAAGCCCTTGTTGCCGCGACCGCCCAGGAGGAGACATGCGCGTCCTGGTGACCGCACTGGTACCCAGCCACATCGTGCCGATGGTGCCGCTGACGTGGGCGCTGCGCGCCGCCGGCCACCAGGTGCTGGTGGCCGGTGACGCCGAGCTCGTGAAGTTCGCGGCCGCGGCCGGCCTCGACACCCGGCTGGTCGGCGGCGGCGAGACCCGCCAGCGGCTGACCCGGCCCGGCGCCGTGGCGATGCCCGACCGGGCCGGCATGGACCGCCGCGCCGACTCCGAGTGGGACGCGGTCGGCGAGCGCTGGCGCACCCGGCTCGGCGGCTACATCGACGACCTGGTGACGCTCGGCCGGTCCTGGGAGGCCGACCTGGTGGTGACCGACCCGGTGGAGTTCGGCGGGCTCGTCGTCGCCGGCGCCCTGAAGGTGCCCGGTGTCATCCACCGCTGGGGCCCGGACGACTTCACCAGCCCCCTGCTGAGCCAGGCCAAGGTCCAACTCCACGACCTGTGCGCCGAGTTCGGGGCCGAGGGCTTCCCCGACCCGGCGCTGATCATCGACCCGAGCCCGGCCTCCCTGCTCCCCGAGGGCGACAACACCCCGGGCCTGCTCTCGCGGTACGTGCCGTACTGCGGCACCGCCGAACTGCCCGACTGGGCGGTCCAGCGGCCCGCGCGGCCCCGGGCCCTGCTCTGCCTGGGCATGTGGCACGGCCGGGTCCTCGCCGAGACGGGCGAACTGCCGCTGGGCTTCCGCCACGTCCTGGACGCCTGCGTCGAGCAGGACCTGGACGTGCTGTTCCCGATCGACGCCCAGTACCACGCGGCGCTCGCCGGCATCCCGTCCTCGGTGAAGGTCGTCGACCGCTTCCCGATCGGCCCGGTGATGCGCCACACGGCGCTCGCCATCCACCACGGCGGCAGCGGGACCAGCATGACGTCCTTCGCCTCGGCGGTCCCGCAACTGGTACTGCCCGGCGACAAGCCCTTCCTCCAGACCACCGGCCGGCTCGTCCAGGAGTCCGGCTGCGGCATCAGCCTCGCCACCGAGGCCGAGCAGCACGACCCCCAGCTCGTCCGTGACGCCCTTAAGGGCCTCCTCCAGGACGAACGTCACCGCAAGGCCGCGCTCGACGTACGCGCGGAGATCGAATGCCTGCCAGGCCCCACGGAACTGGTCCACACCTTGGAAGGGCTGATCTGACATGCGTCCACTCACACAGGAAAGGGAACAGGTGCCACCCCCCATGGCAGAACAGCACGGCCCGCCCGCGGTCGTCTTCAAGGATGTCGTCAAGGAGTACGGCGGCGTCCGCGCCGTCGACGGGATCGATCTGACGATCCACCGCGGTGAGACGGTCGCGCTCCTCGGCCCCAACGGCGCCGGCAAGTCCACCACCATCAACATGCTCCTCGGCCTGTTCCCGCCGGACCAGGGCCACATCGAGGTCTTCGGCAAGAAGCCAGAACTGGCCATGCGCGCCGGGCACTTGGGGGCCATGCTCCAGGAGGGGAAGATGATTCCCCGGGTGTCGGTGCGCGAGCTGGTCGACTTCGTGCGCCAGACCTACCGCAAGCCGCTGCCGCTCCAGGAGATCCTGGACCTCGCCGAACTCACCAAGATCGCCAGTCGCAACGTGGACCGGCTCTCGGGCGGTCAGGCCCAGCGGGTGCGCTTCGCCCTCGCCCTGGCCGGCGACCCGGACCTGGTGGTCCTCGACGAGCCGACCGCCGCCCTCGACGTGGAGTCGCGGCGCGAGCTGTGGGCCGCGATGCAGCGGTACGCGGAGCGCGGCAACACCGTGCTGTTCTCCACGCACTACCTCGAAGAGGCCGACAACAGCGCCGACCGCGTCGTCGTCATCGCCTCGGGCCGGGTGGTCGCCGACGGCACCACCTCGCAGATCAAGTCCATGATCGAGGGGCGCACGGTCAGCTTCGTGCCGCGCGGCGGCCAGAGCGGCTTCGACATGCTGCCGGGCGTCAGCTCCGTGGAGTACCGCGGCGGCCGCATCCACCTGCGCACCAGCGACTCCGACTCGACGGTGCACGCGCTGTCGCGCGCCGACGCCTTCAGCGACCTGGAGGTGTCGGGCGTGGGCCTGGAAGAGGCCTTCATCGCGCTCACCCACCAGTCGCGCCACGCGCCCGCTCCGGAAGGACGGACCAGCTGATGCTCGGTTACATCCGCCTCGAAATCCTGCGGCTCGTCCGCAACGGCGGCTACCTCATGATGAGCCTCATCATGCCGGTCGGCCTGTACGTCACCCTCGCGGGCGGCGGCCCCGACCAGGAGTCCATGGTGCGGGCCATGGTCGGCGCGGCCGCGTTCGGCGCGCTCGGCGTGGTCATCACCAACGGCACCGGCATCGCCGAGGACCGCTCGCTCGGCTGGCTGCGCCAGCTGCGGCTCACCCCGCTCTCGCCGGTGCAGGTCGTCATCGCCCGCGGCGCCGTCGCCACCTGCCTGGGCATCCTGCCGATCGTCGTCATCGGTCTGATCGGCAAGTTCTACCGGGGCGTCGAGCTCTCGGCCGGAACCTGGCTGGAGATCTTCCTGCTGCTCTGGGTCGGCATCGCCCCGCTCGCGATGCTCGGCATCGGCATCGGCTATCTCTTCAAGGCGCAGATCGCGCAGATCGCCGGCACCGTCTCGTATCTGACGCTGACGCTGCTCGGCGGCCTGATGATGCCGACCGACACGCTGCCCAGCTGGCTTCAGCCGCTGTCGCGGGAGACCCCGGTCTACCGCTACGCGCAGCTCTCGTGGGACGCGGCCGCCAACTCCGCGCCCAGCGGCACCGGCCTCGGTGTGCTCGCCCTGTGGACGGCGCTGCTCGCGGCCTTCGCCGCCTTCGCCTACCGCAGGGGCGGTCGTCGCGCCTGACCCGTACCGCGTCCGAAGTGCCCGCAGGGACTCCCCCTGCGGGCACTTTCGTGTTCGTACCGGACGCGAGTCGCATTCGAGCGGGTGACCCCACCCTTGCCCTGCCACTGACCGTACGCGATGGAGTGAGGCAACTGAATGCGCGTGTTGTTCGTGGGGCACGGCCCGGCCCATGTCCCCTGGATCATCCCGCTCGCCTGGGCCTGCCGCCTTGCCGGCCACGAGGTACGGGTGGCGGTGCGGCCCCAGTGCGTGGCCCCCGTCACCCGGGCGGGCCTGGTGGCCGTGCCCGTCGGCGACGAGGCGGCCACCGGGGCGGTCGCGGCCCGCCAACTCGGCCTGGGGCCGGGCAGGTTGAAGGCCGCCAACGCCTCGGCGGCCGTCCTGGACGCCGATCTGAGCGAGGCGCTCATCGAGAAGATGATCGCCGTCGCCGACACCCTCACCGACGACCTCGTCGACTTCGCCCGCTTCTGGCGCCCGGACATCGTGGTGCACGACACCGCCGCCGCCGCGGGCCTGGTGGCCGCCGCCGCGGTCAAGGTGCCGGCCGTCGGGCACACCTGGGGCGTCTCGCTCGGTGTGCACTGCGAGAGCGAGGCGGAGCTGCGCCCCTCCTACGCCCGGCTCTTCGAACGCTTCGGCGTGGAGCCCGTGGTGGGCCCCTCGGTGTGGATCGACCCGTGCCCGCCGGGCCTGCGCCCGCCGCACGGGGTGCGCCGCGCCAACATGCGCTACGTCCCGTTCGCCGGACCGGCCGCGCTGCCCGGGTGGCTGCGCTCGGAGCGCCCCTCGGGGCGCCCGCTGGTCTGTGTCACCGGCGGGGTGACCACCTCCGCCCTGGACGAGGTGCGCGACCACGTGGTCCGCTCGCTGCTCGCCCTGGACACCGATGTCGTCCTCGCCGTCACCCCCGAGCAGGCGGCGGGCGCCGGTCAACTCCCGGACGGCGTACGGATGGTGGAGTCGTTCCCGCTGGACGTGCTGCTCGCGCACTGCGACGCGCTCGTCCACCACGGCGGCGTCGGCAGCGGCCTGATCGCCGTCACCCACGGCCTTCCCCAGCTCCTGCTGCCGCGCAACGCCTTCCAGGAGCACTGGTCGGATCTGGTCCGCGCGTCCGGCGCGGGCACCGCGCTGCCCGCCGACGCCGAGGAGGGCGCGGTCGGCACGGCCGTCCAGGACCTGCTGACCCGCCCCTCCTACCGCGAGCGCTCCCGCGCGCTGCGCGCCGAGACCGACCGGATGCCCACCCCCGACCAGCTCGTGGGCTTCCTGGAGGAGTGCGTGAGAGCCGGTCGTACGGACGTACCCACACCTGAGGAGACAGGAAGACGATGACCGTACTCCTTGAGCCCACGACGGGCACGCACCACCGCTTCGTGCGGGGCGCCACCATGCACGGCCTGTTCCAGGACGCGGCCCGCCGCTTCCCCGAGGCGATCGCCGTCTCCCACCGCGGGTCCGGCGTCTCCTACCGCGAGCTCGACGCCGCGTCCGACGGCTACGCGGCGCTGCTCCAGGCCCACGGCGTGCGCCGGGGGCACCTGGTGCCGGTGCTCATGGAGCGCGGCACCCCGCTGATCGCGGTGCTGATCGCGCTGTTCAAGTGCGGTGCGGCCTATTCGTTCCTGGACGCCCGGTGGCCCGTCGACCGGCTCGAGGCGGTGATCGGCCAGCTCGGCGCGCCGCTCCTGGTGACCGGCGTGGAGGGCGACTGGCCGGTGCCGGTGTGGACACCGCCCGCCGAGGACCTCGCCGTCACCGCGGCGCGCGGTCTGGCCCCGGCGCCGGTCGCGGTGGACGGCGCGGACGCCTGCTCGGTGTTCTTCACCTCCGGCTCCACCGGCACCCCCAAGGGCGTGGTGTCCAGCCACGAGAACGTGGTGCGCCTCTTCGACGGCGACGACTTCTACGCCGAGCTGGGTCCCGGCACCGTGATGCCGCAGACCGCCCCGCCGACCTGGGACGGCTTCGCGCTCGACTGCTGGAGCATGCTCCTGACCGGCGGCCGCACGGTGCTCCTCGACGAGACGGTGCTGGTGCCGCGCACCCTGCGCGCGCTGATCGCCGAGGAGGGCGTGAACGCGGCGTTCATGACGACGCAGCTCTTCAACATGCTGGTCACCACCGATGTGGGCGCCTTCGCGGGGATGAAGTGGCTGTCCATCGGCGGCGAGCGGGCCGCCCCGACCCGGGTGCGCGCCTTCCTCGCCGAGCACCCCGGCATCCGGCTTCTCAACGTGTACGGGCCCGTGGAGTGCGGGGCGGTCGTCACCGGGCACCCGGTGCGCCCCGAGGACTGCGACGACCCGGCCGGCATCCCACTGGGCCGCGCGCTCGCGCACACCGATGTGTACGTCCTGGACGGCACCCGGGGGTGTGCTCCCGGCGAGACCGGGGAGCTGTGCCTGGGCGGCCCGGGCCTCGCCCTCGGCTACCTCGGCAACCCGGACCTCACCGCGGAGGTCTTCGTCACGGTGGAGATCGAGGGCCGACCCCAACGCCTGTACCGCACGGGCGACTTGGGTCACCGTTCGGCGGCGGGCGTCTTCCACTACACCGGCCGCGGCGACCGCCAGATCAAGATCCGGGGACATCGGATCGAGCCCGCCGAGGTGGAGCGCACCGTGGAGCGGGTGGCGACGGTGACCGGCGCCGCGGTCGTGCCGATGCCCAAGCCCGACGGCTCCTACCACGGGCTCGCCCTGTTCTACACGCGGAGCGAGGACGGCACCGGGCCCGAGGCGCTGCGCGAGCGGCTCGTCGCGCTCCTTCCCGAGTATCTGGTGCCCCGGCGCGTCCATCTCCTGGACCAGTTCCCCCAGTTGGCGAACGGCAAGATCGACCGGCGCGCGCTGGCCGCCCAGATCCGCCCGGAGCACGACCGTTCCGAGGCGGCGCAGGAGTCGTTCGAGGGCACGGCGGCGCTGGTCGCCGACGGGTTCGCCTCGGTGCTCGACCTCGACCGGGTGCCGGGCGACGTGTCGTTCTTCGAGCTCGGCGGCAGCTCCCTGGAGGCGGCCCGCCTGTGCCAGCACCTGGACGCGGTGCTCGGCGCGGCCGTCCAGCCCTCGCAGATCTTCCGCACCCCGAGCGTGCGCCGGCTCGCCGCCTGGCTGGACGCCACCGCGCGCTCCGCGCGGGCCGCCGACGCCCCGGTGCCGGGCCTCGCGCCCGGCGAGATCCTGCTGCCGCCCGAGCAGTCCGGCTTCCTGTTCGCCGCCGCCCACGACAAGGACGGGCTCGGCGGGCTGTGCCGGATGACCTGGTGGATCGAGGGCCCGCTCGACCTGGACGCCCTCGCGGCGGCGGCCGGTGACGTCCACGGGCGCCATCAGGCCCTGCACGCGCGGTACTTGATCCGCGACAACGAGATCGGGTACGCGGTGGTGCCGGACCGTCCGGCCGGGGCCGAGGTGCTCCGGCTGTCCGACGCCCCCGACGAGGGGGCCGCGGTCACCGCCTGGCTGGCGGCGGCGTTCACCCCGCTCGCCGTGCGCGAGGCGCGGGTGTGGCGGTGCGCCGCCGTACGCGCGAAGGACACCGGGCGCACCCTGTTCGGGCTGGTCGCCCACCATGTCGCCTTCGACGGGGCGTCCGAGACGGTGCTCGCCCGGGATCTGTCGCTGGCCTACGCCGCCCGGCGCGCGGGCCGTGCCCCCGCCTTCCCGGCGCCCGCGCCGACCCTCGCCGAGGTGTCCGCCGACCACCGCCGGGTGATCTCCCGGGTGGACCTGGCGGCGCAGGCGGAGTACTGGGAGGACCACCTGGAACTCCAGGAGCCCCTGGAGCTGCCGGGCCGCGCCGACAACGACCTCAACGCCGGTCCCGGCTACTCCCCCGCGCTGACCGTGACCCGGGCCGAACTCGCCCGCTGGGACGAGCGGGCCCGCACCCTCGGCACCACCCGCTTCGCGTTGCTCGCGGCCCAGTTCGGCCTCGTGCTGCGCGAGTTGACCGGCCAGCAGGACATCGCGGTGAAGGTCCCGGTGGCCCGGCGCGGCAGCGAGGTGCTCGCCGGCGCCGTCACCTGCCGGGTCGACCTGCTGTTCCTGCGTTTCTGGCCGCCGCACAAGGACGACGGCTCGGGCCTGCTCGAACAGGCCGTCTCCCATGTCGACGAGGCGCTGGCCGCCCAGGAGACCGGCGGCGCCCGCCTCGCCCGCACCGTGGTGCTGACCGGCGGCGGCGAGTCGCTGCGCCCGATGCCCAGCTTCCTGATGCAGGACGACCCGGACCCACGCCTCGAACTCGCCCACTGCACCGCCCAGTTGTCGCGCATCGGCGCACCCACCATGTTCACCGAGCTGGAGCTGGATGTCCGCACCACCGCGGACGGCGCCCTGATCACCGCCTCGGTACGCACCGACCGGATACCGGCCGAGATCGCCGACCGGGTGGTGACCGCCTACACCGAGGGCCTGCGCCGCGGCCCCGGCGCACCGGCCGAAGCCCCCGCCGCCTCCCTCACCTCCAAGGACACCTCATGCGTGTACTGATCCTGAGCAGCCCCGAGTCCACCCACTTCACCTGCATGGTGCCGCTGGCCTGGGCGCTGCGCGGCGCCGGGCACGAGGTGCTGGTCGCCGGGCAGCCCGACATCATCCCGATGGCGCGTTCCGCGGGACTCAACACGGTCTCCGTGGGGCGGCAGTTCTTCGGCAAGGACCTGCTGAGCCCGCCGCTGCCCCCCGACAAGCGGCCCATCGAGATCGTCGGCCCGCTCACCCCGAAGATGACCATGATCGGCTCCCGGGTGTGGGTGCTGCACACCCGCTACATGGCGCCCAAGTACCTGGAGGTCGCGAGCCGGTTCAAGCCGGATCTCGTCATCTCGGAGATCTTCGACTGGGCCGCCTGCCTCATCGGCGGCGTCCACAAGATCCCGGTGGTCTCGCACCGCTGGGGCGTCGACCCGATGAGCCACCTGATGCGGGCCACCGCCGAGGACCTGCTCCAGGGCACCTGTGAACGGCTCGGCATCGAGGGCGGCCTGCCCAGGCCCGATCTGCTGCTCGACCCGGCCCCGCCGCAGCTCCTCGTGGAGGGCGCCCCGGCCGGCGCCCCCATCCGGCACATCCCGTTCAACGGCGCGGGTTCGGTGCCCGGTTGGCTGCGCCGGCGCGGCGACAAGCCGCGGGTCTGCGTGACCATGGGCCGCCAGACCATCTCGCTCGGCGGGCTCCCGATGTTCCGCGGCATCGTCCAGGCCTTCGGTGACCTGCCGGAGACCGAGGCGGTGATGACGGTGCAGGAGGAGTTCGTCGACGAGCTCGGCACCATCCCGTCCAATGTGCGCGTCATCGCGCCGACCCCGCTCAACGGCTTCCTCGACACGACGGACGCGGTGGTCACCCACGGCGGCGCCAACACCCTGCTCACCGTGGCCGGTTTCGGTGTCCCGCAGTTGATCATGCCGCAGCTGGTCGACCAGTTCGAGGGCGGCGATCTGCTGGCCGCGGCGGACGCCGGCCTCACCCTGCGCACCGCCGACGCGCAGAACGACCCCGCCCAGGTGGCCGAGGCCGTGCGCACCCTGCTCGCCGACGAGCGGATCGCCAAGGGCGCGTCCGTCCTCGCCGAGACCATGGCCGCCATGCCGAGCCCCGCCGCCGTCGTCCGTGACCTGGAGAACCTCCGATGCGCGTACTGATCATCGCCACCCCCGTCGACACGCACTTCCTGCCCATGCTGCCCCTGGTGCGGGCGCTCACCGACGCGGGCCACGACGTGCTCGTGGCCGGGCAGCCCGATGTGACCGGGCCCGCCGAGGCGGCGGGCCTGGCGACCGCCACGTTCGGCGAGGCCTTCCACTACCAGGACCTGCGCCGGGGCCGGCGGCGGAAGGGCCTGCGCCCCATCGAGGTGGTGGGCCGCCCGCCGGCCCCGCAGATCGACGGCGCCGCCCAGATGTGGCGCAACCACGCCCCCTACTTCCTGTACGACTACCTGGAGCTGGCCCGTGAGTGGCGGCCGGACCTGGTGCTCGGCGACCACATGGAGTTCGCGGGCCCCGTCATCGCCAAGGCGCTGGGCGTCCCGAGCGTCTGGCACCGCTGGGGCACCGCACCCACCAGCACCTTCATGCTCGGCCAGACCCGGATGTGGCTGGGCCCGCTGTGCGAGCGGCTCGGCCTGGACTCCGTACCCGAACCCGATCTGACGCTCGACCCGGCGCCGCCCTCCCTCGCGAGCACCGACGCACCGCCGGCCCGCCCGATCCGCCCCGTGCCGCACACCGGCGACGGCACGCCCTGGACCTACACGGCAGTTCCCGGGCGCCGGGTCGCGGTGGCCCTCGGCGGCTACACCCTGGACCTCGACGGCGCCCCCTTGCTGCGCCGCGTCCTGGACGCGCTGGCCGCGGCGGGCGGTGTGGAGGCGGTCGTCTCGGCGGCGCCCCGGCACCGCGCCGCGATCGGCGAACTGCCCGAGGGCATGACGTACACCGACCGGACCGAGCCGGGCCTGCTCTTCAAGGACGCCGACCTCGTCGTCCACCACGGCGGGCCCGGCTCCACGCTGGCCGCGGCCGCGTTCGGCGTCCCCCAGCTGGTCCTCCCCCAGCTCGACGAGACGTTCGTCGCGGGCGACCGGGTGGCCGCGGCGGGCGCCGGCGTCAGCCTGGACACCGCCGAGCTCCAGAACGACGACGCCCAACTCGCCGACACCGTCCACGCGTTGCTGACCGAATCCGGCTTCCGCGAGGGCGCGCTGCGCCTGCGGACGGAGGTCGAGGCCATGCCGACCCCGGCCGACACGGTCCCCCTGCTCGAACAGTTGACGACACGCCAGGAGGTACTCGCGTGAGCACCGACGTGACCGCCGGAGCCGCCAGCGGCACGGCGACGGAGAAGCCGGCCGCCCAGAAGGAGGCCAAGGAGAAGAAGCCCAACCCGTACGGCATGAGCGACGTCAAGGTCCTGGTGTTCATCGCCTGCGCCATGGCCATCATGACGCTGGCCCTGCTCGACGGCTCGATCATCTCCTCGGCCGTGCTGCCCATCGTGCGCGACCTCGACCCCGCGCACGGCATCGACCGCTTCCCCTGGCTGATCACCGCGTATCTGCTGGCCGCGACGGCCGCGCAGCCGCTGTACGGCAGGCTCAGCGACAGCTACGGGCCGCGCCGGGTCTACCTGGCCGCGCTCGCCACCTTCCTCGCCGGTTCCGCGCTCTGCGCGACCGCCGGCTCCCTCACCCAGCTCATCGTCTTCCGCGCGGTCCAGGGGCTCGGCGGCGGCGGCCTGATGAGCATGACCCTGATCGTCATCGCCACCCTGTACCCGCCCAAGTCGCGGGCCGGACGCTCCAACGCGGGCGGCGCGCTCATCGCGGCCGGCATCATCGCCGGGCCGATGATCGGCGGCCCCCTCAGCGAGAACCTCTCCTGGCGCTGGATCTTCCTGTTCAACGTGCCGGTCGCCGGACTCGCGCTCATCGGCGTGGCCTGGGCGCTGCGCCTTCCGGTGAAGGGCACCCGGCAGAAGGTCGACATCCTCGGCTCGGTGCTCATCGCGGCCGCCACCTGCGCCCTGCTGCTCGGGGTCAAGGAGTACGGCGAGACCCACTCGTTCTCCGGGTCGGTGCTGCCCTACTTCTACGGCGGCGTGCTGATGGCCGGCGGCTTCGTGACCCGGCAGCTGAAGGCGGCCGACCCGCTGATGCCGCTCACCCTGTTCAAGGACAAGGTGTTCCGGCCCGCCGCGATCCTCCAGTTCGTGGGCGGCTTCGCCCTGCTGTCCCTGCCGGTGTTCTTCATCAACTACCTGAACATCGTGCGGGGTGTGTCCCTCGACGCCGTGGGCCTGCATCTGATCCCGCTGGCCGTCGGCGTGGTCCTGGTCTTCCTCGGCTGGGGCAAGCTCATCGCGCGTACCGGCAAGTGCAAGTCGGTCCTGGTGGCGACGACGGCGACGGCGACCGCCTCGGTGGCCGGGCTCGGCCTCACCGTGACCGACGCGCCCGTCTGGCAACTCGACGTCCTGCTCCTGCTGCTCGGCGTGGGCCTGGGCGGCGTCACCTCGATCGCCCTGTTCATGACCCAATCGGCGGCCTCCGCCGACCAGTTGGGCGTGGTCACCACCACCTCGCGGTTCGCCACCATGCTGGGCACCACCATCGGCGGCACCGTGCTCGGGGCGGTGCTCAGCGCCCGCTTCGCCTCGGCCGCGGGAGCCTCGGGCATCAAGGACCCGGACACCGCCGCGGCCCAGCTCACCGGACTCGACGCGGTCCACCGTCACCTGGTCACGGACGCGTTCGCCCACGCCACGTCCACGCTGCTCCTGACGGCCGCCGGACTCCTCTCGATCGCCCTGGTGACCGCCCTGGTCATGAAGGACGTCGACGTGAACGCCCTGGCCGCGGCGGCCGAGACCCCGGCCGAGCAGCCCGCCGCCCCCGCCCACGCCACCCCCGAACCGGCCGACGAGGCCCCCCGAGCGTCCGAGGAGGACGACGACGATGCGCGTACTGATGCTGAGCACCCCCTTCCCCACCCACTTCACCCCCATGGTGCCGCTGGCCTGGGCGCTGAGGGGAGCGGGTCACGAGGTGACGGTCGCCGCGCAGCCTGACGTCACCGACGCGGCCCGCGCCGCCGGGATCTCGGCCGTCGACATCGGCGACCGCTTCCACGGCCTGGACGTCCTCCAGCGCCATCTCCCGGACGGCGTACGCCCGTTGGAGCTGATGGGACCGACCCCGCCGGAGAAGATGGCGGGCACGACCAAACTCTGGGAAACCCACGCCCGCTATCTGGTGAGCTCCTACCTGGAGTTCGCCCGCGACTGGGGGCCCGACCTGATCATCTCGGAGCAGATGGAGCTGGCGGGCCAGCTCGTCGCGGGCGCCCTCGGCATCCCCTCGGTGCAGCACCGCTGGGGCGTCGACCCGCTGAGCGGCCCCTCGCGCGCCTCGGCCCGCAACTTCCTGTACGGGACCGCCGAGCGGCTCGGCCTGGACGGGCTGCCCGACCCGACCCTGCTCCTCGACCCGTGCCCGCCCGCGCTGCGCCACCCGAGCGCGGCGCCGGGCGCGCCGATCGGCTACGTCCCGTTCAACGGCACCGGCACCGTGCCCGACTGGCTGCACCAGCCGGCCGCCGACGGGGTGCGCCGCGTCGTGGTGTGCCTGGGCCGCCAGACCCTCGTCCTCAACGGCACCGGCCTGTACCGCTCGATCATCGCGGCGTTCGAGGGCCTGGAGAACGTCGAGGCGGTGGTGACGGCGGACGCCGCCTTCCACGCCGGCTTCGGCGCGGTGCCGGACAACGTCCGGGTCGTCGAGCCGGTCCCGCTCAACCTCTTCCTGCGGGACTGTGACGCCGTCATCCACCACGGCGGCGCGAACACGACCCTCACGTCGTGCTCGTTCGGTCTCCCCCAGGTGGTGCTGCCCCAGATCGTCGACCAGTTCGCCTCGGCCGAACTGCTCGCCGCGGCCGGCGCGGCCCGGGTCCTCGGCGAGGCGGCCCCCCAGAACGACCCCGCCCAGGTCCGCGAGGCGATCCGGGACGTGCTTGACGATGCGCGCTATCTGAAGTGCGCGCAGGAGTTGCGGGCGGACATGGTGGAGATGCCGAGTCCGGCGCGGGTGGTGGAGGACCTGGAGCGCCTGGCCACGGCCTGACCCCCCCCCTCGCCCCCAGGGCCCTCGCCACCCCGGCGGGGGCCCTCCAGCACGCCCGGCCCGGCCCCGTCGAACCCTCAACCCCTCCCGACCCTGCGGACCGTGGTCGCTTCTCGCGCAGTTCCCCGCGCCCCTGAACTACTCGGTGCCGGCCAGCACCCTCAGCCCGTCCGGCGATTGAGGACGAGCGCCGTTCAGGCGCGATACGGGGTCTGGGGCGGAGCCCCAGGAAGGCCCGAACCATCCAACCCCCGTCACGGGCGGGCGGGTGGGCAAAGGTGCCCGGGGTCTGGGGCGGAGCCCCAGGAAGGCCCGAACCATCCAACCCCGATGCACGGGCGGGTGGGTGGGCGAGGTGCCTCGGGGTCTGGGGCGGAGCCCCAGGAAGGCCCGAACCAACCAACCCCGGTGCACGGGCGGGCGGAGCCGCGGGCGCATGCGGAAGGGGCCCGCCGGCCATGAGGCACGGCGGACCCCTCCGGGTCCCGCAGGCGTACGGACTAGCCGCGACGCTTCTTGAGCGCGTCCCCGCCGAACTTGATGACGAGGCAGACGACGACGGTGACGGCGAGACCGATGATGAGGTGGCTCATGGTGTCCTCCAACGGACGTTAAGGGGTGGGGGGTTGGATGGTGCGGCGGAAACCGGGGGTCGGGTCAGGCGCGCTGGGCGGCGAGGACCGCCCACAGCGCACCCGGCGACGCGAAGGTCGCGGACGTGAGCTTGTCCTCGGGAATCTCCACGTCGTACTGGTCCTCCAGGCGGACCAGAAGTTCGATCGTGGCCATCGAGTCGAGGCCGACGGCCTTGAGGTCGAGGGCGGGGTCCAGCGGGCCCGTGACACGCGGCAGGACCGAGGTCAGCAGCTGCTCGAAGCCGGCGTCCCACGAGACGTCAGTGGTGGTCATGGCTCAATCTCCTTACGGGGTGACTTCAGTCACTTCTGTTCGCGGCGCAGGCGCTGCTTGTCGGTCTTGCCGTTCGGGGTGAGGGGAAGCGCGTCGAGCAGATGGCAGGCGGCGGGGACCTTGGCGGCCTCCAGACGCTCGGTGAGCTGCGCGAGCACCTCGTCGGCCGAGAGCTCGGTGACGGCGTACAGCGTGAGGTCCTGGCCCTCGGCCGGGGCCAGGGCGGCGGCGGCCGTGACGCCCTCGATGTCCAGGGCGGCCGTCTCGATCTCCAGGGTGCCCATGCGGACGCCCTTGCGCTTGAACAGGTCGTCGCGGCGCCCCTCGAAGTAGAGGTGGCCGTCGGTGTCGAGGTGGCCGTAGTCGCCGGTGTGCAGGGTGGTCTCGCCGGTCACCGGGTCGGGGCGGAACCGCAGCGCGGTCTGCTCCGGGGCCTGCCAGTAGCCGGTCATGATGTGCGGTCCGCGTACGCAGATCTCGCCGACCGTGCCGGGCGGCAGGAGCCGGCCGTCGTCGTCCAGGATCAGCACCTCGGTGCCGTCCAGGGCGCGTCCGACCGAGCCGGGGCGCGCGATGTCGCCGTCCGGTTCGAGCACGGTGATGCGCTTGCACTCGGTGGTGCCGAACATCGGCGACACCTGGGCGGCGGGGAACGCGGCCCGCAGCTGGGCGATGACGGGCCCGGTGAGGGCCGCGCCGGTGTTGGTGAACAGCCGCACCGGGGGCGCCTCGCGGCGGTCCCGCCTGGAGAGCGTGAGCAGCATCTCGCCGAGCGAGGGCACCAGCGGAACGACCGTGACCCCGTACTCGTGCAGCGTGGACAGCAGCCGCACATGGCGGTCCGGCGAGGTGAGCACCACCTGGGCGCCCGCGATGACGGACAGCAGGATCTGGTAGAGCCCGTAGTCGAAGGAGACCGGCACCGCGACCAGGACGACGTCGTCCTCGCGGTAGTCCAGCCGGGCCTGGATGGCGCGGGCGGCGAAGACGATCGGGGCGTGCGTGCTGACCACGGCCTTGGGCGCCGAGGTGGAGCCCGAGGTGTAGATGAGCAGACCGAGGCCGTCCGGGGCGACGGGCGCCTCAAAGGCTCCGGGGGCCGCGTCGTACAGCGCCTCGGCGCCGAGGCGTACGTCGTCGAGCTCGAAGACCGGACGGTCCGTCAACTCCCGTAGGACCGCGGTGTCCTGGGCGTCCTGGCCGATCACGAGGACCGGGTCGCAGTCCGGCACCACGGTGTTCAGGTGGAACCGCTTCATCGCCGGGTTGACCGGCACGAAGGCGATGCCACGGCGCAGCGCGCCGAACATCAGGGCGGTGAATTCACGGGTGTTGCCGACGCGGACCAGGATCCGGTCCGCGTGTCCCACACCCTGGGCGGTGAGCCAGTCGGCGTACGCCCGTGACCAGGCGTCCAGTTCCGCGTAGGTCCACACGCCCGAGGCGTCGCGCACCGCGGGGGCGTCGGGCCGGGCGGCCACGGCGGCCGCGAGCAGTCCGTGGACGGTGTCGGTGCCGGTGTCCGCGGCAACCAGCGTCTGAGTCGTCATCCAGCAACCTCGTGGTCATCGGAACGGAAGGTGGTCACCCTGAGCGTGGGGGGGTTGTCTCGACCCCGGGTCGAGTGGCGGTGGACACGGGCCCGCGGAGCCGGAACCCAGCACCTTCCGGGTGCTCGTCTTCGGCTGCGGTCCGTCCGTGGCTGGTCGCGCAGTTCCCCGCGCCCCTTGGCGGGCTGGTGTCGCCGCGCACCCCATGTCGAGCCCTCCTCGGATCTCGCTCGAATCCATCACAACGGGGCCCGCTCGCAGCGCACTTGAGCCGCACTGGAGCGGCGCGGGCCTGCCCGGGACTCAAGTCCGGTGCGAGGAGGGCGTCCCATGGTGTCGCCGGGCAGCAAGCCCCCATGGTGACGACCCCGCCGCGACGACGTCCGACGGGGAAGGAGGCAGCGCTAAATGAACGCGGATTCCCGGCAGACCGGCAGCCACGGTGCGCACGGCTCGGCAGGTGAGCGGCCGCTGGACTTCGGTGTCTTCTTCTTCGCCGCGGTCGGCGACCGGGCTGAGGAGACCTACCGGCTGATGCTGGACGCGGCCCGCCGCGCCGACGAGCTGGGCTTCGGTTTCGTATCGACGCCCGAGCGGCACTTCCACCGCTTCGGCGGTGCCTTCCCCAACCCGGCGGTGACCTCGGCGGCCATCGCCGCGGTGACGAGCCGGATCCAGATCCGGGCCGGCAGCGTCGTGACGCCGCTGCATCCGGCCGCCCGCATCGTCGAGGACTTCGCGATGGTGGACGGCATCTCGGGCGGCCGGGTCGCGATCTCGGTGGGCTCCGGCTGGAACGTCAACGACTTCGTGATCGCACCGGAGAAGTACGAGACCCGGCGCGAGCAGATGATCAAGGATGTCACCGACATCCGGACCGCCTGGCGCACCGGGCACTGGACCGGGCCCAACCCGCTGGGCGTCGAGACCACCCTGCCCGTCTTCCCGCGCCCGGTGCAGGAGGACCTGTCGGTGTGGGTGACCGCGTCCCGCAGCGAGGGCACCTTCCGCGAGGCGGGCCGGCTCGGCTGCAACATCCTGACCCATCTGGAGAACCAGGACGTCGAGTCGCTCGGCGACAAGATCGCCCTGTACCGGTCGGCGCGCGCCGAGGCGGGCTGGGACGGTCCAGGCAAGGTCACGGTCATGATGCACACCTACGTCGCCGACGACGCGGCGACCGCCCGCGAGGTGGGCGGCGGCGCCCTGCGCGACTATCTGCTCTCCGCCATCGACCTGGAGGCCCTCGCGGTCGAGGCCGGCGGCCGGATGAGCGGCAACAAGCAGGGCCGCGAGGTGCTGTCCGCCGTGAAGGCCCAGCGCAAGCTCGCAGAGCTCGGCGTCAACCGTTATCTCTCCGGAAACTCGCTGATCGGTTCGGTCGAGGAGTGCACCGAGACCGCCCGCCGGGTGCGCGCGGCCGGCGTCGACGAGATCGCCTGCCTGGTGGACTTCGTCGCCGACCCGCAGCTGGTGCTCGCCTCCCTGGAGCGCGTCGCCGCGGTACGCCGCGAGGCAGCGAGGGCCGCCGAGCCGGTCCTGGCCGCCTGACCCCCGGGCGGCGTGCCGCCCCCCAGCGTCTGTCCCCATCCTCGATCAGGAGGTTGTCCATGGCGACGATCCTCGCCGTCTCCGGCAGTCCCTCGCCGGTCTCCAGCACCCACCAGGTACTCACGCTCGCGGCGGACCGGCTCGCCGGCCGCGGGCACCGGGTGGAGACGCTCGCCGTGCGCACCCTGCCCGCGGCCGAACTCCTACGGGCCGATGTCCACCATCCCCAACTCGCCGCAGCAGCCGAGCAGTTCGCGCGCGCCGACGCCATCGTGCTGGCCACCCCCGTCTACAAGGCGGGCTACTCGGGGCTGCTCAAGTCCTTCCTGGACGTACTGCCGCAGTTCGCCCTGGAGGGCAAGGTGGTGCTGCCGCTGGCCACCGGCGGCTCGCTCGCCCATGTGCTGGCCCTCGACTACGGGCTGCGCCCGGTGCTGATGTCGATGAAGCCGCGGGCGGTCTCGGAGTCCTTCTTCGTGCACGCGGGCGGCATCCGCAAGGGGCCGGGCGGCTTCGCCGGCCTGGAGCCCGACACCCAGAGCCTGCTGCACCAGGCCACCGACACGTTCGCCCACCTGGTGGAGCACCTCACCGGGGCCACCGCCCCGGCCGTCCGGCTGGTGCCCGCCGCCTGACCCGCGGCCTCGGGGGGCGTACCGCTCCCCAACGTCCCTCATTCATCCGCCTGTTGATGCGTTGATCACGACAGTACCCGGCAAGAACCCCACGGAAGAGGACCCTCCATGAAGGCTCTGGTTCTGAGCGGCGGTACGGGAAGCCGACTGCGCCCGTTCAGCTACTCCATGCCCAAGCAGCTCATCCCGATCGCCAACAAGCCCGTCCTTGAGCGGGTGCTCGACAACATCCGCGACCTCGGTGTCACCGAGATCGGCATCATCGTCGGCAACCACGTCGAGGAGATAGCCGAGGCACTCGGCGACGGCTCCCGGCTCGGCGTCGCGATCACCTACATCCCGCAGGAGAGCCCCCAGGGGCTCGCCCAGTGCGTGCAGCTCGCCCAGGACTTCCTCGGCGACGACGACTTCGTGATGTACCTCGGCGACAACATGCTCCCCGACGGCATCACCGAGGCCGCCGCCGAGTTCCACGCGCTGCGCCCGGCCGCGCAGGTCCTGGTCGCCCAGGTCGAGGACCCGCGCGCCTTCGGCGTCGCCGAGGTCGACGCGACCGGCGTCGTGGAGCGGCTCGTCGAGAAGCCCCCGGTGCCGCGCTCCAACCTGGCGCTCATCGGCGTCTACTTCTTCACCCCGGCCATCCACGAGGCCGTCGACTCGATCGTGCCGAGCGCGCGCGGCGAGCTGGAGATCACCGACGCCATCCAGTGGCTGGTGACCAACGGCTCCACCGTCCGGGCCCAGGAGTACCGCGGGTACTGGAAGGACACCGGGCGCGTCGAGGACGTCCTGGAGTGCAACCAGATGCTGCTCGACGCCATCGAGCGCCGGGTGGACGGCGAGGTCGACGACCAGAGCGTGCTGATCGGGGCGGTCGTCGTCGAGGCCGGCGCGAGGATCTCGCGGTCCTTCGTGGAGGGCCCCGTCGTCATCGGCGCGGGCACGGTCCTGGAGGACAGCCACGTCGGGCCGCACACGTCCATCGGCCGGGACTGCGTCCTGTCCGGCACCCATCTCGACTACTCGATCGCCCTGGACGGTGCGACGATCTCCGCGGTGCGGGGCCTGCACGGCTCCCTGCTCGGCAGGTCCGCGGCGGTCACGGGCATCGACCTGGCCAGCCGCCACCACCGCCTCGTGGTCGGCGACCACACCCGCGTGGAGGTCGCGGCATGACGCACCCCGGCACGGAGAAGAGCGGCACGGACATGAGCGGCACGGAGAAGAGCGGCATGAACAAGATCCTGGTCACCGGCGGCGCGGGCTTCATCGGCTCGCACTACGTCCGCACGCTCCTCGCGGGCGGCTACGAGGGGTACGAGAACGCCGAGGTCACCGTCCTCGACAAGCTCACCTACGCGGGCAACCGCGAGAACCTGCCCGCCGAGCACCCCCGCCTCACCTTCGTCGAGGGCGACATCTGCGACCTGGAACTGCTCCTGGAGCTGTTCCCCGGCCACGACGCGGTCGTCCACTTCGCGGCCGAGTCCCATGTGGACCGCTCCCTGGAGTCGGCCGCCGAGTTCATCGCCACCAACGTCGGCGGCACCCAGAACGTCATGGAGGCCGCCCTGCGCGCCGGCGTCCGGCGCGTCGTGCACGTCTCCACCGACGAGGTGTACGGCTCCATCGACGAGGGCTCCTGGACCGAGGAGTGGCCGCTGCTCCCCAACTCCCCCTACGCCGCCTCCAAGGCCGGCTCGGACCTGATCACCCGCGCCTACTGGCGCACCCACGGCCTGAACGTGTCGATCACCCGCTGCTCCAACAACTACGGGCCCTACCAGCACCCCGAGAAGCTGATCCCGCGGTTCGTGACCAACCTGCTCGAAGGCGAGACGGTCCCGCTGTACGGCGAGGGCGCCAACATCCGCGAGTGGCTGCACGTCGACGACCACTGCCGCGCCATCCAGCTCGTCCTCGCCAAGGGCCGCGCGGGCGAGATCTACAACGTGGGCGGCGGCAACGAGCAGACCAACCGCCAGATCACCGAACGTCTCCTCGAGCTGACCGGCAACGACTGGTCGAAGGTGGTCCGGGTCGCCGACCGCAAGGGTCATGACCTGCGCTACTCGCTGAGCGAGGCGAAGATCGCCGAGGAGCTCGGCTACGCGCCGCGCATCTCCTTCGAGGACGGCCTGGCCGAGACCGCCGCCTGGTACCGCGACAACCCCGGCTGGTGGAAGGCGGTCAAGCACGCGCCGCAGGAGGGCCAGAAGTGACACAGCTCGACATGACGGCGCCCGCACCCCAGGTGCTGGTCGTGGGCGCCGGGCCGGTCGGGCTCAGCGCCGCCCACGAGCTGGCCCGGCACGGCGTCCGGGTCCGCCTCGTGGACGCGGCGGCCGGCCCGGCCACCACCAGCCGGGCGCTCGCCACGCACGCCCGCACCCTTGAGACGTACGACCAGATGGGCATCCTGGACGAGCTGCTGCCGCGCGGCCAGCGCGTGGAGCACTTCACGCTGCACCAGAACGGCCGGCGCCTGATCCGCTTCGACACGGACTACAGCCGGCTGCCCACCCGCTTCCCCTTCACGCTGATGGTCGACCAGGTCATCACCGAGGAGGTGCTGCGCACCGCGACGGCCCGCCGGGGTGTGGAGATCGAGTGGGGCGTGCGCCTGACGGAGTTCGAGGACCTGGGCTCCGACGGCGTACGGGCCCACCTGGTCCACGCCGACGGGTCCACCGAGACCATGACGGTCGACTGGCTGGTCGGCACGGACGGCGGACACAGCACCATCCGCAAGCAGCTCGGCCTGAAACTCGAAGGTGAGTCGAGCGAGACCTGGCTGATCGCGGACGCCACCGTCCACTGCGACCTGCCCAAGGACAGCATCCACTGGATGCGCACGCCCACCGGCACCGTGATGATGGTGCCGTTCCCCGAGCCCGGCAAGTGGCGCCTGCTCGACACCGCGGAGACGTCCTACGGCGGCGACGACGCGATGGTGGCCCGGCGCTTCTCGGCGAAGATCAGCACCGGTACGGGCAGGCCCGCGGTGGTCGAATCGCCGTCCTGGGTCTCGGTGTTCACCATCCAGCAGCGCATGATCGGACAGATGCGCAACGGGCGCGTCCTGCTCGCCGGTGACGCCGCCCACGTCCACAGCCCGGCCTCCGGGCAGGGCATGAACACCGGTGTCCAGGACGCCGTCAACCTCTCCTGGAAGCTCGCCACGGTCCTGCGCGGCGAGGCCCCGGAGACCCTCCTGGACAGCTACAGCGACGAACGGGTCCCGGTGGGCGCGGAGTTGCTGCGCACCACCAAGATGGCGACGATGCTGGTCCAGTTGCGCAGCCGCAAGGCGGCGGCCGCGCTGCGTGCCGCGTTCACGGTGCTGCGCTCGCTGCCGCCCATCAAGGGGCGCATCCAGCGCAAGATCATGGGCGGCATGTCGGCGCTCGGCCTCGGCTACGCGGCGGGCCCCCTGGCCCACGCCTCGACCCCGTCCGCCGGGGTGCGTCCCGGCGAACGCGTGGCCCGCGTCACCACCCCGGACCTGGCCACCAGCCCCGGCTGGCAGGAGGTCATCGCCGAACTCCAGCGCCCGCAATGGCTGTTGCTGACCTTCGGGCCGGCCCCCGAGGACCACTACGGCCCCTCGGTACGCGTCCGCACGGTCAACACCCCCGGCCCGGACACCCTGTCCGACCCGTCCGGCCACCTGTCCACCGCCCTGGGCGCCCCTTCGGGCACCTGGCTCCTGATCCGCCCCGACGGCTACCTGGCCGCCCGCGGCACAGCGAAGGAGTCCCCATCGACCGCACTGACCACCCTGGGAATCCACCCCGCGGCGTCGCCTCAACTCACCCACTGACCACACGACTTGGGCCCGCCCCCGGAACTCATCCGGAGGCGGGCCCAAGCGATGCGACGCCGGACGGGCCGAGGTGTCTCGATGCGGGCCGGCACCGGTCCTGCCAGGGGCGCGAGGAACTGCGCGACCAGCCCCGCACGACCCGCAGACGCAAGGGCACCTCGGGGCTCCGCCCCAAACCCCGTTTCGCGCCTAAAGGGCGCTCGTCCTCAAACGCCGGACAGGCTGAAAGTGCCCCAGCACCGAGCACTTAAGGGGCGCGAGGAACTGCGCGAGAAGCGACCACCGGGCCGCACCCGAAAAAGGGGGCTCCCTGGGGCTCCGCCCCAGACCCCGTATCGCGCCTAAAGGGCGCTCGTCCTCAAACGCCGGACAGGCTGAAAGTGCCCCAGCACCGAGCACTTAAGGGGCGCGGGGAACTGCGCGAGAAGCGACCACCGGGCCGCGGCCGAAAGGGGGCTCCCATCGCCGGACGGGCTGAGGCGACCCATGCGGGCCGGCACCGGTCCTGCCAGGGGCGCGGGGAACTGCGCGAGAAGCGACCACCGGGCCGCAGCTAAAAAGGGGCCCCGGGGCTCCGCCCAGACGCCGAGGTGTCTCGATGCGGGCCGGCACCGAGTAGTTAAGGGGCGCGGGGAACTGCGCAAGAGGCGACCACCGGGCCGCAGGCCGCCGAGCGCCCTGCGGCCCCTACGCCGCCCGGCGCGACCCCTCCGAACCCCTCCCGTAGAGGGAAACACACTGCGCATACGTAGGAAGCAACCCGAGCTCCAGGGCCTCCGCGACGGTAGGAGCCCCCGCATCCTTCTCCGACAACACCGGCTCCCCCGTGAGCCACCGCGCCCAGGGCAGCCCCAACTCCGGGTCGAGCGCCCGCAGATCGAGCTGCGTACCCGGCACGTACTCGGTGGAGCAGAGATAGCTGATGCACGTGTCGTCGGTCAGCGCCACGAACCCGTGCGCGAGCCCCTCCGCCACGAACATGGCCCGCCCCTCCCGCGCGTCCAGGATCGTGGTGATGTGCTCACCGAAGGTGGGAGACCCCACGCGCACGTCGACGACCACGTCCAGGAGCGCCCCGCGCACACAGCTCACCAGCTTGGCCTGGCCCGGCGGGATGGCCACGCCGTGCAGCCCGCGCACCGTATTGCGCGAGGAGGCCGAGTAGTTGACCTGGCGCGGCACGAACTCGTGCCCGGTCTCGGCGGCGAGCAGGTCATAGCGGTACGACTCGTGGAAACTGCCGCGGGGGTCCGTCAGCAGCTTCGGCATGATGCGGTACGCGTCCGGTACGGCGGTCTCTTCGATCCTCATGGTCCCGGACGGTAGGCGCCCCGACTCAAGTTCCGGTAGCGCCACCCACCACCTCCAGCGGTCCCCGAGCGCCACCCGTCACAGTGCCGCTCAAACCGCGCATACAGGAGGTAGCCACGGTGTCGGTGAACGACCGAAGAACAGGCGGCACAGAAGGCGGCGGCGCCGGATCGGTGGTGGTGCTCGGCGCCACGGGGTTCGTGGGCCGGCACATCTGCGAGGTGTTCGACGCGGCGGGCTGGACGGTGACCGGCGTCGCCCGCAGCACCCGGAGCACGTCAACTCCCCACCACATACGCCCACTTGACGTGGTGAGCGCCGAGCCGGAGCGCATCGCGGAGCTGCTCGCCGAGTGCGGCGCGCGGGTGGTGGTGAACGCGGCGGGCGCCGTGTGGCAGGCCACCGAGGACGACATGACGCGCGCCAACGCCGACCTGGTGGAGCGCCTGGTCGCCGCGACCGCCCCGCTCCAGGCGCCGCCCCGGCTGATCCAGCTCGGCTCGGTGCACGAGTACGGCCCGGTGCCGCGCACCGGCATCACCGAGGACACCCCGACCGCGCCGGTCACCCCGTACGGCCGCTCGAAGCTGGCCGGGGCCCGTGCGCTGCTCGACGCGGCGGCGTCGGGGCGGGCGCGGGGTCTGGTGCTGCGGGTCTCCAATGTGTCGGGGCCCGGAACGCACCGGGCGAGCCTGCTCGGCATGGTGGCCCACCACCTCGTCACGTCCGCCCCCGAGCCTCTGCGGCTCGCCCCGCTCCTTGCCCACCGCGACTTCGTGGACGTGCGCGACGTGGCGGACGCGGCGCTCGCCGCGGCCGGCTCCGACATCAGCGGCCAGGTCCTCAACATCGGGGGCGGGCAGGCGACATCGGTGCGCTCGCTTGTGGCCCGGCTCACCGAACTCGCGGGCGCCACCGCCGAGATCATCGAGGCGCCCAGCGCGGGCGGCCGGCCGCCCGAGGCCGAGTGGCAGCGCATGGACATCGGCCGCGCGAAGCGGCTTCTGGGCTGGTCACCGCGGCGGAGCCTGGACGATTCGCTGCGCGATCTGCTGGCCCACGCCCGCCTCGCCGCGCATCGCGAGCCGTTGTCCAGTGCCCTTCAAGTCGTTCCCACAACGATGGCCGTGTCGGATCACCGCTGAGGGCTTCGTGCCGAACTGACGACCATGGAGGCAGCCAAAATGAGTGACACCAAGGCACGGATTCTCGAACAGGTGCGGGAGTACCACCTGGAGAAGGAGCCGTCCCATGAGTTCGTGCCGGGAGTCAGCGAGATCTGGCCCTCCGGCGCGGTCCTGGAGCCCGCCGACCGAGTGGCTCTGGTGGAGGCCGCGCTGGACATGCGGATAGCCGCCGGCACCAGCTCCCGCAAGTTCGAGTCCCGCTTCGCCCGCTACATGAAGCGGCGCAAGGCCCACCTGGTGAACTCCGGTTCTTCGGCCAACCTGCTCGCCATGTCGGCGCTCACCTCGCCGCACCTGGAGGACCGCCGCCTCAAGCCCGGCGACGAGGTCATCACGGTGGCCGCCGGCTTCCCCACCACCGTCAACCCGATCCTCCAGAACGGCCTCGTCCCGGTCTTCGTGGACGTCGAGCTGCGGACGTACAACACGACCGCGGAGCGCATCAAGGCCGCCGTCGGTCCCAAGACCCGCGCCATCATGGTCGCGCACGCGCTCGGCAACCCCTTCGAGGTCGCCGAGGTCGCGCAGATCGCCGAGGAGAACGACCTCTTCCTCGTCGAGGACAACTGCGACGCGGTCGGCTCCCTCTACAACGGTCAACTCACCGGCACCTTCGGTGACTTGACGACGGTGAGCTTCTATCCCGCGCACCACCTGACGATGGGTGAGGGCGGCTGCGTGCTGACCTCGAACCTGGCGCTGGCCCGGATCGTGGAGTCGCTGCGCGACTGGGGCCGGGACTGCTGGTGCGAGCCGGGCGAGAGCGACCGCTGCTTCAAGCGCTTCCAGTACCAGCTGGGCACGCTGCCGGCCGGCTACGACCACAAGTACATCTACTCGCACATCGGTTACAACCTGAAGGCCACCGACCTCCAGGCCGCGCTCGGTCTCACCCAGCTCGACAAGGTCGACGATTTCACCGCGGCCCGCCGCCGCAACTGGCAGCGTCTGCGCGAGGGCCTGGAGGGCGTGCCGCACCTGATCCTGCCGGAGGCGACCCTCGGCAGCGAGCCGAGCTGGTTCGGCTTCGTGATCACCGTCGACCCCGACGCGCCGTTCAGGCGCAAGGAGTTGGTGAACTTCCTCGAAGAGCGGAAGATCGGCACCCGCAACCTGTTCGCCGGCAATCTGACCCGCCAGCCCGCCTACGTGGACGCCCCGCACCGCGTCGTGGGCGACCTGACCAACTCCGACATCATCACCGAGCAGACCTTCTGGATCGGCGTCTATCCGGGGCTCACCGATGAGCACACCGACTTCATGACGTCTTCGATCCGGGACTTCGTCGCCGGCTGGTGACGGACCCCCGACACCCCTCCACCCCAGCACCCTGACGAGGAGAGAGCGTACATGTCGTCGACACTTGCGGAGCTGACTGAGCTTCAGCCGGTGGTCCAGCCCCGTGAGCCGGTGTCGGTAGCCGACCGGATCGCGGCGTCCGCGGCCACCACCGGCGGGACCCTGTCCACCTGGGACTTCCACCAATGGTTCGCCGAGCGCCGCAGGACGGGCGGCTTCCGCATCGAGCGGATCCCCTTCTCCAAGCTGCGCGGCTGGTCCTTCGAGCCGGGCACCGGGAACCTGGTGCACTCCAGCGGCCGTTTCTTCAGCGTCGAAGGGCTGCACGTCACCACCGACGACGGCCCCCACAAGGAGTGGTACCAGCCCATCATCAAGCAGCCCGAGGTCGGCATCCTCGGCATCCTGGTGAAGGAGTTCGACGGCGTACTGCACTTCCTGATGCAGGCCAAGATGGAGCCGGGCAACCGCAACCTGCTCCAGCTCTCCCCCACCGTGCAGGCCACCCGCAGCAACTACACCAAGGTCCACCAGGGCACGGACGTGAAGTACATCGAGTACTTCACGGGCGGTGGGCGCGGCCGGATCCTCGCCGATGTACTCCAGTCCGAGCACGGCTCGTGGTTCTACCACAAGAGCAACCGCAACATGATCGTCGAGGTGGACGGCGACGTCCCGCTGGACGACGACTTCTGCTGGCTGACGCTGGGTCAGATATCCGAACTCCTGCACCAGGACAACCTGGTGAACATGGACTCGCGCACCGTCCTCGCCTGTCTGCCGGCGTACGGCGCGGGCGCCGTGCGGGGCGACGAGTTCAGCCAGTCCCTGGCCCGCTCGCGCGACCCCGAGGCGGGCGCCCTGCTCACCGATGTCGACCTTCTGTCCTGGTTCACCTCCGAGCGCTCGCGCTACGACGTGCGCGCGGAGCGGATCCCGCTGGACCACGTGCCGGGCTGGACCCGTGACGAGGCGCGCATCGGCAAGGACGACGGCCGCTGGTTCAACGTGGTCGCGGTCGAGGTCCAGGCCGGCAACCGCGAGGTGACGAGCTGGACGCAGCCATTGATCGAGCCGTGCAGCCGGGGCATCGCGGCCTTCTTGACCCGTTCCTTCGACGGCGTGCTGCACGTCCTGGCCAACGCCAAGGTCGAGGGCGGCTTCCTCGACACGGTCGAACTGGCCCCCACCGTGCAGTGCTCCCCGGACAACTTCGAGGGCCTCCAGGTCCGCCCGCCGTTCCTGGACCTCGTCCTGGAGGCGGCGCCCGAGCGGGTCCGCTACGACGCCATCCACTCGGAGGAGGGCGGCCGCTTCCTGTACGCGGAGAACCGCTACCTCGTCATCGAGGCCGACGAGCGGGACGCACCGATCGAGCCGCCGACCGGCTACCAGTGGGTGACGGTCAGCCAGCTCACGGCGCTGATCAAACACGGGCACTACGTCAATGTGCAGGCCAGGACGCTCCTCGCCTGCCTCAACGCCATGGGACATCTGACGGATGACTGAACGACCCCTGCGCATCGCCGTCCTCGGCACCGCCGACATCGCCCGCCGACGGGTGCTGCCCGCCATGGCGGCCGACCCCGACATCGAGCTGACCGCGGTGGCGAGCCGGGACGGCGGCCGCGCTCGGGAGGTCGCGGACCGGTTCGGCTGCGCGCCCGTCGAGTCCTACGACGCGGTCCTCACGCGGGACGACGTGGACGCGGTGTACGTGCCCCTGCCGATCTCCCTGCACGCCGAGTGGGCGGGCCGGGCGCTGCGCGCGGGCAAGCACGTCCTGGCCGAGAAGCCGCTCACCGCCGACCGGCCGACCACCGAGGCGCTCCTCGACCTGGCGCGCGCCTCGGGCCTGGTCCTGATGGAGAACGTCATGTTCGTCCATCACCCCCAGCACTCGGTCGTACGGGAGCTGGTGACGAGCGGGGCGATCGGTCAACTCCGGGCGTTCAGCGCCGCGTTCGCGATCCCGGGCCTGCCCGCGGGCAACATCAGGCACCGCCCGGAACTGGGCGGCGGCGCCCTGCTGGACGTCGGCTACTACCCGGTGCGGGCCGCGCTGTACTTCCTCGGCGCGGGTCTGGAGATCGTCGGCGCCGCGCTGGAGAACACGGGCGGCTCGGCGGTGGAGACCTCGGGCGCGGTACTGGTCCGCTCCCCCGCCGGGGTGCTCGGCCAGCTCGCCTTCGGCATGGAGCACGCCTACCGCTCGGCGTACGAACTGTGGGGCAGCGAGGGCCGGATCCGTGTCGAGCCGGCGTTCACGCCGTCCGCCGA
Organism: Streptomyces sp. ASQP_92; assembly: GCF_025399895.1. Taxonomy (GTDB): domain Bacteria; phylum Actinomycetota; class Actinomycetes; order Streptomycetales; family Streptomycetaceae; genus Streptomyces. The sequence continues at coordinate 515,100 of NZ_JAODUA010000001.1, read as the reverse complement.
CCACAAGCCGATGGTGTGGATCACGGACGCGCACGGGCCCCGCGAACTGACGCTGGCCCCGCACGATCAAGTGGCCGCCACCGTCCGGGCGTTCGTGCGCGCGGTGCGCTCCGGCGCGCTCCAGTCGCCGGACGCCGGGGAGTGTCTGGAGCAGGCGAGCCTGCTGGACGCGGTCCGCGCGCGGGCGACTCACGCGTGGGCTCCGCGTCCATGACGTGCCGCCGCGCGCCGCGTTCCCTCTCGACCTCGACCCACTTCGACTCCGGATATGAAAGGACCGACCGTGACCGTGACTGAGCAGCCGTCGCCGGGGACCGCGGCCGTACGCGTGGCCGAACTGCACGTCCTGCGCGAGCAGGCCAGGCTCGGCCCGAGCGAGAAGGCCACCGAGGCGCAACGCGCCAAGGGCAAGCTGACCGCCCGCGAGCGCATCGACCTGCTCCTGGACCCGGGCACCTTCCAGGAGGTGGAGCAGTTGCGCCGCCACCGGGCGGTGGGCTTCGGCCTGGAGGCGAAGAAGCCGTACACCGACGGCGTGGTCACGGGCTGGGGCACGGTGGAGGGCCGCACGGTCTTCGTGTACGCCCACGACTTCCGTATCTTCGGCGGCGCGCTGGGCGAGGCCCACGCCACGAAGATCCACAAGATCATGGACATGGCCATCGCGGCCGGCGCGCCGCTGGTCTCCCTGAACGACGGCGCGGGCGCCCGCATCCAGGAGGGCGTCAGCGCTCTCGCCGGCTACGGCGGCATCTTCCAGCGCAACACCAGAGCCTCCGGGGTGATCCCGCAGATCTCGGTGATGCTCGGCCCGTGCGCGGGCGGCGCCGCGTACTCGCCCGCCCTCACCGACTTCGTCTTCATGGTCCGCGAAACGTCCCAGATGTTCATCACCGGCCCCGACGTGGTGCAGGCGGTGACCGGCGAGGAGATCACCCAGAACGGGCTCGGCGGCGCCGACGTGCACGCCGGGGTGTCGGGCGTGGCCCACTTCGTCCACGACGACGAGGAGACGTGCCTGGCGGAGGTCAGGTATCTGATCTCGATGCTCCCCTCCAACAACCGCGAGATGCCGCCGGCGCTGCCCCCGGGCGACGACCCGGCCGACCGGCGCAACGATGTCCTGCTCGACCTCGTACCGGCCGACGGCAACCGCCCGTACGACATGCGCAAGGTCCTGGAGGAGATCGTCGACCACGGCGACCTCCTGGAGGTCCACGAGCAGTGGGCCCGCAACATCATCTGCGCGCTGGCCCGGATCGACGGCCGGGTGGTCGGCATCCTGGCCAACCAGCCCCAGTTCCTGGCGGGTGTCCTGGACATCGAGGCCTCCGAGAAGGCGGCCCGCTTCGTCCAGCTCTGCGACGCGTTCAGCATCCCGCTGCTCACCATGGTCGACGTGCCGGGCTTCCTGCCGGGTGTCTCCCAGGAGCACGGCGGCATCATCCGCCACGGCGCGAAGCTGCTGTACGCGTACTGCAACGCGACGGTGCCCCGCATCTCCCTGATCCTGCGCAAGGCCTACGGCGGCGCGTACATCGTCATGGACTCCCAGTCCATCGGCGCGGACCTCACCTACGCCTGGCCCACCAACGAGATCGCGGTGATGGGCGCGGAGGGCGCGGCGAACGTCATCTTCCGCCGGGAGATAGCGAGTTCGGACAATCCGGAGGCGGTCCGGGCGGAGAAGATCGCGGCGTACAAGTCAGAGCTGATGCACCCGTACTACGCGGCCGAGCGGGGCCTGGTGGACGACGTGATCGACCCCGCCGAGACGAGGAAGGTCCTCGCCGCCGCGCTGTCGATGCTGCGCACCAAACACGCCGACCTGCCGTCCCGCAAACATGGCAACCCCCCGCAGTAAGGAGCGAGCGTGTCGAGCGAACCCCTGTTCCGCGTACTGAAGGGCTCCCCCACGGAAGCCGAACTGGCCGCCCTGGCGGTGGTCCTCCTCTCCCTCACCGGAGAATCCCCCACCCCCGCCCTGGCCCCCGTAATCCCCCTGGCCGCCTGGCGCCGCCACCCCTACCACCCCCCCGTAAGCTGGCGCCGAGCAGCCTGACCCAAACCCCTTGCGCCCCCCGGCCCCGGGTCGTGGGGCGCGGGGTTCATCGGGGGTGCGGGGGGTTCGGCGCAACCAGGCCCCTTGGGGGCGCGGGGGGGCCGGCGCAGCCAGGCCCCTCAGGGGCGCGGGGAACTGCGCGACCAGCCCCGCACGAACCGCAGCCGAAAAGACCCGGGGGCGGTCTCCACCAGCCCTTCAAGAACGCCGGGGGCGTGCGCAGCCAGGCCCTCCGGGGGGCACGGCGGGGCCGGCGCAGCCAGACCCCTCAGGGGCGCGGGGAACTGCGCGAGCAACCCCGCACGAACCGCAGCCGAAAAGACCCGGGGGCGGTCTCCACCAGCCCTTCAAGAACGCCGGGACCGACGCAACCAGCCCCTCCGGGGGCACGGCGGGGCCGGCGCAGCCAGACCCCTCAGGGGCGCGGGGAACTGCGCGACCAGCCCCGCACGAACCGCAGCCAAAGGGGCCCGGGGCAGAGCCCCGACAAAACCCCGCTCACCCCCGACCCGAAGCGGAGCGCTACCGCCCCGCCCGAGCCGCCCGAGCAATCGTGACCACGGCCTTCTCCAGGGCGTACTCAGGATCATCCCCCCCGCCCTTGACCCCCGCATCCGCCTCGGCCACGGCCCGCAGGGCCAAGGACACCCCGTCCGGCGTCCACCCCCGCATCTGCTGCCGCACCCGGTCGATCTTCCACGGCGGCATCCCCAACTCCCGTGCGAGATCGGCCGGTCGGCCGCCCCGCGCCGAGGACAGCTTCCCGATCGCCCGCACCCCCTGCGCGAGCGCGCTGGTGATCATCACCGGTGCGACCCCGGTCGACAGCGACCACCGCAGCGCCTCCAGGGCCTCCGCGGCCCGCCCCTCCACCGCCCGGTCGGCGACGGTGAAGCTGGACGCCTCGGCCCGTCCCGTGTAGTAGCGCCCGACGATCTCCTCGTCGATCGTCCCCTCCACGTCCGCGCAGAGCTGCGACGCCGCCGAAGCCAGCTCCCGCAGATCGCTGCCGATGGAGTCGACAAGCGCCTGGCACGCCTCGGGCGTGGCCGAACGCCCCAGCGCCCGGAACTCCTGCCGGACGAACGTGAGCCGCTCGGCCGGCTTCGTGGTCTTGGGACACGCGACCTCCCGCGCCCCCGCCTTGCGGGCCGCGTCGAGAAGCGCCTTGCCCTTGGCGCCGCCCGCGTGCAGCAGCACCAGCGTGATCTCTTCGGCGGGCGCGCCGAGATACGCCTTCACGTCCTTGACCGTGTCCGCCGACAGGTCCTGCGCGTTGCGTACGACCACGACCTTGCGCTCGGCGAAGAGCGAGGGACTGGTCAGCTCGGCCAGCGTGCCGGGCTGCAACTGCTCGGAGCTGAGGTCTCGCACATCGGTGTCGGCGTCGGCGGCGCGGGCGGCCGCCACCACCTGCTGCACGGCGCGGTCGAGCAGCAGGTCCTCCTGGCCCACGGCGAGCGTGACGGGGGCGAGCGGATCGTCGGTGGAATTCTTCCTGGTGGCCATCGCCGTCCAGCATCCCACGCCCCACTGACAGCCCCCTCCTGCCGCCGCGGCCCCGCGCCTCATGCCGGAGAATGGCCAGGTGAACGATGTGACCCGACACGTACTGGTACTCCCGGACCGCGACACCGCCGAGGAGGTGTCGACCGAGCTGACCGACCTGTTCGGCCTCGCCGAGGAACCTCAGCTCGTTCGCGACGCCCTGGCCGGCGAGGACGACGCCGAGGACGCCCAGTGGCTGGTCGTCGTCGAGGACCCGAGCGCCCGGCTCGACCCGAAGGCCCTGGACGCGCTGGCCGCCGAACACGACGGCTGGCTCGAAGCCCCCTGAGCCGCCGGGCGTGCGGGCACGCGCAGAGGCACAGGCACGGCTCCGGCAGGACCTCGGCCATGGGCACATGCAGCACAGGGGGGAGAGAGTAAGCCTCGCCCCCACGCCCGCCACCACCACCCCCGCCCGGGGTCAGCCCGCCTTGGGGACGACCTGAATGTCGAGGTCGATCGAGATCGAGGACCCGATCGCCGCGATCCCCCGCGCCAGCATCGTCTGCCACGTGAGCGTGAAGTCCTCGCGGTGCAGCTCGGTACTGGCCCGGCAGGCCCCCCTGGTCTCGCCGCCGAGCCCGGTCCCCAGGCCCAGGTACTGCGTGTCGAGCGTCACCGTACGGCTCACGCCGTGCAGCGTCAGGCCGCCGATGATCGCCCACCGACCGCCACCCCGGTGCACGAAGCGGTCGCTGTAGAACTCCATCGTCGGATAGCTGCCGACGTCGAGGAAGTCGCCCGACCGCAAGTGGTCGTCGCGCATTTTCACCCCCGTGTCGATGGAGGCGGTGTCGATGACGACGTGCATCGCCGCCCCCTCCATGCGCTCACCGATCCGGATGGCCCCGGCGAACGTGTTGAACCGGCCGTGGATCCGGGCCAGTCCGATGTGGCTCGCGGTGAAGCCGATCTGGGAGTGCGTCGGGTCGAGCTCCCACTCCCCCGGGTCCGGCAGCGTCGGCGGGGCGGCGACCTGGAGCGTGATGTCGCCGAGCGAGGCGAGCCCGCTCGCGGTGACACTGGCGTTCCCGTAGAAGGGCGTGTACCCGTCGGCCGTGACGGCCAGCCGATATTCGCCCGCCGGAACCGTCGTGACGACCGTCCCGAACGGGTCGGTCTCCCCGGCCACGACCTTGCGGCCCGAGGCGTCGCTGACCGTGAACTCGGCCCGCTGGACGGGCTCGCTGACCGGGTCGAGCACCCGGCAGCTGAGCACGCCCGCGGTCGGCGGGACGGAGAGCCCGGCCAGGGGCCCGGAACGAAGCGGAGAACTGGTCGAGCTCCTGCCGAACCAGCGGCTGAACACTGTGCACGCACCCCCGTGCGAAGAAGTTTCTGTCGGGCCGCGCGGGGGCCGGACCTCCTCGTCCGTCCCCGCCACAACAGGTCCCCGGCCCCTTGACGAAGACGCATTCGATCACTGATGTGCCGTTCGAGGCAAACGCGGTACGTGGGCGATGATGAGGCACCTGTCACCAGAGGCCCGAATTGGCCATTCCGTTTCCCCGGGCCCCTCGGACCGCGTGCCACCCCCACCGCACCCGGCCCACCGCCATCCGACCTAGGACTAGCGCCCGAGGCACGACGTACCCAACGCCCATTAGCGTGACCCGACATGACGACATCAGAGCCGCCGCGCAGTCGCGAACAGCGCAAGCAGGACGTCCTGACCCGCCTCGAAAAGGACGAGGACGCCTGGGTCGCGACCGCGTCCGCCGCCGGTGAACCGCATCTCATGCCTCTCTCCTTCGTCTGGGAACAGAGCACGCTCCTGATGTGCACCCGCATCACCAACCCCACCCTGCGCAACCTGGAGTCCGGCGACCGTCCGGTCCAGGTCACGCTCGGCCACACCCGGGACGTCGTCCACATCACGGGCACCGCCGTCCTCGTCCCGACTCCCGAACTCCCCTCCGCATCGGCCGATGCCTTCGCCGCCAAGGTCGTGTGGGACCCGCGTAACAGCGACCCCTCGTACACCTTCTTCCGTGTCGTCCCCCAGCGCGTCCAGGCCTGGCGCGAGGCCAACGAGATCCCCGACCGCGACCTGATGACCGACGGCACCTGGCTCGTCTGAACAGCAACTCCGGTTGACCACAAGGCAGTTGGACCCTACGGCCCTCGATCCCGGGGCACGGCCCTCAGCCCGTCGCCCACCCCCGTCACCGCCACGGCTCCGTCCGTGTCCGTGCGCAGCACCGCCGCTCCCGCCGCGCGCAGTACGGCTACGGTGCGGGGCGCCGGGTGGCCGTACCGGTTGCCCCGTCCGACCGAGATCAGCGCCAGCCTCGGGCGTACGACCCCGAGCAGCGCAAGATCCTGGTGCGCCGAGCCGTGGTGGGCGACCTTGAGGACGTCCACCCGCGGGAGCCCCGGGTTCTGCCTCAACAGGCCCTGCTGCGAGGCCGGTTCGAGATCGCCGGGCAGCAACAGCGTCAGCCCGGCGGCGGTGCGGGCGAGCAGGGTGACGCTGGCGTCGTTCGGGCCGTCCGGGGCGGGACCCGGCGCGGGCGGGGGCCACAGCACCTCCCAGGAGAGCCCGCCGAGCGCCCGCCGCTCGCCGTACCGGGCCGGCACCACCGCCACCCCGTCCGCCGCCGCGGTCCGCCGCACAAAGGCGGCCTGGTCGGGCGGCTCACCGAACCCCGTCGTCTCGATCACCCCGACGGACCGGCCCCGCAACACCCCGGCGAGGCCGCCCACATGGTCGGCGTGGAAGTGGGTGAGCAGGAGCAGCGGGACGCGGCTCACGCCCAGCTCATGCAGGCATCGGTCGACCGGCTGGGGCTCCGGCCCGGCGTCGATCACCACCGCGGTCCCCGCGCCCGCCGCCAGCACCGTGGCATCACCCTGGCCCACATCGCACATGGCGTACGACCAGTCCGGCGGCGGCCACCCGGTGACGATCCTGGTCAGCGGGACTGGACGCACCACCGCGAGCAGCAGAAGCAGTGCGAGCGAGGCGGCCACCCAGGGATGCCGGAGCAACCTCCGCCCCACCAGCACCACGAGGCCGGTCGCGACGGCGAGCAGCAGCCCCCCGCCCCAGCCTCCCGGCCACTGCGCCTGCGCTCCGGGCAGAGCCCCTCCGGTGCGGGCCACCGAAGCGATCCATCCCGTGGGCCACCCCGCACACCAGGCGAGGAGTTGGGCAAGCGGCATCACGACCGGCGCGGCGGCGAGGGCGGCGAAGCCCAGGACCGTGGCCAGCGCCACCGCCGGCTCGGCCAGCAGATTGCAGGGGACGGCGACCAGGCTGACCCGTGCGGCGAACACCGCCACGACGGGCGCGCAGACCGCCTGCGCCGCTGCCGCCGCGGCCAGCACCTCGGCCATCCCGTTCGGCACCCCGCGCCGCCGCAGCACCGCACTCCATCCCGGCGCGATCGTGAGCAGCGCCCCCGTGGCCAGCACCGAGAGCAGGAACCCATAGCTGCGGGCCAGTTCGGGCGCGTACAGCACCAGGAGCAGTACGGCGGCGGCCAGGGCGGGGATCAGCGATCTGCGCCGGCCCGTACCGATGGCCAGCAGGGTGACCAGGCCGCAGGCGGCGGCCCGCAGCACGCTCGGCTCCGGCCGGCACACCACGACGAAGGCGAGCGTGAGCGCCCCGCCGAGCAGTGCGGTGGTCCGCAAGGAGATCCCGAGCCTCGGCGCGAGACCACCCCGCTCGGCGAGCAGGGCCCGCCCCGGCGTCCCGATCAGCAGCGCGAGCATGATTGCCAGATTGCTTCCCGACACGGCCATGATGTGCGTGAGGTCGGTCGCCCGGAACGCGGCACGCAGTTCGGGAGTGACCCGTGAGGTGTCACCGACGACAAGCCCCGGCAGCAGCGCCCGCACATCCGGCGCCAGCCCTCCGGCCGCCTCGCGCAGTCCACTGCGAAGCTCACCGGCCCTTCGCTGCACGGCAGTTGGTGGCCCGGTGATACGAGGCGGCCCGTTCGGCGCTCTCAGTACGGCGGCGACATCCCCCTCGCCCGGCGCGAGCCGCCCGCTCACCCGTACCCGCGTCGACGGCAACAGGCCCTGCCAGCTCGCGGGTGCGATCACCAGGACCGGCGTATGGACCCGCTCCGTCCTACCCCCCGGCCCGAGGACCTTCTCCACCTCGGCGTCCACCGCGTACGAGGCGCCGCCCCAGCCCGCCGACCGGGTCGCCTTCGGATCGGCGCGGACCACCAGCTCCACGGTGGCCTGACGGAACCCGGCCGCGAGCCCGGGCAGCGGCCCCCTCCGCGCCTCGGCGGCATGCAGCCCTCCGGCCAAGATCCCGGCCGCCGCGCAGACCAGCACCCCGGCGGCGGCGCCCCGATACCTCCAGACCGCTCCACTCCCCGCATCCCCGTCGCGCCCCCGGCCCCGTTCACCCCGGCTCCCTTCGTCCTGCCCCCGATCCCTCTCACTCCGATCCCCCTCACCCCGGCTCCCTTCGTCCCGGCCCGGCTTCTCCTCTCCCCGCGGCCTGGTGTCGGCTGCCCGCAGCGGGACGGGCCTCGATGTCAGGGCCCCGCGCCGCAGGCCCTTTCGCGGGAGTGCCTCTCGCGTGGGCAATCCCCGGGGCAGCGATCCAAGGCGCAGAGCCCGGCGTACGGCCGGCGCCACGAGGGCCACCGCTGCGGCCAGGCACAGCGCCGATCCCCAACTCGCTTCGGCGGCAGATGAGTTCAACGCTGCGGCCGCACCGCCCCAGGCACCCAGGGCGGGTCCGATCAGGCGCAGGTCCGTCGGCCCCTCCCGGTAGGGGTTGGCCGAGCCCAGCCGGTGGTCCGCCCCGGCATGGACCTCCAGGCGGTTCACAGCCGCACCAGGGATTGCAGGTCGTTGAACCGTCGGGCGCCGATCCCATGGACCTCGCGCAGTTCGCCGACGGAGCGGAAGCCGCCGTGCTGGGCGCGGTAGTCCACGATGTGCTGAGCGAGCACGGGGCCGACCCCCGGCAGCCCGTCCAACTGCTCCACCGAGGCGGAGTTCAGGCTGATCGGCCCACCAGAACTGCCACCCGGGCCACCGCCGCCACCCCCGCTTCCACCTCCGCCGGCACCACTTCCCGCCCCGGAAGCAGCCCCTCCCGGGACCCCGGCCAGCACCTGCTCGCCGTCCATGAGCGGCCGCGCCCGGTTGAGGCTGGTCAGATCGGTGCCGTCCCGCACACCGCCCGCTGCGGCCAGCGCGTCGGCCACCCGGGATCCGCTGGGCAGCCGGTAGATCCCCGGGTGTCGTACCTTTCCGCCCACGTCCACCACGAGCGCTCCCGCCGGTGTGGGTGCCGCGTTCGCCACCGGGCGGGGCGTGGCGTCGGAGCCCGTGCCTCCGGAGCGGGCCGGTCCGGTCCCGCTGCCCGCACTCTTCGCCTCGGACAGCGGGGGCGCCGGTCCCTCGACGAGGTCGGGGGCTCGTACGGACTGGGGGCGCCCGGCCCAGAAGTGGTGCACGGCGAATCCCGCGGCCACCAGCAGGACCAGGCACAGGGCGGCCAGACTGCGCGGCGCGAGGCCGCACCTCGTCTGGGCCCACACCGGAAGCCGTTCACGCACCGCTGCCAAGGCCCTCTCCCGCACCCCGGGAGCGCCGAGGCCGGGCCGCGCGCCGGATGACCGTCCGACCTCGTCCCGATCGGTGGCGTCGACCGGTTCGGCGAAACCGTCGCGGGAGGCGAAGGCCGACTCCCCGAGGGCGCGCGTCGTCGGGGAGGCGGGTTCGTGCGGTGGGGCGGCCGTGCCCGGTGGGGGCGGGAGGAACAGCGCGTCCGCGCGCCTGCGGGCGGTCAGGACGGAGAGTGGGGCGTCGGCGGCCCCGTTGCGGTGACCGCGACCCGTGCGGGCCCGGCCGTCCGAACCGGGGGCTCGGCCCGGTCCGCTCGTGGCGGTGCGTGGTGATCGGATTGCCATGTCACGAGAGGCTAGACACCTCGGCCGGAACCCGCTGATCACCATCAATTTCCGTGGACAACCTGCCAGTTGTGGATAACTCGGTCACCCGGAGGAGGGAGCGGGGCAGTCGGAGGGCACGTCGGGGTGGGCGCCCGCGAAGGGTTCGGCAGGTCGGGGCGGCGTCGCTCAGCGCGGCGGCGCGGCGGTGCGGCGGTGCGGCCCGAAGACTTGGCGCAAGCCCGGCGTTTGGGCATGCGGCCCGGCGTCTGGGCATGCCGCCGAGGTCTGGGCATGCGGCCCGGCGTCTGGGCATGCCGCCCGAGGGCTGGGCACGCGGCCCGCGCAGTGGGGAAAGCCATGCACTGACGCCTCCCGGCCGGGCGCCCCGCTCAGCGCGGCGAGACGATGGCCCCCAGCAGGCCCGGCCCCGTGTGCGCGCCGATCACCGCTCCGACCTCGCTCGTGTGCAGGTCGACCAGGCCCGGTACCCGCGCCCGCAGCCGCTCGGCGAGGGTGGCGGCGCGTTCCGGCGCGGCGAGATGGTGGACCGCGATGTCGACCGGGGTGCTCCCCGCCCGCTCGACCACGATCTCCTCCAGCCGTGCGATGGCCTTGGAGGCGGTGCGTACCTTCTCCAGCATGTCGATCCGGCCGCCGTCGAGCTGGAGGAGCGGCTTGACGGCCAGGGCCGAGCCGAGCAGCCTCTGCGCGGCACCGATCCGGCCGCCGCGGCGCAGATAGTCCAGGGTGTCGACGTAGAAGAAGGCGGAGGTCGCGCCGGCTCGCTTCTCCGCGGCGGCCACCGCCTCGTCGAGCGTGCCTCCCGCCTCGGCGACTTCGGCCGCGGCCAGGGCGCAGAAGCCGAGGGCCATGGCGACCATCCCGGTGTCGACCACGCGCACCGGCACGGGGGCGTCGTGGGCGGCGAGCACCGCGGCGTCGTAGGTTCCGGAGAACTCGGCCGACAGATGCAGCGAGACGATCTCGGTCGCACCCGCCTCGGCGATCTTGCGGTAGGCAGCCGCGAACACCTCGGGGCTGGGCCGGGACGTGGTGACGGGACGTCGTTTTTGCAGGGCGAGCGCCAGGGAGCGCGCCGAGATCTCCGTGCCCTCCTCCAGCGCCTGGTCCCCCAGGACGACGGTCAACGGCACTGCGGTGATGCTGTGCCGCTCCATCGTCTGCGGCGGCAGGTAGGCCGTGGAATCGGTGACGATCGCGACATGGCGGGACATGAGCGGGAGGTTACCCGCCGAGGCCGCCGCGCGGCAGCCCGGCCCTGGCGCAATGATCGGTTCGGGGCAGCCCCGACCGCCCTGCCGCACCGCCTTGACCTGCTGTTCGCCGGCTCAACTCGTGGCTTCCGGGCGGGGTGCCTTCTGCCAGGGGTAGGTCACCGGCGGCTTCGCCGCGCCTATCGCCTGCGGTGCCTGGGCGGCCGGCCCCGGTCGGTCCGTCGCGTCCCGCTCGGCCGACGGCGAGGACGACGAACGGGATGAGCCCGCCGAGGACGAGGCGCCGTGCGAGGGCGCCGGGTTGTCCGAAAGGGCGTCCCAGGAGGCGGGTTCGCCGTTGGTTGGGCCCTTGGTCGACCAGTCGCGCAGGGCGCCCGACTCCATCTCGATCTGCTGGCTGAGCGCGGCAAGCTCGTCGTCGGCGAACTGCCGGGCCCGGTCCCGGGCCGCCCAGCGCAGCGAATCGGCGGAGTGCGTGATCCGCTCGGTGCGCTCGCGGAGCTCGGGCATGCGCTCCGCGGTCCTGCGCCGGTCCGGCTCGCGCTCCAGGCGCCTGAGCTCGTCGTCCAGTTCATGACCGTGCGCGCTGAGCCGCTCGAACAGGGCGATGGACTCCCTCAGCGACTCGTCCTCGGCCACGCGCGCGTGGAGCGCCTCCTGGGTGGCCCGCATCGAGGTGCGCAAGGAAAGCCGCAGCTGGGCGAGGTGTCCCGGGACGCCGGGCTGGCCCACGCTCTTGGCGCGCAGCGTGGTGTCCTCGACCGTCCTGCGGGCCTGGGTGACCGTGCGCTCCACCCCGCGCTTGGCGGCGCCGACCGCCTTGACCGTCACGTACACGCCGAGCGCCACGAAGGCGACGAACAGCAGCGCCATGATCAGGATCGCGGCTTCCATGAACGTCCCCTCGGTCGGTCGGCATCGTCCCCTCCACCGTAAACGGAACGGGCAGGCCGTGGGTTCCCGCGGAACCCTCAACCTGCCCGTAGGGGAAAGCCCCCAGTGCCGCTTCGGCCCTTACGCGGGGACGATGTTCACCAGCTTCGGCGCGCGCACGATGACCTTGCGGATCCCCGCGCCACCCAGCGCGGCGACGACCGCCTCGTCCGCCAGGGCCAGCTTCTCCAGCTCGTCGTCGGAGATGGCCGGCGGCACCTCCAGGCGCGCCTTGACCTTGCCCTTGACCTGAACGACGCAGGTCACGGCCTCGTCCACGACATACGCCGGGTCGGCGACGGGGAAGGCCCGGTGCACCACCGAGTCGGTGTGGCCCAGCTTGCGCCACAGCTCCTCGGCGATGTGCGGGGCCAGCGGCGCCATCAGCAGCACCAGCTGTTCGGCGACCGGTCGTGCCAGGGGGCCGCCCGTCTTGGTCAGGTGGTTGTTCAGTTCGGTGATCTTGGCGATGGCGGTGTTGAACCGCAGCCCCGCCAGGTCGCCGCCGGCGCCGTCGATCGCCTTGTGCAGGGCGCGCAGCGTCGCCTCGTCGGGCTCGGCGTCGGTGACGGTGACCTCACCGGTCGCCTCGTCGACGATGTTGCGCCACAGCCGCTGCAGCAGCCGGTACTGGCCGACCACGGCCCGGGTGTCCCAGGGCCGCGAGACGTCCAGGGGGCCCATCGCCATCTCGTACAGGCGCAGCGTGTCGGCGCCGTACTCGGTGCAGATCTCGTCCGGAGTGACCGCGTTCTTCAGGGACTTGCCCATCTTGCCCAGCTCGCGCTTGACGGGCTCGCCCTCGAAGAAGAACTTCCCGTCGCGCTCCTCGACCTCGGCGGCGGGCACCGGGAAGCCGCGGCCGTCCCGGTAGACGTACGCCTGGATCATGCCCTGGTTGTACAGCTTGTGGTACGGCTCGGCCGAGGAGATGTGGCCCAGGTCGAACAGCACCTTGGACCAGAAGCGCGCGTACAGCAGGTGCAGCACGGCGTGCTCGGCGCCGCCGACGTACAGGTCGACGCCGCCGGTCGGCATGGACTCGCGCGGGCCCATCCAGTACTGCTCGATGGCCGGGTCGACCAGCTTGTCGCTGTTGTGCGGGTCCAGGTAGCGCAGCTGGTACCAGCAGGAACCGGCCCAGTTGGGCATGGTGTTGGTCTCGCGGCGGTACTTCTTGACGCCGTCGCCCAGGTCCAGCTCGACGTTGACCCAGTCCTCGTTGCGGGACAGCGGGGTCTCGGGCGAGGTGTTGGCGTCGTCGGGCTCGAAGGTGCGCGGCGAGTAGTCGTCGACCTCCGGCAGCTCCAGGGGCAGCATCGACTCGGGCAGCGGGTGGGCGATGCCGTCCTCGTCGTAGACGATCGGGAAGGGCTCGCCCCAGTAGCGCTGGCGGCTGAACAGCCAGTCGCGCAGCCGGAAGTTGACGGTTCCCTCACCGATGCCGCGCTCGCTCAGCCAGTCGGTCATCCTGGCCTTGGCCTCGACGACGCCCAGGCCGTCCAGCGAGATCTCGTCGTTGGCGGAGTTGACCAGCTTGGCCTCAGAGGAGGCGAACGCCTCGTCCCACGTCGAGGCGTCGGTGCCGCGGTCGTCGGAGGGCTGCACGACGCAGCGCATGGGCAGTTCGAAGGCGCGGGCGAAGGCGAAGTCACGGCTGTCGTGCGCCGGCACCGCCATGATCGCGCCGGTGCCGTAGCCCATCAGCACATAGTCGGCGATGAAGACGGGAACCTTTTCGCCGCTCACCGGGTTGAGGGCGAACGCTCCGGTGAAGACGCCGGTCTTCTCCTTGGCGTCGGCCTGGCGCTCCACGTCGGACTTGGAGGCGGCGAACGCGCGGTACTTGGCGACGGCCTCGGCCGGGGTCGCGTGCCCACCCGTCCACACCTCGTGGGTGCCTTCGGGCCAGGCCGCCGGAACGATGGTGTCGACCAGCTCGTGTTCGGGCGCCAGCACCATGTAGGTGGCGCCGAACAGGGTGTCCTGGCGGGTGGTGAAGACGGTGATGGCGTCCGATTCGCCGACCTTGAAGTCGACCCGGGCGCCCTCGGAGCGGCCGATCCAGTTGCGCTGCTGCAACTTGATCGCGTCCGGCCAGTCCAGCGCGTCCAGGTCGTCCAGCAGACGGTCCGCGTAGGCCGTGATGCGCATGTTCCACTGGCGCAGCTTGGACTTGAACACGGGGAAGTTGCCGCGCTCGGAGCGGCCGTCGGCGGTGACCTCCTCGTTGGCCAGCACGGTGCCCAGGCCGGGGCACCAGTTGACCGGCGCGTCCGAGGCGTACGCCAGGCGGTACTCGCCCAGGACGTCGGCGCGCTCGGCGGCGCTCAGGGCGGCCCAGTCACGGCCGCCGGGGACCTCGCGGCTGCCGTCCTCGAACGCGGCGACCAGCTCGGCGATCGGGCGGGCCCTCTTCGCGTCGGCGTCGTACCAGGAGTTGAAGATCTGCAGGAAGATCCACTGGGTCCACTTGTAGTACTCGGGGTCGATCGTCGCGACCGACCGGCGCTTGTCGTGGCCCAGACCCAGCCGGCGCAACTGCCGCTTCATGTTGTCCATGGCGGCCTCGGTCGACACCCGGGGGTGCGTGCCGGTGGCGACGGCGTGCTGCTCGGCGGGCAGGCCGAAGGCGTCGAAGCCCAGCGTGTGCAGCACGTTGTGGCCGGTCATGCGCTGGTGGCGGGCGTAGACGTCGGTGGCGATGTAGCCCAGCGGGTGGCCGACGTGCAGTCCCGCGCCCGAGGGGTACGGGAACATGTCCATGATGAACTTCTTGGGCCGGGCGGCGACCTCGGGGTCACCGGCCAGGTCGCCCGTCGGGTTCGGCGCCGCGTAGGTGCCGTCGGCGTCCCAGAAGTCCTGCCAGCGTGCCTCGATGTCGGCGGCCATGGCCGCCGTGTAGCGGTGCGGCGCGGCCGTCTCTGCGGCGGCAGCGGTGTTCGTCTCGCTCATGTCCTCAAAGCTCCATCGATCGTCTCTGCCAGCGGTTACGAGCGTTCGTCCGTCGATCCGCCATCGAATCGCCAAACGAAAAAACCCCTCGCACAGGAGGGGGCGCCGCGCCGAGTCCGACCGGATCTCTTCATCGGTCGGGAGTGTTCAGCGCGGCTCGCTAAGCAGAAGGCGTACGGCACGCATGGCGTCAGGGTACCGCAGGCCCCACAAGGCCCGCACAAAGTACCCGTGGGGGGTTCCGCAGGCCCCTCCGGGAGGGTCGCGGGGCGAGGTTACTCCGCGTACCGCCCTCTTCTGGGGCAACCGTTCAAACCCCGTACTGGCTGGTATGGGGCGACCTAGCATGCCGCCACGGGACCGCTTTGCCGAACCACTCGGAGTCGCCCCACCATGAAACCTCGCAATCCGCTCAACCCGCACCATCCGCGCCACAATCCCGCCCGGGGCCGTCCGCCCCGCAGAGGCGGGCTCTCCGCCGCCGCACTGGGCGTCGTCGCCCTCCTCATACCGCCGCTCGCCCTCCTCTCGTCGGGGGCCCTGCGCGCCGCCGTGGACTTCACCTCCGGCGTCCTGTCCCTGGTCTCCCTCACGGCCTCCGTCGCCTGGGGTCTGCTCGCCACCGACCGGCTGCTCCTCACCCCGCGCGACCGCCTCTTGGCCCAGGGCGTCCACCGGGCGACCGCCGTCGCCTCGATCGGCTTCCTCCTGCTGCACGTCACCGTCAAGATCGCGCTGGGGCATGTGGGCCTGCTGGGCGCCGTGGTGCCGTTCGGGCTCGGCCTGACCGGCTCGTCCGGGCTGATCGGCTTCGGGTCGCTCGCCGGGGTCCTGATGGTCCTCACGGCCGCGACAGGCGCGATGCGCAGCGCCTTCACCACCCCGGGCCGCATCGCGGCGCGCTGGCGCGCGGTGCACATGCTCGCCTACCCGGCCTGGTGCTCGGCGCTTGTGCACGGCCTGTACGCGGGACGCCCGCCGGCCGCCTGGGTCGTCACGATGTACGCCCTGAGCCTCGCGGGGGTCGCCGGCGCGCTGGCCGTACGCGCGCTGCCCCGCCCGGTCAAGCGCCGCATCGCCGCCCGGCTCGCCCCCTTCAGGCCGCGCCCGGAGAGCGAGCCCGCGGAAACCCCCGTACCGCCACGGCCCACCACGCCGCCCTCTTACGAGGCTTCCGCGATGCCGCCCCGGCCGCCCTCTTATGACCCCGCTTACGCGACGCCGTACGACACCTCTTATGAGGAGCAGTCCACGCAACCACTACGTGGTGTCAGGCCCCCGCGCGAAGTCCTGGAAGAGGCGCGGCAGTTCGAGGGGGCCGGGTACCAGCCGCCGCATGAGGCGCTGCCCCGCTACCGCCCCTTCGAGGCGGCCCGCGGCGGTGCGGGCACCGGCATCTCGGCCGCCTATCGCGCGGTTTCCCTCGCGCCGTCCACCCCTGGGGCCCCTCGCTGGCCGGCGCCCTCGCCACGCCCACCGGAGTCGATGCCCGCTCCCGCGCCGTCCACGCCCTATCAGCCGCCGGCCGCCGGCGAGCCCTGGCACAGCCAGCCGGGCCCCTCGGAAGAACGCCCGTGACGGTGCCCGCAACAGCAGGAGTACGACCATGAACACGCCCCTCCCCGATGTTCCCGAGGTCCGCGTCGTGGGCCTGCCCCATCTGACGGCGGGTTTCGATCTCGTCGAGCGCCTGGCCCTGCCGATGCACCTCAAGGTGCACGGCCCGCTGAAACCGGTCGACGGCGAACGTCTGGCCAAGCTCGCCGACGACATCTCCCTCAACGGCCGCGGCGGCGCCGGTTTCCCCTTCGGCCGCAAACTGCGCGCGGTGGCCTCCGCCGCGATCCGGCGCGGGATACGCCCGGTCGTCGTCGTCAACGCCAGCGAGGGCGAGCCCGCCTGCCGCAAGGACACCGTCCTGGTGTGCCGGGCCCCCCATCTCGTCCTGGACGGCGCTCTGCTGGCCGCCGAGGCGCTCGGTGCCCGCACTCTGGTCGTGGCCGTCACCCGTGATTCCACGGAGGCCTCGGTGCGCGCGGCGCTCGCCGAGCGCGGCCTCACCGACAAGCGCGGCCCGGCCCTGCGCGCGCGGGTGGTGCGCACCCCCGAGCGCATGGTGTCCGGCGAGGCCTCGGCGGTGATCCGGGCCGTCGACGGCGGGCCCGCCCTGCCACCCGGCCGCCGCGAGCGGGCCGCCGACTCGGGTGTCGGCGGCGCCCCGACACTGCTGTCCAACGCCGAGACGTTCGCCCAGCTCGCGGTGGCCGCCCGGCTCGGCCCGCAGCGTTTTTGCCACACCGGCGAGCCGACCGAGCCCGGCACGGTGCTGCTGACCCTGTCCGGTGCGGTCGCGCGCCCGATGGTCGTCGAGGTCCCGACCGGGGTGCCGCTGCGCTACGTCCTCCAGCTGGCCGGGGCACCCTCGGTGCCGCAGGGCGTACTGACCGGCGGCTATCACGGAAGCTGGCTGAACTCGGTGGCCGCCCACGACGCGGCCGTCTCGCGCGCCTCGCTGTCGGCGCTGGGGGGTGCTCTCGGGGCCGGCGCGATCCTGCCGATCGGCCCGGGTACGTGTGCGCTCGGCGAGGCGCTGCGGGTCGCCAACTGGCTCGCGGCCGAAACGGCGGGCCAGTGCGGCCCCTGCCGGCTGGGGCTTCCGGCCGCGGCGGGCGGGCTCGCCGATGTGCTGAACGGCGGCGGCCCGGCGGCTCTGGAGGCGCTGCGCGAGGTGACGGGGGCGGTGAAGGGCCGCGGTGCCTGCAAGCATCCCGACGGCTCGGCCCGTTTCCTCGCCTCGACGCTCGCCGCGTTCACGGACGACCTCGCGGCCCATGTGCTCGGCGGGGGCTGCGGTCGGCCGACGCTCGGCGTGCTGCCGCTGCCCTCCCCGGGTTACCAGGAGGAGGGCGTGCCGAGCGGCGAGAAGGTGCTGGTGGACTGGACGTTGTGCGAGGGCCACGGGCTCTGCGCGGACATCGTGCCGGAGCTGATCCGCCTCGGCCCCGACGGCTATCCGCTGGTCGCCGACGCCACGGTGCCGATGCATCTACGGGGGCGCGCCCAAAGGGCCGTGCGCCGCTGCCCGGCGCTCGCGCTCCGGATCGAGCAGGCTCCGGCCGCGCTCCCCCAGATCAGCCGCAAAGCCCTGGGCAGCGGCCGGAGTTGACCGGTTCCCGATCGGACCGTTGGTGAGCGTTACGGCGTCCTGAACAGGACGCGCGTACTTCCGAGGGGATCCCAGGGGCCCAGGCCTCTGGGATCCCCTCGGGCCCCGGGGACCCTGGGGAGGGGACAACACGAAGGCGGGCCATCCGAATCATCGGATGGCCCGCCTTCTCACTGTGGAGCTAAGGAGAATTGAACTCCTGACCTCCTGCATGCCATGCAGGCGCTCTACCAACTGAGCTATAGCCCCTTGTTTTGCTGCCGTCCGGTTTCCCGCGGCGACATCGAGAACATTACACGGTCCCCCCGGTGCTTCACCAAATCGGTTTCCGTTCTGTACGAGGAAGGGCGGTAACGTCCACCTTCGTGACCGTGAAGGTGCTCGCGCACACCGCCGCTCGCCTCCCTGCGGCCCGCCGTCCCCCGCCGCTCGCCGCCGCCGTCTGCCTGCTGTCCTTCGCGCTCTTCTGGGCCGCTCAGCGGGCCGCCGGGGTCTCGATGATCGACCTGATGGTCTATCGGGCCGAGGGCCTGACCGTACGGGCGGGCGCAGACCTCTATGCGATGCGCGCGACCGAGGCCCGGCTGCCCACCACCTACCCGCCGTTCGCGGCGCTGGTGTTCACCCCGCTCACCCTGCTCGGCGTTCCGCAGCTGCGGGCCCTCGCCACCGTCGCGAACCTCGGGCTGCTGCTCGCCCTGGCCCACCTGTCGCTGCGGCTCGCCGGATGTCGCAGGCCCGGGGCCGCGCTGTGGGTCGCCGCGCTCGCCGTGTGGTGCGAGCCGGTGTGGACCACGCTGCGCTACGGCCAGATCAATCTGCTGCTCGCCGTCGCGGTGCTCTGGGACCTCACCCGTGAGCGGGGCCACCGCTGGGCGGGCACCGGCATCGGACTGGCGGCCGCGCTGAAGCTCACCCCGGCCCTGTTCGCCCTGTTCCTGCTGATCAGCGCGGCCGCCCGGGCGCGGAGCGGCGCCGCCGAAGACCGGCCGGCCATGTCCGGGAGGGCCGCTTCGGCGTTCTGCGCCGCCACGGCGGCGGCCGCCGTGGTGCTCCCGTACGACTCGCTGCGTTTCTGGACGTCGATGGTGTTCGAGGCGGGCCGGGTCGGTCACGCCGAGGACACCGCGAACCAGTCGCTGCGCGGGGTGCTGGCCCGGCTGCTGCACACCGGCGATCCGGGGCCGTGGTGGACGGTGGTCGCGGCCCTCACCGTGGCGCTGGGCCTCGCCGTCGCCGTACGCGCGGAGCTGCGCGGGGAGCGGGCCTGGGCGGTGGTGGGCTGCGCGGTGACGGCGCTCCTGGTGAGCCCGGTCTCCTGGTCGCACCACTGGGTGTGGTGCGTGCCCGCCGTGGTGCTGCTCGCCGTGGAGAGGTCGCGCTGGGCTCTGCTCGGGATCGTCTTCTGCGCGTACGCGCTGTGGTGGGTCCCGCACGGCACGAGCCGGCCCGAACTCGCCCAGAGCGGCGGCCAGATGGCGCTTTCGGCCCTGTACCCCCTGGCCGGGGCGGGCCTTCTCGTGCTGGCGGCGGTCAGGCCGTCGCGAAGGAGTAGAAGCGCTTCAGCGTGCAGTGCGCCTCCAGGAGGCGACCGTAGATCGGCTCGCCTTCCAGTTCCCGATAGGTCTCGATCGGGTCGCCCTTTATGATCAGCGCCCTGGCGCATTCCTCGCACCAGTACTGGTAGTCGGTGTTGACCGGATCCATGTCCCTGACGATGGGCGTACCACTGCCGCACCAGTCGCATTTCCGCCTGTGTGCACCCATGTTCAGCTCCAGCTGTGGCCGCAGGCCGTGCACACGTAGGACACCCCGCCGTTGTCGCCGAGCATCTGGGCGACGTGGGCGGAGCCGCAGGAGGGACAGCTCAGGTGGGCGCTGGTCGCCGGGGCTCGCGGACCGCCGGACGGCTGCGGGAATTCTTCGCGACTCGCGGGCATCGCGCACTCCCTCCCGTTCGGTCCGTCGTCCCCCTCCGGCCGTCCCGATTCTGCCATGCCCTCGCAAGAGGGTCAGTGCTGTCACCGTACGAGACCGGACACGCCGCCCAGGACGGACCCGACCGCCGGTGCGAAGGGGCACTCACGGGGCGCACGGGCACAAGTACGCGCCCCACGCGGAGTGACCGCCGGGCGGCCGTATCCGGTCGGGACCGCACGGGACAACAAGAAGATCCCGCCCCCACGAGGGGACGGGATCCGATTGTGGAGCTAAGGAGAATTGAACTCCTGACCTCCTGCATGCCATGCAGGCGCTCTACCAACTGAGCTATAGCCCCGCTGTCCGCTGTGTTTCCGCCTCTTCGGCGGTCCCGCGCTGCGAACAAGAAGAACTTTAGCCTGTGACCTGCCGGAAAGTGAAATCCGGCCTTCACCGCCTCTGAGCAGCGGTTAGTCGTCGTCTCCGAGGACCGGCTCGGGGAGCGTGCCGGCGTTGTGCTCCAGCAGGCGCCAGCCGCGCGCGCCCTCGCCGAGGACGGACCAGCAGCAGTTGGTGAGGCCGCCCAGGCCCTCCCAGTGGTGCGCTTCGAGACCGAGGAGCCGGCCGATGGTGGTGCGGATGGTGCCGCCGTGGCTGACGACGACGAGGGTGCCGCCGTCGGGCAGCTTGTCGGCGTGCCGCAGCACGACCGGGGCGGCCCGGTCGGCGACCTCGGTCTCCAGCTCGCCCCCGCCCCGGCGCACCGGCTCGCCGCGCTTCCACGCCGCGTACTGCTCGCCGTAGCGGGCGACGATCTCCTCGTGCGTGAGCCCCTGCCAGGCGCCCGCGTACGTCTCCCGCAGGCCCGAGTCGTGCTCGACCGGCAGGCCGGTCACGGCCGCCAGCTCGGCGGCGGTGGCCGCGGCCCGCTGAAGGTCGGAGGCGATGATCGCGTCGGGCTTCAGCGCGGCCAGCAGGCGCGCGGAGCGATGCGCCTGGCCGATGCCCGTCTCGGTCAGCTCGATGTCCGTGGAGCCCTGGAAGCGGCGCTCCAGGTTCCAGGCCGTCTGGCCGTGCCGCCACAGGACTATCCGGCGGCCCCGGCCGCCCTTGGTGGTGCCGTTCAGCTCAGCTCACCGTCCGTCTCGTCGGCGCCGGTCAGCGCGGCGTGCTCGGCGGCCTTGCCGCGGGTCTTCATGGCGTCGTCCGGAAGCGGCAGCTCGGGGCAGTCCTTCCACAGGCGCTCGAGGGCGTAGAAGACGCGCTCCTCGCTGTGCTGGACGTGCACGACGATGTCGACGTAGTCGAGCAGGATCCAGCGGGCGTCGCGGTCGCCCTCGCGGCGTACCGGCTTGGCGCCGAGCTCCTTGTTGAGCCGCTCCTCGATCTCGTCGACGATCGACTTGACCTGGCGGTCGTTGGGCGCGGAGGCGAGCAGGAAGGCGTCGGTGATCGACAGCACATCACTGACGTCGTACGCGATGATGTCGTGCGCGAGCCGGTCGGCAGCCGCCTGAGCGGCGGCGGTGATGAGCTCGATGGAACGGTCCGTGGCGGTCACATGCAGGCTTTCGTCGGCGGTCAGATCGGATCAGATCGAATTCCAGGATCTCACGGACCGCCGACAGTCCCGAAAGGGTCGCTCCCGGGACGCCTGTGGCATCACTTCGCGATCTTGTAATCCTTGCCGATGACGACCGACACATCGGCGTTGGCGGCCGTCTTGCCCTGCTTGACGGCGCTGTCCGGCAGATTGAGCGTCTTGGCGACCTCGACCGCGCTCGCCTTCTTCGCCGCGTCGCCGTACAGGACCTGAGAGGTGGCCTGCGCACCGGCGCTTCCGGCGTCCACGAACCCGTAGCCGCCGTTGATCAGGGCGACCCGGGCGGCCTCGGCGGCCTTGGCGTTGCCGCTGGCGTTCTTGACACCGACCCGAAGCGCCGAGCTCTGGTCGCCGCCGGCGCCGAGCTTGCCGCCCAGGACGTCCTTGACCACGCTGTCGCTCGTCTGCTGGCTGAGCGTGCCGTCCGGCTGCACCGGCAGGAGCGCCGTCTTGTACGCGCCGACCTTGGCGTGTTCGGCGAGCTTGGCCAGCGCGGCCCCGAGGTCGCTGTCCGGCAGCGACGGGTCGAGGATCTGCGCGAGCGTCTGCACGGTGACGGTGGCGGCCTTCGGATCGTCGGAGATCTTGCGCAGCACCCCGTACATCACCGTGCCGAACCGCTGGAGCTGCTTGGTCTCGGCCTCGCCGGGGCCCCGGTAGGTGGCGTAGGCGACGGCCATCTGACCGGTGAGGGTCTGGTCGTCGCCCTTCTTCACCAGCGGGTCGCCGCCCTGCTTGGCACCGGGGACGTCCGCATCCGTACTGATGTCGATGTTTCCGACGAGGTCGACGAGGTTTTCCAGGTACGGGGTGTCCAGCCGCCAGGAGCCGGTGATCTTGGCGCCGAGCAGGTTGGAGAGCGAGTCACGGGTGCTCTGCGAGCCGTCGGCGTCCACCGACTTGCCCAGGGTGGTGCGGTTGCCGTCGTCGTCGGAGACCGCGAGCGAGTTGGGCAGCAGCACGGTGGTGCCCTGCTTGGTGGTCACGTTGTTGACGAGCAGCGCCGTGGAGGTGCCGCCCGCCTTGGTGTTGTGCAGATGGACCACGATGACGTCGCGCTGCTGCGGGCCGGCCGCGGCGGCGGCGCCCTTCTTGGCGTCGGAGGAGGACGAGAGGCCGGGCAGCTTGCCGGCGAACCACAGATAGCCGATGCCACCCACCGCGACCAGGGCGACGGTCACGACCAGCGCGACGACGCGGTTGCGGCCCCGGCGCTTGGCCTCCTCGCGGCGCTCGCTGCGGCTCTCGGTGAACTTGAGCCAGTCGATGACGTCCTCGGAGTCCTCGTCGGGCTCCTCGATGAACGAGAACTGCTCGGTGCGGTAGTCGCGTTCGGCGCCGTCACCGTGTTCCTCGCGCCGCTGCTGGGGCACCACGGGCGTGCCCTGCGCCTCGGCGTCCGGCGCCGGGGGCGCCTGGACGGCCGGCTGCTGCGCGGTGCCGTAGTCCTGCCCGTAGTCCTGCTGCGGAAACTGCTGGGTTCCCTGGAACTGCTGGGCCTGCTGCGGGTGTTGGGGCTGCTGGGCCTGCTGGTGCGTCGGCTGGTGCTGCTGCTGTTGTTGTGGCTGCTGCGGCTGCGCATAGGGGTCGTACGTCGACTGCTGCGGAACGTACGTCTGGTCGTACCCGTACCCCTGCTGCTGTTGCTGCGGGGGCTCCTCGGGCCGGCCGTAGGGGTCGTACGCCTGCTGCTGCGGCTGGACCTGCTGGTACACCGGCCGGCCGTACTCGTCGTACCCGACCAGCTGCACCTGGGGCGCATACGGGTCGTACTGGCGGTCGTTCACCGGTGGCCTTCTCTCACTCGCCGACGTACAGGCGGTACAGCTGGACTCACTCGCCGCGGTAGAGCTGGCGCTTGTCGATGTAGCGGACCACACCGTCGGGAACCAAATACCAGACGGGGTCGCCCTGCGCGACCCGTGCCCGGCAGTCCGTCGAGGAGATCGCGAGGGCCGGCACCTCCACCAGCGAGACCCCGCCCTCGGGCAGCCCGTCGTCCGTCAGGACGTGGCCGGGCCGGGTCACTCCGATGAAGTGGGCCAGCGAGAACAGCTCCTCGGCGTCGCGCCAGGTGAGGATCTGGGCGAGCGCGTCGGCCCCGGTGATGAAGAACAGGTCCGCGTCGGTGTTGCGGTCGCGCAGATCCCGCAGGGTGTCGATGGTGTACGTCGCACCGCCGCGGTCGATGTCGATGCGGCTCACCGAGAACTGGGGGTTGGACGCGGTGGCGATGACCGTCATGAGATAGCGGTCCTCGGCCAGGGAGACCAGCTTGTGGCTCTTCTGCCACGGCTGCCCGGTCGGCACGAACACGACCTCGTCCAGGTGGAACTGCGAGGCCACCTCACTGGCGGCCACGAGGTGTCCGTGATGGATCGGATCGAACGTTCCGCCCATCACACCGATGCGTCGCTTCACCGGACCGGTAGGCACTTCCTGCTCTCCCATGCGTGCAGAGCCTACTGGCCCGGCTTTTCGGCCCCGACTCAGCGGTCGCGGTTGAAGCGGGTGGTGATCCAGAGCAGGAGGAGCAGGGCGAGCAGCGCGCCGCCGCCGGTCATCCAGGGCTGAAGGCTTTCGTGGTTGCCACCGTGCTCGGCGCCGCCTTCGGCGAGCGAGACCAGGTTGGCGGCGGTGCTGTGGAGGCTCATCTTCGGCAGGACCTATCCGGGAGTCGGGGCGGAGACTTCGCGCACATCGTATGCGGGCGGCCCGGGCACGCTCACGCCGACTCAGTCGTTGTGGTTGTCGTCGCCGCCGTTCGAGCGGTATCCGCGCAGCAGGAACCAGGCCAGGAGGGCGGCGCCGACCATGGAGGCCAGCAGCAGGATCCGCAGCAGGGCGCCCGGCCCCTGGCCGGACGCGTCGGCGAGAGCGGTGACGGCGTCCGGCATGAAGCCCGGCAGTGCGTCCGGCATGGCTGGTCTCCTCGAAAGTTATCCACAGGCCCCCGGGCCACGGTATCCCCACCGCCTAGTGTGGATGTCGTCAGGGGGACGAGCCGACGACTCGAACGACAGGGGGCACCCATGACCGAGGACATCAACGACAACGTGCCGAGCAGGCAGCGGCGCAGGTTTCCCGGAATCTCCTCCCGGGCCTACGAACACCCCGCCGACCGCTCGGCGCTGGTCGCGCTGCGCAGGCTGACCGGTTTCGACACCGTCTTCAAGGCGCTGAGCGGGCTGCTGCCCGAACGAAGCCTGAGACTGCTGTTCCTCTCGGACTCGGTACGGGTGAGCGACGCCCAGTTCGCCCACCTCAACTCCATGTTGCGGGACGCCTGTTACATCCTGGACCTGGAGAAGGTCCCGCCGATGTACGTCACTCAGAACCCGCAGCCGAACGCGATGTGCATCGGCCTGGACGAGCCGATCATCGTGGTGACGACGGGTCTGGTCGAGCTGCTCGACGAGGAGGAGATGCGCGCGGTCGTCGGCCACGAGGTCGGTCACGCCCTGTCCGGCCACTCCGTCTACCGCACCATCCTGCTCTTCCTCACCAACCTCGCCCTCAAGGTCGCCTGGATCCCGCTGGGCAACGTCGCGATCATGGGGATCGTGACGGCGCTGCGCGAGTGGTTCCGCAAGTCGGAGCTGTCCGCGGACCGGGCCGGACTGCTGGTGGGCCAGGATCTGAAGGCCTCGATGCGGGGGCTGATGAAGATAGCGGGCGGCAACCACCTGCACGAGATGAACGTGGACGCCTTCCTGGAGCAGGCGCAGGAGTACGAGTCCGGGGGCGACCTGCGCGATTCGGTGCTGAAGATCCTCAATGTGCTGCCCCGCACCCACCCGTTCACCACGGTGCGTGCCGCCGAGCTGAAGAAGTGGGCGGAGTCCCGCGACTACCAGCGGATCATGGACGGCCACTACCCGCGCCGGGACGAGGACAAGGACACCTCGGTGACCGACTCCTTCCGCGAGTCGGCGGCCTCGTACGCCGACGCGGTCAAGAGCAGCAAGGACCCGCTGATGAAGCTGGTCGGTGACATCGCCGGCGGCACGGCGGATCTCGGCGGCAAGCTGCGCGACCGGTTCACCGGCACGGCGACACGACCGTCGCCCCCGGACGGCACGACCGGCCCCGGCACCGAGCCGCCGACGGACGGAAAGCCGGGGCAGAACGGGCAGGGCTAGGCGGAGGCGCGGGGGCGGGCGCGGAGGTGCCGGCGGGTCGGGTGCCGGTCTGCCGCGCGCCGGCGGCCGGGTGCCGGTATGCCGGGTGCCGGTATGCCGCGTGCCGGAGGTCGGGTGTCGGCGGCCACGTGCCGGGAAGCCGGGCGTCGGCGGCCACGTGCCAGGAGGCCACGCGTCGGGAGGCCACGTGCCAGGAGGCCACGCGTCGGGAGGCCAGTGGCTTACGGACCGGGTCCTGCCGGGCCTGGCCCTTCGGGCCCGGCGGCTTCCGGGGGATCGACGCGAGGTCACCCGCCCGGTGACGGCTGGGCTCCGGTGGCCAGGGTGCCGCAGAGCGCCTCGGGGGCGGGGCCGGTGGCGTACGGGTCGGTGCCGGCCGGGCCCCGCGCACTCGCCCGCTCCCCCGCGAGGAGCGGCCGCAGCCGGCTCGCGACCTCGGCCGAGCACGCCTGCGGACCGGCCTCGACGGTGCTGGCCTGGATCTCGGTGCGGTTGACCCGCAGGTCTTCGCGGTCGAGCCGGAAGTGCAGCTCGCGGCGGACCGTGAACAGCGAGGCGCCGGCCGGGTGCGGGGCGTTCCCGGCGGGCCGCAGGGCGTACACGAAGACGTAGTCGGCGGCGATCGTGAGCGCGTCCGTGCCGGACTCCGCGTAGCTCATCGAGCCCTGGACGCGGATCCGGGGATCGGCGAGGGCCACCGTGGCCGGATCGAAGCGCACCAGCCAGCCGGTCGCGGAGTGCCGTCCGTCACCGGCCGGAGTGGCCAGGCTCTGGTCGAACTGGGCCATCAGATCGGGGTCGAGCAGCACCCGGATCTGATGGTCGGGGCCACCGGCGAGCACATCCGGATCGAGGGAGGACTTGATCAGGTAGTCCTTGGCGATGGACAGCGCGTTCATCACCTGCGACTCGGAGAAGTGCGCCGTCTTGGAGGCCGACGGGAGGCTGATGCCCGATCCGCCGACGCGGAACCGGGCGGCGGGGCTGTGCGCGAAGAGCCGCTCGGCGTCACCGCCCGGGACCGGGCCCTCGGGGGCCAGCGGGATCACCGTCATCCGCAACGGCTCGGGGTGGCCGGTGAGCGGCGGCTGATAGGGGTGGCGGATGCCCATGTAGATGGCGGTACTGAAGGCTATGAGGAGCAGCAGCACCAAGGCGACGGCAGGTTTGGAGGAGGCTCTGAGGGACCAGCTCGGACGGGACCGTACGGCCCGCGCGTGTTCGCGCATCCGCTCCTGGGCGGAGAACTCCTGGAGGCGTGCAGCGCGGACGAACGATTCGTCGAAGACGACGGACCGGTACTCGTCGTCACCACCGCCGGGGAGGCCCTCCGGTGTCCCCTCGGGTGGCTCTCCGCGCCCTGCCATACCTTCAGGGTAGGTCTCGCGGGGGGCAGGTAAACGCGCTGGTACACGACAACTTCTGACGATTTCCGACGCGATGGTTCTCGGGCGGTTCAGGCGGGCGGGTGGGGCCGGGGAGGCAGGGAAACAGCCGGGCTCGGGCCGTCGGCCGGAGCCTGAGTGCGGTCCGCTCCCCCGGCGCCGCCCGAAGGCACTTCGCCGACCGGAGCCGCGGTCTCAGCCCCGCCCGCCGGGCCGCCCGCACCGGCCGTACTCGCCGCGAGGGCCGCGACGGTCGGGTGGTCGACGTTGCTCGTGGCCGGGGGTGAGGGCGGGATCTTGTCCTCGTGGTCGGAGGAGGCGCCCCGGTAGACGGCGGAGAAGGCGAGGGCGACCATGCCGATGCCCATGATCACGGCCAGGAGCCAGGCGACGGGGCGGTGCCAGCGGGCGTGCCCGCGGTAGGGGCGCAGGGCGCCGCCGAAGCGGCCGTAGGGGCCGGCTTCGGCGCCGCCGGACAGGCCGGGGCCGCCGATGTCGCCCGGGTCGCGGGCGGGGCGGTAGGGGTCGGGGTCGTAGCCGTCGTCGTAGGGCTCGTCGTCGGGGGCTCCGGCGCCCGCGCGGGCGCGGGCCGCCTCGGCTTCGGCGCGGGCCTGGGCGGCGGCGAGCAGGCGCTCGACGGCGCTGGGTTCGTGGATTTCGGCGGCTCGTACGAAGTCCTCGTCGAATACCACGGAGGCGAAGTCATCGTCCGCGCCCCCGCGGTCGTCGTCGGGCTCCCAGCCGTCCGGGAACGGCCCGCCCCCTGCGTCGTCCGGCACCCGTTCAGGGTAGCCGCGGGCGGGCCGGTTTGGGCAGCCGGTGACGGAACTCGCCCACCCCGAAAGGGAGTCAGGGACGGTTACCGGATGTGTCCGTCGCCGGTGACGATGTACTTCGTCGAGGTCAGCTCGGGCAGCCCCATGGGGCCGCGGGCGTGCAGCTTCTGGGTGGAGATGCCGATTTCCGCGCCGAAACCGAACTGACCGCCGTCGGTGAACCGGGTGGAGGCGTTGACGGCGACGGTCGTGGAGTCCACGAGCTGGGTGAAGCGGCGGGCGGCGGCCTGCGAGGTGGTGACGATGGCCTCGGTGTGTCCGGAGGTCCACCGCCGGATGTGGGTGACGGCCGCGTCCAGAGAGTCGACGACGGCCGCGGCGATGTCGTACGAGAGGTACTCGGTCTCCCAGTCCTCGGCCGTGGCTTCGACGACGGTGGCCTTGGAGGCGTCCGCGTACGACCGCACCCGCTCGTCGGCGTGGACGGTGACTCCGGCCTCGGCGAGCGCGTCCAGGGCACGCGGCAGGAAGGCGTCCGCGATGTCCTGGTGGACGAGGAGGGTTTCGGCGGAGTTGCAGACCGAGGGGCGCTGGGCCTTGGAGTTGATCAGGATGTCGACGGCCATGTCGAGGTCGGCCTGGGCGTCGACGTAGACGTGGCAGTTGCCGGTGCCGGTCTCGATGACGGGGACGGTGGATTCCTGGACGACGGTGCGGATCAGGGAGGCGCCGCCGCGCGGGATGAGGACGTCGACGAGGCCGCGGGCGCGCATCAACTCCCGTACGGATTCGCGGGATTCGCCGGGTACGAGCTGGATGGCGTCGGCGGGCAGACCCGCGTCGGCGACCGCGTCGCGCAGGACGCGGACGAGGGCGGTATTGGAGGCGTAGGCCGAGGACGAGCCGCGCAGCAGGACGGCGTTGCCGGACTTGAGGCAGAGGGCCGCCGCGTCCACGGTCACATTGGGCCGGGCCTCGTAGATGATGCCGACGACGCCGAGGGGGACGCGGACCTGGCGCAGGTCGATGCCGTTGGGCAGGGTGGAGCCGCGGACGACCTCACCGACGGGGTCGGGCAGGGCCGCCACGTCGCGCACGTCGGAGGCGATGGCGCGAATGCGCTCCGGGTCCAGGGTGAGCCGGTCGATGACGGTTTCGCTGGTGCCGGCCTCGCGGGCCTTGGCGACGTCGAGGGCGTTGGCCTCGACGATCTCGGCGGTCCGCGCCTGGAGGGCGTCGGCGATCGCGTGCAGCACCTCGTCCTTGACCGCGCGCGGAAGTGGCGCGATCTCGGCGGCCGCGGCGCGCGCCCGCTGGGCGGTCCGGGTGACCGGGGACAGGTCGTCGTGGGCAGGAGCCGGGGAGGGCGAGGAGTGCGAAGCCATGTCCGCAGGGTAATGCGCGGGGGCGGGGCGTTTCGCCCCGGTTCCACTCCCCGAGACGGGGTGGGCGGCGGGGTCAGAAGGGTCAGAAGGGATGGACGCCCACGGGTGCGGCCGGTGGCGGCCCATATCCTTCGGCGAGCCGCTGGTGGTAGGTGCCGCGGTCGATGACTTCCAGGCCGACGATCTCCCAGGGCGGGAGTTTGGCGGTGGAGCGGTGCTCACCCCACAGGCGCAGGGCGACGGCGGCCGCGTCGTGGAGGTCGCGGGCCTCTTCCCAGTAGCGGATCTCGGCGTGGTCGTTGGCGTAGCGGCTGGTCAGCAGGAAGGGGTGGTCGTGGGCGAGCTGTTCGAGGCCCCGGCGGACCTCTTTCAGCGGCGCCTCCGCTCCGCAGACGCTCAGCGTGATGTGCCACAGCCGGGGGGTGTCCCCGGCCTTCTCGGGTACCTCTGTGGCTTCGACGTCGGCCCCCGTCCCCACACTGGTCAGGGTCCGCTCAGCCGTCGTCCCTCGGGGCGCCGCCCCCGGGCGCGCTCGTCTCACCGGCGGCCTCCTGTGCTGCTGTGTGCGATGCGGTGCGGTACTGCGCGGGTTCCGGTCCACGCGTACCCCCGACTTCAAAGTTGACCAGCCCGAGGCCGGGCGCGGGGTGGTTTTCCTGAAGGTGTCTGTCTTATGGCTGGACTTTCAGCCGTTTCAGGGGTGCAGGACGACCAGATCGTCCCTGTGTACGACTTCGCGCTCGTAGCCGGGGCCGAGCTCTCTGGCGAGGTCGCGGGTGGAGCGGCCCAGGAGTTGGGGCAGTTCCTTGGCGTCGAAGTTGACGAGACCCCGGGCGACGGCGCGGCCTTGGGGGTCGCGCAGCTCGACGGGGTCGCCCGCGGCGAAGTCGCCTTCGACGGCGGCGATTCCGGCGGGGAGCAGTGATTTGTGGCCGTCGACGATGGCGTGGACGGCTCCCTCGTCGAGGATCAGGGCGCCCTGGGGGGTGGAGGCGTGGGCGAGCCACAGCAGGCGGTCGGCGGAGCGGCGTCCGGTGCGGTGGAAATAGGTGCCGGTGGCGCGTCCGGCCAGTGCGTCGGCGGCGTGGCTGGCGGAGGTGAGGACGACGGGGATGCCGGCGGCGGCGGCGATGCGGGCCGCTTCGACCTTGGTGACCATGCCGCCGGTGCCCACGCCCGCCTTGCCGGCGCTGCCGATCTGGACGTGGGCGATGTCGTCGGGGCCGCGCACTTCGTCTATGCGCGAGGTGCCGGGCCTGGCGGGGTCGCCGTCGTAGAGGCCGTCGACGTCGGAGAGCAGGACGAGCAGGTCGGCGCGGACCAGATGGGCGACCAGAGCGGCGAGGCGGTCGTTGTCGCCGAAGCGGATCTCGTCGGTGGCGACGGTGTCGTTCTCGTTGACGACGGGCAGGGCGCCCATGGCCAGGAGCTGGTCCAGGGTGCGGTAGGCGTTGCGGTAGTGGGCGCGCCGGCTGGTGTCGTCGGTGGTGAGCAGGACTTGTCCGACGCGTACGCCGTAGCGGGCGAAGGAGGCGGTGTAGCGGGCGACGAGGAGGCCCTGGCCGACGCTGGCGGCGGCCTGCTGGCGGGCGAGGTCCTTGGGCCGGCGGCGCAGTCCGAGGGGGGCGAGGCCGGCGGCGATGGCACCGGAGGAGACGAGGACGATGTCCTTCTCGCCCCCGCTGCGTGCCTTGGCGAGCACGTCGACGAGGGCGTCGACCCGGTCCGCGTCGAGTCCGCCGGAGGCGGTGGTCAGCGAGGACGAACCGATCTTGACTACAATTCTGCGGGCCTGTGCCACCTGCTGCCTTGCCTCTGTCACACGGTGAAATCTATGTCAGGACGGGCTGGGGGCGCTTGGAAGTTCCAATCGGCGGACAGTCTCCCCGTGACCGTGCAGCTGACCTTTAAGCTCGAAAAAGTGTGAAAACTGGGGATGTCGTGGTGGGACGGGGTGCTGAAGCCCACACGTCCGTACCGTGCGGTTTTATACCGGCCGGGCAAATTTCGCGGCGGAAGTGAAACCTGGGGAGCCGCTATGCCCTCCCTCCTGATGACTGTTCGAACAACTCCATGGCGGACGCCCGGGGGACTCGGGGCACATGGATGCGACAAGGAGCGTGCCGAATGCCGTCGTCACCATCTCGCCGACGTCTGCTGCAGGTCGCCGGGGGCGGCCTGGTGGCGGCGCCGCTGGCCTACGGCGGATGGCAGTGGCTGGCGCCCCGGGGCGGGGGCGGTCTCGCGAGTCCGTCCACGGGGACGACGACGGGCAAGCCGGCCTCGGATTCGGCCAATCAGGCGTATCTCCATGTGATCGCGCACGCCGACGACAGCATCTACTTCATGAACCCGGACCTGGAGCAGTCGATACGCAGCGGCGCCCTCTCGGTGACGGTGTGCATGACGAGCGGCGAGTCGGACGGGCGGAACGCGCCGGGCAAGTCCCCGCAGTTCAAGACCATGAAGACGGACCGCCCGGGCTTCGCGCGGGCGCGGATAAACGGGCTGCGGGCCGCCAACGCGATGATGGCGACGGGCGACGACAACAGCCCGTGGACGGTGGAGCCGGTGGAGTTGCTGCCGGGCTTCCGTTCGGAGCTGCACTACCTCCAGTCGGCCCCGCATGTGCAGTTGATCTACATGGGGCTGTGCGAGGCGCGGTATGTGAGCGTGCCGCGTCCGGTGAGTCTGCGGGGTCTGTGGCTGGGCGCCGTCAAGGAGTTGCCGACGCTTCCGGGCACGGGCAGCACGGTGCGGATGCCGCGCGCCTATACGCGTGACCAGATCATCGACGCCCTGGTGGCGACGATCGCGCGGGTGGACCCGACGGTGATACGGACGCTGGATCCCACTCCCCTGCACGCGCCCCGGGAGACCGTGGCGATGATGAGCGCGCCGACGATACTGCGGGGCCTGAGCTATCTGGACCACCAGGACCACACCTCGTCGGCGCAGTTCATGCAGGCCGCCATGGAGCGGTACTGGGGTGGCGGCAAGCGGCGTCCGGCGTCGGTGTCCAGCTACATCGGCTATCCGACGAACTACACGCCGCCGTCGCTCGACGCGGCGACCACACGGCGTACGGCTCAACTGCTGAACGCGTACGGCTGGGTGGACCGCCGGGACTGCGGGGACGCGGCGGGCTGCGGTGACCTCAAGGTCGGGGCGAACGGGCTGAAGGGCGGCGGCGCCGGCTGGGCGCGCGGCACCCGTACCCGTACGCCGGGCACCTCGCGGTGGCTGGCACCGCTCAAGGACGGCCGGCTGGCGGCGTTCGCGATCCTCAACGGCGCGGTGCGCTGCTGGGTGGAGCGCGAGGCCGGCAAGGGGCCCTGGGCGGGGCCGTTCGACGTGGTGGGCAGTGCGGGCGGTCCGCTGGATCCGCAGGTGGAGGTGGCGCGTCACCCTGATGGAACGCTTCAGCTGTTCGCCACGCGTACCGTGCTGCCGTTCAAGGGCCGTAAGCACCACAAGGAGTTGGTGTGCGTCCTGCAAAACGGTGTGAGCCCCGACGGGGCGCCCACGTTCGGGGCGTGGTCGTCGCTGGGTACGCCGGACGCGGCTCCCGAGAAGTCGCTGGAGACCGGCTATCCGGCGGTCGCGGTCTCCCAGGACGGCACGGTGCATGTGCTGGCCCGGAACTGGGCCGGTGACATCGCGCTGCGCAGCGGCAAGGGCGGCAAGGGCTGGGGGGCCTGGCAGTTGCTGGACCACCCGCCGGGCAAGGAGCCCGTGCACCCGCTGGTGGTGGAGGGCATCGACGCGCTGGTCGACACCGCGGGCCGCCTCCATGTGGCGGCTCCGACCGCCCAGACGGTGTTGCACTGGGTGTCCCCGGCGCCCGGCGAGTTGCCGAAGCTGTCGGCGCCGACGGGTCTGACGCCGTCGGGCAGCGCGGTCAGTCTGGTCGCGGACGGCAAGGGCGGTGCGCTCGCGGTCTACCGCCAGGCGGGCACCGCCCAGGTGGCGGTGGCCTCTCCCGAGGCCGCTCCGGGTGTGTCGGGCGTGGCGTGGAAGGTGGCGCGGCGTACTCCGGCGGGCGGCTACGGGCGGGTCTCGGCGTACCGGCTGAGCGGGAACGGCGGGGCGCTGGTGCTGGCGGCCAGGGACGAGCAGGGCCGGGTGGTGCCGGCGTCGGACGCTTCCGGTCGGCAGAGCGCCGGCTGGGAGGCTCCGGGCGTGCAGTTCGTGGGGATACCGGGGGTGACGCAGGACGCGGGGGGCCGTGCCGTCCTCGCGGCGCTCGGTACGGACGGCCAGCTCTACGCGGCCCGGCAGTCGCGGCCCGGGGCGCGGTTCGGCGAGTGGACGATGGTGGGGCAGGAGAGCGCCGGCAGCCGCGTCTAGCGGGGCACGCGAAAGGGGGCGGACACCGTGGGTGTCCGCCCCCTTCGTCGTGGGTCGTGGCCCGCCTACTTGACCGGGATCTTCGGCGCGGGGCTCTGTGTCCCGTCCGTCTCGGGCTGCTTGGGCACCAGGATCCGGCGGGACAGCAGGTAGGTGAAGGGGATCGCCACCACGGCGGCGACCAGAGGGGCGATCGTCTTGTTCATCCCCACCCAGTGCACCAGGGCGAACAGGCCGGCGCTCTGCACCACGAAGTTGGTGACGTTGGTGAGCGGGAAGAGCAGGAACTTCTTCCAGCTCGGCTTGGTGCGGTAGGTGAAGTAGGTGTTGAGGAAGAACGAACCGACCATGCTGAGCAGGAAGGCGATGGTGTACGCGACGAAGTACGGCAGCTTCGCCAGGTGCAGCAGGGGCCAGTAGAAGGCGTAGAAGGTGCAGGTGTTGACTCCGCCGACGAAGCCGAATCTGACCACCTGCCCGAGCTGACTGGGCATCAGAGAACCCTGTCCTCCTGCTTGTTGCGGTACACCTCGCGGCGCTGGACGCCCTCGGGCTTGCCGGGGAAGCCGTGAGCCTCCTTGACCAGGAAGTGCGGGCGGCGCTTGGTCTCGTAGTAGATGCGGCCGATGTACTCGCCGATCAGGCCCAGCATCACCATCTGCACACCGCCGAGGCCGACGATGATGGCGACGAGGGTGACGTAACCGGGGGTGCTCACGCCGTAGGCGATGGCGGCGACGGTGATCCACAGGGCGTAGGCCGCGCCGACGCCGGCGAGCAGGATGCCGAGCCAGATCGCCAGGCGCAGCGGCTTGTTGTTGAAGGAGATCAGGCCGTCCATGCCGTAGTTCAGCAGCGAGCCGAACTTCCACTTGGTCTCGCCGGCCTCGCGCTGGGCGTTCTGGTAGTCGAAGGTGACGGTGTCGAAGCCGATCCAGGAGAACAGGCCCTTGGAGAAGCGGTTGTACTCGCCGAGCGAGAGCAGCGCGTCCACGGCGGGCCGCGACAGCATGCGGAAGTCGCCGACGCCGTCGGTGAGTTCGACGTCGACCCACTTGTTGACCGCGCGGTAGTAGATGCGGCTCAGGGCGGAGCGGACCTTCTTGTCGCCTTCGCGGGTGCGGCGGGCGATGATCTGGTCGTGGCCCAGCTGGTAGAGGTCCAGCATCCGCTCGATGAGCTCCGGTGGGTGCTGGAGGTCGGCGTCCATGATGACGACGGCGTCACCGGTGGCCTCGCGCAGCCCGGCGAGCATGCCGGCCTCCTTGCCGAAGTTGCGGCTGAAGGAGACGTAGCGGGTGGCGTCGGGGTGGGTGTCGGCGAGCGCTCGCAGGTGCTGGAGCGTCTTGTCCCGGCTGCCGTCGTCCACGTAGCAGATCTCGTACTCGATCCCGAGGGTGTCGAGCACGCTGCGGGTCTTGGCGTCGAATTGGTCGATGACCGCTTCTTCGTTGTAACAGGGGACGACGACCGACAGCTTCATCATCAGTGCTTTCCGTTGGCAGAAGACGGGGAGGAGGAGCGGGACGACCGGGTGCGGACGGCGCCGCCGATCCCGACGGCGAGCAGCGCCACCAGGGCCAGCCCGCTCGCCAGGAGCCCGGGCTTGAGTCCGGGCGTCCGGAAGGAGCACGAGAGCCGCGATGCGCCGTCGCCGAGGTTGACGGCCATCAGCCCGCCAAGAGTACCGGGGGCCCGCGCGGGCTTGCCGTCGACCGAGCACTGCCAGCCGGTGGCGGCCGGGGTGGAGATCACGGCGGTGCCGGTGGTGCCCTTGCGGAAGGTGGCGTCGATGGTGTGGCCGCCGGCGGTGACCTTCAGGGGCGCGGTGGCCTTGAGGTGATCCACGGCCGCGTCCAGCTTGGCCTGGTTGAGGCAGCCGACGGGGAACTGCGGGACGCCCTGGGCCTTGTGGGTGCCGAGCGCGACGGTGAAGGTGCCGCTCGCGGGGACGGTGCCGAGCGGCAGCAGGGTGTTGCTGGTCATGTTGTTGCGGCCGTGCTGTTCGGTGGTGGTGCCGAGGGCCTGGACGCTGCCCGCGTACCAGGGTCCGTACCAGTAGGCCTGGCTGCCGGGGGTGCAACTGGCCGTGAACGACGTCCACTTGCCGCCCTTGGCGTTGCCGGGCAGCCACCAGTCGTTGTAGCGCCCGGTCTTCGGCGTGGGGCCGCCGGCCGGGGTGAGGGCGGGCACGTCGTAGACGGTGGCGCCGAGCACGCGCTCCTGGCGGGCGAAGACCGAGGCGTCGTGGGTCTTGGCGTCGGTGGCGTTGCCGGGGCGCAGCGTGACCACGGGCGGGGCGGTCACCGAGTGCTGGGTGAAGCCGTCACCGTTCTTGGCCCAGTCCAGGTAGCTGCCGACGCCCATGATGGCGCGGCCGACCGGGTCGGTGAAGCTCAGGGTGTGGCGACCCTGTATGTACCAGCCCGCGCCGAGGGCGTGCAGGGCGGCGGCGGTCTTCGCCGGGACGTAGCTGCTGTAGTACGAGCCGCCCTGGCCGCCGAGCAGCAGGGGGTCGTTGTTGGCGAACTCGTGCGGGCCGGGGTCGCTGCGGGTGGCGGGCCAGTCGTCGTGGGCGCGGACGGCGTCGTAGGCGGCGCGCGAGTGGCTGTCCAGGGTCCGCTTGGGCTGCCACCAGGCGTTGCCGTCGCGGATGACGGTGACGGAGAAGACGGTGTAGGCGGTGGACAGGAACACGCTGCACGCGAGAGCACCGGTCAGCACGACGCGCATCCGGCGCTCGCCCCGGTGGCGGTGCAGCAGGAGCAGCAGCACCAGGGCGAGGATTCCGCCGCCGATGGTGAGGATCCAGGTGGCGCGCGAGGCGTAGGGGCCCCGGAGGGCGATCAGCGCGACGGCGGCGGTCACGGCGGCGCCGTACAGCAGTTCCCGGGGACGCGGGCGGCGGGACAGCGCCAGCCAGGCGACGATCACCAGCATCGAGGTGAGCGCGATGGAGGCGCGGTAGGGGCTGCCGTTGGGCATGGCAAGACCGTGCCAGAGCAGGATCGTCGGCGCCCAGATGTAGGAGAGGGCGACCAGGACGAGCAGCACGCACCAGGCGACGCGCTCCTTGCCGGGCACCCGGCGCATGAACGGGAACGCGAGGACGAGGAGCAGCGGCAGGATGCCGACGGAGATCTGGGGCGCGTTGCCGAGCAGCCCGCCGGGCAGCAGGTGGGCGACGTAGTCGGTGGCGCCGGGCGCGCCCTTGTAGGAGGCGTCCGGGGCGGGCTGGGAGAGCTTGCTGGCCTTGAGGCCGACGGTGAGGACGGGGGCGGCGAGCAGCAGCCCGGTCGCCGTCATGGCACCGGCCCGCAGAGCCACGTTCAGGCGGTGGCGGACCGGGGTGTCCTCCAGGATCAGCCGGACGAGGAAGACCAGGCCCATGCCGATGGTGGCCATCGCGGCGATGTAGAAGTTGCCGGCCCAGGCGGCGAAGACGAGCAGGGCGCCGGGGATCCAGTGGCGGCCGCGCAGGCACCAGTCGGAGGCGATACCGAGCATGGGGAAGGCCGCCAGGCCCCACATCCACATCGGGTCGGAGAACCCGTCGGAGATCATCCAGGCGCTGACGGCGTAGCCGACCGAGAGCAGGGCGCGCAGCCAGGGCGAGCCGGGGCGCAGCCGGCCGAGGAAGACGGTCATCAAGAAGGCGGCGAGACCGACGCTCAGCAGGGTGACCAGGAAGACCGGTATCTCGACCTGGTCCCGCGGGAAGAGCCCGACGAGCCAGGAGAAGGGGTTCATCAGATAGGTGAAGAAGTCCCCGAGGAAGGGGACGCCGAAGCCGCTCCCCCAGTTGAAGGCGAGGTCACCCGAGGTGTTGCCGTGCATCAGGTCCCACAGGTGCGCGTGGAACGGCACGAACTGGTTGCCGAGGTCGTTGACGGCCCGCGAGCGCGCCCCGAAGGGGTACGTGCCGTGAACGGCCATCGCCAGACAGTAGGCGCCCATGGAGATCAGCGCGGAAAGGGTGGCGGCAACCGTCTGGGCCCCGAGGATCTTCCTGCGGGGGCGGCTGCTGTCTTCGGTCGTCGCCGGTTCCGCGGGGGAGGTTTTCAGCACCGTGCCTTCTCGTTCGCTCGCTGTGTGACTTTTTCGCCCGCAGTGTCCTGCCGTGGCGGCAATGGACAGGGTCCAGGAGAAGTATGACGTTCCCGCCCGGGGTGTGCCGCTGGCGCCACCTCATCGAAAGATGACCGGGAGGGTTCGTTGGTTGCCCGGTCTTCTTTCACGGTTGCGTAACGAACCGTGGGGGCGCCGTGGTGCGAGGCTCCTGGCACGGGCGGTCGCGGCCGCCGGGCGGCTGCCTGAGGCCCGATGGATACCAGGTAGCGTTGAACCGCATGCCATTAGCACAAATAGATTGAGGTGCCAGTGCCTGACGTCTCCGTGATCGTCATCGTCTACAACGATGCCGATCGACTGCCGACGGCCGTGCAGTCTGCCCTGGACCAGACGCACAAGAGCGTCGAGGTCCTGATCGTCGACGACTGCAGCAAGGACCGCTCCTACGAGGTCGCCCAGGAGCTCCAGGCCGCGAACCCGGGACGGGTGAGGGCATTCCAGCTGCCGCAGAACAGCGGCGGCTGTGGAGCGCCTCGCAACCACGGCATCTCCGAGGCTCTTGGCACGTACGTGATATTCCTCGACAGCGACGACGTGCTGGAGGCGAACGCCTGCCGGAACATGGTCGCCGCGGCCGAGCGCACCGGTGCCGACCTCGTCTCCGGCATGTGTGTGCGGGTTCACGTGGACAACCGGCACGGCAAGACCGTCGACTGGTATCCGTGGATCTACTCGACGAGCCGCACCCTTGAGTCGATCACCGAGATGCCCGATCTGCTGGTCTTCGACACCCTGTCCACGAACAAGTGCTATCGGCGCGACTTCCTGCTGGAGCAGGGTCTGTCGTTCCCGGTCGGCATCCACTACGAGGACCTGCTGTTCTCCGCGCAGGCCTATGTCGCCGCCCGCCGCATCGCGCTCATCCCCAACCACGTCTACTCGTGGAACGTCGTGGAGAACGCCGCGGCGAAGTCGATCAGCAACCGGCGTCACGAGATCGCCAACTTCGTGCACCGCATGGAGATCCACCGGCGCATCGACGAGCTGCTGGAAGAGAAGGGCTATGAGGACCTCAAGTTCCGCAAGGACGTCAAGTTCCTCAAGCACGACCTGGTACTCCATCTGCGTGATCTCCCGCTGCTCGACACCGCTTACCGGCACGAGTTCGCCGAGCTCGCCAACAGCTACCTCGCGACGATCTCCCCGCAGGCCTATGCCGAGGTGCAGCCCATCCAGGCGATCTGCGCCTACCTCCTGGGCAAGGAGGACTGGACGAACCTGCTGCCGGCGGCCGACGCCCTCATCAGCCCCGGCAAGGTCTCCGCGCCGCTGGTGGAGAAGAACGGCCGGATCTACTGGTGCGCCGAGCACCTGGACGACCCCGAGGGCGCCCGCATCCTCGACGTCACCGACGCCGGTTACCACACCCGCCCGCTGGCCAAGCTCTCGCTCGGCAACCGCCTCACCTCCTACGCCGACGACGGCCAGGGCAAGGTGCGGCTGAGCGGCTCCGTGGTGAACCCGCTGGGCCGAATCAAGCCCGACGCCGAGCTGAGCGGCACCCTGGAATTCCGGGCCCGCCGCACCAGCCTGCAGTCCTTCCGGTTCCCGCTGACCTCACTGACCCACGCGGGGCGCACCCTCGACTGGACAGCCGAGGCGGACATCGCGCGCAAGCTGCGCCCGCTGGGCATCATCGACGTGGTCTGGGACGTCCGGCTCGACCTGGACGTCGACGGCGACACGATCTCGACGCGGGTCTCGGCCGGCAGCATCGACGTGAACTCGGGGCATCCCCTGCACGTGCGGCCGCGCCTGACCCGTCTGGTCTCCGACCGGATCGAGCCGTCGGTCTCCAAGAAGGGCAATCTGTCGTACGTCCTGACCGCGTCGAGCGCGGCCACCGTGCGTACCCAGAGCCTGATCGAGGAGGCCCTGCGGAGCAAGGCCGCCGGGGTCGCCAAGAAGGGGCTGCGCAAGGCCCGCCGGGTGAAGAAGGACCTCAACTCGGGCGACACCAAGGTGCGGGTCTACCACGAGGTGCTGTCCAAGCTGCCGATCCGCAAGAACCTGGTGGTCTTCGAGAGCCACATGGGCAAGCAGTTCAGCGACAGCCCGAAGGCGATCTACGACGAGATGCGCCGCCAGGGCGTCGACTTCGAGGCCGTGTGGTCCTACGAGGGCGCCAAGCCGACCGGCTTCCCCAAGGACGCCACGCTGGTGCGTCGCTGGAGCTACCCGTACCTGCGGGCGCTGGCCCAGGCCGAGTTCTGGATCGACAACCAGGGCTTCCCGGCGGTGCTGACCAAGCGTCCCGGCACCACCTACATCCAGACCTGGCACGGCAGCGCGCTCAAACGGATGGGTTTCGACCTGCCGCAGATGAAGGTGCTCAGCCGTCCCGAGCGGGAGCGCCACCAGCAGGGTCTGGACCGCTTCGACCACTTCCTGGTCCGCTCCGAACACGACGTGCGCACCCTGGCCCGCGGCTTCAGGCTGCGCGAGGACCGGCTGCTGCGCACCGGATACCCGCGCAACGACGAGCTCGTCAGGGCCCGGGAGAAGGAAGCCGCGTCGGGTGTGCGCGAGCGCGGGCCGCTGGCCGCCGCGCTGAAGATCGACCCGGCGAAGAAGGTCCTGCTGTACGCGCCGACGTTCCGGGCGACGCCGCAGGGCGCGGTGCGCCGTTTCGAGCTGCCCTTCGACGTCGAGGCCTTCGCGGACCGGTTCGGCGAGGAGTACACGCTCCTCATCCGCTCGCACTACCTCAACCAGGTCGTGCTTCCGCCGTCGGTGCGCGGCCGGGTGATCGACGTCTCGCAGGGCTACGACATCTCGCCGCTCCTGGTCCTCGCGGACGGTCTCATCACCGACTACTCGTCGTTGATGTTCGACTACACGCTCCTGGACCGCCCGATGGTGTTCTTCACGTACGACTACGAGGAGTACGCGGGCGAGACCCGCGGCACCTATTTCGACCTGCGGGAAAAGGCGCCGGGTCCGGTCGTGGAGACCGAGGCCGCGCTGTTTTCGGCGGTGGACGAGCTCAAGTCGGCGGACACCGAGCACGCCGGGGCGCGGGAGCGTTTCGCGGCCGAGTTCGGCGAGTACGACAAGGGCACCGCCGCCCAGCAGATCGTTTCCAAGTTCTTCACCCCCGGGAGCGGCAAGTGACCGAGCAGACCGCCAGGGACCGCGGCCGTGACATCTTCTTCGTCTCGAACGCCGTCAACGAGCTGGGCGGCGTGGCCACTTGGTCGCACCAGATGGCCGGGCTGTTCGCGGCCGGCGGCAACCGGGTGCACATGGTCGGCATCACCCCGCCCAGCCACCCCTTCGAGCCGGGCGACGACCTGCCGTATCTGACGACGACGCTGTACGACGTCCATCCGCCGTCGGTGCCGGGCCCGCGCGGCCTCAAGGGCAAGCTGAACGTGGCCGACCGCCGCCGTCGCTCGGCCCGTGCCGCGGGCATGCAGGAGCAGGCCGCGAAGCTCACCCGGATGTTCCGGCAGGCCCGGCCCGGGGCTGTCGTCATCGTCACGCAGGTGTGGGCGATGGAGTGGGTGGCGCTGGCGGACACGTCGTCCGTGACGGTCATCGGCATGACTCACGAGTCGTTCGAGGCGTGCCGCAAGTCCTCCCGGTTCGGGCGGGTCAAGCGGTTCTACAAGGACGTCGACCGGCTGCTCGCGCTGACCCGCGAGGACGCCGATCTGTGGGCCCAACAGAGGCTCGACAACGTCGACTTCATGCCCAACCCGCTCCCCTTCTTCCCCGAGACTCCCTCGGAGCGCACCGCCAAGCACGTGGTGAGCATCGGCCGGCTCCACGAGGAGAAGGGCACCGATCTGCTCCTTGACGCCTGGGCCGGGGTGGCTCCCCTGCACCCCGGCTGGACGCTGCGGATCTACGGTTCGGGCTCCGACGAGGAGGCGCTGCGCCGCCAGTGCACCGAGCTCGGTCTCGACGGCTCGGTGGAGTGGATGGGCCGCACCGACGACCCGGCGGGCGCGCTGAAGGACGGCGCGGTCTTCACGCTGGCCTCGCGCGGCGAGGGCTTCCCGCTCTCGCTCCTTGAGGCCATGGCGACGGGCGTTCCGTGCGTGGCCTTCGACGTGGCACCCGGCATCCGCGAGATCATCCGGGACGGCGAGGACGGCCTGCTCGCACCGCCCGGCAACACTCTCCTCTTCGCGCGCCGCCTGGAGTCCCTCCTGGCCGACCAGGAGCTGCGCGACCGGCTCGGCGACGCGGCCCGCGAGAACATCCAGCGCTACCGGACGGACGAGATCGTCCGGCGCTGGGAGGATCTGTTCGCGTTCCTGGAGCGCTGAGCGACGCTCCACGCGAAAGGCCCCGCCGATCCGGCGGGGCCTTTCGTATGAGCGGGAGCGACCGGTCAGCCGTCGCGGTGGTGGCGCCAGCCGGACCAGGCCGAGGAGATCATCGAGCGGACGTCGTGGTGGGCCTTCCAGCCGAGTTCGGCGGCGATGCGGTCGGCGGAGGCGACGACGCGGGCCGGGTCGCCCGCGCGGCGCGGGTGGACCTCGGGGGCGATGCCGCGGCCGCTGATCTCGTTGATCAGGTCGACCATCTCGCGTACCGAAACGCCTTCGCCACGGCCGATGTTGACGGTCAGGTCACCGTACTCGCCGGCCCGCGCGGCCTCGGCGAGCTTGCGGGCGGCCGCCAGGTGGGCGTCGGCGAGGTCCTCGACGTGGATGTAGTCGCGCACACAGGTGCCGTCGGGGGTGGCGTAGTCGTCGCCGAAGATGCGCGGCGGCTGCCCGTCCTCCAGCTTCTCGAACACCATCGGTACGAGGTTGAAGATGCCGGTGTCGGCGAGCTCGGGGGTGGCTGCGCCGGCCACGTTGAAGTAGCGCAGGCAACCGGTGGCGATGCCGTGGGCCTTTCCGGCCGCGCGCACCAGCCACTCGCCCGCGAGCTTGGTCTCGCCGTACGGGCTCATCGGCAGGCAGGGGGTGTCCTCGGTGACGAGGTCGACGTCCGGCATGCCGTACACGGAGGCGGAGGAGGAGAACAGGAAGGTGCGCACGCCCGCGGAGGCGACCGCCTCCAGGAGCACGGTCAGGCCGAACACGTTCTCCCGGTAGTAGTGCAGCGGGATCTCGACGGACTCGCCGACCTGCTTCTTGCCCGCCAGGTGCACGACGCCGGTGACGGAGTGCTCGGCGAGGGTGCGGTCCACGAGCTCGCGGTCGAGGACGGAGCCGACCACCAGCGGCACACCCTGCGGCAACCGGCCGGCGTCACCGGTGGACAGGTCGTCGAGGACGACGACGCGCTCCCCCGCCGACGTCATGGCCCTCACGACATGGGAGCCGATGTATCCGGCGCCGCCAGTGATCAGAAAAGTCATATGCGAGTCCACGTCCTCATCGTCGCCTTGATCGAGCCGTCCGGGCCAGTCTGCGCAGCTTCCCGCCGACCACCCCGAAGGCCCCCTGCACTCCGGGCGCGAGCCGCACCGCGAGCGATCCGCTCGACGTCCGGTACGGCTGCACCAGCAGAACACCGTACCGGCTGCCGGGGACGGCCGTGCGCCGCAGCCCCGCCGCCCGGGCCCGCACCGCGGTGCGCGCGCCGGGCCCCGCCGGGGTGTTCAGGCGGACCCGAAGGTCCCAGATCTGGGTGCCGCGCCCGCCGTACGCCGCGAGCCGGGCCAGGGACACGGGGACCTGGCCGCTCCAGCCGCCGTCGCTCTCGCGCAGCGGCGCGGTGACGGTCAGGGCGCTCTCGCCGCCGTCCCTGGGCACGAACTCGACGTCCGCGCTCGTGGGGGCGCCGGCGGCCGCGAGTCGTCCGTACAGCTCGTGCACGCGCAGCTTGAGGACCCCGCGCCGGCCGGCGAGCAGCGTCGCGTCCACGGTGACGGGGAGCCGGTCGGCGGGCAGCGCCTCGAACCCGTCCAGGGGGACGTCCACGAGGTCGTCGGCCCACACGGGGGTGGATCCTTCGGCGGCGTACGGCGGGGTGAGGCGGGCGGGGTCGGCGGCGAGCTGGGAGAGCCGGTCCAGGTCGCGGGGCTCGTCGGCGGCGAGCACGACGCGCGCGAGCCAGCGGGACGGAGCGGCGGCCGCGGCCACGTCGGCGGCCTCGAAGCCGGCGAGGTGTGCGCGGGTCAGCTCCCACCATCGGGCTTGGTAGACGGCGTCGCGTACGCGCAGCTCGCGCAGGTACAGACACAGGTCGTAGTCGACGAACTTGGTGCGACAGGCGGCCGCGAGCGCGGGGCGCCCGGCGGCCCGGAACGCCTCGACGGCCTCGGTGTGGGCGGTGATACGTGCCTGCCAGTTGGCGACGTCCTTGCGGGCGAGCGAGAGGGACACCTGGGCGGCGGCGCGGCGC
Organism: Streptomyces sp. ASQP_92; assembly: GCF_025399895.1. Classification (GTDB taxonomy): domain Bacteria; phylum Actinomycetota; class Actinomycetes; order Streptomycetales; family Streptomycetaceae; genus Streptomyces. The sequence goes on along the minus strand of NZ_JAODUA010000001.1, from coordinate 471,321 downwards.
ACATGCCAGATGTAGACGAGCTCGGGCACCACGGCGACGCGGGGCGCGGCGGCGTACACGCGGGCGGTGAAGACGAAGTCCTCGTACACGAACTTGCCGTCGGGGAAACGAATATGACGACTCGTCAAGAAGTCTCGCCGGTAGAGCTTGTTGACGCACAGCGTGTCGTGCAGCAGGGCCGGCTCGTCCTCGGGCGACTCGTACACGGCCGCCTCCCGGTAGAGCCCGGGCTGCCAGCGCACATCGCGCCCGGCGGGCAGTTCACGGCGCACGGCACGGCCGACGGTGATCTCGGTGCCGTGCTTCTCGGCCGCGGTCAGGAGCGCCTCGACGGCTCCGGGGGGCAGCACGTCGTCGCTGTCGAGGAACATGACGTACGCGCCGGTGGCGGCGGCGATCCCGTCGTTGCGGGGTGTTCCGCAGCCGCCGCTGTTCTCGGTGCGGCGCACGACGCGCAGCCGGGGCTCGGTGGTGGCGAGCTGGTCCAGAACGGCGGCCGTGTCGTCGCTGGAACAGTCGTCGACCGCCACGACCTCGCCGACGGCGGGGCCCTGTGCCAGAGCCGAGCGCACGGCGGCGCCCACGAGACCGGCGTCGTTGTAGGCGATGACGACGACGCTGACGCGCTGGGGGCCGCCCGAAGAAGTGGAACTCTGGCTCACCCAAGAATCCTACGGGAGCCCCCACCCCCTGGGCCTCCGCCCCGAGCCCTGGGGGCCGCCCCCTGGGGCTCCGCCCCAGACCCCGATCGCGCCTGAACGGCGCTCGTCCTCAAACGCCGGACGGGCTGAGGTGTCCCGTGCGGACCCGCACCGAGTAACTAGGGGCGCGAGGAACTGCGCGAGAAGCGAGCACGGTCCGCAGCCAAAAGCCCCTGGGGCTCCGCCCCAGACCCCGATCGCGCCTGAACGGCGCTCGTCCTCAAACGCCGGACGGGCTGAAATGCCCGGTGCAGGCCAGCACCGACCCCGCCAGGGGCGCGGGGAACTGCGCGGGAAGCGAGCACGGTCCGCAGGATCGAGAGCGTTTAGGGGCGCGGGGAACTGCGCAAAAGGCTTGGTGCCGCGGAAGCTCGCGGTGGAGCCGGGCCGGGTCCGGGGAAGGCCCCGGGGAGCGGCCCGGCCCAGCCTCAGAAGGGGCCGAACTCCTTGAACTCCTGGTCCGCCTCGTCCCGCTCCGCATCCCGGTCCCGGCGCCGCTGCGCGGCCGGACGCGGCGCCTCGAGGCGGTGGTCCTCGCCACGCCGCCCCAGCATCTCCGCACCCGCCATCATCGTCGGCTCCCAGTCGAAGACGACCGCGTTCTCCTCGGGGCCGATGGCCACGCCGTCGCCCGCGCGCGCACCGGCCTTCATCAGGGCCTCCTCGACGCCGAGGCGGTTGAGGCGGTCGGCGAGGTAGCCGACGGCCTCGTCGTTGTTGAAGTCGGTCTGGCGGATCCAGCGCTCCGGCTTCTCGCCACGCACCCGGTAGACCTCGTTCGCCTCGTCGAAGACGACGGTGAAGCCCGCGTCGTCGACGGCACGGGGCCGGATGACGATACGGGTCGACTCCTGCTTGGGCTTGGCGGCCCTCGCCTGCGCGACGATCCCGGCGAGCGCGAAGGACAGCTCCTTCAGGCCCGTACGGGCGACGGCGGAGACCTCGAAGACCTGGTAGCCGCGGGCCTCCAGGTCCGGGCGGATCATCTCCGCGAGCTCCTGGCCGTCCGGGATGTCGATCTTGTTGAGGACGACCAGGCGCGGCCGGTCGTCGAGACCGCCGTACTGCTTGAGCTCCTCCTCGATCATGTCGAGGTCGGAGACCGGGTCGCGGCCGGACTCCAGCGTGGCGGTGTCCAGGACGTGCACGAGCACCGAGCAGCGCTCGACGTGGCGCAGGAACTCCAGGCCGAGGCCCTTGCCCTGGCTGGCGCCGGGGATCAGGCCGGGGACGTCGGCGATGGTGTAGACGGTCGAGCCGGCCGTCACCACACCGAGGTTGGGGACGAGCGTCGTGAACGGGTAGTCCGCGATCTTCGGCTTGGCTGCGGAGAGCACCGAGATCAGCGAGGACTTGCCCGCGCTCGGGTAACCCACCAGGGCCACGTCGGCGACGCTCTTGAGCTCCAGGACGATGTCGGCGGACTCGCCCGGGACGCCGAGCAGCGCGAAGCCGGGGGCCTTGCGGCGGGCCGAGGAGAGCGCCGCGTTGCCGAGGCCGCCGCGGCCGCCCTGGCCCGCGACGTAGGTGGTGCCCTCGCCGACGAGGTCGGCCAGCACGTTGCCCTGCTTGTCGAGGACGACGGTGCCGTCGGGCACGGGCAGGACCAGGTCCTGGCCGTCCTTGCCGGAGCGGTTGTCACCGGCGCCGGGCTGGCCGTTGGTGGCCTTGCGGTGCGGCGAGTGGTGGTAGTCGAGAAGCGTGGTCACGGACTGGTCGACGACCAGGGTGACATCGCCGCCACGGCCGCCGTTTCCGCCGTCCGGGCCGCCCAGCGGCTTGAACTTCTCACGGTGGACGGAGGCACAGCCGTGGCCTCCGTTACCCGCGGCGACGTGCAGCTCGACGCGGTCCACGAAGGTGGTCATGGGATGTGCCTCCTGAGGCCCCCGTCCGTTGCCGGGCCGGGGGAAGATACGGGGATGTCTATTCTGTAACACGCGAAAGGCGGACCCGCTTCCCGAAAGGGAAGTGAGGTCCGCCTCCGCTGGAATCGCTCTACAGATGCCTAAGTGATCAGGCAGCCGGAACGATGTTCACGACCTTGCGGCCACGGTGGGTGCCGAACTGCACCGCACCGGCCTCCAGGGCGAACAGGGTGTCGTCGCCACCGCGACCGACGCCCGCGCCCGGGTGGAAGTGGGTGCCGCGCTGGCGGACCAGGATCTCACCGGCGTTGACGGTCTGGCCGCCGAAGCGCTTGACGCCGAGCCGCTGAGCGTTGGAGTCGCGACCGTTCCGAGTGGACGATGCGCCCTTCTTGTGTGCCATGTCTCCTCAGTCCCTTACTTCGCAGCCGTGGGGATGCCGGTGACCTTGATCGCCGTGTACTGCTGGCGGTGGCCCTGGCGACGGCGGTAACCGGTCTTGTTCTTGTACCGAAGGATGTCGATCTTGGCACCCTTGTGGTGGTCCACGATCTCGGCGGTGACCTTGATCCCGGCCAGCACCCACGGGTCGCTGGTCACGGCGTCGCCGTCGACAACGAGCAGGGTCGAGAGCTCGACCGTGTCGCCAACCTTGGCAGTGGAAATCTTGTCAACCTCAACGATGTCGCCGACAGCAACCTTGTGCTGGCGACCACCGCTGCGCACGATGGCGTACACGCGGATCTCTCTCTCGCTCGATACGGGACCCTTGAAGCCAGCCCTCCCGCAGAAAGCAGGGGGCCTCCCCCGGCGGACCGGGAGGTGAGGTGCTCAGGGGCAGGCGCGTATATAAACACGCCGAGGGACAAGGCTACGGGGCCGGACGTGGTGGGTCAAACCAGCGTCATTACCCGCGCTGCTCAGCGACCAAACCCCGCCCATTAGCCGCCCGTACGACGGAGCCCGCCCCCGGTGTCCGGGGGCGGGCTCCTGGGCCGCGTGCGGGCCAACTGCTCGGCGCGGGGCGGCAGTTGTCAGCCGTTGCCCACTGCCTGGTGGCGGCCGGCCGATAGCCGATGACTGTCAGGCGTTGTCTGACACCTGATATCCGTCACCTGATATCCGTCTGCGGCCACCTGCCGGCCGTCAGCTCTCGGTCGAGACCGAGACCGACGACTGCTGCTGCTCGGCCGCCGCCGTCTTCTTGGCCGTGGCCTTCTTGGCGGTCGTCTTCTTCGCCGCGGTCTTCTTGGCCGCCGTCTTCTTGGTGGCGGCCTTCTTCGCGGTGGCCTTCTTCGCCGTCTTGCGGGCCGCCTTCTTGGCCGGTGCGGCCTCCTCGGCGGACTCCGTCGGCTCGGAGGCCGGCGCCGTCTCGGCGGGCTGCGTCGACTCGGTCCGCTCGGCCGCCGGGGCGGCCTCCACGACGACGATCGCGGCTTCCTCGGCGCCCGAGGGCGAGCCGGCCGGGGCCGTCGCCTTGCGGGTGGCGCGGCGGCGCGCACGCGGCGGGGCGGCGGCGGGCGCCTCCTCGACGGCGGGCGCGGCCGCTTCTGCCACCGGCTCCCGCACCGCGGGCTCCTCAACCTTCGGCTCGGGCTCGGTGACGACGACCACCGGTTCGGCGACGGCCGAGGCCGGAGCGCCGGCCGGGGCGGACACCTTGCGGGTGGCGCGGCGACGGGTGCGGCCGCGCGGCGCGTCGTCCTCGATGAACGAGGCGACCGTCACCGCCGCCGGAGCCTGCTCGGCCTCCGGCTCCACGACCGCCGCGGCCGGGGCCTGCGGCGTCTCGTCGGAGGCCGTACGGGGCGCACCGGCCGGAGCCGAGGCCTTGCGGGTGGCGCGGCGGCGCGAGGTGGCACCCTGCTGCCCCCGGCCGCCCCGGCCGCGTCCGCCGCGAGCGGCGGCCTCCGCCTCGGCGACGCTTCCGTACAGCTCCTCGTCGGGCACGAACTCGGGCTCGGCGAGCGCGATCGGCGCCGCGATCTCCGCGGCGACCTCGGCCTCGGACTCGACGGCCTCCAGCTCGGCGTCCTCGGGCTCGACGAGCTCGGCGTCCACGACGTCGTGCTCGTGCTCGTGGGTGTGCTGGTCGTGCTCGGCGCCGCCGCGGCCGCGCTTCTTGGCGCGCTTGCCGGTGCCGCCGCCGACCGAGGTCGGCTGCTCCATGTGCACGATCACGCCGCGCCCGTTGCAGTGGACACAGGTCTCGGAGAACGACTCCAGCAGGCCCTGGCCCACGCGCTTGCGCGTCATCTGCACCAGGCCGAGCGAGGTGACCTCGGCCACCTGGTGCTTGGTGCGGTCACGGCCCAGGCATTCGAGCAGCCTGCGCAGGACGAGGTCGCGGTTGGACTCCAGGACCATGTCGATGAAGTCGATGACCACGATGCCGCCGAGGTCGCGCAGCCGCAGCTGGCGCACGATCTCCTCGGCCGCTTCGAGGTTGTTCCTCGTCACGGTCTCTTCGAGGTTGCCGCCCTGGCCGGTGAACTTGCCGGTGTTGACGTCGACGACGATCATCGCCTCGGTCTTGTCGATCACCAGCGAGCCGCCGGACGGCAGCCAGACCTTGCGGTCCAGGGCCTTGGCGAGCTGCTCGTCGATCCGGTACGTCGCGAAGACGTCGACCTCGCTGGTCCAGCGGGTCAGCCGCTCGGTGAGGTCCGGGGCGACGTGCTGGACGTAGCCGTGGATGGTCTCCCACGCCTCGTCACCGCTGACGATGACCTTCGTGAAGTCCTCGTTGAAGATGTCGCGGACGACGCGGACGGTCATGTCCGGCTCGCCGTAGAGCAGCGACGGCGAGGACGTCGAGATCTGGTTGGCCTTCTTCTGGATGTCGGTCCACTGCGCCTGGAGGCGCTCGACGTCGCGGCGCAGCTCGTCCTCGCTGGCGCCCTCGGCGGCGGTGCGCACGATGACGCCCGCGTCCTCGGGGACGATCTTCTTGAGGATGGTCTTCAGACGCGCGCGCTCGGTGTCGGGCAGCTTGCGGCTGATGCCGGTCATCGAGCCCTCGGGCACGTAGACCAGGTAGCGGCCGGGCAGCGAGACCTGGCTGGTCAGGCGGGCGCCCTTGTGGCCGATCGGGTCCTTGGTGACCTGGACGAGCACCGACTGGCCGGACTTGAGGGCGGCCTCGATGCGGCGCGGGCCGTTGCCCATGCCGAGCGACTCGAAGTTGACCTCGCCGGCGTACAGGACGGCGTTGCGGCCCTTGCCGATGTCGACGAACGCGGCCTCCATGGACGGCAGCACGTTCTGGACCTTGCCCAGGTAGACGTTGCCGACGTACGAGGTGGCCTGCTCCTTGTTGACGTAGTGCTCGACGAGCACGTTGTCTTCCAGGACGCCGATCTGGGTGCGCTCGCCGCTCTGGCGGACGACCATGACGCGCTCGACGGCCTCGCGGCGGGCCAGGAACTCGGCCTCGGTGATGATCGGGACGCGGCGGCGGCCCTGCTCGCGGCCCTCGCGGCGGCGCTGCTTCTTGGCCTCCAGACGCGTCGAGCCCTTGATGGACTGGACCTCGTCGGAGGAGGTGGAGCCGGACGCGGACTCGATGCGCTCGCGGGCCGTGCGCGGCTCGCGGACCTTGACGACCGTACGCTCCGGGTCGTCGGGGCCCTGCTCGCCGTCGGGGCCGGAGTCACCCGAGCGGCGACGGCGGCGGCGCCGGCGGCGGCTGCTGCTGGTTCCGGCGGCGGACGGCGTGCCGTCCTCGTCCTCGTCCTCGTGCTCGTCGTGCTCGTCGTCGGACTCGACGGCCTCGGTCTGGTCGGCCTGCTCGTCCGGGTGCTCCTCGGCGGCGTCCTCGGCCTCGGCGGGCTCACCGCGGCGGCGGCGACGGCCGCCACGGCGGCGACGGCGCGAGGGGCGGTCGTCGTCGGAGTCGTCGGACTCCGCTTCGGCGTCGGCCTCGGCGGCCTCATCGACGTGCTCGTCGACCGACTCGTCGAGGGCCTTGTCCGGTACCGGCTCGGCGGCCTCGCCACGGCGGCGGCGACGGCGCGAGCGGCCCTGCGGCTCGGCGGCCGGCTCGGGTGCCTCGATGGTCTCGACGGCCTCGACGGAGACCGGCTCGGCCTCCTCGGGCTCCTCCACGCGGGCGGCGGCAGCGGCGGCCGCGGCCGTCTCCGGGGTCTGGAACATGGGCTCGGTGAAGACCGGCGCCTGGAACACGGCGACGGCGGGGCGCGTGGCGCGGCGGCGGCCGGAGGCGCCGCGGGTACGGCCCGTCGTGGGCTCCTCCGCCTGCGGCGCGGGCTGCGGCTCCGGCTCGACCGGGGTGAACTGCGGGGTGGACACGGGGCGGGCGGCCCGGCGGCGGCCGCGGCCGCGCGGCGCGTCGTCCTGCGCGGCGGCCGGGGTCTCGGCCTCGGCCACCTCCTCGGCCGGGGCCTGGGGCGCGCCGGCGGGGGCGGTGGCCTGGCGGGTGGCGCGGCGGCGGGTGCGGGGCGCCGGAGCCTCGGCGGGCTCGTCGGCGACGGGGGCCTCGGCGACGGCCTCCGGGGTCTCCTCCGCCTCTTCGTCCTCGTCGTCCGGGACGATCTCGGCGGGGGCCGCGACCGTGGTCTGCGGCGCGGTGGCCTTGCGGGTCGCACGGCGGCGGGTACGCGGCGCGGCGGCCTCGGGGGCTTCCTCGACGGTCTCGGACGCGCTCTCGGGCGCCTCGGCGACGGCGGCCGGGGCGGACTCGACGACTTCCTCGGCGGCCTGGGGCGCACCGGCGGGAGCGGTCGCCTTGCGCGTGGCACGACGACGGGCACGCGGCGCCGGAGCGGCCTCGGCCTCCTCGGCGGCGGGCACCTCGGCCACGACCGGGGCGGCGGCGGCCTCCACGATCTCCTCGGCGGCCTGCGGCGCACCGGCCGGAGCCGTCGCCTTACGCGTGGCACGACGACGGGCACGCGGCGCCGGAGCGGCCTCGGCCTCCTCGGCGGCGGGCACCTCGGCCACGACCGGGGCGGCGGCGGCCTCCACGATCTCCTCGGCGGCCTGCGGCGCACCGGCCGGAGCCGTCGCCTTGCGCGTGGCACGACGGCGGGTGCGCGGCGCCGGAGCGGCGTCGGGCTCTTCGGCCGCGGGCGCGGCCGGCTCGGCGGCCTGTGCCGTCGGCTCGGTGGCCTGCTCGCCGGGGGTGGCACCCACCGGCGGTCCCGCGGGCCGCGACGCCGCGCGGCGCCTGCGGCGCGGCGGCAGCGTGTCGCTGGGGCTGTTCTGGTCGTTGTCCCGGGTGGTACCGGATTCGTTCTGCTCAAGCATGCGGGCGTAGCTCCCGTCACGCTCCCGGGCGCCGCGCCTGTTCCGGTCCGGCGGCACGGCCCGCGTGATGTGCGCGGGTGCCGCCGTCCGGGGCGCGGGCGCCGCACGGGAGCTGTTATGTCTGGCTCGCCGGTTCCGTACGCGGTGTGTGTACGGCCTGGCGAAAGTCTTCAGGTCAGTGCGCGGCCCGACCCAGGTGGCTCCGAGTGCCAGGGCTGCGCTTCAACGACCGCCCTTACGCGGCGGGACCTTCCGGCGCCGTCGCAGAGACGGTCCCGGCGGCCGTTTGTGGAGCGGCCGGGGCTGCCTCGCGGTCGGGCGCGAGCGGGTCGGTCACCGTGCCGGACTCCTCGTCGAAGAGCCCCTGCGCCAGCCTGGTCACCGCTGCGGGGACCGGCGGCGCCAGGTCGGCCACAGCTCGGAGACCGGACAGGACGTCGTCGGGTCGTACGGCAGGTGTCAGGTGCCGCACTACCAGCCGCAGTATCGCACAGGCGTCGCCGAGAGGCCTATCGGCCTGCGGGGCGAGCGCCTGAAGCTCGGCGACGGCGCCTCTGGTGTCGAAGGTGCGCATGCCGTTCTTGGTCTTGCGCTGGACCTCGACGGTCTCGGCGGCCAGGAACGTGTCGACGGCCTTCGCGGCCGCCTCCACGGTGACGCCCTCCAAGCGGAGCTCCCAGATGGAGGCGGTGAGCCGGTCGGCGAGGCCCGAGGTGCGGGCTTCGACGGCGTCGATGATGTCGAGCCCGGTGGGCAGCGACTCGTCGAGCAGGGCGCGCAGTTTCTCGGGGTCGCGCCGTGCGGTGAGCGCGATCTCCAGGTATTCGGCCTCGGAGCCGACGCCGGTGGGCGCGGCGTTCGCGTAGGAGACCTTGGGGTGCGGGGTGAAGCCCGCCGAGTAGGCCATGGGCACCTCGGCGCGGCGCAGGGCCCGCTCGAAGGCGCGCTGGAAGTCACGGTGGCTGGTGAACCGGAGGCGGCCGCGCTTGGTGTAGCGCAGTCGGATGCGCTGCACCGCAGGTGCGGGCGGCGGGCCTTCGGGCTGTCGCTTGCCCAGTGGTTCTTCTCCTCGGTGCGGGGCGGACGCGGTGGGCGCCGCCCACCGTCCAGTGGGGGCCCCTCCGGTCACGGACCGTACGCCGCCCGGCTCATCCCTCCGCTTTGCTGAGGGAGATCTCGGGGGCGGGCACCGCGCCGGAGGCAGTAGTTGTACTACCCAGAGTACGCGCCCGGTCCCCGGTCCGTTCCCGGGGCGACCCGCCGACCAGCGCCCGCCACGCTTCCTGCCGGGCGGCGCGCACGGTCTCGCGGGCCGAGGCCAGCGCCTGGCGTGCGGCGCGGCCCGCCTCGCGCACGGCGCGGGCGGCCGGTCGCAGCACGGCGTTGCGCACCCCGTGGCCCAGCGGCGTCAGGATCACCGTGTACACCCAGCGCGTCGGGCGCCCCACGAGGTTGCGGGCGAGCCATCTCAGGCCCCGGCCGATCGCCCGTGAGAGGTGTCCGGCGACCCGCCAGGCGTGGCCGATCGCGTGCCCGATCTCCCGTACGACGAGGACCAGCCCCCGCCCGAGCGGCGTCAGCACCCACCGGTACAGCCACACCGCCGGCACCACCACCAACGCCACGCCCAGCGCAGCGATCCCCCGCCCCAGCGCCCTGAACCCGGCGCCGATGAGCGCGGCCAGCCGGCCGATCGCGTACCCGATGCCCCGTACGGCGGCGGCGATCCCCCGCCCGAGCGGCGTCAGCACCCACCGGTACAGCCACACGACCGGCACGACCACCAACAGCACGCCCAGCGCCGCGATCCCTCGCCCCACCGCCACGAGACCGGCCCCGATCAGCGCGGCCAGTCGGGCCAGGGCGTGGCCGGTGGGTGTGAGGGCGGCGCGGTAGAGCCAAGCGGCGGCGGTCTTGAGGGTGCGGCCAAACCAGGCCGCGGGCAGGAGGATTCCATAGCGCAGCAGCGGCTTCAGGAGCCGGCGCCACAGGGTGACCGGGGGCCACACGAACACCGCCCACAGCGTCCGGGCGAGGCCGAGCACGACGCCCTTGACGGCCCGGCCAATGATCCGGGCGAGCGGCTTGAGCACGCTGCGGTACAGCCAGGCCGAGGGGGCCGCGATCAGCGTCACCAGAACCCAGGCGACGGCAGTCCCGAACGCCTCCCCCACCGCGGCGAGGACCGCGCCAACTCCCCTTGCCAGCCAGGCCGTTGAGCGCCCCAGCGGGGTCAGCACCCACCGGTACAACCATCCGAACGGGATCACCACGAGCCCCCGCCACAGGGGCGCGAGCACCACCCGCCGCAGGCCCTTGGCGCCGACCACCAGGAGGTCCCAGACGATGCGTACGGGCACGACGAGGACCAGCACCACGATGCGCACCGGGATGCGGATCGCCACGGTCAGGCAGCCTTCGGGGCCCTGCGGGGCCGGGCGGTTCTCCAGTTGGACAGGGACGCACGTTGGGCCCCGGCCGTTGCGCGAGTTCGGCACACCCGCACTGTCGGGGAGCGAGCAGGTGCCGTCGCCGGACGTCACGCCGACTTCGGCCTCGCTGTCGTGAGGGCTCAAGCCGGCCGGTCACTCTCGTGCTCAACTGCCGTGACGGCGACCCGCACCGAGCCATCGGCCGATGCCGCGACACGGGCGAGACTGCCGTCCGCGGGGTGACGTGCCACGATCGTTTCCTCATCACTCTGCGGAGACAGGACCCGCACGTCCCATCCCGCTCCACCCAAACTGTCGCGCCCGCGGCGCATCACGCCCTTTCGCGCTTCCCCGCCGAGGGGCACGGTCGACCACGTGTGATGCGTCAGCACGTCCGTGCCGTCCTCGACGCGACTCACCCCGTCGTCGGTCCCTGGCTGGTGACGCACCCCCAAGGCTTCGTAGATCCGGCTCGAGTGCCCCAGCACGCGACGTTCCGCGTCCGACGTCCCGGGCGACGTCCGGTAAGCGGCCGGCCCGGCTCCCGAAGGCGTGCTTGCGGTGCCGGCAAAGCAGGGAGACGTGACGGAAATCGCCGCGATGCCCTCGCCGGTCTCCTTGTTGGTCGGGCCGATGAGGCCGTTCATCCAGAAATCGTCGGTGGACGTACGCATGAAGAACTTGGGGAACGGAACGCTCCAGTCGGCGTCGGAAGAGGTGAAGGTGTACCCCTCCTTGACCCAGGCATCGCGAGCATGACGGAGCAACTGCTTGGCCGCGCTTCCCGGCACATCGGTCAACTGGTAGGTGAGACCGACCTGCCTGCGTCCGGTTGCCGCGGCATTGTCATCAGCCAGGCACGGGCCCACCGGCGCGGGACCGATCCGCTTCAAGGTCGGCTTGGGCACCATCCCGTCCACGGCTTGGTGGATGATCTCCTCTGCCCGCTTGGTCGCCTGCTGCCCATCCATCGTGCCGACCCGATTCTGTGTGGTCCTGCCGCTCTCGCCGCTGTTTCCGATGCCACATGCCGCCACTCCCACCATCATGATCGAGATCGTCGTGGCCATGACGACCGAGCGAAGTCTCACGGCTTTCCTTCGGTCGCGATCGTTGCCATGTTTGCGAGCGATTCGCCCTCCCAGTACTGCGAGTGGGCGGGCATGAACCCGTCCGACCCCGGGGCCTTCCCGTCCGCCACATGGAACGTCTGCCCTCCGAAGTCGTCGGACGTGGGGTCATAGCCGTAGAGGATCGAGTGGTCGTCGAACAGGTGCATGTACGCCTTGGGGTTGAGGGGAGCCAATGCGCCTGACGGTGGTGGAGCGAGATTGATGAGGTCGTTCTTTGCCGTGGCCGCCCACACGTGGTCGGCCGGGATGTTCAGGTCCTTCGCGTGGTTCACTCCGAGCCCCGGGCTGCCCACCATGATCGCGTTGTCGACCGGGAGCTCGGGGTGATCGCGCAGCGCCTCACCCGCTACGAGGGAGCCATAGCTGTGGCCGAGGACAGTTGAGTTCACGTTGCCACCATGGGCTGTATCCACCCCGGTGAGGAAGTCACTCAGTGGATCTTTGGCAGCGTCGGCGAACGCGGGATCCATTGCGTCGCCCATGACGTCCTGGGGAGCGTCATAGCCGAGCCACATGATGGAAGCGGTGGAGTGCAGGGGGTCGGTGGACGCCGCCTTGGTCTGCAACTGCTCGGCACGACGTATCGCCCCGTCGATCTCGGTGAGCTTCGCGCCCGTCCCCGGTACATATGTCGTCACATTGTCAGCCGTACCCGGGTTGCCGATCGACATGATGACGTGGCCCGGCTTCTTGTCGTCGAACCCCAGCAGGTACGGACGGACCGTGGGGTCTCCGTTGAAGGTGTCGTATCGCATCTGGATCTGCCCCATGGCCTTGACGGAATCGGTCAACTGAGCCTTCCGATCCGCGTACTTCTTGTTCCACTCCATCCATTCGTCGGTGTAGACCTTCGAGGCGTATCCGCCCGCTGTGATGTAGGTGTACTTGTTGGTTGGCTCCGGGGGGATCGAGTCCAGTTCCACCTGGTCCTGGGCGCGCTTTTCCGTGAGGATCGAGCGATTGGCCTCGTCGCGTACGTCCGCGGGCAACCCGTTCAGGGCGCCGATCGTGTCGGGGTGGACCGACAGGTACGCGGAGCGATCTTCGGCGCTGAGGGACTTCCACCAGTCCGCGTTCTGTTGCGGAGTTCCTCGTTCGGGCGGCGCAAGGGAGTGGAGGTACTCGTCCGCGACCTCGGCGACTCCCTGCGTGTCGGACTCGGCATCAGCCCAGTCGCGTGCCGAAACGGTCAAGTCGTCATCCGCTGTCAGCGCTTGGATTTTCGGAGCCCATTTGGTGTCGGCCTCCGTCGCTTCCTTCAATGCCGCGGCGATACGATCCGCGCACTCCTGTGCGAGCCGAAAGCCGGGGTTGGGATCGAAATTGGCGGCTTGGCGGTTGAGCGCCTGGGCGGTGGGGTCCGTCTGTCCAGACGTCTTGCCACCCGGAGCAGGCGCGCGGGCACTCGGTTTGCCGCCGGCCGGGTAGCTCACGGAACCGTCCGGGTTCACGGTGAGCTTATTGGCCTCAGCATCGGCGATCGCGGCATCCAGCTTTTTCTTCGCCGCCTCGATGTCGTGCGAAAACCCATTCAGGGCCGCACTGATCAGCCCGCATTCAGCCTGGGTGTACTGGAAATTCTCCACCAACTGCTGAATCTTCCCGATCGCCGCAGCCGCGGCGTCACCGGAAAGAGCTTCACGCATTCCGGGAACGACTCGATTGGTCAAGTCGTCCCTCGATGCACCCGCCCGGTCGCTGAGAGCTCGGTATCCGTCCGCGGCCGCGGCGAATGCGTACGGCTTGAGCTTCCGCAGAGTCGCAAGGTCCATGGCCGCGGATCACCGGTTCCGCGCGTCGCCACCGACAGCGGGCGTGTCCTGATACTTGATCTGCACTTGCTCCAGCGCACCCGTGACCGTCTTGTCGGTCCGCAGCAGATCGTGGCCCGTCTGGTCGAGAATGCCTTGCAGCGACCCACATTTCTCATTGAGGTCCCGCACATAGCGCGCCCACGACGCGTACACCTTGTCCTGCGCCGCGGCCGTCAGGCAGCCCTCGGTCAAGCCGAGGCCCTTCTGGCCCTCACTCAGCGCGGTCAGTGCCTTCCCCAGACCTTCCCGCTGGTCGCCCACGCCGACTCCGGCCTTCATCCACGCGGCCTTGGTCGTCTTGAGTCCCCCGGTGACTTCACTCCCCGCCGACGCGTTCGCCCCGTCCGGCGGAACACCATTGATCTGCATGCGGGTTGCGCCGCCGTCGCGCGCGACGGCATCGGCCTTGAGCTGTTCCCACTCGTCCCACGCCATGTGCGGTCCCCTCCCCGTGGCCCCGGGCCCGGTGGGGGCGCCCCGTTCGGCCGGTGCACTCGTCGATCTTGCTGCCCACACACGTTACAAAACAGCTGTTCCCCAACTGTCCGTGCGGTCGCTCACATCGTCTGAGTATCCGTACCCAGGCCCCTGCACGACGTTGCCGTGTCCATCTGGGCACAGATGGACACGGCAACACCTCGGCTCGAGCCGAGTAGCGCTACTTGACGACCGTCAGCGGCAGCAGCTTCTTGCCCGTCGGGCCGATCTGGATCGACGTGTCCATCTGCGGGCAGACCCCGCAGTCGAAGCACGGGGTCCAGCGGCAGTCCTCGACCTCGGTCTCGTCGAGCGAGTCCTGCCAGTCCTCCCAGAGCCAGTCCTTGTCGAGGCCCGAGTCGAGGTGGTCCCAGGGCAGGACTTCCTCGTAGGTGCGCTCGCGGGTGGTGTACCAGTCGACGTCCACGCCGTAGGCGGGCAGCGTCTTGTCGGCGCAGGCCATCCAGCGGTCGTAGCTGAAGTGCTCGCGCCAGCCGTCGAAGCGGCCGCCGTCCTCGTAGACGGCGCGGATGACGGCGCCCACCCGGCGGTCGCCGCGCGAGAGCAGGCCCTCGACGATGCCGGGCTTGCCGTCGTGGTAGCGGAAGCCGATGGAGCGGCCGTACTTCTTGTCGCCGCGGATCTTGTCGCGGAGCTTGGTGAGGCGGGCGTCGGTGTCCTCGGCGCTGAGCTGCGGCGCCCACTGGAAGGGGGTGTGCGGCTTGGGCACGAAGCCGCCGATGGAGACGGTGCAGCGGATGTCGTTCTGCCCGGAGACCTCGCGGCCCTTGGCGATGACGTTGACCGCCATGTCGCCGATCTGGAGGACGTCCTCGTCGGTCTCGGTGGGCAGGCCGCACATGAAGTACAGCTTCACCTGGCGCCAGCCGTTGCCGTAGGCGGTCGCCACGGTACGGATCAGGTCCTCTTCGGAGACCATCTTGTTGATGACCTTGCGCATGCGCTCGGAGCCGCCCTCGGGGGCGAACGTGAGGCCCGAGCGGCGGCCGTTGCGGGTCAGCTCGTTGGCGAGGTCGACGTTGAAGGCGTCCACCCGGGTCGAGGGCAGCGAGAGGCCGATCTTGTCGTCGGCGTAGCGGTCGGCGAGGCCCTTGGCGATGTCACCGATCTCGGTGTGGTCGGCGGAGGAGAGGGAGAGCAGGCCGACCTCTTCGAAGCCGGTCGCCTTGAGGCCCTTCTCCACCATCTCGCCGATGCCGGTGATGCTTCGCTCCCGCACGGGGCGCGTGATCATGCCGGCCTGGCAGAAGCGGCAGCCGCGGGTGCAGCCGCGGAAGATCTCCACGGACATGCGCTCGTGGACGGTCTCGGCGAGCGGGACCAGGGGCTGCTTGGGGTAGGGCCACTCGTCGAGGTCCATGACGGTGTGCTTGGAGACCCGCCACGGCACGCCCGACCTGTTCGGTACGACCCGGGCGATGCGGCCGTCCGGCAGGTACTCGACGTCGTAGAAGGCGGGGACGTAGACGCTGCCGGTGCGCGACAGGCGGAACAGGACCTCCTCGCGGCCGCCGGGGCGGCCCTCGGCCTTCCACGCCCGGACGATCTCCGTCATGTCGAGGACGGCCTGCTCGCCGTCGCCGATGATCGCGCAGTCGATGAAGTCCGCGATCGGCTCGGGGTTGAAGGCCGCGTGGCCGCCCGCGAGCACGATCGGGTCGTCGATCGTGCGGTCCTTGGACTCCAGCGGGATGCCCGCGAGGTCCAGGGCGGTGAGCATGTTGGTGTAACCGAGCTCGGTGGAGAAGCTGAGCCCGAACACGTCGAAGGCGCGCAGCGGGCGGTGCGAGTCCACCGTGAACTGCGGCACCCGGTGCTCGCGCATGAGCTCTTCCATGTCCGGCCACACGCTGTAGGTGCGCTCGGCGAGGACGCCCTCGCGTTCGTTGAGTACCTCGTAGAGGATCATGACGCCCTGGTTGGGCAGCCCGACCTCGTACGCGTCCGGGTACATGAGCGCCCAGCGGACGTCACACTCGTCCCAGGCCTTGACGGTGGAGTTGAGCTCACCGCCGACGTACTGGATCGGCTTCTGCACATGCGGGAGCAGCGCTTCGAGCTGTGGGAAGACGGACTCGGCAGACATCTCGACCTTCGTGGGCTGGCAGGGGGCGACTCTCTAGCGTAACGCGAGCCGCGTCGCCCCCTCACCCGACGATCAGTCGCCCCCTCGCACGACGGTCAGCGCCCGGCCCGGCCCTTGGGGAGTCCGGGCCGGGAGGCGCGGGCCCAGGCCTGGGGCAGTTCGTGCTCGCGCCGTGCGGCCGTCGCCTCCTCGTGCCCGTACAGGAGTCCCCAGGTGAACGCGGACTCGCCGGCCGCGTGGGCCTGGGCGGCCAGGGTGCGCAGCGCGTGACGGGCGACCACGCTGTCCTGGTGCTCGCCGAGCACGTTCTGGACGGCTTTGAGGCGTTTGCCGAGTTTCCTGGCGGGTTTGCCGAGGGCGGGAGCCGCGGCCTGGGCGGCGTACCGGGCCCGCTTGGCCGCCTTGCGGGCCGCGTGCAGGGCGAGGTCGCGTTCGGGGCCGGGTTCGAGGGCGAGCGCGGTGTGCAGGCGGCTCGCGAGGCGCCGGTGGTCCTTGCGGACGGCCTTGCGGAGCACACCGGCGGCGGGGCGCCCGGCGGCGGGCAGCAGCGGCGGGTCGGCGAGCAGGGCGTCGAGGGCGCCGAGCAGGGCGAGGTAGCGCTCGCCGTCGAGGGCGGCGAGGGTCCTGCGCCGGGCGTCGGCGCCCCCCGCCACGGTCCGGATGCGCAGCCGGGCGCGGACCGGGCCGAGCAGCAGCGTGTCGGGCAGCGCCGCGATACGGGTCCGCAGGCGTTCGGCGAGCACCTCGCCGTCGCGTTCGACGCCGAGTTCGGCGGCGAGCCAGGTGAGCTCCGCGCGGACGGGTTCGGTGGCGGACCGGTCGATCACCTTGGCGTACGACCGGAAGGCGCTGCGCAGCCGGCGGGTGGCGACCCGCATGCGGTGGACGGCGTCGGGCAGTTCGCGCCGCACGGCCGGGTCGAGGGCGACCAGGGTGTCGCGCTGGGCGCGCAGGTGGGCCAGGACGTGGGCGCCCGCGGTGCCGTCGCCGGGTTCGGCGTCGGGGGCGCGTGGGGGCGTGGGGGTCGTCTCGCGCAGGGCGCGGGAGAGCTTGGAGGGGCTGGACGAGGGCAGGATGCCCGCCGCGCGCAGCTCGTTCTCCACCGCGTCGAGGACGCCCTGGTCGTGGACGCCGTCGGCGAGTTCGACCTCGATCTCGGTCCAGGTGGTGGTCGAAGCGCCGTCGGTCAGCCCCTCGGCGACGACGGTGTCGACGCTGAGCTCGGCGAGCGGGGTGCCGTCGCCGGCCAGCAGATGGCGGACGTCGCGCGAGGTCAACAGCCGTACGACGGGGGCGAGTTGGGCGTTGCGGACCCGGGAGCGCAGGAGGGCGGTGAGCGCGGGAGGCGGGTCGTCGCTGAGCGGGGCGCGGATCTCGTCGCGGATCCCGGTGGCGACGGGGAACTTCAGATGCCAGCCGGCGTCGTCGCCGCCCGTTCTGCGGCGCAGGGTGAGCCGGGCGGCGTTCAGGCGCAGGTCCGGGGTGTCGTAGTAGACGGCGTCGAGCTCCATGACGCCCCGCGCCACGACGCGGGCGACGCCGGGGGCCCGGGTCAGGTCGGGGAGTTCGGTGCGGTGCTCCCCGTCGGCCGGGGGGAACTCGAATTTCCGCTCGATCTCGCGCTTCGTGTCCGCCATGACAAAAATCTAGACGCCTTCGGCGCCCGGCGGCAGGGCGCCGAGGACCGGCCGTGTCCCGGCCGGTCCCTTCCCGGGGTGGCTATGCCGTTATCGGCCGCTGCACCCGGATCGACTGGAGCAGCCCTATGGCGACCCACACCGCGAACATCGAGGACCCTCCGTAGGAGACGAAGGGCAGCGGGATGCCGGTCACCGGCATGATGCCGAGCGTCATGCCGATGTTCTCGAAGGACTGGAAGGCGAACCAGGCGATGATGCCGGCCGCGACGATCGTGCCGTACAGCTCGGTCGTCTCGCGGGCGATGCGGCAGGCGCGCCACATGACGACGCCGAGCAGCACGATGATCAATCCGGCGCCCACGAAGCCGAGTTCCTCCCCGGCGACGGTGAACACGAAGTCCGTCTGCTGTTCGGGCACGAACTGGCCGGTGGTCTGGGAGCCCTTGAACAGGCCGGTGCCGGTCAGGCCTCCGGAGCCGATCGCGATCCTGGCCTGGCTGGTGTTGTAGCCGACACCGGCCGGGTCGAGGCTGGGGTTGGCGAACGCGGCGAACCGGTTGATCTGGTACTTGTCCAGTATCCCGAGCGCGGCCACGAGCACCGCCCCGACCACTCCGGCCGAGAACAGGCCGATGATCCAGCGGTTGGACGCCCCGGACGAGAGCAGCACACCGAGGATGATCACCACGATGACCATGGTGGAGCCGAGGTCGGGCATCAGCATGATGCAGCCGATCGGCACCATCGCGAGGGCGAGGGCCTTGGTCACGGTGCGGTGGTCGGGGTGCAGTTGGTCGCCGGCGTCCACCCGCGCGGCGAGCAGCATCGCCATGCACAGGATGATCGAGATCTTCGCGAACTCGGAGGGCTGGAGGGAGAATCCGCCGCCGAGCACGATCCAGGAGTGCGCGCCGTTGACGGTGGCGCCGAGCGGTGAGAGCACCGCGAGCAGCAGCAGGATGGAGAGGCCGTACAGGATGGGCACGGCGCCGCGCAGGGTGCGGTGGCCGAGCCAGATGGTGCCGATCATCAGGCAGAGCCCGATGCCGGAGTTCACGATGTGCCGGATGAGGAAGAAGTACGGGTCGCCCTGGTTGATGCTGGTGCGGTTGCGGGTCGCGGACCACACCAGGAGCGAGCCGATGAGGCAGAGCGCGAGGGCCGCGAGCAGCAGCGGCCAGTCCAGCCGGCGCAGCACCGAGTCGCGCGCCGTCAGCTTGGCGAACGCGCCGCGCTCGGGGGCGTAGCGCTGGACGGAGAAGCCTGCCATGGCGCTAGTCCCTTCGCGGATTGCGGTTGTCGACGTTGGCCGCCGGGCTGTTGTCGGGCTGCGGCTGACCGGCGGGCTGCTGCTTGTCCTTGGGGTCCTTGGGGTCCTTGGTGTCCTTGGTCTTGCCCGCGTCCGGGTCGTACGCGGCGACCGTCGGCGCGTCGATGGAGCCGTCGGCCTGGATCTTGGGCAGGGACTGCTCGGGCTGCGGGAGCAGGGCGCGCTTGATGTCCTGGTTGCCCGCGTCGTCGATGCCGTACATCGCCTCGTAGATCTTGCGCACGGCGGCACCGGAGGCACCCGAACCCGTACCGGCCTGGGCGATCGTCATGACGACGGTGTAGTCCTTGGAGTACGTGGCGAGCCAGGAGGTGGTCTGCTTGCCGTAGACCTCGGCGGTGCCGGTCTTG
Organism: Streptomyces sp. ASQP_92; assembly: GCF_025399895.1. Lineage (GTDB taxonomy): Bacteria > Actinomycetota > Actinomycetes > Streptomycetales > Streptomycetaceae > Streptomyces. The sequence goes on along the minus strand of NZ_JAODUA010000001.1, from coordinate 452,201 downwards.
GCGTGGAGTTCGACCTTGTCCTGCGGCCAGCCCTGGAACTTCCAGGCGGCGGTACCGCTGGTGACGACGCCCGCGAGGGCCTTGTTGAAGCCGTCGAGGGTGGCCTGGGTGACCGGGAGCCTGCCGTTGACCTTCGGCTTGATCTCCTGGATCGACTTGCCGTCGGCGCTGATGATCGCCTTGCCGATGGTCGGGGCGTGCATGGTGCCGCCGTTGGCGATGGCTCCGTAGATCATGGCCTCCTGGATCGGCGTGACGAGGGTGTCGCCCTGGCCGATGGAGTAGTTGATCGAGTCGCCCTCGCGCATCTTGTTGCCTTCGAGGCAGTTCTCGTACGCGATCTTCTCGACGTAACTGCCGTCCTTCTTGCCGGTCTTGCACCAGCTGTCCTTGTTGGCCGCCCAGTAGTTCTCCTTCCACTGGCGGTCCGGGACGCGGCCGGTGACCTCGTTGGGCAGGTCCACGCCGGTGGGCTTGCCGAGGCCGAACTGGTGGGCGGCCTTGTAGAAGTAGTCCTTGGGCTGGCCCTTCTTCGGGTTGATCCCGCCGTCCTTCTTCCACTCGTTGTCGGCGAGCCCGTAGAAGACGGTGTCGCAGGAGACCTCAAGAGCGCGTCCGAGCGAGATGGGTCCGAAGTTCTCGCCCTCGAAGTTCTTGAAGACCTGCCCGCCCACGGAGTACGAGCTGGTGCAGGGGTAACCGCCGTCCCACTTGTAGCCGGCCTCGACCGCGGCGGCCGTGGAGACCACCTTGAACGTCGAACCGGGTGCGGCCTGACCCTGTATGGCGCGGTTCAGCAGCGGATAGTCGCTGTCCTTGCCGGTGAGCTGCTGGTAGTCCTTGCCGGAGATGCCGCCGACCCAGACGTTCGGGTCGTAGGTGGGCGCCGAGGCCATGGCGACGATCCGCCCGGTCTTGGCCTCCATGACGATGACCGCGCCGGAGTCCGCCTTGTAGTTCTCGTTGGTGATCTTGTCGAACTGCTGGCGGGCCTCGACCATCGCGTTGTTCAGCTCGTACTCGGCGACCGCCTGCACGCGTGCGTCTATCGACGTGACGACGTTGGAGCCGGGCTGGGCCTTGTCGCTCTCGGCCTGCCCGATGACCCGCCCGAGGTTGTCGACCTCGTAGCGGGTGACGCCGGCCTTGCCGCGCAGCTGCTTGTCGTAGGTGCGCTCAAGACCCGAGCGGCCCACCTGGTCGGAGCGCAGATAGGGCGAGTCGGTGTCCTTGGCCTTGGTGATCTCGTCGTCGGTGACGGGCGAGAGGTAGCCGAGCACCTGGGCGGTGTTGGACTTGCCGGGCGCCGGGTAGCGGCGCACCGCGGTGGGGTCGGCGGTGATGCCGGGGAAGTCCTCGGAGCGCTCGCGGATCTGGAGGGCCTGCTGGGTGGTGGCCTTGTCGGTGACCGGGATCGGCTGGTACGGGGAGCCGTTCCAGCAGGGCTTGGGGGTCTTGGCGTCACAGAGCCTGACCTTGTCCATGACGTCCTGCGGCTTCATGCCGAGCACCCCGGCGAGCCGGGTCAGGACGGCCTTGCCCCGGTCGGGCATCTTGGAGAGGTCGGTGCGCGAGGCGGAGACCACCAGCCGGGTCTCGTTGTCGGCGAGCGGGACGCCCCGCGCGTCGAGGATCGAGCCGCGCACGGCGGGCTGGACGACCTGCTGGACGTGGTTGTTCTTGGCCTCGTCCTGATACTCCTGGCCGTTGCGGATCTGGAGGTACCACAGGCGCCCGCCCAGAGTGAGCAGGAGCGAGAAGACCAGGACCTGGATGATGATGAGGCGGATCTGCACCCGGGGGGTGCGTCCGGTCTCGGGGATGTTGCTCATGCGGTGACGACCCCCTCGGTCACAGTCGCTTGACGCCCTTGATGCGGCCGGCGCGGGCCGCCCTGTTCCTGGCGGCCTTGATCCGCAGACCGCCGCGCTGGTTGCCGATGCGCAGACCGGTGCCGCCGGAGAGCCAGCCGGAGGTGATGTTGCTCTTGGGGCTGCCGTTGGCGGTGGTGTCGCCGAGCGGGTCGTTCTCGGCCCGCCGGGCGATCGCCATGATCAGCGGCACCGTGAACGGCGCGAGCAGCAGGTCGTAGACGGTGGCCGTGAACAGCAGGCTGGGCAGGCCGACATGGCGGGCCGCGGTGTCTCCCACCAGCGCCCCGACGGTGGCGTAGAGCAGCGTCGAGCCGATGGCCGCGCCGACCACCACCAGCATCGGTCCTGCCGCGCTGCGCAGCCGTCCGTGGTCGGGCTTGGCGAGTCCGGCGAGGTAGCCGATCACGCACAGCACCAGGGCGTAGCGCCCGGCGGCGTGGTCGGCGGGCGGTGCGAGGTCGGCGAGCAGTCCCGCGCCGAAGCCGACGAAGGCGCCCCCGACGTGGCCGTACACCAGGGCGAGACCGAGGACGGTCAGGAGCACCAAGTCCGGTACGGCGCCGGGGAGTTGGAGGCGGGCGAGGACGCTGACCTGGACGACGAGGGCGACCACGATCAGGGCGGCGGAGAGGAGGACCCTGTTGAGACGCATCTGGATCAGCTCCTACTGCTCGCCGTCGGCGTTGGCGTTGCCTTGGCCGTTCGGGTCGCCGTTGGCGTTGGGCGGATTCGGATTGGCGTTCCCGTTCGTTCCGGCCGGTGGGTTGGCGTTGCCGGCCGGCGGGTTGTTGCCGCCGGCGTCGGGCTTGGCGTTCGGGTCGGGGCGGCCGTTGCCGTTGGCCGTCGCGTTCTGGTTGGCGATGTCGGTGTTGCCCTGGCCGTTGGGGGTGGGGCTCCCGGTGGGGCTCGCCGTGACGGTGACCGTGGGCGTCGGGGTCGGCCGGGGCTTGGCGGGGAGCACCTGGTCGCGCGGGTCGGTGCGGGGGGCCTGGACGACGACGCCGACGATGTCGAGCTTGGTGAAGCCGACATAGGGGCGTACGTAGATGGTGCGCGTGAGGTCACCGCCCGAGGGGTCGACCTTGACGACCTCGCCTACGGGCACGCCGGGCACGAACGGCTTGTCGGCCTGGGAGCCGAAGGTCACCAGGCGGTCGCCGGGGTTGACCTTGGCCTTGCCGTTGAGCAGTTGGACCGACAGCGGACGGTCGCCGTGGCCGGTGGCGAAGCCGAGCTCGTCGCTCTTCTCCATCCGGGTGCCGACCGTGAAGTCGGGGTCGTTGGCGAGCAGCACCGTCGAGGTGGAGGGGCCGACGGTGGTGACCCGCCCGACCAGGCCCTCGCCGTTGAGCACCGTCATGTCGCGCTGGATGCCGTCGTTGGACCCGGCGTCGATGGTGACCGTCCAGGAGAAGCCCTGGGCCGCTCCTATGGCGACGACCTGGGCGGCCTTGATGCCGTACTGGCCCTCGCCGGCGGTCTTCAGCATCGAGTCGAGCTGGTTCAGCCGGCTGCGGTTGCGGGCGTCGCTGCCGAGCCTCTGCTTGAGGGCCTCGTTCTCGGCCTGGAGCGCGGAGATCCTGTCGTGGCGCTTGCCGGAGTCGCGTACGGCGCCGATCGCGTTGCCGACCGGGTCGACGGCGGCCGCGACCCCGTTCTCCACCGGTCCGAAGACCGCGGCGGCGGCCTGCCGGGCGCCGTCCACCGGTGAATTCGCCCCGCCTCTGATGTCGACCGTGATCAGCGCGAACGCTACGGCGATCAGCAGCACCAGGAGCAGCCGGCTCTCTCGTGTGTCCCTCACGTGCGGCGGCCGTGCCTTCCTCGTAGGAATATGGGTGATCTACAAGATCTCTTCGATCTGTATATCAACGATCCGCCGTACGGGTTGGCAGTGACCCATACGGCGGACAGCAGGCTCCGGGAGCTATCGGCGGGGCTGCGCGTCGAGCACCTGCTGGAGCGCTTCGAACTCCTCCACGCACTTGCCGGACCCCAGGGCGACCGAGTCCAGCGGGTCCTCGGCGATGTGGATCGGCATGCCGGTCTCCCGGCGCAGCCGCTCGTCCAGGCCGCGCAGCAGGGCGCCGCCGCCGGTGAGGACGATGCCGCGGTCCATGATGTCGCCGGAGAGCTCGGGCGGGCACTTGTCGAGCGTCGTCTTCACGGCGTCGACGATCGCGTTGACGGGTTCCTCGATCGCCTTGCGCACCTCGGCCGCGGAGATCACCACGGTCTTGGGCAGCCCGGAGACGAGGTCACGGCCGCGGATCTCGGTGTGCTCGTCCTTGTCGAGGTCGTACGCGGAACCGATCGTGATCTTGATCTGTTCCGCGGTGCGCTCACCGAGGAGGAGGGAGTACTCCTTCTTGATGTGCTGGATGATCGCGTTGTCCAGCTCGTCGCCCGCGACCCGGATGGACTGTGCCGTGACGATTCCGCCGAGCGAGATGACGGCGACCTCGGTGGTGCCGCCGCCGATGTCCACCACCATGTTGCCGGTGGCCTCGTGGACCGGCAGACCCGAGCCGATGGCCGCGGCCATGGGCTCCTCGATGATGTGCACCTGGCGGGCGCCCGCCTGGGTGGAGGCCTCGATGACGGCGCGGCGCTCGACTCCCGTGATGCCCGAGGGCACACAGACCACGACGCGCGGGCGGGCCAGGTACCGGCGCTTGTGGATCTTCAGGATGAAGTAGCGGAGCATCCGCTCGGTGATTTCGAAGTCGGCGATCACGCCGTCCTTCAGAGGCCGTACGGCGACGATGTTGCCCGGCGTACGGCCGATCATCTTCTTGGCTTCCGCGCCGACCGCCAGGATGCCGCCGGTGTTGGTGTTGATGGCGACGACGGACGGCTCGTTCAGGACGATTCCGCGGCCCCTGACGTACACCAGCGTGTTGGCGGTCCCGAGGTCGACAGCCATGTCACGGCCGATGAACGACATTTTGTTGCTCCCCATGAGGATGCGTCCGGCCTTCCCTAATCGAGCGTTGACGGCTTCTCAGGTCGGCGAGGTGGGTGCGTTGAGCGTGAGGCCCCATCGTAGTCCGGCCTGCGCGGACACGGCGCGGTGGTCCACCTCAGTAATGGTGACGTCGTGTCGGGGCGATGCGTTCCCGAAGTCGGCCCGCATATGCCCTGGGACGACCGAAATTCCTTCGGTCGCCCCAGGTCATGAGCGCTATATGGCTGACATCGCGTCAGTATGTGTTCAGGCGCGGCCGGGGAAGAAGAGCTTCAGCTCCCGCTCCGCGGATTCCTCGGAATCCGAGGCGTGGATGAGGTTCTCCCGGACGATGGTGCCGAAGTCGCCGCGGATCGAGCCGGGGGCCGCCGCGATCGGGTCGGTGGGACCCGCCAACTGGCGTACACCCTCGATGACGCGCTCGCCCTCGACGACCAGGGCGACGACCGGACCCGAGGACATGAACTCCACGAGCGGCTCGTAGAAGGGCTTGCCCTTGTGCTCGCCGTAGTGCTGCTCCAGGGTGTCCTGGTCCAGGGCGCGCAGTTCGAGGGCGGTGATCCGCCAGCCGGCCTTGCGCTCGATGCGGCCGATGATCTCGCCCACCAGCGAGCGGCGGACGGCGTCCGGCTTGAGGAGGACGAGGGTGCGCTGCGTCATGGTGTACGGCTCCTTGGCAAACGTGTGCGGTCCGCCGAGATTACCGGGTGTAGCGAAACGCCCGGCACCCGGTCCCGCCAAGGGCCGTCAGGCTCCCGGCTGTGCCTCGGCCGCCGCGGCGAACCGCGCCTTCGCCTCGTCGATCTTGCGGCCGTAGTGCACCGAGGCCCACCACAGGGCGCCGAACAGGAGGCCCATGAAGAACATCAGCGGAACGACGAAACCGCTCGCGATCAGGGCGACCTGAAGGGCCCAGCCGAGCTCGACCCCGCCGCGTCGGCCGAGCATCCCGCACAGCAGCACCGAGAGCAGCATGCCGATCCCGCACACCGTCCACACGGTGGTGGTGGCGAGATGGGGGTCCTTCATCGCGACCAGGCCCGCGAAGGCGATCACGAAGAATTCACCGATCAGGGTGGACGCGCAGAGCGTACGCATCGGCTCAGCCCCTCTTCAGCAGCAGCCGGGCGTCGCCGACCGTGAACACGGAGCCGGTGACCAGGACGCCCGCGCCGGCGTACTCGTCCTCCTCCTCGGCCAGCGTGATGGCGGCCTCGATCGCGTCGTCCAGACGGGGCTCGACGACCACCCGCTCGTCGCCGAACACCTCGACGGCGAGCGCGGCCAGCTCGTCCACGTCCATGGAGCGCATGGAGGTGTTGGCGGTGACGACGACCTCGGCCAGGACCGGCTCGAACGCTTCGAGGACGCCCTTGACGTCCTTGTCGGCGCTGGCGGCGATCACGCCGATCAGGCGGGAGAAGCCGAACGCCTCGGTCAGGCCGTCCGCGGTGGCGCGGGCGCCCGCCGGGTTGTGCGCGGCGTCGAGCACGACGGTGGGCGAGCGGCGCACGACCTCCAGACGGCCGGGCGAGACGACGGAGGCGAACGCCTTGCGGACGGTGTCCAGGTCGAGCGGGCCCGGCTGCTGGGAGCCGACGCCGAAGAACGCCTCGACCGCGGCGAGCGCCACCACCGCGTTGTGCGCCTGGTGGGCCCCGTACAGCGGCAGGAAGACGTCCTCGTACTCGCCGCCCAGGCCGCGCAGGGTCAGGAGCTGGCCGCCGACGGCGACCTCGCGCCGCACGAGGCCGAACTCCATGCCCTCGCGGGCCACGGTGGCGTCCGTCTCGACGGCCTTCTTCAGCATGACCTGGGCCGCGTCGACGGGCTGCTGGGCGAGGATCACCGTCGCGCCCTGCTTGATGATCCCGGACTTCTCGACGGCGATCTCGGCGGGCGTGTTGCCGAGCCGGTCGGTGTGGTCGAGGTCGATGGGGGTGACGACGGCGACGCCCGCGTCGATGACGTTCGTCGCGTCCCAGCTGCCGCCCATGCCGACCTCGACGACGGCCACGTCGACCGGGGCGTCCGCGAAGGCGGCGTAGGCCATGCCGGTGAGGACCTCGAAGAAGGAGAGCCGGAACTCCTCCTGCGCGTCCACCATCTCGACGTACGGCTTGATGTCCTCGTACGTCTCGACGAAGCGCTCGGCGGGGATGGGCAGGCCGTCCAGGCTGATCCGCTCGGTGATCGACTGGACGTGGGGCGAGGTGTAGCGCCCCGTGCGCAGCTCGAAGGCGCCGAGCAGGGATTCGATCATCCGGGCGGTGGAGGTCTTGCCGTTGGTGCCGGTGATGTGGATCGTCGGGTAGGCGCGCTGCGGCTCGCCGAGGACGTCCATCAGGGCGGCGATGCGGCGGACGGACGGCTCCAGCTTGGTCTCGCCCCAGCGGCCCGCGAGCTCGGTCTCGACCGCGCGCAGCGCCGCGTCCACCTCGGGGTCGGCGGGCCGGCCGGGCACGGCCTCGCCCTGCGGCGCTCCGCCGTGGGTGCGCAGGGTGCGGCTGCCCGCTTCGATCACCGCCAGATCGGGGTCTCGATTGGTCTCGGCTTCGACAATTCCGTCGAAGTCATCGGCTTCACTGCGGTCGGGCTGCTCGGTCACGGGACCAGTCTACGGAGGGGTACCGACAGGACCTTGGACCCGCCCCTTTCGGGACCTTCGGCCCCCGGGTCCCCCGGCCTCTCCCGGCAAACTTGGCGATCATGGACATAGGGATCGACCTCGGGACCGCCAATACGCTTCTGTACGCCCGCGGGCAGGGCATCGTGCTCAACGAACCATCCGTGGTGGCGATGAAGGAGGGCGGCCGCACGGCTCTGGCCGTCGGCACGGAGGCCAAGGAGACCATCGGCCGCACGCCCGGTTCGATCACCGCGATCCGGCCGCTGCGGGACGGGGTGATCAGCGACTACGAGGCGGCCGAGGAAATGATCCGCCACTTCGTGAAGAAGGCCGTGCCCGGGCGCAGGCCGCGCACCCGCATGGTGGTGTGCGTGCCGAGCGGGGTGACCCCGGTGGAGCGGCGGGCCATCGTCCACGCCGCGCAGCGGGCCGGCGCGAAGGCCGTGCACCTCATCGAGGAGCCGATGGCGGCGGCGATCGGGGCCGGCCTCCCGGTGGCCGAGCCGCGCGGTTCGATGGTGGTGGACATCGGCGGCGGCACCACCGAGGTCGCCGTGATCTCGCTCGGCGGCATCGTGACCTCGCAGTCCCTCAGGGTGGGCGGCGACCGTCTGGACACCGCGATCACCGACTACGTACGCAAGGAGCACTCGCTGCTCATAGGCGAGCGCACCGCCGAGGACGTCAAGTGCGCGATCGGGTCGGCCTGGCCGGTGCCGGGCGACGAGGAGCTGGAGGAGCGGACCTTCAGGATCCGGGGCCGCGAGAAGGTGCGGGGCCTGCCCAAGACGCTCTCGCTCACCGCGCGCGAGGTGCGGGCCGCCCTCGACGAGCCGGTGGAGTCGATCATCGCGGCGGTGAAGGTGACCCTGGAGGAGTGCCCGCCGGAGCTGTCCGGGGACGTGATGGAGCACGGCATCGTCCTGACCGGCGGTGGCGCGCTGCTGCCGGGCCTGGACCTGCGGATGGCGTCGGCGACCGGCATTCCGGTCTTCGTGGCCGACGACCCGCTGGACTGTGTGGTGCTGGGCTCGGGCAAGTGCGTGGAGGACTTCGACGGGTTGCAGAAGCTGCTGGCCGGCGCGTAGGCCTTCTCCGCAGCCCGGGGCCACCGCCCTGCCGGCCCGGCACTGGCCCACCTACTAGGGGCGCGGGGAACTGCGCGCCCAGCCCACGACGGGCCGCACCGATCCACGTACACGCGGAAGCGCGACACCCCGGTGCCGGGCACCTTCGTCCGCGGACCATGGGACCCGTTCGCGCAGTTCCCCGCGCCCCTGGAGAGTTGGGGGCTGGGCGGCGCCGGCAGGGAAGGCCCCCGGGGAGGGCAGCCCCGGTCAGCCGATCGCGCCCGCCGGGAGCGTGGCCCGGACCTCGTACGTCGTGTCGGTACGGGTCGTCGCGAGCGAGCCGCCCATGCTCTCCACCCGCTCCCGCATCGAGAACGTGCCGGTCCCGGTGGAGACCGGGGCCTTCACCGGCGCCGAGCGCGGCAGCGGGTTCTGCACGGTGACCACGAGGTCCCCGGCGGCGAGCCGGATCGTCACCGCGACGGGCTCGCCCCGGGCATGCTTGACCGCGTTGGTGAGGCACTCCTGGACCACCCGGTAGACGGCCGCCTGGCGCAGCGGGGACAGCCGGTGGACGTCCTCCTCGATGTCGAGGCCGACCGGGGTGCCCGCGAGCCGGCTCTCCTCGGCGAGCGCGTGCAGCCCGTCGATGCCGGGGGTCGCGGTGCGTTCGTCCGCGCGCCGCACGATGATCTCGTTGAGCATGAGGTGGGCCCGGCGCGCGGTGTCGGCGAGCTCCTCGAAGTCCTTGTGGTGCGGCTCGTTCCTGGCGCGCAGCGCCAGCACCTCGGAGCGCACCGCGAGCATCGTCAGCTCCCGGCCCACCATGTCGTGCACGTCCCGGGCCACCGAGACCCGCTCGGCCTGCACGGCGTGCAGGGCCGCGGACTCGGCGCGCTGGGCCTCCAGTTCGTGGACGAGGTCGTGCCGGTAGGCGGAGATGCCGACGCCCGAGGCGAGCACGCCCACCGGCACCACGATCGCCAGGAACGAGCTGAGCGTCTCGCCCCGGATGTCGGGCCAGCCCGGCAGGTTGAACAGGACGTACGCCACCGCGATGTATCCGCAGGTGGCGAGGATGCCCGCGCGCCGGCCCCGGAAGCGGCCCAGCGAGTACAGCGCGAACTGGACCAGGTTCAGCTGGTGCAGCCAGCCCAGGAAGAACAGGGCGACCAGATACGGCAGCCACGGCCACCGGCGCCGCAGCAGCAGGGTCGCGGCCCCCAGGGCCAGGACGGGCGGCGCGGTGTAGCTGTTGAGGGAGTTGTCGCTCCGGGCCAGGCCCGGCACGTCCAGGACCATCAGGCCGAAGCAGCTCAGCGCGATCAGGATGTCCAGGGCGCGCTCCTCGCCCACCCAGCGCGTGCCCATCGCCCGCGCCGCCGCCAGCGCGCGCTGTGGCGCGGAGGTGGGGAGCGGGGTGTGCATGCCTTCCATCATCCAAGGTCTTTGGGCCCGAACGCCCGAGTCGAACGGCCCCCATGTAGTGATATGTCGCACGTGCCACTCGGCGCTCACCCGGTGCCGGGCCCCGGGACTCCCACCGCGCGCATGAGGAAGGCCCCCGGGACCGAGGTCCCGGGGGCCTTGCTCAGCTCACCATGACGGCCGGTCAGCCCTGGGGCAGCGACGCGATCTGGCGGGCGATGCGCTCGATGTCGGCCTCGGCCTTGGCGAGCCGCGTACGGATCTTGTCGACCACGTTGTCCGGGGCCTTCGCGAGGAAGGCCTCGTTGCCGAGCTTCTTGTTCGCGTCCGCCTTCTCCTTCTCGGCGGCGCCGAGGTCCTTGGTCAGGCGCTTGCGCTCGGCCTCGACGTCGATGGTGCCCGACAGGTCGAGCGCGACCGTGGCGCCCGCGACCGGCAGCGAGGCGGTGGCGTGGAAGTCCTCACCGGCCGGCTGGAGGCGCAGGAGCTGGCGGATGGCCGCCTCGTGCGGGGCCAGCGCCGTACCGTCCAGGGTCAGCTCGGCCGGGACCTTCTGGCCGGGCTGGAGACCCTGGTCGGAGCGGAAGCGGCGGACCTCGGTGACGACCTGCTGGACCAGCTCGATCTCGCGCTCGGCCGCCTCGTCGCGGAAACCGCTGTCCCGCGGCCAGTCCGCGACGACGAGCGACTCGCCGCCGGTCAGCGTCGTCCACAGGGTGTCGGTGACGAACGGGACGATGGGGTGCAGGACCCGCAGCATCACGTCGAGGACCTCGCCCAGGACCCGGCCCGAGACCTTCGCCTGCTCGCCGCCCGCGAAGAACGTCGTCTTGGACAGCTCGACGTACCAGTCGAAGACCTCGTCCCACGCGAAGTGGTAGAGCGACTCGCTGACCTTCGCGAACTGGTAGTCCTCGTAGTACGCGTCGACCTCGGCCACGGTCTTGTTCAGGCGCGACAGGATCCAGCGGTCCGTCGCCGAAAGCCGCTCCACGGGCGGGAGTTCACCCTCGACGGTGGCGCCGTTCATCAGCGCGAAGCGGGTCGCGTTCCAGATCTTGTTGGCGAAGTTGCGGGACGCCTGGACCCAGTCCTCGCCGATCGGCACGTCCGCGCCGGGGTTGGCGCCCTTGGCCAGGGTGAAGCGGACCGCGTCCGAACCGTACGCGTCCATCCAGTCGATGGGGTCGACCGCGTTCGGGTTGGACTTCGACATCTTCTTGCCGAACTCGTCGCGGACGAGACCGGTCAACGCGACCGTCTTGAACGGGACTTCGCCGTCCATCGCGTACAGGCCGAACATCATCATCCGGGCGACCCAGAAGAAGATGATGTCGTGGCCGGTGAGCAGGACGTCGGTCGAGTAGAACTTCTCCAGGTCGGCGGTCTTCTCCGGCCAGCCGAGCGTGGAGAAGGGCCACAGGCCCGACGAGAACCAGGTGTCCAGGACGTCGGGGTCCTGGCGCCAGCCCTCGCCGGTCGGGATCTCGTCGTCGGGTCCGACGCAGACGACCTGGCCCTCGGGGCCGTACCAGATCGGGATGCGGTGGCCCCACCAGAGCTGGCGCGAGATGCACCAGTCGTGCATGTTGTCGACCCAGTCGAAGTACCGCTTCGACATGTCCTCCGGGTGGATCTTGACCCGGCCGTCGCGGACCGCGTCACCGGCGGCCTGCGCGAGCGGGCCGACCTTGACCCACCACTGCATCGAAAGGCGCGGCTCGACGGTCGTCTTGCAGCGCGAGCAGTGGCCGACCGAGTGCATGTAGGGGCGCTTCTCGGCGACGATGCGGCCCTGCTCCTTGAGCGCGCCCACGACGGCCGAGCGGGCCTCGTAGCGGTCGAGGCCCTGGAAGGGACCCGGGACGGTGATGACGCCGCGCTCGTCCATGATCGTCATGGATTCCAGGCCGTGGCGCTGCCCGATGGCGAAGTCGTTCGGGTCGTGCGCCGGGGTCACCTTGACGCAGCCGGTGCCGAACTCGGGGTCGACGTGGGTGTCCGCGACGACCGGAATGGAGCGGTCGGTCAGCGGCAGCTTGATGAGCTTGCCGACGAGGTGCTTGTACCGCTCGTCGTCGGGGTGGACGGCGATCGCGGTGTCGCCCAGCATCGTCTCGGCGCGGGTGGTGGCGACGACCAGGGTGTCGTCCCCCTCGCCGTACTTCAGCGAGACCAGCTCGCCCGGGTCGTCCTGGTACTCGACCTCGATGTCCGAGATGGCGGTCAGACAGCGCGGGCACCAGTTGATGATGCGCTCGGCGCGGTAGATCAGCTCGTCGTCGTAGAGGTTCTTGAAGATGGTCTGGACGGACTTGGACAGGCCCTCGTCCATCGTGAACCGCTCACGCGACCAGTCCAGGCCCGCCCCGAGCCGCTTGAGCTGGCCGAGGATGCGGCCGCCGTACTCGCCCTTCCACTGCCACACGCGCTCGGTGAAGGCCTCGCGCCCCAGGTCCTGGCGGGACTTGCCCTCCTCGGCGAGCTGCTGCTCCACCTTGTTCTGGGTGGCGATGCCCGCGTGGTCCATGCCGGGCAGCCACAGCGTCTCGTAGCCCTGCATCCGCTTGCGGCGGGTGAGCGCGTCCATGAGCGTGACCTGGAAGGCGTGCCCCAGGTGCAGCGCCCCGGTGACGTTGGGCGGCGGGATGACGATGGTGTACGGGTCCTTCTCGGACCCGGCGTCGGCGGTGAAGTAACCGCGCTCCACCCAGCGCTCGTACAGCTTCCCCTCTACCTCGGCCGGCGCGTACTGGGTCGGCAGTTCGGTGGTGGGCGCTGGGTTCTGCTGCTGAGTGTTCTCGGTCACGGGGTCAGTTTAGGGGTGTCACCGGCCCGCACCGAAACGGGAATCTTTCGTAACGGTGGGGCCCCCGATGCGCGAGGTCGGCGGCCGTTCCGCGAGGATGTTCGGATCGGATGAACATCCCTAGGGGGAACCCAACCATGAGCTACAACCAGCCGGGCCCGTACGGTGGCCAGCCCCAGCAGCCCGGCCCCTACGGCCAGCAGCCTCCGCAGCAGCCCCCGTACGGGCAGCCCGGTCCGCCGCAGCCCGGCTACGGCTACCCGCAGCAGGCCCCGCAGGGCGTGCCGCCCCAGCAGCCCGGCCCCTACGGCCAGCAGCCGCAGCAGCCCTACGGCTACCCGCAGCAGCAGCCCCCGCAGTACGGCCAGCAGCCGCCGTACGGGCAGCAGCCGCCGTACGGTGGCCCGACGCACCCCATGCCGTCGGTTCCCCCGAAGAAGAAGACCGGCCTGATCGTCACGGGGGTCGTCGTGGCGCTCGCGGTGATCGGAGGCGGCGTGTGGTTCCTCACCAAGGGCGGCGCCGACAACGGGGACGTGTCGGCCGACACCAAGGGCTACAAGGTCGTCTTGCCCGCCACGGTCGAGGACTACAAGAAGGACGCCAAGGGCGACGACACGGCGCCGATGTCGGACGAGCAGAAGAAGAAGGCCGAGGCCGCCGGCGTCAAGAACCCGCAGCAGACCGGCGCCTCGTACGCCTCCGGCGACCCGAAGGTGAACCCGCTGACCGCCAAGTCGCTTCAGATCAACGCCTATTGGGGTGAGATCAGCGACCCGGCGAAGGTCATCGACGCGTCGTTCCAGAACGCCAAGGACAACACCTCCAAGAGCAAGACCATCAAGGTCGAACTCATCGGCTCGCCCAAGCTGGTCAAGCCGGCCGGGTTCAAGGGCGCCCTGATGAAGTGCCAGGACATGAAGTTCACCAACTCCGGCGCCGACGGCTCCCTCGGCAAGGGGCCCAAGGAGTTCACGGCTCCGGCGTGCGTGTGGGCGGACTACAGCACGTACGGCGTCGTGCTCCTGATGGACATCGGCAAGGCCTCCACGGGTGGCGGCGCGAGCCAGGAGGACGCCGCCAAGCTGACGGCCTCCGTCTACAACACGGCCCGTCAGAAGGCCTAGCACCAGGAGCCCCGCACACGCCAAAGGGCCGCCTGGTCAAGGAAGTTGACCGGGCGGCCCTTTGCCGTGTCCGAGAAGTCGAGCGCGGTGCTACGCGCTCTTCTCGTGCCGTCCGTCGTTCTTCACGATGCGGGGCTCGCGCGGGACCAGCGTCGGGTTGACGTTGTTGCGGACCACGTCGGCGGTGATGACGACGCGGGCGACGTCCTTGCGGGACGGCACCTCGTACATCACCGACTGGAGGACCTCCTCCATGATGGCGCGCAGCCCTCGGGCGCCGGTGCCGCGCAGGATCGCCTGGTCGGCGATGGCCTCCAGGGCCGGGCGGTCGAAGTCCAGCTCCACGCCGTCGAGTTCGAACAGGCGCTGGTACTGCTTGACGAGCGCGTTGCGCGGCTCGACCAGGATCTGGAGCAGGGCCTCGCGGTCGAGGTTGTGGACCGAGGTCAGCACCGGGAGGCGGCCGATGAACTCCGGGATCATCCCGAACTTCACCAGGTCCTCCGGCATGACCTCCTGGAACTGGTCGCTGGCCTCGATCTCCCGCTTGGAGCGGATCGTCGCGCCGAAGCCGATGCCCTTGGCGCCGGCCCGGGACTCGATGATCTTCTCCAGGCCCGAGAAGGCACCGCCCACGATGAACAGCACGTTCGTCGTGTCGATCTGGATGAACTCCTGGTGGGGGTGCTTGCGTCCGCCTTGGGGCGGGACGGAGGCGGTGGTGCCCTCCAGGATCTTCAACAGGGCCTGCTGGACGCCCTCGCCGCTGACATCGCGGGTGATCGACGGGTTCTCGCTCTTGCGGGCGACCTTGTCGATCTCGTCGATGTAGATGATGCCGGTCTCGGCCTTCTTGACGTCGTAGTCGGCCGCCTGGATCAGCTTCAGGAGGATGTTCTCGACGTCCTCGCCGACGTACCCGGCCTCGGTGAGGGCGGTCGCGTCGGCGATGGCGAACGGCACGTTCAGCATGCGCGCCAGGGTCTGCGCGAGCAGCGTCTTGCCGGAGCCGGTCGGGCCGAGCAGCAGGATGTTGGACTTGGCGAGCTCGATCGCGTCGTCCCGGCTCTGCGCGCCGCCGTTCTCGCCGGCCTGCACACGCTTGTAGTGGTTGTAGACCGCCACCGAGAGGGCCTTCTTGGCGGGCTCCTGCCCGACGACGTACCCCTCGAGGAACTCGTAGATCTCGCGCGGTTTGGGGAGTTCCTCCCACCGCACCTCGGAGGACTCGGCGAGTTCCTCCTCGATGATCTCGTTGCAGAGGTCGATGCACTCGTCGCAGATGTACACCCCGGGGCCTGCGATGAGCTTCTTCACCTGCTTCTGGCTCTTTCCGCAGAACGAGCACTTGAGCAGGTCGCCGCCGTCACCGATGCGTGCCACGAGGTGCTTCCCCTTCGCCTGGGAGACGCCATGTGCGCCGCCTCCTGGTGCTTACTGCGGTTTCCGGGGGGACGCCCCCAGACCCCCTACCGACGGTACCTTGCCGGGACCCCCGTTCGGGCCCCCCTTGGCGCGGTTCACTTCCACGTGGACCGCGCCAAGCTCGCCGAAGCGGGTCAGGCGGCCGCGGAGGTCGTCGTCTTGCGGGTCGACACGATCTGGTCGACCAGGCCGTAGGACAGCGCGTCCTCGGCCGTGAGGATCTTGTCGCGCTCGATGTCGTCGCGGATCTTCTCGATCGGCGTCGTCGAGTGCTTGGCCAGCATCTCCTCCAGCTGCGAACGCATCCGGAGGATCTCGTTGGCCGCGATCTCCAGGTCGGAGAGCTGCTCGCGGCCGGTGCCGCCCGAGGGCTGGTGGATCAGGACGCGGGCGTTCGGCAGCGCCATGCGCTTGCCCGGCGTACCGGCGGCGAGCAGGACGGCGGCGGCGGAGGCCGCCTGGCCCATGCAGACCGTCTGGATGTCGGGCTTCACGAACTGCATCGTGTCGTAGATCGCCGTGAGGGCGGTGAAGGAACCACCCGGGCTGTTGATGTAGATCGAGATGTCACGGTCGGGGTCCATCGACTCCAGGCACAGGAGCTGCGCCATCACGTCGTTGGCGGACGCGTCGTCGATCTGCACACCGAGGAAGATCACGCGCTCCTCGAAGAGCTTCGCGTACGGGTCGTACTCACGCACGCCCTGCGAGGTGCGCTCGACGAAGCGCGGGACGATGTAGCGGTTGTCGACCTGCGGGCCGGTGTAGAGGCCGGCGGCGTTGGCCGAGTTGAAGTTGCTCATGGGGGTGTTCACCATCCTGGTGGCGTTCAAGTGGGCAGGGGTAGCGGTGCGGGCCGGGGCTCAGGCCCCGGTGCCGCCGCCGCCCGGAACGCCCGAGGCAGCGGAGATGATCTCGTCGATGAGGCCGTATTCCTTGGCCTCCTCCGCCGTGTACCAGCGGTCGCGGTCGCCGTCGCGGATGATCGTCTCGACGGTCTGGCCGGAGTGCGCGGCAGTGATCTCCGCCATGCGCTTCTTCGTCCGGATCAGGTACTCGGCCTGGATCTTGATGTCGGAGGCGGTGCCACCGATACCGGCGGAGCCCTGGTGCATCAGGATGTCGGTGTTGGGGAGCGCGAAGCGCTTGCCCGCGGCGCCACCGGTCAGCAGGAACTGGCCCATCGAGGCGGCCATGCCCATGCCGATGGTGACCACGTCGTTCTGGATGTACTGCATGGTGTCGTAGACCGCCATGCCGGCCGTCACCGAGCCGCCGGGGCTGTTGATGTAGAGGTAGATGTCCTTGTTCTGGTCGGCAGCGGCCAGCAGGAGCATCTGGGCAGTGATCTTGTTGGCGATCTCGTCGTCGACCTGCTGGCCGAGGAAGATGATGCGGTCGTTGAGCAGTCGGCTGTAGACCTGGTCACCGAGGCCACCACCGAGGGACGGCTCACCGGCGGCGTAAGGCATCAGATTCGTCACGTATCCACCTGCTCGTCTCTGACGGCTTCAACCGTCTCAGCGTCTTCGTTCCGGGGGCGCGGACTCCGGCTCGCCAGACTCCACCACCCTCGTATTCATGGACCCTAACGCGCAGGTGGGACAACGCCATCCCGGTTCCCGAACTGTTCGCTCGGAGCGCAAGGTGGTTGAAGCGGAATTCGGTACGAAGAAGGGCCCGTACGCGGCTGCGCAGGGCCCTTCTCAGCGGTCAGAAGGAGGCTCAGGCCTCGGTCTTCTCCGCGGTCTCGGCCTCGGCGGACTCGGCCTCGACGGCAGGCTCGGCGGCCTCGTCCTCGGCGTCCTCCAGGTCGACGACCTCACCGTTGGTGTCGGTGACCTTGGCGGCCTCGACGACGACGGCGAGCGCCTTGCCGCGGGCGACCTCGCCGACGAGCATCGGCACCTGACCACCCTCGACGACGGCCTGGGCGAACTGGTCCGGGCTCATGCCGGAGGAGGCGGCACGCCGCATGAGGTGCTCGGTGAGCTCCTCCTGGTTGACGTTCAGCTTCTCCTTGTTGACGAGCTCGTCCAGGATGAACTGCGTCTTGATGCCCTTGACCGCCTGCTCCTCGGTCTCGGCGGTGAACTCTTCCTCGGTCTTGCCCTGGATCTCCAGGTACTTGGCAAGGTCGATGCCCATCTGGCCGAGCTGGTGGTGCTCGAGGTTGTGCTTGCGGGTCTGGATCTCGTCCGCGAGGAGCTTCTCGGGGATCGGGACCTCGGCCAGCTTCAGGAGCTCGTCCAGGACGCGCTCCTGGGCCTGGGTGGCCTGGTCGTACTGCTTCATGTTCTCGAGGCGCTTGCGGCTGTCGGCCTTGAGCTCGTCCAGGGTGTCGAACTCCGACGCGAGCTGCGCGAAGTCGTCGTCCAGGGCGGGCAGTTCACGGGCGGCGACCTGGGTGACCTTGACGGTGACCTCGGCCTCCTTGCCCTCGGCCGAGCCGCCCTTGAGCTCGGAGGTGAAGGTGGCCTCGCCACCGGCCTCCAGGCCCTTCACGGCGTCGTCGATGCCCTCGAGGAGCTCGCCGGAACCGATGGTGTACGAGACACCCTCGGCCACGCCGTCCTCCAGGACCTCGCCGTCGACCTTGGCCTCGAGGTCGATCGTCACGACGTCGCCGTCCTCGGCGGCACGCTCGACGGGGGAGGTCGAGGCGAAGCGCTCGCGGAGCTGCTCCACGGACTTCTCGACGTCCTCGTCGCTGACCTCGACGGCGTCCACGGTGACCTCGATGCCGGAGTAGTCCGGGATCTCGATGGTCGGGCGGATGTCGACCTCGGCGGTGAAGTTCAGCGTGTCGCCGTCCTTCAGCTCGGTGATGTCGACCTCGGGCTGACCCAGCGGGTTCAGCTCCGCCTCGTTGATCGCCTCGGTGTAGAACTTCGGAAGCGCGTCATTGACGGCCTCTTCGAGCACGGCGCCACGACCGAACCGCTGGTCGATCACTCGGGCCGGGATCTTGCCCTTACGGAAGCCCTTGACCGTGACCTGCTGGTTGATCTTCTTGTACGCCGCGTCGAGGCTGTCCTTGAGCTCCTCGAAGGGCACCTCGACAGTGAGCCGAACCCGAGTCGGGTTCAGGGTCTCCACGGCGCTCTTCACGGTTCGGTCTCCTTGTGGCTGACTTCTTTGGGTTTCTGCCGCAGACCGACGGTCTGGAGCGGATGGGGCCCGGTACATCGGATTCATCAGACACACGGGCACGCAGCTTGCATAGTAACCGCAAGCGGGATGCCTCCCACAATGTGATCTTGATACGCGGAGAACGCGGAGATCTCGAACGTCATCGGACGTCATCGGACATCGGTGACGCTGGTCGGGGTGGCGGGATTTGAACCCACGGCCTTCCGCTCCCAAAGCGGACGCGCTACCAAGCTGCGCCACACCCCGTCGGTGCGAGACGTAGGGTACATGCCCGCGGGGGCCGCGTCGGCCGCTTTGTTCGGGGCGTTCGTCCGGCGGGCTCGCGCCCGGATCGGCTCGGCCGGGTGCGGTCCGGCCGGGTCCGGACGGTGGCCGGGAAACGCGGTGTGCGCGTACGGGGGGTGACCCGCTACGATGCTCTACGTGCCGGGGTCGCGATGACCTGCGGCGCGATGCTTGCGGGCGTAGCTCAATGGTAGAGCCCTAGTCTTCCAAAC
The DNA here is from genome assembly GCF_025399895.1 of Streptomyces sp. ASQP_92. Classification (GTDB taxonomy): domain Bacteria; phylum Actinomycetota; class Actinomycetes; order Streptomycetales; family Streptomycetaceae; genus Streptomyces. Next base: position 433,221 of record NZ_JAODUA010000001.1, on the reverse strand, counting down.
TAGCTACGCGGGTTCGATTCCCGTCGCCCGCTCTCAACGGTCCGAAGGGCCCGGCAGCCGAGCTGCCGGGCCCTTCGGCGTGCTCAGAACTTGATCTGGTTGATCGTGTCCGCTATCGAGTTCAGGAAGCGCTGGATCGAGGGGGCCATGCCCGTCGATGCCAGGAAGAAGCCGAAAAGTATCGCGACGATGGCTGGGCCGGCCTTGATGGAGCCGCCCCGGATGAGCACCACGAGGACGACCGCCAACAGCACCACGGCTGACAGTGAAATGGCCACAACTGATCACACACCCTTGGTCGGTCCGCCTTGCCGGCCCGAGGGCATGTCGCACACACCCCCGCGAGAACCATCGTGCCACCAACACCCCTGTGGTTGTTCCCGGGTGACGGACACACCATGTATGGATCCGGCCAACCGCGAGCCGGGGTCCAGGGGTTCACTTGCTCACGAGGCGCCCCGGGCGGCCGGGTACGGGGCGGCCCGGGGCGCCCCGCCCGGCGACGTCCCCCTTCAACCGCCCGCGCGCGTACGGCAGTTCGGCGAAATCTGGCCATCGGCTCGGCAGCGTCCGCACGCCTCGGGCGCTTCACGCGGCGGTCTTCAGGGCCGCGCGGGCGGGCAGGGCGGTCGCGGCCAGGCCGAGGACCAGGATGCCGCCGGCGAACGAGCCGTACAGGAGCGGCGGTATGTACGGGGCGCGGCCGGTCAGGCCGTTCACCATCGGGACGAGGGTGGCCAGGGCGATCGCGCTGCCGAGGGCGATGCCGGCCGCGACCACCACGAGAGCCTCCCAGCGGATCATCTTGAGGACCTGGCGGCGGGTGGTGCCGATGAGGCGCAGGGTGCCGAGTTCGCGGCGGCGGTCGAAGACCGTCATCACCAGGGTGTTGACGGCGGCGACGGCCGCGAAGCCGCCGAGGACCGCGGCCATCACGGTGTTGGCCCAGGCGTTGACCTCGCGGTCCGTGCTCTGCGCGGTGGCGTGGCCCGCGGCGTCGGTGACGTGGCCGAGGGCGGCGAGGGGCGCGGCCGCAGCGGGTGCGGCCCGGGTGAGCAGGGTGGTGGGGTTGGAGTGGCTGAGGTGGGCCTTCAAGTCGGCCTGCGGGAAGGTGACTTGGGCAAGGCCCAGGCCTCGGTCGTAGGTGGCCACGATCTTCGGGGAGGCCTTCGTGCCGTCGGGCAGCAGCAGCGGGAGGCGCTCTCCCGGGCGCACGTGAGCGGCTTCGGCGAGGGAGGCGTCGAGGGCGACGGTGCCCGGGGCGAGGGCGGCCAGGGAGCCGGTGCGCAGACCCAGGTCCTGGACCTTGGCGAGGTCGGCGCCGGTGCCGGTGACGCCCTGGGCGGAGGCCTGGCTGGGGGTGTAGCCGGTGCCGCCGTTCGGGATGAGGACGGAGGTGCGGGTGAGGCCCACCGCCGTCTCGACGCCGGGGATGGCACGGGCGCGGGCCACCGCGTCGGAGGGCAGGCCCGCGGGGTCGGTGACCACCTGGTCCGCGGTGATGCCGGCCCGCTGCTGGTCCTCGATCGCCCGTTCCTCGCTGGTGTGCAGGAAGACCAGGACGGAGGAGAACGCCATCGCGAGGACGATGGGGGTGATCGCGGAGGCCAGCCGGCGGGCGTTGGTACGGGTGTTGGCGGCGGCGAGCGAACCGGCCGCGCCGGCGGCGCGCAGCGGGAGGCCGAGGACGGCGGCGCAGCCGCGGGCGATCAGCGGGCCGAGCAGGGCGACGGCCATCATGAACAGCATGACGACGCCGAGGGCGGCGTTGGCCGCGTCCTCCCCGGTCTCGGAGGCCGCGAGCCCGGCGAAGGAGCATCCGCCGACGACGGCGCCGACGCCGAGGACGGTACGGATCCAGCCGGGGCGCAGGCGCTCCACGGCGGACTCGGCGAGCGCCTGGCCGGGCTTGATCTTCGCGGGGCGGCGGGCCGCGGCGGCGCCGGCGCACAGGGCGGTCACGACGGTGGCGCCGACGGCGACGAGCAGCGGCAGCGGGGTGATCGACAGGTCAACGGTGGGCGGGATCGCGCCCTTGTCGCGCAGCTGCCCGAACCACCAGGTGGCGAGCGCGACTCCGGGCAGGCAGCCGAGCGCTCCGGCGAGCGGGGCGACGAGCAGGGCCTCGGTGGCGATGGTGCGGCGGATCTGGCGCGGGGTGGCGCCGATGGCGCGCAGCAAGGCGTACTCGCGGCGGCGCTGTCCGACGGAGAGGGCGACGGTGCCGGCGGCGGTGAACACGGCGACCATCGTGGCGACGCCGCCGAAGGAGCCGCCGAGGCCGACGAGCACCTCCTTGGCCTGGGCGAGGCCCCCGTCCTCGACGGTGGAGCGGTCGTCGCCGGTGTGCACCCGGGCCCGGTCGCCGAGGGCGTGCCTCACCTGGGCGGCGAGGGTGTCGGTGGAGACGCCCGGCTTGGGCAGCACGGCGATCGCGTCGACCTTGCCGGGGTGTCCGGACAGGGCGCGGGCGTCGGCATCACTGAGCCAGATGCCGGGGCTGCGGGCGGCGCCGGTCGTGCCGGTCGTGCCGGAAATCGTGAACTCCCTTGTGCCGCCAGGGGTGTCGAGGGTGATCCGCTCCCCCACGGCGCCCGTCGTGGTGACGACCTCGCCGGGGCGGGGCGCGGCGCCGGAGGTCGGCTTCGTACCGGTGAAGGCGGTGGAGGCCCAGTTGTACGCGGTGACGGGGACGTTCTTGTCGGTACGCACCGGCACGGCGAGGTCGGCGATCGCTGCGGCGGCGCCGGGGACCGAACCGGCCCTCGCCACCAGGGAGTTGTCCAGACGGGCCCGGTCCGGCAGGGGCAGGGCCTCCTCGTCGCGGTCCTCGCCGGAGCCGATCGTGTAGCGCAGGCTCTGGTCGGCGGCGGCCACGACGGGGGCGGCGGCGTAACGCTGGGGCGGCACGGACGCGGTGATCCCGGTCGCGAGCAGGAGACCGCAGGCGGAGACGATCATCGCGGCCATGAGCAGGGCGACGAACGTCCCGGCGAACGCGGACGGTTTGAAGCGGATGGCTGCGCGGGCCAGGCGGTTGGGGGCGTGCATAGGGGGACTCCTGCGGAGGGCTGGCGGAGGGGGCGCTGGGCGGAGGGGTGCGGGGCCTGTGGGTGGTGAGTTGGGTGCGGGCCGTCTTGGGCTGGGCGCGCAGTTCCCCGCGCCCCCAAGGGCGGACCTGTGCGCCGGGGTGCGGCGGGGAGCCCACCGGGGTGCGGGGCCTGTGCGTTGGGGCTCGGGTGCGGGTCGTCTTGGGATGGGCGCGCAGTTCCCCGCGCCCCTAGCAGGATCGATGCTGGCCCGCATCGGCCACCTCAGCCCCGTCCGGCTATTGAGGACGCGCGCCGTTCAGGCGCGAACGGGGTCTGGGGCAGAGCCCCAGGGGCCGAACCGATCAACCCGCTAGGCCGCCACGCTTACCCGGCGGGTCGTCAGGGTTGTCATGCGGGTGGCGATCTGGGCGGCGGAGGCTCGCGACAGGGCGTCCACCATCGAGCCGTCCGCGAGGAAGAGGACCTGGTCGGCGTAGGCGGCGGCCGAGGGGTCGTGGGTGACCATCACCACCGTCGCGCCGAGGGAGTCCACCGCGTTGCGGAGCAGGGCGAGGACCTCGGCCGCGGTGGTGGTGTCCAGGGCGCCCGTCGGCTCGTCCGCGAAGATCACGTCGGGGCGGGTGACCAGGGCGCGGGCGATCGCCACGCGCTGCTGCTGGCCGCCGGAGAGTTCGCCGGGGCGGCGGGCGCCCTTGCCCTCCAGGCCGACCTGGGCGAGGAGTTGGGCGGCCCGGTGCCGGTCGGGGCGGTCGCCGGCGAGCCGCATGGGCAGGACCACGTTCTGCTCGACGCTGAGCGAGGGCAGCAGGTTGAACGCCTGGAAGACGAAGCCGAGTCGGGAGCGGCGCAGTTCGGTCAGCTTGTTCTCGCTCATGCCGGTGATCTCGGTGCCGCCGAGCCGCACCGAGCCCTCGCTCGGCCGGTCCAGGCCCGCCGAGCACTGGAGGAACGTCGACTTGCCGGAGCCGGAGGGGCCCATCACCGCGGTGAAGCTCGCCCGGGGCAGGGTGAGGTCGATGCCGCGCAGGGCGTGCACGGCGGTGGCGCCGCGCCCGTACTGGCGCGTGACGCCGCGCAGTTCGACGGCCCAGTCGTGGCCGGGCGCCGCGTCCGCCGCGGTCGTCCGCCGTGTGTTCTTGGCCCGTCGCAGTGCCATGGCCCCTGCCCTTCGCTCGCTCCGGCCGACGCGTTCGCGCCGACCCTTCGAACCTAGGGAGCGGGGTGGGGTGGGGGCCATGGCGGCCGCCGGTGGATCAAGGGTGGGGCTGGCCCCACCACCGGAGCCCGGCCCTCCCCCGGGGCCGGGTCGGCGCGGGGCTCAGGCGTCGCGCCTGATCAGCAGGAGGGCGCGGTCGTCGTTGACGTCCTTGGCGACCGCTTCGATCAAGTGCCAGGCCGCCCCGCCGAAGCCCGTGGTGACATAGCGGTCGGCCTCGCCGGTCAGGCGGTCGATGCCTTCGCCGATGTCGCGCTCCGAGGTCTCCACGAGGCCGTCGGTGAAGAGCATCAGGACGTCGCCGGGAGCCAGCGAGCCCTTGGCCGGGTGGAATTCGGCGCCGTCGTAGACCCCGAGCAGGGGGCCTTCGGCGGCCTGCTCCTGCCAGCGGCCGGAGCCCGCGTGGAGTTGCAGGGCCGGGGGGTGCCCGGCGGAGAGGAGTTCGTAGTCGCCGGAGTCGAGGTCGAGGACGAGGTGGATGGCGGTGGCGAAGCCCTCGTCCCAGTCCTGGCGGAGGAGGTAGCCGTTGGCGGCGGGCAGGAAGGCGTGCGGGGGCAGCGAGCCGAGGAGGCCGCCGAAGGCGCCGGAGAGCAGCAGGGCGCGCGAGCCCGCGTCCATGCCCTTGCCGGAGACGTCGGTCAGGACGATCTCCAGGGTGCGGCCGCCGCCGGTGCGGGCGGCCACGACGAAGTCGCCGGAGAAGGACTGGCCGCCGGCGGGCCGCAGCGCCATCTCGCGGTGCCAGCCCCGGGGCAGCGGCGGCAGCGCGCTCTGGACGCGGATGCGTTCGCGCAGGTCGAAGAGCATGGTGCCGCCGCGCCGCCAGGGCACCCCGACCCGGGCCCGGAACTGTGCGATGAGCAGCCCGAAGAGTCCGCAGGCCGCCACCACCAGGACGGTGCCGGGGGTGACCCGGGAGGGCCCCGCGGTGTAGGGGCCGAGCCGTACCGATTCCACGATCAGCGCGGTCGCGGCGGCCGCGTACAGGCCGAGGAGGTTGGCGGGGCGCAGCAGGAGCCCGCCCGCCACGATCGGCAGGACCAGGGCGGAGGGGGCGCACCAGAGCGGCGCGAGGAGGGTGCCGCAGGTGATGGCGGGAACGGTGAGGAGCAGGGCGGCCAGCGCGACCCAGTCGGAGCCGTCGCCGCGGAAGTAGTCGACGCCGGATCTGCGCACCGCGTTGCGGACCCGGTGCAGCGCCTTGCGCCACCGGGCGGTGAACGAGTCCGCTCTCATCGCACGTGCCATTGCCGAGGACCCTATCCAGCCGGTGGCGCCGCGCGCAGGTGACCCCCGGCGCCCGGAACGGGCGCCCCGATGGAAACCGGGTCGCTCGGACGGCGTACTCCCTGTTTAGGTAAGGCCCATGACGATGGAGTTTCGGGTTCTGGATCCGGCCGAGTGGGACACGTGGTATGCGGCCCTGGTGGTGGCGTTCGGTGGCGTTTCTGACGCCCCCGAGGAAGTGGCCGTGTGGCGGGAGCTGATCGACCCCGGGCGGACGATCGCCGTGTGGGACGGCGACCAGTGCGTGGCCGGCACCAGCGTCTTCCCGTTCCGGTTGAGCGTCCCCGGCGGGGCCGTGGTGCCGGCCGCGGGCGTGACGGGGGTCGGCGTCATGGGCACCCATCGCCGCCGCGGCGTTCTGACCTCGATGATGCGGCGCCAGCTGGACGATGTGCGGGAGCGGGGCGAGGCGCTCGCCGTCCTGACCGCGTCCGAGCCGGCCATCTACGGACGGTTCGGCTACGGCATCGGCACGATGACGCTGTCCGCGGAGATAGACACGACCCGGGTGCGGCTCGATGTGCCGCCGGGCACCGACGAGGTGCGGCTGCGGTACGTGAGGACGGCGGACTCGCTCGCGGCGTGCGAGGAGTTGTACGCGCGTCTGGTGCCGGGGCGCCCCGGCATGCTGGCCCGGCAGCCAAGCTGGGACCGGTTCACCACGCTCGACCCGGAGGCCTACCGCGACGGCGCCTCGCCGTTGCAGTGCGTCCTCGCCGAGCGGGACGGAGCGCTGGTGGGCTACGCCCGCTACCGGACCGCGATGGCCTCGGAGCCGACGGGCCCCAACGGCACGGTGACGCTCCAGGACCTGGAGGCGGTGGATCCGGCGGCCGCCGCGGCGCTGTGGCGCTATCTGTTCGGCCTGGATCTGACGAACACGCTGAAGGTGAGGAGCCGTCCGGTCGACGACCTCTTCCAGCACCTCGTCTCCGATGTGCGCCGCTGCGGGCTGCGGCTGCGGGACTCGATGCACGTCCGTCTGGTGGAGGTGGGCGCGGCCCTGGAGGCCCGTACGTACACCGCGCCCGTGGATGTGGTCATCGAGGTGGAGGACGCCTTCTGTCCGTGGAACGCGGGCCGCTGGCGGCTGACCGGCGACACCAAGGGCGCCTCCTGCGTCCGCACCGATGACCCGGCCGAACTGGCCCTGTCCGTACGGGAGTTGGGCGCCGCCTACCTCGGCGGCGTCACCCTGGCCTCACTGGCGCAGGCGGGCCGGGTGCGCGAGCTGCGCCGGGGCGCCCTGGCCGAGGCCTCGACGGCGTTCGCCGGCGTGCTCGCGCCCTGGCTGCCTCACGGCTTCTGACAGCCGGGGCACCAGAACAGATTGCGGGCGGCGAGGTCGGCGGTGCGGATCTCGCCGCCACAGATGTGGCAGCCCTGGTGGGCGCGGCGGTAGACGTACACCTCGCCGCCGTGGTCGTCGACGCGCGGCGGCCGGCCCATCGCCTCGGGGGTGTGCTCGGGGCGGACGGTGTCGATGCGGCCCAGCCGTACGCCCTCGCGCATCAGCGCCCCCAGGTCCGCCCAGATCGCGTCCCAGGTCGCGCGGGAGAGGTCCTTGCCGGGGCGGTAGGGGTCGACGCCGTGCCGGAAGAGGACCTCGGCGCGGTAGACGTTGCCGACGCCCGCGATGACCTTCTGGTCCATGAGCAGGGCGGCGATGGTGGTGCGGCTCCTGGAGATCCGCTGCCAGGCCTTGTCGCCGGTGTCGGCGGGCCGCAGCGGGTCGGGCCCGAGCCGGTCGTGTATGGCCCGCTTCTCGCCGTCGGTGATCAGCGCGCAGGTGGTCGGCCCGCGCAGATCGGCGTAGGCGGTGTCGTTCAGGAGCCGCAGCCGTACGGTGTCGGTGGGCGGCGGGGCGGGCGCCTCGCCCAGGGCGTACTTGCCGAACAGGCCGAGGTGGATGTGGATCCAGCCCGAGGGCCCGAAGCCGAGGAAGAGGTGCTTGCCGTGGGCTTCGGCGCCCTCCAGGACCTGGCCGTCGACCAGGGCCGCGCCGTCCGAGAACTTGCCCTGGGGGCTGGTCGCGCGCAGCGGCCGGCCGCCGAACATCAGATCGTGGTCGGCGGCCAGGCGGTGGATGGTGTGACCCTCGGGCATGGGCCGGGGTCAGCCCTGCTGCGGGTGGTGGGCCGGGATCTCGGGGAGCTTGCCGCTGGTCTCGTACTCCGAGAGCATCTCGATGCGCCGGGTGTGGCGCTCCTCGCCCGAGTACGGGGTGGCGAGGAAGATCTCGACGAACCTGGTCGCCTCCTCCTCGGTGTGCATCCGGCCGCCGATGGAGATCACGTTGGCGTTGTTGTGCTCACGGCCGAGGGCCGCGGTCTGCTCGCTCCAGGCCAGTGCGGCGCGGACGCCCTTGACCTTGTTGGCGGCGATCTGCTCGCCGTTGCCGGAGCCGCCGATCACGATGCCGAGTGCCTCCGGGTCGGCGGCCGTCTTCTCGGCGGCCCGCAGACAGAACGGCGGGTAGTCGTCCTGGGCGTCGTAGATGTGCGGACCGCAGTCCACGGGCTCATGGCCGTGGGCCGTGAGCCACTCGACGAGGTGGTTCTTGAGTTCGAAGCCGGCATGGTCGGAGCCGAGGTACACGCGCATGTACCCGAGTGTGGCATGCGCGGGGGTGGGCAGGGCTGAGCGGGGTGGGGCCTGTGTCCGTACCCGGTCCGGATCAGACCGCGGCGTTTGGTGCGTGCGATCGCAAGGCGCCGGAAGGCCCTCGTAGCGGAGCTACTAGGGCATTTCGGCAACGCGGCGAGCGTGCGTGCCAAACGCCGCGGGCCCGGGCAGGGTGCGGACACAGGCCCCCAGGGCTTTGGTCCCTGTCGTTGGTCCTGTCTAACGATCCGGATTCAGGCCTTCCGTCCCGAAGCGGACCAGGTTTGAATACCCGGGCTCGTAACCCGAGTGCTCCGAAGACGTAAGGAAGCGTTCATGACCTCGCAGCCGTCCCTTGCGAAGGAAGACCGCCTGCCCGGTGAACCCGGTGATGCGCAGGTGCCCGACAGCGGCCTCAAGGCCGGTCTCAAGAACCGTCATCTGTCCATGATCGCCATCGGTGGTGTGATCGGCGCCGGCCTGTTCGTGGGCTCCGGCTCCGGCATCGCCGCGGCCGGCCCCGCGATTCTGCTCTCGTACGCCCTCGTCGGCGTGATGGTCGTGTTCGTCATGCGGATGCTGGGCGAGATGGCGGCGGCCCGCCCGTCGTCGGGCTCGTTCTCGGCGTACGCGGACCGGGCGCTCGGCCGCTGGGCCGGGTTCTCCATCGGCTGGCTCTACTGGTTCTTCTGGGTCGTGGTGCTCGCGGTCGAGGGCACGGCCGGCGCCAAGATCCTGCACGACTGGGTGCCGGGGGTCCCGCAGTGGGGCTGGGCGCTCATAGTGATGGTGGTCCTGACCGCCACCAACCTGGCCTCGGTGTCCTCGTACGGCGAGTTCGAGTTCTGGTTCGCCGGGATCAAGGTCGTCGCCATCGGCGGCTTCGTGATCATCGGCCTGCTCGCGGTGTTCGGCGTGCTGCCGGGCTCCGACAACCCGGGCGAGGGCTTCGCGCACCTCACGGACGCCGGAGGGTTCTTCCCCAAGGGCTACGGGGCGATCCTCACCGGTGTGCTGATGGTCGTGTTCTCCTTCATGGGCTCCGAGATCGTCACCCTGGCCGCGGGCGAGTCCGAGGACCCGCGCCGCGCCGTGACGAAGGCCACCAACAGCGTGATCTGGCGGATCGCGGTCTTCTACCTCGGCTCGATCTTCATCGTGCTGACCCTCCTGAAGTGGAGCGACCCCTCGATCGTCGCGGACGGCTCCTATGTGGCGGCCCTCAAGACGATCGGCATTCCGCACGCCGACCAGATCATGAACGTGATCGTCCTGACGGCGGTGCTCTCCTGCCTCAACTCCGGCCTGTACACGGCTTCCCGGATGGCGTTCTCGCTCGGTGAGCGCGGCGACGCCCCGAAGTCCTTCGCCCGGACCAACAAGCGCGGTGTGCCGCAGGTCGCGATCCTGTCCTCGGTCGTGTTCGGCTTCGTGGCGGTCTTCTTCAACTACAAGTGGCCCGACACCGTCTTCGCCTTCCTCCTGAACTCCTCGGGCGCGGTCGCCCTGTTCGTGTGGCTGGTGATCTGCTTCACCCAGCTCCGGATGCGCGGCATCATCCTGCGCGAGCAGCCGGAGAAGCTGACCGTGAAGATGTGGGGCTTCCCCTACCTCACGTGGCTGACGATCGGGATGATCTCCTTCGTCCTCGTCTACATGCTGTTCGACGACTCGGGGCGCGAGCAGGTGCTGCTCTCGCTGCTCGTCGCGGCGATCGTCATCGTGATCGCCGTGGTCAAGGAGAAGGTGCTCGCGGGCCGCGCCGCCGCCTACAGCGGAGTGAAGGACGACGTCACCGCGTCATAGGCGCCGAGGGCGGCGGTCTCCGTGTCCCCCTGGTACCAGGTGTTGACCTGGTAGGACTTGCCGCCCTCGTCGAAGCCGAGCTGGCGGGCCTTCCAGGAGACGCCGTTCTGGGTGAAGGCGTAGTCCCAGACGATGGCCGGCCGCTCGTGGAAGATGGTCCGCTCAAGACGGATCTTCCGGTAGCCGGGCACGTCGTGCGAGCCCGCCTCGGCTTCCTGCCACTGGGTCATGAGATCGCCGCCGCGTACGAGTGCGTACGAGGCGGCGATCTCCTGTTTTCCGCCCGGGGCGTGGTAGTGGACGTTGGACGGGCTCTTGGCGGTACGGGTCCAGCCCTCGGGCGGGATCCAGGCGAAGCCCGTCTCGTCGCGTGAGCCGGGCGGGGGCGTGGCCGTGGGCGGCCGCGAGGTGCCCTCGACGGTGGGCGTCACCGGACCGCCGGACCCGCTCGCGGCGCCACCGCCCCGGTCCGCGGTGGTGGCGATCAGCACGGCGGCCACGGCGGCGGCCACCGCCGTGACGGCCGCGATCAGCATCCAGCGCCGGATCCCCCGCCGGCGGGGGGCGGCCCTGCCGGACTCGTCGGGTGCGGGTGCGGGTGCGGGTTCGGGTTCGGGAGGCCGGGGCTGGGCCTGGTGCTGGTGCTGGGCCGGGGCCTGCGCGTGGGGCAACTCCCGTGGCGGGGGCGGCAGTTGGGGTCCGGGGCGCCCCGGCCAGGGCGCCGGGTCGCCGTACACCCGGAGGGTGGGCGGATGGAGCGCCGGCCCCGGGGCCGGCATGGTCGGGGGCGCGGCGATCGGCATCAGCCGGGCGGCGATCTCGTCGAGCCCCGGCCGCAGGTCCGGGTCCTTGACCAGGAGCCGCTCCAGGAGCGGGGCCAAGAGGCCCGCCGCGTGCGGAAGTTCGGGCTCCTCGTACAGCACCGCGTGCAGGGTGGCGAGGGTGGACGCCCGGGAGAAGGGGGAGTGCCCGCCGACGGCCGCGCACAGGGTGGCGCCGAGCGACCAGACGTCGGAGGCGGGGCCCTGGGGTCTGCCGGTGACGCGCTCGGGCGCCATGTAGTCCGGCGAGCCGACCAGCATCCCGACCACGGTGAGGGCCGCCGCGTCCTGGATGGCGGCGATGCCGAAGTCGGTGAGGACGACCCGGCCGCCCGGGCCGAGCAGCACATTGCCGGGTTTGATGTCGCGGTGCAGCACGCCCACCGCGTGCACCTCCACGAGGGCCGCGGCGAGACCGACGCCGATCCGGGCGGCCTCGCGCGGGGTCACGGGCCCGTCCTCCACGAGGAGCTTCTCCAGGGAGCGGGATTCGACGAGCTCCATCACGATCCACAGCCGGTCGCTCTCCTCGGCCACCACGTCGTAGACGCGCACCACGTTGGGGTGGTCGATCCGGGCGGTGGCGCGGGCCTCGCGCAGGGAGCGCTCGCGGCGAATTCGGCTGTCCTCGGCGTCGAGTTCATCGATGCGCATTTCTTTTACGGCGACCTGGCGGTCGAGTATCTCGTCCGCCGCGCGCCACACCCGCCCCATTCCTCCCTGGCCAATTGTTTCGTCCAGGCGGTACCGCCCGGCGATCAATAGCCCCCGCGTACCCGGCATGACCACCCACCCCCTCAGCACCTACTGTGACCTGGACTGATTCATGACGGTGACACCATCACAGCATAATTCCGGTCAATCTTGTGGGACCCTTCTGTGCACAGAAGCACCCACCACGGGTGAGGGGGACGGGAAATGCGTGTTCGAAAAATCAAAGGATCTCTATTCGCTCCGGTATTCGCCGCACTGCTGATGGTTCCGTTCGGCGCGGGAACGGCTCTGGCCGCCGATCCGACACCGGGCAGCAGTCAGGGCGGCACCCCGGGGCCGAGCGCTCCGGCGGGCCTGAGGATCTCCACCGAACTGCCGTCGACGATCAAGGTGAACAACACGACGCACCGCACCACGTTCACCGCGACCGTCGCCAACCACGGCAGCCGGGCGACGGGTCCGGTCACTCTGACCGTGCTCGGCCTGGACGGCATGAAGATCACCGGGGTGCGGGGCTGCGCGCCGCTCCCGAGCGCCAAGCGACCGCCGATCACCAACAGCGGCTTCGGCTGCGCGATCCCCGATCTGGCACCCGGCCGGTCGAGGTCGTACACCGTCTCGGCCACCTACGACCTGACGAAGACCGGCAAGATCTGTCTGCCGGTGACCCAGGGCAGGAGCGACAAGGTGCTGTGGCAGCAGGGCCCGGTGCCGTTCGGTACGACCAGGCCGACGCCGAACGCACCCGACACCCCGCTGCTGCTCGGCACCGACAACCTCCCCGCGGCCCCGCCCTCGGGCACGGCCTCTCCCTCCCCGAGCGCGTCCGCGACGAGCCCGGCCCCGTCCTCACCCTCCGCGCCGCCCCAGCTCCCGAAGACGGGCGCCGACGACGGAGTCCTCCCGCTCACCGCGGCCGGCGTCCTGTTCCTGTTCGCCGGGGGCGCGGGCCTGTGGTGGACGGCCAGGGGCCGAGGCCGGACGGCCGGGCGCTGAACGAAGCTCCGAACGCGCCGTCCCGGCAAGGGAGTTCGGCCCCGGACGGAAGGGGAACTACAGGACCGAGGTGTCCAGGACCGGGTACGGCGCGGGGAGCGGGAACGTACCGCCGAGTTCGGTGACCGTCGTCGTCCGATAGTGGCTGTTGAGGGGCTGCTTCTTGTCCGGCACCGGCTCGGAGTGGACGTAGACCTTGCGCTCGTAACGGTGCACGATCACGTACAGCGGCACCCCGGCGGCGGCGTAACTGCGGTATTTGGGGCCGGTGTCCGTCTCGTGGTTGGTCGACGTGACCTCTCCGGCGAGGTGCAGCAGCTCGATGGGATACCAGCCCCGGTTGGTCCTGCGGTACGCCTCGTCCAGGTCGCTCGGCTCACGCCGCATGACGTAGAAGTCGGGGACGAGCAGGCTCAGCGTCTTCTCGGCGGTCACGCCGGTGCGGTAGCCGTTGCCGATGCCGGCGTGTTCCAGCCCGGCCATGGTGAGCTGAACGCACAACTTGTAAGCCGCGCGGTTGTGGTTGTGGTCGCGCTGAGGCGGCACCATCACCATTCCCTCGACGCACTCGGCCCGAATCGGCTCCTTGGAAGCCTTCTCGAACTCGATCAACAGGTCGATGGGGTCCTGTGCCTCGTTCACCGGCTCGGTGATGGGGTCGGCGCTCATGCCGGCGTTCCTCCCTCGTCGCTGGTGTCGGGCCACGCCCGGTGGGCGGGCCCGGGCAGGAGCATGGCGGGAGCGCGGGCCCCGCCGCCGTACCCAGCGGGGACGTTCACCAGTTCGAGTGACGGAGAATCCTTCCTGCTCAGAGCGGGCGTAACGCGAAGGGCCCGGCGCGAGCCGGGCCCTTGGCTGTGGTGCGTGCCGGGGTCAGCCGCGGCGGCCGGCCAGCTTCCACGCGGCGGGCAGCAGCCCCATCGCCAGCGCCGCCTTGAGGGCGTCGCCCAGGAGGAAGGGGGTCAGGCCCGCGGCGACCGCCGCGGTCAGGGACATGCCGGTGGAGGCGGCGAGGTAGGGCACGCCCACCGCGTAGATGATCGCGGAGCCGAGCACCATCGTGCCCGCGGTGCCCAGCACCGAGCGGTCGGCCCCGCGACGGGCGAGCGCGCCGACCACGGTGGAGGCGAGCATCATGCCGAGCACATAGCCGAACGAGGCGCCGCCCGCACCGGAGGTGCCGTTCGCGAACCACGGCATCCCGGCCATGCCGACCAGGGCGTAGAGCGCGAGCGAGAGGAAGCCGCGGCCCGCGCCGAGGCCCGCCCCGACGAGCAGTGCGGCGAAGGTCTGCCCGGTGACCGGGACGGGCGAGCCGGGGACCGGCACGGCGATCTGGGCGGCGAGTCCGGTGAGCGCGGCGCCGCCGACGACCAGCGCGATGTCCTTGATGCGAGTGGGGGCACCTCCCTGCTCGAGCGAAGCCGAGAGCTTGGGGGAGGGCAGCAGGTCGGCGAGGACCGATCCGGTGCGGGGGGCGGCGGCGGACGCTGTGCTCATCGGGACTCCGGCGGGTTCTGAGGTGGCGGTACGTGCTGGGGACACGGTGACGTTAGCCCACTGAATCTCGCTGGATCACCAGCAGCCGCCCACAAAGCGGGTGTTGGAGCCTTGGTGGGGTCCGGACAAAGCGCGGGATTCATGCGCCGAGCGGCGTGACCCTCGTCACTACGGCGAAGGGCTCGGGTATCCCTTTTGCGCCCGGGGTCGCCACTCGGCGAGACTGTAGGTTCCCCATAAACCGAAAGTTACGAGCGCCATGCACGACTCCTTGCCCGCGGAGCCCCTCTCGCACGGGCTGAAGCAGCGCCATCTGACCATGCTCGGCCTCGGCGGGGTGATCGGTGCGGGGCTCTTCGTGGGGTCGGGTGCCGGGATCGCGGTGGCGGGCCCCGGCATCGTCGTCTCGTATCTGATCGCGGGCACGATCGCGATGCTGGTGATGCGGATGCTGGGCGAGATGTCGGCGGCGATGCCCGCCTCGGGCTCGTTCTCGGTGCACGCGGAGCGCGCGCTCGGCCGCTGGGCCGGGTTCAGCGTGGGCTGGCTCTACTGGTTCCTGCTGGTGGTCGTGCTCGCCGTGGAGGCGACCGGCGCCGCGAAGATCGCCCATGGGTGGGCGCCGGGGGTGCCGCAGTGGGCCTGGGTGCTGATCTTCATGGTGGTGTTCACCGGGGCCAATCTGGCCGCGGTCAAGAACTTCGGCGAGTTCGAGTTCTGGTTCGCCGCGCTGAAGATCTTCGCGATCGTCGCGTTCCTGGTGCTCGGGCTCCTCGCGGTCTTCGGGGTGCTGCCCGACACCTCGGCGGTGGGCCTGTCCAATCTGACCGGGCGGGGCGGGTTCCTGCCCGCCGGCTGGAGCGGGGTCGTCTCGGGGGTGCTCGCGGTGATCTTCGCGTTCGGGGGTCTTGAGGTCGTCACCATCGCCGCGGCCGAGTCGGACGACCCGGTGCGCGCGGTCGGGCGCGCGGTGCGCAGCGCGGTGTGGCGCATCCTCTTCTTCTATGTGGGCTCGATGCTGGTCATCGTCACGCTGCTGCCGTGGACCTCGATGAAGCCGGGCCAGAGCCCCTATGTCGCCGTCCTCGACTCGATCGGCATCCCGTCGGCCGGCCAGATCATGAACATCGTGGTGTTCGTGGCCCTGCTCTCCGCCCTGAACGCCAATCTGTACGGCTCCTCGCGCATGATCTTCTCGCTCGCCGAGCGGGGCGAGGCGCCCCGGGGGCTGCTGCGGGTTTCGGGGGGCGGGGTCCCGCGCCGTGCGGTGCTGGCGTCGGTCGCCTTCGGCTTCGTCTCGGTGCTGCTGAACCTGAAGTGGCCGGACTCGGTGTTCCTCTACATGCTCAACGCGGTCGGCGCGGTCCTGCTGTTCGTCTGGGCGCTGATCGCCCTGTCACAGGTGCGGCTTCGCCGGCGCATCGAGCGCGAGGCACCCGAGACCCTGACGCTACGGATGTGGGCCTTCCCGTATCTCAGTTGGGCCGCGCTCGCCGCGATGGCCGCGGTGCTCGTCCTGATGCTGTTCGACGCGACGGCGCGGCCGCAGGTGCTGTGGTCGGCGGGGGCCACCGCGGTGGTGCTTCTGGTGGCGGGGGTACGGGAGTTGAGGACGCGCCGCGTGTGAAGCCGAGGTGAACAAAGCGCGCGCGTTCCTTCACGCTGTGTGAGTCGGGTGTCCGCATAGCGGTCGGGTGTTCCCTCCGAGCGGGGCCGCCCTAAGACTGTGGGCTCCGTCCCGCCGACCCGGTGGATCAGCTACTGAACAGGGCATGCCCATGTCTCGGACAACCGCGCCCGCGCCGGAGGACAGCCGGCTGACGGCCGACTCTCCGCTCTCCCATGGCCTCAAGCAGCGCCATCTGTCGATGATCGCCCTCGGCGGTGTCATCGGCGCGGGGCTCTTCGTCGGCTCCGGCACCGCGATCGCCGCGGCCGGGCCCTCCATCATCCTGGCCTACGCGATATCCGGCGCCCTGGTCATGCTCGTGATGCGCATGCTGGGCGAGATGTCGGCCGCCAACCCCGCCTCCGGCTCCTTCTCGGTCCACGCCGAGCGGGCGATGGGCCCCTGGGCCGGGTTCACCGCCGGCTGGGCCTTCTGGTTCCTGCTGTGCGTGGCCGTCGGCCTGGAGGGCATCGGCGCCGCCGGCATCGTGCACGGCTGGCTGCCGGGTGTGCCGGAGTGGGCGCTGGTGGCCCTGTTCATGCTGCTGTTCTGCGGCACCAATCTGGCGGCCGTGAAGAACTTCGGCGAGTTCGAGTTCTGGTTCGCCGCGCTGAAGATCGGCGCGATCGTCCTCTTCCTGGTCATCGGCGTCCTCGCGATCGTGGGCGTCCTGCCGGACACCAGCGCCCCGGGCCTGACCAACCTCACCGGCCAGGGCGGCTTCATGCCCAACGGCAGCGAGGGCCTCATCGTCGGACTGCTCGCCTCCGTCTTCGCGTACGGCGGCCTGGAGACGGTCACCATCGCCGCGGCCGAGTCCGAACACCCCGTCCAGGGCGTCGCGAAGGCCGTGCGCACCGCGATGTGGCGGATCGCGATCTTCTACATCGGCTCGATGGCCGTCGTCGTGACGCTGCTGCCGTGGACGGCCAAGGACATCGCCACCAACGGCCCCTACGTCGCGACCCTGGACCACCTCGGCATCCCGGCCGCGAGCCACATCATGAACGTCGTGATCCTGGTCGCCCTGCTGTCGGCGATGAACGCCAACATCTACGGCGCCTCACGCATGGCCGGCTCGCTCGTCTCGCGCGGCCAGGGGCCCAAGGTGCTGGGCAGGATCTCCGGCGGGGTGCCCCGGGTGGCGGTGCTCACCTCCTCGGCCTTCGGCTTCGTGTGCGTGCTGCTGAGCTACTGGCGCCCGGACGACATCTTCCAGTGGCTCCTGAACACCATCGGCGCGATCATCCTGGTCGTCTGGTTCTTCATCGCCGTCTCCCAGTTGCTGCTGCGCCGGCGCCTGGAGCGCGAGGCGCCGGCGAAGCTGGTCGTGCGGATGTGGCTGTACCCGTGGCTCACCTGGGTCGCGCTGGTCGGCATGGCGGTGGTCTTCGTGCTGATGGCCCGCGAGGACGGCACCCGGGTCCAGCTCTACTACACGGGCGGGCTCACCCTGGCGCTCGCGATCGTCGGCTACATCCGTCAGCGCACGAGCCGGCAGGCGCCGCTCGAAGCCTGACCCTCTCCTCCCACTCCTCCTTCTCCCCCTTCCCCCCTTCTCCTCCAACAGTCCTGCGTCCGGCGGCCCCTGGCCCCGGGCGCGGGACTTTTTCCTGCGGCCACCCTGCACCCTTCGAACGTACTGCTGCTGATACCGTGCACTTGCACATCGCTTGCAATAAGCATTCGCAGTGAGCAGTCGGAGGGCTCGGACATGGCCATTTACACGCTTCCTGAACTTCCGTACGACTACGCGGCGCTCGAACCCGTCATCAGCCCGGAGATCATCGAGCTGCACCATGACAAGCACCACGCGGCGTACGTGAAGGGCGCGAACGACACCCTGGAGCAGCTCGCCGAGGCGCGCGACAAGGACTCCTGGGGCGCGATCAACGGCCTGGAGAAGAACCTCGCGTTCCACCTCTCCGGCCACATCCTGCACTCGATCTACTGGCACAACATGACGGGTGACGGCGGCGGCGAGCCCCTGGAGAAGGACGGCACCGGCGAGCTGGCCGACGCCATCGCCGAGTCCTTCGGCTCCTTCGCCAAATTCAAGGCCCAGCTCACCAAGGCCTCGGCGACGACGCAGGGTTCGGGCTGGGGCGTCCTCGCCTACGAGCCGATCAGCGGCCGCCTGGTGGTCGAGCAGATCTACGACCACCAGGGCAACGTGGGCCAGGGCTCGACCCCGATCCTGGTCTTCGACGCCTGGGAGCACGCCTTCTACCTCCAGTACAAGAACCAGAAGGTCGACTTCATCGAGGCGATGTGGCGGGTCGTCAACTGGCAGGACGTGGCGAAGCGTTACGCCGCCGCCAAGCAGGCCGGCAACAACCTGATCCTGGCCCCCTGAGGAACCCGGCGCCGTCCGAGGCGCCACGGACGTCCTGCTCGTGATCGTCTTCTCACCCTTCACGTGCGGGCGGATGGAACGACCGGCCCCCGCGAGGACATGACTCGCGGGGGCCGGTCGCGTACGCCGCGGCACGCCCGCCGCCTTCACCGCGCCGTTCAGGCGCGAACGGGGTCTGGGGCGGAGCCCCAGGAAGGCCCGGTTTCGGCTGCGGACCGTGCTCGCTTCTCGCGCAGTTCCCCGCGCCCCTAGCGGGTTGGTGCTGGCCCGCATCGGGCATTTCAGCCTGTCCGGCGATTGAGGACGAGCGCCGTTCAGGCGCGAACGGGGTCTGGGGCGGAGCCCCGGGGTAGGGCACCCGGGGTCGCAGGCCCCGCCCGTAGGGCGCCCCGCAGAGGGGTCAGAGGTTGCTGAAGTCCGGGCCCTTGCTGCGGCTGCGCTTGAGCTCGTAGAAGCCGGGAGTCGCGGCGACCAGCAGCGTGCCGTCCCACAGCTTGGCCGCGGCCTCGCCCTGGGGGGCGGGGGTGACGACCGGGCCGAAGAAGGCGATCTGCTCGCCGTCCGCGCCCGGCACCGCGATGACGGGGGTGCCGACGTCCTGGCCGACCTTCTCGATGCCCTCCTTGTGGGAGGCCCGGAGCTGGACGTCGTAGGTGTCCCGGTCGATGTAGTCGATGAGGTCGGCCGGCAGGTCCACGTCCTTGAGCGCGGCGGCGACGGCATCGCGGGTCACCCCGAGGCCCTCGTTGTGGATGCGGGTGCCGAGTGCGGTGTAGAGCGGGCCGACGACGTCGTCGCCGTGCAGCTCGCGCGCCGCGACCACCACGCGCACCGGCCCCCAGGCCTTGCCGCCGGGCCGCATGTTCTCGGCGTACTCCGCGGGCAGTTCGTCCAGGCGGTCCTCGTTGAGGACGGCGAGGCTCATCACGTGCCAGCGCACCTCGACGTCACGGACCTTCTCTACCTCCAGCATCCAGCGCGAGGTCATCCACGCCCAGGGGCAGAGGGGGTCGAACCAGAAGTCGACGGGGGTCTTGGCGGACTCGGACATGTCTCTCCTCGGGCAACGGCGCTGAGCATCGGGCAACGTCAAAAAAACACGTGTCTGTACGGCGGAACACCGGCGGCCGCCGAAACCATTCCGCCCCGCGCCCTTTTCGGCCGCTCATCTCCGCGCTCTTCCACCGAGCCGGCGGCATGGGAGGATCGAAGCCGTTCGAACGAGACACAAAGGAGTGCCCGTGCCCGGTGAGAATCTGTCCCGCGACGAGGCCCGCGAGCGGGCCGAGCTGCTGTCCGTCGAGGGCTACCACGTCTCTCTCGACCTGCGGTCCGCCGTCGGGGACGCCCCGGACGGGCCCCGCACCTTCCGGTCGCTGACCACGATCCGCTTCCGCTCCCGCCGCCCCGGCGCCGCCACCTTCGCCGACCTCATCGCCCCGTCGGTGACCTCGGTCAGCCTCAACGGCCGCGCGCTCGACCCGGCGAAGGTCTTCGACGGCAACCGGATCGCCCTGGACGACCTCGCCGAGGAGAACGTCCTGGTGGTCGACGCGCAGTGCGCCTACAGCAGGACCGGCGAGGGCATGCACCGCTTCGTCGACCCGGAGGACGGCGAGGTCTACCTCTACACGCAGTACGAACCGGCCGACTCCCGACGGGTGTTCGCGAACTTCGAACAGCCCGACCTCAAGGCCCCCTTCGTCTTCGAGGCGCAGGCCCCCGAGGGCTGGACGGTGTGGTCCAACGGCGCCGGTGGCCAGGAGGCCGACCGCGTCTGGCGCTTCGCGGCGACCGAGCCGATCTCGACGTACATCACCTGTGTGGTGGCGGGCCCCTACCACTACGTCACCGACACCTACACGCGCGCCTTCGACGACGGCCGCACCCTGGAGATCCCGCTCGGCGCGATGTGCCGCAAGGGGCTCGCCAAGCACTTCGACGCCGATGACGTCTTCCTGGTCACCAAGCAGGGCCTGGACTTCTTCCACGACCACTTCGACTTCCCGTACCCGTTCGGGAAGTACGACCAGGCGTTCGTGCCCGAGTACAACCTGGGCGCCATGGAGAACCCGGGCCTGGTGACGTTCCGCGAGGAGTACATCTACCGCGGCAAGGTGACCCAGGCCGCCTACGAGCGCCGGGCCAACGTCATCCTGCACGAGATGGCGCACATGTGGTTCGGCGACCTGGTCACCATGGTGTGGTGGGACGACCTGTGGCTCAAGGAGTCCTTCGCCGACTTCATGGGCTCCTTCTCGCAGGCCGAGGCGACCCGCTTCACCAACAGCTGGGTGACCTTCGCCAACAACCGCAAGGCGTGGGCCTACCGGGCCGACCAGCTGCCGTCCACGCATCCGATCACGGCCGACATCCGTGACCTGGAGGACGCCAAGCTCAACTTCGACGGGATCACCTACGCCAAGGGCGCCTCGGTGCTCAAGCAGCTCGTCGCCTACGTCGGCCGGGACGACTTCCTCGAAGGCGCCCGGCGGTACTTCAAGCGGCACGCCTACGGCAACACCCGCCTGGGCGATCTGCTGTCGGTGCTCGAAGAGGTGTCGGGCCGCGACATGACCACCTGGTCGCGCTCCTGGCTCCAGACGGCGGGCGTCAACTCCCTTACGCCGGTGGCCACTTACGACGCCGGGGACCGTGTCACCGAACTGGCCGTCATCCAGGAGGCCGCGGACTCCCACCCGGAGCTGCGCCCGCACCGGGTCGCGGTGGGCCTGTACCGCAACGAGTCGGGCGCGCTCGTGCGCTACGCCCGCGCGGAGGTGGACGTCGAGGGCCCGCGCACCGTCGTGGCCGAGCTCGCCGGATGCGAGCGCCCCGATCTGATCCTGGTCAACGACGACGACCTGACCTACTGCAAGATCCGCTTCGACGAGGGTTCGCTCGCCACCTTGCGCGCCCACCTCGGCGACATCAGCGACCCGTTGGCGCGTGCCCTGTGCTGGTCGGCGCTGTGGAACCTGACGCGCGACGCGCTCATGCCGGCCCGTGACTTCGTGGCGCTCGTCCTCGCGCACGCGGGGCGCGAGTCCGACATCGGCGTGCTCCAGATGCTGCACGCCTGGGCCCGGTCGGCGGTCACGCACTACGCGGCACCGGCCTGGCGCGCCGAGGGCGGGGCGCTGC
Organism: Streptomyces sp. ASQP_92; assembly: GCF_025399895.1. Lineage (GTDB taxonomy): Bacteria > Actinomycetota > Actinomycetes > Streptomycetales > Streptomycetaceae > Streptomyces. The sequence continues at coordinate 412,055 of NZ_JAODUA010000001.1, read as the reverse complement.
TCGCCGCGGGCGCCCTGCGCGAGCTGCGCCTCGCCGAGCCGGGCAGCCAGCACCAGCTCACCTGGGCCCGCTTCTTCGCGGCGACGGCCACCTCCGGCTCCGACTTCCAGTTGCTCCAGGGGCTGCTCGCGGGCTCGGCGAAGATCGACGGCCTGGAGGTGGACCAGGAGCTGCGCTGGACGCTGCTCGAACCGCTGGCCACGCACGGCGTCGTCGACGGGGGCGCCGTCGACGCGGAGCTGGCCCGTGACGACACCGCCTCCGGCAAGCGCCACCAGGTGCGCTGTCTGGCCGCGCGTCCCTCCGCCGCGGTCAAGGCGCAGGCCTGGGCGCAGGTCGTGGAGTCGGACACGTTGTCCAACGCCCTGGTGGAGGCGACGATTTCGGGCTTCGCCCAGCCGTCGCAGCGCGAACTGACCGCCCCGTACGTCCCGAAGTACTTCGAGGCGATCGAGCGGGTCTGGGCCGAGCGTTCGATCCAGATCGGGATGGACGTCGTCAAGGGCCTGTTCCCCGGGCTCCAGGACGACGAGGCGACGCTGTCGGCGACGGACGCGTGGCTCGCCGCGCACGAGGGCGCCGCTCCGGCGCTGCGCCGCCTGGTCCTCGAAGCCCGCGACGACCTGGCGCGCACCCTGCGCGGCCAGGCCTGCGACGCGGCGGCCGCCGGCCGCTGACACCCGTTCGGGGGGCCCGGGAGCGGGCCCCCTGATCGGCACTCGAACGCCCGTACTTTAGTACGGGCTTGTCCGGGTTTGTCGACGGCCTTGTAACAGCGGTTAGCGGGCGGTCCGGCTGCGGAAAACCCCGCGCATGAACCACAACACCCCGCTCTCCCCCCGCCCCCTGAGCCACCTCACCGACGTGCAGCGGCGCGTGCTCTCGACCAACCAGCTCCGCGCGCACGGGGTTTCGGCCGCGCGCACCGCCGCCCAGTGCCGTCCCGGCGGCCCCTGGCAGCAGCTGCTCCCCGGCGTGTACGTGCTGCACCCGGGCCCGGCCACCAGCGAGGAGCGGCTGCATGCCGCGCTGCTGTACGCGGGGTGGCCGGCCGCCGGGCGCGCCAAGGGCATCCCGGAGCAGGGCAAGCCGGCGCCCGTAGAGGCTCCACAGGCCATCGTGACGGGGCTCGCGGCGCTCGCCCTGCACCGGTTCTCCTCGGCGCCTCCCCTGCTCTCGCTCGACCGGATCGACATCCTGGTGCCGCGCACCCGGCGGCTGCGCTCCACGGGCTGTGTCCAGTTGGTGCGGGCGCACGCGATGCCCGGCGCGGAGATGATCGCGGGGGTGCCGGTGGCGCCGGTGCCCCGGGCCCTCGCCGACGCGGTCGCGGTCCTGGACGACGCCGAGGCCGTACGCCGTCTGCTGACCGAGGCGGTGCGCCGCGGCCACACCGAACCGGCCGCGATCGTGCGGGAGTTGACGCAGGCGCGGCTGCTGACCCGGGACCATGTGGTGGACGCGGTGGACGCGCTGCTCGCCGAGGGGCGCTCCATCGCCGAGGAGCGGCTGTACACGATGGTGCGCGGGTTCGGCCTGCCGGACCCGCTGTGGAACGTGGACCTGCGGCTGCCGGGCGGGCCGCACCTGGGGGGCCTGGACGCGTACTGGCCCGAGCACGCGGTGGCGGTGGAGCTGGACACCCGGGCGCCGCGGCAGGGCCAGGAGGAGGAGGCCGAGCAGTGGAAGGAGTGCACCCGCAAGCGCGAGGCCCTGGAGCGGCTCGGGATCACCGTCGTGCACATCACGCCGAAGAAACTGCGCGACTGCCTGGAGCAGCAGGCGGCCGTGGTGCGGACCGCTCTGATGGCGGCCGCCGAGCGGGAGCCCGCCGCCTATGTGGTGATCCTCCCCCGCTGATCCCGGTCGCGGGCGGCGGGCCTTCAGGAGGGGAACGGCCCGCCTCCCGCGACCGAAGGGCGCGGCTCAGTCCGTGTCCGGGTGTGCCTTGCCCGTGGGGGGCCGGGTGCGCCACAACCGCACGCCCACGTCGACGAGTTCGACCCGGTCGAGGCCGGCCACCTCATCGAGACGGTGCCAGGCGGCGAGGTCGGTGGAGCCGTTGGTCTCGTGGCGCAGCTCGCCGCCGGTGACCCGGCCCTCGTACACGATGCGCAGCCCCTGGAAGTCGGCGAACCGGCCGAGCTTGCGCGGATAGCGCCGGTTGATGGAGTCGATGCCGAGGAGTTGGACCGGCTCGACGACATAGCCCGTCTCCTCGTCGAGTTCGCGGACCACCGTGTCGAGGGGGTCCTCGCCGTGGTCCATGCCGCCGCCCGGCAGCGTCCACCGCTTGGTGCCGTCCCGGGCCACCCAGCGGGCCAGAAGGATCTCCTGGACGCCTGCCGTTTCCCGGACGCATACGGCGTAGGCCGCCACCCGCAACTCCGTGTTCATTTGGTGAGGTTACGGGTCGGGGTGGGCGGGCGCTGCTCCCCGGGTGGGCTGTCGGCTTCCAGGGCCGTGGCGGCCCGCTCCGATCGCCCTGGCGGGTTGTGCGCGATGGCGGGAATGTGCCATGTGCACATCACGTAACGGTCAACTCTCCACAAACAACTGTCACATAGGCAATGCTCAGCGGTCATCCGGTACCGAAATGCGAACCGCTTACGAGTCCGGGCCCTTACCCACTCCACAGGGATGCTGAATGACCACTGAATCCCCGCGCCCCATACCCGGGGCGAGACGCACGGCCCGAATAGCGGCGGCGGCCGGCCTGGTGGCCGCGCTCGTCACGGCGGGCGCCGCACCGGCCTTCGCCGCCACCGGCAAAGACGACCCGTCGAGCGTGCCCCCGGTGAAGACCGCTCCGGCCAAGACCGCCGAGGACAAGCTCGGCAAGGCCGACGAGCAGCGTCTCGCCGAGGCGCAGGCCAAGGGCGACAAGAGCGTCACCGTCATGGTGGCCACCGCCCCCGGCGCCACCTCCGCCGTCGCCGAACAACTGCACGCGGTCGCGGGGGCGACCGTGGGCAAGCAGGACGACAAGCTCGGCTACGTCCGGGCGACGCTGCCGACGGCGAAGGCCGAGGCCGCTCTGAAGGCCGCGGCGAAGCTGCCCTCGGTGCACGGCATCGACCTCAAGCAGGACATCCCGCTGGACGACCCGACGCCCTCGGGCGACACGTCGAACTCCGCCAAGCAGCTCCGCACCTCGGGCAGCTACCCGGCACCGGACAAGAACACCCCCGCGAAGAACCCGTACAACCCGAGCTTCGAGACGGGTGCGGTCGACTTCGTGAAGCAGCACCCGCAGGCGGACGGCCGCGGGGTCACCATCGGCATCCTGGACTCGGGTGTCGACCTCGGCCACCCGGCGCTCCAGAAGACCACCACCGGCGAGCGCAAGATCGTCGACTGGGTCACCGCGACCGACCCGGTGCAGGACAACGACGGCACCTGGCTGCGCGCCAACACCGCGGTGTCCGGGCCGGTGTTCACGGCGGGCGGTAAGACCTACAAGGCCCCGGCCGGCGCGTACGACTTCTCCACCTTCGCCGAGAAGGTCACCGCGGGCGGCGACGCCAAGGGCGACCTGAACCGCGACGGCGACACCTCCGACAGCTGGGGCGTGCTCTACGACCCGGTCGCCGGCACGGTCACCGTGGACCTCAACAACAACAACGACTTCACGGACGACGCTCCGATGAAGCCGTACAAGAACGGCTACCAGGTCGGCTACTTCGGTACCGACAACCCGGCCACCGATGTCGTCGAGCGGGTGCCGTTCACCGTCGAGATCCGCAAGAACGTCGTCTACGACGCGGCCGGGCACACCTCGGACTACGTCAACATCGGCGTCATCGAGTCCGAGCACGGCACCCACGTCGCGGGCATCACCTCCGCCAACGGCCTGTTCGGCGGCGCGATGAGCGGGGCCGCGCCCGGCGCGAAGCTCGTCTCCTCGCGCGCCTGCAACTGGGACGGCGGCTGCACCAACATCGCGCTGACCGAGGGCATGATCGACCTCGTCACCAACCGTCACGTCGACATCGTCAACATGTCGATCGGCGGCCTGCCGGCGCTCAACGACGGCAACAACGCGCGCGCCGAGCTCTACAAGCGCCTCATCGACACCTACGGCGTCCAGCTGGTCATCTCGGCCGGCAACGACGGCCCGGGCGTCAACACCATCGGCGACCCCGGCCTCGCCGACCACGTCATCTCGGTGGGCGCCGCCATCTCCAAGGAGACCTGGGCCGCCAACTACGGCTCCGGCGTCTCCACGGCGTACCAGATGATGCCGTTCTCCTCGCGCGGCCCGCGTGAGGACGGCGGCTTCACGCCGACGCTGAGCGCCCCGGGCGCGGCCATCAACTCCACCCAGACCTGGCTGCCCGGCAGCCCGGTCAAGGAATCGGGCTACGACCTGCCGGCCGGCTACTCGATGCTCCAGGGCACCTCGATGGCCTCCCCGCAGGCCGCCGGCGCCTCGGCGCTGCTGATCTCGGCCGCCAAGCAGCAGGGCATCGACCTGCCGCCGGCCGATCTGCGCACCGCGCTGACGTCAACGGCCAAGCACATCAAGGGAGTTCAGGCCTACTCCGAGGGTGCCGGCCTCATCAACGTCGTGGGCGCCTGGGACGCGGTCAAGCAGACCGCCAAGAAGCACGCTCCGGCGCACGAGTACACGGTCACCGCGCCGGTCTCCAGCGCGCTCGGCTTCGCGCTGAAGACGCCGAACGTCGGCACCGGTATCTACGACCGCGAGAGCGGTCTGAAGGCCGGCCAGAAGAAGACGTACGACGTCACGGTGGTCCGCACCACGGGCCCGGACAAGAACGTGAAGCACAAGCTGTCGCTGAAGAACGACGACGGCACGTTCAAGGTGGTCGGCGACGACGAGGTGAACCTGCCGCTCGGCAAGCCCGTCACCGTCAAGGTGCAGGCGCAGCCGAGGTCGGCCGGCGTGCACAGCGCGATCCTCCAGGTCGACGACACCAAGACGGTCGGCGTGGACCAGCAGATCATGGCCACGGTCGTCGTCGCGACGCCGATCGCGGGCCCGGGTTACACCTTCACGGCGTCCTCGACGGTGCAGCGCAACTCCACCATGTCGTACTTCGTGAACGTCCCGGCCGGTGCGAAGAACCTGGAAGTCCGCATGGGCGCGCTGCGCTCGGGCAGCCAGACCCGCTTCGTCTCCATCCACCCCTACGGTGTGGCCGTGGACCCGACGGGCACGCCGAACTGCTACCCGAACTACGACAACCCGGCCAACACCTGCCGCCCCGACCTGCGGTCGTACGCCAACCCGCAGGCCGGTGTCTGGGAGATCGAGGTCGAGGCGCGCCGTACGTCGCCGTACCTGGACAACTCCTTCAAGCTGGACGTCTCGGCGCTCGGCGTCACCTTCGACCCGGCCACCCAGACGGTGCCCGAGGCGAAGACCGGCACCCCGGCCCCCGTGCAGTGGAAGGTCACCAACAACTTCGCCGCCCTGGAGGGCAAGCTGAAGGGTGGCTCGCTGGGCTCCGCGAAGGTCGCCACTCCCACCATCAAGACCGGTGAGACGCAGACCAGCACGGTCACCATCGGCGCGGGCGTCGAGCACCTCGACGTGTCGATCGGCGGCACCTCGGACAAGGGCGCCGACCTCGACCTGTACGTCCTGGACCAGAACGGCAAGACGGTCGCCAAGTCGACGACCAGCAGCTCCGACGAGTCGGTCAGCGTGGTCAAGCCGGCCGCGGGCACGTACACGATCCAGGTGGCCGGCTACGCCGTCCCGTCCGGGTCGACCACGTACGCCTACAAGGACGTGTACTTCGCGCCCTCGCTCGGCACCCTGAAGGTCGACGAGAGCAAGACCGTCAAGCTGGCGAGCGGCACCTCGGCGCAGGTCGCCGCGGACGTCGTGGTGGCGGGCGCGGCCCCCGAGGGACGCCAGTTCTTCGGCACCGTGCAGCTCGTGAACGAGCGCGGCACCGCCGCGGGCACCGGCAGCGTGATCATCGGGAAGGTCACGCAGTAACGGCCCGTACGAACACGGCGGGGCGGGTGCTCATCACGAGCGCCCGCCCCGCTTGTTCGTGGCCCCTCAGTTCTGGATCGAGCTCAGGTCGTAGGCGTAGGTGCCCACGGCGTGCGCGATGACGTCGATGTTGAGGTCGAAGAACCGCGCGTCGATGTTGTCCAGCGTGTCGCCCGCCGCGTGGTAGTTGGGGTCGAAGGCCTCGCCCGCGCGCCCGCCCCACTTCTCGGCCTGCGCGGGCGTCTTGATCTCCTCGGCGCCGGTGTAGGTGCCGCCGGCCGGGATGCCGACGGCGATGAAGGGCCCGTAGTCGGAGCGGCCGTCGAAGTCATAGCCCTCGTGCGGGACGTTTCGTCGGTCGAGGTAGGTGTTGATCAGGCCCTCGATCCGAGCCGAGCCCGCCGGGCCGGGGCCCGCGCCCTTGTGGTCGGAGTCGTCGCCGTCGTAGACGAGCTGGGCGGCGTTGGGCGAGCCGATCATGTCGAAGTTCAGATACAGCTTGATCTGCTTCTTCTGGCTCTCGGTGAGGTTCTTCACATAGTGCTCCGAGCCGAGCAGGCCGAGCTCCTCGCCCGACCACCAGGCGAACCGCACCTTGTGCGGCAGCTGCTTGGGGTGCTTCCTGGTCTGCTTGGTCTCCTCGGCGAGCTTGAGGGCGACTTCGAGCAGACCCGCGGATCCCGAGCCGTTGTCGTTGATGCCGGGGCCCGCGGGGACCGAGTCGAGGTGGCTGCCGAGCGCGACCACCTGGTCCGGGTCGCCGGTGCGGGTCTCGGCGATCACGTTGCGGGTCTTCTTGGCGAGCGCCTCGGTGGCCACGTCCAGGGTGACCTTCACCGGGCCCTTGGCGATCTGCCCGGCGAGCGCCTCACCGTCGGCCAGGGTGATCCCGGCGGCCGGGATGTGGGCGTTGCCGGGCGCCTCGACGGTGCCGTGCACCGGCTCGGTGCCGGAGTGGTTGTAGAGGATGATCCCGGCGGCGCCCGCCTTCGCGGCGACGGCCTCCTTCTCCTGGAAGGTGCAGCTTCCGCGCTTCACCAGGGCGAACTTCCCGGCGAAGCCCCCGGAGGCGTAGTCGTCGTAGTCGTCCAACGAGCAGCCCGGGGTGTCGTCCACACGGGCGGCCTTCAGCTCGGCGGACAGCCCGCCCGCCGGGGTCGAGGCGCTGAACCCATAGGCGGCGACCGGGAGTTGACGCCCCTGGACGGTCAGCTGCTGGCGCAGGGTCTTCGACTCGTAGAACGTGAAGTCCTGGTACGCCACGTCGTACCCGGCGCGCTTGAGCTGCCCGTACACATAGGCGGCCGAGGCGTCGAAGCCGGGGGTGCCCGCGGCGCGGTTGCCGCCGTTGGCGTCGGCGATCTTCTGGAAGGCCTCCAGATGACGGCGGGCGCTCTCCCCCGACGCCTCCTTGGCCAGCTTCTTCGCCAGCTGGGGATCGTGGGTCCCGCGGGCGACGGCGGGGGTCGCGAGGGACAGGATCACCGGGGCGAGGGCGAGGGCGGTTATGGCCCGGCTGCGGCGGGATACGGACACGGGAAATCCTCCGGAAGGCGGTGCGGTGTCGCCGATGATCGACCGGCTTGTCAGGACCGTAGCCAGCAAAAACGGCTCCCCGGGGCATTTCGGGGCGGATGCAACACGGATGCCATGGACTTGTCACAAGTGGGCAGGTGTCCCACACCCCGGACAATGGATTGGACAAGTCCGCCGTGCCCCGACGCATCATGGGTGCGCCGGAGCCGTACACGACCACGTGAGCAGCACGTGCGCACCAGCACCAAAGGAGACACCGTGAGGGTCGGAATCGTCGGAGCCACCGGACAGGTCGGCGCAGTCATGCGGAAGATCCTCGTGGAGCGCGCCTTCCCGGTCGAGGAGCTGCGCCTGTTCGCCTCCGCGCGCTCCGCGGGCACCGTCCTGGACGGCGTCACGGTCGAGGACGCGTCCACCGCCGACTACACGGGCCTGGACATCGTGCTGTTCTCCGCGGGCGGCGCCACCTCGCGCGCGCTGGCCGAGAAGGTCGCCTCGCACGGCGCCGTCGTGATCGACAACTCCTCCGCCTGGCGCGGCGACCCCGAGGTCCCGCTCGTGGTCTCCGAGGTCAACCCGCACGCGATCAAGGACCGCCCCAAGGGCATCATCGCCAACCCGAACTGCACCACGATGGCCGCGATGCCGGTCCTTCGCCCGCTGCACGACGAGGCCGGCCTCACCGCGCTGGTCGCCACCACCTACCAGGCCGTCTCCGGCTCGGGCCTGGCGGGCGTGGCCGAGCTGCACACCCAGGCCTGCAAGGTCGCCGAGGCGGCCGACCAGCTCACCTTCGACGGTGACGCGGTCGAGTTCCCCGAGCCAGGCGTCTACAAGCGTCCCATCGCCTTCAACGTGCTGCCCCTCGCGGGCAACCTGGTGGACGACGGCTCCTTCGAGACCGACGAGGAGCAGAAGCTCCGCAACGAGTCCCGCAAGATCCTGGAGATCCCGGAGCTGAAGGTGTCCGGCACCTGCGTCCGCGTGCCGGTCTTCTCCGGCCACTCGCTCCAGGTCAACGCCCGCTTCGCGCGCCCGATCAGCGTGGAGCGCGCGTACGAGCTGCTCGGCGCGGCTCCCGGCGTCGAGCTCTCCGAGATCCCGACGCCGCTCCAGGCGGCGGGCAAGGACGCGTCGTACGTGGGCCGCATCCGGGTCGACGAGACCGTGGAGAACGGTCTGGCGCTGTTCCTGTCCAACGACAACCTCCGCAAGGGCGCTGCGCTGAACGCCGTCCAGATCGCGGAGCTGGTCGCCGCCGAACTGAAGGGCTGAGCGCCCCTTCGACCCCCTGCGGCCCGCATTTCCCCCTTGGACCGTGCGGGGCCGCTCGCGCAGTTCCCCGCGCCCCTCGACTCTCTCGATCGTGCGGACCGTGCCCGCTTCTCGCGCAGTTCCCCGCGCCCCCAAGGGGCTGACGCCCAGCCCCGCCACGGGCGCGGGAATCTGCGCAACCACAGGATCGGGGCGAAGCCCCGCTAGAGGGGCGCGGGGAACTGCGCGACCAGCCGGCCACGGCCCGCACCCGAAGGTCAAGCTTCCTGGGGCTCCGCCCCAGACCCCGTATCGCGCCTGAACGGCGCTCGTCCTCAAACGCCGGACGGGCTGAAATGCCCGATGCGGGCCAGCATCAGTACCGCTAAGGGGCGCGGGGAACTGCGCGAGAAGCGACCACGATCCGCACGGTCGAGAGGGGTTAGGGGCGCGGGGAACTGCGCGAGAAGCGACCACGACCCGCACCCGCCCACAACCACCGGGGCGAAGCCCCGAAAAGGGGCGCGGGGAACTGCGCGACCAGCCACAAACAACCCGCACCCGACAACGGGGCCGGGGCGAAGCCCCGTTCGTAGGGGGCGCGGGGAACTGTGCGGGCGACTCACGACGGCCCGCACCCCATCGGCCGGCCGCTCAAGGCCTCCGCACCTCGAACTGAAAGCACCCGTACTCCACCGCACGGACGTGCACCAGAACAACCTCGGGGTCGCGGAACGCCTCGTCGAGCGCGGCCGAGAAGGCCGCCTCCGCGGCCGGCGGGATCTCCAGGAGCCGGCCCCCCACGATCCGCCCCGCCCCGTCGTAGCGCCGCAGCACCCGCCGCGCCCCCGCCCGCGCGAAGGGATAGCCCTCCCCGGAGGGCCCGTCGCAGGGGTCGGCGTGGATGAACACCGGCCCCTGCTCGTCGTACGCCCCCGGCGACACCGACATCCGCGCGGCCCAGCGCCGCAGCGGGGCGTACGAGACCAGGGCGATCCGCTCCCCGGGCGCGACGGGCCGCAGACAGCAGCGCAGGGGGTCACCGCCCTCGGGGTCGACGAAGGGGACGCAGGGGCGCCCGGCGTCGTCGGTGTCCCGGAGCTGCTCGAGAACGGCGGGCTCGATGGCCCGCGCGGTGTAGATCGTCATGGCTCCAGGGTGGTCGCGAGAGGCCCCGTTCCCCGGCGGAAAACGGACATCGCGCTGCGCGCACACCGCGTGCAAGGATGGCCGGAACGTCACGATCTGATGGAACTGAAGCATCTGAAGGAGATGACCGGGTGCCTGGCACGAATCTGACCCGTGAAGAGGCGCAGCGGCGGGCAGCCCTGCTCACCGTTGACTCGTACGAGATCGAGCTCGATCTGAGTGGCGCACAGGAGGGCGGAACCTACCGTTCCGCGACCACCGTGCGCTTCGATTCGGCCGAGTCCGGGGCGGAGACCTTCATCGACCTGGTCGCGCCGACCGTGCACGAGGTTGTCCTGAACGGGACCCCCCTGGATCCGGCCGCCGTGTTCGAGGACAGCCGGATCACGCTGGCCGGTCTGCACGCGGGCCGCAACGAACTGCGGGTCGTCGCGGACTGCGCCTACACCAACACCGGCGAGGGCCTGCACCGCTTCGTGGACCCGGTGGACCAACAGGCCTACCTGTACACGCAGTTCGAGGTTCCGGACGCGCGCCGCGTCTTCGCCTCGTTCGAGCAACCGGACCTGAAGGCGACCTTCCGGTTCACCGTGAAGGCCCCGAGCGGCTGGACGGTGATCTCCAACTCCCCGACCCCGGAGCCCAAGGACGACGTCTGGGCCTTCGAGCCGACGCCGCGCATCTCCACGTACATCACCGCCCTGATCGTGGGCCCGTACCACTCGGTGCACTCCTCGTACGAGGGCCCGGGCGGGCAGTCGGTGCCGCTGGGCATCTACTGCCGTCCCTCGCTCGCGGAGTTCCTCGACGCGGACGAGATCTTCGCGGTGACCCGGCAGGGCTTCGACTGGTTCCAGGAGAAGTTCGACTGCGCCTACCCGTTCGCCAAGTACGACCAGCTCTTCGTGCCGGAGTTCAACGCGGGCGCGATGGAGAACGCGGGCGCGGTCACCATTCGTGACCAGTACGTCTTCCGCTCGAAGGTGACGGACGCCGCCTACGAGGTGCGCGCCGAGACCATCCTGCACGAGCTCGCCCACATGTGGTTCGGCGACCTGGTGACCATGGAGTGGTGGAACGACCTCTGGCTGAACGAGTCGTTCGCGACCTACACCTCGATCGCCTGCCAGGCGTACGCGCCGGGCTCCAAGTGGCCGCACGCGTGGACCACGTTCGCCAACTCGATGAAGACCTGGGCCTACCGCCAGGACCAGCTTCCCTCCACGCACCCGATCATGGCGGACATCCGCGACCTGGACGACGTCCTGGTCAACTTCGACGGGATCACCTACGCCAAGGGTGCCTCGGTCCTCAAGCAGCTCGTCGCCTACGTCGGCATGGACGAGTTCTTCCAGGGCGTGCAGGCGTACTTCAAGGCGCACGCCTTCGGCAACACCCGCCTGTCCGACCTGCTCGGCGCGCTGGAGGAGACCTCGGGCCGCGACCTGAAGACCTGGTCGAAGGCGTGGCTGGAGACGGCCGGCATCAACGTGCTGCGCCCCGAGATCGCGGTCGACGACGCGGGTGTCGTCACTTCCTTCGCCGTACGCCAGGAGGCCCCGGCGCTCCCGGCCGGCGCGCAGGGCGAGCCAACGCTGCGCCCGCACCGCATCGCGATCGGCCTCTACGACCTCGACGCGGCCGGCAAGCTGGTGCGCACCGACCGGGTCGAGCTGGACATCGACGGTGAACTGACCGCCGTGGACGCCCTGGTGGGCAAGGCCCGCCCGGCCGTCGTGCTGCTCAACGACGACGACCTCTCGTACGCGAAGGTCCGGCTCGACGAGGAGTCCTTGCGGGTCGTCACCGAGCACCTGGGCGACTTCACCGAGTCCCTGCCGCGCGCCCTGTGCTGGGCCTCGGCCTGGGACATGACCCGCGACGGCGAGCTGGCGACGCGCGACTACCTGGCGCTGGTCCTGTCCGGCATCACCAAGGAGTCCGACATCGGCGTGGTGCAGTCCCTGCACCGCCAGGTGAAGCTGGCCCTCGACCTGTACGCGGCGCCCGAGTGGCGCGACACGGGCCTGACCCAGTGGACCGACGCGACGCTGGCGCACCTGCGCACCGCCGAGCCGGGCAGCGACCACCAGCTCGCCTGGGCCCGCGCCTTCGCCGCGACCGCCCGCACTCCCCAGCAACTCGACCTGCTCCAGGCCCTGTTGACGGGTGCGGAGGTCATCGACGGCCTCGCCGTGGACACCGAGCTGCGCTGGGCGTTCGTGGGACGCCTCGCGGCGACCGGCGTCTTCGACGAGGCGGAGATCGCGGCGGAACTGGAGCGCGACAGGACCGCGGCGGGCGAGCGCCACGCGGCGACCGCCCGCGCCGCCCGCCCGACGCCGGAGGCCAAGGCCGAGGCGTGGGCGTCGGTGGTGGAGTCCGACAGCCTGCCCAACGCGGTCCAGGAGGCGGTGATCGGCGGCTTCGTCCAGACCGACCAGCGCGAGCTCCTCGCCCCCTACTCCGCGAAGTTCTTCGAGGCCGTCAAGGGCGTGTGGGAGTCCCGCTCGCACGAGATCGCCCAGCAGATCGCGGTGGGCCTGTACCCGGCGCTCCTGGTCTCCCAGGAGACCCTGGACGCGACGGACGCCTGGCTCTCCTCGGCCCAGCCCAACGCGGCCCTGCGCCGCCTGATCTCGGAGTCCCGCGCGGGCGTCGAGCGGGCGCTGCGGGCGCGGGCGGCGGACGCGGCGGCCTCCGCGTAACGCCCGGCCGACCCGAGGGGGCGGGGCGCGGTCTCTCGGAGGCCGCGCCCCGCCCCTTCTTTCGCGCCCTCCGGTGCAACCTCATGGGGCAGGGCTCAGGGGCGGAAGGTGCGGCGGTAGGTGTCGGGCGGGACCCCCACACTGCGGTGGAAGTGGCGGCGCAGGGTGGTGGCGGTGCCCATGCCGGTGCTCGCGGCGATGGCGTCCACGGTGGCGTTGGTGGTTTCGAGGAGTTCCTGGGCGCGGCGGATGCGCTGGGTGTGCAGCCATTGCAGCGGCGTGGTGCCGGTGAGGTGTTTGAAGTGCCGGCCGAGGTGGCGCGAGCTCATACCGGCCCGGCGGGCCAGGTCCTCCACACTGAGCGCCTTGTCCAGTCGCTCCAGCGCCCAGGGGAAGAGTTCGCTCAGCGGGTGGTTGCCGGGGGCGGGCAGCGGGGTGGCGATGAACTGGGCCTGGCCGCCGTCGCGGTGGGGCGGGATGACCAGACGCCGGGCGATCTTGTTGGCGTTGGCCGAGCCGTGGTCGAGGCGGACCAGGTGCAGGCACAGGTCCATGGCGGCGGCCTTGCCCGCCGAGGTGAGGACGTCACCGTTGTCGACGTAGAGGACGTCCGGGTCGACGGTGGCCGCCGGGTGGCGCCGGGCCAGCTCCCGGGTGTGGGCCCAGTGGGTGGTGGCGCGCCGGCCGTCGAGCAGTCCTGCCGCGCCCAGGACGAAGGCGCCCGTGCACAGCGAGGCCACCCGGGCACCGGCCGCGTGCGCGGCGCGGACCGCCTCCACCAGGTCGGACGGTGGTTCGCGGTCGGTGTCGGCCCAGCCGGGGACGATCACCGTGTCCGCACGGGCCAGGTGGTCGAGTCCGTGGTCCGGTTCGAGGCGGAAGCGGTTGATGCGGACCGGGCCGTTCCCGCAGAGGGCGAAGTCGTACCAGGGGTTCACGACGTGGGCCAGGTCGGACCCGAAGATTTCGAGGGCCACGGACAGCTCGTAGTGGAGCATGCCGTCGGTGACGGCCAGCGCGACGGTGGGCATGTCCGAAACTGTACGTGCCATGTCGTTTCCGACGCTCGTGCGGGGCGATCCCCCGGGACAGGATGGGGGTGTCGGGCCGCGGGGGATCAGCACCGCGGCGGGCGTCCGGATACAGGGGAGCGGTCTCATGGGGTCAGGTCAGCTGGTGGCGGTCTTCGGCGCGTACGGTCACACGGGACGGTTCGTGGTCGCGGAGCTGGTCTCGCGGGGGTTCGTCCCGGTGCCGTCCGGGCGCAACGCGCAGGCGGTGGGGGAGCTGGCCCGCGAGCACGGACTCGAGGCGCGGGTGGCGTCGGCCGAGGACCCGGCCTCGCTGGACCGGGCCCTGGCGGGAACGGTGGCGGTCATCAACTGCGCCGGCCCCTTCGCCTCGACCACCGGCCCCGTCATCGAGGCGGCGCTGCGCGCCGGGATCCCGTACCTGGACGTGGCCGCCGAACTCGAGGCCAACCTCGACACCTTCGCCCACTACCGCGAGCGGGCCCGGGACGCGGGAGCGGTGATCGTCCCCGCCATGGCCTTCTTCGGCGGTCTCGGCGACCTGCTGGCCACCGCGGCGATGGGCGACTGGACCGAAGCCGACGAGGCCCACATCGCCTACGCGCTCAGCAGTTGGCACCCCACCGCCGGCACCCGCCTGTCGGGCGCGGTCTCCCGCGAGCGGCGCGGCGACCACCGGCTGCGCTACAGCGGCGGCCGGTGGGAGCGCCGCACCGACGAGGCGCCCACCCTGGAGTGGGCCTTCCCGGAGCCGATCGGGCCCCGGCAGGTGATCGGGGAGTTCACGATGGCGGACGTCGTCACCGTCCCCCAGCACCTGTCCATCCCCGAGGTGACCACGTACATGACCACCGAGGCCGTCCGCGACATCGCCACGCCCGACACCCCGGCCCCGACCGCCGCCGACGGAAGCGGCCGCTCGGACCAGACGTTCCTCGTCGACGCCGTCGTGCGCTCGGGCGGCACCGAACGCCGGGCCTCGGCGAGCGGCCAGGACATCTACGCGGTCACCGCGCCCCTGGTCGTCGAAGCCCTGGAACGCGTCCTGACGGGCCGCACCAGGACCAAGGGCGTCGCCCCCGCCGGCGAGCTCTTCGACGCCCCGGACTTCCTGCGCGCCCTGGCCCCGCACATCACCCTCGATGTGAACCCGCACACCCCCGGGCGACAGACCCCCTGACGGGCGCGGCCCACCCGCCGCTCCACCCCGCATCGCGCCCCGCACATCACCCTCGCCCTGCCTCCGCACACCCCCGGGCGACAGACCCCCTGCCCCGGGAGCCGGGACCCGGGACCCGGGAGCCGGGAGCCGAGGTGCCCCGCACATCGCCTTCGGTGTGCACCCGCACTCCCCCGGCGACAGACCCCCTGACGGGCGCGGCCCACCCGCCCCCGCCGCACCACCCCTCACCACTCCTCACCACTCGACCCAACGGAGCACCGCCTCATGTCCGTTCAGCCAGCCCGCGCCGGCCTGACCGTGGACGGTCGCGCGCTGTCCTATCTGGACTTCGGCGGCGAGGGCCGCCCCCTCATCGCCCTGCACGGCCACCTCTCCGAAGGTGCCTCCTTCGCCGCCCTGGCCGCCGCCCTCGGTCCCGAGTGGCGGGTGATCGCCCCCGACCAGCGAGGCCACGGCGACTCCGGGCGCGCCCTCGAATACACCCGCGCCGGTTACCTCGCCGACCTCCTCGCCCTCGTCGACCACCTCGGCATCGACCGGGCGGTCTTCCTCGGCCACTCCCTCGGCGGGGTCAACGCCCTCCATCTCGCCGCCAAAAGGCCGGAGTTGGTCGAGGCCCTGATCGCCGTCGACACCGCCGTCGACCTCCCCGACCACGGAACCAGCGCGCTCGCGTTCGTGCTCGGCTTCCCCTACACCGCCGCCACCCGCGAGCAACTGGCCGCCGCGTGCGGGCCTTTGGGCCCCGTGATCGGTCCGGCGCTGCGCCCGCTGCCCGAAGGCGGCTGGCGACTGCCCTTCCACCCGCAGGACACCGTCGACTCCGAGAATCTCGTCCGCGGCGACCACTGGAAGCAGTGGCTGGCCACCGACTGTCCCGCGCTCCTCGTCCACGGGCTGCGCAGCCAGGTCCTGCCCGCCGAACAGGCCCGCGCGATGTGTGCCCGGCGTCCCGGCACGGTCTACCACCCGCTGGACACCGACCACTTCGTCCCGCAGGCCGACCCCGAGGGCTTCGCCACCGCGGTCCGGGCGTTCCTCGCACGCATCTGAACCACCCCGAGGCCGGGCCGCCGCCCCTCTCCCGCCCGGCCTCCGCCATGACCCCGCGGGTAATGGCCCTGCGTGCGGCGCCGGGCAAGGATGGTGTCACCGCCCCACAGCCACCCCACGGAGGGGACCCAGTCATGCCGTACTTCACGTCCACGACCGATCGCACCCGCCTCCACTTCGTCGACTACGGTCCGGCGAGCGGCCCCGCCCTCGTCTTCGTCAGCAGCTCCTACTTCGGCACCGAGATGTGGGAGTACCAGATGCTCCCGCTGGCGGCCGAGGGGTTCCGGTGCGTCGGGCTCGACCGCCGGGGCCATGGGAGGTCGGACGACGTCTGGGACGGCTTCGACCTCGATACGCTGGCCGGCGATCTGGGCGCGCTGCTCGACCACTTGGACCTGCGCGACGTCACGCTGGTCGGGCACTCCTTCGGCACCGCCGAGGTCGTCCGCCACCTGACCCTCGGCGGGGGTGAGCGGGTGGCCCGGGCCGTCCTCGTCAGCGGGGTCGCCCCGGGTCCTGCCCGGTCCCAGGATCATCCCGGGGGACTGGATCCGGAGCGTATGCGCGCGTTCAACGAGACCTTCCGCAAGGACCGGGCGAAGTTCTTCAGCGACGGGGCGGACGCTTTCTTCGCCCGCCACCTCCCGGGCCCCGCGGTGTCGGACGCGTACGTGGCGCACATGGTCGACCGCTGTCTCGGAGCGACCGCCCGGGCCGGAACGGCCCTCAACGACCTGCTGGTCACGCTGAACCTCGTACCGGAACTGGCGAAGATCGACCGCCCGGTCCTCGTCGTGCACGGCTCCGCCGACGCCTCGGCCCCGCTCGACCTCACGGGCCGCCGCGCAGCCGCCCTGATCCCGGGCGCGGACCTGCGCGTCTACGAAAACGCGGGCCACGGCCTGTTCGCAACCCACGCGACCCGCCTCACCGAAGACCTGCGCGCCTTCGCGTGCGCGTGACGGATGCGCATCCGGTGGGCCATGGGGGCCGGGGGGGCTTCGCTGGGGGTGCGGGGGGCTTTGCTGGGGGTGCGGGGGGCTTCGCCCGGGGTGCAGGTTGCGCAGCCCTGGCCCGGGGTGCAGGGGCGCAGCCCTCGCCCGGGGGTGCGGGGGGCGCAGCCCCCGCCCGGGGGTGCAGGGGGCGCCGCCGCCGCCCGGGGGTGCAGAGCCCGCAGCCCCCGCCCGGAGTGCAGGGGGCACAACCCCCGCCCGGGGGTGCAGAGCCCGCAGCCCCCGCCCGGAGTGCAGGGGGCACAACCCCCGCCCGGGGGTGCAGAGCACGCAGCCCCGCTGGGGGTGCAGGGGGCGGAGCCCCCGCCCGGGGTGCAGGGGGCGGAGCCCCCGCTGGGGGTGTGGGGGCGGAGCCCCCGAACACACCCCCCGCACCCCCACCCGCCGGAGGCTTTCGGGAAGGGGCGGGGTGGGGAATGAAAACCGCCCGGCGGACGGGCGTCATACGCGCAACCGTTCCGCCGGGCGGGAGTCCGAGCCGAGCGGACCGGGGTCAGCCGGTCAACTCCGCGTGGCGGCGCCGCAGTTCGGCCGCACCCTCCACCGTCAGCACACCGTGCAACCGCATCCGGGCCACCCCGCCGTCGGGGAACGCGTCGAGCCGGACATGGGTCGCCACCGCCTGCGCGGGGAGGCGGAACCGGTGCAGGGTGTCGGGCTGGAGCCGCGTACGCGGGATGATCTCGAACCACTCCCCCGTCTCACCGTTGCGCCCGCTCAGCGCGATCCACCCCGCCGAGTTGCCCTTGAGGTACGCCGTGTCGATCTCGACCGCCCTGATCGCCCCCTGCGCGACCAGCCGGAAGCGCACCCAGTCGTTGGTGTCGCGGACGCGGCGACGACGGTTCTCCCAGCCGTCGTCCATCTTGCGGGACGTGCCGGGCAGGATGATCTGCGTCGGGGACGAGTAGAACTTGTCCGAAGCGTCCTCGTACGCACCGCCGTTGACGACCGCCACGAGGTCGATCGTGCCCAGCGTGTCGAGCCACTCCGGGTCCGGTACGACCTCGCCGTGCACGCGCAGGCGGGCCACGCCGCCGTCGGGGTGCTGGCACAGGCGGATGTGGGTGTAGCGGCGGCCGGTGGTGATCTCGAAGCCGTTCTCGGCATGGCCCCGCACCGGCGTCGGCGGGATGATCTCGTCCCACTTCACGTCGTCGGCGAGGAGCCGCTCGGGGCTGGGCGAGCCCTCGACGGCGGCGGCCTGGACCGAGATCCGCTGCGGGTAGTTGCCGCGGAAGTGCGCCGTGTCGACGACGATGCCCTTGATCACGCCGGGCGCGCCGAGCCGGACGAGCGCCCAGTCGTGGTCCTCGGGGGCGGGGAAGACGTGGTCGGCGTCCACCCCGCGACGGCGGCGGGTCTCCCAGCCGTCCATGATCTTGCCCTTGTGTCCGAAGTGCTCGGGGTCGAACACGGCGCGCTCGCGGA
Organism: Streptomyces sp. ASQP_92; assembly: GCF_025399895.1. Taxonomy (GTDB): domain Bacteria; phylum Actinomycetota; class Actinomycetes; order Streptomycetales; family Streptomycetaceae; genus Streptomyces. The sequence continues at coordinate 393,720 of NZ_JAODUA010000001.1, read as the reverse complement.
CGAGGAGGTTCTCGCGCTCGGCGAAGAACTCGTCGTTGGCGGCGATGACTCCGGCGCCGAGCCTGCGGTCGGCGAGATCGACGAGTTCGGTGAAAGCGAAGTCGCCCGAGCGGTAGTCGGCGTACGGGTCGCCGCCGCCGTAGGGCGCGGCGTCGTTGGCGTGCGGGTCGACGGCGGAGGCGGTCTCGGCGTTCTTCGCGTTCTCGGCGTTCTCGGCGGCAGGAGTCATGCCCCGACTTTCGCTCGCCCCACCGCTCACGTCCATCGAAAGTTTCCGTACGGTCTCTTCAGTCCAGCTGAACAGTGCTGGCAGCTTGTGGCCATCTCGCGGCATCGCGCGCCCGCGCTGCCAGACTCCCGTCATGACCACCACCTCTGAGACGATCACCGCGGCCGCCGCGGGCACCTGGCAGCTCGGCGATCTGACCGTCAACCGGATCGGCTTCGGCACGATGCGGCTGCCGCAGCGGGGCGCGGCCCTGGTCGCCGACGCCGTCCCCAGCGACCGGGCGACGGCGATCGCCGTACTGCGCAAGGCAGTTGAGCTGGGCGTGAACCACCTCGACACCGCCGCGTTCTACTTCTCGCCGCTGCGCTCCGCGAACGAACTGATCAACACGGCGCTCGCCCCGTACGCGGACGATCTCGTCATCACCACCAAGGTCGGTCCCTGCCGGCTCCCCTCGGGCGAATGGGGCGAGCACGCCAGGACGCCCCGGGCGCTGCGCGGGCAGGTCGAGGAGAACCTGCGCCAGCTCGGCCGGGACCACCTGGACGTGGTCAACCTGCGGATCGTCGGCACCGATTCGATCGCCGAGCGCTTCGGCGCGCTGGCCGAGCTGCGCGAGGCCGGCCTCATCCGGCACCTGGGCCTGTCCAATGTGCGCCCCGCCCACCTCGACGAGGCCCTCGCCATCGCGCCCGTCGTCTGCGTACAGAATCCGTACGGCATCGGCGCGCCCGCCGAGCAGGAGGAGATGCTGCGGCTGTGCGGGGATCGGGGCATCGCGTTCGTGCCGTTCTACGCGATAGCGGGAGGCGGCCGTGAGCGGGGGGCGAGCGGCACGGAGAGCGACGAGGTACTGGCCGTCGCGCGCGATCGGGGCGTGAGCACGGCCCAGGTCCGCCTCGCGTGGACCCTTCAGCGCGGCCCCCACGTCCTGGCCATCCCCGGCACGGGCGACCTGTCCCACCTCACCGAGAACATCGCAGCCGGTGCCCTGACCCTGACCCCCGCCGAACTGTCCCGCCTGACCTCAACCCCCTGAAGGATCAAAGCCCCCCGGGACTCCTGGGGCTCCGCCCCAGACCCCGAAGCACCTTCGCCCACCCACCCGCCCGTGCGGCGGGGTTGGTTGGTTCCGGCCCTCCTGGGGCTCCGCCCCAGACCCCGTTCGCGCCTGAAGGGCGCTCGTCCTCAAACTCCCCCAAGGCCTTAAGGGCCAGGGGGGACCCCCACGACGGGCTGAAGATGCCCATGCGGGCCCGCACCGGTCCTGCCAGGGGCGCGGGGAACTGCGCGACCAGCCACAAACACCCCGCACCGAACCACAAGGCCGGGGCGAAGCCCCGCACATAGGGACGCGAGGAACTCCGCGAGAAGCAACCACGACCCGCAGGCTCAAGGGGGTTCAAGGGGCGCGAGGAACTGCGCGAGAAGCAACCACCACCCGCAGCATGAAGCGGGTTCAAGGGGCGCGAGGAACTGCGCGAGAAGCGACCGCCGCCCGCAGGATGAAGCGGGTTCAGGGGCGCGGGGAACTGCGCAGAAGGACACCTCGGCGGGCCCGCACCCACCGCCGCGCGCCAGCCGGACCGCTAGCCGGGCCGCCCAGCCGCAACCTCGCGAAGCGCACCCAGCACCCGCCCCACCGCGGGCCCCTCCTCCGCGCCCCGCCGAACCGCCGCCACCACATGCCGCCGGGGCTGATCCGCGCTGAGTATCCGTGTGGTCACCCCCGCCCGGCGGTCGGCCGCCGCCATCCGGGGTACCAGGGCCACCCCCATCCCCGCCTCCACCATGGCCAGGATCGCGGTCCAGCCGGCCGCGCTGTGGGCCTGTTCGGGGACGAAGCCGGCCGCCTCGCAGGCCGCCGTGGTGATCTCCGACCAGGGCCCGCTGCCGCCGAAGATCCACGGCTCGTGGGCCAGGTCGGCGAGGCGCAGGCCCGGCTCGGCGGCGAGCGGGTGCCCGGCGGGCAGGGCCACGTCGAGGGGGTCGGCGAGCAGCGGAAGGAGCGCGAACTTGGGGTCCCGGGCGCTCGGCGCGTGGGCCGCGAGGGACAGGGCGAGGTCCACGGACCCGGCCGAGAGCAGCTCGAACGCCTCGGCCGCCTCGGCCTCCCGCACCCGTACCTGAAGCGCCGGATGGCTGTGGCGCAGGGCCCGTACGGCCGGCACGACCAGGGCGGGCACGGCGGTGGAGAACGCGCCGATCCGCACCTCGCCCGCCTCCCCCTGCAAGTACCCCGCCAACTCCGCGTCCGCGCGCTCCAGTTGGGCGAAGACGACCTCGGCGTGGCGCAGCACCAGGTGTGCGGCGTCGGTGAGGCGGACGCGTCGGCCGTGCGCTTCGAGCAGGGTCACACCGAGCTGCTTGGCGAGGTTGGAGAGCTGCTGGGAGACCGCCGAGGGCGTCATCAGGAGCACCTCGGCGGTCGCGGTCACGGTGCCCCGCTCGCGCAGGGTCCGCAGGATGTGCAGCTTCTTGATGTCCCACTCGCTCATGGGACGCAACATACCGGCGCCTTCGCGGGGTGGCTCACCTGCGGGATCCGAGCACGACCCCGCCGAGGATCAGCGCCATGCACAGGAGCTGGGCCGGGCCCGTCGTCTCGCCGAGCAGCGGATAGGAGAACAGGGCCACACAGACCGGCTGGAGGTAGTAGACGACTCCGGCGCGGGCGGCACCGATCAGGGCGATTGCCTTGTTCCAGGCGAAGAAGGCGACGGCGGAGGAGAGCACCCCCACGTAGAGGAGCGGGCCGACGGTGCCGGGCGTCGCCGCGAAGCCGCCCTGGGCCGCCAGGCTGACACCGTACGCCGGAGCCAGCATGAGCGCGCCAAGCACAAAGGTGGTGAACAGGAAGGCGAGCGGTCCGAGTTCGGCCGGCCGGCGCCGCAGCAGCACGCTGTACGAGGCGAAGCTGAGGGCCGCCGCGACCATCCACAGGTCGCCGGGCGCGAGGTCGAGACCGAGCGATCCCTTGCCGACCAGGAGCAGTACGCCCGTCACGGCGACGAGCAGGCCGACGGTGCGCCGGGCGCCGAGCCGGCCTCCGGTGAGACGCTCGTGGACGGCCATCAGGACCGGCGAGGCGGCCATGATCATGCCCATGTTGCCCGCCGAGGTGGAGGTTCCGGCCTGGTTGACGAGTGTGTTGTACACGGCGATGCCGAGCAGCGAGGCGAGCGCCAGATAGCCCAAGTGGCTCCAGATCAGGGCCCGTTGACGCCATACCTCGCGCAGCGCGAAGGGGGCGACGGCGGCGATGGCGATCAGCCAGCGCCAGAAGGCGGCCTGGACGGGCGGCACCGAGTCGTGCAGGGCCCGGGAGGCGACGAAGCTCCCGGACCAGACGACCGTCGCGACGGCGGCGAAGACGAGCCCGAGCCCGGATGCCCCGCCCGCCCTGTCGGCCGCGGTGGCGCGCGGTGTGCTGCGGACTCGGACTCGGTCCAGGACGGTCACGATGACTCCGTTTCGGTGCGACGGGAGGGGGGTGTGCCCCTACCGTCGCACCGACCGAATCATCACGTCCATCGAATGTTTACGGTTTTTATCTTCAGCACAACTGAACAGTCGTGGGACAGTCCGGGCTTACGGGAGCTTGGCGAGCCCGGCGGGCTCCTGCGGGCCGTCCGGAATCTCCGGCGCCTCCGGGGCCGCCGGCGCCACCGCCGGGGCAGGCGAGGAGGAGTCCGAGGGGGACGCGGCCTTCAGGGGCTTCGGCGCGGCCTGCCCGGCGAGCGTGGCGCCGAAGGCGATCGCCATTCCGAGGAGCTGTACGGGAGCGAGGGCCTGGCCGAGCGCCGCCCAGCCGATCACCGCGGCCGTGAGCGGCGAGAGCGGGCCGAGGAAGGTGACCGAGGTCGCGGTCATCCGGCCGATGCCGCGGAACCAGAGCCAGTACGCGACGGCCGTGTTCACCAGGGCGAGGTATACGTACCCGGCGATGTTGCGTCCGTCGAGCGCGGGCGGCGCACCCTCCACGAAGAAGGCGATCGGCGCGATGAGGAGCCCGCCCGCGGTGAGCTGCCAGCCGGTCATGACCAGCGGACCGGTCCCCTCGGGGCGCCCCCAGCGCTTGGTGAACACGGTTCCGGCGGACATCGAGGCCGAGGAGCCGAGCGCGGCGACGACGCCGATCGTGTCGAACGCGCCGGCCGCCTTGAGGACCACGAGGCTGACGCCGAGCGCGGCGGCGATGCCGGTGAGCAGGGTCCGCAGGGTCGGCTTCTCCCCCAGGAACAGCGCGGCGAGCCCCGCCACCCACAGCGGTCCCACCGACCCGATCACCGCGGCCATGCCACCGGGCAGCCGGTAGGCGGAGAGGAACAGGAGCGGGAAGAACGCCCCGATGTTGAGCGCGCCCAGCACCACGGCCTTCCACCACCAGTCCCCGCGCGGGAGCCGTCCGGTGAGCGCGAGCAGTGCGAGCCCCGCGGGCAGCGCCCGCATCATGCCGGTGAACAACGGCCGGTCGGCGGGGAGGAATTGGGTGGTGACGAAGTAGGTGGAGCCCCAGGACATGGGCGCGAGGGCGGTGAGGGCGACGGTGACGAGGCGGTTGTTGTTCATGGCGTGGGTTCCTGTCCGGGAGGGGTGTGGCGAGGGGGATTCAGCCGGCGGCGACAGCGACCCGCACCCCCCTCCCGGCGGGAACGACCCGCACCGCACCGCCCGGCAGCACCCGCTCGAGACGCACCACGATCGCCGCCGCCACCACCGAGGTGACGACCAGCAGCGCCCACGGCAGCCGCCCGTCGACCGCCATCAAAGCGGTGAAGAGCGAGGGGGCGAGGGCCGCGGACAGCGACCAGGAGAGCTGGTACGCGGCGAGGTAGCGCCCGCGCAGCGCCTCGGGTGCGGCGGCGACGGACAGCGCCCCCGCCGACGGGCTGTGGACGAGTTCGCCCAGGGTATAGAGAGCGACGATGAGCAGCAGCGCCCCGGCGAGCACGAGTCCCGAGCCGGGCCGGAACGTACCGAGCACGATCTGCGCGGCGAACGCGGCGGCGAAGAGGAGCGAGCCGAGCGCCGTGGAGCGGGTGCGGCGGGCGCCGCGGGAGCGGACGCGGGCGGCGACCACGACCCCGCCGGCCGCGCACATCACGGTGTTGAGCGTGAACGCGGTGCCGGTGAGGGCCTGGGGTCCGCGCAGCCAGGTGGTGATGTACAGCGGGAAGAGCACCGAAAGGGCCGCGTACCCAAGGGAGTTGAGGAAGTTGGCGGCGGTGAGCCCGAGGAAGGGCCGGTCGGCGAAGACCTGGCGGTAGCCCGCGGACGGGAGGACCTCGTCGGCGACGGGCGCCCGCCGCTCGGCCTTCACGCCCCGCATCAGGAGGGCGGCGAGCGCGAAGCTGGCCGCGTTGAGCCAGGCCGCCGCGGTGAACCCGGCGTTCCCGCCGAACCCGACGATGAGGGAGGCGAGCAGCGAGCCCGCACCGAGGCCGCCGTTGCGCAGGGCGCGCGAGGAGGCCTGGAGCCGGTCCCCGTCGGCGCCCTGGGCGACCTCGCCGATGAGGGACTGCTGCACGGCGGGGAAGGCCCGGTCACCGAAGGCGGTGGCGAGCGCGACGACGGTGAAGACGGGCAGGGAGTGGGCGAAGGGGTAGAGGAGGAAGCCCGCGCCGCGCACCCCGTACAGCAGGAGCTGCACGCGCTGGGCTCCGTACCGGTCGACTGCGGCCCCCGCGACCGGCAGCGCGCCCAGCCCGAGGAGCCCGACGACGGTGAGGACCAGGCCCACGGTGGCGAACGAGAGCCCGGTGACGTGGTGGAAGAAGACCAGGCTGAACGGTACGTACATCCCCGAACCGGTCGCGTCGACCGCCATGGCGACGAGCATGCGGCGTTCTCCGGGTATGCGCGGGGTGCGGGTGCGGTTGCGGAACGTACGCATGGGGACTCCGGGGGCGAGGCGGTGGTGCGCGGGCGAGCCTTTCGCTTGACGGAAAGTAGCTTACCCCTAAGCTACTTTCCGTCAAGCAACTTTCTTGCGCCCGACCGACCACGCTCGGATACTGGAACCCATGAATCCGCCGAAGAGCACTCCCGTGCCCCCGACGCCCCGGTCGGCCGACGTCTCCTCGGACGCCGTGGACGCGATCACCGCCCAGTGGGCCGCGGTCCGCCCGGACCTCGACACGGTGCCGATGGCGGTGTACGGACGGATCTACCGCATCGCCCGCGCCATGGGCGACCGGATGGAGAAGGAGTACGCGCGGTTCGGCATCGGGCGCGGCGAGTTCGACGTCATCGCGACGCTGCGGCGCTCGGGCGAGCCGTACACGCTGTCACCCCGGCAGCTCTCGGCGACCCTGATGCTCACGACGGGTGGCATGACGGGGCGCCTCGACAAGCTGGAGCGGGCGGGCCTGCTGGCCCGCAGCCCCGATCCGACGGACCGTCGGGGGCTTCGGGTGACGCTGACGGAGCGGGGGTTGCGGCTGGTGGACGAGTCCGCGACGGCGGGGCTGGCGGTGCAGGCGGAGGTGCTGGGTGCGGCGCTGACGGAGCCGGAGTCTGCCCAACTGTCCACCCTGCTGAGGAAGTTGCTGGCGGCGCACTGATTCACCCCCGCGGGCTGTGCCCCCTTTTGCGCAGTTCCCCGCGCCCCTGAACTCCCTCGCCCCTGCGGCCCAAATCCCTATGCGCAGTTCCCCGCACCCCCAAAACCCCGGCCGACCGCGGACCGAGCCCGCGTCTCGCGCAGTTCCCCGCGCCCCTAACCTGCTCGATCCTGCGGACCGTGGTCGCTCCTCGCGCAGTTCCCCGCGCCCCTGAAAGCCCTTCGGTCTGCGGGCCGTGCGTGGCTGGTCGCGCAGTTCCCCGCGCCCCTTAGCGGTACTGATGCTGGCCCGCACCGGGCATTTCAGCCCGTCCGGCGATTGAGGACGAGCGCCCTTAAGGCGCGAACGGGGTCTGGGGCGGAGCCCCAGGGGGCCCGGAACCGGCAACCCCGCCGCACGGGCGGGTGGGTGGGAAAACACCCCGGGGTCTGGGGCGGAGCCCCAGGGTAACGGGGCGCGCCCGGGCCACCCCCTCGCGGGGGCGGAACGGGTGAGGGGCGGGGGCGGCTACGCCTTCGTCGCGGGCTTCCGGGACTTGTCCAGGACCATGACCAGACCGGCAATGATCGCGAACAGGGCGATCGGCGCGACCACGAACAGACCGATCGTGTCGATCACGCTCAGACCGGCCCCCGGATCGTCACCGTCATCGCGCGTGAGCGCAAGCGCCGGGGACGACATGAGCAGCATCATCAGCGTCGTACCGGCTGCTACGGCGCCGGCGCGCAGGGCGTTCTTCTTGTCCACGGTGCAAACGTAGCGAACGCCCGCGCGGCCCGCGCGCCCGGGGGTGCCGTACGGGCCGCACCCCCACCGGCGCACCCCTCAGAACTCCCCCCCACCCCCCCGGAACACCCGCATCAGGGCGTGCAGCCGGGGCGAGGCCACGATCGCCTCCAGGGTGAGCGGCTGCGCGTCGGGGCCGGCCACCGGCAGACGCCAGTTGGGGTACTGGTCCCAGGTGCCCGGCAGGTTCTGCGGCCTGCGGTCGCCCACCGCGTCGGGCAGCCACACCCCGACCATCCGCGCCGGGGTGCGCAGCAGGAAGCGGTAGACGGCCTGGATCTCGGCCTCCTCGTCGCCGGGGCCGTCCGGGAGCAGGCCGAGGCGTTCGAGGTGGACCAGCCATTCGGCCACCTCCGCGCGGGCCGCGCCCTGCTCCTGGACGAGCGGGCCGGCGAGCAGGCCGAGGCGGTGGCGGAGCTGGACGTGTTCGCCGGTGAGGCGGGCCGCGGTGGAGGGCAGGTCGTGGGTGGTGGCGGTGGCCACACAGCCGGACCGCCAGGACGCGGGGTCCAGCGGGCGCCCGCCGCCGGCCCAGTCGCGTTCGAACCAGAGGACCGAGGTGCCGAGCACCCCCCGCTCGGCGAGGGCCTCGCGTACGCCGGGTTCGACCGTGCCGAGGTCCTCCCCTATGACGACGGCGCCCGCCCGGTGCGCCTCCAGGGCGAGGACGGCGAGCATCGCCTCGGCGTCGTAGTGGACGTACGTGCCGTCGGTGGGCGGATGCCCCTCGGGCACCCACCACAGCCGGAACAGGCCCATCACGTGGTCGATGCGCAGGGCACCCGCGTGGCGCAGCAGGCCTTGGAGCAGTCCCCGGTAGGGGGCGTAACCGCGGGCCGCGAGCACGTCGGGGCGCCAGGGCGGCAGGCCCCAGTCCTGGCCGTGCGGGTTGAAGGCGTCGGGGGGCGCGCCGACGGACATGCCGGGCGCGAAGGCGTCCTGCTGTGCCCAGGCGTCGGCGCCCTCGGGGTGGACTCCGACCGCGAGGTCGTGGACGACGCCGACCGGCATGCCGGCCTCGCGGGCCGCGCGCTGGGCCTCGGCGAGCTGGGTGTCGGTCAGCCAGGCGAGCCAGGAGTGGAAGGTGACGCGGTCGATGAGTTCGCGCCGGGCGCGGGCGGTCGCGGCGGACCGGGGGTCGCGCAGCCCCTCGGGCCAGCGCCGCCAGTGCGGCCCGTACCGCTCGACGAGCGCGCACCAGGTGGCGTGGTCCTCCAGGGCCTGGCCCTGCTCGGCGAGGAAGTCGCAGTACGCGGCCCGGCGGCCCGGCGCGAGCGGCACCCGGTGGATCAGGTCGAGGGCCTCGCGCTTGACCTCCCACACCGCGTCGCGGTCGATCAACTCGCCCTTGGACAGCACGCGTTGGCGCAGCGCGGCGGCGCGTTCGGTCAGCTCGTCGAGTGCGGCGCGCTCGGTGACATGGGCGTACTCGGGGATGTTCTCGACGCGCAGATGGACGGGGTCCGGGAACCGGCGCGAGGAGGGCCGGTAGGGCGACGGGTCGGTCGGCGCTCCGGGTACGGCCGCGTGCAGCGGGTTGACCTGCACGAACCCGGAGCCGAGCGTACGGCCGGACCACGCGGCGAGTTCCGCGAGGTCGCCGAGGTCGCCCATGCCCCAGGAGCGGGTGGACAGCAGGGAGTAGAGCTGGACGAGGAAGCCGTGGGTGCGGCCCGGGGGCTGCGGCACGGCCGGGGGCGCGACGATCAGCGTCGCGGTCGCCGTGCGGCCGTCCCGGTGGCGTACGTCCAACTGGTGCACGCCGAGCGGGAGTTGATCGACCGGTGTCCCGATGACCGTCAGCTCGTCGCCGAGCCCCGGCACCGGTCCGTCGCCCCGGCGCACCAGCGTCGGGGGCAGCAGCCGGTTCGCCTCGGCGGCCTCGGCGTCGGCCAGGGCCCGTTGCAGCGCGGCGGGGGTCGAGGCGTCGACGCCGAGCGCGGCGAGGACGGCGACGACCGTGGCGTCGGGCACGTTCACGGTGAGGCCCGGCGACGGGGAGTACGACGTGGCCACGCCGTGCCGGGCGGCGAGCCGGGCCAGGGTCATGGCCTCAGAACCCCGCGGCAGCGGCCACCGGGGTCGGCTCGCTGGTCAGCGGGGCGGTCTCGCCCATGGGGGGTTCACTGATGAGGGGCTCGGCGTCGGCCATCGGGGGCTCGCTGGTCAGCGGTTGCTCGGGTGCGGTGGCGACCACGGGGGCCTCCAGGTTCGATGGGGGGCAGGAACAGGGATGCCCTACCCAGCGAACAGCCCGCCAGACGTAACGCCGCACACAAGCTCGTACCCAGTCCATCGCACCAGGCATACCAGACACATCGGCCCCTCGCACCGACGCCTTCGGCGGATGGGTGACGGGCCCGTCACCCACCGCGTCCCCGCGCCCGGGGACGACGAGGCCCGGATCGCGTCAGGCGGAGATGCCGTCGATCCGGGCCAGGGCGTCGTCCGCGCCGAAGGGCTGGAGGTAGGGCAGCCAGCGTGGATCTCGGTGCCCGGTGCCGATGATCCGCCAGGCCAGGCCGGTGGGCGGGGCGGGCTGGTGGCGCAGGCGCCAGCCCAGTTCCATGAGGTGGCGGTCGGCCTTGACGTGGTTGCAGCGCCGGCAGGCGGCGACCACGTTCTCCCAGGCGTGCTGGCCGCCTCGGCTGCGCGGGATGACGTGGTCGACGCTGGTTGCGACGCCACCGCAGTACATGCAGCGGCCGCCGTCCCGGGCGAACAGGGCGCGGCGGGTCAGTGGAACGGGCCCCCGGTAGGGGACCCGCACGAATCTTTTGAGCCGCACAACGCTGGGCGCGGCGACGGCACGGGTCGCGCTGTGCAGGAAGGCGCCGGACTCCTCCAGGCTCACGGCCTTGTTTTCGAGGACGAGGACGAGCGCGCGGCGGAGCGGTACGACGCCGAGGGGCTCGTACGACGCGTTGAGGACCAGGACGTGCGGCACGGGTGCCTCCTATTACGCCGGCGGCGCGTGGCTCGCGCCGGGACGATCTGCTCTCCAGTCTCTCCTCATGGCTGGTCGAAGCGCCACCACGTCCGGGTAACGGGCTCGGAGTGTTTTCGACCACACCGCCTTCTTTCCCCGGCGTGGCGCCGCTCTCCCTCGAACACGTCAACGGAGCACCCGGCTTGCCCCGTTAGTGTGGAGGGTCTGCCCTCGCCTTCGCCGGCACCGCAACGCTGGAGGTTCCTGCCGTGAACTGGTCCGCCGTCCTGGCCGACGGATCGCCGCCGCCCACACCCGCGACCCTTCAGGACGCCCAGAAGTCGGCCACCGAGGCGGCGGGCTGGGTGGAGCAGAACTGGTCGACGTGGCTGTACGTCGGATTCCGCATCCTTCTGATCATCGTCATCGCCTCGGTCCTGCGGGTCCTGGTCCGCCGGGCCCTGACGAAGCTGATCGACCGCATGAACCGCAGCGCCCAGGCCGTCGAGGGCACCGCGCTCGGCGGGCTCCTGGTGAACGCGGAGCGGCGCCGCCAGCGCTCGGAGGCCATCGGCTCGGTGCTGCGTTCGGTGGCGTCCTTCCTCATCATGGGCACGGCCGCCCTGATGGTGCTCGGCGTCCTCAACATCGACCTCGCGCCGCTGCTCGCCTCGGCGGGTGTGGCGGGTGTGGCGATCGGTTTCGGCGCCCGCAACCTGGTCACGGACTTCCTGTCCGGCGTGTTCATGATCCTTGAGGACCAGTACGGCGTGGGCGACTCGATCGACGCGGGGGTGGCCTCCGGCGAGGTGATCGAGGTCGGCCTGCGGGTGACGAAGCTGCGCGGCGCGGACGGCGAGATCTGGTACGTCCGCAACGGCGAGATCAAGCGCATCGGGAACCTGTCGCAGGGCTGGGCGACGGCGGGAGTCGACGTCCGGGTCCGCGCGAGCGAGGACCTGGAGCGGCTGCGTACGGTGATCAACGAGGCCACGGAGTCCCTGGCGAAGGACGAGCCGTGGAACGAGCGCCTGTGGGGGCCGGTGGAGATCCTCGGCCTCGACGAGGTGCTGCTCGACTCGATGGTGGTCCGGGTCTCGGCGAAGACCATGCCGGGCAAGGCGCTCAGCGTGGAGCGGGAGCTGCGCTGGCGGATCAAGCGCGCCCTGGACGCGGCGGGCATCCGCATCGTCGGCGGCCCCCCGCTGGCGGAGGAGCCCCCGATGACGGACCCGTCCTCCGCCGTCGCCGCCCCCTCGGCGCTGGCCAACCCCACCTCCCCGCAGTCCCTGGCCACGACGCCGATCCCGAACCCGGCCCCGAACAGCGCGAGTTCGAACCTGTCGAAGTAGCCGTAGCCGCCGCGCCACACAAAGGGCGCCCCTCCCGGAACTCTCCGGCAGGGGCGCCACTGCACTCCCCGTGCCATTCGGGGTGGACCGAACCCGGCATCCGGATAACGCTTTGATAGCCGCCCCCCTCCCCCATTGACGCGCCGATGACGCGCGCCCTACGTTCCTCTCAACGAATAGGAAACTTTCCTAACAGTGATGTGGGAAAGTGGCGAAGGGGGAGGTGGATCCGTCGTGGCCGGTACTACCCCGGGAACTCCGCGCGTACTCCGCGCCATGAACGACCGTGCCGCGCTCGATCTGCTTCTGGAGCACGGCCCGCTCTCACGCACCCGCATCGGCAAGCTCACCGGGCTCTCCAAGCCGACCGCCTCCCAGCTGCTCGCCCGTCTGGAGGCCGCCGGCCTGGTCGTCGCCACCGGCACGACCGAGGGCCGCCCGGGCCCCAACGCCCAGTTGTACGCGGTCAACGCGAGCGCGGCGCATGTGGCGGGTCTCGATGTGACGCCTCAGCGGATCCGCGCCGCCGTCGCCGATGTGACGGGCAACGTGGTCGGGGAGTTCGAGGTGGCCACCCCCGGGCGCCGCACCGAGTCCGTGGTGCGCCAGGTCACCGAGGCGCTGGACGGGGCGGTGAAGGCGGCCGGCCTCGCGCGGGCCGGCATCCACCGAGCCGTCATCGGCACCCCGGGCGCCTTCGACCCCGGCACCGGCCGGCTGCGCTACGCCTCCCACCTGCCGGGCTGGCACTCCCCCACCCTGCTCGACGAACTGGCCGCGGCGCTGCCGATGCCGGTCGAGTACGAGAACGACGTCAACCTCGCCGCCATCGCCGAGCAGCGTCTGGGCGCGGCCCGCGGGCACGAGGACTTCGTGCTGCTGTGGAACGAGGGCGGGCTCGGCGCCGCCCTCGTCCTCGGCGGCCGGCTGCACCGCGGCTTCACCGGGGGCGCGGGCGAGGTCGGCTTCCTGCCGGTGCCGGGCGCTCCCCTGGTACGCCATGTCACCAAGGCGAACTCGGGCGGCTTCCAGGAGCTGGCCGGCGGCCAGGCGCTGCCGCGTCTGGCCCGCGAACTCGGCGTCGACGACATCCCCACCGGCGCCACCAACGAGGTCGCCGCCGCCCTCATCACGCGCGGCGCCGAGGCCGGCCAGGGCCCCGAACACGCACTCCTCCAGGCCTTCGCCACCGGACTCGCGACCGGTCTCGCCTCGCTGGTCGCCGTGCTCGACCCGGAGCTCGTCGTGCTCTGTGGCGGGCTGATCTCCGCCGGGGGCGAGCCGCTGCGCGCGCTGGTCCAGAGCGAGCTGGGCGAGCTGGCCGCCTCCCGCCCCCGGCTCGTCATCGGCGAGGTGACCCGACTCCCCGTGCTGCGGGGGGCGTTGGAGGCCGCCCTCGCCACCACCCGCGACGAGGTCTTCGACACCACCCGCTGAACACCACCCGCTGAACCGCCCCGCCCCACCATCCCCTCCGCCCCCTCCCCGGGAGACACCGCCATGCCCGCATTCCGCCGGAAGTCGGCCGTCGCACTGGCCGCGACCGCCTCGATAGCCCTGTTCGCCTCCGCCTGCACGGGCCAGAGCAACACCAGCACGAAGGACGACGCGTCCAAGGAGACGACGATCACCTTCTGGCACGGGTGGAACGCCCCCAACGAGGTCAAGGCCATCCAGGCCAATGTGGACGCCTTCCAGAAGGCGCACCCCAACATCCACGTCAAGGTCGTCGGCGACATCAACGACGACAAGATCAACCAGGCGCTGCGCGCGGGTGGTTCCACGGCCCCGGACGTGGTGTCGTCGTTCACCACGAACAACGTCGGCAAGTTCTGCTCGTCCAACGCCTTCGTCGACCTCGCCCCCTTCCTGGCGAAGGACGGCATCGACCCGGCGAAGACGTTCCCGAAGACGATGAACGAGTACACCCAGTTCCAGGGCAAGCGCTGCGCGCTGCCGCTCCTCGGCGACTCCTACGCGCTCTACTACAACAAGGACGCCTTCAAGGCGGCCGGGATCACCGAGCCGCCCACCACCTGGTCGCAGTTCGCGGCGGACGCCAAGGCGCTGACCAAGGCCAAGGGCGACTCCTACGAGCAGCTCGGCTTCATGCCCGACTACCACGGCTACGAGACGACGACCGAGCACTACCTGGCGCAGTGGTCGCCGACGTACTTCGACACCGACGGCAAGTCGAACATCGCCAAGGACCCCGCTTTCGAGAAGGGTCTCGCCTTCCAGAAGCAGCTCGTCGACGACCTCGGCGGCTTCACCAAGCTGGAGAAGTACCGCTCCACCTTCGGCGCGGAGTTCGGCGACCAGAACCCGTTCAACACCGGCCGCGTCGCCATGGCGATGGACGGCGAGTGGCGGCTGGGCATGGCGATGGACAGCAAGCCGAAGTTCGAGATCGGGGTGGCCCCGCTGCCCGTGCCGGACGACATGCGGGCCACCCACGGCAAGGGCTATCTGACCGGCACCATCGCGGGAATCGCCGCGACCTCCAAGAAGCAGAACGCGGCCTGGGAACTGGTCAAGTTCATGACCACCAACACGGACGCGGTGGTCGACTTCGCCAACGCCATCCACAACGTGCCCTCCACCCTGGACGCCCTCAAGTCGCCGAAGCTCCAGCTCGACCCGCGCTTCAAGACGTTCCTGGACATCGCGCAGAACCCGAACTCCACCACCACACCGGCCTCCGTCAACGGCGGGCAGTACATCACCTCGCTCCAGAACCTCGGCTACGAAGTGGAGAGCGGCAAGCAGAGCGACATCAAGGCGGGGCTCGCCAAGACCGCCCAGGAGATCGACGCCGCGATCGCGCAGGCGAAGTAGGACTGCCATGAGCACGACGCACACACTGCGCGCCAAGCACCGCCGCTCGGCCCTGCGCACACTGGCGTTCCTGTCGCCCTGGCTGATCGGGTTCTGTGTCTTCTTCGCCTACCCGCTGATCTCCACGGTCTACTTCTCCTTCACCCACTACGACGGCTTCGGCGCGGCCACCTTCGACGGCCTCCAGAACTGGGGCTATGTCTTCAAGGACTACCCGCTGTTCTGGCCCGCGCTGCGCAACACCCTGTGGCTGGTGATCGTGATGGTCGCCTGCCGGGTGGTGTTCGGGCTCGGCGTGGGCCTGCTCATCACCAAGATCAAAACGGGTGTCGGCGTCTTCCGCACCCTGTTCTACCTGCCCTACCTCGCCCCGCCGGTCGCGGCCACGCTCGGCTTCGTCTTCCTGCTCAACCCCGGTACCGGGCCGGTCAATTCGCTCCTGGGCGACGTGGGCATCCCGGCCCCGGACTGGTTCACCGACCCCTCCTGGTCCAAGCCCGCGCTCACCCTGCTCGCGGTGTGGGGCGTCGGCGACCTCATGGTGATCTTCATGGCCGCGCTCCTGGACGTACCCAAGGAGCAGTACGAGGCCGCCGAGCTGGACGGGGCGTCCGCCTGGCAGAAGTTCCGCTTCGTCACCCTGCCGAACATCTCGCCGATCGTGATGTTCGCCGTGGTCACCGGCGTCATCCAGGCGATGCAGAGCTACACCCAGCCCCTGGTGGCGGGCAAGGTCGCCTCCGGGGTGCTGGCCAACTCGGGCCAGCCGTTCGAGCCCGGCTACCCCGACAAGTCGACGCTGACCCTGCCCCAGCTCGTCTACAACCTGGGCTTCCAGCGCTTCGACTACGGCTCCGCCTGTGTGGTCGCGCTGGTCCTGTTCGCCCTCTCCATGGCCTTCACGGCGCTGCTCATGAAGCGCCGCGGCGGACTGATCCAGGCAGGTGAGTGACATGACGTATGTGATGGAGACACCCAGGGCCCAGGCGGACACGCCGGCGGCCAAGGTGGCCCGGCGCAAGGCACTGCTCCAGTGGATCGCGGTGCACTCGCTCGGCGTCGCGGCCGCGCTGTTCTTCGTGCTGCCCTTCGTCTTCCTGCTGCTCACCTCCCTGATGGACGACCGGCAGACGCTGACCCGGGACCTGATCCCGCACGACTGGGCCTGGTCCAACTACCGCAGGGTCTTCGACACCCCGGGCTTTTTGAGCTGGTGGAAGAACTCCCTGCTCTACGCCGGGCTCGGCACCGTGCTCAGCGTGGTGTCCTCGGTGCCGGTGGCGTACGCGCTCGCCAAGTTCCGCTTCCGGGGCCGCAATCTGTCGCTGATGCTGGTCATCTCGATGATGATGCTGCCGCCGCAGGTGATCATCATTCCGATGTATCTGTTCTGGGCCAAGCAGCTGGACCTGTCCGGCACGCTGTGGCCGCTGATCATCCCGCTGGCGTTCGGCGACGCGTTCACCATCTTCCTGCTGCGCCAGTTCCTGATGACCATCCCCAACGAGTACCTGGACGCCGCCAAGGTCGACGGGTGCGGGGAGCTGCGGACGCTGGTCAAGGTGGTACTGCCGATGGCGCGCCCCGGCATCGCCGCCGTCGCGCTGTTCCAGTTCTTCTACGCCTGGAACGACTACTTCGGGCCGCAGATCTACGCGTCCGACACGCCGGCGTCCTGGACCCTGAGCTACGGCCTGGAGTCCTTCAAGGGCGCGCACCATACCGACTGGAACCTGACCATGGCCGCGACCGTACTGGTCATGGCCCCCGTGATCCTCGTCTTCTTCTTCGCACAGAAGGCTTTCGTCGAGGGCGTCACGCTGACCGGAGTGAAGGGCTGATCGCATTGAAGCTCGCAGTAGTGGGGGGCGGGTCCACCTACACCCCCGAACTCATCGACGGCTTCGCCCGGTTGCGGGACACGCTGCCCATCAGTGAGCTCGTCCTGGTCGACCCGGCCGCCGACCGCCTCGAACTGGTCGGCGGGCTCGCCCGGCGGATCTTCGCCAAGCAGGGCCACCCGGGGAAGATCGTCACCACCTCCGACCTGGACGCGGGCGTCGAGGGCGCGGACGCCGTGCTGCTCCAGCTGCGCGTCGGCGGCCAGGCCGCCCGGCAGCAGGACGAGACGTGGCCGCTGGAGTGCGGCTGCGTGGGCCAGGAGACCACCGGCGCGGGCGGCCTCGCCAAGGCGCTGCGCACCGTGCCGGTCGTCCTCGACATCGCCGAGCGGGTGCGCCGGACCAACCCCGACGCCTGGATCATCGACTTCACCAACCCGGTGGGCATCGTGACCCGGGCCCTGCTCCAGGCCGGGCACAAGGCGGTCGGTCTGTGCAACGTGGCCATCGGCCTCCAGCGCAAGTTCGCCGCGCTGCTCCAGGTGACGCCCGCCGAGGTCCACCTGGACCACGTCGGCCTCAACCACCTCACCTGGGAGCTCGGGGTGCGCCTGGGCGGCCCGGCGGGCGACAACGTCCTGCCGAAGCTGCTCGCCGAGCACGGCGACACCATCGCCGACGAACTGCGCCTGCCCCGCCAGGTGCTCGACCGGCTCGGCGTGGTCCCCTCGTACTACCTGCGCTACTACTACGCCCACGACGAGGTGGTGCGCGAACTCGGCACCAAGCCGTCGCGGGCCGCCGAAGTGGCCGCCATGGAGCGGGAGTTGCTCACCATGTACGGCGACCCGGCGCTGGACGAGAAGCCCGCGCTGCTCGCCAAACGCGGCGGCGCCTTCTACTCGGAGGCGGCCGTCGACCTCGCGGCCGCCCTGCTCGGCGGGGCGGGCTCCGGCAGTCCCGTCCAGGTCGTGAACACCTACAACAACGGAACGCTGCCCTTCCTCGCGGACGACGCCGTCATCGAGGTCCCGGCCCGCGTCGACGCCACGGGAGCGGTCCCGCTCGCGGTGCCCGCGCTGGACCCGCTGTACGCCGGGCTGATCGCGCACGTCACCGCCTATGAGGACCTCGCCCTCGAAGCCGCCCTGCGCGGCGGGCGCGACCGGGTGTTCCGGGCGCTGCTCGCGCACCCGCTGGTCGGGCAGTACGACTACGCCGACGGGCTCACCGACCGGCTGATCGCGCACAACCGGGAGCACCTCGCGTGGGCATGAGTGTGCTGGCGATCGACGCCGGCAACAGCAAGACCGATGTGGCACTGATCGGTGCGGACGGCACGGTGCTCGGCACCGCGCGGGGCGGCGGCTTCCGGCCGCCGGCGGTGGGCGTCGAGGTGGCCATGCACATGCTGGCCACCACGGTGGAGGAGGCCTACCTCGCCTCCCGCAGCACCGAGCCGCTGCGGGTCGAGCATGTCTCGGCCTGTCTGGCCAACGCCGATCTGCCCGTCGAGGAGCGGGAGCTGGCCGCCGCCCTCCAGACGCGCGGCTGGGGGGACTCGGTGCGGGTCCACAACGACACCTTCGCGATCCTGCGCGCCGGGCTGCCCAGCGGCGCCCGGCCGAGCGGTGTCGCGGTGGTGTGCGGCGCGGGCATCAACTGCGTCGGCATGACCCCGGACGGGCGCACCGCCCGCTTCCCGGCGATCGGGAAGATCTCCGGGGACTGGGGCGGGGGCGGCGGGCTCGCCGAGGAGGCCCTGTTCTTCGCGGCGCGCGCCGAGGACGGCCGCGGCGAGCCGACCGCGCTCGCCGCCGCGCTGCCCGCCCACTTCGGGCTCACCTCGATGTACGAGCTGATCGAGGCGCTGCATCTGGAGAAGATCCCGCTCGCGCGCCGGCACGAGCTGAGCCCGGTCCTCTTCGAGGTCGCGGCGGCCGGGGACGCGGTGGCGCGCTCCCTCGTCGACCGGCAGGCCGAGGAGATCGTGGCGCTGGCGACGGTCGCCCTGGGCCGGCTCGGCCTGCTGGAGGTGGCGACGCCGGTGCTGCTCGGTGGCAGTGTGCTCGCCGCCCGCCACCCGCAACTGGACGACCGCGTACGGGAGTTGCTGGCGGCCCGGGCGCCCAAGGCGGAGCCGCTGGTGGTGACCACCTCCCCCGTGCTCGGCGCGGCGCTGCTCGGTCTCGACCACCTGTCGGCCCCCGCCGAGGCGTACGCGCGCCTGCGCCGGCAGTACGCCTGAGCTCCCCCGGCGACCGCCCCCGCCCGCGGGGAACCGAATGGATCCCCACCGCGTATACATGGTGGGGACGTGGGGCAGGGGCACGGGGCGCGCGACGGCAGGTAACAAGATCCAGACAACCCTGGATGGTTGTCGGTCCCTGCGGCCATACTGCCTACGCAGCGACCGAGGGGGAGGTCAGGTGGCGAATCCGCCGAACGTGCGCGAACCGGGGGTGCGGGAGCCCGCGGCCCGGCCCGCGGCGCAGCCGCGACCCGGCACGCCGCGCCCCGGCCCGCAGCGGGGCCTGGCCGAGGTCCGCGACCGGGTGCGCGCGGCCGCGACGACCGAGCCGGGCCGGCTCTGGCTGATCGGTGCGGTCGTGGCGGTGCTGGTGGTGGCCTTCGGCGCCGTCACCGCCTGGGAGGTATCCGACCGCTCGGCCGCGGCGGGCGACGTGGTGAGCCGCAGCCAGCCGCTGAGCGCGGACGCGGCCTCCATCTACCGCTCGCTCGCCGACGCCGACACGGCCGCGGCGAGCGGGTTCCTGGCCGGCGGCCA
The DNA here is from genome assembly GCF_025399895.1 of Streptomyces sp. ASQP_92. Taxonomy (GTDB): domain Bacteria; phylum Actinomycetota; class Actinomycetes; order Streptomycetales; family Streptomycetaceae; genus Streptomyces. The sequence continues at coordinate 374,391 of NZ_JAODUA010000001.1, read as the reverse complement.
GGAACCGCTGGACGTGCGCAAGCGCTACGACACGGACATCGCGACCGCCTCCCGCCTCCTGGTGAAGGCGGCCGCGAACACCACGGGCTCGGCCGAGTCGGCCCAGCAGATAGCCACTCTCAACGAGCAACTCCCGCTCTACAACGGCCTGGTCGAGCAGGCGCGCGCCAACAACCGGCAGGGCTTCCCGGTCGGCGGCGCCTATCTGCGCTTCGCCAACCAGAAGATGAGCACCAGCCTGCTGCCCGCGGCCCAGAAGCTGTACGAGGCCGAGACGGGGCGCCTCTACGACGACTACGACCAGGCGGACACCTGGCCGTACGCCTCGACGGTGCTCGGCCTGGTGGCGCTCGGCGGCCTGGTATGGGTCCAGCGCCGCAACTACCTGCGCACCAACCGGGTGTTCAACCACGGTCTGCTCGCCGCGACGGCGGCCTCCACGGTGGTGCTGCTGTGGCTGGTGGTGGGCCACGCGGTGGCGACCTCCGACCTGTCCACCTCGCGCGCGCACGGCCAGGAGTCCCTGAAGGTCCTCAACGACGCCCGGATCAGCTCGCTCCAGGCCCGTGCCAACGAGAACCTGACCCTGGTGGCCCGCGGCGCGGTCCTCACCCGCGAGGGCAAGGACCTGTACGAGGCGGAGTTCGGCAAGGAGATGGCGTCCCTGTCCGGCAGACTGGCCGCCGCCAGGAGCCTCGCCGACGACGACGCGGGCAAGACCCCGGTGGCCAAGGCGGTCGGCGACATGGAGGAGTGGCAAAAACGCCACACGTCGGCCCGCAGGACGGACGACAGCGGTGACTACGACGGCGCGCTGACCCAGGTCCTCGGCGCCAAGGGCTCCACCGGCGAGTGCTTCGACCAGGTGGACAAGGAGCTCGACTCGGCGATCGCCCACGAGCAGCGCCAGTTCACCACGGCCGCCTCCGACGGCCACGGCGCCCTGACGGGGCTGCCGCTGGGCGCGGCCCTGCTCGCGGTGCTCGCGGCGGCCGCCGCCGGCGTCGGCATCAGCCGCAGGCTCGCGGAGTACAGGTGAGCGCCATGGACAGCGGCAAGGGACGTGCAAGCAGCGGCGGATGGGCGAGAGGGGTCGCGATGAGCGGCGCGAAGAGCTCGGCGGACCCGGCACGCCCGGCCGGGTCCGGCACCGACACACCCGGCCGGGCCCGGCCCGTTCCGCGCCGCACGGGCGGGCGGCTGCGCGGCTGGGGCGGGGTGGCCGGCATGGCGCTCGCGCTCGCCCTCGCGGCCGGGGCGCTGGTCCCGCTGACCCGGCACGGCGGCGAGGCGGCCGCGGCGGGCCTCGCGGGCCCGGGCACCGCGGGGGCGGTGCGGGCCAAGGCGGACGACTGCAAGGACCCGGAGGCGAGCCTGCCCGCGGCGAACGCGGACGGCCCCGCCATCGACGCCATCAAGCAGCGCGGCAAGCTGATCGCGGGCGTCGACCAGAACAGCTTCCGCTGGGGTTACCGCAATCCCGCGACCCGCACCCTGGAAGGCTTCGACATCGACCTGGTGAAGGCGATCGCGAAGAACATCCTGGGGGACGAGAACGCGGTGATCTACCGGGCCATCCCCACCAGCCAGCGCATCCCCGCCCTCCAGAACGGCACGGTCGACGTCGTGGTGCGCACGATGACCGTCAACTGCTCCCGCATCAAGCAGGCGTCGTTCTCCACCGCCTACTTCGAGGCGGGCCAGCAGGTGCTGGCGCCCAAGGCGTCCGCCATCACCGGCTTCGACGACTCCCTCAAGGGCAAGCGGGTCTGCGTGGCGGCGGGCTCCACCGCCTTCGACGCGCTCAAGGCCGACGCGCACGGAGCCGACTACCAGGACTTCACGGTCCCCAACCAACTGGACTGCCTGGTGCGCCTCCAGCAGAACCTGGTGGACGCGGTCGTCACCGACAACGCGCTGGCCGCCGGCCAGGCCGCCCAGGACCCCGCGGTGCAGCTCAAGGGCAGCCCGTTCACCACCGAGTACTACGGTGCGGCCGTCAAGCTCGGCAACACCGATCTGGTCCGGCGGATCAACCAGGTCCTGGTGGACTACCGGGGCGGCGGCGCGGGCAGCCCGTGGATGACGGCGTACCGCAAGTGGCTCGCCGCCGACCTGCCCGGCATATCCGGGCCGCCCGCCCCCAAGTACCGGACAGGATGAGCCAGTTGACGGCACAGGCGTACCACAGAGCGGAGAGGTGATCGATGGGCGCGGGATCCTCCCCCAGCTCCACCGGGGGACCCCCGGGGCCGGTCATGGACCGGGACGAGGTGGACCGTGCCCTGGCGCGCCTCGACGCGGAGCACGAGGCCGTCGAGACCTCGCTGCTCGCCCTCCAGGACCACGCCGGACGCCGGCTCCTGGAAGGCGCGGCCCTCACGGGCGTCACCAAGGAGCGCTGGGCGGCCACCGAGCAGTCGATCACCCTGCTGTGGGCGTACTTCGACGCGTACACGGCGGCCCTGGAGGCGGCGCGTGAGCTGCGCGAACGGCGGCGCTGGCCCAGCCGGGAGGATCTGGCCGAGCTGACCGAGCGGCTGCGCGGCGAGTCCGTGACGCTCTCGGGCGCCGCCCTGCACGGCGCTCCGACACTGGCCGGGGGGCCCGCGAAGCTCACCGAACGCTTCACGCTCGGCGAGCTGGTCGACCGGATGAACGAGCTGTACGCGCGCTCGCTCGACCTGGTCGTGGCCGCCGACACGGTGTGGTCCGCGCTGCCCGCCCGGATAGACCTCCTCGCCGCCGAGCTGCACCGCACCCGGGGCCTCGCCCACTCGGTGGGGGTGCGGCCGGGGGAACATCCCTCGGGCGACGACCTGGAGTCGATCACGGCCGAACTGGCCGGGCTGCGCGCCCAGGTGATCGCCGATCCGCTCGCGTTCTGGGTGCCCGCGCCGGGCAGCTCGGCGCCCGGCGGCGGCCGGCCCGACACCGACCGCTACGACCGCGCGGCGCGCGCCCTTGAGGACGTACGGCGCGAGATCGACGCGGTCCTGACGGTCCGTCAGGATGCCGAGCAGCGCCTGATCAAGCTGCGCGACGTGCTGTCGCGGGCGGACCGCACCCTGGCCGAGGCCCGCTCGGCGCGCGGCGAGGTGCTCGCGAAGATCGCCGCCAGCGAGGTGCCCGCCGTGAGCGGCCCCTCCATCGCGCTCCAGGAACAGCTCGCCACCGCCGCCGAATACCGCAGGCACTCCCAGTGGCACCGGCTCTCGCCGCTCCTGGAGTCCCTGGAACAGGAGGCCGAGAACGAACTCCTGCGCGCCCGCGAGTCGTTGACGGCGGTCACCGCGCCGCTCGCGGTCCGCGCGGAGCTGCGCGGCCGGCTCGACGCGTACAAGGCGAAGGTCGCCCGGCACGGCATGGCCGAGGACCCGTTCCTGATCGAGCGCTACGACGCGGCCCGCCGGATGCTGTGGTCGGCGCCCTGCGATCTGCGCGTCGCCGAAGAGGCGGTGCTGCGCTACCAGCGGGCGGCCGCGGACGTCCTGGTCCCGAGAGAATCCGGACCCGTTGACCAGAGGGGGGATTCGTGAGCGAGAACACCCGGTGCCAGCGCCCCGGTTGCGCGGGTTCGTACGAGGACATGGGCGGCGGCGAGCTGTACTGCGACCTGTGCGGGCTCGCCCCGGTCGTGTCGCCGACGGGCATGGTGTCGTCGCCGCCGACCGGCATCACCGGCGGCGGCCACCGCTCCGCCTCGCAGTCCTCGCGCTCCTCGGCGCGCAGTTCCCGCTCCTCGCGGTCCTCGACCTCGCGGCGCTCGGTCTCCGGGCGCCTGTCCTCGCTGTCCGGCGCCTCCACCTCGCGTTCGGTGTCGGTGCGCAGCTCGGGCTCGGCGGCGAACACCTCGGCGCGCAGCAGGCTGGGCGCGGGCCTGGTGTCGGTGCCGGGGGTGCCGCGCCCCGACCCGCGCTCGGCGGTGATGGAACACCCCGAGGTCCCCGAGCGCAAACGGTTCTGTTCGCGTTCGGACTGCGGGGCGCAGGTGGGCCGTTCGCGCGGGGACCGGCCCGGGCGCACGGAGGGCTTCTGCACCAAGTGCGGCCATCCGTACTCGTTCGTGCCGAAGCTGCGCGCGGGCGACATCGTGCACGGCCAGTACGAGGTGGTGGGCTGTCTGGCGCACGGCGGCCTCGGCTGGGTGTACCTCGCCGTGGACCGCGCGGTCTCCGACCGCTGGGTGGTCCTCAAGGGCCTGCTCGACACCGGCGACCAGGACGCGATGGCGGCGGCGATCTCCGAGCGGCGCTTCCTCGCCGAGATCGAGCACTCCAACATCGTGCGGATCTACAACTTCGTGGAGCACCTCGACCAGCGGACCGGCTCGCTCGACGGCTACATCGTCATGGAGTACGTGGGCGGCAAGTCGCTGAAGGAGATAGCCAACGAGCGGCGCACCACCATCGGCAAGCGTGACCCGCTGCCCGTGGAGCAGGCCTGCGCCTACGGCATCGAGGCCCTGGAGGCACTCGGCCATCTGCACAGCCGCAACCTGCTGTACTGCGACTTCAAGGTCGACAACGCGATCCAGACCGAGGACCAGCTCAAGCTGATCGACATGGGCGCGGTGCGCCGCATGGACGACGACGAGTCCGCGATCTACGGCACGGTCGGCTACCAGGCGCCCGAGGTCGCCGAGGCCGGCCCCTCGGTCGCCTCCGACCTGTACACGGTGGCCCGCACCCTGGCCGTGCTGACCTTCGACTTCCAGGGCTACACCAACGTCTACGCGGACAGCCTGCCCGACCCGGACACCATCGACGTGTTCCGCACCTACGAGTCGTTCTACCGGCTCCTGGTGCGGGCCACCGACCCGGACCCGGCGCGCCGGTTCGCCTCGGCGCAGGAGATGGCCGAGCAGTTGACGGGTGTGCTGCGCGAGGTCGTGGCGCTCCAGACGGGCCGCCCCCGGCCCGCCCTCTCGACGCTGTTCGGCAGCGAACTGCGCGTCACCGACACCAAGTTGTTCGCCGAGCACCAGGGGGACGTCTCGCGGCTCGGATCGCGGGCGGCGCCGGTGGGCAGACGCGCCCGCAAGGCGCTCGCCACGGGACGGGCCCCGGCGGTGGCCCTGTCCCCGGACCCGGCGCGGGCCGCCGTCCCGGCGGGCGCGCCGCCGGTGCCCGCCCTCGCGCCCCCCACCCCGGGCATGCCCCACCCCGCCACACAGGGCGCCATCCCGGTGCCGCGCAGTGAAGGCACCCCCGGCTCCGGGCAGGGCATGCCCCTGCTCGCTCCTCTCGACCCGCGCACCACCGCGCTCGCGCTGCCGGTGCCGCACGTGGACCCGAGCGACCCCAACGCGGGGTTCCTCGCGGGCCTGATGGCCGCGGCCCCCGCCGAGCTGATCACCGCGCTGCGCTCCGCGCCGGCCCACTCCATCGAGCTCCGGCTGCGCGAGCTGCGGGCCCGGCTCGACATGGACGAGCGGGTCTCGGCGGGCAAGGCACTCGACGCCCTGGAGGCGGACCACCCGGACGACTGGCGGGTGGTCTGGTACCGGGGGCTCGCCTCGCTGACCGCCGGCGACAACGAGAACGCGGCGCTGTCCTTCGACGCGATCTACGACGCGTTTCCCGGTGAGCCCGCGCCCAAGCTGGCGCTGGGGGTGTGCGCGGAGGTGCTCGGCCAGCTCGACAACGCCGCCGAGTACTACCGCCTGGTGTGGACGACCGACCTCAGTTACGTCAGCGCCGCCTTCGGCCTGGCCCGGGTGCAGCTCGCCGCCGGGGACCGCACCGGCGCCGTACGGACGCTGGAATCCGTGCCGGAGTCCTCCATCCACTACACGGCGGCGCGCGTCGCGGCGGTCCGGGCGCGGCTGCGCAGCAGGTCCCCGCAGGACCCGCTGTACGAGGATCTCCTGGCGGCCGCGGCCCAGGTCGAGGCGCTCGACGCGTTCGGTCTCGACGCGGTACGCCGTGAACAGCTGGCCACCGAGGTCCTGGGCACCGCCCTGGACTGGGTACTGTCGGGGAGCACCGGCGCCGGGCAGGGAAGGACCGTACTGCTCGGCAGCGAAGTCGACGAGCGGGGCCTGCGCTTCGGTCTGGAACGTTCGTACCGGGTGCTCGCCCGGCTCGCACAGCGTGGCGAGGAAAGGATCGACCTGGTGGAACGGGCCAACCGATTCCGCCCCCGGACCTGGGTGTGACGATGTCGCAGACGCATCAGCTCGCCGCCTGCCCCGGCTGCGAAGAGCCGCTGGAGACGGGCGACCTGTTCTGCGGGGCCTGCGGGTACGACCTGTCGGCCGTGCCCGAGCCGCCGCTGGACCATCCCACCATCGAGATGGCGTCGCCCCTCGGTGGCGGCGGCGAGCCCCAACTCGCGCCCTCCGTAAGGACGGACGAGCCGGCCCCGGCCGCCGCCGGCGGCGCGGCCGAGGAGTACCCGCTGCCCGCGCCCGACCCGCGCGCCGCCGAGCCCGACCCGGACACCCATGTGGCCCGGCCCCCCGCGCCGGGCGCCAAGGTGTGCGTGGCCTGCCGGGCCGGGCGGGTCGACGACGACGGGTACTGCGAGAACTGCGGGCACGCCCAGCCGCGCGAGCGCGACCACATGGAGCAGGAGCTCGACTCGGTGTGCGCGGTGAGCGACCGCGGGCTGCGCCACCACCGCAACGAGGACTCCTTCGCGCTGTCCTCGACGGCGCTGCCGGACGGTTCGCCCGCCGTGGTGGCGATCGTGTGCGACGGGGTGTCGTCGGCGACCCGTCCCGACGAGGCGTCCGCGGCGGCGGCCGCCGCCGCCAACGAGTCGCTGCTCTCGGCGCTGCCCCAGGGCACCCACCCCCAGCAGGCCATGCACGACGCGATCCTGGCCGCCGCCGAGTCCGTCAACTCCCTTGCGCAGGAGCCCGGTCAGGCCCTCGGACACGATGCGCACCGCCATCAGAACGCGCCGGCCTGCACGCTGGTCGGGGCGGTCTCGGCGAGCGGTCTGCTCGTGGTGGGCTGGGTCGGCGACAGCCGCGCCTACTGGGTGCCCGACGACCGTACGGCGGCCCCGGCCCGGCTCACCGAGGACGACTCGTGGGCCGCGCAGATGGTGGCGGCCCGCCTGATGAGCGAGGCCGACGCCTACGCCGACGAGCGGGCCCACGCCATCACGGGGTGGCTGGGCGCGGACGCCTATGAACTGGACCCGCACACCGCCTCGTTCAAGCCGGACCGCCCCGGTGTGGTGGTGGTCTGCACGGACGGGCTGTGGAACTACGCGGAGGCCGCCGAGGAGATGGCCCGTGTCCTTCCGCCGGACGCCGCGGCGCGGCCGTTGCACAGTGCGCAGGTGCTCGTCGGGCACGCCCTGGACGGCGGCGGCCACGACAACGTAACAGTGGCCGTGCTGCCGTTCGCGGTGGAGCGGCAAGGGGCAGGATCCGCCTACAACTAGGCCACCGTCCCTATTGCGCCACTTGCTCGCCTTCCTTCACTTCAGGTCCATGGAGCCTCAAGGAGCCTTTTCGATGGCCAACTTCTCCAAGTCCACCGTGCCGCAGTTCTCCGTCGAGGTGTACCAGAACGAGTTCCTGCCCGAGGGCGGCCGCGAGGTCAACGCGATCGTCACCGTGGCCTCCACCGGCGGCGGCACCCTGGGCGGCGCCCCCTTCACGGCGTCGGCCACGCCGGCCTCCCTGCCGGGCCGGTCGTCCGCCGCCGCCGTGGTGATCATGGTGGACTGCTCGGGCTCGATGGACTACCCGCCGACCAAGATGCGCAACGCCCGGGACGCGACGGCCGCCGCCATCGACACCCTGCGCGACGGGGTCGCCTTCGCGGTCGTCGCGGGGACGCACATCGCGCGCGAGGTCTACCCGGGCAACGGCCGCCTGGCCACCGCCGACAGCCGGACCCGCGCCGAGGCCAAGGAGGCGCTGCGCAAGCTGAGCGCGGGCGGCGGCACGGCGATCGGCACCTGGCTGCGCCTCGCCGACCGGCTGCTCGGGGCCGCGGACGTCCCCATCCGGCACGGCATCCTGCTCACCGACGGGCGCAACGAACACGAGTCGCCCGAGGATCTGCGCGCGGCCCTTCAGGCCTGTGCCGGGCGGTTCACCTGTGACGCCCGGGGCGTCGGGACCGACTGGGAGGTCAAGGAGGTGACCTCGATCGCCTCCGCCCTGCTCGGCACCGCGGACATCGTCGCCGATCCGGCCCACCTGGCGGCGGACTTCACGCGGATGATGGAGAACGCGATGGGCAAGGAGGTCGCGGACGTGGCGCTGCGGCTGTGGACCCCGGTCGGCGTGGAGATCAGGTTCGTCAAGCAAGTGGCGCCCACCGTCGAGGAGTTGACGTCCCGTCGGACCGAGGCGGGGCCGCGCGCCGGGGACTATCCGACCGGTTCCTGGGGGGACGAGTCGCGCGACTACCACGTGTGTGTGGAGGTGCCGCGCGCCAATGTCGGCCAGGAGATGCTGGCGGCCCGGGTCTCGCTGATCGTGCCCGGCCCCGACGGCGGCGCCCCGCAGGTCCTCTCGCAGGGTCTGGTGCGGGCGGTGTGGACCGATGACATGGTGGCGTCCACCTCCATCAACCCGCAGGTCGCGCACTACACGGGTCAGGCCGAACTGGCGCAGGTCATCCAACAGGGCCTCGATGCGCGCAAGTCGGGCGATGTGGACGGCGCGACCGCCAAGCTGGGCCGTGCGGTGCAGCTGGCCGCCGTCTCGGGGAACGCCGATACGGCGAAACTGCTCGCGAAGGTGGTGGACGTCGTCGACGAGGCGACGGGTACTGTGCGACTGAAGGCGAAGGTCGCGGAAGCGGACGAGATGACCCTCGAAACGCGCTCCACCAAGACCGTTCGCGTCAAGAAGTAACAAGAAGTAGCAAGAAGCGAACAACAAGCAGCTATGTCCGTTGTACGCCAGCGAAACGCCACGGCCCGCCGGGGCGGATGACGAGAGGGGGAAGCGACTCCATGCCGACCTGCCCGAACGGACACCAGTCGGGTTCCGACGACTGGTGCGAGATCTGCGGCCATCGCATGGGCGCCGTGCCGCCGCCTCCCCCGCCTCCGCCCGCGTACGGCTATCCGGGCCCCGGGGATCCGAACGCCACCGCCCAGGCCGAGCTCTGCCCGCAGTGCCGCACCCCGCGTGAGCCGGGTGCGCCGTTCTGCGAGGAGTGCCGCTGGAACTTCCTCACCAATACGGCGACCTCGTACACCCCGCTGGCCCCGCAGCAGCCGATGCCCCCGCCGGGCCCCGGCCCCGCGCCCGGCCCGGGCCCGCAGCTGCCGCCCGCCTTCCAGCAGGGTCCGCCGCCGGCGCCCCGCGACCCGTACGAGTACCAGAGCTCGCGGCCCTCGCAGGTGAACCGGCCCGCCGAACCGCTGTCCGCCGAGCCCTCGCAGCGCTCGGGGCGGCAACTGCCGCCGAACCCGTTCCAGCAGCAGCAGCCCGCGCCACCGGCGCCCTTCAACGGCGCGCCGGGCGGCCCGCCTGCGCCGCCGCCCGCCTTCCAGCGGCCCACGCCGCCCGCGCCGCCGCAGCCCCAGCAGCCCGCCGGGGAGGACGACTGGATGCTGCCGCCACCGTCCCAGCCCGCGCAGGGCCCGGGCCATGCCCCGGCGCCCGGGCGCGGCGGTGACGACGACTGGCCGCAGCCCGCATCCCCGCCCGGACCCGAGCGCGGCGACGACTGGCCCCTGCCCGTGACCCCGCCCGGACCCGAGCGCGGCGGCAAGGAGTGGCCCCAGCCGGTGTCCCCGCCGGCGTCCGAGCGCGGCGGCGACGACTGGCCGCAGCCCGCGGCCCCGCCCGCGCCCGAGCGCGGCGGCGAGGAGTGGCCGCGGCCCGTGACGCCGCCCGCGCCGGCCACCTGGTCCATCACCATCGGGCCGGACCGGGAGTACTTCCTGGCGATGATGCAGCGCAGCGGTCCGGAGGCGGCCGGGCTCAATCTGCCCGCGTACTCCCCCGAGCAGCAGCGCCCGCTCTCCGGCAACCAGATCACCATCGGCCGCCGGCGCCACTCCACCGGCGAGGCACCTGACATCGACCTGTCGGTTCCGCCGGAGGACCCGGGCGTCTCGCACCAGCACGCGGTGCTGGTGCAGCAGCCGGACGGCACCTGGGCGGTCGTCGACCAGAACTCGACGAACGGCACCACCGTCAACGGCGCCGGCGAACCGATCCAGCCCTACGTTCCGGTGCCGCTCCAGGACGGCGACCGGGTGCACGTGGGCGCCTGGACGACGATCACCGTGCGCCGGGGCTGAGCGGCGGCTCCCGCAGGGGCCAGGCGTAGGGCCCCTGCGGATCGTCCAGCCACGCCCACTGGGCGTCGCCCTGGAGCGTCACCCCGAACCGCTCCCTGGGGGGCCGCTGCTCGCGGCGCCACAGCGCGTGCGCCTCATACGGGTCGAGGCTGCCCGCCGTCAGTTCGAGCAGGAAGCGGAACAGCTCGTTCGTCACGACCTCGCGCGGCAGACCGCCGGTGTGCGGGGTCGCCCTGGCCCCCGACCGCGTACCGCGCAGCGGCACGAAGTACGCCGGGGTGTGCAGGAAGCGTCCCTCGGCCCGGTCCGGGCCCGTCACCTCAAGACGGATCAGGCCGGTCGCCAGTGGGGCGAGGATCAGCGCGCCGGGGCGGCACTGGGCCGGCCAGTCCTGGGGCACCGAGCCCACCGTGCAGGTCGCCATGATCCTGTCGAAGGGCGCCCGCGCTGGGGCCCCGCGCGCCCCGTCCCCGGTGATCACGGCGGGGCGGTACCCGGCCGCCTCCAGGTGGGCCCGCGCCGATTCGGTGATCTCGGGGTCCAGGTCGACGGTGGTGACCTGTGCCGCGCCGAGCCGGTGGCACAACAGCGCCGCGTTGTATCCGGTGCCCGCACCGACCTCCAGGACCCGGTCGCCCGCGCGGACGTCGAGGGCCTCCAGCATGCGGGCCATCAGGGAGGGCTGGCTGCTGGAGGAGAGCAGCTCGCCGTCGCGCATCCGGGTCGCCAGCGGCGCGTCCGCGTACGCCCCGGTCAGCCAGCGCTCGCGCCGGGCCGGGTCGGGGTCCTCGCCCCACAGCCGGACGTATCCACCGGCCGCGCTCTCGTAGTAGTACGGCACGAACAGGTGGCGCGGCACGTCCTCGAACGCGGCCCGCCAGGCCGGGTCGGCGAGCGCTCCGCCCGCCACGATCTCCCGCACCAGGGCCCGTCTCAGTGCCAGGTCCGCGCTCATACGTCCACTGTGCTGCGCCGGAGCCGAGGAGGCGAGTGGTCCTACGCCCCCGGTCCTCGGCCACCGGGTCTGAGACCATGGAAGGGTGCCGCATCTCCGGGGGACGGCCCCTGGACTCCGGGCGGCGTCCCGGGGCAGGCCCGAATGACATTGCGAGGGTGTTCAACGTGACCGAGATTCCGCGCGGCACGCTCGAGGAGCAGACCTTCTACGAGCAGGTCGGCGGCGAGCAGACCTTCCGCCGGCTCGTGCACCTCTTCTACCGGGGCGTCGCCGGGGATCCGCTGCTGCGGCCGATGTACCCGGAGGAGGACCTGGGTCCCGCCGAGGAGCGTCTGGCCCTGTTCCTGATGCAGTACTGGGGCGGCCCGCGCACCTACAGCGACGGCCGGGGCCACCCGCGGCTGCGGATGCGGCACGCTCCGTTCACGGTCGACCGGGCCGCGCACGACGCCTGGCTGCGCCATATGCGGACGGCCGTCGACGAGCTCGGCCTCTCCCCCGAGCACGAGCGGACGCTCTGGAACTACCTCACGTACGCGGCCGCTTCGATGGTCAACTCCGAGGGCTGACCCACCCGGAACCCCTGCCACGGCCCTGCCACGGCCCTGCCACGGACACGGCCGCTGCCCCAACGCACCTGCGGAAACTGCCCTCGCGACCGGAATTCGGTCGTCCGTTGTCGCATTCCGATCACGATCGGGCAAGAACGCCTGGCAAGCGGTTTCCACGACCCCGTGACTCCTGAAAGCATCTGGACACATTTCGGGGGGATGGCCTAAAAGCCCGAGGGGGGCCGTGTGCCGGGGTTCGTCTTGCTGCGCGTCCGCGCACATCGTCTGCTGCTCCTGGCGGCGCTGCTCGCCGTGCTGCTCACGACCTCGGTCCTGGCGGCGCTGGCCGCGTTCTCCGGGTCCGTCTCGGACGCGGCGCTGCGGCACACCCTGGCCACCCGCTCCGCGGCGCCCGCGGCGCTGGTCGTCAAGTCCGGGGTCAAGCCCGACCAACGGGCGGCCGCGGCCGAGGCGATACGTAACGGAGCTCGCGCCACCTTCGACCAACTCCCGGTCACCACACAGGAGTTGACCCAGTCCGGGCCCTACGCCCTGCCGCGCTCCCTCCAGTCGGCGGACGCCCGCGGCGGCGACCCCGACCTCACCCTGTTCGCCGCGATGGACCGCTCGCGGATCCGTCTCACCTCGGGCGGGTGGCCCGCCGCCCCGGCGAGCGCTCCGAGCGCCGAGATCCAGGTGGCCCTGCCCGAGTCCGCGGCCGCACGTCTGCACGTCGCCACCGGCGCCACGCTCGCCCTCGCCGACCGGCTCGGCGGCCCGGGCGTCACCGTCCGGATCACCGGGATCTACCGGGCAGCCGATGTCTCCGACCCGTACTGGCGCCTGGACGAACTGGGCGGCCGGGGCATGCACAAGCTCGCCTTCACCACCTACGGGCCGCTGCTCGCCGACCCCTCGGTGCTGGGCGGCCGGGTCAGCCCGGGCCAGAGCGCCTGGCTCGCCCGTGCCGACTTCTCCGGGATCGACGTCGCCCGGATCGACAGGCTCCGCGCGGCCGCCACCGAGGGGCCCAAGTCCCTCATGAGGCAACCGGTGTTCGGGGGCAACGCCTCCGCGGCGACCTCGCTGCCCGAGATCCTCGACCGGGCCGACCGCTCGCTCCTGGTGTCCCGTTCCACCCTGCTCATCGTGGCGCTCCAACTGGCCCTGCTCGCCGGGTACGCGCTGCTCCTGGTCGCCCGGCTGCTCAGCAGCGAGCGGGCGGGCGAGACCGAACTCCTGCGTGCCCGCGGCGGATCCCGCCGCCAGATCACCTGGCTCGCCGCCGCCGAGGCCCTGCTGCTCGCGGTGCCCGCCGCGCTGCTCGCGCCGCTGCTCGCGGGCCCGCTGACGCGGCTGCTCGCCGGGCGGGGCGCGCTCGCGCGGGTCGGCCTGCACCTGGACACCTCCGTCACCGCCACGGTGTGGCTGGTCGCCCTGCTCGTCGCGCTCGGCTGCGCGGCCGCGGTGGTGGCGCCCGCCCTGTCGGCGGGCCCGCTGCGCCGCGGCGGCCGGGACGGGGCGCTGCCCGCGCCGGTCCGCGCGGGCGCCGACATCGGCCTCCTGGTGATCGCGGGCGTCGCCTACTGGCAGCTGCACCGGCAGACCTCGGCCTCCGGCTCCGGCGCCCTCGACGCCGACTCCTCGGGCAGCCTCGGCATCGACCCGCTGCTCGTGGCCGCGCCCTCGCTCGCCCTGCTCGCCGGGACCGTCCTCGTGCTGCGCCTGATGCCACCCGCGGCCCGGCTCGCGGAACGACGGGCGGCCGGTGGGCGTGGGCTGCCCATGGCGCTGGCGGGCTGGCAGTTCAGCCGCCGTCCGCTGCGCGGCGCGGGCCCGGTGCTGCTCCTGGTCCTGGCGGTCGCGATGGGTCTGCTCACCCTCGGCCAGTCCGGGACCTGGAACCGTTCCCAGAGCGATCAGGCCGACTTCCGCGCGGGCACCGACATCCGGGTCCTCGGCTCCACCCTCGGCCCCTTCGGGCAGGGCGGCTCCTACGACGCGGTGCCCGGGGTGACCGCGGTCGCCCCCGCCGTACGCGGCTCGATGACGATGAGCGCCGGCCGCTCGGGCACCGTGATCGCCCTGGACACCCGGCACGCCGACGGCTTCCTGCTCCGCGGTGACCTCGCGGACCGCTCCGGCAAGGAGCTGCTCGCCCTGCTCACGCCGAAGCAGGACGCCCCGGCCGGCGCCGCGCTCCCCGCGGACGCCCGGCGCATCGACTTCACCCTGCGGCTGACCGGCGGCGCCCCGGGCGGACCGCCCGGCGCCGCCACGCTCACCCTGGAGGACCGCTACGGCACGCCGTACCGGTTCGCCCTGGGCAACCTGGCCTCCGACGGCCTCCCGCACGCCTTCGCCCTGGACCTGGCCGCCGCCGCGGGCGAGCCCACCGGGCGGCCCGCCGGGCCGCTGCTCCTGACCGGTCTCGACGTGGTGCGCGAGCTGCCCGAGGGCCCGGCCGTGCGCCAGGGCATCGCCCTGGAGGGGCTGCGCGCCACCGGCCCCGGCGGGGGGCAGACCGCCGTCACCGTGCCGGCCGGGCGGTGGACCGCCGACAGCGTGGACGCCCCCGGCCCCACCAACTGGGACACCGGCCTCGGATCGGTCACCCGCACCGTGCGGCTCGTCGCGTCGCACGGTGCGCCGCCCGCGCTGAGCGCCGTCGCCGACGAGCGGTTCCTCCAGTCCAGCGGCAGCAAGGTCGGCGAGACCATCGACGTGCCGCTCGTGAACAAGACCCTCAAGGTGCGGATCGTCGACCGGCTCGAGCAGCTCCCGACCACCGGCAGCGGCGCCGGGGGCCCCGACGGCGCGGCCACCGGCACACCCGGCACCGACGGCGGCGGCCTGCTCCTCGATCTGCGGGCCGCCAACCAGGTCCTGCGGGACACGGGCGACGGCCTGTCCGCCACCGAGTGGTGGCTGACCACCGGGCCCGGCCGCGCGGCCGAGGCGACCGCGGCGCTCAAGAACCGCCCCGACATCGACCCCGCGCAGATCGTGTCCCGCTCCGAGATCGCCAGGGAGCTCGGCGACGACCCGCTGGGCGCGGGACCGCAGTCCGCGCTGGCCGCCGCGTCCATCGTGGCGGCGGCGCTCGCGGCGGTGGGCTTCTCGGTGAGCGCGGCCGGGTCGCTGCGCGAACGCGCCGGGGAGTTCGGCGTGCTGCGCGCCCTCGGCACCCCGCGCCGCCAGCTCGCCCGCCTGATCGCCGCCGAACAGGGCGTCCTGGTGGGGATCGCGCTCCTGGCCGGGCTCGGCCTCGGCGAAGTGCTCGCCCGTGCGGTGGTGCCGCTGATCGTGCTGACCGACCAGGCCGCCCAGCCGGTCCCCACCGTCCTGGTCGAACTGCCCGCGGGGCGCGTGGCGTTGCTGCTGGCGGGCGTCGCCGCGGTGCCGATCCTGATCGTCGCGGCGATCGCCCTGCGCCGCACCGATCCCGCCGTCACACTCCGCACCCAGGGGGGCAACTGACATGACCGGCAAGGCCCTCGCACCCTGGGTGCGCACCCGGCTGCGGACCGCGCCGGGCGCCGCGGCCGCGCTCGCCCTCCTGGTCCTGGTCACCGCGTGGCTGGCCGCCGCCTATCCGCGGGCCGTCGACGCGTACGAGGACAAGGGGCTGCGCGAGACCGTGTCCTCGGCCGCCCCCGGCCGCACCGCCCTCCAGTTCGCCGCGGGCTCGCCCGGCATGGCGCTGGGCGACGAGCAGCGGGCCGCGCTGGTCTCCCCCCAGGAGATGGAGAAGCGTTTCGACGCGGTCGCGAGCGCCGTGCCGGCCCCGCTCACCACCGACCGCTCCCAGTCGGCGTACGGGCTGCGCACCACCCGGAAACTGGGCTCCGACGAGCCCTATCTGGCCCGCCCCTCCGGGCTCGCGCCGCGGTTCACCGTGGCCACGCCGTCGGATCTGGCCGCGCACGCCCGGGTCGTGTCGGGCCGCCTGCCGGGGGGCAGCGCGGACCAGAGGTCGGACGGCGCCGAGGTCGCCGTCACCTCGGCCACCGCCAAGGCCCTGCACATCGAGGCGGGTTCGGTGCTGCGCGTGCCCGGCCTGGGCCGTCACCAGCTCGCTCTGAAGGTGACCGGCGTCGTGGAGCCGCTGCTGCCGGAGGCCGGGTACTGGTCGGTCCTGCCGGTGCTGCGCACCCCGCAGCTGCTTCCCGCCAACGACGACCCCGATCCGCCCCGGTTCTGGCACGGCGGCCTGCTGCTCGCGCCGGGCGCCGCCCCGGCGCTGCTCGCCACCGACAGCAAGCCCGAGATGTACGTCCAACTCGCCCCGGACACAGCGCATCTGAATGCCCGTCAGTTCGACGGCCTGAAGTCGTCGGTGGCGGCGCTCCAGAACGGCCCCGGGCTCTCGAAGGTGCGGGACGTCTTCGCCGTCTCGGCGACCGTCTACACCGAGCTGGACCGGGTGCTCCTGTCGTACGCCACGGTGCGCGACGCGATCAGCCCGGTGGTGGCCGTCGCCGGCTTCGGCACGGCGACCGTCGCGGGTGTGGTGCTGCTGATGGCGGGCGGCCTCGCCGCGTCCCGCCGCACCGCGGAACTCGCCCTGCTGCGGGCCCGCGGCGGCGCGCTGCGCCAGCTCGCCGGGCGACTGTTCGCCGAGGGCGCGGTCGTGGTGGTTCCGGCCGCCGCCCTCGGCCTGCTGGGGGCCGTACTCGCCGTGCCGGGCGGCCGGTTCATGCCCGCGCTCACCGCGGCCTGCGGGGTCGCGGCGTTCGGCTGCCTGGCCCTGCCGGTGCGGGCCGCGCTGACGCACCGCACGGTCGGCTCGGCGGCCGAACGCACCGACCTGGTACGGGAGAAGCCCTCCGCGCGGCGCACGGTGGCCGAGCTGACGCTGCTGGTCCTCGCGGTGGGCGCGGTGTTCGCGCTGCGCCGCCGGGGCACCTCCGGCACCTCCGCCGACTCGCTGACGAGCGCGGCACCGGTGCTCGTCGGGGTGATCGCCGCGCTGGTCCTGATCCGGCTCTACCCGCTGCCGCTGCGCTGGGCGGCCCGTCCCGCGGCCCGGCGGCGCGGCACGGTCGGCTTCCTGTCCCTGGCCCGCGCGGGACGGGCCCCGGGGGGCGGCGTACTGCCCCTGCTCGCCCTGCTCACGGCGCTGACCACGGCCGCGTTCGGTGGCTCGGTCCTGGCGGGCTCCGACGACGCGCGCGACCGGGCCGCGCTGTACGCCACCGGCACCGACGCCCGCATCGACAGCGACCTCTCCCTGCCCAAGGACCTCGCGGACCGGGTGGCCAAGGTCGCGGGCGTGCGGGGCGTGTCCCCCGTACACATCGAGTACGCGGTGACGCTGCCCGACGGCGACAAGGCCGCGGTCGCCTCGGTGGACCCCGACTCCTACGCCCGGCTCACCGCGGGCACCGCCCTCGGCATCGACGCCGGCCGGCTCAAGGCCCCGCCGGGCCCGCCCGGCAAGGTCGTGCTGCCCGCCATCGCCTCCCCCTCCGTCGCCCAGCGCCTGGGCAGGGAACCGGTCGGGCTGCGCGTCGCGGGCTACGACGTGCGGGTCCGGGTGATCGCCGCGCAGGACGGCTCGGCCGCCGTACCGGGCAGCGACTACCTCCTCCTGGACACCGCGGGCCTCGGCGCGAAGGAGCCGACGACGCTGCTCGTCGGCGGGACGTCCATCGACGCCAAGGCGCTGCGCAAGAGTGCCGAGAACGCCCACACGGGTGTGCGGCTGCGCTCCGAGGCGCGGCAGGAGTACGCGGGCTCGCCGTTGCAGACCGGCGCCGGACGCATCTACGCGGCGGCCGTCGCAGCGGGCGCGGGTCTCGCCGTCCTGGCCCTGCTCCTCTCCCTGCTGCGCGGCGCCCCCGAACGCTCCGCGCTGCTGGCCCGGCTGCGCACCATGGGCCTGACCCGTCGCCAGGGCCGCGCGCTGCTCGTCCTGGAGGCGCTGCCGCCGGCCTTGCTCGCGGCGGCCGGCGGCGCGCTCACCGGCTGGGCCTCGATCGCGCTGCTCGCGCCCGGCATCGACCTCGCGGGTCTGGCCCTGGCCACCACGAGCGGCCTGGCACCGGTCGGCTCCGAACTGCGCGCCGACCCGATGTCGCTGCTGCTGCCCGCCGGGTGCGTGGTGCTGCTCGCGGCGGGCGTGGCCGCGGCGCAGGCCTGGTGGAGCGGCCGCCGCGGATCCATCACCGAACTCAGGGCAGGAGACGCTCGATGACGACCACCTCACTCGAAGACCTGGAGCGCCGGGCCACGGCCCGCCGGGAGCGCCCCGCCTACGGCCATGACGCACTGATCGCCTGCGACCGTCTCGTACGCGTCTTCACCACCGACGGCGTCGAGGTCCAGGCCCTCCAGGGCCTCGATCTCCTGGTCACCGAGGGCGAGTTGATGGCCCTGGTCGGCGCGTCCGGCAGCGGCAAGTCGACGCTGATGAACATCCTGGCGGGCCTGGACGTGCCGACGGCGGGGGCCGCGCGGGTCGCGGGCCGCGACCTGCTCACGATGGACGCCAAGGCGCGTCTCGGCTACCGCCGCGACGTGGTGGGCTTCGTGTGGCAGCAGACCGCCCGCAATCTGCTGCCGTACCTGACGGCCGTGCAGAACGTGGCGCTGCCCATGCAGTTGGGCAGCCGGCAGCCCAAGCGCAAGAAGGCCGAGCGGGCCGACTCGCTGCTCACCCTGCTCGACGTCGCCCACTGCCGCGACCGCAGACCGCACCAGCTCTCCGGCGGCGAGCAGCAGCGCGTCGCCATCGCGGTGGCCCTCGCCAACAATCCGTCGGTGCTGCTCGCCGACGAGCCCACGGGCGAGCTGGACTCGGCGACCGGCGAGCAGATCTTCGCGGCGTTCCGCACGGCGAACGAGGAGCTGGGCACGACGATCGTGATCGTCACCCACGACCAGGCGGTGGCGAGCGAGGTCCGCCGCACGGTCGCCATCCGCGACGGCCGCACCTCGACGGAGGTCCTGCGCCGCACCCAGGTGGACGCGACGACCGGCGAGGAATCCCTGGTGGCCCGCGAATACGCCATGCTCGACCGAGCCGGCCGCCTCCAACTCCCCGCCGAATACACCCGCGCCCTGAACATGGAACACCGAGTGGCCCTGGAACTGGAACCCGACCACATCCAAATCTGGCCGGACGAACAGTAGCCCCATCCCCCTGGGCAGGGGGTTTAGGGGCGCGAGGAACGGCGCGAGAAGCGACCACGCCCCGCAGACAACAGGGGGTTCAGGGGCGCGAGGAACTGCGCGAGAAGCACCCACGCCCCGCAGACAACAGGGGGTTCAGGGGCGCGAGGAACTGCGCGAGAAGCGACCACGCCCCGCAGACAACGGGGGGTTCAGGGGCGCGAGGAACTGCGCGAGAAGCGACCACGCCCCGCAGACGACAGGGGGTTTAAGGGGCGGGGGGAACTGCGCAAAAAGCGACCACGACCCGCAGACAACGGGGGGTTCAGGGGCGCGGGGAACGGCGCGAGAAGCCCAAAACGACCCGCACCTCACAGCACCCCGGCGGAGCCGAAGCGTCACACGGGCCTGACGCCGAGCCCCCCCGCCCCAGCCCGCCGCAACGCAACAGACCCGTACGACGTACGCAGCCGCAACCACGGCCCGGAGGCGAACAACGCCACCGCCTCGGGCCCAGCCGGCCCCGCCGACGCCAACGCCCGCACCGGCCGCAAAAACCCGAGGGACTGCGCCGCGTGCACAGCGCGAAGGGGAAGCTCGGTGGTCCCGAGCGTGCGGGACCAGATCTCGTGCCCGATCCGCTCCCGCTCCCCCCGCGTACGCGACTCCGCGGGCAACGCCCCGTCCCGCGCCCGGAATTCGGCGACGGCCGCCGCCACCACACCCCGCATCCGCTCGGGTTCGGGCAGCCCCGGCACCGGCTCCCAGCCGCCGCGCGGCGGCAGTACCCCGGCCCAGGGCGGACCGGTGACGGCCGCGGGAACCCGCGCGGTGGCGGCCGACTCGTCGAGGGATTCGAGGAGTTCCCCGGCGGAGACGGTCACGTCCAGCGCGAGGGCGTCGTCGCCGAGCCGCGCCGTACGGATCGCGAGCACCTCGAAGGACGGCGGCCGGCCGAAGACGCCAAGGGCCCCACCGCCCGCCTGGAGGCGCACCGCGGCGGCCCGGTCGTAGTGGAGCAGGCGCCCCAGGAACGCGCCGAGATCCGCAGCCTCCCCGCCGTCCTCGAACCGCAGCAAGGCGCTCACGCCGCCGCCCGCTCCCGCCCGGCACGGGAGCCGTCGTCGGCACGGGACCCGTCATCGGCACGGGACCCGTCATCGACGTACTCGCGCAGGAAGGACTTCTCCTCGGCGGTGATCCGCCGGGGCCGCCCCTCCGCGAGGTCGTAGGGCACCACGACGGTGGAGGCCTCGACGTACACGAGGCCGCCCTCGCCCGGCTCCTTGACCTCGTAGGCGATGGTCAGCGACGCCGCCCCGATCCTGGTCACCCACGACTCGATGATGACCGGCTCGTGCCGGTGCACCAGGGGTCGCTTGTAGTCGATCTCGTGGCGGGCCACGACGGACCCGCCCTTGAACGAGGGCGACCCGTCACCCGGCGCCAGCCGGAACATGAAGTCGATGCGGGCTTCCTCCAAGTACCGGACGAAGACAGCATTGTTGACGTGCCCGAAGGCATCCATGTCCGACCAGCGGAGCGGGCAGCGGTAGATGTGGCGGGTCACTGCGCTCAGCCCCGGGTGAGCTTCTTGTACGTGGCGCGGTGCGGGCGAGCCGCGTCCGCACCCAGACGCTCGATCTTGTTCTTCTCGTACGACTCGAAGTTGCCCTCGAACCAGTACCACTTGGAGTCACCCTCGTAGGCGAGGATGTGGGTGGCGACCCGGTCCAGGAACCAGCGGTCGTGGGAGATCACGACGGCGGCACCGGGGAACTCCAGGAGCGCGTTCTCCAGCGAGGAGAGCGTCTCGACGTCGAGGTCGTTGGTGGGCTCGTCGAGGAGCAGCAGGTTGCCGCCCTCCTTGAGCGTGAGCGCCAGGTTGAGGCGGTTGCGCTCACCACCGGACAGCACGCCCGCGGGCTTCTGCTGGTCCGGGCCCTTGAAGCCGAAGGCGCTGACGTAGGCGCGGGACGGCATCTCGACCTGGCCGACGTTGATGTAGTCGAGCTCGTCGGAGACGACGGCCCACAGCGTCTTCTTGGGGTCGATGTTGGCGCGGCTCTGGTCGACGTAGCTGATCTTGACGGTCTCGCCGACCTTGATCGAGCCGTTGTCCGGCGTCTCCAGGCCCTGGATCATCTTGAAGAGCGTGGTCTTGCCGGCGCCGTTGGGGCCGATGACGCCCACGATGCCGTTGCGCGGCAGCGTGAAGCTGAGGTCGTCGATGAGGACCTTGTCGCCGAACGCCTTCGAGAGGTTGTTGACCTCGACGACGATGGAGCCCAGACGCGGGCCCGGCGGGATCTGGATCTCCTCGAAGTCCAGCTTCCGCATCTTGTCCGCCTCGGCGGCCATTTCCTCGTAGCGGGCCAGACGCGCCTTGGACTTGGTCTGACGCCCCTTGGCGTTGGACCGCACCCATTCCAGCTCTTCCTTGAGCCGCTTCTGGCGCTTCTCGTCCTTGCGGCCCTCGACCTTGAGACGGGCCGACTTCTTGTCGAGGTACGTGGAGTAGTTGCCCTCGTACGGGATCGCGCGGCCGCGGTCGAGTTCGAGGATCCACTCGGCGACGTTGTTCAGGAAGTACCGGTCGTGGGTCACGGCCACCACGGCTCCCGCGTACTTCGAGAGGTGCTGCTCCAGCCAGTTCACCGACTCGGCGTCGAGGTGGTTGGTGGGCTCGTCGAGCAGGAGCAGGTCCGGGGCCTCGATGAGCAGCTTGCAGAGCGCGACGCGGCGCTTCTCGCCACCGGAGAGGTTGACGACCGGCCAGTCGCCGGGCGGGCAGCCCAGGGCGTCCATGGCCTGCTCGAGCTGGGCGTCGAGGTCCCAGGCGTTGGCGTGGTCGAGGTCCTCCTGGAGCTTGCCCATCTCCTCGAGGAGCGCGTCCGAGTAGTCGGTCGCCATGAGCTCGGCGACCTCGTTGAACCGCCTCAGCTTGCCCATGATCTCGGCGGCGCCGTCCTGCACGTTCTCCAGGACCGTCTTCGTCTCGTCGAGCTGGGGCTCCTGCATGAGGATGCCGACGCTGTACCCGGGCGAGAGGAAGGCATCGCCGTTGGAGGGCTGCTCGAGCCCCGCCATGATCTTGAGAACGGTGGACTTACCGGCACCGTTCGGGCCGACCACACCGATCTTCGCGCCCGGCAGGAAGCTCAGCGTGACGTCGTCAAGGATCACCTTGTCGCCGTGCGCCTTGCGCGTCTTGCGCATGGTGTAGATGTACTCAGCCAAGAGAAACCGTCCGGCAGTGTGAATCGGGCTGTGGGCAGATACACCCCATCTTGCCTGAAGGCCAGCCCCGGGGGGAAACGGGTTCGGCCCGGGGGCCGCGACCTGGACGTTCGCCCCGCCTCCGGAGCGCGCGGGGTGCCTCCCTAATTGTCTTGCCCGCCGCGGCCGCATGCGGTCGCATACGCCCATGAGCAGAATGGCGCAGGTACTCGTGCTGGCCCGGTACGAGGACGAAGTGATGGAGCCACTGACCCGGCGCGACGAGTCGCGTACGTGGCGAGGCCAGTTCGAGCAGATACCGGGATGGTTCGTCGGCGGGTGGCATCTGGAGTTCTGTCGGGATAACGCGCGCACCGGAATCCTGAGGGAGCTGGAGGCGCTGCCGTGGAACAACCCGGAGTGCGTGCAGGTCATGCTCCATGACGAGGATGACGACTGCTTCGGGCTGTGGATGTTCCGTGAGGGCAAGCTGGTCGAGCTGCCGCTGCCGGGCACCGAGCGCTTCTACGCCCCGGCCCCCGACACGCAGGAGTACCCGCCCCGCCCCGGTTGCCTGTGGCGCACGGACGTCGGACACACCTGGCTGCCCGAGCAGACCCCGGAGGAGCTGCGGGACCCCCGGCCGGCCTGGTAGGGCCCGGCTGAGCACCACCGGTCCGCTGGTCCTCGCCCGCACCTGAGGGCGCATCGATGCCGGGCGAGGACGGGCGACGGCCCCGGTACGGGGTGCGTACCGAGGCCGTCGCCCGTCATCCGGTCTTCACGGTGAGCTCATCGAACGGTGCGGGCGTGGTCAGCTGCCGCCGCCCGTGTTCCTCTTGCGGAGGAAGAAGACCGCGCCGCCTCCGAGCAGCACCAGGACGATCGCCGCACCGGCGATCATCGGGGTGGCGCTGGAGCTGCCGGTCTCGGCGAGGCCGGTGCCGCCCTTGGTCCCGGTCGAGCCGCCACCCACCGAGGCGGGGCTGGGCTTCGAGGACGGGGTGGGGGTGCCCGTACCGGCGGTCTTGCAATCGAGGGTGCCGGAGAAGTGCTGGCCCGCGAGGGTGAAGTCGTACTTCCCGTCCTCGGCGACCGGGAACAGCACGGTCTTCGAGGCGCCGGCGGGGACCGTGGCGACCGTTCGGCCACCGACGGTCACCGGGTACGGCTTGTCACCCTTGTTGGTGACGGTGATGTCCACGCCGCCCTTGGCGCAGTCCTTCTTGACGGTCACGGCCGGGATGGCACCCTGCTTGGCCCAGGTCACCTTGGCCTCGGCGTTGACCGTCGAGTCGCTGGAGCCGGCCAGGATCTGCGTCTGGCTCTTGGAGTCACTGGCGAACGCGCGGCCGACGGGAACCTGAGTGGTGGCCGAAAGACGCAGCGTGCCGACTCCCGGCTGAGCACCCGCCGGGGGGTTGAAGAAGAGCTGGCTGTTGTCGACGGCGGAGGTCGCGACCTTCCCCGTCTTGTCCACGACCTTGACGCCGGCGGCCTTGAGCTCCTCGGACGGGGTGACCGTGACCTTGTCGGCGTTGGTGTGCACCGTGACCGGACCGAGCTTCTGGCCGGCCTTGCCCGCCGCCGACGCGCCGTCGAGGGTCAGCGAGGCCTTGGGCTCCGCGGCGACCTGCGCGTTTTCGTACAGCCACTCGGCCAGCTTCTTACCGACCTCGTTCGTGACCGTGACCTTGGCATTGTCCGAGTAGCGCCAGATGGCGACCTGGGTGGCCGCGGCGGCCTCGGCGTTGCTGAGCTTGCCCTCGATGTGCGCGGCCCTGGCCAGACCCGCGAGGTCGTTCTTCTGCGGGTAGGAATTCTCCAGGATCCAGCGGATCTTGCCGGCGTTCGCGTTGTTCGCCAGCGAGGTCCCGCTCCACGGCGTCTCGCGGTACTTCGCCTCGCGCTGCGTGGGGTTGTGGATGTCGATGCAGTACGTGCGCAGCGTGCCGCCGCCGTCGACGTTCATCCGGAACAGACCGGCGGAGACGTTCTCCTTCTCTCCGTCGGCGCCCTCGATGACCGCGTCGGCGAAGGAACCGGGCTCCAGGCCCTGGATGGTGGCGGTCGCGCCGCCCAGACCCTGCTGGCCCGGCGTGTCCGCGAAAGCCCCACCCGCCCCGGCTATCGCACCCGCGGCGACAAGTCCCGATACGGCTGCGGCGGTGGCGAGGCGCAGAGCACCCCGCTTGCGGGCGGAAGGCCCGTGAACGGCTGAAAACACAGAATTCCCCTTCGGGCGAGGCTCTTTCGCATGTGGTGCGCGTGCACCAGTGGTGCGCGTGGGGGAAGTGCCTCGCCGGCAGACTCAAGTGCCCCGTGAGTACGCGGGAATCCTAGGGATACGGAAGTCGACGATCCGTGGTGATGTCATCAGATAACCATTCCGATTCGGAATCGTTATCCCGAAACACGTGTACGGGCTTGGCTTATCGACAAATCGCCTGGACAGAGGGGGAGTTTCGGGACACGTTCCGTGCTCGACCACCTCTCCACCCCGCACCCCCTCCGCGCCGCCCTCCCCCAAGTGCCGTCTCCTATACGCCCATTGGCGCCGCCTTCTCGGCCCCGCTGATGGCCGATTCCCATACCACCGTCGTGGGGGTCGTGGCCGAAACAGCGCCGGTGGCACCACCCGGAGCCGGTGCCGGAGCCGATGCGGACGCGGGCGGCGGGGCCTCGTTCCGGTTCGGTGCCGGGCCCTCCGCCCCCGCGGCCCCGGCCCGTTCGACCGGGACCGCCTCCCCCTTGAACACGCGCCGGAACGCGGTGGTCCCCCGTGTCATGTCGTGCCCGATCGCCACCGCGTCGACATCCGCCGAGAACCAGCGCGGGCCGTCCGCGCGTTCCTCGTCCCGCACCTTCAACCGGCCGTGCACAACGACCGGTTCACCGATGGCGACCGAGCCCGTCAGGTTCATGCCGAGTGTCCGTGCCGCCCACACCGTGTAGAAGCTGGTGGCCCCGTCGACCCAGGCCTGCTTCTCCCGGTCGAAGCGGCGCGCGGTCACCGCGAGCCGGAACCGCGCGACCCCTCCCGTCGCGGTCTCCCGCCACTCCACCTGCGTGGCCACATTGCCGACCAGCGTCACCATCGTCTCGTTCACTGCCCTCAACCCCCGTACCGTGTATCGCCGTTGGTTCGATCCCCGGGTTCTTCCGGCCCCGGCCGCCCGGGACCACCCCGGAACGCGGCACAGAAAAGCCCCGCCCGGTCCAGCCGTCGATCGAACCCTTGCGCTGTCGATCTCCATGCTGGACCGGACGGGGAGTACGTGCCGGGGCCTGTGGACTACCGCCCCTTTGTGGAAAACCCGTTCACCCCTGCGTGAGAACTCCGGTCCCCGCCACCGCCGCGTACTGCTCACGCACCTCGCGGTACCGCAGCAGCTCGGCGGCCACCGGGTCCAGGACCTTGGCCCGGCCGCAGGCCGCCGCGGCCTCGCGGAGTCTGCGTTCGGCCTCCTGCCCGTAGCGCCGTCCGGGCCCGCGCGCGGCCACCGCGCACGCCCACTCGATCAGCGGGCCGCCCACGATGCCGCCCAGCATCACGAGCGCGGGGACGATCAGTCCGGGGGGCAGCACCCCGACGATCTGGCCCACCAGCCACAGCCCGCCCACGACCTGGATGCCCGTCATGACCATCTGGGCCAGCACGGCGGCCGGCCACCACGGCGGCCGGGGCGAGGTGCCCCGCTCCAGCTCCTCCCGTACCGCGAGCTCGTCCAGCGCCTCGGGAAGCCCTTCGGCGCCCCGCACGGCCGCCTCGCGCACGGCCTGGGCCCAGGGTGCGGGCAGCCCGGCCGCGGCCTCGCCGGCGACCGTGCGGACCGCCTGCTCCACGTGCTGGCGGGCGGTGACCTGCTCCTCGGCCTTGCTGCCGGAGCGGGGCCGCTGCACGGCCGGGACCCGGATCCGGTCGTACCAGCGCCACAGCCGCAGCCACGGTGTGCCGCAGGCGCGCTGGGCGTTGCGCCGCCACTCGCGTTCGGCGGCCTCCCCCGCGGCCGAGGCGCCGACCGCCGTGGCCAGGCGGTCACCGAAGTCCCTGCGGGCCCGTTCGCCGAGTCCGGGGTGGCCGTCGGCCACATACAGCGGACGCAGTTCGGCGGCGGCCGCGTCCACGTCGGCGGCGAGGCGGCGGGCGGCTGCGCCGCGCTCCCGCACGAACCGGCCGAGCTGCTCGCGGAGTTCGCCCACGCCCTGGCCGGTCAGCGCGGAGAGGGCGAGCACCGAGGCGCCGGGTTCGCCGTGTTCGCCCAGCGCCATGCCGTCCTCGTCGAGGAGCCGGCGCAGATCGTCGAGTACCTGGTCGGCGGCGTCCCCGGGCAGCCGGTCCACCTGGTTGAGCACGACGAAGCTGACTTCGGCGTGCCCGGCGAGGGGGCGCAGATAGCGCTCGTGGAGTACGGCGTCGGCGTACTTCTCGGGGTCCACGACCCACACGATCGCGTCGACCAGGGCGAGGACCCGGTCGGCGGCGTGCCGGTGCGAGACGACGGCCGAGTCCAGGTCGGGCAGGTCGACCAGGACCAGGCCCTCCAGGTCGCCGGGCGCGCCGTCGAGCGGCCTGCGGCGCAGCCGGCCCGGGATTCCGAGCCGGTCGAGCAGCCCGGCGGCGCCGTCGGTCCAACTGCACGCGATGGGCGCCCCGGTGGTCGGGCGGCGCAGCCCGGTGTCCGAAATCTGGCTTCTGGCAAGGGAGTTGAAGAGGGTGGACTTGCCGCTTCCGGTGGCGCCCGCGATGGCGACGACGGTGTGCCGCGCGGACAGGCGCTGGCGCGCGGACGCCTCGTCGAGCACCCGGCCGGCCTCGGCGAGCGCCTGGGCATCCAGCCGGGTGCGGGAGAGGCCGACCAGTTCGCGCAGCGCGTCCAGGCGTCCTCGTACCGTGCCGACGTACGGGCCGCCGATGGGCTCGAACGCGGCGTCCTGCGGCTCCTCGCCCTCCTGGGGGCCGGTCGTCATCTCGCCGGGCTCGGCGGCGCGCCTCGCGATCAGCCCGTCGGCCCAGCGGTCCTCGGCCTGCTGCGTCATGCCGCTTTCCTCTCCTTCTGCACCACGGACAGTGCGGCGATCAGCCCGGCCTGCGGTTCGGGCGTCACCTCAAGGGCGTCCAGCGGCGCGAGCCGCCGTTCACGTTCGGCGCCGAGCACCTGGTCGATGTAGGTGGCGACGAGTTCGCCGCCCTTGTCGCGCAGCCGCAGCGCGCCGTGGGCGCCGATCCGCTCGGCGAGCCGCTCGCCGGCCCGGCGGGCCCGGCGGCCGCCGAGCAGCGCGGCGGCCAGCAGCGCGGCCACGGTCTCGGGGTCGGGCGCGACCGAGCGTTCCATCTCCCGCACCTCTTCCTCGGCCAGCTCCTCCAGGACCCGCCGCCAGCGCCGCACGGCGAGCCCGATGCGGTCCTCGGGGTCCTCGTGGCGTACGTCGTCGGCGAATCCCTGTGCCGCCGGTTCGCCCGCCCAGGCGTCCCTGACCCGCTCGTCCGCGGCGGCGGCCGCGCACCGCAGCAGTTCGGCGAGGCTCTCCACCAGCGCGTCGAGGAGTTCGCCTGCCGAGGCCCCTCCGGGGTGGGCGCGCCAGCGGGTGAGCGCGTCCCCGGCCAGCACCTCACCGGCCCGCAGGCGCCGCCGCACCCGGTCGCCCTCCGCGGCGTACGCGTCCTCGACGGCGGCGGTCAGGCGTACGGCGGCGGCGTACTGCGCGGCGACGGCCGAAGCCAGTTCCGGCATCCGCGCGTTGAGCGACTCGATCGCGCCGGACGCGGTCCTGGCGACGGCCTGCTGGCGGGCGGCCGGGTCCTGGCTGCGGTGGGTGAGCCAGGTACGCAGCGCCGCGACGGCGGTGGAGGGCAGCAGCCCGTGCGAGGCGCCCGCGGACTCGGGCAGTTCGGGCACGGTGAACCGGGGCACGTCCCCGAGCCCTGCCCGGGTCAGCAACGCCCCGTACTGCCGCGACACTTCGGCCAGCACCTGGTGCGGCACCCGGTCGAGCACGGTGACCAGCGTCGCGTCGTACTCCTTCGCGGTACGCAGCAGATGCCAGGGCACCGCGTCGGCGTACCGCGAGGCGGTGGTCACCATGACCCAGACGTCGGCGGCGCAGATCAGTTCGGCGGCCAGGATGCGGTTGCTGACGACCAGTGAGTCGATGTCCGGGGCGTCGAGGAGTGCGAGCCCGCGCGGCAGCGTGGTGGCGGTCTCCACGCGTACGGCACCCTCCTCGTCCCCGCCGGACAGGTCGACGCCCTCAGCGTCCTCGTGCTGTTGCGGCAGCCAGACGCGGGTGAGTTCGGGCAGCACCCGGGGGCCGGAGAACCACTCGCGGTCGTCGGGGTGGCACACGAGTACGGGCGTACGCGTGGTGGGCCGCAGCACTCCGGCCTCGCTGATCCGGCGCCCCACAAGGGAGTTGACGAGCGTGGACTTGCCGGCGCCGGTGGATCCGCCGATGACGGCGAGCAGCGGGGCTTCCGGATCTCGCAGCCGGGGCAGCAGATAGTCGTCGAGCTGTGCGAGCAGCTCGCTGCGCGTCTGCCGGGCGCGTGGCGCGCCCGGCAGGGGCAGTGGGAGACGCACGGCGGCGACACTGTCGCGCAGGGCGGAGAGTGCGTCGATGAGCTGAGGCCGTACGTCCAAGGTCACCACATGCGAAGAATGCCCAATTTTGGCGGCTTTTTGAAGCGTATGGCCACTTCCGCGCGCGTCCATAGGCCACCGAGACGCGCCGATCGGACAGATGGGGCACTTGGGACGAGTGGGGCGCAGGCATAACGAGTGCACAACACCCTGCGCCGCGAGCGTCAAAAGCGCTGCAGGATTCGCACCTGCCTGCGATTATCGGTTCGCTTCACCGAACCTCCACATCGTGCCACGCAGGTGAAGCAACCGGGACGAGGTGACAGGAGCCCTATCCTTGTCCCCGGCAAGGTCATCGGCCCGGGACCCGTCCCGGACCCAAGCCCTCGCCGCCCCGGCCTCCGGGCCACCGAGGCCCCATTTCGGCCCCCGTAGCTCAGTGGATAGAGCAGGCGCCTTCTAAGCGCTTGGCCGCAGGTTCGAGTCCTGCCGGGGGCGCCCAAGACC
Organism: Streptomyces sp. ASQP_92; assembly: GCF_025399895.1. Taxonomy (GTDB): domain Bacteria; phylum Actinomycetota; class Actinomycetes; order Streptomycetales; family Streptomycetaceae; genus Streptomyces. Next base: position 345,226 of record NZ_JAODUA010000001.1, on the reverse strand, counting down.
ACCGGGCGTTCGGCCCTCCTTCGGGAGGGCCTTTTTGCTGGGCGGGCCGTGCGTGTCCTGGGGCGCTCGCGGGCCGGTGGGGGTGGAGGTCGGCCGGTGGGGTGGAGGTTGGGGGTGAGGCCGGCGCCGAGCGGGCTGCCATTGCTTCTGCCAACCCGACCCGGGTCAACCACCCCCTCACACCGCCGGCGGCTCGCCGCCCATTTCTCGGTAGACGCGGTCCGTCTCCGCCGGGGTCAACGGCCGTTCGGGAAGGGGGCGTTGGGCTTCGGCTCGGAAGCCGTCCAGGAGGAGGGCGAGGGGGCGGCGCCAGGAGCCGGGGCGGGTCGCCTCCACCGCCGGGAGCGAGGTGCCGAGCGCGCTCAGGGCGAACAGGAGGTCCTCCGCGACCACGTCCGTGCGCAGTTCACCCGCCTCCGCCGCCCGCCGCATCAGTTCGCTCACCGTCGCGTGGTTGTGGGCGTGGATCGCGTCCAGGGTCGGGGCGCCCTCGATGCCCGTGGTCATCAGGTCGCCCACCCCCCGGTCCCGGGCAAGCAGGGCGCACACGCCCTCCAGATACGCGGTGAGCGCGCCCCACGCGTCCCGTGCCAGGCGGGCCTCCTCGCCGGAGGCCATCACCGAGGTCAGGTCCTCGTGGAAGACGGCCTCCACCAGATCGCCCCGGGCCGGAAAGCGCCGGTAGAGGGTCGCGTTGCCCACCCCCGCGCGCTTGGCGATCTCGTCGAGCGGAACGTTCAGCCCCTGCTCGGCGAAGAGCTCCCGCGCCGCCGCCACCAGCAGGTCCCGGTTGCGCCGGGCGTCGCTCCGCAGGGGCGGGGACTTCTTCTGCTCGTTCTGCGACGGTGCCTTCTCGTTCTGCGACGGTGCCATGGGGTCCGACCCTATAGCGACAGGTGGGGGCTCCTCCCCGGTTCCTCGACGTCGGCCCCCGTCGCCTTCCCGCCCCCTAGTTCGGCCAGTACACCCAGTTCGGCTCCCACTCCTCCCCCAGCGCCCCGCCGCCCTCCGCTCCCAGCACCAGCCGGACCCCCACCGTCCCGGCCGGCCCGTACCGCAGGCGGCTGCGGGCCAGCGCGGCCACCGCCGCGAGGCCGTACTTGTCGATCAGGGCGGTGCGGTAGCCCACGCTCGACTCCTCGTCCAGGAACGCCGCCCTCGCCCGCAGCGAAGGTGTCCTCGGTCCGGCGGCGACCAGGACGCGCGAGCCCGCGCGCAGCCGGTCGGCGAGCGGTGATCCGGTCGCGGTGAGGATGCCGAGGGCCGGTCCGTCCCGGATCACCCACGGCCGGTCGACCACGGAGTGGCCGGCCTGCGCACGCCCCGCCGCGTACGGCGTCGCACGCCCCGCCGCGTACGTCGTCGCACGCCCCACCGCGTACGTCGTCATCAACAGCCGCCTGGCGCACGCCAGTTCAGCGGCCCGGGGACGTGGCGTACGCGTCGACACCCCTCGACTCACTGCCCCTCCCCCTCGTGACGGGCCGCGATCGCGGTGTACTCGTGCTCCGTCGCCCGGCGGACCTGGCCGCCCTCGCCGAAGTAGGCGCGTGCGAGGCGGGCCCGCAGGGATCGGTCCTCGACCGCGGGCGGCTCGGGCTGTTCGTGGGCGGTGAGGGTGTGCAGGCGCTCGGGCGGCAGCGGTTCGTGGATCTCGACGTACTCGCCGTGCGGCAGCTTTCTGATGCGGCCGGTCTCCCTGCCGTGCAGCACCAGATCGCGGTCGCGCCGCTGAAGACCCAGGCACCAGCGGCGGGTGATCTCGAAGACCAGCACCGGGACCGCGAAGAAGCCGATGCGCACCGTCCAGGTGATCGCGTTGAGCGAGAGGTGGAAGTGCGTGGCGAACAGGTCGTTGCCGCCGCCGACCAGCGTCACCAGATAGAGGCTGACCCAGGCCGCGCCCAGCGCGGTGCGCACCGGCGCGTTCCGCGGCCGGTCGAGCAGATGGTGCTCGCGGCGGTCCTTGGTGATCCACGACTCGATGAACGGATACACCGCGATCAGGCCGAGGATCGTCGGGAAGAGGAGGAAGGGGATCAGTACGCCGAGGGCCAGGGTGTGGCCCCACGCGCTGATCTCCCAGCCGGGCATCACCCGGATCAGGCCCTCGGCGAAGCCCATGTACCAGTCGGGCTGGGCGCCGGTGGAGACCTGGTCGGGGCGGTAGGGGCCGAACGCCCAGATCGGGTTGATCGAGGCGACCGCCGCGACGGCCGCGATCACGCCGAACACCAGGAAGAAGAAGCCGCCCGCCTTCGCCAGGTAGACCGGCATCAGCGGCGCGCCCACCACGTTCCTCTCGGTGCGGCCGGGACCCGCGAACTGGGTGTGCTTGTGGAAGAAGACCAGGATCAGATGCGCCACGAGCAGGCCGAGCATGATGCCGGGGATGAGCAGGACGTGCAGGCTGTAGAAGCGCGGCACGATGTCCGTGCCCGGGAACTCCCCGCCGAACAGGAACATTTGGACGTACGTTCCGACGACCGGCACCGCCAGGATGACGCCCTCGATGAAGCGGATTCCGGTGCCCGAGAGCAGGTCGTCGGGGAGGGAGTAACCGAAGAAGCCGTCCAGCATGCCGAGGAACAGCAGGCCGAAGCCGAACAGCCAGTTGACCTCGCGCGGCTTGCGGAAGGCGCCGGTGAAGAACACCCGCATCATGTGCACGAACATCGCCGCGACGAAGACCAGCGCCGCCCAGTGGTGGATCTGCCGGATCAGCAGCCCGCCGCGCACCTCGAAGCTGATGCGCATCGTGGAGTCGAATGCCTCGGAGACCCGCTGCCCGTTGAGCGGGACGTACGAGCCGTCGTAGACCACCTCGGCCATGCTCGGCTTGAAGAACAGCGTCAGCCAGACGCCCGTCAGGATGATGACGACGAAGCTGTACAGGCAGATCTCGCCCAGCATGAACGACCAGTGGTCCGGAAAGATCTTCCGCAGATTGCTCCTGGCGAGACGGTGGATCCCCGTCCGCGCGTCCGCCCAGTCGGCGATCCGCTCTCCGCGCCCTGCCATCCCGAACCCCCTTGTCCCCGGGCCCCATTCGGCCCCGGTGCGCGCGGCGCGCACCTCGCGGCGGCAGGGAGGCGCGCTCCGCTGCCGACCTCCGCATCCTAACCGGGGAGCTCTCCCCATTTACTGGAGGGGGTGCATCCGGGGGCTCCCCCTCTATGCTTCTTGCACATTGGTTGCAATAGCCATTACTCGGCAGAAGAGGTGCTCGGCGTGGGTCTTCCGGTGGTGCTCGGGATCGAGTCGTCCTGCGACGAGACCGGGGCCGGTCTGGTGCGGGGAGGGCGGCTGCTCGGTCACGCGGTGGCGTCGAGCATGGACGAGCACGCCCGGTACGGCGGAGTGGTGCCGGAGATCGCCGCCCGCGCCCATGTCCACTCGTTCACACCGGTCGTCCAACGGGCGCTGGAACAGGCCGAGTTGAGGATGCCCGACATCGACGCGGTCGCCGTGACGACCGGCCCGGGCCTGTCCGGCGCCCTCCAGGTCGGGCTCGCGGGCGCCAAGGCGCTGGCGTACACCCTGGACGTACCGCTGTACGGGGTGCACCACCTCGCCGGGCACGTGGCCGCCGACACCCTGGAGCACGGCCCGCTGCCGAACCCCTGCATGGTGCTGATCGTGTCCGGCGGTCACACCTCGCTGCTGCTCGTACGGGACCTGGCGCGCGACCCGATCCTGCACCTCGGCGACACCCTGGACGACGCGGCGGGCGAATGCTTCGACAAGGTGGCCCGGGTCTTCGGGCTGCCCTATCCCGGCGGCCCCGCCATCGACCGGGCGGCCAGGGACGGAGACGCCCGGGCCGTGCCGTTCCCCCGGCCGCTGACCGGCCCGCGCGACGACCCGTACGCCTTCTCCTTCTCCGGGCTCAAGACGGCCGCCGCCCGCTGGGCCGAGCGGCACGCCGGTTCCCCGCTGCCCGTCGCCGACGGCTCGGCGGCCCTCCAGGAGGCCGTCGCCGACGTGCTGACCCGCAAGGCGGTCGCCGCCTGCCGGGCCCACGGCGTCGACACCCTGGTCGTGGTGGGCGGGGTCGCCGCCAACTCCCGGGTGCGCTCACTCGCCGAGCAGCGCTGCGCCGAGGCCGTGATCACGCTGCGGGTGCCGCCCCTGGGTCTGTGCACCGACAACGGGGCGATGATCGCCGCGGTGGGCGACCTGCTGGTCAGGGCCGGTGCGAAGGCCGCGCCGCTGGACCTCTCCATCGACCCGTCCGCCCCGCTGGAGTACGCGGCCCTGCACCCTGTGGCACGGGCCGCGCGCGTCGCGTGACGGCTTCACGGGCCTTGGGGGACCACGGGGGAAGCCGGTCGTCCGGCCCTCAGGGGGCTCTTTGTAAGCTCGACAGGGCGCACCCACCCCATGCCGTCTGACGCACACGCGCGGCCCCGCGAGAGGAAACACCATGACCACCCAGTTGAGCACCGACGCCCTGGCCGGGCTGCTCGACCAGGCCCGGCAGGACTACGCGGCCCTTGCGGCCCGCGGCCTCAAGCTCGACCTCACCCGGGGCAAGCCCGCACCCGAGCAGCTCGACCTCTGCGAGGACCTGCTCAGCCTGCCCGGCGGCCGCTACACCTCCGCCGACGGCACCGACGTACGCAACTACGGCGGCCTCCAGGGGCTCCCCGAGCTCCGCGAGATCTTCGCCGAGGTGCTCCAGGTGCCGGCCGGGCAGCTGCTCGCCGCGGGCAACTCCAGCCTGGAGCTGATGCACGACTGCCTGGTACACGCGATGCTGAGTGTCGTCCCGGGCGCCGAGTCGCACTGGGTCGACCAGGAGCGCCTCGCGTTCCTGTGCCCGGTGCCCGGCTACGACCGGCACTTCGCGCTGTGCGAGCGGTTCGGCATCGAGATGATCCCGGTGCCGATGACCGACGCGGGCCCGGACATGGACGTCGTGGAGCGCCTGGTCGCCGAGGACGCGGGCATCAAGGGCATCTGGTGCGTGCCCAAGTACAGCAACCCCAGTGGCGTCAGCTACAGCGACGAGACGGTGGCCCGGCTCGCCCGGATGGAGACCGCGGCCCCCGACTTCCGGATCTTCTGGGACAACGCCTACGCCGCCCACCACCTCACCGACGAGCCCGTGGAGATCGCCGACCTGCTCGGCGCCTGCGCGAGCGCCGGCCACGCGGACCGCGCCTTCGTCTTCGGCTCCACCTCGAAGATCACGGCCGCGGGTGCGGGCGTCGCCTTCTTCGGCTCCTCGCCCGCCAACGTGCAGTGGCTGCTCGCCAACAACGCCAAGCGCTCGATCGGCCCGGACAAGGTCAACCAGCTGCGCCACGTGCTGTTCCTCAAGGACGCGGACGGCGTACGCGCCCACATGGAGCGCCAGCGCGCCCTGCTCCAGCCGAAGTTCGAGATCGTCCAGCGGATCCTGGAGAGCGAGCTCGGCGGTACGGGCCTGGCGAGCTGGACGGTCCCCAAGGGCGGTTACTTCGTCACCCTCGAAGTGCCGGAAGGCTGCGCGAAGGAGGTCGTGGCGCGGGCCGGCCAGGCGGGTGTCGTGCTGACCCCGGCCGGCGCGACGCACCCGTACGGCGACGACCCGAAGGACGCCACGATCCGCATCGCGCCCAGCTACCCGGGCCTGGCCGAGCTGGAGCAGGCGATCCTCGGCCTGACCGCGTGCGTACGGCTCGTCGGATACGAGAAGCTCCTCGCGGCCTGACCGGCCCCCACCGCGCGGAGCCTCGCCCGCGAGGACGTCGATCCCAGGACTTGGTCCTAGGAGACGATGTCCTTGCGGGCGAATCCGCGGAAGGCCAGCGCGAACAGCACCAGCGCGTACGCGACGGAGACCGCCGAGCCCTTGAGCATGCCGCCCCACTCCAGGTGCGGCTGGAGCGCGTCGGCCCAGGCGAACTGCCAGTGCGCGGGCAGGAAGTCCCGCCAGTGGCCGAGCGCGGTCACCGCGTCCAGGACGTTGCCGACGATGGTCAGGCCCACCGCGCCGCCGACCGCGCCGAGCGGCGCGTCCGTGCGGGTGGAGAGCCAGAACGCCAGCGCGGCGGTGACCAGTTGGGACACGAAGACGAACGCGACGGCGACCGCGAGGCGCGGCAGCGCCTGGCCCGCGCCGAGCGAGCCGCCGGTGGGGAGCTGGAGCGGCCCCCAGCCGTACACCGCGGTGCCCGCCGCGAGCGCCACCACGGGCAGCAGCACGATCGCGGCCGCGCTGAACCCGAGCGCCACCGCCAGCTTCGACCACAGCAGCCGGGCCCGGGGCACCGGCGCCGCGAGCAGATAGCGCAGCGAGGACCAGCTCGCCTCCGAGGCGACGGTGTCGCCGCAGAACAGCGCGACGGGCACCACCAGCAGGAAGCCCGCCGAGACGAACAGACAGGTCGCGGCGAAGTTGGCGCCGGACGCGGTCGCGGTGTCCATCAAGGTGATGCGGCCGTTGCGACTGCTCGGGCTGCCGCCGATGGCGAACGCGACGATCAGGACGAACGGCAGCGCGCCGAGCACCGCGCCCATCACCAGGGTGCGCCGGCGCTTCAGCTGCCGTACGGCCTCGACGCGCAGCGGCAGGGTGCGCCGGGCCCGGTAGCCGGGGGCCGTCTCGCCCGCCGGGGTCTCCAACAGAATGCTCACGCGGAACCTCCGATCAGGGTGAGGAAGGCGTCCTCCAGGCGGCGGTGCGAGCCCACGCCGGTCAACGCGACGTCCAGGCGCAGGAGTTCGGCGATCAGCTCGGTGGTGGTGGCCCCTTCGAGGCGGACCAGGAGCCCGTCGTCGGTGCGCAGCGCGGAGCCGATGCCGGCGAGCGCGGCCACCTTGTCCACGACGGCTTCGGCGACCGGTTCCGCGGTGGTCACGAGCAGGGTGTCGCTCGCGCCGGTGATCTCGGCGACCGGTCCCGCCTGCACGAGCCGGCCGCGGTCCATCACCACCAGATGCGTGCAGGACTGCTCGACCTCGGACAGGAGGTGGCTGGAGACGATCACGGTGCGGCCGCCCTCGGCGTACTGGATCATCACGTCCCGCATCTCGCGGATCTGGGGCGGGTCCAGCCCGTTGGTCGGCTCGTCGAGGATCAGCAGGTCCGGCATGCCGAGCATGGCCTGCGCGATGGCGAGCCGCTGGCGCATGCCCTGCGAGTAGGTGCGCACGGCGCGCTGGAGGGCGTCGCCCAGGCCCGCGATCTCCAGGGCCTCCTCGATGCGGGAGTCCTTTTCCGGGCGGCCGGTCGCCCTCCAGTACAGCTCCAGGTTCTCCCGGCCCGACAGGTGCGGCAGGAATCCCGCGCCCTCGACGAACGCGCCGACCCGGGACAGGACGGGCGAGCCCGGCCGGATGGCGTGGCCGAACACGCGGATCTCGCCGCCGTCGGGCCGGATCAGGCCCATGAGCATGCGCAGGGTGGTGGTCTTGCCGGCGCCGTTGGGCCCGAGGAGGCCGAGCACTTGGCCCTGCTCGACACGGAAGGACAGCTCGCGCACGGCGTACCGGTCGCTGGACTTGGCGTACTTCTTGGTCAAGTCGGTGATCTGGAGCGGCACTTGGGCCAGCTCTGGGTCGGGGGCCGGGGTGTGGGTGCGCCGGGTGATCAGGAGCGCGCCGCCGATCACGGCACCGGCGAGCGGCAGCCCCCACACCCACCAGGCCAGGCCCGCCGAGGCGGTGCGCGCGGCGGGGACGGTGGGCACGCTCAGGCCACCGCCCGCCAGTGAGACGGTGTAGGTGGCGGGCGCGGCCGGGGAGGCGAAGCCGAGGTCGGTGGCGGCCACGACGAGGCGCAGCCGGTGGCCGGCCTCGACGTTGTGGTCGACGGCGGGCAGGGTCAGCTCGACGGTCCGGCCCCCCTTCGCGCCGTCGACGCGCAGCGGGGAGACGAGTTGGGAGGGCAGCACCTGCTGTTTGCCGTCGGGGCCGACGTCGTACAGCTTGCCGAAGAGCACGGCCTCGTCGCCGCCGGCCTTGACCTTGAGGGTGACGGTGGGCGCGCCGGTGAGGTGGACGCCGGTGGTCAGGGGCGCCGTCTCGAACCGGGCGTACTGGCCGGGGAAGTCGAGGGAGATGCCGACGCCGAGCGAGGACAGGCCCGTCAGACCCGCGCCGAGGCCGGGTACCGCGGAGATCGCGGGCGGGGCGCCGCCGGGCGGGTTGTCGAAGCTCTGCTCGCGGCCGGTGAGCGCGAGGGTGTGCCGACCGCTTCCCAGGCCGGGGTAGCTGTCGCTGGTGGCGCCCCTCAACTGGGCGGATCCATCGGTGGAGTTGAGGCCTCCGGTGCGGGTGACACGGAAGGCGGGGCCGGTGTCGGCGCCCTTGTCGTCCTTCAGATAGCGGTCGAACCACCGCGTGACGCGGGCCTGGGTGCGGCCGCTCTCGCGGTCGCCGCCGTCGTGGCCGCCCGCGATCCAGTCGACGGAGACGGGCGCCTTGTTGGCGGTGATCCTCTTCGCCATGGCGTCGGCCTGGCCGAGCGGGAACAGCGAGTCGGTCTGGCCCTGGATGATCAGCGCGGGCACCTTGATCCGGTCGCCCACGGTGGAGGGGCTCTTGGACTCCAGGAGCTTCTCGGCCTCGGCGTCCGGCCGGCCGGCGGTGGCGACCCGGTTGTACATGGCGCAGATGCCGGGCTCGAACTTCTGGCAGCCGCCGGCCGTGGAGACGAAGATCCCGGCCCACAGCTTCTTGTAGACGCCGTCGGGGAAGAAGACGTCCGACAGGTTCCAGTACGTCATCTCGGGGGCGATAGCGTCGACCCTCTTGTCGTATCCGGCGGCGAGCAGCGAGATCGCCCCGCCGTAGGACACCCCGGTCACGCCGACGCGCGGGTCGCCCGGTGCGTCGAGGCGCACCTCGGGGCGGCGGGCCAGCCAGTCGATCAGCCGTGAGACGTCCTTGACCTCGAACTCCGGGTCGTTGAGCCCGATGCGGCCGGTGGACTTCCCGAAGCCGCGCGCGGACCAGGTCAGGACCGCGTACCCGTCCCGCGCGAGTTGTTCGGCCTGGCCCCGCACCTCGTCCTTGCTGCCGCCGAAGCCGTGCCCGATCAGCACGGCGGGCCGCTTGTCCCGGGGGGTGCCCGCGGTGAAGAACGAGGTGTCGATCCTCGCTCCGGGCATGTCGAGCACCACGTCCTCACGGTGCACGGCGGGGGCGCCCGAGGCGCCCGCGGCACTCCAGACGCCGGCGCCGGCCAGGGCGACGAGAGCGGCCGCCCCCGCGGTCACCCGCCATCGGCGTCCGCGCATGCTGATCTCCATGCCCCCACGGTATGCGCCCGCACCGACAACCGGAGCTGCCGCTGGGTGGAAGTGCCGGGTGTACCCGGGGAGTACGGGCGGCCAGTGCCGTACCGCAGCGGGAGTAGGCGGGCCGGCGACGGGAGTGGCCGGGCGCAGTTCCCCGCGCCCCTAACTGCTCGGTGCCGGGCAGCACGGGACACCTCAGCCCGTCATGGGGGTCCCCCCTGGCCCTTAAGGCCTTGGGGGAGTTTGAGGACGAGCGCCGTTCAGGCGCGAACGGGGTCTGGGGCGGAGCCCCAGGAGGGCTCGGAACCGACTGTCTCGTTGCAAGGGGGCCCGGGCCCGCCAGGGCCCGCTCGACCGCCCCGCCCGGGGACTGTCGGTGCCGTTGGATACAGTCCGTTCTTCGCGTTGTATTCCGTGAGGGGTGGGGACCATGGGCATGCGTGCCTCAGGGGTGTGGGTGACCGGCGCCGTGATGGTGGTGGCCGGTGTGACGGGGTGTTCGGCCGGCTCGGCGGTGGACACCGGCAAGAAGGCGGCGGGCAAGGCCGCGAACGCGGCCGACCGTGCGAACAGCGCGGTGCTCGCCGCGCTGACCTCGGCGGGCGACCGTTCGCAGAAGGCCGGTTCGGCCGAGGTGACGATGACGACCCAGCTCCAGGGCCAGGCGGCCCCGGCCGCCATGTCGGGCACGTACTCGTGGGGCGACGGCCTCGCGTTCGACGTCGAGGTGGACGCCAAGAGCCTCCAGATGCAGCAGCTCGTCTCGGACGGGACCGTGACGATGCGCTATGTGAAGGGCGCCTACTACTACGGCGTCGACGCCCAGCCGAGCGGCCCGCTGAAGGGCAAGCACTGGATGAAGATAGAGGCCTCGGCCGTCCTGGGCGAGCAGGGCGAGGCCGCGGTCGCCAACAGCGGCAACCCGACGGCCGGCCTGCGGTCCCTGCGCTACTCCAAGAACGTCTCGGAGGTCGGCAAGGAGACCGTCCTGGGCCGGGCGACCACGCACTACAAGGCGGTGCTGTCCAAGGACGACCTGGGCCAGGCCGGCAAGGTCCTGTCCGGCGAGGGCGACGGCAACCTGATGGGGCAGTTCACCGGCGGGGTCAGCGAGCTGGCCTTCGAGGTGTGGGTGGACGGCGAGGGCATGCCGGTGCGGGTGAACGAGCAGTTCGGCCAGGCGAAGGTGGCCATGGACTTCAAGAAGTTCGGGGCGACCAAGTCCGTCCAGGTGCCGCCCGCGTCGGACACGGCGGACATGACCGAGGCGATCAAGCAGCGGGGCGCGCAGGCCGGTTGAGCGGCGGACGTCGAGGGCGGGGCCCGCAGGTACTCGACGGGCCCCGCCCCGGGGATCGTTGGTGCCGCGGCCCGCGGCCCCTCCACCGGCCCGCCGGCAGCGCTTCGCGCGGCCTCAGGCCCGGGCGTCCTCGGGGATGCTGACGAGCCAGCGGGTCGCGCGGCGCGGCCGCAGGTACAGCGCCCAGTACAGCGTGGCGGCGGCCGTGATGCCGCCGGTCCAGAGCAGGTACTGGGTCTCCTGCTGGGTGAGGATGTAGGCGAGTACGACGATGAGCAGGACCGGCACCGCGGGCCACAGCGGCATCCGCCAGGCCGGGACGTCCTTGTGGGCGCCGCGGCGGCAGAGCAGGGCGGCGACGGCGACCAGGAGGTACATCGCGGTGACCGAGACGCCGGTGACGCCGTAGAGGGTGTCGAGCTTGACGAAGCACAGGCCCGCGCCGGGGACGCCGACGAGGAGGGTGGCCACCCACGGGGAGCCGAACCGGCCGAGCCGGGACAGGCCCCGGTTGACGGGCTCGGGCCAGGCCTTGTCGCGGGCGGAGGCGAACAGGACGCGGGAGTTCTGGATGACCATGACGATGCCCGCGTTGATGATCGCGAGGGCGACGCAGAGGCTGACGAAGGTGCCGACCGCGGAGTTCGACCAGGCCGTGACCATCTCGCTGAGGTTGCCGCTGGTGAGGGCGGCGAGGTCGGGCGCGCCCAGGGTGATGGCGACAACGGGCAGCAGGATCACGGCCGTTGAGATGGCGAGGGTGGCGAGCACGGTGCGGGCGACGTTGCGCCGGGGGTGCTCCAGCTCCTCGGAGAGGTAGACGGCGGTGGAGAAGCCCTGGGTGATGAAGAGGGCGATGGCGAGCCCCGAGATCACCATCATCGCGGTGACCGTGGAGGGCGCCCCGCTGTCGCCCGCGACCGAGCCGTGGACGAGGGCGGAGGCGCCGCGCTCGCTGTGGGCGAAGCCGAGCACGGCGACCACGCCGGCCGCGATGACTTCGAGTACCAGGAAGATTCCGGTGATCCAGGCGTTGGCGCGCAGGTCGAGCAGGCCGGCCAGGGTGGCGAGCAGCATGACGCCGGCGCCCGCGAGGGGCGCGGGTATGTGCACGATCGGGGAGAGGTAGTCGGCGGTGCCCATCGCGATGACGGGCGGCACGATCATCACCACGAGCAGCGAGAGCACGAAGACCAGCCAGCCCGCGAGGCGTCCCGCCATCGTCGACACCATGGCGTACTCGCCGCCCGCGCTGGGGATGAGGGTGCCCAGCTCGGAGTAGCAGAAGGCGACGCCGATACAGAGCAGCGAGCCGATCGCGATGGTGAGGGCGGTGTAGGTGCCGAGCGTCGCGAACAGGTCGGGCACGACGACGAAGAGGGTGGAGGCGGGCGTCACGCAGGACAGCGTGAGCAGGGTGCCGCCCACGACGCCGATGGACCGCTTGAGCTTTTGCGGGGTGGGTCCGGTCGCGGGGGCGAGCGCCTGGGGGGCGCTGAGCGTTTCCGTCATCGTGCGGTTCCGATCGACTGGTGCGGTTCCGATGCTCGGGAGCGGTATCGCCTCCATAGGCGGGTGGTGATGTGGTTCGCGGCTCCCGGGTTGCCGATATGCAATCCTTCGAAGAACCGCAGGTCAATAGTTGGTTACCTGCGGAATCCGAAGATCCGGGACGTCCGGACGCCGGTTTTCGGCGTTAAGGACGTGTCAAGGCACCACGTTCGCGGGGTGCGGGAACCGCAGCGCCCGCGCCGAACTTTGTCCGTAACTTTCCGCGGTACGGACGCTCGGGCTCCGGTCAGCCGGTCAGCGCCGCCACCAGCGCGCGCACCGGACCGGCCGGGTCGCGCGGGTGGATGATCTCCGTGCGGTGCACCAGGCGCGGCGCCGAGACCGGCACCGCCACCGTCCCCCCGAGCCCCTCGGCCTCCCCCGCCGCGAGCGCGGCCAGCCCGTGCCCGGCGGCGACCAGCGCCCCGAGCCCCCTCAACTCCGTTCCTCCGTACGCCACTTGGGCGGCGAAGCCGTCGCCGCGGGTGGCGGCGCGCAGGTGCGCCAGGGGTACGGCGGTGTCCGGGGCGTCAATCCATCGGGCATCGGCGAGGTCGCTCAGGCGCAGCGCGGGGCGGCCCGCGAGGGGGTGGTCGGCCGGAAGCAGCACGGCCAGGGGTTCCTCGGCGGCGGCGAGGGTGACCATCGGGCCCACCTCGGGCAGCGGCAGGGGGTCGCTGGGGGCGGCGGCGCCGGTGACCAGGCCCAGGTCGGCGGCCCCGGTCAGGACGGCCCGCACGCTCTCGTCCGGGCCGAGGACTCGCACCTCGACGGCGAGGCCGGGGGTGTCCCGGCGCAGGACGGCGAGCGCCTCGGCGAGGGCGGGGGTCAGGGCGGCGGGCGCGCAGGCGACGGCGAGCCGCGAGGGCCGTACCCGGGTGAGCCGCGCGATGTCGGCACGGGCCGCGTCCAGGCGGAGCAGGAGCGGCCGCGTACCCGACTCAGGCCTGCAGCAGGGCGCCCAGCATGCGCACCAATGGCCCGTTGTCACCCAGGTAGCTCTTGATGCTCGCGTACTCGTTCTCCGCGGGGTCCATACCGGCCCAGTCCAGCTCGTATCCCGCGTCCGAAGCCAGTTGCGCACAGAAGGCACGCTGGGTGCGGCCGTTGCCCTCGCGGAACGGGTGCAGCGCGTTCAGGTCGCCGTACAACTCGGCAAGGGCGTCTGCGAATGCGGCACGGCCCAGGCCTCGCAGGTATCCGGCGGACGCCAATCGCCCGAATACCTCCTCGCCGAAGGAGACCAGATGGGCGGAAAGGCAGAACGGAGTGCGCTTGGAGATCTCCACCACCCGCAACTCACCCGCCCACGGGTAGACGGCACCGAAGATCGCGACATGAAAGGCTTGCAGATGCCCCAAGTCGTACGCCCCGGCCAGGGGTCGCTCCGCGAGCCGGATCAGTTCGGCGTGGGTGATGTCCGCCTCCGCCCGGACCAGCAGGTCGGGGTCGGTGATGCCAAGTCGGTTGCGCAGCACCCCGCTCGGGTGGAGGTAGGGGTCGATCACCCAGCCCGCCTCGCGGTCGCCGTCACGGTCGAGTGACGCGCGACCGCCCGAGCTACGAGATCGTCGGCCGAGAGCTGTCCGCTCACGTATGCCTCTGTGTCACGGCCCGCCGCGTCGGTGACCGTCAGCCCCTCGGCCGCCAGCGAGCCCGTAGCGGAGTCGACGGCGGCCTGCCGCGCCGCGCGACCGCTCAGCCGCTCGAAAGCCGCAACCGAGAGAAGCACTCCCTGGGGCCTGCGGTGCGCGCCGATGAGGACCGGCTGGGCCGTTGCACCCTCGTGTTCCAAATCGGCGAGCATCCGGGACAGGCCTACGCGCGCGTCGCTGACCGTCACGACGTCCGGAATCTTTTCCATGGGTTCATGCTACGCCGACCGTACCGAAATCTGTACAGAAATAGGTACAGCCGGACGCCGGCCCCAAGCCCTCAGTGGTTCCGCGGAAAGCCCAGGTCGACGCCGGACGGCCCGTCCGCCGGGTCCGGCCAGCGGGTGGTGACGACCTTGCCGCGGGTGTAGAAGTGCGTGCCGTCGTTGCCGTAGACGTGGTGGTCGCCGAAGAGCGAGTCCTTCCAGCCGCCGAAGGAGTGGTAGCCCACCGGCACCGGGATCGGCACGTTGACACCGACCATGCCGGCCTCGACCTCCAGCTGGAAGCGGCGGGCCGCGCCGCCGTCGCGGGTGAAGATGGCGGTGCCGTTGCCGAAGGGGGAGGCGTTGATCAGGGCCAGGCCCTCTTCGTACGTCTCGGCGCGCAGCACGCACAGGACCGGGCCGAAGATCTCGTCGCGGTAGGCGTCGGCGGTGGTCGGCACGTGGTCCAAGAGGGACAGTCCGATCCAGTGGCCGTTCTCGAAGCCCTCGACCGTGTAGTCGGACCCGTCGAGGACGACCGTGGCGCCCTGGGCCGCCGCGCCCTTCACATACGAGGCCACCTTGTCGCGGTGGGCCGCGGTGATCAGCGGGCCCATCTCGGAGGAGGGGTCGTTGCCGGGGCCGATCTTGATCTTCTCGGCGCGCTCGCGGATCCTTTCCACCAGCTCGTCGCCGATGGCGCCCACCGCGACGACCGCGGAGATCGCCATGCAGCGCTCGCCCGCCGAGCCGTACGCGGCCGAGACGGCGGCGTCGGCCGCCGCGTCCAGGTCGGCGTCGGGCAGCACCAGCATGTGGTTCTTGGCGCCGCCGAGCGCTTGGACCCGCTTGCCGTTGGCGGAGGCCGTGGCGTGGATGTGGCGGGCGATGGGCGTCGAGCCGACGAAGGAGACCGCCGCGATGTCGGGGTGGGCAAGCAGCGCGTCGACGGCGACCCGGTCGCCGTGCAGGACGGTGAAGACGCCGTCGGGCAGGCCCGCCTCGGCGAGGAGTTCGGCGATCTTCATCGACGCCGAGGGGTCCTTCTCCGAGGGCTTCAGGATGAAGGTGTTGCCGCACGCGATGGCGATCGGGAACATCCACATCGGCACCATCGCCGGGAAGTTGAACGGGGTGATGCCCGCGACGACGCCCAGCGGCTGGCGGATGGAGGCCACGTCCACCCGGCTGGAGACCTGCGTGGACAGCTCGCCCTTGAGCTGGGTGGTGATGCCGCAGGCCAGGTCGACGATCTCCAGGCCGCGGGCGACCTCGCCGAGCGCGTCCGAGTGCACCTTGCCGTGCTCGGCGGTGATCAGCTCGGCGATGGCGTCCCGGTTGGCGTCGAGCAGCGCCCGGAACGTGAACAGCACGGTGGTGCGCTGGGCGAGCGAGGAGGTGCCCCAGGTCAGGTAGGCCGCTCGCGCGATGGCCACCGCCCGGTCCACCTCCTCGGCCGACGCGAAGGCGACCTGGGTGGTGACGGCGCCGGTCGCCGGGTCGGTCACCGGACCGAAGTTGCCCGACGTGCCTTCGACGGTCTTGCCACCGATCCAGTGGTGGACGGTCTTCGTCATGTCCAAGTGCTCCTTCACAGATGGCGGCGTCGGGCGGTGACGTGCCGTTCGTACTCCTCGCGGGCCGTGACCGCCGACCGACGGGTCGCGGTCTCGGCCACGGGCACATCCCACCACGCCTGGGCCGGGGGCGGGCCCGACACTGTGTCGGGCGTTTCGGTCTCCACGTAGACACATGTGGGAACGTCGGCGAAGCGCGCACTCGTCAGGGCTTCCCGCAGGTCACGCACGGTGCGGGCGCGCAGGACCCGCATCCCGAGCGAGGCCGCGTTGGCCGCCAGATCGACCGGAAGCGCCTCACCGCCGTACGTCCCGTCCGGGGTCCGGAACCGGTACGCCGTGCCGAACCGCTCACCCCCCACCGCCTCCGAGAGCCCGCCGATCGAGGCGTACCCATGGTTCTGCAGGATCACCACCTTGATGGGGATGTTCTCCTGCACGGCGGTGACGATTTCGGTCGGATTCATCAGATACGTCCCGTCGCCGACCAGCGCCCACACGGGACGGCCGGGCGCCGCGAGGGCGACCCCGATGGCCGCGGGGATCTCGTAGCCCATACAGGAGTAGCCGTACTCGACGTGGTACTGGTCGTGCGAGCGGGCCCGCCACAGCTGGTGGAGGTCGCCGGGGAGCGAGCCCGCCGCGTTGATCAGGATGTCGTCCCCGGTGACCAAGGTGTCGAGTACGCCGAGGACTTGGGCCTGCGTGGGGCGGGCGTCGTCCGAGGCGGGCGTGTAGGCGGCGTCCACCCGTGCGTCCCACGCGGACTTCAGACGCGCGCACTCGGCCGCGTAACCCTCGTCCACGCGATGGCCCTTGAGCGCCTCGCGCAGTGCGGCGAGGCCGGTGCGGGCGTCGCCGACGAGCTGTCGGCCGCCGAGCTTGTGGGCGTCGGCGGGCCGGATGTTGAGGTTGACGAAGCGGACGTCCGGGTTCTGGAAGAGGGTGGCGGAGGCGGTGGTGAAGTCGGTCCAGCGGGTGCCGATCCCGAGCACCACGTCGGCGGTGCGGGCCAGTTCGTCGGCGGCGGCCGTGCCGGTGTGGCCGATGCCGCCGACGTCCTGGGGATGGTCGTGGGCGAGCGCGCCCTTGCCGGCCTGGGTGGCGGCGACCGGGATGCCGGTGTCCGCCGCGAAGGCGTCGAGCACGTCCTGCGCGCGAGCGTGCCGCACCCCGCCCCCCACGACGACGAGGGGCCGCCGCGCCCGCCTCAACTCCCCTGCCGCCAGGCCGAGTTCATCCGGGTCCACCGCAGGGGCCCGTACCGGCCACACCCGCTCCCGGAAGAACTCCTCGGGCCAGTCGTACGCCTCGGCCTGGACGTCCTGCGGCAGCGCGAGGGTGACCGCGCCGGTGTTCGCCGGGTCGGTGAGGACGCCCATCGCGTTCAGGGCGGCCTGGATCAGCGCCTCGGGCCGGGTGACGCGGTCGAAGTAGCGCGAGACCGGGCGCAGGCAGTCGTTGACGGACACATCGCCCGCGTAGGGGACTTCGAGCTGCTGGAGCACCGGGTCGGCGGGGCGCGCGGCGAAGGTGTCGCCGGGCAGCAGCAGCACCGGCAGATGGTTGACGGTGGCCAGGGCGGCGCCCGTGACCAGGTTGGTGGCGCCCGGGCCGATGGAGGTGGTGACCGCGTGCGTGGAGAGCCGGCCCGACTGACGGGCGTAGCCGACGGCGGCGTGCACCATGGCCTGCTCGTTGCGGCCCTGGAAGAAGGGCATCGCGCCGGGCCCGGCTTCGAGCAGTGCCTGCCCGATCCCGGCGACGTTGCCGTGTCCGAAGATGCCCCAAGTCGCCCCGATCAGACGGTGGTTGACGCCCTCGTACGAGGTGTACTGGCGGGCCAGGAACGCGATCAGCGCCTGGGCGGTGGTGAGGCGGCGCGTCGTGGCGCTCACTGGTATCCCTCCCTGTGGTCGGGGTGGAAGGAGATCTTCCACTCCCGTTCCGGTCCCGGTCCCGCCATCACGTTCAGGTAGTACATGGCGGTGCCGGGCCGGGCGATCGACGGCCCGTGCCAGCCGTTGGGCACGAGCACCGCGTCCCCGTCGCGGACCTCGGCGAGCAGGTCGGCGCCGCCCTCGCGGGACGGCGAGATCCGCTGGTAGCCGTAGCCGTCCGGATGCTCGAACGCGAAGTAGTAGATCTCCTCCAACTCGCTCTCGCGGCCCGGCAGATGCTCGTCGTGTTTGTGCGGCGGATAGGAGGACCAGTTGCCGCCGGGCGTGATCACCTCCACCGCGATGAGGCGGTCGCAGTCGAAGGCGTCCGCGGCGGCGAAGTTGCGCACGGTGCGGGCGCAGTTGCCCGAACCCCGTGCTTCGACGGGCACCTCCGGCGCGGGGCCGCGGCGAGCGGGGAGTCGTCGCTCGCACCGCGCTCCTGTCAGGGCGAAACGGCCGCCCGCGCCGGAGGAGATCAGGGCATCCGCGTCACGCGGTACGTAGGCGAAGTCGGTGGGGCCCTCGAACACGTCGCGGCGACCGGCCAGTTGAAGCTCCTGGCCTTCCGAGCGCACCGTGCAGCCGCCGCTGAGCGGCACCACCAGCCACTCGCTGTCCCCGGCGGCCAGCTCGTGCGTGCCCCCGGGCGGCAGATCGAGCACGCGCAGGGACGAGTGGCCGAGGGCGGCCCGCTCCGGGCCGATGGCGAGGGCGTACGCCTCGTCGGCGCTCTCCCCCGCCCGTACGAACAGTTCCCGTTGATCCATGTCCGATCCCTACCCCTTACAGCAGACCGACGGCGGTATCGACGGCCCCCGCCACATCGCCGTCGGCCGGATAGAGCAGCGAACGCCCCGCGACCAGGCCCTGCACGGTGGGCAGGCGCAGCGCCCCGCGCCACTTCTCGAAGGCGGCGTCCCGGTCGTCCTCCAGGTCCCCGCCGAGCAGCACCGCGGGCAGCGTACTGGCGGCCATGACCTCGGCCATGTCGTCGGGGTTCTCGGTGACGGGCACCTTCAGCCAGGTGTACGCGGAGGTGCCCGCCAGGCCCGAGGCGATGGCGATGGAGCGGGTGACGGCCCCGGCGGACAGATCGTTGCGGATCCCGCCCTCATGGCGGTGGCAGATGAACGGCTCGACGAACACCGGGAGTCGGCGTTCGGCCATCGCGTCGATGGCGCGGGCCGCGGCGTGCAGCGTGTCCAGCGAGCCCGGGTCGCGGTAGTCGATGCGCAGCAGCAGCTTGCCCGCGTCGAAGCCGAGCCGTTCCAGGTCCTGGGCGCGGTGCCCGGTGAAGCGGTCGTCCATCTCGAAGGCGGCCCCGGCGAGGCCGCCGCGGTTCATGGAGCCGATGACGACCTTGTCCTCCAGGGCGCCGAGCAGCAGCAGGTCCTCCAGGACGTCGGCGCCGGCCAGCACCCCGTCGACGCCGGGCCGGGACAGGGCCAGACACAGCCGGTCGAGAAGATCGCCCCGGTCGGCCATGGCGAGCCCGTCCGCGCCGACGCCGAGCGCGCCGCGGGCCGGATGGTCGGCCGCGATCACCATGAGCCGCCCGCCGTCTTGGCGCAGCAGCGGTCTGCGCACCCGGCGCGCGGCGGCCTCGGCGACCGCCTCGGGGTGCCGGGCCCGGATCCGCGCGAGCCCCGCGGGCCCGAGCGCGGCGCTCATGCCCGCCCGCCGTGCAGGACGCGCTCGACCTCGGCCGGGTAGGGCATCGCGGAGGAGCAGGCGAGCCGGGAGGTGACGATGGCCCCGGCGGCGTTGGCGTACCGCATGACGCGTTCCACCTCCCACCCGGCGAGCAGCCCATGGCAGAGCGCGCCGCCGAACGCGTCCCCCGCGCCGAGCCCGTTGACCACGTCGACCGGCACCGGCGCCACCTCGGCGACCGTCCCGTCCCGATGCACGGCCAGCACGCCCTTGGGCCCCTGTTTGACGACGGCGAGCTCGACCCCGGCGGCCAGCAGCGCCTCGGCGGCGGCCCGGGGTTCGCGCTCCCCGGTGGCGATCTCGCACTCGTCGACGTTCCCGACGGCGACGGTGGCGTGGGCGAGCGCGGCCCGGTAGTGGACGCGGGCGTCGTGCGGGTCGTCCCAGAACATGGGCCGCCAGTCGAGATCGAAGACGGTAGCGCGGCGGGGCGCGCTCCCGGCCCCCGAGGGTTCCCCCTGGACGTGGCCCCCGGGGGAGTTCGAGGAGCGGAGGTCCGGGACCGGCGCCCCCGCCGGGCGGCCCGCACCCGGCCCGCTCCCCCGCGCCCGAAGCGCGGCCAGCGTCGCCCCCCGGCTGGGCTCCGCACACAACCCCGTCCCCGTCACCCAGAAGATCCCGGCCGCCCGCACCGCCGCCAGGTCCAACTCCCCTTCGCACAGCTCCAGATCGGGCGCCTTGGGCAGCCGGTAGAAGTACAGCGGGAAGTGGTCCGGCGGAAAGATCTCGCAGAACGTGATCGGCGTGGGCAGTCCGTCCACCGGGGTCACCCAGCGCGCGTCCACCCCGAACTCGCCCAGCTCCGCCCGGAGATACGCCCCGAAGGGATCCCGCCCCGTACGCGTGATGACGGCGACGCGCCGCCCGAGCCGCGCCGCGGCGACCGCCACGTTGGAGGGTGAGCCGCCGAGGAACTTCCCGAACGAGGTGACCTCGGCCAGCGACACCCCGGTCTGCAAGGGGTAGAGGTCGACCCCGATCCGCCCCATCGTGATCACGTCGTGGGGGGCGTCGCCCTCGGGCTCCGGGCCGAGCCCCCCACTGCCACGCCCGCTTCCGTACGGAGCCTCGTCCATGCACGCCCCCTCGGGTCGCCGCGTCGCCGGTTCCCCCAGGTCTAGCCCTCCGCTCCCACCCCTGTCAATCTTTGTCCTTACATTCGGACGTGGCCTTGACACTCCTGACGGGCCCCCGGAAGGCTGGTGCCATGACGACGGCGAAGACCCGCATCCGGATCGGTTCGGCTCCCGACTCCTGGGGCGTCTGGTTCCCCGACGACCCTCGCCAAGTCCCCTGGCAGCGCTTCCTCGACGAGGTCGCGGGCGCGGGCTACCGGTGGATCGAACTCGGACCGTACGGCTATCTCCCCACCGATCCGGCGCGCCTCACCGAGGAGACCGCCGCACGGGACCTGGCGGTCTCGGCCGGGACCGTCTTCACCGGCCTGCACCACGGCCCGGCGGTGTGGGAGAAGACCTGGGCGCACGTCTCGGACGTGGCCGCGCTCGCCCGGGCCGTCGGCGCCCGTCACCTCGTGGTCATCCCGTCCTTCTGGCGCGACGACAAGACCGGCGCGGTCCTGGAAGACAGCACCCTGACCGCCGCGCAGTGGCGCGATCTCGCCGGTCAGACCGAGCGCCTGGCCCGCGAGGTGCGCGACCGCTACGGCCTGCGCGTGGTCGTGCACCCGCACGCGGACACCCATATCGACAGCGAGGAGAACGTGGCCCGCTTCCTGCACGCCACCGACTCCGACCTGGTCTCGCTGTGCCTGGACACCGGGCACTACGCCTACTGCGGCGGCGACAGCGTCAAGCTGATCGAGACGTACGGGGAGCGGATCGGCTACCTCCACCTCAAGCAGGTGGATCCGGAGGTGCTGGCCCAGGTGCGGTCCGCCGGGACACCGTTCGGGCCGGCCGTCGCCCAGGGCGTGATGTGTGAGCCGCCCCACGGTGTGCCCGCGCTCGAACCGGTCCTCGCCGCGGCCCAGGCCCTGGACGTCGACCTCTTCGCGATCGTCGAGCAGGACATGTACCCATGCGATCCGGACAAGCCGCTGCCCATCGCCGAGCGCACCCGCGCCTTCCTGCGGTCCTGCGGGGCCTGAGATGAGCCTGGGCATCGCCGTGATCGGCACCGGCCGGATGGGCGCGGACCATGTGCGCCGCATCGACTCCGTCATCGGCGGCGCGCGCGTCGCCGCCGTCGCCGACCTGGACGCGGACCGCGCGCACGAAGCGGCCGCGGGCATCGAGGGCTGCTCCGTGCACACGGATCCGGCGGCCGCGATGGACGCGCCCGGCGTGGCCGCGGTCCTCATCGCCTCATCGGGCCCGGCCCACGAGGCGGCCCTCCTGGAGGCCTTCGCGCGCGGCCTGCCGGTCCTGTGCGAGAAGCCGCTCACCCCCGACCCGGCCGGCACCCTGCGCGTCATGGAGGCCGAACAGCGGCTCGGCCGCCGCCTGGTCACGGTGGGCTTCATGCGCCGCTACGACAGCGAGTACCTCGACCTCCACCGCACCCTTGGACAGGGCGATTTGGGGCGCACCCTGATGCTGCACTGCCGTCACCGCAACGCGCGGTCCCCGTCGTTCTTCACCACCGAGATGCTGATCCGCGATTCCGTGGTGCACGAGGCGGACGCCACCCGCTGGCTGCTCGGCCAGGAGATCACCGCCGTCCAGGTGCTGCGCCCGCGCCCCTCCTCGGACGCGCCCCAGGGCCTCGGCGACCCCCAGCTGGTCCTCTTCGAGACGTCGGGCGGCGTCGTGGTCGACGTCGAGATCTTCGTGAACTGCGGCTTCGGGTACGAGGTGCACTGCGAGGCGGTCTGCGAGCGCGGCACCGCCTCGATCGGCGGGGGCGCCGGGCCCGTCACCCGGAGCGCGGGGCGCGAGGGGCGCGCCGTCCCGCAGGACTTCACGGTCCGGTTCGCCGAGGCGTACGACCGCGAGGTGCGGGCGTGGGTGGGCGGGATCCGGAGCGGCCGTGTCGCGGGGGCGAGCACCTGGGACGGATACGCGGCGGCGCTGGTCTGCGAGGCCGGGGTGCGCGCCCAGGAGTCCGGCGAGCGGGTCGCCGTGGAGCTGCCGGAGCGCCCGCCGCTGTACACATAGCGGCCCCCGTTCACCCATTCGCCCCAACCGCCCTCTACGTCACATCCGTTACAAGGATCCGGCTCCCGTCACACATGTCTCGGTTACGCGGGTCTTGCGTCACAGGCGGTCTACAGGAGCCCCCCTGGCCTCACTCTCCGTCGTTCAACGGGCACAGGCTGAGTGATCGCCAAGCGAACGCGGCGCAGCTCCCCCGACGGTCTTCCGGCCGCCGCTGCGGCGCACGCAGGGAGGTGCCTTGCATGACCGACCGAAGGCTCTGGTCCTACAAAGAGATCGCCGCGCACATCCGGGTGCAGCCGGACACCGTGCGCTCGTACCGCAAACACGGACTTCTTCCGGCGCCGGACCTCGTGGAGAACGGCAAGCCCTATTGGTTCGCGGACACCATCCGCACCTGGGTCGCCCGGCGCCCCGGCAACCGTGGCCGCCGCGCCGATTGAACGGGCGCACCGGGACGGGCACTTGGTCGTTATCACCGCGCGCACCCGCGTCACCCGGCGCCGCCACCCGCCTCCGCGCCACTCCGCACGCCCGCCAAAGCTCGCCTCATACCCCCTGGGGGTATAGTCTTGCTCTGCGTGAGGGTGGCGCGGCCGCACCGTGGCCCCCTGATGCACCATGGATCCGTACGCCCGTGAAGAGGAGAACGCCATGACCGCCGAGACCGAGACCCCCGTCGCCGCGACCGGTTCCTGCTGCTCGCCCGCCGGTGCCTGCCACAGCGGTGAGGCGTCCGACGTCCAGGTGGGCGCCGTCACCACCGTCTACAAGGTCGCCGGCATGACCTGCGGCCACTGCGAAGGCGCCGTGTCCGGTGAGATCTCCGAGATCGAGGGTGTCGCTTCGGTGAAGGCCGTCGCCGCCACCGGCGAGGTCACCGTGATCTCGGCGGCCCCGCTCGACGAGGAGGCCGTCCGCGCCGCCGTCGACGAGGCGGGCTACGAACTGGTCGGCCTCGCCTGACCCCGAACCCCTCCCCCTCCCGTCCGGCCGCCCCCAGGGGCGGCCTTTTCGGGCATACGACCCCATCACGGGCGGGGCGCCACCGACCGCGCCGGCCCGCCGAATCCGATGATCGCGGGTGGGGCTATGGCGCTGGGCTCCGAGTTCGTGGTACCCAACTGCCTATGGTTGCGTTCCTTCACCCGACCTCCACAAAGAGATCTAGATCACAGAGGTTTTGAGGTAACCATCGGGAGGGGTCGGGAGTCTAAGTGGGCGATGCCGCGGATGTCTTGGGGGACGTCCATGGAATGTCTTGGGGGACGTTCCAGGCAACGCGTTGGCCGGGGCACGTACGTCGGGAGCTTTGAGCGGCCCACCCGACAGGTACGTACCCCGGCAGACCGCCTAGACCCCCGGCTCGGATCCCGTGGGGGGAATCCGCACCGGGAAACAGGGAAGCGCCCCGACTGCCGACCCGTGGGGGGATCGGCAGCGGGGCGCTTTCCGACTTTCTGGAGCCGAACTCCCGGCGCGTTACCGGAAGTTCGGGCAAGGCCGACGGGTCAGCGACCCTCGACCGGAACGAAGTCCCGCAGAACCTCGCCCGTGTAGATCTGGCGCGGGCGGCCGATGCGGGAGCCGGGCTCCTTGATCATCTCGTGCCACTGGGCGATCCAGCCCGGGAGGCGGCCGAGGGCGAACAGGACCGTGAACATCTCGGTCGGGAAGCCCATCGCGCGGTAGATCAGACCCGTGTAGAAGTCCACGTTCGGGTACAGGTTGCGCGAGACGAAGTAGTCGTCGCTCAGCGCGTGCTCTTCGAGCTTCAGCGCGATGTCGAGCAGCTCGTCGGACTTGCCGAGGGCCGAGAGGACATCGTGCGCGGCAGCCTTGATGATCTTGGCGCGCGGGTCGAAGGACTTGTACACCCGGTGGCCGAAGCCCATCAGGCGGACGCCGTCCTCCTTGTTCTTCACCTTGCGGATGAAGGAGTCCACGTCGCCGCCGTTGGCCTGGATGCCTTCCAGCATCTCCAGGACGGACTGGTTGGCGCCGCCGTGCAGGGGGCCCCACAGGGCCGAGATGCCGGCCGAGATCGACGCGAACATGTTGGCCTGCGAGGAGCCGACCAGACGCACGGTGGAGGTCGAACAGTTCTGCTCGTGGTCCGCGTGCAGGATGAGCAGCTTGTCCAGGGCCGAGACGACGACCGGGTCCAGCTCGTACTCCTGGGCCGGCACCGAGAACGTCATGCGCAGGAAGTTCTCGACGTAGCCGAGGTCGTTGCGCGGGTAGACGAAGGGGTGGCCGATCGACTTCTTGTACGCGTACGCCGCGATCGTCGGCAGCTTGGCGAGCAGCCGGATCGTGGAGAGGTGGCGCTGCTTCTCGTCGAACGGGTTGTGGCTGTCCTGGTAGAACGTGGACAGCGCGGAGACCACCGAGGACAGCATCGCCATCGGGTGGGCGTCGCGCGGGAAGCCGTCGAAGAACCGCTTCACGTCCTCGTGGAGCAGCGTGTGCCCGGTGATCTCGTCCTTGAAGCTGGCGAGCTGGTCGACGGTCGGCAGCTCGCCGTTGATCAGCAGGTAGGCGACCTCGACGAAGGTCGAGCGCTCCGCGAGCTGCTCGATCGGGTACCCGCGGTACCGCAGGATGCCCTGCTCGCCGTCCAGGTAGGTAATGGCGGATTTATAGGCGGCGGTGTTGCCGTATCCGCTGTCGAGGGTGACCAGTCCGGTCTGGGCTCGGAGCTTCCCGATGTCGAAGCCCTTGTCGCCGACGGTGCTGTCGATCACCGGGTAGGTGTACTCGCCATCGCCGAACCGCAGTACTACAGCGTTGTTCGCGTTCTCGCTCACGTCATCCCTCACCGACGTAGTGCCTCTTCTTCGAGGTGCCCTGACTGTCTCTACCATCCCCCATTTGGCTCAGCAGAGTGCACTCGGGGTCGCCCATTGGGCTTATTCACGGCACTCAGTGCCGTCAACCTGCTCATCCTGCCCCGTTCGCCCCGGTTAGGAAAGTCCGGGGTGATGATTCACACCAAATGCCCGCATGCCAGCCGATGAGCGAGTGCGGTGAAGCGTCTGCCCGCGGAAACGGTACGCACCGCCTGTCCGATCGCCTTGCGGGACCCGACCAGGACGACGAGCTTCTTGGCGCGGGTCACCGCCGTGTAGAGCAGATTGCGCTGGAGCATCATCCAGGCACCCGTGGTGACCGGGATGACGACGGCCGGGTACTCGCTGCCCTGGGAGCGGTGGATCGTCACGGCGTAGGCGTGGGCCAGCTCGTCCAGCTCGTCGAAGTCGTACGACACCTCCTCGTCCTCGTCGGTGCGGACCGTCAGGCTCTGCTCGTCGAGGTCGAGCGCGGTGACCACGCCGACGGTGCCGTTGAAGACGCCGTTCGCGCCCTTCTCGTAATTGTTGCGAATCTGGGTGACCTTGTCGCCGACGCGGAACACCCTTCCGCCGAACCTCTTCTCCGGCAGGTCGGGCCGGGCCGGCGTGATGGCCTGCTGGAGCAGGCCGTTGAGGTTGCCGGCGCCGGCCGGGCCCCGGTGCATGGGCGCGAGCACCTGGATGTCGCGGCGCGGGTCGAGGCCGAACTTCGCGGGGATGCGCCGGGCGGCCACGTCCACCGTGGTGCGGCCCGCGTCCTCCGTCTCCTCCTCGACGAACAGGAAGAAGTCGTCCAGGCCCGAAGTGATCGGGTGGGAGCCGGAGTTGATGCGGTGGGCGTTGGTGACGACCCCGGACTCCTGGGCCTGCCGGAAGATCCGCGTCAGCCGCACCCTGGGGACGGGCCCGCCCTCGGCGAGCAGATCGCGCAGCACCTCCCCGGCGCCGACGGAGGGCAGCTGGTCCACATCGCCGACCATCAGCAGATGGGCGCCGGGGGCCACCGCCTTGACGAGCTTGTTGGCGAGCAGCAAGTCGAGCATGGACGCCTCGTCGACGACGACCAGGTCCGCCTCCAGCGGACGGTCCTTGTCGTACGCCGCGTCGCCTCCCGGTTTCAGTTCGAGCAGGCGGTGCACGGTGGAGGCCTCGGCGCCGGTCAGCTCGGCCAGCCGCTTGGCGGCCCGGCCGGTCGGCGCGGCGAGCACCACCTTGGCGTTCTTGGCGCGGGCCAGCTCCACCACCGAGCGCACCGTGAAGGACTTGCCGCAGCCCGGCCCGCCGGTGAGCACGGCGACCTTGCTGGTCAGGGCCAGCTTGACCGCCTCCTGCTGCTCGGGCGCGAGCTCGGCCCCGGTGCGCCCGGCGAGCCAGCCGAGCGCCTTGCCCCAGTCGACGTCGGCGAAGGACGGCATCCGGTCCTCACCGGTCCGCAACAGCCGGCCGATCTGGGCGGCCAGGGACAGCTCGGCGCGGTGGAACGGCACGAGGTAGACGGCGGTGACGGGCTCGCCCCCGTCCGGCCCCGGCACCTTCTCGCGCACCGCTCCCTCCTCGGCGACGAGCTCGGCCAGACACTCGATGACCAGCCCGGTGTCGACCTGGAGGAGCTTGACCGCATCCGCGATCAGCCGCTCCTCGGGCAGGAAGCAGTGGCCCTGGTCGGTGGACTGGGACAGCGCGTACTGGAGGCCCGCCTTGACGCGCTCCGGGCTGTCGTGCGGGATGCCGACGGCCTGGGCGATCTTGTCGGCGGTGAGGAAGCCGATGCCCCAGACGTCGGCGGCCAGCCGGTAGGGCTGGTTCTTCACCACGGAGATCGAGGCGTCCTCGTACTTCTTGTAGATGCGCACCGCGATCGAAGTGGAAACGCCGACCCCTTGCAGGAAGACCATGACCTCCTTGATGGCCTTCTGCTCCTCCCAGGCGGCCGCGATCTTCTTGGTCCGCTTGGGACCCAGGCCCGGCACCTCGATCAGGCGCTTCGGGTCCTGCTCGATGATGTCCAGGGTGTCGGCGCCGAAGTGCCGGGTGATCCGGTCGGCGAAGACCGGGCCGATGCCCTTGATCAGGCCGGAGCCGAGGTAGCGGCGGATGCCCTGGATGGTGGCGGGCAGGACCGTCGTGTAGTTCTCGACGGTGAACTGCTTGCCGTACTGGGGATGGGAGCCCCAGCGGCCCTCCATGCGCAGCGACTCACCGGGCTGCGCGCCGAGCAGCGAGCCGACCACGGTGAGCAGGTCGTTGCCGCCCCGGCCGGTGTCGACCCGGGCGACGGTGTAGCCGCTCTCCTCGTTGGCGTACGTGATCCGCTCGAGGACCCCCTCCACCACCGCCGCACCCGTGAGACTGGACATGCCCCGACGCTACCGCCCCGCACTGACAACGCGGGCAACACGGCCTCGGGGAAAGGGAGTCCAGGACTTCACCGGAAGTTCAAGGGGGCCCGGCCCGTCGACCGGGCCCCTTGATTTCCCTCCCCGTCGGCGCTTCCCGAAATCCCCCCGGATCCCTCCCCTGAAGCACCGACGCACCATAAGACTTCCGTCACCCCCGAAGGGTTGCACGACTGCGGGCGGTAATTTTTCCGGAACCTCGACATGCCGACGAAGCGGGCCGAACGTAGCGTTTGCGGCATGAGCGACAATCCCTCTCCCGCCTCGGACCAACAGCCCTCCCAGCCCTCCCACCCCTCCCTCCATCAGGATGTCCTGGACGAGCTGGGGGACGACGGGCTCCAGCGGGTCGCCGGGCTGCTCGGAACGGATGCGGCCGGCGCGCGGGACATGGTCGGCACCACGATGTCCACGCTGTCGGGCGGGCTGCCGCCCGAGGACCACGAAGAGGTCCGCCAGGCGGTGACGGAAGCGGCCGCCGAGGCCCCGCCGCAGGAGGCTCCCTTGCAGGGCGTGGCCACGCTGGGCGGCGGTCTGGGCGGAATGCTGAGCGGCGGCCTGGCGGCGGGCGTGCTGGCCAAGGTGGCCCGCCCGGTGGCGAACGCGGTGGCCAAGAAGACGGGCCTGCCGCCGGCCACGGTGGCCAAGGCGCTGGAGGTGGTCCTTCCGGCCGCCCTCGCGGTCCTGACGAAGCGGGCGGCGTCGAAGTCGTCCGCGCCCGGGTCGGCGGAGGGCGTCGGTGAAGGCGGGGGTGGGGGCGGCGGCCTGGGTGGGCTGCTGTCCCGGATTCTGGGCGGCGGGGGCGGGAGGAAGTAGGGCGCCCGCCCGGGGCCGCCCGGCGCGGGAGGAAGTGGGGCGACCGTCCGGGGGCCGACCGCCCCCTCGGCTCCCGCCCCGCGTACGCGCCCGCAACTGCCGTACAGGGTAAGGGGGTTGGGCCCCCGCCCGGCCGCGCGGGTCGGGCGGTATCAGGACCTCGGACTCAGCTACCGCTACCGCGCAGGAACGCGTCCCCGTGTGCGGTGATGTGTGCCTGTACGGCGGTGAGGGCCTGCTGTGTGGCCTCCGGGGAGCCGCCGCCGTGCCGCTCCGCGTAGTACGCCGCGCCGAGCCGCTTGAGCAGATCGTTGCCGGCCCGTTGCTGCTGGACCTCGTCCACCTTCTGCTTGCCCTGGTTCAGCGCGCTCTGCGCCTGCTCCTTGGCCCGGTCCAGAAAACCTGACATGACCGCCTCCGATCGTGATCGTTCCCCGTCCTGGGATCACTTCCCCCAACCCGGTCGCACATGCTCCTCGGTACGCCCGATCGGCCCCGGGTGGCGGTAGGGGCGGGGTTTTCGGCGGCCGGGCGGGCGTGTGGGAAAGGGCACCCCGCACCCCGCTTCGCACGCCCGCGCGAATACGCTGGCCCGCATGCCCGCCCCCGCCCGCCCCAGGGCCCTCAGCCGTCACTCCGCCACCACCAGGGCCTGCGTCCTGGCGCTCGGCGTTCTGGCGGCGGTCACGTCGGTCACGGCCTGCTCCGGGTCGCCGTCGCCCGCGCCCGCGTCCGCCGCCGAGCGGTCCGCACCGGGGAGCCCCGAGGCGGCGCCCGCCGTCACGGCCGTTCCGACGCCGGACCTTCCGGCGGGCACGATCACGCTGGCGTTCGGCGGGGACGTCCACTTCACCGAGCGGACCGCGTCCCGGCTCGCCGCCACCCCGGCCGACCCGGCCCTCGGCCTGATAGCCAGGACCGTCGCGAGCGCCGACTTCGCGATGGTCAACCTGGAGACCGCGATCACCACGCGCGGCACGGCGGAGCCGAAGCTCTACCACTTCCGCACCCCGCCGTCCGCGCTCAGCGCGCTGCGGGACTCGGGCGTGGACGCGGTGTCGATGGCCAACAATCACGCCGTCGACTACGGCCCCGCCGGTCTGGCCGACACCCTCGACGCCGTCCACCACGCCCCCATCCCGGTGCTCGGCATCGGGGCGAACGAGGCCGAGGCGTACAAGCCGTACGTGAAGGAGATCCGCGGGGTGAAGCTCGCCGTCCTCGCGGCGAGCCAGGTCATGGACCTGACGAACGACAAGTTCCGGGCCGGCCCGAAGAAGCCGGGCATAGCCTCCGCGCTCGACCCGGCGAAGCTGGTCGCCGCGGTGAAGCGGGCGAAGGCGAAGGCGGACGTCGTCGTGGTGTATCTGCACTGGGGTACGGAGGGGCAGAGCTGTCCCGGGGCGGAACAGAAGTCCATCGCCGCGAAGTTGGCGGCGGCGGGGGCGACGGTGGTGGTCGGTACGCATGCGCATGTGATGCTGGGGTCGGGGATGTTGGGCTCGACGTACGTCAACTACGGTCTGGGGAACCTGCTGTGGTACGGGACGTCGCCGTATCCGCACTCCAACGACAGCGGGATCGCCACGTTGACGGTTGCGGGGGGTCGGGTGGTGAAGCAGGGGTTTGTGCCGGCGGAGGTTGATGGGCGGGGTGTGCCGATGCCCCGGGAGGGGGCCGGGGGGAGGGCCATCCTGGACCACCTCGCCGCCCTCCGCCCCTGCGCGGCCCTGGCCCCGGGCCCCCGCTAGGGGCTCCGCCGGGACCGGGGGGTTCTCCCACCCACCCGCCCGTGCATCAGGGTTGGCTGGCTCCGGCCCCCCTGGGGCTCCGCCCCAGACCCCGGGGCGTTTTCCCACCCACCCGCCCGTAGGCGCAGGGTTGGAGGGTTCCGGGACCCCTGGGGCTCCGCCCCAGACCCCGTTCGCGCCTTAAGGGCGCTCGTCCTCAATCGCCGGACAGGCTGAAGGTGCCCCAGCACCGAGCAGCTAAGGGGCGCGGGGAACTGCGCGACCAGCCACACACCGCCCGCAGACCGAAGGGCTTTTAGGGGCGCGGGGAACTGCGCGAGGAGCGAGCACGGTCCGCAGACCGAAGGGCCTTTAGGGGCGCGGGGAACCGCGCAAATAGCGACCACGGCCCGCAGGACCGAGAGGGGTTAGGGGCGCGGGGAACTGCGCGAGAAGCGAGCACGGTCCGCACATGACCAGAGGGCTCAGGGGCGCGGGGAACTGCGCAAAAGGCGACCACGGCCCGCAGGCCGAAGGGGGTTCAGGGGCGCGGGGAACTGCGCGAAGGGCGGCCGGTGCGGGGCGGGGTCGTGGAGGCTCGGACCATCAGTTCGCCGTGGACCGTCGCGAGACCCCCCGGCGGCGCACCCTCCAGCCCCAACGCAAGCCGCCCCGCCCGAACCCCCACCTCGTACAACGGCAACCGCACCGTCGTCAGCGCCGGCACCGCGTCCGCGCTGAAGGGGAGGTCCACGAAGCCCCCCACCGAGACGTCCTCGGGGACGGACAGGCCGCGGTCCCGCAGCGCCGCGCACGCGCCCAGCGCGACGGTGTCGTTCGCGGCGACCACCGCCGTCAACTCCGGGTCCCTGCGCAGGAGTTCAAGAACGCCGTCATACCCGGAGCGGCGGTCGTAGGAGCCGTGCACGACCAGGTCGTCGAGCGCGAGGCCCGCCGCCGTCCACGCGGCCCGGTGGCCCTCCAGGCGGTGCCGGGTCGTGGTGCGCTCGGTGGGGCCCCCGATGTAACCGATCCTGCGGTGGCCGAGGCCGATGAGGTGCTCGGTCAGGCGCCTGCCGCCGCCCCGGTTGTCGAAGGCGAGGGTCGCGGTGACGCTGTCGCCGGGCAGCGGGGGGCGGCCGCACAGCACGATCCTGGTCCCCGCGTCCGCGAGCCGCGCGAGCTTGGCGCCCACGGCGGCCTGGTGCTCGGGGTCCTCGAGGGCCCCGCCCGTCACGATGACGGCCGCCGCGCGCTGGCGCTGGAGCAGCGTCAGATAGGTGAGTTCGCGTTCCGGTGAGCCGCCGGTGTTGCAGATGACGGAGAGCTTCTCGCGCGCCCCCCGTTCCTCGCCGATCGCGGCCTGCGCGGCGCCGGCCATGATGCCGAAGAACGGGTCGGCGATGTCGTTGACGAGGATGCCGACCAGGTCGGAGGTGGCCGCGGCGAGGGAGCTGGCCGGGCCGTTCAGGACGTAGTCGAGTTCGTCGACCGCGCGCAGCACCCGTTCCCGCGTGGCCGCCGCCACCGGGTAGTTGCCGTTGAGCACCCGCGAGACGGTCGCCGGGGACACCTGGGCCCGGGCCGCCACATCCGCCAGGGTCGCTGTCATCTCTGCCTCCGCACCGGTCGGGCCATGACGAGCCCCCTGTCGCCATCGAGGTGGACGGCGGGCACGGGGCCGCGCCGTTCAAGCTTTCGGCCTCTTGTCCGAGGCGCTGTGCGCAGGCTAGCGTCCTGCCTCGTAGAAAGCGCTTGCTATCGGGTGCGGTCGGAGAGATTTCCATCATGTCCATGCCTGTGCCCGCGTTCACTCAGCCCGCTCAGCCCGCTCAGCACACCCCGCATACCCAGCACACCCCGCACACCCCGCACACCCCCGGAGGGATCGGATGACGGAACGCAGGATCGTGCGTATCGCCATGAACGGCGTCACCGGACGCATGGGTTACCGCCAGCACCTCGTACGCTCCCTCCTCGCCCTGCGTGAGCAGGGCGGCCTCGATCTGGGCGACGGGACCACGCTGTGGCCCGAGCCGGTCCTGGTCGGGCGCCGTGAGCACGTACTGAAGGCGATGGCGGATCAGCACGGCCTCACCGAGTGGTCGACCGAACTCGACGCGGTCCTCGCCGATCCGAGCATCGACATCTATTTCGACGCCCAGGTCACCTCGGCCCGCGAGGAGGCGATCGGGAAGGCCATAGCGGCCGGAAAGCACATCTACACCGAGAAGCCCACCGCGACCGGACTGGCCGGCGCGCTCGGTCTCGCCCGGCTCGCCCGTGAGGCCGGCGTCAAGCACGGGGTCGTCCAGGACAAGCTGTTCCTGCCGGGTCTGCTGAAGCTGAGGCGTCTGATCGACGGCGGCTTCTTCGGCCGGATCCTGTCCGTGCGGGGCGAGTTCGGCTACTGGGTCTTCGAGGGCGACTGGCAGTCCGCCCAACGCCCGTCGTGGAACTACCGCCGCGAGGACGGCGGCGGCATCGTCGTGGACATGTTCCCGCACTGGGAGTACGTGCTGCACGAACTGTTCGGCCGGGTCACCTCGGTGACCGCGCACACCGCGACGCACATCCCGCGCCGCTGGGACGAGCACGGCGAGCCGTACGCGGCGACCGCCGACGACGCGGCGTACGGGATCTTCCAGCTGGAGGGCGGCGCGGTCGCGCAGATCAACTCCTCCTGGGCGGTACGCGTCAACCGCGACGAGCTCGTCGAGTTCCAGGTCGACGGGACCGAGGGCTCGGCGGTCGCGGGCCTGCGCAACTGCCGTGTGCAGCACCGCGGTTCGACGCCGAAGCCGGTGTGGAACCCGGACCTTCCGGCGACGGAGGAGTTCCGTTCGCAGTGGCAGGAGGTGCCGGACAACGACGTGTTCGACAACGGGTTCAAGGCACAGTGGGAGCTGTTCCTGCGCCATGTCGTGCTCGACGAGCCCTACCACTGGGACCTGCTCGCCGGAGCGCGCGGCGTCCAGCTCGCCGAGCTGGGACTGCGTTCCTGCGCCGAGGGTCGCCGCCTGGACGTGCCGGAGATCGCGCTGTGAGCCCGCTGCTGCCGCGCCCCGACGGCACGACCGTGCGGTACGAGCCGCGCGCGAGCCCGCTCGCCCTCGCCCCGGGCCCCGCCCTTCGCTCCCGTACGGTCTTCGCGGCCGCGCATGTCGTCGCCGACCCGTACGCGGACGTCTCGCCCGATTCGCCCGCCGCCGTCGACTGGGACGCCACGCTCGCCTTCCGCCGCCATCTGTGGGCGCACGGCCTCGGCGTCGCGGAGGCGATGGACACCGCGCAGCGCGGCATGGGCCTGGACTGGCCCGCCGCCGCGGAGCTGATCGGCCGAAGTGCCGCCGAGGCCAAGGCGGTTGGCGGCCGGATCGCGTGCGGAGTGGGTACGGATCAGCTCGCCTCGGGCGATGTGGCCCAGGTGACGGCGGCGTACGAGGAGCAGCTCGGCCTCGTCGAGGGCGCGGGGGCGCAGCCGATCCTGATGGCCTCGCGGGCGCTCGCGGCGTCGGCCCGCTCCCCCGAGGACTACCTCACCGTCTACACGGACCTGCTCCGCCAGGCGTCCGGGCCGGTGATCCTGCACTGGCTGGGCCCGATGTTCGACCCGGCGCTGGACGGCTACTGGGGCTCGACCGACCTGGACGCGGCGACCAAGACCTTCCTGGAGGTCATCGCCGCCCACCCCGACAAGGTCGACGGCATCAAGGTCTCCCTCCTCGACGCCCAGCGGGAAGTGGAGCTGAGGCGGCGCCTCCCGGACGGCGTCCGGTGCTACACGGGCGACGACTTCCACTATCCCGAACTGATCGCGGGCGACGAACAGGGCTTCAGCCACGCCCTGTTGGGCATCTTCGACCCGCTCGGCCCGCTCGCGGCGCGGGCCGTCCGAGCCCTGGACCAGGGCGACACCGACACCTTCCGCTCGCTCCTGGACCCGACGGTCGAACTGTCCCGGCACCTCTTCCAGGCCCCCACGCGCTTCTACAAGACGGGTGTGGTGTTCCTGGCATGGCTGGCCGGGCACCAGTCTCACTTCACCATGGTCGGCGGTTTGCAGTCCGCGCGGTCGCTGCCGCATCTGGCGCGGGCGTACGAACTGGCCGACGGGCTCGGCCTGTTCCCGGACCCGGCCCTCGCGGCGGACCGCATGACCTCCCTCCTGACCGTGCAAGGAGTCCCCCAGTGACCACCCCTTCCCCCGCCGCCTCCGTCCGCTTCAGCATCAACCAGATGACGGTGAAGCAGCTTTCCCTGCCGGGCCTCGTGGAGGCGTGTGTACGGCTCGGGGTACGGGGGGTCGGGCTGTGGCGCGAGCCGGTGGCGCGGTACGGGCTCGACGCGTCGGCAAAGCTGGTGCGGGACGCGGGACTTGAGGTGACCTCCCTCTGCCGCGGCGGCTTCCTCACGGCGGCCGACGCGGCCGGGCGGGCGGCGGCCATCGCCGACAACCGGGACGCGATCGACGAGGCGGCGGCGCTGGGCACCGACACGCTGGTGCTCGTCTCGGGCGGCCTTCCGCCCGGCTCCAGGGATCTGGCGGGCGCGCGGGAGCGGATCGCCGACGCGCTGGCCTCCCTCGCCCCGTACGCCGCGTCACGCGGGGTGCGCCTCGCCATCGAGCCCCTGCATCCGATGTTCGCCTCGGACCGCTGTGTGGTGTCCACGCTGGACCAGGCGCTGGCGATCGCGGAACGCTTCCCCGCGTCCCAGGTGGGGGTGGCCGTCGACACGTACCACGTGTGGTGGGACGACCGGGCGCCCGCGGCGGTGGCCCGCGCGGGTGCGGGCGGGCGCATCCACGCCTTCCAACTGGCGGACTGGGTCACGCCGTTGCCGGCCGGGGTGCTGAACGGGCGGGGCCAGTTGGGGGACGGGGTGGTCGATCTGGGGTGGTGGCGCTCACTGGTGGATTCGGCGGGTTACGCCGGCCCGATCGAGGTGGAGCTGTTCAACGACGCGTTGTGGGCGGGGGACGGGGTGGCGCTCCTGGAGGAGACGGTCCGGCGGTTCGGCGAGGTGCTCGCTTAGCCCGGGCGGCCGTGTGTCACGGCGTCGCCGCGGTCGCCGCCGGAGTGTCACCGGAGTGTCGCCGGACGCGCACGTAGAGTGCCCTCCCGTCAGAACCGGCCGTGCCACACCGCACAGGACACAGGAGTCGATCGACATGCCCGAGTACGCGGAAGGCGCCCCCTGCTGGGTGGACGCCATGTTCACCGACGTGGAAGCCGCCAAGACCTTCTACGCGCAGGTCCTGGGCTGGACCTTCGGCGAGGCGGCCAGTGAGTTCGGCAGCTACACGCAGGCCTACTCCGACGGCAAGGCGGTCGCGGCCGTCGTCCCGCCGATGCCGGGCACCGACGCCCCCTCGCAGTGGTGCCTGTACTTCGCCTCGCCCGACGCCGCGGCCACCGGCGAGAAGATCAAGGCGGCGGGCGGCGAGCTGCTCATGGAGCCGATGCGGGTCGGTACGTTCGGCACGATGCTGATCGCGAAGGAGCCGAGCGGCGCGGTGTTCGGCGTCTGGCAGCCGGACGAGCACAAGGGCTTCGAGAAGGCCGGGGAGCCGGGGTCGTTCGCCTGGGCGGAGGTGTTCACGCGGGACGCGGCGAAGGTGGACGGGTTCCTGCCGCGGGTCTTCCCGTTCCAGGTCCAGACGATGGACATGAGCGGTGGGGGTGCGGGCGACGGTGGGGGTGCGGGCGACGGCGGGGGTGCGGGCATGGACTACAAGGTCTTCAGTCTCGGCGCGGGGCAGCCGGCGCTGGGCCGGATGGTCATGGGCTCCGAGTTCCCGGCGGAGATCCCGCCGTACATCCAGGTCTTCTTCGGGGTCCCGGACTGCGACGAGGCGGTGGCCGCGGCGCGGGAGCTGGGGGGCCGGGTTCATTTCGGGCCTGTGGACAGCCCGTTCGGGCGGATGGCGGCGGTGACGGATTCTCAGGGGGCGGCGTTTGCGGTCATTGACATGGCCAAGCGGGTAGGAGCCGTCCCGAAAATGACCCCTGCGTAGCCCCCTTTTTCCCTGGGGCTCCGCCCCAGCCCCCGGCCCGTTTTCCCACCCACCCGCCCGTGCGGCGGGGTTGGTCGGTTCCGGCCCCCCTGGGGCTCCGCCCCAGACCCCGGGACGTTTTCCCACCCACCCGCCCGTGACGGGGGTTGGAGGGTTCCGGGACCTCTGGGGCTCCGCCCCAGACCCCGTTCGCGCCTGAACGGCGCTCGTCCTCAAACGCCGGACAGGCTGAAATGCCCGATGCTGGCCAGCACCGAGTAGTTAAGGGGCGCGAGGAACTGCGCGAAAAGCGACCACGGTCCGCACACGACCGATGGTTTTGGGGGCGCGAGGAACTGCGCGAGAAGCGACCACGACCCGCAGGATCGAGAGGGGTCAGGGGCGCGGGGAACTGCGCAAGAAGCGCCCACGGCCCGCGGTGGACAGGGGGTTTTAGGGGCGCGGGGAACTGCGCGAGAAGCGCCCACGGCCCGCAGGATCGAGAGGGCTCAGGGGCGCGGGGAACTGCGCGACCAGCCACCCACGGCCCGCACAGGACAGCAGACCCGCACAGGACAGCCGCACAGAAAGGACCCACCCAAAAATGAGGCTCGCCCTCTCCACCCTCGGCCTGCCGGGCATACCGCTCGCCGAGGTCGCCCGTCTCGTCGCGCGGGCCGGGTTTCACGGGGTGGAGCTCCGTGTCCACCCCGAGGCCCACGTTCATCCCGGACTCGACACCGCCCAAC
This sequence comes from Streptomyces sp. ASQP_92, assembly GCF_025399895.1. Classification (GTDB taxonomy): domain Bacteria; phylum Actinomycetota; class Actinomycetes; order Streptomycetales; family Streptomycetaceae; genus Streptomyces. Next base: position 308,388 of record NZ_JAODUA010000001.1, on the reverse strand, counting down.
GCGCCGCCGTCGTCGCCGAGTTCGAGGCGTCCGGCATCGAGATCCTCTCCCTCGCCGGCTACGCCCGCGTGGCCGACCCTGACGATGACACCGAGCTGCCGCAACTGCTGACCCTGGCAAGGGACTTGGGGGCCGACTACCTCCGCGTCTTCCCCGGCGGGACGGGCTCTCGCGCCGACGACGACACCGCCGTCCACCGCCTCACCTCCGCCGCCCACCTCGCCCGCGAGAGCAACATCCGCATTCTGCTCGAAACCCACGACTCCCACCGCACCGGCGAAGCCACCGCCCGCGTGCTGAACCGGGTCGGAGACCCGGATGGCGTCGGTGCGCTCTGGGACGTCATGCACACCTGGCTCGGTGGTGAGAGCCCCACCGAGTCCTATGGGCACCTCGCGCCCCACCTCGGCTACACCCAGGTGAAGGACATCGCGTCCGCCGAGGACACCACCCCGCTCGCCCTCGGCGCCGGCGTACTCCCCCTCGCCGAGTGCCTCGCCCTGCTGCCGCCGGACGGCTGGGTGTGCTGGGAGTACGAGAAGCGCTGGTATCCGGAGGCCGCCCCGCTGCCCGGACTGCTGGGCGCGGGGCAGCGGTACCTGACCTCGATGGCCCCGGGCGCCCCGGCCGCCCCCCGCGAGGGGTGACGGCGGCCCCCTACGGCGACCCCCGACCCCTCACGGCCCCCTACTCCGTGTGCAGCACCGACGCGATCGTCATCCGCGCCGCCGAGCGGGCCGGTATCAGCGCGCCGAGGACGGCGATCAGCACCCCCGCCAGGACCATCGCCGCCAGTTGCGGCGCGTGCCACACGTCCTTCATGCGTTCGGGGAAGTCGATCACTCCGACGTGGTCCACGACCAGGCGGTGCGCGGCGATGCCGAGCGGGATGCCGAGCAGTGCGCCGACCGCGCCGAGTCCGGCGACCGAGGTCACCGTCATCAGCACCACCTGCCGGGGCGTCATCCCGATCGACTTGAGCATGCCGAGGTCCCGGCGCCGTTCGCGGATGTTCAGGAGGACGGTGTTGAAGACGCCGAGCGAGGCGACGAGGGTCAGCAGCGCCGTGAAGACCGTGGCGAAGGCGATGACGGTGTCCGTGCCGGCGTTGTCGAAGTCCAGTACCGAGGCGTGCAGGGCCGGGTCGAGTGCCGTGACCGCCTCGGTGTAGGCGCGGGTGTCGGCGCCGGGGGCGAGCCGCACCGTGTACTCGGTGGCGTGGCCGCCGGGGACCAGCTCGGTATAGGTGGCCCAACTTCCTTGCACCGCACGGGCGTTGCCCTCGACCAGTCGTCCGACGACGGTCGCGGTGGTCTTTCTGCCGTTCAGTTCCAGCGTGATCCGGTCGCCCAGCTTCAGTCCGCGCTGGGTCAGGAACGTCGGTCCTGCCACGACCTCGCCCGCCCCGGTCGGGGCGCGGCCCTCGACGATGGCGTCGTCGTACGCGGCGTCGTCGCCCCGGTAGAAGTCGGCGAAGATGGCCTGGGGCTGTCCGGTCATGGTCGCCTGGGACAGCGCGCGGGCCCGTACCCCTTGTGCGCCGGGGAGGGACCGCAGGCGTTCCTCGATCCCCGGGTCGGTGAGCCGGGGCGGTGTCTTGTCCGGGCCCGATCCTCCGGTCGTCACATGGACGCGGGCGCCTCCGTCCTCCCGTCCGACGTTGCCGAAGGCCACCAGGGTGCTGGTCAGTCCGGTCGCCAGGGTCACCGTGGTGACGCCGAGGACGATGGCCGCGAGGGTGAGCAGGGTGCGGGCCGGGCGGGCGAAGGGCTGGCCGAGGCCGAGGCTGACCGGGCGCGGCAGCCGGGTTGAGCCGAGGATGCGCTGGACGCGCAGGCCGCGCCCCTTGCGTGGCGCGCCGCCCGCGCTGATGGCCTGGGCGGCCGACAGCCGTTGGGCGCGCAGGGCGGGGACGAGGGCGGCCAGTACGACGAGCGCGGGCATGCCGAGCAGGCAGGCCACGGACGCCCAGGGGCCGGCGCCGCCGATCGAGGCGCGGCCCACGTCGATGCCGGTGAAGGCGACCTTCAGGATCGGCTCGGCGAGCGCGTTGCCCGCCACGGTGCCCAGCAGACAGCCCACCACCGCCGGCACGGAGAGCATCGTCAGATAGACGGCGACGACCTGTCGCGGGGTGAAGCCCACGGCCTTGAGCACCCCGATGTGGCGGTAGCCGGAGACGACCGCGCCGCTGACCACGTTGCCGACGATCAGGGCGGAGACCAGCAGACCGAGGATGCCGAAGAGCGTCATGAACGGCAGGTAGGAGTCGGCGAGGGCGGAGAACGCCTGCTTGAGGGCGAGATAGGTTCCCGCGCCGGTCAGCGCGTCCTTCGGCAGGCCCGCGGTGGCCCGTGCCAGCGAGGCGGTCAGGGCGGCCTCGGTCGAGGAGTCCGTGAAGCGGTAGAGCATCTGGGCCGAGGTCGGGTGCAGGGCGGTCATCTGCTCGGGCGAGACCCAGGCGCTCGCCGACTTGCTCATGCTGGCGGCGAATCCGACGACGGTGAGCGTCTGCCCGCCGGGGACGGCCAGCTTGGTGCCGAGGAGTTCGGTGCCGGGAGAGCCCTGGACACCCCAGTTGACGACGATCTCGCCGGACGCGGTTGCCCAGTGCCCCTCAAGGAGCGCGATGCGGTCCACCGGGCCCGCCGGGTCGGCCCGGCCCACCACGGTGAGGGTGCCGCCCGCCATCCACAGCCAGTCCTTGGGGATGTCGACGACGGCCTGTCCGAACGGTCCGGCCGCGGCCTCCACGCCGGGCCGGTGGGCGGTCCCCGCGAGTTGTTCCCCGCTGACCTTCGTGGTGTCGAAGCTCGCCACGGTGTGGGCGCCGCGCTGCTCGGCGTACGCCGTGTCGAAGGGGCTCGAAGCGGCGCTCAGCAGCGTCAGGGCGAGCAGGACGGTCGTGGTGGAGCAGAGCACGACGAGTCCGATGACGAAGGTCTGGAGCCGGCGGCGCTTGACCGCGGCGCGCGAGGCTCTCCATACGGCGCTCACGCGGTCGCCTCCAGGGCGCTCTCGCGGGCGACGCGGCCGTCGGCGACTTCGACCAGCCGGCTTGCGCAGCGGGTGGCCAAGTGCGGGTCGTGGGTGACGATCAGGAGGGTCTGGCCGATCTGGTTGAGGTCGATCAACAGGTCCATGACCTGTTCGCCGGAGCGACTGTCGAGGGCGCCGGTCGGCTCGTCGGCCAGCAGGAGTGCGGGCCGGTTCATCAACGCCCGTGCCACGGCGACGCGTTGGCGCTCGCCGCCGCTGAGGGTGGCCGGATAGTTGTTGCGGCGCTCGGCTACACCGAGTTCGTCCAGGAGCTCCAGGGCGCGGCGTCGTGCCTGCCGGGCGGGGGTGCCGGTCAACTGGGCGGCGAGCGCCACGTTGTCGAGGACGGGCAGGTCGTCGATGAGGTTGAAGAACTGGAAGATCATGCCGACGTTGCGCCGCCGGAACAGCGCCAGGCCGGTCTCGTTCAGCCTGCCCAGGTCGTGGCCCCGCACCTCGACCGTGCCCGAGGTCGGCCGGTCGAGGCCGGCCACCATGTTGAGCAGGGTGGACTTGCCGCAGCCCGAGGGGCCCATCACGGCGACCGCCTCCCCGGCCCGTATCTCCAGCGAGAGTCCGTCGAGGGCCTTCGCGTCGCCGAACTCCTTGTGTACGCCGTCGAGGCGCACCACCGTCTGCCGGCCATCGCCGTGCTCAGTTGTCATGCCCTGAACCTAGGTCGCGGCCGGTGACAGGGCGTCACCCCCCGGATGTATCCGTCCCGGGAGGTCATCCTGTGGATGTACGCGGCCGGGTCCCGGGGGGGGCCGATGTGCGGGGCTCGGGGCGGCTGCGAGGATGACCACGTGGCGGAATCCTGGACGACATGGCTGGTCATCGCGTTGGTGGGGGCGGTTGGCGCCGCCGCGTGGCTGGGCGTGGTGGCGCTGCGGGCCCGGCGGCGGCACCGCGTGGCGATCGAGGAGCGCGGCTGGCTGCTTGAGCGGGAGCGCGAGAGCGCGACGCGCACCGCGGTGGACGCCGAGCGGGCCAGGATCGCCGCGGAACTCCACGACATCGTCAGCCACAACGTGAGCGTCATGGTGGTCCAGGCCGGTGCCGCCCGCGAGGTGCTCGCCACGATGCCCGAGGAGGCGGCGGCCGCGATGACCGCCGTCGAGACCGCCGGGCGCACCACGATGACCGAACTGCGCCATCTGCTCGGCCTGCTCGCCCCCGCGCAGAACGGCGATGACGAGCCCTACGACGTGGATCTGTCGCCGCAGCCGAGTGTGAGCCGGCTCGGCCCGCTCGTCGACAAGATCGCCTTCGCGGGGCTGCCCGTCGAGATGCGGATCTCGGGAGAGCCGCGCCCGCTGCCGACGGGGATCGACGTCACCGCCTACCGGATCATCCAGGAGGGCCTGACCAATGCCCTCAAGCACGGCAACGGAACGAAAGCCGAGGTGACGGTGGGCTACACGAACCACTATCTGCGCGTGGAGGTCCTGACCACCGGGCCGAGCGTGCTGTCCGGCGGCGCTCCCGCGTCGAAGGAGCCGCGCAGCGCGGACGGGGCGGGACGCGGGCTGCTCGGTCTGCGCGAGCGCGTCGCGGTGTTTGGCGGCGATCTGGACGCCCGCCGTCGCCTCGGCGGCGGCTACCGGCTGCGTGCCCGGCTCCCGCTGGACCGCCCGTGACCGCGCCCGCCGACCGCGCCCCGCGCGTGGTGATCGCCGACGACCAGGAACTGGTCCGCACCGGCTTCCGGCTGATCCTGACCGCGCGCGGCATCGACGTGGTGGGCGAGGCCGCCGAAGGGGCGGAGGCCGTGGCCAAGGTGTGCGAACTGCGCCCGGACGTGGCCCTGTTGGACATCAGGATGCCCGTCATGGACGGCCTGGAGGCCGCCCGCCGCATTCTCGCCCAGGTCCCCACCTGCCGGGTGATCATGCTGACCACCTTCGACCTCGACCGGTATGTGTACGCCGCCCTCGCCGCCGGGGCCAGCGGCTTCCTGCTCAAGGACGTCACCCCCGCCCATCTGGCCGCCTCGGTACGCCTGGTCGACACCGGAGACGCCCTGCTCGCCCCCTCGATCACCCGCCGCCTGGTGGAGCGCTTCGCCGCCGACGGCCCGGCGACGGGTCCTCGCCCCGCGTCCCCGGCCGTCCACCGCGACCTGGCCGCGCTGACACCCCGCGAACACGAGGTGCTCACGCTCATGGGCCGGGGCCTCTCCAACACCGAACTGGCCCGGGAACTGACGCTCAGTGAGGCCACGGTGAAGACCCATGTGGCCCGTATCTTCGCCAAGTTGGGCCTGCGCGACCGGGCCCAGGCGGTCGTCCTCGCCTATGAGACAGGGCTCGTGTCACCCGGAGAGTCCGGCGGCTAGCGGACGCGTCCCCGCCTCGGGCATCGGGGCCGGCGTCGCCGGACGGGACAGCGAGGTCACCGCCACCCCGCCCACGAGCAGCGCCGCCGCGCACCACCGCAGCGGCGTCACCGACTCGCCGAGCAGCAGCGCCGCCGAGGACATGCCGAACACCGGCACCAGCAGGCTGAACGGCGCCACCGACGACGCCGGGTAGCGGCGCAGCAGCATCCCCCACGCCCCGAAGCCGAACACCGTACTGATCCACGCCACGTACACCAGCGCCCCCGCCCCGCCCCAGTCGAACCCGGCCAGCGCCTCGGCGTCCCGCGCCGGGCCCTCGAACAGCAGGGACAACGCCAGCAGCGGCAGTACGGGGACGACGGAGACCCACACCATGAAGTTCAGCGCGTCGGGCGGCGCCGCCCTGCGGGTCAGGACGTTCGACACGCCCCAGCACGCCGCCGCGCCCACCGTCAGCGAGAAGCCGAGCAACGGCCCGCCCGACCCCTCGTCGATCCCCGCCACCACGATCCCCGCCAGCGCCACGCCCATCCCCAACAGCCTCACGCCGCCCAGCCGTTCACCCAGTACGGTCGTCGCCACGACCACCGTGAACACGGCCTGCACCTGAAGGACGAGCGAGGAAAGACCGGCCGGCATCCCCTGGCTCATCCCGATGAACAGCAGCCCGAACTTCGCCACCCCCAGCACGAGCCCCACCGCCACGATCCACTTCCAGGCGACCTTGGGCCGCCCCACGAAGAACACGGCGGGCAGCGCCGCGACCAGGAAGCGCAGGGCGGAGAACAGCAGCGGCGGGAAGTGGCCGAGCCCCACGTCGATGACGACGAAGTTGACTCCCCAGACGGCGGTGACCAGCACGGCGAGCGAGATATGTACGGGACGCATGCGTCGAGGATCACTGCCCCGGACCGTTCAGCACCAGCGCGGATTCCTTGATGATGGGATGAAGCACCGCTTAATCCGCATGATCCGCCGGCCCACGTGAGCTGCCCTGTTCACGTCCCCCTGGAGTGAGGTCCCGTGCTCGATCTGGCCCGGCTGCGCGCGCTGCACGCGGTCCACGTCCACGGCTCGGTCGCCGCCGCTGCCGCCACGCTCGGCTACACCCCGTCCGCGATCTCCCAGCAGATCTCCAAGCTCGAACGCGAGACCCGTACGACCCTCCTGGAACGCCGGGGCCGGGGCATCGCGCTCACCGAGGACGCGCTCCATCTCGTCGCCGCCGCAGGGGAGTTGCTGGCCATCGTCGAGCGTACGGAGACCACGCTCGAAGAGCGGCGCGGGCTGCCCACCGGCGATCTGACCATCGGCGCCTTCGCGACGGCCGCGCGCGGACTCCTCCCCGCCACGCTCGCCGCCCTCGCCCGCCAACACCCCACCCTGCGCGCGCGGTTGTCCGAAGTCGATCCGCACCTCTCCGTCGACCTCGTCGCCAAGGGTGTCCTCGACCTCGCCGTCGCCCACGACTGGGACATCGCACCGCTGCCCGCGCCCGACGGTGTCGAGCACGCCCACATCGGCGACGACCTCTGCGACGTACTGGTCCCGGGCGACCACGCCCTCGCCACCCGCGCGGTCATCCACCGGGCCGACCTCGCCCACGAACCCTGGATCTGCCAGCCGCCCGGCTCGGTCTGCCACGACTGGCTCGTCCGCACCCTGCGCGCCGACGGCCACGAGCCGGAACTGCGCCACCAGGCCGCCGAGTACCACACCCAACTCGCCCTGGTGCGCGCGGGTTTGGGCATAGCGCTGATACCGCGACTGGGCCGGGGACCGCTCCCCGACGGCGTCGTGGCCCTACGCCTCGACCCGGTCCCGACCCGTCACGTCTACGCCCTGTGGCGTACCGGCGCGGCCCGCCGCCCCGCGATCACGGCAACGGTCCACGCCCTCCGCGAGGCCTGGGCGACCCTCAGCGACCCAGCGCCCCGCCCTTGACCGCCCCCACGAACGCGCCCCAGGCCTCCGGGCCGAACACGACGGCCGGGCCGGTCGGGTTCTTGCTGTCCCGCACGGGTACGCACGTGGCGCAGGAGCCGCTGAACTCCAAGCAGTCGCCGCTGGTTCCGCCGCTGTAGGTGGACTTCCGCCAGACCTCGGTGACTTCGAGGCAGTCCCCACTTTCGCCACCGCTGTAACTGGACTTCCTCCAACCGGTCAGCACGGAGGCGTCGGGCACGTTCTGCTCACTGCGATTCATGCTCGTAATCCTCCGCCACGGACCTGATCAGCGCCAGGGACTTACGATGCGACATCGCGTCACCTAGCGCGTGATCGTAGGCCACCTGGCATTCCCTCACTACGGACGGAAGTTCCCACACTCTGCCTGTTCGCAGGCCCTCGACATACGCGATGGGCGGGAGGTCCTCGAACCACATGAGGGACACGATCCCCTCCAGCAGGGCGTGGAAGCCCGTGTCGAAGGGGAGCACATGCACCCGGATACGACGGCTCTCACCCAACGCGGCGATGTGCCGCAACTGTTCGCACATCACGGCTGGCCCACCTATCGGGCGGCGGAGTACCGCCTCGTCCAGCAGGGACCACACCACGGGCGAGTGAAACTCTTCCAGCACACGAGCACGTTCGAGTCGAGTCCTGATCATCATGTCCCGCTCTTCGTCGCTCTTCGGGAAGGCGCCGGAGCTCAGCACCTCGCGCGCGTACGCCTCCGTCTGAAGAATTCCGGGAACCAACTTGGCGGCGTAACCACGAATCACCGTCGCCTGGCCCTCGAACTCAAGCGCCTCCTCGAAGTGTTCTGCCACCTTGCGGCCGTCCAGCGCGGGCAGGAACCGCTCAAAGAAGCCCCCCGTCCCCAGCACCACGTCCAGCCGCCGCGCGTCCGCGATGTCCGGTCGGCGGCGGCCCGCCTCGATGTGGGCGATGTGCGTGCGCGACATGACCGCACGTTGACTGAGCTCCTCCTGGGTGAGTCCGGCCGCCTCGCGCCGGGCCCTGAGTTCCTCGCCGTACTTGATCCGGGATACCGGGTTGTCCTCGATCGCCACGCCATCAACTCCCTTTTGTGCGGCCTCCGTTGTCACTGTCCGTGCACTGTTCAGCGTACGGAACGTCACGCCACGCTGTGAGCGAAACGACACACACAGTGAGAGGCCGTCGCATGGAAGCCCACGACGTGGGGACGTACGTCGCCCACACCGGTACCGACGTGTACGGGCCCGGCAAGGTGATCGGTACGGACGGTGACTGGCGGCGGGTGCGGTTCGTGTACTTCGTCGCGACCGTCGCCGTGGGTGATCTGCGGGCCGCCTCCGCGCGGGAGGAAGAGGAGGTGTGCGCATGGCTGATGGAGAAGGCCGCCCGTCATGGGGGCAACTGGTAGCCGGGCCCGCGCTGGCGTTGCGGGTGTCGCGGGACGGCGGGGCGACGTGGGAGCCGTACGTCATGCCGCGCCCAGGGTGGTGGGAAAGAAGTTCGGCCGGGCTGTCACATCTCCGTACGCCGCCGTGTCAGGGCGGTGAAAGCCAACGAGAAGCAGGCACATCGCCCCGGCACACAGGAGTCGCAGCCATGCAGGCACGTATGAAGAGCCCCGCACACGTCATCCCCAGCGCCATGCCGGCCATCCTGGGCATCCTCGCGGCGGCCAAGGAGGGCGGGGTTCCCGGGTCCACCCTGGAGCTGGTGCACCTGCGGGCCAGCCAGATCAACGGCTGTGCCCCGTGTGTGTACGGAGGCATCACCAGCGCCCGCAAGAACGGTGTGGACGAGGACAAGCTGGCCACCGTCGCGGCCTGGCGGGAGGCGCCGTTCTTCAGCGACGCCGAGCGCGCGGCCCTCGCACTCGCCGAGGCCTCCACCCGGCTCGCCGACCGCCCGGACGCGGTGTCCGACGAGGTGTGGGACGAGGCGGCCCGCCACTACGACGAGAAGGGCCTGGCCTCGCTCGTCCTCATGATCGGCGTGACCAACCTCTTCAACCGGCTCAACGCCACCACCCGGCAGGTCGCCGGGGGGACCTGGTAACCGCCGAGCCGCGCGGACCACGGACCACGGACCACGGACTACGGACTACGGACTACGAACATCGGGCAACCCATGAAGCTGACCATTTTCGCGGCGAGCGGCGGTATCGGCCGGCTCGCCGTTCACCAGGCGGTCGCCGCGGGCCACGAGGTGACCGCGGCGGTTCGCGACCCGGCCAAGGTGGCCTCGGACAAGGTCCGTACGGTCGCCGTCGATCTGTCCCGGCCGGACCAGGACGCGCTGCGCGAGGCGCTGGCCGGGGCCGATGCGGTGCTGTCCGGGCTGGGGGCCGCCACCAAGGCGGACTTCGGCGTCGCCGAGCGCGGCACCCGGGCGATCTGTGAGGCGATGCGCGCCACGGGGGTGCGCCGCATCGTCGTGATCAGTGCCGCGCCGATCGGCACCGTACCGTCGCCGGGGCGGCCCAACCCGCCCCGGCACGACCCGGGCGACGCGTTCATGCAGCGCAGCGTCGCGTATCCGATCGTGAAGGCGATCCTGAAGAAGCGGTACGCGGATCTCGCGCGGATGGAGGACGTGCTGCGCGCCAGCACGCTCGACTGGACCGCGCTGCGTCCGCCGCGCCTCAACGACAAGGCGCTGACCGGGCGTTACCGCACCGAGGTGGGGCGCAACGTGCGGGGCGGCGGGATCATCTCGCGGGCCGATGTCGCGCACTGCATGCTGGAGGTTCTGGACGACCCGTCGACGTTCCGTCAGACGGTCGGCCTGTCCGACTGAGGCCTCTTCTTTCGTAAGGCCACGCCGCCGCTTTTCGGCAACTCCGGTTCTTTGCACGGGAGTTGATGAGTTGGCGGCGAGCCGGTCCGAACCCGTCGCCATCGGTGCGCGAGGTCCCCCTGACCGCACCGATGGCGGCGTCTCACTTCACGGCGACGCCGGACGGCGCGGTGCGCATAGCCTTGACCGGCAGTAACTTTCCGGATATCGGTTCAGTTTGGAAGTTTCTTCCAATTCCCGGGTTCCCTGGGTACCACCCGGTTCCCAGGGCGCCACCGCCGGAAGGAGCGCACGTGCAGCACCGCACCTCAAGACGCAGCCTCCTCACCTCCACCGCCGCCGTGGCCGCCATGACCGCCCTCGGCGCCCAGCTTCCCGCCCACGCCCTCGATGCCCCGGACGCGGTCGGCCGCGACCGCGGACTGCGCGCGCTCATCGCCCGTATGTCGGTCGAGGAAAAGATCGGGCAGCTCTTCGTCATGCGCGTCTACGGGCACTCCGCGACCGCGCCCGACCAGGCGGACATCGACGCCAACCTGCGCGAACTCGGCGTGCGCGATGCGGCCGAACTCATCGCCAGGTACCACGTCGGCGGCATCATCTACTTCTCCTGGGCGCACAACACCCGCGACCCGCACCAGATCGCCGAGCTGTCCAACGGCATCCAGGCGGCCGGGCTCGCCCAGCGCGTACCGCTGCCGCTGCTGATCGCGACCGACCAGGAGCACGGCGCGGTGTGCCGCGTCGGCAAGCCCGCCACGCTGTTCCCGGGCGCGATGGCGATGGGCGCGGGCGGCTCGGCGCGCGACGCCCGCACCCTGGGCCGCATCTCGGGCGCGGAGCTCGCGGCGATCGGCATCCGGCAGGACTACTCCCCCGACGCCGACGTGAACGTCAACCCGGCCAACCCGGTGATCGGCGTACGGTCCTTCGGCGCGGATCCGGCGGCCGTGGCCCGCATGGTCGCGGCCGAGGTGCGCGGCTACCAGGAGTCCTCGGTGGCCGCCACCGCCAAGCACTTCCCCGGACACGGCGACACCACCGTCGACAGCCACACCGGCATCCCGGTCATCACCCACAGCCGCGAGGAGTGGGAACGGCTGGACGCGCCGCCGTTCCGGGCCGCGATCGCCGCCGGGATCGACGCGATCATGACGGCGCACATCCAGTTCCCCGCGCTCGACCCGAGCAACGACCCGGCCACCCTGTCCCGCCCCATTCTCACCGGCATCCTGCGCGAACAGCTCGGCTTCGACGGCGTCATCGTCACCGACTCGCTCGGGATGCAGGGCGTACGCGACAAGTACGGCGACGACCGGGTGCCGGTGCTGGCCCTGAAGGCGGGCGTCGACCAGCTCCTCGACCCGCCCAAGCTGGACGTGGCCTTCAACGGCGTACGGGCGGCGGTGTCGAGCGGGGAGCTGAGCGAGGCCCGCCTCGACGCGTCGCTGCTGCGCATCCTGCGGCTCAAGGAGCGGCGGGGTCTGTTCGCCCGGCCCTATGTCACCGCGCGCGGTGTGGACCGTACGGTCGGTGCCCGGGCCCACTTGAACGCCGCCGACGAGATCGCCGAGCGCACCACGACCCTGCTCGCCAACCGTCGGGGGCTGCTGCCGCTGTCCCGGCGCTCGCACCGCCGGCTCCTGATCGTGGGCGCCGACCCCGCCTCCCCGTCCGGCACGACGGGCCCGCCCACCACGGTCCTGGCCTCGGCCCTGACCGAACTCGGCTTCCGCACCACGGTGTTGCCCACGGGAACGCTGCCCTCCCCGGCGCAGATCCAGGCGGCGGTGGCTGCGGCGGCGGGGCAGGACGCGGTGATCGTGGGCACGTACAACGCGGGGGCGGGGGGTGCGCAGAGCCGTCTGGTCGCGGCGCTGGGCGCGAGCGGGGTGCCCGTGGTCCACCTCGCGCTGCGCAACCCGTACGACATCGCGTACGTCAGCGGGTTCGGGGCGTCGCTCGCCACGTACTCCTGGACGGATGTCGAACTCCGGGCGGCGGTGCGGGTGTTGGCCGGGCTCGGCCGTCCGCGCGGGCGCCTCCCGGTGGCCGTACCCCGCGCGGACGACCCCGCGCGCGCCCTGTACCCGATCGGCTACGGCCTGACGTACTGACCCCCTGGGGGGGTTCGCCCACCCACCCGCCCGTGCAGCGGGTTGATTGGTTCGGGCCTCCCTGGGGCTCCGCCCCAGACCCCGGGGGTTTTCCCACCCACCCGCCCGTGCAGCGGGTTGATTGGTTCGGGCCTTCCTGGGGCTCCGCCCTAGACCCCGTTCGCGCCTTAAGGGCGCTCGTCCTCAAACGCCGGACGGGCTGAGGTGCCCCGTGCGGGCCAGCACCAGTACCGCTAAGGGGCGCGGGGAACTGCGCGAGGAGCGACCACGATCCGCAGACGAAGGCGGGTTTCAGGGGCGCGAGGAACTGCGCGAGAAGGGGGCACGGTCCGCGGACGAAGGCGGTTTTTTTGGGGGCGCGGGGAACGGCGCGAGAAGGGGGCACGATCCGCAGACCGAAGGGCTTTTGGGGGGCGCGGGGAACTGCGCGAGAAGGGGGCACGATCCGCAGGATCGAGAGGGTTTAGGGGCGCGGGGAACTGCGCAGAGGGGGGCACGGGCCGCAGACCCAAGGGGTTTTGGGGGCGCGGGGAACTGCGCAGAGGGGGGTGGGGTCTGGGCCCCGGGCGGGCCGGGGCCCAGGGGGTTAGGGGTGGAGGGTGGGCTCGTGGAGGGAGGGGGATGTGTCCAGCTTCGCGTCGAAGGTGGGGCGGACCGTCCCCGCCCCAACCCCCGCCCACCGAAGAATCGCCGACGTCGCCGCCGCCTTCTGCTCCGCCGCGAGCAGCGCCACCTTGGAACCGTGGTTGCCCCCCGCCACCGTATAGACGTAGGAGTCCCGCGCCCCCGCTCCCAGCGAGAACCGCTCCGCACCCCACGGGTCGTTCTGCCCGTACACGTACAGCATGTGGTCGGCATGGTGCTTGACCCACGAGTCGACGTCCCGCATCGCCCACGGCTGGAACCGCATCGGGATGTCCCGCGGCACGAAGTTGCGCGGCGGCTGGTACCCGTAGCGGCTCAGGTTGCCGAGCCAGGGCTGCTTGATGGTGGGCGAGCCGAGCTGCGTACCGGCCTGGTAGTAGTACGCCGTGTAGGGAGCAAGACCCTGGTCGGTGTAGAACGAGAAGCCGGAGATCGTGTCGACCGAGTCCCAGATCGCCTGGTCGGTGGCGTGCTCCGGGTCCGCCGGGAGCGTGTCGCACTCGGCGAGCAGGTGATACTGCCAGAAGCCCCAGACGTAATCGAGCACGACCGCCTCGTACGCCTTGTCGAGGGTGCCGACCGTCGCGAAGGTGTAGCCGTTCGCGGTCGCGTACTCCTGGTACTTCTTCTCCAGGGGCGCCCGCCGCACCAGCGCCTGCCGCTGCACGCCCTCCAGCTTGTCGCGGCACTCCTTGGTGCCGACCGTCCGGAAGAACCGGTCGTAGGCCGAATCCTCGTTGTTCACCACGTCGTTGGGGGCGACGTACGCGACGACGCCGTCCATGTCACGGGGGTAGAAGCGCTTGTAGTACGTGGCCGTCATGCCGCCCTTCGAGGCGCCCGTGGTCAGCCAGTTCTTGGCGTACACCGGCTTCAGGGCCTGGAAGATGGCGTGCTGGTCACTGGCCGCCTGCCAGATGTCGTCCTTGGACCAGTCGGTGGGCGTGGGCCGCGACTGGGGGAAGAACCGGTACTCGACGGACACCTGGTTGCCGTCGACGATCGCCGTCGGCTCGGAGCGGCTGGGGTTGGTGGAGACCTCGTAGCCGCTGGTGTACATGACCGTCGGCCGGTCCGTGTCCTTGTGCAGCACGGTGATCCGCTGCTGGAAGGTGGCCCGGCGGTACGGGTTGTGGTGGTCGACGGGCTGGGTGAAACTCAGCACGAAGTAGCGGTAGCCGTTGTACGGCTTCTCCGCGATGAGGCTCACCCCGGGTATCGCCAGGATGCGGTCCTTGATGTCCGGCTCGGCGGCGGTGGCCGCCCCGGCCGTGGCTCCCGTCGCGGCCATCGTGCCTGTCAGCACGACCAGCGACAGCAGCCATCTGAGCGCCTTGCGCATTCACACTCCCCTGTGGGGCCCCTGTGGGCTCGGAACGTGGCCCCGCGAACCTAGCGGGGTCAACACGCCGCCCGCCAGACCTGGTTGAGCCGCGCCGCCGATCTTCACGGGTGGCTCACGGGGCCCCGCACGGATGGCCCTCGCCGACGCCCCCGCCGACGCCCCCTCCCGTCAGCACACCCAGCCCGTCTCCGCCGAACTCCCGGATATCGCGCCGGTCGCGCGGACGCAGCGGTTGCCGATGTGCACGGTGACCGGGCCGGCCCGCTGCGTGTAGGCGCCCGAGTCGCCGGCCGGGGCGCCGCCGCGAGCCTGGATCGTCACCGACATCTGGCGCCGCGGGCCTGGGCTCCTTGCCTCGGTGACCGCGCAGGCGTATCCGTTCCCCTTGTACAGGCGCAGCTCCCCCGTGCTGAGCCCGACGGTCTTCACCGGCCGCCCGGCACAGGCCGCGGCGGCGTCGGCCCGGCCGCTGACCGGGCCGAACACCAGGAGGCCGGCGGCCGCGGCGAGCACCGCGAGCGCCGGGATCGTGTGGTTGTTGCTCCTTGCCCCACCGAACACGCTTGCGTCCTTCCTTCGGGTGCGCGTATGTGGGGAGGGACGCGGGATGTCATCCGACGGTTCTTCAGCGCGGCCCCCCTTTGCGACGCCCCGCGCCCCTCGCGCCGCCTTCGCCCTCACCCCCCACGTGGCTGGTCGCGCAGTTCCCCGCGCCCCTAACCCCTCTCCACCCTGCGGATCGTGGACGCTCCTCGCGCAGTTCCCCGCGCCCCCAAAACCATCGGTCGTGTGCGGATCGTGGTCGCTTCTCGCGCAGTTCCTCGCGCCCCCAAAAACCATCGGTCGTGTGCGGGCCGTGGGCGCTTCTCGCGCAGTTCCCCGCGCCCCTGGCAGGACCGGTGCGGGCCCGCATCGGGCAACCTCAGCCCGTCCGGCGATTGAGGACGAGCGCCGTTCAGGCGCGAACGGGGTCTGGGGCGGAGCCCCAGGGGGTCCCGAAACCAACCAACCCTGCGCTTACGGGCGGGCGGGTGGGCAAAGGTGCCTCGGGTCTGGGGCGGAGCCCCAGGAGGGCCGGAACCGACCGACCCCGCCGCACGGGCGGGTGGGTGGGCGAACCCCCCGGGGGCTGGGGCGGAGCCCCAGGAAGCCGGAACCAGCCAACCCCGCCGCACGGGCGGGTGGGTGGGAAAGCGCGCCCCCCGCTCAACCCGCCGTGCGCACCGGCTCCGGAGGCCCGATGAACGTATGCCACAGGCGGGCGTACTTGCCGTCCAGGGCGAGGAGTTCCTCGTGGGTGCCGTCCTCGGCGACCCGCCCGCGGTCCATCACGATGACCCGGTCCGCCCGCGCCGCCGTCGTCAGCCGGTGGGCCACCACCAACGTCGTGCGGCGCCCGCTGAGCCGCTCGGTCGCCTGGTTGACCTGCGCCTCGGTCGCCAGGTCGAGCGCCGCCGTCGCCTCGTCGAGCAGCAGGATGTCCGGGTCGACGAGTTCCGCGCGGGCCAGCGCGATCAGCTGGCGCTGACCGGCGGACAGGTTGCGGCCGCGCTCGGCGACCTCGTGGAGGTAGCCCCCGTCGAGCGTGGCGATCATGTCGTGGGCGCCGACCGCGCGCGCCGCCGCCTCGACCTCGGCGTCGCTCGCGCCGGGACGCCCGTAGGCGATGGCGTCACGGACCGTGCCGGGGAAGAGGTACGCCTCCTGCGGCACCACCCCGAGCCGGTGCCGGTAGGCGGTGATGTCCAGGTCGCGCAGGTCCGTACCGTCGACGGTGACCCGCCCGCCCGTCGGATCGTAGAAGCGCGCCACCAGCTTGACGAGGGTGGACTTGCCCGCGCCCGTCTCGCCGACGAAGGCGACGGTCTGCCCGGCGGGTATGCGGATGTCGACCCCGGTGAGCGCCTCCTCGGGTTCGTCGCCGGAGCCGTCCGCCGAGCCGTACGCGAAGTCGACGTTCTCGAAGGCGATCTCGCCCCGCAGTGACCGCACGTCGAGCGGCTCGGCCGCCTGGGAGGTGGACGTCTTCTCCTGGAGGAGTTCCTGGATGCGGCCGAGCGACACGGCCGCCTGCTGGTAGCCGTCGAAGACCTGGGAGAGCTGCTGTACGGGGGCGAAGAACAGGTCGATGTAGAGGAGGTAGGCGACGAGGGCGCCCGCGGTGAGGGTGCCGTTGTCGACCCGGCCCGCGCCCACGATCAGTACGGCCGCCGCGGCCACCGACGACAGGAGCTGCACGAACGGGAAGTACACCGAGATCAGCCACTGGCCGCGCACCCGCGCCTGGCGGTAGTGGTCGCTGCGCCCGGCGAACCGCTCGGCCCCGTCGTGCTCGCGCCGGAAGGCCTGCACGATGCGCAGCCCGGACACCGACTCCTGGAGGTCGGCGTTGACGACACCGACCCGCTCACGGGCCAGCTCGTAGGCCTGGACGCTCTTCTTGCGGAAGACGTACGTGCCGACGACGAGCAGCGGCAGCGTCGCGAAGACGACGAGGGCGAGCTGGAGGTCGATGACGAGCAGCGCGACCATGATGCCGAAGAAGGTGACGACGGAGACGAACGCGGTGACCAGGCCCGTCTGGAGGAACGTGGAGAGCGCGTCCACGTCCGTCGTCATGCGGGTCATGATCCGTCCGGTCAACTCCCGCTCGTAGTAGTCGAGTCCGAGCCGCTGGAGCTGGGCGAAGATCTTCAGGCGCAGCGTGTACAGGACGCGTTCGCCGGTGCGTCCGGTCATCCGGGTCTCGCCGGTCTGGGCGAGCCACTGGACGACGACGGTGAGCAGGCCGAGACCGGCCGCCGCCCACACCGCGCCGAGCGCGAGCTTGGTGACGCCCTGGTCGATGCCGTGCCGGATGAGGACCGGCAGCAGCAGCGACATTCCGGCGTCGATCGCGACGAGGAGGAGCGAGACGAGCAGGGGGAGACCGAAGCCGCGCAGCAGCCTGCGCAGGCCGTAGGAGTCCTCGGGCTGCACGGCCCTGGCCTCGTCGATGTCGGGGGTGTCGGTCGCCGACGGCAACGCCTCGACCTGGGCGAGCAGTTCGGGCGTGGCCGGCATGCCGCCGGGGGCCGCCGATTCGGGCTTCTCCTCGCGCACCCACAGGGGCGGGGTGATGCCGCGCTCGGCGTCGAACTCCGCGTCCAGCTCGTCCCGTACGGAGTGGTCCTCCTCGTCCGGGGCGGGGGTGGTGGGGGTGTGGCCGGGCGAGACCGCGCCGAGTTCGTCGGGGTCGGTGAGCAGCCGGCGGTAGAGGGCGCTGTCGCGCTGGAGTTCCTCGTGGGTGCCGATCGCGGCGAGCCGTCCGCCGTCGAGGACGGCGATGCGGTCGGCGAGGTTCAGGGTGGAGCGGCGGTGCGCGATGAGCAGGGTGGTGCGGCCGGCCATGACCGAGGCCAGCGCCTCGTGGATCTCGTGCTCGACGCGGGCGTCGACGGCGGAGGTCGCGTCGTCCAGGACGAGCAGCCGGGGGTCGCTGAGGATGGCGCGGGCGAGTGCGACGCGCTGGCGCTGGCCCCCGGAGAGGGTGAGGCCGTGCTCGCCGACGGTGGTGTCGTACCCCTTGGGCAGGTCGCTGATGAAGCCGTGCGCCTGGGCGGCGCGGGCGGCCTTCTCGATCTCGTCCTGGGTGGCGTCCGGCTTTCCGTACGCGATGTTGGCGCGGACGGTGTCGGAGAAGAGGAAGGAGTCCTCGGGGACGAGTCCGATGGCGGCGCGCAGCGAGGAGAGCGTCAGCTCGCGCACGTCGTGCCCGCCGATGAGTACGGCGCCGTGCGAGACGTCGTAGAAGCGGGGCAGCAGCATCGAGACGGTGGACTTGCCGGAGCCGGAGGAGCCGACCACGGCGACGGTCTCGCCGGGCCGGATGTCGAGGGAGAACCCGTCGAGGACGGGCCGCTCGTCGTCGTACCCGAAGCTCACGTCGTCGAATTCGACGGTGGCGGGGGCGCTGGGCGAAAGCTCCTTGGTGCCGTCCTCGATGGAG
Source organism: Streptomyces sp. ASQP_92 (assembly GCF_025399895.1). Taxonomy (GTDB): domain Bacteria; phylum Actinomycetota; class Actinomycetes; order Streptomycetales; family Streptomycetaceae; genus Streptomyces. Next base: position 290,176 of record NZ_JAODUA010000001.1, on the reverse strand, counting down.
GGTTCGGTGTCGATGAGCTCCAGGACGCGTTCGACGCCGGCCCGGGCCTGCTGGCCCACGGTGAGCACCATGGCCAGCATGCGGACGGGCCCGACGAGCTGGGCGAGGTAGGTGGAGAACGCGACGAACGTGCCGAGCGTGATCTCGCCGCGGGTGGCGAGCCAGCCGCCGAGCGCCAGCATGGCGACCTGGCCGAGCGCGGGGACGGCCTGGAGGGCCGGGGTGTAGCGGGAGTTCAGCTTGATCGTGCGCAGGCGTCCCGCGAACAGCTTGCGGCCGACCTCGCGCAGTTTGCCGGTCTCCTGGTCCTCCTGGCCGAAGCCCTTGACGACCCGGACCCCGGACACGGCGCCGTCCACGACCCCGGCGACGGCCGCCGCCTGGCCCTGGGCGTACCAGGTGGCGGGGAACAGCCGGGTGCGGCTGCGCTTGGCGATGAACCACAGGGCGGGTGCGACGGCGAGGGCGACGAGGGTGAGCAGCGGCGAGAGCCACGCCATGATCGCGACGGAGATCACGAAGAGCAGGATGTTGCCGATGGTCATCGGCAGCATGAAGAGCAGGCCCTGGATGAGCTGGAGGTCGCTGGTGGCGCGCCCGACGACCTGCCCGGTGGACAGCTCGTCCTGGCGCCGCCCGTCGAGCCGGGTGATCGTGCGGTACATCTCGGTGCGCAGGTCGTGCTGAACGTCGAGGGCGAGGCGTCCGCCGTAGTACCGCCGGATGTAGGTGAGCCCGTACACCACGACGGCGGAGGCTATGAGCAGGCCGGTCCACACGGCGAGCGAGCGCGTGTGGGCGCCGATGACGTCGTCGATGACCACCTTGGTGATCAGCGGGACGAGCGCCATGACGGCCATGCCGGCGAGCGAGGAGCCCAGCGACAGCACCACATTGCGCCGATAGCGCCAGGCGTACCCGGTCAGCCTGCGGGCCCACCCCTGGCGCGTGTCCTGATGCGCACCCTCCGTCACGTGATTCCTCCCGTTGGTCCTGGCCCTGCCGCAAGCCCCAACACGGCGGTCGGCGGATTTCATCCCGCCGTAACGAATACGGCCGAAGGGACCGGGTCACCGGTGGGTCGGCGCGAACATCTTCAGGACGGCGGGCAGCACGACCACCGAGGGGCCGGGGGCGGCCAGCGCCTTGGCCAGGTCGGCGGCCAGGGTGTCGGGGGTGGTGCGGACGGCCGGGACCCCGAAGGACTCGGCGAGGGCGACGAAGTCGGGGCGGGCCAGTTCGGTGGCGGTGGCCGTGGCCTCACCGAACGCGTCCTTCATGTAGGCGCGCAGGATGCCGTAGCCGCCGTCGTCGACGATCAGCCAGGTGACCGGCAGACCGTACTGCTTCGCGGTGGCGAGCTCGGCGATGGAGTACAGGGCGCCGCCGTCGCCGGACACCGCGAGGACGGGCGTGCCCGGGTCGGCGACGGCCGCGCCGAGGGCCGCCGGGAAGCCGTAGCCGAGGCCTCCGGCGCCCTGCGCGGAGTGCATCGCGCCGGGCCAGGCCGACCAGGCCCAGTAGGTCAGGATCGTCATGTCCCAGAAGCTGGGCGCCCCGGCGGGCAGCGCCTCGCGCACGGCGGCCAGGATGCGCCGTTCCTCGCCGAGGTCCTGCGCGTCGATGCGGGCCGCGACCTTGTCCAGGACGGTCCGTACGCGTTCGGCGGCCGTCGGGTCGGTGCGCTCGGGCACCGTTTCGAGCAGGGCCTGGAGGGCGGTGCGGGCGTCGGCGTGGATGCCGAGCGCGGGGTGGTTGGACTCCAGTTTGCCGAGGTCGGCCTCGATCTGGATGATCCGGCCGCGCGGTGTGAACGTGTGGTAGTTCGAGGAGAGTTCGCCGAGTCCGGAGCCGACGACGAGCAGGACGTCCGCGTCCTCCAGGAAGTCGGTGGTGTGCCGGTCCTCCAGCCAGGACTGGAGCGAGAGCGGGTGCTCCCAGGGGAAGGCGCCCTTGCCTCCGAAGGTCGTCACGACCGGCGCGTCCAGGCGTTCGGCGAGCGCGCGGAGCTTGCCCGAGGCGTCGGACCGTACGACACCGCCGCCCGCGATGATCACCGGACGGGCCGCGTCCGCGAGCAACCCGGCCGCCACGGCGGTCAGTTCGGGGCGCGGGAGCAGATCGTCGGGGAAGGCGTCCATCGGCGTGACCACGGGCAGCGCGGCCTCCGCGAGCAGCACGTCCTCGGGGATCTCTACCCACACCGGGCCGTGCGGGGCGGTGAGCGCCGACTGCCAGGCCGCCGCGATCGCGGAGGGGATCTGCGACTGGGCGCGCACCACGTGGACCGACTTCACGATGTCGCGGAACGAGGCCTGCTGGTCGCGCAGTTCGTGCAGATAGCCGTGACGCCCGCCGCCAACTCCCGCCGTGGGCACCTGACTTGAGATCGCGATCACCGGCGAGGAGGCGGCGGCCGCCTCCTGGAGGGCGGGCAGCGAGGTGAGCGCGCCGGGGCCGGTCGACAGGAGCAGCGGGGCCGCCTCCCCGGTGATCCGGCCGTACGCGTCGGCGGCGAAGCCCGCGTTGTTCTCGACCCGCAGCCCTACGTAGGTGAGGTCCGAGCGGCGCAGCGCGTCGAACATGCCGAGCGCGTGCTGGCCGGGCAGCCCGAACACCGTGGTGGCGCCGAGCCCGGCCAGCGTCTCCACGACCAGATCACCGCCGATGCGGCCCGGCGGAGGGTTCAGGGCCGCCTCCACCTGGCGCGGTGTGGGCCGCAGCTCGATGTCGTGGTCGTGGGTCATCGCGTCCCCTTCTGCGGCTTCCGCGGCGCTCGGCTCGGCGCCCTACCGGTCCCTGCCCTGCCTCAGGCGCGGCTCGCGGCGATCTGCCGGGACATGATCGTGGTCAGCTCGTACGCGGTGTGCGAGGCGGCCACGCTGGTGATCTCGGCGTGGTCGTAGGCCGGGGCGACCTCGACGACATCGGCGGAGACCAGGTTGCAGGAGGCGAGGCCCCGCAGGATCTCCAGGAGCTCGCGCGAGGTCATGCCGCCGGCCTCGGGCGTGCCGGTGCCGGGCGCGTGGGCCGGGTCGAGGCAGTCGATGTCGATGGAGATGTACAGCGGGCGGTCGCCGATGCGCTGGCGGAGCTGGTCGGCGACCTCGTCGGCGCCGCGCCGGTAGACATCGGCCGAGGTGACGATGCCGAAGCCCATCTTCTCGTCGTCCGTCAGGTCCTGCTTGCCGTACAGCGGGCCGCGGGTGCCGACGTGCGAGAGCGCCTCGGTGTCGAGGATGCCCTCCTCGACGGCCCGGCGGAACGGGGTGCCGTGGGTGTACTCGGCGCCGAAGTAGGTGTCCCAGGTGTCGAGGTGCGCGTCGAAGTGGAGCAGCGCGACCGGGCCGTGCTTCTTGGCGACGGAACGCAGCAGCGGCAGCGCGATGGTGTGGTCGCCGCCGAGCGTCATCATCCGGGCGCCGGTGCCGAGCAGGTCGTCGGCCGCGGCCTCGATCGTCTCGACGGCCTCGTTGATGTTGAACGGGTTGGCCGCGATGTCGCCGGCGTCCGCGACCTGGGCGAGCGCGAAGGGCGAGGCGTCCTGCGCCGGGTTGTACGGGCGCAGCAGCCGGGAGGCCTCGCGGATGGCGTTGCCGCCGAAGCGGGCGCCCGGCCGGTAGGAGACACCGCTGTCGAAGGGCACGCCGACGACGGCGACATCGGCGGTGCCGACCTCGTCGAGGCGGGGCAGCCGGGCGAAGGTCGCGGGTCCGGCGTACCGCGGGATGCGGGACGAGTCGATCGGACCGCGCGGCGTTTCGTTGCTGCTCATGTGAAGTGCCCTTCGTTGTCGGCGAGTTGGGGCGGCACGGGGCCGCCGGTCCGGCGCGTGCGGCGGGATGTCGCGCGGGCCTGCCCCCGCGCGCCGGCTGCCGCCGGTCGGCTCGACCCTAAGTGGCCGGACAGCTCCACTGAAGTGTACGTTTCCTCCACTTCTCGTGCCGTCCAGGGATGGATCGTCCACCATGCCGGAACCCACCGCCCCGCAGACCCCGCCCACCCCGCCCATCGCGCTGTCCGCGCTGCTGGCCCGCGCCGACCTGGGGCTGCGGCAGATCGCCGGGCCGCCGGACGCCACGATCCGCTGGGTGCACACCTCGGAGATGGCCGACCCGTACCCCTATCTGCTCGGCGGGGAGCTGCTCATGACGGCGGGGGTCCAGCTCGGCGACCCCGAGGTCTATGTGTCCCGGGTCGTGGCGGCGGGCGCGGCGGCGCTCGGCTTCGGGGTGGCGCCGGTCTACGACTCGGTGCCGCCCGCGCTGGTGGAGGCGTGCGCACGGCATGGTCTGCCGCTCCTCGAGGTGCCGCCGCAGACGACGTTCTCCGGGGTGGCGCGGGCGGTGTGGCTGCTCATGGCCCGGGCCCGCGAGGACGAGCTGCGCCGCGTGAGCGAGGCCCAGCGGGCCCTGGCCGCGGCGGCGTCCCGGCCCGATCCGGTGCGAGGGGTCCTGCGGGTGCTGGCCGGGCGGCTCGGGGGGTGGGCGGCGCTGATGACCCCGGAGGGGTCGGTCCTCGATGCGGCGGGGGCGGCGCCGTCGGGTTCGGTGGGGGTGGGGGTGGGGGCGTTGGTGCGGGTGGTGTCGCCTTCGGCGGATCTTCCCCACCCCGCCCCTTCCCGCAAGCCTCCGGCGGACGACGCCCCTGCGGGCCGGCGTGAAGCCCGGGGGTTCCACCCCCAGACCCCCGCTCCTCAAACGCCGGAGGGGCTGAATAGCCAACCTCCTCCGCCGGATGGCGACCCCGCACCCCGGCGGACACGGGGCTCCGCTCCGGACCCGGCTCCTCAAGCGCCGGAGGGGCTGCATACCCATCCGGACCTGGCACCTCCGCCGGATGACGCCCCCGCACCCCAGTCGGCACGGGGCTCCGCTCCGGACCCCGCACCCCGGTCGGCACGGGGCTCCATCCCGGACCCCGCACCTCAAGCGCCGGAGGGGGTGAACAGGCGACCGGACCTGGAGCCTTCGCCGGGGCGGCCGGGCAGGGGGCCCGATCCAGCCCCTCCGGCGTTTGAGGAGCGGGGGTCTGGGGGCAGGGCCCCCAGTGCGCCCGCTGCGGCCGCCCCGTCGCAGGGCGGCCCACCCCCGGAGGGTCTCGGGAAGGGGCGGGGTGGGGAGAGCTCGCCGAAGGCGCACCCCCTCACCGCCACCGACACCGTCGGCGACACCCACCTCGCCGCCTACGCCCTGGCCGACACGACGGGAACCGCCCTCGCCCTCGCCACCCCCCACCGCGCCCCCGGCGACCACACCATCGCCGGCGTCGCGGCCGTCCTCCTCGCCCTGCTCACCGCCGGACGGCCCGGCGCGGACGAGGCCGCCCGTTCGGCCGCACTGGTGCGGATGATGCTCGGCGGCGCCCCGCAGGACACGGCGACGCTGCTCGGCGAAGGGCCCTGGGTCGTCGTGCACGCCCGGGGGCACGGGGTCGCGCCCGATCTCGGGACCTCCCTGGTCGACGCGAGCGGGCGGACCGCGCGCGCCCTCGTACCCGCCGACCGCGAGGTCACGACGCACCCCGGCTGGACCCTCGGCGTCAGCGCCCCCGCCGCACTCGACGGCCTCGCCGTCGCCGACCTCCAGGCCGCCCGCGCCCTGGAGCGCGCCGAGGCGACCCGCACCCCGCTCGCCCGGCACCGCCCCGCCGGATTCGGGGCGCTGCTCGACCCCGAGGAGGCCGCCGCGTACGCCCGCGAACTGCTCGCCCCGCTGACCGACCCCCTGCGCACCACCCTGCGCATCTGGCTCTCGCTGCACGGGAGTTGGGACCGCAGCGCGGTGGCGCTGGGGGTGCACCGCAACACCGTCCGCCAGCGGATCGGCCGCTGCGCGGCGCTGCTCGCCGCCGACCTCGACGACATGGACGTACGCACGGAGCTGTGGCTGGCGCTGCGCCACTCGTGAAGCCGCCCCCGGAAAAGTCCCGCCCTCGAGGAGGCAGCAGGGCTTGCCACCCGGGCCGACCCCGCGAGCAACCATCCCTCGCCCCTCATGTGCCCCCTCCCGCACGCCGGTTCGGGTACGGCCGAATCACGACCCCGAGAGCGGTGAGCCAGAGCACGCGCCGCCGCCGGGCCTCCGGGTGGCACCCGAGCGTGTGCAGTCTCACTCTGGACAGTGCCGGTGACTGCCGGGTAACTTCGTATTTCAACCTGAGCAAGCGCTTAGACGAATGTGTGAGCCGAGGAGGGCGACCGTGCGCCGTACGGTATTCAACGAAGACCACGAGGCGTTCCGGGAGACCCTGCGCGCCTTCATCGAGGCCGAGGTCGTCCCGGCGTACGACGAGTGGTTCGCGCAGGGCATCGTGCCGCGCGAGTTCTACTACAAGCTCGCCGAGCTCGGCATCTTCGGCATCCGCGTGGACGAGGAGTTCGGCGGCGCCGGCATCGACTCGTACAAGTTCGAGGCCGTCATGTACGAGGAGACGGCCCGCGCGGGCGTCCAGTTCGGCGGCTCCGGCGTGCACGTGCTGCTCGGCCTGCCGTACATCAAGATGCTCGCCACCGACGAGCAGAAGAAGCGCTTCCTGCCGAAGTTCGTCTCCGGCGAGGAGATGTGGGCGCTCGCGATGACCGAGCCGGGCACCGGCTCCGACCTGGCGGGCATGAAGACCACCGCCAAGCTCTCCGAGGACGGCTCGCACTACGTCCTCAACGGCGCCAAGACCTTCATCACCGGCGGCGTCCACGCCGACCGCGTGATCGTCTGCGCCCGCACCGACGCCCCCTCCGCCGAGGACCGCCGCCACGGCATCTCGCTGTTCGCGGTGGACACCAAGTCCGAGGGCTACTCGGTCGGCCGCAAGCTCGACAAGCTCGGCCTGAAGACCTCCGACACCGCCGAGCTGGCGTTCGTCGACGTCAAGGTGCCCGTCGAGGACCTGCTCGGCGAGGAGAACAAGGGCTTCTACTACCTCGGCCACAACCTCGCCTCCGAGCGCTGGGGCATCGCGTTCGGCGCGTACGCGCAGGCCAAGGCGGCCGTCCGGTTCGCCAAGGAGTACGTGCGGGACCGCACCGTCTTCGGCAAGCCGGTCGCCTCGTTCCAGAACACCAAGTTCGAGCTGGCCGCCTGCCAGGCCGAGGTGGACGCCGCCGAGGCGGTCGCCGACCGCGCCCTCGAAGCCCTGGACGCGGGCGAGCTGACCCCGGCCGAGGCCGCCTCCGCGAAGCTCTTCTGCACCGAGGTCGCGCACCGGGTCATCGACCGCTGCCTCCAGCTGCACGGCGGCTACGGGTTCATGAACGAGTACCCGATCGCCCGCCTGTACGCCGACAACCGCGTGAACCGGATCTACGGCGGCACCAGCGAGATCATGAAGTCGATCATCGCCAAGGACATGGGCCTGTAGGCCAGTAGGCCCGTCACCGCACTCGGGTACAACTACCTTCATGCATAAGGCACTTGAGAGCCTCCTCGATCTGCTCGACCTGGAGCGGATCGAGGAGGACATCTTCCGCGGCCAGTCCCGCTCGGCGCTCGTGCCGCGCGTCTTCGGCGGCCAGGTGGCCGCCCAGGCGCTGGTCGCCGCGGGCCGCACCGTCCCCGCCGAGCGGACGGCGCACTCGCTGCACGCCTACTTCCTGCGGGCGGGCGACCCGGGCGCGCCGATCGTCTACACCGTCGACCGCATCCGTGACGGCGCCTCGTTCACCACCCGCCGCGTCGTCGCCATCCAGCACGGGCAGCCGATCTTCCACCTCTCGGCGTCGTTCCAGAGGTACGAGGAGGGCATGGAGCACCAGGCCGACATGCCGCCGGCCCCGGACCCCGAGTCACTGCCTACGGCCGCCGAGATGCTGCCGCGGTACGCGTCCGCCTTCCGCGACGAGGGTGTGGTGGACCGTCTGATCGAAGCCCGCGCGGCCGTCGACCTGCGGTACGTGGACGCGCCGCCGTGGGCCAGCGTCGGCACCCCGCGCGAACCGCGCTCGCAGGTGTGGTTCCGCACCAACGGCAAGCTCACCGACGACCCGCTGCTGCACGTGTGCCTGGCGACCTACGTCTCCGACATGACGCTGCTCGACTCGGTGCTGCTCGCCCACGGGCGCGGCGGCTGGGCGGTCGGCGACGTGGTGGGGGCCTCGCTCGACCACGCGATGTGGTTCCACCGGCCTTTCCGGGCGGACGAGTGGCTCCTGTACGACCAGGAGTCGCCGTCCGCGTCCGGCGGGCGGGGGCTGGGCCAGGCCCGGATCTACACGCAGGACGGCCGCCTGGCGATCACCGTCATCCAGGAGGGCGTCGTCCGCGTCCCCCGCGGCTGACCCCTGGGGGCGCCCAGGAATCGCCTTCGCGCAGTTCCCCGCGCCCCTAAACGCCCTTCGGTCCGCGGGCCGTGCGTGGCTGGTCGCGCAGTTCCCCGCGCCCCTGAAAACCCTTCGGCCCGCGGACCGTGCTCGCTCCTCGCGCAGTTCCCCGCGCCCCTAACCCCGCTCGATCCTGCGGACCGTGATCGCTTCTCGCGCAGTTCCCCGCGCCCCTAAAGGCCCTTCGGTCCGCGGACCGTGGTCGCTTCTCGCGCAGTTCCTCGCGCCCCTGAAAGCCCTTCGGTCTGCGGGCCGTGTGTGGCTGATCGCGCAGTTCCCCGCGCCCCTTAACTACTCGGTGCTGGGGCACCTTCAGCCCGTCCGGCGATTGAGGACGAGCGCCGTTCAGGCGCGAACGGGGTCTGGGGCGGAGCCCCAGAGGTCCCGGAACCAACCAACCCTGCGCCTACGGGCGGGTGGGTGGGAAAACGCCCCGGGGTCTGGGGCGGAGCCCCAGGGGGGCCGGGGCCGACCAACCCCGCTGCACGGGCGGGTGGGTGGGAAAGCGCGCCCAGAGGGGAGCCGCTACGCGAGGCCCGCCGCGTTCAGGAGGTAGGCCGTCAGGGGCTCGTAGAAGCGGGGGTCCAGGACGTGGTCGTCCAGGGGAACCGTCACCTGGAGCGTCCCCTCCGCCTCCGCGAGGAACAGCGCGGGGTCGTTACTGTCCGCGTACCCCATCGCGTCCACCCCCCGCTGCCCCGCACACCCCGCCCACCCGTGATCGGCGACCACGAGGTCCGGCGGGGTGGACAGCGCGTCCAGGATCGCCCGCATGGGCTCGGGCGAGTGGGTGTGCCACAGCGAGGCACCCCGCTCGAAGACGGCGACGTCCGCGAACTGCACGACGTACCCCTCGTCCGCGGTGAGCCCGCCCGGGATCCGGACGATGTCGCAGCCCGCCGAACGCAGCGCGGCCGCGGTACGGCTGTGGACGTCGATGAGCGCCCCGGGGTGCCCGGTCGCGAACAGCACCCGCTCCCGCCCGGCCGCCGCCTTGCGCAGCCGCGCCGCCATCCGGTCCAGGCCGTCCACGGTGAGCTCGGGGTCGATGGTGTCCTGGCCGGTGCGGTGTCCGGGGTCGTCCACGACGCCGCAGCGCTCGGCCATCACGGCGAGTACGTCCTGTTCGTCGGTCCAGCGGTCCCCCAGCTCAAGACCCAGCCAGTAGTGGCGATCGCCGTTGGCCAGCTTGCGGTAGTGGGAGAGGTTGTTGTCGCGGGGCGTGGCGACGTCACCGGCGATACGGGTGCGGACTAGGTGGTCGACAAGGGCGGCGCGGCTGGGTATCGGCATGCCGCCCATTCTGCCCCGGCCGGGCCGAGTCCGACCGTCGTGTCCCGAGCCCCGGACGCCTGCGCCCGGCGTACCGGAGCCGGCTCAGCGCCCGCCGTGCGGGGCGAGCGAGGCGAACGCGCCGTGCGCCAGACGGCGCAGCAGCGTCTCGGTGGCGGCGCGGCCGGGCAGTCCGCTGCCGTACGAGCCGAGGTGCGGGGTGGAGTTGAGCAGGCCGAACACGGCGTGCACCGCCCCGCGCACCTCCGCCTCCGCCACCGCCGGGTACAGCTCGCGCACGACACCGACCCACAGCTCGACGTACTGGCGCTGGAGCTGGCGCACCAGCTTGCGGTCGCTGTCGCGGAGCCGGTCGAGCTCGCGGTCGTGCAGGGTGATCAGCGCCCGGTCGTCGAGGGCGAAGTCGATGTGTCCGTCGATGAGCGCGCCGAGCAGCCGCTCGGGGTCGCCCGCCGCCTCGGCGACCCGCTTGCGCCCGCCGTCGTAGAGGCGCCCGCTGATGCCGACGAGCAGCTCGGCGAGCATCGCGTCCTTGCCCGCGAAGTGCCGGTACAGGCCGGGGCCGCTGATACCGACGGCGGCCCCTATCTCGTCGACGCCGACGCCGTGGAAGCCGCGCTCGGCGAAGAGCCGGGCGGCCTCGCGCAGGATCTGCTCGCGGCGGGTCGGTGCGTCGGTACGGGTGCTCATGGGAATTCATTCTAGACAACGCGGTTAGCGCTCGTTAACCTGAAGGAAACGAGTTAACGGTCATTAACCTGTCGTTGACTACGCCGCGTACGGGCAAGGGGGCTCGACACGATGCAGCAGGCACCGGTCCTGGGGAGTGCGGCCGATCCCGCCTCCGCGGCCTGGCGGGCCAATGAGGAGGCGCACCGCGCGCTGGGCGAGGAGCTGCGGGCGAGGCTCGCCGCGGCCCGGCTCGGCGGAGGCGAGCGCTCCCGGCAACGGCACGTCGCGCGCGGCAAACTGCTGCCGAGGGACCGGGTGGACACGCTGCTCGACCCCGGCTCACCCTTCCTCGAACTGGCACCGCTGGCCGCCGAGGGGATGTACGGCGGGCAGGCGCCGGCCGCGGGCGTGATCGCCGGGATCGGGCGGGTGAGCGGCCGCGAGTGCGTGATCGTCGCCAACGACGCCACGGTCAAGGGCGGCACGTACTACCCGATGACGGTGAAGAAGCACCTGCGGGCCCAGGAGGTGGCGCTCGAAAACCGCCTCCCGTGTCTCTACCTCGTGGACTCGGGCGGCGCGTTCCTGCCCATGCAGGACGAGGTCTTCCCCGACCGCGAGCACTTCGGGCGGATCTTCTACAACCAGGCCCGGATGTCCGGCGCGGGCATTCCGCAGATCGCGGCCGTCCTCGGCTCCTGCACGGCGGGCGGCGCGTATGTGCCGGCGATGAGCGACGAGGCCGTGATCGTCCGCAACCAGGGCACGATCTTCCTCGGCGGCCCCCCGCTGGTGAAGGCGGCGACCGGCGAGGTCGTCACCGCTGAGGAGCTCGGCGGCGGCGAGGTGCACGCGAAGGTCTCCGGCGTCACCGACCACCTGGCCGAGGACGACGCGCACGCGCTGAGGATCGTCCGCAACATCGTCGCCACCCTCCCCGAGCGCGGCCCGCTGCCCTGGTCGGTGGAGCCGGCCGAGGAGCCCAAGGCGGACCCGTTCGGGCTGTACGGCGCGGTGCCCGTCGACTCGCGCACCCCCTATGACGTCCGGGAGGTGATCGCCCGGGTCGTCGACGGCTCGCGCTTCCAGGAGTTCAAGTCGGAGTTCGGGCAGACCCTGGTCACCGGGTTCGCGCGCATCCACGGCCACCCGGTGGGGATCGTCGCCAACAACGGCATCCTGTTCTCCGAATCCGCCCAGAAGGGCGCCCACTTCATCGAGCTGTGCGACCAGCGCGGCATCCCGCTGGTGTTCCTCCAGAACATCTCCGGCTTCATGGTGGGCCGGGACTACGAGGCGGGCGGCATCGCCAAGCACGGCGCGAAGATGGTGACGGCGGTCGCCTGCACCCGGGTGCCGAAGCTGACCGTCGTGGTCGGCGGATCGTACGGCGCGGGCAACTACTCGATGTGCGGCCGGGCCTACAGCCCCCGCTTCCTGTGGATGTGGCCCAACGCCAAGATCTCGGTGATGGGCGGCGAGCAGGCCGCCTCCGTCCTCGCCACCGTCAAGCGCGACCAGTTGGGCGACGACTGGAGCGCCGAGGACGAGGAGGCGTTCAAGGCCCCCATCCGCGAGCAGTACGAGACGCAGGGCAACGCCTACTACGCGACGGCCCGGCTCTGGGACGACGGGGTGATCGACCCGGTCGACACCCGCCAGGTGCTCGGCCTCGCCCTGACCGCCTGCGCCAACGCCCCGCTGGCCGACCCCGCCTTCGGCGTCTTCCGGATGTGACGGTCGTGATGGCTGAGACATCCGCGACGGCACCCGCGTCGACTTCCACCTCGACTTCCCTGGTGAGGGCTTCCATGTTCACGACAGTGCTCGTCGCCAACCGGGGCGAGATCGCGGTCCGCGTCATCCGCACCCTGCGCCAACTCGGCATCCGCTCGGTCGCCGTCTTCAGCGACGCGGACGCCGAGGCGCGCCACGTCCGCGAGGCCGACACCGCGGTACGCATCGGTCCCGCGGCGGCGTCCGAGAGTTATCTGCGCCCGGAGCTGCTCATCGAGGCGGCGCGGCGCACCGGCGCCCAGGCCGTCCACCCGGGCTACGGCTTCCTCGCCGAGAACGCGGGCTTCGCCCAGGCCTGCGCCGAGGCCGGCCTGGTCTTCATCGGGCCGCCCGCCCCGGCGATCTCGCTGATGGGTGACAAGATCCGCGCCAAGGAGACCGTGCGGGCGGCCGGGGTGCCGGTCGTGCCCGGCTCCTCGGGCAGCGGCCTCACCGATGCCCAACTGGCCGACGCCGCGCGGGAGATCGGCATGCCGGTGCTCCTGAAGCCGAGTGCGGGCGGCGGCGGCAAGGGCATGCGGCTGGTGCGCGAGGAGGCGCTGCTCGGCGAGGAGATCGCGGCCGCGCGCCGCGAGGCCCGCGCCTCGTTCGGCGACGACACGCTGCTCGTCGAGCGGTGGGTCGACCGTCCCCGGCACATCGAGATCCAGGTCCTGGCCGACAACCACGGCAACGTGATCCACCTCGGCGAGCGCGAGTGCTCGCTCCAGCGCCGCCACCAGAAGATCATTGAGGAGGCGCCCAGCGTCCTGCTCGACGAGGCGACGCGCGCGGCGATGGGTGAGGCGGCCGTCCAGGCGGCCCGCTCCTGCGGCTACTCGGGCGCGGGCACGGTCGAGTTCATCGTGCCGGGCAGCGACCCGTCCTCGTACTACTTCATGGAGATGAACACCCGCCTCCAGGTCGAGCACCCGGTGACCGAGCTGATCACCGGTATCGACCTGGTGGAGTGGCAGCTCCGGGTGGCCGCGGGCGAGCGGCTGCCCTACGAGCAGAAGGACGTCACCCTCACCGGCCACGCCATCGAGGCCCGGGTCTGCGCGGAAGACCCCGCCCGCGGCTTCCTGCCGTCCGGCGGTACGGTCCTGGCGCTGCGCGAGCCGCAGGGCGACGGGGTCCGTACGGACTCGGGCCTGAGCGAGGGCACCGAGGTCGGCAGCCTGTACGACCCGATGCTGTCCAAGGTCATCGCGTACGGCCCCGACCGGGCGACCGCGCTGCGCAAGCTGCGTGCCGCGCTCGCCGACACGGTGACCCTGGGCGTACCCACCAACGCCGGGTTCCTGCGCCGCCTGCTGGCCCACCCGGCCGTGGTGGCGGGCGAGTTGGACACCGGCCTGGTCGAGCGCGAGGCGGATGCCCTCATCCCCGACGGCGTCCCCGACGAGGTGTACGCGGCGGCGGCCGCGGTGCGGCTCGACGCGCTGGCGCCCGCGCCCACCGACGGCTGGACCGACCCGTTCTCGGTGCCGAGCGGCTGGCGCATGGGCGGCGAGCCCAAGGCTTTGGCCTTCCCTCTGCGGGTAGCGGGACATGAACCGGTCACTCACCCCGCGCCCACCACCGCGAGGGTCACCGCCGACCGGGTCACCGTCGAACTCGACGGCCTCGCCCACACCTTCCACCGGGCCGGCGCCTGGCTCGGCCGGGACGGCGACAGCTGGCACGTCACCGACCACGACGCCGTCGAGGCCGCCCTGAGCGGCCGGACGCACGGCGGCGCCGACACCCTCGCCGCTCCCATGCCGGGCACGGTCACCGTCGTCAAGGTGGCCGTCGGCGACGAAGTGGACGCCGGGCAGAGCCTGTTGGTGGTCGAGGCGATGAAGATGGAGCACGTCATCTCCGCGCCGCACGCGGGCACCGTCACCGAACTCGACGTCACCCCCGGCTCGACCGTGGCCATGGACCAGGTCCTGGCCGTGGTCACCCCGGCCGCCCAGGACAGCCCGCAGGAGAGCCCCGAGGAGACCTCATGACCGACCTCCCCATGGTCGTACCGGCGCGGGACCTGCCCGCCCGGGTGCGCATCCACGAGGTGGGGGCGCGCGACGGGTTGCAGAACGAGAAGACGGTGGTGCCGACCGAGGTCAAGGCGGAGTTCGTGCACCGCCTGGCCGCGGCGGGCCTGACCACCGTCGAGGCGACGAGCTTCGTGCACCCCAAGTGGGTGCCCCAACTCGCCGACGCCGAGGCCCTGTTCCCGATGCTGGACGATCTCGACGGGGTGGCACTGCCCGTCCTGGTGCCGAACGAGCGGGGCCTGGACCGGGCGCTCGCGCTCGGCGCCCGCCGCATCGCGGTGTTCGCCAGCGCCACCGAGTCCTTCGCCAAGGCCAATCTGAACCGCACCGTCGACGAGTCGCTCGCGATGTTCGAGCCGGTCGTCGCCCGCGCCAAGGCGGACGGGGCCCATGTGCGGGGCTATCTGTCGATGTGTTTCGGCGACCCGTGGGAGGGCGCCGTGCCCGTCGCGCAGGTGGTGCGGGTCGCCAAGGCCCTGATGGACCTGGGCTGCGACGAGCTGAGCCTCGGCGACACCATCGGCGTCGCCACCCCCGCCCATGTGAGGGCGCTGCTCACCGGCCTGGGCGACCGGTCGATCGCGACCGAGGCCATCGGGGTGCACTTCCACGACACCTACGGCCAGGCGCTGGCCAACACCTTCGCCGCGCTCCAGCACGGAGTGAACACCGTGGACGCGTCGGCGGGCGGCCTCGGCGGCTGCCCCTACGCCAAGTCCGCGACCGGAAACCTCGCCACCGAAGACCTCGTGTGGATGCTCCAGGGCCTCGGTGTCGACACCGGGGTCGATCTCGGCCGGCTCACCGCCACCAGCGTGTGGATGGCCGAACAGCTGGGCCGCCCCAGCCCTTCCCGCACCGTACGTGCCCTCTCCCACCAGGAGTCGTAGCCATGCCCCTCGACCACCGTCTCACCCCCGAGCACGAGGAACTCCGCCGTACCGTCGAGGAGTTCGCCCACGATGTCGTCGCCCCGAAGATCGGCGACTTCTACGAGCGCCACGAGTTCCCGTACGAGATCGTCCGCGAGATGGGCCGCATGGGCCTGTTCGGGCTGCCCTTCCCCGAGGAGTACGGCGGCATGGGCGGCGACTACCTGGCGCTCGGCATCGCCCTGGAGGAGCTGGCCCGGGTCGACTCCTCGGTGGCCATCACCCTGGAGGCGGGCGTCTCGCTGGGCGCGATGCCCATCTTCCGGTTCGGCACGGAGGAGCAGAAGCGCCAGTGGCTGCCGAAGCTGTGCTCGGGCGAGGCGCTGGGCGCGTTCGGCCTGACCGAGCCGGACTGCGGCTCGGACGCGGGCGGCACCCGGACCACCGCGGTGCGCGACGGCGACGAGTGGGTCATCAACGGCTCGAAGTGCTTCATCACCAACTCCGGTACGGACATCACCGGTCTGGTCACCGTCACCGCGGTCACCGGCCGCAAGGACGACGGCCGCCCGCTGATCTCCTCGATCATCGTGCCGTCCGGCACGCCGGGCTTCACGGTCGCGGCCCCGTACTCGAAGGTCGGCTGGAACGCCTCGGACACCCGGGAGTTGTCGTTCTCGGACGTCCGCGTGCCGGTGGCGAACCTGCTCGGCGAGGAGGGCCGCGGGTACGCCCAGTTCCTGCGCATCCTGGACGAGGGCCGCATCGCGATCTCGGCGCTCGCCACCGGTCTGGCGCAGGGCTGTGTGGACGAGTCGGTGAAGTACGCCAAGGAGCGGCACGCGTTCGGGCGGCCGATCGGCGACAACCAGGCCATCCAGTTCAAGATCGCCGACATGGAGCTGCGGGCGCACATGGCGCGGGTGGGCTGGCGTGACGCGGCGTCCCGGCTGGTGCACGGCGAGCCGTTCAAGAAGGAGGCGGCGCTGGCGAAGCTGTACTCCTCGACGGTCGCGGTGGACAACGCTCGCGAGGGCACGCAGATCTTCGGCGGCTACGGCTTCATGAACGAGTACCCGGTGGCCCGCATGTGGCGGGACTCCAAGATCCTGGAGATCGGCGAGGGCACCAGCGAGGTGCAGCGGATGCTGATCGCCCGCGAACTGGGGCTGCCCGCCTGACCTTCGCGCCTCCTGGGCCCCGGGTCCCCCGATGGAGTGGTGGCGTCCGCGTCGCCACCCCCGCGGGGATCCGGGGCCGCACCCTGTCAGGGTGACTCCGCCGAACTGCCCCACCTGCGCGAGCCGTCCACCGCTGTGGAAGGACACCTCGGCCACCGCGCCGGGCGCCGCCGACCGCTGGCACTGGCACTGCGGGACCTGTCGGCGCACCTACGAGCCGAGCCCCTCGCACAAGGTGCGGTTCACGTACGCGCCGCTGCGGCAGCAGGCGCCGTTGCTGGGGTAGGCGGGATGCCGGGCCCGGCCACTGGACAAGAGATCAGGTTAGGCTAACCTATCTTCGCACCCCGTCAGTGGCCGGTCACCGGCACGTACGTATGAAAGCGGACACCGTCATGCCCCACGCCCGAGCGTCCCTGCCCACCCGTCGCGGCCTGTTGGCCATGGGCGGCGCGATCGGCATCGGTGCCGCGCTGACCGCCTGTGGCGGCGGCGACAAGAAGAGCGGGTCGGCGAACGGCGCCACGGGGGCCGCCCCCTCCGGGCCCTGGTCGTTCAAGGACGACCGCGGTCAGACGGCCCGGACCAAGGCCGCCCCCAAGAACATCGTCGCCTTCACCGGCACCGCGGCCGCCCTCTTCGACTACGGGATCACCGTCAAGGGCGTGTTCGGGCCGACGAGGACCAAGGACGGCAAGGCCGATGTGCAGGCCGGCGATCTCGACATCAGCAAGGTCGAGGTCATCGGCAACACCTACGGCGAGTTCAGCGTCGAGAAGTACGCGGCGCTCCAGCCCGACGTGCTGATCACGGACATGTGGCAGAAGGACGTCCTCTGGTACGTGCCCGACAACAGCAAGGACAAGATCCTCAAGCTGGCCCCGAGCGTCGCGCTGTGGGCGGCCGACCAGAGCATGCCCGCCGCCCTCCAGCGCCGCGCGGACCTCGCCAAGTCCCTGGGCGCGGACCTGAACGCGAAGAAGGTCACCGACGCGAAGGCCGCCTTCGAGAAGGCCTCCGCGCGACTGCGCGCCGCGGCCAAGGCCAACCCCGGCGTCAAGGTCCTGCTCGGCTCCGCCAGCCCCGACCTGTTCTACGTCTCCGAGGCCAAGCGCAGCTGCGACACCCGGTACTTCCAGGAGCTGGGCGTCCGGTTCGTCACGCCGAAGGTCGACTCGCAGGGCTTCTTCGAGTCGCTCAGCTGGGAGAACGTCGGCAAGTACCCGGCCGACCTGATCCTCATGGACAACCGCACCGGCACGCTCCAGCCCTCCGACCTCGGCTCCAAGCCGACCTGGGCCCAACTGCCCGCCGTCAAGGCGCACCAGATCGTGCCGCGCCTGACCGAGCCGATCTACTCCTACGCGCGCGTCGCCCCCATCGTCGACGCGCTCGCCCAGGCCATCGAGAACACGAAGAAGGTCGCCTGACGATGACAGCACCGGCCGAGACCGCCATCGCCCCCTTCCGCCTCTTCGATCTGCGCGTGGTACGGGCCCGGCGGCTCGGCCCGTCGCTGATGCGGGTCACCTTCGGCGGCTTCGGCGACGAGGACCTCTCGTCGTTCGCCGCCGGGGGCCGCGACCAGAGCCTGTCCCTCTTCCTGCCGCACCCCGGCCAGGAGGCGCCGGTCCTTCCGCCCACCGATGACGCGGAGGGCTGGTGGGGCGCCTACCGCTCACTGCCCGACGACGTACGGGCGGTGATGCGCTCGTACACGGTCCGGGCGCAGCGCCGCGATCCCCGGGGCGGGCCCGGCGAGATCGACATCGACTTCGCGCTGCACGGGGACGGCGGCCCCGCCTGCCGCTGGGCGGGCTCGGCGCGGGCCGGGGACCGGGTCACGGTGCTGGGTCCGGCCGTCGCGGACAACACGGCGGTACGTTTCCGACCGCCGGCCGGGACCGACTCCGTCGTCATCTGGGCCGACGAAACGGCCCTGCCCGCCGCGGCCGGCATCCTCGAATGGCTGCCTCCCGGGCTGCCCGCCCAGGTCTGGATCACGGCGCCCGAGACGCCGGACGCGCTGCCCCGGGCCACGGCGGCGGACGCGCGGGTGACCTGGCTCTCCTCCGCCTCCCCCCTGGACGCGATCCGCGAGGCTCCCCTGCCCGGGGCCTCCCCCTACGTCTGGATCGCCGGGGAGGCGTCCCAAGTGCGGTGTCTGCGGAGGCACTTCGTGGGGGAGCGGGGGGTTGAGCGGGGGCGGGTCACG
Source organism: Streptomyces sp. ASQP_92 (assembly GCF_025399895.1). GTDB lineage: Bacteria > Actinomycetota > Actinomycetes > Streptomycetales > Streptomycetaceae > Streptomyces. Next base: position 271,805 of record NZ_JAODUA010000001.1, on the reverse strand, counting down.
TTCGTGGGGTATTGGCGCCGGGGCCGCACGGAGGACGAGCTCCGCGCGGCGTGACCCCTGGGGCGTTCTCCCACCCACCCGCCCGCGCACCGGGGTTGGCCGGCCCCGGCCCCCTGGGGCTCCGCCCCAGACCCCGAGCACCTTTGCCCACCCACCCGCCCGTAAGCGCAGGGTTGGATGGTGCCGGGACCCCTGGGGCTGCGCCCCAGACCCCCTTCGCGCCTTAAGGGCGCTCGTCCTCAATCGCCGGACAGGCTGAAATGCCCGATGCGGGCCAGCACCAGCACCGCTAGGGGCGCGGGGAACTGCGCGAGAACCGACCACGATCCGCAGACCGAAGGGCTTTTAGGGACGCGGGGAACTGCGCGAAAAGCGAGCACGGCCCATGGACGAAGGCGGGCTCAGGGGCGCGGGGAACGGCGCGACCAGCCACGTACGGCCCGCGGACGAAAGCGGATTTTGGGGGCGCGAGGAACTGCGCGACCAGCCACGCACGGCCCGCAGCCGAAAACGGGTTTGGGGGGCACGAGGACTGCGCGAAAACGCCCACGGCCCGCGCACGGAGGCGGCCTTAGGGGCGCGGGGAACTGCGCGACCAGCCACGCACGGCCCGCGGACGAAAACGGGTTTCAGGGGCGCGGGGAACTGCGCGAGAGGCGGTCCCGCGCGCTCCAGCCAGCACCGCCGAAGACGACCTCGCCCTGCTGGCCCAACTGCCGTACAAGCACGCCGAGTTGACCCACCCCTCCGCCGCCAACGGCGATGACGACCCACAGGTCGCTCAGCCTTCCCAACCCCGCCGAACGGGCGGGCGGGTGGGAAAACCCCCCACCTTGAGCCCAAACTTAGGTTAGGCTAACCTCACTTCGAGACCGCGGCCCTCACCCCACCCCTTCCTGCCCGGAGGGCCCCGCTCCCCGACCCGGGAGGACCCCATGCGTGCGCACCTGCTCAACGACACGACCGCGGAGCACTACCGACGCTCCGTGACCGAGGGAGTCGAGCGGGTGGCGCGCAAACTCGCCACGACGCGGCGGCCGTTCAGCGGCGTCGGCGTGGACGAGCTCGCCCCCGTCATCGACCGCATCGACCTCGACGCCCCGCTCGGCGACGCCTCCGCCGTGCTCGACGAGCTGGAGGACGTCTACCTCCGCGATGCCGTGTACTTCCACCACCCCCGCTACCTCGCCCACCTCAACTGCCCCGTCGTCATCCCGGCCGTCCTCGGCGAGGCGGTGCTCTCCGCCGTGAACTCCTCCCTGGACACCTGGGACCAGAGCGCCGGCGGCACCCTCATCGAGCGGCGCCTCATCGACTGGACGACGGGGCGCATCGGCCTCGGGCCCGCCGCCGACGGCGTGTTCACCAGTGGCGGCACCCAGTCCAACCTCCAGTCGCTGCTGCTGGCCCGCGAGGAGGCCAAGACCGCCGACCTCGCGCGGCTGCGCGTGTTCGCCTCCGAGTGCAGCCACTTCAGCGTGCAGAAGTCGGCCCAGCTCCTCGGCATGGGACGGGACTCGGTGGTGTCCATCCCCACCGACCACGACAAGCGGATGCAGACCCTGGCCCTCGCCCGCGCCCTGGAGCGCTGCGTGAGCGAGGGCAACGTGCCCATGGCGGTCGTCGCCACCGCCGGCACCACCGACTTCGGCTCCATCGACCCGCTGCCCGGCATCGCCGAGCTGTGCGCCCAGTACGGGGCCTGGATGCATGTGGACGCGGCCTACGGCTGCGGCCTGCTCGCCTCGCCCACCCCGGCCCGCCGCGCCCTGCTCGACGGCATCGAGCGCGCCGACTCCGTCACCGTCGACTACCACAAGTCCTTCTTCCAGCCGGTGAGTTCGAGCGCCGTCCTGGTCCGCGACGCGGCCACCCTGCGCCACGCCACGTACCACGCCGACTACCTCAACCCGCGGCGCGCCGCCGAGGAGCGCATCCCCAACCAGGTGGACAAGTCGCTCCAGACCACCCGCCGTTTCGACGCCCTGAAACTGTGGATGACGCTGCGCACGATGGGCGCCGACGGCATCGGCTCGCTCTTCGACGAGGTGTGTGAACTGGCCGAGCAGGGCTGGCAGTTGCTGGCCGCGGACCCGCGCTACGACGTCGTCGTCCAGCCCACCCTGTCCACCCTGGTCTTCCGCTACATCCCCGCCACCATCACCTCGCCCGCCGAGATCGACCGGGCCAACCTGTACGCCCGCAAGGCGCTGTTCGCGTCCGGCGAGGCCGTCGTCGCCGGGACCAAGTCCGGCGGCCGCCAGTACCTGAAATTCACCCTGCTCAACCCCGAGACGGGCGTCGACGACATCGCCGCCGTGCTCGACCTGATCGCCGGCCACGCCGAGCAGTACCTGGGAGAGAACCTTGTCCACGCGTCCTGAAACCCCCGGCACCGGTGAGGCGTACGACTTCATCGGGATCGGGCTCGGCCCCTTCAACCTGGGTCTCGCCTGCCTCGCCGAGCCCATCGAGGAGCTGAACGGGCTCTTCCTGGAGACCAAGCCCGACTTCGAGTGGCACTCCGGGATGTTCCTGGAGGGCGCCCACCTCCAGACGCCGTTCCTGTCCGACCTGGTCACCCTCGCCGACCCGACCTCGCCGTACTCCTTCCTCAACTACCTGAAGGAATCGGGGCGGTTGTACTCGTTCTACATCCGCGAGAACTTCTATCCGCTGCGCACCGAGTACAACGACTACTGCCGCTGGGCCGCCGCGAAGCTGAGCTCTGTCCGGTTCAACCAGACCGTCCGCGAGGTGACGTACGACGAGAACAGCGAGACCTACCTCGTCGCCACCACCACCGGAGACACCTTCCGCGCCCGCCGGCTCGTACTCGGCACCGGCACCCCGCCGCATCTGCCCGAGCCCGTCCGCGGCCTCGGCGGGGACCTGCTGCACAACTCCCGCTATCTGGAGCACCGGGAGGCGCTCCAGAAGAAGGAGTCGATCACGATCGTCGGCTCGGGCCAGTCGGCCGCGGAGATCTACTACGACCTGCTGTCCGAGATCGACGTCCACGGCTACCGGCTGAACTGGGTGACCCGCTCGCCCCGCTTCTTCCCGCTGGAGTACACCAAGCTCACGCTGGAGATGACGTCCCCGGAGTACATCGACTACTTCCACGCGCTGCCCGAGGCGACCCGCTACCGGCTCGAATCGGCGCAGAAGGGTCTGTTCAAGGGCATCGACTCGGAGCTGATCAACGCCATCTTCGACCTGCTGTACCAGAAGAACCTCAAGGGTCCCGTCCCCACCAGACTCCTGGCCAACTCCGCGCTCACGGCCGCCAGTTACGACACCACCAGCGGTACGTACACGCTGGGTCTGCGCCAGGAGGAGCAGGAGAAGGACTACACCCTCAGCACCCAGGGCCTGGTGCTCGCCACCGGCTACCGGTACGCCGAGCCGGATTTCCTCGCGCCCGTCTCCCAGCGGCTGCGGCGCGACGGCCGGGGGCGTTTCGACGTGGCCCGCAACTACTCCATCGACACCACCGGCCACGGCGTCTTCCTCCAGAACGCCGGGGTGCACACCCACTCGATCACCTCGCCCGACCTCGGCATGGGCGCCTACCGCAACGCGTACATCATCGGTGAGCTGCTCGGCCGTGAGTACTACCGGGTCGAGAAGTCCATCGCCTTCCAGGAGTTCGCCATATGAGCACCCCGACCTCCCTCGGGTCCCTCACCTTCCGCCCGCTCGATCCGCTCAGCGACGCCGAGCTCGTGCACTCCTGGGTGACGCACCCCAAGGCCGCGTTCTGGCTGATGCAGGACGCCAGGCTCCAGGACGTCGAGCGCGAGTACATGGCGATCACCGCCCACCCGCACCATCACGCGCTCATCGGCCTGCACGACGGCGAGCCCGCCTTCCTGATGGAGCACTACGACCCGCGCCATGTCGAGCTGGTCGGCCTGTACGAGCCGCTGCCGGGCGATGTCGGCATGCACTTCCTGGTCGCCCCGACCGACACCCCGCTGCACGGCTTCACCCGGGCCGTCATCACCGCCGTGATGGAGAAGCTGTTCGCCGACCCGGCCACCGCGCGCGTCGTCGTCGAGCCGGATGTCGCCAACACGGCGGTGCACGCCCTCAACAAGGCCGTCGGCTTCGAGATCGCCGGGCGCATCGCCAAGCCCGAGAAGGACGCCTATCTGTCCTTCTGCACCCGTGAACAGTTCCGTACGGCCCAGGCCCGAGAGGCGGCAGCACGATGACCACCGACCCCGCGGTCACCCACCTCACCCCCGAGCTGTGGGCCGAGGCCAACCGGCTCCTGATCCGCAAGGCGCTCGCCGAGTTCGCCCATGAGCGCCTGATCACCCCCGAGCCGCTCGGCGAGGACCTCCCCCACGCCCCGGGCTCCGCCGGGCCGGAGGGGACCGCCTACCGGGTGCGCGCCGACGAGGGCTCCATCGAGTACCGCTTCACGGCCTCCCGCCTCGCCCTCGACCACTGGCAGGTCCTCCCCGAGTCGATCACCCGCCACGGCGCGGACGGTCAACTGCCCCTGGACGCCCTGGACTTCTTCCTCGACCTGCGCTCCTCACTCGGCCTGAGCGACGCCATCCTGCCGGTGTATCTGGAGGAGATCTCCTCCACGCTCTCCGGCACGGCCTACAAACTGACGAAGCCTCACATCGCCTCCGCCGAGCTGATCCACTCCGGCTTCCAGGCCATCGAGACGGGCATGACCGAGGGCCACCCCTGCTTCGTCGCCAACAACGGGCGGCTCGGCTTCGGCATCCACGAGTACCTCGCGTACGCACCCGAGGCCGCGAGCCCGGTGCGGCTGCTGTGGCTGGCGGCCCGCCGCGACCGCGCCACGTTCACGGCGGGCGCGGGGCTCGACCACGAGACGCTGATGCGCGACGAGCTCGGCGGCCCGGCCCTGGACCGGTTCGCCGCTCAACTGGCCGAGCGCGGCCTGGACTTGGCGGATTACCTGCTGCTCCCGGTGCACCCCTGGCAGTGGTGGAACAAGCTGTCGGTCACCTTCGCCGCCGAGATCGCCCAGGAGCGTCTGGTGCTGCTCGGCGAGGGCGACGACGACTATCTGGCCCAGCAGTCGATCCGTACCTTCTTCAACACCGGCGACCCGGCCAAGCACTACGTCAAAACGGCCCTGTCGGTCCTCAACATGGGCTTCATGCGGGGGCTTTCGGCCGCGTACATGGAGGCGACGCCCGCCATCAACGACTGGCTCGCGGGCCTGATCGCCGCCGACGACACCTTCCGCGCGGCCGGGTTCTCGATCATCCGCGAGCGGGCGGCGATCGGCTACCGCCACGAGCAGTACGAGCGGGCCACCGACCGCTACTCCGCCTACCGCAAGATGCTGGCCGCGCTGTGGCGCGAGAGCCCGGTGCCGTCCCTGGAACCGGGCGAGCGGCTCGCCACGATGGCCTCCCTGCTGCACGTCGACCGCGAGGGCGCCTCGTTCGCGGGCGCGCTGATCGCCGAGTCCGGCCGCACCCCCGCCGAGTGGCTGCGCGGCTATCTGGACGCCTATCTGGTGCCGGTGCTGCACTCGTTCTACGCGTACGACCTGGTGTTCATGCCGCACGGCGAGAACGTGATCCTGGTGCTCGGGCAGGACGGCACGGTCGCGCGGGCGATCTTCAAGGACATCGCCGAGGAGATCGCGGTGATGGACCCGGACGCGGTCCTGCCGCCGGCCGTGGAGCGGATCCGCGCGGACGTCCCCGAGGACCTGAAGCTGCTCTCGGTCTTCACCGACGTCTTCGACTGCTTCTTCCGCTTCCTGAACGCGACCCTGGCGAGCGAGGGCGTCCTTGAGGAGACCGTGTTCTGGCGGACGGTGGCCGAATGTGTCACCGCCTACCAGGACGCCCATCCCGAACTGGCCGACCGTTTCAAGCAGTACGACCTGTTCGCGCCCGACTTCGCGCTGTCCTGCCTCAACCGTCTCCAACTGCGCGACAACGCCCAGATGGTGGACCTTGCCGACCCGGCGGGCGCCCTCCAGCTGGTGGGCAGGCTCGCCAACCCGATCGCCTGACCGACGGAGGCCGGGGCCCGGTTCGGGTGGAACCGGGCCCCGGCCCGTGGCGTGCGAAGGATCAGACCCAGGGCACCAGCGGCGAGCGGTAGTAGTTCATGCCGAGCGCCGCCATCCTCGGACCCTGCTGGGCCAGGCGCACCTTGTAGGACGCCCAGTCGTGCGTGGACGCCGGCGACCAGCCGATCTCGGCGATCCCCTGGAGCCTCGGGAACGCCATGTACTCGATCTGCGCGCTGGTGGAGAGCGTCTCCGACCAGATCGGCGCCTCCACGCCGAGCACCGCCTCGGCGGGCACGCCCTTGACGAAGGTGTCCGGGTCCCACTGGTAGGACTTGTCGACCTCGACGTATCCGGCCCAGTTGGTGCCGAGCGGGGACTTCGCGTCGTACTTCATGTCGAGGTAGGCGCGGTTGGCGGGAGACATCACCAGGCGGGTGCCGGCCCGCGCCGCGGCCGCGACCTCCGCCTCGTTGCCGAGCGTGCCCCAGTACTGGGCGACGGCCCCCTCCACCGGGTCCGCCTCGACGATCTGGTGCCAGGCCATCACGGCCTTGCCGTACTTGCCGACGACCGGCTGGGCCCGGTCCATGAAGGTCTCGTAGTCCTCCTTCGAGGTGGACTCCGCCTCGTCACCGCCGATGTGGACATAGCGGCCGGGGGTGAGCGCGGCGATCTCGCGCACCACGTCGTCGAAGAACCTGTACGTCACGTCCTTGGGGACGCACAGCGAGCTGAAGCCGACCTTGGTGCCGGTGTAGAGCGGGGGCGCGACGCCGTTGCAGTTCAGCTCGGCGTAGGAGGCGAGGGCCGCGTTGATGTGTCCCGGGGTGTCGATCTCGGGCACGACCTCCATATAGCGGGAGGAGGCGTAAGCGAGGATCGCCTTGTAGTCGCCCTTGGTGTAGTAGCCGCCCCTGCCGCCGCCGACCTGGGTCTGGCCCCCGTAGGTGGCGAGCCGGGGCCAGGAGTCGACGGCGATCCGCCAGCCCTGGTCGTCGCTGAGGTGCAGATGCAGCTCGTTGATCTTGTAGAGGGCCAGCTGGTCGATGTAGCGCTTGACCTGGTCGACCGAGAAGAAGTGCCGGGAGACGTCGATCATCGCGCCGCGGTAGGCATAGCGCGGGGAGTCGGTGATGGTGCCGCCCGCGACCTTCCACGGACCGCTCTGCTTCGTCCGCTTCTCGACGTTCGCGGGCAGCAGCTGGCGCAGGGTCTGGACGCCGTGGAAGAGACCGGCCGGCTCGTTGGCGGCGATGGTGAGCGAGCCGCCGCGCGAGGTGAGCCGGTAGCCCTCGTCCCCGAGTGCGTCGTCGTCGGCGCCGAGCAGCAGTCTGATGCCGTCGTCGCCCGCGGTGGCGGTGACCGGCAGGGCGTACCCGGTGGAGGGGCGCAGCACGCCCGCCAGATAGTCGCCGATCCGCTGGGCCTCGGCCGAGCCGCCGGTCACCCTGATCGGGGTGGCGGGGGCGATCGTGTACGCGGTGCCGCCCGCGGAGACGGAGGCGGGGGCCGGCACGATCTGGCCCAGCGGACGGGGGGAGCCCGCGGCGGCGGGGGCCGCGGACGCTCCGACACTGGCGAGCCCGGCGCCCGCCACCAGAACCAGGGAGCCGAGGAGCCGGGCGAATGTCCTGCGCTGTCTCTGTCTCACAAGCGGTTCCCTTCCAAGGGGTCGCGCAACTGTGGGGGCTGAGCAACCGAACACTTTCCATGGGACCCGCGGACCCGGCCGGGGTCAAGACGGCGACCGGTGCGGCAGGGACTTCGGTAGCTCGATCATGGCCCCCGGGCGCGGGGCGCCAACCGCGCCGGGACGGAAATCATCCGGAAGGACGCCTCCGGGAGGCGCGCGTCCGAGAGCCGTGTGCGACTCCACCTGGTCCAGACCAGATGCGTGATCATGCAAATCCTGCCCGGAATCGGGCAGGATTCTTGCGTACGGTGCCAATAGCCCGCAATATCGACGGGTGCTCGAACGCCGCAACCCGTCGTCCCACGACGACCTCGTAGATCATCTGGTGCGCAGCACCGCGCTCCAGCGCGGTGAGGCGGCCCGGGTGGTGCTCGAGGTGCTGGCGTATTTCGACGAGACGCACGAGGAATTCGTCCGTCGGCGCCACCGTGAACTGCAGTCCGGTGGGGCCGTGAACGCGGAAATCTTCGAGCGGATCGCGGCCGAACTGCCGCACCGCGCCGTGGCGCCACCGGAGCTCTCGCTCCGGCAGCTGCGCCGCATCGTCTACGGCTGAGGCGCGGCCGGGCACATCTGGACTTGAACTTGTACGTCGATGGAGGGGCAGAGACTCTATGTGCGGAATCGTCGGTTATATCGGTAAGCGTGATGTCGCTCCGCTGCTGCTGGAAGGCCTGGCGCGGCTGGAGTACCGGGGTTACGACTCCGCGGGCATGGTCGTCAACACCCCCAAGTCCGGGGCCCTGAAGATGGTCAAGGCCAAGGGCCGCGTCCGCGACCTGGAGGCCCGCGTCCCCAAGCGCTTCGCCGGCACCACGGGCATCGCCCACACCCGCTGGGCCACCCACGGCGCCCCGTCCGACGTGAACTCGCACCCGCACCTCGACCCCGAGAACAAGGTCGCCGTCGTCCACAACGGCATCGTCGACAACGCGGCCGAACTGCGCGTCAAGCTGGAGGCCGAGGGCGTCGTCTTCGCCTCCGACACCGACACCGAGGTCATCACCCACCTCATCGCCCGCTCCGCCGCCGACTCCCTGGAGGAGAAGGTCCGCGAGGCGCTCAAGGTCATCGAGGGCACCTACGGCATCGCCGTGATGCACGCCGACTTCGCCGACCGCATCGTGGTGGCCCGCAACGGCTCCCCGGTCATCCTCGGCATCGGCGAGAAGGAGATGCTGGTCGCCTCCGACGTCGCCGCGCTGATCGCCCACACCCGCCAGGTCGTCACCCTCAACGACGGCGAGATGGCGACCCTGAAGGCCGACGACTTCCGCACGTACACGACCTCGGGCACGCTCACCAACACCACCCCCGAGACCGTCGAGTGGGAGGCCGCCTCCTTCGACATGGGCGGCCACGACACGTACATGCACAAGGAGATGAGCGAGCAGGCCGAGGCCGTCGACCGCGTCCTGCGCGGCCGCATCGACGACCGGTTCTCGACCGTTCACCTCGGTGGCCTGAACCTGGACGCCCGCGAGGCCCGCGGTGTGCGCCGCATCAAGATCCTCGGCTGCGGCACCTCGTACCACGCCGGCATGATCGGCGCCGGTCTCATCGAGGAGCTGGCCCGCATCCCCGCGGACGCCGAGCCGGCCTCCGAGTTCCGCTACCGCAACCCGGTCGTGGACCCCGACACCCTGTACATCGCGGTCTCCCAGTCGGGCGAGACCTACGACGTCCTTGCGGCCGTGCAGGAGCTCAAGCGCAAGGGCGCCCGGGTCCTCGGCGTCGTGAACGTGGTCGGCTCGGCGATCGCCCGCGAGGCGGACGGCGGCACCTATGTGCACGCCGGTCCCGAGGTCTGCGTCGTCTCGACCAAGTGCTTCACCAACACGGTCGTCGCCTTCGCGCTGCTCGCCCTGCACCTCGGCCGGATCCGCGACCTGTCGGTGGCCGACGGCAAGCGGATCATCGAGGGCCTGCGCAAGCTGCCCGGCCAGATCGAGGAGATCCTGGCCATGGAGCCGGAGATCGAGAAGCTGGCCCAGGAGTACGCGGGCGCGCAGTCGATGATGTTCATCGGGCGCGTGCGCGGCTACCCGGTCGCCCTGGAGGCCTCCCTGAAGCTCAAGGAGATCTCCTACATCCACGCCGAGGCCTACCCCGCCTCCGAGCTGAAGCACGGCCCGCTCGCGCTGATCGAGCCCGCGCTGCCGACGGTCGCCATCGTCCCTGACGACGACCTCCTGGAGAAGAACCGCGCCGCCCTTGAGGAGATCAAGGCCCGCAGCGGCCGCATCCTCGCGGTCGCCCACCAGAACCAGGAGAAGGCCGACCACACCATCGTCGTGCCGAAGAACGAGGACGAGCTGGACCCGATCCTCATGGGCATCCCGCTCCAACTCTTCGCGTACCACACGGCGTTGGCGATGGGCCGCGACATCGACAAGCCGCGCAACCTGGCCAAGTCGGTCACGGTCGAGTAGTCCTCACGCACAGAAAAGGGCGACCCCTGCTCATCGGCGGGGGTCGCCCTTGTGCGTGCCGGTGCCGCGCGGGCACCGGCCTCGCGCGGCCGGTCAGCCGGTGGCCGTCACCCCCCGGCCGGCGGCCCGTCGGGGCAGGGCGGTCGGCCACTTGGCGAGCGAGGCCGTCGCCCCGTACCAGGCCACGGCGCCCGCGACCACGGCGACCCAGCCGGCCACCTTGGCGAGCGAGGAACCGCCGGCGAACTGGCCGATGGCCAGCAGCACCAGGGCGAGGAAGAGCAGCCCGTAGGTGCCCTGCCGCAGCAGCCCGGTGCCCGCCGCGCCGGCGGCCAGGCTGAGCGCGAGAAGCGCGAACAGGACCAGGAAGAGGCCGGCGGCGTTGGACGAGAACTTGGTGTCCGCGCCCGCGGCCCAGGTGAACCAGAAGGCGCCGAGGCCGGCGAAGGCGGTGCCGGTGAACGCGTCCTGGTCGCGGAAGGCGAGGACGCCGAGGACGAACAGGCCGATGCCGCCGATGTAGGTGGCGATCGAGACCGAGTCGGCCACCGTCACGCCGTCGATCACGCGGGTGTTGCCGAGGCCGAAGGCCAGCAGAGTGAGTCCGAGTGCGAGATGGCCGAGCGTGGAGGTGGTGCTTCCCGCGGGAACTTCGTTGTCCACGGCGGGCTCCCTTCATGTGCCGTTGTGCTGCTTCCCAGCGACACTTATCTACCCTTCACAAGGGCACATTCCACCCCTACGCGACAGTAGATTCCCCACGTGGGCAAGGAAGTTGACGGCGCATCAGCCAAACATCCATCCCGGTCTCAACTGGGACAACGCCCGATCACGGGATGACGACGGAGGGCCGGGGCCCGATCCCGGACGAGGGCTACGGGATGACGACGACGGGCCGCTGCGCGCGGCGCGCGAGCCGTCCGGCGACCGAGCCGAAGATCCGCCCGACGAGACCGTGCGTGGAGCCGACGACGATCGCGTCCGCCGCGTACTCGCGCCCGACCTCTTCCAGCTCGTGGCAGATGTCGCCGCCGCGCTCCACCAGGATCCAGGGGACCTCGGCGAGATAGTCGGCGCAGGCGAGTTCGAGTCCGAGGACCTCGGTGCGGTGGTCCGGCACGTCCACGAAGACGGGTGGCTCGCAGCCCGCCCACACCGTGGTGGGGAGCCGGTTGGCCACATGGACGATGATCAGCCCCGAGCCGGAGCGCTTGGCCATGCCGATGGCGTACGCGAGGGCCCGCTCACTGGACATCGAGCCGTCGAAGCCCACCACGACGCCATGACGGAAGGCGGGGTCGCAGGAGTGACGTGGTTCTGTCGCCGCCTGGAGGTCCGACGTGGGGTCGGCTACCTGCTTGCGGTCCGCGGGTTCGGAGAATTCGTGACCGGCCATGGGTGTCTCGGCGAAAGAGATCCTCAGTCGAGGGACAGCGGGGACTGGTGAGCAACAACGAGTCGACGACGGAGCGGTGCCCGGGGGAGCTGTGTCCGGGAATCATCTTCCCAACCCCATACCCCCAAGGGTACGGCGACACTCCTCTCCTGCCCAGAGCCCGCCGAACCTACTCGGCGTTCCCCGGAGCATGCACGAGGCCGCCCCGGATGGCAATGCCCGGTGCCCTCTACAGCGGTCCCCCGCCGAACCGCCGCCGCACCCCGCCGATGATCTTCCAGTGACCGGAGCGGGTGCCTCCGCGTTAGCCAGGCGATCACTCCGACCCCGATCAGGAAGCACCTCCTCGTGCCCCCTCCCCCGGTCGCCCGTCCGTCCACCCCGGCCACGCCGTCCGGCGCCCGCCGCCGACCCCCCGGGCCCGCGCCCGCGGCCGAATCCGTACGTACCGCCCGGTCCGTGAACACCGAACCACTCCGGTCCGCCGCCGCCCGGCCCGCGGCCGATCCGGCGGACGACCTCGTGCGCTGGGCGGCCTTCAGCTGTGTGCTGGTGCCCGTGGTGCTCGTCGTCTACGGGTCCTCGTTCGCGGGGGCGACCGGCTCCGCCCTGGGGCTCATGGCGGTGACGACGGTGTGCCGGCTGCTGCTGCGCCAGTCCGAGCGGGCGGCGGCCGAGGAGCGGGCCCGGCGGACGCCCACGACACCCGGCCGCCATGGCCGAGGAGCCTTGAGCGCGCATCACAGCGGGCGGCACGGGGGAGGCTGTACACCCCAGGGGTGAACTGGCCGCACACCTGGACCCATACGTTTTCGGCCAAGTTCCCCCGGTGGCGGATTCAGCGGCCAAATGGCCTGCCAACCCCCTTGTCACCAGGGAGGAAAGGCCCATTGCGGCCTCTGGCACCATACGGGTACGGGCCATCCCCATGAGGCGCACTTCCCCTACGGGGCCCACGAGTGAAACGCTTTGTGATCGAAAGCTTCGCGCCAAGTTGCCTTGTCGACATAGCGCTGGGTGCCGGACTTGTCACGCCGGCGCCACGGGACGCAGTAGATTCGATCATGCGTATCGAAGGCTGGGGACTCGTGCAAAACCGAGGGGAAAAGTGCAGGAGCGACAGGCCCGACAAGAACGGGGAGCCGCGAACACCGAGGGGGGCTTAGCGCCATGAGCCAGGACTCCGCTGCCGCATCACCGGAGACCGCAAGGAAGCTGGCCGGCCGCCGACGCCGGGAAGTTGTCGCCGTACTGCTGTTCAGCGGCGGCCCCATCTTTGAAAGTTCCATTCCGCTCTCCGTGTTCGGAATCGACCGACAGGACGCGGGAGTTCCGCGATACAGACTGCTGGTGTGTGCCGGTGAGGAAGGACCCCTGCGGACCACAGGGGGACTCGAACTCACCGCGCCCTACGGTCTGGAAGCCATCAGCAGGGCGGGAACGGTGGTGGTGCCCGCGTGGCGTTCCATCACCTCCCCGCCCCCCGCGGCCGCGCTCGACGCGCTGCGCCGCGCACACGAGGAAGGGGCAAGGATCGTCGGGCTGTGCACCGGCGCGTTCGTGCTCGCCGCGGCCGGTCTGCTCGACGGCCGCCCGGCGACGACGCACTGGATGTACGCGCCGACACTGGCCAAACGCTATCCATCGGTGCACGTGGATCCGAGGGAGCTCTTCGTCGACGACGGAGACGTCCTCACGTCGGCCGGAACCGCGGCCGGAATCGATCTCTGTCTCCACATCGTGCGGACGGACCACGGCAGCGAGGCGGCCGGCGCGCTGGCCCGCCGACTGGTCGTGCCACCCCGTCGCAGCGGTGGGCAGGAGCGCTATCTCGACAGGTCTTTACCTGAGGAGATCGGCTCCGACCCGCTGGCCGAGGTCGTCGCCTGGGCGCTGGAGCACCTCCACGAGCAGTTCGACGTGGAGACCCTGGCCGCGCGGGCGTACATGAGCCGCCGCACCTTCGACCGTCGTTTCCGCTCGCTGACCGGATCGGCCCCCCTCCAGTGGCTGATCACTCAGCGGGTCCTCCAGGCCCAGCGCCTGCTGGAGACGTCCGACTACTCCGTGGACGAGGTGGCGGGCCGCTGCGGCTTCCGCTCCCCGGTCGCGCTGCGCGGGCACTTCCGCCGCCAGCTCGGCTCGTCCCCGGCGTCCTATCGCGCGGCCTACCGGGCCCGTCGTCCGCAGCCGGAACCCAGTGCGGGTCCCGTCGCGGTGCCGATGCCGGCTCCGGTGCCGGAAACCGTCCCGTCCGCGGCGCTTCCCCAGGTCAGGCGGACGGCGGCGGCCAGTGCGGTCGTGGGGCCCTCCGCGACCTCGCACACCGCCGACTCCGGCAAGCCGAGCTCCGATCTGTACGCCGCCGGGTACGCCGGTGGCCGTCCGAGTCTGCCCGGCCAGCGGAGCGCCCCGTAGGGTGAGGCACATGAACGACCGCATGGTGTGGATCGACTGCGAGATGACCGGGCTCTCGCTGGCGGACGACGCACTCATCGAGGTGGCCGCACTGGTCACCGACTCGGAGCTGAACGTACTCGGCGAAGGGGTGGACATCGTGATCCGTCCCCCCGACGCCGCGCTGGAGACCATGCCGGAGGTGGTGCGCGCCATGCACACCGCCTCCGGGCTCCTCGACGAACTGGCCGGCGGCACCACGCTGGCCGACGCCGAGGAGCAGGTCCTCGCGTATGTACGGGAGCACGTCAAGGAGCCGGGCAAGGCGCCGCTGTGCGGAAACTCGGTCGGTACCGACCGGGGCTTCCTGCTGCGGGACATGCCGAGCCTGGAGTCCCACCTCCACTACCGGATCGTGGACGTCTCCTCCGTGAAGGAGCTCGCCCGCCGCTGGTATCCGCGGGCGTACTTCAACAGCCCCGACAAGAACGGCAACCACCGGGCGCTTGCGGACATCCGCGAATCCATCGCGGAGCTCCGCTACTACCGGGAGGCGGTCTTCGTGCCGCAGCCGGGCCCGGACTCGGACACGGCGAAGGCCATCGCGGCCAAGTACGTCCTGCCTGCGGAGTAGCCCTCCACAGGGGGTTCGGGAGGGCGCCTCGAAACGTGTGCGCGAGCACCCTCCCGGACCATGTACACTTTTTCTCGGCCGGTAGGGAAGCCCCCAGGGACTTCCCAAGACCACAACAGTCCGGTCGTGCATGGTGGGTATAGCTCAGATGGTAGAGCACCTGGTTGTGGTCCAGGATGTCGCGGGTTCGAGTCCCGTTACTCACCCTGAAGGATGAGGGCCCGCTCCGGGAAACGGAGCGGGCCCTCTTCGCGTTCCGTCGGCGTCGCCCGGTCGGTGTGCGCATACGCGGTCAGGGTTGGTTCAGCGCGCTCTGGGCGCGGGCGATCAGCCGGTGCGCCTCGGTCCCGTGGACCGCGGACTCGCGCAGCGTTCGCCACACGCGGAGGTAGGTGGCGACGCTGTCGGCGTCATCGATCCACAGCTCGGCGTGCCAGTCCTCCACCACCACGAGGCGCTCGTCGTAGACCCAGAAGCTGTTGCCCGGCCAGATCTTCAGCGGCGCCGCGAAGGGGACGATGCCGAGTTCCACGGTGTCCAGGCCGATGACACCGGCGAGGTGGTGCAGTTGGGCGGCGAGCACGGACGGTGGGCAGACCAGGGACCGCAACGCGCCTTCCCACATCATGATCCGGTAGACGCGACCCGGCCGGTACAGCCCTTCCTGCCGCTGGATCCGGGCGCGCACGGCGTCCTCGGTGTCGCGCGGTGATCGCATCAGGTCGGCGTGCCGGTTGAAGGTGTGGCGAGCGTATTCGGGGATCTGCACCATGCCGGGGACCAGAACGTTCTCCCAGATGGTCAAGGTGTGGGTGCGGTCGTGCTCCACGGTGACGGCGTCCTGCACCGGCCTGTGTCCTGCGGCCAGTTGGCGACGCCACGACCGGATGTGGGACTCGAAGCCCCGCAGCCGGGCGATCAGTTCGTCACCGGCGCCGGGCTGACCCGTTCCGGCCGCCCACGCCCGCAGGTCTTCGGCGGTCGCCGTCTGCTTGCCGTTCTCCAGCTTGCTGATCTTGGCCTTGGTCCATCCCGATCCGAGCCGTTCAGCGAGCCGCGTACCGGTGAGCCGGCCTTCGGGCGCCGTGAGGCGCAGTTCCCGGAGCCTGAGCCCGAGCTCCTCACGTGCCTTCTGATAGTCCGTGCTCACCGGTACTCACCTGCTTACCCCTCCTTCGCAGCCAGCTCAGCCACGAATCGCTCGTTCGGGACGGCGTAATGCTGTGCCACGTCACGCAGCCGGTTGTACTGGTTGACGCGTGCCGGTTCGGTGATCAGCTCGACTCCCGTGAGGTTGTCGTCGTCATCGAACAGGCACAGCGCGACGATGTGGGAGTCGAAGATCCAGAAGTCCTCGTCGGGGAGGTTGGCACGCTCGGCGTCGGCGCGCCACATGTTCCGGACTTCCTCGCCGAGCGCGGCGTTGTGCTCCGCGTACGCCAGCAGGAACCTCTGGCCCTCGGTCGGCGGGTCGTCGACGATGCGGACACGCCCCACGTACGCGCCGTCCCGCGTCTTGGCGCCGATGGTACGAGCCCAGGGTGAGTCCACGTCCCAGCTCAGGGCCTCGCCCCGGACGAATTGGGCGTAGGTGTCACAGGCCCGGTCCACCGCATAGCCCTTGCGCATCTCCAGATGCCAGGCGCTGTGCCGGAAGTTCTCGAACATCCGGGCAAACGTGTCCGGGTCGAGGACGCGCGGCTCGGGGTCCCGGGCCTTGGGGCCGAAGTCCATCAGCGTGTTGCGCGGCACCACGATCGGGATCTCGTCCTCGTCCAGGTGCTGGAGCTGGGCAAGGTCGTCGGGGTCGGTGAGCCGGGGGCCGTGCACGATGACCTCACCGGTGTCCAGGTCCTCGTGCACGGCGGGACAGGAGCCGCCACCACTGCCGGTGCCGTTGAAGCGCAGCCGTCGCGCCATGATCAGTTCCTTTCGTCGGGGACCGATCCCGCAAGCATCGCGCAGCCCAACTCCCTTTCCGCGCAACTGACTTGGCCCGCATGCATAACTTCGCGCAACTCCGCCCGGCGGTCAAGAAACTTCGAGCAACTCGGCCGGAGTCGAGGCACTCCCCCGCCCTACCTTCGGTGCATGGGTACGAACCATTCGGCCGAGCGGGACGCCGGCCCTCGCACGGCAGTCGAAGCGCTGAAGGCCGCCCTGGCCCGCACCGGGCTCGTCCTCCCCTCGCTCGGGATCGACGACGGATCGTCACTGGGTCTGGTCAACCTCGGGCGTGTGCGCCCCGACGTCGCGTTGCGCCTCGCGGTCCTCCTCAGCCAGGCGCACGACACACCCCTCGAGGCCGACATGGCTCTGGAGCCAGGGTCGGCGCGCACCGCCTCACCCGGACAGGAGCGGTGGTGAGCATCGTGCCCGAAGCGGTGCGGCGAGAGGCCGTTGCCGCGTGGCTGGCCGGGAGTCTCAACAGGCCCCGCAACGCCCACCAGGAGTGGGCCGCCTGCGGCATCGCCCTCCTGGCACTGGGGCGCCGCTTCTCGGCCCTGCGCGTTGCCGAGGAGCTGGTGTGCGCCACTGCCCGAGGCACAGACACCACCACCGTGAACAACCTCCTGCGCGACGCCCTGCACGGCCCCGTCATCCACGACCCGCGCGGGCGACGGTTCTATGTGCTGGTGCCGTCGTCGCCGCCCGTCCAGAGCCTCGGCCCGTACGCCACGTACTTGGGCCTCGGCACCTACCTGGGCGTACCGCACATCGAGTGGCGCCGGCCGGACGAGCGTCACGGCGGCTACTGGGCCGTCCCCATGGAGACGCCCGGCGCGCTCTGTGATCCGGACCGGGTCCTCGGGCTCATCGAGGCCGGCTCGGCGGCGCTCGACGAGGGGGGCGTGTCGTGAAGCGCCCTACGAAGACTCCCGCACCACCAGCTGCGTGGGCAGCACCAGGCGGGGGCGGGTGGGTTCGGGGGTGGATATCTCGGTGAGGAGCAGGGTCGCCATCGCACGGCCCATCTCCTCGATCGGCTGGCGCACGCTGGTCAGCGGCGGGTCCATGTGGCGGGCTATGGACGAGTCGTCGAAGCCGATCAGGGCGGTGTCCTCGGGGATGCGGCGGCCGTGGTCGCGCAGGACCTGGCGGGCGCCCGAGGCCATCACGTCGGACGCGGCGAAGACCGCGTCGAGGTCGGGGGCGCGCTCCAGGAGTTCGGTCATCGCGCGGCGGCCGCCCTCCTCGGTGAAGTCCCCGTGGGCGGTCAGCGCGGGCAGGCCCGCCTCCGCGAGGGCCGCCCGGTAGCCGTCCAGGCGGCGGCGGGCGCCGTACACGTCGAGGGGGCCGGTGATCGTCGCTATGCCGCGCCGGCCGCGCGCCAGCAGATGGGCGACGGCGGCGCGGGCGCCCTCGAAGTTGTCGGAGTCGACCGAGGCGAGCGGTTCGTCCTCGGAGCGCCGGCCGCTGATGACGACGGGGATGCCGAGCTGTTCCAGGAGGTCGGGGAGCGGATCGTCGGCGTGGACGGAGACCAGCAGGACGCCGTCCACCCGGTTGGAGGCCAAGTACTGGGCCAGTCTGCGCCGTTCGCGGTCGCCGCCCACCAGGGTGAGCAGGAGCTGCATCTCGGTGTCGGCGAGCGCCGCGCCGACCCCGCGCACGATGTCGGAGAAGTACGGCTCCGCGAAGAAGCGGGCCTCGGGCTCGGGGACGACCAGGGCGATCGCGTCGGTCCGGTTGGCGGCGAGCGCCCGGGCCGCGCGGTTGGGTACGTAGCCGAGTTCGGCGACGGCGGCCTCGACGGCGGCGCGGGTCTCCTCGCTGACCCGGGGTGAGCCGTTGATGACCCGGGACACCGTGCCCCGGCCCACTCCGGCCCTGGCCGCCACTTCTTCGAGGGTGGGTCGCCCCGCGCTGCGACCCCTGACCGTGCGAGCTGCTGTCACGTCTGCCTCCCCAACTCGCGCAACTCCGGTGAAAATAACAGCCCCCGCCGGACCGGGAGCGTCATCCCCAGTCATTGCGCGGTCCCTTGACAGTCCAACAGGGAGCCGCGACCCTTCAACACATCACGGCTGGGAGCGCTCCCACAGTAGTAGGTCCCTACACCTTTCGCATCCCTTCCGCCCGCGCCTCGCGTCAACTCGCCTGGCCCGGACGACAGTTGGAGGAAGCACATGCGCACGCGTACACGTATGTCCAGACGGCTGGCGGCTTTCGTCGCGGTGGCCGCGCTCGGCACCGGGCTGCTCGCCGGATGCGCCGACGACGGCAAGTCCCCGTCGGCGGACGGCTCACCGGCGGGTGGCGGCGGAGGCGGGGGCGGTGCGAAGACCACGCTCACCGTCGGCGTCTTCGGCGCCTTCGGCCTGAAGGAGGCCGGGCTCTACGACGCGTACATGAAGCTCCACCCCGACATCGAGATCAAGCAGACCTCGATAGAGCGGAACGAGAACTACTACCCCCAGCTCCTGACCCACCTCGGCTCCGGCAGCGGGCTCGCCGACATCCAGGCCGTCGAGGTCAGCAACATCGCCGAGGTCACCGCGACCCAGAGCGGCAAGCTGGAGGACCTGTCCAAGACCTCCGGGGTGAACAAGGACGACTTCCTGCCGTGGAAGTGGGCCGAGGCCACCGCCAAGGACGGCAAGACGGTGGCCCTCGGCACCGACACCGGGCCCACCGGCATCTGCTACCGCAAGGACCTGTTCGCCAAGGCCGGTCTGCCCACCGACCGCGAGGCCGTGGGCAAGCTGTGGGCGGGCGACTGGAACAAGTACCTGGAGGCCGGGCGCCAGTACAAGGCGAAGGTGCCGTCCGGCGCCGCTTTCGTCGACTCGGCCTCGGGGGTGCTGAACTCGATCACCGGGTCCAGTGCCACGCGGTACTACGACGGTGACGGCAAGGTCGTCTACAAGACCAATCCGTCCGTGAAGCAGGCCTGGGACACCGCCGCCGCGTTCGCGACCGGCGCGCTCACCGCCAAACTCCAGCAGTTCCAGCCCACATGGGACCAGGGCTTCGCCAACGCCTCCTTCGCCACCGTGTCCTGCCCGGCCTGGATGCTCGGCTATATCCAGGACAAGGCGGGCGCCTCCGGCAAGGACCAGTGGGACGTGGCCGCCGCCCCCAAGCCCTCGAACTGGGGCGGCTCCTTCCTGACCGTCCCCTCGGCCGGCAAGCACAAGGCCGAGGCCGCCAAGCTGGCCGCCTGGCTGACCGCGCCCGCCCAGCAGGCCACCCTGTTCGAGAAGCGCGGCAGCTTCCCGAGCGCCAAGGCCGCCTATGGGCTGCCCGCGGTGGCCAACGCCAAGCACGCCTACTTCGGCGGCGCCCCCATCGGCCAGATCTTCGCGAAGGCCGCCGAGGGAACCCCGGTGCAGACCCTCGGCCCGAAGGACCAGATCATCCAGCAGAACCTCTCCGACGTCGGCATGCTCCAGGTCGACCAGAAGGGCACGTCGCCGCAGCAGGGCTGGGAGGCCGCGGTGAAGGCGATCGACAACGCGCTGGACCAGTGACGATGGCGAGCGACGCCACGACCGCCGTGCCCTCCCCCGGTTCCGGGCAGGAGGGCACGGCCCCCGCCCGGGCCCGCGCCGAGGAGCGCCGCAGCCGCCGCTACCGGCGGGACATGCGCTGGAGCCCGTACGCGCTGATCGCCCCGTTCTTCGTGTTCTTCGCGGCCTTCGGCCTCTTCCCGCTGCTCTACACCGGCTGGGCCTCGCTGCACCAGGTCGAGCTGACCGCGCCCGACGACATGACGTGGGTGGGTCTGCGGAACTTCTCGCGGCTGCTTTCGGACGACTTCTTCTGGAACGCGCTGCGCAACACCTTCACCATCGGGGTGCTGTCCACGGTGCCCCAGCTGCTCGTCGCGCTCGGCATCGCGCACCTGCTCAACTACAAGCTGCGCGCCTCGATGTTCTTCCGGGTCGCCGTGCTCACCCCGTACGCCACCAGCGTGGCGGCGGCGACCCTGGTGTTCGTGCTGCTCTTCGGGCGCGACTACGGAATGATCAACTGGGCGCTCGGGCTCGTCGGGTTCGACCCCGTGGACTGGCAGAACGGGAGCTGGACCTCCCAGCTCGCGGTCTCCACCATCGTCATCTGGCGGTGGACCGGCTACAACGCGCTGATCTATCTCGCCGCGATGCAGGCGGTGCCCGTCGATCTGTACGAGTCGGCCGCCCTGGACGGCGCCTCGCGCTGGCAGCAGTTCCGCCATGTGACGATCCCCGCGCTGCGGCCGACGATCCTGTTCACCACGGTCGTCTCCACCATCGGCGCGACCCAGCTGTTCGGTGAGCCGCTCCTGTTCAACGGCGCCGCGGGCGCCACCGGCGGCTCGGACCACCAGTTCCAGACGCTCGGCCTCTACCTGTACGAACAGGGCTGGGTGAATCTGCACCTGGGCCGGGCCTCGGCGATCGCGTGGGCGATGTTCCTGATCCTGCTCCTCATCGGCGCGGTGAACTGGATCGTCTCCCGCACCTTGCGTAAGGGGATGACGAGTTGAGGGCCCAGCGCGCCGGCCGCCAGCTGTACGGCGGCCGCCTCACCTACGCGGTACTGATCGTGTTCACCGCGGGATCGCTGTTCCCGCTGGTCTGGACGGCGGTCGCCGCCTCCCGCACCAACACCCGGCTCGCGCAGACACCCCCGCCGTTCTGGTTCGGGGGGAACCTGTTCAAGAACCTCCAGATCGCCTGGACCGACGCCAACATGGGCACGGCCCTGCTCAACACGACGATCGTGGCCGGGTCCATCGCGGCGGGCACGGTGTTCTTCTCCACCCTGGCCGGCTTCGCCTTCGCCAAGCTGCGCTTCCGCTTCAAGAACCTGCTGCTGCTCCTGGTGATCGGCACGATGATGGTGCCGCCGCAGCTCAGTGTCGTACCGCTGTACATGATGGTCGCCAAGCTGTCCTGGACCGACCAGCTCCAGGCCGTCATCCTGCCCACCCTGGTCAGCGCGTTCGGGGTGTTCTTCATGCGGCAGTACCTCGTGGAGGCGCTGCCCACCGAGCTGGTCGAGGCCGCCCGGGTGGACGGGGCGAGCAGCTGGCGGGTGGTGTGGCACATCGTGTTCCCGGTGGCCCGGCCGGCGATGGCGGTGCTCGGGATGCTGACGTTCGTGATGGCCTGGAACGACTTCTTCTGGCCGATCATCGCGCTGACCCAGAACGGCAGCCCCACCGTCCAGGTGGCGCTCACCGGCCTCGGCCGCGGCTACATCCCCGACCAGTCGGTGATCATGGCCGGCGCCCTGCTCGGCACGCTCCCGCTGCTGCTCGCGTTCGTCCTGTTCGGACGGCAGATCGTGGGCGGCATCATGCAGGGCGCGGTCAAGGGCTGAGCGGCTCCAGAAGGCGAACAGGTCGTCAACCCCCCTTATTCCTCTGCTCGTTGGGAGTGTCGTATGTCCGACCGCTTTCCGCCCGGGTTCCTCTGGGGCGCCGCCACCTCCGCCTACCAGATCGAGGGGGCGACGGCCGAGGACGGCCGCACCCCCTCGATCTGGGACACCTTCAGCCACACCCCGGGCCGGACCGCCGACGGCGACACCGGCGACCTGGCGGTGGACCACTACCACCGGATGCGCGAGGACGTCGCGCTGATGGCGGAGCTGGGCATCACCTCGTACCGCTTCTCGGTGTCGTGGTCGCGGGTGCAGCCCACCGGGCGCGGGCCCGCCGTCCAGCTCGGCCTCGACTTCTACCGGCGTCTGGTCGACGAGCTGCTCGACCACGACATCACGCCCGCGCTCACCCTCTACCACTGGGA
Source organism: Streptomyces sp. ASQP_92 (assembly GCF_025399895.1). Classification (GTDB taxonomy): domain Bacteria; phylum Actinomycetota; class Actinomycetes; order Streptomycetales; family Streptomycetaceae; genus Streptomyces. The sequence goes on along the minus strand of NZ_JAODUA010000001.1, from coordinate 249,486 downwards.
CCTGCCGCAGGAGCTGGAGGACGCCGGCGGCTGGCCGGCCCGCGACACCGCGCTGCGATTCGCGGAGTACGCCACGCTCGTCGGGGCCGCGCTCGGCGACCGGGTCGAGCGGTGGACCACCCTCAACGAGCCCTGGTGCAGCGCCTTCCTGGGGTACGCCTCCGGGGTGCACGCGCCGGGACGCACCGAGCCGGCCGCCTCCCTGAGCGCCGCCCACCACCTCAACCTGGCGCACGGGCTCGCCACTTCGGCCCTGCGCTCCGCGATGCCCGCGCGCAACCAGATCGCGGTCAGCCTCAACTCGGCCGTCATCAGGCCCCGTTCACAGGACCCGGCCGACCTGGAGGCGGTCCGCCGGATCGACGACCTCGCCAACGGCGTCTTCCACGGGCCGATGCTGCACGGGGCGTACCCGGCTCGGCTGTTCGCGGACACCGCGTCCCTCACCGACTGGTCCTTCGTGCGGGACGGCGACCTGGGCGCCATCCACCAGCCCCTGGACGCGCTCGGTCTCAACTACTACACGACCTCCCTGGTGTCGGCGGCCGCGCCCGAGCCGGGCGCCCCCCGCGCCGACGGGCATGGCGCGAGCGCCCATTCGCCCTGGCCGGGAGCCGATTCGGTCGCCTTCCACCAGCCGCCGGGCGAGCGCACCGCGATGGGCTGGACCATCGACGCGTCGGGCCTGTACGACCTGCTGCTGCGCTACACCAAGGAGGCGCCCGGACTGCCCCTCCTGGTCACCGAGAACGGCGCGGCCTGCGACGACAAGCCGGGGCCCGACGGCTCGGTGCACGACCCGGACCGCATCCGCTATCTGTACGACCACCTCGCGACGGTCCGCCGGGCGATGGAGGCGGGCGCCGATGTGCGCGGTTACTACCTCTGGTCCCTGATGGACAACTTCGAGTGGTCGTACGGGTACGGCAAGCGATTCGGGGCGGTGTACGTGGACTACGAGACGCTGGCCCGTACCCCGAAGTCGAGCGCCCGCTGGTACGCCGAGCTGGCCCGGACGGGCGAGCTGCCCGCGGTGTGACCGGGGCGACGCGGCAGTGGGGGCGACGGGCTTGAACCTCACGCGGCGTGAGGTTGCACAGTTACCCCATGAGCGAATCCGACGAATCCACGTGGAAGGTGGGTCCCCTGGCGCAGGCGTGCGGGCTCACCGTCCGCACCCTGCACCACTGGGACACCATCGGTCTGCTCTCGCCGTCCCGCCGCACCGCCGGCGGGCACCGCGAGTACACCGGGAGCGACATCGAGCGGCTGTACCAGGTCCTCGCCCTGCGCAGCCTGGGGCTCGGCCTCGACACCATCGCGGTGTGCCTGGACTCGGGGGTCGACCCCACCCGGGTCCTGCGCGACCACCGCGAGAGCGTCGAAGCCCGTCTCACGGCGCTGGAGCACCTGCGGGACCGGCTCGTACGCATCGAGGAGCAGGTGGCGCGGGGCGCGGGGCCGACGACCTCGGCGCTCATCGACGCGCTGCGCGCCACGGGCGCCGCGAGCCCCGGCGCCGACCAGGCCCTGCGCCGCCACCTCGACGACGAACAGCTCCAGGCACTGGGCACCCACGGCGCGGCCGTCGGCCCGTCGGCGCACTACTTCCTGGAGGTCGAATGGCCCGAACTGTACCGCCGGGCCGATGAGTTGAGACGCTCCGACGTTCCGCCCACCGACGCCCGCGTCCGCAGGGTCGCGGCCCGGATGGACGAGCTGAGCGCGCTGTTCAGCGGCGGTGACCGAACGATCTCCACCGGCGTACGAACCGCCTGGCGCGAGGACCCGGCGGCCCTGTCCGGCGACGCGTCGGCGCGGCCGGGCCGGTGGGACGGCCTCGCGGACTATCTGGACGAGGCCCGGAAGGGAGACAGGTGATGGGCCGGTACTCGTGGTTGCCGTTCGTACTGCTCACGCTGCCACTGGTGTGCGTGCTGGCGGCGTTCGGGGTGTTGGGGTGGGACGTGGTGGTGGGGATGGCGATCGCGATCGGCGTACTGGCGCTGGTGGCGAGGGCGTTCACGCGGGCGTCCGGGGGTTGAGGGGCCCGCTCGTACCCCGGCTGAACGGGCCCGCTCGTACCGCTGGTGGACGGGCCCGCCCGTACCGCTACTTGTAGGCGCCGAAGGCCTCGGTGAAGGCGAGCGGGGCCTGGGTGATCGAGGAGCAGGTGGGGTCGGCGGAGTTCTTGGCGCCGCCCGGGCACTGCTGGTCGCGCGCGGCGGACCACATGGAGAGCCTGCCGATCCCCTTGGACTTGGCGAAGTCGACCAGCTCGCCGGCGTCGGCCACGGTGAACTTCTCGACGTTGACGTCATTGACGCCGATCATCGGCGTGACGGCGACGGCGGCCCACGCGGCGGCGTCGCTCAGCCCCAGAACTCCCTTGATCTGAGCCTGGGTCGCCGTGGCTGCCTGGATGGCGTAGCCGCCCATGTCGCCGCTGTAGGAGGGCCCGTAGTCCATCGCCATGATGTTGACGGCGGACACCTTCACACCGTTCTTCTTGGCGTCGGCGACGAGGTCCACGCCGGGCTGGGTCAGGCCCTCCGGCATCACCGGCAGCGTGAAGGACACGTCGAGGCCGGGATGGGAGGCCTGGAGCTTGGCGATGGCCTGGGCGCGGCGGGCGTTGGCGGCGGTGTCCGGCAGCGCGGCACCCTCGATGTCGAAGTCCACCTTGGTCAGCTTGTACGCGTCGATGACCTTGCCGTACGCGGTGGCGAGCTCATCGGCGCTCTTGCAGACGAGGCCGAGCTCGGAGCCGGAGGCGCCGCCGAAGGAGACCCGGGCGTCGCCGCCCTTGGCGCGCAGCGCGCCGACCTGCGAGGCCACCTTGTCGTTCGCCAGGTCGGTGACGCCGCCCCACAGCGGGGTGCAGCCGCCGCCGGAGGTGATGAAGGCGAGGGTGAACTCCTTGACGCCGGTCTTCTCGGCGGTGCCGACGATGTCGTACGCCGGGTAGAGCGAGGTGTCGACGTACGGAGCGAACCGGGCCCCGCTCGCGGTGCCGCCGCCGGCTGGCTTGCTCGGGGTGGGTATCGCGGTGGCCGGCTTGGACGGCTGGGTGGTGGGCTTGGTGCCGGTCCCGGTGGTCGGCTTCGTACTGGCCGACTGCGAGGGCTTGGGGGTGGGCTGCCCGGTGGGGCGGCCGCTGGGCTTCGGGGTGGCGCCGGTGTCGACGGAGCACTTCTCCTGGTTGATGAGACAGCCGGTGGGGTCGGCCGCGGTGCCGCTTGAGGCGGTCCCGCTTGTGGCGGTGACGAAGCCGACGGTCATCGAGGCGCCGGGCGCGAGGCCGTCCTTGGCCCAGCTCGGGGGCTTGACGGTGACATGCGAGCCCTTGACGCTCTGGTCGCCGTTCCAGAGGGAGGAGAGGGTGGTGCCGGCCGGGAGGTCGAACTCCAGGGTCCAGTCGGGGAGCGCCTTGCCGGAGTCGTTGGTGATGACGTACTGCCCGGTGTAACCACCGGTCCAGCTGCTGGTCCTGGTGTACGCGGCGCCGACCGAGGCGGCCTGTGCGGTGCCGGTGAGCGCGAAGGCCGCGCCGCCGACGACCGCGGCGGCGACCACCGCGCCGATCGCCTTGGTCTTGCCGCTCGCCCTGCGCCGGTGCGTCCTGGTGCCCATGCCGTGCCTGCCTCTGCGTTACGGGGTGTATCGGGGGGTGCGGGGTGCACGCTAGCGGCGCGGGATCGGACAAATTGGCCTTCCCGGGAGGGGGTTGGGGATCTTAGGGTGGGCTTAAGGGTGCGATCGGGGGTGATTAAGCCCGGGGGTGTTCTCCCACCCACCCGCCCGTGCAGCGGGTTGGCAGGCCCCGGCTCCCCTGGGGCTCCGCCCCAGACCCCGGGGGGTTCGCCCACCCGCCCGCCCGTGGCCCGGGGTTGGTTGGTTCCGGGACCCTGGGGCTCCGCCCCAGACCCCGTTCGCGCCTTAAGGGCGCTCGTCCTCAAACGCCGGACGGGCTAGGTATGCCAGCGCTGGCCGGCGCCGAGTAGTTAAGGGGCGCGGGGAACTGCGCGAGAAGCGACCACGGCCCGCGGACGAAGGCGGGTTTTGGGGGCGCGGGGAACTGCGCGAGAAGCGAGCACGGTCCGCGGACGAAGGCGGGTTTTGGGGGCGCGAGGAACTGCGCGAAAAGCGGGCACGGTCCGCAGGATCGAGAGAGGTTGGGGGCGCGGGGAACTGCGCGAAAAGCGGGCACGGTCCGCAGGATCGAGAGAGGTTGGGGGCGCGAGGAACTGCGCGAAAAGCGGGCACGGTCCGCAGGATCGAGAGGGGTTGGGGGGCGCGGGGAACGGCGCGAAACGTGGGCGCCCGCGTTCGGGGCCGTTGCCCCCGGAGGGGGTCGGGGAGGGGCGGGGTGGGGAACAGCGGGCGGTTACGCCGGGGCGCCGCGGCGGGCGCGCCGCAGGCGGTGGCCCCGGCGATCGGGGGCCGCGCGGCCGAGGCCGATCCAGAGGCGGACCTCCGTGCCCCCCAGCACCGAGTGCCCGATCCGAACGTCCCCGCCCGTCGACTCCGCGACCCGCCGCACGATGTCGAGCCCGAGCCCGGTGGACCCGGGGCGGCCCCCGCTGTTGCCGCGCGCCAGCGCCGCCCGGGGGTCGGAGATGCCCGGCCCCGCGTCGGAGACGAGGACGATCACCGCGTCCTCCCCGTTGTGGACGTCCACCGAGAACGCCGTCCCCTCCGGCGTGTGCCGGAACACGTTGCCGAGCAGCGCGTCGAGCACGGCCACGAGGTCGGCCCGGGCCACCGGGATGCGGACCGGCCGGTCCACGCCGGCGAGCCGCACCTCGCGGCCCTGGTCCTCGGCGAGCGCCGACCAGAACTCCATCCGTTCCCGGATCACCTCGCAGGCGTCACAGCCCGCGCCCGGCCCGGCGGGCTGGGTCTTGGGCTTGGCCTCGCGCGCGGTGCGGATGATCGTGTCGACCTCCCGCTCCAGTTGCTCGACCGCCGCCCGGGTCTGGTCGGCCGCGGGCCCGTCGCCGAGAGAGGCCGCGTTGAGGCGGAGTACGGTGAGCGGCGTACGCAGCCGGTGCGAGAGGTCGGCCGCCAACTCCCGCTCGTTGGCGAGGAGTTGGACGACCTGGTCGGCCATGGAGTTGAACGCGGTGGCCGCCTGGCGCAGTTCGGTGGGGCCCTCCTCGGGGACCCGCGCCCCGAGCTTGCCCTCGCCCAGGTCCTGTGCCGCGCCCGCGAGCCGCTGGGCCGGGCGGACCATGCGTACACCCAGCCGGTCGGCGACGGCCACGGAGCCGATGATCAGGCCGATGCCGACCCCCGCAAGGACCAGCCACGCCGTCGCGACGCCGTTGGTGACCTCGGCCTCCGGCACGAAGACCTCGACGATCGCGATCTGGCCGGAGCTCAGCGCGGTCGGCTGGAGCAGGGTGGAGCCGCCCGACACGTCGGAGATCGAGGCCTTGATGACCTTCCGGGTGGTTTCGAGGTCCTCGTCCGCGGCCCGCTGACGTCCGATCTCCACCGGCGCGCTGCCCGGTACGGCCGGGTCCGCCGGGACGTGCACGGCCATCCGGCCCTCGGCGCCGGACTGGGTGGAGGCGACGGCCCGCTCCAGGGCGTCGCGGCCGGTGGTGATGGACAGGGTGGGGCCGATCGCGGCGGCCTGCCGCTCGGCGTTGGAGAACGCCCGGTCGCGGGCCATCTCCTTGATGACGAGGCCGAGCGGGACCGCGAAGGCGACCACGACCATCACGGTGACGGCGAGACACACCTTGACCAGCGCCCACCTCATCGAGGCGGCTCCAGCTTCACGCCGACGCCGCGCAGGGTGTGCAGATAGCGCGGCCGGGCCGCGGTCTCCCCCAACTTCCGCCGCAGCCAGGACAGATGGACGTCGATGGTCTGGTCGTCGCCGTAGGACTGCTGCCACACCTCGGCGAGCAGCTCCCTGCGGGCCACGACCACTCCGGGCCGCCCGGCGAGGAAGGCGAGCAGGTCGAACTCGCGCCGGGTCAGGTCGAGCCGTACTCCGTCGAGTTCGGCCTGGCGGCGCAGCGGGTCGACGCGGAGCCCGCCGACCTGGAGCACGCGCGAGGGCGGTTCGGCGTCGGCCGTGGCGCGCGCCCGGCGCAGTACGGCGGCCATCCGCGCGGAGAGGTGCTCCACGGAGAACGGTTTGGTGAGGTAGTCGTCGGCGCCGTCGTTGAGCAGCCGGACGATCTCGCTCTCGTCGTCCCGGGCGGTCGCGATGATCACCGGTACGTCGGTGATGCCGCGCAGCATCTTCAACGCCTCCGAGCCGTCCAGATCGGGCAGTCCGAGGTCCAGGATGACCACGTCGAACCGGAAATGGGCTACTTCGCGCAGCGCCTCAAGTGCCGTGCCGACGCTCCGTACCGTGTGGGAGGCCTCGGTGAGGTGGCGGATGAGGGCGGAGCGGACAAACTGGTCGTCCTCGACCACGAGCACACTTGCCATGGGCCGCACCGTACGCCATCCGGAGGACCGGAGTCCCCCGAGGGAGTGGAGTCGGCGGCGGTGGGACACGGGTGGGGCGCGTGGTGCAGTATGGCCCGGATGCACAGAGGACTCGTACACGGTTTGGCGTGGTCGCTCGCTACCGGAGCGGCGGTGACGCTCTCCTGGTGGGGTGTCCACACGGTGATGGCCGGCACGGCGTACGACCCGCCCCGCGCCCTGCCGATCAGCGGTGACGCGCGCATCGACCAGGGCTCGCGGCCGGACGCCTCGTCCACCCGGCGCCCCAAGGAGACCCCCTCCCCATCGCCCTCCGCGTCCGCCTCCGCGACACCCTCGAAGGACGCCGCGAGCGACAAGCCGCCGGGCGGCCACTCCTCGCCTCCCGGGTCGTCCGGCGGCACCAAGTCGGCCTCGATGTCGGGCAGTTCGGGCACCGCGGGCAACCCGGCCAATTCCGGTGCGGTACAGGGGTACAACGTCGCGGGCGGGCGGGTCGTCTTCGACCTCGGGGACAGCTCGGCCCAGCTGGTCTCGGCGACGCCCGCCTCGGGTTGGCGGATGGAACGCTGGATCCAGTCGCAGTGGATCCGGGTCACCTTCACGCGCGGCAGCGAGACCGTCTCGGTGTTCTGCACCTGGAACGGCCATCCGCCCATGGTGGAGATCAACAACACCTGACCGGACGGCCCGCCCGAAGGCCCGGGTTCAACGGCACGCGACCCGGCGGCTCATCCGAACGCCGAGGCGGGCGGCGCCGGTGAGGGCTTGGCGCTCGCGTCGCTCACGGCGAGCGCCCCGCCCGTGAAGTCGGCGAGCTCCCGCCCGTGCTGGACGCGGCCGGGGTGCGGGTCGCCCGCGATCCGCCGGGTCAGCTCGGCGACCGGCAGCGCCACCGCCGAGCACACCAGGACCGCGTTCCCGAACCGCTTGCCGCGCAGCACCGTGGGATCGGCGGCGAGCGCGAGTTCGGGGAAGACCCCGGCGGCGGTCGCGATCTGGCCCCGCAGATGCGCGAGCGGCGGCCCGTCGGCGAGGTTCGCGGCGTAGGTGCCGCCCGGCTTCAGCACCCGGCGTACGTCCGTGAGGAACTCGGTGCTGGTGAGGTGGGCCGGGGTGCGGGCTCCGCTGAACACGTCCGCGATGACGAGGTCGGCCCAGGCGTCGGGGAGCTTGGCGAGCCCGGCGCGGGCGTCCCCGCCGCGTACCCGGATCCGCGCCCCGGGGTCCAGCGGCAGCTCCCGGCGCACGAGCTGGACAAGGGCTGCGTCCAGCTCGACGATCTGCTGGGTGGAGCGGGGCCGGGTGGCCGCGATGTAGCGGGCCAGGGTGAAGGCACCACCGCCCAGGTGCAGGACGTTGAGGGGCTGACCGGCCGGGGCGCAGAGGTCGATGACGTGCCCGAGGCGGCGCTGGTACTCGAAGGTCAGCCGGTCCGGGGCGTCGAGGTCCACGTGCGACTGGGGAGCCCCGTCCAGCAGCAGCGTCCACCCGCCGGTCCGGTCCCGGTCGGGTATGAGTTCGGCGAGGCCGCCGTCCACCGTCTCGACGACGGGCTCGGGCCCGCGCCGCCTGCTGCTCTTCGCCATCCGGCCATTATCGACCGGCGGGACGGGTGCCGCCTTCCCGGGCCCGGGCCCCGCTCAGCGGCCCTCGGTCCCGCAGGTCCCGTGGGCCGCCTCTCTGATCCCGTCGGCAGCCTCGATCATGCGGGCCGCCTCGCCGAGGGCCGCCCGCAGCAGGCCCGGATCGGTGACCTCGGTCGTGTTCGGCGGGAGCAGCCAGCCCGATCCGGTGACGGGGGGCGCCGCGGGCAGGCCCTCGATGCGCAGCCCGCGCCCGCTGGTCTCCGTACAGGCGCTGCCCGGCACGTCCCAGGCCGCCGCGGTGCCCGGCGGGACCAGGAAGCCGAGGGTGTCGCAGGTTCCGTCGTGCAGGACGGGTCCGACGGCGGCGGGGGTTTCGCCGCGGCGGATGATGTCGACGGCCTCAAGTCCCTGACGGGCGGGCACGGTCACCAGGTCACAGGGTTCCGCGGGGGCGCAGCCGGGGACCGGCGGGGCGCCGGCCCGCGCCGAGTGCGGATGACGGGCGGCCGTCGTCTGCGGACCGGAGACGGTGAAGTCGATGGCGGTGTCGGTGTTCACGCAGTCCTCCAAGAAGGCAAGCCCGCCGCGTCGCTGCGGTGTCTGGCGCTCTCCGCATGGTTCAACGCCCTTGCGCGTCAAGGGGAACGGCGGCACGCCGCCGCAAAGGATGGCAGTTCATGGCGGATCAGGGGTGAGATATCCCTTTTGTAGCCAAACACTGCGTGAACAAGCCATCACAGCCGGTACGTTTTTGCTCCGCCACACCCCGCCGGAGAGAGCTGTCCAGCCATGGCGCCGTCACCAGATCCCCAGGCAGACCACCGGGCGAACGACCGGACCCCGCGGACCCCGGAGCGGCTCACGCGTGAACCCAACGCGGCCTTCCGGCAGTTGAGGGGTGCCCGCTCGCCGGGCGAGTTCGCGGCCTCGGTCCGCCGGGCCGCCCGGGAGATCGGTGAACAGGTCGCCTGCGACGCGCGTTATATCGGGCGGGTGGAGAACGGCGAGATCCGCTGCCCGAACTATGCGTACGAAAGGGTCTTCCGGCACATGTTCCCGGGTTTGACCCTGGCCGACCTGGGGTTCTCGTCGAGGGAGACGGTACGCGGGCGAGGAGCGCGCCCGCTGTCCGCCGCACCCCCGCTCCCTGTCGCACCCCGCCCCGCCGATCCGTCGCACCACCCCTCGTGCGACCCCTCGCACGAGCCGTCCCATGACCACCAGAACCACGAGGAGAGCGACGTGCTGCGTCGCGCATTCATGACGGGCTCCACCGCCACGGTGGCGGCCGTCTCGCTGGGCCTCGGCCCGGTATCCGCCCATGCCGTCCAGCGCGTCGGCGAGGCCGAGGTGAGCGCCGTCGAGGAGGCGGTGCGCAGAATCAGGCTCCTGGACGACCGGCACGGCGCGGACGGCCTCTACCAGCGGGCCGCCCAGCCGCTGCGCACCGCCTACGCCCTGCTCGACGCGAGCGCGTCCCGGCGCTCCACGCAGGAGCGGCTGCACTCGGGCGCGGGTGAACTCGCCATCTCCGTCGGCTGGTTGGCCCATGACTCCGGCCGCTTCGGAGAAGCCCGCTCGCACTACGCGGAGGCGCTCGCCACGGCCCGGCTCGCCGGGGACCCCGCTCTGGAGGCGCACGCGTTCTGCAACATGTCGTTCCTGGCCAGGGACATGGGGCGGCCGCGCGAGGCGATGCGGGCGGCACAGGCGGGCGAAAGCGCGGCCCGGACGCTCGGCTCCGCGCGCCTGCTGTCCCTGCTCGCGCTGCGCGAGGCCGGGGGCTGGGCGGGGCTCGGCGACCGCTCGGCGTGCGAGGAATCGCTCGCGCGGGCGCACTCCCAGTTCGCGCGGGGCGCCTCGGGCGCCGACCCCGAGTGGATGAGCTTCTTCGTCGAGGCCGAGCTGGAGATGCTCCAGGCGCAGTGCTTCTCGGCGCTCGGCGACTGGTCCCGGGCGGCCCGGCACGCGCACCGGGCGGCGGCGGTGCAGGATCCCCACTTCGCCCGGAACCTGGCCCTGTACCGGGCCGAGCTCGCGGACGATCTCGCGCGGGCGGGGGCGCCGGCGGAGTCCGCGGCGGCGGGGCAGCAGGTCCTGGACCTGCTGAACCAGGTCCAGTCCACGCGGATTCAGGCGATGCTGGCGGATACGGCCCGGATCCTGGCGCCGCATCGGGGGGCGGCGGAGGTGGCGGCGTTCTTGGAGCGGCGGGGGGCGGTGGCGGTGTAGGGGTCCCCTCGCCCCACGGCCCGAGGTCCTGCCCCCTGCCCCCGGGCCCCCGGGTCAACCCCGGTATCGGGCGCGACCCACGGCCGCCGCGATCGTCAGCGGTACGGTGAGGATCGCGGCCGTCAGGAACAGCCCCCCGTACGCGTGGTGTTCGGCAGGCCCGGCGGCGATGGCACTGGCCAGGGCGCTGCCGACGTAGAGGGCCAGGCCGAACATCGCGACGCCGGTGGCGCGGGCCGCCGGGGACAGGCCGGTGGCCCAGGACTGGATCGTGGAGTGCATGAACGACCAGCCGCCGCCGAGCAGCAGCGTGCAGGCCACCAGCGCGGGCACCGACCGGCTGGCCGCGGCGACGCCGAACGCCAGGGCCATCTGCACCCCGCCGACCACGATCAGCCGCGCCGGTGTCCAGCGGCCGACCAGCCGCTTGACCGTCTGGGCCGCGGTCATCGAGCCCACGCCGTACAGCGCGGACACCGCGCCGGCCAGGGTCGCCGAGGCGCCCTGGGATTCGAGGGCCGGCGCGATGTACGTCAGGAAGCCGAGCAGGACGGCGCCTTCGAGCATGGCGACGGCCATGACGTACCACTGCCAGCCGGACCGCAGGACGACCTTGAACGGGGCGAACAGTGCGCCGGACGCCGCGCGCGGCGGCTCCGGCAGGCGGCGCAGGGCCACGGCCAGGTAGGTGGCGATCAGGCCGGGCAGGGCGAAGACCAGCCGCCAGCTCACATAGTGCGCCAGTGCGCCGGCGACGACCGTGGCCACAGCGGTGCCCAGGGCGAACGCGGTCATCAGTTCGCTGAGCGGACGTTGACGCACCGCGGCGGGCACGGTGTCCCCGATGTAGGTGATGGAAGCCGCGATGGACGCGGCGAAGAACGCGCCGGCCGCGGTGCGCGCCACGATCAGCACCGTCGCGCCGGGCGCGATCACCGAGCAGAGCGCGGCGACGGCGGCACCGGCCAGGGAGATCCGCATCACCCGCACCCGGCCGAGTCGGTCACTGGCCAGGCCCCAGACCGGCTGCATCAGGCCGTAGGCGAGGAAGTAGCCGCTGGCCGCGAGCATCACCGTGGGCAGCGAGACGCCGAGTTGGGTGCCGATGAGCAGCAGCATCGGGGTGATGCAGAAGCGGTCGAAGTTGCTGACGAATCCGGCGGCGCGCAGCAGCCGCAGCGAGCCGGCGGGAAGCGAAGGGCCGGAGGGGGGCGCGGGAGGTGCGGGGGTGGTACGTGGTGAGTCGGTGGTGTCCATGGGGCTCCTTGTGGCGTGCCTGCCGGTGCTTTCGGACCGGCAGGACCAGCTCACCACCGCCGGCGATCAAGGTGGCACCCCAGCCGATTACCCTTGCTCACACCCTGAGGGCGAGGCGTACGGCCCTCGGCGGCAGGGGCCCACGGTGTGAGGGGGAAGCATGAACGGCGCAGGAGTCGACGGCCGGGCCCGCGAACTGGGCGCGTTTCTGCGCTCCCGCCGTGAGCGGCTTGCCCCCGCCGATGTGGGACTGCCCGGCTCACCGCGGCGGCGCACCCCGGGGCTGCGGCGCGAGGAGGTCGCGGAGCTGGCCGGGATCAGCAGTTCCTGGTACGCGTGGCTGGAGCAGGGGCGGGTGCGTACGTCGGCGCAGGTGCTGCGGTCGGTGGCGCGGGCGCTGCGCCTCGACGCGGACGAGACCGCCCATGTGATGTCGTTCGTGGAGCACGCCGAGCCGGCCGAGCGGCCGCCGGGATGGGTGTCGCGCAACCTGCTGTCCCTGGTGGAGTCGCTGGAGCCGAACCCGGCCGCGGTGCTCGACCCGCACTGGGACCTGCTGGCCTGGAACCCGGGGTACGCCGCGCTGCTCACCGATCTGGCGCGGCTGGCACCCAAGCAGCGCAACCTGCTGTGGCTGGTGTTCCGCTGGCCCCCCGCCCGTACGTTGCTGGCCAGTTGGGAGCAGGAGGCACGGAGTCTGCTGGGCCAGTTCCGGGCGAAGGCGGCAAGGCATCCCGAGGACGGCCGGTATGCCGAGATCATCGCGGAGCTGCTCGCCGACCCGGACGCGGCGCGCTGGTACGACCGCCGGGAGACCTCGGCGTTCCATCCCGCCGTACGTCACTTCCGTCATCCGGTGGCCGGTGATGTGCGTCTGCGGTACGTCAAGCTCGCGGCCGTCGACGAACCGGGCCACCATCTGCTCGCCTATCTTCCCGACGACCGGGCGACGGAGGAGGCACTGGGCCTGCTGGTCCGGGGTTGAGCCGGTGCCCCCCGGGTGACCACGGCATGCGGGCAGCGGTGACGGCCCGATCGCTCCGGTGGGTCGCGGTCGGGCCGTCACCTTCACCTTCACCGGCGCGTCGCGGGGGTCGGTGCGCCGGCAGGTGAGCCTGGGGGTGTCAGGAGGTGAGTACCGCCTTCATCACGGAGCCGTCGGCGACCGCGCTGAGCGCGTCGGCGTGCTGCTCCAGGGGGAACGGCGTCACCAGACTCGCCAGGTCGAACCGGGCCGTGAGGGCCGGCAACAGGCGGACGTATTCGACGAGATGGGCGCCGGTGAAGGCCCAGGAGCCGACGACGTCGAGCTGGCGGTGGACGATCTGGTGCGGATTGATCAGGGTGTCCCCGGCGTCCGTGTACTGGCCGATGATCAGGTAGCTTCCGCCCCGGCGGGCGAGGGTGAGCCCCTGCCCGACGGCGGCCGGCACCCCGGCGCACTCGATCACCAGGTCGGCGCCGTCCCCGCCGGCGGCCTCGCGTGCCTCGCGCAGGACCTCCTCGGGGTCCTCGGCGTCGGCGATGTTCAGGTGGACGTCGCCGATGCCGGCGGCGGCTGCCCCCTCCAGGCGGCCGGCGGGGCCGCCGACGACGATGACCTTGGCGGCGCCGGCCAGGTGCGCGAACGCGGCCGCCGCGAGGCCGACCGGGCCGCTGCCCTGCACCACCACGGTCTCGCCAAGACGCACGGGCCGCCGCTCGTACAGGGCGTGCGCCACGGTGGGCCCGGCGCAGGCCAGCGACATGGCCGCGATCGGATCGACGCCGTCGGGCACCTTGACGACGGCGGTGCCGGGCTGGAGCACGATGTGGTCGGCCCAGGCGCCGGAGAGTTCGGGACCGCTGTCGAGGCCGCGATTGACGCCATAGGTGCGGCGCTGCTCGCACAGGGTCGGTTCGCGGTGCAGCCGACAGGGCGGGCAGACGCCGCAGGCGATGGAGGACGCCCACATCACCCTGTCACCGGCCGCGAGCGGCGCTCCGGTGGCGTCGCGGTGGACGCCGGCGCCCAACTCCCTTACGACGCCGAGTCCTTCGTGGCCCAGGACGAGCGGGACGGGGATGTCGAGGTGCCCCTGCTTCAGGTGCAGGTCGGTGCCGCAGACGCCGCCGTAGCCGCAGGCCACGATCATGCCGCCGTCCGGGGCCGGGGGAAGCGCGAACTCCCTCAGCCGCAAAGGGGAGTTGAACTGTTCGAGGACTACGGCGCGTCCGGTGCGCGGCGTCATGACGTCACCGTACGCAGGCCGAGCGCCTCGGAGAAGGATGAGTCCAGGGGGCGCAGCGGCTCGGTGTCGCGGCACACGACGTAGTCCGGACGCGGCGCGCCCGCGGGGCGCGGCAGGTTCGCGGTGTCGTTGTAGGTGGCGATCAGCAGGCGGCGGGCGAACGGCGACATGTTGGGCGCCGAGCCGTGCACGATCTCCGGCGAGAACAGCACCACGGAGCCGGCCGGGCCCTTCGGACTGGTCATGCCGTGCCGGTCGACGAGTTCGGCGAGCTGCCGGGGGGTCAGCGAGATGTCGTCGGGGTCGAGGTGCTGGTCGGACTTGGCGACGGCCGAGCGGCCCTCTCGGACGAGTCCGCCGCGGTGCGAGCCCGGCAGGAAGATGACGGGGCCGTTGAACTCGGTGACGTCGTCGAGGAAGACCCCGATGCTGATCTGCCGCGGTGCGGGGAGCCCGTCGGCGAGACGCCAGGCGAGGTAGTCCTGGTGCCAGGCCCACTTGTCGCCGCCGAAGGGCGGCTTGGCGTTGATCTTGAACTGGTAGATGTAGACGTCGTCGGTGAGGAGCTGCTGGACGGCCGGCAGGATGCGGGGATCGCGGACCAGGCCGGCGTACTCGGGCTGGCGCTGGTGCGAGGAGTAGACCGCGCGGACCTCCGTGCCGCCGTCCTCGGTCACCAGCTGGGGGCCGGGGATCTTGGTGTCGCGGTCGAGGGCCGCCCGGAGCGTGTCCACCTCGCGGGGGTCGAGGAGGGCTTCCAGCGTCAGGAATCCCTGGTCGTGGTACTGGTCGACCTGTTGCCGGGTCAGTCGCATGGTGTCTTCTCCTGAGGGTGTGGGGTGTGTCGGTGCGTGGGGCGGGGGTGGGGCCGTCACCCCATGAAGTGGCCGCCGTCGACGATGAGTTGCTGCCCCGTGACATAGCCGCCGCGCGCGGTCACCAGATACTCCAGGGCGTCGGCCATGTCGTCCGTCGTGCCGAGCCTGCGGGCAGGAATGGTGTCCAGGACCGTGGCCAGCCGCTCCGGGTCGTCGAGGCGGTAGCGCTCGGTGACCTCGTCGGTGTCGGTGAAGCCGGGCAGCAGGGCGTTCACTCTGATGTGCGGGGCCAGTTCGAGGGCCAGGCACTTGGTGAGCTGGATCAGGCCCGCCTTGCTGGCGCAGTAGTTGGCGCCGTCGCGCCGGGGCCGGATCGCCGTGGTGGAGGCGACGTTGACGATGCTGCCGCCGCCGGCCTCCACCATCACCGGCGCCAGGGCCCTGCTGAGGTGGAAGGGGCCGGACAGGTTGGTGGCGAGGACCGTGTCCCAGTCCTCGGCGGTCATGGACAGGAAGGGCCGGTCGCGGTTGACACCGGCGTTGTTGACGAGCACCGCGGGCGTGCCGTACTCACCGGTGATCCGGTCGCAGACCGCCCGGATCTCGTGGGGCCGGGTGAGGTCGCAGCGCAGTGTCGCGATCCGGCCCTCGCCGGCCTTCTCGGTCTGCTCGGCGGCACGGTCGTCGCCGCGGTAGAGGGCGATCACCCGGTGCCCGAGGGCGGCGAGCCGCAGGCTCAGTGCGCGTCCGATGCCACGGGTGCCGCCGCTGACCACGGAGGTCGTCATAGTGAGCTCCCTGAACTGCCTGGTACGAATGGTCAGTTGGCGACGAGGTCGCCACGCTTGAGACCGGAGCCCTCGGGCACCGCGGCCGGGTCACCGCCGAGGTCCACCACCTCGTTGCGCTCGTCGACGAAGACGACGTGCGGAACGAAGCTCGCGGTCTCCTCGTCCGTCATGGCGGCATACGCGATGATGATCACCCGGTCGCCGGGGCTGATGAGGCGGGCGGCGGCACCGTTGATGCCGATGACGCCGGAGCCGGCCGGGCCCTCGATGACATAGGTGGAGAGCCGGGAGCCGTTCTCGATGTCGACGATGTCGACCTTCTCGCCGGGCAGCAGGTCCGCGGCCTTCATCAGGTCGGAGTCGATGGTCAGCGAGCCGACGTAGTGCAGGTCGGCCTGGGTGACGGTGGCGCGGTGGATCTTCGACTTCATCAGGGTGCGGAACATGGGTACTCCTTGGGTGAGGTGTTGATGGGTGCGAGCGGGCCGGGGCCGGTCCCCGTCAGGTGGTCGGCCAGGTGGCGTAGCGGCGCATGCCGTACAGGAGCGGCGCCGCGTCGGGCACGGATGAGTGGGTCTCGGTGTGCACCACCTCGCCGATGACGAGGGTGTGGTCGTCGGCCGGGATGAGCCGGGCCACGCGGCACTCGGCGCTGGCGTGGGCGTCCTGCGCCAGCACGGGGAGACCGGTGGCGGGCGCGGGCCGCCAGGCGGTGGTGCGGAAGCGCTCGGCCGCGGGCCCCGCGAACGCCTCGGCGGCGCGCCGCCCGGCGCCGTGCAGGAAGTTGACGGTGAACGCGCCGCGGGCGGCGATCACCGGCAGGGTGCTGCCGGTGTTGGCCACGGACACCAGGAGCTGCGGCGGGTCGAGGGACAGCGAGCACAGGGCGGTGCAGGTGAAGCCGTACGGCCTGCCCTGCGCGTCGGCCGTGGCGATGACGGCGACGCCGCTGGGGTGCGAGCCCATCAGGGCCCGGAAGGCGTCGCGTGTGACGGCGGGGGCGTCCTGGACGGGGATCACCATGCGAAGGCCCGGGCGTCGTAGAGATTGACGCCGACGGCGGCCTTGCCCAGGTACTCCAGGCAGTCCTGCGGTTTGGCCGGCATCACATGGGCGAAGGACGCCTCGCGGATCAGCCGCTCCAGGGGGTGTGCGCGGCTGACGGCGGCCGAGCCGCACAGCCGCAGCGCGTCCTGGGCGAGCTGCGGACCGGCCTCGCCGACGACGTACTTGGCGGCGTGCACCATCGCGTTGGCCTCCAGGCTGCCGCGCTCGGCGGTGACCAGGTCACCGGCCTCGTGCACCAGGGCGCGGGCGGCCCGCAGCCGGGCCGACATGCGCCCCAACTCCTGCTGTACGACCGGCGATTGGGCTCGCGCGGGAGACGCCGTGACGTGGTCGACGGTGTGCCGGAAGAGGGCCTCGGCGATGCCGAGGTAGGCGCCGGTGTAGCCCGCGATCATCCAGTGCGGCTCGCGTACGACCTTGAACAGGGACATGCCTTCGACGCCCAGGTAGAGCCGGGACCGCGGCACCGGGACCTCGTCCAGGGTCATGGCGGCGGTGCTGGTCCCGTACATCGCCGACATGTGGTGGACGCTGCCGAAGCCGACGCCGGGGTCGTCGGCGGCGACGACGAAGTGCGAGACCTCGGCGGAGTCCTCGGCACCGTCGTCGGCCACGGCCGCGACGACGTAGTAGTCGGCGGCGCCCGCCAGCGAGACGAACGACTTGTGGCCGGTCAGGATGTAGTGCGCGCCGTCGTCGGAGAGCCGGTAGCGGGTGTGCATCCCGCGGAGTTTCGCGCCCCGGCCGGTCTCCGAGGTGGCGGAGGCGAACAGCTTGCGGCCGTGCACGACCTCGTCCAGCATCCAGGCGCGGAACGTGTCGGCGGCCGGGGACAACCGGGTGCCGGCGGAGTCGGCGAGCGCGCCGATGACGACGTGGTGCATGTTGAAGCCGAGGGCGGCGGCCCCGTTGTGCGCGCCGAGTTCGGCGAGGACGCGCCAGTAGTCGCCGAAGCCGAGGCCGGCGCCGCCCGACTCCTTGGGGACGAGCAGCGCGAGCAGGCCGGAGTCGCGCAGGATGCGGTAGGTCTCGTGGCCGTCGGCACGTCCGGCATCGACGTCGGCGGCGAGCGGGGCGAGCGCCGCGCCGGTTTCCGCGGCTAGTTTGAGGAGGTCGTCGAGTTGGGTCGGCAGCGTCATCGATGTCCTTCGGTTCGGGTCTCGATCGGTCAGTTCTCGACCGGTAGGCCGAGTTGCCGTGCGACGCCCACGCGCAGCAGGTCGTTGGGGCCGGCGTAGGTGAGGGCCGCCATGGGGCTCGCCAGGTCGGCGGCCAGGTCGAAGTCGGGCAGGAAGGCGCGTACGCCCGACAGCGCGGTGGCGTGTTCGGTCAGCCGTACGTAGTCCTCGGAGACGGAGATCTTGGTGAGGGCGGCCTCGGCGGCCAGCTTCCGGGCGGGAGTTCCGGCATCGAGCCGTGCGGCCATCGCGTAGAGCTGGACGCGGGAGCGGTGCAGTGCCAGGGCCATGTCGCTGACGCGGGCCGCGACCTGGTGGCTCGCGCCCATGCGGCGGCCGAAGTGTTCGCGGTCCGCGGCCCACTCGACGGTACGGACCAGGGTGCGGCGCATCGGGCCGAGCGCGTAGCCGAGGATGACGGAGCGCTCCCAGGCGGTGGTGGAGGCCATCACCGCGAGACCGGAGCCCTCCTCGCCCAGCAGTGCTTCCGGGCCCAACCGCACGCCCTCGAAGAGGAGTTCACCCATCGGCACGGTCGGCAGGGCGGTCTTGGTGAAGGACTCGCCGCGTCGGACGCCGGGCAGGTCGAGCGGGAAGAGGAAGGCGGACAGGGCGAACGGGGAGCGTCCTTCTCCGGTACGGGCGAAGACGATCGCCCGGTCCGCGACGGGAGCGGCGGTGATGAACGTCTTGGCGCCGTCGAGGACGAAGCCGTCGCCGTCGCGCCGGGCCCGGGTCTCCATGGAGAACGGGTCGCTGCCGCCGCCGCGTTCGGTCAGCGCGTGGCACAGCAGCACCCGGCCCTCCTGGACCTCGGCGACCGCGCGCCAGGCCTCGGCCGTGAGGGTGGCCCGCAGCGGGAACTGCATGCCGAAGATCTGGGAGGCCAGTGCGTAGCAGAGGCCGGGATCGGCGCCGGCAAGACCGATGCCCTCGACCATGGCGAGCGAGCGGGTGACGGGGCCGGGCGCCGTCGCGTCCGGGTCGGGAAGACGCAGGACGCCGAGGTCGGCCATGGCCCGCCACTGGGCGATGAAGTCGTCGCCGGCGGTCTTCTCCAGGACCGGCGCGGCCAGGTCCCGGTAGGTGTCGACGATCCGCTCGGTCTCCGCGGGGCCGCAACGCAGCGCCGCGAGGGCCGCCGCGCTCACGCGCCCTCCTCGGCCCGGAGTCGCTCGATGGCGACCCAAAGCGCCTTGGGGGTACGGAAGTTGGCGGCGACGATCTCGGTGTCGGGCAGGCTGATGCCGGCCTCGGCGTCGAGCGCCGAGACGATCTCCATGATCGCCAGGGAGTCGACCAGACCCATCTCCAGGAGTGGGGTGTCCGCGTTCAGGGACTGCGGGTCCTCGCCCCGGCCCCAGGTGATGCGGCGGGCGATGAGGGCGCAGAGGTCTTCGACGCTGTTCATGCGGGGATCTCCTCGATGAGTACGGAGCCGGTGGGGATGGGTTCGGCGCCGGTGGGGGTGGGGTCGCCGTCGTCACTCAGGGCACGGCGGTCGACCTTGCCGCTGGTGGTGGTGGGCAGAGTGGTGACCGGGACGACCCGGTCGGGCAGCATCCGCTTGGGCAGCACGTCGCGCAGTGCGGCCAGAAGCTCCCGTTCGGACGCGTCCGCCTGCGCGTAGGCCCAGATCTGACCCGCGTGCGGGCCGCTTTTGGCGACGACGGCGGCGGTGGCGACCTGCGGCAGGTCGAGGACGGCGCTCTCCACGTCCATCAGGTCGATGCGGTGACCCCGTCGTTTGACCTGGGAGTCGCGCCGACCGCGCAGGAAGACCCGGCCGTCGGAGGTGATCCGGCCGATGTCGCCGCTGGCGTAGGCGCGGCGTGCCACGCCGTCGCGGAAGACCACGGTGCGGGTGGGGTCGCTCGGTTCGCCGCCGCGCAGATATCCCTGGAAGACGGTGGGTCCGGCGATGTGGATCTCGCCTTCGCCGTCGGTGGGACGGCCGTCCTCGTCGAGCACCTCGATGTGTACGCCGGCGATACCGCGGCCGATGGTCAGTTCCTGGTCGGCGCTCCAGTCGGCCGGCACCCGGTAGTAGGTGCACGCGTTGGTCTCGGTGGGCCCGTACAGGTTGTAGAAGGGGACGCCGTCGAGCAACTCCAGGTACCTCTCCAGGAGTTCGGGAGCGAACGCCTCTCCGCCGAAGGCCGCGACGCGCAGGTGGGGCGGCGGGGCGTCGGCGATGCCGCCCTGCTGGAGCATGCCGTGGTAGAGCGACGGCACGGCCACGAAGTGGGTGATGCGCTGTTCGGTCAGCCAGCCGGCGACGTCGCGCGGGAAGGCGCGCAGAAGGTCCGGCATCAAGACCGTGCAGGCCCCGACGGCGGCGGCGCTGAACAGGTCGAAGGTGGTCAGGTCGAAGGTGAGGGCGGCCTGGGAGCCGATCCGGTCCTCAGGGGTGAGGCCGAACTCGCCGGCGGCCCACAGGGCGTAGTGGGCGACGTTCTCGTGCGACAGCAGGACGCCCTTGGGCCAGCCGGTGGAGCCGGAGGTGAAGAGGATGTAGCCACCGCGGTCGGTGGGCGCGGGCAGCGGCCCGGGCCGCTCGTCGGGCGCCAGGACGCGCAGCCAGTGCAGGCCGTGGTCGAGGGCGCCGTCGTCGGCCGGGACGCCGTCGCGGGCACGGGCGGCGGCGCGGTGCGCTCCGGCGAGGGCGCGGTCGGTGGTGAGCAGCAGCGACAGACCGGCGTTGCGGATCATGCGGGCGGTGCGTTCCGGCGGGTCGGCCACGTCCAGGGGTGCGACCACCGCACCGGCCCGCAGGGCCGCGTACAGGGCGATGACGGTGGCGGGGCTCTTGGGGGCGAAGACCCCGACCCGGTCGCCGGGTGCGAGCCCGTTCGCGGTCAGCCGCTCGGCCGACTCGGCGACGGCGTGCTCCAGTTGGGCGTACGTCCAGCTCTCGCCCGCGCCTTCCAGGGCGGTGCGCCCGGGGTGGGTGCGGGCGGAACTGGCCAGCAGGGCGTCGAGGCGTACGGGGTGCTCCGTGGTCATCGGACGGCCTCCGCGGAGGGGGTGCCGGCGGTGTGCGCGGCGAGGAAGTCGCGGACGGTGTCGATGACGAGGTCGGGGCAGACCAGGTGGGGGTAGTGGTCGCAGCCTTCGGGCACCAGGCGCCGGAAGGGGCCGCGTACCGCGCGTTCGACGGCGTCGACCTGGCCGAGGGAGCCGTACTCGTCCGCGTCGCCCTGGACCATCAGCACCGGCGCGGTGACGTCGAGATCGCCCTCGATGTTCCAGTCGCGGAAGCCGGGCGAGAGCCAGACCCCGGACCAGCGCTCGAAGACCCCTCGGGGGTCGTCGTGCACCAGGGCCAGCTTCTTGGCGAGCGGGCCGGCGTCGTAGGAGGCGCGGGCGGCCTCGATGCCGAGGCGATTCTCCTCCTCGAAGTACATGTGCGGGCCCATCCCGACGACGGCCTCCACCGGGCGCACCGAGGCGTGCAGCAGCGCGATCGAGGCGCCGTCGCTGTGACCGACCAGGACGGGACGGTGCACGCCGAGGGCGTCGAGCAGGCCGGGCAGAAGGTCCTGGGCGTGCTCGTGCATATAGCGCGGGGTGCGCGGCAGCGGGTCGGGTCCGCTGCCGCCGTTGCCGTGGCGGGAGTAGACGAGGGCACGGCGCCCGGTGGCGGCGGCGAGCCTGGCGGGAAAGCGCCCCCACGAGGCGACGCAGCCGAGTCCGCCGTGCAGGAAGACCAGCGGTGCCAGGTCCGGGTCACCGTCGATGAATACGTACTCGACGGGACCGTTGCATGTATCAATTACTGGCACATCAATATCCTTCGGTGATTACGGCAGAGGAAACAGACATTCCGGAAGCGGCGGCCAGAATTACGTCATGCCGATGAGCCGCACCACGCGCGACGGCAGCCGCGCAGCCCGGATGGAAAGAAATCGTGAATAGTTGAGGAAATAACTTCCACGGTGACAGGCGTGACAGACGTCACCGCCGACGAAGAAGTGTGGGACCGAGGCCGCCCGAGGGCCCTCTTCCTACCGCTGACCCTCGGAGGCCTTGGTGGGAACGGCCCTGGGCAGGGACGTCCGCGGCGCGGACCAGCCCCTCGCCGAGCCTTTTGCTTTCATTTTGACCGGCTTCGGCGCCGTTCCAGTTGACGGCGCGCACCAGTATTCACTCATGACGTACCCCCGTTGAGTGCATGGCAGTACACCAGCGGTTCGTGAACGCCGACCCTGTCGGGCATCCGGTCCGCTCGGTGACATCAAGCAGCCTATGCACACAGTCAGGCCGTGAGAAATGACAGTGCGGCGCCACCTATAGGATCGCCGAATGAATATAGATCTGCGCCATCTCAGATGCTTTCTGGCCGTCGCCGAGGAAGGCGGCTTCACGGCCGCCGGCCGTCGTCTGCACCTGGCCCAGCCGACCTTGACCCGCACCATCAGAACGCTGGAGGAGTCGTTGGGCGTGCGGCTCTTCGAACGCACCACCCGCAGGACGGAGTTGACCGACAAGGGCGTGGCCCTGCGCAAGAAGGTCGCCCCCCTGCTGCGCCAGCTCGACGCGGCGCTGCGGGAGGTGCAGGAAGGCGAGACCCTGCGCATCGGGTTCAGTTGGGGGCTGCCCGAGGGGTTATCGCGGATCGCTGCACGTTTCGGGGAGGAGGCGGGGGTGGCCGTCGAGTTCGTCCGCTGCGACACCCCGCAGGCCGGACTCGACACCGGG
Organism: Streptomyces sp. ASQP_92; assembly: GCF_025399895.1. GTDB lineage: Bacteria > Actinomycetota > Actinomycetes > Streptomycetales > Streptomycetaceae > Streptomyces. The sequence goes on along the minus strand of NZ_JAODUA010000001.1, from coordinate 227,165 downwards.
GAGGTGCATCTGGGCCTGCTGCGCTGTGCGGAGCTGCCGCAGGGGCTGCGTGGTGTCCTGCTGTACGAGGAGCCGCGCATCGCCGCCGTCCCCGCGAGCTGGCGGCTGGCCGGGCGCACCGAGCTGGACTGGGCGGAGCTCGCCGAACTGCCGCTGGTCATCAACACCGTGAGCGGCACCACGTTCCCCGACATGTGGCCGGACGGACGTCGGCCCGTCGTCGGCGCCGAGTGCCACAACTTCGACGAGTGGCTGGAGCAGGTGGCCGTCGGCCTCGGCGTGGGCACCGCGCCCGTCGCCGCGGCCCGCCGCTACACGCACCCCTTCGTCCGCCTGGTCCCGCTGACCGGGGCGCCCACCGTCCCCGCGTACCTCGCTCACCCCTCCCACGGCGCCCACCCCCAGGCCGCACGCTTCGCCCACCACGCCTGGCGAGCGGCCGACGAGCTACAGACCTAGCGCCCGCCGCGCGGAACGGGCCGCTCCGCGGTTGTGTGCTGGGGGATGGGTGGGCCGCGCCCCCTCGGGGCTCGGAGGCAGAGCCCCGAGGGGGCCGGAGCCGGCCATAGGCGGGCAACGCTTGGGGTCTGGGGCGAAGGCCCAGGGGGCCCAGAACCAGCCAACCCCCCGTCACGAGCGGGTGGGAAGACCGCCAGGGTCCGGGGCGGAGCCCCAGAGGGCCCGGAACCAGCCAACCCCCGTCACGGGCGGGTGGCAAAACCCCCGGGGTCCGGGGCGGAGCCCCAGAGGGCCCGGAACCAACCAACCGCCCCACACGGGCGGACAGGTGGGCAAACCCCCGGGGGGTTCGGGGCGAAGCCCCAAGGGCTCACCGCTCGAGGTGCCCGGTGTCGTTCCAGCGCTCGATCGCCGGCTCCCCGTACGCCCACCCCAGGACGGACAGCGACGTCGGGTCGAGCCGGATGCGGGCCGCGAAGGACACGTCCTCCCCCAGCCACCGCGCCGCGATCACCCGCAGGATGTGCCCGTGGGCGAAGACCAGCACGTCCCGCCCCGCGGACCGCGCCCACGCCACCACCTCGTCCGCCCGCGCCGCGACCTCCGCCAGGGTCTCCCCGTCCGGCACCCCGTCCCGCCAGATGAACCAGCCGGGCTGCCGCTCCTGGATCTCGGGCGGTGCCATGCCCTCGTACGCGCCGTAGTCGTACTCCATGAGCGCGTCCCACGGCTCGGCCCGCTCCCCGAACCCGGCCAGCTCGCACGTCTCGGAGGCCCGCAGGAGGGGGCTGGTGCGGACCTCGACACCGGGCAGCCCGCCCCACGGCTCGCGGTGCAGCCGCTCCCCGAGCAGCTTCGCTCCGCGCCGGCCCTCCTCCAGGAGGGGGATGTCGGTCCGGCCGGTGTGCTTGCCCGCGAGCGACCACTCGGTCTGCCCGTGCCGGGCCAGCAGGATGCGCGGTGCGGCGGCTGCCATGGGTGTTCTCTCCCGATCCCGTACGAAATGTGCCATAACCATCTTCCCGCACTCCCGACGCAACCAGTGGCCTGATCTGCGCGTCTGACCGGAACACCGGGGTGCTGCGTGAAGGCGATCACTTACACCGTACGGTTGAACGCACGTCTACCACCCGGAGGCCCCCAGCGGGCAGCCCGAGGATCAGTTGGGGGAACCTGCCGGATGCAGCCGCCGCAGCACGCCACGCGACCGCGCTGGTGGACCGAACTCCCCTTGCTCGCGCTCGTGTACGCGGTGTACTCCCTGGGGCGGCTGATCGTACGCGGCGACGAGGCGAGGGCCGTCGAGCACGGGCTGTCCATCCTGCGCTTCGAGAAGGCGTTCCACCTCAACGCCGAGCACCCGCTGAACAGGCTGTTCACGCACACCCCGGCGCTCGGCATACCCGCCGACTTCGTGTACGCCTCGCTGCACTATCTGGTCACCCCGGCCGTCCTGATCTGGCTGTTCCGCCGCCGCCCCACCCAGTACCGGGCCGCCCGCGGCTGGCTGATGACGTCCACCCTGCTCGGCCTGATCGGCTTCACGTTCCTGCCGACCTGCCCGCCCCGGCTGCTCCCCGCCGTGCAGGGTTTCACCGACACGATGGCCCAGTACGGCTCGTACGGCTGGTGGGGCGGGGAGGCCAGCGCCCCCCGGGGGCTCGGCGGCATGACGAACCAGTTCGCCGCGATGCCCAGCCTGCACGTGGGCTGGGCCCTGTGGTGCGGGGTGATGCTGTGGCGCTTCGGCGGCAGCAGGCTGACCCGGATCCTTGCCGTCGCCTACCCGCTGACCATCACGTTCGTGGTGATGGGGACGGCCAACCACTACCTGCTCGACGCGGTCGCGGGCGCCGCCGTGATGGGTCTCGGCCTGCTGCTCTCACGCCCCCTGCTGCGGCTCACGGAACGCCTGCGGGCCCGTTTCGCACCCGCCTCCCGGGCCACCGGCGCCCCGATTGTCAGTGCCGGATGCGAGACTTCGGCGGGTGAGCGAATCCCTGGGCAGCGGACCTCGTCCGACACCCGATCGGACACCCGAGCGGAAGCCGGCGACAGCGCTGCGTCGACGGCTCGCTGAACTGCGCGGCCCGGCCGTCCCGGCCCGGCCGCTGGACGCGCGGGCGCTGGCCGCCCTCGCCGCCAACCCGGGCTGCCGCAGACGCGCGCTCCTGGACGGCGCAGGGGTGGACAAGGGCGCGCTCGCCGAGGCGATCGGCTCACCCTCGGCGGCCTTCGGGCAGTCCCAGTTCGCGTTCATGCGCGGCAACGCCTTCGAGGCGAAGGTGAAGGGCGACAGCGGCGCCGAGCTGCTCCGTCTGCTGCACGAGCGGATGGGCGCGGGCGCCGAGCCGCCCCAGGACGCCTCGTCCCCCGACCTCTCGGCGGCCGGCCCCGAGGGCCGCGCGGCCCGCACCTCGCTCGCGCTGCGCGAGGCGACCGCGGCCGGGGCCTGGGCGCTGCTCGACCATCCGATGCTGGCCCTGGAGGTGGCGGGCTCCCCCGCCTATCTGGAGCCGGACGCGGTGGTGGTCCACCCCGACGGCCGCTGGACGGTCGTCGAGATCAAGTCCTTCCCGATGATCGACGCGGGCGCCGACGCGTCGAAGGTGGGCGCGGCCGCCCGCCAGTCCGCGGTGTACGTGCTGGCCCTGGAGCGGGTCGCGGCGCTCGTCGAGGGCGCCTCGGTGGACCATTCGGTGCTGCTGGTCTGCCCCAAGGACTTCTCCAACCTGCCGACCGCGTCGGTGGTCGACGTGCGCAAGCAACTGTCGGTCACCCGGCGGCAGTTGGCGCGCCTCGCCCGGATCGAGGACATCGCGGACGCGCTGCCGCCGGGCACCACGTTCGACCTCGACGGCCAGTCCGGCACCTCGCTCGCCACGGCGGTCGAGGCGGTCCCCGCGGTGTACGCGCCGGAGTGCCTGGCCGCCTGCGAGCTGGCCTTCCACTGCCGCGGGCGCGCCCGCGAGCAGGGCGCGGTGGCCGCGCTCGGCCGCTCCCTGCGCGGCGAGCTCGGCTCCCTGACCACGATCGGCGAGGTCCTGTCGGCGGCCCGCGGCGAGTCGGGCGACCCCACCGACCCGACGGTGGCCGCGGTGCGCCGCGCGGCCGCCCTCCGCGCGCAGGCGCTCGCCACCGGCCCCGGGACGGACCTCCGCGCCCCGCGCACGGAAGCACCCGTCCCCGCCGGACCCGACCCGGGCGCCTCCCCGGCCGCCCCGCGCACCGCAGCGGGCCCCGCCGCGACCGGCGCGGGCGCCCCCGCCCCCCGCACCGAGGCGGGCGCCCCATGTCCTTGATCTCCACGCTGGCCCGTCTGGAGGCCGTCGAGTCCGGGCGCGCGCAGCCGTTGACCACCGTGCGCCACCGCCATCTGAGCGAGCGGCCCCTCGTGTTCGTGCCGCTCACCACGGCGGGCGAGGCCGGGGCGCCGCTCGGCGCGCTCGTCGGCACCGATCGCGCGGACCCGACGCTGCTCGTGGTCGCCCAGCCCCGCGACCGCGATCTGCGCTTCACCTTCCTGGCCGACCTCGCCGAGGCCGTACTGCCGTACCTGGACGCGTACGCCGACGACGTCGAGACGGCCGAGCGCTCCGAGACGGATCCCGAGACCGGCAAGAAGACCAAGGTCGAGGTCGAACTGTGCGCGGACGCGCCGCAGTTGATCGTCCCCGGCCGGGCCGGCATCGACTTCGTACGGCTGCTCGGCCGCTCGATGCGGTTTCGCCGCACCGCCGAACAGGACCCGGACGCGCCCTACCCCGCGCCACCCCGCGTCCCCCTGCTCGGCCGCTGGTTCACGCACTACGCCGAGCGCGCCCGCACCCCCGGCTCCGCGCTGCTGCTCGCCGCGACCGACCTGCTGGGCCGGCACTGGGCGACCGGCCAGTCCAGCCTGGAGGACCAGCACCTGGGCGCATTGCTCGCCTGGATCGACCCGTCCGAGGGCGAGTCCGGGGCCGAGGCGGCGCTGCGGGCGGAGCTGGCGCGCGGCGCGGACGGCCAGCTGCTGTGCCCGCCGGCCGGCCCGGCCACCGACCCGGCGTTCGACAACCGGCTGCTCGCCCCCGCCGTGGAGCGCTACGACCGGGCGCGCCAGGCGCTCCAGACGGCCGAGGACGGTCTGGTGGCGGACGAGCGCCTCGGTCAACTGACCGTCGCTGAACGGGAGATCCGCCGTCTGCTGGCCGCGCAGCTCATGCCCACCTGGTCGTCGGTGTGGCACGCCCTCGACCTGCTGCGGGAACTCCCCGAGGGCGAGCGCGCGGCCGCGCGCTGGACCAGCGACCGCTGGTCGTTCACCGGCCACCGGGACCGGATCACCGCGGGCGAGCCGCCCCAGCCGCGCCGCGACGACGCGGTGACGGCCGCCACCAAGCTGCTGCGCCGCGAGCGCGCCCAGGCCGAACTCGAAGCGGGCGAGGCGCTCGACGACCCGCTGGTGATGGCGGCCCGCCGGCTGGCGGGCGAGGCGTTCGAGGGCGAGGTCGTCGAGGTGACCCCGGCGTGGTCGGAGTCCAAGCGCCCGAGCCCCCGCCCCCTGCTCACCCTGCGCACCGACGACGCCCCGCACCTGGCCGAGGGCGCCAAGGTCTACCGGACGCTCGACGGCAAGCCGCAGAAGGCCGAGTTCGTGGCGTACGAGCCGGGCGGCGCCGTCGTGTTGCGCGTCCTGGACAAGATGGGGCGGTCCAGGGAACCCGCGCCCGGCTCCGTCCCCGTCAAGGGCGACCGCGTCTGCTGGACGCTGTTCGAGCACGAGCAGCGCGGCGCCCCCAAGCTGCCCGACCCGGAAGCCACCCCCTGGACCCACGGCGGGCCGCCCGGCTCCGCCACCGCCGAGCACCCCGACCCGCCGACCTCCGAGGACCTGCTGTGACCGCCTTCGATCCGGCGGCGGCAGCGGCCGCGGCCACCGACGCGATCCTCGCCGACACCCTGCACGGCACGGCCCGCGGCATCGTCGTGGACTCGCCGCCGGGCGCCGGCAAGTCCACGCTCGTGGTGCGCGCCGCACTCGAACTGGCCGCCGCGGGGCGCCCGTTGATGGTGGTGGCCCAGACCAACGCCCAGGTGGACGACCTGGTGGTACGTCTCGCGGAGAAGGCGCCCGATCTGCCGGTCGGCCGCCTGCACAGCAGTGACAGCGACCCGTACGACAAGGCCCTCGACGAGCTGGACAACGTACGCAAGTCGTCGAAGGCGGGCGACCTCGCGGGGCTCGACGTGGTGATCTCGACGGCGGCGAAGTGGGCGCATGTGAAGGACGTCGAGCCCTGGCGGCACGCGATCGTGGACGAGGCGTACCAGATGCGTTCGGACGCGCTCCTCGCGGTGGCCGGCCTCTTCGAGCGGGCCCTGTTCGTGGGCGACCCCGGGCAGCTCGACCCCTTCGCGATCGCGGACGCCGAGCAGTGGGCGGGGCTGTCCTACGACCCGTCGGCGAGCGCCGTGACGACGCTGCTCGCGCACAATCCGGAGCTGCCGCAGCACCGGCTGCCCGTCTCGTGGCGGCTTCCTGCGTCGGCGGCGCCGCTGGTGTCGGCCGCGTTCTATCCGTTCACGCCGTTCCGCAGCGGCACCGGCCCCGAGGACCGGCGGCTGTCGTTCGGCGTCTCCTCGGACGGCTCGGCCCCGGACCGGGCGCTGGACGAGGCGGCCGCGTCGGGCTGGGCCCTGCTGGAGCTGCCCGCCCGGCACACCCCGCGCACCGACCCGGAGGCGGTCGGCGCGGTCGCCCAGGTCGTACGCCGGCTCCTGGACCGGGGCGGGGCGGCGACCAGCGAGCGCTCGCCGGAGCCGGCCCCGCTCACCGCGGACCGCATCGCGGTCGGCACAGCCCACCGCGACCAGGCCGCCGCGATCCGGGCGGCGCTCGCGGAGCGGGGGGTCACGGGGGTGGCGGTCGACACCGCGAACCGGCTCCAGGGAAGGGAGTTCGACGTGACGGTCGTGCTGCACCCGCTCTCGGGCCGCCCGGACGCGACGGCCTTCCACCTGGAGACGGGCCGCCTGTGCGTCCTGACCTCGCGCCACCGGCACGCGTGCGTGGTGGTGTGCCGCGCGGGCGTGAGCGACCTCCTGGACGAACACCCTTCGACGGAGCCGGTCCAGCTGGGCGTCACCGTGAAGTTCCCGGATGGATGGGAGGCGATGATGGCGACGTGGGACCACCTCTCCCACCACCGCGTGCCCTGGACACCCTGACCACCGGACGGAGTCCGGTCCCTGACGGCTCCGGCCGCCCGAGCGGCCGCGCCGAAGGCCCCCTTGCGCCGGGGCGGGACAATGGACGGTGGCCGGGGCGCCTTGACCCTGGGCGTCGACCTGCCCCTGGGAGGACAGACATGGCGGAGCACGAGCGGAACGAGGAGCGGCAGCGGCTGAGGCCGGCGCCGCTGCTCTTCGAGCCTTCCGAGGCCACCGCCGACCCGGAGCACTTCTTCGACCTGGAGTCCATAGAAGATCCCCGGGCGCTCCTGAGCCGTTCCACCGAGCTGGCCCTCGCGTTCCGGGCCGCGGCGGACCGGGCCGTGGAGTTCCAGGCGATCGCGGCGGCCCAGCTGGCAGACCCCCGCCGCTTCGACCGGCTGACCCCCGCCGACGTGGCGGAGCGGGCCCAGTGGACCGAGGACTACGCGAAGAAGATGATCGAGTTCGGCCGCGATCTGATGCGCTCGGGCGACCTTCCCTGAGCACCCCGGCCCGCTCGGGGCGGGCTCCCCGACCACGGGCCCCGGGCATATGCCGGAGCGCAAGATACGCCCTCTGGCCCCGCCCTGTCCCGGTTTCCGCCAAGCCGCTGGGGCGGGACATGGCCGCCCGGTAGACGTAGAGCATGAGTAGCGACAACGGCAGGGGAAGCGGCGTTCGGGAAACGGGCGGCGGCGGGCCGCTCACCACGGTCGGCGGGCGCGGCGGGCCCTTCGCGGGCGGGGACGACCTCGACGTCCTGCGGCTCCTGCGGGACGAGGGCGGCCACCAGGCCGGCGAGGTGACCGCTGCGGGCGCCGCCTGGCTGGCCTCGGCGGCCACCCACCCGCGCAGCACCCTCGCCCTGTGGGAGGGCCGCCCGGCCGCGCCCGGGGTGCTGCCCTGCGGCACGGTCTTCGACGTGGTGAACGTCCCGTCGGTCTTCGGGCGCCGGATGCTCGACCGGCTGTGGGCCGAGGGACCCGGATCGGGGCCGGTGGCGATCCACCGCGGGCGCATGCTCCTGTTCGCCGCGCCCGGCACCGCGCAGCGCCTGCCCTCGCTCCTGGAGTGGGAGGAGTGGCACGGCAGCGACGTCCCGGTCCCGCCGCTGCTGTGTCACGGCGCCGGGGACGCGGTCACCGTTCCGGCACTGGTCCGCCCGGACCGGGAGAACTCCGGCGCGGCCCGCTGGCTGGTGGCCCCCGACACCCGCCGCCCCTGGCTGCCCGGGCCGGACGTCCTGCTGTGGGCCTGTGTCCGGGCCGCCAGGAACGAGGCCACGGACCCGCCCCGGTTATCGATTTTTCCTCGCGCGGATCAGGGTGCTAATGTCTACGACGTCAGCAGGCGCCGCTAGCTCAGTTGGTTAGAGCAGCTGACTCTTAATCAGCGGGTCCGGGGTTCGAGTCCCTGGCGGCGCACCGACGGAAGAAGCCCCTCGCGCGAGCGGGGGGCTTCTTCGTGTCCTGGCCCTGATGGTGCCGGGCGGGTTCTCAGTGGGAGACCTTGACCGTCCAGGCGCCCGACTTCGTCCGCCCCTCGGCCTCGATCCGGATGCCCTCGCCGGGCACGGTGAACGTCTCACCGAGCGCGATCGGGGCGTCCGCGAGCGCCGGGTACACCGACCGCTCCCAGCACGCCTCGGTGTCCGGATGCGCGTCGAGCACCTCGACCGGACCCCCGCCGGAGGAAGAACCGCTGCGGACCCGGTAGACGAGCAGTCCCTGGCTGCAACTGGCCCGGTCCAGGCCGCCCGAGTCCCGCACCTCGATGGCGATCGCCCGGTCCTCGCCGGTCCGGAGCACCGCGAGGCGCTTGCCGGTGAGGCCGGCCGTCGCGAGGGAGGCGGAGAGCGGCTCCAGCGTGAACCGGCTGGTGCCGTCGCCCGTCACACAGGTGACCTCCTGCCGGTCGAGCCAGCCCAGCTTCCACTTCTGCCAGCCGAACAGGTCGGGCGCCGTGCCGAACTGGCTGCCCATGACGTCCCAGTCGCCGACATAGGTGTCCCAGTCGCCGTTCTTGCCGTCCTGCGGGCGGTGGTAGAGGTCGGGCAGGTCGAAGACGTGCCCGGTCTCGTGTGCCAGCACGTTGCGGTCCGGCGGGTGGCGTTCGAAGACGGTCACCACCCGGTTGATGTCCCGGCCGTCCGCGCGCACCGGCCGGTCGAAGTTGACGACCTTGGTGGCGTCGGAGTCCACACCGGGCGCGTCCGGGTCGGCGACCAGATAGACGATGTCGAACGTCGAGAAGTCGACCGTGGCGTCGGCGGCGCGGATCGCGTCCGTCAGATAGCGCGTGCGCAGGCCCGGGTCCCAGTCGCGCTGTATGCGGTACGAGGTCGACGCGGCCGGCATCCGCACCCAGTGCCGCTGCGGCTGGGGGTTCAGGCGGAACGTGCCGTACGAGGCCTGCTCGAAGAAGCGGCTGGTGGCGGGGAAGTAGTCGGCGACGAGCTCGTCGGGGGTGACGGCCGGCTTCGAGTCCGGGAAGGAGAGGAAGACCATGCCCGCGTTGAGGGTGCGCACGGGGCGCGGGTAGGCCGGGTTCCAGGTGTCGACGCCGAGCGAGTGGTGCGCGTCGGTCCTGGGCAGGGCGCACGGCACCGCGGAGTTCGCCGCCACGGCCGGCCCGGAGACCAGCGAGATGGCGGCGAGCGCCGCTAGGGAGGTGAGCGCCGCCACGGCACCGCGCAGCCGGGCGCGCTCCACTCCCCCGGGTGTCTGCTGACGCTGCACGTCGACCTCCGGGGACGGGATGCGGGACATCCCACCCACTTTGTGCAGGTTTCTACGGATATGCCCTGTTTCCCTGCCCCAGAAGGGTGAGGGGGCCGACACCCCGGTGACTTACGCAAAGTCACGACCGATCACCGGCGGCCCGATCCCGGCCACACCCGCGCAGAAACGATCGGGCAACGATCGACACGGGACTCCAGGTGCGCTTGATCACGACGGCGAAGCTGGATCGCGCGTTGCGCCAGCCTCTATGATCGGCACACTTTCCAGCGTGGATCCGGCCTCACCGGGCCGTCGTCCACCCCGGCCGAAGACGTCGAAACACTCCGTACTACCTCTGCACAACTTCGATGCACTGCGGGAGCCAGCGGTGAGCGGAACCTCCGAAGGACCGGGTCAAGGGCCCGGGACCATCCGGCCGCCCGTCACAGAGCGTCATACGGACCGGATCGCGGGCGCCCTGGCGGACCGCCCCCCGGAACGTGCCGGAAACCCCCTGCCCGAGCACCCACCGAAGCACGACGGCCCCGCGCCGGACCCCTCCGCGGCGCGACGCACCGGCACACCCGCCGCACGGCCCGCCGAGTTCCTCGGCGACCCGCGGGCCGAGCGGGCCGAGCGGCACAGCCCCTCCCCCTCCGAACTGCGCGACTACCAAGCCGCGTTCAACGCCGCCCACCTCGCGATGGCGGTCGTCGACCGCGAGGGCACCGTCGTCGTCGCCAACGACGCGCTCGCCGATCTCCTGGGCACCGACCCGGACGCGCTGCGCGAGCAGGACGCGGCCGAGCTCGTCGACCTCGCCGCCGACAACCGCGCCTGGCACGCCTACCGCGAAGTGCTGCGCGGCGCCCGTACCCGGTTCCGCTGCACCCGCCGCCTCAAGCACCCCGACGGGCGCTCGCTGTGGGCCGAGGTGACCGTCGCTCCCGTACCGGGCAGTTCCAGCGTGCTCCTGTCGATCGGGGACATCAGCGACCGGCGCGAACTCCAGGCCCGGCTGCGCCACCTCCAGATGCACGACCCGGTGACCCGGCTGCCCAACCGCACCCTGTTCTTCGAACGGCTCACCTCCGCCCTCGAAGCGTCCGCGTACGACGACGGCGGCACCGGCCGCATCGGGATCTGCTATCTCGACCTCGACGGGTTCAAGGCCGTCAACGACACGCTCGGCCACCGGGTCGGCGACCGGCTGCTCAGCGCGGTCGCGGCCCGGCTCACCGAGTGCGCGGACCAGTCCGGGTACGCGCGCGGCGGCCATCTGGTGGCGCGGCTCGGCGGCGACGAATTCGCGGTACTGGTCGAGGACTCGACGGGTACGGAGCAACTGGCCGAGCTGGCCCGCTCGGTGCTGAACGCGCTCCAGCAGCCCTTCGACCTCGCGGGCCAGCGCCTGTCGGTTTCGGCCTCGATCGGGGTGGTGGAGCGGGCCAGCGCCGGCACCACGGCGACCGGCCTGATGCAGGCCGCCGACACCACGCTGTACTGGGCGAAGGCCGACGGCAAGGCCCGCTGGACCCTCTTCGACCCCGAGCGCAACGCCCACCGCATGACCCGTCAGGCGCTGTCCTCGACGCTGCGACCGGCCGTGGAGCGGGGCGAGTTCACGCTGGAGTACCAGCCGCTGGTGGGGATGGCCGACGGCGTCGTGCACGGCGTGGAGGCGCTGGTCCGCTGGAACCACCCGCAATTCGGGACGCTTCCGCCGAATCGGTTCATCGGAATTGCTGAAGAAGACGGCTCGGTGGTGCAGCTCGGCCGCTGGGTGCTGCGCACCGCCTGCCGGCAGGCCCGGCGCTGGCAGCTCGCGCACCCCGACGTGCCGCCGGTCTTCGTCAGCGTCAACGTCGCCGTGCGCCAGGTGTGGGACTCCGACCTGGTGGCGGACGTGGCGGAGATCCTCGCGGAGACCCAACTCGCCCCGCATCTGCTCCAGTTGGAGCTCACCGAGTCGGCGGTGATGGGCTCGGCGGGCCGCCCGCTCCAGGCCCTTCAGGCGCTCTCCGACATGGGGGTGCACATCGCGATCGACGACTTCGGGACCGGGTACTCCAACCTCGCCTATCTGAGCCGGCTGCCGGTCTCCGTCCTCAAGCTCGACGGGTCCTTCGTGCGCGGCTTCCAGTACGACGAGGGCGGCGCGCACCCCAACCCGGCCGACGAGACCATCGTCGAGGCGCTGGTCCAGCTCGCCCACCGGCTCGGGCTCACCGTCACCGCCGAGTGCGTGGAGAGCGCCGAGCAGGCGTCCCGGCTGGCCCGGATCGGCTGCGACACCGGGCAGGGCTGGCTCTACTCGCGGGCGGTCACCCCGGACCGCATCGCCAAGATGATCGCGCACAGCCCGCAGAAGGTCTGAGGCCCCCCGAACGGACGGCCGCCCCGCTCCTCCACAGGGTGAGGGGCGGGGCGGCCGCGTGTGCGGGGGCGGCTCGGGTCAGCAGGCGCCGAGGTCCTGCCAGACGCCCCACTGTCCGGTGGTGCCGGGCTGCTCGCCCTTGGTCCACCACTGGGCCTTCCAGGTGTGACCGCCGTAGGAGACCTGGTTGCCGCCGGTGTAGGTGGCGGCGCTGTCCCAGGCCGCGGCGGCGCAGCCACCGGGGGTCGGGGACGGGCTGGTCGGAGCGGTCGGCGTCGGCGACGGGGTGGTGGTGCCCGTCGGGGTCGGGTCCGGGGTCGAGGACGGCGAGGAGCCGACCGCGTCGGCGATCTGGCCGAGCAGGGTCGCCTTGTCGTCCAGGCCGAGCAGGCTGTACATCATCGCGCCGGCCAGACCCCGCTGGTGGGCGTAGTCCGCGCGGGCCTGGATGGACTGCTTGTCGAGGCCGGTGAAGAACTCGCCGTCCTTGTAGAAGTACGAGGCCTTCGCGTTGGCGTCCCAGAAGGTGGTCGCCGGGTTGTCGACGATGCCGCCCAGCTCCTTGTAGAGCGCGGTGCCCGCGACCTGGCTGGTGGGCCGCGCGTTGGAGGGCCCGGTCGCGCTCTGGCCGAGGCCGTTGTTGGTCGCCGGGACGCCCTTCCAGCCGCGGTAGTAGAACTCGTACCCCAGCGTGATCTTGTTGGCCGGGAAGCCGCCCGCTATGCCGTAGGCGGGGTTTCCGTCGATCCAGGAGTCGATCGCGTTGGAGATCGAGTACTTCTGGGTGCCGGGCTTGATCACGTCGGTCGGGTCGTTGGCGGGCGACACCAGCGGGGACTGGTGGTAGGCGGGGCCCGTCGCGTTCCAGGCGCCGTGCATGTCGTAGGTCATGATGTTCGCGTAGTCGAGGTACGCGCCGATCTTGTCCGTCTCGATGTTCTTGATCTTGTCCTGGCCGGCCGGGAGCGCCGCCGTCAGGAGGTAGTGCTTGCCTCCGTGCGCGGCTCCGTACGCGTCGAGCTGCTTGCGGAACTCGGCGAGCAGGGCGGTGTAGTTGGCCTTGTCCTCGGCGCCGTAGTGGTTGCCGAGGTGGCCGTCGGGCGAGCCCGGGTACTCCCAGTCGATGTCGACGCCGTCGAAGATCCCGGCCGCCGCGCCCGCACCGCCGTACCCGCCCTCGACGGGGAGGTTGCCGGCGATGTACTGGTCGATGCAGGAGGAGACGAGCTTCTTGCGGCTGGCGTCGGTGAGCGCCGCGTCGTGGAAGTACTTGGAGTACGTCCAGCCGCCGATCGAGATGTTGATCTTCAGCTTGGGGTACTTCGCCTTCAGCTGCTTGAACTGGTTGAAGACGCCCACGATCGGCTGGTTCCAGGTGTCGGCCACGCCGCTGACGCTGTCGGCGGCACCGAAGGACTTCTGGTAGTCGGCGAACGAATCGCCCGCCCCGTCACCGGCGTTGGCGTTGTTGTCGTCGCCCGCCGCCTTGTTCGCCTCGAAACAGGTGAGGTTGGTGGGGTGGATGTTGCCGAACGAGTAGTTGATGACGTCCAGTTTGCCCGCGATGCCCCGGGTGTCGAGGTGCTTGGGGTAGAAGGCGTTCCCGTACACGCTCCACTGGTCGTAGTACGCGATCTTCACGCCCCCCGTCGAGGGTGCGGCCGCGTTCGGGGCGGCGTCGGCGGCGGACGCGGTACCCAGGCCCGCGAATGCGGCCAGGGCACCGGCGGCGAGCACGGCGGTGCTCAGGGCGGCGACAAGGGGTCTGCGGCGTTGCAAGACGGCCTCCGGGGGGGGTGGGGCGCATGGGGGTGCGGGGAAGGGCGGTTGGAGAAGTGATAGCGAGCGGGGGCTGGTCGCGTCAATGGTCTGAACCAAATTGAGGACTAGACCAATCCTGGCGCGAAAGCGCTTGTCAACGCCCGAGTTGCCCCCGCCCCGCCTTCCCCCGCCCCACCCTCCCGGGGCCCTCCGGCCCCCGCCACTCCCTGAACCACCGGGCAGGTTTTACCTCCCGACCCTCCCAAGGGGGCCATCCCCCAACCCCCTAGGGGCGCGGGGAACTGCGCGAACAACCACGCACGGCAGGCGGACAAAGACAAACAGGCGGGAGCGCACCTGCGGACCGTGCGGGGCTGGTCGCGCAGTTCCCCGCGCCCCTGACGGCACGGCGCCTCCGGAAGCCGAACCCTCGGCGGGGTGGCGCCCCGAACCCGAGATCGACCGCGGACCGTGCGGGGCTGGTCGCGCAGTTCCCCGCGCCCCTGACGGCATGGCGCCTCCGGAGACCGAACCATCGGCGGGACAGCGCCCCAAACCCGAGATCGGCCGCGGACCGTGCGGGGCTGGTCGCGCAGTTCCCCGCGCCCCTGACGGCACGGCGCCTCCGGAGGCCGAACCCTCGGCGGGGTGGCGCCTCGGGAAGCCGAACCCCCGCGCGGGCGGCGCCCCAAACCCGAGATCGGCCGCGGACCGTGCGGGGCCGGTCGCGCAGTTCCCCGCGCCCCTGGCGGCATGGCGCCTCCGGAAGCCGAGCCATCGGCGGGGCGGCGCCCCGGGAGGCCGAACCGCGCCTCCGGAGGCCGAGTCCTGGGCCGAACCGCGCCTCGGGAGGCCGAGTCCTCGGTGGGGGGCGCCCAGGGAGGCCGAGCCCCCCCTACACCGCCGGAGGCATGTCGTACGCGTCGGCGATCAACTCGTACGACCGCACCCTCACCTCAGGACCATGCGCATTCGCCGTGAGCATCAACTCGTCCGCCCCCGTGCGCTTTTGGAGGCTGTCCAGGCCCGCTCGTACCTCGTCCGCCGTTCCGGAGATCACGTTGGACAGCCAGCTGTCGACGAACTCCCGCTCCAGCGCGCTGAATTGGTAGGACTCGGCCTCCTCGGGCGTGGGGACGAGCCCGGGCCGCCCCGTGCGCAGGCGGACCATCGACAGCGCGTTGGTGAGGGTCTGGCGCCTGGCCTCGCGCTCGTCGTCGGCGGCCAGCGCCGAGACGCCGATCACCGCGTACGGCGCGTCGAGCAGCTCCGAGGGGCGGAACGAGTCGCGGTAGAGGTCGAGCGCGGGGACCGTGTTCGCCGCCGAGAAGTGGTGCGCGAACGCGAACGGAAGCCCGAGCGTGCCGGCCAGCCGGGCGCTGAAGCCGGAGGAGCCGAGCAGCCAGATCGGCGGGCGGGCGGCCGGCCCCTGCACGGGGCCCGGCACCGCGTGGATGCGGGCGTAGGGGTGCCCGTCGGGGAAGTCGTCGTCGAGGAAGCGGGTCAGCTCGGCGAGCTGCTGCGGGAAGTCCTCGGCGCCCTCGTTGAGCCGGTCCGTGCGGCGCAGCGCCGCGGCCGTCGCCCCGTCGGTGCCGGGGGCCCGCCCGAGCCCGAGGTCGATGCGGCCCGGAGCCATCGCCTCCAGCGTGCCGAACTGCTCGGCGATCACCAGCGGCGCGTGGTTGGGCAGCATCACGCCGCCCGAGCCGAGCCGGATGCGCGAGGTGTGGGCGGCGAGGTGGGCCAGGATCACGGCCGGCGCGGACGAGGCGACGCCCGGCATCGAGTGGTGCTCGGCGACCCAGTGCCGGTGGAAGCCGCGCCGCTCGGCCAGTTTGGAGATCTCCACGCTGGTGCGCAGGGCACGGTTCGCGGTGTAGCCGTTGCCCACCGTGACCAGGTCGAGCACGGACAGGGGTACGGGTGCGGTTCCGGCCGCCGTCCCTCGAATCGCATCCACATCCACCGGTCCGCGCCTCCAGTTCGTCTCGCTCGGTTCGTTTCGCTCGGTTCGTCTCGGTCCCTGCGCGGGGCGCGGGCCCGTACACAGTGCGGCCGTCCCGGGGACGAAGCGCCTGCCCTCCGCCAACAGGAGGCACTCTCCGTTTTATTCCCGGGCGGCCCCTCCCCCGGCCCCGCGGGCACCCCGGCGGGAAACCCGGGGGCGCCCGGTCACGTGAGGCGGCACCCGCATGGGTACGACCCCAGGCATGACCGAGCCGAGCGAACTCATCGATCTGACGGCACGTCAACTACTGACCGGCTACCGCGCGGGCACCTTCTCCCCGCTGGACGCGACCCGGGCGGTCCTGGCCCGGGTCGAGGAGGTGCAGGGCCGCCTCAACGCGTTCGTACGGATCGACACCGAACCGGCTCTGGCCCAGGCCCGCGCCGCCACCGAGCGCTGGCACGCGGGAGAGCCCGTGGGGCTCCTCGACGGGGTGCCGGTATCGGTGAAGGACACCCTGCTCCAGGCCGGAGGTCCGACCCTCGTCGGCTCCAACGCCATCGCGGAGAAGGGGAGTTGGCACGAGGACGCGCCCTCGGTCGCACGCCTTCGCGAGCACGGCGCGGTGCTGGTCGGCAAGACGACCACCCCCGAGTTCGGCTGGAGGGGCGTCACCGATTCGCCGCGTACCGGCATCACCCGCAACCCGCACGACCCGGCGCGCACCACGGGCGGCTCCAGCGGGGGCAGCGCGGCGGCGGTCGCGGCCGGGGCGGCGCCCCTGTCGCTCGGCACGGACGGCGGGGGCTCGATCCGCATCCCGGCCTCGTTCTGCGGGGTGTTCGGCCTCAAGCCGACATACGGCCGCGTCCCCCTGCACCCCGCGAGCGCGTTCGGCACGCTGTCCCATGTGGGCCCCCTCGCCCGGGACGCGGCGGACGCCGCTCTGCTCCTCGATGTGATCAGCGGCGCCGACCAGCGCGACCCGACCGCCCTGGAACCCCCGGCCCACTCCTACGCGGCGGCTCTCGCCGAGGACGCGGCGGCCGGGGTGAAGGGGCTGCGCATCGCCTACTCGCCCTCCTTCGGCGGCCAGGTCGCGGTGCGCCCGGCGGTGGCCGCGGCGGTCCGGGCCGCGGTGACCCGGCTCGCGGAACTCGGCGCGTACGTGGAGGAGGCCGACCCCGACTTCGCGGATCCGGTCGACGCCTTCCACACCCTGTGGAACGCGGGGGCGGCTCGCCTCGTCGACCGACTGAGCCTGGAGCAGCGGGCGTTGATCGATCCCGGCCTCCGGGAGATCGCGGCCCGCGGCGCGCGCCTCTCCGCCCTCGATCTGCTCGCGGCCCAGGAGGCCAGGATCGAGCTCGGACGGCGGATGGCCCGATTCCACCGGCGCTACGACATCCTCGCGACGCCGACCCTGCCGATCACCGCGTTCGAGGCGGGCCGGGAGGCGCCGGCCGGCTCGGGCCTCCGGCGCTGGACGGGATGGACACCGTTCACGTATCCGTTCAATCTGACCCAGCAGCCGGCCGCGACGGTCCCGGTCGGCACGGACGCGGACGGCCTGCCCATCGGCCTCCAGCTGGTCGCGGCGCGCTACGGGGAGCGGGCCGTCCTGCGGGCCGCGGCGGCCTTCCCCGGGTCCTCGCGCAGGTGAGGCCGGCGGGCGGACCCGCGCGGCGCGCCGAAAACTGGGGGGTGTGGGCCGGATAAAGACGGGTAGCCGCGCCGCCATGGCACGAGCTACCTCACGCCCCAGACCCTCCATACCCAGGCGCACCCTGCTCACCGGGGCCGCCGCCGCCGCGCTCACCGGCGCGGCCGCCTGCTCCCGCGTCCCGCAGGGCGACGCGCTCGCGCGCCTGAAGTCGCGGGGCTCGGTGCGGCTCGGTATCGCCGGTGAAGTCCCGTACGGGTATGTGAACGAGCAGGGGGAGTTCACCGGTGAGGCCCCCGAACTCGCCAAGGTGATCTTCAAGCGGCTCGGCATCGGCCACGTACAGCCCGTGGCCACCGACTTCTCCTCGCTGATCCCCGGCCTCAACTCCCAGCAGTTCGACGTCGTCTCCGCCGGGATGTACATCAACAAGGAGCGCTGCGCCCAGGTGCTCTTCGCCGACCCCGAGTACCAGATGCTGGACGCCTTCGTCGTCCGCAAGGGCAACCCCAAGAACCTGCGCACCTACGAGGACGTGGTGCGCGCCAAGGCGCGGTTCGCGACCGGCACCGGCTACGCCCAGATCGGCCACGCGGTCGCCGCCGGCTTCCCCGAGAAGGACATCGTCATCCTCCAGGACCAGGTCGCGGGCCTGAACGCGGTCGAGTCCGGGCGCGTCGACGCCTTCGCGGGCACCGCGCTCACCGTGCGCGAGGTCGCCAAGAAGAGCGCGAAGGCCGAGGCCACCGAGGCGTTCGGGGCCGTCGTCGACGGCAAGAAGAAGATCGACGGCGGCGGCTTCGCCTTCCGGCCCACCGACGGCACGCTGCGCGACGCCTTCAACGCCGAGATCCACCGCATGAAGCGGAGCGGCGAACTCTTCCGGATCCTGAAGCCCTTCGGCTTCACACAGGCCGAGATGACCACCCTGACCGCCAAGGAGCTGTGCCGATGACGGCGGGACTGTGGCAGCACTGGGTGCTGCCGGGTATCTGGATCACCATCCAACTCACCGTGTACAGCGCGGCGTTGGCGGCCGCGGTCGCCTTCGGGGTGGGCCTGGCCCGCACCCACCGCTCGCGCCTGGTGCGCTTCCTGGCGGCCGCGTACACGGAGATCTTCCGCGGGACCTCGGCCCTGGTCCTGATGTTCTGGCTGTTCTTCGTGCTGCCGCCGCTCGCGGGCTGGCAGTTGGTCCCGATGTGGGCGGCGGTGCTCGCGCTCGGCCTGTCCTACGGCGCCTACGGCGCGGAGATCGTGCGCGGCGCGCTGAACTCGGTGGCGCCCGCCCAGCGCGAGGCGGGCATCGCGCTCAGCCTCACCCCCTGGCAGCGGATGCGGCTCGTGCTGCTGCCGCAGGCGGTGCCGGAGATGATCCCGCCGTTCTGCAACCTGCTCGTGGAACTCCTCAAGGGCACGGCGCTCGTCTCCCTCCTCGGCGTGGGGGACGTGTCCTTCGCCGCGTATCTGGTGCGCCTGGCCACCCAGGACAGCGCCCAGATCTACTCCGTCACCCTCGTCATCTACTTCGTCCTCGCCTTCGCCATCACCCGCGGCATGAAGGCACTCGAACGCCGCACCAAGGCGAATCTGGGGGTGGCCGCACAGTGAACTGGAACTGGTCCGCCGTGGGGGACTTCATGCCGCGCTTCGGGGACGGTGTGCTCACCACGCTGGAGATCCTCGCGCTCGGCTCCCTCATCTCCTTCTCGCTCGGCCTGGTGTGGGCGCTCGCCTTCCGGGCCCCGACCCGCTTCGTGCGCTGGCCGGTCAACCTGATCACGGAGTTCATCCGCACCACCCCCCTCCTGGTGCAGCTCTTCTTCCTCTTCTTCGTGCTGCCGGAGTGGGGCGTGAAGTTCTCGGCCCTGACCACCGGCATCCTCGCGATCGGCCTGCCCTACTCGACGTACACCGCACAGGTCTACCGGGCCGGCATCGACGCCGTGCCCAAGGGCCAGTGGGAGGCGGCGACCGCGCTGAGCCTGCCCGCGCACCGCACCTGGTTCGCGGTGATCCTGCCGCAGGCCGTCCGCCGCATCGCGCCCGCGCTCGGCAACTACGTCATCTCCATGCTCAAGGACACCCCGCTGCTCGCCGGGATCAGTGTCCTGGAGATGCTCCAGCAGTCCCGTCTCGCGGGGGCGAGCACATTCCAGTACACCGAGCCGCTGACCGTCGTCGGCGTCGCCTTCATCCTCATCGCCTATCCGGCTTCGCTGTTCGTACGATCCCTGGAGCGCCGCCTTGTCCGCTGAGACCCAGACCGAGACGCCCGTGCAGAACACCACGTCCGGCGCCGAGCTGATCCGCTTCGAGAACGTCACCAAGCGCTTCGGCGACAACACCGTCCTCGACGACCTCTGCTTCACCGCCCGCAAGGGCAAGCACGTCACCCTGATCGGCCCCTCGGGCTCCGGCAAGACCACGATCCTGCGGCTGCTCATGACCCTGGAGACCCCGGACTCGGGCACCATCCAGGTCAACGGGACGCGCCTCTTCCCGGCCGGCGAGAAGGAGCGCAGGGAGGCCCGCAAGAAGATCGGCATGGTCTTCCAGCAGTTCAACCTGTTCCCCAACATGAGCGTGCTGCGCAACATCACCGAGGCGCCGGTGCGGGTGCTCGGCCTGTCCGCCGACGAGGCGGAGCAGCGGGCGCGCGACCTGCTCGACCTGGTGGGCCTCGGCGACAAGCGGGACGCCAAGCCGGCCCAGCTCTCCGGCGGTCAGCAGCAGCGCGTGGCGATCGCCCGGGCGCTCGCCATGCGGCCGGAGGTGCTGCTCCTGGACGAGGTGACCTCCGCGCTCGACCCGGAGCTGGTCGCGGGCGTCCTCGACCTGCTGCGCGACATCGCCCGCACCACGGACATCACGATGCTCTGCGTCACCCACGAGATGAGCTTCGCGCGGGACATCTCGGACGAGGTCATGATGTTCGACTCGGGCAAGGTCATCGAGTCGGGGCCGCCCGAGAAGATCTTCGGCGACCCCGGCCACGAGCGGACCCGGGAGTTCCTCGGCGCAATCGCCTGACCACGCGCCGTGCACGGCGCTGACCTCACGTTCCGGCCATCCGAGCGCCCCCCGACCATGACTCTGGCATATGCCACGGTGGCGCGTCCCAGCGTAGAGCCCTGGAGCGCGCCACCAATCTTGTCAACACCCCCACCAGAAACGGGTCTTGGCGGCTATCGTGGAACGGCAGACCTGCCACCTTCGCAGCTCGACCTGCTAGGGGGAATCCGTGGCGCTGAAACCAGAGCCCACCGCGCCGTTCCATTCGGTGCAGTACGTCCTTCGGGTGCTTGAGGCGATTTCCAGGCACGGCGGGGGCGTGACCGACGTCCAGATCGCACGCGAGACGGGTCTGCCCACCGCCCATCTGACCTCCATGCTGCTGATGCTGCGGCGCGAGGGCTATGTCGAGCAGGTGGCCGACGGCGCCTACGTGATCGGCGACTCGATGGTCCTGCTCGGCTCGGGCGCCACCCGCCAGGAGGCCCTGGAGGCCAAGCTCCAGGAGACCCTCACCTCGCTGCGCGACTCGGTGGGCGCGGCGGTCTACATCAGCCGCTACATCGACGGCGAGGTCAAGATCACCCAGTACGCGGACGGCCCGCGCGCGCCGAAGGTGAACGAGTGGGTCGACTTCAAGTCGGCGGCGCACGCGAGCGCGGTCGGCAAGTGCCTGCTCACCCAGCTCGACCAGAACGGCCGCCGCGACCACCTCTCCCGCCACAAGATCGCCCGGCTCACCTCGCGGACGATCACCAGCGAGCGGGTCCTGTTCTCCAAGCTCGACAGCCAGCCCGCCACCGTGCCCGTCCTCGACCTCCAGGAGTACGCGGTCGGCACGGTCTGCGCGGCCGTTCCGCTGACCGCGGGCTCGGCCGTGGGATGCCTGGCCCTGTCCCTGCCGATCGAGCACGCCCACCGCCTGCGCGCCGCGGCCGACACCCTCAACCGCCGGGCCGCCCCCGTGGTGCTCTCGCTGGCCATCTGACCGGCCCGCGCACCCCTGGCGGGGGTGGTCGGAAGCACCCCGCGGGAGCAGGTAGTATTTTCTCTGTCAGCAGGCGCCGCTAGCTCAGTTGGTTAGAGCAGCTGACTCTTAATCAGCGGGTCCGGGGTTCGAGTCCCTGGCGGCGCACCGTCTGTGACCTGGGCGTTCTCCCTTCGGGGAGGACGCCCTTGGTCTTTTTCCGGCTTCCTTCCCGGCGCCCCTCTCCTTCCCCCTGGCGAACGCGGGGACCGCACGAGGATTTCCCCGTACGCGCGGTCGGGTCGCGTGTGAGGCTGGGCGCCTTGGACACCACCGCTTCCCGGAGGGACCCGCAATGACCCAGACCCCGTACGCATGGATGGGCGGCCAGGCCGCGCTGGACCGACTGACCGAGGTGTTCTACCGGCAGGTGCACAAGGACCCCCTGCTGGGCCCGGTCTTCGCCCACGCGAGTCCCGAACACCCCCACCTCGTGGCGGTCTGGCTCGCCGAGGTGTTCGGCGGCCCCGCCGAGTACAGCGCGCACCACGGCGGGCACGCCCATATGGCGACCATGCACAAGGGACGCGGCGTCACCGAGGAGCAACGGCGGCGCTGGGTCGACCTGTTGATGGACGCCGCCGACGAGGCGAAGCTGCCGAACGACCCCGAGTTCCGCGCCGTCTTCGCGTACTACGTCGAGTGGGGCACCCGGATGGCGCTGGTCTACTCGGGCCCCAACCCGCCCCCGGCCTCCGCCGACGTGCCCGTCCCGAAGTGGGGCTGGAACCAGACCCCGCCCTGGGAGCCGGCCGGCTAACCGGGGCCGACCCACGATCGGGCGATCTGGACGCGGACGACCAGACAGACCAGACAGAAGGGCCGTTCCCGGCACATAAGAGCCCCGCCCAGCAGATCTATACGAACGTCTTAAACGCTAGTACTAGACAGGCGTTTAAGACGCTCGTACATTGCTGTCATGACGAACGCGACGAGCACCACAGCGAGCACCACCGGCGGCGCGGGACTGCGCGCCGGGCGCAGGGAATGGACGGCCTTCGTCGTCCTCCTGCTGCCCCTCCTCCTGGTTTCGATGGACGTCTCCGTCCTGTACTTCGCCCTGCCCTCCATCAGCCGCGAGCTCGACCCCTCCGCCACCCAGCAGCTGTGGATCATCGATGTGTACGCCTTCGCGCTCGCCGGGCTGCTCATCACGATGGGCTCGCTCGGTGACCGGATCGGCCGCCGCAAACTGCTCATGATCGGGGCCGGTGCCTTCGGCCTCGCGTCGGTGACCGCCGCGTACGCCACCAGCGCGGACATGCTCATCGCCTCCCGTGCCCTGCTCGGCGTCGGCGGGGCCACCCTGATGCCCTCGACGATGGGCCTGGTCCGCAACATGTTCCGCGACGACAAGCAGCGCGGGCAGGCCATCGGCATCTGGTCGGGTGCGATGGCGGGCGGGATCGCGCTCGGCTCGGTGCTCAGCGGGGTCATGCTGGAACACCTGTGGTGGGGCTCGGTCTTCCTGATCAACGTGCCCGCGATGCTGCTGCTCCTGATCCTGGCCCCCCTGCTGGTACCGGAGTTCAAGGACCCGGCCCCGGGGAGGTTCGACCTGCTCGGCGTGCCGCTGTCGATGGGCGCGGTGCTGCCGGTGGTGTACGGGCTCAAGGAGTTCGCGGCCGACGGTTTCTCCACGACGAGCACGGTCTGTGTCGCGGTGGGCCTGCTTCTGGGCGCCGTGTTCGTACGCCGTCAACTCACCCGGCGCGACGCGATGATCAGCCGTGAACTCTTCCGCCCGGGCCGTGGCTTCGGCGCCGCGATCTCGCTCAACACCGTCGCCGCGTTCGCCATGATGGGCTCGTCCTACTTCACCACCCAGTACCTCCAGTCGGTGCTCGACATGAGCAGCCTGCGGGCCGCGCTGTGGAGCGTCGCCCCCTCGCTCGCCATCGGCGCCACCGCCCCCGCCGCGTCCGCCGTGGCGCAGAAGGTGAACCGGGCCTACGTCATCGCCGCCGGCTTCGCCCTGGGCTCTGTCGGATTCGCCCTGATGACGCTCGCCGGAACGGACTCGCTGTGGACGGTGCTGACCGGCACGACGGTCATGGGCATGGGCATCGTGACGGTGATGGCCCTGGTCTCCGACATGGCTCTGGCCTCCGCCCCGGCCGAGAAGGCGGGCTCGGCGGCCTCGCTCCTGGAGACGGGGCAGGAGTTCGGCGGTGCGCTCGGCATGGCGGTGCTCGGCTCCATCGGCACCGCGGTCTACCGCTCCGACATGCCCGCCTCGGCCCCGGCCGCGGCCCGCGAAACCCTGGGCGCGGCCGTCGCCGGCGCCGACGGGGCACTGGCCACCGTGGCCCGCGAGGCCTTCGTGCACGGCATGCAGTACGCGGCCGTCGGCGGCACCCTGCTCCTGGTGCTCGCGGCGGTGCTGGCGGCGGGGATGCTGCGGGGTCCCGCGGCGGCGGCGAAGGCGGCGGCCGAGGCGCAGGGGGATGCCGAGGCGGGGGCGGGCGCCGGCGCGGCCCAGGAGCGGGTCACGGAGACGGTCGCCTGACGGAGACGGTCGGCTGCCCGAACCCGCACCGGCAACGCCACCGCCCGCCCGAAGGGCCGGTCATCACGGAGATGACCGGCCCTTCGGTGCGCGCAGCACCGAACCGGGAGGACGTCAACTACCCAGCGTTTGCAGGACAGTTGCGGCCTGATGGTCGGCGCCGAGCCGGTTCGGGTGGAACGGGACGGCGGGCCCCACCGGGTGGCTGGACAGCGGCGCCAGACCCTCGACCCACCTCGTACCGTCGGGCGCGCACACGTCGTGACCCACACTCCCCCGATACGTGTCGACGAAGGTGGCCCCGCCCTCGCGCGCGGCGGAGGCGAGCATCCCGTTCAGCTCCCTGAGGCGGGCGCCGAACCAGGCGAGGTCCTCGTCGAGGATCGGCACCAACGGGTAGCACCCGTGGTCGTCGGCGACCCCCGCGAGATAGTCCACGACCAGCACGGTGGCCCGGGGCGAACGCTGGTGAATACCCGTCAGCACGCCGCTGATCCGCGACTTGGCGGCGGCGATCCGCCGGGACATCAGATCCTTGCCACCGGGCTCGGCGAACCTGCTCCGGCACGGCGCGGCCAGCGGGGCGGGCAGCGGGTTGAGACATCCGAGGGCGGTGTCGGCGAGGCCGACGTCGTTCCCACCGATGCCGACGGTGACGAGGTCGGTGGTCGGCGTGAGCCGGTCGAACTGGGCCGGATTCACGCCCTGCGCGAGCAGCGGTACGTGGCCGACGTTCTGCGGCGCGGTCATCTCGACGGTGGTGGCACCCCCACACGTAGCGTCCCGAAACGTCCGGACACCGAGCCGAGCGGCGACCTGCTTGGGGTAGTTCCAGGTGCTCTGGGCACAGCCGGAGGGGGCGTAGGTGTGATCGATCCCGAGCACGGTGACGTCGGCGGACCAGGAGTCGCCGAGGGCCACGTATTCGTGGAAGTGGGGGGTGGGGGTGCCCAGCTGGGCGGCGGTGGCGGGGGCCGGGGCGGTCAGCAGGGTCGTGGTGGCGGCCAGTAGTGCGGGGAGGAGGAGGCGGGGGTTCACGGTTCCATCCACGCACTGTGGTTGGGGGTGCGGGGGGAGCCTTGCGCACAATTCACCCGTTCCGGGCACGTCTGGGCGCCCTTTGCGCCTGCGCGCGTCTTGGGGTTCCCCAGTCCCCTTCCGCCCGCGGCCGGGCGGGGTGGGGTGCGGTGGGTTGCGCAGTTCCCCGCGCCCCTAGACCCTCTCGGTCCTGCGGACCGTGGTCGCTTCTCGCGCAGTTCCCCGCGCCCCTGAAAACCTCGGTCGGCTGCGGGCCGTGCGTTGTTGCTCGCGCAGTTCCCCGCGCCCCAAAACCCCCTTCGGTCTGCGGGCCGTGCGTGGCTGGTCGCGCAGTTCCCCGCGCCCCTTAACTGCCTGGTGCGGGCCAGTGCGGGCACACCCAGCCCGTCCGGCGTTTGAGGACGAGCGCCGTTCAGGCGCGATACGGGGTCTGGGGCGGAGCCCCAGGAGGGCCGGAACCAACCAACCCCGCCGCACGGGCGGGTGGGTGGGCAAGGCGCGGAGCCCCGGGGTGGCGGGGTGCACCCCGGGGTGGGTGTTCGGTGACGGGGCGTCAGAACTGGACGTCCGAGCACGCGTAGAACGCGTTACCCGTATCCGCAACCGTCCACACCGCAAGCACCACATGATGCCCACTCCGCCCCGAGGGAACGACCCCCTGGTGCGACAGCGTCCCCGGCGGCTGCTTGCCGCCATAGGGCACGATGAGGAACGGCTGGGTGTCGAGGGCCGCCCGCGTGAGTTTCTGGGCCGGGTTCCAGCCCTGCTTGGTGAGGTAGTAGCGGAAGTCGGTCGTCGCATGGCGGGCCGTGAACTGCCAGCGGAAGGTGTAGCTCTGACTGCCCGTCAGCTTGGTGGTGGGCCACCCCGTACCGCCGCGCGGATCGTCGAGCTCGGCGAATCTGCTGTTGCCGCCGGCGCATATCGCGCCGTCGGGAGGTCCGCCCGCCGGGAAGCCCTTGGGGCCCTCGACGGACTGCGGCTCCCACTGGATGTCACCGCACCCGGTGACCGTGCCGTTGGCGCAGAGCTTCTGTCGGCTGATGGGCTGGTCGGTGTAGCCGTGGCTGCTCGCACTGCCCGTCGCGAGCAGGGACACGCCGGCGACGGCGAGCCCCACCACAGCGGCACCGAGCCGCTGCTTCTTTCGCATGCTGTCACTCCTGAAGAACGTGGGGGAGTTCCGGGGATGGAGCTGCACGCGCGCGGTAGTTCAGGTTCCGGTCTAGACCAAGTACCAGATTATTGACGGGAGTTGGACGTGTCCAGGCCAAGAACGCAACGAGATGGGACCGGACGGACCGTCCCCGCCCGACCGTGGCCGTGCGGCCGCCCGTGCGGACCGTCCCCGCCCGGCCGTGGCCGTACGGCGCCCACCACGAAGCGAGGCCACCCCTCGACACGACGCCTCACCCTCACCCCGCCTCCCCTTAACCCTCTCCCTCCCCTCCACCCTCCACCCTCCCCCTCAGCCCTCCCCCACCCCCCTCCCCGTGTAGAACGCCACCGTCAGATCCTTCACCAGCGCCTTGCGCTCATACGCGTCGAGCTCCACCAGACCCCGTGAGGTCAGCCGGTGCACGGTGTCGTCCACCGCGTCCACCACCGAGGTCAGCACCGCGTCCCGGTGCCGGGCGTCGATGGCCGCGACCCGCTGCCGGCGCATCGCCGCCGCCACCTCGGGCGCGTACTCGATCCGGGTCGGCTGCGCCGAGTACAGCTCGATGCCGACCGGCTCCGCCTCCGACTTCAGCAGCCGGGTCAGCGCGTCGCCGACGGCCTCCGCGTTGCGCAGGGTGGGGGCGTCCTCGTGGAAGGCGTCGGCGGGGAGCTGCGAGAGCACCCGGGCCATCGCCGCCTCCACCTGTTCGCGCAGATACCTCTCGTGGTCGGCGACGGCGAGCGCGGCCCGCGCGGTGTCCCGGACCCGCCACACCACGAGGATCACCACCCGCAGCGCCGTGCCGTTGGCGTCGACCACCCCCAGCGGCTCGCTGCGCCAGTGCCGAAGCCGCAGGTCGACGCGGCGGCGAAGCAGCAACGGGCTCATCCAGACGAGGCCGGTGCGCCGCACGCTGCCGCGGTAGTCGCCGAACAGCGACAGCACCCAGGCGTGGCCGACCCGGCCCCGGCCGAGTCCCCCGAACGCGAGGACCACCACGCTCACGCCGACGGCGAGCAGCCCCCACTGTTCGAGCCGGATCCCCCGGTACGGGTGCGCGGGCAGCCGCAGCAGTGCAACGAGGCCGGGGGGCAGCACGCCGGTCCACCAGAGCACCGCCGCGCAGCCCGCGAGCGCGAGGAGTCCGACGGCGACGGCCACCGGGCCGGCCACCACCGGGCCCGGCCGCTCCGCGATCCGCGGGTCGACGGGCGTCGCGGGTCTGGCGGGCGCCGCGACCCCGGCGCGCGGCCCCGCCTGCCGGGGCGGCCGCCCGCCCGGCCGCGCGGCACCCGCACCAACGACACCCGTACCGACGGCAGTTGTGCCCGGGCCGGGCCTGTCTCCGGTGCCCATACCCGGGCCGGCCAGGCCGGTAGCGAGTACGCCCGCCGCCGGTACGAGCGGGACGTTCCCGGTGTCGTCGCGGAACAGCAGGTGCACCGGGATCTCGGCCGTGTTCTCACTGCGGATCACCGCCACCCTCCGCCCGGTGTCCACCGGCGTGAGCGCGGGTGCGGAAGGAGCCGTGAGCGCGGGCGCGGAAGGTCCGTCGGGCACGGGCGGGTTCTCGGTGCGGGCGGCGGTCATCGAACCGGGCTTCTGCGCAACCGAGTTGGTTTCGTACCACGTCGAACCCTCGCTACCGGCAACGGAGTTGGGCTCGGGCGTTCTCTGCGTGCTCATGTTTGCCTCCGTCATGCGAAGAGCCGCCGCCAGGTCTCGGGGCCCGGGTAACCGTTCGCCGCCGCGCCCGACCAGCCCTGGGCCCGCTGGAACGCCTCGACATTGCGCCGGTCCGCCTCGCTCCAGCGCGGCCCGGGGCCCGAGGTGTAGTACGTGCCGAAGCCCTTTTCGACGAGCCGGCGCCCCAGCTGGGTGACGTACGGGCTCTCCTGGCCGGGCCGGAAGTGGCTCGGGCCGGGAAAGGCGGGACGCGTCGGCCGGGTGGCGGGGGCCGGTGCGGGGGGCGGGGCCTGGGTGGTCGCGGGGATGTCCCGGCCCCTGCCCTGGACGAGCAGCGACCAGGTCCGCTCCCCGGGGATTCCGTCGGCGTCCGCCCCGGTCCAGCCCTGCGCCTGCTGGAAGGCCCGGGTCGCGTTCAGGTCGGCCGAGCCCCAGCGCGGCCCGGGCCCCTCGGTGTAGAAACGGTTTCCGCCGCGCTTGACCAGCATCTGGCCGAGCCGGGTGACATCGCCGTTGACGGCGCCGGGCCCGAACTTGGCGGCTCCGGGGAACGCAGTGGCCGAGCTCTCGGCGTCGGCGCCGGGCACCGCCCCGCCCGTACCGGTCGCCACGGCCTTGTACCGGTAGGGCACGTAACTGGCCGAGTCCTTCCAGTACGCGTACGGGGTGGCCTGCTCCCGGGCGTGGGGCGGGGTCTGTTCGTAGGCGGTGTAGTAGGCATGCGTGGAGTCGGTCCAGCCGCCGAAGATCACGACGTGCGAGCCCTTGTTGGGGTTGGCGGGGTTGTGGAAGAGCAGGATGTCGCCGGGCTGGAGCTCGTCACGCGTCGTCCGCACCGCGAACTTCGCCAGGCTCCCCGTCCACTCGTTGGTACCGAGGTTCCACGCCATCGACACGAAGCCCGAGCAGTCCTGGCGGTAGCCGTCGCTCCAGTACGCCTCCATGTTGTACGGCACCGCGGCGGTCACCCAGGTCTTGGCCCGGCTGATGATCTCGGCCCGGGTGATGGGCGCCAGCTCGGCGGGCTGGTTGGCGGGCCGGCCCGGTGCGCCGTGCAGTCCGGCGGGGCCGCCCTGTTCGGTGGGGGGCCCGGGGTCGGCGGTCCTGTTGGTGCCCGGACCGTCGGGCACCGGGTGGGGGGCGGCCGCGGCCACCGTGCCACCGCTCAGCACCACCGACGCGGCGGTGGCCGCCAGCAGTGCGCGCCGGGCGCCGCCGTTCGCCGCGGGGTGGCCGCCGTCACGCACCGGGAGCAGCCGGGTGCGCCGCCGGTCGGCGCAGCCCCGGCAGCCGCACGCCCCGGCGGGCTCGTAGTCCTCGAACACCGGGCCCGGTGTACTGGCTTCCATCCGCTGCCCCTCCCGCTCGTTCCGTTCTCGGCGACTTCGACTGTCTTTTCCGCGCTGGCGCCGGGCGCGCGGTGTCCCGACTGTCCGCACACGTCGCAGTGTGACGGAACGAAAGGGATAAAACGAACATCTGACAGCGTGGCGCTGGTCAAAACCACCCTCCGGAGTCCGGTAAGGTTTTCCAGGTCAGCAGGCGCCGCTAGCTCAGTTGGTTAGAGCAGCTGACTCTTAATCAGCGGGTCCGGGGTTCGAGTCCCTGGCGGCGCACGCACCACCGAGGCCCCCTCGCTCAGGCGAGGGGGCCTCGGTCGTCTCCCGACCCGGCCGGCGCCGGCCGTCAGCGCGAGTTGCCCGCCAGAGCCAGGGCGTACTCCGGCCACCAGGCACCCGCCGGGGGCCCGCCCCGGCAGGGCCCGTCGGACTCCCCCGGGCGTTTCGCCCACACATACGCGTCGATCACACCGCTCCCGGTGTCCGTCGTCGGGCGCTCGCCGAGCGCCCGGCCCGGCGGATTGCACCAGTTCTCGGCCGGGTCGCCCTCGGTGTACGGGCCGTTGCCGTTGCGGCTCGTGTCGATCACGAAGTGCTTGCCGCCGACCTTCGCCGAGAGGCGCTCCCCGAACTCCCGGCTGGCCCGGGTGGTCTGGAAGTTGGACACGTTGACCGCGAACCCGTCGGCGCTCTCGATCCCGGCCCGCCGCAGCGGCTCGTCCAGGGCGTTCGGGGAGCGCCACCCCGCATTGCCCGCGTCCACGTACACCTTCGTCGCGGGCTGCTGCTTGAGCCGCTCGACGGCGCCCTTCAGCAGGGCGTAGCGCGCCGCGTGCAAGGGCTCGGGAGTGCAGCCGTCGACGAGGTGCAGGATCGCGTCCGGTTCCAGGACGACGGCGGCGGGGCGCTCGCCGATGCCCCGGGCCACCTCGTCGACCCAGGCCCGGTAGGCGTCGCCGTCGGGGGCGCCGCCCCGGGAGAACTGGCCGCAGTCGCGGTGCGGGATGTTGTAGAGGACGAGCAGCGCCGTCCGCCCGGCTTTCGCCGCGGCCTCGGTGGCGGCGCGCACCGCCGCTTCGGGGTGCTCGCCCGCGATCCACGCGCCGACCGGCTGCTCGGCGATCTTCCGGATCAGCGCCGCCCTGCCGCTGTCCCCGGCGCGGGTGTACGCGGCCAGCTGGCGTGCCGCGTTGGTGTTCGGGTCGACCCAGAACGGGCCGTCGGACGTGACGAGCGGGGAGGGGGTGGCGCTCGCGGCGGCCGGGGTACGGCCTTCGCCGGAGCCTCCGCACCCGGCGGCGAGCAGGGCCGCGACGGCGGCCGGGGCGCCCGCCCGGATCGCGGTCCGCCTTCGGCGGCGTGCCCAACTTCCGTACATTCAGGCCCCCTTGACCGGGTTGAGTCCGTCAGCGGCCCTTCGGCCGGGCCCCGTGCGGCGGGATGGTCCGTGTGCGGCGGCCCGCGGGTCGCGCCGGGCGGTCAGGGCTGCGGCGGCTTCGAAGGGGCCGGGTCCCTCGCGTCGGTCAGATAGGCCGAGACGACCACGTTCGCCGTGTACGACTTGGTCGTGCGGTCGTACGTCCCGCCGCAGGTGATCAATCGCAGTTCGGCGCGCCCGCGCTGTCGGGGCCCGTACACCTGGGCCGCGTCGAAGTGGCTACGGGGGAAGACCTGGACGTCGTCGATGGTGAACTCGGCGACCGTGCCGTCGGCGCCGGTCACCTTGACCCGCTGGCCGGGGCGGACCGCGCTCAGGCCGTAGAACACGGCCGGCCGGCTCTCGGTGTCCACATGCCCGACGAGCAGGGCCGCGCCGGCCTCGCCGGGCCGGGTGCCGCCGTCGAACCAGCCGACCGTGCCGGCCTGGGCGTACGGGGGCGGGTCGACCGCGCCGCCGGAGTCCAGGCCGCGCGGCACGACCGGCGCGGTGACGCCTATGGAGGGGATCTCCACGCGCTGGGGCGTCGCGCCCTTGAGCGGAGCGTGGGCGGGCGGCAGCGGTACGCCGAGGGGCCGGCCCACGGCGGCTATGTCACCGGTGATCGGCCCCGAAGTGCTGCCGGAACCATTGGTGACGTCCCGGCCCCACAGCCACAGGCCGAGCAGCAGCACGGCCCAGGCGAGGCCGGTGACCAGCCGCCCACTGCCCCGTGCCGAGGACATGTCAGCCGCCGCCGCGCCGGCGCCGTACGCTGCGCGACGCCACGGCCACCGCCGCGACCGCCGCCAGGGCGAGGCCGATCACCGCGTGCCGGGTGCCGGGGCCCTGCTCCTTGGGCTCCTGCGCCGCGAGCGTCGCCGCGCCGCCGCCGCCCGCGTGCACGGGCCGGAACGGGGTGGGTCGCCCGTGGTCGTCGTGGTGATCGCCGTGGTGGTCGCCGTGGATCACGGTGAGCCGGCCGCTCGCCTTGCCGGAGCTGTCCTTGCAGTTGACCCAGATGTCGTAGTCGCGGTCCTGCGCGTCCGAGCGGATCCGGGCCTTGGCGAAGAGACCGTCGTCCCCGGCCGGCGTGAAGCGGGCCTCCGAGACGAAGGCGTCGGACGAGCCGATCGCCTCGTGACCTCTGCACACGCTGACCCGCAGGTCCACCTCCCCGCCGGGGGCGATGGCGCCGGGGGTCACCCGCACCGATCCGTGCGGCTCGGACTCGGCCACCGCGGGGGACGCGGGCAGCACGGTCAGGGCGGCGGCCGCCACGGCCGCACACAATGTGATGGGACGGATGCGCATCGTGAACCTCCTGTAACCGAGATTCACGGCAAGCCGCGCATTCCGCATCCCGAGGGCGTGGCGGCTGGGCCGGACGGACCAACCGCCCGCCCATGGGACGGGTCAGACCAGCTTCACCAGATCGGCGATCGAGTCGACGATCTTGGAAGGCCGGAACGGGTAGGACTCCACGTCCTGGGGCCGGGTCAGGCCCGTCAGGACCAGGAACGTCTGCATGCCCGCTTCCAGACCCGCCAGCACATCGGTGTCCATCCGGTCGCCGATCATCGCGCTGGTCTCGGAGTGCGCGCCGATCGCGTTGAGGCCGGTGCGCATCATCAGCGGGTTGGGCTTGCCCGCGAAGTACGGCTTCTTGCCGGTCGCCTTGGTGATCAGGGCCGCGACCGCGCCGGTGGCGGGCAGCGGGCCCTCCTGGCTCGGCCCGGTCTCGTCCGGGTTGGTGCAGATGAACCGGGCCCCCGCGTTGATCAGCCGGATCGCCTTGGTGAGCGCCTCGAAGCTGTACGTACGGGTCTCGCCGAGGACGACGTAGTCCGGCTCGTGGTCGGTCAGGACATACCCGATGTCGTGCAGCGCGGTCGTCAGGCCGGCCTCGCCGATGACGTACGCGGTGCCGCCGGGCCGCTGGTCGTCGAGGAACTTCGCGGTGGCGAGCGCCGAAGTCCAGATGTTCTCGACGGGCACGTCCAGACCCATCCGCATCAGCCGGGCGTGCAGGTCGCGCGGGGTGTAGATCGAGTTGTTGGTGAGGACGAGGAAGGGGCGGCCGGACTCCTTCAGCGTCTTGAGGAAGGCGTCCGCACCGGGGATGGGGGTGCCCTCGTGGATGAGGACACCGTCCATGTCGGTGAGCCAGGATTCGATCGGCTTGCGCTCTGCCATGGGTGCGGACTCCTGCGTTCTGCGCGGTCTTCTCGCGCTGATGAGCTTTCAGCTGGGGACTCCGGCGCACCGCACTGTGCGTTGCCGGCGCCCCCAGCCTAGTCAGGAACCCCCGATCCCGACCCGGCCGATCACGGTTCGGTCCCCGGCGGGGCTCGGGCCCGGTCGGGCCCGGTCCGCGCGGCTCGGCCGGGAGACGGCCCGGTTCAGCTCTTGGTCGCGCTCTTCCAGGCGTCCACGTACTGCGACAGGTTCTTCGCGATGTCCATCCAGTCCGGCTGGAAGATCTCGACCCCGCGCATCAGTTGGGCGAGCGCGACCGCGTTGGCGTCGGTGGCCTTGATGTCAGTGCGGGACGCGAACCCGCCGCCTGTCGCGCTGACCTGCTTCTGAGCCGGCTCGCTCAGCATGAAGTCGAGGAGCTTCTTGCCGTTGGCGCCGTGCGGGGCGTGGGCGACCAGTCCGGCCGCATAGGGCAGGCCGAAGGAGGACGGCTTGGTGCCGCTCGTGGTGCCGGGGAACCAGATGCCGAGGTTGGGCATGGTCCGGGACTGGGCGTGGTTCATCTGCACATCGCCGTTGGCGGCGAGCAGCTCGCCCTTGTCGACCTTGGGCGCGAGCTTGCCGGTGGAGGAGGAGGGGCCGACGTTGTTGGCCTGGAGCTTGCGCAGATACTCCATCGCGGCCTCCTTGCCGCCGAAGTCGTGCATGGCCTTGATGAGCAGGGCGGTGCCGTCGCCCGCGACACCGGGCGTGGAGTACTGGATCTTGTTCTTGTAGCGGGCGTCCAGGAGGTCCTCCCAGTTCTTGGGGGCCTCCTTGAGCTCCTTCTTGTTGTAGATGAACCCGAAGTAGTTGTTGACCACCGAGGTCCAGGTCCCGTCGGGCGACTTGGACCCGCCGTCGACCTTGTCGGCGCCCGCCGGTACGTACCGCTGGAGCAGCCCCTTGCCCTCGGCCTGCTGGATGAACGGGGGCAGGGTGATGAGCAGGTCGGCCTGGGTGTTGGACTTCTCGCGCAGGGCGCGCTGCACCATCTCGCCGGAGCCGCCCTCGACGTACTGGACCTTGATGCCGGTCTTGGCCTCGAAGTCCTTGAAGACCTGGTCGTACCAGCCGTCGCCCTTCTCGCCCTTGAGGCCGTCCGCGCTGTACACGGTGACGGTCTTCGCGTTCTCGTCGGCGGAGGAGGCGCCCGAGCACCCCGAGAGGCCGGCGGCGAGGAGGAGGCCGCCGGTGACGGCGGCGAGCGGCTTGAGTGCGGGGAGGGTGTTTCTGGGCATGACGTTCGGGGCTCCTGGTCAGGTGGGCGAGAGGTCAGGGGTCGGCGAGTCAGCGGCGCCGCCGGGCAGGGGGGCGGCGGGTCAGCGGGTCAGCGGGGGTGCTGCGTCAGCGGGTCAGCGGAAGGAGGCTCGGGTGCGGATGCGGGAGACGCCGAACAGGACGAGCAGCGTCGTCGCCATCAGGACCACGGCGAGGGCCGCGCCGGTGAACAGGGAGCCGCGGTCGGTGGCCGCGAAGATCCGCACCGGAAGCGTGGTCCAGTCGGGCGGGTAGAGCATCACGGTGGCGCTCAACTCGCCCATGGACAGGGCGAAGCAGAGCCCGGCGGCCGCCGTCAGGGACGGCAGCAGCAGGGGCAGTTTGACCCGCCACAGCACCTGGTGCGGCCGCGCCCCGAGACTGGCGGCGGCCTGCTCGTACATCGGGTCGAGGCGGCGCACCGCGGCCGACACCGACTGGTAGGCGAACGCGGTGACCAGGACGGTGTGCGCCAGGATCACGATCCAGCGCGTCCCGTTGAGCAGGACCGGCGGCTCCGAGAACGCCACGAGCACGGCGAGGCCGACCACCACCGAGGGCACCGCCACGGGCAGCACGAACAGGGCGTCCATGAAGCGCCGTCCGCCCTTGTCCAGGGCGGCCGCGGCGAGCGCCGCCCACGAGCCGACGACCAGGGCGAGGACGCTCGCCGCGAGCGCGGTGACCAGGCTGGTGGTGAGCGCCTGGAGGGACTCCCCGCCGGTCGCCGCCGCGTAGTGGCCGGTGGTGAACCCGGAGGGCAGGGCGCCCGACCAGTTCGTGGCGAACGACGCGGCCACCACGACGAGCAGCGGCAGCGCGAAGACGGGCAGGAAGAGGACGAAGAAGACGGTCCGCGCGGCCCATCGGCCGCCCCGGCTATGCACCAACACGGCGGCTCACCACCCGGTAGAGGCCGTACAGGCCGACGGAGATCGCGATGTTGACGACGGCCACGACGCAGGCGGCCGGGTAGTCGGACTCCAGGATCGCCTTGCTGTAGACGAGCATCGGGAGCGTGGTGACGCCCTTGGCGCCGGTGAACAGCACGATGCCGAACTCGTTGAGACACATCACCAGGACCAGGGAGCCGCCCGCCGCGAGTGCGGGCAGCGCCTCGGGCAGGATGACCCGCCGCACGATCCGGGCGGGCCGCGCCCCCAGCGAGGACGCCACTTCGAGCTGGGCGGTGTCCAGTTGGGAGAAGGCGGCGAGCAGGGGCCGCATGACGAACGGGGTGAAGTACGTGATCTCCGCGAGCAGGACGCCCCAGGGGGTGCCCAGGAACTGGAAGGGTCCGCCCCCGGTCGTGCCGGTGACGTCGTCCCACAGCCCGTTGGCCATGCCGACCGTGCCGTAGACGAACAGCAGGGCGAGCGTGATCAGGAAGGACGGGAAGGAGAGGAACACGTCGATGAACCGGGCGACGGCCTTGCCGCCGGGGAACGGCACGAACGCGATGACGAGCGCGAGTACGAAGCCCAGCACGAGGCACCCCGCGCTCGCCCCGACCGCGAGCCACACGGTGGTGCCGAGCGCGTCGCGGAACGCGGCGGAGGCGAACACATCGGTGTAGGCCTGGAGGGAGGTGCCCCCGGTGTCCGGGGAGAGGGACTGGCGCACCACGAGGGCGAGGGGGTAGAGGAAGACGGCGCCCAGGACGGCGACGGGAGGCAGCGCCCAGAGCGCGGCGGGGGCCGGGCGTGAGGGGCTAGCCATGGGAGACCCCCGCGGCCAGCAGCACCGCGTCCTCGCGGGCGAAGTGCAGGGTCACCTCATCGCCCATCGCCGGGGTGACCTTGAGTTCACGGACGTCCGCCTTCACGCGGTGCCCGTCGACATCGACGTACAGCCGGTGCGTGGAGCCCCGCCACTGCACCTCGGCGACCGTCCCCCGCAGCGCGTTCGGGCCCGCCCCGAGCCCAACCAGGTGCGGGCGCACGCACAGGGTGGCGCTCGACCCCCACGCGGCCTCGTCGGTGGCCACCGACAGCTCGGTGTCGCCGAACAGCACCGAGCCCGAACCCACCCGTACCGGCAGCAGGTTCGCGTTGCCCACGAACGACGCCGTGAACTCGGTACGGGGCCGGCGGTAGAGGTCCTGCGGGGTTCCGCAGTCCTGGAGGCGGGCTCGGTCCATGACGGCGATGCGGTCGGCCAGGGTGAGCGCCTCGACCTGGTCGTGGGTGACGTACAGGATGGAGACGTCGGGCAACTCCCGGTGCAGGCGCGCGAGTTCGGCGAGCATGCCGGAGCGGAGCCGGGCGTCGAGCGCGGAGAGCGGTTCGTCCAGGAGGAGGACGCCGGGGCGGATGGCGAGCGCGCGGGCGATGGCGACGCGCTGCTGCTGACCGCCGGACAGCTCACGCGGATAGCGCTTGGCATAGCCGTCCATGCCGGTCATCGCGAGCGCCTCGGTGACCCGCTCCGGGATCCGCGCCGTGGGGACCTTGTGCGCCTTGAGGCCGAACGCGACGTTGTCCTCGACCCTCATGTGTGGGAAGAGCGCGTACTGCTGGACGACCATGCCGATGCCGCGCCGGTACGGCGGCAGGTGGGTCACGTCGCGGTCGCCGATGAACACCCGCCCCCGCGCCGGCTGGACGAATCCGGCGACGGCGCGCAGCGCGGTGGTCTTGCCGGATCCGGAGGGGCCGAGCAGGGCCATGACCTCGCCGGGTTCCACGGTCAGGTCGAGCGAGTCGAGAACGACGGCGTGCTGGTAGGCGACGGTGACGCCGTCGAAGCGGATGCCGCCGCGTGGCGCACCCGGCGGGGCGGCGCCGCTCACTCGCCGGCCTCCAACTCCGCTATCAGATACGGGAGTTCGGCGACGGACGGCAGCACATGGGTGGCACCCGCCGAGACGAGGGCCTGCTTGTCGTGGGCGCCGGTCAGCACGCCCGCGACGAGGCCCGCCCCGGCCCGTACGCCGCTGAGCATGTCGTACGAGGTGTCGCCGGCCACCGCGACACGGCGCACCGAGTCGACCGCGCCAGTGCGCAGGAACGCGCTGAGCACCATGTCGGGGTAGGGGCGGCCGCGGCCCCCGGCGTCGGCCGGGCACAGGGTGAGCGGGACGAGGTCCTGCCAGCCGAGGGCGGCGAGGATGGCGTCCTGGGTGGCGCGGGCGAAGCCGGTGGACAGGACGACGGTCCGGCCCTCGGACGCCAGCCGCTCGACGGCCTCCCGGGCGCCGGGGACGGGCGCGAGGAGCCCACCGTCCACGAGTGAGCCGTACGCCTCCTCGAAGGCGGTGTTGGCGGCCCGCGCCTTCGTCTCGTCGCCGAAGAGATGACGGAAGACGGAGATCTTGGACTCGCCCATGGTGGCGCGGACGTGGTCGAGCATGG
Organism: Streptomyces sp. ASQP_92; assembly: GCF_025399895.1. GTDB lineage: Bacteria > Actinomycetota > Actinomycetes > Streptomycetales > Streptomycetaceae > Streptomyces. The sequence goes on along the minus strand of NZ_JAODUA010000001.1, from coordinate 189,997 downwards.
TGGCGTGCTCGGCGGAGCCGGGCTCGACGCCCAGGCGTGCGGCGGCGCTCGCGAAGGCCCGCTCGACGAGGCCGCCGTCGGCGACGGTGGTGCCCGCCATGTCGAGGACGACCAGATCGTAGGTGTTCATCTCGCTCAACTCCCTTACCAGCCCAGCTCGTTGGCGGTGCGCTCAGCGATGGCGGGCGAGCAGGTCATGCCGCGCCCGCCCGGCCCGGTCACCAGCCACACGCCGTCCCGCACCTGCTCGCGGTGCACGACGCGGGTGGTGTCGGCGCACTGGGCGTAGACCCCGGCCCAGCGCCGCTTAATCCTGGGCAGCGGCCGCCCCAGGAAGGACTCGACGACCTTGACCAAGTGGTCGTACGGCTCCTCCAGCACATCGAAGGCGAAGGGGTGCTCGTACTCGTGGGTGTCGCCGATGGTCAGCCCGCCGTCCGCGCGCTGCACCATCAGGAGCTGCATCCTGTGTGCGGCGGCGAGGGGATCCTGGGCCTGCCCGGCGTTCAGCGCGTCGAGGGCCTCGCTCGCGTACGCCGGGTAGTAGCGGAAGCTGTCGGCGTCCGCGATGGAGGTGGTGAGCGGTTCGCCGAGCGGCGCGGTCTGCATCATTTGCAGCCGTACGCGGCGCACCGGCAGGTCGGGGGCGAGTTCGCGCACGAGCCCGCCGAGCCAGGCGCCGGTGCACAGGATGACGGCGTCACCCTGGTGCGTGTCGCCGTGGTCGTCGCGGACGGCGGGCCCGCCCGCGCCGCCGCCGACGTCCCGCACCTCCCGCCCGCCCAGGAAGGTGTACCGTCCCGACGCCAACAGGGCGTCCTGCAAGGCGAGTTGGGCGGTACGGGGTTCGACGGCCGCGTCGCGCTCGCACCACAGGGCGGCGGTGAACTCGCCGCGCAGGGCGGGGTTGAGGGCGCGGGCCCCGGCGGGGGTGACGATCCGGTAGCCGCGGGCGCCGGCGTCCTCGCGGGCCACGGCGGCCTCGGCGACGGCGACTTCCAGTTCGGTACGCAGCGGGGTCAGCGAGCCGTTGGGGCGGAACCCGATCCCGGGTACGCGCTCGCCGATGCCCTCCCACAGGTCGCGGGCGCGCAGCGCGGTCTCCAGTTCTTCGCCGCCGGCGCGGCCGCTGACCCATATCTGGCCGAAGTTGCGGAGCGAGGCTCCGCGTGCCCGGCTCTCGCGCTCGATGTGTACGACCTCGTGGCCGCGGTTCACTGCGTGCCAGGCGTGCATGGTTCCCACCACGCCGGCTCCAACGACGATGACTCTCACGACGGCAACGCTCCTCGGGGTGGGTGTCTCGCGCCGGTCCGCGCGGCGACGGCCCGGTGAACGGGCCCCCAAGCTTGGACTAGACCCGTTACGTGACCGTTACCCCGCCGCCCCGTTTTCCCACCCACCCACCCACCCGCGCGGCGGGGTTGGCTGGCTCCGGCCGCCCCCTGGGGCTCCGCCCCAGACCCCGAGGCACCTCACCCACCCACCCGCCCGTAAGCCCAGGATTGAAAGGTTCCGGCCCTCCTGGGGCTCCGCCCCAGACCCCGATCGCGCCTAAAGGGCGCTCGTCCTCAAACGCCGGACGGGCTGAGATGCCCCGTGCGGGCCAGCACCGAGTAGTTAAGGGGCGCGGGGAACTGCGCGAGAAGCGACCACGGTCCGCAGCCGAAAGCCGGGCCCCTGGGGCTCCGCCCCAGACCCCATTCGCGCCTGAACGGCGCTCGTCCTCAAACTCCCCCAAGGCCTTAAGGGCCAGGGGGGACCCCCATGACAGGCTGAGGTGTCCCGCACTGGCCCGCACCGAGCAGCCAGGGGCGCGGGGAACTGCGCGACCAGCCACCCGCGCTCCGCAGCCGAAGACGTGTTTTGGGGGCGCGGGGAACTGCGCAAGACGCGGGCACGGTCCGCAGACCGAGAGCGGGTTCAGGGGCGCGGGGAACTGCGCGAGGAACCCCGCACGGCGCGAGGGCCAAAGGGAGTTGGGGGCGCGGGGAACTGCGCGAGGAACCCCGCACGGTGCGAGGGCCAAAGGGAGTTGGGGGCGCGGGGAACGGCGCCTGGAAGGGGCTAGCGGGCCAGGTGGGTGGTGAAGGAGAAGCGGTCGCCCCGGTACAGCGTCCGGACCCGCTCCAGCGGCACCCCCTCCGCATCCCGGGAAACCCGATGAATGAGCAGCATCGGCAATGCGGGAGGCGTACCGATGAGCAACGCCTCCCGCGGCGTCGCCAGCACCGTCTCGATGCGCTCGTCGACATCCCCGAGCGCGAGCCCGAGCCGATCGCGCAGATAGGCGTAGAAGGAGGAGTCGGGCTCGAACTCCGTGTCCAGGTCCGGCATCCGGGACACCGCCGCGTACGTACTCTCCAGACCCATCCGCTCGTCGTCCGCGAGCAGCACCCGCTCCATGTGCCACACGGGTTCCCCCCGCCGGAGCCCGGTCTCGGCGGCGAGCGCGGGCGGGCAGGGGAACCGTTCGAGGGTGATGAGGTGGCGTCCGGGCGTACGGCCCTGGCGGCGCACGCCCTCGGTGTAGCTGGCCAGCGACAGCGGCTGCTCCAGTTTGGCGCCGGCCACCACCGTGCCCCGCCCCTGACGCCGCAGCCTGCCTTCGAGCAGCAGCTCGCGCAGCGCCTGCCGCACCGTCTCCCGCGCGACCCCGTGGCGCAGGGCGAGGTCGCGCTCGGTCGGCAGCGCCTCGCCCTCCGCCAACTCGTCTATCAGCAGGGCGACTTGAGCCTTGACGGCGTAGTACTTGGGGATGCGCCCATGGTCCGGGATGCCGGAGCGGATGGGGGCGCCGGGGGCCTGGTTCTCCGGGTAGCCGGTCAGGGAGTCGTTCGGGTTTTCCACGGGCCCGATGCTCGCACGGGCAGGTGAACGGCCGGGGCCGTCCCCACCGTTCAGCGGCGCCGGGTACGCGGTCGGCGCGCCATCGTGACCAGGGCCGCACCCGCGACGAGGAGGACCGCGGCGGTGAGCGCGAGGCCGGTGAGCGCGCTGCCGCGGCCGGTCGCGGCGAGCTCGGAGTCGATCCGCTCCAGCAGATCGTCCTCGGGCACGATGTCGAACCGGTAGTCGCCGGACTCCCCCACCCACTGCCCGTTGCCGCCCCGGCGCTGCACGATCGCGGCGTTGGCGGTGACGTGGTCGGCCACGGCGTCGGCGGTGAAGCCGAGCCGCACCGGCACGGTGAGGGTCTTGCCCGCGCCGATGACGAACCCGGGGAAACCGTCGTCGAAGACGCCGATGTGCTCGTCCTCGTCCGTCCTGAGGAAGGTGACCGGGTGCCTGCGGCCGGTGGCCGGGTCGTCGAAGTCCATCCGCAGCTGGGAGTTCTTCAGGGTGCGGTCCCGGTCGACCAGGACGAGCACGGGATGGATGCCGTCACAGGTCTCGTGCGAGGTGTTGGTCAGGTCCAGCGACCAGCTCTGGCTCTCAGCGCCGGGGTGGTACTCGGCCGGCCCCCCGTGGATCCTGGTGTCCAGCGGAAACGCGGTACCGGTCCGGCTCGCGCACAGCGGCAGCTTCGCGGACAGCGGCGGGTCGACGGGCACTGCGGCGACGACCGGCTTGCGCGGCGCGAGATCGTGCCGGCCGGGCGGCACCCCCCCGTCGTCGGCCGCGGCCACCCCCGCGAGCGGGGCGATGGTGGCGGCGGCCACTGCGGTGACGAGGGCAGTGTGCAGTCGCATGAGGGGCCTTTGCTGCTCGCGGCGTGCGGGGGTCGGGGACCTGGCCCCGTGGGGGCCTTCCGGTCTGGTCGGGTCGTGGAACTGCGAGCCTTCCACGCCCTCGCCCACCACCCCGCGCGCCACGTCCGGGCGGCCCCCTGGCGCCCGTGAAGACCGCCCCATCAGCCCAACATCATCCCGTCATACGGGCTTACGGGCTTACGAACCTGTGAGCCCGTAAGCCCGTGAGCGCGGGCCGGAGCGGCGCCGCGTCCACTCCTACGGCTGGGGATACGCCACGTCCGCCCGCCCGAAGACGGGGACGAGCACGAGCTGGGCCGCGCCCTCGGCCACGGCGTGGGGGCCTCCCGCGGCGGGGCCGACCGGGATCGCGGGGGCGCCGCCGCGCCGGGCGCGCTCCTCGACGACCGCGCCCACACCCCGTACGAAGGTGTCCTGGTCGGCGGTGACGGTACGGCCGCCGAGCAGGATCTCGTCGATGTCGAGGAGCCCGACGAGGTTGGCGGCCCCCACGCCCAGGAAGCGGGCCGCGGCCGCGATGTCCCCGCGGGCGACCGAGGCCAGACACAGCGCCTCGATGCAGCCGCGTCCGCCGCAGCCGCACACGGGCCCGCCGAGCAGGATCGTCTGGTGCCCGAACTCTCCGGCCCCCGTACGGGCGCCGCGGTGCACCGCGCCTCCGAGCACGAGCCCGGCGCCGAGGCCGCTGCCCAGGTGGATGTAGGCGAACGAGCCCGCCCGGCTCCCGGCCCGCAGGGCCAGGCCGAGGGCCGCGGCGTTGGTGTCCTTGTCCAGGAAGACCTTCCGGCCGAGCCGTTCGGCCAGCGCGTCGCGCAGCGGGAAGCCGTTCCAGTGCGGGAAGCCGGTGACGCGGTGCAGCACCCCGCTGTCGTGGTCGAGGGGGCCCGGCATGGCGACGCCGACGCCGAGCACCCGCCGCCCGCCGGTCAGCGCCTCGGCCTCGGCGGCCGCGGTCTCCACCACGTCCGCGGGCTTGGCGCCGAGATCCAGCGGTACGGTCCTGGCGCCGACGAGAGTGCCCGCGAGGTCGACCAGGACCGCGGTCAGCTCGTCGCGGTCCAGGCGCAGGCCGATGGCGTGCGCGGCGGAGGGCACCAGCTTGAGCACGGTGCGGGGCTTGCCGCCGGTGGAGGCGCGGCGGCCCGCCTCGGTGGCCGTGCCCTCGTCCCGCAGCCGCCCGGTGATCTTGCTGACGGCCTGGGGGGTGAGCCCGGTGCGCTCGGCGAGTTCGAGCCTGCTGATGCCCTGCTCGCCCGCCGCCCGCAGCAGGTCGAGGACGAGCGCGGCGTTGTGGTTGCGCAGCGCCGGCAGGTTCGCGCCCGTAGTGCTCCTGTTCACCGACCCATTGTCCCTCTTGCTTGCACTTTGGCAACAGCGTTGCTTAAGTGGATGCCATGAAGGATCCCATGAACGCTCCCCAGACCGACGGCCTGCGCGTGGGACTCGTGGGCTACGGCCTCGCGGGCTCCGTCTTCCACGCCCCGCTGATCGCCGCGACCGAGGGCCTGACCCTGGACACGGTCGTCACCTCGAACCCGGAGCGCCGGGCGCAGGCCCGCGCCGAGCACGGCGACGCGCTGCGCTTCGCGAACTCCCCCGAGGAGTTGTACGACGCCGGCCTCGACCTGGTCGTGATCGCCTCGCCGAACAAGACGCACGTCCCGGTCGCGACCGGCGCCCTCAAGGCGGGCCTGCCGGTCGTGGTCGACAAGCCGCTCGCCGGCACGGCGGCCGAGGCGCGCGAGCTCGCCTCCCTCGCCGAGGAGCGCGGCCTGCTGCTCTCGGTCTTCCAGAACCGCCGCTGGGACAACGACTTCCTGACCCTTCAGCGGTTGATCGCGGACGGCGAACTCGGCGAGGTCCAGCGTTTCGAGTCGCGCTTCGAGCGGTGGCGGCCCGAGCCCAAGGGCGGCTGGCGCGAGTCGGGCGACCCGGCGGAGATCGGCGGCCTCCTCTACGACCTGGGCAGCCATGTCGTGGACCAGGCGCTGGTCCTGTTCGGCCCGGCGCTGCGCGTCTACGCGGAGGCCGACGTACGCCGCCCCGGCGCCCAGGCCGACGACGACACCTTCATCGCGATCACCCACGCGAGCGGCGTCCGCTCGCACCTGTACGTCAGCGTGACCACGGCCCAACTCGGCCCGCGCTTCCGGGCGTTGGGCTCCTCGGCCGGATACGTGAAGTACGGTCTGGACCCGCAGGAGGCGGCGCTGCGCGAGGGCGAACGCCCGTCGGCGGGTAAGCCGTGGGGCGTGGAGCCCGAGTCGCTGTGGGGCCGGATCGGCTCGGGCGAGTCGCCCCTGACCGGCGGCGGCCGGCCCGTGCGGACGGCGCCGGGCGACTACCCCGCGTACTACGCCGCGATCGCGAAGGCCCTGCGCGAGGGCGGGGAGCCGCCCGTCACCGCGCACGAGGCCGCGGCCGCCCTGGACGTCCTGGAGGCGGCCCGCCGCTCGGCCCGCGAGGGCGTGACGGTGGAGGTGGCGCTGTGAGGGCCCATGACACGACGGCGAAGCCGGAGAAGGCCGAGGGCGGGGACCGGAGTCCGCGCCGGGCGCAGGACGCCGGATCCCCGGCCCCGACGACGACGGGCGGACAACCGTCCGCCAACTCGGTGGCGGCCCTCGAAGCCGAGCAGCGGCGCCTCGTCCTGCGCCGGTTCAGCTACGAGGACGCGTGGGAACTCGGCCTGCTGCTGCGCGAGTTGGCCGTGGAGCGCGGGGCGCCGGTCGTGATCGACGTACACCATGGGGCGCGGCAGGTGTTCCGGTGCGCGCTGCCCGGCTCCAGTGCGGACAACGACGCCTGGATCGACCGCAAGCGCCGGGTCGCCGAACGCTACGCGGCCCCCTCGTTCCTGGTCGGCGCCCGCTTCCGCGCCAAGGGCACCACCTTCGAGGACGCGTCGCGCCTGGACCCCGACCTCTATGCCGCACACGGCGGTTCGTACCCGGTGACGGTCGAGGGCGTGGGGATCGTGGGGACGGCGACGGTGTCGGGCCTGCCGCAGGCGGAGGACCACGCCCTGGTGGTCGAGGCGCTGACGCGATGCGTCAACGGCCGCGACCACCAAGGCAGTTGAGGCGGTCCCGCCCCTGAGCCCCCTCCACCCGGCCCCCTCAGAAATGCTCCTCAGGAAAGCTCTCCAGGAACACCAGGAACACCAGGAACACTCCTCAGTTACGCCTCCTCAGCGCATCCTCCTCAGACCCTTGGGCTTACGGGTCACGGCGAGGGTGACGCCGCCTGCCGCGACGAGGGTGACCGCGATCCCGCCGATCAGCATCGTGGTGCCGGAGGGCGTTCCGGTGTCGGGGAGTTCGCCGCCGCCGTCGGTCCCGTTCCCGCCGGAGTCACTGCCGCCGTCGTTCCCGCCCGAGGCCCCGCCGGTACTCGTGCCCTCGGAGTCCGTGGGGCTCGGGGTCGGCGGTTCGGGGGTGGGGGTGGGCGGTTCGGGCGTCGGCGGCTCGGGGGTGGGTGGCTCGGGCGTGGGCGTGGGCGGTTCGGGCGTCGGCGGCTCGGGAGTGGGCGGGGTGGGCGAGGGGGTCGGCTCCTCGCCCCGGCAGCTGGGCAGGTCCCCGTTGAAGGGGTAGGCGTGGAACTCCTGCCCGCCGCCCCCTCCCACCACGGAGGTGTGGACGAGCGAACCGACCGTGAAGAAACGCCCGTTGACGCCGGGCAGTGTGACGGTCGTCATGCTGTCGCCGTTGCCGACCAGCACACTGCCGGAGAACTGTCCGCTGCCGCGCAGCCGCACCGTTTCGGCGTCGGGGAAGTTCCAGAGCAGCCGGTCGCGGAGCCCGGCCGGGAGCATCCCCATGTACGTGTTGATCTCGCGTACGTCGCCGGTGAGGTTGACCAGCACGGTGGCCCCGGCGGGGATCCCGGTGAACAGGAACCCCTGCGCCCGGCCGCCGGGGCCGGCGAGGTCGAAGTCGACGTTGAAGACCTGGAGATGGGACGTGCCGTCCCCGGTGAACAGGGTCTCGTTGCCGTTGTTCCTGGCCGTGCCGGTGGCGTGCCGCGGCTTGCCGTCGACGTAGGCGTAGCAGTGGCTCGCGGCGGCGAGGTTCGGCTTGAGCCGGGCGTAGGGGGCGGCGGCGTCGGGGTCGTGGACGGCCCGGGGCCGGACGGTGCCGGTGAGCGTGCCGCCGTGGCGTACGACGCCGGAGACCGAGCCCTCCTCGGCGAGCAGGCGCTGCCCGGCGGCGACAACGACGTCCTGACCGGCGGTGAGGAAGTCGGTGCCGTTGTCCGGCGGCACGCGGGAGCCGACGCCGGCGACGCCCACGTTGTAGACCTGGGAGACCCCGGTCGCCTTGTGCTGGTCGAACTTGCCGAGGACGACGACCTTGCCCTCGGCCTCGGCGGCGGCCTGCCGCACGAGGAAGTCACCGCCGACGAAGACGTTGATGTTGTTGTCCCGGCCGGCGAGCGACCCGTTGTTGGGGTCCGGATACGGGACCACCGGACAGTTGCTGCCCTTGCAGGGCCCGAGCCCGTCCGGCAACGGATCGGCGAACCCGAACGTGGCCATCGCCCCGACCACGACCGCCGCCCCCACGACGACGGCCGAGGCGGTGGCCGCCCTTTTCCGAATCCCTGGCGTATTTCGCATAGACGCAATATGCGAACTTAATCCCAAAGATCCCCCGAGACACGCACGAACCGGCCCCCGTCCGGCGGCAGAACCCACAACACGCGAACCGCCCCGGGGGGCCGCAGGGGGCGTCACGATCGGGGGCGGCTGCGCGGTGGCCGGGGTTCGCCGACGGGCGTCACGACCACCGGGCGCCGGCCGCCGACGAAACCCGCACCACCCACAGGTCGCCGAGCCGACCGACCCCGCCGAACGGGCGGGCGGGTGGGAAAGGGGGCGAAGGGCCGCCAGGCCCAAGCCCCCCCCCCGACCCCCCACCCCCGGAGGGCTCACGCGTCCTTGAACACCTGCCGCTGCCGCCCCACCCCCGCGACCTCCAGCTCCACGACGTCCCCCGCCCGCAGATACGGCTTGGGCTCGGGCTGCCCCATGGCCACCCCCGCGGGCGTACCGGTGTTGATGACGTCGCCCGGGTACAGCGTCATGAACTGGCTGACGTAACGGACGACCTCCGAGACGGAGAAGATCTGCTGCGCCGTGGACCCGTCCTGCTTGAGCTCCCCGTTGACCCAGAGCCGGAGCGAGAGCGCCTGCGGGTCCGGGATCTCGTCCCGGGTGACCAGCCACGGCCCGAGCGGGTTGAACGTCTCGCAGTTCTTGCCCTTGTCCCACGTGCCGCCGCGCTCGATCTGGAACTCCCGCTCGGACACGTCGTGCGACACCGCGTACCCGGCGACGTACGCCAGCGGGTCCTCGTCGTCGCCCACGTAGCGCGCGGTGCGCCCGATGACGATGGCGAGTTCGACCTCCCAGTCGGTCTTCACGGAGCGCCGCGGCACGAGCACCGTGTCGTGCGGCCCGACCACCGTGTCCGCCGCCTTGAAGAAGACGACCGGCTCGGCCGGAATCGCGGCGCCGGTCTCCTCGGCGTGGTCGTGGTAGTTCAACCCGATGCACACGACCTTGCCGATCCGCCCCACCGGCGGCCCGACGCGCACGCCCGGGTCGTCGAGCGCGGGCAGCGCGCCGGCGTCCGCGGCGGTCCGTATCCGGTCGAGCGCAGACGCGTCGGCGAGCAGCGCGCCGTCGATGTCCGCCACTAGGCCGGACAGGTCCCGCAGGGTCCCGTCGGCGTCGAGCAGCGCCGGACGCTCGTGTCCGGCGTCGCCTACTCGCAGCAGCTTCATGGTCAGTCTCCCTTGGTCGAGCCGGGCCCGGCCGATGGGTAGCGGCCATCGGAGGATCGTCCGATCCTCCAAGGTGTACGTCCACTCCGCAAGACCCCGTTCACAAACTGGACCGTAACCAGGGCCACGACTGCTATACGCGTCGACCGGGAGGCGTGCCTTTCGCCATGCGGCGGGCGTGCCCTTCACCACGCGGCGGGCGTGCCTTTCGCTATGCGGCGGCGGCCGGCGCGGCCAACGCGGGCAGTGTGTCCTTGTAGAGGAAGGCCCGCTCGACGGCGGTCCAGGTGGTGCTGGTCACGAGATAGAGCGCGGCGGCGAGCGGCACCACGGCGACGGTGAACAGCGTGGCGAAGGACAGCAGCGGCATGAACTTGTTCATCGCCGCCATCCCCGGCACCGCCTCCTGTCCGCCCGGCACGGCGACGGGGTTGGCCGCCATCTGCCGCTTCATCCGCCGGTAGTTGAAGGTGGCGACGGCCGCGACCATCGCGAACAGCACTACATACACCAGTCCCTGCGGCCCGAACGCCCCGCCGTGTGCGAGCGCGTCCGTCCAGCGTCCGCCGAGCGGTGCCTGGAGGAGGGTGTGGTCGAGCAGCGCGTTCGGCCGGTCGCCGATCCTCGCGCTGGAGAACAGGTGGTAGAGCAGGAAGAAGGCGGGCATCTGGAGCAGGCTGGGCAGACAGCCCGAGAACGGGGACACCTTCTCGGCGGCATGCAGTTCCATGACCGCCTTCTGGAGCGCCTTGCTGTCCTTGCCGTGCTTCTCGCGCAGCGCCGCGAGCTGCGGCCGCAACGTGGCCTGCGCTTTCTGACCGCGCGCTGCCTGCCGCGACAGTGGGTGAACAGCGAGACGTACAAGAGCGGTGAAGAGCACGATCGCGGCAGCCGTCGACGCGCCGTGGAAGACGGGTTCGAGCAGGTCGGCCAGGTGCTCGGCGAGGCTCGCGATGGCGCTGAAGAGGGACGTGAACATGAGGAACCCCTCCGGGGGTCTGGTCTCGTCAGGAAGGACACGGGTGCGCGGTGCGCACGACGCACGCAGGCGCGTGGCGGCGCGGGGCGGCGCACATGGGGGAGGTACGTGTCGGCGTGACGAGCCGGTGGGGCGGGAGGAGCGGGGTGTTACGAGGTGCCCCTACGCGGCCGTCGGGACGGTGGCCCCGGGCGCTCGGGGCCGCGGCCGCCCGGAGGCGTCGGGGTCGCGTTGTGCGAGGAAGGCGGTACGCCGCTCCCGGTCGCGGATGGCGGTGCGCACCCGGGTGCGCGGCACCTGCGGCACCGCGCGCGAGGCGAGCGTCGCGCATACGGCGAGCGCGGAACCGGCGGCGGCGGTCGCGGCGAGCGCGACGGCGGCCGAGAGCATCCCGCCCTCGATGAGGACGGCCTGGGCGAGCAGGAAGAGAAGGAGCCCGAACAGCGGCCGGGCAAGCCGTGCGCAACGCGCGATGACGCCGCTCATGCCGCCCTCCCTCGGTCCCTCGTCTGCCGCCGTTCTCCTTCCAGCCGTTATACACGACGTTCGAACAGCGGTCGTAGTCGGAAGGCCGGGTCCCGTTCGGGCCCTCCACCCCTTCCGCCGCTCCCGAAGCGGCTCGGCGCGAACGCTCACAACTCCTGGAGTACGAGCGGCTGGAGCAGCCGCCGGGGCGCCCGCAGCGCGCGGCTCACCGGATCCGCGGCCGGACCCAGCCCGGCGCCGGGCCGCATCTCGACGTCCTCGGGGTCGACGGCCCGCCCGCACGCCCGGCACTCCCCGTACGACCCGAGCTCGGTCCCGCACTCGGCGTGGTGGAAGGTCCGCATCGGCCGTGCGTCGGGGTTGAACGCCCGCCCCCAGAGCCCGAGCGCGCGCAGCGCCGGCCACAGCGCCCGCCCGAGTTCCGTCGGCACGTACTCGTCGCGCGGCGGCGACTCCTGGTAGCGGCGCTTCTCCAGGACCCCGGCCTCGGTGAGCGTCTGGAGGCGGGCGGCGAGCACGGCGCGCGGGATCTTGAGGTGGACGAGGAAGTCGTTGTAGCGGCGCACTCCGTAGAGCGCGTCCCGCACGACGAGCAGCGTCCAGCGCTCACCGACGATTTCGAGCGCGCGGGCGATGGAGCACTCCTGCGCGGCGTGGTCGTAGTCCTTGCGGAGAGCCATGCGGCCAGTCTACCGAACTGGGTTCAATGAAAGAACCTTCGGTGCTAGGGTCGGGGCAAGCGAGTTCGTTCAATGAACCTTCACGGCCCCGCGGAACGGCAGCGGCTCCCCCTGCACCCAAGTCCGCCGGCCCCTGCACCCAAATCCGCCGGCCCACCCCCGTCCGCGCATCCGATCCGGACCCCGCCTCCCCGAGGGACGTCATGACGCAGGCCATACGCACCACCGCCCCCGCCCGGCCCGCCGGAACGGGGCCCGAGGCGCGCCCCGGCGCCACGCTCGCCGTCACCAGCGCCGCGACCACGGTCGCGCTGATGAACTACACCGCCCCGATGCTGACGCTGCCGAGCATGACCGCGTCCTTCCACACCGCGCTCTCCGCCCAGGCCTGGCTGCTCAACGGCGCCCCGCTCGGGCTCGCCGCGCTGCTCCTGATCGCGGGCAGCCTCGCCGACGACCACGGCCGCCGCCGTGTCTTCCTGGCCGGCACCCTCGCCCTCGGCATCACCATGGCGCTGGGCGCGCTCGCGCCGACCACCCTGACGTTCACCCTCGCCCGGGTCGCCCAGGGCATGGCGTCGGCCGCCATCCTCGCGAGCAGCCTCGGCCTGCTCGTCGCCGCCTTCCCGGTGGGTCCCGCCCGTATCCGCGCGACCGGCGTGTGGGGCGCCTTCGTCAGCGGCGGCATCGCCCTCGGCCCGCTCCTCGCCGGGGCTCTCACTACGTTCAACTGGCGCTTGGTATATGGGGTGTTGGCGGTGCCGGCCTTGGTGACCGCCGGGTTCGCGCTGCGCGCCCTGACCGAGTCGCGGGCCCCGCGCGGCGGCCGCCCGGACGCTCCGGCCGCGCTCACGCTGGCCCTCGCGTTCACCTCCCTGATCGGCGCGCTCACGCTGGGCCGCGACGGCTGGCTGCGTCCCGGCGTACTCGCGCTCCTGGTGGCCGCCGCCGTCCTCACGGCCGCGTTCACCTTCGTGGAGCGGCGCGCCACCAGCCCCATGATCGATCTGGCCCTCTTCCGGCGCGCGGACTTCCTGGTGTCCTCGGCGGGCGCCCTGTTCACCGGCCTCTCGGTGATCGGCTTCTTCAGCTATCTGCCCGCCCTGCTGAGCCGGTCGCTCGGCACCTCGCCGATGAACGCGGCCTGGCTGTTCGTGCTGTGGTCGGGCTCCGCGTTCGTGGTGGCGCTCCAGGCCAGGCGCCTCGCGGGCCGTGTCGCCGCCCGCCACCAGCTCGCCATCGGCTTCGTCCTGCACACGGCCGGAGTCCTCGCGATGCTGGGCGCCCTCACCGCCGGGCCACTGCCGCGGCTGATCCCCGGCCTGGTGATCGCGGGCATCGGCAGCGGCCTCCTGAACGCCGCGCTCCCCCGCCTCGCCGTCGAGTCGGTGCCCTCCGAGCGTGCGGCGATGGGTTCCGGCGCCAGCAACACGGCCCGCTACATCGGTTCGTCGGCGGGCGTCGCCCTCACCATCGCGGTGGCCCCGGCGGGCCCGGACGCGGTGATCGTGGTCTCCGCGTCGCTGGCGGCGGTGGCCGCGGCCCTGACGGCGCTGCTGCGCCCCCGCACCCGCGCCTGACAACCCCGGGCGCTCCCCTCACCCGCGTACCGGCGCGTCACGCTCCTCATGGATCGGATCGCGCGCCAGTACGTCGTCACCGACCGGCGCCGGCCGCGGCCCGAGCAGTGAACAGGCCAGCGCCACCAGGAGGTTGAGGCCGAGCGCGATGATTCCGGCGTTGACCCCCCACACCGGATCGTGGTCGGTGAAGACGAATCCGCAGACCGCCGCCACCCCCACCGCGAGCCCCGCGAGCCCACCCATCAGGGTCAACTTCCGCCACACCAGGCCCAGAAGCAGCATCGGCAGGAGCTGCGCCATCCCTTCGTAGGAGATGAGCGAGAGCCGGACCAGGGTGTTGGGCACGGTGTACGTCATGAGCAGCGCGAGCGCCCCCGCGACCACGACCACCACCTGCGAGGCCACCTTCTGCCGCTCCCGCAGGCGGGGTACGAGCGAGAGCACGCTGCGGCCCCACATCGTGCCGATGACCAGCATGAACACCGCCATCGGCACAATGGAGGACAGGGCCGCCGCCACGCCGACGAGTCCGACGGTCCAGGCGGGCAGCGAGTCGACGACCAGCTTGAACAGGGCGAGATTCGAGTCGGCGCCGGCCAGCCCCGGCACCACGAAGATCGCGGCCATGCCGAGCAGCATCGGCACGAAGAGCAGCACGTTGTAGGCGGGCAGCAGCATGGCGTTGCGGCGCAGCGCGTCGGCGTTGCGGGCGCCTAGGTAACCGGCCACCGTGGTCGGGAAGATGACGACGGTGAGGGAGTTGAGCACGGACGTGGTGGCGAACCACGCCTCCCCGAACGCCCCGCCGTGGCCCGGCAACGTGAGCCAGTCGCTCTTCTCGCTCACGATCCGGTCGGCGAACTCCCCGTAGCCGTCGAAGTAGTGCAGCGGCACATAGATCGCGAGGAAGGCCAGGGTGGCGATGACCAGGACGTCCTTGAGCACGGACACCCACGCGCTGCCGCGCAGCCCACTGACGACGACGAAGCCGGTGGTGACGGCGAAGGCAATGAAATAAGCCCAGTTGAGGGAGATGGCCCCATAGGAGATCGTCGAGACGACCACGCCCATGCCGGTGATCTGCAACTGGATGTAGGGCAGCAGGAAGACGGTGGCCAGCAGCGCGACAAGCGCCCCCACCCAGGGCTTCCCATAGCGATGGGCCACCATGTCGGTGATCCCCACCAGTCCGTGCTTCTTCGCGTAGGCCCACAACATGGGCCCGACCACATAGCCCACCGCATAGCCGCACGACATGTAGGCGACCACATACAGCACCGGGGCGCCGTAGTTGTATCCCCATCCCGCGGCACCCAGATAGCTGAAACTGGTGTAGCTCTCGCCCGCCATCAGCACCCAGATGAACACGGTCCCCAGACTGCGCCCGCCGACCGACCACTCGGCGAGCCCGCCCCCTCCGCCCCCGCGGCCGCGTACGGCGAACAGTCCGAGGGCGACCGTGCCCGCCATGAAGACGCCGAAGATGGTGGTGGCGACCGTGGCATCGCTCATCGGCCCGTCCCCTTCCTGTCTGCCGTGCCCGCGCCCCTGGTCGCGCCCCGGGTATCGCCCCGCCAGGTGAGCCAGATGGCGAGCGGGGTGGCCAGAGTCGCGATCAGCAGCCAGAAGAAGAGGAAGGGCAGCCCGAGCACCACGGGCCGCACCCTGTTCACGAAGGGCAGCGCCCCCAGGTACAGCAGATAGGGCACCCCCAGCCAGAGCACATGAGATCGACGACGTCGCATCCTTGAACGCTAGCGCGGCCGGCTTCCCCGCAACTTGCCCCACACCACCAGCCGGTAGGTGGAGGTGAACTCGGGGGTGCAGGTGGTGAGCGTGATGTAGTGCCCGGGCTCGCTGTACCCGTACGAGGGCTTGACATCGCTCCGGGGAACGGGAGCTATGGTCCCGCCGTCGCGCGCGGCGGTCTGGGGCAGCACGGAATCGACCACATACGTGAAGACGGTGTCCCGGGTCTCGACCACCACCTGGTCCCCCGCCCTCAACTCGTCGATGTGGCGGAACGGCTCCCCATGGGTGTTGCGATGCCCGGCGAGCGCGAAGTTGCCCACCTCCCCCGGCTGGGCGCTCTGCGCGTAGTGCCCCACATACCCCTTGTCGAGGACACCGGCCTTGCTGATGCCCTGCGCGACGGGCGCGGTGACCCCGATGCGGGGGATCCGGATGACGGCGTACGCCTGGTCCCCACGGGGCCCGCCCTTCGCGCCGGAGGCGCCCGTACCGGTGGAGGGACGCCGGGGCGCGGGTCCCTCCCCGACGGAAACCCGCTCGTCCGGCGCCACGGACGCCGAGCCCTCCGGCTGCTCACCCCCCGCGGCCGGCGGCATCGCGACGAGGGACCGCCCCCCTTTCCCCCACTGCTCCTCAAGGGAGTGGACGGTGCGACCGGCCTCGGCGCGGGCCTCCCGGTTGGTCCACCACAGTTGATGGGCGACGAGCAGCAGGACCAGGAGCCCGAGCGTCACGGCGAGCTCGGCGCCCGCCCACAGCCCCCGCGCCGCCCACACCCGCCGCCCGCGTCCGCCCTGCACCATCACCGGTATCCCTGTGCGCACGGGCGCAGGGTAGGGGGCGGGGCCACAACTCACCAGGCCCGCAACGTGACGGACTCGACCCACCAGGGCCCAAAGCGCCCTCCGCCGGGCCCCCGTACAGCAGTACGGTGTCCCTCATGCGCCCCGACACGCCTGCCGATCACCTTGCCGAAGCCGAGCGTCTGCTGCGCACCGCGACGCAGTACCCGGAGGACCAGGAGCCCCTGCTCCTCCAGGCCGCGGCCCACCTGGAGCTCTCGGGCGACCGCCCCAGGGCCACCACGCTCTACGACCGTCTGCTGTCCTCGTCCTCGAAGGTGGACCACCCCCACCTGGTGAAGGCGTTCAAGGCGGCGAACCTGTGGGAGTACGGCCACGAGGCCGAGGCCCGGGCCATCATCGAGGGCATCCGGGCGGCCGCGCCCCTGGACCCGGCGGCCTGGGGGATCGTCGCCGAGACGCTGGAGGCCCACGACGAACTGGACCTGGCCCACGCCTCGCTGACCACCGCGCTGACCCTGCTGGGCGTGGCGGAGGCGGCGGTCGACCCCACCGGCATCCCGTACAGCACCCAGTCCCTGCTGACCACGCGCCACCGGGTACGCCGACTGCTCGCCCAGCCGCACGACACCTGGGACACCCTGGCGGACGAGCTGCACACCGCGCCGATCTCCCTGGACGAACTCCACGACCCCAAGCGCCTGTGGTCCCTCGGCTCGGAGGACCCCGCCGAACTCCAGGCCGAACTGGCCCGCCTGCGCGCCGAGTTGGGCAACTACCGGCTCGCCCTGTCCCGCCCGTTCCCGGTCGCGGTCCTGCACTGGCCGGAACATGAACTGGACGAACTCCTCACGGCGTACCCGGAGCTTCAGTCCGAATACCCCACCCACGCCGCCCACTTGCTGGACATCGAGGCGTCCCTGCGCGAACTGGCCGCGGCCGGCACCCCCAACCTCGGCATCGTGACCGCCACGGTCCCCTCCTACGAGGCCTTCGCCGCCTCCGAATCCTCCTCCCCCGCCAACGCCGACCTCCTCCCCCAATACGCCACCACCCTCGCCGCCCGAGCCCGAGCCACCTCCTGGCCCCCGAGCCGAGGCGCGGACTGCTGGTGCGGGTCGGGGGTCAACTATGGGGACTGTCACGGGAAGGGGTGACACCGGCACCCCCGAGCATCACGGACTAGCTCTCACCGTGGGCCTCACAGAGCGAAGCTGTGAGGCCACAGGACTAGCCTTGTCTCATGCCGGACAGCGACGAGTGGACAGCCCCGGAAGGCTCCTGGGCCTCATCCGCAGCACGACGCCGCAACATGCAGGCGATCCGCAGCAGGGACACGAAGCCTGAGCAGTTGATACGGCGCCTCGTGCACGCTAAGGGCCTCCGATATCGCGTATCCGCCAGGCCACTTCCAGAACTGCGGCGGACAGCGGATCTGGTGTTTCGGCCCGTCAAAGTAGCCGTGTTCA
This sequence comes from Streptomyces sp. ASQP_92, assembly GCF_025399895.1. Classification (GTDB taxonomy): domain Bacteria; phylum Actinomycetota; class Actinomycetes; order Streptomycetales; family Streptomycetaceae; genus Streptomyces. Next base: position 172,745 of record NZ_JAODUA010000001.1, on the reverse strand, counting down.
TCGACGGCTGCTATTGGCATGGATGCCCCGAGCACTACGTACCACCGAAGACGAACTCTGGCTACTGGTCGGACAAGGTTCTGCGCAACGTCACACGGGACCGCGACACTGACAAGAGATTGCAAGAAGCCGGATGGCTCGTGCTCCGCTTCTGGGAGCACGAGCCATCAACCTCATGTGCTGACGAGATCGCCGCTACGGTGCTCTCGCGAAGACGCAGCGACGAACGCGCTCTCCACCGGGATAGCTAGCTGAGAAAACTCCGGCTCCTCCGCAGGAGCCCCTTCCTCCATCACGTAGCCACTCAAGAGCTCGCCGCTCTTTTGCGGCCGCAATACGGCAGCAATAGCACGGCCAACAGCCTCAGCCACCGGAGGGGGAAATGCGTTGCCCACCTGACGGTACTTAGCCGTCTTCTTTCCCTGAAATTTCCATTTCGGAGAAAAACCTTGGATGATCGCGGCTTGCTCTACAGTGAGCATCGGGCCCGCCGGACGAAAGAGATCTCGCCGCGGGTCGCAGTGCTCCTCATCATTCGCAACCCCATTGCCGTCGACTCCCATGAGCTCCCAGGCCCGCTTAGCACGGCTCGGCCCAAGGTCAGCCCCGCCATGCTTCCTGGAGCCTCCCACCAGCGTAGGAGCTACACCCCCGGAGCTCGTAAGCTGCGCACGCCGCGCTTTTTCGCGCCACGCATTTAGCGCATCCTGCCCACTCCGCTCCCCCGCGACAGCCTTGTTTCCGTCTTCGTTTAGCAACAAATAATTCCGGAACCGCTCTTCCATGGATTTCTCCAACTTCTTGAAGACCGTGGCAGCATCACCGCGGCCCTCAAGCGGCCAGACGAAGTCGGAACCTTGGGGAACATCATTATGGATAGCGACAAGAATGGCACGCGGGCGCAACTGCGGAACGCCAAAATGCTTGGCATCGATACGCCGCCAAACACGCCGCATTTCCCTATCCTGCTTTTCCACAGTCCATTCACTATCGACCAGCGGCACCCTATAGCCTAGCCCGTGAAGTTCATTCACGATTTGACGGCGATAGTCGATGAAAACATGGGGAGGCTCCAAAATCCCTCGCACGTTTTCAATCATTATTGCCCGAGGCCTGAGCTTGGCGACAATTTTAAGCATATCGGGAAACAGGTCCCGCTCGTCATCGGCTCCGAGACGCCGCCCAGCCAGAGAAAACGGAGGACAAGGGACTCCACCGGCCAACAAATCAACTCGTCGGTCGCTCTCCATAATTTCTTTCAATTCTGCGGAATCCGCGAAATCCTTCACGTCGCTCGGCCGGAGCGCGTCGACCTTGGCTTTGTCCCATCCAGGCCAAGACTTCACGTTGGCTTTGAGGGTCTTGACTGCGTTCTCATCCCACTCAACGAGCGCTAGATGATCGAACCCGGCGTTGTGCAAACCCGAGGCTTGTCCACCTGCTCCGGCACAGATCTCGACCGAGGTGAGGGGCTCGTCGAACTGCGGTCGTGGCTTCCGCACGGCGGCCATGTGTGGACTCCTCGTGGTGTGGCGCAATTGAAGCCCCTGCCTCGCAGAGGCAGCAGGGGGCTACTCGATCCTCACCAGTTTTACAGCACGGCCAGGTGCCGTCCGTCTGATTGGGTCGACGGACGGCACCAGCCTACGCAGCACCTACCCAGCACGTCCCATGTGGCGCAGGAGTGCCTCCACGTCCGTCGGCGCTAGGCCGGCCGCGACGGACGGCTCTTCTTGCAGGTCAGAGAGCTGCTGGACCGAGGGATCATCAAGGATCTTGCCCATGAACTCAAGCTTTTGATCAAGCCGCGCCTCTACGACCTCATCGATCGTGTCCCGAACCGCGAGAACCGTGACACGAGTCTCGGTGTCCGGGCCCAGGCCCAACCGGTGGATACGGTCAAGGCTCTGCAAGAAGCGTCCTGCGACGAAGTCGCGATCCACGTACACGGCGTCGTGGCACACCTGATGCAGGCTGATGCCCTCCCCGAGGGTGGCCGGATTGGAGATCAGGACTTTACAGCTGGAATCCTCCCGAAACCTTCGAAGCTGCTCATCTCGGTCAGGGGTTCCGCCATAGACGACCGCCGGCGCAAACCCATCCAGCAGCCTGCTCAGAGTGGTCAAGCTACGGACAAACGTGGTCCAGACTATTGTTTTTCTACCAAGCCGCGCATTCTCTGCCACGATTGCAGCCGTCTCCTGGTACTTAGGTGATAGCTCATAGCTCGGCAGGCGCTGCATGAGGGCGTACAGGGAGTGCCCGCGAGGAATCTCCAGAGGCGGCAGCTGATAGGCCAGGGGCTCATAACGGCTGCCACCGTCCAAAAGCAGCGCCGGGCTGGTCGCTGCCATCAGCAAGCGCAGCGCAGTCTTACCCAGCGAGCTGAGGTCGTCACTTGAACCTCTGGAGTCGGGGTCGCCAACCAAAGATGCATAGATGTCTGCATGCAGCGGCGGAAGATCCAGGTACCGCATGCGTAGCTCCATCGGAGGAAGCCCCAGCTCCAGCTTGGTCGTGCGGGCAAACAGCGGCTTCAGGGCGACGCTGGCATACGCAAGGTCCCCACCAGCTACCGCGCGCGCCACGGAACGCTGTCCTTGCCCCGGCCAGACGAAGCCCAGCAGGTTCTCCAAATCCTTCGAGCCGTTGGGAGCAGGGGTGCCAGTGAGGATCAACCGCCTCTGCGCCAGGGGGCCAAGAGCCATACAGGCAGCTCCGTACGTTCCCCGTGCCCCAAGCTTCATCCGATGGGCCTCGTCGAGGATGATCATTGCGGGTTCGGCCTTCAGCCAGGAAGCCAACGTGGTGAGCGACCTGTCCAAGCGTTCGTAGTTGACGATCAGGACTTCAGCCCACTCATCCAGCGAGCCGTCAAGCACGTGCGGACGGAGCCGATGCCGAAAGCAGACTGCTGTCTCGTACTGCCATGACTCATAAGCTGACTTCGGACACACCACCAAAAGTCGCCTGACATGCCCCAGGGTCTTCTGCGCGGCATACACCCCAAGCGCTGAGCGGGTTTTGCCGGCGCCAGGAACACTGAAGTTCGCACCGTGCTGAAGTGAGAGCAGCTTGGCGATGTCACGTCGTTGGAACTCTCCTAGCTCTGCGATCCACTCCTCCCCGAGCAGACGCGGTACGTCATCAGCCAGAACCTCGCCCGCCGCACCATCAGCGTTGAGCCTGCTCTCTACCGTTGCGGCGTCCCGCAGGTTACCGAGTACCAAGCTCCGGAGATCCGCGGCCCACTCCACGCCAGACGGATCAGACCAAGCGGCGACCTCTGCTACGGCAGAGAGCAAGTCATCGAGGTCAACAGCCGCAGCCAAAGGACCGAGCTGGCCGCCCGTGCGAAAACGACCGACCAGCTGGACCAGCTCGCCCCGGTGGCTCTCCGCTGCCCTGAGAACCACCTTGGTACGGCTCTCATCAAATGCAAGGCTCAGAGAAGGCCCTTCAGCTGTCCCCGCAGTCACTCCTTGGCCTCCGAGACTGCATCGACGAGCCAGGAAACGCCATCACCAGGCGCTCCCTTCATCCTTTTCGCCTGCTGGGCGAGCTTGCTCAGGCTTGCCCGCAACTGGACCACTGCGTCATCGAAGGCGTCTTCATCAAGGCTTCGCGCCGCCCGGGCCTGGACCAGTTCAACAACACACTGGTCGATGTCTGCACAGGCATCCGCGAGACGGGCCGGCGCGAGCTGTTTCCGCTTCCGCACGCGCGCATCACGGCCGGCATCATCAATCGCCTTGTCGAAGGCGTCTTTCGCTTCCACAACCAGAGCACGTGCTTCCTGCCGGTTCACATCAGAAACGTCCGGCCCCTTTGCCACCCCCAAAGCCTTAGCCTTGAGAATCTTGTCGTTGAGGGCTCGCGCTGCCGCCACACGGTTTGAGGCTCCCGGGACTGCAACCCCGAGGCCAGGGACCATGACGGCCTCCGCACCAGCCTCTGAGGACGCCAGCGTCGCCGGCAGCACCCTGGCCAGGTAGTCCGCTTTCGCGAAATGCTCGTCGATGTGGCGGACGTCGGTTTTAGCGAAGTCGAGCAGCATGGCTGCAAGGCGCCATTCTTTGATCACCTCAGCCTCGTCAGGCTCAACGGTAGAGAGCTTTTTGAAAAGCCTTTCCAGCTCCTTCAGCTTCTCCTGGTCATCCTCGAAGTCGACCAGCCGCAGAGCGGCACTCCCGTTCCTGCTGCGCTCGATCAGTTCGCGGATAGTGCCGAGGATCCACCGTTCCTGATGATAGGTCTTGACCTGAATCCGGAATTCCTTTGCGATCACCTCAGGGGTCCGGCCCAGTTGAGCCTGCTCTTCCATAGCCAGCAGCCGGTTGATGTACGAGTAGTCGCGGCGGTGATCCTTGCGCAGCTGAAGCGAAAGCTCGACGGAGTTGATGTCTGCCCAGGTGAAGGATGCCGGCAACACGCCAACCCGCATGGACTGCACGCCGCTCTCCCGCAGAGCGGCGGCTCTGGTGTTGCCGTTGACGAGGACCCCGTGGTGCGTTACCAGCCCAGGATCGTTTTGCCCGAACTGCTCAAGGCTCTCCTTGAGCTTGTCGAACGCAGTGTCCCGCATGTCAGGATTGGCCGGCTCGGCTTGAAGCAAGTACTTCAAGTACGCCTGACTTTCCGCGCTCCACGGGTCGCTCTCCAGGGCCTTATCCCTGACAGGATCGTGGCTGCGCTGAGCTCGGATCCGGTGCGTACCGGGATTGAAGTAGAGACTGTCGAGCGGCAGGTCAACGACTTCTACGTGCAGTGGCTGGCCGCTCCACTCGACGGTGACGGTCTCCCTGGTCCCGCCCGCGTCCTTCACCTCCTCAAGCCTCTTCTTGATCAGCTCACTAAACTCGTCGGCACGCGGCGGTGCCTGAAATTCCCGGAACACGTTGCCACCCTTCCCCTTCACTTCATCTACTTGTTGTCCCCGGCGACGGCCTGCCGGACAGCCTCACGCGAAGCGACCGGCAGCGTCCGGAAAATGCCCCACAGCTTCTCCATAGCCCCGCGCGTCCGCTGGTCCGCGGCAATCCAGCTTGCGAAAACCTGCTGCTCCAGAGCCGAGAGTCCTTCCACCTGCCCCAGGAAGGCCGCCAGGTCAACCTGCTTCGTGCCCGCGCTTCCGCACCTCTTGCACTCCGTGACCATCTGGAATTCGATGGCGCCTCCCGGGAGCACGACCTCCCGCCGGGCGACGTTCAGGTGCGAAAGCACGTCCTTGTCGTCCTCGTACGGCTCGCCAGAACCAATCCCGCAGGTACGACAGAGGAAGTTGTCGTCAGCCATGATCTTGGTCCTCTGCGCAGCACTCAGGCTGTTCTTGTGCTTGGCAGTCTTTGCCTGGCCGGGGATCCACACTTCTGCGCCCTTGGCGACGTACCGCTGCTCCTCCTGCTTCAGCGCCGGGTCGTCGCGGCTCGTGTCAATCCGCCAGCCGAAGTCCCGCAGGTCCCGCAGGCGTCGGTCGATCTGCGCAACCTCGGGAAACGCCTTGCGGAGCTCAGCTTTGGTGAAGGTGTTTCCCACCCCGACTTCGGTCTCCAACCACAGGGCGGCACGGATCTTGCCGCCGAGCTTCGTGTCCTGCCAAGAGGGCAGCGTCATATCGCTCTCCGTTCCTTGCGTCACGACCACACGGGAATGCTGCCTGGCGTACCAGGCAGGCGGGCAGGCGGAACGTGTCTGTACGTCACGTGCCAACCGGGCGGCGCCGGTGCATCCTTGGAGATCAATTGACGCCGCTGGACCGGCCTGAAGTCCAGCGAAGAAACATGTTGCGCACAAAGACGGCAAGACCCAACCATCACAGAGGACGGGCCTAGGCGCCCAACCCGCAGCAGTCATAGGGAAGAAGGAGTCGCATGCGCGCCGGGCAAGTGGGAACGAGGATCAGCCCCGACCTCCCCAAGGGCAGACAGCACCTGGCACACACCCTGGGTGAGCTACATGTGCAGACCGGTGCACGAACGCTCAACGAGGCCGCCAGCCTGCTGGGCCGTCACAACTACCGGACTAACGCGAGTGCGATCTCCCGGTATCTCAACGGCGTTCGCGTGCCGCCTCTTCGATTAGTCACACTCATGTACGACCTCGCACTCGCCGCCGCAGGATCAGAGGCGGCAGTAGGCCTGACGAAAGAGGAAGCAGTCAAAGCTCACGAACAGGCCGAACTGACCCTTTGCATGACGTGTTCCAACCTCCGAAGCGACAACGACACTCTACGAAGCGACAACAGCAGTCTCCACAAGGAGAACGAGCGCCTCCGGAAGTCCGAAGCCGGCCTGCAAGCATCACTGGCCACCGCACGAAGACGAGCAGCGTCGCTGCCGGTCCCCCGCACTGGAGGGGACCGGCAGCGACAGGCGAGTGATGTTGCGGGCGCCACGAAGATTGCCGCTGCCGCCTCACGATTCCGGCAGGAAGGGCATGCCGACGCCGCTCTGGCCGTCTTGAACGACACCGTCGGAAAGCTGACCCCGCTCGAGGCGGCCGTCTCACTAACCACCCTGCGCATCCAGCAGCAGCCCCAACTCGCCGACACCTTGGGGCTCATGTACGTGCGCGAGCACTCAGATCGGGAAGTCATCCAGATGGCCCTGGAGCTGCACCAGCGCGGATTGCCAGACGACGCCACATCGATACTCCGCATGGCTGTGAGGTAGCCCACCGCCCGTCCGGGCGAGCGTGCCTAGGCGCTGCCCAGCACCTCGTCTTCGTCGTTTTCGTCGCATCCTCGGGCACCACCCGGTGGAGAAAGTTCGCGACGAGACCTCAACAGCGGCCGCCTCCAGGACGGACAGTCGGCTCTCATCGGCGCGCATCTCGCCCTAAGCGAGTCAGCAGTAACTGCTCAGCGCTGCCGACACCCCACGCCCCGCGCCCTACGGTGAGTCTCACACTGATCAAGTTCCGAAATCCGTAAGCCTGTTGGCGCCGTTGGAGTGTCCAAACCAGTGCCGGAGGCCGTTGGATGTCCACCACAGCCACCCGTCGGCGCCAGCTCGGTACGCCCCTAGGCAAACTGCGAGCCCGCAAGGGTACGCCTCAGGAGGACGCCGGCCGCCTCGTCGGCGCCTCAAAGGCCACAGTCAGTTCGCGCGCAGCCCGGGACCCCTTCCGCCCCCACAGCCCGCGCGAGCTAGCCTCGAAGAAACCGTACGACAGGAGGCAAACCATGGCGAAAGTTCCCGCGGCTGTGATCGCGGCCGGTGGGCTCATCGGGGGGTATGGGGTGGCCCGGTGGACCAAGAAGCGGCCCCTCGGTGGGGTGGCGCTTGCCGCGGCCGGGGCGGTGGCGGCTCGGCAGTGGCAGCAGGCCGCCGGGACCAAGGCGGCCGTCGGGCTGACCGGGGCCTACGTCGCCGCCTTCGCCGGGTCCCACCCGCTCGCCAAGAAGGTCGGCGCCTGGCCCTCCGTGTTCGGCGTGGCCGGCACGGTCGCCCTCGCCTCCTGGGCCGTCACCCGCAACTCAGGGCAGTAGGGCGGGGCTTGGGGGCCGTTCCCACATCGATGAGTGGGAACGGCCCCCACCCCGTATATAGGGGTGCCTCCCCACGGCAGTCGGGTGCATGGCCGCACACAGCAGGGACAGGCAGTGCGGCCATGCGTCCGGCGGGGTCGTTCCCCCGCCCGGGTCGCCCCCCAGGGCGATGGCCCGCCGCACGGTCCTGGCCGGCACGCCGGCATGGCTCACCCCGCGAGACCGGGACCCCCCGGCTACCTCAGCGCCCACCACCATCGCCCGACCCGGTAGCGAGACCCGAGCTACCTCAGAACCCGCCCCGTCGCGCGGCCCGGCAGCGAGACATGGGGCCACCCCTGGCGCCCAAGGCCCCCCCTACCCCCCCACCACATGCGACACCGTATAGATCAGCAACCCCGCCAGCGCCCCCACCACCGTGCCGTTGATGCGGATGAACTGGAGGTCGCGGCCGATGTTCGCCTCGATCTTGCGGGAGGTGTCGTTCGCGTCCCACGAGGCCACCGTGTCCGTGATCAGGGACGTGATCTCGGCGCGGTAGGTGGACACCACATACGCCGCCGCGTCCTCCAGCCAGCCGTCCAGCTTGGACTGGAGGCGGGGGTCGGTCGAGAGGCGGGTGCCCAGGGAGAGCAGGGACGCCCTTGCGCGCAGGCGCAGTTCGCTGTGGTCGTCCTCCGCCGCCGCGATGATCATCGAGCGTACGGCGGACCACGCCGAGGCGATGATGTCCTGCACCTCGGGGCGCGCCAGTATCTCCGACTTGAAGCGCTCCACCCTCAGCCGGGTCTCCGAGTCGCACTGGAGGTCCGCCGCGAAGTCCGCCAGGAAGCGGTCCAGGGCGCCACGCGCCGGATGGGCCGGCATGTCGCGCATCTCGGTCACGAAGCGCAGGAGCTCCCGGTAGACGCGCTCCCCCACCTTGCGGTCCACGAAGCGCGGGGTCCAGCCGGGGGCGCCGCCCTGAACCGCGTCCATCACCGAGTCGCCGTGCAGCACCAGCCAGTCGTGGGCGCGTACACACACCAGGTCGACGGCCTTGCGGTGGCTGCCGTCCGCGACGATCTTCTCCAGCGCCTTGCCGAGGCCCGGCGCTATCTCCGCCGCGTCCGCCCGGCGGGTGATCGCCTCGCCCACCACCGCCTGCACGTCGGCGTCCCGCAGCACCGTCAGCGCCCCGCGCAACGCCGTGGCCAGCTCCGATGTGACCCTGTCCGCGTGCTCGGGCGCCGCGAGCCAGGTGCCGAGACGGCGGCCGATGCCGAGGGCCTGGAGACGGGTGCGGACGACGTCGGTCGACAGGAAGTTCTCACCCACGAACGTGCCGAGCGAGGCCCCGAACTGGTCCTTCTTGTTCTGGATGATCGCCGTGTGCGGGATCGGCAGGCCCAGGGGCCGGCGGAACAGGGCCGTCACCGCGAACCAGTCGGCCAGCGCGCCCACCATGCCCGCCTCGGCGGCCGCCGCCACATACCCCGCCCAGGCGCCCGCGCCCGAGCGGTCCGCCCACGTGGCAAGGCCGAAGACGATCGCGACCAGGAGCAGCAGCCCGGTCGCGGTGGCCTTCATGCGGCGCACACCGCGCCGCTTCTCCTCGTCCGCCGCCGTGTAGGCGAAGGGGGACGAGCGGGGCGTGCGCGCGGACCCGTCCGGCGCGAGCGCCACCTCGGCGTCCGGCCCCGTCCTCGTACGTTCCATTGGCTCCACCTGTCCGCGCGTACCCACGCCCCGATCGTTCACGACCCCGTACGGCCGACCCGCCGGTCACGGCCCCTTCCGTACGACCTCTACAGGAAGTACTCACGGCGTGCCCGTTCAGTTCCCGTGCGCGCGTACGACCACTCGTTCGCGTGACCGAGCCGGGCCTACCCCAGCTCCTTGCGCCCCTTGCCCTCCAGCCGCTCCCGCCGCTCCCGCTCCCGCTCCGCCCGCAGCCGCTCCCTCTGCGCCTTTCTCGGCTTGCGGTCCACTCCGATGCCGCCGAGCAGGGCGAACGCCACAATCGTGACGTGGGGGGAGCCCGGTGTGCCCTCGCCGTTGGCCTTCGAGCCGCCCACCGCGCCCATGACTCCGAAGCCCTTGACCTGGACGTGGAGCTCCGGCGGTACGGTCACGCCGATGCCGCCCATGATCGTGAAGACGCGCAGCACCGTCTCGCGGGCCTCGAAGCGGGCCTCGCGCAGGTCGATGTCGCCGCCGCCCCACATCGCGAACGCGGTGAATTTCCTGGCCACCGTCCAGGTGCCCTTGCGGCTGAAGCCGCCCCACAGGGCGAAGCCTCCTTTGGAGGTGGGCGGGTGGCCGATGCGCGCGGGCCAGTGCACCTCGGCCTCGTCCTCCGGGCGGCGGGCGGAGCGAGCCGCGGGGCCCGGTGTGCCCGGGGCGGGCAGGTCGCGGACGAGCGGCTCCAACTCCCCGTGCGTACGCGCCGTGTAGGCCGCCTCCAGGCGCTGCTCGAACTCGTCCATGTCGAGGCGCCCCTCGGCCAGGGCGTCCCTCAGCGACTCGGCGACCCGCTCCCGCTCGGCGTCCGATGCGCGCATCTCCGGCGCCCCACCCCTAGGTTCACTCGTCATGGCGTGAAGCCTAGTGAAGGCCTCCCCCTTAAAGGCCGCGCCCCTCGTACATTCGCGCGATGACGGCCTCGATGTCCGGCTCGCGCACCGAGAGATCCACCAGCGGATACGCCCGCGCGATGTGCGCGACCAGCGGCGCGGCCGACGCGGACGCCGGGAAGGCGAGCCACTGGCGAGGCCCCTCCACCTTCACCACCCGGGCGCCTTCGACCTCCACCGGCGGGAGTTCGCGCTCCAGATCGACCACCAGGGTGCGTTCGCTCTCGCCCGCCTCGTGCAGACCGGCGAGCGCCCCGTCGTACATCAGCCGCCCCTGGTCGATGACCATCACGCGCCGGCAGAGCTGCTCGATGTCGGTCAGGTCGTGGGTGGTCAGCAGGATGGTGGTGGCGCGCTCGGTGTTCAGCTCGCGCAGGAACTCACGCACCTTCGCCTTGCTGATGACGTCGAGGCCGATCGTCGGCTCGTCGAGGTACAGGACGTCCGGATCGTGCAGCAGGGCCGCCGCGATGTCCCCGCGCATCCGCTGCCCCAGGGAGAGTTGGCGTACGGGGACGTCCAACAGGGCCTTCAGGTCGAGGAGTTCGACGCAGCGGTCCAGGTTCTCGCGGAAGCGCGCGTCCGGGATGCGGTACATCCGGTGGGCCAGCCGATAGGAGTCGTACAGCGGCAGGTCCCACCACAGGGTGGTGCGCTGGCCGAACACCACCCCGATGCGCTGGGCGAGCCGGGTGCGCTCGCGCGAGGGGTCGAGGCCAGCGACCCGCAGACGGCCCGCGCTCGGCGTGAGGATGCCCGTCAGCATCTTGATGGTGGTGGACTTTCCGGCGCCGTTCGGGCCGATGTAGCCCACCATCTCCCCGCGCGGCACCCGGAAGCTGATCCCGTCCACCGCCCTGACCTGCCGCTTCTCGCGACGCAGCCGTCCCGTCTTGCGGCGTACGTCGAAGACCTTCTCCACGCCGTCGAGTTCGATCAGACCGTGGTCCGGGCCTGTCACGTCAACTCCCTTGTCCGTCATACGAGTTGGAGCTCATGCGTTCGAGTGGGAGCCGAGTGTCAGCTCCCTGTGCTGCGGTACGAACGGAGCCCTGTCCGCCACGCGCGGCCCGACAGTGCCAGACAGACCGCCGCGACCAGCGGGGGCGCGAAGGCGAGCCAGGTCGGCAGGTCCAGCGGGTAGGGGCGGCCCAGGATGTACAGCGCGGGCAGCCAGTTCACGAAGGCCAGCGGCAGGATGTAGGTGACCCCGCGCACCATGTCCTTGGCGAACACCGTCGGCGGATACTGGAGCAGCGTCTGGCCGCCGTAGGTGAACGCGCTCTGCACCTCGGCCGCGTCCTGCGCCCAGAACTGGAACGCCGCGCCCGCCACGAACACCGCGCAGAAGATCGCGGTGCCGCTGAGCAGCATCACCGGCACGAGCAGCGCCTTCACGACCGTCCAGTGCACGTCCAGGGCCGCCACCGAACCGGCCAGCACCATGAGGCCCTGGAGGAGACGGCCCAGGCGCTGAAGGCCGAAGCGGTCGGCCGCGACCTGCGCCAGCACCGGCGCCGGGCGCACGAGCAGCGTGTCGAGCGTGCCGTCGCGCACCCGCGCGCCCAGCTTGTCGATCGAGCCGAGCAGCGCGTTCGCGAGCCCGAACGCCGTCGTCGACGTGCCGTACAGGAAGGCCACCTCGGCGAAGGAGTAACCGCCGAGCGAGCGGACCTGCGAGAACATCAGGACGATCACGACGAAGTCGAAGGCCGTCACCAGGAAGTTGCCGACCAGCATCATCACGAACGACGCCCGATAGGCGAGTGTGGAGCGGATCCACATCCCGGCGATCATCGTGTACGTGGCCCACACGCCCAGCGGCGCCCGCCGTCCCGTCCCCGGCTCAGCCACCGTCCACCACCCTCCCGCGTACCGCCATGGCGTACGGGGCCCACACACCCGGCCGTGTACGCCGTCCCGCCCCCGGCTCAGCCACCCTGAACCACCACCCTGCGTACCGCCGCCGACTGGAGCAGCCGGCCCGCACCGAGCAGCACCGCCGCCCAGCCGAGCTGGAACCCGTAGGCGCCGAGCAGGCCCCAGCCGTGGTGGCGGCCCAGCAGGACGTCCACCGGGATCTGGAGCAGCGAGGACCACGGCAGGGCGCGGGCCACCTCGCCGAGCAGACCGGGGAAGGCGTTGAGGGGCAGCAGCATCCCGGAGAAGAACAGGCCCGCGATCGAGACCAGCGCGGAGACGCCGGCCCCGTCGAGCAGCCAGAACGCCGAGAGCGCCACCAAAAAGCGCAGCGCGAAACTCACCACCACACCGAACAGGACCGCGAGGAGGAAGGCGAGCCACGTTCCCGGGTTCGCGGGCAGCGCGAGATCGAAGAACAGCGCGCCGAAGGCGAGCGGCACCGCACCGCGCCCCAGGAAGTGGAAGAGCGCCCGGCCCAGATCGGCCGACAGCCACCACAGCTGGAGGTCGGCCGGACGGTAGAGGTCGATCGCGATGTCACCCGTACGGATGCGTTCCACCAACTCGTCCGCGAAGCCGCCGCCGAACAGATTCACCGTCATCAGCATGGCCTGGCTGACCCACACATAGGTGAGGGCCTGGGACTGGTCGTAACCACCGAGGTTGGGGCGCTGGTCCCACAGGGCTATATAGGTGTACGCCACGATCACGCCGAAGACCGTGTTGGTGAACACTCCGGCCGCGGTGGCGACCCGGTACGTCGTATAGCGCCGGAACCCACCCGCCGCCACGACCCCGTACAGCCGCACGAACGCCCTCCCGCCGTCGACACCGAAGCGCGGGAGCCTAGCCCAGCCGCACGGCCCTTCGCGACGGAATTTCCGTGACGCGGCATGCAATATGTCCTTACAGCGTGGATCACCCCATACGTTCCGCACACGACCCGAGATGCGACGGCCGGAGAGACATGAGCGACGACGAGCAGCCGGAGCCCCCCGAGCCCAGGCGCGAGGCGCCGCGGCAATGGGCCCCCCGGGATCGCACGGCCGACTCCGGCGGGACCGACGACCCCGGCCGGTCCCAGGGCTCCGGCCCCGGCGAGCCCAGGGGCCCCGGCCCAGGCGCCGATGACCCGGGCGCCGGTGAGCCCACCGGTCAAGGGGCATCCGCCGGGGCGGCCGCCGAGCAGGAAGCGGCGTCCGGCCGGAAGCGGCCCCGGCGCACCGGATGGCGCCGCTTCGTACCGCGCTGGCGCCTCGTGCTCGGCCTGTTCCTGTTCTGCGCGCTGCTGCTCATCGGCGGATTCGTCGCCGGGTACATGCTCGTGTCCATCCCCGCCGCCAACGCCGGGGCGACCGCCCAGTCCAACGTCTTCCTGTACGCCGACGGCAGCCAGCTCGCCTCGGACGGCGAGGTCAACCGCGAGAACATCCAGCTCGCCCAGGTCCCGCTCACCGTGCAGCACGCCGTACTCGCCGCGGAAGACCGGGACTTCTACTCCGAGCGCGCCGTCGACCCCAAGGCCATGGTGCGCGCCGCCTGGAACACCCTCACCGGCAAGGGCACCCAGGGCGGCTCCACCATCACCCAGCAGTACGTCAAGAACTACTACCTCGGCCAGGAACAGACCGTCACCCGCAAGGTGAAGGAGTTCTTCATCGCGATCAAGCTCAATCGCGAACAGAGCAAGGACGACATCCTCGCCGGTTACCTCAACACCAGCTACTTCGGCCGCAACGCCTACGGCATCCAGGCCGCCTCCCAGGCGTACTACGGCAAGAACGTCGAGAAGCTCACCACCGGCGAAGGCGCCTACCTCGCCTCCCTGCTCAACTCCCCCAGCGCGTACGACGTCATCGCCCACCCCCAGAACAAGCCGCGCGCGCTGGCCCGCTGGAACTACGTCCTGGACGGCATGGTCAAGAAGAAGTGGCTCAGCGCCACCGAGCGGGCCGCGACCACCTTCCCCGTCCCCGGCAAGGCCAAGACCCGGGCCGGCCTCGCCGGCCAGCGCGGCTACCTCGTCGAAGCGGTCAAGGACTACCTCACCAGCAACAAGATCATCGACGAGAACACCCTGGCCACCGGCGGCTATCGCATCACCACCACCATCCAGAAGGACAAGCAGGACGCCTTCGTCAAGGCCGTCGACGACAAGGTCAACTCCAAGCTGAGCAGCGTCCGCAAGGCCGACCGCAACGTACGCGTCGGCGGTGCCTCCATCGACCCGGCCACCGGCAAGGTCCTCGCGATGTACGGAGGCATCGACTACACCAAGCAGTACGTCAACAACGCCACCCGGCGCGACTTCCAAGTGGGCTCCACCTTCAAGCCGTTCGTCTTCACCTCGGCGGTCGTCAACGACTCCAGGACGCAGGACGGCCGCCCCATCACCCCCAACACCGTCTACGACGGCACCAACAAGCGCACCGTGCAGGGCTGGAAGGGCACCCCCTACAACCCCGCCAACGAGGACGACGCCTCCTACGGACAGATCACCGTCCGCACCGCCACCGACAAGTCCGTCAACGCCGTGTACGCGCAGATGGCCGTCGACGTCGGGCCCAGCAAGGTCAAGCAGACCGCGATCGACCTCGGCATCCCCGCCGACACCCCCGACCTCACCGCGTCCCCCTCGATCGCGCTCGGCCCCTCCACCGCGAGCGTCCTCGACATGACGCAGGCGTACGCCACCCTCGCGGGCCACGGCCGACACGGCACGTACACGATGGTCGAATCCGTCACCAAGGACGGCGAGACAACCGAACTGCCCGCCCAGGACGCCGAACAGGCCGTCAGCCGCGAGGCCGCCGACACCACGACGTCCATGCTCCAGAGCGTCGTCGACGGCGGCACCGGCACCGCCGCACAGGCCTCCGGACGGCCCGCCGCCGGCAAGACCGGAACCGCCGAACAGGACAAGGCCGCCTGGTTCGCGGGCTACACCCCGGACCTGGCCACCGTCGTCGCCGTGATGGGCGCCGACCCCGACACCGCCGTACAGCAACCCCTGTACGGGGCACTGGGCCTGCCCCGCATGAACGGCGGCGGCCCGCCCGCGCAGATCTGGGCCCAGTACACCAAGGGCGCCCTCCAGGGCAGCGAGGCCAAGGACTTCGACCTGGAACTCCAGGAAGGCGCCAACACCCCCGTCGAACCCCCCACGCCCAACCCCTTCCAGTCCCCCACCCCCGGCCGCGACCAGGGCCAGACACAGGGCCAGGACCAAGGCCAGACCCAAGGGCAGGACCAGGGTCGGACCGGCGGACGCGACCAAGGGCAGACCCAGGGCCAGAACCAGGGTCGCACCCAAGGCCAGAACCAGGGCCAGACGGGCGGACGCAACCAGGGCCAGACCCAGGGGCAGGACCAGGGCCAGACCCAGGGCGGCGCCGACAACGGCGGCACCGTCAACGGCGGCCAGAACCAAGGCCCCACCCAAGGCCAGACACAAGGCCAGACGCAGGGACAGACCCAGGGGCAGGACCAGGGCCAGACCCAGGGCGGCGCCGACAACGCCGGCACCAACGCCGGCACGGTCGAAGGGACGGGCGGCACCCCGAACGGCCTCGCCGACCGCCCCCGCGGCTGGCGCAGCCAATAGCGCGCCGGGCCGGGCCCGCGTCAAGCCGGGCCGGGCCCGCGTCAAAAGGCGTGGCGCTGAGCCGTCAGTGCCCGCTCGTCGCCTTCAACCCCACGACGGCGACGAGCAGCAGACACACGAAGAAGATCCGGGCGGCGGTGGCCGGCTCACCCAGCACCACCATGCCGAGCACCGCCGCACCCGCCGCGCCGATCCCCACCCACACGCCGTACGCGGTACCGATCGGCAGCGACTTGGCGGCCTGCGACAGCAGCACCATGGAAGCGACGATCCCCAACCCCGTGAGCACACTGGGCAGCGGGCGGGTAAAACCGTCGGTGTACTTCATCCCGATCGACCAGCCCACTTCGAGCAGACCGGCGACGACGAGCAGAACCCAGGCCATGAGGACCTCCGAGACGCGGAACGGAACACGGGTGCGTCGTCTTGTCCTGACCCGGTACGACGCGTCTCGTCGGGGTCCCTCCACCGTAACAAAGGGCATGCGAAAGGGCCGGTGACAACGGTCACCGGCCCTCGCACAGGCCCAGCCGCCTACCGGCCCACTACAGGTACAGCCCGGTCGCGTCCTCGGAGACCCGCTCGGAGGCCACCGCGTGCAGATCGCGCTCCCGCATCAGGACGTACGCCACGCCCCGCACCTCGACCTCGGCACGGTCCTCGGGGTCGTACAGGACCCGGTCGCCCGGCACCACGGTGCGCACGTTCTGGCCCACCGCGACCACCTCCGCCCAGGCCAGCCGTTTACCGACGGCGGCGGTCGCCGGAATCAGGATGCCGCCGCCCGAACGCCGCTCGCCCTCGGGCGTGTCTGACCGGACCAGCACACGGTCGTGCAGCATCCGGATGGGCAGCTTGTCGTCGTGGGTGTTCTCGCTCACGGGGTCGAACCTACCCGCACCCGCGCCGGCCGTACGCCGAAGGGTCAGGCCCGGCGCTTCCTCGCCGACAGGGCCAGCAGCCCCACAAGCCCCACCGCGACGAGCGCGACCGGCACGATCCGCTCCACCCGGGGCGCCCCCTCGTCGGACACGAACTGCGCCTTCACATCGCTCACCGTGCGGTTCACCGCGACGTACGCGCGCCCGGCCGTGTGGTCCACGGCCGAGGCGAACCTGGCCTTCGCGTCGCCGACGATCGTGGACGGGTGCAACCGCACCCCGATCTCGTCGAGGGTCACCGCGAGCTGGTCCCGCCGGCTCCTGATGTCCGCCTCGATCTGCGCAGGGGTCCTGGCATCCGACACTGCGCCGCCTCCGGTGGTCGTATGGGGTCATCCGTCATCCACAGTCTGTCAGTTCCGCCGCTCATGCACTGTCACAGGCCCCCATTAGGCTCTGTCGGTGTACGCCACCCCCTCGGCCACTCCGGAGGAAACCCCCATGAGCGAGCGACTTCAGCCCGGCGACACCGCCCCCGCCTTCACCCTGCCCGACGCCGACGGCAACGAGGTCTCGCTCGCCGCGTACCAGGGCCGCAAGGTCATCGTGTACTTCTACCCCGCCGCCCTCACCCCCGGCTGCACCAAGCAGGCCTGCGACTTCACGGACAACCTGGAACTCCTCGCGGCCGCGGGTTACGACGTGGTGGGCGTCTCCCCCGACAAGCCGGAGAAGCTCGCGAAGTTCCGCGAGAAGGAGTCCCTGAAGGTCACGCTGGTGGGCGACCCCTCCAAGGAGGTCCTGGAGGCGTACGGGGCGTACGGCGAGAAGAAGCTGTACGGCAAGACGGTGACGGGGGTCATCCGCTCGACGGTGGTCGTGGACGAGGCGGGGAAGGTGGAGCGGGCCCTGTACAACGTCAAGGCGACGGGCCATGTCGCCAAGATCATCAAGGACCTGGGCGTCTGAGTTCCCTCCCGCCCCCCTTCTGAACGGCCCGCGCCCCCTGGAATCCGCCCTCCAACCGGCGCGGGCCGTTCCGCATGTCGGGGGTGACTGTCCGGAATCCGGTTCGTTACTCCGTACGGGGCTGCGAACGCGTGGCCGGGACGGAGGGGATCGTGGGCACGAGCCCGTACACCCGGGAGAGGCTGGCCGACGCGGCCGCCTCCTCCCGCACCTTGTCGGAGGCACTGACCAGGCTGGGGGTCGACCCAAAGGGCGGGTCGCGGCGGTACATACGCGAGCGGATGCGGAAGCTGGGCATAGGCACCGCCCACTTCGAACGCGAGGGGGCCCGGTGGACGCGGGAGGTTCTCGAGCCGGTGGACGCGGGAGGTTCTCGAGCCGGTGGTCGCGGCTTCGACGAGCGTGTGCGAGGTGCTCAGGCGGCTGGGGCTCGAAGTGGTCGGTGGTCATCACACGCACATCAGCCGCCGCATCGAGGCGTACGGCATCGACACTTCGCACTTCAGACCTCCCTCGCGCGCCGGCGAGACCCGGCGACGACAGCCCGGAGCGTTGCTCGTCGAACAGGACCCGGCCACGGCACGACGGATCCCGAGTGACCGCCTCAGGCGCGCGATGGCAGTCATGGAGGTCCCGGAGCAGTGCGCGGTGTGCGGCACCGAACCGACCTGGCGAGGCCGTCCGCTCCCCCTCGAAGTCGATCACGTCGACGGTGACTGGCGGAACAACCGGATCGGCAATCTGCGCTTCCTCTGCCCCAACTGCCATTCCACAACGGACAGTTACCGTGGCCGAGGCAAAGTCAGGCACGGGGGTGCGAGGTGAGCGCGGCTCCGCGTTACCCGCGCGAACGGCTCGTCGAGGCGGCGCGCATGTGTGGGGACATCGACGAGGTCCTCATGTTCTTCGGCGCCCCGCCGCACAGAGCCCTGCGTCGCTATCTTTTCAAGCGCTTCGCCCACTTCGGGATCGACGTTTCGCACTTCCGGCGCCGCGCATACCGGCGCGTGGGCGACCGCCCCCGCACGGCGGAGCTGCGCGACGCTGTGGCCGCGTCCGTGTCGCTCGCCGGCATACTCCGGCACCTCGGCAGACCGGACAGCACGCGTCAAAGGACGGCCTTGCGCGGCTGGATGGCCGAGGACGGCATCTCCACCGAGGGCCTTCTCGGGCAGGCACACCAATTGGGCAAGGTCCGCACCGACCGGCGCAAAAGCGCCGAGGACGTACTGCGCAAGCACGACGCCAAGCGCCGCACGAAGACCGTCCACCTGCGCCGAGCGCTGGGCGACATCGGCCTCCCCGAGCGGTGTGACGGGTGCGGTACCGGGCCGCAATGGCTGGGCAGGCCCATGACCCTGGAGGTGGACCACATCAACGGCGACTGGAGCGACGACAGGCGCGAGAACCTGCGGTTGCTCTGCCCCAACTGCCACGCGGTCACCAGCACCTGGTGCCGGGGCGGCCGGCGCGGCAGGGCCCGATAGGAACGCCCGCACCGAATGAGCCGCTTGCCGGTACCATGGCAGGCGGCTGGCGGCCGTTGCTGAATTGGTATAAGCGGAGGTTTTAGGTGCCTCTGGGCGTTATCGCCCATGTGGGTTCGAGTCCCATCGGCCGCACCACATCGAAAGGGCGCCCCGGACCACGGGCGCCCTTTCGGCTACCTACCCCACCAGCTCCCGCACCACCGGCACCAACGCCCGGAACGCCTGCCCGCGGTGGCTGATGGCGTTCTTTTCGGCGGGGGACAGTTCCGCGCAGGTGCGCCTCTCGCCGTCGGGCTGGAGGATCGGGTCGTAGCCGAAGCCGCCCGTGCCCGCGGGGGTGTGGCGCAGGGTGCCTCGGAGGCGGCCTTCGACGACGCGTTCGGTGCCGTCGGGCAGGGCGAGGGCGGCGGCGCAGGCGAAGTGGGCGGCGCGGTGTTCGTCGGCGATGTCGGCGAGTTGGGCCAGGAGCAGGTCCAGGTTGGCGCGGTCGTCGCCGTGGGTGCCGGACCAGCGCGCGGAGAAGATGCCGGGGGCGCCGCCCAGGACGTCGACGCAGAGGCCGGAGTCGTCGGCGACGGCGGGCAGGCCGGTGGCGCGGGCCAGGGCGTGTGCCTTGAGGAGGGCGTTCTCGGCGAAGGTGACGCCGGTTTCCTTGACGTCGGGGATCTCGGGGTAGGCGTCGGCGCCCACGAGTTCGTGGGGGAGGCCGGCCGCGGCGAGGATGGCGTGGAGCTCGGTGACTTTGCCGGCGTTGCGGGTGGCGAGGATCAGGCGGGTCATGCCCCCCAGTATCGGGGGGCGGGCGCGGGCCGGCGGCTCGGGATGGTGGCCCGGGCCCGTGGTTCAGGGCGTGCAGACCTTGCCGACTTCTTTGGCCGCGTCGGTGACGCCGGTGATGTCGGGGGTGTTGTCGCCGTTCTTGATGGCGGTGCGGACGTTGTCGACGGCCTTGTCGAGGTCGCCGACGGCCTTGGACAGGTCGGCGTTGCCGGTCTTGTTCTTGAGGGCCGACAGTTCTTTGTCGATGTCGTCGAGCGCCTGGTCGGCCTGGGCCGGGTTGTCGGTGGCGTTGCCCACGGCCCTGCCGAGGTCGCTGACGCTGCTGCCGATGGCGTCCGCGGTGTTCACGCAGTCGATGGCCTTGTCGATGGCTCCGCATCCCGCGGTGACGGTGACGGCCAGGGCCGCGGTGGCGAGGGCGAGCATGGTTCGGCGCATCGGTCGGGTCCTCCCCCAGGGGTTCCGGAAGGGTTCCGGAAGCGGCGGACGGGCGCACGGTCGGCCCGTACGCCCGTATGCGTGGTGACGCGGGGGAGCTCCCCTTGGTTGCTTCTTTACGTTGCGGGCTGTTCGCCGGACACCGCGGCCAGGGCGCGGAGTTGGAGGGCGGCGAGGTCGGCGCAGCCTCCGGTGGCGAGGTCGAGGAGGGCGTTGAGCTCCTTGCGGTCGAAGGGCTCGGCCTCGGCGGTGCCCTGGACCTCGACGAAGCGGCCGTCGCCGGTGCAGACGACGTTCATGTCGGTGTCGGCGCGTACGTCTTCCTCGTAGCAGAGGTCGAGGAGGGGGACGCCGTCGACGATGCCGACGGAGACGGCGGAGACGGTGCCGGTGAGCGGCTTGCGGCCGTGCTTGACGAGCTTCTTGCCCTGGGCCCAGGTGATGGCGTCGGCGAGGGCGACGTAGGCGCCGGTGATGGCGGCGGTGCGGGTGCCGCCGTCGGCCTGGAGGACGTCGCAGTCCAGGACGATGGTGTTCTCGCCGAGTGCCTTGTAGTCGATGACGGCGCGCAGGGAGCGGCCGATGAGGCGGGAGATCTCGTGGGTGCGGCCGCCGATCTTGCCGCGGACGGATTCGCGGTCGCCGCGGGTGTTGGTGGAGCGGGGCAGCATCGAGTATTCGGCGGTGACCCAGCCTTCGCCGCTGCCCTTGCGCCAGCGCGGGACGCCTTCGGTGACGGAGGCGGTGCAGAAGACTTTGGTGTCGCCGAAGGAGATGAGGACGGAGCCCTCGGCGTGCTTGCTCCATCCGCGTTCGATGGTGACCGGGCGGAGCTGTTCGGGGGTGCGGCCGTCGATTCGAGACATGCCCTTGAGCCTAGGCGATGGGGGTGGGGCGGATTCCCCCGTCGCCGGGAATCCCGGCCGGGTGCCTGCCGTCGCCGGGTACGGGCCGGGTGCCGTCCTCGCCCTCGCCGGGTGCGGGTCGGGTGCCTGCCGTCGCCGTCGCCGGATGCGGGCAGGGTGCCCGCCGTCGCCGGATCCCGGCCGGGTGCCCGCCCTCGCCGGGTACGGGCCGGGTGCCGTCGTCGCCCTCGCCGGGTATGCGGGCGGGGTTTCCGCCCGCTCCGCCCGGCGGCCGGGGTACGCGAAAGGCCGGCCCCGGGGGGCCGGCCTCGGCGGTGTGGGTTCAGCGACTCACATCATGTCTTCGATGTCCGCGGCGATGGGGTCCGCGTCGGTGCCGATGACGACCTGGATCGCGGTGCCCATCTTGACGACGCCGTGGGCGCCGGCGGCCTTGAGGGCGGCCTCGTCGACCTTGCTCGGGTCGATGACTTCGGTGCGCAGGCGCGTGATGCAGCCTTCGACTTCTTCGATGTTCTCGATACCGCCGAGGCCGGCGACGATCTTCTCAGCCTTGCTGGCCATGTGTCTCTCCTGGTTCGTGAAGAACGCTGTGTCGGCCCACGGTAGGTCCGCTTTGTCACGGTAACCCACGTTTGGCCCAGCTATGCGCGCGGGCGCATGGTGCCTGGCCAAGGATGGCGAGCACCGGAGCCATGCCCTGCCAGGGTCCGCTCCGGACGATACCGCAACTGGTCTACACCAGTGTGCAACGACCGTCCGAGCCGGCTTGTTCCGCAAGCCTGGAGGTTGTCGATGAGTACCAGCAGCGCGGCCGCTGTGCCCCAGCCCAAGTGGTGGAACGGGTTGTTCCAGGGCTTGCAGAAGATGGGCCGCAGCCTCCAGCTGCCGATCGCCGTGCTGCCCGCGGCGGGCATTCTCAACCGGCTCGGCCAGGACGACGTGTTCGGCAAGACCGGGTTGGGCTGGAACGACGTCGCGAAGGTGTTCGCGGGTGCGGGCGGCGCGCTGCTCAATGGCTCCCTCGGGCTGCCGCTGCTGTTCTGTGTGGGTGTCGCGATCGGCATGGCGAAGAAGGCGGACGGCTCGACCGCGCTCGCGGCGGTGGCCGGTTTCCTCGTCTATTACGGGGTGCTGCTCCAGTTCCCGAAGGACTGCGCCGCGGGCGCGAAGCTCACGGCCGGGGCCTGTGTCGCCAAGGACGGTTCGGCGGTCCTCGCCGCGTACCAGAACCCGGGGGTGTTCGGCGGCATCGTGATGGGCCTGCTGACCGCGTACTTCTGGCAGCGCTTCCACCGTACGAAGCTGGTGGACTGGCTGGGCTTCTTCAACGGGCGCCGGCTCGTGCCGATCATCATGGCCGGGATCGCGATCGTGTTCTCCGTGCTGTGCCTGTGGGTGTGGCCGCCGGTCGGTGACGCGCTGACGAGCTTCAGCAAGTGGCTGGTGGACCTGGGCGCGACCGGCTCGGGCATCTTCGGTGTGGCCAACCGCGCGCTGCTCGTGATCGGTCTGCACCAGTTCCTGAACACCTTCATCTGGTTCCAGTTCGGCGACTTCACCAAGGCGGACGGGACGATCGTGCACGGCGACATCCCGCGGTTCCTCGCGGGTGACCCGACGGCCGGGCAGTTCCAGACCGGCTTCTTCCCGATCATGATGTTCGCGCTGCCCGCCGCCGCCCTCGCGATCGCGCACTGCGCGAGGCCGCACCGCCGCAAGGAGGTCGGCGGCATGATGCTCTCGGTGGGTCTGACCTCGTTCGTCACGGGCATCACCGAGCCGATCGAGTACTCCTTCGTCTTCATCGCGCCGCTGCTGTACGTGATCCACGCGCTGCTCACGGGCGTCTCGATGGCGGTGAGCTGGGGGCTCGGCATCAAGGACGGCTTCAGTTTCTCGGCCGGGTTGATCGACTACGTCATCAACTGGAACCTGGCGACGAAACCCTGGCTGATCATTCCGGTGGGGCTGTGTTTCGCCGTCGTCTATTACGCGGTGTTCCGTTTCGCGATCACCAAGTTCAACCTGCCGACTCCGGGGCGGGAGCCGGACGAGGACGAGTTGGAGAAGGAGAACGTCAAGGCGTAGTCGGCGCGGGCGTTTTGGAGGCCCTCGGACCCTGTGGTCCGGGGGCCTTCGGCATGTCCCGAGGGCCTTGCGTGGACAACGAATCGGTCACGGCGGCGGTCCGTGTCGCGGTGATTGCCGGATATGGCTCAGGCCACAAAAAACGAAGGTTCCTTATCTATCCCTCACCGTGCTACAACTGGTCTACACCACTCATTGGTGTAGACCACGCGGGCTTGACCGCGTTCCCCTGAGACGCCGCCGTCCCCCCGTATTTTCCCATGTCCCCGGGCGGCGCCTTGCCTACTGGAGGATGTTGATGAGTACGGCCAGCGCCGCTCCCGCGACGCAGAAGAAGAAGGGCGCCGGCGTGATGGCTGTCATGCAGCGCATCGGCCGCAGCCTCATGCTGCCGGTCGCCGTGCTGCCCGCCGCCGCGCTGCTGGTCCGCTTCGGCCAGCCGGACATGCTTGGCCGTGCGTCGTTCCCGGAGTTCATCCACAAGCTGGCCAGCTATATGGCCGCCGGTGGCGGGGCCCTCCTCGACAACATGGCGCTGCTGTTCTGCGTCGGCATCGCGATCGGCTTCGCCAAGAAGTCGGACGGCTCCACCGCGCTCGCCGCCGTGACCGGCTACCTCGTCTTCCAGAAGGTGCTCGCCACCTTCACCGACAGCCACCTCCCCAAGGTCGCGGCGGTCGTCGACGGCAAGATCGTCATGAACGCCGCCCCGGTCAACGCCGGCGTCCTCGGCGGTGTCGTCATGGGTGTCATCGTGGCGCTGCTCTACCAGAAGTTCTACCGGACCAAGCTGCCGGACTGGGCGGGCTTCTTCGGCGGCCGCCGTCTGGTCCCGATCCTGTCGGCCTTCGCCGGCCTGATCGTCGGCATCGTCTTCGGTCTGATCTGGCCGGTCCTCGGTGCCGGTCTGCACAACTTCGGTGAGTGGCTGGTCGGTTCGGGTGCGGTCGGCGCCGGCATCTTCGGCATAGCCAACCGTGCGCTGATCCCGATCGGCATGCACCACCTGCTCAACTCCTTCCCCTGGTTCCAGGCCGGTTCGTACGAAGGCAAGAACGGCGACATCGCCCGCTTCCTGGCCGGCGACCCGTCGGCCGGACAGTTCATGACCGGCTTCTTCCCGATCATGATGTTCGCCCTGCCTGCGGCCTGCCTCGCGATCACCCACTGCGCCCGCCCCGAGCGCCGCAAGGTCGTCGGCGGCATGATGTTCTCGCTCGCGGCCACCGCCTTCGTCACCGGCGTCACCGAGCCCATCGAGTTCACCTTCATGTTCATCGCGCCGGTCCTGTACGCGATCCACGCGGTGCTCACCGGCGTCTCCATGGCCCTGACCTGGGCGCTTGGCATGAAGGACGGCTTCGGCTTCTCGGCCGGCGCGGTCGACTACTTCCTCAACCTGGGCATCGCGACCAACCCGTGGGGTCTGGCCCTGGTCGGTCTCTGCTTCGCGGTGATCTACTACGTGATCTTCCGGTTCGCGATCACCAAGTTCAACCTGCCCACGCCCGGACGCGAGTCCGACGAGGAGCTGGCCGAGCTGGTCAAGGCCGAGGCGAAGTAAGCCCCTCCCGGCCTCGACGAAGGCCCCCGGAACCCAACGGTTCCGGGGGCCTTTCGCATGCCGGGAAGGCGGCGCGGGGTCAGAGCTCGTAGACCGCGCCCGGCACCGCCAGTTCGGTGGGGCCGGAGTAGACCGTGCGGGCGTCCGCCAGGTTGGCCTCCGCGTCCGTCCACGGCGGGATGTGGGTGAGGACCAGGCGGCCCGCCCCGGCGCGCGCCGCGTGTTCGCCGGCCTCGCGGCCGTTGAGGTGCAGGGCCGGGATGTCTTCCTTGCCGTGGGTGAAGGACGCCTCGCACAGGAACAGGTCGGCGCCCGCGGCGAGTTCGTCCAGGGCGGGGCAGGGGCCGGTGTCCCCGGAGTACGTGAGGGAGCGCCCGGCGTGCTCGACGCGGATGGCGTACGCCTCGACGGGGTGGCAGACCCGTTCCGTGCGCACCGAGAAGGGGCCGATGTCGAA
This sequence comes from Streptomyces sp. ASQP_92, assembly GCF_025399895.1. GTDB lineage: Bacteria > Actinomycetota > Actinomycetes > Streptomycetales > Streptomycetaceae > Streptomyces. The sequence continues at coordinate 147,578 of NZ_JAODUA010000001.1, read as the reverse complement.
CGTGCCCGGCTTCAGGGTGTGGAAGTCGAAGACCTCGCTCATCGAGGACGCGGAGGGCGTGTCCGCGTAGGCGGTGGTGAGGCGCTGCTCGGCGCCCTCCGGCGCGTACACCGGCATGGGCGCGCAGCGGCCGCCCTCATGGCGGTAGTAGCGGGCGACGAAGTAGCCGCACATGTCGATGCAGTGGTCGGCGTGCAGATGCGACAGGAAGATCGCGTCGAGGTCGTACAGGCCGATGTGGCGTTGCAGCTCACCGAGGGCTCCGTTGCCCATGTCGAGGAGCAGCCGGAAGCCGTCTGCCTCGACGAGGTAGCTGGAACAGGCCGATTCCGCGGAGGGGAACGACCCGGAGCAGCCGACGACGGTGAGCTTCATGGAGCGTGAACCTCCGGAAAGCGAGCGGGGCCAGGCGAAGCCTGTCGTTGAGGGGTGGTGGCCGGGTGACGGGCGGGACGGGCGGAGCCTGTCGCTGAAGGGGGCGGGCGGGGGCCGCGGGGAGGGCTGCGGTGGGTCGAGCGTAAGGCGCGTCAAGGCCCCTCGCTCCTTTGGAGCGGGCCGTTGTGGGGGAACTCACCTGCGCTGTCACCGGTTCGGATGGTGTTGGCACGGAGCGCGCGCGGGGGGTGGTGCGCCGGTACCGTCTGGGATATGGACACGTCGTGGTGGCCGGCGCTCGGGGCCGTGGTGGCGCTCGCGCTGGTCGCGGCCCTCATGGACGGGCGCGGGCGGGCGCGGCGCGGGCCGGGCGGGCGGACGGGGCCGCCGGGGCGGCCGGCCGGTCCTGGGCGCGCCCGGGGCCGGGTGCCGAGGGCCGGGGAGATCTGGTGGGCGCAGGTGCCCTACGAGGATGTTCCGGGCGGCAAGGACCGTCCGTGTCTGGTGCTGTGGGTACGGGGCGACACGGTGAAGGTCGCGAAGATCACCAGCAAGTACCACGACGAGCGGGCCGGGGTGATTCCGCTGCCGCCGGGCACGGTGGCCGACGCGCACGGACGGCCCAGTTTCCTGGAGACCGATGAGCTGCGCGAGGTCGGCGTGTGGGCGTTCCGCCGGCGGGTGGGTGTGGTCGATCCGACGCTGTGGGACCAGGTCCGTCACCTGGCGGGGTGAGCGGGCCCGGCCCCGTCGCCGTCCTGTCGCGCGGGCCGGGTCAGGGGGCCGGGCGGTGGCTCAGGCCCACAGTTGGCCGTGCAGGGTCTCGATGGCGGCCTCGGTGGTCGGGGCGGTGTAGACGCCGGTCGACAGGTACTTCCAGCCGCCGTCGGCGACGACGAAGACGATGTCGGCGGGGGTGCCCGCCTTGACGGCCTTCTTGCCGACGCCGATGGCCGCGTGCAGGGCCGCGCCGGTGGAGACGCCCGCGAAGATGCCCTCCTGCTGGAGCAGCTCGCGGGTGCGGGTCACCGCGTCGGCCGAGCCGACGGAGAAGCGGGTGGTGAGGACGGAGGCGTCGTACAGCTCGGGCACGAAGCCCTCGTCGAGGTTGCGCAGGCCGTAGACCAGGTCGTCGTAGCGGGGTTCGGCCGCGACGATCTGGACGCCGGGGACGTTCTCGCGCAGGTAGCGTCCGACGCCCATCAGCGTTCCGGTGGTGCCAAGGCCCGCCACGAAGTGGGTGATGGAGGGCAGGTCGGCGAGGATCTCGGGGCCGGTGCCGGCGTAGTGGGCGCCCGCGTTGTCCGGGTTTCCGTACTGGTAGAGCATCACCCAGGACGGGTTCCGCTCGGCCAGTTCCTTGGCGACCCGTACCGCCGTGTTGGAGCCGCCGGCCGCCGGGGACGGCACGATCTCGGCGCCCCACATCGTGAGCAGGTCGCGGCGCTCCTGGGAGGTGTTCTCCGGCATCACGCACACGATGCGGTAGCCCTTGAGCTTCGCCGCCATCGCGAGGGAGATGCCGGTGTTGCCGCTGGTGGGTTCGAGAATGGTGCAGCCGGGGGTCAACCGGCCGTCCTTCTCGGCCTGTTCGACCATGTGGAGGGCCGGCCGGTCCTTGATGGAGCCGGTCGGGTTGCGGTCCTCCAGCTTGGCCCAGATCCGCACGTCGTCCGAGGGGGACAGGCGTGGGAGGCGGACCAGCGGAGTGTTGCCGACCGCGGCGAGCGGGGAGTCGTACCGCATGTCAGACGGATCCGCCCGCGACCGCGGGCAGGATCGTGACGTTGTCGCCGTCGGCCAGCTTGGTGTCGATGCCTTCGAGGAAGCGGACGTCCTCGTCGTTGAGGTACACGTTCACGAAGCGGCGCAGGTTGTCGCCGTCCACGATGCGCTCGCGGATGCCGGTGTGGCGGGCGTCGAGGTCGTTGAGCAGCTCGGCGAGGGTGGCTCCGCTGCCCTCGACGGCCTTGGCGCCGTCGGTGTAGGTGCGGAGGATGGTCGGGATGCGGACCTCGATGGCCATGGCGTGGGCTCCTGATCGAAAGGGAGAGGCAGGTGGGCGCGGCTCGGGCTCGGGTCCGCGCGCCGCACGCCCGGGGGCGCGCGGTGGTGCGTTGGTGCGGGGGTGCGCGGCGTCAGAGGGCGGCGGCGCGGGCCGTACAGATCGCGCTGGCGAGGCGGCACAGGTCGACGTGCAGCCGCGCCACGAGCAGCAGGGCGGGGCCGCTGCTCGGCGTCTTGTCGCTCACGTCGTTCGAAACCATGGGGTCATCGTATAGATTCCCGGTCCGCTTCCAGGAATGTGATCTCGCATCCTGGACCGATCCTGCTCAGTATGTGGTCGCGGCCCTGGTCGGCGGCAGATAGACGACGGTCGGCGCGCCGGTGGCGGGGTGGATGCCCACCTCGGCGTCCACTCCGTACACGGAGCCGAGGAGGTCCTTGGTGAGGATGTCGGCGGGTGGCCCTTCGGCGACGACGCGCCCGTCGGCGAGGACGCAGATGCGGTCGCAGTAGTACGCGGCGAGGTTGAGGTCGTGCAGGGCGAGCAGGTTGGCCGTGCCCAACTCCCGTACCAGGGACAGGACTTCGAGCTGGTAGCGGATGTCGAGGTGGTTGGTGGGCTCGTCCAGGACGACGACGTCCGGCTGCTGCACCAGGGCCCGGGCGACCAGGGCGCGCCGGCGTTCGCCGCCGGACAGGGACGGGAAGGGGCGCGCCGCGAGGTCGGCGATGCCGACGCGGGCGAGCGCCTCGCGTACCAGGGCGGTGTCGGCGGCGGTGTCGGCCTCCCAGAAGCGGTGGTGCGGGGAGCGGCCCATCGCGACGACCTCGGTGACGCTCAGCTCGATGGCGGCGGCGTCGGTGTCCTGGGGGACGGTGGCGATGCGGCGGGCGCGGGCCTTGACCGGCATGGCGTGCAGGTCGGTGTCGTCGAGCAGGACGCGGCCGGTGGTGGGGCGCAGGGTCGCGTAGACGCAGCGCAGCAGGGTGGTCTTGCCGCTGCCGTTGGGGCCGACCAGGCCGACGGTCTCTCCCTCGGAGACGCTCAGGGTGATGTCGTGGAGCAGTGCGCGGCCCTGAGGCGTGGTGTACGAGAGCGCTTGGGTGCGCAGGGTCGTCATGCGGGGCCGCCTTCCGCGCGGGCTGCGCGGCCGCGCAGCATCCAGAGGAAGAAGGGCCCGCCGGTGAGGGCGGTGAGCACGCCGACGGGGATGTCCTGGGGGGCGGCGACGGTACGGGCCGCGAGGTCGGCGAGGACGAGGAAGGCGGCGCCGCCGAGGGCCGCGACGGGGAGCAGCGTGCGGTGGGCGGCGCCGACCACCATGCGGGCGGCGTGCGGCACCATCAGGCCGACGAAGCCGATCGCCCCGCTGTAGGCGACGAGGACGCCGGTGAGCAGGGAGGCGAGGACGAAGACGGCGGCGCGGAAGCGGCCGGTGTCCAGGCCGAGCACGGTGGCGCCCTCCTCGCCGACGAGCAGCAGGTCCAGCGGGCGGGCCAGGGCGATCAGGACGAGGGTGCCGAGGGTGAGGGCGCCGGCGGGCAGGGCGAGCATGTCCCAGCGGGCTCCGCCGAGGCCGCCGAGCGTCCAGTGCAGGACTTCCTGGACGTGTTCGGCGCGGGCGGAGGTCACCAGGATCAGGCTGGTGAGCGCGGACAGGACGTAGGAGACGGCGACTCCGGCCAGCACGAGGCGGCCCCCGGTCAGCGAACCCGCGCGCCGGGCCAGGGCGTAGACGAGGACCAGGGCGGCGAGCGCGCCCGCGAAGGCGGCGGTGGGCAGGGCGACGGTGGTGGCCACTCCGGCCCCGACGCCGAGGACGATGACGGCGACGGCTCCGGCGGAGGCCCCGCTGGAGACGCCGAGCAGGAACGGGTCGGCCAGCGGGTTGCGCACCAGGGCCTGGAGGACGGTGCCGATGACGGCGAGCCCGGCCCCGGTGACGGCGCCGAGCACCACGCGGGGCAGCCGTACGTCGAGCACGATGGTCCGGTACGGGCCGGGTCCGGCTGAGCCGGTGACGATGTCCAGCACCTGGCCGGCGGGGATGCGCACCGAGCCGAGCGCGAGGCCCGCGACGGCCGCGGCCGCCAGGACGACCGCGAGCCCTCCGAGGACGGCGGGGTAGCGCAGACGGGAGGTCATGTCCGCACCCCGCCCCGGCGAGGCGCCCCGCCCGGCGGCCGGGTCCCCCTCACCGGCCCTCCCCCGCCCGCAGTTGCGCGGCGAGTTTCGCGACGGCGTCGGGGGCCCGTACGCCGGTCACCATGTCGGACAGCGGCAGCACGGCGAAGCGGTTGTTCTTGATGGCGGGGACGGAGGCGAGGGCCGGGTCGTCGCGCAGGCGCTTCTTCTTGGCGTCCACGCTCGTGCCGCCGTAGTCCAGGATCAGGATGGTCTCGGGGGCGCGGGCGACCACGTTCTCCCAGGAGGCGTCGCCGAAGGACTTGTCCTTGAGGTCGTCCGCGAAGACGTTGCGTCCGCCCGCGCGGGTCACGATGTCGTTGCCGACGCCCTTGCCGCCCACCGTGAACGCCGTCTTGTCGCCGCTGTCGTAGACGAACACCGGGAGCGGCGCGGTGCCCCGGCGGGCGGCCCGGGTGCGGGCGCTGGTCGCCTCGGCCGACCGTATCCAGGTCTCCGCGCGGTCGGGGACGCCGAAGGTGCGGCCGACCTCGCGGACCTCCTGGTACACGTCGTCCATGGTCGTCGCCGCGCCCTTGGGGCAGTTCTCCACGTTGAGGCGGGAGGTGATGCCGCTCTTGGCGAGGGTCTCGCGCGCGCGGCCCTCGTTGGCGGCGAACGCCGAGGCGTAGCCGCCGTACACGTGGTCGGGGTTGGCCGACAGGAGCTTCTCGTACGAGGGGTAGGCGTCCGCGAGGACCGGCACCGAGCGGTAGGCGGCCGCGTACTTCGGCAGGATCGTGTCGTCCAAGTAGGCGGTGCCGACAAGGGACTTGGCGAGGCCCAGCTCCAGCATCACCTCCGTGGCGTGCTGGTTCATCGTCACGACCCGCTCGGGGGGCGCGGTGTACGTGGTGGTCACGCCGCAGTTGGTGACCGTGTACGGGAAGCCGGGCGCGGGGGCGCCCTTGGGCTCGGGTTTCGCCGGGGCGGTGCAGGCGGCGAGCGGGAACAGCAGGGCGGCGGCGAGTGCCGCGCGGCGCCAGGGCATGGCTGAGCTCCTCCGAGGGGATTTCCACGTCCCCTGTCGTCGGGAGAAGGCGGCAGGTCAGTTCCTGGCTTCCGGCGCCGAGGGTCGGTCTCGGGGCCGGTCACAGTGGCGGGACCGTGCCGGATTCACACCGGCTTCCTGGGTCCTGCCGCCCACAACGTCACGATCAGTATGCCTCGACGACCTTGACGTCTTCCTCCGTGATCACTCCGTCCACGATGCGGTACGAGCGGAACTGGAACTCCCCCGCGCCGTCCGTGTCCGCCGTCGACACCAGGACGTAGTGCGCGCCCGGCTCGTTCGCGTAGGTGACGTCGGTGCGCGAGGGGTAGGCCTCGGTCGCCGTGTGCGAGTGGTAGACGATCACCGGCTCCTCGTCGCGGTCGTCCATCTCGCGGTAGAGCTTCAGCAGGTCCTGCGAGTCGAACTCGTAGAACGTGGGCGAGCGGGCCGCGTTCAGCATGGGGATGAAGCGTTCGGCACGGCCGGTGCCCGCGGGACCGGCGACCACACCGCACGCCTCGTCGGGGTGGTCGGCGCGGGCGTGCGCGACGAGCTGGTCGTACAGGGCCTGGGTGATGGTCAGCATGTCGGCAAGGATAAGCATGCGGGCCGCCGCGTATCGAGTGTCGATACGAGACGGCCCGCATGGTGAGAAACAGCAGGTCAGCGCGTCAGCTGCGCTTGGCGAACGCCTTGTTCTCGGGGTTCTTGGCCTTCAGGACCAGGTAGGAGACGCCGAGGATCAGGCCCCACAGCGGCGCGCAGTACAGCGAGACGCGGGAGTCCTTGTCGACGCCCATCATCACGATGACCATGAAGATGAACAGGAGCGCGAACCAGCTCGTGTACGGGGCGCCGGGGGCGCGGAAGCTGGACTGCGGCAGCTCGCCGCGTTCGGCCTTGGCGCGGTAGCGGATCTGGCAGACCAGGATCATGATCCAGGCCCACATGCCGGAGATGGTGGCGAAGGAGACCACGTAGTCGAAGGCCTTGCCCGGCGCGACGTAGTTGATCCAGACGCCGACCAGCATCAGGGCGGCCGAGACCGTGGTGCCCACCAGCGGGGTGCCGCTCTTGGTCAGCTTGGTGAAGACCTTCGGGCCCTGGCCGTTGAGCGCGAGGTCGCGCAGCATGCGGCCGGTGGAGTACATGCCCGAGTTGCAGGAGGAGAGCGCGGCGGTCAGCACGACGAAGTTGACGATGCCGGCGCCGAGGCCGAGGCCCATCTTCTCGAAGGCGGCGACGAAGGGGCTCACGCCCGGCTGGAACTCGTGCCACGGGACGACCGACAGGATCATGATCAGGGCGCCGATGTAGAAGACGGCGATGCGCCACGGCACGGTGTTGATGGCCTTGGGCAGGGTCTTCTCGGGGTCCTTGGACTCGCCCGCGGTCACACCGACCAGCTCGACGGCGAGGAAGGCGAACATGACGATCTGGAGCGTCATCAGCGTGCCGCCGATGCCCTTGGGGAAGAACCCGCGGTCGTTCCAGAGGTTGGCGACGGTGGCGGTGTCCGCGGCGTCGGAGAAACCGACGGTGAGGATGCCGGCGCAGATCAGGATCATGCCGACGATGGCGGTCACCTTAACCATGGAGAACCAGAACTCCAGCTCACCGAAGAGCTTCACGGAGATGAGGTTCACGGCGTACAGGATGAGCGTGAAGACGAGCGCGTACAGCCACTGCGGGATGTCGCTGTGCGTCCAGAAGGCCATGTACTGGGCGGCCGCGGTGACTTCGGTGATGCCGGTGACGACCCAGAAGAGCCAGTACGTCCAGCCGGTCACGAAGCCCCAGAACGGGCCGACGAACTCGCGGGCGTACTCCGAGAAGGAGCCCGACACCGGGCGGTACATGAGCAGCTCGCCGAGCGCCCGCATGATGAAGAAGATCACCAGGCCCGCGATGGCATAGGCGAGGATGAGGCTGGGGCCGGCCTTCGAGATGGCCTTGCCCGCGCCGAGGAAGAGGCCGGTGCCGATGGCACCGCCGATCGCGATCATCTGGATCTGCCGGGCCCCGAGGCCCCGCTGGTATCCCTCGCCCGCGACTTCGCCCGGTGTGTTGACGCTGTCGGTCCCCGCGGCCTCATTGCCCGCAGGACGCTCGTCGTGCTGGTCGACCTGCGCTGAGGTCATGGTGGTGCGCCTTTCTCCATGCTGACCCGTCCGCCTCGGTCACGAAGCGACGGATCAGGTCCTGATCCCCCCGGATGTGGATGGAGTGCCACCGGCGGTCAGCCGGTCGAAGCGCCCCCGGGGACATGGGTGGCGTACCCCGGGTGGTCGTGAAGATTTATCACGGCCTTACGGGTGATCCCCAGCGGGCCCTGTGGCAGGGACCACAGGAAGAAGCGGACAAAGGTCCTTCAACATGACAAAGCAGGTCGATGTGGTGACAGGATCGTTATACGGATTTGAGCGTCCGCTGAGCGAACGGCCCCTCACTGGTCGATCGCTCAGGGCATGAGCGTTTCGATGAGTGTTTCCTGGAGCACACCGAGCCACAGATAGGCCATCACCATCGGCTTGCGCGGGTCGTCGTCCGGCAGCCGGTAGAGCTCGCCGCCCTCGTCCTCGTCGGTGATGTCGAGGCGGGTGGCGATGGTCAGGCGCAGGTCGTTGAGCGCGCCCAGCCAGTGCCGCGAGTCGTCGGCGGCCAGCTTCAGGACGGCTCCGCCGTCGCCCCGGGGGCTCAGCGCGTCGAGGCCGTGCACGACCGCGAGGGCGTCGTCGCGCTTGCGCGCGCGCAGGTCGTTCTCCGTGAAGCGCCTGAACTCGGCCGATTTGGCGCGCAGTTCCTCGCTCTCCTCGCTCGCGTACGCCTCGGGGAAGAGGCGGGCGAGCGCCGGGTCGGCGGGCGGTTCGCTCGGGCCCTCGGCGAACAGGGCGGCCAGCGGGTCCTCGTCCTCGGCCGGCGCCTCGCCCGGCCCGATGAGTTCGAGGAGCTGGACGGCGAGCGAGCGCAGGATGGCGATCTCGACCTCGTCGAGCGCGACGGCCGCGCCGCCGCCGGGCAGGGGCTCGAAGTGGCCGGCCATCAGCCGCGGTCCTGCGTCAGCGTCGCCCACAGCCCGTAGCCGTGCATCGCCTGCACGTCGCGTTCCATCTCCTCGCGGCTGCCGCTGGAGACCACGGCCCGCCCCTTGTGGTGCACGTCGAGCATCAGTTTGTGGGCCTTGTCCTTCGAGTAGCCGAAGTAGGACTGGAAGACGTACTGCACGTAACTCATCAAATTGACCGGGTCGTTGTGCACGAGCGTCACCCAGGGCACATCGGGTTCGGCGACGGGCCGGCTCGACTCCGCCGACTCGGGGCGTTCGATCTCTACGGGGGCAACACTCACGGCTCTGGGCGACCTTCGTCTCTTCTGCCGGGGGTCCCGGGGGTTGGCCCCGGGAATCACAGCCTGCCGGGGTCCGGGGGTCACCCCCCGGAAATCACAGCCACGGCCTCCATGCTGCCACCCGCGGCGGGTCATCGCACAAACGGGCCCCTAGAAATCGTCAGAGTGACGAGTATTCGGGGTAGCATCCCCCACAGGCCCCCGGTCCCGGGGCCGGTTCCCAAAATCCCCGGCCGGCGTGTGCGCGGCCCGGACGAAAGTGCGAGGTAGCTCGCTGTGAATGCTGCGGACCTCGGTCTGCCGGTGGACGTGCCGTCGACCGCGCTCTTCACCGACCAGTACGAGTTCACGATGCTCCAGGCCGCCCTGAAGGCCGGCACGGCCGAGCGGCGCTCGGTCTTCGAGGTCTTCACCCGCCGCCTGCCCGAGGGCCGCCGCTACGGCGTGGTCGGCGGCACCGGGCGCGTCCTGGACGCGGTCGAGAACTTCCGCTTCGACGCGGGCGTGCTCGGGTTCCTGCACGACCACGACATCGTGGACGAGCCCACCCTGCGGTGGCTGTCCTCCTACCGCTTCGGCGGCGACATCTGGGGCTACCCCGAGGGCGAGGTGTACTTCCCCGGCTCGCCGATCCTGCGCGTCGAGGGCTCCTTCGCCGAGTGCGTGCTTCTGGAGACCGTGATCCTCTCCATCCTCAACCACGACTCCGCGATCGCGGCCGCCGCCTCCCGGATGTCGGCGGCGGCCGGCGGGCGCCCGCTGATCGAGATGGGCGCGCGCCGCACCCACGAGCTGTCCGCGGTCGCCTCCTCGCGGGCCGCCTACGTCGGCGGCTTCAGCTCCACCTCGGACCTGGCGGCCGGCTTCCGCTACGGCATCCCCACCGTCGGCACCAGCGCGCACGCCTTCACCCTGCTCCACGACAGCGAGCGGGACGCCTTCCGGGCCCAGGTCGACTCGCTGGGCCGGGGCACGACCCTGCTGGTCGACACGTACGACGTGGCCGAGGCCGTGCGCACCGCCGTGGAGATCGCCGGGCCCGAGCTCGGCGCGGTGCGCATCGACTCCGGCGACCTGCTCCTGGTGGCCCACCGGGTGCGCCAGCAGCTGGACGACCTCGGCGCCACCCGCACCAAGATCGTGGTCACCTCCGACCTCGACGAGTACGCCATCGCCTCGCTGGCCGCGGCCCCGGTGGACGCGTACGGGGTGGGCACCCAGCTGGTCACCGGCTCCGGGCACCCGACCTGCTCCATGGTCTACAAGCTGGTCGCCCGCGCCCGGTCCGCGGACCCGAAGGCGCCCCTGATCCCGGTCGCCAAGAAGTCACCGGGCGCCAAGTCCTCGGTGGGCGGCCGCAAGTGGGCCGCGCGCCGCCAGGACGCGTACGGCATCGCCGAGGCCGAGGTCATCGGGACCGGGGCGGTACCGGCCGAGCTCGTCGAGCGCCAGCTCCTGGTGGAGCTGGTCAGGGGCGGCACGGTGGTGGCCCGCGAACCGCTGGACACCGCCCGCGAGCGGCACATCGACGCGCTGGCCGCACTGCCGATGTCCGCGGGCCAGCTCTCGCGCGGCGAGCCGGTCATCCCGACCGAGTACATCTGAGGCAGGTGGCGGGATTTCCGCCCCCGTTTGCCCCCTGCCGTGCGCCGGACGAAGTCTCTACGCTCGAGGAACAGCCCGGTCCCGGGCCCGCAGACCGAAGGACAGCCGACATGCACCGCGCCTTGATCGTCGTGGACGTCCAGAACGACTTCTGTGAGGGCGGCTCCCTCGCGGTCGCGGGCGGTGCGGACGTCGCCGCCGCGATCACCGACCTCGTGGGCCAGGCGGCCGGATCCGCCTACCGCCATGTGGTGGCCACCCGCGACCACCACATCGACCCGGGTCCGCACTTCTCGGCCACGCCCGACTTCGAGCACTCCTGGCCGGTGCACTGCGTCGCCGGGACCGAGGGCGTGGGCTTCCACCCCAACTTCGCGCCCGCGGTCGCCTGCGGTGCCGTCGACGCCGTCTTCGACAAGGGCGCCCACGCGGCCGCGTACAGCGGCTTCGAGGGCCTCGACGAGAACGGGGTGTCGCTGGCGGACTGGCTGCGCGCGCGGCAGGTGGCCGAGGTCGACGTGGTCGGCATCGCCACCGACCACTGTGTGCGGGCCACCGCCCTGGACGCGGTGCGGGCCGGCTTCGTCACCACCGTCCTGCTCGACCTCACGGCCGGTGTCGCCGAACGCACCACCTCGGTGGCTCTCGACGAGATGCGGGCGGCGGGCGTCGGCCTGTCGGGCAAGCCCGTGGTGTAGCCGGCCCCGCGCGCCCCGGGCGGTCCCGCGCGCCCCGGGCGGCGCGCGGTCAGCGCAGCAGCGCCCGTATCGGGTGCCAGAGCTCCTCGGTGGTCTCCGGGGCCGTGCGCCACAGCAGGCCGTCGGGGTGGTGCAGGACGGCGGTGATCTCGTCCAGCGTCGGCGGCTCGGTCTGGCCGCGCAGATAGACCGCGCGCAACCCGAGGTTGCGGAGCCTGGTCAGGGCTCGGGCGCGGTTGACGGCGTGCACCAGGACGCGCACGTCACTGCCCGGCGCGGCCGGGTTCGGCAGCGTCAGCGCGACGACCACGCTGCCGCCGGGCAACTTGCAATAACCTCCGCCGGGCATGCCGGACCACTCCCCCTGCAAGACGATCTGCCGGGCCCGCGATCACTGCCGCGTTGGACCCGCTGTCAATAAGGACTCGTAGGACGCACCTAAACACGATCGGCCGCCGCCCGCTAGAGGGCGACGGCCGATCATGGTTTGACCTGCGGGTTCAGCAATTACTTGGTGGAGGTGCCGACCTTCACCGTGATCGTCTGACCGTTCCACGGCTGGTCGACGATCGAGATCCGCGTCTTGGTGTCAGGAACCTTGACGCTGCCCGTCGGGTTCTCGGCGTACCAGTACGTGCCCTGGTGGTCGTCGAAGACCGGGACGCCGGCCTGCGACTTGATCTTCGTCGCCACGTCCGCCTTGTGCAGCGTGAAGGCGTCCGTCCGGTACTGGCTGAACGGCGCGTCGAACGGCTGGATCTTGTTGCGGAGCAGCGTGCCGTCGGCCCACTTGAGCGGCTTGGCGTGCGCGTCGACCGGCAGGATCAGGCCCTGGCCCGGGTGGGCCGAGACGTTGTTGTCCTTCTGGGAGGTGTCCCAGAGCCAGATGAGCAGGCCCCGCTGGTACGGGTAGTGCTCGACCCAGCTCGGACGGGTCGTGGAGAAGCCGAAGTTGTACGGGCCGACCTTGAGGGTCGTGTCGTACGAGACGTACTGGCGGTTCTCCGCGAGGTAGTACTGCGGGTAGTCGTTGGTGAAGGACTCCCCGATGCGGGTGAAGTTCTTCGCCGCCCAGCCGTTGTCGCCACCCTCGGCGCCGTCGGTGACCACCGCGGTGCCGTCGGCGGTGACGGTGATCGCGTCGGCGGTGAAGCCCTTGCCGCCCGCGCCGCCGTCCGTCTGGTAGCGGAAGCGGAGCTGGATCTTGTGGCCCGCGTACTGGTCGAGCGGGTACGAGAGCTTCTTGTACGCGCCAGACGCGTCGGTCAGGGCCGGCTTGTCGCTGGAGTCGCGCGTGATGGCCTTGCCGTCGGCGGTGCCGTCGATCGCGTTCCAGCTGGCGCCGTCGTCCGTGGAGACCTCGGTGTAGAGGAAGTCGTAGTCCTTCTCGATGTCCCACCAGCCCGAGAGGTCCAGGGACGCCTTGGACTTGCCGGTGAGGTCGACCGAGCGGGTCAGGGTGTTGTTGAGGTTGTCACCCATGCCGCTCCACCACTGCTTCGAACCCTCGACGGGCTTGACGACGGTGGTGGTGACTTCCTTCTTGGGCAGCTCGACGACGAGCGCCTGGTTGTTCTTGGTGTTGTACTCCGAGACGCCCAGCTTGGCGGTGATCTTCGAACCCGCCTTCACCGAGGCGTAGTCGAGCCAGCCGAGCTGGAGCTTGTCCCACGCCGTCATGTCGCCGGGCAGGTCGCCGATGGAGTCCTTGCCGGTGCCGAGCCAGGAGCCCGCCGACATCAGGGACCAGAAACCGACCGAGTTCTCGGCGGTGTTGGTGGTGTCGTAGAGGTCCGGCAGACCGAGGTCGTGGCCGTACTCGTGCGCGAAGACGCCGAGGCCGCCGTTCTCCGGCTGCATCGTGTAGTCGCCGACCCACATCCCGGTGTCACCGATCTGGGTGCCGCCGGCCTTGTTGTTCGCCGGGCCGGTCTTGCCCGCGTCCGTGCCGTAGGCGTACCAGCGGTGCGCCCACAGGGCGTTGGTGGCCTGCGCGCCGCCGCCCGCGGACTCGTCCTCGCCGGCGTGCACGATCTGGAAGTGATCGATGTAGCCGTCGGGCTCGTTGAAGTTGCCGTTGTTGTTGTAGTCGTTGCGGTCCCACTGGTCGTACTGACCCAGGGTCGCCTTGATCTGCGCGTCCGTCTGGCCCTTGGCCTTCTGGTCGGCGACCCAGGCGTTGACGCCGTCACGGACGGTGTCCCACACGTTGGCGCAGTTGGTCTGGCCGCAGTAGTTGGAGCCGTAACGGGCCTCGTTGTACGGGATCTTGACCCAGTCGGTGACCTGACCGTCGACCGAGTAGCGACCCGAGGACGTCTTCTCGTAGTACGTCTTGAGCGAGTTGACGTTCTTGCCCGTACCGAAGTACAGGTCCTGGAAGTGCTTCTGGTTGTAATCCGCCTGCCAGGCCGTCGAGTTGTCCTTCGAACGGTCCGGCTTGGCTATCTGGTTGTGCAGCGGGCCGGGGGTGCCCCCGTACTTCGGCTGCGGCGGCTTGGGGCCGTCGGGGCCGTCGGGGTCGTACATCGTGGTGTTGTCGACCTGGTCGCCGAACTCCACCAGGATCGTGAAGATCTTGTCGGTCTTCTCGCGGCCGAGCTCGACGTACTTCTTGTCGCTGAGCTTGACCACGTCGGAAGCGCCGCGCTTCTCGACCTTCTTCTTGCCGGATATCACCTGCTCCAGCGCCGCCTGGCGCTGCTGGGCCTGCTGGTCGCTGAACGGGCCCTTGAGGTTGTGCTCCTGGCCGTTGGCCGTCGACGGGTCCTGGCGCTGAACGGGCGCCGGGGCCTTCGAGTCGGCCTGGGCCGTGGCGTATGCCGAGCCCGTGGCGCCGGCCGTGGCGAGAGCCACGAGCACGGCGGCGGCTCTGGCCGCCCTCCTGCTGCTGGTCACTTGACGTTTTCCTCCCCCGCGGCCGGCACGAACCGGGGGGTGAAGGGCTGGTTCCGGTGCTCGACACGCGTCTCAAGTGACGACATTGGACCGGAGTTACCAAGGAAAAGACAGATCTTGACTTGTTCGTGCCAAGTACATTATGCAGAAGTGGAGTTCCGCTATCCGAACGCGACAGATGTGGTAACAGACCGGGACATCAGGTGCACACATCTCGACATGCGGACGGGGTCGCTTCGGGGAATGACTCCGTGCGCCCCCTGTGCACCGGCACCGTGGGTTAGGTCACGCTTACCAACAGTTCCGCTCGGGCATGGACCGACGTAGAGTCGCTTGGCAGTGCGATCCGGTGGCCCGCCGCCGGTTGAGAACGGTCAAAGGCTCGCCCCCCTATCCGAACCATGAGGACGGATAACGCCATGCCGCGTCCCACTGCCGCACAGCTCTCCTACGGTTCGGCCACCGTCGTCTTCTCGACCGTCGCCATGCTGCTGCTCTCCCGCACCGAGTCCGGCGTCGGGGTGGCGGTCATCGTGCTCGCCGCGCTGCTCCTGGGTCTGCTCGTCGCCGTGACGGTCCCCATGCCGCTGGCCGCCCGCCGGGCGCGCGCGGACGCCAACGCCGACGGCCGCACGGTCCCGGCCGCGGATGCGGCACCGGTGAACCGTGCGGCCGTCGTCGAGACGTCCGCCGCGGGGGCCACCGCCTCGCCGTCGAGGCAGTGGGGAAGCGTGGTGGCCCCTCGCGAGCAGCGGGCGGCGACCCGCCAGCACTCACTGCGGAGTTGAGACCACCACCGTCTTGCCGGCCTTGTCGTGCCAGCCCTGCCGGTACGGCTTGTCCGTCACGATCGTGATGCCCAGGACGATGTCCCACAGGCAGTAGCAGCAGAGCACGAACGGCGCCCACAGCACGGCCGCCCGGGCGAGCGCCGCGTTGGTGGTGGGCACGCTGCCGTCGTTGAGCATCGCCACCCGCAGCCCGAGCAGCTTCTTGCCGAGCGTCTGCCCGGACTTCGACACCATCAGGGTGTCGTAGCCGATGTAGACGACGAGCGTGATCAGCAGCCAGAGCAGTCCGCTGCCGGAGTACGCCTTGCTGATCACCTCGGTACCGGAGTCGCCGTTGTCCGAGGTGGAGATGACGACCCGGTCGCTGGTCGCCCACTCGATCAGGCCGAGCGGGATCGCGATGATGAGGAAGTCGATGAAGCGGGCCAGGAACCGCTTGCCGAAGTCGGCGAGCGGCGGCATCCCGGCCAGCGGGTCGACACCGCCGTACTGACCCCCGTAGGGGTCGGAGGGCGGTGGCGGGGCGCTGCCGTACGGCGAGCCGCCCCCGGGGGGAGGCGGCCCGCCGTACGGGCCACCCGCGCCGGACGGCGGAGGCGGAGCGCCATAGGGGCCCTCACCGCCGGACGGCGGACCCGAACCGTAGGGCGAGTCACCGGGCGGCCGCCCCGGAGGCGGCTGCGTGCCGCCGTAGGGAGAACCGCCCTGGGGAGGCTCTGACGGCTTCTTGAGGAACGGGTCGTCCTCGGGCGGCTGACCGGGCGGCGGCTGATCGGTACTCATGCCGGTAGTGCAACGCGCGCGCGATGCGACCGCGACCGGAGGGACGCCGTTCGGGGGAGGCCGCAGAGGCCCGGCCCGCCCCCGCGAACGGCCCGGACCTACCCCTGCGCCACGAAGGTGTGGGCCGCCTTGTCGTGCCAGCACTGGCGCCAGGGGCGGTCGAACAGGCACCACGCGACGTTGACCACACCGATCGCGAGCAGCCCGAGCACCCCGTGGACGAGCCAGCGGCGCACCGCCTGGCCGAACGTCGGCGGCTCGTACGACTCGATGCCGCGCACCTGCACCCCGCACAGCCTCTTGCCGAGCGTGCGGCCCCACTTGGCGGTGGGCAGCGCCTCGTACAGCAGGCCGAGGACGAGGAACGCGCCGAGGACGATGCCGAGGAGACCGGCCGTCGTGCCGTCCAGGAGGTAGACGGTGACCGTCTGCCCCGACAGCTTCGCCGCGTCGATCTTCTGCTGGACGTGATCGGCGACCCGGGCCAGGAGCGGTACGGCCAGGCCCCCGACGAGGGCGCCGAGCAGCACGGTGTCGATGAGCCGCGCGATCAGCCGTCTGCCGAGGCCGGCGGGTCTGGCCGAGGCCTGCTCCCGGGCCGCGCGCAGGAACGGGTCGTCGACCGGGGGCTTCCAGGGCACGACCGGCTCGGGCGCCTGCGCGTCGGGCTGCGCGAGCCGGTGCACCTGCTGCGCCCAGGACGCGGCCCCTCCCCCGGGCCCGTCCGTCATCGGCGACGCGGGAACGGCGGGGTGCGGCTCGACGGGACCGGGCCGGGCCGGGCCCGGCAGGGGCTGTGGGCTCGCCGGGGCGGGCGTGGGGGCGGGCGCCGGGGCCTGGTTCGGCGCGGGCGCGGAGTACGCGGAGCCCGTCGGTACGGCCCCCAACGGGTCGGCGGAGGTGGGCAGTTGGGGCCGCACGGGCGTCGGCTCGACGGCGGCCGGCGGCGCCGCCGCGGCGAACGGCCCGAACGGACCGGGCTGGGCGGATGGGGCGGACCGCGCGGGCGGCGCCGGGTGCGCGGCCTGTACGGGCTGCGCGGTGTGCTGAGGGTTCTGGTGCGCCGCCGGGCCGCCGGGCCGCGCGGGCTCCCCGAAGGGGCGGGTGGGCGTGGGCTGCGCGGCCTCCGGGCGGCGGGGGTCGGGCAGCCGGCGGGGGTCGGGCAGGGACCGGGACTCGGCCTCCGGGAGCCCGCGCGGATCGACCGGCTGCCCCCAGGAGACCCGGCGGTCCTGGTCGCCGCCGAAGCCGGACTGGTGGGCGGCGTCCGCGTGCCAGGCGGGCTGCGACCGGGCGCCGGACTCTTCCTGGGCGGAGGCGGCCGAGGCCTCGGGCTCGTCGAGGAAGACCGGGCCCGTCTCCTCGGCGACGGCGCCGCGGGCCGGCGGCACGGCGGCGAGCGAGGGTCCCGGGGCAGGGGCGGCGCCCGGCGGCGGGGTGGGCGGCGCCTCACCCGCGGCGGGGGCCGGCCGACTCGTACCGGGCACCCAGGAGACCCCGTTCCAGTACCGGACATATCCGGGAATGGACGGGTCCGGGTAATACCCCTCCCGGGCTGAACTCCCGTCACTGTCGGGCGGAACCGTCGCCATGTCCCCAACTCCGTTTCGATCCAGCACTCTTGACCTCTGCCGCGGAACACCGGCCGGACCGGGTGCCGACCGCGCGCTTCCGCTTGTCCCAGGAGGACATTAGGGCCTGCGCGACGGGTGCCGCCGGGCGTGGGGCCCCCGGCACGCGCCGGACCCCTCCCGGCGCGTCGAAAAACCCCGGCGCCCGGCCGGTCCCGTCGGAGCGACCCTAACGAAGAACCCGGGGCCCGGTGGGGGGAAGCCGGGCAGGAAGCCCGCGTACGAGCGATGCCGGGGCCGGGTGTGATAGCGGGCCCGGGCCGCACGGCGGGGTCGGGCCGGTGCGTACAGTCGTTGCGGTTCGAACTGGTGCACCCGGCCCGGCCGGTCAGGAAGGCGAGTGGGCGATGAGCGTGGGGCTTGGCCCGACCCGGCACGGGGAAGGGGCGACCCGCACCCCGGCGGCGGTGTCCGGGGCGCGGCGCGCCTGGTCGGCGGTGGGCGCCTTCGCCGCGATCCGCGCGCTCGGCCTGCTCGCCCTCGCGCTGTGGTCCCGGGCCGACGGCAAGGACGCCCACGCCTTGCTGTCGGCGCGCTGGGACTCGCTCTGGTACGCGCGGGTCGTGGAGTCGGGGTACGACTTCACGCTGACCGCGCCCGACGGCAGAGTCCTGTCCGACCTCGCGTTCTTCCCGCTGCTCCCCTGGCTCGAACGGGCCCTCGCCGCGGTGAGCCCGCTCGGCCCCGGCGACGCGGGCCTGCTCGTCAGCGGCGTCGCGGGGCCGCTCGCCGCGTGGGGCCTGTATCTGACGGGCCATCACCTCCATGGCCACCGGGCCGGGCTGCTGCTCGCGGCGCTGTGGGCGGCGGTGCCGGTCGGGATCGTGCAGTCGATGGCGTACAGCGAGGCCCTGTTCACCGCGCTGGCCGCCTGGGCGCTGTACTCGGTGCTGCGACGGCGCTGGGTCGAGGCCGGGCTGCTCGCCTCCCTCGCGGGGCTCACCCGCCCGGTGGGGCTCGCGGTCGCCGCCGCGCTGTGGGCGGGGGCCGTCGTCGAGGCGCGGCGCACCCGTCGTGTGGACGCGCGGATGCTCGCCGGGGCGGTGGTGGCGCCGCTCGGCGCGGCGGGCTATGTGCTGTGGGTCGGGGCCCGGCGCGGGAGCGTGTTCGGCTATCTCGATGTGCAGGCCGAGTGGGGCAACGGCTTCGACGGGGGCCTGGCGTACGGGACGTTCATCGTGGACCACCTCGGCGGCTGGCCCGTCGTGCTGGCCGGGCTGGGTCTGACCGCGGGTACCGCGCTGGCGCTCTGGGCGTACGCGAGGTGCGTGCGGGGCGGTCAGCCGCTGCCCCTGCTCGTCTACACCGGCATCGTCATGGCGCTCGCGCTGTGCTCGTCGGGCTACTTCGGCTCCAAGCCCCGGCTGCTGCTGCCCGCCTTCCCGCTGCTGCTTCCGGTGGCGCTCGCCCTGTCCCGGATGCGGACGGCGCGGGCGGTGGCGGTGGTGGCCGCCCTGTCCCTCGCCTCCGCGGCGTACGGGGCGAGCTGGCTCAACGGCTCGGGCCCGCCGTAACGGCCACGCCCCAGCCCCCTCCGCCCTGCGGGCCGTGGTCGCGCCCCCAGCCCCCTCCGGCCTGCGGACCGTGGTCGCTTCTCGCGCAGTTCCTCGCGCCCCTCAACCCCTCTTCGGTCTGCGGGCCGTGGTCGCTTCTCGCGCGGTTCCTCGCGCCCCTGGAAACCCGCTTTCGTCTGCGGGCCGCAGGTGGCTGGTCGCGCAGTTCCCCGCGCCCCTAAAACCCCCGTCGTGTGCGGGCCCTGGTCGCTTCTCGCGCGGTTCCTCGCGCCCCTGGAAACCCGCTTTCGTCTGCGGGCCGCAGGTGGCTGGTCGCGCAGTTCCCCGCGCCCCTAAAACCCCGGTCGTCTGCGGGCCCTGGTCGCTTTTCGCGCAGTTCCCCGCGCCCCTTAGCGGTACTGGTGCTGGCCCGCATCGGGCATTTCAGCCCGTCCGGCGTTTGAGGACGAGCGCCGTTCAGGCGCGAACGGGGTCTGGGGCGGAGCCCCAGGGGGCCCGGAACCATCCAACCCTGCGCTTACGGGCGGGGTGGGTGGGCAAATCCCCCGGAAAAAAATCCCCGAAGTCGCGTAATCGCCGCGCGACAACCCGCTCTCACCCGGTACGGCCCGCCCCCGGGCCCCGTGCCGCCGGCACGACGACGTACGACGTACGGGACCTCGTACCGGCCCGTACCGGGAAGAGAAGAGGGACGCCTCATGCACACCGTCGTGGAACGCGAACTGGAGCTCAAGCTGGTGCTGTCGCCCGAGCGCAGCATCCCCGTGCCGGCCCGGCTCACCTACCGCACCGACGACCCCTACGCCGTGCACATCACCTTCCACGTCGGCTCCGAGACGCCCGTGCACTGGACCTTCGCGCGCGAGCTGCTGGTCGAGGGGGTGTTCAGGCCGTGCGGGCACGGGGATGTGCGGGTCTGGCCGACCAAGGTGGAGGGGCGCAACGTGGTCCTGATGGCGCTCACCTCGCCGGACGGCGACGCGCTGCTCGAAGCGCCCTCCGCCCAGGTCTCGGCGTGGCTGGAGCGGACGCTGCGGGCGGTGCCGCCGGGTTCCGAGACCGAGCGGCTCGGCATCGACGACGGCCTCGCCGAGTTGCTCGCCCCGGCCACCGGGCGCGGCGTGGACGAGCTGTGGCTGCGCGACCCCTGGCCCTCGGACGAGTCGCGCCCGGAGGACGGCGCGTGAGGGCCCGCGCTCAGAACAGCTTGCCCGGGTTGAGCAGACCCAGCGGGTCGAAGGCGTGCTTGACCGCGCGCTGCATCTCGACGCCGACCGGGCCGAGCTCGCGGGCCAGCCACTCCTTCTTCAGGACGCCGACGCCGTGTTCGCCGGTGATGGTGCCGCCCAGCTCCAGGCCGAGCGCCATGATCTCGTCGAACGACTCGCGGGCGCGCCGCGACTCGTCCTCGTCGGCGGCGTCGAAGCAGACCACGGGGTGGGTGTTGCCGTCGCCCGCGTGCGCGCAGACCCCGATGGTCAGGTCGTACTTGGCGGCGATCGCCGATGTTCCTTCGATCATCGCGGCGAGCTTCGAGCGGGGAACGCACACGTCGTCGATCATCGTGGCCGGTTTGATCGTTTCGAGGGCGGTGAGCGACAACCGGCGTGCCTGGAGCAGCAGTTCGGACTCCGCCGCGTCCTCGGCCGGAACCACCTGGGTGGCGCCCGCGGCGGTGCACAGCTCGCCGACGGCGGCGAGGTCGGCCGCCGGGTCCGGGGTGTCGAAGGCGGCGAGCAGCAGGGCCTCGGTGCTGTCGGGCAGGCCCATGTTCGCCATGCGGTTGACGGCCTGGATGGTGGTGCGGTCCATGAGCTCCAGCAGGGACGGGGTGTGCCCCCGCTCCATGATCCGTACGACGGCCTCGCAGGCGGCCGCGGCGGTGGCGAACTCGGCGGCGAGCACGAGCTGGGGCGGCGGCGAGGGCCGCAGCGCGAGCACCGCTTTGACAACGATGCCGAGGCTGCCCTCGGAGCCCACGAACAGCCGGGTCAGGTCGTACCCGGCGACCCCCTTGGCGGTGCGCCGGCCGGTGCTCATCAGCCGCCCGTCGGCGAGGACCACCTCAAGACCGAGGACGTACTCGGCGGTCACCCCGTACTTCACACAGCACAGACCGCCGGACGCGGTGCCGATGTTGCCGCCGATGGTGCACATCTCCCAACTCGACGGATCCGGCGGGTAGTAGAGCCCCCTCTCCTTGACCTCGCGCGACAGGACGGCGTTGATGACGCCGGGTTCGACGACCGCGACCCGGTCGACCGGGTTGATCTCCAGGATGCGGTCCATCTTGACCAGCGACAGGACGATGCAGCCGTCGCTGGCGTTGGCCGCGCCGGAAAGACCGGTGCGGGCGCCCTGCGGCACGACGGGCACCCGCAGCGCCGTCGCGGTGCGCATCACGTGCTGGACCTGCTCGACGGTGCGGGGCAGCACCACCACGGCCGGGGCGCCCGCCGCGCAGAAGCTCGCCATGTCGTGGGCGTAACCGCCGGTGATGTCGGGGTCGGTGATGACGGCGTCCGCCGGGAGGTGCTCCCGCAGCCGTACGAGAAGATCGTCCATTCCCTCAGCCTGGCACCCGGGGCCATCGGTGTGAACCCTTTCCCCGGCCGGTCGGGCGGTGCGCGGTGCGCTCTTCGTATTGACGCACAGTGAGCGCCATGGAGATCGCGAAGACCGAACAGGATGCGGACGCGGCACGGCGGGCGGCGTGGCTTTCGGCCTCGGCCGCGGCCCGGCGGACCTCGCCCCGGTCGGGGCCGCCCAAGGCGCTGAAGCGGACCGTACGGGTGGCCCTCGCGGCGGGCGTGCTGATCGGTGGCGTCGTGCTGATCATGCCGGACGACCAGGGACCGAAGGCGCCGCCGCCCGCGCCGGGTCCGGCGGCCCGGGCCCTGACGGCGGTGACCGGCGGGGCGCCCGCGTCGGTGGCCGATGTGACGGCGCTGATCACCGACCGGGCCGCCTGGGTGCGCACCCACCCCAAGGACGAGGCGTCCTGGGCGGTGCTCGGCTCGGCCTATCTGGAGCGGGGCGTGCGCGGCGCGGACTCCTCGTTCTATCCGCGGGCCGAGTGGGCGCTGCGGCGCTCCCTCGAAGTGCGGCCCAAGGACAACCTGGACGCCGAGACCGGGCTCGCGGCCCTCGCCAACGCGCGGCACGACTACGCGGCGGCCCGCACCCTGGCCGAGTCCGTACGCGCCCGCAAGGCGGACCGCTGGACGCTCTACCCGCCGCTGATCGAGGCGTACAACGGGCTCGGCGACGCGAAGGGCGCCGCCAAGGCGGTGGAGCGGCTGCTCGAACTGCGGGAGGGACCGGCCGCGTTGACGCAGGCGGCCGAGGTCTACCGCGCGCACGGCTGGCGCGAGGACGCCTCGGTCGCTCTGGACGAGGCGATCGCGCACGCCACCTCGCCCGTGCAGAAGGCGGCCTCGCTGGTGGCGGCGGGCGACCTGGCGTGGGAGCGGGGCGAGCCGGAGGCGGCCCTGGCGCGCTACGAGGCGGCCCTTCGCACCGACCCCGGCGCGCACGCCGCGCTCGCGGGCCGGGCCAGGGCCGAGGCCGGGCTCGGGAGGAAGCAGGACGCCCAGCGCGACTACCTGGCGGCCGTCGCGGTGCTTCCGCGCCCCGAATACCTGCTGGAACTGGGCGAGTTGTACGAGTCCCAGGGCCTGGACGGGGACGCGCGCACCTGGTTCGGCAAACTCCAGGAGCTGGCCGCGCGCGACGGCTCCAACGGAGTGGACGACGCCTTGGTGCTCGGCCGGTTCGAGGCCGACCACGGGTCGGCGCACGCAGCGGTGGACCGGCTCGAAGCCGAGTGGAAGGCGCATCCGAGTCCGGCCGTGGAGGACGCGCTCGGCTGGGCGATGTACCGGGCGGGCGAGCCGGAGGAGGGCCTGACGCATGTGAGGAAGGCGACCGACTCGGGCGTGCGCAGCGCCCTGTTCTCCTATCACCAGGCTGTCATCGAGCGGGAGTTGGGCCAGTCGGGCGCCGCACGACGCCATCTCCAGGACGCGCTGCGCACCAACCCGTACTTCTCACCGCTGCTCGGACCGAAGGCGAAGGAGGCACTCACGGCGCTCGGCGAGCCGCCCGAGGGCGGCCCGAGGGACATGTACGGCCATGTGGCGGCCGCCGCCGCGTCGGGGCCGTCGGGCTCCGGTTCGGGTTCCGGCTCCGGGGGTGAGGGCTCCTCGTCGTCCGGCTCGTCGTCGAGCCAGTCCGGCCAGTCGGGCCAGTCCGGCCAGTCGGGCCAGGGGGCCAAGCGGCCGGCCAAGCCCCGGCCCGCCAAACCCGCCAAACCCTCGCAGCGGCACTGAGGGCGGCGCCGGGCGGGCACGAAGACAGCGGCCCCACGGGTCAGGTCCGTGGGGCCGCTGACTCATGACGGTAACTCAATTACCGTACGGGCGCGCGCAGTTGCAGGTCAGAGGTTGCCCCGCAGCTCCTGCTCGCGCTCGATCGCCTCGAACAGGGCCTTGAAGTTGCCCTTGCCGAATCCCATCGAACCGTGCCGCTCGATCATTTCGAAGAAGACGGTCGGGCGGTCCTGCACCGGCTTGGTGAAGATCTGGAGCAGGTAGCCGTCCTCGTCGCGGTCGACCAGGATCTTCAGCTCGCGCAGCGTCTCGACCGGCACCCGGGTCTCGCCGGCCCACTCGCCGAGGGTGTCGTAGTACGAGTCGGGGGTGTCCAGGAACTGCACGCCGGCCGCGCGCATGGCCCGGACCGAGGCGACGATGTCGTTGGTGGCCAGCGCGATGTGCTGGACGCCGGGGCCGCCGTAGAACTCCAGGTACTCGTCGATCTGCGACTTCTTCTTGGCGATGGCCGGCTCGTTGAGCGGGAACTTCACCTTGAGGGTGCCGTCGGCGACGACCTTCGACATGAGTGCGGAGTACTCGGTGGCGATGTCGTCGCCCACGAACTCCTTCATGTTGGTGAAGCCCATGACGTTGTTGTAGAACGCCACCCAGTCGTTCATCTTGCCGAGTTCGACGTTGCCCACGCAGTGGTCGATCGCCTGGAAGAAGCGCTTCTGGACCGGCTCGACCATCGGCGCCGCCTCGACGAAGCCCGGCAGGTAGGGGCCGTCGTAGCCGGAGCGCTCGACCAGGGTGTGCCGGGTCTTGCCGTAGGTGGCGATCGCGGCGAGGACGACGGTGCCGTGCTCGTCGGAGACCTCGTGCGGCTCCTGGAGACCGGTGGCGCCGTGCTCGGTGGCGTACGCGTACGCGGCCCGCGCGTCCGGCACCTCGATGGCGAGGTCCACCACGCCGTCGCCGTGCTCGGCGACGTGCTCGGCCAGGAAGCGGCCCCGCTCGCTGGTGGCCTTGATCACGGAGGTGAAGACGAAGCGGGCGCCGCCGCTGGTCAGCACGTAGCTGGCCGTCTCACGGCTGCCGTTCTCCGGTCCGGAGTACGCGACCAGCTTCATGCCGAAGGCCGTCGAGTAGTAGTGCGCGGCCTGCTTGGCGTTGCCCACGGCGAAGACGACCGCGTCCATGCCCTTCACCGGGAAGGGGTCGGCCTGCCGCGCGGTTTCGGGGGTGTGATCGATGGTCTCAGTCATAGAGGGAGGGTCACCCCGGGTGGCAGGCTGCGCAATAGTTTGCGTTTTCACTGGTCAATGTGTGCGGTGAATCGCCAGGATGGGAGGGCGTTCTGTACATGATGACCATCCGGAGGCGGACATGGCGATCGATCATTTGGACGGGCGGCTGATCGTGCTGCTCGCCCGGGAGCCCCGCATCGGGGTCCTGGAGGCGTCCCGGCGGCTCGGCGTGGCGCGCGGCACGGTCCAGGCGCGCCTGGACCGGCTTCAGTCCAATGGAGTCATCCGGGGTTTCGGCCCCGACGTCGACCCGGCGGCGCTCGGTTATCCGGTCACCGCCTTCGCCACGCTGGAGATCAAACAGGGCCAGGGGGCCGACGTGCGGGCCCACTTGGCGTCCGTGCCGGAGGTCCTGGAGCTGCACACCACCACCGGCCACGGCGACATGCTGTGCCGCCTGGTGGCGCGCTCCAACGCCGATCTCCAGCGGGTGATCGACCGGGTTGTCGGTTTTGATGGCATTGTCCGGGCCTCCACGGCGATCGTCATGGAGAACCCGGTCCCGCTGCGGATCATCCCGCTGGTGGAGCAGGCGGGTCAGGACTCCGTGCCCGGCGGTGGCTGACCGAGGACCGACAGGGGTGAGCGCGTGGGCTTCTGGGACTATCTGTCCAGCAGGCACCAACAGCTGCTCACCGACGCCCTCCAGCACGCGAGCGCCGTGTTCCAGTGCATGGTGATCGCGACCGTGCTCGGCATCCTCATCGGGGTGGTGACCTACCGCAGCGGCTGGGCGGCGGGCCTCGCGATCACCTCCACCTCGACGGTCCTGACCATCCCCTCGCTCGCCATGATCGGTCTGCTGATCCCGCTGGTGGGGCTCGGGGTGGCGCCCACCGTCGTCACCCTGACGCTGTACGGGCTGCTGCCGATCGTGCGCAACGCGATCGTGGGACTGCGCGGCGTGGACCCCTCCCTCGTGGACGCCGCCAAGGGCATCGGGATGTCGCGCCCCGCCCGGCTGCTGCGGGTCGAACTCCCGCTGGCCTGGCCGCCGATCCTGACCGGCATCCGGGTCTCCACGCAGATGCTGATGGGCATCGCGGCGATCGCGGCGTACGCCTCCGGCCCCGGGCTCGGCAACGAGATCTTCCGCGGAATCGCCTCGCTGGGCAGCGCCAACGCCATCAACCAGGTGCTCGCCGGAACCCTCGGCATCGTGGTGCTCGCCCTGCTCTTCGACGCGGCGTACGTCCTGATCGGCCGTCTCACCATCCCGAGGGGGATCCGTGTCTGAGCGATCCGAGTCCGAACGATCCGTCTCCGAACGGTCAGCCTCCGAGCGGTCCGAGCCCGAGCGATCCGGGTCCGCCGGTGCGTCGGCCCCGGGCGGCTCCGCCTCGGGGGCCTCCATCCAGTTGGAGGAGCTGACCAAGCGGTATCCGGGCAACCCCAACCCCGCCGTGGACAGCGTCACCATGGAGATCAAGGCGGGCGAGACCGTCGTCTTCGTGGGGCCTTCGGGCTGTGGCAAGTCGACCACGCTCAAGATGATCAACCGGTTGATCGAACCGACATCCGGCCGTATCCGGATCGACGACGAGGACGTCACCGACATCGACCCGGTGAAACTGCGCCGCAAGGTCGGTTACGCAATCCAGTCGTCCGGGCTCTTCCCGCACATGACGGTCGCCGAGAACATCGCGCTCGTCCCGAAGATGGTCGGCTGGTCCAGGGCGAAGGTGAAGGACCGGGTCGAGGAGATGCTGGACCTGGTCGGGCTCGATCCGCGCGAGTTCCACGGCCGCTATCCGCGCCAGCTCTCCGGCGGACAGCAGCAACGGGTGGGCGTGGCAAGGGCGTTGGCGGCCGATCCGCCGGTGCTCCTGATGGACGAGCCGTTCGGCGCCGTCGACCCGATCACCCGCGACCACCTCCAGGACGAGCTGATCCGCCTCCAGCACGAGCTGCACAAGACGATCGTCTTCGTCACCCACGACTTCGACGAGGCGATCAAACTGGGCGACCGGATCGCCGTGCTGCGCGAACGCTCGCACATCGCTCAGTTCGACACTCCGGAGGCCATCCTCACCAACCCCGCGGACGACTTCGTCTCCGGGTTCGTCGGCGCGGGCGCCGCCCTCAAGCGCCTCAACCTCACCCGCGTACGGGATGTGGAGATGGCCGAGTTCCCCACGGTCACCGTGGACGACCCACTCCAGTCGATCTTCAACAAGCTCCGCAGCGGCCCGCACAACGAACTGCTCATGCTGGACCGCAGGAACCGCCCCTACAAGTGGCTGCGGCGCGGCGATCTGATGCGCGCCAAGGGCTCGCTCGCGCGGGCCGGGCAGATGGTGCACGACACGGTGACCCGGGACGCGACGCTGCACGACGCCCTGGAGGCCGTGCTCATCGACTCCGGCGGCCGGGTCGCGGTGACCGGGCGGCGCGGCGAGTACATCGGCGTCGTCGACATGGAGACCCTGATGAACTCCGTGCACGAACTCCTGGAGGCCGACCGGCTGACCGCCATCGAGCACCAGCACGACCTCGAAGAGCACCGCCACCACCAGACCGAACAGGAGCTGGAGGGCGGTGCGAAGCAGCCATGACGCCCAGGAGCTCCGCCCCCGCCGAGCGCCCGCCGGGCGAGCACGAGGTCGGCGGTCGCGCCTTCCGCGACGAGCTGCCCGGCCCGCTCGCCGAGCCCGAGGACGAGGCGAGTCCGGCGCCGGGCAGGCCGGCCCGCCGGATCACCTGGCGCAAGCTGGTCTTCCTGCCGGTGGTGCTCGCGGTCGTCCTGGTGATCACCTACGTCTGGATCACCCATGTCGACCTGGACTCGATCGCGAAGAACTCCCTCGACCACGGCAATGTCCAACTCCGGCTGTGGCAGCACGTGAAGCTGACCGCGATCTCCACGTTCTGGGTGCTGATCATCGCGATCCCGCTCGGCATCGCGCTGACCCGGCGCGGGGTGAGCCGGGCGGCGCCGCTGGTCACCGCGGTCGCCAACATCGGCCAGGCCACCCCGGCCATCGGCCTGTTGGCGCTCCTGGTGATCTGGCTCGGCATCGGGCCCGGCACGGCGATCGTCGGCATGGTGATCTACGCGGTCCTGCCGGTGCTCTCCAACACGGTGGCGGGGCTGCGCGCGATCGACCCCCAGCTCGTCGAGGCGTCCCGGGGCATCGGCATGTCGGCGCTCGGCACCCTGGGCAAGGTCGAACTGCCGCTCGCGGTGCCGCTGATCCTCGCGGGGGTGCGGACCGCGCTGGTCCTGAACGTCGGCACCGCCACGCTCGCCACCTTCGGCGGCGGGGGCGGCCTCGGCGACCTGATCACCTCCGGCATCCAGACCCAGCGCATGCCGGTCCTGGTCCTCGGCTCGATCCTGACGGTGGCCCTGGCCCTGCTCGTGGACTGGCTGGCGTCGCTGGCCGAGGTCGCGCTGACCCCGCGCGGACTGGAGGTGGAGTGATGCGGCATCCGCGTACGGCACTGCTCGCCGCCACCGGCTCGCTCGCGCTGCTCGCCGTGGTGTCCGGCTGCGGGCTCAAGTCGGGCTCGCCGCTGGTGGACGACGTGCTGCCCGGCTCGATCGGCCAGGGCCTGCCCCTGAAGGGGGCCTCCCTGACGGTCACGTCGAAGAACTTCAGCGAGAACATCGTCCTGGGCCAGATGGTCGGCCTGGTCTTCAAGGCGGCCGGCGCCGAGGTCCTCGACCGGACGAACCTGCCGGGCTCGATCAGCGCCCGCGAGGCGATCGCGAAGGGCGACGCGGACGCGATGTACGACTACACCGGCACGGCGTGGATCACCTATCAGGGCAACAGCAAGCCGATCACCGACCCCCAGGCGCAGTGGCGGGCGGTGCGCGACGCGGACCTGAAGAACGGCGTGACCTGGCTGCCGCAGTCGACCCTGAACAACACGTATTCGCTGGGGATCAGCCAGTCCAACAACGCCAAGTACCACCTCAAGACGCTCTCGGACGTCGCCGCGCTCTCCAAGAAGGATCCCTCGGCGGTGACGATCTGCGTGGAGAACGAGTTCGCCTCGCGCGAGGACGGGCTGCCCGGCATGGAGAAGGCGTACGGGATGTCGATCCCCGCCTCCAACATCCAGAAGATGGACGCCGGGATCATCTACACCCAGGTGTCCAAGTCCAACTCCTGTCTGCTGGGCGAGGTGTTCACCACCGACGGCCGCATCCAGGCGATGAATCTGGCGACCGTCCAGGACGACAAGCACTTCTTCCCCAACTACAACGCCGCGCCGGCGGTGCACCGCCGGACGTACGAGAAGTACCCGGCGATCGCGGCCCTGCTCGACCCGCTCAGCGCCAGGCTGACGACCGGGATCGCCCGGCAGCTCAACGCCGAGGTCGACGTGGACGGCCGGGACCCGCACGACGTGGCGCTGGAGTGGCTGGTGCGGGAGGGGTTCATCAAGAAGGGGTGAGGCGCGGAGGGGGGCGGGTCCGGGCCGGGAGCCCGCCGCGGGGCCCGCCGCGGGGCCCGCCGCGGGGCCCGCCGCGGGGCATGAGCGTACAAAGAACTCGATGCAAAGAAGTTCATGCAAAGAAAGTGTTGCAAGGGTCTCTTTGCAGAGCTACCTTTGGGTCATGCCCGAGAACCAGCGGCCCGCCGCCCCGCACCCCCAGAACGCCGCCGGGGAGCGCATCCTCGACGCGCGCTCCCTGCGCGGCCTCGCCCACCCCCTGCGCATCCGCATCCTGAAGTCGCTTCGCCACGACGGGCCGGCCACGGCCTCCCAACTGGGCGACCGGCTGGGCGAGTCGAGCGGGGCGACCAGCTACCACCTGCGCCAGCTCGCCACGCACGGCTTCGTCGAGGACGACCCGGCGCGCGGCAAGGGGCGCGAGCGCTGGTGGAAGGCGGTGCACAACGGCACCTCGTTCGCCGACGACCTGCACACCAGCAGCGATCCGGAGGTGCGGGGCGCGGCCAACCTGTTCCTGCACGAGATCGCCGGCATCCACACCCAGGAGCTCTCGACCTGGCTCGCCACCATGCACGACTGGCCGGAGCCGTGGTCCACCAGCGGCGACCTGAGCGACTTCACCCTGAACCTCACCGCCGCCCAACTCCATGAGCTCAACGAGAAGTTGCACGCCGTCGTCGAGACGTACCGCGCCGCCGCCCCGGAGTCCGACGCGGCGCCGGGTGCCGAAGCCGCCCAGGTCCGCGTGCATCTCCACTCCTTCCCGCGCGCCCACCAGGCCCGCTGAACCCCCCGCCCCACCCCCGTCCCAAGCCCGCCCGTCCGAAGGGACCCACGCCGTGCACAGCGACACCCACCTCCTGCTGCACCACCAGCGCGCCGCCGAACTGGCCGCCGAAGCGCGCGAAGCATTCCCCCGCGAGCCGCACCTCAGGGCCCAACTCGGCTGGATGATGGTTGAGTTGGGGCTCCGCCTGACCCAGCAGGAACCGCGGCGCCACGCCCGCCTCGCATGAGCGGCCCGGGGGGACACCGCGATCGCAGGCCGCTCACGGCCGTACTCACGGCCAACGCCATATCCGCCAGCGGCAGTTCACTCACCCTCATCGGGGTGCCGTGGTTCGTCCTGGAAACCACCGGCAGCCCGGGCCGGGCCGGGGTCGTCGCCTTCTGCGCGACGCTGCCGATCGTCGTGTCGGCCCTGGTCGGCGGCCCGGTCATCGACCGTGTGGGGCGCCGCCGGGTGTCGGTGGGCTCCGATGTCGTGTGCGGGCTCGCGGTCGCCGCGATCCCGCTCCTGCACCAGGCCGGGCTCCTGGCGTTCTGGCTGCTCTGCGCCCTGATGGCGCTCGGCGGACTCGCCCACACCCCGGGCGTCACCGCGCGCTACGTCCTGCTCCCGGACCTGGCGCGCCGTTCCGGCACCACCCTGTCGCGCGCCGCCAGCGGCTACGACGCCGTCGCGCGCGGCGCCCGGATGACCGGCGCGGCCCTGGCCGGCGTGCTCATCGCGCTGACCGGCGCCGGAAACGTCCTCCTCGTCGACGGCGCGACCTTCGCCGTCTCGGCGGCGCTGGTCGCGGCCGGACTGCGCCACGTCCCCGAGGCCCGGCCCCGGCGCGACGGCCCGCCCGTCTCGGCGCGCACCTACAAGGCCGAACTGCGCGAGGGATACGCCTACTTGGCGCGTACCCGGCTGCTGCTCGCGGTGGTCACCATGGTCATGCTGATGAACGGAACCGACCAGGGCTGGAACGCCGTCCTGCTCCCCGTCCACGCCGAGCGCCAGCTGGGCGGGGCGCCCCAACTCGGCTTGCTGGCCGCCCTGTTCGGGGCCGGCGGACTGTCGGGCGCGCTCCTGTACGGGCTCGTCGGCCACCGCTTCCGGCGCCGTACGGTCTTCTCGGCCTGTGTGCTGCTGTGCGGGGCGCCCCGGTACGCGGTCGCGGCGCTGACCGGCACCACCCTGCCGCTGGCCGTCACGATGGTGGTGGCGGGGCTCGCGAGCGGCGCGCTCAACCCGATCCTGACGACGGTGATCTACGAGAAGGTGCCCGACGCGCTGCGCAGCCGGGTCGCCGGGGTGCTCACGGCGGGCTGTGAACTGGCCATGCCGCTCGGCGGGCTCGCCGCCGGCTTCCTGGTGGAGAGCGCGGGGCCGCGCGGCGCGCTGCTCATGGTCGGCGGGGTGTATCTGCTGGCGACGCTGAGCCCGCTCGTCCTGCCGGCGTGGAAGGACATGGACGCGGGCGCCGTCAGCAGGACGGAACCGGGTCGCCCTTCTGCAACGCCTGAAGCGCGGACACCGCACCCTTCAGCGTAGTGACGGGGATCAGGCGCAGCCCCTTGGGCAGTTCGGAGTGGGCGTCCGAGCACTCCCCCTTCGGCACGAGGAACACGGTCGCCCCGTCGCGGGCGGCGGCCTTCGTCTTGAGCGCGACCCCGCCGACCTCGCCGACGTTCCCGCCGCCGGTGATCGTCCCCGTACCGGCGATGGTGTGGCCGCCCGTGAGGTCGCCCCCCGAGCCGTTGCCGTTCAGCTTGTCGATGATGCCGAGCGTGAAGAGCAGCCCCGCGCTCGGGCCGCCGACGTCGGCGAGGTGCAGATCGACCTTGACCTTGTCGGGGCTGAGGCCGAGATAGCCGAGCGCCGCGACGGAGGCGGCGTCCTGCGACTGCTTCATCTGCGCCTGGTTGTGCTCGGAGATCTCCTTCTCGCTGCCGCCGACCGGATAGACCGAGTCGCGCGGCATCACCGCCCGGTCGGTGCGGAACCAGCCGTCCACCACATCATCGATCCCGACGTCCGCGGTGGGCCCGGTGGCCACGATGGTGGTCATCCGCAGCTGCCCGCTGGTGGGCCGGGTGGGGGCGCCGGAGATGGTGATCACCGGCTTGCCCTCGTCGTTCCCGAGCACGTCGGCGGTCGGCCCCGGCTGGGCCACCACGAACGGCAGCGGCGCGAAGCAGGCGACGGCGAGCAGCGCGACGACTGGTGCGGCGCCGATGGCGAGGTTGCGGAGGCGGGGGTGACGAGTGAGCACGGCTCCAATCTATCCGTACGCAACCGGACGCCCCGGACGCCCCCGAATGCCTGGCCGCGCATGGCGCGGTGCGGGGCGTCGAGGGGCCGGCAGGGCTCCGCGCGAGGCGTCGAAGCGGACCCGGGCGGCTCCGCGCGGGGCGTCGAACCGGATCCGGGCGGCTCAGCGCAGGGCGTCGGCGACTTCCTTCGCCGCGTCCACGACCCGCGGTCCGACCCGTTCGGGTACGGCGTCGGCGAGCATCACCACACCCACGCTCCCCTCTATCCCGGTGACCCCGACCAGCGGAGCCGCGGCCCCGCTCGCGCCGGCCTCCAGCTCGCCGTGGGTGAGGGTGAAGCCGGGCTCGGCGAGGCCTCCGGCCTGGCGGGCGGAGAGGATCGCGCGGCCGGCCGCGCCCCGGTCCAGGGGGTGGCGGAACCCGGCCCGGTAGGCCACGTGGTAGTCGGTCCAGGTCGGCTCGACCACGGCCACCGCGAGCGCGTCCGATCCGTCGACGAGGGTGAGGTGGGCGGTGGCCCCGATGTCCTCGGCGAGCGAGCGCAGCGCGGGCAGCGCCGCCTCCCGGACCAGGGGGTGCACCTGGCGGCCCAGGCGCAGCACGCCGAGCCCGACCCGGGCGCGGCCGCCGAGGTCACGTCGTACGAGGGCGTGCTGCTCCAGAGTGGCGAGCAGGCGGTAGACGACCGTGCGGTTGACGCCGAGTTTGTTGGACAACTCGGTGACCGTCAGACCGTGGTCGGTGTCGGCGAGCAGCTTGAGGACGCGTAGTCCCCGGTCGAGCGTCTGGGAGGTCTCCGCGGTCACGACACCCACTCCTTAAGTGGCGAGTCGCGGCGGCACTCTCCGTGGTTCGCGGCGCCGGTCCCATCGGCATCGCGCGCAGAGCCCGCCGGCGAGGCCAAAACACCGGCTGCGCTCCGCGGCGACGCTGCCACGGGGCGTTTGCATGGCGGGGACAGTAGCGAGCGGATACCGCTCAGCGGAAGACCTCGTCCAGAATCCGGGCGCGAGCAGAATTTCGAAACCCGCGGAATGGGCGGAGCAGCCCCAACAGATGGACAAATAATGACCCGTGGGGGATGAATTTGATCCTGTTCGATCCCCTTCGGGACCTAAGTCCGTCTTAGCGAGGACCAGGGGCGACCCGCACGGATTTGCCGGGCCATTACCGTGGCAGACGGTCGAGGAGCGTCCGTGGGGGCCGCTCCTCGCGAGGGGCCCGGCATCGCACGCCGGGCCCCCTTTCCGCGACGGGCCCGCTACTTCATGCGGGTCGCCCACTCCTGAACCTTCTTGATCCGCTCGCGCAGCTGTCCCGCCGTGGCCTCCGCGCTCGGCGGACCGCCGCACACCCGGCGCAGCTCGGTGTGGATGACGCCGTGCGGCTTGCCGCTCTGGTGGACGTACGCGCCGACCATCGTGTTGAGCGACTTGCGCAGTTCGAGCAGTTCCTTGTGCGAGACGACGGGGCGTCGTTCTGCGGGCATTTCGAGCAGATCGGCCTGCTCGGCCGGCTTCTGGCGGCTGTGCGCGATCTGCCGGGCCTGCCGCTTCTGGAGCAGCATCTGCACCTGGTCGGGTTCGAGGAGCCCGGGAATGCCGAGATAGTCCTGCTCCTCCTCGCTCCCCGGGTGGGCCTGCATGCCGAATTCGGCGCCGTTGTACATGACCCGGTCGAAGACGGCATCGGATTCGAGGGCCTCGAAGGGGAGCATGTCGTCCCCGGTGTCCTCGTCCTGCTCCCTGTTCGCCTCGTCCATTTCCTGCTCGGACTCGGCGTAGGGGTCCTCTTCCTCGCCGTCCTTCTTCGGCTTGTCGAGTACGTGGTCGCGCTCGACCTCCATCTCGTTGGCGAAGCCGAGGAGCATGGGAATGGTGGGGAGGAAAACGGAAGCGGTCTCACCGCGCCGCCGTGACCGGACGAAACGGCCGACGGCCTGGGCGAAGAACAGCGGGGTCGAAATGGTGGTGGCGTACACCCCGACGGCCAGCCGCGGCACGTCGACGCCCTCGGACACCATGCGCACGGCGACCATCCACCGGTCGTCGCCCTCGGCGAACTCGTCGATCCGCTTGGACGCTCCGGTGTCGTCGGACAGCACGACGGTGGCCTTCGTCCCGGTGATCTCGCGGATCAGTTTGGCGTAGGCGCGGGCGGAGTCCTGGTCGGAGGCGATGACGAGCGCGCCGGCGTCCGGGATGGCCTTCCTGACCTCGGTCAGACGCTGGTCGGCTGCGCGCAGCACATTGGGCATCCAGTCGCCGCGCGGGTCGAGCGCGGTGCGCCAGGCCTGCGAGATGGCGTCCTTGGTCATGGGCTCGCCGAGCCGCGCCGCGATCTCGTCGCCGGCCTTGGTGCGCCAGCGCATGTTGCCGCTGTAGCTCATGAATATGACCGGCCGCACGACACCGTCGGCGAGCGCGTTGCCGTATCCGTAGGTGTAGTCGGCGGAGGACCGCCGGATCCCGTCGTTGCCCTCCTCGTACGTGACGAAGGGAATGGGGTTGGTGTCGGACCGGAAGGGGGTGCCGGTGAGCGCGAGGCGCCGGGTCGCCGGGTCGAAGGCTTCGAGGCAGGCCTCGCCCCACGACTTGGAGTCACCGGCGTGGTGGATCTCGTCGAGGATGACGAGCGTCTTGCGCTGCTCGCACCGGTTGCGGTGCAGCATCGGGCGCACGCCCACACCGGCGTAGGTGACGGCGACGCCGTGGTACTCCCTGCTGAGCGGCCCCGCGCTGTAGTCCGGGTCGAGCTTGATGCCGACCCGGGCCGCGGCGTCCGCCCACTGCTTCTTGAGGTGCTCGGTCGGCGCGACCACGGTGATCTGCTGCACCACGTGGTGGTGCAGCAGCCACGAGGCGAGGGTGAGCGCGAAGGTCGTCTTGCCGGCGCCGGGCGTCGCGACGGCGAGGAAGTCGCGCGGCTGCTCCTGGACATACCTCTCCAGGGCACCCTGCTGCCAGGCTCTCAGCTTGTTGGCGGTGCCCCAGGGGGCGCGGCCGGGGAAGGCGGGTGAGAGGTGGTGGGAGGCGGTAGTAGTCACGGTCTCCGGTTCGGGGCTCTCGGTGTACGGGATCACGGGCATCCGGGCGGCGGTGCCCGGCGGGCTGCCGAGCGGGCTCCGCGTCCACCCGGGCGGGCGCGGAACCGACTCGTACGTACGACAACCGGGCCACCTTACCGGCCCGGGTCGCCCGGAGGCGTCTTCCCGGGCTGGAGCTGCGCCCCCCGCACCCCCTGTCGCGCCTGAACGGCGCTCGTCCTCAAACGCCGGACAGGCTGAACATGCCCCCAGCATCGGCACCGACAGGGACGCGGGGAACTGCGCGACCAGCCACCTGCGGCCCGACGACGAAGGCGGGTTTTTGGGGGCGCGGGGAACTGCGCGAGGAGCGACCGCGGTCCGCAGACGACCGGGGTTTCAGGGGCGCGGGGAACTGCGCGACCAGCCACCTGCGGCCCGCAGACGAAGGCGGGTTCTCAGGGGCGCGGGGAACTGCGCGAGACCGCGGGCACGGTCCGCGGGACGAAGAGGGGTCAGGGGCGCGGGGAACTGCGCAAAGCACGCCGGGGAACAGGCCCGCGTGGCCGCGCGGAACGGACGCCCGGGCCGGGCGGGCCCGGCGCTACGTCGCGGATGGGCGCGGAGCTACTTCGCGAAAAGGGGCAGCCGCTCGGCGACCTTGGGAACGTCGAGCATGCCCTGGCAGACCGCCAGAACGAACTCCTCCGCGTCGTCCACGTCGAACTCCGGGTCGAGCGGATGACCGCTGAGGTGCAGGAAGACCCAGGTCGCGTACCAGGCGATCCGCTTGTTCCCGTCGACCAGCGCGTGGTTGCGGGCCAGCGACTCCATGAGGGCGGCCGCCTTGTGCCAGACGTCCGGGTACGCGTCCTGCCCGAACACGCTCGACCGGGGCCGCACGAGCGCGGACTCCAGCAGCCCGTAGTCGCGCACCTCCTCCTCGCCCAGGCGCTGGGTGAGGTTGTGGAGTTCGGGAAGCGTCAGGTACGGCGTCATGCGAGCCTCCGGTTCAGCTCGGCGCTCGCCTTCAGCACGTGCTCGGCCGCCTCGTCGAACAGTCGCGAGCGTTCGTCGACGGCACGCATCACGGCTTCGTGGGCGAAGGACTGCATGCTGCGCCCTTCCGCCTCCGCGCGCTGCCGCAGCGCATCGAGCTCTTCTTCGGTGAACCTGACATTGAGACCAGCCATGGGGCGACGGTACCGCGTGGTACCGCCTGGTGTCGTGCGGGTTTCAGGTGACGGAGGTGGGGGGCACGGCCCGAGCCGGGCGGGGCCGGAAGAAGTGGGGGCCGAGCAGGGGGCCGGGCAGGGCCTCAGCGCTCCCGGACCCGGGCCGCCACCCACGTCCCGCTCAGCGCCACCGCTGCCATCGGCAGGAACACCACCAGGAAGGCGCCCGGGTGGGAGCCCGTCGGACCCGTCACCGAGCCGCCGCCGAGCGCCGCGAACGCCGCCCCTCCCGCCGCCAGCAGCAGCGCGTTGGACAGGCCGTCCGAGATCTGGAGGGCGGCGGAGTTGGCACCCGCCTCCTGGGGGGCCGAGAGCTTCAGGAGCAGCACGCTCGTCGAGGTGATGACCATGCCCATGCCGAAACAACCGACGGCCCACGCGACGGCGACCACCCACACCGGCACCGCCGCGACCAGCACGCTCGGCGCGACCACGATCGCGAGCGCCACCAGGATCATGCCGACCACCATCATGCGTTCCCGGTACGCCTCCATGCGGGGCCGGGCCTGCACGGAGGAACCCAGCGCCCAGGTGGCCCCGCCGACGGCCAGCGAGAGTCCGGCCATCGTGGGGGTGAGGCCGCGCTGGGTGACGAGCATCAGCGGCACGAACGACTCCGCCACGATGAACGACCCCGCCGCGATCCCGCGCAGCAGCACCACGGAGGGCAGCCCGCGCGCCCCGCGCCAGGTGCCGTGCGGAAGGAGCGCGCGCCGGCCCGCGACGGCCGGCCCGAGGAGAGCCACGCCCGCCGCGAACGGCAGCACGGAGAGCCATCTGAGGTCCTGCCCGGCGTACTGCAACAGGCCCGCACCCACCGAGATCGCCAGCGCCAGCCCGATCCGGCGGCGGTCGAAGGGCTCCACGGGCGCGGACGGGTCGGCCGGCCCGGACGCCATCCGCCGCGTCGCCGGCAGCGCGAGCGCCAGCGGGAACACCACGAGGGCCGGGATCCCGATGAACACCCAGCGCCAGCCGAGCTGTTCGGTGACGGTCCCCGCGACGAGCGGCCCGACCACCGAGGGCACGACCCAGCCCGCCGCGAACGCCGCCATCATCGTCGGCTGGAGGCGCGCGGGGTAGGCGCGGCCCATGACCACGTACAGGGCCACGATCACCAGTCCGCCGCCGAGCCCCTGTACGGCGCGGCCCGCGATGAACGTCCACATGTTCGGCGCGGTCCCCGACAGCAGCAGCCCCGCCGCGAACCCGCTGATCCCGACGCCGAGCGCCCCGAGCGGCCCGCGCCGGTCGGCCCACTGGCCGGCCACGACCATCCCGAACAGGCTCGTCGTGAAGTACGCGGAGAAGGCGAAGGCGTACAGCGACACCCCGTCGAGCTCCCGCGCCGCCACGGGCATCGCGGTGCCGACGGCGGTCGCCTCGAAGGCGATGAGCAGCACGACCGTGACGATCCCGACGCTCAGCGCCCGATGCTCACGCCCCAGGATGCCGCCGCCCCCGACGACCTCCGCGGAGGGGTGGCCGGCCACGCGGACATCGGACGGTTCAAGGGCGCTCATCCGCCCAGGGTAAGAGGCGTGCGACGGGTTGGCCCCTGTCGGAGGGCGGATCTCGGCCTGGGCCGATGGTCGTAGGAGTACGCCGGGAAGCCGACGGTCCTGGGAGTACGACGGGAACATGACGCGCGATGAACTCCCCCGACCTCCCACGCCCTCCGTATGAACCCCCGTGAACGCCACATGGCAGTCGCATTGCACCCCGCCCCGGGCCCTTCCCCCGCCCCGGACGGCCCCCTACGGTCGTGCATACGCACTCAGCACACGGCCGTGTACCCGAGTGGCTCAGGGACTCGCCTGCAAAGCGAGTTACGCGGGTTCGATTCCCGCCACGGCCTCCAACCGCCTGAACAGGCGAAGCAAAAGGGCGGCACCCCGTACAGGGTGCCGCCCTTTTGCCGCCCGTCTCAGTTGGCGTCTCAGTTGGCCGGTACGAGCGCGCCGGCCGCACCGCCGTCGTCATCGTCCGGCCGATCCGCCTCGGGCTTCCAGATCAGGCCGTCCACCTGTCGCGCGATGTCCGTCCGCACGGCATCCACCATGTGCTGATAGCGAGCGGCCATGGCTGTGGTCGACCACCCCATGAGGCCCATGACGGCGCGCTCGGGGACACCGAGGATGAGCAGAACCGTGGCGGCCGTGTGACGCGCGTCGTGCAGGCGTCCGTCACGCACCTTCGCCTCTGTGAGGAGAGCCTTCCACTCTGCCCAGTCCCGACGGTGGGACGGACTGCGACCGTGTTCGTCCGGGAAGACCAGTCCGTTCTCCTCCCAGCGCTTCCCGGCCACGGCTCGCTCCTCTTCCTGCGCCTTTCGGTGGGCACGGAGTAGGTCGACGAGCTGCTCAGGGAGACCGACGGCACGGCGGCTGGCACGTGACTTGGTGACCGACAACTCCGCGTTGGTTCGCCTCCTCTGTGGGCAGTACCCGGCCGTTTTGCGTCCGCATGGCTCCACACACCCGTGGGCGTACTGCGGCCGGTGGCGGCTACGCCGGACCACAAGGAACCCGCCGTCGAGGTCCACGTCATCCCAAACCAGTCCGAGCACTTCCCCTTGACGGAGTCCAAGAGCGAGGGCGACGGCCCAGCGTGCGGAGTTCCGCTGACGATCGGCGGCCTTGAGCAACCGCTGTACCTCGTGGACGCTGTAGGGCTCCACCTCGTACTCCCCCGTCTTTGGGGCCTTGGCCAACTGAACCGGGTTCTTGCCGAGATGGCCGCGCCGAACCGCCTCATTGAGGGCGGTGCGCAGCGTGCGGTGCGCCTGGTGTGCGGTCGCGGGCTTGCTGCCGTTGGCCTGCATCTTGGCGTAGAACGCCTCGATGTGCTCGGGCTTCAGCCTGTCGAGACGGTGAGCGCCCAAACCGGGGATGAGGTGCTTCCGGACAGCCACGCCGTACCCGACCATCGTGTTGTCGTTCACGGCGAGGGGCGCGACGTTCTCAATCCAGTGAGTCAGCCACGCCTTGACCGTCCATGCCTTTCCGGGCTTGCGTATGGTCTTGGAGTCGCGCTCCTTCTCCAACTCGCGTACGGCTAGGGTTACTTCGGCGCGGGTCTTTCGCTCGACGTGGCGGCGGTCCGGGGCGCCGTCGTCACGGATGCCGACGGTGACGCGACCGTGCCATTTGCCGTCTTTGCCGAAGTAGATCGAGCTACGACCATTCGGCTGTCGGGTGCGCTTCTTGTCGTCCTCTGCCACAGGCAGGCTCCAGTTTCTTGCGTGTCGAGTTGGGGCAGGGAGGCGGCCTGATCTGTCCGGGATGCCGCCTCCCCGGGCGTCGTCAAGCGGCGCGTTGGGCGGTGCGGAGACGGGTCGCGTAGGCAGCCGGCGCATCGACGGGGACACGGCGAAGTCCGCCGACCAGAACGGACTCCAATTCGCCGGTGCGGATGAGCGCGAAGCATGTGGTCCTGCCGATCCTGAGTCGGCGTGCGGCCTCTTCGACCTTGAGGAAAACGAGGGTCGGGTCGTCGTCGACGGCGGTGGCGGGGGTGTCGTGTTCGTCCACGGCTCACTCCTGAGGGGCCGAGTTCATGGGCAGGTGCCGCCGCACAAACCGCAAAATCCGCAGAAAGCCCAGGGATGCCCGATGAGCTGCGGTGTTGTGGCGTGCGTACGGTGTCGAGTGGCGCTCCGCAGAAACCCGCGATATTCCGCAAAAATCAGGGGCGCGGCCGTCGACCGGCCCTGCAGGTGGGACGGTGCTCGGTTTTTTGCGGAATATCGCGGGATTGTGCGGCGGACCCCGGCCGCGTGGCGGCGCAAGGTCTCGCCGCAGGTCAGCGGGCGTGCCGGGGGTTATTGCGGATTTTGCGGTTTGTGCGGGAGGGGACAGGCGGTTCGGGGGCTACGGCCCGATGTCCCGGAAGGTGGGGT
The DNA here is from genome assembly GCF_025399895.1 of Streptomyces sp. ASQP_92. Lineage (GTDB taxonomy): Bacteria > Actinomycetota > Actinomycetes > Streptomycetales > Streptomycetaceae > Streptomyces. The sequence goes on along the minus strand of NZ_JAODUA010000001.1, from coordinate 107,507 downwards.
GTACCTGCAAGCGGGGTGCCGGGGGGCGTCCGCGCTTGCCGGTGCGCTCGGGCTGATAGGACCGCAGGTATCCGTGGTCTTCGAGCAACGCGAGAGCCGGTTCGAGGTCGGCAACAGTGGGGACCTCGCTGCGGGACAGGACGCTGAAGACGTCCCGTCGGCTGACGTCCGCCCATCCGTTGTCCCTCAGCGCTTCCAGCACGCTGCGGGCGCGTGACAGGACCGGGTCGGCGCTCATGACGTCGAAGACGGCGAGGGCGTGGGCGGTGTAGTACTCCCCCAGCTTGATAGCCGCGTGCATGGTGTCTTCGGTGACCGGGTGGGCATAGCCCTTGCCGCCGCGTTCGGCGAGGTGCAGCAGCGCGGCCACGCGTGCGGTCGCCCCGGCAAGCTTTCCGGCCCAATTGGAGATGTGGCCTAGCTTGCCGCCGCGCGCCTTGAGTTGCGGCTCGATGGCCTTCTGATAGGCGATCAGGGCCGTGTCCGCTTCCGGGGTCAGTTGGATGACGGCCGGGTCGGTCCACTCAGCAAGTGACAGGGTGAGGTCGATGACCCGGGAGGTGTAGTTGGCGGACGTCTGCTCGGGGACCGGATCGGTGATGATCTCGCGGTCACCGACCGTAGACACCGGCAGGGAGTACAGGAATCGGGCCAACAGCCCGCGGCCCTCGAACCCCTTCACCTTCCCGATGTCCCTCAGCACGTCCGGTTGCACGGCGAGGCCGATGGTCAGCGCGGGCGCGTCGATGTACTCCCGGCGGGTCTGCCGGTTCACCCGCAACCGGTCCCCAGCATGGCCTTTCAGGAAGACTTCCATGTTTGGGGCGCCGGAGTAGCGTCCGGCAATGATGTCGAAGATTCCGCCCTCGGCGCTCATCACCGACAGGCGGCCGCCCTGCTCGGCCATTAGCGAGGTCACCGTCTCGGGTGTCGAGTCGTCGGCCAACAGCACCGGTTCGGCGGGGACGGTGAGCGTGTCGGCCGTCTGCGCGAGGCCGACCGCCGCGGCCACCATCTCTTGCCGCTTGTCGCCGTCGGCGGACGCGGCCTTGGCGGCTGCTCTGTCTGCGGCTTCCTTGGCCAACCGCGCCGTGAGCTCCGCTTCGACGATCACGGGCTGCAACGCGGTCTTGAGTTGTTTCTCGGCCTCGTAGAGGGGGTTGGTCAGCAGGGCGAAGACGGCGGATTTGCGGTTGGCGGGTGGGAGGGCGACCACGGTGTACAGGTTGGTCGGCTCACGCCAGTTACCGCGTACGTGGACCACCGACCGGCCGCCGGCCGCCGTGGCGAGCACGGCGAGGGCGATGGAACCGGCGAGGTCCACCGGGGTCTGCGTCTCTTGCGCAACGGCCGCTACGAACTCCCCCAACCAAGCGGGTAGGGCACGTACCGGAAACGTCGGACGTTCACGGCGGCCGGTGAGCGGGATGGGGTCCTCCCACACCGGCTCCACTCCGGGTTCCTCAACGAGGCTCAGCCCGGCCCACAGGTCCGAGCTGTCCACCGGCTGTGCGCTCATGCCGCACTCGCCTCCCCTGCGCCGCCCCGTACGAGCCCGGAGCGGATCGCGGTGCGGCACTCCGATGCGGACAGGCCGATGGACTGCCCCGCACTCATCAGCTCGCTGGTGACGGTGGCCTCGGTCAGGTCCTCGGTCCGGATCAGTCGTGCGAGGGCGTAGGCCGCGAAGTACACAGAGCGATTACGACCGCCCTCGCGGGCGGACAGCACTTTTTCCAGTTCCCCGCGCAGGGCGGTGGTGCTGTAGGCGGTGGCGTTGCGCATGCGGGCGGACAGCTCCGACAGCGGCATGGGGGCCGGTGCGGGCTTGGTGGTGAGCAGGTCACTGAGCCACGCAGGGAGGGGGGCGGCAGGGGCGTCATGAATGACCTCATAGGCCCGGGTGCCGACCATGCTTCCGGCGCCGACCACGTACCCGCCCCAGGCTCGGGTATCGACCTTCCACCCCAGGCTGCCGCCCGTGCTGCGTAGCGTCTTTCCCTCAGGCGCGGTGAAGTACAGGTGCTGTCCGCCACGGCGGGTGCGCACGGTGTACGTCTCGGTCGGCAGCGGCTGGCCCGCTCGTTCGCAGAGGGCGGCCAACACGTCCAGCCCATCGGCCATGCCCGCCCACTCGGCCGGTGCGGTGTCGTCGGCGTTCTTGGGCAAGTCCAGGTCCACCACGACGAGTTGGGCGGGGCCGGTGGCGATCCCGACGTTGTATGGGGCCGTGTCCCAGCACGCGCGGATGCTGTCCGCGTCCAGGGTGGCGCGCTGCTCCGGGGTGCGGTGGCCCTCGGTGCATCGGCCGGTGCCGGGGCAGTCCCGTTCGGGATGTCCGGCGGGCCGCTTGTCTCCGGGCCGCAGGGGGAAGACGGGCCAGCCGCGCTCAGCGGCAGCGAGTGCGGCGCACAGCAGCGCCGGGGCATGGGTTGGTGTCATGCTGGGGGTTCTCCTGTTTCTGCGAAGGGACAAGGGAGCCGGGGCGGTCGCGGTCTTGTGGTGAGAGGCGACCGCCCCGGGCATAGCTACAGGTCGGTCAGTGCGTCGGTGGGGATCTCGTACACGTCGATGACCTCGGACACGTTGGACCAGCGGCCCGGGGTGTGGTGGATGTAGGCGACGTGCAGCGCGGTCCCGTCGCGGTCGGTGGTGGCGTAGACGTTCACCGCGTCCACCGCGTCACGGCTGGCACGGGCCCTGCGGATACCGGAGCGGGCCGCGTCCAGACTGATCGGCTCGGGCCTGTAATTGCGGCCGTCCACCTGGGTGAAGAGCGTCGCGGGCCGGGTGTTGGTGTGCATGACGGGTGTCCTTTCTCGGGGGGTTAGAACGGCGGTTCGTCGGTGGCCCACGGGTCGGGGCCCGGGTTGGTGTGGCGCGGCCACAGCGGGCGGCGCGGCAGGGGCAGCAGGGCCCACCGCCAGTGCTCCCGCCAGCAATCGCAGGGGTCCCAGTCCGAGCCCGCGTACTCGCCGGTCTCGTAGTCGCCGTAGAAGGATTCGGTGCCCCCGATGCCGTCGCACTGCGGGCAGCCGGGGCGGGGCGTGTCGGTCAGGATCAGGGCCGGGCGGGGCCAGGTCGCGCGCTGGATGCGCAGCCGGGGCCGGTAGCGGCGTTTCACAGGGACTTCCTTTCCGTAGCGGGCAGTTCGGGCAGCCCGGCCCGCGCGAGCTGGATGGCGTCGTAGCCGGGCAGGGTGGCGCGGGTGATCAGGGCCGTGGCGAGCTGTTCGGCGTAGGCGGCACCGGCGCGGGCGGACTCGATCTGTGCCCCGGCGCGTAGGGCTTCGACGCGTTCGACGTGGGCGTGCACGGTGTGCTGTTCGCTCATGTGCCGCTCGTGCGCGATGGTGTCGCGGCGGTCGGTGCGCCAGTGCCGGGCGGTGAAGCCGTAGGCGATGGTGGTGGCGAGCACCCACAAGAGCAGTGGGAGCGGCAGGCCATCGGCGTAGGCGGCGACGCCGGTGAGGGCGAAGGCACCGGCGATGCCGTACCCGGTCGCTGCGAGAACGCTGTCTCCGGTCCGGCTCAGAGAGGCGCCGGCCGCAGCGGCACCGGCCGCAAGGACGGTCATCAACGCGGCGTTGCCGAAGCTGTGTTGTGCGCCGTTGGCGTTCCAGATCCGGGCCAGGATCAGCACGGTGGACGTGGCTACGGCGGGGGCCGCTTTGGGGGCGGCCAGGGCGAGCCAGTGGCGCGCGAGGATCGGTTCGTTCACGGCCGTTCCTTCCGGGGTCAGTTGGGCAGGGCGTGGGCGAGAGCGGTCATGAGGCTGTTGACGGTGGGGGCGGCGCCGGTTCCGGCGAGGTAGAAGCCGAACATCGCGGCCAGGAACGCGGTGCCGTAGCTCTTGCTGGTGCGCAGGACGAGCACGAGCAAGATGCCGAAGATCAGCAGGAGCGAGATGGTGACTGCCATGGGTCAGCCCTTCTTCGAGAACGGGCGAGCGGCGGGGGTGTCGGTCTGGCCTTCGCGGTAGATGCGGAGCCAGAGGTTGTAGAGGTGGCGGCCGGTGCGGATGCGCTTGCGCTCGCCCCGGCAGCGGCGGCAGGTCTTGCCGGGCTTGAGCTGTCCGCGCCGGTTCTTCTTGAGGGCGTAGCCGAAGCCCTTGCACTTGCGGCAGTCCCCGAACGGGCTGGACGCACACAGGCTTGCGTAACCGAGAGTGACTATGAGCAGGCAGGCGCTAGCAAGGAGGATGAGGGTCATGGGGAGCCCTTCCAGGCGGTCTTCGGTGTTTCCGCAGGTGGGGTACTAGGTGCGAGATCGCTGATCAGAGGGCAAGAGGGGTGCTAGCGGGGGTGCTAGACCTAGCAGCGGTGGCCGCTAGGTCTAGCACCCGTGCGCGTCAGCTCCCGGACCGCTTTCCGTCACGCACAGCGACGGCTTTCAGGATGTCGGCGCGGGCGATGCCCCGGCGGGTGGTGCCCTTGCCCTTATCGGTGGAGCCCCATACGTCCTGCACGGCAACGCCGTGCGGCTTGAGGTTCGAGGTCACTGTCTCGGCCTTCCAGCCGCCGTAGACCTCGGGCCGCAGGGCCGCGAGGCGGGTGGCGACCTTCTCGTTCCACACCTTGTCCTCATCGGCCGGCACCACCGTGAGAACGTCGGCCAGCAGATCGAACGCGGCCTCCCCGCTCTCGGGCGCCTGGCCGATGGCGTGGCCGGTGACGTTGCCGTACTCCTCGCGCATCTTCCGCGCCCGGGCCACGACCTTTTCCGCGCCGACCGCGTCCACGAACGCGGACGCCACGATGCGCGGGTCGTCGCCTTCACCGGCCATCCAGCAGATGCCCCGGTCGGTGCGGGAGAACATCGTGGCCCGGTATCCCGCCTTGTACATCGAGGTGCCGAGCACCATGTCATTGGCGGGCTGGCCCATGACCTTGAGGCAGAAGCGCAGCACCGCGTTGGCGGAGATGCCGGTGGGCAGGGACTTCGCGTCGGGCCGCTGCGTGCCGAACAGGGTCACCATGCCGAGCGCGGGACCGCGCTTGCACAGGTCGGTGGCGATCTCTTCGAGTTCTTTGCCGTACTTCTCGTGCTCGAAGGGGACTTGGCACTCATCGAACCCGGCGACGATCGGGTGCAGCCCCAGGGACTTGTCGTTCGCCAGCTCTGCGGTGACCTTCGATTCCGGGCAGCGCGTGCGCGGCAGGGACTTGATGACCTTCGCCCGGCGGCGCAGCTCGGTGCGCAGCTCTCGCAGCGATTCGAGGACGTAGAGGATGTCTTCGTCCTCGTCCCCGGCGCGGTAGCGGTGGCAGACCGGCTCCAGGGCGCCGAAGTCGCCGGTGCCCTTGAAGTCGAACGCGTACAGCTCCGCACGCGGGTCCAGGGCCGCGATCAGCAGGAACAGGCGCATCAGGAACGTCTTGCCCATGCGCGGAATGGAGCCGACCACGACGGAGGCGAACATCAGGGTCCCGGCTACGTCGCCCATGCGCTGGTCGTTGCCGAAGACGACCGGCTTGAACAGATCCACGCTGCCGGACTTGAGCAGCGGCCACGCCGGTTTGGTGGTCTCGTTCATGGGCTTGTCGCCCACCCACAGGATCAGCCGCCCCTCATGCTCGGCCGGATCGGCAGAGGGCCACACGCAGCCGACCTTGCGCCGCAGCCCCGATGCCAGGGGCTTGCGCTCCTCCATGATGTCTTCTGGGGTCACACCCCAGGGAAGGTCAAGGTCAGCGCGGTATCCGGGACCGTCGCGGGTGATCTCGGAGGTGAAGCGCATTCCGTTCATGTCGCCGCCCTTCTTGATGGCGGCCGACAGCTTTTGATTGCCGATGCTGTCCAGCGCGCGCAGCACGATGGAGCCGGTGAGCTTCTGGAGTTCGGTTTTCAGCACGGCCAGGCCGATGACGGGCTGGTCCTGGGGTGCTCCCCAGAATCCGGCGACCAGCACCGCAGCCGACGCCAGCACAGCGAGCCAGCCCGGAGCCATGACATACAGGGTCAGCGCGAAGGCGGCACCGAAGACCGCACCCACGGCGGTGACGAACACCCGCAGCCGCACCCGGCTGTCACGCTGACGCGACAGCTTCAGGTACTCGGCGGTGTTCTCCTTGTAGACCTCATACGCGCGCAGCGGGGCGGCTTCGGCGTCCCACATCCACCGGTTGGTGTCGCGGACCATGCGGGCCGCGCCCCGGGGGGCGTTCATCCCGAGCCGCAGGGCGTACCAGGGGGTGCGGATGCCATGGAAGCGGGTCGCGTAGAACGCGTTCGAGGCGGCGCGCTGGGTGGTGGAGACGAACCCCGGCTTCGAGGTCAGCCAACTCGGCAGAATCGGCTGACGCTTGTAGGTCGTGATGCCCGGATCGGGCAGGCGGGGCGAGTCCACCGGACGAAGCCGCGGCGACTCGTCTTCGTCGTACTCGGCTTCGGCCGGCGCGGTGGCAACGGGCGCTTCGGCCGTTCCCGGGGCGGAGGTCGCCCCTGCGCGGGCGGTGCGGGCCTTGTCGAGATCGACCACCTCGCCGGTGCGGTCGGCGTTCATGTCGGCTTCGAGGCGTTCGAAGAACTCGTGATTCTCGTCGGGGTGATTCACTGAACTGTCCTCCTCCAAGAGGGCGTGAAGGGCCCGGCCGCAGGCTGTGGAAGGTTGGCGGCCGGGCTCCTGAAATGAGCGTGGGACGTAGCGGTCCGTGCGTCGCCGGTCGTGCTGTCCGCAGCTGTCCGCTCCTCTGCGGACACGGCGGACACGCGCTGTCAGGCGGCGTGGGCTGCGGTGCGGGACAGGGCTTCGGCGACGCGGGCGCCGACCCATTGGGCGACGTTGCAGGAGACGGCGTTCCCGGCCTGCATGGTCTGCTCGCCCTTGTTGCCGAGAACGGTGTAGTCGGCGGGGAAGCGCTGCGCGAGGAGCTGTTCGCGCGGCTGGATCATCCGGTAGTGGCAGTCCTCCAACGCAGGTCCCGGGGAGGCGATGGCGGCGGAGTCTCGCGTGCCGAGCGTGTGCAGCGACTCGCCGGTGCTCTTGGCGGCGGCGTTGCGGTATGGGATGACGAGCCAGTGATGCCGCCCCTGCCCGGTGACCGTGTCGACCGGCAGCGAGACGGGGCGGGCGGTGGCGTTGCGGCGCAGGGTGACGATGAACGAGTCGTCGGCCGGCGGCGGGGTCAGCAGAGCCTCGAACCCCTTGGGGTTGGCCAGCCGCGTGCGCATCGGCTCAGCGGTCGTGGTCGGGGTGGTGTTCCACGTGCCGCCCGTCGGTACCAGGACCGCGTCCCCGATCTTCACCGTGCGCGAGGCCAGTGGCGCCGTGTCGGCGGGCACGGCCCGTCCGTCGTGGCCGCCGTGGTTCACGGTCAGCACCATGCGCCGGTCCCCGAGCAGGTCGAGCCCGGCGCGGATGCGCTTGACGGTGTTCGCGGCCAGCGGGCGCAGCTTGTGCGCAGCCCGGTCGCCGATACGGACCCCGAGGTTGGACCAGTCGATGATGCTCGCCGCGGGGCGCACGTAGGGTTCCACGATGGAGTGGCGGCAGCGGGTGTTGGGGCAGCGGTAGTCGTACTGCTGCTTGTACTTGCCCACCCTTCGCCCGTTGCGCCACGACTGGACGGCGGACACGTCCTCACCGCACTCCGCGCACCAGGCGGGCGGGGTCGGCTTCAGGTCCGGCAGCGGGATGCCCTTGCGGGTGAAGACGATGTAGACGCGGTCGCGCCACTGCGGCGCCGGGTCGTTGCTGTCCCCGCCGACGTGGGCGGAGGACGCGGAGACGATCTGGCTGTTGTAGCCGAGCATCTCCATGCCGCCCCGCCACCAGTCGAAGAGTTCCCAGTCGACGACGAACTCCAGGACGTTCTCGCACAGCACCGCCTGGTAGCGGTGGACTTCGGTGGCGCGGATGACGTCGTAGGCGGTGGCGCGGGTGCGTTCCCACGCTCCGTCGGCGACGGGTCCGTGGTCCTCCAAGTCGAAGGCGAGCTGACCGTGGGTGCGCTTGCGCCCGCCGGCCGGGGAGATCTCCGTGCAGATCGGCGAGGCCCACAGCACGTCGGTGCGGGGCAGGCGCCGCATGTCGTAGTTGTTGACGTCGGCGCACAGGTGATCGGCGTCCGGGTGGTTCGCGGCGTGCGTCTCAACGGCGCGCTGCCAGTGGTTCGCGGCCAGGCGCAGGTCGTACCCGGCGGCGACCAGCCCGGTGGACGAGCCGCCCGCGCCGCAGAACAGATCGGTGAACGTCAGGCTCATGCCCAACTCCTCGCAGAGTGCGTATGGTTCACAGCTCGAACAGGCCCGGCGCCTCGACGGCCACCGGAGCGGCGGCACGTCGGGCGGCGCGGCCGTCGGCGGTGTGGCAGGCCGGGCACCACGCCAGAAGCTCACTGGCGGGCAGTGCGGCGGCGGCCACGGCGGTGGTGAGCGGGTCGGCGGGGGCAGCGATGAGCCGCACCCGGTGGCCGTGCTTGCCCGCGTAGGCGTCGTGCTGGTGCGGGCAACGCCCCTCGCTCTTGGCGTGCAGGTTTCCGCAGGCTCCGGTGCACTGGCAGCGGAACCCCGCCGCCTGCATCACCGGCCGCCACGTAGCGGTCCCGGTCAGCGGCTCGCTCACGCCGCCACCCCCGCAGACCGCTCAGCTTTCAGCGCCTCCCGCAGCAGTCGGCCGTTGGACGACGAGGTACGGACTGCCCTACGGATCGCCTCAGCCGTCAGCCTGTCGGCCGACCACTCGGCAGTGACCGACCGGGCTTCGGCAAGCAATTCGTCCGGGGTACGCGTCGGGCGGGGCGTGCGGGCCGCCTCGGGAACCCGACCGGTTGCCCGGCGCGGGGTCGACTCGACAGCGGCCACCGGCCGCAGCGAGACTGGTTCAGCCGACTTCACCGGCTCGGCTTCCGCAACCGGTTCGGCCGTCGGCTCCGGGGCGACTGCCGGTGTTGCTTCGGCCGACTCGGGGGCAGGGAGTTCCGTCACCTCGGGCGGGGTCTCGGGTGCCGACTCGTGCAGGTCAGACCCCAACCGATTTATTGTCATCTCTGCCGTTTCATCCTGATCTGTGATCAGGATGGCGCGGTGGTGCAGCACCTTCGCCACGAGGTCCGAGCCGAAGAAAATCGACCCGACCGGCAGAGACGTGGCGAGCAGCACCAGGACCCAGTTGGCGGGGGCCCAGTCGGCCAACTGCATCCGCTGTCCACCGCCGTGCAGTGCGGGCACCAGCCCGTGCACGTAGTTGAGGACCAGCGACGCAGCCGTGTAACCGGCCAGCACGCGCAGCGCGAACGTCTTGTCCCGGCCGCTCAGTACGAGGGTGGCGACCAGCGCCAGGGCCATCAGGCCATCGACCACGAACGGGTAGAGCAGGGCTGCCGTGGCGTCCGCGCCGACCGTCCGGGCCACGTCCCGCTGCGCGTTCCACGAGACGCGGAACGCCATACCGACCACGCCGACCAGAGCGAGAACCAAGAGGGTCTTCGGGGCGCGATTCATGCCGCGTCCCCGATTCCGCCGGTGGTGCCACGGCGTCCGGCCCGACGGCCGTTGACCGTCCCCAGGGTCGGGGCGACGCTCGGGGCGACGCTCCAACCAACCCCCGCCTGCTTGGCCTTGTACATCTCCTCATCCGCGCGCCTCAGCAGCGCGGACAGGTCGGCCAGCTCCGTGCGCGGGTCGATCCGGATCGTGCCGATCGACGCGGCCACACCGAGCTGCGTGCCCTCGAAGACCACGGGCCGCTCCAACTGGTCCGACAGCTCATACAGAGTCCAGTCGAATTCACCCGCGCTATAGACGCTGGTGACCGCCACGAACTCATCCCCGCCCAACCGGGCTGCGAGACCGCCGTTCTCGGCGGCCCACTGCTGCATGCGGTGCCCGGTGGCGCGGATGACCGCATCCCCCGCCGCATGCCCGTGGGTGTCGTTGGTCTGCTTGAACCGGTCGAGGTCCACGAAGTAGACCGCCCGCGGGCCACCGTTCAGGAACTTGCTGGCTCGCTCCTCGAACGCGTCCCGGTTCAGCAGACCGGTCAGCGGGTCGCGGCGGGCCGACTCGATCCGGCGCCGCATCCACAGACTGTGGATCGACCAGCTGGACGCCAGCGGTAGAGCAGCGGCCAGGGATGTCAGGATCTCGCTCACGCCGCTTCCTCCGTCCCGGCGAAACGGCCGGCGGAGCGGGCGGCGCGCAGGAACGGCACGGTGCGGGTGAGCGCGTCGGCGTACAGCGCGTCCCACGCGGCGATCTCGTCACCGCCCTCACCCTGAGCAGCCAGGTCCGCGATGACCTCGCGGGCCACATCGAGGCGGGCGGCCCGCTCCTCGGGCGACTCCGGGGTCAGCGGGCCCCGGAACAGGTCCCGGTCAAGACCCAGGGGCAGTTCGTCGAAGCCCAGGGCCAGTTCTTCGAACTCGATTGCGTTCAGAGCCTGGTGGCTGCCGATGTACGTACGCATGGAGATCTCTCCTGAAACGCGAAGGGAACCGGGCGGCCTCGGTCTTGTGGTGAGAGGCGGCCACCTGGCAGAGCCGGACCAGTGGCGGTCCGGTAGCGCCCCGGCCGGGAGTCGAACCCGGCCTACGACCATCGAGGCGAACGAACGTTTGGACCTCCTCTGGCGATGCTTGTGTGGACGTTGCTGCAAGGGGGACCAAGTCCCCACTCTCCGGCCGTTGCTCGCGGTCGCCGGGCCACCTCGCCAGTCGGGCCGAAGCCCATTGCGTCCTACCTGGCCTTTAGCGGGATTGCAGCGTCCCCGCCCTGAACATGAGCGACACACCATGTTGCGTGGTGTGTATTACCTACCACTCACGTTGGCAGAAGGATTCCGCGCCGTCAACCCGTAGCTTTCGACTCGAACCCGCCGGCCTTCTCGTGCGGTGGTGGTTCAACTGTCGCTAGTGGGCGCTGACTTCGGGAGCGAGCACTTGGGGGTGCACTCGTGCACTCCTACGTGCAAACCCTCTGTGCCGCGGCCCTGACCTGCGTAGAGTGACGACGAGTCAAGCTGGCACGACGGCCGCTCACTGGGGGTTCGATGGCAGACCGGAACGCCAGGCTTGCCGCGCTGATGCAAGAAGCCGACATCTCCCACAAGTCCCTTGCTCGCGCGGTGGTCACCACTGCCGCGCGAGCAAGCGAGGACGTCGCCTGTGACCACACGTACGTGAGCAGGTGGCTCAAGGGCTCCATCCCTCGCGGCAACATGCCGCAGTTCATCGCCGATGCGATCGGGCGCAAGGTTGGGCGTCGTCTTACGATCGACGACATCGGGATGGGCGACGCGGCCGTTTCGGCCGTGCGGCCCGAGTTGGGGCTCGACTTCGCCGACAGGCCGGAGAGTACGGCCAAGACTGTGGCCGACCTCTGGCGTGCCGACCTTGCCGAGGCTCAGACGTTGGTCCGGTCGCTGCCCGATTCCGCGGCTTGGAACGCCGCGTCTCTGCGCTGGATCGTGGCCCCTCCAGACGGAGAGCTGACGCGGACCGGCAACCGGGCGGTCGGCGCCGTGGACGTGGACATGGTGCGCTCGACAGCCGACGCATTCAGCATGCTCGACGGCAAGTTCGGTGGTGGCCATGCTCGACGGGCTCTCATTCAGTACCTCCACACCGATGTTCGGCCGATGCTCGACGGGAAGTACTCCGACGACGTGGGCAGGCAACTGCACTCGGCCGTGGCGGAAGCGCTCCTACTCGCCGGTTGGATGTCGTACGACAGCGGCCTTCACGGCATCGCTCAGCGGTACCTCATCCAGGCACTACGCATGACGCAAGCGGCCGGTGACCGGCTTCTCGGCGGAAGCGTCCTGTCCGCCATGAGCCATCAGGCCACGTTCCTGGGGCGGTACCAGGACGCTGCGACACTCGCCCGTGCTGCGTATACCGGCCCTGGACCTGCGTTAGGGCCGACCATGGCCGCACAGTTCCGCGCGATGGAGGCACGGGCACTGGCGCGACTTGGTGATGAGCGAGGCTGCGACCTCGCCCTTGCTGAGGCAGAACGCAAGCTCAGCCAGCGGACAGCCGAGAGCGATCCGCCGTACATTGCGTACTTCGATGAAGTGGAGCTCGCAGCCGAGATCGGCCACTGCTTCCGTGACCTGGGGCGCTCTGTCGAAGCTGCTCAGCGGGGCGGGGGATCTATCTTCGCCGACGGTCTGAACAATCGAAGCGACTTCTTCGCGACGATGGTTCAGGCAGATGCGCACATCATTCAGGGGGAGGCCGGCCAAGGGTTCGATATCGCACTGAGCGCACTACAACTTGGCGAGGGATTGAAGTCTGCACGCTGCATTCAGTACGTGCGGGAATTTCAGGGACGCGTCACGGTCGAAATGAGACGGGCCACGGAGTTCCGTACTTTCGAGGAACAGGCCCGTCAATTCCGCCTCTGGCAATAAGGCACGTCCCGAAGTGCAGGGCTCTGCCCAAGAGCTTGAACAGCACGTAACCGGCCCCGTGCGCGATGGGGTGGCCGTTTACAGGGTGTCGGAAGCCGGGGCCCCGATGTGGCTGCCCGCCGACCGGACCAGCGCCCACGCTTTGCATTCTGCCGCGGAAATCCACATCTGCGACAGATGGGTTAAGTGAAAGACTAATCTACGCCCGTATCCTCTAGGGCCAATTGCGCACTGCGCGAGAGGTCGAGAACCGCTTCAAGCAGTGGGAATGCCGAAGACTCCAGCTCTTGAGCCAGGCGGTTACTGCGCGCCTCCTCATCTTCCGCTAATGTCGAGTTCCAAAATGCGTACAGCGACCACAGGCAGTCAAACACTAAGTAGGCGTTTCTCCGCACCTCTGTGGCGGCATTCAGCGTATTCGCTGGACCGAGCAGGCTGATTTCTAGCCAGCTCTGATCAACTGCATCCTTCAGATTCAAAGCTTGAGACACATGGGATTGTTCCGCCCAAATTAATTCACCTCTTGCGCGTTCGGCTAAATCCATTCCAACAGAAATCAACTTCCTGTACGCGTCGCGTCGCGGCTCTCGAACCTCCTTCCGGTATTCAGCACGGACTGTTGCGCGAGTGGTTTCACGCTGTGCGCGATAGGTCAACGTGGAGGTACCAAAGGCGGTAAGCGCCCCCACTAAAGCACCGCAAATGGCGGCAATCCCTGAATCCATGGGGCGGGACTCTACCAAACACCGCAAGAGATCGCCGAATAATTCGCGCGGCTCCAGCTAAAAAGCGGGGGTGATCCGGCATTGCTGTTGAAGTGGTAATTGACCATGTGTCCTAGAACGGCGCCCAGTCTCGACGAGAGCCACCCGAGCGCAGGCTTTCCACACGCTTCTCAACTTCCTCGGCCGCTCGCGGGCTTGTACCGGCGTTCTGCGAGAGCCACGTGACCATGAGAAGTTCGCGAATACTTCGGAGTGTCTTGTATCCGGACCATTCCCGCACGTCGAAGCCATATCCGGTGACGAAATCCGCATACTCGGCTTCCGTGTGCCAACCGAAGCTGTCGTAGTACATGGCTGTCTGCATGAGGTCCCATTCTCGGGCGCCGACAACGAACCCGTCGAGATCGATAACCTTGGGATGACCGAGCGCGTCACGCAGCACGTTGCCGACGTTGAAGTCACCGTGCAGGTGACCCACCGGAAGCACGTACCGTAGACCACCGTACTCGGCCGCCAATTTCTCAGCCATGGACCGGAGGAAATCCCGGGTAGCGGACGCAATAGCAGCACTCTTCAAACGTTGCGCGACCTTGTCAAAAGGCTGAAGGGGAGGGAGCGAAAAGGGCGGTGACTGCAAGTCGTGAAGCCGCCGCAGCAGTACGCCCATTTCTCCCGTGCTCGCGTACGTGTCTCCGTCGGCTAGGCCTTCCCAGAAAGTCACCGGATGCCCCCGAACGACGATCGGCTGTTCCGCCTCCGTAACGAGACGTGCCGCCGGATATTCCTCATCCGCAAGCCATTCAGCTACTGCCACTTCCCGTCGGGCGGAGGGCAGCCGATCGGGACTCCGACCCACCCTGGAGACGATCCGGCCGCCTGCGATTCGGAATACTGCATGGTCTCCGAATCGCAGCATCTCAGTGCCGTTGGGGTCCACTTCGGCGGCGTCGCACGCCTCGCGCAGAATGGCCACTGCCGCGTTCGCGTCGAACTCGGTGCGCTCGGTCGTCGTCATGCCGTCTGAGTACCCCGTCCAACCGGCAGCGCACGGACTTCCCGCCCTCGGGCCGCGCCCTTGGCAATGAGCCCCTGCCCCTCCATCTGCGCGATGGCAGAACGGACGGCGGTCCGCGACGCCCCGAAGTGCTCGCACAGCTCCTTCTCTGTGGGGAAGCGGTCGCCGATCTTGACCAGGTCTCCCCGCAACAGGTCGGTCACCTTCTCGACCAATGGCCGACGGTCACCAGACCCCGCAACAAACCACCCGGCACCCTGCACCGACTCGATGACCCCCTCAGCCTTGAGCACGGCAAGCGCCCGTTCGATGGTGCTGCGGCTCACGCTGTACTGGCTCACGAGCTTTGCCTGTGAAGGCAACGCCTCAGTGATCTTGCCTTTCCTGATCTTCTCGCGAAGAGCTTCCGAGACTTCCAGGTACGTACCTCGCGGACTGCCTTGCGGCACGCGGCCTCCCCTTCCTCGACCTCGCCGGCGTCCAGGTGGCGCCTCGCAGATTCAAGCTTCCCACGTCCCGTGCCACCGGCCGTGGCCCCGTCTCCCGGGTTCCGCTCGGCTGTTCGTCGTCGCGCCTCTTCGTCCAGCGCATTGGCTACCGCGGCCGTTCACCTCCGTACGCGTACCCGAGACGGGGTTCCCGACTGCCGATCTTCCTGTCACCGTTGAAGGTATGACGAATGACTTACCTGTACGCATCGTCGGCGAGCGAGTAGTTACCGATGCCGGCGTCGGGCACGTGCCGACCGTATGGCTTCCGCTACATGGGCAGGTCATCGCCGAACTGCCGCCGCGGAAAGGCAACCGCCGCTGGCTCCGCGACACCGTGGGCATTCGCTCGCCAGAGTTCACCGGCAAACAGTGGCACCTGCCACGCAACAGTCTCATGCGGCTCGTGACAGCGTCCATCGACCGGTACGGGTTCATCGTGCTCTGGCGGGACATGTCTCAGCTATCGCAGTGCACCAACAGGTGCTTGAAAGCAACAGGCATCGAATGCCAGTGCTCGTGCCTAGGCGAGCACCATGGACAGGATGCCGTCGGCTGGCATGAGCGGGTTGGGGATGTTGTGGTGGCCGACCTTGGCGACTGCATCCGTACAGGTGTCGTGTACGGCGCGAGAGGCAGCGACGCGAACGCCGTGATCTATGACGGCGAACTAGCAGGCGAGCGCTACTGCGTCGATCGCAAGGGCCGGCAGAACTGGCCAGCGGCCGCACAGTTCATGTGCGCGAGCTGCATAACTGAGCGGGCGAGCGTGTGGGACCACTGCCACACTCACGGCTTCGTACGAGCCCCCCTGTGCAATCGCTGCAACACGCGCCTCTGGGGAGGATGGCAGGCCCAGCACGGCCGAGCACCGGCTACCCGCAACCTGGATGACAGCTATTACCGCCAATGTCCCAAGCATGAAACCCAGTGGAGGCCGTGCAGTGCATAGCCCCCCCTCGGCTCTTCCCTCGGGACCGAAAGGCTCAAGGTCCCCCCGTATAAGCCGTACACGCAGTCCGCCTGTCACTTTGGCATGCAAACATCCGAGGGTTACGGTCACTTCCTACGGACGCTATCAGACCGCCCTTCAGGCGGTAAGAGCCGTATCATCCTCGGGAAATTATTTTTGACAAACGCACGGGCGACTTCTCTATCCGGGTACCCAGGATCGCTATTTGATCTATCCAGAGCAAAGATTCGGCGCTTTCTGTTTTCCTTCAAGCGCTCAACCTTTCTCCCGGAGAGGGCGGCATGCAGCGCCTCCCTTCTGACCGTCCAAACCTCTTCATTTACAGCTCGATCATAAATCGCTCCCCGGCTCACCAAGTCTTCTCTCCAATCGCCAACCAGAGTCTCGATCGCGAGACGACGGACATTCAGATCTGCGTCATTAGTGGCGCGATCAATAAGGAGATCACGGGTAAACGAGTCGGTAGTCCAACCCTCGCGCAGAGCATCCAGGGCTGCATATCGAACGGTCCAGTCTGCATCATCACAAGCGCACGTTCTGACTAGATCTAGCGTGAATGGATCAGTTGGCCAATTCGAGTAAATAGCCTGCAAGGCTTCTTCTCTGATTACGCCATCTGAATCATTAAGAACTCTATCGGCAAGCGCATCATGGGTCTGCGACTCGTCCGTCCAAGAGTGGATCGCCACGTCGAGCGCAACTTGACGCACTGCCGCATCTGCGTCGTATCGCAGTCGTTCTAGACAGATCTCAAGCGTCCTATCCGACATGGGCCGAACTTGACTCAGAGCCATCAGGGCAGCAGATCGGACAAGCTCACTCGCATCCGCGCGTGAGCGTTCTTCTACAATTTGCAGAACTTTTGGGTCGTCCTGGTAGGTCAGGCACAGGCTAGTGACTGCAGCCTCTCGCAGATCATCATCCGGGTGAGATGCTGCACGCACGAGGAAACTAAACTCGTCCTCGGAATCGCCACCAGTACCTCCAGCGAGTCGGCGCACGAGGTCTTCTGTGTCTCTCTCGTTTCGGTCGTTAATTAGACTAACCTTCGCGAGCGCTGTAGCAATATCGTCAAGCGCGGGGCGGGCAAGAAGGTCCTGATGAAGCGCCACTGTCGAGTTGCCCGAAGCGGATGCTCCTCCGCTTGTTTCAGTCACGATTCCCGGGTGGCAGGACAGGCGCATCAATTCAGCGCGGGCATGATCCCATAGCGCTTCAAGAGTGCGCCTACGTTCATTAACTCTGCCTAGCTCCATCTCCGCACTAGCCCTGTATCGCAGCGCTTCATCACGCGAATCTTGCGTGCCCAAGCCTATCCGGGTGCTAGCTTCCGAGATCTGTCGAATATCCAGATCGACAATTATTTCGCGCAGCACGTTGATGATCTGAAGCAATGTATTCATAAGTAACTGCGCATCATTCAAAGCCCACCGAAGATTATCTCCCACATGGCGCGCCCGTTCGAGGCTGAGCTGCAATTGCAGAGTAGCCAAACTCTCGCCCGAGCTGCCAGGGGCACCTATACTGGCTGGCGCTGAGCTGGTTTTCCTGGCCGCCACGCTGCCCGACCGCAACAGAATTTCGGCTTCGAGACATAGTTTATTGTATCGATCAGGCGAGATTCCCGCCGCGCGGCTAGTTATGCGCAAAAAGATTCTCACGAAACGCGCCGATGGCATCAATGTCTCACCCCTATAGAGTCGATCGAGATGAGATTTTGAGTAGTGCATCTCCCTGATGGGCGGCCCCTCGGCCCGCTTGCCATTCACGTCGATCACCTCCTGTTGGGAGGCAAACCGTTCGAAGTGATCTGACATCTCCCGCGTGCTGAGGCCGGCCGCTTCTGCCTCCCGCCGAAGGAGGCTGCCGAGCTCTACTCGCGGGTCTTCACCCTCCATGCCTGGTTGCGCCACCGCTTACACCCTCCCGTAGCTCCACCGAACGCTTGGCAGCTCTGCCCCAGCCTGTCCCTGCCGTGTCCCGTGCTGCCCCTGGGACGGCTTGGGGACAGGGCCAGCTGCCTGCACAAACCCGCTACCTGCCCCGAACTGTCCCAGCCTGGCCACTTGGGAGTTGGGGACATCAGCCAGCAGCACGATTCTCGCCTGAACAACTACGCCAAGCATCAACTTCTGGTGCTTAACCCTGAGGAAGAAACGTGCTCCAGTACGTCATCGACAGCGGGTTCGAAACCATCGCGCTCGACAACGCGTCCCCCGGGGGGCTCGTGCTCGCAGCCGCTGCGGAGTGCCTCGGCGCTCTCGCCGCCGCGTGCATCATCGCGGGTGCTTCCTGGTGCAGCACCAAGCTGCGCAAGCATCGGAAGCCTCAGGTAACAGAGTCTGAACAAGAATGAGTTGGCCACGAGTCAGGCGCGGAGGCGATGGAGCGGGGCGTCTCAGTCTCCGTCTCATTCATAGCCGTACGCGGCCGTTCAGACCCGTGCACGGTCACTGCGAAGGACGCAGTGACCGTGCGGGGATGAACCTCGTTGAACGTGCCCGCATCTCTAGCTGAACAGCGGAGACAAACCTGCAAAGCGAGTTACGCGGGTTCAATTCCCGCCACGGCCTCCAAGTTCGGTTCTGCTAGCGGCACTTGAGTGCCTGCTTGGCGAATTGGACGTACTGCCGCATCAGGGTGGTGAGCACGTCCCGGGTCTGTTGCGTTTCAGGCGCCCGGTCCGCCGTCAGTTGCAGTTCGATGTACTTGGCCGAGGGCGGCAGGGTCGGCCCCCTGGCAATATCCGGGCGCGCGCACTCGAATACGGCGGCCGCATCTCCGCCCCAGACGAACGCCTCGTCACCCGCCTCGATACGGGTACCCAAGTGGCGTGCCGAGTGGTTCCAGTCCGTGCCTTTGCCGCTTCTCCGGAGCTCGGCCCAGGCTATGAACCGCGCGGCGTTGTCGATGCGCACCGTGCAGTACGTGGTCTGGTCCTTCGGAACGAAGACATCGAAGGGGCGGTTGTTCTCCACTGTCGCCGCGTCACCTGTGGGCAGCAACGGGGCGACCGCACTGCTCGCGAAGGCCCCCCAGCACATGTTCTTCGGCATGCTCGGCACCGATGGGTCGGCCGAGCAGCCGGACATGGTCAGCACCGCGGCAAGCACAGCCAGGAAGCCTCGGCCACGCGTCACTTCGCGCCACCGGGGGGCGTGGCGCTGGCCACCGCGGAACGTCCCGCCGAATACGCGACGGAG
Organism: Streptomyces sp. ASQP_92; assembly: GCF_025399895.1. Lineage (GTDB taxonomy): Bacteria > Actinomycetota > Actinomycetes > Streptomycetales > Streptomycetaceae > Streptomyces. Next base: position 88,749 of record NZ_JAODUA010000001.1, on the reverse strand, counting down.
ATCGAAGAGGACGCGACCCCCTGATATTCGCGGCTGTCCCGTTCGGCGAGGCCGACGCTGTTGCCCGCCGCCCTTACCGCGCCTGCCGCCGACTTCTTCGCATTGCTCTCCGCCGTCGCGTATGCGTCTGCCGCCTCTTGGCTCGCCTCGCCGGACGAGTCCTTCTGCCTGTTCTCGACAAGGGATTCGGTGATGTCTTCCTGGAGCCATTCCACGGCATCACCGCCGACCGGCAGCAGCTCGATGTACTTGGCTCCGACCGAGTTGAGGATGCGGTTCGTCCAGTCCGCCTTGTCCTGCACGGCGTCGTTGAAGGCCTTGTCGGTTTCCGCGTGCTTCTCATAGATGGCCTGCACACGAGCCTCGGCCATCATTCCCGCGATCTCCCCGCCCGGGTGCACCGCATTGCGCACGGCTTCCCCCACATCGGCCCCGTGACTTTCCGGGTGCGCGAAGACATCGCGTACGAGCAATGTCGTATAGGCCTGCTGTGCATTGGTGATCGCACCGTACGCATCGGGATCCTGTGCCACCGCACCAAGGAAATGCGCGACGCGTCCGGAGTTGACGAAGTCAGCCAGCACCCCGAAGGGCTTCGCCTGCGCCGCGCCGTTTTCCGCCGTCGCCTGCAAGTCGGGCATGTACTCCGCCGCCATGTTCCCCAAATTGCCGGAAAGGCCCTCGAGTTTGCCGGGCGCGCCGTCTTCTCCCGTGATCAGGGTGGGGTCGGATCCGATCTTCGCCACGACCTTCTCCATCACACTCGCCATCGCCGCCGTATGCTCCACCGGCTTCGCCTCCGCGTCCCCGGGGATCCGGCCCGTCGTGGCCGCCTCGATCGCGTTGCCCAGGGCGGACTGGTACGGGGTGCGGGCGTCGGGGCGGGCGTCGTACAGGTCGTCCGTCGCGGGCTTGTCGAGGAGGTGGTCGACCATGCTCAGGGGGTGGCCCCCGGCGTCGAGTGCGGGGGCGTCGTCCGAGGTCACCAGGCCGTTGCCATCCGTATCCTCCCGCACCGGCTCGTCAAAGAACTCCGCCGCCACCTGCGGGTTGTTGCTCATGGACGTCATCAGGCCGGTCAGCGGGTCGAAGCCGCGGCCGCCGTCCTTGTCCAGGTTCAGGGCCATCGCGTTGTCGTACGGCACGCTCTGCTGGAAGATCTTCGGGTTCTGCCGCTCGAAGCCCACCATGTCGCGGGCGACCGGCAGCAGGAACTCCCTGTCGTACGTGCCGTGCCGCAGCAGCGCGCCCAGCGCCTGGTAGCCGTACACCCGGGCGCCCGGGCCCGCCAGGCCTCCGACGTCGATCGGCCGGCGGCCCGCGCGCATCAGGTCGGTCGTCCAGGTGGGCGGGAGGTGGCCCGTGGTGTGCGGGTTGGTGGCGAGGCCCAGCAGGGGGCCCAGGTCGGCCTGGACGTGGCGGACCATCGCCGCGCGGTCCAGGCCCGCGGCGCCGAGGCCGGTGGCGTCCAGGGAGAGGCGCGCGTAGAAGTCCAGGCTCCCCTGCGGGCCCAGCCGGCCGTAGAAGGCGGTGGAGAACTCCGGGTCGTGGACGTTGGCGTCGAGGAGCGTCTGGAGCTGCTTCAGCTCCTCCACGTTGCGCGCCGTGCCGCCCTCGCCGGTGACCCGCTTCGCCAGGTCGACCGCCCGCGCGGCCTCCTCGTCGTCCAGGGACGCGTACTGGGGGGCGGTGAAGTCGTGCGCGTCGGGGACGTTCGCGGTGAGGGCCAGGCGCAGCGCCTCGTCGGCGGCGTCGCAGGCCGCGACCAGCGCGTCCACCTTGTGCTGCCAGGCGGCGACGTTCGCCTCCTCCGCCTTGAGCGCCTTCGAGAAGTCGGCGTCGGGGTCGTGCCGCGCCGCCGCGTCGTCCGCGAGCGGATCGCGCGCCGTGACCCGGCCGTGCGCGTCGACGACGATGCCGTTGCCCCGCGCGCCGTCCACGATGGCCTGGAGCCCGTCCTTCGCCTTCTTGAACTCCGTGTACGCGTCCAGGAGCAGCCGGTGCGCCCCGGTGGCCTCCTTCTCCGCGTCCGCGAACTCCTTCACCGTCTTGCGGATGAACGCGCGGGTGACCCCGGCGTTCACCCCGGCCCACCTGGCGGTCTCGGCGTGCACCCGCATGCCGTCGTGGGCCTCTTCGGACAGCTTCCTCAGCTTGGCCGCCATCTCCGACCAGGCGTCCACCGCGGCCCCGAGCTTGCCGACCGGAGCGTTCAACACATCCGCGAACTTCAGCAACGTCCGTGCACCGCCCGCTAGTTGATGTAGTCGCTGAGCACGGACACCGCGGCCAGTGAGCCCCGCACGCGCGCGTCGTCCTTCGCGTGCCGGGACGCCGAGTAGTCGAGGTGGTTGGAGATCTGCGCGCAGGCGTCGCGGAGCGTCGTGTACTGGCTCTGCCAGGTGTCGTGGAGCTTCAACAGGGCTGCGCCGCTGGTGAAGTTGTCCGCGCTCAGGGCGCGCGCCGCCTCGAAGGTGGCCGCCCTCGCGTGGTCGCCGTCGCGCCGGAAGCCGTCGTACAGCTTGTAGGCGTCCGAGCCGATCACTCCGAGGTCGTCGGCGTGGGCGACGAGATCACCCCCGTCCGCCCCGTGAGCCCCCCGCGTTCCCGCCGCCTCTGACGCCATCCCCAACTCCCGTGCCCCGCGCGTCCGTTACCGTTCCTGCGACAGCAGCGTACGGTACACGGGCCATCACGGTCCGGCGTCGGGGCCGGACGCACCCGGTTCGAGCGGGCGCCTAGCCCTGCTGGACCACCGCCGCCTGGGGCCGGATCGGCAGGCGGTTGACCGGGCGGCCGGTCGCGGCGCGGACCGCGGAGGCGATCGCGGCAGGACTGGTCACGACCGGGACGGCGCTGGCCGCCTTCGCGCCGAACGGGGCCACGACGTCCCGCTCCTCGACCAGCTTCACGATGCGGATGTCGGGGGCGTCCAGAGCCGTCGGCAGGGCGTAGCCGGTGAGGTCGGGGTGGCGGATGCGGCCGCGTACCGTGCGCAGGTTCTCGGTCAGGGCCGCGCCCACGCCCTGCGTCACCCCGGCCTCGATCCGGGCCGTCAGCCGGCGCGGGTTGAGGATCCGGCCCACGTCCTGGGCCACCGCGAGTTCGACGACCCGGACGGAGCCGAGCTCGATGTCGACGTCCACCACGGCGCGGATCGCGCAGAACGCGAGGCCCACGAACGCGTCGCCCTGGCCGGTCTCGTCGAGCGGCTCGGTGGGGTGCGGGCGGCACTGGGCGGTGGCCCACAGCTCCTTGCCGTCCATCGCCTCGGTGACCGTCGTCGACAGGACGCCGTCGTACGACGTGATCTTGCCGTCCGCGATCTGGAGCAGCTCCGTGGACATGCCGAACTTGTGCGCCAGGGGCTGGAGGAGCTGGGTGCGGACCATTTTGGCCGCGCGCTCCACCGCGCCGCCGGACACCCAGGTGTGGCGGCCGTGGGTGGCGGGGCCCGCAGGGGGCTGGTCGGTGTCGACCGGCGCGACGTGCACCTCGTCGATGCCCAGGGTCTCCTGGACGATCTGGCGGGCGAGCGTGGTGAAGCCCTGGCCGGTCTCGACGGCCGCGCAGATGACCGTCGCGACGCCGTCGTGGACCTTGACCGTGGCGGTGGAGACCTCGTCGGTGCCCTCCGCGCCGAGCATGTGGACCATGCCGAGCGCGTAGCCGACCCCGCGCCGCACCGCGTCCGGCTCGCCCGCGCCCTCGGGCCCGCCCGGCAGCAGCCAGTCGTCCTCGGGGGCGTCCTTGGGGAGGGTGGGGAGGGGGAAGTCCCGTACGGCGCCCAGGAGTTCGGCCACCGGCGCCGGACAGGTGACGGTCTGACCGGTGGGCAGCAGGTCGCCGGTGGCGAGCACGTTGCGCATCCGCAGCTCGGCCGGGTCGATGCCCAACTTGGCGGCCAGCTTGTCCATTTGGCCCTCGTACGCCGCGCACACCTGCATGGCGCCCTCGCCCCGGACGTGGCCGGACGGCGGGTTGTTGGTGCGCACCGCCCAGCCCTCCACGAAGGCGTGCGGCACGACGTAGGGACCGCACGCGAACGCGACGGCCGCGGCCAGGGATTCGGCGGACGCCTCGGCGTAGGCACCCGCGTCCAGGAGGATCTGCGCCTCGACCTTGACGAGGCGGCCCTCGGTGTCCGCGTGGTGGCGGTAGCGCAGCAGGGTGGGGTGGCGATGGGCGTGGCCGAGGAAGGACTCCTCGCGGGTCGCGGTCAGCTTGACCGGGCAGCCCGTCCTCAACGCCAGCAGGCCGAGCGGGAGTTGGAAGCCGAGGTCCTCGCGGTCGCCGGTCGCGCCGGGCACCCCGGTGACGACGACCTTGACGCGGTCCGGATCGAGACCGAAGCAGGCGGCGGCCAGATCGCGGTCGCCGTGCGGGTCGGTGGAGGCGGTGTACAGCTCCACGCCACCGTCGGGGCGCGGCACCGCGAGGCCGGCCTCGGCGCCGATCGGGGCAGGGTCCTGGCGGCCGATCCGGTACAGCCCCTCGACCACGACGTCGCCGGTGACCTCGGGGTCGCCGTACTGGAGCGGGAGGTGGCGGATCAAGTTGCCGTCAGGGTGCAGGGGTTCGGCGCCGAACGCCTTCTCCGGGTCGGTGACCGGCTCGAGCACCTCGTACTCGACGGCGATCGCGGCGGCCGCCAGGCGCGCGGTGTCCGGGTGGTCGGCGGCCACGGCGGCGATGGGCTCGCCGTGGTGGCGTACGTACTCGGCCGCGAAGACGGGACGGTCGGCGATGCGGCGGCCGAACGCCGGGTCGCCCGGCACGTCGGCGTGGGTCACCACGGCCCGTACGCCCGGCATGGCGGCGGCGGCCGTGGTGTCGATCGAGACGATCCGGGCGTACGCGTGCGGGGCCCGCAGCACGGCCGCCCACAGCAGGCCCTCGGCCCACAGGTCGGCCGCGTAGGGGAAGGTCCCCTCCGTCTTCGCCCGCGCGTCGACCGGCGCGAGCGACGCGCCGATCCCGTGCGCGGGCGGCTGCTGCTCCGGCCCGGCCACCGAGGTGGCCCCGTCGACCGTCGCGGTGGCTGCGTCGTTGCTCACGCCATGCCTCCGTCGTGCGTGTGCGGGGGCTTGGCGCTGCCGGCCCCGGGGGGTGCCTGGTGCGGAATGCGGGCCTCGTCGGCCAGGGCTCCGGCGGCCTCGCGGCCCGCCACCACGTCCTTCACGGCGTCGAGCACGCCGCGATAGCCGGAGCAGCGGCACAGGTTGCCGCAGAGCGCCTGGCGCGTTTCGAGCTCGGTGGGGGCGTGGTTGCCCTCCAGCAGGTCGTGCACGGTCATGGCCATGCCGGGGATGCAGAAGCCGCACTGCACGGCGCCGCTCTCGGCCAGCGCGCGCTGCACGTCGGAGGGTTCGCCGTCGGTGGCGAGCCCCTCGACGGTACGGACCTCGCTGCCGGCGGCGGTCGCCGCGGGCACCAGGCAGGAGGCGACGAGCCGCCCGTCCACCTGGACGTTGCACGCCCCGCACTCGCCCTGCGAGCAGCCGTCCTTGGCCCCGGCGAGCCCGAGCCGCTCGCGCAGCACGTACAGCAGCGACTCGCCGACCCAGGCCTCGGTCACGGGCCGGTCGGCGCCGTTCACGCGCAACACGTAGGAGGCGCGGGGGTGTTCGAGGTCGGGGGCGCCGGTGAAGGCGGGGACGGCCTCGTCGACGGGGGTGACGTCGGCGATGCCGGCGATGGCGGTGGTCTGGGCGCTCTCGGTGGTTCCGGCGCTCTCGGTGGTCCCGGCACTCTCGGTGGTCCCGGGGGCGCCGGAGGTTTCGGGAGCGTGGGGAGCCTCGGGGGTCCCGGGAGCCTCAGGAGTCCCGGGAAGGGCGACGTCTTCGGGCCCGGGCCCGGGCGCGGGCGCGGGCACGGCCTCGGCCGTCTCGATCGCGGGCACACCGTGCGATTCCGGTACGGCTTCGGCCAGGGGCTCGACGGCGACGGGCTCCTCGGGGAGCGACGCGGCGGGTACGTCGGCCGGGGCGGGTACGTCCGGCGCCACAGGAGCGGCTGGAGCTTCAGGAGCGGCCGAGGCGTCCGGGACGTCCGGGGCGTCCGAGGTGTCCGGGACTTCCGGGGCGGCCGGGACTTGCGGGGCTTCCAGGGCGTCGGGCGTCGACGGGGGGTTGCTCGACGGAAGGTGCGGCGTCGCGCCCGGCGCGTCCGGTACCACCGGCGCGGACAGCGCCGAGTCCGCCTCCGCCGCGCCCGGACCTGCCGGGGTTCCCGGAACCTCGTGGGCACCGTGCTGCGCGTCGTGGCGCAGGTCGGGATGCGGGCCGGGGTGCGGGCCGGGGTGCGGATCCTGGTGGACGTCGCGGGGCGTGTCGGGGTGCGCGTCCAGGGCGTCGAGGGGCAGCTCGGCCGCGGGGGGCGCATGCTCCGGCGTGGGCTGCGGCATGGCCTCCGGCAGGGGCTCCTGCGTGGGCTCCGGGAACTGGTGGGCCCAGGGGGCGGGTGCGCCGCCGGGGAGGGTGGCGGGCGGGGTCGAGCCCCACTGCTCGATCAGCGCGGAGGTCGTGAACTCCCCTGATTCCTCGGGGAGTTCACCCTCGGCGACCGGGATCGTCCACTGACCGGTGCCCGCGAGCGAGGGCTCGTCGGGGAAGTGCCACTGGCCCGTGGCGGAGGGGTCGTGGGCGGGCTGCGTCGGGGTCGCGGGCAGGGGGGTGGGCGCGGGGGGCTCCGGCCACACCACGGTCTGCGCGCCGGGCGCGGGGTCGGTGCCGGACGCGCCGGGCGTGCCCTGGCCGGTGGAGTCCGCCGGTTCGGCCGCCTCGGTGGGGATGCGCCAGATGCCGGTGGCCCCGGGGTCCGTCGCCGCGACCGGGGTGAGCGGCACGATCATCGGCGGTACGTAGCCGTGGCCGGGCGCCGCGAGGGGGGCGCCCATCATGTCCATGTCCGGGGGGAGCTGGACGAACGCGGTGGCGTCGGGCTCGTACTCGCCGCCGTGCGGCACCGGCTCCCAGGCGCCGTGCCGGGGCGCCTGGCCGTAGCCGTACTGGTGCGGCTGCCCGTACTCGTACTCGTTCTCGCCCTCGTGCCCGTGCTCGTATGCGCTCTCGCGCTCGTACTCGTTCTCACGTCCGCGGGCGTATGCGTTCTCGCGTCCGCGCTCGGGCTCGTGCTCGTTGTTGCGGTCGGTCACGACAGCGCCCTCCCCAGTGCTCGTCGGGCCAACGCGGCGACGGTGCGCCGCAGATGCAGTACGGCGGGCGAGAGGGGCGGAGGCGGTGAGCCGTCCGCCGGGGGCGCCGGGTCCGGGATGCAGGCGGCGGCCACGTACTCGCCGAACGCGCCGAGCGCCTCGGGGGCCAGCGCCGCGCGCTCGCCGTCCCAGTCGATGAGCGAGGCGATCCAGCGCTCGGCCTCCAGGGGGCGCAGCGGCATGGGCGCGATGGCGCCGACCGCGCAGCGCACTCCGCGCCGGGCCGGGTCGAGGACGACGGCGACCGAGGCGGTGGCCCGGCCGGGGCCGGTGCGGCCGGTCGCCTTGAGGAAAACTTGGGGCGCGTGCAGCAGCGGCACCCGGACATACCCGATCAACTCGGCCGGGGCGAGCATGTCCCGGCCGGCCAGCAGATGCGATACGGGAATCTCGCGCCGGGCGGCGTCCGGGCCCGCGATGACCAGGGTCGCCTCCAGCGCGGCGAGCACGGGCAGCGCGTCACCGGTCGGGGCGGCGGAGGCGATGTTGCCGCCGAGGGTGCCCGCGTTGCGGATCTGCGGGGGCCCGGCGGCGCGCGCGGCGGCGGCGAGCGCCGGAATGAGCGCCGCGAAGTCCGGGCGCCCCATCCGGGCGTGGGTGAGACCGGCACCGAGCAGGGCGTGGCCGTCCTGGTACTGCCAGCCGCGGATCTCGTTGATCCGGCCGAGCCCGACGAGGCCGGCGGGGCGCAGCAGGCCCCGGTTCACGGCCGCCATCAGATCCGTGCCGCCCGCGACGGGCACGGCGGCAGGCATGGCCGCGAGCGCCGCCACGGCCTCGTCCAGTGAGGCAGGCAGCGTCACCGACTGCGCCGCCTGCGGTGCGTGCGTGGTCAACCCAGCTGCCCCTTCCCGGTGTCCCGGCCGTACGACTGTGCCGTCTGTGGCCACCTGCTGATGGCCGTACCGTACGTGCTCACAACCCGGACGTGGCAACTCTGGCACAACTTCCGGACCGCGCGACGGGTGGGTCCACGAAGCGCGCTTCCGTCCCCGACCAGGGGAATGTTCCGGTTTCGCAGGCCTTGTACGACTTATGCGGTACGCCTTGTTCCGCACACCCGGGGTTCGTCACGGCGGTCTTCCTCGGTCGTCCTGGGTCTTGCTGGGTTTTGCTGGGTCTGCTGCTGGGGTCTTCCTCGTAGCCGGTCGCGGCCAAGGGCGGCCGTGAACCGGGGCCACGCTCCCAGGGAGACGAGGGCGGGGCGCCGCGTTGGGGCGGGGCTCACCTGTTTGGGGGCGCCCCCTCGATCGGGCGTCCGAGCACGCCGGGGCGCTGCTGCCAGGGCAACGGGCCGGTGGGCGGGCGGTAGTCGACACCGAGGGCGTCAAGGCGCTTGTAGTGGGCGGTCATTCGGCGCTCGAAGTCGGCGAAGTCGCGGTCGGCGGGGGCGGGCAGCGCGCTCCAGGCGACCTCGGCGAAGGCGGCGAGGCGGGGGAACACCTGGTAGTCGACGCGCGACTGGTTCTCCATCACCTCGGTCCACACATTGGCCTGCGTGCCCAGGATGTGGGCGGCGGCCTCCGGGCCGAGCTGGGGCGGAACGGGCTCGAAGCGGTAGACGTCCTCCAAGGTACGGACGAACCCGATGGGCACGGGCTCGTCGGCGCCCGGGGCCTGCCGGTGGTCCAGGTACACGTACTGCTCGGGGCACATCACGACATCGTGCCCGGCCTCGGCGGCGGCGATCCCGGCCCCGTATCCGCGCCAGGACGAGACGGCGGCGCCGGGCGCGAGGCCGCCCTCCAGGATCTCGTCCCAGCCGATGAGGCGGCGTCCGCGGGCGCCGAGCCAGGTGTCGAAGTGCCGGATGATCCAGGACTGGAGCTCGTTCTCGCCGGCGAGCCCGAGCTCACGGATCCGCTCCTGCGCGACGTCCGACTTCTGCCACTGCTCCTTGGGGCACTCGTCGCCGCCGATGTGGATGAAGGGCGAGACGTCCTCGGGGAAGAGGTCGAGCACCTCCTCCAACACCCCTTCGTAGAAGCGGAGGGTGCTGTCAGTGGGGGCGAGTACGTTCGGATTGACGCCCCAGGTGTCCCACACGGAGAGGGAGGCGGTGTCGATGACGTCGGTGTTGCCGAGTTCGGGGTACGCGGCGATGGCGGCCTGCGAGTGGCCCGGGATGTCTATCTCGGGAACGACGCGAATATGGCGCTCGGCGGCGTACGCGACGATCTCGCGGATGTCGTCCTGGGTGTAGTAACCCCCGTGCGGCTTCTCGTCCCACAGGGGCGAGGCGCGATGCCCCCACTTGGTCCGCCCACGCCACGCGCCGACCTCGGTGAGCCGTGGATGCCGCTTGATCTCGATCCGCCACCCCTGGTCGTCGGTGAGGTGGAAGTGGAAGACGTTGAGCTTGTGGGCGGCGATGAGGTCGAGGTAGCGCAGCACGCCGTCCTTCGGCATGAAGTGCCGTGCCACATCGAGCATGAGCCCGCGCCAGGCGAAGCGGGGGTGGTCCTCGATGGTGACCCCGGGCAGCGCCCAGGACCGCCCCCTGTCCCTCGGCGCGGCGCGCCGGAAGGCGTCGGGGCCGAGCAGTTGACGCAGCGTCTGAATACCGCGGAAGACGCCTGCGGCGGTGCCGCCCTCGATGAGTACGGCGGCGTCCTCGCGGGAGCGGTCGGTGGAGAGCCGGTACGCCTCGGGGCCGTGCCGGCCGGCGATCTCCTCGCTGACCCGCAGCACGACGCGGTCGGATTCGACGCGCTCGTCGCCGACGCCGTTGCCGACGCCGACGCCGACGCCGTCCGGCAGGGGGAGCCCTGTCGCGACCCCGATGGTTCCCCTCAGGAGGGGGGCGAGGGGGGCGGTTTCGGGGGTGGTGTGGAGGGTTGTGGTGGGGGTGAGGTGGGTGAGGGTTGGGGTGTGGGTGTGGGTGTGGGTGTGGTGTGTGCTGCTGGGGGCGGGGATGAGGTGGTCGATGTCCATCGGGGGCCTTTCGGGTGGGGTGGGTGAGGCTGGTCAGGGGTGGGTTGTGTAGCCGGGCGGGAGGGTTGGGGGGTGAGGGGCGTTGGGGGTGAGGGGTGTGGGCTGAGAGGACCGGGGTGCCTTTCGCGCAGTTCCCCGCGCCCCCGACTCCCTTTCGTCCTCGCGCCGTACGTGGCTGGTCGCGCAGTTCCCCGCGCCCCCAAGACCGGTTTTCGTCTGCGGGCCGTGCGTGGCTGGTCGCGCAGTTCCTCGCGCCCCTGGTCGCCCGTCGGTCTGCGGACCGTGCGTGCTCCTCGCGCAGTTCCTCGCGCCCCTGACTCTCGATCCTGCGGACCGTGCGTGGCTGGTCGCGCAGTTCCCCGCGCCCCCAACTACTTGGTGCCGGCCCGCACGGGACACTTCAGCCCCTAACTACTCGGTGCTGGCCCGCACGGGACACCTCAGCCCGTAACTACTCGGTGCTGGCCAGCACCTCAGCCCGTCCGGCGTTTGAGGACGAGCGCCGTTCAGGCGCGAACGGGGTCTGGGGCGGAGCCCCAGAGGTCCCGGAACCATCCAACCCCCGTCACGGGCGGGCGGGTGGGCAAAGGTGCCCGGGGTCTGGGGCGGAGCCCCAGGAGGGCCGGAGCCAACCAACCCCGCCGTAGGGGCGGGTGGGTGGGCGAACCCCCCGGGGGCTGGGGCAGAGCCCCAGGGGGCCCGGAACCAACCAACCCGGTGGGTGGGAACCCCGCACGCGGGGCCGGGGCGAAGCCCCGGGAGAGCCGGGGTCGGGTTATTTGAGGGCGCCCCCCATTCCCGCCACCAACCTCCGCTGCACCAGCACGAAGAACACCAGCACCGGCACGGTCATGACCGTCGACGCCGCCATGATCCCGCCCCAGTCGTTCTCGTCCGGCTTGAAGAACACCAGCAGCGCCATCGGCAACGTGGACTGCGAGGTGTCGCTGATGATGAACGACCTCGCGAACAGGAAGTCGTTCCACCCGGAGATGAAGGAGAAGACGCTGGTCGCCACGAGCCCGGGGAAGACCAGCGGGAACAGGATCTGCCACAGGAAACGCGTACGGCTCGCACCGTCGAGCGCCGCCGCCTCCTCGAGGGCGACCGGCACCCCCTTCACGAACCCCCGCAGCATCCAGATCGCGAAGGGCAGCGAGAACGCCAGGTGCGGCAGGATCAGCGAACCCAGCGTGTTGAGCTGCCCCAGGTCCCGCATGAGGAAGAACAGCGGGATCGTCAGCGCCTCGACCGGCACCATCTGCGCCACCAGGAACATGATCAGCAGCGTGGTGCGGAACCGGAACCGGAAGCGGGTCACCGCCGTCGCCGCGAGGAAGGCGATCAGCGCCGAGAGCAGCACCACCGACCCGGCCACGATCAGGCTGTTGAGGAAGTACCGCCCGAAGTCCTGTTGCGCGAACACCCGGCGGAAGGAGTCGAGGGAGGGGGACACGGTCCACGGCCTCGGGTGGCTCGACTGCACCTCCCCCGCCGGTTTGAACGCGGACAGCGCCATCCAGTACAGCGGGAAGGCCACCACCGCGGCCACCAGGAGCGCGGCACCCTCGGCCATCAGCCGCCCGGGCCTGCGGATCCGTACAGCGGAAAGGGTGGTCAGGGACCTCACAGTTCCTCCCCCTGGCGGCGCAGCAGCCGCAGATACACCAGCGTCGCCGCGAGCAGGATCAGCAGCATCACCACGCCGATCGCGGAGCCGAGGCTGTACTGCGACGAGGCGAACGCCTTCTGGTACGCGTACACGTTGAGGACCAGGTTCTGTCCGGCGATGCCGCCCCCGTTCGTCATGACGTAGATCTGCGTGAACACCTTGAAGTCCCAGATGACGGACTGGATCGTGACGACGGTGAGGATCGGGCGCAGCATCGGCACCAGGATCGAGCGCCAGATCCGCCACTGCGAGGCCCCGTCGAGGGCGGCCGCCTCCAGGACCTCGCCGGGGACGGCCCGGATCCCGGCGTACACCGTGACCATCACGAACGGGAAGGAGCACCACACCACTTCGAGCAGGACGAGCAGGAACGCGCTGTAGCGGCCGTACGTCCACGAGTGGTCGCCGAGGCCCAGGACGCGGTTGACCGGGCCGAAGTCCGGGTCGAAGAGGAACATCCACACGGTCGAGCCGGTGATCGCGGGCGTCGCCCACGCGCCGAGCGCGGCCAGCATCAGCGCGAGCCGGGGCAGCGCCCGTACCCGGGTCAGCAGGACGGCCAGGGCGCAGCCGACCGCGAGGGTGCTCAGGACGCAGGCGGCCGCGAAAACGAGGGTGGCGAGCAGCACCGACCAGAACTGGCTGTCCGAGAACAGCTCGGTGTAGTTGCCAAGGCCCTGGAAGCTGGTCGGCTCGCCGCCGCTGACCTGGGCCTGGGTGTACTCCAGGAAGGAGATCAGGCCGAGTTGGTAGATCGGGTAGACCAGGAGCGCGCCGAGGACGACGAGGGCGGGGGCCAGATACAGCCAAGGCGTCCAGCCGGCCCGGCGCGCCGAGGGACCGCGTACGCGCCCGGGGGTGGGGGCGGGGACGGCCGGGGGCGCCGGAGCCGTCCGGCGTGCGTCGGTCACCGGGCTCAACCCGCCGCCCCGAACGCGTCGTTCATCTTCTTCGCCGCGTCCGACGACGCCTTCGCCACGTCCTTCTTGCCGCTGACGATCTCCTGGAACATCGTGGGCAGCACCAGCGAGGAGTCGATCTGGCCCCAACCGGGCGACGCGGGAACGAACTTGGCGCCCGCGGCGAGGGTGCGGACGAACGGCTCCACGAACGGCTGCTTCTTCGCGACGTCGGCCCGCACATCGGTGTACGTCGGCAGGAAGCCCATCGCGTCGAAGAGTTCGCGCTGGGTGGCCTTGCCGGCGAGCTGCTCCATGAGGCCGACGGCGAGCGTGCGGTGCGAACTGCTCTTGAGCACACCGACGTTGTTGCCGCCCGCGAAGGCCGGTGCGATGGAGCCGGGTGCCGGGCCCGGCAGCGGTGTGACGGCGTACTTGCCCTTGACGGAGCCGGCTTCGATGGCGGCGTGGTTGAAGTCGCCGCCGATCGCCATGGCCGCCTTGCCGCCCGCGAACGCGGTGACGGTGGCGTTGCCGCCCATCTGCGCGCACTTGGCGGCGGGGCAGTTGTCGTCGCCGAAGAGCGAGGTGTAGGCCGTGATGCCCTTGCGGGCGGCCTCGGTGTCGAGGGCCGAGGTGTATTTTCCGCCGTTCTCGGTGGCCAGTTCTCCACCGTTGGCCCACACGAACGGCAGCGCCCCATAGGTGTAGGCGCCGCCGACCGCGAGGCCGTAGAGGTCGGGCCTGGCCCGGTGGATCTTCTTGGCGGTCGCGATGAGCTCGTCCTGGGTCGCGGGCACGGGGAGGCCCAGCTCCTTGAGGACGTCGGTGCGGTAGTACAGCGCGCGTACGCCCACGAACAGCGGGGCGCCGTACACCTTTCCGCCCACCGTGACGGACTGCTTCGCGGTCGGGTCGGTGTCCTTGGCCTCGTCCCAGGCGGCGAACTCGGCGCTCACGTCGGCGAGTCCGCCGTCCTTCACATAGCCGGCCGTGTCCGTGTTGCCGTACTCGATCAGGTCGGGCGCGGAGCCGGGGTCGTTGAAGGCGGCCTTGATCTTCTGGGCGCGGGACTCGACGGGTATGTACTCGACCTGGACGCGGGCCCCCTGGTGGGCCTTCTCGAAGGCGGCCACGGCCCGGTCGACGACGTGCTGCTTGGGGCCGTTGTTCACCTCCTGGAAGAGCCAGACCCGCAGGGTGCCGCTCTTGTCGTCGCTCTTCGCGCCGCTGTCGGACGTCTGCGGGGCACAGGCGGCCAGCCCGGCGAGGGCAAGTGCCGCCAACGGCACGGCGGTTCGGGCAGAGAGCTTCACTACAGGGATCCCCCCCATGACCGTTGCAACATACGCAACGAGCGTTTCGCATACTGCACAACAGGGAGGAGGTTATGGCGGAGGCAAAGCCCCCGCAAGAGGTCTGGACAACTCCGCACATGCGAACGGCCCCCGGGGTGTGCGTGACGCACACCCCGGGGGCCGTTCGAACCACTCGGACCGCTCGGACCTCGGGAAGCCCCGGACCTCCTGGGCCGCTCGGGAAGCCCCGGACCTACTTCTTGTCCTTGCCGCCCTTGTCCTTGTCCTTGTCGCCACCGGCGCCCATGGACTCGTAGATCTCCTTGCACATCGGGCAGACCGGGTACTTCTTCGGGTCGCGCCCCGGCACCCAGACCTTGCCGCAGAGCGCGACGACGGGCGTGCCGTCCAGCGCGCTCGCCATGATCTTGTCCTTCTGGACGTAGTGGGCGAAGCGCTCGTGGTCGCCGTCGCCGTTCGACACCTGGGGTGTCGGCTCTACGAGGGTCCCCGTACCTGCCCCGCGCTCGGGCTCAAGAGTGCTCATAACCACCAAGGGTACTGAAGGCGAGCGCGCCCGGTGGCGGCGCGTCGGCCCCACCGTCAATTGAGCGAGGGGTCGTCCGGATAGGTGGCCACCATCGCGAGCTCGCTGCGCTGGCGGCGCAGCACCGCCCGCCACAGGCTCTCCGGTTCCGGGGACGAGACGTCACCGGGCTCCGACTCGACCACGTACCAGGCGCCTTCGGTGAGCTCGTCCTCCAGCTGGCCGGGGCCCCAGCCCGCGTACCCGGCGAAGATCCGCAGCGAGCCGAGCGCCGCCGCGAGCAGTTCCGGGGGCGCCTCCAGGTCGACCAGGCCGATCGCCCCGTACACCCGGCGCCAGCCGAGCGGCCCCTCGTCACCGGGGATGACGGCGACCCCCAGGGCCGAGTCCAGGGAGACCGGGCCGCCCTGGAAGACCACGCCGGGCTCGCCCGCCAGACCCGCCCAGGACTCCAGGATGTCGCCCACGCCGACCGGCGTCGGGCGGTTCAGGACCACGCCGAGCGTGCCCTCCTCGTCGTGGTCGAGGAGCAGCACCACCGCGCGGTCGAAGTTGGGATCCGCGAGCGCGGGAGTCGCGACGAGCAGCCGCCCGGTGAGCGAGGACACCTCGGTCATGCGGACATGATCCCGCATAAGCGGGCCGAGCGGGGAGCGCACGGCAGCAATGGGGCGCACGCCCGTTTCACCCGACCGCCACGCCCTCGCGGCGACCGCCCAGAACCCGTGACGCTGTGGTGAACTTCCTGCGCGGAGCGTGCTGTAGCGAATTCATTACCTCTCCGAACCCTCCCAGGCCTTATGGGGCAGGGGTGAAAGCCCCTTACCCTTTATCCCTGCCCCTTGCCCGACCACTCCGGAACGCGAGATTCATGACCGGCACAGACGATGTCCTGCTTGTCCACGGCGGAACCCCGCTCGAGGGCGAGATCCGCGTCCGCGGCGCGAAGAACCTCGTGCCGAAGGCGATGGTCGCCGCCCTTCTCGGCAGCGGCCCGAGCAGACTGCGCAATGTGCCCGACATCCGCGACGTACGCGTCGTACGGGGCCTGCTGCAGCTGCACGGCGTCACCGTCCGCCCCGGCGACGAGCCGGGCGAGCTGATTCTCGACCCGTCCCACGTCGAGTCCGCCAACGTCGCCGACATCGACGCGCACGCGGGTTCCTCGCGGATCCCGATCCTGCTCTGCGGCCCGCTCCTGCACCGCCTGGGCCACGCCTTCATCCCGGGCCTCGGCGGCTGCGACATCGGCGGCCGGCCCATCGACTTCCACTTCGAGGTGCTCCGCCAGTTCGGCGCGACCATCGAGAAGCGCGCCGACGGCCAGTACCTGGAGGCGCCCCAGCGTCTTCGCGGTTGCAAGATCACGCTGCCCTACCCCTCGGTCGGCGCGACCGAGCAGGTGCTGCTCACCGCCGTCCTGGCGGAGGGCGTGACCGAGCTCTCCAACGCCGCGGTGGAGCCGGAGATCGAGGACCTCATCTGCGTCCTGCAGAAGATGGGCGCGATCATCGCGATGGACACCGACCGGACCATCCGGGTCACCGGTGTCGACACCCTCGGCGGGTACACCCACCGGGCCCTCTCGGACCGCCTGGAGGCCGCCTCGTGGGCGTCCGCCGCGCTGGCGACCGAGGGAGACATCTACGTCCGCGGCGCCCAGCAGCGCTCGATGATGACGTTCCTGAACACCTACCGGAAGGTCGGCGGCGCCTTCGAGATCGACGACGAGGGCATCCGCTTCTGGCACCCCGGCGGCTCGCTCAAGTCGATCGCGCTCGAAACGGACGTGCACCCCGGCTTCCAGACGGACTGGCAGCAGCCGCTGGTCGTCGCCCTCACCCAGGCCACCGGCCTGTCCATCGTCCACGAGACGGTGTACGAGTCGCGGCTCGGCTTCACCTCGGCGCTCAACCAGATGGGCGCGCACATCCAGCTCTACCGCGAGTGCCTGGGCGGTTCGGACTGCCGCTTCGGGCAGCGCAACTTCCTGCACTCCGCGGTCGTGAGCGGCCCCACCAAGCTCCAGGGCGCCGATCTGGTCATCCCCGACCTGCGGGGTGGCTTCTCGTACCTCATCGCGGCGCTGGCGGCGCAGGGTACGTCCCGGGTGCACGGGATCGATCTGATCAACCGGGGCTACGAGAACTTCATGGAGAAGCTGGAGAGCCTCGGCGCGAAGGTCGAACTCCCCAACGGTTCGCTGGTCTAACCCCCTGGGGCGCAGCCCCAGCCCCCTCGGGGGCTGCGCCCCCGGACCCCCCTTCGCGCCTGAAGGGCGCTCGTCCTCAATCGCCGGACGGGCTGAGGTCGCCCGATGCGGGCCACCACCAGTCCTGCCAGGGGCGCGAGGAACTGCGCGAGAAGCGACCACGACCCGCAGCCGACCGAGGTCTTTGGGGGCGCGAGGAACTGCGCGAGAAGCGACCACGACCCGCGGCCGACCGAGGTTTTGGGGGCGCGGGGAACTGCGCGAGAAGCGGGCACGGTTCGCAGGATCGAGAGGGTTGAGGGGCGCGGGGAACTGCGCGATCAGCCACGCACGGCCCGCAGGCCGAAAGCCGGCCCAGGGGCGCGGGGAACTGCGCGAAGAGGCGACCACGGCCCGCACCCGACGGACAGGCTCGCGGCACGCGAAAGGGCGGCCACCCCCAACACGGGGTGGCCGCCCTCAGCGTTGCTGCTGAGCGACCTTGCAGAGCAAAGGGCGCTTACTTGCCCTTCGCGGCTTCCTTGAGCTTCGAGCCCGCGGAGACCTTCACGCTGTAGCCGGCCGGGATGTTGATCGGGTCGCCGGTCTGCGGGTTACGAGCGGTACGAGCGGCACGGTGGGTGCGCTCGAAGGTCAGGAAGCCGGGGATGGTGACCTTCTCGTCGCCCTTGGCGACGATCTCGCCGACCGTCTCGGCGAGAGCGGCCAGGACGGCGTCGGCGTCCTTGCGAGTCACCTCGGCGCGGTCGGCCAGCGCGGCCACCAGCTCACTGCGGTTCATGTTCTTACTCCCGTGTTCTTCTTGCCTGTGAGGCGTGCCACGCGGCGGAAGCCGCATGTTGGATACAGCGAAGCCGATGCTGCCAGGGCACTCGGACAGTCCCCGGACCCGGGTCCGGTTTGCACGACCTCGCGTCCTGGGGGTCCCCCCTGGACGAAGTCCTTGGGGGAGCATCCTGCCCCCACCTGTGGCGGGAAAGCCAATCCGGCACCCTCCCGAGTCACACCGAGTCACACGAAAAGCGCCACTGCCTCAGGGTGGTGACGCCCCGTCGACCCCGTGCGCACCCCCGTGGAGAGCCCCCTCGGACGGTGCCGGGGGGTCGCCGGTGCGGATGCGGGTCATGGTCCGCCACCCTAAGGGGGCGTTCCTGGGCCCGCATCCCGCGACGCGCCGGAGCTCAGGCCGACGTGGGCCCCGTCACAGCGGCTCCGGCGGCCTTGGCGGCGGTGCGGACGGCCCCGGCGACGGCCCCGGCGACCTTGTCGTTGAAGACGGACGGGATGATGTAGTTCGCGTTCAGCTCGTCCTCGGCGACGACGTCCGCGAGCGCGCCGGCGGCGGCCAGCATCATGTCCGTGTTGACGGTGCGGGACTGGGCGTCGAGCAGGCCGCGGAAGACGCCCGGGAAGACCAGCACGTTGTTGATCTGGTTGGGGAAGTCCGAGCGGCCGGTGGCCACGACGGCCGCCGTCTCGCGGGCGATCGCGGGGTCCACCTCGGGGTCCGGGTTCGCGAGCGCGAACACGATCGCGCCCTCGGCCATCGCGGCCACGTCGTCGCCGTTCAGGACGTTGGGGGCGGAGACGCCGATGAAGACGTCGGCACCGACCACGGCCTCCTTGAGGGTGCCGGTGAGGCCCTCGGGGTTGGTGTTGTCGGCGATCCAGCGCAGCGCGGAGTCGGGGCTCGCGTCCACCAGGTCCTCGCGGCCCGCGTGCACCACACCGTGAATGTCGGCGACGACGGCGTTCTTGACGCCGGCCGCGAGCAGCAGCTTCAGGATGGCGGTTCCGGCCGCGCCGGCGCCGGACATGACGACGCGTACGTCGCCCATTCCCTTGCCCACCACGCGCAGCGCGTTGGTCAGCGAGGCCAGCACCACGATCGCGGTGCCGTGCTGGTCGTCGTGGAAGACGGGGATGTCGAGGGCCTCGCGCAGCCGGGCCTCGATCTCGAAGCAGCGCGGCGCGGAGATGTCCTCCAGGTTGATGCCCGCGAAGCCGGGGGCGATCGCCTTGACGATGGCGACGATCTCGTCGGTGTCCTGGGTGTCCAGGCACAGCGGCCAGGCGTCGATGTCGGCGAAGCGCTTGAAGAGGGCCGCCTTGCCCTCCATGACCGGCATGGCGGCCATCGGGCCGATGTTGCCGAGGCCGAGCACCGCGGAGCCGTCCGTCACGACTGCGACGGTGTTGCGCTTGATGGTCAGGCGCCGGGCGTCCTCGGGGTTCTCGGCGATCGCCATGCACACCCGGGCGACACCGGGGGTGTAGATCATCGAGAGGTCGTCACGGTTGCGGATGGGGTGCTTCGACTGCATCTCGATCTTGCCGCCGAGGTGCATCAGGAACGTACGGTCGGAGACCTTGCCGAGGCTGACGCCCTCGATGCCGCGCAGCTCCTCGACGATCTCGTCGGCGTGCGAGGTGGAGGTGGCCGCGATGGTGACGTCGATCCGCAGCTTCTCGTGGCCGGAGGCGGTCACGTCGAGGCCGGTCACCGATCCGCCGGAGGACTCCACGGCCGTGGTGAGCTGGGAGACCGCCGTGCCGCTGGCGGGCACCTCAAGACGGACCGTCATCGAGTACGAGACGCTGGGCGCCGTTGCCATGACCGTGTTCCTCTGCTTTCCCTGGCTTCGTTACCAGCACCGCCCCGGCTGTGGCGCGGCGGTGCCATCCGATGGTCGCACCTACTGGCTGGTAGCCGATAATGGGCGGCCTTTTTCGGAAAGTTGTTTCCACCATACGAGAAAGGGGTGGTCGGACGGAAGCCCCTCCGGTGACCCGCCCCGGCCGGAGGCCACCGCCCCGACGGCCGTGCGGCCAACGACAACAGGCCCACGCCATCCGAAGATGACGTGGGCCTGTCGCTCACGTTCATGACACCGACCCGCCATGCTCGCCTCGCGGCAAGTGGTCGCTCTGAGCGACTAAGGTTGGGCCCGGGGGCTTGGATCGAGCCGGTGCCACAACCAGGCTAACAAACCACTCCGCCAAGTGATCCCCGCATCGCGAGTTGACCGCGAATTTAATCGCGGAGCAGGTCCGGCACCCCTGCCGCATCGGGCTCGTCCCGGTCCCCCGAGACGACCGTGAGCTGCTGTGTCGCCCGGGTCAGCGCCACGTACAGCACCCGCAGTCCGGCCGGGGACTCGTCCGCGATCTCGGCCGGGCTGACGACCACCGTGGCGTCGTACTCCAGGCCCTTGGCCTCCAGGCTGCCCAGCGCCACCACCCGGTCCCCCAGGCCCGCCAGCCAGCGCGCGGCCTGTTCGCGGCGCCGCATCGCGACGACCACGCCGACCGTGCCGTCCACCCGGTCGAGCAGCCGCGCCGCCTCCTCGCGCACCGAACGCGCCAGGTCGCCGTCGCGCACCACCGCGAACCGGGGCTCGACGCCCGTGGAGCGGACGGCGGCCGGGGACTTCATGCCCGGCATCGCCAACGCCAGGACGCGGGCGGCCAGTTCGGCGATCTCGGCCGGGTTGCGGTAGTTGACGGTCAGCTCGAAACGGCGGCGCGGGCGGCTGCCCAGCGCCTCGTCCCGGGCCTCGGCGGCCTCGTCCGGGTCGGACCAGGAGGACTGGGCCGGGTCGCCCACCACCGTCCAGGTGGCGGTGCGCCCGCGCCGGCCCACCATGCGCCACTGCATGGGCGTGAGGTCCTGGGCCTCGTCCACGATGACGTGCGCGTACTCGGTGCGCTCCAGGGCGAGCCGCTCCGCGCGCTCGCGCTGGGTCTCCTCGCGGTGCGGCATCAGCTCCTCCAGGCCGGTCAGCGCGTCGAGCGGGTCGTACTCGCGCTTGCGCCGGGGCCGGGGCGGGGCGCCGACCAGCGTCTCCAGCTCGTCGAGCAGGGCCACGTCGTGCACCGAGAACGCGCCGTCCGCGACCCGCGCCAGGGAGCGGGCGAGGCGCCGCACCTCGCCCTGGTTGAGGATCCGGCGCGCCCAGCGCCCCAGGCGCTTCTCGTCGGCCATCGCGGCCAGCACCCCCCGCGGGGTGAGCTCGGGCCACCACGCGTCGAGGAAGGCGATGAAGCCGTCCTCGGAGGTGATGTCGTCGTCGAAGGAGGAGCGCAGTTCGGCGGCGAGCTCCGGGTCGGTGTGCCGTCCGGCCGTGCCCGACTTGGACCACAGCGCGTCCAGGAGCAGCCGGCGGGCGCGCGGGCGCAGCAGGTTGACGGGCGCGGTGCCGCCCAGCACCGTCTGGCGGATGCGGCGCAGCTCCTCGCCCTCCAGCTCGATGCGGGCGCCGAAGGCGACGACGCGCAGCCGCTGGGCGGGGTGCGGGGCCGGGGCCTGCTCGCCGAGGGCGAGCTGTTCGCCGCCGCGCCGCCGGGACCGTCTGGACTGCTGCTCCCCCGGCCCCTCCAGTGCGCCCCTGGCGGCCCTGCGCAGCACGTGCAGCATGCGGGAGGAGCCCTTGATCCTGGCGACTGCCGGGTCGTCGTACTCGGTGGCCTCCGCGCCGTCCACGAGGTTGCCCACGGCCCGGATCGCGACCTGGCCCTCCTCGCCGAGCGAGGGCAGCACGCCCTCGGTGTAGGAGACGAGCAGCGGGGTCGGCGAGACGATCAGGATGCCGCCCGCGTAGCGGCGCCGGTCCTGGTAGAGCAGATAGGCGGCGCGGTGCAGGGCGACGGCGGTCTTGCCGGTGCCGGGCCCGCCCTCGACGTACGTCACGGAGGCCGCGGGCGCGCGGATCACCATGTCCTGCTCGGCCTGGATGGAGGCGACGATGTCCCGCATCGTGTGGCTGCGGGCCTGGCCGAGCGCGGCCATCAGGGCGCCGTCGCCGATGACGGGCAGCTCCGCGCCGTTCAGGGTCGCCCGCAGCTCGGGACGCATCAGGTCGTCCTCGACGCCGAGCACCTTGCGGCCCTTGGAGCGGATGACCCGGCGCCGTACGACCCGGCCCGGGTCGACCGGGGTCGAGCGGTAGAACGGCGCCGCGGCGGGCGCGCGCCAGTCGATGACCAGCGGCGAGTAGTCGGAGTCCAGGACCCCGATCCGGCCGATGTGCAGGGTTTCGGCGATGTCGGCCGTGCCGTCCGGGCGCACGGCGTCCTCGGCCGGGTCGATCGAGGTGTACGCGCCGTCCGGTCCCTTCTTGCCGTCCTGGCCGAGCAGGAGGTCGATGCGGCCGAAGAGGAAGTCCTCGAACTCGTTGTTGAGGCGGTTGAGATGGACCCCCGCCCGGAACACCTGTGCGTCGCGTTCGGCGAGGGCGCCGGGCGTGCCGACCTGCCCCCGCTTGGCGGCGTCGTTCATCAGGAACTCCGCCTCGTGGATCTTCTCCTCCAGGCGGCGGTACACCTGGTCGAGATGTACCTGTTCCCCAGCGATCTCGCGTTCCCGGACCGAATCCACAGTGGATTCGGCGGTACCGGAAGCGGTATCGACAGCGGCATCCTGCGCGGCCACCGAGGCCCCCTTCTGACGTGCATTGGGCAGCCGTCAACCGTACGCGAAGGGGGGCCCGATGTCAGGCCACGATTTGGTGCCGAACCGCATGTCGGGGCGGTGCTCCCGCGGCGCGGCTCACGCGGGGATGTCCACGAGCGCCTTCCCGTCGGAGGTACGGACCTCGAAGTGGTCGATCTGGTCGTGGTTCATCGCGGTGCCGCCGTGCACGTACAGCGGGTACCTGGCCGACTCGTGGGGGCTGTCCTTGATGCCGTAGCCCCAGTTGGGCACCGCCCACGAGGTGACCGTCTCGCGCTCGCCGTTCCTGCCGATCGCGATCAGGCTGCACTTGAGCGGGCCCTTGACGTTCTTCAGCTCCAGGACGGTGTGGGTGCCCCAGGCCTTGGGCTCGGTGCCGACGGTCGCGGTGACCTCCGACGTCGGGTCGGTCGCGGAGGTCTTCTGCGTCATGTGGTTGAAGAAGGCGTCCTCGGCCGGGCTGGTCGGGTGGGCCTCGGCGCTCTGGTGGGTGCCGGTGCCCGAGGACGTCGCCACCACCGCGACCGCCGGGCCGCCCACGATCAGCGCCGCCGCGGCCGCCACCAGATAGGTGGTGCGCCGCCTGCGCCGGGCCCGCTGGGCCGCGACCTCGTTGAGCAGGGCCGTGGACAGATCGGGCGGCGCGGGTCGCAGGGGCTGGGCGGCGGGGCCCGGGAACTCCCGCAGGCCGGCCAGCATCGGCTCCATGCCCGCCAGGGCGTCGAGTTCGGCGGCGCACGGCTCGCAGCCCGCGAGGTGGGCCTCGAAGGCGGTGGCCTCGGCGTCGTCGAGGACCCCGAGCACATACGCGCCGACGGCCTCGTGCGGCGAGCCCTGCGCGTACTCCCCGCTCGTCATGTCGTCACCCCCCGTTCCTCCAGTGCGAGTTTCATCGAGCGCAGGGCGTAGAAGACCCGGGACCGCACGGTCCCGCTGGGTACGCCGAGCGCCTGGGCCGCCTCGTTGACCGTACGTCCCTTGAAGTACGTCTCGACGAGTGCCTCCCGGTGGGCCGGGGTGAGGTCGTCGAGTGCATCGGAGAGGGTCATCAGCCACAACGCCTTGTCGATCTCGTCCTCCGCGGGCATGACCTCCAGCGGCGACGGATCGACCTCCTGCGGCCGGGCCTGCCGGCTGCGGTGGCCGTCGATGACGATGCGGCGCGCGACCGTCACCAGCCAGGGGCGGACCGAACCGGTGGCCCGATTGAGCTGACCGGCGTTCTTCCAGGCACGGATGAGCGTCTCCTGCACGACGTCCTCGGCCCGCTGGCGGTCACCGGCGACGAGACGCATGACGTACCCGAGCAGCGGCCCCGCGTGCTCGCGGTACAGCGCCCGCATCAGCTCCTCGTCGGGCACGGAGCGGTGCTTGGCCCCTCGCGGACGGTCATCGGCCACGGCGGCATCCTTGCGCAACCGGCACCTCCAGGTCGAGACCATTCCGGCGCGCGGCTGCGAGCCGGTTCGCCTCTCCATACGGGCGGTTGTCGGGAACCATTCAAAACGCGGGCGACTTTCTTCGCGCGGTGTCCGCCGGCGCGCTCACAGGGCGGCGACGCGGCGCCGGTGCCGGGCGACCCGCTCGCGGTTTCCGCACGCCTCGCTGGAGCACCAGCGCCGCCGGCGCCCGCGCGAGGTGTCGAGGTAGAGCAGCCGGCAGCTGTCGCCCTCGCACTGGCGCAGCCGGGACCGCGCCTCGGGATCGGTGAGCAGGTCGACGGCGTCCCGGGCGACGACGGCGAGCAGCGCGCCGCATTCGGGAGCCCGGCTCAGGGTGCGCACCAGGCCGCCGTCCGCGCCCCTGATCGCACGTACGCCCGGCGGAGCGGCGGCGGCGAGCGCGTTGACCCGGTCGAGGGCCGCGGGCGCCGCCTCGGCCGTCCCGCCGAGTTCCGCGTACACCAACTGGCCGACACAGCAACGCAGTTCGAGGAAGCGGGCGAGCCAGTCCGCGTCGAGCGCGGCGAGGGGGGTGCCGCGCGGGACGAGTCCGGTGGCGAGCAGCCAGCGGGCCAACTCCTCGCTTCCGCGCAGCTGTTCACTCTCCCGCGCTCCGGTCGCCACCAGATCCAGACAGATCCGCCCGGAGTCGAACCGCACCATGCGCCTGTCACCGCCTTGGGGGTTACCGGTGAGTGCCTCCCCCCAGAGTGCCCGTCGCGGGCCGCCCCCGGTAGCCCTCCTACCGGGGGCGGCCGGGTGCGGGTGCCCGGCCGGGCACCCCGTCGGGCGGTCCGTCGTGCAGGATGCGCTGGAAGAGCCGGTGGTCGCGCCACTCGCCGTCGATGTGGAGATAACGCGGCGCGAGGCCGTACTCCTCGAACCCGGCCTTGGCCAGGACGCGTTGGGAGGCGTGGTTGTGCAGCATCGTGGACGCCTCGACGCGGTGCAGGCCCAGCTCCTCGCGCGCGGTTCGGCAAATCTGCTCGACGCAATCGGTGGCCAGGCCACGCCCGGTGTACCCGGCGTCGATCCAGTACCCCAGGCTCGCGCTGCACAGCGGGCCGAGCACGATCCCGGTCAGGGTGAACTGCCCGACCACCAGGTCCCCGTCCACGCACAGCCAGCGCCGCACGTCCGGGTCGGCGAGGCGTTCGGCCTGGCCTTCGGCGGTGTAGAAGGACTCGGGCCGGTACGGGTCCCAGGGGCGCATATGGGCGCGGTTGCGTATGAGGGCGGCGGCGAGGGCCGGGGCGTCGAAGGGGGCGGCGGGGCGCAGCGTCGTCATGGCCGTACGGTAGACGTCCGCGTATGGGGGTGCGCGTCGCGGCCATGTCGCCCGGGGCCCGGCGGCGATTGACTCGGGGGCATGAACACACACGACAACAGGCGGGCCGGCGGCGGCAGTTGGGTGCTGGGGGCGGCCACGGTGGCCACGGGTCTCGCGGCGGGTTCGTTCTTCGTCTTCTCCTGCGCGGTGATGCCCGCGCTGGCCCGCGGCGACGACCGGACCTATGTCGCGGTCATGCGGAACATCAACGACGTGATCCAGAACCCGGTCTTCTTCGCGAGCTTCCTCGGGGCGCCGGCGCTGCTCGCGGTCGCGGCCTGGCAGCAGCGCCACGAGCCGGTGGTACGGGGCTGGGTGTACGCCGCGCTCGGCGCGTACGCCCTGGCCTTCGCGCTCACCAGCGGGGTGAACGTGCCCCTGAACGACGCGCTGGCCCGCACCGCCGACCCGGCGGCCGCCCGCGCGCACTTCGAGGGCCCCTGGGTGGCGTGGAACGCGGTGCGGGCCGGGCTCTGCACCCTCTCCCTGGGTTTCGTGGCGCGGGCCTGCCTGGTGCGGCTCAGCCCGCGTCGTCCGCGTATTTCGCGTCGGCGGCCGGGTCGAGTGACAGTCGGTAGCCGCGCTTGACCACGGTCTGGATGACGCGGGGCGCGCCGAGCGCGGTGCGCAGCCGGGCCATCGCGGTCTCCACGGCGTGCTCGTCGGTGCCCGAGCCCGGCAGGGCGCGCAGCAGCTCGGCGCGGGAGACCACCCAGCCGGGACGGCGGGCCAGCGCGCGCAGCAGAGCCATCCCGGCCGGGGGCACCGGGCGCAGCGCGCCGTCCACGAGCACGGCGTGGCCCCGGATCTCGACGCGGCGCCCGGCCAGGGGCAACACCCTTGCCCCGGAAGGGAGTTCGGCGCACAGGAGCTGCACGAGCGGCCCCAGCCGGAAGCGTTCGGGGGCGAGGGTGCGCACCCCGTGGGCCTGGAGCGGCAGCGCGGTGACCGGGCCGACGCAGGCGGTCAGCACGTCGTCGCGCAGGGCGAGCAGCAGCTCGGCGAGCATGCCGCGTTCCTCGGCCCGGTTCAGGAGCGAGGCCGCGGCCGGGGCGCTGGTGAAGGTGAGCGCGTCCAGGCCGCGGGAGACGGTGGCGTCCAGGAGCCGGTCGAGCGGCGCCGGGTCCAGCGGCGGCAGCCAGCGGTAGACGGGGACCCCGACGATCTCGGCGCCGCCGGCCCGCAGCGCCTCCACGAAGCCCGGCAGGGGTTCGCCGTGCAGCTGGATCGCGATGCGCCGGCCCGCCACGCCCTCGGCGAGCAGCCGGTCGAGCACCTCGGCCATCGACTCCGACGACGGCGACCACTGTTCGGTGAGGCCGGCGGCTCGCACCGCGCCCTTGACCTTGGGCCCGCGCGCCAGGAGCTCGACGCCCCTGAGGGTCTTGAGGAGGGCGTCCCCTATCCCCCAGCCGTCGGCGGCCTCCACCCAGCCGCGGAACCCGATGGCGGTGGTGGCGACCACCGTGTCGGGCGCCTTGGCGATCAACTCCTGGGTGGCGGCGAGGAGTTCGCTGTCGTCGGCGAGCGGCACGATCCGCAGCGCGGGCGCGTGCAGGACGGCCGCCCCGCGCCGGGTGAGCAGCGTCGCGAGCTCGTCGGCGCGGCGGGCGGCGGTGACGCCGACGGTGAACCCGTCGAGGGGCCCGCCCGGCCCGTGCGGCCCGTGCGGTGCGGCCACTTCTGGTTCTGCGGACATGACTCTCCCGGTGGTGCGGTGACGTCCGAGACTGCCAAGGGGGCGTGACGCCCGGGGTTCACGGTGGTTTCCCGGGTGTTACGTCCCCCTTGTGCGGCCGGGATCACACCTTGACGGGCGCGGGCGGGGCCGTGGCGGGTACGGCCGCTTCGACGGGCCGGCGGATGTATACCGCCCAGGTGACCGTGAAACACGCCGCGTAACAGGCGAGGAAGGCGGCGTAGGCGGCGGTGCCGGTGCCGGTGGTCTGGAAGGACTGGCGGAAGACGAGGTTGATCGCGAGGCCGCCGAGCGCGCCGATCGCCCCTACCAGGCCCATGGCCGCCCCCGACAGGCGCCGTCCGTAGGCCGCGGCGGCCTGCGGGTCCAGGCCGCGTGCGAGCCCCTTGGCCTGGAAGATGCCGGGGATCATCTTGAACGTGGAGCCGTTGCCGAGCCCGCCGAGCGCGAACAGGGCGATGAACCCGGCGAGGAAGACGGGCAGCGACTTCTGCGCGGAGGCGTACAGGACGACGCAGGTGGCCGCCGCCATCGCGGCGAAGTTCGCGAGCGTGATGCGGGCGCCGCCGTGGCGGTCGGCGAGGCGGCCCCCGACGGGCCGGATCAGGGAGCCGAGCAGCGGCCCGATGAAGGTGAGCGAGGCGGCTTGCAGCGGGGTCCGCCCGAACTGGGTCTGGAGGACCAGGCCGAAGGCGAAGCTGTAGCCGATGAACGAGCCGAACGTGCCGATGTACAGGAACGCCATGATCCAGGTGTGCCCCTCGCGCAGCGCCTCCCCGACCGCGCCGGTGTCGTTGCGCACGGGCGCCAGATTGTCCATCCCGAGCGCGGCCGCGAGCCCGGCGAGGGCGATGAGCGGCAGGTAGACGGCGAGCACGACGCGCGGGTGGGTGGCCCCGGCGGTCGCGATGACGAGCAGCCCGACGAGCTGGACCACCGGGACGCCGATGTTGCCGCCGCCCGCGTTCAGGCCGAGCGCCCAGCCTTTCTCGCGGAGCGGGAAGAAGGCGTTGATGTTGGTCATCGAGGACGCGAAGTTGCCGCCGCCCACCCCGGCGAGGGCCGCGACGAGCAGGAAGGTGCCGTACGAGGTGCCCGGTTCCATCGCGAACCAGGCGGCGCCGGCCGGGACCAGGAGCAGCAGGGCGCTGAAGACGCTCCAGTTGCGGCCGCCGAAGCGGGCGACGGCGAAGGTGTAGGGGATGCGGACGAGGGCGCCCACGAGGGTCGCCACCGAGATCAGGAAGAACTTGCCCGCGGGGTCCACTCCGTAGGCGGGGCCCATGAAGAGGACCATCACCGACCACAGGCTCCAGATGGAGAACCCCACGTGTTCGCAGAACACGGAGAGGAACAGGTTCCGCCGGGCGACGCGCCGTCCCGTCTCCCGCCAGAAGGTGTCGTCCTCCGGCTCCCACCGATCGATCCAACGGCCAGCCATCTTGCCTCCACGGTCGGTTCGCTTCATCTGGCAGTGACCGTAGGGAGGGCGGGTTTCGGCCGCGTGCCGCCGGGTGACCGGGGTGCAACCGTGTCTTCACGGGGTGCGGTCGGCGGCGGTGAGACCGCCGCCGACCGGGCGGCTCAGGCGGGCCGGAGCCGGGGGCGGCGCTTGGCCGCCACGTCCTCGACCCAGCCGAAGCACAGGACGCACAGGCCGATGAGGAGCCAGGTCACGACCAGGACCGGCCAGGAGCTGTCGAGGAACTTGGCGGCGCCCGCGAGGGCGTCGACACTCCACAGGTCGTCCCAGACGGTGGCCGCGACCAGGATGCACAGGTTGTGCCAGAGGTAGATCGTCACGGCACGGGAGTTGAGCAGGGTGATCAGCCGGTCCCAGCGCCGCAGCGGGGCCGGCCAGGTCTCCCACGAGGGGCTGATGTGCAGCAGCAGGAGCACCGCGCCGAGCGACCACAGGGTCTGCGCGAGCGGGATCGCGTCGAGTTCGGTGGAGCCGGTGAGGGAGAACCCGCCGCGCACCGCCCACCAGTAGCCGAGCGCCATCACCAGGGGCGCCAGCGAGGGCACCAGATAGCCGGGCGTTTTCCGCAGGACGCCCGCCTGGTGGGCCATGCCGAGGATCCAGCAGGCGCCGAAGGTGGCGAAGTCGGTGAGCGCGGAGTCGATCCGCTCGGGCAGCCCGAGGTCGGCGAATTCCAGGAGCGCGCTGAGCGCGACCGGGGCGAGGATCGTGGGCCACGCCAGGCGCTTGAGGAGCGGGCGCACGAGCGGTGAGAGCAGCACGAACCACAGGTAGGCGCGCAGGTACCAGAGCGGTTCGGCGAGGTTGGCGCCCCAGTTGTCGCCGAGTACGTGGTGGATGCCCGGCAGGTCGGCCGCGTACGGCGGGTCGCTGAGCGGGACCACCCAGAACACCAGGTGCCCCCACCACCAGGCGGGGTGCCCGTCGGCGTCGGGACCCCAGCCCTGGGCGAGCATGCCGGTGACGCCGACCGCGCCGAGCAGCCACATCGGGGGCAGCAGCCGCCGCAGCCGGCCCCGTACGACCTGGACGGCGGGCCGCTTCAGGGAGCGGGCCATCAGGTTTCCGGCGAGCGCGAACATCACGCCCATGGAGGGGAAGGCGAGCGGCAGCCAGGCCCAGCCCATCAGGTGGTAGAGCACCACCCGGAACAGGGCGAGACCGCGCAGGAAGTCGAAGTACCGGTCGCGCGCGGGCGGCCGGGGTGCCGGGACGGCGGGGGTGGCCGCCGCCTCCGGCACGTCCACGTACGAGGTCATCCGGCGGCCTTCCGTTCGGCGGGGTTGCCGGGCGCCTCGACGACGCCGGTGCGGCGCAGCTTCTGCCAGCGCAGCCGGCCGCCGGTCACCGCGGTGATCCAGGACTGGAGCAGCACGACGTACATCAACTGCCGGTACAGGACCTGTTGGAGCGGCAGGGACAGCAGATGGGTGAGCCGCTCCTTGTCGAGCCGGAACGCGTAGGCCGCGCACACCGCCTGGATCAGCAGCACCATGAGCCAGGCCAGGACCGTCTGTTCGGACTTGCCGAAGATGATCCCGTACAGCAGGAAGATGTCGATGAGCGGGGCGAGCAGCGGGGCCACCACCATGAACAGGGCGACCAGCGGCAGGCCGACGCGGCCGAAGCGGCCCGAGGGGCCGCGGTCCTTGAGGGCGCCGCGGTGCTTCCAGATCGCCTGCATGGTGCCGTACGACCAGCGGTAGCGCTGCGACCAGAGCTGCTGGACGGACTCGGGGGCCTCGGTCCAGGCGCGGGCGTTCTCGGCGTAAACCACGCGCCAGCCGTCGCGGTGGATGGCCATGGTGATGTCGGTGTCCTCGGCGAGGGTGTCCTCGCTCATGCCGCCGACCCGCTCCAGGGCCTGGCGGCGGAAGGCGCCGACCGCGCCGGGGATGGTGGGCATGATGCCCATCAGGTCGTACATGCGGCGGTCGAGGTTGAAGCCCATCACGTACTCGATGTGCTGCCAGGCGCCGATGAGCGAGTTGCGGTTGCCGACCTTGGCGTTGCCGGCGACGGCGCCGACGCGGGAGCTGCCGAAGGGCTGCACGAGTTCGCGGACGGTACCGGGCTCGAAGACGGTGTCGCCGTCCATCATCACGACGAGCTCGTAACGGGCGTGCGCGATCCCGTTGTTGAGGGCGGCGGGCTTGCCTGCGTTCTCCTGGCGCACCACACGGACGTTGGGCAGGCCCAGCGCCTCGACGATGTCGGCGGTGCCGTCGCTCGAACCGTCGTCGATGACGATCACTTCGATCGGATGATCGCTCGCCATGAGCGAACGAACGGTGTTGGCGATGCATTCGCGTTCGTTGTACGCGGGCACGAGCACCGAGACCGGTTCGGTCACCGGCGGGCCCCAGCGGAAGTCCTTGCGGCGCACCTTGCGGGCGTGCGCGAAGGAGAGGACCAGCATCAGGCCGAAGCGGGTGAACACCAGCACACCGATGACGGCGAGGCCGACGACCAGGAAGTCGGTGGTGTGCTCGGCGACCTGGACGGCGCCGACGAACGCCTGCCCCTTCCACAGGTCCATCCCGCTGACCGGGGTCAGGGCGCTGGGCGCGCCGAGCGCGGTGGTGAGGTTGACGAAGGTGTAACCCGACTCCTGCATGTCCGGCAGGAAGGTGTCGAGCGCGGCCACGGTCTGCGAGCGGTCGCCGCCGAAGTCGTGCATGAGGACGATGGCGCCCTTGTCGTCCTCCGGGGTGGCGTTGTGGATGATCTTCTTCACCCCGGGCCGCTGCCAGTCCTCGCTGTCCGTGGAGTCGAGCGCCACGACATAGCCCTTGCTGCCGACGTACTGGACGACCGGCCAGGTGTCGTTGTCGATGGCGTCGGCGAACGAGGAGTAGGGCGGCCGGAACAGCGAGCTGTGCACGCCCGCGGCGCCGGCGAGCGCCAGCTGGTTCTCGGAGAGCTCCCGGTCGATCCGCGACTTCGACTGGTAGGAGAGATCGGGGTGGTTGAAGGTGTGCAGGCCCACCTCGTGGCCCTCGGCGACCATGCGCTTGATGAGGTCCGGGTAGCGCGAGGCGTTGGTTCCGGTGACGAAGAAGACGGCGTGCGCGTGGTGCTTCTTCAGCTCGTCCAGGACCTTCGGCGTCCAGGTGGGGTCCGGGCCGTCGTCGAAGGTGAGGACGATCTTGTGGTCCGGTATCTGGAGGCTCACCGGCTTGCCGGGGGTGCGCGCGTCGATGACCGGGCCGCCGTCGATGATCGAGTCGGGCACCCGGTCGGTGGGCGCGGGGTCGCGGACCCGGTGGTCCGCGGAGATCTCGCTGTGCACATAGCCGCGCAGCATCAGCATCGCGACGAGCGCGACGAGGAGCAGCAGCGGCAGCAGGTAGCGCATGGGCAGCCGCTTGCGCCGCGTCGGCCGCGGCTTGGCCTGGGTGGTTGTCATGACAGGTGTCGTTACGCCTTCGGGCCGGTACGCCGGGGTGGCCGTACGGGGTTGGTGCTCAGGGCCGCTGACCGGACCGCCGCGGGCGGGCCGGGATCACGGGATCAGGGGTTCGGAGGTGCTGGGGGGACTGTCCGGGCCCCTGCGGGCGGGCCGGGTGCGGCGGGCGGTCGCGCTAGGCGCCGGTCCTGCCGGCGGTGGGGGTGACCGCGCGCGTGACCGGCTTCTTCGAGGCGCCGGGGCGCGGGGAGACCTTGGTGTTCACGGGGCTGTGCCCGGTGACGGGGGTGGTGCTGTGCGCGGCCTTGGAGGGCTTGACCGTCCTGGCCGCCGGCGCCTTGGAGGCTCCGTGGGAAGGGGCCACGAGCTTCTTCGGGGACTCCCTGGGCTGCGGGACCTGCGAGGCGGTCGCCTGCGGCGGCGCCGTCACCGCGTCGTCCTTGGTCCCGTCGGGCAGGGTCAGGCCGGGGGCGCGCGAGTTGCCGCCGAGCAGGGAGCCGACGAGCGCCACGGCGAAGCCGGTGGCGGCGAGGCCGCAGAGCCAGCCGAGCCGGCGCAGCTTCTTGCCGCGCCGTCCGCTGATGTCGACGAACACGGGCTTGTCGTGGCCCTGCTGGGTCGGTATGGCCGGCAGCGGGTTGAAGACCGGGATCTCCTGCGTCGCGGACCACGGCACGGGCTCGGGTGCGGGTGCGGGTTTGGATGCAGGTGCGGGCTTGGATGCGGGCGCGGCGACAGTTGCGTCTTCGGGCGCGGGCGCGGGTGCGGGCTTGGATGCAGGTGCGGGCTTGGATGCGGGCGCGGGGACAGTTGTGTCTTCGGGCGCGCGCGAGGGTGCGGGTGCGGGCGCGGATGCCCGAGAGGCCGCGGATGCGGGCGCGGGCACTGCTGTGGATGCGGGGGCTGTGGATGCGGGCGCGGCTGCGGGCGATGGTGCGGGTGCGGGTTCCGGCCGGGGCCGGGGCACGTTCAACTCCGCCGCGCGGAAGCTCAGTTGCATCGTCACGTCGGGTGAGGTCCGGCGCTCCCCCGACTGACCGGAACGAGACTGTCCGCCCGGTCCGCTGGTTATCCGACTGTCCATGTTCGTACGCACTCCCTGAATGTGTTTCGCGGGTTGCGCGCACGACTCCCGGGCGCCACCTCCGGAACGGGGAAAACCCACCCGTTCGGAGCGCCCCCCTATCCCGCCGCACCCGGGCGATGAATGTAGCGCACGAGGCTGTGGACATGTGTTCACGTATCACGTGACCTTCGCCTTACCCGGCCCACACGCGGGGCATTGACGGCCATCAGGGACAAGTCGGGCTCGGGAAGCCAGCTTCCGGCGGGCCTTTCCAGCCACCCGTGCGCCGCCGCCTCCTCCTCCGCAATACGCCGCAGGACATCGAGCCCGGGGTGCGTGAGCCCGTCGCGCCACACCAGGGACACCGGCGCGAGCGGCACGGGCCCGGTCAGCGGGCGCACCACCATGCCGGGCACGTCCATGAACTCGGTGCTGGCCAGCACCGACCAGCCCTGCTTGCGCACCACCCGGACGAACTCCTCCTCGCCCGCGATCTCCGGGAACGGCGCGGCCGCCCGGATGCCGCGCCCCGCGAAGAGCCGCTCGGCGAGGTCGGTCCACTCGGCGGTCGCCGGATTGCCCGCCGCCACGTACAGCGTCTCGCCGGACAGCGCGTCCAGCGGCACCTCGGCCAGCCCCGCGAGCCGGTGCCCGGCGTCGAGCAGCACCGCCATCCGCTCGTAGCGCACCGGCTGGTGGCCGAGCCCCGCCAGGACCGCCGGGTCGAGCCCGGCCACCCGGCCGAAGGAGACGTCGAGCCGTCCCGCCAGGATCTCGGCGGCGGCCCCCGTCAGGCCACTGATGAACCGGGCCACGAACTCGACGCCCGGCGCCTGGGCGCGGGCCTCGGCAAGTACCCGCGCCCCGGTGCCGACCGGCGCCGAGATGTCGACGAGCAGCGGCCGCTCGGCGCCCTGGCCCGTCCAGGCGTCGCGGAGTTCGTCGTGCGCGGCGAGCACCCGCCGGGCGTACGGCAGCAGCCGCGCCCCGTCCGCGGTGAGCGTCACGGCCCGGGTGGTGCGCACGAAGAGATCGGCCCCCAACTCCCGCTCCAGGCGCCGGATGTCGCGGCTCAGGGCCTGCTGCGCGACGAAGAGGCGAGCCGCGGCGCGGGTGAAGTGGAGTTCCTCGGCGACGGCGGCGAAGGAACGCAGCAGGCGCGGGTCGGTGTCGTGGGGCACGGGCGGCAGTCAACAACATCACGGGCGTTGACAACAAGAGTGCGTGAATGGGCGCTGATCAGGTGTTGGACCCTTCACGCAGGGCCCCGCGAGGATCGGGGCATGCCGCAATCGACCCCGCTCTCCCGCCGCTCGACCCCCTACATACGCCTCTTCGCCACCCCCGGCGCCCGCGCCTTCACCCTGGGCAACCTCATCGCCCGCCTCCCCATGGGCATGTTCGGCGTGAGCGCCGTGATCATGATCGCGGGGGCGCGCGGCTCCTACGCGCTGGCCGGGGCCGTCACCGCCACGGGCCTGGCCGCGACCGCGCTGGTGGCGCCGTGGACCGCCCGGCTCGTCGACCGGTACGGCCAGGCCCGAATCGCCGTACCGGCCACGGCGATCGCGGTCTGCGGGTCGCTCGCCCTGCTCCTGTGCGTCCACCTCGACGCCCCCGACTGGACCCTGTTCGCCGCCTACGCCGCGACCGCCACCACCCCCAACACCGGCGGCATGTCCCGCGCCCGCTGGGCCCATCTGCACGGGGGCCCCTCACCGCGCGACGCGGCGGCGCTGCACACCGCCAACTCCTTCGAGCAGGCCGCCGACGAGCTGTGCTTCATGCTCGGCCCGGTCGCCGCCGCGTTCCTCTGCTCGGCCCTGTTCCCCGAGGCCGGCACCCTCGTCGGCGCGGTGCTGCTGATGACGGGCGTCCTGGTCTTCGCCGCCCAGCGCGCCACCGAGCCGCCCCCCACACCTCGTACGGCATCCGCCAAGTCCCCTGTCCGGACACGGGGGTTCGTCCCGCTGCTCGCGGTCTTCCTCACCACCGGTGCGGTGTTCGGCGCGCTGGAGGTGGTGACCATCGCCTACGCCGACGCGCTCGGCCACCGTGGCGCCGCGGGCGCGGTGCTGGCCCTCCAGGCCGCCGGGTCCTGCGTCGCGGGGCTCCTGTACGGGTCGGCGCGCCCGGCCCGCGACACGGGCCGGCGGCTCGTCGGCTGCCTCGCGGCCATGGCCGCGCTGATGGGGCTGCCACTGCTCGCGGCCCTGGCCACCGGCTCCC
This sequence comes from Streptomyces sp. ASQP_92, assembly GCF_025399895.1. Taxonomy (GTDB): domain Bacteria; phylum Actinomycetota; class Actinomycetes; order Streptomycetales; family Streptomycetaceae; genus Streptomyces. The sequence continues at coordinate 53,861 of NZ_JAODUA010000001.1, read as the reverse complement.
TGTTCGCGCTCGCGGGCGCGCTGCTCCTCGCGGGGGCGGCGACCGCCCCCACCATGGTCACCGGTATGACCCTGGTTCAGCGCCGCACCCCGCAGGGGCAGTTGAACGAGGGCATGACCCTGGCCGTCACCGCGATCCTCGGCGGCATCGCGGTCGGCTCGGCGCTCGGCGGCCAGGTCATCGAGCAAGCGGGCGCGGAGATGGGCTACTTGGTCCCGGTCTGCGCGGCGGCCGCCGCCCTGGTGGTGGGAGCCGCCGGTCGCGGGCGGTACGCTGCACCGCCCCGCCGATAAGCGGGACGTCCCCCTCCGCTTGAGTATGACCCTGTGTCAGGAAAGGCCCATCCCCATGGCCATGAAGAAGTCGACGATCCAGCAGCAGGTCGCCGAGGCGATCGCGCAGGCCAACCCGCAGGACCGCCCGATCGTCACGATCCAGGCGATAGCGGGCCCCAGCGTCTGGCTGATGAGCATGTTCGGCGCCATAGGCCAGGCCTTCCTGAAGTACTACTTCATCACCGTGACCCAGCAGGCCGTGCTCATCCACCGGGCCAGCCGGATGAGCAACCGGCCGCAGGAGATCGTCGTCGCGATCCCGCCGAACGAGGCGATGCAGATGGTCAGCGACATCCGCCGCAACACTCTGTGGAGCTCGTTCCGCTGCCAGCTGCCGGGGCGGCCGAAGCCGACCCGGATGAACGTCCACCGCATGTGGCGCAACGAGATGGACCAGCTCCTCGGCATGCTCACCGGCCAGCCGGTCGCCTGACCCGGTCCGGGCACGACAAAGGCCCGGCCGCTCGAAAGCGACCGGGCCTGTGCCTACATGGGGCGAGGAGCTCCGGACATCCGGGTCTCCTCGATCGTGGAGATGGCGGGAATCGAACCCGCGTCCAACGGTGCAAAAACAGGGCTTCTCCGTGTGCAGTTCGCTGCGCTTTTCTCGGCCCCGGCAATCACGCGAACAAGTCGCCGACGGGCCCAGCCACTGTTTGATTTCCTTCTAAACCCCGTGACCGGGCTTAGAAGTTTAGTCCCCTAGCTGATGCCAGGATCCGGGTCGGGAACAGCCCCGGGCTGACACTTCACGCGTCGCTACTTAGGCAGCGAGGGCGAAGGAATCGCGCTTGGTGTTGGCGATTATTGTTTGCGACATATGGTTTACGAGATCATTGCCGCTTCCTCGACACGCTTCCCCTGCTTCGACATCCGCTGTCGAAACCGATCATCCCCATGTTGTTTTTTCAAGGTGGTGCCACACCTTCACCGAGGTGCAGTGCCATCGTACGTGACCAACGCCCGAGGGTGCCAGCCTATTCCGGTCGGGCCTGGCGCAGGCTCGCCCGCTCCTTGCGCTTGACCGCCGAGATCGCGCGGTCCGTCTCGCGGCGGTCCTGCTTCTCGCGCAGCGTCTGGCGCTTGTCGTACTCCTTCTTGCCCTTGGCGAGCGCGATCTCGATCTTGGCCCGGCCGTCCTTGAAGTACAGGGCGAGCGGCACGATCGTGTGACCCGACTCGCTGGACTTCGACTCCAGCTTGTTGATCTCCATCCGGTGCAGCAGCAGCTTCCGCTTCCGCCGGGCGCTGTGGTTGGTCCAGGTGCCCTGCGCGTACTCGGGGACGTGCACGTTGTGCAGCCAGGCCTCGCCGCCGTCGATCTGGACGAACCCGTCGACCAGCGAGGCACGGCCCTGGCGCAGCGACTTCACCTCGGTGCCGGTGAGCACCAGGCCGCACTCGTAGGTGTCGATGACGAGGTAGTCGTGCCGTGCCTTCTTGTTCTGCGCGACCAGCTTGCGCTTGCTGTCCTTCTCTTTGTCCTTGCCCGTGTTCTTAGCCATAGTGCGGCTATTTTCGCACCTCGGCGCAAGCGGTTTACGACGTGCCGCCCAGACCGCTCAGGACGGTCCGGGCGTGCTCCAGCGGGTGCTCGGTGACCGGCAGGTCGGGGGTGATGCCCCTGCCGTCGAGCCCATGGCCCGAGGGAGTGCGGTAGTGGCCCACGGTCAGCTCGGCGACCGAGCCGCCGACCAGGCCCGTGGGCATCTGGACCGAGCCCTTGCCGAAGGTGCGCGAGCCCACGGTGACCGCGCGGCCCCGGTCCTGGAGCGCGCCGGTGAGGAGCTCGGCCGCGCTCATGGTGCCGCCGTCGATCACGACCACCAGGGGCCGCTCGACGTCCCCGCCGCCGCTCGCGTACAGCGCGCGCTGCTTGCCGTGCACGTCGTACGTGGCGACCAGGCCGCCGGGCAGGAAGGCGGAGGCCGCGGTGACGGCCTCGGCGACCAGGCCGCCGCTGTTGCCCCGCAGGTCGAGCAGGATCCCGGCGCCCTCCGGGGCCCGGCGCACCGCGGCCCGCACCCGCTCGCCCGACCCCTTGGTGAAGGCCGTCACCCTGATCATCACGACCTCGTCGGAGAGGTTCTCGACGGTCACGTCCTCGGTGCCGAGGACCGCCCGGTCCAGCGTCCGGGTCCAGGTGAGGGGGCCGCGTCCGAGGCCGATGGCGACCTTGCTGCCGGCCGCGTCGCCGCGCAGCCGCGCCACCACGTCGGTGACCGGCTTGCCGTCGGCGGACCAGCCGTCGATGGTGCGCAGGACGTCGCCGGGTCGCACTCCGGCCCGGGCGGCGGGCCCGCCGGGCTGCACCCGGGTCACCTGGATGTGGCCGCCGGCCGCGCGGGCCACCCACAGACCGACGCCGGTGTAGCGGCCCTCCAGGGCGTCCGCGTACTGCTCGTACTCGGCTCTGTCGTAGACCGCGCCCCAGCGGTCCCCGCTGCGGCCGACGGCCTCCTCGGCGGCCCGGGTGGCGGACTTCCCGTCGGCCTGCGCCTCGGCGGCCGCGCGCCGCACCTCGTCCGCGGTGCGGTCGCCGCCGCGGGTGGTGTGACCCTCGCGCGGGTCGAGGGCGGCGGCCGCGGCGGCCGGGGCGGTTGCCTGTGCGGGGGGCCTGCGCTCGGCACCCGGCAGGCAGTTGGTGGCGGCCCCGGTCACCAGGACGCTCGCGAAGACCAAGGTCAGAGCCGCCCCGCGGCGCACCCCGCGGGGCCTGGGACAGAGATCCGGACCCGACATGGCGCCGAGTCTAGGACAACGGCGAGGCGCCGTAGGGGCTGTTGCTCCTACGGCGCCAGGGGCGTATGTCACACGCGGGGTCAGACCTTGAGGTACTTGCGCAGCGCGAAGAAGGCCGCGAGCGCGGGCATCAGGACGCTGGCCGCGAGCACCAGCGGCAGCTTGGCGAGGACCGCGTCCCAGCCGATGAAGTTGATGAGGTTCAACTTGTGCGCCAGGTCGAGCCCGTGGTCGATCATGAAGTAGCGGCCGACGATGAGCATGCCCGCGGCGGCCACCCCGCCCAGCAGCCCCGCGAACGCGGCCTCCATGATGAACGGCGCCTGGATGTAGAAGCTGGAGGCGCCGACCAGGCGCATGATCCCGGTCTCGCGCCGCCTGCTGAACGCGGAGACGCGCACCGTGTTGACGATCAGCATCAGCGCGACGATCAGCATGACGAACATGACCAGCATGGCCGCCACGTTCATGCCGTTGAGCAGGCCGAACAGGTTCTCCAGGATGCCCTTCTGGTCCTGCACGGACTGGACGCCGTCGCGGCCCGCGAAGGCGGTGGCCACCACGGCGAACTTCTCCGGGTCCTTGAGCTTGACCCGGAAGGACTCCTGCATCTGGTCCGGGGTGATCGAACCGGCCATCGGGGAGCCGCCGAACTGCTCCTTGTAGTGCTTGAACGCGTCGTCGGCCGATTCGTACGACACCGTCTGGACGACGTCCAGCTTCTTGAGGTCGGCCTCGATGTCCTTCTTCTGCTGCGCCGTCACCGCGCCCTTGGCGCACTTGGCGACGCTCTCGGCGTCCGCCTTGTTGCAGAGGAAGATGGAGACGTTGACCTTGTCGTACCAGTAGCCCTTCATGTTGTTGACCTGATCCCGCATCAGCAGCGAACCGCCGAACAGGGCCAGCGAGAGGGCGACGGAGACGACGACGGCGATCGTCATGGTCAGGTTGCGACGGAGACCGACCCCGATCTCCGAGAGAACGAACTGGGCGCGCATGGCGACGATTTCAGCCTTTCAGTGCTCGACGAGTGCTCTACGGCGCTCAGTGCTGGTAGCCGTAGACGCCGCGCGCCTGGTCTCGTACGAGACGGCCGGACTCCAGCTCGATGACGCGCTTGCGCATCTGGTCGACGATGTTCTGGTCGTGGGTCGCCATGACAACGGTGGTGCCGGTCCGGTTGATCCGGTCGAGCAGCTTCATGATGCCGACGGAGGTCTGGGGGTCGAGGTTGCCGGTCGGCTCGTCCGCGATGAGCAGCATGGGCCGGTTGACGAAGGCGCGGGCGATGGCCACGCGCTGCTGTTCACCACCGGAGAGCTCACCGGGCCTGCGGTCTTCCTTGCCGCCGAGCCCGACGAGGTCGAGCACCTGCGGCACCGCCTTGCGGATCTCGCCGCGCGGTTTGCCGATGACCTCCTGGGCGAACGCGACGTTCTCCGCGACGGTCTTGTTGGGGAGGAGCCTGAAGTCCTGGAAGACCGTGCCCAGTTGGCGCCGCATGTGCGGCACCTTCCAGTTGGAGAGCCGGGCCAGGTCCTTGCCCAGTACGTGCACCTGCCCATGGCTGGCGCGCTCTTCGCGCAGGATCAGTCTCAGAAACGTCGACTTGCCGGATCCGGACGAGCCGACGAGGAAGACGAACTCCCCCTTCTCGATGTCGAGGGAGACTTCCCGCAGGGCTGGTCGGTTCTGCTTGGGATAGGTCTTGGAGACATTGTCGAATCGGATCACGGGTGCACCACGGGTCGGCCGGGAGTATAGGTGTGCGTGACCTTACGCGAACGGGACGAGCCCGCGCAGGCCACGTCCGGGGATGCCCCTTATGTCCCTTGGGTTGTGCGGGTGGGAACGGGATGAATCAGGCGGGGCGCGCCGAAACGCGTGGGAGCTGGCACAGTGGTAGGGGGAACGGTCGCGTTTCCCTGAGCGTTGAGCGGAGAGATGGCGGATTGAACGCTGTATGCGCCGGCTCCGCCGCGCGGGAGGAGGAGAGCGCATGACCTATGACAGATTGGTGTGCGCCAACTGCGCGGCGCCCGTGAGCGAGGGCCGCTGTCGCGTCTGCCGGGCCAACCGGGAGCGTCTCCAGCAGGAGAACCAGTGGGGCGCCCTGAGCCCCGCGGCGCTGGTCACCCTGCTGATCATCCTGGTGGGAGCGCTGGCCCTCCTGGCCCACCAGAGCGTCTGAGCCACGGTTCGCCGGTCCGTACGAGGCCGTCCGAACCCCACCCTTACGCCGTACGCCGTACACGAAGAGGGCCCCGAGTGCGTGATCGCACCCGGGGCCCTCTTCGCGTAGGGGTCGCTATCGCTTACGCGACGTTACGACCGTTGACCAGACGCGGCATGAGGCGGAAGCCCACGCCACCCGCGATCATGGTCGCGGCGCCGATCAGCAGGAAGGTGGTCCCGCCCGCACCGGTGGCGGCGAGCTCCTCCTTCTGCTTCCCCTGCTCGACCGGCTGCGAGCCGACCGCGTCGGGGGCGGTGCCGGTGTTGCCCGTGGTGCCGGTCGAACCCGTGGTCCCCGTGGAGCCGGTGGAGCCCGTGGTCCCGGTCGAGCCGGTGGTGCCGGTGGAGCCCGTCGTACCGGTCGAGCCGGTGCTGCCGGTGGTACCCGTGGTGCCGGAGGACGTGCTGGAGCCCGTGGTGCCGGAAGACGTCGTCGAACCGGTCGTGCCGGAGGAGGTCGTCGAACCGGTGGTGCCGGCCGACGTCGTGGAGCCCGTGGTGCCGGAAGACGTCGTCGAACCGGTCGTGCCGGAGGAGGTCGTCGAACCGGCGGTGCCGGCCGACGTCGTGGAGCCCGTGGTGCCGGAGGACGTCGTGGAACCGGTGGTACCGGAGGACGTCGTCGAACCGGTGGTACCGGCCGACGTGGTCGAACCGGTGGTGCCCTCGGAGGTGGTGGAACCGGTGGTACCGGCCGAGGTCGTCGAACCGGTCGTGCCGGCCGACGTGGTCGAGCCGGTGGTGCCCTCGGAGGTGGTGGAACCGGTGGTACCGGACGAGGTCGTGGACCCCGTCGTACCGCTGGTGGTGGAGCCGGTCGTCTGCCCACCCGTGGTGTCGCACAGCGGCGCACCCGGGACGCAGGGGTCGTCGAGGACCGTGTTGGTCTTGACGTCGTTGGAGTCGGAGCCGACGGCCTGGGCCGCACCCGCGGCGGTCAGGGACGCGCCGGCGGCAATCACCGCACCGGCGGCTATCCGCGCGACGCGGACCCGCGTGTTCTTGCTCATTAGCCTGCTACCCCCAGTAGCTGATCTCGTCATGGAGCAGCGCCCGGGGCGGCAACACGGGGAGACGTATGGAACCCCTCCCCTGTCACACGCGCCCCGTACATACGCATGCCGCGCGTTAGCTTTGCCAGTTTCAAAGACGGCGTCAAGGTCGTTGCGTACGCAATGTCCGGTATGGGGGTACTTGCCGGGCGTACGGGAATACGACTGTGACAGAAGAGCCGAACTGGCGCGCGCCTGAGGGGAGTTCGGATGTCGACAAAGCGCCGAGTCGCCCAAGCGAGCGCTTGCGCGAGCGAATTGGGGGGGCTCGGTTCTGCCGCGGACCGTGCGGGGCGGTTCGCGCAGTTCCCCGCGCCCCTCAACCCGCCTTCTTCCGCGGACCGCGGCCGCTCCTCGCGCCCCCAACCCGCTTTTTTCCGCGGACCGCGGTCGCTTCTCGCGCAGTTCCCCGCGCCCCTAACTACTCGGTGCGGGCCAGTGCAGGCCACCTCAGCCCGTCCGGCGTTTGAGGACGAGCGCCCTTAAGGCGCGATGCGGGGTCTGGGGCGGAGCCCCAGGTGCTTGTTCGGCTGCGGGCCGTGCGGGGTGCTCGCGCAGTTCCCCGCGCCCCTAGCAGGACCGGTGCGGGCCCACACCGGGCAACCTCAGCCCGTCCGGCGTTTGAGGACGAGCGCCCTTAAGGCGCAATACGGGGTCTGGGGCGGAGCCCCAGGTGCGGGTTCGGCTGCGGGCCGTGCGGGGTGCTCGCGCAGTTCCCCGCGCCCCCGGCAGGGTTGGTGGTGAGGTTACTTTTCCTGCTGCTTGCGCCAGCGGATGCCGGCCTCCAGGAAGCCGTCGATCTCGCCGTCGAGGACCGCCTGCGGGTTGCCCACCTCGAACTCCGTCCGGAGGTCCTTGACCATCTGGTACGGGTGCAGGACGTACGAACGCATCTGGTTGCCCCAGGAGTTGCCGCCGTCGCCCTTGAGGGAGTCCATCAGCGCCTGCTCCTCCTGGCGGCGGCGCTCGAGGAGCTTGGCCTGGAGGACGTTCATGGCGCTCGCCTTGTTCTGGATCTGGGAGCGCTCGTTCTGGCAGGACACCACGATGTTGGTCGGGATGTGCGTGATGCGGACCGCGGAGTCCGTGGTGTTGACGCCCTGGCCGCCGGGGCCCGACGCGCGGTACACGTCGATGCGCAGCTCGGTCTCGTCGATGTCGACGTGGTCGGACTGCTCGACGACCGGCAGCACCTCGACACCCGCGAAGGACGTCTGGCGGCGGCCCTGGTTGTCGAAGGGGGAGATGCGGACCAGGCGGTGCGTGCCCTGCTCCACGGAGAGCGTGCCGTAGGCGTAGGGGGCGTTGACCACGAAGGTGGTCGACTTGATGCCGGCCTCTTCCGCGTACGAGGTCTCGTACACCTCGGTCTTGTAGCCGTGCCGCTCGGCCCAGCGCAGGTACATGCGCTGGAGGCGCTCGGCGAAGTCGGAGGCGTCGACGCCGCCCGCCTCGGCGCGGATGTTGACCAGCGCCTCACGCGAGTCGTACTCGCCGGACAGGAGGGTACGGACCTCCATCTCGTCCAGCGCCTTGCGCACGGACTCCAGCTCGATCTCCGCCTCGGCACGGGTGTCCGAGTCGTCCATCTCCTCGGCGAGCTCGAAGAGCACCGCGACGTCGTCGATGCGGGCGCGCAGGGCCTCGGTCTTGCGCAGCTCGGCCTGGAGGTGCGAAAGCTTGCTGGTGATCTTCTGCGCCGCCTCCGGGTCGTCCCACAGGGACGGGGCGGCCGCCTGCTCCTCGAGCACGGCGATGTCCGCCCGCATCGTGTCGAGGTCAAGGACGGCCTCGATCGACCCCATGGTCGAGGAAAGGGACTTCAGCTCTTCGGATACATCGACGACTGCCACGGGTCCAGCGTAACGGCTCCGCGCTCCGGCGTTCCCCGGGCCCATCGGATCCTGGGCGACCCTAGGGGACGACGGGCGCCGAGTTCTTGGTGTCCTGCGGCGGCGACTGCTTCCCGGAGTCGGAGTCCAGGGCCAGCCATCCGCCGACGCCGACCGCCGCGGCCAGCGCGACCGCGGCCGTCGTCAGGATCAGGCGGCGCCTGCGGACCTGGTCGGCCCGGTGGCGGGCCGAGCCGGGCCGCGGGGCCCCGGCCGGGCGGGGGGCGCGGGCGGTGCCGAGCGGTCCGCCGGCCAGCTCGTCCGGGCCGGGGACGCGCATGCTGGTGTGGGTGTCGCGGTTGGCGGAGTCGTGCGGCGCCCCGGGCACCAGCGGGACCGCTCCGCGGCGCGGGGTGGTGGGGACGGTCGGGTACGGATCCTCGTACGCCTCCTCGTCCTCGGCCCCCTCGGCGTCCGGCTCGTCGACGTCCAGCGGAGGCATCCCCGCGATCAGCGGGAGCAGTTCGCGCAGCCGGGCCGAGAGTTCCGAGGCGCGCAGCCGCGAGGCCGGGGCCTTGGCCAGGCACTGGACGATGAGCTGCCACAGCTCGTCGGGGATGCCGGGCAGCGGGACGACGGTCTCGGTCACATGGCGGCGCAGCACGGCGCCGGGGTGGCCGCCGCCGAAGGGGGTGAAGCCGGCGAGCAGCTCGTAGAGCACGGTCGCGAGCGCGTAGATGTCGACGGCGGCGCGCGGCGGGAGGCCCTCGACGATCTCGGGCGCCAGATAGTCCGGGGTGCCGATGATCCGGGTCGCCTTGGTGCGGCGCGGGGTGTCGATGAGCTTGGCCACGCCGAAGTCGGTGAGCAGGGCGGGGTGGGCGCCGCCGGGGCCGAGCGGGCCCTGCATGTCGAGCAGGATGTTCTCGGGCTTGACGTCACGGTGGACCACGCCGGCCGCGTGGGCCGCGGCGAGCCCGTCGGCGACGTCGGCCACGATGGCCACGGCCGCCTCGGGCGCGAGGCGGCGCTCGCGGTCGAGGCGGGTGCGGGCGTCGGTGCCTCTGATGAGGTCCATGACGAGGGCGAGGTCGTTGCCGTCGACCACCAGGTCGCGCACGCCCACGACATGGGGGTGGTCGAGGCCGAGCAGGGCGGTGCGCTCCTGCACGAAGCGTCCGACCAGCTCCTGATCGGCCGCGAGGTCTTCGCGCAGCAGCTTGATGGCGACGGGGCCCTCGGGCCCTTCGCCGAGCCACACCGTGCCGGCGCTGCCGCGGCCCAGGATCTGGTGGGCGGTGTACCGGCTGCCGATATTCCGTGCCAAGACTGCTCCCTCAGCGGCTGGCTGTGCACGCTGAGGCTACGCGGCCGGGACGCCAACCTTCACTTCTGGCGCCGAAATCACCCTCTGGAAGTCGACAAATCCATGAAGTCGCGTCCCGGACCGGCGGGCCGGAGCCCCTTCGTCCGCTGGCTTTTACGGGTCTTTACGGGTTCCCGGAATCGCCGATGCTCTTTATCCAGCCGGATACCGTCGAAATCCCGTCACCGATGGCCTGCCAGTAGCCCTTGCCCTGGGCGACCCAGTCCTGGAGCGGGGTGAGCTCCCAGATCAGCCAGCCCGCGACGATGAGCAGCACGATCGTGAACAGGCACCCCTTGAGACAGCCCAGACCCGGAATCCGCATCCGGTTCGGGCTGCGCCTGCGCGGCTCGCGGGGCTCCCTCGGCTCGCGCGCCGGCGCCTGCGGCTGCTGCGGCGGGGGCTGCGGCGGCGCGTACTGCTGCTGTTGCCGCTGCTGCTGGTAGGGCTGCGGCGGCGGGGCGTACCGCTGGTGCTGCGGCGGCTGCCCCTGCGGGGGGCGCCGGCCGTCGTACGCCTGCGGGGGATGGCCCTGCCCGCCGTACCCCTGCGGAGGCTGCTGGCCCTGCTGCCCGTAACCCTGCGGTGGCTGCTGCTGGCGGTGCGGGCGGCGGCGCAGCGGGTCCTGGTCGGGGGAGAGATATCCGACCTGGGTCTGCTCGTTGCGGTCGCGCGCGGCCTGGAGCTGGGACTGCCAGGGGTGCGGCTCCTGCGGTCCGGTCGGCGGGACCGGCGGCAGGACGGCCGTCGGGTCGGCGTTGGGGGCGCCTCCCGTCTGCGGCAGGACCGAGGTCCGCGCCGACGGGTCGTACGAGGCCGCGCTGGTCGGCAGGACCTGCGTCGGGTCGGCGGCGCCCGGCGCGTCCGGCACCGGGGCCGGCGCGGGATCGGGGGCGAGCAGCGCCCCCACGCCGTCGGCCGCCTCGACCTGGGCGGGGGTGGAGTGCACACCGATGCCGGAGGCGACGACCCGCAGCCCGCGCGCCAGGTTCACGGCGCTGGGGCGGCGGTCGGGGTCCTTGCTGAGGCAGCGCTCGATGACCGTCCACAGCGGGGCCGGGACGGTGGTGGGCCGGCGCGGTTCCTCGCTGAGGTGGCGGTGCAGCACCTCAAGGGCGGTGCCCCCGGCGAACGGCGGGCGCCCGGTGACCAGCTCGTACAGCAGGATTCCGGCGCCGTAGATGTCCACGGCGGAGGTCTGCGGCCGGCCCTCGGCGGACTCCGGCGCGACATAGGCGGGCGTGCCCACGAACTCGTGGGTACGGGTCAGGCCCGGGGAGTCGGCGAGGCGGGCGATGCCGAAGTCGGTGAGCATCGGGTGCATCGCGCCGTCGCGCTCGTCCAGGAGGACGTTGGCGGGCTTCAGGTCGCGGTGGACGACGCCGTCGGCGTGGCTGGCGGCCAGCGCGTCGGCGATCTGCGCGGTGAGCAGGGCGGCGGCGACCGGGGTGAGCGGGCCGTTCTCGCGGAGGTAGCGGTGCAGGTCGGGACCGTCGATCAGGTCCATGACCAGAGCGAGGAGGTCGCCCTCGACGACCAGGTCGCGGGTGCGCACGATGTTGGCGTGGCGCAGCCTCAGCAGTACGGAGCGTTCGCGCAGGAAGCGCATCACCACGTCCGCGTCGCCGGCGAGCTCCTCCTTGAGGACCTTGATCGCCACGGTTTCGCCCGGCTGGCCCGCCACGGACGCCTCGGACCCGGCGGTCTCTCTCTGGCGGGCTCGCCAGACGGTGCCCGTGGCGCCGCGTCCGAGCGGCTCCTCGAGCAGGTACTTGCTGCCTACCGGCCGCACGTCATGCGCTCCCTGCTGCTCGCGTCAGTTGCTGTGTGGGTTTCCGGCCCACTCTAGTGCCGCCCCCGCGCGCCCCGACGGGTCGCGGGTTCGGCGCCACCAGGTTGTTCACCGTCGTCTCATGGTTCTCCGGAAAGACGCGGTCCGCGCGCCAAAGGTTGCCGAACACCCGTGCCCGGCGTCCCGTCGGAATGCCCCACTCGGTCGCAACCAGCCACTTTTCCGTCCACTTTTGCGTCGTCGGCCGACCAATCAAGATCAATTCGAGGTGGGCGACGGGCGTGTTGTCAGTGGCAGGTGCGAGGATGCCCTCAGCACGAATTGTGTGCCGGGTGGGGGGAATCACAGGGCTGGTCCCCTTTCTTGGCACCCCCGCGCAGAAGGGACCGCCGAGGCGATGCAGATCCGGCTGACCGTCCTCGCGCCACGCAGCGGCCACGCTGCGGCGCGCGCCTGCGACGTGCTCGTCACCGCCCCGGCGGGAACGGCACTCGCGGCCGTCGCGTCCGGCCTGGCCTCGGCCGCCTCCGGCGCGGAGGTCTCGGGCGCCTCCGTGGTGCTCTACGCGGGCCGCGAGCGCCTCGACGCCCAGCGCCGCATCCTCGGCGAGCCCCCTCTGGTGGACGGCACGGTGCTCTCCCTCGCCACCCCGGCCGAGGACGAGCCGGCCCACGACGGCCCGGCCCCGGCCCGCCTGCACGTGGTGGCGGGGCCGGACGCGGGCGGGGTCCACCTGCTGCACGGCGGCCGCATCGGGGTCGGCCGCGCCGCCGAGTCCGATGTCCCGCTGGACGATCCGGACGTCTCCCGCCAGCACTGCGAGGTGACGGTCGGCGAGGACGGCCGGGTGAGCGTCGCGGATCTGAACTCGACGAACGGCACCCGGCTGGACGGCCGGGAGATCGGCGCGCAGCCGGTCCGGTTCGCGCCCGGCGCGCTGCTGCGGATCGGCGAGTCCACGCTGCGCCTGGCCCCCGGCGGCACCGAGGCGGAGCCCTCCCTGGCCGCCGCGCCGGACGGCGAGGGCCATCTCCGGGTGACCCCCAACACGGCGCCGGGCTGCCCCTTCGAACCCCAACACCCGTCCCTTGCACCGCAGTTGGGGCCCCCGCCCCAGGGGACGCCCCACGCCTTCGGCACGACGCCGCCCCCGCCCGCCGCGTCCGCCCCGTCCGCCCCGTCCTTCGGTACGTCCGCGCCGGGTGCTCACGAGGAGTCGTCCGTGGGCGGTTTCGACGCGCTCGGGGCGCCCTCCGGCTACGGGCACGACGGGCGGGACGATCATCGCGAGCCGTCCGCGCCGAGCAGGCGACAGGGCACTCCGACGCGTGGCACCCGCCTGCCCGAAGGCGGGCTGGACCGCCGCGAGGACGTCGAGCCCGCCCGCGCCGACCAGCACGCCCGCGCCGAGCAGCCGGACGGCGGCCGCCGTCGCGGCGGGATAGGCGCATGGGCGAGGCGGCTCACCGGGGGGCGCGGCGAAGCGGCCCCCGAGCAGACGGCCGCCGAGCCACCGCACCCGCCGGCCGAGCCCACGCCCGAGAGCTGGCCCGATCCGGCCGCCCTGCTGCTCACCGCGCTCGGCCCCGGGCCCCGGCTGTGGGAGCGGGAGCCGGGCCACCCCGAGGCACTCGCCGTGCGGGTCGGCACCACGGACCGCGGCGAGCTGTCGGCCGTGCCCGTCACGGTGGGCCTGCGCGAGGTGGGCTCGCTCGGCCTCGCGGGGCCCCGCGACCGCCTCGCCGGGCTCGCCCGCTCGGCCATCGCCCAGCTGGCCGCCCTGCACGCGCCGACCACCCTGGAGATCGTCCTCATCAGTACGGACCGGGCGCGCGGCCTCCAGACGCGCACCGCCGAGTGGGACTGGCTCGGCTGGCTCCCCCAGGTCCGCCCCGCCCACGGCCAGGACTGCCGGCTGCTCCTCGCCTACGACCGGGACCAGGCGACGGCACGCACCGCGGAGCTGGTCAGACGGCTCGACGCGGGCCCGCTCGGCCCGGGCTGGGCCTCCGCGGACCGGGCCGCCGTCTCCGAGGCCGCCGCCCGCTACGAGGGTCCGTTCACGGTGGTCGTCCTGGACGGCGACCCCGGCTCGGCGCCCCTGCGCGAGACCACCGCGCGCCTGGCCTCGGCGGGCGCGGCGGCCGGCATCCATCTGCTCTGCCTCGCCGAGACCCCGGCCGCCTCGGCCGCCTCCCCCGTCACGGACACGTATGAGACGGCCTGCGCGGCCTCGCTCGCCTTCCGCGAGTGCGGGGCGGCCGCCCTGCTCAGCGGCGATGTGGCCACCGCTCTGCGGTTGTTGCGCATCGCCGGGGGGCACCCCGCGGGCCACGGCACGGTGGCGACGGTGGACGCGGTGTCCCGGCCCTGGGCCGAACGGTTCGCGCGCGCCCTGGCTCCCCTGCGCACCGGTGACGGCACCGCGTCCACGGCCGGCCGGCTGGCCTCCTCGCTCCCCCGATCCTCCCGTCTGCTCGACGAGTTGGGCCTCGCGCGGGCCACCCCCGCCTCCCTGATGGCCCGTTGGGAGTCGGCGCCGGACGGCGCGGTGGTGCTCGGCACGGGACCGCGCGGCCCGGTCGGCGTGGACCTCGTCTCCGACGGCCCCCACCTCCTCGTCGAAGGGCCCCCCGGCAGCGGCCGCACCGAGCTGCTCCGGGCCGTCGCCGCCTCGCTCGCGGCGGGCGCCCGGCCCGACCGGCTCGGCCTGGTGCTCGTGGACGGTGCGGGCGGCGAGCGCGGGGAGGGGCTGCGCCCCTGCACCGAACTCCCGCATGTCTCCACCCACTTGATCGCCTCCGACCCGGTACGGATGCGGGAGTTCGCGCAGGCGCTGGGAGCCGAGCTCAAGCGCCGGGCCGAGCTCCTGGGCGGGCTCGGCTTCACGGAGTGGCACAACCAGCGGGAGGTCGCGGGCCGCCTGGTCGGGCAGCGGCAGGCGCCCGCCGCGGAGAGCCGGGGCGATCTGGACCCGCCGGGCAGCAGCACGCTGCGGCTGCGTCCGGTCGCGCGCGGCCGCACCGAGGAGGGGCCCTCGCTGCCCCGCCTGGTGGTCCTGGTCGACGATCTGGACGCGCTGGTCGCACCCGCCCTGGGAAGTCCGGGCCGTCCCGCCGCGGGTTCGGTCGTACGGGCTCTGGAGGCGGTGGCCCGCGACGGCGAGCGGCTCGGGGTGCACCTGGTGGCGACCTCGGCGCGGCCGGACCGTACGGCCGACACCGAACTGGCCCGCGGCGCCCGGCACCGCGTGGTCCTGGACCCGCCGCCCGCGACGCCGTCCCCGGAGGAACCGTCTCCGGGCCGGGGCCGGCTGCACCAGCCGGACGGGGCGTCCGTGCCGTTCCAGGGCGGCCGGGTCACCGGACGCATACCGCGTACCGCGACCCAGCGGCCCACGGTCGTCGTCCTGGAGTGGGAGCGGATGGGCGACCCGCCGGCCCGCCGGCCGGTGCGCGAGCTCGGCAACGGCCCCACCGACCTGGCCCTGCTCGCCAGCGCCCTGGACCGCGCGGCGTCCTTGGTCAACGCCCCGTCGGTGCCGCCGCTGTCGTGACGCCGGGTCGCCGTGGGCGTGGCGACGGGCCCGCCCCCTTCGGCCCGCTTGATCAACCCGGCCGCAATGGGCGGCAGTTGGGACATCCCGCGCGGCTCAACGTCACAAGCCCATTACGATCAACTGGTTGACGGCGAAGACGGTATTGCGGCGCTCCCGCACCCGGCGTAGGACTGTCGCACGGGACGAGAGCTGCGGCGCCTGCGTCACCGGGCGCGGCGGTTCGTACGCGCACGGGAGAGACGGGGCACGCATGCGCAGCACTCGTACAGGTCGCACCACCAGGGCCACCAGCACGACAGGTCGCACCCTGCTGTCCGCCGCGGTCGTCGGCGGTCTCGCGCTCGGCGCGGCCGCGTGCGGCAGCGGCGACGACGCGAAGAGCACACCCTCCACCGGCACCACCACCTCCGCCTCTTCGGGCAGCGGGGTCCAACTCCCCAAGCTCACCGGGGAGAAGATCGAGGTGGCGGCCGTGTGGACGGGGGCCGAGCAGGCCAACTTCGTCAAGGTGCTCAAGGAGTTCGAGTCGCGCACCGGCGCCACCGTCACCTTCGTGCCCGCCCAGGACCCGATCGTCAACTTCCTCGGCACGAAGATCGCCGGTGGCAGCCCGCCCGATGTGGCGCTGCTCCCCCAGGTCGGCGCGATCCAGCAGGCCGTGGCGAAGAAGTGGGCCAAGCCCGCCGGACCCGAGGCCAAGGCGCAGCTCGCCGCGAACTACTCGAAGGTGTGGCAGGACCTGGGCGCGGTCGACGGCACCCAGTACGGGGTCTACTTCAAGGCCGCCAACAAGTCCCTGGTCTGGTACAACACCAAGGTCTTCCAGAACGCGGGCGTCACCGCGCCGGCCACCTGGAAGGACTTCCTGGCCGCCGCCGACACGATCTCCGCCTCGGGTGTGACGCCGGTGTCCGTCGGCGGCGCCGACGGCTGGACGCTCACCGACTGGTTCGAGAACGTCTATCTGTCCCAGGCCGGCCCCGACAAGTACGACCAGCTGGCCAAGCACACGATCAAGTGGACGGATCCGTCGGTCAAGGACGCGCTCACCACCCTGGCCCAGCTCTTCGGCAAGCCGAACCTCATCGCGGGCGGTGCCAACGGCGCGCTCCAGACCGAGTTCCCGGCGTCCGTGACGCAGACCTTCACCGGCGGGGACCAGCCGAAGGCGGGCATGGTCTTCGAGGGCGACTTCGCGGCGGTCAACATCGCGGAGACCTCCGCCAAGGTCGGCACCGACGCGAAGGCGTTCCCGTTCCCGGCCGTGGGTGACAAGGCCCCGGTCGTCACCGGCGGCGACGCGGCCGTGGCCTTGAAGGACACCAAGGGCGCCCAGGCGCTGCTCACGTGGCTGGCCTCCACCGACGCGGCCAGGATCGCGGCGGGTTCGGGCGGGTTCATCTCGCCGAACAAGGCCCTCGACGTCGCCGTGTACCCCAACGACGTCCAGCGTGGCATCGCCAAGTCGCTGATCGCGGCCGGGGACAACGTGCGCTTCGACATGTCGGACCAGGCCCCGCAGTCCTTCGGCGGCACCCCCGGCAAGGGCGAGTGGAAGGACCTTCAGGACTTCCTGAAGAACCCCTCCGACATCGCCGGCACCCAGTCCAGGCTGGAGGCCGACGCGGCCGCGGCGTTCAAGAACTGATCCGGCGATGACCACCGCGACGGCGGGGGGCGCCCCGCCTCCCGCCACCCCGTCCGCGCCCAGGACCGTCAAGAGCGTCACCAGGACTCGCAAGTGGATCGCGGCCGTCTTCCTGCTGCCCGCGCTCGTCCTGCTCGGCGCGCTCGTCGTCTATCCGATCGGGTTCTCGATCTACCGGTCGTTCTTCGATCAGTCCGGTGATTCGTTCGCCGGAATCGACAACTACAAGACGCTGTTCACGGACCACACCATCCGGACCGCGGTGAAGAACAACGCGATCTGGGTCCTGTGCGCCCCGACGATCGCCACCGCGCTCGGCCTGATCTTCGCCGTACTGACCGAACGGGTCCGCTGGGGAACGGCGTTCAAGCTCATCGTCTTCATGCCGATGGCGATCTCCATGCTGGCGGCGGGCATCATCTTCCGCCTGGTGTACGAGCAGGACCCGGCGCGCGGCGTCGCCAACGCCGTGGCGGTGGGGGTACATGACACGTTCACCGCCTCGGCCGGCTACCCCAAGGCGCATCCGCTGCCCAGCGCCCCGCTGAAGGCCGCGGGCGGCGGGGCCTTCCTCACCCCGGCCGCCGCGCACGCGGGGCAGCCCGTGCTGCTTCCCCTGGTCGGGGTGGCCGCCGACAAGATGCCGACCTCGGCCGCGCCCGCCAAGCCCGCCCCGACCGAGCCGGGCAAGGTCACCGGCACGGTCTGGCTCGACTTCACCAAGGGCGGCGGCGGCCGTCCCAACGTCATCGACGCCAAGGAGCTGGGCCTCAAGGGCATCACGGTCGAGGCCGTGAAGAACGGCGAGGTGGTCGCCTCGGCCACGGCCGGCGCGGACGGTACGTTCTCACTGCCCGGCGCCGCCGACGGGGCCCAACTCCGGCTGCCCGAGAGCAACTTCCACGAACCGTACAACGGCATCGAGTGGCTCGGCCCCACGCTGGTCACCCCGGCCATCATCGGCTCGTACATCTGGATGTGGGCGGGCTTCGCGATGGTGCTCATCGCGGCCGGGCTCGCGGGGCTGCCGCGCGAACTGCTGGAGGCGGCGCGGGTGGACGGCGCCAACGAGTGGCAGGTCTTCCGCCGGGTGACGGTGCCGCTGCTCGCGCCGGTGCTCGCGGTCGTCCTCGTCACGCTGATGATCAACGTCCTGAAGATCTTCGACCTCGTCTTCATCATCGCGCCGGGCTCCAGCCAGGCCGACGCGAACGTGCTGGCCCTCCAGCTCTACCGCTCCTCCTTCGGCACCGAGGCGGACCTGGGCATCGGCAGCGCGATCGCCGTCCTGCTGCTGCTCCTGGTGATCCCGGTGATGCTCTTCAACATCCGCCGCATGCGACGGGAGGGCAAGCGATGACCGTCCGCCGCAGCGCCACCGCCCTCTACCGGGGGTCCGGGGGTCGCCCCCCGGTACAGCACAGCAACATCCGCCGCATGCGCCGGGAGGGCAAGCGATGACCGCTGTCGATGGGATCGTCAGGGCACGGCAGTCGCTGCCCGCGCGGATCGCCTCGCGGGCCGGGGGCGGTGTGCTGCGGGTGTTCCTGATCCTGGTGGGCCTGCTCTGGCTGATGCCGACCGTCGGGCTGCTGCTGTCCTCGCTGCGCAGCCCCTCCGACATCGCCTCGACCGGCTGGTGGAAGACCTTCGCCGACCCGTCGCGGCTGACCTTCCACAACTACGCCGACCTGCTCGGCAACAGCACGATCACCAACTCCCTGTGGTCCACGGTCGCGATCACCGTCCCGGCCACGGTCCTGGTCGTCGTCATCGGCTCGCTCGCCGGTTACGCCTTCGCGTGGATGGATTTCCCGGGCCGCGACTGGTGGTTCATGGTCGTGGTGAGCCTGCTGGTCGTGCCGGTGCAGGTCGCCCTCGTGCCGGTGGCCAAGCTGTTCGGGCAGGTCGGGATCTTCGAGACGACGATCGGCGTGATCATCTTCCATGTCGCCTTCGGTCTGCCCTTCGCGATCTTCCTGCTCCGCAACTTCTTCGCGGAGATCCCCAGGGAGCTCCTGGAGGCGGCCCGGCTCGACGGGGCGGGCGAGATCCGCCTGTTCACCCGGGTCGTGATGCCGCTCGGTGGCCCGGCGATCGCCTCGCTCGGCATCTTCCAGTTCCTGTGGGTCTGGAACGACATGCTGGTCGCGCTGATCTTCGCCGACTCCAAGCACCCGCCGATCACGGTGGCCCTGCAACAGCAGGTCCGCCAGTTCGGCAACAACATCGACGTGCTGGCACCGGGCGCCTTCGTCTCGATGGTCATCCCGCTCGCCGTCTTCTTCGCCTTCCAGCGGCAGTTCGTGTCGGGGGTGATGGCCGGCGCGGTGAAGTGAGCGCACGCGCAACGGACGTGTTGCGGGCGGGCGTGCGGGCGGCTGACCAACGAGCAGAACGGCTTCGGCGTCGAGGACGCCACGCCCTGTCAGGAGTGGGCGCGGATCATGCAGGAGTGCCTCGAAGTCGTCCGCGAGAAGGGCGAGTTGACCGACGGCGTAAACGCGCACATGGTGGCCGAGTTCGTCGTCGCGGCCTGTACGGGCATGCAGGTGTACTCCTGGATCGTGAGCGGCCGCAAGGACCTGTCGGAGCGCGCCGTCCAGATGTGGAAGATCCTGCTGCCCGGCATCGCCACCCCCTCCGGCGCCACCGGCGCCAAGGTGAGCACGCGGCGCGTCGCCACCCTGGTGCGCTGAGCGGGACCACCCCCGACCGTCGAAAGGCACCGTGCGACCGTTTCCTAAGCGCTGGGGCGGCCGGGCGACGCCGGAAACGGACGCCACGCGCTGACGGCCACCGGGCCACACGCGAACACCGGGCGGGCATCGGGCACGCCCGGATCAGACACGAGCGGGGAGAAGAGCAAGGTGAACGACAGCAGCACGCACCCGGCGGCGAAGACCGGACCGGGCATGGTCGAGGGCAAAGTCGTCATGATCACCGGCGCGTCCAGCGGGATCGGCGCCGCGGCGGCACGCTTGTTCGCGGCCGAGGGAGCGGCCGTGGTGCTGATGGCACGCCGCGAGGACCGGCTCGCAGCGCTGGTCGACGAGATCACCGCGGCGGGTGGCCGCGCGGTCGCCAGCGCGGGCGATGTCGTACGGAGCGGGGACGTCGCGCGTGCGGTGGAGTGCGCGGTGGAGAGCTTCGGCCGGCTCGACGGGGCGTTCAACAACGCCGGTTGGGGCGCGGCCGGCGCCGACCTGCACGAGGTCGACGACGAGACCTACGACCGGATCATGGACATCAATGTGCGCGGTGTCTGGAACTGCCTGCGCCACCAGATTCCCGCGATGCTGACGACGGGCGCCGGCGCGATCGTCAACACCTCCAGTTCGGCAGGTGTGGTGGCGACCGGTGCGGTCGCCCCCTATGTGGCGGCGAAGCACGCCGTACTGGGCCTGACCAAGGCGGCGGCCGCGGAGTACGGCGCCCGCGGGATACGGGTCAACGCGCTGGTCGTGGCCAGCACCAGGACCGAACTCCTGGAGGACGTGATCGCGCAGACCCCCGCCCTTGAGGAGGTGTTCGTGGCGCGCCAGATCCAGCGGCGCATGGCCGACCCGGTGGAGGTCGCGCAGGGCGCGCTGTGGCTGTGCAGCGACCGCGCGTCCTTCGTCACGGGGTCGGCGGTGGCGACGGACGGGGGCCTGACCGCGATCTGACCGGCCGGCCGCGGGCGGGTCACACCCTCGGGTCACGCCGCGGGGCGGGTTCTTCGTCTGGATGACCCTGCCGTCCGCGATGGACAGCAAGGCCCTGCTGCCGCGCGCGGTCTCCCCCGGTGTCGCCTACGTACTGGGCACCGGCTTCTCCACCGCGGGCGGCGAACGGCACCTGCGGCTCCCTTCTCCCATCCCACCCCGCGCCGCATCCGCGAGGGCGTACGCAACCTGGCGGCCCTGTTGCACGACGAGGCGGAACAAGTTCCCCTGGGGACACGGCAGTTGACGTCCTGCTGACGCCGACCGCGCACCGGTACGCCCGCCTTCACCCGCCCGTCGGCGGCAGCATCCGCCCCACCCCGAGGAGCATTGATCCCATGCATCTGGTCGAGGACGCGCACGAACTCCAGGACGATCTCGTCCGGCTGCGCCGCACCCTGCACACCACCCCCGAAACCGGCCTCCACCTGCCCCGTACGCAGGAGACCGTGCTGCGGGCCATCGACGGACTCGGCC
Organism: Streptomyces sp. ASQP_92; assembly: GCF_025399895.1. Taxonomy (GTDB): domain Bacteria; phylum Actinomycetota; class Actinomycetes; order Streptomycetales; family Streptomycetaceae; genus Streptomyces. The sequence goes on along the minus strand of NZ_JAODUA010000001.1, from coordinate 33,116 downwards.
TGGAGGTCACCACGGGCCGCGGCCTGAGTTCGGTCACCGCGGTGCTGCGCGGAGCCCGCCCGGGTCCCACCGTGCTGCTCCGGGGCGACATGGACGCGTTGCCCCTGGCCGAGAAGACCGGCCTGGACTACGCGTCACGCAACGGCAGCATGCACGCCTGCGGACACGACCTGCACACCGCCATGCTGGCGGGTGCGGCCCGGCTTCTGGCCCAGCACCGCGACCGCCTGGACGGGGACGTCGTGTTCATGTTCCAGCCCGGCGAGGAGGGGCACGACGGCGCCCGGCTCATGCTCGACGAGGGGCTGCTCGACGCCTCCGGCACCCGCCCCCAGGCCGCGTACGCGCTGCACGTCACCAGCGCCGGCCACCCCCTCGGGCAGTTCGCGGGCCGCGCGGGGCCCACCATGTCCGCGGTCGCCGTCCTCACCGTCACCGTCCACGGATCCGGCGGGCACGGCTCCATGCCGCACCGGGCGAAGGATCCCGTCCAGGCGGCGTGCGAGATGGTCACCGCCCTCCAGACGTGGATCACGCGCGGCTTCGACGTCTTCGACCCGGTCGTCCTGTCCGTCGGCACCTTCCACGCCGGTACCCAGCACAACATCATTCCCGAGACGGCCACCTTCGAGGCCAGCGTCCGCTCCTTCTCGCCGGGGGCGCTGGCGCGGCTCAAGGACGGCACGGTGCGGGTCTGCGAGGGTCTCGCCGCGGCCCATGGCGTCCGTGTGGACGCCCGCTTCGAGGAGCTCTACCCGGCGACCGTCAACGACCCCCACGCCGCGGCGACGGTCGCCTCGACCGTCGCCGAGCTGTACGGCGAGGAGCGCTTCGCCCCGCTCCCCCATCCCCTGCCCGGCTCCGAGGACTTCTCGCGGGTGATCGACGAGGTGCCCGGCGCGATGGTCTTCCTGGGCGCGCCGGGGGTGGGCACGGACCATCGCACGGCGCCCAACAACCACTCGCCTTACGCGGCCTTCGACGACGGTGTCCTCGCGGACGGGGCCGCGCTCTACGCCGCGCTCGCCGTCGACTCCCTCGCCGCGCCGAGCTGACCCTTTCGGAGCCCCGATGACCCAGATCCACACGGACCGCATGTGGGCCCTCACCGCCTGGCCGGCCCCGCCGCCCGCCGAACCAATCGCGCAGTTCCCCGCACCCCTGAAAACCCCGCCCTTGCCCGCGGGCCGTCTGTGGCTGATCGCGCAGTTCCCCGCGCCCCTAAAAACCCGCCTTCGTCCGCGGGCCGAACGTGGCTAATCGCGCAGTTCCCCGCGCCCCCAAAAAACCCGCCTTCGCCCGCAGGCCGTCTGTGGCCGGTCGCGCAGTTCCCCGCGCCCCTAAAGGCCCTTCGGTCCGCGGGTCATGCGTGGCTGATCACGCCCCTGGTACGGCAGCACTCACCGCCCCCGTCAACCACAACACACCTAGGGGCGCGGGGAACTGCGCGAGAAGCGACCACGGCCCGCAGACACGAGGGGGTTTCAAGGGGCGCGGGGAACTGCGCGAGAAGCGACTACGGCCCGCAGACACAAACGGGTTTCAAGGGGCGCGGGGAACTGCGCGGGCAACCCGGCACGGCCCGCACCCGAAGGCGCGCGGCACGGCCCCCGGCCGAACAAGCGGCCCAGCCGAAGGCGAGCGGCACCTCACACGCCCCCACCCCCGCTACGCGGCCAGCGCCGCCACCGCCGCCCGAGCCAAGTCGTCCAAGTACCCCTTCGGCAAGGGGCCCTTGACCACGACGAGGCGCCAGTACAGGGGGCCCACGATGAGGTCGAGGGCCCGGTCGGGGTCGGCCCCGGGGGGCAGCTCGCCGCGTGCGACCGCTTCGCGGATGACCACCGCGGCGACCCCCTGCTGCCCATCGAGCAGCGCCGATTTGATCGCGTCCGCGATCTCGGGGTGGCGTACGGACTCCACCAGCAGGTCGGGGATGACCTGCGAGGCGACCGGGTGGCGCAGGGCGAGCGAGGCGACCGCGAGGAGCGCGCGGATGTCCCCGTACAGGGACCCGGTGTGCGGCACCGGCAGGCCCTGTTCGGCGAAGGCCGACACCAGGTCGAGGACCAGGCTGAGCTTCGACTTCCAGCGCCGGTAGACCGCCGTCTTGCCGACCCCCGCCCGGCGCGCGATGCCCTCGATCGACATCCGGGCGAATCCGACCGCGGCGAGCTCCTCGAAGACGGCCGCCCGGATGGCGTCCGTCACGTCCTCGCGCAGCACGGCCGCCCCGGCCGGGGCGCGGCGCGGCTTGGGGCGGCTCGCGGGGGTCTCCGAGGGGTCCGTCTTGGTCATGGCTTGAGCATAGCGTTGCGACGAGACGGTTGCGTTGCGACGTGAAGACGTCCTACTCTCCCCGTAGCGACGATACGGGTCCGTTCCGTCGCGAGTGATCCCCCGACCCGGGAAGCCTCCCGGGACCCCCCGGCGAAAGCGACCGTAGTGAGCCAGACCGCAGCTGCGCGCCCGACCGCAGCACCACCGGCCGCGTCGGCCACCATCCCGGCCCAGTCCCGCCGGTCCGCCGGCGACCAGGCTCTGAGCCCGGCCGAGCTGGCCGCCAAGTACGGCCTGAAGGTGAGCGGCGCCCGCCCCTCGCTGGGCGAGTACGTCCGGCAGCTGTGGGCCCGGCGGCACTTCATCACCGCGTTCGCCACCGCCAAGCTGACCGCGCAGTACAGCCAGGCGAAGCTGGGGCAGATCTGGCAGCTCATGACGCCGCTGCTGAACGCGGCGGTGTACTACTTCATCTTCGGCATCCTGATGGGCAACAAGAGCAGCACGCCCGACTACATCCCGTGGCTGGTCACGGGCGTGTTCATCTGGACCTTCACGGCCAACTCGATCATGGCGGGCACCCGCGCGATCACCGGGAACATCGGTCTGGTGCGGGCGCTGCACTTCCCGCGCGCCTCGCTGCCCGTCTCGCTCGCCCTCCAGCAGCTCCAGCAGCTGCTGTTCTCGCTGGCCGCGCTGGCGATCATCATCATGAGCTTCGGCCAGCTCCCGGGCGTCTCCTGGCTGCTGCTGGTTCCGGCCCTGCTCCTCCAGTCGATGTTCAACACGGGCCTGTCCCTGGTGATGGCCCGGGTCACCGCGAAGACCCCGGACATCGCCCAGGTGATGCCGTTCGTGCTGCGCACCTGGATGTACATGTCCGGCGTGATGTGGAACCTCACCCCGCAGCTCAAGAAACTCCCGCACGTGGTGGGCGAGTTGCTCCAGCTGAACCCGGCCGCGGTCTACATCGACCTGGTGCGCTTCTCGATGATCAGGAGCTTCCACGCCGGTCAACTGCCGCCGCACGTATGGCTGGTGGCCGGCGGCTGGGCGTTCGTCGCGCTGGCCGTGGGCTTCATCTACTTCTGGAAGGCAGAGGAGCAGTACGGCCGTGGCTGAGACCAGCACCCTGAGCGCGCGGGACACGAGCACCTCCCTGGGCGCCCCGACCGTGATCGCCGACGACGTCCACGTCATCTACCAGGTCAACGGCACCGGCTCCCGGGGCAGGGGCGGGGCGACCGCCGCGCTCCACCGGCTCGTCTCGCGCAAGGGGCAGAGCCCGGGCATGCGCGAGGTGCACGCCGTCAAGGGCGTCTCCTTCGTGGCCCACCGGGGCGAGGCCATCGGCCTCATCGGCTCCAACGGCTCCGGCAAGTCGACCCTGCTCAAGGCGGTCGCGGGGCTGCTGCCCGCCGCCCGCGGCAGGATCTACACCCAGGGCCAGCCCTCGCTGCTCGGCGTGAACGCGGCGCTGATGAACGACCTCACCGGCGAACGCAACGTCACGCTCGGTGGCCTCGCCATGGGCATGACGCGCGAGCAGGTGCGCGAGCGCTACGACGACATCGTCGACTTCTCCGGGATCAACGAGAAGGACGACTTCATCTCGCTCCCCATGCGCACGTACTCCTCCGGCATGAGCGCCCGGCTGCGGTTCTCCATCGCGGCCGCCAAGAACCACGACGTGCTGCTCATCGACGAGGCCCTGGCCACCGGCGACGCCCGGTTCCAGCGCCGCAGCCAGGAGCGCATCAACGAGCTGCGCAAGGAGGCCGGCACGGTCTTCCTGGTCAGCCACAGCAACGCCTCCATCAGGGAGACCTGCGAGCGCTCGCTCTGGCTGGAGTCGGGCACGCTGCGGATGGACGGCCCGACGGCCGAGGTGCTCGCCGCGTACGAGCGGTTCACGAAGAAGAAGTAGGCGCGAAGAAGTAGGCGCCTCCGCGGCCGCCCCCGCGCGCGGGGCACCCCTTATGGGGCCCCGCGCCGGACGGCCCGGCCGGACGCCCCATACCGGACGGCCCGTACCGGACGCCCCGTACCGGACGACCCATACCGGACGGCCCGCACCAGACGACCCGTACCGCCCCCCGTACCGGACCCTCCGTGCCGGACCCGTCGCGGCGCCTCGCGAAATCGGGACAAAGCGCGCCTAAACTTCGCGCGATGACGCCCTCTCAGACGCCCCCGCCGCCCGCCCGGGTCCGTATCCCGGCCCCCGCGCCCGCGCCCGACCCGGGCGCCTTCGGCCGCCGCACCCGGTACGCCGCGCTCGCCGCGAGCTGGCTCGCCACCCGTGCGCTGATGCTCCATCTGCTGGTCACCGACCGGCTCGGGGTCGGCGGGGTGAGCGGCGAGGTGTACGTCCTCTACCGGCGCTGGTACGACCAGCTCAGCGCGGGCACCTTCCCCTTCGGGGACCCCACCTGGCAGTACCCGCCCGGCGCGGGCGCCCTGCTGCTGACCCCGCTGATCTTCCCCTTCCTCACCTTCTTCCAGGCCTTCACCGCCGTCACCGTGGCCTGCGACGCGCTGATCGCCCGCGCGCTGGTACGGGCCGGCGCCCGGCCCGGCGGCAGCGCGGCCGGGGCCTGGCTGTGGGTGGGCGGCCTCCCGCTGCTCCTGCACATCCCGTACGCCCGCTACGACGTCCAGGTCACCGCCCTCGCGGTGGGCGCCCTGCTCGCGCTGCGCCGCAGGCCGGGAGTGGGCGGGGTGCTCGCGGGTCTGGGCGCCCTGGTGAAGGTGTGGCCGCTGCTCACCCTGATCGGCGCCCCGCGCGGCCGGAACACCCGCCGCGCCCTGCTCGGCGCGCTCGGCTCGGCGGCCGCGCTGCTCGCGGTACTCGCCCTGGTCTTCGACCACACCCTGGACTTCGCCCGCCAGCAGGGCGGCCGGGGCCTCCAGATCGAGTCCCTGGGCGGCACCGTCTACCAGCTCGCCCACCTCGCCACCGGCCGTCCCGGACGGGTCGCCCACCGGTACGGGGCCATGGAGTTCACCGGCCCGTATGTGTCCGCGCTCGCCGCCCTCAGCTTGGCCCTGACCGGACTCGCCCTCTGCTGGCTGGTGTTCTGGCGAGTACGGGCACGGCGCTGGACGGTCGCGGTGCCGCTGGACGCGGCCCTGTGCGCGGTGCTCCTGTTCACCGTGACCAGCCGCGTCATCAGCCCGCAGTACCTGGTGTGGCTGCTCGGCCTGGCCGCGGTCTGCCTCACCTCGGGCCGCACAAGCCAGCGCCCGGTGGCCCAACTCCTGCTGCCCGCGGCCGCGTTGAGCGCCCTGGCCTTCCCCTGCCTGTACGGCGAGGTCATCGCGGGGACGGCTCTGGGCACCACCGTCATGGTCGCCCGCAACGCGCTGCTGGTGGCCGCCGCCCTGGTCTCCTGCCGCCGGCTGTGGACCTCCACGGTCACGGCGTCCACGACCACGGTGAAGGACGCCACCATCAGCGAGCGACGCTGAAGGGGCACCCACCAGACGGCGGGTGCCCCTTCAGTCGCGGTTCAGCAGGATCAGATGTGGCTGCGCAGCAGCGTCCGCATCGTCCGCATGGCGACCGACAGGTTCGCCAGGTCGAACGCGTCGGACGACTGGATCTCCTCGAGCGTCGTGCGGGCCCGGCCGAGGATCGCCGCGTTCTTCTCCTCCCACGCCTTGAAGCGCTGCTCCGGCGAGCTGCTGCCGTTGCCGGCCGACAGGACGTCCTGGGTCAGACCGGCGTGCACCGCGAACAGGTCCTCGCGGATCGCGGCACGCGCCATCGACTGCCAGCGGTCGGCTCGCGGGAGCTCGATGATCCGGTCCAGGAGCTGGGTGATCCGCAGCCGGTCGGCGAGGTCGTAGTAGACCTCGGCGACCTGGAGCGGCTCCTTGCCGGTACGGGCCGCGATGGCCACGATGTCGAGCGCCGGGAAGGCCGAGGAGAGCCCGGCGACCCGGCGGGCGAGCTCCTCCGGCACGCCCGCGCCGGTCAGCTCGTCCAGGATGCTCTGGTGCCACTCCAGGTCGGCGCCCCGCAGCAGGCCCGTCAGCGCGTCCCAGACCTCGGTCACCCCGGCCGAGAAGTCCGCGATCGTCTCGGCGATCTGGAGCGGCTGCGGCCGGTTGTTGAGCAGCCAGCGGGTGCCGCGCTCCACCAGACGGCGCGAGTGCAGCCGGATCCGGGTCTGCACATCGGCGTCGACCTTGTTGTCGAGCGCCTCCACGGCGTCCCACACCTGGTTCACGTCGAAGATCTCGCGGGCCGCGGCGTGCGCCCGCACGATCTCCTCGAGCGAGGCCCCGGTCTCCTCGCGGAGCCGGTGCAGGAAGGTCGAGCCACCGATGTTGACGGTGTCGTTGACCAGCACCGTGGTGATGATCTCGCGGCGCAGCGCGTGCCCGTCGACTGCCTCGGCGAACTTCTCGCGCAACTGCTGCGGGAAGTAGGCGTGCAGCAGCTCGGCCAGGTGCGGATCGTCCGGCAGACCGGTGTGGATCAGCTCGTCCGCCACCGTGATCTTGGTGTACGCGAGCAGCACGGCGAGCTCGGGCTGGCTGAGCCCCTTGCCACTGTTGAGCAGCTCGCGGATCTGGCGGTCGTTGGGCAGGAACTCAAGGGCCCGGTCCAGGTGGCCGTCACGGCCCAGGCGGCGCATGAAGCGCTGGTGGGCGTGGAGCAGCGAGGGCGACTGCGCGACCGCGTTGGCCAGGGCCACGTTCTGCGCGTAGTTGTTGCGCAGCACCAGGTGGCCGACCTCGTCGGTCATCGCCGCGAGGATCTTGTTGCGCTGCTTGACGGTCATGTCGCCGTCGGTGACGAGCCCGTTGAGCAGGATCTTGATGTTCACCTCGTGGTCGGAGGTGTCCACGCCGGCGCTGTTGTCGATGGCGTCGGTGTTGATCTTGCCGCCGTCGCCGTCGGGCCCGCCCTTGCGGTCGAACTCGATCCGGCCGAGCTGGGTGAGGCCCAGGTTGCCGCCCTCGCCGACGACCTTGACCCGCAGCTCCTCGCCGTTGACGCGGATCGCGTCGTTGGCCTTGTCGCCGACGTCCGCGTTGGACTCCGCCGAGGACTTCACATACGTACCGATGCCGCCGTTCCACAGCAGGTCGACGGGGGCCTTGAGGATGGCCTGCATCAGGTCGGCCGGGGTCAGCTTGGTGACGCCGGAGGCGATGCCGAGGGCCTCGCGGATGTGCGCGTTGACCGGGATCGACTTGGCGGTACGGGGGTGGATGCCGCCGCCCGCCGAGAGCAGGTCCTTGTTGTAGTCGGCCCAGCTGGAGCGCGGCAGGTCGAACAGGCGGCGGCGCTCGGCGTAGGAGGTGGCCGCGTCCGGCGTCGGGTCGATGAAGATGTGCCGGTGGTCGAATGCCGCGACCAGCCGAATGTGCTCGGAGAGCAGCATGCCGTTGCCGAACACGTCACCCGACATGTCTCCGACGCCGACGACCGTGAAGTCCTCGCTCTGGGTGTCGTGGCCGAGCTCGCGGAAGTGCCGCTTGACGGACTCCCAGGCGCCACGGGCGGTGATGCCCATGCCCTTGTGGTCGTATCCGGCGGAGCCGCCGGAGGCGAAGGCGTCACCGAGCCAGAAGTCGTAGCTGATCGCCACGTCGTTGGCGATGTCCGAGAACGTCGCGGTGCCCTTGTCGGCGGCGACCACCAGATAGGTGTCGTCCTCGTCGTGGCGGACCACGTCGGCCGGCGGGACGACCTCGCCCGCGACCAGGTTGTCGGTGATGTCGAGCAGCGCCGAGATGAACGTCTTGTAGCTCGCGATGCCCTCGGCGAGCCAGGCGTCGCGGTCCACCGCCGGGTCGGGAAGCTGCTTGGCGACGAAACCGCCCTTGGCGCCCACCGGCACGATGACGGTGTTCTTCACCATCTGCGCCTTGACCAGGCCGAGGATCTCGGTGCGGAAGTCCTCACGCCGGTCGGACCAGCGAAGGCCGCCTCGGGCGACCTTGCCGAAGCGCAGGTGCACGCCCTCGACGCGCGGCGAGTACACCCAGATCTCGAACGCCGGGCGGGGCGCCGGGAGGTCGGGGATCATCTGCGGGTCGAACTTCATCGAGACGTACGCGTGCGGCTTGCCCTCGGCCGTCTTCTGGAAGTAGTTGGTGCGCAGCGTCGCCTTGATGACGGTCAGGAAGGAGCGCAGGATGCGGTCCTCGTCCAGGCTGGCCACCTGGTCCAGGGCCCCGTCGAGCTCTTCGAGGATGCCGTCGATGAGCTCGGTGCCGGCCTTCTGGCGGCCCGGCGAGAGCCGGGCCTCGAAGAGCGAGACCAGCAGCCGGGTGGTGTGGACGTTGTCGCGGAGGGTGTCCTCCATGTAGTCCTGGCTGAAGGTGGCGCCCGCCTGGCGCAGGTACTTGGCGTAGGCGCGGAGCACCATCGCCTGGCGCCAGTTGAGACCGGCGCGCAGCACCAGGGAGTTGAAGCCGTCGTTCTCGGCGGCCCCCGTCCACGTCGCGGCGAAGGCCTCCTGGAAGCGCTCGCGGGCGTCGTCGGCCAGGTAGTCGCCGCCGTTGGACTTCTTCGGCAGGCGCAGGCCGAAGTCGTAGATCCAGGCGTGCGTACGGTCCGCGCAGCGCAGCTCGTAGGGGCGCTCGTCGGTGACCTCGACGCCCAGGCGCTGGAGGACCGGGAGGACCGCGGACAGCGAGACCTGCTCGCCGATCCGGTAGATCTTGAAGCGGCGCTCGCCGGGGGCGGCGTTGACCGGCTCGTACAGCGAGAGCGCGAAGTCGTTGCGCCCGTGGGTCAGTTGCTCCAGGTGGACGAGGTCGGCGACGGCCGCGCGCGGCGAGTGGTCGGCCTTGTAGCCCTCGGGGAAGGCGTGGCCGTAGCGGCGCAGCAGCTCGGCGGCGCGCTCCTCGCCGCACTCGGCGTTCAGCGCGTCGGAGAAGCCGTCGGCCCAGGAGCGGGCCGCGTCGACCAGGCGGGCCTCGATGCGGTCGGTGTCGGCGTCGGTGAGCGCGGCGAGCTCGGTGCCGGCCGGGACGCGCACCACGAAGTGCAGCCGGGACAGGATCGACTCGGTGTTCCAGGCGGTGAAGTCGACGCTGGTGCCGCCGAGTTCCTCCTTGAGGATGTCGATGAGCCGCAGCCGTACGCCCGTGGTGTAGCGGTCGCGCGGCAGGTAGACCAGAGCCGAGTAGTAGCGGCCGTACTCGTCCTGGCGCAGGTACAGGCGCAGCCGGCGCCGCTCCTGGAGGTAGAGCACCGACGTCACGATGGAACGGAGCTGGTCGGCGGGGGTCTGGAACAGCTCGTCGCGCGGGTAGGTCTCCATGATCTGGAGCAGGTCGCGGCCGTCGTGGCTGTTGGGCGAGAAGCCGGCACCCTTGAGGACTTCCTGCACCTTGCGGCGCACGACCGGGACCCGGCGCACGGACTCGGTGTACGCGGCCGACGAGAACAGGCCGAGGAAGCGGCGCTCGCCGATCACATTGCCCTGCTCGTCGAACTTCTTCACGCCGACGTAGTCGAGGTAGGACGGCCGGTGCACGGTGGCGCGGCTGTTGGCCTTGGTCAGCACGAGCAGCTTGTGCTCGCGGGCCTTGGCGCGGGCGTCGGCGGGCAGCCGGCTGAAGGACGGCGAGACGGGGTGGGCGTCGTCCTCGCCGTGCTGGGGGTCGGAGCGCAGGATGCCGAGGCCGGTGCCGGGAACGGCGGACAGCGAGTCGTCGTCGGTGAGCTGGTACTCGCGGTAGCCGAGGAAGGTGAAGTGGTCGGTGGAGAGCCAGCGCAGCAGCTCCCGGGCCTCGTCGATGTCCTCGTCGAGGAGGTCGCCGGCCTTCGGCTCCTTGGGCAGCTCGTCGGCGATGCGCAGCGCGGCGTCGCGCATCTTCTCCCAGTCCTCGACGGCTTCGCGCACATCGGACAGGACGCGCAGCAGATCGGCGGTGATCTGCTTCAGGTCGCCGCGGTCGGTCTCGCGGTCGATCTCGACGTGGATCCAGGACTCGGTGAGCGCGTCGTGCGGCAGCTCGGCGGTCTGGGTTCCGGTGTCGAGCACCTCGATGAGCTTGCCGGTCAGATCGCGGCGTACGACCACCTGGGGGTGGATGACGACGTGAATGCCCCGGTTCTGCCGGGACAGCTCATTGGTGACCGAGTCGACGAGGAAGGGCATGTCGTCCGTGACGACTTCGACCACCGAGTGACTGCACGTCCAGCCGTTCTCCTCGACGGTCGGGGTGTGCACCCGGACGTTGGCGGTGCCCTGCGGCCGGTTCTCCGCGAGGCGGTAGTGGGAGAGCGCCGCGCCGAACACGTCGACCGGGTCGCGGTCGGCCAGGTCCTCGGGGGCGGTATGCAGGTAGTACCGCTGGAGATACCCGAGGAGGACGCCCTGTTCGGGAGCTTCCTCGCTCGTGGCCCCAGTCGTGGCTGCCCGGTCGCTCCGGGGGGTGTCCCCCAGGCCTCCGGGCCCCCCGGCCGGGCTGTTCTCAGCTACCCGTGCCGCCCGCGCGAGCAGCTCGGCCTTGGCTTCGTCCAGCTTGGTCTGCATGTCCTCTGGCTCCTGTCGCGCGCCATTGCGTGACGTAGGGGAAAAAAGCGACAAACCGCGGCGACGCGGGGTGTCCGGTCGTAGCCGACGCTATGTCGCAATGAGAGACACCCGGGCGCTTACCGGCCAATTTTGTGGCTTCGGGCCTTGATTCCGGGTGGAGGGAATCAGCGACTGCCCGGGCACCGTGGCACTCCGGGCGCAGGGCGAAGGCATCAGTGCCTCCGCGGCATATCGCGCTGATCACGAGACAAGGCTATCGCCCCTTCCCCCCGAACCGTCATGAGCCTTATGTGTACAAAAGCTGGGACCGAAGTTTGACAGTCTGGACAGCGACGTGGCGGCGGAAACGAGCCCTCTTGGCAAACGGGCGCCGCACGGGCAGGTTGGCCCGACGGAACCCGCATGTGCGATCGAGCTCCAGCCACCTGAGCCCCAGCCCCTGAGAGGGAGTGCCCTCATGGCAGCCAAGATCCTCATCGTGACCGGTGACGCCGCCGAATCCCTGGAGGTCCTCTACCCCTACCAGCGCCTGCGCGAGGAGGGGTACGAGGTCCACATCGCGGCTCCGGCCCGCAAGAAGCTGCGGTTCGTGATCCACGACTTCGAGCCCGGCTTCGACACCTACACCGAGAAGCCCGGCTACACCTGGCCCGCCGACCTGGCCTTCTCGGAGGTCGACCCCGGCCAGTACGCCGCTGTGGTGGTCCCGGGCGGCCGGGCCCCGGAGTACCTGCGCAACGACCCCGAACTGAGGAAGATCCTCAAGGCCTTCTTCGACACCGACAAGCCCGTCGCCCAGATCTGTCACGGACCGCTGCTCACCGCCGCGGTCGGCGGCCTGGTCGGACGCCGGGTCACCGCCTATCCCGCCCTGGAGCTGGACGTCCAGACGGCGGGCGCGACCTTCCAGGACACGGAGACGGTGGTGGACGGCACCCTCGTCTCCGCCCGGGCCTGGCCGGACCATCCGAGCTGGATGCGGGAGTTCCTCACGGTGCTGCGGGCGAAGGCGCCGGTGACGTAGGGACGAGGGTGAGGGGCGGGCGCGGGGCCCGAGCAGCGCCCCGGGTGCCCGCGGGGACGGCGCCGGTCAGCTCACCAGTTCCTCGGCCACCGCGACGGCCTCGGCGAGCGAGTCGACGACGGGCACGCCCGCCGCGGCGAGGCTGGTGCGGCTGTGGGAGCCGCCGGTGAACAGCACCGCCCGGGCTCCGACCGCCGCCGCGGCCACCGCGTCGTCGACCGCGTCCCCGATCACCACGATCCGCTCGCCGGATATCTCCGGGTCCGCCGCCCGCAGCGCGGTCAGGTGGCGGACCATGTGTTCCGCCTTGCTGCCGTGCGAGGGCCCGGTGCGCCCGTCGACCCGTACGAAGTGCTCGGTGATGCCGTGCCGCCGCACGATCGGGACCAGGTGTTCGTGCGGCGCCATGGAGAGCAGCGACTGGCTGTGCCCGGCCGTCCAGCGGGCCGCGAGGAGTTCGGCCGCGCCTTCGGTGAGCCCGCACGCGTCCGCCCGCGCCCAGTACTGCTGGTGGAAGGCCGCGTCCATGAGCAGCCATTCGGCGTCGGTGGGCAGCCGGCCCATGAGGCGCTGGTAGAAGAGGGGGATCGGCACGCAGTACAGATCGCGGTACCGCTCCAGGGTGATCGCCGGCAGGCCCAGCTCGGCGAAGGCGGCGTTGGTCGCCTCGATGACCGCCGCGATGTCGTCGAGCAGTGTGCCGTTCCAGTCCCAGACGAGATGCGCCGGGCGCTTCCCCGTGTCCTGCCTGCCGTTCCCCATGCCCAAAAGGTACCCACCCCCACTGACAATCGACCACGCCCGGGCGTATGGGCCGGTCGCAGGGGTGGGCCGGGGGGCTCAGGCGATCAGGTTGGGGATCTCCTGCACGCCGAACCAGAGCAGTTCGTGGTCCTCGGCGCCGTCCACGACGAACTGGGCGTCGTCGTCGCCGTGGTCGGCCGCGCCGAGCGCGTCGGCCGCGGCCGTCACATCGGCGAGCGCGTCCTCGGCGTCCACGTGCACGGCCGCCGCCCTGGTCAGCGCCACCGTGGAGGCGATCTTGACCTCGCCCAGCGAACTCGCGTCCAGGGCGCTGTCCGGGTCGGCGCTCACCAGGGTGTCCGGCACGTCCACGGCCACCACCACACGGCGCCTCGCGGAGCCGGGGTCACCGGCGAGCAGCCGCAGCGAGGCGGCCGCGGCACGGCTCAGCGCCGCGTACTCCAGCTCTTCGATGTCGTCGGAGACGTACCACTCGCGCAGTCCGGGCGTGACCGCGTACGCGGTGAGCGGGCCGGGGCCGAGCTCTCCCGCGCCGTGTGCCGTGGCGAGACCGGAGATGGTCAGGGGTACGTAGGCGCGCATGTGTGACCGCTCTCTTCTCGTCGTCCCATCCGTCAATGAGACGCGTTCAGGATACGCGCGGGAGTCCCCCTTCGAGCTGCCGGTACCCGCTCGGCGCCGGGCGGTACTCACCCTCTTCAAGGCGGCCCCCACCTGCGAAGACGGACGGCCCGCTCATCCGGATAGGTGAATCGGTGTGCCGCCTCGGCACCCCTGGTCCGGTCCTTGCGGCCGCTGTCGCCGCCCCCGTACAAGATCCCCAACGAAAGTTACCCTCTGGTATCGAAGGAGGCGGCGGCCATGAGCGGGACCATGACAGGACCGGCGGGACGCGGCGACCAGCGCAGGCCCGGCAGCACCGGACCCCGGCGGCCCCGGCGACTGGCCCCGCACGAGCTGTTCGCGCAGAAGCTGTTGGCCGTCCTCAGCGGGGAGCGTCCCGTGCACTGGATGCTGGGCCTGACGGTCGGGGACGCCTACGAGCAGTTGGTGCGGCTCGCCCCGCGCACCCCTTTCCGCACCCGGGGCGTCCGTCCCGTCGTACGGTCCTGCCGCGCGACCCCACCGGCCCAGGGGATCGTCGAGGCGGCCGCCTGCATCGCCGCGGGTGAGCAGGTGCGCGCCATGGCCTTCCGTCTGGAACGCGGCGCCGATCTGCGCTGGCGGTGTGCCGCGGTCGAGCTGGGCGGCGAGCGGGTCCCGGTATAAGCGGGTCCCGCTACAGGGGAGGGCCAGGCGGCCGCGGCTCGGCGAGGGGCCCGGCACAGCGGAGGGTCGACATGGCGAGGGGCCCGGCACCTTCCCGGTGCCGGGCCCCTCGACGACGTACGACCGACGGTTACTTCTTGCGGCGACGACCGCCCGTGGTCTTCTGCGCCTTGCGGCGCTCCGCGCGCGTCAGGCCGTCCGCCTCCGAGCGGGCCGGCTCGTCGTCCCCGTTGTCGAAGTCGCCCTCGACGACACCGCCCTCGCCGTCCACCGTCGGCGCCGAGAAGTGCAGGCGGTCCGGGCGCTGCGGAGCGTCCAGGCCCTTGGCCCGGATCTCCGGACGCGCGGCCGGGATGGTGTCCTCCTTGGTGAGCGAGGGGGCGTCGGCGGGCGCGGCGTCCGCGACCGGGACCTCCTCGACCTGCTGCTCGACCTGGACCTCCAGGTTGAACAGATAGCCGACCGACTCCTCCTTGATGCCCTCCATCATGGCGTTGAACATGTCGAAGCCCTCGCGCTGGTACTCGACCAGCGGGTCCTTCTGCGCCATGGCCCGCAGGCCGATGCCCTCCTGGAGGTAGTCCATCTCGTAGAGGTGCTCACGCCACTTGCGGTCCAGGACCGACAGGACCACCCGGCGCTCCAGCTCGCGCATGATGTCGGAGCCGAGCTGCTCCTCGCGGGCGGCGTACTGCTCGTAGATGTCGTCCTTGATGGACTCGGCGATGAACTCGGCGGTGATGCCCGCCCGGTCGCCCGCCGCGTCCTCCAGCTCCTCCACGGTGACCTTCACCGGGTAGAGCTGCCGGAAGGCGCCCCACAGCCGGTCCAGATCCCACTCCTCGGCGAAGCCCTCGACGGTCTCGGCCTGGATGTAGGCGTCGATCGTGTCGTCCATGAAGTGCCTGACCTGCTCGTGCAGATCCTCGCCCTCCAGGACGCGGCGGCGCTCGCCGTAGATGACCTCGCGCTGACGGTTGAGCACCTCGTCGTACTTCAGGACGTTCTTGCGCGTCTCGAAGTTCTGCTGCTCGACCTGCGACTGGGCGGACGCGATCGCGCGCGTCACCATCTTGTTCTCGATCGGCACGTCGTCCGGCACGTTCGCCATCGACATGACGCGCTCGACCATCTGGGCCTTGAACAGGCGCATCAGGTCGTCGCCGAGCGACAGGTAGAAGCGGGACTCACCAGGGTCGCCCTGACGTCCCGAGCGACCGCGCAGCTGGTTGTCGATACGCCGCGACTCGTGCCGCTCGGTGCCGAGCACGTACAGGCCGCCGAGCTCCTTGACCTCTTCGAACTCGGCCTTGACGGCCAGCTCGGCCTTCTCCAGGGCGGCGGGCAGCGCCGCGGCCCACTCCTCGACGTGCTCGACCGGGTCGAGACCCGCCTGGCGCAGCTCGGCCTCGGCGAGGTCGTCCGGGTTGCCGCCGAGCTTGATGTCGGTGCCTCGTCCGGCCATGTTGGTGGCGACGGTGACGGCGCCCTTGCGACCGGCCTGGGCGACGATCGTCGCCTCCCGGTCGTGCTGCTTGGCGTTGAGCACCTCGTGCTGGATGCCCCGCTTGGAGAGCTGCTGCGAGAGGTACTCGGACTTCTCGACCGAGGTGGTGCCGACCAGGATCGGCTGGCCCTTCTCGTGCTTCTCGGCGATGTCGTCGACGACCGCGTCGAACTTGGCGACCTCGGTGCGGTAGATCAGGTCCGACTGGTCCTTGCGGACCATGGGCTTGTTCGTCGGGATCGGCACGACGCCCAGCTTGTAGATCTGGTGGAACTCGGCGGCCTCGGTCATCGCCGTACCGGTCATGCCGGAGAGCTTGTCGTAGAGGCGGAAGAAGTTCTGGAGGGTGATCGTGGCGAGGGTCTGGTTCTCGTCCTTGATGTCCACCTCTTCCTTCGCCTCGATCGCCTGGTGCATGCCCTCGTTGTAGCGGCGGCCGGCGAGGATACGGCCGGTGTGCTCGTCGACGATCATGACTTCGCCGTCGATGACGACGTAGTCCTTGTCCTTCTTGAACAGTTCCTTCGCCTTGATGGCGTTGTTCAGGTAACCCACGAGCGGGGTGTTCACCGACTCGTAGAGGTTGTCGATGCCCAGCCAGTCCTCGACCTTGGCGACGCCCGGCTCGTGGATGGCGACGGTGCGCTTCTTCTCGTCGACCTCGTAGTCGCCGGTCTCCTCGATGCCCTTGAGCGGGTTGCCCGGCTCGCCCTTGGTCAGGCGGGTGACCAGCTTGGCGAAGTCGCCGTACCACTTGGTGGCCTGGTCGGCGGGGCCGGAGATGATCAGCGGCGTACGGGCCTCGTCGACGAGGATCGAGTCGACCTCGTCGACGATCGCGAAGTTGTGGCCGCGCTGGACGAGCTCGTCCTGGGCCCACGCCATGTTGTCGCGCAGGTAGTCGAAGCCGAACTCGTTGTTCGTGCCGTACGTGATGTCGCAGTTGTACTGGGCACGGCGCTCGGCGGGCGACATGTTGGCGAGGATGCAGCCGACCTCGAGACCGAGGAACTTGTGCACCCGGCCCATCATCTCGGAGTCGCGCTCGGCCAGGTAGTCGTTGACCGTGATCAGGTGCACGCCCTTGCCGGACAGCGCGTTCAGATAGGCGGGCAGCGTGCCGACGAGGGTCTTGCCCTCACCGGTCTTCATCTCGGCGACGTAACCGAGGTGCAGGGCCGCGCCGCCCATCATCTGGACGTCGTAATGGCGCTGGCCGAGGACGCGCTTGGCGGCCTCGCGCACGGTCGCGAAGGCTTCGGGGAGCAGGTCGTCCAGGCTCTCGCCGCCCGCGTACCGCTCCTTGTACTCGTCGGTGAGGGCACGCAGCTCGGCGTCGGAGAGGTTGACGAAGTCCTCTTCGATGGAGTTGACCTGGTCCGCGATGCGGTGCAGCTTGCGCAGGATCTTGCCTTCGCCTGCACGCATGATCTTTGAGAGGACGGACACGGGGGTTGGTCTCCTTGCCGGTCGGGCCTGGCGCGGTCGAGTGGCTATGGGTGTGGATACAGCAACGGTCATCGTATGCGAGGACCCGGCCGCGCCGGGAGGTCTGCTGTCACGACAACGGACGGGACTGTCCGAAGGTGCCGGGGAGGCGGCGAAATGAGGTGGGCGCCGTGGCCGCGGCCCCGCAGAATCGGGCGATGGAACCCGTGACGCTGACCACCGAACGCCTGCTCCTGCGCCCCGTGGGACCCGAGGACGCCGACGCCGTCCACGCCGCGTGCCAGGACCCCGACATCCAGCGCTGGACCACCGTCCCCTCGCCCTATCTGCGCGAGCACGCGGAGAGCTTCACCTCGTCCCAGGCGCCCGACGCCTGGCGCGACGACAGCGGCTACACCTTCGCGGTACTTCCTGCCGACGGCACGACCCTCGTCGCGATGCTCAGCGTCACGAGACGCGGACCTGGCCTCGCGGAGCTGGGCTTCTGGACGGCCAAGGAGCACCGGGGCCGCGGCTACATGGTGGAGGCGGCGACCAGGGCGGCCCGCTGGGCCTTCGAGGCGGCCTCCGTGGACCGGCTGGAATGGCGGGCCGAGGTGGGCAACGAGGCGTCCCGCGCCGTCGCCCTGAAGCTGGGCTTCGTCATGGAGGGCACCCTGCGCTCGGCGACCGTGCACCAGGGCGTCCGCAGGGACGGCTGGGTGGGCGCCCTGCTCCCCTCGGACCTGGGCCTGCCCGGCGTCCTGCCCTACCTTCCCGCGCGGGTCTGACCTCGCGCGCGGGGAAGATCTCCGGCCGCGTTGTCAGTGGCGGCCACTATCGTGCGGAGCATGACGAGTTCCCCGCCTCCCGCCGCCGAACTGTCCGCCGACGAGGCCCGCCGCATAGCCCTGCGCGCCCAGGGATTCCTCGGCGCGGCCGACCGCCGGGGCGGGGTGCGCGGGGTGCTGCGCCACTTGGGCGCGGTCCAGCTCGACACCATCTCGGTGCTGGCCCGCTCGCACGAACTCGTCCCCTACGCCCGCCTCGGAGCGGTCGGGCGCGAGGCCGTCGAGGAGGCGTACTGGGGCGGTGGCCACTCCTTCGAGTACTGGTCGCACGCGGCCTGTGTGCTGCCCGTGGAGGAGTGGCCGCACTTCGCGTTCCGCCGCCGCGCCTACCGCTCGCGGCCGCACTGGGGCCACGAACTGCCGGACGGCGCCTATGAGCAGGTGATCAAGCAGCTCCGCGCCGAAGGCCCGCTCACGGCAACGGACTTGGGCGGCGCCAAGAACAAGGGCGAGTGGTGGGACTGGTCGGCGTCGAAGGTCGCCGTCGAGCGGGCGCTGATGTACGGCGAGGTGGTGTGTACGGAACGGCGCGGCTGGAAGCGGGTCTACGACCTGGCGGAGCGAGCCATTCCGGACGCGCTGCTCCACGACGACCTGGCCGACGACGAGTGCCTGCGCCGCCTGGTGCGGCTCGCCGGGCAGTCCCTCGGCGTGGGCACCCGTGCGGACATCGCGGACTACCACCGCCTCAAGGGCGAGCAGTTCGACGCGGTGGTCGCCGACTCGGGCCTGGTGCCGGTCACCGTCCAGGGCTGGTCGAAGCCCGCCTGGGCGGATCCCCTCGCGCTGGCCACCGAGTCGCGCGGCCGCCACCGCACCACCCTGCTGTCCCCGTTCGACTCGCTGGTCTGGGACCGCGCCCGCACCGAGCGCATCTTCGGCTTCGCCCACCGCCTGGAGGCGTACGTCCCCAAACCCAAGCGGATTCACGGGTACTTCGCGATGCCGCTGCTCTCCGGCGGGCGGCTGCTCGGCCGCGTGGACCCGGCGCGCGAGGGCCGCACCCTGGTCGCCAAGCAGGTCTCGCTGGGCTCGCCGAAGGCCGTCCGGCCCATGGCCCAGGCCTTGTTGGAGGCGGCGTCATGGGTGGGCTGCGACGCCGTACGCGTCGAGCGGGCCGGGACACCGCAGGAGGCGGCGGCGCTCACCGAGGCGCTGGCTACCTGATCTCCAGGATCTTCTCGCGCATCGCGTAGACCACCGCTTCCATCCTGGAGTGGAGCTGGAGCTTCTCCAGGATGTTGCGCACATGGTTCTTCACGGTGTTCTCGGAGATGAACAACTGCTTCGCGATGTCACGGTTGTTCATCCCCGTGGCGACCAGCTTGAGTACCTCCAGCTCACGGTCGGTGAGCCGGGGCGCCGGCACCAGACGGCGCTCGTCGGTGCGCTGGATCATCGACTTGAACTCGGTGAGCAGCTTGGAAGCCATCGAGGGGCTGATCTGCGACTGTCCGTCGGCCACCGCGCGGATCGCGGTCGCCACCTCGTCGGTGGAGATCTCCTTGAGGAGGTAGCCGGTCGCGCCCGCCTTGATCGCGTCGTAGAGGTCGGCCTCCTCATCGCTGATCGTGAGCATGATGATCTTCGCGCTGGGGGCCACCTCCTTGATGGAGGTGCAGGCCTCGATGCCGCCGCGACGGGGCATCCTTACGTCCATCAGCACGATGTCCGGCAGCAGGTCGGCCGCCTTGTCCACCGCTTCCGCGCCGTCCCCGGCCTCGCCGACGACCTGGATGTCCTCCTCGGCGGCCAGCACGATCTCAAGACCCCGGCGAAAGAGCGCGTGGTCGTCCACCACCAGGACCCGGATCGGCTCCTTGCGGGAGTCCCCCCGATCCATGCCGCGCTCGTGGTCGCCGTTCGGGCTGTCGGCATAGGAACCGTCATGCACCGGCCCGAAGCTGTCCGCCATCGTTCCTCCCCCTGAAGGCCGTGGCCCGAGTTGGTGTTGCTGCACCAACCCCGCTCCAGGGAGCTGCGGTTGGCGTGCGACGCCATGATTTCATGCCTGGGCGACAGAAGGGTGTTCCCGTGGTGGCACGGTGGTGCCCCTGGGGGCGCACATGGGCTCCAGGGGCACCTTCACTCGTGGGTACGGAGCGCTGTTCCCATGCGTTCAGCGCGCCGGCCGACGAATTGTTCGTAGGCCTTCCGGGCGGTCTCAGCCGCCCAGCGCACCGCCCGCGCCGCTCGCGTCCTCACCGGAGAGCGGGTCGCTCTCCAGGCGGATGACGCCGTAGTCGTAGGCATGTCGCCGGTAGACGACGCTGGGGTGCTTGGTCTCCGAGTCGACGAACAGGTAGAAGTCGTGCCCGACCAGTTCCATCTCGTACAGCGCCTGGTCGAGCGTCATCGGGGCTGCGGTGTGTGTCTTCTCGCGCACCACCAGCGGTCCTTCGCCCTGCACTTCGAGCGAGCCGATCCTGGTGGTGGGAACGCGGTCCTCGTCCGAAGCGTCCACAGGCTTGCCGTTTCCGTTCAACTCCGCGACGCCCGGCACCACATCGACGACCTCGGCGGCCGACAGCCGGCCGTTGCCGCGGCGCGTGTAGCGCTTGTCGTGCTGCTTGCGCAGCCGGGCCTCCAGCTTGCCCGTCGCCAGGTCGAGCGCCGCGTACGGATCCGCCGCCGCCGCCTCCGCTCGGATGACCGGGCCTCGCGAGTGGAGGGTGATCTCCACCCGGTCCGAGCGGTCCGCCTGCCGCGGGTTGTGTTCCTTGGACACCTCGACGTCGAGGCTGATTACCTTGCCGTCGAGCTTCTGGATCTTCTCCAGCTTCAGCTTCTCGGCCACGTGCTTGCGGAACCGCTCGGGCACCTCGGTCTTGCGGCCCTTGACGACGATGTCCACGCAGAACTCCGTTCCCGGATCACTCCGCCTCTGGCGGAGCTGCTCCCTTTTGCACCAGACCCCGGTGAGTGCCGGGGCGTCGGACTCGGTGACGTATCACCTCCTCCTCCCCCGTCGAGAAGATCCCCACCCCACCGACTCGGGGGTAAGTAAAAACGCTCCGAAGCTCAGCCGTGCATTAAGTGAACGGGCTTTCGCCATTCCTCACAACCGAACATAGCTCTCTCGGCCGCTTGTCGGCACCCGCTACCCGCACGTACCTCCACTCGAGTGCTCCTGCCCTCTCACTACCTGCAACGATGCAGGTTCTCGGTCAGTTCCGGATTATTGCGAACGATTCCGGAGTGGCCGCGACAACGGCGGCCACCGGGCGCGGAACATCCCCGTCCCGCGCCACCGATCCGGTCCCCCGCCGGTCGAACCCGGCCCCTGCCCGGGGAAATCCTTGAATTTCCCCGGACGGGCCTCGAGCTTCTCCCGGGGCGTCCGTGTGACGACCGCCTACCCCAGCCGCACGGATCGCACGCGCCGCTTCCACCAGAGATGCGCCCGTGGTCATCAGATCGTCCACCACGACCACGTGACCGCCCGCCAGCAGCCTCGCACCGCCGCCCGCGACCACCAGAGCGCCGGAGAGGTTCGCGAGCCGCTGGGGGGCGCTCAGGCCCGCCTGGTCGGCGACGGTGCGCCGCTGGCGCAGGACCGCGGCCACCCGGGCGTCGGTCCCCGTCCGGCGCAGTTCGGCGGCGGCCGCCAGCGCCATGCGCCGGATCGCGTCATGCCCACGGGCCCGGACCGCACGCCGCGACGAGGGCACCGGGACCAGCAACAGCGGCCCCCGCACTCCGGAGGCAGAGCCCGCCGCGGCCCGCGCCGCGCCCGCCAGCGCCTGACCGAGCACTCCGGCGAGACCGAGGGCGCCCCGCTCTTTGTGGCCGAGCAGCACCGCGCGCACCGCGTCCTCATAGCGCGCGGCCGCGTACACCGGAGGCAGACCGGCAGGCGTCGGCACCGGGCGCACCCGGCGGGCGGGCGCACCGGTCAGCGCCGCCCGGCACCCCTCGCACAGCGCCGTGCGCTGCCTGCCGCAGCCGCCGCAGGCGGTCGGCAGCACAAGGCCGGAGAACTCCCGCCACCACCCCCGCATGGCCTCCACTGTGCCAAGGCGGCCGAGGGTCGGCCACCCCTGTGGACAACTCGTCCACAGGGGTGGCCACTAGCCCGGATAGGCGGGCGCCGAGCCCTTTTTGACGGCCGTCCGCCAGTTCGCGCCGGGCGGCAGCCGGACGATTCCGTCCTCCTGCGAATGCGCCACCAGCGGCATCCGGTCGTCGTCGGTGGCCGCGACATCGGTGACCTTGTTGACGCTCGGCAGTGTGCCGGCGGCCGAGGTGGACCCGTCCGTCTGCACGTACCGCAACTGCTGGGAGACCCCGCCGGTCTCCTTGCCGACGACCACGAGCCGGCTGCGGCCGGCCCAGGACACGGCCGTCACGTCCTCCATCTGCGGGGCCCCGGGCCGCAGTTCGACGACCGAGACCACGCTCTTGTCGCCCTCCCCGCTGCGCTCGACCCGGCCGATCCTCAGCGTCGTACGGCTGCCGTCGGACACCAGCAGGGCGGCGCGCACGCCGTCCGCCGACATCCGCACCTGCTGGACGCGTGCGCCGTTGAGGCCGGCGACGTCGACCGTCTGCGGCTCCCCCTGGCCCCGCACCAGACGCAGCAGCCTCGGCTTGGCCACGTCGCGGTCGGCCACCCACAGGTCGCCCCGCCCGTCCCAGCTGGGCGCCGAGAGGCCGCCGTCCTTGGCGTTCCGGTCGTCGCTGGTCACCGGCGTACGCACCAGGGCGCTCCCGGAGGCGAGCGGGGCCACGAACAGCGACCTGCCGTCCGGTGACACCCCGGCCGCGCGCTTCTCGTCCCGCGACACCGCGACGGTACGCACCTGCTGCTCGCCCTTGCCGAACGGGCCCTGCACCGGCTCCGTCATCACCGAGGCGTCCGAACCGTCGGAGCTGTCGGAGCCGTCCGAGGAGGTTCCCGAGCCGCCCGCGTCGGGCCGCATCCGCTCCACGTGGCCGTTCGCGTCCACGAAGTACTGGCCGGGACTGGTCGACATCCGGTCGGGCGCGTACGTCTCCGCCTGGTCGCCGCTGAGCACACACAGCTGGGAGCCGTTGGAGCGGTCGAGTTCCACCTGGCCGATCCGCGTGGTCGTCAAGTCCCGCAGGGTGAACAGGAGTTGGGCCGCCATGCGCTTGCACTGCGCCTCGTCGGCGTTGGAGGCCCGGTCGTTCAGCGGCACCTTCAGGGCGTTGCGGTCATCCAGAGCGAGCGTCTTGGTGTCGCCCTTCAGCGCCGTGCCCGAGGGAAACTTCGACGCGACCACCGGTTCCAGCCAGCTGGTGGGGCCGTCCAGGACCGACTGCACCGTCTGCGCGACGAGGTTCATCTGCGTCTCGGGGTCCGTGCGCTGGCGCATGTACACCGGGTCGGCGACGAGGCGGTCCTGCCCCGCCGCGAAGTAGTACTTGTTCACGGAGCGGTAGATGCGCTGGAAGTCGGACTGCCCGAGCAGCAGCCCCTCCGGCAGCGCGTCGATGCGCCACTCCCGGCCCGTTCCGTCGGCGCCGCTCTGGCGGACCAGGTGAATGGTCTGGGTGTAGTTCTCCTGCGGCGCGGCCGGCAGATAGGCGTGGTGCTTGTCGATGACGGCGACGCGTTTGCCGGAGACCGTGAAGGTGAAGCCGTTCGCGTCCGCGCCCCGGTCGGCGGACCGGGTGGGCTGCGGGTCGGGGCCGTCGGCGAGCACGGTGACCTCGGTCGCCCGCCAGTCGGTCGCGGCCTTCGGCGTCAGATATTGGCGGGCCATCGCGAACTGCGGATCGTCGCTGGTCATCGCCTCGAGGAAGCCCGAGACGATCTCGCTCGGCTCGGCTCCGGGCCGCGGCGGGACGGCGTACACCTGCACCTGCGAATCGGCCCGCTGGGACGCCGACACCGAGTGCACGTCGCCGCTGCTGGGCATGGACGCACAACCAGACACGAGCAGCGAGCCGCTGCCCAGCACGACCACCGACCCCAGCAGCTTGCCGCGGGCCCTCCCCCGGTCAGCGCCCACGGGCCGATCCCTCCTGGTCAGTCGTTTCGGCGAGCCGCTCCTGGCCGGCCGTACCGTCCCCGCGGCCGTTACCCGTCCGTGCGCCCGGCTCCGGGTCGCTGAGGCGTGCCACCACCCGGCCACCGCCGCCTCCGGGCAGCCCGGCGGGGCTCGCCCCCGGGCCCGAGGTGCGCGGGCGCACCGGGGCGGTGGGCGGCACGGGCAGCGTCGAGCGGTCCAGGCGGGGCGTCGGCACGGTGGACAGCCGGTTGCCCTGCGTCTGTGAGGACGCCGCCTCGGTCCTGGCCCGCTCCCGGGCGGCCCGTGAGTCCTCCGGCTCCAGCGGTATCGGCGATCCGCGCAGCGGCTCGTCGGCGGTACGCGGCAGGGTCAGCCGGAACTGGGACCCCCCGCCCGGCTCGCCCCAGGCCTGCAACCAGCCGCCGTGCAGGCGCGCGTCCTCGACGGCGATCGACAGACCGAGCCCGGTACCTCCGGTGGTGCGGGCGCGCGCCGGGTCGGCCCGCCAGAACCGGTTGAACACCCGCGTCGCCTCGCCCGGCTTGAGCCCGACGCCGTAGTCCCGCACGGCGACGGCGACGGCGCCGCCGGCCGCCGCGAGGCGCACCACCACGTCCCTGCCCTCACCGTGCTCGACGGCGTTGACGACCAGGTTGCGCAGCACCCGCTCGACGCGGCGCGCGTCGGCCTCGGCGACCACGGGCTGCTCGTCGCCCGCCACCCGTATCCGGGTGCCCTTGCGCTCGGCCAGCGGCTCGGCGCCCTCGATGACCCGGCGCACGACCTCGCGCAGATCTATCGGCTCGGCCTCCAGGGCGGCCGCGCCCGCATCGAACCGGCTGATCTCCAGGAGGTCGGCGAGCAGCGACTCGAAGCGGTCGAGCTGACCGGCGAGGAGCTCGGCCGAGCGGGCCGTGA
This sequence comes from Streptomyces sp. ASQP_92, assembly GCF_025399895.1. GTDB lineage: Bacteria > Actinomycetota > Actinomycetes > Streptomycetales > Streptomycetaceae > Streptomyces. The sequence continues at coordinate 8,583 of NZ_JAODUA010000001.1, read as the reverse complement.
CCGGGTCGAAGTCGGCCCGCGCCTCATGGATGACATCGGCCGCCATCCGTACGGTCGTCAACGGGGTACGCAGCTCGTGCGAGACGTCGGAGACGAACCGCCGCTGCATCCGCGACAGCTCCTCCAGCTGGTTGATCTTGACCTGGAGGTTCTGCGCCATCTTGTTGAAGGCCTCGCCGAGCCGCGCGATGTCGTCCTCGCCGGTGACCTTCATGCGCTCTCTGAGCACGCCCGTGGAGAGCCGCTCGGCGACTCCGGCCGCCATCCGCACCGGCGTGACCACCTGCCGCACGACGAGCCAGGCGATCGCCCCGAGCAGCACGACGACGAACAGGCCCGCGGTCGCCAGCGTGGTCTTGACCAGGGTGAGCGACTTCTCCTCCTGCACCAGCGGGAAGAGGTAGTAGAGCTGGTAGGACTGCCCGTCGACGTCCTTGAGCCGGGTGCCCACGACGAGTCCGGGCTCGGCTTCCTGGCCGTCGGTGAACTTGATCGAGGTGTACGTCTTGAACGCGCCGACACCCGCGTCGACGTTGTCCCGCAGGCTCTGCGGAACGCTCGCGCGGGGGTCCACATAGCCGGAGGCGCGCGGGCCCCGGTTGCTGGAGGCCGAGTCCGAGTCGGAGGAGGCCGAGCCCAGGGCCACGACGTAGAACGCGCCCTGGCCGCTGCTCGCGAGCTGGGTCACCAGATCGTTGCGCCAGCTCACCGAGGAACCCGACCCCCGGCCGCCGGAGGCGCTGTCGTCGCCGGAGGAGACCGGGGAGCCGGCCTTGTCCTTGGCGACCGCGAACCCGCCCGCGGACTGGCTCTCGGCCGCCTTCTCCTTCGTTTCGAGCAGGCCGTTGCGCACCGCCCCGATGACCACGAAGCCGAGCAGCACGACCACACCCAGCGACATCAGCAAGGTGGCCGCGACCACCCGCAGCTGGATGTTGCGCCGCCACAGCCGTGCGGCGGGCAGCAGCGGACGCCGCAGCCAGCGCACGACGAGTCGCAGCACCGGACCGCCGGGCGCTCCGTCCTGGAGCAACCGGCCGCCCCAGGACGTCTTGCGCCCAGCTTCTTGGGTCATCTCAGCTCGGTCCTGCCTTGTAACCGACCCCGCGGACGGTCACCACGATCTCCGGCCGCTCGGGGTCCTTCTCGACCTTCGAGCGAAGCCGCTGGACATGGACGTTGACCAGGCGGGTGTCGGCCGCGTGGCGGTAGCCCCAGACCTGTTCCAGGAGTACTTCTCGAGTGAACACCTGCCACGGCTTCCGGGCGAGCGCGACCAACAGGTCGAACTCGAGCGGGGTCAGTGCGATCGACTGCCCGTCCCGCTTCACCGAGTGACCTGCCACGTCGATGACCAGATCGCCGATGGCGAGCTGCTCCGGCGCCGGCTCCTCGGACCGGCGCAGCCGGGCCCGGATCCGGGCGACCAGCTCCTTCGGCTTGAACGGCTTCACGATGTAGTCGTCGGCCCCCGACTCCAGGCCGACCACCACGTCCACGGTGTCGCTCTTGGCGGTGAGCATGACGATCGGCACACCCGACTCGGCCCTGATCAGCCTGCAGACCTCGATGCCGTCCCGTCCGGGCAGCATGAGATCGAGCAGCACCAGGTCGGGCTTGGCGTCACGGAATGCCGCCAGTGCCTTGTCGCCATCCGCTACGAACGACGGCTCAAAACCTTCTCCACGCAACACAATGCCGAGCATCTCGGCCAGTGCGGTGTCGTCGTCGACGACAAGGACGCGTCCCTTCATAAACGTCATCATCCCATTAGCTAATCGTTACCTGGCGTGACCTGGCACACAGCTCCCTCAGCCCGCCGCCTGTCACCGGGGACAGCACACCCTCCTCCGTGACGATCGCCGTGACCAGTTCCGGCGGTGTCACATCGAAGGCGGGGTTGTACGCCTGGGTCCCCAGCGGGGCCACGGAATGGCCGGAACCGGACCCCCAGCCACTGCCCGGAACCTGCGGCGCAGTGAACTCTGTCACCTCTTGGCCGGGCCGCTGTTCGACCTCGATCGAAGCGCCGTCGGGAGTCTCCAGATCCACGGTGGTGACGGGCGCGACCACGATGAACGGCACGTGGTGGTACTTGGCGAGCACGGCGAGCGGATAGCTGCCCACCTTGTTCGCCACCGAGCCGTCGGCCGCGATGCGGTCGGCGCCGATGAGGACGGCGTCCACCTCGCCCGCCGCGAACAGGGAGCCCGCCGCATTGTCGCTCAGCAAGCTGTACGCCATCCCACTGCCCGCCGCCTCGTACGCCGTCAGCCGCGCACCCTGGAGCAGCGGCCGCGTCTCGTCGACCCACAGGCGCCGCAGCCGGCCGGCCCGGTGCGCGGCCAGCGCGACCGCGAAGGCGGTGCCCTCGCCTCCGGAGACCAGACGGCCGGTGTTGCAGTGGGTGAGGACGCGATGGCTGCCGCCCGGCAGCAGTTCGTCGAGCAGCGCGAGCCCGTGCCGGGCCATCCTGGCGCTGGCCTCGGCGTCCGCCCGGTGCAGGGCCTTGGCGGCCCCCAGCGCCGCGGCCCCGGCCTCCGCGGGTCCTGCACCCTTCTCCGCCGCGGCCCGGTAGGCCCCGGCGGCCAGCCGCACCCCGTACCCGAGGTTGACCGCGGTGGGCCGGGCCTCCGCGAGCAGCGCCGCCGCCTCGTCCACGTCGTAGCCACGGGCCGCGGCCAGCGCCACCCCGTAGGCCCCGGCGATGCCGAGCAGCGGGGCGCCGCGTACCGCCAGCTTCTGGATGGCCAGCACCAGCCCCGGCACATCCGTGCAGACCAGCTCCACCTCCTCGGCGGGCAGCCGGGTCTGGTCCAGCAGGACCAGCACGGGCCCCTCCGGTGGCTCGTCCCAGCGCAACGACGGTATTCCCGAAGGACCGGGCCCCTTGGTGGTTCGCACGTCCTGATCAGCCATCCGCCCAGTCTGCCCCGTGAGCGGCGGACAAAAGAAGGTGCCGACGGGATACGGGGAGTACGGGGGCCGGTCCGTGGCCGGGATCCACGTGACACGATGGCAGCCAACCCGAATGAGCCGGCGCGCGCAGCCGGTTCCGCGACCAAGCCACGAGGTGGACGACCGTGAATGACTCCCCGGGCTGGGCCTCGCCCGGATCGGCCCCCTCCGACGGTGACAACTCCGGCACGCCCGCGGCACCGGAGCCCTCGGACCGGGCCCGTGCCACCTCCAAGTGGTCGCAGGAGCAGCCCCCGGCCGCCCAGTGGTCCTCGCCGGGCGCCGATCCGTCGCCCCCGCAGCAGACCCCGGGCTGGGGCACCCCGCCCCAGGGCCAGGGCTGGGGGCAGGTACCGGGGCAGCAGCCGCCGGGCGGCAACTGGAACCAGAACTACGGCCGTCCGCCCGCCGCCAAGCCGGGCGTCATCCCGCTGCGGCCGCTGGGCGTCGGAGAGATCCTCGACGGCGCGGTCTCCACCGCCCGTGCCCACTGGCGCACGGTCCTCGGCCTCACCCTGGTCGTCGCCGTGGTCTCGCAGATCGCCCAGATCCTGGCCACCCGCTTCATCCTGCCGGCGCCGACCGCGATCGACCCGGATGCCACCGGCAGCGAGGCCATCCGCCAGGCCTTCGACGCCATGCAGTCCAGCTTCGTCGACCTCGTTCCGCCCCTGATCATCGGGCAGTTGGCCACGCTGTTCACCACGGCCGTCCTGACCATCGTGGTCAGCCGCTCCGTGCTCGGCCGGCCGGTGACCCTGGGCGACGCCTGGGCCGAGGCCCGCCCGCGGTTGCTGAGCCTGCTCGGCCTGCTGGCCCTCCTGTTCGTCATGTGCGGCGGGATCGTCGCGCTCGGCGTGCTGCCCGGGGCGCTCCTCGGCGGGGCCGGCGGCGCCGCGCTGGCCGTGCTCGGCGGTCTGGCCACGTCGGTGGTCGCACTGTGGCTGTACGTCCGCTTCTGCCTTGCCGCACCGGCCCTGATGCTGGAACGGCAGAGCATCGTCCAGTCCCTGCGCCGCTCCGCGAAGCTCGTCAAGGGCTCCTGGTGGCGCATCCTGGGTGTCACCCTGCTGGCATCGGTCCTGGTCGCCATCGTCTCGATGATCATCATGATGCCGTTCACCTTCGGCGCGGCCGCGGCGGACGGCAACACCCTGAGCAACCTCCTCGACGGAACCGCCACCGATTTCAGCTGGACCTACCTGATCATCTCGGGCGTGGGGGCCGTCATCGGGTCCGCGATCACCTACCCCATCGTGGCCGGCGTCAGCGTCCTGCTCTATATCGACCAGCGGATCCGCCGTGAGGCACTCGACATGGAACTCGCCCGCGCCGCAGGCATTCCCGGCTACGAAACGTCCGGGAGCTGATGCAGTGTCAGAAGCGGGGGGCTTCATCGCGACACACGTACTGACCGGCGCATCCGGCACGCCTCCGGTGGACATCGGACGCGATCTCGCACGCGAGGCGGCCCGGCGCGAACTGTCCGACCCGGCGTACCACCAGCACGACCCGAGTCTCCTCCAGCGCGCCCTCGACACGTTCTGGGACTGGGTCGGGGGACTCTTCGACTCGGCATCCGGGGCCACGCCAGGGGGCCCGCTCGGCCTGATCATGCTGGCCGTCGTCGTGATCTGCCTGGTCGCCGCCCTGTGGTGGCGACTCGGCACCCCGCAGCGGGCCATCTCCTCGGGCGGCACCGTCTTCGACGATCGCCCCCGCAGCGCCGCCGAACACCGCACCGCGGCCGAGGCACATGCCAACGCCCTCCGCTGGAACGCGGCCGTCCAGGAACAAATGCGCGCCATCGTCCGCTCGCTCGAAGAACGCGCCCTCCTCGACCCGCGCCCCGGGCGGACCGCCGACGAGGCCGCCGCCGAAGCGGGCCGCCCCCTGCCCGGCCACGCCGTCCGACTCCGCGCCGCGGCCCGGGCGTTCGACGACGTCACATACGGCGGCCGCACCGCCGACGAGGCGGCATACATACGGCTGCGCGACCTCGACCGGGACCTCCGCGCCGCAAAGCCCGCGCTGAACGACGCGGCCCAGGGGGTCAGCGCATGACCGCCACCGCGACCGCTCCCACCTCCACCTCGGCCACCGCCCGCCAGCTGTGGACCCGGACCCGCGGACTGGTCCTCACGCTCGTCATCCTCATAGCGGCCGGCGTCGTGCTCGCCGCACTGCACACCACCGACTCCCAGCACGGCAGCCTCGATCCGCGCTCCGCCGACCAGAACGGCACCCGGGCCGTCGCCCAGCTCCTCACCTCCCAGGGCGTCGCGACCCGCGTGGTCACCACCCTCGACGAGGCGACGACCGCCGCCGGCCCCGACACCACCCTCCTGATCACGGTCCCCGACCTCCTGACCGAGGGTCAGCAGCGCCAACTGCGCACCGCCACCGCCGAATCCGGCGGCCGTACGATCCTCATCGCCCCCGACGCGCCTTCGCTCGACATCCTCGCCCCCGGCGTCCACGCCGAAAGCTCCGCCGCCGTCAAGCCGCGCGACCCCGGCTGCACCCAGCCCGCCGCGACCCGTGCGGGCCGCGCGAACACCGGAGGCATCCGCTACTCGGCCCCCGACGAGCGCAGCGACGGCTGCTACCCGGCCGCCGGCCTCCCCACCGTGCTCCGCATCCCGGAGCACGGTCGGGGCGACACCGTCCTGCTCGGCGCCCCGGACCTCCTCGTCAACCACCACCTCGACGAAGAGGGCAACGCCTCCCTCGCCCTGCACCTGCTCGGCACTCGCCCCCATCTGGTCTGGTACCTCCCCTCGCTGGGTGACGCGTCCGCCACCGACGGCGGCAAACGCTCGTTCTTCGACCTGATCCCGTCCGGATGGCTCTGGGCCACCCTCCAACTCGCCGTCGCCGCCGCACTGGCCGCCATCTGGCGCGCCCGCCGACTCGGCCCGCTCGTCACCGAGCGACTTCCCGTCGCCGTCCGCGCCTCCGAGACGACCGAGGGCCGCGCCCGCCTCTACCGCAAGGCCAACGCCCGCGACCGCGCGGCCCAAACCCTCCGCTCCGCCGCCCGCACCCGACTGGCTCCCCTGCTCGGCGTGGCCGCCTCGGCGGCACACTCCCCCGAGATCCTCGTCCCGGCCGTCTCCGCCCGGCTCCCCGCGACCGGCCGCGACCCCCTTTCCCTTCTCTTCGGCCCAACCCCGGCCGATGACACCGCACTTGTCCGCCTCGCGGACGAACTGGACGCCCTCGAACGAGAGGTACGCACTTCATGAGCGACCGCACCCCGGAGACCACCGCGACCCCGGACGACGCCCGCGCTTCCCTCGAAGCCCTGCGCGCCGAGATCGCCAAGGCCGTCGTCGGCCAGGACTCCGTCGTCACCGGCCTTGTTGTCGCCCTCCTGTGCCGCGGCCATGTGCTGCTCGAAGGCGTACCGGGCGTTGCCAAGACCCTCCTGGTGCGCGCCTTGGCCGCCTCCCTCCAACTCGACACCAAGCGTGTCCAGTTCACCCCCGACCTGATGCCGAGCGACGTGACCGGCTCGCTCATCTACGACGCCCGTACGGCAGAGTTCTCCTTCCAGCCCGGCCCGGTGTTCACCAATCTGCTGCTCGCGGACGAGATCAACCGGACCCCGCCCAAGACCCAGTCGTCCCTGCTCGAAGCCATGGAGGAACGTCAGGTCACGGTCGACGGCACGCCACGCCTCCTGCCCGACCCGTTCCTGGTGGCCGCAACCCAGAACCCCGTCGAGTACGAAGGCACGTACCCCCTGCCCGAGGCCCAACTCGACCGCTTTCTACTGAAGTTGACGGTCCCGCTGCCCTCGCGCCAGGACGAGATAGACGTCCTGGCCCGGCACGCGAACGGCTTCAACCCCCGCGACCTGAAGGGGGCGGGACTGCGCCCCGTGGCCGGCCCCGGGGACCTCCAAGCCGCCCGCGCCGCCGTCGCCAAGACCTCGGTCTCACCCGAGATCACCGGCTATGTCGTCGATATCTGTCGTGCCACGCGTGAATCCCCCTCGCTCAGCCTCGGGGTCTCCCCGCGAGGCGCCACCGCCCTGCTCTCCACGGCCCGGGCCTGGGCCTGGCTCACCGGCCGGGACTACGTCATCCCGGACGATGTCAAAGCCCTGGCACTCCCCACACTTCGCCACCGAATCCAACTGCGCCCCGAAGCCGAGATGGAGGGCGTCACCGCCGACTCCGTCATCACTTCCGTTCTCGCCCACGTCCCCGTGCCCCGCTGAGGCGACCCCATGGCCCTCACCGGACGCTCCGCACTCCTTGCCGCCCTCGGCTCCATCCCGGTCGGTGTCTTCGCCCCGGGCTGGGCCGGCATGCTCGCGGTCAACGCTCCCCTTGCACTCGCAATTCTGTGCGACTACGCCTGCGCCGCGCCAGTGCGAAAGCTCCAGTTCACTCGAAGTGGTGACACATCAGTTCGACTGGGTGACGCGGCCTCAGTCGCCCTCACCATCACCAACCCATCCAACCGCCGTCTCCGCGCCGAGCTCAGGGACGCCTGGCCCCCCAGCAGCTGGTCGTCCGACGCCGAACAGGCCGCCTCGCGGCACCCGTTGACGATCCCGGCCGGAGAACGAAGCCGCGTGACCACCCCCCTGCGTCCGAAGCGCCGCGGCGACCGCCAGGCGGACCGCGTCACGGTCCGGTCGTACGGCCCCCTCGGCCTGGCCGCCCGCCAGGGCAGCCACCAGGTCCCCTGGTCCGTACGCGTCCTGCCGCCGTTCACCAGCCGCAAGCACCTGCCGTCCCGCCTGGCCCGCCTTCGCGAACTCGACGGCCGCACCAGCGTGTTGACCCGAGGCGAGGGCACCGAATTCGACAGCCTTCGCGAGTACGTTCCCGGCGATGACACCCGGTCCATCGACTGGCGGGCCACCGCGCGCCAGAGCAACGTCGCCGTACGCACCTGGCGACCAGAACGAGACCGGCATGTCCTCATCGTCCTCGACACGGGCCGCACCGCGGCCGGCCGCGTCGGTGACATGCCGCGCCTCGACGCGGCCATGGACGCCGGACTCCTCCTCGCGGCCCTCGCCTCCCGAGCCGGCGACCGAGTCGACCTCCTCGCATACGACCGACGCGTACGAGCCCAGGTCCAGGGCCGAGCCGCAGGCGAACTCCTGCCGGCACTGGTCAACGCGATGGCCCCGCTCGAAGCGTCCCTGATCGAAACGGACGCCCGCGGCCTCAGCGCCGCGGCCCTCACCCACGCTCCCCGCCGCTCGCTCATCGTCCTGCTCACGAGCCTGGACACCGCGGCGGTCGAAGAGGGCCTGCTCCCCGTACTGCCCCAACTCACCCAACGCCATACGGTCCTGGTGGCAGCGGTGGCCGATCCACACATCAAGCAAATGGCCGCCTCGCGAGGCGACGTCGAGGCGGTGTACGCGTCCGCCGCAGCCGCCCAGACGCAGGAACAGCGCCGTCGCACGGCCGAGAAGCTGATGCGCCACGGCGTCACCGTGGTGGACGCGACCCCTGAAGAACTGGCGCCCGCCCTGGCCGACGCCTATCTGGACCTGAAAGCGGCCGGCCGCCTGTAGCGCACAGGAAAAGCGGAGGTGGGGGCAAGGGAAACGGGGTGCCCCCACCCCAAAAACAACTCGCCAATACTCCCGGA